>CAVUQE010000001.1:0-722053 GCA_963743365.1 uncultured Acidobacteriaceae bacterium
AATATTCGGCTGTTTAATACGACGGGACCTGGCAAAACCAACGACGCACCGTCGGATTTCGTGCGCCAAATCGCGCGCATAAAGAAGGGTCTGCAGAAGCCGGTGATTGAAGTAGGAAACCTGAAGCCGCTACGCGCATTCCTGGATGTGCATGATACCGTCCGGGGATTTTATCTGGCGGCTCTCAAGGGGAAACGTGGCGAGGCCTACAATCTGTGCGCGACGAAGACCTGGGCGATCGGGGAGATGCTTCGGACGGCGATACGCTTGTCAGGCGTAAGGGCGGAGGTCCGGGAAGCTAAGCGACTGATCCGGCCTTCCGACGAAAAGATCATTTTTGGGGACACGAAAAAGATCCGCCGAGACACCGGATGGAAACCCCTGCGAACGCTGGAAGACACCCTGACGGCAATGCTGGAACACTGGGAAACGACGTCATAGGATGGAGTGGGGAGTTTGATGGTCCTGGTTCTGGATAAACGTTGGTGCAAGCGATGAAGGCTGTTCTCCTGGTGGGGGGCCTGGGTACGCGGCTAAGGTCCGTGGTGCCGTCATTGCCTAAACCGCTGGCATCGGTAGGCGACAAGCCTTTTCTCGAACTACTGGTACGGCAACTAGGCAAGCAGGGAATCCGCCATTTAGTAATGTGCACGGGTTATATGGCAGAAGAAATTGAAAGTGTCTTCGGCGATGGCAGTGATTTAGGGGGCACGATCGAATACTCCAGGGAAGCGGTTCCTCTGGGTACTGCAGGCGCGCTCAAGCTGGCGCAGCATCATCTGCAGCACGAGTCCGAGTTTCTAGTTCTGAACGGAGACTCCTTTGTGGAAATTGATTTCAACGAGTTGCTTGCCTGTCATCGGAAGCATGGCGGTTTAGCCACGATGGGGGTCGTGCCGGTACAGGATGCAGGCCGTTACGGAGCTGTGCGCCTGGGAGCAAACGGGCGCCTTCTGGGATTTGCAGAAAAGACCGGCAAGAACACTTCGGGAATCATCAACGCAGGCGTATATGTTTTTAGCAATGCGGTCCTCGCGCAAATTGCAGAGGGGCCGGCAAGCCTGGAACGCGATGTCTTTCCCCGGCTCATGCAACAAGGGGTATATGCGGTTGAGCAACGGGGACTGTTCATCGACATTGGTACTCCCGATGACTATGAGCGAGCCAGGAAGATGTGCGACAGTCTCGCTACCGCGGCCTTGCAGTAGAACTGAACCGTGCCTAGCGCCGCCGCTCGCTTGGCATCAGTTTCGAGACGGCGTCCCTTGGGAGAAGATGTGAAAGAAAGCAATGATTTTGAAGCGCGCATCAGGGCGCTGATTGAAGCCTCGATCACCGCCAAGCAGATGCTACTGCAGAATGATTCGCTGGTTTCCACCGTAGCCGAGGTTAGCGATGTGATTGTTCGCTCCTTGAGGCAGGGCGGCAAGATACTCGCGTTCGGCAACGGCGGCAGCGCAGCCGATGCCCAGCATATCGCTGCAGAATTTGTTGGCAGGTTTGCCTTTGACCGCCCGGCGCTGCCGGCACTGGCCTTGTCGGTCAATACATCCTGTGTAACGGCCATTGGGAATGACTATGGCTTCGATCTCGTGTTCTCACGCCAGGTTGAAGCTCTGGGCCGAAAGGGTGACGTCGCCATCGGTATCTCGACGAGCGGCAATTCAACCAACGTGCTTTGCGGTGTGTCGGCCTCGAGAAAGTTGGGTTTACATACGATTGCATTAACTGGTTGTAGCGGTGGAAAACTCAAGGACACAGTAGATTATTGCCTTTGCGCCCCGTCGAACGAAACACCGCGTATTCAGGAGTGCCACATTTTGCTGGGCCACATCATTTGCGAATTGGTAGAGGAAACGATATTTCAGGAACAGAGAAGCGTTACTGTTTAACCATAGGTGTGAGCGGCCTCATCATGGATTCCGGATTGCAGAACGCCACCGTTGAAATGGTCAGACAGAATGAAAGGAGTGCACCAGGGTCTGAAGTTGAAGTCGCGTTGCTGACTGGAGGCATGGATAGGCCTTATGCATTTGGACTGAGTATGGCGCTCGCTTCGAAGGGCGTACTCCTGGATGTGCTCGGCGCAACGGAACTTGATAGTCCTGAGTTGCACACATTTTCCAACTTGAACTTTATCGCAACGTACGGAGATCAGCGGCAGAAGGTCGGTTTGAGGAAGAAACTCTTACGGTACCTGGTTTCCTACCGACGGATTATTCACTACGCGGCAACGGCAAGGCCAAGGGTTTTCCATATTCTTTGGAATTACAAGTGCCAACTGTTCGATCGAACTCTTCTCATGCTGTACTTCAAGATCCTGGGGAAGAGCATCGTCTTTACTGCGCACAACGTGAACTCAGCAGAAAGAGACGGTAACGAGTCCGTATTTAATCGCTTGTCGCTTAAGGTCCAATATCGCCTTGTTGACCACATCTTTGTCCATACTGACAGAATGAGAGATGAACTGTGTAAGGCGTTCGGGGTCGGCGAACAGAACGTGAGTGTTATTCCTTTCGGTATCAACAACTCCGTGCCGGACACGAAACTCACTTCTCTAGAGGCCAAATCGAGGGTTGGGGTTAATCGTTCAGAAAAGACGATCCTCTTTTTTGGAGGCATTCGTCCCTACAAGGGACTCGAATATCTCGTAGCAGCATTCAAGGAAGTCGCCCTCCAGGATAAAGCGTATCGGTTGATAATCGCCGGAGAACCCAAAAAGGAAGCCATTCAATATTGGCGGGAAATTCAGCAGACAATCGACCGCGAGCAGATGAGCGAACAGGTGATCCAGGACATTAGATTTATCGCGGACGAAGAGACCGAAGTATATTTCAAGGCTGCTGACGTCGTAGTTCTGCCCTATACCCAGGTGTTCCAGAGCGGAGTCCTCTTCCTGGCCTACAACTTCGGACTGCCTGTGATCGCAACCGATGTTGGATCGCTCCGCGATGACATCATCGAAGGGGAGACGGGCTACATATGCCGGCCGTGTGACGCAACCGACCTCGCCAAAGCGATCGGAACCTATTTTTCGAGCGATCTGTTCAAGACTCTGGATCGGCGACGGTCCGAGATCAGGTCCTTCGCTCGAGGGCGCAATTCCTGGGAAGTTGTGAGCGAAAAAACCTGCAGTGTGTACGCTCAACTGTTGACGCAAGGCAACTGACCAGAGTTAACAATTTCTAAATAAACCCGTAACACCTCTCCCTGGAATGCTCTCGCGATTTCACAAACAAAGTAGGTCACACAGATGGTAATAACCAGCACGCCGCTTCGCGTCTCCTTCTTCGGTGGTGGCACCGACTATCCTGCGTGGTACCGGGAGTTTGGTGGTTCAGTACTCTCCACTACCATCAACAAGAGCTGCTATATTACTTGCCGTTGGCTGCCGCCCTTTTTCGAGCACCACAGCCGCATCTCCTATTCAACCGTTGAAAACGTCAGCAGCAACGACTCCATTCAGCATCCTTCGGTTCGTGGGTGCCTGCAATTCCTAGGTATCGACGAGGGAGTGGAAATTCAGCATGTGGCGGACCTGCCAGCTCGCACTGGGCTGGGCACCAGTTCCGCGTTTACCGTGGGCCTCCTCCTGGCCCTTCATGCGCTCAAAAATCAGATGCGGGATAAGCGCACTCTTGCCTCCGAAGCTATATTTGTCGAACAGGAATTGCTCCGAGAGGCTGTTGGCGCGCAAGACCAGGTGAGCGCTGCGTATGGTGGTTTCAACCGAATCAATTTCGCCACCGATGGCTCCATCGGCGTAAAGCGCATCTTTGCTTCACCAGATAGGGTAGCGGAGCTGGAGCAACACCTGGCCCTTTACTTCACAGGGTTTTCCAGAATCGCCTCAGAAGTTGCTCAGGAGCAACTAAAGATGATGCCGCAGAAGAAGGTTGAACTGGAAACGATGCTTCAGTTGGTCGACGAAGCTGAGGCGATTGTTACAAATCCCAACCGATCGCTCCACGAATTCGGTCGCCTGCTGCACCAAAACTGGCAGATAAAGCGAACACTCGCACAGAAAATCTCAAATCCACACATAGATGAGATCTATGAGGCCGGGCTCAGCGCTGGCGCTCTGGGCGGCAAGCTACTCGGCGCTGGCAATGGCGGTTTTATGCTGTTCTTCGTCCCACCGGAACGACGGCAAGAGCTGAGGATGCGTTTGAAGAAGTTATTGTGTGTCCCGTTCACTTTCTCAAGCAGGGGGAGCGACGTGGTCGTCTACGAACCAGAAGAGCGATTCGATCAATCGCTGAAGGCGGAGCGGGACTTTATCTATGCCCATAACGGATCCCGCTAGCGCAATGGATCCGAAGCAGCATACGGCCCACAAGATGCTGATAGGTGCCGGATGCCTGTGTATGTTGGGGATTATACTGACCGCCGGGTTGTGGCCCTTTCACGTTCCCGCCAACGAGGTGCACTGGCTCAGGGATAGAGACGGGTTGGAGTTTCGGCGTCAGGGAAGTGCCGTCAGTTTAGGAGCTATCCAGGCAAGAAGTCTGACCAATGCCGCGGCAACGTTAGAAATCTGGTTGGAGCCCGGCCACACGGAGGCAAGAGGCACAATTCTTGCTTTTGATGACTCGGCTCATCCAGGAGAACCGCTCTCGCTGCATCAAGTGCGGGATGCGCTGGTCATTCGCAGAAATAATGTCGACCCCCAGGGTATCCCCCGAACCGCATTCTTCATAGTCGACGGTGTGTTGCGGCAGAACACGCCGGTGTTCGTGACAGTTTGCCTGGACAGTCAGGGAACGTCGGCTTACGTGAATGGGGCTTTTGCTAAAGAGTCGCCCCTGTCACGAACGTGGAACGACTTAACCGGCCGCGTCGTGCTCGCCAACTCTCCCTTTAGCAACGATAGTTGGTCGGGCACAATCCGCGGACTTGCGATCCATCAGCGGGAGCTCACAGCTTCGGAAATTGCCGCCCACTACGCGAGTTGGACGGCAAAGGAGAAAGGAATAGTCTCGGCAGAGAAAAGCGCCGACGCGTTGTATCTATTCGATGAACGTGGTGGAGCGGTCGTGCACAATCGACTTGATCCGGCAGATCTGACAGCTCTGGCTATCCCGGCACATTATTTTATTTTGCACCCGCCGTTTCTTAGATCGCCCTGGAGGCGATACCACACGAATTGGCGTTACTGGCAGGATGTCGCCGTGAATATCGCAGGGTTTGTTCCTTTCGGGTTGTGTGTTTGTGTCTATCTTTCGTTGACCCGGGTCCGGCATCCGGGAGCCATCACGGTCATTCTCGGACTGTTAGTGAGTCTCGGGATTGAAGTGTTGCAGACGTTTTTACCCACGCGCTTTTCCGATGCAACGGACGTGATAACGAACACGCTTGGAACGGCGATAGGAGTGATAGTGTGTCAGGCGGTGCGCAAGTCAAGGCAGCGATCGCCAGGCGGAAATCAAGGCAAGAGTCGCGAGTCTGGGATCGTCCCGCCCACAGTGACTGCCACTCAGACTGGTTGTGTCCCAAAAGTGACGCTTGACCCTTGCGACTACAAGAGGTCTGTGTGAAGATTGGTTGCCAATCGTACCTTTTACACTCCCCAAGGGCCCTTTATTTAGTCCGGTCGCGCAACCTTCCGGCAGAGCAAGAGGAGATACTTCCCTTCGTTTCCAGCGAGCGCCCCCGCGAGCACAGTTACAACGTTTATCCGAAAGAGGAATAACATGAAAGTTCTGCTGACTGGTCATAAAGGTTACATCGGCGCTGTGGCGGCCCCTATTCTAGCTTCGGCCGGCCATGAAGTTAGCGGCCTGGACAGCGACCTTTTTGCTGGCTGTGACTTCGGAGATGAGCTTCCGGCGATTCCGGAAATACGCAAGGATCTCCGCGATCTCACCCGGGCCGACCTGGAGGGTTTCGACGGCGTTGTACATCTGGCCGCGCTCTCGAACGATCCATTGGGGAATCTCAACCCACAGCTCACCTATGACATAAACCATCTCGCGTCAGTGAAGCTGGCAGAGTTAGCGAAACAAGCCGGCGTGAAGCGCTTTGTCTTCTCATCTTCATGCAGCACCTACGGTGCAGCGGGCGACGCTTTTCTCGACGAAAATGCGCCCCTCAACCCAGTCACTCCCTATGGCGAATCAAAGGTTCTTGCTGAACGCGATATCCGCCTATTGGCAGACGACAATTTTAGCCCCACATACATGCGAAATGCGACCGCCTATGGTGTATCTCCGCGGCTGCGGCTTGATATCGTTCTGAACGACCTCGTGGCCTCGGCCTTTACGACCGGTCGCATTCTTATCAAAAGCGACGGTACGCCCTGGCGGCCTATCACACACATTCGTGACATTATCGCTGCTGCGGTCGCTGCACTCGAGGCACCGCGCGAGCTGATTCACAACGAGACTTTCAATGTCGGCGGCACCGAAGAGAATTACCGGATCCGCGAGCTAGCGGACATCGTGGCTGAAATCGTACCCGGTTGCCATGTGGAGTACGCTCCCGGTGGCGGACCCGATAAACGCTGTTATCGCGTGACTTGCGAAAAAATCAAGCGCGTGCTGCCGGCCTTCTCTCCGCGGTGGACCGCCCGCACAGGCGCTCAAGAGCTGTACGACGCGTATCGAGCCGCCGGACTTACTCGCGAGGAAGTGGAGAGTGGCCGCTACTTCCGGATCAACAACATCGAGCGTCTCCTGAAAGCTGGACGGGTCGACAATTTCCTGCATTGGACGTCGGACAGAACCATGGAACCGGCTGGAGTTCGCTAGAAACTGAAGAGTGAGAAAGGGAGGGTTTACCCAATGATCTTTACGGAAACCAAACTAAAGGGTGCGTTCATCATTGACATCGAACGGCGGGAGGATTCCCGGGGCTTCTTCGCTCGGGCTTTCTGTCAGCATGAGTTCGAGGCTCATGGCCTGAAGCCGATGATTGCACAGGCCAACATCGCATTTAATAAGAAGCGCGGTACGATGCGCGGAATGCATTTCCAGGTACCGCCGGTGGCGGAAACGAAATTGGTGCGTTGCACGCGGGGCGCGATTCTTGACATCATCGTGGATCTACGCCCGGAGAGTCCAACCTACCTGCAGCACATAGCAGTTGAGTTGAACGAAGAGCAACAGCCGGGCTTTGTATGTACCGGAGCGTTTCGCCCATGGCTATCAGGTGTTGAGAGACAACACAGAAACGAGCTATCAAGTCGGCGAGTTCTACGCTCCCGGATCCGAAGGCGGGTTGTTCTACAACGACCCCCGGTTAGCGCTGCCATGGCCGCTACCCGTTTCCGTGATTTCTGAAAAGGACGAGCAGTGGAAATTGCTGGATGAACAAGAATCAGAAATTAAACAAGGAATGCGCCTGCAACCGATGGAAGCGGTTGGCAGTGCCTCGTAATGGCACGAACAGATTTGATCCGAGGAATTCAAGATGATCATCGTTGATACAGCGTTACAAGCGCGGGAGAAAGAGGGCCGGCCGATCCGGGTAGCTCTCATCGGAGCGGGCTTCATGTCCCATGGGCTCGCGAACCACATCGTGAACACCACACCGGGTATGCGCCTGGTGGGAGTGTATAACCGTCGGCCGCAACGCGCGGCCGATCTATGCGAGTATGCCGGGCTTAAAGACGTTGTCTCTCCATTAGGGCAAAGGGAGGCAGACGTCGCCATTCGCGAAGGCAAGGTAGTTGCTACCGGAGACGCATTCTTGTTGGCACGATCCTCTGAAGTGGACGTGATCGTGGACGTCACTGGCTCGGTTGACTTTGGTGCCCAGGTTGCGTTGGAGGCGTTTAAGCACGTTAAGGACGTTGTGCTGATGAATGCCGAGATTGACGCTACCGTCGGCCCAATCCTGCAAACCTACGCCGCGAAATACGGTGTCATTTTGTCGGCTTGTGACGGCGACGAGCCTGGGCTGCAAATCAACCTTTACCGCTGGGTAAAGGGTTTAGGACTCACACCGCGGGTGATCGGCAACATCAAGGGACTTCAGGATCCGTACCGCAATCCCACCACTCAGAAGGCCTTTGCAGAGAAGTGGGGGCAGAATCCCGCGATGGTGACGAGCTTTGCAGATGGCTCCAAGATCAGTTTCGAGCAAGCCATTGTCGCCAACGCGACCGGGTTTCTGGTGCAATCACGGGGAATGTCGCGAGGAAGACAATACAAAGACGATGTCATGAAGATCGGCGACCTCTATGACATTGATGAAGCTCGCAGGCTGGGCGGTGTCGTCGATTATGTAGTGGGTACACCTCTCACGAAGCTCTATGTGCTGGCGGAGCATCCCGATCCCAAACAGCAACATTATCTCAGCCTCTACAAAATGGGGGATGGCCCACTGTACTCGTTCTTTACCCCTTACCATCTAGTGCATTTTGAAGTTCCAGCAGCGATCGCCCGCGTGGCGTTGTTCCGCGATTCGGTGGCCAAGCCGCTGGGCGGCCCGGTGGTCGAAGTTTGCGCCGTTGCCAAACGAGACCTGAAGGCGGGAGAAGTTCTGGACGACTACGGCATGTATATGACCTACGGCGAAGCGGTGAACGCGGACGAGATGTGCCGCAACCGTTATCTGCCCGAGGGGCTGGTTGAAGGTTGTGTATTAAGGCGGACAGTCGCCAAGGACGCTGTGGTTACTTACAACGACGTCACTCTTCCTGCGGGTCGACTGGCGGATCGTCTCCGGGCTGAGCAATATCGTGTATTCCGGGGAGTCACCTGGTTGGAGGAGTTGGTTGTGTCACGCCATGAAATCTACGGAATGGGGAAGTGCGAAAGGTCGATTATGAAAGTTGTCTTATTCTGCGGCGGTCTGGGATTACGCATACGGGACTCGGAAGATATTCCCTAAGCCCATGGTCCATATCGGCTACCGTCCCATCCTATGGCACGTGATGAAGTACTACGCACACTTCGGCCACAAGGATTTTATTCTGTGTCTAGGGCACGAGCCGACGCGGTCAAGAATTATTTTCTCAATTACAACGAATGTGCTTCGAATGACTTCGTTTTGTCCGGAGGAGGCAAGAGACTCGAGTTGCTCAACAGTGATATCCAAGATTGGAATATAACGTTTGCGGATACGGGTATCAGTTCTAACATCGGTCAGCGTTTGAGGGCGGTGCGACACTATTTGGAGGGGGAGGAAGAGTTCTTGGCCAACTATAGCGATGGCCTCACTGACCTGCCGTTACCAGAACAATTGGATCACTTTCACCGTCAGGGAAAGATCGCGAGTTTCCTTTGTGTTCGGCCGAACCTCAGTTACCACTCGGTTTCGCTCGCAGACGGCGACGGTAACCTGGTCACGGATATCCACGCCATCAACGATGGCAACGTGCTGATCAACGGCGGCTTCTTCATTTTCAAGAAAGAAGATATTCGACTACATGCGGGACAAAGAGGAGTTGGTGATCGAGCCATTTCACAGGCTGCTCGTCCGAAAAGCAGTTGATCGGCTATCCGTACGACGGCTTCTGGGCAAGCATGGACACCTTTAAGGACAAGCAGCAGCTGGAGGGGCTATGTGCGAGCGGTACCGCTCCATGGGAAGTGTGGAAGAAAAAGCGCGCATCACTACTCGTTAGAACTGCATAACGGCTGGCAAAATGCTTTTGGTAAACCTTCTAAAAAACGGCCAGTCGCCCGTCAAAATACTGTGTCTCGGGGCGCACTCCGATGATATAGAAATCGGATGCGGCGGCACCATTCTGGAGTTGCTCTCGGCCAGGTCAGATCTAGAAGTTTCCTGGGTCGTTTTCAGTTCCGGGAATGACAGGGAACGGGAAGCACGCACAAGTGCAGATCTCTTCCTGAGGCAGGCGCACCACAGACACGTCATCGTCAAGCAATTCAGGGATGGCTTCTTTCCTTTCGAGGGAGCGCAAATCAAGGAAGATTTTGAAAAGCTCAAGAAAGAGATCTCGCCTGACCTGATTTTCACTCATTATAGGCATGACCGGCATCAGGACCATCGGACTATATCTGACCTTACCTGGAATACCTGGCGAAATCACTTGATACTGGAGTATGAGATTCCAAAGTACGACGGCGATCTGGGAATACCCAACTGCTTCGTCCCCTTAAAGCTGGAAACATGCAAACTAAAAATCGGCTACATTTGTGACACTTTTCAAACGCAAAGCAACAAGGCATGGCTCACCGAGGACACATTTCAGTCACTTCTTAGACTTCGTGGCGTAGAATGCGCCGCACCGGAGAAGTATGCTGAAGCGTTCCATTGTCGTAAGCTGGTGTGCGGTGTGAGCAGACCACACGAAAAATAAATGTTATGAAAAGTGCGCGATCATCGCTAGTTCGGGTCGTGAGGACGCGGCTACCCCGATGCAAGATTTGAAACAGAGGACGGTTCGTGGCGGCCTTGCGAGGTTGGGTGCGCAGGCCGCCACATTCGTTCTGCGTCTTGGTTCCCTCATGGTATTGGCCCGGTTGCTCGATCCCAAAGACTTTGGGTTAGTGGGCATGGTCACTGCGTTCACTGGCGTCCTGAATCTTTTTCGCGACTTCGGTCTTTCGGCCGCGGCGGTGCAGCGGACGAGTGTTACGGAGGAAGAAAGCTCGACATTATTCTGGATCAATATGTTAGTCGGAGTTATTCTTGGACTTCTGGCGGTAGCAGCTGCTCCGGCTATTGCTAACTTTTACCACGAACCCAAGCTAATCCGGGTAACGATTCTCCTGTCGCTTGGATTTCCTATAAACGCGGCAGGAGTACAACACTCAGCGCTTTTACAGCGGCAAATGCGCTTTACTACACTGGCGGTAATAGGGGTCGTCTCCTTGGTTGGGGGGGCTGCCATTGCCATTGGCGGAGCTGAGGCGGGTTACGGATATTGGGCGCTCGTAGCCATGACCGTCGTCATGCCACTTATCGGTACTATCGGGTTCTGGCTAAGCGCAGCGTGGCTTCCCGGGCTACCGCACAAACTCGGTGGCATTCGTTCCATGATGCGTTTTGGCGGAACACTTACTTTGAATGGTTTAGTGGCTTATGTTGCTTATAATCTGGAGAAAGTGCTGATAGGGCGCTTTTGGGGAATCGATGCAATCGGGATTTATGGAAGAGCCTATCAACTCATTAACATTCCAACAGAGAATCTTAATTCGGCGGTCGGCGAAGTGGCCTTTTCGGCTTTGTCCCGGGTCCAAGATGATCCCGCTCGCTTCAAGAGCTACTTTCTAAAGGGCTACTCTCTGGTTTTGGGGCTCACTCTTCCCGTCACGATGGCTTGCGCTCTTTTCGCACATGATCTGATTTTCATACTTCTTGGGCCAAAGTGGAAGGATGCCGCCCCGATCTTTCGTTTGTTGGCGCCGACGATCGCGATCTTCGCGATCATTAATCCCTTGGGATGGCTGCTCACTTCGCTCGGGTTGGTCGGGCGCGGCTTGAAGATTGCTCTCGTATTCGCGCCGGTCATGATTGCGGGTTATGTTATCGGTTTACCCTATGGACCCAGAGGGATGGCATTCGGGTACTCGGCAGTCATGACGCTGTGGGTCATTCCGCATATTGCGTGGTGTGTACACGGTACAGTTATCAGGCTTCGGGACATACTGATGGCGGTGAGCCGACCGCTGGCGTCAGCCATCTTGGCTGGAGGGCTCGCCTTTGGCGTACGCTTAGCTTACGGTCATTTGTTGCCTCCTTGGCCCCGGCTTGTGTTAGAAAGCGCCGTTCTTCTAATTACATTTGCAGGGATGCTTTTGTTCCTTATGGGACAAAAATCGCTCTACCTGGATCTTCTTCGCACATTGAGAAGACCTTCGGCGATTGAAGAGGAGAGCTTGGTATAACTAAGGCCCGGAACATTTTCTCGAGCCGGAGCAAGCACTATAATTGACCACCGCTACCGGTGAATCCCATCTGCCACACAAGCCTAATGATACTGAGCCGGAGGAGGACACGTCATTGCGACAAGATTCGGAGATAGAGCCTATGCCTTACATGCATACGCTTCCAACTTCAGCGTCGTTTACAGGGAAAGGCCTCTTGGGGTATTCATTCGGGCCACTGAGTCAGCAGGATATTGAGATTTATTATGTCGAGGTTGAAAAAGGCCACGATACCTTCATGGTGAGCAGGAAAATTAAGCGTACCTACTACGTTCTCGCAGGAAGCGGGTACTTCACCATCGAGAATCGCAAATACGACGTCCGCCCCGGCGTGCTCGTCGAGGTCCCTCCGAAAGTAGAATATTCTTATTCAGGAAAAATGACATTGATCGTCCTCTCGAAACCGCGCTGGTTTAGCGGCAACGACACACACACTCGGTGGAACCCGGATGTAGTACGTTCGGAGTCACCCTGCGGAGTAGATCGCGCATCCTGGCTGACGCGACTAGTAAGGTGGAGAATTTGTGGAAAATCGCCGGTCGACCTCTTTCTCCGTCTTAATTGGGGACTGTGGAACCGTCTTCCCTCGTCCGTCACGTCTCTTGGTCTAATGCGTTCATACGGCGACTTCTTGAATCTCTTGGCGCGTACGCGCGGACTTCGGGGACAAGCTTTCAGCACCTACTTTCTCCGCAATCGGCCCGAGCTGGAACTGATCCGCCGTCTGCTGGAACCCAAAAGGAACGGTGAAACGTTGAAGGTAGCAGTGCTAGGCTGCAGCACAGGGGCTGAGGCTTATTCAGTGGCATGGAGGATACGGTCTGCGCGGCCTGACCTGAAACTTATCTTGCATGCCGTGGACATTTCCAAGCAAGCGGTGGAGTTTGCGAAACAGGGGGTCTACTCACTCCGCTCCGCGGAATTGACAAACACAGAGATCTTCGATCGCATGACGACGGCTGAAATGGAACAATTGTTTGACAGAAATGGAGATGTGGCGGCAGTTAAATCGTGGATCAAAGAAGGGATTCAGTGGCGCGTCGCCGATGCCGGAGACCCGGAGACTCTTGACCTTCTGGGGCTCCAGGATATGGTGGTGGCGAACAATTTTCTTTGCCATATGGACGCTCCCGAGGCAGAGAGATCCTTACGGAACATTGCCCGGTTGGTGAGTCCGGGTGGGTACCTCTTTGTTTCAGGGATTGACTTGGATGTCCGGACAAAGGTTGCACTTGATTTGGGATGGAACCCGGTACAGGAATTGCTCGAGGAAATTCATGACGGAGATCCTAGCTGCAAGAGCTTCTGGCCGTGCCATTATGCGGGTCTGGAGCCCTTCAACAGGAAGAGGCGGGATTGGAGAATCCGCTATGCAGCAGTGTTTCAGCCAGCCGATGCGGCGACCGCACCACCTACTCAGTTGGAGAATAGACTCGAGGTAGCAAACAGCAGACCGTAGATACTAAACAGGAGGGCCTTCCCATTTAGTATCCAGCCTCCTCCGTGCTGTCTTCCATCTGGGACGCCACCCAGACCGGTTGGAACCCCTTCTATGAGGGGTTTGGTTGGACGATCACTTTGAATGGCTTGTCGCTCAGGTCTCCGATGAAGGCCCTAGGCGATCGCGCTGGTTTGAGAAGGTTCCTGAGAATATCGGGGGTAACACGCGGTGGATAGTGAGTACAAAACAATCGGCCTTCTAGATCATATGGGCTGGGGAAATATGGGGGATGCTGCTATCCAGGAGTCCTTCATAATCAACATCAAACGGCGTCTGCCAGGCGCCACTTTAGTTGGTTTTTCGCTTTATCCCGACGACACAAAAAAAAGACATAACATCGCCTGTCATCCGATTAGATGGTGGTATCCGGGACGGAATGGTGAAGGCGAGTCGTCAGCCGACGCTCCGGTCTCAGTATCAAGGGCAAGGTCACTCCTAAAACGGTGCCGTCCTTTTTACGAGGCGGCAAAGCCCCTCCACGACTTCGCCCGAGAGCTCGCGCATCTAGTGCGCTCCTACAATGTCGTCAAATCCCTCGATCTCCTGATAATGTCGGGTGGCGGCCAGCTGTGCGACCTTCACGGAGATCTGCCTTACAATGTCTTCAAGTTTTGCGTTCTTGCGAAGCTGTCGAATACGCCAGTGTTTATAGTAGGGGTTGGAGCGGATCGTCTGGAGCGCCGCTGGGCTAAGTTCTTCGCAAGGTGGGCTGTTCGACTTGCGAATTATAGTTCGTTTCGGTCCAAGGAATCGCAGGCCCTCATTCGTAGCATAGGTGTTACGAGTGAAACGGATGTTTGCCCGGATCCCGCGTATGCGCTTGGTGTCCGAGAATATCTCGCTGCCGATAGATCAAAGGCGCTGACGTCTGGTCAATCACAAGACCTGCTTCGTGCCTTGGGTCTCGAGATCAAGCCGCAGGTCCAGCCGCAGTATGCCTATCTTCGTGATGTCCCCATTCAGGCGACGACGCGACCGGCAGGTACACCGAGGCCTAAGGTAGGACTGAATCCGATGGGATTCTGTGACCCTCGTCGATGGCCGGTAAAAGATGACGTGGCCTACCGCCATTATCTTGATAAAGTGGCCGCCTTTTCTAGATGGCTTTTGGCCCATGACTACAGCCTGGAGATATTCACTAGCGATGTCATCACGGACATCCTCGCGATTGAGGACTTAAAGAAAAGAATTCTTGTTGGTCTGTCACAGGACGAAAGTGCCGGGGTGGTGTTCCGGCCACTTCCCACCTTAAGAGAGTTACTCGTCCAGATGTCTACCTTCGATTATGTCATTACGCCAAAATTTCATGGTGTAATCTTCTCTCACCTACTCGGAAAGCCCGTGATAGCCCTTAGCTATCTCCCTAAGATAGACCACCTCATGCGCGCGGTTGGACACGATGAATATTGCTTGGATATAGGTGACTTCGATCTGGAAACGCTTATCGAAAGATTCCAGTCGCTGGTCGACGAGCAAGGTTATCTGACAGCGTTGTTTGCCAGGACATCAGGAGCCTATGCGAATGAGTTGCGATCGCACTTCGATAACCTTTTTGGCCGAGAGATGGTAGCTGGAATGGATTTCGCGGAACATGAACCTGCAGAGGTAGCGAGTAGCAACGGCTAGCCGCGGGGGGCTCGGCCGGCTACGGCGACGTCTTCGATAAAAGGCTCCGTCTAATATGAGTCCTTTTACGGCAGGCGGTCCACAATGGTTGCCATCGTATAGTTTCGGATAAAGGGGGGGAGATGCATTCGAGCCCACAGCCTCTAGTGAGTATAGTTACTCCGGTGTACAACAACGATGACTACCTTGTTGAATGCATCGAAAGTGTGTTGGCGCAGACCTATCAGAATTGGGATTACACCATCGTTAATAATTGCAGCACGGATACTTCAGGGGAGATCGCACGTCGGTACGCGGCGAAAGACTCACGGATCAGGATTCGGGAAAACCGTGATTTCTTGAGAGCGATTCCGAACCATAACGTGGCACTTCGGCAGATATCGCCTGGGAGCAAGTATTGCAAGGTAGTATTTGCCGATGATTGGATTTTTCCACAATGCCTGGAGGAAATGGTTTCCGTTGCCGAGGAGCATCCGTCGGTTGGCATCGTTGGAGCGTACGGACTTCAGGAAAGCGAGGTTATGTGGGCTGGACTTCCGTATGGTAGCAGCTTGGTTTCAGGTCGCTCGGTCTGCCGCCAGCTGTTGCTCGACGGCTTGCATGTGTTTGGGACATCAACCTCTGTTCTTTATAGATCTAATCTTGTCAGGGGTCAGGATCCTTTCTACAACGAGGCAAATCTGCATGCTGACATGGAAGCTTGTGTGGTACTTCTTAAGTCCTGTGACTTTGCTTTTGTCCATCAGATCCTTACCTTCAAGAGATTGAGGCCCGGGTCGCTCGGCACAATTACGGAGGACATTAACACCCTCATAGCAGGCCACCTGCACAACCTGGTGACGCACGGCCGGGAGTTTCTGAGCGAGGAGGAGTTCGAAGAATGCCTGCACCGGCGTGTCTTCGAATACTATAATTTCCTGGCAGTAAGTCTCGTGCGAGGTCGCCGTGACAAGAAGTTCTGGGACTATCACAAAAGAAAACTAACCGAGGCTGGCGTGGGTTTTAGCCGTCTTCACTTAGTCGGAGCGATGCTTGCGAGGTCATGCGAAGCTGCGCTGAGCCCCTACGAGACGATACGGAAGCTGCGCGGGAGGAGAAATCTCACCGTGGGACAGCTGGCAAGCGAAACCGTGGGCACAAGACAATCGCCGGTACACGCCAACGGGATTCGTTAGCAGTCGAAACGCAACTTTGGAGCCGAGACATTATGTTACTCACTCACCCCCCCGAGATTGATTCGATCGAAGCACCGGCGCGACGTCGTGACAGCTTTATGCTCGCGGCCAGATCGGGTTTGTACATATTACTCGTGGTCGCAACGGCTCTTAGCGCCGGCGGCTACGGCCTCAGGAAATACGGCATATTCGGCTGCTCAGCTTCTGGATACGGTTCCGACGGGTATCTCGGCTACTGCGGCACGACGAGTTATGGTGACTACGACCATGGCGCTTTCTGGTATGGCCTCGAGCCGGCGGCCAGCGCCGCCGCAGCGAAGGCGCGAGTGCTGTTTATCGGCAATAGCCGCACGGTGTTCGCATTCTCTGGTAAGCCGACGGCTGATTGGTTCTCGTCGCTTTCTGAGAGCTACTACTTGCTGGGGTTTTCGCATTTTGAGAACTATACGTTTGAAGCGCCACTGCTTCGCAAGCTCCACCCGCACGCAAAGGTTTATGTGATCAATATCGACTCGTTCTTTGACCAATCCGAGACTGGACCCGGCAAAACCGTTATGGAGGATGAGTCGGCGAGGGCTCGGTACAATCAAAAGCGTGGGTGGCAAACGATCCACAAGGCGATTTGTACGACGTTTAAAAGTGCTTGTGGGCATGAGTGGGCTATCTTCAGGTCGCGATCTGCGGGTACTTGGCGCGTTTCCGGGGGGCACTTTAGCAGCGAGCCGGTGTCCTATGACGACGATATCGACCAGAAGATGGTCGCATCATATACGGCGTTGGGAAGAGAGTTTCTCCCTACCCTTTCTGGCGACCGCGCATGCATGATCCTCACCGTCGTCCCGACCGAGAAAACCACTGTCGGGACCGCAAAAGCCATTGCCGCTGCGCTGAACTTGAATCTGGTGGCGCCAAGGCTGGAAGGATTGAACACGTTCGATCACGTACACCTCGACCAGGACAGTGCGCTGCGTTGGTCTGCCGCGTTTCTCGAGGAAGCCGGACCGCAGATTCGCGAGTGTCTCAACCAACGACCTTCCTCGCAAGCCGCGATTACGAGCCGCTAGCATCGAGAATCCGTCGGTCCCTATGATGAATTGGCTGCCTGCCCCTCAGGACTTCCGAGGTTGTCTTCGCCTGGCGTCGGAACCATCGCCGGATCGCGTAGAGAAGCTTGCCGCACTTGCCCAGCATCGGCTCGGCTTTCTCGAAATGATCCAGCTGGATCGCGCGCTTGGTTCAGCTGGTGCGCAACCGCCCCTAGGCTTCTTATCTGTCCGGTTGGCGATTCTCGCTTCCGCGACGGTCGAACATCTGCTGCCGGCAATCCGGGTATCTGGTTTGCGCCGGAGGCTGCTCATCGATGTTCACGTCGGACCGTACGGGCAATACCGGCAGCAACTGCTTGACGCGGATTCGCCACTCCATCAGTTGCGGCCCCAGATCGTCTTGCTCTCGCTCACCGCGCGGGAGGCGATTGCCTCCGTGCCTCTGACCGCAACCGCCGAGGAGGCCGAGGCGGCGATCGCTCGCTCCATCGATGAGTTGCGAATACTGTGGCGAAAAGCCCGAGAGACGTACGAGGCAACGGTTATCCAGCAGACTTTCTTGAATATCGCCGATCCAGTGTTTGGTAGCTATGATCGTCTCGTTGCAGGCGCGCCGGCGCGGCTGATCGACCGTCTGAACGAACGGTTGGTACAAGCAGCCGCCGAAGATGGCGTTCTGCTACTGGATATCGCGCGAGCCAGTGAACGTGATGGATTGAATGCCTGGTTCGACGTAACGCGCTGGTTACAAGGAAAGCTGGAAATCGCTCCCCAGGCCGCGCCCGTCTACGGAGACCTGCTCGCCAGGGTCATCGCCGCCCAGCGCGGATTATCCAGGAAATGCCTCGTCCTCGATCTTGACAACACGCTTTGGGGCGGCGTGATCGGTGACGACGGCCTGGAAGGGATCATCCTGGGCGAGGGAACCGGGACAGGGGAAGCACACCTTGCACTTCAGCGTTACGCCAGACACTTGAGAGAGCGCGGCGTGATCCTTGCTGTTTGCTCAAAGAATGACCCTGCAGTCGCGGAGGCGGTTTTCCGCGACCATCCAGAGATGATTCTAAAGTTGACTGATATTGCGGCCTTCGTTGCCAACTGGGAAGACAAATCGGTCAACCTGAGGCGAATTGCCGAGCAGTTGAACATCGGAATCGACAGCATGGTCTTTGTCGATGATAATCCCGCCGAGCGCGCGCGCATCCGGCAAAGCCTCCCCATGGTGGCCGTTCCCGAACTGCCCGCCGACGCTGGCCAATACGTCCGCTGCCTGGCGGACGCTGGCTATTTCGAGTCGGTCGCCTTTACCGCCGACGACTCGCGGCGAGGCGAACAATACTCGGCCAACGCTTCGCGCGAGGCGATGCGCGGGTCGTCGCAGAACATGGATGATTTTCTGCGCGGGCTCGATATGTCGGTCACCTTCGGACCCTTCCAGACCGTCGATCTGACGCGGGTTGCACAGTTGATCGGAAAAACAAATCAGTTTAATCCAACCACCCGGCGGTATTCTCTTGAAGATGTGACGAGATTCGCCGCCACTGATCGGTGTCTCACGCTGCAATTCCGCCTCGTCGACCGGTTCGGCGACAACGGTCTCGTCAGTGCAATGATCTTGCGTCCAGACCCGCTGGCGCCCGATTTGGTCGAGATCGATTCCTGGGTCATGAGTTGCCGGGTGTTCGGGCGGCAACTCGAGCGGGAAGCGATGAATATCGCGGTGGAGACCGCCCGCCGCATGGATGTACGAGCGTTTCGCGCCTGCTACATACCGACATCGAAAAACGCGGTCGTCAGCGGATTATACTCGGAGCTCGGCTTCGCCCTCGTATCAGGCGACTCGCCCCGTGACGGCGTTACACATTGGTGCCTGCAGTTGTCCGACTATGTTCTTCACCCGACCCATATTGCCAGGAGGCCGCAGTAGCATGACCGATCAAGCCATTCTGAACGGGATGACGCAAATTCTCCGCGATCTTTTGTCGGATGATTCCATCGTCCTGACCATGGAAACCAAGCGTGATGATGTGGCAGATTGGGATTCTTTTGCCTACATCAATTTCATCGTTGCCGTCGAGGGTGAATTTGGCGTGAAGTTCGGCGTGGCTGAGGTTGAGTCGTTTCCAAACGTTGGCGCAATTGTGCGCAGGACGAGCGCGATTCAGCTCGCGCGGTAGCAGCAAGACGAGGGAGTGACGTAGCCATGGT
Organism: uncultured Acidobacteriaceae bacterium; assembly: GCA_963743365.1. GTDB lineage: Bacteria > Acidobacteriota > Terriglobia > Terriglobales > Acidobacteriaceae > PALSA-350. Next base: position 19,397 of record CAVUQE010000001.1, read on the forward strand.
TTTCAACTCTTACCAGTTCATCTTTGTCTTCCTGCCGGCGGTGGTGGCGGTGTTTTTTGCCGTCGGCAGTTTTTCTCGTCCCTGGGCGCTGCGGTGGATAATCGCCGCATCCTTGGTCTTCTATGCCTTGTGGAGGCCCCTCAATGTATTAATTATCGCGCCGTCGGTGCTGATTAACTTCGTGCTGGCGCGCCTGCTGCAGCGGTTGTGCAAGCAGGAGAGTCGCACTGCTGCCCGGGCCGTGCTCCTGCTGGGGATCGCCTTCAACGTGGCATTTCTCGGCTACTTCAAGTATGCGAACTTTCTCGTAAGCTCCATCAACGATGCATTCGGCACGCAGATGATTCTGTCGCAAATCATCCTGCCGCTTGGAATATCGTTCATTACGTTTCAGAAGATCGCCTTCTTGATCGACGTTCAAGCAGGTCGGGTTGAGTCATTCACGCTGCAGGACTATTGCTTGTTCGTGCTCTTCTTTCCGCAGCTCATCGCCGGTCCAATTGTGCACTATCGCGAAATGATGCCGCAATTCCACCGTGTGTCCTGCCATTTCAATAAGGAGGACGCGTCGGTTGGTTTGACATTGCTCGCGTTCGGGCTGTTCAAGAAGGTGTTTCTTGCCGATAACATCGCCCTCCTTGTCACGCCAATCTATGAGCAGGCCAAATCTGGCAGCCATATCGCCCTGGCGTCGGCCTGGATTGCGGCGGTCGGCTTCACGCTGCAGATCTATTTTGACTTCTCGGGGTACACCGACATGGCGCTCGGCATCGCCCGGTTGTTCGGAGTCCGGCTACCACCAAATTTCAACTCGCCTCTTCGGGCTTCGAGCATCATCGACTTTTGGCTGCGATGGCACATGACGTTGACGCGTTTCCTAACCGCCTATATTTACAATCCGCTAACCCTTTGGTTGACGCGGCGCCGTGCGGGCAGGGGCCTCCCGGGTTTCGCCCAGCGGGACATGGGTCCCAGGGCATTCATTGAGTTCTTGATGTTCCCCATTTTGTTAACGATGTTTGTGTCGGGAATCTGGCACGGCGCCGGCTACACGTTTATCGTGTGGGGCGTACTCCACGGTCTGTTTCTGGTAGTAAATCACGCCTGGCGACTAGTGGCGCCTAAGATGTGGCGTGATAAGGCACGCTATGCTCGATTCATGCAACCTGCTGGCTTCATCATCACCTTTACGTGCGTGACCGCATCGATGATCATTTTCCGTTCGGCGAACTTGAAAACCGCGGTCGACCTGCTTCAAGGATTGATCGGTCTGCACGGTCTCGGGTTGAAAAGTGGCATCGCTCTCAGAAAATCGGCATTGTGGATCGGGGGTGGGGCATTCATTGCCCTCGCGTGCCCGAACACTCTGCAGATACTGAGTCGGTATGAGCCGGCGCTTGGTTGGAAGCCGAGTCGAGACGACGGTGCGACTGCTAGACCTCGCATCCTATGGACACCGTCTCTGGCGTGGGCCGTCGCAATGGCGGTTATCATAGCTATCGGGATTCTCAATCTTGGGGGACAAAGCGAATTCCTATACTGGCAATTCTAGTGGGCTGTTTCTAAGGCCTTGTTCCCGCCCTGCTGAACTGGTTGACACATTCAAAATTGGCTATTCTTGAGGTCATGAGGGGTTCGACGTTTGACCGGCCTTCCGTTTCATTTGCGGAAGAGGACATTGCTGTCTTCAGCGACGTCTCCGGTGACCGAAATCCCCTCCATCTTAATCACAACTACGCGCGCAGCACTGCTTATGGACAACCGGTGCTATTTGGATGCCTGGGGGCGATGGCATGTCTGGGCCACATCCACTTGCCGGCTGGTTGGTCCGCTAAGTCACTCGAAGCTGAGTTCGGCCGGCCGATGTTCATAGGTGTCGCGTATCGGATCGAGACATCGCAAAAGGATGGTAAGTGGCGCGCGCGGCTATTTGACGGAAGCGCGGTCGTGGTCTCGGTAACTGTGACCGCAGAGCTTTCCTACGCAAATGAAATGCGGGAGGAGATCGCGGCCAGTTGCGCATTTGAAAGACGTGACGCCGCCGTGAGACGAGAGGAAGACATCGTTCCTGGATTGGAGGTCTCCGGAGTCTACGCTTGCAATAGTGTGGCTCTTGCTGCGCTGACGTCGCGATGGGGGTACGTGGATCGGTTCCTGGCGAAGTTGCTTTGCTGGAGTAGCTATCTCGTTGGGATGGAGCTGCCCGGAGAGTCTGCGCTCTTCTCCAGGCTCGTGTTGCACTTCCGCCGAACGGATCCTTGCCCATCTATCATGACTTACCGCGCTTCAGTCGCGTCAGTTGATTCCCGCTTCGGGCAAGTCGTCATGAATGTTTCTCTGCTCAATGGCGATTCGGCGCTTGCCTCCGGGCAGCTTTGCTCTTTCATACGACCCCCCGTCCCGGAAGTGGAGGAGATCGACGCCACCGGAGTGAAGCGGAGCAGCCTGGCAGGGCGGGTCGCGGTACTCCTCGGCTCCAGCCGGGGATTGGGCGCAGCGATGAAGCAAGCTCTGGAGTTAAGAGGTGCGGCCGTGTACGGGATGGCGCGCTCCGCAAATGCCGGCGAGCTATCGCGGACGGAAGTGGGTGACGCAGCTGACCCGGAAGCGTTGCGGCGGTTGCGGGAGCGGGTCTTGAGAGAGCATGGCCGTCTGGATTTCCTTATCTGTAATGCCTGTCCCCCTGTTCTGCCTCTGCGCCTGGAAGCCAACGCCGTCGAACGTATCGGAGCGTACATTAATCTAGCTGTGTCTCTCACGCTCGCGCCACTCTCCGAGTTTCTTGAGCTACTGAACCGCAGCGATGGTTGTGCCGTGATCATCTCCTCGTTTTATGTGAAACATCCGGTGAAGGAGTTCCCACACTATATTGCAGCGAAGCAAGCTGTGGAGATGTTGGGCCAAGTCGCCTCAATGCAGTATCGGCGTGTTCGTACCCTCATCGTGCGACCCGAAAAGCTGCTCACCGCCATGACTAACACCCCCTTAGGTCGCTTGGATGCCGCATCCCCGGCGCTGATTGCCAATCGTATCGCCACGCGCCTGGAAGGTCCACTGCAGGCGGGGACGACAGAATTCATAGGTTGAGGAATGTCTTGACTATTCCTACCGGAGAATAGGTTGACAGAATGTGCCTCACGGAGGTGCAGCCAATCTCAGCCTTGCGAACGTCCGCTATTTAGGCGGTCTCTGAGACTTTAGTTATCACGCCGGAAAACGGTTCAGCGAAGATCCGAGTATTTCCGCTGAACGTAAGAGCGGGGGATCCACTTTTGCCACATCAGCTAGTCGAGGAAGATACGAGCCAGCAAGCCAAGCGCCGTCTAGGCGTCATCAGCGTTGTCGCACTTCTTGTAATTGGCGTCGCGGTAGCGGCAGCCTTTACGTTGAAATCAGTTTCGAAGGGCTGGACATGGAATGCAGTCTCATGGCGCGCCCAGCTGTTTGTTCGCAAAGCAGAAGGGGACATCCCTGGCTTGTCATGGCGTGACATTTGGTTCATGGTTCACGTTCGCGGTGGTTTCGGGCTGGAAGACTTTGTTAGGCTCGGATATAGCCCGGATGGCACGGTCCTGAATCCATTCCGGTCCAATAGTGATCATCAACGCGGGGCACAAATCTTCCAGGCACACTGTGTGGTCTGTCATGGTGAGGATGGAGCCGGGGGGTACGGCCCCCCCTTGAACCGTTCTTCACTTCGCCACGGCGATAGTGATCTCACGATTTACAAAAATGTGAGAGACGGTATTTCCGGGACGGGCATGCCTCGCATCGCTATGTCCCGGCTGGAACGGTGGCAGCTAGTGGGCTATCTGAGAACTTTGCAGCGGGATGGTTTAAAGCTAAACACGGAGCAATTGCCCGTCGCGGACCTTCAGGTGAGTAGTGGACAAATCCGCAACGCTGGAAGCAGGCCGGATCAATGGTTGACCTACTCAGGCTCTCTCGATGGACATCGTTACACGTCATTGACCGAGATCACCCCGGAAAACGTTGCGCGGCTGCGAGTTCGTTGGGTTCACCAATTCGACACAGCCGAGTCAGCAAAAATTGAATCAACACCGCTCGTCGTGGGGGGAACTATCTTCACGACAGAGCCGCCTTCCAATGTCGTCGCGCTAGACGCTGAAACAGGTGCCGTAAGGTGGCGGTATAGTCGAAGTCTGCCCGACAAGCTGCCGGCATGCTGCGGTCGAACGAACAGAGGACTTGCTGTTTTGGGAAACGTGTTATTCCTGGCCAGTCTCGACTGTTATTTGGTCGCCATCAATGCAACTACCGGGAGCGTGATGTGGCAAACTGCGGTGTGCAACCCGGCTGACGGCTTCACGATGAGCGGAGCACCGCTCATCGTAAACGATTCGGTCGTCGTTGGCGTTGCCGGCGGCGAGTATGGGATTCGGGGTTTCCTGGCGGCCTACGACGCAAAAACCGGCCGCCAACAATGGAAGTTCAACACGATACCAAATCCGGGCGAATTCGGACACGACACATGGAACAACAATGTATGGCTAACCGGTGGCGGGCCAACTTGGGTCACGGGTAGCTACGACCCATCGCTGGACCTCATTTACTGGGGCGTAGGCAATCCGGCCCCGGGTCTTCAGGGAGACGTTCGTCCAGGCGACAACCTGTTCACCGACAGCGTCATTGCCTTGCACGCCAGCTCAGGAAAGCTGGCATGGTACTTCCAGTTCACTCCTCACGATGAACACGACTTTGACGCGACCCAGACGCCTATCCTTGCGGACCTCCCCATCAAAGGTGCCTTACGTCGAGCGCTCTGCGTCCCAAACAGAAATGGATTCTATTACGTACTCGACCGAGCAACAGGCGAATTCCTGGTGGGCGTGCCTTTCGTCGAACAGAACTGGGCGAAAGGTCTCGATTCTGCGGGGCGTCCGATCCTCGCCGCAGACGCCGAAGGTTCATCGTCGGGCCGAGTAACGAGGCCTGGCGTCGGGGGTGGCACCAACTGGCAAAATGCGGCATTTGATCCAAAAAGCGCCACGATCTTCGTTCCAGCTACCGAAGGGGCTTCGGTATTCACGAAATCGCCGAACCCCGCGCGTGGCGATCTTGGATTCTACCCGGGTAGCTCTGGCGGCAATTACGTAGTGCCGGAAGAACGTGTCGTCCGAGCCTTGGCTGCCGCAACCGGCGCGAAAAAGTGGGAGCGATGGGAACCTTCCCTGCCGAATGGCATGAAATCCCTCTCCATCGGTTACAGTGGCCTCTTAGCGACAAGTGGAGGTCTCGTATTTGGGGAAGCTGGAGGTTTCGCTTTTGCGATAGATTCGACCACCGGACGCGAATTATGGCGCCTCTCCTTGGGAGGGGACACATATGCAGCGCCGATCTCAATCACTGTAGACGGACACCAAGTCATTTTGATGGCGGCTGGTCGGGCATTATTTATGTTCGGATTGTAGTCGATCGCTGCCTCCTTCTGGGGCCGTATTCGACGCGGGATCGTACGACCCGTATCCATCACAGCCATCACCAACCACACTACGTGAAGAATCCCGCCAAAATGTTGATCGCTGGGATCGGGTGTTTAAAACATACTTTGACCCCGACGACATGTACACGAAGCTTTCCTTTGGAATAAGTGAGAAGGATAATCCAGTTCGGCTGATGTTGGGCTGTAGCGTCTGACCACGATCGAGCTAAATCGATTAACCGACCGACTTCTCTTTGAGCACCTGCCGCAGCATTTCCTCAAGCTCTTCCCGCGACAAGTTTTCAACCGACAACTTAAATCGCTCATGGTTGTCCTGCGCCTGCAGGAAAGAAGAAATAGGAGCGGGCGCCCTGATGCCCTTGGCCTGGGCCTCTTCCACTTCTTTCGCCAAACCCTGAATGGTTGGATCGTCGAACAGGCTTCGGACCGGTACCTCAACTTCAAATTCCTTTCTAATCCTTGCTACGACCTGCATAACCATCAGGGAGTGACCACCCAGCTCGAAGAAATTATCTGTGATCCCGACCTCCTCGACCTGCAGCAGGGTATGCCACATAGCTGCAAGACGTTCCTGGGTTGGCGTCTGAGGGGCAATGCGGCCGCGCTCACCAATGGGGCGTGCTGAGGTCTGCAATGCGAGGGTCTTGCGATCAACCTTACCGCTTGGCAGCAGCGGAAAAGCATCGACCATAAGGTAGTCCGAAGGAACCATGGGGTCCGGCAGCCTGGACCGCATGTAGTGACGCAACTCGTTAACGTCTGCGCGCAGTCCAGGACGAACCTGAACGTATGCAGTAAGCCTTTGTTGCCCGGACCGATCCGCCAGAATAGCCACAGCATCACGTATCTTTGGCTGTGATGTCAGCACTGCTTCAACCTCCGCGAGTTCCACCCGAACTCCGCGAATCTTGACCTGGTTGTCGGTTCGGCCAAGGTACTCGATCTCGCCATTCGGCAGATACCGTCCGAGGTCGCCCGTCCTGAAAAGGCGAACTGAACTGCCCGGTGCGAAGGCATGGGCGATGAAACGCTCAGACGTAAGCTCTGGCCTCCTGAAGTAGCCTGGTGCGAGGCAATCTCCTCCAACATAGATCTCGCCCGGCACGCCTACCGGCACTTGATTCAAGTGGCCATCGAGTAGGAACGTTTGGACGTTGCTGATAGGTCTTCCGATGGGCACCGGCCCATTCCGGTCGTTATCAGTGATCTCGTGCCAGGTTACATCCGCCGCGACTTCCGAAGAACCATAAATGTTGAGCAAAGTTGCTTTCGGTAACGCCCTGGAGAAGCGATCCACCAACTCGGAGGGAAGCATCTCACCGCTGCACGTCCAAAGCGCAAGCTTCGGCAGTCTGTTTTGAAGGTCTTCCACCCCTTCCAGGATGAACCGTAGCAACGAGGGAACTAAGACGATTCGGGTGACCTCGTATTTTGAAAGCACCTGAACCAGCCGCTCAGGATCGATGACTACCTCATCGGGGAGAATGACAGACGGGACGCCGCGCAACAGCGGCCCAAAAATCTCCCACACGGAATCGACAAATCCCAGGAACGTCTTCTGGCAGCAGCTCTCGCCATCTAAGAAGGGATACCTATCCCACATCCAGGAAAACCGATTCATGCTCGCCCGGTGTGTGCCTTCGACCCCTTTAGGGCTACCGGTTGATCCGGAGGTGTAGATTACATACATCCGGTTTTCAGTCGAGAGTGTCAGCGATGGGCTGCTTTCATCCTCCGGTTCTGCAGAAAGACTTTTGGCGTCGAACGTATGTGTCTGCACCCTATTCTTTTGCCAGAGGTCGGCAAATTCAGGCGTGGTCACCACTAAACTAACCTGCGAATCCTCGACCATGAAATCCAAGCGCTGTTTCGGGTAGCCGGGGTCCAGTGGCACGTAGACCGCTCCGGTCTTGAGAATTGCCACCAGCGCAATTACCATCTCGATCGATCGATTCAAGGAAATACCCACCAGCGTTGCAGGTCGCACCCCCTTCCGCATGAGAACCAGAGCGAGCCGGTTGGCAAGCTCGTTCAACTCGCGGTAGCTTAACCGGTTCCTTTCATCGATGATTGCCGTCGTATCGGGTGTGCGTTTGACCTGCTCCTCGAAGGCCGTGTGAATACACAACTCTCGGGGATATTCCCTACCCGTGTTATTCCACTCCGCGAGTTGCCCCACCTCCGCCTCGGTCAGTAACGAAAACTTCGAGAGCTTTTCGTCTGGCGCAGCAACAACGCTTTCCACCAGCTTTGCGAAGTGACCGGCCATCCGCAGGATTGTGTTCTCTTCGTAGAGATCTGAATCGTACTCAAACGTGCAGTGCAAGTAGCCAAGGTCGATAATCTCGAGAGTTAAATCGAATTTCGCGATGCCGCTGTCGAACTCGATTTCCTGCATCGCCAAGCCGGGAAGTTCCACCTTCTGTTTGTGAGTATTGTGGAGGACGAACATTACTTGGAACAATGGGTTCCGATTCGGGGTGCGATCCGGTTCCAGTACCTCGACTAGCTTCTCGAATGGCATGTCCTGGTGCGCGAGAGCTTCCAGCGTGGTCGCGCGTACTTGCCGCAAAAAATGCCGGAAGCTGCCGTCTGAATCGGGATCGGCTCGCAAGATCAGCGTGTTGACGAAGAACCCGATCAGATTCTCAAGTTCAACGTCATTCCTCCCAGCTGTCGGAGTGCCAACAAGGATGTTGTCTTGCAAAGTATAGCGTCCCAGCAAGACTTGAAATAGAGCGAGCAGCGCCATGAACTGAGTGGCGTTCTCGCTCTGAGCTAGTGCCTCCAGGCTCTTATTCATCTCCTGGCTCAGTTCGAAATGGATGCTCTTTCCACGACCAGTGTGTACGGCCGGCCGCGGGTGATCTGTTGGCAATTGCAGTACAGTCTCAGCACCCTGCAACTTGGTTTTCCAATAATCGAGCTTACCGGCAAGGAACTCACCGGTTAACAAGGCGCGCTGCCAGCGGGAGTAATCGGAGTACTGAATGTTCACCTTGGGGAGCCGCGGTGGTCTGCTAGCGACGAAGCTCGCGTACAGTTCTCCCATTTCGTGGAACAGCAGGTTCATCGACCATCCATCCGTAATAATGTGATGGATGACGAAAAGGAGAATATGGTCGTCGGACCCGAGCCGCAGCAATTTAGCGCGAAGGAGCGGGCCTGCGCTGAGGTCGAAGGGCTTGCTCGCTTCCTCGCCGGCGATACGAAGTGCAGCTTGCTCGCGTTGCTCGGCAGGAAGCTCGCTGAGATCCAACACTGGTAAATCGAACTTCAGAGCGGACAGGACGACTTGCCTGACTTCACCATCTGTGGAAACAAAGATGGTCCGTAATGATTCGTGACGCGAGATGACGGTCTGCAGCGCCTGGGCTAACGCTGCGTGGGCGAGCGAGCCCGTCAGACGGAGTGCTCGAGCCAGGTTGTAGGCAGTTGTCCCGGGCGCAATCTGATCTAAAAACCAAAGGCGCTGCTGGCCAAAAGATGTCGGAAAGACCTGTTTACTCATCTAACCTTCACAGGGCTGCGAATCCAAGTTACCGAACTCAGACCGCTATAGAGTTAGAGCAAACTTCGTCCGAAGCGGCTCTCGAGTGCATGGCGTTTATAATAGCTTATCCGGCGTTTATAATCGCTTATCAAAGGTTGCTGTCTAGATTTTTTGATTGCATGATAACCGCACAAGCTGGGAGGTTCCATGCCGTCCAGTTCTTCTCGCGTGAGAAAGCACTTGACGTCCGCAAGTGAGCGCTCTCCTAGCTTGACATTTGATTTTCCCGGCCTTCGAATCGGAATTGCGGAATACTCCGATGGTCCAACTGGAGTGACGGTATTTCATTTCACGGAACGGGCTTTTGGCGCGGTGGACATGAGAGGCGGCGCTCCAGGAACCTCGCTTACCTCAGCTCTGAAGGCAGGCTTTGGTAAATATGTCGACGCGATCGCGTTCTGTGGAGGGTCGACTTATGGTCTGGAAGCTGCGTCGGGAGTAGCTGCTGGGTTGCTGCGCTCGGGCACCACCTCGGGGAATTGGGGCCAGGTCGCTATCGTCCCTGCCGCGGTGGTTTTTGACTTCAAAGGCCGTCACACGACCGTATACCCGGACAAAGAGCTTGGGCTCGCTGCGCTGGAGGCAGCTCGTGAAGGTTGGTTCCCGCTAGGTGCCCGTGGCGCAGGAGCCTTCGTGCACTGTGGTTCCTATTTCGGAGAAAGCTTCATGGAGCGGTCGGGCCAGGGCGCAGCCTTCCTCAATCTGGGCCCTACGCGACTTGCCGTCTTTACCGTGGTGAACGCTCGCGGGGTTATCGTTGACCGGGAGGGCCGGGTCATTGCCGGTAATCGAGATCCTTGCGGTTTGAGGACTTCGATTGCCACGGCGCTCAGTCGTGGTAAAGAAGCAGCCAACGATACCCCATTGAGTAGCGGCTTGACCGACAGCACAACGCTAACTTTGGTGGTTACGAACCGCGTGCTCGACCAGATCCACCTTCAGCGGTTGGCCATCGAGACGCATTCTTCTATGGCCCGAGCGATTCAGCCGTTGCACACTGCGCGTGACGGTGATACGCTGTTTGCGGTCTCGACGGCAGTTTGCGAGACTGATAACCCGCCATTGGCGGATTTGTCAGTCTACGCGTCTGAACTCGCCTGGGATGCCGTGTTGAACGCGGTTCGATTTTCTTCCCTCCCCCCAGACACAACCGATCAATGACAGAAGTGTCCCCCAATCTACTTGCGTTAGAGCAGAAAGAGTTACTTGTCACCCTCCTCAGCCAGGAGCAGAGGCGAGTATTTCCATTGTCTCTGGCGCAACAACGCTTGTGGTTTCTAGACCTGCTCTATCCCGGAAATCCAGCCTATAACGTCTCTTTTGGTTTTCGTCTGCAAGGGAACCTCAATACGGGTGCGCTCGAGTTGAGCGCCCGGGAGTTGATCCAGCGGCACGAGATTCTGCGTACCAGCTTCGAAATCAGCTCAGGTCACCCCGTTCAAGTGGTGGCGGCGGATTCTGCGATCGAAATACCCCTCCTCGATCTGGCCGGGATAGCGAGTAGCGACCGCCAGTCGGAGGCGCACAAGATAGGAATGGCAGCGGCTCGGGTCTCGTTCAATCTTGCAGCCGGCCCACTTCTGCGACTGAAACTGATTCGCCTGGCCGCTGATGAGCATATTCTGCTCTGCACCATGCACCACATAATATGCGACGGTTGGTCGCTAGGAATATTTGTCCGCGAATTGGCTGCTCTCTACGGTCAATGCTCCGGCGGAAAACGTGCATCCCTAGCCGGCCTGCCTATTCAGTACGGTGACTACGCAAAGTGGCAGCGGGAGTGGATTGCGGATGATCTCATTGCCACCCAGGCGCGATACTGGAAACAAAAGCTTACAGGCGCACCCGCGTTTCTGCATGTGCCAGCCGATCGGGTTCGACCTCCCGAGCAGACCTATGAGGGTGCCAGCCAGGTAATACCGATTCCTAAGGAAATCGTCCACGATCTTGCAGTTTTTGGCCAGTCCCGGCGGGCAACACTGTTCATCGTGATGCTCGCCGTGTTTAAAACACTTCTTCGATACTACACTGCGTCCGACGATATTTTAGTAGGCGTTCCGGTTGCGGGCCGTAACAACATCGAACTCGAAGACCTTATAGGGTTTTTCGTAAATACTCTGGTACTGCGAACCGATCTCTCTGGCGATCCGCGCTTTAGCGATCTGCTTCTCCAGGAACGCGAAGTCGCTCTCGACGCCTTCGCCCATGCCGACCTTCCCTTTGAGAAGCTGGTGGAAGAGCTGAATCCGCCGCGTTCGCTGAGTTACAGTCCTGTAGTTCAGGTCATGTTCTCGGCCGTTAGGGCCTGGGAACTTCCGAAATTCGGCGACGTTTTCGCCAGTCCGTACATTCTCAACAGCAGCACCTCCGTTTTCGACTTGTCGGTGGAGTTCATCGAGGATGCGGAGGAGCGTTGGTGGCTGCGAGTCGAGTACGCGACTCCGCTTTTCGACTACGCAAGAATGGCGAAAATGCTGGATCACTACTTGACTCTGCTAGGCGCAGTTGCGGAGCAGCCCGAGCTGCGTATCTCTAGGCTCACTTCACTGTTGGAAGGGCAAGGAGATGTGGCTGCACATAGCGTGCACACTCCGAGTCATCGACCAGCAAATCGTGCCAATCGAGAGCTATCAGATTCTTATCGGGAAAAAGAAGTCGAATCGCTTGATGCTTTGGAACAAATAGTGGCGCGGATCTGGGAGCGGGTGCTGGGTTTTTCGGGGATCGGAATCCGCGACGACTTCTTCGATCTGGGTGGTCACTCGTTGCTGGCTGCTCGCATGGTTTCAGAAGTCGAGAAGGTGGTCGGTCGCAAGGTCCCCCTTTCGGCGCTGTTTCGCGGTTCGACTATCGAGTCCTTCGCAGAAGTGATACGTCAAGGCACAGCGTGGAGCCCAGATCCTCTGCTGATGGAGATCAGTGCAGGTCGTTGCGGGTTCCCATTATTCGCGATCGTGCAGTCAGGCGTGGACGCTCTGGGTTACGGTCTCTTGGCTCGCCATATGGGAGCCGAACAACCTTTCTACAAGCTCCAGGTTCACGCTCCCGCATGTCCTATTGTCCCGTTCAGCATTGAAGAGTTGCGGGCCATCGCACGTGAATATATCGCCGCAATGCGGGTTATTCAGCCGAAAGGGCCGTATTTTCTGGTTGGTATGTGCAACGGAGTGCATATTGCCGAACAAATGGTGCTTGATCTGGAGGCCCAGGGACATGACGTCGGATTTCTCGGCATCATTGATACCTTCGTTTTGCAGTATAGTGATGTTCGATGGCTTGCGCGTCTCGAGGCCTTCCGCGTTGGCCGTCAGTATCTTTCTAAATTGCCGCCTTTGGCGCAGGTCTCCCATTACACGCGGGCGGTCAGGGCCCGTTTGCGCCGGGTACTTCTTCACGAAACGGAGCCATTCAGCCCATGGACGAAGGCGGTCTGGCCGGGAAAAGAGTTTCAACCCAAGCAATTTCGTGCTCCTGTGCTCCTATTCAAGAGACCCAAGCAGCCATATTTCAAAGTGAAAGATCATGAGATGGGTTGGGGCGCCAGATCTCTATCCGGAGTAAGAGTCTGCACCGTGAACATCGCGGCTCATATGGAGATGCTGCGCGAACCGGCCGTGGAACTGATAGCCGAACAACTAAGGGACGCCCTACATCGCATTGAAAAAGGAAGCTCTCTCAGTGCATGCGTTGGCGGAGCTGGGGTCAAAGACGCGTGACGGCGATCTGTTTGCTGAGGCAAGGCAAATATTGCCAGGCTGGAGTTGTTTAGACCGGAATTTGTGAGTCGTGATATCTTTGTACCCCGAAACCAATATGGAGCCGGTACGCCCAGCGGTCAGCGATGGAAGCGAAAGTCCGGAACTCCGCGATCATTGGAGTACCGCGGGAGAGCGCACTGTGGCGTGGGAATCAATGACCCCTTTGCTCGAGCGCAAGCACCCGCTTCTTGGCTCACGCGTTGTAATTCCCCGCTCCTTGACAATAATTCGCTCTCCATCATTTTCTCTTGGAACAATTATCTCTGGGATTAAAACCCTGGTCGGCTATCGAGATTTGCTGTATACGCTTACGGTCTTTAGGCTTGCGGTTCGTTACAAGCAGTCCATATTAGGTTGGATCTGGGCTGCATTGCAGCCATTGGCCATGATGGTGATCTACACACTCGTCTTCTCTCGAGTGGCAAGAGTCAAGAGCGAAGGGATGCCATATCCACTGTTCGTGTTTTCTGCGCTGCTACCATGGATCTTCTTCTCGGGTGCAGTCAGCAATGCTATCAACGGCTTAGTCAGCTATTCAAGCCTGCTCACAAAAGTGCATTTCCCTAGGGAGATCATTCCGCTTTCCTACGTGTTTGCCGCACTCGTGGATTTTGCGATTGCCTGGTCCATTCTGAGTGCGCTGATGGTGTACTATCGCATTTCGCCTAGCTGGAAAACTCTTTATGCTATACCCGTTTTCTGTATACTCCTCGCCTTCACATCGGCCACTGCTCTATTCCTATCCTGTGTTCAGGTTCGCTTCCGCGACGCCGGAGCTGCGTTGCCGGTGATCTTGCAGATAGGAATGTTTGCTACACCGGTAGTCTATTCTGTCGATTTGATTCCAGCTCGATTTCGGAATCTGTACTTGCTGAATCCTGTCGCAAGCCTTATCGAAAACTTCCGGCGTGTTGTCTTGCGCGGCTCGGCCCCGGATGTCCCCATGCTCATCACCTCCGGCACAATCACGCTGTGCTTTCTTGCGTTAGCCTACGGTTATTTCAAAGCCACCGACGCAACTATGTCCGACATAATTTGAGCGCGATCTCGTTGCCATGTTTGATATCAAACTAGACCATGTTTCGAAGCGGTATTTCATCCAGAGCGGCAGCCGCAACCGTTCACTGGGCTGGCCTGAAGTCTCTTTTCCGGGTAGCGGATCGAAGGAAATGTGGGCCTTGCGTGATATCAGCTTCGAGGTAGCAGAAGGGGAATCTCTTGGCATCGTCGGAAACAATGGGGCCGGCAAGAGTACGCTCTTGAAGCTCTTGTCCAGAATCACCGCTCCTACGTCGGGCGAGATCAGGATTCGGGGCCGCCTTTCGGCCTTAGTCGAAGTTGGCTCCGGGTTCCATCCGGAACTGACCGGACGCGAGAACATCTTTCTGAACGGATCAATGCTCGGAATGACCCGTTCGGAGATTATTCGCAAGGCAGACAGCATTGTCGAGTTTGCTGGCATACGGGAATATATTGATGTTCCCGTAAAGCGCTACTCGTCAGGGATGTATGTAAGGCTGGGTTTTTCGATCGCCGCGCATCTCGATCCTGACATTCTGCTTTTGGACGAGGTCCTCGCAGTTGGAGACGTTGTCTTCCAGGCGAAGTGTCTGGATCTCCTTAGCCAGCTACGAGAAACCGGACGGACGATAGTCTTGATTTCTCACGATCTCGGCGCAATTCTGAGGCTATGCGATCGCGCGATCTTGCTCCATCATGGGCAGGTGGTTATGACGGGCACCCCTACCGACGTCGTTGATCACTACCAGCAGATGGCGATGGGCGGAGAGAAAAACTATCGTCTAAACCATGATCCTCGCCAAACGTCGGCAGTGTGTTCGCACATCTCATTCACTTCGACCGAGTCGCACGAGCCTCCCCGTACCGGATACCCTATGGTTGCTCACTTCGGCTTTCGCGCTCAAGCCACCCTAGAGAATGTCGTTTTCAATGTCTTGATTTACTGGCCCAGTGGTTACCTTTGCGCCCAACTCTCGACAGCTATATCGGACTCGCAACTGCGAGTCACAGCGGGTTCCGGTGAAGTTGACTTCTACTGTCCCGTTCTTGAGATTCAACCTGGCTGGTATCGGGTGGATATCTCTATCGAGTCAAACGGTAACTACATTGACAGGCAACAGCGCTGCGCGGTTTTGCGTGTGCATCCAGGTAAGATGGTGTTCGGTGACTTCTACATGGACACTGTGTGGCGCATACATGCGTGATCCTTTGGGGATCTCGATCAGAAACACTGCCTTTCGTGTCGTGTTTGTGAGGGACGTGACTTTGACACAGACCAATTGTAGGAGCAACTACAGGCCAATAGGTTGTCGAACATCGTGGAAGATTCCTCAGTGACGCTGGCGGGGAGTTGCGGCGAATGGAGTTCGGGGCTAGTCAATTTTAGGGCGGGAGCTCGCGGGGATGGATGGAATCCAGCGTAAGTGAAGTATGATCCGTTGATGGACCAATCAGTTGCGAAGACCATCGACTCCGATAAGGAAGTGGAGGTCGTGGGCAAAGTCTATAGGGCACAAATCATGACCACATTCATGGGCATATTAAGGTCATAACAGTGGCGACATGCCATATGCGCACCGACCTCTGCCCAAAGGCAGAAGTTTGGGCAAAATCTACCGGTCGACACGTTAAGGACACAATAACGGTTGCTAAGGGTATCCACAAGCGCGATAAGGAGCCCATCCGTTGCGCCTGATTTCAATGCATTACTCGTTTAAGATTGGCTGTCACGGCGGAATTGAGGCCCTGATGGGTTTCAATAGCTGAACTTCACGTTCAGCCGACTGGTCCTATTGGCCCAAGCTCATCCCAGTGTCGAAAATCGAGGTGGCGAAGATATCTTGACCACACAAAAGAATGCGGCAAGTGGCAAACCGCAGTCTCGTCGCAGCGGATCTGAGAGTCAGGTACATTCAATCGGCGCGTCGCTCCAAAGCACCTCCGTCTCCAAAGGTTTGCCGGCAACGAGATGATTCAACGTCATGCCCTCAAGACACTCCATGGCGATGAAGACCTTCACTGACCGATGATCGGCCGGGTTTGCAGTTCCTTGCTCGCAAATACCGGACGTAAGCAGTGCCACTTTTGGTGCCACTTTGGACTGCACCCCTAAGCTGAGACACGCCGGGAGCCGAAGAATTCGGTGACACTTCGGCCGGTTTTGTGTTTCGTCATCAATTAGCAGTAGCCGGGCCGTGGGAGTGTGGGAATCCCGGAGGGATTTCCAAGGCCTGTGGGAGCGGTGGGAAACCTGTTTTTGGTTTTCCACCGCTTCCATCAGCGCCGTCACTTCCGCGGGCTTGGCTGGCCTGCTCGAACTCTTCCGGTGTTAGGTATCGTAACGCGGAATGTAGTCTTTGCCGGTTATACACCTGCTCCAGAAACTCACCAATTCGACTGCGTGCGTCTTCTAAATCCCTATAGTTGGCTCCGTGTACTTCCTCCTCTTTGAGCGTTCGCATGAATCGCTCGGCGCGTGCGTTGTCGTATGGGTTGCCGCGTCGGCTCATGCTGATTTGAATCTCATTCTGCTCCAGCAGGTCAGTGTAATCAGTCGATGCATACTGTACGCCGCGATCGGTGTGGTGGATCAGCCCCTCGGCTTTCCAGCTACGCTGGCTGAGTGCCATCTCTAGAGCGCGAACCGCCAGCTCGGCCTGCAACGTACGTGCCAGATCCCAGCCGATAACACGGCGCGAGTAAGCATCCAGAACTACCGCAAGGTAGATGAACTCGTTACGAAGGCGGATGAAGGTAATGTCGGCCACCCACAGCTGGTTCAGCCCCGTTAATTTCACATGTCGGGCTAGGTTCGGGTAAATCGGCAAGGTATGCGCCGAATCAGTCGTAAACACGTACTTCTTCCGGCGCAAGCTAAGCAGGTTGTCTTCTCGCATCAAGCGCAGTACACGCTTGTGATTGACCAAATGGCCCTCACGTCGCAGCAAAGCGGTCAACATTCGATAGCCTCGAAGACGATGATGCGCGACCGCCAACTCTTGCAAACGAGCGCGCAGCAACAAATCGGCCTGTTCTGGCGCAGTCTGCTGCAAATAGCGATAGTAGCCCGCTCGGCTTACCTCGGCTAGCTGGCATTGCTGTACCACGGTCAGTCCTAATCCTTCGAACGAGAGCGAGACCTCGATGCTGCGATAGACTCCTTGCCGCCATCGCTGGTACGATTCGACGTCACTCCCCTGACTTGTTCGAAGGCTCGCTTTAAAAAATCCACCTCCAGCTGCTTGCGGCCTAGCAGCCGTTCCAGTTCAGCAATCCGCAACTCGGCTGGACTGGGCGCTGGCGGCGAAATCGTCTGTGACTTGCTCCCTGGCGGCCGCCCTCTGCGTCGCTCTAGCCCCGCCCTACCTTCTGCCTGAAATTGGTCTCGCCACTGGTAGAGCAACTTCCGCCGAACGCCTAGCTGCTTGGCCAGACCGACGATCGTTGTAGCCTGGGCCATCCGACGCACCGCTTCTTGCTTGAAATCTACGCTGTATTTTCTCGCCTTCTTCTTCATCGGCCTGCTCCATTATGGCCGATAAATGTCACCCATTTTTCCGCGCTCCTCGTGTCTCACTTTTGGGGTGCACTACACTTTGTACCTTTAATTCTGCGCATTTTCGTGCGATTCTGTGCGACCACTCCTTTGAGCATAAATGCTGTAGATAAAAGGGTTATGCAGCAATATTCGTATCCGTGCGACCCCATGCAAATCAGCCAAAATCGCACTTAAATCCGCACGCCGCAAGGCCGTGGGGGTTCAAGTCCCCCTCTGGGCCTCGGTTATCACCTCAAAACCGGCCATACGTTATCAGTTCAAAACCGGCCAACGGGATTGGCGTAAGACGTGATTGTTGTACCTTGCTACCGGTGCGAATGCAAGGTTTAGGATTGAGCCCGCGAAGTGGTGTTTGTTATTGTGGTTTGGCTCTGCCAGGGTCGCGCCTTGCAGAGTGATCCATAGCCGATGACACGGGGTTGGCTCCGAAGGAATCGGTAATCGAGACCCTCTGCAGTTGGCCTGATGGGCGGACTGTTAGAGGGTTTCGTGTTTTTGGCCAGATTCTTTTGGTGAAGCTCCGGCGTAGGAGGCCCTTGGATCCCGAGTCGCGACGCCGCCGGGCGTTCTTTGCCCGGCATCCTTATTGCTTTTGTTTTTGCCATTGCTGTTGTCATTGGCCTTCTCCCGAGCTGCCGGTCTTGGTTCGCCAACTGCGTGGGCCGCATTTGAGAACGTGTCCGTGGTGCAGAAGACGATCCAGCATGGCGGAGACGGCGGCACTGTCGCCGAGCAGTTTTCCCCAGTCTTCCACCGGTCTATTCGATGTAATCAGCGTGCTGGCTCGCTCGTAGCGTCGCATGATGATTTCCAGCAGCTCCTCGGCGGCAGTCAGCGGCAGCTTGCGCATTCCCAGGTCATCGATGATGAGCAGAGGCACGGTGGTTAGCAGTTCCACATGTTGCTTGCGGTTGCCGTCCAGTGTGGCGTCTGCCAACTCCTCCAGCAGGATGTGCGCTTCGCGATACAACACGCGATAGCCTTGCTGGATGACTGCTTGCCCGATGGCTTGGGCGCAGTGACTCTTGCCGCTTCCGCTCGGTCCAAGGAACAGTGCGTCCTCCCGCCGTCCAATCCATGCCGCCGTAGCCAGGTCGAAGACCAGGCTGCGGTTCATCTTTGGATTGAACTGGAAGTCGAAGTTATCCAGCAGCTTATTTGGGTCACGGAACTGGGCCTGCTTGTGGCGCCGCTCCAGCAGTCTTTTGCTGCGACAGGCAAGTTCATCTGAGACCAGCACAGAGATCAGATCGATGGGAGCCATAGCCTCGGATTGAGCTTGCAGCAGGCGCGTCTGGAGCACGGCGGCCATACCGCTCAGACGCAGTTGCACAAGGGAGCGATTGAGTTCGATCGGGTTCATGGTTGGGGTTCCTCGAAGTGGATGCGTTGTTGAATCAGGTCGCGATACTGCGTCAGTTCGCGGATCAGTGGATCGACTTGCTTCAGGCTGACAGGAGCCTGGGGATGGCGCTCCAGATAGCGGCGCACGAAGCGATACTCCGCCACACGCATTTCCAGCGCCGCCGCACAGGCATCCTCGCAAGCCGCTGAGCCATATTGCTTCGCCAGTTGGAGAACGCCTTGGATGCGGCGCATGCCGAGTTCGCCCTGGCGAGCATGGATGGCGTCGCAAACAGCGCCGATGCTGGCTCCTGCCTTGTGCCCACGCGCCAGCAGTTGAAGCAACTGTGGCGGTGTGCGACGCGGACGATCCGCGGCACGGATACGATGCGCGCCACGCTTGCCACTCAGATGCTCGCGCAGTAACTCACCCGTGCGGGGATCGAGCAGACGCACGAACATCGCGTCCCACTGCACCTTGACCTTGCGCCCGATCCAGCCCGGCGGTGCTCCGTAGTAAGCCGCCTCCACCTCCACGCAACCATCCAGATGAACCGTCCGCTCGCCATACTGGTAATAACGGAACGGCTCCAGCGGCAGCGGCTGCAAGAACGGCTTCTCTTCGGCGAACATCGCCGCCACCTGCCGCTTGGTGCGGCCATGGATGCGCTTGTCGGCCCAGTTCTGTTCCCAGTGATCCAGATACGCTTGCGCTTCTTCCAGGCTCTCGAACTTCTTGCCCTTCAGCGGTGTCTTCTGCGCATGCGCCACCCCGGATTCGACTTTGCCCTTTCGATCCGGATCGCGCACTTTGCACGGCAACGCCGTTACGCCATAGTGGGCCAGAGCATCGCGATACAAGGGGTTTACAGCTGGATCGTAGAAGTCCGCTGACAACACGCCCTCGCGAAGATTGTCCAGCACCACCACTCGTGGTGCGCCGCCAAGCCGGCGGAACGCCTTTTCATGCAACTCGGCCCACACACGCGCACTCGATCGGAAGACCAGCAGACGGACGCACTTGCGGCTGCATCCCAGGGTCATGACAAACAGCCGCGTGCGCCGATACTTACCCCTGTCCGGATCACGCACCATCGGTCCGGTGCCGTAATCGACCTGAGCCTCTTCCCCTGGTCGCGTCTCGATGATCACTCGCGCTTCCGGTGATACTGCTCCGCGCAGCTTCAGTACGAACCGCTGAACGCTCTGATAGCTGCTGCTGTAGCCGTGCTGATCGACCAAGTCCTGCCAGATACCCATCGCGTTGCGACCCCGCGACAGCTCCAGCTCGATCAGCTCCCGATACGCTTCACTGGCTCCGGGTGAACGCTTGCCACGCTGCTCCGGCGGTCCAACTTCCGGCAAAAAGCCGGTAATCACGTCGTTGGCCGGTTTTGCATTTTCCGCAGACCTGGATGGCAAAAAGCCGGTGATCACCTCATTGGCCGGTTTTGCTGGAGCCTTCCGCCCCCAACCTCCTGGAGTGCGTATCGCTATCCCAGCAGACCGCAAGTAGCCGCCAGCGGTCTCGCGACGAACTCCCGTCGCTGCCTCGATCCTGCGTAGGGACCAACCAAGACGTCCCAGCGCAATCACCTGCTCCTGCTTCGTTTTTTCCAAGACATTACCCATGCCAACTGAGGCTAATTTCCCTCGTCAGCGCGAATGTCTTAGACCGCCTCTGTATGGCCGGTTTTGAAGTGATTATCTATGGCCGGTTTTGGGTGATTACCGAGGTCTGGGCACCAGTAAAATCAATTAGATAGATCAATTTCGCGCAATGTCCGCGAACAGTGCAAATCCTCCGGTACCTGTAGAGGTGGCTGTTGCGCGTGAGTTGGACATCACCGAGTCCTACCTCGACAAGTTGGCCGAAGAAGCGCGGAGGGATTTGCAATGATCCACATCCCGAACTCCTTTGGCTGCTACATGTACTTTACGCGCGAATCCCCGGAAGCCCTCATGCAAGTCTCTACGCGTACGGGAGCAGGCTTGCTGAGGTCCACACTGCGTGAGTGTGCGCAGTTAGCTTTGGATGCGGTTGCGGTCTTCTTGCTGAAGAGAGATTTCTTTTCGATGTGCATGACGCTTCTCCTTGTGGAAGGCGTCTCATGAATCGCCTTCACTTACTAAGGCGCATCCGGCCAGCAAAAAGGGCCACCTTACAATCAACAAAATGCAGACGAGCATAGGTTCTCAGGGTTCTCAGCGTTAACTCGGATTCAGCATGTCGATTGCGTTTGCTGTGTACAGTCGAGTACTTGTTCTATTGGATTGGCTCATTGCGAGACGCGGTCTGACTACCGAAAGCCTTTTGGCTCTCCGCATTTGCTTGGTAGTTGCATCTGGTCGTTGACCACGGAAAGGACACTGACGGTGACACTCCGAGGATGATGGATCTGCTCCGTTTCGCTCAAGGCCGGGGCCAGTCTCTGGCTCAACGAAGGGCCTTGGGCGTGCCCAGGATGGGCGGCTTTTCCGCGTTTTGTTTGGGGAATTGGTCGAGCAGAATCACGTTGAGCAGGGACTTGTGCACTTGTATGCGGCCGTTGTAGGCAATGAAGCCCATTTTGCGGAAGCGGTTCATGAAGAAGCTTACGCGGGAGCGGGTGACGCCAATCATCTCCGCCAGGGTCTCCTGCGAGATCTGCGGGATCAGCGTTTCTGGTTCTCCCGGTTCGCCGAACTCCGCCATCAGCAAAAGGATCCGCGCCAGGCGCTTCTCACTTGAGTTGAACAGCTGATCGACCAGGTCCGCCTGGGTTTGCATGCTGCGGGCAAGCAAGAACCTGAGGAAAAGATCGGAGAAGGCGTGCTCTTCGTGCATTACGCGAATCATCTCCGCCCGCTCAATCCTGAGCGCCCTGCAAGTCGTGATGGCTGTGACGGTCGCGAGGCGAGGGCCAACTGCCCCAGCGATGGACTCCTCCCCAATGAAGTCACCGGCGGAGAGAAGCGTGATGGTCGCTTCTTTCCCTCGTTGGGAAACCACGGTGACCCTGGCGCGGCCCTTTTGCAGGTAGAAAACAGAGTCGGCCTGAGTTCCCTGGGAAAAGAAAACGTGCTTCGGTCTTAATTCGACAATGCGCCGGCCAAGACCCGCCTTAGCGAGAAAGGCTGCCGGGTCAAATTCGTCATGTTTCAATTCAGACATTCGCAATTTGCGGTTAACTATGCTTCAGGCTTTCACCTTGGCATGCAGGATGCTGCGAGAACAGCATGCCATCACCCAGTAAGCGATTCTGTGCGGTTTTGCTCAAATAGGGCCGATTTCTTTGGATCGCGGTGAGTTCGCTATTGCCTACAGGACCAAGATGTCTCAAAAGGGGCGGAGCCAAACCTCAGCGTTGCTGAGGGTGGTTGTACTATGGATGAAAGCCCCGATGTTGCTCATTTGATTCGCGGAAGCGTCACCCTCGCGCGAGACGCTTCCGGAAAGGTCGGTACCATGGCCGAGGCAAAGAAGACCGCATTCGACCTGGCCCTGTTTCTGGCAAACGCCGGGTTGGGGCGGCGGATCGTGCGGCTGCGAGCAAAGCAGGCTTTTTTTTGCCAGGGAAGCCCTGCGGACTCCATCTTCTATCTTCAGTCAGGTCGGGCCAAGCTCACGGTCACCTCGAGGAACGGCAAAGAGGCGACGATCACCCTCCTATCCCAAGGCGAATTCATTGGTGAGGAATCGATTGCCGGCGTGGTCGGGCTTCGCTTGGCGACCGCCACGGCGATCATTAGCTGTACGGCGCTGAAGATCGACCGCATGGAGATGATCCGCGTGCTGCATGAGGAGCACGCCTTCTCCGATCTTTTCCTCAAGTTCTTGCTCGCCCGCAGCATGCGAACTCAGGCGGATCTGGTCGATCAGCTGTTCAACTCCAGCGAGAAACGCCTGGCGCGGATCCTGTTGTTGATGGCCCAATTCGGTGAACACAGGGGAGAGGAAGTGCAAACCCCCATTCCGAAGATCACCCAGGAAGCACTGGCGGAGATGATCGGCACCACGCGCTCGCGCGTCAGCTTTTTCATGAACCGGTTTCGCAGTCTCGGCTTTATTCAGTACAACGGCCGCATCGTGGTTCACAAATCGCTGCTGAATGTGATTCTGCACGACTAATCTGACCCACCACAATGATCAGATCACGGGCGAACGGAGGTTGCATCTGTAGTGTCTCCGCAGCCTGCTAGCGCCCAAGTTGCATGCCTTGCCGTCACCCCAACCCTCTCTAACGGTGTCCGCCCTCACCGCCGTGTTTGAAGCGGCCCAAAATTGAGGCATAGGCGAAAACCCCCCCCATCAAAAGCAGAAGCGCGCAGTCTTTGCGACGAAATCTCAGGATATGTCACGTTCGGCCTCCGCCGCAGAGCCCCGCTTTAAAGCGTATGCTTATTGATAGAGCCTTCCCCTCCTCGCCCCCAGCTTTTTGAGCGCAGTCGTTCCAGACGAGCACTACGAACGCAAGCAGTAGGACCATCGGAGCCTTTATGACCTTCTCGCAGAAATCTGATGTGAAGAAACACCTCGCACGCCCGCTTAAAAAGCCCCACTACCTGCCACCGGTTTGGGCAGAAGCAAACGGAGAACAGCCAGTAGAGGACTTTGCAGGCGGAACTAGCGGCAGCACAATCCTGCTCGACGACAAAGAGGCCATTCTCGTAGCAGTGAAATAGCTTTAATTGCCATAAGGAGGGGTATACGAATGAGTGCTTCGGAGATGCACTGGCCGAGCTTCGCACCAAGGCTGCTCCTTCGCTGCAGGGTTTGCCCTCTTTGTAGCTCGATTGAGTTCAGTCCCGCCGAGGTGGGCCCCATGGACCGCTGGCTGCGCTTGTTCACCTTGAAGCCGGTTCGTTGCGTCAACTGTTTCCGCAGGTACTATTGCTACGCAGCCATCAGATTAAGTTCTTAATGTGGCTTCTGCAGCCGCTCTTTACTGGGTATACTAGGCGCCTGATAAGGCAAAGATCTGAGCGTACACCCGCTCATATGACTCTACCATAGTTGCGATTGAGAACTTGTCTTTCGCTCTCGTGGAACAATCCGCATCTTCAATCGTAGGAACTTGATCCAGCGCTGAAACGGCTTCGCCCACGCCCGCGACCAGAAAACCCGTGATACTGTGAGCGATTACTTCTCGACAGGAGCCAAGGTCCATCGCGATGACCGGAACGCCCGCTGCATTGGCCTCCGCCAGCACCAGGCCAAAGCGCTCTGGAATGGTGTTCAGGTGGAGCAAGGCAAACGCTCCGGCAAACAGTGTATTTTTCTGCTCCACATTCACCGGCCCCAGGTAGCAGATCTGCTTGTCATCCAGGTGGGGTTGCACTTCGTCGCGGAAATAGGCGGCATCCTGCAGGATGCCGCCTATGAGCAATCGCCGCCCGCTCCGCTTTGCCACCTGGATCGCAAGGTGTACGCCTTTGTCCGGGTGAATACGGCCGATGAAGATAAGGTCCTCACCGCGGCCTGTTCGCGGCGGATAAAGCGTGAGGTCGATTCCGTTGTAAACCGTCGCCAAGTAGGCTAGCTCGGGCGCGCGATCTGCGTCGCTGATAGATACGAAATACCCTTTGCGGTGTTTTTCATACACCGGCATGATACGGGGCGAGGAAAAGCCGTGGATCGTAGTCAGGACCGGCGTCTTGACCAATCGCGCGTAGCCTAACGCCATGAAGTCATAGTGGCTGTGGATCAGGTCAAACTCCCCAGCACACGCAAACGCCTCGGCGATGTGAAGATATTCCGCCACCTTTGGATCGATCGAGGGGTCTTCTTCATATCCCCGGCTCACTACCGAGTGCAGGCGGCCGCTGGTGATCGAGTCCGCCGTGGCAAAAAGCGTCACCTGCCATCCGCGGGCGACGAGGCCCTCGGCGATATTGCCGGCTACCGTCTCCCAGGCGCCATAGTGGCGCGGGGGCGTTCGCCAGGCCACCGGGGATAGGATTGCTATTCTTCGCTTCGCATGCATACAAGGCCTAGGACATCGCGGCTAACACATCCCCGAGTTCGACCGTGGCAAAGCCGGTAGCGTGATCGGCGAGACCATAAGGGATGATAAGGTGCCCCTGATGTAACAACGCGCCGCAGGAATATACAACATTGGGAACATATCCCTCTCGCTCACCTGGGTCAGGCGTCATCATCGGTTCCCGCAGCCGTCCGATGACCTTCGAGGGCTGCGTGAGATCGAGCAGAAAGGCTCCGATGCAGTACTGGCGCATAGGCCCGACTCCATGGCTCAGAACGAGCCAGCCGGCATCGGTCTCGATGGGCGATCCGCAATTGCCAATCTGCACCAACTCCCAGGGAAAGCGGGGCTTCAGCAACAGCCGCCGTACGTTCCAAAAGTGCACGTTATCGGAGTGCATGAGGAAAATGTTCTCGTTATCCTGCCGCGACAGCATGAAGTATGTCCCGTTCACCTTGCGTGGGAACAGCGCCATGCCTTTGTTCTCCGCTTCTGGCCCGTTCAACGAAATAAATCGAAAGCGCGAGAAGTCAGCGGTTTCGAGCAACTCGGGCATAATCACCCTGCCGTCATACGCGGTAAAAGTCGCATAGTAGGCATACGAGCCGTCATCATTGTGGAAACGGACAAACCGCGCATCTTCGATTCCATTGCGCTGCGAAGGAGTGGACGGGAAGAGGATGCGCTCGGAGAGATTCTGTTCCGGATCAAACTGAACTTCGTAATTGGACTTGGCCAGCATCCAGATACTTTGCGCGCGCAGCGCATCTTCACCGGAGGCCTGCCCCGAGTTGTCCAATTCCGCGTTCAGCACCTCCTCCAGCCGATTCAACCCAAACGAGCTCCCCAAACGCTTGAGCACTCTCTCGGTATAGCCGCTCTGCAATCCGAGCTCCCGAAGCTTTCGTTGGAACAGGGGACCCTCATAGACCGTGTTGGCAATCTGCTGAGGTTCGGTCAGCAAACCCGCAGCGGATTCAACCTCGATCCGAAGATCGCGATACACAATCCCGCAGCGGAAAGTAATCGAGGAGATGTGTCCCTCGCCGGTTGCGCGCAAACTCAGCACGAAGCGCATCGCGCCTTCCGGCAGGCCGGTCTGGTCAGGATGAGGCACCATCGATGGACTGAAGAGTGCGGCAGATTCCAGCGCGTACTCCGCCAGAAAAAAAGAACCGATCAGCAGGCGCCGGTGACCAGAGAACTCGGCCTGCACGGGAAGTAGAGTGCGCACCTGTTCAAAGCGCGCGAGAAAGCGTTGCGGCAAATTCAAGTGGCGGCCGGCAAAGTCCTCATAGACTTTTTCGAGCAGCGGTTCCACGTGTTCTTCGGGTATGGCCGCAATTCTGTCGATAATGCCCCGGATCCGCTGTCCGTCACCTGGATCGAACTGCCGCAAAAGAACCCGGGATGGATCGGGCCTGAGAATGGTTGTGGAGCGCTTCAACGGCATTGCGAGTGCTGTTCCGAATTCCATGCCTGCCTATATTCTGTCGATGCTAAGAATGAGTGGTTGTTGTGGAGAGCGCTGGAAGCAACGGAAATTCCTCAGCCGTAACCGGGTGCTTGAAACTGGCAAGCATGTTCTGTGCCTGCCGCATTTCTACCAGGGAAAGCAAGAAGGCCAGCGTCGACTCGGCCCCCTGGTTTCCGTTCACCCGGTCAATGTGCAATCCGTCACGGCAGCCCCCCGTCTCCGGGACATAGAGTTCGAGACCCAGGTCATTGCCGCCGATGAACCAGTCGAACGCGTTCTGCGCCTTTTCGTACCAGTGCAGGTCCCCGGTCGCGCGATGGGCTGCCAAACAGGCCGCCACCGTGGCCTGTGCCTCGATCGGCTGCTGATCGAAGTTGGCCCGTGCACCGCCCCGATGGTAAAAGCCGTTGCTGCCAATCGGCCGCAGGTGCCCTTTCTCGGTTGTCTGTTGACTGGTCAGCCAGAGCAGCGTCTCCAGTCCGCGCTCGAGAACATCCTGCTGCCCGCTAGCCCGGCCGTTCACGATCAGCGCATGGGAAAGCCGGGCATTGTCGTACGAGAGTTCTTCTTCAAACCAGTGCCAGTCGGCGTGCGCATGGTGATCATAGAGTCCCATCAGGCGCGACGTGAGGGTTTCTCGCACCTGGTTCACCTGGCTGTCGCCGCTTAAGCGGCGCAGATATTCATGGATGCCGAGCAGTCCGAATGCCCAGGCGCGCGGGGAACTGAACTCGTTGAACGCGGGTAAAGCGCGCGCGAACAGTTGCCCGGCCATCATTTGAAAATTGCGTAGTTGGGAACGGCCCACGCCCACGCCCAATGCCCATAAGGCCCGGCCGTGGCTGTCCTCCGAACCTCGTTCGTCCAGCCAGCGGCGATCGAAGCTCATATGGTTATGAAAGCGTCCACTAAGCGGGTCGAACGCGTATTGCAGGAAGGCGGCGCTGGTGCTGGCGAGATCGCGGTCGCATTCCGCGTCGTTGCTCAACTCTCCCAGGAGCATGGCAAGAATAAAGGCCCGCGCGTTGTCGTCGGTGCAATACCCCTCACTAAAGTTAGGCACACTGAAGATGGCATGCTGGAATACTCCCGTCGAATCAGTCATGCGGGAGAGATGGGTCAACTTTATCTCGGGCAATTCCCGCTGCTTCTGGTCGAGGGTCTTGATGGCGAGTGATTTCCGCGACACGGGCGCGCGCTCCAGCCGCGCCAGCTCAAAGCTATGCATGTACATCTGGGCGACGTTCGGCCAGATCATTTCCCTGCCCAGGCGGTATGCCTGCTTGCGCATGTTATTTCGTCGCGTGTCATCGCCCAGCAGCCGCAGGATGGCGTCTGCCATTGCCGGCGCATTGGCAAATGGCACCAGTGCGCCGCGATCCTCCGCCAACAGATCTGCAGCGTGCCAGTAGGGTGTCGAGATGATGGCTTTGCCGGAGCCGAAAGCGAAGGACAGGGTACCTGACGTAATCTGTTTCTCATTGAGATAGGGTGTAATGTAAAGGTCCGCGGCGCCCATAAACGCTTTCAGGTTCTCAGGGTCTACAAACTGGTTGCAGAAGATGACGTGCTTTTCTAACTTGTTTTGCGTGGCCAGAATCTCCAGGCTCAGGCGGTACGCCTCGCCGTGGTTGCGTAACTCGTTGGGATGGGTTGCTCCCAGCACGATATAAACAACGTCCGGGAACTCCGCCAACACTTCGGGCAGCGCAGCCAGCACGTATTCGATCCCCTTGTTTGGAGAGAGCAGGCCGAAGGTAAGCAGAACCGTGCGGCCTTCGACTTGAAACTGGTCCTTGAAGTAGGTTGGGTCTACGAAGCCAACATCGGCGATACCGTGCGGAATGAGATCGATTTTGCTGAGCGGGGCGCCATAGATTTCATGCAGCATTTGCCGCCCTCGATCAGCCATCACCACCAGGCGCGTCGACAGGGCGATCAGCTCCTCCATCGCGCGCCGCTGGTCAGCTCGGGGCTCGCGCAAAATGGTATGCAGCGTGGTTACAACCGGCATCTTCAACTCGCGTAACATCGCCAGAATGTGGCCGCCGGCGGGACCACCGAATATCCCAAACTCATGTTGCAGACACACAATATCGACGTCGCTGATATTGAGGAAATCCGCGGCACGCAAATACGAGGGTAGATCCTGCTCTTCAATCTCGAAGCGCACCACCTCCGGATATTCGTACCCGTCAGCGATGTCATTCACTGAGACACAGAGGCACTGGCTATGGGGATACGCACTTTGTACTGCGGACAGCAAATCGGTGGTGAACGTGGCAATTCCACACTTGCGCGGTAAGTGATCGCCGACAAACGCGATCTTACGGATTTTGGCCGTCTCTTTAAAGAGGATTACGCCCATAGTTAAGGACTCTTTCCTGCTGCAATATAAAACTCGCAAGCCTGGTTGGTGTATCTGCGGGGGCAATGGCCGAGACCGCGGCAGGGTTCTTCCTGGCCAGGGCGCCTACTTTCGCAAGCATGAGCGTGGGGGGTACAGGCTTCAGGAGCAGTGGAAAATCGTGGCCCCTGGTGCGCGCATCCGCGAACACGTCAAGCGTTGCCGTCTGCCCCGAAAAAAGGAGAATCCTGCAGCTCGGGTGCTGCGCTTGCATCTGTATTGCGAGGTCAACTCCTGAAAGACTGGGCATCGCGACATCTGAAATCAGCAAGTCGGGTGGGTCTGACTGCGAAGCAGCTAACGCATCCAGCGGGATTGTGAAACCTGTAGCGGAGAAGCCACTCATGTTGAGGATGCTAGTGAGGGTAGATGCGATGAGAGGTTCGTCATCGACAACGAAAATGCGTGGTGTTGTACGGGAAGACACATGTGTCCTCTTTCGCAGGGCAGTTGCGCGAATGACGGCAGCGCGAGGCCGAGGAGTTTCTCGCGATGGGCCAGCTTGAAGGTATGTAACCAGTATGTTCCGTTAGGCCGGTGACTGATGGTCAATATTGACCACCAGCATGGATTGTGAGAAGGCTCTCTGCAGGTGTAATTGGACGAACGCTCAGAGGGGAAAGCAAGTCATTGATTTTAATAAACTTGCGCCTTTTTACTTTAGCGCAGCGGGAGGGCTCGGAGCGGAAGAAAAAGCGGAGACGAAGCGTTTATTTAGCATAGATTCGTGGCAAACTTAAAATCCGCAGCCCGCAAGGCCGTGGGGTTCAAGTCCCGCCTCAGGGCAACAATGACGCTTCTGCTTCTTTATTCTTCCTCGCCTCATCCTGGAAAATGTTTCAGCCGTTATGCCCAGGCTGCACCACCCTGTGATTTTTCGTCAGTGCTACAGCGACTGAAACCATCCAGATCAATCCCACGTATCTCGTAACAGGAATGAAAAAGTTGGCCGGGTATGCGATAAGGCTGAACGAGGATAGTTCTCCTGTAATGGCAACTAGCATTCCAAGAACCACCATCCATCGTGGAAGAAGCCCCATAAAGTAGCTTGTGACGGACACTCCTGCAGCCAGCAGACCAAATCCGACTGAGTAAACGGCTCCGCCGAACAGGAAGCAAAGAAAAAAAATCGCTTTCACCATTTGTGTGGAAGCCGATACTTCGGGCACGGACAGCACCCAACCCGTCGTGCCGGAAAGAATCAACGCCATCGTGGCCGTCAAGCCTCCGAGGAAAGTGATGTTCGTGCCGGCCGCACGGACGCCCATGAATCGCAATCGGCTGACGGTGGTCACGGCGAAGATTCCAAAAGGCACCGCGGAGGCAAACAGAAAGAAGTTGCTCACGCGTACCGCCGTCGGACTTTGTGCGAAGAACAAGCGCACCTCCTCGGCCGGCGCAAACGGGGTTACGTATGGTGCTCCGTGCCGGAGCGTCGCGGCTGCTACTAGACCGGCCACAAAGATCACGATATGAACGGTCGCCACCAGAATTAGGGAAGGGCCGCGAAATCTGGGAGTCTCTTTCATTATGTAATCATTTAATACATAAACGAATGTGGTATGCAACAATTATTTTCAATATGAATCACCACGAGATGGAAAAAGGGCAGCCGGCATTTCTGCTGGCCCAGCTGGGCGCGCATGCCGCGTCGCAATTCGCTGAAAGATTGCTGGTTCTCCAACTCACACCGCCGGATGTAGGGATACTGCGATTGCTGCGGGTGGTGTCCGGACTGAGCCAGCAGGAGCTTGCGGCGAAGCTACAGATCCATCCCAGCCGGCTGGTGGCTATATTGGACAACCTGGAGAAACGGGGGTTGGTCGAGCGTAGAGCGAACCCGGATGACCGGCGCTTGTACTCCCTTCATCTGACAAAAGTTGGCGGTGAATTGCTGGAGAAAATCGGCAAGGTGGCGCGCGAGCATCAGGATACTTTACTCACCGCCCTTAGTAAGGAGGAGCGCAACGAACTTACCGCTCTATTGCTCAGAATCGCTGACCAGCAGGGGCTTGTTCGCGGTGTTCACCCCGGATATCAGCGCTTGGGAAGCCCCAAGCCTTCAGGGGCCAATGATGCACGGACCCATGGCCGTCCCCCTGGACAACTCCGTGGGCGGTGAGACTCCAACTGCAAGGGAGGGCCATCATCATCTACACATCGTCTGGTCGGGGTTCAGCCAGCGTCTGATATTGTTTATGCGATCTGGGCGCTAGTGAGGTATTTCCTGACAATGGAATTCTCGGCGGTCTTCACAATGGATCGCCTGAAAGGCTGGCAGTAGCATCGCGTCAGAAGAAGATGCGCACCCGAGTGTTCAGAATCACGGTGTGATGGAGTGCAGGTTGATTCGACGGGTGGACAAGCATCTGCACATCAGGCCCGATCTCGGTAGGTTCGGTGAGACGCAGCCTGTAAAAAGATTCAAAGATATTCTCATGTGGTTTGCTTAGATCGGAAGGGCGCGTAAACTCAGCGCGGCCGCGAGCATATCCCCTCGCCGGCCGAACGAATGCGTGTCGGCGAGACCTGCTCCGTTGGACATGCGCAGGGTTGTCCCGGTCGAAGTGGCATACCCGAAGCGTCCGAACGGAACCAGGCCGCTCGCGAATTCTTGGTCAAACTCCAACCCCATGGAGTCCGCAAACGATCTTGCCTCTCTGCAGAACTTCATCGTCGAGATCATTCCGCAACGCCTGCCCTACAGATCTTCTATTCCGTAGAGTGCATTTAGCGCACTCAGCGCACTCTTAATCGGAAACTGGGAACCCACAGCCTGAGTGCACCGTGCGAACTACTGCGCTTTGTCATGACCGGAGTAAATAATTCTTCCTCCCCTGATGGTGTACGCCACTTTTGCAAAATTCCGTACATCGCTCGCTGGATCAGCATCGAGCACCACCAGGTCGGCGTTCGCGCCTTTCTCCACTCGGCCAATCGCTGTCTTTTTGAAAAACGCACTCGGATTGGTGGTCAGCGACGCAAGAATATCGCGCCAGGGCATCGCTCTTCCCATGAATTCAAATTCCTGTGCGGTGTCGTACTTGGTCTGGAAACCGACGTCAGTCCCAAACAGGATCGTGCCGCCTTCAGAGAAATACTCCTGCAACTCTTCTATGCCGGAATCGACCAGTTTGTTTGCCACGACAGGATCTGAGACTACGCTTGTCCACAACGTCAACGTTGGAGTCAGAGCAGTGTGCTGTTGCTTCATGCGAGACAACTCCTCCGCTGTGTAATGACCCTCATTCGGGATCGTGTGCGCCAGTACATCGACACCGCCAGCCAAGGCGTTATCCACGCCTGCGTGATTTTGCGGATGGGCAAAGACGGGCTTACCCTGAGCATGAGCTACATCTGCGGCAGCTTTGACGATATCCGTATCCATATTCACAACCGGTTTGTCGCCCATGAATGCTCCGGTAAAAAGCTTGATGCCGTCCAACCCGAGCTTCATATACTGCTGGGCCATCCGTTCCGCTTCCAACGGACTGCCGGCCTCCGGCAACTGCATCTCGGCAGGAAGGTAGACTGGATGGCCGTTCTTGGGAAAGATGTCGCCGGCCATCAAGATCCGCGGCCCGGGAATCTCTCCGGCTTCGATTCGTCGCCGAAGCGCCAGTGTATTGCTCGGATCGGAGCCGAGATCCCACACCGTTGTGAAGCCCCATCGAGTAAGCATCTCCTGCATATGCGCTTCGACTTTGTCCGCTGACAGGTGACGAATGTCTTCCCACCCAGGCTCGAAGTGCACATGACTATTCCAGAACCCGGCCACAATGATCTTGCCGGCACAATCGACCACTTGCGCTGATTTCGGAACTTTTAACTCGCCGCGTCTTCCCACCGTGACGATCCGGCCATTCGCAATAACCACGATCGCATTGTCGACGGAACTGGCAGTCGGCGACGGATAGACTTTCCCGCCTTGCAGTACCAACTCGGCATCTGCCGCCATCGCGACTGGAACAATGGGGCCAAGCAGGACTAGAATTGCCAGCCAAAGGCTAAGTTGCAGCTTCATTTAGAAATTAGATCATCGCTCGCCGGTCTCTGCTTCTTGATTCTGCAGAATCTGCCGCTTTCTCACGGTGGTTTGTAAGCAATTGGTTCGTTGAATGATGCTTAATACTGTCCAGATTCACTGGCCACGCATAGCTGGGAGAGACATCGTTCCGTGCCGTCCTAGAGTCCGCGAGGAAAGCCCTCAAGCGGTGCCCAACTGTAGCTGACTGCTTTTACCGCTGCCCCGCTGTGAGCAGCCCACTCGGCCTCGGTGACCGGATATTCGCCGCGGCGGTCAATGAGGATGTAGGTCGGCATTCTGGAATAAAGTTTGTAACCGAATTCGTCGGCAAGTTCACGAAGAAGCATTTGCTTTTCCGCGTTCGACAGGATGGCAGAGTCAAGACAGGCAGTAGAAGACATTCCATGTGCTCCAAGCCGGCTTAAGTGTCTGCCGGACTGGTACCTTTATAGCTGCCCCATTGGCAAGATTCTATGTTTCTCCATCGTCCCAGGAAGCGAAAGTCACCCGGGGGCACCCTGCAAGTACCGCAAAATCAGCTGTTGCGCCTGGGCCATTCCCGATCCGAACCTATGTTCCTGCTAACGTAACCGCGACAGGGTTACTTCGGTGGCAACCCGGCCACGAGATCTTCGGCAGAAGTGAAGATGACGGCTAGTGAAAAGTGGAACCGAATTGTAAAAGGTGGCGCAATTTGTCGCTCGCACTTCTCGTTCGTTCGAGCCGATCCTTGAGAATCTCAAACCGGAGCGAGCAAGCACCATGGCGTGTCCAGAGAGACTCAGGTTGCAACAGCTTTATGAGGTTTCCGTTCGACGGTGGGCGCAAGTTACGGCCTCTTCTCAATTGTTTGGTCAACCAACGCACTCTTCTGACGATGTCCGGTTACGAGTCTTGGCTGACCGGAACGCTGCCAAGAGTCGGCTCCTTTTTCACCAGCAAAAATGCAAAAAATGCCTTCGTAACGGATTGCCCGGTTTCCCATCAACTGGCACCGCTTAGACGATGCCTCATCGCCCACTGAAACTGCTTCGATTGGTCACCCGGCCATCGCAACCGTGGGTCCGATAATTAACCCCAGCGTCAGATAACACGGAATTGCGCCCGCCGGCGTTTCGAAAGCATTGCCGAAGAATGCAGTAAACAGGGTGGATGCCCAGATCACAACGCCAAAGGACTGGCCTGTGATTTTATAAACCCGCCATACCAATGCGCCGCAGGCAGCCTGTAAGGAGAAGAAGAACAAAACGCCAACCCAGCCGCTGTAGCCCAGCGCGTAATAGAAGATGTTATGTGGTGTTCGCAGGTCGCCGAAATCCCTCAGATAGCTCACCAGGTTTTTCAGCAGGAACCCGTAGCCGGGACCGATCAGCAAGTTGGTGTAATTCGCCTGCGAATTGGCCCAGATGGCGTGCCACCAGTTTTTTCTCCAAATGATGGTGCCGTTGTAAAGACCCATATTGGTGGAAGCCGTGAGGTCCTCGGCAAGCGCGGGGTCGACGGCGGCAAGGCCTCGCGCGACAATCTCGCGAGTGGATATATTGCCTCCCCGTTCCGGTGGCGCTGGGATGTTGATATCTAACAGGGAACCGATCGCCAGGAGAGTCGCGATCCCTACGCCGATCATGGCAACTTGGGTCATTTTTTTGGACAAGATACCCCAAATCATCAGCGCCAGAACCATGCCCACCCATTCCGCGCGGACTTGCCCGGCAAGCAACATCGCCGCGGCTATCGTCATAGGGGCACAGAAGCGAACCGGCTTGGGATCAAGGCAGAGCAACGCAAGGATAATGACGCCGCCCCCCGATGGCTGGCCAAAGATGGGGACTCCATCCGATCCCGGCATCGTTATCGTCAACTTGTTGAGGTAAAGCATGTAGGCCGGAGCGTATATGCAGAAGCAAAGGGAGAAGATCTGCACAAATCGCAATAAGAGTCCAGGCTGTCGGCGTCCCAACCATATCCCCAGGAACAGGTAAATGGGATAGATGTTGAAAACCAGGTTCTCCGTGGCGATCAGGGGAGTGAAACCCAGCAGGATACCGCGAATCACTTCGAAGATACCGTAAGCGAGCGATGCCAACAGCAGCCACGCGACCGGGCCGAGAGGTCCGCCCTTGGTGAGCGCTACGATCCACGGATCAAAAACACTACGCGGGTGCAGGACAACGAATGCGGCCAAAGTCAGGTCGCCGACGAATAGTTTAGCCGGCGGAATTCCCAGGTACGCGAAGCTGCGCCCCGTAAGAGAAAGGCCCAACAGTAAAAACAAAACCCATTTCGCCCAGTTGTCCCACTTCTGGAGCTCCGCATGTTCGGGCTCCCACTCGGCAGCATACATGGTTTAATTTCTCCAATCCCGGCAAGCCATTCGCAGCAGCATCCATAGCCGGGCCACGCCCCACTAAACGTTGCCGGCTGAGATGGCCGATGCGGATGGTTGTACCTCGACGCCCCGCCTGCGGTTTTCCAGCCAGGTCGAGAAGCGCGGACGCAAGTGTTGAAAGGGGACTTCTATCCCAAGGTAAGAAAACGTAGCTGCGATCGAGACCAATAGAAGGTTGACCGGCAAACGGTTTAAAGCCGAAGCAGAGGTGGGGTTCAAGAAGACTTGCTGCCAGACATAAATCGAATAACTCAGCACTCCGATCTTTACCAGCGGCTTGGCATTAAGAAAGCGGAACGCGCTATCCCGAACATGCATTACCTTCCAGAGGGTGGCCGCTATACAGGTAAAAGCGATGGACTTGCCGGCGGCAAAATAAAACGCGGGCAAGAACTTGAGCGCGGTATACATGATCACCGAAAGCGCCGGTATCACGAAGAAGCAGCGCAGGTTGATGATGCGGCACACGATGCGATTTTTTTCCAGCTCCTCGGAGAGAAGAGCCATTAGGCAACCGATGGCGATCGCATCTCCCATGAACAGCAGGCTGAACCGCATGGCCCGGTGAACCGCCGGCTCGTATAGGTAGGACAGCGTACGCAGCAAAGGCGCCACCAAGAGAATGAGGCAACAGCAAGTCAAGCGTCCGCGCTTCGCGGTGAGGAGGAAAACGATAGGCCATAGAACATAAAACTGTTCTTCAATGGCCAGCGACCAAAAGTGGCCCGTAAACCAGTTCGTCTTCGGAACATGATTCATGAGGAACGTGGCGGCGTAAAAGAAGTGATGCGGGGCTACGGAGATCAGATGACTCCACGCGAGAACAGCCACAACGAGTAAATAGGCATAGGCAACCGGCCAGATTCTAAAGGCGCGCCGGATATAAAACTTTTTGATGGAAACGCTGCCATTCCTGCGCTCTTCGTTGAGTAGAAGAGTCGTGATGATGAAGCCAGAGATGACGAAAAAGACTTCTACCCCATATGGGCCGAAGTGGAACATCAAGCGCGCGTATGGATCGAAAGCCCGAAACGCAGGCGTTTCGCAAAGATGAGCAAGGACCACCACCAAGATGGAGATGGCCCGGCAACCGTCCAGAGAGGGAATACGATGAGGACCGTTCTCCCCAGCATTACCGGCGGCTTCTTGAGCAAACATCAATCACTCTCCAGACAAGCAGCGTGATTGATCTGTGTACTGTGGCAATCAACGCACCCTATTCAGCGTGTACGCGCAGGCAGGTCTCTGCACGAACCGACGATCTAAGGCAGTCTCTCAACAACCCATTACCGCCGCGTGGGGAAAATGAAGCGTGCGGCAAGCCACGATTCCATTCCGGTACTCGATCAGCCCCCCGGCCCAATCTGGATCTATTGCGATCCTCAAAGAGGAAAGCGGTGCGTCCGAACGGTCAGTAACGTGGGATTTCAACAGCAAGAAGCGGAGTGTCGTCTCCGCCGCATCGCGATAAATTTGAGTAGTCTTCCCAGCTATCCTTGGGAAGCGGAATGCAAGCGCGCACTACTCGATAGGGAGGCACATCCATGAGCGCTCTTTTCACAGATGAAAAAGTTACGGCCGAGCCCGTTGCGTCCATCCCCGCTCATGATGCGGTTGTCCGAGTCAACGGACTCGATTGGC
The DNA here is from genome assembly GCA_963743365.1 of uncultured Acidobacteriaceae bacterium. Classification (GTDB taxonomy): domain Bacteria; phylum Acidobacteriota; class Terriglobia; order Terriglobales; family Acidobacteriaceae; genus PALSA-350. The sequence continues at coordinate 56,002 of CAVUQE010000001.1, forward strand.
TGCGGATCGGCAAGGAACTGGATGAGCAGGGAAGTTGTCTGCTTCCAGCCGTTCTCTCTTCCGCTGAGTGCCAGGCGCTCGCCGCACTGTATGAGCGGGAATCCATCTTCCGCAGCCGTGTCGTCATGGGAAGGCACGGATTCGGACGCGGAGAGTATAAGTACTTCAACTATCCGCTACCCGAACTCGTTCAAGGTCTTCGCACCGCGCTCTATCCCCGCCTCGCGCCTGTCGCGAATCGTTGGAATACCGCCATGGGGATCGACGTTCGCTACCCGGAACGCCACGACGAGTTCATCCAGCGATGTCACGATGCGGGGCAAAAGAAACCAACGCCTTTGCTTCTCCACTATGGAGAGGGGGACTTCAACTGCCTGCATCAGGATCTCTACGGTGAGCACGTTTTCCCGATACAGGTGGCGATCCTGCTCTCTGAGCCGCAGAGAGATTTCACCGGAGGCGAATTCGTGCTCACCGAGCAACGGCCTCGTATGCAATCGCGGCCCGAGGTAGTTCCGCTTCGCCAAGGCGATGCGGTGGCGTTCGCAGTGCATCGTCGTCCGCTTCAGGGAACGCGGGGTATCTATCGCGTCAATCTCCGGCACGGCGTAAGCCGTCTCCGGTCCGGGCAACGGCACACCGTTGGCATCATTTTCCACGATGCCCAATAGAGAAAGGCGAGGCAAAGTTAGGGCATTCTTTGCTCCTAACCTGTGCCGCGTAGCGCTTGCGGAAGGATTGGCTAGCGCTGAGGGTTCTGCGGGTTCCCCGTGCGCGCAGCTAAGACTTGTGGAACTGCACTGACATCGTTGATGGTGAAGGCGCCGGCGTGACGTCGGTCTCCGTGATCGTCTTGCCGTTTGCGCTCAGCACAAAGGTATTTTCTCGCGTCACTTTACCGCGGTCGCTGTAGGTCACCTTTAAAGTACGCGGCCCCTCCCGCTTCACCGACATGGTGCGCGTTCCAGGAAGTGAGGTCGCCGTGCCATCCAGCTTGCAGGTGACCGGTTTGGCGCTATCCGTTTCCTTGAAGTCAATGCTGTCGCCCTTAACGAGGATTGTCAGCACTCCCGTATCCTGCGACTCGGTGAAGCCGGTTTCCTTCCAGACTACGGGCGCGCCCTCTCCGCCCGAAATACGTTTCGATACCAAGGTGATCGTAAAAGGGCTCTGGCCCGGCGGTAAAACCTCTACCGTCCTGGTCAGCTTATTGCCGTCGGCGGATACATCGACTTTCACCTTGCTTACTTGCCTGCCGTCGCGGCTGTTCGTTAGTGCGTAGCCCGTCGGTGTTTTCGTACAGGTAGTCACCGTGCCGTTGTCCGGCGGGTTCGGCTTGCCGTTGCAGACAACCTTGGGTCCCGCCTTACCGCCGCGCGTAATTGTGTACCCATCGGCGTCGGTAGCGATTGAGACTGTAGGCCCGTCGTACTTGAGTGTGGACCGATCCATCGTCCACGAGCCATTCCACGGGCTGTCCTGCGCCAAGCCGGGAACAGTTAAAGTCATAAGGCATGCGAACGAGCAGATGCTCACCATGTGCGGTTTCATATAGGGCTTTACCCTCCGTGAAGAGAAAATACGGGGCCCCGGTTTCGAATAGCTCTGCTTGGGGGATCATCTTGCTCGCAAATGCGAAGGGCTGTCAAGGGACAGTTGCTCTGCGTGGATCTCCACCGATTGGCAAGGGAGGGAGTCAATCTTTCCTTGCCAACAATCTGAAAATCGAGCCTATCTTTTCCCTCCTCGAAGGGAAGTAAACATTCCTCTGGTCGAGGCGGAATATAAGCTCGAGGCGGTGGCAGCCACAGCCGACGTCTCCGCAGCGTTGCGTGTGCCGAAACCGAGCCTGATCTTCCTCATCGAACGCATTTCCTATTCGACAGGCGGCAAGATGAATGTGCTCTATCTGATTCTGTTGAGCCTGGTTTTTAGTGTGGCCCGCTATCAGTTGGCGCTCCACTGAGCCGCATTGGTTTTGTGGGCTCCCCCGTCGTCTTTGGTGCAGCACACCGGGTGCGAGCTTCTGTACCGCTTCGACCTGGGCGGCTCATGTGGTCGGAGTGCCCAGTCGATGTACCTGGAAGGCAGATAAAGTTTCTCCTGACCTCAGGGGTGCACCACGGAAGGTCGGTATAGGCAGATGCGTTATCGGCGAATACTCACGGGAGACGCGATGTGCGATGAATGAGCGGTTGATGTTAAGCAATGGCCTCGCGGGTTTTGCAGTAGGCCTTTTCCTGCATGCGATCCCCGCATCCTGGTGGCCGCGATGGCTGCGCGATCTGATGGGGAAGAAGGAATGACCCATTCGTCGTCGAACAGGGCTTACCCGGCGCCTCTCCCTCGACTAGTTTTCCGAAGGCATCTCGGCGTGATCGATGACAAGAACCTGGACTGGCGCTTTCGCCGGTTCCAGCTTCAACCCGAGCTGTTCCTGAAGCGCGGTGAAGATGGAGGGACCGGAATCGGCTGAGGAGGCTGGATTGTCGGGGGCGGCCCCGGCGTCCGGGGTGGTCCACTTGAGCGTGAGGTCGTATCTTCCTTTGATTTCGGTTTTGTCGATGATGTCGCGGCCCAGCTCTCTGGACAACTCCTGCGTCAATGCCCCGGCAAGTTCTGGAAGGGTGACACCCTTAGCAGTAAATTCCGATCCCAACCCGTTGTTGTGCGACGATGTGCCGGAACCTTCAGTGGCTTCCTTCGTCGGCTGTAGCTTGGGACCTTTCTTAGCCACTGTGAGGGTATAGACCGGAAGTTCTCGCGTCTCCCAGTGGACGGCCAACTTGAAGCGGTCGGCGAGTAGCTGTTGAAACATCGCCTGCGTCTCGAGTCTTCGCGGGCCATGGGCGAGCGTTCGCAGATGATCGGCTACCGAGTCGTCCATCTTTGCGTCTATATCGAATCGTGTTGTGTCCAACCACTTGGGACCGTCAATGATCCGATTCCCAGGAAGACCATACGCGGAATATTCCATGAGGTTCTTCAAAGAGACGTTGGTTGCGGTGAAGCGGCCGTTGTTGGTGTTGGAATGGGAGCTTCCGCTACCAGAATGATTCAGCTTGATTGCGGCTACTTCGAAGGCTGGAGGCGCGGCGGCGGCATTGGAAGCAGCAGGTGAGGAGGGAGACTGCGGCGCGGAAGTCTGGGCTAATAAGGTGGCGGCGAGCGATGTAGCAGCGACGAGCAGCAGCTTTCCGAGGAAACGCAGTTCGACAGCAATACGTTCGGTTGCCATGGATGGTGTGTCTCTTGGTGACATGGTGCTTCGAGTCTTAGATATACGCGTGCGGAAACTTTCAGGCGGTTCGGTGCGCCGCCCGCCGAGCAATCCTGGGTAAATGGACGAAAACCTGGCCGAAATCGCTCATCTCCATCGTAGCTGCGCTTCTGATTCATAGTCATCCGGAATTTCGGTACGTCTGATAGTCGGGCGAAAACCAACTTGGATAAGTCTGGGTTTCGGCCGTACCATGGTGTGCATGAAAAAGGTAGCGTCCAGCAATCGAATGCCAGCTCTCGCGGCCTCGAGCGAAGCTGTCGATGCGTACATTGCCGCAGTCCCCGAGCCTACTCGAACTACTCTGGTTCAACTTCGTGAGATTATCCGCTCCGCCGTTCCCAAGCAGGCCGTCGAGGTCATCTCCTACGGCATCCCGGCTTTTAAATTATCCAAGCCGTTTTTTGGCTTTGCCGCCTTCAAGAACCATTTAAGCGTCCTGCCGTTCAGTGGCTCGCTGTTCAACGACTTCACTGAAGAATTGAAAGCGTATAGCCGCACCAAGAGCAGCCTTCATTTACCGTTCGACAAACCGCTACCGGTAACGCTCATTCGCAAGCTGGTCCGCGCTCGGGTCGCGGCCATACCAGCTCCGCGCGGCGCAGTTCGCAGAAAGTAGCAGCCCGTATCCGGCGTCCCGTTTAGTCTTCGAGGATGAACACTGAGCATTGCTCCCAGCTCTTTTCTGCGTCAGCCAGTTGACCGCGGTCGGGATTCCTGAGGTCCTCTCGGTTATTCGTCTCTCAGGGCAATGAGCGGATCCACGCGGGCTGCCTTCCGCGCTGGAAGATAGCACGCGAGCAGAGCGGTGGCTGTGAGAAGGCCCACAGCAGTCATAAATGTAAGGAGGTCAGTCGGCCTTACGTCGTACAAAAAACCGGAGAGGAAATGCGTTAGGCCCGCTGAGCCGATGATTCCAACGCCCAAACCGATCGTCGCAACGGCCATTCCCTGGCCCACCGCGAGCGAGAGTATGTCTCCAGGTTTCGCCCCCAAGGCGACACGAACACCAATCTCGTGCGTACGCTGGCTCACAGAATACGCCATCACACCGAAGACGCCGACGGCTGCAAGCACCAGGGCAAGCAGAGCGAAGAGACCGAGAACCAGCATTCTGAACCACTGAGGCGCACTGGAAGCCGCAATGACTTCATCCAGCGTCTGCATGTTTGAAACCGCCTGATTCCGGTCTACAGCTTGAACCGCATCTCTTAACAAACCGCCGAATGCCGACGGATTACCCTCTGTACGCAGGACAAAATTGGCAGATAGAGGGGTCGGCAGAGCCTGTTGGTAGGGAACAAAAATCTCCGGCCATGGTTCCTGTTCGAGTGTGCTGTTCTTCGCCATCGCGGCCACTCCCACGACCGTGGGCCAGGAGAGGCCATTCAGTCCGTACATGCCGATTTGCTGGCCAATCGGGTCGCGGTCTCCAAAGGCTTCATGCGCCAGTAATCTGTTGACGATCACCACAGGTAGCCCTTCGCTTGAATCGTGATCGCTAAAAGAACGGCCCTCCAGGATGGGAATTCCCATGGTTCGGAAATACTCCGGGCTGATGGTGGTTGTGCAAAGGGGCAGAATATCGCTCGCTGCTCCCCGTGGCCTAACCGCACCGCCCTCACAGCCGCTCAATGGAGCGCGATCGACTGCACTCGCATCTTTAACTCCGGGCAACGCCCGTATATTACTGAGTACTTCGTTGAAAAAGGGGACCTGTGAAGGAGTCTGAAATCCATTGGTCATAGGCCGCAGCACCTGTCCGGTCAGCACGTGGTCCGGATTGAATCCCAGTTGCACCTGGGTGAGACGAACGAAAGACCGCGTCAGCAGTCCGGCCCCGATCAGCAGAACCAGCGAAAGCGCTATTTCAGACACCACGAGCACGTTTCCCAGTTGGTGGGTTCCTCTGCCGCTTCCTGACCGCAACCCTCCGATTTTAAGGGTTTCGAGGCCTTCGGGACGGGAAGCGGCCAGGGCAGGAGCGAGGCCAAATACCAAGGTTGCAAGGATCGTAATCCCCAGCGCGAACGCAAGAATTCGCGGGTCCAGAGTAATCTCACCCGGGAGCCCGGTAGGAATCAGCCGCCTAAGAAGCCTGACAGACCACAGTCCGCAGAGCAACCCGAACACGCTTCCGATAGCAGCCAACAGAAGGCTTTCCGTGAGCAACTGCCGAACCAGACGCAAGCGCTCGGCGCCCAACGCTCCCCGTATCGCAAACTCGCGATATCGCGCAGCGGCTCGCGCGAGCGAAAGGTTGGCCACATTTGCGGACGCAATCAAAAACACGAAGCCGACGGCGCCGAGTAATGTCAGCAGCAGGGAACGTACGTTTCGCACCAGCACTTCATGCAACGAGACAAGTTCGACGTGTCGATCCCGGGATTGCACGATCTGCGCAGGATATTCCCTGTCGATCCCGTGAGTGATCACCCACAAATCCGTTTCGGCCTGGGAAAAGCTGATGCTTGGCTTCAGCCGGCCAATCACCGAAACCAGCGCCAGAGGCCTTGACTGCGGCGAGAACAGGGATGAGCTGAGAACCATGGGTGTCCATACGTCTGCCTGTGGATAGTCGACGTGCGGCATCACGCCGATCACGGTGTAAGCAGAATTGTCCAGGCGAACCCTTCTTCCGACTACCGTGGGGCTGCGTCCAAACCGGCTCTGCCACAAGCTTTCGCTGATCAGCAACACATGTTGCTGGGTTTGCTTGCCGTCATCGTCGATGAATGATCGGCCGGCAATAGTCTGCAACCCCAACATAGAGAACAATCCCGCGGTCACCTCGGTCACGCGCACTGGCATGGGTTCGCCAGCCCCTGACAGGCTGGTGCCTGGCTCTCCGGAGCCGAAGCCCTCGATCTGCTGAAAAGCTCGGTTCTGATGGAGCCACTCGACAAAATCCGGCCCCAAAACACCTCCCGGACCCCAAGACGCCGCAAAGCGTTCCGTAACCCAGGCGAGTCGGCCGGCATCCCGATAGGGCAGCGGCCGCAACAACACCATGTTCACAACACTGAAGATCGCAGTGGTTGCGCCGATCCCAAGGGCCAACGTAATGGTCGTGACGGCCGTGAAGCCAGCGCTGCGCCGCAGTTGGCGCAGACCGTAAAGCGCATCCTGCCAGAGGGTCTCAAAGAATGGAAGGCCATTCATGCGGTGAACCTCCTCGCGAATAAGCGTTGTGTTGCCGAATTTCCTGCGCGCGCGTTCGCGAGCCGCGTCCGCGGACATGCCGCGCGCGATGTTGTCCTCCGTCTCGGCGTCGAGATGAAACTGAATGTCTCGCGCCAGTTCGACATCTCTACGCGCACGATGAAAGAAACGGCGCCAGCCCATTGCACTCCTTCACTCTGTGGCGGGTTGCACAATGCGGCCGACCCCGCGTACTAATCGCTCCCACCTCGTTGTTTCCACCCGTAGCTGCTTTCTTCCTTTCGGCGTCAGGCGATAGTACTTCGCCTTTCGATTGTTCTCAGACGTGCCCCAGAACGCGGCAATCCAGCCACGATCTTCAAGACGGTATAAAGCCGGGTACAACGACCCGTGCTCTACTTGCAAGATATCGCTGGAGCCATGCTCAATAGCATGGGCGATGGTGTGTCCATGGGAAGGTCCGAGCACCAGAACCTGGAGGATCAGCATATCGAGGGTCCCTTGCAGCATTTCGCCTTGGGCCTTCGGTTTCGTGGGCGTCTTCATCGGGGCAATCTTACCATATGAATATCTAGTGGAATACGTGTTGCCGTTCTCACACGCATGAGAAATGATGATGACATTTCCGTATCTTGTGAAGGCTGCGCTTACTGTGACGGTCTAATGGAAGCAGATGGGGATCAAACCGGTGCATTCGTGGCCGGCCCCTACTACCCGACGGTGGCGGCGCAGGTGATGGCTGCGGAAAATGTGGAAACTCAGCGGTCCTGCTAGAGAAGACCGACGAGCAAACGAACAGCACGGTATAATGCGCTCCCCTTGACAAGTGATGGTCGAGTGTCTACTATCGCTTTCACGTCGAGGGTCGAATGTCTTCTATGGCGACCAATCGCGCCTGACGTGGCCGGCAGCAGAGGAGAGATGAAATGAAATGGTGGCAGATTCGGAGACGAGCCGCCGACCTTGAGCGGGAGCTGCAATCCGATCTCGATCTGGAAGAGGAGGAACAACGGGAAGCTGGACTTCCGCCGGAACGGGCCGGCTACGCGGCGCGGCGCGCATTCGGCAACGCGACCCTGATCCGCGAACAGACCCGCGAAGCCTGGGGATGGGCGCCCTTCGAGCGTCTTTGGCAGGATGTTCGTTATGCCCTCCGGCAACTACAAAGATCTCCGGCATTCGCGATCACCACCATCCTGATCCTCGCTCTTGGCATTGGCGCGGTCACGGCAGTTTTCAGTTTGATCGATACCGCGCTCCTGAAGATGCTCCCGGTGCAGGACCCCGAACAGCTCGTGGAATTGAGAGCAGTCAATCCTACTTTCGACGTGAATGATGCCTTCTCCTATCCTGCCTTCAAATCCTTTGAAAATCAGACCCAGGTGCTGGCTGGCGCGCTCGCGTTTCGCAAACTTTCGGATGTCGATGTGGAGATGGATGGACGCAGCGAGCTTGCGCAGGGTCAGGTCGTCTCCGGTGATTACTTCTCGGTACTCGGTGTCAGAGCAATCCTCGGCCGTACCATTCTGCCGACTGACGAGACGACGCCGGGTCAAAATCCGGTTGCGGTCGTCGGATATGACTATTGGCGAACTAGGTTTGCAGCCGATCGCGGCATTATCGGCAAATATGTCCTGCTCAACAATGCCCTCTTCACGATCATCGGCGTAACCGGACCGGAGTTCTATGGCGTGCAGCCCGGTGAAAAGGTTGGCATTTCCATTCCTCTCACCATGGTGGCTGCAGTGAACCCCGGCTGGGCGGCGGCTGGCAGCCCCGCAGATGCGCTGAAGGCGCCCTTCCGCAACTGGCTCCATGTCATGGGCCGTCTTCAGCCCGGCGTTTCGCGGGAGCAGGCGACATCCAGACTCGCGCCGGTCTTCGCCCAGTCGATGCGAGAGGCCGCCGACCGTCTCACAGGCCTGCCCTTCGATTCCCCTGCGGTGCGCCAGGCGTTTCTCCACTTTCGGCTGCAACTGGCGCCGGGCAGCCAGGGACTGGCGTCGCTTCGCCGGCAATTCTCGAAGCCTCTGTGGATCGTTATGGCCGTTGTCGGCTTGCTACTTCTTATTACCTGCGCCAACGTCGCCAACCTTTTGCTGGCGCGCTCCCACGCTAGAGAAAGGGAGCTTGCCGTCAGGCTCGCGCTTGGCGCTGGGAAAAGCCGGCTGCTTCGCCAGCTGCTCACAGAGAGCCTTGTGCTTGGTCTTACCGGCGGCGCCATCGGGGTAGGGCTGGCTTATTGGGGCAGCCGCTCATTGCTGGCACTCATGGCGCGCGGACGCCACCCGGTTTCGCTGACTGTGCATCCTGATCTCACACTTCTCGCCTTTGCGCTGGGCGTTTCCCTGCTTACCGCGATGGTCTTCGGCATCATGCCGGCATTCCGCGCTACGGATGTGAACCCTTCGCAGGGGCTAACGCAAGGCACGCACACCAACGCAGCGGCCACCACGCGCTATCGCTGGGGCAGGTCTCTCGTGGTATTGCAGGTAGCCGTCTCACTCGTGCTGGTGACTGGCGCTGGGCTCTTGGCGCGAACCCTAGCCAACCTCAGGAACTTTTACCCAGGATTTAGTCGCGACAATGTTTTGCTATTTTCGGTCAACCCACCCATGCTGGGCTACAAAGATGTCGTGCCGCTTTATGAGCGGCTCCTGGAACGCCTGCGAGCGATTCCCGGCGTCCACTCCGCTTCTCTCTCTGTCCATGAGCCGTTGAGCACGAACGTCAGTACCACAACCGTAAGAGTGCAGGGTGTGTCATCGCAGCAGGGAGAGGATCTTGCCCCGGAGAACATTGAGCCCGTTGGGCCAGATTACTTTGCTACCTTGGAGACTCCGCTGTTGCGGGGACGTGAATTCTCTTCGAACGACCGCAATGGAACTCCCAAAGTCGCCATCGTGAACGAGACCACCGCCCGCCATTACTTCGGCGACGCGGATCCCATCGGGCGATCAATAAGCATTCCTGGCTTTGTCGGCGACCCGAGTTGGATTGAGATCGTTGGCGAGGTCCGGGATATCAAGGTCCACGATCTTCGCGAGCCTGCCACCCCCATGCTGTACTTGCCCTTGTTCCAGCTACCCGAAGGCGGCGCCACCTTTGAGATGCGAACGACCATCGACCCCGCGCAGGTGGAAACCGCGGTCCTTGCAGTAGTCAGCAACATCGACAGCCGGCTGCCGGTATATTCAGTAAAGACGCTCGACGGTCAAGTCGATGACGCCCTTGTTCAGGAGCGGCTGGTCGCGTCTCTGTCGGCGCTCTTTGGTCTTCTGGCGCTGCTGCTCACCTGCGTGGGCCTCTACGGATTGATGTCCTACACCGTGAATCGCAGGACCGGCGAGATCGGTATCCGCATGGCGCTCGGCGCCGAGCGTGGCCGGATCGTGCGCATGATCTTGCGCGAGACTCTGCTGCTGATTGCCTGCGGACTGTTGATCGGTCTTCCCGTGGCAGTGCTCGCCTCGCATCTGATTGCCAGCCAACTCTTTGGCTTGAAACCAGGAGACCCGATCACGTTTTCGGCGGCATGCCTGGGCATGGCCGCCGTTGCGCTCGCAGCCAGCTTTTGGCCGGCTCGCCGCGCCGCGTCCATTGACCCGATGCGAGCCCTGCGGACGGAATAGGCGAACCTTGAGAGTCTGCTAGGAGACTACGAAAGAAAACATGCTTTGTATCAGGGGTCGACTCTACAGGCTGCGGAAAAACTCCGGCTTTTGAAGGGTACGAGCTTCAGCTTGTACGTAAGTGATCGCAAACAGCTCCGGCTTTAGCCGCTGAGGGATCATTCTTTCTAGGGTTCAGAATACGTTGGGCTTTAGCCCTGAGGTATTGCTTTTCTGCCCGGTTGAACGACTTTTTCCGCAGCCTGCTAGGCGAAGCCGTTTTGGGCAGCACTTGGGGGATGCGCAGGTATTGTGGCGGCGCTCATCATGGTGCGGTTCATGCGCAGTATGCTGTTCCAGATCAACGCTTATGACCCCGAGAACTTTCTGGTTGTAGGGGCCGTTCTATCTGCCGTCGTCCTCTTGGCCTGCTGCATCCCTGCGCTCAGAGCAACTAAGGTCGATCCGATGGTGGCTCTGAGGAGCGAGTAGAAAATCGGATTGCTTTAGCGCATAGACACAACATTACTGCGGATGGGGTGGCTCGGATCGGAATATTTCCACTGGATCTGCCGGAGTTGTTCCATGATCCCTTGGCCTTTTTCGACTCTTTCCATCCACCTCCACTTATGTCAAGGTGGGCCACGGCCCTAAACTTTGTCATCCCGACCGAAGCGCTGCGCAAGGGACCTGCAGTTTCACTCGGACCCCACGCAAATGCCGACAAGTCGGATGACGCCAACGACGATGCGGCCGGCTCGGGCCAACCAACCCACTGGCTATCTTCTCGGCTCATACCGCATGGCCACAGCCCCCGAGCCGAACTCCAGCCGGCTCACGAGCCTCAAGTCGACATGCTTCGATAGCCCCGCGAACAATGTAGGCCCATGGCCCGCTAACCTGGGATGCACCACGAACTCGTACTCATCGATCAATCCCAGCTCCGCCAACGCCAGCGGGAGCTTTACGCCTCCCACGAGCAGTCCCTTACCCGACTCTTGCTTGAGTTGCTGAACGGCCGTCCCCAGATCCCCGCGCACGAGTTCTGCGTTCCAATCGACCCGGTCCAGGGTGGTCGACACGACGTACTTCTTTGCCGCATCGATCGTCCGGGCGAAGGGTTCCATCCAATCAGGCCTGGCTACCGTCCGTGCCGGCGGCCGAAACGCTTTCTCCATCATTTCGTAAGTCACCCGGCCAAAGAGGAGAGCATCGGCTTGGTCCAGGTTCTCGATCGCGTGACGATGCAAGTCCTCGTCCGCTGGTATTGCGCGATGATCGCAGCACCCGTCCAATGTGACGTTGATGGAATACCGAAGGAGTCGCATCACGAAAGCGTACCGCCGATGCGATAGACCAGCAAGCGACCGGAGCGAAGCGGCCGAGTGGGATGGCGTTCAAGCTTCTCGGGGTGGTTGAGAAGCACGGTCTGGAAGCGCTGATCTGAAAACCAATCCGCGAAGATTGAAAAAGCCACTACTAGTCGCCAACCCGCCCATCCCAAATAGTCCGTTTGTCTTAGACATGCTTTGCTGAGTCATGCCGCCTATTGGCTCACTATTCGCACCTCAGTGCGATCATCGGATCGACACGCATGGCGCGGCGGGCCGGGATGCAGCTTGCGATAAGGGCTACTGCCAATAGAAATACAGGGACACAGATGAATGCGATGGGGTCATGCGCGCTGAGCCCGAACAGCATGCTCGAAAGCACCTGGGAGACGCCGGCACACAAGGCCATGCCGACAAGGGCGCCGATGAGCACGGGACGCATGGCTTGCCGAAGTACAAGGCTTACAACGTCCGCTCCATTTGCGCCTACAGCCATGCGGATGCCAATCTCGCGTACGCAGCGGCTCACGCTGTATGAGACCATGCCATACACGCCAATCGAGGCGAGTAGCAAAGCGAGTGCGCCCAGTGCTCCTGAGAGTGCGGCCACGATGCGCGACGGAGCGCGCCAGATCTCGAGATTATCTTCGAGCTTTGTTACATCGACAGAGACTTCGGGGTCGAGCGACATTGCCGCCTGACGAATGCCGTTGGAGACGTCCTTGAAGCCGGTCGCGTAGCGAACCAGTACGTAGCTCCGGGAGTCGTCTAGTGGTCCGGCAGGGAAGTAAAGGTAGTTTGTATCGAGCTTACCAAGATGCGACACCTGCGCGTCTTTCGCTACTCCGATCACCGAATAATCGCCTCCTGTGGACCCGCCTAACGTTTTCTCCAACGGATCTTTGCCGGGCCAGAGCCGTTGCGCAGTGGATTCTGTGACGATGACACCTGACGGATTGCGTGCTTCCGTAGCCGTAAAGGCGCGACCCCGCACAATCGGAATGCCGACGAGCGAAAAATAATTTGGCGAAACGTGGTTATATTCGATGACGACTTTGTCGGCGCGGCCAGGGATTGTGAAGTGGCCACCACTTATGTCGTGGCTCAGCGGCGCGCACTCCGCTTGCGCAACCTCGACTACGCCAGGAAGGGCTCGAATGCGTTCGAGCAAGCGCCCGATAAAGACGGTCGCACGGTGTTCGTCGTAGCCTTGCGCCCTCAGATTCAAAAACATCTGGGCAACGTTTTTCTCCTCAAATCCGGGGTCGACGGTCTGCGCATGGTAGAGCCCACGCAATAACAATCCAGCCGCCAACAACAGAACCATACATACGGCTACTTGAGCGCCGACCAAGGCATTTAGTAAAAACCGTCCGCTCCTTTTGCCCGCGACGCAAGATGTTCCGTCTCCCTTCATGGCGGTGTTGAGGTCAAGCCGCGAGCTCTGCAAAGCCGGGATCAAACCAAAAGCGACGCCCGTGAGGAGGGTGAGCAAGAGCGCGAAGGCAAGCACTCGCATGTCGGGCGCAACATTCAGTGTGACACCTGATGGCACGTCATGCGGCAGATGAGACATGACAAACCGCGTGATTGTGCGGGAAGACCAGAACGCAATCAACGATCCCAACAGGCCGCCAGCCAGAGCGAGCAGAAGGCTCTCTGTTAACAGCTGCCTCACCAGGCGCCACCTGCTGGCCCCGATGGATAACCGAAGAGCGATTTCCTTGTTTCGCACGGAAGCTCGAGCCAGCAGAAGATTGGCCACGTTCGCACAGGCGATCAGCAGCACCAGAGCGAAGGCTGCGAGCACAACGGAAGCGGCGGGGAGCAGAAATTCGCGTTCTTCCGGGCTGGAGAAAAATGTGGCCTTCCGGATCGCGAGCGACGTGGTGCGTCCGGGATGGCGCTGGTCGAGGCGTCCAGCAATCACGTCGAGGTCCGCGTGCACCTGCTGCATGGTAACGCCCGGCCGCGTGCGCCCGAGCAAGGCCAGCCAGCTCAAATTTTCGTCTGCCAGTCGATCCAGCCCGGGCTCCAGAGTCTTTTGCATGGTGATCGGGACCCAGAATGCGCTCGCGATCGGCTCGGTGCCGGTGAATCCCGGAGGCGCGATGCCGACCACGGTATACGCGTTTCGATTGAGCGTGATTCTCTTGCCTACAAACGAAGGATCCGCGGCAAAGCTCCCTCGCCAGAAGTCGTTGCTCACCACCACGACCGCGTTCTCGCCGCGCACAGCGCAGTCGGAATCGACAAAGCCGCGTCCCTGCGCGGGATGCTCGCTCAAAACGTCGAAGTAGTTGCAGGAGGCAGCGGTTCCCAGGACCTGCCGCACAGTGCCGCCCGCGAGCGTTGCTTGGATAGAATCGTCATAGGCCACAAGGCCTGTGAAGACGTGGTTGTGATCGCGATAGTCGAGGTATTCCGCGTACGAGAACCGATTCGCTCCGTTGTGTGTGTTGCGAGTGAAGCGGCCGTGAAAGATCTGGTTGACGCTTACGATCTGTTCCGCGTGAGGAATTGGGAGCAGACGCAGAGCGAGGCCGTTCAGCACCGAGAAGACTCCAACGTTTACTCCAATACCCAAGGCGATCGCCAGAACCGCGGCTATCGTAAGTCCTGGACTGCGCCACAAAGTGCGAAGGCCGAATCGGGCGTCCTGCAGCAGCTGCTCCAGCCAGACCAGGTTCCATACTTCCCAGGTTTGTTCCTTCACCCGCGTCACATTGCCGAACTTGCGCAAAGCCGCGTGCCGCGCTTCTTCCGGCGACATCCCGCGCTCGATGTTGTCTTGCGTCTCCCGCTCGAGATGGTCGCGAATATCCAGTTCGAGATCGTCGAGCATGCGTTTGCGCAGCCTCATGATTCGCCCTCCCGCTCCGCTGGCCGGAGAATTCGCGCGATTGCTCCTGCCAGCGCGTCCCACTTATTCGTCTCAATGGCAAGTTGCTTTCGGCCTTTGGCCGTCAGCGCGTAGAACTTGGCGCGTCGATTATTCTCTGAGGTTCCTTCTTCGACCGAAATCCACCGGCGTTTGATCAGCCGGTGCAGTGCTGGATAGAGCGATCCCTGCTCGACCTGAAGCACCTCGTCGGACCTGTATTCGATGGCCTTAGCGATGGCGTGACCGTGCATGGGGCCGAGAAGCAGCGTGCGGAGAATCAAGAGGTCCAGCGTGCCCTGGAGCAATTCGATGCGCTCATTTTGTTCTCTGGTAGACATTCTAGGCGATCGTATCCTGCTTCAGGTAGAATGTCAAGGGGAGAGGTCAACAAGCGATCTCACTCCTCCTTCTCCATCCGGATGGTCAGCCGAAAGCCTACCGAAGCTCGGCCAATGACTTCGGCTGTCGTGACTCAACAAAAATCGATGAGGCGCTCAAACTGTCGGCAGTTGCAGAGAGCTTGATTTTCCCTGGATTGCGTGAAGTCCGCAGCACGACTAGAGCACGCCCGTAGAAGAGGCGGTACGTGTCGCCTGAGTATGGGTCGGTTGATTGGCCATCGCCGTTTCCGACCGCTGCCAGCACTCCTACTCCGCTGACGGCGAAATGAACCTTCTGATCAGCGTTAGTTTGCACGCGGCCTTTTTCGTCCACCGCCTCGACCGTTACGAACGAGAGGTCCTGCCCGTCCGCGCTCAGCACCGTCCGATCGGCAGTGAGCTTGAGCCGAACCGGATCTCCGGTTGTTGTCAGAGTGCTTTCGGCCACAACTTTCTCTCCGCGAATACCCTCTGCCTTGAGGGTTCCCGGCATATAAGGAATTTGAAATTCCGCCTTGAATTCCTGATCCCGGCCAGTGAGTTTTTCTCCGACCAGTTTGTCGTTAAGAAAAAGCCGCACGCGGTCTGTGCCGGAATAAACCTCGACCGTGAGCGGCTTTCCTTCCTGTTGCGGCCAGGTCCAGCTGGGCAAACTGGGATAGACGCTCCAACCGGCGGCAAGAATTTTCTTACCGTCAGGTTCCGGCAAGCGAACGGTCAAGAACACGCGATCGCCGCCGTTCCAAAGAATGTCGCGGTAATAGGACGAAGGCTTGCGCAATCCCGTCAGGTCCAGGTCGCCGCAGTAGGATGCGTGCCAAGGATACCCGGGAGCAATCGGGCTTGGCGGTTGCCCGTCCTGAAACGCCGCCATCGGGTTCTTGCCGTCAGCACCCATTTTGGCGAGATAAACCCGCAAGAAGCTCTTCATCTGGTTTATCTGCGTTGCCTCCTTCGCCGAACCATAGCTCCACGCGCCTATGCCGGACTCGCCAAGGTAGTCCATGGCCGCCCACACGAATTCACCCACGATATATGGATGATCGTGCACGAGCTCCCACTGCTCGAAAGCATCCGCCGGGAAGGATTCCGTCGTCATCATGATGCGTTCCGGTACTCGGCGATGATCTTCCGATTGGTTTTGTGCGAGGTTGTAGTTGTAGCCTCCAATGTCGACTTGAGAAAACACTGAGTCCGGGTTGGGACCGTAGGTCGCGCCGGGAAATGCCTCGGTGAGCGGCCTGGTCGAATCCAGAGAGCGCACACGAGCAGCGAGTTCTTTGGCTATCGGGGCCCCTTCTGTCGTCCATACCTCCGGGATCTCATTGCCGATCCCCCACATAATGACGGAAGGGTGATTCCGATCCCGCTCTACCATCGCGTCGATGTCTTGTTGCCACCATTCATGGAAGAAGCGGGCATAATCGAACCTGCGCTTGCTAATCGTCCAGACGTCGAAGGGTTCGTCGATTACCAGAAGCCCCAGGCGATCGCATGCGTCGAGAAACGCTGGCGAAGGTGGGTTGTGCGCTGTGCGAACCGCGTTGAACCCGGCCGCCTTGAGGAGTTGCACCTTCCTCTCCTCAGCGCGATCGAACGCCGCAGCTCCGAGCGGCCCGTTATCGTGATGAACACTTCCTCCGGCAAGCTTGATGGGGCCGCCGTTCAGCAATAATCCTTTCTCCACCGACCATGCAAGCGACCGAACGCCGAAGGGAGTCTCAACCTGGTCGAGCACTTTACCATTCCTCATAATCTGCGTGATCGCTCGATATAGATGGGGGCTTTCCGGCGACCACAGCGCAGGCTGGCTAAGAGTTATCTCCTGTGTTGTTTCCCCTGACTGGCCCGCCCGAAGTTCGACTGCTCTGTCCAACTCGCCGGAGTTTTTTCCCGCCGGACCCACCAGTATGGTCCTGACCGTGATACTGCCGGTTTCACTCGTGTCGTTCTGCACCTGGGTCTTGACCACGACTCTCGCCGACGCCGTAGAAACCTCAGGCGTGCTGACAAAAACGCCCCAGGGAGCAACATGAATCGGCTCCGTGACCACGACGCGAACATGGCGATAGATGCCCGACCCGCTGTACCAACGGCTGTTCGGCTGCAGGGAGTTGTCAACCCGCACAGCCACAACATTTCTTGCCGAAAAGTTTAGATGGGACGTGATGTCGAAGCGAAAGCTGGTGTAAGCATACGGGTGAATGCCGATCTTTTGACCGTTCAGATACACAGTCGCGTCCAGCGATATGCCGTCAAACTCAAGGCTTACCTGCTTGCCCTTCCAGTCCGCGGGTGCCGTGAACGCCTTTCTGTACCAGCCGATGCCGGCGGGGAAGTATCCCTCCCCAGATCCAGTTGGGTTCTTCTGGTCAGGGGGGCTTTCAATACTCCAGTCGTGCGGAACAGTGACCGTCCGCCACGAATCGTCCTTGAACGTGGGTGACTCCGCGCCGGCGGGGTCTCCAAGGAAAAATTTCCAATCTGCATCCGCGGAGAGAACTGTGCGTGATTGCGAAGTCGGCTCTGCTGAGAGTTGCAAAGCCGGTATCACGAGCGCTGCAAGCATGAGTAGCGTTGAGGCTCTCACAAATTCATTTCTGAAATTGACCATATCTAACTCCCGCCACCATCAGAACCAGGCACGGCGGCTTCCTCGTCGGCAGACTCAGGGTTGCGTTCCGACAGCCCGATCTTATTTGGATAGGGCAGCCGTAAAGTCGCCATCGACCCCAAATTGCTCCACGCTTACAGAGCCCGAGAGCTTACTTGCTGCTGAATCGATCGTTCCGCTGTACTTCACTGTGAGCGGAGTGCCTTCGTACTCGGAGTCGTAGGACCAGGTAATCTTTGTTCCATTTATTTTGCCGGTCACCGGCCTGTCTCCGTTATCGGTAGCGCAGCTGCCGCCCAGGTCATTGTCTTTCTGGGTGAATGTGCATTCGACGTTGCTTTCATTGCCCGCCACATTGCTGTGGACCTCCCATTTGCCGTTAAGGGATACGTTATCGGCCCGGACGGCCAAAACGGACGCGTACGCCAGCAAGATAGACAAAAACAGAGTTCTCATGGGATCGCTCCTTTGTGCAATTATGGCACTGAGTGCCATCGTCCCGCAGTATATCCGGCACTCAGTGCCAAAGTAAACACTAAATGCTAGTGATTTTAGGGCGCGGCCGATTAGATCTCCGCCCAATGCGTTCGGATCTGATCCCGCGCGGCGCTGCTCTCATTTGTCACAGAGTGCTATGAATGGCACTTTAAGGTATTCTGGGCAGGGAGCATCTGTGACCGAAGACACACTGCAACTCCGAAAGCAGCAACTGGTGCGCGATGCAATCTATGACGCCGCCATCGAGTTGTTCGCGGTGAAGGGTTTTGACGAGACGACTGTCGAGGAGGTCGCCCAGGCCGCGGGCGTTTCCCGGCGTTCTTTCTTCCGCTACTTTGCCAGTAAAGATGACCTGCTGGCGCAAAACGTAGTCAATTTCGGATCTGTACTTGCCGCAACGATCATCGCATTGTCGCCGGCACTCACTCCTTTCGAAACCGTGCGGGAAACGGTTTTGTCTGTCCTCAAACAGTCCGTAGCACAACCGCGCACGCGTCAGATTATTGAAATCTCCCAGCGCAGCGCCTCGGCCAGGCAAGCACACCATTCGCGTATGATGGACGTGGAAGACATGGTGGCGGCTGCGTTTGCCGGGCGCCTCAAGAGCGCGTCAAAGGATGACATGAAACCGCGCCTGCTTGCCGGCCTGACCTTGCTGGTCATGAATACCGCGATTATCTCCTGGTTCCGGGGCGAGTATCAGGATCTCTCTGCCGCGGCAAGGCATGTGTTCGCCCATCTCACACGCATATCTTGTGACCCCACAGGCTTAACCGAACCAAGAGAGGATGTCGCGACTGCGCGGAGAGTCGCGCGTCGGAAATCCGGTTAGGCGAAGAGCCAAGCGAGACCGCCGTTTGCAGGTTGCAATCAGCCCCGGTCCGGTGCACATATGCCGCGAATCGAGTTCCTTCTTTGGACAGATCTGATCCCTGTATTGAGCCCCTCAGCCAAAACTTGCGTTGACTTTCGGCCAGCCAATTCTTACAGTCAAATCACCCAGGGAAGATCAGTCATGCAAAAGCCACCTTAGATTCATCAAAAAAGGGGTCTCACTATGAATCGCACCATGGTCTGCAACAAGTGTCCGAAATCGGCGGAAGGCCAGGCCGATACAAAATTCCATAAAATACTTCATTTCGCAATTATCTGCGTTCTATTTCTCATAATTTCACCGGCCGTGCGCGGCCAAGCCACCGGAAGTTTCTCCGGCAACGTCCTCGACAAATCCGGATCAGGCATCGCTGGAGCGACTGTCACTGCTACCTCTCAGACCACGGGCCTGACGCGAGACACCAAAACGGACAGCGCTGGGCACTATCTGCTCCCTTTGCTCCCGGTCGGGATCTATACCGTGCACGTCGATGCGACGGGCTTTCAAAGCGCTGAATCCAAAGACCTGCATCTGCAGATTGAAGAAGCCCGCGAACTCGACTTTGCGCTCGTGCCCGCCACCGTAGTCACCACGGTGGCAGTTTCCGGTGAGGCCGTAGCCGTCGAGTCAGCCAATCCGTCCCTCGGCCAGGTCATTACCTCGCAGGAAGTCTCCCAGCTGCCCTTGAATGGCCGCGACTTCGTTCAACTCGCCACCCTCACCTCCGGGGCTACGGCAGAAACCAACCCCAACAGCTTTTTCACCTCCGCTGCCAGCAGTGAGGTGGCCGCACGCGGGCCCTTCTCGCTATCGGTCGGTGGCTCCCGCCCCAACAGCTCCGACTGGTTGCTGGATGGCGTCGATAATAACGAGCTCACGGCAGGCGGTATCGCGATTTTCTCCTCCATCGACGACATTCAGGAATTCAAGGTTTTGACCTACAGCTACTCCGCCGAATACGGTACCCGGGCCGGCCCAACCGTGATCGTCACCACAAAATCCGGGTCTAACGACTTTCACGGCACCCTCTATGAATTTCTGCGCAATACCTCTCTCGATGCCGACAGCTACTTCGCCACCTCGAGGCAAAAGTTCAACCTGAACGACTTTGGCGGCTCTGTGGGCGGCCCCATCAAAAAGAACAAGACCTTTTTCTTCATCGATGGCGAACAAAAATATCAGCTCTACGATATTCCCTTCACCGGCTTGGTGCCTTCGCTGGCCATGCGCACGGGCGATTTCACCAACGATCCTTTCGGCAATCCTGCTCCCCTTATCGTGAACCCCAACATGGTTGGGGCGTACACCAACCCGCTGCTTTTTCCCAATGTCTATTTCCACTGCGATGGCGCCGGCAATGCTCTCCCTGCCAACCCCGATGGAAGTCAGGCCCCGGGCACTGCTTGTAACAAGCTTCCCGCCAATCTGGTCAATCCCATTGGCCAGGCCATGATTAACCTCTACCCCGATCCCAACGCCAGCAATGCGAGTGCGGGGATCAACTACACCAGTCAGCCCGTGCGCCAGCTGGACGATACCAGGTTCGACATCCGGCTGGACCAGACGTTTACCGAAAAAGATAACGCCTTTGGCCGGTTCAGCTACGACCAGGCATTCTCCTTTGTGCCCGGCGGTTCACCAGGATTTGCCGAAGCGAACGCCTTCGGCAGCAATCAGCGCATCAGAAACCACGCGCGCAACATCGGCCTGGGCGAGACCCATGTGTTCAGTGCCAACATGGTCAACCAGGCCACCTTTGGTTATAACCGCATCTTCGACTACATCTCCTCGCAAGGCACCGGGACCTGCATCTCTTCCACGATTGGTGGCGGCATTCCCAACGCTAACCTGGGATGTGCCGCCGGCAGCACTACCTGTACTAACTTTTACAGCTGCGGCCTGGTTTCGACCGAGTTTCAGGGCGGCTATTGGTCTCTGGGCGATCGCGGCTACTCTCCGTTCCAGGGTGGAACCAATATCTTCTCTTTCCGCGACTCGCTCGATTACATCCACAATAAGCACGACTTCAGGTTTGGCATCGACTACCGCGCCAATCAAATGAATGTGGGCACTGAGGCTTTCCAGGATGGCTTCTGGATCGTCGGCGTTGCCGGTAACTTTACCGGCAACAGCGCCCTCAACCTGGCGGGCAACTCCGAGGCCGATTTCCTGCTTGGGATCACGGGTCTGGCCATTCACGACCAGACGTATGATGGCCCGGTCTCCGGGCGCCGCTGGAAAATCTACCGTCCTTATGTAGAAGATAATTGGCGGGTCACCCCCAGCATCGTGCTCAACATCGGCTTGGCGTATGACATGACGACGCCCATCACCGAGGAACACGGACGCCAGGCGGACTACCTTCCCCTAACTGGGCAGCTTCTGGTTTCCAACCAAAATGGTGTCGGTAACTCGGCGGGCATCAAGATGGATTGGACAGGACTCGAACCGCGGGTTGGCGGGACTTGGAAGGTGTTGGGCAGCGATAAGACCGTGCTGCGCGCCGGTTACTCCATCTTCCACGACTCCGCCTGGAGCCAGGGAGCCCAGGGTCTATGGCAGAACCCGCCCATTCTGGGCGAGTACGACGGCTTCGGCGCCCAAGGCTGCGCCTTTGCTTCCTCCTACTGCGCTGCTACCCTCGGACAAACGCCCTCAGCCCTTAGTCTCTCCAACGGGTTTCAGGCCATTCCCACGCCGCCCACCGCCGCGACCTTTACCGGAAGCTTCGTTTACGAGCCCACGAATCTGAAACATGGCATGGTGCAGCAATACAACGTGAACGTCGAGCGCCAGCTGCCCGGCAACCTGGTATTGACCGCCGGCTATGCCGGTTCGCATGGCTCGCATATCCTGGTGACCGGCAATAACCTCACTACTGATAGTCCGAGTGCATGCGGCACAGTACAAAACTACACCCTCGGTTGCAACTTCAATGGCTCGCCTTACACGTCGCCCTATATCGCGCCCAACTTCAATAGCATTTTTCTCTACGGAGATGTAGGAAAGACTACCTATCAGTCGCTGCAGATCAAGGCGGAGACCAAGACGGCGAAGCACGGCCTCTACGCCCTGTTTGCTTACACCTACTCCCGCACCAATGACAACGGTCTAACGGACGGCTTAGGCTCCGTGGTGAGCGCCCCCTATTTTCCGCTTCCTAACTGGCAGAACCTGGATTGGGCGTTATCGCAAATTAATCTCGATAACAGCTTCACCGCCAGCGTTATCTATGATTTGCCCTTCGGCCGCGGAAAGCAGTTCGGAGGCAATTGGAATCCCGTGACCAATGCGATTCTCGGCAACTTCCAGGTCACTCTCATCCAAAGAATCTTATCCGGATTTCCTGTTCCTTTGATCGACAGCATCAACAACGCCGGCAACACTTTCTCTAACGGTGGCAATGACAACAATTGGAACCGGCCTAACCAGGTCGCCGGTTGCAACGCTGGCAATGCATCCCATGGCAAGCTGCAGTGGATAAACTCAACCTGCTTTGTTGCGCCCCCCGCGGGTGAGTTGGGGGATGCGTCGCGCGTCCCGGCCACTGGGCCGGATTTCGTCAACACCGACTTCTCCGTCATCAAGCAGATCGGTCTACCCAGAGAGATGGGTTTAAATTTCCGCGCCGAGTTCTTCAACCTCTTCAATCATCCACAGTTCGGTTCGCCGGTGAACGATGTGAGTTCACCTGGATTTGGTTATGTCCAGTCCACCGTGAACAATGGTCGCCTGATACAACTGGCCCTCAAACTAACTTTCTGACGCTCAGGTTGAAGTTTCCCAGACTTGTCCAAATTCGTGGTGGGAGCCCCCGCATTTATGCGGGGGAAGGAGCGCTTTAGCGCTACGTGAGAGCACCGCAGAAGAGAACGCATCCGCTCTCCTCCTTCAGCAAGCTTCTCAGGGGTTCGTCTGCAGAGCCATTCTCCAGGACCACATCAGAAATGATGTTGCAGTAAGGTCAATGGCCGGCTCGGTGGTGCTGTAGGATTGCACATTGTCCTGGAACAGGGCAGCCGCGGACGCGTTATACGTTCCGCTGTTGCCATTAAATCTTTTGAAAGTATCGACCCCATTGGCAGGGCAAAGAATCATACCCCCGACCACGCCGGAAGTCGTATAACTGTCTGGCCCCTCGGTCGCGGCTCCCCACAAGATGGGTGTTCCGCCTGAAGTTCCATCCAACGCCCCCGCCAGGTTAGCCACCTGGTGTTGAATGCAATTAGGAAAGGTGCTTCCATCGCCCACGATGAACGAGGAGCCCCAGGAGTTGGTGCCCAGGATGTTGGCCAGCCAACGCTGCGCATAGGTGTTATAGCGGACATTGCCGCTCAGGGAGTAGGCTTCGCTGGCCATGACGGATAGGCCCGCACCGTGGGACGTGGTGTCGCCGTTGGCCCAGGGAACACCAAAGCCCCATGGATCCGAGGCGGCCTGCGTGATCGCAGCATTTACCTGCGCCAGCAGTTGCTTTCCAATCTGCTGCTGCGAAACCGCCAAGCCTTCCGGATTTCCCGCCAGTTCCAGCGCTCGATAAAGCTCGTAATGAGCGAGCCCGCTCACATCGTAAAGATTGAGCGTGTCGGTGTAGCCGGGTCCATAAATATTCGTAATGTAATTGCTCGCGTACTGCGCGGCTTGTTTCAAATAGACATTGGGATCGGTGGTCGGCAGTCCCGAGGGCATGGCCTCTTGAGCGCTGTGAAGGGCGAGGTAGAGTTCGGTGGCGCCCAATTCCATGTCGTCTTCCCAAACAGTTTCTGGATAGCCATCGAAGGGAGCGATGGTAAGCAGGCAAGTGGGGCACGATCCCGAGCCTACCGACGGCGCCGGGTCGGCGAAGTGTGTGTTCGCCAGTGCGAAGACCTGTTCGGCATTTTTGAGACAGCGGTTGGCGAGGGTGGCATTCTGCGTGCGGTTGAGCTGGTAACAAACGGCAAAGTCGGCAGCCAGCCGGCCGGCAAGATTCGGGCTGAGGGAAGCGGCTGGTGGCAGGGCAACAAACACCGGACGATCGCAGATATAAAAGGTGGTCAGCGGATCGCAGGGTTTCGGATCCCCGGCTTGTTGAAAGTTGTCCGCCGCCTGGGGAAGCGTCCAGATGTCGTACTCGGTAATGAGGCAATAGGGCGTGTTGTAAGTGCCCGCGCAATTGCCGGCAGTCGAAGCGGGGTCGCCTTCTCCGTAATAGTTCCAATCCTGGGAGTTGTCCACCTGGTACGCAAGGGTCTGCGAACCACCATTCCACATCTTCAAGAGCCACTGCAAACCGAAATTTGCCTCCGCGCTGAAGTCAGAGGACGCAGGTGCTCCGGCGCCGCTATCGCCCGCGTAAGAAATGGAGTTGGGAGGTGCAGGCGGATTACGCGGTGCGCTCGGCCCCATCTGGTTGGGAAAGTCACGGACCCCGATCTCCATGAGCGCCGTGGTATAGCTTACGGTCTCGACATACTTCTCGTAGTCGCCGGCGTCCCACCAACCGCCGTCCGCAGCGATGTTTGGTAGATTCGCGGGGCTGAGCGGCTTGGCGGGTGGCACATTGTTAATGAAGTCATTGTCGTCGAGCGGTGGCGTTACCGTCAGTACAGCGTTCTCGTCTTTGAGATGTCCAGGCGCTGTGCGCAGCGCATTGGGGATGAAGTCTGGCCCGTCCCGTTGCGTCTCGTAGAAGAAAAGCGTGTTGACCAGCAACCCGGGGTAGAGAACATCCGGGACATCGACGGCAAACGCCGGCGACTGGGCGCTTATCGGCCCAGAGACAGAGATGGAATAACTACGGCCGGCGGGAACGCTGAAGTCAAGCGCGTAGACCTGGTAAGTGAGCTTCTTGCTATTGGCCCAAGTGCCCACGAGCGCGCCGATCTTTCCCGTGTAGGCAGTGCCTCCGCTGGCAGACACTACCTTGAAGGTTGCGCCCGTCTCGACAGCGGTGGACATGAGGTAAGCGCGTGCGCTTGCGCCGGCTTCGTAGCCCACCTGGCTTACGCGCACGTAAGCAGATTGTGCTTGCAGGGCGGCGGAAAAGCAAAGCCCCCAAGCAAGAACGGCAGCCAGAACCACAGGTTGACTGGTGGACCGGTTAATACAAATGAATCGCATCGAGCCTCATTTCATGGCGACGAGACGGCTGCTCTCTCGTTCGAGACCGAAGGCTAAAAGACGAGTGTGGGATTGTCAATCCATCCCGCGAGAGGAGCGCGCTTCGGAGTCGAGGTCGATAACTGGGCAGTCTGTGTACGGGAGGGTGAGCCACCCTCCTCCCCTTTGTCATCCCGCCCGCCCCGGCCTGCCGTGGGAGCAGCCAAATCCGGAGGTAGCCGAGGGATCTGCAGTTTTACTTTCGGGTACAAGCGAATACGCCCCGGGCGAATCGCCTCCGCCTTCAGCGAACCTGCGAAGCACCCTTTGCCCTGTTGGCGTCGATCGATTCCAGCAGCAAGTCAGCGGCAGCACGCGCAAAGCTCTCATCGTTTATATGAGCGTCAAGCTCAACCAGGTTAATTCCGGAACTAAGATTCGCCTTCACCGCGCGGCAATAGGAGTTGAGCGCTTCAGGCGAATGGAACGGTCCCCCTACCCTGTCGATTGCGGAAACGCCTTGCAGCGGGATCAGGACGGTAACCGGCCCGAGCGCGCGGTTAAGTCTGGTCGCCGTGATGCGTCCAATCTCCGCACACTCTTCCGGCGTTGTCCGCATCAGTGTGACAGTAGGGTTGTGAACGTACAGCTGGCGCCTCCGAAATTGGACCGGCACCGTTTCGACAGGACCAAAATTCACCATGTCGATAGCGCCCGGACAAACGAGTTGGGGAATGCCCTTGCGTCCGGCTGCTTCCAGCCGGCTTGGCCCGGCGCTCATCACGCCGCCCACTAACTCATCTGCGAGTTCCGTGGTCGTCAGATCAAGGACAGCCTGAATGGCGCCATCCTCAATCAACTGCTCCATCGTCTGGCCGCCGGTGCCGGTTGCGTGGAAAACCAGAACCTCGTAACCACGCTCTTCGAGCATCCGCCGCGCCGCCGTGACGCAAGGCGTGGTAACGCCAAACATGGTCGCCGCAATTACGGCCTTGTCCTCCGAGGTAGGCGCCGGTTCCGCGGCAACCATGCCGCAGATCGCCCCAGCCGCGCTGTTAAGTATGCGACGGGAGACGTGATTCAAACCGGAGATATCGAGCACCGACGGCATCATGCAAATATCTTTGATTCCGACGTAGGGTTTGATATCACCGGCGGCCAGGGTAGAAACCATCAATTTTGGGAATCCATAGGGAAGCACGCGCATGGCCGCGGTCGCAATGGTCGTGCCCGCGGAGCCGCCCAGCGCGGCTACACCGTTTATAGCTCCTTGTGCATGCAGCCGTGCCACGATCACGGTTGCACCAAGCGCCATGGCAGTTACACTTCGACCCCGGTCTCGTTCCTTTTGCAGCGCAGCCAGATCCTCGTTTGCCGCCGCGGCGACCTCGGCTTGCGAGATGTCGGCGGCAAAGGGCGGACTGCCAAGGACACCGACGTCAATCATCAGCGTTTGCAGCCCCGCACGCTCAATGCGGTCGCGCAGGAAAGAAAACTCCTCGCCCTTGGTGTCGAAGGTGCCGATCAGCGCAATGGTCTTAGCTGCTTTGGCAATCATCGGGTTAGGTTTCGGGTAGTTCGCCTGCTGCCAGCACCCGGCATTCCGGCATAGCACGCAAAAGCGCCTCCGGGCCCGGGGGCGAATAAACGGCGATCATCTTCAAAGGCTCCCAACCGCTATTGATGGTGGCGTGAAAGATGTCAGCTGGAATGTGAATCATATCCCCGGCGCTTATCGGTTCCCACATCTCGCCATCGATATCGATCATCTGCTTGCCCTGCCCCGAGACCACGTACAGAATCTCCTCGGTTCCCGGATGATTGTGCCGCACGTGGCCTTTCCCGGGCTGCAAGAGCACTACACCCATAGTGAAGCGTTCCGTCGCGGTGACGCGGGGTTCGCTGAGCCACTTGATCGTTCCCCAATCAAACAGCTGGGTTTCGACGTCTTCGGGTCTTATGAACCGGCGGCCGGCGAGCTCAGACATGCTTGTTCCTTTCGTTGCGCGCTGTGTGGAAGTGGAGCTTCTTGAAACTCTTCACCTGCTCCGTGATGGCATGTTCCGTGGGCAGGCGCTCGATGCTTGAGGCGCCAAAGAATCCGCAGACACCTCGGGTTCGGTTGAGGACGTACTGAACGTCTTCCGGCTCAGCGATCGGGCCGCCATGACAGAGGACCAGGATTTCCGGATGAATGGAGACGGCTGCTTGTTGGATAGCCTGAATGCGAGCGACTGCCTGATCGAGCGTGATCGCGGTCTTGGCGCCGATGGTCCCTTTGGTGGTTAATCCCATGTGTGCGATCAAGAGGTCCGCGCCCGCTTGCGCCATGGCCTTCGCCTCGTCTTCATGAAAGACGTATGGGCAAGTGAGCAGGTCCAGCTCATGCGCCCGCGCGATCATCTCAACCTCCTGAATGTATCCCATGCCGGTTTCCTCCAGGTTTTCGCGGAAGAGACCATCGATGAGGCCCACAGTAGGGAAGTTCTGCACCCCGGAGAAACCGAGGTGTTTGAGGTCGCGAAGAAACACGTCCATGACGCGAAAGGGGTCGGTTCCGCAAACACCGGCCAGCACGGGCGTCTTGCGCACGATGGGCAACACTTCGCGTGCCATTTCCATGACGATGGCGTTCGCGTCTCCATAGGGCATCAGGCCGGCTAATGATCCGCGCCCCGCCATGCGGTAGCGGCCGGAATTGTAGATGATGATCAGGTCCGCTCCGGCAGCTTCGGCGCACTTGGCAGAGATTCCGGTGCCCGCGCCTGCGCCGAGGATAGGGGTTCCCCGCGCGGTGTTTGCTCTCCATCGCTCCAGGCACGCTGCTCGGTCCATCATGCTTTCTCCATATGCCGGCTCGGCTCATCAGGGCACGACCCGAAATATACAGTACTTCCAGACATGCTGCGGAAAAGCTCATCGCATCAAGGGCACTGCTTTAACCGTGCCGCTCAGAAGACTGATGAAGGCCCGTCCTGGCTTGTTTTCAGCACAGCGGAAACCCCATAGGAACAGGACGGGTGCCCGAGGTTCGCCAAAGCGTACCTGGGCGGAAAATGATATGTTTCGATTGCTTTCTCTAGCCGGCCCAGGACTTGCATGTCAACATTGCAAGAAGCTAGGGTAATCCGTCAGGCGCTGGATCAGCACTACTTGGCATCGGCGCGCCGATCACCAGTCAGAGAGGGATAGTACATCCCCATATCGTCTTCATCACGGAAGCGCCGCCAGAAATTTGTTCATCTCAGCCGAGACCTGAGCTTCGTTTGAAATGAATATGTAGTGGTTAGCATTTGCAATGCGAATAACATGCGCGGTTGGCTGGCCCCTCTCGAACGCATCAATCTGGCGAGCCTGATTTGCATCAGCCGCCGCTGCCGCTGCGATGTTCTTAGGTGTGTCCGCATGAAAGTTAGGACCCTTGTTTTGCGGATAGCCCATGATGGCAAGAATCGGCAGATGGATCGGTGTGGTGTAGTGCTCGCCGCCTTTGAGGATGGAACTGCCCGCTTCAGAAGCGGCATTGGGAGCACCGACACTGCCGTCGGGATTTGCCAGGAAACTCTCATGAGGTTCGGCTTGGGGCGGAACGCCGCCAACCGCAAGGGACAACCTTTTCGTCATAGCCGTAAAGTTTGCCCTGTCTGCCGGGCTAGGCGGACCAAAGGGCCGGGGAAGAGGGTTTTCCACGCTGTTGGCTTTGCGGTTTAAATTTTCTTCAAATTGCGGCAGCGCGGCCTTCACCTGATCCATAAGCGCCGGGTCTTCAGGCGTCTTTGCCAAGGCATCAATCTTCTGTTGCACGTCCGCGAGGCTGGCTTGATAGTCGCCGGCTGCGTCATAGAATGCGTAGGAGTAGGCAGCGTCGAGATAGATGAGTGCAGAGACCAACTCGGGATGACGCGTTCCGATGGAGCTCAACTCTTCGCCGGCAATAGAGTGGCCAATCAGCACAGGTTTTTCGATCTTGAGCTGAGCCACCACGGCCAGAATATCGTCGGAAAGTCTCTCCGCAGTGTAGCCAGTGCCGGCGTGTGTCGATCTCCCGAATCCACGCCGCGTGATGGCGTAGACGTGATGATTCCCGGTGAACTTCGGGGCAAAATTATCCCAAATATGCGCGGTATTTCCCAGACCGGAGAGGAATACTAGCGGACGTCCAGTGCCTCCCCAGTCCAGCACCTCCAGCTGAACACCTTGGTCTACCGTAACCATTTCGCTGTGGTGCGGTGAGGGATCGTGCCAGGCTGTTGGGGGAATCGTCTGTGACAAACTCATCTGGTGACAGCAGAGTGCTGATGCGAGCAGTAGGAATATCCGGTGCGGAAGGTTCACAGAGTAGCTTTCCGGGCACAGATTCATGACGGGGGACGGGGATTCTGGTTGACTTCTTCAGGGTAGAATACTACATAGTTAGTGCCAGGCTTCGGAAAGATCAAATGAGAAAAGTCCTGGCATGTCTGGCTTCGATTGCGGGTTTCGGAACCGGTCTGGTTCAAAAGCCACGCACGCAGCCAGTCTCTGTGCGCTAAATAAATGTAGAAAAAAATGAGCGATTTTGCGGCCTTTTCCGTCTAAGGTGTGAATTCCTAAGAAGATTACGGCGTGAGGCGAAGCGTAGGTCAACACCAGATTTGAGCGAGCATAGATATTTAATGGTGTTGCGTTAACAGGAGCACGGTTGGATGCAGGCACCTCTTGTTGAACCTGGCACTGAACCCTCGCCCGTCCTGGAGCCAACCAGAGAGCAACCACCTTGGTGGCGCAAAAGACGTTGGCTAATCCTCCTCGCCGTAATCGCGTTGTGCACTCTGACCACATCCTTGTGGCTAACCGGACACAAGAAGGCGCCAGCCTCTGGCATACTCAAATCCTCTTCTCCAACTGAAACCACCGGAGGGCTGCGCCTGAAGGGTACGACCCAAGCCGTCCGCATGCGCTCTATCCAGGCCCCACTTCTCGCTGGAGAAAAGGAGGGCACCCTTACCATCACGAACATGCGACCGGCCGGCTCCAGCGTAAAACAGGGAGACATCCTGGTGGAGTTCGACCGCCAGGCCCAACTAGCCGACTTCCTCGATAAGCAGGCGCAGAATAGCAAGCTGGCTGACGACGTATTGCAGGAAGAAGCCAAGGAAGGCGCGGCCCGGGCCAAGGACGAGACCGAAATCAGAGTGGCCGAAGGCGATCTCGCCAAGGCGGAACTGGAGATGCAAAAGGTCGAGCTGCTGTCCCGGATCGATGCCGAAAAGGCCCGGGAGACCCTGGATGAAGCCAAAGCAACCCTGGATCAACTGAAAGAAACATTCGGTCTCAAAAGGCAGACGGCGCAAGCCTCTATTCGCATCCTCGAAATCCAACGGGATCGTGCTCGCGAAACTATGTTGCATGCCCAGGCAAACGCGGCCCTCATGCAGGTTCATTCCCCCATCAGCGGGGTCGTGGTTCTCAACACCATCTGGAAGCAGGGAAATATCGGAGAGGTGCAGGAAGGCGATCAAGTGCGGCCAGGCGTCCCTTTCATGCAGGTCGTCGACCCTTCCCAGATGGAGGTGCAGGTTCCGGTCAACCAGCAGGATGTGCTGGCGCTCCACGACGGGCAAAAAGCCCGCGTACATCTTGATGCCTACCCCGACCTTGTCTGTCCCGCCCAGTTGGAAGTAATCGACCCCATGGGAAAGCCGGGCGACTTTTCTCAAAAGGTGCGCACCTTTTCGGCCACCTGGTCCATCATGTGCACCGATCCCAGACTGTTGCCCGGTCTTTCGGCGGCGGTGGACACCGTGCCGGCAGCCGCCCCCAACATTGCCGGGAATGCGCGATGAAGTTCCAGAATCTTCTCAAGCAGCGTAGGTCCCTGATCGTGGTCGCGGCCTTGTTTGTTGGGGGCGCTGCCGTCTATGGGTTGGTACACCTCTCCAATCGATCCTCTACCATCCCAGCCTTCGAGGTGAAGCGCGAAGAGTTCGTCGATAGCGTCCAGTTTCGCGGCGAAGTCAAGGCCATGAAGTCGCTGACGATTTCCGCTCCGGCCGAGGCGGGTGAGCTGCAAATCCTCAAGATCGCCACCAGCGGCGTCGATGTGAAGAAGGGTGACTTGATCGTCGAGTTCGACAAATCGAAGACCGAGCAGGATATGGCAAAAGATGGATCCGCCCTCAAATCAGCCGACGCAGCCATTGATCAGGTGCGGGCCCAATCGCGCCTTACAGAAGAAGAAGACATGACCGCGGTGACCAAGGCGCAATACGATGTGGAAACGGCAAAGCTGGACGCCAGCAAGCAGGAGATCGTATCCAAAATTGAGGGAGCCGAAGCCAACCTGAAAGTGGCAAACGCGCAGCAGAAGCTGCTTGAAGTAGAAGCAAAGTTGAAGGCAGATCGCGCGGTCATCCACGCAAACGTCGATAGCAAATTAGACGCAAGCAAGAAAGCGGCGTATGACCTCGCGCGCGCGCAACGCTCCCTCGCAACCATGACCTTGGTCGCACCTTCCACTGGGCTGGTCAATTTGGTGTCGGTTTGGCATGCGGGCAATGAAGCTCCGTTCAAGCCGGGGGAACGGGTGTGGGCCGGTGCGCCCATCGCCGAACTACCGGATGTTTCCACTCTACGGGTCTCGGCGCGAGTAGACGAAGCGGAACGCGGCCGTCTTGCCCCCCATCAATCCGCGACCATTCAGCTGGACGCGATTCCGGAGCGGCAGTTTAGCGGCAAAGTCGAACAGATCGGCACCATCGCCACGATGGATTTCTCCGCAGGCTGGCCTATTCCCAGGGATTTCAATCTCCAGATCGCGCTCGATCAGAAGGATCCGCGCCTTAAGCCCGGCATGACGGCGCAGATCACCGTAATCGTTGACCGCATTCCGAATGCGATCGCCATTCCGGTGCAGGCCTCCTTTCAGAGGTCTGGCCAGACGGTGGCCTATGTGGTGGACGGATCAAAATATCGCGAACAGCCGATCGAGGTGAGCCGAAGAAGCCGCGATCAAATCCTTGTCTCCGGCGGTCTACGGCCTGGGGATCGAGTAGCGCTGCAGGATCCTTTAGCCAAGGATTCTTCGGTGAAGGAGTGAGGCCCGCATGAAGCTAAGGCCTCTTACACGTTGGTCAGCTCTCGCGGCAGCTCTTGCCGTGGTCATCCTGATTGGATTTGAACTGAGCCGCTCCCGTCTGGCGATCGCCAGTGATGGTATTCCCTTGGCCCAGGTTAAGCGCGGCGATCTCGATCTGAAAGTTCATGCTGACGGCGAACTGAATGCGACTCATACCATGATGCTCACCGCGCCGGCAGTGGGCGGGGGCGCGCTCGAGATCACAAAACTGCTCGCTGGCCGTTTGCCGGTAAAGAAGGGCGACGTCGTTATCGAGTTTGATCCAAGCGAACAGCGCTACAAGCTTGAGCAGAGCCGCTCGGAGTTATTGCAGGCCGAACAGGAGATCACCAAGGCAAACGCAGACGCAGCAGTGCTTAAGGCCCAGGATAAAGTCGCACTCCTCAAGGCCCGCTACGCCGTCCGGCAAGCGGAACTGGATGTGCAAAAGAAAGAAATTGTGAGCGCGATCGACGCGGCAAAGAACGACGCCGCCCTCAAGCAGGCAAAGCAGCTGCTGGCCGAGCTGGAGGGCGACATCGAATCGCACAACAAGTCAGGGCAAGCCTCGATCTACTTGGCCCAGGAGAAGTACAACAAGTCGAAACTGGAGATGGATCAGGCCCAGCAAAATATTGACAAGATGAGCGTCACCGCGCCGATGGATGGCCTGATTTCCATTCAAAAAAACATGGATGCCTCAGGAGGGTTCTATTTCACCGGCATGTCGGTGCCCGATTATCATGCCGGCGACCAGGCGCAAGCCGGCAGCGCCATCGCCCAGGTCGTCGATCCAACAGAACTGGAACTGAAAGCGAAGATTGGCGAGCGAGACCGCAGTAACGTCAAGCAGGGTCAATCCGTGGAGGTAGTGTTCGATGCAGTGCCCGGCCGCACCTATCACGGCAAGGTGAAGCAAGTCGGCGGAATGTCGACCCGTGAATTTTTCGAAGATGACAGCGGCGGCACCTTCGACGTCACAATGCAGCTGTCCGATGCGGATGCACGCCTGCGCTCGGGGATGAGTGCGCAGCTCTTGTTTCTTGGTGACACAAGAAAAAGTGTCTTCTATGTCCCTCGCCAGGCGCTGTTCCTTAAGGATGGCAAGCACATCGTTTACGTGAAGCGCGGCCAAGACTACGAGCAGAAAGAAATTGAGATCAAGGACGAAACGGAAAGCCGTGCTGTTATCGAGGGACTAGGCGAGGGGACTTCGGTGGCCATGATCGATCCGACGCTTCCACGGAAGCAGCCAAGCGCCGGCGCCTCCGCAGCGCCCGGTGGAGGGACGCCTTAGATGCTCAAGACACAGGGAAGCACCTCGCGGCTCTTCGGCTTTAGCTACCAGCAGTGGGTTCGGGATATTGAGCTCGGTATACAGAACCTCATGCTCCACGGGCTTCGCTCGCTGTTGACCATGCTGGGCATGATCTTCGGAGTAGCGGCCGTGGTCGCCATGCTGTCGATTGGCGCCGGCGCCAGGCAGAAAGTGATGGCGCTCATTGAACAGATGGGCGTGCGCAATCTCATCGTCGAGGCCAAGGAAACCACCGAGTGGCAGGCCCATCAAAAGATGCGCAAGATCTCTCCCGGCTTAACCCTTGAGGACTATCGCGTCATCCTTGATGATGTGGACGGCATTCAGGCATCGACGCCCCGTAAGCGCGTGACTCCGTCCAAGACCATTCCCAAATCGCAGCAGGATGTCCCGGCCGTCTTCGGAGTAGAACCGCAGTACCAGCAAATTGCGGGCCTTCGCCTGTTGAGCGGCAAGTTCTTCGATCGTCAGGACGAAGCGCGCGCTGCTTCCGTCTGCGTCTTGGGCATCGCCGCCAAGTTCAACCTGTTTGGGGCGGCCGATCCGATTGGTCAATACGTAAAGGTGAATGAGCAATGGTTCCGGGTCATCGGCATCGTGAGCCCGCAGCTAAGTGCGCAGACCGAGGTGGCCGGGGTGCCCAGCGAAGACCCCAACAACGTCATCTATATTCCCTTCCAGGCGGCCGTCCTTCGCCTGGAAGACAGCTACAGCGAAGTGCGCGATGAAATCGATGGCATTTATCTAAACCTGCGGGAGAACATCGACATGACGGCAGCGGCGCAAGTGGTGAGCGCCATTCTCAATTCCTCCCATCATGGCGCAAGCGACTTTAGCGTCATCGTGCCTGCCGAACTTCTCGCCGAGCAGCAACGCACCGAGCGTCTATTCAATGCCGTCATGGTCGCGATCGCCTCTATCTCGCTCTTCGTTGGCGGTATTGGAATCATGAACATCATGCTGGCCAGTATTCTCGAGCGCACACGAGAGATTGGCCTTCGTCGCGCAGTGGGAGCACAGCAATCCGACATCATTCGGCAGTTTATCGTCGAAGCCACCACCATTTCGTTCACGGGAGGAACGCTGGGCATCATCTTTGGCTTCATCCTGTCCCGAGCGATTGCCTGGCTGGCGGGATGGTCGACCATTGTAACCGCGAGTTCGATCGCACTTGCCTTTCTTGTGTCCATCAGCGTGGGCCTGGTATTCGGGATTTATCCAGCGATGAAGGCGGCCCGCCTCGATCCGGTAGAAGCAATCCGTTATGAATGAAGTTGAATGAGAAGAGCACACCTAGTTGATTAGATTTCGATAACATTCCGGAGCGGCACAATGGGTCTTTTCCGCATTGCAATATTTTGTTTGCTTTTGTTGGTCGCCATGTTTCCGGCAGATGCACAGTCACCTGAAAGCTACTCCGCCCTCCTGACGCAACAGGTCAAGTCCGGCAAACTTTCTCCTCCAGCACACGTCCAGGATTACGTGGTCGATGGCAAGTTGCATCTTCGTCTTCAGGACGCGGTACGGCTGGCACTTGAAAATAACAGCAACATCCGTATCCAGGAAACGCAGGTGGAGGCGCAAAAGTTCTCCCTGCTTGGCGCCTACAAACCGTTTGATCCCCTGATCCAAAGCAGTGCCAATATCAATCGAGTGTCGTTTTCAGGCTATACCCAATTGCAAGGTGTGGGCGACAACAACAGCGCTACTCTGGATACGCTGAGTCAGACGGTGCAGGCCAGTTATACGCAGACGTTCATCACCGGAACGACTATATTCGCCGGTATCAACAGCAATCGAAATTCCACCAACAGTGACTTTTACTTTCTCAATCCGTACGTCAACTCAACGCTGACCTTGCAGTTTACTCAGCCCCTCCTGCGCAACGCTGGACGCTTTGCCAATACCGCCCCTATCCTCATCGCTCGACGAGCCCTTCAGCAATCGCGCGCCAGCTTTGAAGCGCAGGTGAACGACGCTATCCTGCAAGTGGTCACACAATATTGGACAGTGGTCCAAGCGCGGGGAAGCTTCGATGTCGAGCAAAAATCGCTTGCATTGGCAGAGAGCAGTTATCAGCATGACAAGCGTGCCCTGGAGCTCGGCGCATTGCCGCCGCTCGATATCTATCGCTCCCAATCGGAAGTAGCTGCTCGCCGCCTGCAGGCCATCCAGAGCGAATACGTTCTTAAGCAGGCGCAGGAGGCCTTTCGTTTTACCATCGGTGTGGATCAGGATCCAACGTTGGCGGCACTCGAGCTGGACCTGGTGGAGAAGCCGGAGCCAGAGGGCGAGATTGAGGATGTCGACCCAGCGGCAGTCCTCGAAAAAGCGCTCGCCGCTCGTCCGGAGATTGCCGCGGCCAATGATGCCGTCGCTAATGATGAAACCAGCATTCGACTAGCCCGCAACACCCTGGAGCCAGACCTATCGCTCTCCGGCTTCTATCAGAGCAACGGCATCGGGGGAAATCAATACAACCTGAGCACCGGGCAATTGATTGCTACGGGTGGCTTGGGAGCATCGTACAGCCAACTATTTGGCTTTGGTTTCCCCGGCTACGGGGGCACGCTCACGCTGAACCTTCCGCTCAGGAATCGAGGCGCGAAGGCGAATCTCGGTACTGCGCTGGTAGCACGGCGGCATGATCTATACACCTCGCGAATAACCCGGGAGGAAATCGTTCAACAGGTCAAAGACGCAGTTCATCTGATGGAAGAGGCGAAGCTAACGCTAGCCGCGGGCAAAACATCTTTGGACCTCGCCCAAAAATCGCTCGCTGCCGACCAGCGAAAATACGAACTAGGCGCCGAGACAAACTTTTTCGTCCTGGACTCTCAAACCAAACTAGCGCAATCGGAACTCGACCTGTTGCAAACGCAAATTAACTACCAGATTGCACGTGCCACTCTCGATCGCGCAACCGGCAGTTTGCTGGAGCCTTACCATGTGCAAATCGCAGAGCTATCGCACTGACCGTGGCACGGATGGTGTAGAATACTACATAGATAGATGTAATCGCGATCAGTCCCGAAGGGACGGCTGAGAGCAGCCCAGGACGTAGTCCTGGGTATAGATCCATCGAGACCAGTCCCGTCGGGACGGCTGAGGATGTCCCAGGACGTCGGTCCTGGGTGAACCTGGACCGCACACGAACGTGGTGTACGGCAATGCTTGCTGGATGGCTGATTTTCCGCTGTGGGATCTGACTTCCGCGCCAAGTTCTATGCGTCTGGATTGCGTAGCGGGCGGTGTTCTAAACCGGACGGCAATGTCCACGAGTGAACACGGCCGGGCTCAATACACGCGCCTGACCAAAAGCGCCGTTAAAGACGGAACGTCCGTGTGATCGCTTACGTATTCAACATGGGGGGCAGCCCGCAAGCCGTTCCGAGGTTGGACCTCCACCTGCAACTGCCATGTACTGGGAGGCGCAATGTCTCCTTCAAATCTCGGGGAAGGACGCTTTCTACGATGAACCTCCTGTTGGGAACAAGCCGCCTACTTATCGAGAAAGCTCTGCTCGTCCTGGTCTTTTCCAGTCTGCTATTTCCGAATGCCCTCGCGCAGTCGGCCACAACACTTCGAGGCCAGATATTCGACCCCAGTGGCGCCGTTGTGCCTGGAGCAACAGTGACGCTCACCCAGGGCCCTACCGTCCTAACCGTCCAGTCGGGAGCTGATGGCGTCTATATTTTCAAAACGCCTCCGCCGGGGTCGTACACCCTCGCAGTCGCTGTTCCAGGATTTGCCCCCTTTTCCAAAACCGATGTCATAATCACCGCTGGTCACGCTCGCCAGCTGAACATTACCCTTACCATTGCCGTCCAACAGCAGGACATCACGGTCAATGACCAAAGTGCCGGCGTAAGCATCAATCCCGATGAGAATTCAAGTGCGCTGGTGATGAAAGGCAGCGACCTCGATGCCCTCTCGGACGACCCCGACGAGCTGCAAAACGAACTGCAGGCATTAGCAGGGCCCGCAGCCGGACCAAGCGGCGGCCAGATTTATATCGATGGATTTACCGGGGGCCAAATTCCCCCGAAGTCCTCAATCCGGGAGATTCGCGTAAATCAAAACCCTTTTTCCGCGGAGTTCGACAAGATCGGATACGGCAGAATCGAGATCCTCACCAAGCCGGGTTCTGACAAGTTTTCCGGCCACATCACCTCCCTGGGCAACGATTCGGCTTGGAATACGGCCAATCCGCTCGTCCAGCAGCAACCCAGCTATTATCTGTACTTCATCCAGGCGGACGTCAATGGCCCTCTGACCAAGAACGCCTCATACTTCTTCAGCCTCTTTCACTTTGATCGTCAGAATCAGACCATTATCGATGCCGTCAATCCAGAAGACACCAGTACCACCATCAATCAGGCCCTACCCAACCCATCCTCGCTCTTGTACGCGAATCCCCGCGTAGACTTTCAGCTGGGCAAGAACAACACCCTCTCCGTCCGCGACTCCTACTTCCGCTCGGTCGCGACAGCGAACGGTCCTGGCCAGCTGAACCTTCCCGAGCAGGCGTTCAACGTGAACAACCAGGAGAACGCGATTCAGGTCAGCGATACGATCGTGGTGAGCCCGCGTATCATCAACGAAACCCATTTCCAGTGGCGCCGCGTCCGTAACAGCCAGATGGCCTCGTACTTCACTCCGACGATATCGGTGCAAGGAGCCTTTACCACGGGAGGAAGCAACTCCGGGGTCGCGGAAGACCACCAGGACATCTTTGAACTGCAGAACTACTCCACGGCAACGGCGGCCAGCCACACCATCCGCTTTGGAGCACGTCTGCGTGCCTATCGAGACGCCAACTACTCAACTTCCGGATCCAATGGCAACTATTTTTTTGAGTCCATCGATCAGTATCTGGCAGGGACGCCTGCGCAATACCAGGCAACGATCATAACCAATCCGCTGGCCCATGCTCTTTTATTCGACGCCGCGCTCTTCTATCAGGACGATTGGCGATTTAAGCCCAATCTCACGCTAAGCTACGGGCTGCGTTTTGAAACTCAGAACAGAATTCACGACCATGCAGACTTCGGACCGCGTGTTTCGATGGCATGGGCCCCGTGGCATAAGGGCAATACTCCCCCCAAAACGGTCCTGCGCGCCGGTTATGGCTGGTTCTACGACCGATTCACCGTGCCCAACTCGTTCAGCTCATCGACTGGCACACCCTACATCATGCAAGCGATCCATCAAAATG
Organism: uncultured Acidobacteriaceae bacterium; assembly: GCA_963743365.1. GTDB lineage: Bacteria > Acidobacteriota > Terriglobia > Terriglobales > Acidobacteriaceae > PALSA-350. The sequence goes on from CAVUQE010000001.1 coordinate 94,349, forward strand.
GGATCAATCAGCAGAGCTATGTGATCAACAATCCTGATTTCTACAATCCGAACGCGCCCGCGCCGGCCAGCGTCGTTGCCGGGGCCTCAGCTTCCATTCCCTCTTTTTACAACATCGATCACCACTTTCATGCGGCGCTCAGCATGCAAGGGGGCGTTGGCGTTGACCAGGCGATCAGCAAGAAGGTCACTTTTAATGTTACCTATCTCTTTACCCGCGGCATTCATCAGTACCTCACCAACAATGTGACAGCGCCGGAGTTCGATCCCTCCACATACACGGTGGTAGGCCCTCTGCCGCCTGCCTATAACTATCAGTTTCAGTCCGGCGGTATCTTCAAGCAGGATCAGGTGATCGCCACCGCCACCACCCAATTCCGCCATCTGTCGTTGCATGCCTCGTACACCTTCAATGAAGCCAAGAGCGATACGCAGGGTGTCACCTACGTCCCCTCCGTCGCGCAAGACCCAGGCCTTGATTACGGCCGTCCTGCCTTCGGTATCAGAAATCGCCTCTTTCTACTGGGAACCTATTCCGCGCCTCATGGAATCATCCTCGCGCCCTTGCTGGCAGCTCAGTCCGGAACACCCTACAATCTCGTGATCGGCAACGATCTCACTGAGAACAATCAATTCAACGCACGGCCCACCTATGGCGTTTGTGGCCAACCGAGCGTAGTTTCCACTCCCTACGGCTGTCTGGACACGGACCCGGTGGGCAAGGGCGAACGAATTGTTCCCTATGGCGCTGGGATAGGTCCAGCGAACTTCGTCATGCATCTGCGTGTCAGTAAGGTCTTCGGCATTGGCCCCGAAATCAAAGGATCCAAGGGCGCACAGGGCATGCAAGGGAATGGAAGCGTGAACGGCCGCGGGCTCAGTGGTGGTCAGGCACAACCTAAGCTGGACGCCACGGTTGCACGCAGATACAGCCTGACCCTGGTCGGTGGGGCACTGAACATCTTCAACATCGTGAATCTAGGAACGCCCAATGGCACCCTCAGCTCACCCATCTTCGGTAAGACGCAATCCCTGGCAAGCGGTCCCTTCGGATCGCCCACTCCAGGCAATCGCGCCTTTTTTGTTCAGGCCATTTTCAGTTTCTAGCGTAGTGCGTTACGGATGGACGCAAGTATGGCTCGCCCAGCCACAAATCAAGGGTGCCCCTCTGCCCGGCGTGCCGTGGGCAGGTGTGGGACCGTAATTTGGTGTATGCGGCGGAGTCGGGATTGAGGCCGGCAGCTTCGGCGGCTTGACGGTCGGTCATTGTGCCAGTGAGGGCCAGGCGAGCAAAGGTTATTTCCTGATCGGTATCAGTCCCGAAGGGACGGCTTGAGAGTAGCCCAGGACGTCAGTCCTGGGTATACATTGACACCGAGACCAGTCCCGCAAAGCCTGCCCTGAGCCGGTCGAAGGGGACGACTGAGAATGCCCCAGGACGTTAGCCCTGGGTGAACCTGGACTGCCAGAGAATGCTGGGGGGCGATCATCAAAAGCCAACCCCAATTCTCTTTAAAATTCATCCGGCACACATGCTCGTCGGAACTACGGATGAAGTAGCCAGGGGAGGGCTGGATGCCAAGGGAATCGACGTAATTCCCGCTCAATATCTAGCGCCAGACGACGCAGGGATTTCCGCTGCCGGTATCGGGCCCATAATGTCGTACGACACGAGGATTCGCAGCTACGGTTTTGTTGCGCAGGTGGAGGACATTCAGTGAGCACCGCGGTTACGGTAAACGCGGGCGGCTTGTGCAACTCGCGCAAGGTAACGCGCCGTTCATCCTTATATATAGAACGCGAGTCAACCCCTCCGCGCCAGCGCTTGGACGCCTAATCACTTATAGGCTCGCTCGAGAGCCTTGTTTCCATCTGATCTCACCCCCGGAAGGCGCATTTTCGCGCCTGCAAGAGCGAAAACCCCCATTCAGGGGATTGATGTTCCAGACACAGGCGTGCCCACAATACTATGTGCATAACCGATACGCCTTGCCGTGCCAAATCTGGTTCAGTGGTGTAGAACTCTGAATAGCCCAGTGCGCAATTTCGAAAAAACCCGAGCAGAGTTTCAGGAAATCCTCGCCAAGCCCATTCGCGAACTCGGGCTCAAACTCGAGGGCTCTCCGCTCGAACGATTCGTTCAGCAGCTTTATCGTGAACTGGAAGCCAAGGGCATCCATAAATTTCGCCCCCTGTGCTATCTCACCGATGAATGGGGATGTCCCTCCGGCGAGCCCGTCATCGGCATTCCCTTCTATCTGGCCAACCCGGACCTGGCACAGCTTGAGCGCGATATGAACGACCTGGAAGACGCGCGCGAGATCATGATGTATATGCGTCATGAGGCCGGACACGCATTCAACTACGCCTACCAGCTGCACAAGTCGGCTGAGTGGCGCGGCCTTTTCGGCCCCTTTCGCCGCACATATCGTGATAATTACCGTCCCATACCGTTCTCGCGGAACTTCGTTCGCCACATGGCCGGCTGGTACGCGCAGAAGCATCCTGATGAGGATTTTGCAGAAACCTTTGCCGTCTGGCTTACGCCTCGCTCGCAATGGGCCAAGCGGTATGAAGGTTGGGGTGCGCTGGCGAAACTTCAATACGTCGATCACGTGGCGCGCGAAGTCGGAAATGTCGAACCCGTCCGGCGTCGTGGCCGCACCGACATCACCGTCGATGAGATGGAATCGACCGTCGGCGAGTTCTATCGTCTTAGCCTGCCGGAGGAGATTCCGCTGCAGGAGCTAGCGTTGGATGCCGACCTGGAGGACATCTTCACGGTCTCCCCCAAGCGGCGCAAGGGCGTTCGACCAGCCCACGAGGTGTTGGCTCAGCATCGCAAGCTCATTGTTGACAAGGTCGCCTATTGGAGCGGCGTGCAACGTCCGATCGTCAAGCGGCTCGTGGAAACTATCTGCAAACGTGTTGAGGATCTGGGTCTGCGCGCGGACGTTCGACGCGAGTCCGAGTACCTCACGGAGTTCACTGTATATACCACCGCACTCTCAATGAATTACCTGATCGGTGGGAAGTTTATTAATTCCTGAGAAGTGCCGGCAGCTGCCGTCACTCCGGTTGGAGGTTGAAGTTGAAAATCACTGTACTGTACGACTTGTGGGAAGAAGAAGAACCTGCTGAAGTGCAGGAAGAGGTTCCTGCGCCGCGCAAGCGCAAGGGCCAGAAAGAACGCAAGAAGAAGCCGGTAAAGCACGACCGCGAAGAAATCTTCGAGGCCTTGGGAAAGCTCGGTCATGAGCCCTCGTATCACGTTCTCAACGGGCGCTCGCAATCACTGCTCGGACTCGCCAAATGCGGCGCCGACCTCATTTTTAACCTCACCGAATCCTATGCTGGCGATAACACCAAGGAGATGCAGGTCACTGCATTTCTGGATATGCTCGATATTCCTTACACCGGCTCCGGACCGCACGCCAACGTTCTTGCCCAGGACAAATCGATCGCCAAGAAGATGTTTGCTTTTTACGGGATTCAGTCGCCTTACTTCGCGACCGCCTATCGCGGAACCATCGACCACGCCCATGACATCTCGTTCCCGCTCATCGTGAAACCCACTTCCGAAGATGGATCGATCGGCATCGATAGCGCTGCCGTGGTGAACAGCGTGAAAGAACTGATGGAGCGCCTCTCGTATATACAAACGGAATTCAACTCTCCGGCGTTGGTCGAGGAATATATCGAAGGACGCGAGATCTACGCCGCCGTCCTTGGCAACCACGAGAACGCATATGCACTTCCGCTCGTGGAACTTGATCTCTCCAAGCTTCCCAAGGGCATGCCCAGGATCGCCAGCCAGGAGGCGAAGTTCGAGAAAGACTCGGAAGCCTATAAGCTGACAAAATCCGCGATCGCCGAAGACCTCGATGAGGAAACGGTAACCAAGGTCAGCGACATCGCGATCAAGGCCTATCGCGCCGTCAAGCTTCGCGATTATGGGCGCATTGACATGCGCATATCGAGCAAGGGTGAGATCTATGTCATCGAAGCCAATCCCAATCCATGGCTCTCGAGCGCGCAGGAGTTCGCCATGGCCGCGAAGAAATCGGGCCTCTCCTATACCCAAATGATCGGGGAGATCGTGGACCTCGCCATGGCTCGGAACGCATGACTAATGACCAAAGGTTCAGATCATTTCGGCATCGGAATTGACACTGCCTTACCAGCGCCGCGTTCGGCGACCCAGATCGTGTCGCCCGCAGGCTCCACCGCGGTCGGTGTCTTCAGCCCTTCCTTGATTACCGTGACGCTGGCCTTATCGCCATTAACAGTAACAACCGCAATCTTGCCGTTACCATTCTCAGCCAGCAGCAGCTTGCCATGGGCGGCGCGCATGCCATCCGGCCCTTTCACCGGCTGATCCATCCAGATATCGACCGGCTGTCCGGCCTTGCCGGCAGCGTCCACCGGGATGCGGTAGAGATTATTCGAGAACACATTGTTGACATACAGCGTACCGTCCAGAAACGTGATCCCGTCAATGCCGTAGAGCGCGTGATCTTCCAGGAAAAGTTGGGCACTCGTAGCACCGGCTGGTAGCTTGTAGATTTTGCTGTTTGCGGTGTCGCTGATGTAAAGCGCCTTGTCCGGGCCGATCGAGAAATCGTTGCAGGTGCTGTTGTCGCCAGGCAGGTTCCAGCGAAGCTTTTCGGCGCCCGTGGAGAGATCAAAGCCCCGCAGGGCGGTATGGCGCTGCACCGGCGTTTTGCCTGGTACTGGGGTTAGCTGACATGCCCACAATGTGTTGGTAGCGCCATCGGCAAGCATACCGAAGAAAAACGTGCCCGCACCCTCAGCGCTGGCGTCAACGAACTTCTCCACAGTGGTCGAGCCCGGGCGCACCTTGTAGATGAACGGGGTGCTCGCGCTCCCCACGATCAGTGTCCCACCCGGGGCGACAGTCAAACTCTCTGGCTGCGATTTATCGTCAACGATAAGAATTTCAGCGGCAGACGCAGCCTGTACAAGGCCAGTCAATAATGCGACGCAGGCGGCAAGCCGGCGAGCACGTAAATGCGGCATAGTCAAATCTCCTTACGTTGTGGATCTTCCAATGCAGGCCCGATCACAGTCTCGTATACCTCAGGTTCAGATTAGCAGCCCTCAGCCCTAACGAGCGAGATTTGGGGCACCCGTCGTTCGTTAGGTAGAGGCAGACCTCGGTTCAATGTAACCGCAGCAGTGCTCTGTCCGGCGCGCCAGATCGGTTACCGGTCCCTCAACGCTGCAGTGGTTCGAGCAGAGGAGCCACCGGCGCCTCTGCCTCAATCGATGGCAGAAAGCGCGGCGTCACCTTTGCCTTGGCCGCTTGCTCGTAGGCATAGCCGTAGCCCAGCAAGCGCGCTTCACTCCATGCCGGACCAATGATTGATAGCCCGACCGGGAGCCCCATGACCGCGCCCATCGGCACGGTGAGATGCGGATAGCCCGCGACCGCCGCCAGGCTGCCTGCGCCTGCGCCGTTGATCTGATCGCCATTCGCCGCATCGATCTTCCAGGCCGGCGGCATGGTCGGGGATACGAGTGCATCGAGGTGGTTGGCTGCGAGCATGGCGTCGATACCATCACGGCCGGCGATCCGCAGCGAGGTTGCGCGTGCCGCCTCGTATGCAGGATCGTCGAGTCCCTTGGTCGCCTCGGCCTTCACGAACGCCTCCTGCCCAAAGAGCGCGAGTTCGCGATTGGCATGTGCTGCATCGAAGGCGATGACGTCAGCCAGTGTGCGCGTCTTTACCGTCGCCGGCGTGGTTGCGAGATAGGCATTCAGATCAACTTTGAGCTCAGTATGGAGCACCAGTTCTTCCGCTTCGCCGATCTTCTCCCGGTCTTTGAGCGCGGTGATGTCCACCAGCGTCGCTCCCTGGGCCTTGAGTACAGCCAGCGCCTGCTCGAAGACCTTGTCGGTTGCAGCCGACCAGCCGGTGGCGAAGCGAAGCACGCCGATGCGGGCGCCTTTGAGCGCGTCGGGCTTCAGCGCCGCCAGATAATCGGTCACGTGCGCGTCGGCGTCCCTGGTCGCTGCATCGGCGGGGTCCGCGCCCGCGATTGCGCCCAGCACCCGGGCCGCGGTCGCAACATCGGCCGCAATCGGCCCAGCGGTGTCCTGGCTGTGACTGATGGGCACAATGCGCGTGCGGCTGACCAGGCCGACCGTGGGCTTCAACCCCACCACGCCGTTCACCGCCGCGGGGCAGGTGATGGACCCGTCGGTCTCCGTGCCAATCGCCGCTTGCACCTCTCCCGCTGCTACCGCGGCGGCGCTGCCCGACGAGGAGCCGCACGGATTCCGGTCCAGCGCGTGGGGATTGCGGGTCTGGCCGCCCACCGCACTCCAGCCCGAGATCGAGGCGTTGGAGCGAATGTTCGCCCATTCCGACAAGTTCGTTTTGCCCAAAATGACAGCATCCGCTGCGCGCAGGCGCGCCACCAGCGGTGCATCACGATGGCTAACGTTGTCGAGCAGAGCCATGCTGCCCGCGGTCGTAGGCAGCGGTCCCTCCGCCTCGATGTTGTCCTTGAGCAAAATCGCGTATCCATAAAGTAGACCGCGCGCCCTACGCCCCCGGTCGATGGCGCGGGCCTGATCGAGCGCGGTGGGATCGAGGGCGATTACCGCGTGGATCTGAGGATCCACCGCATGCACCCGCGCGATCGCCGCCTCAGTCGCCGCCTCAGCGCTCGTCGCCGGACCCGGAACAGCCGCCAGCACTGCCAGCAATAGTGAAATCACCACCTCATAGTCTCCCTTTCCCGTCATGGTATAGGAAGAACCGGCAAGTGATTGATTCTGAGGCGAGTCAAGCAAACAGACCCGGTCCGCTTCTCTCCCAACGACGGATGACTGGCGTGCTCCACCGGATGCGCCGATAAGTTCGGCATAAGGTCACAGACGTCGCTGGCCGAGTACATCCGGGACCACCAGAAAGTGCCGAACGGCATGCCTATCGTCAATCCCCGATCAGAATGTCTCGTTTTACTACAAGTCTGCGCGGTGCATTAGTGCTCGAGGGCTCCTGATGGACGGACTCATGCCCGGGTGTGCAGTGATGAGGCCAAAGACGGGTGCGCCTCGCAGCCTCTTTGTGGTGGCCACGATCCTGGTGGCTGCTCATGTGACTCTGCTCGTCTTTGATCCGCATGCGTTGCTCCTGTCTAACCTGATCCTTTTTATGTATCCAGTTCTGGGGGTTACGGCGTGCGTGCTTGGCGCATACAGCGAATCTGCGGAGGCCAGGCCACTATGGCTCTTGTTCGGGTGCGGTTTGTTGGTCGCAGCGGTTGGCGAGCTTGGTTTGACCTACTCCGACTTTGGGACGCACGTACACACTCAGACCCGCGCCCTGAACTCCGACTTCTTCTTTTTTGCGTACGCAATTCCTATCATGCTGGCAATCTGCTCCCGAAGTATGGACGCCGGCCTGAAGAGCTTCGCGTGGCTCGATGGGGCTCAAGCGCTCATCGCAGCGATGCTGGCATACTTGCAGCTCTTCTCCGTGCTGCCCTCTCATGCCAGCCGCGAGGGCATTTCCGCCATCAATCTCATGTATCTGAATAATGCGGAGAATCTGGTCCTGGTCGGAGCAGTGACCTTGCGCTTCTTTTCCAATCCAAGCCCCGCAAGAAGGCGCTTTTACCTAACCCTTTCGCACTATCTGTGGGTCAATGGGCTAGTCGGTCTTATCGTGGGTTACGTCGAACTGAAGCACGGCTGGCAAAACGGAGTCCAAGACGCCGCGTGGGGGTTCCCTTATCTCGCTCTCATCGGTTCATCTGCCTTGCAGCAACACAAGACCCCAACGGACAAGAGTGAACGGAGCAGCGGCCAGCGGACGGTGGGGCTCTTGATTGAAAACCTCAGCCCGGTCCTATTCACCCTGGCAATCACCCTCATGGGAGTTCAGATTGCGCCGGAGCACCCGTGGTTGGGGTTTGTCTGCATTTCGGCGGCGGTTGCCATCTATGGAATACGAGCGGCCATATTGCAGGTCAGGTATGCCCGGTCGCAGGCGGAGTTGACCAAGGCAATGATTGCGACCCAGCAGGCGAGTCGTGCCAAGAGCCAATTCCTGGCAAACATGAGCCACGAAATTCGTACGCCGATGAATGGCATTCTCGGCATGACCGAACTTGTTCTCAGCACAACTTTGAGTGACGAGCAGCGCGATTTTCTACTGACAGTGAAATCCTCCGCAGATCATCTGTTGGCCATCATTAACGAAATCCTCGATTACTCGAAGATGGAAGCAGGGAAAACCGTTCTTGATTCAGTTGCCTTCCATTTACACAATTTGGTGAAGGGTGTGTTGGTGAACCTCACCTTGCCCGCCCACCAAAAGGGCCTGGAACTCACCGTGCGCATCGCGCCAGATGTGCCCGCCGACGTGATTGGAGACCCCGTCCGTCTCGGTCAGGTCCTGATCAATCTGGTTGGGAATGCGATTAAATTCACCGAGCACGGAGAAGTCTGCGTAGATGTATCCGCGGGGACCATCGTGGACAACCGCGCCTGGTTGCAGTTTTCCATTCGAGACACCGGGATTGGCATCGCGCTGGATCAACAGGAAGCGCTCTTCCAGGAGTTTCAGCAAGCGCAAACCTCAGGCAATCGGCTATACGGTGGCACCGGTCTTGGACTGGCCGTCTCCAAGAGCATTGTCACTTTGATGGGGGGCGCGATCGGTCTCAAGAGCATCCTCGGTGAGGGCACAACCATAACATTTAATGCTCCGTTTGCAATGTCGCCTCGAGCGCACCCAACCCTACCCGCCCCAAGCGAAGAAGATTTGTACGGGATGCCGACCCTGGTCATTGATGACAATGCCACAAATCGAAGCATTCTCTCCGAGCTAACTCTTCAATGGAACATGAAACCGCACATGTGTGATACCGGGGAATCCGGGCTTGCAGAACTCGTGAGAGCAGCCTCCGAAGGAAGTCCCTATCGATTGCTTCTGCTCGATGAACAGATGCCCGCGATGGATGGAATGGAAGTGCTCGACCGCATTCGGCGAAACCCGGCGCTGCAACCTGCGGTGATCATGATGTTGAACGCGAATGATCAAGTCCAGAGCGCTGCACGTTGCCGGCGCCTGGGAGTGGAGACTTACCTGATCAAACCCTTAAGTCCCTCCGACCTGCTGGCATCGATTCGTCTCGCGCTCGGAGTGCATGCGCCGGCAAGCGCGGTTACTCTACCAGGTACCGGGATTTCCCCTTCGTCCCAATCGCTAAAGATCCTTCTGGCCGAAGACAATCGGGTAAATCAAAGAGTCGCCATGACCATGCTGGGCAAGATGGGGCATCAGATCGAACTGGCAACGAATGGCCTCGAGGCTGTGGAGCAATGGAGAAAAGGTGGTTTCGATCTGATTTTCATGGATGTGCAGATGCCCGTGATGACCGGCCTGCAGGCCACGATGCAAATCCGCCGCGAAGAGGCTACCGGTGCTCACGTGCCCATTGTCGCCATGACCGCATCCGCGATGAGCGAAGAGAGGGACCGCTGTTTGGCGGCCGGCATGGACGATTTCATTTCCAAACCGGTGAGCTACCAGGTCATCCAACAGATGATTGCGGCGACATTTTCACATAAAGAATAATCAGACAGCCCTGGCCAAGTGCTTTAGAGCAATCTCGACGACCGACCGGACAGCCTTGTCAGGGCCGATGAGAGCCTCGCGCTCCGGCAGCCCTATATACGAATCGCGTAGCCGTTCCAACACTTCAATAGCATTTGGAACCACGGTGAACGGCGAGACACTGCGTGACAGCTTACTTGGGTCAGCCATGGTCGGCTCTCCAGCACCTGATCGATTTGGAAGACGGATGGAACAGCGAGCCGGTTTCATCAAATTCTTAAAATAAGAAACCAGTGGCAGAGTTCGAGGGGAAATGCCGTCGGAGTAAAACCATACTGAGTCTGGCATTGCCTAGTCATTCTTCATCGTTTGTCATAAGACACTTGAGTACCCGGTCATTGATTACCCGGCGTACGAAAATGTTCCTCGCGATTCTTGACTGTCGCGGCGCACGGCATGCGCCGAATTCAAGCGTTCGATCATCGCGGTGATCGCGTTGATACAGTGCGATATCCTGCTCCGCGTTATCTATGACCTGAATCTGGTGCATGTTAAAAACTTCCGATCGGTCGGGAATTATGCATCCATCTCGGCCGCGGTTCATCTGTTGTTCAGGAGGTCATTTCGATGACTAGTGATAAGAAGGTGGCGCTGATTACCGGTGCGAATCGGGGGATCGGTCTGGAAACAGCCCGTCAGTTGGGACAGAACGGCATTACCGTGGTGGTAGCAGCGCGCACTCTGAAGGCAGCCAAGGAGACAGCAGCCACGCTTCAGGGCGAGGGGATCGATGCATTTCCGATACAGCTCGATGTCACCAAAGAAGATGACCGCAAATCAGCCGCGAAAACGGTTGCGGAAAAATATGGCAAACTTGACATTCTGATCAACAATGCGGGCGTGGGCGCTGAAGACGGAATGTTTGTATTGAAAGCAGTTGAGACCACAGAGGCGGAGCTGCAGAAGGTTTTTGGCACCAATGTTTTCTCCGTAATTGCTGTGACCAGGGAGTTCCTGCCGCTTCTCAAGAAGAGTCCCGCGGGACGCATCGTTAATCTCTCCAGCATCCTTGGCTCACTCACATTGCATGCAGACCCCAACAGCCCAATCGCGAGCGTTAAAACGTTCGCGTATGATGCCTCCAAGACGGCACTCAATGCCTTCACCGTGCATCTTGCAGCGGAGTTGAAGGGCACCAACATCAAGGTCAACTCGGCGCACCCGGGGTGGGTGAAAACCGAAATGGGCACGGACCAGGCTCCGATGGAGATTGTAGACGGCGCCAAGACAAGTGTGCAGTTGGCTCTCATTGGGTCTGATGGCCCGAATGGCCGCTTCATCCACATGGGGTCGGAACTTCCCTGGTGACGGATGGGCATGTTCGATGCGGAGGCAGGGCCGTTGCGGTCCCTGACCTCTCGCATCTGCGTTGCGCCTGGGTTTCTCCCAGGCGATTCCTAGGTAAGATCTGATCGATGTCAAAAGGCGAACGAACCCGGCAGCGAATCATCGCCAAGGCGGCGCCCCTTTTCAACCGCAAAGGCTTCGATGGCTGCTCCATGCAGGACATTAGCGCGGCCACGGGTCTGGAGAAAGGAAGCCTGTACAGCCACTTCGCCACCAAGGAAGAGTTGGCGGCTGCTGCTTTCGACTATGCCTGGGCACAGACTTGTTCTGCGCGCGTGGGCAACCTTGATCAGGCAGCAAGCAGCGTCGACAAGCTCAAACTTCATATCGAAAACTTTGTCTCCAGGCCCTCGTTTCCCGGTGGGTGTCCGATGCTCAATACGGCCCTGGATGCGGACGATGGTAATGCAATCCTACGCCGCCGGGCTGAGGCTGCGATGCGCGACTGGGTGGGTTTTCTTGCGGATATAGCGCGAGCCGGCCAGGCGAAAGGGGAAATTCACCCCTCAGTGAACCCGGAAGGACTCGCAATCCTTATGATTTCGCTCCTGGAAGGTGCGTTCGTCACTTCTAAGCTCCAGCGGTCGCGCAGCGCGCTCATCCTGGCGCAACAGCATCTTGAAACCTATCTCGAAAGCCAAGTGCGGGTGAGAGGCGCGGTGCCTCGGGGATAATCCGGACGCTCATCGGCTCCGTCCCAGGAAGCAACCGCTGCGGTATTCTGTAAAAACGATTTCCGATAGGCAAGATGCATGGCAAAGCAAGCGGGAAAGAGGGGCCGGCCCCGGGCGCGGGAGAAACCCGGCAAAATGGATATTCGCACCGTCGCCCAATTGGCGAACGTGTCCATTGCCACCGTCTCGCGCACCATCAACCGGGTGTCGACCGTAAACCCGAAGATGGCCAAACGGGTGTGGGAGGCGATCGAAAAGCTGGATTACTTTCCCAATACCCAGGCGCGCGCGCTGGTCTCGGGGCGCAGCCGGCTGCTGGGATTGATCGTTTCGGAGATCACTAATCCCTTCTTTCCGGAGCTGATTCAGGGCTTTGAAGATATTGCGGTCGAGCATGGCTACGAGATACTGATCAGCTCGACCAACTATGATCCCCGCCGCATGTCTCTGTGCATACGACGCATGCTGGAGCGCAGGGCAGAGGGGGTCGCGGTGATGACCTTCGGGGTGGAAAAACCGCTGCTGGAGCAGCTGGCCGAGCGTAAAGTGCCGCTGGTTTTTGTGGACGTAGGTCCGGAGAGACCCGGTATCAGCCTGCTGGGAGTGGACTATCGCCACGGCATCCAGCAGGGGGTGCAGCACCTGGCGGTGCTGGGCCATCGGGACATTGCCTTTATCAGCGGGCCCAAGCGGCTACACTCGGCGCAATCTCGCCTGGCTGCTTTCACCAGCGCGCTCGAGGAGTGCGGCATCACTTCCAATCCGGCGTGGCTGCTGGAAGGGGATCACACCATGGAAGGGGGCATCGATGCTATGGATCGCCTCCTTAAATCCGGGCATCTGCCCACGGCAGTGATGTGCTCCAACGACATGACGGCGATCGGAGTGCTGCACAAGCTGTACCGGGCAGGGCTCCGGGTACCCGACGATTTGTCGGTCATCGGCTTCGACGACATTCACATTGCGCAGGTGACAATTCCTCCCCTTACCACCATCCAGATGTCATGCTTTGAGTTGGCTCGTGCGGCGGTGACCGCGCTGCGAGCCCATGTGGAAGAGGGCGGGGAACCCAAACGAAGCTACAAGATCAACACTCACCTGGTGGTACGCGAATCGACCGGCTTCCCGAAAGGCGCCCTGCGCGATCTTCACAAAGCCAAGAAAAATCTCAAACGAACTCCAGCACCTAAGCGCTCCAGAAACTCCACTGCCTAACGAATCCACTGATCACTTCAATAGCCGGCGCGAAAAAGACGGAATAAGTCCGAACTTTAGGGAAACCTTCTTGCTTGGGGTGATGGAAGAAAATTGTGTTACTTGATATGAGTTAGTGGTTGTTAGCTGATAGATACAAAAGCCGGCTTAGAGCGGACACGCAACGGCAGCTTGGCACTCTGTTCTTTAGTAACTCACTTTATCGGCCGGGCATTACCAGCGGACATCGTTTCGAATCGTAAGGGCGTCCTGCGAATATGCCCCGAGGGGAGGTTCACTGAAACCGGGCAGCTGCGCTTGAAAGTTCATCAAATCTCTTACATGCACGCTGTCTACGGTTGCATTCACTTAGTACAATGAGCCATGATTCCGAATCCCCTCTATTTGTGTGTAGACAGACTCTTGACAGTTCCGTCTAAGAGTCAGTCGGACGGGAAACCTTCAGGATCAGGCAGCGCTGGCGATTTCGAACCGGTTAATGATCTCGCTAATAACACTAGAATGCATCTACAACAGCATCCAATTTGCGCCTCTGCGTTGATCGCGCTTCTCCCCCAACTGCGGCACGGAAGTGTTCAACTCTGCGCGTCGTCGACAAAGGTGTTGCCCCGGGCAGGTGGCTCTCATTTAGCAATTCCGTCTGCCTCGTGTAATCCAGTAGTAGAGGCGAAGCGTCCAGCATGACCATGGACACTGAGCTTGAACCGAGCGCCGCTGAGGAGTTCAGCCTGGCGCGAGTGCGCGGACTCGAACTGAGCGCTCTACGGGGCACGTACTGGGTCGTCATCTTCTACGGCCTTTCGATGGCTTTGCGGCTCGGCAGCAGCATCGTTCTAAGCCGCCTCTTCTTACCCCAGTACTTTGGCCTGATGACACTGATCACGACGGTCATTGTCGGCATCAACCTGTTTTCCCACGTGGGACTGCAGGAAAGTATCATTCAAGATCCCCGCGGTGATGTGCCCGTCTTTCTGCATACTGCCTGGACGCTTCAGGTCATTCGCGGCCTGGGGCTGTTCTTGCTGACCATCCCCCTCGCCTGGCCGGTCGCTCACTTTTACCACGAGCCGCAAATTGTTGTCTTGCTGCCGTGGTTGGGCTTCAGCTGTCTTCTTGCCGGCCTCTCTTCGCCCAGCCTGTTGGTACTGAGCCGGCACCTGGGCGTGGGCCGGCTTTCGGCGCTGGAGTTGGTGACGCAGTTCGTTCAATTCGTCGTCACCTGGATTTGGGCACTCTTCCACCCTTCGATCTGGGCCTTGATGGCAGGGAGAGTGATATCAGAAGTCTGCCGAACCGGAATCAGCTATTTGTTGCTTCCGGAAGTGAGAGCCCGGTTCACCTGGGACAAAGAGTCGGTTCATGCCCTGGTTAAATTTGGCCGCTGGATTCTTATAGGAACGGCTCTCACATTTCTGGCACTGCAATCGGATCGCCTCATTCTCGCCAAGCTTGTCTCCTTCAAGATGTTGGGTGTGTACGGGATTGCCTTCGCTCTATCCGATATTCCCCGCCAGATCATCCTTATGTTCTGCTCGCGCGTGGGCTATCCCTTCATCGCCAAGTTTTCCGACCGGCCACGCCCGGCGTTCCGCGACATCCTGCTCAAATATAGGTTTCCAGTCCTGGCCGCCGGCGCCCTGATGCTCGTCGCCGTCATTTGCACCGGCGATCTTTTTATCCTTCACGTCTATACCAAGCCCTACCATGACGCGGCTTGGATGATTCCGATCCTCGCCGTTGGACTCTGGCATACCCTGCTCTACAGCACGATCAGCCCTGCGATTCTCTCCCTACAAAAACCGCATTACAATGCCCTCGCTTACCTGGTGTACTGCATTACGCTATTCATCTTCTTACCTTGGGGTTTCCATGTCTGGGGAATGGTCGGGGCCGTCATCGCGGTCGCCTTCAGCGACTTGCCCGTTTATTTCGTCAATGCCTACAGCGCGCGACGGGAAGGATTGCCAACCGTAAATCAGGATGCGTTGCTGACCTTAGCGTTCCTGGGGCTACTGGCAGCAGCTTTGTGGGCAAGATCGTGGCTCGGTTTTGGATTCCCCTTTCCTTTCCCTTTCCCGCACTGACCTGGAATTGTATAGAGGCGGGCCGGGATCAAGGAGCATGATGAAGGATTTATTGAACGCCAAGACGGCTGTCACCAAACCTCCTTTGTCGGAAGACGGAATCCTGATCGTCCTGCCCGTTCCATTCAAGAAGCTTGCCGACGGGCGGCTGCTCTGCGAAGAGCAGGCGGCGAATGGCATCGACCAGTGGGCCGAGAACTTCTCGCATGTGACCGTGGCCGCTCCTGTTCTAGAGGAAGACCTGCAGCACGGCGCAGGCACGGTGCTTTGGCGGGACCCGGAGATGCTGCGGCATCGCGACACGATCACCCTGGTGCCGTTGCCCATGGCATACGCTCCATTAGCATTCGCGACTTCGTTTGCCCTAACCAGGCGGACCTTGCTCGAACACATCACACGCAACCGGTATCTGAGTTTTGGAATCGGTGGGTTGATCGGTGATTGGGCCGCACTCGGCGCCCGGCTGGCCCAGTCGCGCTCGCTCCCCTACTCCATCCACACCGACCGGGTGGAGCACGAACTTCTATTCAAACTCGCGAGCCAGAAGTCCCCGCTGCGCCGCCTGAAAGCACAGCTGGTTGGGCGGTCGATGCGTGCCTATCATCAAGCGATTATCCGCGGCTGTGCTCTGGGACTCTGGCATGGCAGCGACTGCTTCCTTGCCTATTCTCCCTGGGCGAAGGAGAACCATCTCATCCATGACATTCATCTGAAGCCAGTGGATGTGATTCCAGTAGCAGAGCTCGCAGCCAAGCAACAAAGTGCAATCCGGGGACGGCTGCGCATTGCATATGCCGGCCGGTTGGATCCGATGAAAGCCCCACTCGACTGGCTGCGCGCTTTGGGCGCAGCACGCGACCGCGGCGCGGAGTTTGAGGCGGTGTGGCTTGGCGACGGCCCGCTCCACCATGACTTTCACGCCTGCCTTGACCAACTCGGACTTCGCGACCATGTCCGCGCCCCAGGCTTTATCTCCGAACGCGCAACCTTGCTCGCTGAGCTTCGGCGCGCGCACATCTTTGTCTTCACCCATGTCACGCCGGAATCTCCGCGATGCTTGCTGGAGGCGCTCGTCTCGGGTTCGCCCATTGTGGGCTATCAGAGCGCTTTCGCCGAGGAGTTGACCGCCGGCCGCGGGGGCGGAGCCTATGTTCCACTGGGCGATTGGCAGGCGCTGGGCGCCAAGGTCGCGGAACTGGCCAGTGATCGGGCGAGCTTATCGGGCCTCATCGTCGAGGCCGCCGAAAACGGGAGCCGTTTTAACGATGAAGCAGTCTTCCGCGAACGCAGCCAGCTGATTCGGAGATATTCTTAGTTGTCGTATCCATTGTCTCCCCCGCGGGCCCATGAAACACAAATTGAGGGAATCGCTATGCACCTTTCGGGCACAGGAAGGGAGAGATGGTCGCGCCGTCAACGCATTACGCTACCCGTGCTCGCTCTTTCGCTATTGCTCTGCCTGCTGAATGGCTGCCAGGTGTTCAAAGGGGATAAACGAGTCGCGTTCCTGGGCGATTCCATCACCCAGGGGTGGCGTTACCCGGCGGCAAATTTCGGCATTTTTGGCAATACCACCCAGCAAATGCTGGACCGTGATGCAGCAGTTCTTGCCGGCCATGACTATGCCAAGGTTATTATTCTCGGCGGCACCAATGATGCATTGCTCGGCATTGAGCCCGAGATTACCGTGCGCAATCTGGAGAAAATTGCACTCGCGGTGCAGCGGTCCGGCGCCGAGCCCGTGTTATGTGAAATCCCGCCGATCTTTCACAGCTTCAACGTGGATGACACCAAGGATTACTCCAACGATGTAAGCCGGCTGAACGGACAGATCGCGCAACTGGCAGCTAAGCATCGTTGGAGACTGGTGGACTACTACGATCCCTTGCGATACCATCCCCGCGTTTCTTCTGACGGTGTGCATATGAAGCGAAGGGGATACTTGCTTATGGAAATTGCACTTCTTCGCGCTGTTCCGGACGCCTGATGAAAGCGGGTCGCGGTCGGGTCCGGAGCCGGATTTCGGCTCCGGTACACATGAATGCTAGTATCGAGCAACTCTAACGAAATGGACCGGGAAGCATCGCTCATGGAGTCGAACTGCGTCCTGGGTGCGCGAGACCACTCCGCGAAGGAGCACCAAGCTTGAACGTAGCGATCGTGGGCTGCGGATTTGTGGCCGACTACTATCTGGCCACTTTCTCGAGTCATCCCGAACTCAGGATTCTGGGACTGATGGATACGGTTATTGAACGTGCGGAGTTGTTGTCTCGTTTGTATCGCGTTCCGGCCTATCCTACATTCGCCGCCTTGCTGGAAGATAGCCAGGTCGACTTGGTACTGAATCTGACCAACCCGGGCAGCCACTATGACGTGTCCAAAGCAGCGCTGCTTGCCGGCAAGCATGTGTACTCAGAAAAGCCTCTCGCGATGCTGTTCGAACAGGCAGTAGAACTTGTGGAGTTAGCGGAAGCGCGCGGTTTGTTAATCGTCTCGGCGCCCTGCAGCCTGTTGGGTGAGACCGCGCAGACTCTGTGGAAAGTGATTCGCGAACAAACACTCGGCAAGGTGCGCGTGGTGTATGCGGAGATGGACGATGGTATGGTACCCAGGATGCCATATAGAAAATGGAAATCCCTCTCGGGTATGCCCTGGCCCTACAAAGACGAATTCGAAGTTGGCTGCACACTGGAACACGCGGGCTACTATCTCGGGTGGCTGGCCGCGTGGTTTGGCCCGGCGTTAACCGTGACCTCCTTTGCCTCGGTCCAGGTTCCGGACAAAGCGCCTGGAGAGAGCTTCGCTGTGACTTCGCCTGACTTCTCGGTTGCGTGTATTCAATTTGCGTCGGGCGTCGTGGCTCGTTTGACCTGCAGCATTCTCGCTCCCCATGACCACTCGCTAAAGGTGGTGGGCGATGGAGGCGTCTTATATACGCACGATTCCTGGGACTATCGCTCGCCCGTGTACAGCCGTAGGATGGTCACGCTCCGCAGGAAGACGTTTCTGAGTCCTATACGCAAAATGCATCGCCTGCCTCATGCTCCCCACAAGAAGGTAAAGACCAAGGGTGCGCAAAGCATGGACTTTGCTCGTGGGCCGGCAGAACTGGCTGCAGCAATTCGCGAGCATCGCCCTTGCCGCCTTTCGCCGCGTTTCTCGTTGCACGTAAACGAAATCGCGTTGGCCATTCATTGGGCACGGGAGCAGGGCTCGACTTATCGCTTGCGTACCAGCTTCGATGCCATTGAACCTATGCCATGGTCCAAGTAGGAGTATCTTTGCGATTCGATCCCAACGGGCAAGGAAGTCAATTGTGGAAAAACTGATCCGGTGGGGAATCTGGGGCACGGGCGCCATCGCCCACGCGGTTGCCGATGACCTTCGACTGGTAAGCGGGACAGTACTGCACGGAGTTGCTTCGCGCACAATCGAGCGCGCCAGGAGCTTTGCGGCCCAGCACGGCGCTGCCCGGTTCTACACCGGTTTGCAGTCGCTATTGGACGACCACGAAATTGACGCTGTCTATGTTGCTTCGCCCAACCATTGCCACCTCGATGACAGTTTGTCCTGTATTCAGGCAGGTAAAGCATTGTTGTGCGAAAAGCCCTTCGCTCTCGACTTCGATCAAGCGCGACGGATTGTGGAAGCAGCCCGCCAGCGCAAAGTCTTCTGCATGGAAGCCATGTGGACCCGATTCATCCCCGCCGTAATCGAGGCGAAACGCTGCATCGATGCGGGCTTGATTGGTTCCATTCGCCTGGTCCAGGGCA
Organism: uncultured Acidobacteriaceae bacterium; assembly: GCA_963743365.1. Lineage (GTDB taxonomy): Bacteria > Acidobacteriota > Terriglobia > Terriglobales > Acidobacteriaceae > PALSA-350. Next base: position 113,097 of record CAVUQE010000001.1, read on the forward strand.
ATTTTTCCTATCCCGTGCCGGCTGGCGGCGAAGCCCGCTTCTTCGATCGCGAGCTGGGCGGAGGAGCCATGCTCGACCGCGGCGTTTATCTCATCTCCCTCGCGCAGCACTTGTTGGGCAGACCGCAGTCCATCCGTGGAACGCCCTGCCTGGGTCAGTCTGGCGTGGATGAGCAATCGGGTTATCAGCTTACTTATGCAAATGGCGCGATGGCAGATTTTGCGGCCAGCCTTCGGGTCCGCGGCACCAACGAGGTCTGGATCTTCGGAGATGGTGGATCCTTACGTCTGTGCGAACCGTTCTATCGCGCGCACCGCCTCATCGTAAAGTCCTACCCACAGCAGCAAGCGGTGGTTGCCCAAAATTCGCGGTCAAACTCGGAAGGGATTCGTAATTCGCCCACCGCGAAATCGTTGCTGCGAAGTTTCAGTCCTCTGCGGGAGTTCCTCCGTCGGGGCAAGGTGCGACGCTTTCCATTTGCGGGCAATGGCTACCAGTTCCAGTTTGCAGAGGTCGGCCGATGCCTGCGGGAACAACGTAATGAAAGTGCGATTATGCCCTTGGATGATTCGCTGGAGGTCATGCGAACCATGGATGCGCTTCGCGCCCAGTGGAGCCCAGCGCATCCGCAAGTGACAGCGCCATGAGTGTGAAGGACCGCCCGCAAGATGGAGGCCTTTCGCTTGCCTACCTGACCAGCCAGTATCCAATGTTGTCGATGACCTTTGTCCTGCGCGAAGTCCGGCAGCTTCGACGTATGGGATTTCGCATCGACACGGCATCGATTAATGCTCCCGATCGCCCACTTGCAAATCTCACGGCGGAGGAGGCTGAAGAGGCCGGCCTTACCTACTATTTAAAGACTCACGGTGTGCAGGGGGCAATCAGCGCCCATCTGAAGACGCTGTTCACCAGATTCGGCGGCTACTGCCGAGGGCTTCAACTCGTGCTGTCTTTGGGCGCTCTGGATCTCAAGCGGCTGCTTTTCAACCTAATGTATTTCACTGAAGCTCTGATGGTTGGGGTGTGGATGCAGCGCGTGGGGAAGCGCCACCTTCACGTCCACCTTGGATCGCAGGCAGCCACTGTGGGCCTATACGTGCGCCACGTCTTTGGATTTGGATTTTCCATCACCGTCCACGGCCCGGATGAATTTTACGACGCTCAAGGTCAGTATCTGGAGCAAAAGGTAGCTGCCGCCGATTTCATCTGCTGCATTAGTTTCTACGCCCGAAGCCAGCTGATGAAGTTCTCGCCGTATGCCCAGTGGAGCAAGCTGGTTGTGTCGCGTCTCGGTGTGGATCCGGGGCTATTCTTACCCAGACCAGCTAAGCCGGCTTTGGATTTCTTTGAGATACTCTGTGTCGGCCGCTTGACACAAGCCAAAGGACAACACCTCCTGATCGATGCGGTGGATCGGATGGCGCGTCAGGGCCGGCGAGTCAGGCTTCGCCTGGTCGGCGACGGCCCCGATGGTCCGTCGCTTCGCGAACGAGCCGGACGATTGGAAAATCCCAACATTGTGGTCTTCGAGGGAGCGGTCAACCAAGACAACATACGCGTGCTCTACGATGCGGCAGACATCTTTTGTCTTCCTAGTCTTGCCGAGGGCATCCCCGTGGTTCTCATGGAAGCTATGGCAATGGAGATTCCCTGCGTGACGACTCACATCACTGGTATTCCGGAGTTGATCTGTAACGGGATCGAAGGGCTGCTGGTTGCGCCCTCAGACTTGGAAGGGCTGGTGAGCGCCTTGGAAACGCTCATGGACAACGAAGCCCTTCGCGAGCGGGTCGCCCAGAATGGCCGCGCGCGCATTCTCAAAGATTATGACCTGGGCCGAAACGTTGAACGGTTGGCAGCCATTTTTGCCGCTCGAGTCAAGCCTGAGTGACGGACTCACACCCGCTGGCGGGCGTTTGTTGCCGAGCGAGAGGGAGACATAGCCGGTGCGCTCAAGCCGCCGATGACCAGCAATAGCGGAAGAATCATGGAGCCATTGGCCAAGTTATCGATAGCCGACATAAGAATAGCGGCGGAAATAGCGTTACGTAGATCGAACACGTGCGTGTCGCCACGGGCCAACGGAGACCATAGGGTTCGTGCTATGGGTAGGAGTTGCAGGCACTCTAAGGCCAGCAATCCAGCGAGGCCATACATTCCGAAGGCTAGAAGCCACAATCCCCATGGACGCGACCCACTGCCTTTCCACCAGTCCCACGCTCCGGATCCCAAAAGAGGCTCTCGAAGCGCGGCGTCGATATACTTTTCGTCCTGCGAAAGTCGCCACCCGAAAGATTGGCGCTGGATTCCCTTGAAAAAATCAGCGGCAGAATGGGCGACTGCGTTGTGTTCCACCAGCGACCGCAGGGATATGAAGTTGGCTACACGAAGTCCCATGAAAACAAGAATTGCCAGAAGAAACAGCGCTGCGACAGCGCGTGGCAGGTAGCTCTTCCGTGTAAATACAAACGGGAGTAGGCAGAGGAGGATAACAATGCTGCCGACCGACTGGCAAAGAAGCGTGACGACCAATAGGACGGAGGCTATCCAGACAATACGGATTCCGAATATCGTGGCTACAAGGCGTCGTCTCCAAAGCCATATTGCAATCAGTGCAGAGGTCGCCATCCAGATGCCAAGCTGGTTACCGTCTTCCAAAAGGCCGATCGGCCGGAATCCGAAGTAACGTTCAGCGCCTATCCAGCGATAGGGTTGATAGCCGTACAGGTGAGCGTAGATCTGCGGCCCGGTAAAAATCTCCACCAGGCAGATAGGAATGTAAGCGATGCCGGCGATGACGAAAGCTTTGGCGGCCATGCGAAGAGAAACCGCGTCGGTGAAATAAACACGCCCAAAGAAGTACGGGACGCCCCAGGCGAGAATTTGATAGAGTTCGCTACGGGCAGCAACGGGTAGGGCTTGCATGTTAGCCAAAGCAGAGAACACGGGAACTGCGCACCAGGCCAGCATTGGAAGGTCCCAAAAGCTGAGCCTGAAACGGAGAAAGCTTTCCCGGTCGAAGAGCAGAACACCAACAAGGCAGGCGATTCCCGTTACGGTTGCCTTAGTAAAAAAGTGATCCGAAGGCAAGCATGTCCCCAATATCCAGTAGGGAAATGGGCTATTGGTCTGGGTAAAGGCGGCGGAAGGCAGCACCGCCCAGCCGCCGACGAAATTGATTAGGATGGCAATGCGGACGGCGTAGCGTCGAAAGAAAAAGAGGCTGATCGGGATCCATGCCGCCAGGGCTATCAAAGGAGGAATCATCATGTTTTCCGGAAGCCCGCGTGACGGTGAAAGGATTTCTCATGATAGCAAGTGAAGCGTGGCTGACGCCTACCCGCGCAACGGGAATCGCAGCGTACGGACTCGCCATGATCTGCTGCGGCATAGCATGGGTGAAAGGCAGGCGTTTACGAACTGTCTCGCAATTAGCAGCCCTTCTGACTGCGGTCGAGGGCGCATTGGTGCTCGATATGGTCTTTAACTGGCGCTGGATGCTGCACCAGCAACTCATGGACCTCGCGCTGCGCTCAAATGAATATGACCTTCGAAGGTCGCCCCAACGAATCGCTATCGTGGTCCTGACTCTGCTGCTCGTGCTTGGTGTGATTTTGGCCCTGCGTGTCCTTCGTGGCCGGACCGGCGCTCTGCTCGCGGTTTCCGGAGTGTTGCTTTCGCTTGTCTTGTGGTGTACCGAAGTTGTCTCCCTTCATGCCGTGGACCACGTCTTATACCACCTCCTGGGCCCATGGATGCTTGTCAGCCTGGTGTGGGTTTGTGCCGGCCTGGCAACTTCCGTCGGGATTCTCATCGATGCGCGTCAATCGACTGAGGGTTGATGTCCAAATCAGCTTTTCGATAGGCTGATTTGGACAGCACTTTGCTGAACAACTTGGCTTTTATCGACTCTGTCCATCACCTCTACTCATGACAAGGTGTGCCGCTGGTCTCAACTTTGTCATGGACGGCTGAGAATGCCCCAGGTCCTGGGCCAACCTGGACCGCACGCGAGTCGGACGAATACAACGAACAAAGCGGGTTAAGGGCGCCTGTTGGCAGATATCGGAGAAGCAGGAATGCCGACCACCGTTACTCCCTCGGGTACGTCTCGGGTCACTACTGCGTTTGCGCCTACCGTCGCTTTGTCGCCGATGGTGACGCCACCCAGGATAGTGACGCCTCGGCCAATCCAGACCTCATCTCCGATCCTGATCGGTTTTGCGTTATAGCCCGAATCGCGGATCGGTTGCCCAGGGTCGCGCATGTGATTCGCATCGCGGATGCTGGTATATTCGCCGATCAGTGTGCCTTTGCCAACGGTGACTCCAGCCATCGCTACTAAATGCGCGCCGCGCGAGATCACCACGTCATCTCCCAGCTCGATCCGAGCCTTTCCTTGGGTTTCCAGGTGCACTCCGGGGTAGAGGAGCACATTTTCACCGATGCGCATGTGACCGCTTCCGTAGACCCAGATCCGTCCCAGCACAACGACGGAATCAGGCAGGTCCTCATCTAGCTCCGCGGCAAGTGAAGCATGGGCATAGAGGCGGGCCAGGCCTTCCCGCAGCGGAGCTGCAATCCGCAGAAGCCCGGAGAACAGGTTGCTTAAGAGACTCTTGATGCCGCGCTTGATCGTGATCCTCCTCTCACCACGGGCGAGGCGGAGAAATCCTGCCACCCTTGGTCTCTTTCCATGCCGTCTTCATTAGGGTCGCGAGATTCCGGGAGGTTTGGCTGCGCAGTCGTCGTTGGGGGTCTTTGCTGAACCGATTGCGTAGGTAGGAGAGACGGTAAAGCGTAAGTTCGAGCCACTTGGCCAACCACACCGTCGCTCCATGGTGCTTCCTATAGTAGAGCAGCGTACTGCGCATACGCCACAGGACAAGCTGGGTGCTACCTGAAGAAGAAAGCGCCAGATCCTTGATCTGACGAGAGGATTCACCGCCAATGTGGAGTACAGAAATGTCGGGCCAGTACCAGATCTCATAACCTGCTTTCTTGATGCGGCGGCAAAGATCGACTTCTTCTCCGTAGAGAAAGAATTGCGGATCGAATGCCCCGACCTTGTCGAGCACATCAGCGCGAATGATCGAGAAGGCGCCTGTGACCCAATCCGCCTGACAGGTTTGCGATGGATCTGCCCAAGTTCTGTCAAAATATCCAAAAATTTGGGATTTTGGGAATCTAGCAGCGAGACCAGTAAGCACAAAGGTATCCGTAATTATGTTGGGAAACATGCGCGCGGAAGGCTGAAAGGACGAGTCCTGGCTTAGTAAGCGTGCACCGCCAAGGGCTGCTTGGGGCTGCTGGTCCATATGCTGAACCGCATGTTTAAGGGCTCCGGGGTGGAGAAATGCATCCGAATTGAGAAGGATCACATAGCGGCCCCGAGCCGATTGAATAGCAACATTATTTGCCGCACCGAAACCAAGGTTGACTGAATTGCGAATAATGCGGAAATTAGGAAACTCTTTCTCCACCATTTCCGCGGAGCCGTCACTGGAGTTATTGTCCACGATAAGTGCTTCCATCCGCAGCCCATTTGACTCACGCCGCACTAGCTCGAGGCATTCGCGCAACAGCTCTCTGGTGTTGAACGATACGACTACGACGGAAGCATCTAATGATCTATTTTCGGCTGGCAGCAAAGGCGGATCCCGATTCAACGCAGAAGATGCACAACTCTGAGCCCGTCCCGATTTAGATGGAGATCATCCAGCACAGTGTATTGTATGGCGCTGCACAAGCACAGGGTCGTTAGATAGAAAGCCCCGGCGGTAACTTGCGGAGATTTGCTACGATTACTCAAACACAACCAACCGGCGCGCAAAGGTTCAGTTCGATAAGTCTTCAACAGGATTTCCAAAGCCCAGGCGTGATACAACTTCAATCGGACAAATTTTAAATAATCATTGTGGTTCGAATAGTCGATTCCGGGCCTATACTTACGCAGTGTGAACGCCGCGTATCTCGTGAAGTGCACCCGGCCGGAAAGTCGCTTTCATCCGCGGGCCCAGTTCGTTTGGCAAGACACCAAGACTAAGCGATCACCCGATCATTGGTAACTCAGTTTTTTATTTGCAGTTCTTGATGCCGAACGTTGCTTCCTTGAGCTGGTTACCTCCGTCGAATCTTTGCAGGTGCGAGCACCGGTCTTGTAGAGGGCGCTCCCTTGCAGGGGCCTGACTCGTATTCGTCCGAAGGAGCATGGCCAATGTCCAGACATTCGTCTAAGCCTCAACCCCGTTCTCTTTCTCTACAGTTCATTTTTCGTCTAGGTCTCTTGCTCGCATTTTCTCTGCCTCTTCTCAGCACCGCGACATTGATGGCACAGGCAACGAACTTCGAAATCGGCACTACGGTCCAGCGATCGTCAGTGAAGCATCTTGGGGTGAATCTTGCCGGGGACAACTTCTATGACTCCGGACAGATGTTTCGCAACCTGATCTTTGGCAATCCCGGCTTCGAAGGGGAGACATGGCAGACGATTATGCAATGCGTGGCCGTGACGGCCACCAGTTGCACCGACTCAAATATCTATAACATTTGGCCGGCCAACTTCCTTCAGGGAGCAACGTTTCAGGTCATCAATGGGACCGCCTCTGGAGTGACGGGAACCATTACCAGCAGCACCGCTGCTAACTTCTCAGGCAACACCGGCCTGACCTTCAATTTTGCTGCCACTTCTACGCCGTTGGCGGCGAACAATTACGTCATCGTATACATGACGATCCCCGGTAACGCGCAGGCGGGCTGGTGGCCCACGGTTGCCGGCGGAGCGACCCTATCCACAGACACCACGGATATTGCTCCCGATTCTCCGGGTAAGCAGGCGCTCGCAATCAATGCCGCCGGCAGCGGTCAAACGGCGAGTGTCGACTCTTACTTCGACTCCACCGTGGGACGTTCCTTCGTGCAGTTGAATGGGACCTATACGCTCGCGTTCAAGGCCAAGGGATTGGGCGGAAATAACCAATTGACTATCTCGGTAATCAGGCAGTTGGCGTCCACAAACGAAACCTTGTTTAACCAAACCGTGACCCTGACTGGTCAGTGGCAGGATTACACCTACAGTTTCCCTGCGGCAGAGGACGGCACCTATATCGGTACGGTCGCGCTTTCTTTCTCGGTCGCTGGCGCGTCGATGTATCTGGACGACGCGAGCCTGACGGAAGCTGCCGCGCCGGGAAACCCGACTGCCTATCGCAATGCGGTTGTGAATACTCTCAAGAGCTTGCAGCCCGGTGTTCTTCGCTATATGACGCTATCGGACTACGGCACATCGTTTGACAATGTGATCGCTGTGCCGTTTGCGCGGCAAAGGGCCGGCTGGAGCCCGGGGGCGACCGAACAGGACGAAGTGCCTATGGGCCTGGAGGAGTTCCTGGTGCTCTGCCAGACTGTGGGCGCGGAGCCTTGGTACACCATGCCGGGCGGGATCTCGCCCACCGAGATGCAAAACCTCATCCAGTTTCTCGCCGGTGATGCATCAACGCCTTATGGCGCCAAGCGCGCTGCGCTCGGCCAGTCGGCTCCTTGGACAAGTGTTTTTCCACTGATTCATCTCGAACTGGGCAACGAGATGTGGAATGGGATTTACGAAGGCGAGGGTATCGCCGACCCGGTGGTCTATGGCCAACGGGCCGCTACTATCTTTGCCGCAGCCCGATCCGCGCCTTCCTTTAGTGCGAGCAACTTCGATCTGATCATGGGCAGTTGGGCCACCCAACCTTCGTGGACGCAGCAGGAACTCGCCAGCAGTTCCGGCTACGACTCCGTCGATGGAGCCCCCTACTTGTTCAACAGCTTGAATGATTATGGTTCGAACGAGGCGATCTTTGGGCCTATGTTTGCCCAGCCGGAGGAGGTCGACTCGACCTCTAGTGGATACATGGCGCAGCAGGCGCAAGCCGCCGCGGGCGGAAGCACCCCGGCCAATCTGGCTATATATGAAGTAAACCTGAGCACAACCTCCGGTACCGCATCACAGAGCGTCGTGAACCAGGTAGTCGCTGGCTTGGGGGCTGGGATCGCGGTCGCCGATCACATGCTACTGATGATCCGTGATCTGGGAATCACCACCCAGAACATGTTTGCTCTTACCGAATATCAAAATTCCTTCAGCAATCCGCAGAATGCCAACGAAACCATGCCGTTGTGGGGTTCGGTGATCGATATGGGTGGCCAGACCAACTTGAAGCGGCCCCAATATCTAGCCGAGCAACTGGCCAATTCGGCCATTCTCCCCACCATGCTGACCACGACCGTCAGCGGGGCCAACCCCACGTGGAATCAACCTCAGAGTACGAATGATTCGATACAGCTCGCCGCTGCACACTATCTGCAATCTTTCGCGTTTACTGACGGTACGCACTACAGCGTCGTCGTCTTCAATTTAAGCCGCAGCGGAGCGCTGCCCGTGACCTTCTCCGGAACCAACGCTCCTACCGGCAACGTACTTATCAGTCAGTTCACGTCCGCCAATCCCACGGACAATAACGAGGCCCAGACCAACAGCACGGCGGTCGTTAGCGCCCCGAAGCAGACCACCGTAGCCAATTTCAACCCTGCGACGGCCTACTCCCTGCCACCGTATTCGATGACGGTGTTCCTTTGGCCGAGCGAGGCGCTCCCCGCGAGCACAACCACGCTCCAGGCATCCCCGAGCTTCGCCAACACAGGCCAAACCGTGACCTTGACAGCAACGGTCAGCTCTCAATCAAGTACAAATATTCCAACCGGAACCGTCACCTTCCTGAACGGATCCACCAGCTTGGGCACCGCAACCCTGGACGCAGACGGCATAGCTACCTTTAACACTACCGCTCTACCTCTCGGCTCAGACTCGATCACAGCTTCGTACGCCGGCGATTCCGGCTATACGGCTTCTACTTCCGAAGCGGTTACCGTCACGATTGCTACTGGTCTTGCCGTCACCAACACGGCGCTCACGGCTTCTGCTGCCACCATCAATCTGGGGCAGAACGTAACCTTCACCGCAACCGTCTCACCGCCGGCAGGCGGCACTGCGGCAACCGGCTCAGTGACTTTCCTGGACGGGTCGACAAGCCTGGGCGCAGCACAGCTGAACGCGAGTGGAGTGGCCACATTCAGCACCACCACCCTGGGAACGGGCATGCATTCCATCACGGCATCCTACGGTGGAGACAGCAAGAATGCCGGCTCGGTTTCTGCGGCGGTGAGCGTTAACGTCACTACGGCGCCGGCCACCGTGGCAACGACGACGGCGTTAACGGCCTCTGCGACGCAGGTGACAGCCGGCCAGAGCGTCACGTTCACAGCCACCGTTACGCCCCAATCAGGTAGTGGCGTGCCAACCGGCACCGTGACCTTCCTGAATGGATCAACGAGTCTGGGTACCGGCCCGCTGAACGCGAGCGGGGTGGCTACCTTTAGTACCACTACACTGGCTGTCGGGTCTCAGTCGATCACCGCCTCCTATGGAGGCGACACCAATAACGCCGCTTCGACCTCCGCTGCGGTCACAGTTACCGTGGCGGCGGCAACGGCAGGGACTTATACGATGGCCGTCAGCAGTTCGACCTTAAACCTTACCGCCGGACAAGCGTCGACCCTGACGATCACACTGACCCCCGCCGGTGGCTTCAACTCGCCGATCAACCTCGGCTGCTCCGGGTTGCCCCAAGGAGTGACCTGCACCTTCACTCCCGCCAGCGTCACTCCTAACGGGGCGCCGGTCACGAGCACGGTGAGCATCCTGGCTCCGAGTCAAACCTCGCTCGTGCCTGATCATGCTCCGCCAGGAGCCACTGATGAGAGACTTGCTTTTGGCTGGGTCATGCCCTGGGGGTTCATTTCGTTGCTGGGGTTAGGAAAGGCGAGGAGGCGGTCACGGATTTCCCAATGGTCATCCCGCGTAGCGTTCGCGATGTTCCTTATTGCCGGATCGTTTTGGATCTCTGGTTGCAGCGGTGGATCTTCTTCAACGAGCGGAAATACAACTCCCACTAGCACAAGCTTTACGTTGACCATTATCTCAACGGCTCCGGGCACGCAAAACCAGAGCTCACAGATCACGGTAAACGTTCAGTCTTGAGATGCGATGTACAGGAGAGAATCAGTCCACCTCGCAGGGTGGGGGGATCAGCTTGCCATGGTTGATACTCTTGCCAGCCAACTCTTCGACTGATTTTGATGGTTGAAGCCTTCTCGGATTTTGGCCACCTCCGGTGTACCCTACAAGAACCAGTCTTGAGACCTATCCTTGCGCCCTCGCTCGGGTCGGGGCGGATGAGGGCTGGTCTTGAGTTCGATAGTGAATGCGAAATAGCGGTTGGGCGTTGCGGTCCAAGCTGAGGATAGTTTAGGCAATCGGCAGGTGAGTTTTTTGGCAATCATTGTTCTCATCCCGTTCTTCCTTTCCCTCTTCTACCTGATCAAGGGCCGCTTCGACTTGGCCTTCCTGAACGTGTACCTGCCTTGTCTTTTCCTGCTTCCTTCCTACTACTCTTTTAGGCTTCCTCACCTGCCTCCACAGTCTCCCGCGGAATGGGCACTTTTTCCCTTAGGCATAGCACTACTCATTGCGCGCCGCCGCTGGCCGCCACTACGGCGTATGGACCTGTGGGTAGTTCTTTTCATGGTGAGCCTTGGTGCCAGTGAGCTCTTGCGCGAGAATTCGCCTAAAGACGGTTTTTCCCTGTTCGCTAATACGTTTCTGCAGATGTTTTTTGGATACCTTGTTGGAAGGTGCCTGATTGAGCCGGATCTGCGCGTCCCAACAGTCAAGCGAATTGTTTTGCTCGTCTTGTGTCTGACGCCGGCCGTTCTCTGGGAGTACAGGATGGGCCAAAACGTCTGGATGACCGCCGGCCACAATATATTTCACTTCCAGTTTGGTTCATTTGTGCAGATACGTGAGGGGCATGCCAGGGTTCAAGCTTGCTTCGGACACGCCATTCTTGCAGGCATCATCTTTTTCATCGTCTTCCTCCTGGACGCCTCGCTTAGCGATATTTACAAGCGCGACAAATTCAGGCTGGGCCCGCTGTTTTCAAGCCTCGAGCGTTATCACGTGCCTGCCCTCTTCCTGCTTTTGTTTCTCCTGCTGACCCGGTCCAGGGGACCTATGATTGGCGCAGCCGTGGGCTATTCGATTCTGCAGATCCCGAAATTCCGAAATATCAAAATCGGTGCGGCGCTGGTTGCGTTGCTTCTGGTGATAGCTGGAGTTTTTGCAACCAGCTACTTCAACAGGTACGCAAGCGTTACGGATGCTTCCAATGGCAATGAAGAGCAATCAAGCGCGGCCTACCGGCGAGAGCTATTGGTCACTTATAAGCCCATCATCGAAACCGGTGGGTGGTTGGGCTGGGGAATGCTGAGTTTTCCTAAAGTTCCTGGCCAGCCTTCGATTGACAACTATTACATGCTGATCCAGCTTTCCCAGGGCAAAGTCGGCTTGTATTTATTCTTACTGATTGCGGCAGAGGCTCTGTTCGATGCTGCTCGATCTGCTTTTACCTTTCGCGCTCGCGAGAGTCGCTACTTCGCGTTCGTCTGTGTCGGAGTCCTGGCCGGGCTCTTCTTTTCGCTCTACACGGTTTACCTGGGCGACCAGCTGGTACAAGTGTCTTTCCTGTTGATAGGGTGGAGTCAATCACTGCAGGATACGGGCGAGGTAGAGCTACCGTCCGAGGAAAAATATCACTTTAAGCGTGTCTTTGCCTAAAGCATAAAGCCGCGACAGGCTCGCTCTGCTTCAAACAGGAGCGCTGGCCCAGCGAACCCGGTGTGCATTGGCAACGGCCCTGATTCTCTTCGACCGCACCGCCTTTTCCTTCTGCGCGCATATATATTCCAACCAGTTTCGATAGATGGTGACCGCGCTGGCATCCCACGTCTTCTCGATCCTTCTCTCTCCCAGGGCAGCCGATATTTCAAGCAGCAGTTCTTCACTCCGCGCACAGAGCGATCTTTTGCGCAGCGCCGTCAATGCATGCACCGTATCATCGTCGAAATAACTTTGCGGGATCAACGGACAAGTCTCTGTTTCTCCTTTGAAGTATCGCCCGAGGTCGCGACGATACTCGCGCAGTAACGTGTCGGATTCGTACTCCGGATGGCCCTGGAAGAAGACGAAGAGTTTTTTTCGTTGCTTAATGAAGGTGTCGACTCCGGCATCCGCGGACCGCGTGAGCACGCTATATCCGCAAGCTGTCAGGTCTTCTGCCGGCGCCTCGTTCCAGCGGGAATGGGGAAGTCTGAAGCGGGATGGTGTTGCTGAGGTTAGAGGATGCTCGGCCGTACGTGCACACTCGAAGATGCCGAACACCTTGTCATTTCTTCTGACCCGGACGATACCATCCAGGTGGAGAACAGCAGCGTGAGCCGCCAGACACGACCAAACCGCGGAATAAGTATTGCTTTCCGCCCACTCCGCCAGCCTGGTGAAGCTTTCCCAGTATGGCTCCTGTTTCAGGTTGGTCGCCAACGGCTCTCTACCGGTCACGATGAGCCCATCGAGATGCCCGTCCCACAGATCTTCCACGCTCGCATAAAAGCTATTGAGATAGCGCTGGGCAGACTCCTGTCGGGGAACCTCTGGCAGCATGTAGTACAGGAGGCGGATCTGCATGCCCTCGGAAGCCGAATCGAGCAGCGACTGAAATTGACGTTCCGTCGCTTTGAGCGCCTCGTCGGGCATGTTGTTGATCAACCCGATGGTGATGGACCTGGCTGCTCCCTGACGAAAGCTGGACAGAGTTTTTCTGCCTGGCAGTGTCGCGCTGAAATTTGAAGAGTCCAAAAGAACGGGCATTAACTTCCCCTCCGGGTGTTACTAGGACCGCCTACAATTCCAGAACGCGCAACCAAGCCTTCGCCGCAGAACGAATCGCGCACGGGTGTCATGCTAAAACTTCCCTTAAGCCGTATTACCTGCGTCGACGGTAAGTACTGTGCCCGTGATGTTCTTTGCCCTGTCGCTAAGCAGAAATTCAACTGCGTTTGCTACATCGTCGACGTCAACCAGGCGGCGGAGCGCGCTCCGCCGCACAATCTGCTCCCGGTGCTCAGGTGTGAGCGCGAGCGTCATGTCCGTATCGACAAAGCCGGGGGCTACGGCGTTCACATTCACCCCCGCGCGGCCCACCTCTCGGGCCAGCGATCGCGTAAAGCCGATGAGCGACGCTTTGGTTGCGCTATAGACCGACAGGCCGCTGTAGCCGGTGCTGGCAACAATCGACGCAATGTTGACGATGCGGCCGCCGCCGTCGGCCATCATGGACCGCACCACGTACTTGGTCATCACCATGGGCGAGAGGGTGTTCAAGCGCACAACCTGTTCGATCTGAGAGTTATGCATAAGGGCGAGCGTGCCCTCGGCACTTATGCCGGCGTTGTTCACCAGTCCATAGATCGGGCCAAAGTCTTTGCGCAAGGTCTTCACTAAGTCCGCAATCTTTTCGATCTCCGCCAGGTCGAAGGGCACAAAGCGCAGCATCCCAGAGCGTTCAGGATGGCGTTGCAGTTCCTCAATTGCCGACGCGAGCTCGTTGCTTTCTTTACGCGCAATTGCGATCACGCGGAAGCCCATCTCGATCAGCCTGCGCGCGATACCCAGGCCTATCCCCCGACTCCCACCCGTGACCACTACATTACGCATGCCGGCGAACAACCTTCCCGGTCTCAGCGACCGCAAGGGCAGGAACAAAATTGATTGCGGCCGGAACTTTGTAGGAGGGAAGTGTCTCCCGGCAGAGCTGCAGGATATCCTGATCCACTTCACCTGCATTGTCGCCCGCAGCCCCCCGCGTAATCTTCAGCACCACGTCGGCGACGACCAGCGCGCCGGTGATCGGATTCTTCTTCGTCCGGACCAAAGACATCTGGACCTTGGGGTGGCTATTGATGACTGCTTCCACTTCCTCGGGGTACAGCTTCATGCCTCCAACGTTAATCATCCCGTCCCTTCGGCCGGAAAAGTAGTAGCGATCCTCACGCAATTCGAGCACGTCACCGGTATCTACAAACCCTTCCGAATCCTGCAAAGCAGACTGATGATCCCCCAGGTAGCAGCGCGCAGTCCTGTTTGAGCGGACCCGAAGCGACCGATTCTCAATCTTCATAACGACATGCGGGGTGTGTTCGATCGCGTTGGCGGGAAAGCCCATCAGTCCATCGTTGACAACAAAAACAACGCCTGCCTCTGTGGTGGCGAAGGCATGGGCGATTTTCGCGTGCGGATAAAGCAACCGTAGATGATCCAGGATTGCCTTGTCGGCGATCTCCCCTGACAGGCGAACATAGTCCGGGGCGATCAGGTGTGCAGAAGAACTCATCGATGCGCGGCGCCAATGGGAGGGCGTGCCGGAAATATGAGTGACTCCGTGGGCGGCCGCGCGAGCCAGAAAATCAGCCGTCGACTCCTGTGCACTCGATAACACTAAGGACCTGCCGGTAAGCGCAGCACGCAGGAAAATCTGCAGACCACCGTAACGGCGGATGTCGTAGAACGTGCTCCAGACTATACGGTCTGCCGGGGAACGGCTGGGTTCAATTGCGCCCGCAAGACTCGCCAGGGTGTGGACGACCAGCTTCGGGCGTCCCGTCGTACCTGATGTCAGCAGCACCCACTCTGTTTCATGCTCTACCTTATGAGCGGGATGACCGCGCATCATCTGCCAACCGGATGGAGTGAGAGACGCAACATGTGGTGTCTGGAGCCCGGTAGTGGTTCGATCGGAAATGATCGCCTCTACGTCTGCGGAGTGGGTGACGTAGGAAAGATGTTCCAGAGACAAGTCGGGAGGATAGAGGATAATGCGCCGGGCAACACCATCGAGTTCCAGTAATGCCGCGATGGCAGTGAGCTGATTCGTGGTTGCGACCAGAACGGATCGTCCACAGAGTTCGTCGCCCCTTCCCGCGAGCACGGTGCCTGTAAGCAGGTCGTTCCAGGAGATGCTCGCCTCCGCGCCAAAAACGGATTGGGCAGCCCACATCCGTGGCGGAGTTGAGCGCGTCCCTGAGTGACGCGCGGCTATTTCGCAGCTTGTTCATAGAAACGAATGAATTCGCCCAGGGTTACGGGAAAGCGAGCATCTTCTGAAGTGCTGAACGGGTCTAGTCCCAGCGAACCCTCAAGGCGAGTCACGATGATTGCAAAGCAAAGCGAATCGAGCCCCGAATTCAGCAGTTCCATATCGTCTGTCAGCGGCGCGAGTCTCTTGCCTTGCTCTCGGGCCACCTGCCGAAATTGGGCCATGATTTCAGATCGAACGTCCATATCTTATTCTGTATGCTTTCCAGCGTCAGATCTCCGCACTCCGCTACGCCCGGCTTGCCGTGGACTCCGCGCGTAGCGGAGTGGAGAGATCTGCCGCTTCACGGCCAAAACTATGAGTGTAAGCTTCGCATCCTGGTAGCGGGAAATAAAGGTTCAGCCACCCTTCAGTAAGTTCTCGAACTCCGGCTCGGCCCGCACGGTTTGAGAATGTATGACCGGCGCCTTCGACCACCTTAACGACCACCCGGCTGTTGCTGCCGGCCTGTTCAACAAGGTATCGCACATAGTCGAACTCTTCTCCTCGCGGCTTAGTTGTCGGCGCCTTCAAAAGCAGGATCGGCATGCCCGCAGGGGCAACCGTCATCCAGCATCGAAGAAGCGGGAAGTTTGTATTCTCCGGCATCGGGTTCCGACGCAAATAAAGGCGAAGATCGGTAACGCGATCGTAGCCGTTGCTGACTATTCTACCCAGGGCGGTACGTGAGATGCGCCCAGTAAGCTTCTGCCAGAGCCACGACCTGGCCGGCAAAGGCAAATGGAAGTACGGATCCATCAACACCAGGCCCCGACAATCTTTGCTCACTGCCGCGGTATAGAGAGCTGATACGGCGCCGGCGCAAAGTCCGGCAACGACCAGGCCTGACAGGTCAAACTGTTCCGAGAGTTCTCTCATCAAGGCGGAGGCGATCGGTCCATAACCACCGGTATTGATAAATTTAAGCAGCTCCGGTGGTGGGTCCCCGTCCGAATCCCCAAAACCCGGCATATCAAGACGAAAGGTCGGATAGCCAGACTTGGCAAACGCGTCTGCCCAATAAACTGCGGAGTCACCTGCAGCGGCCCTGCTCGGAGAGAGCGAATTCAGAATCAGCACTCCAAGTCGCTTCGTTCCCGGGCTCTCCAGCTGGGACGTGTGATAAGTGCCCCGAACCGCGCGGCCGAGGACGTGCAAAGTGATCAATCGGCGGACTTCAGTTGCCTCGTTCATGCCTATCTTCCTTGGATATCTGGAACGCTCCGGCAACCCATTCAAAATTCGAGGCGTAAAGCCAGCTAAGGTCTTTCACCTCGTCGTAGCCCACATACGGTTTCACCAATGGGGCCGCTTCCCGTCCAAGCTTGATCACTTTCACCGGCCTCTTATAGGTAACGCAAGCGACGCCGTCGTCTTGCAGACTGGCCGGCAGGTGAAAATCGAAAGAGCTGCGCCAGAGCAAACTGGACCATTCATAACCCGCCACTTCGATAGAGAGTCCTTGCTCCAGCTGCCGGATGTAGTCGGCGGCGGACCTTCGGTTTTCAGCCGACTCGAATAACTGCTCCAGACCCGCCCAGCGCATAAGGCTCGAGCGTAGCGCCTGGTTGGCATGAGCAGGAGGCGACCACAATAACAACGCGTCGCCCAACCCCCGCTCGAAACTCCTAGCGGCAAGAAGTGCGCCAATTTCCAGCCCGTGCAGCAACAGCGGCACCCCGGGTGAACGGCTCGAAAGCCAATCTGCAAGAACCTCTACATCTTCGCTCCAATGGTCAAATCCCAGTTCTTCAAAGCCGCCTGTGCTTTCACCCACGCCGCGATAGTCGTAACGAAGGACTTCGATACCCCTTGCCGCCAGATACCGCGCCCAACGGACCCAGGGGTGATACGAAAAATGCCGTTCCGATGCAAATGGCCCCACTAGCAAAACGCGAGCTAGAGGGTCCGGCACTTCATGTAGCACCGTATAGAGGGCCGCGCCGGAGACGGTGAAGTATCCGGCGCATTCCAATAATGTGCCCTCGTCATGAGTTGGTTTGCGCACCGGCTTTGGCATCGTAGACACAATTATGCTGCGAGCTTGCTCTCGTCGACTCGATTGATACGCAGGAGCAACGTACGAAGTAGGTCGACCCCCTCAAACAGGTCTGCGGATGGATCGAGTGGGTTGACAGCCATCTCCGCATAGAGTGCGCGAAACAGTCCTTCCGAGTGCTCTATGTCGCAGACGCCGTGCACATCCGTGTATACGCGTTCCGCCGAACCCTGTAGTTCGGCAAGCTCTGCCAAATAAGCCATGAACTGTTGAATGTATCCCTCAAAAAAGGCCATCGTGAGAAGATTCTGCACGCCCGAAAGCCGGCCGAGAAACAGGCGGACGTTGGTCAGATCGTTGTGGACGTCAAGCGCGTCTTGATCTGTAGGAAACGCCTGTGCCGCCATGGTGAAGTTGCGAAGCATCGCGGGATGGCAATCTCTCACCTCTTCGCGAAGATTGTCGAGTAGGATCGGCCGCGCGTCCGCCGCCCTGACGGAGAGATAAGTAGCCGTCATCCAATAGATGAAGTTTCCTTCGAGGACGGCGGTGTATCTCGCGATCATGCCGCGCCTTTGCTCGGCGGTGAGCTGCTTAGGGTCAGGCAGAGCAGCAATGAGCTCTTCAATAGTGCTATCGATTTGTTGCCTAAGTGAGGTTGCGAGAAGGCCGTCCTGCACTGAGGGAGTCACTAGCGAGGTGGTCATGTATTCTCCTTTGTCCAAGGTTGATTGTCAGGCGCCGGTGTCGGAGCTCAACATTTGCAAATAGATTAAGTACTCGTATCGGTTGCGATAATGAAGGGTTGCCAGTGAGGCTTAAGAAAAGGGCAGCTCAAGGTGCAATGTAACTCAGGTGCAACGCTAGTTAGGTCTCGTTCGATAAGATTTGGTAATCAACTAGGGGATACTTTGTAGAGTACTGTACAGCTGGCAGAAGTCAATAGGTATCGAGTGGTTTATTGTTATGGTTCATGCGCCTTACAGAAATCATTCACTTCACGTCTGAAAAGTTTGTGGCGGCCCAGGTGCTGGGTAAAGGCGAACCATTCGCCGGTGAGCGCTAATAGGGCAGCGACGGCTTTGGTGCTCGGCCTTTCGTCTTATTTTGCATGGAGCGGCAAGTTCAGTTGAGCATACATGACGGCGGCAACGTCTAACATCAAGTTCTAGTACTTACTTACTAGAGTTTTTTGCACAGTTACTTAGTACGAGTGGAAAACGAGTCTCTGTTGTTCTAAGTAGAGACACCGCCTTAAGCGCGGCTCTTCGTCGAGAAAAAGTTTCGGAGTATTAGAAAAAACACAGCAACCGGTTAGTGGGCACAATACGCCTGCCAAGAAGAGTGGGTCGTCCATCAGCTGGCGCCGCAATACGTCCCTCACGCGTACGTGGAGTGTTCCTTTGTCGCTGGTTCGCGAGTTTCGTAGCCTGATGTGGCCGCGCCTTTGCTCCAGGCAGGATTCCACTTGACGCTCGTCTTATCCATGCGGGCTTCGAACGCATTCAAATCCTCGCGAGTTGCCCGGCTTGCCCGGCGATAGGCGACTTTATTAATGATGGTCGCCACGCCCGGGATCTGGAGTTTCTCTAATAAACGGGAGGCACGCATCAACTGCGCCTTGGTGGTGGTTCCTGCTTCTGCGATGAGTATGGTGACGTCCGCAAAACGGGCCAGGTATTCGGTTTCCGCCGAGATCAGAATGGGTGTGGCGTCGATTAAAACGACATCGTAGTTGGTGGTCAAATCTTTGAAAGCCTGATCCATAAAGTTGGTCAGCGGCGGCACCTTGGCTGAGAACGGTTGAGCTAGTACAGCCGTTGACCACTTCTCCGCGTCCGGCCTTGTGACAGGCATGCCGCCCAATCCACGGTGAGCCGAGTGGTCGATGTTCAGCGTGATGTAGGCCACCGGTGGAGTGGCGCCGGAGGCATCGATGGTTAAGGTCTTGCGGCCTAACTTAGCCAGCGTGCTGCCCAGACTTTCGACGATCGATGTGGTGCCTGCACCCGCGTTGACCGAGGTAAGCACGATGGTATGTACGCTTGCCGTGCGCGCAGCCTGATCGATACCCGCAGCCAGGCGCAGGGCACATTCGTCGAGGACTTGCATGGTGACATCTTTGTCGTGGAAGAGCATGCCGATCGGAGAAAATCCCAGGACCTCCTCGATGTCGTTTCCGGAATGGACGCGGGGATCGAGAAAGTCGATCAGAACGACGCTACCCACGCCTACCATCAGGGCGACGGGAATCAACATGCCAAGAATCATCGTACTGCTGCTATGCAAAGGGGCAGTGGGTGTTCGTGCTGGAGAAAACATGTGCACCGAGCCGGGTGACTTGCTTTCAAGTTCGAGGTTCCGTGTGCGTTCATCCAGAGTGGCATATCTTGCTTGCAGCGCAGCGATCTCGGCCTTAAGCACCTGGGCGCGCTGAAAGCTGGGCGCTGCGTGGGTTGCCTGGTGGGTATTGGCCTGCAGATCTGAAGTTAGTTTCGCTTCCACCGTGGTAGCTCGCTCCAGATTGGTACGCAGTTTCTGTTCCAGGGCCGCCGCGGCATGGCTGCGAAGGTTTGTCTGCATCTGCTGCAAGGCGGTTTCAATCTGGGCGAGTTGCTCTTCCGTTGTCCTGCGCAAGGGATGGTTCGGCGTCATCCCGGCAAGCTGGTCTAGCAGCAACGCGCGCTTTTGACTGAGAGAAGACTTGAGCGCCAGCAGGCTCGGGTCCTGAGCGATGATTTCGTCGGCAGCCGAGTTGAGAGCGTCGCTTGGAGTGTCCGCACCGCCGTTCTCCAAAGCGGAGAGTTGGGCCTCCGCTTGAATTCGTTGTTCGTGCGCCGCAGTCAAGTCGGTTCGCAGCTTCGCCACTTGTGCGTCGATCTGGTCCGTGGCGTCTGATGAGATCACGGCAACGCCGAGGGATTGGCTTATCTGTGTTTGTTCATGGAGCTTGTCATTCAGCTCATTTTGTACTTCGGTGCGGGCTTGGCGCAGCGAATCCAGGCGCTCGTCGCGCCCGTAGAACTCCTCTCCCTTTATACCCTCCAGGTAGCTTTCAGTGACCGCATTGACGATCTCAGCCAGGTGCGTGGGGTCAGTGCCGAGCAGAGTGATCTGCACTTGGTAACTTTGGCCGTCGCGCCTAACGTTCAGGTTGCGCTGAAGCCGGTCGACCGCGGACTCCAGACTTTCTCCGGGAGCCTGCCATACTCCCGGCTTAAGCTTTCCTAAAGCATCGACCAGCACGTTATATTTCGTAACCGAGTGCACCTGCTCCTCGATATATGAATCGTAGGGGTATTCGTGTTCCTGGCTGGTGACCAAGGTGGCGTGGAAGTTGGGAGACACATAGACGACGCTCGTGGCTTCGAACTGAGCACGATGCCGTACCGCCAGTGCGACCCCCAGGCCGAGCGTCAAGAGAGTGATCAGAGTCGCCGCCATCTTGTGAAGCCGCAAACTTCGCGGCACGTCGATTCTCGACCTCCAGTCCAAGGAGGCGGCGGGAGGTTGAGACGGTTGCGATTGGCTGTAATTTTTAATATGCATTTACGAGAACCTTGGCAATCGATTGGAGAGACGGTGGGTGGACGGGTCGCTTGTTCTTCAGCCGCAATGTCAACCAGCAAAGCAAATAGAGAACCATTGGATCAGGGGGCGACTGCGGCGATCGCACCCATCGTTGCAATTGGGCTCAACCGCTGAATGACGTAAGTTGACTTGAAAAAACCGCTCTGCGGCACAAAGACCACATCACCTGCGTGCAACTTGACCTCGTTGGTGCCCTTGAGAGTAAGTAGGCTTTTGAAGGGGATCGTCATCGTTTTCCCGGTTGAGGGTTGAATAACCTGGATATTCGCAGCCGCCCCCTCGGCCAAACCTCCTGCCTCCGCCAGAACAGATGCCAGGGTGGATTCCGGAGTGAGAGCGATCGCACCGGCATGCATCACGCTTCCCAGCACCGAGACGAAGACTTCCTGCTGAGCCGGAACGAAGACAATGTCATTCCTTCGTAGCCGTAGGTCTGCCATCGAATTGCCAGTCTGCAACAACTGCTTCAGATCGATCCACACCACCTGGTCGTTGCCACGGTAGATCGCGCAGCGCTCCGGGATTCCATCGCGCACGGCGGCCGCCGAGTTGCTGGGTCCATTGCCGGTGGCGGCATTTGCCAGTAGCCCGCCCCTCGCAATCACGTCCAAAAGGGTGGGCGTATTGTCGAAGTAGAGTACGCCCGGATGCTGCACGCTTCCGATGATGACGATTCGGTTGGAACCATACTTATCTATGTTGACGGTCACCGTAAGGTCTTTGTAGTAAGGCGCCAGAGCGTCTACCACTAGTTTGGCGACCTCGTTTCGGTTCTTATCCGCTACGTTGAGGGGGCCAACCAGCGACAGCGTGATACGGCCATCGGGTCCAACGACTTTCTTGCCGCTCAACTCAGGCCGGCCTGGAAAATCAAGGCTGATCTCATCCCCCGGGCCTAGTGCGTATTCTTCGTTTTCCGCCGGTTCAAAAGTTTGCAGAGCTTTCATTGGACTTACTTTCAGTTGTGGACTGCTGGTAGCCGACTCGCCTGTCGTACTGGTTTGTCCGAGGACGATGCTTGCATTCACGGAGAAGAGCAGCCCGGCAAAAAGCAACCTCACCGGAAGCATTTTCTTTTTCATGAGACCTCCATAGAGCTTCTGACCCCTAGTGCGTGCTCCATTGCATCGGCGGTGTTACCCTCCGCCGCGGCTACCAATATCGCCGCTTGTATCGTCGGCTGACGTTCGGTTCGTACCCATGCCGCGTCTGTGCGGGAACTGCGGAGGATGCCAGGCAGCATGGTTAGTTTCCAAAGTATGTAACCAGGTACGCGAGCCAGTATGCGAAGATCGCCGGCAAAATTGTTTCCCACACGTGCAGCAGCTAAAACGTGACAGCCCAGAATTACCACTGCCAGCAAGGCGTAAATGCGTAGCCATTCTAACGGCAGACACAGGGCAAACAACAGCAGAAAAGCTACGTATCCGATAGGCAGAGACATCAGGTCCAACAGCGGCTCGACCATGCGTAATTGACCGCGTATCAGTTGCCGGAGAAGAGGTCCGAGCCAGGTCACGGCGGCATTGGCTCGCCCGCCCTCCCATCGTGAACGTTGCGTGGCTTCACCCTGTTTTGAGGGCGGCAACGCTGACCAGACTTTTGCGTCTTTGAGAAACTGAACCTTCTTACCAGATACCACTAGCCGGATGTGATACTCAAGGTCCTCCACGACGGAAAGCGAATTGTAAGGGTTTTGCGTGAGAACCTCTTGCCGGACGGCGAAGCCATTGCCGAGGATACCAGCGGAAAGACCAAGCCGATTTCGACCGATCGGTCGAACAACGTTAAAAGCGCGAAATGCGAGCGCGGTTAGCTGCGTCGCCGCCCGCTTGGAAGAACTCTCCATCTCATACCTGCACTGCACGGCCTCGGCCCCGTTGGCCAGGGTTTCGCCGACAAGCCCGATAAGATTGCTGGAGACGGTTGAATCCGCGTCGACCACCAGAGTCGCATCCACACCTTGCGAGGCCGCATACGCAAAACCACATGCCAGCGCAGAACCCTTGCCCCGCGCTTCCGGGTTGTTGTATACGACGACTTCTGCTCCGGCCTTCGCTGCACGATCCGCGGTGCGATCTGAGCAATTGTGGGCGACGGCGATGATCCGTGTCTTAGAGCCAGCCGCCGAAGCCAGCAGGCTCTCCACG
Source organism: uncultured Acidobacteriaceae bacterium (assembly GCA_963743365.1). Classification (GTDB taxonomy): domain Bacteria; phylum Acidobacteriota; class Terriglobia; order Terriglobales; family Acidobacteriaceae; genus PALSA-350. Next base: position 135,908 of record CAVUQE010000001.1, read on the forward strand.
CAAGATCCGATCAAGACTTCCTCGTTGTGAGCGGGGATGATCACCGCCAGTCGGATCGGTGGAGACGCGGACGAGCCGCCGCGATTGCCTCGCGGAAAGCAGTAGGCAAGCGTCAGAACCGCCAGTTCCACAACCAACGGCAGCGTGAGCAGAAGTAAGGCAGCTCCCAAAACTTCAGAGACGTAGTGCGTTATGGGCATAAATTGAAAAACCAAAGTCTGCTAATTCCTGGACACTAGCGTGTTGCTGAACTTCTGGTGTGGGCGTGACCGGTAGCGACCCTGGCGGATTGGCTGAGGTAGACGATTCTTCTGCACAAGTCCTTTAGCAGTTCCACCTGCACATGAATGTCGGGCGAATTGTGAGTAAACGTCTGGACCAAGATACCTCCAGAAAACAACTGGTTCTCCGCTTTCTTGATCCGGTAGAGGGCATCGCTGACGCTCGACGTGCTCACGAAATAGTGACTCATGCGCGCAGCACGCAGGACCCTTAGGCCATGCGGGGGCATGGCCGCCAGCCAAAGCTCGCGTTTCCGGCGTTTCATCACCTTTGCCAAATGAACCAGCAAGCCAACAGAATCGAGGCCAAAATAGGCGGTTTGAGCCAGATCAAGAACGATATGGTGATCTTCTCGGTAGGCACGCTCAATCTGTCCTTCAAATTCACCCAGCAACGAACCCTTAAAGTTGCCACAGATAGAAATGACCGAAGTATTGTCCTGCTGGTAGGTTTGCACGGTGGAAGTAACAGTCCTGGGTTGGATCGCGTTGGCCGCCATCTGCATGGGCAGGTGGCGTGCCAATCCATACGCATCCACTAAGTAGCGTTGTGTCAGGCGCCGCGGTTCGTGCGCGGCTCGGTAGAGCCACTCCAGCCCGGCAGTTTGCATCCAGACGGGGGCCCGCGAGACTTCGCCGGCGAGAAAGTCCAAAGACGCTCCGACACCCATGCAAAGCGGAACTTTCAGCCGCTGACGATGCATGGAGAGCCATTGCTCTTGCTTGGGGTGTCCCATGGCGACCAGCAGGATGTCTGGTTGGGCGCGCTCTATGCGGCGCAAAATCGTCTCGTGATCCATTTCCGCAAGCGGTGAGACAGGAGGGCAGTGGCGGCCAACGATGCGCAATTTAGGAAAGCGCTTCTTGAGTACTTCGGAAGCCCGGCGGGAACTCCTCTCACTTGCGCCCAGCAGATAAATTCCATAGCGCCGCTTGGACGCGAGTTCTGCTAAACGGGGAATCAGGTCCACCCCCGAGACACGCTCTTTGAGCTTGGAGCCCATGAGGCGCGAAGCCCACACAATGGGCATGCCATCGGGAACGACCAGGTCGCAGGAGCAAAGCATCTCCTGTAGCGATTGATCGTGGATGGCATTCACGACGAAGTCGACGTTGGCCGTTGCCACCTGGTGGAAGCCCTGCTCTTCGATCTTCTCTTCGATCAGATCCATGGCCTCGTGCATAGTCACGTTGTCGAAGGGCACACCCAGAACGGCCACCGACCTGCGATTTCGATAAGACATTACGCGTACTCCGTCGTTTACTCTGCAATGGTTGCGAAGGAAAGTGGGCTGTCGAGTCCACGGGGCTTCGCCTAGGTCAGTCCCGTGGAAACCGGGGGCGTTTCCCGCTCGGTCCCTGTGGACTATCTCGAGGCTGGTCTTGAGTTCGTTGTTACAAAAAAGCAATGCTTCAATTTTGGTTAAGCCGGCAGATCTACAGAGCAAGCCCGTGGTTACTTTTCTTTCGCCTCACGGTGCGCACAACAGGGGGATACTCGGATCACAGCAATTTGCTGGCCAAAATGCTTGAGCATAAAAATGCAAGAATTCTCTTCAATTCGAAATACTGAACAAGTTTTCCTCCGCCAATATTCCGAAAGTTGAGTAAGTGTTCCAACTCCGATTCGCTCTCAGTTGCTGCGATTGAGCCCAGCTCTAGTAATAGGCACTCCGGCTCCAAGGTAACCGAAACAAAACTCTGGTAAGTTCGGAACAGAATAATGAGTAGCTTTTTGGCGTTGGGTATACTATGTGGCCACCCCTGAGTTGTAGCCGAGAGGGGCATTTCCTCAACGTCGAAGACCGACCTAGAGTCCATTTAAACGTTGTCTACTGTTTTTCTGCCCAAGCCTTGTTGCAGAACACCAGCTCATCGATATAGTCACCCAAGAGAAACCAAGCCCTGTGCGGCTGTTCTCCGCTAAGAGGAAAGATGATCCGCAAAATTGTGTTTGTCAGTGAAGCGCCGGAATCCCACGACGAGTTGCCGCGGAGCCTGGCGGCGGCGGGCTTCCAAGTGGTGCCGCAGACGACGCTAAGAGCAGCAGTTTCGGTGCTACGCGACGTAGAAAATGTAGCGTTGGTCATGGTCGTGGATGGGCCTGCGTTCTCTGCAGAAGACGCAGAAATGCTGGCAAGTCTGAGCGTTAAGCATCCCCAGGTACGCATGATGATTTTTGTTTCGAGGGGGATGCCGGAAGAGACCCTCAATCAACTGAGGAGCTGCCGACCGATCAGTATCTATAACACTGCACTCGGAGACGGAACTTCAACCGGGTTAATCCTGAAGGCATTGACTGAGGCCATTGCGCACGGCGCGACATACGAAGCCGCCCTGATGGAAGCAATGGAGCCAGGCAATCGGTCCTCGCGCTCCGAGCTCGGAGAGTCAGGGGGCTATCAAGGGCTCACCGGTCGCCTCGGCGCCGCAGGTGATCCGCTCTATGCTGAGGATTTCTTGAGGCGGGTTGGGCGCTCCGATGTTCCAGTCCTGCTACATGGTGAAACCGGGGCCGGCAAGGAGGTCATGGCGAGAAAGCTATGGGCTTACTCGAATCGAGTCGGCAAGCCGTTCTTAAAATTGAATTGCGCTGCGCTGCCTTCCGAGCTGATTGAAAGCGAGCTATTTGGCTACGAGAAAGGTGCATTTACGGGCGCAATGGCCGATAAGCCGGGTAAGTTCGAACTGGCGCAGGATGGAACCATCTTGCTGGATGAAATTGGGGATATGGATACCCGGCTCCAGGCCAAGCTTTTGCAAGTGTTGCAGGATGGTGAGATTCAACCGCTGGGCAGCAGTAGGGTCATCAACGTAAATGTCCGCATCATGGCAGCAACTCATCGTGACCTGCGCGCGGCCATTGAACAGGGTACTTTTCGTGATGATCTTTACTATCGGCTCGGTGTGATCAACATTACCATTCCGCCGCTACGCGAGCGCCGCGACGAGATCATCCCTCTCGCAGAAAAATTGCTCTTGCGCCATGTAGGCCCGGGCTGCAGTACCCCCACGATTCCTGAGGCGCTCAGACGGGCGTTGCTCGCCCATTCGTGGCCGGGCAATGTGCGCGAACTGGAAAACGTAATGCGACGTTTTCTCGTGTATCAGGATGCCAGCCTGCTCGCGGCAGAACTGACGGACGCCTTCGGTCCACCCAAGCTTCGGCTTGCCCCTGCCAAAACCCTGACGCCTTCTCGTGCTCCGGTGAACGGCGGACGTGTGAGCTTCGACCACTTCGCTGAGCTCTCGCGCACGGCCGAATCCAAGCTACTGCTCGATACCCTTGAGTCGGTTCGCTGGAATCGACGCCAGGCAGCATTGCAGCTGAACATCGATTACAAGGCGCTCCTTTATAAGCTCCAGAAACATGGCATTGTCGAAAGCAAGGCAAAGCGAAGAGAAGTGAGCGCGTGATCTTACGGTCAGCGATCTTGCATCATAAACAGAGCATCTAACTTAGGCTGTGGTCGGGATGATACCTGCGCTTTCCATCGTGATCATCGGCCGAAACGAAGGCGAACGCCTGACTCGTTGCCTGCAGTCAGTAGGCCTCATGCGGGACGTGGAGGGTGGGGCAGAATTAATTTACGTTGATTCTGCCTCAACCGATGAAAGTCCGGAGATCGCCAGCAATTTCGGAGCCGAGGTCATCGTCCTTCACGGCGGAGTCCAGACCGCAGCACGAGCCCGAAATGCTGGGTGGCAAAGGGCGTCGGCGCCTTACGTCCTCTTTCTTGACGGCGATACCATCCTCAATCCGCATTTCGTTCAGACTGCTCTCGAAGTCCTTGGATCCGACGAGAGCATTGCCGCGGTATGGGGGCATCGCCGAGAGCTTTATCCAGAGCGTTCGATCTACAACCGAGTTCTTGACCTCGACTGGATCTATCCGGCCGGAAACACGGACTTCTGCGGTGGGGATGTTCTCATGCGGCGCAGTGTTCTGGTTGAGGTTGATGGCTACGATCCAGGCCTCCCTGCGGGCGAAGAGCCGGAACTCTGCCGTCGTTTGCGCGCACGAGGCTACCGTATCGTGCATACCGATGCCGCGATGACCGGGCACGATCTGAATATGACACGGTTCGGCCAATACTGGCGACGGGCGATGCGTGCCGGCTATGCCTACGCTGAAGTCTCCAACCGTTTCGCCGGGACTGGGGACCCAATGTGGTCGCAGGAAAGTAGAAGGAATCTGCGCAACGGAAGCTTCTGGCTGGCCTGGCTCGTAGGGAGTCTCGCGCTGTCGGCCTTCAAGAGCCTGTGGATCCTGCCCTGGTTCGCGCTACTGATCGCGCTGCCGGCTCGTTCAGCCTGGAAGGCACGCTCCAGGGCGCCGGGCCAAAAGGGTTTGCTCCTGCTCTACGGCATCCATTCCCAGTTGCAACAGGTACCGATATTGTTTGGACAGCTGAGGTATCTTCTTGATCGGAACTCCGGCAAACAAAGAACGCGAATCCAATATAAAGAAGAAGCCGGCGCCTGATCCTGGGCTAGTTTCGAACTCAGCTTGAGGGCAGCGCGGCCCACGGATCTGCGGCTGGCTTTGCTCGCATAAGCGTCGATGGGTGAACGCTAGCAGCCGGTGCCTCGCAGAACAACCTTTGCCGTTCGCAGCAGGATCTTCAAGTCCAACCACAAACTCCAATTCTCGACATACGCCAAATCAAGGGCCACATAACGATTGAACGATGGATCCTGGCGCGCCTGAACCTGCCAGAGACCGGTGATGCCGGGCAAGACTTCCAGCCGGCGGAAGTGCTCCAGTTCGTACTGTCCAACCTCGTTTGCCAGTGGCGGCCGGGGGCCAACAAGACTCATGTCACCGCGCAAAACGTTAAAGAGCTGGGGTAGTTCGTCCAGGCTGAATTTTCGCAGAACCCGGCCAAGCCTCGTCAATCGAGGGTCCTTCTTGATCTTGAAGAGAATTCCGTCGCGCTCATTCAAGGATGCCAGGGTCGGCCTCAGCTGCTCTGCATTGGCCACCATGGTCCGGAACTTGCAACAGGGGAAGACGCGTCCCTTTTTTCCAATACGATGAGAAACGTAGAAGACCGGCCCGGGTGAGTCCAGTTTGATCAGGAGCGGGATGACAAGAAAAGTCGGCAAAAGCGCAACCATGCAAAACGAAGCGAGGCCGAAATCACAGAGCCTCTTCAATAAGTGGCCGACCAGCTTTCCGTTCCGGCGGTGCAGCGCCACTACCGGAAGATTGCCCAGATAGTCGACGGGTGCATCCGGTGTGAGCTCATCATAGAAGCCGGGAATGACAAGCACTTCTATATCCAATTGCCGCCCCAATCCCATCAGGTCGATCATCACCTGGGTCGGACAGCGTTCTGCGACGATGATCTCGTCGATGAAGTATTGTCGTGCGATGGCGCTCGCACGCGTCAAATCCCCCAGCACGAACTCCTCGGCTTCCAGATTTGAGCTGCCGCTCGAAGTATTGACAAACCCTTTGAAGACGCGGCCGAGATGGCTGAATTTGGTAATTTGCCTGCGCACGGCATTTCCCATATGGCCTGAGCCCACGACGAGCACATTCCTTGTGTCGATGCCTCGCGCATACTTTCGATAGAGGGACCAGCGCCAGAACGCACGGAGCGCACAGACAAAAACAGTAGTAAGCACAATAAAGTAGGCAACGAAGACGCGCGAGATCGTGCTGTTGTGCATCAAGTACAAGCCGCCACACAGCAATAAGCCGGTAACGAAGCAAGATTGAACTGTTTTCCGTTGCTCGTTCAAGGAGCCCTGGGCCTGGAGCGGACCGTAAAGACCGTCGTGCCGATTGATGACCAGAAGTGCGGCTACAAAAAATACCAGGTATCCGGGATGAATTGGAAATTCGCCTCCGGACCAGGGCGTTGGGTGCCAGTGGAGCCACTCTGTTGGGGAGAGGTCGAAGCGAAAGATGGATGCCAGGCAGAGGGCAAGAAGAACAGCGAGAACATCTTCGGCCATCATGATCACCGCGTCCAATGCGGCCTGGCTGGAGGTTCTGCGGCGCGCGATCGAAGGCCCGAATTCCGTCGGAGCCGTGTACCCGGCTCTTATGGGTTTAGAAACAGATTCCGATGCTGCCATGCTGGTCTCTCTTAGCCAAAAAACGTGCTGCGGGCGTCAGGCCGCGGCCGTGGGGGAAGCACTATCCCCGGATTTGTTTGCGATGAGTAGAAAGATTGAGGAACAAAGCTCTGCTGCGTCCAATTAGTCTGCAACGAGAAGACAGGTGCCAATAGCAGCTGAAAAACAATCGTTAGAGTGCGCTCTCATGTGGTTTCAAAATCGCAAGGCGCCCCTGTTTGTTCGAGGAAAGGAAACCCCTCCGTCAATTCCAGAAGTCTATCCTCAATTGAAGGGAATACCAGCTTATTTTGGTAATCCGGGCGCTGTTCAGTGCGGAGTACCTTCGCGTGTTTCAACTCGTGATAGCTTGGAATTGCTATCAAGGCATAGCTTGTCTTAGTAACTCGGATAAGTGGAAACGTTACGGAAAAAAAGGATAATAAGTTGAACTATTGTGCATTAGATTTAGTGCTTCTTGCCTGAGAAAGCTGGCAGCTTGCACTGAGTGATCCGGTGCCGGATGTATGAACGGGTCCTCGAGTGCATACCTGCTAGCGGAAAGCAGAGTAGCTTAGATGAACGTATAGGTTACCCGAATGTGGAAAACACGGCACCTTTGGATGACTTCCGCTAAAAAATGTTCAGGGTGACTTCGAGCTTGTGTATATACTTTGGATCGCCACACACACCGATGGCGAATGACGTGATGGTAGTTTCCCAATCACGCGCTTTATCCGGTCTCACCAATAAGCTTCTCTTGGGACTTCGGGTTCCTCTCGTCTGCAGTTATTTTTCTGCCGTTCGTGGCTCTCGCTCAAGCCAGGCTCTAATTGTGAATACGGAAATCCTGGTTTCTCTTGATAAAGGACGTAGCAGCATCAACCAACGTTTACTTTACGGTAGATTCTTCCATGACGATTTTGCTTCGTACCCGCCCTTCGTGGTCCGTCGGCAACTCCGATAGCCCGGCGACAGCCTGCGCAGGAGAAGCCGTTGCAGAGGCCAGGGCCACAGCGCGCCTCGGAGACGAACTGCTTCGCCACTTGCCCCCAGATCGCCAGTCCAGCGCCGCATCCATTTCGCTGGCTGAGGCCGCCTACAAGATCACCGGTGATCGGCTGGATCAAGTCTTCCAGGCTTGCGTTGCGCTCGGGGCAGGTCGGGATACATTTTTTCTGACGACCTTCGCTATTCTGCTGGCCCGCCTTGCCGGCCAGGAGGCCGTGACCGTGCGAAATTGCTACGGCGATCCCACGATCCTGGCTCTCACCTTCGACCCCGATGCGTCGTTCCGGGGACTGCTGAGCGCGACGCAGGATGCGCACACCCCTGTTTCTGATCAGTCCTGGTCGGTGGAGTTTGTCGTCGCCTCTTCGTGGGTCTCCTTCGCCGACATTCCCGACCAGGGCTTGCGTATGGCGGTCCACATCACTGACAGCGAGACGCATGTTCGTCTGGCCAGCACCACAGGTCTATGGGATCAGACCGTTCTCCGTCTCTGGCTGCGTTATTTCGATCACCTGCTCGCCGCGGCTGCCGCCGCTCCTGATATTCCCTGGAAGACTCTGCCATTGCTCGATGAAATGGATGCTCAGGAGTTTTACCTGGCTTTCAACGACACCTCGGTTGCGTACCCCGTTGATGCATGCGTGCATGAGCTGGTCATGCGGCAGGTAGAACAGACGCCAGATGCTCTGGCGATTGCTTCGGAATCGCAGTGCCTCACCTATCGCGAGCTCCATGAGCGCAGTGACGCAATCGCGCGACACCTGCAAGCGTTGGGCGCCGGGCCCGGCCGTCCCGTCGTTGTATGCATGGAGCGAAGCGCCGAGCTCCCGGTGGCACTCCTTGCTGCCCTCAAAGCCGGATCCTGTTATGTACCACTTGATCCGCACGAATCGCGTCAACGCCTCATGACCATTCTTGAGGAATGCCGGCCTGTGGCCTTGATCGTTGACAGATCGTTTTCTGCGCCGCCGGGCGGCGACACGATTCCCCTTGTGTATCTGGATGATATCTCTGAGTCATCCTTTGCCCTTGATTACCGGGCGTCTGGCCTTACACCTGACCATCTCGCGTACATCATCTACACCTCCGGCACGACTGGTAAGCCTAAAGGCGTGATGATCCCGCATCGTGCGCTCGCCAACCTGCTGCATGCTGCGATTCGCAAGCCCGGTTTCACCTCGTCCGATCGCTTGTTCGCGGTTGCGCCGGTCTCCTTCGACATCGCCACCATGGATATTTTTCTGCCCCTGGTGGCCGGAGGAACGCTGGTGGTTGCCGACCGTTTCATCGCGGCTGACCCGTTGCGGCTGGCCGCGACTCTCAAGAGATTTGCCATCACTGTCCTGCAGGCCACACCCGTTACCTGGCGGCTGCTGGCTTCGTCCGGCTGGGAAGGAAAGCAAGACCTCAAGATTATCTCCGGAGGCGAAGCACTTCCCCGCGATCTCGCAAACCAGCTGTTGCGCCTAGGTGCAGAGCTTTGGAATTGCTATGGCCCTACAGAAACCACGATCTACACCGGAGGTTTGCGGATCCAACCCGAAGAAGGAGTGGTTGCCGTCGGGCCGCCGATCGCCAACACCACGTTTTACGTGCTCGATGAAACCGGCCGGCTCCTTCCACCGGGAGTGCCTGGTGAGCTTTACATCGGAGGGATCGGCGTGGGCTCCGGCTACGTGGACCGCCCTCAGATCACCCAGCAGCGTTTTTTGCCCGACCCGTATGCGCCCGCGCCCGGCGCGCGGATGTTCAGAACCGGCGACCTCGTCCGGGTCATCAATGGGAATGAGTTTGAGTTGTTCGGGCGGCTCGATCATCAGGTAAAACTGCACGGCTATCGCATCGAACTGGGTGAGATCGAGTCAGCTTTGTGTACTTTTCCCGGCATTGGGAATGCAGTCGCCGCGCGTTGCGAAAACGAACCGGGTGAACCCTATCTCGTCGCCTATGTTACGCTCAGCTACGCGCAGACGGATCTGCGACGGGTGCGCGATAACTTGGCTCAAGTATTGCCGTCCTACATGGTGCCCCATCGCTTCGTGGTGTTGGAGGCCATGCCCCTCACCAGCAGCGGCAAGATCGACCGCAAAGCCTTACGCGCATCCGATTCCGTTGCCGTTGAGCTCCCTGCCTATCACCAGCCAGAGGGAGTAACGCCGCAGACGGAATTGGAAGAGAAGCTGCTCGCCATCTTCCGTGATGTGCTGAAAACCAATGAGTTCGGAGTAACCGACAGCTTTTTCGATTACGGGGGTTATTCTCTGCTGACGGTCGCCCTGTTTACCCGGATCAACCGGGCTCTCGACCTCAGCCTTCCTATCAGTCTGCTCTTTGATGCACCGACGGTTCGAGCGCTTGCCAGAATCATCGACCGTGATCAGTCGCTTTCTATGATTGTGCCGATTCGCCCCCGGGGCACCTCGGCGCCTTTGTTCGTCATTCATTCCTACCTTCTCTATGGAGTGTTGCCCAGGATCATCGAGCAGGATCGGCCTGTATATGGTGTGCGCGAATTGCTAGGTGTTGCTGAGCCGCAAACCGTGGTAGACCGGGCCGCGACCTATGTGAAAGAGATTCTCAGAGTCTGCCCGGATGGTCCGGTATCGTTGGCGGGCTGGTGTGCTGCTGCTTCTCTGACGATCGAAATTGCCCGGCAACTTCGCGCGCTTGATCATGAGGTTGGGCTGGTAGCTCTCTTCGACGCCGAGCGCCCCGGTTATCGTCCTGTGGTCCGCGGCTACTGGTACTTCAGGCTGATTGCCAGCCTGAGGTTTCACGTCCGCCGGCTCCGCGGTGAATACAGACGAAAGAAGCTGGTCTATTTTCATACCGTTCTGCGTCGCTTTTGGGACAGCGTCGTGGAGTCGCTCTTCATGCACAATCGCACACTTGTACTACGCTTGCAGCGCCTCTTTGGATTTCCACTGCCCGACGCCGTTTTTAACAATACGTGGGCCCGTGTGACCGCCATACAAAACTATGCGCCAGCCAGATATCCAGGAAAAGTTTGGTTATTCCGCGCTCTCGATGTCCCGCAGATTCCCGAGACCGATGAAACTTTGGGTTGGAAAGAGATCGTGGACGGCGGTGTCGAGGTGGTCTTCGTGGACGGGGACCATGAATCCATGTTTCAAGAGCCCCACGTCGACTTCCTTAGTCAGCGTTTGCGTCAGGCACTCCAACCGGCAGTTTAAGGGCGGGGCTTCGAGCTTGTGTATATACTTTGCATCGCCACACCTCACCGACGGCGAAGGACATGGTGGTAGTTTTCGAACCATGTACTTCATTGCAATCTCGCGCATAGGTCCCTGGACCCTGCGGTCTGCAGTCCTATTCCGCCACTTCCTAGCCTTTCTCTAGTCTGGTTCTGACTGTGATGCCTAAATCCCGCTTTTCTCCATCGAGAGACGCAGTATCATCACACAACGTTCACTTGAACGGTAGATTTTTCCATGACGAATTTGCTTCACACGCGCCTTTCGCGGTCCGTCGGCAATTCCGATAGCTCAGCGATGGCCTGCGCAGGAGAAGCCGTTGCAGAGGCCAGGGCCACAGCGCGCCTCGGAGACGAATTGCTTCGCCACTTGCCCCCAGATCGCCGGTCCAGCGCGGCACCCATTTCGCTGGCTGAGGCCGCCTACAAGATCACCGGTGATCGCCTGGATCAACTCTTCCAGGCTTGCGTTGCGCTCGCGGCGGGCCGGGATACATTTTTTCTGACCACCTTCGCTACTCTGCTGGCCCGCCTTGCCGGCCAGGAGGCCGTGACCGTGCGAAACTGCTACGGCGATCCCACGATCCTGACTCTCGCCTTCGACCCCGAGGCGTCGTTCCGCGGGCTGCTGCACAAGACGCAAAATGAGCACGCTCTTACTTCAGATCGGCCCTGCGCGGTCGAGATTGTCTTTGCCTCTTCGCGAGTCTCCTTCGCTGACATGCCCGGCCATGGCTTGCGTATGGTGGTCCACAGCACTGACAGTGAGGCGCATGTTCGACTAGCCAGCACGACAGGTTTATGGGATCAGACCGTTCTTCGGCTCTGGCTGCGTTTTTTCGATCACCTGCTCGCCGCCGCCGCCGCCGCCCCTGATATTCCCTGGAAGACCCTGCCTTTGCTCGATGAAATCGATGCTCAGGAGTTTTACCTGGCTTTGAACGATACCGCGGTTGCTTACCCCGCGGATGCCTGTGTGCATGAGCTGGTCTTACGGCGGATTGAAGAGACACCAGATTCCTTGGCGATCGCTTCGGACTCGCAGCGCTTCACCTATCGACAGCTGCATGAACGCAGTGACGCAATCGCACGACGCCTGCAGGCGCTGGGCGCCGCGCCAGGCCGTCCCGTCGCCGTCTGCATGGAACGAAGTGCCGAACTCCCCGTGACCCTGCTTGCTGTCCTCAAGACCGGATCCTGTTATGTGCCACTCGATCCGCACGATGCGCCTAATCGTCTGTCGACCATTCTCGAAGAATGCCGCCCTGCTGCCTTGATCGTTGACAGATCATTTTCTGAACTGCGCGGTGGCGACACGATTCCTCTTGTCTATCTCGACGATATCCCTGCGTCATCCGTAGTTCTTGACTACCGGGCGTCCGATCTTACACCCGACCACCACGCGTACATCATCTATACCTCCGGCACGACGGGTAAACCCAAGGGAGTGACGATTTCGCATCGCTCGCTCGCTAACCTGCTGCATTCCATGATGCACAAGCCTGGCTTTACGGCCTTCGATCGTATGCTCGCAGTGGCGCCCATCTCCTTTGACATCGCCACCATGGAAATGTTTTTGCCCCTGATAGCGGGCGGAACGCTGGTGGTTGCTGATCGTTTTATCGCGGCCGACCCGCTCCGGCTGGCCGCGACGATGAAGAGATTTGCCATCACTGTCCTGCAAGCCACACCCGTCACCTGGCGCCTCTTAGCTGCGTCCGGCTGGGAAGGCAAACATGATCTCAAGGCGATCGCCGGAGGCGAGGCACTGCCCCGCGATCTCGCGAACCAGGTGCTGTGCCTGGCTGCGGAGCTTTGGAATTGCTATGGTCCTACAGAAACCACAATCTGGTCGGGAGCTTTGCGGATCCAACCCGAACTAGGAGTAGTGCCCATCGGGCCACCGATCGACAATACTACGTTTTACGTGCTCGATGACACCGGTCGGCTCCTCCCCCCGGGGGTGCCTGGTGAGCTTTATATCGGGGGAATAGGTGTAAGCCCGGGCTACGTAGACCGTCCGCAAATGACCAGTCAGCGGTTTTTGCCCGACCCGTATGCGCCTACGCCCGGATCGCGGATGTTCAGGACTGGTGACCTCGTCCGGCTTATCAATGGAGATGAGTTCGAGTTCTTCGGACGCCTCGACCAGCAGGTGAAGCTGCGCGGCTATCGCATTGAACTGGGAGAGATTGAGTCAGTCTTGCGCACTTTTTCCGGTATTGAGAACGCAGTCGCCGCGTTGTGTGAAAACTCACCAGGCGAACCGTATCTTGTCGCTTATGTCACGGTCGGTCGTGAGCAGCCGGATCTGCGCCGGGTGCGGGACGGGTTGGCGCAATTGCTGCCATCCTACATGTTGCCCGGTCGCTTCGTGGTGATGGAAGCGATGCCCCTAACCAGCAGCGGTAAGATCAACCGCAAGGCTTTGCCCGCACCCGAGTCCATTGCCAATGCGCTCACCGCGTTTCACCAGCCAGTGGGAGCGACTCCACAGACGGAATTGGAAGAGAAACTGCTCGCTATCTTCCGCGATGTCCTGGTTAACAATGAGTTCGGGGTCACCGACAGTCTTTTCGATTATGGCGGGTATTCGCTGCTGACAGTTAACCTGTTCACCCGAATCAATCGAGCCCTCAACCTCAGCCTTCCCATCAGCTTGGTGTTTGACGCACCTACGGTTCGAGCGCTTGCCGAAATCATCGATCGTGACCAGTCGTTTTCCGTGATTGTGCCGATTCGCCCGCGGGGCACTTCGGCGCCTCTATTCGTGATTCATTCCTATCTTCTCTACGGAGTGTTGCCCAGGATTGTGGAGCAGGATCACCCTGTATATGGTGTTCGCGAACTTCTGGACGTCCCCGAGCCGCAAACCGTCGTAGAGAGGGCGGCGACCTATGTGAGGGAGATCCTCGGAGTCCACCCGGAAGGTCCGATAGCGTTGGCGGGCTGGTGTGCTGCAGCTTCCTTGACGGTCGAAATTGCCCGGCAACTCAACGCGCTTGGCCACAAGGTCGGATTGGTAGCTCTCTTCGACGCCGAGCGTCCCGGTTATCGTCCTGAGATTTCCGGCTATTGGTGCTTCAAGCTGATGGCCAGCCTGAAGTTCCACCTCAGCCGGATTCGCGGCGAATACAGACGAAAGAGGCTGATGTATTTGGGTATCCTCCTGCGTCGCTTTTGGGACAGCATCGTGGAGTCGCTGTTCATGCACAATCGCATACTGGTACTTCGCTTGCAGCGGCTCTTTGGATTTCCCCTGCCCGACGCGGTCTTCAACAATACGTGGGCCCGTGTGGCTGCGATACAGAACTATGCCCCAGCCAGATATCCAGGAAAAGTATGGCTGTTCCGTGCCCTGGATGTCCCGCAACTTCCGGAGACCGATAGCACTTTGGGCTGGAAAGAGATCGTAGATGGCGGCGTCGAGGTAGTCTTCGTTAGCGGCGACCATGAATCCATGTTTCAAGATCCCCACGCGGCTGTCCTCAGCCAGCATTTGCGTCGGGCGCTTCAACGACCGGTTTGACGGTGGTTTCCGGTGCGTCCGACGGCGGGGCTACGATCCGGCTGTCAATCGGTAGTTCGCTTGAATGCTCCGCGGCCCATTTGGCGGCCAGCCCATTGAGAGGACTTCGCGTGTTGTATTCCTGATACGCGATCATCCTGCCGATCCGTATGACCAGGTCATCCAGCCCCTCGGATGCCGCCCAGAAATCACCGATACACACAATGGAGTCATCAAAGTTGGGATGAAAGACTGGGGTCAGCATGCGGCATTGCGGGGCACGGCGCGGATAATCCAGCGACAGATTGACTTCCAGTACGTGCGAGTCCCGCTCCAGTATTTCCCCCGCCGCGTCCACGTACAATCCCTTTAACGAATAAACGAAGCGGTAGTGTTCCGGCGGCAAACCGGCCGAGGCACTGATCTGGATCAGTGGCCAATTGGCGAAACGTCTGCTCAATAGCTCGTAGTCTGTCTTCAATCTGCGCGTGCGCGGCGACGCCATGCTGGATCCCTCTCTCTAGTGTGGCGCAAGGTTTCTAGCTACGGTGAAGATACCGATGAGCACAAGGGATAGCTTAAGCAGGGAATCGGGGATCGTGGGCCAGAGAAAAGGCGAAGCCTTCATGGCACGCCCGTACGCCAACGCCAGAAAGACAGCGGCAAAAGGAAAAAAGATCACCACCATCGGATTCCAATGCATGGCCTCGTTCAGTCTGCCATGCAGCAGAGCTGCGACTGCGCGCGTTCCGCCACAGCCAGGACAGTAGATGTGCAGCCAGAAGAAGATAGGGCAGCGCGGATAAAAGCTCGAGCGGGCGGGAGGAAAACGCAAGACCACGCAGGCAGCGGCCGCGACCGCAAAGGCAACGAGATTGGCAAGCCATCGGCGCGCGTTAATACTCATGCAGGCAGGGCACCCAGGCGAGCGGCGTACTTACGCCGCATGATGTCGTTGAGGTGGTATTGGAAGTAGATGTCGCCGAAGAAAAATGTCATGACCCCGCTGAGCGAAAGTCCCACAGGCTCGACCGAGTTGTAGTGCTGCTCAAGAGAACTCCTCAGGCTGAACCTTCCGATCAAGAGAAGAATGTAATACACGAGGTTCACGCCTCCCACAGTGGAATTTGAGGAGTGGGTGTAGGCTACTTCGACCCCGGTATAAAATGTTGCCGCCAGAACAAATAGGCTGGCGATGTAGTAGTAAAGAGCCGTGCTCTGGGGCGCGACCTTCTTCATCCACGCCGCCTGCACCAGGTTCCACACCGCGTTAAACAGTCCACAGCTGAGTATGCCGAAGAGGAGCACCAGCCCCCAATGCAGGTTGGGAGGATCAGGGTATATTGCGGCGCCGATTACGGGGCTTGCCGCGATCTGCGCCTGGGGCACCGGAATGGTACCAACAATCTGCGACACGGGCAGAGGCTCACTCATTCCCTCGCTGCGCGCCAGGTCGGTGAGGAGGATTTCTCCGGAGGCAACATACCGTTGCAGGTCTGCGAGTGTATAGGGACCGTATTGCTGGCCGTCTCGGGTTATGAAGTAGTTCATGCGCTCTCCAAGGCTAAGTTGAAATCAGGTTATACGAATGCAATGCCATCGTCATCGCGGTTGACCATACAGGCCTCCACGATCGCCCAAATCCAGCTGATGAACGACCCGGTAAAACAAGAGAACAGAGTGATGCAAAGCTGTATCACGGCCTTCTTCACATAGCCGGCGTAGAAGTTGTGGCCGCCGAATGCGCCCAGAAATACAGCCAGAAGAACGAAGACCACACGGCTCTTGCGCGGCTCATAACCGTGAATGGGGCCCGCAGGAGCTGGCGCATATCCGGCAAAGGTGGGATAGCTCACTACCGGGACATGGCTAGTCTGAAATCCGCTCATCGCAGGCGGTGGTGGCGGCGCTCCCGCCGGGCGCGGCGGTGGCGGAGTTGGCGTGCGCCCCAGGGGCGCAGGCGGTGGAGGCGTCTGCGACAGGTTCAGTAAAGAATGCGGATGGGCTGGTGGCGCGGTTGGTGGGTGAGTGCCGGATGCCAGGTCTTGATCCGATATGCTGATTTTCGGTTCTTCCGCCGGGGCCTGGGAGCAGCCGAAGACGGTGCAGCCTCCGTTTTCTTCGAGACAGTCGGCGTGGTGCACTGTGTGGCACCCCGAACATGCGACAACTTCATCGTCCGATGCAAACGCAGTGCGGCAGTAGGGACAGTTGGCGCCACTCATCAACGCTGCCTCTCCTGATAGCGGAAGGCGTACCGCCCAAGCTGAATGATGGCGCCGCTTTCCAGCACGCGGGCGCCGCGAACCGGTTGCCCGGCGATATAGGCCGGGCCATTCGCGATGAAATGGACCTTCGATCCTTTCAGCTCCAGCATTGCGTGTTGCGGCAGGATCTGCGGATCTTTGAACAGATAGATGTCACAGTTTTGCGAGCTGCCGACAGCCGTCTGTGGCTTATACAGGATGAATTGCTTACCCGCTAGGGGTCCGGCGGTTACATAAATCCACCGGTCCTTGAGTGCACTCTCGACCAAGCCCATGGCAATGCCGGTGGCCATGCCGAGCAGACCAAAACCAACCGCGCGGCTGGTCGCGCCCGCATGGGTGACGAAGGAGATAGGATCGAAAATCGTACCGCCGACAGCTGCTCCAATGGCTCCGCCCAAGGCTCCGTAGCCGGTCTGCTTCATCGATTGGCCAATGATGCCGTAGACCACTCCTCCCGCGGCTCCCAGCACCATCCAGGCAAGTCCGCGCGCGATCCATGCAGCGGGATTATGAAAGGACTGAACTCCAGCCTGTGCGCAGATGTTAAGCCCGATCGAGTAAAAGACATTTGCAATTCCGTTGAAGATAAAACCGAGAACCATGCCCAGCGGCAAAGCGAGCCCGCCCCGAATCAAGGCTTTCCTGGTCGATCGCTCGACGATGCTCTCTGCGACCGCGAAGCCGACGCACATCAGGGTAACCAGCAGCGGTATCATCCACACGTTGCCCCAGCGATGCGCGTTGCTGGGGCCGTCCACAAAGCCGGGTTCTGCAATTCCCCAGCCGGCGAGCGCGCCCAACAGCCCGGCCAATCCTAAGTAAAACCATGCCTGTAGCAGAATGCTGCCTTGTTCATGCAGCAGTGCGGGAGCATCAGGCATGGCGTTGATATTGCCGTAGCTCTTCGCGCCCGGGCTCGCGGCCGTCTGCTGCTCGGTTGCGGAGCCAAGCGCGCCTGCTTCAGATCTGGCTGCGTCCGCCAATTCCTCAAGGGTCACTCTCAGCGGCTGCTGCGGATCGCTCACTTGCTTCTCCCGGCGTTCGGATCAGGGACAGCGTTGCCTGGTTGAGGTGTTGGCCCCTGGGGTCGCACCAGCATCGGCTCCCCGGTGAGAGGATTGATCGCAACCAAGTAGAAGCGCGGAAATAGGAAATAGGCGATGGCAAAGCCAAGTGCCATTGCCGATAAATATTTGAGCGCGGTAGTGCCCCAGCGAATCCATGCGGCTGGATCGCCCGCCGGTTTCGGGCTGGTTTGGGCCCCTTCCGGCAGCACGGACTCGGTCTCCTTGGGCGTGCGCTCCACACCGTCGCCGTTGTTGTCGGCTATGGAGAAGGTGGAGATGCGGTGAACCTCTCCGTCTACCCAACCAAAGCAGCCCTCCTCGTCGGTATGTGGGTCGTAGACCCACGCAACCTGGTCGGGGGAGGAGAAGAAATTGCGTTGAATGAACAGGTCGTGTTCAGACAGAAAGACTCCAAAGCCAGGGTGGGAGTGATACCAACCAATGATTCGTTGCTCGGGATAGGACTCATCCTTGACGCGATAAATCGACTCCCACGCGTCTTGAGTAAAAGTGACATGAGTACCGGCCTGGGCGGCATTCGACGCCTCGATGGAGGCGCATACCTCGACCACGCCGTTGCGCTTGTCGCCGATCAGCACGCCGCAGACTTCCGTCGTCATATGAGAGCGGGCATGTTGGCGAATGCGTCGCGTCACCTCATTATCGATCTCGAAGAGCGGGCCAAGCGGCTCCTGTGCGCGCTTGCTCATCAACGTACCTCACTCAAACTTGAAGTGGCGAGCGGTCCCAACACGGCTTCGGCGTCACCTGCAATGCAGTAGGAGGTCTCCGCCTTGTCCGAACGAGCCGTGAAGATATCAAACTTTGGCAATCCAAGTTGATCGAGCCGGCGCCGGCCCAGTTCCGGTTCTCCTCGATAGCCCGAAAGTGTTTGCACCAAACGCATGTGGCCATCGTTCGGGCACCGGCCCTGATCGTATCGAATGGACCCTACGGGTACAAAGCACTCTTCCTCCACGCCACACTTCGGGCAAACCAGCTTGTGAATGATGTCGCGGCTGAATTCCAGAACCACCTCATCGCTGTTCAAGTCGCTCGCCGCTTGCTGGAGCAGTTGCTCCAGTGTCAACGCATTCGAGGCCTGGTGGATCTCCACGATCTTGTCCAGAACGTAATGGCTGAGGCACTCTGGATTCTCCGTGTAGTCGACAACATACGACGTGTGGTGCAGACCCTCAAAAACGTAACCTTTACTGGCCAGCGTGGGCATTCCATGCAGTAACTTGACCGCCTCCTGGACCTGGATGCCGCCGATGATCGACGAAATTGTGGGCGTGGTCGGGACCCGGCCTTCCGAGGTTGCCTCGTGTAGCAGCAAGTTACAGGACATGCGCCGATCCAGAATGGCCCAGTCTGTCTCGCCCAGAGTGCATTCATAACAGGGTGCCTTGCCGGGTAAGAAGGCGCGGGCAACTCCATTGATGCCTTCGATTGCTCCATCGATCCAGGGCCGGTTCGTCTTCCAGGCGGCGCGATTGATCCACAGCCGCGCTTCGCGATTGTCGAGGCCGGCGAGAATCACATCGGCCCAGGCAAAGAGCCCGAGCCCGCAGTCCTGCATTACGTTTGCGGTCAGCGGCTGTATGGTGGCCTCCGGCAGCAGCTCCCGGTAAGCGAGCGCGACCGTATCGGCCTTCGAGCGCCCTACGTCGGTTGAACGGAATAAGATGGCTCGCGATAGATTAGAAAGCTCGATCTGGTCCAGATCGACAACCACTACATGGAGGAATCCGAGCAGCGCCAGGTTCTTTAGAATCTCGTTGCCCAAGGCGCCGGCTCCGACTACCAACACCCGGGCCGCGCGAATTTTTTCCTGATCCCACCACGGGATCAAGCGCAGGCGGCTGTAGCGATCCTCGTTGTGCCCGGCATCGACTCGTATCGTTTCTGGCGACATGGGCTACCCGGCCGTGATCTCTGGCTGCAGGCGAAGAATGTCACCATCACGGACCGCGGCATCCGCCAGGGTTTGCCCGTCCTGGATCTGGCGGCCGGAATTCTTGTGGTGAAATTTGTAGCTCAACGGCGCACCGTCAGGACCGTTGACCGGCAACTGCAGCTTCTGTATCAGGACGGCGACAATCTTGTTGCAAGGCGCATCGTCTGGTAGCTCCGCTGGAACGCGCTTATTCTCAGTCGAGTCGTACACGGTAACATTGATATAGGCCATCGATCAGTCCTGTAAGACTCCTTAGTTCTTTCCTTCGGACGCCGCATTCTGGTCTTTCTTGATTGCCTCAAGATACTGGTCGAGCTGTTGTTGCCCATCCCCGCGAAAAGTCCAGTCGGATTTCCGCTGGAACCCGTCTGCCTTGGCCGCGAAGCTCAGGTTTTCAGCATTCGCGTCGCGATTGTGATCGAACTTGGAACTCACAATGCCGATCAAGTTGCCGCGATGGTCGTACACCGGACCGCCGCTATTGCCCGGGCTGACAGCGGCGGAAATCTGCAATTCATCATCGCGCAGTCCCGAAATGATGCCCGTGCTGAGGGTATATCGCAGCCCCTCGGGGTGACCAATGACGAAAATCTCTGCGCCATCGCGGCCAGCCGAGAGCGGTTGCACAAACTCGGCGGAACCTGAGTGGCGCGCCATCCACAATAGAGCCAGATCCAGTTGGGGTGATTGCCCAACGACCTCAGCTTTTGCCCAAACGCCAGATTCTGTTGCTACCAGCACGTGTCCCCCGGCGTCACTCGAACCCCGGACGGACTCATTGACGACGACATGATTCGCGGTAGCGAATAGATATCCATCCTTGTCCGCACGCAGCAGCACTCCGGCGCCAAACCCACTGGAGGCAACTTCTTGCCGGTTCCACAAACGGACCGCCGGAGACACCACAATGACCAGGGGCTTTAGCTGCGCAGAAACATCCGCGCTGCTCAAATCGGTGGGCGACGGGAGCGTGGGAAACTGGCTCCGTTCGTCCAATTCCGGGAGACCGGTATTTACCAGCGCTGGAATCGGGGCAAAGGACACCAGCAGCACCGTGCCGATAGTGGTAAGAATGCCGCTGACGACAAGGAGGGTGGACAGAAACGATACCCAGGCGTACTTGACGCGCGGTGGCTGGCTGCGGAACGCAACGCGCAGGATCACCGCTACTACGCACAGCACTGGCAGGACCAGCACGAGGGGAGAAAGACTGAACCGGGCCCACCAGGGAACCGGCGAAGGCAGGCGGTGAAACGATGATGGCGGCGCATCTGGCGCCGGCTTGATTTGTTCGATTTCTTCGGAACTGACCACCACCCTGTCCAAGGGCATAAGCAAACCACCTGCAGAGAGATGAATCAAGAACAGAGCAGTTGAAGTGGTTATAGTGCATGCAAAACACCCACCGCAATAGCGGTGAAGCAAAGTCATACTCTACAAAAGGGTCACGAGCCAGCTGTTGATTGACGACCAGCTGCCCTAAATGCCTGCAAACAAAGCATAATCAGCACCCGTACGGAAGTTTGGGCTAGCTCAAGCCAGGCTCTTATCCAGCAGGATCAGCGTCTCCGCAAGAACGCGGGTGCCGTTTGCGCAGTCAGCCGGGTCAGCCCACTCTTCGGGGGCGTGGCTTCGCCCCTCCCGGCAGGGCACAAAGATCATGCCCATCGGAGCCAGGCGAGCCACAAAGACGCCGTCGTGCCCCGCCCCACTTGGCAAACGGGTGCTTCTGAAACCCGCCGTGGTGGATGCTTGCTCGATTGTGCTTTGAATCAATGGAGAGCAGGCGGTGGGTAAGGTTTGGCTTAGCAGCGAGCGAGTCAGGCGTAATCCACGATCCTGCAATTCGCCTTCGATCCGCTTCCACAACTCTTGCTCGAATTCAAGCAGCGCAGCCTCATCCGTGCAGCGCGTCTCGAGAATCATAGTTACTGAACCCGGCACCGCATTGACTGCGTTCGGTTCCACAGAGAGCTTTCCCACCGTCGCCACCAGGTAGGCACCTTCGGCTGGGCGCAATCGCGCCAGCTCTTCAACCGTGCGGATGAAACCCGCCGCCCCGACCAGCGCGTCGCGGCGAAGGGACATGGGGGTTGTCCCGGCGTGGTCGGCGCGTCCTTCGATTTTCACTTCGTGGCGGCGGATGCCGACGATCGCGGTTACGACGCCAATCTCCGCCCTTCGCTCCGCCAGCACCAGCCCTTGTTCTATGTGTAACTCGACGTAGGCAGACACAGAATCCCGGGTTCGGATGGCTTTGCCCAGCCGCTCTGCACTCCCGCCCACGCTATCGATTGCGGATGCAAGCGTAACATTGGAAGGCAGGCTGCGCGCCAGGTCCGATGCCGTCAATCCACCACCCCAACTGCGACTGCCAATGCACGAAATTCCAAAATCGCTGGGCTCTTCAGCCAAAAAATCGACAACTTCCAGTGGGTGCACCAGCGAGACCTGCTGTTCCCGCATCGACTGCGCGGCTTCGAGCGCGGCGAGCAAGCCGAGCATGCCATCGAAGCGGCCGCCTGCAGGCACCGTATCGGAATGCGATCCTGCGACCAGCGCTCCTAATCCGCGGCCAGTTCCCGGTGTGCGGCCAATGAGATTACCACCTGCGTCCACCTCGACTGACAAGCCAGCAGAGTTGAACTCTTCCGCGAGCCACGCCCGCCCGCGCGCAAACTGGACGTCGAACGCGCGCCGCGTCCAGGGCCTTGCCGGATCGGTAAAGCGACTAAGAGTCTCGATGCGGTTCCATAGCCGATCGGAGTTAATCGTGATCATGGCGGAGATGCTAGCACACGCCGCTCCGGCTATTTACTGCCGATCAATCGTATGCGTGCGGTAAATGCCCGGCCCACGAATTCGCTGAACGTTCCAAACTCCGGGGAATCCACATTGTTGTTCACGACCGACGGGTTGTTGCGATTGGTGGCATTCTCCATCACGCCGCGCAGGCCAAAATAAGATCCACGAAAATGAAAGCGCCATTCGAGGCCGGGGTTGAACGAGACATAATCGGGGAACCTGAGAGAGCCGGCCGCACCCACGACCTGCTGGTTGGCATTCACGGAATCGAAGGGGAAGCCGGTATGCCAATCCAGGGAGTAGACGAAGTCCCAGCTCTTCTTTAACCGCGGTAACAGCAAGGGCAGCCAACCCCAGGAGACGACGCGGTTAGGGGTATCCCAGAACAACGGGCCACTTTGCTGCGGGCCAAGCAGCGATATCGAAGGCTGGTAGTCGAGAGCCGCATTGGTCCGTGCCGAGGAGTGCGTATAGGCCGCGAACAGCCGGTATCCATGGGCAAACGTGCGCCGCGCTTCAATCTCCTCGGAGGTATAGTGATCTTGCCGCGTGTTGGTGAGCAGATAGGTTCCATACAGCGCCCCCAATGGACCTTGGTTGGCATAAACAAAACCGTCACTGACACGTTTCTCGAGAAAATTAGCGCCTGCATAGATTTCTCCGGGAAGTTTCTGCTCCAGGCCGATGCTCCAGTTGATGGCGCGCATTTCATGGAGAGCGCCGTCGTTCGCAGTAAAGACAGTTGGCAGCGGCCCGCTTATCGGGGTGACTCCATCCGCGGCGTAATACGTGTCATCGCGAACACCAGTCAGGGCACGGGCTAAATACTCCAGCTGTGTGTGCTCATAATAGAGTCCGACCCCCGCTGACAATTTAGTCGTCTCTTGCGCACCGGGCGAGTAAGTGGCAGCGATGCGGGGTGAGAAGAGCGGGCGACGCAGGATCTCGTCCCAGTCAAAGCGCAGGCCGGGCTCGATCAGCAGGCCGGGATGCGCTGACCAGCGATCTTGAAAGTAAGCACCGGTTTCGACATTGTGGCGCGTAAAGGGCGCCTCCTCAGAGAAGACGCTGCGACGCAGCAGCGTTCCATCTTCTCGCAAATAGCTTACGGGCGCTTGCACAACGCTTTCATCGAAGCCGATGTGGTCGACAGAGAGACCGGCCTTCAGGTCATGACGTCCCTTCCAATACCGCGGGGGCAGATATAGAGTCGCGATTCCTTCTTCTCGTTGTGAATGGGAAACCAGGTTTTGAAAATAACTCCCCTGGGTGAGTTCCGGTGTCAGCGCGTAAGGGATGTCTCCATGCGGTTCGTAACCATTGCGGAAGTGTACGACACCCACACCCAGTTCCAACAGCGCCCCATTCGCGAAGGTATGCTGGTCGCGTATATAAGGCAGCCATGCGGTGATATCGGTCTTCGTGGTGCTGTCTTGTGGCACCAAGGACGAGATGCCGTCGTAGGGAGAATGATAATCGTTGAAGAGGAATCCGCCTGACAGGATGTTGGCCGGCGTGACGTTCACTTGAGCCTTCACCAGGTTGCTTCCGCGCAGTAGGTGGTTGGTATCGGCGTTGGGAGGAAGTTCCTGAATATAGATGTTGTCGTATTCCGTCTCCAGGCCGTCGAAAAACCACGCGCGCTTGCGCACGATGGGACCGGAAAAGGTGAAACGGGGGACGAACTTGTCGAAGCGCAGTCCGTTCTGTTCTCTAAAGGAAGGGAAAAAGTCGGTTGCGTTAAAGCGAAACTTGTTGTCGCCCATCCCGGTGTAGAACGCAACCACGCCTCCCGTGGCCTTACCGAATTCGACCGGATAGCGCGTGGTTTCCGTATCGATAGAGCGAACAGCATCCGCGCTGACGCGCATGGCCAGCTCGCCGCTGATCGGGGAACGGATATCGAATCCATCCAGTTGGTCGAGCGTCGCATAGGTTTCCGACCCGGCAATATGAATCTGGCCGGTTCCGTCCTGCACTACGCCCGGGGTGAAAGGAAGCAGATTGCGAATATCCCGCGATGTGGGATAGGGGATGTTGACGATCTCCGGAGTATTGAAGGTGCTCTTATCGGAGATTTGGTCGGGATCGATTCCCGTGGTGGACGAATGCACGTTCACTTGTTCGCTCACTACCTGTTCATGGGCCAGCACCACTTCAATGATTTGCCGATGAGCATCTGTCTGGCTCTCCAGGCTCTGGTAGAAGCCAGGCTTCTGCACATCGAGCTGATAGGGCAAATCCTGGTGTAGTAAGTAGGTGCAGCGCCCGGCGTAATCAGTGCGCAACTGGAGAGCGGGCCGCCCTGGCTCGGAGAGGGTAACTTGAGCGCCCGAGACCGGCAGGCCGTCTTCGTCGAGCACAGTGAGAGTGACAGTAGGGCGCAGCGGAAGTCTCTGTCCGCTTGCCGGCGTCGCGCTCAATAGGAGAGCAAAGCCAAGTACCATCGCAGTGGCAGCATCCCAACGCGGCATGATGGCGATTTCCCGCCCCACCGTTTCATTGGCCGCCGGGTTGCGGCGACCTGCAGGTAAAGTTGGCGGCTTCGTCCGTGCTGCCCGAACCCTGATATCTGGCAACTTGCGGATAAGGGCATAAAGGGCGCGTGCGATCGATCTTTCCGTTGCTGCTGTGCGAGGCGATGATCTGACCTGGGGCTTTGCCCTGCTCTACCCACTGCTCCATAACGCCCAGCTTGTCGAAAGTATCTGGTCCCTCGCCGCCGGCGCAGTGGGCCATTCCAGGAGCCATGTACAGCCGCACCCACCCGGGCGCTGGGTCGCCACCTAACTTGACGATCGAATCGTAGAACTCCACGGTAGCGCCCGGCGCCACCTGTTGATCGGCCCAACCATGGTAGAGAAGCAGCTTGCCACCGCGATGGGCAAATGGCGTGAGATCGGCTTGCAGCGCAATCGTATTCTTGTCGATCTCGTTGGACAAGGCCGCGTCCCGTTCGAGGTCGAAGGTTTTCCAATCCCACAGCGGATCCTTGAAGACCACGTACTTGAAATAATCGAGAAATAGATCTGCAGGTACCGGACCCCCCGCAAGGCGAGCCCACCGTAGCTCGGTTCCTGGCTCCAGACGCGGGAAAATCTCCTGCCCGCTGCCCGTGGTGGCAGGGCTCAGGATGCTCCGCGCCGTCTGCACTTGGCGCGTGGTGAGGCACGACGGCGCGTCACCCTCCTTGCACTGCAGGACCTCGGGGTCGAAATGGCAACGGGTAGGATCATCGATCAACCCGTCCTTCAGTCCATCGATGGTGTCGCAGGCAGCCAGCACGGCCTGGTGGATCATGGGGTACTTGGCCGGTGGAATATAGCCGGCGGGATCCTTGAAGCTTACGTTCGCCAACCACAGCGCCCACGCGTTCCGCCGGAAGGTTGCGGGATCGCCGGCGATAACGCCGTCAAACTCGTCAGGGTAACGATAAGCTTGCAGCAGCCCTTCTCTGCCGCCACCGGAGCATCCATCCCAATAGGAGTAGCGCGGGTCGCGACCGTAAAAGGAGCGGATGATCGCCTTTGCCTTGATCGTCATTTCATGTTCAGAACGGTAGGCGAAATCGATGAACTTTTCCGGATGCCCCAGCACAAAGGAGCCACCCGGGCCCTCGTGACCATCGTCGGTTGCGCTGGCGGCGTAGCCCTGGCGGAGTGCGTAGGCAAGCGCCTTATAGTCGATCGCTCCGCCCCAGCCGCCGCTGCCCATGGCCAGAAATTTCCCATTCCACCCGGCGATGGGGAGCCACACCTCGATCTTGATCTCGGAGTCGCTCGACGGCCTCAGCGTGGCCGCCACACGACAGAACGCCGGCAGATCAGGGAAGGCGCTGCTGGTGGTAAACGTACCGGCGCCTGCCACCTCTGCAGATGTGACAGAGGCATTTGGCAAGGCAAGCTGGAGAAGGCCTGTACAGGACTGAGTAGCTGCCGGTTGAGGAGTGGTAGCGCCATGCGCAACAGCGGCCGCCAACACGAGGATGAATGCCAGGCCCATCCGCCGCTCCGTCTTACGGCTCAAGAACAGTGGGACGACGATTCCTACGCCAGCGCCAGATTCAGATTCTCGATCGCCTCATCGACCTCAGCCGTGTTCTTGTAGCCGACCGTAACAGCATTGACCCCGGCGTTGCGGAAGGCAAACTTCATCGCCGCCTGGCGATCTTCACGATTGGTAAAGGCGCCCTCGCCCACCAGTTTCATGCTGATCACGCCCATGCCTTCTTTACGCACCTGCTTCACGTGCTCCACCACTTCGTTCACGTTCCCCAGGCCGTTTGTGTCGTAATCCTCGGCGTCCATGCGCACGCCCTTATGGTTCATCCGGATCATGGCGACTTCCAGCCACCGGGTGTCGGGGGTTTTGCGCAACGCGGGCAGCCCGTGCACCGAAGCGCCGCGCGCCAGCACAACCTTCTTCGACTGCGCCTCAGCAATCCCGTCCTGCCAACGCAGGCTGTCTGTTGGCCACGTGGGCGTATGTTGCCAATGCAGCAATGCGATGTCGAAATATTCTGTGTTCGCCAGCCGGCGCAACTCATCGATCTTGGCCTGTGGATCGACGCCGTTGTGGGTCGTCAACTTGGTCATCAGCTGATAACTGTCGCGGGGAACACCCTTCAATGCGATGCCGAGCATCTGGTGCATCCCGCCGTATGACTCGGCCGTCTCGAAGAAGCGGATGCCGCGCTCGTGTGCGTAGCGCACCAAACGCGTAAACTCTGTCTGTCCCAAGTCTCGCTGGACTTGTCCCGACATGGTCCCGGTGCCGAAGGCAAGCCGCGTTACTTTCACGCCGGAGTGTCCCAGGGGTACCATGTCCGTTGCTGTCTGGGGTGCCGCTTTTAGCGGCAGGCTTCCGGTCGTCGCCAGTGCACCCGCTGCGAGCCCGGTCTTGATGAATTGACGTCTGGAGTAGTGAGCCATTGGTCTTCCTCCAATGGGAGAAATCTTACCATGTTCCGGGCAGTGGCTTTCGTCGACGGGGAAGACGCTGTAGATTTGCCGCATCATGAAAAAGTTCATTAACAACCCAGAAGACGTTGTCGAAGAAATGCTGCAGGGGCTTGCCGTGCTGCACCCGGGCTCCGTTCGCCTCCCGGGACACAAGGCCCTCGTCCGCGCGGATGCGGAGCAGGTGCGTGACCGGCAGGTCGCCATCCTCTCCGGTGGGGGGAGCGGCCATGAGCCGGCGCACGCAGGCTATATAGGATCGGGCATGCTAAGCGCCGCGGTGGCCGGGGAGGTCTTCACTTCGCCCAGCAGCGACACCGTCTTCGCCGCCATCCGGGCCGTCGCGGCAAGGCGGGGAGCATTGCTGGTGGTCAAGAACTACACCGGCGACCGGCTAAACTTTGGATTAGCGGCTGAGATGGCGCGCGCCCAAGGTATACCCGTCGAAATGGTCATCGTGGACGATGACGTCGCCCTGAAGGGTACGGCACAAGCCACCGGTGCACGCGGTCTCGCCGGCACGGTTTTCATTCACAAGCTGTTGGGGGCGGCCGCTGCCGAGGGCAAGAGCCTCGCCGAACTGGCAGCGATCGGTAAGGCGGCTGTTGTCTCCCTGGCGACCATGGGTGTCTCGTTTTCTGCCGGAACCTCGCCCGCGGTCGGTAAGCCCAGCTTCGAGCTTGGTGAACATGAGATGGAACTCGGTCTCGGGATTCATGGAGAGCCCGGTGTGAAGCGCACGGAGTGGCAGCCCGCCAACCAGCTGACTGAAACGTTGCTAACCGGAATCCTGCAGCACGGAAACTTTGCAGATGAGCAGCGCGTGGCTGTGATGGTGAACAACCTGGGAGCAACCACCGAAATGGAACTCGCCATTGTGGCCCGCCATGCGGCGAGCTTTCTGGCCGCCAAAGGGACTCATGGTAGAGCGAATCTATGCCGGAACATTTCTGTCTTCACTCGATATGGCAGGGATCTCAATCTCTGTTCTCGGCTTGAACGAGGACCGGTTGCGTTGGCTCGATGCAACGACGACGGCTCCTGCATGGCCAAATGCAGCTAAACAGCGTCCGGGCAATCCAGCCCGGCAGATCGCTGTAGAGGTAAGCACAGGGGTCAGTTCCGGCAGCGGTGCGCAGACGGAGGCCGGTAGGAAAACAAAGGAAGTCATTGAGGCTGCGTGCGAGGCGTTGTTGGCCGCCGAGAACGAGCTAACGGAGATGGACCGTGTTACCGGCGACGGCGACCTGGGCGTCAGCATGGCACGTGGGGCAAAGGCTGTCCAAGACGCAATCGCGTCCTATCCGTTGGACAATGTTCCTGCCACGATCAAAGCGCTCGGCCATACGCTCCGGCGTGAGTTGGGTGGATCGTCAGGGCCGCTCTACGGGGTCTTATTTCTGCGTTGCGGCAGCGTTCTCGAGGCGAGCAGCGAAACCGGATTGGCGCAGTGGGCGGAAGCCCTTGATCAGGGGTGCCGGGCCATCAGTGAATTGGGCGGCGCAAAGCCAGGCGACCGCACGATGCTGGATGCGCTTGATCCTTTCGTGAGGACATTGCAGCAGGCTGCAAGTTTCAAGGCGACGCGAGATGCGGTTCTCGCCGCGGTCGAAGCAGCGGATCGCGGCGCCGAAGCCACCGCGCAAATGCGACCTATGTTGGGCCGGTCAAGTTACCTTGGTGTTAGAGTGCTTGGTCATCCTGATCCAGGCGCGAAGGCCATCTCCTTGTGGCTGCGAGCAGCCTGTGAAGCGCTTTTCTCTCACTAAGACCGATTCTCGAGCCGGTATTCAGTTAGCTTCAACCTTGGTCAAGAGGGCGTTCCAGCGTCGAGCCGTCCGCAGGTGGACCTCTATAATGGAAGCCATGGGCTCATTCAAATCCTCCAGGCTGAGACCAATCTTGGATTGGGTACCGGCCGCGCTCAGCGTTCTCATGATTGTGCTTGAGTCCACGGCCACGATGTCCGCGAACAACACCAGCCAATGGCTTTATCCCTTTTGGGTGCGGCTTTTTGGCCCCATCAGCACGGTGCATTGGGCAGAGGTGCATCACCTGATCCGCAAGACCGGGCACTTCGTAGGCTACGGAGTTGTCAGCCTGGCTTTCTTCTATAGCTGGCGACAGACGCTTCTTCGGATGGCGGTCAAACACTGGACCCTCTGGCGGCGAGCTTCCGTTCTGGCGGTGGTCTGCACTTTGCTCATCGCCATTTCGGATGAGTACCATCAAAGCTTTTTGCCCAGCCGCACGAGTTCGCCCAAAGACGTCTGCATCGATCTATGCGGAGCTATTACCGCGCAGTTGTTTTTGTTGCTGGTCATTCAGTTGTCCAGTCGCCGGCTAAGGCTCCGCGCAGCCTGAACCTGTAAGATGAAGCAGTCATGTTCAGCCGGCGTAATTTCCTTGCACTCTCCGCGGTAGCTTTGCCGGGGTTGGCGCGTCCTTTGTGGGCGCAGGCGCACTTTCCTATCGGGTTGCAGCTCTCTACCCTGAACCGGATGGCCAAATCGGATCTTGCAGGCACCCTTAGCCAGGTTCATGCCATCGGTTATCAGGAAGTTGAGCTCACGCCGGTGGCCTACACACTTCCAGTGGACCAGTTGCGCAAGGTAGTGGCCGATAGTGGCCTGAAGGCTCCGAGCGGCCATTTTGAATACGTTGACCTGGGCGGCCAGTGGGACTACGCGAAAGCTTCCGGAATCCAGTGGGTCGTTTGTCCCATGCTGCCTAAGTCACAGTGGACCTCGGCCGAAGGCTTCCATACCGCAGCCCGCCAGTTCAACGAGTGGGGCAAGCGCGCCCGCGAGATGGGCTTGCGATTCGCCTTTCACAATCACGACTACGAATTTCGCCAGTTCGACGGAACAACCGG
This sequence comes from uncultured Acidobacteriaceae bacterium, assembly GCA_963743365.1. Lineage (GTDB taxonomy): Bacteria > Acidobacteriota > Terriglobia > Terriglobales > Acidobacteriaceae > PALSA-350. Next base: position 165,926 of record CAVUQE010000001.1, read on the forward strand.
TTACGACATCCTGATAAAGGAGACCGATCCGAAGCTGGTCTTCTTTGAATTGGACTGCTATTGGATCACGCAAGCCGGGCTGGATCCGGTTGAGATGCTCAATCGGTTAGGCAGGCGTGTCCGCATGCTGCATATCAAGGATCGCAAGCCCGGCTTTCCGTCATCGAACGACATGAGCCAGAGCTCGGCACACTTCACAGAAGTCGGCACCGGCTCAATCGATTGGCCGCATATCCTGGCTGCAGCCAGGAAGCTACGCATCGAACATTACTTCATCGAGCAGGACCATATTGACGGGCCGCCCCTCGAGAGCGTTCGCGCCAGCTATACCTACTTGCGCAAGATCTTGCCCTGATGGCCGATCGGCGTCTTTGGTGAAGATTGGCGGCTAACGCATTTTTGCTAATACTGTGGTCCGGTGGGATCAGTTATGTGGCCATGCTTCGGCGGAATGGCCGCGTTGGGTTCGGTTTCCTGGTCTACACTAATTAGCAAAAATGCTCTAAGTTCTGTGTTTTCATCAAGGTGCTCAAATGCTTGACGAAGATGCTCAAAATTGGCGGCTAAGTCCTTTGTTTCATGAAGATGATCAAGATGATCAAATTAATTTGATCATCTTGGTGTCTGCCCCAGAAACGTTGCCTATTGCAAAAACTGCTCTAACTAAAAAACTGCTCTAACTATTAGATGCAGCTCCGCGGAGTTTCGGTTAAATCCCGACAGGATTCTTTCGGCAGGTCTACTGAGGCGCTTACAAAAGACTGATTCTGAATCTTGGTCTACTCTACCCGCAAAGCTTCGATCGGGTCCAGGCGTGAGGCGCGCGTGGCGGGCAGCCAGACGGCCAGCAGCGCTACCGCGGCCAGAATCACCGGGACTGTTACAAATACCATTGGATCCCAGGCCTTCACGCCGAAAAGGAAGCTGGAGATCAGGCGGGTAAGGCCAAAGGCCGCGCAGATACCGACCACGACGCCCGCGATCGTCAGCTGCATGCCTTGCCAGACGACCAGGTTGCGAATCCTGCTGCGGTCCGCTCCCAGGGCCATGCGGATGCCCATCTCCTGAGTGCGCTGCTGGACCGAGTAGGCCATGAGGCCATAAATGCCGATGGAGGCGAGCACCAGCGCGGAGGCTCCGAAGATGGAGAGCAGCAGCATGTTAAAGCTTTCCCGCGCTGTTGTGCCGACGACGACCTCGTCCATCGAACGCACGTGGGCGACTGGCAATCCACCGCTGGCCTGGCGCAGTTGTTCGCTTACCGCCGGTATGAGCTGGTGCGGGTCAGTGTGCGTGCGCACCACCCAGATCACTGGGCGCATGCGGGCAGTAAGCGCGGTCAGGCCGTCGGTGACCTGTGCCTGGGGAACGATCATCAGGGGGCGCGGTGCCTGGTCAAGCCCATTGTTGTGCGTGTCGCCCACAATGCCGATGATCTGCCGCGGCGGCTCTTCATACTCCAGCCCAACACCCTTGCCGATGACGATTTGCTGGCCGACCGGATTTTCCTTAGGCCAGTATTTCTTCGCCATGGTCTCGTTAATCAACACCACGCCCGGTGCGCCGGCAACATCGCGGTCGGTGAAGTCGCGGCCACGCAAGATTGGAATCCTGAAAAGATCGAAATACCCGGCGGAAGCGCTCACCCAATCAACGATGTTCCGCAACGGGTCGTCCGCTGGTTTTCCGACGATACTAAAGTTCAAGCCCAGGTTGGAATCCATGGGTAAACAGGAAACAGAAGCAGAGCTTTCGATTCCCGGAATCGCGTTGAGGCGCTCGCGGCCATCGCGGACCAACTGAGCCACCCCGGTGGTCTTTTGAAAGCGGTCGCCGGTCAGCGACATTTCGAGCGTCAGCACGTTGTGCGCGTCAAAGCCGGCGTTTACCTTGTGCAAGGCCAGAAAAGTCCTGATCAGAAGTGCCGCGCCGATCAGCAGCACCATGGCCAGCGATATCTCGCTGATCACCAGTAGGGAGCGGGCTTTGCTTTGCTGGAAGCCAGTCCCGCTACGGTTGCTACTATCCTTCAGCGTCGAGTTGAGGTCAGGACGCGAGGCGCCGAGGGCTGGGAAGAGCCCAAAGAGGATGCCCGTGCATAGCGAAACGCCGAGGGTGAAGGCCAGCACTCGCCAATCGATCGTGACTGCGCCGCCATGTTCGCCAATCCGCGGAATATCACCCGGGCTCATCGCCAACAGGGCGCGCATGCCAATGTAGCCGAGCAGCAGGCCGAGGATGCCGCCGGTAAGAGAGAGCAACACGCTCTCCATGAGTAACTGGAGCACAATACGCGATTGGCTTGCTCCCAAGGCCGCCCGTATGGCGAATTCGCGCTTGCGCCCCGTAGCGCGAATCAGCAGCAGGTTGGCAACGTTTGCGCAGGCAATCAGGAGCACCAGGCTCACCGCCCCCAGCATGAGGAGCAACGACTTGCGCGCGTCACCAACAACCATGTCTCGCAGCGGCACAACCGAAAAATCCTCCGCTGGTCTGATCCAGTGCGGGTAGCGCCGGCGGAACTGATCGGTCGCCACCTTCAGCAGCGCGTCGGCCTGGGCCAAGGTAGCGCCGGGCTTGAGCCGCGCAGCGGCACTGAAATAGTGACCCTGGTTGGTGCTGTTGGGATCGAACTGAAAGGGAAGCAAGATGTCGGCGTCGGCGTCGGAGACGAATGATTTTCCCAGGACACCGACGACGGTATAGGGCTCATTGCCTAAGGACAGAGCAGTGCCGATGATATTTGGATTGCCGCCAAATTTGCGCTGCCACAGACCGTAGCTCAGCACCGCAACGTTGCCCCCGTTGGGGGAATCTTCCTTTGCGGTAAAGCTGCGCCCCAGGATCACGGGCGCGCCGAAAAGACGGAAGTAGCCCTGCGTCACATGGACGCCGCGGACTTGCTCTGGCCGATCGCCGGTCAGGTTGAAGCCGGGGCCTCCCCAGTCGTAGGCGGCAACATCCTGAAAGACGCTGGTCTGTTGTTCGAAGAGCACGAAGTCGGGGATGGAGATGCCGCTGCTGATCACCTCACCCTGGGGCGACGTGATCAGGAACTGAACGATGCGATCAGGCTCCGGGTAGGTAAGGGGCTTAAGCAGAACCGCGTCCACCACGGTAAAGATGGCGGTGTTGATGCCAATGCCGAGCGCCAGGGCAGCCACCGCGGCGAAGGTAAATCCAGAGTTGGCGCGGAACATGCGCACCGCGTGCTTGAAGTTGTCCCAGAAGTCGGCCATGAAGCTGCTCCATTTTCAAACACGTGTGAAGCCATTCTACCTTTGCGCGCTACTCCACGCGCAACGCCGTCATGGGGTCCAGCCTGGAGGCGCGCGTGGCCGGGAGCCATACTGCCAGCAGGGCGACGGCCGCTAATACTACAGGTACAGTGACAAATACGATCGGGTCCCACGTTTTGACGCCAAAGAGGAGGCTGGCGATCAGGCGGGTAAGCCCAAACGCCGCGCCGGCTCCCACGATTACGCCCACGATGGTCAACTGCATGCCTTGCCAGACGACCAGGTTGCGAATCCTGCCGCGGTCTGCTCCCAAGGCCATGCGGATGCCCATCTCCTGGGTGCGCTGTTGCACTGAATAGGCCATGAGTCCATAAATGCCGATGGAGGCCAGTAGCAGGGCGGAGGCCCCGAAGATGGAGAGCAGCAGCATGTTGAAGCTTTCCCGCGCGGTTGAGTGGACTACGACCTCGTCCATCGAGCGCACCCGAGCCACAGGAAATCCGCCGCTGGCCTGGCGGAGTTGCTCGCTCACCGCGGAGATGAGCTGGTGCGGTTCGGTGCGGGTGCGCACCAGCCAGATCACCGGCCCCATGCGCGCGTTGAGGGCAGTTATGCCATCCGGAACCTGCGCCTGGGGAATGATCATCAGCGGGCGGGGATCCTGTCCCAATCCGTTACTGTGAATGTCGCCCGCGATGCCGATGATCTGCCGGGCGGGCTCGTCGAACTCTGGCCCAACGCCCTTGCCGATGATAATTTGTTGGCCGACAGGATCTTCTTTGGGCCAATATTTCTTGGCCATGCTCTCATTGATGATAACGACGCCAGGTGCGCCGGCCACATCGCGGTCAGTGAAGCTGCGCCCACGCAGGATGGGTATTTTGAAAACCTCGAAATACCCCGCTGAGGCGTTCATCCAGCCGGCGCCGACCGGTTGCCCTTTATCCACGGGTCTGCCGACAACGGTGAATGGCAGACCGAAGCCCCTCTCCATGGGCAGGCAGCAGGTTGAGGCGGAGACTTCCACTCCTGGAATGGCATTCAGCCGCTCGCGGCCGTCCCGCACCAGTTGGGCGACGCCGGCTGTTTTCTGAAAGCGGTCGCCGGTCAGTGACATTTCCATGGTGAGAACATTGTGCGTGTCGAAGCCGGGATTGACCCGGTGTAATGCGAGAAATGTGCGGATCAGCAGCGCTGCGCCAATGAGCAATACCATGGCCAATGAGATCTCGCTGATCACCAGCAGGGAGCGGGCTTTGCTTTGGTGGAATCCGGTGCCGGCGCGGTTGCTGCTTTCCTTCAGTGTGGAGTTGAGGTCAGGACGTGAGGCGCCGATGGCAGGGAAGAGTCCAAAGAGGATGCCGGTGAACAGAGAGACGCCGAGGGTGAAGGCGAGTACCCGCCAATCGATGGTGACTGAGCCACCATGCTCGCCGATCCGCGGAATATCGCCGGGGCTCATCGCCAGCAGCCCGCGCAGGCCGATGTAGCCGAGCACCAGGCCCAGCACGCCGCCGGTGACAGAAAGCAGGACGCTTTCGGTGAGCAGCTGCAGGATAATGCGTTTGCGTCCCGCGCCCATCGCCGCCCGAATGGCGAACTCACGCTTGCGCCCGGTAGCGTGTACCAGGAGCAGATTGGCAACGTTCGCGCAGGCAATCAATAAGACCAGGCTCACCGCACCCAACATCACCAGCAATGACGTGCGCGCGTCGCCCACGATCGAATCGCGCAGCGGTTCAACGGCAAATCCGTCTTTGGGCCCGAGTGCGTCCGGGTAGCTGTGGCGGAACTGATCGGCTGCCACCTTCAGGAGGGCATTGGCTTGGGCCAGCGTGACGCCGGGCTTGAGTCGCGCGGCGGCCTCGAAGTAGCTGCCTTGATCGGTACTGTTGGGATCGAACTGAAAGGGGAGAAAAATATCTGCTTCGGGGGCGGAGACAAAAGACTTTCCCAGGACGCCGACGATGGTGTAGGGCTCATTGCCTAGTGATAAGGCGGTCCCGATGATACTTGGATTACCGCCAAACTTGCGCTGCCATAGGCCATAGCTCAGCACCACGACTTTGCCCCCGTTGGGCGAGTCCTCTTGTGGCGTAAAGGTGCGCCCCAGCATGGGCGATGCGCCGAAGAGACGGAAGTAAGCGTGCGTTACGTGGATGCCGTGCACCTGCTCCGGCCGGGCGCCGGTCACGTTGAAGCCGGGACCGCCGTCGTCGTAAGCAGCAGCATCCTGGAAGACATTCGTTTGCTGTTCCCAGGTATGAAACGTGGGCACGGAGGCTGACGGGTTCTGGCCGTTGGGAGATGTGTTCCAGAACTGAACCATGCGATCCGCGTCAGGGTAGGTAAGCGGCTTGAGCAGGACCGCATCGACGACCGTGAAAATGGCGGTGTTGATGCCGATGCCGAGCGCCAACGCCGCAATGGCGGCGAAAGTAAATCCAGGGTTGGCGCGGAACATGCGCAGCGCATGTTTGCAGTTATCCCAGGAATTGCTCATGAGCCTGCTCCACTCCCCCAACGGGGCCAACCATAAGTTTCATGTTAGACGAGCAGGGACGCGCTAACGCTCAGAAATGCGGTGCAGTCTGGTTAAATGTTCCGGGTCGAGGCAATCTCAGATAAGAACCCGAGCGGATTACACTTGTGGCAGAGGTACTCCGGCATGGCCCTGGCTTCCGACCTCCGCTACAGCATGCGCGTGCTGGCGAAGAGCCCCGGCTTCACCGCAATTGCCATTCTTTCCCTGGCGCTTGGCGTAGGCGCCAACACGGCCATCTTTACTTTGATCAACCAGCTCATGCTCCAGGAACTTCCTGTTCACCGACCAGATCAGTTGATTTCTTTTGGTGAAGCCTCTGGTGGGGGAGTCGCCGGCACAGTCGCGGTGGGGACAGGAGGGCTGTTTTCTTACGACTTCTATCGCCAGATCGAGAAGCAGCACCAGTTTTTTGAAGATATCAGCGCCTCTGCCAGTTTCACGCTCCCTGCGGGTGTGTTGCTCCGGCCGAGTACAGCGGAACCAGCAAGCGTCGCTTACTTTCAAATGGTGTCGGGGAACTACTTCGGTGTACTGGGCATTCAACCTGCACTGGGCAGGGCGATCCTCCCGAGTGATGAAGAGGCTCCCGGCCGCGACCCGGTTGCCGTCCTCAGTTATCACTATTGGCAATCAACGCTGGAGGGTGATCGATCCGTGGTCGGTAGGCACATCACCGTCGACAAGATTCCATTCACGGTCATCGGTGTGGCCCCGCCTAGATTCTTTGGCCTAAATGCAGACGCACAGCCGCCGGACCTTTGGCTGCCGCTCACTGTGCAGAAAGAACTGATGTCCGATTCTTTGCTGGATGCACCCGGCTTGTATTGGCTTCATTTGATGGGCAGGCGGAATGCGTACATGAACATGAGTCAGGCGCAGGAGTGGTTGAGCGCCCAGATTGTTCGTTATATGCACGACCTGGATGGCCCTCGCCTCACATCTAGCGTCATGCAGCAGATACAGCAAATAAAATTGCTGCCTGGCGCCCGCGGCGGCTCTAATTTGCGAGAGCAATACAAGGAACCTCTGCAAGTCCTTATGGGTGTCGTGGTCCTGGTTTTACTGATCGCGTGCGCCAACCTGGCGAACTTTCTCCTGGCCAAGACAATCTCTCGCGAGCGTGAGATATCCACCCGGTTGGCTCTCGGTTCGACGCGAGCCCGCATCGTTGGCCAGATTCTCACGGAGACCCTTTTCCTGTCCTTCAGCGGAGGAGTACTGGGACTATTACTGGCTTTTTGGGGAACCCGCGCGCTTATCGATTTCGTCGTGGGAGGAGCTAGCTATACGGTTTTCGATCCCAGGCCGGACACGCATGTATTGGTCTTCACCTTCGGTATCTGTCTGCTGACAGGTTTGCTCTTTGGTATTGCGCCTGCCGTGCGGGTCTCGCGCACATCGGTAGCTCCTAAGGCAAACGCACGCACGGCTGCGAGCGGAGTTTCCAGCCGCGTTATTCCGAAGCTTCTTGTGGCCGTCCAGGTGACGCTATCCCTCGTTCTCCTGGTCGGCGCGGGCCTATTTCTGCGAACCTTGCGCAACTTGCAGAACCAGAACCTGGGATTCGAAAGTCGCAAGCTGCTCCTGGTCCAATTCTTGCCCGAGGCGGCTGGTTATCTGCCTCCGCAACTCAGCAGTCTTTATAACAATGTTCTGCAGCGCATCGACGCGCTTCCCGGAGTGCGCTCTGCAACGCTCTCCAGCGTGCCCGTTATTAATCCGGGCCAGTGGGGCTCGCCTATATCCATTTTGGGGTACGGAGCCAAGCAGGACGAAAGCACTGATACCGTGGGTAACTTTGTCGCAGCACGGTACTTCGAAACCGTGGGGATACCTATGCTGCTCGGCCGTCCGATTGGTCCGCAGGATACGACTACGTCGCCTAAGGTAGTGGTGGTCAATCAAACCTTTGCCAACGATTATTTTCCTGGGGGCAATGCAATCGGGCGTAGCTTCACGATTGCCGATCCCAGGGTTCCAGGCACCTGGCAGATCGTGGGAGTGGCCCGGGATGCAAAATACAGCAGCGCGCGGGAAACGCCCCAACGGATGATCTACCTTCCCCTGGTTCAGATCGCTGGTCCTCACGTCTATGCTCACTCCTTGCAGATTCTGACGGTCAGCGACCCTGCTCGCGTCGGTGAAGAGGTCCGGCGGGCTCTGGCCCAAATCGACCCTAACCTCGCGGTGCTCAAAATGGAGACAATCACTCAGCAGGTTGACCATTTAATCGATCAGGAGCAATTGATTTCTCAACTTTGCACATGGTTTGCAGGGCTGGCTTTGCTGCTCACCTCCATCGGCCTCTACGGCGTTATGACTTATAACGTCGCCCGTCGCACGCATGAGATCGGGATCCGCATGGCGCTCGGCGCTCAGAACAGGGAAGTGCAGTGGATGATTCTAAAAGAGTCTCTGTTGCTGCTTGGTATCGGCGTTGTGGTTGGAGTGCCGGTGACGATGGCCGCGACTCGACTGGTGGGGGCGCAGCTGTTCGGGCTTACGACGTCAGACCCTGCCACGTTTGTCACTGCCGTTATTGCCATTTCTGCTGTGGTGGTGTTGGCTGCATATTTTCCTGCCCGGCGTGCGACTAGAGTGGATCCGATGGTTGCTTTGCGGGACGAGTGAGTGTTCGATTGCGGACAGCAAAGAGCAAGTCCGAACACTCCATTCGAATAACCATCTTCTAGGGGTTGGCGGCCCTTGAAGGTGGTTATTCGGATGGAGGGCGCTGAAAGTGGTTGCGGCCCGAGAGTTCTCTGCTCGACGACCAAAGAACATCGAGGTTCGTGGTTTCCCACATCTCGCGAAAAACGAGCGAGATGTGGGAAACCCGTCGGTTCGCGGCATGGACAGATCCCAAGCATTTGGCTATCGAAATGCATGCTCCAGTTCGAGGGTGACCCGTAATGCAGACAATTCTCCAGGACCTCCGTTACGCGTTGAAACAGTTGTCGAAGAACGCGGGTTTTTCCGTCGTTGTCGTCCTCACCCTCGCATTGAGCATCGGGGCAAACACGGCGATTTTCAGCGTGGTGGATGCACTGCTCTTGCGGCCGCTGCCTTATCCGGAGCCTCAGCGGCTGGGATCCCTGATGCAGCGAATCTCCGGACCGTCGAATTATAGCTATCGTGTCAACATCGATGGGGATACGTGGCGCCAGCTGCGCGACAATGTTCCCGCCGTAACGGCAGCCGTTGCCAGCAAGACGGGCGGTGTCAACCTCGAGGGGGCCGGACGGGCCCAATTTGTGCATGGTCAGCGCGTATCTGCTACCTACTTTGACGTCCTTGGCCTTCACCCCATGCTGGGTCGCAGCTTCACGGCCACAGAAGACACGGCAGGTGGACCGAGAGCGGTTGTTCTGAGTTACAGCCTGTTTAAAAACACATTCAATGAGGACCCCAACATTGTCGGCCAGGCAATACGGCTCAAAGGGGTTCCGTACACCGTAATCGGCGTTCTGCCGCCGGGGGCTCAGACTCCATCGCCGGTGGATTTATGGACTTCTCTTCGCCCGGAAACATCCGAGGAGGGCGGAGGAGATAACTTCGAACCAATTGTCCGGCTAAAGGAGGGCGCTACCTGGCAACAGGCAGATGCGCAGTTGAGCCAACTTCACTCGCTGACCGCCCGTATGATGCAGAAGAAGTTTCCCGGCGCGCAAATTTCTTACTATGCAGTCCCGCTACAGCAGAGTCTTGCGGTGGAAACGCGCACGCCTGCGATGATCCTGATGTCGGCGGTAGGGTTCGTGTTGTTGGTCGCTTGCGCAAACCTGGCCGGCCTTGCGCTGGTGCGGGTTGGCCGCAGAGATTCTGAGATTGCGACTCGCCTCGCCTTGGGGGCGACAAGATGGGCGATACTGCGGCAATTCTGGATCGAGAGCTTGCTGCTTACTACCGCGGGCGTTCTGGCGGCCGTCCTGGTTGGGGGGCTTGCGCTGCAGCTCATGAACCAGCGTATTCCCCACGGCTTCCTGCCAGTCGGTGGGGTTTCGCTCGACGCGCGTGTCCTCTTGTTCACCGCTGCCGCTGGTATCGTGCGCCAGCTTATTCTTCGGTCTTTTGCCGGCTCTCAGTGCTCGCCGCATCGATGTGCAGGCTACGCTGGCCAGCGGCGGCAGCCGGTCGATCGCGCAGGCCGGCGGCACGCGCACGCGCTATGCGCTGATCGTGGGCGAAGTGGCATTAACTGTCGTTCTCCTCACGGTTGCGGGTTTGCTCATAAGGACACTCGTCTATCTCAGAACGCTGCCGCCGGGATTCAATCCGGAAAATGTGGTGGTGGCCAAAGCATCGCTGGACGATGCGCGCTACAACGACCGGGCTGGCGTTCCTGAAGCTGCTGGATCAAAGCACAGCGGCCATGCAAAGCATTCCGGGAGTCGAGTCGGCTGCCGTGGGGCTCAGCGTCCCTTACGAAACCGCGCTGACCTACGCTGTGAAGGTGGCCGATGGCCAGCAAGCTGGTGAGCAGGATATGACCAACCTGGTCTATGTGACGCCCGGCTATTTCACCACATTGCAGATACCGCTCCGCGCAGGCCGCCTTCTCGCCGCGAACGATACATCGGCCAGCCAGTTCGTCGCGGTGGTAAACGCGGCGTTCGCCCGCAAATATTTGGGCCGGGAGAATGGCGTCGGTCGCCACCTGCTGAGCGATGGAAACACCATCGAGATTGTTGGCATCACAGCGAATGTCGTCACCCCGCCTGGCTTTACTGATGGAGGGCCAATTGCTGCAGCGCCCACGGTGTATGTGCCTGCCACGCAGATGCCGACGCAGCTGGTTAATCTTGCGCACGTCTGGTTGCAGCCCAGCTGGATCGTTCGTACGCGAGCAAAGCTTCCGGGCCTGACGCAGCAGATGCAGCAGGCTCTCTCCGGGGTAGATCCTGATCTGCCCATTTCCGGCTTCTATGGGATGAACGAGGTGCTTACAGAGACATTGCTCTTGCAGCACGTGGAGGTAGGCCTACTGGCGGCACTTGCCGGTCTGGCGCTCTTGCTCTCTTCGGTTGGTATCTATGGATTGGTCTCAAACCTGGTCAACCAACGCACTCGCGAACTCGGTATCCGTATGGCCCTTGGTTGCACGGTGCGCGGAGCGATGTTTGAGGTTTCCCGCACAGGCATAGCCGCTACCGGCGCGGGCCTGGCAGCCGGGCTAATTATGTCGTTCGTTGCGGTGAAAGCGCTGCGCAGCCAGCTCTTCGGGGTCGCGCTGTACGATCCGCTTACTTTGTGCGCGGTGTGCGCAGTGCTTGCTCTGGTCGCTCTCCTTGCAGCGGTTCTGCCCACCTTCAGAATCGCAAGCATCGATCCGGCGGAAACGCTTCGCGCTCAATGAGGTGATGGTCTAAGGATAAAGAAATCGGCGTCCTAAAAGAACCCGATAGGAACTGGACGGGTGCCCCACGTTCGCCTCAGCGTACGTGGGCCGAAAATGGTATTTTTCGATTGCTTTTTCTTGCCCCACACTGAATTGCTGGTCGATGGAGTAAAAGCTCTTGTGGGCTTCGCCCGTCCTTTTCGGCCCAGGTACGCTGAGGCGAACCTGGGGCACCCGTCCAGTTCACTATCGAGTTCAGTTGGGAAGCAGAAGCTGGCACTCCCGATTCCAACCACCTCATTCTGTGCGCAGAGCCTGGACCGGGTTAATGGAAGCAGCGCGCTGGGCGGGAATCACGCTGGCCACGAGCGCGCAGAATCCCAAAGCTGCGATCGAACCAGCCAGTACCAGCGGATCCCAGCTCTTCACCTGGTAAAGCTGTGCGGCCAGCAGGTGCCCGCAGGCGATGGAAATCGGGATGCCAAGGGCGAGCCCGATCAGCACTTGGCGAAAGGCCCCACGCAGAACCAGGCGAACTACATTGCTGCGGCCGGCGCCCAGGGCCATGCGCACCCCAATCTCGCTGCTGCGCCGTTCGACGGTGTACGCGGTGACGCCGTACAGACCCACGGCAGCAAGCACCAGCGCCAGAATCCCAAACAGACCGGTCATCTGGGCGACCGCACGCTGTTGATCAAAATTAGCTTCCACCTGCTGCTGCATAGGCTGAATGTCAATGATCGTCAGATCAGGATCGACTTCACTGAACGCTTTGCGGACCAGTGATTCAAACCCCTCGGCGCTTCCTCGTAACTCCACTACTGCACCGGTAATGTAGTGCGAGCGGTGGTCCACTAACGCCATAACCGGTTGATCATAGCTAACGTGCTGCGCCAGGGGCGCGAAAAACATCGCATGCGCCGGACGGCTGGGGCTCATATATTTGGCGTCGCGCACGATGCCTACGATTTCGTACGCCGTGTTGTACTCCGGCATATCCAGGCCGAAATGTTTCCCGATCGGATCCTGGTTGGGGAAGAACCGTTTGGCGAAGGTCTCGTTCACCACGGCGACACTGCGCGTGGTGGCAGTGTCTTCTTCGCTGATGCTCCGCCCGCGCAGAATCGGCTGCCCCATGGTTTCGAGATATCCAGGGCTCACGCGGTCCCAGGAGGCGTTGGAATTGTCGTCCATTTGGGGCACACCGTGGCCTTGGGGAACAATCAGTTCGCCCCAATTGTCAATGTACGGGGTATACAGGGCGAGCGCGGCTCGTTGGACTCCGGGAATCCGTGCCAGGCGGTCCTGAAGCTCGCGGTACAGGGCGTTGAGTTGGGCCTCAGTGTAACTGGCCGGCGGTTCGTTCATCACAATGCTGACCCGGTGGTCGGTTTCGAAGCCAAAGCTTTGATGCTCCAGGTTGCGCAGGCTGCGAGTCAGCAGACCCGCGCCGGCGAGCAAGACGATAGAAAGCGTGGCCTGCACCACAACCAGGATTTTCTGGGGCAACGTCGCGCTATCGCGGGTGCTGCGATTGGCCCCGCGCAATGCCTCCACCGGGTTGCCGTGCGAGGTGAACCATGCCGGCGCGGTGCCAAAGAGCACTCCCGTCAACAGCGACAAGCCAAAGGCAAATGCGAGCACGGGTAGCGATGGTTTGGCATCGATGGGAATAAATTGCGCGCCATGGAAGGCGAGCGCGACCACCAGCTTTACTCCGAGGTACGCAACCGCAACTCCGGCTATGCCGCCGAGCACGGAGAGCACGACGCTTTCTGTGAATGTTTGCTGAATGAGCCGCTTGCGCGATGCGCCCAGAGCCAGCCGCACCGAGGTCTGCGAGCGGCGCGCGGCCCCGCGGGCCAGCAACAGGTTGGCGATGTTGGCGCAGGCGATCAACAGCACCAGGCAGCAGACGGTGAGCAGGATACGAAGGCTATCGCCGTAATCAGCTTTCATCGCTGCCACGCCCGCACCGCCAGGAACAATCTGGATCTGCTGCTTGGGCAGGGACTTCACGATCAGTGGCATAAACTCGCCTGGCCATCCGGAGTCATGGACCATCCATTGGCGGAGAATTCCGGTAAGGCGTGGCGCAACACCGGTTATGCTCGCCCCCGGCTTCAGCCTGCCAATCACCCGCAGCCAGCCAGAGATGGATTGCTCGAGCAGCGAATTTTGCGCGTTCACCAGGGGTTCCTGCTGCAGAGGCAGCCATAGTTCGGGAGGATTGCTGCGCAGCGTCTCACCGAAGAAGCCCGGCGGTGCAATGCCGGTAATGGTGAAGGGATGGCCGCTCACGATGAACGTCGATCCCACTATGGAAGGGTCAGAATTGTATTGTTGCTGCCAGGCGCGATAGCTGAGCATCGCTACCGGCGGGGCGGAGCGTTGGTCGTCACTGGGTGTGATCGCGCGTCCGGCGAAGGCGTGAATACCGAAGGTGCTGAAGTAGTTCCCGCTGACGAATTCGCCGCGCAACGGCTTGGCAATATTGTCGCGTAGCCCGCGGCGCACACTGAACTGGGCCCCAGCAGCCTGGAAGGCAGCCATCTGCTCGAACTCCGGGGCCGCCGCCTGGAGACGAAGATAGAACGGATACGAGTACAGGCCCCAATCATCCTGTGGTCCGCCTTGCACGCAGCAGTCCGTACCTGCGCCAATACGATAGAGGCTCGAAGGATCCACGACCGGGAGCGATTTGAGCATCACCGAGTAAATAAGGGAGAAGATGGCAGTCGTTGCTCCGATCCCCAGTGCCAGCGTGAGCATCGCTGTCAGCGTGAAGACAGGCGACAGGCGCATCTGCCGCAGTGCGTATGAGATATCTTGCCGCAGGGTCTGCATGTGAGCTACTTACGAGCATTTCAGCGGCCAGGTTCCCCAGATTGCTAAATCCTTTGCAAAAGGCGACGAAGCGTTGAGTGACGAGAAGGGCAGTGTCCAGTAGCGGACAGCCCAACATGCAAGTGGACAGTGCATGATTCCGCCGTTGCCCGCCATTGTTGACTATCTACAATCGCTCGTGTAGATAGTCATAGTATGGGCAAACCGAGCGATCTGGTGCAGGGCACTCTTGACCTTCTCATCCTGAAAACGATCCACCTTGAGCCGTTACATGGCTGGGCAATTGCAAAACGTATTCAGCAGATCTCGCATGAGGTCTTGCAGGTGCAGCAGGGTTCGCTTTATCCGGCGCTACACCGGCTAGAGCAGCAAGGGTGGATACGCGCCAAGTGGGCGGAAAGCGACAGTGGCCGCCAGGCCAAGTTCTACTCGCTTACCACCGCCGGACGGGCTCAGCTGGAACGGGAAAAGGAAAGCTGGAGCCGGCTCTCGAACGCTATCAACCTGGTGGTTGAGGGCGCGTAAAGAAATCAGGAGGTATTATGCGCTGGTTCGAAAAATTCCGCATGGCCATGTTGATGTTGTTTCACCGCGAGAACCAAACCGCGCGTCTGAACGACGAACTCGCATTCCACCTCGACCAGCAGGTGAAGGAGAACCTTGCTCGCGGGCTAGCCCCGGACGAGGCGCGGTATGCAGCTTTGCGCACCTTTGGCAATCCTACGCAGCTTCGCGATGAAGCGCGGTCCAGTTGGAGCTGGAACTGGCTGGAAAAATTTCTACGCGACCTGCGCTATGGCGTGCGTACTCTCACCCGCTCGCCGGGTTTTTCCCTGACTGCGATTCTTGTCATGGCGTTGGGCATCGGCGCCACCACTTCTCTGTTCACTGTTGTGCGCTCGGTTCTGTTGAAGCCGCTGCCCTTCCGCGATCCGGACAACCTGGTGATGGTCTATGAGCACTTTCGCGAGGACAACGGTGGAAGCGGATTCAACGTGGTCTCGCCTGCAGACTTCAACGATTGGCATCAGCGAACGCACGGCTTCGCGGATATGGCTGCCTGGCACACGACCGATTTCGATCTTACGGGTGAGCATGCGGACCTCCCGGAGGTTGTCCAAGGTGCTGGAGGCTCCTGGAACCTGTTCTCCGTCCTGGGCACACCGCCGGCAATCGGCCGCGCCTTCAGGCCGGAAGAAGATAAGGTTGGAGCTAACCATGTAGTTCTGCTCACGTGGAGCTTCTTCCAAAGGCGCTTCGCCGGAGACGCCTCCGTGATTGGCAAGAAAATAAGGCTGGATAGCGCGCCCTACGAAGTGATCGGCGTGCTCCCCCGCTGGTTCACGTATCCCGACTCTCGGGTGCAGGTGTGGGTGCCTTATGCTTCGACTTTTCAGCCGGCGGACTATGTTCGTCACGACATGCATCAGAGCCATGTGGTTGCGCGGCTCCGGCCGGGGATAAGCGCAGCAGCTGCAGTGAACGAAGTGAGCGCGCTGCAGTATCAGCTCCATCTTGCTAATTTGTCGGCACCGGTTGCAGAAGAGGCTCGTTTGCGGCCGATCCTCGATGACGTGACCCAGGATGTGAAGACACCACTGGTCGTCCTGATGTGTGCCGTGGGATGTATGCTGCTGATCGCCTGCCTCAACGTTTCCAACCTGCTGGTGGCGCGCAGCGCATCCCGGCGTAAAGAACTTGCCGTGCGCGGAGCGTTAGGGGGCAGCCGCCTGATACTCATCGGTGAGCAGATGGCCGAGAGTTTGCTTATATGCGCGGCCGGAGGAACGCTCGGCGTTCTGCTTTCTTTCCTGGCCACCGGTTGGCTTGCAGGCCACTGGAACGAGCTGCCCCGTGCCGACGCCATTCACCTGGATGGAACTGTGCTGGCATTTGCTGTCGGCCTGGTGTTTCTTACGGCTTTGATGGCCGGGTTGTTGCCGGCTATCTCCTCCACCGGCGCGGGCATCTTCGCCGGGCTGCAGGAATCATCCCGCTCGATCGGCGGCAGCTTATCACGCGCCATGCTGCGCAAGACCTTGCTAACCGTGGAGATCGCGCTCACCGTGGTCCTGCTGGTTTCTGCCGGGTTGCTGTTTAAGAGCTTTCTGCACCTGCGCACGGCCAATTTGGGTTGCGCTACCGATCATGTACTCACCATGAGCTACGGCTTACCAGACAAGCAATATGACACCAGGGCGAAGGTCATCGCCTTCCACCAGTCTCTTCTGGAACGCGTGCGCCGTCTGCCCGGCGTCATCGCGGCGGGCCTTGTCTCCACCCCGCCGGGCGCAGGCTACGGCGGCGACTTCGTCTTTACCCTTCCCGAGCACCCTTCCAGCAGCTTTCAACTCCAGGACGACGCCATCAATCGCACCGCCGATCCTGGCTACTTCACTGCGATGCAGATACCGTTGATCGCCGGCCGGTTTTTCACCGACCAGGAACGCCTTGATCGTGACGGATACCTGATTATCAGCAAGAAATTCGCGGATCAGTTTTTCCCTGCTGAAAATCCAATTGGCAAGCGTGTTACCGTGGGGTTCCTGGACCGAACGTATGAGATCGTGGGCGTTGTCGGCGATACCGTCTATGATGTTGCTCAGCCTATCAAGGCCATGATGTATTTCCCGATCTTGTCGGGCGCTCCGAACCTGACGGACTATGCGACGATCGTAGCGCGCACCGCCGGAGACCCACTCGCGCTGTCTATCCCCATTCAACAGCAGGTAGCGGCACTCGACCCCGCGCTGCCCGTCTCTGACATCTTGACCATGCAGCAGATTCTGGGTAAGTCCACGGCCACGCAGAGCTTTAGCGCTACGCTGGTGCTGGCCTTCGCCATTCTCTCTCTTTTGCTGGCGGCGATTGGTCTTTACGGAGTGCTGTCCTATCTCGTCGCCCAGCGCAACACGGAGATCGGGATCCGCATGGCATTGGGCGCACAAAGAAGTGAGGTGCTGCGGCTGGTGCTCTTCGATGGCTTGCGCCCAGTGTTGATTGGACTGGTGATCGGTTTGGCCGGTGGCTCGACGGCTGCTTCGTTCATCCGCTCCATTCTGTACGGCACCAGCCCACTCGATCCCGTTGTGCTGATCACGATGGTGGGCGGCCTTTTGGTCACAGCGCTGGTTGCTTGTGCATTGCCGGCCATTCGTGCATCGAAAATCGAGCCCATGCAAGCGCTGCGGACGGAGTAGGCAAATGGGGGTCGCTACGCGATTCCCTGTAGCAGCAGAACCCGATAGGAACAGGACGGGTGCCCCAGGTTCGCACCAGCGTACCTGGGCCGAAAATGATATGTTTCGATTGCTTTTCCCATCCCAGAGCGGATCCGCCGGTCAACATCGACAAAGCTTTGGTGGGGGCTACGCCCCTTCGTCTTCCGCCCACGTACGCTCGGGCGAACGTGGGGCACCCGTCCTATTCCTTCGACCCTACAGACCTTGCCGCGCACTGTCTTTAGCTCTTACTGCTTCTTAGGCGGTTCCACTGCGCCCGGGAACATATTCTTAAGGCCCTGGTTCTCCTTGTCGGCTGCTTCGGGATGGGGCAACGGCTTACGAGGCAGCATTTGATCGCGCATGGCGGTGTTGTAAAGAAATATCGCCTCGACCACCGCAGCCTGCTTCAGATCGTTTGGCGATAGGCGCTCGTAGACGTCCTGGTTGCTGTGCAGGCTCCGGGTTTCGTAGTCACGCGGGTCCTGGATGAACTGGAATCCCGGTATGCCTACCTGGTCGAAAGATTCGTGATCCGTGGAGCCGGTCTTTCGCATGCTGACCGTAGTGACACCCAGGTCTTTCAACGGTTCGATCCACTGCTGGAAGATGGGAACAATCGCAGCATTGTTCTCGGCGTAAATGCCGAGCAGCTTACCTCCACCATTGTCGAGATTGAAGTAGCCGGAGATGAGCGCGTGTTCCGGCTTGACGGTTAACGGCCCAACCTGCTCCCTGACATATACAGGGACGGCAAGTTCCTCGGGCTTGGTAGACAGTCCCATGGTGGCAAAATGCTGGTGTACATAGCCCAGCGATCCGAATTCACCCTGCTCTTCGCCGGACCACAATGCGATGCGGATGGTTCGGCGAGGCTGCACGTGCAGCGCGTTGAGAATGCGCATGGCCTCCATGGCGATGATTGCGCCTGCGCCATCGTCGGTAGCTCCGGTGCCGGCGATCCAGCTGTCCAGGTGCCCTCCAACCATGACCACCTGGTCTTTCAATTTGGGATCAGTCCCGGGTATCTGCGCAATGGTGTTGTAGCCCTGTTCGTGGTCGCCCGTGAATTCCGTGTTGATGGCGACCGAGACAGTGACCGGCACGTTGTGTTCCAACAAGCGCGCCACACGGCCGAAGTTTTCGCTCGAGACCACCGCTGAGGGAATGGGCTGCTTGTGATCAGGCCGGAAAACATTTTCGCCCATCTGCTCGCTGTTATCGTCGCGAACGATGCCCCCGTCGCCGGCCCATCCGTGGACCAGAAGGGCCGACGCATGCTCATCGGCGAAGAATTTGGCAACCCGCTCACGGAAGTTGATCTTCTTGAAAGTGTCTTCCCAAAATTTAGGTCCGTCCGAAAAGTAGTGCTGCTCCTCCATATCGCCGTCCAGCGGATATTGGTAAATCTGCACCAGCTTCTTCTCGTCGTAGTGTTGCAGCAGCGGCGCGGGATCGGGGTTGATCTTGGGTGCATCACCGTAGAGAATGATCTTGCCTGCAAGCTTGCCTTTCCAGGCATCGAAGTCTTTCTCTTCCTTAAGACTGGGTATGGCGATGACCTGCCCGGTTACGGATCCGTTCGTGGGCGGCGACCATGGCGTGGCCTGAGCGATAAAGACAGCCGTATCCGGCGTGACCATATCGACAGAAGTGCTGACCTGGCGCCAGCCCATGCCAAAGTCGCCCCAGCTTTCCAGGTGCGCGTTGGAGCATCCCATGGCGGTCAGCTGATCGCGCGTCCACGCGTTCGCCTTGGCCAAGTTGGGTGAGCCGGTAAGCCGCGGGCCGATATCGTCGAATAATGCGCCCGCATATTCCATCACGTTAGAGTGAGCGAGACCCTCTTCACGGATGCGCGCATACATGCCGAGGTCGAGAGCCTCGGTGGCCGGCTGAGGCTCGGGGCGGCTGTAATCATAACCGCCGGCTTCCGCTGGTTGGTTGGATTTTGGGGCGTTTGCCCCCATGGTTTGCAGTGAAGCAACACTAAACAAGATTGCCGCTGTGGCAGCGGCCCATCGATCGATCATGCAGGGGTCCCTTTGTTCAGGAGATTCTTAGAGCCAGACACTCAATTGTAATAGTCACCGCGCTGCGTTGCCCTTATTCGCATCGCAATGCCGTCATAGGATCGACCGAGGATGCTCTCCACGACGGAACTACGCAGGCCACTCCGGCAGCGGCAAGAAGCACAACGGAGGCGCCGAGAATCAGCAAGGGATCGTGGGTCGCGCTGTTCTCGACCCAGCGGGAGATCATCCGGCTCAATCCCAGACTGAGCGCGAGTCCTGCGAGCAACCCGGATCCAACGCTCACGCCGGCCGAAGAGAGCACATTCCACAGCACATCCTGCTTTTGCGCTCCCAACGCCATGCGGATGCCGAATTCGTTTGTCCGCTGTAGCACCGAGTAGGAGACCACACTGTACAAGCCGACAGCCGCCAACACCAGGGCCAGAGCGGCGAATGCTGCAAAGAGAATCGAAATCAGCCGTCCTCGGGCCCATTCGGGTTCACGCCTGATCCACATCTCCAGATCGTTCACCTGACCATTGGCCTGCTGATCGGCATTAACGGAGACGATCTGCCGGCGAACGCTGTGCAGAATGGACAGGGGATCGACGCGGCTTTCGACCAGGATCTGGGTATGCATCCACAGGTAAAGCGAATAGGGCAAGAAGATCGCTGGCTTTACGGGTTTATCGAGGCCATCATTCAGCGAGTCCGCGACCACCCCGACCACTTGCAACGGGCCATCGCTTCCTGGCGCGGCCATGGTATAGGGTGGTTCATCTTTGAGTGTAGGAATTTTCAACGAACGCCCTAAAATGTCGCCGTTCGCGTAGTAGCGTCTTACAAATGTCTCATTCACCAGTGCCATGGGCGCGCTGTGCGCAACTTCCGTTTGGTCCCAGACCCGGCCACGCAAGAGCGGCATGTGCAAAGTGGTGAAGTATCCGGGACTGACAAATTCGAGACTCGCTTTTTGTTCTTCCCCGGAAGGCTTCCCGGCCAGCTCAAATGCCTGCTCCCAACCGCTATTGGGAGGGGTAGCGTTGGTGGAAATCCCAGTAGAGGTTACGTCGGGCAACGCGCCTATTTTGTCCCGAAGCTGCTCATAGTAGTTCACACGCTCGGCAACGCTCTTATAGGTATTGTCGTGGATCGGGATGCCAACCGACATAACGTGGTGCGGATCGTAACCGAGTGGAACCCGCATCATGCGCACAAAGCCCTGGATGGCTGCGCCTGCGGCGGTCATGAGCAGTAGTGTCAGGGCGATCTGGCCGGCGATCAGAGTATTGTGGAAACGCTTCCCGCGGACCGTTCCCACGACTTTGCGGGTGCTCGCCTGCAGGGTCTGGCTGATCTCCGGCCGGGCCAGCTGCAATGCCGGGAACAAGCCAAAAAATACTCCGGTGAGCACAGCGAGGGCGACGCTGAAGAGCAGAACCGGAATGTTGACATGGAAATCAGCCTCGTGGGGAAACGAGTACTCCGGCAAACGAGCCACAATCAGGCCGAGACTTTGATAAGCCAAAAGCACACCTATTCCGGCGCCTGCGATGGCCAGGAGCAGCGATTCGGTAAGAAGCTGGCGGACGATTCGAAGGCCGCTCGCTCCCACGGCTGAGCGGACCCCGAACTCATGCAGCCGGGCTGTGCCGCGGGCTAGCAGCAGAATGGAAACATTGCCGCATCCGATCGCCAGCAGCAGGCCCACGGCTCCGAACAGCAGAGCAAGCGTCCCTCCCAATTCGTGCCTGTAGTAGTAGTTGAGGCTCCGTACTTCGAGTTTGTATTGCTTGGGAAAATGATTTGGCGTTTGTTTGGCGAATTGTTGAAAGAGCGGCTCCAATTCGGCTGCCGCGGCCGTCCGCGTGACTCCTGGTTTTAGCTTGATAAACAGGCCATAGGTGATCGTCTGCGAAGGAGACGGGTTCAGCGGAAGATACGCGTCGCCGTCCACCCAGGTAAAGCGCGGGGGCAGCACACCCAGGATGGTGTAGGTCTTATGAACCATCTGAATGGGCTTACCAACGACGGACGGATCTCCATTGAAGTGGCGCTCCCAGAACTTGTGGCTCAGGACGACTACTTGCTGCGGCTCCTGGCCATCCGGAGCGTCCGAAGGGAGAAAATTGCGGCCCAGCATTGCCGGCAGGCCAAGGAACTGGAAGCCACTACCCGTCATATATATGGCCCGCACATCTTCCGGAACATCCCCTCCGGTGACGGTCAAGTTCCATCCGGCAAGGCCCATCACATCTTCTACGGAGCGTGCCTGGCGCAACTGCCGTAACTGCGGGCCGGTAAGACCATTCGAGTTATCTTGTCCGGCTTTGTCCACGAGAGCGATGGTGCAGATCCGATCGGACCCGGCATAGGGCCAGGGATTCATCAGGACAGCGTAAACAATGCTGAAGACTGAAACGGTCGCACCGATCCCGAGCGCCAGCGACAGAATCGCAGTCAGGGTAAAGCCGGGTTGGTTGCCGAACTGGCGGAACGCGAAGCGAAGGTCCTGCAGGAAAATTTGCATCGGTCCCTCTCAAAGGGTGATCGTGCCGTGTGTTGAAGACCAACTATCCGGCCAATCCCATCAGAAGCCGGGAAAAGATTCGGCAAGAGAACTGTACAGGCTTCAGCCGATAGGTACGTAATTGATGGAGAACAGTTCCACCTTTATAAGCGGTGGGAAAAGGCCGTCCTTTGTGAGGGGTACAGGACCCGTCGTTCGCAGACCCCCGCGAGCCTGAGTTCGCAAGTGGGTGAATGGAGGGAGAAACGCACCTCCGGATGGGCCTGCTGTCCGAAAGTGGACATCTGAGGACAAAATTGAACAAATCCGCAACCGCTTGCGTAGCTATGCATGTGGCAAAGACCAACAAACCCAATGAAAGCATCGCTGACGGATTTGGTCACCAGCATGCATCAGCAACTAGCATGGATATCTCGCGCCCAGACCTGAAAGTCAAGAAGCGTCGGCGGCAGGTCGTTACGATCGCAATTGGCGTGGTCGTTCTGGCCGCCGTGACATTTCTCGTAATGCGGCTCAAGCCGGCCGCTCCCAGTGTAGATCGCTCAGCCGTTTGGACCGATACCGTGAAGCGCGGACCGATGGTGCGCCAGGTGCGCGGACTGGGAACCCTGGTGCCGCGGGAAGACGCGATTCGCCAAATTCCGGCCCAGACCGAGGCCACCGTGGTGCGCATCCTCACCCTCCCCGGATCGGTGGTGAAGCCCGACACCATCCTAGTGGAGTTAAGTGACCCGACCCTGAGCCAGGAGGCGATTGACGCCGAGCTTTCGCTTAAAGAGGCGCGCGCGGACCTCAGCAACGTACAAGTGAAGGTGCAGAGCGATTTGATGGCGCAAAAGTCTGCCGCGGCAACCGTACACGCCGACTACAACCAGGCGCAGCGCCAGGCGCAGATCGACAAGACGCTGTATAGCCTGGGCGTGATTTCCGGTCTTGCGTACAGCGGCTCTCAAGGAACGGCGGATCAGTTGAGCACGCGTAACAAGCTCCAGGAGCAGACCGTCCAGATCAACGAAAAGGCCATCGAATCACAGCTTGCCGTGCAGCAGGCCAAGGTGGCGCAGGCGCAGGCGATTTATGACCTGAAGCAGCAACAGCTGAACGCGCTCAAAGTGCGCGCAGGCATTGCCGGAGTGCTGACCGATCTGCCGCTCGCCGTGGGCCAACACGTAACTATAGGAACCATGCTGGCCCAGGTAGTGCAGCCGAACCAGTTGAAGGCGCAGCTGAAGATTGCTGAAACCCAGGCGCGCGACATCCTGATCGGCCAACCTGCTTCTATCGATACGCACAACGGCTTGGCCGATGGCAAAGTTTCGAGAATCGATCCCGCGGTACAGAATGGAACCGTCACCGTAGACGTGGAGCTGATTGGCGCTCTGCCCAATGGAGCACGGGATCAACTGAGCGTGGACGGGGTCATCGATCTGGAAAGATTAAAAGATGTTCTCTATGTTGGCCGGCCGGCTTTTGGCAATGAGAACAGCACGATCAGCCTCTTCAAGTTGGATCCGGATGGTAAAGGGGCGGTCCGCGTTCCGGTGAAAGTAGGGCGCGCCTCAGTCAATGCGATCCAGGTGCTGGAAGGGCTCAAAGAAGGGGACACGGTTATTCTGAGCGACATGTCACGATGGGACACGACGGACCGGATTCGTCTGGACTAAAGGGCCAATATCAAAAAAGGAACAACAGGAGCGAAAGCATGCAGCCACTGATACAGATTGAAGCGATGACCAAGGTTTTCTACACCGAGGAAATCGAGACCCACGCCCTCTCCGGTGTGCACCTCTCCATCGACCGGGGGGAATATGTGGCCATGTCTGGCCCCTCCGGTTGCGGAAAATCGACATTGCTGTCGATTATCGGTCTGCTGGATACACCGACGGCGGGCAAGTACGAGCTGAACGGCCGTCCGGTAGAGAATTTGAAATTTGCCGAGCGGTCGCGCATCCGCAACCAGGAGATCGGGTTCATCTTTCAGAGCTTCAACCTGATTGGTGATCTTACTGTCGCCGAGAATGTGGAGTTGCCGTTGACCTATCGCTCGGGGATGGCATCGAGCGACCGCAAGCAGCGGGTGCAGGAATCGCTCGAGCGCGTGGGCATGGCCCACCGCATGCGTCACTATCCCTCGCAGCTCTCGGGCGGCCAACAGCAACGCGTCGCTGTCGCGCGGGCACTGGCTGGCTCACCCTCTATCCTGCTGGCCGATGAGCCCACGGGAAACCTGGACTCGAAGAACGGTGAAGCGGTGATGGAATTGCTTAAGAACCTTCATCGAGAAGGAGCGACCATCTGCATGGTGACGCACGACCCGCGTTTTGCCCGCCATGCTGATCGCAATATCCACCTCTTCGACGGAAAGATTGTCGCCGAAGGTGAATTTGCCGATCACGCTCTGGAAATGCAATGACCGGGGTCTGGTGACCGCGGGTCAATAGACACAGCGTATGGTTTGAAGCGTGACGATTCGTCCCTGACGGGGCGGACGGTGAGGACTGCTCTATGATCTCGCTCGAAAATGTCGAAAGAAGCTACAAGACTGGCGCCGGCCAGACCTGGGTACTCAGGCGCATCCACCTGAAGATCGAGGCGGGCGAGTTTATTACCATCATGGGACCTTCGGGGGCGGGGAAATCGTCACTGCTGAATGTTTTGGCGCTGCTCGATGACCAATGGTTAGGGTCGTATTGGTTCAATGACGAGGCTGTCCACCTGATGAACCGCAAGCAACGGGCAGACCTGGCACGGCGCAACATCGGGATGGTTTTTCAAAGCTACCACCTGCTCGACGACCTCAATGTCGCAGAGAACATTGACCTGCCCCTCTCCTACAAGAACATCTCCAAGGGGGAACGCCAGGCACTGGTTGCGGACACGCTGGATCGCTTCAGTATTGTGGGCAAGAAAGGATCTTTTTCCCAACCAGCTATCCGGCGGCCAGCAACAGTTGGTCGGCATTGCCCGCGCCGTAATTCATCGCCCGGCGCTGCTGCTTGCCGATGAGCCGACGGGAAATCTTCACTCCTCGCAGGCGAAGGAGATTATGGAGCTCTTCCAGCAGCTGAACCGGGAAGGGACGACCATCGTGCAGGTGACGCACTCGGAGGTAAATGCCAGTTACGGAAATCGCGTGCTCGAGGTTCGGGATGGATGGATGGTGAGTGATACGGCCAACCCGGGGTTGAACCAGGCTTCCGAGGTGAAGGCATGAAGGATGTCTCAGGCGCGGGAATCATTGTGCAGAAAGCATTGTCTGTGTTTGTGCGGCGGCGATTCTCGCTTCCACGACCTTCGCGCAAGGGGTGCCCGCAGGCAGCCCGCCTTCCGCGCCTGCCGGTCCGCAGCAGTCTCCGCCCCAGACCATCGCACAGCAGGCACAAGCGGCGGCGCAGCCGCAGCCGGTTACCTACCAGGGACCTTTCCACATTGAAATGCCGCATTCACACAATCCCCTTGCGCCGTATATGCCCAGCACTGTGCCGCCACTCAATCTGCAAAACTCGCAGACGCCTCTACGACCTCATACGCGACGGCAAGCTCCAGATCTCTCTGCAGGGACGCGATCGCTTTGGCCCTCGAAAATAATCTCACGCTCGCCTCCTTCCGCTACAACTTCCCCATCGCGCAGGCCGATCTTCAGCGCACCAAGGCGGGAGCCAACGCCAACGGCGTCAACACCGCCGTCGTCTCGACCACGGCGAGCGGCTTTGGCGCCTCTGGGGGCGGTGGCTCCGCAGCCTCGAATGCGACCGCAGGCGCCGGCGGCCTCGTCACCACGACGCTAGGCGCCGGCGCGGCCGTTCCCTCATTCGACCCCTTACTCATCTTCAGCGGCTATGTGCAACACACCGTCACCCCGGAGCCGAACGTTTGCCACGGTCGGCACCGAACTCTTTAAGGTAAACAACATCGAGGTCCAATCGCAGTACCAACAGTACTTTCCGCTCGGCACCTACCTGCAGGTCAACTACACCGGCTTCCGCGCTGCCAACAACAGCCCTTATTACGCAGTCAATCCCGAACTGAATTCCAACTTTCAGGTGCAGCGTGAGCCAGCCGCTTCTGTACGGATTCGGCCTTGCCAGCAACGAGCGCTACATCCACATTGCCAAAAGAAACCTGCAGACCACCGATCTCGCCTTTCAGCAGCAGGTCATCGCCACCGTGACCGACATTGAAAACCTCTATTGGGATCTGGTCAACGCTTATCAGGACGTGCAGGTGAAGACCCGTTCATTGGAATACGCCAATCAGACCCTGACCGACGACCAGAAACAGTTGGAGCTGCAGAATATTCCTGCGTTGCAGGTCATGAAGGACCAGTCCGCGGTTGCCACCAGCGAGGGCGATCTTACCATCGCCAAGGCCACGCTGAGGCACAACGAACTGCTGATTAAGAACGATCTCACCCGAACCGACGACCCGTCTATCGACGAAATTCCTGTCATTCCGCTCGACCTGCAGGGCGGTCCCGATCCCAACGAATCGAAATCCATCACCCAGCTGATCGACGAGGCCATGAAGAACCGGCCTGAAGTCGCGATTTTCCGTAATCAGGCCGAGGTCCTGCGCCAGAGCCTCAAGGACATCAACAGCGAGCTGCTGCCTCAACTTTATCTGTACGGCTACTACGGAGGCACGGGCGCCGCCGGCCCCAAAAACCCGAATTGCAGTCTCGGCACGGACGAGTGCGCCACCAGCTTGCCCACCGACTTCGCCAGCATGTTCGTGAACACCTTCAACTACTCGGCGCCCCAGTACGAGGTTGGCGTCAATCTCGTAATCAACCTCCGCAACCGTGTCGTCAAAGCCGACCAGTTCCGCGCCGTGCTCGCGTACCGCCAGAGCCAGATCGCCCAAGAGCAGCAGCAGAAGACCCTTCGCTTCGACATCCGCGACTCACAGTTCGCTCTCGTGCAGGCGCAAGCCCGCGTGGCGGCCGCGCAAAAAGCACGCGATCTCGCGCAGAACACCTTTGATATCGCCAAGAAGGAGCAAGACGTAGGAGCGATATCCAGGTATGACACCCTGGTCATGGAACAAAGCCTCGCTGTCGCTGAATCCGCGTTTTTTACCGCGCAGACTGCCTATGAAAAGGCCAAGGCGGACATTGACCGCGCTACTGGGACGACGTTGGATCGTACGGGCGTCTCCATCGACGACGCAAAAAATGGCGTCGTCACCCACTTGCCGCAGAACGTAGACGTCGTGCCGGCTAAGCCTTAGCTGGCCCTGTCTAACTGGACTGCGGGACTCCACTATACTTAACCTACCGTTCGAGGCAATGATGGCCACCTTCCCGCAAACCGCGAAAGAGACCCCGGGAACCCGTACGCAGGCGGAGGCGCCCAGAATACTCGCCGCCGATGATCAGCCCCATATTCTGGATGCCATCGAGTTATTGCTACAGCCAGAAGGCTACCGGGTGGAGAGAGCGCAATCTCCGCGCGAGGTGCGGGACAGGGTTGCCAGCGAAACCTACGATGCGCTGCTGATCGATCTCAATTACACCCGCGACACGACTTCCGGTGCAGAGGGTTTGGAGCTGCTCGCCCAGCTAAGTGCTCATGACAGCCGCCTGCGCATTATTGTCATGACGGCGTGGGCCAATGTCGGCCTGGCTGTTGAGTCCATGCGCCGCGGCGCATGTGACTTTATCCAGAAGCCCTGGGAAAATGCGCGGCTGATTTCCGTTTTGCGCACCCAGATTGAACTTCGCCGGGCCGTGCAACAGGCT
This sequence comes from uncultured Acidobacteriaceae bacterium, assembly GCA_963743365.1. Lineage (GTDB taxonomy): Bacteria > Acidobacteriota > Terriglobia > Terriglobales > Acidobacteriaceae > PALSA-350. The sequence continues at coordinate 193,401 of CAVUQE010000001.1, forward strand.
GAAATTCTGGAAGCGGAAAATCGCCTGCTGCGCGCTGAAGGGCGTCCTCAATTAATTGCCCAGGCGGCTTCCATGCAGCCCGTGTTGGAGCTTCTAGGTCGCATTGGACCATCGGATGCCAACGTGCTCATCACCGGTGAGCATGGCACGGGCAAAGAAGTCGTAGCCCAGACGCTGCACGCGCTCTCTTCGCGCGCGGCTCGCTCGCTGGTGGCCGTGAACACCGGCGCGCTGGCTGAAGGGACGTTTGAGAGCGAGCTCTTCGGGCACGTGAAAGGAGCGTTTACCGACGCACGCACGGACCGCATCGGGCGCTTTGAGCTGGCTGATCGCGGCACGCTCTTCCTGGATGAGATTGCCAATGTGCCGCTGCGCCAGCAGGCTAAGCTGCTGCGCGTGCTGGAGACAGGTGATCTGGAACGAGTCGGCTCTTCGCAAACCAAGCGCGTGAACGTGCGCCTGCTTTCGGCTACCAATGCCGATCTGCATGAGGAGTGCGCACAGGGACGCTTTCGCGAAGATCTGCTCTTCCGCCTCAACACGGTGGAAATTCATCTTCCCCCGCTGCGCGATCGCCGCGAAGATATCCCCTTACTCGCCGGGCACTTCCTCGCCCGCTATACCTCCCGCTACCGCAAGGCCGCGACCGGGTTCGAGCCCAGCGCCCTGGAGGCCATGTTCCAACACAGCTGGCCGGGCAACGTCAGGGAACTCGACCACGCGATCGAGCGCGCTGTTCTTATGGCCCGCGGTTCGCGCATTCAAACCGCCGACCTGGGCTTGAGCCAGGTTCGCTCATCCGGCCAGAGTCTCGACGAGCTCAGCCTCGAAGCAGTGGAAAGCATTCTCATTCGCAAAGCTCTGTCGCGTGCCGGCGGCAACGTCAGCCATGCGGCGGAGGCTCTGGGATTAAGCCGGGGAGCGCTCTATCGCCGGATGGAGAAGTATGGAATCTGATCTCACTCCCGGCAACGGTAGTGGTTCAGCTTCACGCGCGCATCTCCGCTCTGCAAAACACCGTGAACACATCGCCCCTTTCGAGCGCCGTATCCGTCTGCTCTGTCTGGGCGTTGCCACCCCTGGATTTGGGCTCGCAGCGATCCTGCTGTGGCAGGGAAAATTTTCAACGGGTGTGGTCTGGACTCTTCTTGGTGTGGTCGCTTTTCTCTCCCTGCTTGCTGGGGCCTTACTCATGGAGCAGATCATCCGTCCGCTGCAGACCCTGGCCAATGTTGTCTCGGCGCTGCGCGAATCAGATTACTCCTTTCGCGCGCGTGGTGCGCGGCAACTCGATGCGCTGGGGGAACTGGCGCTCGAGATCAACGAATTTGCTGACCTGCTGCAGAGCCAGCGTTTGAGTGAGCTGGAGGCCTCAGCCTTGTTGCGCTGTGTGATTTCTTCCATGGATGCGCCAGTCCTGGCCTTCGATCCCTCGCATCGCCTCCGTCTTGTCAATCCTGCCGCCGAGCATATCTTCCATCTCATAGCTGAACGGGACTTGGGTGCGAGCGCTCATGATTTGCAACTCGCCGACGTCTTGGATCAGCCGGATCGGGGAATCCTTATCCTTGGCGCCAAAAGCAACCCGGTGCACTGGATGGTGAGGAGATCCAGTTTTCGCCAACACGGTATCCCGCATACGCTCCTGGTGCTGTCCGACGTTAGCATTGCCTTGCGAGAGCAGGAGCGCGATGCTTTCCAGCGCTTGATCCGGGTGATCGGGCACGAAATCAACAATTCGCTGACGCCCATCAAATCCATTGCCGGCAGCCTTCGTTCCTGGATTCATGTCAATCCGTCGCAACATACTACGGATACGGCCAGGACAGATCATGACGCATCCAGCCTGGACCGAGGTCTGAAGATTATCGAGAATCGCGCCGAATCTCTCAATCGATTCATCCAGGCATACCGGCAGCTGGCGCAGTTACCCCCGCCTGCATTGCAACCGGTGTCGTTACATTCACTGATGGAGCGTGCCGTTGGGCTCGAAACCAGGGTGGCGGTCCAGCTACATCCGGGACCCGATATCGTGCTGCAGATGGATCCCGATCAGATTGAACAGCTGCTCATCAATCTGTTGCGCAATGCAGCCGAAGCGGCGTTGGCGCGCTTTCCTGAGGCGCCCTCGAGCGGCCATATGGCGACGGATGTTCCTGAAGTGTCGATCACCTGGAGAACCATTCCTCAGGCAGTCGTCATCCTTATCCAGGACAACGGGGTCGGCCTCAGTAATCCGTCCAACCTCTTTGTCCCTTTCTATACCACCAAGCCGGGAGGCAGCGGTATCGGTCTGGCATTGGCGCGGCAGATATGCGAGGCCCACGGGGGCATGCTTCAAGTGGCCAATCGCCTGGATGGCCCCGGCTGCGGGGCGGAGATCCGTCTACCGCTGAGTGCATCGCGAGCCTTCCTTCCACCCGCACAGGAAGGCAAACCGGTGGAGAACAAGGTTTATGGGTAACGGGGTCCAGCGCTTTCAGTCATGTTAAACGCCGTTTGCCCACTTGCCACGAGCCAGACCTTTCCCTATCCTGAAGGGCATGGAAGTCCATTTCACACCCGAACAGGAAGCCCAGCTTGCGCAGATAGCCACCAACGAAGGGACCGAACCGGAGCGCTTGGTGAAAGATGCAGCCCTGCGTTTGCTTCAAGAGGACGCCCGTTTTCGCGCCGCCGTTCGTGAAGGTATCGCACAAGCCGACCGGGGCGAATTCATTGAAGAAGACGAAATGAATGCCCGATTAGAACAGATGTTGCGTTCCTAAAAATGCATCTCCGCTGGACTCCCGCTGCGGTAGCGGACTTGCAGCATATCAGTGACTACCTCAACGAGCACCATCCACGCTACCGTCAGCCGACCATCCGCAAGCTGTATGGGGCCGTTCTTGCGTTAAAAAAGTGGCCGCAGCGCGGGCGCATCGGACGCGAGGAAGGAACCCGAGAGTTTTTGTTCGCTCCTTTACCCTATGTCGTCGTCTATCGTCTGACCGGACGGAGCGTTGAGGTTTTGCGCATTTACCATACCGCTCAGGATCGGCCTTAGCGCCTGAGAATCGAACGTTCGGCCTCACTGATTCTTAACGGCGCTTGAGCGTCTCCAGTTCATCGAGTGTGCGTGGCCAGTCCGATTTCAGGAGCCGCGAAAGGCTTCGATCTGCCAGAAGCTTCCCGCCAGTTTGGCACTTGACGCAGTAATCCGTTTCGTTATCGGCGTAACGAATGCGTTGGATCGGTTGACCACAGCGCGGACAGGGCTCCCCATAGCGTCCATGGACCGCCATATCCTTGCGAAAGGCGGTCACCTTTTCGGGAAAGCCGGCCTTCGCTTCTTCGGTTAGTCGCTCGATCCACAACTTAAGCGTGGCCTGCGTCGCGGCATAGAGACTTTCCCATTCCTGCGGGTCCAGCTTGTGAGTCATCTTCACTGGAGACAATTGCGCTGCGTGCAAGATTTCATCGGAGTACGCGTTGCCAATGCCGCTTAGAATGCGCGGGTCGGTGAGAGCTCTTTTGAGCGTTCGATTTTCGATCGTAAGCGCCTTGCGAAAAGAATCAAGATCGCTGGAGAGCACGTCGATCCCGCCCGGGTCGATGGAACGCAATGCCTCCTCACCCTCGAAGAGATGCAACGATGCGCGGCGCTTAGTTCCCGCTTCCGTAAGCACGAGAGAGCCATGGGGGAAATCAAAGGCGGCCAGATTCTGCCGTCCCGACAACTTGGCTCCTGTTGGCCGCCAGTGTAAGCGCCCAGCGATCATCAAGTGCAGTACCAGCCAGAGATCGCCATCGACGCCCATTGCAATGCGCTTGCCGATGCGGCGCAGTTGGCGCACGACACGGCCTTCGACACTGCTAACTGGAGGCCGTGCTGTTCGCAGCAGAAATGCGCTTGCGATGCGCACGTGCTCCAGCGGCTGCCCGATGATGCGTGGCTCCAGCGCGCTGATATAGGCGGTAATATCCGGTAATTCCGGCATGCCTATTAGCTTGCCGGTTGCGTCGCCAATTCGCAACGTCGAATCCAGGCCGAGCGGCACATGTGCTACACTCCTGCCCGATGAATCGACGCATGTTTCTCGGCCAGGCCGCGATGGCTTACGGCGCCTTCCTGCTGAACGCGCGGGCCCAGGGAACTTCTCACGCCCCCGGCCTCACCATCCGCGAAATTCGCGCGGTTCGGCTGCGCGACGGATTCAATAGCCGCTTCATCCGCGTCTACACCAACCAGGGTTTGACCGGCACGGGCGAGATGCTGGACACCGTCGGCGCGGAGTACATCGTCAACAACAACATCGGCCCTGCGCTCGCTGGCCGGGACCCACTGGATATTGAAGGAATTCTCCTTGACCTGTGGGGCGGGAAGCATCTTGCGGCGGGTGGCTCCCCCTCGCCTGTCTTCATGCGCGGAATGGGCGGACCCTACCTCACCGCCATCAGCGGAGTGGAAATGGCGCTCTGGGATCTAGCCGGCAAAGCCCTGAATGCGCCTGTATACCAACTGATGGGCGGCCGCGTGCGCAGTAAATTGCCGGTCTATCTGCATGCAGCCAACCCAGGCGAAGCGACCAGCTTTATTGCCAAAACGAAAGTGAAAGCGCTGAAGATCGGCATCGACTACAGCCCGGATGAATGGACCCTGAAAAAGGGCTGGGACCCGAACAAGCTTTGGGGTCTTCATCTGAACACCGTGCAGTTGGATGATGTAGTGCATTTCGTCGCATCCATTCGAGAGGCGGTGGGCCCCACCTACGACCTTGCGCTGGAATGCCACGCTCGTTACGACGTCGAGACGGCCATCCAGCTTTGTCACCTGATGGAGCCATTCCGCCTGATCTGGGTGGAGGAGCCAATTCCCAGCGATGATGTCGATGCCATGCTGCGGGTGCGCAATGCCACACGGGTTCCTATCGCGGCAGGAGAGAACATCTATAGCCGCTACGGTTATCGTCCTTTTCTGGAGAAGGAAGCGCTGAGCGTCATTCAACCCGATGTTTCGAAGACCGGCGGACTGCTCGAAACACGTAAGATCGCGGCCATGGCCGAGGTTTACTCGATCCCCATAGCTCCTCACGGAGTAGCATCGCCTCTGGGTACGATGGCAGCCGCTCACGTCGCCGCCACGACGCCGAATTTTATGCTGCTTGAATTCACTCACTATGTCGATAAGTCCTACACCTCGCTGACCGAGCCGGTTTCGCTTGATGACGAGGGTTTCCTGGAGGTGAGGACGAGCCCGGGAATCGGCGTAGCGCTAAACGAGGATGCGGTGAGAGAAAGGACAGATCCTGAATTCCATCCTCTCTAAGACTCCAAGCGAAAGCAGGGGTCCGCGGATCGCCGGCATAGGCGAGCTGCTGTGGGATCTTTTTCCAAGCGGCCCAAGACTGGGCGGGACCCTGACAAACTTTTCCGTCTTCTGTGCTCGATTGGGGAACTTCGCAAGCTTGGTCAGCAGCGTGGGTGACGATGACCATGGCAGAGCAGCGCGCACCATCCTCACGCAACCTAACCTCGATCTGGAGCAGCTACAGGAAGATTCAGCCCATCCAACCGGGACCGTCGAAGTTACATTCTCTGCCGATAAGCAGCCACGCTACATCATCCATCGCAACGTGGCATGGGACTTTATCCGTCTGACACCGCAGCTGCTTGAAGTAGCACGTGCCGCGGATGCCGTCTGCTTTGGAACCCTCGCCCAGAGGCATGAGGTTTCGCGGTCAACCATCCAAAGCTTCGTTGAGGCCACCGCGCAAGGGTGCTTGCGGGTATTCGATGTAAATTTACGCATGCCTGACTGCACTCCCGAGGTGCTTCACTGGTCGATGGCACATGCCACCATCATCAAGCTAAGTGACGAGGAGCTGCCGCAGGTTTTTTCTCTGCTGAATGAACTGGGGTCGGGCCAGCACCAGGTGCCGGCGAGTCCTCAGGCCGCGGCGCACGCGCTGCTTGGAAAATTTCCCGGTTGCCAACTGGTGGCTACCACCCTGGGTCCCCATGGATGCCTGCTCACCACCCGCGAGAGCACATTTGGGCATCCGGGATTTCCCATCGAGCTGGTTGATACTGTCGGCGCGGGCGACGCATTCACCGCCGGCCTGATACACGCCTACTTGCGCGGAGCATCCCTGTCCCAGATGGCGGAGATTGGCAATCTTTGCGGCAGCTATGTGGCTTCTCAGCCAGGAGCTACTCCGCCCTTGTCTCCAGCTTTGATCGAACGCGTCGGAACCGTGCTGAGGACAAACGAATGAATCGTCGAAGATTTCTCATCTCTTCCGGTGCGTTTTGCGCGATGCCCGGCCGCGCCTCGCGTGCGTTTGCTCAAGCAGCGTTGCCGGCGGCACTCAGGGATAAGCTCATGCACGATCCCTTCCGGCCGCAGTTCCATCTGCTGCCCAAGGCGAACTGGCAGAACGATCCCTGCGCACCTCGATACTTTCGCGGCCAGTATCACATGTTCTTCCAGTACAATCCCGGCGCTGCGGTTTGGGGTGACATGCATTGGGCGCATGCCGTCAGCCCCGATCTCATTCACTGGAAACACAGGCCGGTTGCGTTGTCACCTACTCCGGGATCCTATGATGCGTTCGGTTGTTTCACTGGCAGCGTGCTGCCCGGCGCCGAAGTGCCGACCATCCTTTACACCGGAGTGACCCGGTCCTCGCCCGAGACGATTCGCGGCGAAGGGCTGCGTGAGGTGCAGTGCCTCGCAACCTCCACTGACCCCGATCTCCGCACCTGGAAGAAGCTGGATAAGCCGGTGTTGGAAGCTCCTCCGCCTGGTTTGCAGGTGACCGGTTTCCGCGATCCTTGTCCGTGGAAGGATGGAGATACCTGGTACCTGGGCGTTGGTTCGGGCTTTACCAAGGTTGGCGGCGCGGTGCTGCTTTATACCTCACGAGAGGGCCGCAATTGGACCTACCTTCACCCGCTAGCGCAGGGCAAGTGGAACGGAAGCACCAAGACCAACCCTGTGGCTACGGGGGAGATGTGGGAGTGTCCCGACTTCTTTCCTCTCGGGGAGAAGCACGTGCTGCTCTACTCCACCGAGGGCAATGTTTACTGGGAGGTGGGCAGTTTCGATAAGAGCGACCTCCGCTTCCACTCCGAAACCAAGGGCGTGCTGGACCACGGTTCTTACTATGCGATGAAGAGCATGGTTGACGCCCAGGGCCGGCGCATTCTTTGGGGATGGGTGCAGGAAACGCGCACGCCGGATGAGTGCAGAGCTGCCGGATGGGCGGGCGCGATGGCGCTGCCTCGCGTGCTCTCGTTGGGCCCTGACAACCGGCTGCGCATGGATGTTCCGCCGGAGTTTGCCACGCTGCGCAACAACACGCAGCAGGCGAAAGCGGCGCAGACTTTGCCCATCGAGAACCGGGCCGCTGAGATCGTATGCAGTTTCAACGCCGGGGAGCGCGCATGCGGTTTGGAATTACGAGTTGGCGCGACGCCGCTGTTCGCCATTGGCTACGCCGGCGGTCACAAACCGTCTGTAATCGTGGGCGGCAAAAGCCTGCCCCTCTCGCCGGATCAGGACGGCGTCTCGACGATCCATCTCTGGATGGATGGCTCGATCATCGAGACATTTGTCGACCGCAAAGAGGCTATGACGGCTCGCTGCTACACTTCGTCACCCACAGGTATTCAGCTTGCCTGGACGGGAGCCGCGGATGCGCTCAAGAGCCTGACGGTATCGGGCGTTACCCCTATCTCCAACGACCGTCTCACGACCTAGATCCTTAGCCAAGGCATGCTATCGTTTTTCATGCTTCGTTCTGTCTTTGCGTTGCTTTTTCTGGCCAGTTTTCAATACTCCGCGGCGGCAGCAACTCCCGAGAATTTTCACTGCAATGCTGGCGCTCATGAGCCATTTCTCGACCAGGCGAACCGCTTCATCCTGACCACGCTACGCTATTCACCGGTGGAAGCAACGCAGGCTGGATATCACGGCGATTCCAGCGCTCCATTAGATAATCAGCTTGACGATTCGAGCCCGGCGACCATCGCCGCCGAGCGCGCCTTGTTTATCGCCGGCAAGCTGTGTTTCGCGGCCGCTAAACCAGGTACACCGGAAGAGGGAGCGGATCTTGCGCTCCTGCGCGACAACATCGAGTCCACTCTCTTTCAGATCGATGTGTTGCAGGGCTACCGCTACCGCCCGCAGGATTATGTCGAGATGATCGGCTCCGGCCTGTTCTTCCCGCTCACCTCGACGGATGGTACGGAGCAGTCCCGGCTCTCGGCCGTGCTGGCGCGTATGGAACAGGTTCCGAAGATTCTCGATGAGGCTCGCCACAACCTCAAGCAGGCCGACCCGGTATTTCTCGATACAGCCTTAGCTGAGAATGCGGGCAACACCGCGGTCATCGAGCAGATTGGGGGCATGATCCCTGCCGGGTCGCCGCTTCGGCCGCGTTACGATGCGGCGTCCAAGGCGGCACGCGCATCGCTCGACAGCTTTGCTGCGTGGCTTAAGGACGACTTGGCGCACAGGCCGCATCCGGTCAGCTGGCGCACCGGACCCGAGGTCTACGCAAAGATCTTCGCCTACGCCCTCGGACCCGGCACGCATGAAACTCCAGACTCGGTGCTTGCCGCCGCGGAGCGGGATCTGCCTCGGGTTCGCGCCGAGATGTACACGGTCGCCCTGCCTCTGCATAAGAAGTGGTATCCAGACCACGGCGATCACAGCGATCTGAGTGGAGACGCTCTGCAGAACAAGATCATTGCAGAAGTGATTGACCGCATCAATCAGGACCACGTACAGCCGGATCAGCTTTTGGCGAAGGTCAAGGCTGATGCAGGTGGGATTCGCGCTTTCATCGTGGAGAAGAACCTGGTCACCTTGAGTGATCGCAACAATATGCGCATTGTGCCCACTCCGGCTTTTGAACGCGGGGTTTATTCGGTTGCGGGCTTCCATTCAGCGCCGGCGCTCGAACCAAAGGAGGAAGCGGAATATTGGGTGACGCCCATCGATCCCAAGATGCCCAAGGAGCAGGCCGAGTCGAAGCTGCGCGAGTACAACAACTGGATGCTTCTGTACCTGACCATGCACGAAGCGTTGCCCGGCCACTACACGCAGTTCGAGCATGCGAACAACCTGAAGCCGTCGTCCCGCCGCGTGCTCCGTGTGCTACTGGGGAATGGTCCCTACGTAGAGGGTTGGGGAGAGTATGGAGTGAAGGAAATGGAGGACGCGGGGTATGCCAACCATGATCCTCGCTTCGTTCTGATGGTGCAGAAGATTCGCCTGCGCGTCATCGCGAATGCCATCCTCGACATCCGCATGCAGAGCCGCAATATGACCGACCAGGAGGCGCTCGACTTGATGGAGAACAAGGCGTTTCAGACTGCGGCCGAGGCGCAGGGCAAGCTGCGCCGGGCCAAGCTGACCGCGGGTCAACTCATTACTTACTATGTCGGCTATCACCAGTGGATCAACCTGCGCGATGGAATCCAGCAGCAACAGGGCAGCGCCTTCTCACTCAAGCGGTTTAACGATACCGCTCTCGACGAAGGACCGCTGCCGATCCCGATTCTGCAACCATTACTGCAGCAGAAGCTGATTGGTCATTAAGCATCAGGCGTGAAACTTCTTCATGTACTTGGCGTCGACTGCGAGCGCTTCCATGATCGGCCCTTGAAACTCCTCCTGTTCCACGAAAGCGTGGCGGATGTGGCCGGTTGCCGCCGCGGCGGCGAAGATGGGCGCGTAGTCGATGGAGCCGGTGCCGAGTTCGACTGAGGGCGGCTTGTTGTTTTTGAAGTCTTTCACGTGCAGCATCACGATACGTGTCGGATATTGTTTCAAATAATGCACGGGGTCCTGACCGCCCACGACTACCCAGCCGCAGTCCAGCTCGAAGCTGACCTTAGCTGGATCGGTGTGCTTCAGGAGCTCATCGTAGGGCAGGATGCCGTCGATCGCGCCAAACTCGGCATAGTGATTGTGATAGGCAAACTTCAAGCCATCAGCTTCGACTTTGGTTGCGACCTGGTTAAACTGGTCCGCGCTCCAGCGCCAGTCATCGAGAGTGAGCGGCCCCTTGGCTCCTGGTTGCTGATGCATGGGTGAGGAGCAGACGAGATATCCGACGCCAAGGGATTTGCAGAAGGGCAAGATCTCGTCAAGGTGCTGCTTCAGCAACTCCAGAGAGTAATGCGCGCTCACGCAGCGCAGGCCCGCCGCCTGCATGGCAGCCTTCACCTGTTCCACGGGAAGGTTAAAGAACCCGGCAGCCTCCACTTCCTTGTAGCCGATGGCCCCGAGTTGCTTGAGCGTGCCGGCATAATCGGTGGGCAGCAGCGTGCGCACTGAATAGAGCTGCAAGCCAACCGGCAGCCCCAATGAGGCAGCATGGCCCACGCCGGTGTACAGCAGGGCGGCGGCTGCGGAAGTGGAGCTGATGAAGCGGCGTCTGGTGATCGACATTACGGGATTCCCTCCTGAAACAGTCAGTGACCTGTCTACTCCATGAACAAGCCGCGGGTCAACAGGATCGACTGACCGGTCAGCGCCAGCGTCTTCTGTAAGCCGACGTGTTACCGCACGGTGCAAACGAAATTGGACGCGTCGTTGGTATCGCCGGTTCCCTGATATTGCGCGGTTGCGGGATAGGGGCAGAGCGGACGTTTTGGGTTGGGCACGCTGTTGAATTCATCGGGCGCCAAGGTGGTGGCGATGATTTTGTCGGGCGCGACGCCATGCTCGACCCAATCGACCACGGCGTCCAAGGCGTCGAAATGGGTCGTCCCTGGACCACCGCTGCAATGCGCCATACCGGGAACCATGAAGAGCCGGACCGATTGATCAATCGCTGGGCCGGCGGCAGGCTCGGTTTTCGCGCGCGCGACCACTGCATTGTAGTAATTGATGGACTCTCCCGGAGCGACGAGCCAGTCAGCCCAGCCATGATAGATGAGGAGTTTGTGGCCGTGGGCACGAAAGGTGTCGATATCCGGGCTGGTTGCATTCACCATGCCGGCGAGCTTTTGGGTAAAGAGCGCGTCCTGATGGTCGAAATCGAATTGCCGCCAATTCCAGTCCGATCCAAATACCCATTGAAAGATCGGAGCGTAGGGAGGGATGGCAGCCGGGCCGGGTATGCGATCCAGGCCATCCCAGCCGAATTCGCTGCCTCGGGGCAGCCCGGGATAGAGACTTTCGCCGGTTCGCGGATTCTTGGGCCCGGCATAGATGTCCTTTGCCGCCTGCACCTGGGCTGGGGTGAGACAACCTCCCTGACCGGTCTCCTTGCACTGCAATGACGCCGGATCGAATTGACACTTGGTTGGGTCGGAGATCACCCCGTCTTTGACGCCATCCAGAGCGTCGCAGGCCTTCACAACTGCCTGGGAAAGCAAGAAGCGTGCAGCTGGGTGCAGGTAGGCATCGGGCTTCTCGTCGGCGGCAAAGTTCCATAGGATGCTGACGTGGACGCCGGTGCGGTTGTTGGCTGGGGCTCCGCCGACGATGCCATCGTAGTCATCCGGGTAGCGCTGAGACTCCATCAAGGCCTGCTCGCCTCCGGTGGAACAGCCGGTGAAGTAGGAGTACTTGGCATCCTTCTCGTAGTAGGCACGCACGATCTGTTTTGCGACCACGGTCATTTCGTGGGTGGCCCGGTATCCCCAGTCAGTCCAGCGCTCCGGGCGATTGACGAAGATGCTCGCGGTCTGGCCCGGCGGCGTGGCCATGCCCATATCGGTGTTGGCCACTGCGTAGCCGGCCCGCAGCCCTTCCGCGAGGGAGTTATAGACGATGGTGCCGGCAAAGCCGCCGTTCCCGGTACCTTCGAAACGCTGGTTCCAGCCCGACTGAGGCATCCAGATCTCGATCCGAATGTCGGAGTCGGGGCTGGGCTTAAGCGTGGCGGCAACGCGGCAAAAGGCTGGGAGGCGAGTGAGTCGTTTCCCGACGGGGGGGTCGAACTTCCCGGACGTTACCACCTCTGCCTTGGTGATGGTGGTGTGCGGCAATTGCAGGGCGGCGAGACCTTCGCAGGTGGCGAAGGAGCGCGCGTGGAAAAGCGCCAGCCCGGCGAGGGCTAGGACGTGAAGGCTCCATCTTGTTCTGCTAGGAGTCAACAAGCCGAGAGTTTACTAGGAAGGGGTTCGACCCGCAATTGACTGCGGGGGTGCGTCCCTCGGCTGCGCTACCCCGGATTTCCTGTCGAGGTTAGTGGCGTTGGCAAACTTCATGCGGCTTTCCTTACCGAAAGCCGCACGCGTGGTCGTTGATGAGTGCGGCGCAGCAGGAAATCCGGCTTCGCTCCGGTCGGTGAGGCTTGGAGGGGGTGTCTTCAAGAAGTTTGGCTTAAGATCGACGGTGGAGCTTTTGCGATGAATATGGCCAATCACTTTCCCAAGATGCTTGTGATGGGGCAGAGCTATCCGCCCTCCCGCAAACTGGATTATTCAACCATTATTAAGGAGCAGTTCGCGCAGCAAGGGCTGCGAGAGAAGGTCACGCCGGGGATGAGAATCGCCCTGGGTGTCGGCAGCCGCGGCATCACCAACCTGAAAGAGATTGTGAAGGCCGCACTGGGCGTCCTGATTGAAGCGGGAGCGCGGCCTTTTATTGTGCCGGCGATGGGGAGTCACGGGGGAGCTACAGCGGAGGGCCAGATCCAGGTGCTGGCGGGATACGGAGTCACGCCGGAGAGTATGGGCGTGCCTATCGAAGCCAGCATGGCGGTGAAGAAGATCGGCACGGCATTCGACCCACGGCAAGCCGGTGCAGGTGGGGTCGATGTGGTCTTCAGTGTTCCGGCGCTTGAGGCGGATGGAGTGGTGGTGCTGGGCCGCGTTAAGCCGCACACCGATTTTCGTGGAACCCTGGGCAGCGGTATCCAGAAGATGATGGTGATTGGGTTTGGGAAACAGGTGGGGGCTAACAATGCGCATCGGGCTGCCGCTCACCGGGGATTTGAGGTGGTGCTGCGCGAGTTTGCCCGGGTGATCCTAGGCGCGGCTCCTATTTTTTGCGGCATCGCTCTGGTGGAGGATCAGCACCATCAGACGGCTGAGATCGAAGTGCTGCGGCCGGAGAACATTGTGCGCGAAGAGGATCGGCTGTTTAAAAAGGCGGAGTCTTTGCTGGCGCGCTTGCCTTTCGACGAGATTGATCTGCTGATTATTGACCGCATCGGCAAGGACATTAGCGGGTCTGGCATGGATACCAATGTGATTGGCCGCGATATTGATGGATACAAGGCCACCTTGCATTCCACGAGTGCGGTGACGCCGCGCGTCTCCCGCATCTTCGTGCGCGACCTGACCCCGGCGAGCAATGGCAACGGCGTCGGGATCGGCATGGCGGACTTCACTACCAAGCGTTTTGTGAACGCGCTCAATTTGCAATATATGTACATGAATGCGCTGACTTCGCTGGGGGTGCTGCCGGCGAAGATTCCTATCTACTTTGATAATGACCGCGACGCGATCGAGGCGGCATTGGCTTCGCTGGCGTCACCGAATCCGGAAAAAGTGCGCGTGGTGCGGATTGCCGACACGCTCAACCTGGAGAGATTTCAGGTCTCGCAGGGGTGTGTTGGGGCTACGAATGGGCATGTGGGTGTGAGTACCGCAGGAGCAGCCCGGGATATGGAGTTTGATTCGGCCGCGAATTTGCTGCCGCTGTGATCGGAGCGAGATGTGGGGGCACCCGTCGTTTTGCTAGGGGTCGAAGGGGCAGGCTCTTTCGCTGCCACTGATAGCATGGTGTCGCGCGATGGACGCCTTGGTGGTGCAGGATGAAGCGTGCTGTTTCTGGTCTTGCTTTGGTGGTGTTGGTTGTCGTGGCGCTTTCGGGGACTGCCTTCGCGGCTGAGCCGCTTTGGAAGGCTAGCTGGATCACCCATCCTACCGCTCCGCTGCGGGAGCCGATTGTGCTCCACTTTCGGCGTTCGTTGCCATTGGACAGCAAGCCGGTGCGGTTTGTTGTTCATGTCAGCGCCGATAATCGCTTCATTCTCTATGTGAATGGGCATCGGGTCGGCGATGGTCCCGCGCGCGGCGACCTGCCGCATTGGCGCTATGAGACCTTCGACCTGGCCCCGTATCTTTCCGCCGGCGCTAATCTCGTAACTGCCACTGTTTGGAACTTCGGAATTTATGCGCCGGCGGCGCAGATCACCGATCGCACGGCTTTCCTGCTGCAAGGCGACGGTGCGCTGGAAGCTGCACTGAGCACGCCCACGGGATGGATGGTGGCTGTTGAGCCGGGGCGCGTTGCGGTTCCGCGAACGCCCGGCGGCGTAGACGGCTACATGGCCAATGGGCCGGGAGAAGAGCTGAACGCTGCGGCCTACGATTGGCAGTGGAATCAGGCCGCGGACCCAAGCGGCGCTTGGGTGGCTGCCGCGAGTCCGATGCGGGAAAATATCTACCCTTCCGCAGCCCGCGCCGGGTTGGAGGGAGAGCAGGTCGACAACTACTGGGGGCTGGTGCCCGATGAGCTACCGCATATGGCGTACACCCCCACGGAGGCGGGCGCAGTGGTGCGCTCTGACGAGCCAGGCGCCAACGCGTTCCCCGCCAAGCCGGTGACCATTGCGGCCAATCGCCACGTGCATTTGCTTCTGGATCGCAAGACGTTAATTACCGCCTATCCTCAACTGACGGTTTCCGGGGGAAAGGGCGCCAGCATCCGCTTGACCTACGCGGAGGCGCTCTATGACGCCCAGCAGCACAAGGGCGATCGGAATGAAGTGGACAACCGCCAGGCATTAGGAGTGCATGATCGCTTTCTACCCGACGGGGGTGCGCAACGCACGTTTGAGCCTCTGTGGTGGCGGGTTTGGCGATATATGGACCTGGATATTCAGACCGCCGGCGAGCCGCTGACGCTGGACTCGCTGCAGGCGGAGTTCACCGCCTATCCCTTTGAGGAGCGGGCTTCTTTCGAGAGCAAAGATCCCGAGCTGGCGCAGATATGGGAGATAAGTTGGCGAACCGCACAGCTGGATGCGCACGAGACGTACATGGATACTCCTTATTGGGAACAGTTACAGTACGTGGGCGATACACGGATCCAGGCGCTTATCTCATATGCGGTGACGGGAGACGACCGGCTGGCGAAGCAGGCGCTCAGGAGCTTTGATGACTCGCGCATTCCTGCCGGATTGACGCAGAGCCGCTATCCCACTGCGCAGCCGCAGATCATTCCTACGTTTTCCCTGATATGGATCGACATGCTGCACGACTACTGGATGTACCGGCCCGATGCCGCGCCGGCGAAGGCTGGATTGCCGGGGACGCGGACGGTGCTCGATTGGTTCGAGCAATACGAGCAGCCCGACGGTTTGCTGCGCAAGCTGCCGTGGTGGAGTTTTGTCGACTGGGTGTCGAGCGGCGAGTTGCCCACCTACGACGAAAAAGGAGAATCGTGCACGACCACGCTGCAATACCTGGGAGCATTGGTGGATGCGGCCGACCTGGAGCTGGCGCTAGGCGACCACGATCGATCTGCCCGGGAGAGCCATCGGGCGCAGCACGTGCGCAGCGGCTTATATGCAAAATGCTGGGATGCGGGGCGCAAGCTGCTGGCCGACAATCCCGATCACAATGCTTTCAGCCAGCAGACGAATGTGCTGGGGGTGCTTCTCGATGTGGTTCCCCACGAGGAGCAGCAGGGCGTCCTGCGGCAGGTGATGGGGATCGCTCCGGGCACAACCGCCGGCGGGATTCTGAGCTCGTCGTATTACTTTCGCTTTTACCTGGCGCGGGCACTGGACCACGCCGGGATGGCCGATGAATATCTGGCCAGCCTGAAGCCTTGGCGCGACCTGTTACCGCTGCATTTCAGTACCTGGCCGGAGACGCCGGCCCCGACGCGGTCTGATTCGCATGCCTGGAGCGCGCACCCGGTGTACGACCTGCTGACGCTGGTGGCCGGGATCAAACCGGGATCGCCGGGCTTTTCTTCGGTCCGAATTGGTCCGCACTTGGGCGATTTGGACGAAGTGACGGCCGAGTTTCCTCATCCTAAAGGCATGATTAAGGTGCACTTCGAGCGGAGCGGCCAGGCGCTGAGAGGGACGGTGACCCTACCGCAAGGACTCGAGGGCGTCTTTGTCTGGCAAGGCAAGGAACAAGCGCTGCACGCCGGAGGGAACGAGATTGTCGCGGTCGCGCCGTGACTGTGATTCGGCGAAAAAAGGATTTCAATTCCCCAGGTATGTGTTCTGCAAGTACTGGCAAGAATGGGATTTACAGGTGCACCGGCGGGTAAAAATGTTTGCCTGACGGGTAACGGCTTTAGTTGTTACTCTGGTACCAGCCACCAACTGTGGACAAATCATTTTTGACTTGTCCCCATAGGCAGGATCACGGTAAGGTTTGGTTACCACGGGGCATTTGTAAATTTTCGCCGGACCCCCCTCACCGTCGATTTGCCCTCTAAACGAAGCATCCAATTCTTGTTAAATGCAGTCTATTTCGAGTCGCGAAGTCGGCGACACTGCCATGAGAGGGTCGATGAGCATTGCAATTATTACCGGTTCCGCCGGTCTGATTGGTTCCGAAGCAACCTCCTTTTTTGCCAAGCTTGGGCTTGATGTTGTCGGAATCGACAACGACATGCGCAGCACATTCTTCGGCGCAGAAGCGTCGACCGCTTGGAATCAAAGCCGGTTGAAAACTGAGCTGGGCAAGACCTACCGCCACTCCGATTTTGACATCAGGGACACAGATCGTATCAACCGCCTTTTCGCGGACTTGGGCAGCAATATCGCGCTGGTCATCCACACGGCCGCGCAGCCGTCGCACGACTGGGCCGCTCGGGATCCCCATGTTGATTTTTCAGTCAATGCAGTGGGAACGTTGAACCTGCTGGAGGCGACGCGGCAGCATTGTCCAGACGCGCCGTTCATTTTCACCTCAACCAACAAAGTCTATGGGGACACGCCGAACCGCCTGCCGCTGATCGAGCTGGACACGCGCTGGGAGATCGATCCCACGCACGAGTACTGGGTGGGCATCGATGAGCGGATGTCGATCGACCAGACGCTGCATAGCCTCTTCGGCGCCTCGAAAGTATCGGCGGACGTGCTGGTGCAGGAGTATGGCCGTTATTTCGGGATGAAGACCGCTTGCTTCCGCGGCGGGTGCCTGACTGGCCCCAATCATAGTGGGACTCAATTGCACGGCTTTCTGGCTTACCTGATGCGCTGCACGGTAACCGGGCGTCCGTACACTGTGTTTGGATACAAGGGTAAGCAGGTGCGCGACAACATCCACAGCGCTGACTTGATCAATTGCTTCCATGAGTTCTTCAAGAAGCCGCGCAGTGGCGAGGTTTACAACATCGGCGGCGGCCGTTTCAGCAACGCTTCGATGTTGGAATCGATCCAGATCTGCGAAGAAGTTGCGGGCAAAAAGCTCAATCACACTTACAAAGAAGATAACCGGACTGGCGACCATATCTGGTGGATCAGCGACACTGGCAAGTTCTCCAGCCACTATCCGGAATGGAAACAGAAGTACGACGTACGAGCGATTCTGCAGCAGATCTTCGATAATAGCCGCGATCGGGTGGAGGCCGTATGATCGACCGCGGCCGCAGAAATCTTCTCGGGATAGCCATCAGCGCAGTCGATTACGAGTACGCTGTGGACAAGATCATCGAAGACGCCAAGGCCGGCCGGCGCTGTGCAACGACCGCGTTGGCTGTGCATGGTGTGATCACGGGCGCTTTGGATCGCGCGCATCGCTATCGCTTGAATACCTTTGACCTGGTGACGCCGGACGGTCAACCGGTGCGCTGGGCGTTGAACCTGCTTTACGGCACCAAGCTGAACGACCGCGTTTATGGGCCGACGATGACGCTGAAGGTGTGCAAGGAAGCGGCGTTGCAGGGGATCCCGGTTTACTTTTACGGGAGCAGCCAGCAGGTGTTGGACAAACTGTGTGCGCGGTTGCCGGAGATTTGTCCTGGTTTGAAGATCGCGGGAGCGCATCCTTCGCAATTCCGGAAGCTGTCCGCGGAGGAGCAGAAGCAGGCGGCGGACCGGATCCGCGAATCGGGAGCGAAGATTGTTTTTGTCGGGCTGGGTTGTCCGCGGCAGGAAGTCTTCACTTACGAGATGAGCACGCAGCTTTCGATGCCGATGCTTGCTGTGGGCGCGGCTTTTGATTACCACGCTGGTCTGCTGGAAGAGCCACCCGCTGTACTGCAGCGGCTTGGTTTGCAATGGCTCTATCGGCTGGCGCAGGAACCGGGACGGCTTTGGCGGCGCTATCTGTTTACGAACAGCCAGTTTGTTGGGTTGTTTCTTGCCCAGTGGCTTCGACTGTGGCGGCCGGAGTTGGGGGATTGCGATCCTCCGTTGGCGGAGGTTCGGTTCGGTTGATGCAGTAGTTTTTGGGGTAACGGGCGGGCGGCGTCGAAGACGCCGCCCGTTTTGTTTTGTGCGGGCCGGGCACGGCGCACTCACTTCGGGAGGTACAAAGTCCCCTCCACACCGCGCAAGGCGAAGTGTTAGCTGAACGGCAAGGGGGTCCATCGCGAGGGCGAATCTGATTGAAGGAAGCTGTAGGCAAAGCGCTGACCTGACGAACAGCTAGCGGATAGAGGCATCACGGTGGGGTGGGTGGGCAAATAGACGCAAAGCTCAGTACTTGCGCGAACGCCGTGACCGTGCTTCGCTTCCCGATGAAGCGCATTCCGCATTGCCATCTGCTGACGCTGGCGGCGGGGATTAACGGTCTCAGAGGCCTTCGTCTCCGTTCGCAACGCGCATCATCGCGGGAACAGCGTTAAGGATCAGAGGAATTTCCATACCCAATAAGCAGCGACCAGATCACTTCGAACGCAGCGGTAATGCTCCCACAGGGAGGGTTATTCTGTCCCAGAGGATTAAGGCCTATATATCGAGAAGCAAATGCGTTGTTCGGTATTGGATCCAGATTGACTCTACAGCCAGGTCGAGGCCGCTCGGCCCAATATCCTTCCTCTGGCCCCTCCAAAAATGTTGATGATGCGAAAAATTATTGTCCAGTAGATCTTACCGGATAGGGCCAACCCGCTACGTGGTTCATCCCGCGATATCTTTTAAATGCTTTGTAAGTTCTAGTACTTATTACTTTAGTAAACAAGCAGGCTAGGATTCTCATTACCATTTTGAGCTGGTTTCCTTTGATCGCATCAAGATAGGGTGCATCTAGCGAAGCCTTTTCGCAGGGACGGACGAATAGAGGAGTCCCCGCTCCCGGGTGGAAAGGAAATGTTAGTTAAGGCTTACCTGTGAATAGTGGTCGCGCCTCCCCTCCGCCGGGATGCCAGTTATCCCTCTAAAACTGTAGCTGAAGCGTCGCTAGCTGATTGCTTCGGTCTCTCCTATGCGCCCGGCTATCTTGGCGGGCCCAGATGCAGCTTTTGCTGCAAGCACGCCGAAGTTAGCAAGTCAGAAAGAATGGCTGCGTTGATATCCCAGGGATGGGACTGACAGGGCGAAGCTACGCTTCGCTTCCCGTTTCTGGACAACCAGCGATGCCGAGATTGGGCGAGCTGATTTTTTCTGCCAAGGAAATTGGAGCGAAATAGATGGAGTGTCGGCAATGAATATTAAGCGCCTGGTACCAGCGATCCTTACTCTCATCTTAGTTCTTGCTGGTCACGTGTGTGCGGTCGAAGGTCAGAATGTTGCGTCGGACAAGACAGGAAGTGTTGACCCGTCGGATAGTGCATTGCCGGTGGAACCTATGACCAATACCGCCCCAACGGTTCGCACGCGAGACCGCCGCTATGTCATACGCCCGAGTGACACGCTGGAGTTGAGATTCCCGTTAACACCAGACTTCGATCAGATGGTGACGGTCCAACCTGATGGCTATATCACGTTGCGCGATGCCGGCGATCTGCACGCAGCTGGAGAAACGCTTCCGGAGCTGACCGGTTCCATTAAGAAGGCCTATTCTTCGATCCTTCACAATCCCCTGATATCGGTTGATCCGAAAGACTTCAACAAGCCGTATTTCGTTGTGGGGGGACAGGTCGGACGGCCTGGAAAGTTTGACCTGCGCGGTGACATCACCCTGACCGAAGCTGTTGCGATGGCCGGCGGGTTCACGGACGCGGCGAAGCACTCCCAAGTGCTTCTATTCAGACGCGTCTCAGATCAATGGACCGAAGCCAAGATCATTAACACAAAGAAAATGTTCAACTCCCACAATTTGCAAGAAGATCCAGTGCTGCAACCCGGCGACATGCTGTTTGTACCCAAAAATGCATTGTCAAAAATCAAGCCCTTCCTGCCAACTACCACTGCAGGGGCCTACTACAACCCGGCTTCGACTTACTAAATTGGCAAGGCTGAGAATAGGCGATTAGAGAAATGGACAGAGTGAGCCTCCAAACGACTACGTACGGTTCTGACAGGCTGCCGACTCCAAGGGAGATCGCGGCGCCACTCTTCCGTCAGCGAAAACTCCTGCTCCGCACTTTCGTGGGCGTCTTACTGGCGGTTGTCTTGCTTATCATTTTTCTTCCGCAGGATTATCAGGCGGAAATGAAAATACTGGTTAAGCACGAGCGCGTGGATGCTGCTGTCTCGCCTGGACGGGATCCAGCCCTCGCAAACGCGGGAGGTGTCACCGAGGAGGAGCTCAACTCTGAAGTAGAGATCCTCAACAGCCGCGACCTCCTCGAGAAAGTGGTCGTCTCCTGCAGTCTTCAGAATCGGCAGTCCAACCACTTCTGGGATCGGCTATTTAAAACGACCGCTTCCCTGGGAGTGGGTAACCAGGCAAACGATGCAAAGAAAATCTCCCAAGCCGTGTTAGACCTGGAGAAGAAGCTGAAGATTGAACCACTGAGAAAGACAAGTCTTATCCAGGTCACATACCACTCGTCAGACCCACAACTGGCTGCACACGTCCTTAACGTGCTCGGCAATCTCTATCTGGAGAAGACCGTGGCAGTGCACCGTCTTCCTGGCGCGTTTGAATTCTTTCAGGCGGAATCGCAACGCTACCGACAGGTTCTGGGCAAAGCGGAAACACATCTGACGGAGTTCGACCGCGACCAGGGTGTTGCCGATCCGCAGATTGAGAGGCAGATTGCAATCCAGAAACTTGCTGAGTTTGACTCCAACTTTAGGACAACCCAGGTTGCAATCGAAGAAGCGGAGAAGCGCGTCCGAGTTGTGGAGAACCAGTTAGCCTTCACCCCGCAGCAGACAATGTCCCAGGTTCGCACCTCAGACAACCCTTATCTCATGCAGCAGTTGCGGTCAACATTATTAACTCTTCAGCTGAAGCGAACGGAACTACTGGACAAGTTCGAACCTGGTTATCGGCCGGTACAGGAAGTACAACGGCAGATCGCTGAAACGCTTGAGGCCATTTCCAAAGCCGAGAAGCAACCCGTTAAAGAGCAGACAACAGAGCGAAACCCGTCTTTCGAGTGGCTCCAGTCCGAACTTACGAAATCGAATGCGGAGCTCGCAGGCTTGCATGCTCGTGCCAACGCAACCAAAGATGTAATGGGTGACTACAAAGCTCAGCTTGAGGCAATTGATCTTAAAGGGGCAACCCAACGGGATCTTCTCCGCGACGTTAAGGAGGCTGAGGGAAACTACTTACTCTATGTCCAGAAGCGAGAAGAGGCGCGGATCGGAGATGCGCTAGATCGTCAGAGGTTGGTGAACGTAGCCATCGCTGAGGCAGCTACTGTGCCCGCTCTTCCGGATCATTCTCGCGGGGCTTTGACCTTGCTCCTGGGCACGTTTCTTGCCGGCCTGACCAGTACAGGGTTGGCCTTTGCGGTGGATCATCTCGACCCATCCGTTCGGACACCAGACGAACTTCGAGCGGTGCTGGGATGTCCTGTACTGGCAGTTCTGCCAAAAGAGGAGAGGCGGGCATATGTTTCTTGATTTCTATCAAATGACGGGCGAGCCGTTCGGCGTGACACCGGATCCTCGGTATCTCTATCTCGGAGATAGCCACCGCGAGGCATTGGCATCGTTGTACTGCGGCATCGAGGCTGATCGCGGCTTCATGGTTCTGATTGCTCCCCCGGGTTTGGGTAAGACGACGCTCATTTTTCAGCTCATTGAGAAGCTTCGGCCCGAGGCCCGAACGGTGCTGCTGTTTCAGACGCAGTGCAACTCACGCGAGCTGGTCCAGTTTCTGTTGAGCGATCTGGGAGTCGACCCGACTGGCATGGAGACCGTAGCCATGCATAACGAATTGAATCGGATTCTCGTTCGGGAGAGGGCGGCTGGCCGTCGATTTGTGCTGATCGTAGATGAAGCGCAAAACCTCGATCCGAGCGTTCTGGAGACGATTCGATTGTTATCCAATTTTGAGACATCGCAAGCGAAGCTGCTCCAGATTCTGCTAGTAGGTCAGCCACAACTTGCTCGTAAGCTGGCGAGCTCCTCTCTCGAGCAGCTCCAACAGCGGATCTCAATGTTCGCTAAGGTGGAACCGTTCAGCGCAGAGGAAACGGCCCGCTATATCGCTCACCGCCTTAAGGTGGCAGGCTATGCCGGCAGTGAGTTATTCACCGCCGGGGCCATGGAAATTATTAAGGATCGATCGAAGGGGATTCCACGCAACATCAACCGGTTATGCTTCAGCGCGCTTTCGTTAGGGTGCGCGATGGGACGCAAACGGATCGACGCCGACATGTTGCGGGAGGTGGTTGGCGACCTCGACGTGGAATCGCGTGAACGAGAATCTCCGCATCCGCTGGCGCTCGCTCCTCAAAGCAGTAGGCTCGCGGAGACCGTCGACTCCCCTGTGACCTTTTATCCATCGGCATCCGACAGCCGACCCCCAGGGTGGGCGCTCGGTGTCGCCGGTGTGGCGGCATCGGTCGCAATTGCAGTGGGATTACTATCATATTCCCATGGCAGGATCTGGCAGTTCCTGCCCGGAAAAGCGGCGGCGTCCGCTGTCATCCGGAATCCTTCGTCATCCACTCAAGGTTCGGCGCAGGCTGTCCCCGCTAACAGCCCTGTTTCTTCTCCGAACGAAAAAGCCATGGATGCTGCCCCAGCGACGACAACGCCACCTTCTCCGCCGAGTGTTCACACGCAGGCCCCGACAGGCGACGAACCCAGCACCGTGAAAGTGGTGGTGCGTCCTGGAGAGACTCTGCAGCAGATTGCGCTTCGCACCCTGGGACAGGACGACAGCCAAATCCTAAAAGAGATTCAACGACTCAACCCGCGCCTGACCAATCCGGACCACATCGAGGCGGATGAGGAGATTCGCATGCCGCAGACTACCAGGGCGTCTAATCCTCCGCCGGCCGGCGGAGCAAACTAACTTTCACGAAGATATTGGGAAGCAGGGTCCACGAAATGAGCAAGAACTTCGAACTTCTGGAACGGACGGCGAAAGAAGAGGTCTTGACCCCTAGTGGCGTGCCGGAAATCTTTCGTCCGCCTTTTCCTTTTCCAGCTCTAAATGGCCCAGCTAAGGAGGAGATCACGAAACTTGTGCA
Source organism: uncultured Acidobacteriaceae bacterium (assembly GCA_963743365.1). GTDB lineage: Bacteria > Acidobacteriota > Terriglobia > Terriglobales > Acidobacteriaceae > PALSA-350. Next base: position 216,871 of record CAVUQE010000001.1, read on the forward strand.
GCGCTTGTTCTTCCATGGCAGGCATGATAGTGGCCCTGAGATCGTCTCCTTCTCGGGATTCACGGATGGTGATCGGAGCGGCTGGATTTGTGCACGGGCGGCGGAATACTTAGCCGCTCAAGGGGATGCCTCGGTGTGTTTGGTAGATGCGAATTTCAGGTCACCGCAGTTGCACAGTAATTACGATGTCGGCAACCGTACCGGATTGGCGACTGCGTTGACCACGGACGGCCCAATCAGGGCCTTTGCAACACCGCTCCCCATTAAGAATCTCTGGCTGATGCCTTCAGGCTCAGCGAAGCTGGGGGCGGAAGGGAACATGAGCCGTTATCGCGTGCGCTTCGCCGAATTGCGGGAAGAGTTCGATCACATTCTCGTGAGCGCGCCCGCTCTTGCTCGTGAAAGCGAGGCAACTTTGATGGGTCAGTTGGCGGACGGGGTTGTCCTAATTGTCAGGGCGAATCAGAGCCGGCGGGACTCCATCCGTCAGGCAAAGGAACAACTCGAAGCGGCAAAGGTGCACGTACTCGGTGCTGTGCTTGATCAGCGGACGTTTCCGATTCCGGAAAGGATTTACCGCTGGCTGTAAGCGAATCTCGCAAGGCGCTCTCGCCCCGCGCCTGAACCTCTCAGCATCGCGGCCTCGCTAAGCGCCATGGGCTGCCACGCCCTGTGCGGGAGATTCGGGTCAACCTTCTATACATCCCCAGAAGGGCATGAATTAAGAGTATGTCGACCGCCAAAGTTGTCCACAGAACCTCGGTTTATATCTCGTGCGGCGCCTCTAGCCGGGGTCCACACAGGGCCGGCCTCTCTGCGATGTTCGTCCTCGCCGCAGACGTCGTGGGACTGAGCATAACCCTCCGGCTGTTGTTGGGAAATTCGGTAGTCGGACGATATGGCGCACGAGGCTCTTGGCTGCCGTTGTGGTGGCTATTGCCCCTCTTCCTTGCCGTTTATTGGATTTTCGACTCATATCCTGGAATAAGCGTCAGTTCGGTGGATGAGATCCGAAGAATAGTTCTGGCCAACACCACCGTGTTTCTCTTTGTCTCGGTAATGGTCGGGCTACATGACGTAGCGATCAGATCACTCCTGCTCTATCTGTCAGCGTGTATTGGTACGTCCGTTATCATACTTGCGATGCGCGCCGCTGTCCGAAAACTGGGGTCACAGTTCGGCTGGTGGGGCTATCCGGTTGTGCTGTTCGGAAGCGGAGCGGTGGCGCTCTCGGTGTTGCGCAAACTGAAGGCTCATCCGCACCTTGGCCTGCGTCCCGTCGCAATGGTTACCGATCAAGTTGTTCACATGGAAACGGACGGAGTGCCGATATATGGATATGAGGATCTGGGCGGATTTGCGTCCAGCGGTGTGAGGCACGCCATCGTAGCCGAGCCGGAATTGTCCCGATCGGAATTTGCCTGGGTACTCGAACGTAGGCAGCGATGCCTTTCCTCATCTGATTCTCATTCCGGATACAGACTCCATCTGGAAGGTCGGATGTTATACACGAGATCTGATAGGAGATCCTGGGAGTTCATGTTCACAACAATTTGCTCTCTAAGCGGTCACGTCTCGCCAAGCGCACGATCGATTTGACATGCGCCACCGTCCTGGCGACCCTCTTGCTTCCCTCACTCGCGATCATCTCGCTTCTGATTGCAATGGAGTCGGGATTTCCGGTGTTCTACTCCCAAGAAAGGTTGGGCCACGCAGGCCGGACCTTTCACATCTGGAAATTCAGAACCATGGTGCGAAACTCCGCGGAGGTCCTTGAACACTGTCTGGGGAGCAGGCCCAACACTGCGGCAAGAGTGGGCCGAGAACCAAAAACTCCGAAACGACCCCCGCATCACTCGAGTAGGAAGAGTGTTACGAAAAACCAGCTTGGACGAGCTTCCGCAACTGTGGAACGTGATCAAAGGCGACATGAGCTTGGTCGGACCGCGCCCAATCATCGAATCCGAAGTGATCAAGTACCAGGAGGCTTACCCCCTATACGCAAAGACGACCCCGGGGCTTACGGGCCTTTGGCAAGTATCCGGGCGCAACCGCACAACTTATGCTGAACGCGTTGCCTTCGACACATACTACGTTCGCAATTGGTCGGTTTGGATGGATATCTACTTATTGGCCAAAACGGTGCGCGTCGTTCTCACCGGCCATGGCGCCTATTGAGACGCAGGGTTACTTTGGCGAACAACCGCCCCTGTCAGTCGATGCCCAACTGCGGTCACCTAGTGAGCTTTCTCTGTAATTTGTTATCACAATGTGTTGGTCGCTCTGGAACAAGGAGCGGGCTGCCATACTGTGCGATGCTCTTCAGGCCTCTACAACTTACACTACATCGCGAAAGACTACCGGACTAGAGTCACTATTGCGAGGACCGCGGTTGACAACTTTATCTAGTGAGACCGATGCCCACACTATGATCACTGCAGCTTATAACAGCGGAGCAAAGCCCGCTGCTGCCGCGATGCGGAGACGATCGTTGTTCGGCCACGCCGTGTCATCCGACACAGCGATTCATCAGGGCATCCTTTCCCTGGCAGACCAAGCCGTTGCTAGCGCCACGAACTTCTTGACCGGCATCATCATTGGGCGCGCGGGTTCCAAGGAAGAACTCGGCTTGTACATGCTCGGTCTTAGCCTAATTTTATTCATGACCGACTTGCAGACGTCACTCATTACGACCCCCTATATGGTGTATGCTCCGCGCCTTAAGGGAAAAGCCCATGCTCTGTACACTGGAAGCACTCTGATTCATCAGTTGGTATTTTGTCTTGTCGTGATGCTCGCTGTTGTGTGCGGCGTGTTCGCGGTAACGCACGGAATTGGCTCCAAGGCTCTGGGTCCTGTCTTGCGGGCATTGGTTTTTGTAATCGCTCTGATCATGCTTCGGGAACATGCTCGTCGCGTAAGTTTCGCCCGTCTGAAGCTTAAGACTGCCTTTATCTTTGATACCTGCATTGCAGTTGGTCAAATCAGCGGGCTGCTCGTGCTTGCCCACTTCGGGCTACTAACGGCGAGTCGTGCCTTTTGGGTGATTGGATCGGTCTGCGGGATCGCGGTTCTCGGGTGGCTCTGGTCGGACAGAGGGTTCTATGACCCCCGATTCAGTCGAATCGCTTGCTGATCTCAGGAAGAATTGGATCTTTGGAAAATGGGTTTTCGCCAGTGGCTTGATATGGGCAGTCAGCATGAATCTTTATCCTTGGCTTTTGGCGACCTTCCATGGCGTTGCGTCCGCCGGTGTTTGGGCAGCCTGTTTGGGAGTAGTCTCGGTTGGCGGTCCGGTGATGGTAGGAATCCAGAACCTCGCGGGCCCGAAAATCGCGCACGTCTATGCGGCAGAGGGTCATAGAGCCTTGCGTCGATTAGTGTTCAAGATAACCGCTGTTGTCGCTACCCCTATGTCGTTGCTTTGTCTCGTGACGTTTGTGTGGGGAGGCCGTCTCGTGGTCCTGATGTACGGGCGCCAGTATGCCGGCCATAGTTTGATCGTCTCGGTCTTGGCGTCTGAATCTTCTGGTGTCAGCTATAGCGTTTCCCTTTTCGCGCGCCCTGTTTGCGGTGGACCGTGCGGATGTGGATTTCCTGGTTAATTTTACGGCTCTATTCATCATGCTCACCCTTGGTCTTTGGCTGGTCCGAGCCTTCGGCCCACTCGGCGCGGCGTGGGGGCTGCTGGGAGCAAATTTCACTACATCGGTTGTAAGGGCGGCAGCATTCCTGAGGCTTCCACCTCTCATTCCCGTCAGAGATAGGGCCATTAAATGAATTACGGTAATTATCTGCGTACGGGGCCAGCGGCCCAGGTTAGAAAATCCCCTTGGGTTTTGTTACTGTTTGTCACCCTTGTGTCTTTATTGAGTTACCATGACCTCCGGCATGCTAAGAACCTGATAGGCAACTATAATGAGTCTCAAGATGAACTCCTCGCGTATGTAAATGACGGCTCGCTCGTTCACCGTGTGGCACTCATAGTATTAGGAATTACTGCAATTGTATAGCTTAGCCCGTTATCGCGGCCCTGATCGCCTTCGCATCAATGGCTCATTGGGCTGGTTTGTTATAAGCTTTGTGGCCTGGGCATTTATTAGCCCAATTTGGGCCGAGGATCTATCCTTGACCATTAGGAGGGTAGTGGCCTTCGGAATAATTTGGATGGCCGCCATCGCCGTCGTGCGCCGTGCTTCACTCCGCGAAATTGTCCTCTGGATATTCTTCAGCACGGTTCTCTTTGTATCCATCGGCGTAATCGCGGAGGTCGTCTTCGGAACCTTTCAGCCCTTTGCTTCCGGCTATCGTTTCGCGGGGACTATGCACCCAAATTACCAGGGCATGCAATGTGGACTTCTTCTGCTTTCCGCAGTGGCAGCTGCAGACATGGAGAAGCGTCGGCGAGTGTTCTTCTGGGCGTGCGGTTTTCTTGGGTTTGTTTTCATGGTCCTTAGTGGGTCCAGAACATCGTTGGCCGCTGTCATGCTTGCCCTTATCGTCTACCTGGCTGCGGTATGCTCCAGAACGACAAAGGTTGCGACGGCGTTCGGATGCAGCATAGTGCTTTGCCTTTTTCTCTTGTCTCCTGGGGCAGGACTGCTTCCTAACCTCAAGGCGGCGATACTGCTCGGAAGGGATGACCCCGGTAACGTTGATTCGCTCTCCGGTCGCATGATGATTTGGAAGGACGTCGGAGATTACATCAGTCAACGTCCAATTCTTGGGTACAGCTATGGCGGCTTCTGGACGCCAGCTCACGTGAACGCGATTTCAGATAAAGAAGACCAGGCGATTCCGAACAGCCACTCTACATATATAGAATACCTAGTCACTCTAGGGCCAGTGGGCCTGGCTACTTATTCATTGTTACTCTTTGCAGGCATCAGGTGCGCCTTCCGTGCTCATAGACTCTCACACAACTGCGCCTTCGCCTTTTGTGGGGCGCTCTTAGTGTTTTGCACATTGAATGGGTTTCTCGAGGTTGTTATTACGGAAGGATCACCCCTCATGCTCCCCTTCATTGTAGTTCTAGCATTCTTAGCATTTACACCCTTGCAGCCGTATCCGTGGATTGATCTGCGCGGGTGCTCGCCCTTTCGTGAAGTCGTCGAGACCTCAAGGAGAGCCCATGAATCCCTTGGTTAGTGCCGTCATTCCGACCCACAATCGGGTCCAGTTGGTGTGCCGAGCTATTAGGAGTGCACTGCGTCAGACTTACCAGAATCTTGAGGTTGTGGTAGTTCTGGACGGGCGTGACGCAAATGCTGTGGAACTCCTCGAAGGGCTTTGCGAACCACGTTTGCGCGTTGTTGAACTCGCCGAAACTCAGGGTCCTGCCGAGGCTCGAAACGTTGGTGCGCGCCACGCTCAAGGCAACTGGATCGCCTTTTTGGATGATGATGATGAATGGGCATCGACCAAGATTGAGAAACAGATCGCTCTGCTCGAGGAGGCCGACCCTTCCACAAACTTCATTGCCTGCCGGTGGCAAGAAGCAGATACAAATGCAAATAGAGCGTTTCCCCGGACCTTTCCTCAAGCTGAAGAACATTGGAGTGAATATATCTATTGCCGCCCCGAGTTCATACTTCCATCCACATGGTTTGTAAAAAGGGAGCTCTTACTTAACGTACCTTTCACTGCGGGGCTCTTTTTTAATGAGGATGCTGATTGGCTTTTGCGGGCACGGGGTGCATCTGCGCTTATACCGACATTTATGGACGACGTACTGACTATTTATCATAACGAAAAGAGTATCTCACGGTTGGTCAAAAAGTCGAACTGGAAGACTATGTATGAATGGGCGGTTAAGCATCGAGGAAGCTTGCTCACTCGCAGGGCGTTTTCGTATTGCCTTATCAGGCTGTGGAATCCGAATGCCGATCAGGCGAGGACAGCCACTCGAACTACATTGTTCTTACTGCGTGAGGCCGTATCCAAGGGAGACATCGACTTGTTTTTCTGTATTTATGCGGTTTATATAGGCCTCGTGGGCGCCGATGGTCGGTACAAAGTACGGGCGTTCGTGGACAAGGTGCGTGGAAACACTATTTTCTTGAAGAATGACGGAAAGGGCAGAATGGCTACCTGAGATGCGGCCGGGCGCAATAAACGGGGTACGCAGGAATTCCCTGCGGTGAGTAGCGCGGTTTGAGCGACCGGTGTTTTGCTAGAAGTGTTACTGAGCCGACATTATTGGATGTCCAACAACATCATCCCGCCATTGTCTTGGGCACGGGCGATGCAGTACGTGGCGCAATAGCGAGAATCCGACACGACGCCCATGCCCGCACTTTGAAAGAGATTGGATAGGTTGTCAATTCTATTAACGACAGATGTCGAAGGAGCCACATGAAACAGGCAGTGCAAATGAGTCAGAGTTCAAAGCAGCCTGTTCAACGGCCGCGTGTCCTTCACGTGCTGGAGGCAACGGGCTATGGCGCGCTGCGGTACGTCAGGGACTTTATTAGTGCTCTTCCCAGTGGGTCATTCGAATCAGCCCTTGCGTACTCTACAGTGCGGGCCGATCCAGGGTTCGGGTCAACACTTGAGGAAGCACGAACCAAGGGCTGGCAACTCTTCCCCGTGGAGATGCTTCCCGCAGTGTCGGCAGTTCAAGATCTGCGGTCAGTGCGCCACCTGCGTCGGGTTCTTCGAGACTATCGTCCCCAGATTGTGCACTGTCACAGTTCGAAAGCAGGTGCGTTGGGGCGCATTGCTGCTCTTGGACTCTCGCCGCGGCCCCGTATTATCTACACCCCAAATGCCCTAGCGGCACGTCTTGGGGTACAGTACCTCATAGCTGAAAGATTGCTAGCCCCTTTGACTGACCGCTTCGTAGCGATATCGGAAAGCGAACGGGACGAGATCGTTAAGTATGGCCTGGCTTCCAATAGCAAGGTGGACGTGGTTTATCCGTGTTTCGATCTAGCTTTCTATGATCCTCAGGACCAGACAGCCGCCAGGGCAGCTCTTGGTCTGCCCAATGAGGCGCCTCTAATGATCGGTGTAGGAAGGCTTACAGAGCAGAAAGATCCTCTGATGTTCGTCGAAATCGTTCGTCGTGTCGCAGCTGAGACGGATTCCCTGAAGGCAATTTGGCTCGGAGATGGTCCGCTACGACGACTAGTAGAGTCAGAGGTTCGCCGTACTGGATTGGAGGGAGTCATTGAACTTCCCGGATGGCAGGCGGACATGCGACCCTGGTTTGCGGCCGCAGACCTGTTGCTGAGTACATCGCAATATGAGTCCTTTGGCTACATGGTCGCAGAGGCCCTGGCAATGGAATGCCCTGTCGTTGCAACCTCGATCACAGGAACAAGCGACATAATGAACGGTGAACTAGAGAGCTTTCTATATCCCACTGGCAATGCTGCAGCTGCAGTAGAGCGAATACTGGAGTTGCTACGCAATCCAACTCGAGCCAAAGAGATTGGGCGACTCGGATGCTCGAGCATTGAAGAGAGGTTCTCATCTACCCGGATGGCCCAAGCCTTGACAATGTGCTATACGAAGTTAATTGCCACTAGCAACGGTCGAAAGATAGACCTGCCTTTCGTATCCCGACCTAGCTCCGCTGATGCAGTAGAACGTGCCTAGCACGGTCGTTGTTCCGTGCCGAAGCTGTTTGGACTGATCACCGCTGTGCCGTTGGGCGAAGAGTCGCTCGCGATGAGCAGCCGATCTATGGCTGTCCGCGGCGGACGGAAGCTATTCCACGATCAAATAACTCACGATGCAAAGAGGGCCGTGCTTGTCGATCATTCTTAACGCGAGCAGGATTGGAAGATTTGGTGGTCAGAGATCGTTTGGCGAGGCACTCGTGCGATGCTTCGATGGGCTCCCGGGCATATCGGTGGTGGTGCCGTCTGGGATCCAACTGGCGGGAGAGATCGAACAATACTTCGTTCCCGCCTGGCTAGGCAGCCATCCGCGGACTTCATTGTGGCGGCCGGCACTCTGGTTCGCGTATGGCACCGTTTTCTTCCCTGGGGATTTCTCCTGCAAAGTGCTTTGTTCTACGCATCACGTTTTGCCCTTGCGGAAGGGTCAGATTGTAATCGTACATGATATCCGTTCGTACTATTACCCGGATAATTGGCTCCAGGGCTTCTACTATCGGTTTCTTCTTCCGCGTACGCTGAAGCGATGCGATGGCATCTTGACAGTCTCAGAGAGCAGCAAGGACCTTATTGTCTCGGTATATGGCCTGAAGCCGGAACGGGTACAGGTAATTCCGAATGTCGTTAACTCTGAGTTCTGGCGTCCATCTACCAATGAGCCAGCAGATGCGGATCGATATCTGCTGACTGTTGGAAGCACATGGCCGCACAAGAACGTCGCAGAGTTGCTGAAAATGCACGAATGCTGGGCATCGAAATACAGGCTGAAGATCGTAGCAGGTTCGAGTCAGTATACGGAATTACTAATGAGGATGGTGATCGACTTAAAAATCCAAAATCGGGTTGAGTTATTATCTGGAATATCCTCGACGGAACTTCTGTCTCTCTATCAGCATTGCGCGGCTCTGGTGTATCCATCGGTTATGGAGGGCTTCGGATTGCCTCCTTTGGAAGCGATGGCATGTGGTCGACCCGTCATTGTTTCTGACATTGCTCCATTTCGCGAGCTATTCGCCGAGGTTCCATTATATGTCCAGCTTGGCAATCGCGAGTCATGGAGAGCTGCCTTTACGGCTCTGGAGGAGTATTCGGAATCGCGTATCCGATCCGGAATCGAGCGCGCAAGATCGTTTTCGCAGGCGCGGATGCGAGGTTCTGTGTTCGGTGCCCTTCGAGCCATTTGGGGAGAAGATTTTCTCAGTTAGATCTTCAGAGTGTAAGATTTGCCGTCCTTGCAGTTGGAGATCCGCTGCAAATCGTCCATCATGGATTTCTAAGTGCTCGTATGATTCCGTCCAACGAGGTGTCAATTTGTAGTGTTCATCTCATTCCCAACGCCTGAGCCTCCAAGCCGCTCAGCCGTTTGGCACCGAGATGCGCTTTTGTTGCATTATCGCCCTGACGTAGTCGGGTCATGGCGGATCCTCTCTTCTAAGTCGGTACTGTCAGGCGCGACTTGTGGGGTTACGGAGAACGGCTTTGCTTAACACCCTCAGATGACGGAACCATCTTCTATTCGGGGCAATGCTCAAGAGTATCTCCGGCGAGATTCCCGCTAGTGCCGAATCATGGTGCGGTCGCCGGTGGTATGTAAACGTGCACCCACTGCACCCGCATGTTAAGAGGGCTACTCAGCGTATCGGCAGAACAACCACCATAAACCCCATTGCATCCACTCTGCTCACTCAAAATTAGAGCGTAAGATTGTTTCCCCGCGAAGACCGCATTGAAATGCGCGCCTGCTGTGCTGAACGTCTCGACAAGCTGGTTATTGAAGTACCATGAGATTGCCCTAGGTGTCCACAGTACTCCGTAAGTATTGAAGTTGCTGAGGATGGTGCCGGCCGGTAACGGCCATGTATTGGCGCCATAGTTGTTGGCGATGTCAGAGTTATTCTCCCAAACGTGGACTGTGCCATGGCCAAGGGTGGGATGATCGCTGAACCATTCAAAGAGATCGAGTTCTCCATAGGGAAGACCATTCGAGTAATTAGCTCCCGCTGATTGGTTCCATTCTATTGGCAGCATCCAGAGTGCAGGCCAGTTGCCTGTGGCAGGATTGAATGCCATGCTAACTTCAATGTAACCAAACGTCCATGAGCGAAAGTGCGCCCCGTTGCTCGATTCCGTAGTCATGTTTGTGTAGTTGCTGCCTTGGGTGCTCATCCAATTTAGATTGACGTAGGTTCCCGAAGGATCGGTGATGACGCCGTCACCAGAATAGTTCCAAATTCCGGGATTGTACCAGTTGCATCCCGGCACATTGATTGAGCATAGACTGAGCGTGGAAAATGTGTCCTGCCACGCAAGGCTGTACCCAGCCGCTTGGGGCGGCACAAGTGTTACGGTCGCAGATGCAGAGTTGGCGGGATCGGACACGCTGGTTGCGGTGATGGTAACCGTGGCAGAGGACGGTACCGCCGCCGGGGCTGTGTAGAGGCCACTTGCCGAGATGTTTCCCTCTGATGGGCTCAGCGACCAAGCGATACTTTGGTTCGATTTACCCGAAACAGATGCGGTGAAATTCTGAGTCTGCAAGGGCTTCAGGGTGACGCTGCTCGGAGTCAATGTCACGCTAATGGTAATCGGTGGCGTTGAAGGCTGAGAAATCGTGATTCTCGTACTTGTCGCCGAAGTTAGCCCCGAGCTCGTTGCCGAGAGCGTACGTCCGACCCCGGCTTCGCTTACCGTCAGGTTATTGAAGGTCGCGATACCGGTGAATTGGCTCGCGTTCGACTTTGCGGTGAGGAAATCAGGGTTATTCGGCGCAGAGCCGATCTCTGATGGAGACTTCATGTACGTCGCGATAGGCCACACGGATCCGACGGCCCTGACCTCGTTGATGTCGATCGAAGAGGAAGTGGACAGGGCGCCACAGGAACCAAGCAATGCCATGAGCCGAAGAGCCGGGTTGCTGGCGCCTGGTGCTTGCTCCGCGTTGCCACCGCTAGCAACCACGTAAACTTGCGCAGTTACGGAGGGGCGGCGATAGGAAGCGGGGATGAAGAAGTTGCTGTCGTTATCGGACTGGACCGGATCGTCGAGCAAAGGGTCCGCGGCTGAGCCAGGCGCGTTTGTACCGGAAGCATAGAGCTGGATGCTCGAGCCACCGATTGGCTGTTGACCGCCCCGCACGGTGCCGTGTAAAGCGACAGGGGTCTGAGCAGGAGTAGCCGATGCTTTGAAGCCACATCCTGTCAGCGCTGCGAGGGCTATCCCTACAAGGATCACGATCAAGATTAACTCTAATTGAGAGCAACACGGCAGAGCTTTTCACGCGCAACGAATCCCTGCGGTTGCGAGCATTTGTGATAAGAGAGGTTTGGACGGGAATAGCCTAAGTCAGAACGCGAAAGCTGCCTATGCGGTGACTGAAGTCCAGGATTGTCGGAGAAGACGGCATAAATTTAAATGAACCGAGATGGCATCACCTGATTATAAATTTGTTGGCTTTACGCGTTCGTAGATACTCTCCCGTTTGAAAAGCGGAAGCAGCATTTTGCAGAGGGCGGCACGCAGGCAAGGGCGCCATAGAAAAATGTCGGTGCGGGGCTCGATGGGGCGGCAGTATCTTCTCAACAACAGGGAGGTGCCGCCCACGAAGTCAACGAGCCGCTGCTGGCGTGCGATCTCGTGCTCCAACATAAAGCAGCGCATCACAGCGGAGAGCGATTCCTTCTTGTAGTGGCGGTCGTTCATCTGCAAATCGACATAGGTCACCCGATCGCGACGCCAGCCACTGAGCAGGCTCAACCAGGTGCCGTCGGGAAGACGCATCGCCATACAGAAAAAGTCTGGCCTTTCGCACAGCAGCCGGTAGCGGGCACGGTAGTACTTCACGAATCGATGAGGCAACACCCTCGTGCGAAGCCTCAACATGGCTTCGAGCGCCTGGCCCGGCTCAAGCATGGGTAGGAATTCGATATGCTTGGCGTGTTCCAGCAGCCGGCGCTTGGCCGCCAGGCTCCTGCGGGTGCGCGGCCCCATCGCGGCTAGCATCCCGGGATACGTGCCTTCCAGCGGAAGCTTGCGCGCTGCGTCTCTGGCGATGAAGCTGCGGTATCGGCTCTCAGGTCCCATGCGTTCGACACAGTGATCGAAGAGCGCGCTTATCCGCAGGTTTACGCCGTGGATGCGCGGAGATTGCAGCAGGGCCTGGGCCGCCAAATGGACATATTCCACCCGGAAGTCTTCGGGACCCGCCATCAGACACCCACCGGCGGGATCGCCTCCGTTCAATATCCCACGGCCAATCCCAAGGATGCAGTGCTCGACGAAGTAGACACAGGCTTCGAGTTGGTGATCCCGGCGGATGAGAACGGCAGCCACTCTGGTAAATCTGGCGGTGTTGGCAGTGATGAAATATTCAGGATCGGTGGTGAGGTCGTCCTGCTGACCGCACCGCAGACGGAGCTCATGGATCTGCTGGAGGAACGGCTGGCTTCGACTGTGGCGGCCGGAGTTGGGGGATTGCGATCCTCCGATGGCGGAAGTTCGGTTCGGTTGATGCGGTAGTTTACTCGCATTGATAGAGCCTCCCGTACAAGTCGCGAGATAGAAAAAGGCCTCGTTATCTAATACCGCCCAGAGCATTTTCAGCTGGGCGGTTTTTTTTTGTTCGTCAGAGCTCTGACAATTTGGAGTGCGTCGCTCCTTCTCGGTTTTTCGTCGACAGCTAGTTCAGTTCGACGTCTGGCGTAGGGTTAGAGGCCCTGGAGATCTGGGGAAGACGAATCTCTTGATCTACCTCAATGTGGTCGAGGTTGGTCATACCGGGGTTGAGCTGTTGAATCTGCTGGATGATTTGGCTGTTGTCGTGGCCCAGACGCAATTTGTTTTGAGGGTCTCTCCTGGTCGCACCACCACTTTCACGGTCTTGGGTTCGACATCTGTCGCAGTCTGCGTTTCAACGTTTGGTGGACGGGCAGGAGTAGCGTTTACTGGCGGGGTATCCACGGTCGCATTAGGAGTGATGAGAACCGGGCGCCCTTGACCCATTCTTGAACAGATGGCGAAGGATTCGGGGTGGTGGCAAACGCAGGGTAGTCCCTTTGCGAGATTATGGCGGGCTCTGGTTCGACTGCAGCGACTTGCTTGAAGTGTCAGCGGAATTTCCACATGCTCAAGGAATGGGTCAATTCTCTCTTAGGCGATCCGGATTTACACTCTTGGCATCTCGTGCGCGCTCCAGAGAGTGATCAGTCGGCCCTGACTAGGAGTCCATTTCCTCGTTGCGTACGATGATTTCTCCTGCTATGGTTTTTTAGTCGGGTCAAGAAAACCTCACCGCCCTTCGTACTTTTCAACTTCAACAGCACGTTAAAACCTTTGACGGCCCCGTAAAAATCTTGTTGATGTTTGTTTCTTCCTGGTGATGCCCCACTACGAGCAAGGGGCTTTGAAGGCGAGGAACAGTCTCTAATCCGTGTTTCCGGCCAGGTCTGACCGGATGCTTGCCGGGCCGTCTTGGCCAGTCACGGCTTGCTGCATGGTGCCAATGAATATCGTCATCATCAACGGTAATGCACATTGAGGGGAGGGCGCCAAGATAGCCATCAGGAACATCGAGAGTGCTGCGCCGGTGCCGCAATTTCCTCAGCGCGCTGTTGCCAACTGCCCCGGCCCTCAGCAATTATCGCAACATCAAGGTAAAAGGCTACGAGCGACGCTTGCGGGCCAGTGTCGAACGATACCCTTTATGCCCAGGGCATCGACTGTCAAGGGCATTCGATTTTTTTTTTAGCGACCGCAGCTGTACCTAGAGGCTTACGTAAGTAGATTATGGTTTTGGACTATTACAATCTCCGGGAACACCCTTTCGGAGTCACGCCCGATTCCAAGTATCTGTTTCTAAGCCCCACACACCGCGAGGCGCTTGCCGCGGTCACATACGGGATAGAAGCGGGATGTGGGTTTGTCGCACTGATTGCAAGTCCAGGCTTGGGAAAAACCACGCTGCTCTACCACGCGATGAATCAACTCCGTGAGAAGGCTAGAACGGTTTTCCTCTTCCAGACGGTATGTACTCCGATGGATCTCCTGCGGGCTTTGCTCACCGGACTTGGTGTGCGCGAAATCAAAGGGACCCTCATCGAAATGCAGTTGCGGTTGAAAGACGTTCTGGTGGAGCAGTATCGGCTTGGCAAACGGGTGGTGGTAGTCATTGATGAGGCGCAGAACCTTGACGATTCCGTACTCGAGTTGGTGCGGATGCTCTCCAATTTTGAAACTCAGCGAGAAAAGCTTATACAGATCGTTCTCTCCGGCCAGCCGCAGCTGGCGGAAAAGATCGGCTCTCCTGAATTAGTGCAGTTGCGGCAGCGAGTCTCAATCGTCGCTCACCTGAAGCCGTTCTCTGCGGAAGAGACGGCGCTCTACATAGAACACAGAGTGCGGACCGCGGGCTACAGTTTAGACGCGCCTCTGTTTGCCAGAGATGCTCTGGCGGTGATCGTCGAATACAGCGAAGGGATTCCCCGCAATATCAACAACCTTTGCTTCAACTCGTTATCGCTGGCCTGTGCTTTGCGGCGAAAACCGATCGATGCGGACACTGTTCGCGAGGTGGTCGCCGACCTTAATCTCGATCGGTGGCGAAAGACGACTGCGCTTGCTGTCCGGCAGGAGAGAGTACCCGCTGAGGTCCCAGCATTTCTCGCCGCTGAAGGCACATCACGCCTGCTTGGGGGATGGAAGCCGAAAGCCGCAGTTGCTGCTGCGCTTCTGCTCGCGCTGGGTGGGACCTTCTTTGCGAGTCATCGGTGGACCTCTGGCAAAGTCGGGCCGCCAACAAAGATTGTGAGTCCGCAGACCGTCCCCTCCGCTACGAACTCGCTTGCGCAACCGATCGTTTCCGAAGGGGGCACTGTGCGGGCGGATAGCACAGTGCCGATTCTAGCGGCTGCGCCCGACGCAGCCCCAATCGAGAATCAGGAGCCGGAAGCCGACGGAACCACAGTTCGCGTGACGCCAGGAAAGACCTTGCTCGGGATATGCGTGGCCAACTTTGGAAAATGTGATCCGGAGCTTATGCTGGAAATTCATAAACTTAACCCCCACTTGAGCAATCTCGATCACATCGAGCCTGGTCAGAGCATTCGCATCCCAGCCGCCCCGAAGGTTTCGGGAACAGGCGTCGCGGAACTGCCGGTAAAGGCACAACTCTCCGAGAAGGGCGCGCAATGAGCAAGTATTTCGACCTGACGCAGGAAGTTGAACGGGACGAGGCATTTCGTGCTCGACGCCTTAGCGCACAGGTGCTCCGCATTCCGGCGCAAAGCGATCAGCGGGAGGACCATAGTCCGTTAGCGAATTTAAACCTGGCTCCGCCTGCGGTCGCGCGCCCGCGGTTGCATCCGTCCGGGAGCCCTCAGATGCTTTCGTTACGCTCGATCGCTGAGGCGTGCTTCCGTCGACCGCTGCGTTTCGCCAGTATCGCAGGATTGACGCTGCTGATTACCTTACTTGCGATTGTTTTTCTGCCCAAACGTTACGAGGCCACGATGCAGTTGGTGGTTTTGAACACTCGCCAGTACTCCGTCATCAGTAGCGAAGCCGAAGAACCGATCAGAACAACTAGCGAGATAACAGATAACGATGTCAACTCACAGGCGGAGCTGCTACGGAGCCGTGACATTCTTAACCAGGCACTGGATCAGTTGGGTGCCCCCAACTCGCCAGCGTTGGTTCGAGATAAGGCACTAGAGAGGCTGGGGCGCAAGTTAGATGTGGCACCAGTGCGAAATTCCAACATATTAAATGTTTCGTACGTGGACTCGTCCCCGGAAAGGGCCACGCAGACACTGCAGTCGATTGCGTCCAGTTTCGTTGGGAGAGAGCTTGCATTGCTTCGGCCAACGCATCAGCAGCTCTTTGCGGGCCTGGTGGAGCATAGCGAGCGTGACCTTACCTCAGCGGAGCAGGAGTTTGCCAGATTTAAGGTGGCGACCGGCATCGCATCTGTGGGGGAGAACGAGGCCGCGTTGCTTCGGCAGCTTGAAGGTTCGTCTGTGCAGTCCGCCACTCTGGCAGCGGAGCTAGCAGAGGAGCGACGGCGAGCGCAAACGACCGATGACGAGCTCGCGCGGTACCCGGAGAGGATAATCACGCAGAATCGATCCACTCCTAACCAGCAGGCAGTCGAGGTGCTGACGTCGAAGTTAGTGGATTTGGAAAATAAACGTACGAGTTTATTGACGGGTTACGAGCCAACCGAACGCATTGTTCAGGAAGTTGAGCAGCAGATCAGCACGGTACAGAAGCAACTGGCGCAACTCCGCAGTGCCAATGCCGTTGAAACGACGAGCGATATCAACCCGCTGAGCCTGGAGTTAAAAACCCAGTTGGCCAAGGCGCAGATAGCAACCTCGGCCATTGCGGCACAGCGCCGCTCGGTGGACGCGCAAAAGCAGAGTTATATCGCCCAGCTGAACCAACTGGAGGAGCAGTCAGCAGAATTCGATCGTTTGCAGAAACGTGTGGCAGAGGCGCAACGGAACCTGGACTTGGCGATACAGAAACGCGATCAAGCGGCGGTGGATGACGCTCTGGACAAAGATCGAGTGCTGAATGTTGCTTTCGCGGCCAAGCCGTCTGCGTCGTCGATACCGGTGCAGCCACGGCCCTTTCTTTACCTTGCCTTAGGCTTGTTTACCGCGCTATTTCTTGCCGTCGGTTCTTGTGCACTGGGCGAGCTGGGGAGAAACACGGTCTGTTCGCCAGCCGAGCTCGATGCGCTTACTGGCTTGACGACACTGGGGTCGATCCCGATGCAGAGATTCGGTGACAGCTCACGAAATTTCTGGCTCTCGCGATTGCCCGGACTTGCATTTTACTCCCAACGTCCCACCAACTGATGAGGTGCGGGGGCATCAGAACCCCCTTTGGCGCCTGGAGCAATCGCGAATGACTACGACATTCTCAGATGTGCGTGAACCTGCCAATAGCCAGGGTTTCGAACAGGTTCTGGGTCAACTCCAGGCCTCAGGTCAAGGACTCAACCGTGCGAGAGTGTTAGGGATTATCGGTTGCAGGAGTGGTGATGGAGCGACTTTCGTTTTGGCTACCCTTGCCAGGCTGTTGGCCACGAGATCGGGCAAGCGCATCCTGCAAGCAGACTGTTTGGATCTTTTTGCAGCTAGTCGTCTAACGCCGGCCGAGCTACTTACTCATTGCTGGTTTACGGACCAGCCTGGCCGTTGGATCTTGTCTCCGGCCGAAGGGACCAGCGCGTCGCGTCTCGATGAGTCAGCGCCCGAAGGAAATCTGAGACGTGCGATGTCGGTACTCGACTCGCAATTTGATTTCGTGTTGTTGGATTGCGGGGCGGTTACCGCTTCTGGCCGGCTTTGGCACCTGGCGTCTCTGATTGACGATCTACTTTTAGTCGTGGCGGCTGGAGAAACGAGGCGCGACCAGGTGCTTTATGCGCAACGCATCATCGAGCAGTCCGGATCGCGTCTCTCCGGATGCATTCTAAACAAGCGGACCTATCCATTGCCCCCGTTGATCCATTGTTTACTGAGTTAGTTGCGTTGTATCCCGACAGGACGAATCTTATGAAATCCATCCTGATGCTATTGTTTGTATTCACAACCGTCGCTGTTTCTTCAGCACAGGGTAGCCATGAACCTCGTCTCGTGGAGCGGCAGCGCTACACGATTCAAGGTGGGGATAAATTCGAGGTGGCTTACCGGTACACGCCTGAATTAAACCAAACTGTGACCGTTGAACCGGATGGATTTATCAACCTGGATCCGACCGGCGAGATCAGGGTGAGCGGGTTGACCCTTAGCCAGGCAACGGAGTTGATTACCCAGCGCGCGAGTAAACGCCTTCACGACCCCAAAATTACGCTCACGCTAAAGGAGTTTCACAAACCCTACTATGTAGTCGCTGGTGAAGTGAAGCGCCCTGGACGTTACGACATGGATGAACCGACCACGGCGCTACAGGCCATTCTGAGCGCAGGCGGGATGGATGCGGCAGCTCAGTCGTCGCAGGTCATTGTGTTCCGGCGGCTGAATGCCGACGACGAAGAAGTGCACGTCCTGGATCTTCACAAGGTGAAGAAAGTGCAGGATCTGGAGCACGATCTGATGCTCGAACCAGGCGACATGCTACTTGTGCCGAAGGATCGGATTGCCAAAATGGACCGAATTATTAGGGCAGCGAATATCGGCCTGTATTTGAATCCCACGCAGTTGGCGTACTAAGGCTTATGACAAGATTTCGAGTCGTCCATTACAACCACACCGGGGTGATCGCCGGTGCTGAGCGGGTACTCCTTCACGCGCTTCCGCAGCTTCGAAACGAGGGCCTGCAGTCGATCGTGTTGTCGCCTGCGGGCCCTCTACAGTGCGAAGCAGCTCGTTTGGGGGTTGAGGTCATGGAGTGTTACCCACTTGAGGCCCGTTTTACCTTGAATCCGATTGAACTTGCAAAATATACACGCTCATTCGCGATCTCGATCCGAAGTTTGCGCATGAAGCTCTGGTCCCTTCAACCAGACGTGGTGCACGCCAATAGCGTTCGCGCGGGTTTGGTGGCGAGTGCAGCAACGATTGGGATGCATGTCGGGATCGTGTGGCATGTACATGACACTCTTCCCCGACACCCTTTATCCGTGGCGATACGTTCTTTCGCAGCAATGTCGCGTCGAACGAGCCTCGTCGCCGTTTCGCGCGCCACCGCGCGGACCTTCTGCGGCGGGGTTTGGAAGGGGCGTCTCATGTCGAAGATGGACGTATTGCACAATATTTTCGCAGGTGTCCGAATGGGATCGACTGGGGAGCAGCGTGATCGTCTACGCGCGGAGCTTGGCGCCACCGGCAGATTCTTGGTCGGATGCGTGGGGCAGATTTGCAGGCGAAAGAATCAGATCGCCATGGTTGAGGCATTTGCAGAGGTACTACGGTCAAGCCCCGAGGCACTGCTGCTCATCGTTGGTTCGGCTCTATTTCCGTGTAACGTGCCCTACGAGGTTAGCCTCAGGCAGAAGATCGAGGAACTTGGGATTTCGGCAAACGTTCGGATGTTAGGGAAGCGCGACGACGTGCCTCTGCTGTTGGAAACGATGGATCTCCTGGTTCTGCCTTCCCGCCACGAACCGTTTCCTATGATACTTCTAGAAGCCATGTCGGCGGCTACGCCGACAGTTGCTTTCGCCGTCGATGGAGTTCCCGAGCTACTGGCGGACCGAAGGACAGCATGGCTGGTCCGATCGGGGGACGCTGTGCAGTTGGCGCGAACCATCCTTTGGGCGAAGAAGCATCCAGAGCAGGGCCGGAGATTAGCGTCCGCGGCTCGGCTGGCGCTCATGAAGCAAGATACGCCTAAAATTTATGCGAAGCGGCTAGCCAGAATTTTTCTAAAGCATGCGTACCCCGTGCAGATAAATTCATCCACGGCGATCGTCGAGTCGCACGCGAGCCAGCTTGGTGAAACCGCGTGACGACGATAGGCATCTTCCACGAGAATTTTGCCCAGAACGGCGGTGCGGAGCGCGTTGTTGAGTCGATGGCGCGGTTATTTCCGGGAGCGGATGTCCTCTCGACCATCACAGTGCCAAGCAGACTCTCTCCTTATATGGGGCGCCGCGGAATAAGAACAACGTGGATGCAGGCTCTCCCTCGCCTTGACCGGTGGTTTCGATATTATGTCCCGCTGTATCCATTTGCAGTGCTCAGCTCTAAAACAGATGGGTATGGTTTCGTTCTCTCCAGTTGCTTCGGATTTGCCAAGGGACTGCGAAAGTCCGCAAATGCGATCCATATCTGTTACTGCCACACTCCCCCGCGCTGGATATGGCGGGCGGACGACTATTCAGCACGGGAGCGATGGGGCACGCTGGTTCGCATTTCTCTGAAAGCATTCGTTTCCGTGGCGCGCCGGTGGGATATCTTCGCTTCCAGGCAGCCAGATATTTATATTGCGAACTCTACCGCGGTGGCAGAGCGGTTGTACTGTTTCTATGGTCGGGACTCTCTGGTACTGCATCCCCCCATCCAACTTGAGCGCTTTCGTGTTTCCGACTCAGTCCAGAGCTACTACCTCGTTGTGTCGCGTTTGGTTGCTTACAAGCGTATCGATTTGGCCATCGAGGCGTGCAACCGTCTCGGCCGGAAGCTGAAGGTGATCGGTGACGGACCGGACCGCGCGCGCCTGAAAGCGATGGCGGGCCCGACCGTAGAGTTTCTCGGGAGAAGGCCGGATTCCGAGGTAGAGGATCATTTTTCCCATTGCCGAGCATTGCTTCTTCCAGGTGAAGAAGATTTCGGACTTACCCCGCTGGAGGCGAATGCTTCAGGCCGCCCGGTGATTGCGTATGGAGTAGGCGGCCCTGTCGACACTGTCATAGACGGGAATACGGGCATTATTTTTGATGAGCCGAGCGGAGAAAGTTTGGCCGCGGGCATTTTGCGCCTTGAGGGCATTCGGTGGGATTCAGCTGCGTTGAGGCGACATGCGGCGAAATTTGGTATGGAGATTTTCCACCAGCGCCTTAAGGAGACGGTCGTTTCTGTGCTATCGGAGCGCGGCCTTACGGATGTGATTTCCGAAATCGAAAGATCAGATGGCTCATGAGTCACTCCCTGATAGCAGATGAGGCTCCGGCAGTTGCATCGAATGGCCCCAAACCGACTATTCGAAGGACGTCTGCGCCGGCCGTCGCAAAGACCATAGGGAGCCGACTCGCCTGGATCCTACTTAGCGGGGTCACCGGGATGATCACCGCTCGCGCGCTGGGGCCGTCAGGTCGAGGCGGTTTAGCGGCGATGATCATGTGGCCAGTGTTCTTGGCGGGGGTGCTGACGTTTGGACTGCCGAGTGCGTTGGTATATCAGGTTAGCAGAGCTAGAACAGCGGACAGGGCGGGTTTGTTTACCGCGGCCACTGTTCTGGCGATCCTGATCGGCACGGGGGCATGTGCCGGTGGCTTTTTAGTGCTGCCGTTTTGGCTCTCTAACTACAACCATCAGGTGGTACGGTGGGCACAGTGGCTCATGATCTTTACTGTGGTGAGCATACTGATGCTGGTGTTTAGGTCTGCGTTTGAAGCGCTCGGGAACTTTGGGGCGTCTGCAGGCACGTGGGTCTTAGCCCCAGTACAGACGATGGTTGCCCTGTTTCTCCTGTGGCGCTTCCATCACCTGACAGAACTGACCGCAGCACTGAGCTATGTATTGTCGGGTGTTCCGGTTGTTACGTGGATGTTTCTCCGGTTGAGCCGGGAGCTTGGCTGGAACCTTCGCGGCTTTGCTGCATCATCCCGTCATCTCCTCAGTTATGGGCTTCGATCCTATGGAATCGACCTTTGTGGGACCCTGTCGCAATCTGTAGATCAGGCATTGGTCGTGGGCTTGATCAGCGCCGCGGATATGGGAAGGTATGTTGTCGCACTCAGCCTCTCGCGAACACTGAACTCTGTGTACCAGGCCGCTGCGGCCGTTCTCTTTCCGAAATGCATCGGCATGACTGCACGTCAGTCGTTCACAACGACTGCGGGCATGACTGTTGCCACAACTGCGTTGGCGGTTCCGGGGGCGGCGTTGCTTTGGCTTTTCGGTAGCTCTCTCCTGAAATTGTTGTACGGACCCGAATACGTTATTGCAGCGACGCTGCTTCAGCTCCTTACCGCCGAGGCAATCTTATCCGGTATAACCACGCTGATGTCGCAGTCTTTTATGGCGATGGGCCGACCCGGAACAGTCACGGTTTTGCAGGCAGTGGGGTTGGCCGGGACTGTTCCGCTACTTCTGTTTCTGGTTCCTAGATTCGGGACAGTCGGGGCTGGCGTGGCACTCTTGAGTACTGCCCTGCTCCGGTTGTTACTACTACTGGGCTGTTATGTTCGGTTAGCAAAAAGATTCCCGCAAATGCGTGATGTGCAACTGATGCGTGAGAGTTTCCAGACAGGTGCGCTTAAACGCCTCGTTCGCTCTAAAGGGCAGCGGCCGATTGAGAATTCTCGATGAGCACGCCGGCTCTTGATGTGCAGCCGCGGGGTTCGACCCGCACGTCCTACAACGGAGGCGATTTCGCTCACGCGATGCAGGCGGTCGTGCCTTTTGTCACACTGACGCTTGTCTTACTCTCGGTTAAGCCGCCTTTGCTTCGTCCTCTATTTCCGGCCGCCGCCGTCTTCGTAGGATATAGGATCTATAAGCGAAACGAGAGCTACTACGCTTCTTTTGTGCTGTGGATGTACATGCTGGCGCCTTTGCTGCGCCGGGCGGTGGACTGGAGGGCGTCATACCAGGAGCAGAGCATGATCTTGCTGGCGCCCTTACTCGTTACTCTGCTTCCCGGCATCGACCTGCGGCGTAGGCTCGTCATTGCGGCACCCCTGATTCGCATCGCTGCGTTACTCTCTCTCGGCGGAATCGCCTTCGGCGCCGGAATAGGGATGATCCGGCGTCCTGGCGCGAATGTACTCCTTGCGACCGCGACATGGAGCGCTCCGATTGTTCTATGCGTCTTTGCTGCGTCGATTAGGGAGCGTGACTTGTTAGGCCGGGTGCTTACCAGAACCTTTCTCTGGGGTGTCCTGCTCATGTCGGTTTACGGCGCCTACCAATTTGTGGTTGCACCGCCCTGGGATACCTACTGGCTAAAGGAGATAAGCGCCAGTTCCGTCGCCCCAAGCTTTGGGCAACCGGAGCCGATGGGGATCAGGGTTTGGAGCACGATGAACGCTCCGGGCCCGTTGGCGGTTATGTTGAGTGCCGCGCTGATTTGGCTGGCAGCTTGTGGCTCGGCTGGAGCTGCTCTCATCGCGTTTACCGGCTATGGCACTCTGCTCTTAACACTTGTGCGCGCCGCTTGGGCCCAAACTGCGATAGGCTGGGTGGCGTTAACAGCTGGCTGTCGTGCACGTCTTTCCTGGAAAGGTACCTGGTCGCTCATCCTCATCGCCGGTGTGCTGGTTACATGTCTGCGACAACTGCCGCAGATGGCAGAGGTAAAGCAGCGCTTTGCATCGTTTTTGAGCCTTAGAAATGACGAGAGCGCCATCGAAAGACAAGAGGTGTACCACTACCTCTTAGGCCGCATCGCCACAACGCCGATGGGTGAGGGCCTTGATACCGTGACCGAAATACACGGCCACCCAATAGATAGTAGTCTTTTGCTGCTCTTCTACATGCTTGGATGGCCTGGCGCGCTTTGTTACCTTTCGGCTCTAGCAACTTTGACGGTGCATCTGATCGTAGGCCTTAGGAGCTTCTCGAGGCATCGTGTTGCTGCAGCCGCGATTGCGCTTTCGTCCATAACTCAGATAATTAGCGGCGATGTTGTTTATCGGCAAGGGGGACTTCTGTTCTGGCTTTTTGTCGGAGTTTGGGCGAGGTTGACCTTCGACGTATAGCGCGGTGCTGAACGAAACTACAACAGGATGAGAAACCGCTCGCTCCGAATTTTTATCTCGCACCCCTCGCATTTCCTGACCGATTCAGAGCCTCACGGGGACGGTCTTCTCGCGTTCCAATACATCGAAAGACTAGCGCGGCGTGGTCATGAGCTCCACGTGGCTGTGCCGATCATGAGCCTAAGGAGATCAATGCCGTCCAACGTCTATCTTCACTCAATACGATCGTTTACGCGTACGTCGACGGTAAATCCATCACCTCTGAACAGGCTTGAATATGCCATTCGGGTGAGGACTCTGTTGCGGCGTTTACAACGCCGTCTTTCTTTCGACCTGATTCACCAGCTTAACCCCGTTATACCAGGCATGAGCCTCTTTCTGTCGAGTTGCGGCGTGCCGATCGTACTCGGACCAATACCACCGCATATCCCGGAGGAATGGATTCGCGACTCATCAGAGAAAGGCCCGTCGTATAGCCGAAGGTTGGCGCTAAAGCTCAGGGACATTATTCTTCACCGTCAGCTGGAGGACGCATCGCTGATTTTGATTCCAACGGATAAGAGTCTGGAGCTAATACCCGCCGATGCGGAGGTTCGCCGGAAGGTGCGCACTCTCAACTACGGGATCGATACGGAAGCGTTCCAGCCGACAGAGAGCTCGCATGAGTCTAGGATTTCGATTCTATTTCTGGCGAATTTGACGAGACGGAAGGGAATTCTTTGGTTGATCGAGGCATTCGAACTTGTGGCGGAATCGGATCCACGGTGCGTTCTACTGATTGCTGGAACCGGCCCGGACGAAGTCGAGGTGCGTGAGAGAGCGATTCGGAGCCCGGCCGCCGCGCGAATAGAGTTCCTCGGTAAGATCTCCCGAGACGCCGTCCCGAAGGTGCTTAATGCGAGCACGGTTTACTGTTTGCCATCCTTTGAGGAGCCCTTTGGGATGACCGCGCTGGAGGCCATGGCGTGCGGTAGACCTGTGGTTGGCACCCGAGCAGGCGGCCTCGGATTACTGCTTGATGACGATGGATCTCTGAAAGTGGAACCAGGGAATGTCCAGGAGCTTGCCTCTGCCTTGCAAGAGATTCTGTCTTCGCCGCTACGGCGCGCGAGTATGGGAACTCATAATAGGAGCAGGGTAAAGGCCGAGTTTTCTTGGGATGTAGTTATCGACCGATTAGAGGATATGTATGCTCTAGTGCTTGCGAAGTCTCGTTCCCTCGAGCGATCCGAGAGTCTTCGTTGACGTCTCGCGAGTTGCGATTGCCGGCACTGGCCTTTACGAGTGTGTAGAAACTTCGCGGTTTCAAAGTCGGGATCACCGCCTTGGCGAGGGTAGCCCGAAGGCAAGGCCGCCAAAAAAAAACATCGGTGCATGGCTCGATCGGCCGGCAATATCGTTTGAGCAATAAGGACGTTCCTCCAACGAAGTTGACGAGTTCCTGCTTGCGCGCGATTTCGTGTTCCAACATGAAGGCCCTCATGACGGCGGAGATGGATTCCTGCTTGAAATGCATGTCGTTCATCTGCAAGTCGATATAAGTGACGCGATTTCTGCGCCAGCCACTCAGGATGCTCAGCCATGTGCCGTCAGGAAGGCGCATGCCCATAGAGAAAAATTCGGGGAATTGTTGAAGCAGCCGATAGCGGGCATGATAGAACCTGGTGACTCGTTTTTCCATGGATCTGGGCTGAAGAATCAACATGGCCTCTAGCGCCTGGGCGGGTTCTAGCGATGGCAAGAAGGAGACATGCGCGTTCTCTTCCAACTTTCTTCGCTTTCCCGCCAGGCTGCGCCGAGTGCGAGGGCCCATACCGGCTAGCATTGCATGGTAAGTACTTTCCAGCGGAAGCTTGTGCTGTATATTCGTGCCCGAAAACGTGCGGTATCGCTGCTCAGGGCCCATGACCTCGATACAGTGGTCTACGGAGGCCCTGACGCTGATTGCCACGCCGTGGATTCTCTGTTTTTGCAGGAGGGCTTGCGCCGCTAGCTGGAGATACTGCAAGCGAAACGTTTCGGGGCCGGCTACGAGATTTTCGCCGATGGAGCTTCCGCCGCGCATTATGCCGAGACCTATCCCGAACTTGTAATGTTCGTAGAAGAGGGCGCAGGCTTCGAGGTGCACATGATGGCGAATGAGAACAGCAGCCACTCGCCGATTTTGGGCGTGTGCAGCAATGAAATACCGCGGGTCCGTTAAGAGGTCATCCTGCTGACCGCACCGCAAGCGAAGGTCGTTAATCGCAGAGATAAGGCTCCGCAGGTTTCGCTCACCGATTATCACATCCGTAGTTCTTTCGCGGCTGTCGAAGGTGGGGCCTACCGTTTCTTTCGAGGAGGCGGGAAGATCAGATACTGCCTTATCGATAAGGAATAGGCCAGCTGGGCTCATTTTACTTCTCCGGCTGATGCAAGTCCGCAGTATAGTCCGCTGGCTTAGCGTCGAATTCAATACTATGTGGATAACGCAGTTTTAAACCTTGGGTGGTTGCCTGTTCGAGCCCTGTTAAGAGTTCTTGACGTAGTTGAGCTACCTTCCCCAAGATCATCGATGGGTACCCTTGCAACAGAAGTAGTAACCACTTGCTTAGGCAAGCTGGCAGATGGATTCTCCTGTCTTCCAGCACGGTCGTGGTTGGATTATAAATTTGTTGGCTTTACACGTTCGTAGATACTCTCCCGTTTGAAAAGCGGAAGCAGCATTTTGCAGAGGGCGGCACGCAGGCAAGGGCGCCATAGAAAAATGTCGGTGCGGGGCTCGATGGGGCGGCAGTATCTTCTCAACAACAGGGAGGTGCCGCCCACGAAGTCAACGAGCCGCTGCTGGCGTGCGATCTCGTGCTCCAACATAAAGCAGCGCATCACAGCGGAGAGCGATTCCTTCTTGTAGTGGCGGTCGTTCATCTGCAAATCGACATAGGTCACCCGATCGCGACGCCAGCCACTGAGCAGGCTCAACCAGGTGCCGTCGGGAAGACGCATCGCCATACAGAAAAAGTCTGGCCTTTCGCACAGCAGCCGGTAGCGGGCACGGTAGAACTTCACGAATCGATGAGGCAACACCCTCGTGCGAAGCCTCAACATGGCTTCGAGCGCCTGGCCCGGCTCAAGCATGGGTAGGAATTCGATATGCTTGGCGTGTTCCAGCAGCCGGCGCTTGGCCGCCAGGCTCCTGCGGGTGCGCGGCCCCATCGCGGCTAGCATCCCGGGATACGTGCCTTCCAGCGGAAGCTTGCGCGCTGCGTCTCTGGCGATGAAGCTGCGGTATCGGCTCTCAGGTCCCATGCGTTCGACACAGTGATCGAAGAGCGCGCTTATCCGCAGGTTTACGCCGTGGATGCGCGGAGATTGCAGCAGGGCCTGGGCCGCCAAATGGACATATTCCACCCGGAAGTCTTCGGGACCCGCCATCAGACACCCACCGGCGGGATCGCCTCCGTTCAATATCCCACGGCCAATCCCAAGGATGCAGTGCTCGACGAAGTAGACACAGGCTTCGAGTTGGTGATCCCGGCGGATGAGAACGGCAGCCACTCTGGTAAATCTGGCGGTGTTGGCAGTGATGAAATATTCAGGATCGGTGGTGAGGTCGTCCTGTTGACCGCAGCGCAGACGGAGCTCATGGATCTGTTGGAGGAACGGCCGCAGCTTTCCCACTCCGATGAGGACATCGGTGCTCCGTTGGCAACCATCCCGCAGAGGGCCGGTTCTCCGCCGATCGAGGTCAAGGCAATCGGCTGCTGACTTATCGATACCAAATAACCCGACTGAGCTCAGTGTCTTCTCCGGCCTGAGACGAGTTTCTGTCGAACAAAAAGTTCAGCTCCCGAAAATTTTTCTGCGGGGGAGGTAAACCTTTTTGTCGGAACAAGCGTCAGGCTAAACCAGGCCGATGCCACAGTAAATGGTGCAGACCCTCAGCTAGAGATTTTTTTGGAATCGGTAACTGCCGTTCGTACCCGCACATAGAGGGGAGGTTACCCTTGCGTTAACGGTACATAGCAGTTTACCCACCCTGCATCCGCATCTTTATTTTCAACCGCTCTGGACGCCCGGACGAATCCGTACTACCGTCTTAGCTAAGAGCCCGAATAACTCGAAATGCTTCACCCAAAAACCCGCCGCACATGGGACGGCAGACGTGCATGCGAAAATGAAAAACCAATCCCCTAAGCAGCTTATGGGGGCGGGAAAATAAAAATTTGAGCACCTTCGTGAAACAAAGGACTTAGAGCGCCGCCAGGACGCGAACATAGCATTCCTGAAACCCAACCTCCGCCCAGGGCCGTCGTTCCCTGGCACGCCTCAAGGGGCGGATAATCAGCTCTTTCTCAACCAGGAAAACCCTGCCAGCTCTCCTCGACGCAGAGTTTTTAAAGGGTACGACCTTCAGGTCGTACATGAATCACCCCAATAGACTCCGGCTTTAGCCGCGGAGGGAGCCAATCTCGCCGGCGCAGCCCGAGGGGGGGCCGACGGGCCTGTTAAAATCGTCGCGGGCGCCGAGCAGGCGTGCCCTAAAACCCCAGAAAAACGCAAGCGATTGCAGGAGACGCACGAATGTCCCTCAGAATTAATGACACAGCTCCCGACTTTACCGCCGAAACAACGCAGGGCACGATCCACTTTCACGAGTGGATCGGCGATGGCTGGGCAGTCCTCTTTTCTCACCCCAAGGACTTTACCCCGGTCTGTACCACGGAATTAGGGAGCGTCGCGGGACTGCAGGAGGAGTTTGCCAAGCGCAATACCAAGGTGATTGGCCTGAGCGTTGACCCGGTGAGCAGCCATGGCAAGTGGGCCGTGGATATCGAGGAGACCGGCGGCTTCAAGGTGAACTATCCCATGATCGGCGACACCGAGCTGAAGGTGGCCAAGCTGTACGACATGCTGCCCGCCGATTCAGGAGAGACTTCTGAAGGGCGCACGGCCGCGAACAATGCCACCGTCCGCACGGTCTTCATTGTCGGCCCGGATAAAAAGATCAAGCTGCAGTTGAGTTATCCCATGACCACTGGCCGCAATTTTCCGGAATTGCTGCGGGTGATCGATTCGATGCAGCTTACCGCCAAGCATAAGGTAGCCACGCCGGCGGATTGGCAGCCGGGGGAAGATGTCATCATCCTGCCTTCGGTTACCGATGAGGAAGCCAAACAGAAGTACGCCGGCGGCTGGAAGTCACCCAAGCCGTATATCCGCCTGGTTCCCCAGCCGGAGTAGTTGCGTTCGGTAGATCAAAAGGAAGCAATGCCCTGTGGGTCCACGGCTACGTGGCCCACGGGGTTTATCCAGGCGTGGTAGCCGGCGCGATTCAGTATGGAGACCGCGCGGTCCGCGAAACCTTCCTGCTGCAGCTTGTTTTGCATGGCGAGATAGATCGGCTGCCATTCGGAGACGGCGAGCTGGTCAGGCGGCGCCGCCAGGAAGCCATCTTCCTGACGGACCAGCATCCTGCTCTCGGCCAGAAGCTCATCCACACGAGCGTCATAGTCGAGGCGGAATGCCTCATCGGAGCGAAGAACCCCCATCAGGTTGGCTAGGGCAAAGGTTTCCTTCTCATCGTTGTGGAGGGCAAACCAGGGCATGACCGCGGAAGGGCGAAGGTTGTCGAGGCTGAAGGCGAATTCTTTGGGAACCAGGTTTCCGTGCTCTTTGCGGTAGACAGAATAACGTGCCTCGAGGGTCTGGTTGCCATCGGCACCGCAGAGGAAAAGCCCTCCCGGCTGCAGGGTGTGCAGTGCCCACTGCTCCGCGCGACTGCGGAAGGCGGCATCAAAATAGAAGAGAACATTGAAGACGCGAATGATGTTGGCCGGCGGTGTTTCTTCGCCCAGGCCGGCTTGCATCAACCTGAGATTCTCGCGTTCGTAGGTTCTGATGGGATGGCGCACCAGCCGTGCGCCATCGTGCTCGATGGATACGCACTCACCGTTGTGGGAGGGCGGCAGCTTTTCGCGCAGCGCAGTAAAGGTGGCGCGAAAGCGTTGGAAGGTGGACGTTTTGTCCCCGTAAAGCAAGAAGAAGTTTGCAGGATTCTTGGCGTTGGGGTGAAAGTAGCGGACGCCTCCTTCGGAATCCATACACGCATAGTTGCCGTCAGCGTCGTGGAGAACGTAGGGATCGAATTGGAGGTCAGCGCCAATCACCTGCCAATGAGGAAAATCACGCGCGGCATCGAGCGCCGTTTGTGGGGGGAATCCGCAGCCCATCTCCAGTAGAACAGTATCCTCCGGAAATGGGCCCCAGGGGTTTGCGGCGAGGTAGGCATTGATCCGTTGGTGGCGGTCCTCAATGGTGAATGGAGGAACGACATTTCCCCACGCCCCAGGAAGCAGCCCGGGGATCATGACCCCCAGCATCCAGGCGAGTGTGGGTGTCATGTTCGCCGGCGACGCTTTGGCGATGGCCATGAGGCGAAAGGCGCGATGGAGGAATTCCTTCACCTCCGGGCGCTCGTTTTCTGCCTTTTTTATGATTGCCAAATGCGACGCGGAGGGCTGACTACCCAGCGTTCGGTCAAAAAGGTCTTCGATGGAAGTCCAAGCAGCGTCTTCCGCGGAGTTTGTCATGCCGTTTGCGCCTGGGAGCCTTTGGATATAGGGAGTTGGTAGCCTTTATACACGCATCGGCGTTTGATCGAATGAAATCTTTTCAGGTGGCTTTGGCGGCGAATTGGTCCAGCAGGAGATGGAGCGACTGGCGCAACAGGTTCCTGGCATTTTGTTCTGTTCCATGGGCGGGGAGTTCCCCTTCGAGGGTCAGCATGGCGTAGCCGTGGACTACGCTCCAGGCGGCCGTGACCAGGGCTTGCTGGCGGTTGAGGTGGGCTCGCGGATGAAGGTCCCTCGCTGCTTCTTCCAACAGGAGATATGCCTGGGAGGCGGTGTGCTGCATTTCCGGGTAGTCTGCTTTGTCGACCCCACCCTCCCACATCACCTTGAAATGGGAGCGGTGCTGTAAGGCGAAGTCGACGTAGGCGACACCCATCTCCACCAGGCGCTTCACCTTGTCATCCGGGTGGGTCTTGGCGGCGCGTGCAAGCGCATCGCGAAACATGGCGAAACCTTCGGTTGCGATTTCCGCCAGCAACGCCCCTTTGTCTTTGAAGTGACGATAGGGAGCGGCTACGCTGACTCCCGCGAGGTGCGCCGCGTCGCTTAAGGCAAGACCCTTCACGCCGTGTTCGTCGATGAGTGAGAGCGCGGCGGTCATCAGGGCTGCCCGCAGATCTCCGTGATGATAGGGGCGCTTGGCTTTCAAAGTTGGAGTCCTTACCGATTATTTTACACAAATGTGAATCTGTTTAACATTTATGTTAATCTCTTTCACATGAAGCATCGGTTTTCGGTTCTATTCGCAGCAGCGCCCGGGCTCACTATCCTCGGGTTCGTTATGGCGGCCGACCTGGTGTTCACCCTGTGCGGCCTAATGGTGGATCGGCGAGTGATTACCGGCGCGCCGGCATGGCTCAAACCCGCGAAGTTTGCGCTCTCCACCATGATCGCCGCGTGGAGCTTTGCGTTTTGTATCGCATCGACGCGGATCTGGCCGCGGGTCACGCGCGCGTTGGACACTGCGCTAACGCTCGGTTTGGCGATTGAGATCGCGTTGATCGATATGCAGGCGGCGCGGGGCACGGCCAGCCATTTCAACGTGGGCACTCCACTTGATGCTGCTGTGTGGGCGGTGATGGGGTTGAGCATCCTCTGCATCTGGTTGGCGATGTTGTTGCTCACGGTTGTGTTGTTCCGCCAACCGTATGCTTCGCCTGCCTGGGGCTGGTCGCTGCGTTTGGGGATGGTGCTGGCGCTGGTCGGGACAGGGTCGGGGGGCTTGATGACGGTGCCGAACTCGCAGCAACTGGCGCAGGCGCATGTAACCGGACGGCTTCCGACTGTGGGGGCGCACACGGTGGGTGCTCCTGATGGCGGGCCCGGGCTGCCGGTCACTGGATGGAGTGCGGATCATGGCGATCTGCGGGTCGCCCATTTCGTGGGCATGCATGGTTTGCAGGTGCTTCCGCTCTTGGCGTGGTGGATTGGCCGGCGGCGCTTTGCCGGAGACGACCGGACTCAGCGTAATCTCATCTTTGCAGTAGCCGCGAGCTACCTGGCGCTGTTCGGGCTGATTTTGTGGCAGGCGTTCCGGGGGCAGTCGATTGCGCAACCTGATAGCTTGTCCTGGGCGAGCTTTACTGCTTGGGTGGTGCTTACAACGGTTGCTCTAGTTGTAATTCGAGGTAAGAAAGGCATGGCATGAACGCGGATTCTCTCTTTCGACTTTGCAATAGCACGGCGCTGGCGGGTTGGGTTCTGCTGGTGGTTACGGGATGGTCTCCGCGCGCATCGCGGGTGATCTCTTCGCTGATAACAGGTCTGTTGGTGCCGGCGCTGCTATGCGGGGTTTACCTGGTGCTTATCTTCACTCACTGGGGTGGCCATCGGGGAGGATTCAACTCGCTAAGCAACGTCATGCTGCTATTTACGGACCGGTGGCTGGTGCTGGCCGGATGGGTTCATTATCTTGCGTTCGATCTCTTTATAGGCAGCTGGCAAGTGCGGGATGCGCGGAGTAATCACGTTCCTTTTTTGCTGGTCCTTCCATGCCTTGTGCTTACGTTTCTGTTCGGACCTATCGGGTTGTTGTTGTATCTCATCCTGGCAGGGTTTGTGTCGCGGGGGAAGGCTTGGCCTGGGCATCCGGTCGCTGCCGTGTGAACTTTGCCTGAGGGACCTGCGGTTTCCTCCATCCCGATAGCCACTCCGGATAAAAGCCACCGCCCCCCTCAACTAGCTGGGCGTCAGCTTAAGATCGTGGACGGCCCGATAGGCCTGGTTGATTGCGCAGTCGGTGTAGGCGTAGGCGTCGGCATCGGCGTTGGCGATGGCTATTCGTCCAAAGGGTTTGCGTGCTTCGACGCAAGGCAACGGGCCGCCTTCCAGCCAGAACGGATCCCAAAGGGAGTTGTATTGATAGGCGTAGCCGTGCGGCCAGCGATTTACCGTGATCGCAGCGATGTCGCGCGCGGGATCGAATCCGCCGGGGCCAATGCTGCGCATCAGCTGCTCCCTGATATTTCTCTCGAAGGTCTCGAATGAGGTTGTATACAGCACAGCCCGCCCGGCACGGTGCTGGCTGCGCGCCGGCAGGCCAGGAGAGCAGGGATAGTGGTTCATGGTCAGCACGATCGGCTCGTCCGGCTTCTTGGTGCAGTGGTAGTTACCAATGCTGACGCGATGGTCGAGGCTGACCTCGGTGAAATAGGATCCTGGCGCATAGATGTTCGCCGTCTGCAAGCGAACGAAGCTCTCCCAGTTTTTGAGGGCTACGTTGGTGTAGACAATGGGCACCTTCTCTGCCGATCGGAGCGCCGCCAGTTGTGCCGCCGGTAATTCGGTGGTGAGGTAGGGAATCACCGGATGCCAGCAGGCCAGAATGCAGTGGGAGGCCTTTACGGTATATAGCTTTCCTTTCTGCACATAGGTTACCTCTACTTCTTTCGCGCTGGCTGGGTCGCCATCATGGCGCACTTTCACCACGGTGCTGTTCAAGCGGATGCGGGTCGGAGCGCCGGCTTGATCGAGCTGATCATAGCGGACCTGGGAGGTGACAATATCCTCCGCCGTATGGCCGGGCACAGCGTCAGGCACGAGCGAGCGCACCAGCAGTCGAGCGATGGATGAGTTGCCATCGGGGAAATGAAAGAAAAATTCTTCAGCCGCTTCGTTGGGGATCGAGTCCCGGCCCATACCCGGCCCAGCGCCCGGCGCCAACTTCAGTCCGTCGAAGCCGGGCAGGCCCAATCCCCACGCATCCTGCGCCGAGACGGCGTCGATCCCTGTGCCATAAAGCGATTGCGGATAAGCCTGCAGCACGGCAACGACTTTAGGATCCACTTTGACCAGGTTCAGCAGGTAATTGGTGTAGCTGATGCGCGCCAGCTTCGCTTTCTTCTGATCGGATGAGAGACCTGGCATCAGATCTTCGTCGAGCAGATAGAGGCGTTTCAGATCGGCCTTGGCCTTGTCGCTGAGCGGAGCCTGCGCGGCGAACTCCTGCCAAATGACAGGGTCAAGCGCGGTTCTGTTCTTGCGATGCCTGGGTTCAGGGCTGACGACGAGCTTATCGGCTCCGAAGGTTTCCCGATCGAAAAAAATCGTCTGTTTCATCCCCAGCGAGGGGTAGAGCTTCTTGTCGTTGTATTTCGCGTAGGAGGGGACATCGATGCCGAGATCGCGGATCAGGCCTTTCGCTACCGGGCTATAGGGAGCCGGGCTCTCGATCGAGTAAGTCCCTCCAAAGCCAAGCATGAAGGTCTTGTCCACCTCGAATTCATTCCGTTTGGCATGCCCCCCGAAATCGTCGTGGTTCTCCAGAATGAGCACGCGCGCCGATTTACCGGCAGCCTGGTGAAAAAAGCGCGCAGAGGAGAGACCGCTGATGCCGCCCCCCACCACGATCAGGTCGTAGCTTTCGGCGGTGCTTTCAGCTTGTCCGGCGTTAGGCCAGAAGCTGCCGTCGCGCAGCCGATGAGCCACTTCAAAGGAGCCGGGGTGGCTGCCTCGCAGACCGTGGGCCGCCGGCGGATCATAGCCGGGCGCGTTTTGTGCCTCGGCCGCCTGCGAGGCAAAGAGCGAGGTGGAAGGGGTGGCCGCGGCGGCGATAGCCATGGCCGCGCCCTGCATAAAGTCACGCCGGGTAATGGCTCTGTCCATGCCCAGTTCTTTGTCAGTCCAATTCATGAATACCCTCAGGAGGTTGGATCGTTCTCAATCAGGTGGCGTGTTCGGGTTGGCGCGTTGTCAGCCATTGTGACAGAAAGATGGTGATAACTGAGAACAAGAAAATAAGGGTCGCAATGGCGTTCATCTCCGGGGTTGCGCCGCGCCGCAGGCGTGACCAGATTTCCAGGGGCAAAGTGTTTTCCCTACCGATGAGGAAGAAGGTAACGGCAATCTCGTCCATGGAAAGGGTAAAGACCAGGAGCGCGGTGCCGAGCAGAGAGGTTCGCAGGCCGGGCAGGACAATCCGCACCAGGGTTTGCATCCGGCTGGCCCCCAGATCCGCAGAGGCCTCCTCAAGCGAGCGATCGAGCTTGGCCAAGCCGGCTAGGATTTCGGTCGCCGCCACGGCGGTCAGGGCGGTGGAGTGGCCGAGAATCACGGTCACCAGGCTGAGATGAAATCCACCGCTGACGGTCAGCAATAAGAGAGAGATGCCGGTGATTACGCCGGGCACGATCAGCGGCAGCAACACCAACCGTTGAAAGGCTGCCTTGCCGGGGAATGAATAACGGTCGAGAGCATAGGCTGCGGGAAATCCGATCAACATGGATAAAACTACGGTGGACAAGGCGACGATGGCGCTATTGGCCACCGCGGTCCACATGGCCGAGTCGTCAAAGAGGATGCGATACCAATTGAGGGTCAAGTGTTGGGGTGGGAAACCACCCACGCCATCAAGGTTGAAGGAGTAAACGATCAGGACCACGATGGGCAGGTAGAGAAAGCCATACGCGGCACAGGCGAAGCTGGTGGAGAGCGCCTTCACGCGACCCTCCAGCGGCGCTCAAGCCTTTGCGTGATGGTGAGAATGACAAGCACCATCACCAGGATGAGTACGGCAACCGCCGCACCCAGGGGCCAGTTGTAATCCGCACCGAAGAGGTTGGCGACGATGTTGGCGATCATCACGCTGCTTGGCCCACCCAGGAGCAGCGGGGCCAGGAAGTCTCCAAAGCTGAGCAGAAAGGCGAAGGTCGCGCCGGAGAGAACTCCGGGTAGCGAGAGGGGAAGGATGACGCGGGTAAAGGTCTGCCACGCGGTAGCGCCCAGGTCGCTTGACGACTCGAGCAGTTCATGGGGGATCTTTTCGAGCGATGCCACCACCGGGAGCACCACGAACGGCACATAGATGTGGGTCAGGGTCACGATCACGGCGAAGGGGCTGTACAAGAGAAAGCCCAAAGGGTGCCGGATGGCATGAGCCCAAAGCAAAAGGGTATTCATCACGCCCTCGTTGCCGAAGATGACCTTCCACGCGTACGCGCGGACCAGGTAGCTGATCCACAGCGGAATAATGACGGCTTGATAGAGAATTCGCTTGTACTTGCCCGCCTGAAAAACGAGAAAGCATGCCAGCGGATAGCCGATCAGCAGCGAGAGCACCACCACGGAAAAGGCGATGCGCATGGAACGGAGAATGACAGTGACATAAAGCGGAGTGGTCGCCAGGTGCAGATAGTTGGCCAAGGTAGCGTGGTGGAGCAACTGCTGGTTGGCGTCCAAGCTCCAGAAGCTGTAACAGAAGAGGAGACAGTAAGGGGTAAAGAGAAAGAGAGCAATCCAGGCGAAGGGCGGAAAGGCCACCAGCCATGCGGAGATGCGTGCGCTGCGCATTATTCCTGCTCCAATGGGACCAGGTCTGTCGCCTGAAAGGCGAAGCCTCCGCCGTTGCTGAGCGGCCCGGCTACGCGCGCTGACAGCTCCATGCCGCTCGCGCAGCGCAGGGATAGCAAAGAGTCGGCGCCGTGAAACTGTTCTGCAACTACCTCTGCGGCAAATTGCACCAGTTGCTCTCCGGTTTGCCCGGCGGGTGCAATGCATTCCGGGCGTAGAGAAAACGTGATCGGGCCGTCGGGCAGCTTCACTGGCACGGAGAAGGCTCCGCAGTCCGCCACTCCCTGGCGAACGACGCCGGTGACCAGGTTGCTCTTGCCCAGGAAGGATGCCGCGTAGGCAGTGCGCGGTGTGTTGTAGATGGCCCGCGGGCTGCCGCATTGCTCCACCTTGCCGTGGCGCAGCAGCACCACGCGGTCGGAGATGGCCAGTGCCTCGTTCTGGTCGTGGGTAACAAAGATGAAGGTGATGCCAACTTCGCGCTGCAGCAGCTTGAGCTCGCGTTGCATCTCCAGGCGCAGGTTGGCGTCGAGCGCGGAGAGCGGTTCATCGAGCAGCAGCAGACGGGGGCGATTGACCAGCGCCCGGGCCAGCGCCACGCGCTGCTTTTGCCCTCCGCTGATCTGCCGCGGAAAGTGCCTGGCGAACGCTTCCATTCGGACCTTTTCCAGTGCCTCGTTGACCCGCGAAGTGATCTCGGCGCGGGCACAGCCGCGCACTCGCAAACCATAGGCCACGTTGTCAAAAACGCTCATGTGGGGAAAGAGCGCGTAGCTCTGGAAGACGGTATGAATGGGACGGCGATGAGGCGGCATAGCATCGAGGCTCTGGCCGTCGAGCAGAATGTGTCCCGAGGTAGCCTCTTCAAAGCCGGCCAGAATACGCAGCAATGTGGTTTTGCCGGAGCCGCTCTCGCCCAGCAGAGTGAGAAATTCGCCCTGCTCTACGTCCAACGAAATGGATGCGAGCACGGTGTGCTCGCCGAAGCGTTTGCCCACGCTCTCCAGGCGCAGGAAGACGGCACCACTCATGCTGCGCCTTTCATTGGCTGGCCTTCACTTCGTTCCAAATCTCGGTGTACTTCGCGCGGCGCGGCACGTCTTGCCAGAAAACGATGCGGCGCTGGTAATTATTGAGGTCGTCCAGATGCAAGCTGCGGCGTTGGTCCGCGGTCATCAGCAGGGCGGCTTGCGGGTTGGCCGGAATATAGCCGGTCACGTCGGCCAGCTGCTTCTGTGCCTGGGCGGAAATGAGGTAATTCAGAAGCTGGTAGGCGAGCTCCTTATTTTCGCTCGATGAAGTGATCATCAGGTGATCGATCCACCCGGTGGTGCCTTCGGAGGGAATCTCTTCCTCGACAGGGATACCGCTCCTGCGCAGCTGGTTGGTCACCAGCGGCCAACCCATGGCGGCGACGACTTCGTGGTTTTGGAAGAGGTTGGTTAGCTCTCCGCCGGTGGTCCAAAGTTTACGGATATTCGGTTTGAGCGCGATGAGCTTCTGTTTCACTTGCTCCAGTTGCTCGTCGCTCAAGTTGTAGATGGCGGTTGGATCGGGCTTACCGAATCCGAGTACCTGCGCCGCCATGTACATGGTGGAAAGGTCATCCCAGAACGCGAGCTTGTCAACGAATTTGGGATCCCAAAGGTCGGCCCAGCTTTCGGGCGCCCTGGAGATGGCCCCGATGTCGTAGAGCAGCGGATTGGGGCCCCAGGTCAGGGGCACGCCGTAGACCTTACCGTTTTGCTTGACCAGCGGCTTGGAAGTAAGGGTAGGGGAAAGCTCGCTATAATTTGGAATTTTGCTCAGGTCGAGTGGGGCTACCAGCCCGGACCGGCTGAGCATCGTGGCCACGTCGCTTGAAGGCGAGATCACGTCGTAGTTGGAGGAGGCGCCACCGCGCAACTTTGCCACCAGCTCGTCGCTGGATCCCATATACGCGGCGTTCACCTTGCATTGACATTTGGCTTCGAATCCCTGGATGAAGGAAGGGTCGGCATAACCCTCCCACACCAGCAGGCTGAGCGTAGGCTGGGCTTTTTTGCAACTGGAAAGAAGGGACAGTGCAGCCAGGCTGCACAGTAGGAGAAACCTTTTTTGCTTCGCGCTCATGCTGCTCCAAATCTTGCTTGTTAATGGAACCCGGGTGTGGGGCACCCGGCCTTGCGGGCCGCGAAAAAGTCGGATGAGGAATGGAGATGTGGTCCTCCGCGCCTGAAATCTGACATGTTTACAACATATAGGTACCAGCTGAACAGGTTGCGGAAAAGTGTGCAACCGTTAGGAAGCAGTGCCGCAGATAATTTTACGGCCCAGCCAAAGAGGGTGCGAAAAAGCCGGAACGGGACGAAAGGAGTCCCCTCCATGGCTAAAGAGGCTGCGTGAAACCAGCTAATTGGCATTCGCGTGCGGTCGGAGTGAAACTGCGGGTGCCTCCCCTACGCTACCTCGGAAATCCGAGTCCGCTTCGGTTCCACGGCACGCCGGGACAGGCGGGATGACAAAGTTGAAGGCGGTGGCACACCTTGGCATGAGTGGAGGTGGATGGACAGAGTCGGAACAGCTTGGAAAAATTACTATAAGGGTTTATTGGTGGCAACGTATAATTGCCTTGCCCGAAATGTCAGTTCTTCCCAGCTACGAAGATTGCCCCATCGCCGGTACGTTTTGCCGGATGCGGTGGTTTCTTCGCTATGCCCGCGGTGAAGGCCGGCTGTGCCGACTGTCTGACCCCATCCTCATCGAACGCTAGAGCCACTCCGCGGCGTTTGCCGGCATTTTTTTCATCAGTTGTCAGGTCACGTACAAGAGTTCGTGCCTTACCGCTGTCGCCCGGCCCTCTTTACTATTGACCGCCCCCTGGGCAAAG
The DNA here is from genome assembly GCA_963743365.1 of uncultured Acidobacteriaceae bacterium. Taxonomy (GTDB): domain Bacteria; phylum Acidobacteriota; class Terriglobia; order Terriglobales; family Acidobacteriaceae; genus PALSA-350. The sequence goes on from CAVUQE010000001.1 coordinate 255,133, forward strand.
GAAAAATCCCATGCACTCCCTTCTTGAGAAAGAACTCTCCAGCTTTGAATCCCGTACGCCCAGCTCGCGCGCTGCGCTCAAGCGGGCAGAACCACGCATGCCGCTTGGTGTAGCCAGCAACTTCCGCAGTTACGAGCCTTGGCCGCTGTTTGTGAAAGACGCCAAGGGAAGCCACATTCACGACCTCGATGGCAATGAGTACATCGATTTCAACTTGTGTTTTGGAGCCCTGATGGCCGGGCACTGTCACCCCGCTGTGGTTGCGGCGGTGCAAGAGCGTTTGGTGACCGGCACGATGTACGGCATGCCGCACACCCTGGAATACGACCTGGCGGAAGAAATTTGCCAGCGCTTCCCGGTGGACCAGGTGCGTTTTGGCAGCAGCGGCACAGAAGCGACCATGCACGCGATCCGCATCGCGCGTGGCTTTACCGGTCGCGACAAGATCGTCAAGATGGAGGGCGCCTACCACGGTGTGCATGACTCCGTTCTGGTGAGCATGAAGCCCAAGCTCGAGCTGTGCGGCGATCCGGACCGGCCGAACCAGGTACCGGCCTCGGGCGGAGTCCCCGCCGATACGGTGAAGAACACGCTGGTGGCGCAGTTCAATGATCTCAAAGCGGTCGCTGGGCTCTTTGCCGAGAATCCTGGCCAGATTGCCGCCGTGATCGTGGAACCCATCATGATGAACATCGGCATCTGCATGCCGGAGGCGGGTTACCTGGAAGGATTGCGTGAGATCTGCACTCGCGAGGGTGCGCTGCTCATCTTTGACGAGGTGAAGACAGGCGCCAAGCTGGGCCGAGGCGGAGCCTGCGAATACTTCAATATCAAGGCCGACATAGTGACGTTGGCCAAGTCCATTGGTGGAGGCTTCCCGTTGGCCGCCTTCGCGGCCAGCAAGCAGGTGATGGACGTGATCGCGCAGCAGAAGGTGTTTCACGCCGGCACCTATGCCACCAACCCGCTGGTCATGGCGGCCGGGATCGCAACCTTCCGTGAGGTGCTTACGCCCGCGGGCTACGCGCACATTGCCAAGGTTAGCGATGCCCTGGTTTCCGGATACAAGCAGATTGTGCAGAAGACGGGCCTGGAAGCCTACGTAGAGAGCGCCGGATCGAATGGAGCCATGTTGCTTTATCCCAAAAAGATTCGTAATTACCGCGAGTGGCTGAAGGTAGATACGGATCTGTGGAAGCTCTACTGGTTCGGTATGGTGAACCGCGGAGTGATGGCGCAGCCCTACTGGTGGGATGAGCAGTGGACCATCTCCGTCGCGCACTCCATGGCCGATATCGACAAGCACCTGTCGGCCTTTGAGGAAGTTGCCCCGGCACTGGCCCAGGCGCAGCAGGAAAGCATGGCGCGGGCGTAGTTGTTTCATGGGCGGCGGTTGCCGCCGCCCATAACTAGTTTCGAAAGGATCCCCCATGGCGATCTCACAGACCAGTTCTGAACCGATGTTTATCAATGGTGAATGGACGGAAGGCACTTCCGGCAAGCGCATTCCTGTCTTCGACCCTTCGACGGAAGAAGTGATCGCGGAGATTCCCGATGCCAGCGCGGCCGATATCGATGCAGCTGTCGCCGCGGCTCGCTACGCCTTCGACGAAGGCGGATGGCCGCAGACCACGGCACAGGAGCGGGGCCGCATCCTCTTTCGCATCGCGGCCAAGCTTCGTGAGGAAGCTGCGCAACTGGCGGAGTTGGAGTCGCGCAACTGCGGCAAGCCGATCGTCGAAGCGGAGTACGACATTGCCGATGCCGCGACGTGCTTCGAGTACTACGGAGGATTGGCCAACAAGGTTTCCGGCCTGGTGAATCCTGTTCCCGACAATGCGCTCAGCCTCTCGCTTGAAAGAGCCGGTCGGGGTTGCCGGGCAGATCATCCCGTGGAATTATCCGCTGGGCATGGCTGCGTGGAAGTTGGCGCCGGCTATCGCCGCCGGCTGCACCTGCGTGTTGAAGCCGGCGGAGCAGACGCCGCTCACTATGTTGAAGCTGGCCGGTTGGCTGGCAGAGTGCGGAGTGCCTGCGGGAGTTGTCAACGTCGTGACGGGACTCGGGGAGACGGCGGGCGCCGCGATTGTGGCCCATCCTGGGGTCGACAAGGTGGCGTTCACCGGATCAGCCTCGGTGGGCAAGATCATCATGAAGTCGGCCGCCGATACGCTCAAGCGGGTTACGCTCGAACTGGGCGGCAAGTCGCCCAACATTTTTTTTGCCGATGCGGATTTTGAGGCAGCCATCGATGGCGCGCTCTTCGGCGTTTTTATCAACCAGGGCGAGGTCTGTTCCGCGGGCAGCAGGGTGCTGGTGCAGCGGTCGATTTATCCCAAGTTTCTCGAAGCCATGACGGAGAAGGCGCGCACCATCAAGCTGGGGCCGCCGCTCGATCGCTCCACCAAGATGGGTCCGCTGGTCAGCAAGGAACAATATGACCGGGTGTCTGCTTATCAGCAACTGGGCAAGTCCGAAGCCAAGTTAGCGCTGGGCGGCGGGCGGCCCGCTTCTTTGACCCGCGGTTATTATGTCGAGCCGACGATCTTTTACGACGTGGACAACTCAGCTCGGATTGCCCGGGAAGAGATCTTTGGACCGGTGGCTTGCGTGATCCCGTTCGAGGACGAACGCGAGGCGCTCAAGATTGCCAACGATACCTCCTTTGGATTGGCGGCTGCTGTTTGGTCGCGCGATATCTATCGCGCCATGCGCATGGTGAAGGCTATCCGCGCCGGCATTGTGTGGGTCAATCACATGCAGCCCACTTGCGTGGAAGCTCCCTGGGGAGGGTTTAAACAGTCGGGCTTTGGCAGGGAATTGGGGATTCACGGCATTGACGAGTATCTCGAGACCAAGCAGGTCTACATCAATCTGAATGAAGCGCCGATTGGATGGTATTGAAACCATGGCCAACATAAGACTGAAGACAGAGATTCCGGGACCGAATTCGCGCGCGTTGACGGCGCGCCGGTCGCAGGCGATCCCGCGCGGGGTTTATGCCTCTACACCGCTGTTTGTCCGCCACGCCGAGGGCTCAATGCTCGAAGACGTGGACGGCAATCGCTTCATCGACCTGGGCGGAGGCATCGGCTGCGTCAACGTTGGCCACCGGAATTCTCGGGTGGTGAGCGCGGTGCGTGCGCAGCTCGACGCTTTTCTGCATCTCTGCTTTCAGGTCACTGGATATGAGGGCTACGTTGCCGTAGCGGAGAAACTCAATCAGCTCACGCCGGGCAGCTTTGCCAAAAAGACTTTCCTGGTGAACAGCGGAGCGGAAGCGGTAGAGAACGCAGTGAAGATTGCGCGCGCATTCACTGGACGTCCCGCGGTGCTCTCGGTGGAGGACGGCTTTCACGGGCGCACCTTGGTGGGCATGTCGCTTACCAGCAAGACTCACCCGTATAAGGAAGGCTTCGGACCGTTTCTTTCCGATGTCTACCGCATTCCTTACGGAGTGCCGGCCAATGCGCGGCTTTCCAGCCGGGGTCCGATGACCGAGGGTCAAGTTGCGGAGTTGCTTGACCAGACGTTCCGCCGTGTCGTGGCTGCTGAGTCGATTGCGGCTGTTGTCGTAGAGCCGGTGCTGGGTGAGGGCGGGTTTGTGGTGCCTCCTGCTGGATTTTTGCCGGCGCTGGCTAAGATCTGCCGCGAGCGCGGGATCGTCTTTGTCGCTGATGAGGTGCAGACCGGCTTCGGCCGCACCGGAGAGTTGTTTGCCAGCTCTCTCTTCGGGATCGAGCCCGATCTTATCCTCACTGCGAAGTCGCTCGGGGGCGGCATGCCGTTGGCGGCGATCACCGGACGCGCGGAAATCATGGATGCACCTGGACCGGGCGGATTGGGCGGCACGTTCGGGGGTAACCCCGCGTGTTGCGCGGCGGCGTTGGCGGTCTTCGAGGAATTTGCCGATGGCAAGCTGCTGGCGCGTGGCCGGTGGTTGGGTGAGGAATTTCAACGTAGAGCAATGGGGTGGCAACGGCAGCATCGCTTCATTGCGGATGTACGCGGGGTTGGGGCCATGCAGGCGATGGAGTTTGTCGATGCCCACGGAACGGCTTGTGCGCCTGCAGCGAAAAAGCTGGTGCAGCATTGCCTGCAGCATGGTGTGCTGGTGCTGACGGCAGGGACGTATGACAACGTCATCCGGTTGCTGATGCCGCTGAATATCAGCAACGAGGAATTCGGCGATGCTCTGCGGTGTTGGAAGAGGGCCTGAGTGCGGTGGCGGCGGAGTTGGGTGAGCTTGCGGGTGCGGCGCATTAGAGCGTGGGAGCGGCATCGAGCAGCTGGATCCGCTTTGAATTAATTGCGTATGCCTACGGGTTGAAGAGTCTGCGTGAGGACTACACTTACGAACCCAGTCCCATTGGGCGGGCGTGGCAAACGGGAAGTGGTACATCGAGAGCCGTTATCCCACTCAAGCTAAAGTACGGCTTGAATGGGGCACCCAGCATTGTGGCCGTCTAAGAAAAGCTGTGGTTGGTGGCGCCAGTCCAGTTGCTGCGACCTTGGTAGTCTGAGAGATGTGTTCGCGAATCCTATGAATGGCCCCGGTTGCCGGATAGAAGCTGCGTCGAATGCGCATTGGAGCGAGCTGTCGCGGCTCTACGTTGCTTATCGGGTGTTCTATGGCGAAGCGCCGGAGGAAGAGCGCGCCACGGCGTTCATTCGCGATCGCGTCAGGCGATCGTCGGGACGATATTTTCTGGCTTGGGACGAAAGTTCTTCCGCCATCGGCTTTATGCATCTGATGCCCTCAACCAACACACTTGGCGATGCGTCCGATCTGGTTTCTTGAGGACCTTTATGTCGATGTGCCGGCTCGTGGCCGGGGCGTTGCCACCGCATTGCTAAGCTATGCAGAAGAGTTTGCCCGCAGCACCGGCGCCGAGCGACTTACCTTGGCCACCGCCCACGACAACCTGGCGGCGCAGCATCTTTATAAGAAGCTTGGGTACGTGCGCGAAGAACATTTCTTCTATTTTCATCGTTTGCTTTCCTAGATGGAGATCCGATGTTGCAACTCGATTGCAGTGAACTGATCCTCAACCATGCCTGGATCGATAACCAGAAGACAGGGTCGAGCGATGGCCGCACGTTCACAGTAGAAGATCCGGCGGATGGCACGGTTCTGGCTACGCTGCCGGACTGCGGGCCGGTCGAAGCCGAGGCCGCTGTCGATGCCGCACAGCGAGCCTTCTGCAGTTGGCGGACGCTGCTGGCGAAAGAGCGGGCCCAGCATCTGCAGGCGTGGCTGGCGATGGTAAGGAAGCATGGGGAAGATCTTGCCCGGCTGATCTCACTCGAAGAGGGAAAGCCGCTCAGCGAGAGCCGCGGCGAGGTCGCCTATGGCGCGGCCTACATAGAGTGGTTTGCCGAAGAGGCAAAGCGGATCTACGGCGATGTGATTCCTGAACCCGCTCACGGGCGCAGGCTCATCGTGACCAAAGAACCGGTGGGTGTGGTTGCAGCCATCACTCCGTGGAACTTTCCTATCGCCATGCTAGCGCGCAAGATCGCGCCGGCTCTGGCCGCTGGTTGCACGATCATTGCCAAGCCGGCGGAAGACACGCCGCTCTCCGCGCTCGCGCTGGCGTTTTTGGCGGCCGAGGCAGGCATTCCAGCCGGCGTCATCAACGTAGTTCCCGCCTCACGCGAGCGGGCCGCGGCGGTGGTCGATCCGTGGTTGAAGGATGTGCGCGTGCGCAAGCTTTCCTTTACCGGATCCACTCCAGTGGGCAAGCATCTCGCGCAGGCTTCCGCATCCACGCTTAAGCGGCTCTCGCTTGAGCTCGGCGGCAACGCTCCCTTTATCGTCTTTGACGATGCCGATCTGGATGCCGCAGTGCGTGGGCTGATCGCATCGAAGTTCCGCAATGCGGGCCAGACCTGCATTTGCGCCAATCGTATCTACATCGCAGACTCGGTCTACGGGGTCTTCGCCGGGAAGTTGGTCAAGGCTGTTTCTGCGCTGCGTGTGGGGCGGGCCGGCGGCGAGGCCGAGATTGGCCCGCTCATCAACGCCAAGGCAATGGAAAAGGTAGAACGCCACGTCGCCAACGCGATCGCCCGTGGCGCGCGCGTCCTGCTCGGCGGCAAGCGGCACGAGTTGGGCGGCTATTTCTTTCAGCCCACCGTCTTGGCCGACGTGGACGCCACTATGGACATCGCTTGCGAGGAGACCTTTGGCCCGGTAGCGCCGCTCTTTCGTTTCCATAGTGAAGACGAGGTCATTACCGCGGCCAATGGGACGCCCTTTGGCCTCGCCGCCTATTTCTACGCGCGTGACCTGGCTCGCGTGATGCGCGTCTCTGGGCAACTGCAGGCGGGCATTGTTGGGGTCAATGAAGGAGCGGTCTCGACTGAGGTGGCGCCCTTCGGCGGTGTCAAGGAGTCCGGTTATGGCCGGGAGGGCTCGATGTACGGAATCGATGAATACTTGCAGATGAAGTATCTCTGCCTGGGTGGACTAGGACCAGCGTAAAGTAGCTAAAGACGAGGGGAAAACATCATGAGCGAGACTGTCACTACTCCCGAAGGCACAATGACCAGCCAGGAAGTGGTCGCATGGACTAAGAAGCTGAACTACGGCACCTGGAAGTACCAGAAGAGCTGGAATCCCATGCATGTGGTCGATGCCGAGGGATGCTACTTCACGGATGGGAATGGCAAGCGCTATCTCGATTTTTCGGCGCAGTTGATGTGCTGCAACCTGGGGCACAAGAATCAAGCAGTCATTCAAGCGATTGAAGAGCAAGCGCGCAAGCTGGCATACATCATGCCCGGTTACGCGACCGATACACGCGCGGAATTGAGCCGTCTTTTGCTGGACGTATTGCCTGAGGGTTTGACCAAGTTTTTTTTCACCACCTCGGGCACGGAGGCCAATGAGGCTGCCTTCAAGATCGCCCGCATGTATACCGGAAAGACCAAGATCATCGCGCGCTATCGCTCTTACCACGGGTCCACCATGGCATCGATCGCCGCAACCGGAGATCCGCGGCGCTGGGCGATGGAGCCAGGCGGAAAGGGACAGGGATTTTTGTTCGCGCCGGAAGTGAACTGCTACAAATGTCCCATCAAACACACGTACCCGGAGTGTGGCATCGCCTGCGCTGACTACCTCGCGCACATGATCGAGAACGAGCACGATGTGGCCGCAGTGATCGTCGAGCCGGTGGTCGGCACCAACGGCGTGTTGATACCCCCACCGGAATATATGCCCAAGCTACGCGAGATCTGCGACCGCACCGGGGTCCTGTTAATTGCCGACGAGGTCATGTCGGGTTGGGGCCGCACCGGCGAGTGGTTTGCGATGGACAACTGGGGCGTAAAGCCGGATATTCTGGTTACCGCCAAGGGCATCACTTCGGCCTATGTCCCCCTCGGGCTGTGCGCCACCACGGGCAAGATTGCCGACTACTTCGAAGACCACTTCTTTTCCCATGGGCATACGTATGAGGCCCATCCGATGACGCTGGCGCCGGCCGTTGCGGCGATCAAGGAGATGCAGCGGATGGACCTGGTGAATCGCGCTCGCGAGATGGGCAAGTACATGGGCGAGAAGCTGCACGCGTTGAAGCCCAAACATCCCTCGATCGGCGAAGTGCGGGGGCTGGGCCTTTTTTGGGCGCTCGAAATGGTGAAAGACCAGGTTAAGAAAACTCCGTTCAACACCAAGCAGGACAAGGTCGACGGGAAGGTCGCGGTCGTCGAAAAGGTCGCGGCGGAGATGATGAAGCGGGGCGTCTCCATCCAGGCGTGGATCAGCCATTTTGTGATTGCACCGCCTCTGATCATCGAGAAGTCTGAAATAGACTTCGCAGTCGAGCAGCTCGACCAATCCCTGGCCATCGCCGATTCCGCCATCGGGCAGTAGCCAGGGATGATCAGTGGAAATTACGATCTGATTGTCATTGGACTCGGCGCGGTGGGCAGCGCTACGCTGTGCCAGTCGGCGCTACGCGGCGCCCGCGTGCTGGGCATCGATCGCTTCCACCCGCCGCACGAATTTGGCTCCAGCCACGGAGAGACACGCATCACCCGGCAGGCGGTCGGCGAGGGAGCGGAATTTGTTCCCCTGGTCCTGAGAGCCAACGTGCTCTGGCGCGCACTGGAAGCGGCGACGGGTGACCGGCTGCTGGTCCAGAACGGCGGATTGATCCTGCTTGACGGCGTGGAAGCACAGGGCGCGGGCGCGGCCTTCTACCAGCAAACAGTGGATTGCGCCAGGCGATTTGGGATCGACCATCAGATCCTCACCGCCGGTGAGATGCGGCAACGATTTCCCCAATTTGTTCTGCAGGATGGCGCACAGGGGTATCTCGAGGCTGGCGCCGGGATTCTGTTTCCGGAAAAATGTATTGCTGCGCAGTTGAGGGTCGCCCGGGAAAACCGCGCTGAGGTGCGCACCGGAGAGATTGTCACCGATGTGATTGCAGATAGCTCCCAGGTGATTGTGCAGACGAATCGATCGCGCTATGCGGCTGCCGGCGTGGTGTTGTCGCCGGGAGCGTGGATGGCCGAATGGGCGCGCAGGATTTGTGGTTTGGGAGAGGATTGCTTTCCGGTTTACCGGCAGACTCTTTATTGGTTTGGTCTGCAGGAATCGAGTCCGCGATTTATGCCCGAGCAGATGCCAATCTTCATTTGGAGTTCGCCCAAGGTGGAGAAGGGGTTTTATGGGTTTCCCAGTTTGGACGGTACCAGCATTAAGGTGGCTACTGAGCAGTTGGATACAGTGAGTGATGCAAATGATGGCCCGATGAGCGTGCCGCCGGAGCAGGTGCAGGATTTTTACGATGGCTATGTGCGGGGTAGTTTGCGGGGTGTGAGCAGCCGTTGTTTACGGAGTGCTACTTGTTTCTATACGGTTGTTCCGGATCATGGGTTTGTGATTGATCATGGTGTCGATTCTGAGCGGGTGTGGTTTGCTTCGGCATGCTCCGGGCATGGGTTTAAACATTCAGCCGCGGTTGGGGAGGCGCTGGCGTTGAGGGGGCTGGGGGAGGTTGCAAACGTCGATTTGCGGCCGTTTGCGCGCGAGCGGCTCATGGTAGATCGTTAAAACCGCAGGTCCCTCGGGACGCGTTTAGCGTGCGGCTTTGTTCATCGCTCACCTCAGCAGTTGTTGCCCAGGGATGGAGAGAGCCGCGGGTCAGTCAGCGCTTGAGATCAGCTGCTAGTAGTCGATGAAAAAGGTGCTCGCCGGTCTCCCGGCGCACGGAAAGACGGCCGGCGTTGTAGGCGCGGGAATGCAGGCCGCGCTGTACTGATTCGCAGATGTCGACGTCCTCTGCTTGCACGCGATCGCTTACAGCTACGCTCTCTTCGTTGTATTGGGCTCTTTCCGCAGATGTGTCGGCAAAGAAAAAATCGAAGACCACTTGGCAAGTGTCCGTTCCCAGCGGGAGAACCAGGTTCGTGTCCATGACCCCCTGGTAAATGTTGATCATGAAATTGGGATAGAGCCAGTAATAATAGGCGCGGTCGCCAGTGCGCGTGTGGGCCACCGAAGCGTCTTGCGACGCTATCATGGGACTCGATTGAAGCGCATAGTGTTCGCCGTTCTCGATCGTGTACTGGGTGTAGTCGAGCACGCTGTTTAAAGACTTGTGCAGGTGCGGAACGTGATAGCCGCCGTCCAGGTAATTGTCGACGTACACCTTCCAGTTGCAGGCCAGGGTGTAGCTCTTGCGAGCAAAGAAGCCCAGCTTGGCGATGGAGAGAGGCGCGAGCCGCTGGGGCAAATCACCTAGAAAGTCCTCGAGCGCCGGCGCCTGCGGGTCGAGGTTCACGAAGATAAAGTTTTCCCAGGTTTCCACGCGCACAGGCAGTAGCCCGTTCTCAGACCGGTCAAAATTGCAAACACCCGCGAACTCCGGTGTTCCTTTGAGCGAACCGTCCAGACCGTAGGTCCAGCCATGGTAGGGGCAGCGTAGAAGCTGGGTCACTCCGCATGGTGCGGTGGCCACGGCCGCTGCATGGTGGCGGCAGACGTTGAAGAAGGCGCGGAGTTTGTGGTCTGTTCCACGGACGACGACGAGCGGCTCTCCGGCCAGGTCGAAGGTAAAAAACTGTCCTGCGGCGGCTACCTGGTCTGTTCGCCCGACGGCGATCCAATTGCCGCCAAAAACCTGCTGGTTCTCCAAGCGCGCGATGCGCTCGTCCACGTACCAGGCAGCAGGAATGGTGGACGCCATTTCGAGGGGCGCTTCCTGATCGTAAAGTGCCAGAATATTTTCGATGGAGGAATCCATTGAGTTCCTTCCTCAAAGGGATTATTGACCGGAAGTCAAATTGGTGGCACGATGCTGGCTGGTTAGGGAAACCTTCCTTCAGGAGCATACACGCACTCCTGCAGCGGGGAGCAGCGGTGAATCGAACGAAACGCCAACCCGTACCAGCCAAACGAGCGCGCATCGTAGACGTGGCCATGCGCCACTTCGCCGAGCACGGCTATGAGGATGCGCGCACCGAGGACATTGCACGCGAGGCTGGAATCGCGAAAGGCGCGGTCTTTCAGCATTTCGGAAACAAACAAGGGCTCTTTCTGGCTGCCTATAAGCGCGCGGCAGGGTCGTTTTTTCGCTATCTGGACGCTCCGCCTGAGATAAAAACGCAAGGCTTTTGGGAAGTGCTGCGCTACTGGCTCGCGCGTACCGAGTTACAGGTGCGGGCGAACTGGCAGCCGTACCGGGTCGCGCTACTGGGCAATTACGGTACCGGCCTGCGCTTGAAGCGGGATATCAATCGCTTTTTGGCGGCGGAGGATCCATACGGGACCGCGGCCTTTGTACGCCAGGGATTGAAGGAAGGCGCGCTGCGAGGGGATGTCGATAGCGAGATGATCGTCTCGTTACTGGAGTGGACGGTAGAACGATTTGAAGATGAGTTGCTGACGGAAGAACTTGACCCGGGGTTATTCCATCGAGCGAGAATCTCCAAGAAAAAGACCACCCGGAGAATGGATCGCTTTCTACGGGTGCTTCAAGGCGCCATCGGGAATCCCCGACCGGCGGCCGTAAAACACCGACTCGCAGTTAAAGCCCACTGAGACTCAGAGCTGTCCAGGTCCACCCAGGACGATTACTCCTGGGTGCTCTCATCTCCAAGGCGGATCGAGAGGGTCAGGTGAGATTGGTGGATAGGCCTTGGGCTGCTGCTTGCTCTATTGAGCGGCGACCGCGGCGGTAGATAGCCACTCCGGCTAGCAAGAGCACGCATGTCATGGCGACGATCTTGAATAGCGCTACGGATGGGTTGCGCTCATCTTCCGCCGGAAATAGGGCGAGGATGATCGCCGCCATGGTGGAGAAAAATCCCAGGCACGCTAGCGGGATGGCTAGCCGTTTTCCCCAGGGCAGTCGGATCGCATCCGGTGCTGATGGCCGCCCATGCAGACGGATCATAGCGGCAAAGAGGAAGAGATAGGGAATGAAGTAGGCGATGACGCTCATGCTGACCAGCATGTCGTAGGCGCCTGCAACACTGGTTCCTGCCTGGCTGAGAACGCCGAAGAGCATGCCGGCCAGGCCGTACGAGATGACGGCGACGTAAGGCGTCTTCCATCGCGGATGAATACGGCCAAAGACAGCTGGCAAATAATGGTTGATGCCGGCGACAAAGGGCAGGCGGGCGGTTGCTGTGAGATACGCAGCGGCTGCTCCTACGTTGCTGATGGCTACCAGAATCGCGATCGGTGCAACCACCGGCCCGACGCCGAGCCGGTGGCATAGAAAATCGATGGCGGTCATGAATCCGCCCAGGCCGCTGATGCTGCTCGAGGGCAACGCCACCAACATGGCCACCGTTCCAGCCAGGTAGCCGAGGGTGATCACCACGCCGGCCACCAGCAGCGAACGAGGGATGACACGGCGGGGGTTCTTGACCTCTTCGCCCATGAACGACACGGTCTCGACCCCGCCGAAGGCGAAAAAGATGGTGGACCAGAAGACCAGATCTTTTACGTGGGCATGCGGTACTGCACCCGCCAGGGTGAACCGAGTGGCGGAGCCAAAGCGGGTAAACGACAACCAGCCAAGGGCAATGAGGATAAGTATCGGCAGCGCCATGCCCACTGCGCCCAGGTTGTTAAGCCACTTGCCAAGGTTGAGCCCGAGCACGTTGAGCACGGTAATCAACGCCAGCATGCATACGGTAAAGAGCAGGAAATAGATGTTTGTGTCGGCCAGGTGCTGACCGCGAGGCGTGGCAAAGAGCAGGCTGCTGGCGGCGAAGTACAGCACTGCAGCGAAGTAGGGCAGATTGCTCATCCAGTAGGTCCACCCGGCCATAAAGGCGGCAAATTCGCCATAGGCTTCGCGGGTCCAGACGTAGAGACCGCCTTCCTGGGGATAGCGGGAGGAGAGCTCGAGAACGCAGCCGGCCAGGGGCAGGAAGAATCCACCCCAGGCCAGCAGCCATACCACGATGGCCGATTGCCCGGACGCGGCTGCGGTGGCGATCCAGCGCAGGCTCAGGCCGCTGACGATATAGAAGAGAACGACATCGCGAAAACCGAGTTCCCGTTTCAGCTTCTCTGCTGCCATGAACGAACCTCGCGTGGATGAACGGGGCCCCGGGGCATCGGATCTATTGCATGTCTTTGAGGACTGCCATGGCGGCATTACGGCCATTCATCGCGATGACGCTTCCGCCCGGATGGGTGCAGGCGCCACAAAGATAGACTCCGGGCATGGAGGTGCGAGCCGCGAAGCGATGGCTCCACATATTCCCGGGCAGGCACTCGCCCTGAAAAATATGACCGCCGGTCAGACCGACCTTTTCTTCGATATCCGGAGGGCCCATCACCTGCGCCTCCAGCACGGCGCCGGGAATGTTAGAGCAGAAGCGGCCGATGGAATCGAAGGCCAGCTTGCGCACACACTCGCGATGGTCGTCCCAGGAACCGGTGGCGAAGGTGTGGGGCACATATTGCGCAAAGACGCTCATGGTGTGCCGGCCTGCGGGCACCACGCTTGGATCATGCACGCTCTGGAAGTAGATCTCGCACCACAGATGCTGGGGTAGTTCTCCCTTGCTGCTGGCGGCAAAACCGGCTTTCCATTCCACATGGGTCAAGGGCGCGTTGATCTGACCGTAGTGGTGGGGTTGGTTCTGGCCGGGACGCGCCAGGAAATCGGGCAGCTCGCGCAACAGGACATTTAGCTTCACGGTGCAACCTTGAATGGCCAGCTGCTCAACTTTTGACCGGAAGTCAGAAGTTGCCGATTTGCCGAGCAAGCGGAGGGTAACCACAGGGTCGGCGTTCGAAATCACGACGGGGGTGGAGAGACGCTCGCCGCTCTCCAGCAGAACTCCTTCACCGGGGAGAATCTCTGCCACCGCAACTCCAGCTGCGACCACAGCTCCAGCCTCGCGCGCCGCGTCGCAGAAGTAAAAAGAGACCATACCCATGCCGCCCTGCACGTAGCCCCACATGCCCGGTATGCCGCCCAGGCGGCCGGAGGAATGGTGGTAGCGAATGGAGGCGGTGCCGGGATCAAAGGGGCTGGCGTTGGTGCCGATGACTCCTTGTCCAAGATAGGCGTATTGCAGCCGCTCGTCTTCGAGATAGTGCTCGACAAACTCGGCCATGGACCAATGGAAAAGTACGTTGCGGGCTTCTTCGTCCTTGCCCAGGCGGGCGTCGAGTTCCTGCTGGGTGGGCGCATCGCCAATCCAAAGATCGCCCTCTCCTGCAGGCCGCAGCGCATCGCGCAAGCGCCGTACTACGGCAGTCATCGCCTTCCAGCCATTTACATCGCGTGGAGCAAAGCGGCGGATCTCTTCTTCACAGGCGTCGTCGTCATCCCAGAGTTGCACGCTGCTTCCGTCGAGGAAGGGAACGAACATGCCGTTGACCGCTGGTGTCCAGTGGAAGCCACGCTTGGGCAGGTCAAGTTCGTCGACCACCAGCGGATGCAGAAGGCCGGCAAGATAAGCGCAGGGCGACATGCGGACGCCGGGGAAGGGCTCTTCGATGGTACAAGCGCCGCCGACACGAGCCCGGCTTTCGAGCACTAAAACGCGCTTGCCGGCACGCGCCAGGTAGGCTGCGCAGGCGAGGCCGTTATGACCGGCCCCAACAACGATGGCATCCCAGCGGCGGGAGGCAAGTTCAGAGAGGGGCTGGGGAAGACCAATCTCGCCCAGGACCGCGGCTGTGGGTGAAGCTATGGTGCGTTCTGCCAAGACGGACATCCTTCATGACCCGCGGTCATAGATTGCGAACGGAACTTAGAAAGGGCGAAGGGTAACACCCCGACCGCGCTGGAGCAATGATGCATTGTAGATGGTCAACCTCGACCGCGAAGCCGGTCAAGGACCCGGCGATTACGTTTGGAGGGTTTCCCTGCTGACAGGGTTTCAAAGCGGGGCATCGCTTTGCGCTCCTCCGCCATCTGTTGGCGCAACGCGCGGCTGGCCTCTGTTTCCCGGTAAAGCGTCTGGGCAACGGCGGCTGGGCCGCGCACTTCGCTGAGCAACAGGACCTCTACTTGAAAGTCTCCACCTTCGGTTTTGACCTGCAAGAGGTCGCCGGCGCGCACCGGGCGGGCGCTCTTGGCCGGCTGTCCGTTGGAGGTTACCCGGCCCAGTTCACAGGCCCGTGCCGCCAGCGCGCGGGTCTTGAAGAACCTGGCCGCCCAAAGCCACTTGTCCATACGTAACTCGGTCATGCCTCCATTGTCGTCTATACTGGCATTGTCCTGACTACTAAGGGGTTGCCCGTGGATCAGCAGGAAAAATCGGATCGAGTCTCCAAGGCTTTAGACAGCTTTCGTATCGAGATACCTTCCTGGGGATTTGCCAATACCGGGACGCGCTTCGGCAAGTTCATGCAGGTCGCGGCAGCGAATTCGATTGAAGAGAAGTTCGCCGACGCGGCCGAGATCCATCAGCTCACGGGTGTCACTCCGACGCTGGGGTTGCATGTCGAATGGGATCTTCCCGAAGGCGTTGCGAGTGTGCCGCGGATTCGAGCCCTGGAAAAGAAGTACCGCATTTGCGCTGGTTCCATTAATCCCAACCTCTTCCAGGCGCAGGAGTACAAGTACGGGTCAATTTGCAATCCGGATTCGGAAGTGCGGCAGAAAGCTTTGGCGCACCTTCTGGACTGCGTGGAGATCGCCCGGCAACTTGGATCGCAGGATGTATCCCCGTGGGTTTCCGATGGTTCGAATTATCCGGGAACGCAGAGTATGCGGCAGCGCATTGGCTGGATGGAAGAGATCTTCAGCCAGGTGCATGCTGCTCTGCAGCCCGATCAGCGGCTGCTGATCGAGTACAAGCCATTCGAGCCCGCTTTCTATCACACTGACATTGCCGATTGGGGCATGGCGCTGGAACTGGCGCGCCTCGCGGGACCGCAAGCGAGGGTGTTAGTCGACACGGGCCATCATTATCAAACGCAGAATATCGAGCAGATTGTTGCGTGGCTCTTACATCTGGAAATGCTGGGCGGCTTTCACTTGAATGACCGCAGGTACGCGGACGATGACCTGACGTTGGGGTCCATCGATCCTTACCAGATCTTCCGCATCTTCCATGAGATTTTGAGTTATTCCGCGGAGCCCGGCAATCGCAGCCAGATCGCCTTCATGATCGACCAGAGCCACAATCTGAAAGGCAAGGTCGAGGCTATAGTGCAAACGGTGGTGCAGGCCCAGGAGCTGTATGCCAAGGCCGCCCTGGTGGATCTGGAGCAGCTGGATACACTGCAGAAGCAATGCAGGCTAGTGGAAGCTGAAGAGCTTTTCCGTTCAGCCTTTTGGGAGGATGTGCGCCCGTTGGTGCGCGCATGGCGCCTCGGGCAGAGCCTGCCGGGGGATCCATTGAAGGCGCTGAGTGAGAGCGGCTATGTGGATCGAATCTCCCGGGAGCGGGCGGCTAAGAACGCGAGTATCTCTACTACTTACGCGTGATAATCCTTTGAAAATTTAGTGTCTCGAGCGCTGTGGTTGAGCTGTGCGTCCGGGCCAAGTGTGCCAGGCCCATGGTGCGCTCGAGTAATCGGGATTTTGCTTCGATCATCTTCGGGTGCCAGTTGAGAGAACTGCAGATCCCTCGGCTCCTCCTAATGAACAACCTCGGGACGCCAAGGGGAGGGTGGCTTTATGGGTACGGCTTGTGACATGGATTGGGGTCAAACTGCAGACCACTCCAGCTAAGCGTAGTTGCTTGGGATTCTATATAGAATGAACGGTTCTAATGAATTTCGATATTGAGGGTCGACGATGACGACTGCCAGTGCAGTGACCGAACTACGCTACCTGGAGGATCGCTGGGACGATAAAGTGGCGAGCACTCTGGATGAGCAGGAGCTGTTACGCTACCGTTCCAACCTTCTCGGATCCGATCTGCGCATTACCAATTTCGGTGGCGGCAATACCAGCTCCAAGACTGTGGAAAGGGATCCGCTTGACGGCGCCGCAACACCGGTCTTATGGGTGAAGGGAAGCGGCGGGGACCTGGGAAGCATAAAACGCAGCGGCTTCGCCACCCTCTACCTCAATAAGTTGCTTGCGCTGGCCGACAGCTATCGCGGCGTGGCGTACGAGGACGAGATGGTGGAGATGTATCCGCTCTGCACCTTCGGTAGGAACAGCGTGGCTGCCTCCATCGATACCGCGCTGCACGGTTTTCTGCCCTTTGCTCATGTCGATCATCTTCATCCGGATTGGGGCATCGCGCTGGCGGCCTCCGCCAATGGCTTGGAAAAGCTGGCCGAGTTCAATGCCCGTTTCGGACGCAAGCTGGTCTGGTTACCGTGGCAGCGGCCTGGTTTTGAGTTGGGCATGATGCTGCGCAACGCGGTGCGGGACAATCCGCAGTGCGATGGAGTGGTTCTCGGCGGCCACGGTTTGTTTACCTGGGGTAATACGCAGCGCGAGTGCTACCTCAATACCATCACCATCATCGATCAGCTGGGGCAGTTCGTGCAGGAGCAGGTCAACGCCAGGGGCACGCAGATCTTCGGCGGCCCTCGCTACCAGGCGCGCAAAGATCACCGCGAGCTGGCGATCGATATCCTTCCCTATCTGCGGGGGCGGATCTCGGTAAGCAAGCGCATGATCGGAACGTTTAGCGCGCTGCCCGAAGTGCTCACTTTCATTAACTCGAAGGAAGCGCAGAAATTCGCATTCCTGGGAACCAGTTGTCCCGATCATTTCGTGCGCACCAAGATCCGGCCAATGTATGTTCCCTGGAATCCGGAAGACGATCTTCAGAGTTTGCGCAAAGCAATTGATGAAGCGCTGGCCCAGTATCGCAAGGACTATGCCCACTACTACCAGCAACACGCCAAGCCGGAAGATCCAGCGATGCGCGATGCCAGCCCAACGGTGGTACTGATTCCAGGCGTCGGCATGTTCAGCTTCGGCAAGAGCAAGACCGAATCGCGTATCACCGGCGAATTTTATGTGAATGCGATCCACGTGATGGAGGGAGCCTCGGCGCTCGCGTCTGGCGCACCGCCTGCGGTTCTGCCGCAAGCTGGGCCGGCTGCGGAGAGCGGGTTGTTTCAGGTCCATTGCAATTACGTCGCGCTGCCGCCCTCGGAAGCATTTCGTATTGAGTACTGGGCGCTCGAAGAGGCCAAGCTCCGCCGTCAGCCGCCAGAGAAGGAACTCAGCCGCTACATCATGCTCATTGTCGGCGGGGGCAGTGGCATCGGAAGGGAAGTGGTTCGGCTGGGCGCAGGGCGCGGAGCGCATGTGGTGGTCGCCGATCGTGATCTTGCAGGCGCAGAGAAATCGGCAGAGCTGGTGACTGCGGGTAAAGAATTTCAACTGGCTGCCGCGGTTGATATCCGCGATCGGGCGGCGATTCGCGCGCTGCTGCGGAAAGTAGTGGCTGAATTTGGCGGACTCGATATCGTAATCAACACGGCGGCGATCTTTCCTTCTTCCCCGGATGGCCACGTCACCGATGAGCAGTGGGCTGCAACCCTGCAACTGAATGTGACGGCCAACCATCTGTTGGTGGATGAGGCGGCGAAAATATTTGCCGAGCAGGCGCTAGATGTGTCTGTAGTTCTGACCAGCTCTGCGAACGCGGTGGTAGCGAAGCGCGGCAGCGAAGCGTATGACGTCAGCAAAGCGGCGGTCAGCCATTTAGTGCGCGAGATGGCCGTCGCCCTTGCGCCGCGGGTGCGCGTGAACGGCATCAGTCCGGCGACGGTGGTCAAAGGGTCGACCATGTTTCCGCGCGACCGGGTGATGGCTTCCCTGACTAAATACAATCTGCCCTTCGAGCGAACGATGACGGACGATGAGCTGCGCACATTGCTGGCTAATTTTTATGCGCAGCGTACGCTAACCCATCAACCTATCGATCCGGAAGATTGCGCGAATGCGATTTTGTTTTTGGCTGGGCCGCAGGCGCGGTGTACCTCGGGTCATTTGATCCCCGTCGACGGTGGACTGCCGGAGGCGTTCTTGCGCTGAGCGTGTGAGGGAGGACCAAGGAAACGCGTCTACGCCTGCTCGGGCGCGGCAACTACTTCGTAAGGGCGCATCATTTCATTGTCTTCGTGCTCCAGTATGTGGCAGTGCCAGACGTAACGGCCGGCGAATCCTTCGAAGGGGATGATGATGCGCGTGATCAAGCCGGGGTCGGCGCGGACAGTGTCCTTCCACCCGCTCTCCGTGGGCGCAGGAGGAATCGCTGGGCCGGTGAAACGCACGGTGCCCTTGTCCTGAAATTCAAATGTATCGAAGGGTCTTCGGTCGAGTATCTGGAACCTGACCAGGTGCAGATGGATGGGGTGCGAATCTTCTGTCAGATTGACCAGCTCCCAGATTTCCGTCGTGTTCAGCACCGGCTTTTCAGTTACCGGCATGTGCCAGGGAGTGTTGTTCAACAACATGCCCATCGATTGCTGAACCATGTCCATCCGCTCATCGAGCGTGAGACGGCGCGTCTTTACCGCGCGGCTTTCGGGAATTTTTGCATAAGAGCGCAATTGCGGAGGAAGAGTCGAGGCGTCCGGCGCCGGCTTGACCGCGACGCGGAATTGCATGATGTCGAACGCGTCACTGCGCAGCAGAATCTTTTCTCCCGCATGGGCGCTGAAGTCGAAGACGAAATCAATCCTTTCCGCGGGAGCCATCACCGCACGCTGGGCCGCGATGGGCGCAGGCAGAAATCCTTGCTCCGTGCCGATTTGCTGGAAGGTGAGTAATTTGCCCAGAGAAAAGCGATAAAACCTGCCGTTAGACCCGTTCATCAGGCGGAAGCGATACGTGCGCGGCTCGACATCGAGATAAGGAAAGAGCTTGCCGTTCACCAAAATGGCATTGCCGAAGACTTCCGGAACCCACGGCGTCTCCGGTTTAGGAGAGACGGGATATTCGAGCTGTCCGTCAGGAAGAAGAAAGCGATCGTAGACCAACAACGGAATCTCGTATTTTCCTGAAGGAAGCTTCAGCGCGTCTTCCGCTTCATCACGGATGAAATACATGCCCTGAAGGCCGGCATAGATGTTCAAGCGATTGATGCCCATGGTGTGGTCGTGGTAAAAGAGCATCGCCGCATCCTGCCGGTTGGGATAGTGGAAGGTGGCGGACTTGCCGGGAACATACCAGTGCTCCGGATAGCCATCGCTATTCGGCGGCGTCTTGCCTCCATGCAGATGAATGACACTGCGCACCTGGGGCAGATTGGCTTCGGCGCCGTGCAGTGTGTGATCGATGGGCAGAAAGTGGCGCTGCGGCAGCTCGTTGACCCACTCCACGATCAGGCCATGATTGCTGCGGGTTTCAAACGTCGGTCCGGGTGAGCTCGAGCCAAAGCCCCACATGCGAGTGGCCGGCAAGTCGCGGTGGACTTTCGATTCGATCGCCCGCATGGCCATGCGGTAGTAAGGAAGCTGCAACGATGGGTCTTCCGGGCTGGGGCGCATCCCGCTGGGCCGCGCTATCTCGGGAATGGGCAGCGGGTCAACATAGGGAGTCAGCTTGTCAGGATCAAGGGTTGTTGGCTGCGGAAGAGACGGCAACTTCTTGACGGATATCCCGGCGGCCAATATTCCGGTTCGCTCCAGGAACCTGCGACGCGTAATCAAATCAAAGCCTCAGGGACAACATAAATGAAGCAGGGCATCGGGAGAAGACCTCCCTTTGCCCTGCGGTGTTGCGCTTTGGTGCGTTTGGTTAGTTCGTGGGTTGACCCGTCGAGGTGTCGAGGATCAACGGAGTGGTGTCGGGGTTCTTGAAGTCAAACATCGTGTTCAAGCGCCCGGCAAGGTTATCAAAGGAGCCCGTGATCCGTTGACCACCCAGCCAGTTGTCCTCGATAAACCGCAGAATCGAGCTCTGGTCGGTGACGACGTGATCGACGTAGTTCTGTTTGGCGTAGGGTGAGATGACCAGGAGAGGAAGACGGGGACCATACCCGCAACGTCCCTGGGCATGCTCAATCGTGACACCGGCAAGAGCGCCAGTTCCAGTTCCGCATTGGCCAGGGGCGGTGAGGGCATCCATGGCAGTAGCCGATTGGTTCACGATTGGGCCCATCTGGTGGTCGTACCAGCCGTCGGAGTCGTCATATGCGATGACTACGGCGGTGCTCGACCAATCCTTCTGCTTTTGCAGGAAGTTGATGACGGTGGTGACGAAGGTCTGCTCGTCCAGAGGATCGGAGTAGCCGGCGTGACCGTCCTGATAGCCAGGAGCCTTAAGGAAGCTGACCGTCGGGAAGTTGCCGGCGTTGATAGCGTCGTAGAAATCGTGAGTGTCGTACTGGTGATTTGCAGGGTCCCCGTTGATGCCAACGGTGCTCGGTGAAGTCGGCCGGGTGTGCTTCAGGTTCTGGGTGGAGGTGTAGTACTGGAAGGGCTGATGATGCGGAATGTAATCCGCCTTGTCGGTCATGGTGACAGTGGAGGTCGTGCTGCGGCTGCATCCGGTGGTGCCGTTGGCGTTCTTGACGGTTAGATCAAAGCCGCCCTCGAAGAATCCCCAGCTGATCCCAGCTGCATTGAGCAGGTCACCGACGTTTTGTCCGCTCATCGCAACCTGCGCACCGGTGGTGGTGGAGCAAACGTCCCCGACGGGGTCAGCGTCGCTGACCAGGGTGTATCCGCCGCCGCCGTCTGATACCACATCGCCACTGGCGTTCACCTGGTCACTCACGCCGTTGAGCTGGCCGGAGATCAGGTTCAGGGCGCCGTCGGTCGAGGGCCCAAAGTTCGTGCCATAGGAGTTGTCGCTCATGGCAAACCGCTGCGCGTAATTCCAGTATGCGGTAACCGTGTTTCCGTCGTAGTAACCCATCACCAGCCCAGTGGTCGGTTGGCCGTTGGGCGGAGGACCGGGTGTGCCGGTGTATTTTGGAAACAAATCCATCAAGCCGCCGTGAAACGCCTCCTGTTCCGGCGTGTAGTCGTGGTCCTGATCGGCGGTTGCGGCCTGGGAACGATCGAGGCGGAAGGGATTGGTGGCCCCGTCCGCGTTCACGGTGTTTAAGGCATTGGGATTGTTGTAGAGCAATCCGTCGGTATAGCCATTCACCGCGGGCGTTCCGGCCTTAGCGATAAACCGCGGTTGTCCAGCAGGATTGAGAGCCTTTGGATAGGTGCCGAAGTAGTGGTCGAATGAGATATTTTCCTGAAAGATGACGACGAGATGCTTGATCGGTGTGGTGGTCCCCGATTGCGCTTCCAAAACAGTTGGATTGATGAGCGTCCCGGCGAACATCAGCGAGGCTAAGGACGTGGCTACGAGCTTCTGCATCAGTGCTCCCTTCAAGGCCGGCTTTACGACCGCCATTCAGCATTAATGGCGGAATATTAAAAACGAGTGATCAGGGAGTAACAGATTGTTAAATTTGGCTCTTTTGCACCGTATCGAGCAAGTCACCCTTGCCAGGCTTGGATGGCTGGAAAACCGTTCGGCCTCTGAGTTGGAGCGTGGCAAGCTGGTTTTGGGAATTTTCCTGAATTGCAACGGGAGAGCGAAACACTGCAAGATTCTGTGAATTCGCCGCAGATTTTTTGACCGCTTTTCTGTCACAATCACAGTATCAAGGCGAGCCTCCGGATTTCTCCAGAAGCTGAATCGCCTTCCGGTAATCCACGCCGTCAGGGACCAGGGAGAAATGGCTGGCTTGCTCTGTGATCTGAAAGTTGAGGGATTTGACCATCAGGGCTTTGCCCTTCATGTTCAACTTCAAGCTTGTCACTTCCCAGTCGTGGCCCCCAATGTCCGCCTGTTCAATCTGTATGGTTCCCCCTTTATCCAGCTTGCCGATAAGTCCCCACCCGAAATCTACATTGGAGATGAGATGCGCATCCAGGCGGGTGAGCCGTTCCTGCGCCTGATCGATCCAAACCTCGCCTGCCATGCCACGAAAAATGGCCGCTTCTATATCGGGTGGAGAGAAGCTCGGGTTGGGAGAGAAGCTCAGGCGGTAGCATTGCCCCGCGGCGCAGCCCACCATGCCTTCGAAGCGATAGAGGAATGCATCCGGCAGCAGTTGCATGAGGCGGTTCACACGATCGGCATCCCTCTGCTCCCGCTGGCGGCGATGCTCCTGAATCTCGGGATGGGCGGCCAGGGTATGCAAGCGGTCCAGTTCGGCTTGATCGGCCTGGGCGCTTAGCGGTTGAGCATTGATGGCGACCAGGCGAGCCACATCTCCATCCTTGGTTTCTATGATGTCCTTGGTGGTATCGTGCAGCTCATCCGTTTTACGCAGAAGATATCGCAGTGGGCGATGGTTTCGGTCGGCGTCCATGCGATGTTGTGTAGCGCGGCGCACCAGGGCGGTGGGATCGATGGGCGCGGGTTGTTGTGCCGGCGCAGATAAAACCCAGGCAGGCGCAAGTGCCAGCAGGATCGGTTCGAGGATGAAGGTGCGGGGGATCATCAGGGTTGGTGGGTGCGGCCTTCTCGTTAGACGTTGCGGCATCCCCTGCAGTCAATCTGGAGCACACACTTTCCTTAAGGCCTCTTTAAGGGCACGCCGGAGCCTGCCTGTCACCCTATTTGTGCCATCGCCAATGGTACTTGCGGGGGCATCTCTTGTTACTTACGACCCAGCCTTAGTATCGCAGCTCCGTGGTAAGGTAAAGCGTTGGAATTATGGAGAATAGGCCTTTGTTGGTGACAAATCGCCGGGACTTTCTTCGCCGCGCGGCCTCGTGTTCGACGTTGGCCCTGCTGCCCCGGTGGATGTATGCGGAGCGCGCGCGAACCAAGACGGCGACCCTCTTCGTTACGGATGCAACGGAGAAGCACGCGGCGCGCCCTGCCTTGCAGTGGGCGAAGGCGGAAGGTGGTGCGCCGGGAGCCACCATCGAAATTGATAGCACCCGCCAATTCCAGCCTATCCTCGGCTTCGGTGCGGCGCTCACTGACGCCTCCTGTTTCCTCTTGAGTGGCATGCCGGCTGCCGCCCGACATGCGTTCCTGACCGACGTGTATTCACCCTCGGGATTGAACATGAATCTAGGCCGTTGCTGCATTGGGGCGAGCGATTACTCGCGCAGCATCTACTCCTACGATGATGTCGCGGATGACATGAACCTGGACCACTTCAGCCTGAAGCATGATGAGGCCTACATCCTGCCCATGCTGCGCGAGATCCTGGGGATCAAACCCGATCTTTTTCTTATGGCAACCCCGTGGAGTCCTCCGGGTTGGATGAAGACCTATGGAACCACCTTCGGCGGCCGAACAACGGAGAACTATCTTGACCCCTACGCCCATTCCCTTTGGGAGCTGTCCAACGGCTCAATGAAGGGCGGTTGGATGTCAGAGAAGTATCTCGCTGTGTACGCGCAGTACCTTTGGAAATTTCTGCAGGGCTATGCGCAGGCGGGAGTACCGGTGCGCGCGCTCAGCTCCCAAAATGAGATTGTGACCACGCAGTATGGAAGAATGCCGGCCTGCCGCTGGTCGCCGGAGTTGGAAGCAGTGTTCATCCGCGATCATTTAGGTCCGCTGCTACGCGCGCAACACCAGCAGACCCAAATCTGGCTGCTAGATCATAATTACAACTTTTACGAGCGCGTGGCGTTGCAGCTCCAGGATCAGCAGTTGGCTAAGTTCGTGGACGGAGTGGCATGGCACGGCTACACGGGGACTCCCGATCAAATGAGCCTGCTGCACCAAAAGGATCCCAACATCCCCTTCTACTGGACGGAAGGCGGCCCCTTTATCGACGACGCCGATTACTCGACGGGTTGGGCCAAGTGGGCCGGCATCTTCACCGACGTACTGGAAAACTGGTGCCGTTGCGCGATCACATGGAACCTGGTGCTCGACCCGCGGGGTAAGCCGAACCTTGGACCCTACAACTGTGCCGGCCTGGTAACACTCAAGGATGATGGAAACTTGTGGAGGAGCGGCCAATACCACGCTCTGCGCCACTTTTCGCTGCATCTGCAGAGGGACGGCAGGCGCATCGCCAGCCAGACCGCGGTGCCCGGGCTGCGGCATTTGGCGGTGGAAAACCCTGACGGCAGTTTCGCCCTGGTTATGACCAATCCGGGAGAAGCGAAGGATCTTCGGGTCGTCGTCGCCGGCCAACAGCTTTCCTTTTCTATACCGCGGGATTCTGTCGCCACCCTGGCGTGGTAGGTTTGCTCCTCTAACGGTATCTTCATCGCCACAGCTCGCTCATCCCTGAATACTCTTTTCGACAAAAAAGCGGCTCTTCCTAAAAGGAAGAGCCGCGTGTGACAGCGGGTTGTGTTGACTAGAAGGCCGGACCCACCACGATACCGGCGGAGGCCGTTTTGTTCATCCAGATTTGGTATTCGTTGTTCTCCATTTCCGGCGTGATGGGTTGAGCTGCCAGGACGGAGTTGGTGGAATAATCAGCCGGCGACGCAGGGAAGGATTGGTCCTTGCGATAGCCCGACTGGGAGCAAGAGGAGTTCCAGCACATCCAGCCGATGAGGTTGTCGTGCATGGTGTTGTTGTACATGGTTGGGTTGGCGACGCTGGCGCCGTTGACATCGCCGTTGGCCATGCCCACATATTGCGCAGCGATCCGGGTGTCATCGGCCAGCCCGCTGGAGATGACGCGATTGTTCGCGGCGATGTTGTCGTGCCCGGCGGTGAACGCGATGCCATAGTGCACCGTGCCGACCACCTGGTTGTCGTGGATGTTGCTGAAGGCCGTGGCCTCCTGTGCGCTGTCGTCGGGGCTGCCCTCGGTCTTGATGCCGCCGCCCCGATAGTCCGTTTGTGCGGCGGTGTAAGGATAGGCACCCTGAATGTAGGTGTCGTGGATTTCCAGTGGTTGGTTGGGCGTTCCACTGGAGCGCTTGACGTCGATGTTATCGGCCACCAGGCTGCGGCCGGGATAGTTGATGACTTCATTCCAGCCCAAGTCGATGCCGGGCACAGATTGCACCTTATCCAGTTGGATAAAGTCTGACACGCTGCGGTTCGAGCCGACTCCCGGCAGATAGCCGCTGTTGCCATCGCTGAGCAGGCCATTGAGGTTGCGTGCCCGGTTGGCGCGGATCACGATGGTCTGTTGTCCGTCGCGATTGCCGGAATAACCGTGTACCAGTACGCCCCCGCCCGCGTTCTCAACGTAGTTGTTCTCTACATCGAGCCGTGCCGGAGAGGAAGCGTCGAGGAAGACGCCATTCGATTGGCCCTTGACCGCTGGGTTCAGCGCCAGAGCGACACTGTTGCGGACGGTGACATCGGCGCCGGCCACGCTGGTCTTGATCAAGCCCGCAACACTGCTGAGGTGCGAGCTCTCGATGACCACGGGAGCAGTAGTGGCTACCGTGACTGCCGGGGTCTTGCTGTCTGTGCTGCGCCAATTTCCAGAGTAGGTGCCGGCCTTCGGTGATGACGATGGGAGCACTCCACTCCACTTGGCCGATGGAGCTGACCGCGGGCACGGAGGCCTGGTGTCCCTGGTAGCTACCAGTGATGGTTGCTTTTCCGGTAGCCAATCCTGCAAGCAAGCCGGAAGAGGTTGCAGTGATGGTGCGTGTATCCGACGACGCCCAGGCAAAGTTGGTGGTCACGTCTTTGGTGGAACCGTCGCTGAAGGTCGCGATGGCCTTCAATTGCGTGGTGCTGCCGATGGCGACCGTTGCTTGCGCAGGAACCACGGCTACGGAAGTCAGCTCCGCTGCCGCCGCGGCTCCGTTGGCGGCAGCCGCTTCTGCAGGTGCGATCGTATCCGTGCCGGTTACCGCAGAGCTGACCTTGGCGGCAGGCTGACTGGATGTCGCAGCGGCGGTATAGGTAGCACTGACGGCCGCGCTGGGAACATACCCGTAGCCCGAAGCGTAGGACGCAGGCTGATTCGCAGCGCCCCACATGCCTACGCACTTTACCGTCGTTGTTGCCGTGACCGTCCCGCCGGACCCACTTGCGTAGTACTGCGCGGTCCCACTTCCGGGGGCTGGAGTACTTCCGTCTGTGGTGCACCATTCGCCCGTATTGGTGTCCCGGTTCGTCCCAGGGTTGTTGACTGTCCACGCCTGCGATCCGCTAAATGCCCCAGCTGCAGGTGAAATTGTGGGAGCCACTGACGTTACCGCAGCAACCGTGTTGCTTGATGTATTGCCGGTCTGCGATGGGTTCGGATTCGTGTTTTGGTTCTCTTCATTGCAAACAGCGCTTCCATTACCTTGATACGTGTTGTAGTTGACTTGCCAGGGAGAATTCCCATAACCGTATTGAACCGCGCAATTGGAATAGCCTTGAACGAGGTTGTAGTTGGCCTGTCCGGTGCTCCAGAACTCGATTCCGGGAACGGCACCCCCGTTATATCCATACAAAGTAGGGGAGGGAACATTGGCGACGGCGACGTTGTAGCTAACGTTACTGTTCAGGTTGCTATAAGACGCCCCTGCTCCATCGTATTGCGGTACAGAATAGATCCACGTGCCATATCCCGGGTTAACCGGATCGTGCCAGGAATTGTAGTTGTAGTTCATTGTCGGGTTGGGTGTATCTTGCGATTCAATCGCGATGCGGTGAATTCCGGAGAAGTCGTTGTAGAGGATGTTTGCGTTGGTGTGGATATATTGGTTGGCGCCCGGGTTACTTGTGCCTACCTGCCCCCCGTTGGGTCCGGGTTCCAGGAACTTGAAGCCCTCCTCTACGTGGTAGACAACATTATTTTCTTCTACCAGGTTGGTAGTGCTGGTGTTAAACGCGACCGCTGCGCAATTGCCACCATTATTGTTGTAGTTGTAGCTGTTGTTGCCGGTCTGGCTTGAGGGGTAAAAGAACGTATTCATGACGTTCGTGCAGCCGTCCGAGGAGCCGAACTGGTTCCAGGCTATCGTCATGTTGGTCATGGTGGTGTAGCCCTGATCTGTTCCCTTTCCAGCTATGTAGAGCAACACGCCACCGCAGCAGTCATTGTTCTGGTCGGCCTGGTTACCGTAAAACCAGTTGTATTCGACGGTGATGCCGGAGGAGTTGCCCGACTGAAAGTAGATGGAACCGCCCCCGCCGCCACCACTGCTGCCACCGTCGGGCGTTCCTCCATTTACTGCCATATAGGTAAAGGAAACTGGAGTTGTGCAAGCCGGGTACGAGAACACCCAGGCGTTGGTGCCCATGGAGGAATTGATTGTAGCGGTCGGAACATATCCCAAGTGCTTATATCCGTCACCCGTGCTGTAGGTCGTGAGGGGCACGGTTGGGCCGGTGATCGACACGCCGCAAGGCCAGGTTAAAGTGCTGCTGACGCTGTAAGTGCCTGCCGCGAAAACGACCGTGTTCCCACTTCCGCAGGAATTCAGGGTGGACTGTATCGTTGCCTGGCTTGCACCCGCGGGTATCGGGCATGGATCGCCATGTATGGCCGTCGCATTGCCGGAACCCACGACGAGGGTATTGTGCGCCGTGGCAGAGGCGTAGTCGGTGGTATCGGTTGGAGTAAAAGTGGCTGTCAGTTGCAGAGTGCCGGCTGCCGGAACGTTGCCGGCTGCGGGATTGTAAGCAAACGCGCCCGGCACGTTCGCCGTAGCGTCCAACTGCGTAGCGCTTAATGCAGTTCCTGTGGCGATGGGCGCGAGCGCAGCCCAGGTGATAGCCGGAGTGGCTTGATTCACGGTGAGCTGCACGGTGGCTGTGGCTGCAGAATAAGTGCTGTCGGTCGGCGTGAAGACGGTGGAAAGTGTCTGTGTTCCTGCTTTGAGCACTGTGCCGGCTGCCGGCGTGTAGGTGAAGGTTCCGGCGACGCTGGCGGTTGCGTTCAGCTGGGTACTGCTCAATGCAGTGCCGTACGGGATGGCTGCGGGCGTGGCCCAGGTGATGGCGGGCGTGTTGCTGGAACCCGCCGCGGTGATCGTTAGCTGGGTGGACCCGCCTAGATTCTGTGGTGTCGTGGAGGCCGCGGACGGCGATGTGCCTGCCGGGGTTGCCTCTACGTAAGCCGCCTGCACCATCACCGTGCCCGCTGCTTTGGCAGTGACCGTTCCGTTGGCCAAGGTTGCCAGGGCGGGATTCGATAGAGTCCATTGTGTACTGGAAGTTACATCCTGGGTCGTGCCATCGCTCAGATGGGCCGTTGCCTTCAACACGGACGCGCCACCTACGCTCACGGTGGAGGGGGTCGCGGTCACGGTCAGGGAAGCCAGGTTCTGGGACGAAGGGTTACTGCACCCGGCAATCAAAATCGATAACACACACAGGAGGCCGGAACACACCTGTGGAAAAGGGGGAATACGCATTTAAATCCTCGTGGAGTCTGAATTTCGAAGCGTCGCGGCCTGGGGAAAGGCCATTTCGAAGCACGAACGGGTGAGCGCGTCCCTGAGACACGTTGTGCCGACGGCGAATTTTGCTGTCCTATGTCGTTACTTTCGCGTATGCCCCAACCTGGGGCAATCACACTGATTGGCCATTACGTTAGTTCTATAAATCGCTGATTGCAAAGGCCTTAGTGAGAATTTTTTGCTCGCCAGCTGGGTATTTTGGGGCGTTTTCGTGTGGAATTTTCGTTACTTTCGAATGAGCACAGCCTCAGACTCTTATTGCATGTGGAATGCGGAGTTTGCTTGTGGCGAGAGTATTTTCACTTCTTTCGTTGCACAGGCCAATCAGTCTTGCAGGGATAGCGAGAGTCAGACTTGTCCAAATTAGCTTTTTTGGGGTCGGCGGATTTGGACAAAACTCGCTGAAATCAAGTCAGCTACCACCAGATCGCGACCAGTCCCGCATGCACGTCGTTAAACCTACACTCTTCTTCAGGGGTGAAATACGCGAAGGTTGGAAATTAGATTTTGCAAGCGTCACGATAAATGTGCCGCGCTCTCAATCGCGAGGTGAATCGGGTTAGTTTGGATGATTGCCCCATTGCATGCGCGTGCGTTCGGGTCCACCCAGGACTAACCGTCCTGGGACATTCTCAGTCGTTCCTACGGGACTGGTCGCGGTGAGTTTGTATACCCAGGACTGATGTCCTGGACCACTACTCTCAGCCGTCCCTGCGGGGCATCCGGCCACAATATCGCAGCCTAAAAAAAAGCGGCTCTTCGAAAGGAAGAGCCGCGTGTGACTGCAGGTTGTATTGGCTAGAAGGCTGGTCCCACCGAGACGCCGGCGGAGGCCGTCTTGTTCAGCCAGATTTGGTATTCGTTGTTCTCCATTTGAGGCGTGATAGGTTGAGCCGGCAGGACAGAGTTGGTGGAATAATCAGCCGGCGACGCAGGGAAGGACTGGTCCTTGCGATAGCCCGACTGGGCACAAGAGGAGTTCCAGCACGTCCAGCCGATGAGGTTGTCGTGCATGGTGTTGTTGTACATGCTTGGGTTGGCGACGCTGGCGCCGTTGACATCGCCATTAGCCATGCCCACGTATTGCGCAGCGATCCTGGTCCCATCGGCCAGCCGTCCGCTGGAGATGACACGATTGTTAGCGGCGATGTTGTCGTGCCCGGCGGTGAACGCGATGCCATAGTTCACGGTGCCGACCACCTGGTTGTCGTGGATGTTGTTGAAGGCCGTGGCCTCCTGCGCGCTGTCGTCGGGGCTGCCCT
Source organism: uncultured Acidobacteriaceae bacterium (assembly GCA_963743365.1). GTDB lineage: Bacteria > Acidobacteriota > Terriglobia > Terriglobales > Acidobacteriaceae > PALSA-350. The sequence continues at coordinate 285,115 of CAVUQE010000001.1, forward strand.
CGGTTTTGATTCCGCCGCCCTGGTAGTCAGCCTGTGCAGCGGTATAGGGATAGGCACCCTGAATGTAAGTGTCGTGGATTTCCAGTGGTTGGTTGGGCGTTCCACTGGAGCGCTTGACGTCGATATTATCGGCCACCAGGCTGCGGCCGGGATAGTTGATCACTTCATTCCATCCCACGTCGATGCCGGGCACAGATTGCACCTTATCGAGCTGGATAAAGTCTGACACGCTGCGGTTGGAGCCGGATCCAGGCAAATAACCGCTGTTGCCATCGCTGAGCAGGCCATTGAGGTTGCGTACCCTGTTGGCACGGATCACGATAGTCTGTTGTCCGTCCCGATTGCCGGAATAACCGTGCACTAGTACCCCACCGCCGGCATTCTCAACGTAGTTGTTCTCTACATCGAGCCGCGCCGGGGAGGAGGCATCGAGGAAGACGCCATTCGATTGGCCCTTGACCGCGGGGTTCAGCGCAAGAGCGACGGTGTTGCGGACGGTAACATCAGCGCCTGCAACGCTGGTCTTAATCAAGCCCGCAACACTGCTGATGTGCGAGCTCTCGATGACCACGGGAGCTGTGGTCGCTACGGTGACGGCTGGTGTCTTGCTGTCCGTGCTGCGCCAGTTTCCAGAGTAGGTGCCGGCTTCGTTGATGACGATGGGACCGCTCCAGTCCACTTGACCGATCGTGCTGACCGCCGGCACCGAAGCTTGGTGTCCCTGGTAACTACCCGTGATGATAGCTTTTCCGGTAGCCAGGCCAGAAACCAGCCCGGAGGAGGTTGCGGTGATGGTGCGTGTGTCGGAAGACGCCCAGGCGAAGTTTGCCGTGACATCCTTGGTGGAACCATCGCTGAAGGTCGCGACCGCCTTCAACTGGGTGGTGCTGCCAATGGCGACTGTTGTTTGGGCAGGAACGACGGCTACGGAAGTCACCTCCGTTGCCGCCGCAGCTCCGTTGGCGGCTGCTTCTGTAGGTGCGATCGTATCTGTTCCGGTTACTGCAGAGCTGACCTTCGCGGCAGGCTGGACGGCTGTCGCAGCGGCGCCATAGGTAGCACTGACGACCGCACTGGGGACATAGCCTCCTCCACCGCTAGAAACAGGAACATAAGAATAAGGCTGATTAGGCGCTCCCCACATGCCTAGGCATTTAACCGTACCGCTGCCCGCTGTGCTAATCGTGCCTACGGTCTGCGATGCCGCTCCTGCCCAATAAGGTAGCGCGGTGTTGCCTGCAGAAGCTGCCGCGCCACCGGCAACAGGGGTAGATCCATCCGTGGTGCACCAGAACGTCGTATTCGAGTCTCGTCCCGGATTGGAGCCGTTGGGAGTGGAAACATTCGTGTTCGTAATAGTTACTGTGTTACCGGAGACCGAGAGCACCGGTGCCACGCTGGTGATGGTGCCGTTCGAGCTTTGGTTGAAGCTGCCAGGGCAAGAGGGGGTGGTGTACGGGCTCCCGTTCACATTCGCATAGAGCAAACCACATGCTGAATCTGTACCGCCGTTGCCATTGACTGCGGCCGCCATAACGGTATCGTTGGCAAAGGTGTAGTTGCCGTTCGGGTCCCACTGCAGGCTGATGTACGCATAGTTCCCGGACCAGAAGTTGCCATTGGCGGTACTCCCACTTCCGGCCCAGAATTCGTAGCCCGCATCACCGGCGCCCTCGGTTGGAGTATCAGCTACAGTTACGTTATAGTCAACGTGGCTGACGCAGTTAGTCTCGTTTGCACTGTTGAAGTTGTAGGCGCAGCCATCTGCTTGCGAAATGTCGTAGTCCTGCTGCTTCGGCTGCAGCATGTTGTGGAAGCTGTTGTATTGGGTATACTCCAGAACGGGCTCGCTCGGGCCGCCCCAGTTGATCTGCATCTCAACTGCGATACGATCATACTGCTGAAAGTCGTTGTAGTTAAAAATGCAATTATTGCAAAAACCAGCGGAGTTACCCGCTTCATACATTTCAAAAAACTTTAGCTCATCGTCTCCGGTCTGAAACCTGTTGTTTGAGACGTTGAGGTTAGTGAAAGCGCCCTGCATCGCAACGCCGTCGCAGGTACCTCCTCCGCCTTCGGTATTTTCATTTTGCGACCACACTGTGGCGGGCCCGCAATCACCAGGAGCGGCCAAAATGTTCCACGTGATGTTGATGTTGCTATCGACGGGGTAACCGCTTGGGAATGTGCAGCAGCTTGGTTGAGTACCGGGAGGGGGCAGGTAAACTAGAGTCGAATGAACATCAGCACATAAGTAACCGCAGTAGTTCCCGTGGATATAGTTGTTCGTAATGGTAAGGTTCTGCGTGCCGGGAGTGACGTAGATAAAGTTGCCGCCCCCCACGCCGCAGGGAACCGCGTCATTGTTCTGGTCAAGACAGCCGCTACTGCCGGGATTAAGATTGCCGTTGTTTGGCCGCCCCCCATTCCACTCTAGATACTGTATCGTTTGAGACGCGCTGCAGCCGGCAGTTGTTACTATAGGCCCAAATTGACCGACACCGAACGATCCGTTGATGATAGCGGTCTGGTTGTGTGTCTGCGAGTAAGGCACGACCGGCCCACTTAGCGACACGCCGCAAGGCAAAGTTAAAGTGCTGCCGATGCTGTAAGTGCCTGCAGCGAGTACCACCGTGTTTCCGCTTCCGCAGGAATTCAGGGTTGACTGTATTGTTGCCTGGCTTGCACCTGAGGGTACTGGGCAGGTCTTCCCTTGGATCGGATTGCCGGACGATCCCACGACGAGGGTATTGTGCGCCGTGGCAGAGGCGTAGTCGGTGGTGTCGGTCGGAGTAAACGTGGCTGTCAGCTGCAGGGTGCCGGCAGCAGGAACGTTGCCTGCGGCTGGATTGTAGGCAAACGCGCCCGGCACGTTCGCCGTAGCATCCAGTTGCGTAGCGCTCAGAGCTGTTCCTGTCGCGATGGGCGCGAGCGCAGCCCATGTGATCGTGGGAGTGGCTTGACTCACGGTGAGCTGCACGGTGGCTGTCGCTGCAGAATAGGTTTTCGAATCGGTCGGCGTGAACACGGCGGAAAGTGTCTGTGTTCCCGCCTTGAGCACTGTGCCGGCCGCCGGCGTGTAAGTAAAGGTTCCGGCAACATTGGCGGTTGCGTTTAGCTGCGTGCTGCTCAATGCTGTGCCATAGGGGATGGCCGCGGGCGTTGCCCACGTGATGGCGGGAGTGTTGGTCGAAGGTGACCCGGAGATAGTGAGCTGGGTCGAGGCGCTCAGGTTGGCCGGTGTCGTGTTGGACGAGGCTGGGGATGTGCCCGCTGGCGTTGCTTCTACATAAGCCGCCTGCACCATCACCGTGCCCGCTGCTTTGGCCGTGACCGTCCCGTTGGCCAACGTTGCCAGCGCGGGGTTCGATAGAGTCCACTGGGTACTCGAGGTTACATCCTGGGTCGTACCATCGCTGAGATGGGCCGTTGCCTTCAACACGGACGCGCCGCCTACGCTCACGGTGGAGGGGGTCGCGGTCACGGTCAGGGAAGCCAGGTTTTGGGACGAGGGGTTACTGCACCCGGCGATCAAAATCGATAACACACACAGGAGGCCGGAACACACCTGTGGAAAAGGGGTAATGCGCATTAGGAGCCTCGTCGATCTGAATTTCGAAGCACCGCGGCCTGGGGATAAGGGCCATTTCAAGGGCACGAACGGCCGAGCGCGTCATTGAGACACGTTGTGCCGACGGCGAATTTTGCTGTCCTATGGTTGTTACTCTCGCGTATGCCCCACATCCGGGCAATCACACCGATTGGCCATTACGTTAGTTCTCTAAGCTGCTGATTGCAAAGACTTTGATGTGAATTTTTTGCTCGCCAGCTGGGTATTTTGGGGCGCTTGCGTGTGGAATTTTCGTTACTTTCTTGCGCGCACTGCCTCTGACTTGTTTTGCGTCCGGCTGGCCCAGTCTGGTGGCGGCAACGGGGGGAGAAAGCTCAGATCAAACGTTCCGCTAGCCTCGTCGGCGAGACAAAGAGGCCCGATTCGCAGGGAAGCTTCCGAAGAGATCAAGAGAGATTGATCGAGGCTGGCTAATGGAGTACTTGGACGGGGCCGGTTGGGCGGGAGGGAGGCTGGATGAGAGTGCCGGCTGTGTAGCGCTTCCTAACCGCGAGGTGGAAGCAGGCACACAGCCAGCATCGTAATTGGGTTCTAGGCAAGTACAGGTACTGTGATTTCCTGGCCAACCTGGATCTTGTTTGGATCAGCGATATTGCTGGCAGCGGCGATGTTGGAATAGTGATTGGGCGAACCGTAGAAACGATTGCTAATCTTGGATAAATTGTCCCCACTCTTCACGCTGTAGCTTTGGTTAGGACCGCCGGTGGTTGCGATTTCGTGGTGCAGGTCGGAGTATGTCGGGTCCACCTGTTTAATTACATCCCACACGCGATTGGCGACCACTTGCGAGGGCACCGAACCTTTTAGATACAGCTTGTCTCCGTCGAGGCTAACCGAGTCCACGGTGGCCCCTAAGTCGCTGAATCCCTCAATCGTCTGGAGCACGGGCGCATATTTCTGTTTCAACTGATCGAGATCTGCCATAACGTTTTCTCCTTGTTTAATAGCGGTTGAATTGTATCCACAACACAGTCAATTGAAAATGTTCAGCGGGCCTGCTGTTCGGCGATTTTCTTTATGGCAATGGTCAGGCTGCCACGCCCAGGCTTTCGATATGTACTGGATGCTGGACAGGGATTGCGCTTACACGGTTGATGATCGAAGGGGCCTGATTGCAAAAACCTTGATGTTCGGGAGCTGCTAATCCCGAGGATTATCGCACCGTGGCCAGATCAACGTCTATGAAGTGGAAGTTAAACTCGCAGGCCGCGCTCGATTTCTCCTTGCCCGGCAGTGGTAACCGAAGTCGAGTACCCAAATTCGCAATTGAATTCAACGCAAAAGTTTTCGTATCGGGAAATGCAAGCCAAGGTTGCAGCAACACCTCTTAACTGCAGTCCCGTTAACAAGCAGTTCATCAAGGCAGAGGGAAACTGGAAACAAACGATGCCGACGCAGATTGGGAATGTGACCAGCGGCAAGTGCGAGGCAATTGCAAGCGCTGTCCCTCCCATCTCGCCCAGCCCCTCCGGGACCTATGAGGAACGCATTTAGGTAACCCTGACGGATGCCGGCTCAACCAAGGGTCCAGGACCCCGGGAGACACGTCTATTTACTACACGATGGATGGCCGTATCCCGACCACCGCATCCAAACCTCTATATAGCCCCGCTTTTCGTTGAGCCGGGCACCACCGTTAAGGCGATCGGGATGTGGGGAAGCGGGGCAAATCCAAAAAGTTACCCGCCGGGTTACTCGTTTGTCCCGAGCGCGGTGCAGAGCGCATACTATGCCCCTCCAAAAAAGGAAGCACTCTCTGACGGTTCAAGTACTTGGAGTCTTTTTGCAACCACTCGTGGACCCGCATGAGAGGTTGGATCACCGTGGTAACGCCAAAAGTAACATATCCGACAGCCGAGCGGTGTGCCTCCGGAACTGGAAGGAGTTGACACCAGGGGCATGCACCGCTAAATTACGTGATACAGGCGGTAAATTGGTCGTTACCGTCCAGTCATCGAGAGCCCTGCACCGCCCCCCCAAACGCAGAGCTTCCCCCGATTTTGCGTGTACGAGGTCACCACTAAAAGTGGTGACTTTCGGGTGAGGCTGAGTCAACCAAAAGCCTCACTCCGATGGAAACAGGCGGCCGGGAAATCCCGCCCGAGAATTTTTAGACGCCGGCGAACCCCTCGCATTGCTGGCAATGGAGATCACGGCATGAGCACTCTCGAAGCCGCACCTCAAAATACCAGACTGCGTGATTGGGACCTCTGGTCGAAGTACGTGCTGTTTTTGATGTTTGGGTTTTATCTCACCGGCCGCAGTTTTTCTTATCTTGGCATTCCGCCGGCAAAGCTTTTTATTGGTGACCTTAGCCTAGCCGCGTTCATCCTCCTGCGGCCGCGGCAGCTCTTCGATCGCTGGTTCGGAGCTCTCACCGGCGGGGGTCCTCTCGGGGCGTTCAGCTGGGTTTTGCTGATTTCGATTGTTTACGGCTTCTTCGAGGTAATTCGTGGAGTCCTGAACGGTTTCTCTCCGATCATTGCGCTACAAAACCTGGTTTTCAATCTCTATCCGCTTTACTTTTTCCTGGGTCTCTGGGTGGGAGCTCGCAGGCCTGAGCTGATGCACAAGGTACTGCAATTTTTTGCTTGGGGCCTCTGCATCTACGGCCCGTTCTATTACTTCTTTCTGCATAACGTCACGATTACCATGCCAGGGTCGGATTCAGTAACAGTATTTGGCCAGGCTACCGGCGGTGCATTCGTCATCCTGGGTTTGCTGTGTTTGGATCCCAAGCCGAGCCGCTACTGGCTGCCCATGACCATGGCAGCGGTAACCTTCCTGGTCGCCCAAATGCGCGCTGATTGGTTTGGTGCAGCGATCTCTTTCGTGATTTGGGGCGTGCTGGAAAAGAAGATGAAGCGGGTTGCGACGTTCTTTCTCGGCCTTGCAGCTCTTCTGGTGGTTGGAGCCATTCTCAATGTCGATCTTCCTTCGTCATCCTCGCGCGGTGGGGCGATATCGACGCGCGAGATTGTGGCCCGTGGTTTGTCTGCCGTGAATCCTGAAATGGCTAAAGACCTGACCGGGTCCGAAGACACGGCTATGTACGGGGGAACCATCAAGTGGAGAGAAATGTGGTGGCATGCGATCTGGGAGAATTCTCAGGACAACAAGACCAACTTCATCATCGGGCCCGGCTACGGGTTTGAACTGAGGAAGCTTGTTACATATTTGAATTACGATATCCGTACGCCACACAACATCTTCTATTTCGCTCTTGGTTACTCGGGTTGGCTCGGTGTCTCCATATTTTTCGCCCTGCAGATCGCCTGCATATCGATGTTGTGGCGCCTGTATAGGGTCACGGGGTCAGCCTTTGGTCTTGCAGCGTACTCTGCTACGCTATTTGCCGCTTTCTTCGGGAATGTCCTCGAAAACCCGTTCGGCGCCATTCCGCTGTACTGCATGATGGGCTTGTTGATTGGGCCAAACCTTTCAAGAATGGCCCAACCGCAGGCAGCCCGGGTTTCTCTCGGTACCCCGTCCCGTGCGTTTGCCGACGTCAGAGCGTTTGATGAGGCATACGCAGGCGAATAAAACAAGATCTAAATAACGCCGGACGAAGTTCGGCTACGGCTAAGATCGCAAATAGTTGTCCGTTTGCCTGCTGTTCTGATCTCAGCCGGTGGCGGGTAACATTGAGCAGCAGGCGGACGGACAAGAGCTTTGTCGGCAGGTAAGCGGTTTAATCGGGATCCGGGGCAAGGGAAAAGCACCACGGGTTTTCGTAGAATGGTGGGAGGCCTCGATCGCGGGAAGAGAACTTTTAAAACGGGAGAGATTTTAAGGGAAGGGAATACCAAAGGAAGACGGTTTGCTGAAAGTGCTTGAATGGCCGTATCCGTCGTTGAGCCAGAGAGTCGTTCGTGAGCTGGCGGCTAGGCCTTTCATCGAAGCACGTGCCAAACAAGGAGCATTTCTCAATCCATGAAGATACTGATAGTCGGCCATGCATGCGGTCCAGGTTTGGGTTCTGAACCGGCATCTACGTGGAACTGGGGTTGGCACTTGTCTGGCGAAAACCAGGTGTGGGTTATTGCTCACCCTGAATACAAGAGTCGGGTCGATAGCTTTCTGGCGGAGCACCCGAACGACCGAATTCATTTCGTCTGGGTTACTCCCAAGAGCAAATTTGACTACTGGACTCCAGGCGTGAATCAGGAGCGAGGAATTCGCCTTCACTACTGGTTCTGGATGCGCGAAGCCTACAAGCAAGCCGTTCTACTTCACAAACAAGAGCAATTCGAACTCGTGCATCATGTCAGCTGGTCAACGATTGCCGTGCCGCCGCCGTTTTGGAAATTGCCTATTCCCGCAGTCTGGGGTCCGATCGGTGGAGGTCAGTCGTTTCCTTTGGCTTTTGTCTCGCAGCTGCGCCAGAACCGGGTCAAGGAGATCTTTCGGACCCTAAATTTGACTCGTCTCTCCTTTTCTCCAAAGTTGCGCAAAACCTTAGCTAGTACCAGCTTGGTCCTGGCTACCAATCTCGAAACCAAGCGCCTGCTGGAACGGGCCGGCGCCCGTCAGGTTCGGTTGTTCCTGGATTGCGGGGTCGAGTGCCGTCTGACGGCTCCTCCGCAAAAACAGATCGACCAGCAGATCACGCTGCTATGGGCCGGACGGCTTGAGCCGCAAAAAGGATTGGCCATCGCCTTACACGCCCTGGCGAAGTGCCAGTATCGAGGGATCCATTTGCTGGTTGCTGGCTCGGGAAGCGAGCAAGTGAAACTGGAGAGGCTGACAAAATCTCTTAAGCTGACCGACCGCGTGGAGTTCCTGGGACAGGTCCCGAGCGAGAATATGACAGCACTCTTTCGAAATTCTCACGCTCTTGTATTCACCTCCCTGCGCGATAGTTTCGGCTCTGTAGTGCTGGAAGCCATGTCAAACGGTCTTCCGATCGTTGCGCTGAACCATCAAGGGATTCAAGCGTTCGTTCCTGAAGAGGCTTCGATTAAGGTGCCAGTCAATTCTCCGAGCCAGGTGATTGACGATCTCGCGAGGGCATTTGAGCGTCTAGGGGCGAATCCGGAATCGTTGCAAGCGATGTCCGAGGGCGCCCTTACTTTTGCAGAGCAGCAGACCTGGAGGCGTCGCGCCGAGGCCATGAACCGGTTGTTTGCCGAGGTGATCAACGGGACGATTGGCTCCCCCACCAACATGACAGGCCTTCAGTTCGAAGAAGTTCCGAGTCATCGGTCGGCATGATGGATCGATGGGTGTGGCCGGTGCAGTCGCTGGCATTGCCGGCAGATTCCAGGATTCCAAAGTAACCCACATTGGAGTTATGCACAGCACTACAGAGTATTGACACTAGGCACTGATGCCGCTAGATTACGAGTTGTAGTCATACAAGACCGGAACGACGGACGAGGTGTTTAAGCGCCAAAACCGTCGATCAGCCGTTAATCCCCCTGATGGTGGTCTTCTATGTCTTTTTCATGGCTAACCAATTTAATCTGAAAAAAATCGGTCACTGTGACTGAGATGGCGAAGCTGTGAATGTTACCTCAGGTGACCTTAGTGTCAATCTGAAGTTACTAGAATTCATTTTGGGCACCGATTTGGGCGTGTCGCAAGTTGGCGCAGCCATAGGGCTTAGATTGTATTGACACTGGCCCGGCTCTATAGCACCATTTGAATGAACGAGCTGGAAGGTGAGCGGCGAAATTTTGGCGACAGAATTTTGTCGCGCTCAAGTTGAACAGCCGTGGTTAGGCAACAACCTGAAAGCAGGGTCTGTAACCCAGATGGCGGAAGCTCGTCTGGCTTGTGTAAATGGTTGATCTTAAGTTTGGAAAATCAAAGTTTCGCATCGTCCCCCCTCGAAGCGAAGTGAGATCCCTTAGGGAATTGCAGCACGCAAGCTCACCTTTGTAACGGAGATACTCATGTATCGCGATCCAGGGTCAAACGAGTCGAACGAATGGTTTGCCTTCCGCGTCCGGCCTAGACACGAGAAGCAGGTTTCGATTGCTCTGCGGGAGAAGGGCTTCACTGAATTCCTACCCCTTTATAAATCCAAGCGGCAGTGGGCAGATCGAACGAAAGTGGTAGAGATGCCGCTCTTTCCTGGTTACATTTTCTGCTCCACAAGCCGCTCATTGATTGTGCCGGTTCTGATGACCAGCGGTGTGATCGACGTAGTACGGGCGGGCACCAACCCGCTGCCTGCGGACAAAGCAGAGATTGAGGCGTTGCAGCAGACCGTCAGCGTCGATGTACCGCTCGAAGCCTGGCCGTACACCGAAGTCGGAGAGTCGGGTTCGTTCTCGATCCTGCGCGGCCCGCTGGCAGGTTTAACCGGCATCCTGGTTGAGGTTCGGCGTTCGCAGCGGTTGATCCTTTCCGTGAATCTGCTGCGGCGGTCCGTTCTGGTCGAAGTACATCCCGATTGGGTTTCACCCTATGCTCCCGTGGTTGCGGAGCGGATGATGGCGTAGTCGTAAGCTTGCGAAACTTGAATAATTTCTGTCTATCCCGTTTTTTGGTTCTCCCGTAGTTACGTACGCAATTGCTCCGGTACGTCCCCCTTCGCCGGCTTTTATTGTTGGCAGCCTAAGTTTTTTATCGATCCCCGTCTTTAAGGCTCTTCCCGAGCACGTTCCCGCCGGAGGTATTTCTCGGCGGCATTCCAGATACCTATGGTGAGTGAATTTATGCACAAGTCTCCAGCCAAACTGATTTTGTTGTCTCTTTGCTTTGAGGGCCTCATGCTGGTTCCGGTTTCAGCCCAAAGCGTAGTAGCCGCGGACGGCCGAGTCAGTACTCCGCCCGCAGTTTTCGCGGCAGCCTCTGTGCCCACACCGCCGCCCCCGCCGGCCGCAACCGATTCGACCAGCTACCTGTTGGGGCCGGAAGATCTGCTCACGGTGCGCGTCTTTGCCGCGGACGACATTCCGGACAAGCCGGTGCAGATCGACAACGACGGAACACTCACCCTGCCCATGATCGGGCCGGTGCATGCCGCTGGTTTAACAGTGGAACAATTGCAGGCCAACCTGGTCACCGCCTACAAGAAGTATTTCAAGGACCCGCAAGTAACCGTGCAGGTGAACGAATTCCACAGCCAGCCGGTGTCGGTGGCGGGCAATGTCATGACCCCGGGTGTGGTTCAATTGCGCGGCAATCGCAACCTGATGGAAGTGATCAGCCTGGCGGGCGGCCTGCGGCCTGATGCCGGTGACACGGTGCAGATTACCCGTAATCTGAGCGAAGGTCCGATCCCGGTCGCTGACGCTTTCACGGATCCGACGGGCAAATACAGCGTTGCGCGCATCGATATACGCGCGGTCATGAACGGCAAGGATCCGCAGGGTAACATCCAGATCAAGCCGCACGATGTGGTGACCGTTCCCCGCGCGCGAATGATTTACGTTCTGGGCAACGTCACCAAGCCGGGCGGGTTTGTGCTGACCGACGACGAGAGCATGTCGGTATCGAAGGCCATTGCCTTGGCCGGCGGTTGGGACAAGACCGCGAAGCTCTCCGATGCGAGGGTTTTGCGCGCCTCAGGCGGAGCCCAGCGCGAACAGATTCCCGCGAACGTGAGCAAGATCATGCATAACAAAGCTCCTGACATTCAAATGCGTCCTGATGACATTCTTTACATTCCCAATAGCACCGGCAAGATGGCGGGAGCGATTGGCTTGACAACGGCCATCGGGCTTGGGACTGGCCTGGCTATCTGGCGCTAAGAACGATTAATCAACATTCACCCATTCCTAGGCCCCAAGCGAGACCCCCGACTTGACGGGGGGCCGTACCTTATCCAAAGCGAATTGCAGCTTGCATATGATCGGCTCCAGAGCGGGCCGATCGAAAATCCGAAAGGACTACAAAAGAGATGACTCCGACCCAGCAGATCATTCCTGGACCTCGCTTACCCGAAGGCCGGAACGCCGGACGCGGCACCGCCATAGAGCTGTCGCATCCGATAGCAGGAACTCGGCCCCGGCCTGAGGCCGCGGTCAACTACTCTGCCTTGCTTCGCCGCCACCGTAACGCGGTGGCCGCCATTGTTGGCGGTACGCTTCTGCTCAGCGTGCTGTACACGGTGGTGAGCCCGAAGGTTTACAAGTCGGAAGTCATTCTGGAAGTCATGGGGATCAACCAGGACTTCATGAATAGCAAGGAAGTCGATCCGACCACCAATCAGCTTACGGGCGATGCGTACATCGAGACCCAAACCAAGCTCTTGAAGAGCCCGCCGGTGATCCATCGGACGGCCCAGGTGCTAGGCCCCAAGGTTCCCGGCGCCATTGCTTCCAGCGGCGGCTTGATCGGCACCGTGCGGGAATGGATCGGCGAACCAGCCGTCTCCACGCCGGCCGAGGGCGAAGCCGTGGTCTTGAAGATGCTCGACGACGCCAAGGTTAAGGTCGACGGAACTTCGGATCTGATTTCTTTGACCGTTCTTGGACCCGAGCCGCAGCTGACCGCGGATACGGCGAACACGTTGACGCAACAGTTTATCGAGCAGGCTCAGGACGCCCGGGGCAGCTCTGCCGGGGAGACCAACAAGTTCCTCATGGCGCAGCTTGACGACGCGCGCAAGAAATTGCAGGATTCGGAAAACGATCTGCAAAATTACGCGCGGCAGACGGGCATTGTGATTCCCAGCGAGTCGCAGGAAAGTGTCGCGGCGGATAAGCTGCGCCAGATTCAAACCGACTTGGCCAAGGCTGAGGCAGACCAAGCCGATACTCAGGCCCAGGTGGAGGTTTCCCACACCAATCCGTCCGAAGCCATGCCCCAGGTTCTGGATGACCCAACGCTGCGCGACAACCGCGCCCGCCTGGCCGACCTGCGCCGCCAGCTTTCCGATCTGAGTGTTACGCTGACGCCGCAAAACTATAAGATCCAGCAGTTGCAGGCGCAGATCGCCGACCTGGAACAACAGTCCGCCCACCAGCGCGCCAACATCATCAAGCGGCTGGGAGTGCAGAACTCGGCTACCGAGCGACGCAAGCAGTTGTTGAACCAGGAATACCGTCAACAGCTGGGCGTGGTTTCCGACCAGTCAGTGAAAGAGGTTCACTACAACATCCTGAAGAAGGAACTGGACGCCAACCGCGACATTTATCAGTCGATGTTGCAGCGCGTGAAGGAAGCGAGCGTTGTCGCTGCCCTGCGCTCGAGCGACGTGCGCGTAGTCAGTCCGGGGACTGTAGCAACCTCTCCTTACCGGCCGAGTCTTGCACTGAACCTGGCCTTGGGACTTCTCCTGGGTCTTACTTTCTCGACCGCCTACATCCTGCTGCGCGAGCGCAACGATGCCAGCCTCCGTTCCCCTGGCCAGAGTGTCAAGCACCTCAACGTGCCTGAGCTGGCGGTGATCCCGTCGGCCCGCATTGGCAACAGCGAACGCATCCCGCTTACCCTGCGCAATTTGAGCGGAACCACGGCGCTTGCCGAGTCGAAGAATGGCAACGGCTTGTCGACTGGCAAGTCGGCCCTGGTGGACAAGGATATGGTGCAGTACTGCCACGATGAGACCATGATGGCGGATGCATACCGGTCCGCGATCACATCGATTCTGCTCAGCCGGGTGAACGGAGTGAGTCCGCGGGTCATCCTGGTGACCAGCCCACGCCCCAAGGCCGGCAAAACAACCACGGTTGCGAATCTTGGCATCAGCCTGGCGGAAATCGGACGGCGTGTGTTGCTGATTGACGGCGACCTGCGGCGGCCGCGCCTGGGTAAGCTCTTCGGGTTGCAGTTCGCAACCGGTTTGAGTGATGCGCTCATCGATGGTGGAACTGGTGCGGTCACGTTGAACTCTGTGATCCGCAGCAGCCCGGTACCGGGACTGTCCGTGCTGCCTGGCGGATCGGAGCCGGCGAATATCTCCAAGCTGCTTCACTCTACCTATCTGGACAGCCTGATCGAGACCGCGCGGTCGGAGTATGACTTCGTGCTGATCGATTCTCCGCCGATGATGGGCATGGCCGACGCTCGCTTGCTGAGCCGCAATGCGGATGGTGTGATTCTGATCAGCCGCGCCGGCGAGACCAGCCCCGAGCAGTTGGGAGAAGCCAGGGAGCGCCTGGCGGACGATGGCACACCGGTCATTGGCACTATTCTCAATGGCTGCGATCTGCGCATCGAGGATCCGTCCTACGTTGCTGGCTACAACAGCTACGCCGGCGTAAGCCGCAGTTAAACGTAGTTTCATCAGGTCTCATGGATACATGTGAGACCATTTGGTAAGCAACTCGAGTCGGCCACGAAGTAGACGGTTTCGTTAGCAGCTCCGGCGCGGATCTTCCCCCACCGCGAAACACCGGCTGCATAGACCGACATCGAGATAGCAAGGGGAACAAAGACGACGGCGAGACTTCTAGCGATTTCGAGTCGCAGGGGAGTACAGGCTGTATCCGCTCAGATCGTATGGGTTGGGTTAGGCTGGCTTCACCGAGTGAGGTCTCGTAACTTAGAAGAGCGTCTTGATGTACCGAGTTCCCTTCTCCTAGTGCATTTCTCCGGCGACGGTGGCTCATCAAGCCCCAGCTGATCCTCCAGATCGCCAGGAGAAAGGCTCTGACTGCTTTGGTAACTGGAACGCTTCACTGGCACCGCCAGGAGGCGTATGGGGAGAACCGCTCTCATGCACGTCCGGAATTTACGCTTATATCAGACCATGCAATTCGTACTGGACCTTCTAGCGGTCTCGGTTGCATGGACCTGTACGATTCAAATGCGGGTGTTGCTAAACCCCTTGACGGCGCGACACCTTAACTGGACATACGCTTCGATGTGGGCGCCTTCGCTGATGATGATCCTGGTGTTGTGGATCATCATGGCATGGCGGCTACGGTTCTATCGTGTAGAAGGCCGGATCCGGCTTTGGAACAGTGTAGTGAACGCAGCCGAAGGCGCGCTCCTGGCCAGCTGCAACATCGTTATCGTGACTTTTTTCTCCCGCCAACTGGGAGCAAATGTATCGCGTTCGTTTTTCATGATTTTCGCGCCCCTGGTCTTTGTCAGCCTGGGCTTGGCAAGGTTCATCAGCGTGTTCGCGACCATGGTGGCTGAACGGCACTGGCCATCCCCTGTCCGCGCGGCGCTGTTGGGAGACGGGTCCCACGCGGGACGCCTGGTCGACCTCATGAACTCGGCCAATGTGGCCAATGTAATCAAAGGCCTCATCCTTCCTGAAGGTCACACCACCACGGGTCTTTCACTTCCCTTGCCGGTCCTGGGGACCACGGCCCAGTTAGCCGAGCTGATCAATCGCGAACACCTGAATCGCATCATTCTTTTGAATGGGTCGATTTCGCGTGGAGAACTTGACGAATGCAACAAGATCTTCAAGCGCATGGGTGTGATCGTCAATTGCACAGTGGACTTTGCCCCCGAACCGGGCCGGGTCAACGTGATCAATCAGTATGGATTGCCGCTGGTCGAACTGCGGCCGCTGGCGTTTAGCCGGGGGCAGGAGATCGTCAAGCGGGGCTTTGACATCTTTGCGTCCACTCTGGCGCTCATCTTTTTGGCGCCGACCATGTTGGTCATCGCGGCCTTGGTGAAGTTCACCTCCGACGGGCCCATTCTGTACAAGGCGCCGCGCGTTGGCCGAGGTGGACGCCATTTCATGTTCCTCAAATTCCGGTCGATGTATACAGCGATGGATCGGACCCATGTGGCGCATGCCAACGAAAAACAAGGGCATATTTTCAAGATCAAACAGGATCCGCGAGTCACTCCGATCGGCCGCTTCATTCGTCGCTACAGCCTGGACGAGCTGCCACAGTTGATCAATGTGTTGCGCGGCGAAATGAGCCTGGTAGGTCCGCGGCCTTTGCCGGCCGGCGATCTGGGGCCGGATGGGATGAGCCGAGAATACGCGGACTGGTCCGAGGGACGGTCTGCCGTATATCCAGGCATCACTGGCTTGTGGCAGGTGAACGGCCGCAGTGAACTTCCTTTTGAAGAGATGGTGCGGCTGGATCTGCAATACATCCGCGAATGGTCGCTGCTGCTGGACATCAAGATTATTTTGGCCACCCCTGGTTTGGTGGTGAAGGGAGTCGGAGCATATTGATGGGGCGCTGAATGCGCCGGAACCCGGCAGCAGAGCCGGGTTCCGGACCGGGCGGCTGATATTAGTTCCAACGCAAGTGCGGGATGTTTTCTTACCAAACCTTATGGCAACTTTAGAAGCTGAAACTCTCACCGGGCTCTATCCAATTGAGCTCCGCCGTTTATCGGCGGAGCCGCTCGTTTCCATTCTTGTTTCAAATTACAACTACGCCCGCTACATCGGCGAATCGATTCAAAGCGCGCTTGACCAGACGTATTCCAACATTGAGCTGATCATCTGCGACGACGGATCGACCGACGACTCGGTCAGCATCATTGAGGAGTATCAACGGAAAGACCCGCGCCTGCAGCTAATTCGCAAGACGAATGGTGGGCAGGCGTCAGGCTTCAATGCGGCGTTTGCGGCCAGCCGGGGTGAGATGATTGCCCTGCTCGACTCGGACGATCGCTTCCTGCCGAACAAGATCGAGCGGGTTGTGGCTGATTTTCAGGCGCACCCCGACGCGGGCTTTGGGGTCCATCGTGTGATCCGCATGACGGCGGACCTGCGCCGGCAGGGCGTGTGGCCGATGACGGCCCCGTTACCACGTGGCTGGTACGGCACGCGTCTGTTGCACGACGGGGGAATCTTACCCTTCATGCCTCCGACTTCTGGCTTGAGCCTGCGTCGGGATGTCGCTGAGCGACTGTTTCCGCTGCCGCTGCAAGCTCCATTAGTAAACTGTCCCGATCAATTGATTACTCGCCTGGCTCCCCTGATCACCAATGTGACCCATGAAGGCGAAGCCTTGTCGGAGTATCGTTTGCACGGCGGCAACAGTTATGGGCTTGACCGGGTGACGGCAGCGTCCTTTCAACGCGAGATGGACTACTGTGAGGCGCTGTGGGGAGCCCAGAAGCGCTTCCTCGAAACCATGGATCCGCGGTTGGCCGAGGTTTTTCAGCCGTTTAGCCGGCATCCCTACTTTGCCTTTACCAAATATATCCAAGCCAAGCTATCCCGCGATCCGAACGTTCGCCAACACTATGATCGCTACGTGGCATGCCTTTCCTTGCCGGACGCGAGGTATGTATGGTTTTGGAAGATTTCTATTTACTTGCCCCACCGGGTCTTTGATTTTGCCGTCAATCTCCTGATTCGGCAAAGTTGGATCAAACAATTGGTTTCCCGGATAAGAAAACTGGCCTAGTCCCGTGACCGTTGGGGGAAAATACATCCCAGAGCTCCAGCACACCCAGCGCGTCATCGGTCATACACAATCACGCGGTCACGATGCAAGAGGCAACCCCACGAATCGTGGTGGCGTTGCCTCTCCCCGTTCTCCCTCGCCGTGCGCTGCCTCGCATGCCAGATTGGAGCAATGAATCCCATGAGCACCGCGCCTCTCCTCAGTATTGGATTATTCCTTTACAACGGAGATCGTTTTCTGGAAGCCGCGATCGAATCCATTCTGAATCAGACGTTCCGGGATTTTGAACTTATCATTTCCGACAATTGCTCTACAGATGGCAGCGAGGAGATCTGCCGCCGGTTTGCAGCCCAGGACTCCCGCATCCGGTATCACCGCGCGGAATACAAGATGACCGCCGGTTGGAACCTGAGGAACGTTTATTTCAAGGCCGTCGGCAAGTATTTCAAATGGGCGACTCATGACGACATGATTCAGCCCGACTATCTGCGCCTGTGCATCGATGCTTTGGAAGCAGATGACTCGCTGGTGGTCGCACACACGCTGACGCGGTGCATCGACGAGCGTGGGCAATTTGTCGAAAGCGATGATGAACGCCTACGCACCAGTTCGCTCGATCCGGTGGTGCGCGCGCGGGACCTGCTGCTTAAAGAGCATGGCGGTTATCCTATCTCCGGTCTGATCCGTCTCGATGCGCTGCGCAAGCTTCCGCCTCGGGGCAGCGATGCACACAGCGATCGTGTGCTTCTGTTGCAGCTGGGACTGCTGGGACGCTTCTACGAAGTGCCGGAGCATTTGTCTATCTGTACCAAGCACACGGTACCGGCCGTCTCGCCCCAGGGGGAACGAGGCCGCGCGCCCGTGTTTCCGGAATGGAACGCGGCAAAGGAACTCGCTCGATCCGTAGGCCGGTCTTCGCTGACGAGAGGTCAACGGCTCAGATGCTATGGCGTGATCATGCGCTGGGCCTTGTCCAACCTGCAACAACGGCACGCAACCGCGGCCAAACCCGCACCTCTGGGCTCGCTCGATCTCAACCCGCGCGGAGGGGAATCTATATGAAAGTCGCCGTTCTTGCCGGGACCATTGCGTCCTGCCTTGCGGAGGACACAGAACTCAAGCCTAAAACGATGGTCGAGATTGGCGGCAAACCAATTCTCTGGCACATCCTGATGCACTACGCATACTACGGTCACGAAGAGTTCGTGATCGCACTGGGGCATAAGGGCGAAATCATCAAAAAGTACATGCTGGACTACTGCTCGCTGAACCGTGATCTGAGCGTATCGCTGAAGACGGGCAGGGTGAGGATGAATGGCGGAGCGGTTCCCGACTGGATGGTGGAGTTAGTCGATACCGGCATGAAGACGGAGACGGGTGGCCGCATCAAGAGGCTGGCTCCCTACCTTGGCGGCGAGACCTTCATGCTCGCCTGGGGTGATGGCGTCGCCGACATCAACCTCCACGACTTGCTGACGTTCCACCGCTCGCATGGAAAACTGGCCACGCTGACCGCAGTTCGGCCGACGGCGAGATTCGGGCATTTGGAATTGGAAGAGGACAGGATCGTTGAGGTCTCAAGCCGGCCGCAGACCAGGGAAGGCTGGATCAACGGAGCATTTTTTGTGTTGGAGCCGGAGGTGCTTGATTTTATCGACGGCGATGGCACCCATTTCGAAAAAGAACCGCTGGAACGGTTGGCTGCTGCAGGCCAACTCATGGCCTATCGCCATAGCGCTTTCTGGCAGTGCATGGATACACTGCGCGAAAAGAGATACCTGGAGAATTTATGGGAAACCGGACAGGCACCTTGGAAAACCTGGCCGGATGCCCTGATGAGCCCAGGGAGAAGCTATCGCCACAGCGCCGTTGGAGTGGGAAGCGGGACATGAAGTCACCGGGCTCGCCGGGCCAGACCTCCTCACTGAAGTTGAATCGAAAAAAGCTGCTGAGCAGCGGTGTCCTGCACAATGTAATCGCGCTGTATGGGGTGCAGGCCTGTACCTACGCGCTGCCGCTGCTGACCTTTCCCTATCTGGCGCGGGTGCTCGGTCCTTCGGGCTGGGGCGTGGTGGTTTTTGCGCAAGCGATCGGCGAGGTGATCGCGAGCGTGGTGGAGTATGGCTTCGACATCTCCGCCGCCCGTGATACTTCGCGTCACCGTAACGAACCGAAACATCTCTCCGCCCTGATCTCCGGAGTGTTGGGCGCCAAGTTCCTGCTGGCTCTGTTATGTATCGCGGGAGCAATCTTCTCCCGGCGTTTTACCCACCACGTGGCTCCGTCACTGGCCCTGTTCTGGGCCAGCACCATATGGGGGGTCTGCCAGGGTATCAATATGCTCTGGTATTTCCAGGGTCTGGAGCGTATGCGCCTGGCCAGCATGCTGGAAATCGGAGGTAAGGTTCTTGCTACGCTGAGTATTTTCGTGCTGGTGCATAAGCCCTCCGATGGATGGAAGGTGATGGCGGCCCAGTGCGTCGGCTGCGTGGTGGCTCATGGAGTCACCGTCGTCCTGGCTTATCGGGAAGTAGGTTTTCAGTGGCCAACTCCCCGCTCGATCTGGGACTCGCTCCGGCTGGGTACCTCGATGTTTTTATTTCGCGCGGTGCAGAGTATCTGCGGTTCAGCCAACCGGTTGATCCTAGGTTCGGTGGCGCCGGTGGCTGCGTTGGGTGAGTACGCCGGCGCAGAACGCATCACGCGGGTCTTCCAACAAGGGATGTGGCCGGTGAATCAGGCCCTCTACCCGAGGTTGACCAAGCAGATGCAGGATAGCCCTGGAAAAGCGATGAAGACGGTGAAGTACAGCCTGCTTCTCTTGGGCGGCTTGGGCTTGATCTTCGGCCTTGCTATCTATCTGGGAGCGCCGCTGCTGGTGCGCTTTGTGCTGGGACCTGCATTCCGGGATTCGATACCGGTATTGCGTGTCTTTTCTTTATGGATCCCGATGATTGCACTGACCACGGTGATCATCTTCCAGTTGCTGCTGCCTAATCAGCTGGACACCCAATTCAACTTTGTCAATTACAGTGCCGGCGGGCTGGGCATCGTAGTTGCTTTCCTGTTGGTTCCTAAAATGGCGGCGGTTGGCATTGCGTGGGCCGCCGTGATTTCGCAGGGGTATACGCTGTTAGCCTTCATCTTTGTATTGTGGCGAGCCGGGTTGAATCCCTTTGCGCTGACGGGCAGCGTAGCGGGCCGCGCGCCAAGCATGAGCGATCTGGCTCTTGTCTCGGGGATGGACCATGAGGAAGCGCCGATTGAATACCTGGTGACTGAGCCGGAGTCGGTGGTGCAGAAGGGAGTCGTCGAATAGAGATTTAAGTAGAATTGCATTCCACGGAGGCGCCGGGAATGGCCGCCTCGCTCGCCAACATAGTCGTGAAAGGCTGCCTGAAAGAGAGCCAAAGCGACCACCGTCCTTTGTGAGACTGCAACAGTGACTGTCCCGCCGCCTGACTCCCTCCGTAGCTTCTTTGTCACAGCCCACTAATGGAGCGGGGGTGCGGAGATATGCCCTCCGGCCCGTGAAGGACCTGCGTTCGTCTTGCCATAGATTCACCAACCGGATGCGGATGAACTGGCCTCCAGTTCCTATCCGGCCGGAAGCCGATTTTGAAACAAATGGGCCTCTCTGCCGAGGTTGTGTCTCGGTTTGATTTCAATCCAAGCCTGCCAGTGAGCAGAGGCTTCAAAAGGCAATGTATGTATGATTTCGCAATCATCGGTGGAGGAATTGTTGGTCTGGCGACCGGCGCCGCTCTGGGCCGCCGTTATCCCTTCGCTCGCATTCTTCTCGTGGAAAAAGAAGTTGGTTTTGCCCAGCACCAGACAGGCCGCAATAGCGGCGTTATTCATTCCGGCATTTATTACAAGCCAGGGAGCCTGAAGGCACAGATGGCGCAGGCAGGGAACGAGTCCTTGCGCGCCTTTTGCTATGAGTATGGTGTTCCATTCGAGGTGTGCGGCAAATTGATCGTGGCCACCAGGCCGGAAGAGATTCCTCAGCTCGATGCCCTGGTCGAGCGGGCATTAGCGAATGGCGTACCGGCAATGCGCCTGCATCCGGAAGAAGTAAAAGAAGTGGAGCCGCATGTTTCGTGCATTGCTGCGATTCGTGTTCCCACCACCGGAATTGTCGATTATCGGCAGGTATGCCATGCATTAGTGCACGAAATACAGCAACAGGGAGGGGAACTGAAGGTGGGCACGGAAGTGCTCCAGGTTGTGCCTACTCCGCTGGGTCACCTACTGGAGACCTCATGGGGCGCGATGGAGACGCGCTTTCTGATCAACTGCGCTGGTCTGCACAGCGACCGGGTGGCGCGGCTGGGCGGTGTGGAACCGAAAGCCATGATCGTTCCCTTCCGGGGCGAGTACTTCGAGCTCAAGCCCGAGCGACGCCACCTGGTACGTCATCTCATTTACCCAGTTCCGAATCCGGCCTTTCCATTCCTCGGCGTACACTTTACGCGCATGATGGATGGAAGCATCCACGCCGGGCCTAACGCAGTGTTGAGTATGAAGCGCGAGGGATATCGCAAGTCAGACTTTAGCTGGCGCGATCTCTCCGAGGTTATGACTTATCCTGGTTTCTGGAAGCTTTCGTCTCGCTATTACCGCGAAGGGTTTCGGGAGATGTATCGCTCCTGGAGCAAGGCCGCATTTACCCGAAGCCTGCAGCGGATGGTGCCCGAGGTGCAAGCCGATGACCTGATTCCGAGCAAGAGCGGTGTGCGGGCGCAAGCCCTGCTGCGCGACGGCAGTATGGTGGACGACTTCCTACTGGTGGAAGGCAAGAACTCCTTGCATGTCTGCAATGCTCCTTCACCCGCAGCCACGGCTTCGCTCGAGATCGCCAAGAAGATTGTCGGCAAGGTACCCCGTCCGGGCCGCCTTTCGCTAGTCAAGATGGCTTAGCCGCACCTCACACACTATGAATTACCGGCCACTAACCGAAAGAAGCTGCAAAGGAAACTCCGCGTGCGCATCGCCGTCTTCGACTACAAGATAACGCGCAACAATCCGATTGGGAGCTGCCACCTGGCCATGCTCCGCGCGCTTGCGTCGGAGCATGACTTTACCGTGTTTGCGGTGGAGTTCGAAAATCCCTGCCCGGAAAAGATACGGTTTGTGCGCGTGCCTTCGCCAATGCGCCCGTTGGCGTTGCTCTTTGTGGTTTATCACTTCATGGCCCCCCTGTGTTACCTGTTGTACCGTCTCCGCGGCGGCGCTAAGTTCGATCTGGTTCAGGCGCTGGAGAGCAACCTTTCGTTTGGCGACCTGCTGTACTCGCATTTTTGCCATCGCATGTACCTCAAGCATCATTGGAGCAAGTCCGGCGCCAAAGGTTTGCGCGGCTGGTTCCGCTGGCTCGACCATACGCTTCACGGGTGGATGGAACGGTTCACCTATCCGCGAGCAAAACAGGTAGTGGTTCCATCGCGCGGCCTGGCGAGGGAATTGCGATCGGAATTTCCTTATATCGAAAGCAAACTGACCGTGCTGCCCAATCCCATCAGCTTACCGCGCCTGCAAATGCCGGACGAGTTCGACCGCTTGGCATTTCGCCACGGTCTGGGCATCGAAGACCAGGATTTAGTGGCCCTCTTTGTCGCCTTGGGACAATTTGAACGAAAGGGACTGCCACTGTTGCTCCAGGCTCTGTGCACCGAAGGGATGGAGCGCGTCAAACTGATCGTCGTGGGCGGCGAAGCTGATCTGATTGCGCGCTTCGGTGGGCAGGCGGTGCGGGACCAGCTTGGTAACCGGGTCAAATTTGTTGGTATGCAGTCCGATGTCCGGCCCTACCTTTGGAGCTCGGATGTCTTCGTGTTTCCATCACTTTACGAGACGTTCTCTTTGGTAACGTATGAGGCGGCCGCCTCCGGCCTTCCGATTGTGGTCTCCCAGCTCTACGGGGTGGAAGATCTGCTTCAGGATGGCGACAACGGCTACCTGATTGAAACTACGGTTGCTGGGGTGCGAGAGGGCCTGCAGCGCGTTCTGGCGCTTAGCCCTGCGGATCGCCGCGCCATGGGGCAACGAGCCCGCCTGGCGGCCTCTGCATGCTCTGAGGAACACTTTGTGGATGCATGGCGTGCCTTCTATCTGCAACAATGCCCGGTCTAACCCCTGCGAGTAATTGAGGGCGGCCAAAGGATCTGCGAGGATGTACGGGAGGGGAAATACGGGCATGGCAATTGAGACCGCACCGCATGACAGAACGGCGCCGGGCGCAAGCCTGAGCAAGCTCGTTCCGGTGGCCCTGCGGAGTTTTCCGCAGAAACCCTCGGTTTCCGTCCTGATCACGTGCTTTAATTACGGCGCCTTTGTCGGCCAGGCGATTGACAGCGCTCTCGCCCAGACGTACCCGCCCTCCGAAATCATCGTCAGCGATGACGCCTCGCATGACAACTCCTGCGAAGTGGTTGAATCCTACGTGAGCCGCGGCCATGGCATACGGTTGTTGCGCAATCCCCACGGCGGCATGGCTGCCAACCTGAACGCCGCCTATCGGAACTCTACTGGAGACGTGATTTGTCTGCTGGATGCAGATGACACTTTCCTGCCCGGTAAGGTGGAAGCCGTGGTGAACGCCTTTCGCTCTCACCCGCAGGCCGGCTTTGCCATTCATCGCGCCAGCCTGGTCGACAACCAGAAACGTCAACGTGGTATGTACCCGTTGTTGAGCGCGCTTCCTAGCGGAGACTGCGCGCAGAGTACTTACGACAATGCCGGTATCCTGATGGGCCTGCCGCCTACGACCAACCTGGCGCTGCGCCGTGAAATAGCCGAACAAATATTTCCCATTCCGGTGGAATACACCGGTTACGCCGAGCAGATGATTCACCGTCTGGCTCCGCTGATGACAGAACTGTGTGCGGTGGACGAGCCTTTGGCCCGTTGGCGATTGCACGGGCGGAATGACCAGAACTCTACCCGCATCACGACGCGGCGCCTGGAGCGGGAGCTGAAAATTATGGAATCGCTCTGGCTGGAGCAAGAGCGCTACCTGAAGAGCGTCGATGCGCAACTCGCGGCGGGCTTTCCGGCGGTCGACCGCAACCCGCTTTATCTCAAGATGAATTACATCCGGCATCGCCTGAACAACGATCCGGCGGTGCATCGCGCATACAGCGATCTGTGCCGTTACGGCCTGCGAGAGAATTCGAAAATGGACCGGTTCTGGCGCTACTCCAACCGTCTGCCCCGGCCTCTCTTCCAGCGCGCAGTCGATCTCTTGCTCACTCAGAGCGTATGGAAGCAGATGGTGAATCGCGCCGTTCGTGGCAAGCAGGGTACATTATGAAGATTCTCTCCGTGCACAATAAGTATCAGTTGCCAGGAGGGGAGGACCAGGTCTTCGCCCAGGAGGCCGACCTACTGCGCTCGCATGGCCATGACGTGGTTCTGTACCAGGCCAGCAACGATCAGGTGACCGGCATGAACCCCCTGGTCCTGCTCGGCAACACCATCTTCAATCAGCAAATCCATCAGGAGCTTCGCGACCTGATGCGCCGGGAAAAGCCCGACATCGTTCACGTCCATAATACTTTCCCGCTCATCTCTCCCGCTGTCTACTACGCGGCCGACCGGGAAGGAATCCCAGTCGTACAAACCCTGCACAATTACCGCCTCCTCTGTCCCGCAGGCACTCTCTTCCGCGATGGACATGTGTGCGAGAAGTGCGTCACCAAGAGCATTCCCTGGCCAGGTGTGGTGCATGCGTGTTATCGCGGCAGCAGGCTAGCGACAGCGGCCGGGGTCGCTATGTTGGCCACTCACAACTATAAGCAGACCTACAGCAAAACCGTCTCTGCCTACATTGCCCTGACCGACTTCGCGCGCGACAAGTTCATCGAGGGAGGCTTTCCCGCAGAGAAGATCCTGGTCAAGCCGAATTTTTTGCAGACGGATCCCGGGCGCGGTGAGGGCCAGGGCCACTACGCCTTGTTTGTGGGGCGATTGACACCGGAGAAGGGAATCAGCACCATGCTGGAAGCCTGGCAGCAGATTGGCCAGGAGTTGCCATTGCAAATTGCAGGGGACGGTCCGTCGGCGGTGGAGGTGGAAAAGGCCAGCCGCGAAATCGAAGGAGTGACCTGGCTGAAATGGCTTCCGCGAGCGGAAATCCTGCAGCGGATGAAGGATGCGTCGATGCTCATACTGCCCTCGACGTGGTATGAGGGCTTCCCTATGATCCTGGCGGAAGCCTTCGCCGTGGGCTTGCCGGTGATCGCCAGCAACCTGGGAAGTATGTCGTCAGTCGTTGATCATCTGCGCACCGGGCTGCACTTTGAGCCTGGGAACGCAAGCGACCTGGTGGAGAAGGTGCGTTGGCTGCGCGCCCATCCCGCGGAGGTTGCGTTGATGCGAGCTCAAGCCCGAAGGGAATATGAAACCAAATATACCGGGGAAGAGAACTACGCGCAGATGATCCAGATCTACGAGTCGGTGATGTCCCCAAAGCGTTCCCCAGCGGCCGGCCAACCGGACCTTGCCTCCGTGGGCCGGGCATCCGCTTACTAAAGCATGTTCCTCCTGCTGCACAGCTAAGAATGATCGGGCGGCTTTTCTTAAGGGAAAAGCCGCCCGATTGCTTTTTAGCCCCTTCCTGAATACGAAACTGCGATGGAGGCGTTTACCGGCCTCAGCTGGCGGCGCTGTCTACCTTGTTCCGTTCCCACACAGAGACCACCTTGTCCCGCGCCGGCGAGGTCATGAATGTCAGTAGGACTCCATGACTTGCTCGCTCCCGGCTAAGAGAAGTGAAATGCACGTCCATGCGAAGGATGGTGCGCTTCACCTGCACCAATTGGTTGCTCAGCGTCAGTGTCGTCGTACCTTCCACCACTGCCCGATGTTTCCTGCGCAGTGCCCGCCCCAGCGAAGGTTGCACTGGAAATTCAGACAAATCGATACCCACCCAGGCATCGAGTGCCAGGTGGAATAGCTTTTGTGCAGCAGTATTCCAGGCCTCGATCTTGCCTTCTTTGTCCGCCAGCACTGCGGGGTATGGCACATGGTTAAGGGCGTGGGCGTAGCCATCTCTCAGTCGAACCACTTCCTGGCTGAGCCTCTCCATCTCTTCGTGCATCATCTCCAACTGATGGTTCAACGTGCCGAGTTCATGGCCGGTGGCTTGCAGCGCCTGATTGGCCAGGCGGAGTTGTTCAATCGCCTCTTCCAATTGTTCATTGACTAATTCGAGAGGAGCCGGCGCACGCTCCTTCCCGAGGCCATCGTCATCTGTTGGCAACGATTGCATGTTTCCACTCCAGGTTGCGTCGGGTTAGTAGCAGGTGTAGGTCCCTCAAAAGACTAGACGTTCTAAACAGAGATAGGGTTTTCCCTCGTCATGAGGGTTTGGAGGTGTGAGAGACCATATGCCCAATTGGTCACCACCGGTTTGGTTACTTTTTGGTGAGCACCTTCGATCAGGGGATCTGCAACGGACGAGGGTTGTTCCTCGGCCGGAACGGCAGCGTCGCCTCGAGGTTTCTGCCTGGAGATGCGGCGGGGTTGGCGCACATTCTCGATGCGATCCGGTTGTGCTGAATCTCGAGGGAACGTCTCAATTGCTCCTTCAAAGCTCTGGTCCGCGACGCAAGTTCCGAGGTGTGCGACGCCAGGCTGCTTAAGTTGTGGTGCACCCGTAAGAGGGCTTCTTCGTCTCTTTCATCATTCGCATCCACTGGGTCCGGTGGGCTACGTGAGAGCCAACGGTCGAGCTCCTCGGTAAACGCGACCACCGCACTTCTCTCTTTCAAGGCCGGGCGATGAACCGGCATTCCCAGGCAAACCTCCCAACGTTGAGCTGTGCGCACGCCGCGCTCAATGTAGTTGGAGATTTCTTTCCAGCCGTTAAGAATCTGTCGACTCATGACACCTGCCAAAATTTTTGTCTGTTGTTACGCGAAACCCTGATACACACTAGGACTGGCGACGAAAGCGAAAATCAAGCTCATCCCCGCCACTCTTGAGTGGGATGCTTGAAAGGGCAGATGGGCTTGATCGAGTTCACGTGCGCGGTGTTGTTGATGTCGGTTCTCGCCGGACTGCTCGGCGCCCTGACTGGTCTTGGCGGGGGGGTAGTCATTGTCCCCGCGCTGGCTCTTCTCTTTCATATCGATCTTCGCTACGCCATTGGTGCTTCGCTGGTTTCGGTCATCGCCACCTCTTCGGGTGCGGCGGTCTCGTATGTCCGCGAAGGCTTCTCCAACGTCCGCATCGGAATGTTTCTGGAGGTGGCAACCACCGTGGGCGCCTTGGTTGGGGCTTATCTGACCGCGCGCATTTCCAATCACGCCATCGCCATTATTTTTGGCTTTACCTTGCTTTACTCTGCCTGGAGTTCATTCCACCACAAGCAAAATGAGGGGCCGCGCAAGCGGAATGTGCTGGCCGAGAAGCTGAAGCTGAGTGGAGATTATCCGACTGCGAGCGGCCGCGAGGCCTACGTGGCGCAGAATGTTCCCGCAGGTTTTGGCATTATGTTTCTCGCCGGAGTTCTTTCCGGTCTTCTCGGCATTGGCTCCGGGGCGGTCAAGGTTCTGGCCATGGATCACGCCATGAAACTGCCCTTCAAAGTCTCCACCACAACCAGCAACTTCATGATCGGCGTGACCGCTGCAGCAAGCGCCGGTATCTATCTTGGGCGGGGCTATATCGCCCCAGGTCTGGCAGCGCCGGTGATGCTTGGCGTCCTGGCTGGTTCCCTTGCGGGAGCGCGCTTGCTGGTCAGGATCCGTGTACCGGTTCTAAGGATGGTCTTCGCCGTAGTCATTGTCGCGCTGGGCGTCGAGATGATCTACAGCGGCGCCACGGGAGGGTTGTGAGCCAATGGCGTCGGATGCCGATCTGAAAATGGAAATTGCCATCAGTCAAATGCTGCGCGCAGGCGTCAGCCTGGCTGCCATCGTGGTGTTGGTTGGCGGGGTTCTCTATATGTTGCAGGCCCATGGATTGACCCCGGATTATCGTCATTTCCACGGAATTGCCAGCCCCGCGGACCGAATCCCGCCGCTACTTACTGGCGGCCACCCGGACAGTCGCAGCATCATCCGCCTCGGAATTCTGCTACTGGTTGCGACCCCCATCATGAGGGTCGCGTATTGTGTCTATGGCTTTGCCACTCAGAAGGACAAGATCTATATCGTAGTCAGCAGCATCGTTCTTGCCGTGCTGCTCTACAGCTTCTTTCACGCCTGATCTGTATCCACCAATGTTTCATTAAAACGGGAGCCAAAAGCCGATCTGCCGGTCAGTCTGGTCCAAATTAGCTTTTTCGACTCTGTCCATCCACTTCCACTCATGTCAAGGTGGTCCACGACCCTCAACCGACGCTGTTACCGTCAGCAATGCGCGAGGGCGATGCGCATTGCCAGGCTCTTGACGTTCAGTCCATGGGTGTAGGTTTTGACTAGGGACCGGCGCACGAAGGGCAGGCGCATGGCGCGGAATCCGCGGGCTGGATTGGCATAGAAAGCCGCTGCCGCGCGCGAAGAAAAGCGTAGCGTCTGACGGTAGCCGGTGAGATGACCGGCAAATGCCTCAGCGGCGGTACTCTCTCCCCGCAGTTCCGCCAGGATCGCCTTCGCTGCCGCCTGTCCGCTGACCAACGCACCGTAGATCCCCTCGCCCGTGAGGGGATCGGCGAAGCCGCCGGCGTCTCCCACCAGGAAAACGCGATCACGTAAATCCGGCTGAATATATTCGGCTGGACTCTCACCGGCGCCTATTCCCAGATATTGTCCGGTCACACCATGCAGAACATCGGTGCCCAGCCTGCTCTTAACGTAGCTCAGAAGGCGGCTCCGCGTCAGGCTGGATGCAGACGACAGGGAATAAAGGCCTACGTTGAGATGGTCGCCCTTGGGAAAGATCCATGCGTATCCATTGCTGACGGAGGCAAAATCGAAGGTAAGATCAAGCTCCTCCCGCGCAGCCGCCGTCTGTACCTCCAGGGCGAAGCCCTGGGAAAACCAGGAGCCGGCCGCGCACAGCCGCCGTACCTGGCCACTAGCGCCATCGGCGCCGACCAGAAAGCGCGCCCGATAGTGCGCCCCTTCGGTTAGGAGATGTACCTGGTCGCCGCAGCGCAGAATCTGCCGCACGCCCTCAATCTTTCGCAGACAGGCTCCCGCGGCCATCGTTTTGCGCAAGCAGTACTCATCGAACTGAGCCCGCACCGTCATCACGCAAATGGGTTGGCGGCTCTTCAGCAGAACAACACCGGCGAACGAAGAGGGCGAGGTTTCGCTCTCCAGTCGAACCCGTCCGATCACCTTTCTCACCACTGGGTCAATCGAGTATCGGAGCGCCTGGACGGCCTTGCTGGTCAACCCGCCGGCACAGGCCTTTGCCCGGGGGAAGTCATTCTTGTCGAGTAGCAGTACGGATTGGCCTGCTGCAGCTAGATCATAGGCTGCCGCGCAACCCGCGGGTCCCGCTCCCACCACCATCGCGTCCCAAAGCTGACCAGCAGCATCCACAGGCATTTCCCGCTCAGGTAGGATTTGTCAGCCACTCCTCGGAGTGTTTTTCCAGGGCAATGCGCACCAGTTGGCTACGTGTGCGAACGCCCGTCTTCTCGAAAAGCTGTTGCAGTACCGCTTTTACCGAGCTCTCTGAGATCTCCAGACGGGCGCCGATTTCCTTATTGGTGAGCCCTTCGAACACTCCCTTGAGCACCGCTTGCTCGCGCTGCGTCAAGCCCTGCGCCCGGCGGGGCGCGGCCGTATTGCCGGTGGCCGCAGCAATGATGGAACGGGTCACCGCGGGGTCGAGCCAGACCTCTCCGGCAAAGACCTTGCGGATGGCCTCCACCAGGCGGCTCGGGGGACTGTGTTTGAGAAAGACACCGGAAGCGCCGTTCTCCAGCATGCGCAGCATCACCGCATCGCTCATGCCGGCGGTCACCATCAAAATGCGGCCGGGAAAACGCGCACTGCGCGCCCGGTCGAGGAACTGTGTCCCCTGCTCAGGACCGAGATCGTAATCCAGCAGGACCACGTTAACTTCCTCAAGGTGGGGCAACGTGAACGCCTCACTCGCGGAGGCGCAGGTGGCCACGATATGGAAGTCAGGCTCGGTCTGAAGCAGCCGGCTGAGGCTCTCGCGGAACAGGCTGTGATCGTCGATCAGCAATAGTCGAATTTCGCTGCTCATAGCTATCATTCTTGCTTTCCCGTACCGCGGGTGACAACTCCACGACAAAAGTCGAGCCCCCGGTTTCCGGTTCGTAATGCAGGTCACCCCTAAAACTGCGCATCAACGCGCGTGAGAGATAAAGGCCCAGCCCAGTCGATTGGGCATCCTGCTGAAAGGGGTGGAAGAGGCGCTCCGGGTGGGCGACCCCGCCGCCGGTATCGCGGAAGCGAATCGCGACTCCCGAGCCGTCGTTCCTCGCAGATACGGTCAATTCCTTCCGCTCTTGATCCTCCATGGCGCGTTCGCTGTTCTTGGTCAGGTTTAGGAAGACCTGCATCAGGCTTTGACGATCCGCCCACACGGTAGGCAGGTCGTCTTCTATCTCCCAGCGGCTGGTGACTCCGCTCTCGCGAAGAGAAGACTCGATGACGATGCGCAATTCGTCGAGCAGCGACTGCACCTCGGCCGCTGCGGCATGGCTTGCTGTCTGCCGCAGATCCATTGCGGCAATCCGCTCCAGCGCCAATACCAGGGTGCCCAGGGTCTCAAAGTCTTTATTTTCCTTTAGTTTGCCGCTCCGCGCCAGGTTTTCATGGACCAGGGCGATGGCCCCGCATACGTTGCGCACTTCATGGGAAACTGCGGCCACCAGGATGCGCGAACTGGTCAACATGTGGTGAAAAGCAGATTCCTCGTGCGTCCTTAGATCCTCCGAAGTATCCAACACCATGGCCGCCAGCCGTGGGCCGGCGCTGGTCACGTAGGTGGAGAACCAGACGTCCGCCTGGAAGACCTCCCCATCAGCTCTGCGCCCGCGGCACTGCATGGCCGTGCGAAAAGCCTGGCGGTTGCAGTCCAGGGCCGGCACGTTAATCAGTGATGGCAGATAATCGCGGATGGGCAACCCGGAAAGCGTGCCCGGTTCGAGACCGAACAGGCGATTCGCTGCGTCGTTGGCGAGGAGAACCGTGCCGTCAGTACTGGTGGTGAAGATGGCTGCGGGACTGCTCTCTATGAGCACTTTCAGTTGCTCCTCGGCATCCCTTCGTGCCGTCATCTCGCCTTCGATCTGGCGCATATGGCGCGCGGAGAGCCTGCGGCTGCGCGTCACCTCATGCATGAAGAGCCCCATGCAAAAGAATGCGGAAAAGTAGAGCAAGTCGCGAGGCAGGCCGGTATTGGGTCCCCAGGCAAACTCATCAAAGGACTCAGCCAGCCATGCGCAGACCCCCGCGATTGCGGCTATTTCCCAGCGGGTCACGGCCCCGCCCACCACCAGCATCGGAGCCAGGTACAGAAAGCCGAGCGGGATATCCGCCGCGGCATGGGCATCGATCGCCGCAATCAGGGCGATCATCAGCCCGGCGATCGGCAGCGACGTCCGGCGCGTCCCCGACACGAACATGGAGAAGAACGGCATTTCCTCGCTGTCCTCTGTTTCCATCTTCATTCTAATGGCCATGCGAGTCCCTATGCCTTGGACGACTGCGAATGCACTTTTGCAGCCTGGACCAAGACTCTAGTGAAAAACACCATGGTTGGGCAAGTTGTGGGGTGCTGGATTGGCCAATAGACAATCTATCTCGGTTACGATCGAGGTGTAAATGAATGTTCGTGCTTATAAATTACTAACAAAAGTTTTATGTGGTACTTGCAACTAAACAGGTAGTCTCTAGATCGAAAGATACCAGGAACTGACCAAACGTGGCCCCTGGCCTCAAGTAACATCTAGCTTGGGGCGCCGCGCTTTCGTCGCGTGCCGTCTTCGCGTGGAACGCGTGGCGTGCGAAGGGCCTCATTTTGCTGAAGGGGGCTTTCCTTGTATTGGTGGAATTGGATCCGATGATTCGGATACAGCCCATCCGGCAAGCTAAAAAAAGGCAATGGGTTCCAAAGCCGCGGGACTAACCGGTCCGCATTGCCGGACCCCGAATTTCCTGGGAAGCTTGGTGGCGTTGGCGACCTTCATGCGGCTTTCCTTACTGAAAGTCGGATACGTAGTCGTGGGATGGAGCCACATACAGGAAATCCGGGGCTTCGCTGCAGGGTGTGCCCGGTCCTGTTTTCTGCTTCGTCCAACCATGTTCAACAATATGCAAAGCGTTTATCCCGGTTAGTGCAGGTTTGCCCCGGGAAAGATAGGAATTTTGCCCTGGGACGTGAGGTTAATTTTCGTGAGGTTCATTCATGAAGCGAACGGTGCTTATCGCAGCCGCTCTCGGTTTTGGCCTGTTGAGTGGTTGTGGCGGCGAGAAGCATGATAAAGCGGCTGAGGCGCCGCCTCCCACGCAGGTGGTGGATGAGGGCGGCGTCACACTTATCACCGTCGATCACCCCGACCGCTTTCCAGTAACGACCGCGACGCAATATGCGTCAACCTCTACCCTGAACGTGACCGGCACGGTCAACCCGGATGTTTCCCGCACCATCCCGGTTATTTCGATAGCCTCCGGCCGCGTGATTGCGATTCACACCCAAATTGGCGCCTACGTCAAGAAGGGCCAGTTGCTCATGGAGGTGCAGAGCACTGACATCTCCAACGCCTTCGATCAGTACTTGAAGGCGGTCAACGACGAGAGGCTGGCGCGGACCCAGGACGAACGCGCCAAGATTCTTTATGACAAGGGCGCGATTGCCAAGAGCCAGCTGGAAATCGCGGACGACGCCGAGCAGGACGCCAAGACCGATCTGACCGCGGCGGAGCAGCAGTTGCATTTCCTTGGTGTCGACCCGGCCCATCCTTCGCTAACGGCCAAAGTCTATGCCCCCGCGAGCGGGGTGGTCATTGCGCAAAATGTTACCAATGCCGCCGCAACCGGCGTCACCTACGCGGGATCGTCGACCGCCTTCACCATAGCCGACCTCTCCCAGGTCTGGATCATCTGCGATGTCTACGAGAACGATCTGCCTATCGTTCACGTTGGGCAGACAGCAGATATTCGGTTGAATGCCTACCCCGATCACGTGGTCACAGGCACGATCAGTGAGATCGACGCCGTCCTTGATCCCAGTATCCGCACCGTAAAAGTTCGTATTCAGGTGCCTAATCCCGACCACCTGATGCGCATCGGCATGTTTGCCACGGCCACTTTTCACGGTCGCAGGCTCCTCGACCACGTGTCGGTACCAGCCTCCGCGATCCTTCACCTGCATGATCGGGACTGGGTCTATGTTCCCGTGGACGGGGGAAAGTTTAAGCGGGTAGGTGTTGTCGGCGGCGCCATGCTTCCTGGTGGAATGCAGGAGGTCATCTCCGGGCTCACTGCCGGACAGCAGGTAGTGACCAGGGCGCTGGAACTCGAGAATTCGGTGGACCAGTAATGATCCGGGGTCTGGTTGATTTTGCACTGAACAACCGATTCATGATCCTGGCGATGGCCATTCTGCTGTTCGTCTGGGGCGCCATTTCTTTTCATAATCTGCCGGTCGAGGCATATCCAGACGTAGCCAACAACTACGTCGACGTCATTACCCAGTGGCCCGGGCGCGCGGCCGAAGAGGTGGAGCAGCAGGTCACCATCCCTATTGAAATCCAGATGGCTGGCATCCCACACATGCAGCATCTGCGCTCCTTTTCGCTCGCTGGCCTGTCCGACGTCAAGATGATCTTCGACGACTCATCGATCAACGATTGGAATCGTGAGAAGGTTCTGGAACGGCTTTCCCAGGTCACCCTACCCGCGAACCTGCAGCCGCAGATCGGCACCGACTGGAGCCCTGTGGGGCAGATCTACTGGTACACCCTGCACAGCACCAATCCCGAGTACGACAACATGGAGTTGAAGTCGATCGAGGACTGGACGCTGGAGAAGC
The DNA here is from genome assembly GCA_963743365.1 of uncultured Acidobacteriaceae bacterium. Classification (GTDB taxonomy): domain Bacteria; phylum Acidobacteriota; class Terriglobia; order Terriglobales; family Acidobacteriaceae; genus PALSA-350. The sequence goes on from CAVUQE010000001.1 coordinate 318,958, forward strand.
AGTTCAAGGCCGTCTCCGGGGTGGTGGATGTAGCCAGTTTCGGAGGCATGACCCGTGAATACCAAGTGCGGGTCGACCCCAACAAACTGATCGCTTACGGGCTGACGATCGGCCAGGTGGAACAACAGCTGGCGAACAATAACACCAATGGAGGCGGCAGCTTCATTGAGCAGGGTCAACAGCAAGTCAATGTCCAGGAGGTGGGCCTGTTTCGCAACGTCCACGACATTGAGGAGACCGTTCTCAAAACGTCAACTGGAACCGCGCTGCGGATCAAGGACATCGCCGATGTGGTCCAGGGTCCGAAAATACGACTGGGCCAGATCGGCAAAGCCATCCATCGCGTCGATGGAAAGATTATCGACGATGATGACGTGGTCGAGGGCATCGTGCTGCTGCAGAAGGGTGATGACTCGGACTCGACCCTGGTGGGGATCCATGCCAAGGTAAATGAGCTGAATAGCCAGATTCTGCCCAAGGGAGTCAAGGTCGTTCCCTTCCTAGATCGCAGCGACCTATTGCACTACACCACACATACGGTCCTGCACAATCTGACCGAGGGCATCATCCTGGTGGTGATCATTCTCTTTCTGTTTCTGGGGAATGTTCGCGGCGCCGTTATCGTCTCGCTTACGATTCCGTTTTCACTGTTGTTTGCCTCGATCTGTCTGGATCTGGCGCATATCCCGGCCAACCTGCTCTCGTTGGGTGCCCTTGATTTTGGCATGGTGGTCGACGGCGCCGTGGTCATGGTGGAGAACATCGTCCGCCATCTCGGCCGCCGGCGTTCCGACAGCAGCAGTCCCAGTGAGCAGATTCGTGAGGCCGCTCACGAGGTGCAGCGTCCCGTCTTTTACGCCATCGGCATCATCGTAACCGCGTACCTTCCTATCTTTACTTTGCAGGCAGTCGAGGGGCGATTGTTCAAGCCGATGGCTTGGACAGTGGCGTTTGCCTTGCTGGGTGCGTTGATCTTCTCCATGTTAATCGCGCCCGTGCTGTCGAGTTTCCTCTTCTATAAGGGAGCGCGCGAATGGCATAACCCGGTAATGAGCTGGCTCACCGATCGCTACCGCCATGCCGCAACCTGGGCGATCGAACATCGTTACGTTACCGTCAGCGTGGCTGTGTGCGCGCTGCTGCTGGCAGGTTTTTTAGGCTTAAGCGGAGTGATCGGTTCGGAGTTCCTCCCTCACCTGGATGAAGGCGCTATCTGGGTTCGTGGCACGCTTGCACCCAGCACCGGCCCGACGACCGGTGTAGCCACAATGAACAAAGCCCGCGACATCCTCGCCTCGTTCCCCGAAGTCACGGTCGTGGTTAGCCAGGTGGGACGGCCTGATGATGGTACCGATACGACGGGCTTCTTCAATACCGAATATTTCGTCGATCTACTTCCCAAAGAGAAGTGGCGGCCCAGTTTCCACCAAAACAAGGACGCCTTGATATCCGCCATGAATCTACAGCTGGAGAAGATGCCGGGAGTGATATGGAACTTTTCCCAGCCTATCTCTGACAATGTGGAAGAGGCGGTCAGCGGCGTCAAAGGCGAGCTTGCGGTCAAGCTTTACGGCGATGATTTGAAGTTGCTGGAGCAAAAGGCTGACCAGATCCTGGGCATTATGGGTGGGGTTCGAGGAGTCCAGGATCTGGGAATCTTCCGCATTATCGGTCAACCCAACCTGAACTACGTAGTGGACCGCAAGGCTGCGGCCCGCTTCGGGATCAATGTTTCTGACGTGCAGGATGCCATTCAGACCGCGGTGGGAGGGGGTGCGGTCAGCCAGGTGCTGCAGGGCGAGGCTCGCTACGACGTGGTGGTCCGCTACCAGAAACCGTATCGTGATACGCAGGAGGCGATTGATGATATTCGCCTGCTGGCCCCTTCCGGCGAACGGGTTTCACTGGCTCAGTTGACTCAGGTCAAAGTGGAAGATGGCGCCGAGGAGATTTATCGCGAGGCGAATCAGCGTTACGTCGCCATCAAGTACAGTGTCCGCGGCCGGGATCTAGGCAGCACGGTGGAAGAAGCGATTGCCAAGGTCAACGCCCAGGTAAAGCTACCCCCGGGCTACCATCTTGATTGGGCGGGTGAATACCAGAGCCAGAAGCGAGCAGATGCGCGCCTGATGTTGGTTTTGCCGATTACCATCACCATCATCTTCATCATTCTTTACACCATGTTCCGTTCGGGAAAGTGGGCCCTGCTCATCCTGTGCAACGTGGCCATGGCTCCGGTCGGCGGCATGTTGGCCCTTTTGTTCACCCACACCAACTTCAGCGTTTCTTCCGGGGTCGGTTTTCTTGCCCTTTTCGGTGTCTCGGTGCAGACCGGCGTCATCATGCTGGAATACATCAATCAGTTGCGTGTGCGCGGGCACTCGATCGAGGAATCCGCCGTGGAAGGCGCGGTGCTCAGGCTTCGCCCTATCATGATGACCATGCTGGTAGCCACGTTGGGATTGCTGCCGGCGGCCACTTCGCATGGCATCGGCTCGGATTCGCAGCGCCCCTTTGCCATCGTCATTGTCGGCGGCCTGATCGCCGCTTTGTTGATGAGTGTCTTTCTGCTGCCCACGCTCTATGTATGGATCGCGGGTGATCGGGATGTGCTCCCGACGCCGGAAACGGAGTTTGAAAATTGAACTCCAGCAGACGAAGAACGCTCGCGTTGTTGCTCTGGGTGGCATTTGCCGCTGGGCAGGGCGCCTACGCGCAGGCCCCGGCCCCGGCAGCCCCAGCGCCTCCTCCTCCCACCGTGCCCATCACCATGCAACAGGCCGTGGATATGGCATTGACGCACAATCCAGTGCTGTTGTCGGCGCAACAAAATCTGCTCTCCATGAAGGGGCAGGAGGTGGAGGCGGGCCTGCGCCAAAACCCGGACTTCTCTGTATACGGCACGGATCTCTCGAATCCGGCCAGCTCCGCCACTCCTTACGGTTATAGTTTGCAAATGTCGCGGCTCTTTGAGCGCGGGCAAAAGCGGCGCTGGCGCCTGGATAGCGCGCGGGCGCAGACCGCCCAAACGGATGCCCAATATCACGATCAAATAAGACAGACGACTTTGCAGGTGAGGCAAAGCTTCACCAATCTGCTCCTCGCCAAAGCGACTTTGAAACTGGCGCAAGACAACCTGAGCAGCTTTCGGCGCCAACTGCAGATCAACCACGATCGTTACGATGCGGGCGATATAGGCAAGCTGGATTACGAACGCCTGGATCTGCAACTGGCACAGTTCGAATCGGATGAGTCGAGTGCCGAGATGAACCTGGTGCAGGCCAGCGATCAACTGCAGACACTGATCGGCTACCAGCAGCCGAGCCGCTCTTTCGATATTTCGGGCGATCTTGTTCCGCCGGCGCTGTCGGCCAACCTGACGGCTCTGGAGCAGAAGGCGCTGGCGGCAAGGCCGGATTATCGCGCTGCCCAGGCCGCCGTGCGCGTGGCTGACGCGAATGTGAAGCTCGCCTATGCCAACGGAACCACCGACCCCACGCTGGAAGGCGAGTACGACCACAGCGGCACGCTGAGCAGTTATGGCTTCTACGTCACCATTCCCATCCGCATTTTCGACCGCAACCAGGGAAACAAAGACACTAGTAAATTTCAGGCGCAGGCCAGCCGGTTCAGCCAGGTAGCGACGCAGAACCAGGTCTATTCCGATGTAGACCAGGCCTGGATTTCCTACACCACCTCCAAGGTGCTTTCCGACCGCTACAACGGGCACTATCTCGCCGAAGCGAAAGACGTCTTATCAATCGCACAGTTTGCCTACGATCACGGCGGAATCGCTTTGCTCGACTATCTGAGTGCTCTGCAGGATGACCGCACGACCAGCCTGAACGCATTGAACTCCTACGCGCAGACGTGGTTGGCGATCCACCAGTTGAGCTTTGCCAGCGCGACGGATGTTGTGCCGTAGTTGAGCTGCGGGAGGATCGACTTTTCCTAGGGCGGGATCGACTGTCCTTTACATGACAACAAGTGTAAGCGGCATCTTCTGCGTTGTTGTGCCGTCGGATGCGACTACCTCGATCGTATAAGTACCCGGTGCAACGGTGGCCGGAGACGGCTGTGTTGGTGTCGTCGTGCTGGCGCCACCGCCTCCGCCGCCACATCCCGACAAGCCTGCCGTCAATAACAGGAAGACAGAGAAGACAAAGCATGCCGCAACCCTGCGGCGCTTCCACCACGGGAATGGCAAGAGGATGAGTATGCCGGCCAGGCCTGTACCGACTTTACCCAACAGCCTGGCGGTTTGTGGCGCTTCTGTCGCAATGGCAACGGTGAAATTTGCAGCTTTTCCCCCGGCGAGCGCCAGGGTAGCGGGAGTAAAGGCGCAGCTTGCATTTGTAGGCAGTCCGGTGCAACTGAGGGAGATCGTTCCGGAGTATCCGGTTGCGGGCGTAACTGAGAGAGCATAGCTTGCTGGTTGGCCCGCTGCCACCGTAGTCGTTGCGCTTCCTCCAGGCTGAGGCGCAATGACGAAGGGCGTCTGAGCGCCTGTTCCGCTGAGGGCAATGGCTTGTGGAGAGTTAGCCGCGTTATCCGCCATATTTACAGTTGCAGAAAGGGTGCCCGCGGCTGCCGGCGTGAAGACTACATTGACATTGCACGAAGCTCCCGCGTTCACCGTGGCGCCGCAGTTGTTCTTCTCCGCGAAGCTTGCGGCATCTGCTCCCGCGATCGTGATCCTTACGCCGGTGAGATCCGCATTCCCGCTGTTCTTCAGCGAAATAGTTTGAGCGGCGGAGGCCGTGCCGGCCGCCTGCGTTGCGAAGGTGAGGCTATTGGGCGAGATGGTCGCCACTGGTGCCGCCGGCGGCGGCGGTAGCGCGGCCGAAATAGCAAAAGGGAGCGCCGCAGAAATACCGCCACCGTTACCGGGGTTGACCACGGTCACCTGGGCGGTTCCCATGGTCGCAATGTCGGAGGCATAAATGGTTGCCGTCAGCTGCGTTGCCGAAACCATCGTGGTGATTCGCGGGCTGTTATTCCATTCCACTGTACTTCCGGGAACGAAGCCACTCCCGGTAACGGTCAAGGTGAAGTCCGCGCCTCCGGCGGGCGCGGATGCCGGCGCCAGTGCGCTGGCCACGGGGGTTGTATTTAGATTGCTGCCGCTGGTAATGCTGCTGGTGAACAACAGAATAGCTCCGCTGGTGGTAGCGGTTGGAGCCAAGCCACGCAGGGCAAAACCGTTGGACCCCCAGCGCACCATCTGCGTTCCAGTAGTAGCTGTTGTCTGCCCGAATGAGCCGAAAGAAAGCGATGCTGTTTCGGCCAATGATGTCTGATCGAATGCCAGAACGCTCAGAGCACCGTACTGGTTGTAGGTTCCAAAGGGGTTCAGAAAATAGGTCTTGCCGGTGCTTGCATCGGGGATAACGCTGTCCATCACGGGTTCTATGCCAAGCGAGTACTTGGCCACCTGCTGGCCGGTCACCGGATTCCACACCAGGCCCGAATCGGTGTAGATCAAAGTGCCGTCCGAGGCCAGGTTGTTATACACGGAACAGCAGGTTGTATTCGTGGTGAGAATGCCGGTTGGGCTCACCGTGAACTCGTTAAGAACTCCCTGAAAACCAGAAATTCCGTAAAGCGTGCCTGGATTGGTGAATGCAAAGTTATAAATGTCGGCTGAAATTGAGTTGACGTCGGGAATTGATCCATTGCGTCCGATCCAATTGACCAGGCCCGCATCGTTGTAGAAGGCGACCCCGTTGGCAGCGGGGGAGACCTGTGGTATCTCGAGCGATACGACGACCTCGGTAGGATTACCCGGCACCACATGCATATCGGCGACTTGCAGGTTGTTGCCGTAATCAGGATCGACCGGCAACGCAAAGGTGCGTTCGATCGCCAGGGTGGAGAGGTTGATGCGTTGAATGCTGTGATCCGCGTTCAGCGCAACATAAAGGTAGGCTCCATCCGAAGAAGCAGCGAGTACACCGGGATTTTCGCCCACCGGGATGGGTGTTCCCGGCGTTGCCGTGACCGGGTTGATCGGCAGCACGGTATCCGGGTTCGTCGGAGACGTTACTGGGATCGAGGCATACAGCTGCTTCCCCACAGGCTCGTAGAGCAGGAAGCTATTCTGGGTTGGAACTGACTGGTACTCAGTGAGGGTATACGGGGCACTCTGTCCACCGCCGGGTGCTGGGTTGAATACGGTGAGGGCGATCTCTCCATAGGCGTTGGCCGGGATGGAACTTGCAGCCAAGGTGACCGTGAGCGCGGTTTCAGTAACATAGGTCGTCTGTTGCGGAACGCCATTCAATTCAACCACGGACGACGGGAGGAATCCGAAGCCCTGCACGGGGAACGCGATTTCGCCCACCCCAGCCGGCAACAGCTGCGACCCCACGCCTGTGATCTGGGGAACTGGCGCAGCCGTATAACCAGTGCCCTGGAGGGGCACGGAAACAATCGGGTTGGCCGGATCATTGGAGGCGATCTGCAGCGTCCCAGTTCGTGAGCCCGGAGCTGTCGGTGTGAAGTAAATCGACAGCCCGCAGCCCCCGGCGACGCCAATCTGCCCGGAGCAGCTTCCCAGCCCCTGCAGCGAGAAATCTCCTGAGATTTTAGTATTAGCCGCGTTCAGAATAAGCGGTGATTGCCCTACATTCTGTAGAAACAACAGCCCGGGGGCAGAAGTTTGTCCAACCATGGTGAAATTGAAGTTGGGTGGGGAACTCACCTGGATTTTGGGTACTGTCCCGACGCCATTCAGCGGTAAGACAGTTTCTGTCATCGAAGCGTTTGATTCGAAAGTTAGCGTGGACGCGTCCGTCTCAGGAGCGGTCGGCGAATAGCGCACAGACAGCGTGCAGCTTTGACCAACGGGGAGTGTTTGGGTGCACTCGTTTTCTGCTGCCGGCACGGTGAACACGCTGGCTGCGGCGGCAATGCTGGAGATGGTTAACGGCAGTGTGCCGCAGTTGGTGATGGTGAGCTGGATGTCGAGAAAAGTGCCCACCGTTACCGGTCCCCAGTACAGCGCACTGTTGGGCTTGACGCAAAGCGCCGGCGCGGCCACAGTTGGGTCGACCAATGCCATATATCCGTACAAGGTGCCCTGGTAACCCGGAGCCAGAGTCGGTACCTGTCCCATGTATACGCCGGGGGTGGTGTAAAGGCCGTAGGTGGCGGCTGCGGCGACGTGCGCTCGATGGTTATTATCGACGGCCAGACCGGTGGCCAAACCGGAGGCTGTTCCCCCCAGGAAAGTTGAGAACTTCAGAGTCGTGCCGGTTGGATCAAACTGGCTGAGTGTCGACGCACTCGGACCGTCAATGTTCGACGCCAGCGGCAAAACATCCTGGAGCGGCGCGACCAAGGGGAATTGCGAGCTTCCTGTTTGTCCCGCGAGCCATAGATCGCCATCGGGATCCATGGCGAACGCATGCAGAGAATAGCCTGCATCACCGAAGAGCGTCGCATAAATGAGCCCAGAGCCGGTTGCATTCAACTCGCTGAGGAAGGCCTTGCCGGCACTCGGCTGATAGGCGTTCGGTGTCGTAGGGTAACTGGAACCCGGAGCATTACCGGCCACAAACACCTCTCCACCGGGCAGAACTGCAATGCCCGAAACAGAGAAGGCGTCATCCAGATAGGTGGAGTAGATCAAGCTGCCCCCGTCGGGCGCAACTTTTGCCACGTATGGGACCGCGTTGTTTAGCGTCGCCGGCATCTGTGGGAGGTATACGCCGCTGGTGGTAGGCCATAGAGCGCCTGCTCTGCCGGTCACATATACGTCGCCGGCAGCGTCCACGCTCACAGCGGAGGCACCGGTCGGGCCGGCTCCGCCATTCTGTATATCCGGGTTGCCGAGGACGGCGCTGTACATCAATGTACCGGCCGGGCTGAACTTACACAGAAAGACTTGGGAACTAAAGGGACCGGGCGTGCCACCGTACAAGGCGCCTTGCGTGGTGGGGAAGAGACTGGATTGTGTGTCACCGGCAAGGTAAGCGTTACCGCTTGCGTCAACTGTCAGTCCGGTGGATATGGTCTCCGCGCCTTGTCCCAACGCCGCCGCGCCGCCAAGAAGCGTTCCATAGTTAAGCGACGACCCATCGGCCGAAAGCGAGAGAAGAAAACCAAAGTTGTTGCCCCCCGCTGCCCCTACCGGCTGACCGTTCTTGGTAGGAAAATCGGAGGCCTGTGTTTCTCCGGCAATAAAACTATTCCCATTGCTGTCCACGGCCACGTTGTAGGGTTGCGTGGCGCCGTTGCCGCCCACCAAAGTGGAGTAAATCAACGTCTTGCCATCAGCACTGAGCTTGCTGACATAACCCACTACCTCATTCGCAACACAGGTTCCGCAACCTGCAAGGGCGCCGGGCGTTACGGGAAAGCCCAAGACCGCAATGCCAGTCAGGTAACTGTTACCGTTGCTGTCTGTCGCTACATAGCCGGCGCTGATAGCATCTGTTGAAAGATAAGTAGAAAACGAAAGAACGGGATCGATCACCAGTGGACGTTGAGCATCGTAGCTCTCCACCGAAAATCCAATGTCGCCATCCGCAAGAAGATGGAAGGAGCCTTTACGCAGTTGCCGGCCGCCCGGGGCGTCCTGGTAGATGACCGGCTTGTGCATGCGCAGGTTTCCGCCAGCAAGGGCAATCGTCATCTCACCGTCGTTAGCAATGGTCGCGTGCGCATGCTCTGAAAGATGAAGACGGATTTGCCGGTAGTCTGCACCGGGAGCAATCACAAAGTCATGTTCCAGCAATTGCCCATTGCCGTAGAACACGGCGTCGATGCCGGGATACAGCCCTGCATAAACGACTTGCTGGTAGTTTGGAATGTGGGTACGCCACCGGGCCGCGTCGTTGCCCAGCAGGTAGTTACTCTCGCTCTTCTGGAGGAAGCTCCCGTGGGGAACAGCAGGGGATGCCCCGGCAAATCCAATGCTCAGCCGGCTGGGCGGGCTGCCCTGCAACTCCATCATTACCGTTCCCGGTGCGAATGCCACAGTCGCTCCCGGTAGCCGTCCAGTCATGGTCACGGATGTCGGAGACTGACTGGGCGCCGGCTCAAACAAAATCGGCATGCCCTCTTCGATTAAGTTTTTCGTCGGCTCAGGCCTTGAAGCTCCGTAGGAAGAGAGACTCAGCAGGCAAAGAAATGCAGCAACCAGTTTGGAATGGCCCACAGAACACCTTGTATATCAGTAAGCAGTAGGAGCTAGGGCAGGCTAGCAGAATCAACCATTACCGTAAATCACAAAGTCGGCTGAGTACCATTTCTAGTGACCATGGGTATCTAGACACAAGGGCCGTGACAGATGGGAGGTTCATACACTCTTGGCTTCGAGTTCGGCCCACCGTGTATAGAGAGCATCGAGAGCCTGTTGCGCTTGCTCCATGGCCAGCAGCGCTGCCTGCAGCCGTACCGCATCGGTGGCCACCGCAGGATCTTCGACCACTGCGCGCTCTCGGGCGACGGCTTCCTCGGCCGCTGTCACGCGATCCTCAATGCCGGCAAACTCGCGCGCTTCCAGATACGAGAGCTTCTTTCTGCCGCTGGAGTTTCGCTTTTCCTGCTGAGCAGTCTGCTTGACCTCCTGCTGCGGCTCAGCCTGCCACGCCTCCCACTGCCCGTAGTCGGCGAAACGTTCCGCACCGCCGCGCCCATCCAAGCCCAGCACACTGGTGCAAACCCGGTCGAGCATGTAGCGGTCATGTGTCACCAGCACCAGGGCTCCGCGAAATTCGAGCAGGCTTTCTTCCAGGATCTCGAGGGTCGGGATATCGAGGTCGTTGGTAGGCTCGTCCAGCAACAAGAGGTCGGCCGGTTCCAGCATGAGCCGCGCGATCAGTACGCGTGCCCGCTCGCCGCCTGACAGCCGCCCCACGGGTTGATTGAGTTGATCGCCGGTGAACAAAAATCGTGCCGCCCAGGACGCGACATGAATTACCCGATCCTGATAGATCACCGAATCGCTATCGGGAGCCAATGCCCGACGCAGCGTGACGTCCGGTTCCAGAATGCGGTTCTGGTCGAAGTAAACGGTACGTAGAGCGGTAGCGCGTTTGATGGAACCATCGAGCGGTTCAAGCTCGCCCCGGAGCAGCTTGAGCAGCGTCGTCTTGCCGCTGCCATTCGGTCCTACCAGGCCGACCCGCATGCCAGCAGTGAGCACGAAGTTGAGGCCGGCGAAGAGCGCGCGTCCGTTGAACCCATAGCCCAGGTTTTCCAGCTCCACCAGTCGCTTGGTCTGGCGATCCGTGGCGGAAAATTCAATGGACGCGGTAGCGGTGCGGTTCCGGCTGGAGACCTCCGCCAACTCGCCAATCAATTCGTGCGCCCGGTCGATCCTGGCCTTGGATTTTGTGGTGCGCGCTTTCGGTCCCCGGCGCAGCCAATCAATTTCCGTGCGCACGCGGTTTTCAAGTGCATCTTGCCGCTTCGCCTGGGCTTCGAGAAAGGATTCCTTCTTCATCAGGAACGCGCTGTAGTTGCCGCTCACGCGCAGCAGTCCATCTGGATAAGCGCGGTTGAGCTCAACCGTTTCTGTGCACACATTCTCCAGGAAGTAGCGGTCGTGGCTGACCACGATGCAGGCAAACGACGAGGTGTTGAGCAATGCTTCCAGCCACTCAATCCCGCTCAGATCCAGATGATTGGTAGGCTCGTCGAGCAGGAGCACGTCGGGGTGTTGTACAAGGGCCTCGGCAATGGCCAGGCGTTTGCGCCAGCCGCCAGAGAGGCGAGAGGCGTCGGCGGCTAGATCCTCAAAGCCTGCGCGCCCCAACGTTTCTGCAATGCGCCCTTCCCACTCTACTGACGGTACGGCAATACGCTTGAGCGAGGCCTCGAGCACCATCCGGATGGTTGTGCCGTCGGCAAATTCTGATTGCTGCGCGACAAAGGCCAAGCGGGTGCGCTTGCGGGTAGCAACCTCTCCGCTGTCGGGTTCAATCTCACCAGCGAGAATGCCAAGCAGCGTCGACTTACCCGAGCCGTTAGGTCCGATGAGCCCGATGCGGGCGCGCTCCTCGACCGTGAAGGCGACGTTGCGTAGCAGCGGGTCAGCCCCGAACTGCTTTGAGATTCCCTGTGCGTTGAGGATCGGTGCCAATGGAGTCCTTGAAAAGACAGTGCTGAGTTCGCCTTCGACAGCGTGCCCTCCGCTGAAGGAAGGGCACGCCTTCAGAGGCTGGGAAAAAACTCATGCTTTGTATCAGGGCACGACTTTAGTCCGGCCGTAAACGATTGAGAATAGGACGGGCTTTAGCCCCTGGGTTCGTTTCTTTGAAGGGTACGGGCTTCAGCCCGTACGTAAATGGTTGTAAACAAAGTTGGCTTCAGCCGCTGAGGGAATTCACTTCATCTCCCGCTGTCTATTTCCGCAGCGTGCCGCACATCCAACGACCTTAGATGCCGGCTGCTACATCTACCGTGCCGCGGCGGTTGCGGTCATGTACTCCGCGTAGGGTCCCTTGAAGTCGTCGATGGTGCCCTGATCGAAATGCCAGATCCGGGTAGCCACTTCGTCGATCAGATCGTGGTCGTGGGTCACCAACAGCACCGTGCCCTCATATCGCTGAATGGCGATATTCAGCGCGTTGATGGCCTCCAGGTCGAGGTGGTTCGTCGGTTCGTCGAGGATGAGGATGTTCGGCTTCTGCAGCATCAAGCGGCAGAAGATCAATCGTGCTGCTTCGCCTCCGGAGAGAGCATCGGTTTTCTTCAGCCCCTCTTCGCCACTGAACAGCATCTGCCCCAGCAGACCGCGGATATCTTCTTTGGTAACGCGGGGATCGAATTGATGCAGCCAGTCCGAAACTGTGATGCCTTTTTCAATCGATCCAGTGTGGTCCTGAGGGAAGTAGCCGATCTGCGCTTCGTGCCCCCACTTAACCGTTCCCTGGTCGAGGGTAAAGCCAGGCTCGGCCTGGTCCATCTTCACCAGCAGAGACTTGAGCAGCGTCGTCTTGCCCAAACCGTTGCGGCCCATCAGGCAAACCTTCTCCCCGCGCATTACGGCCGCGCCGAAGTCGCTAATGACCTGCTGATCCCCGTACGACTTGCTCACGTGCTCGAACTCCAGGATGTGCTTGCCCGAAGGACGCAGCAGATCGAAACGGATATAGGGGCGTTGGATATTCGAACGCGCCAGCTCCGTGGTTTGCAGCCGCTCCACTTCTTTCTTACGCGACGTCACCTGGCTGGAGCGAGTGCCGGCGGAGAAGCGCGCGATGAATTCGTTCAACTGAGCGATCTTCTTTTCCCGCTGGGCATTCTGCGATTCCAGGCGGGAGCGGACCTGGGTCTTGGCCAGCACCATGTCATCGTAGCCGCCGGTGTAGGTAATGATGGTTTCGTAATCGATGTCCGCAATGTGCGTGCACACACTGTTCAGGAAATGGCGATCGTGGGAGATGGTGATAAGCGTGCCCGGGAATTCGATCAGAAAGTTCTGCAGCCAGTGCACAGAGTCAAGATCGAGCGAGTTCGTCGGCTCGTCCAGCAGCAGCCCCTGCGGCTTGCCAAAAAGCGCCTGGGCCAGCAGCACGCGCACCTTCTGGCCGCCCTGCAATTCGCTCATTTTGCGCTCGTGAAACTCATCGGGTATGTCCAACCCCTGCAGCAGGATGGCGGCGTCGCTCTCGGCGGTGTAGCCGTCTTCCTCGCCCACGATGCCTTCCAGTTCGCCCAGACGCATGCCGTCTTCGTCTGTCAGCTCTGCTTTCTCGTAGATCGCATCGCGCTCTTCCAGAGCCTTCCACAACCCTTGGTTGCCCATGATGACGGTATCGATCACCCGGTAAGCGTCGAACGCGTACTGGTCCTGGCGCAGTACGCCGAGCTTTTTGGGCCGCACCACGGTGCCCTTCTGCGGCTCCAACTCACCAGACAGGATCTTCATGAAGGTAGATTTGCCCGCGCCATTCGGACCGGTGAGGCCGAACCGGCGCCCGGGAATGAACTGGACCGAAACCTCTTCGAACAGGAGCTTGGCTCCATAACGCATAGTTACATCGCTGACAGAAATCATGATTCAGTCTCTTGTTTTCTTAGATTCACTTCTATTTTCGCAGATTTATTCTGAAAATCAGGCAAAGCAGACTGCGCTGGGGAATGCCTTAGAAGATGCGCGACAGGATCTGGTTGGCCGCAAACGCCGCCACGTAGGCAAGTCCCGTCATGTATAAAAACTGCACAGCCGGCCACTTCCAGCTATTGGTTTCGCGCCGCACCACGGCAAGCGTCGAGGTGCACTGCATGGCGAAGGCGAAGAAGACGACCAGGGCGATAGCCCCGCCGATGGTCATATCGTGCCGCAGCGCTGCCTGCAGTCCGACCGACTGGGTTGCGGGGTCGGCGCCATAGAGCGTTCCCAGCGTGCCCACGATCACTTCACGCGCGATGATCGAGGAGAGAAGCCCGATCCCGATCTTCCAGTTGAAGCCGAGCGGGTGTATGACCGGCTCGATAAAATGCCCCAGCCTCCCGATCACACTCTCTGTCAGCGGGGCGATACTGCCGTGATGAAAGGGCACGATGCTCAACAGCCATAGGAAAAACGTAACCGCCAGGATTACTGTGCCCGTCTGCTGCACAAAGACCCTTCCACGATCCAACAACCGCAGCCCGATGGAGCGCAGGGTCGGCCACCGGTACTGTGGCAATTCCAGGATGAAAGGCGCCGCATTGGCCTTGAGAATCGAAGACTTGAGAATACGCGCCGTGGCCAACGCAGCCAGAAAGCCAAGCAGGTAAAGGCTCAACATCACCGCCGCGCGCAGGCCAAAAAAGTTGCCCAGGATCGGCCGGTTGGGAATAAACGCGGCAATGATCAAGGTATAGATGGGCAGCCGCGCCGCGCAGGTCATAAATGGGGCCACCAGGATGGTCGCCAGCCGGTCGCGTTTGTTTTCAATCGTCCGCGTGGCCATAATCGCCGGCACGGCGCAGGCGTAAGCGGAGAGAAGGGGAATGAACGCCTTGCCATTCAACCCAATCGACCGCATCACGCGATCGGCAATCAGGGCGGCGCGCGCCAGGTAGCCGGAGTCTTCGAGCACCCCGATCACCAGGAAGAGCAGCAGGATCTGAGGCAGAAAGACCAGCACAGCCTGCACGCCATTCCATACCCCATCGCGCAACAGCACCTGCAGCCAGGGCACGGGCAGGAAGCTGACCACCGCCGCGCCCGCCTTGGTAAAGATCTCGGTGAGCCAATCGCTCAGCGGAAGGCCGGCGGCGAAAACCACCTGGAAGACGCCAATCACGATCGCCAGGAAGATCAAGGGTCCCCAGATTCTGTGCAGCAGCACGGCATCGAGCCTGCGCGTCCAATTCGACGAGTTTGGAGCCTTGTACTTGGTGCGCGAGCTTACCCCGCTAGCCCACTGATGGCAGGAGGCGGCATTCTGCAAAACCGGCAGCTGCATCGGCTGGAGCCGCACTTCGGGAGGCTCGGAAAGCCGGACCAGAAAGCGTTCGATGGCGTCGAAGCCGATACCCTTGGTGGCGCTGATCATGGCCACCGGGGCGCCCAGTTCGCGTGCCAGGGCCAGGGGATCGATCTCGCCACCGCGCGCCGTCATCAGGTCAGACATATTCAGCAGCACCAGCGTCGGCAAACCCATGGCCAGCACCGGAGCGGCCAGCATCAGCTGGCGATTCAACTGCAAAGCATCCAGCACCAGCAACACTGCGTCCGGAGCCGGAGTGCCGGGCATGTTGCCCCGCAGCACATCGATCGCGACTCTGGCGTCCTCAGAATAAGAATTAAGGCTATAGATCCCGGGCAGGTCGATCAGGGTCAACTCGCGATGCCCGATCCCGCTCATGCGGGCCGAGTGATGCTCCACCGTGACCCCAGGATAGTTGGCCACTTTCTGGCGCATGCCGGTCAAGCGATTGAAAAGAGTAGACTTACCGGAATTCGGCGGCCCAATGAGCGCGACCGTGCTGATTTTTCCCGAGACTCTGGGCTGGGAGGGCTCGACGGCAACGCCGCCGCCGGGGCTGCAATGGCTCATCGCGCGTCCTTCCGAACAGCCACGAAGACGCTATGCACGGAAATAAACCTGGCCGTCTCTTTACGCAGCGCCACTTCGGCCCCGTCCACGCAATAGACCGTCGGATCGCCGGCCGGTGCGCGGCGCAGCGCCAACACCCGGCTCTCCGGCACGAAGCCTAAATGCATAAGCTGACCTTGGATCTCCTCTGGGAGATCGAGCGAAGCTAGGGTCGCGCAGGAACCAATGGCGAGATCGCTCAGCGTAGTCGATGCAAGCGTCCGGGGCATGAAAGTAAGGTCGTCCTCGCGATCCGGGGGAAAAAGTCGCCAAATGCGACCATTGAGGTCGCATATCTAACTATACGGCTAGGCCGTTCTGAAGACAATCCCCCAGTGGGAAGCGAGGTGGAGTGACTTGTGGATTGCCTTCGCAATGCAACGCCTGCGTGCCTAGAGCAGTTTCGCAATTACTGTGGCCTGATAAAGATCGCGAGGTGTGGTTTTCCCCGGCCGAAAACCACGAAAAGACCTATCGATCCCCGGATTTCCTGCATCGCGGCACCGGCCGAGAACAACGATGTGCGACTTTCTTCGAGGAAAGTCGCATGCAGTTCGGTAGCTCCAAAGACCTCTACAGGAAATCCGGGTTGGGTCTACACCAAATGCGAACCTGTCTAGCGGCGTAGAATGCCGCCATGACGATTGAAGAATTCCGCGCTTCTCTGCATGAGGGGGTGCCTCCGGCGGGCCTATCGCCCCTGCTCCAGGCTCTGTGGTGGGATGCCAGGGGAAATTTCGATCGCGCTCATGACATTGCCCAGGATGACGCGTCCGGACAGGAGGCGGCCTGGGTTCATGCCTACCTCCATCGCAGAGAAGGCGATTCGGAGAACGCGGGGTACTGGTACAAGCGGGCGCACCAGCCTCATCCTGAGACCTCGCTGGATGACGAGTGGCGGCAGATTACCACTGTGCTGTTGCACCGCCACGGGAATTAACTTCGCGTGTGTAACGGTTCTTCAGCCATCGAAGGAGCCGCGGTTTCAACCACAGCCAGAAACCGCTGAGGATGACGAGCGGCATGGCAACGAATCGAGTGAACCACGCCGCCTGCGGAATGGTGGATACAGGGCCATACAAGAAGCCAAGGATGGGAATACTCAGGATCAGGTGAAGGATGCGGATGAGCTTGCGCTCGCGGGCGGCGTTCATGTGGCACCAGTGAAGTGCGAAATCACACTCCGATTTCAGCACTGCCGCAGCGGGCACGCGATAAAGATTGGTTAAGCCCGGTAAAGTTTTGTAAAGACCACCATGAAACGCATGGCTTCAATCTGCATTCGTGGGCGATGAAAGAAAATAGCGCAGTCGCTCCGATTCCATTGCGAACGCCTCATGGAATGCCTTCTCTGAAGGTGGCCGCCCGCTGACAAAGCCAGGATGGATGGCGAGTTCGTCGCCTCGGCCCAACACATTCACCCAGCCGATCACATCTGCTTTCCATAACAAAGGAAGAGCGTAATAGCCGAGCTTGCGTTTCGCCGGCGGCGTGTAAGCTTCGAAGCGATAAGGCCACCCCCAAAAGTGCTCGAATCGCCGCCGATCCCAAACCAACGGATCAAACGGAGCCAGAAAGCGAACTACTTCTGGTGGTTCGCTGCGCTTTAGCCGGCCGCTGGGCCACGCGTAGCGCACTCCGTCCACAACCGCGCTTTCCAACTCGCCAGATTTTAAGAGAGAGGCAACGGCCCCTTTTCTACCCGCCAGGTCGGGAGCGGAATAGCGCAGATGCTGCACCACCGCGCGCAGGCTGCTCTCCGGTAAGGGCGCAAGGATGCTCGCGATCAGTAGCACCAACCGGCGAAGCCTCTCGCCCGGGGCAAGCGGTTCGTGAGTAATCGTGGCGCGCTGATATAGCTTTATACCCTTCACCCGGCCGGCGATGCGAATCATGCCGAGGTAGTGGAGCCTCTCCAGGGTCCGCGTCGTCGCCTTTGAAGATCCGCCCCATGCATTCATCTCCAGGCTTTTACCCAGGTGTGCTTCGAGTTCCCGGGGGTGCAGATGCTTTCGATTAGCAACAATGTCAAGCACCTTCTGCTCGCCGCTGGTGAGCGATCGCCGCTTGCGCGGATGAAGAAGTTGCCAGGTCTCGATTGGCATGAACCCATACGCGTAGAGGTAGTCCTCTTCCAGCTTGAGCGCGCGATACTTCCGATCCAGGTCGCCTGCGCGGTAGCGGGTAACGCGTTGACGCAAAATCAAATCCTGGGCCCGCGCCGGGGACCGAATGGGGTCGGCTTGAATGAAGCCGAGGCGGCCAATCGCCCGGCGCAGGGAAGTCTCCGGGAAAAGAGAAGATGCAATTGCGTGACGGCGGAGGTCGCTAAGCTTCATCCGGCCATTCCATTCGCCTTGAGCTTCCTGGGTTCGTTCTTCAATTCCTTTAATCGCCGCTCGATAAATCGCCGCGCCGGCTCCTGCCGCGCAAGCTTCAGCGACTGCTGGTAAGCGGTGCGCGCTTCCTTTGTTCTCCCTAGCCGCCGATTCAGGTCCGCAAGGGCGGAGTACGCCAGATAGTAGTCCTCGAGGTCGCCGCGCTCGAGAATTGCCTCGATCAGCGAGAGACCAGCAGAAGGCCCATCCCGCATGGCCACGGCTACTGCACGATTCAGTTCAACCACGGGAGACGGATGCGCACGTAGCAGCACATCGTATAGGCCTACGATTTCCGCCCAGTCGGTCACACCGGCATTCGGGGCCTCGGCATGCACTGCGGCAATGGCCGCTTGCAGTGTATAAGATCCGATTCGCCGCGATGACAAAGCGCGATCGACGAGTGCTGATCCTTCCGCGATCTGCTCCTGGTTCCAAAGAGAGCGATCCTGATCCTCCAGCAGGACCACCTCGCCGTCGGCTGACGAGCGCGCGGTGCGTCTCGACTCCTGCAACAACATCAAGGCCAACAAGCCTAGAGCCTCGGGCTCCGGCAGCAGCTCCACCAGCAGGCGCCCGAGACGGATTGCTTCAAGCGAGATATCCGGCCGCGTCAGCGACCCGCCCGACGATGCGGAATATCCTTCGGTGAACAACAGGTAGATGACGCTTAGCACCGTATCGAGCCGTTCGGGGAGAACGTTCTCTAACGGCACTTCGTAGGGAATGCGTGCATCGCGAATCTTGCCCTTCGCGCGCACGATGCGCTTGGCGATGGTGGGGGCTGCGGTTAGGAAGGAGCGAGCGATCTCCTCGGTGGTGAGGCCGCATACTTCGCGCAGCGTGAGCGCCACTTGGGCATCGGGCGGCAGGGCAGGGTGGCAACAGGTGAAGATTAGCCTCAGCCGGTCGTCTTCGATGTTTTGCTCATCCCATTCTGCAGGATTGCTGGTTAGAGCATCCAGGTGCTGCGCAAACTCGGTGAGTGTGGCATCGAACCGGGCACGCCGGCGCATGCTGTCAATGGCTTTGAAGCGTCCTGCGGAGACCAGCCACGCACGGGGATTCGCCGGAATTCCTTGTTGCGGCCATTGCTCCACCGCCGCAACGAAGGCATCGTGCATAGCCTCTTCGGCCCGATCGAAGTCGCCTAAGAGGCGGATGAGCGTCGCCAGGACCCGGCGCGAGTCGGAGCGGTAAACCGCTTCCACCATCGCGCGCGCACGTGCTGCATCGTCCTCGGCTCTCTGCGGCAGGCCCATCGGCGGCTCCTGATCGACCTCCATCATATCTGGAGCCGCCTGAGGACCGAGCCGCATTCATTCGCTGCACTTGCACGATGAGTCTCCGGGCTGGGCAGCTCTAAATCGTCCACCTGCATCCACCACGCCCGCGACGTCATACCGGTCGTGGTGTCTCACCCAATCGCCCAGGTTGTAGCGAGGGCCGGTTTCATTGCGGCCCTTGGGCGTCAGATCCAGATACATGTAAGTGGTGTCCACCATCTCGTCGCCCCGCCCGTAGGTGGAGTAGGTGTGGAAGATATTGCCGCTTTCGTCTTTGTAGAAGACGCTGAGGCCAGAGAGTTCTTCGCTCACAAAGTCCCGGCTATCGTAGTTGTAGTAGACCTTGCCCGTCGCGGCTTCTTGTTTTGCAAACGATACCTGGTAGTCGTAGTTGAAGTCGCTGCCATACGAAGAGAGCCAGCGGAAGCGCCAACCCATCCGCGTTTTGAAAGCCTCGATCTCTGCCAGCGGCGCTCGCGAAATGGTCACCAGCGATACATCGTGGTGCTCCAAGTGCGTCAGCGCGCCGTCGACGTGATCGGAGCGGAAGGAGCAGCCTACACAGCCCTCTTTCCAGCCCGGACCGAGCATGAAGTGCGACACAATGAGCTGACTCCGGTTCTCAAAAAGATCGGCCAGGCTTTGTTGTCCGGTGGGACCATCGAAAAAATACTTCTTCTCGACCTTTACCCGGGGCAACGCGCGGCGCTGCCGGTTGATCTCATCGCGTTGCCGGGTCAGCTGCTTTTCCTTGAGCAACAATTCTTTGCGCGCTGCCAGCCATTCAGCGCGCGAGACTATGTTCGGGCGTTCGGTCAGGTTCGTTATCATGACGCAGTGTCTCCTCAGGTTGATGTGCTTTTGGTTTCATTCGGATGTGACCGAACCGTCGCAGGATGAAGGTGCTGACCGCTCCGGTCGAAGTAGCGCCGGCCGCTGTCACGGCCATGGAGGATATACATAAAGGGCACATGATCTCCTCCTTATTTAGCGGCTTTACTGCTGGTCAATTCTTTGATCGGACGTATTTCGATTCCCCCAAGCTGGATTGCCGGAACCTTGGAAGCCAATTGGATGGCTTCGTTGAGATCCTGCGCCTCGATGAGGAGGAAGCCGCCGATCTGTTCGTGAGTTTCGGCAAAAGGTCCATCGGTGACGGACACTTTGCCGCCTCGAACCCGCACGACAGTGGCCGTGCTGACGGATTCCAATGCCTGGGCCGCCAGCAGGTGGCCTTTCTTGCGGAGAGTGTCGTCAAAGGCCAGGCTTTCGTCGTCCAGCGCTTGCAGTTCGCTCTCGGAAAGCGCTTGCAGTTTCTTCTCGTCCACTAAAACCATGCACAGGTATTTCACTCTGTTCCTCCGAAAACTCCGTGATACGTAAGATAGTCGTTCGCGGGGGAGGGAAATGGACAATCGATCCGGGAATTTTATTGGGCACTCTATACTTGAGTGGAAACTGAGGAGCTTATGGCCGCATTGATGGACGCGATCAGCGTCAAACGCAAGACTGTCTTCGAGTTTGAAAATGTCCCCTATTCCTGTCTTGAGGTCGAAGTAAACTCCCCCACGGCTCGCGGCGGCCAGACGCTGGTCCGCCTGAAGATGCGCAACCTGCTTACCAGCGCGGTCTTTGAAAAGACCTTCAAGGCCAGCGACAAGTTTAAGGAACCGGACCTGCAATTGGTTCCGGCCTCTTATCTGTACAGTGACGGCGATGGTTCTCACTTCCTGGACCAGGAAAGCTTCGAGACCCTCACCCTGAACGAAGGGCTGGTGGGGAATGCCTTGGAGCTGCTGGTAGAAGGCGCATTACTGCAGATGCACATCTACAACGGCAATCCCATCGGTTTACAGTTGCCGATGTTTGTGGAGCTGAATGTCGCCTACACGGAGCCCGCGGTCAAGGGCGACACCTCGAGCGGCAGCGTGACCAAGATGGCCCGGCTGGAGACTGGCCTTGAGATTCGTGTCCCCCTTTTTATCAAGGAAGGGGAGAAGGTCAAGGTTTCCACCGAGAACCGGGAATTTGCCGGGCGAGCTTGAGTTGAGTAGCGCTGATTCTTTTCATCCACCTCCACCCATGCCGAGGGCAGTGGCTCATCTTGGCATGGGCGGATGTGGATGGACGGAACCAAGCAATGATGGTCCGTTGCGCGGTTTGTTTCCTTCAATGCGCCGGAGCGTAGTAGCCGGAGCGAACGATGATATCGCCGGCACGCTGTGGGCCCAGCACATCGATCCGGTGGAAAGATCCGTCATGCTTTAGATTTTCCGGCTTATAAATTAAGCGGTATTGATTGCGGAGATCCGCCTCGATGGTGCGCAGGTCGTTGTAAATTCCCACGTCAGAATCGTCGTCAAAAAACACGCGGCCGCCAGTCTGCGAGGTTAGTTCGGCCAACGTCTTTGGCCCTGAGGAAGAGCTATACGGTGACGCCACGCGAAAGGCGTAGATGGCGGTGTTGGCGCGTTGGCACATGTCAACGGCTTGCTTTAGATCAGCACGGCTGGCGTTGTCTTCACCATCCGAGAAGAGCAGGATGAAGTTTCCGCTGGCTGTATGATCCACTTTGTCAAATTGGTTAAGGCATGCCTGATAGACGGCGCTGAAGATGGCCGTCCCACCGATGCGGCTTTGGCCGTAGCGGGTAAACTTGCGAATGCCTGCAGTAAGCGCAGCCGGATTGCTCGTCCACGGCTGAGCGATTTCTGCCAGGAAGTTGAAGTCCATCACGAAGGCTTGGTCGGTCTGTTGCCGCAACAACCTCTGTGCATACTCGATGGAAATGGCTCGATTACGAGGAAGGTATCTCTCCACAGAATCGCTTGTATCCAGGAGGAATCCGGCACGTATAGGAAAGTTCCGCAGAGACTGGAAGTCAAGGATCCTGCGCGGCGGCTTGTTATTGTCGAAAATTCTCAGCTCATCGAGTTTCAGGTCGTTGATCGGCAGCCCCTGCGCGTCCGTTGCGTGGAAGGTGAGGCTGACTTCATCGACCGCAACACTGAGGTTGTAGCGCGGCATGTCTTGCGCGCCGGCGCGACGTGCAGAGGCAAAGAAAGTAAGGATGAGCAGGCCGCAAATACTCCAGGGCTGACGCATGGCGCGTATCGCTAAAGTATAGGCCCGGCCGCTCAAGTAATCTCTCGTGCTCAGTCAGTCTTGTCCAAATTCGAGGTGGGAGCCCCCGCCTTTATGCGGGGGAAAGAGCGCTTTAGCGCTGGCCACACAGACCCGGAAGGGCTGGGATATTAATCATGCGACCCTGACCCGGATTTCCTGTACGTGGCTCCATCCAAGACTGCGTGTGTGGCTTTCAGTAAGGAAAGCCGCATGAGGTTCGCCAACGCCAACAAGGTCCACAGGAAATCTGGGTCAGCGCCGTAGGTGCGGCACTCGCTCTGCTACACCAACCTGATTTACTACACCACGATTTGGAATCCCTCCTGCTCAGTGCCCCCCGACATCGTCGTGCTGGTGGTAGTTGGGATAAGGCGGCACCGCCGGGGTGGGCACGGGATGTTGCTTTAGCTGCTCAAGCACAATCGAAACGGCGCGCTCCAACTGCAGGTCGTGACCAGCCGCCACGTCCTTCGGCAGCTCTTCCACCTCCACATCAGGCGGAATGCCGTGGCCTTCCACTTCCCATTGGCCGTTCAAACCATAGATTGCGTAACGAGGCGCGGTAACCCGGCCTCCATCGATCAGCACCGGGTAGCCGCCGATCCCCACCAGCCCTCCCCAGGTGCGAACGCCCACCAGCGTGCCCAAGTTCGCCTTGCGAAAATACCAGGGCATCGCATCACCGCCCGAGCCGGCCGATTGATTGATGATCATCGCCTTGGGGCCGAAGATAGCGCCCACCGGATCATGAACAGGCTCGCCATCTCGCGCGATCGCGCCGCTGAGTATTTTCTGGCCCAGCACATTCACCACGTAGTCGGCGATGAACCCGCCCTCGTTGTAGCGCTCATCGAGGACGACAGCCTGCTTATCGAGTTGGGCATAGAAATAGCGGTTGAAGTTCGAGTAGCCGGCTCCGCCCGTGTTCGGCATGTAGATGTAGGCGACCTTGCCACCGGAGAGCTGATCCACCTTGCGCCGGTTTGACTCGATCCAGTCGATGTTGCGCAAGCCTTTCTCTGAGTCCACTGGCACTACCGTGACGTCACGGCCATCGCTGCCATCTGGCTTGGTACCCACCCGCAACACCGTCTGCTTGCCCGCCGTGCCGTCGAAGAAGCTGTTGAGGTTATCTGTCGCGTGCAACTCACGGCCGTTTACGGCCAACAGGTACTCGCCTTCGACAATGTTGATGCCCGGCAGCGTAAGCGGCGCGGTAAGCGATGGGGTCCAGTTCTGGCCGTTATAGATCTTGGCGAATTTGTAGCGGTTGCCGTCGACGGCGTAGTCTGCGCCGAGCAAGCCGGGTTTTGGTCCGTCCTTCGGCTCCCGTGGCCCCCTTACGAACATGTGGCCGACTTCAATCTCTCCCAGCATTTCATTGCAGAGATAAGTAAACTCCGCGCGCGAGGCCAGCCCATCCAGATAGGGCTCGTACTTCGCTTGAATCTTTGCCAGATCAAGCCCGTGCAGATGTGGGTCGTAGAAAAAATCGCGTTCGATATGCCAGGTCTCGCGATACATCTGTTTCCACTCGAGGTGCGGATCCACCATGGCGAACATGCCGCCGTTGTTCACGGGTTTGCCCTGCGGGGCGTCCGGGGAACCGGGCTTCAGATCCGCGGTCGGAACTAGAAACCAGTTGTCGCCGCGCATGTAGAAGAGTTTTTCACCGTTAAAGGAGACGTCGTAGCCGACCAGCCCGCTGAGGATCTCTTCCGTCTTACGCGTTTCGGTGGTAAATCGCCATAGTGACCGGATCGGCGGACCGTCGTCAGAGGAGGCGCGCCCGACCGGGTCGCCCTCCGCCAGAAAAAGCACCCCGGTTTTGCCTACAGAAAGATCAACGTAATTGCGGGGAGGAATCGGCAGCGAGAGGATGCGGTTGCCGATTCCACCCAGATCGATGACGGTTGGTTTCGGTTTCTCGTCCTTTTTGTCAGCGTCTTTTTTCTCGTCGCCCTTAGCCGCGTCTGTCTTATCGTCTTTTTTGTCGGCATCTTTCTTATCGTCGTCCTTCTTCTTGTTCTCGTCGTCGCTTTCCGGCGGCACGGGCGAGGCTCCGTCACGCGCCAGCACAACCACGTACGCATTGCTGGTGGTAGCGCGGTCAAGGGAAGAAAGGTCAATGCCCGCGTCAGAGGGGCCGTTATTAGTGGACACAGTGAAGTAGAGATACTTGCCGTTCGGGTCAAAAACCAGGTGTGCAGCGTTGCTCATGCCATCCGTGATCTGCGTGGACGTGTGCGTGGCGAGCGAATAAAAGAAGACCGCGTGTAGCTGGTTTTCCAAATCGCGCGTATAGGCGATCCACTGCGAGTCCGGTGACCACGAGAGCTCGGTGGAAGGCCCGAAACCGCCTCGCAGGCCGGTGTCGATCTTTACCGGCTTGCCCCCGGCTGCGTCGACGTACCACAGCCGCAGGTGCTTGTCGGAGAAGGCGATGTGCTTGGAGTCGGGCGACCAGCGGGGACTGTAGAAGAATGACGGGTCTGGCCCCAGATCGATCACCTTGGGTGGCTGCAACCCGTCCTGATCGCGGATATAAAGTTGGTACTCGCCCGAGGCGTCGCTGAAGTAGGCGATGGACTTGCCGTCCGGCGACCAGGAGGGGTCTCGTTCGGCCGTGCCCGGCGTCTTGGTCAGATTGCGGATATCGCCCTTCTCCCCGGGCAGGGTAAAGATGTCCCCGTGCGCCTCCGCGACCACCCGCACACCGGTTGGCGAGACCGCGACATTCTCGACCTCTTTCGCGGGAATCGCCGTCAGGCGCGGAGTCAGCGCGGGTAGGTCTCCCTGGATCGTGACCGGCACCGCGTGTTCCTGGTGCGTGGCCAGATCATAGAGATGCAGCGAGCCGAACTGTTCGTAGACCAGCGCGCCCGGGCCGGCGCTCACCGTTTTCAGATCGTAACCGTGGTTGTCTACAACCTGCTGCACCTGCTTGGTGTTGGTGTCATAGCTGAAGAGCGAGACTGGACCATTGCGGTCGGAGAGGAAGTAAACCGTGTTGCCCTCCCATACCGGGCTCGAGTCATTCGAGTTCTCACGCGGGATCTTCACCAGGTCGAGGGTCTTCATGTCCACCAGCCACACGGGTGTGGTCTGCCCGCCGCGGTAGTGCTTCCAGGCGCTTTGCCACTGCTCTACGGGCACGTAGGCCAGCGTATTGCCGTCCGCTGAGTATGTGCCTGTGGTCGCACTCGGCAGCGGCAGAACAACAGGCGATCCCGTGCCATCGGCATGGGTGCGAAACAGCCGGGGAAAATCTGAGTAGCTCGCGTGTCCCGAGGAGAAGAGAACATCTTTGCCATCCGGCGTCCAGCCCACGGCTTGGTTGCCGGTCGGCTCCCAGGTGAGGCGCTTCGGAACCCCACCCTCCGCGCTCACCACGTATACGTCGTTGAGCCCGCCCTGGGTAGTCGAGTAGGCGATCCGGCTGCCGTCGGGAGAAAAATAGGGGCCTTCGGTGACCGCGTTGACCGAAGTGAGCCGCCTGGCATCGCCGCCCTGGCGCGAAACCGTCCAAATATCGTCTGCGTAGAGAAACGCGATCTTGTCCGCGCTGAGAGAGGGATTGCGCAGAAGCAATGGCGGAGCGGCCTGGGCGAAACCGCTCAGAAAAAAAACGGCCAAAGCGGCCAAGGCAAACGAATCCAGGACAAACGAATAACGATGCGAGCGGTTCCAACCAGCCATGGAAAGCTTCCCTGAGGTATAAAGTCGCGGGAGCCGTCAGGCTGCGGCATTGGTGCGATCCGCTACATTTCCTAATGGAAAGCTACCCGCAGGATTGGCATAAAGATACCATGCCCGGGCGGATAGCTCTCGTGTTGCCTATCGGCCGGAGTGATCGTGCGAGCTTGCGTCCGCGCCGGCGAGCGCGAGTGTCGATGACGGCTCGGGTGGGTGTTCGGCCAGGTGCTGCAGGGCGTCTTGCATTTCGAGCAGAAGCTCGTCGGCCATGTCTCGCGTAAAGCCGTGGCGGCAGAGGATGCGCTGGATGACCAGATCTTCGCGGTTTGGAGGCATCGAATACGCGGGAACCAGCCAGCCGCGTTCCCGCAAGAGATCGGCGTAGTCATAAAGCGTGAAGCTCGAGGACACCGGATCTTTCAGTTCCCAACACAGGCCGGGAATCCCTCCGCGCCCGTCGTAAATAATCCGGAAGGGCCCAAAGTCGCCGATCTTTTCGGCAAGATAGCGGCCCAGCTCATAGCAGCCGTTTTGAATTTCGCGATAGCCCTCTTTGCCGAGACGTAGAAAGTTGTAGTACTGGCAAATCACTTCGCCCCCGGGCCGCGAGAAGTTGAGCGCAAAGGTGGGCATGTTTCCACCGAGGTAGTTCACTTCGAAGATCAATTCCTGGGGAAGATCCTGCTTTTCACGCCACAGCGCCCAGCCAACGCCCAGCGGGGCGAGACCGAATTTATGGCCGGAGGCATTGATGGATTTTACCCGCGGCAGGCGAAAATCCCAGAGAAGCTCTGGATGCATGAAGGGCGCGAGGAAGGCGCCGCTGGCTCCGTCGACGTGGATGGGGATGTCCAGCCCGGTCTCAGCCTGCAGCTTGTCGAGCGCGGTGCTGATCTCGTGCACTGGCTCGAACTGCAGAGTGAAGGTCACTCCAAGGGTGACGATAACCCCGATGGTGTTTTCGTCACAGCGCTTGATCACTTCTTCCGGAGTCAGCAGAAGCCGTTCGCCTTCCATCGGCACTTCCCGGATTTCGACATCGAAGTAGCGGCAGAACTTGTGCCAGCAGACCTGGACCGGGCCCATGATGAGGTTCGGAGCGTTGGTAGATTTGCCTTTCGCGCCTTGGCGCTTACGCCATTTCCACTTGAGAGCCAGGCCGCCGAGCATGGCCGCTTCGCTGGAGCCGGTGGTGGAGCAGCCGATGGTGCTGGCGGCTTCCGGTGAGTTCCACAGATCCGCCAGCATGTGCACGCAGCGCTCTTCGATCGCTGCGGTCTGCGGATATTCATCCTTGTCGATCATGTTCTTGTCGGCAGACTCGTCCATGAGCTTCATGACTTCGGGTTCGATCCATGTAGTGCAGAAGGTGGCGAGATTCTGTCCCGAGTTGCCGTCGAGGATGAGCTGGTTGTGGATGGTCTGGTAGACAGTTTGCGGGTCCTGTGTGGCGACGGGGAACTGGTAGGTTCGATTCTGGTCGTCCAGGACATCGGACTCGAGTTGGCTGGTGGGGCCGGCTTTGAGCTCTTCGGTGTTGTGCAGGGCCATGGGCTCTCCTCTTTGTCTGCATCGGAAGTGTATTGGCTGCGAGGCAGATCGGAGAACAAAAGATGGTGAACAGACTGACCAGCAAAGTTCCGGTAGGGATAGGACGGGCGGCCCTGGCCAACCTGGGCCGAAACCGTAAAGCTACCGATCCCTCTAACAGATTTAAATGTCGGAAGCAACCTCCACCTTTGTCATCCCGCGTGGTCGACCTACCTGTGGCAGTTGAGAAAGAAATGACACCGCAAAATCGCGATGGATGCAAGGCCCGGAGGGCCGACCGCCAAACGTGAGCCCAGCCCGGAAGGGCTGGGACTATATTCCGAAGAGGATCTGAGCGCCGGAGGCGCGGCACTAAACCTGAACTGCTCCCCCTTTGTCATCCCGTCGATAAACCGAAAGGTATTGTCAAGGGCATAGGCATGCGTAGAGTTGCGATGAGCAACCCGTTGGCCATGTTTGGAGACCTGGCGCCACGCGAGCCCTCTCAGGAAATCATTTTCAGTGGAAAGCGTCTTCCACCAGCCATCGATACGGACGAACAAAGCGTCCATGATTAACTTTTCGAACATCCCGCCTAGTGCGAGATGCGGGGGTGCCCATTCAAGTGAACGGCTTTAGCTTTGGCCGCCACGGGATGACGCGGGCTGCCCCCGTTGAGAACAACCTCTGCATACGGCTTGTTGGACTTCAGCATCCAGTAAAGCCGTACGGCTAATTTGCGTGCTGCTGCGACCTTGGCGATGCCTTTTGCCTTGTGGTGGCAGCGGTGTTGATACTCTTTGCGAAATCCCGGATCGTGGCGTACGGCAGACTGCGCCGACTCCACCAGCAGGGTGCGCAGCAAGACATTGCCTTGTTTGGAAATGCTTCCCAATCTTCGTTTGTTGCCCGAGCTTTGTTCTGAGGGGATCAGCCCGAGATAGCTGCTCACCTGTTTGCTGCGCTTAAATCGAGATACCTCGCCGATGGTGACGGCAAAGGCGAGTGCAGTGACGGGCCCAACTCCTGGCTGACTCATCAGCAGCACAGCCTGGGGATTGGCCTTAGCGGCTTCAGCGACGGCCTTGTCCAGTTGCTCGATCTGGGGCTCGACGACCTTCAGCAGTTGCAGCAAGTCCTTGCGCCGCTGCTGGGTCCACCCCTGCAGAGGAAGGCTCTCCAGCAGAGCCCGACCCTTCTCATTCCATAGCTGGCGTTTTTTCTGTACCCCCTGATTCAAGGCCAGATGTTGAAGCCCTGTCTTCAACCGGGTGCGCACCCCGACCAGTTTATGGCGATGGGTGAGCAGCTGGCGGATATCGCGTTGCTGCGCATCTGGCAGCCACAGGCGGGGAAAGCGCTCCTCCACCAGCAACGTCAGAATATGACCCGCGTCTCGCTTATCCGTCTTCTGCTTGCGAACGTAACTGGCCCGAATCTTGGCCGCATCCCCAACCCACAGGGTGTGGCCGCACTTGTCTACCAACAGCTCAAACCAGCGGGCATTCCCCGTCGCTTCCATGCCAATCAGCGCCGGCGCTTCGAGCTCTCGGTAAAACTTCTCCGCCTCCCCGCTGGCATGCATCAGCTTCTTCTCCTCCACCTCCTCTGTCTCTGTATCCAAAATCGCAATTTGTTGGTAGCTCGGGTGAAAATCACAGCCTACAATCTTCATAAGGCTCCTTTGCTCCCGCACGATTGCTAGGTCTCCAACCAAAGTCTATCGCCGGGGCCATTGGGGCCTTTCGGTTTATCCCATCAAGGAACCGACTTGCCTGCGACAAGTTAAGACTGAAATGAACGCTGGAAATCGAGATTGATCTATTGGCTTTATTTTTGTTCATTAGGAGGGACCTGCGGTTTCATTCAATCCGTAGCAACCCTCAGTTAAAGCATGGACGGGTGCCCCATGTTCGCACCAGCGTACATGGGCCGAAAATGGTTTCTTCCAATGCTTTTACTTTATGGACCAGAATCCTTTCCGTCCAGGTACGCTTGATCGAACCGAGCGACACCATCCAGTTTTTATTGGGCTCTCGTGTGAGATCTACTCCGCTCGAAGCGTTTCCACCGGATCGATCTTCGTGATACGGAGCGCCGGAAGAAGGCTCGCTACCCCGGCAATCGCAAGCAGCAGAAGAGGAACGCTGACCAGAGTCACCCGGTCGTAAGCGCTCACACCATAGATCTCGCTCCGCAAGGTCCGAAGGGCAAAGAACGACAGCGCAACGCCGGCGAGGACGCCGCCGCCCACCGGAATTGCTCCCGCAGCGCCCACTCCCAAGATAGCGCGCCGTAACGTGCAGCCCAGCGCAATGCGAATGCCGATCTCTCGTGTTCGCTGTACCACTAGATTAGAAACCAGCGCATAAATGCCAATGGAAGAAAGCAACAGCGCCAGCCCAGCGAGAACGCCCAGCAACGTAACCTCAATCTGCTGCAGCTGCAATCGCTGATTCAGCAGGTCTAGCATGGAGTAGAAGCCGGAGAAGGGCAGGTCTGGATCAACTTCGGCCAGCGCTCGCTGCATGGCCTCCGTCAAGCCGGATATTGGGCCTCCTGTGCGCACGATCCACGAGGGCTGGAACCAGAGGTTACCGGCCGCTATGATCGACACCGGGGTCTGGGCAGCCGGCAGATAGATCACCGGTTCGGTCGCCAGCGGAGCATCTCCATGCATACTCGGCTTCTTTTGCACGTTCGCGACCACGCCCACGATGGCGTATTGGATGCGGCCGCCGTCGATTTGAAAATGCCTCCCAACTGCGTCGCGGCCGTTGTAGAAATGGTGCGCAAACTCCGCGTTCACCAGTGCGACCCGCAGCGCAGTGGAAGTATCACTGGGCAGCAAACCTCGTCCCAAGAGAATAGGAATTCGCAGCGTGGAGAAATATCCGGGCGTCACGTAGGCAAGGTTTGACCCGGCGCCTTTGCCCGCCTGTGGGCCGTCCAAAAAGCTTAGGGAATAATTCAGTCCGCGTTCGTAGGGAACGCTCAGGCCGACTGCGGCATCCTCCACGCCGGGAATCCTCTTTATGGAGGCAAGGCTCTTGTCCAGCAGGCCCGTGAATACGATGGGATCGTTGTAGTGCCCCGCATTCAGAGTTGCTTTGGCGGTCATTACATTGGTTGCATCGAAGCCGGGCGGTAGCGTTTCCAAATGCACGAGCGTGCGCACCAGCAGGCCGGCGCCTGCCAGCAGCACCACCGTCAACGCGACTTCAGCACAAATCAGCCATTGCCGGATCCTCCCAGACCCACCTGCCACGGCGCGCGCGCCCGCCGCCAGCGTGCGCCGCAGGTCCAGTCTGCGCGTTTCCAATGCCGGCATGGCGCCAAATAACAAGCTGGTCAGCACCGTTGCAGCAGCGGTAAACATCAGGACCCGGCTATCCAAACCAAAGCCGCCAATGGGAACCATTTCCTCGGGCAGCAGCTTTTTTGCTGCGCCAGTCAAGGCAAACGCGAGCCCCAACCCGGCGGCTCCGCCAATCGCCGCCAGCAACAGACTCTCGATCCACAGTTGCCGCAGCACCCGGGCACGTGAAGCTCCCAGCGCCATCCGTGTTGCCACTTCGAGATTGCGCTGCGCAATCCGCACCAGCGACAACCCCGCCAGGTTGGCGCAGGCAATTAGCAGAACGAAACCTACGGCAAGCATCAGGGCTTCTACCCTTGGCCGCATATAGCCGCCTAGGTAACTCTGCATCGGCATCGCGTAGAACCAGGCCTTGTCTCGGCGCTCGACGTAACCGGGCTTGGGCAGGTGGCTAAGCTGGGCCGTGAGCTCCTCCCAGGTCGCTCCTGGCTTCAGCCGCATCACAATCCCGCAGTTGTTGCCGCCGCACTCGCCCGTGGTTGCCGGCTGCAAAGGAGTGAAGAGATCCGCGGCGCCCGGAACAATTGCCTTCTTGGAGAGCACGCCGACGACGGTATAAGGCTGGCCCTTCAGATGAACGGTTTCACCGATGATCGCGGAGTCGCCATGGAAAGCAGATTGCCATAAAGCGTAGCTGAGCACCACTGCTTGCGGGCCACCCGGGTGATCTTCTTCTTCGGTGAAGCTGCGCCCGAGGTACATCGGAATTCCCAACACATCGAAATAGCGCGCCGAGATGCGGCTCTCGTGCACATAGCGGACAGCACTGCCCTCTGCTGCGCCCGCCTGCAGGTTCACACCTCCTGAACCGCCCCAGGAAGCAACCGTCACTGTGTCCAAACCGGACTTCAGCAGCTCCCACGTCGCGCCGTCCTGGCTGTCGTCCTCTTCCGACACGTGCTGTCCGGTGCGCGGGTGGATGCCTTCGATGTGCGTCATTAGAACGCCGATGCGTTCTGCGTGCGGGTAGGGCAGGGTGCGCAGCAGAAAGCCATCCAGCAGGCTGAAGACCGCAGAGTTCACGCCGATTGCGAGGGTCAACGTCAGAATCACCGCGCAGGTAAACCCGACCGACTTGCGCAGCTGGCGCGCGGCGTACCGCAGATCCTGGGCCAGATCTTCGATCAGCTTTGTGCCCCGTGCCTCGCGGCATTGTTGTGCGACTTGTTCCGTTCCCCCTAGTGCGATTTTCGCGCGCCGCATTGCCAGGTCCGGAGATGCTTCGGGCAAGCGGTATTTCTCCGCCTCACGATCCAGGTGATACTGCAGTTCCTCTTCCAACTCGCGGTCCACCGCATCGCGGCGAAAGAGGACACGGAGCCGATAGAGCAGGTCGCTGAACATACTAGCTTCCCTCAGCTACATCGAGGACCAGGCCAACAGCTGCTGCCAGTTTGCGCCACGCCAACGTCTCCAATTCCAATTGCTTCTTGCCTTGACGGGTCAGCTCGTAATACTTGGCGCGTCGATTGTTTTCACTCACCGCCCAATGAGCCTTGATCCAGCCACGCCGCTCCAGGCGGTGCAGTGCCGGGTATAGGGACCCCTGCTGCACCTGCAAAGCTTCGCGCGAGATCTGCTGCAGACGTTCTGAGATAGCCCAGCCGTGAAGCGATTCCAGAGCGAGGGCCTTTAGAATCAGGAGATCGAGTGTGCCTTGGGGCAGTTCCAGCCGTTCGTCAGCCATCTTTGGGCTACCCTTCCACTTCTACACGAGACTATAGAGCACGCTGGTGTCGAAGCGCAAGGGGAGAGCAATCTCATCACGGCCGGCGGCCAAAGAGCGTGATCCGGAATCGCGGGCCTCCCTTGTTTTACTTGGCGCTTTGCGAGGCAAGCGCGGCATAGACTTCATGCACAAATGTTTCGGGAGGGACGCGTCCATGTCCCCATCGAGCGTCGAATTCCGATGTCGGATGAGCCGCCACCACTTGGCTTTCGGTTTGACCCGCATGGATCATTTGCTGCACGCGGCCGCGGACGGTCAAGATCATATCCCGAAATGCTTCCACATTCGCTCCATCGGTCACGTTTCCTCGCGCGGGAACAATACGGATGGTGCTGCCCGTCCATGAGCCGAGCGTTTTCACCAAGCCGCCCAGGTTGCCGCCTTGCGCGGGGTCAACCATCGGATATCCGTCACCAGGAAATACCTCGCCAAGGTAAACCGTCTTGCCGACGTGGAAATGCACGATCGCGTCTGCGTCACTGTACCCGGGGGGCTGATGGACGATATGAATTGCATCTCCATTGATGTCGAAGGATAAAACTTCAGAGAAGGATACGTGCGGACGGTCAACTCCGAGTTGAACGAGCCGAGGCGGCAGTTGACCGGGCGGTCCCATGGCGTGACCTCCGAGACGTTGCAGTGCATTCTCTTGCATGGCGACGAACGCGCCCCGTCGTCCCCAGCCGGCATCGCCCTGAGAATGGGCGAGATCTTGCGGCGCAATCAACACATAACGAACAGGAGACTTGGTCCGGCCGGCAAGAACACTACTGATTTGCGTAGTGCTCGTGGCCGGCGGCGTTCCAACGATCAGCGCGCCGTCCGGCCCAACCGAGGCCAGAACATTACCATTGTCCGTGGCAAAGACAAGAAGATTCGGTGTGATCTCGGTGACACTTATTCGGTCTTGAGCGGAAGCTATGGACTTGCCAATCGGTCCAAGCGACAGGAGCAGGATCGTTATGCCAAGGCTTCTACGGCATCGCTGAGAGTCCATCGCACAGATTATATGTATCCTGTTAGCAGACGATTTCGGTACTAGGCAGGTTCTCGCCGCCAGCTCGCTAGCCGGCAGTTGCCGATAGTTGAGGCCTAATCGCGAGCGAAGGACAGTTTTGCCGCTGTCCGGTGCCGCACCGGGTCCCTATCACAAAATAAGCAACCCAAGCACCTCGCCGCGGCGGGAATTTTTATTCGTCCCATTGCGCCTCCGGCGCATCGGAAACCCCTGCCCCTACCCTCTCAACCAGGAGCCACCTATGCCCCAAAATAACGTTAGCGACCCATCACCGATCAGGAAATAGCCTTTGCCCACCTGGTCCTCTCTGGCGCCATGACCGACCGTCATGTCGCTGAAGCCGCCGGCCTCAACCCCGACTCCGCCGTCGCCAAGCCCTCTAGCCCTTCGCATGCACCGCGAGTGGCCCCAGATGTCCCTGCCTTCACTTTTGTTCCAGACCTGCGGGTTCCTTTCTCCATAGAAACGACCCCCTTGTCCCCCGCCGCCGCTGAGCTGCCAATTCCCCCAAAAAGACCCAAAAATATCAAATTTTAAAAATGGCTCAAGCCGGGACGCGAACGCTGTATATTTGCAACCCGGAGAAAAGGTGCGCCTATGCTCATGGACTAACGCGAGCTGCTTTTCTCTTAAGGGCAGGCCGCGGTTAGCCTTCGAATCGCGCCTGGAGCGCGGTATTGCATTCGGGGTGTCTCTTGGGGACAACTCGCGGCTCTCTTTTATCGTCAAACCAAAGTCAAGGAGAATCTATGTCTCACTGGAAAGCCCTTTCTTTTTCAGCTCTCGCAGCTGCCCTGTTAAGCTGCGCAACCATGGCGCCGGCCCAGGTTTCCATCAACATTGGAGTGCCCCCGGTATGCCCCTACGGGTATTTCGACTATCCCCCCTATGATTGCGCGCCCTACGGCTACTACGGGCCGGATTGGTTTGTGGGCGGTGTATTTCTTGGAGCTGGGCCTTGGTTCCACGGCCCTCACGGCTTTTATGGCCACGTTGACAATCGCTATGATCCGCGCCACGGATATCATGGACCGCTGCCCGCGCGGGGGGCAGAGCAGTTTAACCACTTCCAGGCTAACGAGGCGCATGATGCCCAAGGCCACGTAGTCAAATCTGCGCCCCACAGCGGCGCGAACGAACACGCCCTGCCCGGATATCACGGCGGTGGCGGCGCACCTCACGGTGGTGGCGCACCTCATGGTGGCGGAGGCGACCATCGCTAAAGCAGCGTAAGTATTTCCGGCCGGTCTCCACACCCGTGGGGACCGGCCTAAGGTCCTCCGTAGCCAGGCCACCCCGGCGGCCAAGAAGCAGTATTTGCGGTTTCCCAGCCCGGCCTGTCCAGCCCATCTGTCCTCACGTGCCGTGGGGCTTGACGCGAAGCAGAGCTAAACTAATGGCAGAGTTGTTCAGACCCTAACAACACTGTGCCTATGACTCTTGTTAGGCGTGCGGCCTGCGTCTTCTTTCTCATCGCCAACTTACCTTCGTTAAGTGTGGACGCACAGACGACTCCGGAAGGAGGCGAACTCCTGAAGTTCATTGCTTCGGAACAACAACGTGGTTCCGTGCTGACCTATTCGCAGTCCTACGTCGACGATCAAAACGAGCGGGTCTCCTATCACGGCACACTCTATGCCGGCATCCATCTCTTCAAGCTAGAGGAATGTAAGGTGACAGCTCAGGTTGCCGTCGAGGATAGATATTCAGGTGCTATCGAGCATAGAGGCTTGGGCCGAGTTCGCTTGGAACCGACAGGCGAGCTGAAAGACGACACCGTCTATGAATATCGCTTTAACCTGGGTGATCTCAGCGCGGATGGCGTACACGCTCTTCGTGCAATCCCCGCTCAATTGAATAAAAACACCAGGGTGCAGTGCGAGGAAGATCGCTCCTGCACGCTTGCCTGGATTCTAATCACAACGCCGAGTCACAACATTGCTGAAACCAGCACGGTCAACGGGCTCCAGGACGTAGACTCGAGAGCGGCCTCGTTGGTGCTACCGATTGCGTCATCCGATTTGGCCGATCAAGCAGCGAAGCTCTTCAATGCGACGATTCGTGCCTGTTCCGTGAACTCCAGCGCTCACAACTGACAGTCAGTGCGCTACGCGCGCGAGGGCTTGCCCATTCAGGCGGCAACCGCTGCCGGATTTGCGTGACCAGATAGAGCCGTCGGCGTAGGTAACGCTCTCAAGAATCACTTGCGCGACCCCAAATGCCGGTACGGGCAGAGGGAGTCTCCGTGACAGCTGGCCTGAAGCTACATCGATTCCCGAGATCTCCAGATGCGTCGTGAGGGTGTACGCTTCCAGGTCGTAGATACTCTTCTTGGCCCTCACCTGCACTTCCAATGATGCCGACTTGATCTTCTTATCCGCCGCATTGCGGAAAGTTAGATCGAGCGAACCAGAATCGCCTTCGGGTGTTGCCACGGGCAGGTAGCGAGCCGGTGTATCGATCATGGCGCTGATGAGATCGACCGGACACCACATATGCTTGACAGCCTGCCGTTCCAGGTCCAGACGTTGCTCGGCGGTCAGCGAGGCCTGGCCCGGAATTTGCGACTGGGCATTCGTGACAGCTTGGGCAAGACAGAGGGGAGTGGCAAGGGCGAGCAGAAGGATGGAAATACAGGGCTTCATACGGAGGTCCCTCCCGTTTGAATGAAGATAATCCTACCACTGAAGCAACCCGCTAGGTCCCGAACTCAGTAGTTGCGAGGTTCCCCTGGTTACGCTACGCGCAATGCACTGAGCGTCGCCACGCTGTTTCGGCGTCCGCGGTCAGGATCAATGACAAGTTCGAGCTTGATCACAGAATCCAGTTCGACCGCGTAGTCTTCGACCTCCTGCGTCGAGCCGTTTGGGCTAAAGCTCCACTGCTGGCGCACAATTTCGCGATCTGTCTCCTTAGCGGAAGAGTAGTGCAGTAGAAACTCTTGAGAGCGCTCCATGTTACGTTCGACAAAATGCACCACTATCCGCCGAATACGTTGCGGCACGTCGAACAGGACGGTGATTGTCTGTTCTCCGGGACTGGTAGCGCGCCAGCCAAGCTCATTGAGCGTTGCATTTGTAGTCAGCGCATTTTCGATGGGGAAAGCTGGATCTTCTGATGTGATCTGTACGCGAGCGATCGAGGTTAGATCGAGCCATTCAGCATCGGTCTGTGTCTGTCCCGCAACCGCCTTTTGTCCAACAATTTCTTTTCGCATCGGCCACCTTGCTGTCGCAAGATTAGCTTAGCGCGTATGGGGCTAGCAGGTCGCTATGCTCGACACCCAGGACGCGAAATCCCGGGTTCAACTCGGATGCCGTACGTATCGCCCTGTTCGCCGTGAGGGCCCCGACGTAAAAGCGCTTGGTACGTGGATGCGATGTAGGGTTGATGAAAGAATGGCTGCAAAGTATCACACAAAAGGCCTTCATAAACTCTCCTGCTTTTTGAGATGCAATCTAGAAAGACACAACACTGTTACAAAGGTACCGTCAGCCGGCGAGACTCCGGGTAGCAAATGCGGGCCAGAGACGGTTCCTGGTTTCGCTTTGGGGATGAAGTCCTAAACTGGAATTGGGCACGGCAGCGTAACGGAGCTGAGAGATTTAGAGTTCACCGTTGGGTAGATCCGGGCTAAGTTCCACGACCACCAGACAAACTCTGGGTGCCCCATTCAAGCCGTTCTTTGGCTTGAGTGGGATAGTGGCTCTCGATGTGCCGCTCCACCTTTGCCACACCCGTCCAAGGGAAATAAAAATGCTGCAGAAGGGTACCGTGTTTTCCGACGCCGGCCGGACCCTTTCCGGCTCTCTCTACCGCAATTATTGAATCCGGTGAAAGGTCCTGCTCCAGCGAGTCTCATCGAAGAAGTGAATGAGCTCATGAAGGGTGGACTCCGCTTGCTCCGCCAGTGGGACCTCATCCACACCGGACTCGGGGGTCACTATCGACCAGTAGACGAAGAGAGGTCGCCCTAGTATGTTCTGCCGTGGCAGGAAGCCCCAAAACCGGCTGTCCATACTGTTGGTGCGGTTATCACCCATAACGAAATAATTGCCGGCAGGTACGACCACGTCCGGGCCCTGCATGTGAGCGGGGAGGCTCGCGGACCATTCTGCCGTAACCTGCGGCTCGGTGGAGGGACTCACGGAAGGGAAGTCATCCACGTAGGGGTCGTAGTTCTCAGGAGTAGGCTTGGCCGCCTGAGGCTCATCCTGCGCCACACCGTTGAGGTAAACAATGCCGTTGCGCAGATGAATGCGGTCGCCGGGAATGCCGACAACCCGCTTCACAACAAATATGTGTTCGCCGTTGGCTTCCTCGGTTGGCTTGTAAAAGACCACAATGTCCCCACGATGCACCTCGCGGTAGTGCATGAAGGGGGCCCACTTCGGGGCCGGCGCCAACGTCTCGCGCTCGACCACGACGTGATCGCCGGCCAGAAGCGTGCTGGCCATCGAGGATGAGGGAATTACGAAGTTCTGAAATACAAAGGTAAGCGCAAAAAGCCCCACCGCGAGAACGCTGCAGGTGGATGCAAATCCTTCAGATGGTGTCTCGCCAGACTCCTCACTTCTCAATACACGCTTGCTTCGCATTCCCGGCTTGCCTCCATTGCTGGCAAGTTTAGCACTCAACTTCTCCACGGTTTTCTAGCTGCACTCAGAACAAAGTGGTAAACCAGAAGGATGCGTCTACGATCGCGGCATTCGTCCAGTCTTGTGGTCCTACTTAGTCTCGCCTGCTCGATGCAGTCGAACGTGCTCGCCCAGGGCAGCGAACGTGTTTCGACCACCGCCTGGAAGGCCGGACATTTCGTGGTAGATGCTGGCGGCCTGCTAAGCCGCTCTGACATTGTGCTGGGTGAGCCAAACGCCAGGCCTGCCGAAGCGATGCCGATGGGCAACGGACGGCTGGGTATTGCGCTGTGGGCGGCGGAGGGATTTACTGCCCAACTGAACCGCGAAGATACCCTGCCGCATCGAGATTCTCCAGGCCAACTCGTCATACCCGGCCTGGCTGCGCTTACTTCGGCTAAGGATTTTAGCGGCCGCCTCGATTTGTACAACGGATCATTTGTCGAGCACGGAGGCGGCATCAGCCTCACCGCCTACGTGCAGGTGTCCACCGATACATTGGTGGTCGACGTAACTGGCGCCGACCCAAAAGTGACCCAGACGGCCACGCTTCGCCTCTGGGAGCCCCGCAAGCCGAACGCCACGGCTGCAAACAGGGTGGGTATGCTCGAACAAACCTGGGTCGACCACTATGGTCCTGGAGCAACCGGCGAGACATTCGGAGCCCTCGCCGCCATCACCGCGACAGGGAGCGATGTGTCGGTCGCGGTGAGTAGCCCCCGCTCGGTGACCGTCACCTTCAAGCCCGCCCAAGACGGACATTTTCGCGTCATGGTCGCGAGTCCTCACTACACCGGCTCGAAAGACCAACTGGCTGGTATCGACGGCGCCTTAGCGAATGCCGGTCCGCAGGAACACATCGCCTGGTGGCACGCCTTCTGGCAGCGCGCTGGCCTGATCAAGCTAACCTCCCGAGATGGTTCCGGAGAGTACCTGGAGAACCTCCGCAACCTTTATCTCTATACCGCCGCGGCCGAGAGCGGCGGCAGATTTCCTGGTTCGCAGGCGGGCATCGCCGACCTTTTCTCCGCTGTTCAGGATCTTCACCACTGGGATCCCGCGGCCTTCTGGCACTGGAATCTTCGCATGCAGGTCGCCGCGAATATCGATGCAGGCGTCTCTGAACTGAACGCGCCCTACTTTCGCCTATACCGCGAGAATCTTGCCAACATCAAAGACTGGACGCGGACGCACATGGCCGGCCGGCCGGGTATCTGCGTGCCGGAGACGATGCGCTTTAACGGACCTGGCATTGAGTTTGAGGGTGAATGGAATCCGTCCAAGCCTGCGGTCATAGGGCTCGACTGTGACGCTGCCTCGCGCCCGTATTACAACGCGCGCACTCTATCCACTGGTGCGGAAGTTTCGCTTTGGATCTGGCGGCAATATCTGGCGACTGGCGATCGCGGCTTCCTGGCAGCGAACTATCCCGTCATGGCCGCGAGCGCACAGTTCCTGCTCGCCTATGAAACACGCGGTTCGGACGGTAAAATGCATACCCACCCGTCGAATGCGCACGAACAAGAGTGGGATACGATCGACCCGACCACAGATCTGTCTGCGCGCACAGCCCTCTTTCCCGTCGTCGCCCAGGCGGCAAAACTGCTGCACACCGATAGCCAGCTGGTTCAGCAACTCGAATCGGAGCTAAGCAAAATTCCTGCCCTGCCCCAAGCCGAGAAAGCCACCGCCAGCGGAAAGCAAACGGTCATTGCCGAGTCATACGATCCAGCCGCTGTTGCACATAACGAGGAGAACATCGGCCTGGAACCGGTGTGGCCCTACAATCTGATTGGTGACGACTCGCCCAGGCTGGCCCTGGCGAAATCCACCTACGCCACCCGCCCCTACCCGGTTCACCAGGACTGGAGTTTTGATCCCGTGCAGGCTGCCCGGCTCGGCCTCGGGGATGAGGTGCAATCGACATTGATCGCATTGACGGAGAGATATCAAAGGTATATCAACGGCTTCGCCAACTGGGGCGGCCCCGAAGGAGAGTTTTACGTCGAGCAGGAAGGAGTCGTAGCGCTGGCGCTCGCCGAGGCCTTAGTGCAGGACTATGACGGTCTGATACGCATCGCGCCTGCAACGCCATCCCAGTGGGATTTCGAGGGCAGCGTCTGGGTGCGCGATCGCACCCGGGTCGATGTGCAGGTTCGGGCAGGCGTCCCTGCCACGGTCGCGATCGAGGCTGGAGCAACATCGACTTTGCGTATCCGCAATCCATGGCCGGGTCAGCCATTGCAAGTCATGAATGGGCAGGGAAGTGTTGTCCTGAAGAGCGCAGCCTCTATCCTTGAGCTGCCGGTCCGCAAGGGAGAAACCTACCTGCTTGTGCGGTCCAACGCAGTAGGGGCGCCTCCGCCATATGCACCCATCACCGGCACGCCTTCACAGCAGTTAAAGAGACTGGGTCCGGTACAACTCGGAAAGTAGATAGCTCTGGTTCTCGAGGGAACCGCACTCAAGTACTAGCTTGCCTAGACAAGCCGCCTACCCGGTCAGGCGCACCAATTGTTCGGCCTCGATCCTGGTTCCCAGGATCGAGACCTTGGGAATCTGGCCGCGCGCCATCGCCACTTCATCGCAGCGGTAGAGCCGGGGGCAATTCTGGCAGTCCTTGTAAATCTTGTCGGGCAGGGCGGTGCGATCTTCCACCACGCGAAAGCCGTGGCGGAAAAAGAAATCGGGGATGCGGGTGAAGAGACACACGCAGCCGACGCCGTGATCCTCGGCTTCATCCAGCAACGATTGCAGCAGCATGCCGCCGGTGCCTTTGCTCTTGGCTTCCGGACGGACCACGATCGAGCGCACCTCAGCCAGATGCGGACCGTAGAGATGCAAGGCGCCGCAGCCCTGGAAGATGCCGCCATCTGACTCCGCGACGGTAAAGTCGCGCACGTTCTCGCAGATCTCCGCGAAGGCGCGCCGCAGCAGCGTACCATCGTGCGAAAGACTGTTCACTAGTTCGTATATGTTGGACGCATCCTGAAGACGCGCCTTACGTATTTCCATCTATCTGTCCCATGACCGCAGTAAGTCTTGCCTCGTGCGCGGCTAATGCCTCACGGACGCGCCCTACCGCGGTGCCTCCCGTCACGTCGTGGCAGTTCACCGTGGCATCGAGGGTGATGCTCGAAAAAAAATCGGCTTCGAACTCCGGCCCAAACTGCTTCAGCTCGTCGAGTGTAAGGCCATCGAGTTCGCAACCCCTCTCCAGACCATAACGCACCGCCAGCCCGATTTTCTCGTGCGCCTTGCGAAAGGGAACTCCCTTGTGCACGAGGTAGGTAGCGGCAGCCATGGCATTGAGATAGCCAGTCTCGCAGGCGCTGCGCATGCGCGCCGTGTTGAAGCGCAGAGCGGCGGTGAACCTGGCCAGCAAAGCGGTCATCCGCTCCGCTGCATCTGCCGCGGAAAATAGCGGCTCCTGGCTCTCCTGCAGGTCCTTGTTATAGGCCAACGGAAGACCCTTGAGCAACATGGTGACCGTCTGTGCCGCGCCATTGATGCGGGCCACCTTGGCGCGCACCAGCTCGGTGAGATCCGGATTCTTCTTCTGCGGCATCGCGCTGGAACCGGTCGAAAAAGCTTCCGGCAACTCCACGAATCCAAACTCCGCCGTGGCGTACAGTGTGATCTCCTCCGCAAAGCGGCTGGCGTGCAAAGCAATCAGTGTCAGCACCTGCAAAAACTCAAGGGCGAAGTCGCGGTCACTGGTGGCGTCCATGCTATTGGCGGTTGGCCCCAGAAAGCCAAGCTCGCGCGCGGCAATCGCCCGGTCCAGCTTCAATGTCGCGCCGGCTACTGCTCCAGAACCCAGTGGACAATAATTCAAGCGGCGGCTTAAATCCCCCAGCCGCGTTATGTCACGCAGCAGCATCTCCCCATAGGCCTGCAGCCAATGCGCGACCAGCACCGGTTCAGCGCGCTGCAGGTGGGTATAGGCCGGCATCACTGCGTCGCCCGCCGCTTGCGCCTGGGCGGTAAATGCCCGCGACCAGTCTGCGAGATGGCTGGCGATGGCAGAGCACTTCTCGCGCACGAATAAGCGCAGATCGGTCGCGATCTGCTCGTTGCGGCTGCGGCCGGTATGCAGCTTGAACCCGAGATCGCCAATGCGCGCTACCAGTTCCAGCTCCACAAAGTGGTGAATGTCTTCTGCTTGCGTGCAGCCGTAGATGTCGCTGGGCGGACGCTGCGCGTACTCGTCGCGTATCGCGTCCAGCGCGGCTACGATCTTTTTGAGCTCCTCCACTGTGAGGATGCCCGCCGCGGCGATAGTGCGCGCGTGGGCTTTGCTGGCAGCTACTTCCTGGGGAAGCAGCTGCCAATCAAATACCAGTGACCGTTGCCATTGTTCGAAGTCGTGATCCAGTGGCTCGCGAAAGCGGCCAGACCACATCTTCACTGGTGAGCCTCTTTCTTCTGCAGCAGCCGCGCCCGCGTACGAGCCGGCAGTCCCAGGATCTGGATGAAGCCCTTGGCGTCCTTCTGATCGTAGCTGTCCCCCATGGTGAACGAGGACAGATCGTCAGAGTAGAGCGAGAACGGCGAATGACGCTTGGCGACGCTGATGTTGCCCTTGTACAGAGAAAGGCTGACCGAACCCGTGACGTGCTTCTGGGTATTCTCGACAAAGGCGTCCAGGGCTTCGCGCAGCGGGGTAAACCAAAGGCCGAAGTAAACCAGCTCGGCATACTTCAATGCGACCTGCTGCTTGTAGTGCATAACTTCGCGGTCCAGCGTCAACGCCTCGAGCTCGCGATGCGCTGTGGTGATCAGGGTGCCGCCCGGCGTCTCATAGAGACCGCGGCTCTTGATGCCGACGAAGCGGTTCTCCACCAGGTCGATGCGCCCGATAGCATTGCGCGCGCCGATCTCGTTCAGCAGTTCCACGATCTGCACCGGCTCCAACTGCATCCCATCCACTGAGACGGGCTTGCCTTCGATGAAGCCAATTTCCACCACTTCCTCGCGGTCAGGCGCCTCCTGCGGGGAGCGGGTCATCACCCAGGTCGTGGGCAAAGGAGCATTCCCGGCATTCTCCAACTCGCCACCCTCGTGGCTGATGTGCCACAGGTTGCGATCGCGGGAGTGGATCTTCTCCCTGCTGGCGGCTACTGGGATACCGTGCGCTTCGGCGTAGTCAAGGCAGTCCTCGCGTGACTTGAGGTTCCATTCGCGCCAGGGTGCGATGACTTTCAAATCCGGCGCCAGCGCTTGATATGCGTGCTCGAAGCGAACCTGGTCGTTGCCCTTGCCAGTACAGCCGTGGGCTACTGCTTCGGCGCCTTCCTCGAGCGCTACTTCCACCTGGTGCTTGGCGATTACCGGCCGTGCAATCGAAGTGCCCAGCAAGTACTTGTGCTCATAGATGGCGCCGGCGCGTACGGTGGGATAGACATAGTCGCGTACGAACTCGTCGCGCAGGTCCTTGACGACCGCCTTCTTGGCGCCGGTGGCATAGGCTTTCGCCACCACTGCGTCCAGGTCTTCGCCCTGGCCGACATCAGCAATCATGGCAATTACATCCATACCGTAATTCTCGTTGAGCCAGGGAATAATGATCGAGGTGTCGAGACCACCTGAATAAGCAAGAACAACCTTTTTCGACATTGCTAAACTCCTTCAAAACTTCTAGGGGCCAAATAGCCGCATTCATTCGCTCAACCGTTCAGATCGCTCTTCAGCCTCTCGTCCCGTCACGAGAGCCGCCCAGCAGCAGGACCATCAGCGCCTTCTGGGCATGCAGCCGATTCTCCGCCTGCTCGAAGACAACGGATTGCGGGCCGTCGAGCACGGCATCCGTAACCTCGGCATTGCGATGCGCCGGCAGGCAGTGCATGAACACAGCGTGAGGCGCCGCGTGCGCCATCAACGCCTCGTTCACCTGGTAAGGCTTGAAGATGGGAGCGCGCTTGGTCACCTCGTGCTCAAAACCCATGCTGGTGCAAACGTCGGTGTACACCGCGTCGGCGCCGCGCACCGCACCGACTACATCCTGGGTCAGCGTGAGCGTGGCCCCGGACTCTTCGCCGATCTTGCGCGCCTGGGCTGTGATCTCTGGCTTGGGGGCATACCTTTTAGGCGTGGCCACAGTGCAGTCCGCGCCCAAAAGGGCAGCGGTCAGCATCAATGAGTGACAGACATTGTTACCATCGCCCACATAGGTGAACTTCACCCCACGCGCGGTCCCGAAGCGTTCTTCGATGGTCATGAAATCGGCCAGCGCCTGGCAGGGATGCTCCAGGTCACTGAGCGCGTTGATCACCGGAACCCGGGAATACTCCGCCATTTCGGTGATAGTTTCATGAGCATAAGTGCGGAGCACGATCAGGCTAACCCAGCGCTCCACGTTGCGAGCGATATCGGCCAGCGATTCGCGCTCGCCCAGGGGCGACTGCGTCTGGTCTACGAACATTGCCGAACCGCCCAGCGTGTTCATCCCGGCTTCAAAGGTCAGCCGCGTGCGCAAGGAGGCCTTCTCAAAAAACATCACCATCTGCCGCGCGTCGAGAGAATAGCGATAATCGCCCGGCGTCGCCTTGATGGCGTGTGCGAGTTCCATGATGGCGGCAATTTCCCGCTGCGAAAGATCGGCAATGGAGCACAAATCGCGCCCGGCAAGCGTCACGGAAGCTTCAGCCAGCATGCTGCTCTCCTGATGTACGGCCTTTT
Source organism: uncultured Acidobacteriaceae bacterium (assembly GCA_963743365.1). Lineage (GTDB taxonomy): Bacteria > Acidobacteriota > Terriglobia > Terriglobales > Acidobacteriaceae > PALSA-350. The sequence continues at coordinate 363,462 of CAVUQE010000001.1, forward strand.
CTTCGACAAATAAAGCTTTGCTAGCCATTCCTTGGCCCCCCTGCGTTTTGATGCGCCGCGGCCATACTGGGCACGCCTGCACCTTCTTCGCTCAAAATTTCGTTCAACGCGGAGATTGCGATATCCACGTGCTCCCGCCCCATGATGAAAGGCGGCAGAAAACGCAGCACGGTCTCGCTGGTGCGGTTGATCAGGATACGCCGCTCCAGCATCTTCGCCACTACCCGCTTGGCCAGCTCGGCGGAGTTCAGCTCCATGGCCAGCATCAAGCCCATGCCGCGTACGTCCACGACACTCTCGTGCCTGGCTGCGACATCATGCAACTGGTGTTTGAAGTACGCGCCGGTCTTGGCGATGTTCCCCAGCAAGTCTTCCTGCTCGATGGTGTCCATGACAGCGATGGCCACAGCGCAAGCCAACGGGCCGCCGCCGAAGGTCGTTCCGTGCAGCCCGGGATGGATCCCGTGGGACGCTTCCTCACTGCAGAGCATGACTCCCAGCGGGAGACCGCCGGCCAGCGGCTTGGCCAGGGTGGTCACATCCGGCTGAATACCAAATTGCTGGTAGGCAAACCACTTGCCAGTACGCCCCAGGCCGGACTGAATCTCATCGACAATCAGCAAAGCGCCCGTCGACTTGGTGAGCTCGCGTGCGGCAGCGAAGAACTCTTGCGACACAGGACGGATTCCGCCCTCGCCCTGGATGGCCTCTATCAATATGGCGCAGACCTCGTTGGAGAAGCTCGCCCGCAGATGATCCACATCGTTGAAGCGCACGAAGTCCACGCCCGGCACCAGCGGCTGGAAGGGTTCGCGGTACTTATCCTTATGGGTAGTGGAAACCGCGCCCATGGTCCGTCCGTGGAAGCTGTTTTCCAGCGCCAGGAACCTGGTACCCATGGCCTTGCCTTCGCTCCGCTTCAGCGCGGAGTAGGCGCGCGCCAGCTTCAACGCTGCTTCCCACGCTTCGGTTCCGCTGTTGCAGAAGAAGGCGCGGTCGAGGCCGCTCCTCTCCGTCAGCCGCATCGCCAATTCCGCCTGCCCTTCATGGAAGTACAGGTTCGAGATGTGCACCAGCTTGCGGCTCTGCCGCTCGATGGCATTGGTCACCGCAGGGTGCGCATAGCCCAATGCGTTGACGCCGATTCCGCTGAGCAGGTCGAGATATCGTTCCCCGTTGTCGTCGATCAGGTACATGCCTGAGCCTTCGACAAAGAGGATCGGATTGCGCTCATACGTGGGGAGCAGCAGCTTAGCCTCTGCCGCCTGTAATGCTTCGAGCTTCATGCCACCATCACCTCAGTCCCTTGAAGTACCCGCGTCGAACACAGGTCGGGTAAAACCGCCGCCGCATCCGCAGGCAGGATGCGCACCCTTTTCACGCCCGCCAGAAGCGCCTCGCGGCAGGCATTCAGCTTGGGCAACATGCCGCCGCTGATCACTTCCTCTCTCGTCAGGCCGGCTATCTGATCCACGCTTAACCAGCGCATCACCTCGCCGTTGGCTCCGCGCACGCCGGGCACGTCGGTAAGAAAGACCAGCGCGTCGGCTTTGCAGGCGACCGCGCAGGCAGACGCCATTTCATCGGCATTGATGTTGTAGTACTCGCCGTCGAAACCCAGCGCCAGGCTGGAGATCACCGGCACCGCGCCCATCTTCCAGATGGCATCGAGCCAGCGCGTATCCGAAGCTACGATCTCGCCTACAAACCCCAAGTCCGGGGTGGTGCGCTTTTTGCGCGCGCGGAAGATCAATCCATCTCCACCAGAAAGGCCTACGCCGGCCTGGCCGTGCCCACCGAGCGCTGCTACCAGCTCCTTGTTCACGCGGCCGCCCAACACCATCAACGCAGCATCCCGGGTTTCGGCATCGGTGATACGCAGACCGGCGATAAACTCGCTCTGCTTGCCCATCTGCTTCAGGGTGCGGGTTAACGCCGCGCCGCCGCCGTGAACCACGGCGACCTGGTTACCGTCCTGCGCCAGCATGGCAATCGCACGCGCACACCCGTGCAACAGGTCCTGGTCTTCCAGGGCCGAACCACCGAGTTTGACCACAAATTTCATGCCAACCCCTCCGCTTCGTCCCAACCGCACATCAGGTTCATATTCTCTACCGCCTGCCCGGCTGCCCCCTTGAGCAGGTTGTCCAAACAGGAAACGACCACACATCGTCGCCCGTCTTTTGCCAGCTTGAAGCCGATGTCGCAGTAATTGGTATGCACTGAGTACTGTATCTGCGGCAGTTTTGTACTCACCCGCACCATGGGGCTCGTTGCGTAAAACTCACGAAAGCACGCTTCTACCTCCGCCGTTTCCTTCTTTTCCCGGAAGGTCACGTAGGTGGTGGAAAGAATCCCCCGCGGAATCGGCAACAGATGCGGTGTGAAAATAATCTGCGACTCCTCCAGATCCAACTGCTCCAGCATCTCGCCCATGTGGCGATGTCCAAAGACCGCATAGGCGGAGAGATTGTCCGCGGCGTACATGAAGTGCGTGGTGGCGGTGGGCGCTTTGCCCGCGCCAGAGACACCCGACTTCGAATCGCAGATGATCCCCCGGTTCAGATCCACCCAGCCCGCGGCCACCAGCGGCTTCAACGCCAGAATGATTGAGGTGGCATAGCATCCGGGGTTCGCTACCAGCTGCGCGTTGCGGATGCACGCCCGATGCAACTCCGGCAAACCATAGACGCTCTTGGTCTGCACCCGCTCGGCCGCAAGCGTATCGGTGTCATGGAAGGCGTAGATGGTTCGATTTTCGGGCTCCCGCAAGCGCCATGCCGCGCTCAAATCCACTACTTTCAGGCCGTGCTCCAATGCTTCAGGCACCCAACTCCGCGATTGCTCATGTGGTGTCGCCAGAAAAAGCAGCTCGACCCCACGATCTTTAAGCAGCTTCCAGGAGAAGGGTTCGACCAGCAATCCAGAGCTGCCGTTGTTATCGGCCAACTGGGGATGCATCTCTGTCAGCCGGACGGCTTCTGCGTCGCGGCCGACAAAGACCGGCGGCCGCCCCTTCAGGGCAGGGTGGTGCAACAGCAGGCGCGCCAACTCCAGGCCGGCGTAGCCGCTGACACCAGCAACCGCCGTTTGTATTGGATTTTTAGCCATCAGCCGATCATCATTTCCAGGCGTTCCCGCAAGAGGGTCGCCCGCTTCTGGTCGGGACAAATAATCAACACCGTATCGTCTCCGGCGATGGTCCCGACCACCTCCGGCCAGTCTTCGCCATCGATCGCCAGGGCGACCGGTTGCGCGCTCCCGCTGGTGGTAATCAGCACCAGTTGGTTGAGCGCCTGTTTCACCCTCAGTCCGAAGCTGTTCAGCATTTCGCTGGTCCCGGGCAGGGAGTCATCTTCCTCCAACGCCGCGCCGTTTGGCACCGAATAGCCATTGGGACCTTTATAGAGATGCAGCTCGTGTATATCGCGCGAGAGCGTGGCCTGAGTCACTTCGAAACCGCGCTTGACCAGCCGGCGCCGTAGCTCATCCTGGCTGCCGATAGGCGCGCCGGCGACGAGCTCCCGAATTGCACTGTGCCGATCCTGCTTCATTATGCGTTCCTTCTTGTTGCAGCCCGATGACAGCTGTTCATCCCGGGCTCTTTGTTCCAATTTTGACTGCAAAGTCAGAGCGCGGCCGACGGCCGCGCTCGGTGTGCATAAAAATACATTCCCATGTATAAATATACAGAGTCCCTTTGTCAACGAATGGATGCCTTTTTTTAAGAAAAAGTCATGCGGACGATACGTCTGTCCGGCGCAGCCGAAACGAGGATGAGTTCGTGGCTTGAGTTAAGCTGCGCCAGAGGGAAAGCGATACATCAGGGGCTAAAGCCCGAATCAGTTTCAATCGTTTAGGGGCCGGCTTCTGGAAAAAGTCTTTGAACGAAGGGCACGGGTTCAGCCGTGCCACATCGAGCGAAATTGATGAGGGCTTTAGCCCCTGAGGTACGGCTTTCTCGCGCAGTTCCTGCTATTAAAGGCGGGGGGTGGATCTCGGTCCAGGCGTCTTGAAAAAGACGTACCCCATTGGCTAAAGCCGCGTCTAGCGTATGGCTCTTCGGCACGGCTGAACCGGTGCCCTTCGTTCAAAGAGTCTTTCCGCAGTCTGGAAGTCGCGCTCCGATGCAAGAGTTTTTCGTAAGTTGTGAACCCGTGCCCTTGATGGAAAGCTCTGCCGTTGCCGCTTGTGGTGCGAAAGAAAATTTAATTGCCGGGTGCTTGTCACAGAAACGGGGATTATAGTTACGTATGGGTTTCTCTGCCTCAAAGTCGCTGGAGCATGGCTGTACCCCTACCCTGTTGGATCCTCGCTTTGACCACGACTCCTGCGGAGTCGGTTTTGTCGCTACGCTGCGCAATATTCCGTCCCACGAAATTCTGACCCAGGCCCTCACCGCGCTGGCTCGTTTGGCGCATCGCGGAGCCATTGCCGCGGACGGCAAGAGCAGCGATGGCGTGGGCATCATGACCGCGATCCCGCGGGAGTTTCTGCTCACCTCCACTGGGGTTTCGCTCGACGCCGGGCAGCCGCTGGGGGTGGGGGTAGTCTTTTTTCCCAGTGAATCGAGTGCCGGCAAGCAGGCCTTGGAGCAAGCGCTCGCCGCGCAAAAGCTGCAAGTGCTCGGGTGGCGGGTAGTGCCCACCTGTGAAGATGTCCTGGGCGAGATCGCGCTCTCCAGCATTCCGGTGATTCGCCAAGTGCTGGTGACGGCTAGCGATTCTGCGCATTTCGAGCGCCGCCTATACCTGGCGCGCAAGCAGTTCGAGCGCGAGGCGAAAGCTTCCGGTTATGTCTGCTCGCTCTCCTCCTGCTCCGTTGTTTACAAGGCTATGTGCGCCGGACGGCTGCTGTCGGAGTTTTATCCTGACTTGGCGGATCCGCGTTACGTCACCCCCTTCGCTATCTTCCACCAGCGCTATGCGACCAATGTCGCCCCCTCGTGGGATCGGGCGCAGCCACTCCGGACACTGGCCCACAACGGGGAGATCAATACCGTCTGGGGCAACCGCGGCCGTATGGATGCCCGGGCGGCTACCATCCCCGCAGAATGTCATCCCATCCTGACTGCCGATGGATCGGATTCAACCAGTCTCGACGAGGTAGTGGAATTGCTGGCGCGCAACGGCCGCAGTGTGGCGGAAGCGGTAAGAATGTTGCTGCCTCCCGCCGGGCGGCAAAAAGATTCTCCTTTTCTTCGCTATCACGCGGATTGTGTTGAACCTTGGGATGGCCCCGCAGCCTTGGCTTTTGCCGACGGTCACCTGGTAGGCGTTGCCCTGGACCGCAATGGTTTGCGCCCTTGCCGCTTTTTCCTGACCGAAGATGCCCTAGTGGTCGCCGGATCGGAAGCTGGGCTGGTGGACCTTGATCCGGAAAAGATCATCCATAGCGGCCGGCTCGGTCCAGGCGAAATGCTGGTGGCCGACCTGGATGCGCACCAACTGTTCGAAGACGATCAACTGCTGAAGGAATTCGACCGGTTCACCACCTATGGCACGCTGGTGGAGGATACTCCGCTGGAGCCGGCCGCCTTTACTCCCCCGCTGGAGGATCTGACCCAGCTGCAGCAGGCTTTTGGCTACACCCGGGAAGATGTTCGCATGGTGCTGGCTCCCATGGCCAGCGACGGCAAGGACGCGGTTTGGTCGATGGGTGACGATACGCCGCTTGCCCCCTTGGCCCACGCGCCGCGGCCGGTGTATGCCTTCTTCCGCCAGCGCTTTGCCCAAGTGACCAATCCGGCCATCGACCCGGTGCGCGAGTCGATTGTGGTGCAGTTGCACACCCGTCTCGGCCCTTGGCCGCACCTGCTCAATACCGCTGCGCGCATTCCCGGGCTCTCCCTGGAGTCGCCTTACCTCTCCCTGGGCCAGATGCATTCGCTCCGCAATCGCGAGCATGCCTTGGCCGACGAGATGCCCCTGGCGGTCCTGGATTGCGTTTTTGCGCCCAGTTGCAACCTACGTCAGGCGCTCGACGATCTGTGTGCGCGCGCTATCGACCTGGTCCGCGGTGGGGCAGCCATCTTGCTGCTCAGCGATCGCGCCATCGCTCAACCGGGAGGTCGCGCCGAGCTTCTGCCCATCCCGATGGCCCTGGCGACAGGAGCGGTGCATCACGCCCTGGTGCATGCCGGGGTTCGTACCCAAGCCGGCCTGGCGGTGGAGGCCGGCGACTGCCGTGACCTTCACCATGCCGCCGTTCTCTTCGGCTATGGAGCAGGCGTGGTCTGCCCCTGGCTGGCCCTGGAGACGGCGCGCAATCTCGACCCGGAAAAGGGCGAAGCCAACATGCTGCACGCCTTCGATCTCGGCTTGGCCAAGATTATGTCGAAGATGGGCATTTCCGTGGTCGACAGCTATCGCAGCGCCCACCTTTTCGATATCCTCGGTCTGGATCATGAGGTGGTGGAGCGTTGTTTTGAAGGAACGCCCTCGCCTATCTCCGGCATCGGCTTTGCCGAGCTGGAAGCCGCGGTGCGCGATCGTTGGGCCGGGGCCCAGGACGAGGACAGCCAACCTGCGCTGGTAAATGCTGTGAATCAGGATTCGCAGCCGCCGACGGCGACTGCTCAGGCGCCCGCCGCGCAGCGGGAAGCCAAAGTGCTCCCTGACTATGGATGGGTTCGTTTTCGCAAAGACGATCGCGCCGAGCCGCATGGCTGGCAGCCGCAGACGGTCAAGGCTCTGCAGATCGTGGCCGGAAGCGCTCGTGGTGCGGGCGGGGCGGCCCTTTCGCCTGCTCAAGCCTGGACCGCCTTTACTACCCAGGCGGCCGAGAACAAGCCCACGGTGCTACGCGATCTGTTGGAGATTCGTCCTGCCGCAGCGCCGCTCGCCCTGGACCAGGTGGAATCGTCGCCCACCATCGTGCGCCGCTTCATTGCGTCCGCCATGTCGCTGGGCTCTCTGAGCCCCGAGGCGCACCAGACGATCACCGAGGCTATGAACCAGCTGGGGGCCCGCTCCAATACTGGAGAAGGTGGAGAAGATCCGACCCACTACCCGGCCTATCCCGGAGCTCCCGCGATCCTTAATAACAAGGTGAAGCAGGTAGCGTCCGCGCGCTTTGGAGTCACCACCGAATATCTCGCCCACGCCGAGGAGATCGAGATCAAGATCTCCCAGGGCTCGAAGCCGGGCGAAGGCGGCCAGCTGCCTAGCCACAAGGTCACCGAGCTGATCGCGCGCCTGCGCCACGCACAACCGGGGGTCGCGCTCATCAGCCCTCCTCCGCATCATGACATTTACTCCATTGAAGATCTGGCCCAGCTGATCTTTGACCTGAAGCGCGTGAATCCACGCGCGGCTATTGGCGTCAAGCTGGTCTCGGAGTGTGGAGTAGGCACGGTAGCCGCTGGGGTGGCGAAGGCCTACGCGGACTACATCGTCATCGCGGGTCACGCCGGCGGTACCGGCGCGTCGCCCCTCTCCAGCATCAAGTACGCCGGCAACCCCTGGGAGATTGGGCTGGCCGAAGCGCAGCAGGTACTGATGCAGAACGGCCTGCGGGGGCGCGTGCGCCTGCGTTGCGACGGCGGGCTACGAACGGGCCGAGATGTCGTGATCGCGTCGCTGCTGGGCGCCGATGAATTCGCCTTCGGCACTGCGGTGCTCGTAGCCCTGGGCTGCGACATGGCGCGGCAGTGCCACCTAAACACCTGTCCTACTGGTATTGCCACGCAGAGGCCTGATTTGCGGGCGAAGTTCCGCGGCAAGCCGGCCCATATTGTGCGCTTTTTCGAAGAGCTAACGCGTGACATTCAGATGCTGCTGGCCTCGCTCGGCCTGCCCTCGCTGGAGGCGGCTACCGGACGCATCGATCTGCTGGAGCAAGTGAGCGCTGCCGGTGGACTTGACCTGAGCGCCTTGCTGGCGCCGGCTCGTGAGGGACACGTACGCTGGCAAGGCCAGCGCAATCGCCGCCCCACCGACCATGCTGCTATTGATAACGCCTGGGTGCAGCCGGCATTGGCTGCACGCGCGGCCAATCAGCCTTTTTCGGTCGAAGCCACCATTGCCAACAAGCATCGGACGCTCGGTGCGCGCCTGGCCGGGGAACTGGTCTGGCATGGACTGCATGAGGCGGAGTCGCCGCTTAGCTTCAAGTTGACCGGCGTTGCCGGCCAATCCTTCGGAGCCTTCGCCGTGCCCGGCATGCAGCTGGTGCTGGAGGGCATGGCTAACGATTTCGTGGGCAAGGGGCTGTGCGGAGGAGAACTGATTCTTCGCGGGCAAGGGCGCGCGGCGCGGCAAAGCGAGCTGCACGTCATCCTCGGTAACGTTGCTCTCTACGGGGCTACCAGCGGCTCGCTCTTCGCCGCCGGCCGGGCGGGCGAGCGTTTCGCGGTGCGCAACTCAGGAGCGCTAGCCGTAATTGAGGGCGTTGGCGATCACGGCTGCGAATACATGACCGGCGGGCTGGTAGCGGTGCTTGGCTCCACGGGCCAGAACTTTGGCGCGGGGATGACGGGCGGTCTGGCCTGGGTATTTGATGAAGACGGGACCTTTGTCTCCCAGACTCGCTACCACACCAGCTTTCTTGCTCCGGAACCTCTCTCTCAGCTCGACCCTTCTGCGGGCGAGGAGCTGCGTGAGCTGATCCAGTTGCATGCGGAAAAGACCGCCAGCACGCGCGCTCGTTGGATCTTGTCGGATTGGTCTAACCTTTCGTCCCGCTTCGTGCGCTTAACGCCTCTACCTCAGGCGTAGGCGCACGACAAAGGAAACCGCAGGTCCCTCCACTCCGCTCCCCCGGATTTCCAGTAGAGGTTGGTGGCGTTGGCGAAGCTCATGCGGCTTTCCTTATTGAAAGCCGCACAGGTGGCCGTTGGTGAGCGAAGCGCAGCAGGAAATCGGGTGCGCTCCGGGTCGGGATGACAAAGTCTAGGGCACGCTTTTACCTCAGCAGCCGTTGACGAGGGATGGACAGAGCGCTCGCTCCCAAGCTAACGCGCGGGCCGCTTCATCATCGTTTCTGGGGGCGCGGGGTACAATGAACCCCGTTCATGTTCAATCTTGAAACCCTAGTGGATATTTGCTCGCTGATTTCTGCCAGTAAGCAGGAGCGCGCGATTCTGTGGCAGGACGCAGCAGGCAACTGGCACCCCATATCGAGCCGCGAGCTCATGGCTCGCGTGTATGCTGTTGCTCAAGCGTTCGGCTCGTGGGGTATCGTCAAGGGCGACCGCATCGCGCTGCTGGCGGAAAATCGCTGGGAGTGGCCGGTGGTAGACTTCGCAACACTGGCGCTGGGCGCGGCGGATGTACCCATCTACCCCACGCTCACAGCAGAACAAATCGCCAGCCTGTTGATCGATTCCGGCGCTCGTATCGCAGTGGTCTCGACCAAGGCACAGTACGACAAGATTGTGTCCATTCGCAGCCGGACGCAGCTTGAGCGCATCGTCGTCATGGACGATATCGACACCGAATACGGCACGCTGCTCTCCTCTTTGCTCAAAAATGCCGATGTCGTCGCTGCCACGGTGGATATGGAACGGTGGCTGCGCAGTTATGGAGTCAAGCCGCAGGATCTGGCGACTCTCATCTACACTTCGGGTACCACGGGCGAACCCAAGGGAGTCATGCTCACCCATGGCAACATCGCCTCCAACTTGAACTATTCCACCCGCGCGTTTTCCTGGAATCCCAACTCCTCCTGCGTCTCCTTTCTACCCCTTTCCCACATCACGGCCCGCCATCTCGATTACGCTCTCTTTTGCTACGGCGCGACCATTGCCTATTGCGGACACTTCGATCGTCTGCCGGCGGCCCTTATCACCATTCAACCGACAGTCTTTGTCGCCGTGCCCCGGGTGTACGAAAAGATTCGCGATGAGGTGCAGCGCCGCGCAGGCAGCAAACCCGCGACCAAGAAGATTCTTGCCTGGGCCCTAGCCACAGGGCGCCGCCACCGGGAGCAGATTCTCAAGGGGCAAATCCCTTCGTCGCTGAGCTGGCGACTGGCCGATCGATTGGTCTTCAAGAAGGTGAAGCAGGCTTTTGGAGGCAGGGTCCGCGACTTCATCGCCGGAGGAGCTCCGCTCGGCGTGGACACCGCGGGTTGGTTTGCCGATGTCGGCATTCGCATCTTCGAGGGCTATGGCCTCACGGAAACCTCGCCCGTGCTGGCCCTGAACAACTCCCAGGATCACCGCATCGGTTCCGTGGGCAAGCCGATCGAGTCGGTGGAATGCCGCTTTGCGGAAGACGGCGAATTGCTGGTGAGGGGGCCGTTTGTCTTCGTCGGCTATTGGCACAAACCGGATGCCACCGCCCAAGCCATCGAAGCCGACGGATGGTTCCACACCGGCGATATCGCGCGCCAGGACGCGGACGGATTTCTCTACGTCACCGACCGGAAAAAGGAGCTGATCAAGACTTCGGGCGGAAAAATGATTGCTCCCCAGCCGATCGAAAGCAGGCTGAATGCAAGCGGGCTGGTGGCCAACTCCGTTTTGGTTGGCGATCGGCACAAATTTGTCAGCGCGCTCATCGCGCCGAACTTTCCTGCGCTTGAGAACCTGGCGCGACAGCAGGGAATCGCCTTTTCCTCGCGCGCCGATCTGGTCAAGAATCCAGCGGTGCATGAGCAATACCATGCTCTCGTCCACAGCATCAATGAGGGTCTGGCGAATTTCGAGACCATCAAGCGCTTCCACCTGGTTCCCGACGAGTGGTCGATGGATTCCGGTGAGCTGACACCGACACTGAAACTGCGCCGGCGCGTTGTGACCGAGCGCTATGCCGCGGAGATCGCCGCCATCTACCACGACGAATCGACCGCCCAGCGGTAGCTCGCTCGCCGCAGGCAAAATTTCAGCGGTGATGCTGTCTGTGGAAAAAGCGGTCATTTCTACTCTTCGGTTCTCCCCAACTCAGCCCAACGTTTGCGGCGTGCTCAAGTTCTTCCATCGCTAGAAGTATTACGAGATAACCAACTGCCCAGAAATGATTTATCTGCTCAAAATGCAGCGCTTCTTCGTCCTTGGATTTCCTTCTGATGAACTCAGCAGTATGATTCACAAGGCACTCTAGGAGAAGAAGCACCATGCGAGTTGGAATCCTCACCGGCGGAGGCGACTGCCCCGGATTGAATGCGGTCATCCGCGCCGCTGTACGTAAAGGCATCTTTCACCACAACGATGAATTTGTCGGCTTCATTGAGGGCTGGCGGGGCGTGGTTGAAAACAAAACCAAGCCGCTCACGATTGACACTGTCTCTGGAATCTTGCAGCTGGGCGGCACGATCCTGCGCACCTCACGCACCAACCCGCGCAAGATGGAAGGCGGCATCGACAAGTGCCTGGCCAGCATCAAGGCCAACCAGCTGGATGCGCTGATCACTATCGGCGGCGATGACACCCAGGGCGTAGCGAATGCGCTGGTCCAGAAGGGCATCAAGGTAGTTGGCGTGCCCAAGACCATCGACAATGACCTGAGCGGAACCGACGCCTGCTTTGGCTTTGACACCGCCGTTTCCATCGCTACCGAAGCCATCGACCGGCTGCACTCCACGGCGGAGGCCCACAATCGAGTCATCGTCTGCGAGGTCATGGGGCGGGACGCTGGATGGATCGCGATCACTTCGGGCATCGCCGGAGGCGCTGACGTCATTTTCGTACCAGAAAGGCCAATCGATATTGAAAAGGCGGTGAAGATCCTCAAGGAGCGGCACGATCGGGGCAAATTGTTTTCTATCGTCGTGGTTGCGGAGGGAGCGAAGATCCCTGGAGCCGACAAGCAAGCCACGCTCGGCACTAAGGTGGACGCCTTCGGGCATGCCCGCCTGGCCGGGATTGGGCAAACCGTTGCCGAGTTGATTGAGGAAAAGACCGGCTATGAAACACGCTCGGTGAATCTTGGACACACCCAGCGTGGTGGAACTCCAACTGCCTATGACCGTATGCTTGCCACGCGGTATGGATCGGCTGCAATCGATCTGGTGCACGCGGGAAAGTTTGGCCGGCTTGTCGTGCTTCGCGGCACAGAGATTACCCACATTCCGCTGGAGGATGCGATTGCAAAAACGCGCACCATAGGTGACGACTTGATTGCCCTCGCTGCCGGTTTGCAACCGGAATTGTAACCAAAATGGGCTGTGACGGCGGAGACGTTTTCCACAGTTAATGCTGATGAATGAGAAAGATATGGCCGATACACAAAGTGCAGGATGAACGATCCTGTTGTGGGGATCAGATCCGATACGATGTCCTTGGTAACCGCGCGCATGCCGCAAGTAATGCTTCCCATGCGCGCGAATTCTGTTACGCTCCTACCGGAACTAAACAAAGCCGCTATATACCGCTTGAAAACCCGGAAGACTCGAGCAATACGCGATAATTTCTTGTATTACAGGGTGAAAACGCGGTATAAGCACAACGGCGGGTCTGTAGTCTCGCCCGGTCCCGCAGTTCCCAGAGGAGAGAGCTTCGATGAGAACAACACCGGCGAGGGATGAAGTTCGCGAAGTGATGGATATTCGCATAGCTTCTGACTATCTCGGCATCAGTCCCGACACACTTTACAAATATGCTTCCGACGGTTTCGTCCCAGCATTCAAACTTGGCAATCGCTGGCGATTTAAGCGGTCTCGTCTCGACGAATGGATGGACCAACAGTCGTCGCAGGGTGCTCAGCCGCGCAAGGCGGAGTCGCATCAGGATCTCGGCCAAGCCAAGAAACCGCAATCCGTGGTTCCCCGGCAGAAAAGAGCCGTCGGCGCGAGCCGGTAACGACCTTTCACTTCTACCCGCTACAAGCAATAGCAGCGAAGTGCGGCTTTTCTTGAGGAAAAGCCGTCTTCGCTACAGTTGCTTGGGCGGACTGGAAGCGGAAAGACTCTCAGAGGATTTCGCAAGTATCGTGGCTGGATAGAGGCCGCGGGGTTGTGATCCGGCTCGCCGGGCCCATCAGTTCGGTCTACACCTATTGCGCAACGGCTCTATTGGAGATGGCTCCTGAGAATTACCAGCAAGACTCCGGCGGCGATGAAAAGCAGCAACGTCAGCGTGCTGTAGGCCACTTTCAGGCGAAGCTTCTCTTTGACGGTGGGGCGGCCGTAAGCCAGCCGGAGTTTCTCACGGCGAAGCGACATGGCCGTTTGCTGTGTGCCCAGCACCAGCATGACCAGCGCAGCCAGAAAACTAACCGGCAGATGCTCGCGGCTGGAGTTGTTGTAAGCGCGGTAAAAAAACTGCCCCGTTAGTATCGAAAGCCCGAGTACCGTGGATAGTTCAAAAATGAGAGCGAGCTTCAAAAAGCGCAACAACGGACGCCTCCGGGTCCCGAAGCGGTTTCACGATAGGTCTATCCAGTGAAGGGGATGCGGGCAGAGCCTTTCGCCAGGAAAACCCCACTTCACTGAGGCGAGATCGGGCACAGCAATCGTGAAACGCTTGAGTTCAAGCTAAGTTTAGTAAGGATCGTCCAGATGGGGCAAGTTGGATTCAAAAAAAAGGCACCCATTGGGAACATGCCCCGTGCCAGGTTCGGCAAACGCTCCTTAAGCGTAGGGAAATAAGAGACAATGCAGCCATGACGGCCTCGCCGACAACCGAAGAGATGGTAGAAGGCGGGCTGCGATCCTCCCTGCTCGGCATCGTCATCAATCTCTTGCTGGCGATGGTCAAATGCGTGGCCGGGCTGATTGGGCATTCGTTTGCCCTGCTGGCCGACGGAATCGAATCGTTCCTGGATGTCATCAGTTCGTCGGTCGTGTACTACGGTCTGCGGCTGGCGATCAAGCCGCCGGATAAAGATCATCCCTACGGGCATGGCAAGGCAGACCCGATCGCGGCCGCGGTGGTGGGAGTAGCCATGATCGTCGCTGCCTTCGGCATTGCCGCGGAGAGCATCAACCTGATTCGCACCCCGCACAAGCTGCCCCATGCCTACACGCTGTGGGTCTTGATCTGCGTGGTTCCGATTAAGGCCTTACTTTCACGATATGTTGCCGGAGTTGGCCAAAAGATCGAAAGCTCGGCCCTCCGAGGGGACGCCTGGCATCATCTTAGCGACGCTATCATCTCGGCCTTTGCCTTTGTAGGCATCTCGGCCGCGCTCTTGACGGGCGACCCTACGGCGGACGACTGGGCTGCCTTGTGCGCCGCTCCGGTGATCCTTTTGGGGGGCTGGCAGCAGCTTCGCCGCCCGGTAGCGGAGCTTCTGGACACAGCGCCGGCGCCGGAGATTGAGGAGCACGTTCGCCGCGTGGCTGCATCCGTGGCGGGGGTTTTTGGAGTGGAAAAGTGCTTTGTCCGCAAGGTGGGCTTCCGCTACTACGTGGATCTGCATGTAGTGGTGCGGGGCGATCTTACCGTGCGCCAGGGCCACCTGATCGCACATGCCGTCGCCGACCAGGTGCGGGAGCAGGTGGCCAAGATCGCCGAGGTCCTGGTTCACATCGAGCCCGAGGAAGAGCTGCTGGGTGGAAGTCATCCGGGAGAGTTGATGGGCGAAGAGGTAAGGCAAGCACCTCCCCGGTCCCATGTGCCGTAACGGCTCCGGAAAGACGCTGGCCTGAGGACCAAGGGGGCAAAAGTGCTTTATTTGACCGTTGGCGGGTAAGGGGGAAATTCGCGCTCCAGCTTCCGCGTCGCCCGGTATTTCAGGCCGATCCAGCCCGCATATCCAAGTTGGATCAGGATTGTCAGGGCATACGCGAGAATGAGGTGACGATGGGCCATGGTTTCCTTCTTCTCTAGAGGGTGACTTCGAGGCTGGCTTCGAGGGCATGCAGCGCCGCGTGCTGCTCGGCGATTTGCCGGCGCCGTTCAATGCTGTATCGCCAGCCGGCCAGCAGAATTCCCCAGGCAAGCCACGCAGCCAGGTTCCACAGCACGGCGGTCCACATTGCCGGATCGAGGCTGCCATCTCCGCCGATGACCGGAGCAGGATGCTGGGTGCGCCACCAGGTGGTGGAGTAGTAGACGATGGGAACATCGACGTAGCCAAAGATGGCCAGCACCGCGGCCAGGGTCTGCATCTGTGGACCGTCGGCAAATTTGCGCAGGAGCAGATAGCTGGCGTAGATGAGCCAAAGAACCAGGGTGGTGGTGAGGCGCGCATCCCAGGTCCACCAGATGCCCCAAACGGGCCGGGCCCAAAGTGGGCCCTGGATCAGGACCAGGGTGCAAAAGACGAGACCCATTTCCGCTCCAGCCAGGGCGGCAGCATCTGCTGCGAGCGCTCGCTGGGGATGATTACGCCGGGAAGCTAGATAAACGATGGAGGCGACAAAGCTGACAAAAAAGAAGAGGAACGCCATCATCGCGGAAGGGAAGTGGTAGTAGAAGATGCGCTGGATGTCGCCCATGGTAGCCTCGGTGGGCGCCACATACATGCCTTGGTAAAAAGCGTAGCCAAGCAGGCCAAGGGTGAGTGCAAGCCAAACCCAGCGGAAGATCTTCATCGCGCGACTCCTAGTGCCGACACCACCAGTTTAGATCATTTCTGCCCCCGGTCGAGCAGGCGCGAAAATGAAGATGTTGGCCGCTAGGCGAAATGGGCTCTGAACCGTAGTTGTAAGGTGATAGAGCGATGGAGGACTGTTCATGACATGGCTATTGCTTGCCTTAGGTTTCTTTCTGGTGCTGTCGGGAATATTGGGGCAGGTATACAGCCTTAAGACCAAACGCGGGGTTTTACCCCCTGAGAGCCGCATCTGGCGGGTGCTCACCAGGCTAACGCTGTTCGTGGCGGGCTTGCTACTGATTGCTACGGCAGTGGGGCGGATCGTTCTGCATCATGGGGGCACTCATTGACCACGCGAGAATTGTCGAGGCTTCTTTTCGAAAAGGCGCCGAGGCTTAGGGCCGCAGCCGGACCACTTCTAACTTGACCAACGAATAGATGGATCGGGCATGCATCTTGTCTTGGGGAGCGACAATCCGAAACGGCTGCTCCCGCACCGGCAGTGTGGCACCGTCCGCCTTGTCGGCAATGATCACCTTGGCTCCGGAAAATTGCGGATCAATCTCCGGCAGCGCGAACACTACTTCGTATCCGTCTTTCCCGCTTGCCACCAGATAGCTGGCCATGGGCTTACCCGTCATTCCGCGGCCAAACTGCCATCCCGCCTTGACTAGGATGTCGTACAGCAGCACTCCCTCGTAGGTAGTGGTCGTTCCGTCCGAGGAGAGGGTAGCGGTTGCGCGCGGCATCTTCGCGAGGTCCTCCGCGGTGAGCGAGAGTGGCGTCGGTAGCGCTCCCTCCACCTTGAGCACCGTCGGCGTAGCAACTGGTGCCTGCGCCGCGTATACCGCTGTGGACGTCGCTAACTGATCTCCAGAGACCAGGGCGGCGAACACTAAAAGCGGAACTAAATATGCCGCGACATGCCAACGAACCTTTGCCGACGCACTCTTCATAAGCAACAATGTAAACCAAAGAAGTGCGTCGCAAGCATGCATGAATATGGATTCTCGAAATCGCGATGATTCGTGCCGTGGTGGGCGTACTGATCCAAATTCGTCAGGCGGCAAACGCTCTGGGATAGCCCGGGTTTTCCTGCTCTTTGCTTTTGCCGCCGCATCCGCATTGGCCTACCAGTCGAGCAACGGGTTCCAATGGAATCTCCCCACTGGATTCCCCCCGCCTCCGGTCCCTGCCGACAATCCAATGCTGCCCGCCAAGGTGGAGCTGGGCCGCTATCTCTTTTATGACTTGCGGCTGTCTGCAAATGGCAAAGGCTCCTGCTCCACCTGCCACATGCAGCAATTCGGCTTTACCGATCAGCGGCCCGTGGCCGTCGGAGTGACGGGTCAATCGCACCCGCGCCGCGTTATGCCCCTGGCCAATGTCGCATGGTTTGCGGTCTTCAACTGGGCCAACCCCACCGTCACCCAGCTCGAAGATCAATCGGTAACCCCGCTCTTTAACGACCACCCCATCGAACTCGGACTGCTCCGGGAGAACGACCGATTCCTCCAGGTGATCGCGGTCGACCCTATTTACCGGAAACTCTTTCCCAGAGCCTTTCCCGGCGACTCAGGTCCCTATACCTTCGTCCATGTTCGCAAGGCGCTGGCGGCCTTTGAGCGGACTCTCATCTCCGGCAACTCTCCCTACGATCACTACCGCTACCGCCACGAAGAGAACGCTATTTCCGAATCTGCCAAGCGCGGCGAAGACCTCTTTTTCCATGCCCCCCTAAGCTGTTCCCGATGCCACGGCGGCTTCACCTTCGGCGGCGAAACCATCTATCAGACAACAGATGATGGACACGGTATTGAATTTCAAAATAACGGTCTCTATAACCTCGCTGGGAAATTCTCCTACCCAGCCGACAACCTGGGTGTTTATGAATTCACCCACAACCCTGCCGACGTCGGCAAATTCCGCCCTCCCTCGCTGCGCAATGTAGCTGTTCGAGCGCCTTATATGCACGACGGCAGTCTCCACAGCCTTGACGAAGTGTTCGACCACTACGTCCACGGAGGCCGGATCATCTCTGGGGGGCCAAACGCGGGTGACGGGAGCAAGAACCCGAACAAGTCTCCCTTCGTATCAGGATTTACGCTCACTTCTCAGCAGCGCACCGACCTCAAGGCGTTCCTCGAGTCGCTCACCGATGAAGACTTCTTGCACAATCCTCAATTCTCGAACCCCTGGCCATCGCGCTGATTGACTAAACAAAGCGCATGCACTTGCGAGCGATGTCCCAGCGCCAGACGGCATCCGTACCCGCCAGATGAACACCTCCGAGCCAGCGGTCGATTCCGTTTAGATGAACGTGATCGTCCTGGAGATCGAGAACGCGGCGGCCAACTTCAGTTAACGTAACCGGTCCGGCATTGCTCTCCAGGCGAACGAGAGGGAACTTTGCCGATGCCAATTCTCTGAGAATCGCGAAGAAGGACCAGTCTCCCATGAAGAGAGGGTGCTCTGTTTTTTGAACAGCGAAGAAGAGTTGCAGAGCAGGTAGCGGACCCCGGTCGCGAAGAACGGAGAGCGCCTGCTGCTCGGTACGCGATAGGCCATTTTCGACAGAAGGCAATTGCTCCAGATGACGACGTAAGGCAGGTGCGAGGAACGGGAGCGCGGACGTGTCCCGGGCGAGAAAAAGCTCGATATCCGTTGGAACCGAGGAGGTGAAAGCGTTCCAGGCAGCGCTTGCCAGGGTGAATTGAGTTTCCGAGACCGGAGATCGGGTATCAGCGAGCGACGCAAGTTGTTCTGCCGTGAGTTGGCCAAGTCCGACGAAGTTTTCCATGCCCGGGTATTGGCCGAGGCAGATGAGGCTGAGACTGGATTTTTCGCAATATAAACGATAGAACCGTTGCAAAAGCATGATCAGAATCAACTGATCTGAGAGGCGGTGGTCCATCCAAAGAACAGTTTCGTCGTGTCTGGGAATGATATTCAGAGACTCTTCGAAAGCTCTTACAGCTTGACCGGTTTCTGCGAGAGTAAGGTCGAAACACTGGGAATGGAATCGTGCCCGCGTATCCCACCATTCCGCGTCGGTGAGTCCGGCCGGGGCCGGTCCCTCATACATCAGATCGCCAAAAATCCGCACTTCGCCGGGCACTGCGGATTGCCTAAGTGTTCCCGCAACCGATTCTCCATCGGTGATATGAAGCATCGTTCGCGGCTTCATTGGTTGCTCCTTAATCACATCTGGCATCGTGAGTAGATTCTCCTTCGCATGGGGCATGAAGCAGGGGCTGCAACCTTGTAGGCAGTCGAGCCTTTTCGGCATGACGGGGCACGGTGAGGTTGCACGTGCGGTCGCACTCTCGGCTGAAAGTGCCGGTCTAACCCCGAGGGCTGGTCTGCCACTGGAGCGCGCAAAACTCTGCCAACCGTGCGAAGTCCCGTTGATTCGCCGTGAGCACTGTTACGCCGGCGCGAGCTGCGCTGGTAGCAATGAGAGCGTCGTTCGTCAGCCGGGCGCGTCCAATTCGCTCGTAGCCATACTTCTGCGCTAGCCGGGCCAGTACTCTCCCGGCCTGAGTCCAATCGCCTAAATTCGGGATGAGTACTCTTCTCGCTTTGTCGAAATCGCGTTCCAACTTTTCCAGAACTGGGTGATCGTTCGGATTTGCTCCTGCGTAGAGCTCCTCTAGCACAACGGAACTAAGCCAGAGGGGAGAGTCTCGCGCCCAACGTCGCAACAGGAGAGCAGCATCGCCACCCTCCCGAAGAGCGGTAATGTACATGGACGAATCGAAAAGGACCGGCATGCTCTACTCGGTCAGTGTGCCAAGAACATCGCGGATAACGACGCCGCTTTTGACAAACTTCTGATTGGCTTCCGCAACTAGCCTGTTACGTTCGTATTCGGCAATTGCGAGGTCGAGCGCGCGCTCGACAGTCTCAGTTTCTGTTGTGGCCTCAAGCAACCTCTGTGCACGTTTGAGTTTTCCTGCATCTAGCCGGATGTGCTTGTGGACGATGCGGCTCTTCGAGTTCGCCATAGCTCCGCCCTCTGCTCTAGTTTAGCAGGGGTGTGTACAAAAGGAAGATTCATGAACATGCCCGAATCGCGCAGGCCTGTCCCTCGCGCGATAATCGTCCAAAATCGCGGGGCAAAATAAGCGCGGTAAAGGTGGGGAAAAACTGGTTCTTTGCGTGCATAAGCATATAAGAGGGATGGTTCCCTGGGATGATTGCTCCTACGATTTTCGCTAAGCTTTTAGTCAAAGGCTGGGTGGGGGGATAAGGTGAGCTCACGTATCGCGAGGCTCGTGTTGGGCGCAGTCCCGCCCAGGGCGGCCGATTTCCCCGACACCTGCGTCTCTGATGTGGGTATCGAGGCCAATTCCTCCGGAACATCCCTCATCGGGTTACTCCGGCAGAGGTTTCTATCGGATGAGGCACTGGCCAGGGACTTGCAACGCGGAAATGCTGACGCTTTGACCGTCCTGTTTGAGAGGCACGCCTCCAGCGTTTTCAGAATTGCGAGACGCATCCTGCGCAATGAAGCCGAGGCAGAGGATACGGTCCAGCAGACCTTCCTTGATGTCTTTCGATCCATCCAGCAGTTCGATGCGGAAAAAGGCGGCTTCAAGACATGGCTTCTGCTGTTCGCATACCAGCGGATCTCCAACTGCCGCCGGTCACTTGCAGCCAATCGCTTTTTCGAGACCGATCCTTTTGATGAACTCCTGCCTGCAGTCTTTCCGCTGACAGAACGTTCATTAGGGTATGCGCTGCCCGAACTGGGTGTCCTAGTGGAGCAAGTGCTGAGTGCACTCCAGCCTCGACAGCGCAGGACCATTGAGCTTGTGTACTACGAAGGCCTTACGGCAGAAGAGGTCTCCAAACGGACGGGAGAGAGCGTGCGCGTGGTGCGCCACAATCTTTACCGCGGCCTGGAAAAGCTCAGGAAGGCTTTCTGTGCGGATGGCTCTTCGACAGCGAAGGGAGGGTCCAGATGACGTCGAACCACAAGTATTTCGAGTCCCTGTGCGCACTCGCTATCAGCGATGAGCTGACTGGACCGGAGCTGGCTGAACTGCACCAGCATTCCTTGGAGTGTATCTCGTGCAGGAACCGAATCCATGAGATGACCAAGATAGATGCGTGCCTATCTCTGTCACACGCCTTCACCCGTCGGAATGGGCGGTTGCCAAAAGGCATGCGGGAGCGTTTCATCGCGCGAGCCATCAAGGAGGGTGTCCCGCTCCATCCACCTTCGACAGCCGGGCTGGACAACGTCGGTTTGGTCGGCGCCCTTTTTGTTGTCCTGCTAATCACGGCAGCAGCCATCAGAACCGGGCCGTTCTCTAGACCTTCCGTGGATGCCGGTCATTCCGGCGCTGTGCAACTGGCAAATCCTGTTCCCGTGGCAAGCCTCACACCGCCGGCTTCGACGATGACCCCTTCCTCCGAGAGGAGACAGCGGAGCCGCGTTGCGAGGTCAAGGAGTGTTTTGGTGCAGTGGCGGCGCGACCCATCGCTGGATTTCCAGACCATGAAAGATGGAGGGGTGCCACACCATCTGCAGAGTTTCCAAAACCGCTATTTTCCCGCCGTCTTCTCTTCGCCGCATTATGCGCTGGCGACCATGCCGTCGGATTTAGGCCGCGTCTCATCCTGGCCCGACACACCGTCGAGATTCAGGTTAGCAATTCCCCAACCGTTGATCAGGGAGGGTGCTCTGAGGCTCCTGGCTGAGTCCGAACTGGGCGCAGCCAAAACGATGATCATTCCATCGCAGTTAACTTTTGCTAATCCTGGAGAGTTTCATCCTGCTCTCGACATGTATCCCCACAGAGCTCATCCGATCTTTGAGTTTGGGGATACTCCTCTCAAGTTCCATTTTGTCGAAGATGTGACTCAGTAGACGAATGGCAAACGGATGGTGGCCGCGATGACTCGATGGAGAATGTTTTTGCTGCTGTTGTGCATTCCGGGCGTGACAGACGCGGCCCACGCGCAGGCGTCTCTGGAGCAAGTCAAACCCCAGACTATTGTTACGGTGAGCTTCAACGCTGCGGTGCTGCAAACTGCCGAAGCGCAGAAGAGCCTCAGCGAGCTCCAGGCCCGATTCGCTCCTAAACAGAAGGAGCTGCAGACCCTCAATGACGAAGTCGAAAATCTGCGAAAGCAGTTGGCCGACACCAGCAGCAATCTTAGTGATGCAGAAAGAGCAACCCGCGAGCGGACACTGGAAAGCAAAGAGAAGGAACTTCAGCGCGAAGCGGAGGATTTCAAAAGCGATTCGCAAAGCGAATCAGAACAGATTTTCCAACGAGTCGCACAGAAGGTCTACGCCTTTCTGCAAACCTTTTCGCAGCAGCATGGTTACTCAGCGGTGATTGAACGCGGATCCGATGCCAACCCGGTTGTTTGGTACGCGGCCAGCAACATGGATATTACGGACCAGGTCATCAAGGCCTACAATGCGCAGGCTGCAGGCGCTTCGTCGGGACCAGCAAACCCGCCCGCCCGTAGCGTCTCGCCGAAATCTTCAAAGCCTTTACCCGATAGTCCATCTCCGTATTAGATTGGCTCGCGAGAACGGGTTATTCGTGTGGTCGTTTCGTCTATCCGCGAAGCAAAGGAACATTCGCGTATTCCTCGGTGTCTGATGTGATGGGGATGTAATTCCTGGCAGGCTACGGAAATACCTCGGGGCTAAAGAGTCTGCGTGAGAGCTCCACTTACCAAGCCCAATACCCTGGGCAAGCCGGAAGTGGCTCATCGAGACCCATTATCCCACTCAAGCCGAAGTACGGCTTGACCCCGATTTCCTGCCACGCTGCGCTAGAGAGGCCCGCGTGTGCGCCTTTCGTTAAGGAAAGGCGCATGGATTGTATCAACGCCACAAGCCTCCGCAGGAAATCGGGCAAATGGGGCACCCAGCACTTGTTGCCGGTGCGTACGGTTTTCACGCAGGGACTGAAAGCCCGAGTCATTCGCAATCGATTTACGGCACGGCTGAAGCCGTGCCCTTCGTACAGTTTTCGCCGGCTCTAAGAGGATGGCCTATGACTCTGCTGGACGCACCCGTTTACGATCCAAGACTCACCAACAGGCGTCGCAATCTCGTGATAGGCGCCCTTGTTTTCTGTGCTGTCGCCGGCATCGTTTTCGTTCTCTGCCGGAACCTGCCTGCGGAACATCGCGTGAACCAATTCTTCAGCGCGGTCGAAGCGCAGGACTTTTCGAAAGCGTTCGGCATCTGGAATAACGATCCCGATTGGCAAGAGCACACGCAGCGGTACGCAAAGGATGGCTACTCATACGGCCGTTTTGTTGTCGACTGGGGCAGGTCCGGCGACTACGGCCGTATCACCAGCCACAAAGTCCTCCATAGCATTTCCTTTGGAAACACGACGCTTTTGGCTGTGGAGATCAATGGCCGTAAAGAGGCCCTTGCACTCGCCGTAACAAAGAAGACGCATACGATGAATTTCCCGCCATTCAATCTCACACCGACGAAAGATGGCTTCGGCTGGACCTATTGGCAGGTTAGCTATCGCTAAGAGGCCTTGATCACAAACGCGAGCAGCACTACAAAGGCAAATGCGTCAGAAATCATCGCCATGTACTCCTTCGCGTTCTTGTTTTTCTGAGGAATATGGCCTAACCCGGCAAGCCCGTAATATAGGCCGCCCACGATTGTCGCTGGAACAAGCCAATCCGGGCGGAATACGCTACACACTCCAAGAAATCCTATGGAGAGGTTCGCAAATCCCACTTCCCGAACAATCGGAAGCGAGGCAGGATCATGAATGCCGAAGATCTTCTCCGCCGTAAACCGAGGCTGAACCACTTGCCGCACGCCGGCAATAAAAAGCCGTACACCCACGGCCCAGAAGACAAACCATTTTCCTATCAGAGCCATCATCGTCACGGCATGCTTCGAAAGAACGAGCTCCGCGCCCACTGAAGTCGCGGGAAGAACCAGCAGCAGCAAAATGATCGTGGCAATGTACATGAACTCTCCGGGTTTGTTGTCATGCAGCCGAGCTAACCAAATCCCGGTCGCGCACACCAATCAGGTAGAGCAGGCTATCTAACCCTAGAAACGATACTGCATGACTGGCGGTTTGGCGTACCAGCGGCTTGGCCCGGAAGGCGATGCCCATGCCGGCGATGCCAAGCATAGGCAGATCGTTGGCGCCATCCCCTACAGCGACGACTTGGTCGAGCGAAATATTTTCCTGCCCGGCGATCTGCCGCAGCAACTCGGCCTTGCGTGCGCCGTCCACGATCGGCGTCCGCACCTCTCCGCTCACCACTCCATCCACGATATCCAGATCGTTGGCAAAGACATAGTCGATCCCCAAACGCCTCTGCAGATGCTGAGCGAAAAAGTTAAAACCGCCGGAGAGGATGGCCGTTTTGTAGCCCAGCATCTTGAGCGTGCCGATCAACTGCTCGGCCCCCTCGACCAAAGGAATGGTGTCCAGCAGCTCGCGAACCTTTCTCTCTTTGAGCCCGCGCAGCAACGAGACTCGGCGACGAAAGCTTTCCTGGAATTCAATTTCTCCACGCATGGCAGCTTCGGTGACCTTTACCACCTCACCGGCTACGCCAGCCAATTTTGCCAGCTCGTCAATGACTTCACCTTCAATCAGCGTGGAATCCATGTCGAAGGCAAAGAGCCGCCGGTTGCGGCGGAAGATGCTCTCTCGCTGGAAGGCGATGTCGATCTTCAAATCATGCGCCGTGACGAGAAACGCCGCGCGCATCGATGCCTCAGAAGAGGAATTCCCGTTCACCGTAAGCTCGACACAGGCATTCGCGTCGGGCGTGTGCACTGCAAGCGACAAACGTCCGGAGAGGCGCTCAATGCGGTCCACGTTCAAACCGTGCTCCGCGATGATGGCGCTCACCCGGGCGAGATGGTCCGCGGTGATCGCGCGGCCAAGGATGGTAACGATAAATTGATCTTTGCCCTGCGACGAGATCCAGTCATCCAGGTCCGCCTTCGCGATGGGCGTGAAATCAACGTGCAATCGTAGTTCGGTCGACTTTGCTATCAAGGTGTCTTGCAGGCCGCGAAAACTATCACCTCTCGGGATCTCGACCAGCAGACCAAGAGAGAGCGTTTCATGGACGACTGCCTGTCCGATATCCAGCACGCAGGCGTCATACCTGGCCAAAATTGCAGTCAACTCCGTAGTAAGCCCGGGCCGGTCCCGGCCGGAGAAATGAATCAGGATGGTTTCGTTCATTGATACGTCCTAGCCTAACAGGCGGCTCAATGAGCGATCGAACGGCGTTACGGCAACTAAAAGCGGTTGAGGCTGGTGAACTTAGCCATCGTTGGCGGCAACGGTCCCACAAAGGTTTGACGCCGTCGACGATCGGGCAGGCAGCATACAACTACGATTGAGCCGGCTGTCACCCAAGAACTATGGCACAACTCGCTGGAATCTCTATGCTTACCAACAAGCAGCGGTTCTCTGAAAAGACCTTGCACCGATTCTTTCGGGGGAGGGACTCGATGGAAGGGAACGAGGGGGACCGCTGCTAGAGCATAGGGCTGCTGGTTGGCCGGAGGCATGGAAATGGTACCGCCCAAGAACGAAGAAACACTGCATATTTACATCAGACGGCACTTTGAGAGAGTCTCGAAGGGCACGGCACGGCAATTTGCCGAACAGAGGGAAGTTACTAAAGTCAGCGTTGTTGTTCCAGATCCGCGGCCCGCGGACGCCTAGAGCGAAGAGACCCGGCTGCCTGCAAGGACGGCAAAGCGGTTCTCCTTATACCAGCAGTCTGCATCCGCAAAACCGGCTGCACGGAGCCAGTCCAACTGGTCCTCCAGCGAAGCGCAGCGATCTTCCCGCATACGAAAAAGCGCCCCTTCGATCTGCTCCTCGGAAGCGCCCGCCTTTCTAACCTGTTGCAGCCACAGTTTCTCGTACCGTGCTTCCAGATCCAGCGTAGGGCCGGCCACTTGCTCTGCGTTGGTAAATACTCCGCCGGGTGCGAGTGACGTCTAAGCCGTGCGGCCCGGGCCACGAACCTCGTGGAGAACACGGTTTGGATACAATTGGCGCAGATTCCTTGCATGAAAATAGGCATGAGGAATAGGCGTGCGGTCGCCGTTTCTGGACCGGCTGCGACGATAAGATAATTAAAGAAAGTCCTACGGTTCGTCGCGATCTCAGGGTGGGGGTTATTTTGCATCGGGTGAAAATTGTCCTTTTTACGTTACTGGGGCTTGGTGCGGCTGCCTTAGTAGCACAACAGCCCTCGGTTTCCGCTCCGGTTCAGCAACCCGGCGCCAATCAAGCAACTCCTCCAGCCCCGGCCCAGACGCCTGGCGCCCCTCCCGTGCGAGTGCCCCCGCCTCCGGCTTATCCGCACCGCCCGCCTGCCGACCCTGCCGTGGTTGCGCGTGGCCGGCAGATCTTTAGCGCGAATTGCAGTTTTTGCCATGGATCCGATGCTCGCGGTGGCGAAGGGGGACCGAATTTGATCCGCAGTGAACTCGTGATGGACGATAAAGACGGGGAGCTGATCGCCACGGTGGTGCAAAACGGCCGGCCGGACAAGGGCATGCCAAAATTCGATCTTTCGACAGAAGAGATAGCCAGCATCGCCGCCTTTATTCACAGCGCACCGGTGGGCGGGAGGGCCGCAACCACGGGCACGGTTGATCCGTTGGTAGGCAATGCGGAGGCCGGCGAAGCTTATTTCAATGGAGCTGGAAAATGCGCCACCTGCCATTCCGTGTCGGGAGACCTCGCGGGAATCGGCGCCAAGTACACCGACGTGAGGGCTCTGCAAGGGACAATGCTGTCCGGGGAACCCACAGGACGATTTTCCGCGGTTCCCTGGAAAACAGTGACCGTCACCCTCCGCAGCGGACAAACTATGGAGGGTAAGCTGTACCAGGTCGATGATTTCATCGTTTCACTCATCGATGCCGACGGCAATTATCACAGTTACCCTCGCCAGGGTGATTATCCAAAGGTGGTCATCAAAAATCCATTGCAACCGCACCTGGATATGCTTCGCACCTTGAAGGACGATGACATCCATAATCTGACCGCCTACCTGGTGACCCTGAAATGAAGAAGACAAGAACTTTCCTGTTGGTAATTTCCTTGGTTTGCATGACCGGTATCGCGTCGGCGCAGGGGCTTGATCCTGCGACGCTGACTAAACCAGCGACGGATTCCTGGCCGACTTATTCCGGAGACTATTCCGGCCGCCGTTTTAGTTCGCTGACGCAAATCAACCAGAAGAATGTGAAGAACCTGGGGCTTGCCTGGGTCAGCCATTTGACTCCCGGGATAAGCACCACTGGCCGACCTTCCAGACCCGGTCCGGGAAATCCGCCGACGATCGTCGGCGGTGAAATTGATGAACCAGTTCCGGTACGCGGCGCCGGCCACATCTCAGGCGCGGTCCTGCAAGTGAACGGGATTCTTTATGTAACTGTGCCTGACAATACCTGGGCGGTCGACGCTCGCAATGGAGAAGTGCTGTGGCACTACTATTGGAAGACCAAGGGTGGTACCCACATCGGGAACCGCGGCGTGGGCATGTACCACGACTGGCTGTACTTTGAGACGCCTGACGATTACCTGGTTTCGCTCGATGCCAAAACCGGCAAGGAGCGTTGGCACAAGGTAATCTCAGACTTCGATGAGCAATACTTCTCCACCATGGCGCCCATTGTCATCGGCAATCACTTGATTGTCGGGACGGGCGACGATTTGGATGCTCCAGGCTTTCTGCAATCCTTTGATCCGGAAACAGGCGAGCTGCAGTGGAAGTTCTACACCGAACCGGAGAAGATGGGCGATCCGGGCTCGAATACATGGCCGAACCTGGACTCCATGCGTCATGGCGGAGCGGGTACGTGGGTTCCAGGAAGTTATGATCCCCAACTGCACCTCTATTATTTTGGAACAGCCAACCCGACCCCTGCCTTCTCAGGTGTGACGCGCGAAGGAGACAACCTTTATACGTCCTGCATCGTAGCTTTGAATGTAGATACAGGAAAGCTCGCCTGGTACTATCAGCCCTCGCCGCATGACACGCATGATTGGGACGCGGCCCAGACTCCTATCATTGTCGATGGTGAATTCAACGGGAAGCCGCGCAAGCTGCTGCTCGATGCCAGCCGGAACGGCTACTTCTTCGTTCTCGACCGCGTGACCGGGGAGCATTTACTCACTGTGCCTTTTGCGGACTCGCTGAATTGGGCGACGGGACTTGATAAGACGGGCCATCCTGTCCGTAATCCGGAGAAGGACGCATCGCCTGGCGGTTCGCTGGTATCGCCTGATTCCGACGGCATCGTCAACTGGCAGCCGCCTACCTATGATCCGCAAACCGGGCTCTTCTATGTCGTCACCGACGAGGACTATTCGGTTTTTTACCGTACCGAACCAAACCCCAGGGCCATGCAGGGCCTGAACGGCATTCAAGAGCAGCCAGTGGGAACCTTGGGGAAATTTATAACGGCGATCGATTACAAGACGGGTAAGATCGCCTGGCGGCATCTGCAGGTTTCTGCCGGAGAGGGCTCAGGCAATACCGGCTTGACCACGACCGCGGGAAAATTGCTCTTTGGAGGCGATGCCAACGGCAACCTGGTCGCGTACGACCCGGTGAACGGAAACCCGCTATGGCATACCCGCCTCGGCCAGGTATCCAATGCAGTAGAAACCTACATGCTTGACGGCCACCAGTATATTCTGGCGGCCTCTGGCGATTCTCTCTATGCCTTTGTACTGAACTTCTAAGTCCCGCCGGAGTTTGGCATGGAGAGGGCGCGCAAACTCCGGCGGACCGCATTTATCTGCAGGTGGCGGCCAGAGCACGGTCGAGCGCTATCTCTTCAAGAGGACCAAGGTCATGCGGATGGGCCAGCACATATTTGCCGACCGCCTTGGCGACTTCAGTAGGGCAACCTGCGCTTGCACGGATGGCCGAGGTGTTCTTCAATTCCGCGACCAGTGCGGTTTGCAATTGGTCCAACTGTGGCCGGATCGTTACAACCAGATTGATGGGTGCGTGGGTGGGCGCTGTACCGGAACGACGCCAGTCTGCTAACAACGCGTACTGCACAACTTTGTTTGCTTCGATTTGGGCGCGGAAGAAGCTTTCCACCGAAGCCGGTTCCAGGCCTACGGCTGCGCCATCCTTCACGGCGCTTGCGATGACTTTCTCCTCGCGGGGTGCATCCTCGACCGGTGTTCCTTGATCCCATTTCGCCAGCGCTACTTCCTTGGCGATGACTAGCCTGCGAGACGATGTCTCTACCAGTCCCTGAAGCGGGTCGTGGGTGTTCTGTGAGAGCGCGACTCCCGTAGGTCGGGATCGCCGAAGCAAGGATAATCACGAGTGTCCATTTGTTCCTGAGCATATTTCTATGGAACCAGACGAACGAGCTGCTCGGCAAATCCTCGGGGCAATCTGATGCGATAGCAGACGCGTTGGCGGCGATTAAGCGATGTTTCCTTTGTAGGCACCATTTCCGGCGGTCTCCGGCCTTTCCAATCGACGATGCGATGTTCCGGTAGACTCAATGCAGTCACCGACACATCCGGAAGCCTTGATAAATAAACTGGTTCTCTCGAATCTAGCCCACCGCCCGGTGCGCACCATCTTAAGCGTGCTTGCCATAGCCGTAGAAGTCACGATGATCCTTACCCTGGTCGGCGTAAGCTACGGCACGCTGGACAGCACAGCGCGGCGTGCTCGCGGAGTGGGTGCGGATATCATGATCCGCCCGAAAGGCTCTTCCCTCATTGGGCTAAGCACGGCGCCCATCCCCGACGCCCTTCTGGGCGTTGTCCTTCAACTGCCTCACGTTGCTTTAGCGACTGGAACGGCTATCCAGCCGTTGTCTGGTTTCGACTCGATCTCGGGTTTGGACCTCGACGCGTTTTCGAAGATGAGTGGGGGCTTCCACTACCTGGAAGGAGGGCCCTTCAAGACGGACCAGGACATGCTCGTCGATGAGTACTACGCCAAGGAGAAAGGGCTCCATGTCGGGGACAAAGTTCAGTTTGTCAGTCGTACATGGAACATAGCCGGAATATTCGAGTCAGGTAAGCTGGCCAGGATCTGCGTGCGGCTTCCGGTTCTTCAGGAACTCATGGTTAACCCTCACCATCTGAGCCAGATCTACGTCAAGGCAGATAGTCCGGAGCATATTCAGCAAGTGCTCCAGGAATTGCGAGCCAAGCTACCCGGCTATCCCATCTACACCATGGAAGAGTACACATCCCTGCTTTCGATTAACAGCGTCGGAATGCTGCGCAGCTTCATCGGCGTGGTGATTGGCGTGGCAGTCACCGTAGGGTTCATTGTCGTTTTCATGGCCATGTATACCGCGGTCCTTGAGCGTACGCGTGAGATTGGCATCCTCAAGGCAGTTGGCGCTTCCTCGGGCTTTATTTTGAGTCTGCTGGTTCGGGAGACGATCCTGCTCTCCTTACTAGGATGGTTCGTCGGCATTTTGCTGACCTACGTGACACAGTGGCTGATGCAATATGCGGTGCCGGCCAGTTTGACCCAGGAAACTGTGTATCTCTGGTGGCCGATCGCGGGCGCGATCGCCGTTGGTGGTGCGTTGCTTGGGGTGATTGTTCCCGCCATACGAGCGGTCAAGCAAGACGCGACGGAGGCTCTCTCCTATGAGTGAACAGCCTATTATCAAAGTCCAGAATCTTTATAAGACCTACAGAGCCGGCGACGTCGACGTGCACGCGCTGCAGGGAGCGAATCTGGAGGTGGAAAAGGGCGAGTTTGTTTCCGTTGTGGGCGCTTCAGGATCTGGTAAATCGACCCTGTTCAATGTTCTGGGCGCGCTTACGTCGCCAACCTCGGGCACTGTGAGCATCGCAGGAAACAACCTGGAGAGCTTGTCTGGCCCGCAGCGAGCCGAACTTCGGAAAAAAACGGTGGGCTTCGTATTTCAGAAGTACAACCTGCTGCCAACGCTCACCGCAGAAGATAACATCCGGATCGTTCAATTCATTGGAGGACGAGGGATGAACTTCAGCCCGGCTTTTGTTGAGATCCTCGACACCCTGGGGATCGCCGATCGGATGAAACACAAGCCTCGCGCCCTATCGGGGGGCCAGCAACAACGGGTGGCCATCGCGCGAGCTCTGGTCAATCATCCCGCAATCATTCTGGCTGATGAACCCACCGGCAATCTCGATAGTCAGAATACGAAAGCAGTCCTGGATCTCCTAAAGAAGTTGAATCGCGATCTCGGTCAGACAATTCTCATGATCACTCATGACCAGGAAGCAGCCGCTTATGGCAGTCGAACTATCCGCATGCGAGATGGCCAAATCGTCCAGTGATTGTTTACTTAACCTCGCTAAATGCGGCGTAGCTGTGCGGCTGTAGAGAAATTTGAAAATTAATGCGATTTCCCGTGGGTAGGATCCTTCCTCCAAATCCGCGCTGCGGGGTGGCGGCGTTTCCGGTGACCGTATCGCCCGACTCCAGGTTTTTTATGTTGGCGACGCCATCTGTTGTGGATACGGTGACGGCCACCGGATGGTCCAAATACGACTCCACGACAAATGTGTGGTTGTCATAGGCGAAGAGGCTGACCTGGGTGGGGCCATCCAGGCGAACAGGGAAGTCTCCAAGTACGAAATTCTTAATGCTGGACACCACGGTCGGTGGGTACGAATAAAGATCGCTGAAGTTATCGGGGACGGTGAGGATGAAAATGGTCCCTTTGGAATAATGATCGGAAAGCAGGATCGGGAAGCCGTTCCCGTTGGCGATTGCCCTGACCATGGGAACCGCGTCATTGGTCACATATTCGATGATCGGGATAAGCACATCGCGATTATTTTGACCCGTATCGTAGGGACCGCCAAAAGCTCCGGCATACTGGTTCACCATTGCCTTGCGAGAGGTGTAGCGTACATCGACAATGTCGTTGAGTCCTTTGTCCTGAAGCTCCTGGACCAATCCGGATGTAATGACTACATTTTTCCCGGCCTGGAGTTGCGCCTTGATCTTGGCCACAATTTGGGGATCGAAGGCAGCTTCCTTGGTGAGAAGGACGACCTTGGCGTCTTGCGGAAACTGCGGATACATTTCCATGGGAATGCCAATCATGCCGAGGTAGTTCTGCAGAAAGTCCTCGCCTGAGGACTGGAAGGGCTTGTAGCTTGCGATGCCGATGGGTTTGCCGAGAGCGCCGATGATGGGATCGATTTGTCCCAGAGCATAGCCTGCCGCGCCGGCCATGGTGGAGCGCATACCCGGGTGTTGCTTCTCGTAATCATTGATGAGCTGCGAGTAATCGAAGCTGGTGTGGATGGCGCTCCAGGATTCCCGCTGGCCGGGCAGGGCGGGGTTTAAAAGCTCAGTCCATTTGAAGAGCATGATGGCCGGAGCCTTGGCGAGCATCGTGTCCCAGAGCTGCTCAGCGTACCCGTCAATGTAGCGGACGGCGCCGGTATCCACCCAGCCGCCCCCGTTTCTTCCCGGAGCGATGTTCTCAAAGTAGCGAAAAATCTCATAGCTCTCATACTGTTGCAAATGCTGGGGAGTGAGCGTGGGGTCGCGGGTTTCATCGCCGGTCCAGATACCGTCGAAGATCTTGGGCTCATTCTGGAGGTCATAACCGTTGTTCTGGAAGGACTCATACCAGTTGGGGAACTTGATGATGACCTTTACTTTGGGATTTATGGCCTTGGCCGGCCCCACAATCAGTTCTCGCGAAACCTGATCCATCAAGCCGAGACGAAATTGGGTCCAGGTTTTATCTCCCTTGGCGGCAATGTCCGCATCCGACTTGGTGTTGTTGAAGTAGAAGTCGTCGAGGATGATTTCGTCAAAGTGGCGCGCCGTGGTCTGGGCAATTGTTTTTACATAGGCGCGATCTTTGGGGTCGGTGTAGTCAAAAGATTGGAAGTTGTTCGCTTCATTGACCGTGAGACCCATACCTCCGGCCACTTCGACTCCGCGGTCGAGGAAGAATTTCTTTACCTGTTCGATCAGCTGATCGTCTGCAAGTTTTCCGCTTCTGTAGGTCTCGATGTAAACCTTATCGACCTTGACCTGGCCGGTGATAATCTCCCAGGTGCTCTCGAGATAATGAGGGTCCCTCATCTGCTCAGCTACGTATTCCGGGATGTAGACGGCGACTTCAAAGTTCTTGTATCCACGAGTGGCAGCGGGCGCCGGAAGGGAAAAGGATTGCAGCAGAAGGCAAACACACAGGAGTAACGATCTCCCTCGAAATTGGGTCATGTACATTCGCCCCTCCGGGGGCTGCACAGCAGGAAATTTGGTATGCAGAGGCGGCCGCCGCGCTCACGGGCCCTGATACCACGGGGAGATCATCCCATCTATTAGGATTCAGAGGAAGTGTTTTCGTAGGATAGGTCAGGGGGCAGGGAGCCGTGGCCAAGCGTCCATCCAAAGTTCAGACTCAACCTGGGCGAGCCTCGGTCCAGATCTTTATCGTTAACGATCGCATGAACCAGCTTCTTATCGAACGGCTTGATCCTGCGGCCTGGACAGCCAAACCGCCAGGCAAGGTCCGCACCATTGCGGCGATTTTCACCCACATGCACAATATGCGCTCGAAGTGGATCAGGCTCACCGCCCCTCACCTCAAGCTTCCAGCGCAGCTCAGCCGTGTGCACTGCACGCCGCAGCAGGCCCGTGCAGGGTTGGCTGAGAGCGCCGCTTGCTGCGCGGAGATGCTCGCTGAGGCGCTGGATGCTGATGAGGGCCGCATAAAGAAGTTTCACCGGGACGGCTGGGCGAAGCCTTGGCCGGTGGGCCCGGAGATGCTGTGCTACATGGTTGCTCACGAAGCCCATCACCGCGGCCAAGTGTGCATGCTCGCTCATCAGCTTGGATTCCCGTTGCCCAACGAGGTGATGGCCGGGATCTGGAACTGGGAAAAGCTATGGAAAGAGTGCGGGTCCCCCGACGGTCCCGGCTACGATTTTTAAAAGGAATCAGAGGCATTCGCCTGTGGGACTGAGCGCGTAGTTCTCACGCCACGACAGACAGTGAGACTGTTGAACGTGCGCTCACGGCCGGATCGCACGCGTCACTCCGCTACTTCCACTCGCTTGGCGCGGAAACGAGGCTTCTTCATCAGGTAGCCAATTGGTATCAGGCAGCCAATGATGACCACCAGAACCTGAATGGTATCCACATAGGCCAGCGTGCGCGCCTGTTGCAGCATCGTGTTATAGATCTGTCCCGCGGCGGAGTTCGCCACGTTGGCCGACGAAATGCCGCCGGCCTCCATCGCCCGTGAGATCGATTGTTGCAGATTGCGGTATTGGGGAGCTCCGCTATAGACGTTCGC
This sequence comes from uncultured Acidobacteriaceae bacterium, assembly GCA_963743365.1. Classification (GTDB taxonomy): domain Bacteria; phylum Acidobacteriota; class Terriglobia; order Terriglobales; family Acidobacteriaceae; genus PALSA-350. The sequence goes on from CAVUQE010000001.1 coordinate 397,209, forward strand.
CGACAAAAATTCCTGGTGGACCTGGGCCCGCCGCACCAGCATCGTGCTGATGAACGACACCCCAATGCTCCCCCCGACGTTGCGGGCCAGCGCTGTCAGTCCCGAGACTTCATTGTTTTTCTCCTGGGGAACGCCCACATAAGACATTACGCTGATAGGCACAAAGAGAAATGGCATACCCAGCACCATTACCACTCGCCAGCTGGCCGCATTCCAGAAGCTGATCCCCAGGTTCAGATCGCCGATCCGCCAAATACCAAAGGTAAGCAGAATGAATCCTATTGTGATCATCAGCCGCGGGTCCATCTTTTGCCCCAGAAAGCCGACCATGGGCAACAGGAAGATCAGCACCACGCCACCCGCCGAGAGCGCGAGGCCCGCCTCAGTCGCTGTGTAGCCCAGCATCTCCTGCAGAAACTGGGGAATCATCACCGTGGTCGAATATAGTGCCGCGCCGATCACCACCATCACGAACTGAGTTAACGCAAAATTGCGGCTCCGGTATAGCGAGAGATCGATAATGGGGTGCTGGGTGGTCATTTCCCGGTAGAGAAATGCGATCAGGCCGATTGTGGCAAGAAATGCGCAGGTAACGATGGTGTGCGAGCTGAACCAATCATCTTCCTGCCCCTTGTCCAGCATGATCTGCAGGGCGCCGATTGTCAGGGCGAGCAGACCCAGGCCGATCCCGTCCACGCTGCCCACCCGGGTGCGCATTCTCTTCAGGTAAGGCGGATCCTCCACGATGTGGTTGGTCAGCAACATGGACGCAATACCCACCGGGATATTGAGGAAGAAGATCCAGCGCCAGGTATAGTTGTCGGTAATCCAGCCGCCGATCGTTGGTCCAATAGCAGGAGCCACCACCACGGCCATGCCGTACAGAGAGAAGGCGAGACTGCGCTTCTCCGGCGCAAAGGTATCGGCCAGGATCGAGCGTTCACTGGGCTGCAGGCCGCCGCCCGCTGCTCCCTGGATCACGCGAAAAAAAATCAACATGGGCAGCGAGGTGGCCAGCCCGCAGAGAAACGAAAACGCGGTGAATAGCGCCACGCAGCTCATGTAGAAGCGCTTGCGGCCGATGCGGTTCGCGATCCACCCGCTGATCGGCAGCACGATCGCGTTTGAAACCAGATACGAGGTCAGCACCCACGTGGCCTCGTCGAAGCTGGCGCCGAGTGTGCCTGCGATATGCGGCAGCGCCACGTTGGCGATGCTCGAATCGAGAGCCTCCATGAACGTGGCCAGGGTCACCGTAAAGGCGATTACCCAGGGGTTGAAGCGCGGGGTCCAGTGCTCGTAATGAAAATCGGTATCGACGTGCTGCCGTTTGGCCGCGGAATCACCCGAAGGCTGCGCCATGCCTGCTCCCCGGGGAGTTTAGATTCTGCCGCGCCATGACATCCACGGGAGGTGCTCAGGCCGCATGCTTGGATTATAAAGGCCGCGCTGTCAGACCGATCCTGAGGCGTTACATTTGAAGGGCGACTGATGGTGTTTGATAACGCGGAGGCTCCGTTCCACTTGGGTTGTCGTGGCTTTTGCATGGTTCCTGTAGGGGGAATCAGGCTCTCCCTCTCGCCAATAAAATGAGCGCTAAAAGCGCCATAAGCGCTATAAGCCCCCCCGATTGGAAGCTGTTGGCTTCGATTGCGAGCCGAAGGGGCTGACGGCCCTCTACGGGCGAGCGGTGTGAGGCGATCTTGGGGCATGTTTCCATCACGCTCCGCTATTGTTAGGGATTCGAGCAAGTTCCTTGAATAGACATCTCCATTAATCAAAGGATGCCGCCACGGCACGATCTGCCGAGGTGCGCCATCTGGCCACGGAGATATCCGTTACGCTTCATGCTGGTGAGTATTTGATTTGCTACCTATATAGATGCGAGTTAGGGTGGTTTCGGTTAGGTTTACGAAAATTATTTTCTGGGCTACTTTCAGCCGTTCCATTCGACTTCGCTGAGGGCAGGCTCTCCGGGAGTGAACCTGGGGAGGGTAAGTCCTCATGAAGACTCGTTAGCCCCAGAGGTATGCCTTTCGCCTGGGATCGAGAGGCATACCTATCGCGCAGCTCTTTACATAGAAGTTCTAGCGGTATATGCTATGGTTCCCATAGAACTTCTATTGGAGAGATGAATGATGGCGAAAAAGAACGTGTCGAACGCGGAGATGCTGAAGGGGACGCTCGACATGATGATCTTGCGGACGCTGCTCACCGGGGACGCGCACGGGCACACGATCGCCAAAGTAATTGAGCGGACCTCGGAGGATGTGCTGGAGGTGGAGCAGGGTTCGCTATATCCCGCGCTTCACAGGCTGGCAGACCGTGGATGGGTTTCCTCCTACTGGGGCACAAGCGAGAACAACCGCAAAGCCAGGTTCTACAAGCTGACAGCCGCGGGCAGACGCCAGCTCATTCAGGAGACCAACCGATGGCGCCAGATGGCGCGTGCGATCGGATTGGTCATGGGCGAGAAGAGGATCGTCGAGGAAGGTGAGCAGTGAGATGGCGCAGGTTCTGGCGCCGAAGAGGAGCTGATGTAGACCTGGCGCAAGAGATCGATCTCTACCTGGCGGAGGAGATGGATGAAAACATTGCACGCGGCATGTCGCCGGATGAGGCGAGGCGTCGCGCTTACTTGAAATTCGGGAGCCGTCAGCAAGTGCGCGAAAGCTTATGGCAACAGAACTCCGTCACTCTTGTAGCCAGCGCCTTGCGCGATTTGAAGTATGCCGCGAGAACACTATCCAGATCGCCCGGATTTACCCTGATCGCGATTGTCGTGATGGCCCTCGGCATCGGCGCCAACACTGCATTGTTCACCGTTGTGCGCTGCGTGCTGCTGAACCCGCTACCCTATAGCGACCCGTCCCAGTTGGTCTCTCTTTTTGAACAGTCAAGAGATCACACGTATCCCGACCCCAATGTACTACCCGTGGATGCCGGCAGCTTTGCCGAATGGCAGAGCTCCGCAGCGGGCGCGGCCAAACTGGCCATGGTGTCGCCCTGGCAGCAATATAACGTCTCCGCCGAGGGAGGAAAGCTTCCCGAACAGATCGATGCCGCGTGGTGCTCATGGAATTTTTTCCCCACGCTTGGGGTAGCGCCCGCGATTGGGCGAGCGTTTACGGCCGACGACGACCGGCCGGGCGCCGAGGCTGCCGTCATCCTCTCGGCCGGCTTCTGGAAGCGGCGATACAGCGGCGATCCGGCCATCGTGGGCAAGAAAATCTGGCTGGATGCCAAGCCCTACACAGTCATCGGAGTGATGCCGTCCTCCTTTGTTTATTCGAGCTCGTTTGGCGGCAACAACGTGCAAGTGTGGACCGCCGCCGGCCACGAAGCGCCGCCATCGCTGATGCGCACTTTTGCGGACCACGAGTTCCTGGTGATTGGGCGCCTGCTGCCCGGCACAACCCTTGCTGGTTTGGTCAGCCGATTAGATGCAGCGCAAAAGCAGATCAAAGCCGGCCATTCCGAGCCCGGTGTTAACGATGCGGTCAGCGGCCGGACGATGCTGGACGACTCGGTCGAGGGCTACAAGACTTCGCTGTACGCACTGCTCGCCGCTACTGGGTGTTTGCTGCTGATCGCCTGCCTCAACGTGGCCAGTCTGTTGGTCGCGCGCACCGCTGCGCGGAGTAAGGAACATGCCATTCGCGCAGCGTTGGGCGGCGGACGGGTGCGCTTGCTGGTGGAACGATTGACCGAGAGCTTGTTGCTATCGGCCGCCGGGGGCGCCCTGGGATTGTTGTTGGCTTGGGGAGCGCTGGCATGGCTAGTGCGCGCCCGGGACACGATGAACCGTGTGGAAGCCATTCACATCGATGGAGTCGTCGTCGCCGCGACGCTGGGCACGATCCTATTGTGCGCGCTCTTCTCCGGTCTGATAGCTACCGCTGGCCGGGACGGTAAGCAGATTCTCGCCTCCCTGCAGGAATCGTCGCGGGCACACGGCAGCGGGCGGCCGCGCGCCGGTCTGCGTAAGGTCTTGTTAGTACTCGAGGTGAGCCTCACAGTCGTTCTTCTGGTTGGAGCCGGCCTGTTGTTGAAGAGCTATGAGCGGCTGCGGAATGCCGGTCTTGGCGTGCCCGAGGATAACGTGTTAACCATGCATCTCAGCCTGCCGGAAGCCCGCTACAAAGAGCCTTTCGAGCAGGTCGCTTTCTTTGAGCGCCTCATCGCGAACGTGCGCTCGCTGCCCGGGGTGCAGGCGGCGGGACTGGTGAGCACGGCGCCGGGGCAAGGTTGGGGTGGCGACGAGATCGTGAGCGTCGTCGAGCACCCTCCACTGCCCAAGGGCGAGGGCTTCGACCTGATGATGCGCGGCGCAGAGCCGGGATACTTTGCGGCAATACAGATTCCGCTGGTGCACGGTCGCATCTTTACCTCCGCCGAGCGGTTGGCGCGCGCCCACGTCGCACTCATCAGCCAATCCGCCGCGCAGCTCTGTTTTCCCGGCGAGGATCCGATCGGCCGGCATCTGAAGGACAGTTCTGCAGGCGAAGTCTACGAAGTGGTGGGCGTAATTGGCGACGCGCGGTGGTCCATTTCCCAACCAGTGCGTCCCACGCTATACAAACCAATTTACGGCAACGACTATAGCGTGGCCACGATCGTCATTCGCTCGGCGCGGAATGTGGAGACGCTCGCCATGCCGGTACAGAAGCTCATCGGTGAGATGGATCCGGATTTGCCGGTCTCCAACGTGATGACGTTGCGGGAAACGATTGGCAAATCCACGATTGATGCGCAGTTCGATTCGATTCTGGTGTTGGCTTTTGCCATGATCGCATTGCTCCTCGCCGCCGTTGGTCTTTACGGTGTGCTTGCTTACCTGGTAACGCAACGCACGGGCGAAATTGGCATTCGTATCGCGCTCGGGGCGCAACGGCAACAGGTGCTATGGCTGATGCTGCTTGACGGGCTGCGGCCGGCGCTCCTGGGCCTTATTCTCGGGCTCGGCGCAGGCGCAGCGGTGGTGCGTCTCATCCGGTCGATGTTGTATGCGACTCAGCCGCTCGATCCGGCGGTCTTCCTCTCCGTGACCGCGGCCCTATTGCTGGTAGCCGCGCTGGCTTGCCTGGTTCCGGCACTCCGAGCGTCAAAGCTTGATCCAGTGCAGGCCTTAAAAGCGAAATAGCTATCGCTATGGTCAACTGCCAAGACGTCCAATAAATTTGCTTCACCAATATCGCGAACCGGCGAGATGGGTATAGACTGGTTGGCGTTTTTGAAGTGGAGTCTTGAGGGATCAGATCCTCAACTCCATCGCTATAGCGGTTTGGACCGTGTAAAAGGACGACGGTTTCGTTGTCAGGAGAGTCCTCTCTAAGGCGATAGCCAACGAAACAACCGTCCTGCGCGGCACTTCTGGAGTGTTGAACTGCGCTCAAATGGCAAACGCCGATGCGTGTGATTGCCAAAGGAAGATTGCGTTCGCGAGAAAGGGGCTCCAGCACAAGAGATCAAATTCGGATCAGGGAGGTGTTAAATGCCATTGGACCTTACTACTTTAACGTTGGTGGCTAAGCCGGTAACTTTGGATGAGGGCACCAAAGTATTGGAACGGGATCGGTACCGTTGCCGCTACTGTGGACTGGACGGGATGGCCAGCTTCGAAAACGCGCTTATCATGTCGGTTGATTTCGTGGTTCCTCGCGCCCGCAAGGGAAAAAAGGACCCTGGCAACCTGGTGGCCTGCTGTCGTCCCTGCAACATGATCAAGGGCCGGCGTGTCTATGGCAGTTTCGAAGAGGCTAAGGCTTACGTGCTGGCGCGTCGGGAGGATCTGCGTAAAGCATGGGAGTTAAAGAGCGGGCGAGCCCTTAGCCAATCGGCGTAGCGAGCAATATCTGCTCGTCAAGATAAAGCTCTACGCGTAGAACTGTTCGCGAGATTCGCAGGTCAACCGAATTCCCTCGGCCGGATCCGGGCGCGAGCGGTGCGGAGAAAGCATGCGTCTGCTATACGTGTGCTCCGCTCACCATCTCATCCTGCTGCCGGCTAAGGCCCCGTAGCACATTTGAGCATCCCGATCCCGCTGTTGGGGAGGTCTTGCAATCGGGAGAGGGGGAGCGGCCAGCGTATGCCGCCCTCCGACAATAGTCGTACGCCGCCGCGAGGCGCCACCCTACCGGCGAGGGGCCTTGGATTTGGAATCTTGCAGTAACCCGAATACCCCCACTCCGTCCGTGGTTCCAACATAAACCTTTCCGTGAGCGATCATGGGGGTGATGAACTTATTTCCCGTGCCGAAGCGGTCTCGATCTGCAGGTGCCTGGTTGCTGTCGTATAACTCGTGTGCCAAATCATTAGCATCATAGGCGCGGAGCACTGCTGGTCCTTGTTGCTCTCCTCCGTTTTCAGCTGCCCATACGATCGCATTTCGTGAACCGTCGGCCGAAATACTTGGCGCCGCGCCCGGATACACGAATTTGTTCGTGCTATGAGAGCTGGCTAGCTCGACCAGCCGCGCGTTGACAAATCGAAACTCATAGAGGAAGTCGTCAGCTGAGGAACAGTAAAGCCGGCCGTCAAAATATGCCGGTTGACCGCGGTACACCGTGCCCTTCAAAGCCTGGTGAAGCTCCTGGTAGATATTTTGATTTCCATGCGGGTTGAACTTCCCCATGGCATTCCGATCCAGCAGGTAGATGTTCCGGTCCTTCGCGGCTCCGGCGACCAGGCGCCATGTCTTCGCGGTTGCATCCTTCATTTCGGGAAGTACGACAGGTCCACCGGACCCAAGGTCCATGTCCAAGGAATTTTCCGCTATCACGTTAAAGGGGGTGAAGTAATCCGCAATGGAGAGCCTTCCATTGCTCGCCGTGATTTTCAGGAACGAATTGCCAAAATCTCCCTGCGAAGGAAATCCCTGCGAGTTCAGTATGGTGTCAAAGGTTCCGTTCGCACTGAGCAGGTAAATATTTCCTTCCGGGTCGGCGGCAGGCCCCGCGCCGCTTTGCCAGATCGCTCCCTCCTCACCGTTAGGCGTGATATCAAGAGCGGCGGTTTGATGCAAGGTTCGCGCGTCGTAGGCGATGATCCACCCGTTATAGGGGTTATGGTCGCAATGGGACGTCCAAGTGGTATAGACCCCTCCGTTTGCTAATAGGAGTGCGGCCCGCTCTGCATATTGTTGCGGATCGAAGATCGCGGTTCCTCCGCGACTTGCAGCGCATCTTCCCGGAAACGTCGCGCGGATATCCACGGGGCCGTCAAACTCTTCGCGGCCGGATTGCAGATCGAGCGCGTGGAGTCGCTGGAAGTATCGGCCCTGCGAATCCTTGCTCATCGCGACGACGTAAATTGTGCCGTGCGGGCCGCGATGGAGATCAATGACCGGCGTAGAGGTTATGCCGATTTCCGGAACAATCTGGCCGCAATGAATATTGTCGGAGGGAGTTTCTCCCGGTTTCAGTAACTGGATGTGCCAGAATTGTTTTCCTGTGTCCGCGTCGAACGCATAAAGGCTATCGTGTTCTGTGGCGACGAACAGCACATTCCGGAAGCCCCCATTGGGGATCTCTCTCCTCGCTGCATAGAGCGGCTCGGCGTCAACTTTTCCGTCGACGCGGATGGTGAACAACTTGCCAAATGTCTTGGGATTTACATTTCGTAAAGTAAGAGTTCTCTCTTCGAGGTTCTGTCCTGTCCGCGCATTATCGTTATGCCAGGTCAGAACATCTTGTGCCGCGGCAAGCGCACCTCTCGATAGTAGATAGAGCAAGATAAGGACTGCCAGGAACAGTACTAATCCGCCACGGTTGGTTATCTTCGAAATCGCATCCATAGAAGCCCTTCGAGTCTCCCATACGGAACCGCGAAATCGACGAGATTGCCGCGAAGGGCATGCAAAATGCAGGAAGGGCCGTGAATTGTGCAGCGACAATGCTCGTCGCTGGAATCGCAAGAGAGCATAGCCCGCCGGTAGCGGCGATTCCACGCTCCTGCTATCCGTGTTGGGTTTTTCTTCGCTCCGGCTTGGCAGCGGCGCGCAGGGAACTGCTCACGCGGTCGCAGACAGCAAAGAATGAGGAGGCGAAGCGTAATTTTACTGGTTCATGTTCCAGATGTCTGTGTGCCACTTCCAGGCTTCACCGTGGCGTTTCCAGTGAACAACGTACTTCACAGGAACTGTCTGTCCACTTGCCAGGGTAAGCTCGGCGCGGCCAATTTCAACTATTGCGTCTCCAGCGGACTCCGCAGAAACCGTGGTGAGGGACGCATCTTTTACGTCGAGGCTGGTAATGGCCTTGAGCCAGAAGCTCTTGATACCGGCAATGCCTTGAATCATGTCAGCCCCGGGCGGCAAGATATGGGCATCGGGCGTGTAGACGAGGTCAAGTACATTCATATCGCGGGACCGGATTGCCTTTGCACAGAACAGATCGTTGGTTTCACGCATACCTTTAAGGACTGCATCGGGAACACCCATCAAGCACCTCCGCTTGCCATGAATACTCGAACGGACAAGAGTACGCTCCAGAGCGGGTGATATCCACAGCAATGACGAAGAATAACGCAATCAGCCGTAAAGTTGCCGCAGCTCGCACAGGCCCCTGCCAACCACGCTGAGAAATTCGCGTACTCTCCGCAATCTCTTCGGCCAGATGCAGTTCGATCTCCTGCTGGAGTACCGCATCGCTCTGACCGCGTCGAAAAAGACGGCGTGGACTCTTCATCGCCTGCCCCGTAGAACTTCTATGCAAGCGAGCATACATCAATAGAAGTTCTAGGGGAATATCTTCCTAGAACCGAAGCAAGAGAGCTATGCCAATCGCCGAATTCACGGAAAGTCCTTCTTTGGGGGCCAGCTGTTGGCCGGGGGCGCCCGGCCTTTCACTTCCCGGGGGTTGTTGATAGCATTTTGATCAAAGTTTGATGTTCATCCTGGTTTCCCTGCTAACCTGCGCCTTAGGAATGACAACCTACACTCGAATCCCGGGAGACACACATTGAAGCCGGAGAGCCCGTATCTTCGTATCTTCAAGTCCACCGTCTTCGTTCGCGATCATGATCGAAGCTTGCAGTTCTACGTGGACAAGTTGGGATTCAGTGTAGTTGCCGACGCGCGCTTCGAGTTCGCCGGACGCTGGGTCGCAGTTGCTCCGCCGGATGGCAGCGCGATTCTCGCCCTCGTCGCTCCCAAACGGGGCTCGGAAAACTACAAGCACATCGGCCGGCATACGCAGATTGCATTTGTCTCCGAGGATATCAACGCGACCTTCGAGCTGTGGAGTAGCCGCGGGGTCCGCTTTCATCATCCCCCACAGAAGTCTCTTTTCGGCGGAGCGTCGGCGACTTTTTCAGATGCAGATGGGAACACCTTTGAACTGCTCGCCTCCGACGGGGTGAACCGCGAAATCGAGGCCCAGCGGCAGGCCGTCGCCGAGAAGCTGGAAGCTGAGCGGCGCCTCCGGCAGGAGTTGGAAATTGCCAAGGAGGTGCAGGCCAGGCTCTTTCCGCAAACGCTTCCCGCTCTCAGGAGCCTCGACTACGCCGGCAGTTGTATCCAGGCTCGCCATGTCGGCGGCGACTACTATGACTTTCTTGCCCTGGGACAAGGGCGGCTTGGGCTGTTGATTGGCGACATCTCCGGCAAGGGAATTGCTGCTGCGCTCTTAATGGCCAATCTCCAGGCCAACCTGCGCAGCCAGTTTGCCCTGGCCCGGGAACAGCCGCGGCTTCTTTTGCGGTCGGTGAACCGGCTTTTCTACGAGAACACGGTGGATAGCGCCTATGCCACTTTCTTCTTCGCCGACTACGACGAGCGCGCGCAACGCCTGCGCTACGCGAACTGCGGGCATCTGCCGGCGCTTCTGCTGCGTCAGGACGGTTCTGTGGAAAGACTCCACTCTACCGGAACGGTTCTGGGTCTATTCAAGGATTGGGACTGCCCGGCCGCGGAGTCCCCATTCAACCCGGGCGACACGCTCGTGCTGTATACCGATGGCGTGACCGAATCATGCAACGTCGCGGGCGAGGAGTATGGAGAGCAGCGTCTGGTCGATTCGTTGCAGCAGCGGCGTAAGTTACCCGCTCATCGGTTGCTGGGGTTCGTGGTGGAAGACATACAGAAGTTCAGCCCGCATGAGCAGCACGACGATATCACGCTAATCATCGCCAACTGCAAGGGAAAGTCCTCAGCTCAGGCTTAGGTTGGAAGAGTTTCCGCTGTAATCCGGGTATTTGCTCTGAGTTAGCTGGTTCCTTCTACTAACGTCACACGATAATTCGCCCCTTTGAAGCGATGCTCACGTACCTCGCGATAGGCCGCGCCGTTATACCAGGCTTTCGCGGCCTCCGTACTTGGGAACTCGAGGATTACGGTGCCCTCCGTCGCGGCTCCTTCGAGGTCTTCATGCGCGCCGTATAACGCGAGAATCTTGAAGTCATGCCCGGCGAAGGTCGCCGGGACCTGTTTTGAGTAGGTGTCCATCTCATTTTTGTCGAGGGTTTTATCGCGGGTAAACACCAAGTATGCTTTCATGATTCTCCATTTCTGTGAAGCTAGGATCTCACAATCGCAGAATTGGTGAAGATGCCCAGGACCATGTCCTGGGAATATTCTCAGCCGTCCCCTTCGACAAGCTCAGGGCAGGCTCTGCGGGGCTGATTGATAGCTGGATCAGTTAGGAAAGGGGCAGGGTGGCAAACGTGGGGTACCCGCCCGACTCCTATTGAGTTCTGCTATGACACAGACTCAGAAGGGGCTGATTTCTGGACTGTCGGGTTCTCATGCAGACTCTGGGCTCAGAATGACCCAACACTGGGGGATAACTGGCAGTTGTGTAAGTGACCAGATTTGCTGTTTGTCAGACCAGGTATCTGTCAACGCTGAATCGCCCAGGACCCGTGAACAGCAGGGCGGCAAAGACGATGATGTAGACCACCACTAGTTCTACGTGACCGTCGGTGAAATAAGCAGCGTGATGCACAAAGAGGAAGGCCGTCAGCAAATTGAAGAGGATGATCGCTGAGGCAGGACGCGTAGCCAGTCCAATCGTGACCAGCACGGAGCAGATGCCGTCGCTAAGCAGGGCGAAAGCGAGCCCAGCATGTGCGCCGACGTGGATGGGGTCAGGAAAATGCTGAACCATCCTTGAATAGCCGGTGAGCTTCTCTAACCCGTGTTTCAGAAATAAGCTCAGGGCAGCGGCGCGCAGCACAAGCAGCCCAATACTTGTGCTGTCAGAGCCGGTATGGGTTGCGAAAAGTGCTTTGGGAGTCATGCGAAATCTCCTGTTTTTCTTCACGGTTTGCTTCGACGCCGGATATCGTCCGGCGCCGAAGCAGAAGGGGCCATACTACGGGGTTTTAAGGGTGAAGTTTGTTTCCTTCACGGTGAACCCATCGACAACCTGGGTGCTGCCGTCTCGATGTTCGAGAACCTGGTCCGGGCCGTTGCCGGGAGCGACGGTTGCCGGAACGGTAATCTGATGTCCATTGCCGGCAAGCATGATTTGAGCGTCGCTCGAACCCGCTTGCCAGTGAACCTTGTACGTTCCTGCAGGTAAGTTGTTTGTGCCGACGCGAACGGGACTCGGAAAACTTACTGAGCCGGACTCTTGATTGGCGGCAAAGCTCATGGAGCCGAATGCGAGGAAAAATAGCGAACAAATGGTTAGAGTTCGTTTCACCGTGTTCTCCTTGTGGGGATTTTCGTGCATGTGCGCATTACATCCGCGCCGCCCAAGCTTCACAAGGTACTTGCAGTAGCGTCCCTTACCGGTTAGACAACGATCCTGGAATGTGAGGTTTGTGGGAAGCGGGGTTTTCGGTAACTAAGAAAGGAGCGTATGTATCGAGAGGTATGATACTTCGGCCTTTACCAGGAAGTAGCGGCTAGAACCGTGGGCGGCCCGGGCTTTCCTTGAATGACCTCGGTGCCAATCACAATTTGCATATTGTTTTTATCAAGCTTGAAACCGGTGCGCTTGCAGAAGTCCTGCATATACTGCGGGTCGGTGAGGAAGCGTCCCGCCGCCAGTGTTCCATAGCCCCAAAGGCCGGCCACTGTAACTGTGATGAATCCCGTTCTCGGATTCTCGACTCTCGAGATGATGGCGTAGTCCTGCTTGAGCGCCAGGTTCCCTTGCGCGTCTGTTTGGCCCAGGTCGTTTTTCCAATCCTGGAACGAGGGACGGTCGCGATCCGCGATCCACTGGATCCTATCTGTCCGCTGGAAGGTATAGCGCATGCGAGACATCAATTCCAGCGTCCACTGATCGTTGTAAGCGCCAATCAGAACCGCCGGCCTCTGCTGGAAGTCGCTGAAGGTCGCCTCATCCTCTCGGAAGAGGTAGAGCGAAGCGCCCTTCGATTGCACCAACCCAGCCAGACGGGCAAGTGTTTCCGCATCCCACCACGCTACAGCGACCTGATGCGGATCTGCCGCATGCCACGATCCGGCCGCTTGATCCCCGGGCCGGAAGTTGCTCCGTCCCAGGCACAGCATCACTGAATGAGTCTGCTGGATCACTGGACGCCAAAATAGATCCAGCGCTGTCGGCCTGCTGGCGACGAAAGCCCAAATCAATGCGGTCAAAGCCACACATAGCGTTAAAACGCTGGCCGCCACAAGCCTTCGATTCTTTTTCGCTGGTGGCGCGTCGTCCGTGCGGATCTGCTCCAATGCAGGCGCAGCCGTTGGTATGGGCAATACAGAAGCTACCGGGCGGGGCGGGGCGATAAACTCCGGGCGATAAGACCCAACCGGCAGTTCGATGCGCAATTGGGCTGGATCCGCGACCTCCTGATAGTACTGGGCCAGCCGCTTGCGAACTTCCCCCGCCGAGATACGGACCACAGGATCCGCGGCCGGGTCGTAATACGGATCCTTGCCGAAGACGTCGATGGCAATCGTGCGCTCCTTTAACTCAGAGGACGCACCACTCAACTCCTGTTCCACCACGTAGCGGAGAAACGCGGGATACCGCTTGCTGTTGCGAAATGGGGCACTGAGGAGAATTCGTTCCAGTTGCGCGCGCACGGCTGCGGCATCTACGGCTGGCGACGAGTGATTTTTGCCCGCCTCATTGGAAGTGGGTTGCGGCTCACCAGGATCCCTCACTTGGCTCTCGGGCGTCCGCAAGCTCTTCCCCCTGCTATCTCTTCACCCAACATCTATTCTTATGATCCCACAAGTCTTTGGCATATTCTCGGTCGCGTTGAGCACCGCCCAGGACTCTGATCCGGTATAGAGAGCGCGACGGCCCGGGCTGGCGGCGGATCACCTCTTGCCTGGGCAGCAGTATCATACCTCGCGATACAGAGACGCCGGCCGCCGCATAAGCTACACATTCGGGGAATGTTGCCGATCGGAGCGGCGACGATACCGGAAGTACCTTGTGGACTCGTTGTGCGAGCGGTGTAATCCCCCCATCGACAAGAGGTCGATCTCGCTTGAAGAGTCTATTCGCTCTGGTCGCCTGCGCGTTTGCTCTCACCCTTCCCGCTGTTGCGCACTCTATTTCCTCCCAGTCTGCCGCTCCATGCGCCGCCGGGCACGTGGGGACTAGAGATGCCCGATGGAGCCAAACTGTCGGCGCCCATACCGAAATACAGAAAGATGCACACCCATGATCAACCGAAAGTTTGTTCTGCCCAGTTTGCTGGCATTGAACCTAGGCTTTGTACCGGCCACATCCCTGGCGGCCACTCTCCGTGTCGGCGCCGCGCGGATCGACATAACACCGCCGGCTGACCCTGCCCAGCCACCCAGCGGCAAGTACGCCCATGAGCGGTTGTATGTGCGAGCCATCGTTCTCGACAATGGCTCGGCACGCGCCGCACTGATCGGCGCCGATCAGGCCGGGCTTCCAGAAATTGTCTGGACTACGGCATCCAAACAGATTGCCAAAGAACTCGACTGCCCGATACCGAACATCATCATGTCGGCCACGCACACCCACAGCGGATGGGGACCGGGCGGCCCAGGTCCGGGCATGTTTCACCCCGACCCAAATGCCCCCCCGCCGCCAATCGTGGGCCAAATCCTCGAAGTTGTGAAGCAGGCCAAAACACAATTGCAGCCGGCACGCATGGGCTTCGGCACCGGCTTCTCCTATCTCAACGTGAATCGCGATGTGATCGACCCCGCGACCCGCTTGTGGACCCAGGGCCCCAACCTGAACGGATCTTCCGACAAGACCGTTGCGGTCCTGAAGTTCGAGACGCCGGAAGGACAGCCCATTGCAGCCTATATCGATTACGCTATGCATCCCATAAACGGATACCTGGCAGGGTTCACCAGCGCCGATTTCGCCGGAGCCACCTCACGCTACGTCGAGCAGGCCTATGGCGACAAAATGGTCGCGGTCTTTGTCCAGGGCGCGTCAGGCGATCAGAATCCGCTCTACTTGCGCGCGGCAACCAATGCTCTGGCATCGCGCAGCGGCGTGCCCATCACTGGCAACGTGCTTACGCGTGAGAAGGTGGAGGCGCCGCTGCGCGACGGCAAGGTGACGGAGCATCCGCTGGACCCGGCCGTTCGCGATGCGCTCGAACGGGTGATGGACAGCGAGGGCGTGCTTCTCGGCGAAGAGGTGATTCGTGTGATGACCAACACCACCAGGATGGAAACCGATCCTGTCATCTCCGCCGGCCAGGATATGGCAACCTGTCCCGGCCGTCACCGGCTCGACAACGTGCGTGAAGGCACTCCCGGCAAGTATGAGGATGGTGATCCGGTCCACATCCGCCTGGGCGTGCTCCGCATCGGAGACGTGGCGCTGGCCTCCGTCGACGCGGAGCTGTACAACACCATTGGCAGACGGTTGAAAGAACAATCGCCTATGGCAAACACGGTCATGGTGACGCTGGCCAACGGAATGGCGAACTCCGGTTATATTCCCGACGACGCGTCGTTCGATGCGAATACTTTCCAGGTGTTAAGCTCGCGCCTGAAACCGGGCTGTGCCGAGACCGCCATCGATGGTGGACTGATGAACCTGATTCTGGCCAACGACAAGTAACGGAGAGCGGCAGCTATACTCTCTCGGGAGTGAATCGCGCAAAGGAGCGCGTCTCAATGGGAATCAATAGAAGAGCATTTCTTACTTCCATGGTAGTGGTCGCGGCGGGGCGTATCGTCAAGGCGCAGCTGCCGCCGGAGACAGCGAACCTCTGGGGTAGTCCGGTGATCGACTGTCACTTCCATCCCCGGCCTACTATCGAGGCGAACCTTGCTCATCTGAACGGTTCCGGTTGTCAGGCGGCCTATATGCTCGCGCGGCTCACCGGGGCCGACGACTGCAAACGCTTCATGGCCCAGGAGCCGACCCGGTTTGCCGGCTACTCCGTGAGCACGAATGTCTCGGCGCCCGACGCGGTGAAGCTGTTAACCGAGGCGGTAAAGGCCGGCGCCCACGGCTTCGGCGAAGTGAAATTTCATGTGGAGGCCGATGGGCCGGAGATGAAGCGGCTTTATGCGGCGGCCGCCGAACTCGATGTGCCCGTGACCATCCACTTTCAGGAGGTACCGCACACACCCACCGAAGGCGTATTCAACACCGGTTTCAAGCGCTTCGACGCAGTCCTGAAAGAGTTTCCCAAGACTACCTTTGTCGGACATTGCGATGCATTCTGGGCCAACGTCAGCGCGGATTATGCCAACGACAAGGACTACCCGAGAACGCCCATCGTGCGCGGAGGCATTACCGACAAATGGCTCTCTGATTATCCAAACCTCTTCGCAGATCTTTCGGCTAACTCCGGCAACAACGCGCTCACGCGCGATCCTTCCTTCACCGCCGATTTTCTCAAGCGGCACAAAGACAAAGTTGTTCTTTGGCAGCGACTGCTCCTGCACCGACGGACACGGCGCGGGCATCTCCCAGGGTGGGAATCCGGGTGCAGCCAGGCTTGCGGGTAAGTGCGTAGCTCGCGAGACGCTCACCGTATTGAAGGCCAATACGACACCGAAGCTCTTCCATACCCTGGTTTGGGAAAACGGGCACCGGGTATACAAGCTGAAAATGACGAAGTCGTAATTGTGGGGATGTACGAATGGCCGGTTTTCTTTTTGGAGGCACACCCTTGTTTCGTCGACTGATGCTGGTTACGTTTCTCTGCATCGCCCCTTCTCTGCACGCGCAGTTTGGGCCCCCCGAGCCGCAAGGGTCCGGCCCCAAGCTGGACCCTCCAACCGCATTTCCTGAGCCCGGCACCTTTCCCACTACGGAATCCGTCACTTTGATGGATGCTGATCCCCACGCCACCATCCATTACACCTGGGACGGCAGCAGGCCGACGTCAAAAAGTCCGGTATACGATCCGTTGCAAGTGCTGTTTATCGGGGGTATCTACGACGGCGATCACGGTCTGAAGGCCGGCTACACCATCCGCGCTGTCGCCATGGACGAGGGGCACACCAACAGCGCCATCGCCAATTTCCAGTATGTCGTGGATCGGCGGGACTACACCTCTTACGTCTCGGAAGAGATCCTGCCCGGCGTGCGCATGATCCGCGACTCTGATAACGACAAAATGTTTTTAGTGAAAGGGGAGAAGGCTTACGCGCTCATCGATAGCGGCCAGGGTCGGGGCAAACTGCGCGAGTATCTTTCCCAATACACCGAGGGCCTGCCCATCGTGCCCATCTTCACCCACAGCCACGGCGATCATATTGGACAGGCCGATCAGTTCATCGCCGACACGGTGGAACGCATCGGGGAAGCGGACCGGCCGGCGACGGAGCGTCTGCTTAAGAGCCGCGGCATTGCCGATGATGTGATTGCGAAGAATCTTCTGTCGGTGCACAACGGCGACCGTGTCGACCTCGGCGACCGTTCGCTGGTCATCTACGACGCTCCGGGGCACACCCCTGGGTCGATCGTGATCTTTGACGAGAAGAACGGCAACCTCTTCACCGGCGACTCTTTCGGCAGCAACTCGCCGACCATTCCCGACGCGCTCTGGCTTCAGTTCAGCCAGGCCCCGGTCGATACGTATCTGGCCACGGTAAAGACCACCAGGGAATATTTCCGCGGCAAGGTCACTCATATCATGACCGGTCACAACGATCACCCGTTGATCGGCGAAAAGTATCTCGACAACCTGCAATCGGCCTTGCAATCGTTAATGGATAAGGGAGACGCGGTCCTTGTACCGTCCTACCGTCCTGCCGGCTTTCTGCAAGTCACCATTGGCGATCGCATGCATGATCCGGACTGGGTCGCGATCAATGTCAACAAGACCCATTACCTTCCGGCTCCCGTCGACAAGATTGCCGGCCTTACGCTGCTCGATTTCAACGGCGCGGTGCTGAAGCCGGCCTTTTCACCTAATGTGAAGACGTACACTGCGACCCTGGCCAAAAACAGCTCCTCTGCGTCGGTGTTGGTTGAGCCGACGTCCTCACGATCGAGCGCACTTACGATTAATGGACAACCAGCCAAAGCTGGACAGCCCAATGCTGTTTCGCTCAAGGGTAAGTCGACTCCGGTCACGGTCCACGTAGCTTCGCCCGACGGCTCGCAGACAGCGGACTACGCTGTGACGGTTATGAAACCGTGATGGATGTAGGAGTCTGCTGAGTTCTTCACTCCGCATTGAGGACCGTGGAAAAGAGCAGCAGGCCTACGGTGGTGAAGATGACATCGTAGCCGGCGAGAAGCTTGATCCAGAGTCCGGGTTCGGAATCACCCACCAGGATGGCGGTCGTCGCTTCGACCATGCCCAAAAGCGCAGGAATGAAAATAGGAAAGAGCAGCAAGGGAAGCAGCAACTCGCGATTCCGGGTGCGAACCGAGACTGCGGCAAAGAAGGTACCATTCACCACCAGCGCCCAGGTTCCCAGCGGCAGAACCAACAGCAATAACCAGGCTTGTCCCACCGGATGCAGGTTGTAAAAGATGGCGAAGAGAGGCGCCAGAATGATCTGCACCACGGACACGAAAATAAAGTTGGCAATCACCTTGGCCAGAAAGAGCGAGGAAGCCGGGGCGGGCGCCATGCGTTGCGCATCCAGCACCTGGTGGCGCAGTTCGCGCGACCACGCTTGGTTGAGCGCAGTCACAGAAGCAAATAAAGTCGCGACACAAAGGATTCCCCCGGCAATCTGGCGCGAGATCGCCGTCGTCGGATCGAAAGCCAGGCTGAAAAGCACCACCACGAGCAAAGCGAAGAAGAGCATGCCGTTAATGGCGTCTTTCGATCGCCACTCCAGGCGCAGATCTTTGGCCAGATGGATGAGGAGATAGCTCACAGGCGCGTCTGATCCTTGGTCAGGTCAGCCACCGTAGCCTTGGCGACGCGCAGGTAATCCTGGGGAGCGAGCAGGATCTGGACGCCGCGCTGGCCGGCCGAAACCGAAATGAAATCGAAGAGCTCGATGGTCTCGTCCGCAAAGACAGGGAAGTCCTTCTTGGCGCCAAAGACGGTGACGCCGCCGCGGATATATCCAGTGAGCGGTTGCACGTCCTTGAGCGAGACCATCTCGGCTTTGCGTACTCCCGCGGCGCGGGCAAGCTTCTTGAAATCCAGCTCCGCGTCTCCAGGAATTACGGCAAAGGCATATTGATCAGGGCCGGTGGTGGTGAGCAGGGTTTTGAAGACCCGCTCCACCGGCAGGCCAATCTTTCGCGCTACGGCTATAGCCGAGAGGTCCTCGGGGTCGACTTCGTACTCCTGCAGCGTATACGGGATGGCCAGGTTTTCCAGGATGCGGGCGGCGTTGGTCTTCATGCGCGGAGGGCCGGCCCCTCGGTGGTGGAAACCAGCTGTCCTGCTTCCATCATCAGGAAGTAGTCAGCCAAAGGTTCGGCGAGCGATCTCTGGTGGGTAGTGAGTACGACGGTGCGGTTTGCGCCGCGCAGGCGGCTGAGTAGGGCTACCATCTTGCCCGCGCTGGCGGCATCCATATTGGAGAAAGGCTCGTCCAGCAGCAAAAGTTCGGGCTGCGGCAGCAACACCCGGGCCAGGGAAGTACGCTGGCGCATGCCTTGCGAGTACTGGCCGACGGGACGGGTGAGCGCAGGATCGAGTCCTACCGCACGCAACGCCTCTTCCGGCGTGAGGCAAGAGCACGTGCGGTAAAGGCCGGCGAAGTAGCGCAGGTTCTCCATGGCCGAGAGCTCGTCATAAAGCATCGGGGCATGGCTCATGTAGCCGATGCGCGCCCGTTGTTCGGCAATCTCTTCCGCTTTGCCGGCGGTGAAGATGCGGGCGGTGCCCAGGGTTGGCTCCAGCAGCCCGGCGAGCACCCGCAGCAAGGTCGATTTGCCGGCGCCATTTTCTCCCAGCAGAACGTAACAACGGCCGGCAGCGAGGCTGACAGAAACTTTACGCAGCGCTGCGAAGCGTCCAAAGAGGCGCGATACCTGGTCGAGTTGCGCTAACGTGGATGCCATCCCATTCCCCGGATTTCCTGTACGCTGCCCCTGACATGGCCGCGGGTGCGGCTTTCATTAAGGAAAGCCGCATGAAGTTCGTCAACGCCAACAAACCCCACAGGAAATCTGGGAGAAGTATAGAGTGGGATGGCTCGGGGTCTACCTGGCCGGTGTCGCAGGAGCTGGGGTCTTAAGGGAAGCGGTGTTGGGTGCGGGCTTGGCGGCTGCATACTTGGAAGCACACTTGGCCTGTAATTCGGTCGCATGGAAGACACCGTCCCGCCCGTACGTTCCCATGGCGAGCGCCTGCGAACCGTCCTTGAAGGTGTCCGGCGGTGGCTCAATACCCTGGTAGCTGACCGGTAGCGTGTGACCCTGCTCGGTGAGCACAAATTTTGCGTTGGTCCCGCTGCGCTCGATGGAATTGGCAGCCACGTCACCGGCTACCCGGAGATGACGGGTGTAGGCCTTGTTGCCCATGGCGTGCAATTCGCTAATGGTGACGTAGTAGCTCTTGTCCGCCTGGGCCGCGGTCACCGAGAGATAGATAATGGTGCCCAGCACAATAACCACTGCGGCGCCAATTTTGAGTGCCTGCGGACGGATCTTCATCGCACCTCTAAGGGTAGGAGGCTAGATCGTTCCCGTCAAGCGCGGCTATTCGGCATCTGAACGTATAATCGACTCGAGTGCGCTGATCGATCCCATAATGACCCCAATCCACATCTAATTCCCTAAAAAGAGGCGATTCGACTATGAGCAGCAATGGAAACGGCAACCATGAGGCGGCGGTCAACCCGACGCACGAAATTCTGAAGCCGCGCGCGGAGTGGATCGTAAAGCGGAAGCTCGAAGCGGCTCGAACCGGCGACAGCAACATGTCCCAGATGCACTTTGCCCGCCGCGGCCAGGTTACGGAAGAGATGTCCTTCGTTGCCGAGCGGGAAAAGCTCCCGGTGGGGCTGATTCGGGATGAGATCGCCGCCGGACGGCTCATTATCCCCGCCAACATCAACCATCCGGAGCTGGAACCGATGGGGATCGGGGTGGCGACCAAGTGCAAGATCAACGCCAATATCGGCAACTCCGCGGTGACTTCGAATATCCGCGAAGAACTGGATAAGCTGCACACCGCGGTTAACTTCGGCGCCGATACGGTGATGGACCTTTCGACCGGCGGGAATATCCCAGAGATCCGGGAGGCGATTCTGCGCCACAGTCCGGTGCCCATCGGCACGGTGCCCATCTATGAGGCACTGAACCGGGTCAAGAAGCTCGAAGATCTGAACATCGATGTGTATTTGGAAGTGATTGAAGAGCAGGCGCAGCAGGGGGTGGATTACTTTACAGTACACGCCGGAGTGCTGATCCAGTATGTGCCCATGGTGGCCAAGCGCATCACCGGCATTGTCAGCCGGGGAGGGGCGATTCTGGCCCAGTGGATGACCCATCATCATCGCCAGAATTTTCTCTATGAACACTTCGATCGCATCGTCAAGGTGATGGCCAAGTACGACGTGAGTTTTTCCCTGGGAGATGGTCTGCGGCCGGGCTGCATTGCCGACGCCAGCGACGAGGCGCAGTTTGCCGAGTTGAAGACCTTGGGCGAGTTGACCCGAACGGCCTGGAAGAGCGATGTGCAGGTGATGATTGAAGGCCCGGGTCACGTGCCGTTGGACAAGATCCAGGAGCAGGTGGAAAAAGAAGTGGAGCTCTGTGACGGTGCTCCGTTCTATACCTTGGGCCCGCTGGTGACGGATATTGCACCGGGCTATGACCACATCACCAGTGCGATTGGCGCGGCGATGATCGGCTGGCATGGCGCGTCTATGCTGTGCTACGTCACGCCCAAGGAACACCTGGGGTTGCCCAATGAGAAAGATGTGAAGGACGGCATGATTGCCTATCGAATCGCGGCGCATGCAGCCGACGTCGCCAGGCATCGTCCAGGGGCGCAGGACCGCGACGATGCGATCAGCTACGCGCGCTACACCTTCGACTGGAATAAGCAGTTCGCGTTGTCCCTCGACCCGGAGACGGCGCGCTCCATGCACGACGAGACGCTGCCTGACGACTATTACAAGGAAGCAGCGTTTTGCTCCATGTGCGGACCGAAGTTCTGCTCCATGAACTGGTCGAGCAAGGTGGATGCGTTCAACAAGGAAGTGCACGGCCTGGAAAAGAAGGATCTAACGGAGCTGGTGACCCTGCAGGCCGAGTCGCTGGCAACGCGAAGCTAGAAATTAACGGGTCCATTCACTCAATTCCTGGTAGTCACGGCTCCGATGCTTTGTTTTACGGCCCGACTAAAGTCGTGCCCTGATACAAAGCATCGGAGCTGCGGCTACCAGAACGTTTACTAGCTGCGTGTTAATTCCGAGCTGCTGAAGGACATCACGTTGTAGCCGCAGTCCACGTACAGCACCTCTCCGCTTATCCCCGACGACAGATCCGAAGCCAGGAACAACGCAGCATTGCCCACCTCTGCGGGCTCCACGTTGCGCTTGAGGGGCGAACGCTCGGCATGCACCTTAAGCATTTCGCCTAACCCACCGATGCCTCTTGCAGCCAGCGTCTTGATGGGGCCTGCAGAGATAGCGTTGACGCGAATCTTCTTCGGCCCCAGATCAGCAGCAAGATAGCGCACCGCAGCCTCAAGCGACGCTTTGGCCAGGCCCATCACGTTGTAGCGCGGCACTACCTTTTGCGATCCGAGATAAGTCATAGTGATGATGCTGCCGCCATCCGTCATCAACGGAGCGGCTCCCCGGCTCAGCGCAATCAGGGAGTAAACGCTGATCTCGTGCGCCACGCGGAAGCCTTCGCGGCTGGTCAACAGAAAATCGTTGTGCAGCTCTTCGGCAGGAGCAAAGGCAACGCTGTGCACCAGCGTGTCGAGCTTGCCATATCGATCCTTCAGTTGCGCGAAGACCCTGTCGATCTGCTCATCGCTCGAAACATCGCACTCAAAGATAGCCGCATCGGGCAGCTCGCCCGCGAGCGCCTCGGCCTCGACCCGCAGGCGTTCGTTTTGATAGCAGATGGCAATCCGTGCCCCGGCCCCGGCCAGCTTTTGCGCAATTGCCCAGGCGATGCTGCGTTTATTTGCCAGACCAAATACCACTGCCGTCTGACCCTTAAGATCCGTCATTGACTGCTCCTCTTTCTCCATGCAACGAGACTAAGGATATATCAGCCACCCAGGTCCACTAGTTCGACCTCGTGAATCGGACTGCCCAGAAAACGCGTGCCGAGATTACGAAACTTGGCCACTGAGTCGGTCGCAAAAAAGCGGCAACTGCAGGCTGAGTTTCCGGTGTGTCGGCCGGCGAAGCGATGGCCGGCCAGTTGCTGCGCTGCCTGGCTTGCCGTTGCCTGGGCCGAATCGATCACCCGGATGGCGGGCGAAAGCGCCGCTTCCATCATCGGTCGCAGCAACGGATAGTGCGTGCATCCCAGCACCAGCGTGTCCGGGTCAAGATCCGACTCCTGGGCCTGCTGCAACAGCTCGGTGAGATAAATGCGGACTACCTCCTGCGTGACCGGGTGATCGACCCAGCCTTCTTCCACTAGCGGGACCAGCAGAGGGCAGGCCTTTTCCATGGCGCGCAGGCCTCGCTCCCGGCAGGCTGCGGCATAGGCATGACTGGAGATGGTGGCATCCGTTCCGATCACCAGGATGTCGCGCGTCTTTGACTGGCTGCGTGCCTCATTGGCGCCGGTCTCGATCATGCCCACAACCGGCACGGTGGTCGATTCGCGGATCTCTTTCAAGGCCAGCGCACTGGCGGTGTTGCAGGCGATCACCAGAAATTCCGCGCCCTGGTCGAGCAGAAAACGGGTGCTGGAAAGCGCATAGCGCACAATGGTCGCGCGCGACTTTGAGCCGTACGGCAGCCGCGCCGTGTCGCCCAGGTAGAGGAACTCCGCTTGCGGCAGCAAGGGCAGCAAAGCTCGCAGTACAGTCAGGCCCCCAAAACCAGAGTCGAATACGCCTATTTTCACAGGTGCTTCACTCCGGGAGCATCGGTAGCCAGATAGACACGGGTCAGGTCGGCGTGCCCGGCAAGCGTGTCACGCGGTTGCCCATCCACCAGGAAACGCACCTGCGAAATCTGGGGAAAGTTGGCGTGCAGCGTGCCGAGGATGGAAAGCAGGGTGAGCGTCTCCGGCTCGATGCCGGAAGGGTGGGCGGCGACGAACGATGAACTCAGGTCGACGATGGCTTCCGTGTCTGGCACGACTTGATTAGATTGGAGCGGCAGAGTCATGAAGAAGATCCCGTTCACGCCTTTGTTGGCTGCAATCGGGTGCTTGCTGCTGGGCCGCGCGTAGTCAAGAATCAGGTGCTGCAGGATCACGTGGGCGCGCGCGTTGCCATCGACCGGCAGGGCCAGGTTTTGGGTTGCGGGCTGCAGCGAACCATCCATATCATTGGCAATCATCATGGTTACACTCTGCGCCGGGCGGCCGGCCGACGGATTGAGCGGCATGCTCTCGGCAGAGGAGAGCAGGCGGTCCATGGCCCGCTCGCGCATGCGCAGCAAGACCACCGACATCACCACCGAGCTGACCAGGAGAGTCCAGAACAGGATGCGCTGTCCGCGGGAGATCACGGTTGTTGCCTCCAGTCTCGCTGCCATTGTTCGACGGCTGCGGCCAGTGCCGCCACAAGACGATCCTGGTAGGCAGAGTCAGAAAGCGCGGTGACTTTTCCGGAGACGTTCAATGGCGACACTTCTATTGCTACCGCCGGGCAGGCGAAGCTGTCCAGGGGCTGCAAGGCCGTGCGACCCAAGGTCACCGGAATCTCCGCATGCGTCAGCGCGGAGTCGAACTCCGAGGCGAGCCGCAAACTCTGCTCGGCATAAGCGCCTTGCGCAGTGTCCCAGGGCAGAAATCGAGTGAGCGGGATTTGCGTCAGGGACGAGGTAAAGAGATGCACGCCGCTGCCGCTGGTAGTGGCATGCAGGGTGATGCAGGCGGCCGCTCCTACATGGTTGGCCGCCTCGGCGCGGTTTAAGGCCGGGATGGCGCTATCGGACTCCCGCGTGGTGACCACATAAATGCCATGCGCGGCCAAAGTAGAGCGCAACCTCACGGAAAGCGTCAGCACCAGGTCTTTTTCCAGCAAGTGGTCAGACAAACGTGCGCCGCTATCGTTGCCCCCATGGGCAGCGTCGATCACCACCCCAAAGCGCTGCGTTGTTTTGACAACGGAGGGTTGGGCCGGCGGAGGTGCCGGCGGAGGTGGCGGCGGTGGAGTTGTCTGGGCACCGGCCAGCAGCGGCGCCAGAACAAAACCTATTGCGAGGCAGCAGAGCCCCTCAATCCAACGCATAGATGGCAAGGCCGCTCAGCAGTTTGGGATAGAAGTCAGTCGACTTCTGGGGCATGACATCGCCGGCAAAGGCAACTTCACGCAACTGACCCAGGGTGATCGGATTGGTCAGGAAGGCCACGTCCGCCTGACCGCGTGCGACCTGCTCGGTAGCTTCGCTGGCATCGCGTACATAGCGGAGGTTCCGTTGCTCACGAATCGCTTCCGGGGTAATGCCCAGCAGTTGCTCCAGAACCAGGGAGTGCAACTGCGCCAAATCCAGCCGGCGATGCCGCTCGGGCAGCTTGCTTAACGCCTGGGCGACTACTTCGGGCTTGGCGGAGAGCAGGTGGTAGCCGAGCTGGGTGGCGGCTATGAACGCCGTGCCCGGTTGACGGGCCAACAGCTTGGTCAACTGGACCGGATCCTCCGCGTTCACAGGCTGAATCTCGAAGTATTTCTTGGCCGTTTCGATAAACGCGGCGGGGGAGAAATCCTTGAGCCCAAAGACCACCCGATGGGTGGGCAAGATGGTGATGCCGGCTGAGTCCATGTTGACGAAGGTCATCATCACGGCAGCTTCCGGGTAAGCCGGCTGGGGGGTGGTATTGGCCAGGTTCCGTTCTGTCCGGGTCACGCTTGGCGGGGTATGCTCGAGCGAATAGGCCAGGGCGGTCTCGTAGCGGTGATGACCGTCGGCGATGATGAGCTTTTTGTCCTCCATGGCGCCCAGCAGGATGTTGATGGTGCTCATATCGCTGACTTTCCACACCCGGTGGGTCACGCCGAACTCGTCGGTCACTTCGATCTCCGGCGCCGCGCGGCCGGAGAACAGGATCTTTTCTGCGGTGAGGGCCGGATCCGAATAGAGCATGAAGATCTGTCCGAAGTGGGCCCGCGTGGCGCGCAGCAGGTTCAAACGGTCCGACTTAGGCTTGGAAAGCGTTTGCTCGTGGCGGAAAACCACCTGTTGGCCGTAATCACATACCTCGCCCAAGGCAATAAAGGCACGCCGCTCACGGATTTCTCCATCGCCGCCGGGCACGGTGTAGCGCTGTGAGTAAGCGAAAATGCAGGCGTCTTTTTCCTGGGCCAGAATCCCCATGCGGCGCCAGTCCGCGAAATCTCTTGCCGCCCGCGTGTAGACATCGTTGCTGCCAGGTTCGTCAAACAGTTCGGGAAGCCCCAGGATGATGCGGACAAGGTTATATAGGCTTCGCTGGTAGTAAGCCTGCTGCATCGCTGGAGAAATTTTGTCGTAGGGCTGGGTTACTACGTCTTCCATCCGGACCAGGCTCGGGTTGTAGCGCAATGCGCGAAAAGGGTAAATGCGGGCCATGCTTTTGGGGTCCAGCTCCGGACATCGGCAACCGAAGTCTGCGCTGCCAATTGCTTTGCTCTCTTATACCTGCCAGATTGTACCTGACCAGAACAGCCGCGCCGGCGCTTCCTGACCTGCCCGTCCCATGGGAGGTAACACCATGAGCGATTGCCATATCAAATCCGCATTGAAAAAGGCGGACGCAGGTTTAATGCCGGCGTGCTACCATCCTGCTCACGAACACTGGGATCCCGGATTTCCTGTGGAACTTGGTGGGGCGGTCGAACCGTACGTGGCTTTCCACACAGAAAGCCGCACATCCATGCCTCGCCTGGCGCCACTGTCAAGGAAATTCGGAGACACGAGGGCTGGGATTATGGCGCTCTCTGGCGAGCGCAGAATGGGGATAAATGGTTGCGCTGGGCCCATTCGCGGGTTTTCACACAGCGTCCGCACTCAAGCAAGGTTGTGCGCGTGGATGACGGTTAAGCTTGCCATCCTACTAACCTTCTGGTTCACGCTGTCAGGGGTTAGCCGGGCCCAGGATCCGTTAAACGACGTTCACGTAAATCCCCCTCCACCGGCGCCCACCGCGCCTATCGCGCCCGCAGATCCCAACGCCAAGACGGACCCTAACGCGAAAACGAGCGTTACCCCCGCTCCGCTAGAGGGCAAGAAAGCCATGACGGCGCGGCCCAACGAGCGTATCCGGGTAGATGTCAACCTGGTACTGGTGCCGGTTACCGTGACCGACCCGCTCAATCGCCTGGTCACCGGTCTGGAGCGGCAGGATTTTTTCCTCTACGAGAACAATGCTCTGCAGAAGATCAAGAGTTTCTCCTCCGAGGACGCTCCGGTTTCCATCGGGATCATTTTTGACCTGAGCGGCAGCATGACCGACAAGATCAACCGCGCCCGGAATTCGATCCTGGAGTTTCTGCGCACGGCCAACCCGCAGGACGAGTTTTTTGTCATCGGCTTCAACGACCGGCCGGAGCTGATCACCGACTTCACTAACAATGTAGACAACATCGAGTCTCGCCTGCTGACCGTGAAGCCGGGGCACCGCACTGCTTTGCTGGACGCCATCTACTTTGGCTTGAACAAGATGAAGCAGGCCAAGAACGAGCGCAAGGCCCTGCTCGTGGTCTCCGATGGGGGCGACAACCGGAGCCGCTATACAGAAAGCGAAGTGCGCGCCGTGGTCCGTGAGTCGGACGTGCAGATCTATTCCATCGGGATCTTCGACCAGTACGCTCCCACGCGCGAAGAGCAGTTGGGGCCGATTCTGCTGCACGATGTCAGCGAGGAGACCGGCGGCCAGCTATTCCGGGTGGACGATCTCGCCGATATGGCCGACATCGCTACCAAGATCAGTGCCGAGTTACGCAATCAATACGTGCTGGGGTATAGGTCTGAGGATATTAAACGGGACGGCAAGTGGCGTAAATTGAAGGTAAAGCTGGTTCCGCCCGAGGGGTTGCCCCAGCTCACCGTTCACGCCCGTACCGGATACTATGCGCCCTTGCAGTAGTTGGCTGTTCATTCCGATCTTCCTGCTTTGCAGCTCGCCGCTCCCGGCCCTGATGCAAGTGTCTCCTCCTCCGTCTGCCGCTCAGTCTCCGGCGGAGAAACAGCAGCCGCTCAATGTCGATCGTGACCCCGTCGCTTCCCCTGATGGGACGGGAAATGGCGCCCCCAAACAGCCAGAAAGCGGCACGGTGATCGGCCGTGATAACGGTAGATATACCCTCCAGCGCAATGTCGATGAAGTGGTCTTGAATGCCACCGTGCTCGACGACAAACAGCACATGGTGAACACCCTGGCTAAGGACGACTTCAAAGTCTCAGAAGACGGGGTCTTGCAGACCATTACCTCGTTTCAACACCAGGACATTCCTATTTCATTGGGAATTTTGGTCGATAACTCGGGCTCCATGCGCACTAAACGCGCTGCGGTGAATACAGCTGCCCTCGATTTGGTGCACTATTCAAACCCGGATGATGAGAGCTTCGTGGTCAATTTTTCTGATGAGGCGTACATCGACCAGGATTTCACTTCCAACGTGAACAAGCTGCGTGACGGCCTCTCGCATATCGATTCCAAGGGAGGCACGGCCCTCTACGACGCCATCATGGCCTCAGCCGACTACCTGACCAAGAACGCCAAGCGCCCGAAGCAGGTTTTGCTGGTAATCACCGACGGAGAAGACAACGCTTCGAGCACCACTCTCGAAGAAACCGTGCGCCGCATTCAAGACCTGCAGGGGCCGATCGTTTATTCGATTGGCTTGCTTTACGACGACACTGGCGGCGGCCGGGAGGCTCACCGCGCCAAGCGGGCGCTCGAGATGCTGTCCAATGAGACCGGCGGTATTTCGTTCTTTCCCAAGAACCTGGACCAGGTGGATGCCATCGCCGGGGAGGTTGCGAAGGATATCCGCGAGCAGTACACCATCGGTTATCACTCCACCAAGCCCATCAGCCAGGGTGGTTTCCGCTCGGTTCACGTGGAAGCCAAGGCCAAGGGATACAACAAGCTGATCGTTCGCACCAAGACCGGCTACTACCCCAACGTAAAGAAGGCGAGCGTAGCGCCGCAGAACGGGTCACCAGCGTCAGCCAATTAATTTCCGGCTGGTACACTTGTCATTCGGCCTATGTCCCCCATTACTCGTGAGGTTGCGGCGCGCGCGTTGCATGTCGCCGAAGATATAACGCAATTGATGGGGTCCACCCCCATGCTGCACCTGCACCGGGTGGTGCCGCCAGGGGCGGCCGATATTTACGCAAAACTTGAGCTTTTCAATCCCGGCGGGAGCGTCAAGGATCGGGCCGCGCTAGGCATGATTCTGGACGCCGAACGGCGCGGCCTGCTGCAGCCGGGCGCAACCATTTTCGAGGCGACCGCCGGCAATACCGGGGTGGGGCTCGCCCTGGTGGGCGTGCATCGCGGTTACAAGGTCGTCCTCTTTGTGCCCGAGGGCTTTGCCGAAGAGAAGTGCATCCTCATGCGAGGTTTTGGGGCCACGGTCATTCGCACTCCGGAGGCAGAGGCTATGTCCGGCGCCATCCGCCGCTGCCGGGCCATGGCCGCGGAAACGCCGGGCTCGTTTGCTGCCCTCCAGTTCGAAAACCCCGCCAATCCCGACTTCCACCATGACACCACGGCCCGTGAGCTCTGGGAGCAGATGGAGGGCCGGGTGGATGCCTTTGTCGCCGGTGTCGGGACCGGTGGCACTTTCTCTGGCGTCGCTCGCTTTCTTAAAGAACAGAACCCCGCCATTCTCACCGTAGCGGTGGAGACCCAGGGCTCCGTCTTGCAGGGGGGCCAGCCCGGTCACCACAAGGTGGAGGGGATCGGCGTTTCCTTTATCCCCCAGACCTTCAACCGCGAATGGTGCGACGAGGTCGTCATGGTCAAAGATCCGGAGGCTTTCACCATGGTCACTCGCCTGGCGGCAGAGGAAGGCGTGCTCGCCGGATCGAGTGGCGGCGCGGCGGTGGACGCAGCGGTGCAGATCGCTGTTCGCCTGGGCAAAGGGAAACGTGTGGCCACCGTGGTTCCGGATTCCGCCGAGCGTTACCTTTCGAAAAAGATCTTCGAGGGTGGTCTGTGAGCACCACGCGCCACGGCTTTTCCACCCGCGCCATCCACGACGGCCAGCCTGCCGATGCCGAAACCGGTGCGGTCAACGTGCCTATTTACGCCTCATCCACCTACGCCCAGGAAGAGATCGGTAAGCACCGCGGATACGAATACTCCCGGGTTTCGAATCCCACGCGCACGGCTCTTGAAGAAAACCTGGCGTCGCTGGAAGGCGGTGCTTCGGCGCACGTTTTCTCAAGCGGCATGGCGGCCATCGCAGCCCTGGTCACCATGCTCAAGACCGGCGACCACGTCATCTGCGGATCAAATGTCTACGGGGGAACGCCGCGGCTCTTCGACCAGATCATTGCCAACTACGGCATCCTTTTCACTTACGTCGACACCACCTGACGTGGAGCAGGTGCGGCGGGCTATCCGGCCCACTACCAGGCTGCTGCATATTGAAACCCCGACCAACCCCTTGATGCAGATCACCGACATTCGCGCCATTGCCGACCTCTGCCATGAACGGCGTAGTGCGGGGCAGGCGATTGATCTCAGCGTCGACAACACCTTCATGTCGCCCTACTTTCAGCGGCCGCTGGAGTGGGGCGCGGACATCGTCATGCACTCGACCACCAAGTTTCTCAATGGCCACAGTGACGGTCTTGGGGGCGTTCTGGTGGGGACCACTCCGCAGCACAAAGAAACGTTTGCCTTCGTGCAAAAATGCACCGGAGGCATCCTCTCTCCTTTCGAATGCTTTCTGGTGTTGCGCGGTGTCAAGACACTGGCTGTCCGCATGAAGCAACATGAACTGAATGGTGGTGCCATCGCCGAGTATCTCGCCCGCCATCCGAAGATCCCCGCCGTGTTTTACCCAGGGCTTCCCAGCCACCCCCAGTATGAGCTTGCCCAGCGGCAGATGTCCGGCTTCGGGGCGCTCATTACTTTCGAGACTGGTTCTTTGGAGAGAGCCAATTCGGTGCTGCGCCGGCTCAAGATATGCACTGTCGGCGAATCGCTGGGCGGGGTGGAGACGCTGGTATCGCATCCTGCCACCATGACGCACGCGGCTCTCGGCGAAGAGGGACGGGCCAAAATCGGTCTTACTGACGGCATGGTGCGTATCTCTGCAGGCATTGAAGATGCCGAGGATTTGCTCGAGGATTTGCAGCAAGCGCTCAGCGTGCTATGAGTGACAGGGTGATAAACTCAAGAGTTTACTCGATTGAGCGCACCCGTTTCGAGCAGACGACGGAGCCCACGCAATGAGTGCCCACGCAGCTGACAGCACCCTTACCCCGACACATTCCTTTGCCTTGACCGAGGACCAGGAGCAGTTGTGCAAGGAGATTCGCGAGTTTGCCGCGCGCGAAATCGCCCCTAATCTCTCCCGCTGGGACGAGGCCAGCGAATTCCCGCTGGAGGTGGTGCAGAAGCTGGGTGCGATGGGCCTGATGGGCGTGATCTTTCCGGTAGAACTGGGAGGGGCAGGCCTGGGATATGTGGACTACGCACTTGCCGTGGAAGAGCTTTCGGCGGTCGATGGCTCCATCGGAATTATCGTGGCCTCGCACAACTCGCTCTGCACCAACCACATTTTTGTGGCCGGCAACGAAGACCAAAAGCGCAAGTACATCCCCTTGCTGGCATCGGGCAAATGGCTTGGAGCCTGGGGATTGACTGAGCCTGGTTCCGGCTCTGACGCCGGAAGCGCACGCACCACCGCCGTGCGCAACGGCGATCGCTGGGTGTTGAACGGGAACAAGACGTTCATCACCAACGGCCACTATGCCGATGTTTCTGTCATCATCGCGGTTACGGATAAGAGCAAGGGCACGCGCGGCCTTTCGGCTTTCGTGGTGGAGAAGGGAACTCCGGGCTTTCGCGCAGGCAAGAAAGAGAATAAGCTGGGGCTCCGCGCCAGCGACACCTCTGAGCTTATTTTTGAAGACTGCGCGATCCCGGGCGAAAATCTGCTGGGCCAGGAGGGCGAGGGATTCATCGATTCCATGCGTGTTCTGGACGGCGGCCGCATCTCCATCGCTGCGCTTTCGCTGGGCATCGGACGCGGGGCCTTCGACGCCGCTCGCCGCTACGTGAAGCAGCGCCACCAATTCGGCAAGGCGATCTCGGAGTTTCAAGGCATTCAATGGAAACTAGCCGACATGGCGACCCAGCTCGATGCCGCGCGTCTGCTCACGCTGCGCGCCGCGGTGATGAAGGATGCCGGCCAGAAAACCACGCTTGAATCGTCCATGGCCAAACTGATGGCCAGCGAAGTAGCGGTGAGGGTTTGCGATGAGGCGGTGCAGCTTCATGGGGGCTATGGCTTCATCAAGGACTACCCGGTGGAGAAGTTCTACCGCGACGTCAAGCTGTGCACCATCGGCGAGGGCACGAGCGAGATTCAGCGCCTGATCATCGCCCGCGAGATCCTCAACAAGTAAAGAAGCTCGACTTTCAATTCTCACCCGTCGTCCGTTGTTGTAAAAGATCCTGAAGACGATATCCGTTTTTTCAGCAATCGTATGATCAGGAGGGATGAGGAGCGACAGCAGCGATGCCGTGGAGTTGGTAAGGCGCATGCGCCAGGGGGATGTACGCGCCTTGGCGCGGGCGGTTTCACTGGTGGAGAATGATGCGCCATCGGCACGGCAGATTCTCTCCTGCTGCTTTCCCTACGGCGGTTCCGCGATGCGCATCGGCATTACGGGCTCTCCGGGCGCGGGCAAGAGCACCCTGGTCGACGGCCTCGCTGGCCGATACCGCGCACAACAGACGACCGTCGGAGTGGTTGCCGTTGACCCCACCAGCCCCTTTACCGGGGGAGCCATCCTGGGAGATCGCATCCGCATGCGCGAGCACGATGGCGATCCAGGCTTTTATATGCGCAGCATGGCGACTCGAGGCTCGTTGGGTGGCCTCGCCCACAGCTCGGCGGAGGTTGCCGCCGTGATCGAGGCCAGCGGAAAACAACGCCTGCTGCTCGAAACCGTGGGTGTCGGCCAGGATGAAGTCGATATCGTGCGCCTGGCCGATGTAACCATTGTCGTGTTGGTTCCCGGCATGGGCGACGATGTGCAGAGCATCAAAGCAGGCATTATGGAGATTGCTGACATTTTCGTGGTCAACAAGAGCGATCGCGACGGCGCCGACCGGCTGGAAAAGGAAGTGCGATCGTTGCAGTCGCTGGCAGCGCAACACGGGAGTTGGATTCCGCCCGTGGTCCGAACCATTGCCACCACGGGCGACGGCATCGAAGAACTGGAACAGATGGTCGATAAATTCTGGTCCTGGCTGGCGGAAGAGGGAAGGCTTACCGCCCGGCGGGAGGCACACTGGCGAGCCCGGGTGATGGAAATGATCTCGCATGAACTATTACGCGCCGTGCGCGGACATGGCCTGAGCGACCAGGCGCTGGCGGCGATCGGTCGCCAGATCGTGCTCAAAGAACTGGACCCTTATCAGCTGGTACCCGAATTAGTAGGGAAACTCACACGAGGAGAGAAAGATGGCAAAGATCGATCACCTGGGCATTGCGGTTAACAATATTGAGCAGGCCCGGCGCTTGTATGAAGCCCTCGGTTTGACGGTGCTGGAAGAAGAAGAGGGAGAGGAGGGCGTGCGCAGCGTGATGATTCCGCTGGGAGAGAGCCGTGTACGCCTGATCGAGCCATTGGATAAGGGGACGGACTTAGGCAATTTTCTGGCTCAACACGGGGAAGGCCTGCACCACCTGGCGCTCCACGTGGACGACATTTCCGGCGCCTTCGAGGAGATGAAGCAGGCCGGCGTGCGGCTGATCTCCGAGGAAATCGAGATCGGCGCCGGAGGGCGGCTTCATTTTCAGGTGGATCCCTCGGCTGCGAATGGCGTGCTGCTGGAGATCTGCCAGGATCCGATTGCCGGGGTCTAAGGCTTCTTTCTATGCTGCTAGCTCTTAATACCTGCGGAAGCACGGCCAGCGTCGCTCTTGGTGTGGCAGGCGCGCATGAGATCGGGATTGTCGCCACCGCCAGTCTTGCTGTGCGCACCTATTCCGCACGCCTGATTCCGGAGATCGCCGCTATGCTCGAGAGCCAGCGTGCAACCGTGCGGGATATCGAAGCGATCGTAGTGGTGAACGGTCCAGGCAGTTTCACCGGCATCCGGGTGGGTCTAAGCACGGCCAAAGGCCTGGCTGAAGGTGCGGGCATCCCCCTGATCTCGGTGTCGCGTTTGGCGCTGCTAGCCGGCGCCAGCGGTCTGCCCCATGTGCTCGCCGCCGTGGACGCGGGCCGGGGTGAGTACTACGTGGGTGAATACCAGAACGGCAATAAGCTGGGAGAGGTGCTTCTGAGCGGGGCGGAGACGGTGGCCCTGGCCAAACAGCCCGGCGCCGGAGTATTAGTTTGCGACGAGAGCGTTGCCCCCGAGGCCGCCGGGTTAGCCACTAGCGCTTGCGCTGCTCTGGCTATCTGCGGGCCGGTCTACGTGCAACCTCCCGATGCTGCCGAGGCACTGCGTTTTGCGATGGACCGGTTTCGTGCGAGCAGGTTCGATGACGTCGAAACCCTGCAGGCAAACTATCTTCGTCGCTCCGACGCCGAGGTTTTCCGTCTCGCCAGAGCAGGGGCTGCAACATGAGTGTCAGCGTCCGAGCCATGAAGGCGCAGGATATCGATAATGTGGTAAAGCTCGCCGCCAGGTTCGTCGAAGCCCCTCACTGGACTCGGCGCGAGTACGAGCAGATGCCGCCCCCAGCGCCGCCCGCCGTCCCCCAAACCGCCCCACCCGCAACCCCGCCCACAACCCTGACCCGCTGCTCCGTGGTAGCCCTCAGCGACAATCACCTGGCCGGCTTTGCCGTGGCCAGCTGTTTACCTCTGGAACCGGCCGAAATCGAGGGATTGGTCGTGGACGAAAAGTATCGCCGGCAAGGCATTGGGAGCGCCTTGATCTGGGCTTGTAAGGAGTGGGCGGCCAACGCCGGGGCGTTCAACATCCGGCTGGAAGTGCGGGCATCGAATGCGGCCGCGCTTGCGCTCTATCAGCGCCATGGCTTCTCTGCCGTGGGGCGCCGGCGTGCCTATTACTCTGCGCCAATTGAAGACGCGGTGCTGCTGCAGGCGCCCTTGCGTGCCCAGGACACAACCTAGCTCGTGCCACCCTCTATAATTCTGCAAGGGTTTGGTTCTCATACATGGTGCGTGACGGATACTTCTATGGTTTTGGGTTTATCGCGGCTGCCGTTCTGGTATGGCTGGTAACCGGGAGTTGGATCTGGGCAGTCGTACCGTTTCTGCTGGCATGCTTTTTCCTCTGGTTCTTTCGCGATCCGCAGCGCCCGGTACCGATCGAGGCAGGCGTAGTGGTCTCGCCCGCTGACGGCAAAATCACCGAGGTCGCGCGTATTCAAACGCCGGATGGGGAGCGTATCCGCTTGAGTATCTTCCTCAGCGTCTTCGATGTGCATGTCAACCGCTCGCCCATTGCCGGCACAGTGCGCGATGTCCGGTATCAGAAAGGCAAGCACCTGAATGCGCTCGATCCCGAGTCAGCCAACAACGAACAGAATGTGGTGACCGTGCAGGGGGACGAGTTCGATGTGATCTTCAGCCAGATCGCGGGTATTCTGGCGCGGCGCATCATCTTTCGCTTTAAAACTGGTGATTTTGTAGAGCGAGGCCAACGTGTCGGCCTGATCAAGTTCGGCTCCCGGGTGAACGTTATATTGCCTGGCCATGCCCACCTCCGTGTGGCCCTGGGCCAGCGGGTCAAGGGAGGCGCCTCGGTGTTGGCGGATATCCAGCCGGCGGAGGATGAGGGGTCGCTCGACGTCCTTGCGGAGAGTTTCGCTTGAGTGCCAACGCCTCCAGGCTGCCCGACCGCGGCCGTCTGCCGGGGGTAAAAAGGAGGGGCCGGCTGCGCCGCGG
This sequence comes from uncultured Acidobacteriaceae bacterium, assembly GCA_963743365.1. Taxonomy (GTDB): domain Bacteria; phylum Acidobacteriota; class Terriglobia; order Terriglobales; family Acidobacteriaceae; genus PALSA-350. The sequence continues at coordinate 432,700 of CAVUQE010000001.1, forward strand.
CATGTACATCGTGCCGTCGCTCTTTACGGCAGGTAATATCGCTGCCGGCTACTTCGCGATTATGCAAAGCCTGCAGGGATCTGTGCAGGAGCCGCGGCATTTCGACTATGCTGCCCTGGCCATCGGTTTTGCCATCCCCTTTGACGCCATCGACGGCCGCATCGCGCGCATGACCAAGACCACCAGCGACTTCGGCAAAGAACTCGATTCGCTGGCGGATGTGATTACCTTCGGCGTCGCTCCCAGCCTCCTGGCCTTCACCTGGGGTTTCCAGATGCTGCCCACGGCTATGGATCCCGTGCGCCGGCAGCACGTGGTGCAGTGGGGCGCATTCTTCTGCTTTCTTTTTCTGCTGTGCGGCGCCGGCCGCCTGGCGCGCTTTAACATCGGCGCCCACCTGATGCCCAAAAACCCCGGACGCCCGGGGCGAAAATATTTTGTGGGTATGCCCATTCCCGCGGCCGCCGGAGTGATTGCCGCCGTGGTCCATTTCTTTTCCGGAACGCCTGTGCCCAACTGGCGGGTCGCCATCATGTGGATGCTGCTGGTGTTCATGGTCGGCCTGCTGATGGTCAGTACCTGGCGCTTCTGGAGCGGGAAAGAAATCAATCTGACCGATCGCCATCCCTTTCAACGGATTGTGCTTATAGGGCTGGGCATCTACGCGACCTTTGTTTTTTCCCAGATCATTCTCTTTCTGCTGGCCTTCTCGTACATGTTTTCCGGCATCTTCGCTCGTGCCGCATACTCCTGGCAGCGCCGCCATAAAGCCGCCAACCGCCTTCTCATGAGTCCTGATGCAGCTGCACCCAGCGAAACAGGCTCTCCTTTGCCCCCTTCGCACCCTCCGTCCCAACCACCCGTTCACCCATGAGAGGCCTTGGTAGGCAAGTCTGTTGATGACCACCAACTACCACATTGCGATTGTTGGCGCCGCTTCGATTCGCGGTAAGCAACTCAACGAAGCGCTCACCGAGTCGAGCTTTGCCAGCGCCGAGTTCGCGCTGATGGACGACCAGCAAGCATTGGGACAACTGGAAGCGGTGGGCGATGAGGTGACGTTTATCCAACCCATCACGGCTGGATCGTTTGAGCGTATCGACTTCACGTTTTTTGCGGGCACAGCAGAGTTAACCCGCCGCCACTGGCAGGCAGCGCAGCGGGCCGGTTCCAGCATTGTGGATCTTTCCGCGGCGCTGGAGGGTGAAGCTGGTGTGCTGGTGTGCGCACCCTGGGTCCAGGAAGCGATGGGCGAAGCGGCAGTTGCCGGCACGCCGACATTGCATACGCCGGCAATTGTTTCGGCGCACCCCGCTGCTCTGGTGCTCGCCCTCCTGCTCGAACGTTTGCAGCATGCTGGGGCCATTCGCCAGGTCTCAGCGACCGTGATGGAGCCGGCTTCGGAGTATGGAAAGGCGGCGCTGGACGAGCTGCACCAGCAGACAGTGGCGCTGCTTTCGTTCCAGAGTATCCCGCTCGAGCTATACGACGTCCAGGTAGCCTTCAACACCGTCGCCGCTTTTGGGGAAGCCGCCAAAGTCAGCCTGGCGGATAGCGAAGCCCGCATCCGGCGCCACTATGCACTGTTATCCGGTGGACGGTTGCCGCAGCTTTCCTTGCAGCTGATCCACGTGCCCGTCTTCCATGGACATACGTTTTCGATCGCGGTCGAGTACGAGCGCCAGGTGACGCTGGAGCAGATTGAGGCGACGCTTTCCGCACCTCATGTGGAAGTCATTCTTGGCGATGCCGATGCTCCAGCCAACCTCAACTCCATCGGCGACCAGGATGTTTCCGTCCGCATCCGCTTCGATGAGGACGGTGTTTCCCAGTCGCGACGCTTGTGGCTCTGGGCTTCTGCCGACAACCTTGAACTTTGTGCGTTGAATGCCGTGGAGTGTGCGCAGGAGCTGCGCAAACTGCGGCCCCAGGGCAAGGTTCAATAGCTGGCCCATGGCTCAAGCAAGTGCGCTGATGAGAGCTGTGGTTGCGATGGCCTTATTACTCGGTGCCGCGGGTTGCGGTATCAGTTTTGCCCCGTTGCCGCCCGGGTCGGTTGCCGGAAGAGCCTTAATCTACGATTACTCTCCGTCTGTGATACAAACCGGCAACGTGGTGCAGGTATGGTGGTGTGGCTCGGATGATAACGCGTCCGACAGAACCCAGATATCGGACTCCATCCAATACGAATCGATCAACCTGACGAACAAATCGCGTCAGGGTCCAGTGCCCGTACTTGGCGAAACTCAGTATGCGTGGGACTCCGTATATACCTGCAATCCGAAGACCATTGGCGGCTCCTTCGCCAATCCGCTGGGCGACGGCAGGACCTACAGCTATGCCCTGTACTACGTTGCGACCGATTCTCTGCAGGGAGAAAACAACAGCATCGGCGTTGCCTTCTCCAACGACGGAATCAACTGGAAAAAATATCCCAAACCGATCATCTCTCCGGAAACGCAGGGGACTTATGGCATAGGCCAACCGGCGGTCTATAACAGCGACCATCACTCAGCCATCCGGATGTTTTATGAAGACTCCAATATTTCCACCCACCATGTCGAAGCGATCTCCAGCGATGGTGTGCACTTCACGACGGTCGGTACCCTGACTACCAACGGGTTGGACCCAAACAACCCGCAACCGACCTGGGGGGACATGGCCTTTGATCCGCAGACTGGTTATTGGTATGCCGCCTTCAACCTACCCACTCGGAGTCCATCGACCACCGGAGGGGTGCCTGAATACGGCCAATACGGCATCCAGTTGTACCGCATTCCCGACAGCTCTCTTTTGAGCGGGGCCACTCCTTGGCAGCTGGTCACGATCATTGACACGAACCTCACCGGCAACGAGTCGAATTTTATCGCCGGCTTTCTGCGCGATTCGTACGGCACTCTGAATATCGGTGCGTATCCCACCATAACGCTGTACACATCAATCTCCAATCCCCCGCCGCCCTGGAACGCATCTCCTGTCGCCGTCGGTGTTTCCGGCAACTTCGCCTTTTGGGATATAGGCACGGCTGCGTGGGTGCCGGGGCAGCCATTGAGAGCGCTCAATCAATATTTCAATCAAACCGTGCACGAGGTTACGACAGGTTGGATCGATCCCAAAGGCGGCTTTTCCATGCAAGCTACCCTCGGACACCTCTACGAAAGTCCGCAGCAAGGCGCCACTGTCCCATTCTTTGGTTGTAAGAGCGGGTCCACGGACTACTTCATCTCTCTCGGTGCTGCATGCGAAGGCTCTCACCTCCAGGGTACCAACGGTTTCGGTTACGCAAAGCCTGTTGCCGGGCTTAACCTTGTAGCTCTTTACCGCTGCAGTACTGGCGCAGACGATTTTGTTAGCCACGATTCAGGCTGCGAAGGCAAAGCGAGCGGGCAACTCCTGGGCTATGCGCTGCCTTAGAGATGGGAAAGGAAGGTCTGGCCTTATGAAATCCTGGTGCAAATATGCGGTGCTGATTTCTCTCTGCTTATTGGACTCGCTGCCGGCTTTCTGCCAGACGCCGGGTGCGCCACCCGCGATCGATGAGAGTGTTCCTCCGGCATCCGATAACTATCCGTTGCCTCCGGATGCGAAACCAATTGCCGGCGTAGCGGCGGGAACTACCTTCAAATTCGAGCTGACAGAATCGAAGGTTTTTCCGGACACTTCTCGGACGATCACGGTGTATGTGCCTGCAGAGTATCAAGGGGACAAGCCGGCCTGTGTTTATGTCGGCCTGGACGGTCTCGGTTTCAACGCCGCCACCGTTTTCGATAACCTCATCGCCCAGCATGCGATGCCGGTTACCATCGCCATCGGTGTTTCTCCGGGATCCGTAGCTTCGGCCAGCCCGCCGGATAATCCTCGCTTCGATCGCAGTTTTGAATTCGACAGCCGTAGTGACCGCTTGGCCCGCTTCCTGATGGAGGAAGTCATACCCGCGGTAGAGCGGCACACCACTCCTCAGGGACGCGCGATCAGGCTTTCGACCGACCCCAACGACCGCGCCATTGGCGGCGGAAGTACCGGCGCAATCGCCGCCTTCACCGTAGCCTGGGAGCGACCGGATGCTTTTCGGCGGGTCTTTAGCGCTATCGGCACCTATGTGGGCATGCGCGGCGGAGAGCAGTACTACGTCCTGGTGCGCAAGACTGATCCGAAACCGCTGCGCATCTTCATGCAGGACGGCGTGCACGATGAATGGCCCGGCGGTCCGGAGATGGGCGATTGGTGGATGTCGAACCAGACCATGAATCGGGCGCTGGAGTTTGCCGGCTATGATGTTCGGCACACTTGGGGCGCGGGCACACACAACGGCAACCAGGCTGCGTCCCTTTTCCCAGAGGCGATGCGTTGGCTCTGGAGAGACTGGCCCGCGCCGATCCGCGCCGGGGAGCCCGGCAATCCGGTACTCAAGACGATCCTGCTGCCAGGAGAGGATTGGCAGGTTGCCGCTGATGACTGCGCATCTGTAACCAGCCTGGCTGCAAATCCCCAGGGGCAGATTTTTTATCCGGCCCAGGGCGCGGCAAAGATTTCTGAGATTGATGCCGATGGGAAACCGACGCAATGCGGTCAGCCCGCGGCGGACGCTGCGTTTGCCTTTGGTGCGGACGGGCGGGTCTATGTGACCCGTACCGAGGGCGGCATCCAGGTGATGGACCGCGTTGCGCATGGCCAACCCAAAATGCTCGGCCAGGGGCTCCACATCGGCAGCCTGACGGTTCGTAACAACGGAGATATCTATGCTGTGACGCGGCTGGGCAATTTGGGAAATGAACTATGGCTCATCCGGGCCAACGGGGAAAAGATACGGTTGGACAGTGATCTCAAGGGAGCATCCGGGGTGGCTCTCTCCCCCGACGGCCTCTGGCTCTTTGTCGCCCAGAGCCTCTCGCGCGCCGGGTTGAGCTACCGTATCCGGTCCGACGGAACAGTCGACGCCCGGGAGGCATTCTACGACTTCTATGTTCCCGCGTGGGCAGACGACAGCGGTGCGGCTGAAATTGGTATGGACCGCGACGGACTGGCCTACGTTGCCACGCGGATGGGAGTCCAGGTTTTCGATCGCAATGGACGTGTGGCGGCGATTCTTCCTTTGCCCGGTAACGCCGCGGGTACCAGCCTCTGTTTCGGCGGCCATGATTTCGATACGCTCTATGTTGCGAGCGGCGGGAAAGTGTATCGCAGAAAGCTTCACGTGCCGGGCGCGCCCCCATGGGCTGTTCCGGTCAAACTTCCGCCCTGGGGAGCGGGGTAAGCGCGAAACCACCCTAAGCGCAGCAACGAAAGGAACGATGAAAAGCCGAGAGCCCCTGAGTATTGCGGATACACCAACGAACCTGGTAGTTGGCATCGCTACTCGCGGGCGCTGCGCGATCCTCGCTGAGACGATTGCTTTTTTAGCCAAGCAGGAACGCCAGCCGGACAAAATTGTGGTGGCGTACGCAGAGCCCGCGGATGTGGGCGATGCGCCGGATCGATTTCCGCGCGTGATGTTCATCCGGGCGGAGCTGGGTCTTACCCGCCAGCGTAATGCGATCCTTAGCCTGGCTTGGGACTGCTCCATTCTGCTTTTTATCGATGATGATTTCTATCTTGACCCACACTATCTGCAGATTACCGAGCGCTTCTTTATGGAGAACCCGGAGGTAGTGGCATCGACCGGCAGGGTGTTGGCAGACGATGTGAAGGGACCTGGTCTCACGGTAGAGCAAGCCAGGTCGATTCTCGCCGGCAACACCGGCGCGCAGTGCGAGCAGCAGATAAGTCCCAGGTACTGTGTTTACGGCTGCAACATGGGTCTCCGCATGGCTCCCATCCGGGAGCATGCGCTTCGTTTCGATGAGACGCTTCCGCTGTATGGGTGGTACGAGGATTGGGATTTCTCGCGCCAGTTGGCGAAATTTGGTTCGATCGTGCACGTCTCCAATGCGTGCGGAGTTCACCTCAGCGTCAAGATCGGCCGCACGACTGGAGTGCGCATGGGTTACGCCCAAGTGGCCAATCCGATCTACCTTGCGCGCAAAGGAACCTTTCCCTGGTCACATGTCTTTCGCTTTATTGTCGGCCCATGCCTGAAGAACCTGGTATGGAGCGTCAAGCCGGAAGCACATGTGGACAGGTTGGGAAGGTTTTGCGGAAACCTCGCAGCCTTCCGTGATCTCCTCACCGGAACGCTCAGCCCGATGCAGATTACGAACCTGTAATCGTCATTTTCCTGAACGTACGGCCTTCAGGCTGCGGATAAAATTCTAAACCGGGCAGGAAAGCAATACCTAGCGGAGAAACTCGCGAACGAAGGGCACGGGTTCGGCCGTGCCGTAAAAGCAATACGCGAGAGACGGCTTTAGCCGCTGAGGTACGTTTTTCGGCTTGAATCATTGGAAAGCCGTACCTTAGGGGCTGAAGCCCTCATCAGTCTTGGCCCAATGTGGCACGGCTGAACCCGTGCCCTTCGTTCAATGAGTTTTTCCGTACGCAAATGCTCCCAGGGTTCTGCTCTAGTGCTTGGTCCAATCGGCATATTGCTGCAGGATGTAGTTATCCGTCATTCCCGCGATGTAGTCGGCGACCACTCTGGGCACGCCTTGGCCGGCAACCTGGGACTGGCCGGCAGTTGGTAACAGTGACGGATCGTTGACCCAGCGGGCAAACATATTCCGTACCACCAAAGCCGCCTCTTGCAGATCCCGTTGCAACTCCTCGCTGCTGTAGAGCGTAGCGTAGAGATGTTGTTTCGCCTCGCGGCGGAGCTCCTCGATTTCCGGCGAAAATGCGGCCAGCCGCTGTGGCGAGCGGCGAACATCTTCCAGGGTGATCACACCCGCGGCATGGACCCGTCGCGCAGTCTCGCGGAGAAGATCGCCGACCAGCGTATTCAGCATCCTCTTCAGGGCTTCGTTGGAGAGCAGGTTTCCCGGAGCCGCGGGATACTCGCGTTCCGCCGCGGACAACGATTGGTCGAAGATGCGCACATGCTTGCGGAGATCTTGTGCATGGAGCATCCCCGCTTCCATCCCATCATCCATATCGGCCGTGAGGTAGGCAATTTCATCGGCCAGATCGATAAGCTGCGCTTCCAGAGGAGGTCGTTGATCAAGGAAATAGGGGGTGAGCTCCGGATGTTCGGCTGCGGAATAATCCCGTGAGTGCTTGACGATCCCTTCGCGCACGCCGAGGGTGAGATTCAGGCCGCGGAAGGCGGCATAACGAACTTCGAAGTATTCGACGATGCGCAGCGCGTGCAGGTTGTGATCGAAGCTCAGTCCAAATTCCCGCATGGCTTCGTCCAGTGCCCGCTCGCCGGCATGACCGAAGGGTGGGTGGCCGATGTCATGCACCAGCGCCAGCGCTTCCGTCATATCCTCGTTCAGCTTCAGCGCACTGGCGATGGCCCGCGCGATCTGCGCCACTTCCATGGTGTGGGTGAGCCGGCTGCGAAAATGATCAGAGTAGCGGTGGGTGAAGACCTGGGTTTTTCCTGCCAGGCGGCGAAATGAGCGCGCATGGATCACGCGCGCCCTATCTCGCTGAAATGGAGTGCGATAAGGGTGAGCCGCTTCAGGGTGCACCCGCTGGGCAAGCGGGCCGGTCTCGTCATCAGGCACGGCACAACCCGGCGGCAGTGCGAGGGTCACTTACTGCTTCGGGCTAGCGCCCGATTCTTCCTTAGCCAGCTTGACCCGTGCGCTATCAAGCTTCTTCTGCACTTTGCTCACGTCGCCCGGCTCCGCGTCCGCGGGTACGGTGCGCGCATACTCCTGCAGACTCTGCTCCCATTGTGAGGCGGCCATCTTCAGCCGGCCGGTCTTTTCGTAAAGCTCGCCCAGGTGGTCGTGCACGGCGGGATCGCTCCCCATACGCTCGCTTGCCTTGCGCAGATTCGCTTCCGCCAGCGCATATTGGCCCATCTTGAAGTACACCCAGCCGAGGGAATCCAGGTAGGCGCCGTTCTGGGGCTCCAGTTGCACGGCTTTTTGCACCATGGTCAGGGCGTCATCCAGCTTGACCCCGCGATCGCCCAGCATGTAGCCCAGATAATTGAGGGTCATAGCATTGTCCGGGTCAATGGCCAAAATTTTGCGGAATTGCTCTTCGGAGGAATCGTAGTGCTTCTGCCGTTCATCGAGAGCGCCGCGCAAGAAGTAAATGTAGATCTTGTCGTCTTGTTTGGTGGAAAGGGCATCGGCCGCATCGATCTGGTCGGCTGCGTCCTTCCAGCGCCGCAGGCGAGTGTAGATCTGTGCCAATACCAGGTTCACTTCGCGGTCCCCTGGGTTGCCACGAAGCTGCGCTTTGGCTAGCTTGATCCCCTCATCCACCTTGCCGCTATCAGCAAGCTGGCTGGCCAGCATCAACTGGATGGTCTTGTCCTTGGGCATGGCCAGCGCTGCCTGCTGGGCCACCTGAGTTGCCTTATCGTACTGCTTGGCATCGCGGTAGGCATCCACTTGGCCCTGGTACCCACGCTCGGCGTAGTCCCCGCCCATGGCCACCATCAGCTGGTAGGTTTGCACGGCCAAGTCTGTCTTTTCCTGCTCTTTGTACACGTTGGCCAGGCGGTCAAGAAAGATGGACCGGTTATTCTTCTCTCCGTCGGAGTACTGGCCGTCCGGATGGGTGCTCTGTTTCACCAGGCTCTGCAGGGTTTGCACCGCATCGTCGTAGTGGCCGAGCGAGTCGTCGGTCAAGGCCTCGTTGTAGCCCAGCTCGACTGAATCCGAGGCCAAAGACTTGGCCTTCTTCAGCGTGGTCAGTGCCTGTTCGTAGTGGCCCTGGCGGCGCTCGATCTCCGCGATACGCACGTAGGTCTGCGCGTCCTGCGGATCGGCGGCCGAGATGGCCTCGAAGTGCTTGAGCGCGGGGCTGAGCTGGTTGTCATTCAACAACGCCTGCGCCAAACCCCTCTCCGCGTCCAGGTTATCCGGTTCCATGTCGAACGCTTTGCTGTAAGCGTCGATGGCGTTCTTGTTTTGCTTCAGCTGGTCGTAGCTCATGCCCAGCGCATAATCCATTTTTGCCGTGCGATCGTCCTCCGGGACAGCGCTCAGCACCTGGATGGCGTGCGCCATGTCGCCTGAATCGCTGTACAGACGGGCCAGATTCAGCACTACATCTTCAGAGCTGGGATCGATGCGCTGCGCCGCTTTAAACTGCTCTTCCGCATGCGGCGTGTCGTGGGCCAGCGTGTAAAGCTGACCGAGCAGCAGACGGCTTTCGATATCGTTGCTCTGCAATTGCACGATCTTGGTGTATTCGGCAATGGCCAGTTGCAGCACCTTCTCCGAAGGTCCGCCATTCTGCACATTGCCCAGGGACTGCAGATAGACACGGCCCAGCAGCTTGTGGGCGTCGAGATTGTCCGGCTCGGTCTTGAGGATGTCCTGGGCCGCCAGCACGGCATCCCGTACTCGGCCGGTGCGGAGATAGAGTTCGGCCAACCCATTGTTCAGGTATTTGGAATTGGGATCGGCGTCCAGCGCCAGCTTATATTCCTCAATGGCGCGCGTGGCGTACTCAGGACGGCCGTAGTTGGTGGCCATATCCTCGTACATGTGGGCCAAGCCGAAATGGTAGTAAGCCGCGGCGCGGTCCGGTTTTTGCGTGCTTGCGGCGGAGGCGGTTTTGGCCAGGTTCGCTGCTGTCCCGCTAGCGGCGGGCTTCTCCGGCGCACTTTGTGGCGCCGCACTCTGTTGCGGGGAGCCGCCGGCCTGAGGGGCCGCAAGGGCGGAAGCTGGGGTAGCAATCGCTGCACAGGCAAGCGCTAGGTGAAAGAGGGTAGCTTGGCGAGTCTTAGAGGGGGGCTGCGGCTTGTTGGTCATTGATGGGAGTTCCTGTGCCCGGGCTTCCGTTGCATTGAACTGACGCCGGCGGTCCAAACGCGGTGCAGAGGAACCGCATTTTTTTGTTTTATGCGCATGCAGTGGCGCCGCAGCGCAGCATCTGGTTCAGATCGATTGTAATCCTGTGCAAAAAGTCCAAACACTCCCCAATTCGTCCAACGCCAGGAGCTTCGCTGTTACTTTGGTTGTCTCACTAACGTACTGCATGCTCCGCTGACAGCAGTTCTACACAATGAATGCAGACGAGCGACAAGCCTTTCAAGATGCTGATCAGGCCACAATCCCCTGCGAAAACTGCCTTACTAGACCCTCTTCAAGTTTAGACTACTTTTCCCGCGCCTGGTCATAGCCGATTGTGCACCGTGCTGCCGCTTTTCCATCTGGCCGTAACTGTCCGTATACACAAGGACAGAACGCGCCCCTGGTTCCTCCATCGCTCAGTGCCGGAAGTGCCGCGTTCCGGTAAAAACCATCGCTAAGCCTAGTCGATTGGCTGCGTCGATTACTTCCTGATCGCGCACCGAACCCCCAGGCTGAATGACTGCCGTGGCCCCGGCCGCCGCCACTGCCTCCAACCCGTCGGGGAAGGGGAAAAAGGCGTCGGAGGCAGCAACACAGTTGGCGAGCGGCAGTACCGCCTTCATGGCGCCAAATTTCGCCGCGTCCACCCGGCTCATCTGGCCCGCGCCCACCCCAATCGTCTGCCCGTTGCGCGCGTACACAATGGCATTCGACTTTACGTGCTTGGCCACCCGCCAAGCAAAAAGAAGGGACTCCAACTCCTCCGCCGACGGCTGCCGTGCGGTAGCTACCGTCAACCCTGTCGCCGGGACGCCCTCGGTATCCGCGTCCTGCAGCAACAGCCCTCCGGAAATCTGCTTGACCGACTTGCGCGGGGGCGCATGCTTTACCGTCAGCAACCGCAGATTCTTCTTGGCGCTGAATCGTGCCTTGGCGCCGTCGCTGAACGATGGAGCCGCAATGGCCTCCACGAAGAGCTTGGCGATTTCTTCCGCCGCCTCCTCATCCACCTCGCGATTGACGCCAATTACGCTGCCAAAGGCGGAGACGGGATCCGTCGCCAGGGCTTTTGAGTAAGCCTCGACCACGGAGGAACCGACAGCTGCGCCGCTGGGATTGCTGTGCTTGATGATGGCCACGGCCGGCTGCTCGAACTCGTGGACCAGGTCCCAAGCGGCGTCCAGATCGACCAGATTGTTGTAGCTAAGTTCTTTGCCTTGAATTTGCTGTGCCGCCGCGACCCCGGTGCCCGAGCCGTCTGCATAGAGCGCTGCGCCCTGATGAGGGTTCTCCCCGTAACGCAGGTCCGCCGTCTTGGAGTAGGCCAAAAGCAGCGTTGAAGGGAAATGAGCTATCTCTTCTTCCGCCGCTTCCGAGTTCGGGTTTCGCTCCTGTTTCGCTGCAATCCTGCTGAAGGTCACGGCGATCGCCGAGTCGTAGGATGCCGTAAGGGTGAAGGCCTGCCGCGCCAGCCTCCAACGGGTTTCGAGCGAAAGCCCTCCCTGGTGGGCTTGCATCTCAGCCGCCAACGCTTCGTAGTCTGCAGCCGCGGTGACCACGGCCACATCTTCGAAGTTCTTGGCTGCCGATCGCACCATGGAGGGCCCGCCAATGTCGATGTTCTCCACCAATTCGCCGAAGGCGACCCCAGGCTTGCGGGCGGTCTCTTCGAAGGCGTAAAGATTCACCACCACCATGTCAATTGGCTCAATTCCCTGCGCCGCCACTGTCGCCCGGTGCTCCTCGCTGCCGCGAAGATGCAGGATCCCGCCGTGGACCTTGGGGTGCAGCGTCTTTACCCGGCCATCCAGCATCTCCGGAAAGCCGGTGAGGTCGGAGATGTCGCGCACCGTAAGCCCGGCCTCGCGCAACGTCCGTGCCGTGCCTCCGGTGGAAACCAGTTCCACGTTCATGCCGGCCAACTGGCGGCAGAAATCGACCAGCCCGCTCTTATCTGTAACACTCAAAAGGGCCCGTTTAACCTGCTTATATTCCACTCAAAACCTGCCCTTATCGCAATTTGCGAGAATCATGTATCCGCACCAAACATAGATGAAATGGATCGGACGAACGGAGCGCTGATTTGTCAGCGCTCCTCGCTCAGGATAGCTTAGCCCTATGGCATCGAACTGGAGAGGAGATGGACCGTCACAGGTTCCAGCGGAAATTCTGCCGCCGGAAGGCCGCGATGACCCTCGTTCGTACGGCAGAATGCCTGGCTATGATGGCGATCCCAGGCCGATCCAGCCGGGACCCCCGAGGCGCCCCCAGGCCAACCGTTGGGCCACCGCTCCGGCCACTTATGCCCTAGTGGGCATCAACTGCGCGGTTTACTTGGCCATGGTGCTGCGCGGGGTCTCCCCCAGCAACCCTACGGTTGCCGAATTGGTGAACTGGGGCGCCAACTTTGGCGTCTACGTGCTCGAGCGCGGGCAATGGTGGCGTCTGCTTACCGCCGCTTTTGTCCACATTGGCCTCCTGCACCTGGCGACCAACATGTGGTGCTTATGGAATTTAGGTTTGCTGGGCGAACCATTGCTCGGCCCTGCCGGGGTGGTGGCCGTCTACGTGCTCACGGGAGTGGCAGGGAATCTGCTGAGCACTGCCGTGCATCCCCAGATTGTCGGTGCCGGCGCATCCGGCGCGGTCTTTGGGATTGCCGGTGTCCTCATTTTGCTGCTCAAGGCGAAATTGTTGCCGGTGCCGCAGGAGGAGATTCGCCGCCTGCGCAGGAGCGTGATTTACTTTGCCCTTTTGAACTTTGTGATTGGTGGCACGACGATGTTCTTGCGCACCAGCATTCAGATCGACAACATGGCCCACCTGGGCGGCTTCCTTTGCGGCCTCGCCCTGGGAGCGCCGCTGGTGCCCAGAATCGGCTCGGCGAGGAGCGAATTCGGAGTTCGCTCCTGGGCGGCCTATGGTGGTATGACCGTGCTGCTGCTGGCTTTCGGATACGGGCTGGCGAAGTCGCGCTAGAAAGCTACCGCACCGCGGTTGCGGCGAACTTCTTAACCATGGCCAACAGGAGCTTGCGGTCGCTGTCGTTCAGGTTGGTCGCGTAGCGCCGTATCTGGGTTAAAAACCGCAGTTCATCATCGGTGAGCTTCTGGGTGTTCATCTCGCGGCCCAGCGAGTCTTCGGCGAAAAACTGAGCCAGCGGGATATCCAGGGCCTGCGCAATTTTGGCGAGAGTGTCAAGAGAGGGAACAGTATGTCCGTTCTCAACTCGCGACAGGTAACAGCGCAACAGGCCGGTGCGCTTCTCGATATCTCCTTGCGAAAGACCCTTCTGCAACCGGTATCCGCGAATGGTAATGCCAATTTTCATAAGCAACGACCTTCGTTCACACTTTCACCCCAATGGACCAGAAGCAGTTAACACATTTTCAGGTGTTGGCAGCATAGTTAACACGCCGAAGAGACGACTAGCAAGATTTTTTTTCACGATGTGAATCATATTTTTCCAAAATCGGGATTTTGTATCTGCGATGGTTCATCGAAGCGGCCTGGTGGCTAGTTCATGTATAGGCCGCCGTTCACGTCCAGAACGTGCCCGGTGATATAGCCGGCCTGGGGCGATGCGAGAAAAGCCACCGCGTGGGCGACATCCTGATCGCTGCCCGGCCGCCCCAACGGGATATGGCTCAAAAGCGCTTCGCGCTGCTTCTCCTCGAGCACCGCCGTCATGGCGGTTTCAATATAACCGGGCGCCACTGCATTGACGGTAACCGAGCGTGAGGCTACTTCGCGCGCCATCGACTGGGTGAATCCGATGAGCCCGGCCTTGCTGGCGGCGTAGTTCGCCTGTCCCGCCTGGCCCGTGCGCCCTACTACGCTGCTGATGTTGATGATTCTGCCCCAGCGCCCGCGCAGCATGGGATTCAACAATGCCTGGGTCAGAAGGAAGGCCCCGGTCAGGTTGGTGGTTATCACCGCGTCCCAGTCCGCACGTTTCATGCGCAGCAGCAGAGTGTCCCGCGTGATGCCTGCATTATTGACCAATATTTCCACACTGCCGAAATGAGCAATGGCGGCCTTGGCAGCGGCCTGGATGGAGACTTCGCTGGCCACGTCCATCACGAAGGGTTTTGCCTGCCCGCCGGCTGCGGCTATCTCGCTGGTTACCGCTTCAAGGTTGGCCTCATTGCGCGCGGCCAGCGCAACCCGGGCGCCCCTCTTTGCCAGTTCCAGCGCGCAAGCGCGGCCGATTCCCTGGGATGCTCCGGTAACAAAAGCTGTCTTGCCTTCTAGGTTTTCCATGACTGCGTTTTTCTCTAAGCGAACAAGTGAGGTTACCAGAAGAGCGTCGCCAACGGAGAGCCAATGGCCACGACGCAGTCCCCGGTAAGAAATACTGAACGACCCTCCAGTATCACAGGAGACGAGTTAGATCGGTAATTTAGACGATCTCGGCGGTGCGCACCGCTGCGGCCTCGAGCGCCGGCAGCTTGCCCCACACCTTGTCGAGCGACCACAGATAAACCACGAGCTCTCGCGAGTAGTGCAGCAGCGGCGTCGTCGCTGGGATTTCAATGCCATAGATGGCGGGCAGGTCGTTCAGCTCGATCTCTGCTTCGGCGGCTTCGAGCGGCCAAGGCATGTGGTGGATATCGCCGCGCAGCAGTTGTCCACTGCGGTTGGTGGTGAAGAGACAATATCGTTCCGTGAGGAAGTACTCGATGGTTCCCGGCCGGCTTTGGTCGATCGAACGCAACTTCCCCAAACCTCGATAATGAGCCCGGAAGCGTGCCGGTTTGGTGCTCAGAAGGCGCTCACTCTGGTAGGTGAATTCCCGTTCGCCGCGTGTCTTGATCGACATGCGGGCCCAGTGGTAGGGCAGATGGAAGACTGCTTTGGCGACGATGACAGCCAAAGGATTGGAAGCTTCCAGGCAGAAAAAATAAACTCCGGCGCGATTCGTATTCCGCTCCCGGACATAGGTTCTGAGGTTCAGCTCAGGAAACCGGCTGGCGCCGGGAATGCGGGGTACGCCGCGCAATTGAACCCGGTCCATCCAGAAGGGAACGACGCCCACCCAGGCGGATTGATCAAACGTGTCTACTTGCAGGCCAGGGGGAAGCAACGATTCCAGCTTGGCAGCGGGGATTGGCCAGTGAGCAAAGAGCAAATCGTTCCAGCGCTGCATCATCGTCCATGGACGCTTAGGCAAAGCGTAAGGGCGGTGGTTTACCACCGACAAGGTCTCTTCGTCAGGCTGGGAGTAGCGGCTCGTGGCCATAAGAGCGAACTCACTCGTAAAAGGCGCAATCCGCACCGCGGTTGTCCCCCCAATCTTACCCTAGTTCGTTCCCGGAAGCCCGCCGTCAATGCTTCTCTTGTAAGCGAAGGTACCGTGGCCACACACCATCGCGGGAATGCTCTATCCTGAAGCGTAACCATGGCTCAGAGCGAAACCGTAACGACCGCTTCCCCCGTCCTGCCCGAAGCATCCCGAAACCAGACTGAGGTTTATGCGGTGCATGGGGCCGACCCTGAAGTCCTGGCCTATGCCATGGCAAAGTACTCGCGCTCCGCGCTTTCGATGAAGGAATCGTTGCGCGAGATCTCTACTCAGCGTGCGGAGCATTTCCTCAACACGTTTTACTTTCAATATGGCCACCGCTCGATTGCGGATCTGGCCCATGTGGCCTTCGCCATCGAACGGCTATCGCTGTTGGCGGCCATCATCCTGGTCGACGAGCAACGCTGGGATGGCCAGGAGCGTTCCACCCGCTATCAGAACTTCCGCAAGAGCGGCTGGTATCTTCCTGATTTTTCTTTGAGCCCGGCCAGCGGTCAGGTTTTCACTTCTGCGATCGAAGCGCTCTTCGCCGAGTATCACTCCGCCACGGAGAGCATGTTTGAGCATCTGAAAGGGCGCACCGCGCGGCCGGCGGAGATGAAGGAGGAAGCTTTCCACCGCACCCTGAAGGCGCGCGCCTTCGACGTCTCCCGCTACCTGCTGCCCCTGGCCACCAACACTTCCCTGGGCCAGATCGTGAACGCGCGCACACTCGAGACCCAGATCTCCCGCTTGCTCTCCGATCCTCACGAGGAAGTTCGTCAACTCGGCGAGCGGCTACGGGAAGCGGCCGCCGGTTCAGCCTGGAATGTACAGGGCGAGGCACTCAGCGCATTGCAGCGCGAGATCGCGACCCTCGACCCTGCCCTCGGTGTCAGTGCGGAAGCTCTGCTGACCCGCGAGGTGAAGACCGCGCCCACCTTGGTCAAATACGCAGCGCCCAATGACTACCTGCTGGCCACCAGGCTCGAGCTGGCAGAGGCCGCCGCTTCGCTGATGAAGGATGCGCCCATCGAGACGCCGGCCGGTCCAGTCGATCTGGTTGATGACCAGACACTCGAAATCGATCTGGCCACAACGCTGCTTTACGGCGCCAGCCATTACTCCTATCGCCAGATCGGCCGCCAGGTCGCCGCGCTCGACGAGTCGCGGCGCAACGAGATCATCGCCATCGGCGCCCGCCATCGCGGCCGCCACGACGAGCTGCTACGCGAGTTCTCCGCGGGCCAAGGCCTGCGCTTCGACATCCTCATGGATATCGGCGGCTTCCGCGATATGCACCGCCACCGCCGGTGCGTGCAGATCCTGCAGCCGTTCACCAATGCTCACGGTTATGAAGTTCCTGAAGGTTTGGCGGAAGCCGGCCTGCTGCCGCAGTACGACTCCGCGATGACCCAGGCCCACTCTGTCTTTGAGCAGGTTTCGCAGGCCGGCCTCATCGAGAATGCGCGCTACGTGCTACCGCTGGGTACACGCACCCGCGCCCTGTTCAAGATGGATTTCGCCGAAGCCCTGTATATCGCCGAGCTGCGCTCCGCGGCGGCCGGCCATTTTTCCTACCGCCGCATTGCCTGGGAGATGTACCAGGCTGTCGCCCGCAGGCATCCGGCCCTCGCTCCGTATTTTCGCGTCCGCGATATCCACCAACCCGTGGACCTGCTGCAGCGATAGCGGTGTATGATCCTCTACAAGCCGCCCGCTTTTGAGTAACCGTACCTACCCACTGGAGACCCCCCATGGCAGACGAACGTTCCCGCGCCATTGACTTGGCATTAGCACAAATTGAAAAACAATTCGGCAAGGGCTCTATCATGCGCCTCGGCAACAAAGAGGCAATTGTGCCCATCTCCGTTATTTCCACCGGCTCGATTTCTTTTGACGCCGCGCTTGGAGTGGGTGGTGTTCCCCGCGGCCGGGTGATCGAGATTTTTGGCCCTGAATCATCGGGCAAAACCACCATCACACTGCAAATCATCGCCGAAGCGCAGAAGTCGGGTGGCATGGCGGCTTTCGTTGACGCGGAACATGCGCTCGATCCGCAATATGCCAAGAAGCTGGGAGTCGATGTCGACAACCTGCTGGTGTCGCAGCCCGACTACGGCGAGCAGGCATTGGAGATCACCGAGGCGTTGGTGCGCTCCGGCGCCATCGACGTGTTGGTGGTCGATTCGGTGGCTGCGCTGGTACCCAAGGCCGAACTCGATGGCGAAATGGGCGACTCCCATATGGGATTGCAAGCGCGCCTCATGTCGCAGGCGTTGCGCAAGCTTACGGGCACCGTTTCGAAATCGCGCACTTCACTTATATTCATTAACCAGATCCGGGAGAAGATCGGGGTGATGTTCGGCAACCCCGAAACAACTACCGGTGGCCGTGCGCTCAAGTTTTACTCCTCGGTGCGCATCGACATTCGCCGCATTGCAGCAGTCAAGGAAGGCGACGTGGTGGTCGGCTCCCGCACCAAGATCAAGGTGGTCAAGAACAAAGTTGCGGCGCCTTTTCGCGAAGCTGAGTTCGACATCCTGTATGGCGAAGGCATCTCCCGTGAAGGCGATGTACTCGATCTTGCCGTGGCGCAGAATATCGTGGAGAAGTCAGGCGCCTGGTATAGCTACGCGGGTGAGCGCATTGGCCAGGGCAGGGAGAATGTTCGCAGCTTCCTCAAAGATCATCCGGAGATTTTCGCCCGCGTCGATGGCCAACTACGGCAGAAGATGGGCCTCACTGGGGTGAAGCCGGCCGACATCCCCGCGGTTCCAGTCAATGGGTCAGCCCAGGCGGCCGAAGCGGTGAAGGTACCTGTGCGCAGGCAGTAAATTGTCTTGAACACAGTCAAAGCCATTTATCCGGGAAGCTTCGACCCTTTGACCAACGGTCATCTGGACCTGGTTGCCCGCGGGGCGAAGATCTTCGACCACCTGGTGGTCGCGATTCTCAAGAATTCTGAGAAGGCGCCACTGTTTTCTGTCGACGAGCGCATTGAGATGATCACCGAGGCGGTTCAGCCCTATGGAAACGTCTCGGTGGCAACCTTCAATGGCCTGCTGGTTGAGTTTGTTCTGGAGCAGCGTGCCCAGGCCATCCTGCGCGGCGTGCGCGCTATCAGCGACTACGAATATGAGCTGCAGATGGCGCTGATGAACCGCCGCTTGGCGCCGAATGTCGAGACCGTCTTCCTGATGGCCGACGAAAAATATTCCTACGTGAGCTCGCGCCTGATCAAGAACGTCTTCGAGCTGGGCGGCTCGGTCGAGGGACTGGTTCCACAGACAGTGATCAGCCGCCTGCAATCGCGCGTAGTTCCCAACCGCGGCTAAGGCAGCTTCGCAATTGGTGTTTTTTGGCACCCAGCATTTGTTTCAGGTGTGCCAAAAAACTATGACCCTCACTTCCGGATCGGCAGTTGAGGCGAGCCTGTCTCAGACAGCGCTCCGCTCTGGATTCCAGAATTCTTCTATCTCTTCCAGCGGCTTATTTTTGGTTTCGGGTACAGAGAACCAGGTAAAGATAGCCTGGGCAAGCGCCATGGTTGCGAGAAATCCGAATGTGACCACCTTGCCGATCTGGTGGTAGGCGAAGGGGAAGAGCAGAACCACCAAAGCGTTGGCCACCCATTGGGTAAGCACCGGGACGGTCATTGCCAAGCCACGCACATCGGTGGGAAAGATCTCGGGGAGTAGCGTCCAAAACACCGGCCCGATGCAGCAAGAGAAGAAGGCGAGATAACTAAGAATCAGCACCAGCACCAGCGGCCCATGAAATCGATCGGTGGCCACCGTTACCAGCAACGAGACCAGGGCCGCGAACATGCCGAGCGATCCGATGACATATAGCGGCTTGCGGCCATAGCGGTCGATCATCCAGAAGGATGCGACGGTAAAGACAAACTCCGTTACTCCGACGAGAAAGGTGGACAAGAGAGCGCCATCAATCTTCCATCCGGCGGAGCGAAAGATAGCCGGCGCGTAATCGACAATAGTATTGATCCCCGAGACGTGAATCAGAATAGCCAGGAAGAAACTCACCCTGAGCGCGCGCTTCACCCCGGGCCGCCGCAATGCTTGCCAGCCGCCCCCTTTATGAACGGCTTCTTGCATCTCCGCGATGGCAAGCCCGGCACTTTGCCTGCCCGAGATTCTTGCCAGCAGACTAAAGGCTTCCTCCTTCTTGCCGACTCATCATGAGGAAGCGCGGCGTTTCCGGCGCAATCAACATGAGGACGAAAAAGAGCACCGACGGAAAGATGCCGGTGAAGAACATCCACCGCCAATTGTTGACGCCGCTGTTGCGCAACAGGTAGTTGATGCCATAGGAAGTGAGAATGCCAATGACGATAGACAGCTGATAGAGAGTGCCCATGCGCCCCCGTACCGAGGGCGGTGAAACCTCGGATATATACATGGGGGAGAGAAGAGAAGCCGCGCCGACCGCCAGTCCGCCAACGAAACGAGCAGCAACAAACAGGTGAAAGGTCGGCGCCACCGCGGTCGCGATCGAGGTCAATGCAAACAGCACGGCCACCCCAACCAGGATTCGCTTTCGTCCGTAACGGTCGGCAAACCTGCCCGCAGCGAGAGACCCCAGCACGCAGCCAAAGAGAAGTGAACTGAAGGCCCAACCCAGCTCCAGGTCGTTCAACCCGAAGTGCTCCGTCAGAAACGGACCGGCGCCGGTGATGATCGCAATGTCGAAGCCGAAGAGCACGCCGCCCAGAGCTGCGGTCGCAGCAAGCAGAATCAGATACCGGAAGTTGATCTCGATTTTCACGCGTTACAATCGGCACCTGATCGTATCTGGTTTGTTGCCTTATTGCTTTTCCAATTCGATGTAGTCGACCGGCGCCGGTTCGCCTTGATCCGGGGTTCCGCGAAGAGTAAGCGTATCGCGCGGCTTGAGATGAATCCCGGCAAGAGTGAAGAGCATGCTGGTGCTGCCGTCGAGATGCGGATCGACAACAGCGGGGGTAGGGTTGCATTCGCCGTCCAGCGCGCCAGAGACTTGCCGTTTAACAGCAGCTCATACTGTGATGCTCCGGTGCGCAGGTCGAAGTAGCGGACGCCGATGGTGTAGGTTCCTTCCGGCCGCCCTGGTTTTGTGGTGAGTGTGCATGGCGCAGGGCGATTGCAAGCCACGGCTTTGCCCGCGGAGGCTGTTTCCCACGGAGTGACGGAGACCGTGGTGTATCCGTCCGCCTGCATGGACTCGGCTTCGATGCGGTCAGGATAGTGCCCGACGCGGCCCAGCTTATCCTGGATGTCGGAGATGTTCTGGAACCAGGCGGTGACTGCATCCCGCCATACGATGGCGTGACCGGCCTCGTATTCGAAGAGCGCCATCGTTTCGTTATAACGCTGGTCATCGATCAGGCCATGCAGCGCCCGCCATCGCAACGGATAGGAACCAGCGACCGCAGCGCCCTCATAGTGCGAATCGTAGACGTACTGCACCAGCGTCTTGCCGTTGTGCAGCACGTAGTTGTACGGAACGTGATGCATGAAGAGCAGCAGGCTGTCAGGGCAGCTCTCCAAGGACTCGTAAACCTTGGCCAGCTCAGGCGGGTATTGGCCGATGAAGCCAGTACCTGTGGCGACCGTGCGGTCCATACCGATGCCTTTTTTGTCAGCGCGAAACCATTGCCCCCAACCGTTACGTTCGGCGGATTCGATACCGGGACCATAGTGGACGCTGATGATGTTGGTCAGGCCCCCGATGCCGAGCGGGCCGGTGTATTGCTCATAAACCCGCCAGGAGTTCTCCAGCAGGCCGTTGACGATAAAGAGGACCTTGGGATCATTGCCAAAAGTCAGCCGGGTCCAGGAGTCGATGATCTCCTCGGTGGTCAGGTCGGGATTCCACGCCAGCCTACCGTAACCGTAAAGGTTGGCCATAGCCATGGGGTGATGCAGCCAGTTGGTATCGAGGCCGACGTTGGCCACGGCGACAAACCCGCCCAGCGGCTGATGGAAGCTTTTGCCCTCGACAATCTCGCTGACCGGGGTGTTGCGGTTCTGGGCGCGGAGATCGGTGTCCAACACCCACTTCCACATAGGGACCAGGAAGACCATGTGGCGTTGTTGCCCGGTGTATTCCTGCGTGACCTGCAGCTCGATGGCTTGGTTGGTGTGGTGAAGGGCGGCAAACAGGGGGGAGACGGGCTCGCGTATCTGGAAATCGATGGGGCCGTGTTTGATCTGGATTACCACATTGCGCTCGAACTTGCCATCGAGGGCGCGGAAGTTGTCATAGCCGGCTCGAGCGCGGTCTGCCTTGAGGTCATTCCAATCGAGGTGGTTGTTGTAGACGAAGCCGCGATAAAGCACCACGCCACCATGCGGCTGGAGCGCGCGGGCCACGGTGTTTGCCGCCTGTGCAGGAGTTCGGCCGTATTGCGAGGGTCCGGGGCGGCCTTCCGAATCCGCCTTGATCACAAAGCCGGCAAAGTCGGGGATGGCGCGGTAGATTTCGTTAACCTTCTCTCTCCACCACGCGGCGACTTCCGGGTTCACCGGATCGAAGGTGCGCAAATGCCCCACCACCTGCGGGCTCGAAAGATCGATAGACAGCGACATGCGCACGCCCCAGGGACGAAATGCATCCGCAATGCGGGCGAGTTCGTGGATCATCTCCGGGTCGAGCGTATGCAGGTTGGCGTTGACGTTGTTGACGGTGGCGCCGTTGAGGCCGACCGAGGCCAGCAGCCGCCCGTATTCCGAGACCCGGCTCAGGTCCGGCCGCACGTGTCCGTTGTCGAAGAAAATGCTGCGCCCGGCGTAGCCGCGTTCAATACTTCCGTCGAAGTTATCCCACTGATTGACCCAGCGAATGGGCGCGGAAGGCGACTCGGCGCCAGGTGCGATGAACTTCTGTTCAGCGACCTCCTCCAGCACCCGGAAGACGCCATAGAGTTCGCCACGGTCGGTACCACCGGCGATCACCCAGTAGTTGCGATCGTGCGCGGCAAACTGGGAAATAGAGAAACCTTCGGGCGCAATTGGGGAGTCGGCTTTCCAGGTGGGCAGAAGACGCCGAATCTCCGCAGGAGTGCCGAGGATGAACGCGTCCTCCGCGCAGGTCGTGGATGAGACCTGCAGGTTTCTGCCGAGCATGGAGTGCAGTCCCCGGGCAAGCTCGCTGGCGGCGGTATGGGAGACGGTAGATTTGCCGCTGGCAAAGATGCAGTGCGGGAGCTTGTATTCCTGCGCCAGTTGCGGGGGAAGCGGGGCGTAGCGAAGCCAGCCTTCCGCGCCGGTTTCGGCGCGAAGACAAGGGGCCACGAAGAGAAGACTCAAGCCCAAAAGGTTGACTGCTGCACGCAGGCGCATCCCTGCTATCTTAGAGCGGTTTCACCATAACTGTGCCCCCTCGGGCTCGGGGAGGCGGGACTTTTCTTGGGAAAAGAACCGTGTGAATCATCACCGGTTACACCTATCGCGAAGCCGCTTACCGTCCCTGTAAAATCGAGGTATGTCCCAGCACATCGGTATTGTTGCCTGCTCCGCGGAAGGAGCCGCTCTTTGTTATCGGTCTATCTGCTTGGGCGGTGCGGACCTGCTCGGGCCGCACGAGCATCCGGAGATCTCGATGCATACGTATTCGTTGGGTGAGTACATGAAATGTATCTATCGCGGTGACTGGCAGGGTGTTGGCGAGCTGATGCTCTCCTCCGCCAACAAGCTGGCGAGCCTTGGTGCTGATTTCCTGATCTGCCCGGATAACACGATTCACCAGGGACTGCCCTATATCGAATCGCGCTTACCGCTGCGCTGGTTGCACATCGCGGATGCGGTCGCGGCCCAGGCCGTTGGGCGCCGGTTCCGGCGACTGGGCTTGACCGGTACTCGTTACCTGGTTGAGAGTGAGGTCTATCCGGAAAAGCTGAAAGCGCGCGACCTGGAGTATGTGCGTCCCAACGCGGAGGACCGCGAAGAGATCAATCGCATCATCATGGATGAGTTGGTCTATGGCATCTTCAAGCCGGAGGCGGTGGCCACATTTCAACGGGTGATCGAGCGCATGAAAGATCAGGGCTGTGATGCCGTGGTGCTCGGCTGCACCGAGATTCCGTTACTCATGAACGACGAAAATTCTTCGCTGCCGACGCTCGACTCTACGCGCTTGCTGGCGCGAGTCGCTCTGCGCCGCGCCGTGCAGAGCAAGACAGTGCCAGCATAAATGGACCTCGACGGGAAGAGGGGTGCCCCAGGTACGCTTTGGCGAACCTGGGGCACCCGTCCAGTCCCGTCCGTTACGCGCCCCGTCTACCACCTGGAGATTGGTTCGAACTCCAGCTCCAGGCCTTCATCCTCAGGCAGAATGCTAACCCTCACCTTAGCCAGCGATTCGACAATCCAGTCTGCAGCCGCCAGCTGTTCAATGCTGTGAGAAAAGGTCGTGGCCAAAACCTTGCACCCCGCAGCGTGGCCCGCTCTGCTGCCCGAGGACGAATCCTCGATCACAATACAATCGGCCGGCGCCAGACCCAGAATCTTCGCGCCCTTAAGATAGGGTTCCGGATGCGGCTTGCCATTCGTCACCTTATCCGCGGTGATGATGTGCTTTGGCACCGGAACTCCGGCGAACGCCAGGCGGCTGCGCGCCAGCCGTTCGGTGGCCGAGGTGACGATGGTCCAGAACTTCTGCGGCAGCAATTGCAGAATCGATGTCACGCCTTCCAATACCTCGAGCCCTTCGTTGTCGCCGACCTCGAGATCTTCAATCACCTTCAACTCTGCCTCGTGGTCGGCATCGGGCTTAAGCGTGCGCACGGTTTCGATGGCCCGCATTCCGTGCGCGGTCCTAATCGTTTCCCGCACATCGAGACCATGGCGTTCCGCCCAGGTCTGCCAGCTCCGCTCAACCGATCCCAGCGAGCTGATCAGCACTCCATCCATGTCAAAAAGCAGACCCTTGGTTCTTACCTTGATCATGCACCGTCTCCCATGGCAAAATTTCGTCCCCCTTCGAGTAGCGCATTCAGTGATGCGCGCGAGCCGCTCTCGGCGTAAATGCGCAACAAAGGCTCGGTGCCGGAGGCACGCAGCAATAGCCAGGTCTCCGCAGATTGCGCTTCCGGATTCTGGAGATAAAACTTCAGACCATCCAGATTTTCCATGCGCAAAACCGGCATACCGGCAAACTCCTTCACGCCGGCCGCTGCGCGGAGGATGGCCGACTCCTTGACCGCCGCAGGAATATGCAGGTCTATTCGTCCGTAGTAATGCTCGCCGTATTCCTCCTGCAGCGCGTTCACCAGAGAGCCCAGCGTCCGGTCTTCCTCCGCCATGATGTTGGCCAACAGCAGCGCGTTAAGCAGCCCATCGCGTTCCGGCAGATGCCGGCCTATCCCGATGCTGCCCGATTCTTCGCCGCCGATGAGAATGTCCTTTTCCAACATCAGCTCGCACACGTGCTTGAAGCCGATGCCGTGCTCGTAAACCTTGCGCCCATATCGAGCCGCGATGCGGTCCACCATCTTGGTGGTGTTGAATGCGCGCGCCACATCGCCCGGCCACTGCTTGCGTTTGAGCAGCCACTGGAGCAAGAGGCAGTAGATCTTATTGGCGTCGACGAACCGTCCCTCCTCATCCACCGCGCCAATGCGGTCCGCGTCCCCGTCGGTGGCAAACCCGGCTTGGCAGTGGTGCTCCAGCACCGCAACCTCGAGCGCATGAATGTGGGGCGGAATGGGCTCAGGCTGAATGCCGGGGAAGAGCGGATTCAACTCGGCGCGTATCTCGACGTGGTCGATGCCCACACGGGAGAAGATGCCGGAGAGTACTCCTCGGCCCGCGCCGTACATGCAGTCGATGGCGTATTTTTGCTGCGCCGCTGCGATCTTCTTGAGGTCGGCAAAGACCGAGATGGCTTCGACATAAGGGCTAAGAAAATCAGCCTCGGTAATAGAGCCCCGGGAAGCGGCCACAGGCAGCTCTCGCCCCAGGTAGCTTTCGATCACCGCCATGATCGCCGGGCTACCCGATCCCCCATAGCTGGCTTTGAATTTCACCCCGTTCCACTCCGCCGGATTGTGGCTGGAGGTGATCATCACTCCGCCGGCCGCGTGCAGATGCTTTACCGCATAGGAGAGAGCCGGTGTCGGGGTGATGCGGTCAGCGATACGCACTGGGATACCGGCAGCGGAGGCCACATCGGCCACAATCTGTGCGAAGCGCTGTGACATGAATCGCGTGTCATAGCCGATGCACAGCCCGCGGGCGGGATCCTCGTGCTCGCGAACATAGTGGGCGATGGCCCCGGCTGCGACACGCACGTTTGCATTCGTGAAGTCGTCAGCCAGAATTCCTCGCCAGCCGTCGGTACCGAAATGAACGGGTTTTTCTTTCAAATCAATTCGTCGTGCTTTCCGGTGAGCTCGCTGACTACGCGGCGTACATCTTGCGAACGCTCCCGGGTGGTGATCAGAATGGCATCTTCGGTTTCCACGACTACCAGGTCGTCGACCCCGACCAGCGCGACAAATTTATCCGGGCTGTAGACGTAATTGTTGCGCGCATCGATGCCCACCATTCCCTTCGCTTCAGTGACGTTGCCATCTTTCGCCTTTCCCTGCGCCAGTTGATGTTCGTAAAGGGCATCCCACGAACCCAGGTCGTTCCAGCCAAACTCCGCCGGCAGGCAGTAGATGTTCGAATGATGTTCGCCCTTGGCCGAGCGCGGCTCGAGCACCGCGTAATCGATGCTGATGTTTTCGCATTTTGGGTAGAGCTCGCGAAATAGCTCGGCGAACCGTGGCGTTCCATAGGCGTCGGCAATCTGCTGCAAATACGGCGCCGTCTCTGAGAGATGTTCGCGGATGGCGTGAGCCAGAGTGCGTGCAGTCCACAGGAATATGCCGCTGTTCCAGTAATAGTTCCCGGCGAGCAAGAATTCTTCTGCCCGCTCGCGGTTGGGCTTCTCGGTAAAGCGGCGGACGCGCTTGGCGCCGTCAGGCAGCACGTCGCCGGTCTCGATGTAGCCGTAGCCAGTCTCCGGCCGGATCGGCTTTACCCCCAGCACGACGATGTTTTCTCCTGCCGCGGCCAGGGCAATGCCTTGCTCGAGGGTGGCCCGATACTTCTCCTCGTTGGTGATCACGTGGTCGGCGGGGAAAATGCCCAACACCGCATCGGGAGCGGTGCGCTCGATGAGGAAGGCCGCCAGGCCTGCTGCAGGCGCGGTGTTGCGCGCAGCCGGCTCGCAGATGATCTGCTCCCCCAGCATGGTCTGCAATTGCTCGGAGATGGCCTTGGAGAGCAGGTCGTTGGTGATCACCCAAAGCTCGTTTGCGGTAGCCAACGTGCCCAGACGATCCACGGTGCTTTGGATCATGGTGCGCGCGCCATCCAGCACCAGAAGCTGCTTTGCGCGCCAGCGGCGGCTCCTGGGCCAAAAGCGTGTTCCGCTGCCGCCGGCCAGGATGATCGGGCGAAACTCAACTTTAGCTGTCATCTGCTCCTGATCCCGTACGGCTGCTTAAGAAAGACCAGCGAAGAAGTTTTTCATCCTGGCCAAGCCTTCTTCTATTGCGCTCTGCGAGACAGCGTAGGAAAGCCGGATATGCTCCTGGGTGCCAAACGCCTCTCCGGGAACCGCGACCACGTGCGCTTCATGCAGCAGGCGGGTGGCCAGCTCGGTCGCTGTCTTCGCGCCCGGCTTGCCCAGGAAAGACGACACATTCGGGTAGACATAAAACGCGCCGTCCGGCTGGGTGCAGGTGATGCCGGGAATGGCCCTTAGTCCGGTGAGAATGCGGTCGCGCAACTGGAGGTAATCGGCCCGCATTTCGGTCACGCATTCCTGGGGGCCGCTCACCGCGGCAATGGCCGCTTTTTGCACGAACGCCGCAGTGGAGGAGGTCGACTGGCTCTGCAGCTTGCTCATGGCGGCGATGATGGGCTTGGGTCCGAGAGCGAACCCGGCTCGCCAACCGGTCATAGCGTAAGTCTTGGAGAGGGAACCGAGCACAATAACGTGCTCCTTGGCCTCAACAAAGGAACCGCCGGAGACCGGAGCGCCGGCATACTGCAGGTACGCGTAGCATTCGTCCAGCAAC
This sequence comes from uncultured Acidobacteriaceae bacterium, assembly GCA_963743365.1. GTDB lineage: Bacteria > Acidobacteriota > Terriglobia > Terriglobales > Acidobacteriaceae > PALSA-350. The sequence continues at coordinate 459,917 of CAVUQE010000001.1, forward strand.
AGGAAAATTCCCCGCGCGTGGGCCAGCTTCACGATGCGTTCCAGGTCTTCGGGAGAGACCACGGAGCCAGCCGGGTTCGAGGGCGTGTTGAGGATGATGGCCTTGGTCCGCGGGGTGATTGCGCGCTCGATGGCATCCGCGGTAATGCGGAAGTTCTCCGCTTCTTGGGTGGGCAGGAACACGACCTTGCCGCCCGCATAGCGAATGATGTCCTTGAACGAGACCCAGTAGGGAACAGGCAGGATCACCTCGTCGCCGTGGTCTACCAACACCTGGATGGCATTGAAGAGCGCCAGCTTGCCGCCGGTGGTGAAGACGGCTTCGTCCGCGGTGTAGTCGGAACCGAAATCGCAGGCGTGGCGTTGCACGATTGCTTTCCGTAACTCGGGGATGCCGGCGACCACCGTGTAGCGGGTGAAGTTGCCTTCGATGGCGGCAATAGCGGCGTCTTTGATGTGGCGCGGGGTAGGGAAATGTGGTTCGCCGGCGCCAAAATCGACCAGTTGGGCGCCTTGGGCACGCAGCCTGGCTGCTTCCGCCGTAACGGCCATGGTGGCGGAAACCTCAATGCGGCCGATACGGTCGGCGAAGATGTTGGTAGCAATGGGTGCGGTCATCCCTACTATCTTGGCAGACTCCCACCCCTTCGCGAAAGCAGCAAAGCGAGAACCAGTCATGAGGGCCTGGGAACGACGAGGGAGTAGGACGGTTACTCAGGAGCTAACAGGTCACCAAGAGTTATCACCGGACCCGCTGCTGCAGTATCTTCTCAGCGGCCGTCAAGTCCTCCTCCGTATCGACACCAATGGTGTCGAAGGGAGTGGGCACCACGTGGATGCTAATTCCCTCCTCAAGCCAGCGTAACTGTTCCAGCCGTTCGGCCGATTCAAGAGGGCTTGGCGGTAACTCCGCGAAGCGGCGCAGGGCAGCCTTGCGGTAAGCGTAGATGCCGAGGTGCTTGCGTGGGGCGAGGGGAGTGCCCCTCTGGTACGGGATCGTTGCGCGAGAAAAGTAAAGGGCTCTACCGTCGTTGGCCGTGACCACTTTAACGGCATTGGGATCGTCGAGCTGCTCAGGCGCGCAAGGGGTTGAAAGCGTAGTAACCCCAGCATCGGTTCGGGAGAAGGGCCAGAGGAGCGCATCGATGTGTTCCGGGCGAAGCAGCGGTTCGTCTCCCTGGATATTGACGTAGATATCGGCATCGACCATCGCTGCCACAGCCTGGACCCGGTCTGTACCGCTGGCCAGGTCAGGCGACGTCATGACGCTGGGCCAGCCCTGTGAATCAGCGTAAGCGACCACTTCCTGGGAATCGGTGGCAATCAACACCTGGTCGAGCTGCGGGCAGGCGCGCGCAGCGCGATAGACCCAGCCCAGCATGGGAACACCGGCGATAGGGCGGAGAACCTTACCCGGCAGCCGCGTGGAAGCGAGGCGGGCCGGAATGACCGCCACCACGCGCTCAGTCACGATGCGCCCGCGTGGAACGGGTCGGATCCCAGTGCGTCTGCCTCGTCCTCCGGGCTGGGGATATCCAGGTTGACCACGACCGGCTCCTGCCCGCTGCGGACAATGACAGCCTCCACCGGCTGGTCCTTGCGTGCGTTCAACTCCTGATGAGGTGCAAAGGGAGGGACGTAAACAAAATCGCCCGGTCCGGCCTCATCGACAAATTCCAGATGATCTCCCCAGCGGAACCGTGCGCGTCCGCGCACGATGTAGATCACCGTCTCCAGCTCGCCGTGATGATGAGGACCGGTCTTCGCGTTAGGGTGGACGACGACCGTGCCGGCCCAAAGCTTCTGCGCGCCGACCCGGGCGTAAGAGATGGCCTCGGCCCGGGTCATCCCAGGGGTCTGAGGAGTGTTGCTGTCCAGCTCACCGCTGCGCACGATGCGCAGGCCGGGCATCGCTCCGGGTTGAAAAGAAGACATGTAAGCACCCATTTATCTAGACGCAAGTGTAAAGCCGTCCTGCGGTTTAGCCGGCACGCGTCCTCCGCTAGGGGTAGAATGGTAGAAAGAAGGATTATTTACAGAAAAGCAACCATGCGCACCCTCAACATAAAAGATCCGGAGGCTCACCGTCTCGCCGCAGCCATAGCCCAGGAGACTGGGGAAACTATGACTCGGGTCGTAACCGAAGCTCTTCGCGAACGCTTCGAGCGCCTGCCAAGCCGCCAGCGCAAGGCCTCGGTGGAGGAACTACGCTCCATCGCACGACGTGCTGGTGGGTCCGACAAGGCTGCTTATCTCGATCACGCGGAATTCCTGTACGACGAACAGGGCCTTCCAAAATGATTTTGGACACGTCCGCGGTGAGCGCCATCTTCTTTGAAGAACCGGAAGGCGACCACTTTCTTCAGGTGATTCATGACTCTGACCGTTGCCGCATCAGTGCGGCCAACTTTGTGGAGCTTTCCATGGTGATAGAGGGTCAATTAGGCCCGGAGGCTGGACGCCAGCTTGATATGTTTTTCAGGCGCGCCGAAATCGTTATTGAGATGGTTACAGTTGAGCAGGCACACCTCGCTCGGCAAGCTTTCCTTGATTTCGGCAAAGGACGGCATCCTGCACAATTGAACTTTGGCGACTGCTTCTCCTACGCCTTAGCCAAGGCGACCGGTGAGCCTCTCTTGTTCAAAGGAACAGATTTCAGCAAGACCGACATTCGTAAAGCCGATGGGAACTGAGTTCGATCGATTAACGGTGCAATGGGTTACGGAGGCTCCCCGTGGCAATCGGCAAGAGCAAGAACCCTGACTACGGGGTAGACGCCCCCAATGTCTTGCGCAATCTCTTTCTCATCGGTGCTGCCTGCCTGCTTGTCGGAATTTTCGGGCCACACCAAATTCACATGGGGCAGGTCGATATCCTACCCCGCCCGATGCTCCTTGGGACGGGTACCTTGCTGGTGCTCGAAGGGCTCCTGTTCCTCTTCTACGTCAAAGTCGGCAAATACCATCACCGGGATAGCATGCTTTCGCTGCACCAATGGCGCGGTGACGAGCAAGTGCTGGATGTTGGTTGTGGTCGCGGCCTGTTGTTGGCAGGGGCAGCAAAACTGCTCACCGGCGGCGGAAAAGCCACCGGCATCGATATCTGGTCCAACGTGGACATGGGCGGCAATTCGGAAGCTGCCACGCAACACAACCTGGAGCTGGAAGGTGTCAGCGATCGCTGCACGTTAATAGGGATTCCCGCCCAGGAGATGCCGTTTCCTGACGGAACCTTCGACGTCATCCTTTCCAATTTGTGCCTGCACAATATTTATGACCGCGAGACGCGCCGCCGCGCTCTGGAGCAGATTGTCCGGGTGTTGAAGCCTGGAGGGGTCGCCATCCTTTCCGATTACAAGCTCACCGGAGAATATGCCGAGCAGCTTCGCCAGGCGGACCTGCTGGTCCAAAGGCGCTGGGGAAATTTGCTCTACACCTTTCCACCGTTGCGCATCGTTGTCGCTCGCAAACCACTGGGTGAGCACGCACCTTAATGGCCTGATCGTACGGGTTCCATCGGTGGATGCAGCGACTTCGTGACTGAAGGTCCTTAGATCCCTAACTGTTGCAGAAGATGTAGCCTCAGCCATGAATCTGACTGTACAGATTCGAGACGATCTCGCAAGGAGGCTGAGTGCGGCGCCCCTGTGTAGCGCTGGGAAAACTGGCGCCGGCGGGTGCACCGGGATCCGCGCGGGCCTCAACTTCTCGGCTTCGTGCACGCTAATCTTCAATCCTGAGCATGACCGACCCTTCAGGCTCATCTCGTATTGGACAAGAGTCGGCCCCCGGCTGGAGAGAATTTCCGGGCTATACTAGCGCAACAATTCTCTTCTTTCGCCGAAGGGAGGTGTCGTCATGTTGAGGCGACCTCCGAGGTCTCCGTGGCTTCTGCTTTGTCTTCTACTGATCGTGGTTCCTGCCAGTTTCTCTCGGGCCCAGGCGAGCGGCTCGGCGCCGGTCAAAAAGCAGCTTCCGGCGGACGTGCGAGCCTACAAGGCCGCCCAGGCAGTCGTCGACCCTGAGAAGCGCCTTGCCGCGATGCGCAGTTTCGTCAAGGAGTATCCAAAGAGCCCGCAGGTGAGCGACGCTCAAAGCGAGATCCTCAAAGTCCTGCTCGATAACTTCCCGGAGCGCACGGTTGAAATCGAGAAGCAGGCAAAGCTCACGGTGAAAGGCTCGGGGAAGGGATACGTTGCAGAGGTCCTGGCAGAGGCCGGAACCAACGGTGTCGATCTGAAGCTGGCGGAAAAGTTCGCGAAAGAGGAAGTCGCCCATCTCAGCGAGGCCTCCTATGACAAGGAAACGCTGGCGAGCTACGTGAAGTACAAGGTGACTCCTCCCAAGCCCGAGGCTCTTCATAAGGGCTACGCGAAAGCCCGCGCCGAGGCGCTGGCGGTGCTTGCCGACGTCTACCTTCGCGAAAGCAAGTCGACCCAGGCGGCCGCTTTGATTTCGGAGGCCTTTACCCTCGATCCGCTGGTCGACGATGTGAACTCCCAGCGAGGCCGCCTGGCGCTGCTCGATCATAAGGATGGGCTGGCTCTCGAATCCTTCGAGCGGGCCCAACTGGTGGGTGCGATCTCAACCGCGGACCGCAAGAAGATGATGGAGCTCTACCGCGAAGCCCACGGCGGTAGCGAAGAGAGCTTCGACGCCGAGATGGACGCGCGCTATGCGCAGCTCTTTCCATCGCCTTTTCCGGCCGGCAACGCTTCAACAAAGGATGTCCATCGCACCGTGCTTCTGGAACTCTTTACGGGCTCCGCTTGCAGTCCCTGCGTTGGCGCAGATCTTTCGATCGATGCTGTGCTCGAGGCATATCCGCGAAGCGAGGTGGTGGTGCTGACCTTTGATGAGCATATCCCTGATCCGGATCCGCTGGCCAATCCCGATTCTGTCGCCAGGGGAAAGGTATATGACATCGGCGGCACTCCTTCGTTTGTCTTCGATGGTGTGCTGCAGGACCTTTATGGTGCCAACCGCTACGAAAGCCGGGAGCTCCACGACAAGCTTGCGAAGGTGGTCGAAGCTTACGCGTCGCTTCCCAGCGGTGTGGAGCTGAAGCTTTCCGCTGATGCCGCATCGGGCGGCGGGTCCCATTTGATCCATGCTCATGCGATCGGGCAGCTACCCAACACCGGCGAGGTTGCGAAGATGATCGCCGCGAAACCAAAATCCGACGAGCCAGCCACAGCCGCGCCGAAAGCAGACACGAAGGCTCCGCCCGCTGATGCGATGCCAGCCGCGGCAGCTCCCGCTGAGCCCCAACTAGTGGTCAACTTCGCATTAGTCGAGGACGAGATTCGCTACAGTGGCCAGAACGGCATTCGCTTCCATCGGATGGTCGTCCGCTCGCTGGCAAAACCCGCAGACTCCGGGTTTCGCGTCACGGCTGGCGACAACTTCAGCCTGGATGCCTCATTCGATCCAGTGGCGATTAGCGGCGCGCTTCACAACTATCTGGACGATTACGAGCAACACAACGACAGGTTCGGCAAGATCACGTTCCTCAGCAAAGACACGACCATTCGGCCGAGCCATCTCGCGATCGCGGCATGGGTGCAGGACTCAGTGAGCCACCGCGTGCTTCAGGCCGCCTTTATACCGGTGAGTCAACCGCAGAAAGAAGCCGAGTAGCATGAGATCTCCGCGGCCGGTGTACATGCTCCTCGCAGTACTGCCCTTCGCGGTCAATCCCGGCGCACGCGCAGTCGCGAAACCGCCGGTTCAATGGCATGTGAAAACCGCACCCGCCAAAGCCGTGAAGGCGGGAGCGAAGTTTAGGGTCAGCATCAGCGGCCAGATTGATTCGGGATGGCACCTGTATGCGCTGGAAGAGCCGCAGGACGGACCTGTCGCTACGGAGATTGCTTTGACCGATGGCGACCCCGCCGATTTGATCCGCGTCGAAGAGGGAAAACCGAAGGTTCTCCCCGATCCGGTCTTTCAGAAGCTGGTCGGATTTTTTGAAGGGTCCGCGGATTTCACCCTGCATCTGCAATTGGCCACGGATGCGAGTCCGGGTCCGGGAACTTTGAGGGTCCTGGTGCGCTATCAATCGTGCAATGACCGCGTGTGCCTGCCCCCCCATACCGACACGGTTCCAGTTGCGCTGACGATGACTCGATAATTTGCCGGGACCGGTAGAGCCTCGCCGATCCCAGGGCGTTTGCTGATAATTTGGAGTCAGTGCCACGGATCTCGGCACTCGCGTCGGAAAACTGATCGGGCTTTTGGGCAGATAGTCGTTCAGGCCAACCAAATCAGATTGAAGCGCAACTGTTGTAGAATCAACATGGGGCGGCGTAGCTCAGATGGTTAGAGCGACGGACTCATAACCCGTAGGTCGGCCGTTCGATCCGGCCCGCCGCCACCAAAAACCCCTCCTGTATAGTCCCCCGATTGGTTCCTGCGTGCGTCTAACCCAGTAGTATTATTGGTTTAGACCTTACTTTTGGTCCAAAGTGGAGCTATGTCCCGAACCTTTACTCGTGCAGTGTTTGGTGTATCGATCTTGTTGGTGGCGTTGGTCTTCCTCGGTGGGTTAGGCCCGAGCCGTGTGCGCGCGGATTCGCAGCAAGATGGTGCTTACCCGGAGATGGAGGTCTACAGCGAGGTCCTGAAGAAGGTTCAGACCGACTATGTCTCCGATCCGAACATGACGAAAGTCACCGTGGGTGCCTTGCATGGGTTGCTCGAGTCCCTCGATCCAGACTCCAGCTACCTGACCCCCGACGAATACAAGGCATATAAGCAGCGCGGCAATGAGGGCACGGCACAGGTTGGCCTGAATATCTCCAAGCGCTATGGATACGCGACCGTGGTTTCCGTGGAGCCCGGTAGCCCGGCAGAAAAAGAACAGATTGAAGACGGCGACATCGTCGAGGCCATCGAGGGACATTCCACCCGCGAGATGTCGCTGGTGATGATCCGCCTACTGCTCGAGGGCAAGCCGGGAACCACTGTGACCTTCTCGCTGGTCAGGCCGCGCAAGGCAGAGCCAGACAAGATCACGCTCACCCGCACCGCTTCGACCGCTCCTCCCCTGGGAGAGACGCAGTACGAGAGCAGCAGCATCCTTTACCTTAAGCCCGGGGTGCTTAACAAAGAGCGAGTCTCGGAGATTGCCAGTCGCCTGAAGGCGATGCAGAAGAACGGAAACAAGAAGATCTGCCTGGACCTGCGTGACGTTGCGGAGGGAGACGAGGATCAAGGCGTTCGCCTGGCGAATTTCTTCCTGGAGTCGGGAACCATTGCCACCCTCTCGGGACAGAAATATACCTACGAGGCATTTAACGCCGACACCTCCAAGTTCATCACGGGCGCACCTCTAGTGGTCCTGGTAAACCACGGCACGTCCGGGCCGGGAGAGATTGTCGCCGCGGCGGTTCTCGATAACAAGCGAGGGGATGTGGTGGGGGACAGAACCTTCGGTGAAGGCTCCGTACAAAAGACCATGGAGCTTCCCGACGGCGCCGCTCTGATCCTTTCCGTCGCCAAGTATGCTTCGCCGCTGGGCAAAAAGATTCAGGACGAAGCGGTGACGCCCAATGTCGTGGTCGCCGCCAGCCAGGACAATGATGAGCAGACGGGCGAAGCGAAAACTCCTAAGTCGGATGATCAATTGACCAAGGCGCTCGATATCCTGAAACAGAAGAGCGCATAGTCCGGATCTATCATTGATTGGGCAAGCTCCATCTTCGGGCGCTGATCGCTTTCGTCCGCCCGGTGCGCCGGGCACGTCCGCGTCGGTGCCTATGAAGTTGGCAGGTAGCATTACCTTTTTTGCGCTCCTGGCTCTCGCCATCATCGCCGGTTCGTTGACCGGCCTCATGCTGGTGTACTCCGTCGACTTGCCGCAAATCGCCGACCTGGAAAAATACCGTCCCATCACCGCCACCGATCTGCTCGACGTCCACGGTCGCGTCTTTGGCTCCTTTGCCCTGGAGCGCCGCATCGTGGTCCCCTATGAAGCGCTTCCTCCCGTGCTGCGCCAGGCCGTGATATCGATCGAGGACAAAAACTTTGAGAGCCATTGGGGAGTGAACATCTTCCGCGTGCTGGGCGCGGCTTATCACGATCTGACCTCGAACGGCCGCACCCAGGGCGCCTCCACCCTGACCATGCAACTGGCAAAAAACCTTTTTCTCTCCAGCCAACAAACCTTCGGTCGCAAGCTGCAGGAGATTTTTCTCTCCATTCAAATCGAGCATGCGTTCACCAAGGAGCAGATCTTTACCCTGTACGCCAACCAGATCTATCTAGGCCAGGGTGTTTATGGATTCGAGGCTGGATCGGAATACTACTTCAGCAAACATGCGCGGGATCTCACCCTGCCGGAAGCGGCGTTGCTCGCAGCTTTGCCTAAGAGCCCTACGGCCTACTCTCCCATCGCCAATCCGGACCGCGCCTTCCGCCGCCGCAATATGGTCATCAACTCCATGCTGGAAGATGGAGTGATCACCAACGCGCAGGCCAATGCCGCCAAGGCCGCACCGCTGGGTTTGCATATCGAGCCTCCGTCGAACAGCGTCGCTCCCTGGTTCGTGGAGGACGTGCGCCGCGAACTGGAACGCCAGTTTGGTAGCGAGCAGGTGCATGAGGAAGGTCTACGGGTCTACACCACCCTGGATCTGGATTTGCAGCAGGCCGCCAACTCCGCTGTGCTCGATGGATTAGCCGCACTGGAACGGCGCCATGGATGGAAGGGCAACCTGCTCAATGTCGTCGCGGCTGGCGCGTCGTTGGACGATTTTCGTCACCCGGACTGGCGTCAGCCGACCAAGCCAGGTTCCTACATGCATGCCCTGGTGACGAATGTGTTGCCCTACCAGGTGACGGCGCGCATTGGGCAGCAGCAGGTGATTTTAGGCCCGGATGACTTTGCCTGGACCAAGCAGCGGGATGCGGAGAACTTTCTTAAGCCAGGCGACATTATCTACGTGCACATCGTACCTTCGAGCGATTCCAACCTGGTGCTGCATGCCGTGCTGGAGCAGGATTCCGGCATCCAGGGATCGCTAATGGCAGTGGATAATACCTCCGGCGAAGTATTAGCGATGGTCGGCGGGCGCGATTTCAACCTGTCGCAGTTCAACCGCGCCACGCAGGCCGAGCGGCAGACAGGGTCTTCCTTTAAACCGTACGTCTACACCGCTGCGGTGGAGGCAGGTGCGCGTCCGGATGAGAGTATTGTCGATGCTCCGGTTACATTTTCGACCGGTGTTGGTCCTTACACGCCGCACAACTACGACGACACCTTCGAAGGTCCGGTGTCGCTGGTGCACGCCTTTGCCGATTCGCGAAATATACCGGCGGTCAAGCTTGCGGAACGCGTCGGCATACGCAAGGTGATTGCTACTGCGCACCAGTTTGGATTGAGCAGCAATATGCCGCCGTTTCTCCCCGTGGCGTTGGGCTCGGTTGAGGCTACTCTGCAAGAGCAGGTGGCTGCTTACAGCAGCTTTCCCAATGACGGAGTGCGTCTTGGGCCGCACCTCATTCGCAAGGTAACCAACGCGGATGGGCTCACGCTCTCGGAGAGCCCGGCCAATGTGGCCGAGTCCACCAGCATGAAGACGGCGCGCATCATGATGACCCTGTTCAAGGCAGTCTTGCAACCGGGCGGCACCGCCGCCGAGGCCGCGGTGCTCAATCATCCGCTGGGTGGCAAGACAGGCACAACCAGCGATTTCAACGACGCCTGGTTTATCGGCTTCTCTCCCTCCATCACTTGCGGGGTCTGGGTTGGCTACGACAGCCGGGAGTCAATTGGCGATAAAGAGAGCGGCGGCCACGCGGCGCTCCCGCTGTGGATAGATTTCATGAAGGTGGCGATTGCCGACCACCCCAACGAGCACTTTGCCGGAGATGTCCGCCCACTACCATCGACCAATGTAGCCCTGAAGACGAATACCACCCGGCCAGCCAGCAATCCCGCGGCCGTAGCCATTCCGCAGTAGCGCTGCCCTTAAAACCCATCCTTTCCACTGAACCCGGGGTTCACAGGGGTCTATTCTTTCCCCAACAGGCGCATCAGGTGCAAGTAGCGTTTCGCCTGGGCCACATCGCGCATGATCTGCTCTTTCAAGGCTTCGGGCGAGGGCCAGCGCCGCTCTTCACGAAGCCGGCGATGAAAGACAAGCCTCAAGGGCGTCTGCTCCGATAGGGCGAGCGGATGAAAATTCAGCAGGTGCGATTCCACGGCAAAGGAATCTGCGCCGAAGGTAGGCCGGTTGCCCACATTGGTTACCGCATCGAACCACTCTCCATCAACCCCCAGCTGCGTGACGTACACCCCGTTTGGCGGCAGCAGCTCCTGGTAGGGCGCCAGGTTGATGGTGGGAACCGTGAGCGTCCCACCAATTCCGCGTCCACGGGCGGGTGTGGAATCAATAAAGAAGCCATGCCCCAACAGCATACGCGCGGTACGCAGATCGCCCCGGGAAAGCAATTCCCTGATCTTGGTGCTGGAAACGGTCAACCCGCTCACCTGGCACGCGCTATGGATCACTACCTCGAAACCAAGCGCTCGGCCCAGTTCGATGAGCTCGGCGGTGCCGCCTTCCGCGCGGTGGCCAAACCGAAAATTGGTTCCCTCATGGATCTCGACCGCTCGCAGCGCATTGCTAACAATGGTTGTGACGAATTCCGCGGCTCGCATCCGCGACAGCTCCGCGGTGAAATTCAGCACCAGGACAGCGTCCACGCCAGCATCTCCCAACAGCTCAAGTCGCGTCTCCAGGGGAGTAATGAGCTTAGGGCACGTTTCCGGCCGCAGGAAACGCAACGGGTGGGGATCAAATGTAACCGCTACCGAGCGAGCTGATCGCGCGGCGGAGCTATGCCTGAGCCGCTCCAGGATAAACTGATGGCCAAGATGGACGCCGTCAAAGTTTCCAATGCTTACCACCGTGCTCCCAAAGTCTTGGGGGATCTCGCCGAGGTTGCGGAAGACGTGCATGGTCAGATCTCGAACGGGATGCGCAACCCGTCGTAAGCGAGTTGAATGTGCTCGGGAAGCTCATTATTCGTTTCGGCGTGCAGCAGATCATGGGACATGTGGGTAAAAAACGCGCGCCGTGGATGCATGCGGGCCACAAATCCAACTGCCTGTTCCAGGGTCGCGTGGCTGGAGTGCGGCGCCTTGCGCAGAGCATCGAGAATCACCACATCCAGGTTTTCAAGCAGCGCCAGGCTCTTTTCCGGGATGTCGTTCATGTCGGTGAGGTAAGCGGCGTTGCCAAAGCGGAAGCCCGCCACTTCAAGCCTGCCGTGGGTGAGCGGAACGCGCTGGAAGACCGCGCCATCGACCTCCACTGAAGTTCCCAGCCGATGCATTTCCACCCGGGCGCGGGTGGGATATGGGGAATTGGGGTCGAACGTGTAATCAAATATGCGTTCAATCACTTTGGCTGCGGCGTCATCGGCATACAGCGGGATTTTGCTCTTGTGCTTGAAGCTGAGCGGCCGCAAATCGTCCAGGCCAAGAATGTGGTCGGCATGGGAGTGGGTATACAGCACTGCGTCGACATGATCGATGCCCTCACGCAGGGCCTGCATGCGAAAATCCGGTCCGGTGTCGATCAGCACTCGATGTCCGGCCCAAGTGACCGCAATGGAGGGCCGTGTGCGGCGATCGCGTGGGTCAGCCGAGGTGCAGACCCTGCAGGTGCAGCCCAGGGTCGGCACACCCATCGAGGTGCCGCTGCCAAGAATAGTGATCTCTGCTGGCTGGATGAGACACTCCCAGGAAAATTCTAAGCATTTTTGCTAACGGTTTAGACCAGGAAACTGAACTCGCCGCGGCCGTTCCGTTAAAGAATGGCCGCACATCACTGATTCCGCCGGAGCACAGTATTAGCAAAAGTGCGTTAATGGGGTTTGCCTGCTTGCGGAGGCCGCTGGGCAGAACTGGCAATGGCGTTCGTGATCTCTAGAAACGACATGCGCAGATCGAAGAGCGCATTCTGTAACAGCCGCTTCTCCTGTTCGGTGAGATTTCCCTTCGTCTTCTCATCCAGCACGCTGAGCATGTCAATGCTTTGCCGTGCTCCCAGGATGTCGATGCGGGGTTGCTCGTTGGGCGCAGAACCGGCGCCCATCTGCACCGCCGCAGTCATGTAGAGCGACTGCACCAGGCGATCGAAGTTCATGGCGGGCATGGCGGGCTGGCCTGGATTGGCCTTGAGAAACATATCGTCCAGGCGGCGCGCCGAGGCATGGTAATCGTGGCGTTGCTGTGCCGATTCTGCCGCGGTAGGCTCCGGGATGTTGTCCTCTTCGTCCGGTCCCAGCAAATCCGAATCATCCAAACCGGCATGTACCGCCTGGGCGGTCGCGGCTGCTGCCTGAGGGCTCGCGGATGGCTTGGGTCGCTCAGCGACGGCTGGCGGTGCATTGCTCTCGCTGGCCGTTTCATCGCGCAGCTCGCCTTCGGCGGTGAACTTGCGGCGATCGGTTACGGTGAACTGCGGTTCTTTATCGCGCATAGTCTCTTCCAATCGTGTTTGTAACGCTGCCTGATACTGATGGACATGGACCCTGTCCGGCAGGCTCGAGTTCGGTTCAGCTAGCTGGGTGAGGGCCCCGGGATCACGGGCGGCGCAGCCAGCGCGGTTGCCACCCCTCCGCCATAGGCGATCTCGGCGTTCCGTTCCACTACTTCGATGCGGATAAAACCCAGCGCCACCCGGATTTCCTGTACGCTGCGCTGGACAAGACCGCCTGTGCGGCTTTCAGTAAGGAAAGCCGCATGATGCTCGACAACGCCACGAAGCTGCGCAGGAAATCCGGGGAGCATTTGCGGTAGGCCGGCACTTGGTACGGATGCGGTGCTGGTGATCCGGCCTACGGACTGTTCACCACTCCTCAGTTCCATGGGCAACTGCGAGGGCTGGCTGCCGTGCAGTGCAAATTGCCGGAACTGGCGGTTCACCTTCCCCCGGGAACGAATGCGTTCCACGATTTCCTGGCCCAGGTAGCAACCCTTGCTGAAGTTGAGCGCCCGCGCCTGGGCCGTTTCCTGCGGAAGGTCGCGATCATTCAGGTCGATACCGTAGAGCGGAGTTGCCTCCAGCACGCGCAGGGTTTCCATCGCATTGAGCCCGCACGGAGTCGCGCCGGCGGCCTGCAGCGTCTCCCACACGGCAAGCACATGCTCGGGGGCAAACCAAAGCTCAAACCGGGGAACGGCCACATGGTAAGCCTCGATAATGGTGCAGGGTACCTCGCCGATGCGGGCTTGGTTCATGCGCGCATTTTCCAGACCGGGAGCGGCGGACGAGAAGCCCAGCGTTGCCAGCACCCCGGCCGCACCCGGTCCGGCCAGCGACAACGCCGTCCATTGCTGGCTAACATCTGCCAGCTCAACATCGTCCATGATGATGAAGTGATCGAGATGACGCATTAGGGCAGGGGTCTGGTCGAAGCCGGTATCCAACAGCAGGTCGCCGGAGCGCCGGTAGACATAGCAGTCTCCCTGGATACGCCCTTGTACGCTTAACAAAAAGCTGTAATTTCCCTCGCCTTCGGGGAGCGACTGCACCGTATTTGAAACCATGCCGTTCAGCCAGCGTAGGCGGTCGCCGCCGGTTACCAGAATCTTGCCCCGCCAGCCCAGGTCGCTCACCCCGGCGGAGTGTAGTAAGGAATCCATCTCGCCTGGCAGACCGTCAAAGACACGGGGCGTCAACGTGCCGCAATGCAGGGCGGACTCGAGCGAAGCCTCTTGCGGGCGGATTGCGGCCCACAAAACAGTGTCGACGGGGTTGGGGCCGGACTCTTGGACTGCCCCAGGAGTGGTCAGCGCGCCGGCTACTGAATGGGGTTGGGACTGGTTCATAGCAGAAAGCACAATAAAATTATAGCCTTGCAGCAGAGCGAGTGCGGCGCAGCGCAAGGCCGACCCGGATTTTCTGTACGCTGCGCTGGAAATGACTGCGTGTGCGGCTTTCATTAAGGAAAGCCGCATGAACTTCGCCAACGCCAGCCAGGTATGCAGAAAATCCGGGGGACCAGGATTTTCCGTACGCTGCGCTGGAAATGACCCGGGTGTGTGCGGCTTTCGTTAAGGAAAGCCGCATGAACTTGGCTAACGCCAACCAGGTGTGCAGAAATTCCGGGGGAAGCCGGAAAAGGACAAAGAATGAAGCTTATCAGGAAGTCGGGCGCTCCCCTCGCGGCAGCGCTGGTCTTAACCTCCTTGACCGTGTATGCCTTCTCTCAGGACACCTCGCCGGGCTCGCAGCCGCCGGCGCCCCAGGCGAAAAAGGAAACTCGCATCACCCCGGAGCAGACCAAGGAGCTCTTTCGTTCGCTAAATCAAATCCTTACCTTTGCCAGCGATGACACCCAGCTGCCGGTCCACCATGAGGTAAAGAAGCGGCTCATCACCCGGGAACAGGTAGAAAAGTACATTCTGGAAAAGTTTAAGGATGACAAGGACACCAAACGCATGCAGCGCGAAGAGATCGTGCTCAAGAAGTTTGGCCTGCTTGACCGCGATTTTCAGTTGCAGCCCTTCCTGGTGAGCCTGCTGAAGGAACAGATCGCCGGCTATTACGACAACAAGACCAAGACGGTGAACTTACTGGACTGGGTTTCGCCCGAGGAGCAGAAACCGGTCATGGCGCATGAGCTGACCCATGCGTTGCAGGACCAGCATACGGATCTGGATAAATGGGAGCCGGAAGATCCGGACACGATTTCCAAGAACGTAACCGAAGACAATCAGCGCCTGGAGATCGACGAGCGGGATACGGCCCGCGATGCGGTTCTGGAAGGGCAGGCCATGGCGGTCTATCTGGACTACACGCTGAAGCCTACGGGCAAGAGCCTGCTGACCATGCCGGATGTGATGCGCACGCCAAAAGACGATACGGACACGTCCGACAGTTCGCCGGTCATGGCTCGGGCGCCACTGTTGTTGCAGCAATCACTGCTTTTTCCTTATCGCGACGGGCTGGGATTTGAGCAGCGTCTGTTGAAGGATAAGGGTGCGCAATATGCCTTCGCCGGAGTTTTGGACCGGCCGCCCTCGACCAGCTACGAAATCATGAACCCGCGCGCCTATGAAAAGAAGACAACGGTTCCCCTGCTGCGCATGCCCGACGTGCACGGATTGCTGGAAGCCGACTACCAGCCCTACGACATCGGCGTGATGGGCGAGCTTGATGTGCGTATTTTGACCGAGCTTTTCGGTGGGCCGGAAGAAGCTGCAATGCTAACCCCGCAATGGAAGGGCGGCCTCTACTACGCAGTGCAAAGCCGTAAGGCGCGCACGGCTGAGGAGCAGGCAGCGACCTCCTCGGTGGCGCTGCTTTATCTTTCAGCGTGGCGAAGCGAAGCTGCGGCGACGGAATTCGCCAAGCTTTACGGGCGCGAGTTGAGCAAGAAATATTCCGGAGTGGTGCGTGATCCGGCTTCGGAATCTACCTCAACCGAGCAGGTTTACAACTCCAGTGAAGGGCCGGTGTTGATTGTCCGCCAAGGCAACCAGGTATTCGTGAGCGAGAGTTTTGATCTCAACACGGCGCGCAAGCTGCAGTTCCTCTTTTTCGGAGCTCAGGATAGCGGGGAAACACAAGAAGCAGCGCACGCCGCGCCCCCAGCCGACGAACTGACCACGCACCTGACACGGATGATGGCCGCCTGCGGCATGATGAAGGCCTCCCTGCTGCACTAGCCGTTAATACGGAGGAGGACCAAGGGCCGCTCTAAAAGCCCACGTATTCACATCGTTTACGGCGAGACTTTAAGTCGTCTCTTGCTTGTAAAGTCGTGCTGATACGAGATCCAAAACACGCTCAGGGCGTTGTGGAGCGACCCTGCCGTTTCTCCACCCCCTGTATACTTGAGGGGATCTATTTAATTCCCCAAAGACGCGAACCGGGTCAGGGCGCGTGCGGAGCCGGGTTTGCAGCAGGCGGAAATCGGAATCATAGGCGGCAGCGGGCTCTACACCATGCCTGGTCTGAGCAATCCTCATCAGATTGAAGTAACCACCCCATTTGGCGATCCCTCAGATGCATTCTTAGCCGGCGAGTTGGAAGGCCGGAAAGTGGTTTTCCTGGCCCGTCACGGCCGGGGCCATCGCATCCTGCCCACGGAGCTGAACTTCCGCGCCAATATCTTCGCTATGAAAAAGCTCGGCGTGGAACGGATCATCTCTGTCTCCGCCGTCGGTTCGCTCAAACTGGAGCATAAGCCGACCGAGTTCGTGGTTCCCGATCAGTTCATCGACCGCACCTCACTGCGCCCTTCCACCTTTTTTGGGGAGGGGATTGTAGGCCATATAGCCTTTGGCGATCCTGTCTGCGCGACGGTCTCGAAAGCCATCTATCAGGGTGCGGAAAGGGCGGGCGTGGTCGCCAAGCAAGGCGGCGTTTATGTGTGCATGGAAGGCCCCCAGTTTTCCACCCGCGCCGAATCGAATCTCTATCGCAGCTGGGGCGCCGATATTATCGGCATGACCAATCTGCAGGAGGCCAAGCTGGCCCGCGAAGCAGAGATCTGCTACGCCACCATGGCCATGGTCACCGACTATGATTGCTGGCACAATGACCACGATGCCGTCACCGTCGATCAGGTAATCGCCGTGTTGCATCAGAATTCGGCCAACGCAGCAACCGCGGTACGTGCCGCGGTTGCTGCCATGCCTCGGGAGCGCAACTGCCCCTGCGCAACTGCGCTGCAGTTCGCTATCCTTACCAGCCCGGAAGCTATTCCAGAAGCAGCCCGCGAGAAGCTGGCTCCTTTGTTAGCTAAATACAGTCGTAAAGCATAGCCGTCGAGTCGTCCGGGTAAGACTCTGAAGCAGAAAGAACCCATGTCCATTCTTGTCGTAGGCAGTGTTGCATTTGACAGCATTGAGACCCCCGAGGGCCGGCGCGACCGGTGTCTGGGCGGCGCGGCCACTTATTTCGCGCTGGCCGCGAGCTACTTTACCAAGGTGCGCGTGATCGCCGTGGTCGGCGAAGACTTCACCGCCGAGAACGAGGCCGTGCTCACCAGCCACGGAGTCGATACGCAGGGCCTGGAACACACCGCGGGCAAGAGCTTCCACTGGACCGGCTCTTACATGAAGAACCTGAACGAGGCCCAGACTCTCAAGACCGACCTTAATGTCTTCGAGACCTTCTCCCCCAAGGTGCCGTCTGTTTACCAGGACAGTGACTTCCTCTTTCTGGCCAATATCGACCCCGTGCTGCAAAGCAGCGTTCGCAAGCAAATGCCAAAGGTACGCATGGTGGGCGGTGACACCATGAACTACTGGATTACCGGCCATCGGGAGAACCTGGCCAAAGTCCTCACCGGGCTTGATGCGCTGCTGATCAACGACGGGGAGGCCAAGCTGCTGGCCGATAACAGTAACCTGGTGCTCGCTGCCCGCAAGATCCTCGCCATGGGCCCCAAGGCTCTCATCGTCAAGCACGGCGAGTATGGTTCCACGGCGTTCTTCGGTGACCAATCCCTGGACGGTGCCGGCAAATCGGGTTCGGTCCTGCCTTTCCGTGCCCCGGCACTGCCACTGGATAAGATCGTGGATCCCACGGGTGCGGGTGATTCCTTTGCCGGGGGGTTCTTCGGGTATATTGCCTCGCAGCCGAAGGTGACACAGCAGACTTTTAAACACGCCATGTTTTATGGCGGCGTGATGGGCTCGTTTGCGGTGGAGCGTTTCGGTACAGAGCGTGTGCAAACGCTCACGCGAGAGGAGATCGACCAACGCTTCGCTCTCTTCCGCGAGCTAACTCATCTTGACTGAGTTGCGACCGGTCCCCTCGATTGCCGCGGGCGATGCCGCGGAGGCCATCCGCCGGGAGACTGTGTTCGTGGCATGGACCGCCTTGGCCTTGGGCCTCGTGGCCCTTGCCTATTGCGTCCGTCATGGCACGCTTCTTCTCTACGGAGACGCGGTTGCCCATCTGCACATTGCCCGCCGCGTCTTCGATTCCATTACCCCCGGCTTCCGCCAGCTGGGATCGGTCTGGCTGCCCCTGCCGCACATTCTTCTTATGCCGTTTGTCTGGAATATGGGTTGGTGGCATAGCGGTTTGGCCGGAGCCTGCCTTTCCGTACCCAGTTATGTGCTGGGGTGTGCCGGGATCTACCGGCTGGCTCGCATGTGGCTGGATTTGCCCGCGGCAGTCGTGGCCGTGGCCTTCTACGGTCTGAACCCCGGCCTGCTCTATATGGCCACCACGGCCATGACCGAGCCGTTATTCCTGGCCGAAATGATCTGGGCCGTGCTGCTGATCGTGCAGTATCAACGTGCACTCCGGGATACTGAGCCGTCCAGCGGATCTTCAGCGAGCCGGCTCCTCATCCGCGCCGGGCTGGTAATGGTGGGCGCGATCTTTACCCGTTACGACGGATGGGTGTATGCGGCGGCCGCGTGGCTTTTTGCCACCTGTGCGCTGCTGGCTGCCCGCCGCCGATGGACATGGAGAGGACCGGAGGCTGGCGCCTGGGTGCTATTTACCGCCCTGCTGATTGCCGCTCCCTCGTTGTGGTTGGCTTACAACGCCAAGCAATTTGGTGATCCGCTGGATTTTATCCGTGGTCCGTACTCGGCCCGTGCCATCGAGGCCAGAACTACGCCGCCCGGTTCGTCGCCCCATCCGGGGGTGCACAACCTGCGCGTCTCGGCACTGTATTTTCTCAAGGCGGCACAGTTGGGCGCGGCGCCCCTGCGCTTCGGACGCCAGCTGTGCTGGCTCAGTGTCGCGGGCACGCTGGCGGCATTGTGGGCCTTCCGCCGGCGGCAGATCTGGCCCGTGCTCTTGCTGTGGTTGCCGCTACCCTTTTACGCCTATTCGGTCGCCTATGGATCGGTGCCCATCTTCATTCCCATCTGGCGGCCATTTTCCTGGTACAACACGCGTTATGGTATGGAACTGCTGCCCGCCTTTGCCCTGTTTACCAGTTGTCTCGTCCCAGTAGTACTCTCACGTCTGCACCAGGTGCGGCGTTACGCGTTGCTGGCGACTTTTCTATTGGTGGTAGCGAACAGCGTGGTCCTGCTGCGAGCGCGCCCCCTGGTCTTTCAGGAGGCAGTCGCGAATTCGCGCAGCCGCATCGCGTTTGAAACAGCATTGGCGAATGCTCTCCTTGGCATCCCCGGCAATGGGTTGATTCTGATGCGTGTCTCGAGCGATGTTGGGGCAGTGCAGCAAGCGGCCATTCCTTTACGACGCATCGTGAATGAAGGCGATTATCTGACCTGGCAGCGCGCCCTGGAAGCGCCCGCGCGGAACGTCTCCACCGTGGTCGCATTCGACGGAGATGTCGTCTCCCAAGCCGTTCAGCGCCACCCGGAAGGCCTGCAGATGAGCAACGTTATCTGCTCCACCGGCCAGCCTTGCGCACGCATCTACCGTTCGCAATTCGCTCACTAGAGCCGGCACGAACAAAAGTGGTTACACCGGGTCGTCGCCGCGCGATGTTAGCATCACGCTCAAGCGATGTACCTGAACATATTGAACTTCCGTCAGCATCCTTCTGCGGTCATTGGCCGCCTAATCACCTATCACGATGCCCCGGATTTCCTGTACGCTGCGCTGGATACGACCGCGTGTGCGGCTTTCATTAAGGAAAGCCGCATGAAGTTCGCCAACGCCAACCAGCTCCACAGGAAATCCGGGGGGGCGGAGGACGAGTGATTCCGTTTGTGAAGGCCCATGCTTGCGGAAACGACTTTCTGGTGGTGCAGGAGGCTCTCGCAGGCACAGAGCCCAAGGATGAGCTGACGCGGCGCCTCTGCCATCGCAACCAGGGCATTGGCGCGGATGGGGTGGAGTTCCTGACCTGGGACGGAGGTCGCCGAGGTAAAATCCGCCTGCATAACGCCGACGGTTCGATCGCCGAAATCTCAGGCAATGGAACTCGCTGTGTCGCCGCGTGGATTGCCTACGAGACCAAGGCTGGCCCGGGCGATGAAATCGCCCTCGAAACCGATGCCGGCCGCCGGATCTGCCGCATCGATGCCTGCACCGGGCCGGATTTTCGCATCGCTTCCGCGATGGGCGTCCCCGAAGTCCATGCGGGACATGTGCAACTGGCCGGCGGCCAACGGATCGAAGGTGCTGTGGTCTCAACCGGCAATCCCCACTTCGTCATTTTCGTCGATACTCCGGATTTTCGGCTGCACGGCCACGCTTGGCAGGCAATTGGCGCAGAGATCTGCAGCCACCCGCAGTTTCCCCATCAGACCAATGTGGAATTCGTGCACCTGACCAAACGTGATGAAATCGAAATACGCATCTATGAGCGCGGCGTCGGTCCCACCTCGTCTTCCGGTACAGGCACCTGCGCCGCGGGCAGCGCCGCCATCGCCCTGCGCTCCGCGCCCCCGGTGTTGCGCGTGATCGCGCCCGGGGGAGCGCAAACCGTGGAGTGGCATGAGCGTGGCTCCGAGATTGTGTTGACTGGTCCGGCGCAGCTGGTCTGCTTTGGAGAAGCATGGTAAAAGTTCCTGGACTGGAAGTTCGCAACCTCACGATTCCCGCCGTGCGCCGCGGTTCGAGGGTGTCGGTGATCTCGCCCGCCAGCTATCCCCAACCGGACAGGCTGGCCAAGGGAGTCGAAAATCTGGGCCGTCTCGGCTTTGTGCCCTCCGTGGGGCGGCAAGCGCTTTCCAAGGCTCATCATTACTTTGCCGGCAGCGCGCAAGCCAGGCTCGACGATCTGCATGCCGCCTTCCTCGATTCTTCCGCCGCCGCGATCTTTTGTAGCCGTGGAGGTTACGGTTCCAATTACCTGCTGGATAGCCTCGACCTGGGGCTGGTGCGGGAGCATCCCAGGCCATTCATCGCCCATTCCGACATGACCTGCATGCAGACCTGGCTGTTGGACCAGATCGGGCTGGTGTCTTTCCACGGGCCCATGGTCGCCGGCGATTTCTCTGTGCCGGACGGAGTCGATGAACCCAGCCTGCTGGCCGCCCTGGGCGGCGAGCGGTGGTTCGTGGGCGAGGCTGCCGGCCTGCGCACCCTGATCCCGGGAAAAGCCACGGGAATCCTCTACGGCGGCTGTCTTACGCTGCTGGCGGCCTCTCTGGGCACCCCCTATGCGCCCAAGACGGAAGGCAAACTCCTCTTCTTAGAGGACCGCGACGTGAAGCCTTATCAATTAGATCGGCTACTGCGACAAATGATTCTGGCGGGAAAATTCGAGGGAGTCACCGGAATCGTCTTCGGCGAGATGTTGGACTGTTTGGCTCCCGGGCAGAAAAATAGCATATTAGACGACGTCATCCTGCGGGTGTTGGACTGGTTCCAGGGGCCGATCGCGATTGGCCTCCGCTCCGGCCATGTGTCGCGCCGTAATGTGACCCTCGCCTTCGGTATCCAAGCCGAGTTGGACCTGGTGCGCGCACCACTGCTGAGCTTTCTTGAACGGGCGACAGAGAAATAATCCTATGGCACACGAGAAGAAACACATTCACCTGATCGGAATCTGCGGCTCTGCGATGGCCTCGCTGGCCGGCATGCTGCAGACAAGGGGCTATCGCGTAACCGGCTCGGACGCCGCCGCTTATCCGCCCATGTCTGATCTCCTTCATACCCTGGGCATAACCATCAAAGAGCCCTACGGCGAAGCCAACCTCGCGCGTCGTCCGGACCTGGTGATCGTAGGCAACGCGATCTCGCGTGGCAACCTGGAACTGGAATACGTGCTCGATCAACGCATTCCTTTTCGCTCTCTGGCCGAGACCATCCAACATGAGTTTCTCCCCGGAAGGGAGTCGCTCGTAGTTGCGGGAACGCACGGGAAAACAACCACTACCAGCATGTTGGCCTGGATCTATGAAGTCGCTTCGCGGAGTCAGAAGGAGATGGCGCCCTCCTTCCTGATCGGCGGCATCGCGGAAAATTTCGGCACCAGTTTTTGCGTGCGTGACGGCAAGGCGTTCATCCTCGAGGGCGACGAGTACGATACCGCGTTCTTCGATAAAGGGCCGAAGTTCATGCACTATTTTCCTGATGCCCTGATCCTGACCCATGTGGAGTTCGACCACGCCGACATCTACGAAAATCTTAAGGCGGTCAAGACCGCCTTCCGCCGTCTAGTGAATCTGGTGCCGCGCCGCGGCCGGGTGGTGGCCTTTGACGGCAGCTCCAACGTGGATGATTGTGTTGCACGCGCATTCTGTTCCATTGAGCGCTACGGCTTCAAACCCGGCTCTACCTGGCGAATCGAAGATCTCACCCACGACAGCTGCAACTCCAGTTGGAAAATCTTCCGCTTTGGGCAGGAGTGGCTGCACGTGAGCTTGCCCATGCCTGGCGAGCACAACGCGCTCAATGCCACCGCGGCTGCGGCCCTGGCCGCGGGGCAGGGAATCGAACCGGCTGCAATCGCCGAAGCCTTGGCCACTTTCCGCAGCGTGAAGCGCAGGCTCGAGGTGCGCGCGGTCGTAGACGGGGTAACCATCGTCGATGATTTTGCCCACCACCCAACCGCCATACGCGAGACCTTGAAAGCCTTGCGCGCTGCGTACCCGGGCCAGAGATTGTGGGCAGTGCTTGAGCCGCGCTCCAATACCCTGCGCAGAAATGTCTTTGAGCGTGAGCTGGTGGAGAGCCTCGCCTTGGCCGATGGCATTATCGTGGCCGGTGTATTCAAGCAGGAGAGCATTCCCGAGCCGGAGAGAATGCATCCGGAGAAAGTGGTCGCAGCGCTCGCCAGCGCCGGCCACGACGCTACTTTCTATGCCACCGCGGACGCCATCGTGCAGGGGCTTACGCCGCGGCTGGAGCCGGGGGATGTGGTGGCGATTCTTTCCAACGGCGGCTTCGACGGCATTTATGAAAAGCTGCCGCTGTCGCTTGAGGAGCGGAGCCGGGTCTGAGATGCTACGTCACGGGTAAGTCATCATGCACAGCTCGGTTACCATGCTTGTTACGTATGTGGTTCTTGGCCTGCCCGTAGGCGCTATCGGCATTCCCTGGGCGTTGCTAACGGGGGACATCGGCCCGCTTTATCGTTGGAGTATGAGGGTCGTGCGTGCTGGTGTGAAGTTGGCGCGCATTCGTGTGCAGGTGGAAGGCCGCGAGAATATACCTGCCCAGCCTTCTATTTTCATGTCCAATCACGTCTCTAACCTCGATCCGCCGATCATTCTGCCTTTTCTTCCCTATCGCACTGCCTTCTTTATCAAAAGGTCTTTGCTCAAGATTCCCGTCGTGGGTTACGGAATGAGGCTGGCCGGCTTTATCCCGGTGGACCGCGATGGACGTTTGGAGTCGGCGCGGGAAAGCGTTCAATTCGCCAACAAGGTGCTGACCTCCGGGGTAAACATCTCTACTTTTCCCGAGGGCACCCGCTCGCGCGACGGCAGATTGTTGCCTTTCAAAAAGGGACCGTTTTATCTCGCCATGGAGTCGGGCGCGCCGATCATCCCCATCTCCATCTGGGGTTCGGAGCACATGATGACCAAGGGCAGCCTGCGCATCAAGCCCGGAACCGCGCACCTGAGCTTTCACCCGCCGGTTTATCCCCAGCAATTTGCCACCCGCGAGCAGCTTGCAGCCGCCGTTCGCGCCGCCATCACCTCAGCCCTGCCGCAATCAATGTGGGGAGACGACTAGATCTTCACGCTTCTCCCTCTCATCCCTAACCAGGGACGGGGGGCGAGCGAATGAATAAACGCCTACTGCTTGATGATGGCGTTATATCCGTCGGAAAGCAGCTTCTGCTTCATGGCTGTAGCCTGCGTGCGGTCCGCGAACGGCCCCACCTGGACGTGCAACAGTTTGTCCTGAGGCTCATTGCGTACCACTACGCCATAGCCACGCTGACGCAGAGCAGAAACCAGGACATCCGCATCTTCCTGGCGGGCAACCGCAGCAATTTGGACCATCGGCTTAGCACTACCGGCAGCCGGAACGGCGCTAAGGGCAGGGGCCGCGGCGACCGTAACCGGGGGCGCTATTCTTGCCGAAGGCTTCGGCTGAGCAGCAGCCGTCTCGGCGGCTACCAGCGCCTGGCTCACGTGTTTGGGCGGCGCCGGCGTTGCGTCCTCTCCGGACGCGTCTTCGGCATCATCGGGTTTTGCATGCCTGACAACCACTGGCAAATCGGCTTTTTGAGGAGCGTGATCCTGCGCTTGTGCCGCCGGCGCCGCCGGCGGTTGGTTCGCTGCCGTCGTTGCGTCGTCTGATTCGGAGGCGCTGCCTGCCGACCCAGTGCGGAGGCTAGCCGCTTGCGCTCCCTGTTCCGTTCCCCGGCCCAGGGAGTAACCAAAGCCAAAGAACACGCCACATATCAACACCAGGCCAAAGAAAATACCCAGCAGGGACGCCGTGCTCAGCGTAATCTCCCGCGCTGTGCTTTCTTCTTCCTCTTCTTCTGTATCGAGCAGGGATCTCATAGTGATTTCTCCCCCTTGACCTCGGGAGCGCCGGCAACCGTCGCAGGCACTCGCATGTCTCCCATTTTATTAAACAAAGTCATCATCTCCAATGGCAGCGGGAAGACGATGGTCGTATTTTTTTCCACCCCAATATCCTGCAGCGTCTGCAGGTAACGCAACTGCAGCGTCATGGGTTGGGTGGCCAGTAAGGCAGCGGCATCCACCAGCCGTTGTGCGGCGCTGAACTCACCCTCGGCATGAATCACCTTGGCCCGCTTCTCGCGCTCGGCTTCAGCCTGTTTGGCTATGGCGCGCAGCATCGATTCAGGCAAATCCACCTGCTTTACCGCGACGCTGACTACCTTTACTCCCCAAGGCGCGGTGTGCTGGTCGATGATGGTTTGGATCCTCTGGTTAAGTACTTCCCGGTGCGAGAGCAGTTCATCCAGCTCCACCTCACCCAGCACCGAGCGCAGGGTCGTCTGGGCAAACTGCGAGGTCTGGTAGACGTAGTTCATCACCTCGATCACGGCTCGCGATGGGTCGACGACCTTTAGAGTAATAACCGCATTTACCTTTAAAGTTACGTTGTCGCGGGTAATAATGTCCTGCGGCGGCACCTCGAGCACTTCCTGGCGCAGAGAGACACGCACTATCTGATCGAAGGGACGAAAGATGAAAATGACACCCGGACCCTTGGGCATGGGCAAAACGCGTCCCAGGCGGAAAACAACGCCGCGCTCATATTCTCTGAGAATCTTGATGGAATTGATCAGATAGATGGCAACAACAAAAATGATAATCAGGCCGGGAATGCCAATACCCATCATAGGTGGGGGCCTCGCTCACCCTAAATTGTACAGGAGCCCCCTGTGGCTCCCGCTCTGGCGAGGGTTAGGGAACCCGCTCCACTAATAACGTGAGGTCGCGCAACCCCCGCACCCGCACCTGTTCGCCCGCGGCTGCGGGGGTGGCGGATTCAGCCTGCCAGAGCTCACCATTCACCAACACCTGGCCGCTGGGCGCGAGCGGCTGGGTGACCACGGCAATCTGTCCGATCATGGCGTCCGCTCCCACCCGTGACTTGCTTCGCCGCGCCTTGAGAGCGAGACGCAAGAGAAAGACAGTGATCAGACCGAAGGCGAGGCCACTGCCGAGGGCAGTGGCAAGATGCACTCGCAGCTCGGGAATGGGCGCATCTACCAAGGTGAGAGACCCAACCACCAGGGCGAGAATGCCGGCGGCAGCAAGAACCCCATGGGTAGCGAAATGAGCTTCCAGGATCAGCAATACGAAGGCGGAGACCAGCAGCATCACCGAGGTGTAGCGCACCGGCAGAAGGTTCAGGGAGAAGATCGCGAGCAGCAGCAGGATTGTGCCCAGGGTCCCGGGAATGATAGTGCCCGGGGTATTGAACTCTACATAGATGAGCAACGCGCCAATCACCAGCACCAGCACAGCGAGGTTGGGATCGGTGAGCCGGTCAAGAATCTTTTCCCGCAGGGTTGGCTCAACTTCAACCAGGCGCGCGTCGCGGGTGTGCAACACCGTCGTGGAACCGTCGAAGCGAGTGATGGTGCGGCCGTCAATGGTATTGAGCAGGTCGGCGTCATTGGGCGCAACCAAATCGATCAGTTTCAGTTGCAGAGCCTCCTGGTCACTGTAGGACTTGGAAGCGCGGATTGCGTCTTCGGCCGCCGCCACGTTGCGTCCCCGCCGAGCGACATAGGAGCGCAGAAATGCGGCTGTATCGTTCTCCAGCTTCTGCTTCATGATGTCGTCGAGCTTGGCTCCTCCCTCGACTACGGGATGCGACGCCCCGGCGTTGCTGCCGGGCGCCATCGCAGCTACATCTGCAGCTTCCAGCAGGAAAAATCCCGCCGAACCGGCCCGGCTTCCGGAGGGCGCGACATAGACGATGACGGGCACTGGCGAGGCGAGGATCTTGCTTACCATCTGGCGCGTGGAATCGAGCAGGCCACCCGGCGTATTGATCTCGATGAGCACGGCATTGGCGTGCTGGGCCGCAGCCGCGTCCAGCCCGCGCGCCATATAGCCCGCGCTGATGGGCTGGATGGTGTCGTCGAGGTGGATCAACACCACTTCCGGTTTCTGTTGAGTTTGTTGGGCTACGCAGGCGAGTATTCCGAGGCAGCCCAGAATGAGCGCCGAACACGCCAGCAGGAGGCGGTTCATGGAACCGGCTGCCCCTTGCTTTCGATCTGTTGCCGCAATGTGTGTGCGGCCGAATTCTGCGGTTCCAGCTTGAGTGCCTCGCTCACGTCCGCGGCGGCCGCCGTCTTTTGGTTGGCCTGCAAATCGAGCCGCGCTAAGACCAGATAAGCAGTCACATTCGGTTTCATTTTGACCGACTCGTCTGCCTGCGCGTGCGCTTCCTGGATGTCTCCTCCACGCTCTCTTACCAACGCCAGCCCGGCATGGGCATCCGCGTTGCCGCCATCGGCCACCAGCGCAGCCTGAAATTCACGCTCCGCTTCGAGAATCAGCCCCTGGTTGAAGAAACGCATCCCTGCTTCCGTAAGGGCGGCCGCGTGCTTCTGTGGCGGCAGCGTTGCCAGGCGCGCTTCGTCCATCTGCTCCATTTCCAGTGCGGCCTGGCGGAAGGAAGCCTCGTTGAAGCTTCGTTTGATCCGCTCCAGGGGCAGGTTCTCGGCCTGCGTGGTTGGATCAAAGGCGGCGTTCACCCGGCTGCTCGCCGCGGCGGCGGGAGCCGAAGGATGTTGCGGCTCAGCGCGGAGGGTGGCCTGGAACGCTTCAGCCTCGGTATCGGAGGGACGAAGCTTCAGCGTTAGCGCGATCGCCCGCTCGGCTCCTGCTACGTCTTTCTTGCGGCGCAAAGCTACGGCGAGGTTGAACTGATAATCCGGATCATTGGGATCCGCCGCCACCGCCTGCTGGAAAAATGAGGTGGCGTCCAGGCCTCGCCGGCTGGCCGTCACACCCTGGTTGTTCACTACCTCCGGCAGCGGCAGCTGCTTGCTAACAAACGCGAAGGCGTCTTCCGCCTTGACGTAACTGCCTAAATAGAAATAAGCCAGGCCGCGATCGAAGTCGGCTTCGCGAGCGTTGGGGTCGTTGCGTGGCAAGCGTCCCAGGGTGGTAGCCGCCAGCTCGAATTGCTGATTGGCAAAATAGGCTTTGCCCAGCGCAAACAGTGCCGGAGAGAAGCTGGGGTCCAGCCGCACCGCCTCTTTCAGGTGCCGGATCTGTTCGTCCGGATCGGGTTCCACCAGCCCGCGGGTATAGTTCTCAAAAGCGTCCACCCGCAGCCCGGCGCCGGCGGCGACAAAGGTGTTGCGAGCCACGGCGAACTGCGGATCCAGTTGCTTCGCCAGCCCCCACGCAAGGCTGTTCGACACATCCAGCAAGTGGGACATATCCGCTTCTTCCTGTATCGGGGCGGACATGTGCAGCGACTCCACCTTCAGGACCTGGGCCTTGGCTTGAAAGCGGGTGCCGGTGGTAGAAAATGATCCCACGATGATGTAGTCCGCATCCAGCGTCTGCGCCAGGCGAATGGCGCTCGCGCGTGAGGGCTGAAAGGTCGAGGGCAGCCCCAAATGGTCGAGTGCATAGAGGCGGTCATCGCGACTGATGGGCAGAAATCCGGCAGAGGCAAGACGCCGGTTCAGCACTTCCGGGATAGCTTCGCTAATCCAATCCAGGTTCGGCTGGTCGCTGCGATTGTCGAAGGGAAGCACCAGGATAAGCCGCCCAGGCGAAGGTTCAGGCGTGGAGCTCTGCGCCATCATCCCCAAGGACGTGAAAACAACCACAACCACCAGAAAAACACGCATTAGAGCATTTTCCCTTCTTCGCTGCCCTTGACGGCGCAGTGAAGTGCGTCTTTTCTTGAGGAAAAGCCGCCAAGGCTTTCGTTCCTTCTGTAAGAGCAGAAGGGAAAATGCTGGATGCCGGGGGAGCACCCTCCCAGTATAGTTCCGGGGGTAGAGTTCAGGGGATTATCGTTCTCTGCTCGTAACCACATCGGTATGCAAGCTCGCCACCTGCGGACGGTTGAAATGCATGACCGCGGCCCATTCACCCTGGTGGTCGCCTCGCCAGACGATGCGGCCGCCCAGAAGGTGAGCAATCGCGCCCGGCGCCAAATCGCGATGGAAATCGAAGAAACGGGTGTCCAGGGCCTCGTTGCGGGCTCCCAGGTCCATCATCAGCCGCGGAGGGTCGTATTTGGTCGAAAACGCGAAGCAGACGCTGAAATCCTGAGGGGAGGCAGCCGCTTTCTCTATTTCCGGGAGGGAGAAGTTCGCCACGGTAACCACCGGCAGCGGCTTTTTCACGTAGCCCAGCTCCGGCTTGGTGAGTTCATCGCTTGCGGGCCAGGCGGTCAAGATCGTGCTCCCGGGAAAGCGGCTCACAATCTGCCGGATTGCTTGTTGATGCAGACGTATCACGTCGGCGTAGTTCAGGTTGTCTTCGGGGGCGAACTTATAGGGAGGGTTGATGAACAGCCCGATTAAAAAAGCGGTTGCTGTCAGCAGACTCAGCCCCCACCAGTGCGGCACGCGGCGGTAAAAGGTGGAAACGCAGAGCAGCAGAATGAGCGGATACAGGGGAAGCAGATAGCGCGTCAGGAGGGCCCCGCCGATCACGGAGTAGAAGAGGATGTTGGCCCCCATGACAACGTAAAGGATGGCCTGGTCAGGGGGCGAGATGCGCGGGCGCTCGGTCCCATCGCGTTCCCGCAAGGGCAGCAGTAGCATCGCCCCGAGCATGCACAGCACGGGCACGAACATGTTCATGTGCGCAGTGAGTTGCAGAATGCGATGCGCCAGGGCCAGCAGGATGCGCAGCGGCGAGAGCGTGGAAGTTGCGTTGTAACGCAGAAATTCCGGATTGCCCAGGAGATATCCGGTCCGATGGCGATAGTAGGCATACCAGCCCAACAGGGGGATGATCGGGGTAAGCAAGACCAGCCCGGCGCGAAGGTAGGCGCGTCGATCTGGATCAGGCGGTGCATCCGGCTTCCCCAGCCTGTTGCGCCAAGCCAGCCATAGCTCCCACAACGCAATTGCCAGGGGAGTAATGATTGCCGTCTCTTTACACAACGCGCCCACGGCAAAGCAGGCGGCTGCCGCCCATAGCATCCGGGGGCGCCGTTCCCCGGCTTTCCAGTCGGTTGTATCTGGCGCAGCGTACAGGAAATCCGGGGGTTGGCCGGCAAAGACAAAGACCAGGCCCCACAGGGTTGCGGCGGCGGCGAACATATCGGCGTGCGCCAGGGTGCTTTGGGCAAACCAGACCGGATAGATCGCGGTCAGCACAGTGGTGGTAGCTGCCACCCACGGGCGGCCATTGAGCAGAATTGCGAGGCGATAGACAGCCAGCAGCGCGATCGCCGTAATCAGGCACATGGCGGTGCGGGTGACGGCGGGAGTGAATCCGGACATCCACCACAGGGCAAGGTAAAGGGAGGGAAGTGGAGGATGCGCATTGGCCAGCGTGGTTGTCGGAATCAGATCGCCGGTGCGAAAGAAATCGTACGCGGCGGGTATGTAATAGCCCGCCTCGTCCCAGTAGTAAGGCAGACGCAGCAGGGTCAGGTGGGTGAGATAAACGCCGACGAAAAGCAGGGGAAAGATGAACCGGAGGGGCAGAGGACGGTCGAGCGGTGTTGGCTGTCGGGGAAGTACGGCCACGAATCCCTCCTCCTCTTCTTCCCGGCAAACATAATTTAGTGCACTGGGCCTTGAGGCATGATCGGGGGCCGTGGTTCGAGGGAGATGGCGCCAAAGGTGTGCTCATATTGGGCCAGGTTCTGCTCCAGCACACTGCACAGTGCCTTGGCCTGTTGCGGGCTGAGGTAAACGGTTTGGAAGGTATTGATGGTGATCTGTTCGGCCGTTTCCTGATAAGCGGTGCCGAAGGTGAGTCGGAAGTCCCAGACGCTCTTCTGCACCTGAACGCTGTTGGCATACCCCTCGCGGTATTCGGGCGTGCGCACCAGAATGACGTTCGGCTGTGAAATCTCTTGGCTCATGAGCTATAGACTAGAACATTTCTCGGTTTCCCTTACCGGCTCTGCCGGAAGATAAGCGAGGCGTTCGTGCCCCCGAAGCCGAAGGAGTTGGTCATGGCATACTCCATCGTTGCCGCGAGCCCCTTGTCCTTAACCAGGCAAAAGCCGCAAGCCTCATCGACATTCTGCAGATTTGTCATAGGTGGAGCAATCTGATCCCGGAGCGCCAGCACCGTAATCCCTGCTTCCAGACTGCCGGCACCACCTAGGAGATGCCCGGTCATCGACTTGGTCGAGCTCACCAGCAGGCTCTTCGCTGACTCGCCAAAGGTATCGCAGATTGCTCTGGCTTCGGCGCGGTCGCCCAGGGGCGTGGAAGTGGCATGCGCATTCAGATACTTAATTTTGCTCGGCTCGACCTCTGCATCGAGCAGCGCCAATTCCATCACCCGGCGGACACCCCGTCCATCCTCAGGCGGAGCATTGGTGTGATAGGCATCGCTGTTGGCGGCGTAGCCCACCAGCTCGGAAAGGATGGTCGCTCCACGTTTTACCGCGTGCTCGTATTCTTCCAGGATCAGTATCCCGGCGCCTTCCCCTACCACGAACCCGTCGCGGCCTTCATCCCATGGACGCGAGGCGGTAGCGGGATCATCATTGCGCGTGGATAGGGCACGCATCGAGGCGAAGCCGGCGACCGAAAGCGGAGTGACCGCAGCTTCGCTCCCACCGCAGATCATCACGTCCGCGTCGCCCCGTTGAATCACCCGGAAAGACTCGCCCACAGCATGCGCGCCCGTGGTGCACGCTGTGGCGCAAGTGAGATTGGGACCGGTCGCGCCATAGCGGATCGAGATCTGCCCGGCTGCAAGATTGGCGATGGTGGCGGTAATGAAAAAGGGTGATACCCGGTGGGGGCCGGCGGATAGCAACTTGCTGTGCTCCCGCTCGATCACTTCGAAAGCCCCGATGCCGCTGCCTACATATACCCCGACCTTGCCGGGATCTTCCGCCGCCATGTTCAGGGCGGCCTGCTTTACGGCGAATTCTGAGGCCGCCAGGGCAAACTGGATAAACCGGCCCATCTTCTTGATTTCTTTGCGCTCGATGTAATTTTCGGGGATGAAATCCTTGACTTCGCCGGCAATTCTGCAGCTGAAGCCCGAGGCATCAAAAAGCGTGATCAGACCGATGCCCGACTCGACCCTGCAATAGAGCGCTGCCAGGTAGCTTCCGTTCCTATGCCCACCGGGCTTACCAGGCCAACCCCGGTTACCACCACACGACGCTGCTGAATGATCATCCTAATAAGGGCGCAGCTTTCTGTCCCTGAATCTTCATCCTTTTATGGTATTACATGTCGACTTTCCAGCCTCCTGCGCACTCATCCAAACGGAAGACGGCGACCCGCCCCGTACATCTACCTCCGCATGGCCTTCGCCTATCGCGGCAAAGGCATGGACAGGGCGATCCTCAAGAGGGTAGGAATTGCGACGCTCTCTTAAATGGGTGAGAGTCCGATGACAACATCGCTGCCGCTTGTCAGGTCGGGCCTCTCCCGTCCGCAATGCACTGCCGAGACCTAAAGAAAAAGCACTTTATCGCCACCCATAGGCCTACGCTGGGTGTAGCGGGGAAAAGTCTACGTGATCACTGCTGCGGAACTGGCGCTCATCCCTCTCTTCGCCGTCCTGGACGAATCCGCGCGCCACAGACTTGCACAAAAGGCTGCAGATATCCGCGTTGAAGGTGGTGATTGGGTCATACGTGAAGGCGAGGATCCGCGGTTCTTTGTCGTTCTGGAGGGCTTACTCCAGGTAGTGAAGGATATTGTGGGACAACGACGAGAGCTTGAGCAACTCAAGGCGGGCGAGTTTTTTGGCGAGATTCCAATTCTCCTGGGCACCGCAAATATTGTCTCCGTGCTGGCGGTTTCTCGCTCCCGCTTGGCGCGTTTCGACCGACAACAACTTCAGGAGTTGATTCGTGATTCCTCCTCAAGCGGCACCACCATCTTTCAGACGATGACGGATCGACTCTCCATGGCGCCGCAGTACGTAAAGGAAACACCCACCTCACGAGTTCTTTTGGTGGGATCCCCGTATGACGTGCATTGCCGGGCTATCCGCAGCTTCCTTTCCGCGAATCAGGTGCAATATGACTGGATCAAGAGCGAACTTGAGCCGGAGCGCGCTTCCTTCTCCGTTCCACGAGCGAACGAAGGGCTCGCAGTTGTCGTCGATGGTGCGACTCGCCTGGTGACTCCGACTGTCCGCAACGTTGCACAAGCGCTGGGTTTCCAGACCGCGCCGAAGAACAATCACTATGACGTTGTGGTTGCCGGTGCGGGACCGGCAGGCATGGCGGCTGGAGTCTATGGAGCCTCGGAAGGGTTGAAGGTGCTGATTGTTGAACGCTCGGCCGCTGGCGGACAGGCAGGGACCTCATCCAGGATTGAAAACTACTTGGGTTTTCCTTCCGGCATCTCTGGTGTTGAGCTTACCGAGCGCGCGCTCAAGCAGGCACGCCATTTCGGCTCGGAGATCGCCGTAACACGCAGCATCGAAGCGGTACAAAGGACAGATACGGGTTATCGCCTTGACCTGGATGGTGGAGAGCACATTTTTGCCTCCGCTGTGTTGCTATCGACTGGCGTCGAGTGGCACCGGATCGAAGTTCCCGGACTGGACCGCCTGCTTGGCCGGGGAATACTTTACGGCGCCTCTCGTCAGGAGGCCCATAGTGTGGCTGGGAAGCGGGTATTCGTAGTCGGAGGAGGTAACTCTGCCGGCCAGGCGGCGGTGTTCTTCTCTAATTATGCTGCCGAAGTCATCATGCTGGTGCGTGGTGCTGGTCTCGCCCTGAGCATGTCGCAATACCTGATCGCGCAGATTGCGGGGAAAAGCAACATTCGGATCGAATCGTGGACGGAAGTCACAGAAGTCCTTGGTGGAGAGCGACTGGAGCAGATCGTAACCACCACTCGTGAACAAGTTTCCACTACGCGCACCGCCGATGCGTTGTTGCTGATGATCGGCGCGACCGCGAACACATCCTGGCTCCCACCCACCCTGGAGCGTGATGCCAAAGGTTACATTTACACCGGAAGAGACGTGACCGCGTGGCCGCTCGATCGAGAGCCGTTTCCTCTGGAAACGAGCCTTCCGGGCATATTTTGTGCTGGCGACGTTCGTCACGGTTCGATCAAACGTGTAGCCAGCGGCGTGGGCGAAGGCAGCATGTCGATCGCGTTCATCCATCAATATCTAGCGCTCACCGGGGCGCCTGATCTTACCCGCGTTTGAAACTTCACGATCTTTGGTCTGCGAACGCCCAAGCGGGAAGCGTCGCTGCCGCCGAAGCACTCTTCATTGGTGAGAGAATCCATCGAGGGTGAGCTTATGGCTCGGACGAAAAAAGTCGTCATTACGGCGTTCGGCGACGAAAGCAAGCTTGCGATTGTCGAAAGCGATCTAAACGATCCTGCGGCCGGTGAAGTTCAACTGTCGGTCGAGTACACCATCGTCTCAGGTTCCGACGTCAGCATGCGCCGCGGCACCTATCCGTTTCAGAAGAAGCCGCCCCTGACTCCCGGCTATAGCGTCATTGGCAACGTGCGCCTGAATGGCCCAGGCTCCGCAAAGTTCGCTATGGGTGACTGCGTTGCCTGTCTTTCGAAGTATGAGGGGCAGTCGGAACTGATCAACCTTCCGGAACAATTTCTGGTACGCGTGCCCGAGGCAGTAGACAAAAAGGCTGCTGTTGTCCTCATACTGGATTGGGTCACCGCATATCAAATGCTGCACCGCGCAGCCCATGTCACCGCTGGCCAGCAGATCTTCGTTCATGCGTTGAGCGGCGCCGTGGGAGGCGCGCTCCTGCGGCTCGCCAAACTTGAGGGGGCCCAGATCTTCGGTACAGCTTCATTGAAAAGGCACGACGAACTGCGACAACTCGGAGCAATTCCTTTCGATTACTCGAATAAGAGCTGGATCACCGCCATGCAAAACCTCGGTGGGGTAGACGCCGTTTTTGATCCCCTCGGATTTGAGAGCTTCGACGAGTCCTACTCGATCTTGAAAAGAGGAGGGGTTCTAGTGGGGTATGGCATGAACCTGCCGGCCTGGACGAATACCCCTGAACGTTCGGTGATCCCTTCGGTGCTCAAACTGTTCTCAAAGAACTTGTTCTTTTGGTCGGGCAAGCGCACTACCTTCTTCGGTGTAACTCGCAAGTCAAAGCACTTCGCTTCAGATCTGGTACAACTTTTTGAATGGCTCAAAGACGGAAGGATCTCCGTGCCAATCAAAAATACCTTCAGGCTTGATGAGATCCAGAAGGCACATCGGGAGTATGCCAGTAGCGAACGCATGGGTTCCATTGTGATTGAGGTTAGCCGATAACGGCCTGTCCAGTTTGCTGCCGCAGAACATCGTCTACAAAGGCAAGCATTGCTGTGTTGAAGAGCATGGGGCGCTGCAACGGAGCGAAGTGGCTCACACCATCAAGGAGGATGAATGATGCACCTGGAATGGTCCGAGCCAAATATTCTGCGTGCTCGCGTTTGATGAATTCGTCGCTCTTGCTTTGTGCGATTCTCACCGCCACACCTATGTTCGCAAGATCGCAGGTGGAGTAATTCGGTTGCGTCCGCTGCATCAAGCCGACATCCTCCACGAATTGCCCAAACTGCTCCGGTGTAGCTGAAAGCTGCTTGTAATCTTCGGCATGGCGCGAGAAACAACGGTTCAGTACTGGAGAGGCTTCGAATGGTCTAACGCCGGTCGGGTCCATATTGCAGGCAAAGAAGAAGACACCCGCAACGCGTGAGGGATATTTCGCTGCAAGAATCAATGCGGTGCATGCGCCGTCACTCCAACCCACCAGGGCGGCTCGGTCGAGATGCAAGGCGTTCATCACGGCCAGCACGTCGGACGCCATCAGTTCATAGGAATACGGGCGTCCATCACGAGTGCTGCGGCCGTGGCCGCGGCTGTCGATCACAACTGCGCGATAGCCGTTCGCGATGAGAGCCGGAACCTGGTATCCCCAATTGCCGCTGTGGCCCAGACCGCCATGCAGCAGGATCACAGGCAACCCGATGCCGTAAGCGCCATACCAGATACGGGCTCCGTCATTTTCGATGTAACCCAGATCATCAGTGACCGGAAGTGGCGCGGCGCCTGTTGCTTCGAATCTTCTTAGATCGTCATCGTGAGCGTCCACGTCCCAATGCTCCTCGAACACGCCGCTTTTGAGATGCAGAGTGTCAACGGCCGCGCCGAAGCCCCAACAAACCGACACGTCGCCCATGATGGCGCACGACCGACGGCGTTATCAAATCTCCTTCTCCAGCAGAACAAAGCTTAAGTCGTCACGGAGTGGTCTGCCGAAGCGCTGATCCTCGTAGGGAAAGGGCTGGGTTTCCCCGGTCAAGACGTAACCTCGGCGCTGATACCACGCAATCAGAGTGGCGCGGACATTCACCACCGACATACGAATACGGAAAGCGCCACGCTGCTTCGCAAAGTCCTCCGCAAGGGCTAACAGGGTACGCCCCATTTGCTTGTTTTGCAGGTTAGGCCGGATGGTCAGCAGGCCGAGATACCAAACGCCGTCCCTTTTTGGCTCCAGCCAAACCGTCCCCAGCAACTCGCCATGCGGATCGTTCCGGCAGGTCAGCAATACGGCATCACGCTTTGCCGCCAGGTCTTCTCTGAGAAGAGACTCGGTCAGACGCTGCCCCTCGATGAAATCTGATTCGGAGTTCCAACTCGCTGCGGGACCGACGCCGCGGAAGGCCAAATTCGTAAGCTCCACGATTGCAGGATAGTCATCTTCGGTAGCGCGAGCCAGGAACATGGAATTCGTCCAGCAACCATCTTATTTGGTATCCGGTTCCTGCGGGATCGCCTCACCATCTGAGCGAGGATCTGCGCCGGCGAAGTTGACGTTGCGGCCGCTGTCCCTTACCACGGCTTCCCCCTGACCGACGGAGAAGGAGAACGGCTCCAGCAATTCAATAACATGTCCTCGCTTGGTAAGTTCTGCTCGCACCGGCTCCGGAATAGTCTCTTCCATCTCGACATCGCAGCCCTGGAAGGTCCCCTTGGTAAATCGCGGCTGTTCCAGAGCCGCTTGCACATTCATCCCGTAGTCAACGACGTTGGCGACAAACTGTGCATGCGCCTGCGCCTGGTTCCAACCGCCCATGATGCCGAAGCCGATATGAATATCACCCTTTTCCATGAAGGCCGGAATGATGGTGTGAAGCGGCCGCTTGTGGCCAGCGAGTGAGTTAGGACGGCCCGGGGTGAGATCGAACCCCGCCCCCCGGTTATGAAACGAGAAGCCCAGGCCGGGCGCGACCATGCCCGTGCCATAACCCGCATAGTTGCTCTGGATCAAGGAGACGATGTTCCCGTCCTTATCGATGGTAGACATGTAGATGGTCGAGTTGCCATGGGCATCGAGCATCTTCTCAATGTCGGAAGGAACGACCTGGCACGCCGCCTTGTCCATTTGGATTAGCTTCGCCCGCTTCACTGCCAGATCTTTCGAGATCATCTCCTTTACCGGTACCGGGGTGAATCGCGGGTCACCCACATACTGGTGCATATCCGCATAGGCCAGTTTCTTGGCTTCAATCATCACCTGCAGCGCGTCGGCGGAATTATGCCCGTACTGCCCCATAGGAAATTGCTCCATGATGTTCAACATCGAGAGCGCCGCGACGCCCTGTCCATTGGGCGGCAACTCGTAGACCGTCCAGCCCCGATAGGTAGTGGAGACCGGCTCGACCCACTCCGGTTGAAAATCTTTGAAGTCCTCGAGCGTGTGTGTGCCTCCCTGCGCTTGCAGAAACTTCACCATGATCTCCGTCATTGGCCCGTTGTAATACGCATCTCTTCCGTGCTCGGCAACTTCCCGCAGTGAGTGCGCCAGGGCCGGATTCTTGAATTCATCCCCAACTTTGGGCGCCACACCGTTAGGCAGGTAGGTCTCCTTGTATCCGGGCTGTTGGAACAGGCTCTTAGCCACCCAGTACCGTGCATTCCGTTCCGCCAGAGGGAATCCATGCTCGGCATAGTAGATAGCAGGCGCCAGAGTCTGGGAGAAGGGAAGCGTGCCAAACCGCGTTCTCATCGCATCCCAACCCGCCACGGCGCCCGGAATATCGATGGTCTCAACGCCAATCGGATTGATGTGGTCGATGTGGTGCGCCTTCATGTAATCGATCGTGAGCGCCTTCGGCGTCCATCCGCTTGAGTTAAGGCCGTAGAGCTTGCCCGTCTTGGCTTCGTAGTAGATGGCGAACAAATCGCCGCCCATCCCATTGACATATGGCTGAACCACGCCCATGACGGCGTTGGCCGCGATCGCTGCGTCAATGGCGTTTCCACCCTCTTCCAGAATGTGTGCGCCGGCCTGAGAAGCGAGAAATTGCGGGGCCGCCACAATTCCAAAGTTCGACACGACCATAGAGCGGCCCTGGCCTGGCTGAGAAGACATCTGTTGCGCCACGATGACCGGCGAAATGGAGAGAACCAGTGCAGCCGCTAGCGAGCGAAGTGTCATAACAGTTTCCTCTGCGTTCATGAAATGAGACGGCGGACCCAAACCAGGACGTCTTCACTCTAAACCCAGCCTGTTCAGGGGCTATCAGATCGTAACGCGGAGGGAAAGCGGGCATCGAATAATTTCGGCGTTGGATTCACATTGAAAATTTGCAGAGGACGGCCACTGGAGCCAGGAGGCGACTTTAGTTATCGCACCAGTTCTCTGCTTAAGCGG
The DNA here is from genome assembly GCA_963743365.1 of uncultured Acidobacteriaceae bacterium. GTDB lineage: Bacteria > Acidobacteriota > Terriglobia > Terriglobales > Acidobacteriaceae > PALSA-350. The sequence goes on from CAVUQE010000001.1 coordinate 498,071, forward strand.
TAGGAGCCGTGGCGGGAATCCTCAAGAACACAACAGCGGTGCAAGGGGCGCCGCTGGAACACAAAACACGCATGATGACTTCTTTTACTTCAGTTGAGGCCCACGCCAACTAGATGGGGCTGGAGTTGATACGATCTATACTGATAGTCCGTATTATTGGTTCGATCGTCCGGAGGCTGCATGGACCCTCTCTCCGATGTGCTGTCGTTGCTGAAACCACGCAGCTATATATCGGGCGGCTTCGAAGTGGGTGGTGACATGGCCATCCAATTTCCAAAACATCAAGGCATCAAGTGTTATGCCGTGCTGGCGGGCCAGTGCTGGCTGTCTGTGGAGGGCGTTCCCGATCCGGTGCTCCTTACGGCGGGGGACTGCTTTCTTTTGCCGCGTGGACTGCCTTTCTGCCTGGCCACCGATCTCTCACTCAAGCCTGTCGACTTCCACACCATTCTCTTTGCCCGGAAGGCGGCTTGCGCGGTCTCCAGCGAAGGTGCGGCGCGCTATATTGTCGGCGGCCATTTCCTTCTTAGCGGCAGTCACGCCGACATGCTGTTGGGAGCTTTGCCGCCCATCGTGCATATACGCAAGGAGTCGGATAAGGCGGCTATGCGCTGGTCACTGGAACGTATGAAGGAAGAGCTGCGCGATCCGCAGCCGGGCGGCTCTCTGATCGCGCAGCAACTCGCCTACATGATGCTCATCCAAGCTCTTCGCCTGCATTTGGCGGATGAGGCGAAAGGCGGCGTCGGTTGGCTCTTCGCATTGGCCGATAAACAGATGAGAGAGGCGATCGCCAGTATGCACGACGACCCAGGGCATCGCTGGACATTGCAGGAACTCGCGGCACGCGTGGGCATGTCGCGATCGATTTTTGCGCTGAGGTTCAAAGAGACGGTGGGAGAGACACCGATGGAGTACCTGACGCGTTGGCGAATGCTACTGGCAGGCGACAGGCTGAAGACTCTCGACGAGCCTATCTGCGATATTGCCTCATCTCTCGGCTATGAATCCGAAAGCGCCTTCGGCAAAGCCTTCAAAAGGGTCATGGGCTGTTCGCCAGGCCAATACAGCCGTAGGAACCCTTCAGCGCCGCCCTCCCCTGAGGCGACACGAGCCAGCTACGATGATCGTAGGCAGGTAGCGGCGGTCGGTTAGAAGCTTTCTCTCCCCAGCGCTCCGGTAGCTACTCGTCCGCTCCCATTTTGCCGGGAGCCTACCCACCCTCGACGATGCGGAAGTCCCGCTCTGCGCCGGAGCCGAGTGCCTGAAGCGCCTTTTGATAGCCCTCGCTCTCATACGCCGAAAGCGCGATTTCATAGCTGTCGAACTCGACAAGTATCGTCCGCAACTGCAGCCCGGCTTCGTGGGTCTGGATCTGGCTCGTAGATTTGGTTAAGAATCGCCCGCTGAATGGCTCAAGCGCCGGTTGTGCTAATGCGCCATATGCCTTTACCGCTGATTCATCCGAAATGGATCGATATGCAACCACCCAATAACCCTTCTTCATGCTGTCTCCTTTTCACTGCGAATGTAGTACAGGACCTTGCATAACTACTAGCGCTTTACACTCGTCGAGGAGAATCCAAAGCACATTCATTCCGGCAGGCCGACCGCCCGACACCGGCGGTAGATAGAATCGTGGTGACGTAAAGTGGAAATGGAACGTCAAAAGCCACTGTGGGTAGAGACGTGTCACTGCCCGTAGGCGGTTTGTGGCATTGCAAAGCGCCACGTGATGGCGCTTTTTATGTTCCGCTATGCCACCGGTTCGCATTCAAACTAGGAGAAATGATGACTGTAGCACTTCGTTCCACGCTGGTTCTCACACTGCTCTGCGTAACGGCAGCCGGCGCGCAAACCACGCAGTCCGCGCCAATCAAAATTGGCGGCGATCAGATGGGACATGATTTCCAGCCGCCGGTCGTGGTACGCAACTACGATCGCCGCGTCGTTATGGTGCCCATGCGCGACGGCGTCAAGCTTTTCACCGTCATCTTTGTGCCCAAAGGAGCGCACGACGCGCCCATCATGCTTACGCGCACGCCGTACAATGCTGCGGACCACGTGCGCAACCCATCTGCTGCGCCCGCGCGGATGCTGATCGATGAGCTCTCGCTGGCCGATGAAGGCTTTGTAGAAAACGGCTATATCCGCGTTTACCAGGATGTCCGCGGCAAGTACGGTTCCGAGGGGCCGTACCTGATGACGCCGCTCCCCGTGGACTCGGGCTTCAACAGCACCGGCGCCGATGACACCACCGATGCGTGGGACACAATCGAGTGGCTGACCAAGAATGTGCCGGAGACCAACGGCCGTGTCGGTATGATCGGCTCTTCGTACGAAGGATTCACCGTGGTGATGGCTCTGTTGCACCCACACCCGGCGCTTAAGGCTGCTGTGCCCGAGAGCCCGATGGTTGACGGCTGGATGGGCGATGACTGGTTTCACTACGGCGCGTTTCGCCAGCCCAACATAGACTATGTCATCGGGCAGATGACCGCGCGCGGCAACGGTATCGGAGCGCCGCGCATCGGCGACGACTACACGAACTACCTCACGGCAGGCTCGGCCGGCGACATGGCGCGAGAAGAAGGAGGCGCCAATCTGCCGTTCATGCGCATCCTCGAAGAGCATCAGGCCTACGATGCCTTCTGGCAGGCCGGCGCGCTCGACAAGCTGATTGCAAAGCATCCGCTCACCGTGCCCACTATGTGGGTGCAGGGTCTCTACGATCAGGAAGACATGTGGGGTGCGATCCACTCCTATCGGGCGCTCCAAGGCAAGGCGAACGCGAGCGGCATGAACTTCCTGGTCATGGGCCCGTGGTTCCACTCGCAGATCAATCGCCAGGGCCGCGCAATGGGGCCGTTCATCTGGGCGACGGACACGGCAAACCAGTGGCGCCGCGACGTGATGGTCCCATTCTTCAACCAATATCTAAAGGCCGATGCGCCGAAAGCGGACACGCCTCCGGTGTGGGTGTATGACACCGGCGCCGACCATTGGGACCGTTTCACCACCTTCCCCACCAGCTGCGAGCAGGGCTGCAGCGTCCCTTCGAAGCCGCTCTATCTCGCATCCAGCGGCAAGCTCTCGTTCAGCGCCCCGGAAGGCGAAGAAAAGACCGAGCGCTACACGGAATTTGTTTCCGATCCTGCCAAGCCCGTGCCGTACAGTCCGCGGCCCATCCTGGAAAAGGACGGAACCGGCTGGCGCACGTGGCTGGTGACCGACCAGCGATTCGTAGACGGCCGCCCCGATGTGCTGACCTTTGTAAGCGACCCGCTTACGGCGCCGATGAAGCTATCCGGCGAGCCGGTCGTTCACCTTGTCGCTTCCACCAGTGGCTCCGACTCTGACTGGGTCGTCAAGCTGATTGACGTTTACCCGAACCGCGAGCTCGGCAGCATCGACCTCAGCGGCGTCTTCCCCGGTCTCATCACGGAGCCTTGGGATATGAACGGTTACGAGCTGCCTATGGCGACCGACATCTTCCGTGGCCGCTATCGCACCAGCTTCGAGCACCCTTCTGCCATCGAGCCCGACAAGCCGCTCGAATACAAGTTTGCGCTGCCGATGGTCGAGCGCACCATTCCAGCCGGCCACCGCATCATGGTGCAGGTGCAGTCCACGCTCTTTCCACTTTACGACCGCAACCCGCAGACATTTGTCCCCAACATCTTTGACGCCAAAGCCGCAAACTACCAGAAGGCCACGCAGCGCATCTGGCACACCGGCGGCGAAGCCAGCTACATCAGCCTGCCTATCGTGCCCGCCGCCAACGAGCAGTGAGCCTGCGCAGGGATGAAAATTACACAAATCATGACAAGCGCGCTGGAACTTTGGCAGGATTGATAGCGCCGCAGGCTTACCGTCCGTGGTGTGAAAAGCATGTTGAATCGAAGTCTGCTTGCCCGGGTATTTCGCTAGAATGGGTTGCCCCGATTCGCGGAGACGCAGTCCTGCGAAAACCTTGTCCATGAGGTGAGGTCCATGCGCAATCGCAAGAAGCCCGTTCGCCTTTCCACCTTCCTGATGGCCATCGCTTGTTGCCTGCCGATCACTCAGATGTCAGATGCCTGTACGCGGGTCGTTTATCTAGGCCCGGATGGAAACGTGATCACGGCACGGTCTATGGATTGGAAAGTCGATGTCGGCACGAACCTCTGGATATTTCCCCGTGGAATGACGCGTACCGGAGAGGCTGGCCCGAATTCTGCTCATTGGACTTCAAAATATGGCAGCGTGATTGCGACCGGTTATGACGTTTCGACAACCGATGGAATGAACGAAAAAGGGTTGGTTGCGAATCTCCTATGGCTGGTTGAATCGCAATATCCAAAACCTGATTCGTCCAAGCCGATGCTTGCGATTTCCCTGTGGGCGCAGTATGTTCTCGATAATTTTGCCACCGTTGCGGAGGCAATTGATGTTCTGCAGGCGGAGCCGTTTACCGTGGTAACTGCAAGTGTGCCCGGCGAAGAACGCTTGGCCACGCTGCATCTTTCCATGTCCGACGCCACAGGAGACAGCGCCATCATCGAATACATCGATGGCAAGCAGGTCATCCATCATGATCGCAAGTACCAGGTCATGACCAACTCGCCGGCCTTCGAAAAGCAGCTTGCACTCGATGAGTACTGGAAAAGCATCGGAGGGGCGGTGATGCTGCCGGGCACAAATCGAGCAGCAGATCGTTTTGCCCGCGCCTCTTTCTACATCAACGCTATTCCCAAAGATGAGAGCCCGGATATTACCGTCGCGAGTGTATTCAGCGTCATCCGAAATGTTTCCGTCCCTTATGGGATTTCGACCCCCGACCAGCCCAATATCTCTTCGACACGCTGGCGCACTGTCGCCGACCAGAAAAGAAAGATCTACTATTTCGAATCCGCATTGACGCCCAACACCTTCTGGGTTGATTTCAAAGACGTGGATTTCTCCGGCGAATCGGGGAAAGTCATGAAGCTCGATTTGGGCCCCCATCAGAGCCATGTCTACGCCGGAAATGTAGCGAAGGACTTCGTAGTGACTAAACCGTTTCGGTTCCTGGGGCTCTAAAGCTGCGGATCGGCTCCTCGGATCAGTGGCGCCCAATCTCACCTCATGTCGCCGTTTTCCGCTGTACGCCCACTGACTTCGGTGACAAGATGGCAAGAAATGCTTGCCCGTTTGGCATTCCGCCTGATCGCCGTCGTTCTGGTTGCCTCTGCCCTAAGCGGGTCGCTCACCGCACAGAGTTTCGATCTGGCGGCCCACGGCCAGCAGATCATCGCGCTTGACCAACTCATGCGTTTCCATCCCGGCGACGATCTCGCCTGGGCCGATCCTGGCTTAGACGACTCCTCCTGGCCCCTCATCCGCGGCAACGAAACTTGGTACGCGCAAGGTTATCCAAAACTCACCGGCTTTGCCTGGTACCGGTTTAAGGTTGCGCTGCCCAGCCACGCAGGCCCACTTGCCCTTTGGGTTCCCCTCATCGCCACGAACTTTCAAATCTATGCCGACGGCCGGCTGATCGCCGAGAACGGGGCCATGCCGCCGCATCCCATCCCGCGATACGGACCAAACCTCGTCTTTCCCATCCCCGCCGACCTTGTTCATTCCGGCCAACCCCTCAGCTTTGCCGTCCGCGTATGGCACTACCGGTGGGAGTATGAGCTGTTCGGTGGCCTCCAGGAAGCCATGCAATTGGGCGATGCCGGCCTCATTCGGCAGTGGCAGGCGCAGCGATGGCATGAGCTATTTTGGGTCAACACGCAATTCAACATCGATGGCCTTATTTGCCTGCTGGCGGGCCTCGGCTCCCTGGTGCTCTTCCTGTTGCGCCCGACCGATCGCGAATTTCTCTGGTTCAGCGTGTGGGAGGCCTTCAATGTTCTCTACGTCCTTCTTGGGGTCTGGTGCAATTTCCATTCCTTTAACGTCGTTCTTTGGAGATTGGGCGGGGCCGTCCTGCTTGCCGGCCTCAATGGGTGCATGCCGATCCTCATCCGGCACTTTGGAGGCACCGATCGAACCCGTCTTTACTGGGCAGCCATCACGGTCGCGCTGCTCGACTCGGCGCTCAACGTTCTCCAGGGTTTCAATGGAATCAGCATTTTCTGGTTCAGCGTGGCTGAGGCGGTCATGAAGCTCCTGCTCGGAGCATTGAACTGCGGTCTGCTCTTCCAAACCTCGAAAGAAAGCAAGGTAGAGATGCGCGTCTTTGCTTTGCCGGTGGCTGTCTACTTCCTGAATCTCACCGCCGTCTACACAGCATTCGCCCTGCTGGCGCAGGGTGCAAGCTGGGTGGGCCACTTCGTGCAGCTCTTCATCGCCTTCACCGGCTGGCCTTTCCCGCTGGGAACGTATCAAACCACCGGGATCGTGGTTCAACTCGCACTCTTCACCATTCTGCTGTTCCGCTTCGTCCGCACTCGCAGCGACGAAGAGCGCTACAAGACCGAGCTCGAAGCCGCCCGCACTGTGCAGCAAGTCCTCGTGCCCGACGAAATCCCCACCATTCCCGGCTTTGCTCTGGCCAGCGTCTACAGGCCTGCAGGTCAGGTCGGGGGCGACTTCTTCCAGATCATCCCCATCGCCAATGGCGGCGTCCTCGTGGCTATTGGCGATGTCAGCGGCAAGGGCATGCCGGCCGCCATGACCGTCGCGCTCCTGGTGGGAACGCTGCGCACCCTCGCTCACTACACGCAAAAGCCCTCAGAGATCCTTGCTGCCATGAACCAGCGCATGCTGGCGCGCAGTTCCGGCGGATTCACCACTTGCCTCGTTCTCACCGTCAGCGCCGCGGGAACGCTTACCGCCGCCAACGCCGGCCACATCGCCCCATACCTAAACGGCCGCGAGCTCACTCTCTCCAACGGCCTCCCGCTCGGTCTCTCGGCGCACGAGCAATACGCCGAATCGGTTTTTTCGCTGGCGGCGGATGAACAACTCACTCTGCTGACCGACGGAGTCATTGAAGCCCGCGCACCCGGCGGCGAACTGCTCGGATTTGAACGGGTGATGGCGATAACCACTCAATCAGCGGATTCCATCGTGCAGGCGGCGCAAGATTTTGGCCAGGATGATGACATCACCGTAATGACCCTGCGCCTGGCTCCAGCAGGAGTTGCCCAAATATGAACAAACGGAATGCGACTGCGTTTGTGTCGTAAAACAGCTAGCCTTTGCCGTGTTCTCGGTCGGTTCCTTAGAACTGACTTACCGCAACCGAGGCTTCTGTAACGTTGACGGCATTGTTCAATCCAAAAACCTTCAACGCGGCGCCCCCAGCCTGGGTTTGAATCTGTAGGCCGGCTTGGAGCGCAGCCTGCTGCAGAATCTCCATGCATTGTTGCGCGGTGGAATTTGGTGGCAATGGTTTCGTCACTGTCGTTCCCGTGGCGCCATTCGTTACAGTAATTGCACCTTGCGTGGCCGCAGTGCCGCCTGCAAAGGAGATGAGGATCCCGTGCGATTGGGAAGGCCCCTGACCCGGCGCAGCCGTTTGCGAAGGGGCCGCTGGACCCTGGTTTTGGGGGTTGTTGGCTCCCGGCGGACCAAAAACGTTGTACAACGCCTGGAAGGGCATTCCATTGGCTAGATCGACGTTATATGGAATATGGCATTGGCCATTCTCGAGCCAGCCCGGCTGAAGGCCTCGATTGCTCCCCCAGGTACTGATTTGCTTGCGGCAGATAAAGAGGTGTGTACCGTCGGCAGCGACACCGCCGGGAACCAGCGCTCCCACGTTGCCATCGAAGTCACGCCACTCTGCTGAACCGGTGGCAACCTCGTATGTGTTCGACACTTGTTCCTTTCCGGCATCGTCTGAGAAGTTGCACGCCCCCTCGACCCACTTGCCGGGAAAAAGATTGTTGTTGTATTGGACGCGGCAGACGTAGAGCGGAGAACCCGGTTTAGGACCATTCCCGGGACCTCCCATGATCGCGTTCTGGCCGGGAACGAAGGGTTTTTGCGCCGGTTGCCACGTAACAGAGCTCGGCCCAGGATCATAGGGAGGAGGAGGCGGCGTATAAGGCGGAGGTTGTGCCGGCTGAGGATACTTGAGTTGTGTGATCCTCCCCTGGCTATCGATGGAGGAGCAGTTCGCCCCTACCCACCAGCCGGTGTTCACATCCAGCCCAACGCCGGGATCACCGAGTTTGCACGGCGGAAACGGTTGCACCTGGGCCGGGGGATAAGGAGGATAAGGATAGGAAGGCGGGTACGGCGGGTTCCAGGGAGGCCGTCCGGCGCCGGTCGCATACAGCACTTCAAAGGGTGGTCCCTGCGTGATCTCAGCTCCCCCGAACGGTATGTGGCAGGTTCCATCGGGAACCAGCTTGCCGGGCTGAAAGCCGTAGTCTGTGCCGGAGGCGACGTAGTGGACGCGGCATGAATAGAGCGGGCTGCCATTCATGTCTCGGCCCATTTGAGCGAGGCCATAAAAGCTTCCCCGATAGCCGCCCCAACGTGCAGTTCCGTAGGCTACCTCGTAGGAATTCATCACTTGTTCCGACCCGCCGAATGGCACATTGCAATTGCCTTGGACCCATTTCCCGGGAACCATGGCCCCCTGCACCCGTGCGCGGCATATGTACATCGGGCTGCCTGGATTGGGATCGGCGCCGGGACCACCTACGATCGCTCCATTGGAAGCATTGGGAGTAAATGGTGACGTGGCCGGCTGCCAGCTGATGCTTTGGCCAAGCATGCCACCGTTCTGCGCATGCATCGAGACGATGGAACAGCAGAGCAGGAACGAGAGCAGCGGCAAGCGATTGGAGTAGCGGAAGAAGGTCACTGCAGGTTCCTCTGGTGATATAGCAGCTTGAGGGAGCACACTAATTTGCGCGTTTATTATCGATGGATCCCGCTCGGTCTGTACACGAAAAAAAGCTCCTGATTTGCCTGCGCGTCATTCCACGCCAAAATACCGGCACTCCTTTTACTTCGGCCGCCAAGTTCCGCGCGCAAATCTTCCCTCTGGCTGGTAAAGCGCAAGCAGACGAGCTTCGGGATCATCAAACCCCCAAAAAAGATATTCTCGCGGTTGGTTTTTTTTGCGACGCTCAATGAGCCAGGCATTTTGGGCCGTGATGAGGTTTAGGAACGCCACCCGCCGGCCATCTGGAGAGGGCACTACCCAGCCATGGATGTCTCCCAGCGAATGGAATCGGTCATCCAGATGAACCACCCTGGCCGTCGGCGGCCGAGCTCAGATTGGGCAGGCCCGGAAGCACTACGGCGGAGGCCGGGCCTTACACCGTCACGGTTACGAATATCACACCGCCCGCGACCTATCTGCAACTGCGCTTCGCCGCCGGCTTTGCCTTTATCCTCTGAAAATTAATTCGTCGCGCTCGTCGACGCCCGGCGAGGCGGCCGGCGCTGCGAGCTTACGTAGCCCGATCAGGACGATGAGCCCCGACAGTAACGAAAGGAGGACCGCCATCGTGAGTATGATTCCGCCTACTCGGTCCCACAGCACAGTCGGGCCCAGCCGGGGTGAACTCGGAGCTTTCGGGCCGCTCCCAAAGCCGCCCTGCAAAACCAGCCCAAGCCAATTCAGATACAGAGATGCCGCGGTTATCCAAGCTCCTGCCCCGGACCAACGTCCAAGGTTCAGCTTGGGCCAAAGGAGACCGAGAGCAATCAAGCCATATCCACCGATCAACCCCGTCAGGTGGGCGGCGTTGCCCGCGTTCCGGTTATGGAAATCGACGATCACGAAGCCCGTCAACATACCTAAAAAAAGCAAAATTGCGCCGTGGCGGGCCACCCGGAGATCGATAGGCGTTCCCATGAATGTCCTCCCTTTTTGCTGCAGCAAAACGTTTCCACCAGGAGGCAGTCTGTGCCCTACGCGACCGGGCGAAAAAGGGCTTTTTGACCAGCGGGCGCAATGCTGTGACAAAGTGGACGAGCCGGTGTCTGCGCAGATTGAGGAAGAGAAGTAGAATCAGCCTGATAGGTTCACGGCCAAGCCCGGCTGTATATGGTGCAAGACTGGAGGCTGCAATCGTCGAAATACATGGTGTGGCCTTGCGACCAGCATTCAGCTGTCAGCATCCCAAGTCCAGTAGCGAGGCCGCATGATTCCGGTTGGAGTCGCAGACCGAGCGCTAGGCCCGAGCTGGCTGTTGGTGCGATGGCAACGGCAATACAAAACTACAAATAGGAGGCCTCCACGCAGGCCGTGACGTCGGCATAGGAAAACTCATGGAACAAGCAAGGGGATCTCTTCTACAACTCCTTTCCCACGCGGAACGGGCACAGAAAAACTCCAGTTTCTTCTCCAGCGAATCCGTGCTCGACGTTCTCAAGTTGATTCTTGCGGGATCTCCGTTATCAGAAGTGCTCGCGGTCATTGCCCAGTTAGTGGAAGCTCAAGGCGAGGGCACATTGTGCACCATCTGGCTTCCGGATGGAGATGAACGGCAAATTCATTGCGCAGCGGCTCCCAGCCTTCCTGGATTCAGCGCACGGGTAGGCCCCACGCGGGTTAGCCCTAAAGGAGCTTCCTGCGGCACAGCTGTCTATCGGCGAGAGCCGGTCTATGTCACCGACATTTTGAGCGACTCCCTGTGGGATGACTATCGTGACGCAATCTCGCCTTTTGGCATTCGTGCAGTGTGGTCGCGGCCCTTGTTCTCGGGGGAAGGTAAAGTGCTCGGCACATTTGCCATTCTTTATCGCGAAGTCCGTAGTCCGAGTGCAGCTGACCTGCAATTGATCGAGAACGCCGGCCACATTGCAGGAATCGCCATTGAGCGCCACTTGAACGAGCAGAAGCTGCGGCATGAGCGCGACCGGCTGCGCCTGCTTCTCAAAATCACCAACAGCATGACATCCAAGCTGGATCTCGGCCATTTGCTGGAGACACTATCCACCAATTTGCTGAGCGTAACCCGCTGTGATTTTTGCGCGTTGCTGTTGCCCCACGTGGATCGTAGCCAATTGCGCGTGACCGTTCTCTACAACCCTGAAGGCCGAGGCGCCATTCGTGATGGCACCATCGTCCCGGTAAAAGGTTCAACCTGTGGTAAGGCGTTCCTGTCTGGCAAGAACCAACTGATCAACAGCCTCGAGGACCTGAGCCACGACGCCGATACCTTCGGAAATAGTGAGGGGCGGCGCTTCTTTGATCGGGTGCTCGCCGAGGGCTTGAAGTCCGGCTGCGAACTGCCACTGATCGGGCGAAAGGGCGTTATTGGTGTCTTGGGAGCTTTCAGCCGCTCCGAGCGGGCTTTCAGCGAAGATGAGTTTGCCTTTCTGGAGCAAGTGGCTCTACAGGTGGCCATTGCGGTTGAGAATGCTTTGGACTTTGAAGAGGCGACCGAAGACAGGGTCAGTGAGACCAAGCGGAGACTCTATCTTGAGGAGGAAGTTCGTGCCGAGTTCGGAGCAATTGTCGGCGATAGTCCAGCGTTGAACTCCGCGTTGCACCTGGTATCTGTCGTGGCGCCTACGGATTCGAGCGTGTTGATCCTGGGTGAGACGGGAACCGGTAAGGAGCTTATCGCGCGCGCCATCCACAACCTTAGCAGCCGCCGGGAACGGGCCTTCGTTAAATTAAACTGCGCGGCCATTCCGCTTGGGCTCCTCGAAAGCGAGCTCTTCGGCCACGAAAGGGGAGCATTCACCGGAGCCATCGCCCAGAAAACGGGCCGTTTCGAACTCGCGCACAAGGGCACTCTCTTTCTGGATGAAGTCGGAGACATCCCTCTGGAACTCCAGGCAAAATTGTTAAGGGTACTGCAGGAGCAGGAATTCGAGAGACTCGGTAGCAACCGGACCCACAAAGTAGATGTTCGCTTGATTGCCGCCACGCATCGTGATTTGGCCGCTATGGTAAGGCAGGCGACATTCCGCGAGGATCTCTACTATCGGCTCAAAGTATTTCCCATCGATGTTCCGCCGTTGCGGCAGCGTTTAGAGGACATTCCCAAGCTTGTCTGGCATTTCACAGAGCTCTACGCTCGGCGCATGAACAAGAGAATCGATGAAATCCCATCCGAGGTCATGGAAGCGCTGGTGCGCTATCGCTGGCCGGGAAATGTGCGGGAATTGCAGAACTTTATCGAACGGGCGGTGATTCTCTCTCCTCGTACTGTCTTGCGGGCCCCGACCTCCGAATTAGAGTCCTTCAGAGCTCCGAGGGGCTCCAATCTGCCCATCACGGGTCTCGAGGAAGTTGAGCGGGACCACATCGTCCGTGCGCTGGAAGCGAGCAACTGGGTCGTGGGAGGACGGAACGGCGCTGCAGAGCGGCTGGGAATGAAGCGAACATCCCTCGTCTACAAAATGCGCAAGCTCCGCATCAGCCGTCCCGTCCCCGCCCAATAAGAGAGTGGCCGCCTTAGCAGTGAAACCTTCTATGGCGTTAAAGCTTGGAAAAACTTCTTGAACGAAGGGCACGGGTTCAGCCGTGCCACACTGGACAATAATCGATGACGGCTTTAGCCCCTGAGGCACGCCTTGCACGGCCGGGGTGTCTTGAAAAATGTACGCCAGCGGCTAAAGCCGTCTCTCTGCATTTGGCTCATACGGCACGACTGAAGCCGTGCCCTTCGTAGAGATGGGCTTTCTGCAAACTGTCGCAACGGGTTGCGCATGAGAGCTCCGGGGAATCTGTGAGTACGGGGAAGGAAACCGCAGGTGCTACTACACTCCCCTGGGACTGCTCATGTGTTCAAATTCCGCCACTGTCAGACTACGGTCGCAGGTTCGTCACACCGAATCACCATTGCGCAATTTGCTGACGTACATTAACTCCCCCCGGAAGAATTACTTAGAGCAAAAAGTTCCTGATCCCACTGGAATCCTTGCGCGATGGCCCGACGGTTGCACATGGCATAGACATGGACATCAAGGGGAGAGAGACACATTCTTCAGCCCATGCAAATTCGGGTCGCGCTTTTGAAGTCTACGATGTGGTCATCCTCGGCGGCGGTACAGGATCGACAGTGGCCGCGTGGACATTTGCCAGTCAAGGACAAACCGTTGCGGTGATCGAGCGCAAATACATCGGTGGATCATGCCCCAACATTGCTTGTCTACCGAGTAAGAACATCCTTCACAGTGCAAAGGTAGCGTCGTATTTTCGCCGGGGCAAAGAGTTCGGCATGTTCGCCGACGATTTTCACGTCGACATGGCGGCAGTCCTTGGACGAAAGCGCGCCATGGTCTCTGCCCTGAACAATATCTATCTTGAAAACTACAAGCAGAGCGGTGCAGAATTCATTCTCGGCTCGGGACGCTTTGTAGGCCCGAAGACGGTGGAAGTCACTCTTCCTGGGGGAGCGGTTCGCCGACTCCACGGGGCGAACGTAATTGTCAGCACTGGCACCCGCGCGGCATTGGAACCAATTCCCGGCCTGGCCGATGCGAATCCACTCACCCACATCGAAGCTCTTGAATTGGATCAGGTCCCCCAGCACCTTATTGTGCTCGGCGGCGGCTACGTCGGGCTGGAACTAGCGCAGGGCATGCGCCGCTTCGGCAGCAAGGTCACCGTCATCGATCACAACGATCGTTTGCTGCACAAGGAAGACGATGACGTGACCAAAGCTCTTGCTGATTTATTTACCGACGAGGGCATTGACGCGGTCTTGAAGGCGCGGCCCACACGGATTTCCGGGAAATCGGGCGACTCGGTCACCGTTGTTGTCGAGCAAGGCGGCAAAGAGAAGACTGTCACGGGCACGCATCTGCTGGTCGCTGCGGGCCGGCGCCCAAACACTGAGAACATCGGCCTGGAATCGGCTGGTATTGACGTGACTGATCGCGGCTATATCAAGGTCAACGAGCGGCTCGAGACCACCGCGCCCGGCGTGTGGGCGATTGGCGAAGTAGCGGGCAGCCCCCAGTTCACACACGTCAGCGTGGACGACTTCCGCGTCGTTCGCGACAACCTCGAAGGAGGCAACCACGTCACCACGGGCAGACTCATCCCCTACACCCTCTACACCGACCCGGAGCTCGCTCGAATCGGGCTGAATGAAAAAGAAGCCAAAGCGCGAGGGATGGCCTACCGGTTGTTCAAGGTACCCATGGGACAGGTGCTTCGCGCGCGAACTCTCTCTGAAACACGTGGATTCTTAAAGGCGCTGGTTGAAGTAGCCGGCAACCGCATTCTCGGTTTCACAGCCTTTGCTGTCGATGCTGGGGAGATTATGGCTTCGGTGCAGGCCGCCATGATCGCCGGAATGCCTTACACCGCCCTGCGCGATGCCATTTGGGCGCACCCGACTCTTGTTGAAGGTCTCTCTCCCTTGTTCTCGTCCTCGCCTTCGCTATCGGCGGATACTCAAGCGAATGCACCAGTCATGGCGCACAGCCGTTCTTGATGAAAGTCAAACGACGAAAATAGCGCCACATCGACCCGGCAAGTATCCAACAGCTGAAGGGAGAAAACTATGCATCAACTGCGGAATCAGCTGGAAGAAGCCCAAAGCAATGGGGTGGCCCTCGGTCACTTCAATATCTCCGATTGGATTTTGCTAAAAGCCGTATGCGCGGCTGCTCAGGAATTGAAGGTCCCGGTAATCGTCGGCGCGTCCGAAGGGGAGCGTGCATTCTTGGGTGTGGCTCAAATCGCGGCCCTGGTCAGAAGCCTGCGCGAGGAGCAGGGCATACCGATTTTTCTCAATGCCGATCACACCCATTCGCTTGAGAGCGCAATGGCGGCGGCGAAAGCCGGCTTTGATTCGATTGTGTTCGACTTATCCGCATTGCCATTCGCGGAAAACGTCAAGCAAACCAGGCAAGCGGTGGAAGCGCTGAAGTCTGTGAATCCGCAAATCCTCGTGGAAGGGGAGATCGGCAATATCGGAACAGGCTCTGAGATACATGACTCGGTACCTGACCAGTCGAAGGACCTGACCACCCCGGAAGAAGCGAAGCATTTTGTAGAAAGCACCGGAGTCGATATTCTCGCGCCGGCGGTTGGTAACTCGCACGGCATGGTGGAAAGCATGGTGCAAGGGAACGTGAGAAAGCGGCTCGACCTGGCGCGGATCCGTGAGATTAAGCGCGCGACCAAATCTTTGTTGACCTTGCACGGCGGCTCCGGGACAGAAGACCATGACTTCGAGGAAGCGATCGCTGCCGGAATCAATATCATTCACATCAACACTGAACTGCGGGTGGCATGGCGGCGTGGTTTAGAAGAGGCCTTTGCCAAAAATCCGCGCGAGGTTGTCCCCTACAAGCTGCTGCCCATCGCGGAGGAATCCGTCAAGCAGGTAGTTCTGGCCCGGTTGCGCTTATTCAATCACCAAACGCAAACCGTGGCGAGGTGAAGGCCGCGCCAGAACGGGCTTGCGGAGAACTCTGTTCGAATCAGGTCGCAGAGGCTGCCCAGGTCGTAAGTCCGATGGGCATCCTCTGGAATGGAATCTGCAACTAGCCAAGTAACTATTTTTCCAAGAGTGAGGAGAAGTTTTATGAGTCCGGTTCTTACCCAATCCGCTATACCTGTGACCTCCGTTCATAAGATCGAAGCAGACGGAGTGAACGTCTTCTACCGCGAGGCAGGCGACCCGGGTGCGCCCGTGGTGCTCTTGCTGCATGGATTCCCCACATCGTCGTTCATGTTCCGCGAACTTATTCCACGCCTGGCGGACAAGTTTCGCGTGATCGCGCCAGATCTGCCCGGGTTCGGATTTACCGAAGTACCCGAGGGACGCAAATATACTTATTCGTTCGACGCATTAGCGCACACCATCGGGGCCTTCACGGACGCGCTCGGCCTCAACCGCTACGCGATTTATATCTTTGACTACGGAGCCCCCACCGGCCTCCGTCTTGCGATGGCCCACCCCGAACGAGTTTCCGCGATCATTTCGCAGAACGGCAATGCCTACGAAGAGGGGCTCGGCGACGCGTGGGGACCCATCAGAAAATATTGGGCGGAGCCGACAGCAGAAAACCGCGCAGTGATTGGGAAAAACATCCTGACACTCGAAGGCACACGTTGGCAATACACCCACGGCGTAGCCAACCCGGAAAGCGTCGCGCCGGAGTCGTATACGTTGGATGTGGCGCTGCTGGAACGCAAGGGCAACAAGGACATACAGCTCGATTTGTTTCTGGATTACGCGTCCAACGTGAAGCTCTATCCCAAGTTTCAAGAGTATTTCCGTAAATCGAAGCCGCCGTTACTTGCCATTTGGGGCAAGAACGATCCCTTCTTCATCCCGCCAGGCGCGGAAGCATATCGAAAAGATCTGCCGAACGCGAAGGTCCAGTTTCTGGATACAGGACATTTCGCGACAGAGACGCACGTGGTGGAGATTGCTGCTGCCATGAGAGAGTTCCTGGAGACGGCCACGGCCGGCCGCCGCGCAGATAAGGCGGTTGCCCGATGAGCTCATCTCTGCAAAACGGTTCGGTGGTGCTGGTTCACGGAGCCTGGGCCGACGGATCTTGTTGGAGCAGCGTCATTCTGCCGTTACGAAACCAGGGGCTTCGGGTCACCGCGGCGCCCATTCCGCTCACGTCGCTTACCGATGACGCTGCCGCCCTTCAACGCGTGATCGAGAGAACGACTGGCCCGGTCATCCTGGTAGGGCACGCGTATGCAGGTGCCGTGATCGCTGCGGCCCACGATGATCGCGTGAAGTCGCTGGTATACGTTGCGGCGCTGGCACCTGATGAGGGTGAGACAGTCGCCGATGTGTTTTATCGGGCGGCGCCGCATCCCAAAGCTCCCCAAATAGTTCCAGATGCGCATGGACTGGTTTGGATGCCGGAGGAGGGCTTTGGCTGTGCCGTTGCTCACAAGGCATCGCCCGACCAGCTCGCCATTATGGCCGCCGTGCAGCGGCCAATCGCCGTGCAATGTATTCAGGAAAAGGCTCCCGCGCCGGCGTGGAAGAAAACCCCCTCCTGGTATTTAGTCGCCGAAGAGGACCGCATGATTAACCCCGACACCCAGCGATTTATGGCTGGCCGGATGCACGCAACCGTGCGCTCCCATCGCGTAGACCACACGCCCATGTACACGGAGCCGGAGCTGGTAGTGGATGTAATTCTGGAAGCCGCCGCCTGATGATTTGCCATGGTCGATCTGGCGATCGTGCTCGCGGCGATTTAAGCAGGGCCAGCGTACGGCGAATGAGGTGCGCATGAACGACAATTCCGTTGCTATTGTCACTGGCGCGAGCCAGGGAATTGGCCGTGCAACTGCGTTGCGCCTGGCGCGTGATTTCTCCGCGGTGGTACTTGCCTCGAGAAATCAGGATGAGTTGCAGACGGCCGCCGCGGCTGTATGCGCCGCAGGCGCCAAGTCACAGATCTACGCCCTCGACCTGCGTGAGCCCAAGGCGGCGGAAACCATTGTCAGTGGTACGCTGGAGCGTTTTGGCAGAATCGATGCCCTGCTCAACATTGCCGGAGCAGTGCCGCAGATTGATCTCTTCGAAATGACAGATGCGCAGTGGGAAGACGGGCTGGCACTCAAGCTCCATGGCGCGCGCCGCCTGACGATCCGAGCCTGGGATGCTCTGAAAGCTTCGCAGGGATCGGTCGTTCTGATTTCCGGCAGCGCCGCTCTCGATCCTAAACCCGGCTTCGCCGCGGTCGCCACCGTCAATGCCGCGATCATCGCGCTGGCCAAGGCATTTGCAGAGCAGGGCATCAAGGACGGCGTGCAGGTCAACAGTGTGGTGCCGGGCGCCGTGATGACCGGACGCAGGGAGTCGTTCTTCAAAAAATGGGCGCCGGCGCACAGCCTCACCGTGGAGGAGGCGGTGAAGAAATTCCCGGAGGAAGCCGGCATCGCTCGTTTCGGCAAGCCGGAAGAGATTGCCGATCTGATGGCTTACCTGGTATCCCCTGCGGCAAAGTGGATGACGGGGTCCTGCGTGCGTATGGACGGCGGAGAAATCAAAGGAATCTAGTAGACCTCGGCGCGATCCAGCGGCAATCGCACATGGAACGTTGTTTCCTGTGGATTCGAATCGAAAGCGACCGCGCCAAAATGCTTCTGGATCACTCGTTGCACGGTATCCAGCCCCAACCCCAATCCCTTGCCGAAGGGTTTTGTGGTAAAGAAGGGTTCGAACACACGATTCGCACACTCCTCCGGAATTCCGTGCCCGGTATCGGTGATCTCGACCAGGATCGTCTTCCCCTGCAACTTGGTGGACAGCGTGAGCGTACCCGAGTCACCCATTGCGTCTATCGAGTTTTCTATGAGCGCTGCCCAAGCCTGGTTCAGTTCGCTCCCATAGGCTTCCAGCAACGGAAGATCCGGACTATAGAGACGTCTTACTCTGATGCCGGCGAGTCTGGGCTGAAAGAGGTGCAGCACGGTATCGAGAGATTCGGCAACATTGACATCCTGGATCGGCTGCCGATCCATATACGAGTAGTCCTTGACTGCCGTGACCAGCCGGAAGATCCTGTCAGCCGCCTCGCTCACCAACAGTAATGAAGCCTCCCGCTCGAGAACGGCCATAGTATCGCTCATGGCAACGCAGAGTTTGTCGGGAGGTACAAGGCGCTCAAGTTCCTGAAGAAAAGAGAGCTGGACATTGCCTTCAGCCAGCATGGGAGCAAGCTTCCATGCCTCGGCAAACTCTTTTTCTTCCAGCCAATTCATTAAGGAATCTTCAAGGGTTGTGGTATCGCCAGCCGGGTTTGCATCTGCTGTTTGGCGGGCGCGCGCCACTGCGGAGCGGAGTCTGGAAAGCCAATCGAGGTAGGCGTTGAGACGATCGTCCGTGCCCAATGCTATTCCAAGTCGATAGGCGGAGCGGTTTGCTTGGCCCTCCGCTGCGCTTAGCAGATGCGAGGCGGCGCTCTTAGCAGCAGAAGCCGGATTGTTCAGTTCATGAGCGAGGTTCGCGGCAAGTTTGTTGAGCGCCGCCAGTTTCCCAATCTGCTCTTCTGCTCGCGTGTATTCCCGGTTGCGGTCCAACAACAGCCGGACAACCCGTTGCGTCATCGACGGTATCGCCGTCAACAGCTCCGGGAAATGGCTGTCGTGCAACTCCAGAATCCACGTATCTCCCGAGGAGCGTCCGTCCGCATTCCATGCCTTGATGCGCGAGAAAGGGGTCTTGCCCGTGATCCGGCCCGTCTGGCCGATCAGAACGGAGACCGGACTCGAGGAATGGCGCTTGACGATAACATCGCCATGCAGGATGAACATCAGGTGTTCCGGCGGAGTTCCCTGGCTGAAAATAAGCTCTCCGTCTTTACCAAACCGCTGGGTTCCATGAGTTGCGAGCCAGGTGAGCTCCTCCTCAGTCAGTCCCTTCAGCGCTTCGATCGTGCTCAACGCTGCAACAATATCCGCAATGGGCTTGCCCTGGTCCGCGCGTTCCACTTTCAATTGCATTGGCTCCGCCGTCAGGTCGCTCGGGAGGTTCATTACCATGGCCTCGTTAACGACACGTCCACTCGATCAGTCAGTCACTTTGGCTCGTTGCTGCCCAGGGCGGGCCCCATGGTCTCAAATACGCCATCGTTCCTGACCAGCCGATGGAAGAGAATCGCTGTGACGTGCATCAGGATCAGCGCGAAAAAGGCAAAGGCCAGGTAGAAGTGCGCATGCCACAGGAGCGTATGCAGGGTGGGGCTCAGAGGCAGGATCGGTGGCAGATGCAGGCCGCCGTACAGCACCACGGGATACGAAGCCGCAGACAACATTCCCCAGCCGATCAACGGCATGGCGATCATCAAACCGTACAAAGCAACCTGTGACAGGTAGGCGCCCAGCTTTATCGGCTCCGGCAGATCCGCAGGCAGCGCCGGCGAGCCGTAAACAAACCGCAGCACCACGCGGATGATGACCAGTACCAGTATGGCGATCCCCAGCGGCTTATGAATCTGGACCAGTGTCAGGTACTTCGGAGTGATGGTCGAGACCATGCCTACCCCGATGAACAACATCGCCAGGATGCAGGCCGCCATGAGCCAGTGAAGCAATCGCTGAGGCGCAGCGAAACGTTTGCGGTTGGTCGTCATTCTTTCGCTCCTGGAGCGGTACGCGGATAGTAGGCTTCTTCCGCCGTGCGGCTGTTGTAAGACCGGGAATAGGCGACAGAGCGGGCGGCAGGGAAGGGGTCATCAGAGGTCTTGATGCCATCCGGCAACACAGTGGGGTCGAAGTTGATGTCGCGGCACGGTCCGTCGCGCTCCGGCTCGATCTGTTGCACGATAAGAGTTCCGGCGTCGACCGTGCGGCGACCTGCGGGCCAGGCATGGTTGGGGTCCGCGGTTGGATCACCCGAGTTGGCGACGGTTAGCACCAGGCTCCAGCGTTGAGGTCCAGCAGCAACACGCTGGGTGATCTCATGCTCCAGGAAATCGGGGCCACGCTTGGCCAGCTCGTCCGGCGAGACGGGCACAGCCTGGGCCGCGGGAACCAATGACCAGCGTATCGGATGCTCGCTGCCAGATCCGTCGACAAACAGAAAGGAGTCGAGGCTGTTGTAAGGCTCCTCCGCATAGCTCCCGGTCCATGGGGCACTCTTGGCCCAACTGACGAAGGTAAGAAATTCCGGATTCGCGGCGATGAACTTCTTCATCGCATCGGGGTCTTTGCTTCCGGAGGCAGTCAGCAACTGGTAAAAGGCTTGCGGGGTGGAGACGGGGAAGATGGGAGCGTCGATCATGGCACTGCGCCATTCCTGCCCGTCGGGCGTCTTGATGCTGATGCCGAGGCCGCGAACACGCACCATTGCATCTGCGGCATTCGGATCCGCAGTGGCAAGGTTGAATCGTCCCAACACCGGATACTGGCCGCGAACAAAGACCTGCGCCTTGGAGAGCGCCGAGCCCTCTCCGTTAGCGTCGAACGTGCCGGTAAAACAGATGCCTTTGGCGTGGTTGCGACGATGGCCTAGCGCCGGGCCACCCGGAGGCGCCAGCGCGGCCACGATCTTTTTCGGCGTCAGCCGCTGCGGCGAGAGCCATCCGGCCGTATAAGCGAAAGCAACGGCGGCTACGCCGATGACTGCAGCAATAATTACCAGCGACCCGAGTGGAAACTGTTTTGACGATGAGGGTGACTGGACCATGTAAGCCTCTTTTTAACCGGGATTTCTGCTTTCTTGGCGGAGACAGAATGCTACCAGTTGCCGCAGTTCTTATCCGTTCCTGCATTCTAGAGCCAAACTGCCGCCCTGCAGTGCATTTGCCGGGACCCAGGCAGTCTAACTCCGCTGAGCTTAGAGTTCGAATTTTGACCGGTGGTCTCATCATGCTGCACTTTTTTTGCTTTGGGCTGGATTGCTCGGTGCCGGGTCTTGCGACGAGAACCCGTCAGTGACGGGTTTCGGTCGCAAATCCGTCACTGACGAAGCAAAACGTGGCCCTGCCGCCCAAGCGGATCGTTCTCAAGAACAAGACGTTAGCAGATTGCCTCATGGCCTCGAAATATTCGTTGGGTTGGCAATCTGCTTGCTTCCGAGGTTTGGCTAGGAATCGTGGGAGAGATTGAAGGTATCTACTATAGACATTGAGCTAATGGCGAAACTTTTATCGGTAAATGTCGGCCTCCCGCGCGAAATTGAGTGGCAGGGCAAGCTGGTTCGCACAGCGATCTGGAAGCGTCCCGTAACCCACCGGGTGATCGCGCGGCGATTGAATTTGGACGGCGACGGCCAAGGCGATCTCGCCGGTCATGGAGGAGAGCACCGCGCCGTCATGGTCTATCAAATCCAGGCCTATCGATATTGGGAATCGCAGCTCGGCCGGAACGACTTTGAACACGGACAGTTTGGTGAGAATTTTACCGTGGATGGCCTTGCGGACGATGAGGTCGGTATCGGTGACCGCTACAGAATCGGCGGTGCGGTCTTTGAAGTAACGCAGCCCCGGGTCACTTGCTATCGGCTGGGGATTCGAATGAACAACCCCCAGATGGCGGCCCTGGTCGTCTCGCACCATAAGCCAGGCTTCTATTTTCGTGTGATTGAAGAGGGCGAAGTTGGCGCGGGAGACGAAATTCTCAAGCTTTCCGACGGACCGGGAAAGATCACGGTCGCCGAAATAGATTCTCTGCTGTACCTGCCCAACCACGACAGCCGGCGCATGGCGGTGGCCACTGCTATTCCCGCTCTCAGTGCGGGATGGAGAAATTCTCTGCAGGCATTGCTTGAGGCTGATAAGAACGGAGTTCACGAAGGAAATGCGGGACTCACGACCTCGATGCAGTCGCCGCCTGCATGGAATGGTTTTCGAGCGTTGAGAGTGACAGCGGTGCATCCGGAATCGAGCGAAGTAACGTCAGTGGTGTTAGGGGCAGAGGATGGGTCACCTCTCCCACCTTCCTTTCCCGGCCAATACCTGGCGCTGCGCCTCCGCCCCGATAAGACTTCGAGCCCCGTGGTGAACAGTTATTCGATATCCAGTGCCTCTGGTTCCGGCGTGTATCGCATCAGCGTGAAGCGTGGCGCGGGGCCAGGCAGCAGGTATCTTGTTAGCTCGACCAGGGTCGGCGACTTGCTGGAGACCAGCGCACCGCGTGGCGACTTCGTTTTGCGAGCCGGCAGCAGCCCGGTCGTTCTGATGAGCGCCGGCATCGGCGTCACCCCCGTTCTCTCTATGCTGTACGCTCTCGCACGTAGCTATTCCGAACCGTCGCGTGAGGTGTGGTGGATTTACGGCACACGCAATGCACAGGAGCATGTGTTTGCTACAGAGGCGCGGAAACTCCTGGATGCCATTCCCGGTAGCCATTCCGTAATTGTCTATAGCAAACCAGATCCGGCAGAGCAACTCGGTAAGGACTTCGACATCGAGGGGCACCTCGACCTCGCAAGCTTGCAGAGGCTCGGTGTTCCCATCGCGGCTGACTTCTACCTATGCGGCCCGACGGCCTTTCTTGCAGATATGAACCGTGATCTCGCTTCTTTAGGCGTCTCGCCAGGCGCTGTCCATCAGGAAGTGTTTGGAACCTTAAGCTCCATCGAGCCAGGGGTAACCAAAACAGAAAAGAAGACTCCGCATCTTCCAGTTGGCTCTCCGGGGAGCGGGCCGGTCGTGTCCTTTTCTCGTAGCGGTCTGGCTGTTCCGTGGGACAGCCGTTTCAACAGCCTGTTGGAGTTTGCAGAAGCTTGCGACGTTTCCGTCAGATGGTCTTGCCGCACGGGTGTTTGCCATATGTGTGAGAGTGGGCTACTGGATGGGGAGCTTCGCTACGCTCCCGAGCCGCTTGACCGGCCCGCGCCAGGCAATGCATTGATCTGTTGCTCAACGCCCATTTCAAAAATCGATCTCGACCTATGATCGGCGTCCGAGTAAGGTTCGACAACTCAGGGATTAGATGTGGACGCTCCTGCTAAGAACCACGAATCTCAACTTTGGGTGATGGCCGGCATTGCGTTCGCTGTCTTCTACAGCAATTACATGATGGCGCCGCTCATCCCAGCACTTTCACACGAGTTTTCAGTGAGCCCTTTTCAACTGGGCTGGTTGATTCCGGGCTTCCTGATCCCCTATGGTATTTCGACGCTCGTATACGGGGCGTTATCTGATCGTTGGGGCAGAGCTCCCGTGCTGGTAACTCTTCTCTGCTTCGCCACGCTGACCATGATGCTGGTCTCGTTCGCAAGATCGTGGCGTACGCTGCTCATCGCGCGCATTCTATCGGGAGTGGGGTGTGGCGGAATCGTCACCATCTCCCTGGCGATTGTCGGCGACCGTTATCACTACGAAGTTCAGGGACGACCGATGGGCAGAATGTTCGGAGGCATTGCCGCGGGTATTGGATTGGGCTCGACCCTGGGACCCTTGCTGAATCCCCTTGTAGGCTGGAGGAACGAATTCAGAGCGCTCGCATGCATGTGCTGCTTAGCGGCTGCGTTCATCATCAAGAGCAGCACATCGGCCCTCAAAGTGACCAGGAGACTCACTTCCTTCGACCAGGTAATGCGCGAATACATCGCTGTCCTGGAAGCTCCGCGCGGCGGACGATCCCTGGCGTTCATCTTTTGCAACGGAGCCTTCCATGGCGGAATCTTTGCCTGGCTCGGCCTTTTTCTGATGCGCCGTTATCATCTTCATGACACGGGGATCGGGTTGGCGCTCGCGGGATATGGACTGCCAGGCATTGTCTTCGGCACCGTGCTTGGGAAATGGGGAGATCGTTATGGAAGGAGTTACGTTGTCCCCGCCGGCTTCATTTGGGCTGCAATCTGTGCATTCCTCTTGATTCCTCACAGTCCCCGCTTTGTCACAGCGCTTGTCATCACAGCTCTGTCGGTAGGGTTCGACGCGACGCATCCACTGATGTCCAGTATCACCACGTCATTGGACCCGAGGCACCGAGGTCAGATTACTGGACTTGCGACCTTCACCAACTTTGTCGGCATGGGCATAGGAGCGCTCTGCTTCCAACAATTGATCGCCCACGGGTTTACCGTTGCGCTAGCCATCTTCGCCTCAGCGCAGGGCTTAATAGGTTTTGCAGCCCTTTATGGTTTTCGCGGAGAACGGCCTGGTTGTAGGGAATTGATTAGGATCGCAAGGGCACGGTTAGTGTCATCGCTACGCTAGGAGTGCGGGGGCCTTGCCAGGGAGCTCCCGATTCTCGCGCATCTCTTGTTCTTGTGTGCAGAAATGTGCGAAATAAGCGAACAAAGCGAACTAAGTGCTAAGTGGCCCAGCAAAGAATAAGGTTACGTTCGCCCTTGCCAAACTTCTCTCATGCGGCGATCGGGCAAGGTGATCAAATAAGTCCTTTGTTTCACGAAGATGATCAAATAAGTCCTTTGTTTCACGAAGATGATCAAGATGATCAAATTAATTTGATCATCTTGCCCGGGTGGGGGCTGGGGTTTTTCTGGCTGCAGAGGGCAAGGCCGGCCTCGAGACAGCTCGTTTCGTAGGCTGGACTAGGGGACGGTGGCCAAAATATCAGCGCTAAAAGCGCCATAAGCGCCATAAGCCCCCTTTTCCTGTACCGGCTCGCCGATCCTTTGCGGATCGAGGACGCTTCGGTCGAAAAAACATTTCCACGAAAGGTCCGTTGCCGTGGAGGGGTGCAGCCTAACCCGGAGTTCGCTCCTGATGACAAAGATACGGGCGTGGCCCAGGTTTAGTGCCGCACCTACGGTGCTCGGATCATCTTCGCGATTGGGTGCCAGCCCTTCCGGGCTGGGCTCACGTTTGGTGGCCGGCCCTCCGGGCCTCGCATCCATGCCGGTGTTTTCCAAATTGTCAAAACTGCTCAATCAAGGGGACGCACTGAGCGTGCCCTGTTTAAAGCGAAGCTGATGCTTTTCCGGTGGTTGGCGGCAGATGCACGGGTGGAGGACGCCGGTGCAAGGCCAAGCAGGGCCGTCGTGGCAAAACGGCGCTGACGTCTGAATTGTTAGCTACACAGTAGTACGGTTTTTGGGCGGCGTCCAGATCAAGAAAAATAATTTTGGTAACCAGGCGCGGTCTGTTACTTCATCATCGCGCAAGGAAGTGATTACCGATTTAGCCGGCTTACTCCCAACTAATCTTCTTGGGGGCTTTGCTGTGTGTAAAGAACCGGGGCATGCGGCGATGGTTCGTCCCAGGTCGCGGCCACCCATCCACTGCATGGTGAACATCTGGTGTTTCTGAACTCGGAGGGTTAGCTAATGGCACTATTCCGGATGGAGATCGTTGAAACCTGGCATGAGATTGCTCTCTGAACCGAAGGCGCAGGTAGCGGCGGGCGAGTCCAAAGGCAACCTCGATTGATCTGTTTCGATAGTCTGACCGGGTTTTAAATGAATTCTCGCCGTCTCCCGCCAGTCATCCAATCCCGCATAGAAGATTGCAGTTGTGTGAGGCGCGTAGACAACTACGGTATCGGCTTCGAAAACCTCCAGGATGCTACCGCCCTCTATCAATCCAAATTTTGCCATTGATTCATTACCTCTACTCCCCACAGTCTTCAGGCTAAAAGAAGCACTCGCTATGGCGCGAAAGTGGTAAAGAATCTCGCTTCATAACCCGCTGCTGCGGCGGGGCCCCTTATCCGAGGTCCCACGCCTGCTTTGCTCTGAAACTTACTTGGAGGTATCCTGAGCCCTCAACCCGGCACGTATTGTCACGCCTGGGTAGGGCGGTTCCTTTGATCAGATTGAACACGACCCGAATTGCTATCATCGTAGTCTCGTTTATCGTCATTACGTCTCTTTCGCGCCTGAGCGCTCAGAGTCCTGAGGTTGCGGATTCCCCCCCAACTTTTCACGCTGAGGTCAATCTGCTCTCTTTGTCGGTCCGGGTCACCGATCACAAGGAGAATGAGATCCACGGGCTCAGCGCCGCTCAGTTTTCTTTGTACGAGAACGGAGTATCCCAGAAGATATCCTTCTTCGACGCGGAGGATGAGCCTGTCAGCCTCGGGATTCTACTGGATGTGAGCGGCAGTATGGGGTCAAACGGGAAACTTGACCGCGCCAAGAGCGCCCTGTCTCGCCTGGTTGGCACGGCGCGCCCTGATGATGAATTGTTTTACCTGCGCTTCCACCGTCAGGTTGACCGGGTTGTGGACTTTACTAGCAACCGGCAGCGTGTTATGTCGGCCATCTCCGCAACCGCCGCAACCCAGGATGGCACCAGCTTGTACGACGCGGTGGCCGAGGCACTTTGCTATATGCGGAGAGCGCGCCATCACAAACAGGCACTGCTGGTGGTGACGGATGGGGCGGACCAGAATAGCCATCGCTCCTTGGACGACCTCATCCCCATCGTGCAGGCGGCAAGTGCCCAGGTGTTTATCATCACCATATTCAGCCCGCAGGAATATGAGCTTTACCGGAATTCGCGTGAGGAGAAAGTCGCGCTGGTTACCAATCAGGAGTTTGACAATCCGATGATCGCGTTCAAGCGACTGTCCAACGAATCGGGAGCTGAAGCCTCTTTCCTGACATCGCCGGAAAAGCTTCAGGAGGCGGTTGATTTGGTGGCCCATCAACTCCGGACGCAGTACACGCTGGCTTATTACCCAAGCTCCTCCAGCAGCGGCTTTCGTCGCATCGAAGTGAAAGTAGCGCAATCGGGCACGCGGGTGCGGACGCGTCGCGGTTTTGCCGCGGAACCCGGTGTAGTGCCTTCCGAATCATCGGCCATGTGTGAACATCAAGTGCTCAAGCCTTACCCGTATGAGTCGAAAGTCTCCATCAATCATGGGCTGACCGTGTATCACGACGACTTTCAGAATCAAACCAGCGGGTGGCCCAGCAAGAAACACTTCCACTATAGGACCGGATCCTACGAGATCACTAGTGCAAGGCAAGAGCAAACGGATTACAACACGTTCAATTCCTCACCTTTCTCACTCAAAGGAGTCGTCGCGGACGCAGGCGACGGCGGCCCGGCGAAAGGAGTTCTGGTTGCGAACGGGCCGCAGTTCGCCGACTTTAAAGCCTCACTCAGCGTGGAGGTGGAGCCGACGGGAGGAAGCGGGGTTACAACCACGGCCGGCGGCCTGGTATTCCGGCTTAACGATCTCGGGTATTATGCGGTTGTCGTCAGCCCGGTGAACCCGGGATCTCGAGACATCGCGTTTAAGCTGGTCAAGAAGTATCACCTGGAAGATCAGACGCGTGATCTCTTACCCTGGCGAACTGTTTCATTGCCGGGGAAGTTACCCGGGAGTCACGAGACGATCGCGGTACGATGCGAGGGTGCCGTCATCTCAATTCTTGTCGAGGGCATCCCGGTAGCCAAGTTTGAGGACAACACGTTCGAGGACGGAGTGGTGGGAATGGTTCTCTACGGATCGGGACGCGCTGCCTTCCGAGACTTATTGGCCGAAGAATTAGGACCCGAGCAGTAAGGTTTTGGCGATGCGGGACAGGGGATGCGTCCCGCACCTTCCGCATCTTCCCACCTCGATGGCGGCCTTCTTCCCTGCCTCTCAATGGCTCAATCTCATAAGATAGCTTCACGATGAGGGTATCTTCTTAGGGGTAATTTCGTCCGTCACGTTATACGAGAGTGCGCTCCGCGAGCTGGGCGAGCCGGCGCCGGCTAAATTGGGTCTCTCCGACATTCGCTGCTTCACGGGGCAGTCAGCACCAGCCCGAAAAGTCGATTTTCGGTAAATTCCCGACCCGGAGGGGTGAGGATAGGCAAGTTACTAAAAATCCCGTTTCACAGGCACTACAATTCGAATCGGGAGTTGAGAGTCGGCCGGCAGGGTCCTGTCTGAATGGCATGGCGCACAGCGGCCATTCCAATCCGTGCCACCATTACCGCATCTCGGTCCAAAAGCCTCTGCCCCTGGAGATTGCAGTCCAGTCCATCCTGTCCCGCATCTTCCGTCGTCCCGCATCTTCCGTTCCGTATCTTCCCCGTGCGTATTCCGCAAACCATCGACACCTCGCACGTCGATGGCTGCCTGGAGAAATATTTTGTCAGCGGCGCTCGAAGAAATAGCCGAACGTCATGGTCAGGAGTCCGCCGATCTCGCCGATCGTGGCTGCCCCAGCCAGTGCATGGTCGCCTCTTCGAGGTGGAATCCTGCCGTCCGGAAACCCTGAAGGAAAAACAGGGCCATGGTGCCTACCAATAAGCCACCGTATGCCGAAAGAAGAAAGGTCACCAGCCGCGACCTCAGGGTGATGTCGCTGGCAACGGTGACCCTCTGGACCCAATCCTTGACTGGCAATTCTGACGTGGGTTCGCGCCGCATGAGCCTCCCTATCGGGGCTGTTCTGGAAACAACTGTGCCACCACCCCCGGTACCGGGGACGGCACTGTGTCCCCCATGACGTTGACCTTTGCCTGTCGAAGCAGAGGCGTGACGAATATCCGATAACTATCCTGTTCAACAGACAGGGCTGCGATCTCCCGCCCACCCTGTACTTCATCCACGGCCCAATCGAGCATCGCGAAAGCATTGTTGAAGAGTTCCTTCATCGACGAAACTCCGGTCTTGAGCTTCAGCTTGTTCAACTGGTCCACTTGCTCTTTGGTGAATTCAAAATTCAAGCGCATGGTAACGGGCCTCCCATGCCCGGTACGTGCGAATTCATCTCTTCCATCCCATCCCTCTCGGGTCCCCCACCCAGGTTGGAAAAGTGTCTCCTTACGGCCATTATACATAGATGGTTCAAAATCTACTCATAATATACTCATGGTTCGCCGAAGTGCAGAGGGCGAATTGGAAGAATACAAACGACGTCAAGCGAAACTACACATGGGCCAGCATCATTTCATCGGACCGGATTGTTTTCGATATCCTGACCGACCGCTATCGGTTGGTGACCGCGGTAGATTTCGAAAAAGGCATTTCTCTGGATCGAATGGATTGGACGCACAAGGAATACGACAAGATTGACGTAAAAAGGGTGAAACATGGCAGACGTTCGATCCATTCGTACCGAAGATGACTACGATGCGGCGCTGTTGGAAGTCGAGCGCCTGTGGGGCGCGAAGCTGGGTACGCCAGACGGGGACCGGCTCGATGTCCTCGCGACGCTCATTGATTCCTATGAACAGACGCACCACGCGATGGCCCCCCGGACCCGATCGAGGCCATCAAGTTCAGAATGAGCCAGAAGAAGCTGACGCGCAAACAACTGGAGCCGATGATCGGGACGAGAACGCGGGTCGCCGAAGTGCTCAACCGCCGACGTAGCTTATCCATCAGCATGATTCGTCGCCTGCATGCAACGCTCGGCATTTCTGCCGAAGTGCTCATTCGACCATCTCGCACTGTGACGGCTGGGAAACGCCAATAGCCGGTTAGAGACACTGTGGGGACTGGAATGCATGGTAATAGGTATGCCGGTCCCACATCTCCCCCCCAAAGTCCCAGTCCCATCCGACAAATAGATCCAATTGACATCATGGGAATCGTGGTTCACCCCTCTGCGCAGATTTTCTGAACGATCAATACCATCGTTCAATAGATTCTGTTCCACGCATCTGGCCTAATTGTTGAAGGAGGGGTGAACGTGGTGAATCATCCGAGTTACTCGACAACGGAGATTGCTGAAATACGTCTTACGCGACGGTCGCCCGCATATTGGCGGGTAACGTTTGATCTCCCGCCTCTCAACATCTGGGGTCCGAAGAATGTTCCTCAATTGAACGAGATCATCACAGCACTTGAGACGGACGAGCATGTCAAAGTGGTGGTTTTTGACAGCGCAATCGAAGGCTTCTTTCTGACTCACTACGGACAGCGGCGAGCAGCCCAAGTAAATTCTTCGTTGCCTGTTTTACTCAGAAGAAAAACGACCTCAGTCAGTGGCGCGCTTACAGCGATGCAGGCGGTGAAAATGGTTTTGCTATTGGCCTCCGCGTCGGCGGCCTTTTCGGCGGTAATCGCTTAGTGGTTAGGGTCAACTATGATCGGGACCTTCACCTTGCCCTTGCAAGGGAGGTTGCCGAGGCAACCGTCCATTATTTCCTCAAGGGACTCGAAGACGATCCGAGCCGATCACCGGATACATGGGCCGCAGAATTCTTCGAAGCATGGGACGAGCAAATCTATGGGCTCTCGCCAATCATTAAAGATCCAGGGTTCAAAGAGGAGGATGAGATTCGCATTGTGCACGAACTGCAGATAAATGAGCTGGGCGAAATACAAATGAGACAAAAGCGCACCTTGCTGGGGCGCTATGTGGCGTTAAATTTTGGGCTCCGGTGGGTTGGCAGGAAGTTAAAGCTTCCCGTCACTTGCATTGTAGTTGGCCCTTCCCGACACCCCGCGGTTAGTCGGGTCAGTGTGGGCACTTTGTTGCATCAATTGGGCTACGAGGGCGTACCTGTCGAGATTTCGACCTGCCCGCTTCAATCCCCTTAGGAGTTTCGGGACATCCATTGGTAACCGTCAAGGGGATTAGAACCACGGTGAGCGCTACGCAAACCGCATCTTGTCTGATGGCAGAGGATGAATCATTTTGTATCGATGAGACAGGCGGGAGCGGAGGTATGGGGCAAAAGCCAGGGCAAAAGCAGGACGGCAAAAGCGGGCAAAAGCAGGACAGGCAAAAGCAGGACAGGTTCTTTTCGGGGATGGCGTTGTCGGCGACCATTCGGGCCAGATGGTTGATCGGCTCGCTACCGACGTGCTAGGCGTGCCGAACGTCTCGATCATCCCCGCATATTCTCGCATCTTCTGACAGTGGCGCTGCGCTACGAATCGTTGTTTGCGAAAGAGTGACTTGGCTTCACCCCTGTTCCGCCGCTCTTGCCTGCGGGGCCGCGCCTTGGCCGTCTTCCAGGGCGCGAGACCGAAGGAATAGAGTCATCCCTGCGCCAACTAAGCTTGGGACCGCGAGTGTTATTAACCCGATCCGATAGCTGCCCGTCCAATCTTTCATCAGGCCCATCCAGAATGGGCCAACAAATCCGCCGAGCAGCGCGATGCTGTTGATCGCCGCAATCCCCGCCGCCGCGGGTTTGCCCTTCATGAAGGTAGCCGGCATCGCAAAGAATATCCCTTGCGTTGCATAGAAACATATGGCGCCCGTCGCCAGCGCCGGCACAACCGCAGTACCAGACACTAAACCGCTCATCGCAAAGCCAACAGCCATCAGCAGCATGGGTGTAGCCATGTGCCAATAACGTTCACCCGCCTCGTCCGAGTGCTTCGCGTTATATACCAATGCGATGGCGCCAAGCGCGCCGATGATGGCAATGATCAACCCGATCTTGCCCACGCTCAAGGCAGTAGATTTCTGAAGTACTGCGGGCCCCGAGAAGGCATAGGAGAAAATGCAAGCCATCATGCAAAACGAAACCAGGCCGAACTGCCAAATACGCGGATCGCGAAGAGCCTTCATTACGCCGCCGTGACCGGTTACACCCGCCATATCCTCGTCGATACTATGGGTGAGCCAGTTCCGCTCCTCTGCCGTAAGCCATTTCGCGTCTCCGGGATGATCCGGCAAGTACATCAGGTAAAGAGCGCTTAGTCCTATTGGAAGCAGCCCTTCCAGCAGGAAAAGCCACTGCCAACCGGCAAGCCCGAGCTTGCCCTGCAAGCTGAGAAGAGGCCCGGCAAGTAGACCGTTCACGACTCCGGCTAACGCAGCTGCAACATAAAAGCGGCTGATCGCACGGGCGCGCATCGAGTCTGGGAACCAATGCATCAGGTAGAACACCACTCCAGGAAAGAAACCTGCCTCCGCAATCCCCAACAGAAGCCGCATGCAATAAAACTGTACGGGCGATTTGACCAGCATCATGCCCGCGGCCAACAAGCCCCAGGTAAACAGAATGCGCGCGATCCAACGTCGAGCCCCAAAACGGTAGAGAAGCAGGTTAGAAGGGATTTCGCATGCCGCGTACCCGATGAAAAACAGCCCAGCGCCGAAGCCATACATAGATGCGCTAAAGTGCAGGTCATGGTTCATTTGCAAGGAGGCGAAGCCGATGTTGTTGCGATCGAGAATTGCGGCCCCGTAGCCCAAACCAAGCAGCGGGAGAATCCTGAGGTTCACTTTGCGGAGCGCCAGGCGGCCGACCGAGTTGCTATCCGGAATCGTGGCAACGGTCGTCATAGGTTCCCTAGGAACTAGTCAGTAAGGAAGGTACCGCAACTATAAGCGCAAACTTTCGGGAACCTGTTCAGTCAGTGTCTCAGCGGGCTGCTTTTCTCCTGGGCGCGCCATCCCGGAGGCTGAGGCCTTAGTCTGATCGGTCTCCACAGTGGGTGTATGCTAGGCAAATCCTACCCGGCTGAGAAACCATACATGATCGGGCGTACCCTCTTGCATTACAAGATTGTCGAGAAGCTCGGAGAGGGGGGCATGGGTGTCGTCTACAAGGCACTCGACACGCATCTGGAGCGTTTCGTCGCGATCAAGGTCCTCCCCCCGGATAAAGTCGCTGACGCGGAGCGCAAGCGGCGCTTTGTGCTGGAAGCTAAGGCCGCATCGGCGCTCAACCATCCTGGCATTATCACTATTCACGACATTGCAAGCGACAGCGGCATGGACTTCATTGTCATGGAGTACCTCCAGGGCAAGGCCCTCAGTCAATTAATCGCCCACAAACCGTTGCCGTTAAACGACTCGCTGCGGTATGCCATTCAAATCGCGGGCGCCCTGGCAACCGCACACGCGGCAGGCATTCTCCATCGCGATCTGAAGCCGGAGAATGTGATGGTAAGCGGCTCCGAAGGACGCGCCGGATCGGTCAAGTTGCTGGATTTCGGTTTAGCCAAGCTAACTGACAAAGTCCGGACGGGCCAAGTTGAATCGACGCAGACCCTCGGGCACGGGGACAGTCATTCTACCGGGGAGGGCACAATCCTGGGTACCGTTGCGTACATGTCTCCTGAACAAGCCGAGGGCAAGAAGGTGGACGCACGGTCCGACATCTTCAGCTTCGGTGCGTTGGTCTATGAGATGGCGACGGGCCGTCGCGCGTTTCAAGGAGATTCAAACCTCTCGACATTGTCAGCGATCCTGCGGGACGAGCCGAAGGCGGCGAGCGAGGTTGCCGACGGGGTGCCCCGCGACCTTGAGCGCATCATCACCCGCTGTCTGCGGAAGAACCCAGACAGGCGTTTCCAAGCCATGCCAGACCTGAAGGTCGCGCTCGAGGAACTGAAGGAGGAATCAGATTCAGGAACTCTGGGCGCGGCGCCTGCAGTTCCGCGCCAGCGGACCAGGAAGGTGGTCTGGAGCGTCGCATTCTTTACAGCTGCAGTGCTTCTTGGCGGCACTGTCTGGATTTTCCGGTCGACATCCAAAGCTCCTGAAGCCGTATGGCACCCGGTTCCCTTAACCACTTACCAGGGCATTCAGCAAGAACCAAGCTTTTCGCCAGACGGCAACCAATTGGCCTTCTCATGGAACGGGCAGAAGCAGGACAACTGGGATATATACATCAAGTTAATCGGTACCGCCGGGCCACCACTACGACTCACAACTGACCCGGCGATAGATTCCAGCCCCGCATGGTCGCCCGACGGGCGCTTCGTCGCATTTTTCCGAAATCTCTCGCCGGATAAAGCTGCGATACTGCTCATTCCTGCCTTGGGCGGTCCTGAACACAAGGTTACCGAGACCCTAACATCGTACCGCCTGCCCTCACCATATCTGGCATGGTCGCCGGATGGTACAGGGCTGATTTTCAGCGGGAGAGATTCGCAGAAAGAACCCTTCGCGCTGTTTCTGCTGTCGACTGAAACGGGAGAGAAACGGCGCCTCACCTATCCGCCCGCCAACGTACTTGGCGATAGCTGCCCGGCCATTTCTGCAGACGGGCGCACTTTAGTCTTTACTCGCTCGATCGATGACACGATTGGCGACCTCTACCTGCTTTCCCTTTCCACCGAACTCCAGCCTCTCGGAGACGTGCGCCGGCTGACCTTCGGAAATCGCGGCAACGGAAGGCCAGCCTGGACCCCGGATGGTCGCGAAATTGTGTTTGCGGGAACGTCCGACCTCTTCGGGACATCCGTCGGTCTTTGGAGGATCGCACGCTCCGGGCCGGCGCAAGCGCTCCCACTGGCATCGTTCGGCGAGGCTGCTGCGCAACCCGCAATTTCGCCTCGCGCACACCGCCTCGCCTACCAAAACTCATTTTTTCAAAGCAGCATCTGGCGTGTTGAGGCCTCAGGGAGCTCTGGTGCCGGGAATGCGAAGAGCCCGAGGCTCTTCAGCAAGGCCACGACCTTCATCTCCTCCTCGCGGGATGACACTTCTCCTCAGTTCTCGCCGGACGGAAAGCGAATCGCATTTGTTTCAACCCGCTCCGGGAGGGAGGAAATCTGGATCTCCGATGGAGAGGGTTCCAACGCCGTGCAAATGACCTTCTTTGCCAGACCCGATGTAAGCACCCCGCGGTGGTCACCCGACGGGGAACATATCGCTTTCGATTCAAATGCAGCCGGGGAATATGACATCTGGATGGTTAGTTCGAGCGGGGGAAAGCCGCAACGCATGACAACAAACCCGGCGAACGATGGCAACCCGAGTTGGTCAAGGGACGGCCACTGGATCTACTTCGATTCCGCGCGCACAGGAGAGCAGCAAATATTCAAGATTCCCGCGACCGGCGGCGAAGCGGTCCAGTTGACGCGAGACGGCGGTTTTGCTCCGCTCGAATCGCCTGACGCCAAGTTTCTTTACTACACAAAGGGCCTGTCTAACACCAGTCTCTGGAGAGTGCCCCTGGAAGGGGGCCAAGCCTCAAAGGTTCTGGATGACCTATCTGAATACGAGAATTTAGTTATCGAGGACAGCGGTATGTATTTCGTCCCCGTAACTAGCGCCACGAGCTCCTCCATCGAATTCTTAAGCTTTGAGACCGGGAAAAGGCTGCCTGTCGCAACGTTCGACGCGCCTATCTCGGGGGGCATAGCCGTTTCCCGAGACGGCCACTCGGTTCTGTATTCAAGGGTCGAGCGAAACGGTAGCGAATTGATGTTGGTGGAAGGCTTCCGTTGAAGACTCGCGTTACCGGGAACTTTTCCGGGGACGGAATTTCCCTAATGATCGCCGCGAACGCCATCATAAACAGGATAGCCGGTTAGAGACGCTGAAGGGACTGGAATGCATGGTAATAGGTGTGCTGGTCCCACATCTCCCCCCAAAGTCCCAGTCCCGTCTGACGAATAAATCCCCCGGCAAGCTGGAAGCGCATGCGGTTGAAGTCAGTTAGCATCTCGCCTCCTTTGCGAAGACTCGATCGTTTTAAAAAGCGATCTGGAAAGATCACACGAGCAATCCCGATGCAGAAGAAAAACGCAGCAAGTGCTATGCCAAGCGTTAACTTCCAGACTTGACATTCCCATTTCTGAACGATCAATACCATCGTTCAATAGATTCTGTTCCACGCATCTGGCCTAATTGTTGAAGGAGGGGTGAACGTGGTGAATCATCCGAGTTACTCGACAACGGAGATTGCTGAAATACGTCTTACGCGACGGTCGCCCGCATATTGGCGGGTAACGTTTGATCTCCCGCCTCTCAACATCTGGGGTCCGAAGAATGTTCCTCAATTGAACGAGATCATCACAGCACTTGAGACGGACGAGCATGTCAAAGTGGTGGTTTTTGACAGCGCAATCGAAGGCTTCTTTCTGACTCACTACGACTTCCTGGCGAAACCTGAGGATACGACCGGTCTACCACCCGGACCCACAGGATTGCAGCCCCTGCCCGATATGTTAGTGCGCCTCAGCCGTGCCCCGGTTGTGTCGATCGCGTCCATTCGAGGACGCGCCACTGGTGTCGGAAGCGAGCTTGCCCTGGCTTGCGACATGCGGTTCGCAAGCCGGGAAAAAGCCATTCTGTCACAGTTTGAAGTGGGGGCTGGGATTGTGCCTGGAGGTGGCCCGATGGCACGGCTACCGCGTCTCATGGGCAGAGGACGCGCGCTGGAAGTGCTCCTGGGAGCCGACGACATCCCAGGCGATCTGGCCGAACGTTACGGATACGTCAACCGGTCATTGCCGGATTCCGAGCTCGACGTGTTTGTTGAGTCGCTCGCAACTCGGATCGCATCGTTCGACAAGCGGGCGATCAGCGAGACCAAGCACTTCGTCGACGTTGCCAGCCTGCCGCCTGATTTTGAAATCGCACCGGAGTGGGACGTGTGCTTTGCCTCGATCATGCGGCCAGCCGCGCAAAAGAGAATCAAGACCTTGATGGAACTAGGGCTTCATAAGCCCGGCGATGTAGAAGAGCGCTTGGGCTATTACGTCGGGCGGCTCGGGCCCTCGCATCCCCAGGAAGGATAAATGCAACGTTCTGTGCCGCGGGCAGAAATCACTCCTGATCAAGGTCTGATGAAAACGGAGTTGAATTGGCTCAAGGAGAATGAAATATCGCAACTGCAACTGTAGCAACCCATTCTCCTTTGCCTCCCTTTACGGGTGAGAGTGCAATTCAAAAGGTGTGCCTGGCACCCCGACAGTGCCGAAGCTCAAGTGGAGGGCGCCGACGCAGGCGCAACACGGCATCGACAGGTGCGATTCGGAAGTAACCGAGGAGGCTATATGGCGAAGGCGCAACAGAAGGCACAAGAGACGTTTGTTCGCTACTCGGATGGAGTGGAGACGATACAGCACGGCGAGGCCGAGACGGTGGAGCAAATCGCGGCGACATTGCTGGATATTGCAAAAAGGGTGGGAGAGCGGCAGCGTCATACGGTACGCGCCGTTCATGCAAAGAGCAACGGCCTGGTGAAGGCGGAAATTACAGTTCCGGCAGATCTTCGCGAGGAACTACGACAAGGTTTGTTCGCGAAACCAGCGAGCTACGGCGCGGTCATGCGCTTCTCGAGCGAGCCTGGCGACGTACTGTCCGACCACATCTCCACGCCACGCGGTCTTGCTATCAAGATCATCGGAGTCGAGGGAGAGATGCTTCCAAATCATGCAGGCCAGGTAACCCAGGACTTCATTTGTAACAACGGAAGCACCTTTGCCCCGAACGTAGACGTCTTCCTAAAAGCCATCCGGTTGCGTGCAAAACACGCAGATGATTCTGAGAGCTTGAAGCAGGTAGTGAGCTCCGCGGCACAGACAGCGGAAGAAGCCCTCGAACTGGTTGGGAAAAAATCCGCCCTCCTCACGGGCTTTGGCCACCCTCCTACACATCCACTCGGGGAGACGTATCACACTGCGGCGCCACTGCGATTCGGCGACTACTTTGGCAAGATGAGATTGGTTCCCGTATCCGACAACCTCATTGCACTACAAGGCAAACACGTGGATCATCCGCACTCCTGGAACTGCTTGAAGGACAGCATCGTGGCGTTCTTTCAAAGGGAAACAGCAGTGTGGGAACTTCGTGTCCAGCTTTGCACGGAGCTCACGAAGATGCCTGTCGAGGACTCGTCCGTCGAATGGGACGACAAGCTCAGTCCACCTCTAACGGTTGCCCGGATCACAGCACAACCTCAGAACGCATACTCGGATGCCCGCCGGATCTGGGTTGACGAGCAGCTCAGCTTCAGTCCCTGGCATAGTCTGGCGGCACATCGTCCCCTAGGAGGCATCATGCGCGCCCGCTTGAAGGCTTACCAAGCGTCCAGCCAATTTCGCCATTCCGCCGAGGGCCGTCCAACGGTGGAGCCGCGCTCCGTCGAAGAGCTGCCTGACTGAACGGTCCCAACCTTGGCGGACTGGTTACTCATCACACCGACAATGCTGCGGGTATCCAGCGAACTGCCTGAAAAGACGGATTTTCAGTAACTTGCCCGGCTAGGCCGAGCACAACACAGGATGCCTTACTCATGCAAAGCTGCACGAGGAGGCGCTGCCCCTAAAGAGAGCGCAGCTGTTATCAAGACCTCCGGAGGCACTTCCGTTGGGGCCGTTTTCGTCTGTCGCGATTTTCCCGCTGTTCAGACGGCTTCAGTGCTTTCTATTGCGACTCGAAGTCAGGCCGAGAACTCCTCCATCGCCACACGAGATAAGGGAGGGCAACCAGAACAAACAGTAACAGTGCGTGGCCCGCGGCATCGGGCAACTGCCGTGAGGCGGGAAAGAACCGAATCCCTACTCTGCCCGTGTCCCCAGGGACCACAGGGGGGTGCACGTCGACGGCACCAGTCGCCCCCAGAAGAGCCACGGCGAGTGAGCCCAGGATCACTGGCCAGACGGTCTGCAGCCGTTGCCGCCCGGCCAGTACGATCATCCACCAGCCGCTCAAAAGCGGGGCGCTGTAATAGAGCATCCGACCCACGCCGAAATAGGCGATCGCGAAACCATGGACCGGAACGAAAGGCGTCGGCGATCCTTGCACAAACCACGTCCAACCCGACCACAGAATCAGCAGCGCGATGCCCCACCCGGCTACCAACCCGAGCACGGGACCGGCGCCGAGCACCGCCCACGGAGCCTGCGCCGTCCAGGAGCGCAGTTCCGGTCGCTCGATCATGGTGCGGGCCAGTTCATCCACGCGTCCTAGCCGAGTTAGCGCCAAGGTCGCTGCTTCTGCTGGATTCCGTCCGGCGCGCTCCTCTTCGGCGGTCAGATCCGCCCAGTGTTCGCGCAGTTCGGTCAGGTATCGACGCACATGCCGCGGCGCTACACCGGCACGTAGCAATTGCTCCCGGAGTTCATGCAACCACATCGCCATACTGTCCTCCCGCCAGGGTCTTTCGAATGGCTCCTGCCAAACTCGTCCACTGGGCCGCCAGGCCCGCCAGCTTCCGAGATCCCGCCTTCGTCAGCGAGTAGTAGATTCGGCTCCGCCCAGCCACTGTCTTGCGTCGCGACTTCAATGCCCCGGTGCGCTCCAGCGCATGCAGCACTGGGTAGACCACTCCTTCGCCGACTACGATCACGGAATCCGTGCGCTCGCGGATTGTCTGCACGATTTCATAACCGTACATCTCCGCGTCCTCAAGCAAACGCAGGATCAACAACTCCGGCACGCCGTTCATGAAATTCGGGTTCGATTCCCGCGAAGTCATTACGTGGGTCATAATACCTCGCGGTTCAAGGTATAGCAAGAATGCTCTTAACGTCGTACCTGGAAAATCACAAACGGCCCTTGACGCACTTCTGCAAAGTGTGTAGTGTATCCATTGAGTAGTACACTTTGCATGTTTCGAGTAAACCCCTCAAGTGGCATTCCCCTTTACCTGCAGCTCATGGAGCAGGTGAAGCACGCGGTAGAAACCGGCGCTCTGCGCGAGGGGGATCGTCTGCCTACGATCCGCAAAGTGGCCGAGGACCTGGTGATGAACCCGAACACCGTCGTCCGCGCGTACCGGGAGCTGGAGCACGAAGGAGTACTCGAGTTAAAACACGGCTCCGGAGCCTTTATCAAAGCGACGGCAGGAGGGCGCGCCCGCCTGGTTCACGAGGCGCAAAAAGTGATGCACTCCGCCGTCGAGCGGCTGATCTCTCGAGGTCTTAGCAACGACGAATTACGACGAGTGTTTGAAAACGAGCTGGCACAGGCCGGCGCGCAAGAGGGGAAGGAAGGAGCAGTGGTAGACAAGCCATGACCGATTTCGTCATCGAGACTCATCAACTGTGTAAGTCGTTTAAAGACCACCCGGCGCTGCGCGGTCTCGACCTCCAGGTGCCGGCTGGAAGCATCTTCGGCTTCCTCGGGCGCAACGGCGCAGGCAAGACGACCACCATCAAGACACTTATGGGTCTATTGCGAGCCGATACCGGAAGCGCCCACGTATTTGGCGTGCCTGTCACGGACGCAGACAGCGCCGCCGGAATCCGCCGCCGGATCGGCTTCGTGACCGAGGACAAGGAACTCTATCCCTATATGACGGTGGAGCAGATCATACGGTTCACGCGGCCATTTTTTCCAAAGTGGCGCCGCGATCTGGAGCAGCGTTACCTGGAGATGTTTGCACTTCCAAAGGCCCGCAAAATTCCTGATCTCTCCAAAGGAATGCGGTCGAAGCTGATGCTCCTGCTGGCGATCGCCCGTGGGGCTGAGCTGCTGATCCTGGATGAGCCGACCGATGGGCTGGACCCTGCTGCTACGGAGGATGTGCTGCGCGAATTGGTTTCGATCACAGGTTCATCGGGGATCACGATTTTCTTTTCTTCGCATCAGCTGTCAGAAGTCGAGTTGATCGCCGACCATGTCGGAATTGTCGATCAGGGCAGGATGCTGGTCTCGGGGTGCCTGGACGACCTGAAGGCACGGTACCAGCGGGTTCACGTGGTCCTTGAGAGCGGAGAGGGACCGCCAGTACGCTGGCCGGAGGGTGCTGAGTCCATCCGCCAGGAGGGCCGGGTCGTCTCCATGCTCTGCAGTCACAACGCCGATGCAATTGTCGAGCAGGCGCAATCCATACCGGGAGCTACTGTGGAGCGGTTTCCGGTGACGCTGAAAGAGATTTTTCTGGAACATGTGAGGAGTAACTAAGATGCTTTGGCTCAAGGGATGGCTGGAAACCCGATTTCGGCTTTTGTTCATGCTTGCCTTCACGGCCGTGCCTCTTTATAGCATGCATTCAGCCGGCGCCCACGCATCGGCGCGCAGCGTGAGCGGTCTTCCCGCTGGGCTTGCGTCCCACGTGTTTCCGTTCTTCCTTGTGTTTACTTGTGCATTCCTTGCCGGCGCAGGAATCGCGACCCAGACGCCTTTTCAGGCCTCGAAAGGTCTGCACGGCTCGACTCTGTTCA
Source organism: uncultured Acidobacteriaceae bacterium (assembly GCA_963743365.1). Lineage (GTDB taxonomy): Bacteria > Acidobacteriota > Terriglobia > Terriglobales > Acidobacteriaceae > PALSA-350. The sequence goes on from CAVUQE010000001.1 coordinate 539,085, forward strand.
CTCTGTCGATGCCCGTGAGCCGGCTTCGCTTACTGGTCGTACGCGCCGGCATCGGATGGTTGGAGACAGCCGCGGTGATTGGAATACTCTGCTGGGAGATGTGGCTGGCAATGCCGCTGCAGAGGGCAGGAGTGACACCGATTGAGATGTTCGAACAGGCGGCCACGCTTATCGCCTGCAGCTCAACCGTCTACTTCCTGGCGGTTTTACTAGGGACGTTGCTCGACGATCAATGGCGGGTGTGGGGCACGTTACTTGGCTCAGCTGGAATCTGGGTGCTGTGCACGCAACTCTCGCTTCCCGCGTTTGCCGATATCGTTCATGGTGTAGGGGAACGCTCACCCATCGTTGCGCACACGATTCCGTGGAATGTGATGGCGTTTTCGCTTGGACTGTCCGCAATCTTATTCTTTGCGGCGCTGAAAATTGCGCAGAGACGCGAGTACTAGCACTGGAGACGTAGTGGAGGGGTAAAAATGAGAAAATCACTGCCATGGCTCTTGTTCTTCGCGTTCGCGCTGGGCGCAGCTTGTTCCGCTGCCGTGGCGCAGGACGCGCAGGCGAAGATTGAACAGTACATGCAGGCCAGCGTGAAGGCCGACCATTTCATGGGGTCGATCCTGGTGGCGCAGCACGGCAAGATCATCGTTAGCCAGGGGTACGGGATGGCCGACGTGAAGGCCGGCATCGCGAACGCTCCGGAGACGAAGTTTCGCATCGCCTCCGTGACCAAGGAGTTCACGGCCATGGCCATTATGGAACTGCAGGCCAGGGGCAAACTGAACATTCAGGATCCGGTGTGCAAATATGTGCCCGACTGCCCCCAAGACTGGGCGCCGATCACGATTTATAACCTGCTGACGCACACTTCGGGCATTCCCAATTTCACTTCGTTTCCCAATTACCGGACGATTGAGGCCGAGCAGCTTACACCCACGCAACTTCTGGCGGACTTTGAGAACAAGCCGCTGAATTTCGCGCCGGGCACGAAGTTCAGCTACAGCAATTCAGGCTACGACGTGTTGGGCTATATCATCGAACGGGTTTCGGGTGAGAGTTACGCGAAGTATCTGGAGAAAAGCATCTTCGGCCCACTGGATATGACGGACAGCGGCTACGACAGCAGTCATTCTACTTCAATGGATCACGCGCAAGGGTACAGATATTCTCCCAGCGGATACGAGCCTGTGCGATTTGTAAACATGTCGGTGCCGTTCAGCGCCGGCGCGCTGTATTCGACGGTTCTCGACCTTTACAAATGGGATCAGGCGGTGGACGCGGGTAAGCTTATCCCTAAAAACCTGATCGATGAGATGCTGACGGGACACGTAGCCATGGACGAACCGAGCGGCCCCAGATACGGCTTCGGCTGGATGATCTCGACCGAATTCGGGCACAGGGTAATCTGGCACGGTGGTGGATTCGAGGGGTTCACATCGCTCAATAGCTGGTTTCCGGACAATGACGCTTACGTAATTGTGCTCGACAACGTGACCTCTCTTGACGTGCACGGGATCGGCCGCGCGCTGGCCGCCATCCTCTTTGGACAGAAGTACGAGGTTCCGCAGGAACATAAAGAGATTGCCCTTGATGCGGGCGCGCTGGGGAAGTTTGTGGGGAATTATCAGCTCGCTCCGAACTTTGTCATTGCCATTACGCTTGCCGGTGATCAGCTTTCTGAACAGGCGACGGGGCAAAAGGCCTGTCCCATCTTCCCCGAATCAAACACTGAGTTTTTCTTGAAGGCGGTGGATGCGCAGATCAGCTTCGAGGAGGATTCCGGGGGCAAGGTGACGGGGCTCGTTTTTCATCAAGGCGGGCACGATGTGCCGGGGAAAAAGGAGTAAGAGGACCGGTTGCCAAGAGGGAAGATCCTCCTGAAGTCAACGATTGAGGATTACTTCCGGTTAGCTGGGCGACTGCGAGCAATCAACCATCTCATCCCCATCGTGGTTGTTCATCGAGACTGATTCCTAAAGCTGTCTTTGCGATCACTTCGTGAGCGAGGAAGGAATTTGCAGGATGAATTTTGCCGAGACGGGCATCGCGCAACATACGCTCATATCCTTCGGAGCGGAAAATGCCCGCACCACCGGCTATGTCGAGTCCCAGATCGACCACGCGCCAGGAACCTTCTACGGCACGATACTTGGCCGCGAAGATCTTGGAGGGCCATTCCATCCCGTGATTTACGCCGGTGGACCAGTCTTCCGCGATCCTGTCGAGGTGGGGGCCAATGGAATCAAGTTCAATAACCATCTCGGCAACGGCATGTTGCGCCTCGGGATGATAAGCCATGCTGCGCGTAAGCGCGAGCGAGCGTTTGGTTTTCAGGGCCACAACACTTTTATCGAGAGCGCGTTTTGCCAGACCGAAGTAGATGTTGCCGAAACCGATGAGAGCCCAGGCAAAGATTCCGAGCACGAATCCGTCAACCCCGGCTGCACCGGCGGGAACAACGCGCGCGACGTACTGATCGGGAATGAATGCACCCTCCAGAACGGTGTCGTCGCTACGGGTGGCTCGCATGCCGAGAGCATCCCAGGTTTCTTTTATAATGTAACCGGCGCTGTCTCTCAGCATGAATGCGTGCACGATTTTGGGGTGTGCTGGATCGGACAAATCCATTCCGTGCACGCCCAGACGTGTCCACACGGGAGAGAGACTACCGAATTGTTTGCGCCCGAAGAAACGGTAGCCGCCTTCCACGCGTTCTGCTTTCGCTGTTGAGAGGAGAACGGGCACGTCGTTTCCCGCCTCCGCGTGACCGGCGGCAAAGATCTCGCCCGCCGCGGCATCGCGCAATAGCCACCCGAGCGAACTGTCGCCTTGGCGCCAGAGGTCGGCTGCCAATCCCACCCAGTAGATATGCATATTCACAGCCAGAGCTGTAGCCGGCGCGTAATAGGCGAGGCGCCGCTGTTCGCGGGCCATTTGCGCCAGCGTGAAGCCTGCGCCTCCCAGCTCAACCGGTACGGGAAGCCGGAAGTATCCGGCGGCGCGCAGGTCTTCAAAATCCTGATCGAAGAATCGGTTCTCGCGGTCGTATGTAGCGGCCCGCGATTCGAAGCGGGCGAGCATCTCGCTCGTCAAAGGGCTGGCGAGCGATGATTGCGCGCTGCTGGAACCATGAACATCCGGGCCGTCTTCGGCGGTGGAAGTGGCTTCGGGAATTGTGGCCATACGAGAAGCTCCTTTGTATTGCATCGAAAGAGCGGGCGAGGAGGGAACCTTGCGTCGCCCGGCTGCACTTATTGGAAAGCCAGTAAACCATAAGAATGCAGGCTGAGCCAGCGGAATTCGCGCCAGACTCAGCCGGACTTCAGTTCAGGTCGTGACTTCAGGGCCTTGCTTCGTAGACGATGTTGAATGGAGTCTCGGCGGCACGGCGGAAGCGGGTGAAGCCCGCTGCGAGAACGACTTCGCGGATCCGTTTTTCGCCCGCCTGCGCCCCAAGGCACACCCCAACCTCCTGTGAGCGAGAGCACGGGGTGCAGAGCAAGGTGGAAAAAGAGTAGTAAATCCGGCCCACGGGGTTAAGATTGTCCTCGAGTTCGTCGTTCGCATACGGCTCGACAATCATCCATGTGCCGTCTTTTGCGAGAGCACTGCGAACATGTGCTGCGGCTCCGAGCGGGTCGCCCATATCGTGCAGGCAATCGAAGACGGTGACGAGGTCGTACTCCTTGCCGGGAAAGTTCTTGGCGGTCGCGGTATCAAAGACAGCTCGGTCGCTGATGCCCTCGCGCCGGGCAGTCTCGCGCGCTCCGTCAATCGATTTGTCGTGATAGTCGAAGCCGATGAACTGCGACTTTGGGAAAGCTTTTGCCATCAGGATGGTCGAAGCACCCTTGCCACATCCCACATCGGCTACGCGCGCGCCCGCCTCCAGTTTCGCCCGGACCTCATCCAGGGCGGGTATCCAGGAAGGGACAAGGTTTGCGGCATATCCGGGGCGAAAGAACTTCTCGCAGCCGTGGAAGACCCCGTCATCGTGTTCATGCCACCCCATTCCGCGGCCGGTGCGGAAAGATTCGGTGATACGGGGAACGGCAGCCAAGGATCCGAGCGCCAGTTCAAACGCGCCCGGAAGATATGCGGGGCTATCTTCCTGCGCCAGTGTGAATGCCTGCTCCTCGCTGAGGCTGAAGAGGTTCTTCGAACGGTCATAGGTGACGTAGCCGCCGGCCGCTTGCGACGCAAGCCATTCCCGAATATAGCGCTCGTCGGTGCCGGTTTTGCGGGCCAGTTCGGCCGGCGAGACCGGGCCCTCCGCCAGAGCCTTATATAGGCCCAATTTTTCGCCTATCACTACCATCCCGGCGTGAACCGAAGCGCCGAGGTCAGTTACAAACTGACCGATGAAGGTGTTGAGCTTGTTCATGTCGAGAGTGGGTGCCTGTGCCGTTGTCATTGTGATCCTCCTATTTGGGCTGAACTGTTCAGTCCTGCCTTGATTGCTGCTTGGTACGTTTCGGTTTGTTAGAATCCGCACCACGGGTCCCATGGCTCGGTGTCCCGCGGCGGCATGATTCGTCCAGCCGATGTTGTCTAAAGTAGCGACGCCGGCGGCCAAAGTAACGAAGCTTTGCCGAAAGAAACACGAAATCTACTTAACTCCCGCGCTATGAACCCGGTACGGAAGAGGTGAAATACCTTGGAGACAGGCCAGAGAACGTATTGCTTCGGCGAGTTCACGCTGGACCTCGCGCGAGGCAGTCTGTTTCGGTCTGGCCACGAGGTAAAGCTCCGGCCAAAGGTTTTCGAGGCACTTAGGTATCTGGTCGAGAATTCCGGGAGGCTGATTGGCAAAGAGGAACTCGCACGTGCGCTCTGGCCTGACAGCTTTGTTACCGATGATTCGTTGGTGCAGTGTACGGTCGAGCTTCGACGCGCATTATGCGACCCCGAACAGCAGATCATCAAGACGATCCCGCGCCGAGGATATCTCTTCGCCTCCGCGGTCACCCAATCGAAGCACGCGGCCTCTTCCCCCGACACGACAAGCGAACCGGCGCCGCCGCAAGGCGAGAAGGCTGCGGTCGAAAAGCTGTCAACCAGACGCTTTGATCTGCCGATACCACGCACCTCTCTCGTGGGACGCGAAAGCGAGGTGGACCAAGCGGCAAAACTGTTGCTCGATCCAAATCTGCGGCTGATCAGTTTCACGGGGGCGGGTGGTGCAGGAAAGACGAGGCTGGCATTGGCCGTCGCCAGAAATGTGACAGAGTTCTTCGTAGGCGGCATTCAATTTGTCGGCCTCGCATCCCTCACAAACCCAGAGCTTGTGGGCGCTGCCATCGTGAAGGCCCTAAATCTGCAACAAATCGCCAATCACACGGTACCGCAGGTTATCGCCGATCAGATGGAAGCTGGAGGCCCCTTTCTGCTTATCCTGGACAACTTTGAGCAGGTGCTGCCGGCGGCTCAACTGGTCTCCGAGATTCTGGCTCGGTGCACGTTCATAAAAGCGATGGTTACAAGCAGGGCCTCATTGCAGATTTACGGGGAGCAGGAATTTCCAGTCGCGCCGCTGCTCTCCAGTGCAGCTATGCAACTGTTTCAACAGCGCGCGACAGCGGTTCGGCCTAACTTCGTTGTCACCCCTGAGAACGACGCGGCCATCCGGGCCATCTGCGATCGACTGGATGGCCTACCTCTAGCGATCGAGTTAGCGGCAGCGCGAACGAAGGTATTATCGCCGGCAGCCATTCTTGATCGGTTACGGAGCCGGCTGGAGCTTCTAACGAAAGGCGCTTCTGACCTGCCGGAGAGACAAAAGACACTCCGTAAAACGATCGATTGGAGCTATGAGCTGTTGAGCGAGGGGGAGCAGAGGCTTTTCTGGCGGTTTTCTGCGTTCGTGGGAGGAGCAACGCTGGAAGGAGTTGAAGCTGTTTGCGACACCGAGCAGAACCTGGGGATCGGAGTGTTCGAAGGCCTGGCGTCGCTGCTCGACAAGAACCTGGTGCAGCGAGTCGACAGCCCCGATGCAGAGCCGCGGTTCACGATGCTGGAGACGATTCGGGAATATGCGCTCGAGCGATTGTCGACGAGTGGCGAAGAGCCGCAAACGCGCCGCAGCCACGCGGCATATTGCCTGGTGATTGCCGAGGAGGGAAATCCCCAACTGGATGCTATTGAACAGGCCGAGTGGCTTGCCCGATGCGATCTCGAGATCGAGAATTTCCGTGCCGCTGCGGATTGGCTGGCTGAGAACAATCAAATCGAATGGGCTCTGCGGTTATCGATGGCTCTCTTTCGGTTTTGGGATATGCGCGAGCACTTCGTTGAGGGCAGCGCAAGGCTTGAGAGTCTGCTTCGGCTGGTAGAGGCCGGCTACGTAAAAGAACGAGGCAGGATTTGCACGTTCCTTGGCGCACTGGCCACGTCGCAGGGAGACTACGGGGCAGCCGACGCATTTTTGAAGCAGAGTCTGGCCTTTTATCGGGAACTTGACGATCAGTGGGGCATTGCTGCTTCATGGAATGCGCTTGCCGTTGCTACTCGCGATCGTGGCAACTTTGATGAGGCAGAGAGCTATTTCGAGAGGAGCCTTGCTTGCTGGCGAACGCTCACCGATCCTCTTTCAACGGCGCGGTGTTTGCACAACCTGGCAAACGCAGCGAAGATGCGGGGCGCGTACGAGCGGGCCACGGCCGCCCTCATGGAAGCAACCACCCTATTTCAAGATCTTGGAGACGCCAGCGGCGCGGCGTGGTCCATTAACCAATCTGGCGACATTGAGTTGGAGCAAGGTCGGCTGGAATCTGCGAAGACCATCTACCAGCGGGCGCTCGCAGTCTTCCGCGCCGTCGGAGATCGTTGGGGCTGTGCGCGGTCGCTCGCCGATCTGGGCTACATTCATTGCAGGCAGGGAGAATTCGCGGATGCCCACATTGCTTTTCGAGAGGCCCTGGAGCATTTTGCCGAGCTTGGGCACCGGCGAGGGATCGCTCGAGCACTCGAGGGCGTGGCCTGCCTGGCGGCGGCAAGCGGGGACACCACCAAGGCTCTCACTTTAGCGGCGGCGGCGGATCATCTGCGCAGCCGCATTGGCGCACCTCTTCGACCGGCAGAACGCACAAAACTGGACGATGGACTCTCCGCGGCACGGGAGATCCTGGACAGGGCGGAAGGGAAGATTGCCTGGCAGAAAGGTCTGGAAATGCCGTTACAGAGCGCGATCTTCTTCGCGCTCGAAGGACCTCACCCGATCATTTGAAAGCTGCGGGATCGATGAGGCGGCGCACCGCAGCCACGCGATCCGCGCGAATGCCGCTCTTGCGCGCGTGCTCGCGGATGGTTTCCTCATCCGGCGCCAGGTAGACGCAATACACCTTGTCCTCAGTGACATAACTATGCAGCCACTGAATACGCGGCCCCATGTCTCTCAAGGTCTCGAGCGATTGAAGGGAAACCCTTCGGATCTGGTCTTCGGTCAGCGACCCCGCGCCCGGCATATCGCGTTCAATGATGAATTCAGGCATGGTTGAGAATTGTAGCATCCATGCAAGCCTTGAAGGCGTCGTGGCTCCGATGAGAAGGATGCTGAACGATCGGACGAGATATGGTCTGCGATGGGGGCGGACCTGGTCGAAGCGATGCAAGCGTAGCCGTTCAAGGATTGATGGCGTGGTTGCTTCATACGAATATTCTTTCGGAACTGCGGCGGGCCAAAGCCTGAACAACAGCTTGCGATTGCCTGTAAAGGACGGCCGGCTTGATTGGATTTTCAACTTACTAAAAACTAACTTTCAGTAACATCCGGACAGCAGGCGTCTCTCGACAGGTGACGATCTGGTACTAACTTGAGCTTGCGTGCTACTCAGTTCGCAAGCGGCGCCAGAGGAGCCTGAGGAGCGACGGCAACATGATCGGCGGAGTTGCGCCAGGCGTGCAAGCCCGCGCGCTCCAGCACCGCTACGGCGCGGTTGGTGAACTGCTTTTGCATCTGACGCCCGATTGCTTCGTTGGCGGCGAAATATTGCGAAGGGTTTAGACCATCTTTCGGTATGGCGAGAAAGCCGCTCTCTTCGCGCACCAGAAGGCCGTGCTCCTGGAGCAACGTGTCGAGGCGGGCGTTATAGTCGCAAAGGAACTGCGGGTCAGAGCGAAGGATCGCAACCATTTCCGCCAAGCGCCAGGTCTCACGTTCGCTGTCATACAGGCACATCCAAGGGACCCAGGCGAAAGGCCGGACGTTTTCCACGCCAAACGCAAATTCCTTCTCCACCAAGCAGTCAGCTTCCTTGCGATAGACGGCGTAGCGGACTTCCGAGGGGCCACCCGTACCGCAAACGAACAGACCACCGGGACGAAGAACCGTCGCAAGCCATTGGTCGGCCCGATGGCGGAAGCCCCCGTCGAAATACATGAGGACGTTGAAACTGCGTACAACGTCAGCCTGAGGCGTGGGGGAACCGAATCCTGCTTGAAGAAACTTGAGGTTAGAGGTTTCGTAGCTTTGTAGTGGATACCGCACCAAGCGTTGGCCGTCTTGTTCCACGATTGCGGACTGGCCGTCATCGGGCGGCAGCAGGTGCGCTAACGGAACGAAGGCTTCAGAGAAACGGCGTCGCGTCGCCTCCGAATCGTTGAACAGCGCCCTCCAGCAGGCCGGGTTGCCGCCGCCGGGTTGAAAATAGCGCACTCGACCGCGCGCGTCGAGGCAGGCGTAATGGCCATCCTCATCGTAGAGAAGGTACTCATCGAAGGCCGGGTCCGCGCCGATGATCTGCCAGTCGGGAAATGACTTCGAGGCGTCCATGGAAGTCTGCGGAGGAAAGCCGCAGCCTACATCGAGCAAGACGGTTCCCGCGGCGAAGCTGGCCCAAGGGTTGGAGCGGAGATATGTATCGATCCTGGCGTGACGATTCGCTTGAGTGACCGGCGGAGCCATCCCGCCCCAAGCTCCCGGCAGGATGCTCGGAAGAACCGTCATTCCCCCGGCCATCATCGGCGAGAGATCTTTGACGTCGAAGCGTGAGAGCTCCATGAGCTGGAAGATGCGGGCGATGAAGTCGCGGACTTCCTGTCGCTCGTGCTCGAGAGATTTTAGAATCGGCAGCACGGCAGGCGACGGGCGGCTGCCTAAATGCCGGTCACACAATTCTTCGATGGTGGTCCACCCTCGGGACTCGGTCGCGGTTTGCATGCTCTATCGTTATAACGCGCCTTAAACCTCAAGTGCTAAGCCGCTTGTCTGGGTGGCGACGGGGAGGGAAAGACTTTCCAGAAGTGAGACGGTCAAGAGAGTGCGCTTCGTGAGGGTTGGAGTGGTACGCCTGCAAGTTGTTTGGTGCGAAAGGGGGGACTCGAACCCCCATGGGTTGCCCCGCCAGATCCTAAGTCTGGTGCGTCTGCCAATTTCGCCACTTTCGCATTTCGTGGATTCGCTGCATTCGCAGAACCATGATAATGCATCGGGGGTGAATTCCTGCTGGACTGGCGGGCCGCGGGAAAACTCTGTTTTGCAGCAGGAATCGGCTTTACAGCTTGCGGAAGAAGTTGGGAGGGCGATGAAAGGAGCTCCCTCAGCGGCTAAAGCCGAACCTGTTTACAGTAACTTACGTACGGGCTGAAGCCCGTACCCTGCAAAAAATAGAGTTTCTTCGCGGGCTGTTTTGGCGGGCCGTGTCTGCCTCAGCGTTTGGGCCCGTCCCCCCGGCCTAGGAGCGGAGGGGTTGTTCTCTCACGCAGGACTCATGAGGTCTTTGGTATTGCCAGCGCTAAAGCGCGTGATCAGAGTAGAGATTCTTTCAGGAGCGCTAAAGCGCTCCTTCCCCCGCATAAATGCGGGGACTCCCACCAAGAATTTGGACAAGTCTGCCTCAGCTCAGGGCAGGCTCTTCGGGACTCGGTTCTGGACCGGCAGGTTCTCTCACGCAGGGACTCTTGAGGCTTTTGGCATGGCCAGCGCTAAAGCGCGTGGGCATGTTGAGACTCTTTCACAGAGGCTAAAGCGCTTCTTCCCCGCATCCATGCGGGGGCCTCCACCATCCAGTGCGGGCTTTTTTTCGCAGCCGGCTAGAGGCTGGCCCGGGCCCGTGTCAGGTCCATCAGGGTTTGGTGCGTTCCCCGGCCTTCGGGCCCGGTTGCAGTCCCATCTGCGCGCAGTTGCTCGTATCTGCCGTCAGCGCCAAGAACCCAGGCCTCGCGCTGGTCGTGCAGGCAGATATCGAGGATCTCCCAAAGCCGTTGCTTGGGTCCTGTGGCGAAGACGGGAGTGACCACCTCGATCCGTTTGGAGAGATTGCGGAACATCCAATCCGCTGACCCGATAAAGTACTCACCCTCTGCCGGATCCTGCCTGCCATTGGCGAAGTAGAAGATGCGGGAATGTTCCAGGAATCGCCCAATGATCGAACGGATGCGGATGGTTTCCGTGTGCCCGGGCACCCCTGGACGAAGACAGCAGAATCCGCGAATGATCAGATCGATGGGCACCCCTGCCTGCGAAGCCTCGCACAACGCCTCGATGATGTCCGGGTCTTCGAGCTGGTTCATCTTGGCGATGATGCGGGAGGTCCGTCCCGCGCGCTGGTTTTGCGTCTCGCGATGGATCAGATCGAGCAGCCGCGGCCGCATGGTGAGAGGGGCTACCAGAAGCGTCGTACAGTTAGGCCGATCGGCGTGGCCAGTAAGAAAGTGAAAGAGATTCACCACATCCTGTGTTATTCGCGAGTCGCAGGTAAAGAGTCCCACGTCGGCGTACAGGCGCGCCGTCTTCACGTGATAGTTGCCGGTACCGATATGCACGTAGCAACGCAGCCCGCCGGCTTCCTTACGAACCACCAGCGCGGTCTTGCCATGGGTCTTAAGACCACTCACGCCAAAGGTGACGTGCGCGCCGGCGCGTTCCAACTCCGCTGCCCAGTGCAGATTGCGCTCCTCGTCGAAGCGTGCCTTGATCTCCATGACGCAGGCCACCTGTTTGCCCCGTTCCGCCGCGCGGATCAATGACTTGACGAAGGGTGTGTCGTCACCGATGCGATACGCTGTCATTTTTATGGAAACCGTCTGTGGGTCATCGGCCGCCGAACTGATGAAGTGCTCGACGGTGGCGTCGAAGCTTTCGTAGGGGTGATGTACGAGCAGGTCGCCGGCTTGAATCGCAGCAAAAATTGCGTTCGCTGCGTGGTCGAGCGACGGGGGCCAGAGGGGCGTCCAATCCGGGTCGCGCAATGCGGGGATCGGCAGAGCGAGAAGTTCGAACAGGGTGGTGTAGTCGACCTCCTCCTGCATGTCGTAGATGTCCGAGGGGGTGACGTCCAGCCGCTGGCGAAGCATCTCCTTGATGGCGGGATTGGCACCCGGTCCGAATTCAAGGCGCACCACCGGTTCGTAGCGGCGCTGCCGAATCTGCTCCTTCACCGCCGCGCGGAAGTCGGCCGCGGGATCATCGTCCAGTTCCACCTCGGCATCGCGGGTGAGGCGCATGAGGGTGATGTCGCTGATTTCCATGCCGCTATAGAGCTTGTGCAGATTGCCACGAATTACCTCGTAAAGCGGAACCAGCAGTTTTCGGCCAGGCTCGAGATCCGATTCTAAATAGATCCACTGTTTGAGGACTCCGGGAATCTTGACCCGGGCAAACATGGTTTCATCCTTGGGCACATCGCGCAGTTGGAAGACCAGGGATGTAGAAAGATTGGAAAGAAAGGGAAAAGGATGGACTGGATCAATGACCAGAGGGGTTAGTGCGGGAGACAGTTGGGAGTCGAAATACTTGCCAGCTTCCTTTTGCTGAGCAGGTGTGAGGTCGTCCCAGCGGCGTAAGAAAACTCCGTGGTCCGCGAGACCGGGAAGGATGACCTGGCGGTAGCAGTCCGCCTGGCGGTTGAGCTGAAACTGAATTTTCTCGCGAACCTGCTGCAACAACGCGCGCTGCGCATCGGTCGCCCCCTGGCGCAGTACGGTTTCGCGTTTCATGAAGAATTCGTCGAGGTTGGAGGTGAAGATAGCGAGAAACTTCGCTCGCTCGAGCAACGGAGTGCGTTCATCGAGCGCCTCCGCGAGCACCCGCCAATTGAAGTCGAGCCAGCTCAGATCTCGGTCGATCCAGACTTCCGGCAATGCAGGGGATAAAGGTGCGTTCAGAACGCCATGATCGCCAATCGATGCCAGGACAGTCGTAGCCATTTACATCTCCTCAATCCCTGCAATTTTGGGATCGCTTCGGTCCTGAAATTCTACTGGCCGGTCGTGATTGGTATTGTGAATAGAAGGTTTTTGTTGATGGGCTGGCATCGCGTGTCCCACTCAAGCCAAAGTACGGCTTGAATGGGGCACCCCGGCTGCAGGCAGGCGTTTGGGGGAAGGGCGCACCGCAGGTCCCTCCACTTCGCTTCGACGGGATGACAAAGGGGAGGGTGGCGCTTCCATTTCGTACCACCCAAGACGACTGCTCAGGCGACCGCTCTTGACGAAGCCTTCGCACTGCTCGTTGTCTCTACCTCGCCAATACGGTCGAGGTTCACGCCCGTGGTCTCAATCCTGTAGAACCACGTGACCACTGCTCCCAGCAGCGATGCGATGACCAAGCCGTAAAGCAGCAAGCGTGTGCCGAGCGTGACCAGCAGGATAGGGAACAGGAAAGCGGTCGCCACCGCACCGATCTTGGCAAAGGCAGCAGCGAAGCCTGCGCCCTTGCCGCGGATCGCGGTCGGGAACACCTCGCCGGCAAGCAGGTAGGTCTGCGCATTGGGTCCAAGATTGGTCATGAAGTTGAATAGCATGAAGCCACTGAAGATGAGGATGATCTTAAGTTGGCCGCTGAGATCGACGGAGAGTGAAGCCAACACCAGGCCAACCGCACATCCAATGAAGCCGATGATTTGCAGCCGGATTCGGCCCAGCTTATCAGCCAGCAAAACGGCAAAGGCAATGCCGACGATCAGCAATAGCGTGATCATCGCCGCTCCCCTGGCGGCCAGGATGTCGTTGGCGATCAGATCCCGCAGGCTGCGGACGTGGTCAGCCTCTTTGCCCAGCGCCGCGGCCAGAATGGTCGGGGTGAAGATGCCGATTCCGTATGTGCTGAGGTCCTGCAGGAACCATGGCACCGAGGCCAGGATGGTCGCGCGGCGGTAGCGCTTTTTGAACAACGTCAGGAAGGAACCGCCTCCGTGGGACTCACCGGCAGCCGCCTCGTCCGATAGCACAATACTTGTGGGGTATTGCGGGGTTCGCTTCAGTAGGCGGCTCGCCGCAACGGTGGCCCGGTCGACGGATCCGCGAGAGTGCAGCCAGTTCGCGCTTTCCGTGACGTAGAAACGGCCGATGGTGACCAGAAGGGCGGGAATGACTGCGGTGGCATACATCCAGCGCCAGGCATTGAGGTTGGGCATGAGGACCAGCACTGCATAACCCACTGCCGTTCCCGCCAAGGCGCCGACGGCCTGGAATGCAAATGCGCCCAGCACTAATTTGCCCCGGCTAACGCTGGGGATGTTTTCGGAAATGATCATATGCGCGGTTGGATAATCGCAGCCTAACGCGATCCCCAGTCCGAACAGGCAGAACACCAGCGAGACAAAGCTGTTGCAGAAGACGGCGGCGCCAAGAAAAGCGGTGAAGATGATCATCTCCACGATGAACATGGACTTGCGCCCGAACCGGTCGGACAAGCTGCCCAGGCCGACAGCGCCGATCAGGATGCCGCACAGGCTCGCCGCGCTGATGAAGCCGTTCTGCGCAGGCGTGATACCGAATTGGCGGGCGATCAGCGGCAGGGCAACGCCGGTCATGAACACTACAAACCCTTCGAAGAACTTGCCCGCGGCGGCCAGCATCCAGATGCGCCATTGCATCGTGGTCATGGGGTTGGAATGCAGCCGTGTGCCGTCGGGCCACATCGGCAGCTCATCTATATAGTCCTGCACAGTTCGAGATGGGTTCGTCACCGCATTGGCATTCGGCATGGCGATCTCCTTTAAGGATGGTCCTTGCACTGACCTACTGGATTTTGGCGATCTGTAGTTCACTGAGCGCGCGAATGGATGTCGGCAACCCAATGAAGTGAACCGGTTCAAGAAAGCCTGGCGCGCTGCCGCCTTGCGGAGCTATGCACCAGAGCAGGAAATTGCTGATGGCCGAAGCAACCTGCGGGTTCGACTGCCTGGTTGAGACCACTGCATATTCGTAGTTGATCAGGGGGTAGGAATTGACGCCCGGAGCGAACACCAAGGTAAGCCGTTGATCGGGTGGCGTGCGCGGAGTAAGTTCAGCTGCCGCCGCGGTAACCGTTGCCGTCGTGGGCAGCACGAACTTACCAGCCTGGTTTTCCAGCATCGCGATTTGCAGGCCGGCCTTATCCGCATCGTCCTTGAAGCTTGCACCGAGATAGCCCACCGAGTAAGGGGTGCGGCTAAGTTTCTGTACCATTTCCTGATTGCCGGCTACCGTCAGAGAGCCCGATACCGCCGGCCAGCTCACTGTCGTGCCGTAGCCTATCTTGCCTTCCCAATTGAAATCTTTCGACGTAAGGTGTTGCTGATCGGGAGTGGAGAAGGTTAGGAACTGGGTGAAGACGAAGGTATCACCCGAGCCATCGCCGCGACGGACCGGCACGATCGCGTGGTGCGGCAGTTGGACACCCTGGTTGATGGCTGCGATGGGCGCTGCGTCCCATTGGCTCACCTTGCCGGAATAGATGAGAGCCAAAACAGGCCCGCTCAGTTTGAGCGTAGCGCCGCGCAGCTCAGGCAGGTTGGCGACGACCGTCTGCGCGGAGATGGCCAGGGGAATGTTGAGGATCTGCGGGTGGGCCATGGCATCGTTGTCGGACATATAGGCGTCCGAGGTGCCGATCTGCACGCGCTTTGCGATCGCCTCAGCGATACCGGCTGCTGAGCCGGTAGCGCCCACTGTCATCTGCAGGTCAGGTTGGACTTTGTTGTAGGCGGTTACCCAGGATTTGAACAGCGGAAGAATCAACGTGGACCCGGTTTCGGAGATGGTCATGGTGGCATGCGCTACTGCCAACGGCAACAGGACCGCTCCGGCGGTGAATGCAACAACCCGTCCTAAACGGTGCACAATTCTTGCGACGCGCGTATTCATGCGGCTCTCCTAACCCAAGGAGCCTGCGGACATAGCGCGGCCGATGGGTTAACCAACGTTGCGCACCACGCTAACAGAGATATTGTTAAGGAATGATGATAGCGTCGCCGCAACTTAGAACTTACAGAACCCACTGAACACGGCGCGATATACGATGTGAATTTACACAACCGTAACATGAATCGAACTTAGACAATCCGGCGTTCGCTCTAATGACAAGAGGGAGACTTGGGCGTCGTTGAGAGCTGCGTATCCCACTCAAGCCCAAAAGCAGGGATTGAATGGGGCACCCAACGCCGGTCAACTTCTCAAGAAAGCTGGGGCACTTCGGTGAACGCATCGGAGGCGTCCGCGCGAGCGTAGACGTATGGGCCTTCGGGCACCAATGCCACTCGCGCGCCGGCTGGGAGGCCGTTAAGGAGAGCAGCGACCGCCGTCTGCCAATCGGCGAAGCAACGGGAGGCCAGGTTTCCTAGCTTGTCGTTGGCAACTCCTGGAATGTAAAAGAAGAGCTCATGCCTTAGCCCGACCAGCGCCATTTTCTCCAGTTGCCACTGATCAATTTCTACTGCGGCGTTCCGAATCTCCTCGAGAAAGCTCTCGTAGCTGGAGAAGCTTGCCGCCTTTCCGGCAAACTCAGGAGAACCGACGCCCTCGGCGCATTCGCCCAGAATCAGGATCCGTCCTCCGGGCTTGACGATGTGCTGTGCGGCAGTGAGGCCCTTGATGGTCTGGTAAAAGGTCAGGTCCAAAGGAAATCCGGCAGCGCTGGTGATGACGGCATCCGCCAAACCAGAGAGCCGCTCCAGCGATGTGGTGCGCAAGAACTGGACGCCGGCAGCATGCGCCGCAACCGGATCGCCGGCGAAGATGCCTGAGACTTCGCGGCTCTGGGTCAAGGTCACATCGAGCATGAAGTCTTGCCCAGCCATCCTGGCAATTTCCAACAACTCGGCATGCAGAGGGTTCTCGGTGATCGACCCCTCCGTGGCCATAGGTTCCCGCATGAACAAAGGCGAGTGGATGACCTTGATGGTTTCCTGGGCGGCAAGCCCCGGGGCCACCAGCTTGCGGCCGCCGGAAAAACCGAGCATCAGGTGCTGCTCGATAAAGCCCAGTGTGATGTGCAGATCGGCTGCTATGAACCGCTCGTCGATATAGACAGGAATGCCTCGGCGGGTCTTTCCCAGCCAGCGATGCTCCGTCAGTGCCCGCGCGTCATGGTTGACCACGCGATACTTAGCCGCAATCTCCGGCCCCAGGATGGCGTTGATCTCGCTTGCCGTGGCTTCGCGGTGTAAACCGGTAGCGATCAGGATGGTGACGCCGTCGACCGGAATACCTGCATCGTGCAAACGCCGGAGCAGCGGCGGCAGGGTGAGCCAGTTGGGCGCAGGCCGGGTGATGTCGCAGACTGAGATCGCTGCGGTTTTCTTGCCCGCCGCCAAAGTCGAGAGTGGCTTGCTGCCGATGGGGTGATCCAGCGCCAGATTGAGCGCCGCCTCGACATCCGGTAAAGCGGATGCCGAGCGGCTCTCGATGACCTCGTACCGCGGGCCATCGGGTAACGTGACGTCCAATCCAACGTGGCCAAATGCGAACCGTATCTGCATGCTGTCCCCACCCCATCTTTACTTTACCGGGAGGAGGGTTGTTTTGAGAATCCGGGCTGTAGAGCGGTTTTCAGACGCCCGGAAACCCGCGCTTGAACAGACCTCGATCGCTACGATTGCAGGAAGACAAGCAGGTCGGCGTTTACCTTGTCCGCTAAGGTCGTACACATGCCGTGCGGGGCGCCGGGATGAACCTTCAGCGTCGCCCTCTTTACCAGCTTCACGGTCTTCAACGCTGAGGCGGCAATGGGTACAATCTGGTCGGCGTCACCATGCAGGATCAAGGTCGGCACGTCCATTTTCTTCAGGTCTTCGGTGAAGTCGGTTTCAGAGAAGGCCTTGATGCAGTCGTACGCAGCCGGTTGCGAGGATTGCATGCCCTGGAACCAGAAGTTTTCCCGCACACTCTCGGAGATCTTGGCGTCCGGCTTGTTGTAGCCGTAGAAGGGGATGCTGAGATCCCGGAAGAACTGCGACCGATCCGCAACTACGCCGTCACGAATCTGATCGAAGGCCGACAGGGGCAAGCCCTCGGGGTTTGTATCCGTTTTCAACATGAGTGGAGTAACGGCGCCAATCAGCACCGCCTTCGACACCCGCTTGCTCCCGTGCCGTCCCAGGTAGCGAGCCACTTCTCCGCCGCCTGTAGAATGCCCCACCGTCATGGCGTCCCGGACATCGAGCGCATCCAACAGCCCAGCCAAATCGTCCGCATACGTGTTCATATCGTTGCCATCCCATGTTTGGCCAGAGCGGCCGTGACCACGCCGGTCGTGTGCGATCACGCGGTAGCCGTGCTGGGCGAGAAACAGCATCTGCGCGTCCCACGCGTCCGCATTTAACGGCCACCCATGAGAAAACGTGACCGGTTTTCCCTTGCCCCAGTCCTTGTAATAAATCGTCGTACCGTCGTTGGTGGTAAACGTGTTGGTGGTCAACGTATTGCTAGCAAGCGTAGTCATGAGGGATTCTCCTTGGGCCGCATCGATCTTGTGGCTCAAGTTGATTGTTCGCCAACGCCCCTTCGCAAGTAAGCCCAAATGGGATAGGGGGCAGCCACCCCGAAGGGTGGGCTGCTGGATATCAGTACCCAGCGGCCTTGCCGAAAGTGTGGCGGCTATCCTGGCCGCCTTGGATCAGTCCCGTCTTAGGATCTACGGCGATGCACTCTCCATCGCTCCAGGTATGATCGCCGACCTGGACAGCGTAGCCCATATCCTTAAGAGCCTGCAGAGTCTTAGGTGGAAAGCCCGGTTCCACAAAAACGATATCGGGAAGGTATTGGTGATGGAAACGCGGAGCGTCTACTGCGCGCTGGATATTCAAACCGCCATCGGAAGCGCTGAGAAAGATATTGGCAACCGTAGTGATGATGCGCGGTCCGCCAGGCGAACCCATGACGAAGCGAACTTTCTTGTTTTCCAGCACAATGATGGGCGTCATGGCGGAGAGGGGACGCTTTCTGGGAGCGATTGCATTTGCCGGGCTCTGAATCAGTCCGTACATGTTGGGCTCTCCGATCTTCGAGGTGAAGTCATCCATCTCATCATTGAGCAGGAAGCCCAGACCTTCGGCGGTTGCTCCAGAGCCGAAAGAATTGTTCAGGGTATACGTAACCGACACTGCATCGCCCGCTTCATCGAGCACGGAGTAGTGCGTGGTGTGATTCGATTCCGCAGCAGGACGGGCCGGATTCTCCTCTGGTAGGTAGCCCGGTGGCCGGGTGAGGGAAGCGGAAGGAGTCGCCATCGTCATGCTGATACTTTTGCGCCACGCCGCGGCGTAGCCTTTGTCTATCAGCTGCTGGGTCGGCATGGATTGGAAATCGGGATCGCCCAGGAACGATGTGCGGTCCTTGAACGCGCGCCGGAATGCCTCGATGATCAGGTGCATGCTCTCTGGCGTTCGATCGCCCAGCGCCGACAGATCGAAGCCTTCCAGGATGTTGAGTATTTCCAGCAACGCGATACCGCCAGAGGAGGGCGGAGGCGGAGCCAGAATCTCATACTGGTGATACGTGCCGGTGAGCGGCTTGCGATCTTTCACCTTATAAACGGCCAGGTCTTTCTTGCTGACCAACCCGCCGTACTTCTGGATAGCCTTAGCCAACTCGCTGGCCAGGGCACCGTGATAGAAGCTCGCAGGATCGTGTTCGATGCGGGTGAGTGTGCGAGCCAACTCCGGTTGCCGGAATACTTCACCCGCCTGGTAGAAATTGCCATTGCGCTGGAAGATGCGGCGCGATTCCGGGAATTGGGAAAGCACGGGATCGTGCAGCATCGCCGCTTCTTCCTGGCTTAAGACATATCCCTTTTCCGCGAACTCAATAGCGGGCGCCATCACTTGCTGCAGAGTCAGCTTGCCAAAGCGGCGCTCCGCTTCGACCAAGCCGGCCACTGTGCCCGGAACGCCTACCGACAAATAACCAACCGTGGAAGCCTGGGGAATGATTTTTCCGTCAGCGTCGAGATACATATTGGCGGTCGCACGCAGGGGCGCTTCCTCGCGGAAGTCTATGAAGTGCGATTCGCCGTTGGCCAGGCGCAGCAACATGAAGCCGCCTCCGCCCAGGTTGCCGGCGTCGGGGTAGACCACAGCCAACGCGAAGCCAGTCGCGACCGCGGCATCCACTGCGTTGCCTCCTGCCCGCAGCATCTTCAAACCCGCGTCGCTGGCGTCGTGATGAACGCTGACCACCATGGCGTGTTGCGCCTGGGCGGGCGGAATATCAGGCGTCGCAGGGGATTGACCAGAGGCGAGCGCAGGCAGCAGCGGAACGATAAGCAACAGGAAACGAAGTGCGGGCTTGACCAGTTTTTTCTCCCGTCGAGAAGAGATTCCTACTTATAGCAGGCCCCCGGTCGTTTTTCGCGAGATGTGGGGCACCGCGTGGGCAGCAAAGAAAGGAAAAGGAAATGTTTTGTTTCGGCCAACTCCATAACGGTTAGGACAGAGATTTGAAGATAAGCGCGCGCGCGTATTTGATTTCTTGGGGCAGGACGGTATGCTGCCGGCCGGGATAGCGCTGCGTCTTTACATCCGCGCCCATGGCCGTGAACTGCTTCGCCGAAGCGAGAACGCGGCTCCAGGGCACATGCGGGTCAGGATCTCCGGAACTAAAGAGCGCAGGCATTCCCGTGAGATCGCCCGCATGATGCAGGTCCGCGTCCGCAGGCCCGATCAGGCCGCCGGTGAACGCCACCAGGCCGCCATAGCGGGCAGGATGCCGGGCGATGAATTCCGTTGACAGACAAGCACCCTGGGAGAAGCCACAAAGAAATATGCGCTCCAGCGGGACGCCGCCGTCCACCGCGAGCTTTACGACCGCACCCACCTTTGCCAGGGCGGATGAAAGCCAGGGCTCGTTTTCCGCGATCGGCGCCATGAACGAGTAGGGGTACCAGCGATGATCCGCCGCCTGCGGAGCGAGATAAGCAATGCGTTCGTCGTACATCTCTCCCGCCAAGCCGAGTATGTCCTCTGCCGACGCGCCTCGTCCATGCAACAGAACCACGGCAGCCTCCGCCTGCGTCACAGAAGCACCCAGAGTGCGGACAGGCTGATCACGATGAGGGTCGGTCACCGATTCTCCCTTCTACTTGCGAGCGTGCAGTTCGATTGGAGGCAGCATGCGCTCCACGCGCGAGCGCTGCCGCTCCAGCCAGGGGGGCAGCTTGAGCGCTTCACCCAGCGATTCGATTGGCTCATCCAGGGCAAACCCCGGCGGATCGGTGGCAATTTCGAACAAAACACCACCCGGCTCGCGAAAGTAGATGGAGTGAAAGTAGGTGCGGTCGAGTACCGGGGTCACATCCAGGGAGGTTGCCGCCAGCACTTTGCGCCACTCCAGCTGCGCTGCACCGTCGGATGCGCGAAAGGCGATATGGTGAACACTGCCCGCGCCCATCCGTCCGTAAGTAAGCTGAGGCTGCACCAGCAGGTCGATGTGATTGCCCAGCGCGTTGCCCTCAGCCGCAAAACGAAAGCGATTCTCCTGCTCAGCGATTTTGCGGAAGCCCATGGTGGCGAGCACGCCTACCGTCCGTTCGTAGCCTCCCTCACAAAGCGTTACCCCGAAGAAGCCACGAATCGCGTGCTCGACCGGAACGTCGCTGGTGCGTGGAGCCTTTGCCTCTCCCGCATCCGCGTGGCCGACGATCTCCAGCCGCAAGCCGTCGGGGTCGGCAAAGCTGAGGACCTCCTCCTCAAACCGCTCGCCGGCGCGTTCCGCGGGAATGCCCGCGGAGAGCAAACGCTGCTCCCAGAACGCAAGGGAGGCGAGAGGAACACTGAATGCCGTGGCTGAAGTTTCTCCTACCCCCAGGCTGCCGCGCGTGGCGTGCGGCCAGGGGAAGAAAGTAAGGATCGTGCCCGGCGACCCGGCATCATCGCCAAAGTAGAAGTGATAAGTTCCCGGATCGTCGAAGTTGATGGTGCGCTTTACGAAACGAAGGCCCAGCACTTCGGTGTAGAAATCGAGATTCCGTTGCGGGTCGGAAGCAATCGCGGTGACGTGATGTAAGCCGACAATGGGGGTTGGCATGAGTCGCCTCGAATCGAGTGTATGTCAAAGGTGCCTGCTCAGTATGGATGACCGATTCGGAGGAAATGATCCTCCGGGTCCGAGGCCAAGGCAAGAAAAAGGGCACCCGGTAGGGTGCCCTCCAGTGGTTGGTGATTGCTTCTTAAGGCAAGTAGTAGCGGAAGCTGGTCCAGAACATGTTGTCTATGCCCTTGGCGCCGACGCCGTTGGGTCCGTTGGAGGAAACCACTGCACCCGTCCAGCTCTGGCGCACGGCGTAGGCATACTGCATGCCCAGACGCACACGGCCATAGTCGCCCTTGTAGAAGTCATACCAGTAACCAGCGGTAGCTTCCTGGACGTCCTTGGTCTGGGCGCCGCAGCTTCCGCCGGGATAGTATCCGGTGGAACTCCCGTTGTAGCCGGGAGCCGCAGTGGTGAGGCAGGAGGAGTTGCTGAGGTAGTAAGAGCCGTAGCCGACTGGCGCGACGGCCGGCGCTGACCAATGACCACCCCATACGCCGGCGGCATTCTTGGTCGCCGTCGGCGCGCCGAGCGTGGTACCAGACCAGGAGCTGCGGCCAGCGTAGTCCCCACCGTAGTTCAGGTAAATGGTGAGGCGGGGAGTGGCGGCAATCTCCACCGTGCTCAAGGCGGAGAGGTTGTGCAGGGGTGAGAATTCGCCGCTGGCCGCGGAGGTAACGTCGGAGAGCGTGGTGGAGCCATACCGGCCAACACCAGGTCCGTAGAGACCCTTGAGACCGACAGTGAACATCTTGGCAAGCGTAACGCGACCGCTCGCTCCCAGGCCACCCAGGGCGATGCTGTTGTTGTAGCTGCCGGCCGTGCTGAGCGCCGGGGTGACCGTAGCTCCGGTGACGATGTCCTTCAAGCCGCCGTAAAGTTGGCCGTTGGTGGTTTCGCCGGGATAGACGGTTTCATGGGCGTAGCGTCCAATGCCGAAGAGCTCAAAGTGGCCAAAGCTGGGATCGAAGGCCGCCTTGACGATGATGTCCGGCATGACGTTGAAGGAGTAGTTGTTGATGTTAGTGCAGGCGTTGACCGTCTTGTAGACCGGCAGATAGGTGTTGATGCCGCCATTCGATTCGTTGGTGTAGTTCACGATGCTGGTCGAGGGCGAGCAGGTGCTAATGGCGGAGTTGTAGAGTCCACCATTCACGCCGGTGCTGCCAAGGACAGCGTAGGGAGTGTTGCCGGCCAGCGTGGCGCTATAGAGCAGCTGGGGATTCTCGGCTGCGATGCCGAAGGCTGCGTGCGGCATGGTCTTGGTAACGCGGAAGCCGTACTGGCGCTCCCAGACGAAGCCTGGAACGTAATTCGGGTCTATGGTCAAGGGAGTGAGAATGTCGCCGGAGAGGTTAGAAAGGCCCGTCTTGTCTTCTGTCGCCAGGGACCAAAGCTGGCCACCGGTGAAGGCCCACCCGTTATTGAGCGCTATTTGACCCCACAGGACGCGCTGACGGAAAACATAGCTGTTGCTCTCGTTGTTATTCGAGGTAACGCCTGTACCGAGCCAATCCGCCTCATAGTAGCCGCGAAGGGTCGCCGAGCCAGTCTTGCCTTCGGCCATCATAGCGACGCGCGATTGGCGTGCGGTACCGTAGAACTCGCTGAGGGCGTAGGCGTCTGCATGCTCGTATGGCAAGGAGCTGAAGGCGGTGGGAATGTCGCCACCGGTAGCGTGGGCGCGCCACACCGTTTCACCCGCCAGGTAGCTCCCGGTCGGGGAGAGCGTGACGCCCTTAAAGTGGATTGCATCGGGATGCGTAAGCTGCTTTTCTACCTTTGCCTGGTTGTCTTGGATGGTGGTCGTCAGCGAGGTGTTATTCGTCTTCAGGTCGCTGACTGCACCCTGTAGACTGCTGACCGCTTGCGTGTTCTCGGTGAGCACCGAGGACTGCTGAGCGGCTTGCTGTTGTGCCTGGGCTGCCGCTGCCTGGGCTGCTGCTGCGGCCTGCTGGGCCTGCTGCAGCTGCTGGTCACGGTCATTCAGCTGTTGCCTCAGCTGTTGAATCTGCGTCTGCATCTCTTCCCGCAGCTCTTGAATCTGGCTTTCCACCGTAGGCTTCTTAGGAGCTACGGCCTTCTTGGTGGCCGTACGCTTACGTGTGGTCGAAGAGGTACTCGTGGTACCGTTCGCTGTGGTCTGCGCCAGGCCGGCAGACAGTGCCGAAACCAGCGCCAGCGTCGCCAGCGTCTTCAGTTGGATCTTCATTGGTCCTCTCTCTTTTTGCCTTGTGATTGCAGTGTGGTCACGGTGTCTTACGTGCAGGAAAGACCGCGCAAAGGGTTATTTCCGCTTTTCAAACGGGAAGAATCCTGAAGGGCCGCGCGGATCGATTTGCAATGTGAGGTTCTCAGTTGCCTGTGAACATCTGAAGAATTTGCCGTGAAAAAGCGAAGAAAGCGGCTCCTTCTCCCTCGTGGGGAACAGTGACCAAGGCCTTTGTTTTGAGCGAGTCGCGCTCAAGCAAGGGGGGAGGAAGGGGCGAATAGCCCGGAAAGTGGTAGAGCCAGCAAGGCATCTCTCGTGCCAGACTGGCGGGTTTGCCCGTCCATGGATCGTCCCGCTCCCCGGGGGCCGATCCAAAATCTTCGCCAGGGCGTTCAACTTGTTTAGAGCTTGAGTTTTCATTTTCCCTGCATCAAATAGGACCGCTCTCGCGGGCGTAACCTAAAGCGAGGAAAAGCGTCACATTTGCAGGTCTGGTCGAGAATCCATGCTGATCAAAAAAGCGAACGACATTCCGTACTCCGAGATCACTCCCCGCAGCGCCTACCTCAATCGCAGAAGCTTCATAGCCGGCGCCGCTGCCCTTGGAATTGCCGGGGCGCTCAAACCAAAAGACGCGGTGGCTGCCGACGCCGCCAAGCTGCAGACGGTAAAGAGCGCTCTTTCCACGACCGGGTTAACACCTACCTCATACAAGGACATCACGACTTACAACAACTTCTACGAATTCGGCGTGGAGAAGGACGATCCATCTAAGAACGCCGGGCGCATGAAGACCCGCCCCTGGACGGTGACGATCGACGGTCTGGTGAAGGAAAAGAAGAAAGTTAGTATCGACGACCTGTTGAGTTTCAAGCCGATCGAGGAGCGCGTTTATCGCCATCGCTGTGTCGAGGCCTGGAGCATGGTCATTCCTTGGGCCGGCTACTCGCTCTCGGAATTGATCAAGTGGGCGGAGCCTACCCCCAAGGCGAAATATGTGCAGTTTCTTACCCTTGAGGATCGGGCCATCATGCCCGGCATCTCGGAGATCAATTTGAACTGGCCCTACTCAGAAGGGCTGCGCATGGACGAGGCCATGCACCCGTTGACGCTGCTCACATTTGGGCTGTACGGGGAGGTGTTGCCCAACCAGGATGGAGCCCCAGTGCGCATCGTGGTGCCGTGGAAATACGGTTTCAAATCCGCCAAGTCGATCGTCAGAATCCACTTCACCTCGAATCAGCCGAACACCGCTTGGAACGACATGGCGCCGCAAGAGTACGGTTTTTATTCCAACGTAAACCCCAATGTCGACCATCCCCGCTGGAGCCAGAAGACCGAACGCCGCATCGGCGCCTCTCTCTTCAATCAGCGCCAGCCCACGCTCATGTTCAACGGGTATGCAGACCAGGTCGCGAGTCTCTACAACGGCATGGATCTCAAGAAGAACTTTTAGCGCTTTGCTTGGGCTTTGCATCCGGCGCAGCCTGCTGGACCACTGAGGGCGAAGCCGTGTCCTTCCTACAAGGTGTACGTCGGCGTAAGGGACAGCGTTTTAGATTAGAGCGACCATGAACAAACGCGCCATCATTGCTCTCAAAGTTGTGGTCTGGCTCGCTTGCCTGGCGCCGCTTGGGCTGCTGGTTTACCACGGGTTGAACAATAATCTCGGACCGGATCCGACAGCCACGGTTACCCATGCCACCGGTTTCGCTACGCTTCGCCTGCTGGTCATATCGCTGGCCATCACTCCGCTGCGCAGGCTATCGCCACGGCTTGCCTCGCTGGTGCGCTTTCGCCGGTTGCTGGGCTTGTTCGCATTTTTCTACGGCTGCCTGCATCTGCTCACCTATCTCTGGCTTTATTCCGGTTTCAATGTCGCAGCGATGATCGACGACATTGCCAAGCGTCGCTACATCCTCGCAGGAGTCACCGCGTGGCTGCTCCTGGTTCCGCTGGCTGCCACCTCGACCAACTGGTCTATCCGGAAACTGGGGGGAAAGCGCTGGCAGGCCCTGCATCGGCTCGCCTATGTTTCGGCTATCTGCGGCGTGATTCACTACTGGTGGATCGTCAAGACCGGAGTGCGCACCCCCATCACCATCACCCTGGTACTGGCGATCCTGCTGCTGGCGCGCATCGTCTGGTCGGCACGTCAGAGCACAAGCAGGCAGGCTACGATGGTTGGTTCGAGGTGAGCCGTTAGTCCTTTACGTCTGCGAACATGTCCGTCTCCAGCGGCGAGGAGCGCATGCCCGGCGCAGCCGCCAACAGATACCTTTCCTCCCCACCCGTTTCCTCAAAGACGGCCTTGACCTTGGCCAGGAGCTCGGCCTGGGTGGTGTGCTGCTGGAAAGCCTCAAATTTCTTCGCTTTCAAGTCGCCTAACGTGAGCACCAGCGAGGCCGGCACGAGTGCTATCTCGGGCACCTCCTCATTGACCAGAAAAGGCGCCACCGCGTAGTACAGTTTTTGCGGACGGCAGGGAAGTAGTCCCGCGGCAATTTGCTCTGGGGCGAAATTGCTGCGTCCTGCCCAGTGAAACGCCGCCGTGGCAAAACAGCAGACCATGGTGTGGTCCGGATGCAGATTTACGTTGCCATCGCCGCCGAAGGTGAGCACCACCTGCGGGCGGAAGCGGCGGATGCGCTCGACCAGATCAGTCGTGACCCGGGTGAAGTCCTGGAGCGCCAACTTGCCGTCGGGGTAAGCAAGGACCTCTCCGTGGGCAACGTGGAGCACACGCAGAGCCGCAGCGAACTCTTTTCGCCGCAGAGCTGCCAACTCATCGCCACTGCGGGCGCTCCCCCGGTTCGATGCCGCGCGTCCTTCGGTCAGGCAAACCACCTTGGTCTCGACCCCGCGTTGGTGAGCCTGCATCAGCGCACCGCCGAAGGCCCCACACTCGTCATCGGGGTGTGCGGTAAAACACATCAGTCGCAGTGGCAAATTGACTCTCCTCGCTTTTCTGACGGGTACGGTGCGCGCGCCATACTCGATTGCGTTGCAATCAACCAGGCTTTACCTGCCGCGCGGAAACACTCATGTTTTGTATCAAGGCACGACTTTAGTCGGGCCGTCAACGATTGAGAAATACGACGGGCGTTTCAATCCCAGGGAAGGCAATTTTCCGCAACTGGACGAAAGCTTCTGCGATGCAGCGGACTTGGTCCATGAGCGGCCAGCGCCTGCTTGTGCTCTGGCGTGCTGTAGCCCTTGTGGGAGGCAAGGCCGTATTGCGGATATTCACGATCCAGTTGGCACATGCGGCTATCGCGGTAGACTTTGGCGACCACCGATGCCGCGGCAATCGAGATGCTCAGCGAGTCACCGTAGATGATGCTGGTTTGCGAGCAGGCATAGTCGAGACGCATGGCATCGATCAGCAGGTGGTCTGGCTGCAGCGCCAGGCGGCAGACCGCAGCGGTCATCGCCATGCGGGTGGCCTGATAGATATTGACGCGGTCGATGGTCTCCGCATCGACTTCTTCGACTGCGATGGCGAGTGCCTTGCGCTCTACGATGCGCGCCAGCCGCTCCCGCTCTTCCGCGATCAATTGCTTGGAGTCGCGCAGGCCGGGGATACGGCATCCTTCAGGAAGAATCACCGCCGCAGCGACCACCGGTCCGAAGAGCGCGCCACGGCCTACCTCATCGACCCCGGCAACCACCTTGGCGCCTCCAGCGCGGGCGGCCCGCTCGTAACGGCCTCCGCATACCAACGTTCGCAGCATGCGCAGCTTGCGGGTCGCCGCAGAAACTTCCCGCTCCAGCGTTTCTGGTTCTATCAGGGGCTCGTTCAGGGTTTCGTATATCGACTCAGGCATCGCCAAAATCGAGTGTAGATCATTTTCAGAGGTGCTCGTCACGCGCGGCCCGTGTTTCCCACAGGTCTTAGCAGACGGTATCTACGAAGCAACGCCCCGGGCAGCGGTGGCTCCCGGGGCGCGTCTTACAAAGACTGAATGCTATTTGCGTTCCACTTCCTTCAGGCGAGCCGCCTTGCCGCGGAGACCGCGCAGATAGAAAAGCTTGGAGCGCCGAACCCTGGCAGACCGCACCTTCTCCACTTTGTCGACAACTTTGGAGTTGAAAGGGAAGATGCGCTCGACTCCCTGGCCGAAGCTCATCTTGCGCACGGTGAAACTGCCTTGGGCGCCGTTCTTTAGGGCAATCACAATGCCCTCGAAGGCCTGCAGGCGCTCTTTGTCGCCTTCTTTGATCTTGACCTGCACCCGTACGGTATCGCCGGGCACGAACGTGGGCAGGTCGGTGCGCTGAAGCTTATCGGCAAGACGCTGCATAACTGGATGAATAGACATGATTGCTTCCTGTTTGCGATGAAAAAACGAGGTTACGTCGAAGTTCTTAGTTTACACGGAATCTTTAGTTTGCGCGCCCCTGGGTGGCAGTTCCAGGGTCCGGAGAAAGGTACGGTCCTGCGCGCTGAGCTCTGCATCGCGCAGCAAATCGGGCCGGTTGCGTAGCGTTTTCTTGAGTGCCTGCTCCCGCCGCCAGCGGCGAATTTGCTCATGATTACCGCTGCTCAGCACCTCTGGCACCGCCAGACCGCGAAACTCGGCGGGGCGGGTGTAGTGAGGATAGTCCAGCAATCCGCCGGCGCCATGAGTCGAGCTCAAGGCGGCTCCCGACGCGCTTTGCAGCAGCGCATCCGCCTGTCCGAAGCTTTCGTTCTCTGTTGATGCGTCATTGCCAAGCACCCCCGGCAGGAGACGCATGGTGGCGTCCAGCACCACCGCAGCAGCCAACTCTCCGCCGGATAACACATAATCTCCGATCGACAGTTCCTGGTCCGCGACCAGTTCGCAGATCCGCTCGTCGACCCCTTCATAGCGGCCGCACAGCAGCACCACTCGCTGAGCCTGGGCAAGTTCGCGGGCCGCCGTCTGGGAGAATTTCCTCCCCTGCGCGGAAAGCAGTATCACTGTTTCCCCCTGTGCCGCCCTTTCCCCCTTGGGTGCAAGCCGCAGATGGTCCACCGCTTCGGCCAAGGGTTCAGGCTTCAGCACCATGCCCTCACCGCCCCCAAAGGGCCGGTCGTCGACGGTGCGATGCCGATCGTGGGTGAACTCTCGCAGATCATGCACGCCCAAGCCCAGCAAACCACCCTGGATCGCGCGTTTGATCACTCCATGCTCGAAGATACCGGAAAAGAATCCGGGGAAGATGGTGATGATGTCGAAGCGCATGGCCATTAGTGCGATTCGTCTCCGTCCGCCGGCTGGGGTTCCGCCAGCCGCTCCTGCTCGGTCAAAGGAGCCTGCATGGCCAGTAGGCCCAGGGGCAGCTCCATCTCCATTCGTTTGCCTTCCAGGTCTATCTTTCTCAGGTAGGCACGGACAAACGGTATGAGCAATTCCTCGCCGCCTGGCGCGCGGATGACCAGCATCGCTGGACCCGCGCCTTCCGGCTCCACGTCTGTGATCTCGCCGGCATCCTTAGCGCCGCCGCGGCCTACGTCGATCACCCTGACCCCCAGCAGGTCGCTGATATAGATGGCATCGCCATCGAGCGGCATGCGCTCTTCGCGTGGAATCACTACCTCGAAACCACGCAGATTCTCCGCCTCGGCAATCGAATCCACTTGGGAGAATTTCAGCACGACACGTCCTTTGTGGAGCCAGTGGTTTTCCACCTTGGCTTCGCGGGGGGTGTCGGGCCGGGCCCCGGCAGGCGGACGAAGGAATAGCCGTTTACGCTCCGCGAAGTGCTCCGGAAAGTCTGTAAAGATGTCGGCCAGCACCTCGCCGTGACGTCCCTGGGGGCGCACGATGCGGGCGAGTAACACCCAGTCTGCATGGGGCTCTGTCATTTCCGGCTGCGGTTCTCAGTCGAAGGGCAGGGAATCGGTGGCAGGCACGTGGGGTCGGCGAGGCTAAGAATCGGCCGGCTTTCCGCCCTCATCTTCTTCGAGGATATCCAGCGTGTAGCGATGGTGAAGTTTCATACTCACCGCGCTGAGAATGGTTCGCATGGAGCGCGCCGTTCGGCCCTGTTTGCCGATTACCTTGCCCACGTCCGCGGATGCCACACGGAGGCGCAACACCGTGTTCTCATCTCTGGCCACCGCCTGCACCTCGACTGCTTGCGGGTCGTCAACCAGGGCTTTGGCGATCTCCGTGACTAGTTGTTGCATATCATCATGATTCACTTCTTGCATCATCGGAGCGGCCTCAAATGAACCAACCAATGCAGGATTGCCGCGGCAGTCTACCGCCAAACAGAAATCCTTCAGAAACCGGCGTTGGCTGGCGTCCCTTCATGACCGAGCATTAGACCGCTTTTCCTGTGGTTGTGTCCAGAGCGTTTTCAGTGGCGGTACCGGAGCGCAGCAATCGCCCCTGATAGCCCCACGCAAGCGCAGATCCGTACCACCTGGTTGTGGCGAAATGCCCACGTAGGGCCTGGGGAGTTCCAGCGTTTCCTGTCGCGATCCCTCGGGAAAGCTGGAGAGAAAAGCTACGCTGCTGCTGCGGCTGCCGGGTAGGCCGCGAGCAACTTGGCCACGCGCTCGGAGAGTTGTGCTCCGTTGTTGGTCCAGTGCTCAATGCGCTCGCGCTTCAAATCGACGGTGGCCGGGCTGGTGCGCGGATTATAGGTACCCACGACTTCGATCGACCGGCCGTTCCGGGCACGATCCTTCTCGATTACAACAACACGATAATACGGCTGCTTCCGTGCACCGAAGCGAGCCAGACGAATCATCAACACAGGCGTAAATCCTTTCAGATCTTCTTCCCTGATTGGGTGAAATCCGGGTGGGTTCTTGGGTTAGCGATGTGCGGCGAATCATCAGCCGCTACAGCAATTCACTTGCTCCCAAACATTAAGTATCGCCGGTTCGAACGCATTGCGCAAGTTTCCCGCCTTGCATCGAAGAACCACCAAACGGGGACCAGGACAACGATGCGGAAGTCTAAGCGACCGCGTCCAGATAGCTGGGAAAGAGGGGAGTCGAATATTCCTGGATAAATGCCGTGAGTCTGACCAGCATCGCGCTATAGGTAGCGACGGCACGATGGGCATTCACAGATGGCCCCACTGACGAAGCCGATAGCAAGTATTGGCCCAAAGCCAGCAGGACGCAGAGCCGGATCTGGAAAGCGTCACTGCGTAAACCTTCCAGCATTTCCTGATCCACCCGATCGCCATGCTCTGCAGCGTAGTCAGCCAACTGAACCAGCACCGGGGAATTTTTATACATCGCCCATAGGCCTTTGCAGCCGTGGATGCGCTGCCAGACGTCTTTGGTGGTGACCTGAACTTCACTCTTGTACAAAAAGCGCTCGCTGATTTCTTCGATACCCCAGTCGTTGCAACGCAACTGACTGATGATTCCGTCCCAGCTTTTAGCGCGGCGCTTCAATTGCTGCCTGCGCCAGAATCCAGCGTAAGCAACCAGCAAGGCAGTAAGGATTACCTGGATCAGCGGAAATATCATGTTTTTATTTCACCTGCATTCGAACCAGCGCTGTCCGTGCAAGCTTGGCCCGCCCAGCAAGTGTAACTAAAAACTGTTCCATTTGTGGACTGAATTCACGCCGCCGTACATCTTTAGTTGTAAATGCCCAGACCAAAAAACTCAGCTCGAAGAGGTAGGCAACCCCGCGAAGCGGTTCCAGGGCATTTGGTCCGCCGTTGTGCCGCTCTGCCAGGCTGACAATAAGGTCCGCGGCACTGTAAAAGGACAGCGCGGTGGCTAGCTGCAGCACCCTGTCTTTCCAGCCAATGCCCAACACATGGGCGAAACCCACTGTTAACAAAAAGATAGAGATGCGCAGCATGCCGACCGTAAGGTCCATTGGGGCCTTGATGTCATAGACCTTGTTGCCTGTTGGGTGAACCTGCGAGGCGAGTAGGGTTCCGCCCACCAGGGCGACCGCCACCAATGCGATGAAGACTTTAATCGTTCCCGGAGGCAGGGAGGCGTGGACCGGACGCAGGACATGCCAGGCAATTTCGAGAAGCACCCCTAATTCGATGAGGTACTGCAGAGGAAGCATGGCGAGAGCTACGGACTGCCCAACCTGGTGCGATAGCAGGCCTCCCAAGGCGCCAACAACGACGTCGTTGAACAGATTGAAGGCGATGTAGAGGGTAAAGACGGGGAAGGGCTTATATTGCCGCCGGACAAGGAGGATCACCAGCAGCGCAATCTCTGCCAAGAGGCCAAGAATACTGAACGCTGGATACCAGGCCTGTAGACTCATGTTGCACCCTTACAGATGCAGCATAGCCCATGGCCGCAGGTTCGAGAAGTCCACTTATTTAGCCTTATCTAGCCGAAGATCCAAGAATAGAAACTTTGCAGTGGGCTGGCATGGGCGGAAAGGGAAGCTCCGAGAAGTCCAGCGACGGTGAGGGCGCGGATCAAATTCATTTTCACAAGAAACCTCTGGTGCGCATGAAGCGCGTGTTTCAAGGTTACCTTTGTTGATGACCCGCCGCTACAACTTTCGTGTGATTATTACTAAGTATATAACTTTAGATCGCTAGTAACACCTCGCTCTCCCTGCCTGGGTGTGCCTCTACAGTCATTGCGGATGATGTTTACCGAAAATTGCCGGAAGGGTGGTAAAACTCAAGGTACCGGGATGCGTAACTTTAGTACTGTAGGCTCAGAAAGGTGGCCTTTTTAGGGGATTCCCGTTCTTTCTGCTTCTGATTATTATCTGTTCATGGATATCTCCACCGCAGTCGCAACCGATCGTCCCGTCGAACTCCGCGCTGCGGTTCGCTTTCCGTTGTGCGTACCGATTACTATTTGCACAGAAGCAGGAGACCTGCCGGCGGTTACGGAAAATATTTCCGCCAACGGCGTTTTGTTTCAACTCGCCACGCCATTAAAAGTGGGGAGTATTGTTAGCTTCACGATTGCAATGCCGGCCGAAGCAATGGGCACCCCCACCGATGTTGTATTGCACTGCACAGGCCGCGTGGTACGCTGCACACCAGATGTAAAGACGACGCATGTCGCTGCAGTAATTGATAAATATCACTTTAGTCACTGAAGCTATTTTGGTCTCTGAACCTATGGTATCTGCCAAACCTGAATTTCCCGATGCCGGTCCGGCCGACGGCGCATTTGAGCCCGATGAGGGCGCGGATAACGCTGCGATTCGAATTGTTCTTGCCGATTCGCAGGCGATCTACCGGGTGGGTATCCGGAAGATCTTTGCGCTCGAAGATGATATTCGTGTGATCGCCCAGGTTGACACCCTGGCCGGCCTTCACTCGGCTATCCAACGCTTTCCTACTGACATGGTCTTGCTCGAAGGCAATTTGATTGCCGGCACGATCGATGCCATTCCTGAATTGGTCCGCCGGGCTCCACAGCTCAAGATCATTGTCCAGTCGGCGCAGAACGATGAGTCCAACACGGTCGAACTCTACCGTCGCGGTGTCCGGGGCATCATTCCTCGGTCCATCTCGCCCGACCTGCTGGTCAAGTGCGTTCGCAAAATCGCCGCCGGGGAAACCTGGATCGATAACCAGTCGATCAATTGGGTGATCGAGGCTTACCGCTCGCAGGCAACTGCGCTGACCAGCCCGCGAACCCAGCCGCGCCTTTCACCCAAGGAGCTGGCGATTATCACCTGCATCACTCAGGGCAAGCGCAACAAGGAGATTGCCTACCAGCTTGGGACCACGGAGCAGGTCATCAAAAATTACCTGCGCAAGGTCTATGACAAGCTTGGCGTCTCCGATCGCCTCGAGCTGGCGCTCTATTGCCTGCACCATCAGCTGCACAAAAAGGCGGCTGGCACGGTGCCGGTGACGAGCACCCCCATCAACGAGCCTCTCGCGGTCAATAACGGCAAGCTCTAGGGAGCCGGGCGGCTTTTCCGCGGGGAAAAATCGCCTGGGATTTCTACGATCAGAACGGGTAGATAGATCAGCGGCGGCTCGCGAGTTCTCTCGCGAGTCGCCGCTTTTTCTGCTTCGTGTCAGGGACACCGCTGTACAGGCTGCGGAAAGACTATGTTTTGTATCAGGGCACGACTTTAGTCGGGCCGTAAATACGGATCCTTTCGCCAGTTTTTCATGCAGACTCTTTAGCCCCTGAGGTATCGCTTTTCTGTTCGGGGCAGAGTTTTTTTCGTAGTGTCTAAAGCGCTAATAGCCGAGGTAAACTTTTCAACGCTCCTAAACCAAAATCGCCCTGTTTTTGGCAGCAAAAGCTGCGTTGAAAAGCCGCCTCAGGGGCTTAAAGCCCTCATCAGCAGCATTCTTAACGGCCCGACTAAAGTCGTGCCCTGATACAAAACACGAGTTTTGCCGCAAGCTGTTCGGCCGCGCCATCCTCACTCGATGTAGTGCAGGCGCGAGTAACAACGGATCTGATACCAAAAACCAGTCCCGAAGGGACGGCGGAAAATATCCCAGGATTTAGCCCGGGTCTTCGGCGGCGCCACCAGCGATTGTGGGTTCGCGCGGCGCTCTCGCCCAATCGTACGCCTTTCCATTAGGGCTTCCGCTCCCTAACGTTGCTGCCCGAAGAGCATCCATAGGATCAGGCTGATCAGGGCGGTGAAGAAGACCAGCAGGAATCCGCCCAGAGCCAGCGCCACCGTGCGCTGCTGCTCCGGTTTCGGCTTGGTGATGCCGAAGGCTCCGACGAAGCTCTCCACCAGAAAATTTAGCAATTTCATGACCTCTCAGTATCACCCCAGGCGCCACCGTCGGCTACTGCTGATGCTGATACCATTAAGCCCGGATGCGGGGGAGGAGCGGGGCATGAGCGATCCAGAGGCACCGGAGTTTCCATCGCCTCATGGCCGGGACCTGCCCGACCCGGCTAGAAAAGCCCTCGATGAACCTCATCTCTCGGCCGAGGATCTGGAGGGGGAGATAGGCGACTCCGAAGCCTGGGATGAGGCGTCGGAAGACAAAGATACGGCCGGCTAAGGCAGCCATTGGATTACGGTCAGAAACAGTTACATAATGCCCGGCATGCTCACTCACTTTGCGGGGCTTCCCACGCACCCGATTGTGCGGAACGAAAAATAGCTTCGATCACGGCCATATTCTTAATCGCGTCCGCGAGTGGAACCGGCGCCGGCGTGCCTTCACGGACTGCCCGGGAAAACGCATCCCCTTGAATTGTGTATTGGTCGCAGGTGGGGAAGCTCTCGACCGTGATGCCGCCACCTATGAGGTCATGACCGTCGTCGATAAGGATGCGGCAGGGGCGATCGTTGGGCGCGTTGAAGGGGATTTCGATTTCAATACGGCCTTTGGTCCCAAAAATTTGCATTCGCTGGTAGGGGACGAGCTGCGTGCTGCAGGTAAACGTCGCATGGCCCGACGGGAACTCCATCACGGCGGAAGTCAACCGGTCCACTTGCAGCTTCGGGTCTTTCTCCAGCAGTGCCGATACCCGCAACGGCTCTTCGCCGAAGAGGAATCGAGAAGTGTTGATGGGGTAGCACCCTATGTCCATCAACCCCCCGCCGCCACATTCCGGAATGTTACGGATGTTCTTGGGATCGGTGTTGAAGTAGCTGAAGAAACCCTGGATCGAGCGCAAGGAACCAATCCGGCCGGATGCAACCAGTTCGCGCGCGCGCAGCCACTGCGGATGAGTACGCACCATGAACGCTTCGCCAATGATTACCCCGGTGCGCTGTTGCACCGGCAAAAGCGTCTTGGCTTCGGCAACCGTCATGCTGAGCGGTTTTTCGCAGAGGACATGTTTGCCTGCTGCCGCAGCTTTGATCGACCAGGGGACGTGAAGCTGGTTGGGGAGTGGATTGTAAATCGCCTCAATCTGCGGGTCGGCGAGCAGCTCTTCGTACGATCCATAGGCCTTCGCGATGCCCAGCTTACTTGCAACCTCTTCGGCTTTTCCCAGGTCGCGCGAAGCAATCGCAGTCACTTCGGTCCAATCGCCCTTTTGCATGGCCGGCAGGACTTTCTTAACCCCGATTGCGGCAGTGCTCAGAACTCCCCAGCGAACTTTGTTTGGCATAGACGGTCATGATAGAGCATTTTCACTTCTACTTTTGCTTGCGCAAAGGCCACACGGGATCGCGCTTTTCCAGAAAGGCCTGCAACCCCTCCTTAAAATCTGGACTGTTGCGGATCTTTTCATTCCATCGCATGGCCCGCATCAGGTCGCGGTCAAGGCGCTCTTTGGCATAGCCGCTCAACAGTTTTTTTATCGCGCTCATCGATTCCGGACTGTTCTTGAGCAGAAGAGCCGCCAGGGCCTGGGTACGCGCAGCCAGTTCCCCCTCAGGCACCACTTCGGTCACCAGGCCCATCGACAGGGCCTCCTCGGCATCCAGGGTTCTGCCCGAGAGTAGAAGAGCCTTGGCCTTCTTCTCCCCGACCATCTCCAGCAGGAATACGGAGACGATGGCGGGGATGAAACCAATCTTCACTTCGGTGTAACCGAACTTCGCTTGGGGTGCAGCGAGGGTAAAGTCACACAGCGTCGCTAATCCTGTGCCGCCCGCGATGGCTGGTCCATTTACCGCAGCAATGGTTGGTTTGCTGAGTTCGTACAGCCGGCGCATCATCCACATCGTCGATTCAGCGTCGGCCCGCTGGTCCTCGGGGCGCTGATGGCTGAGCGACTTGAGATTCTCCAGGTCCATACCGGAACAGAAGGCCGTCCCAGCGCCGGTCAACACAACCACCCCGCACAGGCATGCGGCCGACTCGCCCAACGCATGTGTAAGCTCGGCAATCATCTGCGGATTCAAGGCATTCCTCCGCTCCGGCCGGTTCATGGTGATGGTATGGATGCCGTCGGCTTCCTTGATTTCCAGGGTTGCGTAATTGATGGCCACGGTGTCTCGATTGCTCCTCTGGTGTTTAACAGGCTCCAACTGCACCGAATCTATCAGCGATGGACCGCCCCATCGCCAGCAATCCGTCGAGCGGACGTAACCGGGGCAGATTTGCACCTAGCTTGCGTAGCTCGGCCAAAGCTGTCTCCGTTGCCACATTGCCCACCAGCGCGTCCTGGGCGAAGGGGCAACCGCCCTGGCCGCCCAGCGCCATATCCAGGCGGTGGCAGCCCGCCTGGTAAGCCGCTGCGATCTTCTGTGCAGCCTGCTCCGGGCGGGCGTGCAAGTGCGCTCCCAGCTCGATCCCAGGAATCTCTGCGAGTACCGCACTGACGAGCGAGTGAATCTGCTCCGGAGAGGCCACTCCCACGGTATCGGCCAGCGAGATTTGTTCGATACCCATCCCCTTCAGAGTAAGGCAGGCGTCAACTACGTCTTCTTGCCGCCAGGGGTCGCCGTAGGGATTACCGAAGGCCATGGAGAGATAAGCCACTACGCCCAGCTCATGCCGCGAAGCGTGGCTGCATATGTTTGCGAGGGTTTGACGCGCCTGTTGCAGGGTCTGTCGTTGGTTGCGCTCAAGAAATGTGGCGGAGATGGAATAGGGAAAGCCCAGGGTGCGAACGGCTTGGGTGCGAATGGCCCGCTCCGCACCCTGCTGGTTGACCACGATGGCAATAATCTCGACTGCGGAATCCAGCTTGAGCAAGGCGAGAACTTGCTCCGAATCGGCCATTTGCGGCACCGCCGATGGAGACACAAAGGAGACAGCGTCCATATGCGTGAAGCCCGCGGCCGCCAAGGCCCGCAAGTAGCCGGCCTTGACCTCGGTTGGAATCTGTTGCGGCATGGCCTGCCAGGCATCCCGTGGGCACTCGATGATCTTGATGGGTGATGTGGTCACTGCGGCATTCTCCAGGCGCCGACTACCGCGCCAGCAGCCACAGGGCGCTGAAGCCCAGCAGATGTATGACAGCTACCTGCATCAGTACCTTCCACAGCGGCATCCACTTCGCGGCTACGGTCACGTACAGGCCATAGAGAACCCACTGCGCGTACAACATGATCTGCGACCAGCTGTCACTTGTCTGCTCGGACAGACCCAGCTGCGGCTGCTTGAGCAGCAGTGCGTAAGGATAAAGCAGCCGCAATTTGAGCAGCCCGGCCGTGCCCATCAGGGGTAGAATCTCCGCCGTTTTAACGGCCGCAACGGTGATGGCAATCCCGGCCAAAAGTGGCCACCACGCCAGCCAGCCGGCCGTCCCCGTCTTCTTTGTTTTCCTCTTGCTGGTTCCAACCCTCTTGGGACGCGGCAGTGTTTGCGAGCTCATGGTCCGAGCATAACGCTGGACAGAGGCGAAGATTGTGTAATGATGCCGGCCGTCCTCCGGGCGCACCTTTGTGATCACATCTTTTAGCGGGGGACGAGGAAGCTGTCTGGTATCGGCGCCTCGTCAGATTCCTGACGCTTGTTCAAACCGCCGTAGCGGCGTTCGCGGCGCTGGTAGTCGGCGATGGCTTCCAGCAGATGGATGCCGCGAAAGTCCGGCCACAAGCGCTCGGTCACGTAGATTTCGGAATACGCCATCTGCCATAAAAGAAAGTTGGAGACGCGAAATTCTCCGCTGGTGCGTACCACCAGGTCGGGATCAGGCATGTGCGCCGTATACAAGTGGCGGTGCACGTCTTCTTCGCTGATCTGCTCCAGGGGAAGATTTTTGGAGGCGGCTTCGCGGGCCAGTGCCTGGAAGGCGTCCACCAGCTCGCTGCGCGCGCCGTAATTGAGCGCCAGCGTCAGCACTGTGCCGTTGTTGTGGGCGGTGGCTTCGGCGGCCCACTGCATCTTCTCCTGCACTTCGGAGGGAAGCTCATGGGTGCGGCCGATATACGCGATGCGCACATTGTTGTCGTTCATGCGCTCCACATTGTCGACCAGGTAGGAGCGCAGCAGACGCATCAGGAAATTCACTTCCGTCTTGGGGCGGCGCAGGTTGTTCTCAAGCGAGAAGGCGTAAAGGGTAAGCCAGGGCAAGTTAATGCGCGAGGCCGTCTCGACGACGAATTGAACCGACTCCGCGCCTTGCTGATGCCCGAGAAAGCGCCTGAGGCTGCGCTTGCCTGCCCAGCGCCCGTTGCCGTCCATAATGATGGCTACGTGCTGAGGCAGGCGCGCCGGATCCAGTTGGCGGTAGATGGCCTGCTCTTCGGGAGAAAGTTCGGCTGCGCGGCTCGCTGGCAGGAATCGCAAAACGATTGCCTTTCCTTACGACCGTAGCACATGGCCGACTCCCCCGCAAAGCCATCGGGGTCGAGCCGCAGCAGGGGGGAGTCCATGGTTTGGTGCCGCTTGGCAAAGCCCGGTTTAGGCGGTTCCACGATGGGTGTAACCCATGAAGATGATTCAAGCGGGGCTTTTCCCCAAGAAAAGACCCACCTCACCGAGCTCGGATGGGGCACAGTAATCGTGGAACTGCTTTAGGCGCTTCTACGGCGTCCCATGGCCAGGTCGCGAACCTGGTTCAGGAACATCGAGCGCTGCAGCGTATCCATCTGTGCGATGTACGGAGCCAGCTCCGCCAGAAACGGATCGCCGAGAATGGAGGCCGTCTCTTCATGGCGGCGGCTGCGCGCATCCCGAAGCAAGTGGCAAATGTCAATTTCCAGAGCGGAGGCGAGACGCGCCAACGACGACAGCGTCGGCATGGCCTTGCCGTTCTCTATTTTGGAGATGTAGGTGCGCGGCACCTGCATGCGACCAGCGAGCTGCCGCTGGCTTAGATTGCGGCCCTTGCGCAGATCACGCACCGCGCGCGCGACCTGCAGGCTGTTGTCTTCCGCCACAGCCTCTTCCGGTTCGCCGGCAAACTGCGGGACGAGCCGTTCTGGTTCCTCGACTTCGAGGGGTTTGTGGCAGCGTCTGCAAAGAGAGTTTGCGGTGCGGAACTGCACCAGGGTGCAGCGTTCACACCGAAGAACCTCACGCGCCT
Organism: uncultured Acidobacteriaceae bacterium; assembly: GCA_963743365.1. Lineage (GTDB taxonomy): Bacteria > Acidobacteriota > Terriglobia > Terriglobales > Acidobacteriaceae > PALSA-350. Next base: position 578,327 of record CAVUQE010000001.1, read on the forward strand.
CGACGGTTGCTAGGGTAGTTGCCATAATTTTGTAACGGAGCGCCAGAGCAGGGCGATCCTGATAAGAAGCGCCGCTTTTTTAGATCACCTTGCATGTCCACATGCCAAGTATCCGTTTAGCGACGGTCCCTACCTGATTCATGATTACAGTGATGCAGGGTATCTCTAATGTCAAGTTAAAAAGTAGGGCCAAAGCGGAAAACGTGGTACGAATTTCGGAAGAAAGCCTAGAAAACTCGGAGCCGGACGGTTGTCTGTGCAAAAAGGTGACACAATGGCCGCAATAAAATGCACCCGGCCCGAAGCCTGGACACTCCTCAATCAGTACACACAATCGACAGGTCTTCTCAAGCATGCGCTCGCGGTTGAAGCTTGCATGGAAGCCTATGGCGAACAGCAGGCATCCACGCGCGCACTCAGTGGGGACAAGGCCAGCGAACTGATTGAGACTTACCGCATCACGGGTTTGTTGCATGACTTCGATTACGAAAAATATCCCAGCGCAACAGAACATCCCTTCGTGGGAAATAAAATTCTTGCCGATCAAGGATGGCCGGAAGAGATTCGCGCAGCCATCCTGGGACATGCACAGTACTCCGGTGTGGCGAGAGATACGCATCTTGCCCAAGCTCTCTTCGCCTGCGATGAACTAGCCGGTTTTCTTACCGCTGTTTCGCTCGTCAAACCCACCAGGTCGATCTTCGACGTAGATGTTCAAAGTGTGCGAAAGAAGCTTAAAGACAAGGCTTTCGCGCGTGGTGTGCATCGCGAAGACATCATCCAGGGCGCGCAGGAACTGGGTGTGGATCTGGACGCCCACATAACCTTCTGCATCGCAGCGCTACGCCGCCACGCTGTCGCGCTGGGGTTGGACGGAGTGGCGGCGGCGAACCCGCGCACATAACTTCTCTCCATTCGAAGCCGGGATCCGGAAGCGATTCAACGGCGGTCGAATTTGTTCGCTCCGATCTTCCATGAAAATCGCTGTTATAGTAACAATAAGTGTTTCTTTTACGGATTGTTTCCGCTTGCTCGTCCGTTGACCGTGCTGGAACGGGAAAGATTTTCTTCCCGTTTATGGAGCGATGGAAGTGGGGTGCGCCCATCTTCGCCGCACGCGCAAATGTTTGCGAACGAGGGAGGGCGCGCGCAATTTTTGCTGAGCAAGAGACGCATTTTTACCTACTCTGTTGCGGTTAAGCACTCGCCGATCGAAGAGTCTGGGCGCTCACACTTTCGTGTTATTGGCGTGTGTGATTCATTCCGAGCCGCGATACTGTTCTGAGCGCAGAGGGTCGGCATTTTCGGGTGCGTCGGGATCAATCGCAAAGTCGAAAATTTCGCCCTCTGCGAAGCCCGGACTCGAAGGCAGGGGAACGAGAGCATACTCGCCCGGCGTGAGAACTCCCCGGGGCGTGAGCCGGTACCAGTCGGTCGTTCCGAAGCGCTGCTGTTTGATTCCGATCACATCGGGGAATTGGGAATCGCCGTGCTTCTCCTGCTGCTTGAGCTGCCCCATGGTCTCTTTCGTAGCCATGCGTCGTTCGCCTTCGATATTCAGGCGCACGACGACCAGGTCGGAACGCCCATTGTCGCTGCCCGAGACCCCGCGCAGAAAGAACTGCGGCGCAGCATCGTGAACCCGAACATGCGCTGCCTCCCCCTTGAACTCGATCGTGCGTCGAAGTTTGAGAGAGAAGCCGGAGTCATCCGCGGTGGTGTCCGGCGGCCGTAGCCGGACCAGCTCGCGTATACCCTTCCAGGTATCCAGCGCCCAGATATGTCCGTAGGTCGGGAGCTGGAGGCCTTCCGCCACGCTGATGTCGTCGGAGGAGACACTCGGCTGAGCCGAGACCTGGGCCTGGCTCTGGGCGAGCGCACAGTAACCGAGGATCAAAGCCAAGGAGAGGGTGCGATGGGATTGCATTTCAGATGTTCTTCTTTATCGGGCCGGCGGACCACACCATCCTAGTGCATTTTGGCCTCCACGCTGCACGATCAAGTCCAGCGAGGTGCGGCTTTTCTCAAGGAAGAGCCACGACCCGAATTTCTTGCGGGACGGGGTGAAATCAACGAACTTCATGCGGCTTTCGTTACTGAAAGCCTGCACACGCGACGCTTTTTGGAGGTGCGAACAGGAAATTCGCGGTCGGAAGCTGTGATCCAGCGACTCACCAGAATGCGAGTAATAAATGTCACGGCGTGCCGCTGAAGCGGGCGCGCGGGCGCCTAGCCGCTAGATTGGGAGGCCGCTGGTCGTGGGGGGGAGTGGAACCGGGGAGAAAACTAAAAGGTGTAAAGTACGTAGCCGGCAAGCAGAGCAAAGACGGTCATAACCAGGATCGCTTCCAGCTTTTGGTAGTCAGGGGCAGCACCGCTGAAGCGACAGCGTGTCGGCTTCTTGGGGTCGTACTGAATGGCGATCCGCTCGCCAACGCAGTAAGGCGCGATGTGCTGAACTCCCTGATGGCAAAATTCGCCGTGATTGATCTGTCGCCCGTCCCCTGCCGGGTAGGTAAATTTCACCTGATAATGGCCCGCATTGCCGCCCAGGTGGTCGTGGTATCGCACCCACTCACAGGATTCCACAGTCGCATCCGTTGTAGGCCAGGAATGGGAGGGTGTGAGTTTCCAAAGTAAGTTAGTCATAGTCATCTCTTTCGACCCGGAAATCTTTCAGCCACAGGGGATGGCCGAAAGATAAATCTGATGCAGTATGTCACGTTCGGGGGATGTTGAAAATAGGGAAAATGTGCTCGGGGGTAAGCGCAGTACTGGTGCATTTCCATTCTGGTGTAGAGAGAAGGCTTTCCTCGAGAAATCCCGCATCTCGCTGAACCGGCCGGTGCAGAGTAGAAGGGAAAAATGCCCGGGGATGGTATGCTGGCAAGTTTCTTATGGTCAACCCAAACGCAGACCCACCCTCCACTGACCCGGCTCCTCGGTTCTCCAACCAGTTGGCTTCGAAGCTGGATCCGCAGACCCGCAAAAGCATTGCAAACAAAGGCGGTATGGAGGCACTGCTGCTGGTCTTAGGGCAGCAGGAGAAGGATATCCGTGAGGGCGGAGGCCCCAAGGCTATTGAGGCGCAGCACGGCAAGAAGCGTCTGACGGCTCGCGAACGGCTGGCCTTGCTGCTTGACCCCGGGGAAGATTTCCTGGAGTTTGGCCTCTTTGCCGCCTTCGGCATGTATGAGGAGTGGGGTGGCGCGGCGGCCGCGGGGGTGGTGACAGGCTTAGGGAAGGTCGCGGGGCGGCTGGTGATGGTTATCGCCAACGATGCCACTGTCAAAGCGGGCGCCTTCTTCCCCATGACCGCCAAAAAAGTTCTCCGGGCCCAGACCATCGCCCTGGAGAACCGGATCCCGACCATCTATCTAGTTGACTCTGCTGGGGTTTTCTTGCCTCTGCAAGAGGATGTATTTCCCGATCAGGACGACTTTGGACGGATTTTCCGCAATAACGCCGTGATGAGTGCACAGGGCATCCCGCAAATCACGGCCATTATGGGCATGTGCGTGGCCGGTGGGGCATATCTTCCGGTCATGACCGATCATGTTTTGATGACCGAGGGCAGTGGGCTTTTTCTGGCCGGGCCGGCGCTGGTGCAGGCGGCAATTGGCCAGAAATACTCCGCCGAGGAGCTGGGCGGGGCCACCATGCATGCCGAGATCTCGGGCACAGTTGACTTCAAGGAGCCAAACGACCATCTTTGCCTGGCCAGGCTGCGATCGCTGGTCGCCCGGCTCGGCCATGGCCCAGCGGCGCCATTCGATCGAGCGCCCTATGATCCACAACGGGATGCGCCGAAGTTTGCTGCGCAGGAACTCCACACCCTGCTCGATCCGGACCCATCCAAGGGCGCGAGCCACAGCTACGACATGCACGAGGTGATTGCCCGGCTGGTCGACCGTTCGGAATTCGACGAATACAAATCTGATTATGGCAAGACAGTGCTTTGCGGGTACGGGCGGATCGGCGGCTTCGCGGTGGGAATTGTGGCCAACCAGAAGACCCATCAGACGCATATCAGCCAGACGGGGGAGAAGAGGGTTGAGTTCGGCGGCGTGATCTACGCCGAGAGTGCCGAAAAAGCAGCGCGCTTCATCATGGACTGCAATCAGAACCTGATCCCACTAATTTTTCTTCACGACGTGAACGGCTTCATGGTGGGGCGTGATGCGGAGTGGAGCGGCATTATCCGCGCCGGCGCGCAAATGGTCTCTGCGGTATCCAATTCCACCGTGCCCAAGATCACGGTGATTCTTGGCGGTTCCTTTGGTGCCGGCCACTATGCTATGTGCGGGAAGGCTTACGACCCGCGATTCATCTTTGCCTGGCCCACCGCTCGCTATGCGGTGATGAGCGGCGCCTCCGCGGCCAGCACGCTGGTGGAGATAAAAATCCGGCAGCTTGAGCGTGGGGGCAAGCAGTTGAGTGAAGAGGAAAAGAGCCAGGTTTTCGCATCCATCAAGGCGGCCTACGATGAGCAGACCGACTGTCGTTATGCAGCGGCCCGGCTCTGGGTGGATGCCATCATCGATCCAGCCAAGACGCGGGATGTGTTGTTGACCGCGCTCCAGGCCGTGGCTCTCAATCCTGAAGTCAAGAAGTTCAACCCCGGAGTGATCCAAACCTAAGGGTGAGCGACCCGTATCTCACATTCCCGGCAGAAGGACACCTTCAGCGACGGCAGCTGTGCGCAAAATCGCCTCCGGAACATGCATCCGCGGCTTTCGCCCTCCAAGTCGGAGACTGGTCGGGACTTGTTGAATCTCCCCAACGCGTCGTTGAGCTGCGGGAGGATTATTCTGCTTGGGGAGATCCCAGATGAGCGAGCGCGAGGCAATGTTACATTTCATTTCGGGCCGGCTGGCTTCTGGCAAGACGACGTTGGCACGCAGGCTTGCAGATCAGGAAGGTGTCGTACTGATCTGCGAAGACGTCTGGTTAGCACAGCTAAGCGATGGAATCTCCAATTTTGAAGACTATCTTAAGTGGTCGCGTCGGTGCCGCTCTGTGATCGGGCCACTCGTGATTCAAATACTGAGAGCCGGAACGTCCGTAATTCTCGACTTCGCTGGAAATACCCAAGTGGAACGGAAGTGGGTTCGCTCTCTCTTTGAAGAGGCGGAGGTGAATCATGTATTGCACTACTTGGACGTCCCTGAAGATGAGTGTTTGGCACGGCTAAAGATCCGGAACGAAACAAAGCCAGAAGGACTTTATTTTGCGACGACATCCGAAGAAGAGTTCTCAGCCATAGCTCGCTGGTTCCAGCCGCCGTTTCCAGAAGAGGGCTTCAACGTCTCTCCCGAATAGCAGGCTACACGGAACCAGAGCCTGCCTACAGGGAGCGTTTTAGCGGCGCTTGAATTCCGGGAGCACCTTGTCATCAGCGTTTGTGTGGCTCCGCCAAGCAGAAGTCCATCCTCGAGAAGCCTCTGATAGTCCTGCCGAATGGCGTCATATTCGGTTCCCGCTGGCGTCCTCTGTTGAAAGGTCCAATCCGGAAGTGAGCCAGACTGGAGAACCCCGCGAGTTCGTATCTCACCTTCCCAGCAGGCGTACACCCTCGGTGCTGGCGACCGTGCGCAGATCATTGTCCAGGGTAGCCAACGGCAATCCGCGGCGGTTTGCCAACTCTAAGTAGGCAGCGTCGTACAAAGTCAGTCGATGACGATGCGCCAACTGCAAAGTGGCATCCCAGGCCTGCCGATCTGTTTCCGGATCCAGGTTGATAGGTAACAATGACAGATCAGCCAAAGTCGCATCACGGAAAGCGACACTGTGGCGTCCACGGCGAATACCCATCTCTAGAACATTGGCGACCTCGAGCCGCCACAGAGAAGGAACCCAAGCGCCGTCTTTGATGAGAAGCTCAAAGACTTGGCGGATGGCAGGCGTCGTTTCGGCAGCGTAAAACCATGCCAACGTAGCCGAACTATCGAGGACCACGCTCACGGCCGGGAGGCGTCGCGGTCTGCCTTGAGAGTCTCCCAGTCGAAAGCCCCCAGTCCGGCTTGGACCGCTCGATCCCGCATGCGCTGCAATGCCGCTTGGGCCTGAGAGCGATCGACCCCCCCGTTGGTGGGCACGAGCTTGGCTACCGGCCTCCCATGACGGGTAATGACGATCTCTTCACCTTTCTCCACACGATCCAACAAAGCACTCAACTTGTTTTTTGCCTCAAACGCTCCTACTTCTGCCATGGCGTCACTCCAGCTAGCTTAAGCTAGATCATATCAGGTCGTGTATGCTTGCTTGAAATTATGAAACGGGTCATCACGGCCGCGGTCCTTATACCCCTGGTACTGCTGCTCCTGTTGCGGGGATACTTTTTTCTGGTGGTCGCGGCAACGGCTTTGGTGGCCGGGCTTGCCGCATGGGAATACCTCTCCATCGCCGATGCGCACGGGTCGCGCACCCCGCGCAGCCTGGTGCTAATTGCCATTGCTACCCTCTTCGCCGCGACCTTCCAGGATCGCTTTCTGATCTTGCCGGCGATCGGCCTATGCAGTCTGGTATTGCTGGTGGTGTGCAGCTTTCGCTCACCCCTCGAACGCGTGCTGCCTGATACCGCCTTCTCAGTTTTCTGCCTGATCTACATCGGCCTGACCCTCGCCACCATACCGTTGGTTTGGGCCCAGCAGGATGGCCGTTCGCTGTTGATCTTCCTTTTCTGCATCGTGTGGACGGGCGACACGGCAGCCCTCTATGTCGGCCGCAGTTTCGGGCGCACCAAGCTTGCGCCGCGCGTCAGCCCTAACAAGAGCTGGGAGGGAAGCGCGGCTTCGCTGGCCGGCAGCCTGCTCATCGCCGTGGCGTTGGTAGCGCTCTCTCACGCGCTTGAAACCAGGGCGATCTTCACCCTCCATTTTGCCGGTCCGCTGGCCCGCTGGCTTGGGCTAGCCGTGGTCTTGAATCTCTTCGCCCAAGTGGGCGATTTGGTTGAGTCCGCGATCAAGCGCGGCGCCGGGGTAAAGGATTCGGGCGCCATGCTTCCGGGCCATGGAGGTATCCTTGACCGCATCGACGCGCTCCTGCTGGCCGCGCCAGCGCTGTGGTACGCTCAATGGATTCAGGAGTATTTCCAGCGGGTCAGCTTGCGTTGAAGCACATCTGCATCCTCGGTTCTACCGGTTCCATCGGAACCAGCACCCTTTCTATCATTGAGCGTTATCCGGAGCGCTTCGCGGTCGCTTCGCTGGCTGCGGGCGTCAATGTGGATCTAGCCTTTGCCCAATGCCAGCGCTGGCGACCGCTGGTGGTTTCGATGGCTACGGAAACACTGGCCTGCAGCCTGGCCGCGCGGCTTCAGGCAGCCGACTTGAGGGGCATCGAGGTAGTCCACGGCACTGCGGGAACGGTTTATGCGGCCACGCTATCCCGGGTCGATTTCGTGGTTTCGGCGATCGTCGGTCTGGCCGGCCTTGAAGCTACCTATGCCGCTGTGGCCGCGGGGAAACCCGTTGGATTGGCTAACAAAGAAGCTATGGTCGCTGCCGGAGAGATCCTCACCCGCCTGGCGCGCAGCGGCAACGTGCCCCTACTGCCGATTGACTCCGAGCACAACGCTATTCACCAGTGCCTGCGTGGGGGAACCGCCCAGGAAGTCCGCCGCATCTGGTTGACCGCTTCGGGCGGCCCCTTCCGGCAGCTTCCCCTGGATCAGTTCCAGTACGTCACGGTGGAGCAGGCGCTACGGCATCCCACCTGGATCATGGGGCGCCGGGTGACCATCGACTCCGCCACCATGCTGAATAAGGGCCTGGAAATCATCGAAGCCTGCCGTCTTTTCGATCTCGCCCCGTCCGCCGTCCGGGTTACCGTACATCCGCAATCGACCGTACATTCACTGGTGGAGTTTGTGGATGGCAGCATCCTGGCGCAAATTTCCGTTACCGATATGCGGCTCCCGATTCTTTACGCCATGAGCTTTCCAGAACGGGTGCCGAGCGAGCTCACTTTCGATATGGCGGCTTTGGGGCAATTGAGCTTCCAGCCTCCTGATTTTGAACGATTTCCCTGCCTTCAACTGGCCTACCAGGCAGCCGAATCCGGGGGTGCCGCGTGCATCGCGCTGAATGCGGCGGACGAGGTGGCTGTGGGGGCATTCCTCGAAGGCACCATTCCATTCACCGGCATCCCGCGTACAATTGAACGAGTTCTTGAGGCAACGCCTTTGAGGCATCCTGAAACTATCCAGGAAGTGCTTCAGCTAGACGAGGAAGCGCGGCGGATCGCGCGCAGTGTAGTTGCCGGATTTTCGCCGGTGTTGCGTTGAATGTTTTTCGATGCGTGCGCTTTGGGCCAGAGAGAAAGCATCTAACCGTCGCGGCAAAGTTCACCGGTAGCGTGGAAAAATGCTCACCGCAGGCGGTTCATCCCAGTCAATACTCCGGTAGTTCGGTGCTCCGGCAACCCGCGCTGGATCCGGCAGAGAGGTAAATGAGCGGATTACTATGTCCTTTTTCCTGACCAGTACGGTTTCCATGCTCGTTGTGCTTGGCATCATGGTCCTGGTGCACGAGTTCGGCCACTTTGCAGTTGCCAAGTTGTGTGGCGTACGGGTCGAAGTCTTCTCCGTGGGTTTCGGCAAACGTCTTTTCGGTTTCCGCCACGGAGACACCGATTACCGGCTCAGCCTCCTGCCCCTCGGCGGCTACGTCAGAATGTCGGGAGAAACTCCGGGCGAAGAGTCCACCGGCGACCCGGCTGAATTCAGCGCCCATCCCCGTTGGCAGCGTATTCTCATTGGTCTGGCCGGTCCGGTTGCGAATTTTCTGCTCGCTCTACTGCTCATGACTGGCTTTTACATGATGCACAACGAGGTTGAGGCTTTTCGTGGCCAACCGGCGAATATCGATTTTGTTTCCGATCACACCGCCGCAGCTGCTGCAGGGCTGAAGGCGGGCGATGTCATGACCCGCTTCGACAATGTCTACAATCCAAGCTGGGAACAGGTCTCGGTCCGGGCTGCACTCAACGTGGGACAAACTGTTCCAGTCGACGTCAGACGCGATGGACAAACCGTCAGCACCCAGCTGGCGATTCCTACCCCCCACGGGTCGGACGACTTTGACTTCGACACGGTTGGTTTCGTACCCCGCATGCAGGACTATCCAATCAAGGTACGCCAGATTGAGGCCGGAATGCCGGCTGCCAAGGCTGGCCTCAAGGCCGGCGACCAGATTCTCTCAGTCAATGGCTTAACTCTCCATTCGGTCGACGCCATGCTTGCCTTTCTGCAGCAGGATAACGGCCACCCCATCCAACTAACGGTCTTGCGCGACGGCAAAACATTCCAGGTTGATTTGCAGCCCGTCATGGCGGACGAACCCAATGGGCACAAACTCTATCGCATCGGTTTTGCCCCCAACGTGCCGCCTTTCAAGATCCAGCAGCTGCCGTTTCCCCAGGCCTTCCACCAGTCGGTTCGTTTCAACCTCCGCTATTCCGGTCTGATCATTGAAGTCCTGCAACGTATGGTCACGCGGCGTTTTGCGGTGCAGGATCTGAGCGGGCCGATCGGCATCGCCCGGCAAACCGGACAAGCGATGGAGGAACCCGGCTGGCAGCCCATTATCGGGCTCATGTCCATCATCAGCCTCAATCTGGGCATCTTCAATCTGTTGCCCATCCCGATCCTGGATGGGGGCGTGATTGTGCTGCTGCTCATTGAAGGCGTGATGCGCCGCGATCTGAACCAGGAGTTCAAGGAGCGGATCTACCAGGCGGCCTTCGTCGTGCTGCTGATCTTTGCCGCGTTCGTAATGTTCAACGACATCTCGAAACTCCAGGTCTTTACTAAGCTCAAGCCCTAGGGGTGGGACGCAGAGTTGCGCCTGTTAGAGGGAAAGGCGCAGGTTCCACGGCAACTTCCACGGCACGCCAGGGCAAGCAGATCATCTTTGGGATTGATACCCCCCGTACTTCCGGGTCTGTGTGAGTACGGGGGAAGAAACCGCAGGTCCCTCCACTTCGCTTCGGTCGGATGACAATTTATTGGTAGGAATTGGCCTCAGCTCCGGTTAACCGAGTTAGGAGTCGATGGCGCAACAAAATTGTCATCCCGATCGGACCGAAGCGAAGGGACCTGCGGTGCGCTCTTCCCTCTACGCCGAGCGGGTAGAGTAGCGATCTGCGGTTGATTCTCTCCGCTACACTTAGCTCACCCATGCCAGTTTCCCAAACGAGAATCCGCGTGCGTTATGCCGAAACCGACCAGATGGGCGTCGTCTATTACGCCAACTTCTTCATTTGGTTCGAGGTCGGCCGGGTCGAGCTGCTGCGCCAGCTCGGCTTCGATTACAAACAGATGGAGATCGACGACGATTGCCATATTCCGGTTGTCGAAGCCAATTGCCGCTACAAATCTCCCGCTCGCTATGATGACCAGTTGCTGCTCGAGACCAGCGTTTTAGCGATGCGGCGCTCGGTCATCAAATTCGGCTATCGCCTCCTTCGTCCAGAGGGCGATGGCGTCCCGCCCACCCTGCTGGCCGAAGGCGAAACCACCCACGTTACCGTCAACCGATCTTTGCGCAAGGTGCCATTGCCCCAGAAGTATGTGGCCGTTCTGCAGCAATTTCTCGTTGCGTCGTCCTGACGGTCCCTTTCCTGCCGCGCATCTGCTCGCTTATTACCCCGGCGGAAGAAATGATCTAACCTGCATTCATGTCCCGCGCCCTAGGCGTTGTGCTTTTTTCTGCCGGGTGCCTGTGCTTTGCCATCCTGCTCGGCCTGCCAGGCGCCACCTACGCGCCCGATGCGGGTCAATACCGTCTGCTCGCCCTCGGCCAGCGTGACGCCGTTCCTGCGCCCTTCTCCGCCCGTATTCTGGGCCCGGCCACGGCCGGCTGGCTGGGCCGCGTCACTGGTCTCGGCGTCGACACCGGCTTCCTGATTCTGGGCATCGTTTGCCTGGTGGCGTTGATTGCCCTGGTCGCAGGACTGCTGTGGTCCTGGCGGGCTCCCATTGGGATCTTTGCAGCAGTTTTCCTGATGCCTTTTTGGGCCGATATTTTTCACGATTACTATCTGCCCGACCTGCTACATGCCACCCTCCTTGCAGCTATCCTGCTGTGTCTATTCTTCGGCTACAACGGACTGGCCTTGCTCCTGCTCTTTCCCGCGTACCTGGCGCGCGAGTCCACTCTCTTGCTGGCCCTATGTTTGATTTTTGCCTGCTGGCGACGCATTCCGCTTCGCACCGCCGCGATCGGGGTTCTGGCCATGGCCGCCGGCGTTTTGGTCAGCCGTCACTACGGCCATTCCGCTCCCGCCAGTGTCCACGGCTTGAGCGGCGGAAGCTATATCCTGGGCAAACTCTTCTGGAGTTTCTTCAAGAATGTTCTTGGGTTGCCGCTCTGGAGCAATACGTTACCGGAGTGCAACCCTACCTGGGTCACAGCGCTGCCGCGTCCTCTTGGCGCAATTCGAGCGATCGGAGTTTGCCAGCCTGACCGTTGGGGGCCAGGCCGCCTGCTGCTCGCCTGGTTTGGCATCTTCGGGATCGGCCCGGCGCTGGCGGTTGCTCTCTGGCGGAGGATGGTGCCTGTACTCTCCGGTCATGGGCGGGATCTAAAACTCACTCCCGGCATGATCATCGTCTTTCGCTTTTGCATCGTCTACGGCGTCATCAGCGTTCTGATGACGCCGCTTCTTGGGGCGAGCGCAGACCGCCTGGTTGAGTATGGTTGGCCTCTCTACTTTGTCGTACTGCCCTGGTTTATCGTCATGTCTTGCGATCTCCGAAGCGTCCGCCTGGTTTGGATACTTCTGCTTCACCTGGTTACTTGTTGGGTGGCTTGGTTCTGCTTCAGGCAGCAAAACCCCGGTTTCCTGCTCGCCGGCTTTGTCATGCTGGCCCTGAACGGGGTGGGTTACTTCCTGTTCCGGCGGTCTTGCCAGGGATTTCCGAAGGTCCTCACCCCGGCAGGTTACTAAGTTATCCACAGTGTGGATAACCTGTGGATTCAACCCAGTCGAGATCCGCGACTGTGATGATTGATCCGTGGTTGATCTTTGATTGTTCTGGGGCGTCGCAGCTAAGAAACAGTATCTGTGCCATATGAAGTAAAGGCCGCGCATTTGCTAATCATCGCCGCCATGGGCGCGTTTCGGAGCCAGTTTTAAATGCCACTGATATGACGACGAATCGGACACAGTAACTTCCGCAATAAGTGCTGAGTTTACTCACGAATTCAGTCCCGTTACGGCATGTATTATGGCCGCCACATTCGCATGTCCGCGAAGGTGAAACCGCAGGTCCGCTCCGCTCCCCCGGATTTCCTGCTGAACTTAGTGGCGTTGGCGAACTTCATACGGCTTTCTTTAGGGAGAGCCGCATAGGTCACCTTGGTGGGGGTGGCGAGGCGGGCGAGGCGGTTTTATCTTTGCAGCGTCATGAATTTCAATATGTGGGAATATCGCGCGGCTTGATGTGCGTGCGGATGAAGGCCACGGTACTTTCGAGCGATGTGCCCGGGCCGAAGACCTCGGCTACTCCTTGCGCCTTCAGGGCATCGATGTCGTGCTTCGGGATGGTGCCGCCCAGAACAACCAGGATGTCGGTCGCCCCGCGCTCCTTGAGCAACCCCAGGACGCGGGGAACGATCACGTTGTGCGCACCGGAGAGGATGCTTAGGCCGATACAGTCGACATCCTCCTGCAGCGCGGCATTGACGATCATCTCCGGGGTTTGGCGCAAACCGGTGTAGATCACTTCCATTCCGGCATCGCGTAGGGCCCGGGCGATGACTTTGGCGCCCCGATCGTGACCGTCCAGACCTGGTTTGGCTACCAGCACGCGAATGGGGATCTTCGCTGGAGTTTCCATTTCTGGCATCCGCCGGTCACTTGTCGCGGGCGACAACAAAGTCCGGCATCCACAGCAGAGCCCGCTTGTAGTCGGACTCGGGCAACCCGGCGATGGCCGCACGGGCCACTTCGGCGTATTGGAAGGCAGCCGTAAGGGCGTACTGCACCGATCCATGCCTGTTCAGGATGGCCAGCACCTCCTGATGGCTGGTGCGCTCGAAGCTGAGATCTTCGAGCACCCGGCGGATGGCTTCGTGCTCGTGTGCCGTTCCGTGCTCTAACGCATGGACCACGGCCAATGTGGCCTTGCCCTCTCGTAAATCGCTGGCCACTGGCTTGCCCAGCACGCGCTCAGTGGCTGTCAGGTCGAGCACGTCGTCGACGATCTGGAAGGCGATGCCCAGGTTGCGTCCGTACTCCCCCAACTGCTCTTCAGTCTCTTCGCTGGCCCCGGCCAGGACCGCTCCCAGCCGCATCGAGACATCGAACAGGCAGGCGGTTTTGCGGTCGATCAGATCGTAGTATTCGGCTTCGCCGACCACCCGTCCGAGCTTTTCCATTTGCACGAACTCGCCCTCGACCATCTGCTGGGTCAGGCCGATCAACAAGTCAAGGACCTTGAAGTTGCGCTCCTGCAGGGCGATGTGGAAGGCCTGCATGTAGAGCCAGTCACCAGCCAGAACGCACTTCGCATTGCCCCACGTGGTATTGGCCGAGGGCCGGCCGCGACGGGTGTCAGCCCCATCGATAATGTCGTCGTGCACCAGGGTCGCGGTGTGCACCATCTCCACCACGGCGCCCAGGCGCACCGTGCCTTGGCCGTGATAGCCAAGCGATTTTGCCGCCAGCAGCAGCAGGGAAGGGCGAATGCGTTTGCCCCCGCCTTCGCGCAAGTGGTCGGCGATATCGGTGATAGCCCCAACACTGGAGACGGCATCGCGCACCAACTCGGTCTCGATGGCGCTCAAGTCGTCGCGCAGCAGATCGAAGACTTCCTTCGCCGTCGCTATCGCTTGTGTGCTCACTCACTCTCCAGGTGCTGTTTCTTGAACTCAGAAAAGCTTTGCACCGGTATTGCGACACAAAATTGCTTTATACCACCCCGGTCAACCGCTCTAGTTAGACCGGTAATTGGTGAACTGCATGTCGATGCCGAAGTCATGACCCTTGAGCAGTGCAATCGTCTCCTGTAGAGTATCGCGATCCTTGCCGGTTATGCGCACTGTATCGCCTTGAATGGATGCCTGGACCTTTTTCTTCGATTCCTTGATTAGTTTGACGATCTCCTTGGCTTTTTCTCCGGGGATCCCCTGCTGCAGGGTGATCTTCTGGCGCACGCTGGATCCCGAGGCCGGTTCGATCTTGCCATATTCGAGGGCCTTCAAGGAGACGCCGCGCTTGACGAACTTTTGCTGCAGAATTTCAGTGACCGCCTTTAGCTTGTACTGGTCCGAGGAGGCCAACTCAATGGCCTCGTCCCCCTCCAGCAGCTTGATTTCGGAGTGGGAGTCCTTGAGATCGAAGCGCGTCCGCACTTCCTTAATGGCCTGATCCATCGCATTTTTTACTTCCTGAACGTCGACCTTGCTGATCACATCGAACGAGTTGTCTGCCGCCATGGTGGTGTCCTTCCTCGATTATGAGCGCAAAAACTGTTGACTACCCCGAACCTATGACGCCGCGTCCGGCTCCACACCAAAAAAACGGAAGAAGTTGTTGGCAGTGCTGGAAGCGATCTGCTCTGCCGTGGAGCCGCGCACTTCCGCTACCTTATCTGCTACCCGGCCCACCCATGCCGGCTCGTTGCGCTTGCCGCGATGAGGGAGGGGCGCAAGAAACGGGGCATCGGTTTCAATCAGCATCCGGTCCAACGGTACCTTGGCGGCCACCTCGCGTATGTTTTCTGCCCGGGGAAAGGTGATATTGCCTGCAAATGAGATGAGGAACCCGCAATCCAAGGCTCGCCTGGCATGCTCCCACTCGCCCGTAAAGCAATGCAGGATGCCGCCCAGGTTGGTCGGCACCCAGGCAGTCTCAATCATCTCCAGCGTGTCGTCCCAGGCGTTGCTGCTGCCATCGGAGGGCCGGCAGTGAATGATGATCGGGCGCCGCTTTGCCGCGGCCACCTCCATTTGTTGCGCAAAGGCCTGTTTTTGCTGCGGACGAGGCGAGTGGTCATAATAATAATCCAGTCCGATCTCGCCTACGGCCAGGACCTCCGGGTTGGCCAGCAAATCGTCCAATTTAGCCAAGGCGGCCTGGCCGGCGAGTTGCGCCTCGTGGGGATGAATGCCTGCTGTAGCCAGGATGCGGGGGATCGCCGGTTTGCCGGCAAAGTTGCGGCTCAACTCCAGCGCCTGCTGCATGGTGTCAGGCCCCTCACCGATGCCAATAGACAGGATGGTCCGAACCCCCTGTTGCCATGCGCGTTGCAACAGCTCCTCCCGATCGGCGTCATACCGCGGGCTATCCAGATGTGCGTGTGAGTCGACCAGCGCCACTCCTTGGTGCTTGACAGTCTATTTGAGCCGCGCGCCTATTTCGACATCTTCCAGGAAGCCGGCCAGAACAGGCTTGCCCTTCTCTCCCAGCGACGCCGCTACGATCATTCCATTCGACTCCAAGCCGCGCAACTTTCTGGGTTGCAGGTTAGCCACGATCACGACCTTGCGGCCGATGAGCTTCTCCGGCTCGTAGGCGCCGGCGATTCCAGCCACAATCTGCCGCACCTCATCGCCCAGGTTCACTTCCAGTCGTAATAGCCGGTCGGCGCCCTTCACCGGTTCCGCTACCATTACCTGTGCTACGCGCAACTCAACCTTGGCGAAGTCGTCGATGGTGATCGTCGCCGGTTTGTCCGCAGGTGGGGCTGGCTGAGTCGTAGTCCCTACAGAAGCGGCCGACGTCAACGCTGCAGGCGCCTTGGCAACGACGCTCCCGGTCGCCTCCGATGCTGCGATGGCTGTTGCCTGCTTCTCCGCTACAGGAGCGGGGTGGGGATCCGGCACAGTAGCTTCCGGCGTGGCTGCGGGCTCTGCTTCTGCGCTCTTGCCCACGTTCTTGGTCTCCAATTCGTTCATGCGTTCGACTGTGTCCTTTTCTGCCCGGGGAAAGATAGGGCCCAATTGACCGAGTTTGGTTCCGGGCGCCAATTGCCCCCAGCGCAGATCCTTGAGATCTGCGTGGGCAATATCGCCGAGTCCCAGCTGCGCCCATATGCGCGTCGCTGCTTCAGGTAGAACCGGATAGGCCAGAGCTGTGATGATGCGCAAGGCTTCGGCGCACGTGTAAAGAATGGATGCCAGCAAACTGCGTGTAGCCTCATCCTGTGCCGCACCCAGCGCAGCCCCCAGTTTCCAGGGAGCCTTTTCGGTGATATAGCCGTCGACCACCGCGACGAAAGCCCATAGAGCCTCAAGTGCGCGGGAAAAATCGAGCGCTTCGAAGTGCTGGGCAAACTCGCGTGCCGCACGGTCGGCGGCGGTCACGACCCGCGGTTCGGCCTCTCCCGCCGGCACGACTCCGTCGAAATACCTGGTGATCATGGCCAGGACCCGGCTGGTCAGGTTGCCGTACCCGTTCGCCAGGTCGGCATTGTAGCGCTGCACCAGGGCGTCAAAGGAAAAGCTGCCGTCCTGCCCGAAGACCACTTCGCGCATCAGGAAGTAGCGCAGCGCATCGGCGCCCAGCGTCTCCACGATGGTTTCCGCGCGCACGATGTTTCCCCGCGACTTGGACATCTTGCTTTGCTCAAACAGCAGCCAGCCGTGGGCTACCACGCTCTTGGGTACCGGCAGGTCGGCAGCCATGAGGAAGGCGGGCCAGTAGACGCAGTGAAAGCGGATAATCTCTTTGCCAACCAGGTGCAGGTCGGCAGGCCAAAAGCGCGCAAAGCGCTCCTGGTCCCGGGGTGCATCGCTGCCATAGCCAAGCGCGGTGATGTAGTTGGCCAGCGCATCCATCCACACATAGATCACGTGCTTTTCGTCGCCTGGCACCGGGATGCCCCAGTCGAAGCTGGTGCGGCTGATGGATAGGTCTTTCAAGCCACCGCGCACGAACGAGATGACCTCGTTCCGTCTGGCCTCGGGGCGGATGAACTGCGGATTGTCTTCGTATAGTTCGAGCAGCTTGCGCTCGAAGGCGGAGAGCTTGAAGAAGTAATTTTCTTCGCTCACCGTCTCCGTGATGCGCCCGCAGTCCGGGCAGGGAGAACCGGGCGGCGCATCGACGTACAGCTCGTCGGATACGCAATACTGGCCGGTATAGCTGCCCTTGTAGATAAAGCCGCGCTGCTGCAGCACCCGGAAGAGCCTTTGGACACCCTTGCGGTGGCGCTCCTCCGTGGTCCGAATGTAGTCGTCGTAGCTCAGCCCCATGCGATCCCATAGGGTGCGGAACTGGCTCGACACTGCGGTCGCAAATTCCTGTGGCGTCTGTCCTGCCTGACGGGCCGACCGTTCGATCTTCTGCCCATGCTCGTCTGTGCCGGTCAGAAGCCATGTCTCAACGCCCAGGGCGCGCTGGCGCCGGGCAATCGCGTCGGCGACGACCGTGGTGTATGCGTGGCCGATGTGGGGCCGGGCATTCACATAGTAGATCGGAGTGGTGATGTAAAACTTGGGAGTATCGGACATGAGCAAGGCGGTGAAGCGAGTGCATCGCAAACGCTGCACCCACATCAATCTTAGCAGGCAATGCCTGGCGGGAGCCGCGTACAGGAAATCCGGGGCCTTCTGCTAGAATCGGCAAGAAAATCAGGGGTTTTGCGTGTATCGCAAACAGCAGAGACTTCTTCGCGAGCGCCTCCGCTCGGTTCTTCAGGCCAAATACCAGATCGAGCTTCCGCAGATCGCCATCGAGCAGCCGCCCGATCTGGAGATGGGCGAGTACGCGCTGCCCGTTGCGTTCGAGCTGGCCCGCCGGCTCAAGCGATCGCCTCGGGCGATCGCCGGGGAACTGGTCGCCGATCTGATGCCGCTGGAAGGGTTCGCATCGTTTGCCGTTGCCGGCGCCGGCTACATCAACGGCAAGCTTGACCGCCAGGAGGCTGCGCGTCAGATCGCCCGCGGCGA
The DNA here is from genome assembly GCA_963743365.1 of uncultured Acidobacteriaceae bacterium. Lineage (GTDB taxonomy): Bacteria > Acidobacteriota > Terriglobia > Terriglobales > Acidobacteriaceae > PALSA-350. Next base: position 596,227 of record CAVUQE010000001.1, read on the forward strand.
TACCCCAGAAGAACAAAGCCATCTTCATTCTCTGGTCGAGCACACCAGCATCAACCCAAATAAGGCTGCGCACATCGGTCACCTGCGCAACGCCATTCTGGGCGACACCTTTGTGCGCCTGCTGCGCGCTGCCGGACAGCGGGTGGATGTGCAGAACTACATCGACAACACTGGTGTCCAAGTCGCCGATGTGGTGGTCGGTCTCACCCACTTTGAACACCTTGATCTTGCCGGGGTCAAGCAGTTGCTGGCCGATCTCAAGGCGCAGGGGCAACGCATTGACGACTACTGCTGGGATCTATATGCGCGGGTTTCGCAGTGGTATGAGGCGCCGGATCCGGAGAAGCAAGAACGGAAGAACATTCGCCTGGAAACCCTGCACGCCATCGAGGCTGGGGGCAACGAGACCGCGGAAATCGCCGACCTGCTTTCGACCGCGATCCTGCGGCGGCATCTCGAGACGATGCTACGTCTGGGCATCGAATATGATTTTCTGCCCCGCGAAAGTGAGATCCTCCATCTCAAGTTTTGGGACCTCGCCTTTGCCCAGTTGAAGGCCAAGGGCGTCGTCTATCTGGAGACCGAGGGTAAGAACCAGGGGTGCTGGGTCATGCGACGCGCGTCGACGGGCGCCGCGGCCGCAGAAGACGACGGGGCGGTGGACGAAGACGCCAAGGTGATCGTCCGTTCCAACGGAACCGTTACCTACGTGGGCAAGGACATTGCTTATCACCTGTGGAAGTTTGGCCTGTTGGGCCGAGATTTCGGCTACGCCCCCTTCTTTGCCTACAACGATCACATGTGCTGGATCTCGACCGAGAAAGGCGAAGCGCATCACCCCGACTTTGGCGGTGCGCAGGCGATTTACAACGTTATCGACAGCCGCCAGGCCGACCCGCAGGCAAACGTGATTGAAGCGTTGCGTGGCATGGGATACACCGAAGCCGCGGAGCACTACACTCATTTTTCTTATGAAATGGTGGCGTTGACGCCGCGTTGCGCGCTCGAGCTTGGCTATCAGATTTCTGAGGAAGACCAGGGCCGTTCTTTCATTGAAGTATCGGGGCGGAAGGGTTTTGGGGTGAAAGCCGATGCGTTGCTGGATAGGCTCACGGCAGCGGCTAAAGAGGAAGTCGACAGCCGCCATCCGCAGCGCAGCCAGGAGGAACGGCAGGGGATCGCGCACCAGATTGCTGTCGGCGCCTTGCGCTACTTCATGCTCAAGTTCACGCGCAACAGCGTCATCGCTTTCGATTTCAAGGAGGCGCTTAGTTTTGAAGGAGAGACCGGTCCCTACGTGCAATACGCCGTAGTGCGCGCCCGCAATATTTTTCGCAAGGCGGGAACCACGCCCGATGCAGCGCTGTCAGAAGTCAATGCCGCGGACTACTTCGAGGGTGAAGGAGCAACCGGTCTTTGGGAATTGTGGATCATGGCATCCCGCCTCAGCTTATTGCTGGAGCAGTGTATCGCAGCCGCCGAACCGGCGTACCTGGCCAAGCATGCGTTCCAGCTGGCGCAGCTCTTCAACAATTTCTATCACCGTCATCACATCCTCACCGAAGAGGATCCGGCGCGGCGGCAGTTCTTGCTTGCCACCGCCGCAGTTGCCGAACGCGCTTTGGTCCGCTCCCTTGAGTGGTTGGGAGTCGCCGTCCCGGATGCCATGTAGTCTCGTTATCCCCAAATCACCTTGAGGCCCTTGTACTTCTTGAAGAGGCGATCCGATCCGATGAGCGGAATCTCTTCAGCTAGTGCGGTCGCGATCAGCATGCGGTCGAAGGGATCGCGATGATGGGGCGGCAAAGCGGAATAGCCGGTAGGCGTGCTCGGGGATAAAGGGAAGGATGGTCAGACGCAGATCGCGGACCGCCTCGCGCACCTCCGCCTCTCCCATTTGCAACTTTCCACTACCGCTCTTTAGGGCAATTTCCATAAGTGAGATCACACTGACGACAAGGTCTGTGTCGTCGGCGGTCCCCTCACTGAATCGGGCTGCCGTTGACCGTCAGCTGGCTTAACGCATGCACGTCCTGCTGTTTCACCGCGTCAGGTAGAGGAGCGTAGTTCAAGCCGCTCGCAGCCTGTTGTCCATCCGTAACCACGTATACGATGAACTGCTTCAGTGCCGTGCGCTTCTGCGGGTCCTTCCCGTCTTTGGGAATGATCAGGAAGGTCAGAGTGGAAATAGGATACGCGTCTGGCGCGGACGCCGGCGGGTTGGCAATCGGCGTCCGAGGATCCTTTGCCAACTGATCCTTGAACGCATCGATGGCCGCCGTTGTTCCCGCGGTGCTGGGTAGAACGTAGTTTCCAGCTTGATTCTTGATCGCCGCCACCGGCAGCTTGTTCTGGGTCGCATACGTCAATTCAACGTAGCTGATCGCGCCGGGCAACTGTTTTACCTGTCCGGTAACTCCTTCACTGCCTTTGGCGCCGATTCCCGTGGGCCACTTAACCGCGGTGCCTTTGCTGACCTGTTGTGCCCAGTCCTGGTTGACCGCGGAAAGATAAGTAGTGAAGGCGGCAGTGGTGCCGCTGCTCTCGGCACGGTGAACTACGGTGATCTTCGCGTTGGGGAGGTTCTCGCCCGGATTGTCCTTTTTGACCAGCGGATCCTGCCAACTGGTGATTTTTCCTAAAAAGATTCCCGCAAGCGTGTCGGAAGAAAGCTGCAGAGGTTTATCGAGACCATCCAGTTTGTAGGTGACGCATACGGGGCCGGCGGATTCCGGAATTTGAATCACGGGCGCCATCTGCGCCATGTCCTGGTCTGACAGAGGAGCGTCCGAGGCGCCAAAATCGATCGTTCCCGACTTCACCTGCTGAATGCCACCGCCACTGCCAATCGACTGGTAATTGATGCGGACATTCGAATGAGATTGTTGGAAGTCTTGAATCCAGCGGCCCATTACCGGGTTGACGAAGGTGCTGCCGGCTCCATTGAGCGCGACCGTGCTGGACGAGGAATTGCAAGAGGTCAGCAGAGTGAGGGCTGACAAAATCGCGGTAGCGGAAATGGCAAGATTCTTTCGGTAGGGCATGTGAGTCCTCACAGCATGGGTTGTCGATAGCATGCCACGAGATGCCTGCTGCACCTCGATGTTCATCTACATTTAATGGTCGCCTGCTGTGGGCAACGAGCGTTAGGGAATGGGCCTCTCACTAAAGGTAAGACGAGAAATCGAGGGGTTTCAAAATATGAGTGCAAAATTGCAAGGAAAGAAAATCGCGATCGTAGCTACAGATGGCTTCGAACAGGTGGAGTTGACGGAGCCCAAGAAGGCTCTGGAAGCAGCGGGAGCTACCGTGCACGTGATTTCTCCCAAGCCGGACCAAATCAAGGGATGGAAGTTTACCGACTGGGGGGAGAACACCAAGGTGGACAAGACCCTGGACGAGGCGAAACCCGCTGATTATGACGGGCTCGTATTGCCGGGCGGTCAAATCAACCCCGACAAACTTCGTACCGAGCCCAAGGCGGTCGCCTTTATTACTGAGTTCTTCAACTCAGGCAAGCCTGTCGGTGCGATCTGCCACGGCCCATGGATGCTGGTCGAGGCTGGAGCAGTAAAGAAAAAGACCCTTACGTCGTGGCCGTCTATCCGTACTGATATTCGCAACGCCGGCGGTCACTGGGTCGATGAAGAGGTTGTCACGGACGGAAACCTAACCACAAGCCGCAAACCGGATGACTTGCCGGCATTCAACGAGCGGCTCATTCGGGAATTCAGTCACGGAAAGCCATCCCAGAACCAGACTCAGGAGAAACAACCAGCTAGAGCAGCGTCCTAGCTCAGTCGAGATCGGACGCTTTCCGGTGTCCGATCTCACTTTGCGTAGCTGCGCACCCATTCAGTGATGGTTCGGACCGCAAACCCGGATGGCCCCTTAGCCATCCATGGTTTCTGTTCTTCTGACCAGGCCAGGCCCGCGATATCCAGGTGAATCCACGGCGTGTCCTCAGCAAATTCCTTCAGGAACATTGCTGCAGTAATGGCTCCGCCCCAGCGGCTTCCGCCTGTGTTCATGATGTCGGCGATGTTCGATTTAATGAATTCCTTATAGTCGTCCTCAACCGGCAGGCGCCAGAAACGCTCGCCCGAGATCTGGAACGCATCGGTGAAATGCCGGTAAGTTTCGTCGTCGTTGGAGAAGCTGCCCGCATTGATCATACCCAGAGCCACCACGCACGCGCCGGTGAGCGTCGCGGCATCGATCAAGTGGGTTGCGCCGAGTTTCTTGGCATAAGCCAGCCCGTCTGCGAGTACAAGTCGCCCCTCTGCGTCGGTGTTGATAATCTCAATGCTCTTGCCGGACATCGCGATCTGGATATCTCCAGGCTTCATGGCCGTTCCCGAAGGCATATTCTCTGCGGCGCAAACGATGCCGATTACCTTGACTGCCGGCTTTAATTGGGCAATGGCCTGCATGGCGCCGATCATCGCGGCCCCGCCAGCCATGTCGTACTTCATTTTCTCCATGCCATCCGCGGACTTGATGGAGATGCCGCCGGTATCGAAGGTAATCCCTTTACCCACCAGGCCAAGCACTGGCTTCGCCGGCGCGCTCTTGGGCTCGTAGGTCATCACGATCAGGGCAGGAGGCTCCTGCGACCCCTTCGTGACCCCCCAGAAGGCACCCATCTTCAGTTCTTTGAGCTTGTCGGCGCCATACACTTCACAAGCCAGCCCATATTGGGCACACATTTCCGTGGCTTTCTGGCCCAACACGGTAGGGGTCATTACGTTGCCCGGCTCGTTGACCAGGCTGCGGGTAAAGTTCTGCGCCTCGCCCAGGATCACGCCTTCACGCAGCCCAGCCTCGATGGGAGCCTCTTTTGCCCCGCTGCCCGCAACGATGGTGAGCTGCTCTATGCTCTGGTCCTTCCGATCCGAGCGGTAGGTGTCGGGATCGAAATCGCCAATGTAAGCGCCTTCCACCAGCGCCCGTGCAGCGGCTGCCGGATCAAGCCCCTCAGGGATGGCGAGGGATAGCTCGCGTAGCTTGCGCGGCTTGGCGAAGCGAACTGCGGCGCCAGCTGCCTTACGAACTTCAGCGGTGGTGAGCTTGCCCAGGCCCACGAGCAGGATGCGCTCCGCCTTGCAGCCGGCAGGGGAGTGCACCAGGACTGTGTCGCAGCTTCCGGCAGCAAATTCGCCGCTGCTTAGAACGCTCGCCATCGCCTTAGCCAGCCCACTGTTGCTCGTCGTCAACAGCTTGATTCCCGGTTTGGCCGCCTGTTTTTTCTCTGCGGTATCCAAGGCGAATATCACCAGCAGCGGGCTGGCGACGCGGTCGAGCTTAGCGGATACAAGTTTCGTCTTCATGATAATTATGCCTAAGTCAATTAGATTCTGATGGTTAGATTCTACTTGTGGGCGCGAACGATAGCCGCCCGAGCCTCACGCTCGTCTTCGCGGCGCCGTTCGGTCTCCCGCTTGTCCCAGTCCTGTTTGCCCTTGGCCACCGCCAGCTCGCACTTTACGCGGCCATGGCGGAAATAAAGCCGGGTGGGTATGAGCGTTAAACCCTTCAGTTGCGTCTTCCCCATGAGCTTTTGCAATTCCTGACGGTGCAGCAACAGCTTGCGGGTACGCAGCGAGTCGTGATTGAACGAGCTTCCGTGCGAGTAGGGACCAATATGCGCATTCAGCAAATAGGCTTCGCCGTCCTTGATGATGCCGTACGCGTCCTTGAGATTGGCCTTACCCTCGCGAATCGACTTCACTTCTGTGCCTCGGAGCGCTATGCCGGCTTCGAATTTGTCCAGGAGGAAATAGTTGTGGCTGGCCGCCCGGTTCACCGCGGCATCTCGCTCACCGGCCGCGACCGGTTCCCTAGGCTTCGATTTTTGAGGGGATGGAGCAGTGGTTTGACTCGGTTGGCGGGGCATACATTTGGTTACGAATCTTCATGCTAGCACGTGAGTTGGGAGCGCAAACCGAGCTGTCCCAAATGGTATACTCAGCCGATATTAGCAAAGAGAAAAGCCCTGAGCCGGGACGAGTACGCGCTGCTTTAGGACCGGTTAAGTTGGAGACGAAAGCGCGTTCTGTGAGTCTATGGATATGTCGTTTTCTCCCCCAGCGGTTTCACGATTGCAGTAGACCGAACCCGGATTTCCTGTGGAACTGCAGCGGGCCACAGAGCTGCATGCGGCTTTCCTCAAAGAAAGCCGCACCTGAATGCTCTAGACTGGTGCAGCGATGCAGGAAATCCGGGGAGCGACAAATCCGTTCGTGGTCTCCTATCAAGGAACGCCACCCCTCGCGGATCCCTTTCACACGGTCGTCATCGCGAAGCTGTAATAGAGAACATGTTGTATGGCTTGTCTGGAGTGCGATGAATCGCTGTCAAAATAAATGGGCCCCCGTTACTGTGCTTACTCTGCTCCTCTGTTTGAGCCACAGCTCCTTTGCACGTTCGACTCCCAAAGCTAAAACACTTTATGCCAACGGCCAGACAGCCGAGGCCAAAGACGATCCCATCACGGCTTACGAGGACTATTACCAGGCCTGGAAGCTCGAACCAAAGAATCTCCGATATAAGACAGCGTACGAGCGATTGCGCTTCCTGGCGGCCTCCGCGCACGTCACCAGAGGGGAAAAGCTTCTCGCCCAGAACGACACCACCGGTGCGGTGACCGAGTTCTTGCGCGCCCTCGAGATCGACCCCAGCAATGCGCTGGCCCATCAGGATATAGAGAAGGCGAGGGACAAGCTCGCATCCGTCAAGCCAAACCAGGAAACCTCGATTCCCGAGAACAAGGCTGAGGAGCTAACCGAGGTAGGCAGCCCGGTCCAGCTAAAACCCATCTCCAATGAGCCGCTCACCTTGCATATGACGGAGGACAGCAAGGTTGTCTACCAGACCGTGGGCAAGGCAGCAGGGATCAACGTCCTCTTCGATCCTGAATACACTTCCAAGCGCATCCAGGTAGACATTGCCAACGTATCGCTTCTAGACGCCTTGCGCATCGTCGGCGTATCTTCGGGCACGTTCTGGCACCCGGTCACCTCCAACACCATCTTTGTCGCCATGAACACCCGCGCCAAGCGCCAGGAGCTGGAGGAAGAGGCGGTGCAGACCTTCTACCTGGCGAACACTGCCCAGCAGAACGATCTGAACGATATACAGACTGCGCTGCGCAACCTGCTGGTCAATGCCAAGCTCTACGGAGTGCCCAGTCAGAGCGCCATCGTGATGCGCGCTACGCCGGATGAACTGCTTCTGGCGCAAAAACTCATCAACGATCTGGACAAGTCACGTCCGGAGGTGGTGGTAGACGTAGCCCTGCTGGAAGTGAACCGGGACAAAACGCGGACCCTGGGCGTGCAGCTTCCGGGCAGCTTCGGGCTGCAGTTGCAACCGCCCAACGCCACCAGCACCACTTCCACCGGGACAACCACCGGCACTACGACCGGGACGACCACCAGCAGCACGACCAACCTGACCTTGAACAATCTTGCCCATCTCAACGCCACCAACTTTGCGGTGACCGTGGGCGCGGCGACAGCCAACTTTCTGCTCTCCGACTCGGACACCAAGGTGTTGCAAAATCCCAGTATCCGCGCGACGGACGGGCAGAAGGCCGACCTGAAGATCGGCGAACGCATCCCGGTGGCTACCGGCTCCTACCAGACCGGCGCGGCGACTGCCGTCGTCAGCTCGCTGGTGAACACGCAGTTCACCTACCTGGACGTCGGTGTGGAGATTGAGATTACGCCTATCGTGCACTACGATCGCGACGTAACGCTCAAGATCAAACTCGTCTCCTCGCAGGAGCAAGGCTCGACCAACATCGGTGGCATTACCGAGCCGATTATCAGCCAACGCACCGCCGATCAGGTTGTGCGGTTGAAAGAAGGCGAAGTCAACATCTTGGGCGGGTTCCTGCAGAAGCAGGATCTGACCACTATTGGCGGAACGCCGGGCCTAGGTGAGTTGCCGATCCTGAAATACATTTTCAGCTCCAACCAGCATGAGGTGTCGGACGACGAAATCATTTTCATGCTGACCCCGCATGTGGTTCGAGCCACTGATATCACCCCTTTGAATCTGCAGGAGGTTGATACGGGCACGGGCACCAACGTGGAGTTACGCCGTATTTCAGCGCCGGGCAATCGGGCAAATGGACAGGCGAGTGGGACGGATGGGCTGCCGCCGGGGCTGCAGCCCCATACGTCGGCGCCGCTAGCTGGTGCGTCACCGGCCGGCGCCGCCACGCCGGGACCTGTGCCACCAGGAACTGCGGCTGGACCTGCACCAGGTTCCGTGACCCTGCAAATCATTCCGCCACCCGTCACTCCAAAGGTCGGCAGCACTTTCAAGGTCGCAGTCGACCTGAGCGGCGGCCACGACATCTTCTCGGTACCGATGCAGTTGCGTTACGACAACAGCAAGCTGGCACTGGTCAACGTCGACACCGGCGACTATCTCGGTCATGATGGCCAAGCCATCGCGCTGGTTCATCGCGACGATGGGGTGGGCAATGTTGTCATTTCGGCGTCGCGTCCACCCGGTGTTGCCGGCGTGAGCGGATCGGGAACGGTCTGCGTTCTAACCTTCCAAGCCAACGCCGCGGGAGACGCGGCCCTGCAGATCATCCGCGCTTCGGCGAAGAACAGCGCACAACAAGCGGTCAATATCGCCGGCTCGCAAACCGCGGTACACGTGCAATAGGGCCCATGTATGCAGTGCAACTTACGTCAGCGCAGCGCAGCAGTTCACCAGGCGGGGCTGACCCTGGTGGAGTTGATTGTCACGGTTGCGATTCTCGCCATTCTTGCCTCGGCCGTCGTTCCGCTGGCCCGTTTTCAGGCGAAGCGGGAGAAAGAAAGAGAATTGCGCTACGACCTGTGGCAGATGCGCGCCGCCATCGACGCCTACAAAGACGCGGCCGACCGTCACGCCTTTATGCCCAAGGTCGACAGCGGGGGCTATCCGCCGGATCTCGATAGGCTGGTCACGGGTGAGGATGCCCAGGGCAAGAAGCTCAGATTTTTGCGTCGTATCCCCGTCGATCCGATGACCGGCAAGGCCGAATGGACGATGCGCTCCATGCAGGACGACCCCAATAGCGACTCCTGGGGAGGGCAGAATCTCTTTGATGTCGCCTCCAAGTCGCAAGGCATAGCGCTCGATGGAACGAAGTACTCCGATTGGTAGGCTTGTGAGCAAATCCATCTCTCATTCCCGCAGATGTGCGCTCTCCGTCCGGCCACGAGACCAAGCGGGGTTCACCCTGGTCGAGTTGATGGTGGTGATGCTGATCATCGCCATTCTGGCCTCAATTGCCATCCCCGCATACGTCGCATCGATCCGCGCCGCTCGGGAAGCAGTCCTCAGGGAGGACCTGCACGTCATGCGCGATGCCATCGATTCCTATACCAACGACAAGGACAAGGCGCCGCAGACACTCGATGATTTGGTAAGTGCTGGTTATCTCAAGGTGATTCCCCTCGACCCTGTCACCCACAGCAACAGCACCTGGGTACCGACCATGGACGACACACTCCAGAACGTCGATCAGACCGACCCGGGTATGACCGACGTGCACAGCGGGTCTGATCAAGTGGGCAGCGACGGACAGCCTTACAACACCTGGTAGGGTCCTACCTGTACACTTCAGCACTTCGCCCAGAGTCCTGTACATAGCCCTGGCAACCCGAGAAGAGACACTGCTCTTGGGGATCGATGACAAGAGTGGGATCAATGCCTGCAAACTACTCGGCATTCCGTTCACTACGGCCGTAGGCATTCTCGTGCGAAGCGGAGAAAAACGATTGATTAGCCGGAGCGGTGCGCTCGCCAAACTCGGGGAGCTTGCGAAGCACGGACGATATAAGAAATCGATTATTGAAGATGCAAAAGTGAGACTTGAGGAACAACCATGACCAAAACTATGAGCATCCGGATGGACCAGGATAATTATGAGTTCCTCAGTAAACTTACCGAAGAAGACCAGAGTGATTTGTCCAAAGCCGTGCGTGATCTGGTGACCCGAGGCAGGGTTTCGCTTGCTGTAGAAAGATACCAAGAGGGCGAGGTTTCTCTAGGCAAGGCTGCTGAGGTGGCCGGGCTTAGTGTAGGGCAAATGATGGTCGTCTTACGAAAGTTTGGAATCAAAGCCAATATTGACCAGGACGACTACCGCCGAGGCCTGGAAAATCTAACGAAGGTCTGGTGAGGCAATCAGTCCTCGATGCGTTCGGGATGTGAGGCTCAGGCGCTGGATTTTTCTTCTGCAGCGACAAGAATTTGCGCCCACAAATCCTTGAGACCGTCACCCGTTTTTGCCGAACACAGCAGAATCTCGCTTAGTCCCAGCCCTTGCTTAAGCTGCTTCAGAGCCTTTGTCCGCTGGTTGCCGGAGAGACGGTCTGCTTTCGTTCCCACGATAAGAAAGCTGCGGCCCATTCCCTTGAGGGATGCAATCAACTGCTGGTCACTGGCCTGCACCGGAATATTGCTGTCGACCAGGCAGATACAGAGGACCAGGTTGGGCCGCTCTTCGAGATAGGGATTGATGAATTTGGGCCATTCCGCGGAGATGGACCGGGAGATTTTGGCGTACCCATAGCCTGGGAGGTCGGCAAAGAGGAGCCGCGGCAACCGCGCAGTGGCAGAATCGGATAGGGCGAAAAAGTTGATGGCCCGCGTACGCCCTGGAGAGGCCGAGACCTTAGCGGCTTTTTCCCCCAACAAGCCATTGATCAGGCTCGATTTGCCGACGTTGGAGCGGCCCAGGAAAGCGAATTCCGGCGCGCTGGCGGAAGGGAACTGCTCCGGGGCCATTGCCGACAGCAGGAACTTAGTTACCAGGTGCATCCCGGCTTACTGGGCGCGCGGCTGCCCGATAGGCGCTGGAGGCGGAACCGCAGCCAGTGCCTCGGGAGTCTCCTCGCGCAACTCCGGTAGCGGACCCTCGAGCGCAATCCTCAGGACTTCGTCCATCTGGTCAACAAAGTGCAGCTTCATGACGCTGCGCAGGTTCTCCGGAAGATCCGCCAGATCCTTCTCATTGGCTCGGGGTAGAACGGCCTCAAAGATGCCGGCACGGTGGGCGGCCAACAGCTTCTCTTTCAATCCGCCAATGGGCAGAACCTTGCCCCGCAGAGTAATCTCACCGGTCATCGCAATATCCCGCCGCACACGTATCTTCGCCAGCGCACTGGCCAGCGCGGTGGCGATGGTGATGCCAGCCGACGGGCCGTCCTTGGGAATCGCGCCTTCCGGCACGTGCACGTGAATGTCGAGGTTGCGGTAGAAGTCCTTGGGTAGGCCCAGGTGCTGCGCCCGGCTGCGGATGTAGGAAAGCGCAGCCTGGGCCGACTCCTGCATCACGTCGCCCAGTTGCCCGGTCAGAGTCAACTTACCCTTGCCATCCAGAACCTGCACTTCGGTAGAGAGAATGCTGCCACCCACCTCAGTCCATGCCAGCCCGGTCACCAAGCCAACTTCGCTGGTCTCGTGCAGCTGAGAGTCGCGGAACTTGGCCACTCCCAGAAATTCGTTCACGTTGGTGTCGGTGATTTCTTCCTTGTGCTTGGCGCCGTTGCGGACCACGCGCCGCGCTACCTTGCGGCACACGTTACCAATTTCGCGCTCCAGGTTACGGACGCCCGCCTCGCGGGTGTAACCGCGAATGATATCCACCAGCGACGCGTCACTGAAGATCGCGTTCTTATCGCTCAGCCCTGTAGCTTCACGCTGCTTCTTGACCAGGTACTGCTTGGCGATTTCGAGCTTTTCCGCCTCGGTGTATCCGTGCAGGCGCAGGATCTCCATGCGGTCCTGAAGCGGTGCAGGAATGGTGTGCAGCACGTTCGCGGTGGCCACGAAGAGCACCTGCGACAGGTCATATTCCACGTCGAGATAGTGGTCCTGAAAACTTGTATTCTGCTCCGGATCGAGCACCTCGAGCAGCGCCGAGGCGGGGTCTCCGCGCAGGTCCGAGGCCATCTTATCCACCTCATCCAGCATGAAGACCGGGTTCTTGGTTCCCGCCTTCTTCATGGACTGGATGATCTGTCCGGGTAGGGCTCCGATGTAGGTCCGGCGATGCCCACGGATCTCCGCCTCGTCCCGTACGCCGCCCAGCGACATACGCACGAACTTGCGGCCAGTGGCCTTGGCGATCGACATGCCGAGGGAAGTTTTGCCGACACCCGGAGGCCCGACGAAGCAGAGGATGGAACCCTTGGGATTTTTGACCAGTTGGCGGACGGCCAGAAACTCGAGAATGCGCTCCTTGATCTTCTCCAGACCGTAGTGGTCCGCATTCAGTACTTTCTCGGCGTGATCAATGCTGCGGGTTTCCTTGCTTCTCTTCTTCCACGGCACAGCCAGCAGCCAGTCCAAGTAGTTCCTGGAGACGGTCGACTCCGCCGACATGGGCGGCATGGCCTCCAGCTTTTTCAACTCCTGAACAGCTTTATCGAAGACGTCCTTGGGCATGCCTGCGCTCTCAATCTTCTTGCGCAGCTCATCAAATTCGCTCTTCTCGCCGCGGCCCAGTTCCTTCTGGATGGCCTTGATCTTCTCGTTGAGGTAGTACTCTTTTTGCGCGCGCTCCATCTGCCGCTTTACCCGGCTTTGCACGCTGCGATCCATGTTCAGCTTCTCGATTTCGATATCGAGCACGTCTGCCACCCGGGACAACCGCTCGCTCGGGTCAAAAATGTCCAACAATTCCTGCTTTTCTTCAATCGAAAGCTGCAGGTTCGCGGCGATGGTATCGGAGAGCTTTGCCGGCTCATCCATGCGCACGGCGGCGATCATGGTCTCGTAATTCAGGGATTGCTGTAGCTTCACGTACTGCTCAAAGAGGGAGGTGACCCGCTGCATCACCGTTTCGATTTGCGGGTTTACTTCGAGCTGCCGGTTGGCGACGCGCACGGTGGCCACAAAGAAGCCATCGGAGTCATTCATCTCGACGGCTTTGGCCCGCTCCAGCCCTTCCACCAGCACCTTGATGTTGCCGTCCGGCATCTTCACGCTCTGGACGATGTTGCCAATGGTTCCCACCGAATAGATGTCTTCCGGCCGCGGTTCATCGATGCCAGCGTCGTGCTGGGTGGCGAGAAATATCTTCCGGTCTCCGGTCAGCGCCTCTTCCAGTGCTCTTACGCTCGACTCGCGCCCCACCACAAAGGGCGTCATCATGTAAGGGAAGATCACCATGTCCCGAATGGGCATCATGGGGAGCTTGCGAAGATCGCCTTTGTCACGGGTTTCTTTTGCTTGTGTCACGCGATTTCCTTTCACTTATCTCCCTTATACAGAGGAAAAGGGAGTTGCGCCAATGACCCGGACGTGAGGGCTTCAACCAATCAATAGTCTCTATAGACGACGAAAGTGAATCCGAGGTTCACACGGGGTTGGTAATTAAGAACCGCCGATCTCTCCATTTCGCCCCTTCGGCGATCCGGAACCCAGACGACATGGCGACCCTTTCCGTGGAAAACGAGGTGCTAGCCGCCTGTCCGGCTCGTCGCCGCGAACGGCTGGCTGCAGAAAAACTAATGTTTCATATCAGGGCACGACTTTACAGCTTGCGGAAAAACTCCAGCTTTTGAAGGGTACGAGCTTCAGCTCGTACGTAAGTGTTTGCAAACCGGTTCGGCTTTAGCCGCTGAGGGAGGTTTGCTTCCAGGTTCAGCGGTCCTTGCTTTGCTGGATCTCGCTAAATGTAGATGCCCAGGACTCCATCCTGGGATATTCTCAGCCGTCCCCTTCGAGAAGCTCAGGGCAGGCTCTGCGGGACTGACCTGCGCGGTCAAATCCTACCAGGACTTACGTCCTGGGCTACTCTCAACCCTTCGGGACTAACTCCTGGACCGGAGGTTCTTACGCAGACCCTTTAGCCCAGGGCCATTACGGCTGCATACTCTTTTGCTGGTCTGCAGGAGTTCGCGCGGGGGCAAGTTCGGTTTTGGGCGCTTTATGCCCTTAAACAGAACTCTACCCGGCTTTCTCCAGCAGAGTCACGGAAAGATCACGCTTCTGTACCATCTCGGCGGTGATGTCCAGCTCCTTGATCTTCTTGTTGCTGGGCAGGTGGTACATCAGATCGAGCATCAGTTCTTCCAGGATCATGCGTAATCCGCGCGCCCCAACCTTGCGGTTGAGCGCCTCGCGAGCCACGGCCCGGGAGGCATCCTCGGCAAACAATAGCTTCACACCCTCGTATTCAAAGAGCCGTTGATATTGCTTGAGGATGGCGTTGCGGGGCTTGGTGAGAATCTCCACCAGTGCTTCCTCATCGAGCTCGTCTAGAATCCCGATCACCGGCAGGCGCCCAACAAACTCGGGGATAAGGCCGAACTTGATCAGATCCTGAGGTTGCGCCTGGCGCAGGAGCTCGGTGTCGCGCTGCGCGGGCAAAATGCCTACTTCCTGCGCATCCTTATCCGACAGGGCCTTGAAGCCCAGAGCCTTCTTGCCCACCCGGCGTCCGATCAGGCGTTCCAGCCCTACGAAGGCGCCACCGCAGATAAACAGTATGTTGGTGGTGTCGACCGGGGTGAACTCCTGGTGGGGATGCTTGCGGCCGCCCTGGGGCGGAACGTTCGCTACCGTGCCCTCGAGGATCTTCAGCAAGGCCTGCTGTACACCCTCTCCGGATACATCGCGCGTGATGGACGGGTTTTCGTCCTTGCGCCCGATTTTGTCGATCTCGTCAATATAAATAATGCCGGTCTGCGCTCTGGCTACGTCGCCATCGGCTGCCTGCAGCAACTTGAGGATGATGTTTTCGACGTCTTCGCCCACATAGCCGGCTTCCGTCAGCGTGGTGGCGTCGACGATAGCAAAGGGCACATCCAGCATTTTCGCCAGGGTGTGCGCCAGCAGCGTTTTGCCGCTTCCGGTGGGGCCGACAAGAAGAATGTTGGATTTGGATAGCTCGACGTCATTGCCGCGCGTCCGGTTCATCTGGATACGTTTGTAATGGTTGTAAACGGCTACGGCCAGCTTCTTTTTCGTTTGCTCCTGGCCAATGACGTACTCATCGAGAAAGCCCTTGACCTCTTGCGGTTTGGGCAAGTGCGCCGGCGCTGCCCCGGGCTGCGTCTCGCCCCGGTCGTCCTCCAAAATAGAGTTGCAGACCGCGACGCATTCATCACAGATGTATGCCCGCGGATAGTCGCTCGGTGAGGAGATCAATTTAGCAACGGCGTCCTGCGATTTATGACAGAACGAACAACGGAGCGTATCGTCTGTTCCCCTCGGCGTTTTCATACTGCAACTCCTTTTGCCCTGACGACCTTCAAGTTCGTGGCCGGTCTATGATTTCGTCAATAATGCCGTATTCCTTGGCCTGCTGCGCGTTCATGATGAAATCTCTCTCTACATCTCGTTCAATACGTTCCAGCGGCTGCGCGGTATGCTTGGACATCAGCTTGTTGGTGATCTCGCGGATGCGCAGAATCTCGCGAGCATGAATATCGATATCGGTTGCCTGCCCGGAAAGCCCGCCCATCGACGGCTGGTGGATCAGGATGCGGGAGTTCGGCAAGGCAAAGCGCTTGCCCTTGTTGCCGCTCATGAGCAGAAACGCCGCCATACTCGCCGCCTGCCCGATGCAGTAAGTAACCACGTCGTTGCGGATGAACTGCATGGTGTCGTAGATGGCAAGACCAGCGGTGATGGAGCCACCGGGAGAATTGATGTATAGCTGAAGATCTTTCTCCGGATCCTCGCCGGAGAGAAACAACATTTGTGCGATTACCAGGTTGGCGATCTGATCGTCGATCGGTGTACCCAGAAAGATAATATTGTCGCGAAGCAAACGAGAATAAATGTCGTAGGCTCGCTCGCCCCGACTCGTCTGCTCGACCACCATAGGTACAAGTGCCATGCTCTCCCTTGCTTCTGCTTTCCCGCGGACGGCGTGCGCCCGGTTTTAAAGTGCCCCTTTTATCTGTGCTAGCTCGCTAGAGCGTTTTGACGATTACGGTTCCCGATCTAGCCTCCGTGAGGTGGGGCTTTTCTTGGTGAAAAGCCCCGTTTGAAGCATCTTCACTGGTTATATCTATCGTTAAATCGCTAGCCTTTCATACAGCAGCGCGCTCATCTTCTCTCTACGTAAGCGTTCCCGGATTCTAGCGAGGCTGCCGTCCTCAGTCAAACGCGTACGCAGCGTATCGACTGGCTCACGCATTTGCAGGGAGATCGCTTGCAGTTCCTGTTCGACATCTTCTTCAGGCACATTGACATTCTCTACGTCGGCAATCCGGTCAAGCAGAAGAGAACCCTTCACTTCAGCCGTAGCCGAGGGCCGCTGCGCGGCGCGCAGGCGATCGAAATCGAGATTGCGCATGTCTTCCGTCCGCATGCCCTGGGCGGCAAGCGCCCGCAGTCCGCGATCCAGCCGTGCGTCAATCTGCTGCTGCACCAGCGACTCGGGAACGGGAAACTCAAAACGATTCACCAGCGCGTCGAGCAGCCGGTTGGTGGTTTCGCTTTGCACCCGCCGCTGCTTATCGTTGGCCATGTGTTCCCGCAATTGGCGCGTGAAGTCGGCCAGGCTCTCGTACTGACCAAGCTCCTTGGCAAAGTCGTCGTTCAGTTCCGGCTCGATCTTTTTCTTGATGCCCTTCACTTCGAGGTCGTAGGCCACGCGCTTGCCGGCCAGTTGCCGCTCGCCGAAGTCCTCTGGATAGCTCACCTCGAACTTTAACTGTTGACCCACAGAGGCGCCGCGCAATGCGGCATTAAAGCTATCGAGAGTATTCGGTCCACCCACCTGGACCATGACATCCTGCCCAGTGATGGGTTGCTGCGGTGCGGGCGAGGCTTCGCCGCTACCTTCCGCAGGTTGCACGGTGCCGGTAAAGCTGATCTGGGCGAAGTCGCCATCGGTCAGGGCGCGCTCTTCCGTCACCGGTTCCATGGTGGAGCGGGAATCGCGAATGCGAGCAAGCTCAGCATCCACCTCGGCGTCGGTTAACTCCGTCGCCACCTTCTCGACCTTCACGTCCTGATAGCCATCGATGGAGAATTCCGGAACCACTTCGAAGGCGGCTTTAAATCGTAGGGGCTTCCCCTCTTCAAGCTCGATGCCTGTGACCTGTGGCTGCGAGATGGGCTTCAGCTGCTGCTCGGCAATGGCACTGCGGAAGTGGTCGGGGAGAACAGCTTCCATTACGTCCTGGCGAATCTGTTCGGCGAAGCGTCCGCGGATAAGGGACTCCGGAACCTTGCCCGAACGGAAGCCTGGAATGCGGGCATTCTTTTGATAGCGTTTGGTGACCGCCCGGAAATTGCGGGAGACTTCATCCGCGGGAATTTCAATTTCAACTTCTCGCGTGCAATCCGGATTCAGGGTTGCCGCGGCATGAGAGTGATCGTGGCCCTCGTGTGCATCGGGCTCCTGGGTGGCGGTGGATGCTCCGGCAGCTTCGGGTGTCGTTTCAATCATTTCAGTTGAGCTCAACTTATGCCTTCCAGATTTGCTCGCCCCGCCGCACAGCGCAATGGCGGAATGGATGTATGCGGAGCGGCCCGTAAACAGCCTGCTTTCATCGTATGAGGCTTTCCCGGGAGGGTCAAACCCACAGCGCAAAGAATGCGAAGCCGCTATTAACTACGATACACCCTTTTCTGGTTACCCTCGGCGAACCAGCCTTGGTGCGGGAGGTGAGGACGCAGCACTTTCACTTCTGCTCGAGACAGACCAACGTGGCTTTCCTGTGGAAATGCCGCACGTCGCTGCAGCTGGCCGAGCAGCGTAGAGTGAGATTGTTGCTAGAGTTCTTCCTGCCGCGGAGTGCGTACGTGGGCAACAAACCGTGGATCCGCAGCTTGGTAGTGCTTGTAATTGCGGCGTCCCTCGCTGAGGCTGAGGTTGCCGTTGACTGTTCTGCGGACCACATCTGCATCCCGGTCGTCCTGCCCGTCATCCTGCCACCAGCACACCTGGCATAGTTCCAGGGCCTCAGGCATGGATAGCGTTTTATACCCACAGCACAGGCAGCGGGACGCAGTCGCTCGTCGCATGCAATAAGTATGCGCTGGTTCAGGGCAAAAACGGGAAGCCTTGGCTAGGGGATTCCATTACCACGGTAATCCAGCTCTTGCTTTGGCCGACGACACGTAGCCATGTTTATGCCTGCGAGTCGTCCGGCAACATGTTTTTCAAGAAACGGCTACTAGCCCGCCCCTCCCGGGGTAAACAATTCCAGCCGAACCTTCCAGGTCACCGACTGGCCGGGACGAAGCGTCACCATGCCCGTATCCATGCCTTTCCATTGTTTGCCGAACGGGTCCACGAAATTGAACTGCGGTTCGACGGCAACAAAAGCCGTTTTGGGCGAATACACCTGCACCGTCTTGATCTCCGGCGACAGGGCGGCAACCGTCAAACCATAATTCGATTCCGGATCAATCAGCTTGACGTCGGCGGCGCCATGGGTCCACTGCAAGTGAGAGAAATTGTCGTCCAGGAAATGATCGTCGAGGGCCACACCGTCGGGCGCTGTGTAGTCGTAGTCGGTGCCCTTGACTGGCTTCAGCTGTCCGGTGGGGAATGCGTCACCGTAATTGTTCACTGGGGCCATCATGGTGGCGGGGATATGCACGCGCGCCTGGGCGCGGTGGCCGCTTGGTATCACGAAGTAGGGATGCCAGCCGATGGACATAGGCTCCGGTTCTTTGCCCACGTTCTTGGCTGTGATCGCGGTCTCGACCCCGTCACCGGTGAGCGCGATGGTGAAATTCAGGTCCGTGTCCGAGAGCCAATGACCGCCAAAGTCTCCCGCGTGGATCACACCGGTGACCGTCTGTCCATCCGCGGTGGTCTGGGTTTGCAGGTCCTCCACCTTGTCTAGCGTAATCAATCCGTGAATCGCGACCACGGGTCCACCGGGATTCTTGCTGGGGAAGTTTGCCGGGAGAGCCAGGGTGTGGCCGCGCCAATGGGTGATGACCGACTTGCCATCGGACGAAGCCTCGCCCACGATGCGATTGGGGTAGGGAATCAGAAAGGCTCCACCGAGGCCGAAGGACGCGTTGCCCGATTGATCTCTGCCTGTGCCGCTTAGTACTTTGGTTGCGTCCGCAAGCGAAGGCGAACGCAACAATGGGATCTCCCCTTTGCCAGGGATGGCCGCGGTGACCTGGAACATGTTCATGCCCCGCCCGGGAAGCAGCGTTACGGAGAGGAACTCGGGTTTGCTTGCGTTGGCAGTCGCCTTGCGAGTCAGTGTCAACACGTTCTCGCCACCGATTTGCACGGCTGCCGGTGCTGTCGGCTGCGGCGCTTGTTCGCTTGGTGGGGCCGACTGTTGCTGGCATCCAGCCGCGAGCAGTGCGGACGCGGCAAGAACACTTCCTAACCATCGCTTTAGGTTGTACATAGACCCCCTCAAAAATCTCTGCCCACTTCCGTCCAGCGAAAGCGAGGTGAGCAAAAATTCATCTTACGCCGTCTTTCCGATGGGCCTTACAATCGAGTATGAGTTCCGTCCCCCAAGCGAATCCAGGTTTGCCTACCGGAAGCCCCGCTCCTGAGGTTAATCCTGGCGCGGCCACTACCAGCCTCAGTCCACTCATTCTCTTCAACCAGGAAGTCATCCGCTGCCAGCGCTGCACCCGCCTTCGAAAGTACTGCGAAGACATTGCGACCAGCAAGCGCCGTGCCTACCGGGATTGGATTTACTGGGCTAAGCCGGTTCCGTCGTTTGGCGACGAGAAGGCCCGTTTGCTAATTCTCGGCCTTGCTCCGGGTGCGCATGGGTCTAACCGGACCGGCCGCCCCTTTACCGGCGACGGATCCGGCGATTTTCTGTATCCCGTTCTCTACGACGCCGGTTTCGCCTCGCAGCCCAACTCTGTCTCCCGCGGTGACGGCTTGCAACTCAAGGATTGCTGGATTAGTGCCGTGGTGCGTTGCGCGCCCCCGGACAACAAGCCCAAGCGTTCCGAGCTGAAGAACTGTTCGCCTTACCTCGACCAGGAGATCAAGTTGCTGACTAATTTGAAGGTGGTTGTGTGCCTCGGCCGCATCGCCTTTGACGGTTATTTAGAGCATCTGGCGCGTACGGGGGAGAGTGAGCGAAAACCGCGTTTCAAGTTCGCCCACGGGGGCGAATACGCCCTTCCCGGCGGCCGCTTCCTGATTGCCAGTTTCCACCCTTCGCTGCAAAACACCAATACCGGCAAACTCACGCGGAGCATGCTTTTCAACGTCTTCGACCGGGCCCGCACTCTTAATAATTCCGTGGAGACGCCACGCACCCTTCGCCGATGAGGTGAGTCGGGCTGATAGTCCCTTGGGTGGGGGATCATCCTGATTCCTCAGAGAGAAATGCAAAGAAGGCTTTCGTGGGCTTCAGCCGTCATTTTTCGGCCACGTACGCTGATGCGAACGTAGGTCACCCGTCCAGTTCCATGGGATTCCGTTCGTCAGGCTGAGTTCGTAGTGGAGTTCTGTTGTAGGCTCCAAGGTCCCGAACCGACAGGCCACTCGAAAATCCTGGAGCGGGAGACGGGGATCGAACCCGCAACCAACGGCTTGGGAAGCCGCTACTCTACCATTGAGCTACTCCCGCTCGCTGCTACCCGCTTATTCTAACCCCAAGGCGCGAACCGGGTTTCCTGTTGGTATCGGTGGCGCTGGCGAGCTCCATGCGGCTTTCCTTAATGAAAGCCGCACGCGCGGCAGCGTCCAGTGTAGCGAGGCAGGAAATACGGGTGGCCTGAGACCCTTGTATGATTTCGGGGGATGCCCTCCCTCCACCGGCGCACAATCCTTTCCGCGGTCATCGCACTGGCGGCGGGTGCTGCGCTGCGCCTCTGGTTCATTCACGCTTTCCCCCAGATCCAGGGAGACTCGCTTCTCTACGCGGACATCGGCAGGAACTGGCTGACTCACGGTATCTACGGGCGGTCTGTCCTCCACGCAGGCAGTCCACCCACCATTGCGCCCACCCTTGTTCGACTGCCCGGATATCCCGGCTTCCTCGCTCTCTGCTTCGCGGCTTTTGGAAAGCAGAATTATTCCGCCGTCCTGTATCTGCAAATGGTGATCGACCTGGTGACATGCCTGCTCATCGCGGGATACGTTCGCTGGCTCTGTGGGCATAGGCCTGCAATGTGGGCGCTCTGGCTGGCAGCGCTCTGTCCCTTCACGGCGAATTACGTGGCCATGCCACTCACCGAAACGCTCTCCATCTTTTGTGTTGCGCTCGGCCTCTATGCGTTTGCCGGTGTGCTCGCGCGTCCACACTGGGGATGGATGCTGGCCCTCGCCTTTGCCTGGAGCTACGCCGCTCTCTTGAGGCCCGATGGCGCCTTGCTGGCCGTGGCCTTTTTCCCCGCGATCATCCTCTATGGCCGCAACTCGCTTGGTCTGGCGCGGTCGCTACGGATTGCATTGCTGTGCGGGCTGATCTCCGTGCTGCCATTCGCCGCTTGGACTATTCGCAACTGGCGCACCTTCCACGTCTTTCAGCCTCTAGCGCCCCGTTCCGCCACCGACCCCGGAGAATTCAAAGCACCTGGATTTCAACGCTGGACAAAAACATGGATGGCCGACTTCGCCTCCACCTATGAAATCTATTGGAATGTCCCCGGCGACGAGATCGATATCCACTTGCTTCCGGCGCGAGCCCTGGATTCGCCGGCTGATGTGCGTGAAACCCAAGCCCTGGTCTCGCAGTACAACGCAGACGATGTGCTTACGCCGCAGATCGACGCCGGCTTTGCCGCTCTGGCCGCTGAGCGCATCCGGGCTCATCCCCTTCGCTACTATGTAACGCTGCCCTTGTTGCGCCTGGCCGATATGTGGCTTCGGCCCCGGGTGGAAATGCTTAATATAGAACTGCGTTGGTGGCAGTATCGTCTGCACCATGTGGAAACGCGCATTTCCTATGCTTACGGCGCGCTGAATTTGCTTTATCTGTTAGCCGCCCTGGTAGGAGTGTTCTACTGGCCGCGATTTGCCACCGCAATGGTGGCCTATGTTGTGCTACGCAGCCTGCTGCTGCTCACTCTCGAGGCCCCGGAACCGCGCTACACGCTGGAGTGCTTCCCCATCGTCATCGCCTTCGCCGCCCTTGCAATCGACCGGCTCAGTGGCTAATGCGGCAACGCCGTCCCCGTCCCCTCGGTAAGAGTGATGATGCGGTCCACAGGCGGCGCGCTGAAGGACTCTTTGAGGCCGCTGGGCCAATCGATTTCTACCCGGTCGATTCTTGATGCGGTTCCCAGCCCGAAATGGAGTCGCAGGTCGCTGCTGGAGAGATAGCTCGAGCCACTGCGAACTTCCTGCGCCCATTTCTTGTCGCCGGCAAATACGATGACGTTGGCGCCGATGCCATCCCGATTGGAGCGCGTGCCTACGCGTGCCGATCCCAATCCAGTGGTTCTTATTGGCCGCCTCGTTGACCAGCAGCAAGGGTTTAGCGCCCGAATTATTGATCACTACCGATATGCGGCCCTGATTCCAAAGATCGGCAATGGCCAGTCCGCGGCTGGATTCGGGCACGGTACAGCCGGGTCCTGCTGTCTTGCTTATATCTTTGAATTTCCCATTGCCCTGGTTCCAGTAGACCAGGCGCGGCTCTTTGTAGGTGGCTCCCAGGTGCGCAGTATCGACCTCAGGATAGACGTGGCCATTGGCCAGCATGAGATCGGGCCAGCCGTCATTATCCATATCGAAGAACATGACACCCCAACCGAGATACTGGGTATTCAGCGCCAGGCCGGCGTCGAATATTTTGGAGCTGTAGGTTCCATCCCCATTGTTCTGGTAGAGAGACGAGGTGTCATCGGAGAAGTTGGTCTTGAAGAGATCAGGCCACCCATCGCCGTTGAAGTCGCCTACGGTTGCCCCCATACCCGCCTGCTCGCGGCCATCTTCGTCGAAGGCCACGGCGGCGTCGACCGCAACATCGGTGAAGGTTCCATCTTTGTTGTTGCGATACAGAATGCTGGGCGTGCTGTCGCAGGCCACGTAAATATCGGGCCAGCCATCGCGGTTGAAGTCCAGTGTTGACACCCCGAGGCAGTAGTGCCCGTTGGTCTTCTCGATGCCGCTGCTCTTGCTGACGTTGGCAAAATGGCCGCCGCCGAGATTGTGATAGAGCACGTTGGGAGTGGAGTCGAGTCCCCGCGGCCCGCACATGACCGGAACACCCTTCCAGATGCACATCTGCCCCTCTCCCGGCCGAGGCGCGGTTTTGATGTCGAAGTGAACATAGTTCGCAACCACCAGGTCCAGCTTGCCGTCGCGGTCATAGTCGACGAAGGCGCAGCCCGCGCCCCACTCGCCCCCGCTTCCGGCAACGCCTGCCTGGGCCGCCACTTCTTTGAAGGTTCCGTTGCCTTCATTGTGATACAGGCGATTCTTGCCGTAGTAGGTCACGTACAAGTCGTCGAATCCATCGTTATCGTAGTCACCGACGCAGGCGCCTTGTCCCCATCCACTGGCCGTCAGCCCGGCGGCCCTGGTCACATCCGTGAATGTGCCATCGTGATTGTTATGGTAGAGATGGCCGGTTGGGTTTTTGTTCTGTGCCGTGGTGGGCTCGAGGGCATTGCCGTTCACCAGGTAGATGTCCGGCCAGCCATCGCGATCGTAATCCAGGATGGCCACTCCACTGCCCGTGGTCTCGATGATGTACTTCTTGGTGGCCTCATCTCCGTTGACGTTCTGCATCGTCAAACCAGCCTGCGGAGCGGCATCGACAAACCAGGCCGGCGGTGGGTGGTCCACGTTTGCAGGGTAAGGAGCAGCGTGAACCTGGGCTATCGCCGTAGCCGCGCAAACAAAAAATAGTCCGGCTTGCCACCGGTGCCAAACAACCATTCTGCAAATGCTAGCACTCGCAGCAGCAGCGTATTCTGGATGAGCGTTATGCAAATTTTCTGGTTCCCTGCAGTTGTTCTCCTGTCTGGGTTGTTGTGCTTCGGGCAGAGCACGTCCGCCCCCACAGCCGCCAGCCCTCCATCCGCTGTGACCGGCGCCCAACAACAGCCGGTAAAAGGCGCAAGCCGCGAGCAGGGCATTCGGTATTACCGGGCCGGCAAGCTTATCGATGCGGAGCGGGCCTTTGCGACGGCGATGGCAGAAGATCCGTCTGATCTGGAGTCTGTTCAGATGCGTGGCTTGACCCTTTATCGTCTGGGCCGGCCGGCAGCGGCAATTCCTTATCTTGAACGGGTGCGGCAGTGGATGCCAGATGCAAATGCCGACGCCAACCATGTTCTGGGCCTTTCTTACTTGAATGCGCGTCGCTATGACGAGGCACGAGGTGCCTTTGCTGCGCAATATGGCGTGAGCCCAGGCTCTGCCGCGGCGTATTTGCTGACCGGCCGTATGCTGCTCGACGCCGATCTGCCGGAGCTAGCCGCTCAGGACGCGCAGAAGGCGCTCGAGATATCGCCCAATCTTCCCTTGGCGCACTTCATGCTGGGAGAGGTTTACCTTTACAAATCTGACGTCAACCACGCCCTGGAGCAGTTTGAACAGGAGCGGGCAGTCAATCCCACCTACCCCGCGGTCTATGACCGCCTGGGTGATGTTTACACCAGGATGGGGCAGTATCAGCAGGCTCAGGAAGCATTAACCAGGGCCATCTCTCTGGACGTTTCCAGCACCGGGCCATTCATTCAAATGGGTAAAGTCTTTTTGCGCCGGGGTGACCCGGAAAGTGCAGCGATGTATCTCCAGCACGCCGAAAAGATGGACCCAGGTAACTACATCACGCACACGCTATTGGGGCAGGCATACCGGGGAATGGGGAAAGAGGAAGATGCAAAGCGTGAACTCGACGCCGCGTCTCAGATCCATGCCTCGAGCCAGCTAAAGTTACAGCCGGTTCAGTAGAACGTGGCGGCCATCTTTTCGGACATGACAGATGCCCCTCGATCGCCCCAGCGTACTCCGGATTTCCTACTGAGTTGCAAGCCCCTCAATAAACCCGAATCGAGACCAATTTGCTTTGCAGGGGCACCCCACCTTCAAGCGTGACGGCGAGTAACGCCTCAAAAGGCCTTATCTCCCCAGTCGGCGACGAGACCATTTTCAACAGTTCCGACAACGATTCTTTGCGCGTTGCGAATTCGACCGCTGCCTGCGTCCCCAGCGTAGTCAGGCCGCTGAACATGAGCGTTCGTTTTCCAGACTGAACGCCGGGCATCAGCGCGAGCACTGCATAGTCCATGGTGAGCGGGTGCTCCGGACGCGAGTAGAGGGCCGGTTCGCCCGGGCGCGGGTGGTTGTTCACAAATCCCGCATACGCTGAATTGGCCACCATGGTGAAATTTGCCGGCGAAGGAACCGCGTTCAGCGAGGGATTTTCGGCCGGCGAACCGATAAAAATCAGGTTTCGCTGCTTCGCCTCATCCCAGGTAACGAGCAGACTGCGTTTCAGAACGAAGGCGGCTTGGTGAGCGTCAAAAAGCTTGGTCAGCTCGTACACCGACGTCAGCTCGCCAATCCCGGTGTAATGGTCAACCACCGGCTCGCTATTCGCGGTGCCGACGGCCGGCGCGTACCGCAAGCCGGTCTTTGAATCGCCCACAAAGCGAGCGTTGCTGTAGATCACTTCCGGCGGATCCCCAGACAAAAACGGCGCCCAAAAGACTTCGATCGCTGATTTTTCCGCGGCCGCTTTAGACCGTGCGCGAGCAATCAGCAGTGAGGAGCCAGCAAGCGATCAGCACCAGAAGCACACCGAAAGCAATCCCTAGCGGTGTGGACTTCCAGTAACTCCAGGAGCTCGCACGCGGCGCGGAAGCTACCTCGCCGGCGGGGAGCGATGGCTTCTCCGAAGGCAAAGGAAACGGAGCGGGCGGTGGTTCGGATTGGCGAAGCCGGAAGGTAGGAAGGTAGTGGCCCTTGGGAACCTCGATAATCGTTGGCTCGGCCGCGCCTTCCGTGGCGAAAAACTCTGCCAGCTTTTGCCGCAGAAGGCGTGCGTGCGTTCGCACAATGCTGTCTTCGCTGCTGTTGTACCCAGGCGGCCGATGAAAGACGTGCACACCGATTTGTTGTTCAGTGGCAGCTTCGGGTGTCTCCTTTAGGGCGCATTCAGCGATGTAAAGGAGAAATTCACGAAGGCGTAATGAGCCGCGAAAGTGACTGCTGGAAACAACTCGGTCAATCAGGCGGAACCGAGGGTCGTTTGACGCGTGAAAGGAATTCGTTAACTCACTGGTTTGCTTCAAAGCAGAGCTTGCTGGGCTACTTTTCACTGTCAATTCACCGTAAACAACGTTGGCAGCATTGTGGTTCCAGGAAGAGTCTTCTGAGGCGCTGGAAAGCAATCATCCAGGCGTCGCAGGTTGTCCTATGGGAAGGGCACAGCTATCCCTCCCCCCACGCACAACTCTAAAACTTTTGATGCGAAAACGGGATCGGCCGATGGTATCGAAGAGCGAATATCCGTTTCGTCACAGCTTGCCGATTACAGAGCATGCCAGCTAGAAACATTTGTCAACCCTTTGGAGAGGCAGCATTATGCACAGCAAAGCGTACCGTAAAGCTAGCAAAACCATCTACTTACTGTTTCTTGTATGGCTCTTCCCGCTGGCCCCGGCCGCGCTGGCGCAGGCAGTTTACGGATCGATCTTCGGAACCATCACCGATAACACCGGGGCTTTGGTGCCTAACGCTACGATTACAGTCACCGACGTTTCCAAAGGCACATCGGTCACCGTCCAAACCGACGCCAGTGGTGGATACCTGGTCCAACACCTGATCGCAGACACTTATCAGGTGCAAGCGGAAGCCAAGGGGTTCAACAAGACTTCGGTCGACAACGTCGTAGTCTACGTCGACACGCAGCCCAAGGTCGATATCAAGCTCACCGTGGGCGAGGTGACGAATACAGTTACGGTGACCGGCGGAGCCCCTCTGCTGGAGACAGCCCGCGCCGACGTGAGCACCATTTTCAACGACCGCGCGCTTCAGGATTTGCCTAACCTCAATCGCAACTTCACGTCCTTTGAATTGCTGACGCCTGGCACCTCGTACATCGGGTGGGGGCCGTCGGAGGGAAGCGGTAACCCGCAGCGTAGCGAATCCATTGAAGTCCAGGGCCAGCTGCCGTTTGCCACAGGTTATGAGCTCGACGGCACGGACAACCAGGACCCGATCAACGGTGTCGCCGTGATCAATCCCAACATTGACGCGGTCTCGGAGATGAAGGTGACCGCGCAAAACTACGACGCGGAGTTCGGCAAGGCGGTCGCCGGCCTGGTCACCGCTCAAACCAAATCCGGAAGCAACAACTTTCATGGGACGGCCTTCGAATATCGCCGCTCCGATTCCCAGCAGGCGCGGGATCCGTTTGCCAACAATGCGGTTAACTCGCTAACGGGCAAGTACCTGAGCCCCACGCTGCACAATCAATTCGGCGGTTCGGTGGGGGGGCCGGTGTTGAAGAACAGAGTATTCTTCTTCGGCGACTACCAGGGACTGCGGGAAAAATCGGGGAGCTCAGTGTTGACCACGGTGCCTACCGCCCTGGCGAGGACGTCGTGTACCTCCGGTGGGAACTGCGATCTCAGCGACTACCTGGCGATTGGAGGGCAGGCTTTTGCGCCCAACAGCCCAACCGACACCACCAATAGTGGGCGCACTCCCTTTCCCGGCAACATCATTCCTGTGGCGGACCTTTCCGCACCCGCGGTCAATTTCTTCAAATTGCTGCCCGCCCCCAACGCTGGGGCGCCCGGCCAGACCTACAATAACTACGCTACTTCCGGATCTGGAATCTTCGACACCAACCAGTTCGATGTTCGCGGCGATAGCAAGTTGGGGGAAAAGCTGCACATCCTGGGCCGCTATACCTATTTTGGATCCAGCCTTTCGGGCGCTCCTTACTTCGGCACTGCAGGTGGAGATGGCTACGGCTCAGGAGGTTTCGCCGGTACGTCTTCGGGACTCAACCAGAGCGTCGCGGCGGGCGGAGACTATGTAGTTTCGCCCAGCTGGCTGACCGACTTCCGCTTTGGCTACTACCGGATCTACAACACCGTTCTCGGCCCTGATCCCAATCTGCCGCTGGGTAATACTCTGGGCATCCCCAACGCCAACGGCACCCCGCTCTCGCTCTATGGCGGTATGCCCCAGTTTGAAATTGGTGTTCCATCCAACGGACAAAACGAGGGCAATGCGGAGTTCCTGGGAACCACCGCAAACCCAAATCTCCTGCAGGAAAGCCAGTATCAGTTCGTGAACAACTGGTCGCACTCTCTAGGCAATCACAACATTAAATTCGGCGGAGATTTTCGTTACGCTAAGGACCATTCGCTTACGGTTGCTAGTAATGCTCTCCGCTCAGGCACTTTTCAGTTCTTTAACTCCACCACCTCAGGCACAGTGGCCGCCGGCAGCGGAACTTCCTCCTCGCCCGGCTTGGGTTGGGCCACCTTCCTGTTGGGCGACACCTCTCTCTTCTGGCGCACCCAGACGGCAGACGTGAACGCGCAGACCCGGCAGACGCGCTTCTTTCTTTATGCCCAGGACCAATGGCGCGTGACCCCGAAACTCACCTTCAACTATGGTCTCCGGTGGGAGTTTTACACCCCCGAGTCTGTGACTCAGGCAGGCTCCGGCGGCCTGCTTGACCTGAATAATGGTGACATCCTCATTGGCGGCATTGGGGGTATCAACAAGGCCATGAACGTGGCCCAAAACTACAAGAATTTTGCACCTCGCTTGGGCGTTGCTTATCAAGTGCACCCCAACACCGTCGTCCGCGCCGGCTTTGGCACTGTCTACGGCCAAGGCTGGGCGGGCAACACCTTCGGCGAGATACTCACCGGTTCGTTTCCAACCCAGATCCAGCAGACCCTCGGCAACGCGAACAATATTGGATACGCGTTTAATCTCAGCCAGGGACCTCCCGGCTATACCTTTCCCGCAATCCCAGCCAACGGCCTCTATCCACTCCCAGATGGGATTAGCCAGTCTGCGCGCCCCAGAAGTGTCATACTTCCGACCGTGATGGGCTGGAACCTGACCGTCCAGCAAGAACTCAATTCGTCCATGTCCCTGCAGGTGGCCTATGTGGGCAACCAGGCCTATCACAATATGTTCGACTCTTCACCGAGCTATAACACCAATCAGCCAACCCTGAGTGGTTTCAGCCAGGTCAACCCCAACCATCTCACCGCGGCTGGAGGAAGTTGTTCCACCTATCCGCAGGGGGTTCAGCCTGTAGGTCAGCCCGGCATTCCGCCCGAGTGCCTATACACGCAATCGGAACGAAGCCCCTGGTTCGACGGTACGGCCCAGAAACAGCTCGGCGTCAAGTATGGGGCACCTTATGGATGGGAACAAAGAATTGACTACTATCCAGCCCAGGCGACTGGCAACTACCATTCGTTGCAGGTGGTCGTCAATAAGCGCTTCAGCCAGGGTCTGCAATTCATGTCCAACTACGTGTGGTCCCATTCGCTCTCCCACGAGTCCTATGAATTCCTGATCTCTCCGGCAATAGGCAAGGGAAACAGTTACTATAACCGCCGCAATTCGTTCATATTCGCCGGAAACTACAACCTCCCGTTCGGCCGGGACCAGATGTTCGCTTCCCACGTCCCCGGTTGGGCAAACCAGATTATCGGTGGATTTCAATTGAACGCGTCGTGGAGGCTGCAGAGCGGCCTGCCCTTTACCTCAAACTATTTCAACTGCAACAATGACAACGACCAGTGCACGGGCTTCCTCAACAAGGTAGCCAAGTTTGCTCCTCACCAGGGCTCCTACAACGTAGCCGGCAACTACGTGCAGTACTTCACTCCTTCACCGTATGTGCTGTCTTCTCCGAATGATCCAGCCCCAACCACCCCCAATTCGTACGGCCCGTTCGCTCGCCCGGCGGTGGCAACCTGGGGTAATGTAGGGCGCGATGCGCTTTGGGGACCCAATTTCAGCAACGTGGACGCCTCGCTTGCGAAGAGCTTTACCTTGTGGGAAGGGGTGCACTTTCAGTTGATGGCTCAGGCTTTCAACGTCTTCAACCACGTAAATCTTGGCGGTGTGAACTCGTGCTTCGATTGCCAGAACTCGGGTGCCGGCCAAATCTCGAGCACCGCTTCCAACCAGGAGGGGACGTCGATGCGTAACTTGCAATTTGCCGGCCGGTTCAGCTTTTAGCTGGGTTGCAGCTTTCTGCGTGACAAACCCAAGGTGGAACCGCGCCGCACCGTCTGCAGTTTCAGGGCGTTCCTCTTTCCAAGTTAGTGGAAGGTGGCTTGGTAGGCCGCCTTCCAGTTCCGCCAACTGGCACCACAGGAAAAAAGCAGAGTTGCCCTCGATGGTGGTGGAACGATGAAGTTGTGGGCCTTATTCGTTCTCCTTAACTCTGCAGCATTTCTGGCTGCGCAGGTACCCGACTACACGCCGGCGCCGGCCTTGCGTACGTTATCGGGCTTTTTGCTGGATCAGCCGGGCCAACCCATGATCAGCAGCAACATCATGGCGCAAAAGCCCTTCAGCGTGATCGGTCCGCGCGGAGCACTGCTCGGCCAGCAGGATGGCTCTTATGAAGCCTGGATATTTCCCTGGAAAATCCTGAGCGGCATGCGCATCACGGCGGAGATGAAGGACTACGCCGTACCCATCGATGTGAATCAGCAGGCCGCAACCATCGATGTGCAGCCGGGACACACGACCATCACCTTCTCCCACGCCAACTTCACGGTGCGGGAAACCCTCTTTGCGCCTCAAGACGCGCCCGATGGGGGCGGGGCACTGGCCTTCTACCAGATCCAGGCGGTACGCCCCATGACTCTTACCTTCAGCTTCACGCCCGAGATGCAGCGCATGTGGCCGGCGCTTTCTGATGACCGTAGTTCGCCTGAGTGGGTAAAGACCGGGCAATCCGGGTTCTATGTGCTGCACCTGAATTTTCCCGACCATGCCGCGGCCGTGGCCATGCCGACGGCGACGTACGGCATTCTGGAGCCTTACCAGGAGCGGCCCAAGAACTATCCTCTGCAGTTTGTGATCCATTTCAATCCGGCGACCGATGGCGATAAGTTCTATCCTCTCCTGATGACGACTGGAGAAACCGTCGCCACTTCTAATACCGCAGCGTTGGCCGCCCGGCTGGAAGCGCTCGATGAGGGGTTTGAAGCGTCTTACAACGCTACGCAGAGGCACTTCGAAGTATTCTCTGCTCAACACCTGAGCATCGATACGCCTGATCAGAAACTCAACCAGGCGTTTACCTGGGCTGAAGTGGCGATCGATCAACTGCGCGTGCAGACCACTCCCTCGCATGCGGAGACTGCCTTAGTCGCAGGTTTCTACACCTCGGGGGACTCTGCCCGGCCGGGCTTCGGCTGGTATTTCGGTCGTGACGCGCTATGGACTCTCTATGCCGTGAACAGCTACGGCGATTACCAGCTCACGCGGGACGAATTGAATTTCTTATTCAAGAGACAAAGCCCCGAAGGCAAAATCATTCATGAGTGGGCGCAAACCGCCGACCTGGTGGACTGGCGGACCCTGCCCTATGCGTATGCCTCCGCCGATGCTAATCCGCTGCTGCTAATGGCCAGCAACGACTACCTCAAGGTGAGTGGCGATAAGCAATATATCCAGGCCAACTGGGAAGCGCTGGAGCGCGCCTGGAAATTCGAGATCTCTCACGATTCCGACGGCGATGGAATTTATGAGAACACGGAAGGGTCGGGATGGGTCGAATCCTGGCCGCCCGGCATGCCTCACCAGGAAATCTATCTGGCCGCGCTCGACCAGCAGGCAAGCACCGCAATGTCGGAATTGGCAAAGGCAACAGGGCACACGGAGATTGCCCGGCAGGCGGATCTTCGGGCGAGCAAAATTGGCGTGGCCATCGAGAAGGAGTATCTGCTTCCTGGGGGCGGCTTCTATGCCTTCAGCCGCAATGCCAACGGTAGTGTCGATTCGAGCCCAACCATCTTTCCGTCGGTTGCCTCCTGGGATGGCACCTACAAGCTGCAGCATGCCCAGCCAATGTTCGATCGCTGGGCTGCACCGGAGTTCTCCACCGATTGGGGCACGCGGGATCTAAGTCCGACGGTCTCATTTTTCGATCCCATCAGTTACCACCAGGGCACGGTATGGCCGCTCTACACCGGTTGGGTTGCAGTCTCGGAATATCGTAACGGGCGTAGTCTCTCCGGCTATGCCCACCTGATGCAGAATGTCGATCTAACCTGGGCGCAGGATCCAGGCGCCGTGACGGAGCTGCTCTCCGGCGAGTTCTTCGCGCCTTTGGGGCGCAGCACCTCCCATCAACTCTGGTCCTCGGCCATGGTCATCTCCCCCGTGTTGCGCGGGCTCTTTGGTTTGGACTGGGACGCGGCGGGGAAGAAGTTGACGGTCACGCCGAGTCTGCCGGCTGGCTGGGATCGAGCCGCGCTGCATCACGTGCCGCTCGGCGAAGGAAGTGTGGATGTGGAGATGACGCGTTCCGGAGCCATGCTATTGGTACACGCTTCAGGGGCTTCGGCGCAGAGCGTGGTCCTTGATTCGCGAGCTCCCGGAGCGAAGTGGGCTGGCGGCGTGCTGCGTATACCGCTGCCGGCGGTCGAGGCTGGTTTTGCCGCGGAACTCCCTAAGCCTGGCGCGACTACCCAGCAGATGAAAGTATTGGACCAGCAGTCGACTGGGAACTCGCTCTTGTTGAGGTTGTCGGCCCCGGCAAACACTCACCAGGCAATCATGCTGCGTGTCAACGGCCCGCGTGCGAAACTTCACATAGATGGTGCGCAGGTGCTGCAAGGGAACAACTCTTCATTGCGCCCGCTGCAAGTTGATTTCGGCGCGGGCGAAGGCTACGTTGAGAAGACGCTGAAGGTCACCTGGTAAGGTATCCGAGCACCGTTCGGGTGCGTTCGCTCAGATGGCGCGTAGAAGCCTTCCCTCAAGGTCTTTCCCCGCAGTCTCTGCCGGTTGAAAACTGGACGGTGCCCCAGGTTCCCTGGATTTCCTGCTGAGTTTGGAGGCGTTGAAGAACTGCATGCGGCTTTCCTCAAATGAAAGCCGCACACGCGGTCCTGCCCGGTGCTGCGTACAGGAAATCCAGGTTCGCCACAGCTGGGTCGAACTGGACGGGCGAAGCCCCACCTTTTTTTTGAAACTCTTTAGTACGATTGAGCCGACAAATGAAAGCATTCGAAATGATCATTTTCGGCCCAGGTACGCTGTGGCGAACCTGGGGCACCCGTCCAGTTTTTAACCGGCAGAGACTGCGGGGAAAGACTTTAAGCGGAGAGCTCGGTTTCGCAACAGCCAATGAAAAAGTCGGAGCCCTGCTGATTTGCTTGATCGCCCTTCTCCACGCTCCTGTAGCAATCGGGCAGCTATCCTTCCAAACCGACTCGGTCGCTCCGGAGCGATTCGTCGCCGCTCACGGCCGCAAGGCCATCGTAATGGGCTACGCGTCCGGCGGCCTGGAGCTGTGGGCATATCCGCTACAACTCATTAGCGGCTACGAATTAGGGTTTCGGCCTGCCGGCGACACCACTGAAACCGCCGGATCTGCATTGCTTCGTCGCGTCACGTACGCACCTGAAGCGATCACCCGCACCTACATAGGCCCCGACTTCATCGTTCGCGAACGGCTCTTCGTCCCCCTCAACCAGGCCGCCATTTTCCTCACTTATACCGTGGAGTGCCGTCACAGCATTGACATCGTGGTCCACTTCACCCCGGTACTTGACCTGATGTGGCCTGCTTCTCTGGGCGGACAGAGTACCCAGTGGAACCGGGCTGCCTCCGCCTACATTCTCTCTGAAGCGACACACAAATACTCCGCGTGGATCGGCTCTCCTCAAGTGGTCTCACACGACGAAGTCCTGAACTCCGCGCAACCGGGAACATCGGGGAAGCGGCTGGCCTTTGCCGTGCGTGCGGGAGGGAACTCTGATCGTTCAGTCACCATAGTGGTTGCGCGTAGTGAAGATGGCTCGTCAAATGTGCCGGCACGTATGAAGGATCTGCTCGGTTCGCAAGCCAGCTTCGAGACGGAGGCGCGCAGTCATTACGCCGAGTTGCTCGGTAGCACCCTGCGGATCGAAACCCCCGACAAGGCAGTCAATCAGCAACTCGCCTGGGCACAGATAGCGCTCGATCAGGCCTGGGTATGCAATCCCGTATTAGGCTGCGGCTTGGTCGCCGGTTATGGTCCTTCGCGCGACGCTCGGCGGCCGCAGTATGCATGGTTCTTCGCCGGCGACGCCCTCATTGCCATCGAAGCGCTGGTCCATGCGGGAGATTACGACCGGGCCCGCGAAGCCCTCACCTTCATCGCCAAATATCAGGGTGCCGGCACCGGAATGATATGGCACGAGCTCTCGCAGAGTGCCGATCCAGCTGACTGGGCAACCAGGTATCCCTACATGTTTGTCCATGTCGACATTACCTTTCACTACCTGACCGCGGTGGAGCGGTATGTTTCGGCCAGCGGAGATACACCGTTCCTGCAACAGCATTGGCCAGGAATCGAGGCGGCCTATCGCTATTGCGGGTCGTTGGTCAATGCGGAGGATGGGCTGCCCCGCATCCCTTCGACAAAAGAAGGAGGAGATGAGCAAAACAGGCTCAGTGACGATTTGGGCCTTTCCGCAAGCTGGGTTGCCGCTTCCGCGGCCTTTGCGCGGATGGCCCGGCTGAGCGGCCATGCCGCACAAGCTGACGAAGCCATGCGGTTGAGCGAGAAAGCAAGCCGCGCCACTGCGCTCCGTTACTGGGATGATCGGCGGCAATCCTGGATTGACGGTTATAACGAATCAGGCCACGCTTTTTCACGGCGCAGCGACGATGGAGTCCATTTGGTGAACATTCTCGACCAGCGCAGAAGTGACGCCATTCTCGACCAGCTCGCCTCCTCCGACTTCGAAACCGATTGGGGAACCAGGGGAGTTGCCGAGGGTTCTCCTCAATACGATCCGGCCTCCTATGCCAGCGGTAGCGTTTCAGCGGTGGGTACCTCGGGGATTGCAACGGCATTCTG
This sequence comes from uncultured Acidobacteriaceae bacterium, assembly GCA_963743365.1. GTDB lineage: Bacteria > Acidobacteriota > Terriglobia > Terriglobales > Acidobacteriaceae > PALSA-350. The sequence goes on from CAVUQE010000001.1 coordinate 631,194, forward strand.
GCTAAACCATCGCCCTGCGACTGCCTACTCTATCTGGAGTGGACTTCTCCCCTGGGGAACGCTGGATTCGATGGGGCATATGCACGAGCTCCTCACCGGCGATTTTTACCATCAACAGGTGGAGTCGGTTCCCGAGCAGACCTGGTCCTCAGCAGCGTTCCTCTCATCCACGATTCAGGGATTGCTGGGCCTGGAAAGGGAAGCCCAAGGGAATGTCCTCAAATTCTCGCCACACTTGCCCGCCAACTGGGATCGCATCTCCGTCGCAAACGTCAAAGTGCCTGGCGGCACCGTAAAAATGACTCTTACCCGGGTGCCGCAAGGTTTGCAGCTGGAGACGGAAAATTCCGGCAGTCCTGTTGAGCTGCTCTGGGCTCCGGAGATTCCTCTAGGAGCTCATCTGAGCGGCGCAGAGGTGGAGGGCAAATCCATAGACGTGCGACGGGAAGAGCACGTGCAAGACACTCACGCGACTCTTAACTTGAAAGTTCCCCACGGCAAGACCCACTGCTTGATCCGGTATGAAGGTGGTGTTCTGCTGAGCGTTAGCGGGACTAGTCCACTGGTGGGTGAACCGAGCAAGCAAATCAAGATCACCTCTGTTGCTTATAAGCCCGCAAGCCTGGTAGTGGACGCTGACGTTTCGAGCGACGCGTTCAACTCCACCATAGAACTGCGGACGGACCAAAAAGTGCAGAAGGTGAGCGGAGCGAAGCTCACGCCGATCGCCGCTGACCTATACGACTTAAGGGTTGACTTGCCAGAAAGTGCCGGTTCCGCAGCCAGCGATTATGGCCATACTAAGATCGTCGTCGATTTCGTTGGCAGGTAGCTTCCTGCCATGTGGCTGGTTATTTTTGACACCGTGCCGGGCGTAGCTCAACATTCATATATGAAAGAGAACGCATCGAGGGGCTCCGGCAAGCGATTCGCCCATTCTGCCAAACGAGAATCAACCACACCCGAAATAGCCGAGACCTGGTTTAGGGCAGACTTCCAGCATTTCGATTCTCCCGTTGCTATATGCTTTCGAGGGCGGAGTGGAGCGGACGGTTCCCACGCCGTCGAGTGCTACATTACATCGCAAGCAAAAGGGAGCATTGATCGTTTTTATGCCCAGAAGAATCCAGCGGACCGGGGCGATGGCAATTATTCTTATCGCGCTTTCGGCGGCGTCCCGCCTCCAGGCGCAAAGCCGTGTGATCGATCAGCATTGGGAGTTCAGCCCCGATCCCAAAGCGCAATTTACTGCGCTCACCGTTGATCGCCAGGCAAAATGGCGTCCGGACAAGGCCAGCCTTTCCTGGAATGCTCAATTTGACGATCTTCGCGACTACGCTGGGGTGGGCTGGTATCGCGTCACCATCGCTCTTCCCCCTCCGCAACCAAACCGCCGGGAGCTGATTCATTTCGGCGCCGTCGACTACTTCACCGAAGTGTGGATCAACGGCAGGCGACTAGGGCAGCACGAAGGCGGATACACGCCGTTCACCTTCGATCTCACGGGCAAAGTGCACGCCGGCAGCAACGAAATTCTGGTTAAGGTCTTTGATCCTCAAATGCCCCCTCCGCTCGCCGTGCAGATGCCGCCAAACTCTGCACCCAAAGAGGTCCTAAGATCCCCTGTGGCAAAAAATAATGCGGAGTCTCCACTGGAAAAAAGATTCGAGTACAACGAGATTCCCCACGGAAAACAGAACTGGTATGTGCAGACGAGCGGACCGTGGCAACCAGTGACGCTTGAGACGGTGCCGCTTCGCTACGTTGCGTGGGTTCACGTGACTCCCCACAACAGCGGCGATGTCACTGTCGAAGCTAAGCTGGAGGGCAGCGCTGGGACCACTCCTCTGCAAGCCACGCTCTTCGATCCCTACGGTGCTCCTGTAGCCCAGCTCGAGCTAGCAGTGAACGGAAGGATGGCCGGGGGTAAGACGCATGTGAACAATCCCATGCTGTGGGACGGCGACCACCCCAACCTTTATTCGCTGCAACTGAATAACCAGGCGAAGATAGGGCCGGCCCAGCAGGTGCGTACCCGTTTTGGATTTCGTGAACTCACCACCTCGGATGGACGGCTCTTCCTCAACGGCAAACCCTTCTACATGCGGGCGGCTCTCGACCAGGATTTCTATCCCTACGGTATTTACACGCCACCATCGGCCGACTTCATACGCGAGGAAATGCAGACATCGAAGGCCTTGGGGCTGAATATGCTGCGCTGTCATATCAAGGTGCCGGATCCGCGCTATTTGGACGCCGCCGATGAAACCGGCATGCTGGTCTGGTATGAGATACCGGTCTGGAACGATGCCCACCGCTGGACAGAGCAAGCAGGCCAGCGTGGGGTAGATACTTTCCGCGCGGAAGTGGAACGGGATTGGAACCATCCTTCGATCGTGATTCAGAGCATCATGAACGAACAGTGGGGTATGGACCCGACGCAGGCGGATCAGCGCACCTGGCTCCTCAATAGCTTCCACGATCTCAAGCAGCTCACAGCGCCGCTGGGTCGCTTGATTGACGACAACAGCGCCTGCTGCAAAGGCTTCCATCTGCAATCGGATTTCGCCGATTTTCATATGTATTACTCCATTCCTGACCACGCAGAAACCTGGGCAAGATGGGTCCAGGACTATGCCGGTCGGCCGAAATGGCTCTATAGCCCGTATGGCGATGCGATCACCACCGGTCAGGAGCCGCTCCTGGTTTCGGAATTTGGCAATTGGGGCCTGCCCCAACTGCCGCCTCGCGATCAGTTGCCCTGGTGGTTCCCGCGCGACTTTGAAGGGCGCGAACTCACGCGCGCGGCGGGCGTCTTTGATCGCCTGCACGCGTACGGCTTTGACCGCATGTTTGCCGATTACGACGCGCTTGCCTTGGCGACAGAGAGGCATGAGTACCTGGCACTCAAGTACGAAATTGAGCAGATGCGGCAGAGAGACCCTATCCAGGGTTATGTCGTCACGGAACTCACAGATGCCAACTGGGAAGCGAACGGCCTGATGACGATGTGGCGCAGGCCCAAGACTTTTGCCGAAGAGTTGGGAAAGCTGCAGCAGGATGACCTGGTGATGGCCAACTTTGCGGACCATAACTTCGCTGCTGGAGCAACGGTCGAAGTGCCGCTGATGGTGTCGCATTATTCGACTGCTTCGCTTGAGGGCGCGACCATCGCGTGGCAAACGTCCGACGGGCAGTCCGGGACGATGCCGTTAGGAAAAACGCCAGGTGAAGGCGAAGTTGCTGCGGAAGGGACTCTGCAATTCAAAGCGGCGTCGGTAAATGCGCCGGCCGCGGAGTTCCTTCGCCTGCAACTGGCCAGCGCCGCGGGTGTGACTCTGGCGGAGAATCGCTATCGCTATGCGGCGTATCCCCAACCCATGCCACTGTCCGGGCTCACAGTGGCTATGCACGATCCGCTGAACCGGCTGCAGAATTTGCGCTCGGCGTTCCTGGCCGGGGGTATCGCCGTCATCGATGGGAACCCTGATGCCAACCGAAAAGCAGTCTGGCTCAGTTCCCAAATGGACGACGCAACCACTGCGAGACTCAACCAGGGCGGGACCGTAGTGCTTGTGGCTGGCGGCCGGGACGCTCTACCCGCAGGAGGCACATTAACGATTCTGCCCCGCGCCGGATCTGACTTGACCGGAGATTGGGTTAGCAACTTCAACTGGGTTCTTTCGTCCAGCCCCGTCTGGAAGCCCCTGTCCCCGGTTATCGATGCCTCGATTCTGGGTTGGGAGGCTGCTTCGGTCACCCCGGATTTTGTGATCGCCGGATTGCGAGCAGAGGATTCGCAAAACACGCTGGCGGGTGTCTTCTATGGCTGGCTCAACTCTAATCGCGCTTACCTTGTGGAACAAAGCCAAGGTCCGGGCCGTATGTTCTTGACGACCTTCCGCTTTCAGGGTTACGGTCAAGATCCGTTTGCCACCATGCTGCTCGATCAAATTCTCAAGACGGCCGCTACTGAATCCGGCAACGGCTAGAGCCTGTTATTAATCATTTTTTGAAGGGTACGGCCTTCACGCCGTACGAAAACGCTTTGCAAATGAATCCGGCTTTTTAAGCAACTGAGGGACAGTCTCTCTCGACCAGCTTTCTCCCGCATTCGGCTAGAGCCTGTTATTAATAGAGGGGCAGCGAAGCAAGTGCAAGCGAGCACGAAATTGACCATGGGCTCTTTCGACGATTTAACACCGCCCTCTTCCGCAACAGGTGGACCCGCCGTGCGGTGCGCGGCGCCGGGCCGCGTGAACTTGATTGGAGAGCACACCGACTATAGCGGTGGGTTCGTCATGCCTGCGGCCATCGACTTTCGCACCGTCGCCGCCATCCGCCCCCGCAACGATGCGCGCATCGTTCTTTCATCGAAAAACATGGGTGAGCAGGTTTCCTATCCGGCGGAGCCCCTCCCCACCACCGCCCGCAAACACTGGAGCGACTACCCGATGGGGGTGGCGTGGAGTTTGGCGCAGGAAGGCGTGCGCGTCGGCGGATTTGATCTATCGCTCGCGGGCGACGTTCCGCTGGGGGCTGGACTCAGCTCGTCCGCCTCGATCGAAGTGGCTACGGCGCTGGCCCTGCTGGCGCTCGCCGGAGCTGCATTGCCGCTGGCAACGATCGCCCTGGCCTGTCAGCGTGCGGAGAATGCCTTTGTGGGCGCGCAGAGCGGCATTATGGACCAATTTATTGCCTGCGCCGGACAGCAAGATCATGCCCTATTGCTGGATTGCCGGTCGCTTGAATATCGGCTGCTGCCCATCCCTTCAAACGTCCGCCTCATTATCTGCAATTCCATGGTCAAGCATGAGCACGCGGGTGGGGAATATAACGCGCGCCGCGCGGAGGTGGAGGAGGGCACGCGCATTCTGCATAGCCGCTGGCCTTCCATCGTGGCTTTGCGCGATGCCACCGAGGAGCAGTTGGTCGCGTGCGAGCCGCAAATGCCGGTAAACGTATTTCGCCGCTGCCGTCACATCATCACCGAGAACAAGAGGGTGCAACTTGCGGCGTCGGCGCTCGAGCGCGGTGATCTGCCAGCCTTCGGCACTCTGATGGCCGAGGCCCACCGCAGCATCCGCGATGACTTTCAGGCCAGTTGCAGCGAGCTGGATACTCTGGTCGAGATTGCCTCCGGTATTCCCGGTTGCTACGGGGCCCGCATGACGGGCGGCGGTTTTGGGGGTTGTACTGTCAATCTCGTTGAGGAAAGCAAAGCGCAGCAGTTTCGCGAAGCCATTCACACTCAGTACCGCGCATCCACCGGCATCGATGCGGATATCTATCTTTGCCGCGCTTCTGCCGGCGCAACTCGCATCTCCTGATCTGCTTTTTTTTCAAAACCGAGTCTACGGTCAACGCATCCAAGAAACGTGGGTCGCAGAGCAGTGACATGCCCAGAGAATGAGCCGGGAGAGCCTTACTATCTCGATTCCTCTGTGGAAAAATCCGGTTACCTGTATACAACTTTTGAGGCAGAGCCACACCTCCGAAGTAATCTAACGAGAGTACACTTACCGGAGTAACCCGAGAGGTCCTACATGATATCCCAATGTATGAATCCGGAGTGCCGTAAGGAGCTTCATTATCTTCGCAGTGGCAGGGTCATTCGCACCACGCGTCGCAATGGAGCGCAGGTGCAAGTCGAACATTTCTGGCTCTGCGGTGAGTGCCATCTGGACTACGACTTCTTGTTCGCCAAGGACGGTCGTGTTTCGCTGGCGCGAAGGCCGCATTTTGTTGCTACCGCCAAGCCCGCGTTGGATCTGTTGCTCGTCTCTTAAGAGTTTTCCCCGCCGGCGCGAACGGCTGAGTGTTCTGTGTTGGCGACGCTCGCTGTTGGCGCGCGAAGCCGCTTTTCCTCGATATCCTGAGTTCATGAAGTTTTAATTCATTCCCGCTTTTCCTCAACCTGCACTCTTTCTGCACACCTTCCGGCGCCGTGCGCCCCGCGCAGCAGACTAAACTAAAAATAACCCATGGCAGAATTCACCCACCTTCACCTGCACACCGACTATTCGCTTCTTGACGGCGCTTGCGATGTAGAAAAGCTGGTTGCCCACGTCGACCGTATAGGACAGAAGGCTGTCGCCATTACCGATCACGGCAATATTTACGGCGCCGTACATTTTTTCAACGCCGCGAGCGCAACGGGGGTGAAGCCAATCCTGGGATGTGAACTCTACATCTGTCCACAGGAAGATCATCGCGCTGCTCCGGAAAAGGATAAGTACCATCATTTGCTGGTGTTGGCGGAGAACGAAGAGGGGTACCGCAACCTGGTGCGCATTACCTCTGAAGCTTCACTTCATGGTTTCTATCGCAAGCCTCGCATCAGCAAGAACTTTTTGGCGAAGCATGCTCAGGGCCTGATTGGTTTCTCGGGCTGCCTGGCCGGTGAGCTGTGCGGGAACCTCATGGCCGGGAAGTACGAGGAAGCTAAAGCCACCGCGGTGCAATACCAGGACATTTTTGGCCGCGGCAATTTCTTCCTGGAGATCCAGGACCAGGGACTTGAACTGGAAAAGAAGATCCATGCCGACCTTTTTCGACTGGAAAAGGAACTAGATATTCCGCTGGTTGCCACCAACGACAGCCACTATCTCTGCGAAGACGATCATCATGCTCATGAGGTGCTGCTGTGCGTGCAAACGGCGGACTCCATCCACAATCCCAAGCGCTTCAAGTTTGATAGCGACCAGTTTTACGTCAAGAGCGCTGCCGAGATGGAACGCCTCTTTTCCCATGCGCCGCAAGTAGTCAGCCGCACCATGCAATTTGCTGAGCGCTGTTCGCTCAAGCTGAATAAAGTCACCAATCCCTTTCCGGAGTTCGCGGTTCCACCCGGCCACACCATCGATAGCTATTTCGCCGAGGTTTGCCGTGCTGGTTTTCGCAAGCGCCTCGACACCACCATTCGCCACCTCGGTGACCGGGGATTGCGCAAGCGGCCCATCTCCGACTATGAGGAGCGCTTGGAGCGCGAGATCGACTGCATCAAGCAGATGAAGTTTGCCGGTTATTTTCTTATTGTGTGGGACTTTATCAAGTATGCCCGCGAGGTCCATATCCCCGTGGGACCGGGCCGCGGCTCGGCTGCCGGATCACTGGTGTCGTACGCCATGGAAATCACCGACATCGATCCGTTGCAGAACGAGCTTCTCTTCGAGCGCTTCCTGAATCCCGAGCGCGTCTCCATGCCGGACATTGATATTGACTTCTGCATGAACCGGCGGGGCGAAGTGATCGACTATGTCACCCGCAAGTACGGCCGGGAGCAGGTGGCGCAGATCATTACCTTCAACACCATGGCCGCCCGCGCCGCCATTAAGGATGTTGGCCGGGCCCTCGATCTGCCCTACGGCGAAGTGGACCGGGTGGCCAAGATGGTGCCGGCAACGATTGGTGTGACCATCGCCAAGGCCCTGGAGGATTCTCCGCAAATGCAGGAGGCCTACGACAAAGAGCCGCAGGTGAAGGAATTGGTCGACACCGCGAGAAAGCTCGAGGGCCTGGTGCGGGGGGCAGGTTTGCATGCCGCCGGCGTGGTTATCGCGCCCCAGGCTCTCACCGAGCTGGTGCCGGTCTGCCGCAGCAAGAATGATGAAATCGTCACCGCTTACGACATGAAGGCGGTGGAAAAGCTCGGCCTGCTGAAGATGGACTTTCTCGGGCTCACCACGCTCACGGTGATTGACGACGCGCTCAAGCTGATTGAGAAGAAGCGCGGCAGCGCGCTCGATATGTCGCTGATTCCCTTGGACGATGCGGAGACCTACGAGAAGGTCTTTCACCGCGCGCTCACCTCCGGTGTGTTTCAATTCGAGTCCGGCGGCATGCGGGATGTGCTCCGCCGGTACAAGCCCGCTTCCGTTGAAGATCTCACAGCACTCAACGCGCTCTATCGTCCAGGTCCGATCCAGGGCGGCATGATCGATGACTTCATCGAGCGCAAGTGGGGCCGCAGGGTGGTGAGCTATGAGTTGCCCCAGCTGGAAGCTCTGCTGAAGGAGACGCTGGGCGTGATCGTCTACCAGGAGCAGGTGATGCAGATTGCCAACGTCCTGGCCGGCTACTCGCTGGGCGAAGCCGATCTGCTGCGCCGCGCCATGGGCAAAAAGAATCCCGAAGAGATGGCCAAGCAGCGTACCCGCTTTGTCGAGGGAGCAATCAAGCGCAAACATCCGAAAGATAAGGTCGTTCGCATCTTCGACCTTATGGAGCAGTTCGCCGGGTATGGCTTTAACAAGTCCCACTCCGCGGCATACGCGCTGCTGGCCTACCACACCGCGTATTTGAAGACCCATTACCCGGTGGAGTTTATGGCTGCGCTGCTGAGCTCGGAAATTTCCAAGCCCGAGAACGTGGTCAAGTACATCAAGGAGTGCCGCGAGATGGGCATCGCGGTCGAGCCTCCCGACGTGCAGATCTCGGGCGCTGATTTCACGCCCAGCCTTACCGGCATTCGTTTCGGGCTGACCGCCATCAAGAACGTTGGCCGCAACGCCATTGATTCGATTCTCGCCGCGCGCGCCGCGCTGGCCGAGGAGAATAGCACCTTCGCTAACTTCTGGGAGTTTTGCGAGAAGGTCGATCTGCGCTTGATGAATAAGCGTGTTCTGGAATCGCTGATTAAGAGCGGCGCACTGGATGCGTTTGGCCGCCGGTCCCAACTCATGGCCGCCGCGGATCGGGCGATGGAGCGGGCGCAGCAGGCTCAGCGCGATCTGGTTGCCGGCCAGCATGGACTCTTTGCCGGGTTGGCCAATGTATTTGAAAGCAACGGCAATGGCGCAAAAAGCGCGGATGACCTGCCTAACACTCCCGATTGGGACGAGAACCAGAGGTTGCAGTCGGAAAAAGAAGTGCTCGGTTTCTTTGTCTCCGGTCACCCACTGGACAAATATGCGGAGAAGCTGCGCAACTTGAACGTAGTCGACACGGCGACTGCGCTGGAGATGAAGGTGGCCCCCGCTGCGGGACGTCGTCGAAACGGCGGGGAACCGGAAAGTCTGCTGGCGATCGCCGGTGTGATCGTCGGCCTTAAGGTGGGCAAATCAAAACGCTCCGGTGAGATGTACGCCCAGGCCGCGCTCGAAGATACAGTCGGCAAAATCGATCTGATTTGTTTCCCCAAGGACTATGCACGGCTCTGCGAGAGCCTCAAGATCGAAGTGCCGGTGCTGGTCAAGGGAGTGCTCCGTGCGGACGACGATGAGTCGGCGCCAAAGCTATCGGTTTCCAGTGTGCAGCCGTTGGAGGACATCAAGATTAAGCTGCCCCAGAACGTCCGCATCCGTGTGTTGCTGGAGAAGGCGGACGAGGCGATTCTGGGTTCGCTGCGTGCCATGATCACGGCTGCCCCTGGTCCCGGCAGGATCATGATCAACCTCGAAAGCCGCGGCGAGTACTGCGTGATGCTGGAACCGGAGGGCCTCTCCGTCGCCGCGGACCGGGGCTTCATCGAGCGCGCCGAACAGCTCCTGGGCCTCGGTGCTGTGCAGGCGTTCGAATAAGCAGGCGTACGCTCTCTTGAAAGGGGACCTCGCTTTGCCATCCACGCTCGCATTGCTGCACACCAGCCCAACCCTTACTCCGCTCTTTGCCACCCTGTGCCGCCAACATCTGCCCCAGACTGAGATCTTTCACATGGTGGATGAAAGCCTGATCAAGCAGACGATTGCCGCCGGCAAGCTGCAGAAAGTGACGGTGCGGCGCCTGATCGGTATGGTCGAATCGGCATCTGTCATCGGCGTAGATGGAGTGCTTGTTACCTGCTCATCGATTGGGCCCGCTGTTTCGCTCGCGGCAAAGCTTTTTCCTTTCCCGGTGGTTCGGGTCGATGACGCGATGGCGGAGAAGGCAGTCAGTCAAGCGCGGCGCATCGGCGTACTGGCCACGCTGCGCACAACCCTGGAGCCAACTACCGCGCTGCTGCGCGCCAAGAGCGCGGCCGCGGGTGTGGAAACGCAGATTGACGAATCGCTCTGCAACGGGGCCTTCGAGGCGGTGCTGGCAGGGGATACAGAAACCCATGATCGCATGGTGAGCAAAGCACTCGCTGAACTGGCAAAGAAAGTCGACCTGGTGGTGTTGGCACAGGCATCCATGGCACGCGTGTTGCAGCAAATGCCGGCGGGAGCAGTTGCCATTCCTGTCCTGTCGAGCCCCGAGCTGGCGGTCATGCGGACGCGCGATCTTCTGTTTGGCACTTCTGAGATAGCTGGCGGCAAACTGGAATTCTAACCCAGTGAAGAAACGCCATGGCGTACTCCTACTGCTGGGAGCGGTTTCGGTAATCACCTTCCTCGATCGGCTTGCCATCGCTGTGACTGGTCCAGCGGTGCAGCACGATCTGCGCCTCACGCCTGTGAAGTGGGGATGGGTGCTTAGTTCCTATGTGATCGCCAACACCATTTTCGAAATCCCTTCGGGCGCCCTGGGCGACCGCTACGGACAACGTGGCGAGCTCACGCGCATCGCAGCTTGGTGGTCCATCTTTACCGCACTCACAGGTTGGTGCCGTACTTTCTGGCAACTCTTTGCCACCCGTTTTCTCTTCGGGGTGGGCGCGGCAGGCGCCTATCCCAATGCAGCCGGCGTCATTCCTCATTGGTTTCCCAGGCAGGAACGTGCGCGCAGTCAGGGAGTGGTGTGGGCCGCGAGCCGGCTGGGCGCCGCGCTGGCGCCGCTCATTGTTGTTCCCATACAGATGCACCTCGGCTGGCGTGTTGTTTTCCTGCTGCTGGGCGGCTTGGGGCTGCTATGGACGGTGGTGTGGCGAATGTGGTTCCACGATCGTCCCGCTGCCCAACCGGGAATCACGAAAAGGGAATTGGAGGAAATCGGCGAGTCCCGCGGATTGCTTGACACCCGCGTGCCGTGGCGCAAGCTGCTGGCCTTACGGCAGCTTTGGCTCATCGTTGCTGCTTATGGATGCTACGGTTGGGCGAGCTGGTTCTATTTTTCCTGGTTCCCCACCTGGATGGTGAACGGCGCTCATATCTCGCTGGCGAAGATGGGGATCGTTGCCTCTTTTCCCTTCCTGCTGGGCGTAGCCGGCAATCTCGCGGGCGGATATTTGAGCGACCGCCTGGTGGAGCGGCACGGAATGAGGGTAGCCTACCGCTGGGTAACCAGCGGCTGCCTACTGATCGCTGCCGGCTTGTTTATATTGCTGGGCCTGGTGCATGGTACGGTAGCGGTGGTAGTTACATTTACTCTGTGCTTCGGGGTGATGGACCTGATGCTGCCCGCCGCGTGGGCCATGTGCCTGAATCTGGGTGGCAGCTGCGGCGGTACAGCGACTGCGGTGATGAACACTGCGGGCAACCTCGGAGGGCTGCTCTGTACGGTCGTGTTTGGCTACGCGATACGCGCAACCGGCAACTACAACCTCCCGCTCTTCGGCATTGCTGCGGTCGTGCTGCTAAGCGCGATCCTCTTTTCCCAGGTGGATTGCACCCGCGGACTGCGGGTATAGTTCCGGCCTGATTGCTCTCTCGGTTGCAACAAATGTCAGAGGTCCCTCATTCCCCTAATGACACAGGTGCGAGCGGGCCCATGTTTAGTGCCGCACCTACGGCGCTCGGATCATCTTCGGGATTAACCCCCAGCCCTTCCGGCTGGGCTCACGTTTGGCGGACGGCCCTCCGGGCCTCGCATCCATGGCGATTTTAAGGCGTCATTTCTTTCTCAACTGGCACAGGCAAGTTGGCTGCTCTGGAAGACAAAAGGGGAGGGCAGCGGCGAACGATAGCATGGGTGGAGGTGGATGGATGGAGCACATGGCTCTACGGAAAACTTGGCGTATCGTCTCCCGCTTGATCGCTACCCCGCCGTTCCCTCGCGCGCAATCCGAAAAAAGTCCTCCGGACCGATCTGTCCACCTTTGAGCACTAGCTCCAACCCGTCGAGTCCTGTCGTTTCGTCAGCGTGCGCCCTGCACAGCGGCGCTCCGGGCGCGAGAGCGCCGGCAAAGGTAATCGCCGTGAGGTTTAGTTGTTGAACGGCATGGGAGGAAGTGTCACCGCCGCAGAGAACAACACGGCGAACGCCGGCCTGTTGGACAACCTCCAGGAGAAGCCGGCCGAGGGCAGCGCCAAGTTCCTGGTCAAGCGTCGCCCCCGAGGGCGTGCCCAGCGAGGTGTAAAGAACCGTGTCGCAGCCTGATCGCAACGAGTGCAAAGCCGTCTGCAGCGCACTCTCCCTGGCTTGAGCGGAACCGCTGGCCAGTCCTGCCGCGTCGAGTTCGACGGCAGCGTACCCGTGGCGCTTAGCCCAACGGATCTGCTGAGCGGTCACTGCCGAGCAGCTTCCGCTGATGATCAAAAGCCGATCGGTAGCAGAAGCGGTTACATAGGAATGCGTTGCCGCGATCGTGCCTGTCTTGCGCCAGTGGGCGACGAGACTCGCAGTGAGGCCGGAGCTGCCAATGGTGAAGAGTGGCTGCGCATTCTCCTTGAGATCCCAGAACAGCTCGCCTGCCTGCTGAAGCATGGCAACATCGATGCCGTCGAGAAGAACGGCAGCCACTCCGCTACCTGCCTGGCGGCGAAATTGCTCTGCAACCTTATGGGTCTCAAACGCGCGCAGATCGACCAGGCCGATGGGAAGATCTGTTTGATACGAAAGGTGGAGGCGGAGGTCGGCTTCGTGCATGGGTGTCGCAGGGTGATGGGCCATCGTCGGATGACGGTCGATGCGATAGACCTCTCCGCCCGCGGCCGCGAAAAGATTACCGAAGACAACAAACCTGCCCAGGTGCGGCGCGGCAACACCAATGGGCACAGTATCGGTGCTAAATACCGCCCGTCCGATCTCCAACGCCCGCCCGATGCTGCCCCGGTGAGGCGCTGAGTCGAAGGTGGAGCAGACCTTATAGTGCACGATCGCGGGTGCTAGTTCGCGCATCCGCGTGAAGACGGCAGGCAGATGGGCAGACATCCATTCCGGCGTGCGGGATCGCGCGTCGCCGGCGAATCCAATCGCCTGGCAGTGCGCGAAGCGGGCTAACTGCGCGGGGGTCGGCGTGCTGAGGAAGAGCACGCTGGACACGCCGTTGACGGCGAGCTGCTCCAGCACATCCGTGGAACCGGTAAAGTCGTCACCGTAGTAGCAGTAGAGCAGGGGCATGTCTGAGGCCTTCACCATGATCTAGCTGGAGAACTTTTCCAGCGCCGCGCGAAGTTCAGGATGACCGGTGGCAAACTCCGCGACCGGAATGCCCTCGACTGCTGCCTCCCAAGCCTGCTGCAGGCTGCGCACGCCGGCAGCCGGCCCTAGCGGATGTCCCAGGATGCCCCCTCCGGCGGCAAAGATCAGGTCGGTAGATCCCAGCTCGCGATAGGTATCCGCTGCCTGGCGCGCTGTCTGTCCGGAAGAAAAGACGGGCATGATTTCGCAGCCGGCGTATGGCGGCGGGAACATCGGCGTAAGGCAGGCTCGTGCCGAACGAATTACGCTATCGTCCGCTTCGCAGAATTTATTGCTGAGCCCATTGACGTGAGTGTGGTCAATGCCGGCCAGGCGCCAGAACTTCTGGTACGCGATAAAGCTCATCCCGATAGCTGGCGACCGCCCATAGATGCCCCAACCGTTGCGGTGCCCATGGATGCAGAGTTGGGAGTGGGCGCGCAGGGCTTTCATGGCCGGCAGCCCAATAGAATTCATGCTGGTCATGATGCACGTCCCTCCGAGGGCCATGACCAGGTCGTGACGATGCAGCATCTGGTCCAGATCGCCGGTAATGTTGACGGCATACATGGCTCGCTTCCCGGTGCGTTCAGCGTGATCCCGCAGAACAGCCAGGACAGCGGCAGCGCGCTGCTCGAGAGGGCAACACGGCCCATCCGACTGAAGTTCATCGTCCTTGATGAAGTCAATACCGGCTTCGACCAACGTGCGCACCTGGGCGGCGGTTTCTTCAGGGCTCATTCCGACGCTTGGCTTGATGATGGTGCCGATCAGCGGGCGATGCTCTACGCCCGTGAGCCGGCGAGTCCCGGCGACACCAAACTGCGGCCCCTGGTAGCGGTCGAGAAATGCGGGCGGTAGTGTGATGTCGAGCAGCTTGAGGCCGGAGAATGGTTTCAGTTCGAAGAGGTTGCCGGCGACGGTGGCCACAAGGTTCGGTAGGGAAGGACCGAGATTGTGGAGTGGCCAGGAAAGCGTAACCTCGGCAGTACGGCGCACCGCGTTGGAGGAATTCTTGGGCAGGCCTGAACCGGGTAAGGAGGGCCGGTCAGCTGGTCCTAATTCAGTGATTTGCTCAACCCGCGCGGCGAAGCGCTCGTTCAGTTCAGCGGTTTCGCCCGGCACCTTGATGAAGGTGCCGGTAGATTGCTCACCCGCCATAATCGCCGCGGCATCTTCCAGGGGAAAAGCAGTCTCGATCCAATAACGCGCCTGGATACGCTGCTGCGCGCCTGTTTGCGATGCACCGTTGCTGCTGTTCATGTCGTCGCGCTCCTTTCACTGCGGCGAGGCGTCAGCCGCGCGTAAAGTAGGTCGTGTATTGCTCGTTTTGCACCTGGTAGAAAGGTATAAAAACAATCTGTTGCCCGCCCTCGTTTCGCGTCCATGCGTCCGCGTGCTGGCTAAGAGCGCTGAAACCCTCCTCGATGGGAAGAGGCCTCTTTTCCATCCCATCCGGCGGATCGATGGCGACGAGCATCAGCGGACCGCGCATAACGGCGACAACATTCGGGTGTAGATCGTCAATCGGTTCGGCGCGGAACCCCTGCGGGAGGCGCAACTCGACCAAGTCTCCCCCCTTCCATCGCCGGCGTAGAGCGGCAAAACTGCCGGCCTTCGCGGGTGCGGCAGCGGCGCCGTTTACCGTGATGCGCGCGGGCCCTTCCAGCCAACCGGGAATGCGCAGCCGTAGCGTCCAGATCTGTGGGGCATTCGTCTCGATGCGCATCGAAACGATCTCCCCCGCGGGATAGTCCGTGACCTGCGTAAGTTTGATCTTCGCGCCGTTCTGTTCGAAGCGCAATTCGCTGGGCGCATACATATTCACCGTGATGCCATCCGCGGCCCGTAAGTAGAGGTTAAGCACGTAGTCCGAAACGCCTTGCACCAGCGTTCCCGAGCAACACGGCCATTTGTGCGGATACCAGACCTTCGTTGCCTTAGGTCCATAGGTGGAGTAGTACGGATAATCACCGTCAGAATCGGGCTGCTTCACGCCAAGCAGCGTGTTGTAGACGACGCGTTCCAGATGATCTCCGTATCGCGGATCGCCCGTCAGGCGCAAAAGATACCGGTCCAGCTTGGTGGCTGCGTAAGCGCCGCAGGGGGTCTCAAAGTGGTCGACCGTGCTGCTCAGACTCTCGAAGAGCTTTCCCTGATGCGGTTCCACGAACTGTTCATTTGGTCCCCAACCACCCGAGGCGAACTGCTGCTCGGTGGTGAGACTCGTCCACGCATTGGCCATTGCGCGTCGGTATTTCTCATCTCCGAGAACCAGATAGGCCTTGGCTGCGGATGAGAGCGCAATGGCATGCGAGTAGGCGTGACGGCCGGGTAGAACGTCTTCACCGCGTGCCAGCGGGTCGAAAAAATCATGGTCGAGCAGATAATTCAGTGCCGTCGCCTGGAATTCGTGCCTGCTAGTGACCTGATAAGCGCTGAAGAGGTTCTCCGGCATGACGTAGGTCTCATCGTATGGCGGATTCTTCTTGCCGATACGATCGCGGCCGTGCACCGGCATCAGGGATCGTGAGCCATCGAAGACACGGAGCAGCAGATCGCGCGCCTCGTCGACATGAGCCAATGTGTACGCGTCGATCAGGCCGGCGAAATGCTTATCGAGCGTATAGCAAATCCACAGATTGCTCTGCGGACGAATGATGGACTGGTTCTCCGCGCCCAGAGTAGCGCCGAAACCCAAAACGAGTTCCCGCACCTTCCTCTCGCACGCTGGGTCGCTTGTAGCCGCCCCGATGCGCGCCAGTCCGGAAACGTATTGCCCGAGAGAGTGTCCGGGAACGAAGCCGTCCGCATCGTACCAACCTCCCATGTCGGGCCCGGGGGCAGGCATACCCGCACGCTGCCGGTAGACCTTGAGCAGGCGATCATTGTCGAGCGCGAGATAACTTGCGTGAATGCGGTCATATTGCTGTTTGAGCGGACCGCCGGTGATGGTTACGGCCCCATAGGGAAATTCGCGCAGCACTTCGCGGGAAGATGCAACGGGTACGAGGTCCGCGGAATAGCCGAGCATCCCGCTACCCAATACCGCCGCAGACCCCTGAAGAAACTTACGCCGTGTGGGGCGAAAACCCATCTTGCCCAAAACTCCTTCACGCCGGCCTTCCCAGCGGACAAGCCATTGGACGGGAGAGATCGATGGCTCGTCAACCCCACCCCCGGCATAGGAGAACCGATAGGATCAGGACGGGTGCCCCATGTTCGCCACAGCGTACATGGGCCGAAAATGACGGGCGAAGCCCGACCAAAGTTTTAATCTTCAACTCAAGAGGCTCCTCGACGAGGAGAAATCCGGGGTTCAGTTACCCTTCGCGCGAAAGCATTCGAAAACACCATTTTCGGCCCAGGTACGCTTCGGCGAACCTGGGGCACCCATCCCACGTCCCGTTCCTATGGGGTTCAGTTATGACACATGCTCCTTGGCGAGCGTCAGGCGGGCTACGGCATAAGGGCGAAGCTCGATGTCCCTACCCCCAGAAACAACGCGCGGCTGGAGAAAACTTTCCTCGTCCAGCACAAGCGTCTGTAAAGCCGTTAAATCGCCCACGAGACTCACGACCTGATTGTGGCCGGTGAGGTTGGCAATCCACGCCAGACAATTCCCAGCTCGATCCGTGCCGGCTACTGCAGCAATAGTATCTGGACGGTTCGAGCGGCAACGATATCGTGGGCCTCCACCGATCGCGGAAAGCCCTTGCGCAGTGTAGAAAGCGGGATGGTAGATAATCTCCCCGGCTGCGCTCACAGAGGTAAGTCCCAAAGGTCCCGTCACGGCGCCTACCGTGAGTGCCTGCAGATGCGCTTCGGCGGTGGACGCAGCGTAGCCGATCATCCAGGCTGCCGCGAAAAGGCTTGTCTGCCTTGGGTCGTGGTCGGTCATCGTGATCCGGCGATTCTCCGGGTTGTCCATGACCCGCGAGCCGTATGGGTTCTGGCGCATGCCAATCGTCGATGGGCCGATCCAGTACGGTTTATCCCTGCCCATGATTGCACGCGCCGAACGAGTGATACTGGGCATCGCTTCCAGCGTCTGCATCACGCTCAAATCGTCGGCAGCATGCACAATGGGGCAGGTGCAGTGGGAGACAAAGTCGAGTAACTCAACCGGGGGACGCTTGCGGTTGAGTTCCGTAAAGTAGGTCAGCATTCCACCGCCGATGGCCACGTCCGGAAAAGCCTCCCGCGTGGCTTGATAAATCTCAGCAAGCGGCGGGCACGGCGGCCACTGGCTTCCGGGCAAAGTGGATTTTCTATCCACAGCAGGGGAAACCAGAACCGCTGACAATTTCAAGTTGGCCTCGGAGGCCATCGCGGCGATCTCGCGCAGCTCATCTTTAACGTTGCGCTGGGCCGGAAGCACAAGCTCGAGGGCGCACCGCGAAGCTTCTGTAATTTGAGCGATCTCTCGAAAACCGGCCAGATGCTCGCGTCGATTCCCCGCAGTGGGATCAAAATGAAACAGAAGAAGTTGCGGACGTAATCTTTGCAGCGTGTCAGGGTGCGCCAGGATCGTCGCGATTTCACCGGGATAGACGGCAACTCCGATCTGCGGAACGGTGCCGTCCGGCTCGCCAATTCCCACTTCGATTGGCGCATCCGCCTTTGCCTCGTCCTCATGCACGCGGACGCTGCTGTCGGTGATCAGCAACTCGACGGATTGATGGTTCGGTACACCTCTCTCCAAGACGTAAGGCCAAGGGAGAGCGAGCGGCCGAACATAAGTCTTGTAAGAAGCGTCAGACCAGTTTCGCTGGTCTTCCATTTCAAATACGTCTCCGGTCATGAGGCAGCGCGCGGTGACGCCGGGCGCCACTTGATGCTCGATCGCACGAATCTCCTTGAACGGTTGCATCGGATCAATGAGATTTGGAAATGTCGCGTGCTCGCGGGAGCCGTCGACGTGCTCGATGACGGCCGGCTGGCCGACGATGCCCTCCAGCGGATGCAGGATGGCGAAACCACAGCGCGCGGTGAGAAATGGAGTCCGCGGTTCAGCGTTCACATCGAAGGTGATCACGCCGCTCGCATTTCCGGTGATGCGCGTTTCGTAGTCGAGTTCCTGGCTCGGTTCGACGCTGGTGCAGCGGGCCCGGAAGGTCACCGTGAAGTCATCCACACCCTGGCGGCAGCTGAAATCGCTGATCGCGGGATGATAGGTTCCCCAATCCTTATCCCGCACGACGTAAGCAATTGCGCGCAGCACCTCGCGCCCCTGGTAGCGGATGGTCCGCAAACCGCCCCCTACCAGATTCGCAGTCAGTGCTCCGGCCTTCAGCACAATGCTTTCCGGTGACGGTTCTTCGGTTCCGACGCGCCGCCGGGCGATGGTTAGTTCCATGCTTGGCCTCTGAATGAATGATTGGTCGCTATTGCGTAATCGCCTCGAGCTCCTGGCCGGGAGGAATCTTCCTTAGCAGCAGAGTTGTCCACATCCCTAGTGACACCCCGGTAGCAATGATGAGCCAAGTGAGCACGGGCTTTCCAAAGCCGGCCAAGATGGTCCACAGAATACTCCCGATCACGAACCCGATCACTTGGATGGCGCTTAGAAAACCCACGGCAGTCCCACGCAAGCGGGTAGGGAAGCTCTCACCCTGGTAAGCATAACCGGCTCCGGACCAGGTGCCGTTGGTGGCCTGGTAGAGCAGGAAGTAAACCACTACCACCAGCCATGTCTGTTCCACCAGTAGAAAGATCAGGCTGAGCGGGGCCACCAGAACGCCGGAGACGATAATCACTTCGCGCCGGCCCCAACGCTCGCCCAGCCACCCTCCGAGAATATAAAAGAGAAAGCCTATGCCCCCGCAGGCGAGCAGCAGAGTGCTCGCGGCAGAATCGCTGAAGTGCTTGTATTTTGTGAGCCAGTAGGCAATGTAAAAGTTGGTCGCGACATAACTTGCGCCGTAGAAGATCCAGACAATCGATAACCAGGTGAGCTGGTGGCGGATGGGTCCGGGCTTGGAGAATAGCTCGCGAACCGTAGGCCGTCCTTCCTCTTCGACCGCCACCTGCTGCTTTTCGAGCAGCGCTGCGACCGCGGCCTGGTCTCCCTGGCGAACCGCCTCGCGCACATTTTGCACATGCTCGAAGCGCTCTGACTCGCGCACAAAGAAACGGCCCAGGATGACGGCTACGATGGGAAGTACGCCCAGCAGAAAGACGAAACGCCATCCATATCTGCCAAAGGCAAGATACGCCCCCGAGGCCAGGAAGACACCCAACGGCCAGCCCCCCTGGACAATCGAATACAGCAAGCCGCGATGTTTCGCCGGTGCCTGTTCGTTGACGATGGTGATGGAAACGGCGAGTTCCGCGTAGGCCAACCCGGACGCCAGGGCCCGCACCAATACCAGCTGCCAGAAGTCCTGCACGAAATAAGTAAGGCCGGTGAAGATCGCGGTGCCGGTCAGGCAATACATCCAGATGCGCCGCCGCCCGAAGCGGTCCATTGCGTACCCGGCCCAGATGGTAATGCAGAACTGCGCGCCGTAGACAGAGAAGCCAAGCACCCCGAGTCCAGCTTCGGAAATATGCAGGCTCCTGGCAATGTCGGGAAGCGCCAGGACCAGCAGGTTCACATCGTAGGAGGCGAGCGCCCATCCGGCTAGCGCCACGAGGATGAGATATTTCAGGTAATTGCGCGGACGGTCCAGGCTCTGCGGGCTCGCATTGCCCGCCTTCGTCGCTACGCTGGATCCAGACGGCAACTGCGATTCGCGATCACTCATCGAATAGAGCGGACCATCCAAAAGATATGCGACCTATGTAATGCGCTCGATGCTGGCGGCGATTTCATCCGGTTCAAAAACGCGCTTCCAGTCAGGCCTCATCAAGGCTGGGATGCCGAACTCGATCGCCTTATTGCAAGCGTCGGAAAAAACTCCTTCGCGTTCCTTGAAAATCACGGAGGCGAGCACGTTGATGTGGCCGAGGAGAAAATCTCGCGCTGCCTCCGCAGGCACGCCGCGTTTAACCACCTCGTCCATCGCATCGCGCATCACCACCAGCAGCGTCGCGCACACGGTCTCTGAAAGACCCGGCTCGAGCAGAGCCATTTGTTCCAGCGTTACCCGGTGGGAACGCATGACGGGCGCCCAAATCACCCGCGCGATCTGCTCACCCAGGGCATAGGCGCTTTCCGGCCCCTGCATCAGCGAACAGACGATGTGCTGCCTGGCGGTGATGCCGCCAAAATAATCGCGCTTGGCCTCAAGATCGGTCTCGTCGTTAAAGACCGGCGGATGGCAGGGATGGGTAACGAAATAAACAAGGTCGTCGCGTTTCGGCAGGTGACCGGCGAATGGCGCGGCAGCGTCGAGCACCATGATCATCGTTCCCGGTTTCAATTCCCCTGCAATCGATGCAGCTACCTTGCCGATGGCGGTGTCCGGAACCGCCAGGATGACGACTTCGGCGCCCTCGAGCGCTACATCGACCGGAACACAATGCAGGCCCAGCCCGGTCTTCAAGTGCTCCTGGGCAGCGGGGCTGCGCTCCACGTGCCGCACCTCGAAAGACGCAGGCTTGAGATTGCTGGCCAGCCGGTACCCCATCTTTCCGCCGGCCCCAAACAGCGCAATTTTTGTCGTCATCGAAACGCTCCACAACCGGAGGTGAACTTCCGTCTAGTCTGACAAAGTAGCAACTATACTATCGACCCTGGCGAGAGTCCGGCGGGCGCCGCAGTTTATAACACTTTCTGTTGAGGACAGCCCTCGGCCCAGCCACGGCAGCAATGGACCCGCTATAATCCATAGAATCGACATAAGCGAAGGCCAAGCGGCAGACTTTCCCGCGCTGGCGCAGGCGATGCAAAGTCTCATGACCGATCCGGCAGCAGCAAATCTTGAGCAATCACAGGCAGTCGCCGAACCAACGAATCCAGCCTGGATCAAGACTGAACTCGCGCGGCACCCGCAACGGCCCTACCCGATGGACTTCATCCAGCGTATTTTTACTGATTTTTCGGAGATCCACGGGGATCGGGCTTTCGGCGACGATCTGGCCATGGCTTGCGGCCTGGCCCGCTTCCATGGTCAGGAAGTGGTGGCCATCGGCAACTTGAAAGGGCGGGGCACCAAAGAGAAGGTAAGACGCAATTTCGGCATGCCCAACCCGGAGGGATATCGTAAAGCGCTGCGGGTCATGAAGATTGCGGAAAAGTTCCATCGCCCGGTCTTCACGTTTATCGATCTCACCGGCGCCAATCCCGGCATTGCTGCCGAAGAACGGGGCCAGGCGGAGGCCATCGCTCGCAATCTGCGTGAGATGGCCCGGCTGCGCGTTCCCACCATTGCCGTCATTACCGGCGAAGGTGGATCCGGCGGCGCGTTGGCCCTCGCGGTCGCCGATCGGGTTTTGATGATGGAAAATGCCGTGTATTCGGTGATTGCTCCTGAGGCCTGCGGTTCGATCATGTGGCGGGATGCCGGCAAACGCGCCCAGGCCGCAGCAGCCTTGAAGATTACCTCCGAGGACGTAAGCCGTTTGGGGTGTGTGGACGATGTCGTGCCGGAGCCCCCCGGTGGAGCGCAGAACGACCCCGTAGCTGCCGCCAACATGCTCGATGAGAAGCTTGCTTGGCATCTGGCTGAATTGCAGGCCATGCCAGTCGATGATCGTATCGCACGCCGTCTGGCTAAGTTCCGGGAGATTGCCCGATTCTACAAGAACGCCTGAAGCGCCTTATGTCGACAGCATTTCGCCCCCAAGGCTCGCTGTGTCGGTTGTTATTGGGGGCGTGCGCTTGACCGAATTCAGTGCTGCCGATCGGGTCCGGGCGTTCGGCTACGTCGTCCTTGCCGTGGTTTACTTCTATCTGGCCCAGAGCATTTCGGTTCACGCGGCCAACGGCTTGGCGAGCGGGGTGTGGATTCCCGTAGTCGAACGGAGCGTCCTGCTCTTTCTGCTGGTGATTGGCTATGGCGCGATGGCTCGCCTATTCAACCACCAGAGCCAGCCCATTCGAGGGATGGGACTGGTTTTCCGACCCGGTTGGCAGCGGGAGTTTGGCTTGGGCGCGGCGCTCGGTTGGGGGATGCTGGTTGCCAGCATCCTGCCCATGGTGCTGACCGGCGGATTAATCATCACTTTTTGGTTGGTTCCCCGCCAGTTTGGGATTCTTTTCGTCGATCTCCTACTGCTGGCTGTGGCCTCGCTGGCAGAGGAGGTCGCCTTCCGCGGTTATCCCTTCCAGCGTTTGATGGATGCCATGGGTCCTACCATGGCTACCCTGGTTTTCTCCTTCGCCTTTGCCGGTTTGCACATCTTCAATCCCAGCGCCAGCCGCGCCAGCTTTGCCATTACTGTTTTCTGCAGCTGGCTGCTTTCGGTCGCCTATCTACGTACCCGGGCGCTTTGGGTCTGCTGGGGTTGGCACTTTGCCTGGAACGCAAGCATGTGTCTTGTATTCGGGCTGCCGGTAAGCGGCATCACGGAATTCTCTCCCGTCATTCAGAGCAATACCGTGGGGCCTTCCTGGATGACCGGCGGCGACTATGGTCCGGAAGCCAGCGTGGTGACGGCCGTCGTGCTGCTGATCGGGATCTTCGTCGTTTATCGCACCACCCGCGGGTATGCGTACCTTTACAACCAGCCGGTTATTGTCCCCGCCGGCATTCCTGTCGACTTGGACGCTATGAGCAGCACACTCGCCCCGCATCACCCGGTCACGCCCTCGCCCGCTCCGGCAGGGAGCACACTGGTCCAGATCGAGTCCCTTCCTCGCCCATCCCAGGCGCCTCCTCTGCCGGTTTCGTCCGGCCTTCCGGAAGCCAGACCCGAGCCGGAAGAGCCGCCCGAATAGTCAGAGAAAAAGTTCCGATTTGCTACCCTCAAACTTTTTCGCGCTGCGCACGAAACGTTACTTGCAAATCACTATCAGTGGGACCATTATTGGCGCATGAGGGAAGTGCCATGGTTGGGCTCACGACCAAACAATTCTTTCCTGTCAGCGCTCCGGCCAGAGTGCGCCGCGCGCTGCTTGGTTGGCAGTTACCACCCTTTGCGGGACTTTAGCCAATGCACAGGTATTTACTGTGCAACGCGAGAAACTGAGTCCGAAGGACGCCAATCTCACAACGGTACGGCCTACTTCCGTCCAGCTGTCGACGACTCCGATCACCGAACGCACACGGCAGCAATTGGTCCGCACCTTCCAGGCAGACGAAGCCTTCGCCGTTCGCCCCATTCCGCTGGGTACAAAAGGTGTCGTGCTGCATGCCAATGGGGCGCTCAGTCCTTCGGGAAGCGCCTATGCGGATGAGCTGCAGAAGTACGGTATCTCGGTCAAGCCCGGCGATCGCGTGGTCATCACCAAGTTCGAAGTGAAGCCGGACCGCATCCTCTTCGAGTTCAACGACGGGCCGGAGAAGCACCACCACATCATGCAGCACATCGAAGTGGGCGGCATGGGCGGGATGGCGCCGCTGGCTCAGGATGACGGCCATGTTCCCGTCGGATCGCGAATGATCCTGGTCTTCAACAAGTTCGTCCCGGAGATGACTGCGTCTGACGTGCGCAAGCTCATTGCCCCGATGATCGACTTTTCCCTCAAGACCCCAGTCGAGGCTTTCGCCGACACGCTACCGCCCAAACTTAAGGGTGCTGTGCTCAACCACGAAGTTCTGGTTGGCATGAACCGCGAGATGGTCTTGAAGGCAGTTGGCCAGCCCGACCAGAAGGTTCGCGAAACGGACGGGCAGATGCCGTTCGAGGAGTGGATTTACGGTCAACCACCGCATGAGGTTCAGTTCGTGCGTTTCAACGGTAACCGTGTCATCCGCCTGGAAATCGCGGATGTGGGCCAGACGCCTGTCATTCGTGACAAAGATGAAACCGACGGCTATTTTGCCGGCCAGTTTGTCCACCAGGTTCGTCTCGGCGACGCACCTCCCGCTCCTCCCAACGGAGATCATGCTCCTACCGCTGCGCCGACCTTGCGCCAGCCGGGCGAACAGCTGCCCAACGCCACCGACAACGATCATCAGCTGAAGCCGGTCCAGTATCCCGACGACGAGAAACCCAAGCCGATTCCTCCGCCACCTGGAACCAATCCGTCCCAGCTGGTGGACATATCAAGTTCTGGCGGACCAAACTAGTAGCCACCGGTCGAGAAATCTTCATTCATTGATACCCAGCCCTCCCGATTCTGTGTGAGAACCGGCGAAGGTACGATGGCACGGGTTCAGCAGTGCCATAAAGAGTTCTCGCTGATGAGGGCTGCCCTCAATTTCCTGTAGAGGCCTAATGGGCCATGGCATTTCATGCGGTTTTCCTTGAGAGAAAACCGCACACGCGGATCTATCCAGCATCCCGTACAGGAAATTGAGGTTTAGCCCCTGGGGTACGCTTTTCAGTCCTTCCTGGCGGCTCACATTGTCCCCAAAAAAACGTACCCCAGCGGCTGAAGCCGATCAGAAAGCATGGCTTCTTCGGCACGGCTGAACCCGTGCCCTTCGTACGGACCTGTCCGCCAGCTCTCAGCCAAGCCCTTCCCGAGCTGGACTCGCATTTAGTTCCGGCCCTCTGGGCCGCGACCAGTCCCGCAGAGCCTGCCCTGAGCCTGTCGAAGGGGACGGCTGAGAATGCCCCAGGACCTCAGTCCTGGGTGCACTTGAACAAAAACGCAAATGCGACGGGCGGCATCAAGAGCCAATGTAAGCTTTCCTATGAGCGCAGCTTCAGCCGCCGGGGAAGGTTCTCCCAATCGTGTAACATAACTACTAGCAGTCCCCACTGATTCGTCCCGCCAAACGCATTCCAAGCCGGAACGAGGTTCGAGAGAGGCTGCGTGCCGACAGCTAAGCTTGTCGAAGAGGAGATAATACCGTGGCGAAAGTAGCCAAGACCGCCGACCGTTCGAAGATCATGGACACCTCCAAGGGTGTCGAATGTCCCAAATGCAATAAGGCAACTCGCATTGTGAAACGAGTAAAGGATCGGGAGCGCGGAGTTCCCGGAGGCGTTTACATCTCCTGCTCGGCTTGCGACTTCTACGAAAAGCTCTAGACCGTTCGCTTAGGCAGTCACAGATGCAGCTTGCATTTCCGCCAATATGGATCTGGCAGCAGCGCCGGGATCAGTTGCCCGGGTGATGGGCCGTCCTATTACCAGGTAGCTTGCACCGGCGGCGATCGCCGCTCCGGGGGTAGCCACGCGCCGTTGATCACCGGTGGCCGCTCCTTCCGGGCGAATTCCCGGAATCACAAGCAGCGGCTTCCTCCCCAACTGGCTACGCAAGTTGGCCACCTCAATGGGGGAGCAGACGAACCCATGCACCCCGTTGGCGTAGGCCATCCTGGCTAGCGTTTCCACTTGTCCAGCTGAACTTCCAAGAATGCCGGTTGCTGCCAGCTGCGAATCATCCATGCTGGTCAGGACGGTGACGCCGAGTAGGATCGGCCCGGTCTCGCCGGCCGCTTCTGCCGCCGCCGCCAGCATGGCCGGTCCGCCCGCCGTGTGGACGGTCAGCATTTGCACCCCGAGCCGCGCGGCCGACCGCACCGCCGAGGCCACGGTGTTTGGAATATCGTGGAACTTCAGGTCGAGAAATATCGAGTAGCCGCGCCGCTGTAACTCAGCGACCAGGGAGTTACCCTCGGCCACGTAGAGCTCCAGCCCGATTTTGAACCAGCGCGTGGCTCCCTCTAATCGATCCACCAGGTCAAGCGCTGCCCGGGCGGCCGGATAATCCAGAGCCACGATCAGGCGTGCGTCTGCGGATTCAGTAGAAGGTGCCACGACGCTAATTGTAACGAAAACGCGGGCCGATTAACGTTGGAACTGCGCGGGCCAGCTGAGCTCAGCGATTTGAGCAGGGCTTAATGACGGATCCACCAAATCGATCCGAACCGGCGCCACGCCCCGGAAACCCAGGATCTTGGCCGCCGCATACGACAGGTCGAGCACTCTGTTCTCAGGGACCGGACCACGATCATTTACCCGGACCAGAACCGACCGGTGGTTGCGTAAGTTAGTGACCAGGACAGTGGCCCCGAGCGGAAGGCTGCGGTGAGCACACGTCATGGAGTTCATGTTGAAGGGTTCGCCGCTGGCGGTCGCTTGACCCTGGAATGCGCCTCCGTACCAGGATGCTTTTCCGAATTGTCGCCAGTGATGACCGCGCTGCGGAGTCGCGGTCGCAGTTTTTGGCGTTTCCGCCGTTGGGGTATCATGCTGCGCTAACGTAGATCCGGGGCTAATGCACATCGCGGAAAGTACCGCGCCGGCGAGGAGTGCGGGCCCTATAGGCCAATGAGAGTGGTTGCCGATAGTTGACATTGTTCTCCTGTCCATATTGTATGGAGCAATTCACCTGTAAGTCAAAATTTATCAACTACTTATTGAGCTTCTCCTCCTTGATTAATGGCCCTGGGTATGGTAGACGCGAGGGGTGGGTTTTGGGAGCCTTTATCAGGCCACATGCCTATTAAACAGGATCCGGATGCCTCGCGGTTGGGGTCGTTGGTAACCCTTCCTCACCAAAGTCATAGGCCCGGAATCGGACATTTGGCGGCGGAAACGGGGCAAAAAGCCCCGAGCGCGCAGCATACACTTGCAGTTAGAAAAATTCCAGGATTACCTAAAAACCGGGAAGGAATCCCAAATGATCGCCACTAATCCCTCCCGACCGGTGGCACTCACCATCGCGGGCTTCGATCCTGGCTCGGGGGCGGGCATTACCGCCGACCTGAAGACCTTCTCCGCCCATGGAATTTACGGTGTAGCCTGCATCTCGGCCATGACCGTGCAATCGACGCTCGGGGTGCGCGCGGTCGAGCCACTCTCCCCGGCACTGGTTCGGCAGACGCTGGAATGCCTGGCCGAGGATGTTTCTCTGGCCGGCGTAAAGATCGGAATGTTAGGCAACTCGGCGGTAGTCCGCGAAGTCTCCTCCTTTTTGACCGCCCAAGCCGGCGCGATTCCACGGGCACGGATCGTTCTCGATCCCGTCCTGCGTTCCAGTTCAGGAACAGCTCTCATCGATCCGGCTGGAGTGGACCTCCTCCGCCAAGTACTGCTCCATCGAGTCGGCTGGATCACTCCTAACCTCGACGAGTTGGCCCTGCTTGTCGACGGAGATCTGTCAGCTCCCGGAAGCCTCGACCGGGAACAGGTGCCAGCGGCCGCCGCTCGCTTGCGTGAGATGGCGGCGCGGCTGGGAAACGATGAGCTCAATGTGGTGGTCACCGGGGGGCACCTCAGCCGGCCCGACGATTTCCTGCTCCTTACCTCGGGGGAAGGGAGCTGGCTGGAAGGAGAAAAGATCGTTACCAAAGCGACCCATGGTACGGGTTGCGCTTTCTCGAGCGCCCTGCTCTCCGGCCTCATTTCCGGCCAGTCTTCCCCCCAGGCTGTCGCTGCCGCCAAGTCTTATGTCACAGAAGCGCTTCGTTGGGCCTATCCGGTGGGTAAAGGGAAGGGGCCCATAAACCATCTTTTTTCGTTCCACCTGGCCTGAAGGGCCGGTCGCATTTCAATTCCTCCTCCGTGGGTTGCCGATCCGGATGACTCGCTTTGGTGCTATTGGCCAAATTGCTTTTTGCCGTTCCATGCCTGCGAATGCGCTTTGCCATTTTTCATTCGCCGCCGCTCATTCGGTCGTGTGAGTCAGCTTAGCGCTCGTTCTTCCATCCAACGCTTTGTATTCTCCCTGTCGATAGCGGCTGCGGTTGCTATTGTCGGAATCGCCATACGTCTTCATCCTCGTAAATGCAGTTTGCCGTTTTTGATTCACCGCGGCGTATTGGTTTAAGGACTCCACTTGCATCCGCATTTCAATTCCCCCTCTGTGGGTTGTCGATTCGGATGACTCCCTTTGGTGCTATTGGCCAAATCGCGCTTACAGCTTTATCTCCGCAAATGCCAATTTGCCATCTTTGATTCAGGGTCCGTATTTACGTTTCAATCCCTCCTCCGAGGGTTGTCGCTTTAGATGACCGCTGCGGTTGCTATTGGCAAATGCTTTTCCGGTTTCATCTCCGCAAATGCGGTTTGCCGTTTTTGATTCACCGACGCCCATTCGTTCGAAGAGTCCGGTTGCAATAGCATTTCAACGCCGCGCGCGGGATGGTCGCTTTAGATGACTGCTGCGGTTGCTAGTGACCGGAATCGCTCTTCTTCTTCGCCCTCGCAAATGCAGTTTGCCGATTTCGATTTACTAGCGCTCATTCGGTCCTCAAGTCAATGGAAGCCTGCCTCTCAGGGTTGTCACGTCAAGATGACTGCTGCGGTTGCAATTCGCAGACTGGTTTTGGCTTCGCTAATGCGGTTTGCCATTTTCCATTCGCGCAATTCATTCCGGCATGGCAGATTGCATTCGTCGTTGTGTCTATCTGGTGCCTGATCCCACAAGACCTTAAACCCAGGACGGGTGCCCCATGTTCGCCCCAGCGTACATGGGCCGGATACGATCTTTTTCGAATGCTTTTACTCCATCCGCGACGATGTAATAGGTGATTAGTGAGAGCTTGGGAGGGCTTCGCCGATCTTTGTTCAGCCCATGTACGCTGAGGCGAACCTGGGGCACCCGTCCAGGACTAAAGGTCTTGTGGGGCTTGGATGGGTTCTCACAGAGACCGTGAGCCCTGGTTATCATTTGACCGCACGGGCCAATCCCAGGTTGCTGTCCTGGTCGCGGTTCCAGGCGACCTAGATCGGACCACCTTACCCAAGACGGTCTTCTCTACGGCCCTGGAAGGGCCGTGCTGATTCTCATGTCCTTTGGGGGGAGGGACTGGGGTTAAAAGGATCTGCTCTCAACCAGAGCGAAGGCCTACCGTTGCGAAAGTTCGATTTCCAACCGGGTGTTCTTGGCGAAGGTAACTTCGTGTCCACGTGCGACCCAGGTGTCGAAGACCACCTTACCGACCTCGTAGTAAGCAAAGCCGGAGATCAGGCCACCGTTCGAGGCGACCGTTCCCACTACCCGCGTCAGCAGGTCGAGACCATTGCTGGTCAGTGCCTCTTTCACCAGGCCTGCGCCGGTGCTGTCGGACACCGCAGCCAGCGAACCCAGTGTGATCGGAGCCAGGAAGCGGTTGGCGCCACCAGCCTTGATCTGGCCTTCGTTGTCGATCTGCACCCGATCGGTCTTGACGGTCTCGGCGGCAATCACGCGCCCGTGCACGACTCTCTCGTCACCCTCGGGTAGTTCCACCTTGCGGAACGTCAGCCGTAAGCTCCCGTTGTGCCCGAACATGCCCGCCGGCTTGGCTTGTACCACGCTGCCGATCAGGTGCGTGCCCTCAGGCAATAGCAGCTTCCCGTGTGCCTGGGGCGCCGCTGTATCCGTCGATTGCAGCGTGTTGGCGGGTTCGTCTTCGAAAAGAGGCTGCGTCAACACTGCTTCGACCGGCATGCCTACCGTCGCGGTGCTGGAGTCCACCGGGTCCACCAGGCGGGCCTCGATGTTACCCGTCAGCTTCAGTTCGCTGAGGTCAGCGACCGGTGCTGGCGCCGGCGCGGCTTGTCCTTCTAACTCCAATGGCTGCTTCAGCTCTGCGTCATATTGGGTTCCTGCCCAAAGCTCCTGGGGGTGAACCGGAATCTGTGCATAGAGAGCTTGCTTTGCCTTGTCCATTTTGTGCGGGGTGCTAAATCCCGCTGCAGTTTCGCGCTTAGTCCACCTGAAAGCCGCGGAGATGCGCTGCATCAGGGACCGGCGCGGCGCCTCGTCGGGAGCCGTCATGCGCACGACGTTCGTTGTCCGCTCAGTCGCGTCCGTTTCAATGCCGTAACGATGCCCATCCGGGGTTTGCAGCTCGCTAAAGGTGACGTCCGCGTCCTTGAGCGGGGTCAGGTCGCCATTGAACATAGCCGCCGTGCGAACCTGGCGGCTTACACCGTGCTTGCCGGTGATCGTGCCATAAACCTTCGAGTTTGCCGGAACAACGACGTGGTCAATCAGATAGACCGGCTCAGTGAGGTGGCCTTCGATTCTGGTGCCCGTCCGCATGGAATAGCTCTTGTCGAGTTCCACCCGCAGAGGAACACCCGCCGGGACGAGCTCCGTGGGGAGCGGCGCTACATCTTGTGCAAATGCGGATCCCGTAGTGGTGGCGACGGTTGCGGCAAACAACGCTGCCAGAGCTATCTTCATAACCTATTCCCCCCCGGCAGGATCTGCGGGCAGAGTGCTCATCGCATTTCGCTTGACGACACCGAAAGCCATGTTGTTCCTGATACCAGTGACTTGGGGGAGGGCGGAAATGCGGCTTTGATGAAACGGGCGGGCGGAACGGGGTTGCGGCGGGGTGCCGCGACTTAGCTACCGGACGACCATTTCTCTACCGATTTCTACTAGCCGAGAGTAGGCTGTCCGCGGGCGGGAGTATATCACTCGTTGGTTGCAAAAATGTCCCAAAAAAAATCACCGGAAGGTAACTAAGAAGCGACACTTTTCGTTTGTTGCACGTCTTCCTCCATAACGAGGAAACGTCGAATATAGCGCAGGGGCTCGTCGTGAGCCGCCATTTCACGCAGATGGTATTTCCAGACGTCAGCCTTGAGCGTTCGGCGGGTGAAGGGCTTCCGCGTCACAGTGACGATCCGGCCCTCCTTGTCGCGGCGAGTGTAGCTCGCCGCAGGAACCACAAAGCTGATTTGCGAACCCTGTTTCCAGAACGCCCGGCCAAACTCGTGTGCGAAAAGGAGAGCATAGTATCGCCGCCCTCGAGAAAGCAACTCGACCGCATCGTCAAAACTGGTCCAGGTGGGGTCGATTGCCTTCTGGAACCACCTGCGAAACTGGAAATCGTTTGCCCGGGCCTGACGAACGACAATTCGAAGGAGTTCCTGCCTGGTCATAGCATCTCCTCGTTTCCGCGGGTACCGTAGCCTGTATCCTGATGGCTGTGCTTCCCTGGGACGTTTACCTTTAGTTACTTATTTATGCGCCAAGAGTCTCGGTAATTACTACTAGTTAATGAGATTTATTGAAAAAATTCGTCGACTTATCCGGCCCGAAACCCCTGATATTCGCCCGCTCCCGCCATTGAAGGGGCGAGAGGCGTTCCGAAATGCCAGTCTACCCCGGCCTGAGCTGGGTTCAGCTGTTGCTTTAGTTCTTTTTATTGCGCTATTTACGGCATCTGGGCGTGGCGCTGTTACCACACCCGCGGGAGTGGATACGGATCCGCTCAACCTCGACCCGTCGGTGCGCCAGGCCTTTCAGCGTTTCTATGTTCTCGACTACGATGGCGCGTTGTCTAGGTTTGAAAAAGTGCAGGCGCAAAATCCAACGAGCCCCTTGGCCGTGGATTATGTGCTCGACACCGTGATCTTCCGCGAGCTCTACAGGCTAGATCTGCTCGATACCACCTTCTACGCCCATGACGGCTTTCTCAACGGCAAGCACGCCGTGGTCGAGGACCGGGCCGTCGCAGAACAAATTAACTCTCTATTTAACAAGGCGATAGATCTCTCCGATCAGGAGCTGAGCAAGAACCCGGAGGATGTGGACGCACTCTTTGCGCGCGGTTGGGCGCGCAGTTTGCGTGCCGTATACATCGGCATGGTGGAACGGAGCTTCGTTTCCGCGCTCCATGTTGCTTTGCAGGCCCGCAGCGACAACGAGAAGGTGCTCCGGCTGGACCCTAGGTATATCGACGCTAAGCTGGTGGTTGGGGTCCACCAGTACGTCACCGGTAGCCTCCCTTTTGGGCTTAAGATATTGGCCGGCGCGGCTGGCATCACTGGCTCTAAACCAAAGGGCATGCAAGACTTACGAGATGCAGGGGGACGAGGCATCATCACTTCGGTGGAGGCCCGGACGGCGCTTGGTCTGTTCCTTCGCCGGGAGGCAAAGTACGACGAGGCGATCGCCGTCATGCGCTCCCTGACCGATGAGTATCCGCGGAATTTTCTCTTCCGGCTTGAAGTTGCCAACCTCACCAAGGACGCGGGACACGGCAAACCCGCGATCACGGAGTATCAGCAGCTCCTGGAAGAAGCCAGGAAGCCAGGCTTTTTCAATTCGGCCCATCTCGAACTTGCCTGGTTCGGTCTCGCCGACACGCTCCAGGGACAGAAGAACTATGCCGACGCTGCCGCGGCCTACAATGAGGCGACCATGCAGCCGACCATCAGCAAAGATCTCAAAAGCCGCTGTGATCTCAATTCGGGGAAGATGTATGATCTTTTGAATGAGCGAGATATGGCACGGAGACAATATGAGGTGGTGCTCCGCCAGGACGGCGACTCGGCCCAAGCGGATTGGGCGCGCAAATATCTCAAGTCCCCGTTTACCGCCCAGTAACCTAGGGATCCTTGCAAGTGTTTCATTATAATAGCTTTATGGAGGCATCCAATGGCTTTATTCTGTTCCGGATGTGGCGCATCGTTAACCAGCGACGCACGCTTTTGCTCCGCCTGCGGAAAGCGCGTCTTCGAGCCTGGCTCGGCTGGTTTGGCTTCCCAGCCTCCGTCTCCATCCTGGGGACCGCTGATGCGGCCTCTGGCTGGTAGGAAGCTCGCGGGGGTCTGCCAGGGGCTCGCCAACCAGTATGGGTGGGACGTCACTTTGATCCGAGTCATTGCTGTGCTGCTGGCCATATTGGTTTTCCCCATTGGCGAGGTCGCATACGCTTTGTTCTGGGTGATGGTTCCTGAGGAGCCACGCACGGTGGCCCCAACCACTAATCTGAACATCACGACTTAAGCGCGGGAGACCGCACTCGCCCGCAAAGATTCACCAACCCCGATAGGCTGCAGGTCGATCGGCCACTCCATTTGTGCGAGGCCTCCCCCTTTTGAAATACCAGATCGCATTTCCCGATCGTCCCTTCCGCTATCCCAAAAAGAAATCTGCCTTGCACTGCGAAGATGTTTCCCTGGTGGGGCTGGCGAAGAAGTACGGAACCCCCCTCTATGTCTATTCCGCAGGGCAGATCCTGGATCGCTATCGCCTATTCTCGGATGCGTTTGGTCATCGGGATCACCTCATTTGCTATTCGGTGAAGGCAAACTCCAATTTGTCTATTCTCAAGCTGCTTGCGAGTCAGGGTTCGGGATTCGATATCGTCTCTGGCGGGGAGCTTCTACGCCTGCTCGAGGTGAATAAGAAGGCGGCCAGCCAAGTCGTCTTCTCGGGTGTAGGCAAGACAGCCGAGGAGATGGATCTGGCCCTGGCTGCCGGGATTCTGATTTTCAATGCAGAAAGCGAGTCCGAGGTGGCTTTGCTTGCCGAGCGAGCCCGGCGGCGGCGCGTCCAGGCCCGGGTCGCCCTGCGCGTGAACCCCGACGTCTTTGCCGAGACGCATCCTTATATATCGACCGGCTTGCGCGAACACAAATTCGGGATCGACATCAAGGCTGCCCGGGCTGTTTACCAGGAAGTAAAGCGATCACGTTACCTTGACCCGGTTGGAATCAGCGTCCACATCGGCTCCCAGATCCAGACTGCCGAACCGTTCGGGGCAGCGCTCGATGCCGTGCGCGAACTCATCCGGGAGCTGGAAGCCGACGGCATCCGGATCAAGTTTGTCGATGCCGGAGGCGGCCTGGGCATCGACTACCAGGATGGCTCCAAGTTTGACCCCGCAGCTGAGATGGCAAAGTATGCGGCCGAGGTCGAGCGCGCCCTTGCTGGTCTGGAGGTTCGGCTCCTCCTGGAACCCGGCCGCTTCCTGATCGCGCAAGCCGGCGCCCTGCTAGCCAAGGTGCTCTATCTCAAGCGCAATGGGAGCAAGACTTTCGTAATCACGGATGCCGGCATGAACGACCTCATCCGGCCTGCGCTCTATCAGGCCTACCATGAGATTTTGCCCGTGATCCACGATCCTATGGCAAAACGAGGTGTGGTCGACTTGGTCGGCCCAGTCTGTGAGTCGGGAGACTTCTTCGCCAGGGATCGGGATATACCGGAGGTGAAGGAAGGCGATCTGGTAGCAATTCTCGACTCCGGCGCCTACGGGATGGCGCTAAGCTCCAACTACAATACCCGGCCCCGAGCCGCCGAAGTCCTGGTGGAAGGGAAGAAGGCGAGGCTGATCCGTCGCCGGGAAACGATCGGCGACCTCATTAAGCCGGAGATCCGCCTTTAAGTAAGCTTGCCGGACACTCGTCGAACGAAGGGCACGGGTTCAGCCGTGCCCTTCGTAAAGAAGCCAGTTTAGCCGCGAACCAAAACCACAGCGATGAGGGCCCTTCGCAAACGCAAGAAGCCCGGGCAGTTGCCCGGGCTTCTTGATTGATTTCTGTGCAATAGCTACTGCGAAAGGGAATGAACCGAAGCCAGCGTGTTACTTTCCACCGGCTCAGAGGACTGAGCTTCCTGGGTGTTTGGCGCCTGTATCGAAGGCGCGCTGTGGCCGACAGGTGAATCGTTCGTGTGGTTCGGTCCAAGGCCCAAGCTGATTAATGCGCGGCTATCCGGCATCAATTTAGTCTGCCAGCCATGGTCCGATTGATATTGCCGCATAGCAACTTGTGTTTGTGCGTCCCATTGGCCGCTGGGAGCGCCCGTCAGGTATTTCTGGCGGATCAATGCATTCTGAATTTCGGAGGCCCGGGTGGAGTCAATGGTCCGCTGTCCATGAACGTGACTGACTTGTTTCCTTTTGGCCTTCTTGGAAGAAGAAGCCGTCCGCGAATGACCGGACGTGGGTGCACGATGAGTTCGACTTGCAAATGCTGGAGTGATAGCCAGTGTGGAGACTAACAACAAAACCTGGCCTGCTCGTAAAGACGCCATGCATACCTCGATCTAGGGGAAATTCGTGCTTCTCGACACACTATAAGGAGACCCGGCAGATTGCAATCCCCAACCATCCCGGCAGCCGCATTTTTTCCGACCGCCGGTAATGGTTACTAGGTAATTTGTTCGTTTTTACTACGCCATCGCATGCATTGCATTACTTTTTAGTCATGCGCTCGACCCAACTGGGGAAATACTTTACGGTAGTGTGCCTCCCAAATAAGTACCACCCGCGGTAGGATTGCGCGAGTCAACTACCCGGAAGCCCACATCCTGCCCAGATTTCAAAGCGCTGACCAACGACTGGAACTGATCCATGCCTGTGACCGGCTGCCGATTCATCTCCGTAATGATCAGGCCTGAGGTCAATCCAGCCTCGTCGGCAAAGGAGCCCGGCTTTACCTGTGTTACCAGGACACCCTTGATTCCCTTGCTGGCCAGTGGGCCAGGCACGGCTTCGACCGTGATGCCGAGTTTTCCTTCGGAGGCATTGGGAGCGCTTTCCGGTCCGTTCTCTCCATTCTGAGAGACCGGCTGTGCCGCATACAGCTTGGCCCGGTCGGCAATGGTCAGGGTTGCCGTCGCATTCTGGCCGGCCCGGACGTAGCCCAGGTGGACAGTGGAACCCGGTTTACGGGCCGCAATGTCCGTCACCAGGGCATCCCCATCCTTAATAGGTTTGCCGTCCACGGTCGTAATAATGTCGCCGGCTTTCATACCCGCCTGGTCGGCAGGCCCATGGGGGGTCACAGCATTGACCAGCACCCCGGATTTGAAACCGTAGACGCGTTGAACAGCAGGATTGAGGGCAGCCTGGAACTGAACGCCGATCGAACCCCGGATGACCTTGTGCTCCGGTCCAATCAGGTCGTTATAGACCCCGATCACCGTGTTCGAAGGCATGGCGAAGCCAATCCCCTCGTAGCCGGCAGATTGGGTAATGATCGCGGTATTCACCCCGATGACCTGGTCGGCCATGTTGAGCAGGGGTCCGCCGGAATTGCCGGGGTTGATGGCCGCGTCGGTTTGGATGAAGTGCTGGAATTGGCCGGCGGCCCCCTTCTCGACCGTGCGGTTCCTGGCCGAGACGATGCCTGCGGTAACCGTCTGACTAAACCCGAACGGGCTGCCGATAGCAATGACCCAGTCGCCCACCTGGCTGGCGTCCGAATTGCCCATCTTCACTGTGGGCAGCGGTTCGGTAGTGGTGATCTTTACCACCGCCAGATCCGTGTCCTTATCCACGCCGATGACCTTGCCCACGCGGCCCTGGAAGCCTTCGGGATCGGTGGCAAGCTTCACATAGATGCGATCCGCCTTCTCCACCACGTGATTGTTAGTAATGATGTAGCCGCGGGGATCGACGATGAAGCCGGAGCCGAGCGACTCACGCACCTGGTCACCCTGTTCGCCGCCGCCAGGGCCCTGTCCACCAAAGAACCGGTTGAAGAAGTCCTGGAAATTCTGGTCCGGACCCTGGCCGCCTCCGTCCTGGTCCCCGTTCTGGTCGTCGTCACCACCGCCTGGGGGGACCGCTGGCCCGGCGTGAGGACTCCGACGGTGGGAATGGGTGTCTTCTTGAGGCAGGGTCTCGGTGTTGATGTTCACCACCGCCGGGGCGACGTCCTTGGCGATCTGGGTGAAGGTCGTCGATAGGCTGACAGGGTTGGGTATCTTCAGCGGGGTGGCGTCCGAGCTATCGGTTTGCGTTTCATTTCCGCGAACACCGTGGACAGCAACAGACCCAATCAATATGCCGGCTGAGAGCGTGCCAAGGATTACAAAGGTTGAAGCGAGACGGCTTACGCGAAGCCGTTCGAGCAGCGATTTCATCTGGGTCTAACCTCGTCGGTTGGGAAGCATCCAAGGGCTGGCGGCGCTAGGAGGATGGCACCCCGTAGAGCAATCACACAGTTGGTGTGAGCCAGGGAACGAGAGCGGTTGCAAAAACTGGTCTTCCGGCTCGAGCAGTTTCGCAATTGATATCGACCGAAGCGACGGGGCTTTTCGTGGTTTTCTTCCAAGGAAAACCACACCTCGCGACCCTCACCAGGCCACAGTAATTGCGAAACTGCTCTAGCCCGAGGCGAATGTCGTTCATGGCCTCAGCAGATGACCGGATTCATGAAACACGCTCGAACTCGGCGCCGTCGATGTTTTCCCAAAGAACGGCGGCACAAAACCCTTGCTGCCACACAGTCACTGTGTACTCTCACCAGTATAGCCAAAACCCGGCGATTGGGGCGGAGTCGTATTGTAGCGGTGGATGCAGCAGCAACATTTATTAGACGTGACTGGCGCGCCACGGGTTACACCACCAACATCCTGCCCGGGAAGTATGAGGCCGGCACGCCCTTTTCCGTCCCTTATATATAAGGAAGCAAAGGTGGTCTCGACGGACATTTGCATGCTGTAAATGGTTAACCCAGGACTTAGACCTCGGGGCATTTTCAGCCATCTCTGCGGGACTGATTGCAATTACATTCCGATTGCCGATGATCTCCAGCCCTTCTGTACAAATCGGCCGATCCAAAAGCTTCCAGAAGGAGAAGTATCTAGCCCCGTTACTTAGGTAACGTTACCTTTGGATGTTACCACTGCTATTTTGGGCCTCATAAACTGTGCGGCCATCGACTACCGTCCGCAAGACCTGCGTTTCCAGAATCGCTGGCGCGGGCACCCTGGTCAGATCGCGGTCCAGTACAACAAAGTCGGCTACGCATCCGGGAATCAACTTTCCCTTGTAGCTTTCGGCGAACTCCGCGTACGCCGAGCCCTGGGTGTACGCGGAGAGCACCTGGCCGATGGTTAGCTTGTCTTCCGGAAAGAAACTCTTTGTTCCCGCTTCATTGTTGCGCGTGATCCCAGCGTATATTCCGCGAAAGGGCGTGATGGGTTCCACCGGATAATCCGTCCCGAAAGCCACCGGCACGCCGGCATCCAGAAATGCCTTCCACGCATAAGCGTAACGTGACCTTTGCGCGCCGAGCCGCGCCGCGGCCCAATTCATGTCGGTGAGCAGATGGCTGGGCTGCATGGACGCGATAATGCCCATCGCCTTATAGCGCGGGATATCCCGCGGATCTACCACCTGGGAGTGCTCGATACGATCGCGCCGCGCCGCGCTGCTGCCGGCGGCAGCAAAGGCGTTGAGAGCCATCTCGACTGCCCGGTCGCCGATGGCGTGGAAGCCAATCTGAAATCCCGCCGCGGCTCGCTCTTTCGTCATGGCGTCCAGCCGCGCCTGGTCGTAACGAGGTAGCCCGCTGTTTCCCGGGTCATCCGCGTAGGGCGAGAGCAAAGCGGCAGTTCGCGAGCCTAACGAGCCGTCCATGAAGCCCTTCAACATTCCGGTGTGGAGTATACGGTCGCCGGCCGGGTGCGCGGCTCGGTGGGCCACCAGCGTCTCGACCGGATCGTTGAAGGACAACCACTCCGAGATGCGCACCGGCAACTGGCCCTGGCGTTCCAATTCCTCGTAGACCAGGAAGTCATCCCAGTCGGAGTTGTCCTGAACCGAGGTCACTCCGTGCGTGGCCGCATCCTTGAGCGCCAGCAGGATAGCCCGCCTCCGCAAGTCGTGGGAGGGAGCCGGGATGTGGCGCTGAATAAGCTCCTGGCCCGAGTCCTCACGGACGATGCCGGTCAAATTGCCTTGGGCGTCGTGATCCAGTTTGCCCCCTTTTGGATCTGGCGTCTGGTTGGTCACTCCCGACAAAGCAAGCGCGGCCGAGTTGGCGACCGCAATGTGCCCGTCTACCCGCACGAACATCGCCGGATGGCCGCCAGTCACGGAATCGAGATCCTGCCGGGTGGGCAAGGTCTTGCTGGCCCACAGGGTATGATCCCAGCCGCCGCCCAGGAGCCAGTCTCCGGCAGGAGTAGCGGCCGCGGCAGCACTCACGCGGCGCAACATCTCAGCCAGCGAAGCGCTGCCCGTGAGGTCAACCGTAAGCTTCATGCGCCCCG
This sequence comes from uncultured Acidobacteriaceae bacterium, assembly GCA_963743365.1. Lineage (GTDB taxonomy): Bacteria > Acidobacteriota > Terriglobia > Terriglobales > Acidobacteriaceae > PALSA-350. Next base: position 670,081 of record CAVUQE010000001.1, read on the forward strand.
CATAGCCGAGATGCACGTGGGCGTCGTTTATTCCAGGCATGACAAAGGCCCCGTGCAGATCGAACAGTTGGGTCCCCGGCTGCTTCTGGCGCAAAATTGTCGCGTCGTCTCCGATGGCGACGATCTGGTGTTCTCCCACCGCGATGGCCGAGACCCGCTGCACGCTGCTGGACCCCAGGCCCACGCCGGTAAGAATGTTTCCGTGGTAATAGATCGCCACCACCGACGATGGTGTGGTCGCGGAGAAGAGAGGTTTCGCCACCATCAGGCAGCAAAGGAGCAAACCGCGGCCGCCCAAAGAGATCACTGCTTGCCGGCGGCTGCGGGTTGAGAGAGTTGATCCAATGCCAGCAGGAGCAAGAGCAGGATGCGCTTCAGCGCCAGCTCCCGGCCGCTGGCGTCGTACCATTCCCCGCGTGTATGGATCCCACCCCCATCTCCACCCGCACCAATGCTGAGTGCAGGGATGCCGAGAGACAGCGGGATGTTGGCATCAGTGGAGGCCACGCGCTGCTCGGTGCGAATCCCCAGGTGCCGGTCGACCGCAAGCAGTGCTTCGAGCAGCCGGGATTCATCGCTTAGCCGGCCGGCTGGGCGGTCACCGATTCGTTCGATCGAAAAATGTACCAGGCCCTTGCTTCGGCCGGAGATGTTGGCCGCCGCGACCGCGTCTTCGACGGCGCGATGCAATTCCACTTCCAGCCGGATCAGCTGCTCGGCATCCAGGCTACGCAAATCGAAGCGAGCTGTGGCGCGTTCCGGGATCGCGTTCACCGAACTACCACCCTCCATGGTGCCGATGTTCAAAGTGGTACGCGGAGAGGTGGGCAGAGCTATCTCACTCATGGTGGCAATGGCCCGGCTTAGCACCACGATGGGATTGGGGGTTCCGGCATCGGTCCAAGAGTGGCCTCCGGGGCCCTGCACGGTGACCAGAAAGCGCCGGCTCCCCAACGCTTGGGTTACTACCACCTCGCAACCCGCACCGTCCAGCACCACATTGCCGCCAATCCTCTCCCGCCACGGGGAAGCTCCATATAGGTAGCGCATGCCCCGCAGATCGCCGTCGCCTTCCTCGCCCACGTTGCCGGCAAAGAGCAGGTCACAGGGAAGCTCGACGCCGCAGCTCTCGAGTGCAGCCGCCACCGCCAGGAGGCCGGCCACGCCGGCGCCGTTGTCACAGGCTCCTGGCGCCTCCAGACGGTTGTGCTCCACCAATGGAGCAATAGGAGTATCGATGGGAAATACTGTATCGATGTGGGCAGATAGCAGGACGCACGAGCGGCCACTCACTGTGCGATTCCCGGGATAGCAACCAAGCACGTTGCCTTCAGGATCGATCTCTACCTGCTCGAGCTTGAGTTCACGGAAGCGTTCAGCCAGCCACTCCGCGCGCTTGCTTTCGCCAAAAGGAGGAGCGGCAATCGCAACCAGCTCCTGCTGCCACTGCATCATCCTTCGCTCCTGCAGATGGAACCACTGGAAGGCCGCATGAACGCGCGGCAGCGAAGCCAGTTGGCCGATCCGGGAAAAAGCAGAGTGGGCGATCGTGCTGGGCATAACAGATTCTCAGAGTAGCACCCTCTCTGTGGGTTATTTTCCGCTGGGGTATTCGACGTTGAGCAGGTACAAGCCTCGGGCCGGCGCCGTTGGGCCGGCGCGCGCACGCGCTCGGTATTCCAGGATTGCCGGAATTTCTGTCTCTGACAGATTTCCCCGGCCCACCTCAAGAAAGGTCCCAACCAGGTTTCGCACCATGTGATGGAGGAATCCGTTGCCCTGCACGCGATAGATCAGCAGATCCTTCTCCGCCTCTTGCACCCACTGCGAAGCATGGAGGCAGCGCACATTGTTCCCGGCACCCTCGCCGGTCGAATCCGAATCGCGTTCCAGCCGGTCGGGATCGGTGGCGGCAAAGGAAGTGAAGTCGTGTTCGCCGCAAACCAGCACGGCGGCACGTTGCATTGCCTCCACAACAAGCGGCGCGTTGAGCGCATAAACATAGCGTGCCAGCCAGGGCGGGCATATTTCTCCGCGAAAGACTCTGTATTCGTAGGTCTTGGCCAGTGCGCTGTGGCGGGCATGAAAGTCGCTGGTCTCCCGCGTCGCGCTGAGTATCCGGATGGATGCCGGTAAGGTGCGATTCAGAGCGCGGGCAAGATTCGCCTCGGGAATCGGAGCCGCCAGCGCAAAGGACGCCACCTGCCCCAGCGCGTGTACCCCTGCGTCGGTTCGCCCCGAACCCTGGGGTAACACCTCTTCGCCGGTGACCCGGGCTATGGCGTCGCGCAGTGCGCCCTGTACCGTCACGCAGTCGGGCTGCACCTGCCAACCGTGGAAGTCGGTGCCGTCGTAGGCAAGCACCAGTTTCCATACCAGGCGGTTTGCGGGCTGCTCGGTCCCTTTCATTGCACTCCAGGAAGAGGTTCAGTACAGTGCCTTTTCGGGAATGGTGAGAAAACGCAGATCTCTCCCGTTCCGTCGCGGCCTTCCTAACGTATATCGCAACCGAGGCTGCGATATACTCGGCCAAAGGTTAACCAGGGAACGAAAGTCTCCACCGCGTGTTCACGCCGCATGGGCAGATCAAGGCGGCGAAATCGGAGGGCTGCGCGCGAAATCCATGGAACGAACCCCGGGTAGAGCACGTAATGCCCTTCATGCCGGGGAACCATGTATTTGACCAGCCAGGGACCGCTCAAAAGGCGAGCGAAATCTAGAGTCATCGGGCGACCATGCCGCATCTGCCATGCTAGCTCCTAACTATTGAGACAGAACGGCGAAGGCCCGAGGCCTGACCCCCGAGATTTTGACCCAACGATGAAAAATCCAGAATCCTGTCGCAGTTCCTATCGCCTTCCCAAGCTGTGCGTGTTGTGGTTTCGCCGGCATGGAGGGCGGGTTTTTCACAAGCTGCAAGCGACCTTAGCGATCGTCTCCGTGCTCAGCGCCTATATGCCGCTGCCGGCAGCGGCACAGCAAGCTCCCCCCGGCGGACCACCTGCCGCCGCTGCTGCGGCTCCTCCCGCTCCAGGCCTTCCTCCGGCGCCCCAGCCGAACTACACCCAGCCGTTTGACATGCGGCCTGGTGTTCACGACTTCAGTAAGCCAAACCACGCTTTTCCCAACTTCCTCAAGACCTATGAACCCAAGGCAGTGACGGCGCCTGTGACCACCAACTCACAGCGCCTGGACGGCTTGGTGCACAACGGCAAGATTTACCTTAGCTTGGCCGATGCCATCGTGCTCGCCCTCGAGAACAACTATGACATCGCGATCCAGCGCTACAACCTCGACATTGCCGACACCGATCTGCTGCGGGCACGAGCTGGCTCCAATCTTCTCGGTGTCAGCAGTGGCCTGGTTGAGGGCACGCTAAGTGGATCGTCCACCGGTTCTACCTCGCTCAGTTCGGGCGGTGGTCCAGGCGGCACATCGACCGCGGTTGGGGGCGCCGGCTCGGGCGCCGGCGGCATCGTAGTCACCACCAACGGGACCGGTCCGACGCCGGAGCAAATGGACCCCGTGCTTACGGGAACCATTCAGCTGGAACGGACAACCACCCCTCAGCCGACGCCTTTTGGCAGCGGCGGGCCTACCTTGAATCAGAACACGGACGAATACAATTTTAATTTCAACCAGGGCTTTATCAGTGGCACCCAGCTCCAGGTTGCTTTTAACAACAGCCGCATTACCTCCAACGGTATCTTCAACGCCTACAGTCCAGAATTGCAGTCGACCTTCCGAGCGACCGTAACGCAACACTTGCTGAACGGTTTTGGTCCAGGAATCAATGGCCGCTTCATCCTGGAGGCCAAGAATGACCGGCGCATCAGCGACTCTGCCTTTCGCCAACAGATTCTCTACACCATCAACCAGGTGGAGAACATCTACTGGGTCCTGGTGAGCGACTACGAAGATGTACAGGCAAAGCAGCGCGGTCTGGAGCAGTCCACTCGACTGGCATCAGACAATCGGAAGCAGTTGCAGATTGGTACCCTGGCTCCACTGGACGTGCTCAACGCGGATAACCAGGTGTCCACTGACACCCAGGCGTTGATTACGTCACAGACCAAGCTGGAATATCAACAGCTGATCATGAAGCAGGCGATCAGCCGTAATTTGAACGATCCGGCTCTCTACAGTGCGCCGGTGATTCCGACGGATCGCGTCTCGCTGCTCGAAATGGCGGAAGAGCGTACGCCGGTTGAGGAGCTGGTGCAAAAGGCCTATGCCAATCGTCCGGAGATTGAGCAGAACATCCTGAACCTCAGGAACAATGAGATTACCCTCCGCGCGACTAAGAATAATCTGTTGCCGACCGTGGATGTCTACGGCTTCTATGGCGCGGCGGCTCTTGGCGGCGCAAAAAGTCCCTATTGTTCGACTGAATTCTTTGGTCCGATTGGCTGTGATCTTCCCACCGTCGGCTACGGCACAGTCTTCACCAACCTATTCAATAGCTCGGGTCCTGATAAGGGAGCTGGCATCACCGTGAACGTTCCGCTGCGCAATCGGACCGCGCAGTCGCTGCAGGCTCGTGCTCTGCTCGAATATCGCCAGGCGGAAATGCGCCTGCAACAGCTGTATATCCAGGTGCGCATCCAGGTCATCAACGCGCAGTACGCGCTCACGAACGACCGGGCCGCAGTGCAAGCGGCTCTGGCCGCCCGTGAGTACAACTTCCAGTCCTACCAGGCGGAAGTGAAAAAGTTGAGGCTGGGCGCTTCGACAACAGCGAATGTGTTGCAACAGGAGAGAAATCTCGCCACGGCGGAGAACAATGTCATTTCCACTGAAGCCACCTACGCCACCGATCGCGCTTCGCTCGAGCAACTCCTGGCGGAGACCCTGGATCAATACGGCATTCAGCTCTCCGATGCGGTCACAGGCAAGGTAACGAGGGAGCCTGTCATTCCCGGATTGCAACCTGCGAAGGCAGCGCCGGAAGCTGGGTTGCCGGCGCAGCAGGAGCAATTGCAGCATACCGAGCAAATGCCGGCGATGCCGGTGCTGCCGCCCCAACCCCAGCTGACTCCGCAAGAGCAGAAGGATTTGCCACCGCCGCAGCCACCGGCGCCTAACACCCCGCCACCGCCGCAATAACTTTCTCTATCTGGCACAAGGCCTGTGCCGGATAGAGAAATAAACCGAAGGGGACCTGCGGTTCCTTCGGCCTGCGCGCAAATCTCTAAATCACAATCAAAGTGACAATTAAGCAATCAACCGCCGAAGGAAAGACCCAGCGAACGCGCAACGCCCTGGATATACTGCCGCCCTTGTGTGTACTCCGCTTCGCTGTGCAGATGCTCCAACATGAGCGGCGCATCCGTCCCCAGCCGGGACAATTCCTTTAATAACGTCTTGTAGTCAATCAACCCGGTGCCGGGAATCACTTCCTGGATCCAAACCTGCACACCAGGTCCCCACTTCAGATCTTTCGCATGGCAGGATTTTATCCATGGGCCGAGCTTGGCAAAGCACTCACGTATCCCCGCGCTGTTGTTGTACAAGCGAACAGGACTATTCATGGTGTTGCACACGTCCAGGTGAACCCCAAAAGCCTTGCGGTCCACCGCCTTGACCAGTCTGATGTACTCGTCTGGGCCGGTGGGAAAGCTCCAGGGCATCATCTCAATGGTGAAACAAGTGCGCGTAGGTTTAACCGTGTCGATGAGCTTGCGGCAGTTTTCCACCGTGGCATCGATAAATTCCTGGCTCAGATTCCTGGGGTTTTGCGCGTACCACAGGTTGGGATCATAAGATCCGGCGATATCGACGCAATTGCGAGCACCCAATAACTCCGCGACGGCGAGCTTCTCGGTGACGTACGCCATGTTCTGCCGCCGCTTCTCGGGGTCGGGGTCGAGCATGTTCTTCCAGGCGCCGACCTCCGCAATCACTACGTCCTGGCGGGCAAATTCCCTGACCAGGCCTGCAATCCGATCCTTGTCGTTTACGGACAGGTCGCTTGGGGCATAGGCAGCGCGATAGCCAAGATCGCGATGCGCTTTGGCCAGCACCGCCGGGTCATCCGATTTAACGAAGATCGGGACCCCCGAGCCGCATCGCTTTCTCCGATGCGTTTAGGGCCTTTGCAGCCAAGGCACCGGCGACGACGGAGCCGGTCCCGGCCATGAATCCGCGTCTCGAGATCATCGCGCCCCCCACCCCTTGGTAATGTGACTATGGTTCCGTCACATGCTCCAGCAACTGGAAAAACTCAGGAAATGAAATGGCAGCCGCATCCGCTCCCAGGACCTGCGTGTCTCCCTCGGCGCGCAGAGCGGCTACGGCGAAAGCCATGGCAATGCGATGGTCCCCGCCCGAATCCACCACCGCGCCGTGTAACTGCTGGCCTCCCGGCACATCGAGGCCGTCCTCGAATTCCTCCACCTCGGCGCCCATCGCGCGCAGATTCCGCGCCACCAGCGCAATGCGATCACTCTCCTTCACCCGCAACTCGCGCGCATCGCGAATGCGTATCCCTCCACGGGTGTAGGGCGCAATCGCCGCTAACACTGGCAGCTCATCGATCAACTGCGCCGCCAGCGATCCGCTGATTTCGGTGCTGCCCAAGCCTTCCTGCGGCGCCGCTAGCTGCACGCTGCCAATCAGCTCCCCCTGGTTTTCTTCCAGGTTCAGCACCCTGATCTTCGCTCCCAGGGCGGTCAGTACGTCGAGCAGCGTTGCCCGGGTGGGGTTCATGCCCAACTGGTCCAGCACCAGGCTTGATTCGGGAAAGAGCGCAGCAGCGCACAGGAAGAACGCCGCTGAGGACATATCTCCCGGCACCGTAGCCTCGATGCCGTGCAGCTTCTGCCCTCCGGCGATGGTCACCGAGTCAGTGGTTCGGCTAACCTCGGCTCCAAAAGCGCGCAGTGCCAGTTCGCCGTGGTCGCGTGTCCGCACCGCTTCGCTCACCTTGGTCGTACCATCTGCCTGCAAGCCGGCAAAGAGCAATGCGGTCTTCACCTGGGCACTTGGAACCGGAGTCCGGTACTCGATGCCGTGCAGCTTGGCGCCATGAATCTCGACTGGCGCGTGACCCTCTGTCAAATTGATAAAAGCGCCCATCTCCAGCAGGGGCCGGCGCACCCGCTCCATCGGCCTGCGGTTCAGCGAGGCATCACCCAGCAAGGTAAAAGCGCCCGCCTGCGCGGCGAGCAATCCCGATAGCATACGCATCGTCGAGCCGGAGTTGCCGCAATCCAGCAACGCGCCCGGAGGAGTCAACACGCCGGCACAGCCCTCGACCTCTACCGTATCGCTTGAGCGGGTTACCTTCGCGCCCATTTGCTGCATGCAAGCGAGACTGCTGGCGCAATCCGCCCCGGTGGAAAAGTTATGAAAGCGGCTGACACCTTCCGCCATCCCCGAAAGCAGGGCATAGCGGTGAGAGATGCTCTTATCGCCAGGCAGGCGCAGGGTGCCGATGAGGTTACGCGCGGGATGGATGATCCGGGTGTTTTCGATTTGCAGGGTGTCCGTCAATCTTCAGCCTCTAAGCGGGAAATATGGCATTTTTCCTAATGGTGTAGAGCGATAGCTGCACCTGACGCGGCCATTCCGCCAAAATCGGGGCCCCCGGCGCGCGTTCTTTGCGTGCCCGGGGTGGAAAGAATGGCCGCACATAACCGATCTCACCAGATCACTGCATTAGGAAAAATGCTTTCGTGTGATGGCGCAAGGCTTATCCTAACTCGCGCCGGCTGGATTAAGAACCTTCAGCACCACCACGGTTTCGTCATCGAAACGCTCCACGCCTCCCTGGAAGGCTGAGAGTTCCTGGTAAATTGCGTCCACCATGCCTTCGGCCGTGTTCTTCAGTTGGCGGCCAACCAGCTCAATCAACCGCTCCGTGCTGAACATCTCTTCCTGCTCATTTACAGCATCGACAATTCCGTCGCTGAAGAAGACGATTGCGTCGCCGGGGCGGGTGGACAGAGTGAATTCCTCGTAGCTCACGTCCTTGAACATGCCCAGCGGAAATCCCTCGGCCTGCACCGTCTCCACCTGTCCAGCACGACAGAAGAGCGGCTGCACCGCGCCCGCGTTGGCGATTTGCACTGTCTGCTTCTCATCGTTCCAGACGGCAAAGAGCATGGTCACGTACTGCGCATCCATCTTGCGTTCCTGCAGCGAGTCATTCAGCTGCTTCAACATCGCCGCGGGAGAAAGGGCCTGGCTGGTGGCCGCACGCATGATTCCGCTGATCAGCGCTGCGTACAGCGCGGCTGGGGCCGCCTTACCGCTCACGTCTCCCATGGCGATGCCGATACATTGGTCGTCGTAGCGCAGGAAGTCATAGAGATCGCCCCCGATGGTGCGAGCGGGAAGAAATCTGGTCGCGAACTCGGCATGCGGCATACGCGACGGCGTGGGCGGTAACAGCCGCAACTGCACTTCGCGCGCCATGTCGAGATCGTGCTCCAGCCGTTGTTCCTGGTGCGTCACCCGCTGGTAGAGGCGGGCATTCTCGATGGCCACGGCGATCTGCGATGCCAGCGTCACCAGCGTGCGCTGGTGATCTTCGTTGAAGTAGTTCACGCGCACATGCTCCAGGTCGAGCACCCCGATCACCTTGCCCTTATAGAGCAGCGGCACCGCCATCTCGGAGCGTGTCTCCGGGTTCACCATGTAGTAGCGCGCGTCCTTGCGCACGTCGCCGGTGTGGATCAGTCGCCGCTCGCGCACCGCGGTGCCCACCAGGCCGCGATCCAGCGGGACCTTCTCCGACGGCATGACCGGGTGGCCAAAGCGCACAGCGTACTGAATCTCCAGCACTTGCTCGCGCTCGTTGAGCAGCAGGATGCTGAACATCTGGTAATCAATGAGCCGCCGCAGAAGCTCCCCGATGCGTTCCAGCAGGGGATCGAGATCCAGGATCGAGGTAACCTCGCGAGCGATTTCATTGAGCACTGCAAGGGTTTGCGCCTGGCGGGCCACGCGAGTGTAGAGGCGAGCGTTTTCAATCGCCTGCGCCACCCGGGAGGCGGTCAGCTCCAGTAAGCGGCGGTGCTCCGGTTGGAAATAGCCAACCTGCTCGGATTGCAGATCCATGACGCCAATCACCCGGTTCTTCACAATCAGCGGCACCGCCAACTCGGAACGGACATCGTCATTGGCGCTGATGTAGTTTTCCGCGTGCCGCACATCCTCGAGCAATATGGATTCGCGCTGTTCCGCGGCCCGGCCGACGACTCCTTGACCCACGCGGATTTTCAGCCGCTCGACCTCGGGGTTGTGGCCAATTTGAAAGCGCATGCGCAGGTCGTTTGTCCGCTCATTCAGGAGCAGGATGGCGAAGATTTTGTAGTCGATGACGGCTCGCACCAGGTCGGCGGTGCGATGCATCAGGGTCTGGAGGTCAAGGGTGGTATTGAGGGTATTGGCCAGGCGCATGAGAAACTCGGTTTGCACCGGGTCCACCCGCGCCGGGACGGTCGGCTGGGGAGCCTGAGAGCTAGGACGGTAATCTCCTTCAAACGATTGCGTAGCAATAGCTTGCGCCGGTTTCTTCGCTGCTTCGGCGTCGTCTTGGTCGCGGGGAGGAGTCATACCAACATCGAGTCATCATAGAGCATTTCCCTCGGCCAGGAACTGCTGCTCAGTAAGGGCGGCTCTTCAGTAACGATGGGTGCCTCAGGTTCGCCAACCTGCCCCGGCTCGCCGTGGAAACGTACCTGGGCCGAAAAAGACGGGGCGTAAGTCCAAGACCGCTTTCTGGGATTTTTGCCCCGCCCAGGACCGACGGGTGCCCCATATCTCGCGAAAAACGAGCGAGATACCGGATTTCCTGTACGCGGCGCCAAGCAACAGCCACGTGTGCGGCTTTCATTAGGGAAGTCGCATCATCGCCAAGAATCTTTACAGGAAATCCGGGGTCTGGGGCACCCCTCCTTTGCTAGCGAACGAGAGCCTGGTCTCAGCCCTCGCCCTGATACTCCCGCAGGATAGCGACGCTGGCGCTGGCGCCGATCCTGCTGGCGCCCGCCTCCAGCATGGCTCGTGCATCCGCCAGCGTGCGAATGCCGCCGGAAGCCTTTACTCCACACCGGCTGCCGGCGACCCCACGCAGGATCGCAACATCGGCGGCCGTAGCTCCCCCAGTAGAAAAGCCGGTGCTGGTTTTAAGGAAATCGGCGCCCGCCCCCAGGGCCAGCTCAGACGCACGTAGCTTCTCTTCCACGCTCAACAGCGAGGTCTCGAGAATCACCTTGACCACAGCGCCGGCATCGTGCGCCACCTGGACCACTCCGCGAATATCCTGCTCGACCAGCGCATTCATTCCCGACTTCAGCAAGCCGAGATTCATCACCATGTCCAACTCGTGCGCGCCCAGCTTAATCAACGCCAGCGCTTCGTCGCGTTTGCTGGTGGCCAGATTAGCCCCCAGCGGAAAGCCCACCACCACACCAACAGGCACCCCGCTCCCCGCCATCACCGAGTACGCCAAAGACACCCATGCAGGGTTCACCATGGCACAGGCAAAACGGAAGGCCGCCGCCTCCTCACATAACTTAACCACCTGATCCCGGGTCGCCTCCGGCTTCAACAAGGTGTGATCGAAGACCGAGGCCAATGCAGATGCGTTCGCTAAAGTAGCCGTAGCAAAGCCCTCGACGTCGAAATATCCAGAACCGTGATCGATCTCCGGTTGCAACACTTTGGTGGTCATGAAACAGGCTCTCCCTTCTCCTCGGTTGACTCCGGTGGGGACTCTATGCTCTTCCACCCGTAAAGATCAACTGAATTACGCTTCATCTGGGTTAAAAATTCGGATATCGGGCAGGTTACGAAAGCGCTCCTCGTAATCCATTCCGTAACCAACTACGAAATGATTGGGAATGCTGAACGCCACGTAATCGGCGTCGATCTTTTCCAGGCGCCGCGCCGGCTTATCCAGGCAGGTGGCGATTTTCAGAGTCTTTGGCTTGTGCTGCAGCAACAGCTTGCGCAAAAAAACCAGGGTCAGACCGGTATCCAGAATGTCTTCGACCAGGATCACATTGCGGCCCCCGATCGGAGTATCCAAGTCCTTGATCAATCTTACCGCGCCGCTGGTCTTTACCCCCTTGTAGCTGGAGATGGCCACGAAGTCGAAAGTTGTCTCCACCGAGATGCTCCGCGCCAGGTCGGCGAGAAACACGGCGGCTCCCTTCAGTACTCCTACCAGCAGGATGGCTTCACCGGCAAAGTCTTGGCTTATCTGCGCGCCGATTTCCGCCACTCGGGCGGCAATCTCCTCGCGGCGGAACAACATTTCGTGCTCGTGCTCTCTCATTGGCGCATTCTTCCATGAATGCCTGTGCGAATGCACCCGGCTATACTGTAAAGAACGACGCACGCATGTATCCCTTCATTCACATCGGGCACTTTTCCATCGGCACGTTTGGCCTCTGTCTGTGGTTGGCGTCCGTCTGCGCTTGCTGGGTGCTGTATTGCAATTTTCGCCGTTTTGGCATCGATGCTGACGCGGTCGGCGTGGCCGCCTATACCACGGTGGGTGGGGTGCTTGGGGCCAAGCTATGGCATGTACTGGAGGATCCCGCGACGCTGATACACCAGCCGGTCCAGGTCCTCTTCGATCGGGCGGGATTTGCCTGGTTCGGGGGCTTGCTGGTGGGCATTGCGGTGCTGATATGGGCAGGGCGGCAAGCACGCATCGGAGGCTTGGGCATGTTGGACCTTGCTGCTCCAGCAGTCTCAGTGGGTTACGGTGTTGGCCGCATCGGCTGTCTGGTTTCAGGCGACGGCGACTACGGCATCCCGACCCGGCTTCCCTGGGGCATGAGCTTTCCTCACGGACTTGTTCCCACCACCCAGAGGGTTCACCCGACGCCGATTTATGAATTGCTCGTTGCGTTATTGATTGCCTACTATCTATGGCGCCGGGGAGCGCAATCCAGCGACGGCCGCACTCCGCCGCTAGGTCAAATAACCGGCGAATATCTAGTGCTCAGCGGAGTGGCTCGCTTCCTGGTGGAGTTCATCCGCATCAATCCGCGCATCTACTGGGGCATGAGCAATGCTCAAGTCGCCAGCCTGGGTTCCATCGCCGCCGGCATTTTGCTGATCGTATGGGCACGGCGCCATAGCGCCGCCGTGATTGTCACCGAGGGAATGCCGGTCGAAGCCGCATCCCGGCATTGACGGGCTGCGTGAAAATTCTGAACGAAGGGTACGGCTTTATAGCTTGCGAAAAAATACGTCGAACGAAGGGCACGGGTTCAGCCGTGCCATACCGGGCAACGACCGATGAGGGCTTTAGCCCCTGAGGTAGCTTTCTTTGATGCGAATGTGATCAGCGTATCTATACTTCTTTCGGCTGCCAGAGCAAGGTGGGTTCGTACCTCAAGGGCTAAAGCCCATCATATTTTCAATCGCTTACGGCACGACTTTAGTCGGGCCGTAGATTTCTAGCTCCGGCCGGCTTTAGCCGCTGGGGTACTTTTTTGAAACGCGGCTTCTCCGCAGGAGGAAGATGGAGAAGCGCACCTCAGGGGCTAAAGCCCTCACGGGCCCGGTTTATTGCGTCACGGCTAAAAGCCGTGACCTTCGTTTAAATTTCTTCCGCAGCCTGTGGAAGCTCCACCGAGAGGAGAATCATGGCTCAATCCGATCAGCTCCGCGTACCTGAACCTGCACGCACCGACGCCAAATCCTTTGAACTGCTGCGTGTCTGGATAGCGCATCAGGATCAGCACATCAGCCTTCGCGTAGGCGTGTGGAAGGAACCCGAAGCCTGGGGCATGATGCTCGCCGATCTGGCCCGCCACATCGCGGCCGCCTACGAGCAGGCGGAAAAGCGCGACCCGGAGGAGATGCTCACTCGCATCAAAGCTGGTTTTGAGGCGGAGATCGCATCGCCTACTGAGGAGGTCCACGGCGAGCTTGCTGGTTGAAACATTGAATGATCTGATCACTATCCGTGGCGCACGAACCCACAACCTGAAGAACATCGACTGCGATCTGTCCCACGGCAAACTCACTGTGGTTTCCGGTGTTTCAGGTTCGGGCAAATCCTCGCTCGCTTTTGACACCATCTATGCCGAAGGCCAACGCCGCTACGTTGAGTCCCTTTCGGCCTATGCCCGGCAGTTCCTGGAGCGCATCGAGAAACCGGACGTGGACCTGATCGACGGCCTGGCGCCGGCGATCGCGATTAAACAAAAGAACACCACGCGCAACCCGCGGTCGACGGTGGCCACCGCCACTGAAATTTACGATTACCTTCGTCTGCTCTTTGCCCGCTGCGGCACGGCGCATTGCATCGTTTGCGGTGGGGTGGTCAGGCGCGACACGGTAGACGAGATTGCCGCATCCATCCTGGCCCTGGGGGAGGGAACTCGACTCTACGCGTTATTTCCGGTGAAGCCGCGCGTCGCGGTCGAAGCGGAAGGCCAGGCTAAGACTGCGACCACAAAGCGGTCAAAGAAGACTGCGGCTAAGACCTCCGTGAACCCGGCTCTTCCCAGCGATGCGTTCAAAGAGCGGCTCACCGAACTGCGCACGCGCGGCTTTAATCGCCTCTACCAGAACGGCAAAATCGTGGAATTCTCCACCCCCGAGTCGCTGCTCGATCTCGACTTTCAGCAGGCCGTCTACGCGCTGGTCGATCGCCTCGTGGTCTCGCCCGAGAACCGGGCGCGGATCGTGGATGCCGCCGAGATCGGCTTTCGCGAGTCAGGCGAGATCGAATACGAAACCGTTTCGCGAGATGCGGAGACCGAACCCAAACGGCTGCGCTTTTCCCAGGCCTTTGAATGCAAGCTCTGCCACCGCATCTACCGCGAGCCCGAGCCCAGGCTGTTCTCCTTCAACAACCCGTTTGGCGCCTGCGAGCGCTGCCAGGGCTTTGGCAACACCATCGACTTCGATATCAACCTGATCATCCCGGATAAACAAAAGACACTGAACGAAGGCGCGATCGATCCCTGGACACGGCCCAAGTATCGCCCCTACCAGGCAGAGCTGCGCAAGGCCGCCGTCCAGCATGGCATCCCGCTCGACACGCCGTGGAGAGAACTCACTGCGGCGCAGCAGGAGTTTGTCCTCGATGGTCACGGGTCCTTTCTGGGCGTCCACGGTTTCTTCGCCTTCCTGGAGCGCAAGAAATACAAGCTGCACGTGCGCGTGATGCTGAGCAAGTATCGCGGCTACGCGACTTGTCCAGACTGCAAAGGAACGCGCCTGCGCGCGGAAGCGCGGGCGGTCCGCATCAACGGCAGAAATATCTGTGAGGTGGCAGCGCTCACCATCCGCGAAGCGCACCATTTCTTCGAAGGTCTCACCCTGACCAGGCAGCAGCAGGATATTGCCGGCGGCATCCTGGTCGAGATACAACAGCGGTTACATTTCCTCGATGCCGTCGGCCTTGAGTACATCACCCTCGACCGGCTCGCGTCCACGCTCTCGGGCGGCGAATCGCAGCGCATCCAGCTGGCCACCTCGCTGGGCTCGCGCCTGGTGGGTGCTCTTTACGTCCTCGACGAACCGTCAATCGGACTGCACAGCCGCGATACCGCCAAGCTCATACGTATCCTGGAAGAATTGCGCGATCTGGGCAACACCATCCTGGTGGTCGAACACGACCCGGACGTCATTCGCGCAGCCGACTGGCTGCTCGACCTCGGTCCCGGAGCAGGAGAGCTGGGGGGTCGCGTTCTGGCCGCGGGCACGGTCGAGGAGGTGGAGAGAAATCCCGACTCCCTCACCGGCCGCTACTTGAACGGGCAGCTCACCATTCCCGTTCCCACGCGGAGGCGGGAGCCGATGCGGGAGAAACTGCAGCTTCGTGGAGCCCGCATTCACAATTTGAATGGGCTGGATGTGGAAATCCCCATGGGCATGTTGGTCTGCATCACCGGCGTTTCCGGCTCGGGCAAATCCACCCTGGTGCACGACGTGCTCTACCCCGCGGTGGCGCATGCCCTGGGAAAGAATGAAGGTGGGGACCCTTCGCACCTCTACCGGGAACTTAAGGGGGCAGAGCGGCTGAACGACATCGTGCTCGTTGACCAGGCGCCCATCGGGCGTACTCCGCGCTCCAATCCGGTTACCTACATCAAGGCATTCGATTCCATTCGAGAGCTTTTTGCCACGCAACCAGAGGCCCAGCGGCGGGGATATACCGCCGGGCACTTCTCCTTCAACGTACCCGGGGGACGATGCGACGTCTGCGAAGGGGACGGCACAGTGACGGTGGAAATGCAGTTCCTCGCCGATGTCGAATTGCCCTGCGAAGAGTGCAATGGCAGCCGCTACAAGGCCAGCGTTTTGGAGGTGAAGTACCGCGGCAAGAGCATCTACGAGGTACTCAACCTGACCGTAAAGGAAGCCCTCCGCTTCTTTACCGGCCAGACGCGGATTCTGGAGAAGCTGGCGGTTCTGGACGAGGTCGGGCTGGGATATGTGCGGCTTGGGCAATCGGCGACCACGCTTTCGGGTGGGGAGGCGCAGCGGGTCAAACTGGCGGCCCATCTTTCCATGGGGCGCAACGCCGCCGGGCGAGCCGGCAACGGCGTCGTGAAGAAGGGCGGTAGCCGGGTGCTCTACATCCTGGACGAACCGACCACCGGGCTGCACTTCGACGACGTAAGCAAGCTGTTAACCGCCTTCAAACGGCTGATCGACGCCGGCGGCTCGCTGATCGTGATCGAGCACAACCTGGACGTGATCAAGTCCGCCGACTGGGTGATCGACCTGGGTCCGGAGGCAGGAGCTGGCGGCGGCCGGGTGATAGCGGCGGGGACCCCGGAGCAGGTTGCGCAGACTCCCGGCTCCCATACTGGCCATTGGCTGGGACTTGCGCTTGCCGGACAAGAGGCGCGAGTAGGCCAATGAGGCGAAACGAGTATCTTTGCCTCTTTGCCACAGCGGTGCTGCTAGCGGCAACAAGCGTCCAGGGGCAAAATCAACTCCCGCCGGGAACCCAGGATCCGGACAGCGCACCCTCCGTCGCCAAGGGAACAGTCGAGGGCAAATCTGAGCGGGACACGGCCGAAACCAAGATCGACCAACACGATTTCGAAGCCGCCCGCCCGCTGCTGCAGAAGTATCTGGTCCGGAATCCAAACGATGCCCGGGCGCTCTTCGACTTGGGCTACGTGGAGGATGCAGGCGGCCACGAAGACGCCGCTGCCGCCGACTACCGCAAGGCCATCGATGCCGATCCAAAGCAGTTTGAGGCACGTCTGGCCCTAGGCCTGTTGCTGGCGCACCAGGGGAAATTCGACCAGGCTCGGGAGCAGCTCGAGCAAGCTACGGTACTCTCTCCCAATCCGCCCAACCCGGCCGCCCAGGCAGAGGCCTTTCGATCATTGGCCGAGCTAGACCGCAGCAGCGATCCGACCGCCGCCCGGGATGCCCTGATGTCTGCGCTCAAGCTTAGCCCCGATACCCCAAACGACCTGCTGTTGACGGCCCAGATCGCCGAGTCCAATGGCGACTTGGAACTCGCCCAGACCGCATACCAACGGGTGTTGGCGCGCCGTCCGGCGGTCTCGGAGAGCCTGCAGTCGGCGGCCAACGCCGGGCTGGCCCAACTGCTGATCAAGCAAAAGAAGTACAGCGACGCGGAACCGCTGCTCAAGAGTGCGTTGCAGCGCGATCCCCGTGATCCGGGGCTAAACGCGCAACTGGCCACTGCTTTGCTGGCCCAGGACAAGAACGATGAGGCCCTGCCGGTTCTGGAGACTTTGCGGCAATTGGAGCCGGGAAACGCCTCCGTCGACCAAATGCTGGCCGACGCCTATTCCCAGGCTGGCCATCCCGAGAAGGCCGAGCCCATTTACGCCAAAATGGCGCTGGCTCACCCCGGAAATGAGGAGATTCTGGCCGGGCAAGGCGAAAACCTAATCCGGGAAAGGCAATATCTTCAGGCCCAGACCGTCCTGGAGCGGGCAGTGCAGCTGAAACCCGACGACGGCGAGGCCTGGAGCGGCCTGGCCTTCGCTGCATCGCAAAATAAGCAGTATTCAATCGCGCTGCATGCTCTTACCATGCGAGCAAAATATATGGAGGAGACTCCAGCTACTTACTTCCTTTGGGCAACTTCGTACGATAATCTTCACCAATCGAAGCAAGCGCAGGAGTACTATCATAGATTCCTAGCCGCTGCAGGCGGGAAGTTCCCCGACCAGGAATGGCAAGCCAAGCATCGACTCGTTGCTCTTGGCGGAAGTCGTTAACGAAAGACGTACCGTAAGCCCTCAGAGAGGTGCCCTATGCGGTTCGTGGCCACGACCCTCGCAGTTTCCTTTCTAGCTCTGAACCTTTCCTGCACCTGTGCCTTCGCAGTGGATGAAAAGGTTCCCGATCCGCAGGCCATGGCCGCACTTATCGCCAAGGCCGACCAGGCCCAACCCAAAGACCAATGCTTCCTCTACGCGGAACTGGTGCACCAGATGACCGAACTCGCCGGGCAGCAACTGAGCGCAGGCGATGCGCGAGCCTCGGAAACTTTGCACCTGATCCAGAAGTATGCCCAGAAGATCCACATGGGCGTCGCCGAGGATGGCAAGAAGTTGAAGAATGCCGAGCAGCTGATGCAGCATACCTCGTACCGGCTGAACGGTATCCTTAACGCTGCTTCCTACGATGATCGGCAAGTATTGCAGTCCACCTTGAAACAGCTGCAGCAGGTACAAACCGAGCTGATGATGCAGGTCTTCAAGAAATAATTCCTTCTGTTTATTTGCGATGAAGAAAACCGTGGCAATCACGGGCGTGTGGATGGTTCTGGTGTTTTCCCCCCTCTTCGCCCAGTCTAAAAAAGACCCCTTAACCGATCAGCAGATCGAAGATGTCCGCGAAGCCGGCATCGACCCTCCTGGGCGGATCAAGCTCTTCATCGGATACGTCGAAGAGCGGTCCAAAGGAATACACGACCTCAATGCGGATGCCCACGCGCAGAACAAGACAGTGCGTATCCACAACTTGTTGGATGAGTTTACGCGGCTCTCCGATGACCTTGAGGACAACATGGATAACTTCAACGATGAGCATGCCGATCTGCGCAAGGTGCTCAAAGAGGTCGTGGAGAAGAGTGGCCAATGGGGAACCGTGCTCAACGAACCCCCACCCAGCAACCAGTACGACTTTGTGCGCAAGACGGCGGTAGAGGCCAACCAAAGCGTGCATGATGCGGCCGTCCAGATGATTGCAGACGAAGAGAAATATTTCGCCGAGAAGAAGAAGGAAGAAAAGGCAGCAGAAAAAGCAGCAGAGAACTCAGATACCAGGTAACAGCGGTGCTTCTGCTTTTGCGCAACCGTATTTGCCTTCAGGTCAAGTCCTGCTACGCTGAAGTCGGTGAATTCTGAATTGCACGCGCTGTTTGCAGAAGAGTACCGGGCCCTCCGGCCGCGGGCTCCCGTCCCTTCTCTTGAGATCCGTTTCCGACGCTTCACCAGCCTCAACACCACCATCCGCTTACGCGAGGGACGTGTGCATGTGCACTTATCGGATCTCCTGGAAGGCGCTCCGGAAAGTGTTCTGCGGGCGATTGCTCATATTCTGTTGGCCAAGCTTTACCGCAAGCCGCTGAATGCGGTGCAAACCACTCGCTATCGCCGCTTTGCCTCCAGTGAAACGGTGATTCGCCAGACGGAGTTGATCCGTCAGTCCCGCGGGCGCAAGAAGATGCACGGACCGCAGGGACAGCACTACAACCTCGACGAAGTTTTTGAGAGCCTCAACCGCCGGTTCTTTCACGGCTTGATGGGCCGTCCCCTACTCACCTGGAGTGGCCACGTGGCCAAGCGCAGCCTGGGTCACTACGACCCGGCGCACAACACCATTGTCGTCAGCCGTGTCTTCGACCGCAAGAACACTCCTCGTTATGCCGTGGAGTACCTTCTATACCACGAGATGCTGCACTTGAAGCACCCAGTAAAAGTCCGCGGAGGCCGCCGCTGCGTCCATCCCCGCGAATTTCAGATGGAAGAGCGCCTCTTCCCCGAATGGCACCAAGCCAAGGAATACCTGAAGACGATCTAGGTAGGGCGAGCGAACCGCAGGTCCCTCCACTACGCTCCCCCGGACTTCCTGTCGAGGTTGGCGGCGTCTGCAAAGTTCATGCGGCTTTCCTGACGGAAAGCCGCATACGTCGCCTTGGACGGTACCGCGATGGAGGAAATCCGGGTCCGCTCTGTCGGGATGACAGCTCTGTTGTGTCATCGGCTGTTAGATCCGTTAACCGGCGTCGAGGCCAGTTCCTACAAATAAACTGTCATCCCGACCGGAGCGCAGCGTAGTGGAGGGACCTGCGGTTTTCTCGATTGGCAACAAAGCCGATGCCTTTTGGGACAAAAGAATTGATAACCGTGGTAGTTACGAACCCGTCTCTTCCTTGCCGCTGAACAACGCATCCAGAAGCAACAAAATCCCGCCAACCACAATAGCCGAATCGGCAACATTGAAATCGGGCCAGTGGTAATGCACAATGTGCACTTCGAGGAAATCGATAACCGAGCCAAATCGCAGCCGGTCGTAAGCATTCCCCAGAGCGCCCCCGAGGATGAGCGCCAGCGCAACTGAAGTGGCTGTAATGCTACGGCCAAGCTTCAGCAACGCTATCAGCACAGCAACCGCCGCCAGCACGGAAAAAACAAGGAGCATCCACCGCACGCGCGCAGGCGAACCCGAATCATTGAACAAGCTAAACGCAGCGCCGGGATTCTCCACATGACTGATGGCGAAGACGTGGGCAATCACCACCACATGACTACCCAACTCGATCCGGGTGGATGCCAGCCATTTTGTGATTCGATCCGCAACAATGACAATGACCGAAAGCAGCAGCAGCCAGCCTCTGGAATCCTTCTTGATGCTGGTCATGCGCTGGGTTGGCTTTCTACTGGTGGAACCCCCATCTGATCGAGCGCAGCCGAACAGCGTTCGCAGACCGTAGGCCAGCGCCAATCCTCGCCCACATGCACGGAGTAGTTCCAGCAACGCTCACACTTAGTGCCATCGGCCAGTAGAGTAGTCGCGATGATCTGCTGCGACGGCCCAGTCAGCACTTCCACTTGGGATACGTTCAACAGCTCTTTCAAGCTATCCCGGTAGCGCTCGAGCAATGCGCCCATCGTCTGCGGAACCTCTAGCACCAGCCGGGCATCCAGCGCCTTACCAATCTGCTTTGCTTTGCGCGCCTCCTCCAGGCTCTTCAGCGCTTCGCCGCGGATGGCAAGCAAACCCGCCCAGTCATCCATGAATTTTGCATCGATGGTCTCTGCCAGGCTCGCTGGCTCAGGAAACAGCTCCAGATGCACGCTGGGCAGACGGTTGCTGATCTCAGGCATGTATTGCCAGATTTCGTCGGCGGTAAAGCTGAGCAGCGGCGCCACCAGGCGCACCAGCGCCTCGGCGATCATCCACAACACCGTCTGTGCGGAACGGCGGGCGGTATTCTGCGGCGCAAAGGTATAAATCCTGTCTTTGACCGCATCGATGTAAAGCTGACTAAGATCGGCCACGGCGAATTCATTGAGCGCGTGGTAGATGCGATGAAACTCAAAATCCTCATACCAGCGCAGGACCTTTTCCGTGAGTTCACGCGTCCGCGTAAGCATGTACCGGTCGAGAGGCGGCATTTGCTCCCACGGCACCGCATCCCTCTCCGGCTGAAAGCCGTTCAGGTTACTCAGCAGGTAGCGAAAGGTATTGCGCAGCTTACGGTAGGTCTCCGCGACCCGCTGCATCAGGTTTTCGCTGGCGGCTACATCTTCCCGGAAGTCGACCGATGCCGCCCAGAGACGGACAATCTCCGCTCCAAGACGGTGAGCGACATCCACCGGGTCAGCGCCATTGCCCAGGCTCTTGGACAAGGCACGACCCTGCTCGTCAAGCGTCCAGCCGCAGGTGGCAGCCATGCGGTAAGGCGCGGCATCCCGCGTGCCCACAGCGCAGAGCAGGGAAGACTGGAACCATCCCCGATGCTGGTCGCCGCCCTCGATATACAGATCCGCAGGCCAGGGAAGATCCTTCTCTACCCCCAGAACGGCTGCCTGGCTGGCGCCGCTCTCGAACCACACGTCGAGGATATCCATCTCCTTCTTGAAATCGCCTGCGCTGCACGACGGGCAGCGGGTACCCGCAGGCAGAATCTCCGCCACCTCGCGCACATACCAGGCATCCGCCCCTTCTGCTGCAAAAAGGTCGACGATGCGCCTGTTTACCGCCTTATCGTTCATTGGCTTGTGGCAGTTGAGGCACAGAAACACCGCGATGGGTACTCCCCAGATGCGCTGCCGCGAGATGCACCAGTCGGGACGGGAGGAGACCATGTTGGAGATGCGCTCCTGCCCCCACTGGGGATCCCATTTCACCCGTCCGATCTCCTCCAGCGCGCGCTCGCGGAAGGTGGTCATTGAGCCATCCGCGCGCACCATCGGCGTTTCCATGCTGATAAACCACTGCTCCGTGGCCCGAAAGATGACCGGCCGGTGGCAGCGCCAGCAGTGCGGATAGGAGTGATAGACGTCTTGCCTCCCCATCAGGGCGTGGCGTTCGATCAGCAGGTTGATGATGGGCTCGTTGGCTTTGAAGACATAAAGCCCTTCATACTCCGGCAGCCCCTGGCGCAGGTGGCCGCCGTCGTCCACATCGCTGATCTGCCGCAATCCATAGCGCGCGCCGGTGGCGAAGTCGTCAACACCGTGAGCGGGCGCGGTGTGGACGGCGCCCGTGCCTTGGTCGGTGGTCACATAAGTCGCCACGACACCCAGAATCGTGCGCTCCAGGAAGGGGTGGGAGAACGTGACGCGATCCATCCGCGAACCCGGAAAGCGGGCGATCTCCTGCGCGCTCTCCAACCCACACGCGGCGCGGGTTGCGGCTGCCAGAGCCTCAGCCACGATGTAGACTTCCCCCTCCTGTTCGAGGGCAACGTACTCAAAGTCGGGATGGAAGGCCACCGCGAGCGAAGCGGGCAGTGTCCACGGCGTTGTGGTCCAGATGATGGTCGAGACCCGCTTCCCTGCCAGCCGGGGATCGATTGCCTCCGGGGGGCTGGTCAGCCGATAGCGTACATAAACGCTGGGGCTGGTGTGCATCTCGTACTCGATCTCCGCTTCGGCCAGGGCAGTGCGGTCGTGCATGCACCAGAGAACCGGCTTCAGGCCCTTGTAAACAAAGCCTGTTTCCAGGAAGCGAAAAAGCGTCTCGATGATTTTTGACTCGTACTCCGGCGTCATGGTGGAGTAGGGGCGGCTCCAGCGTCCAAAAACTCCCAGGCGCTTAAACTGCTCCCGCTGCAGGTCGAGATACTTCTCGGCGTACTCACGGCAGGCGCGGCGCACGGCGATAGCCGGCATTTCCAGCTTCTTGCGGCCCAGTTTCTCGTCGACTTTGATCTCGATTGGCAGGCCATGGCAATCCCAGCCCGGCACGTAGGGGGCATTGAAGCCGGCCATGGTCTTCGATTTCACGACGAAATCTTTGAGGCACTTGTTGAGCGCGTGTCCCAGGTGGATCGGCCCGTTGGCGTAGGGGGGGCCGTCGTGCAGCACATAGCTGGGAGCGTCCTGGCGCACCCCCCGAATTTGCTCGTACAGCCCGTCCTGCTCCCAGGCAGCCAGCCTTTTAGGCTCGCTTTGGGGCAGATTTGCCTTCATAGGAAAGTCGGTTTGCGGTAGATTCAGAGTCGCCTTAAGTTCGGGCGGAGCCGGCATTGTTTCTCCAGTCGAAAAACGTGCAAAACCTTATTGTAGCTTTGCGCCTCCAAAAGAGTGCCGGGGGGCTTAATTGTCTCGTTGCCGTAAAAGTTAACGAGCGGCTTACCTCAGGCAGGAAAAAGGTGTCTAATACTTTTTAATGGATCTTGAACAGATACGGGCTCCGTATTTCTGGAGAGAGACAAGCCGGACGAGAGTCGTCCATAATGAGGAGATAGGCGGAGAGAGGCTTACACGCCCTCTTTTCTCATACGTTCTATGGCTAATCAGGTTTTAGTACCTCCGGAGCTGGACCAGCGGGATCAGCCAAGAGAGCCCAAGCTGCTTGCCGATATCATTGATGAACCGGCGTGGAAGACCATCGCCAACAACATCTATGACTTGCTCTACCCCCGCAAGCTTCCGCCTCTTGTCCTGACGTCAAAGCCGATTGCGGTTATCGACCCCATGAAGGAGAACCGGGGTCGCGCCGCTTCTATTATCTCGGTTGCCACTCACGTAGTGATTATCGCCCTAATTCTGTGGGCCTTCATGGTGGTCAAGAAAGCTGTGACCAAGAAGAACCAGCTGGTCACCAACATCGATGTGCCCCAGTACATGCCGATTGCTCCCAAGGGACCGCAGATGGGCGGAGGCGGTGGTGGCGGCTCGCATGACATTATCCAGTCGCCGAAGGGGCGTTTGCCAGAGTTTAAGGAGCAGCCGATTGTGCCCCCGATGGTCATCAAGAACGACCACCCCAAGCTGACGGCTGACCCGGCGATCATGATGCCCAAGGACATCCAGTTGCCCAACAACAACCTGCCCAACCTGGGCGACCCGCGGACCAGTGTTGTGGGTCCGGCTTCTAATGGGAGCGGCAGTGGAGCGGGTATGGGCACCGGCTCCGGTGGAGGCATTGGCTCAGGCAAAGGGAACGGTTATGGTCCGGGTGAGGGCGGCGGCTACGGTGGCGGTCTCTACCACGTGGGCGGGGGCGTTTCTGCCCCACAACTCATTTTCTCCCCCGACCCTGAGTTTTCCGACGAGGCTCGGCGCGCGAAATATCAGGGCGTCTGTGTGGTCTCTTTGATCGTTGACGCGCAAGGCAATCCGCAGCGGGTCGCGGTAGTGCGCCACCTGGGCATGGGCCTGGATGAGAAAGCAGTGGAGGCGGTGAAGCAATATAAGTTCAAGCCCGCCACGCTGCAGGGCAAGCCAGTCCCCGTGGAAGTAAACATCGAAGTAAACTTCCGCATTTACTAACTAATTAAACCGGCAACAAAAGCTTAGGGTGCCCCATTCAAGCCGTACTTTGGCTTGAGTGGGCAACTGGCTTTCCGGTGCATGCTTTTGAGGCTTCCCCACTAACCAGTTCGAGCGAAGTACCCCTATCCCCCAAACAATCCCGCCGGAATTTCCTGCTCACTCGATAGCATGGCCTTCCAAGGATCCTTGCGCAGCCGTTCGCTCCAATCAGCGAACTCCGCAATCAGGAACTTGGGCGCCTTCGACCCGTTGAGCTCCGCCCACTCCAAAGGCAATGCCGAAGCCATCCCCAGTCGAGCGCGGCTCGAATACGGCGCCACCGCAGTAGCTTCCCGCTCGTTACGCAGGTAGTCGACAAAAATCTTGTTCTTCCGCGCGGCCTTGGTCATTTTGCTGATGTACAACTTGCTATTGTCCTGCTCCATCTGCAAGGTAAAGGCATGGGTGAACGCTTTGATTCGGTCCCACTCGAACTTGGGCCGAATGGGAGCGACCACATGCAACCCTTTGCCGCCGGTCGTCTTCACGAAGCTCTGCAGCCCTAATTTCTTAAGCCGCTCCCGCACCTCCAAAGCGCCATCACAGAGCGTTGACCAGGACACCGCTTCGTCCGGATCGAGATCGAAAATGATACGGTCCGGGTGCTCCAGGTCGACATTCGTCGATCCCCAGGGATGGATTTCGAGCACATTCATCTGCGCCAGTCCCGCCAAGCCCTCCGCGCTATCCACGGTGACGTAAGTCTCCGTTGCGTCGCCCTTTGCCCTCGGAATCTCAACCCCGCCGATTGCACTTGGCATACCCTGTCCCAGTTGCTTTTGATAGAAGCATTTCTGCCCCGCGCCATTCGGGCATCGCACCAGCGAAAGAGGCCTGCCGGCAACGTGGGGAACCATCCGCGGCGCGACTGCCAGGTAGTAGTCGATTAATGCCTGCTTAGTGACCCCCGTTTCCGGATCGACAACCTTATCGGGATGAGTCACCCGAAATCCAAGCTTGGAAGGAGCGGCCTCAGTCGCCGGATCGGGAGTGGGATCTGAACTTTTACTCTTTCCGCGGTGTTTCGCCGCGGATTCACTGCCACCAGTAGCCTGAGCCGTAAGACTCGGATCGGGAACCTCGCGCCGTACTTCGGCCGCCTTCTTGTCCTCCCGCAGTCCCTTGAAGCTAGCCTGGCGCACCAGGTTATCCGCAGTCCAGGTGCTGAACTGCACCTCCGCCACCAATTCGGGCCGCACCCAAAGAGCTCCCTTTGCCGCCGCCGGAGGCACCTCCATGAAGGGCATTTTGCTTTGCTTCATGGCCTCCAGCCGCTGGCGCAGGATGCGCCCGTTAGCCTGCGTGAAACCGGTACCCGTGCGGCCGGCATAAATCAGCTTCTTTTCCTCGTAGTAGCCCAGCACAAGCGCGCCAATCCCCTCAGTGCCATTCGCAGGCTTGGTAAATCCCCCAATCACGAACTCCTGCCGGCGAACACACTTGATCTTGATCCATGACTTGCTGCGGCCCGAGGTATACGTGCTGTCGGAGCGTTTGGAAACGATGCCCTCCGCGCCCATCTTGCAAGCCGCGTCGAAAATCGGCGCCCCCTCAGTCTCGATGTGCTGGCCGTAGCGGATGACCTCGTGTTCCGGCAGGGTATCGAGCATTTCCGCCAGGATCTGCTTGCGCTTGGCAAGCGGCTCCTGACGAAGATTATGTCCGTTGAGGTGAAGCAGGTCGAAGACGAAGTAGGTCAAAGGATGGGACGCGCCGTCCTCGAAGGCTGCCTGCAACTTGGCGAAGCTGCTCTGTCCGTCAGCATCCAGTACCACTACCTCGCCATCGAGAATGGCATCCTTTACTTTTAGCCGCCCTAACCCGCGCACGATCAGCGGCATGCGATGAGTCCACTCCAGCCCGCTGCGGGTAAAGAGGCGAATCTTGCCGCTTTTATCGATGTGCGCCTGGATGCGGTAGCCATCCAGTTTCAGCTCATGGACCCAGTGCGCGCCCACCGGCGGGGTAGAGGCTTCGGATGCCAGCTGGGGCGCTATAAACGACGGCAGAGCTTCCTTCTTCCCGGGAAGTTCCGCCGGGGCGAAAAGGACAGCCGATTCCTTCTTATCCGCGCCGGAACTCTCCGGCCGATTCGATTGCCACACGTGGTCCCCTTCACGCGCAATGGCTTCCATGTCGCGGTTCGTAAGGACGCTGTTGGGCTCCTTCTCGACAATTGGCTCGTCGCTGGCGGTCTGTTCATGCTCGTCATGTTCTTTGATCAGGAGCCAATTCGGCTTCGCCTCCTTTGCCGCCTTTCCTCCCATGCGGACCAGCACCCATTTGCCCTGCAGTTTTTTGCCATGAAGGATGAATTTGAGATTGCCTTTGGCCAGGGCTTCATCCGCATCGCCCAGCGGCTCCCAGGTACCTTCATCCCACAGCATCACTGTGCCGCCTCCATACTGGCCCTTGGGAATAGTCCCTTCGAAGCCCCCGTATTCCATGGGGTGATCTTCCACCTGGACCGCCAGGCGCTTATCGCCCGGCACATAGCTCGGCCCTTTGGTTACCGCCCAACTCTTGAGCACGCCGTGCAACCCAAGGCGAAAGTCGTAATGCAGCCGGGTCGCGGCATGCTTCTGGATAACGAACGGCAGAGCCCCGGCTTTACTAGGAGAGGCTGCATGCTTGCTACCCTCCTTGCCAGCCTCCTTGCCGTCTTTGCCGCTTGGTTCGGCAGTCTTGCTGAAGTCGCGCATCTCGCGATAGCGCTCAAGTTGCTGGTCGACCAGGTTGGAGGATGTGTGGGGCGCTTTCTTCTTGCTAGCCATGCTTGAATACGTCTCCTACAGCAGGAACTTTACGCTCTCCTGCGCGTGATCACGACAGCAGCAACATAGCTCAATAGGATGAGGATCACTGTGAACAGGCTGTGTCGCAGATCGCCGATCACCGAGCCAATCAGGAAAGCTGCAGAGGCCAGGAGAACGCACAGCGTGGTCCAGGGATAAAACCACGCCTTGTATGGCCGTTCAAGATTCGGTTCCCGTCTGCGCAAAACCAGCAACGCCGCGAAAACCGGCAGATAGTTAGCTACGAAGAGGATCGCGGCAATGGCAATGAGCGACTCAAACGTGCCCGTGAGCACCAGGATGATGCTGGCGAATGAGCAAAGGAAGAGACCCACTGCCGGGGTTCCTCCCTGATTCACCGTAGTCACGCTCTGCGGCAAGAGCCCATCGCGAGCCATGGAAAAAAGAATGCGCGGGGTGAGCATCAGACCCGCGTTGATGGTGCTAAGTACCCCAACCACAGAGAGGAGCAGAATGAATTGTCTTCCGTACCTCCCAAAGACCAGCATTGCCGCATCCGCCGCCGGCAACTCGGAGCCTGCGAGCCGTCCCATCCCCAACGTATGAAGGAGAGCTCCATTCATCAGTAGGTAAATGGCAGTACAGGTGAGCGCAGTGCCTAACATGGAGCGCGGCAGGTTCCGCGATGGGTCTTGATCTTCCTCGGCAAAATAGATCGGTGCGTACCAGCCGTCGTAGGTGACCACCACGCCTTGCAGAGCAAGGACCAGTCCCAGGAAAAGACTGTGTCCGCCGATGGAAAATTTCGTGACCACCGCGGCGCCGGAAGCAGCGGGGGAGAGGAAGCAGGCGACGACGAGTCCAATCAATCCCAGCGCTTTGGCAGCACTGGTAAATTCCTGCGCCCGGCT
This sequence comes from uncultured Acidobacteriaceae bacterium, assembly GCA_963743365.1. Taxonomy (GTDB): domain Bacteria; phylum Acidobacteriota; class Terriglobia; order Terriglobales; family Acidobacteriaceae; genus PALSA-350. Next base: position 697,720 of record CAVUQE010000001.1, read on the forward strand.
GCCCGGCCGCAGGCCGATCCAATTTAATAGCGTCAGCAAGATCAGGCCGGTGACGCCTACCAATTGGACGTGCCCCGCAAATCGGGGAAACAGCCCAGCGGTAAACTCTCCCAGCGCCACCGAGAGGTATGCCATTGCCACCGATTCCACCACCGCATTCAGGCAGCCGACGACAAACCCGATGCGCGGTCCGAACGCGCGGTGGGTGTACGCATAAAACCCACCCGAGTTGGGTAGCATGGTGGCGAGTTCCGTCACCGAGCTACAGCAGAGAAGCGCGTAGACTCCTCCCAGGATCCAAACCGTCAGCACCAGAGTGGCGCTACCCAGTTGGCCGGCGACTTCCCCTGGGGTCCGCAGAATACCCGAACCGATCGTGGTTCCGACCCCGACAGCGATCCCAAAGCCTGCACCGAGCATCCGCAGCAAGTGTCCCGAGCGCGGCCGTGTGTATTGTGTATCGCTCTTGATTCAAGCCACCTTGGTGTTTTAAGTCTGAATTGCTAGCCGCGGAGAGCACATCATAGAGGATGAGTAAAGGCAGGTTAAATCAACCGGAAAGCCGGCTCCAGAAAAACTCATCTATCTCTCCCGTGACTCCATGTAACCTGTACCTTCTCCCTAAGCCTTTCGCGACCCCGAGAATGAATTGACCATGAAGACCAAGGATATGCCTCCCTCCGCAGCCCCATCCGTACCCGAACTTATCTCCGTTGCCACAACCAACGGGGCCGCCGGCACAATCGATTCAGACTGGGTCCGCGCCCAATTTCCCTCTCTCTCGCAAACCGTCAATGGACATCCCGCTGTTTTTCTCGATGGGCCAGGCGGAACCCAAGTGCCGCGGCGCGTCATCGACGCTATCTCTGATTATTTGCGCACCAGCAATGCCAACACAGACGGCGTCTTTGCTACCAGCCAACGTACCGACGCGATGCTTCTCGGCGGCCGTGTCGCCATGGCCGACTTTCTTGCCTGCGATCCGGAGGAGATCGTCTTTGGCGCAAATATGACCTCGTTGACCTTTGCCATCAGCCGGTCGATTGGCCGTGAACTGAATCCAGGAGACGAGATCGTCGTCACACGACTGGATCATTGCGCCAACTACTCCCCCTGGGTTGCTCTCGAGGAACGTGGAGTCACGATTCGCGTGGCTGAAATCAACGGCCACGATTGCACTCTCGACATGGAAGACCTGGCGCGAAAGATCACCAGCCGCACCAAGTTGGTAGCCGTGGGGTACGCCTCGAATGCTGTGGGAACCATTAACAACGTGAGAGAAGTGGTGCGTATGGCGCATCGCGTCGGAGCCATGGCCTACATCGATGCCGTGCATTACGCCCCGCACGGTCCCATCGATGTCCGCGCGCTCGATTGCGACTTCCTGGTCTGCTCCTCTTACAAATTCTTCGGTCCCCACATGGGTGTGCTGTACGGCAAGCACCGCCATCTCACGCGCTTGCAGCCATACAAGGTCTCAGCCAACACGCACGCGGTTCCCCTCAACTGGGAGTGGGGTACGCTGAACCACGAGTGCATCGCGGGAATTACTGCCTGCGTTGACTACCTGGCCGATCTGGGGCGGCACATCGATCCCTCCGCATCCGCTCGCCGTATCGCATTGCTCACTGCCTGGAAGGCTATTCAGGAGCACGAGCGCATCCTTGTCGAAGGCCTGATTTCCGGGCTCTTGAAAATCCCCGGGCTTACGTTCTACGGCATCAGCGATCCGGCACGCTCAGGCGAACGCTGTCCCACAGTAGCAGTACGCATCGCAGGCCATACGCCACTGGCATTGGCAACAGAATTAGGACGGCGCGGCTTCTTCACCTGGGATGGCAATTATTACGCACTGAACCTGACCGAGCATCTGGACGTGGAAAAAGACGGCGGCTTTCTGCGCATAGGGCTGGCCCACTACAACACGGCAGAAGAGGTCGAGCGGTTCCTGGCCGCCCTGCAGGAAATAGCATAGTGACCGAGATAGAGCCGGGGAGCAGTTTCGCTCCGCATCGAGTGGATCTGGCTGCCTGTTACGCTGGTCCACCCAGCTCGGATACCAAAAGTGAATATGCAACCATTACAGTTTTCTAGCAACGGCCTATGGTTCTGGACGGGTGCCCCATGTTCGCACCAGCGTACATGGGCCGAAAATGGTTTTTTTCCAATGCTTTTACGCTAGGCCGTCTTGCTGCGTTTGCCAGAAACGAGTTTCAACTTGCGTTTGGCCGACGGGGCTGCCGTCTTACCCGCGTGTTTAGCAGCTTTGGGTGCCTGGTTCGCCGCCAGGCTCTGACGCAACGCAGACATGAGGTCGACGACCTTGGCGCGGCCCTTCTCCGGCTTTTCCTTAGGCAACGGCTTGTTAGCCAATTTCGCTTCCACCAGCTCCCGCACCGCAGCTTCATAGTTATCGGTGAACTTATCCAGCTGCAGCGGACGGGTATAGGTCTTGATCAGCTGCTTGGCCAAGTCCAGTTGGGAGCCGTCCAATTTTGGCGAAGAAATCTTGCCAAAATACTCGCTGGCATCACGCAGCTCCTCCGCAAAGCGGAGGATGTACAGCATCATCCCCAGCTGCTTTCGGTCAGGCGGAGGCGCCAACGCGACCAGGTGTTCCCGGCCGGCGAAGGCGATCTCGCCCAGTCCGACCATCTCACTATCGACCATCGCCTGGCGCACGATCGCGAACGCCGTGGCCTGCGGGCCTTTCTTGGGCACTACGAAGTATGGCTTGACATACAGTGATGGCGGCACCTCGTCGACCGAAGAAAACTGTGTGATCTCCAGCGTGTCTTTCCCCGGAATTCGAAGACGCTTGAGATCCTCCGGTTCGATGATCGCGTACTTGCCTTTCTCGTATTCGTACCCCTTTACGATCTCTGACTTGTCCACGACGTGCGGCTCTTCTTCGTCATGAGCCTCATGTCCTCTTGCGGCCACATGCAGGCGGCTCGCCTTGTGGTTGTTCTCTTCCCGTTCGTCACCGTCGGCAACAACGTTTTGGTAGTGGATTCGTTGCCCGGTCGCCCGGTCAATCTGGTGGAATTGAAATTGCCGCGCAGTGGTCGTCGCGGGATAAATTTCAACCGCGAAACTGACCAACGAGAGGGAGATTTGTCCTGACCAATAAGGGCGTGCCATGCCAGATTTTAGATGCAGCCTGCCGCCCCGGCGCCCGGTAAACTTGGAGTTTTTGACCCGGTTTGGTAGTCTGTCAGGGTTACGCATGCGCGCGTAGCTCAGTTGGATAGAGCGTCTGGCTACGAACCAGAAGGTCGGGAGTTCGAATCTCTCCGCGCGCACCACGCGGAATCAATAACTTAACATCCCAGCCAATCGCGGAGTTGAGCGTTCGCTCGTAAAGGAATCCACTGTGAGATTATCCGTCCGCAGCCTTGCATGGATGCAGCGGATAGCCGCCTTGGCCATTGGTCTTTTCTGGGTCTCTTTCTGGGCGGACCACACCCAGCTACCAGCCAGCGTCGTGGATTTCGAGTGGTGCTTTCTCTTGCCCGACATCTTGTGGATCGCTGGAGCCTTTTGGCTGGCCAGCAACTGGCTGATTGCCCGCGATCCGCGCGCCGGAATCGCTACTGCGGTCGCCGGTGGTTCGATGGTCTACCTGGGCCTGCTCGATGCTGCTTGTAATTTCCGCCACGGCCAATATACAGATTCGTTTTCCCGCGGCGCTCTGAATGCCGTGGTGAATCTTGCGTGCCTCATCTTTGGCGGCTTCAACATCTGGTATGCGACTGCGCCTAGCCAGTCCGAGGACAGAGAACCGTAACCGGTGCCCTTCCATGTCTCAGGTGAGCGCACTGGCCGAAGCGGCCTCTCCGTGTCGCGCGCTCGAACTGTCGATCGTTCCCGCCTCCGTCTTCTCCCCCATCACGCAGGCTATTTCCTCTTCCAGCATTGGACCGCTGATGGGCTTGGAGACATATCCGTCCATCCCCGCAGCGATACAGCGCTCACGGTCTCCCTTCATGGCGTGCGCCGTCATGGCTATGATCGGCAAGTGAAAGGGTGTCGATTCTTCACTTTCGCGAATCTTTCTGGCTGCCGTGAGTCCGTCCATCTCCGGCATCTGGACATCCATCAACACCAGATCGAAGGGCTGCGTTGCCAGCAGCAGGAGCGCGAGTTTGCCGTTGCCGGCGACCACTACAGAGTGTCCCATCTTCTCCGCCATGCGCGTGGCCACGATCTGGTTGACCCGGTTATCTTCAGCTAAAAGGATGCGTAAAACTTTCGCTTGCACCGGTTGCTTGGCCTTGATTACGGCTGTGGAAGGAGAGGCCGCCGCGGATTGCCCCAGTGCCGCCAGGGCTGCTGCCAGCAACTCCCGTTTCCTGACCGGCTTGAAAAGATAGGACCGAATGCCCAGCTGCCGGCAGCGCTCCACATCTCCTCGATGACTGGCCGAAGTGAGCATCATGACAGTCACCGCTGATAGTTCCGGGTTGTTACGCATTTGCTCAACCAACGCGAAGCCGTTCATCTCCGGCATGTTCATGTCCGTCACCAGCAGCCCGTAGGGCTGTCCGGATTTGCCCGCGGAGATCAATTCAGCCAACGCCTCTCTGCCGCCCTCGGCGTCCGTCGTCTGTGCCCCCCAACGTTTCAATATCCCTTCGATGATGCGGCGATTCGTTCGGTGGTCGTCGACCACCAGGATCCGCATGCCGTTCAAGGCGTGAAGCGGAACATTGAGTCCTGATTCAGGCAGCTTGTCGAGAATCTTCAGCCGGGCGGTGAAATGAAATTGGGTGCCTTTGCCCTCCTCGCTGTCGAGCCAGATTCTTCCTCCCATCATCGATACCAGGTGTGCCGAGATGGATAAGCCAAGGCCTGTGCCGCCATAATTGCGGGTGGTCGATGAGTCGGCCTGGGTGAAGGGAGAGAAGATCGACAGCTGCTTCCCGGGCGGGATGCCGATGCCCGTGTCGGCCACAGTAAAACGTATGACGCGCGTGTCGCCCTCTTCGCTTTCCAGCTCCACCTTCAGCATCACCTCACCATGGTGAGTGAACTTTATGGCATTACCGACCAGGTTGAGAATGATCTGGCGCAGCCGCCCCGGATCCCCCTCCACCAGCTCCGGCACCTCGGGGGCGATGTCGCAGAGAAGTTCCAGACCCCTTTCATCTGCCCGCGTGGCGAAGGTCTTCAGGGTCTCTTCTGCGCAGTCGCGCAGGTTGAAGTCGATGGCTTCCAGTTCAACCTTTCCCGCCTCTATCTTGGAGTAGTCAAGGATGTCATTGATCACTGTCAGCAGGGAATCGGCCGACGTCTTTGCGGTTTCCAGGCAATCTCGTTGTTCCGCGGTGAGCTCCGTGTCCAGAGCCAGGTCGGTCATGCCGATGACCCCGTTGAGCGGCGTCCGGATCTCGTGGCTCATGTTGGCAAGAAATTCGCTCTTGGCCTGGTTGGCGACTTCCGCTGCCTCCTTGGCCAGCCGCATCTGCTCCTCCGCCCGTATACGCTCGGCCACCTCTCTTTGCAGATCGGCCGTTCGTTGTTCTACCCGCTTTTCCAGTCCATCTTTCGCGTTCTGCAAGGCCAGATCCCGTTGTTCGATGCGCTGCAGCATCTGGTTGAACGAGCGCACTAAAACGCCACTTTCATCGTTTCCCAAAGCGGTTGCCCGCAGTGAGTAGTTCTCCTCCGCTGTAATCCGCCCGGCGATCCCGGCCAGTTGCACAATCGGGTCGCTCACCAGCCGCAGCAGGCGCAAGGAAATCAGGTACGTGGCAAGCGTGGAGATGAACAGAACCAGGCTGGCGATCTTGGTGTACTCCCATAGTCGGGCGCTGGTTCCGCTCAGGTCCGACACGATGGCAATAGAGCCTGTCTTGTCCCCCTCCATCAGTACGCTGCGGAAAAGGGTGACGGAGTTTCGCTCGAAATAGGCTCCGTCCCCGCGCAGCGACGGCATCGCGAATGCTGGACCAGGCCCGCCCCGGCGATACTCGGCAAAGATATTTCCGTGGATGTCGTATAAGCAGGCCCCTAACACAAGGTGATCTGCCCGCAACGCTCCCAGCATCTCTCGCGCGGTCTTGGGATCGTTAAAGACCAGGGATGCGGCCGTATTGGCTCCCAGAGTATCCGCCAGCGCCTGCAGCTCGTTGTCGGTATTGGCGCGAAAATTCTGCCGCTCGTAGATGGCAAATCCCAAACAAGCCAGAATAACTGCCAGGGCACTGGAAGTCAGGATCAGCAAAGCCAGCTTGCGTCGAATGGGTAGGTCTCTGAAGTTCATTGCTGTTACTTCTCCCGGTTCTCCCCAATCACAGTCTGGGCCAGCAGCAACAGCCGCGAACCGATCTTGAGCTTCGCGGCTTCCGCGGCATCCAGGTTGATTCCGAAACGAACCTTGTTCTGGTCGAGGACAAAGCAGATCATTCCCCCAGCACCGAGAAAGCCGGCGCTCTCTCCCACGGTCAGAACGGGGGCGTTGTGCAGATTCGCCAGCAGCGTTGGAATGCGCTTACTTTGCGCGCGGCCGAAGAAAAGGATTTGGCAAGCCTGCATATCTTGCGCTGACCCAAGGTGACGAACGCGAATGATCTTATTGCCGACGGCTTTCCCGGCTACGGTACTTTCCAGCGCACCCTGAAAGGGGTCTTCTCCGATGGTGCACAGAAACAGCGAATTTGCTTCTCCTGTCTGCGTTTCTTGAGGCCAGTCCACCAGCTGCGCGAAATGAAAGATGAACGCTGCCTTGACGCGATATTCCTCCTCGGTCGATTGCGCTCGGCCGCTTTCCCTACTCCCCGCGAGCAAGAGAGAGACAGCAATAACGGCCCACCACAAAGATCGCGTGATCCACGCGTTCGAGGGTGGTTGCGCTTCCATCCCCCTGGAATCGGGGCCGCCTTCTGCGCATGACCTCATGCTCATTCAGAACCGCCACAGAATCCTGGCATAGGCGCTGCGCCGGATCAGGCTCGGAAGCACAGTCAAGTCAGGGCCCGCGTACTCCTCGTGCACGCCTTTCAGTAAGTCCTGACCAACCAAACCCAGGGATATTTTTTCCGACGCCTGCCATGCCAGATTCGTGTCCAAGCGGGTGTAAGAAGGGATTGACTGTGCTGGCAGACGTCCTACGAAAAAGGCCGATGTGGTCCACTGCCAGTGCCAGGGAAGATTCACGTTCGAGCGCAATTGAGCTTGCTGGTTAGGGAGGTCACCCTCTGCGTTGGGGCCGCTGGTCAGATCCATGCCCCCGGCCTCGCGGTGGAGGTGCATGGTGAGGAATGTGTACCCCGGACTAAGCGTCCATCGCCTGGCCAATTTCACATTGGCGAACATCTCGATGCCGTGGGTTTCTCCATGGAGCAGGTTGGCGAAATAGGTGGGGATGAGCAAGTGCAGCGGCGGAGGGTTTGCCTCCAGGCCCGGAGATCCCGGTTCATTCGAAGCGAGGTCGTGGTACTGGTTGAAGAACGCCGTGGAATCGAAGGATAGCCGGTCTGATAGCTGCTTTCGAAAACCTGCCTCGGCGGCGATCAAACGCTCATTCCGCTGGTTTGGGTTCCCGAAGATGCTGATCAACGTCGGCAGGTTGTCCGTTCCGGGGAGCGCGTCAACGTTGTACCGGATCGACGTTTCGGCCCGCGACGGCGTTCGTTGGGCTCCGGAGAATGCCGCCCAGAATGTGTCGCGATCATCCGGCGTCCAGGCGACGCGCGCGGACGGTTGCAGGTTAAATCCGTTATAGAACTCATGCCCGAGTCTTGTTCCCAGGCTGATATTAAGGCGACGGGGACGGATGGCTATCTCGTCTTGAACGAATGCGCTGAAGATCTGCGTGGCTAGGTCCTGCGGTTGGAAGGAGATGCGGAAGTCGTCCGCCGTGTGGTCTGAATTCAAACGGTAGCCCAGCCCCCAGACAAGATCCTGCCGCCGGCCCCAATGCACGTGGTGCTGAAAGTCGAGGTCGAAAGTGTTCAGTCCTAAACCGAAGGTGGTATCACCTCGGTTGCTGCGATCGAAATAGATCTGAAGTGAGGTTTCCGAGCCCGGGGAAATCGCTCGCTTCCATCGCCCGAGAACCCACCAGCCCGAAAACCGGTCACGCAGGTCAAGCGTGGATGTCACCGGTGGGAGCAGCGAGACAATAGAATTTGTTCTTTCTCCTGCATTCCCGCGGATGGCTTCTCCCTCTATAGTCAGTGAGTCTTTGGCAGAGACATCTGCGTCGGCCCTGAATCCGCCGTGGTAAAGGTACCAGTCGTCCTCGCCGTTCTGGTGTTCTGGAGTGAGAAAGTGACCCATTTCGAAACCGTCGGTGAACAATCGGTACGCTCCCCGACTGCCCATCGGCCCCCCATAGCGGACCATCCCGCCTACATGCTCAAGTGTCCCTCCATTGGCCGTAAGCGTGCCACCCTGGGTCTCTCGCGCGCTCTTAGTGGTGATGTTGATTACTCCATTGACGGCATTTGTCCCCCACACGCTAGCCCCTGGGCCGCGGTTGACCTCGATCCGCGCAATGGAATCGAGGGGCACGTCCTGAGCATCCCAGAAGACCCCGGAGAAGCTGGGCGTGTACACGGTGCGCCCGTCGATCAAAACCAGAAGCTTGTCGGAATACTCTCCGTTGAAACCGCGTGCGCTGATCGCCCACGTGCTGGGATTGATCTGGGCCACTTCCAGTCCCGGCACCATGCGTAACAAATCGGGAATGTTGGTCGCACCCGAGCGCCGGATATCTTCCGTCGTAATCACGAAAATCGCCGCCGGCACCTGGGACAGCTTCTGCTCCTTCTTCGCAGCCGAAGTCACATCGACATTCATCAGGTCTTCGATCTTCAGGGCCGTAAGGTCAGGCTGAGCGTTCTGCGTTTGCGCGGCGAGCATCGGCAACACCATAAGCACTAACTCACACGTCAAGACTCGTATGAGGAATGGCTTCATTACGCTCCAAATGCCGGGCTTCTCGGGTCGTTCTGACCCATACTGCGCAGACGCTCAATTAGCCCTATCGGCATGCCCGCGATGTGGCATCATCACGGTTTCCCGGATTGGAGACCCACAGAAACCGGCGGCAACAGGCATGTATCAGGCTGGAACCCGGAGGGGGCGGAGCGCTGGAAAGGGACGCCCCCTTCGTCAAAAGGCAAATCAGATGATAGGAAATCCGGGGTAGGGAAGGGGCCGCTAGGGGCACGCTGTCTTCGACCTGGCGTGCCCTGGGAGCGCCGTAGGTTGGAACTCTCTATTTGGCCGGCAACGGGACAGCCGGTTCCTGTTTAGGCGGCAGAGGAGCCGTTAGCGGGACCTCTGCCACGATGTCGATCCCCGCGCTGCGAAGCAGTTCGGCAACCACAGCCCGATTGAGCCTGGTAAAGTCGAACTCCACCCGCATCGTCTTCTGCTGCTCGTCGAGCATGATCTTTCGAATGCCGTAGACCCCACGAAGCTTGCCCAACGCAATCATGGCCGCCTCGGTAGGGTGCAGCTCGTAGCGATAGAGAACGTCAAGATTGGTCGTCATGAGGCCATCATAGCAAGCGGGAGAAGAGTCTATAAATGGGAAAGAAAACTCAGAATTTCCGGTGAGGTCCAGTCCTGCACGCTGACGAACTTACGCCGAATCTCACCCTTGCGATCGATAGCATAGGTGTCGGGGAAAACAAAGGTTCCGTAGAGCGCGTTGCTGTGCTGCTCCGCATCGCGGATGGTCAGGTAATCGACCTCGTGCCGGGCAAGAAATCGCTGGTAGGCCTCGGGATCCTGATCCACATCCACGCCGACCACCACCAGTTGCGGCATCTGCCGTTGCAACTGGTTCAGCGAGGGGATCTCCTCAATACACGGAGCGCACCAGCTCGCCCAGAAATTCAGCAGAACCACTTTGCCTCGGTAGCTGCTTAGCTGCAGGACGCGTCCATTGTCGGAGATAGTAAAGTCAGGTGCAGGCTTTCCGATCTGTCGCGGATGGTCGCCGCGATCGCACCCTGCGGCCAGCAGGAGCGAGAGCAGCAAGACGGAACCGCGCACACGGAAACCCACGTATTCAATAATACCAAGCGGCTGGGGTGCGGCCCAAGACAACGCCACCTCAACGCTACCCCTAACGCCACCCTGGATGAGCCCAGTGAAAAGCTCTCCCGGCGCTGCGCTTCCCGGGCACGATGACTTGCGCATCAAGCAATAAATGCAGCACCTTCGAGGGTAGAAAGTGGCTCACCACGACCGCCGCGAAACCCAGGACATAATGACGCCTTAGGCGCTCCAGCTTGCGCCGATATTCCGGTGTCCCCGGAATTCCATTGCTGAGGAGCTCGCGCGTAAGACGCCGCCCGTATTGCCGTTGCAAAAATTTGACCCCTCGGCGATGCAAGCGCAACTTCTCCCGGTCGCCCTGCAGGTAAGGCAACTCCATCTCCAGCACCCGATAGCTCACCAGCAGCATTTGCTCCGCGTCGCGGGAGGTGTTGGACTCGTGAAGCCGGTACTCCGCCACCGGCGCCGCATGGCCAATCCAGGTGCTCTGCCGCGCGGTGCGCAGGTAAAGCTCATGATCTTCGGCGCCCTGCACGCTCTCATCGAACACGCCGGCCAACGTTAACCCTGATCGCCGATGCAGCGCTGAGCATGGCGTCTCGATGAAATTATGTTTCAGCAACATCCGGTAATGATCCCGGCCAGCGGCACGCTTGTTTGAGTATCCAATCGGCTTTCCGTCGGCGCCGATGTACCGGTGTTCGCCCACGGCCACCGCACATTCCGGATGCTCTTCCAGAAGCTCCACTCCGGTTTCGACACCCATCGGCAACAGACGGTCGTCATGATCCAGAAACAGAACATATTTGCCCTGGCTGTGAGCGATACCGGTATTGCGTGCAGCGGAGATACCGCGATTTTCCTGGTAAATGTACTGAACAGGGTACGACCGCGCGATTTGGGCGGTCGCATCGGTCGAGCCGTCGTCGACCAGGATGATTTCAATCCGAGGGTAAGTTTGCCGTAGAACACTTTCGATGGCTTCACCCAAAAAACGGGCTGAGTTGTAGCAGGGAATCACCACCGAAACCAGCGGGAGAGTTGGGTCAGGCGTGCTTGGCCAGGTTGTCATTGTTTCGCCCTCAGTTGAATCATCAACCGAACCAGGCGTATGCGGAGAGGAATAGGGGTAGAAGTTTCAAGGACGCGGCTTGCCGTGTTCTGCCGTGGGACACTTTGTTTCAATTTGGCACACTCGCGTAGGCGTCTTTTGCGAGATTCTTCTACGACGTCGTGAGTGGGCGAGCAAAGAAAACCTGAACAATTACATTTCCTATAATATTGGCAATCGTCGCGGGACGGCGGCGAGGGCTGGTCGACTGCGGCCGCATGAAGCCCGCCGGGGCCGCGAGCCGCACAGGAAATCCGGAGAAAGGAAGATCGGCCATGCGTCTCTCTGTCATCGTGCCTGCCCGCGATGAGGCCGATGTCCTCCGGCCGTGTCTCGAATCTTTGCTGGCCCAGTCCGAAGAAGGCTTTCGCGTCGGCGAGGACTGGGAGCTGTTGATGGTGGATGATGGCTCCACTGACGCCACGCGTTCCATCGCTCTTGGATTGGTAGGCGTAACTGTCCTCGACCCTGAGCCCCTCCAACCCGGTTGGACGGGAAAAGCAAATGCGGTATGGAGCGCGGCCAAGAAGGCGCGAGGCGAGTGGCTCCTGTTCACGGATGCGGACACCATCCACGCAGCCGGCGACCTGAGGCGAGCCCTGCATGAAGCGGATCATGCGCATGTGGTGATGCTCTCCTATTCCCCGAAACAGTTAGTGACGGGCTTCTGGCAGCGTGCTCTCATGCCGTTGATTTTTTCCGAGCTTGCGCTCGCCTATCCGCCGCAAAAGGTCTCTGATGCCGGATCCCGGGTAGCTGCTGCCAATGGTCAATTCCTCATGGTTCAGCGAGCCGTTTACTTTCAGGTTGGCGGTCACTCAACGGTGGCCGGCTCCCTGCTTGAAGATGTCGATCTCGCCTTCCTGTTAAAGCGACGTAAACACCCCATCCGCTTTCGCTACGCGCCCGATGCGCTGAGTACGAGAATGTATCGTAGCTTTGGCGCCATGGTTGAAGGTTGGACCAAGAATCTAGCCCGGCTCTTCGGTTTCCCTTTGATGATGGCGGCAGGGAGGGCTCTCGATCTGCTCCTCATGATTGGCCTGCCGCTGCTGCTGTGGCGCTTTTTCCAGCTGCCGTTGGCTCGCTACGCCTTGGCTCTCCTCTGGCTGCGAGTTTTGTGGCGGTTCTATGCCCGGGTGGCGAAATCTAACTTTTCTGCTGTCGACTGCGCCATTTCCGTATTTGCGCTACCGCTTTTCTGTTTACTTCTAGTTATGAGCTGGTGGCAGCACACTGTGCGCAACCAAGTGGCCTGGAAGGGCAGAGCTTACTCCACCGCAAATCACTAGAGCAGTTTTGCTAATGGTGTCGACCAGGAAACTGAACCCGACGCGGCCATTCCGCCAAAGAATGGCGGCACAGAACTGATCCCACCGGACCGCAGGATTAGCAAAAATGCGTTAAAAACCCGGGCCCGGCGGCCGCCCCCTTTACTTCCATCGAGGCCCCGTTTTTACTCCGGAAATCAGCCATCAACCTCAAAATAATGAAGAGGATAGGTCTCCCGCTGCATCACAAGCATAGAGTCCGGAACCGCTATACTCTTAACTAGACTGCTCTGGCCCGTGATTAGTTGCTTATGATTCTGCTTACGCGAAAGGCTGAATTCTCCTCCTCTCACTACTACTGGTCCGACCAATTGTCGGAGGCGGAAAATCTGCGTCTTTTTGGCAAATGTGCGAATCGGAATGGCCATGGCCACAACTACACCCTGGAGGTCACGGTGGAGGGAGAGGTCGACCCGGTTTCCGGCTTTGTGGTCGATCTTAAAGAACTCAAAGAGATCATGAACCGCGAGGTAGTGGACGTGTACGATCATCGCCATTTGAATCTCGAAGTGGAGGAATTCAAGCACGTGATTCCAACCACCGAGAACCTCGCCATCGCTATCTGGAAGCGCCTGGAAAACCGCATCGACGGAGCCAAGCTTCACCGTATCCGCGTGTATGAGACGCCTGAGCTTTTTTCTGACTATTACGGTGAAGCATGAGAGCTTATTTGTCGCGCAGGTATGTCCTCAGTGCTTCGCACCGTCTCTACTCGGATGAGTACAGCGAGGAAGAAAATCGGGCGGTCTACGGCAAGTGCAGCAATCCCCACGGCCACGGCCATAACTATGTTGTCGAGGTAACCGTAGGCGGACAGGTGGATCCAGTGACCGGCATGGTTTGCAACCTGGCTGACCTGGATGGTTGCGTACAAAAAATAGTGATCGATCGCTTTGACCACACCAATTTGAACTTTGATAAGAGCTTCACGCATCGCGTGCCCACCACGGAGAATCTATGTATAGCCATTCACAACCTGCTCGCGGAGCACTTTGTTCACGCTGATCTTGAACGAGTGAGGGTGGAAGAGACGCGGAACAATTTTTTCGAATATGCGGGAGAGGGAAAGCATGGCACACCCAGCAGTCGTTCGTAAGCCCCTTATCGGTAGAGGGTTAAGTGGATACTCCACCCAGGATCTCTATACCGAGTTGATTACGCGTTTGGGCGAAGACCCCACCCGCGATGGCCTGTTGAAGACCCCTCAGCGGGCCGAGGAGGCAATGACCTTTCTCACCAAGGGGTACCAGGAAGATGCCGATAAAATTCTGCGCGGTGCGCTCTTCGATGTCGATTACGACGAGATGGTGATCGTGCGCGACATTGAGGTTTTCTCCCTTTGCGAGCATCATATGTTGCCGTTTTTCGGCAAGGTCCACGTGGCCTACATCCCCAAGGGAAAAGTCATCGGCCTGAGCAAAATTCCCCGGTTGGTCGAGGTCTTTGCCCGCCGCTTGCAGGTGCAGGAACGCCTCACCCGCCAAATCGCGGATGCCATTCAAGATGCAATTGATCCCCAGGGTGTAGGCGTCGTGATCGAGGCACGGCACCTTTGCATGATGATGCGGGGAGTAGAGAAGCAGCACTCTTCGACTGTGACCTCGGCCATGGTAGGAGTCTTCCACCAGCAAAACACCCGTGCTGAGTTTCTCTCCCTGGTCCAGTCTCGGCCCCAAAACAACCTATAGGTCACGGACGGTCCGCAGTCCCAATAGGAACAGGACGGGTGCCCCAGGTTCGCCAAAGCGTACTTGGGCCGAAAATGATGGGGCGTTAGCCCCCACGACCGCATTTACTAAATCCGCAAACCCGGTTTTAAACCCTACGACACAGTCCCAAAGGATCGGCTGAGAATGTCCCAGGACGTTAGTCCTTGACGCTAATCGTTGGAATAATCTTCAGATTCTCAACCGAAACCACCCCGAATCGAATCTAAATAGGCGATGCAAGTTCTGCCTCCGAGACCAACCGGCCGAGGGACAATTGGTTGACATCGTAGAAAGAGCCAGATGCCAAGCCGAAGCCGGCATATCCGGAGTCTCTATAGTAGAGAGTGTGAATGGGCTCCTGGTGATTGATAAACCGAGCGGAATGACATCCCACGATGTCGTCTCACGGGTGCGTCGCATCACCGGCGAGTCCACCACCGGTCATCTGGGTACGCTCGACCCTATGGCCACTGGCGTCTTGCCCGTGCTCATGGGGAAATATACCCGTCTGGCCCAATTCTTTGGGCCGCTCGTCAAGACCTACACAGGAACGGTCCGTTTCGGTTTTGCCACTGACACCTACGATGCCGATGGGACGCCAGCGGCGCCGGCCGAAATGGGAGTCCAGTTACCCAGCAACCACGAAATCCAGGCCGCGGCAGGGCTTTTTCGAGGGCACGTAGAGCAGACTCCGCCCCCTTTCTCCGCCAAGAAGGTCGATGGCAAGCCAGCTTACAAGGCGGCCCGGCGCGGGGAGGCCGTGGTCCTGAAGCCCGTGTCCCTGGTGATCGAGGAGTTCGTCATCGGCCCCCTCGAAGGAGAACATGCAGAGTTCACGATCCGTATCTCCTCCGGAGGTTATGTGCGCTCGGTGGCCCACGACTTGGGAAAGGTGTTGGGCTGCGGCGCCCACTTGGCGCGCTTGCGCCGGCTTGCTGCCGGGCCATTTACCCTTGCCCAGGCGCTAACGCTGGAGGAATTGAGCGAGCAGGCAGCCGCCGGAACTCTGGAGCAGAGACTCCCTCACCCGCGCACTCTGCTGCCGGAACTGCCCGCCACCACTGCCGACCTTTGGGTTGCCGGCCGCCTGAGAAACGGTAACGCCGTGAATCTGCCCGAGTACTCTACCGCGCCGCTGGCCAAGGTATTTGCTGGTCAGCGCGATCTGGTTGCCATTGTGCGCCGCGTGGCCGGAACGCTCTTTCAACCCATCGTGGTTCTCGGTTGATGCCCCGCCGCTTAGGACTTCTTCAGCAAGGGCACGATCAGGGGAAGGAGATTCTTTGCCACCTGGGCGTTGCCCTGATCGGTCGCATGGATGCCGTCGGCCTGCATGCTGCCTGCCACTCCATAGACATCCTGCAGCAGGAACGGCAGCATCGGCACGTGATACTTAGCCGCCAGCAGCGCGTAGGTCTGGTTGAACTGCCGGATGTAGTCGGGACCATAGTTGGGCGGCAGCGTGATGCCACCCAACACCACCTTGGTCCCGGAATGCAGCAGCGTGCTTACGATCTGATCAAGATTGGCCCGGGTGCTCGCGATGGGGAGTCCCCGCAAGCCGTCGTTCCCGCCGAAGGCTACGATTACCAGCACCGGCTTCAGACGCAATGCGTCCTGCAGCCGATCCACGCCGTCTTTGGTGGTGTTTCCGCTGATGCCTTGATTGATTACCTGGTAACGATAGCCCTTGGCGTTCAAATCCTTTTCCAGGTAGTCGGGATAGCTGTCGCCCGGGTCGGCGCCGTAGCCGGCTGTGAGGCTGTCGCCGAAAGCGACGATGACCGGCCGCCCGTCCGGCTGCGCGGTGCTGTCGCTGGCTGGGGAGGAATCCGATGCAGCCGCGGCCGGTTGAGAAGCCGCCGCTTCAGGGGCCTTAGGAGCTTCCGTCCGGCAACCGGCAAGCAGGCTACTGGCGAACAAAACGCAGGCGAGTCGTCGGTAGGTCACAAGCCCACTGTAGAACATTTTCCCGTCGGCGTTCGTATTCCAAATCCTGGGGATAGGGCAGTCAATGATTGAAGTGCGCGGGCTCAAAAAGTCGATTCGCAACGGCACCCGGACGATCGAGATCCTCAAGAATATCGATCTGCTGGTCCCGTCGGGGCAATTCGTGGCCATCATGGGCGCCTCAGGAAGCGGCAAGAGCACTCTGCTGGGGCTTCTGGCAGGTTTGGATTCTCCCACTGAGGGCGAAGTCCTGATCGATGGCACCGAAATCAGTCGTCTGCCGGAAGATAAGTTGGCCGAAGTGCGAGGCAAAAAATTGGGCTTTGTCTTTCAATCCTTTCAGTTGATACCTACCCTCACCGCACTGGAAAACGTTTTGCTCCCCCAGGAGCTGAACGGCTCTGGCAACGGCCGCAACACCGCCGTCGACCTGCTGCGCAGTGTAGGCCTGGGCGACCGCATGCACCACTATCCCATCCAGCTGTCGGGTGGGGAGCAGCAGCGGGTCGCCCTGGCTCGAGCGTTCGTTCTCCAGCCGCCGATCATCTTCGCCGACGAACCAACAGGCAATCTCGACTCCGAAAACGGCGCCCATGTGCTCGATCTGCTGCTCCAAAGAAATCGTGCCAGCGGCGCGACCCTGGTCCTGGTGACGCACGATGCTCAGGTTTCCAGCCACGCCGATCGCCGCATCGTTCTGCGCGACGGCATGATCGTGGAAGACACCATGCAGAGGCTGGCCTGATATGGGAGCCAACCATAAACCAACCTTGACCTGGACCTCGGCAGCCAAGATTGCCTGGCGCGAATTGCAGGCCTCCCGGGCCAAGTTTCTATTTGTAATCTTGTCGGTGGCGATTGGCGTTGCCGCGCTTACCGGTGTGCGCGGCTTTAGCGACTCTTTTCAGAAGACACTGCTGGGCGAGGCGCGCACCATCATGGCCGCCGACCTCTCCGCGCGGATGTTCCGCCAGCCGACGCAGGAAGAGGAACAGCAGCTGAGTGAGTTGGCCTCCCGCGGCATCGTGCGAACGGAAGTCAGCGATACCGTGTCTATGGTCTCATCGCCCGGCGATCCGGTGCCCCTCCTGGTTTCGCTCAAGGCCGTCGATCCGCAACAGTATCCTTTCTATGGCACAGTCGTTCTTGAGCCCGCGGGCGACCTGCGCCAGGTACTCACCGATGCAACCGTCGTGGTTGCCGATGACCTGCTCATCCGGCTGCACACGCAGGTGGGCGCGAGCTTGAAGATTGGCGACTCCACCTTCCGCATCGCCGCCATCCTGGTGCGCGAGCCGGACCGTATGAGTTCCGGTATGGGCTTCGGTCCGCGCGTCATGATGACCCAGAGCGCCCTTGAAAAGAGCGGCCTCCTGCAGCAGGGTAGCCGCTCGGGAGAGCGCTTCCTCTTCAAGCTGTCGCCGAAAAGCGGGAATATCGCCACCGTGCGCGCGCGCCTGGAGCAGGTGTTGCCGGATGCGCAGGTGACTGACTTCAGGGAAAGCAACCCGGCGCTCACCGACGGCCTCAAGCGATCGACCGGGCTGCTTAGCTTGATCTGCCTGGTGGCCATGGTGCTGGGCGCCATCGGCGTGGCGATGGCCATGCGCGCGCATCTGCAGCAAAGGGTCGAGGTGCTCGCCATCATGAAGTCCATTGGCGCCCGGTCCTCCGATATTTTGCGCATTTACCTTTTCCAGACGGTGCTGCTGGGGTTGGTGGGTGGCTTGATCGGCGCGTCTCTGGGCCTGGGAGTGGAGTGGATTTTCCCCAGCCTGTTGGGGCGGTTCTTACCCATACGCCTGGATCTTCAGTTTCCCTGGCATTCCGCGCTGGCAGGACTGGCCACCGGCATTCTCACCACCGTCCTCTTCTGCCTGCCGCCGCTGCTGCAGATTCGTTCCGTCCGCCCAAATCTGGTCTTGCGCAGAATGGTGGAGGAGCCCAGCGTGCAGCGCAGTTGGTGGACGCGCCTGCGCCAGAACAAGGCGCAATGGATCATTGCCATCGTCATTCTGTTGGGGTTGGGCGCCATTGCCGCTGCCCTTTCCGATTCGGTCGTAGTCGGGCGCTGGTTCGCGGGAGCTTTGTGCGCATTGCTGATAGTCATCCTCGGAGTGTCGGCGCTGACACTGCGGATCCTGCGTGCCTTTCTTTCCCGCACTCGTCTGCATCTGCAATCGGCCGTGCGCCATGGCCTGGCCAACCTCTATCGGCCTGGAAATCAATCCGCGGCTGTACTGGCGGCGCTGGGCGTGGGCGTGATGCTGATCCTCACCGTCTTTCTTATGCAGCATGGCGTGATTGGGGAAATGAAACTGACTTCGGGCCCAAATCTGCCCAATATCTTCCTCGTCGATATCAGCAGCAGGGAACTGGAGGGCGTGAAGCATCTCCTGGCCCAACAGCCGGCGGTCCGCGGAGAGGTGGAGACGCTCCCCTCCGTCGCCGGACGGATCATATCGGTCGATGGCACGGCAGCCGACGGGCTCAATCTCAAGAATTACCCCAAGCGCCTGCTCCAGACCGTATCCCTCACCTGGGCGAACGCGCTTCCCGAGGGGTCCACGATGGTGCAAGGAACATGGTGGGACCAGGACGATGGACAATCGCTCGTCGTGACCGAACACATTGCGCATCGGCTGCAGTTACATCTCGGTTCCCGTATCGTCTTTATGTCGAACGGAAGAACGATGCAGACCAAGGTCGTTGCAATCATCCGCCACAATGGCCAGCACGTATACTCGCGCAGCGAGTTCATCCTCACCCCGCGGGCGCTGTCCGGCCTGCCGGTGGTCTGGTATGGCGCAGCGCATGTGGACCCGCAACAGGTGGGAGCAGTGCAGCGGGCGCTCTTTAACGCCTATCCCACGGTAACGGTGATCAACATTGCGGATGTCATTGAGACCATCCAGGGAGTCGTGCAGCAAATCACGATCGTGGTTCGCTTCCTTGCCGCGTTTTCTATCTTAGCGGGTGCTGTGATTCTGGCTTCGAGTATTGCCAGCACCCAATTTCGCCGGGTGCGTGAGGTGGTCGTGCTCAAGACCCTGGGCGCGAAGCGAAACCACATCGCCGCCGTCTTCAGCGTCGAATTCATTGTGCTGGGCCTGCTGGCGGGGTTCGTAGGGGTGATCTTCGCCAACCTGCTTTCGCGTGTGCTGCTGCACCGGCTGGATGTAGTCTTCCACATGGAGTGGCTGGCCACCGCGATTGCCCTGCTAGGCACGGCCGTGTTGGCCATCGTGACCGGTTGGGCGGCCAGCTTCCGCATCCTGGGCCAGAAGCCTCTACAGGTGCTTAGGGAGGAGTAGGGGCGGATCCCTCTTATTGACCAGAGTTGCTCCTGCTCTTACTATAGTAAAGTCAACCTTGCCGCACTGCCCCCTCGTTCAATGGTAGGACAGCTGCCTCTGGAGCAGCATATCGGGGTTCGAATCCCTGGGGGGCAACCAATGCTTACAGGGGTTTCACCGCATCACCCCCTAAAAAGTACATTG
The DNA here is from genome assembly GCA_963743365.1 of uncultured Acidobacteriaceae bacterium. GTDB lineage: Bacteria > Acidobacteriota > Terriglobia > Terriglobales > Acidobacteriaceae > PALSA-350. The sequence continues at coordinate 717,341 of CAVUQE010000001.1, forward strand.
CAGTGTCCGTGCTGTCATCCGCACCCCAGCAATTGGCCGGCTATCCCCGAACGGAGGTGCGAGAAACAAAGATCCTCAACTTGCCCAGACAATGCCGGCTTCCCACCTGTGTTCCTGTCGCTTGATCATCGTAATAGCCTAGCTTTCGTCGTGCCTCCACCAGAAGTTGAATCTCACCGCTACTGTGCTGATCGATCCCGCTCACGCCAAGCGGGCAAGTTTGAGTATCGTTGCGGCGGCGGACATATTGCCGGCCTTTGTGAGCTCCACAAACACCTGAATTCGCTACCTCGTCTTCCACCCCTCCGATGTCGCCATGCCCGCGGTGCAATCGTCATGCTGCCACGGCTCGGTGACAGCTCACTTAAAAAGTATCTTCGCCATCATGCCTTTGTCCTCGTGGCTCAGCAGATGACAATGGAAAACCGATACTCCGCGGATGATCGGATCGGTATAGTCCGTCCTCGCAATCAGCTTGGGCGACACCAGCTTGTAAACCGGGGCTGGCAGGCGAGTCGAAGCGGCTTGGTTTCCATGACTCGGTTGTGGGGTGGCAACCATGTCCGCCAGCACCATCGCCGATTTGGATCTCCAATGGCTCCGTATCCTGCTCGCGCAGCGCATCGCGGCATTACCAGCGAGCTCCATGGGGGCGACGCTTACGCTGCTCTGACTCCGCTGTTTTGGGAGCACGTGAATCCATATGGGCGATTCGATCTCGACATGAATACGCGATTGGCGCTGGCGTGATCCAAATGGCAGATCCCAGGGTCGTACAGAGATGTGGTTTATCGCCGTGGGCTCAGTTCACTGCATCCCCGGCTCATAACTCTCTTGAAGGCCGGCACTACCCATAGCTTCCGAAAGCAGAGAACTGGCTTTTTTCAGGACGCGCTTCACCGTGGCCGGGTTGGTTTGATCGCCGATTCTTTGCAGGAATGGAACGCTGAGAGCAGCGATGGCGTGGCCACGGTCATCCAGGATAGGAAACGAAATGTTGATTACGCCCTCCACCTCGTAACTCGCTCTTTCCTCATATCCACGCCGCTTGATCTCAGTCAGACGCGCATCAAAATCGCGTGGAGGGTGCGTTTTGTTTTGCTTACACCAAAGCTGAATCGTCCGAGAGGCGGCTTCGGGGGCTCGATGCGCCAGAATCACATGCCCCGTTGCGGAATGCATGAGATCGCCAATCCCTCCGGCCTTAACATAAAAACCGGTGCTGAGCGGTGAATCGACCTGAGCGATAATCACTACATAGTGACCGTCAAGCACGCCCAGGTGGCTGGATTGGTTAAGTTGATGCGCAACCTGCTGCATGATAGGCAGCGCTTCGGAAATCAAGCGTTTGGTTGGAGGATGTTCTTGCGCCAGCTCAAACAGACGCAAAGTCAAGCGGAAGCTTTCGCCATCTTCTGACTGGGAGATATAACCGCGGTCTTCCAGGCACGACATCATCCGAAAGATTTCCGACATCGTGCGGCCGAGCTTGCGGGCGACATCGCTCTTCGTGAGCCCATTGGGTTCGCGAGCAAACAGCTCTAGGATGTCTAGGCCCTTCTCGAGGGCGGGAGTCGGATATCGTGAGGTGGGCCTTTTTGGCTTCATGCTCATGCTCTTTGCGTCTCAGGTTCTTGGCATCCGCGTCGAGGATTGAAACATGACACCACAGAGAACGCACCTAGCCGCGCACGGCATTGAACTCTAATCATATAGTTCTAAAACAAAGTTTTACCGGAAATACTCCCGAGCAGGAATCTAGCACGCTTTCCCGCCGTGCGGCTCAAGAAGTCCGGAACGACCCGCCGTTTGCCCCCATGGGGACAACCGCCAGCTCCACGGAGAGCCCTGAGCGCGTATTCATTCCGAAAATAACTTCGTTGGCCCTATCGATCACGTCGATCTCTGCCCCAAAAATCGCCGCAAGCCATGGCTGTCGCACTCTTTCTAGTAGCGGGTTTCACAACAAAAAATGCTTGACAACCGTCGCACAGGGATTCTATAAGGGACCGGTTTAATAGGTAAACACATATTTTTATGTATAAAAGTGTTCAAGTGGTCGATGTTTCCGGTCGGGAACGGCCCTCTTCTTCAGTTACACATCGGCCTGAGTGACGTCGGCATTCGTCACTACTCGTCTCCTGAGCATTGAGCTCGGCCGGCGATAACCTTTCGGGAGGACAACAGTGAAGAGCCAAATCCTAGCACTCGACCCCATCCTCGATAGTAGAGATGCGAGACCCTTGACGATCTGGGGCAGGTTTATCTGCGCCCTTATCCTCTCACTCATCGGTTTGGTTGCCAGCACGCCAATGTTGGCGCAGTACGATTCGGCACAGATCAGCGGGACCATTCATGACCAAACCGGCGCCGTGATAGCTAGTGCAACGGTCCAGATTCTTAACCGTGACACGGGACTCGTACGGCAAACCGTCACCAATGCCACAGGCCTCTACATCCTGAGCCACATACCCCCGGGAGTCTATACAATCACTGCCAGTTCGAGAGGGTTCTCATCGGCTTCGCAAGCGGGGGTCCAGCTCAACGTTAGCCAAAGCGCCACGTTTGACTTCTCACTTAAGCCTGGATCGTCAACCGAGACTGTTTCAGTTTCCGCACAAGCAGTAACGTTGGATACGTCATCGTCTTCCGTCGGGGTGGATTTGGAGTCTAAAACCGTCACTGACCTGCCCCTCGCTGGGAGAAACATCAGCAATCTGCTGACACTGCAAACAGGCGTAACGCCAATCAACAACGACCAGACCGGTGGTCGCACGAATGCCGTCGGCGCCCTCATCTCCCCCTCAATTCAGGGCCAGAACAACCGCAGCAACATATACCTGCTGGATGGCGTGAACAATAATGAAGCAGTTTCCGGCAGTGAAATCATCACAGTGATTCCCGATGACGTTCTGGAAATGAAAGTGTTGACCCACTATGACTCGGCCCAATTTGGAGGGGGCTTGGGTGGAACCATCAATCTCGTCACCAAATCGGGTACCAACCAGTTTCACGGAGGTGCCTGGGAGTTCTGGCGCGGCAGCGAATTCCTCGATGCCGCGCAGCCTCCGAGCGGAATCTTGCAGGACTTGCATCAAAACCAGTTTGGCGCGAATATCGGCGGCCCAGTGTTGTTGCCCCACTACAACGGCAAGGATCGATCGTTCTTCTACGGAAGCTACGAAGGATTCAGGCAGACGATCGGAGCCGCGAATCTCCAATTGGTTCCCACAACGCAGCAGTACGCCGGCGACTTCAGCGCCTTGCTGAACCAGGGAATCCAGCTCTATAACCCCTTCACTGCCAACCGCGCTCCTTTCCCAAACAATCAACTTCCTCCCGGCATGATCAACCAGAACTTGGTGACGTTGCTGAAAACACTCATTCCAGCCCCTAACGGCAGTTATCTGGGAGGTGTGTATAACTACGAAAACACGACGCCGAACTCCCACACCTCTGACCAGTACGACATTCGTGGAGACGAATATCTGACCAAGAAAGATTTGGTTTGGGCACATTTCTTGCATCAGAACAACCCGATTATATCTTTCGGAGGCTTCCCGAATCTTGCGACGATTACGAGCTTTACCGCGCACAACTTCGGGGCTCAGTGGATCCACACCTTTGGTCCAACTTCGATCCTCACTGTGGGAATTGGCCAAAATATTGGCACACAATTTCACAACACTACTTACGGCACAGCCGGCAGTGGCAATGCAATTGCCACTGCGGCTGGCTTCGCATCGAGCTTTGCGTGCAGTTACCCCTATGGCCGCTCAGGGTGCTACATTCCCAGCTTAAACCTTGGACACTATCTCTATTCCGGGGGCGCCGGCGAAGGGAGTGAGACCGCAGGAGGCCTCTCGGGAATTTGGGAATACAAGGCAGATTATCAAAAGACCATCGGGCGGCATACCCTCTACTTTGGAGGCAACATCGACACCAACAATCTGGGCAGAACCGCAGGAGGCAATTCCAACCTAACTTTTTCGACGTTTCAAACCTCCAACGGCTCTACCGGCGGCGATGAGTTGGCGTCCTACCTGTTGGGTCTGCCCCAAGGCGCTAGCCGGACCAACACGGACTATTGGGAATCCGGAGGTTGGGAGGATGGTATCTATGGCCAGGACCAGTGGAAGATTCTCAGCAATCTGACCATCAACGTTGGCCTGCGTTACGATGTCTCAATCATACCCGTGACTAATAACGTGTTGGGCGATTACTATGACATCTTCGATTTCAACCGGGGCGTAGATGTTATTCAGAAGGAGCCGCCGGCGTGCAGTGCGACACAGTTCGCACCCTGCTTGCCCGGTGGGACCTTGCCGGCCCACGTGGTCGTTTCCAGCCAGCCCAAGCTCTTCTTTTCTGACTTTACCAACATTCAGCCAAGATTCGGCGCGTCATACACCTTTCATCCAGGCACGGTTGTGCATGGCGGCTACGGCCGCACGTACGATAACTGGGCGGCTGTCGAACAATCCGCCCAGAATGAGAACAGCTGGCTCTTCGGAACCGGCGCCCTTGTAACAAACCTGAACAACCAGCCCGGGTTGACTCCATCCACCGCCATCACCGCCCAGAATCCGCTGGCAGCTTTCAACGGTAGCTACCCCGCTCCTACTCCGTTCCAAGCCATTGGGTGGACGACCCCTCAGCAGTTCAGAAATGCCTATTCGGATCAATGGACGTTCGGCATTCAACAGGAGGTCC
>CAVUQE010000002.1:0-56554 GCA_963743365.1 uncultured Acidobacteriaceae bacterium
GGCCACGGCCAGGCCGCTCGCGGTGGTCAGCGTTCCTTTCAGGAAGGCACGACGGCCCAGATGCTCGGCGGGTTTGCAGAAGGGATTCATCGAGAGTTCCTTTGTCCCTGTCGCTTGATCGCGCAGATCTCTTCTGCGTGCCAGGTCATGTCCGCGCGGACCACCCGGCGGTTGTAGTTATCGGCGACGTAAATGGCCTTTTCGGTGAAACCCGCTCCGACCGGCCAGGCCAGCGGAATGTCGGGCGTGCCGATCGGTCGCTGCCGTCCTTGGCGTCCGGCGGCGCATCTTGTGAGTCGAAATTGCCGTACTTGCCAAACGCGCGGATCGACGTTGCCGGCGTTGTCCACCACCGTCACCGAGTTGCTGAAGGCGTTGGGCAAGGCCAGGCGGCCGTAGCGGTCCAGGTCGAAGCGCGGGCCGCGGCAAGAGCAGTTCGCCATGCCGTTTGCCCATGCGGGCTGAGCTAAATGGCGCCAGACCTGGGTACATGGCCAGGCCACCTTCGATGGTAAGACGGTTGCTGGTCTGGAGCGTCGGGGCGTCCGCGTCCTCTTGGACTCGGTGCCGCGACCCAGGCACCGCGCCGCCTTCCGGTCGGAACTTGACAACCGAGCCCGCGGCCAGCAGGTAGCTGCGGAGCTTCTCAAACCCGGTTGGTTCGGTGTCGCCCTTGGGAAACATGCGAAACCCCAGGTACAGGTTGCCCTTCAGATCGACCCGGATGCCATCGCCGGCACAGTCGATGATGGCCGAGCGGGTCTTGCGTTCGTCGGGCAGGCCTTTCTGGCTGCTTGATGTATTGCTCACCTTGTCGGCCAGATACTTGCCCTTGAGCGGCAGCCCGTCGGGGCCCCAGCCGCTCACGAACCACTTGCCTTCCTCGTACATCCAACACGTGTAGACCTTGCCGTCCGGCCCCACTCCCACCCCCCTCTCACCGCAGCGGACGTAGGTATCGGTGAGTTTGTTGGTGGCGATGGCCGGGAAGGGGACCGGGGCCAGGTCCCGGTCAGGCGCTCGAGTGGCCCGGACATCTCGGCGCCGCTCTTGACATAGAGCAGGCCGTCGCAGCCAACGGTCAGGTCCTCCGCGTAGAAGACCTTGCCGTCCTTCTTGAGAGGCCCGCCCACGCCGGTGTCGCCGTTGAAGCGACAGATCATCCCATTGGTCGCGATGCACTCCCACATGTCGTTGCTGACGTAGACCTCCTCGCGCAGCGGGTCGGTGGCGATGGCGCGAGAAGCCGTTGGGCCCCTCGGGCTGAGGCCCGTAGGGGAGCGTGACCGACTGGAAACGATCGCCCTTGTCTTCCAGGGCCATCAGTCCCACGGGGCGTCCTCCGAAACCGTACTCGGTGAACTTGGGATCGTCGAGCCTGGGATTGTCGGCGGTACAGGTCGCGCCGGTGAACCACACCAGGGTGCGGTTGCCGCTGCCGGTGACGGCCATCTTGGGGAAGTTGCGGGGATAGAAGTTGGTGTAGCTGGCGACTGCCGCGGCGTCCTTCTCGAAGCTGTTGAACTTGTCCACGATCATGCTGTGCTCGGCATCGCGGTTGAACCGGCGAGGAACACGTAAATCGCCCCGGTCCTCGGATGAAAAGCGCGACCCTGTCCGGGTTCTTCACCGCGATGGCGCCAATGTCCTTGCCGGCTTCGTCGAAGACCGCCACGCGATTCTTCTCGCGATCGCAGACGTAGACGTTGCCCTGAAGATCGACCGCGATGCCGTGGACTGGCCGAAAGTGCCGCCGGTCTTGCCGCCCGGTTTCGACCATGGTCCATCGGGCGTCGAAGGCAGGACCACGAAGGTGCTCATCATCGCCTCCGAACCGTCCAGCTTCGTGCGGGGCCAGACCGTGCCTGGTTGGATGTCGGCACTGGGTTTCTTCCCCGGGTGTGGCCGCTAAGGTACAGGTACTTGCCGTCGGGCGAGACGCAATAACACTCCGGGCCGGTGTGGTCGCGCAGGGCCTTGCCCGCACCGGCGGGAAAACCTCTCACGCCGGTGGCGAGCTTTTCTCCCGGCACGCCGCCGCGCAGGTCCAGACGGTACACCGCGCCCGAACCCGGTGCGACCAGGATGATGCCGGTCTTCTGCGAGGCTGCCAGCAACTGGATGTTGGAGGTGTAAAGGGTGTTTCGGAGATCGGCCCTGGTGCGGTAGAACTCGCGACCATGTCATTCTCGTTGCGCGGCCGCCAGGTTTTGGCGGCATCATCCCAGCGGGCCACGTCTTTCATGGTGCCCGGCGGCAGGTCCGCCGGGAACGGCAGCAGCGTCTTGAGGTACTTGCCTTCCGGGTTGAAAACCCGCAGCGTTGCCGCCGCCTCATCACCGAGTGTCTTGGTGCCGGCGCCGAGGGTGTACAGGTTGCCGTCGTCGCCCACGACAAGGCCGTCGCTGCCGCCCAGGAAATACGGATCGCCGCCGATAAACCGGCCCAGCTTGATCCCCATGCCGCAGCACGCCACCACGCCCTTGAAGGGCCCGCCGGCCGCGGGCTTGCCGAAATCGTCCTTGCCGTCCCAAAGGATCTCCTGGGCGAACCCGGCCTTGAGCGGCTCCGGCGGCGGGTTCTTGCCGCCGAGCACGCCGGCTGCCAGGTGGCGGACCACTTTGCCATCGGCACCGAGCACCGCGACCTCCACGTCGGTCGGCGTGGACACCTCGAAGGCAATCTTGACCCCCTTGCCTGCTGCCATGGCATGCGGTTAACGCGCGAACGCGACCCGCTCAGCCGGGGCTTTCAGGTCTTGGAGTCGCACACCACCTCGGAAAACACGCCGATCAGCCCGAGTATTCCGGCTGCTCCAAGGATGAGCCGCACCACTGTTTTCATGGTTGCGAGCAACATGTGTGACTCCGTGGTGCCAATTAGTGATTGAACCGGAACTCCCCGCAGTTAAGCAGCACCCAGATGGCCTCCTCGACCAAGAGGGCTGGGTTCTTGGCGCGCCATCTAAGTATTCGACAAAGCGTTTGCGTTCCTCCGCCCGCGGAGGCCGGCTGAGCACGGTGAGGAAAAGTTGATCAACGCGCTCTTCCCAGGGCTCGTGGAGCTGGAGCGCATCCATGAGGTTGCCTTTGCGCCGTTGGATGACCTGGCGGAGGTCGAAGCTGTTGCTCATCGACGGGCGCTCGCTGAGGCTGCCCTGAAACTCGCCGCGACCGTCCATCGGTTCGCCGAACTCGCGAAGCACGCCGTGGACCAGGCCGAACGGCAGCTTGGCGTCAGCGGGCTTGCCGGAGGCACGGGCGGCCGCGTCAAAACCGGTTGCTTCACGCAGGACCGCCAGCATTTCATCGGCGGCAAGCGGCCGCAGCCGGCGAGGCGTGACCCATGGCACCTGGTCCGGTGCCCATGCTCAACTGGTAGGTTTCGCTGTTCACCAATTCGCGGATGAACCACTTCAAGTCGAACTGATGCCGTACGAGATCTTCGTGCAGTGCCTTGAACAGCGGGGGAATGGCGGCCGGTTGGTTGTCCCGGAGGTCGTCAACGGGATTGAAAAGGCCGCGCACCATGAACTGCCCCCAAAGGCGGTTGGCCATGGCTCTGGCGAAGAAAGGGTTGTCGGCCGCGGTGAGCCAGGCGACCAGCGTTTCCTGCGCAGAGAGTGGCTTGGGCGGCGCCTGACCGGCTTTTACCGGTGGCTCTTTGAAGTCCTTGGGAGGACTTACCGGCTCCTTCAAAGCAGCGCCGCCGAGGAACTTCGGCGCGACGCGTATGCCCTTCTGTCCCGGCCGCTGCTTGGCGGCCGGGCCGTTGAACAGCACCTCGCCGGTGCTCTTCTCGGCTATAACCAGACGGCGTTTGCCCTTGAAGGCACCGCCGTCGGCCACGCTGAGCCGGGCGAAAAACCCGGCCAGGCCATAGAAGTCGAGCTGCGACCATTTGTCCAGCGGGTGATCGTGGCACTGAGCACACTGGATTTGGGTGCCCAGGAAGATGCGGCTAACCGCGACGGCCGTCTCCTCGACCCGGCCGTTGAACTGCACGTAAAAGAGGGGCGGCCCGTCTTCCGCCGTGTTTCCCTCTCCTTGAAGCGATTCGCCGCCACCCAGCGGTCGTAGGGCAGGTTCCTGGCAAACTTGTCCATCAGCCACTTGTACAGCACCGGATGCTGCTGTTGCACCTCCGGGTGGGCCGGGCTGCGGCTGATCAAAATCGGTAGCCAGATGTCGGCCATGTGGGTTGCATAACGCGGGTCCTTCAGGAGGCGGTCGATGAGCTTGCTCCGCTTGTCCGGCGCAGCACGTCCTTGAGGAACTGTCGGGTTTCGTCGATGGTGGGGATGGTGCCGACCAGATCAATGTAAATGCGACGTAAGAATGTGGTGTCGTCGGCGCGGCCGGCAGGGGTGATTTTCTCTCGTTGCCAGACGGCCTTCATTTCCGCGTCAATGACCTGCCGCAATGGCGTCTCGGCCCGGACCGGCAAGGCCAGGGCGAGGGCGGCGAGAATGCCTCGAGCATTGGAGCAGTGTGCTGCGGGTCATCGGTTGGTATCCTTGCGTGGCCCCGGGGCGGTAGGAAGAGTTCTCGCCAGGCAGGTCGTAAGCCAGATCTCCGGCGGCACCCGGCCGCGGTCCGGCCTTCCAGGGCTAACTTTTCACGAGTGAATGGTACCGCGCTAGCAATTTCGCATCCAGCGTTAACGCAGAAGATCGATGATTTGTGAAACAGATGCAGGAGGGCGAGGCTCCTGCCGAGCCAAGGCCCCGCACCTCCCAACCCGTTCGAGCACCGTTGCTGTTTGGAAACAGCAGCGGCAGGCTCGTTTTCTTTCTCCCATACAGCCCCAGGCACGGCAAACGCCCAATTTCCAGATTTTCCACGCGACGGCCCAGCAGTTGCGAGCAACAACACGACGCCCCGGTTTCGTTGCTCGGTCACAACGACCAGGGGATTCCCCGCCATGCAATTTCGCTCCGGGTCATCCTCATCACGCTGTGGACGATGCTCGCCGGGCCGATCTTTGCCCCTCTGCAGAGGACTTCCTCCCGTCCCAGGCCTGTCGAACACCGCGTTGAAACCGCGAAGCAATAAACGAGCTGGAAGCGTAAGCGACGGCAGACCGTCGCTTACGCTTCCAGCTGAGTTTCGACACGTAGGACAGGCAGCCTTGCCTGTCCTTTGCAGCCGCCGCCCCCGGCCGTAGCTTCGTGCGCAGGGGTTCGCGTTGGTCTGGACAGGCAAGGCTGCCTGTCCCACGTGGGGAAGACAGCGGCTGGCAAGACAAGGTTGGGCGCGTGGATCGCAACCAACCTGGAGTTGAGGTGTCTGTCGTAGGACAGGCAGCCTTGCCTGTCCTTTGCAGCCGCCGCCCCCGGCCGTAGCTTCGTGCGCAGGGGTTCGCGATGGTCTGGACAGGCAAGGCTGCCTGTCCCACGTGTCGTACAAAGCCCTGGGCTGGCACGGTTTGTCCTGCTATCGTAGGCACAAGGAGGTTGCCATGAGCGAGAAAAACGCAGGCCGGGCCGCGGGCGGTGTTGGACGGGTCCAGGGTGTGGGCTTTCGGGCCGCCACGGCGGAGCTGGCCCGTTCGTTCGCCGTCACCGGCTGGGTCCGTAACCTCCCCGATGGCCGGGTCCAGCTCGTGGTTGAAGGCGACGAGGGGGAGGCAGACTGGTTTTTGCAAGCGGTGCGCGAGCAGCTGGGGAAGGCTACATCGACGACGAAGTTATCGAAGAACGCAAGCCGACGGGACAGATGAGGCGGTTTGAAATCGTGCATAAAGACAGCCCGGCGAACGCGGCTCACGCCGGGTGGCACGCCCTGAGGTACTCCGAAGGGCGTGCATCGCGTAGCCGCAACTCCGCACGCCCTTCGGAGTACCTCAGGGCGTGCCACCCAACTTCATTTTGCGCGGGTCGCCAGCCCTTTCGGGCGCTGACGACGGGCTTGTACCGATTGCCGCTGCGGACCACGCGGAACGTCGTCGAGTCGATCTGGTCCTCGCTCCGGCCCGCGAATTTCTTTTCCAGCTCGAACAGCTCCTGCTCCAGCTCCAGCGGCATGAACGCGACGAAGTGGGTGGGCACCTGGTGATAGTTCAGCGCACCCATCAGCGAGCGAACCGACTCCGGCCGATCGTCGACCCAGAAGATGCGGTTGATCTTGGAAATGTCCTCGTCGAGGAGCTTCGCCGGCGGATGCAGGTTGCGCACGATCTTGTAATCCTTGCCGTCAGGCCCGCTGGGAATAGCGAGGATGGCGCGCCAAGGCCGCGCAGTTGGCTCAGGTAATCCATGCCGGTGCGGGTGTCGAAGATCATGGACCAGCGCAGCATGCGTTTTTCGCACTCGGTAGGGGCGAGCCTGGGCTCATCGCCTGTGCCGGCCGGCATCGCCCGGACCTTTACCGGTGCCTTTGCCGCCGCCTTCCCCCTGGCCCGCCACGGACCCTTGCCGGGGTTCAGGCCGTCACGCAGCTTGTCCATCCATCCCGACTTCTCGATCGTGCCGAAAATACCGCTACTGGGGTTTTGGGCCGCGACGTGGCGCTGTTCTTGAAGGCGAATCGTCCTTCTGGACGTCTCGGGTAGGCCGCGGGCGATCTTGGATTTGTCCAGCGTCGGCCGCATCGGGTCGTTCTCAGCGGGCGGCTGGGCGGGATCAGGGTTTTCGTTGGTCTGAACCGCCTCGGGGCCGGAGCCAATTCCCGGACCATTTGCCGACACCGTTCGGATTACCACCGCCACCACCAGGGGATCGCGAACTTTACCACCTCGACCGGCAACGAGGGCGTCTCTTCCCGAAACCGAACCAGCCCAGCCACGCGGCCAGGATCAGGGCGCACGATGATGGAAGGCGGTGCAGCGCGAACGAGCAAATCGTGGACAGCGGCATCTCCTGGTGCGGCGAATCGCGCTGCCAGAATTTTTCCTCGGGTGGTAAGCGGCCTGCCTGAGCGGATTGTTTGCTGGTCTTCGGTGCGGTTGCGGTGACCATGATTCAACCCTTGAGATTGGCACTACCGGCCCTGCCGGTCGAGACGTTACCACCTTCAAACATAACCGACTTCTGTTCCGGGAGCAACGAAAAAGCGGCTCAGGTCTGAAAAAACGCCGCGTAGTCCTCCTGAAACGCCTTGATGCCGCGCAGGAAGAACCAGGTATCGACGCCGATCGACAGCATCCGGCAGCCCAGTTCGACGCAGCGGCGGGCGTGCCCGGATTGAGCGGCAGGATGGCCCACGGCACATTGTTGGCCCGGCACGCCCGGGCCACGCGCTCGACCGCCTTCCACACCTCGGGATGCTCCCACTGGCCCGGCCAGGCCCATCGATTGACTCAGGTCGGCAGGACCGATGAACAGACAATCAACGTCAGCGATGGCCGCGATGGCCTCGATCTCCGTCGACGGCGTCCTGATGCTCGATCTGAATGCAGCACCACGGTCTCGGCGTTGGCCCGCTGGAAATAGGTCCCAGCCGGGTAAAGGCCATAGCGGTTATCGACGCCGCTGCCGTTGACGCCCCGGCAGCCGCGAGGTGGAACTTCGGCCCAGCGAACGATCTCCTCGGCTTGCTGGCGCTGCGGACCATCGACGCCATGATGCCGCCGGCCCCGGCTTCCAGAGGCCGCATCACCGTGGCGTAGTCGGTGGCGTTGAGGCGGACAAACGAGGCGATGCCGCAGGCCCGGGCAGCCCGGCGGCTTCCTCGATCTGCGGGATGGTCAGGCCGGCGTGCTCCTGATCGAACCAGACGGCGTCGAAACCGCCTTGCCAGGCGATCATCTCGACCAGCTTGGGAGAACACGAACTGGCCCAGCAGACAGACCCGGAGGAGACGTTCCTGGGCCAGCAGGTTCTTTAGCGAAGTCGTCATCGGGGATACCTCAGCTTAGGCCGGGTTCACCGATTCAGTTTTCACGGTTCAGACCGACGCGTTTTTGATCACTGAACACTGAAAACTGAACACGAACACGGGGAAAACCATCTTTACTTCGCTCCAATCACGGGGTATACAAGCTCCGGTGCGGGGTTCTGAGACGCCCGCAGTCGATTCGGGCGAGATTTTAGGAGAGCCATTCGTCCGGTCCAGATCTCCCCATCCTCCTCAGCATTTTTCGATTGGTTGCGATCCGTTCGTGGGTCAATCCTCCAAAGATTCCGAGAAGGCGGGAACTCCCCAGGCGGGGAGATTCGGCACGGGAATGAGCCCGCAACGGCGGCCGGCGGCGTGCCGGGTTCCGAGACCCTGGGTCTGCGGGCCGCCAGTTCCTGAAAACGGTGCGAGCTCCAGCCGCTCCGACTGGAGGCGGGTGTGATTTCTGTGGTTCTTTTGGTGAGTGCCCCGTCCGGGGCGGGGTGCTCGATGCCGGAGGGGGCGCTCAACCCGCCTGCTGCCGTGGCGTCTTCCCTCTCTGACGTTCGGTCCGTCCGGGGACCGGGCACGGAAAGGTTCAGGTATGGCGAAGAATATCTACGTCGGCAATCTGGTGTGGGATGCGACCGCCGACGACTTGCTCACACTGTTCGAGCAGTACGGCAAGGTGGTCTCGCCCAGGTGATTATGGATCGCGAGACCGGCCGGTCGCGGGCTTCGGTTTCGTCGAGATGGAGAACGACAGCGAACACGAAGAAAAGCGATCGACGCGCTGAACAACACGATGTACCGCGGCCGGCCGTTGACGGTGAACGAGGCCCGGCCGCGGGTGAGGAACGCCGCGGCGGTGGTGGCTACGGCGGCAGCGTGGCGGCTACGGCGGTGGGGGCGGTGGCGGTCGCGGCGGCCGCGGTCGGTGATGGCGGCGGCCATGGCTACGGCGGCCGCGGCGGTACGGCGGTGGCGGCCACGGCGGCAACCGCGGCGGCTATTAACGTCACCAACCACCTCGAACTATTTCCGCGACGCCGGCACCGCACCGGCGCGCGGACACCTGTTGGCCGCCTGCGGCTCCTCGAGTGGTCGCTCCGTCCCTGGCTTCCGTCCTTGTTTGCACGGCCGTACCGCCACCCCCTCTTATCCCGCAATGACGCAGCCGTGAATTTGCCTGGCAACCCCTGAATCCTTGACCTCGTGGTTGTGATCGCTATGCCTTAACCTTGACAGCGTCCACGCATGGCTGATTGGCACGAGCCGGGAAGACGTCAGCGACGGTCTTGGTGACGGCTCATTTTGCCGAGCCGGAAGCGTAAGCGACGGTCTTGGTGACGGCTCATTTTGCCGAGCCGGAAGCGTAAGCGACGGTCTTGGTGACGGCGGCCGCTAACCGGCTCCCAACTTTGTTTTTCCCACGAGGAGCGACCACGGGCAAGGTTCTGAGTGATGAGGCTCTGGACCTCATCTTCCGCCAGGCCCGCACGCACAGCGTCTGGCTGGACAAGCCTGTGGACGACGCGCTTGCTCGCGGCAGGTCTACGACCTGGCGAAGATGGGGCCCGACGTCCGCCAACATGTGCCCGATGCGGATCGTGTTCGTCAAGTCGAAGGCAGCGAAGGAGAAGCTGAAGCCGGCGCTCGACGCGGGCAACGTGGACAAGACCATGGCGCGCCGGTCACGGCCATCATCGGCATGGACATCCACTTCTACGAGAAACTGCCCCAGCTGTTCCCGCATGCGGACGCCAAGGCCTGGTTCAAGGACCTGCCGGAGAACGTGCTGGAGTACATGGCGCTGCGCAATCGGGTCGCTTGCAGGGCGCCTACTTCATGCTGGCGGCCCGGTCGCTCGGTCTGGATTGCGGGCCGATGTCCGGCTTCGATAACGCGAAGGTGGACGCGGCCTTCTTCGCGGGGACGACCGTCAAATCGAACTTCCTGTGCAACCTCGGCCACGGCGACGCGACCAAACTCTTCCCGCGGTCACCCCGCTTGAGCTTCGACGAGGCGTGCCGGGTTGTCTAACCGCGGCCGGCGGACCAGACGGCGGGGATAAACCCCGCCGCTCATGACCTCGCCTTTGTTCGCCCAGCGAGCCGCCGGGTTTATCCCGGCGGACCAGACGGCGGGGATAAACCCCGCCGCTCATGACTTGCCGCTCGTTCCCATGCTTTTCCTTGACACTTGCCCCCCGAGACGGTTACGGTGGAAGCATAGCCCAGCCAAGGTGCCTTCACCTGGAAACGCTGACCAGGTTCCTGAGGGAGACACGTGCCTCGTTTGATCGTCACCAAGGGCACAGATAGGGGAAGCAGTTCGAGCTGACGACGGAGCCGCTGTCGGTCGGCCGGGATGCCTCGAACCGCATCCGCCTGCACGACACCGAAGTGTCACGCCGGCATGCGGAGTTCGTGCGGACGGCCGAGGGTTACCGCGTCGTGGACGTCGGCAGTGCCAACGGCACCTTCGTGAACAACCGGTCCATCCGCGATGTGCTTCTCCAGACCGGCGACCAGATCCAGGTGGGCCAGAGCATCCTGGTCTACAACGCTGGCCGCGGCGCCGTTCCCACTGCCGATCTACGCCACGCAGATCAGCATGATCATTCGGCCGGAGATGGAGCTGTCCTCGGCGATCATCAAGACCATCGGTGAGACCGAGGGCAGCCGCATCCTCTCCCACCCCGTGAAATCCGACCTCCCCCTTCCTGCGTGCCAACCTGGGCATCATCTACGAAGCCATTCAGGCTGTCAGGCACATCCTCGATCTCAACCAGCTGCTGGACCGGATCCTGGAACTGATCTTCCGCGCCTGGACGCCAACCCGCCTGCCCATCCTGCTGCGCGACTCGCCGCCTGCCGAGGCTGTTCCCGACGCGCCAGCCAGGAGCCGCCGCGCAGCGAGGAGTTCGAACCGCGAGGCGCGTGCGTGGCGGGACAGCGGCAACCGCCAGGAAAAGATCTCGGTGAGCCGAGCCATCATGGACCTGGTCCTGCGGCAGAAGCAGGGCATGCTGGTGTCCGACCGCGGCCCGCGACGATCGCTTTAACGCGGTCCAGAGCATCGTCCGCTACGGCATCCGCGAGATCATCTGCGTCCCGATGCGCGGCCGGCATGAGACGCTGGGCGTTCCTCTACCTCGATTCGCTGACGCCACGCCGCGATCCGGTCGCCAGCCTGCTGCCCGTGGGCAAGTTCAACGCCGATCACGGCTCGCCCTGGCCATCGCCCTGGCTCACCAGGCTGCCCTCGCCGTCGAGGAGAACGCGCTATTACCAGGCCTTGCTCCAGGCCGAGCGCCTGGCCGCGGTCGGCCAGACCGTCGCCGCCCTGTCGCACCACATCAAGAACATCCTGCAAGGACCTGTTGGTGCATCCTCCCAATTCATGAATTTCCTGTGCAAAAGCACCAGATGGCCCCGGAGCGAGGTCATGGCTCTACGGGCTGCGGCCCACGGGCGGTTCGGGACTGCACCAGGTGAACGATCGCGCTGATAGCGATGACTGCGAAGAGGCCAAAGATTTCCGCGCGGGATGCCAGGGCGATCATCAGCAGCATGCTGCCAACGCCCACAAGCGTTGCCGTGCCGAGCCAGCGAAAGTTCAACGGTGTTCCGGCCAGCGCCACACCGGTGCGCGCCAGCCACCATGCGGCGATGCAGCCGGCGATATAGAGTACGCAGCTGGCGAGGGTGGCAAGCACAGCCAGCTCGGCAAACGTTCCCGTCAACGCCAGGGCCATGGCCACCGCCGCATGGCAGAGAATCGCAACATGGGGCACATGCGTGCGCGGATGCACGCGGCCCAGCACGCGCGGAAGCAGACCGTCGCGTCCGAAGGCGAATAGTATGCGCGGGGTGCCGAGGATGTCGCTGGAGACCAAGCCCAGCATGGACAGCGCGGTGCCGGCCAACAGCAGCAGCCGCAACACCGGACTTATCCTCGCCATCGCATCCGCCAGAGGTGCCATGGATTGGGAAAGCGAAGCACCCAGGATCCCCTGCGCAATGACCTGAATAGCGATGTACAGCAAAGTGACGGTGACGAGGGCTATCGCCAGCGCGCGCGGAATGGTACGAGCCGGTTGCTTCACCTCGCCGCTGACGCTGAGTGAAATCTCCATGCCAGTAAGCACAAAGAGAGCCAGGATCATGGCGCGGCCCAGCCCTTGGGTGCTGGGCGCTACTGTCTGGACAAAATTAGCACGATGAATTGCTCCCACGCCGGCGACTAGAAAAATCGCCAGTGGAATCAATTTCACTCCGGTCACCCAATCGACCAGCCGCGCACCGCGCCGGACTCCGCCCAGGTTGACCAGCGTGACGCCACCAATAACACCCACGATCACGCCAGCGTGCACCGGCGCCTTGAACGCCGGCGGCAACAGGCTCGCCGCTATGTCGGCCAGCGCAGCGACCACACCGCCGTTGGCAAGTACGTTGCCGAGCCACAGGAGTGTGCCGACAATGAATCCAGCGAGTGACCCTAAGACGGCTTCGACATAGCCGTAAGGTCCACCACTGGTCGGCATTCGGCTGCCGCCCTCGGCAAAGCAGATGGCGACTGCTCCGATCGCGACCCCGCAGACCAGAAACGCCAGGGGCGCGTAGGGGCCGATGCAAGCAGCCAGCGCTGCCGGCACGGCGAAAATGCCCCCGCCGATGACACTATTAACGATGTTCGCTGCCAGGCCCCGGGTTCCGATGGTGCGCAGCAGGCCGGCATCGCGTTCGCTCATGGGCTCGACTGTAGCATGGCATTTGCGCCGCCGATAGCGCTAACTCCAGCAAATAGTGTCACTTGCTCCTCGGCAGCCGGGGGTCCGCTCAGGCCGCCCAATCCGATGGTCATCCCGGCCGGATTACCCCCGACTACAACTTTCTAATAAGCATGATCGACAAAGGATGTAGGCGGGTTACATTGCTAGTAACAAATTGCAGTTTTGGAGTGTTGATTATGCCTTGTGATTTGATGCGAGTCCTTGAGAAGCCATTTACCTCCGCCCTGCGTATTCTGGTGGCGAGCGCAACGTTATTGATTACGCCTCTAGCCGCCTTCGCCGGCAATACAGACATTCATCCAAGACTTGCCGGGATCTACGTAGCCCGCGTCGATAAGAAAGCGCCGTCTATGAGTGTGAGCCTGGGAGTGGATGGAACTGCGACAGTTACTGAGGATCCCGGTACAGGATCGATTACCTCGTTTGGGCACTGGGCGAGCGACGGAAATCAGATCAAAGTCACCTTTAATGCGGATGCGGGTGAGCCCGCGGCGCCGCCCATGGTTTTCCAGGTTGTCAAAAATAAGCTACAGGCGGTCACCTGGAATCGCGAAGCTTGGGGCACCGCACACCCGCCAGCTATGGAAAAGGGATATAAGGTGAAGTACTTGTTCTGGACGACGACCATGCCGTAAAGAGCTTGAGGCCGCATGGATGCTCAATGCCTCGAACAAACTGGGCGCCCGGTAAACCAGCCGGGCGCCCAGCTTGTTTGTAGGGATATATTGGTCGCAGAAAACTGCAAGACCGGCTCGTGTGATTCATGGCGCGGAACCCAAACGGTGAGGGGAAGGCCTGCAAAGCCTTGCTTGGTGGTTCGACTCCATCCCGCGCCTCCACTTTGATGCATGACCGCATACCCCCCTCTCTGTAGCTCCCGTCACAACTTCCTCTGAGCTAAAGCATGGTTGGAATTCGCCGATAGTCGGAATGAGAGATACAAATGGCCGATACCAGGGTGCTTGTAGTTGATGATGATGAAGTTGCGCGCACGAGTTTGAGTTTCTTGTTGGAACAGTCCGGATTTACAGTAACGGTCGCCCGCAATGTGCCGGAGGCACTCAAGTACATTGTTGCGGAGAGCTTCGATGTGCTGCTGACCGATCTGCATATGCCGGGAGCGGGAGATGGGCTCACGGTCGTGAGCGCCATGCGGCACGCCAATCCCAAGGCGGTGACTTTGCTATTAAGCGCATTCCCAGAAATGACCGCCGCAGCTCAAGCCATCTTGCGTCAGGCCGATGAAATTCTTCTCAAGCCAATCGATTTGGTTTCCCTCATCCGAGTGATCCATCAGAGGATGGCCAGTGGTCCGGAGCGCAGGCGCGAGATCGTGACGGTGGCAACGATTCTTGAACGCAACCGGGACAGCATCATTCAAGAGTGGTTCGGGCGTGTGCAAGCGGACGAAACGCTGATGTCGATACCGTTGAACCGCGAGCAGCGCTGCGGTCATCTGCCTTCGATCTTCATTGACCTGATATGCCGTCTCCGCTCGCAGGTGCCGATGGGGACCAAGGAACCGCGATCTGCCGTCGCCGCCAGGCACGGCGTGAACCGCTTCAACCAGCGTTATACCGCTGCCATGTTAGTCGACGAGTCCCGGATGTTGCAGCTCAGCATCTTCAACTTCCTGCATAAAAACCTGCTGAATATTGACTATAGCGTGCTGCTCATCGGTGTCATGACCATTGCCGATGAGATCGATTTCCAGCTCAGCCAGGCGATCGAAAGCTATACCGGGGAGACGCTCCAATCCGCCGTCGCGTAGCCGGCTGACAGAGGCGGCTACTGCATTCTCACTTCTGGTGGAGATCATGTCCAGCGACGACGAGGCGAGTTTTTTATTTCTGGCCGAGAATAGCATCGATATTATCTGCCGCGCCGGCCTGGACATGGTGTTGCACTATGTTTCTCCTTCCTCCTTCCATGTTTTGGGCTGGAAGCCGGAGGAGATGACCGGCAAGAGACCGGATGCATTCTTTCTTCCAGAAGATGCTACTGCGCTTGCCGGCAACACGCTCGCAATCGTGCGCATGCGCATGAAAGACGGCATGATGGCGTGGGTAGAAATCAAACACCGCCTGGTGTGCGATTCCGTTAGCGGCGTTCCCCGGGAAAATATTATCGTTATCCGCGATATCACCGAGCGCAAGACCTTGGAAGAAAGGCTCTCGGTTTCGGAATCGACAGACTCACGGACCGGACTCTTCACCGCAGGCGCCTTCGAGGAGGCCCTGGAACGCGAGTGGAATCGCACCCTGCGGGAAGAAACATTCCTCTCTTTGCTGCTGCTTGACTTCAATCACTTTAGACAGTTCCATGACTGGCGCGAGCATCTGGAAGGAGATCGCTGTCTTGGCAAAGCAGCCGCCGCGGTTCTGCGCGTCTTGCGGGTTACGGATTTTGCAGCGCACTATGGTTCCGAGGCAATTGCCGTCATCCTTCCTTCGACGGGCCCGCGGGATGCGGCCAGAGTTGCCGCCAAGGTGCGTTCCGCCGTCGAGCCTCTCCGTTCCACTCTCAACGTGAAATTGGAGGGCCACGGTTGGGTCGCGGTGAACATCGGCATCTCTACTGCACTCGCGCGCGCGGGGGGAACGTCGAGGATGCCGGAAATCCTGCTTCTGGCGGCTGATAATGCCTTGCATCGAGCCATGCATCAGGAGTCCGAATCGCAGGCCATGGCGGCGCCGATTTCTCCCATGCTCAGGGATAAACCTTGATCCAGTGGTTCCGCATCTTCGGCCGGATAACCTCGCCCGCAGTCTGAGAAGCGATCGCGTTGGTCGGTTCGACGGGCATATGGCAGTCGATGCAATTGTCGGCTATTTGGTGCCCCATGGTTTTCGACATGCCGCAACTTTCCACCTGGTGGCAGCTTAGGCAGCGATCAGAATACGCCGCCGCCGGGCGCTCCGGTTGGTGCACGTCGTGGCAGGTCGAGCAACTCATCTTCGGCGAGGAGAGATAGCAGCGGCTTTTCTGCAATAATCCCACCTGGTTTCCATGCACGTCAGGATGAGCCGCGATTTCGCCTGCATTTGGCTGCAGGTAGTTGTCCAACGGTTTGCCCGGTACAAACGAAAACGCCGGAGCAAATTCTTCCCTGCGAATACCGTTGTGACACAGCGCACACAAATCTACCTGCCGATCCCGTGAGAACTTAGCTGGATTCAAGATTGCATTTCCGGCGGCAGAAGCTTTTGTCCGCTCCAGCGCGACGTGGTCCGCGCCCGGCCCGTGACAGCGCTCGCAGGCGATACCCACCACCAGGCTCTTCGGGTCGTAACGATTGGTCAAAGGATCGAGCGAGAGCGGCTCAATATAGGTAGCGTGGCACTCCAGGCAGCGTGGTGTGACCGCCCGGGTAAAGTTCATCGTGCCATCCTTGTAGCCGGGACTATTGATCCACCGGTGACCGTCCGCCCAGTAGCTTACAGGCAGTTCAAATAATTGTTCGCCGTGCCAATAGAGGTAGCTTTGCCCCCGCACACCCGACCCGATCACGATGTCCATCCGCTCGCTTCGCTGCTGCAAGTGGCCCGGCCAACCGGCAACCGCGGTCTGATAGTAGCCGTTGTTTCTGGCCTCCATCTTGAAGTAGAGTCCCGGGTTTTCGCCCGCCGTTGCCGGGTCCGCGATCATCAGCACATTCGACCCATCGTGGAATGGCCCGAGAATCGAGTCCTTGTTCGCTGGCTGTGAGGTCAGATGATGGGAGGTGTGCTGGTACGGATCGCTCTGATCCCTGTGACAGGATAGGCAAGCTGCGTCTCCCGCATATTTATCATGCTGAGCGGGGAAGAATCCGAGAAGTGCCAGGAGGAGTGCTACGCTTACCGGCACCATGCGAAAGTACTCCCATGAGAGCGGACGTAGACGCTCGGCCGAAACACATTTCTGTGGTCGTTGATGAGCGCCGCGTCGTAGGAAATCCCTAGTTCGCTCCCTCTGACAAGGGACAGAGTTGAGCGTTGAGTACTGCGAATCCCACTCAAGCCCAAGACAGGGCTTGAATGGGGCACCCAACGTTCGTCGCTGGTCGAGTGAACTGCAGGTCCTTCGGCAGCGCTCGGGATGACAAATGGAAGAGTAGTGCTTACCTCAGCAGCCGTTATAGGGGATGGACGGAGCCGCAGGTGATCAGCGATTTTCATTTCTTTGCGACAACTCAGTCTTGTACTGTCACCCAGGCCTTTTTTTGCGAGCTCCCGAGCACGGCATCGAGAACACGCAGTTGGCGAATGCCGTCCTCGAAGGTGGGATAATCGACCGGCGCCTTCGCATCCATGACTCTTCTGTAGAAGCGGCGAAAGATCTGCTTGAAGGTGTCAGGATAGCCCTCGGCGTGGCCGCCCGGTAGATCGGTGTAGCTTCGGGCTTCCGGCAGCATGAGCACAGAATCTTTGATGTGGATCTCGTTGGGCGCATTGCGATGGCCGATCCAGAGGTCGTCGGGAGCTTCGCTCGTCCACGCCGCGGAGGCTTTGGAACCGAAGACTTCAATGAACAGACGGTTCTTGCGTCCTCCGGAGACCTGGCTCACGGTCAGCGATCCTCTTGTGTTCTCGCCCATGGCAAACATCATCGCGCCGAAATCTTCCGATTTGATGGGCACTTCGTCGTATTCACTCGGCTGAAGTGTCTTACCGGTAAAGGTCTCGACGGAGTGTCTTGGCTTCTTACGCGTTTTGTGGAAGGTATGCAGATCGGCGCACACGGAAGTGATGCGCTGCCCGGTGATGTGCTCGGCTAGATCGCACCAGTGGGTCCCGATGTCAGCGAAGGTGCGCGACGGTCCTTGTTCAATGCGCCAGTTCCAATCGGTGTCATAGAGCAGCCAGTCCTGCGAATACGTGCCCTGGACGACATAGATATCGCCAAACTCGCCCGCTTCGCACCTGCTGCGCATATTTTGCACCTGGGGATACGCGCGCACGTTGTAAAGAGTGCAATTGGCAAGTCCCTTTTGCTTGGCCAACGCGATCATGGAACTGGCTTCCGCGACCGAGGAAGCCAGCGGCTTCTCGCACAAGACGTGTTTGCCCGCTTGCATGGCGGCATTCGCCATGTCGGCATGCAGATCGTTGGGAGCACAGATGTGGACCGCGGTGATGTCCGCGTCGGCGAGCAGATCCTGGTAATTGCCGGTGGATCGCTCAATGCCGAGGTTGTCGGCGAATTTGCGCGCCGCCTCGGCCGTTCGTCCGGCAACCCCGACGACTTCTACGTTGCCCAGGCGGCGCAGCGCCTCGGTGTGGACGCGGCCCATGAAGCCGATTCCAAAAATTGCAACCTTTGGTTTTTCCAAATCACATTCCAATCTTTACCAGCGCCTTTTGGGCGCCAGGATCTAGGACGGGAGGGCTCGGCGCTCTCGCATCAAGGCATCTTTCCCCATGAACTCATGGGGCACGTAGTGGACAACAGGGGCCGATCGTCCGCGAACGATCGGTAAGGCAAAGCTCAGCAGATCGGTGCCGTAACGCTCTGCGTGGAAGAATACAGTGCCGATACATGGGCTGTCGGGTTTAGCGACAATATCCATGATTTCCATGCTTCCCCCATGGCCGACAATGGCGATGTCAGTGCCGTTTCCGGCCTGCTTGGCTGCGTCCACGGCGCCGATGGCGCTTTCATCATTGATCCCGACGACCAGGACCCGCTTTCTCGATCTGGACTTGAAGGCGCCGGCTGCGGCCGCTTGAGAGGTCGCTTTGTCGCCACCGCCATCGAGGTGAACGATGCATTTCTCAGGCAAGGGTCCGAGCCGTTCCTGAACCCCTTGTAACGCGCCCACCAACCTGCTCTGAATAGTTCTGCCGGCACGGGGTGATTCGAGAAGCAGAAGCGTATCCACTTCGGAATTCCAGTGCTTGATGGCGTAGTCCGCCAGCGCGACCCCGGCGGAGAATCCGGCACGATAATTGTTGACGCCGAAATAGACTGTGCCGTGATGCGGGTTCACCAGAGAGATGAGAGGAATCTCCGAGCGGGAAAGAATATCCGAGATCACCGGCGCCACGTGCTCGTACAGCTGAAATTCGATGGCCAGGTCGACCTTGCTGTCGGCCATCGCTTCGGCGTTGCGAATCGCCGTATCCGCATTGCGATCGTTATCCCACACCACGAGATCGATTCCGGCAGCGGCGGTCGCTTTTTCCAGACTGCGCTGGATTTCGACGGCAATACAAATGTGTTTGGAAAGGTTGGCAAAGCCAAACCGCAATCTGCGGCGCAACCGGTTGAGCCGATACTGGCGGCCGGACTGGGTGAGGTAATCCCGCAAGACCAGGGTATGCAGAATGCGATAGGCAGTGGTGTGCGGTATTCCCGTCCTCTTGACCACTTCTTCCAGCGTCAGCGATTCGGCCGCAGAACCGAAACAGTCAAGGAGCTCGATCGTCTTCGCAATAATAGGGACCCAATACTTATCTATTTTGCGAGAGACTTCTTCACGATTTGTGTCAGGTTTGTTCTTCATCTTTCTGGTCCAATTTCTTCCGCGACGAATAGTAGCACTTAATGTCAATATTCTGAAAAGAGTTCGGTGAGGAACTTTTCCTAGAAAACGGGGAATATTGCGTTTAGAACATGGAATCGAAACCCTCCTTCCTTAGGGCGTCCAGTCTTTCGGTGGGTGGCATGGTTCCGGGCTTTACTTCGACTCCCAGTTCCAAACCTCGATCTGAAGTTTCACCAAAGGCCGGCCAGTGGGGAAGGCCTGCATGGTTCGGATCTCCGCTCCTCGCGAAGTTAACCCAGTAGCTCGACATCGTATCGGCCAGCTTGCGGTCGGTTTCTGTCCAGGGCCGTTTGACGGAGTCCAGATTGTTGAAGACATAAACCAGCTCCGCGGAGTGATAGGCGCCGTAGTGATCGCTGTCATGACCTGGCGGCCGGCGATCAAAATAATAGACGTAGGTCTTCTGGCCCTTTTCGAATCTGGCCACCTCTAACGCCGTTCG
This sequence comes from uncultured Acidobacteriaceae bacterium, assembly GCA_963743365.1. GTDB lineage: Bacteria > Acidobacteriota > Terriglobia > Terriglobales > Acidobacteriaceae > PALSA-350. Next base: position 19,587 of record CAVUQE010000002.1, read on the forward strand.
TGCCATCAGGTCTCGTACAGCATTGGTCGCCTCCTCCCATGCCTCGCGGTCTGAGCTTGCCGGGTAGAGCTTGAAATACTCTTCGGCGCGCGCGCCGTAACGGGTCTCGATCTGGCTCTTCCATTGCTTATCGGTAAGGGTGGGTGGAATGAAGGTTGTGCCCTCGTTGGCGTTGGAACCGGCCAGCAGGGAATGAGTATTTTCTTTTCCGTCGCGGAAGACATTGCGTGGAGGGGCAGTCAGAAAATAGCCGTCGACAATGGGCCAGAACCTGGAAATGTTCGCGCCCGTGCCGCTTGGAGGAGGGATCGCGACCCGCTGAATCTCCGCAGCTGGTTTGCTTCTCAATTCAGAAAGGGAAGCGACACCCATCTTTTTGGCAAAACTCACGCCAGTCTGTTCGGCGGTTTTCAGGTCTTCCGCAGGCATGAATCCGCCGCTTTGCACGATGGCGCGACGAAAATAGCCTTTGGCCAGCGGCGAGGCACAAAGGTTCAGCACCGAGGAGGCTCCTGCGGATTGTCCGAAGATGGTGACATTCTCCGGATCCCCACCAAACTTCTGGATATTCGCCTTCACCCATTTCAGCGCTTCCAGTTGATCGAGCATGCCGTAGTTGCCGGAGGCATGAACGGGATCCTCCGCGGTGAGCTCGGGATGAGCAAGAAAGCCGAAGACGCCAAGACGGTAGTTGATGGTTACCAGCACAACGCCCTTGCTGGCCAGACCCTCACCGTTGAACGATGGGAGAGAACCAGAGCCCTCGACAAAGCCTCCACCGTGAAGCCAAACCATGACCGGACGCTTCTCAGAAGCAGAGGATGCAGCGGTCCAGATGTTCAAGTAGAGGCAATCCTCGCTCATCGGCTCCGGACTCTCATAGAACTCCACTTGATAGAAGGAACCGGGCTTGAGCGCATTTTGCACGCAGATATTTCCGAAGGCATTCGCGCGGCGAATACCTGCCCATGAATGCGCGGGCTGAGGCGCTTTCCAACGAAGATTGCCGATCGGCGGTGCAGCGTAGGGCACACCGCGAAAGACGGTAACCGAGGGGTCCTTTCCCGCGATGCCCTGGAGCGCGCCACTGGCGGTCTGAACCGGCTTATGGAATGCCGCGGACGCGGGAATAGCCACCGCCATCATTACAATCCATATTTTCCCGACGGTTTGCAAAAGCAATGGGAACCTCTTTCTTTCCGCTGCCCGGTCAGAAGTGCAGGGTCGCGCCGGCTGTAACAGGCAGCGTCGCGCTGCTGGTGGATAACTTGGGATCGGTTGTCGACGACAGGCGGTCACCCGCGTAAGGGCTGTTTCCCACGGCAAAGGCGGGGGGCAGAATCAAACCCTCATAAAATCGGGCGACAGCCGACACGGTGTCCTCTCCCCGGCTGCCAGACGGCGCTGGATTTGGGAAGCTGTCCACTGCATTCTCTGGGGCGTTCGATCCAGCGGGAACCTGCCACGCCTGCCAGTATTTGACGGAAGAAGGCGTGATTGCCGACCCATCCGGTTTTGTTCCCAGGATGGTTCTGGTTACCTCTTCAACGATGTAGCCCCCACGAGGCGAGGCATGGGCCAGCTGCCACTTCCTTTCCCGGTCGCAAGACCGGGCCCTGCGGCGGTGCTCGCATCGCGCAGCCACTGGCCATCAAGATCGACTCCGGTGACCGTGATGGAGGAGGGGACGAGGCTCCCGCTGGCGGATACGCGATCGTTATCCGCGGAAAAGGAAGCAGTGCTGCCGTCGAGCGAAGTGGAAATGAAACTTGAGCGCCAGTCGCCGTTCTTCGGCCAATAGCCGCCCTTTGCGGGAACGATCTGAGAGGAGACGCGGTTGCTGCCCGCCTGGGTGGTGAACACGAACTGCTCGCCCTGGTTGCCGCTGGAAGTCCGGAGTGTCACGTGGGAGTGGGTGGATGCTCCAAACTCCCATACCGCGCTACCAATTTGTAGAACAGCGTTGGTTCCTGGCGAAGAGAGGGCCGTATTTTCTATCTCCGATTGAGTGATGGTATTCCCGCTGATCCCGGAGATAGTTTGTCTTCCTCTCTGGTCATCGAAGGTATAAGTCAACACAAAGGGATCCCCTGGAGGAATCTTCTGGTAAGAGCTATGCCCGAAGATAGGTCCTTCGCCGATCTTGATTTCGCCGGTAGTTCCGGTAATCGTCACCGTGATAGTCGTAGCCCGCGCCGCAGCCGGTAAAGCCGCCATGATGAAGATCGCCGCTAACTTCATTTAACCGGCTCCGATGAAGCCCGGATAAAGGGTCATGCCGCCATCAATATAGATCGTTGTTCCGTACACGTAGTCCGACTCATCGGAGGCGAGCCACACTGCCACCCGCCCGATGTCTCCCGGTTCGCCGATCCGTTTGGCGGGTATCAGCTTGAGCAGTGTCGATTCGAAGATCTCCGGCGTGGTCAGCTTTTCAACATTCATGGGAGTCCGAATCGCACCCGGCGAGATGGCGTTCACCCGGATGCGCAGGTGAGCCACCTCCTGCGCGAGACTCTTCATAAACAACATCAGACCGCCTTTGGCCGCCGCGTAGTTCGCATGGCCTTCCCAGGGGATGATGTCATGCACCGAGCTCATGAAGATAAGTTTGCCGCAGGCATAGGAAATCGAGCGATCGATTCCTTGCCTTTTGAACGCGCGAATTGCCTCCCGGGCACAGAGAAACATGCCCGTAAGGTTTACATCGATCACGGTTTGCCACTGTTGCAGCGTCATCTCGTCTACTTTGGCATTCAGTTGTATGGCGGCGTTGGGCACGCAGATATCGAGTCTGCCGAAGTTTTCAAACATGCAATCGAACATGGCCTTTACTTCGTCTTCACGGGAAACGTTAGCCTTGAAGATTATTGCTTTTCCGCCGTGTTGCTCGATGATCGCCGCAGTTTGCCGGGCGCCTTGTTCGTCTGTGCTGTAATTCACCAGGACATCTGCGCCGGCCTGTGCAAATCCGATGGCCATGGCCTGGCCAAGCCCTTTGCTTGCTCCCGTCACCAATGCCTTTTGTCCAACCAGCACCCGATGTATGGGCGCCGGTGGCATTTCATCAGGAGGCGTGTATCCGTTTTCGGGGCTCACTGGTCATCCTTTTCAATTGAAGCTCTGCCATCTGGTTACCGTCTGTTCGGCAATTGGATTGCGTTTCGCCTTAAGGTAACTTTGGAAGTTCTCAAAGTGGGGCGAGGCAAGGTGCAGATCGAGCGCAGCCTGGCTGGCGAACTTCTCATAAAACATGAACCTGCCAGGATTCTCAGGGTCGACATGGAGTTCGTAAACCAGCACTCCGGGTTCCTTGCGGCTGGGAGCAACCAGCGCATGCAATGCGCTACCGAGCTCCTCTTCATGACCAGGGGCGGCCTGAATGTGAGCGTTGATGATGATCGGTGCTTCTGTCATTGAGTCCCGTAATGAACTAAAAAAAGCTGCAATTCCAGGTGCAGTAAGTTCATATCGTTGCACTTATAGGAGTGTCAAGAGATTTTTTCCAGTAACAGTTCCGTATTGAACTGTTAGTTTTGATTAGGGATGCCGAAGCGCAATTGTTGCGTCTTCATCGCATCTTCCCGTTGCGTCTTGGTGAGCAGGCTTGCCTGTTTAGCCGTCTGCTGAGCCTTATCGGTTTCTCCCAGCCGCTGGTAAGTGCGGCTAAGCTGGTAATAAGTGGATGCATTGTTGGGGTCCAACTTAAGCACCTGCTCAAATTCCGCCTGCGCATCTTTCCAGTCTTGCATCTTCATATGCAGCAGGCCCAGCTGATAGTGTGGTTCCACCACCGCCGGTTGCAGCGCCTCCGCGCTTTTCAATGCTTCCATTGCCTGCTTTTGTTGGCCCAGCTGAAACGAAACCAGGCCGAAGACATATTCCAGCGCAAAGTCGCGCGGGACCGAAGCCCGCGCATCCGTAAGCACCTTCAAAGCCTCCTCATCTTTCCCGTCCTTCATGTAGCTCTGCGCCACCGCCACGTAGCCCAGGGCAAGCGCCGGATGCTCTGCAATCGCTTTTTGGAAGGTTTGGCGGGCCTGGGCGTGATCTCCGGTCATCATTTCGATCGCACCCAAACGGATGGTCAACGGATAATCATCGGGAACCAAGGAAATACCACGCTGGACAATCTCGGTCGCCTCTTTATAGCGGTCCAAATCGATCAGCATCCGCGTGCAGTCGAGATAGCGGTCGGGGTTGGCCGGGTCGGCGGCGATGGCTTTCTGCCACGCATCAAGGGCCAGCGAACTTTCCCCCGCTGATTCGTAGGCGGACGCGATATTGCTCAGCAGGTTCGCGTCGGTTGCATGCTCCGCGGCTAAGGAGGCAAGGAGGGGTAGCGCTTCCTTTGTCTGCTTGGCCTTCACCAGGGCAAGAGCAAGGTTGTACTGGTTCTGCCAGGAGGGCTGGATCTCTGCGATGCGCCGAAAGCTCGCCGCAGATTCAACGTACATTTGCCGCTCCTCGAGCGATTTGGCTAGCTCGTACTCCTGCTCCGCAGAAAATCTCGCATGCTGCTCTACCAGATCGATAAGCTTAGATGCTTCCGCGGGAGAATCGGAGTTGAGGCATGCCTTGATAGCTAGCAAGGCTGCTGCGGGATCATTTTCGAGCAGCGTGATGGCAGGTTCGATATGCGGTAGGGCTTGTTTTTCGCGCGCCGTAGTCAGGTAAAGAACGGCGAGGTAGTAGTGCGTAAAGGGGTCGGCGCCATCGAGAGCCAAAGCCGTCCGCAATTGCTTTTCTGCCAGCGCGTACTGCTTTTTGCTGAGATAGTTAAACCCGAGGTTGGTGTGCGGGCCGGCAAGCTTTGGGTCGATACGGGATGCGGTCTCGTAATCCTTATTGGCCTCATCCATGCGGCCGAGTTTTGTCTCGGTGATGCCGATAAAGTTATCGATCGAGGCATTGTTGGGCTGCGAACGCCTTGCCTCCTCAAATTGCTGCAGCGCCGCTTCGTACTTCTCCTGGCGAAATAACTCAAGGCCACGTTGGAGTGAATCGGTTTGTCCCAGCACGGCCAAGGAGAGAACCAGCGGCGCGAGGATGATGGTCCCGCACATTTTACAAAGCGAAGCGAAGAACGTTTTTGCTGGTTTCCCCTGAAGAAAGCGACGCCTCACGGCTCTCATCGCAGCACAGGAACTGAAAAACCGCCCCCGGCGACCGATCATTGGTGCACGGATTCCAGAGTGTTCATTTGTGTTTCGGAGTGCGCCAGACCTTCGAGCTTGAGTTTGCGGGCGATCTCGAATTGCTCATTCGCCGCCTCTTTCTTTCCCAGGGAACGGTACACCAGAGCGAGCTGGAAGTGGGCCTGCCCCTCAGGATCGTGGCGAACAGCGTGCTGCAGTGCCACTTCTGCTTTGGGAAAGTCTTTTTGCATGTAATATGCCTTGCCCAGGTCGCGATAAGTGGCCCATTGATCCGGATCTGCTTGTAGTGCCTTTTCCAGATGCGGGATAGCCTTGGCTGCATCCTGTTGATTGAGCAAGATCGTTCCCAACTCAGCATTGGCTCCGGCGTGGTCCGGGTTTAAGCGCAGCTCTGCTTCCAATTCGGCCAGCGCCTCTTGTTGCTGACCTGTCTTCAAAAGGAGATGACCGATGGAGAAATGCACTCCAGGCAAATTGGGCACGATGCTTTCCACGGCTTTATATTCCGCCAGGGCCTTGGCATCCTGCTCCGCGTTTTGGTAAGTCTGCGCCAGGAGTTCATGGGCGGCATATGAATCCGGAGCGGTGGCCAGTAGCTTTTCGAGCGTAGCGAGGGAGAGATTGCGATAGGTCCGGGCCAATAGGTAATCAGCTCTGCCGTCGTTCGGGTGCAACTTGAGCCAAGCGTTCAGATCACCGGCGGCCTTCTCGAAATTCTGACGATTGAAATTGTCCAGTCCGCGTGCGTAGGCATCGGCAGGAATCGAATGGGGCGCGTTGTTGGTGAAGTCATTCCAAGCCGAGAGCGATGCATCCGTATTCCCCAGCCGCGCCTGGACAAGCGCCAAGGCCAGGCTGCGGGAAGGACTCGCCGGAGCCCCTTCCAAGCCGGGCAGGCAGGTGCGCAACTGCGCTTGCGCAGCTTCACCCAGGTCTTCGCTTGCGGCTGGGTAGGGTCGCGGCAGTCCCAGAGCATTCGCTGGCTGATATGCCGAGATGTGAATTGCAGAGCTGAATAGAGGCAGAGCCTCGCCGGGCTTTCCTTGGAGCAGCGCTATCTCGGCAAGCCTCGCCAGAGAAGCTGCGGAGCTTGGATTCACTTCCAGTTCCCGGTGATACTCCTGTGCGGCGGCATCCAGTTTCTCGCGGTGGAAGGCAACTTCACCCAATCCGAAATGCGCACCCTGCCACTTTGGATCCTGATCGAGCGCCCGATAGTAATGAGCCAGTGAGTTCTCCCACGCATGCTCATCCTTATAGATATCGCCGTAGACCTGATGCAGCAGCGGTGTACCGGTTGAACGGCTGAGCATGCGCTCGATGCCCAGATCGGCTGCTTTGCGATAGGCTTCACCCAAGTCCAACAGAAGAGCCGGATCGGAGGGAAAAAGGGAAGCGGACTGGCGCAGCTGTTCGAATGCTGTCTCAGTTCGGCCATCGTCCCACAAGGCTCTTGCCAGCCAGGTGTGTGCCTCCTTATTGGAAGGCTCCAGGCGGACGGCCTCGAGCAGTTGTGGAACCGCCAGAGCTGCCTGGCGTTGCTTTTCGTAGTCAATGCCCAGGTAGAGGCTTACGCCAGGCAAAGCAGGTTTCAGCTTCTCGGCTTTGCCCAGGGCCCGCGCCGACTCCGCAAATTTTCCCTGCGCGTTGTAGACCAGCCCCAGGCTTGCGTAGGCTTCCGCCACATCGGGGCGAAGACGAATGACAGCGAGGTACTCCTGTGCCGCGAGATCGAGGTTTCCCGCATCCTGCGCCTGGTGAGCTGCGGCGAAGTGCTGCGCCGCAGCAGCGTCAGCATCCTGGGCCCAGGCCATTATCTGACAATGCAGGAAAGAGAAGGCGCAGAGGGCGGAACACCCGATAATCAAAAACCGATGACTACTACAACGCATGGCCTTGCCCGGTGACAGCAGAAAAAGAATAGGGGGAAGCTTGGAGCATTTTACTTCTACGCTGAACAATCAACCGAAGCGAGGTGCGGCTTTCCTTGAGAGAAAGCCGCGTCAGCATGGTTTGCCTTGTCGAGTGCAGAAGTGAAATGCTCGGTCGCGCTTTCCCCCTTGGACACTGCCATTCTGTATACCACACTTGACAACGGGGCCGGGGAGGCAGCGACAGCCCTCCCCGACCCCATTTACATCAGAACGTTATTCGGAAGTTTGCCTGTAACGTTCGAGCCGACGAGACGATGCCCGACTCATTGTTGTTGGTTTCCGCGTTGGGGCCGGTACCGCATTGGAATTGCCCGAACGATGGATCGCCTATGTGGTAATCCATACAACCAAAGCTGTGTCGGTTGAATATGTTAAACGCGTCGAATCGGAAGAGGAAATTGACCCGTTCCGTAAACAGCGGGATGCGCTTGGAAGCTTGCAGGTCCTCTTGCTTGTGGGTGAAGTTGCGTACATTCCCCAACGTTTTAGGAGCGTCTCCGAACGTATAGTTTGGCGCCTGGGTGAAGGCGGCTGCGTTGATCTTGGCAGTTGTCCCAAACTGATATTTCCCAAGATGACCAAAGAAGGCGCTGGGATTTGTCCCTGGGACTACGTTAGGCCGTGCGTTGCCTCCCGTTGCTGCACCCGCAAAGGTACCAGCGGTCCAGTTGTTTTCCTGCACGAAGAGAGGGAAGCCGGTCGCGTAGGTATCCACACCGCCTAACGTCCAGCCGCCGATTGCCGCATCGGTCAATTTGTTGACATTACCCCCCCACTTCTTTCCTTTTCCGAAAGGAAGCTCATAGGTGTAAGCAATTTTGAATTGCTGCGGTTGATCGAATTCGCTGTAAGTTTTTTCCTTTCTGGGATCATAGGGATCAAACATGCCGCCGACGCCGCCATTCCACGCTTCCTGGGGGGCATAGTCCGAATCGGCGTCGGTAAGGTTCTTCGACCAGGTGTAGTTACTCAAGATCGTCAAACCAGACCCGTAGCGCTTGGTTACTTGTATCTGCAGTGCTTCGTAACTGTAATTGCCCCATGGATTGGCGCTGAACGACGTGTCCAGGTCTTCGGTCGAGTACTGCGGGAAAGGCCGCAGAGCCTGAGCAACCGTAGCCCCAGAGCCAAAGTCGTTTTGGAAGTTCGTGTACGGGAGGCCAACAGCCGGTAGCCCCGCGCAAGCCGGGTTGCCCGCGGATCCCGCGAGTGGAACCGCCAGGCAGTTGCCGTATACCAGGGCTGATTCAGGAGCCACGTTGGGATCCTTCAGCAATGCCTGCAAGTGACTTCCATGGTTTCCGACGTATGCCATGTCGACGAGCCATTGGCCCGGGAACTCGCGCTGTACGTCGAGGGTCCAGTTATTGACGTCGCCAGGCCTGGCGAGCCTGCTGGGTAGGAAGACCGGGCCGCCGCTCGCCGCACCCCCGCCGCCACCGTTACCGTTCAGGGCTGTTGGGGTGATGGTTGGCGGAATGGATCCGGGATAAGCTTCGACGGTGCTGGGGATAACGGAAGGAGTTTGTTGGTTGACCTGGGTAGGCCATTTATATCCGGCGGCGAAGAAGCCCAGACTGTCGGTGTTGGCGAAGTTGGATATCTTCAGCGGGGTTTGGTAGAGGCCGTAAGCGGCGCGCAACACCGTCCGAGGGTCGAGTTGGTATGCAAAGCCGACGCGAGGACCCCATGATCCCCAATACTGGTTCATCGGGGAGCATCTGCCGTCTCTGCCTGGGCCAGTTCCCTGAAACTCGTACGCACCAGGCAGGCCGTCGGCTCCGGGATTGGCCAAGGTTGGATTGACTTGAGATGTCCTGCACTTCTCCTCAAATACTGGCTGTGGGATCTCATAGCGCAAGCCCAGGTTCATGGTTAGCTTTGGGCTAACTTTCCAGTCGTCCTGGGCGTAGAACCCCCAACCGTGTACGCGCATCGCAGCGTTTTGGGCGCCGCCAACCGTCCCGCTCGACGCTGCCCCGAGAAAGAAGGATGCCGCGCCCGACCCGGAGTTCGGATCGACGGGGTTGCCGTTTGCCAGATTTCCAGCGGAAGTCAAAACGTTGTCGAAGCCGAAATCCGGAGCCGCATTGCTGTTGTAGTTCGAGTTGAAGCCCTGACGCCGGTACACAAAGCCGAACTTCCAGTTGTGGTTGCCTTTCACCCACGAGACCGAGTCGTCCCATTGGAAGCTATTGTCGATGAAGGAGCTGTTGTCTCCTGGAGGTGTGGGCATCCCGGCCCCGGTTGCGGGGATGTACTGGATGCCGTTGTTGGGGATAAGAATGTCCTGGTAGTAGCCGTGAAAGTCGATCTTATCCGCCCATGATCCAACACCGCCTTCACCTTGCTCGATACGGAAGCGGCGGGTATAACCGGCATTGAAGTGGTTTAAGAGCGTGGGCGTGATGGCGTAGTCTTCACCGATGCGCACATAGTGAGTCGTTGTACTGCCGAAGCTCTGGTCGTAGAGCCCTTTCGGCCCATACGAATAAATGTCGATGATGGGCAAATCCGCCTGCGCATAGCTGCCGAAGATCTTGTTCTTCTGCCCGATGTTCTGGTCGATGCGGGTCGAATAGAGATCGTTGTTGATGGGCGCCAGCAGGGTATATGCCAGGTTCTGAAAAGGCTGGTTGGGATTGGTGGCTACCGGGAGATAGGGAATGAAGGCCTTGGCATACGGGTCCAGCCTGTCGGCTGGAATCTGGTTGTTGGGAAACGCTTGGCAAGGCTTGCCCAGGTTGGCTCCCGAGCAGGTTGTGTAATCATAGATTTTCTGTGCCGGGTAAGTGACGCCGTTGATGGTCTCGCCGTTCAGGACCTGGGAAAAATCTCCGTTCCACATAGCCGGCGTTGCCGTCGAGGTAAGGGCCGGGCCACCGGACTTGAAGCGAAAGCCTTCATAGCTGAAGAACCAGAAAGTCTTGCCACGGCCGTCATAGATTTTGGGGATAAATACCGGGCCGCCGCCAAATCCGCCAAAGTCGTTTTGCGTATCGTTCTGCCTGCCGACGCCGGTGTGGTTGTTTTGCCAGCTGTTGGCGTCAAACGCCGCGTTCTTCAGCAGGTCATACACGGCGCCGTGGAACTCATTGGTTCCCGACTTGGAGGCCACGTTGACGAAGCCGCCGCCAGTGCGCCCGAATTCCGCCGCGAAGGTGCTGGTCTGTACCTTGAATTCAGAAACTGCATCGACGCTGATGCCGAAGTTCCACTGGTAGTTCGGGGAAGCCAGCTGAATCGACGAGCCATCCAGGATCACGTCCGCTTGCCCCGTTCCCGCGCCGTTGAGTTTAAAGCTAGCCTGCGATTGGGCGTTACCCGTTGAATCTCCTTGAAAGCCCGGGGTCAGCGTCATGAACTCGAGGGGGCTGCGAATCACACCACTGAAATTCAGTGGGAGTTGCGCGATCAGCTTCCCGGGGACCGTGGTCCCTACGTCGGAGCTCTCCGTCTGGATCTGCTGCGCGTTCGCGGTGACTGTCACCGACTGGGACGTCTGGCCTACCTGGAGGGCGATGTCGAGGTTGCTGGTAGTTCCAATCGAAACCGTAATGCCTTCCTGAACGGCTTCTTTGAAGCCCGGCGCAGACACGCTGACTTTGTAGGTGCCGACCGGCAACTGTGGATACAGGAAGCGGCCGTCCCCGTTGGTGGCCACCGGGTAGGTAGTGTTGGTATCGGTGTTGGTGATCGTGACGGTAGCGTTCGGAACGACTGCACCTGCCGGATCGTGAACCGTTCCCACCATGGATCCGCCGCCGGCTTGCGCCCATATGGCTGCTGTCGACATTGCGAGAAACAGCGCGAACACTGGCAATAGATAACGCATGCTTCTGTGGTTATTTGAGCTATGAGCTTTCTTCACAGGTGACTCTCCTAAAGTTACTGCTCTGTCTGGTCAACGATGGCCGATGAAGCCTTTGGCACGAAAGGTCCGACTATGGCCTTCACTATGTCCGGCGCAGCCGATAACTAACTAGTTCCACACCGAACTATTAGTCGACGCTAGCTAGCCAGTTTTATGCGCGATAATGTCATATAGTTGGCGTCGAAGATGTGTCAAGAAGTATTTAGAACAACGAGTTCCGTAATGAACTCTTGTAACTAAAGCGGTGGCCGAAGCGAGCTAAGGCCTTAGTGAAAGCATTCTGTCGCGGCAGTTATTGCCGAGATACCCCAATGGTTTATCAGGCGCGGAAAAAAGAAAACGGCATACGCACTCGCAAAGACACATCAGCCGTTCATCCCGCGGGGGGTGGCTGTGTCACTGCCGAATTAAAAGGGAAACCGCAGATCGTTCTCATCATGCAGGGCAGCGGCTAAATCTCAGCCCAGGCTGGTGGTGAGACGCCGAAGCCCAGGACTGACGTCCTGGGGCATTCTCAGTCGTCCCTTCGGGACTAGTCTCGGTGGGAATGTAAACCCAGGACTAACGTCCTGGGCTACTCTCAACCGTCCCTTCGGGACTGATCGCGAACTTCCTTGGTAGCTGACTTGTTTCAACGAGGGTTGTCGAAACCAGCCGATCGAAAAAGGTTAATTTGGACGAGTATGACTCTCAAACGTTCCTTCGGGACTCGGTTCTGGACCGGCAGGTTCTCACACACAGGGACTCATGAGGATTTGGTTTGCCAGCGCTAAAGCGCGTGATCAGAGTCGAGACTCTTTCACAGAGCGCTAAAGCGCTCCTTCCCCCGCATAAATGCGGGGGCTCCCACCGGGTGTTCGGACACGTATGACTCTCAGCCGTCCCCTTCGACAAGCTCAGGGCAGGCTTTTGGGGACTGAGTTCTGGAGGGGCAATTCTCACGCGGACTCGGTAGGCTGGGGATCAATTGAGCATCCCGAGCGCCGTAGCCGCGGCGCTTAGGCCTTGTCGGGATTGGGGAGCAGCAAGTCCCTGACCCGCACCGCTAGTTCGTGCGTCGCCTCCAGGAATTGGCGAAGCGTGCGAACTGTCGGGCCATAAGTATCGAACTCGATAGGCGACAGCCCGTCCTCGTTGTAAGCGCGGCCAAAGTCAGGAAATTTCTGCAGCAGCTCATCTACGATTTCCGGATTGACTGGCTTGTCTATCCGCGCAGCGACACTCACATCGCTGGCATTGAAGCGAAGCTGCCATTTGTAGGGCGGAGAAATCACCACATCGCCGCCTACCAGCTCGCTCCACTGCATGTGGTTGCGGAATGCGGCGGAGAGCAAGCGGATCCGGTAGCCGCGCTCGCGATAGATTTTGTAAGCCTTCTTGAAGACAGCGACGCCTGCCCATTCCAGATGGCCGGGATCGAGGGTAATATCCTGCTTTTCTGCCAACACCTTGAGCCAGTCGTCCAGTCTGCCACCCATGATGGTGCAAACTGGACCCATACGGGATATATCCTGGCCCTCCTTTTCGCGCCGCTTCAATCCGCGCTCAACCGCTTCGGCTACGGCAATGGATTGCGGCAAGGTGAAGGAGACGGTCGCGTTGACGCTGATGCCGCGATAGGTAGCCTCTTCGATGGCGGCGATCCCTGCGCGCGTGGCCGGAATCTTCACAATCATGTTGGGCGCCAGCGCATCGAAACGGAGGGCCTGCTCTAAAAGGGCGGCCGGGTTGCGATAGTAGATGAGGGTCAGTCTGGATGGAGAGCCTGCCGTTTCTGCCGCGGTACTTTTCGAAGGCCGGCCGTAGCAACTCAGATCGCTTGGCGGATATCTCCTCGACCAGCTTCCACCCGATCTCTTCTTCGGTTGCCACCGGGAACTCGACCGCCAGTGCGCGGATACGATCGTTCCACAGATTAGCTTCTTTCTTAAGCGCATCCAGAACGATCACCGGATTGCAGGTAGCGCCCACCGCACCGTGCTCGATCGAGTAGGTCAGCTCGGAAAGGGTGGCCGAGTCGTTCCACAGGCAAGTGGGGGTGGTTTGCGTCATTTCATGTAAGGGGCTTTTATACGCAACCGTTTTTTCGAGTGTTTCGCTCATGGCGCTCCTCCGCTTTCCTGTACCGGGGCAGCAGAGAACAGCACCATCCGCTGCGCATGACCACTACTCCGGATACATCAATACTTTAATAGCTTTTTTCTCGTCGCATAAGCGAAAGGCGGTTTGCCAATCCGATATGGGGAGCTTGTTGGAGATCAAGTCATTCAGTCTCACTCGACCCTCGGCGTAGATCCGCATCATGCGCTCCCAGGTTCGCGCGGTATAGCAAACGGAACCGGACATGGTCAGCTGTTTGTAGAAAATCTGATCGATGGGAAATTGAATATCCTGCCCGCAGATGGCCACCTGCGTATAGCGTCCCATGGGACGCAACGCTTCCAAGCATCCGCGCACCGAGCTGGGGTGCCCCGCGCACTCAAAGGCCACGTCTACGCCGACTCCGCTGGTGTGGTCCTGAATCGCTTCCGTGAGGTTTTGCTCCCCGATGTTAACCACGGCGGCGGCGCCAATGCGAAGCGCGGCATTTAGCCGTTCCTGATCTCCCGGTGCGCCGGCGACGATGGTCCTTATGCCTTCGGCTACCAGCAGCTTCAGGCAAAGCAATCCCATGGGTCCGGGTCCAGAGACCAGGGCTGTGTCACCGATACGCACATTGGTGATTTCCGTGACCGCCTGCACCACGGCGGCGAACGGTTCGCTCATCGCCGCTTCGTCCAGGGAAAAATTCTCAGGAATCCGGTAGAGCTGATCAGGACGCATGACCACATAACGGGTAAACCCACCGTTCACACCGTGGCCCATCCCTCTGCGGTTGGAGCAAAAGATGAAGTATCCTGAGCGGCAGTATTCGCACTGGCCACAGGTTACGGCGGTTGCGCCGAGGCCGGTGACTCTTTCGCCTAGAGTGGCGTTGTGATTTACATTGCGGCCCACTTCCACCACGGTGCCGGAAAACTCATGTCCGAGAATTACCGGTGGATAGTTGCGAAAGGTGTCGTGAAGCACATGAAGATCGGTTCCGCATATTCCACAATAGGCGATCTCAAGCTTGACCTGATCGTCTCCACATCGTGGCTCTTCAACTTCCCGTATTTCGACATTCCCTTCGCCACTCGCGTATTTGACAAGAGCTTTCATGTTGGCAGGTCCCTACACTACTCAAGACAGGTACAACTTACCGCTGCCATCGACCTTTCTACTCTTAGCAATGGCGTCTAACAGGTTAGCTTTTGAAGACGGTTAGGAAACGCTAGTAGTTTCAGAAAACCAAGCCATTCCCTTGCACCTTGAGTTCCTGATTGAACTCTTTCTCCAGAGCTATGTTTTGCACTATAAGGCCGACCCAGTCGAATAGCAAGACTCAGCCTTGAAACCAAGGTTTACTCTTGGTTAAACGGATCAGCTAATTGCACACCTTGCTGTGGGGCTCAGCAGTTCCCAAGTCCGCTTCACTTGGGAATGGTGTAGTACTCATAATCGTATTTCCAAGTCGACTGACTGCCAGGCTCGATCGATATATCGATAAATGGCTCTACCGCGATCACCGAACGAATGGACCAGAGCGACATCTTGGCCAGCGGACGGTCTCCAGTGATCGTCATACCAGCGTGCACGTTGGTATTGTCTATATGAATCTTGTAGTCATCGGAACTTTTGCCAAAGCCATCGATGGCGAAGTACACGCGATCCTCTCCGGTCAACGTCTTGCGGTACAAGATCTTATTCTTCTCGATCTCCGCCAAGGCCTTATCTGGTAACGGATTCGCGGTAACTGCAAAAGGCAAGGTGATGCTGAAGCCGGCGTTAGTCGGCTGTTTGTCCAGTACCAGGAAGTTATGATCGTAGACACTGGTATGTATTGCGCGCGTCCCAGTGTTCTTCAGGCTGTGCTGAATGACCATGATGGGCTTGCCAGCAAGAAGGCTTAGCTTCTTGTGATAAACATACCCGTACCCGGAAGCAGCATTATGAAGTTCCTGGGTAAACTCGACCGCGTCCGCGCTCTTCTTGATGCTCCACTTACCCCCGTCGACAATCTCATATAGCCGATAAGCGCTATAAGCTGCGCCATCAGGCTTTCGCAGGACACCAACGCCGACTTTCAGGAAGGTTCCGCCGGCCTTGGCTTCGTCGAACCCAACTGGGGTTGCGAACTCTTCCACCGGGCCAGTGATAGCGCTACACGGGCCGGCTACGATTTCAGAGCCCTGGTAAATGAAGTCAGGAATCTTGGGGTCGGTGGCAGTGAACCAGGGACCATAGTAGCTATGCCCTTTGTATTGCAGGTCTGCCACCACACCGGACCAATCGAACCTGGTGCCGCGATAGAAGCCATGCTCGGCATCGGGCAGGTACAGTTTCACGTGCAGCAAAGTATTTGAGATCTCCGCCTGTGGCGGGACAGGCGCAGCTTCGATCAAGGCCGGGGAAGCAGTTAGTAACGTCATCACGAGGAAGGGAAGGGTTCTCATAAATGTCTAGTGGGTGGGTGGGGGCGCAATCAAGCTGGTAGACGGAGATAAAACAGGAGCGCCAGGCGCTACATCGCCGGTTGCCGCCCATTCCGCGCTGCGCGCGAACACATCCATGAAGCCTGGTTGACTCATGGCCAGAAGATCGTGGCCCAGGACTATCATGACTACTCTCCCCTGACCGTAAGGAACCGTCCAGATCACCGGCTCTACCTTTCCTGTTCCACCTTTTACGTTGGGATCATCGTAGGCGGTTGCCAGCACATGGGCGTTGGGCTTGAGGTCTATCTTGTGATAGAGCTCGTCGTTGGCGACAAACGTGGGCGGTAATCCGCGGCTAATCGGATGGTCCTTGTCGACCCAATCGACGGCAAATACATGGCGCGTTGCGTGGCCGATATTATCCAGCTTCCAGGTCATTCCAATCATGTCGGCAAATGCGCCCCACGGCTCGCCTTCCAACCGGCGAGGCTCGGTTGGGCTTCCGCCGGCCTGGCCGAAGAAGGGGCCATAGGTGATTCCGTGGACGCCGACCATGCCTTTGCCGGAGCGAATAAAGTCTTCCACTGCTTTTTCCGTTACTTCCGGCCAGCGCGGGCCATAATAGTAATCTATTAAGACGTCGTAGTTGGCCAGCGTAGCCGATGTGATGCCCGCGACTTCTTCTTCGAGCTTGACGTCGAAGCGGCCTGTATTGTTGAGTATACCTTGCATGAAAGGCGCGGTCCCCTGCCAGGGGTGTGACCAATCCGAACTCCCGGTGAGCACCAGAACGCGAATCTTATGCGCCGGCGTCTGGGCGGAAGATGGCAAGGCAGCCATCGTGCAGAGAGCTAAGCAACACACCAGGAAAATCTTCTTCATGTGCATCTACACCTCGTAACTTGGGCTTTAATGATTTGCCGCGGGGAAGGGACGAGGCGTAATGTCGGCATCGACCAAGCCCAGAGCCCACTTGATCGCTCCAATGTACATTTGCTGGATGCGCGCGTCATCCAGGGTTGCCTCGAGATGGCCAAAGGTCGAGTACCACACGCGGCCCTTGCCGTATTTTTTCGCCCACACAATAGGATAATCGCCATCGCTTCGCAGGGCAGCCAGCCGCTTGAGGCCGGCTTGCAATTGTTCCCCATTGCCGTGCTCCGGCTTGAGCTGGGCGAAGACTTCGGGGAACTTACTCGGGTCCATCCTCATGATGACGTGATCGATGTCGCGAGAATAATTCGGCCCCACGATGGTGTACTGGTCCTTAAACGTAAACTCGCGGGGAAATCCCTGAACCCCGGGAAAATTGGGATCTTCCACCACGATGTGCATGTCGGCGGAGGGAAACTCGCCGACCAGGTTTCCGCCGATCATCTCTGCATATTCGGGCCAGAGCAGAAGGTGCCCTCCGTTGCCCGCATGGCCGGCGATGAAGCCTTTGCCGTCGTCGTGAACAAAAGAGAGCAGGTCGGCCTTCTGCTGATCGGTGATGTTCCAGGGACCTTCTCCCATATAGAAGACGGCATCGAAGTTGTTCAGGTTTCTAACGTTGTAGCCGGCGATGGGCTGCTTGGTCAGCAGATGCATGTCGGTGCGTATGATCGTGATCCAGGCGCCGGACTCACGTCCCAACCGCTCGACAGTGGCCAGCGTATGCGAAGCCGAGTCGTGATGATAGCCAGGCGAGTCGTACCATTCCTGCGGGTCGGCGATGGCGAGAATTCTTTTCTTGCCGGGCCATGGATCGTCTGGTGGACGGGAGGGCGCTTTATCCTGCGCCAGAAGCTGGGGCGCGGGCCGGTTAGCCTGCGCGCCGTACAGCGTCTCTGCAGAAAGCGCAGAGGCTGCGGCCATTCCTTTTAAAAATTCGCGGCGCTCCATTTTCTTCCTTCCTAACCGTCCTAATGACTCTTGTCCTCATCCTCAGGCAGCGCAAACGCGAACCAGGTATCGTTCGCAGCGACCAACAGATACTGACGTCCATAAAGCTCGTAAGTCATGGGAGCATTGGTGACGAACTGTCCCAGGTTGACGTGCCAGAGAGTCTTGCCTGTAGCCGGATCCATGGCCAAAAAGTTTCCATGTGAGTCGCCACCGAACAAGAGATTGCCGGCAGTCGTCAGCAGGCCTGAGATAAGCACTCCGCTCTTGTCGCCCAGTTCGTGAGACCAGACCACCTTACCCGTTTTGTAATCGATGGCGTCCAGCACGTAGTCCGGGGGAGAGCGAAAACGGCCATAACCGGAGGTGGTAAAGTAAGCCCACGTGCGAGCCGCATTGACAAAGATCAGTCCGAGCTTGGGATCGTAGGACGGCGACCACCAATTGGTGGCGCCGATGGGATACGGAGAGACCAATGCTCCGGGCGGGTTGGCATCCTTGGCGTAGTCCGGAATAGGCCGGCCTTGCGCATCGATGCCCTTGGCCCAATTAGTCTCCGGCATGAATTTAGTAGTTAGTAAGTGCTCGCCAGTTACGCGGTCGAGAAGAAAGAAGTATCCATTGCGGGAAGCCTGCGCCAGTAACTTGCGTTGCTTGCCTTGGAACTCTCCATCGAAAATAATCGGTGTCTGGCCGGCATCATAGTCGTGCGTATCGTGCGGCGTAACCTGGTAAGCCCAGACAAGCTTTCCGGTATCCGGATTCAAGGCGACAATCGATGCGGTGTAAAGGCTATCTCCCTCAGGCGTAGGATGCGGCGGCCGGTCCATCGGAACCCCGTTACCGGTGCCGAGATAGTAGAGATTCAATTCTGGATCGTAGGTGCCTGTCAGCCAGGGGAATCCGCCGCCCTTCGCCATGGTGGCATTGTCTACCCAGGTTTCCGAGCCTGGCGCGCCCGGGTCTGGGTCCACCCACCACTTCCATTGCAGGGCGCCGGTTTCAGGATCGCGAGACTCCAGCCATGCGCGGATGTTGTCGTTGTTACCCGGACCGACAATGACGTGCTTGCCGATGACCAGCGGCGAGGTGGCGGAAAAGAAGTCCTGTTTTACGTCCGCGACTTGGACCCGCCAGCGCTCCGTGCCGTCCTTCGCGTTCAAGGAGACCAGGTAATTGTCCGGCGACATAAAGTAGAGCCAGCTGCCATACATTCCCACGCCGCGGTTGGCTACGTGAATCGCGCGGTTGTTGGGCCACGCATAGTGCCATAGCTCTCGCCCGGTGAGCGCATCCATGGCCCATACGTTGTCGGTGATGGTGAAGTAGAGCACTCCATCCACCAGCAAAGGGGTCGACTTGATTCTGCGTCCCTCACTTGCCTGTTGGGCATACGACTCGGCGCCGAAATCTACATGATGCGTCCAGGCCAGCCCCAGTGTCTTGACATTAGAGGCATTGATTTGTGAAAGCGTGCTGTAGCGCTGGCCGGAATAATCGCCGTTATAAGTAGGCCAGGTATCTGTCGGTGGCCGACGCAGTGCCTCCGGGTCCAAGGTCTGCGCGGTAAGACAGACAGGCAATAACAGCGAAACCAAAAACAGAATCGGCCTGCACTTCATTTGAGTGTCACCAGATACGCCAGTAGGTCGTGAATGTCTTTGTCTGTATAGAGGGGCAGCATGGCTTTGTGTGCGGCCAGCGGGTCGACTACCTCGACGGACCTAGTGTGATCCCTGGGCCAGGTATGATAGACGCCGGAATCGTCCGAGAGCGAAACGGTAAATTCGTCGAGATACTCCAGCTTGCCTGAAACCGTCTGGCCGGATGGAAGCACGACGTTCACGTGCAGCGGTTTTGCCGGAGGCGTTAGAAAGGCCGTCGTCAGGGCGAGTGGCTGATCTTTCGATCCAATGTGCGCCAGGTCGCCAGTGGGGGAATGGCAGGTGCTGCACTTTCCCGCACCATTGAAGTAGGCCAGTCCGGCTTTAGGATCACCCACCAGCAAGGCCGTTTCCGGGAGCCGCTTGCCGCGGGTTTCCTGAATCCGCGAATGCAAAAACGCTGCGATATCCGAAACCTGGTCCGGCGACAGCGTCGGGAAGGCGGGCATGCCGAGCGTTGGACGGCCCTGCTTAAGGAATGGCCCCAGCGTGTCTCCGTTGTGATCCTGAAAGACCAGCGGGCTGCGAAGCAGATTGGGCGCCTGTTCTGTACCCGTAGCCAGGGAACCATGACAGAACGAACAACTGGAAGAGAAGTCCCCTTTGCCGCGTTCCGCGGCGGCCTTGTCGACGGAAACTGCTGCAGTTGCGGCCGGGGCCTGCGCGGCCGCAGACCTTATGAAAGCCAGGCTCATACATAGGGCAAAAGATGCAACGAGTAGCTTATGGGGGAGAATGAGCTCTGCCTGCTTCTTCATGAACTAACCTCGGAATAACTTCGCTCTGCTCCGGACTTATAGTAGAGTCGCCCGCTACCGAGATAGCACTCTCCCTGGAGATAGATGGAGGGCGGGAAGTAAGATAACACCAGCTTCACTGAAGTTCCCTTATGAACTAATTCCAAACATAAGTTGGTGCGACACTATACCGGCCGTTCGTGAGCTGTCAAGAATTTTACGCCCTGCTAAAGGATTGAGCTTCGCCGCTAGCCGCTCTTGAAAAACACTGCGAAGGATGCGCTGGTTGGCTTCTATTGTCACTGCTATCGTTTTTGACAGACGGCCGGGAATCGGTGTAGTGTCATGGCGCTGGCAGCTTGTTGCTATCAGATAGTTCATAAGGGAACCCACTTAGCCCAAAGCAGATGGAAGATGATTCGCCATGACCGTGAAGTGCGCCCATTCACTTCGTGTCAGGGCACGGCTCGCAGCCCGCGGAAAGTCACTAGCCCCTGAGGTACACCCAAGGTCGCTCTAGAGTCTCGGAGAACGCAATGAAAATCCAATTTTATTTCTTTACGATATTCCTCGGAATCATTCTCGCTGTTCACCTGGCGATGAACGGCAAAGTGGGCAGCGCATTGGGCAATCCCCGCGTGGGCAACGCCGTGTTCTGGTGCATCGGCGCCGCGACCGCGGTGCTCATCGGGCTCACCGGTTGGCGCGCGGGTGTATTGAACGGATTTAAAGATGTCCATCCCTTGCTGCTGACCGCGGGTGCATTGGGTGCTTGCCTGGTGTTCGCGATCGCCTGGCTATTACCGCAGGTAGGTGCGCGCGCCATGTTCATCACACTGATCGCAGGCCAGGTCTTGGGGGGTATGATTCTTTCTCACTTTGGCTGGCTCGGTTCTCCAGTACAACGAATCACCATTCCTAACCTGGTCGGCGCGGCGGTGATGATTGGCGGCGTGATCCTGGCCACTCATGTGACGGCGGATGCCTAAACGATTAGCGTGACAGGGGAGCTTGGTTCGTGAAGAAGGTAAAGCTGGGAAGGACAAATATCGAAGTCAGCGCGC
The DNA here is from genome assembly GCA_963743365.1 of uncultured Acidobacteriaceae bacterium. Classification (GTDB taxonomy): domain Bacteria; phylum Acidobacteriota; class Terriglobia; order Terriglobales; family Acidobacteriaceae; genus PALSA-350. The sequence continues at coordinate 40,420 of CAVUQE010000002.1, forward strand.
TGGCCATGGGCAGCGATCTGATCGGAAGCAGAATCGATCGGGAGACCTCGTTCCGCCTATTTGATTTCTTCAGCGAAAACGGCGGCACGCTGATTGACACCGCGAACATGTATGCATGCTGGCTGCCGGGTTGCAAGGGCGGTGAGAGCGAGACCACGATCGGGTCGTGGATGAAGGAACGGGGCAACCGGGAGCAAATGGTTGTTTCTTCCAAGCTGGGATTTGACTTTCATGGATGCGCGGGCGGATTACGCGCAGGTGAGATCGAGCGCGAATGCGAGAAGAGCCTGAACAGGCTGCAAACGGATAGGATCGACCTTTACTATGCGCATCGGGATGATCGCGACACGCCGCTTGAAGAAACCATGGAAGCGTTCGATCGTTTGATCAAGGCGGGCAAAGTGCGTGCCGCCGGCGCCAGCAATCTTGCCCTGTGGCGCATCGCGGAAGCGAACACGGTTAGCAGGGCCCATCAGTGGAGTGGCTATGCGGTCGTGGAGCAGAGGTATACCTACTTGCGTCCTCGCCACGGCGCCGATTTTGGACCGCAGATCTTCATCAGCGAAGATTTGAAGGACTATGCGCGAGCTCATGGGATTGCGCTGATCGGCTATTCGATTCTGCTGCAAGGGGCATACACCCGCTCTGATCGCGAGGTGCCGGCACAGTTTGCCGGTCCCGACTCCGAGGAGCGGTTGAGTGCGCTGCGCGCGGTGGCCAAGGAAGCCGGATGCAGCCCTTCGCAGGCCATCATTGCCTGGATGAGGCAGAGCGAGCCGGCGATCCTGCCTATCATTGCCGGCAGCAAAGTCGAGCAGCTACGCGAGAACATAGCGGGCCTCGATATCACACTCACCAGCGATCAGATGAGCCGCCTGGACGCCGCCGGCAATCCTGGCGTCAAGCAGGGATGGATACAACCGACCTGAATCCGTGTGGCGACGCTTAAGTCGCTGTCACTGGGGAAAGGCTTTCCGTAACCGATGCAGTTGCAATTGGCGCCGGTTCCAACGGTATCCAGATATTGAAGACGGTTCCCGGCTTGTCGCTTTCCGCGGCAGTGCGCGAGCGGAAGCGAATCCGCCCACCCTGTTTCTCCACCATGGAACGCACCAGCCAAAGCCCCATACCCGTACCCTCATCCCCTTTGGTGGTAAAGAACATGGTGAAAAGCTGAGGCCGGTGTTTAGCGTTGATGCCCGGCCCGGTATCGGCGATGGTGATGGAGTACCCGGGCTGTCCAATCCATGCCGCTTCTGGATCGGCGCCCGTCTTGCTGGTCCTTGGCGCAGGATAGCTCGCGCCAAGAGAACGACGCAGTTGGACGCGAACGACAATGCGGCCGCGCGAGCCAATGGCAGCCATCGAGTTCTGGATAAGGTTGACAAGGATCTGCCGCAACTCACCTGAATACGCCTTCAAGGGCAAAGGCGCGCGCAGCCTTCGCTGCAGGGAGATACCGTGGTCGATTAATTGAGCTTTCTGCAGGTCCAGCACGCTATCCACAAGCTCGGCGAGAGAGATTTGGACCGGGCCAGTCGATTTCCGCAGGAGCGAAAGATTGCCTTGCGCGATTTCGTCGGCCCGCCGCAGCTCGGATGATGCCGTCTTGGCCATAGCCACGAGGTCGCTGGGCATTCTTGGATCTGCCGCGAGAAGATAGAGCAGGTTGCCCGCTGTGTCCAGCGGGTTCTTGATCTCGTGGCTGATCGAGGCGGAGATGCGTCCTGCGACGACCAGCTTTTCCGACGCCAGGAGCGCGCCGACCGCCTGATCCTTTTCCTGCTGGGTAGTGCTGAGCATCTGCAAAAAGTGGCGAATATTGGTCGCTAACCCCGGCGCTGCTCGTGCAAAGAGAATGGCCGTGGGCACCGATGCCGCGGCACAAAGGACTTTCACTCCGGCAGAGATCGGATACACCGGCCACCACACGGTGATCAGCTCCATCAGGTGGGTGGCGCCGCAAGCGACAATAAAGGTGCCAAACGCGATCAGGATCCATAGGTAGGTGCGCAGATCCTGAAGGGAGCGTAACTTGCCCGCAATCCAGAAGAGGCTTACAAAAATCGAAGCGTAGGAGATGGCGATCAAGCCATCCATGGTCACATTTGTCCATACCAGCCACGGCTGCTGCAGGTAGCAAAAGCGGTGGGGCAGGTAATTAGGAGAAAATAACCCGGCGAGCACGCCGGTGTGCGCAAGCACCTCAAGCCCGAGAACTGTAAGCGCGGCGGCCAGAAAAGCTTTTCTCAAAGCACCAACCCGGGTCTAGCATTTCTCCTCAAGATTTGAAATTCCCTGCCGTGGTTTGTCAATCACTCGCCCCTGGCCAGGCAACATGACACAATAGATACATAGTGGTTTAGGTGCGGGAGGTGCCGCGCTATGAATACCTTGAAAACTGCCTTTTTACTGACTGCGCTCACCCTGTTTCTCATCTTCATTGGCGCTTACTTTGGCGGCCGCAATGGAATGATCCTGGCATTCTTCGTCGCCGCAGGGATGAACTTCTTCAGCTACTTCTATTCCGACAAGCTGGCGCTGTCGATGTATCGCGCGCAGCCGGTCACGCGGGAGCAGCTGCCGCGGGTCTACCAGATCGTGGAGCGTATCTTGCCGCGCATGGCGCTGCCGATGCCGAAGATCTATGTCATCCCCAGCGATTCGCCCAACGCATTTGCTACCGGACGCAACCCCCAGCATGCCGCCGTGGCGGTCACCCAGGGTATTCTCAATCTGCTCAACGATGAGGAACTGGAAGGCGTGCTCGCCCACGAGTTGGGGCATGTGAGGAATCGTGACATCCTCACCAGTTCGATTGCCGCTACGCTCGCCGGAGCAATCACACTGCTGGCGCAGACAGCCCGTTTCGCCAGCTTCTTCGGTGGTGGCGGCAGCCGGGACGGGCGCCGAGGCATGGACGGCGGCGGCCTTATCATGCTCTTTCTTGCCCCCATCGCCGCAACCCTGATTCAGCTCGCGGTTTCCCGGTCCAGGGAATACGAGGCCGATGCCACCGGCGCGCATGTCACGGGAAACCCTTACGCCCTGGCTAGCGCTTTACAAAAGCTCGATGCCTATTCCAAGCGGCTGCCGATGCAGGCTTCGGCCTCGACTGCGCACTTGTTTATCGTGGCGCCCTTAATCAGCGGCGCAAGTTTCGCAAATCTCTTTTCCACTCACCCGCCGATGGCCCGTCGTATTGAGCGGCTCACCGGCCGGGCCCCGATGTAGGCCACGTGCGAACCTCCCTCCATGCTCTGGTTTACCTGTCGCTTGGCCTTTGGCTGGGCGCATTGGTTTTCTTTGCGGCCGTTCTGGCGCCGATCGCCTTCAGTGAACTGCCGCCACTCTTTCCCGCTCCGGCTGCCGGCATTCATGCCGCCGGCCTGGTCGTCGGCGGTTCTCTGGTGCGTCTCCACTGGCTGGGGCTGGTCTGCGGATTGATCTTTCTGGCGGTCTCGGTTTTGGCCAGAGCTCATTACCGGACAATCATTCCGCAGGGAGTCCTGGTGCTGGCGATGATGCTGCTCACCGCGTATTCGCAGTTTTCCATCATCCCCCGCATGGATACAGCGCGCGACTCGGTTGGCGGGAATGTGGCCGCGGTGGCAGCAGATAATCCCGGGCGCCAGATCTTCGACCGTCTCCACCAGCGATCGGTGCACGTGGAAGGTCTGGTACTGTTGTGCGGACTAGCCGCGTTGTTTGCTACCACGCACTCTTCGCGAGAGATCTAGCCCAACCTGCCCACCTGCCCTAACCGGCGCCCATTTCTCTCCAGGCGATATACTTAACTTTTGCGCCGCAAGGCCTGACACAACAAAAATCCCCGGCGCGCAAGCGCCCTTTGCCTGGACGGCGAGTTCCATGAAAACTGGCATTATCGGTCTGCCTCAAGTAGGTAAGACATCCCTGTTCAAAATTCTCACCCGGTCGAAGGTGGAAACTCCGGCCTACTCCAATCCGCGCGAAGCGCACCTCGGCGTGGCCAAGGTTCCGGATGAGCGTCTGGACAAGCTCGCCGCCCTCTACAAACCCAAGAAAGTTGTCTATGCCACGGTTGAGTACGCTGACGTGGCTGCTGTCGGGCAAGAAGCGCTCAAGGAGAGCGCCTTCCTGACTCACCTGCGCGACAACGATGCCCTCATCCACGTCCTATACGCTTTCGAAGACGACTCCATTCCCCGTGTTGGAGGCATTGATCCTCTGCGTGATATCAAGAATGTCGACTTCGATCTCATCTTTTCCGATCTTGCCCAGGTGGAGAAGCGCCTGGAGCGCCTGGAAAAAGATCTGAAGAAGATGCGCACGCCGGACCTGGAAAAAGAGCACGCCTTGCTCTTGCGCTGCAAGCAGCAACTGGAGCAGGAGAAGCCGTTGCGCGAGATGGAAATGTCGCCGGAGGAAAAGAAGCTGATTCGCGGCTTCATGTTCCTCTCCCAGAAACCAATGCTCTTTGTGCTGAATATCGCTGAGAGCACAACCTTGGGCGCCGATCTGGAATCTGCCGTATCGCGATACAAACTGGAAGAGGTGGCTTCGCGGCCCAACGCGGGAGCCACCGCCATTTGCGGCAAAGTCGAGGCTGAGCTGGCGGAGATGAGCGACGAGGAAGCGGCGGAATTCCTTTCCTCCTACGGCTTGGTAGAGAGCGGCCTGCGCCGTCTCATCCGCAAGAGCTATGAGCTCCTCGGCTTGGTCTCTTTCTTTACCGTAGGCGAAGATGAATGCCGTGCCTGGACCATCCCAGTCCATTCACGCGCCCAGGAGGCGGCCGGGGCCATCCATTCCGATCTCGAAAAGCATTTTATCCGGGCCGAGACGATTCACTGGGATACGCTGCTCGCGGCTGGTTCGGAAGCCGCCGCACGGTCCCAGGGCACGTTGCGGCTGGAGGGTAAGGACTACCGGGTTGAGGATGGCGACGTCATGCACATTCGCCACAGCGGCTAGAGCATTTTGTGAATGGTCCGGAGTTTATCCGGGACGATCTGCCCGAGATAGAGTTGTTGTGGCCGAAAGGCGCACAGCAGGTCCCTCGGCTACCTCCGGATTTCCTGTCGAACTTCGTGGTTTCTGTAAAGCTTACGCGGCTTTCCTCAAAGAAAGCCGCATACGTGGCCGTCGATTAGTGGTGCGTAGTAGGAAATCCGGAGTTCGCACGGGATGACAAGGTGTAGCTGATTGGCGCACCTCGCAGTTGGTTATTCGGATGGAGGGTTTTGAGGGCCGTTGTGGCCGATAGGCGCAAGGAGGGGCCTCCGGTTTCTTTTCCGGTTTTCACAAACCCTTTTCATTCCCGCCGCGGCCCTCTAAAAAATGAGTTTCCTGTAGCCTTTTTGGCCCGTACCCTTCAAAAGCAAGACATGTCCAATTTCTCACTCTCACTGGTACTTGGCTTGGTCGCGGCGCTCGCTGACGTCTTAGGGGCTTTAATCCTGGTACGCACCCAATGGGAGAAACGCTACCTTCGCTACTTCGTCGCCCTGGGCGCAGGCTTCATGCTCGCAGCCGTTCTGCTGGAGATGATTCCAGAAAGCTTTCGTCTTTCTTTCCGTTGGACCCCGCTGCTGGTCCTAGGAGGCTACTGCCTCATCCATCTGCTGGAGCACACCATCACTCCGCACTTTCACTTTGGGGAAGAGACCCATCATGGCGAATTTCTCTCCACACATACCAGCAACTCAGTGGTGGCCGGCCTCGCTGCTCACTCTCTCTTCGACGGCGTAGCCATTGCCTCGGGCTTTGTGCTTTCCTCCTGGTTGGGCTGGATCATCTTCGTAGCCATCTTGCTGCATAAACTGCCGGAAGGCTTCACCGTAGCTTCGGTCATGCTGGCCAGCGGGCACAGCCGTGTCGCGGCGCTCAACTCTGCTGTGATCGTTGCCTCGGCCACTTTGGCCGGCGTGTTGGTGATCAACTTTTTTCCGGGTTGGGTGCGCGCCGGCCTGCCTGTAGCTGCTGGAGTGGCCATTTACGTTTCTGCGACTGACCTGGTGCCGGAAGTCAACCGGGAGCCTGGCATTCGCATGGCGTTAGTCTTCTTTGGCGGGGTTGTGGGCTTTCTGATTTGCAAGCTTATTGCCGACGGTGTTCTCCGCTAAAGCCGATGGGGATGGCTGCAAGCCATCCCATCGGCGAAGAATGCCGCAATCTACGCTGCCAGTCTGTCCCGCAGCGCCTTTACGCGATCATGAGCCATCTCGATGTGCCTCTGCTGGCGGAGCAGAATCTCCCGCAACGGCAGGGGAAAATCCTCGCTGGCCAATGCTTCCTCATAGATCTTCTTGGTTTCATCCTCACCCTGCTCGGCGGTGCCCAGCAGCGCGTGGTCCCCACCTCCCAGCCGGGCCCTCAGCTCGCCCCACACACGATGCACTTTACCCGCGGTGGAACTTGGCACCTTCACGTCCTTGACCCCGAAATGATGCAGTTCATTCTCGAGTTCGGCTGCGAACCCGGCGCGTACCAGCGTTTCTTCACGAAACAGCTTGCGCGCCTCGGGGTCCTTCAGGTTCTTTTCGAGTTCAATAAACCCCTGGTGCCCATCGCGTAGGGTCGCGATCAGGTCACGCAGATTCTTTTCTGTCTTTTCCAGATTCTCTGACATGTGCTTTATCCTCTATTCCTTCAGATGTCCTGATTGTAGAAGGGTTGTGCCGAGCCGGCTCTGGAAGAGGAGCCCGACCTTGTATAGTGTGGTGGTTGCAAGCTATGGGAAAGGGACAGCAGGGCTCAAATGAAGATCATCGTCTTCGGCGCCACGGGGGGTACCGGTAAGCTCATTGTTTCGCAGGCGCTCGCTAAGGGCCACTCGGTCACAGCTTTTGTTCGCAATCCCGAAGGGTTGATGCAGGATCCGCATTTGCGTGTGATTCAAGGCGACGTCTTCGATTTCGCTACCGTAGTGAACGCCGTCCGCGGCCACCGCGCAGTGCTCTCCGCGTTGGGCGCACGCACGTTGAAAAAGACCGATGTGCTGTCCCAGGCCATCCCCAACATCCTTGAGGGTATGCGCCAGGAATATGTAACCCGGCTCGTCGTGCTGGGCGCCTCGGGGGTCCACAAGGACCACGGCAAGTATCAAAACGCGCTTACCAACATCGCCCTGTGGGTGGCCAAGAATACGATGCTCAAGCACCCCTTTGTCGACCAGGCGGCACAGGAGCGTCTGCTGGCCGCCAGCGACGTCGACTACACCATTGTGCGCGCCCCCCGGCTCCTGGACGGACCCTTCACCGGCACCTACCGCGTGCTGCCCGACGCGCTTCCGCCCGGCGCGCTTACCGTCTCACGCGCCGACGTGGCCGATTTTATGTTGCAGCAGCTCACCGATCCGCGCTTCCATCGCCAGGGACCCTACATCGGGGCCGGCAAGGCCTAGTGTCCCGCGGCATCGGCGGGCGGCTTCTTGTGCTTAGGCGGACGGCGCATGATGAATGGCCAGGGAACCAGGAGTGCGGCCACCACACTGAGCACCCAAAAAGCGTTCTGATAGCTGAGCATGGACGACTGCCGCAGCAACTGCTGGTAGGCGAATCCGGTGGCTGCGGCCTTGGCCTGGGCTGCAGTCTGTCCCGCAGCGATCAATGCGTTCCTGGTTTGGGCAAGAAAATTCTCGTAACCGATACTGCCCGGGATGAAATGAGCTGCCAGAGTCGACTGGTGGGTTTGCTGGGTGCGCACCAGAAAAGTAGTCAGCAGAGCGGTGCCCATGCTGCCGCCGAAGTTGCGCGCGAAGTTGGAGAAACTTGAGATCTGGTTGTTCTTGTTCATCGGCACGCCCACATAATTCAGGGTGCTGATGGGGATAAAGATGAACGACAGTCCCAGCACTTGAAACACTCGCCACATCACGATGTGCCCGAAACTCACGTTCAAGTCCAGCCGGGTCATGTTGTAGAGCGCCAGAGAGGTTGCCAGGAACCCGATCGAAACCATGAGACGCGCGTCCATGATCGACACCAGCTTTCCTGCCACTGGCATCATCACCATCAGCACGACCGCGCCTGCGGAGAGAGCCATGCCAGCGCGCTCGGCTGTGTAGCCCATCAGGCCCTGCAGAAACTGCGGAATCAACACCGTGGTGCTGAACAACACCATGCCAAGAATGAATTGAAAGCCCACGGCTGTGCCGAAATTGCGATTCTTCAACAGCTTCAGGTCGACGATCGGATCGGGATGTCTCCATTCCCACCATACGAAGAAAGCCAGTGTGACTATGGCCAGCATAAAGGTGAGGGTGATATTACGGTCGCCAAACCAGTCCTTTTCCTGTCCTTTGTCGAGCACGAACTCCAGGCAGCCCACCCCGACCGCCACCAGCCCGAGGCCCATCTTGTCGATGGGGCCGGCCTTAGCTTTGTGCTCAACCAGGTAGGGCGGATCTTCCACCATCCGGTTGCTGAGCAAGAGCGAAATGACGCCGATGGGCAAGTTGATGAAGAAGATCCAATGCCAGTTGAAGTTGTCAGTGATCCACCCACCCAACGTTGGTCCGATGGCCGGCGCGGCCACGACGGCCATGCCGTAGAGGGCGAATGCCTGTCCTCGTTGTTCCACCGGAAAGGTATCGGCCAGGATGGCTTGTTCGCTGGGGGCCAACCCTCCACCGCCCAACCCCTGCAGAATACGGGCCAGGATCAAGAAGGGCAGGGTGGGGGCAAGGCCGCAGAGCAGGGAGCACACGGTAAACAGTGCTACGCAGGTCATGTAGAAGCGCTTGCGTCCGAAACGAGTCGAGAGCCAACCGGATATGGGTAGTACGATGGCGCTTGAAACCAGGTAACTGGTCAGCACCCAGGTGGCTTCTTCCTGGCTGGCGCCAAGCGTCCCTGCCATATGGGGTAAGGCGACGTTGGCAATGGAAGTGTCCAGTACTTCCATAAAAGTCGCCAGCGTTACCGTGAGCGCGATCAGCCACGGATTGTGTTTGGGATGCCACCCTTCCACGGAGGAGTGGTGCACCCGCCGGGCGGTCTTTGGCTGCGGAGCTAGTGTAGCTGTGGCCAACGCTTATCCAGGAATTGGGGAGTCTGTTCCTAGATTGTACTTAGCTTTGGAGGGCAACAGCACTTCCCGTACCACGAACGGGTCATGAGGTTGGGGCACCCGTCCTTCGAATTGGCATGGCCAGCGCTAAAGCGCGTGATCAGGGTCGAGATTCTTTCAGGAGCGCTAAAGCGCTCCTTCCCCCGCATAAATGCGGGGGCTCCCCCCACCGACCTGATGGAGCGCGTGATCAGAGTAGAGATTCTTTCACGGAGTGCTAAAGCGCTCCTTCCCCCGCATAAATGCGGGGGCTCCCCCCACCGACTTGCGTCAATCCACCTGCTGCTTGGCCTTGTAACCATCCCGCGCAATGATGTCGTACTTCATCGGGTGATGCTTTTCGTCCTGCATCTTCAGCGGCTGGCCTTCGTTGTCCACCAGTTCTACGCGGATCTTCCGATAGGTCCCGTCCTGTTTCGCGTTGGTCGGGGTGTAGGTAAGCACGTACTGATTGCGGATGGAGTCGTTGATCGAGTGAAAGATGTCCGGCATCTCGCCCTGGAAGCGGGGGAAGAATGACATGCCGCCGGTCATGCGAGCGAAGGTGGACATCTGGTTATCGGCCTGCAGGTAGTCAATCTGTTTAGGACCGAACATGCCGCTACGGGCGTTGCCGGTGAGCCTGGCGAACTGCCCGGTTCCGATGCTGAAGATGGTGACGTTGGGGGTCGCCTTGATCTTAGCCAACACCTTATCCAGGTTGATCTTGCTGAAGCTGTCGTAGCCGGAAGCAATCAGCACTACATACTTGCGACCTTCAATGCGGCTGAGCCGGTCGAGGGTGGAATAGACCGCGTCGAACATATCCGTCTCGCTGAAGCCCGGTATTGTCAACGAATTCAACGATTCGTAGACCTGGCGCTTGTCCTGGGTAAAGTCCGTCAGGATCTGCGTCTTCAGGTCATAGGTCACCACCGCAATGTAGTCATCGGGCTGCAATTGCTGGGCGAAAGCATAGGCGGCTTCCCGCATGTCGTGAACAAAGTACCAGTTGGTGGAGGCGAATTCGCACAGCAGTACTGCCGTGATGGGCGCCTTGGTGCGTTGAAAGTTGACGACCTTTTGCGGTACCCCATCTTCGTAGACGCGGAAGTTGGCTGGCTGCAGGTTAGGTACGAACTCATGTGTTTTCTGCAGGATGACGCCTACATTGAGGGTCACTTCGGGGACATCCACGCGCAGCGAGAAGTTCTGCAGGCCAGGAGGGTTCTTGACCTTGGGTTCCGGCGGCGGTGGGGGCACGTCCGGTTTCTCGGCCTTCTTGGGGATGGCGATCGCGCCATTGTCCCCGGCCGGACCTCCAGAGTCGGGCGAGGACTGATCCGGCTGCTGCGGAGAAGTCGCAGGCGGCGCGCTCGGCTGCTGTTGACTCTGTGCCAAAGAAAAACCTGGGGCAAGCAGAAGCGCCAGCAGGGCTGGGAACAGCTTATGACCTAATTTGCGACGGTAACCGGGTACGGTGGTGGAACAATCGTACTTCATGGAAAAATACCTCGTTAGCTGCAAAAAATAAGAGGGTTGGCGCTATATGCTCAAGTGGCCAGTAACGTCTAATCTGTAGACGTGTCTACAAGCCGTATATCAACCCGCTTTTCAATTTTGACCGCAGTTTTTGTTGTTGCGGGCAGCCTGGTCGCCCAGGTTGGCCCGGCTACTCCGCCTTCGTCTGCCACCGCGGGAGTCTTTCCCCTATCGGAGGTGCACCGCGGCCTCCACGGTGTGGCATATACCGTCTTTGAAGGCACCCAACCGGAAGCCATGGATGTGGAGATACTTGGGGTGCTCAAAAATGTCCTCGGCCCCGGCCAGGATATGATCCTGGCGCGTCTGAAGGGCTCCAAACCAGAGTACACCGGAGTGGTTGCAGGCATGAGCGGCAGCCCCGTCTACATAGACGGCAAGCTGCTGGGTGCGTTGTCTTACAGAATAGGTCAATTCAGCAAGGAACCCATTGCCGGCATCACCCCCATCGCCGAGATGCTGGCAGTCAACGGCACGACTGAACCTGCAACCTGGATGCACACCACCAGCCAGTCGAATGCGGCCGATGCCCACAGCTCCTCGACGGAAACCGCCGACGCGACTGACATCCACCCCATTGAAACTCCGCTTGTCCTCTCCGGCTTTAGCCCGGATGCAGTCAAGTTCTTCCAGGATCACGTCTCGATCATGGGTGCTATGCCGGTCGCCGGCCTGGGCGGCAGTGAACCCGATGGCACCCACTCTGATAGTGGGCCTCCGCTCCTTCCGGGGTCTGCGGTGAGCGCCCTGCTGGTTCGCGGTGATCTGGAAATCGCTGCCACCTGTACCGTGACCTACGTGGACCCGCACCAGGTACTGGCCTGCGGGCACCCCATCACCCGCTACGGCAACGTTTCGATTCCCATGACCAAGGCGGATGTGGTGGCTACCCTGGCCTCGCCGCTGAACTCCTTCAAGATCGTGAACACCACGCAGACCATTGGCGCCTTTACCGAGGATCGCTCATCGGCGATTCGAGGTATACCGGGCGAATCGGCCCGTATGATCCCGGTGGCCATCCACACCCACGGCGGCCTGCGTGACCGCACCCTGCATGTCGAGGTCATTGACAATCCCGACATCACTCCCGGCGCGCTCATGGTCTCGCTCTACGAGTCGCTGCTCGAGACCAACAGCTACAGCGAGGAGCTCACCTACAGCTTGCGGGGCACGGTTTCGATCGAAGGCTACCCACCGCTGCACGTGGATTCCCTGATCGCGCCTACCGATCAGCTGCCCTCTGCGATGCGCGCAGCGCTTACCGTGGGCCAGCGCTTCCAGGCCGTCTACGGCAATTCCGCCCGGGTGCGCAATATCCAGCGCATCGACCTGGATGTCGATTCGCTTCCCGGGCGGCGCAGCATCCAGTTGGAGCGAGCGCAGGCAACGCAACCCGCGGCCCACGCGGGCGACACGGTCACGGTAGAAGCTACCCTGCGGCCCTTCCGCGGGGATACGAAAAATCTGCGCATTCCCATCCCGCTTCCTTTGACCTTGAACCCTGGGCCACTGAGAATTCTGCTCAGCGACGGAGCGACGCTTGACCGGTTGACCAGCACTACCTCGGCCACCGAGGGGCCGATCGAATTGAGCAGCATCATCCACCAGATGAACTCGGCGCACGAAGACGACAAACTGTACGTCACCATCCTGCTGCCCAATGCACAAGCAGTGGTCGACGGGCGAACCCTGGCGTCGATCCCCATCTCCATGGCTAATGTTCTGGAGCCGTTGCGCACCAATCGCGGCATCTCGCTCAATGGCGAATCGGTTGTTCCCGTAACCTCCATTCCCGTGGACGCCATGCTCAGCGGAATGCAGGTCGTGTCGCTGGAAATCGAATAATGTAGACTAAAGCGGTTTCACAGTGACAGTGGCGTCATAAAGATCACCAGGTGTGGTTTCCCCCCACTTTGAATTACACCTACTGTGAGACCCCTCTTACGCGGGCCCTTGTACCCAATCCTAACTGCCAAGGGCAACGCTCTTATGTCGCTGATCCAAGGATTCGCCACGCATGCAGCTGGCGCTGAACTTCTGCCCTACAAGTACGATCCCGGAGATATCAAGCCGAACGAGGTGGAGATCGCCATTTCCCATTGCGGGATATGCCGCAGCGATCTTCATCTGATCGACAACGACTGGGGAATCAGCCAATATCCCCTGATTCCCGGCCATGAGATTATTGGCAAAGTCACGTCAACTGGGGTTGCCGTGCTGGGATTGAACGTCGGCGACCGCGTAGGGGTTGGCTGGCAAGCCAACTGCTGCGGGCACTGTGAGTGGTGTCTGCAGGGCGAAGAAAATCTATGCCCCGATCTGCAGGGCACGTGCGTGCACCGCAATGGCGGATATGCCGACCGGGTGCGCATCAACGCCCGCTTCGTATTTCTTATTCCCGAGGGGCTGGAGAGCGAGCGGGCCGCGCCTCTGCTTTGCGGCGGGATCACGGTCTACAACCCGATTCGCAGCCTGGGTGTCAATCCTTCATCGCGTGTGGGGATTGTCGGTATAGGCGGCCTGGGGCACATGGCGCTGCAGTTCGCCCGCGCTTTCGGAGCTGAGGTTACGGCGTTCTCCACCTCCCCGGCTAAAGAGCCGGATGCCCGGTCGTTGGGGGCAGACCATTTCGTGAACACGCGGGAGACCAAGACGCTCAAGAAACTGGGCGGCCATTTCGACTTGATCCTGTCGACGGTGGAGGCAGACCAGGACTGGACTGCTTATATCGCGGCTCTGCGTCCTCACGGCGCCCTTTGTTTCGTCGGCGCCCCTCCGGGCGCGCTTGGCGTGGCCGTCTATCCGTTGGTTTCCGGCAACAAGATAATCACCGGCACCCCGAACGGAAGCCCGCGCATGATGAGGGAAATGCTGCGTGTGGCGGAGCGGCACAAGGTGCAGGCCATCACGGAGCGCTTTCCGATGTCCAAAGCCAACGACGCGGTAACGAAGGTGAAGAAAAACCGCGTGCGTTATCGCGCCGTGCTCGCCAACTGATCAGTTTGGCGCACCGGCAACGAAACCTAGGGTGGAGTCGGATGCCCCAGCACTCAACGCGGCGGCCTGCCTTTGTGATGAGAAGCCGCTCGATGGAAGGGCGCACAGCAGGTCCCTCGGCTACCTCCGGATTTCCTGTCGGGCTTTGTGGCGTCGCGCGGCTTTCCTTACTGAAAGCCGCATACGTGGCCGTTGGTTGATGCTGTGTGTGTAGGAAATCCGGAGTCCGTTCCTAATGACCCAGGTGCGGGGAGCAGCCTAGGTTTAGTGCCGCGCCTACGGCGCTTAGATCATATTCGGAATATATTCCCAGCCCTTCCGGGCTGGGCTCACGCTTGGTGGACGGCCCTCCGGGCCTCGCATCCATGGCGATTTCGCAGTGTCATTTCTTTCTCAACTGCCACAGGCAAGTTGGCTGCTTCCAGGGCACGCTCCACGGCAGGCGGGATGACAAAGTTTAGATAGGTTTCTGATGTTTAGATCCGGCTATGGGGATGGACAGATCCGTGGGGGCCGTTCCCAGGCCGGCCCCTTCCCGTCACCTCATTTGTGGTGACAAAAGCAGGCTAGTAGACTCGGTTCAGCATGATGCCTCGCGTCGTAACCGCAAGTCTATTGGCCCTGGTTGTTTATCCTCATCTTCTGCTGGCTCAGGGAACTCGCCTATGGGTGCAAACCCGCTACGAGGAGTTCGAAAAAGGCCAGCCCGAAAGCGCCGCCATCGCCAGCCCAGGTTACTTGGAGGCCGGACCCACGCTGCGGTCAGTATTGTTAACCCCATCGACCTATATCTGGGACGTTGCTTCGGACAAACAGGGAAACGCCTACGTAGCCACAGGCTCGCCAGCGACCGTGCTCAAAGTCTCCCCTGAAGGGGCTTCCACCAAGCTTTTCACCAGCAAGGACCTCACCGTACAAACAGTAAAGGTCGGCCCCGACGGCTCGGTGTACGCGGCCACGGTGCCGGGAGGCAAGGTCTATCGCATCAAGCCCGGCCAGTCCGGTCTTGACGACAGCACCGCCACCGTCGTCTTCGACGCCGCAACCATGAGTAAAAGTGCCGCCTCGGCCAAGCCGGCCGACCAAGCCCGGTACATTTGGGATCTGGCCTTCGATGCCCAGGGTGCTCTCTACATCGCGACCGGCGGACCTGCAGCTATTTATCGTGTCGACGTGGCCACAGATACTCCACACGCGGAGCTGTATTTCGAGAGTGACGAGCAACATATTCGCTGCCTCCTCATCGAGCCCAACGGAAATCTGATTGCAGGCAGCGATGGCGGGGGACTGGTCTATCGCATCGGCAAAGACCGCAAAGGCCTGGTGATTTACGACGCGCCCAAGCGTGAAGTGACAGCGCTGGCCGAGTCCGCGGACGGGCGGCTGTATGTCGCAGCCGTGGGCGAGAAGACCAAGAGCGCATTGCCGCCGTTGCCAGTGCAGGGTGTCGCGGTGGCCACCGCAACCATCACCATCGTTACCCCGGGATCGGTGCAAGCCTCCAGCAGCAATACCCTCATTCCAGATGGCACCGAAGTGGACGAATTAAGCCCCCAGGGAGCCCCACGCAGGCTCTGGGTGTCGCGCGACGATGTTGTCTATGCCCTGCGGTCGACACCCCAGGGCCTTTTGGCAGCCACGGGCAATCGGGGCAGAATCTACCGCATTCACGAGGACGGAACCTACGTTGACCTCGCTCGCGCCGCTACCGGTCAGGCCACAGCCTTTGCTGATGCGCCCGATGGCCTCTACGTAGCCACCAGCAATACCGGCAGGTTGTATAAGCTCAGCAACCAGCCCTCGACCCATGCCACGTACCTCAGCGATGTCTTCGATTCCGGGGTGTTTTCCCAATTCGGCCGTGTGGAGGTGAATGCCAACGACAATGGTTCGACTGGTGACTTCGAGATCTTCGCCCGCTCCGGCAACGTCGAGAACCCGGAGCGCAACTGGAGCCCGTGGCAGAAGGTAAACCCCAACGCGGGGACGGCCGGCGTACCCGCGGCGCGCTTCATTCAATGGAAAGCGGTGATGGAGCCGGGGGCCAGGGTCGGCTCCGTAGGGGTGAACTACCTGCCGGTAAACATCGCGCCGGTGGTGGATGAGATCGCGGTAGAACCGGGTGCGCGGGCGACCCAGGCCGCTCCACAGCCGGGCCAGCCACAGCAGATCAGCATCAACCTGCCCTCGGCTCAGAATGCTCTCACCTACACGCAAGACCCGTCGACTGCTCCCCTGGCCGCGGTGCGGGATCGATCCGCGGTGACGGTGCGCTGGTCGGCGCATGACGATAATGGCGACGACCTTATCTTCGACGTCTACGTTCGCGGCGACGGAGAGAAGAATTGGCGCCTGCTCAGGCCGCGCGTAACCGAGCGTTTCTATTCCTTCGATTCCATCAGGATTCCAGATGGCGGTTATCGCATCCGTGTGGTTGCAAGCGATGCCCCTGCGCATGTACTAGGCGATGCGCTGACAGGCGAGAAAGAGAGCGACCACTTCATCATCGATACCACTCCACCGGTAGTCACCGCACTCCAGGGCAGCCTCCAGGGTGGAGCGC
>CAVUQE010000003.1:0-14460 GCA_963743365.1 uncultured Acidobacteriaceae bacterium
TGCCGGGTAGGTATATGGGGAAAGAGGCAGATCTTCTGCTAGCGCGGGTCGCCGGCGAAGGAGCAGGTTGTGTCGCGATTGCGCGGAGAGTGCTGAAGGATGGAATGGATGCCGCCGAGATGAAGCGGCTGTGGGTAGAGCCACGTTTTCGTGGGCACGGCCGGGGGCGCGGGTTAGTAGGTAACGCGATCCATTGGGCACGAGCACATGAATGCAGTGCCGTGGTGCTCGACACAGTGAATGAGGCGATGCCGGAGGCAGCCCAACTCTATAGTTCCCTCGGATTTGAGGAGATCACCAGGTTCAACGAAAACCCCGTTCCCGGAGTTCGGTTCTATAGGTTGATGCTACGTTAGCGGCGTTGAAAGTCGGGCGACCCGAATAATAATCCAGCGGTAAGAGCTGCTTCTCTATCCGCAAACTGATGCTCTTGTGCGGGCGTTAGCGGCTGGCTGGACGTTGGTGCCTTTGGCGTCGGGCCTCCAGCGATAGCAATCGGCTGCGCCCTTCCCGGCTGCTGGGGCGATGGGGGAGCAACAGCCGCGAGTTGCTGCAAAATTAGATCGCGAGTCTTATCGGAAATCTGACCGTGCAGTAGCAGGTTCTCTATCTGCCGCTCCTGCTCCTCGGGCTGCTGCAGTGAGGTCGCGCCAAGCTGGCTTAACCAATCCACCGTGACGCCCTTGCTCAGCCGATTACCTGCCAAGGCCAGAGAGAAGTTCATTCGCTCCAGCAATGCTGCGCTGTTCACCCATGGAGCCGACAGCATCGAGTAGCCGTCGGGAGTCTGCCGGCCGTAGAGCGGCTGTCCCAGATCGCTGATCGCCTTCACCACCACGTTGGGATCTTGCACATCGATTCCTCCCGCTCGCACGGCCGAAAGCACAAAATCTTCAGGAGTCTTGATCTTGGCGCGATAGGAAGCTACCGACCAGAACTCTGGCGATTGCACCAGAAAGCGCATGACTTCGCCGATGTTGCCGTTCGAGGCCAGAAAGACGGTGCTCAAGCGATCCACCAGGCTTTGCGGCGGATTATCGCTGACAAAACGCACCGCCAGCTTGCGGCAGACGAAGTGGGCCGTCGCCAGGCTGGTGGCCAGCATGTGCAACACTTCGAGACCTTCCTTAGGGCCGTTCTCCTTAATCTCGACACCAAGCACGTATTTCTTGCCCGGCTCGTGGCGGCTTTCATCGAAGACAAAGCGCGGTCCACCCTTGGGCGGTTGCTCAATCGTCCATCCCGTGAAGACCTTGGCCACTTCGGTCACATCGCGTTGGGTGTAGCCGCCGTTGACGCCGAGCGTATGCAGCTCCATCAGCTCGCGCGCGTAGTTCTCGTTCAAGCCCTTTGGCCCACCACTTTTTTGCGGAGAGAAAGGTCGGTTGGGTCCCCCTAAGGCGGCGAACGAGTGCGGGCCGGTGCTGCTGGCATTATCCAGGTACGTCATCATGGCAGTGCTGGTCGCCGTGGCCACGAGCAATGCTTCGAAGCTACCCAGAGCGTTGGGACGGATCACGTCGCGCTCGTAGGGCACCAAGCTGTAGATCTCTTCGCCCGACTTGCCTTGAAAGATGTTGAAGTGGTTCAGCCAGAAGTCGGTCATCACCTCCTGCAACTGACGCTGGCTGTAGACCGCCCGCAGTACCCGGCTTTGCAGCAACTCGTTCTGCACCACCTGGCGCGGATTATCGAGCGCAATCAAGGTTTCGCGTTGATACGGAGACATTCCGTTTTCCAGGGCTGTACGTTGCGCCGGCGAGAGCTGGTGGCGAAGTGGCGCGTATTCACCCGCGGGAAGCGAAAGTAGCTTTGCCATGCGAGGGCCCGGAGGCAGGCTGAGCAGAGCCGCCACCTCCGAGTCCGAGAGAACGGGAGGTAAGGACGGCGGCACATTTTGGTTGTTCACCGGGGCGACCGGTGGATTTTTAGCCTTAACCTTATCCTGCTCCTGTTTCTTCCGGTCCGTGACTACCTGGTTCTCGTAGATAGCGCGCTCGGTCGCGTTGAACAGGGGCACGGAGATCTTCCCGTTCTCCACCTGGCGGATGACGCTGCCAGGAGGGAATTTCCGCGTCAGCTCCTCCTCGCTCAAGCGCATCGCGGGGAATTGTTGCAGCCGCTCCTCCAGCGCAAAGTCGTCGATCGTCGCAGGGTGGAGCTGCTGCGCAATCCAGGCATCCAGACTGATCGCCTTCACCTCCTCCAACTCACCTGGGCGCGGGCCGAAGGTCAGCCGATCGAGCGCGTGCAGGATGCGCTGGTCGCCTTGAATTTGTTTCAGCTTAGGAGGCGCCGGCAGCTTTACCGTGACTGTCTGGGCCGTCGGTTTATTCTTGGCCGCAAAGGTTGGGATGGGATAGCAAAGTTGGCTCAGCGCCAGGGTACAGATAAGGATGCGGCTCGTCGCCGTCAAGGCGGTTTCGCGGACATTCGATCGAGACAAGAAACCGTTCGTCGTATACACGACACACCCCGACGGCTTTAAGAACACCCTCAGGAGAGACAAGTTGCTGGCGTGAATGAGTATAAGATTCGCCAGAGAGGTAACTTGTCCCATGATTTCGAGCTCCAAGCGCCTTACTCAGAGGGCCTGCCTAATCGCTGCTATCCTCCTCATCCCAAATGGATTACTAGGACAGCTAACGGCTGCCGAGAGGTCTCCCTGGGTGGGCGACACCCCGGCGTCGCCGCCCCCGTTGGCGACTGATCTGTCGCCCGAGCTGACGCGAAAGAACGTCAAGCATGCCATCGAGAAAGTTGCCGATTGGGAGCTGACCCTGGCAGAACCGCACTTTGACCAGGATTGGACCTTTGCCGCTCTCTACACCGGCTTCATGGCCGTACCCAAGGCGGCTAACGGCGAGAAATATCAAAAAGCCATGCTGCAAATGTCGCAGAAATTCAACTGGCAGCCAGGCCCGCGTGTGGGCGTAGCCGATGACATGGCAATTGGCCAGACTTACCTCAGTCTCTATCTCCGCCACCACGATCCGGCCATGATCGGACCTATCCGGCAACGCGGGGATGCGGTGATGGCGTTGCCCAATAACCCGGAGAAACTCCTCTGGTGGTGGTGCGATGCGCTCTTTATGGCCCCGCCGGTATTCACAAAACTTAGCCAGGCGACGGGCGACCGCAAGTACCTGGACTTCATGGATCAGCAATGGTGGATTACGTCCGGCTTGCTGTATAGCCCATCGAACCATCTCTTCTTTCGCGATAAGACATTCCTCGAAAAGCACGAAGCAAATGGAAGCAGTATTTTCTGGTCACGCGGTAACGGATGGGTGTTTGCCGGCCTGGCCAAGGTGCTGGCTGAGATGCCTCAGGATTATCCTTCGCGAGCAAAGTATGTGGCGCAATTCAAAGAGATGGCAGAGGAAATCGCCGGGCTGCAGGGTGCAGACGGGCTGTGGCGGCCTGGTCTCCTGGATGCGGCAGCCTATCCACTTCCGGAGAACTCCGGATCCGCCTTTTTTACGTTCGGCTTCGCTTATGGGATCAACTCCGGCATACTGGAGCGCGCGAAATACCAACCTGTGGTGCAGAAAGCCTGGAAAGGGCTGCTGTCTCACATCTACCAGGACGGCAGGCTGGGTTGCATCCAGCCGATCGGAGCGGCTCCCGGGGATTACTCTGCTGCCTCGAACTACGTTTTCGGTACCGGCGCTTTTTTGCTTGCGGGGTCGGAGGTCTATCGCCTGGCGCACTAAATCTGTTGAGCGGAAGGCTACGGCTGGCTTATCATCATGCCGTCCCCCAGGAGAATTGAGACGTGTTTCGAGCAGCCGCTAGCGCGGTCCTTCTTGCCTTGTCGCTTTGTGCCTCGCCGTTAAGCGCGCAAAATCCGGATTCGTTGTCGAGTTATTTCACCGGCAAGGAAGTGGTGTTGAAGATCGACATGCCAGGCACCCAGCAGGGCGTCGACCTGCGCTTCAACAAAGACAACCCCATGAACTGGAAGGAATATTCCAATCGCCTGAAAAGCAATGGCGCGGCCATCCACAAAGGTGACACCGCACGGGTGACCGCGGTGGTGGTGAAGGATGACCGAATCGAGTTTCAGCTGGATGGCGGCGGGTTCGGCACCTTTTTAGATGACAGCAGTACGACCGTCGCCCCGAAGACCGTCGAGAAGAGCGACTACGAGAAGCAGTTGGAAAAAGAGATCGCCAACACCACCGACGACGACCAGCGGCGAAAACTGCAGCGTGACCTTGACCGCGAACGTTCGCGGCGCGAGCGCCAGGAGGCCGACAACCGAGCCGCTGCGCAGGTCGCCAGCCAGATCAAGGCACAAAAAGTAGCGGACGATCGCCTGCGCGGCGGCTCGCGATTCAACCTGCGCTGGTCGGGCTCGATCCCACCAGACCAAAAGACTCCCGATGCGGTGAAGAAGCTGCTTGCCGACTACGTAAGCTTCGACGGACTCCAGTCGGCGGCGGCAGCTGCGCCTGCCGCGCCGAGCCCAGCCGGCGGCGCCGCTGTTCCCGCCACCGCTCAACTCAAGCGGGGCATGAAGATCGAAGAAGTCACAAACCTCTTCGGTCCGGGAAAGCAGATGTCGGAATCCGTCTCGAACGATGGTTTAAAAACGCAGACCATGCAATATGTGTCCGGCGATCGGCGCGTGGAAGTCACTTATGTCGAGGGACTTGTAGTCCGTTACTCGATTAGCTCCAACTAGCCAGACTTGCTCCTGCTTGCTGACTGTGCTACCGTCCATTTCGTGTATGCACCCCAGCAGACTCGCGTGCTCGTAAACAGGTTCTCCACCTGTTGTTGTCGATAGTTCCTTCCTTCTTCGCAATTCCCTAAGCCAACTGCAATCGCCACATCAGCCAGAGGAGTATCCGTATATGCCGAATCAGTCGCCGGTAAACCGCTTTTCTCTAGATACTTGGGCCGTTCTGCTGGCATTTGCCGCGGCTCTGCTCGTCCGTCTTGGCATTGTCAAGACGGTTCCCTGGTAACTGCAAGAAGAGAGAGAAAGCTATGGCAAGCCCAACCGTTCGAAGCACGGCCCCTCCACAAACGCAGACTCAACTTCCGCCCGCGCGCGCCGCTGCCGGCCTGATTCCAGGGATTCTCCTGCTCGCCGTGGTCGGCTATGCAGGTAAGTTTATTGAGCAATTCATCGCCCATTACGGCAAGGCGCACCACCTTGTGCTGCCGAATATTGAATATGTTCTCTGGGCTATCATCATTGGCCTGGTCATCTCGAACACTGTCGGCGTTCCCGCCATCTTTCGTTCCGGGGTGGCTACTTATGAGTTCTGGCTCAAGGCTGGGATCGTTTTGCTTGGGGCGCGCTTTCTATTAGGTGACGTTCGCCGGCTCGGCGGTATTTCGCTGGTGCTCATCGCGATCGAACTCGTCCTCGCCCTTACCTTCATGACCTATTTGGGGCGGGCGTTCAAACTCAAGCCCAAGCTAGTCAGTCTGCTTGCCGTCGGATCATCGATTTGCGGGGTCTCCGCCATCATCGCCGCCCAGGGAGCGATCGATGCCGACGAGGAGGATTCTTCTTACGCCATCGCCGCAATTCTGCTGCTGGGAGCCATCTCTCTCTTTCTTTTTCCCCTGATCGGACATTTCCTGCACTTGAGTGACCACGCCTACGGCCTCTGGACAGGACTCGCTGTGGACAATACGGCGGAGGCAACAGCCGCCGGAGCACTCTACTCGGACGCTGCCGGCAAGGTCGCGGTACTCGCCAAAACCTGCCGCAACGCCACCATCGGCTTCATCGTTCTGGGGTATGCCATTTATTGGGCTTCGAAGGGTCAGGCTGCAGACGTGCAGAATAAAGGCGCATTTTTGTGGCGGAAGTTCCCCAAGTTCGTTTTGGGATTTCTGCTGATTTCCCTGCTTGCCACGGTAGGGTTTTTCACCAAGCCGCAACTCG
This sequence comes from uncultured Acidobacteriaceae bacterium, assembly GCA_963743365.1. Taxonomy (GTDB): domain Bacteria; phylum Acidobacteriota; class Terriglobia; order Terriglobales; family Acidobacteriaceae; genus PALSA-350. Next base: position 5,912 of record CAVUQE010000003.1, read on the forward strand.
CCGCCGTGGGCAACTTGTCACGCTGGGCCTTTGTACTTACCTTTGCCGGAGTGGGCCTGCGCACGAACCTACGCGAGCTGAGTAAACAGGGTGCGCGACCCCTCATCGTCGGCGCCGTGGGAGAAATCGTCATCGCCCTCATCACTCTCGGGCTTGTATTTGGAGCCGATCGCTGGTATCACCTGTAATCGGAGTTCTGCCCGAGGAGAGAGTGTTGAATTGAAACCAAGTCTATGGGTTTGCGGGGCCTTGTTGTGCATTGGATACGCGTGGGTGCAGCAAGCGCAGGGGATGCAGGCACAGCTTGACGATTGGCCGAACCTGGCGCGCTACCACGCGGAGAATGAAGCGCTCCCAGCGGTAAAAAGCGGCTCGAAGCGAGTGGTTTTTTTCGGAGATTCGATCACCGATGCCTGGGGTCGTTCCCCGACAACGGGAGTGTTTTTCCCGGGCAAGCCGTACGTGAACCGGGGGATCAGCGGACAAACGACACCGCAGATGCTGGTGCGCTTCCAGCAGGATGTCGTACACCTCCATCCCGCGGCGGTGGTCATCCTGGCGGGCACCAATGACATCGCCGGCAACACCGGGCCCACGACGCAGCAGATGATCGAGGATAACTTTACCTCGATGGCGGAGATCGCGAAGCAGAGCGGCATCAAGGTAGTGCTTGCCTCGATTACGCCCGCGTATGCATATCCATGGAAACCAGAAATCCAACCGGTGGAGCGAATTCGTGAGCTGAACCGGTGGCTAAAGGATTTCTGCGCCAGGAATGGATACGTCTACCTGGACTACTACAGCTCCATGGCGGACGCGAAGGGCGCCATGCTTCCAGGCCTGTCGTCGGATGGCGTTCACCCGACGGCGCAAGGGTATGCCGTGATGGCACCCTTGGCCGAACGGGCGATTGCACAAGCTCTGGGGCACTCAGCCGATTAAGCCGGGGGCGCGGGCTTGGGGAGCACGAGCTTTTTCAGGCTGTCTTCGTCGCTGGGCAGATCCGTCTTGCCGGCTGGAAATTTGTTGAAGCTGAGAATATAAGCCAGAAGGTCCGCGGCTTCTGGACGGCTGAGCGTACCTGGACTAGTGGCCGGCATCAGCTTTTGGATCATGTCATAGACGTTGACCACGGGTTGGCCCTCGTATTTGGAGAGGAAATCATTCCCGCTGAGTGGCGGATACGGACCCGCGCCATCCAGGGCAGATCCGTGGCAGGACACACACTGCTTCTGATACAGTGCTTCGCCGCGGTGGGCTTGATCAGCGCTATAGATGCCATCCGCGGCGGGAGCGGATTGGCCACGGAGAAGGTTGTAGGAAAATCCCACCAGGAAAAGGCTGCAGCTTAGTATGACGGTCTTTTTAACAGGCACCCGCGTCTACTCCTCGAAGAGATTACACTACCCTGATCGTACTGCAGATCGGATCAACATGATTGTAAACAGTGGCAAGAGCTCAATCATTGGAGTGTTGGCGGCAGCGGTATGTTGTCTGACGAGCCTGACGGCGCATGCGGGAACGCCGCTGGCTTGCGATCCCAATAACGCGGGGTTGACGCTACCGGAGGGCTTCTGTGCGCTGCTCGCTGCGGACGGATTGGGCACAGCCCGCCATGCGGTCGTGGCGCCCAATGGCGATTTGTACGTTGCACTGCAGAGCGGCAAAGGCAAGACCGGCGGCGTGGTCGCACTCCGTGACGAAAATGGCGACGGGCGCTTCGAGACCAAGGAGTATTTTGGCGACGGAAGCAGCACCGGAATTGCTTTGCGCAATGGTTATCTGTATGTCGCAAAGGTGGAATCGGTAGAACGCTGGAAGATGACGCCGGGGCAACTGAAGCCCACCGGGCCGCCCGAGGTTGTTGTCGAGGACCTGCCGACCGAGCACGAGCATCACGACAAGGGCATAGCCTTCGACGGCAAAGGCTCGCTCTACATCAACATCGGCTCGCCCTCGAATGCCTGCCAATCGTTGGATCGGCAAAAGGGCATTGCGGGGCAGGATCCCTGTCCGTTGCTGGAGACCCATGGCGGCATCTGGAAGTTCGACGAAAACAAGTTGCACCAGAAAGAAGCGGATGGCCAGAAATTTGTGACCGGACTGCGGCAGGAGCCGGCAATCACCTGGCACGACGGCGCGCTGTACATCGTGATGAATAGCCGCGACCAGCTGGATGTTTTGTGGGCGGGAAAATTTACCGCCAAGGAGAATGCGGAGCGCCCTGCTGAGCCAATGTACCGCGCAACCCAGGGCCTGAATTTCGGGTGGCCTTATTGCTTCTTCGATTACGGCGAACAGAAGCTGCTGCTGAACCCCGAGTATGGCGGCGACGGCAAAATAGTAGGCCGGTGCAGCGCATTCGCTCTCCCCATCGCAAGCTACCCGGCACACTGGGCGCCTGTGGATGTGATGTTTTACTCGGGAAGCCAATTCCCTGCCCGCTATAGGGGTGGAGCGTTCATCGCCTTCCATGGTTCCTGGAACCGCGCGCCTCTCCCCCAGGCGCCTTCGAATGTCACCTTTCAGCCATTCGCCGGGAGCAAGCCATCGGGAAAGTTTGAGATTTTTGCCAGTGGTTTTGCAGGGAAAGAACCTTTGATGAATCCTACCGACGCAGCGGCGCGCGCGGATGGTGTGGCGCAAGCTCCGGATGGCTCGATTTACATTACCGACAGCCAGGAGGGTAAAGTCTGGCACGTGTTCTATCGCAGCAGGAAGTAAGGATTGGAGCGACGATGAGAAAGTTCATGATGATTGCGGCCCTGATGGCCACTCTGGGAGCGGTCGCGCAAACCCCGGCGGCTGCGCCTCCACCGATGGCTAAACCGGGATTCACACTGACGACGACGGCGTTTGACGATGGCGGGATTATCCCAAACAAGTACACCCAGGCGGCGGAGAACGGTGCTCCTGTCTCTCCTCACCTCACCTGGACGAATGTGCCCGATGGTGTGGTTAGCTTCGCGTTGATTCTGCATGATCCAGATACGTCGTTGAACAAGACCACCAACGAAGTGTTGCATTGGATGATCTTTAATATTCCGGGCACGGCGCGCGAGCTCCCGGAAGGCGTGCCGGCGCAAGCGCAGTTACCTGACGGATCGATCCAGGCGCTGAACCGCGGCCAGAAGGTCGGGTACATGGGCATGGGCGCGCGTGCACCCGGCCCCTATCATCACTACACCTACGAGCTGTTTGCGCTGGATACCAAGCTGAGCCTGGGCCCCGACGCAACCCAGGCGGATGTGATGAAGGCCATGGACGGACACATCCTGGCCAAGGCGGTTCTGGAGGGTCGCTTCCACCGTCCTTGAGTTTGAATGACTCTGGTCTCCTTAACGAATGACGGTTGCCCCATATCTCGCTCGTTTTTCGCGAGATATGGGATACCACTGATGTGGACCGTTAAGTGCGTCGGTTGAATCGAGAGCCAGAGGGAAAGAGCATTGGTATCCCGCATCTCGCGAAAAACGAGCGAGATATGGGGCCCGTCATTCGTTCAGGAACCAGAGCCAGACCCATGAACTTATTCGAAGCTTCTCACGTGCGCAAGGCCGGCAGCACCATCGCCTCCGTATTTTTCCTGGCGGCGAGTTCGCTGATTGCCCAGTCGACGCATAGCTGGACATTGGGTCCCTTTGTGCGCCCCGTCGATGCGCCGATCATCGAACCGAACCCGCAAGCCGTCTTCACCGATCCAATCACGAAGAAACCTGTGCACTGGGAGGCACTGCATACCTTCAACCCTGGAGCCATCGTGCGCGGGGGGAAAGTTTACGTGCTCTATCGCGCTGAAGACGACTCCGGAACCATGGTCATCGGCATGCACACTTCGCGCCTGGGGATGGCCTCCAGCGAAGACGGTATCCATTTCACGAAGGAGCCAACCCCGGTCTTCTACCCCGATGTCGATTCACAGCAGGATCGGGAGTGGCCCGGCGGCGTGGAGGATCCTCGCATAGTCGAGAGCGAAGATGGCACTTACGTTCTTGCCTACACGCAGTGGAACCGCAAAAATACCGATATCGGAATTGCCACATCCACTGATCTGATTCACTGGACCAAGCATGGTCCCGCGCTCCAGGGCGAAAGATACCAACATCTCGACTACAAATCCGCCAGCATCGTCACCCACCTCACTAATGGCCGCCTCATCGCCGCCAAGATTCAAGGGAAGTACTGGATGTACTGGGGAGAGGTGCAGGTGCGGCTGGCAACTTCGCCTGATTTGATCCACTGGACACCGCTTGAGGATTCGTCCGGTAAAGCTATCGTCTTGCTGCACAACCGGCCCGGGCACTTCGACAGCGCGTTTCCCGAAGTGGGACCGCCTTCGCTGCTCACGGATCGCGGGATTATCCTCATCTATAACGGTAAGAACGCGGCCGTCCACGGGGCACCAGGAATCGCCGCCGGCGCCTACTCGGACGGACAGGCTCTCTTTGCGGCCAATGATCCGCGCAAGCTCATCGCGCGTACCGATAAACCGTTCTTCAAGCCCCAGCAGGCATGGGAACAGAGCGGACAATATGTCGCGGGCACCACGTTTGCCGAAGGGCTGGTGTTTTTCCACGACAAGTGGTTTCTGTACTACGGCGGCGCAGACTCCCGTGTCGGCGTCGCCGTGTACGATCCGAGGCAACCCTGAGCCCCATCTTAGCCCTCAGCGCCTTTTTCAGGCGCTCAGTTCCTCCGCTTCATCCATTTCCGCTTCCTCGACAAACAATCCCAGCGCCTGCCGCTCAAACAGACGCTTGTAGGTGCCTTCGGTTCTGCGGACCAGAGCATCGTGCGTGCCCTCTTCGACCACACGCCCTTGTTCGAAGACGAGGATGCGGTCAAGCATCCGCACCGTCGACAAGCGATGTGCGATCACGATGGCCGTACGGCCGACGATCAATCGCTGCATCGCCTCCTGGATGAGCGCCTCCGACTCAGAGTCGAGGCTGGATGTAGCCTCGTCCAGAATCAGAATCGGCGCATCTGCCAGAAAGGCACGAGCCAACGCCACCCGCTGGCGTTCCCCGCCAGAGAGCTTGACCCCTCGCTCGCCAACCAGCGTGGCATAGCCCTTCGGCTGGCGAATGATGAAGTCGTGCGCATTGGCCAGTTGCGCTGCACGCTCGATCTCCGCAGCCGTTGCTTCCGGACGCGCGTAGGCGATGTTTTCCGCCAGCGAGCGATGGAAAAGCAACGGCTCCTGCGGCACCAGCGCGAGTTGAGACCGCAAGGAGACCTGCGCCGCCCGGCCAATCTCCTGCCCGTCGATCAAGATGCGGCCCTCGTTCAAATCGTAGAGCCGCTGCAGCAGCTTGACGAAGGTCGTCTTGCCAGAGCCGGAGTGGCCTACCAGGCCCACGCGTTCGCCCGCCTGAATGCGCAAGCTGAAGTCGTGGAAGAGCGGCTCGGTATGCGCACCGTAGCGAAAGGTAATGCGGTCGAAGACCACCTCGCCTTTGCCAATGCGGATCGGCTCTGCATCCGGCCGGTCTGCGACGCCTAGCGGCAGCACGTGCATCTCGACCAGATCCTCCATCTCGTTCACGCTGCGCTGCAAGTTGGCCACGTGCTGGCCAACGTCACGCAAATATCCGTGCACGATGAAGTAGCTGGTAAGCACAAAGGTGACTCCGCCCGGCGTGGCGCGGCCTTGCCACCACAACCAGATTGCATAGAGCGTCACCGAGCCCCTGAGACAGAGCAACACGATCATCTGCGTCGTTCCGCTCCAGGTGCCATTGGTCCAGTGACGATAGGTGCGACGGCTCCACTTGTTAAGCACGCGGCCCAGGCGCGCATCTTCACGCGCTTCGGCTCCGAAGGCTTTGACCACCGCGTTGCAGGTCACAGCGTCCGCCAGGGACCCGCCCACCAGCGTGTCTTGCGCGTTCGACAGCCGGGCTGCGGGCGACACGAAGTTCAGCGACAGAGCAACGGACAGGCCGACATAGAGCGTCGCACCCGTGGCCACGATCAGGCCCATCGAGAGCCAGTGCGAACCCAGCACGAGCGCGCTGCCGACTAGCACTAGCGACGCCGGCAGTAAAGCCAGCAGCAGTGTGTCGTCCATCAGGTCGACCGCCCACATACCACGGGTGACACGACGGACAATCGAGCCGGCGAAGTTGTTAGCGTGCCAGTCCGTCGAGAATCGCTGCACACGATAGAACGCATCGCTGGCCAGGCGTGCCATCAACCGCACGGTGAGGCGGCTGATGCCCATGAGCGATAGATGGCGCCCGGCGACCAGAATTCCTCCCAGCAGAAGCATGGTGGCCAACGCCGACAATGCGGTGTGCAACGACTGACTGCGGGTAGTGGTGTGCATGGCAATGGCATCCACCATACGACCGGCGAAGACTGGCATGAACAGGTCGGCAATGGTTGCTACCACCATGGAGCAAGCAACGCCGGTAACCAGCCATGCCTCGCGTCGCCAGTGGCGAAGAAGGAAGGTCAGCACGTCACGCATCACGTTCTGGTTATTTCGAGAAACACGCATAGATCACTCACCAGGACAACTGGTAGATCGCGAGGCATCTAGGCCTCAGCGAGGAGTTGGAGCCGGATGGCTCAACAAAGGAAGTTACCCCAAGTGCTGTTCCCGAAATGAGAAAGGCCCTGAGGCTGCACCTCAGGGCCTTCGCAAATTCTTCAACGAAGGGCGCTAGGGGCGCTCTATTTCCTTCAAGCCGGCAAAGTCCGATACGCCGGAAGGCTGGACTGGTTGGGCGAGGTATTGCATCTGTCGGGTGATTAACATAGCACTTTTCCTTCGTTTCTTGTGTAGTCTACCGCAGCCTTAATGGTTTCGCTATTACTTTTCTTATGCGCGGTTTTTTTTGCTCTGAGCTGCGCGGCTCAGCAGCAACCGCAAACGTTACCCTGCCAGGCCAACCGCCCTTCATGCAGGAGGATCGGTACCGCAACCAGGGCAGCGAGCGAATCCACCCACGGAATATGAAAGACCGCGTTCACCGTCAGACCGGTCAGGGTGACAAGGGCCAGGTAGGCGCAAGTAGCTGACTGGACAGCATCAGCCGCCAACGCGACATTATTGGTACGGCGTGCTTCTCTGCCTTTCAACGTAGCCAGAGCGGGCATCGCTATGAGTGCAGCCACGGTAACCAGCATGCCCAGGCGACTCGTTTCGGGTCGCATATGAAGCAGCAAAGAAAGCAGAGCCGTAAGTACAACGACGAAGGCGAGCACAAAAAGCAACGCTCCAGCGATTCGCCCCGCATTCTTTTCGGAAATTATTTTGGGTGTGGAGAATTGCACCAGCACGAGCGTGGCAGACAGCAATTCAACCAGGCTATCCGAGCCAAAAGCGAGCATCGCCGGGCTGTGTGCCGCACCTGCCGCATAGAGAGATGCTCCGCATTCGATGAGCATCCATGCCAGCGTAACGACTTGGAGCCACAGAACTGCATGCGAGCGCTGCGGAGAGCACACCGTGCTGAAGGGTGGCGAAGACCGGGAACCGATCTGTACTAGTTCGGGCATATTGCTTAAGCAGCTTTACAAGTCAATTTTAACCCGCGACCCTGCGGACGTTGACAAGCTCTTTCCGAAACAAAAGAATGAACATCGACTAGTCGCTACTGTAAGAAGAGGCGGGCAAACAATGGGAATTCTCGACAGGTTTCGTCTTGATGGGAAGCTCGCCCTGGTCACGGGCTCTGCCACCGGGCTTGGCGCCGCCGTCGCGATCGCGCTGGCTGAGGCAGGCGCGTCGGTCGCATGCCATGGCAATCGACGCCCTGCGCAGGAAACGAGCGAACATATTCGTTCCCTGGGACGCGCATCGCAAAGCTTTGCCGCCGACCTTAGCCAACCGGACGGTGCGGACTCACTGTATGAAGCGGTGTTGGGAGCTATGGGCGCACCAGATGTAGTGGTCAACAATGCCGGCACCATCTATCGAGAGCCCGCGGAGAGCCATGACTTGCAGGCATGGATGACTGTAGTCCAGGTGAATTTAAACAGCGTTTTCCGATTGAGCCAACTCGCCGGCCGCAGCATGCTGGAACGACGCCAGGGAAAAATCATCAACCTCGCTTCGCTGCTGTCGTTCCAAGGCGGAATTCGCGTGCCGGCTTATGCCGCCTCGAAAGGCGGCGTGGCGCAATTGACCAAGGCGCTGGCTAATGAATGGGCGGCCCGCAATGTCCAGGTGAACGCCATCGCTCCCGGATACTTTCGCACGGAAAATACCACTGCGCTGCGCGCGGACGAAGTACGAAACAGCCAAATCCTGGCCCGGATACCGGCTGCGCGCTGGGGAGAACCGGAAGATATTGCAGGAGCAGCCGTGTTTCTCGCGTCGCCCGCGAGCGACTACGTCTCAGGTGAGGTGCTGGTGGTGGACGGCGGCTGGATGGCGCGGTAAACCTTTCTAAAGGAATTTGAAGGAGAATGCATGGCGTTGAGCACCATCGAGGTACTACACACAGAGGAAAAATCGATGTCTAACCCGGAGCCGGGACTTCGCCGGCAAGTGATGTCCTATAGCCCGGGCATGATGCTCGTCCGGCATAGGATGA
>CAVUQE010000004.1:0-518592 GCA_963743365.1 uncultured Acidobacteriaceae bacterium
GGCGGTGCGGGCGGCTGTCATCTGGCTAGAACGATGCTAGACCCTTCTCACGAAAGACGTGCGCTTGGACGCGCGGCCCAAAGGTAGACAATCCGCTCGACCCCTGCTCTGCGCTCATTCTTATGGTAAATGGCGCCCGGGTGGGCGTGCCGGCAGGCGCTCTCGACTGCCGCAAAACGCCGTGGGCCTACCCGGGGCAGGTCATGGGACGGATGCAAGGCTAACGTCGTATCATTAGAAGCATTGCTGCTCTCGCGGAGGGATGTGTGAGCGGTTGAAACAGGCGGTCTTGAAAATCTAAAACAGCGATTGTTGCAAACCATAGATTCGAGACAGAATAGCCTGCAACCCACATATTTTCCAGTTACTTGCCCTCATGTATGCACATCGACCGAGATGTGCCGAAATGTGCCAATTTGTCGGTGGAGTCCCTGCAAAAGTCCCTACAGTTAACGACCCCTCCGGCCTCTGAAATCATCAATCTTGGGGCGTTACACGGCGAGGGTCATCAGGTCAAAAGATGTTCACTTCTGAAGACGACCTTGGTGATCGTGCAACCGGTGAAGTGAGACTTATCCCCGTACTCGCTGCTCACCGGATCGTGCTGTCGTAGATGATACACATCCGCTGCTTTCAGTGGTCTGCTCCCGCAAATCGAGCAGACGCTTTTGCATGGCGGCTGGACGGCGCTTATTCTAGCCAAGACATAGTTCAAACGGCATTTTTAGCGCCGGAGCGTAAGGATTGTGCATGAGATACCTGAATCTCGTTCTTCAGGGCGGGGGCGTCCGCGGGATCGCATATGCAGGGGTACTTGATGTTATGCCTCAAGACATCGCGATTCATGCCATCGGTGGAACCTCGGCGGGAGCTATCGTGGCGGCTTTGGTCGCGATCGGTAAACGTGGCGCTGAGCTAGAAGCCATTCTCCAATCCAAAGAGCTGTTTGAGCTCGTGGACCCTGCCGATAGTGATCGGCTTAACAAAATCCAGAAAGCTTGGGATGACTTCGCACCTTTGGTTCGGAAGGCACAATCCGGGAAAGTATCTTGGGTGTCTTTTGGGTTAGCGCTTCGGCGACATCGGGAAATGCTCGCCGAATGTAAGCTTTTGTGGTCAAGGCAAGGGCTGAACAGTTCAGAACGACTCGAGAAATTTCTCACAAAAGCACTCGAAGGTAAGAGATTTAAGGACATCGTAGTCCACGACCTCAAGATCGTGGCGGCAGACGTTAGCAATCGTGAGTTTGTGATCTACGACAAGAGAGATGAAAAGATGCTGATTGCAGACGCTGTTCTCGCTTCCGCCAGCATTCCATTTTTTTTTAACCCCGTACGCTCCGGCACTCGGTATTTAGTTGATGGCGGGGCTCTTAGCAACTTCCCTGCCTTTCTGTTCGCACAGGGGGAATATCAGACAGTTGGCCTGCGCCTACGCGATCTGAATCCACCGGAGACCATCACCTCAACCGGGGGTTATCTCGTGGGACTGGGATTAACGATGGCAGAAGCACATGACAAACAGTATGGTGATCCGCCTCACTTCCGTGCCTGGGAAATCCCCACGCCCCGTAGCATTCCGTCGACTAAGTTTTCTTTGAGTCCTGCTGAGGCTAGGGATCTTTTCAATGTGGGCCAAGAAACTGGGAAGAACGTCGCGTGGGATGAATTTGCTTTGGAACAGCCGATGTTGAGGTACTACGATCCAATGCCTCAGGATGCCCTGCAGTTCAGCATTGAACAGGCATTCACGCTTTGGGAGCTCTATTCTAACGAGGAGCTTTACGTCGATCATCTCGTGCAGGATTATGTCTTTACAGCCAGGATTGACTCTGATTGGACGGTCCACTACGAACGTTCAGGGTCGCTGGAGGTCAACGGTAAGCGTAGTTTGATTTTGACACGAACAAGGTTAGAGGCCCCAGGCCCCCGCCTCCTAAAAAGCCTTGTTGAAGTTGAGGGTGCCGGTATTTTTAATGAGATTTCTTCAGATGGAACTCTTAAGGCGCTCATTCGAATTCCGGCGTTTAACGGTGAAACCGAAAAAGGCTTCCTGCTCTTTTATTCGCCTCCCATCGAACCAGGCCAAGGTAAACGGTATTTTCAAACCCGCTTCAGCGTGAATAAGGAGTTCGCGGAAACCGTCGCTCGCGGTCAGATGGGTGTAATGAGCTACGCTGTAAAACAGTTGGGAAAAAAGCATAGCTTGAATCTCAGCGTTCGAGTGCTCTTGGAGGTCGGCTTGCCTGATTTAATTCTGTCAACGGAATCTGGAGAGAGACCGATTGCTACGGGCAAGCTTGAGGTCCATAAAGTATCTAAAAAGAAGTACTTGGTGCACGAATGCCAATGTCGGACGGATATTAATAGCAAATTTAACTTTGATATAATCGTAAAAATGAAAAAATAGCGGGCAAACATTACGGATTGGAGATATAGTCATTTCATGGTGACCTTGGGCGGAATCGAAGATTAATGGCTGTGGTCCATCTGCAGCTTTCGCTTTGCAAAATGGCCTTTGCAAAGGTGTCGCATGACTTTGTAAATTCCTCCACCTAGTTTTTCCTTTCCAAATTTCCACTTGCTACGGCTCGGTCCAGTCTGCAAGCCATACAGGACTTGCAGCGAGTGGGGTTCTCATCAAGTCCCTCAACATGCAGTTGCCAGGCGTCATGCGCGCGTTACGGTGCCGCGGTTTGCAGGGGTGGATCTGTGTTACGGCGTTACTGCGACTCGTAAGCGTCCGAAGTTCCCCTCTTGAGCGACTAGGGCGAGTGTGCAATAGGTGTCCACTTATTTTTAGTGGACACCTATTGAAGATGAGCTAAGCGGCTTTCGAAGGGTCGGTCTGGAGTGAGGGAGCTAGGTTCCAGGGCAGGAGTTGTTCGATCTGATTGATCGGATGCTCGGAGATCTGACGCAGGACAGTTCGCAGATAGAGGGCCGGGTCAAGTCCATTGAGTTTGGCCGTGCCAATGAGACTGTATAGGGCTGCGGCGCGCTGTCCGCCGGAATCAGATCCCATGAAGAGATAGTTCTTTCGCCCCAGCACGACCGGGCGTAGCGACCGTTCCGCCGCACTGTTGTCGATCTCCAGCAGGCCATCATCGACGTAGCGTGTCAGAGCACGCCAGTGGGAGAGCGCATAGCGGATAGCTGCGGCCGTCTCGCTCTTAGTGGACAGGGAGCGCAGCGCCTTCTCCATCCAGTGCCTGAGACTGTCCAGCAAGGGCCGGGCGCGAGCCTGGCGTAGCGAGCAGCGAAGCTCAGCCGGTTTGCCGCGAATCTCTTCCTCGATTTTGTACAGTGCCCCGATACGCACCATGGCCTCGGTGGTCGTGGGCGAAGCATGAGCCAGGTGAATGTCGTGGAACTTACGCCTGGCGTGCGCCCAACAGGCGACCTCATAAATGGCTCCGTCGCCATAAAGATGATGGAACCCCGAGTATGCATCGGCCTGCAGCGCACCACGAAAGTCCTGCAGATGACGGCGCGGATGTTCGCCCTTGCGATCCTGGGAATAGGCGAACCACACCGCAGGTGCGGTCTGGCAGCCGGCAGGCCGATCGTCCCGCACATAGGTCCACAGCCTGGCCGTTTTGGTTTTGCCCTTGCCGGGAGCCAGCACCGGGACCGGCGTATCATCAGCGTGTATTTTCGCCCCTGCCATGACGTGCCTTCTGATCTGATCGACCAGCGGCGCGAGCAACTCACTGGCCGCGCCTACCCATCCGGCCAAAGTAGAACGGCAAAGCTCTACTCCTTCCCGGGCATAGATCTCAGACTGTCGATACAGAGGCAAGTGATCTGCGAACTTCGACACCAGCACATGCGCCAGCAGGCCAGGGCCGGGCAAGCCCTGATCAATTGGCCGCGCCGGAGCAGGCGCCTGGACCACCTGTTCACAGGCCGCGCAGGCAAACTTCGGCCGCACATGTTCAACGACCTTGAAGCTGGCTGGAATGCGTTCCAACTGCTCGGATACATCTTGGCCAAACTGACGCAGGGCCCCACCGCAGTCCGGACAGCAAGTGCTCGCAGGAGGATGGGTGATGACTTCGCGCGGAAGGTCTTCGGGCAATGGCTTGCGTGGAGCACGCGGCCGGGACTGATTGGTCGTTCGAGCAGAATGTGGCTCTTGAACTTCCCTTGCTGCCTGCTCGGTCTCTAGTTCTTCCAGCTGAAACTCAAGCTGTTCCAGCTCACCCTTCAGCTTCTCGCTTTTCGTGCCAAAGATCATTCGCTTGTACTTCTCGATGACCAGTTTCAGATGTTCAATCTGCTGGCTGGCCGATTCTATCTGCTGGCTGGCCAGTTGCTGCTGTTCGAGCAACTGGTTGTGCTGGGCGACCACCATCTTCTTCAATGCTTCGGTATCGAGCGTATCGAGGTTCGGTAATGGAGTAGAAATCACGACCGCAGTATGGCATGAATAGTCGCGCGAGTTAACCTACAAAAGCCGCATGAATACTGGTGAATCTCTCTTATCACTACACTGCAAGCTCAGGTGTCCAGGTTCTCTTCGGACGGCGCCAGTCGATGCCTTCCAGCAGCATCGATAGCTGCGCACGCGTCAGTGAAACAGTCCCTTCCGTAGCTTGTGGCCAGATGAAGCGCCCCTTCTCCAGGCGCTTGGCGAATAAACACAGGCCGTCTCCATCAAACCAGAGGAGCTTGACAATGTCCCCTCGACGGCCGCGAAAAACAAAGACGTGACCGGAGAACGGCTGTTGCTCCAGTACCGTCTGCACCTGCGCGCTGAGCCCATCAAATCCGCGGCGCATGTCCGTCACCCCGGCAGCAAGCCATATCTTCGTTCCCGTACGAAGTTCGATCACTTGCGCAAGCTCTCCAGAAGCACACGTAACAGTGTTGGATCAGCGCCACTTTCGATGCTAAGCAGCGCGCGGCCGGCAAACTCCACGTGGATCGAACCCGCTGCGCGTTCATAGATGCCAGAGGACTGCGTTGTCTCGAGGCCAGCAGATACCGTGACGGGAAGCAAACCTGTAGATACCACACCCGGCTCGGCGAGGGCGCCGCGTTCAAAGTCCCGCCTCCACTTGTATACCTGATTGGCGTTCACGCCGTGCGTCCTGGCCACCAAAGCGACGCTCGCTCCGGGTTGTAACGTCAGCTCTACAATCCGACGCTTCTCTGCAACTGACCGCCGCTCGCGAACTCGACGCTCGGGCACTCCACATGCTTGGTCCATGGCACAAGCCTCGAACCTAATTCACAGCTGCGCTAGAGGGGACCTTCGGACGCTTACAACTAGTCCAACGGCTTCGCCACATCTCCAAAGCTAACGAGGTAGAAGCGGGGCAGAAGCGGGGGCAGAAGCGGGACAGCCTGATCTGCGTGACTTATTTAATCGGGGCGAATACGTCGACATGGACGGTCGGAATACGTCGACATGGGGTGGCGGAAATGGGGGACGGCCTGATCTGCTCGATTATCGTTTATTCCTAGCGTAAATGAATCACGCAGGCCAGGCTGTCCCTCGTTTCTCCCCTCGTTTCTCGACACCACGCTGCTATGACTGCCTATTCGATGCGACACGGCGCTGCCGGGCGCCCCAAAACGCTGGCGGCAAGCCGTGGAGCACAGACCGGAGCTTGTTTTCTGGCACCACGCACGAATGTGCGCCCTAAAAATGTTGAAGGGGTACGCTATCTGCCACGCGCACCCCTTTCATCCATATGTCTTGCCATACCACGAATCCCACATCATCTAACAGCCTTGGCGGACAGTCACCACCAGCCCCTTTGCTGGACCCGGCCTGTGGTTATCTCCAGTCTTTCCGGAGTGTTTGGGGATTGCGAAGAACTTTCATAAGAACAGGCGACCTCGCAGCGCCACTTTCATTATAAAACCACCTACGCTGGCAGAAAAATCCAATTGTTGTGCGGATCCGGTGGTCCGGCGTTCATTAATTGAAGCCTCCCTTGGTTATCTGGGTCGACTCGATTCCAAAGCCCCGGCCTAGCGACCGGCGGAGCACCAGCGAAAGCCGACTGCGCCGAGATAATATTCATTACCCTAGGGTCCTCTGAACCGTTAGCCTGTTGGATAGTCCATCTCATAAAGTCGTGATTGGCAGAGACCAGCAACGCTTGAACTCCGTCAGGACCGATGTCTTGTGGGGCAGTTTGAATAACACCTGAGTTTGCTCCGGCGCTGATCGAGGAGATCGAATAACTGCCGTTAGCAGTCAGAGTGACTTGAAATTTCTGCTGAGCCGAATATCCCGATCCAGGCTTTACATATTCCAGTTGTAACAAGGGATTGTTGTTCTGGACGAAACGATGATCGCCCATAAGGGCAGAGAGAATGGCATATGTTCCCGTAGCTGGGGGTGGCATAAAAACCTCCTATCAATCAAAATTGTTGAGCCCCTTTTGTTTGAGATCCAACACTCTCCCCCAGGGGTGCTGAACAGGGATGAGCTAAAGAACATGTCGCTGATCCTGATCAGCTTCTTTGGGAAGTTTGCATGTTCGCGGAGGACGTTATCAGTATTTGCCGACATAGAAGTCCTTGGGGGCCGGGCCCAAGATGACCAATACCTCAAAACCACCGCCCCGCTAACTTCCGAGCTTTGAGAAATAAGCTCCCTACCATACAACGATCTCCATTGACAGAAACCTTCTTGGTTTCGCAGATAATGGGGGAGAAGCGGGAGAAGCGAGACAGCCTGATCTGCGTGACTCATTTAATCGGGGCGAATACGTCGACATGGCGAACAGGTCGACAAGATCCATATTCCCTTCAGTTTTGGTCTGGCGCAGTCCTAGACGCCGTCCGACACCCCGCGCGTCTGGAAATCCTCCTCCGGCATTTGGGCTCGGCTCTCCGCCGCCTGGCGCCTCTCACGGCGGCCATGGACCGACTTGAAGACGCCGATCAAAAGATAGGCCCAGCCCGATAGGGCCAGCAGCCTCACCGGCAGCGCCAGTGCCAGCGCACACGATAGCAGGGCGATCGCTGCCATTCCCGCCGCATCCACTATGTAGTTCTTAGCAAGCGTTCGCTCCAGCGGGTTCAAGTCCAGCTCCTCCCGCCGCCTCCACCCATTCCAGTACAGGGCCGCGATCATGAGGTAGATCGCAGCAAAGCCGCCGCCGTAGAGCACCATCAGCTCAACCGGCTGGCGCGGGTCTGAATACCGCCCCGCGTCTAGGTTGCCCATCAGCTGCGCAATCACCAGGTTGCATAGAAACTTCAACGGATACACATAAAACAGAAGAAGGAATAACAGCACAGCGTTCAGCACGATCGTCTGAAGATCATGCAGCCCGAATCTGCGGAAGAACTTGTAGTGCTCGTACCAGATCATCAGCAGAACGCCAAAGCAGATCGCGAACGGCGCAAATCCTATCAGCGTCTCTTGCAGCTCTGCGAATCCCTTCGGCACCTCGAGCGAAACCACCAGCAGAGTCAGCGCAAAGGCAAACACAGCATCGCTGAAGGCGTCGATCCGCGACATCGCGATCCCGCGAAGCCGAAATCCGTCACGTCCAATATGTGCGTGCAGCAGGTCCATGCGCTACTCCAAACTCCACTATCGCATCGAGCATAACGCGCCCTCGGAGTCCGCCCAGGCCTCCTGACGATAGAGCGGAACTTCACCGGCGTCAAAGCAGATGAACGGCGGCCAAACCGGTCACATCCCTGGAGCGGACCTGGGTCTCGGCCTGCTCACCTGCTCGGCGGCCTACCCATGCCCTGAATCCAATCGACAGCGATTCCATCCCTGCTCCAACTCGCGTCAGCAAGCTTCCCAAAAACTACCACACCCTGGAGACTAATCCGGTAACAGGATACATATTCACTTGAGTGTGGACTGAGACTTAATGCAGCAACAGCATACCCATTGCAGAACCGAACTCTTAATGGTCAATACGCATCATGGTCACCCTATTCACGTCAGTGGCCCTTTTTCCCGAGTGGTTACGCACTAGTGAGTGAGGGCGGTTGGTGAGACGCCTTCCACAAGGAGAAGCGTCATGAAAAAAACCACAACTTTTGCCAACGGAATCACCATTACTACCTTTCCCGCTCCCCCCGCCGCCTTCGACTTTGAACGAGCCACCGACAAAGAACGGGCACTCTATGGCCTCCCGCGCCTTGCCTCCGCTTCCAGCGAAGTCCGGAAACGCTGGGTGGAGACCTTCCGCAAGGTTCGTTTCATCGAGCCAGAATTTGAAGAGAGGGAAGTCAGGCCCCGGAAGCTCCCTTCCGTAAAAGCCGGCCATGGTCCGCGAACCACCAACATCTGGTCTGGAGTCGTCGCCACCCCAGCGGCCGGCGACAAGATTTGGGCAGTCGACGGCAACTGGAACCTCCCGCGAACCTTGCCGCCCCCAGGAGCCAAAAGCGGTATTTGGTATACAGCGTCCACGTGGATCGGGATTGATGGCTACGGCTCGGATGACGTACTCCAGGCCGGATGCGATGCCGACGTCAAACTTTCGGGCAAGAAGACTGAAAATAAACTGAGCCCCTGGTGGGAGTGGTATCCGAAAGGGTCATTTTGGATAAAGAACATGGATCCACAGGTGGGCGACGAGTTCACGTGCATGGTTCAGTGCGCTCCGTTGCTCTTTGGGGAGCCGAATCCTGATACTGCATCTATTTTCCTGGCGGATGTTACCGGCGGAATTGGATTCGCCTTTCTGGCGAAAGCGCCGCACCATATAACATTGAACGGAAATTGCGCGGAGTGGATTGTGGAGGCGCTCGAAACCGGTCCGCATGATGCCCCCGAGCTGGCCTCATTTACGCCTGTGACCTTCAACACATGTGCCGCCTACACGGTACTCAACAAAGCCATATTCCCCGATAGCGGGTTCGACGTCGACATGGTCGACTCAAACAACAATGTGATTGCCGAAGGCGCTGCGGCTGGAGTGAGCGACGTGGTGGTAACGTTTGTCTAAAACCTGGCGCGCGAGAGCCAATGGAGAACAGAAATTTGCCTTCGGCGGCGGTGTAACCGCAGGTCGAGCAATCGCGCGCCAAGCTGCATGAGAAGCCAATTCAGTGAATTGGGTGGCCTATCATGAGGCATGCTTGCCCATCATTTTGATGAAGTAGAACGTCATCCGGATTTGGCCGGTATTCCGCACGCCATGGAGCACGTTGCTTCAGCAAATATCGTGTCTCCCGTTTTACTTTCGTAGTGACGCCGTCGAGGAAAAACTCGGCAGAACGCGAGCTTGGACCGCGCCTCCGAGCGTGGTTGTCAGCTTGGCATCGCGTTCCAGATCTGCCATGTTCTTTGCTTCGTCGTACAGCTTCACGCCATAGTTGCGCGCGGCGACCTAATACGTCGATATGATACCTATCCCCCTAAATTCTGCCGCGTGGGAGTCTGTTTGGGGGTACGGCCGGAGATATGTCGGTAGACTACGCGGTTTATAATCGCCCCTGAACTCGCCCGGCAAGGATTGGCGCCATCGATACCATGGAGGAGTGCGTGGCGAGGACCATTGCGTACGTCTCGAATGCCGAGAGCAAGGAAATCTTCGCTTTCGAAATGGACCCCGAAAGCGGCACGCTGAGCCTGATCGAGCGCGTGCCGGTGCTCGGCACTGACCTGCCCTCCCCGACCAGCCTGCCGATGGCCGTTAGCCCTGACCGCAAATTTCTCTACGCTGCGCTGCGCAGCCCACCCTTCGCCGTATCCACCTTCGCCATCGATCCGTCCAACGGCCGGCTGTCGCACCTCGCCGCCTCGCCATTGCTCTGCGCCATGGCCTACATCATCCCCGACCGTAGCGGCCGCTTCCTGCTCGCCGCGTCGTACACGGATGCCACGCTCGCCATCTATCCAATGGATGCGGCCGGGCGCATCCAGGCAAATCCGGCGCAGGTGACACCAACCGGACCGCACGCGCATTGTGTCGTGGTCGATGCGGCGAATCGCTTCGCCTACTGCGCCGTACTCGGCGCCGATCACGTGATGCAGCTCCTGTTTGATCCGGAGAAGGGAACGTTCGCGCCGAATGCGCCGCCGGCTGTGGCCACGCGCGCACGGTCAGGGCCGCGTCATCTCGCGTTTCATCCCAACGGTCGCTTCCTCTATCTCCTTAACCAGATTGACGCCACGATAGTTGCGTATCGCATGGAGCCGGGATCCGGCGTGCTGGCGGAAATAGAGACGGTGACCACGCTGCCGGCTCACTTCCTCGGCGAAGCCAATGCCGCCGACATCCACGTGACACCGGACGGAAGATTTCTTTATGCCAGCGAGCGCCAGACCAGCACGCTCATCGGCTTCCGCATCGACGTCGCAAACGGCTTCCTTGCGCCCATCGGACGCTGGAGCACCGAAACCACGCCGCGCGGCTTCGCCATCGACCCGCGAGGCCGTTTTCTGCTCGCCGCCGGGCTCGATTCAAACCAGCTAAGCGTGCACGCCATCGATCCCCAGCAAGGCAGCCTGACGCTGCGAGGACAATATCCCGTGGGCGGCATGCCTAACTGGGTGGAGATCCTCGACCTGCCCTGAGAGCCGGCTGGTGGCGCTTTCGTGGGCAAGGATTGAGTGACGGATCCCTTGCTGAACATCTCCGTTGACGAAGTCATCCCTGCTGTATACGATTGCCCAAATTCCTAACAGCATCATCGGTCGCAGCATTCCCCCAAGGCACACGCCATCTTGCCATGCCGAATGCCCGGGAGAGTTCTGACTAAACGGAGACCTGCACCATGACCGACATGCCGCGAAAAACATCATCAACCTTCAGCCGTAGAATGCTTCTCGGCGGACTGGCATCGGTGGCCGCAGTCCGCCAGGCACACATGGTCTTCGCCATGCCCAATGCTGGACAAGATGCCGGCCAGTCGGGCGGCGAAGCCGTCTGCACCAAGGTTTGTGTCCGCGTGATCGCACGGGACGGAAAGTTTTTGGGTGACGATGTGGGCGGTGCTTCGGTCACCATCCGCGACGCGCACACCGGGGAACTTCTTGCCAAAGGAACAACCAGCGGCAGCTCGGGAATAAACGGCCCCGGCGGAGTGATGTGTGCGCTACTGCAACGCGGCGAGCCCATCCCCACCACCGATGCCTCCTCCTACACGGCGCAGTTGATGCTGGATCGTCCCAGACGCGTTGAGATCACCGCCCATGGGCCGCTCAACTACCCGCAATCGGCAAACACTGTTTCCGCTACCCAGTGGGTTTATCCGGGAAAGGATATCGTCGAAGGAGATGGTTTCCTTTTCGAGCTTCCTGGGCTGATCGTACAAATCGTTTCTCCATCAGCAAACGAGACGGCCAAGTCACCTTCCCAGTTACGCATTCAGGCCTACGTGGCCATGATGTGCGGCTGTCCTATCGATTACAAGACCCAGGAGTCGAAGATGGTCTGCCCCGAGATGCCTGCCGATCAGCAGCCGTGGCTGCCGGATGAGTACGAGGTGGCGGCGGTCATCTCTAGCCCAAGCACTGCGCCCACGACCATCCCATTGCAGTTTGTAGCCACTGCCGATACACCAGGGCAGTTTCAAGGAACATGGGACCAGCCGCTGCCCGGCCGCCACGAAATAACCGTGTACGCCTACCAGAAGGCCACCGGCAACACGGGAGTCGCTACCGCCTCTATCCTCATTTCCGGTTGATGTTAGACTCGGTGCCGCGATAAAAGCCCAGGAAGATCAGCCTCGAATAGGGAGAGTAAGGCGTTCATGCACAAGATATATGTGATGTACAAACTGAAAAAAGGCGTGACCATGGATCAATACAAACAGTGGTCCAAAGAGATAGACCAGCGAATCACGCCTGGGCAACCCGGCATGATCCGTTTTGAGGTCTACGAAATAAAAGGTGCGGACAAGGGCGAGCCTTTCGTCCAGGTGGTCGAGGACATTGAGGTCGAGGATTACGATGCCTGGATGGAGACCTGTCGCCAACCGGCATGGCCTATGTGCAAGAGACGGTTGGCAAGGTCATCGACGAATCGACGGTCCAGATCATCTACGGCGAGCGCATCGTTGCCGATCTGCCTCACGGCGCGCGGCCGCCCCTTCCAGCACTAAGCTGACCGCGAGGTCAACCCAAAGTAACCGCCGAAACGATAACCGTCGATTGAAGAAAAGAATCTTTGCCTCTTAATCCGATTTCACGCAGCGCTGTAACCTGTGACCAGTTGATTTCGGCAGCAGTCAGGTTCTCGACGCCAGTTTGCTAGTCGGCAGTTGCCCGTAGTTGAGGCCTAAGCGCGAGCGAAGGACAGTTTAACCGCTGTCCGGTGGCACACCCGATCCCTGTCCCAAAATAAGCACCGTCCCACTGCGCTTCCAGGCGCAGCGGAAACCCCTGTCCCTAACCTCTTTCAACCAGGAGCCAACACCAATGCCTAAAAACAAAGTAAGCGATCCCATCACCGATAAGGAAATAGCCTTTGCCCGCCTGGTCCTCTCTGGCGCCATGACCGACCGTGAAGCCGCCGCAGCCGCCGGCCTAAACCCCGACTCCGCCGCCTACACCAAATCCAAACCCCGTGTCCGCGCCTACATGCTCGAGCACCGTGCCGCCGTGCAGCAACAACTCGTCCAGCAAGACGCTAAGGAACAGCACCGCCAGAATCTGGACCGCGAACAAGTACTAAACCGTCTCTGGCAACTTGCCAACCTGGGCCCCGAACTGACCCGAGGCAGCATTACCGGCCAGGTCAAAGCCCTCTCGATCATCGTGGCCATGGAAAACTTCATCCCCAACCACCGCCCCGCCTCACCGGCAACGAAATTCCCCACCATCCCCGAGCCCAAACCCGCGCCCAGCCCCAGCCGCGTCACATCCTCGGAAACACCCATACCTTACGTCCCGCTATTCGGCTCTATTCCAGACCTGGGAGTTTCTTTCCCTATAAACAAGCCCCCGCTCAACCCCTTCGTCCGCCCCCGCTAAGCACCAAATCCGCAAAAAGGACCCAAAAATATAAAATTTTAAAAACGACTAAGCACTAGCCATCAACGACCAACTCTTTCAGCCACTAGCAAACCCCCGCTGGAAGCGCCACTCTCCCCTCTGTCACCCGCCTGCCCGCCCTCTCCCTGCCTAAGCAGAGCCGGCCGTGGAAGCAGCCACCTTGCCTGCGGCAAAAACCCCCTCAAACCACACAGGGCCCCAACCCCTGGACGGGTGCCCCATGTTCGCCTCAGCGTACATGGGCCGGATACGATCCTTTTCGAATGCTTTTACTCCATCCGCGACGGTGTAATCGGTGGGAAGCCCATCGTGTTCAGCCCATGTACGCGGGAACAAACCGGCCCTACCATCGGCCGTAACCCTCATACGACGCATGCGAGGCCCGGGAGGGCCGTCCACCAAACGTGAGCCCAGCCCGGAAGGGCTGGGAATATATTCCGAAGATGATCTGAGCGCCGTAGGCGCGGCACTAAACCTAAGCCACGCTCCCCTTTGTCACCCCGAGGAGGCGACTTGCCTGCTGCAGCGTTAAGGGAACAATGACCCTACCTCCCGCACCCATGAAACTCGGCTTCATATCACCACCCCCTAACCCCTCAGACGACGTCATTCATCCGAAACTCAGCAATCAACGGCAGGTGATCCGAAGCAATCAGAGCCGTGCGGCTCCGCCAGAGCCGCGCCTCCTCAAGCTCCAGTGGCGGCTCATAATAATAATGATCCAGCGAAAGCAACGGCAGCATCCCCGGGTAAGTGCGCGGAAACCGCAACCCATGCTGCGGCCGAAACGTCTTGAATCGTCCACGAAGCAATCGGGTAGCCAGCCCCGTAGTCCACTCGTTAAAATCCCCAACAATCAATCGCGGATCGCGAAGCCCCTCCTGCCCCAGCACCTCTGAGCTCAATAACCGAGCCCCCTGAGAACGCCGCTCCGTAAAGCTCGTACCCAGGTGAATATTGAACACATGGAGCGTCCGGTTCAGCCCCCATCTCGATGTCCGCCTGCAGCACGCCTCGTTCCTCACGTTGTCCGTGGGTCAGATCATGATTACGCCAGCTGCGTATAGGAAACCGTGACAGTGTCATATTCCCATAATTGCCACCGCGAAGAGCACGATTACTCCCAAAGCACCACGAATACTCAGGGAACGCTCTTGCGATCTCTCCGCGCCTGGTCAAACATCCGCGGACCACCCGGCGCATCGACCACCTCCTGCAGGCAGAGAATCTCCGCCTGCAGCTCCTCAATCACCGCATTGATCCGGTCCGGGGAAGTCCTGCGATCGAAGCCTTGGCACTTATGGATGTTGTACGTAGCCACCCGGAAGCGGGTCGCCATTACTGCTGCCGCTCGAAGATCCACCCGACGAGTTCCGGTGCCCGCTCGGTGACCGGCCGCTTTCGCCATTCGTCCAGCGAAACCCGCCGGCTCTGCTCCAGATCGCCTGACATGTCCCGCTCCAGCCGCTCGGCGAATGCCGAATCGCAGACCGCCAGATTCACCTCGTCATTAATCCCGAAGGAGCGGTTATCGAAATTGGTTGAGCCCACTACAGCCCATAGCCCATCCACGCACAGCACCTTGGCATGAATCATCGCAGGCCGGTACTCGTACACCTCAGCCCCGGCCTTCAACAGCGGACCGTAACCCGCGCGGCTGGTGTTCCGCGTCAGCAGATGGTCGCTCTTGCGCCCCGGCACCAGGATCCGCACCTTCACCCCCCGGTCCTCAATAGCCCGGCACAACTCCCGCATCAGGCTCTTGTCGGGCAGAAAATACGGCGTGGTGATGGAGATGCTGCGCTTGGCCGACGCCAGCAGCAGTTGAAACAGCACCCGGGCCCGCGTCGACCCTCCCACCGTTGGCGTGCTGTTGATCACCATCGCAGCCGTCTTGTGCGGGCACGCTATGTCAGGAAAATACGCATCGCCGGTCAGCAGCTCGCCGCACGCCGCCAGCCAGTTTTCCGCGAACGTCGCCTGCAGACTCGGTACCGCTTCCCCCTCAACCCGCACCACCGTGTCACGCCATCGTGGCTTCCCGTGCGCCCCGGAGTACCACTGGTCCGCGATGCCCGCGCCCCCGATGAAACCAATCTCCCCGTCGACAATCAGCAGCTCCCGATGCGTCCGATTGTCCAGCCGCGTCATGCTGTACCATGCCGGCGAGTTATACCAGCTGACCTTGCCGCCTGCGTCGAGCAGAGGGCGAAAAAATCCCCGCGTCACACCGGCGCTCCCGAAGGCGTCCAGCACCACGTTGACCGCCACGCCGGACCGCGCCCGTTCTGCCATTGCGTCCAGATACTGGCTCCCAATGGTGCTCTTCTGAAAGATGTACGCTTCCAGATTCACGCTGCGCCGGGCATTCCGGATCGCATCCAACTCGGCGCCATAGAACGCGGGTCCATTCTTCAACACTTCCAGGCTGCCCGTGCGGTTTACCTTGGCATCCACCATCGATTCCAGCAGAACCAGGAAGCTTGGCGAATCGTTCGCAGGCAACTGCTCCCGGTTCGCAATCTCGTACTTGGGAGTAGGACCAAAAATACCTGACAGCAAAAAGAGGGAGAGGAAGATGAGCGCGATAACGCCCACCGCAAAGAGCCCAGTCGGTATCGAGATCATCAGGACGGTTGCGTACACGAAATCGACTCCTCTCCAAAGAAACCCGGCTCCCGGCGGCTAAAGCTCTCCGTCGAAATTAGATGCGTGCGAGCCCGCGCCCGTTCGCCGCCGCAGCTTGGCCGTGTTCTCGCCCCGCTTTTTCAGCTAATCCGCTCGGAAACCGTTAAAAACTAACGCAAAGGTAATGAAGATGCCCACAAACGCTGTTGTACCTGTACCAGGTTGACCCGTACCATGTGGAAAATGAAAACGGCGGAGATAGCGTAGAAGCCAGGGCGGGAGCGCTATGGCAAATGTCTGCTAACTCCAACAAGCACGCTCTTCACCGTCTTCACTCCGGCAGATATCGGGCCTGTTTATCACCCAGCATCGGGGCTGCGACGTGTTCTCTTTCCTGATTGCCCGTATCGATCTGTCCTTCGGGCTGTAGCTCAGCCCATCTCCTAGCGAAGCTGCTAAACAAACCGAGAGTACAACATGGCCACGCCGTCGCCAGAATTAAAGCAGCTATGGATCCGAGTTCTCAGGCGCGTTCATCCTGATCTCGCAGTGGACGAGCAGGACCGGATACGTTGCGAGCGGCTCACCAAGTTGGCCAATGAGGCCTATCAGGCTGGCGACATGGAGGCGTTGCGAGCGGTCCTCAGGCCCTCAAGGCTACGGATGTTTCTCCCTCCCGGAATCTCCCTTAAGCAACTGCTTCCTGTAGCCATCGCCGTCGTGTTTCTAATCTGGGGATGTTTCTCCCTTTATTCGGTGACCACCAGTCAGCACGCCGTGACCAACCAAAATGCTCCCATCAACGCCCACGTCGAGGTCGGGCACCCTCCCCCGTTCGAGTTGTATGGAGACGTGATTCACAACAGCATCGCCCGCAACTTCAATCCATCCGCGGTCGTCGACACGCCGGCGGGAGCCACTGCCGTAATTGGCTTCACCATCTCACGCCAGGGCTCTCCGCAAAGCGTCTCCCTCTTTGCCTCCAGCGGCTATCCCTCGTTGGACCTCTCCTGTGTGAACGCAGTACGCCAAGTCACGACCTTTGGCCCCCCGCAAGGGGGAACCAAAGACGGCCTGAACGTGATCTACGACTGTTCCTATCACCTGCAGGATGCGCAGCAAGCACCGCAAAAGACCAGTGCACCCGTAGCGAACTCCGCCCAACCCTCTTACCTGTACATGCAGCAAATGGCCGAGAGGCTCCGCCAGACTTTTAGCAAGTATGAATGGGTCGATGCCAAAGTCCCTGCAGGAAACTCGTCTGAGACCTGGTTCGATATAAACCGCGACGGCTCTCTAAGCAATGTGAGAATAGGCAAGCCCAGCGGCTGGAGTTCCTTAGACTACGCCTGCGTGCGCGCCGTTCAGCGCACGGGCACCGTCGGCCCCTTGCCGGAAGATTACAAGCAACGCACTCTCCCCGCGACCTTTGCCTGTACCTACACCGGCAGCAACGCCCTACGAACCTCCACCTCCGCCGATTCCGCCGCCGAAAGATCTGATCTCTATCTGGGCTCTGTCCGCGCCACAACCCATGAGTAGAACCCAGTCCCCAGTCACAGAGGGGAGAGCCCCGCATCTATGCGGCGAACGAGTCCCCGCGTGAGAACTCCAGTCGCAGGGGTGGGAGCCCCCGCATTTATGCGGGGGAACGAGCGCTTTAGCGCTCTGTGAAAGAGTCTCGACTCTGAAGGAGCGCTTTAGCGCTGGCAATGCCAAAGCCCTCATGAGTCCCTGCCCAAGAGAGCCGCAAAAGATAACCCATCCGCTCCCGAGGCCCGGAGGGCCGGCCCGCCAAACGTCAGCCCAGCCCGGCAGGGCTGGGAATATTAATCAATCGACTCTGAGCGCCGTAGGCGCGGCACTCACTCCGCGACCCCCAACCTGATTTCGACATAACCGGCCGCAGCACCCGATTGTTCAATAAAATCAACGCCACACATTCGAACATTCCGCTAATTTGGACAGCTCTGGCTGAGAGTAGCCCAGGACGTAGTCCTGGGCTACTTCCCGATCCAGCAAACCAATCGCGCCCTTGTATGCGGGGTCAAACCTATCGCTCGACTTTTGTGATCACCCGCCCTTCCATCTCGGTTGACAAAATCAACAACCAGGAAGAAATTCATCTGCATGAAACGCCGATCGTTTCTCCGTTCGTCCGCCACGCTCGTAGGAGCCGGTGTCTTCGGCTCGAGCCATAGCCACGCCAACCACGTTCATCCGCACCCCGCCCATGCAGCGTCGCTCATGACCGAGTGTGCCCAGCGCTTTCTCGCCGCGCTCGATGACGGTCAGCGCGGCAAAGCGACCTTCCCCTTCGATGCCGATGAGCGTATGAACTGGCACTTCATCCCCAAGGAGCGCAAGGGGCTGCCGTTGCGCGAGATGAAACCCTATCAGAGGCACCTTGCCAGCGGACTGCTGGCGGCCGGGTTGAGCCAGACCGGCTACATCAAGGCCGTGACCATCATGAGCCTGGAAGAAGTACTCAAGATCATGGAGAACGACAGCGGCGAAGTCCGCAACCCGGAGAAATACTACTTCTCCGTCTTCGGCACTCCCTCCGACAGCGGCACTTGGGGCTACCGGGTAGAAGGCCACCATCTCAGCCAGAACTACACCGTCGTGAACGGCAAAGTAGTGGACGGTCCCAGCTTCTTCGGCGCCAACCCCGCCGAAGTGCGGCAAGGACCGCGCAAGGGCCTGCGCACCCTGCCTGCAGAGGACGACCTTGGAATCGAGCTGGTCCATCTCCTCGACGAACAACAACAGAAGGTCGCGATCGTGGACCCAACCGCCTACAAAGACATCCTGACCACGGCCAGCCGGAAGGCAGCGCTTCAAGGCCAGCCATCCGGCCTCTCCGGTTCCAGGATGAACCCCAGGCAATTCGATGCGCTCATGGCCCTCATGGAGGAATACGCCCGCAACGTCCCCTCCGAACTGGCCGAAAACCGCATAGCCCAGATCAACCAGGCCGGTCGCAATATCTTCTTCGCCTGGTCGGGTGGAATCAACTCCGGTGACCCGCACTACTATCGCGTGCAGACGCCTTCATTTCTCATTGAATTGGATGACACCCAGGACAACGCGAATCACATCCACTCCGTATGGCGCGACCTCAGCGGCGACTTCGGCCACGACCTGCTCCAGCAGCACTACGAGGCCAGTCACCAATAGCGCCATCAGCGCCCCGAGCTGCCGAAACCCTTGCTCCCCCTGGCGCCGCCCGTCAGCTCGGACAATTCTGTTACGTCCCCCGTCAGCACGGGAATAGGAACCAGTTGCGCGATCCTGTCTCCCGACTGTATCTCGTAAACCTCGGTCAGGGTGGACATCAGCACCACGATCTCTCCCCGGTAAGTCGAGTCGATCACGCCGCCGTGCGTGAACACACCCTTGGCGGCCATGGAGGAGCGATCCCTCACCAGAAATCCGACCGGCAATCCGTTGGCCATGCCGGCAACCGCCACGCCGGTGTGCACGCGGTGAACCTGGCCGGGAATGAGCGTGTGATCTTCGCTGGCGTAGAGGTCATATCCGATGTCCTCGCCGGGATGAGCCACAGTGGGCAATTTTGCCGACCCATCGAGCAACTTCACACTCAACGACGCCATGGTGCTTGCCAATCATTTCCCCCATCAATACCTTGAATCATCTTTGCAGGGTATCGCAACCCCATGGATAAGAACCAGGCACTACATGCCGATAATCTCGCCATTCTCGTCCACATCGATCCCCAATGCGCGCGAAGCTTTTGGCAGCCCCGGCATCAGCATCATGGCGCCCGAGATAACCACCAGGAAACCGGCGCCCGCGGAAAGCGCCACGTCCGTCACATGCAGCTTCCATCCTCGCGGCGCGCCCAGCAGCTTCGGATTGTCGCTCAGCGAGTACTGAGTCTTCGCGATGCAGATCGGCAGTTCGCCATAGCCCCAGCGTGTAAACCGTGCCAGGTTTCCCTTCGCGCGCTCGCTCAGCTCAATGCCGTCTGCGCCATAGACCTTCTGCGCCACCTTTGTGATCTTCTCCACCGCGGGATCGTGGGCCTCATACGTTCCCGTCAATGTGACATTTGCATGAGTCTCGATTGTCTCCACAACCTTGCGCGCCAGCGCGGCCGCTCCTTCACCGCCCTTGGCAAACGCTTCCGAAAGCGCAAACGCCGCGCCCCGTCCCTCGCAATCCGCCCGCAGCAACTCGAGTTCCGCTTCCGTATCGTCGGGGAAGCGGTTGATGGCCACCACCACCGGCAGTCCAAAGTCTTTCACAATGCGGATGTGGGCATCGAGGTTCGCGAATCCGCGCTCCAGGTCGCCCTCGCCCTGTTGCTTCATGCTCTGCACCGTCGTCACCAACACGGCGACGGATGGCTTGATACCCGAGGATGGACTTACCAGGTCCATGTACTTTTCAAAGCCCAGGTCCGCCGCAAAGCCTGTCTCGTTCACCACGTAGTCCGCCAGCCGCAAACCCATCTGCTGCGAGATCACCGAACTGGTGCCGTGCGCGATGTTCCCGAATGGCCCGCAATGTACCATTGCCGGTGTCCCCTCCGTCGTCTGCACAAGGTTGGGCAGCAACGCGTCACTCAGCAGTGCCATCATCGGCCCGGTTGCTTGCAGGTCCGATGCATGCACCGGCTGGCCCTCGCGGTTCGCTCCAATCACGATCCGTGCCAACCGCGCACGCAGGTCTTCGCGGCCGGAAGCGAGCGCCAGGATCGCCATGATTTCCGACGCCGCGGTAATCAGAAACCCGCTCGGACGATTGCTTCCATCGCGCCGCTTCTTGTCTGCGCCCGTCACGCTCACCGTAATAGCCCTGAGCGCCCGATCGTTCATGTCCAGCGTGCGTGGCCACGTGATCGCATCCGGATCCAGATCAAGCTCATTGCCATGAAACATGTGTGAATCAATCAGGGCTGCCAGAAGATTGTGCGCGCTTGTAATCGCATGGAAATCGCCGTGGAAGTGCAGATTGATCTGGGCCGCCGGCTCCACCTGCGAGCGCCCGCCTCCGGCCGCTCCCCCCTTCATGCCGAACACCGGTCCCAGCGACGGCTCGCGCGAAGAAAGGATCGCGCGCTTACCAATCGTTTCCAGCCCCTGCACCAGTCCGATCGATGTGACCGTCTTGCCCTCGCCCGAAACCGTCGGTGTGGTAGCCGTCACCAGAATCAGCTTGCCGCCGCGGTTAAATCGCGCATCCTTCAACAGCTCCAGGCTCAGCTTCCCGCTAACCGGGCCGCGCTTCTCATATAGTTCGTCAGGTAAATCCAGCTTGGCCGCAATCGCCTCAATCGGCAACAGATTCTTCTTCACTCAATATCCTCAACCGGTCCTCGTGATGTGTACTGCTCTTCGAAGCATATCCAATTCCGCCCGCCAAAAAGCGTCGCCGTCCCAAATCTTCCCTACAGGCGCCGGCTTTACACTAAAATCTGCCAAGGTGAATTCATGCGCTCATTGGTGTTGATAGCGGCGTTGGCCGGGTCTTCCGGCATCATGTTTGCCCAGGTCGCCCCGATAAAAATGGGGTTATGGGAAAAGAAAATGACAATGGATATGGGCACGGGCGCGCCTAGGCAGATAGCGTCTAAAAGCTGCATCACTCCTGAGAGTTGGCAGGAAATGGTGGGCAATATGTCGAAGCCGCACGAAGGCTGTACGGTCGACAACGTGAAGAATGCTCGCGGCTACACCTTTACCGCGACTTGCAAGACTCCCGGTGGGGGCACAATGGTGACGCGCGGTAGCGAGACGATCCAGGATCCTCAGCACATCATCGCTGAATCTCACTCGACGATGACGACGAACGGTCAAAAGCGGGAGATGGAGTCGAAATCGACAAGCACTTACCTGGGCGCTGATTGCGGCAGGATAAAACCCGGTGAGCCCGAAATGGAAGGCCACTAATAAGGTGTTATCAAGGACATCCTGCATCAGTGGACCCTCTCCTGAGACGGAGTTCTATTTCTTTCTGCGCACCACATTGCCACGCAGGAACGAACTGTAATCCGCTTCATCGAGGCTGCCGTCCGCAAGCTTAAGAACCGCTTGTGCGGCATCTTCCTCGCTCGCCACAAAGCGATAACCGTTAAGTTCGAGAAACAGGATGCCGGCTACGAAGCCCGTACGCTTGTTGCCATCAAGGAAAGGGTGGTTGCGAACGATACCCGCCGTATACGCCGTCGCCATATCGATGACGTCAGCTGTCTCGGAATAGGCATATTGCTGTTGGGGGCGGGCCAGGGCCGATTTCAGAAGTCCGCTATCGCGCAAACCTCCGGCTCCGCCGTGTAGCGCCAGCAGCCGACTATGTAGCGCAAGCGCGTCACGCTCGTCGATCCAGATTGGCTTCTTCATTTTGCGAGAACATGCAGCGTATTGCGATAGCGGTTCATAATGTCCTCCGCTTTCGCCATCCTTTTCTCAAAGCTGGGATCGTAGGGAGTAAGCTGGTAGCCTCCATCCGGTGCTTCGATCAGGAACAAAGCTTCGCCATCCGCGGTGCGCAGACGACTGATTACTTCCTTGGGCAACACAACTCCAAGCGAGTTCCCGAACTTCCGCACCTTGAGCTCAACCATGGCAGCACCTCTTTGGACGTTATTACCAATGTAATAACAGCGACAAATCTTTGCAACCATGTGTGCTTTCCCGGTCCGAACCTAGTAACCCTTTTCGGCCACCCGCTCGATCTTCCCAACCAGAAAAACATAGGACGCTACTCCCATCAATCCCATGGCAGAAACGGCGATCAGCGGCCGCGTAAAATCGTTCCCCTTGATCAGGAAACCAATAGACAGCGGCACCACAACCGCCGCCAGGTTGCCGGCGAAGTTGAACACACCGCCGGTCAGGCCGATCAAACGCTCCGGCGCCATCGCCGAAACCAGCGACCAGGTGATAGACCCGAAGCCGCAGCCGAAGAAGGCAACCGTGAGGCACGCGCTGATGGAAAGCGGGTCGCTCACATAATTAGCCACCACGATGGAGCTCGAAAGCAGCATGCCCACGATAATCGGCACCTTGCGCGCCACGGTCAGCGAGTATCCTTTCCGCAGCAGCCCGTCGGAAACAAAGCCGCCCAGCAGTACCCCGGCAAAGGCGCCCAGGAACGGCAGCGCCTCCAGCAGTCCCGACTTGGCGAAGCTCACGTGACGATAGGTGATCATGTAGGTTGGGAACCAGGTCAGGAAAAACCATTGCGTTGCGTTGATTCCGAACTGCCCAATGTAGACGCCCCACAACCTTCGACTTCCCAGGACAATCTTCCAGTCCGCCCAGCCGAGCGTTCCCTTTTGCCGCCCGATGCGCTGGCTCAGGTCCGGAATACCTCCGCGTGCTGCGATGCGATCGATCTCAGCCTGGTTAACTCCCTTGAACTCTGCCGGGTCCCGATAAAACACGTACCACACCACGGCCCATGCGAACCCCACCGCGCCCGTGATAGCAAACACCGCTCTCCACCCATAGGAGAGCTCAATCCATGTCAACAACGGGGTCAGAAATCCCAAGCCCACATACTGCCCGGAGGTGTAGACCGCGATCGCGCCCGCGCGCTCATCTTCTCCGAACCACGTCGTGACCACCCGATTGTTGATCGGATAGGAGGGCGCTTCAAATGCCCCCACCGCCAGGCGGAGCAACAACAGCCCCACAAAGCCAGTAGCCAGGCCCAGCGACAGCGTCGCCACCGACCACAGGCCCAGGATGCAGCCATACAGATAGCGCGGGTGCACGCGGTCGACCAGCCATCCGCAGGGAATCTGCAGCGCGACGTAGGTCCAGCCGAAGCCGGACAGAACTACCCCCAGCTTGATCGGCGTCAGCTTCAGCGCATGTGAGAGTTGCGGACCCACGATCGAAATATTGCTGCGATCGAGGTAATTGATCACCACGATGACAAACAGCATCATGGCAACGAGGAATCGTCGTTGGCTGGGGGCTTCGGGCATCACGCGTGCATCAGTCAAACTTCGCTAGCGGATTGTCGCACAGAAGAGTAATTCCGACCGTTTATGATCCTCACAAGTGACTCAATGCCCCTAGCGCTCCCCAGGACCCTGCGTCAGAAGGATGTCCTCCGATCGATTGCCCGCTGGCTCGTCATCGGTGTGGCCTCTCTCTGGTTGCTTGCTGTTCTGCTCCTTCTGTCTGCCCGCTGGATCGATCCACCGACCACCGCATTGCAGGTGCAGCGCCGCATGCAGTCCTGGTTCGACAGCGCGCCGTATCGCAAACGCTACCAATTCATTCCTCTCACCCAAATCTCGCCCAATCTTCAGCACGCTGTCATCGCCGCGGAAGATGCGCGCTTCTACCAGCACCATGGCTTTGATTGGCACGAGATCCAAATCGCTGCTGGCGACGATTTGGAGGGCGGCCGCTTCCGCGGAGCCTCCACCATTACCCAGCAACTCGTAAAAAACCTCTTCTTCGGAACCGGCGGCTCGATTCTCCGCAAAGGCGCGGAGTTCACCCTGGTGCCGCTGGCCGAACTCTTTCTCGGCAAGCAGCGCATTCTGGAGATCTACCTCAATGTGGTCGAATGGGGACCCGGCATTTATGGCGCGGACGCCGCCTGTCACGCCTACGATGGAACCGCGGCCCGCAATACCGACCGCGAACAGGCCGCAAGGCTCGCCGCGATTCTACCCAATCCCCTGAAGCGGCGTCCCGCGCGCATGAATCATTACAGCGCGCTGATCCTGGAGCGCATGCGGCAAATGGGTTGGTAATGGACGCACCTGGATCCCACGCCGCAACTCGTAACATTAAAAGGTTCTTTTAGGAAGATCCGTAGCGCATTGCTGAGTACGCTTCGCCCGGAACAATTCATAAACCGCCGGCAACTCCTTGGCTCCAAGTCCTGCAGCGGCGGCTGCGGCATACACGGCATAAAGAGTATCGGGCAACCGGCTGTCCAATCCTGCTCCGTGGCTCAGCGATGCGATGTGCGCGAGAGCCCCAACGTGGATATCCAACGAACACTGGTCACCGCTGTAGTCGCGCCCTGCGAGCATCGGTGCCGCAATGTCCACGGTGAAGTCGATTGCGCCTATGAACTGTGCGGTTCCAAACCACGACGTTGTGTCCCGCCGCAGAGAAGGCGTGAACCATCGCGGTTCCCATCTTGCCCGTACCCAGTACGGCGACCGTCTCCTTCATGCTCTCTTCCCCCATATGGTCAGCAATTTCACTCAGCCACGATCCGTGGTGCGACTTGACGAGGGGCGCACGTAGACGGCCCGCCCCGGCCGCGGCAACCACCGCGTCGGGGCCAGTCCATTCTCAGCTTAAGCGTGCAAACTTCTAGCCCGCTGTCGCGCCCGCCATGCGCGACTCCATTTCCGCCGGCGAAACATCTTCGACATGCGTGCCGATCGTCCACTTGTAGCCAAAAGGATCGAGAAAGGTTCCGGAGCGATCGCCGTAGAATTGATTTTTTACCGGTCGCAGCACCTTGGCTCCGGCTGCGACGGCCTTCTTGGAGAAAGTATCCACGTCGTCCACGTAGAGCATCAGGCTGACGGGCGATCCGTTGTGATGTTTGGGACCGTATGCATCCATCTGCGGAGCCTCATCGGCCAGCATAATCCGCGAGTTTCCGATCTGGATTTCAGCGTGGCCGATCCGGTTGCCCATGGGCATACGAAAAAGTTCCTGCGCGCCGAATGCCTTTCCGTAGAAATCAATCGCGGAGTTGGCATCCTCGAAAATAAGATACGGGGTGACAGAGCTATATCCGTCGGGAATTGGCTTGACCATGGCAAAGCCCTCCTTCTATGGACGAATGTCCAGTGGCAGAAGTATAGACCCGCAACGATGAACCTGTAAGGAGACATCATTGTTCACTCTCGATGCTGTTCGAAAATTCCATGCCTGGACCCACGCCAGCCTCAACCTGGTTCTCGATCATCTGTCCGCCATGCCCGCAAACGATTACGTGAGGGAGCTATCCGGCTTCGGCTTCCGTACGCTGAGGGAACAAGCGATTCATATCTTCAACTGCGAAGGCTTTTGGGTCCACACGCTCCAGGGGCTACGCTACGTCGATCGGACCGTTGTTGAATGCCCGCTCCTCGCTGATGTAAAAAGCCTGCAGAAAGAAGTCAGCCAGTCGACCCACGCCTATTTGTCGACCTTGACCGATCAACAACTCAATGCCGGCGCCGAGCTTCATTTCTCCGACGGGGACTTCGCCGTCCGCACTCCGGCGCTCATCCTTCATCATGTCCTGACGCATGCCTTTCATCACAAAGGCCAGATCGTTGCCATGTGCCGTGCCTTGGGTCACCCTGCCCCCGACACCGATCTAAACCAATTTGAATGAAAAACAATGAGCCGTGGGTCAGGCACCGTCACGACAGATGCTTTGGGCACCAGACTGCGTCGTAGCCACGATGGCGCGCACCTGGTCGAAATGGGAAGCTTGATTCCAACCCTCCCTGTTTCCGGCATCTGAGAAACTGCATACATAGAACCCGTGGGAAAGCCGGTGCGATTTCTGCTAAGCGCTGTTGGTCTGCTGCTGTTTGTCAGTTGTGCCCGCGCCAGGAGACGATCGTCGCCATCCGTCACGCAGAGAAGCCCCCATCCAGCCTTGGGCAGCTTACCTGCAAAGGCCTGAACCGTGCGCTGGCGCTGCCCAAGGTCCTCATTCCACGCTACGGGAAGCCGGATCGGATGACCGGATTTACGTCTTCCGGATCAAGGACGACGGAGGAAAGAAGGAATTGACGTTTAGCGTCGAGTCACAAGGACTGAACGACTCACTGAGCGACAAGTGCCCGGCCCAGTGAATGGGCCGGCCGGCAGGCGAAGACAACGGTAGGAAGTGGTTTCTGCCACTTCCTACCGCGGATGTTCGTCCGGGTGGTGGTACGCCGCAGCCGCATGATGATCCTCGACACGAGGGCCTGGCGCTGGCCGATAGGCAGCAGCATAAGGATGAACGTAGCCGGCGCGATTAGCCCAAGTACGGCCCCAGGGGGATCCGCCAATGATAATGGCGTGCGTACCCCACGCAAATCCCGGCCTAGCCCAGCCAAAGGGTACGAACGCAGGCCCAATAAATATACTCGGAGCAAAATGGATGGAAAGACCAACCACAATCCCAGGTCGAGGCGCGGCAAAAACGACCGCCGGGCTATAGACAGGAACATAGAGGTATGCCGGATTTGTCGGAACAATCTCGACATATCCGCCGGTATTCACCACGTTCGCGTAGGGGGTAGGCCTCAGATAACCGTAGCTATACGCCTGTTGCCGCATTCTCTGGACAGAGTCCATTACATCCGGCCGTTGCGCTAGAACCGCATCGCCTAACGCTTGCGTCCAACCCGGATCCTGCGCCATCATTTGCAGCACCTGCGGAAATGGCAGCAATGCCAACACACTGGGATCCCAAGGCAAGTTATCCTGCCGGATCGCATTGGCCAGAACATCCCCGGTTAGACCGGCATGCTGGTTGGACCAGTTTGTGGCGTCTGGAATTTCCGGCCAAAAGGTCGACGCCGTGAGAACCTGCGCCAGCAGAGGATCGGGATAAAGAGCAATCCTGCTGACTAAAGAATCGAGCTGTTGCGGCGCCAGCATGGGTGGCGCTCCTTGCGGCGCTCCCTGCGGTGGCCCTGGAGGCATTCCCGCCGGTGCAGTCTGATCCGGAGTTGGCGGCGGCGGAGGCGGAGGCGGCGTGTACTGACCATACGCCTGCAAAGCAAGAAAGCTACCCAGCAGAAACAGCGTCGACAGCTTGCAAAACTGGGTTTTCACGACAGCGGCTAGCAGGCTTCTTTGACTACCCGAGGGAGAAACAGACATTGCGGTTTACCTCAATCTGACACCAAAATTAAGTAGAGCTTGCGGCAAAAAGGCGCGCTAGTCTCTGGCTATGTAGACCCTTGATTGGAGCAGAGGTTGTGCGATAGGTTGGCCATCGCTTGCACATTAGCACAAAGCGAAACAGCAGGATTGCATTCCTGCTCCCACCAAAGTTGCACCGGGTATCAGAATCGTATTAGGCAGTTAGAGATGTTTGAACCAATCCTCGCTGTGGCTGCGCGGCATAAGAAGTCCGGTAACCCAATGGGAGGTTTTTCGCGTCTATATATCGCTCGTGCGTGAACAGTGGCGTCCCCTGCGTTCCCCCTGGGCGACCTAATGTGCGTCTCGATTCTTCGGAATTGTCTACTCAGCTCCACTTACAAAAGCGCCGTAGCAAAGGATGCCGCGCCAATATCAAATCATCAAGCAATAGTAATCCCGTGGTCCTCCGCCTGGCTGAAAACCGAAAGAAGGTTCGTCAGCTTTAGCAAATTGCGAAGCTGCTTACCCAGGTGAAGCAACTTGAACTCGCATCCCAGTTTCCGGGCAGATGCATGCAGTCGCACCAGCATGCCAAGTCCCGAGCTATCCACGTAGGTAAGTTGCGCTAAGTCAACCACCACCATTTTGGTCTGACCTAGCAGCTCCTTCACCTCCTGGTAGAGCTCGTCGTGGGCGCCTGCTACCAATCGGCCGTGACATCTCACAACGGCCGTGTCCCCGTCACGTTCGATCTCAAAGGTCAGAACTTTCTCTTGCTCTTGCTCTTCGGGCATCTGGGTTGCTCCTGGGTAGATAACGGGCTTCAGGCTTAAGTATTAACGTGGGAATTCTCGCATAGCGAACCTGGATACAGGAACCTATTTGTGAAATTCTGGTGAATCCGTTCAGGAAGCAAAATGGCAGCAACTCTGCGCCTAGCGGGCTGGGTGACGCATTCGGGCTATTGGGAGAGAGTTGAGCCTCACTCGTCGGTCGTACATCCTATGTGATAGAAGATGGTGTCATCCCATGGATAACGGACTGAGGTGCGAACTTCTGGTCGGTCCCCCGGTTATTCAACTGTTCGTTGCACTCCGCTGTGAGGCGCGCTCGCATGTTGTCATTTCTCGATCGTGAAGTCTCTGTTGCCCGTCCCGGTTTCAGCCGGTGGCTTGTGCCACCCGCTGCACTCTCCATTCATCTGGCCATCGGCCAGGTCTACTCGTTCAGTATCTTCAAGAATCCGCTGCTGGCGCTGAAGGGCGCGGACGGCGCGGCGTGGAACCTGAAAGAGGTGGGCTATATCTTCTCCATCGCCATCGCGGTGCTCGGGCTCTCCGCCGCTCTATTTGGCCGATGGCTGGAGACGGCGGGACCGCGCAAGGCGATGTTTGTCGCTGCCACTTGCTTCGGCTCCGGGTTTCTGGTCGCGGCCGCAGGAGCGGCGACACATTCTCTGGCACTCATCTATCTCGGCTACGGAGTCATCGGTGGCATCGGACTGGGACTGGGCTATATCTCGCCCGTCTCGACCCTGATCAAGTGGTTTCCCGACCGGCCGGGGCTGGCCACCGGCCTGGCGATCATGGGCTTCGGCGGAGGCGCAATGATCGGTTCGCCGCTAGGCACCAAACTGATGATGTATTACCGGGCGTCCGCACATCCCATCGCTGCCACCTGGGTAACCATGGGTCTTCTCTACTTTGTCTTCATGATGTTTGGCGTCTTCACCATCCGTGTGCCGCGGGAGGGTTGGAAGCCTGAGGGATGGGTTCCCCGCGCAAGGCGATCGGCCCTGATCTCTGCGCATAGCGTAGACGTCAACGCAGCCTCCCGTACGCCGCAGTTCTGGCTGCTGTGGCTCATCCTGTGCATGAACGTGACCGCCGGCATCGGCATCCTGGAGCAGGCGTCGCCGATGATCCAGGATCTCTTCCGCGGCCATGTTTCGGCGATCGCGGCGGCCGGCTTTGTGGGCCTGCTGAGCCTCTTCAACATGGGAGGCCGTTTCGTTTGGGCGTCGATGTCGGACTTCATCGGACGCAAGACCACCTACTTCGTCTTTTTTGTTCTGGGCATGTTCCTGTACCTGGCGCTTCCTTTCACGGGTAACACCCACCTGGACTCTGTCCCCCTCTTTGTGCTGATTGCAGGGTTGCTGATCAGCATGTACGGCGGTGGATTCGCGACCATTCCCGCTTATCTCAAGGATCTTTTCGGCAGCTATCATGTGAGCGCCATTCATGGACGTCTGTTGACGGCGTGGTCCACGGCAGGTATCGTGGGCCCGCTCATCGTCAACGGCATCCTCGACCATTACGTCGCCAACCACGTGCCCAAGCAGCAGGCTTACCCGGTGATCCTGCACATCATGGCTGCCCTGATGGTGGTGGGTTTTATCGCCAATCTCCTGGTGCGTCCAGTGGCCCAGAAGTATTGGCTGGAGAGCGCGGGCAGCAAAGTCGGAGCGACACACTAAGCAGAGCAGGAGGAGCGTTCATCCATGGTTACAAATGAGAATAAGAAGACATCGCCGGTCCTGATCCTGGCTGCTTGGATCGTGGTTTCAATACCCGCCGCATGGGGCGTTTACTACACCCTGCTGAATGCGCTCAAGCTCTTCCAGTAGGCTCAACCGAAGGCACCCTTTCACCGGGTCGCGTATTTGAGGTGACCTTCACGCCAGGGGACCGCGCTCCGCGCGTTGAGATCGAAGACGATGCGGCCCGCGCGGATGGTCATTTCAGCCAAAATGCGTTCGCTCCCGTCAACCTTCCCGCCGGCCAGATCGGCGTAGCCAAAGTTGCCGTGCTCGACGCGAAGAACGGCAATGTCGGCGACCGAGCCGACCGCGATCTGACCCAGTTCAGGGTGGCCGATTTCGGTGGCTGGGTTGGTCGTGGATTCTCGAATCACCTCTGGCAGGGGAATACCCAGCGCAAGCATCTTACTCATCACGTTGGGCAAGTTGAGCATGACCCCGGTGGCGGACGCAACGTGGAGGTCGGTTGAAATGGAGTCAGGGAAAAAGCCGCTCTTTACCATGGGCTCCGCGAGCGCGAAGGTGAAGGAAGCACCACCGTGTCCTACATCGAACTTGATTCCGCGCTTGCGAGCTTCCAGCATGAAGGGAGCAGGTTTGCCATCCGAAGTCAGTAGCGGGGCCGGCATGCGAAAGACGTGGGTGCTGATGTCTCCCGGGCGCAGGATGTTCGTGATCATCTGCTCATAGGATTTGTTGTCGAACCAGCCGAAATCGACCATGACCGGTAGATGGTTGCGCTTGCCTGCCTCGACGGCCTTCTCCACGGAGATGAAGTTGGGCTGTTCCCAATGCGCAGTCTTGATGCCGACGATGATGTCGCGGTTCTGTTCGATCGTCTTTGAAAGCGCATCGAGGTCCATGTCGTGCTCGTTCTGCTCGGCGACATCGTCGATATTGACCATGCCCGACCCGACAATGTTGAGGAACGCGAAGATGCGGGTAGTGGAATAGTCAATGATGCGGCGACGAAACTCGGGAAAGTCGCGCCAACCAGAGGAGCCGGCGTCGGCGACCGTGGTAACGCTGTTCGGGATGGCCATGACGTCGGCGGGGACAGAGAGGTCGCCGTTTCCCCATGCGTTGTGGCGAAGTCCGGTGAAGACGTGCACGTGGATGTCGACGAGCCCGGGCGTGAGATAGAGACCCGAGATGTCTACGGATTGTTTGGCGGCGCTAGCAGGGATCGTTGGTTCGATGGCGGCAATCTTGCCGTCCAGAACGGCAACGTCCAGTTTGCCCGCAACGTTGTTTTTCGGATCAAGGACCTGCCCATTGCGAAGAACAAGATCGTACTGCTGAGCGTGCCCGGGGATGGCACAAGCGAGAAGAGCGGCGGCCAGAATGCGAACCATTGGTTGGGAGTATACCCGACCAGGTTCAGTTTAGGGTTTGTCCGGGCCTGGGTCCGCTTTGATACTCATGATCTCGACATACGACTGGACTCCGGTTTCCACGCCATGACGGTAAACGACCTTACCGGCGATCTTCACGCGTTTGTTCTCGAGCTCCTCAAGCTGCTTGGGCTTACGGGTATCACTCACTTCAATCGAGCTGATAGGTTTCCCGTCGATGATGGTTTCGGAATCGACCTGCACCATCCAACCAGTGGACTCTGCCCCGATCGCCATCGCGCGATGAAGGGTTCCTACCAGGGTAACCTTTTGCGGATCGCTCTCGTCGGCGTGTAAGCAGACGCAACATAGCGTCAGGATCAAGCCCATACTTATTCGTGCGATGCGCATAGCAAAACTCCTCTTCAGTCCCAGAGAAGATTCTAATTTACGCTCCGCGCTTAGAAAAGAATGCCTGCCGGGGGCAGCGGCACCCTCGGCTCCAGCCTCTATTTCCGGTCGTGCCAAATAGGATTGGTGAACGCGCCGTCACCTGCCACATCCCACACCGCAAACCGCGCCCATGTCCATTGAGGCGTGTTCACCACCCATGAGTACTCGTGATCGTCGAATGCCGGCGTCGATTGCAGATCGATGATCTGCCGGTGGGTGTTCACACCGTCGCCCCAAACCACTTCAGCGATCCTCAAAGGAAACGTCGAAGATACTCTTGCATGGACGCGAATGCTCCCATCACCCTCC
Organism: uncultured Acidobacteriaceae bacterium; assembly: GCA_963743365.1. GTDB lineage: Bacteria > Acidobacteriota > Terriglobia > Terriglobales > Acidobacteriaceae > PALSA-350. The sequence continues at coordinate 32,019 of CAVUQE010000004.1, forward strand.
GCGGACATCGAGGCAGACGGGAGAAGGATCTCGCCGGTGGTGATAAAGCCGTCGCCCTTCTCGATCGAGTGCAGGATACGGTCATACTGATCGAACGAAGGCAGCTCAGGCAGTCGAAGATAGTTGATGTTCATGTGCCCGTAGAGCTCATCCGCCGAACTGATCTGAAATACATCCACTTCTCCAATCATGCGCTTGTGCAGGCCGAGGTTGTTCAAGTCATCGAGCGTCTTGAATGCTCGCTCCCCCAGCCTTGGCGAAGACAGATCCGACGGCATTGCCTTCCAACCGGTGCCCAGGTAGCTGCTGTCACGAAAGTAAGCAGTGTTCAAAATCTTATCGGGATACCCCGTCGATCCCTTGGTGCGCGGATGAGTCTGATAAGCGAACCCGCCTTCCGCCTTGATCATCTTCCACATTTCTTCGGCATCGTGAATGCGATAGATCTTGCCGTATTTGGTATCCGCGCTTTCAAAACTTTCACCAGGTTTGCGATCCTGCTGCCAATACACCGGGTGAGGAAATACCAGCCCCCAGTGGCCGCCCAGGTAGATATCCGCCTCTTCTGAAGGGATCAGCAGAAAGTTCCGGTCAGACTGCGCCCGGCAGGCCTTGTAGTACTCCTCTAGTTCGTGCAGCCTAAGGTCCGTCAGATCGGCTGGGTGTCCGTCGCCGTGGAAGTCCATAATCATGGCGGAGTCAATCCCTATCCCCTTCATCACCGGCTTGAAAGGAGGCTCCCAGTCGAGTCCCTTCTCCACGGCCTGCACTGTGTAGGCAAGGTGCCAATGCGGTGCAAAGGTTACAAAACCATCCAAATGCGTAAAGTGGTCGTTGTGCGTGTAAGCAAGAACATCTTTAAGCACTGCGCTCGAGTCCTTCGCGCTAGGCAGCAGAAACAAGCCCATTTCCTGAACGGAATCCGGCGGCGCGTTCATCCATGGGTCGATCGTCGTATCGTCGTCCGGGTACTGCTTCACTCCCAGTCCAACCCTACCCCTCCAGGAGCTGTACCAGAGGTACCCCTGGTTGGTGGTGTAATCGCGCGCAAAAAAGTAGCGATGCGGAGGTGGAAAAACCGCAATGCTCCCTGCGCCCATCTTCGCCGCCACCGTGCGATAGTGCGCTGCCAGGGAGTGACGTTCGGAACCGTAAGGTGGCGTAATCTCCTGTAGCTTCCCCGCCACATCGTAGTAAGAGATATGCGACTCCATATTTAGACCGGGCCGTCGATCCTGCTCCGCTGTCATCTCCAGTCCAGCGTCGTAGTAGAAGGCTGTGTCCGGTTCATGGGTGCTGACCAGCGCGGCCTGCTGAATGAGCGGAGTGCCTGGGTAGAACGTGTAGCGGAGTGAACCGGTGAAGATTCCAATCCTCACCCCATCGAACGTTACTTCCACTCGGTTCCCCACCGTCTGGGCAGTGACTGCGGCCGGATGAAACTCAAGCAGGAATTGCCGCGTTCCCTGCGGATCGGCGGGCGGGAAGTCAAAGAAGGCGTCCCATCCACCACGGCGCTTTCCCGTGGAACATCGATAGTACGGTTTCGCCAACGCAACGATATTGCGTCCATCCACTGAGATCGCGGTGATCAAAGGCTTCGTCGAGTCAAGCGAGAAGACTGTTTGCCAGTGTTGGTTTGCGGTGTCATCCCAATTGACTGTGAGCGACTCTGCCGATGCGGCTACGGCGATAGGCCCGCTCTTGACCCCAGACACGTTAGCGGTAATCGGTGTACCGTAAGCGAGCGCCGATGTGCAGCCAAGCAGGAATAAAGTGGCAAGTCGTTTCATGGGAACTCCGCTTCAGCAATTCTTGGACACGCCGGGATCATCTTATAGAAGACAGGGGGGACATACGAAAAGTACCCCCAATGAATGGGCAGTTTTTATCGCACGAATCGCCTCGTGGTTCCACGCTTTCAAGCGTCAGGAATGTAAAAGCCCTGCCAGTGTCACCTGGCAGGGCGAAGGTAATGCAACATTAGAGTGATTCAGTCTTCGGGACAGCATCGGAAAGCGTGAACAAGAGAGAAATGGCAGACTGCAATTGATTCATTTGCTGCAAACCGCAAGGTAAGGCTAACTCTTTTATTACAGCGATTCTCCTTGTTCCCTCATCGAGCCCATCCCCCGAAGGGACCGGTGAGGTGTTGGGAGAATCGCCGCTTGAAAAGAGCATATCGTTTCTGTTGGAATCCGCCATGCGCCTTGGGTAGCAAGGGCAAAGATCGTAGTTGTAGCCACGCGCCTCGCTGGTGTACCCGTCACGTTACCAATGCTTTTCCTGCTGGGACACGTACGCTTTCGCGAACGTGGGGCACCCGTCCTGTTCCTATCGGGCCAACTATGACACGGAATCCGACGGGGACAGCTGCAGAGACTTGTGAGCGGCAAATAGGGGTTGAGTGAAAACCGTTAACTACTGGACTGCGGCAAGAACACTCGTACGCGCAATCTGCCTCGCGAGACTTGATCGTCCAGCATGCTTGTGCGTGTGGAGTGTCGCCTCGCGTACCTGCAAATCTGAGCGATTCCCGGCAAGTTCCATGGCATCACCCGGCACAGGAGGGAGCCCCGCGAGATACATAAGCAGATCGTTGCTCTCGCGGAAAATGTTCGCTCCTTCACGTCTACCCTCAGTGGCTGCGACAAATATGCCAATGTGGCGGCCGGGGTTGAGCGCGATATAGGTGGTGTAGCCCGCGCCGCCGCCCGTCTTCTCGATGATCGCGGCCGGATCATCCGCTTGGTTAAGGTGCACCCACCCAAGACCGATGCCGTTGGGAACACCGGCGTGCGCCAGGCCCTGCGTCCAGCGGAGGTCTGAAGCTTGAATATAGGTCGCAGTCGCCGCCGGAGCCTGATGCACCGGGACGCCGGGCAGATCCAGAAGGTATTCGAGCCAACGCGTCATGTCGTTTGCCGTCGAATACATGCCTCCCGAGCCCGCAGCGGCCGTCGTATCGCTGCACGGGCCCTCATTCCTGGCCCCGATGAGCAGGCGAGCACACTCGCCGGCAGTCGGCTTCAGTGTCGTATCCCGCAGCCCAAGAGGCTTCGCGGTTCGCTCCGCAAAGAGTTGCGGGTAGGGTTTGCCGGCAGCGGCTGATAACGCGTCGGCGAGCAAATCGAACCCGATGTTGGAATAGTGTGCGGCGGTTCCAGGTACAAAGCGCAGGCGATAACCCGGGAGCCACTGCCAGCGAAAGTTATAGTCGGGAAATGTGAAATGGCCGGCATCGGCCGCCGGATAGGCGATTTCGCGGGGCAGGCCAGACGTGTGGGTGGCCAGATCGCGCAGGGTGATAGGGCGGCCCACCAGGCCACGAACCGTCCGGTCAGGAACAGTCACGTTGCGCGGGGCGAACTTCTGCAGGGGGTCGGAGAGGGAAACGCGTCCATCGGCGACCAGCTTCACCAGCAGGTCCGTCGTCATGATCTTTGACAACGAGCAAAGGCGAACCAGGGAGTCAGCATTGGGCTTCTGGTGGGAACCGGGATAGGTCTGACCGTAGCTTTGCATCCACTTTTCGTCGCCGCGGACCACCACCACCACCATCCCTGTGGAGCCGCTCCGGCGGAACAGGTCAGCAAGGACAGGGTCGGCGGATTGCAGTTGAGGCAGAGGTGCGGTCTCCGCCTGGGCCCTATGCACGGAGAGGGGCATCCAGAGGACGAGGGCAGCAAGCAAGCCAACCCAGACCATTCGTTGATTCTTTAGAGGGGAGACCCAGTCCCCCCGCAATTTCGGCGCCATGAATGCCAAGGCCAAGATCCCCAAAACTATCCCTGATATATGAAAAACACGATGCTGACCGTAAGTCCAGAAGATTCGACCAGGAAACCACGGCGATAGGTAACTCTAAGCCCAATAGAGGTTTGCACCGCCCCAGCCGGGCCAACCGCCGAAACCTGGTGAGCGAACTCTATAATCTCGTTCACCCCCCATGTCTCTTTGCCTGGATACGGTCATAAAGATTCGAGGTGTCAACCCTTTTGTCGGGGTTAGTTCGTCGCAGGCGAACACCCTCAAGCCGGGCTGGCGTAAACCGCTTCCGGTGTTGGTGTGCGTCAACGGCGATTCCGCGACTGCGTGGCGCACCAATCTTATGCCGGACGGGAACGGCAACTTCTATCTCTACCTTCACGGAGGCATGCGAAAGGCATCTGGTACGAAAGTTGGTGACCGCGTGCGTGTCGAGGTAGAGTTCGACGATTCCTATCGAAACGGCCCTCAACACCCCATGCCCGAATGGTTCAGGGAAGCACTGGATGGAAATGCCCGGGCGAAGAGGAATTGGACTGCGCTCATCCCAAGCCGTAAGAAGGAAATACTTCGTTACCTATCGAGACTGGTCTCAGTAGACGCGCGCACCCGTAATCAGGCCCAAGCCCTGCACGTTCTCTCGGGTCGAAGCGGCCGGTTCATGGGCCGCGCCTGGAAAAACGGGTCCTAGACGTCCGTTCGGCGGCCGGCCTAAAACAGAACAATCTGGCGGATCGCCTCAGCCTGCGCGAGACGATCGAAGCCGGTGTTCATCTCTTCCGGCCGCAGGCGGTGTGTGAGCAGGCGGTCCACCGGCAACAGACCGGCGCGATAGAGAGCAATGAAACGAGGCACATCTCGTGATGGAACCGACGAACCCATAAATGATCCTTTGATGGTGCGCTCTTCGACGACCAGGTTAAAAGCGGGCACACTCAACATGCGATCGGGGGCAGGCAATCCGACGGTGACTGTGGTTCCGCCGCGGCGTGTGGCCGCATAGGCCTGGTTGAGCACTTGCTCACTGCCGACCGATTCGATGGCGTATTGCACGCCGCCGTGCGAAAGTTCGCGCACAGCGTCGATTGCATTCGCATCGCGGGCGTCGACACAATGGGTAGCGCCCAGTGCCCGGGCCAGTTCGAACTTATGCGTAGCCACATCGACGGCAATGAGTGGATTGGCCCCCGCAGCCCGAGCTCCCAGCACGGCAGCCAATCCCACGCCTCCCAACCCGAAGACTGCCACGCTCTCCCCGGCGGAAACCTTTGCCGTATTAACTACGGCGCCGACCCCGGTCATGACAGCACACCCGAATAGAGCCGCGGCTTCGGGAGCAAGATCGCGATCGATGCGAACCGCGGAGTGCGCGGATACCACGGTAAATTCAGCAAATCCGGACACACCGAGATGATGCTGTAGCGTCACACCCTGGGCATCGAGCCATCGCCTTCCGCCGCCCAGCAACGTGCCTGCGGCATTGGCCGCAGCTCCCGGTTCGCAAAGCGATGCGCGGCCGCTCGCACAGGGTGAGCAACGCCCGCAATTGGGCACAAAGGAGAAGACTACGCGATCCCCAACACGAAAGCCTTGTACCTCGGCGCCGACCTCGACGATCTCACCCGTGGCTTCGTGGCCCAGCACGATGGGCATGGTCCGGGGACGGGATCCATTGATGACCGACAGATCCGAGTGGCACAAACCCGCTGCCAGCACGCGCACACAAAGCTCTCCAGTGCCCGGCGGTGCGAGCTCCACCGTTTCGATGGCCAGAGGCTGTGAGACAGCATAGGGAACCGGTTTTCCTACTTGACGCAGAACCGCTGCTTTGACTTTCATGGCTTAACCTCGCTCAGTTGCACCTGGGTTCAAAAAGGAAACGCATTTGCCAGTCCAAATCATTATCTGCCACGCAGAGCATGATCAAGCTGCTTGCGCCGCTGCTCAGACGGACTTAATCTAGTCAGGCGATCAGGGTCACCCACAGGGGGGCTCAGTAGCCGGGGAGCCATGGAGCAGGCCATTCCATCGAAAACCGCGCTCCGTGTTGCTTTGCGCCGTGCGGCTCACCAGATGCACGACTTGCCTGTGGTATTTGACGACCCGATGGCGGTTGCGATCCTGGGCGCGGCCTACGCTGAAGAACTGCGGCGGACTCCGCTGCGGGAAGACCGGCCCTTCTCGATCGCGCTTCGTGCATTTCTCGTCGCCCGCAGCCGCTATGCCGAAGACAACCTGCGGAAGGCTGTCGAGCGGGGCGTCGAACAATACGTTTTGCTGGGCGCTGGACTCGATACCTTCGCCTACCGAAACTGCTATCCACGACTTCGCGTCTTTGAAGTGGACCACCCTGCTACTCAGCAGTGGAAACGCGAGCTGCTGCAACGCAACCGCATTGCGATTCCAGAAAGCGTTACCTACACGCCGGTCGATTTTGAACGGCAATCACTTTCCGCGCAGCTTGGGGACACCGGTTTCAACCACCGCGCGCCAACCTTTTTCGCCTGGTTGGGTGTCGTTCCATACCTCACCCTGCAAGCCTTCCGCGGAACTCTCAGCTTCATCTCTGCGCAGCCTCCCGGAAGCGGCGTGACGTTGGACTATGGACAACCCCGGGCCGTACTTCCACCGCTGGAGCAGCTGGCGCACGACTCGCTTGCCTCCAGGGTTCAACAAGCTGGCGAACCCTTCCAGCTTTTCTTTACGCCGGCCGAGGTCGCTGCCGAGTTTTCCTGCTTCCACAGACTTGAGGACCTTGGCGCGCCGGAGATTAATGCGCGCTATTTCAGTGGACGGACCGACCAACTCGCGGTCCGCGGAAGCGCCGGCCGTCTGTTCAGCGCGTGGCTATAGAAGCCGGCGCGTGGCCGCCTCGCTACTACTCATATTTGAGGGACTCGACCGGATCCAGTTGTGCGGCGCGCGTAGCGGGTAGAGTGCCGAAGACGACCCCCACGATAGTGGCCGCCGCCAGCGCGATAATCGCGGACAGTCCTGAAATCGGAATGCGGTAGGAAGTGAAGAGCCGGACAGAATAAGGAACCGCCAGCCCCAGAATCGTCCCGATGATGCCGCCGCTCAGCGAAATGAAGACCGCCTCAATAAGAAACTGCAGCTTGATTTCGCGGTACGTCGCACCCAGCGCCTTGCGAATGCCGATCTCCCGAATCCTGGAGCGCACATTCGCCAGCATGATATTCATGATGCCAATACCGCCTACCGCGAGTGTGACCGAAGATACCAGCAACAGGACCAGGGTCAGGGCATTTGCGATCGAGGCCGCGGTACTCAGCAATTCGGTCAGTGTCTGTGTCGTATAGACCGAGGTGCGTTGGTGGCGGGACTGGATGACCTTCAGGATCTGTTTACTGGCCAGTTCAACATCGCCGGTGTCCCGAATGGAAAAGAAAATCATTTTGATGTCATCGGAGCCCGTAAAGTAGCGCGCGACGGAGTAAGGGATCAGGATGGTCTGATCGGCAACCTCAGTTTCACCCAGAGTATCCACCGCCTCTTTAAAAGTGCCGATCACGGTGAACGGGATACCCTTGATCTCAAACGATTGGTTCACGGCCGCGGTGGTGCCAAACCTCTGCCGTGCAAATGCCTCGGTCACCACGGCGACTTTGGCGTGGCTGGCATCGTCCTCCTCGTCGAAGAAACGCCCGGCGATCACCACCAGGTTGCGCACTTGCCGGTATTGCGGTGAGACGCCCAGCACGAGAATATCCTTCACCACGCCGTTGCCGAAGCTGATGCGGTCATGGGTCTGCAACATGGGCGATGAGTAGGCCACGGCAGGCACTTGCTCCAGGACGGCGCTCTCATCCTCGCGTTTCAGGTAGTCGTTGCGGAAGTCGTGTTGTGCGTTCGATCCCGGTCCGCCGCCGGAATACTCCACTTCCACCATGTTGGTCCCAATGGCCTGGATTAAACGGAGAATGTACTGTTTGCCGGTCAGGCCAATAGTAAAGACCAGAATCAATGACGCCGAGCCGATGACCATGCCCAGCGAGGTGAGCATGACGCGCACCTTGTTGGTGCGGAAGCTGTCGATGGCCAGGCTCACAATCTCGCTCAGCACCATCGTTCGCTTGGCGCTGGCGAGCGTGCGTTCAAAGGACCTGCGGCTGGCGGTGCGGGCGGCTGTCATCTGGCTAGAACGATGCTAGACCCTTCTCACGAAAGACGTGCGCTTGGACGCGCGGCCCAAAGGTAGACAATCGGCTCGACCCCTGCTCTGCGCTCATTCTTATGGTAAATGGCGCCCGGGTGGGCGTGCCGGCAGGCGCTCTCGACTGCCGCAAAACGCCGTGGGCCTACCCGGGGCAGGTCATGGGACGGATGCAAGGCTAACGTCGTATCATTAGAAGCATTGCTGCTCTCGCGGAGGGATGTGTGAGCGGTTGAAACAGGCGGTCTTGAAAACCGCTTTACCCGAAAGGGTAACGGGGGTTCGAATCCCTCTCCCTCCGCCACGAACGAGCGGCCCGCTTAAGTCGTGCGCTCGCCGTCCAGTATTCGCCCATGGCCCAGCATCACTAATGTTTTAGTGCGCCGGCGCTACGGCCGTAGGCATGGAGCTTCATCTCGGCGCCGGCGACTCCCATTTTCGGAATGCCAGGCAGATGCACAGCAATCCCGGCTTACGCCATTCCAGAAGGTCCTCCCCTGGGAAACGTACCGCGGTTCCGGTCGAAACGGTTTTCCCTCTTTCCGGCTTTCGCTGCGGCTTCGTTGGCGATACGGTCCATTTTCTTATCTTCTGGAGTCTCCTGGATTTTGGACTCGTCCAGCTCCGGTGTTTTGAGAGTTTCAGGTTCGTTGGGCATGATGTGTGCCTCCTCTTTCCTACATACTCAGACTTTATGCAAGATACCTGCCTTTGACAGTGACGTGCGTCACAAGGCCCTGACGCATGGCGGCGGATGTTGGAATACGCCCATTGAGGTCGGCCGGGGCGGCTGCTACTTGCGGCTGACGAGATGGTGGTGACGCGGAAATGAAGATTCGTCCCAACATGCAGCGGGACGGAGCGTTTCCGGAAGTGATTGCAGCATTCGATGAGATGACCGCGCACGCCAGCGTCAGATATGCTTTGCTACGGCATCGGCGGCGCGCATGGCCAAGTGCATGATGGTCAAAGTGGGATTAGCACTCCCCGAGGATGGAAAAACGGAAGCACTGGCGACACTTAGATTCTCAATTCGGTGAACTCTCAAATGGGGATCAACCACGGAATTTGAAGGGGCTATTCCCATTCGGGTTGAACCCGCAGGATGGGCAAGGTCCACGGTCAAATTCACCATCCCAACCTCTGCATTCAGGACCTCAGGCTTCCACTCCAGATCGCAGACGCTGGCAAGGTGGGCCCTCCAATAGCGATCGATTTTCTTAATTGCCACTCTGAAAACCTTTTCGTCCGCATCCGTTTTCTTCCATTCAAGTCTTAGCCTGGGGAGGTGCAGGGCGTCTTTCTGATCCGAAAGGCAAATACGGTTGTGCCATTGGGGCAGTTGTTCGATCCGGATCACTATGTGGAGATTTGCATTAGGGGGCCAATAGTATTGCTTTCGCATCCATCTCCACTGTGCTGCCCAGAATAAGGAGGGCGAATCTTGAACGATCGCCCGTATATCCTCATAACTGACGGCCAATCGTCCCCGCTGGAGGCGCTGCATGATCTCTTTGGTTTTCGTCAAGGCGGAGGAATTGGGAAGTTCGCCTCTTCCGATTTCAAAATAAGCGCTGCCTATCCCATGCTTTCTCTGGACCTCCGGACGCAACTCAAAATGCAAGTGCCGCAGCGACTTCAAGCAAGTGCGGTCATTCAAGATCCGATTAGCCAATGCATTGTCGCGCGGGCGAATGGTTGCTGCGTTCACCCCCAGGTGATCGTTGAAATATCGGCCGAGCGCGTTGCAATCACGGGAGATAGAACCGTTTGATCGCCGGTCTGCCAACAAAAGCAAGCGAGTGGTCTCCAGGGTCCCGGCGGCAAGGAGAAATTCTTTTGCCGTCACTCGTAAGGTTTTTCCAGCTAGATTAAGGCAGGTTAGGGCCGTGATCTTTAAACAATCCGAATCGAAATCAAAATGTGAAGCGGTCGCCCCGAGCCAGATTTCAAGGTTCTCCAGGTGCTCAATTTCTTTACGAAAGACATAAGCCAGATTATGGTGCTTCCGACTTGGTCTTTTGGCCCATCTAAGGCAAAAGTCGATATCGTTTCTGGGAAGGAAGGCCTGGGGATCAAGTTGTTCCGCGATATTTCCATCGTAAGGCTCACTATCAACTCCCATAAGAGCCTCGATTTCCTGACGGTACTGATCTAGTTCGGAACTATCGAAGGGCCACCCCTCCAGGTTGAGATACGGGCGGGCCAGCGTATCGTGAGAGGCGAGGGGAAGAAGTCTTCCGGACCAGACCAACGATGTACCTCCCAGGCCTCTAGATCTGCCCAATAGGGAGCCGTTGTAGTTATCGCCGGCGTTATCGACTTCATTGAGAGTACTTACGGAGGGGTCGATGGTTTTAAGGCCGCTTTCCACTACAACAATGCGCAGTTTCTTGTCCCTGGCGAGGCGCGTGGCTGCAATAAGTCCTGCAACTCCACCGCCGACGATACAAACCGAAGCAGACAACTCGCTCTTTTGAGAGGAGATGTGGTCTAGTATCCGCAATGCCATGTCCCTACTCTCCTGCGGCGTGGCCGACTATGTCATCGTCATTTGCGAAATGTTTTGTTGGGACAATAAGAGAGCCATTTCGCCGCCAGGCTAGAGCGGATTCCAGCGATCCGACCCTGTCTCTGATTTCTTGTGGAGATCTTCCTGGAGGGATTTCGGACAGTTCATCACTATAGAACGGTGCAGCATCGAAGTAAGTAATCTCGAGATCGAGGCGGTGATGAATCAGCTGTCTATGATCTGCGGAGAATCGCAGAGGCAAGTTAGCCGGCCCTACTCCAATACGCGATATCGCCAGAGAGGATCTCGGTAGTATGGTCCTGTAGGTGGACTTTTTGCCGGTTGACACGAGACTGTCTCTCTCTGCGCACTCCGGATTAGTTGCTTGGGTGCACCTAATTAAGCTTGGTGTCGTGCAATCCTGACAAGATCCTAAACGATTCGCTCGCGAGAAAATGCTTACTTACGGGTGAACTTGAGTAACACACTTCCAAGAGTGGCGCCGTGGTCGAGCTCAATATCCGCTTTGCCCAAGCGTGCTTGAAGATACACTTGCGCCGCTCCAGTCAGACTGAACAGGATGACGTGGTTCGGCTGGATGCGAGCGAGAGCGCTGTTGATCTCCGCAGCGGCTCTTCCTTGATCGAAGGCAGTTTGATTCCTTTAGAGAAATTCGATATGGTGTCGGCACGTCATTTCAGGATGGTACGATGCCTGTCGGTCATTTGCTCCCACGAAGCCCGACGGGTGGTCGGCTTCTGTCACTCGACGTTTTCCGCGGCATTGTTATCGCTGCGATGATTCTCGTCACAGACCCCGGAACCTACGCGCACACCTGGCACCAACTCCGTCACGCAGAGTGGAATGGCGCTACCGCAACGGACATGATCTTCCCCGCCTTCCTCTTCATCGTGGGTCTGGCGATACCATTTTCGATCGGTTCGCGCGCAGAGTTGGGCGCAACCTCCGCGAGGAGCGCGCTGCGGATCATCCGTCGAAGCATTACCCTCTTTCTGCTGGGTCTGGCTATCAATGGATTTCCGGATTATGTATGGAGCACGCTTCGGCTTCCAGGAATTCTCCAGCGCATCGCAGTTTGCTACGCTCTCTGCGGTTTTCTCTATCTTTCCCTCAGAGAACACAGCCAGCGCGACCGCACCATCGCTTTCGCGAGCGTGGGCGTATTTTTGCTGGCAGGCTATTGGGCGATGCTGAAGCTCATAGAGGTTCCAGGCATTGGTCGCGGACACCTGGATCCATACCGCGCACTTCCGGCGTTCGTTGACCGTGCAGTCTTCGGCGCCAACCACCTCTGGCAGTGGGGTATCCGAACCAATGGCAAGATCACCTACGATCCGGAGGGACTTCTTTCCACATTGCCCGCTCTTGTTCCAACCCTCGTTGGAATGATCGTGGGAGATTGTGTCCGACCCATCCAGAGTGCATCCTCAGCCAGTATTCGCACCCTTTGGTTGAAGCTCTTCTTCTTAGGCGCTGGGCTGATTGCCACGGGGTTGGCGTTGAGTCCCTGGCTGCCGATCAACAAGCTGATCTTTACCAGCACGTTTTCTCTCTTGAGCACAGGCGTCAGCCTGGTTGTATTCAGCCTTCTTTATGCATGGATCGACGGCTACGGCCGTTTCGAAACTGGGGTAGAACGAAGCGACAAGACTCCACGTGGTTCTCTTCCAAGGAAAACCACACCTCGCGATCTTTATGAGGCCAATGCGGTTGCGAAACGGTCTTACGGCTTGCGCCGAGGGATCACACCCGCACTCATCCTAGGCACGAACGCGATCCTCGCCTTCGTCGTCTCAAGCATCATCACCACCCTGTTCGACCGCATGCAAATATCTGGTATCAAGCTGCATGCGTACCTTTACCAGCATTTCTTCGCGACTTGGCTGCCGCCGACTCTTGGCTCGCACACCTATGCCCTCGCCATTGTGGTGCTCAACATAGGGCTCCTTTACCCGCTCTATCGGCGCCGCATTTTCCTTAGGCTCTGAAGAGCACGCGTGTGCTTAGAAAGCCCGGGCTACATTAGATGACAGCGCGGAAGGCAACCGCCAGGCTCTCGCGTGCAGTCCTGACAGCGGTCGCGACCGTCTCTCCTGCCGCCATGGTGTGTGCGAGTGCCGATCTCCTCCGCGCTGCGCGGTGCTTGAAAGCGACCGTCTCGATCCCACCACCGAAAAGTGCATGCTTCTCTTCCATGCGATCGAGTGCGGCGTTCAACTCCGCGACAACTGCCTCGGCTTCATCGGCAACCACGACCAGTTCGACATTGATCTTCTTGTATCGCATCCGAAATGCCTCCAAGCTCCAATCTTATGCCTCGCCGGGTGGTTTGCCTGGTTGGCAATAGCGATTTAGGCTTTACGCGTCTGCAACTGCAAAGCGGATTCCGCTGGTTAGCTGGCAAACCAGCAACGATCCCTACCCGCGAAGTGGCGGGCCGAACCCTCCGCGAAGGTAGAAATAGGTTGCAAATGGAGGCGCGACTGTGATGGGGTAAAGTCATTAATAGCTACCCTACTTATGGCTGATGAGGACTTTGCCACTCCGTCGCCGTGCGACCGGCGATGTAGCGACCGTATATGGCGCCGGCCGTTGCGGCAGATGTTGCTTCTTCTGCTGGTGCTGAGCCCCTCTCTGCCCGCAACGTCGGCGACCGTTCCCCTTTCCGAATATCAGAAGCAGGACTGGCAGGTAGAGGACGGCCTGCCGCAGAGCGAGCTGCGCGCCATCACGCAGGTGCCTGGCGGCCGGCTATTGATCGCCACCTACGGTGGAGTGGCGTCCTTTGACGGTCTGCGCTTTAGCCCAATCCATGTGGATGCAACCGACCCCGCCGCCAGCGAGGCCGTGAACTCGTTGCTGGTAAGCCGGCGCGGGGACCTTTGGATCGGTACAGACGACCGGGGGATTATCCGTCAGACCGGGGGCACCGCCATCAACGTAAGTGAACAAGCAGGATTCCATCAGGAGCGTATCCGCGGTCTATTCGAGGACTCGACCGGCACGATCTGGGCGGCTACACACGATGGAATCGAGCGAATCACTGTTCACGGCGGAACGCAATCTGTCGAGCTGCTCGATAGGCTCGGCCCGGTCTCGGGCGACATCACTACTCCGTTTGCCGAAGATGGGCACGGTGGCATTTTTGTGCTCACGTCTGACGGGGTTTTTCATCTCACGGCGCGGGGCGTCCATATCCATGTTCTGGAACATCATGAGCTGCACCATAAAGTAACGGGGGATGCGGTTGCCATCTACTACGATCGCAATGGTGTGTTGTGGATCGGCCTGCGCGACGGGCTGGTGCGGCTGAAACCTTCCGCAGGCAAGGTGGCGCGCACCGCAGGCGACGAATATACGCAGGAAGTAGTCGCAGGATTCAAGAAGGAGGTCACTGCGCTGGTTGGCGACTCCCAGGGAAATATGTGGGTTGGCACTAACAACGATGGGCTTTGCCGCGTCGCGGGTTCGCGGTTTTCCTGCTGGACAACCAAAGACGGCTTGGCCGGCAACAGCGTGCGCTCGCTCTATGAAGACGATGAGCACAACCTCTGGGTTGGCCTTTCCAGTGGTGGATTGGCCCGGTGGCGCGTGGCGGCCCTGATTCCCCTGCGGGATGAGCCCCGAGCATTGCAAGAGGTGCAGCCGGCTGCCCTCCTTGAGGACCACAGCGGAAACTTATGGATGGGAACTTGGGGCAACGGATTGTTCCGGCTTAAGCAGGGAAGATTCCTGCGCGAGCCTCTGCCAGGAAACTCGGCAGCGATTCGCGCCCTGGAGGAAGATGCTGCTGGGAATGTATGGATAGGTACCTGGTTCAACGGGCTGTTCCGCTACAACGGGGCTACCTTTCAGCACTTCCTGCTGGGGCGTGAGTCGCTCACGGACGCCGTGAGTGCTCTGCTAAGCGATAAGTTCGGCGGTTTCTGGGTAGGTACCTACACCGGATTGTTGCACTACGCTGACGGGATCCCGGGAAAGAACAAAGGCGTACTCCTGCTCAAAGACAAACTCATCACCTGCCTGGCGCTAAGAGACGATGGGACTATTTTGGTGGGTACGTCGGCGGGCCTCTATCGCGTGCGGGGTGCTGAGGTCCGCCGGGTGGAAGGGCTTTCTCATCCTTATGTGTTGTCCATCTCCATAGACAACGCGAGGAACGTGTGGGTGGGCACCAAGGGTGGAGGACTCGACTGGCTCAAGGGTGACCATGCCTTTCACTTGAATACGCTTAACAGCGTGGTCGACTACACGATTACTTCTGTGCTTGATGATGGCCAGGGGTCTCTATGGATGGGCACTTCGCGCGGCATTGTCCGCGTGCAACGGCAGCAACTGGAAGAACTGGCGCAACAGAAGCGGACCAGGTTGGATTACGTTCTGCTGGGCAAGGCGGACGGCATGCCGAGCAGCGAATGCCTTGGGGTAGCTCAGCCACACTCCACCCGAACCAGGGACGGTAGCCTATGGTTTGCCACCGCCAAAGGTCTGGTTCATACCAATCCGGAAGGGGTAGTCCTCCCGGCCGCTCACCCTGCCCAACTAACCGGGGTTCTCTTGGGCAATAACAGCGTGGATGCGACCGACCAACTGGAGCTGTCCCCGGGCCTCGAAGACCTGGTCTTTCAGTTCAATTCACAAAACCTGGCGAATCCCGCGCACACGGAGTTTCGCTACAAGCTGGATGGGTACGACCGCGATTGGACGGTAACCCGGTCCAGAGGCGCCCATTACCGCAAACTTCCACCTGGCCACTATCAGTTCCTGGTGGACGCGCGCAACGCCGGCTCGGCATGGAATGACAAGATCGCGAGCACAGCTGTTTATCAGCAGCCGTATTTCTACCAGGCGTGGTGGTTTTACGCGCTCCTGTGTTTCCTCGCGGCGGCCGCTTCTGTGCGTTTGTTTCGCTGGCGGTTGGCTCGTGCCAAGGGAGAGCTTGGAGTGGTGCTGGAGGAGCGCAATCGGATCGCGCGCGAGTGGCACGACACGCTGATGGCCGGCTTTGCCGCCATCTCGTGGCAGATGGAAACAACAGCGCGCCTGCTCGGCAGCGATACGAGTCCGGCTGCGAAAGCGTGTGAACTGGCCAGGAACATGGTTCGACACTGCCAGACCGAGGCCCGCCGCATCCTGTGGGACCTAAGAGAGAACCAGGAAGCGACGGGGCCGCTCTCCAGCGCCTTGTCGAACGCGTTGACGCCGTTAGGCGCCAAGGAAGGCGTCGACATGCGCCTGCAGGTGGAAGGCCAGGAGGTGGCGTTGGCGCCCGGTTGCGTCCATCATCTGGTCTGCATCGGGCAGGAGGCGGTGACCAATGCTCTCCGTCATGCTTTGCCGAGTATCATCTCCGTCCACCTGCAATACCACGCGGACTGGCTGAGTCTATCCGTCAAGGACGATGGATGCGGCTTTCGAGCATCGGACAAACTGGCCGCTCTGCACGGCCACTTTGGCATTCCCGTCATGGAGGAACGTGCTCGCAAGCTGGGCGGAAGCCTGCGGGTAGAGACATCGGCCGGCAATGGCACCGAGATACTGGTTCATGTGCCCTTTCAAATGCAGTTGCAGGGAGGATGACGCAAATGGCTATCCGGGTGCTTCTGATCGAAGATCACTTCCTTGCGCGGATGGCATTGCGCTCCGTCCTGAGCGGGCACAGTGACATTGTGATTGTGGGTGAGGCAAGCGATGGAGCGGGCGGCATCGAGCTCTACCGGAAATGTACCCCGGACGTCACGGTCATGGATCTCCGCTTGCCGGGCATGAACGGATTTGATGCCATTGCCGCTATTCGTAAGCTATCGAGGACAGCGAAGATAGTCGTTCTCAGCAACTACGAAGGCAGCGAGGACATCTATCGCGCCATCCGTAACGGCGCCATGGCCTATCTGACGAAAAACACCAGTGGGGAGGAGTTAGTCGAGGCGATTGTTGCTGCGCATCGAGGCTTACGTTATTTGCCGCCCACAGCGCGTGACCGCCTTGCAGAGCGGACCTCCCTGGTCGAGCTAACTCCCCGCGAGCATGAAGTACTTACCTGCATCACGCGTGGGCAAAGCAATCGTGACATCGCCGAGCAATTGCATATCGCCGAGAAAACCGTGCGCATCCACGTGAGCAGCGTACTGGACAAAATGTGCGTCCGCGACCGCACGCAGGCGGCAATCTACGCCATCCAGCGCGGGCTGGTGCATTTGTCGTAGGATCCCCACCCCAACCAGATCTCCTCTCAACAACTCCACTTGTCGACCCGTCCTTTGTCAGGGAGCGAGGGCCATATAGGGCATTTGTCCTATATGGGCACATGGCAACAGCCTCATGACAGCCTGGCGTTCGTGTAGTCAGATACTTCCTAATCCTTATTTCAAAAAGCGGTAGGCCAGCTGTTTTGACACATTCGCAGCGCTAAAGGCTCCGCAAGCGTTGCATAGATCATAGTTTCCCACCGGCCGCATGATTGTTTGCGTCCCAACCTGAAGGGAGCTCAAGAGTATGAAACGTCTGTTTGTCCTCCGTACAGTGCTGATTACAGTTGCCGGCATCCTGGTCCTGGCTGCTTCGGTGCCTGCTCAAGTGGCAAATAATACCGCCGTCGTAGGAACGGTGCTCGATTCAAGCGGAAGCGCAGTGGCAGGGGTCAAGGTGACGGCGGTTGAGGAGTCCACGGGAGTTTCTTACCCCGGCACTACCAATGATCAGGGCTATTACTCGATCAAGTTCATTCCTCCAGGCACGTACGACATTACTGTTGACCAGACAGGCTTTACCAAGTTGACCAAGACGGGCACAATTGTGCCCATCGACCAGGCGATACGCACGGATTTTACGCTCAAGGTGGGATCTGAGACTCAGTCGGTCAGCGTCTCGGCATCCACACCGCCAATTCCAACCGACGACGCGACGCTGGGCGAAACCTTCGATACTAAGGCGGTGCAGGATTTGCCGCTCATGGGGCACAATGCACTGGAGATTGCTGCCACCGCGTCAAACGTCACCATCGGGCCTTCGTCAGGCTACAACAACGTGCCGCCGGGAGAGGACTTCATCGGCGCCGGCCAACGTGAAATTCAGAGCAGCATGACTCTCGACGGCGTTTCGATCATGAATAACCTGATCACAACCGCGCCGGCCCGGCCAAGCTCGGACATGATCTCTGAAGTACAGATGCAAAGCGGGAATTACCCGGCGCAGTACGGCTCTTACCTCGGATTGCACGTCAACCTGGTAAGCAAATCGGGAAGCAATGATCTGCATGGGGCAGTCTACGACTATATTCAGAACACGGCCCTGGACGCACATGACTTCTTCGATGCGCCGGGCAGTCCCAAGCTGATCAACCATTACAACCAATACGGGTTCGATCTGGGCGGCCCTGTCTATATTCCGAAACTGTACAACGGACGGAACAAGACCTTCTTCTTCGGGTCCTGGGAAAAGCTTAACCAGATATCGCAGGCGACTGGCATCGCTTCGACGCTGACGGCGGCCGAGAGAGCAGGAGATTTCTCCGCGATCGGGGTACCGATCACTGATCCCTTGACCGGCATTGCCTACCCGAACAACCAGATTCCAGCTTCCGAATTGAATAGTCCCTCGGGGATGATCTCGCAGAAGCTGGAGACATATATGACGCTGCCAAATCTCAGCGGCGTGCAAAATAATCTACAAAACAGCTTTCCCAACAACATCGTGATTACCCAGACGCTGGACCGGGTTGACGAGAATATAGGCGACAAGGACCGGCTCTACTTCCGGTACCACTGGCAGGACATCACCATCGTCAACGGCTCGAACTTCCCCATCAACAACTCTTACGGGCCGACGAATTCACGAAACTACGCAATTGGTTATACGCACATCATCAAGCCGAACCTGGTGAACGATTTCCGCATCGGCCTCAATACCGTTCTCTCCAACAGCCTCGATTATTTCGCTGTGAACGGACCAAAGGATGCGGGTACTGCACTCGGCATCCCGGGCTTTAACTCCGATACTGTGTACGGCAACCCCGGGATACCGTCGTTCTACGTCGATGTCCTGGGCAACAACAACGGCCCCACACTAGGAAACACGACCGCCAACTGGTACCAGGACGACCGAACGATCGACGGTTACGACGAGGTCAGCTACACCCGCGGCCGCCACAATATCATGGCCGGCGCTGAGCTGCGAAAGCTCACCATCGGCCGCGAAGCGGCAAACGACGCGCGTGGCATCTTTAACTTCAATGGAACCCCTGGCAGCGCAAGCGCCGGATATACCAGTACGGGCTATGGCGCGGCCGATTTTGTTTTGGGCCTGGCACAGTCCTCCACTACTCCGGTCTTTCCCACCAAGGGATCGATCGGTGAATGGCGGGATGGGTTCTTCGTGCTCGACAACTGGCAAGTAATGCCCAAGCTCACGTTGAATTATGGCCTGCGCTACGAACTGCCGACTGTGCCCTACAGCTTGAACGGATACACCCGGATTTTGAATGCGGACGACACCGCCCTGATCCCCGCGTCAACCGCAACTACGCCTGCGACGTTTAAACCCACCCCGGGCTTCAAGTTTATTGACCCCACGCATAATGATTGGGCGCCCCGGCTTGGCTTCGCGTATCGGGCCACGGAGACGACTGTAATTCGCGGCGGTTTCGGCATTTACTGGAACGCCAACCAGCTGAATACCTACACCCTGACAACACAGAACTACCCGCTCTCTGCCTCCGTCGCCTACAACGGTCAGGCAACCAACCTTTTGACTCTGGTCAACCCCACGCCGGGCGCCGGTGCGGGCTCTCCCGTGGCCGGCATTCCCGGCACCTACGTGAATGCGGTCACCATGGGCCCTCACTTGCCGACCCAGGAACTCTACCAGTGGAACCTTTCCTGGGGACAGGAACTGTGGAAAGGAGCTGGTGCGGAGTTGCAGTATCTCGGGTCGCATGCCATCCACCTTGACCGCGACTTCTATAACAACTCGCCCCAGCCCGGGGGCCCTGTCGGAGACATCAATGATCGCCGCCCGAATCAGCTCTTCGGCAGGATCCGGACCATCCAGAACGACGAATATTCTCACTACAACGGTTTCACTGCGATTCTTCGCCAGCGTTTGACCCATGGGTTGTCCGGCCAGGCCAGTTACACCTGGTCGCATGATCTGGACATCTCAGATAACTCAAACAACGGTGGCACCACGATGGACCAGTACAACATCGGCCTTGATTATGCGAGCTCGAACTGGGACATCCGCAACCGCTTCGTCGCCATTGCCACCTATGACCTGCCCAAGTTCGCAGGCTCCAACGCGCTCACGAAAAACACACTGGGCGGCTGGCAGATAAACGCGATCGTAACCCTTCAGACGGGCTTGCCTTACAACGTCTACCTTGACAACGACCAGGCCAACGTCAGCCAGCCAAATGGAAACGTGCAACGGCCCGATTGGGTGCATCTGCCGTCGGCCACATGCGGAGCCAAGTTTTACATCAATAACCCGACTGGCTCCTGTATCGATGGTTCGGCATTTGCCTATCCGGCGCTGTTTACTTTCGGCAATGGACGGCGTAATCCACTGTACGGCCCTGGTTTTGAAAATGTGAATGCATCGCTGTTCAAGGAGTTCGGGATTTGGGAGAGACTCAGATTCCAATTCCGTGCTGAGGCTCAGAACGTCTTCAATCATCCCAACCTGTCCAATCCGAACTCCGACATGCAGGGTGGTTGGGACCCGAATGATCCTACGACATGGGGAGATTTCGGCACCGTGACCAGCACTCAAAAGAACAGCTCCGGCAGCAGCGGGCGGTTGCTTCAGCTTGCTGGAAAGATAGTTTTCTAACACGCATGGCCAATTGCGTCTGCCCACAGCCGCTGTGAATCGCAGCGGCTGTGGGCCGGGCTGTGCCCATAGTTCAAGGGATACCCTATCGTGGATTTTTTTTCTGCCGTTCGTAAGCAAGCTGCCAATGCCGGGCCCTCCTGTTTGCCGAAGGTTCTCTTGTTGATTGCCCTTCTGCCTTCCTCAGCGAGTCATGCGCAACCGTCCTATGATCTGGTGCTCAAGGGTGGCCACGTGATCGACCCCAGGAATGGGATCGATGCAGTACGCGACGTGGCTATCAAGGACCACAGGATCGCCGAGGTCGCCGAGCACATTCAGGCCGGCCCTGGCGCCAAGGTAATCGACGTTACCGGTCTCTATGTGACGCCCGGCCTGGTAGACATTCACGTACATGTATATGCGGGCTCGGGCGAGCGCCACTCTTACGTGGGAGATCACGGTCTATACCCCGACGGGTTTACCCTGCGCAGTGGAGTGACTACAGCCGTAGACGCGGGCAGTTCGGGTTGGAAGAATTTCCCTGACTTCAAGGATAAAGTGATCGACCGCTCCATCACGCGCATCCTTGCTTTCATCAATATTGTCGGTAGCGGCATGCGGCCGAAGTATGAACAGAACCTGGACGAAATGGATGCTCAGGCGGCGGCCGCGGAGGCGCTCAAGTATCCGCAGGTAATCGTGGGTATCAAGACAGCACACTATGACGGTCCGGAATGGACTCCGGTGGAGCGTGCGGTGCAGGCGGGGACAATCGCCAACATCCCCGTGATGGTCGACTTCGGAACCTTTCGCCCGCAGCGGCCTTATCAAGAGCTGGTGTCGAGCAAACTGCGCCCCGGAGATATCTCTACCCACATGTACCTGGAGGATGTCCCGATGCTCGATGCCGATGGCAAGGTCCGGCCGTATCTCTTCGCGGCCAGAAGGCGCGGCGTCATCTTCGACGTTGGCCACGGCGGCGGCAGCTTTCTATTCCGCCAGGCAGCGCCCGCCATACGGCAAGGCTTTGTCCCCGACTCAATCTCCACCGATCTGCACAACGACAGCATGAACTCGGGCATGAAAGACATGCTGAACGTGATGTCGAAGTTTCTCAACCTGGGGGTCTCGCTCGATGAGGTGATCCGCATGTCCACCTCCAACCCGGCGCATGAGATCAAGCACGACGAACTAGGTAATCTTTCCGTGGGTTCAGACGCGGACGTGGCCGTGCTGCAGCTGGAGAAGGGAAAGTTTGGGTTCGTGGATACAAACGGGGCGCGCATGGCAGGCAGTGAGAAGCTAACCTGCGAGCTGACCGTGCGTGACGGACGGGTGGTATGGGACCTGAACGGCATTTCACGCGAAGACTGGACCGGTCTGGGTCATTATTCGCGGCAGGGATCTCCGGTCTGGGACGGCACGATCATCGATCCATAATTCGAACCATAACTGAAAGAGTTCAGCCCCAGCCTCATTCGAAGCCAATTTGGCCTTCCGGTAAGAACTTGAATCCCTCAGATGGCATAATCTTGAGAGGGTTTCAGGGCCTCATCCGTTGTCAAGGCGCCACCGTGCTGCGGTTCGGAACGGCCGATGCCCGCAGCTTGGAGGGTCATTTGCTGGCGGAGGCGCGGATGCATCGTTTTGTGTGGACAGCAGTCATCTGCTGTTTGGTCTGTACCTGCAGTCGCGCACAACAGACGCAAAGCGGCACGTTGCCGGATGCACCAACGGGCGGACAATCGCAAACGGTTCCGCCACCAACGAATCCGATCCAGAGCAGCGTCGCCCTTTTTCAGGTCTTGCAGCAGAAATCGAGGGTTTTTCCTGACCTTGCGACCAATGTGGAGCCGTTCGGCGCGTGGCAGAAGTTCAAGCTGGCGGCCAACAACAGCGTGTCGTTCTCCACAATAGGACAGGCCTTGATAGCCGCGGGGTTCAGCCAGGCGATCGATAGCGCTTCGGGGTATGGGCAAGGGGCCGACGGCTACGCCAAGCGTTTTGGGGCCGATATGGCTCGTAGCGCTTCGGATAATCTATTCGGGACTTTCCTCATCGCGTCTGTCATGCGCGAAGATCCGCGCTTTTACGTCAAGAAGGGACTCTCACCCAAGCAATCGCTCAAGTATGCTGCGCAGAGGCTGGTGTACACGCGCAGCGACTCGGGCGACCGAGTGATCAACTTTGACGGACTGCTGGGGCCATTGGCGAGCGAAGGCCTGGCCAACACCTACTACCCCAAAACCAACCGGGGTGTCGGGAGTACGTTTGTCCGTTACGGATCCGACCAGGGGTGGAAGTTCGTTGGCAACGTTGTGCGCCAATATTGGCCGCGGATCAACCGGAAGCTACGGATATTGGCCGACACCCAGCCGTAGAGATCTCGAACCAGCCGTTTCTTTCCCCGGTATTATCGGCCGGAGCACTTACATCGCGCCTCGCTTGCACAACTTCCGGCAATGCCGGCGCCACCCTGCCTGTGCAGGGCTCGGCTTGAGCACCATTCTGAGATTCGAGAACGAGAAAAGAGCTAATCGCAGCGGAGTGTCTTCATAGGATCTACACTTGCAGCCTGCCTGGCGGGCAGAAGGCAGGCGATGGTCGCGGAGCCGAGGAGCAGAAGCGTCACTATCCCGAAGACCCACGGAGCAGAGACGCTGCCAGGTGACCAGTGTTGAATCACCTTTACCAGAGAGAGATTGAAGAGAAGGCCAAGGGCGATTCCACTGGCCACCGCCCCTAGCGTAGCCCTGACGACGATCCACACGATGTGCGATCGTTGCGCGCCCAGCGCCATGCGAACACCGAGTTCGTGCCTGCGCCGCGCGATGGCAAATGTGATCGTGCTGGCGAGGCCGACTGACGAGAGGGCAAGAGCGAGAAAGGCAAAAAAAGAGAAGAGGATGGAGAAGAGGCGTTGCTGCGCCCATATCGGTTGGCCCTGAAGCCACTCTTCGAGGTCGTCGACCCCAGTCTCCGCCCGCTGTTCCGGATCGACGGAGTGCAATGCTGTTCGTATGGCCTGGAGCGATGCGAGCGGTGAATTTGCCGTGCGGATGAACAGTTGCGTGTGATCCCACATAAACGTTGTGTAAGGAACGAAGATCGCTGGAGCAGTTGGTTGATCGAGCCCGTTATTTTTTGAGTCGGCGACGACCCCGACAATCTGACGCCACTCACCGCTTTGAGGAGAGGCCGCGGAAAGGGGTGTTCCATCGTCTTTCAGCGATGCGATGCGGATTTGATGGCCGATCGCGTCTCCCCTTGGCCAGTCGCGCCGGGCAAGCGTTTCGTTGATGACGGCAACGAAATCTCCACGCTGATTTTCTGTGTGGTTCCATACTCTGCCGCTGAGCATAGGAATCTTGAGGGTAGCAAAGTACTCGGAACCGACAAGGAAGTAGACTGCCTGCCGTTCCTGCGGTGATTGCCCGCCAAGGATTTCGAACGGGGTGTACATTCCCCCCTCACTGAGCGGTAGAGAGGGTGGAATTCCACTCGACGTTACGGCAACGGAGATGACACCGGGAACGGCCGCAACACGTTCGCGAAGCTGGTCGACGTAGGTCGCGCGTTCCACCTGGTTTTTCCTGGTATCTCTTTTGAGCGGGATGCCAACCGCAATGACGTTGTGTGGATCGTACCCTAGCCTGGTAGACGTAATCTTCATGAAGCCTGCGATCGCGGCTGCCGCAGAGCCGAGCAGGACGAAGGTCAGGGCAATCTGTCCCCCGATGAGGAGATTGAGTATTCCTTTCCTGCCGCCGCCGGCGATCCGGGCAGTGCTCTGGATGACTTGCGAGACGTTTGGCCGCGACAGGTGCAGAGCTGGTGAGAGACCGAAGAGCAGACCGGTGATAAGTGCAAGTGCGACGGAAAAAGCCAGGATGGGGAGATTGATGGTAATGGCAGCTTCCTGAGGAAATGTGCCGGGCATAAGCCGGAGCGGAAGGCCCGCAAGCCAGAACGAGGCAGCGACGCCGATCGCCGCCCCTGCGCAGGATATGGCAAGTGACTCGATCAGTAGTTGCCGCACGATGCGGAAACGGCTAGCTCCGACGGCACTACGGATGGCCAACTCGTGCTGGCGCGACTCACCATACGCGAAGAGGAGGATAGAGCAGTTGGCGCACCCAATGAGAAGCAGAACGATCACCGATGCAAAGAGCAGCGCCAGGGTGCGCCCTGTGCGATGCACATATGGCTCGATAATCGGCTGAACGCTGACATGGAAGAGGGCGGGAAAGTGCTTTGGCGTCTCTTTTTTGAACTCGTTAAGGAAAGACTGGAACTCTGCGTTTGCGACTGAGAGGCTCACACCGGCTTTGAGCTTGATCAACGGAAACAGGAAAGAAATTCGGGTTGCAGTCCAGGGCATGTAGACGTCAGCAGTGCCGACCGTGTTGGTAAAGCTGAATCGTCGAGGCATGATTCCGACGATGGTGTAATCCTGATGATTCAGCTGTAGAACGTGTCCGACAATCTTTGGATCGCTATTGTATTTACGCTGCCAGAATTCGTAGTTGAGGACAACCACATTGGATGGCGGCATGCCATTCGTCACGTCAAAAGGCTGAATGCCCCGGCCAAGCTTTGCCGGCACACCGAAGAAGCTGGATGCATTGCTGGTTACGTAGGCCACGCGGACATCTTCAGGAAGATCGCCGCCTGTCGCTGTAAGCCCACCGAGCATGAAGCCGATGACACTGTCGATAGACTTAGCTTGGCGAAAGCTGTCAAATTGAGATGGGTCGAGGGCAAACCATGTCGGCGTCTGAGGGTTTGCCTCGTTAATGACCGCTGGATTCACCATGCGGTCAGCGCCGGCATATGGAAATGGATGGAGAAGTGCGGCGTAGATGACGCTGAAGATGGCGGTCGTAGCGCCGATGCCAAGAGCAAGAGAAATGACCGCAACCACTGAGACCACTGGTTTCTTGTACAGGGAGCGGAGGCCGTAGCGAATATCGCCGCCGATCTCGTGCAGCGGCTGCACGCCGATGGCGGAGCGGTATTTTTCTTTCTGTACGTCGACGCGACCGAACTCTACCCTTGCTCTTCGTGCAGCCTCCGGTGCGGAGATGCCGGCTTCGATGAGATGTTGGGCGTGGGCGTCGATATGGAACTGCAGCTCAGCCTCAATCTCGTGGTCGGTGCGTGCGCGATGGACGAAAGCGCTCCACCAAGATCCAAGTTGGGATCGAAGTTGGGCAAGAGGAATCATATCTGCTCAGGCGTTGCGCACAGCACTGCATCGACGACGTCGGTCATCTGCGACCACTTTTCGGTCTCAGATTTAAGCCGGCGGGCGCCCGTTGGAGTAAGCCGGTAGAACTTCGCTCGGCGCTTGTTCTCCGATTCTCCCCATTCGCCTTTTATCCATCCCTTGTGTTCGATTCGATAAAGAGCGATGTAGAAGGAACCCTGGGGAATTTCCAGCCGTCCACCGGAGATCTGCTGAATGCGCAGCAGCATGCCGTAGCCGTGAAGTGGTCCTAGCGATATGGCCTTGAGAATCAATATTTCGAGTGTTCCCTGCAAGAGGTCGACTTGCTTACCCATCTTGGTGATACTCTCCTAGTAACGATAGGAGAGTACTCTTTGCGCTTCTGACTCGTCAAGAAATCCTGGGCAGGTTTTCTGGAAAGCCGGTAGTGCACGCTAAGGGGCACTTATATGGGGCGGAGGAGATCGGGTACCTACCTCGGTGTTCTTATCGTTGCCGGCTCGCTCACTTCGTTGGTTGCGGAATACTTGCTGTGCCAGTGGCCTGCTGCTCACTCTCTCTCGCTCGCATCGGCCTTCCTTAGGGCTCTTACCTACGTCTCTGCGGCTGTCCTGGCGGGCTTGGCGGCCACCTGGCTTTTCTGGGCGCCGTCCCGGTTGCGCCCTTCCTCTTCCTTGAGGCTCTTTGCGCTCAGCAGCGCAGTGGGCTGGATTTGGATACCTTCCATTGTGCTGCTGTCGCGGCAGAGCTCAGTTGCCGCAGTTCTGGTAGGTGCGATGGGAGCCGGGCTTATGGCGATTGGTCTGCGAAAGGCCTTGACGCCGGATGCCGCTGCTCTTCATCAGAATTTGCCTGGATGGAAAACAGGGGGCCGGGAGTTGTTCACGCAATCCCTTCTAACGCCTTCCCGGGAGGGACATGCCTTCTTCATTTCATTCTGCATTTATGGCGGGGCCTACGCGCTGCACAAGCACGCTTTCCTTGTCGCCAGCATCCTACTCGCTCTATCGACCTTCTTATTGTCCTGGAAATCAACGCTTGCGAGTGAATGGCCGCTGGAAAATAAGGGAAGCGAGTCGCGTCCCGCGCTGCGATTGTTTCGAGAAGGATTGGCAGCCGTCCTGCTCACGACGGCAGTGCTGCTTTTGGGTTTTCAGCGAGGAATCTATTCCAATGCCATGGACGCTGCATCTGCTCCCGACCGCAGCTCCGCAGGCAGGATTCCGCCGGATAAGAGCCAGTCCCGGAATTCCGCCGCCGCGCTCTCAGGATATGAAAGCATCATCCTCTGGCCCGTTCCCGAGAAGAAGAAATTGCTTGCTCCGACCTCATCCGGGACTTCGCCTCAAGCGGTTCGAATCACCAAGCCACTGGTGATTCGTTTCGATGGACCATATTGGTATTTCCGGCCGCCACGCAAAGGACCTGGGTTGAGGGCGCACGTGGTGCATGGTACTCCATTGGGAGTTAATATTCGCTCCACCGATTTCGTTCCACTGCTCATGGAAGCACGTCAGACCCTTGACGCTGCCATCCCGTTGACGTGTTGTCGAGAAATTCACGTGACCATCCAGAACCACGACAACATCCCAGGCAGGATTGCTATTGGGGTCTTGCTTACCGACTCTACCTCCATCGGAAAGCCGACGCTCTACTTGGATCAGCAGCCTGTGATGTCGACTGAACCAAATAACTTTTCCGTGAAGTCCTCGCCGGTTCAGGAGGTCCTTCGGTTTCCCGTCCCGAATCATGCAAGGATTGACAGGTTTGATGAGCTTACCGTCATTTTCTTTCCTGAAACGGAGCGCGCGAAGGCGGCAGCCAAGATCGCAATCCAAGAGTTCGAGCTGATTCCACGCTGATCCACGCCGGGTCGCGCCTTGATAGACATCCGCCACTAACGAAGGCAGATATGGCATGGCGGAAGCGACTCATCGAGAGCCTTTATCCCACTCAAGCCTCACGGCACCCCCTGGCAGGCAAAGTACCCCTTGGAGGGATCACCCAGCACTTGTTACCGGTGCGGCAAAACCGCTCGTTGGACTCAATTCCTGCCGGGATGCGTTGCCGGGGAGCCCGGTTGCGAAGAAAATGATCGTGAGGAATATGAGCATGGGAAAACATGATCTATCGGAGCGCGCGAATCGGTTTTGGCTACGCGTAACCGAGGGCATGCAACTCAACCAGCTATGGTCTCAGTTTCGGACAGATGCCCATTCCAGCTATCGCCTATATAGCCTGGAGGTCGATTCCACGCGCGTGGAAGGCGTGGACCACACCCGGCACTTCTTGAGCCTGGGCGGCCAATTCTTCTGGGCTATTGTCGAGAAGCTGACGCCGGCCCGCCGGGTGTTGCTGCTGGTCGCTCTAGTGCTGGTCTTTGTTCCGGGCGGCGAATGGACGTGGCATACAAGATCGGGAACAGTGGAAGTATTCGGTCTCGATTTTCACTTTTACGGCGGCCTCCTGATGTTCGTCCTTCTCGTTCTGGAAGTTGCTGATCGCGTTGTGATGAAGCGCGATCTACAGATTGCGAAGGAGATCCAAACATGGTTGCTGCCGGAGAGCCCTCCGCATGTGCCGGGCCTCGAAATCGCATTCACCACGCGTCCGGCCAATACCGTTGCCGGAGACTACTATGACGTCTTTGCCCGTCCATGCGACGGTTCAACAAGCGGCACGTTTCTGATTGCGATTGCCGACGTGGCGGGTAAAAGCATTCCCGCCGCAATGCTGATGGCAACATTTCAGGCCAGCTTAAAAACTCTCAGCGGCACACACGGTTCGCTCCCGGAATTAGTGAGCCGGATGAATCGTTATGCTTGCAGCAATAGCCAGAATGGCCGCCGCTTTACCACTGCATTTATTGCCGAATTCGAGCCTGCATCGCGTCGATTGACCTATGTCAACGCAGGACACAACGATCCCATACTGCGTCGTCGATCGGGCGTCATCGAGCGCCTCGGAACTGGTGGCGTGCCGCTGGGGATCTTGAAAGATGCCCCCTACCTATCAGGAGAAGTAGTGATGCAAACGGGTGATTGGCTGGCTACGTTTACCGATGGCGTGATCGAGGCCGAGAACAACGTTCAGCAGGAGTACGGGGAATACCGCTTCGTTACCATGCTGAACTCCGGCGTGATGCTGACTCCGGCTATGCTACTGAATAGCGTCATGGTTGACCTTGACCGCTTCGTCGGGGATGCGCCGCAACACGACGACATTACCTGCATGCTCTTGCGTGCGAACTAGTTCCCGGGCGATCTATGGCATCTGCGGAGAGCTGCTGCGCAGCATTTTCGCGGTCCACGCCGCACCAGGGAGGCCGCAGGAGGACAGAGCCTTCCATTCTCTTTCCAGGTCGTACTCGACTCTTTGGATTGACGGGCTGTTGCCTTCGAGGAGCAAATAGGAAGCACGGGGGTCACCGTCGTAAGGAAGCCCAACGCTTCCAGTGTTGACGAGAAGGCGGGGATGCCCGCTGATGTGTCGAATCAACGGGCGATGAGTATGCCCGAAGACAACGATCGGCCTATCGAGCAAGCCATAGATGGTTTCGAGCTCAGCATCGGTAGCGTCATCAGCGGGGGCTCGCCAGCAGCTCTCAGGAGTGGCATGGACAAGTGCGAAGGCGCCTTGCGTGCTTACCAGCGGCAGTTCGCTCAGCCACGCCAACCTCTCCCCTCCTAGAACAGAGCGGGTCGCTGATGCTATTTCCCGGATCGCTGTCCACAGAGCCGCGGGAGCCGAGGACTGGCTTGCAAAAGCTTCTAACGATTCGGGACGGACAAGCATTTCATCGCTGTTGCCCATCACCCCGTGCCAGCCGAACTGACGAATGCGATCGACGATCTCGATTGGACTGGATCCGGGGTCGGCTAAATCGCCTCCGTGAAGCACCAGGTCCGGCGACGTGTGCTTGAGGTGCGCAAGCACCGCCTCAAATGCGGTGAGGTTCCCATGAATGTCGGATAGGACGGCAGTCCGCAAGGCGCTCCCTCGTGACCACGGTTCTACCATTCTAGCCGTCGTTGCAGTGGTACTCTTGGCTCTGCCCTCAAGGTCCTTACCGGTCGTCGATAAAAAGCCGTGGACAAAATCATGCTCAACGTCGTTTCATCTTGTGGAATGAAAACCAACCCCAAGTCAAGATGCTGTCTTTTGGCGGCTTTGTTCCTGGGCGGGGCGATGGCCGCCATGTCCCAGTCAGCCAAGCCCGCCAAGGTGAATGACAGCTTTCGTCCTCGCGGCCGCCATTTGATCTATGTCGCGCTACCGGGTTCGCTCGAACGGCCCGGCTGGCTCAATGGAGTTGGCATCGTAGTGCTCGATGCTAACGACAATTACCGCTTCGTCAAGCGGATTCCGACCTGGGAATACGCAGGGAGTATGAGCCCCGAGCAGGTCTCCGGAGTCGCCGCCAGCCCGGTTACGAACCTGATCTATGTCGCCGCGCGCGGCCGCTTGGGTGCAATCGATATGGGCACCGACAAGATGGTCTGGTCGGTGACGCTGGACGGCAAATGCTGCGAGCGTCCGCAGGTCACCCCGGACGGCAAGATCGTGGTGGTCGGAGGCGACCTGCAAGACTACTGGTACGAAGTCGACGCCAGGACCGGCAAGCTGATCGGCAAGCTCGAAGCGCCGGAAAGCCCCAACTCGCACAACCTGAACCTGAGCGCGGACGGCAAGACCGCCTTCATGTCGCCCAACAACAAGGTTTTGACGATTTCGGATGTCAAGTCGCGCAAGGTCATCAAGACCATCCGATTCCCCGACAATGTGCGCGTCTTCGTGCTCAACAAGGATTCGACGAGGATCTACGCCAACAACAACAATTTCCTCGGCTTTCTAATTGCCGACGTCGCGACCGGGCAGGTTGTCAAGACAGTTGAAGTCACCAGCGTGGACTGGAAATCGAAATGGAACGCGAACCCGCGTCCGCACATCCCCCATGGCTGCCCCAGCCACGGCATCGCGTTGACCCCGGATGAAAAAGAGATCTGGCTTGCCGACGGCATCTTCAAGAAGATTCACATTTTCTCCAATACAGACGATCCGAAGGAAATCGACACCATCGATACTCCGGCGGGAACCTACTGGATGACCTTCGGCCTGGACGGCAAGTATGCCTACGCCTCTTCGGGGGACATCATCGAGGTGAGCACGCATAAAATCATCGGCCAGATGCAGGATGAATATGGACACACCATGTACAGCGAAAAACTGCTGGACATCACCTTCGACAATGGCCACGCCCAGCGGGTTTCAAACCAGTTTGCCAATGGTTTCGGCGACTACCAGACTGCGGAAAAGCTGGGTGTCGGGCCGCATGTGACGCCGATGCCAGGCGGTGCGCCCATCACCCTGACCGGTGTAACTCCCGTCGGTGCGGTTTCTACAAAGTAATCGATCAAACATGGCAGTCGTCTCGAACCCGATTTTGCAGTCGTGCTTAGGCGGAGTGATGCTTGTGGCCGGCCTGTTCGCCGCGGCCCATGCCGCTGAGGTTGCGCCACCGGATCCCCGCCTGACGCGGGAAAGCCAATCGCTCAAAGCGGTCTGTGCCAAGTGCCACAATCTGCAACTTGTCATGGACACGCCCAGGAGCTATGACGACTGGCATGACACCGTGCAGCAGATGGTGGATCGAGGCGCTAACGGCACAGACGAGCAGTTCGATGACGTCATGGACTATCTCCACCGCACCATGACCACGATCAACGTGAACACGGCCGGTGCGGACGAACTGGAGATCGTGTTGAATGTGCTGGAAACAACCGCGCACGCAATCATTGCGCGGCGGAGCACGCAGAAATTCACCGGCCTGACCGACCTGAAATCTGTTCCCGGCGTGGACGCTTCCACGGTAGATGCGAAAGCCCGGTTGATCTTTTTCAAGTGAACCAGCATTAAGACCGCGGAGAGGGGGAAATCATGACAGGGGATTTCCGGTTTGGATCGCAGGCAATTTCTCGGGGCCCTCTCGCTAGGAGTGGCTGCGTTGGCGGTTCCCCACGGTGTGCGTGCGCAGACGGCTACCCGGCGGCTGGCGGGCGTTTTCCCGATTGGCTTCACGCCGGTGAACGCGCAGAACCAAGTCGATTTCGACGGTCTGGCGGCGCAGGTGCAATTTTGCCGGCGCGGCGGCGTGCATGGCCTGGCGTGGCCGCAGATTGCCAGCGGGTGGACAACGCTGACTGAAGAGGAGAGGATGCATGGCGCGGAAACCATTATCTCCGCTGCCCGCGGCGGTAACACCGCGATCGTGATCGGCGTGCAGAGCCGCACCGCGGATTTTAAGGAAACCGAACGTTATGCGAGGCAAGCGGAGAAGCTGGGTGCGGATGCCCTCATCTGTATCGCTCCTCCTGGCGTGACCGCTCCGTCGGAATTGTTGATCTTCTACCAGCGGCTCGGCAAGGTGACATCACTGCCGTTGTTTGCGCAGACCGGCGGTGACTTCAGTGTCGACCTGCTCGTCGAGATGTTCCATAGCATTCCCACATTTCGCTATGTGAAAGATGAGGCGGGGGATCCTCTGGTGCGGGTGACAGAGATCAGAAGACGGACCAACGACCAACTCAATTGCTTTTCGGGCAAGGGAGTTACCACCATGATCACAGAGATGGAGCGGGGTTTCGTTGGCCACTGCCCCTTCGTGAGCCTTGCCGATCTCTACGCCTCCGCCTATGACTCCTATCACGCAGGAAAGGTCCGCGATGCATTCGATCAGTTCGGGCGGATCGAGGCGGCGAGCTCAATGTTTCCTCAAAGCGACGTCGACGTATTGATTGCCCGGGGTGTCTTCCGTCCAGGTACGACTACGCGTCTTGCACTTGCGGCGCCCGGCGCCGACTCCCATCGCAAGGTCACAACCCCCGAGGAAATCAGGCGCGACTTAGACACTTACCTGAAGCCGTACCTTCGCGCATAGGCCGGCCGCGCGTCAGCGGCAGCCAGCGGCGGCCAATTCCGGAATCACCAGGGAAAAGACCGTGCCGCGGCGGCCGGGATTTCTGCTGCTGCGAACACGGATCTTCCAGCCGTTCTTCTTAACGATTTCCGATGTAACCCAGAGGCCCAGGCCGGTTCCAGTTTCGCCCTTGGTGGTGACGAAAGGTTCAAATATAGTCGGCAGCACATCGGGCGGAATGCCGGTTCCATTATCTGCGATGGTGAGGCGGACGCAGCCGCCGCCAGGTTGCGATTGCTTTCGATTCGCGATCCGGATCCTCAAGCATCCACCATGGCGCATGGCATCTGTAGCATTTCCGATGATGTTGGCGAGAATCTGGCGGAGTTCACCCGGGGTCGAAAGCACCGTGGCTATTTCAGATGGAATTTCGCGATTCACGTGAACCCCCGCAGCCTTGAGACGCGAGCTGTGAAGCCGCAGAACGGAATCCAACACGGTGGAGACATTCGTCGCTGTTGGTTGCGAAGGTTCGCGGTAGAAACGTAATGTCTGCTTGGTAATCTCCGTGACGCGGGCCAATTCCTGTTCGGCCTCTACAAGATATTGTTCGCGCTGCTTGGGCGAGAGATTGCCGTGCATAAGGTAGAGAATATTAGTAACGGCCTCCAGCGGGTTGTTGATCTCGTGCGCGATGCTGGCGGCAAGACGTCCTGTAACCGCCAACTTTTCAGACCGAAGCAAGGCCGCCTGGGCAAGCGCGTACTGTTGAATCTGATCGCGTATCTGATATTGCCTCTGCCTGCCTCGGAGGGCGATCTCCAGCGTACTTAGCAAAGTCTCGGGACGAATCGGGCGCTCCAGCAGGAAGATGTTTCCCAGAGGCCTGCGCAACTCCCGCAGGCGCTCACTCTCGAGTGTGACCCGTCCGCTGACCGTGAGCAGGATAACTGGAAAGTCCGACCATGGGGGTTGATGGTGAAGGACTTCCAGAAGAGGGCTGATGGAGTTTCCGACAAAGGCCTCCTCCGAGATAATTGCAGCGCCAGCTCCTTCAAGAATGGCCTTGCAGCCTGCGGTAACGCTGGTTGCGATATGGCAGGCCATGGCTTGCCGCTCGAGCAGACTCGCGATGAGACGCCCATCTTTTCCGGTTGGGGCGACGATGATGGTGCGCAAGTCCTGCCCCGACACAACGATCTCAGGAAGCAGCGGAGTTCTCCGCACGTGAAGCGTCGCCAACATACGTGGGGACACCAGTGAGCACTCCCTCGAAGTCTCTTAGCGGCTCGCCGACGGCGATTGCCCCGTGACCGAAGACAAGTTCGCGGATGGCACGTTCGTGAGGCCCGCTGCGCTTTTTAATTACAGAAAGCGCCTGGCGGATCTCGCCTGCATGTTCGTAGTAGCGAAAGAGCAGAACCGTATCGGCGAGATAGCTCACGTCAATAGGGGATTGCATGGTGCCGATGAAGCCGTGCTGCGCCAGGGTGAGAATGGTAGCGACGCCCTGCTGGCCGAGATAAGCGAGCAACTCATGAAGCTGCATGGCAAGAAACTGCTCATGAGGCATGGCATTGAGAAAGCCGTTCATGCTGTCAATCACCACTACGCGCAAATTCTCGTCGTCGACCAATTGGCGGACCCCTGCTACAAATTCTCCCGGTGACAGTTCTGCGGGGTCGATTTGCTGGATCTCCAGTGTGCCTTCTGCCAGGAACTTCGACACGTCCATGCCGAGCCCCTTTGCCCGTTCAAGCAGAGTGGCCAACGCCTCGTCAAAGGTGAAGATGACGGCCTTCTCACCGCGTCGCGCAGAGGACACGGCATAGCGCAATGCCACGGTAGATTTTCCGCAACCCGCGGGGCCGATAAACAGCGTACTTGTGCCGGTATCGATGCCTCCGCCGAATAGCTTGTCCAACTCCTCTATTCCACTGGCCACGGGCTTGCGCTCGAACCCCGGCTTGTGTTCAGCAGCGATCAGCCGGGGATAGATAAAGATTCCTCCAGTTTCGATGGTGTAGTCGTGAAAACCCTCACGATAAGGAGACCCGCGAAGCTTGCGCACCTCCACCCGGCGGCGTTTTATGCCAAAATCGCGCTCCAGGCTCTGCATCATCACCACTCCGTGCGCGATGCTTTGCAGCTGCAGATCGTGACTGCCCTCTGCCGTACGGTCATCTAAGAGCAGAACGGTACAGTTTCTACCCGAAAAGTGTCTTTTGAGGGCAAGAATCTGGCGCCGGTATTTCAGCGGATCCCGGGCCAGCATACGAAGTTCTGAGAGGGAGTCGAACACCACTCGTTGAGGCTTGGTTGCATCCACCTGCTCGAGAATGGCTGTGATGGTGTCAGCAAGTTCGACCTCCGAAGGATGAAATACGGTGTACTGGGCTTCCGGATTCAGGTCGTCTTCGGGGGGCACCATCTCGTAAATCTGTAGCGAGTCTGTCGACCATCCGTGCGAGCGGACGACCTGTTCGAGCTCCTTTCGGGACTCGGAAAGTGTTACGTAGATCACGCTTTCTCCGCGCCGCACACCTTCCAGCAGGAACTGCAGCGCGAGTGTGGTTTTCCCTGTTCCCGGATCGCCTTCGACGAGAAACAAATGTCCTTGCGGCAGGCCGCCGTTCAAAATGTCATCCAGGCCTACTATTCCAGTCTGAACGCGCTCCAGGATCTGCTCAGCCGTGGGAACAGTGGTTGACCTGGAGCCGTCAGCGGTGCCTTTCGCCGGCTCTCTATGTTTTTCCATGTTTTCCCCCGGAGTAACCAAAAACCGCCGGACCTCAGCGACCACAAAATTTGATTCTCCAGTATTTAGCCGGGTTGCATGGCGCGGTTGGCGCCATCTTGGTCTTCCGGCGGCCTGGCGCGGGATGCCGCAGCCTTTGCCAAGCTTGGGGCTGCCCCGGTGGATGAGGGTTATGATGGGTCCATCCTCAAATCCAAATGGATGAACATGCTGACATCGATCGAAGGGCGCTCGGTCATTGTGACCGGGGCCAGCAAGGGAATCGGGAAAGGCATAGCGCGGGTCTTTGCGAGCAAGGGAGCGTGTGTTCTCATTGCCTCACGGGATCTTTCCCAGGCCGAAGCCGCAGCCGCCGAAATCAGAGTCGGCGGCGGGATCGCGGAGGCCATCAGCGCGGACGTTTCGAAGGCGGAAGACAACCTCCGCATGGCGCAAACCGCGATCGAACGGCATGGCGGGATTGACATCCTCTGCTGCAACGCGGGAATCTACCCCTCCGCGGCCCTTTCGGATATAGCTGCAGCCGATTGGGATCAGGTGATGGATATCAACCTCAAGGGCACCTTTCTCTCCGTCCAGGCGTGCCTGCCGGGTCTCAAGGCTAGGGGCAAGGGACGCATCGTAGTTACCTCTTCCATCACCGGTCCCATCACCGGCTTTGCCGGCTGGACCCATTACGCAGCCAGCAAGGCTGGGCAGCTCGGCTTCATACGCACCGCGGCCATTGAGCTTGCTCCCTTCAACATCACAGTCAATGCCGTGCTTCCAGGAAATATTCTCACTGAAGGCCTACAGGATCTTGGGCCGGAATACATTGCCAGGATGACCTCGGCGATTCCCGCGCGCAGGCTCGGATCCGTTGAGGATATTGGCTACGCTGCGCTATTTCTTGCGAGTGATGAAGCGGCCTATATCACCGGGCAAACGATCGTGGTCGATGGGGGACAAGTGCTTCCTGAGTCCCAAAAGGCAATCGAAGATCTTTACCAGCACGCGAGGAACGGATGACACGATTTAGTTTGACTATGGGAATTGCTTGCAGCGCAGGACTTCTCGTGGCATTGGGCTCGGGCGCTGCCTGGGCTCAGAGCGCTCCTGCCCCCAAGCCGGATAGCTACCGCGACAACAACCGGCCGCCCGACCCGCGCTATAAAGCTGACATACTGCTGGTGGTTGCTCATCCCGACGATGAAGTGATGGCCACGGCTTACCTGGCGCGTGAAATATACGACAATCACAAGCGCGTGGCGGTGGTGTACCAAACTGCCGGCGACGAAGGCAACAACGACGTGGGTCCTGAGCAGGCTGCAGCCTTGGGCGACATTCGCCAGATCG
The DNA here is from genome assembly GCA_963743365.1 of uncultured Acidobacteriaceae bacterium. Taxonomy (GTDB): domain Bacteria; phylum Acidobacteriota; class Terriglobia; order Terriglobales; family Acidobacteriaceae; genus PALSA-350. Next base: position 68,543 of record CAVUQE010000004.1, read on the forward strand.
AGGGGCGTCGCGCCGTAGGCTCTCTGGGCATCACAAATGTCTGGTTCCTGGGTGGCCACGATACCGTGAGCCAGAACGTGTTGACCTCCTTGGAACACTGCGGCCATGGCCGTTGCCTGGACGAGTTGGTGCGCATTGTTCGCATCACCCAGCCATCGGTGATTCTCACCTGGCTCCCGGATTTTGCCACGGGTGAGAACCACGCCGACCACCAGGCGTCGGGCGTGCTCGCGACCGAAGCCTTCGACCTGGCCGGAGATCCGACTGTGCTTTCAGAGCAGGTCTCTCCTGCCTCGAATCCGGACAAGAATGCGAATTTGACGGAAGGTCTTCGCCCGTGGCAGCCGCAGAAGATCTACTATTTTTATAATTCGACCCACGACATTTCCAGCGGCCAAGGGCCAGAGTACTCATCGCAAGAGATCTCTCCCTCGCGCCATGTGAGCTACGGGATGTTGGCTGCCGAGGTATTTACCTACCACGTGTCGCAAGGCGGCACGAAGGTTGCGAACGAGATAGCCGACAACACGCTCACTTCATCGCCCGGGATAGCGAAACTCGCGACCGGTCCCGTGCAACTGATTTTCGGGAAATCTCTCGTGCCTTCTGCTGTTACCGATGATGTGTTCGCAGGTGTAGTGCCTGGTGGTATTGAGTACAAGCGTGCTCCCGGGTTTACTGCAGCCACTCATTCGGAGCCGACCCTGGAAATTGGCGACCCATGGAGCTACTACCGTAAGTTTTGGCAGGCGCATGGAATCGACCATCTGGCGAGTATTGTGCCTGTAGAAGTTTCAGTTCACGTGGACGGAACCCTGGTGATTCCGCTGGTCGTCCAAAATCCCCTGGATTCGGCGATCGACGCGACTTTTTCTGTGAAGGCGCCAGAGGGATGGAAGGTCACGCCCGTTGCTCCTGCCACCATCCCTCCGCACAGTCAGTACTATCTTCGGGCTTTGGCCGCGGCGCCTGCCACCAAGCTACCCGGCTGGCAGCAATTCGCGGTTTCTGCAGAGACCGGGCATAAGAACATTGGAACCGTACCGATTCGCGCGGAACTCTCCGATGGTTGGGTCGCGCCCCAATGACACTCGCGGCTACAGATACCAGGGAATGTTCACCACCACGATGCGCTGGTTACCCTTCACCAGCAGCAGTATTTTGAGCAGTTGAACCCGTTGATTGTGAAGCAGGTTTTCCCACCAGTGCCGCACCACCAGTTCCGGTAATAAGACCGCCACTTTCCTCCCCGGGTTTTCCGATTCCAGGTGCAGGATGTAATCCATCAGGGGTGCGATGACGAAGCGAAAGCTTGAAGGGATGCACACTAACTCCGGGTCCGGCATGCCTTGCTCGCGAATGGGGGAAAGTACTTTGTCATCCCATTCCTGGTCAATTCCGTAGGACTCGTCTTCGGAGTGAACATGCACGACCTTGATTTCTTTTGAAAGCAGCAGGCCGAACCTTAAGGCTTTTTCTGATATGCGATTCCATCCTGCCATGGGAATGACAACCAAGGGCTCCTGAAGATTCGCAAGGTTGAGCCGGTTCATGTCCCTCATCTCGTCCTGAATGCGCGTGTAGTGCTTCTTAACGGAATACATCAGGAGAATCAATGTGGGAACCAGCAGCGCGGTTACCCATGCTCCAGCTCTGAACTTTGAGGCCAACACCACGCACGTGGTGATTCCTGTTGCGACCGCGCCGGTGCCGTTCACCAGCATGTGCCATGTGCGGCCCTTGTGCTCGCCTTCGTTCTTCCAGTGCACGACCATTCCAGCCTGCGAAAGGGTGAATGCCAAAAATGCTCCGATGGCATACAGCGGAATCAATCGGTCTGTTACCCCTTTGAACAGGATGAGAATGACCGCGGTCAGGCCGGTCAGTGCGTAGATGCCGTGCGAAAACAGCAGGCGCCTACCTCTGATGACGAAGACATGTGGCAGGTAGTCGTGCAAAGCGATGGCCCGTGTCAAGCGGGGGAAATCGGCAAAAGCTGTATTCGCGCTGAGAGCCAGGGCTAATAGCACGCTTCCCATGGTGAGGAAATAGAACCACCCGCGACCAAAAACAGCGGTCACCAGCAGGCTCAGAAGGCTCTGGTAGCCCACCTGATCTGGATCCATGGCCATAATTTGGTAGTGCTTGGTCAGCCAGGCGGTGCCATAGAGCAGAATGATCAAAATGCTGATGATGACTGTGAGCGCGTACTGTGCGTTCCTGGAACGGGGCTCCCGAAATGCCATCACGCCATTGGAGACCGCCTCCACACCGGTCATGGCCGCGCAACCGCTGGAGAAGGCCTTCAGCAACATCCACAGCCCCAGGTACTGAACCGTCTGCGGCAACGGCGTGGGCATGGTGGTCACCGGAAGTGGGTGGCCGCCCGCGGCAAGTGTCTTGTAGACGCCCACCGCGATTAAGGTCATCAATGTGCCGATAAACAGAAAAGTGGGGACGATGAATGCGGTGCCGGTGTCCTTAACCCCGCGCAGATTGACGACTGCCAGGACCGCCAGAATTAGCAGGCAAAGTGCCAGCGTGTGGGGCTGTAACTCGGGCAGCGCAGAAGTCAATGCGGTTACGCCCGCCGAGATCCCGACCGCCGCGGTAAGGATGTAATCGATCATCAGCGCCGCTGCAGCAAGCAACCCGGCTCGTTCGCCCAGATTTTCCGTTGCCACGGTAAAACTTCCACCACCGTTGGGGTAGGCAGCAATGGTCTGTCGATAGCTGAAAAAGACGATTACCAACAGGACTAGGATGCGAGGTGATGATCGGCAGCAGGTATTGTGTCCCGACCATGCCCAAGGGGATCAGCAGCGCCAGCGCGGCCTCCGGGCCATACGCCGCGCTGGTTAAGGCATCGAGCCCGAAGATGGGGATGCCGGCTCCTACGCCAATTTGCTCGGCGCGTTCTTCGCTCGTCGCCAGCGGTTTGCCAAAAATCCTGTCCTGAATCGGCATGTCGTTGTAGATACTACACCTGTCAAGTGTTATCGCTGGCAGGTGTGTGTCCGTATCCTGTAACAATGTGGAGTCGTCCACACTTTGGGATCGACGTGATCAAATCGGATGCCACGCAAGGAGGGATTCGTGCGACGTCGGGAATTCTTGGAGATCGCGGCGGCAACTTTGGCGGCCAGCGGCCGGGCAGAAGCTCTCACCGGGACCGCAGACCAGGTGGTCACCGAGCGGCGCAACGCCGGACAGCCTCATCGGGGAAAAGTACTAGCGCTTATTACTCCTCATCTGGATGATGGCCCGATCTTTGCCGGCGGCACGCTGGCGAAGCTGTTGAGCGAAGGCTACACCGGCTACTTTATCCGCACCAGCAATGATGAAAAGGACTCTTATCACCTGTCGCTGGGTGAGACAGTGCTGGCCAACGAGCGTGATACGGCGCAATTGGTCAAGACCCTGGGGTTCAAGAAGGCGTACGACCTGAGCTATCGTAATCATCGCCTCGACGACGTATCGAGAACAGAACTTCGTGGGCGGTTGATCTTCCTGTTCCGGCTACTGAAAGTGGATACGGTTCTCAGTTACGACCCCTGGGGTCACTACGAGGAAAATCCAGACCATTACGTGACGGCGCAAGCGGTGGAGGCGGCGTGTTGGATGTCCGGCGGCCTGCTCGATTTTCCCGAACAGTTCGACGCCGGTTTGAAACCGCACTCGGTCTCAGAGAAGTACTACTTCGCCCGCGGACCGCAGCTGGTCAACCGCGTAGTGGATATTGGAGACTTCCTGCCCCAGAAGGTCGCAGCCATTGCCTCTTGCGAGACCATGATCGTGCACATGGTTAAGGATCTTAGAGACAGCCTTGCGGAGCGGGGTCTGCGCCTTCCAGCACTGAGCGGGAATCTCGATACAGCGACAAAAGAGTTTATCCAGGCCGCATTTGTCACCCGCGATCACACCACTGCAGGAAAGTACGGGCTGCAATATGCGGAGGAGTTTCACTACATCGGTCCGGATGCCTCGCTGGCCGAATACATCGCGCGCAATGCACAACGCATCTCCTAGGGCCGCGGCGACCTGAGAGCGGCGAGAATCAGCAAGGATAAAGCGCTTTTGTGCGAATCGATTTTCCGGCGCGCGCACTCTAAAGCATGGTGTTGACCCGGCGCATGCCAACCTGCAACGCCCAGAACATCTTTCACTGGAGATTAACGATGACGTCGTCCTCGCTCTTTTTACCGCTGAACATTGGACCGATTACGCTGAAACACCGTGTGGTGATGGCTCCCCTCACGCGCTCACGCTCCGAACAGCCTGGGGATATTCCAGGAAGTCTCATGCGTGAGTACTACACCCAGCGCGCTTCCGACGGCGGTTTGATTATCTCGGAAGCAACCACCATTTCGCTCTCGGCACGCGGCTGGTTCGGAGCACCCGGCCTCTACGACGATCAGCAGGTCGAGGGCTGGAAGAAGATCGTGGACTCTGTTCATGCCAAGGGTGGGCTGATGTTCTCCCAGCTCTGGCATACTGGCCGTGCCTCGCACGTCGAGGTGACGGGTGGGCCGACGCCGGTCTCGGCATCTGTCAATCCGTCGTATTGGGAGGATGGTGCGCGCCTCACTTCCACGCCCCACGGATGGGTTAAACCCTCTCCTCATCGAGCCCTGGAACTTTCTGAGATTCAAGGTATAGTCGAGGACTATCGCAAAGCAGCGGAGCGCGCCAAAGCCGCCGGCTTTGATGGTGTCGAACTGCATGGGGCCAACGGCTATTTGCCGGATCAGTTCCTTCAGGATGGGAGCAACAAGCGCACCGACGCTTATGGCGGTTCCATCGCAAACCGGGCGCGCTTTTTGCTCGAAGTCGTGCAGGCAATCGTGAGTGTGTGGGGCGGCGATCGCGTGGGCGTGCGCATTGCTCCGAGCGGCAGCTTTAACGGCATGTCGGATAGCAATTCCAATGCACTTTTCACCTATGTGGCCGAACAGTTAAATCAATTTGGACTTGCTTATCTCCACGTTGTCGAGCCCCGCGTCAGGGGCAATATCGTGATTGCAGAGGGGCAGGGACCGGTCGCGGCAGAACAACTGCGAAAGATCTTCAATGGCAAGATCATTGCGGCTGGCGGCTTCGGACCTGGCACAGCAGAGGCGGTCGTAGATAAGGGCGATGCGGATGCGGTTGCTTTTGGCCGCCTCTTCTTGTCAAACCCCGATCTACCCAAACGAATCAGGCTGGGGCTTCCGCTCAACGAATACGATCGCAATACCTTCTACACCTTCGACGCTCAAGGCTACACGGATTATCCGTTTTATGGCGACGGAGCGAGCGATGTGAAGCTGGACGAGGTCACGACATCGGCTTAACGCGACGGAGAGGGTTTCCTGGGTTTCAAATGCTGAGGCCTAGCACCCGGGAACCCTCTCCTTCCTCCTGCGCAAAGCTTCGACTTACGTGCTCCCTTCGTATTCGCCACTGAACGTAGCGCAAGGCGAAGTGCGCTGCGATGATGAAAAATGCCGTGACGAGCAGGTGGCCTGCACTTACTTCGATCCACCATTCGTAGTTCACGGTTGCGACCACCAGAACAGGAAAAAAGACAATGTAGCGCAGAAGGATGAAGCCCAAGTCTGTATTGCGGGGGACTCGCGCTTCGGTAAACGGGATGGTTGCTGTCTGCAGCAAAAATGCATCGGTCAGCAAGAGGGCATATACCCGCCGCTACCAGGAATTGGGTAACGAGTTCCCTCGTTGCGCGCAGTTCTGGATGAGGAGATGATTTGCAAAACGGCAACTGCGCCGAGGGTCATGGTCATTGCCCATAGCAACACCCAAAGTTTCGTAGCGGCCAGGTGCTCTGATGAGGCCTTACCGTGGATCAGCCGAAAGATCCAGCTTCCTGCCGGATCGGCGGGAGAGAGGAGCGAGGTGCACAGCCCGGCGACGATCCAGAAGGCGAGTGCCGGGACTGCCAGGCGTACCCCGCTCGGGCGAGATGGCGATCCTGAGATGGCTGCCCTCGACTCGGCAGGACGACGATCCACACACATGACAGCGCGATGCCTATCCCCGCGTACATCGCGAGGTAGAGACGGTGGCGCTGGGACCGAAACAATGTCTGGCTTATGAAGTGGTAGACGGCGCGGCGCGGCGGAGTGCGAACCACCGTCGCATGCAGGACGCGGAAGGCCGGCGGCAGGAGGCGGCTCCGGCTATTGGGTGCGATGAAGCCTTCCACGGCTTGACGTGTGCTGCGCGCGTACGCAAGCGGATAGGTGATGATTGCGAGCACCATCAGCAGAGCTGTCGCCTGGTAGCCGGTATGGGCGAGCTGGGTGAATGCCGGCAAGGCGGACGGCCCACCCACTATCGATTCGTAGACACCCAGGAACCAGAACGGAGGAAAGCAGCGCACGGCTGTGCTTCCGGATTGGATCAGCGCCTCAAGAGACCGCGCAAAAACCGGGAAGATGAAATAAGACGGTCGAGAGCACCATCATGACAAGACTTTGCAGAAACGAAGAGATTGCGCGAAAGAGCCGTGCACCCAGGAGGCTGATGAGCAATCCCTGCAAAGCCAGCACCATGGACGCTGCGCAAAGGCCGGCGGTCGTCACGGCAACGAAGTGAGCGGCGTAAGCTCGCGCCACATCGGACGGCTCCGTAGCCAGGGGAAAGAAGATGATGCCCAGTGAGCTTGTGCCGATCAGAAAAAGCCCCAGGAAAGTGACGATGGCCGCAACTCTTGCCAGAAGAAGTCTTCGCTCCGCGATCGGCAAGACCGAAAGGACGAAGACATCCAATACATTGGGGACCAGTAGATCCCATTCAAAGGCGGTGATTGCGCCCATGACCACCCAGGAATACATCACGAAGCCATAATGGTCGGTGACACGGCCCCAGAAGGGCGGAATGGGCGGCTTCGGCTTGAAACCATGATAGGCAGGGAAGAGAAAGATGGTGGCAACCAGGGTGGGAAGTGCGATGGCCCACGCGACCGTCATGATGAGCGGCAGTGTCTCCCCATCTGCGGAAACGATCTCGTTGTTGAAAAATCGGTCAAGGAGATGTCGAACCAGAAGCTTGAATTGCTTCTGTCCTGCCGACGAGAGCAAGGCGTGATCCTGGAGCCCAGGGAGCACACGGGATTGGCTATGCATCGCCCACCCTCATGACGTCGACCAGCTGGCGGGCCAATACTCGAGTGTCTTCCTGCTGAACGAGCTGCGCAAAGACATCCTGCAAGTTGGCCAGCTGCATGACTTTCGCCAGCTCGGCGGGAGCTGCGTCGGCCAATATCTTGCCTTTGGAAATCACGATCACGCGGTCGCAGACCTGCTCTACCACTTCGAGAACATGTGAGATGTAGAGAATTGCCTTGCCCTGTGCGGCAAGTTCCTGCAGCAGGTCCTTGAAGAGCCGCGCGGAGACGACATCCAGTCCGGAGAGAGGCTCGTCGAATACCAGCAACTTCGGATTGTGCATCAGGGCGGCAGCAATCAGAACACGCTGCTTCATGCCTTTTGAATAAAAGGAAATGGGCGAGTATCGCCAGGATTCCAGCCCCAGGAGCTTCAACATCTGGGTGGCTTTACGCTCGATGTCGCTCTCATCCAGGCCGCGCAGCCTGCCCACCAGCTGGAGGTATTCCAAACCGGATAGATAGGTGTAGACGTGCGCTTCTTCGGGAACATAGCCGAGGATGCTACGAAAACCGACCATATCCTCACGGATATCTTTGCCTTCGAAGAGGACGCTTCCCTCGTTCGGTTGAAGCAGGCCGGTAATGATCTTGACGGTTGTGGATTTTCCCGATCCGTTGGGTCCGAGGTAACCGACGATCTCACCTGCCCGGACGCGAAAGTTGATGTCCTCGATCGACGGGATGCCCCGATATCGCTTGCAAAGGTGGTTCACCTCGAGCATGGAGCCCCTCCGAACCGATCCCACACCTACCTATGTAGCAATCTACTTAGAGAATTGTCAAGTAGTTTGCTACATAGATATAATGCGGGCATGGCAGGCGAACCAAAACTCTCGCATACGGCGGCGATGATTCTGCAAGCCATCCATGCCGGCCATATTTATGGCTTTAGCGTGATGGAGGTAACGGGTCTGCCCAGCGGAACTGTATACCCGGCGATGCGCCGGCTGGAGCGGGACGGTTTGATTGTCTCCCGCTGGGAGCGCCAGGCGATTGCGGACGCAGAGCAAAGACCGTTGCGCAAGTACTACAAGCTCACCCGGAATGGGCGAACGATCCTCGACACAGCTTCCAAGCGCTACCCGCTCATCACCAAGCTGATCCCATCCCCAGAGGTCGAGAACGCATGAAGGTGCGAGGGCTGGCCCATTCACTCTTCGTCTGCACCGGCATGCTGAAGATGGCAGCCTTCCTCGTACCTCGGGCAGCCCGTGCAGAGTGGCTGGAAGAATGGCGCGCAGAACTCTGGCATGTTTGGCACATTTGCAATCAGAACGACGGGCCCGCGGCGTTGCACCAGAAAGAGGAAATCACCGCGTTCAGTCTCGGTGCTTTCAAAGACGCGCTCTGGCTGAGGCGAAACCATGGCTCGTCCGCGGCCGCGCCGGTGGTTCAGGCAGGGGATGCCTTCGCGTTGCATCCTGACTTTTGCGGTCCTGGCAGTGGCAAGCGTGCTGATCGCACTTGACTGTCCCCGCGTTTGGACGGTGGTTCAACCGAACCCGTATCGGGATGCGAGCGACCTGGTGATGGTCTCACGCGGTGGCTTCGAGAGCGCATCGTACCCAACCGTCGAATTCTCAGAGTATGAAGCGTGGAGCGCGAAATTCGCATCGCCTATTCACCGGTCTTGCCTTCTATCGATTGGCGGCGAAGCGACTCACCATCGGGACAGATTCTTCAGCAGAGCTGCCGATCGCTCGGGCAAGCGCGAATCTCTTCGAGTTGCTGGGAGTACCCATCTCGTTTGAAGTTCGAGGCATGGCTGACTACCCCACAAGACTCGTCCTCAGCCGAAGTGCTTGGCTCAAGTACTTTCACGCGGACGCCCACGTCTTCGGCCACATGCTGCAGGTGGATGGGCAGCAGGCCATGATCGCGGGGGTAGTCCAGGACGAAGATTGGCGGCTTCCAGGCAAGACGGATCTCTGGCTATTGGAGGATGCCCGGCATCTGTCCACCTTGCAGCCTGACACTGTGGGATATGTACTCGGCCACGCTTCGCGGTCGATATTCCCTGTTGGGCGGGACGGCCGGCGCCAAATGTATGTTGCTAAAAAAGAGGGCGGCTATGACTGGTTCGTGTGCAGGTCACTCGCCGAAAGCATTCGGGAGCCATTGTCGATCTTTTCCTTTGCGCTGCTTTTGGCCTGCCTGGCATTGCCTGCGACCACGTCTCTGCCGCTCGGGGAATACACAGCCCATAGCAGCCACGTCCCTTGGACGACACGAGTTCGCCGTTGGGCTTTCCTATCCGCTAAGTTCCTCCTGATCGTCCCTATCGTTTACTTTGGGTCGCTCGACCTGGCGTATTCGAGTAGCTCCATGTCTGTTGGCACGTCGGAACTCCTTGAGGTGTTCAGCTCATTCTGGGCGCTGCTGCTCGCGTTCCGGTGGGCTTTGCGCGATCAACGGAGGCGGTGCCCTGTCTGCCTGTGCACCTTGACCAATCCAGCGCGAGTGGGACAATTCTCACGAAACTTCCTCGCCTGGAACGGGACCGAGCTTGTCTGTCTGAGCGGCCACGGCTTGCTGCACGTACCGGATATACCGACGAGCTGGTTCGGCAGCCAAAGGTGGCTCTACCTGGATCCTTCCTGGAGCGCCCTGTTTCCGATAGGTACCTGACGGTCACTACGCTTTGCGGGTGAGCGCTTCGCGGATGCGGCGGCCGACGATCGCATCTTCGCCCGGCTGCAGCATCCAGACTCCGACCACGAGTGTGTTTGCGTTCGACGGAATACCCTGGTTAGCTGGTTGTCCGCTATTGGGGTTCAGCTCGATGGAGGGCTTACCTTCGCGCAGCGCCGTCAAAACCTCTTGCGTTGTTACGCCTCGCACGGATGGGTCGAAACGTATGAGCACATGCGGGACGTGGTTTGCGATCCTGGGAACGACCGTCTCGGTGGTGACGGAGGGTATCCCCTTGACTGCCGCGATGATCAGGTCAGCGCGTTTTTGATAGTCCCCCTGCATCGATTCCTCAGTATGCGAAAGAACCCAGTCGACGGCTGCCACCATGCCGACGATCTGTTCCTTGGCCACCTTCATGCCGCGGCCCACACCCTCCCCGGGGTTATTGTTCTGCTGCGCCAGATCGGTGAGTTGTTTCTTGCCCAGTAGCAGGCCCGCGTTCTGCGGACCGCGCATGCCCTTGCCTCCGGAAAAGGCAACCAGGTCGAAGCCCATCCCGGTGTACTTCCATAGATTGGAAATGGGAGGCATATCCGCCGCCGCGTCGAGATGGCATGGGATATTGTGCTCGTGCGCGACGCGGAGCCATTCCTCGCGGCCGATCTGCGCTGTGCCGGCCTCGCCGTCTTCCTCTTCCGCCGCGTTGAAGAAATTGGTCATGATGGCATTGCCGGCGGCACAGGCGCGCTTGTAGTCGTCAAGAGTGACCACTTCCGTCACCCGGGCCCCGCAGAGAAACATCGCGTGATCGTAACCGTAGCGGTGCGCACGCTGCACGATCACCTGGTTCTTCAGGCCATCGATGGCTTGCGGCATGGCCATGGGCGAGATGTTGTTGGCTGCTTGCAGGCATGCGGCGGTGGCGAGTGTAATTGCTCCCGATGCACCCGAGGTCACCACGGCGCCCTCGCACTTGAGACGCTGAGCGATGTACTCACCCGACTTGGTTTGCAGGTCATGCAGGCGCACCGGGTGGAGAGCTGCCTTCTGCACGGCGGCCAGTACCACCGGCGGCATGCAGGCCGCGGTCAGTGTGGTGTAGGTGCCGGCCGCATTGATGATCTTCGGCACGCCTAGCTTGTCGTAATAGTCTTCCCCTTCCGCTTCTTCTTTCGTCGTAGACGCGAAAGATCGGGCGACGCCAAAGCTGGCGGCGAGGCCACCGGTCCAGCGGAAAAAGCGTCGACGGGAAAAGCGGTTGTCTGTAAGTTCGGTCGGTTTCATGGGAGGATGCTCTTCTTGGCGAACCATCGCGACTGGATTCGGTGGAGTCGATGCGGATTACAAACCAATTCAGCTTTGGGCCTTGCGTGGCCGCACTGCTTCCCGTTGCTCTAGTTTAAGGCTAACTGCTCGGGTAGTGCAGCAGTAGGGGGCCCGGGCGGCTCATGAGGACATCTGCTTCCACCACGTTGTAACGTCCGAGACAGATGGTGTCGAGGAAGATGCCAGAGACCGGCACCTGGTGGATACGCGCGAGTTCAAAGCTGTGGTTCTGCAGGTGAACCGCATGAACCCCACCCGTCGCATTCATCATCCGCAGGCGATATGGGCGTCCCTGCTGCAGAAACAGGGCTTCCCCGCCGTGGGCTCGTCGATCGATGGTCCAGTGGTAGGCGCCATCGCTCCGTTGTTCCAGCAACATTTCAATCATCTGGTCAGGCCCAAGCGACGCCCGTCGGCCGGCGCCGCAGCCCACATGCGAGGCGTCAAGAGCGGCCAGTGCCGGCTCGCCGACTGCTAGCGACAGTACATCGGCTGCGGGGTGGGAGATTTGCCCGGCGGAACAGGCGGGGGAGTGTTGGACGACCGCTCCGGCAGCGGCAGTCGCGGCCAGTTGAAGGAACCGTCTGCGCTTCATCGTCTACCCTCCGAACCTGGGCTTTCGGTTTATCGATTCCGTGTGAGACTTTGTAAGGAAACGTTCTATAGTACAGTGGTCGCAGTGTAGCACCGCAACCGCCCGGAGGGCACACCAAGTGGAACTTCCGCCACAAAAACCGCAGGGCTCGCAAGCAGATCGCTCACTGGGCATGGATGCGGAGATTGCCCGTGCAGATTTCCTCGATGGGCGTCCCTTCGCCGGCCCCGCGGGCGCGCCAGCCATGATGGCCAAGGAAGACTGGGACGGTTACGGCGGCACAGGAGACTACGCCACAGCGAACGGGAATACCCACGCCGTAATGACCGCGGGCCACGGTATTCGCGATGGGCTGTACACCAGCCAACTCAAAAATGCGCAAGCGACCGGAGAGACCTTCGATTGCGTCGTGGTCGGAGGTGGCATTAGCGGATTGGCGGCCGCTCATCTTTTTTCAGAAAAGACCGGCCGGTCGAAACGCTGCCTGGTGTTGGAAGACCATTCCATCTTCGGTGGGGAAGCTCGCCGTAACGAATTTATGGTGGATGGCCACCGGCTGATGGCAGGCCAGGGCTCGGCCACCTACTTTCCTTCCCTTCCGTCTTCGCTTACGCAGAGGTTTTACGAATCGATCGGCTTCGACGGTAAACCGTTGGAGTATCAGAAGTGGGGGGGCGGTCAGCCCGAGCTGGATGTGAACACCCTTCCATACGCCCGGGGTAGCAAGAATTCCGGAATGTTCTTTGGAGCGCGTTTCGGGCATCCCGAGGGGTTTTGGCTCTACGATCCGTGGGGCAAAAAACTGGCCGGTGCGCCCGTCCCGGAGGCGACCAGGCAACAACTGATCAGGGCGCGCGCAGGCAATCAAACATTTGCTCCGCCCAAGGTCGACGGCGACGAGATTTCGCGGGCTCTCGACCGCATCACTTTGGAAGAGCACCTGATGCAGCGCGACGGCCTGACCCGCGAATTTATCCGGACTTATATGCCGGTTGCGGCAGATTGGGCAGGGTCTTCGGCGGACGAGAACTCTGCCTACGCGTATTACGCTCCGGAGGTGCTTTTCCCCTGGAAGAACGAGGTCGGCGAGCAGATATTTCCCGGGGGGAACACCGGCGTTGCGCGCTTCATCGTGAAAGCCATGATCCCCGAGGCGATGCCCGGCCCCAACACCTTGGCCGGCATGTGCGTTGGCCCGGTGGACTTTACCAAGCTTGATCGCGAAGGTCAGCCGGTGCGGATACGGTTGGGTGCGACGGTAGCGGATGTGCGGCACGAGGGCGATGGCGTCCGGGTTAGCTATGCGGTCGAAGGCAAGCTGCATACCGTACGCGCAAAATCGGTGGTGATGTCCGCGGGCTGGACCACCGCGAAGACAATCTCCGATCTGCCGGAAGACTATCGCGCTGCCTACCAGCAGTTCTACCGCATGCCTTGCGCCGTCATTAATGTTGCTATACGCAACTGGCGCTTCATGGCGAAGATGGGGATCACGGAATGCCAGTGTTTCGAAGGGGTCTACCCCTGGCTCGCGGTCCGCAAAGTCGCGCTATGTGGGGATGTTCCGCCCACGGTCACCCCCGACGACCCCACCGTGCTCCGTATGAAAATTACGTTTACCGAGCCGGGGGTTCCGCTGCCGCAGCAGTGCACGCGGGGACGGATGCGCCTGCTGAGCATACCCTACTCGGAATATGAGCGGCAGATCCGTGAGCAAATGACGCTGATGTTTGCGCGTAGCGGCTTTGATGCGCGGCGGGATATTGCCGGCATCATCGTAAATCGGTGGGGCCATGCCTATCTCTGCGGCCAGCCTGGCTTCTTCTTTGGATCTGAGGGCAAGATTGCTCCTCGAGAGGTAATGAGGCGCGCGCCTTTCGGCAAAATTGCCTTCGCCAATTCCGATCTCTCCGGAATCATGGACCACCGCGCTTCCATCGCCGAGTCGGATCGCGCAGTGAACCAGCTGCTGGCGTAACCCTGATCGTGTAAGGTTACGGGTGCAGATCTGTCGGCGGAGTTGACGAACCAGCGCGGCTTATGAAACAAACATTAGAAACTAAAAAAGACGGAGCAGACCTTGGCTAGTCGGCGCATCGGCATCATCATGCATGGCATCACCGGAAGGATGGGCTACAACCAGCACCTGGTCCGTTCCATCGTGGCTATCAGAGATCAGGGTGGAGTGACGCTATCCAATGGCGACCGGGCGATGCCCGACCCGATTCTCGTGGGCCGTAATCTGGAGAAGGTTTCCAGCCTGGCGGAGCGCCATGGCATCAAGCGAGTGGCCAAAGATCTCGATTCTGCGCTTGCCAATCCCGAGGACACGATTTTCTTCGACGCCGGCTCGACCCAGATGCGTGTTCCTCTGCTGACCCGCGCGGTCGAGGCCGGAAAGCACGTTTACTGTGAAAAGCCGCTCTCGGAAACGCTCGAGGAATCGCTTTGCCTGGTGCGCCTGGCCAGGAAGCACGGGGTGAAGAGTGGAGTCGTGCAGGACAAGCTCTATCTGCCGGGTTTGCGCAAGCTCCGCATGCTGAAGGGTGCAGGTTTTTTTGGTCGCATCCTCTCCGTTCGCGGCGAATTTGGGTATTGGGTATTTGAGGGTGACCTGCAGCCCACGCAGCGGCCCTCATGGAATTACCGTAAAGCCGATGGGGGAGGCATCATTCTCGATATGCTGCCCCACTGGCGCTATGTGCTGGATAATCTATTCGGCGCGGTGCAGTCCGTCAGTTGCATTGGCGCGACCCATATTCCCCAACGCATCGATGAGAGCGGGGCAGTATACAAGGCGGATGCCGACGACGCGGCCTACGCTACGTTTCAGCTCGAGGGCGGAGTCATCGCGCATATCAATTCATCCTGGGCGGTGCGGGTTCGCCGGGATGACCTGGTGACCTTCCAGGTCGACGGCACGCATGGATCGGCGGTGGCGGGATTGAGCCGGTGCTATACGCAGCACCGCGTAAACACTCCGCGGCCGGTATGGAATCCCGACGTTCCGCAGACAATGAAGTTCACCGAGCAGTGGGACGAGGTGCCCGACACGCAGGTCTACGAGAACGGCTTCAAGTTGCAGTGGGAGGACTTTATCCGTCACGTAGTGGAGAACAAGCCGTGGAGCTTTGACCTGCTCGAAGGAGCGAAGGGCGTTCAGTTGGCCGAACTCGGCTTGAGGAGCTGGGCTGAGCGTCGCTGGGTGGATGTGCCGTCGTTATCTGCCGACACGCCAGGTGGGAATGTGTGAGCAGCATGAGCATCCGCGATCTGTCCATCAATCTGGCCACTGTGCGCCAGCAGTACACGATGGGTCAGGCGGTGGATGCTTGCCTGGCCCAGGGCATTACCTCCATTGCGCCATGGCGAGACCAGGTGCAACTGACAGGCCTGGCGGAAGCAGCCGAAATCGTTCGCTCCAACAAGCTTCGTGTTACAGGGCTCTGTCGCGGCGGCATGTTTCCCGCCGTGGACAAGGCAGGCCTGGATGAAGCCATCGATGACAACAAGCGGGCGATCGATGAGGCGGTTGCCCTTGAAGCCGATTGCCTGGTGCTGGTGGTGGGGGGCTTGCCAGGGGATTCGCACGACATCGGGGCCGCGCGCGAGATGGTGGCGGACGGCATTGCCGCCATCCTGCCCCATGCGCGTGCCAACCGCATGCCCCTGGCGATTGAGCCCTTGCATCCCATGTATGCCGCCGACCGCTCCTGCATTAACACCCTGGAGCAGGCGCTCGATCTTTGTGATCTGCTGGGTGACGGTGTGGGTGTCGCGATTGACGTCTACCATGTCTGGTGGGATCCGAAGCTGGAAGAGCAGATCATGCGGGCAGGAGCGGGCGGGCGCATTCTGGCTCACCACATCTGCGATTGGCTGGTGCCGACCCACGATCTTCTGCTGGACCGCGGGATGATGGGCGACGGAGTCATCGACCTGCGATCTATTCGTTCGCTGATTGAAAGCGCCGGATACCACGGGCCGCAAGAGGTCGAGATCTTTTCCTCGCAAAACTGGTGGAAGCGCCCGGGTGAGGAAGTGCTCGCCACCTGTGTTGATCGTTTTCTTAAAACGTGTACCTAGAGAACAGTTGTTTTACGAAGAGGTCCTATGTCATTCGAATCGAAAAACCCAACGACAGGAGAGCTTCTGGATACCTATCCGGAGCATAGCGCCCAAGAGGTTGAGCAGCGTTTGCAGAGCGCCTGGGACGGATGGAAATGCTGGTCGCGCACGCCTCTCTCTGAGCGGACAGCCTTTCTTCTTCGTCTTGCGAATCTGCTGGAAAGCCGCGTGGAAGAGTACGCGCGGCTTATCACGCTCGAGATGGGCAAGCCGATCGGTGAGGCCCGTGGCGAAGTGAAAAAGGCAGCCTTCGGCGCGGCTCATTTTGCCCAGGAGGGCGCCGCGTATATCCAGTCCGAACCTATTCCAGGCACTCCAGGCCGCGTGGTCTACGAGTCGCTTGGTCCGATCCTCGCCATCATGCCTTGGAATCTTCCCTTCTGGCAGGTGTTGCGCTTCTTTATCCCGACTGCGCTGGTGGGAAACACGGTGGTGGTGAAGCATGCTGAGACCGTGCAGGGCTGTGCGCTTGCGCTCGAGAAACTGGTGAGAGATGCCGATGGCCCTGAAGGGCTCTACGTCAATCTCTCTGTGCAGCGTGGCTCGGTGCCGGCTATTATCGCGGATCCGCGCATACGCGCAGTGACGGTTACGGGTAGTGTCGCGGCCGGGCGGGCCGTGGCGCAGCAAGCCGGCCTGCACGGCAAGAAGGTGGTGCTGGAACTCGGCGGCTCCGATCCGTTCATCGTGCTTGAGGACGCTGATATCGCAAAAGCGGTACAGCTGGGCGTGACCTCGCGCTACTCCAACAACGCGCAAAGTTGCATTGCGGCCAAGCGCTTTATCATCGCCGAGCCGATCGCAGATGCCTTCACTAAAGCGTTTGTCGAGCAGGCATCGGCGCTCAAGGTCGGCGACCCGCTCTTGCCTGACACCAAGCTGGGTCCGCAGGCTCGCGAAGACCTACGCGCGACCACGGAGCGCCAGATCTCGGAGGCAAAGGCAGCCGGCGCGCGCGTGCTCACCGGCGGCAAGTCTCTGGATGGACCTGGCTATTTTTATCCTCCGACGGTACTGGTTGATCTGCCCCACGACGCGCCGGTTGCGCGGGAAGAGTTCTTTGGTCCAGTCGCGGTCTTCTTTACTTTCAAGACCGACGAAGAGGCGATCCGGTTGGCCAATGACACGGAGTTCGGGTTAGGAGCGGCCGTGTGCAGCAAGGATGCGGCCCATGCTAATGCTGTTGCCGCCCAGATCGAGGCCGGCGCGGTGTTCATCAATGACTTTGTCCGTTCGGATCCGCGCGCACCGTTTGGCGGTGTCAAGGGTTCCGGCGTTGGCCGGGAATTGGGGGCGCTCGGCGCACGAGAGCTTACCAACGCGAAGCTCATTTGGGAACCGGCTTAATCGGGAGGAGTCTTGACCAAGAAATTTGGGCTGCAAGTGGTCGTGTGTTTCTTCCTGGCCGCGTGGGCATCGGCGGCATTTGCTGGCAACGACATACCGAAGGCGGCGTGGAGCCGTCCCATCGGCCTCCCGCTTGCGTCTCCCGGGGTAGCTAAGAATGGCACTGACATTGATGACGGCTATTGGCAGGGAGCGCCGGTTGGCGGTATGGGTGCGGGCACGTTCTCGCGGACGTATCGCGGCGACTTCGCCCGCTGGCACATCAAGGCAGGCGTACACAAGTATGAGCCCGTTTATGTGAACCAATTCGCGATGTACCAGAAGTCGGAGGGCGATTCCCAGGGCACCGCGCAAGTCTTGATGACCGGCCATCCGAATAAGGGCGAGTTGGCGAGCTGGGCCTGGGATTATCCCGTGGGAGCGGGTGAGTACTCCGCTCTCTATCCAAAGTCCTGGTACGACTACCAGTGGAAGAAGTTTCCCGCGCATGTGGTGCTGGAGCAGTTCTCGCCTGTGCTCCCCAACAACTACCGTGAATCCAGCTATCCGGTAGCGGTCTACCGTTGGCATGCGGACAATCCGACCGACCATGCGGTAACCGTCTCTGTGCTTCTTTCCTGGGCCAATATGGGGGGATGGTTTCGCACCTTTACCCATGACTTCAACGGTACGCCCAACCAGGGCAACTACAACCAGTTTGCCAGTGAAGCGGTAGGACAGGCCGGCACCATGAAGGGTATTGTCTTCGACCGCGGCCGTGACGATAAGGAGCTGAACGAGTGGGACGGACAGTTTGCGATTGCGGCCCTCGAAACTCCGGGAGTTGATGTTACCTACCAGACAACTTTTCTCGCGCAGGGAGACGGCAAGGCCGTTTGGGTGCCTTTCGTCGAAAGACGGACGGCTGGCTAACAGCGATACCTCCTGGGTCAGCGACAGCGAAAAACTGGCTGGCGCCATTGCGCTGCGCTTTACCCTGCAGCCTGGAGAGAAAAAGATCATTCCCGTGGTGATCTCGTGGGACCTGCCCGTGGTGCAGTTTGGACAGGGACGCAAGTGGAACCGGCGCTACACGGATTTTTACGGCACGACAGGAACCAATGCATGGGCGATTGCGCGCGACGGCCTGCTCAATGCTGCCGGATGGAGCGATGCCATCGACGCCTGGCAGGCGCCTTACGTAAACGACGAAAGCAAACCGCTCTGGTATCGCGGCATGCTCTTTAACGAGCTCTACACGCTGGCCGATGGAGGCACCTTCTGGGGCAGAAAGGCGGGGACCGATAAGAAGCTGCCAGCATCGTTTGCCTTGTTGGAATGTTTTGACTATGCCTATTACGGCACTTTGGATGTGCGTTTTTATGCCTCGCTCCCGTTGTTGAAATTCTGGCCGGACATAGACAAACAAGTTCTGCGAGAGTTTGCGGATACCGTGCCGCGGGAGTGGCCAGAGAAGGGCCTGTGGGTTTGGAAAACCGAGCAGACAGGGGAGCCCGTTCTGCACAAACGGAAAAAGAAAGGCGCGGTGCCTCACGACCTTGGCGTGCCGGAAGGCGATCCTTTTGTCGCGGTGAATCAGCCCGGCTGGCAGGATACCAACGACTGGAAAGACCTCAACTCAAAATTTGTCCTGATGATCTACCGCGACTACGTTTTTACCGGGCGCAAGGACACGGCATTTCTGCGCGAGACCTGGCCGGCGGTGAAAGAAGCGATCACCTATCTGCGCCAGTTCGACCACGGTGGTGGAGTACCCGAGAACAGCGGATATCCTGATCAGACCTACGACTCATGGGTCGTGCGCGGTGTAAGCGCTTACTCCGGCGGCCTGTGGCTTGCGGCCCTGCGTGCAGGCGAAGAGACGGCGCTGATTTTGGGAGATAAGGCTGCGGCGGAAGAATATCGCCAGCTTTTTCAGAAGGCCCGGCAGACCTACATCAGCAAGCTATGGAACGGCGAGTATTTCCGCTACGACACGGAGAGCGAGAACCAGAACGCCATCCAGGCAGACCAGCTAGCCGGCCAGTGGTATGCCAACATGCTTGGCCTGGGCGACCTGGTTCCGCGCGAGATGCAGCTCTCCGCGGCCAAGAAGATATTCGACTACAACGTCATGAAATTTGCCGGCGGGCAGATGGGCGCGGCAAATGGCATGGCTGCGGATGGCTCGATCATCAACAACGAACAGGCAAAGGAAGTGTGGGCGGGAACGACCTTAGGCTTTGCGGCGTTGCTGTTGAGCGAAGGCATGAACGACCAGGCTTATAAGACGGCCTGGGGGCTCTATCACGTCATTTACGAGAGCAAAGGATATTGGTTCCGCACGCCGGAGGCCTGGGACATCACGGGGAACTTCCGCGCCTCCATGTACATGCGGCCGGCTGGTGTCTGGGCGATGGAGATGGCCCATCCTCCTCCAGCGAAACCGTAGGCTACTTATAGGCGTGGATCAACTCCACGCTCACGCCCCCAATGGAGTCGGTATCCATGTAGTCGTACTGGCCAGAGTCCTTCTTGCCTACGTCTCCCCAAGCTCCGGA
This sequence comes from uncultured Acidobacteriaceae bacterium, assembly GCA_963743365.1. Classification (GTDB taxonomy): domain Bacteria; phylum Acidobacteriota; class Terriglobia; order Terriglobales; family Acidobacteriaceae; genus PALSA-350. The sequence goes on from CAVUQE010000004.1 coordinate 88,284, forward strand.
CTGCCATACGTGGTAGCCGAGCTTTTCATACTCGGCTACCGCTTGATTCAAGTCGTCCACGGGCATGCCCAGATGCTGGATGCCTTCCGTGTGCTTTTTGAGGAAGTCGGCGTAGATGTTCGGGGGGTGTATTGGGAGCGCTGATCCATTCGTAACTGAACTGGTCGTAATTCTGGTAGCCGACTTCAAACGCAAACCACAGTGGTTTGTCCCGGTAGGTCGAATCCTGCCGGGGAGTCGCATGCTCCATGCGAAATGCGGGGAAGCCCAGCTTCTGCCAGTAGGCTGAGACCGGCTCTAATTCGCGAACCACTGGCGCGAGGTGAGAGACTTTTCCTGGCACCCCCGGAGCAGGCGCGCCCCCGGGCCAGTACACCAAGCCCAGGACAAACTTGCCCTGCGGCTCGGTGTCGAAGTAGGTGTAGGTGACGCGCTTTCCGTCCCGCTCGAGGCTCAGCTGCTGCAGTACCCCAACGCCGAGACCACGCATGCGTTTGATTTCCTTTTCCATCTCCGCGCGGGACTTCACCTCGTGCACGATAGAGAAGATCCCATCGCCATGCTTGCCCAGAAACTCGTTCCAGGCATTCAGCTGCCCTTCTGCGGGCTGGATCATGTTTACGGTCAGGTTTCCCAGGTGGCCCGTGATCTCCCAAGCCCACATCTTCACAGGCTTGCCGTGGTCTCTTCCGGTCAACACGACATCCGGGTATTCCTGAATGTCAGACAAGCCGAGTGGGATCCAGCCTTTTTTTGCCAGGTCGACATTCTGCACCAGCCAGGTCACGCTGTTGACCGACTTGTAGAAAGCGGGCATCTCGCCATAGGCAGTGCCTGCCAGTGCGCAAAAAACAGTGAGGTAGCGCAAGAGCTTCATTCCGTCCTTCAATCAAAAAAAGATTGCCGGGCGGAGTGCGTCCGGTCCATACTTGATGCGCACATACTAATGAATCGTTCCTAATTAATCAAACGCGTGGAGTGGGCATGAAGCGGGCACTGGCAATAGCAGCATTGCAGCTTTCGACCACGGCCTGCCTGCTGGGGCAAATGGCCGGCATGGCGAGCCACCCGCCAGACCCGGCTGCGACCATTCCCGTCACCCATCCATCGAACGTGACCTTCTCCAAGGACGTTGCACCCATTGTGCAGCAGCACTGCCAAGGCTGTCATCGTCCTGGAGAGGGCACGCCCTTCTCCATGCTGACCTATGAAGATGCGCGCCCCTGGGCGCTGGCAATGAAGAAGATGGTGATCACCCGCGCCATGCCACCATGGTTTGAGGATGGGCACACGGAGAAGTTTGCGAACAACCGCTCGCTGACCCAAGCGCAGATCGACACCATCGCCGCCTGGGCGGATGCGGGTGCACCCGAGGGCGACCCCAAAGATCTGCCGCCGCCACTCGACTTCGTCACCGGATGGACCATCCCCAAGCCGGACAAGGTCTTCCAGCTGCCTCGGCCGTTCCCTATTCCAGCGACCGGGATCCTGGAATACCAGTACGTGATCTTGCCCACCGGCTTTACCAAGGACACGTGGATTCAGGATGTGGAGGCTGCGCCGAGCGATCGCTCCGTGGTGCACCATATCGTCGCCTATGTTCGCAAACCTGGATCGAACTATTTCAAGGGGCAGCCGGAAGAACAATTCTTTGAGGCTCCGCCCGCGAAGACAGGAGAGAAGGCTCCCCAGGATGACGTGCCCAATGACTGGTTGGTGGGCTACGCTCCGGGCCAGCCGCCGGACATGTTTGAGCCCGGCCAAGCGAAACTGATTCCAGCCGGCTCAGATATTGTGCTGGAAGTGCACTATATGCCAGAAGGGAAAGCCACGACCGACCAGGCGAGCGTGGGGCTGGTGCTGGCGAAAGAGCCCCCAAAAGATCGCGTGATGACGTTGTCCACGGGCAATGAGAAATTCAAGATTCCTCCGGGAGATCCCAACTACCGCGTGGATGCCTCCTTTACCGTGCGCCGGGAGGTGACCTTGTTGGGTATGCATCCCCACATGCATATGCGCGGCAAAGATATGTCGTACCGGCTGGTATTTCCCAACGGCGAGACGCGCGCCATCCTCAACGTGCCGCACTATAACTGGCGCTGGCAGCTTTGGTACAACCTGGCGAACCCGATTGTGCTGCCCGCCGGCACCAGGATCGAGTGCACGGCACACTACGACAACTCAGCGAAGAATCCGGAAAATCCTGATCCTGCCAAGATAGTCACCTGGGGCCAGCAAAGCACCGATGAGATGATGGTTTGCTTTTTCAACGTAGCTTTTCCGGCAGCCACGCCGGCCAAAGAACTGCTGCCGCTGCCCACCAACGAAACAGCTTCAAGCACCCAGTAAAAGACACTTTCCGCCTATGATCACATGCAACAATTGCCGGCTGCGCAAATGAGGCGCCTTTTCACGGTACGGATAGCCATTCTCGCCACCATTGTTGCTCCACGGCTGTCGATGGCTCAGACGGCAATCGCCACTGTTCCCGTGGGCAACACGCCAATGGCCGTCGCGGTCAATCCGGTAACGCACAAAACGTACGTGGTGAATCACGGCAGCAACTCGGTGACCATCATCGATGGGAAGACCCAGGCAACCTCCACCGTAACTGTGGAAGATCGTCCCGAGTCCGTCGCGGTCAACCCCGTGACCAACAGGATTTATGTAACCAACGCGGGTGCGGATTCGGTCTCAGTGATCGATGGCAAAACCGATGCGGTCACGGCAACCGTCCACGTGGGAACTTATCCGCAGGCGCTCGCCGTCAACACGGCTACCAATAGGATTTATGCGGCCAACAATTTTGCTCATAGCGTAACCGTCATCAATGGAACCACCAATGCTACCACCACCATCCAGGTGGGGCAGGGACCACGCGCCATCGTCCTCAACCCCGCAACCAACAAGCTATATACGGTCAATTATGGAAGCCAGGATGTAACCGTTATTGACGGCGCCACCGGGGCTACCACCTCCGTACACACCGGAAAGCATGCCTGGGCAATTGCAGTGGACGCCAAGTCAGACAAAATCTATGCGGTGAACGAAGACAGCGCCAGCGTGACCATCATCGATGGGGCCACCAACAGTACGACTACCGTGGGCGTGGGCCCTATTCCCTTTGCGGTGGAGGCAAATCCCGCAACAAACAAGGCCTACGTTCTGAGCTATGGCAACGACACCATGGCGGTTATTGACGGGACTACCGATTCGGTAAGCAAGACGGTTAGTTTGGGAACGCATCCGCAGGCTCTCGCGATCGATGAGCAAAGCGATCAGATCTATGTGGCGAACCAGCGCACAGCTAGCGTGACCGTGATCGACGGCAAGACGAACCTCCCCGTCGTGAAAGTGGATGTGGGTACGATTCCGTACGCGTTCGGGATCGATCCGGCGGCTGATATGGTCTATGTCGCCAATTTCAGCAGCAACAACGTTACGGTGATTCGAGGTGGGATTAGGCGATGATGGTATTAAAGAACTTGTCTTTGAAGTCGCTCACGGTTCTGGTGCTTGCGATCGCAGCCGTCACGGCGCATGCTCAGGACGCTCCTAATCACCCGGTCAAATTTCGCGTGGTGGCGATCGCAGAATCCGGGAACACGCCACATAATGAGTTCGTGGCCGCAGCCAAGGTGTGGCTGCAGAAGTTGGCCGACGAGAACGGCTTTGCCGTCGACTACATCACCAACACCGATCCCATCAATGACGCCTTCCTGGCAAAATACAAGCTATTCATTCAGCTGAACTATCCGCCGTATCGCTGGACTCCAGTGGCCAAAAAGGCTTTTCAACGCTACATCACGCGCGGTAGCGGCGGCTGGATCGGGTTTCACCATGCCATGCTCCTGGGGGATTTTGACGGATACCCGATGTGGAAATGGTGGTCGCATTTCATGGGGGATATCCGGTACACCAGCTACATCGCGCAGTTCGCTACGGCGACCGTGAAAGTGGATGATCCTAATTATCCGGTAACCAAAGGCCTGCCCTCCTCCTTTGTTGTGCAGCAGGAGGAGTGGTACACCTGGAGCAAGTCCAATCGTTCGAAAGTTCATGTTCTGGCCAGTGTCGATGAGTCGACTTACGAGCCGAAGAGCATGATCACCATGGGCGGAGACCATCCCGTGGTTTGGACCAACGAACACGTCAAGGCCAGGAACGTCTACATCTTCATGGGGCATCACCCGGACTTGTTTCAGAACAAAGATTTCACACAGCTTTTCCGGAACGCGATCTTCTGGGGTGCGGGCCAGTGAAAAGGTATTTTTTCGCGCTGACCCTGTGCATTGCCATCGTTTCTGCGGGCGCCATGGCCCAGGAGGCCAAAGCCTCGCAACCAAGGGTATTGATGTTTTATTCCCTGAATGTAGAAAATGATCATGTTCTCTTCGCTTTGGATGCGTTGCGATTCTTTGCCGCGCTAGCCCAGAAAGACAACTTTGTGCTGGAAGCAACGACCAATTGGGAAGATCTAAATGATAAAAATCTGAAGCCTTACCAACTGGTTGTGTGGCTCAACGAGTTTCCGCATAACCAGGCGGAGCGAGAAGCGTTTGAACGATACATGAAGGGCGGCGGCGCCTGGCTTGGCTTTCACGTATCCGCATACAACGACAAGACCACCAAGTGGCCATGGTTCATGACGTTCATCGGCGGAGGCGTCTTTGACAACAACAGCTGGCCGCCCTTGCCGGCGAAGCTGATCGTGGATGATCGGGCCAGTCCCGTCACACGAAATCTGCCGGAAACATTTATCTCGCCCACAAATGAGTGGTATCGCTGGACGCCTAGTCCGCGCCTCGATAGCCACATTCATGTGCTGCTGACGCTTGACCCCGCAAACTACCCACTGGGGATCAAGAGCCTTTTGACGGAAGGCGATATTCCCGTAGTGTGGACGAACACGCAGTACAAGATGCTCTATATGAATATGGGTCACGGAGACAAGATCTTCACCAGTCCGGTCCAGAACACTCTCATTGAAAATGCAACAGCATGGCTGCTCGGAAAGAACTCTAAGTAAATGCAATGGAGGGCTTCGCCCATCTTTTTCGGCCCAGGTACGCTGGGGCGAACCTGGGGCACCCGTCCAGTCCGACGGGCACCTTCTGAGACAACGAAGATGCGGGGAAAGCAGCGAACCCGGATCTCCCGTTACAGGGAACTGGCCGTTGCTATTCCTCGCCATCGTCTTCGGTGCGTCAGCTGTCCTGCATGGTCAGGCGTGCAAGAACAATCCGTTGCCGCTCCGATCCGACTGGCCCGTCTATGGCGGCCAGTCGGAGGGTGATCACTACTCGCCCCTATCGCAAATCAATCGCGGCAATGTAGACAAGCTGAAAGTGGCATGGAAGTTCGATGGCGCCGAAGAGGGCGGCCTGGAAACCAGCCCGATTATTATCGGGAGGACGCTCTTTGCTTATACCCCTTCGCAGAAAGTGATTGCGCTCGACGCCGCAACCGGGAAGCTTCTCTGGAAATTTGATTCTGGAGTGCCCAGCAAGCAACCGTCCCGCGGTCTCGCCTATTGGACCGACGGCCGGCAGGGTCGCGTTCTCGCCGGCGTAACGCATTATCTCTACGCGCTCGATGCACAAACGGGCAAAGTCATTTCCTCGTTTGGCGAGCAGGGAAGAATCGATCTGCGCAAGGGACTTCGCGGAGATTACCTTACTCAGTCCGTCGACCTCACCAGCCCCGGCATCGTTTACCAGGATTTGATTATCGTCGGCGGCCGGAATCCCGAAACCTATCCTTCTCCTCCTGGAGACATTCGCGCCTTCGATGTGCGCACGGGCGCGCTTCGTTGGAGCTTTCACACCATCCCGCATCCGGATGAATTCGGCTACCAAACGTGGCCCCCGGATGCCTGGAAGACAGCAGGCGCGGCCAATAACTGGGCCGGGATGGCGCTGGACGAAAAGCGCGGCATCGTCTACGTTCCCACCGGGTCCGCGGTCTTCGATTTCTATGGAGCGGATCGGGTGGGCGACGACCTCTTCGCGGACACTCTTCTCGCACTCGATGCAAAGACCGGCAAGCGTCTTTGGCACTTTCAAGGAGTGCATCATGACATCTGGGATCGCGATTTTCCGTCGCCCCCGGCGCTGCTCTCCGTAAGACACAATGGCAGCTGTGTCGATGCGGTCGCACAAACAACCAAGCAGGGATTTCTCTACCTCTTCGACCGCACCACCGGCAAGCCGCTTTTCCCAATCGAGGAACGGCCTTACCCTGCGAGCCAGGTTCCAGGGGAGGTGACCGCGGCCACGCAGCCGACACCCACGATGCCCGCGCCCTTTACCCGGCAGATGCTTACCCAGGATCTTCTGACCACGCGCACTCCGGAAGCGCACGCAAACGCTGTGAAGGAGTTCGCCACATTTCGCAGTGGCGGACAGTTTCTGCCCTTCGGCCTGGATCAAGAGACCGTGGTCTTTCCTTGTTTTCTTGGTGGCGCCGAGTGGGGAGGACCGGCAGTCGATCGCACCCGCGGCGTGATCTATGTGAATGCGAACGAGGCGGCGTGTGTTCTAGGCCTGACTGAAAATCATCCCACTGCAAGTACGGGCGAGAGAATCTATCACAACCAATGCAGCCTTTGTCACGGCAAGGATCTCTCTGGTTCGCCGCCCAATTATCCTTCGCTGGTCGATGTGGGCAAGCGTCTCTCGCCCGCACAGATCGAGGCCAAAATCTCCCAGGGCGGCGGCCGGATGCCATCCTTTCCCAATCTTCGCGATGAGCACTTGCGCGCCCTTATCCAGTTTCTGACTAAGCAAGCCCCGCAAGGGACTGAAGCGGATCCGGACAAGGGAGCGATCTACTCCAGCGCCGCCGACGGCACTACGATGAAGTACGAAGTCACAGGATCGCGAGATTTTGTCGATGCCGAAGGCTACCCCGCGATCACTCCGCCCTGGGGAACACTCAACGCAATCGACCTGAACACGGGACGCTATCTATGGAAGATTCCGCTGGGTGAATATCCGGAACTCGCCGCCAAGGGCTTGACCAACACCGGTTCGGACAATTATGGCGGCCCTATCGTCACCGCAGGAGGTCTTTTGTTCATCGCGGCGACGGTCTACGACAAGAAATTAAGAGCCTTCGACAGCAGCAACGGCAAGCTGCTTTGGGAAACCGTCCTGCCCTTTGCGGGCACTGCCACTCCAGCCACGTACGTGATCGATGGCAAGCAGTATGTAGTCATTGCAAGCGGAGGGGGCAAAGATCTAAAGGCGCCTTCCGGCAGCATGTATGTCGCCTTTACGCTGCCTTGACTCCTCAGCTCGATGGCTGTGGCAGCAATACTGAGGGAATCATCTCCAGCGCGATCGCAATGGCTCCCCAGAGCACGGAAGTGTTCCCAAGCTTGCCTACCCCAATCTTGGTGACTGCGAATTCGCTCTCTTGCAGTTGCTTTTGCACCGCACTGATCAGTGCGGGATGGCTGCCCACTTCCCCCTCCAACAAAATGAGGCCCGGATTCAAGATGAGTGAGAGGTTTACGATGATGTCCGCCACGATGCTGGCGCGGTGCTGGACGATCTTTTCGGCGCGAGCATCCCCGGCTTGGGCCAGATCGAGGACCCCCAACGCATCCATTTTCTCCAGTTCCGTTGCATCCGGGCCGGGCTTCTTTTTTGCTTCTTGCCAGCTCTCCAGAATTCCCGAGCTGGTCAGCAAGGTATCGAGCTCGCCAAACTCATGGAGGGTGGGGCGTTTGCGCGAAGTATTCGGCAAACGAAGGTAGGCGATTTCACCCGCGGACCACTGCGATCCATGGTAGATTTGGCCGCCAAGGACGATCCCCGCGCCCACGTTTGGGCCGATGTGAATCAGGATGAAGGTCTCTTCTGCCTGAGCGGCGCCGCAGTATCGCTCGCCCTGAGCGGCCAGGTTGGTATCGTTTTCAATAATGACCAGGCATTCTACGATTCTGTTCAGCTTGGCGCGTAGCGGGACGGAACGCCAGTTTTCCAGGGTACTGATCGATAGCACGACGCCTTCATCCACGTTGGTGATGGCGGGCACGCCCACTACCAGCGCGAGCAACTGTTCCCGCTTCTTGCGGTGCTTGCGCAGCAGCCGACGCACCTCTTCCCCGATGTAGATACAAATGGCGTCGGGGGTTGTTTTCCGGTTGGCCAGGGGGATGACCTGGGTATCCAGTTCACGCCCGTTGAGGTCCGTGAGCAGAAAAGAAAGGCTGTCGGCGGTAATCTTCACGGCGAGCACGCAGCCACGCTCCGCCTTGAACGAAATCATGTCCGGAGGCCGGCCCCCGTTTGACTCGCCCTCGCCCAGAGGTTTGATCAAGTCGGCCGACAACAAATCGCCCACCACGTTGGTGATGGTGGGCGCACTTAGGCCGGAAGCGCGCACCAGATCCGCCTTCGAACAGGAGCCGCTCTCGCGCAGAAGCTTCAGGACGCGAAGCGCGTTGGTATGGCGAAGAAGTGAGGGCCTGCCGACCGGAATACTTTCGTTCTTCAAAGAAAACCGACTTACGAATATGGGAGAAAATTACGGCGTTGTGGGTCCAGGGGGCTTAAAGGCGGGCAAGCGGACTCTCCGCTGCCCCAAAACTTAACCACCCATTTATACCATCTGGACAAAATCAGATGCTTTACGCCGCTATGGCAATCATTCTAACTAAAGATTATGAAGTGTGCTACGATTTGGAGTCGCGCCCGGCCCTGTCTGCGGAGACATAACCACCCCATGAAATCACTGATGATCAGTGTCAAAAACTCTCTTTACACCCTGATTACATTTGTCGTTGCACCAGTCGTGATGACCGCTTCGCTCTATGCCCAAACCAGGGTGCCGCACCATCCGCTGGATGCTCTCACCACAAACGAATACTGGACGGTTCATGATGTTCTCGAGCAGAGCGGCCACCTGACCGGGAAGACGCTCTTCTCCAGCGTGCTGCTGCACGAGCCGGACAAAGAAAAAGTGCTGGCCTGGAAGCAGGGCGACCCCATCCCGCGGGAGGCCGATGTCATCCTCGAGGACCAGGGCAAGACCATCGAGGCCCGGGTCGACATCCCGGCGCACAAGCTCGAGTTCTGGAACGTGGTTCCTGGCGTGCAGGCTCCTATTACCGAGTCAGAACTGGACACGATGAATGATGTGGTCAAGAAAGACCCGCGCGTCATCGCGGCGCTCAAGCGCCACGGGGTCACCGATCTTTCGGGTGTTCGCTGTGAGCCTATCCCCATCACGTGGATGATCTTTCCCGAACAGACAAGCAGCCGCATCGGCTTTGGCGATTGCACCGATTCACACGGTGTCTATCATCCCTGGGGCCGCGCGATCGAAGGGGTGTACATACTCGCAGACCTTACCAGCGAAAAGGTCCTTAAGGTCATCGACAACGATCCTGTTCCCATGTCGTCGGGAGATATCAACTACGAAGAAGGAGAAGCTACACCGCGCCCAGGGACCAAGCCGTTGGTCGTGACCCAACCCCTTGGGCCCAGCTATACGATCGACAAGGGCGAAGTCGTGTGGCAGAACTGGCATTTTCGCTTTCGCCTGGATCCCCGTGTCGGTCCCGTGATCAATCTTGTGCGTTACCGGGATGGAGACCGGCTACGTTCCGTTATGTACGAGGGCTCGCTTTCCGAGATGTATGTTCCCTACATGGATTCCGACCCGGGCTGGGACTCCCGCGCCTTTGTCGATGCGGGAGAGTTTCTTCTTGGCGGCCTGATTAAGCCCGTCGGTCCGGACGACTGCCCGGCTCATGCGCAGTACTTTACTGGTCTGGTGCCGTCTGATGCGGGCGCCCCGGTTTTGAAAGCCACAACTGGCATGTCTCTTCGAACACGCTAGCGACAGCCCGGCATGGAGGCACCTCGAAGGGGATGTGATCAGCGGCCGCCCTAGTCGTGAGCTGGTGTTGCGCACGGCAGTGGTCGCCGGGAACTATGATTACCTGCTCGATTGGATATTCCAGCAGGATGGCACCATCCGGGTCGCGGTGGGTGCGACCGGCATCGTCGAGACCAAAGGCGTGAAGGAGGATACGATAGGCCACTCCATGGGCGAGGAGCCGGGCAAACTGGAGCACGGCACCCTGGTTGCTCCAAACCTGCTGGCCGTCAATCACGATCACTATTTTTCTTTCCGGCTTGATCTTGACGTCGACGGGCCAACCAACAGCTTTATGGTCGACCGCCTGGTGCAGGAGCCGCTCACCGGCCATTCGCGCAAGGTTATCTGGGCCGCGCAGTCCTCCATTGTCCGTACAGAAAAGGACGCCATTCTAGACATCGATCTGCGTCATCCGGCGATGTGGCACTTCATCAACCCATCGCAGCACGACGCGCGTGGCTACCCTACTGGATGGGAGATCATGCCCGGAGCCACGGCGGTCTCGAGCATCCCGCTTGACGACCCTGCGCAGCGCGTAGGAGCTTTTTCAGGGCACCAGATGTGGGTTACGCCCTACCGCCCCGACGAACGTTATGCTGCCGGCACTTATGTCACTAATAGTGATGGGCTTCGCGGACTGCCCGAATGGACCAAGGCGAATCGTTCCATCGAGAACACAGATATCGTCGGCTGGTATACGCTAGGCTTCCATCACGTTGTCCGCCTGGAAGACTGGCCGGTTATGCCGACGCTGTGGCACGATTTCCTGATTCGCCCGGTCAACTTCTTTGACCAGAACCCCGCGCTTACGCTGCCACACGAGCCATAGTTTGACGGCAAGAAACCGCAGGGCCCCCACCACTCCGCTACGCTCCGGTCGGGACCTGCGGTTTCTTACTCTTTTTAATTGATCATCTCGTTCGCAATTAATCTCGGGAGCGGGCCGGCACGGATGGTTACTGTCGAAACCGGGTCGATACACTTTTTTCACTGTTCCATAACACCGTACTGAAAGCGCGGAGTAAGCCGGCATCCGGTCCGCTCGACCATTGCCAGTGTCAGCGCCTGCGGGACCAGGAGGGACGTTATGCCCTCCCAGGGTTCTGGAACAGCCTCGATCCTCACCGGAAATAATTTGTCCGTGGCGTTGTGCTCATTGCTCGAAACCAGCACCACCTTGCCGCCACGACGGTTACATTCCTGCGCCAGCTTGATGCCCAGCTCGGCGGCCCGGCCAAGGGCGAAGATGATGGCGACGTGCGATGCGTCCACGTCAAGATTGGGGCCGTGTTTAAAGCCGGCGCCGGTGTGTGCGGCGGCGCGATGGCCGCTCATCTCGCGGATGCAGAGCGCGCTCATGAAGGCGCCCCCATACGCCGCGCCGCGGCCGATGATTTCGGTATTGGCCGCGCCCCTGCAGAATCTCTCCAACTCGCCGCGCATGGCAAAGATGGGACCAAGATGGGCGGAGAAAACCTGGGCAGCGCGCTCGGCCTCCTGCTGCCATGGGCGGCCTACCATCTCAGAGGCCAGGATGATGGCGGCTGCCGTAGCGTTGGTGTAGGTCTTGGTAGCGTTGCCGTATTCCGGTCCAGCCAGAATGGGAAGCTTGTTTTCCGCCAGGTGCCAGCAGGCGCTCGCGGGATTATTGCAAATCAGGCCCAGGGCCCGGTTCCCCCCTCGCTTAAAGAGTTCCACCAGTTCGGCGCTCTCCCCGGAGGTCGTAAGGAGGACGGAAAGCGCCGCGTCATCCCATACCGAAGACGCATAATGCAGCCACTCTCCGGCATCGACCGAGAATGCCAGGCGCCCGTGCGATTGCAACAACACCGATCCGCTGATGGAAGAGCAGTAAGAAGCGCCCATGCCGATAAACAACACCGGGCCTTTTTTCAATGCCAATTCGCGAAACTTTTTGAGCTCAGCCTGAATGATAGAATCGCCCGCGTATGCCTCGAGCAGCCGGCGAAGCTGTTTCGGTTGTTCGCGGCACTCGATTTCCAGGATCTGGGTTCCCGTCGCGGTGAGCAATTCCTTAGCCGGCTCGATGCCGGCTATCCAGCGCGGCGCGTCCTTTTTGTTTTCCGCCATAACACCTTCCTCGGATCAGAGAAACAGCACTTTGTTAGAAAAGATTCGTTAAAAAGAGGGTCCAACACCCGTGGTTAAAGGTTATCATTCGGCATAGGTGAAACGTATTGAACGACCCATCCATCAGCCAGCCGTACGTGAATCAGGCCTTCATCCGGAGGGTCTCTTTTATCGCTGGATTGGGAGGTATTCTTTACGGCTTTGACATGGGTGTCATCGCCGCCGCCTTGATCTTCGTGCGCGACTCGTTTCATCTTTCGACCGTGATGCAGGAAGTGCTGGTCATTTCGGTGCTGGTCGGCGTGATGATCGGCGCACTCGTGGGCGGCACGGTCGCCGACCGCATCGGCAGACGCAAAACGCTGATCTGGGGTGCAGTCCTTTTCATTGCCGGGTCCATCCTTGCGCCGTTATCCCCCAACGTCTACATACTGTTCATCGCCCGCGGACTGCTTGGAATTGCTGTCGGTTTCACATCGGTTACGGCGCCCGTATATGTCTCCGAGCTTGCTCCCCCGAAAACGCGCGGGATGCTCATCGGTTTGTACCAGTTTGCCCTGACCTCAGGGATTGCCGTGGCTGACCTGGTGGGTTACTGGTTCGCTGGACCGCAGGGATGGCGGCTGATGTTTGCCTTCGGCCTGCTCCCCGCGCTGCTTTTCCTGTTTATGGTTCTTACGGTGCCCGAGAGTCCTCGCTGGCTGTATGCCCAGAACAGGGTGGCTGAAGCCGAATCTGTGCTCATGTCATTTACAGATGAGGCGGGCGCGAGACTGCTCCTGGAAGATATTCGCGTCAGCTTGCTGACGAAGATGGAGCGCCGCTGGAGTGCGCTCTGGAGTCCGGCGGTGCGAGGTTCACTCTTCATTGCCGTCGGCTTTATGCTGCTGACACCGGCGACCGGTATCAACGCCGTTCTCTATTACGGCCCGCAAATATTCTCGCTCGCCGGCATCAGTTCTGATAAGAATGCAATCTTCGCTACGCTTCTGGTGGCCATTACGAACGTACTCGCCACGGTGATCGCCCTGGTGCTGGTGGACCGTTTAGGCCGGAAGCCCCTTCTCTATGCGGGCATCGGCGGCATGACCACTGCGCTCTTCGTGCTGGCTCTTTGTTTCCACAACCAGGCAGGGCTAGGAAAGTCGCTGGGCATGATCGCTACCATTTGCCTGATGTCTTTTATCGCCTGCTATGCGTTCAGCATCGGGCCGATCGCGTGGATACTTGTCTCCGAGGTTTTTCCCTTGCGTTTGCGCGGCCGGGGCGTTGCTGCCGCCACGCTGAGTTTCGGCACCTCAAATTTTCTGGTTTCGCTTACGTTTCTGTCTCTCATCAAAGCCGTGGGTAATTCGCTCACCTTCGTGATTTTCGGGGTGTTCTGCATTCTGACCCTGGTGTTTGTGCGCTTTGTTATTCCAGAGACCGCGGGGCGTGAGTTAGAAAGCATTAGCGCGCGGCAGCCCGTGGTTGCGCCGTAACACCCTGAAGGTAGGCCCGGCAGTGAATTCATCCGTACCCGAGGTTATTGAGTCGATGTGGCAACAAGAACCCTCCAGCGCCAGTGGGAGTCCGCAGGAGATAACGGTGGCGCCAGAGACGGGCTATGTCGTGGGCGCCGATATTGGAGGCACCAACCTGCGTCTCGCTCTTGCCGGCATGAACGGCGAGGTCCTGGCTAAGTGGAAGGTCTCGACCGCGGGCATTCGTGACCCGGAGGTAGTGGTACGCCTGATTCAAGAAGGCGTGGACGATTTGCTACAACAGAAGCATTTAACGCGAAGCTCGTTGCGCGCGTTTGCGGCTGGGGCGCCCGGCGTCACGGATGTTGACGAGGGTGTCGTGCTGGCTACGTCCTATCTCATGGGTTGGCGAGATGTTCCGCTGCGCGCACTGCTGGAAGCCAGCCTCGGCGTTCCGGCGGCTGTAGAGAACGACGTGAATACTGCAGCGATTGCAGAAAGTAAGATCGGCGCCGCAAAAGGAATACGGGACTTTGTCTTTCTTGCCGTCGGCACTGGTATTGGTGCCGGCATCGTGCTCAACGGAAGGCTTTTTCACGGCATGAGTTGGTCTGCCGGCGAGATCGGATATATGCTCGTCCCCGGAACCTCGGTGAAACCAGTAGAAAGTGGGGAACCGGGAGCCCTCGAGAGTGTGATCGGAGGCGAGGGCATCAAGGCACAATGGCAGAGCATCTGGCGCGAAGACCGTACCCAGCTTCCGAGAGACCTGGTTGCTACCCAGATATTTGACCATGCACTTGCCGGTGAAGCGTTAGCACAGACGGTACTCCAACGGTCCGCGCAGACACTCGCCTACGCGATCTACAACATGGCGGTTATCCTTAACTGCCCGCTATTTGTCCTCGGCGGCAGCGTAGGCATGCATCCCGCCTTGTGGAAGCTAACGCAGGAGATTCTCGCGCAGCGGGATAAGCGGGTGCAGCCCAAGTTGCTACGCAGTACGTTGGGTCCCGACGCGCAGGTAAATGGAGCCATTCACCTGGCGATTGATACCGCGTCGTCGCGCATGCTTTCTACCTGAACTCAATTTCGTGATTCAGAAACTCTGTCCCACCCATCGGTCCGTGGTTAGAACGGAGTTCCCTAGTTGTTCTTCCAGTATTGATTGAAGCCTTTGTAGTCCGAGGGCAGGTTGGCCAGAATGATGCGCTTAAGCTCGAGCATGTCTGCTGAGCCCAATTGCTTGTACAGCACTTTGCCGTCTCCTGATAGGAGAACGGTATAAGGCACGGCAGAGTCCCATTTAGGATCAAACGCAGCCTGCAAGCTAGCGGTATCTTGTGAATCAAATAGATAATTGCGGCTGGTCGCATGCTTCTTCTGGAGAAAGCGCAATACGCTTGGCTGCTCATCCGGCATATTGGCCGACACGGTCACCATCGAATAATCGCGCGCGCCATACATGCGTAGCGTGTCTTGCAAATCGGCAAACTCCGTGATGCAGGAGCCACACCAGGTCGCCCAAAAGTCAATCAACATCATCTGATGGGTCGGGTTGGTGCGCAGTTTGGTTAGCTCCGCCTTGGAAATCATTTGGACAGTCACCGGCTGCTCGTTAATCTTCTCCAGCGCTGCTTCTCTCCCGGCCGCTTTCTCGCTCCATTTGGTGGAGCATCCAAAGACGCCAGTGTGCTTCACCGCTACTTCCTTGTGGGCAAGCAGGGCGTCGATCGCATTGCGAGCATCTTGAGTCTTGACCAGCTCCATTCGGTAACTGTTATCGATACGGCCTTCATAGCGAAGACGTCTTTGTTGATCGAAGATGAAAGCGTGCGGGGTCGCCTGGGGTCCGTAAGCGCGCGTCACCTTTTGCGTGTCGCCGTCATACAGATACGGGTACGTGAGGTGCTTGTATTCCACGCGGATCTTCATCTCCGGCAAAGTGTCACTCAGATCGGAAGAATCCAATTCGTCTATGCGGATGGCTTTTGGATCGTTACCCTGGATCGCGACAACAGCTACACCCTTATCCTTGTAGTCTGTCGCTAACTGCTGTATGCGCTTCTCATACATCTGCGCGATGGGGCAATGATTGCAGGTAAAAATCACCACCAGGATCGGGCTGGAGGCGTAATCGCTCAGCTTGTGTATCTGACCATCCACACCGGGGAGGGCGAAATCCGGAGCCGGCGAACCGAGTGCAAGAGTCGGGTGAACCTCCTCTGCCGAAGCAATTCCCAGAGTCATCAATACTACCGCGAGCAACTTCCACATGGGCGTCTCCCTCCCCTTTACAAAACTAGTTTAGCGCTACTTGCAGGCCATATTGGCGGCTGGCGCGGGCTGCGGTGTAATGTCAGCGGACTCCAATCCCATTGCCCACTTGATTGCCTCGGTGTACATCTTCTGCAGCCGGGGATCGTCCCAGTTGTCTTTCGGGTGCCCGAGGGTCGAGTAGTAAACCCGGCCTTTGCCATAAGACTTTGCCCAGGTAACGGCAAAATCATGATCCTGCCGATGCACCTTGGGGTTCTTAAGGTCCAGCTTGCAAGGATCGAGTCGCATCAGGACGCGCACCTTATCGCGGGAAAAGTCTTTCATCTGGTAAATCTCGTCGTGAAGTACGAATTCATGTGGCCATTGCTGCATGCCGGGAAAGGCTGGATCCTCGACAATGATCGGCGCATCGAAGGTCAGCCACGGATGCTCATCGAAATCCCCTCCGAGCATGTCGACAAACTCAGGCCACTTCACCCAGGTGATTGCGGCGCTATGCACTCCGATTAATCCCTTTCCATCGTCATGGATAAAGGAGAGGAAATCGGCTTTCTGCTGCGCATCCATTTCCAGGTCGCCGCCGGTGAACATCAGGATCGCGTCAAAGTTGTTGAGATTCTTGGCGTTGAACTCGAGTTTCTTCTTGGTCAATACTTCAGTGTCCGTGCGAATGGTCGTATCCCACAGGCCAGTCTGCTCGCCCAGGTGCTCGATGACCGCCATGGCATGAGAGACCGACTCGTGGCGGTATCCCTTTTCCTCACCCAGGACAAGCAGGTGCTTCTTAGCAGGCGCCTGCCCAACTGCGAGGTTACACATCAACACAGGAGCAAAAAGCCACGCAAGACGGGTCGTTTTCATGAGAAATATTCTTTCACAAAACAATTCGCAGGCTCCCGAGGGTGGCCGGGAGCCTGCGTGATCTGCTAACACATCCTTGCAAGCACGCGGTTTAGAAGATGATCTTGCCGCTTATTTGACCGATACGAGCGGATGCGGTGTTAGTGGCCTGACCGAACTGGCTGCTGTTGGCATTGCCAATCACGTCAGTGAAGTTGGCGTGGTTGAAGACGTTGAACATCTCGATGCGCAGGTTGAGGGCTGTTCTCTCGGTAATTCTCGTGTCTTTCTCCACACCCATATCTGTGTTGATCGATCCCGGCCCGTGGAAGAGGAACTGCTTCGCGCTTCCAGTCACGCCACAAACTTCGAAGCCGCAGCTGAGGTTACTGGCAAAGGCCGAAGTGTTGAAGAAGTTGTGTCCAGGAAGACGCGGATTCAACTTCTGCAGCGGACCCACCTGGTTGGGATAGTCGAGACCGATGTTGGTTAGAGCGGCATCCCCGCTGCTAGCCAGGCTAACCGGAAAACCAGTGTTGAAGCGGCTGATGCCCGTGATGTGCCATCCGTCGCTGTAACGGTGGGGCCCCAGGAAACGGGCAAAGGGGAGGTTCCAGTTGTAACTGGCGACAAAGTTATGACGCATGTCCCATGATGATTGGCCATAGTTCCTGCTGGGATCGCGAGGGTCCCAAAGCGCGCCCACGTCATCCAACGACTTGGAGTAGGTGTAGGAAAGCAGGTACGTGACGTCGCGCGCCCGCCGCTCTGCCGAAACCTGCAGTGAGTTGTAGTTAGAGTTTCCAGAGTTTTGCACGTATTCTGACTCGGCAAAGGCCACAACCGGGCCTCCGGCAGAGTTGTGGTAGTTCGGGCTGATGGTCTGGTTGTCGATTGCCCCCACTAAGGTACCGTAGATGGTCTGGCCGTTCTGCGTGTAGACGCCGGCTTCGGCATACGGTCCGCAACCCGCCAGCGATAAGCAGAGCGAAGCGTCACCGTAGAGTATGGGCACGTCATGCTCAATGTGATGCGCCAGCGTTCCCACGTACGCTACGGTTAACACCGTTGACTTATCAAGTTGCCGCTGGACAGAGAGGTTGAAGTGCTGCGCGGTGTCGGTCTTGTTGTGGTTGTAGTACCCGGGCACATAGAGAGGCATGAGATTTCCAAACTCGAAGCTGGGAAACGGTCCGGCGCCTGATGGAAAGGTAAAGGGAAAGTGCTGACCTTGCGAGACGCCAGTCGGCCGGGTGATGTAGGGGCTTCCGAATTCCACTGGCTGCGGCGAATCCCAGTACAGGCCCCAGGGGGCATCGCCGAGAATACCGAAGTTGCCATTGTCCGCAACGCCGAGGTAATAGAGGCCGAAGGCCGCACGAATGCTGGTCTTGCCGGCGGCTCCCCACAGGCCGCCGGAGGGCGCATAGGCGATACCAATGCGCGGTCCAAAATTACTCCAGCGGGTGGGAGAGATAGTGCTTGGAACTCCCGGATCGCCCGGGACCAGGTTGCCCGGGGGCGAGTTGGGGAACTTGACGGATTGTTCTCCCGGGACCGGAGTCGTCAGACGGCCATAGACATCGCTCCAGGGCCGGGCGACGTCCCAGCGGAGGCCGGCGTTAATAGTGATATTGGGCGCCACCTTCCAGGAATCCTCGATGAAGAGGCCGCCGTAACGGGTACGGTTGTCGAGTAGCTGGATGGAGCATTGGATGAAAGACGCCGGAGCCCCGATAAAGAAGTCAGAGACGTCGGCCCCTGTCTCGACGCCGTTAAAGTTGAAATATCCGTTCGGTCCACAGGTGTTGCGAGCATTTAGCTGGTAGTAGCGGAAGTCGCCCCCAAAGCTCAGCGAGTGATTGCCGATCGTCTTGCTGACATTGTCGCCGACACCGTAATTGGTTTCCGGCTGATAGAGATTCAGCCAGTTGTTGCCGATGGCAAAGCTGTTGAAATAAAGGGTTGGCACGGATGAGGGGTATCCTGGAGGCCCGGAGTTGACCAGGCCACCGGTCGCGCCATTGGTATTGATGCCGTACTGAGAATAGGAGCTAATCGCTGACGAGGTAGAAGGTTGTGCCGTGTGAACAGCGGTCCGGAAAAACTGTATGCGGGCAACGTTGACCGTAGTCGCCCCAATGGTTTTCGTGTTGCTCAAAACGAACAACTGGTTTCGCGAAGGCTCAGTGTTTGGAAAGCCGGGCAGAGTCGGCAGCCCCGGGTTGGTGGTGGCCTGGGCATAGACGGGATTGACCGCCGTCGCATCGTCGTAGTGATAGTAGAACGACCAGTCCCCCGTCCTTTGATTCACGAAATCGATGCGCTCGGCCATGTTGGTATCGACGATGGTTCCTACGTGGCTCGAGTCCTCGTAGTTGAAGCCGCCCGCCTGATTTGCTGCCGGAATCAGTGGCAACGTCAATTTGGACACGGGGTCCATATAGGCGGCGATGTTGCGGCCAGGCACCACGTTGCCGTTGCTGTCGGTGGTCATCACCGGCGTGCCGAGCTGGTTGTAGAGCGTTGGTGTGCAAGCCGGAGGCTGGCATACGCCTCCCGCACCGTTGATGATTCCGCCGCCTCGAGCCTGCAGGGTTGCGGCCCAAGCGTCTCCCTGCACCGGGGTATCGAGGATGGCATCGGAGAAGATTCCGTTGCGCTCATCGTTACTGAGAACCTGCACCAGCCCAGTGCTGGCTCCCGCGTTCTGACGCGTTTGCTGAAAGTCGGTAAAGGTAAACAGCTTATCCTTCAAGATAGGACCACCGATGACACCACCGTATTGGTGGCGCTTCAGCTCCGCCTTTGTGGTGTCGAAGTAGTTGATCGCGTCTAACTTCTGGTTGCGGTAGAACTCGAAGGCACTTCCATGAAAGCTGTTGGTTCCGGACTTAGTCACCGTGTTCATGACGGAGCCGGTGAACTTGCCGTACTCAGCGCTGAAGCTGTTGGTGATGAGACGAAACTCAGCCACCGAGTCAGCGTCTGGAATCAAACCGGCACCCATATTCTTGGTCTCATTGACCTCAGCACCGTTTACCAGGAAGGCGTTGGCCCACTCAGGTTGGCCATCGGTGGAGACATTGCCCGAGGAGCCATAGAGCCCGGAGGCGGGGGCGCGATCGTTATAGGTGCTCACCGTGTTTGAGGGAGCAACACCGGGCTGAAGCGCGAGCAGATCGAGATACGAACGGCCATTGAGCGGCATGGCCAGAATTTGCGAAGACGTGATCGTCGTACCCATCGAGGTCGTTGTCGTATCGACCTGCACCGCGCTGGCGTCGACAGAGACGGTCTGGCTTACGTTACCTACCTTGAGGACGAAATCGAATTTCAGCGCATCGTTGACGTTGAGATTGATATTCTCAACCACTCCATTCTCGAAGCCGGCGTCGGAAGCAGTCAGGCGGTATGTTCCAGGAGGCAGTGCGAGGAAGGTGTATTGACCCGACCCATCCGTGATCGCTGTACGGGTATAGCCCGTAGAAGTCTGGACAATGGTCAAGGTGGCTTTGGGAAGGACACCGCCGGAGCTGTCACGGACATACCCAAGAATGGATCCGGTCACGTCTGCCATCAAGGGAGGGGTGCTGAGTAGCACAGCCAAACCGAGACAACACAGACACAGGTAACGGCCAGCCAGCACGGCGAAGGAAGGGACAACGAGCAATCTCTTCAGCTCTCGGAGAAGTGGCATTTCTAACCTCACAGAAGCGCGGGATTCTGGGGCCGGCAGGTACGCTTTCGCGAGCCTACATTTACTTTGTAAAGTTCCATAAGGATGTATTAAAGAGCCTGCGCAATGCAACTACTTTTTACGAGCTTTTCAAAATAACCAGGCTGGGAAGCGGTTCAGGGTCCTTAGGAACGTGAGGCCACAACGTCCATTTGTTCCGGTTCGCGGTCGCTTCTGCTTTTGCCGGATGGTCCGGAAGAGGGTCTTGCCAATCGCAAAAAACAGATTAGTTAATAACTAGCTATTACTAAGCCCCGGCCACCGCAAAGACCCTGGCGCCCCTTTCGTGCACGTTGAAGCCACTGCCTGTCGCCGGACCAGCGGAGCCGCTTGGGCGCGAAAATACAGATTGGCAACGCGATGTGTCCTGGATTGGGGAAGAATCCGCTGGAGCAATCGAGACTGGTCGATGCCTGGACGCTTCCGGCCGTCCGCTTAGCCGCCAAGTCAACTTGGGCTGCGGGTTAGGTTTTCTTTAGGGGACTAGTATCCGATCGCACGGACGAAGCTCTCCGGCGTGCCGTCTGCAGGATTTACAAAGATGATGTCCTTCGGGTCGCGTCTCGGCGTATCGATGGCAAGAAAGACGACCGGCCCCTCAAGGATGGCGGGTAGAGCGTGCACAACGCGGCGCTTGAAGAAGAGCAAGTCGCCCGGAGAGAACTCGGCTCCGTTCGAGGCGTCTCCCATCCAGAATGTGCCTTTTCCCGATAGGACATAGAGATACTCGTCGGAACCTGCGTGATAATGCGCCGGTGTCTCGCGATAAACGCGAAAAACCCGTGCGCTCGCGGCCTCTTCATCCGTGAGGTAGGTATCCAGTAACAGGGTCTCCGCGGTATCCGGAAAGGATCGGGCGACTTCATTCACACGGAACCGCTGGAAGCTTTGTTTGTCTGTCATATAGGTCCTCCACCGTCAGCTTTGACTTCATTCGATCAACGCAAAATTCTTGCTAAGCGCGGCTCTTGCCGCCTCCAGCATGGTGACGCGAACCAGCACGTAATCTGTGTCGAAGGTAGAGACCGACAAGATGTTGATGCCGGCTTCCGCAAGAGGGTTGAGGATGGCCACAAGAACCCCCACTGCCGAAAATTCGAGCTTTCCCTCGACGGTGAACGCCCTCCAGCCTGGTTCGCACGGTAGCGTCTCGGGCACCGCGGCAGCTGGGCAGATGATAGACAACTCATGAGCGGTGCGAGTGACAGACACCAGGGGTTCGGCCGAAAAGCTTAACCACCCGGGAATCCCCGCTTGCGGCGAAAGGCGCAAAATTGCCAATTCACCGTCGAGCAGTCTAAGAACTCGCTCTTGACCGGGTAGCAACCGAACTACCTTGGGGGTGTGGCGGCCGCTGGCGCGGTCCGCCCGGGGTTGCTGATCGCGTTCGCATTTCCTGGTCCTCCCACCTGTTGCACCACGGGCAGCCGCTGGTCCACCGGCGGCAGAGGAGGAAAGGGAGCGTGCGGTTCTGTCTGGTACCAATAGGCAACGGAGTAGTAATTGTCGGAACGATGATTGGCGTTTCCGTGTTCGATCGTAGCCTTGAAAGACCGCTTGAAAGGGATGGGAGCGTCGAGATGAAAACGGTAGACGCTCGATCTGCTGCCTGCCAGCTCCGGGCCTACCACCGGCGCGCCGTAGAGCTGATACGAGAAAGGCTTGCCTCCGAAATCCCACGCGCCCAGGAAGTAATCCTCCGAGCCGGTGCCTGAAATCGCAGGAGTCGCGTCGTCATCGACAAAGAACATGTCGTCGCCCTCGCCCCACCAGCCATCCTGGTTTTGCAGAACCGACATGGTGACACCTACGAATTGGCCGCTGCCCTTGGCCTGCATCCAGACGTAATTGTCTTGGCCATTGAGATTCTGCTTGTCATCCACCAGCGGATCGCCGTTGCTCGTCCAGTTGTTTGTCCATCCATGGTTGGGCTGGGCCTGGCGATATTGCGCGTGGAAATACAGGGTGCCCGGGGGCAGGGGATGGGAGTCTGTCTGGTAGTCGATGTTGTAGTACAAGCTGCCAATCGGCTGCTTGCCCTCGTTCGAAATCACGACCTTGGCATGCCGCTGGAAGGGCATGGGAAAAAAGCTGTTGAGGCTGTTTTCACTTCCCACCGACAGCAACTCAGACTGCCAGGAATAGTAGTCGCCCAGGCCCAATCCGAAGAAGTCGCCGATCGGGGCTTCCACGCTGGGCGTTGCCTCGCCATCCCAATAGATGCGCAGGACAATGCGTTTTAGATGGTAGGGCTCATCGCTCGAGATGGTGAACCAAAGATGTGAGATCTTGCCCGGGCCGTCCGTGTCCAGCACGGTAAGCGATGCACCGGGCTCAACCCTGCGGGCATCTGCATTGGCGCCGGTTGGATCGGAACTGGAAGCACGATGCGAGGTGTAGGTCTGTTGCTGAGTCAGATCCGGTTGCCACGTTCCGCTCTGATCTTGAGCCACGAGCGATAGGCTCGTCGCCAGAAAGACAAACCCGATGAATTGCCTCACGATGGCTTCCTCATTCTCAAATCCCGCGACGGCGTCCGTTTACCTAGCAGATCCGCTTGAAAGAGAGAATCGGCTTCAGACGCTTATCTGTCAAAATCTTACCGTGCGGTCAGCTTCCCAGGGCAATTATGTGTTGCAGGATCACCTCTCCCGTCCGGGCATCTGCACTGTTGAAGCGAAAGGGGCGGGCGCTTTTCTCGAAGCGCAGATTTCTTACTTCCTCGATTTTTCTCAGGATAGTCAGCTTCCCGTCTCGCTCTAGGGCCGCATCGACGGCGCCGGGTTTGCCGGCAAACAGACTGTAAGCAGGTGTCCCGAGGATTGCGGCCTCGCGAGCCATGGTGCCGCCGCCGCTCAGAACGGCGTCGGAATGTGCAATTAGGCTGAGCGCGTCAACCGCTTTATCAGAAACCCGGAAGGGAGCCGAGCGCATTCCGTAGGAGCTTTTCAGCTTTTCTCCCTGTTCCAGGGTTCGCGGCAGGACTATGACTTGTGCATCCTGATCTCCACGCAGACGCTCCACCAGTGCCCGGAAAAGAACCTCGGAAAAAGGATCCTGGTAATGAGCCCAGGTGGCGGGAGGACGGACGGTGATAATCAGCCGGCCGGGATCCAGTTGCAGCTCATCCATCACCCCGGGCGAGTTGTGCCAACCGCTCAGATAGACGTTTTCTTTGAAACCCGGATAGCGGATCACTTTTTTCATGTTTACGTGCTGGCGCTCCAGGGTGGTGGAGGGAATCGTCTCCGGCAAGAGAAGTTTCGTTGCCATTCTCGAAAAGAGTTCCGAGTATACGAATTCGTAGTCGTAAATAGTCATGACCGGAATGTGCAAGAGCCAGGCGGCGATCACCTGGGCGCGTGAGCCGTGGTTCACTGCCATGGCTGGCCGGTTTTTGCGCCCGTACAAGGCAAGGCGCACGCCCCGCACTACCGTAGCGAATGCCCGGGTTACAAAGAAATGAGGCGTCCGGTGCCGGCCGATCACCACGTAATGCAGCCCATGTGACTCGGCAATCTCTTCTACCTGGCCGAAGCGCCTGGCGGTAAGCAGAACCTCGTAGCCGGCTTCTTCAAGTCCCCTGATGAGAGGGGGGAAGAAGTGGGCGTGGGGTGAGTTATCCAGGTCGATCCAGATGCGCATTTTGCTTCCCGGGAGAATCATAATTCAATCGGCCTGACAAACTCATTGCTGGCGACCGGGACAGGATCCCTGTAAAGCACTTGCCGACACCATTTTGGCAAATGCGCGCAGCATCCAGGCTTGCCCCCACCGCATGTACAGGGCGCGGTTCATCCAATGGCGATGGCGCTGATAATAAAACGCGCCATCGGGGGCCGCCATGTTTCTTATCGTCCAGTGCGAGGTCTTTAAGGCATGCTCCAGGGCATGCGGGTCGACCGAACAAAACCCGATGAAGTGGAGTATGGCCTGCGCACAGGCGTGAATATCGATGGGAAACGTCCGGTCATGGACGTATTTCGGAGCTCCCTGGACGGTAAAGAAGGTGGTTTGATAGTAGCGATGCCCCCGCAGCATAGCGTCTTCGAAGGTGCGGTTGCCGGTGAACCGCTCGTAGTCGAGCAGGGCGCAAACATTGTATGAGGTGTGAAAACTGTCGATCCAGCGTTGCCGGCGCAGGCGTCCGTAATACCATCCGCCGCTTTCCAGCTGGCCCCTTTGCAGAAAGACCATGGCTTTGCGAGCCAGGGAAAGATACTCCTCGTCTTCCCGCAAACTGCCTATGCGCGCCAGAAAAACAGCGGTCAGCGCACTACTGTTGTAGATCTGCGTTTTATCCTCAGGTGTATAGCTGAAACAGAGCTCTTCCGGGGACTCAAAGGAGCGATTCAAGCGGGTAGCCAGAAAGCGTGCCACGGACTCGGCAATCTCCAAAGCCTCCGCGTCAGCGAAGACTTTGTGCATGTCCATCATGGCCGTAGCGCAGAAATAGGACGCAATACAGTTGGGGGCAAACGCCGCCAGGCGGCTTCCTCGGAGTGAGACGTAGTCCCAGTCATAGCCCCAGCAGTATTCCGCTTCGTTGGGCGAACGGAGGCGGATCAGCTCGTTCTTGAGCCACGCTGCCTGAGCAGAGACGTCGTAGCCGGCTTGCGCGAGATCGCAATAGGCCGAAAGGCAAAGACCCAGAGCCTTCGGGTTGCGGCTCGGGGGGATTTTCAAAGCTTGACGAAAACGGAGACCGGCGAAGCGCCTCCCGGCCTGTATAAGAAGGATCCCAGGCAATGCTTTACGTGCCCAAGTCCCGCTCAAATAGGGCGAGTTAAGCAAGTCAAAGGGCTCGTATCCGGCAAACTGCCTGGTTTCGATCCAAGTGCGCAGTGCATCCAGAGCCTGGGTTAAGCTGCGCGACTCGCTTAAGGCGCTCTGCGTCACAAAGGCACAGGCTCCGCGGCACAGGCCCGATGGCCCTGCCAGGCCTCCTTGAGAATATGAACAATCCTTGGAGCGGTCCGCCCGTCCCATAGCGGGGGCCGCAAGACGGTAGACCTGCTGGGGCCGCCGTTCTCGAGGACATCGAGAGCATGGTCCACTAGGCGGTCAGGGTCGCATCCGACCACCCTGTTGGTACCCATGGAGACGGTGATTGGCCGTTCCGTGTTTTCCCGATAGGTCAGGCATGGCACGCCCAGGAAGGTGGTCTCTTCCTGCACCCCGCCCGAATCGGTGATGACCATGACCGCGTGCTGGATGAGATCCAGAAAGTCCAGATAGGAAGCGGGTGGCATCATCCACAGGCCTGGTCCGGCGATTTCTCCCCCATTCCAGATTTTCACCGCTCTGAGCCCAACGGCCTGCCGGGCCGCTTCGATACTCCGTGCCGTTCTCGGATGCGCTGGGAAGACGATGGGAAAGTGCTGGGCAATCTGGGCGATGGCGTCAAGGGTGCGCGTTAGCTGATCCTGGTCATCCACGTTGGAAGGGCGATGGAGCGTGAGCACGGCGTAGGCTTGCCCGTGGAGGCCCAGTTCCGAACGCAACGAGGATACTCGGGAGTGTTCCATGGCCCATACGAGGGAATCAATCATCAGGTTGCCGACGAAGAAGACCTTGCCCGGGTCGACTCCCTCGTTCGATAGATTCTGGTTGGCGCTCTCCTCCGTGGTAAAGAGCAGGTCGGACAGGGTATCGGTGAGGATACGGTTGAGTTCCTCAGGCATAGTCCGGTCAAAGCTGCGTAATCCCGCCTCGACGTGCGCGACTGGAATGTTTTCCTTTGCCGCCACCAACGCGCAGGCGACGGTCGAGTTCACATCCCCCGCGACCAGCACCATGTCTGGGCGGTCGAGCTCGACGAGCTCTCCAAACCTGCGCATAATCTCTGCCGTCTGCGCGTAGTGCTTGCCGGATCCGACTTCCAGGTTGTAATCGGGACGGGGTAGATGCAACTGATCGAAGAAAACCTGGGACATGCTGTAGTCATAGTGCTGGCCGGTATGCACCAGGACCGGCTCTATTTCTTCATGCAGGCTCAACTCAGCCAGGAGCGGGGCAATCTTCATCATGTTCGGCCTGGCGCCGACGATGCTCATGACTCTTAATCGGTTGTTGCCCATGCTGCTTGTTTCCATGATCGCCGACATGCTGCGGCGGGGGAAGCTGCTTTATGTCTTGCTTGGGGTTAAGTGTACCCACAGATGCCAACCGAGAATACCCGCAAGGGGTTTTAGAAACGATACCGGGAGAGGCGGAGCATGCATGTGATCCTGATAGCTCTTCTCCAGCGCGAAACCAGGAAAATCCTTCTTTACGGCGGATAGATCGTAAACTTTACTGTAGGGGTTGGATGGCCCGTCTGTGTTGGCGTGAATAAAATTGGACATCTTGAGGTACTCCCATAGCCCCATCTTGTGCGCGTTTTCGAGATGGCCGCCGATGATGCCAGTCCCTTTTGCTCGAGTCAGGTAGAGAACGGCGATACCCAACCGGCGCACGACTGAGATGGAGAACAGGTAGTTAAGCGAGCGGCGTGCGTAGAGCATCATGATCAGGCGTCCGCCGGGCTTGAGCACGCGAGCAATTTCTTTTTGTACTTCGATAACGTCAGGGACATGGTGTAGTACGCCATGGGAGAACACGATGTCGAAGCTGTTGTCGCGAAAGGGCATCGACCGAGCGTTGCCGCGTTCCAGCCGTTCATAAGGAAGCGCTCGAAGCCGTAACCTGGTCGCAACCCTGGTTATGGATTCAGGCGACAGGTCGAGGCCAGACCAGATGGCTCCTCGACGGATCATCTGCTCGGAATCAGCCCCTTGGCCTAAGCCAATTTCTAAAACGCGCTTGCCCTCAAAGTCAATCGCATCCAGGCGCCGCAAGATGTGCGCTTCCCGGCTGTAGCGAAAGGTATCGTAGCGCTGAAAAAATGCCTCGTGATCCGCGTTGAGGCTCTCCACCTGGCTCTCGCCGCACGGGTGCGTGTCCCAGAATTCGCGGATCGCCCGCTCGGTCACTTCTTTCATAACAGACCTGCTGTTAGGGTATAGGGTTGGTGCCTCTCATGTGTGGAATTTCGGGCCTACTGGCATTCAAGAACAGCAACTTCGAAGTGACGCCGGAGTTCCTTGTCCGTATGCGGGATACGATGATCCATCGTGGCCCGGACGGCGCTGGCTTATGGATTTCGCCCGACCGCCGAGTGGGTTTGGCACACCGGCGGCTTTCCATCATCGATCTCTCCACCGCCGCTGCTCAGCCCATGAGCAATGGGGACGAATCGCTACAAATCGTCTTTAACGGAGAGATTTACAACCATGCCGAGATCAGGCGGGAGCTTGAAGAAAAAGGACACCACCGCTGGAAAACGGATCATTCGGACACCGAGGTCATCCTGCACGCCTTTGAAGAATGGGGCGTCGCATGTCTGCAGAAATTTCGCGGCATGTTCGCCATTGCCCTCTGGGATCTAAAGTTGCGCCGCCTGTGGCTCATTCGCGACCGTGTCGGCGTTAAGCCGCTCTATTACAGCATTCATCATGGGCGGGTCACCTTCGCATCGGAAATCAAAGCCCTGCTGCAAGATCCCGGCCAAGCCCGTGCCGTGAACGAAGAAGCGCTCTTTCATTATTTGTCTTTTATTTCTACCCCGGCCCCGGACACTCTGTTCGCGGGGATTCGTAAGCTGCAGCCTGGCACCTTTCTGACCATCGATGCGGATGGTCAGCACCGTGAAGAGCGGTATTGGGATGTTCTAGACCACACCACGCCGCTGACCGGCGCTTCAGAGGAAGAGATCGCTGGGCTTCTGCTCGCGGAACTGCGCACAAGCGTGGCGCTACGCAACATAAGCGACGTGCCCGTGGGAGTTTTTCTCTCCGGTGGGATCGACTCCAGCACCAATGCTGCCCTCTTTTCTGAGTCGGCTTCAGAAAGGGTGAACACTTTTTCGGTTGGATACGACCGAGACTATCGCGGCTGCAAGAGCGAGCTACCACAAGCCCGTCAATTTGCAGCCGGCATCGGAGCCCTTCATCACGAGCGGGTTCTTACCCAGCACGACTTTCTCGACTTCCTCCCGCGCATGATTTACCTGCAGGATGAGCCCATTGCCGATCCGGTTTGCATGCCGGTCTATTTTCTCTCCAAGCTGGCGCGCGACCACGGCATGGTCGTTGCCCAGGCAGGGGAAGGCTCGGATGAGCTTTTTTGGGGCTATCAGCATTGGAAACAAATGCTTAACCTGATTCGCTGGGATGGATATCCAGTTCCACGCGGGTTCAAGAAGCTCGGCCTTTTGGGACTGAGCGCGCTCGGCAAGTCTCATAGCCCGGCCTACGAGCTCCTTTGGCGTGCGAGTGCTGGATTTCCGGTCTTCTGGGGTGGGGTCTACGCCTTCTCACAGCGCGAGAAGCTGGACCTGCTCTCACCCCGCCTTCGGAGTCGTTTCCGTAGCCAGACTTCCTGGTCAGCGATAAGCCCTATCCATGAGCGCTTCATGCAGAAAAGCTGGGAGAGGACCCCGGTAAAGTGGATGACCTATCTTGACCTCAACCTGCGCCTGCCGGAATTGCTGCTTATGCGGCTGGACAAGATGGGAATGGGCGTGAGCCTGGAGACGCGAGTCCCATTTCTGGATCACAAGTTTGTGGAACTGGCGATGAGCATCCCGGAGCAGGTCATCACGCGTGGCAACGAATCGAAGCACATCCTGAAGAAGGCGGTCAGGGGACTCATCGCCGATGACATTATCGATCGCAAGAAACAGGGTTTTGGCGTACCCATCTACGAATGGTTCTTTGAACAATTTGGTGAATTTGCCAAGCGGGAACTCTCGGATTTCTGTGACAAGACCGATTTCCTGGACCGTCCTGCGGTAATGAAGCTGATCCGCCAAGGCCGCGGTCGCGATGCCTGGTTCCTGCTCAACTTCGCCCTCTGGTGGAGGGAATTTATTGCGGGCGAGAGGCCTTCCATGGCGAATCAGAGGGAGTTGCTGGTTGGCACGCAATAGGCTCTCAAAACGGAGTGATGTAGGGATGGCTGACGCTGCACAGCTCGCTCAATCCCACTGGAACGAGACTCCTCTTTTTCTAACCGAGGAGGAACGCTACTCAACATACCCCTGGCTTTATGAAGTTGCAGAATTTCGCAAGCACCACGGAGAAAAGATCCTCGAAGTCGGATGCGGTACGGGAAGCGATCTGTTGCAGTTTGCAAAGCATGGGGCTCTGGCTACCGGAATCGATTTGACGACGAAGCATGTAGAGCTTGCGCGCAGACGCGTCGGCGACCTTGCAGTCGTCTATGAAGCCGATGCGCGGCAGCTTCCTTTCGAGGATAGAAGCTTTGATTATGTCTATTCGCACGGTGTTCTTCACCACTCCGACGAGCCGGAGAAGATAGCGCGGGCGATGTTTCGCGTACTCCGCCCAGGCGGCAACATCAATGTCCACGTCTATGCCTTCTGGTCCTATATCGCGGTGTGGGGCGTTCTCAGGCATGGCAGTGGATGGAAACAGCACATTGAGAGTAGTGAGGCTCCGGTGCACATCGATCTCTATACCAGCCGGAAGCTGAGACAACTCTTCGGTCCCGATATCGCTAACGAAAAATACGAATGCCAACCGTTCAAGTTTCTGGCTCCATGGTTCGGCTGGTTCTTGGTCGTCAAGGCTCAGAAGACTTAAGTTCATGGCAACGACAGAGAACCCTACCCACAATGTCTGGCCTGGTGAAAGAGACGCGTTATTGCTGATTTCATTTGCGCTGGTCCTCTGCCTGGCAACGCTAACGCTCTGGATTCCCGCCTACTGGCCTGTCGCTCTGTTCGAGATATCTTCGTTTCTCGTCGCAGGAATAGCCGTGGTCCTCGCAAGAGCGCCTGCGCGTGAGGCATGCTTCCCACTGATCCCATTGAGCTTCATCGTTTTATGGGGATGTTTTCAACTCATCTCCGGCTTCACGGTCAACCGTTTTGCGACCGAGCGCACAACTCTGCAGTGGATGACTTGGGCCGCGATCTACTATATCGGGGTATGTACCCTGAAGGGAGAGAGACTGGGCAGGCTTCTGCGAACCGGTATCGTTTGGTTTGGCTTTGCAGTCGCAGTTGAGGCAATCCTCCAGGCGTATCTATCTCCAGGGAAAGTATTTGGTTTATTTCCAACCGGCTATCACGATTTCGTGATGGGGCCGATTGTCTATCACACCCACTATGCGGTCCTTATTGAGACCATTCTCCCGATTGCGCTCTACCTCGCACTGAGCGAAGTCAAAAATTCGTATACCTTCCTTGGGATCTCGGCGGTGTTGCTTACGTCTGTGGTCATCAGTGCTTCGCGCGGAGGTCTTATCGTTGTTTGTGTTGAGGTCCTGGGGGTTCTGCTTCTGTCACATCTGCAGAAACCCAAGGCCGGCCGGAGAATCGGCTCTCTTGCATTGATCTTGGCGGGTGTTACTGCTCTTCTGACACTGATCGTGGGATTCGAAACAGCGTCGGAGCGGTTTCATTCCGAGGCCCTGACCTTGGGTCGGCTTCAGTTCGGCATTTCCACGCTACACATGATTGCTGCGCGTCCCTGGATTGGTTGGGGTTTGGGGAGTTGGCCTGCGGTATATCCCGCCTTTGCCACCTTCGATCCTGGACCCATTGTCAATCAGGCGCACTGTGACTGGTTGCAGTGGACTGCTGAGGGAGGTTTACCGGTGGGGTTGGCCATGCTTTCGCTCGCTGTTTGGGCGATCAAGCCCGCGGCTCGCTCGATTTGGGGAATTGGCGTGATCGCTGTTCTGGTCCACGCGGCGTTTGATTATCCATTTTCGCGGCCGGCCGTTGGGGCATGGCCTGTTCTGATTCTTTCGATGGCAGCAGCCAGCCAGACAACGAAGAACCACGTCGCGACTGACGACTAAACCTGATCTTTGATCAGGAGCGACCTATTCCGGGCTGACGGTCGATGATTTACCGCCACCCAAGCCCAAAGCCACGCCGACAACAGCGCCAGCGGCGAGGGCCACGATGACGATGATCTTCGTTCTATCGTTGTTCTGGTGCACGGGAGCAGGGGTGGGCGCGTTGTTCGCTTCCGGAGGGGCCGTTGCCTCTGGATTGGCGCCCGCTGCAGGTACTGCGCCGGTGGAGGGAACGGGCTCAGCGGAAGGTGGAGGGGCTGCCGCTGCTGGAGTGTTTCCCCCCGGAGTATTTCCGCGTATTTCGCTCAGTGGCATTTGGTGGATATCGGAAACCGACATCACCTTTGAAGCCCCGGGCGCAGCCGCAGCATCGAAAGTGGTACCCGTGACCTCTACGGACGCGCCAACTAGATCGTCCAGCCCATCCCCCTGAAGTTCGTACGTAACCTTGGTCGCTAAGTCGGTCAGGAGATAGTGCCCATAACGACCTGGATGGTCCTTGCGGAGAATGCCATGCAGCGTTAGTTGAACACCTGCGGATGGTGGGGCTTGCCCCGCAGCCGGGGGGGGTGAAGTCTGCTGCGATGGCGTTGAGGTCGAATTCTGCTGAGGAGCCTGTAAAGCAAAGCTAAGTGCCCGGCCTGGTTCCAGTCGGGCCACGAGCCCGCCCGCCTGATTGCGAACCTCTGCAGCTCCGTCCTGTGCGGCCACCTTAAGATGGGATCTATCTTGCAAGTCTATAAAGACGGCACCGTGTGGAGATAAGGATGATACCTTCAGCCCATTCGCAACCAGGGTGTGTGAGCCCCGCTGGACGGCCACTCCTCGCTCAAGGACGCCGTAGTCGCGGAATACCTTGACCGATGACCCGGGCTCAAGCAGAAGGTTGGAGCCTCCAGGAAACATGAGATCCGAGGTTGCATTTCCCGCCTGTACCACATTCCCCTGAAACAGGGTTGCATTGCCGTGCACGACGGCCCCGTCGACCTCTACCTGACCGCTTGTCACGACAAAGCCGATGCTCGATGGCGAGGCAGCCATACTGACCAGGCAGCTGCATGTAAACAGCGCGATGGCGGACTGAAGCTTGACGAGCATTCGTGCCTCTAGACCCCCTGGATAAGCGACGGTCCAGTAATGAGATTTTAATTCGTAACGAATGACGGGCGCCGCATACCCCCGTATTTCCTGTGAAGCTTGTTGGCCTTGATGAACTTCGTGCGGCCTTCCTCAATGAAAGCCGCACACGTGGCACCCCTTATGACCGCTTACAGGAAATACGGGTATCTGCCCGGTTTTGGCAGATGTGGGACTCCACGGCTGTTCACCGGTCAGTCTCTATCGGCAACAGTCCTCAATTCGCCCAAGTTTATCCTCGGGGGCTCGGGTTTGCAATGATATTCAGGGTGCCTCTGAGCTTACTTGATTGCACGGGCAAAGATGTACCAACCGACGTACTTACCCGCCCATTCAGTCCAGGATGCCGGAACCAAACGCCACAATCGTCCGAAGTCGTTTGGCGTCAGGTGCCGGATGTCGAATCGAACCTCGCGGAAGTCCTCCAATATGTAGCGCAGCTGGCCTTTGGAGTAGGTTTTCACCAGGGGCACAAACGTAACTCCATCGGCCCCGCACTCGATCAAAGACATCAGCCCCTTGTATCCAAGTTTCCGAAGCCTGCCGCGGAGAATACCATTCACAACGATCGTGTAGAAGTGAAAAAAACTGTATTTGTAGTACATCGCAAGAATCAACTCGCCGTCCGGCTTAAGCACGCGGTGGCACTCCGAGAGACATCGTACAGTATTGTCGGTGCAGTGAAGAACGCCAAAGCTGTAGACAACATCGAACGAGTCATTCTCGAATGGAATGGCGGCAGCGGCAGCGTACCGTAGGTCGGCATGCAGACCCCGCACCTCGAAGTTCCGCGCGGCCAGGTCGAGATGGCGCTGCGTGATGTCAATGCCGGAGACATCTGCCCCGGCTTTGGCAAACTGTACGAGGTCCGTACCGAGGCCGACACCGACCTCCAGGAGTCTTTTTCCACCGTATGCGCTGAAATTGACAAACTTGCGCATCCAGGGCGCATAGGCGTCATAGCGGTTACGCTCGACCGCCTCAAAGAATGCCAGACCAGACTCGTCTAAACCCTCCAGTGCTCCGCACGGATGATGGGTCCACTGCTCGATCGCGGCGTGGTTGACCGCCGTGAGCTCGGCTTCAGGCATGGCGAAATTGTACACGCTCCCCACGGGGCCTCTGTCAGACCCGTCAATCACGTTTAGTCATGGTCAGGACAACGCGATGAGTAAAGCACTCCTGCACGGCGGGTACATGTCGAAGTGGCGCTAAGACCGGCGCATAGCATCTCATGTGCCAGGACTTCCACTTGCTGTTCAGTGGGGAAAAAAGTGGTGCAAGCCTGATCGAAGAGTCCACGTCCAAATTGCTGACCAGCCGCCGCAGTTGTCTGATGGTGACACCATTAAGCCCCCACAACTTGTCGCCGGGACGCAACGGATCAGGACGATAACTGTCCCCACGTTGGGAAATTATGTTCGCACTCGCCTTCAACAATGTGCTGCAAGGGAACAGCACATTCGACCAGGGCATTTTCGATAGCCAGCCTTCGAAGTGAGAGCCGATTGGGTGATGGAACGGAGGGAAAACCGCGTAGAGCGAACCTCCCGCCCGAAGCACTCGCAGGCACTCCTTCAAAGTGCCTTGAACGTCACGCACATGTTCCAAAACATCGTACGAGAGGACACAGTCGAAGGAGTCAGATGGCAGTGGCAGCGATTCTGCAAAGCCGGCGACAAAAGTTGCTTCGATATTGTGGAGCGCGGCGAATTCCCTTGCTTCTGAACAAGCGTGCTCAGCCGGCTCTATACCATGAACGGATCGCGCGCCCAGTTCAGCATACCTGACGCTTCTGCCGCCAAAGCCGCAGCCGAGATCAAGCAAGTCTTTGCCAGCCACAGAAAGCCGCGGAAACCACTTAAGAAAACCACCGTCCACCTCATCCTCGTACTCCATCCTGGCCCGCTCGAGCGGCTTGGGGTTGCGCCAGTAGCTGGGCGGGAACGACGGAGCGAGCGAAAGATACCAGGTAGCTAAAGTTTCCAGCATTGCTGTTGTCAAGTTTCAGGCCGTTATACCGCCTGCATAAACTGCATTCCCAGGCGTTGGTGCCTGTGCGGCGGCTTCCTGTGCCTGGACGATTCTTATCTGCAGCTGAAAGAACACACCCAAGATAAAAATATAGATCAGGTTGACGTCAGAAAAGTAGACCGTTCCGTAGTCGAATCCGATCGTCACGTACACCAGAAAGCAGTACAAAAATGCCAGCCAGCCTGCCGGATAGGCTTTACGTATTCGCCACATGGCTCGAACCAGGAAGAACTGCGCAGAAATATAAAGTACTAAGCCGACCAGGCCCTCTTCAGAAAGTACAGTCATGAGAACGTTGTGGGGAAAGGTCATCGATTCGATGCCTTTCCATTTCGCCATGTATCGCGGATTCTGCGTGGCAAGGTCGTGATAAAGATTGAAGCCCACGCCGAAGAACGGGTATTCACGAACGACCTTTAGCGTTTCCCGATGCTGCGCAAGGCGTTGATAGAAATTGTCTGGCTGGGCAACGCGATCCTCGTAGAGACGAGGATCATGGAGCTTGAGCGCCGCGATAGCGATCAACAGCATCCCGAAAAATAACACCCACGCCCTGCGCGGCACCAAACGGTGCCTGGTGGATGAGTCGATCACAGCAATGAGTGCCAAAACCAGTACGAGACCCCGATTGAGTGGAATCAGCGCTGCCCCGAATGCAGCCACAGCTCCAGCCTTATGGAGCGCAGCCCGCCACGG
The DNA here is from genome assembly GCA_963743365.1 of uncultured Acidobacteriaceae bacterium. Classification (GTDB taxonomy): domain Bacteria; phylum Acidobacteriota; class Terriglobia; order Terriglobales; family Acidobacteriaceae; genus PALSA-350. Next base: position 123,330 of record CAVUQE010000004.1, read on the forward strand.
CGAGATTCCAGGCGGCATAAGCCTGCGTAGATAGATGATCAGGAGAAACGTGAGTATAGCGATCATCGCTAAGACCTCTTGCTGCTCGAAGGGACCATCGGCTCGGCGCACGTGCGTGTCTGGCGTAAACAGTGGTTCGGCGCCGTTCCAGGGAAACAAATCTATGTCCGTTACTAATTCAATGAACCCGGTGATGAAAAGGCCGACGCCTAGCACACAGGCGCCCACGTGCAGCTTTTGAAGATCTTCGACCACCGGGAAGTAACGGATCGCATACAAGCCAAGCAGCGCAGGCAAGAGTATTCCGTCTACCAACACACGATAGGCAGGCAATACTTCAGATAGGGCATGACCCGCGAGAGTAAGAAAGCAGACGAGTATGTAGAGGCCCCAAAAATACCCGCTCATGTATACATCGCGCGTCAGCGGCGCGCCCGCGAAGCGCCGGGACGACAGCCGCAGCATCTCGATTACCAGCAATATGATGAACGCGCGGTCAACTGTGAAGATGGACCTCTCCACTGGAAACGAGAGGAGAGAGTAGCAGTAAGGATATAGCGCCACCCACCAAGGGACGGCGTAATGGAATTCCCCCCGAGCGAAGGAGATCGCAATCCAGAGGAGCGCGACCCACGCTGCAATAATGGCGACACCTACCTTCGTGGGCGCCATCGGGAGCACGATGGTAAGGGGCACCAATGAAAGTAACACCAGAGTCCAGTACAGTGGGCGCATCGTGCTTGGCAGTCCTATATTTGACGACGCCTTAGAAAATCCCATAGACACACTCACTCATAGGAACTTGACCCGAGCGGCACGGTCCTTTGCGTCCTGATCGCTTCCTCAACAGCGAGGGTTGCCGCTGTCACCTCGATTAGCTGTTCAAATGGGATAGGCGCATCCTTGCTGTGCCTCATGGCTTCGACAGTCAGTTCTAATTCCCGCCGATGGCCCTTATCCTGTCCGCCTTTCGAGTTTTCTGTCTTGCCATTGCGGGAGAGGGAAAGAGATTTGAAGTCATCGATGCGGGCGATACCGCCTCCGCAGAACACCTCGAAATACTCCTTCCCCACTGCTCGATCCCCATTTGCAGCGTACAGCAAATTTGCCACAGATCCGTCCTTGAACCCGATGATGACCGTGACATTGTCACGGCTATAGCGTCCCGCGTCCGGCAGGGCAGCGGCTGTGACTGTTTGCATAGGGGAATCAACGACAGCGCACGCCCAATCAACAAAATGACACAACTCGCCAATAATCCTGCCACCATTCTCCGGGTCCTGGACCCAACTGCTTCGGGGGATGAACCCTGCATTGCAGCGGATGTGTACGAGCATGGGCTCGGTGCGGCCGGCGAAGAAGGTCTTCAGTTTTTCTGTAAAGGGCGAGAAACGCCGATTAAAACCCACCATAAGAAAAGGGGAGCGCTTCTCCGCCAGTGCCTTGGCGTAAGCGGCTTGCACCATCTCGAGTTGCTCTCGGTTGATCGCCAGCGGCTTCTCCACAAACACACATATTCCTCGCTCCAGGGCGCGTTCCACATAGGCGGCATGGCTGTTGTGGCGAGTAAGGATGAAGACCGCATCCAGGTTGGGGTTGGCGACTAGTTCGGACGGAGATTCAGCGATGGTGAAACCGAATCCTGTACGAGCTGACGCTGCGGCCGCGCCGGTGCTGCTGGCGACAGACTCCAGCAGCAGCCCGGCCGAGGAGCGGAGAAGGGGGAAGATGATTCCCCGCGCAAATCCTCCCGCCCCAATGCATCCCACACGCAACTTGTCTTTCGGCCGCGGCTGCACGACGTGCGCCGTCGGCGGCTGCTTAACGGTAGGCCGCTGATCGCCAGGCGCATGGTAATCGACGATCCCGGTGTAGGCGCCGGCCTCCACGGCGGCATATGCCTTCTCGCCTTCTTCGACCGGAAATTGATGCGCAAGCAGCGGCTTTACCTGAAGCGCAGCAGAAGACAAGAGATCCAGGAATGCCTCCATATTCCTCTTCTCTGTCCAGCGAACAAAACCAATGGGATAATCCTGCCCACCTTCTTCATAACGCGGATCGTAGCGCCCTGGACCGTAGGAGCGAGACATCACCAAGGAGACTTCTTTCCTATACATGTTCCCTCGAGAGACGCCCATGCCGACATCTCCAATAACGGAAATGCGGCCGCGGTCCCTCAAGAGCCTTGCCGCCAATTCCAACGGGTCAGCCGATTTGGTAGCGGCGGTGATGAGCGCCGCGTCCACGCCGTAGCGGGAGAAGGTCGCAATCGCACTTTCCAGTCCCGGATCGCTCGTGCACAGCCCGAGGTGGGCCCCCAGCAATACAGCTTTTGCAGCTCGATCAGCGGAAACATCGATGGCCACCACCCGGCAGCCGGCGGCACGCAATATCTGAATTGCCAAAACGCCGACCAGGCCCACACCGATCACGGCCACAGTCTCTCCGAAGGTGACGTTCGCCTGGCGCACGCCCTGCACCGCGATGGCACCTAACGTCGTTAGTGACGCAGACTCCAGGTCGACATTATCGGGAACGCGAACAGCGAGGTTTGCGGGCACAAAATTGATCTCGCAGTGGCTGGCGTAGCCGCTACCGCCACAAGCGACCCGGTCGCCGGGTTGAAATCCGGTCGCGCCGGCGCCCACCTCGAGCACAAAACCGGAGCAGGAGTAGCCGAGGGCTGAGAGCGTTTCCAGGCGCGCCAGCACTTTTTGACGGGCCGCCTTGATGCCATTCGATTGCGCATATTCGAGCACCTGCTTCACCAGGTCAGGACGAGCCATCGCCTTTCCAAGAATGGATTTGCGGCCGGCCTCCACCGTTGCCTTCTCCGTGCCTGCGCTGATCGCGGAAAAAGCCGTGCGCACCAGGATTCCCCCCTCCTGCAGCTCGGGAGCCGGCACATCATAGGCTGCCACTTGCCCGGATTTCATATCTTCCAGCAAAGCGCGCATTCAATGCCCTTTCATGAGCGGATGGAGCTCCGCAGAGGGATACGAGTACGGCTGGCCGCGCAGGAGCGATTGGATGAGTGCCGCAAGCTGGCTCGCTCTTTCATCCCAGGTTCCATCCTTGACGACCGCCTGGCGCTGCGCAGCAAGCGCTGGAGACTTCTCTTGCAGAGCGGCTTCGACCTGCGCGATGAACTCCAGTGTGCCGCGGTAAAAACGCAGACCCGGGGTCTCCAAATATTCGTAAAGCGGCGCCATCACTACTGGCTTTCCCGTGGCCAGATATTCGCGCACTTTGATCGCGCTTCCGTAGCTAGTGAAGGTGTTGGTGTCGCGCCAGGGTAGAACGCATAGGTCGAACTGACGGATATAGCGCGGTAGGTCGCGATACGGTTTCGGCCCCAGGAAATGGATATTAGGCGCGGTGACCTGCACCAGGTTTGACTTGAGACCGAGCAGCGCCCAGTGCCAATCAGGGCGCAACCGTGCCACCTCCGCCATCAGTTCGGTGTCCATCACGTAATCCATGGTGCCGAAGTAACCCAGGACCGGGTGCGGGATGCCCTTGAGCTCCGGAGCGGGCTCTACTCCTGAATTGGAGAAATGGTCAAAATCAACGGCCTGCTCGAGAAAAAATCGATGGGGCTCCGTGGCTTCGCGAAATAGTTTGCGGCCCGAGTACAACACCACATCAGCTGCATCTTTCAGCTGGCGGTCATATCTGCGAATCACCTGGGTTGATAATGCGCTGTCTTCGTTAGCATCGTATTTGTCGGATACCTGGTAAAGCAGCAACTTCTCCCCCAGGCGGCCTGCCATCTCAGCTGCCGTCGGAATCGCGACCCAGAGAATGGGCCGCGATATATGGAGCAGCAGCATCGCAAGCCGTAGTTGCAAGACCAGCAATATCCGGTTGAACCACCGGCCGGCGCGCGATCCGTAAAACGGCAGGTTCAATGGCGTCATCACCCAAAGACCTTCAGGAACCTTGCGCAACCAGCGGGTATAGCTCCTAAGTTTCCGTTTGATCTTGAGAAAAAAATCCGGGTTCGCCATCGAAGGCAGTCCCATGCTGATGGAATTGACGAAGAGGACTCTGTTCCCCAGCGCATAGCGCTTAAGCAGATGATTCTTGGAATGAGGATGGTGATACCACCAGTCTTCGCCCGCGAAGCAGACGATGCTCTCGCCCTCGAGCGTATTTTTATCTTTGTTCCCCACCATCATTCCCATTGCACCCTGGTCTGGACTCTAGCAGGGAGGGTCGCCGTGATTTGGATCCGGATACAACTCGCGGGTAACGCAGTCCCATATTCCCGCGAGATCCGGGCCGGTAGGACGATCAGCGCCAGCGAACTCTCGGCCTCACACTGGAGAGAGAGCCGGCGAGGTCCAGCGATGGCGCAGCTGACCGTCTCACCAGTCATCATCTCAGAAGAAACCTGCCATTGGGGTCCCAGGATATACCGCAGCTCCAGCAAGTGTTGTTCCGTCCCGGTTAGCTCATCGAGCACCAACATTGAGCCGTGGCTCAGTTGTACCGTTCTCTGGTGCTCGATGCCAATCCTTGAATAGCCGTGATGCGATGCTCGCACCGCCATCTCGCCTTCATCCGATAATGCAATGCGAGACACGACCGCTTCGTTGCCGCACCAAAAGAGCAACTCGGGATCGGTGGGAACGATATTCTGGTCTGCTCCGTCGACTATTAGGGTATTGTGCGCCCTGGTGGAGCGATCAAGGTTCCGCAGCTCTGCCGAACGGGTGTAGCATCGGCTCCCGCTATCGCAGAAAACTTCCTCAGGTCCAAGACGAAAAACGATGGACAATTTGTCGCAATGAGTATGACTGCCTTTCCCGTGAAGTCCATTCGGCATCGCGCAAAAGATGACCGAAGCTTCCCCTGAGCGGAGCACGGCAATTCCGGAATCCGGCATGACCGAAACTGGCTTTTGCTCGGGTTTGCCGGCCAGGCTGCTCGGGTCAAGCCCAAACCAGGCCGCATCTTGTTCTCCGCCCCCGATGGGAATCTGGAGCAGATAAGAAGCCAGTCCACAGAGGGACCTGACGTGTAGGGAGTGTCTTTCGGGGGCCGGCAACATCGTCTCCGCAATATCATCGCTCAGCAGTTCGACCCGGCCGTTATCGCAATCTCCGAGATGCGGCAGCTTCCAGGCGTCATCGGTCAGAGAGGCAATCCACTCGAACATCTGCCGCAAGCGGCCCTCGAATGGCGGTGCGATCACGCATCCACTTCGTTGCTGCACCACGAAGGAATGGAGAAACATCTGCGCGACCAGCACCTGATAACCAGTGGAAGCCTCGTAATCGCCTCCGTCCGCATAGGTTTGAAGCAAAATTTCGCGTTGCACGGCCCGCGCGTATTTTCCTAACCGCCGGCCCATTCCGCGTCCTTGGAGATACGCAGACAAGGTCGCTAACCCGACGAGGTTGCTCAAGTAATGATTGCTGCGCCGCAGAAAAGAAAACTCGCTATGAGCTTCGATGAAACGAAGATGTTGCCAGAGCGAACCGGTCATCTGATCGAGCCACGGCTTTTCTTCGGTGGTAAACGGCCATAACAGCTCCATAGTGAGGCAGAGGCTGATTCCGCGTAGCGCCGCTTCCATCGCCACCGTCCAATTCACCCCTTTTTCTAACGGATTACGCTCCATCCAATCGGTCAACAGAGACTTGAGAGCCTCGCGGTATTTGCTATCGTTAGTCAGCACATAGGCCTTCGCCAGCACCGGCCCGAATTGCAAGCGCGAGAGTTCCCAAGGGGCCTTCACGTCCGATCCGTCGTGGCGCACGATGTGCATTTTCCCCGAAGCTTCGATGGGCCAGCTTTTCCCGGAAACCCAGTCACACTGCCAGTCGGGGTTCATGCCGAGATGGGGGGCGCCGTACCCCAACAAGGGATACTCCCCACGCAGGATCGAGTCGGCATAGTTGAGAATAGCCGCGCGGCTGCGTTCAGAGACAAGGATCCTCTGCACCCGGTAATAGCCGATGGGACCGAAAATGACCGGGCAATCGCTGCTTTGGCCTTGGAGCCTGGAAATCGATCCGCGAACGGATCGAATACCGCGCCATCCTGCTTCCCCGATCAGCTTTGGTAGGGGCTCGTTACGCACGACGTTCGCGAGGCTGCGCAGCTTCACCCCGGATCTCCCGTCGGGCGTGGTAGCGTCATTGAACTGTGCCTGCACGCGGGCCTATCGCCGGACATGTCGCTCAACGCCCACGATACGTTCTGTGCCCAGCTGTGACGCTCGACCGCGGCCCGCCGTGCGGCGGCGCCAAGAGCTTCACGCTTCGCTGGATCCAGGGCAAGACGCAGAATGGTCTCTGCCAGTTCGTCAACATCGCCCGGCTTGATCAGCCACGCTGTCTGCTCGTGCTCCAGGACTTCGGCCAGTTGCTCCAGCCGGCTGGCGATAATCGCTTTGCCCATCGCCATGTATTCAAATAGCTTCGTAGGCGACCCGAAAAATCTACTGCCGTCCGGCATAGGGATATGCGGTGACACCAGGATGTCCGAGGCGTCAAGGTACTCCGCAACCTTATCGCGGGCGAGGGGCCCAGTAAATACTACCTCTCCCGTAGCTTCGAACGTCGTCAGGGCGGCACGCATTTCCCCATGGAGCAAACCATCGCCCATGAGAACAAAGCGGAGCCGGCACGGCTGCGCGCTGCTCAGCAGCATGGCGACGGCCTGCTGCAGTACCTCTATTCCATGCCAGAGGCTAAATGATCCGACGAAGCCGATCAGCACCTCGTCGGGCTTAACTTTAAGTTCCCGGCGTCCTGCTTCTCTCCCTCGTCCAGGGAAAAAATAGTCTGGATCCACGGCATTCGGATTCACCCGAATGCGATCCGTCTGAATACCTTTCTTTACCAGATCATCCCGTAGCGCTTCGGAGACCACAATGATTCTGGTAGCGCATCGAAGCGTCACTTCCTCGCACAACTTGATCCAGTGGCGCAGAGGGTTCGGATCCCAGTGATCTGCGATCCACGCCTCTGAACCGTTGTATTCAAGGATTAACGGGACTTTCAATCGTCTTGAGAGGAGCGCTCCAGCGATCGAAAAAGCACAATGCCGCTGATAGAAAAAGCGGGGAACATCCGAATCGAGGTAGCTTTGCACTCCCCGGGCAAATTGAAAATTGTAGGAAAGCATGGCGGATCCCCAGAAGAAGCAAGGGCGATTGGCCGCGGTTATGATTTCGTTCTCAAAAGCATCTTGTGCCAATGCTGTCCCACTGAAAACGCGGCAGGTTATGCCGGCGGCTTTCACGCCGTATAGGAAACCGCGAATGTGGCTGATTGCTCCTCCACCGGAGCCTATATTTGCGGGAGTGGGAATCAAATAGGCGGCCTCAGGGCTAGTTGCGCTCGTGTCGGCAAAAGGCATCGCACGTCGTGGCCATAGTCGGAGATAAATCCACCAGAAAACCAGAGTCTTGACATCAAGCAAGATGCTGAGCAGAACTTGGGGGATCGATCGCAGGAGATCGAGATTGTAGATCGACTCCCAACGGCCGCTCCTGTCGCACATCACCGTTTCCTGGCATCGGTGCAAGAATTGGAAACACTCGAGAATCTCCCTGTGCTTCAAATCATCGAGGGATTGAAAATAGAAGACAATGGCCCGGGCGTGAAGGCCGCGAAGCAGGCGAGTCCGCTCCCTAAACGTACTGATTCGTAGCCTGCGATGCGGGAGGTCTACGATCTCGATCCCAGGATAACGTCTGCTCACCAGATCGCGCGCGCGGCCCGCGTCGCCCGACCAGACACACAGATAAACGACATTAGGCTTTGCCATCGATATCGCTTTGCATCCTGCGGTCTTGGCTGGGAAGTGTGAGGTCATCTTCGGGAGCGAACCCGCTCTCCACCTAGGTTCTCTCAGGGGCGTTCGAATATTCACGACACTAGCGGTTGCGATCGGGCGTCGTGTAGTGACTGTAATAGCGAGGACTGTAGTAGTAATACTGGGAGCTCATGTCTGCCCGGACCCCATTGAGAACGATGCCTATGATATTAGCGCGCACCCGCTTGAGTTGTTCCACCACGCTGGCCACTGCGCTACGATTAGTGCGCCCGGCGCGGGCCACAATAATCACGCTATCTGCCAACGCAGCAATTTCCAGGGGTTCCGCAAAACCAAGCAGGGGAGGCGAGTCAATGACCACCAGGTCATATTCACGCTCCGCCTCATCCAAAATCGATCGCAGCACAATCCCGATCCTGTCGGCGACCCTTCGCGACGATGGACCAGCCGACAGAACGTCCAGGTCGGGATAGGCGTACGGCGTCTGCACGGCTTCTTTCCAGTGCATCGTTCCATTCACCACATCGGAAAGGCCACGGTCGTTGGAAACTCCCAGCTTGATGACCGGCCGTCGCATGTCACCGTCGATCAATAGCGTTCTCCGTTGCTGTTGGCTGTGGGCGGCTGCCAGGTAGAGCGCGATCGTCGACTTGCCTTCCGCCGGGGAAGCCGAAGTCACCAGGATGCTCCTCGGGTGATGCTCCAAGCCGCCGGAGAGCAAAATAGAGCTTCGCAGAGTACGAATGGCTTCATCGAAAGCTGCGTTCGGCGCTGCCAGGATCTCTTTTGCCGAATTCCCGTTGAACCTGGCGTCCGGATTTCGTAACTCCTGCATGGGCAAACTTCCCAAAGTAAATTTACCCACGGGAAGCGAAGGCAGCAGGGGAACGCGCAGTTCGCGTTGCAGATGTTCGCTGTCGACGACCGTCGTATCCAGCGCATCAAGGAGGAAAATAATGCTCAGGCCGATGATGGCCGATCCAAATAATGCCAGCAATGCATTGAGCGTTGTTTTGGGGAATGAGGGATAAAGCGCAGGCCGCGCCACATCCGCCAGCCGGATCGAACTGCTTTCAAAACTGGCGTTGATGCCGGCCTCACGAATTTTTCGGATAAGCTCCTCATATAGCGCCTTATCCGTATCCGCTTCCTGCTTGAGTGCTTTGTACTCAAACGACCGCGCGTTCATCTGGTCAAACTCAACCTTCGCCTGGCTCATGTCCTGGCGAAGCAGATCCTCCCGGTTCACCGCCTGCTTATAATCGACACCCACCCGTTCCACGATCCTCCGCCGCAGAACGTCGACTTCCCACTGCAATTGCGCTACCTGCCCGGCCGCCTTCTTATAGATAGGATGAGACGATCCAAACTGTGTTTTGACCTCGGCGAACTTCTCCGTCGCATCGTTCAACTTGGCCTCGAGGTCGCGCAACTGCTCCCCTTGCTCCGACGCTTCGGCTGCCGGCAAGGAGCCGTTCTTCACTGCGTTATAAGCGGCCTCCTTCGTTGCCCGGTCGACCTCCGCTGCAGTGAGGTCGTTGTCGAGCTGTAGCAGCCGGGCGGAGAAAACATTTGTCTTCTCCTCGGGGTTGATTACATCCAGGTCTTTTTCCAGGTTGGCCAGCGCCCCCGCGGAGCGCTCCATCTTCGCCTTCAGCTCCTCCAGCTGCTTTTCCATGTACCCGGTCATCTGCGAAGCGGCCTGATACCGGATGTCGTAGGTATGCCGTATGTAGCTGTGGGCAATCTCGTTCACCACATCGGCGGAAAGCTGCGGATCTGGCGATCGGTAGGTGATAAGCAGCAAAAACGTATGCAGAGGACGAGTGATCTTCAAGCCGTGTAGCTCAATCGGCGCGTCTTTGAGCCGCGAGGAGAGCAGCTTATCGTTCGCCAGCTTGCGCATCGCCGGGGTCAGGAGATGGTACTTCTCGACCACCGGACGCAAAACAGCGTCCGATTGCACGATCTGCTCCTGCGTGGTGAGGTAATTCTCCACATCCGTCGAGTTGACCACGTTTGTACTCTCGGCGCCCAGAACGGCAGCCGGCGTCTGACGGTCGATATCAATCACCGCCGTAGACTCATACAGCGGAGTCAGCCGCTTGGAAACAATGACTGTCGCAATGACAGAGAAGACTACGAACGCCAGCAGCTTCCAGCGGTGTCGCTTAACGGTCCACAGATACTGCGAAAGCGATGGTCCATTGAGCGCCGCCTCCTTTTCGATTGGAGGCAGAACCATACGTGGCGAAGCCGCCCTGCGCTCCAAAGCGCTTGCGCTTTCATCCGCTCTCTCATTTGGAATCGCGATCTCTTCTTTACGCATGGCGGTGGTCTCAGTGCCAGATAATGTAGTCGGTAGCGGTTGCGGCCCCTAACCCAGCGATCCGGTCCAAGGTTTCTGCTGTGAGACGTTTTCCGTTGTTATCCGGAATGTAAAGGATGTCGTTGGCCTGCAGAGGCATATCCGGCGATTGGCGCTTCATGATCTTTGCCAGGGGGACGGGCACTTCTGTCTTGCTGCCGCCTGGCGACCTGCGATACACATAGGCAACCTTGGCGGAGTAGGGTGCCAACCCTTCGGAGAGAGCCAGCAGCTGCAGAATCGTGGTCTCTTCATCATTTCTTACCGGATATGCTCCGGGCTTCTTTACGTTGCCCACCACGTAGATCTTGAGCGCCTCGGGAACCAGCACTTCCTCGCCGCCATGCAGCAGCACGTTGAGGGCGGGATCGGCATTGTCGATCAGTTTGCGCACCGGTATGGTCTGCGTGATTCTGGCCGGCTTTCCGTCCCGCAGGACTTCCTTGCTGACGACAATATCGGAGCCGGCATCTTCTCTTATCCCCCCTGCCCGCGCGATCGCGTCCAGTAGCGGAATGGGCCGGGTCGCCTGAAAGACCAACGGGTTCTTGACCGCCCCCACTACGTTAACCGGCCGGCTCTGGTACTCGACGATGGTCACGGTCACGATGGGGTCAACCAGCACATTGCCCTTGGTCAGCGCTTTGGCAATTGCCGATTCAAGCTGTGAGGGAACCATTCCCCGAACCTGAATGGGGTCTTTGAGCATGGGCAGACGGATATTGCCGTCGGCATCCACCCGCACAGTGCGCGTCAGCTCTGGGGAATCGTAGACGGAGAGCGCCAACAGATCGTCGGGCCCCACCGGTTGGGTGGGCAAATTGGAGTAGGCGTAATCGAGATTCGGGACCGTGGGAGTTCGTTCAGCCTGTTGGGCGTAAACGGTTCCGGCCAGCGCGAGAAACCAGACGGCGCAAGAAGACACACCCAAGCGGGCCACAACGCGACGGCAGCGGCGAGCGCTATCCCACGCTTGTAGGAAGGCAAATTGGATGGCGGCAATCGTGAGCTGCGTCATGACGGATGTGGAAGAACGTCTAATCCAGTCTTTGGCGGGCCGCGGGTAGTTGCAGGTACCGGTTGGCGCAGTTATACGCCTCATGATCCTGAAAGTCATCTCGATCCCTCCGCCAGGTAGACGATCGATCACCCCTCCATTTGCTGTTTCTTGAGTGTAGTCTCAGAATGCAGGAGAATCAGCCCTGGAAGTGGAGATTTTCTTCCCCGTGCAATGCTCTGTCGTGGCGCCCGTGAGCCTGACTTCTTTGAGGGCGAGCTTTCCCTCCACCCGCACCGTGCCCGGCTGCCGTTGGTAAAGCAGCGATAGACGCACGAATGCGGCTCCATCCGGAGTGGTAAAGCAAGCGTATGCTTTGCCTCCTTGCTCCGCGGAAAGACTTTCCGTCGTGGCCAGCACAGCGCCTGATCGATCGTCCGTCACCGACCATTGGAGTCCGCTGCCGGGAGCAATGCCTGTGGTCCCGTAATCCACGACCAGGGCGTAGCCCTTTCGCTCTTCCACCGGGGCGGTCTGGTCCATGATTAGAAAACCGTCCGGCTCGTCGCCGGAAAATTCGAAACCAAGCGCCTTCGGGCTGACGTTCAGAAATGAACTTACCCCCTCAACTGACTTAAGGTGCCAGTCGAAGCCTTGGGACATGGGCGACTTTCCGAAGCTGCCATTGGTGACTGCGTCTGTGGGCCCGAGCGGGGCATACGATATCTGACCGCGCGCCGCAAGCCCATTCCACAGGGGTAGCGCCAGGTCGGGACGCTTGTTCGCCATCAGCCAATCGCAGACTCCCAGCAGGGTTTGGACCTCGTTGTTTGCTGTCAGCAGCTGCGCTGCCGCCTCCGTGACCGACTTGGCATCGCCTTGAGACATTAGAAAATTCACGAATTGTGCAGCGAGCGGCGCCCTTTTTATTTGCAGGCGGCTCGCGATTTCCCCTGCGTTTGGGCTCACATACCAAGCCAGGCGGAATAGGGGCGCCGCGTCGCCCGGGTCCATCTGGGCGGCCCTTTGCGCCCAGTACCAGAAACGCCCAGGGTTCTCCCGGCGAAAATAAAAGTTTGCCAGCGACCAGCTGGGAAGGAAGGTGGTATCCACGCTCCCAGCTTGCAACAGGGCTTTCTCCGCCCCCGGCAAATCGTCGCCGGCCTCGGATAAAAGTGCCAGTTGGATCCAGCTGGACGCATCATAGCGATTGAGTTGCACTGCCCTTTGCAGCAGCGACTTCGCCGCCGCCGGATCGATGGCATAGATTTCATCGGCGAGTTGCGCCGGATAGGCCCCGTTCACAGGCATCCACCGCATGGCCAAACGAGTGCTGTCCGGCTGATTCCGGCGCGCCGCGAGGTCGGCCACGGCAAAGCGCACATTCCAGACGACACCCAAAACCAGCGCCGCCAAACAACCGGCCTGGAGCGCGAGGACACCGGGTCGATTGAGGGCGAACACCCCGGATGTCCTGTGGAATTTGGTGGCGTTGACAAAGTTCATGCGGCTTTCCCTACTGAAAGCCGCACGCGCGGTCGTGTCCGGCGCAGCGTACAGGAAATCCGGGACATCCCGGATGTTCTGTGGATTTTGGTGGCGTTGACAAAGTTCATGCGGCTTTCCCTACTGAAAGCCGCACGCGCGGTCGTGTCCGGCGCAGCGTACAGGAAATCCGGGACATCCCGGATGTTCTGTGGATTTTGGTGGCGTTGACAAAGTTCATGCGGCTTTCCCTACTGAAAGCCGAACACGCGGTCGTGTCCGGGGCAGCGTACAGGAAATCCGGGACATCCCGGATGTTCTGTGGATTTTGGTGGCGTTGACAAAGTTCATGCGGCTTTCCCTACTGAAAGCCGCACACGCGGTCGTGTCCGGCGCAGCGTACAGGAAATCCGGGACACGCCCCGTTTCATTTGCTTAGCTTGTCGATCTGCCGATCGAGTTCGGAGATCGCATCAAAAGGTTTGGCAAACATATTTTCCCAAACGATATGCTGCACTCCCGCGGCACTATCCAAATTGATCACGCTGGCCACGATGAGATCCTTACCGAGGGGAAGGTAGACTGCCGCCAGGCATTTTGTATATCTGGGCGAGTAGAAAACAGCGTACACCCGAGTTTCCTTCACCACCGCGGTAAAAGTCCTGCCGACCCTTGCGGTTTGAGCATCACACTCGGCTTGCGCCTTGCGCGCCAGCGTCTTCTCAGCCGCCTTCTGCTGTACTGTCTGCCCGGGTGCCAGAACGCTAAATAAAAGTGCCGCCATGATCCAGCGCGTGCGCATACTATGCAACCTCTCCTGGAAGGCATCCAGGGAACATCCACATATCATACCGATCGACGTTTTCTGGTGGTTTTAGATCGCGACGGCCTGTGACTCCAGGGAGGGGTGGTTCTCGTGGCGAATCAGCAGGCCGAGAAGGACCCAGTTGCCGGCGGCCAGGGCGCCATCCGTTACCAGGCTCGACCAGGCGGCTCCGTGCCACGAGTAAGCTGGGATGAGCCAAAGATTGAGGCCGAAGTTGAGCCCGGCCGCGCCCAGCTGGGCGGCGGTGCGGTAGCGTTGGTAGCCGGCGCCGGTAAGCGTGTCTCCAGCTCCGAGGTGGAGGCTGCGGAAAACCGGCAGCAGACACAGCCATTGCAGCGCAGAGACACTGCCGGCGAAGCTGGGACCTACGACGTGGGGAATGATGGGTGCGGTCAGAAACATGACGGTGGCCGCCAGCAGCCCGAAGGGCAAGGTTTTGCTTAGCAATTTGCCCGTGAAAGCGATCGAGCCCCGCGCCCCGCTCCTGCCCATCTGGCAAAAGCGCGGGAAAGCGGCTGAGTGCAGCGCGCGGATGGGAGTGCAGCTGACGTCGATGACCCGATAGGCCATACTGTAAATTCCATCCGCCGCCAGCATGCCGTAGCGGCTGAGCATGGTCTTATCGATGTCGTTGTAAACCGAAGTAGTGCTGGCGGCGACGGAAAAGCCAAGGCCCTCCAGGGCTCGCTCCCGAAGCAGGCGAAAGTCAAACTTGGGCCAGCCCAGACGGGTGGTCACCAGGGCCAGCGCCATCGCCGCGGAGAGGCAAGAGACGAAGAGCGAAGCGATTGCCCACTGGCGGACGGTCGCATGGTGGAGAACGAGCACCATGCCCGCTGCGGTCACCAGCCGCGCCATGTTGGTGAGCGAGGTGAGCGCGGCCGTATGCTTCAGCTGTTCAAACGCCTGGAAAGCCTGGCCGGCAGCCTCGGCGATTCGCGCACAGGTACACTCGCCCACTGCGACGAGGACGATGATTGATGCGCTCGCCGGGCCGACCATCCACTTGCCGAATCGGGCCAATGCCAGGATGACAAGAAAACCAACGCTCAAAGTGGTGATGAGCACGTTGCCCCAATATTGCGCGAATTCACCTTTATGCCGGCTCACCTGGCGGAGCATAACCACACCCGAGCCGAGCATGCTGTATTGGCTAAGCAGGGAAACTGCGGCCGCGGCGCCCACAAGGATTCCATATTGATCCGCGCCGAGCAAGCGGGCAAGCAAGATGAAGTAACACGCCTGCACCGCGAAGTTAACGCCCTGGCCAAGAAACATCCAGCCGGCGTTCTTAGCCAACCGGCTTCGCAACAGATCGTGCATCAAGCCCTTCTTCGTATCCGGATATAGACTTGCATCGGCCGAGAATCGATTACGCACGAACTGCTTTCATCCCTGGTTTTCTGACATGAGGGATAAGCATGCCCGGGCGGCTCCATGCCCATCTCGGACCACACGCTGGATAACCGCGATCTCCCGGATAAGCTCATCACCAGCATCGGGCAAAATTGCCACCATAACTGCGCGTGGTAATCAAACTGCGTCTTAATAGCACAGTTGTGCTTCAGACTCGGACATCTTTACTTACTTATGTATTACTTCTCTCAAACTAAAGTTGATTTCCACAGCGCATTCTGTCACCGTTTGGCATGGATCATCACCGAAGTAACCAAGTGTTGGTGTAGTAAGTCTTCGGCGCATAAATAACTTTGCGTTCGGTCGGTGATGGCCTAAGTGAGAACCATTAAACAAATTGGATAACTCCGATACCGGAAGCCGAAGCATTTCTACTAATCAGGCAAACTTAAGCGGGAAGCTCTTGCTGCCGCCAACGGAAGTCCTATTGTCGTTTAGTCTTCAGCGCGAAGAATCTCCTACGTTCGGGTTTTCGTGACCGCAAGATCAGAATACTGCGGACTCACGTTGCGGCAGGCAGTTGATCGAAGTCTACTAGAACCACAGGCGGCAGTTCATGGCGACCGGTTTTCCTATACCCTCTGCAGAGCAGGTGGGGTTACGCCCTCCCTCAGTCCTCAAGCAACCCCTCCTGATTCTGCGCGGAGCTATGGGGGCGGCGATTCACGCGCTACTCGATCTCTGTTGCATCACGATCGCGTGCATCGCTGGGATCTTGCTCTATGAGTTGTACCGGCCATTAAACCTGCGCGACGCATGGTTCCTATGTGCCGAGCTTTCTCTCAAGTACGGATTGGCGTTCGTGATTCTCGCCCAGGCCCATCACCTCTATACTCAGCGCGCCACCCTGCTCCAGGTAGCAGACACGGCACGTATTCTCAGGATTTCCGTCTACGGCCTGACACTGCTCTCGGTCGGCAATTACTTCACCAAGGCCAATATGCCGCGCCTGCTCCTAACCTACTTTTGGGCGTTTTCCACGCTCTTGCTGATTGTGCAGAAATACTCAACGAGCAGAATCATTTGTGATTGGAATTCGTTCGCGGCTCACCAGCGCCGGGTGCTCATTTGCGGCACAAATCGCGAGACGCGCCGCCTCTTCTCTTACCTGCTCCACTCTCCCCACCTGGGCCAGATACCAGTTGGATTTCTCGATGAAAGCGGGTTCGATAGCCGCCGTGTCATCTATAGCCACGATTACAGCCTGAAACACCACGTACCCGTCATTTCCGAGCCGCTCTCGCAATCTCTTCTGCGCTCTCTGAACGTGCAGGAGATCTTCGTGACCCAAACTGTTTCTCAACCACGCATGCACGAGCTTCTGGCTCTGGCGTCCGCAGCAGGAGTCAGGGTCTCTTTGGTGGGCGCAGGTCACCCCAACTTTGCCGAGCGTTCCACATCGGTGCAGATGATTGACGGTCTCATGGTTACGACGTTCGATGGCGATGGCGATCACCCGCTGCCTTACATTCTTTTCAAACGGGTTGCCGACATGGTCTTGTCCTCTCTGCTCATCCTGCTCACGCTCCCGATCTGGCTGGTTGCCGCCGTTATGGTGAAGGCGACTTCCCGCGGACCGGTTTTCTTTCGCCAGGAGCGGACGGGCCAATCGGGCAGACGATTCGTCATGCTTAAATTTCGCAGCATGTATGTAAACACGCCCAAGTACGGGCGCTCCCCCGAAAGCTCGGACGACACGCGCATTACTCCGGCGGGAAGATTTCTGAGAAGAACCAGTATGGATGAACTCCCTCAGTTGCTGAACGTCCTAACGGGAGAGATGTCCCTGGTGGGTCCTCGTCCCGAGATGCCATTTATTACAGACACGTATACCCCACTCGAGCGTCGCAGGCTCTCCGTTCCTCAGGGGTTGACCGGTTTGTGGCAGCTCAGCGGCGACCGCAAGTTCACCATCCACGAGGCGATCGAGTACGACTTGTACTATATCGAGAACCGCGGCATCTTTCTCGATTTCGCGATTCTTCTGCACACCTTGTTCTTCTCTATGAAGGGCCTCTAGAGCAATTTCGCAATTACTGTGGCCTGATAAAGATCGCGAGGTGTGGTTTTCTTTGGGAGAAAACTACGAAAAGGCCTATCACTTCGGTCGACACCAATTGCGAAACTGCTTTAGTCCATCTTGTGCACGCCCGGCAGACCTTCGAGTAGTTCGACGAACCGTGCTTTCGGTTGACATGCTGCAGGTAGGAACTACATCCAATACCACGGAGCCAGCACGCGGCCCACACTGCGCACATAACACTTGAGAAGTTCGCTGCCCTTGGAGTAATTGTTGTTGTCCCAGCCGCGAACGCCATCGATGAAAGGTTCCTTGCAGAAGCGCGGAACCAGGCGCGCGCCCTGGGCCCGCCTCGGCAAGTACTCTCGCATAAGCATCTCGTGTGTCTTGGAGTCGAGATCGTCGGCAACGCCGCGGAAAATGCGATCGTATCCAGCCGAAGTCCAGGCCATCAGGCGCATGTCCATCCAGCGCCTGGGATGGTCCTTCATGTCCACGTAGGCGTCAAATCCGCGTGGGGCACTGGCGATCATCGAGGCCAGGTTTTTCACTGTATATCGACCGGTAATCTTCCAGACCACATGGTTCACGTCAGCATCGATCACCATGACAGAGGTCGCCATGGCGTAATCCAGCAGCTTGAACTCGCCGTGGGCGCGTCCCTTTTCTGAATAAAGGTGAACTCCATAGTTGCACAGGAACTCGACCCGCCCGGTCAAGCCGCGGGAAGCAACCAACTGCCGCAAAGTGGTTACATCGCTGTCGGAATTCTCGACGAAGACGATCCCGTGCAGCGGACGATCAATCAAGCCAAGGTAGAAGCTGAGTGCCTCGTGGTAATCCTGCAACCGGGCCGTCGGATCCGTGCGCGCCAGGTTCCGCGCATTGTGAGGAGTGATGGTCGCGGTCATCAACAGGATGTGCTTGGTCGGGCTTGGCTGCTTTGCCGCGCAACCTTGCCCGCAACCATTACCGTCGGAATCTGACAGTGAGGTCGATGGCACGTGGACAGTGGAAAGAGAGTCGTGAGAGATGCGGTTTTGCATACTATGCTTCCAGGCGTTTTGAAATGATCAGGAGAATTTGAAACCGCAATGCAACGTCAAGAATACAAACTTCATCGTCGCAGGCGCTTCATGTACTACAGCAAGATGGAGAACCTTCCCAGACAAATCTAGGAGAGGTGGCGCGGAGTGTCGAGAAAATTTCGTCAAGAACACAAGGTTGAAGTCCCAAAAAGACACGACAACTTCGTGCACCGATGCGGGTCTGGGTTTCCAGCCCGATCAGGTGATGCTGATAAGCGCGGCGGTGAGTGCGGGGATGAAGCAAGTCGTCTGCGAACCCGCCGGCGTCAGCGTGCCGAGGCTGGCGGGGAAGAAACTACCGTCCGGGTTCACGGTGGCGCTCTGGATGGTAACACCGGATGTGGCAGCCAGGCTCGGTCCTGTCATCGTTTGTAACGTAGCCGTCTGGATGCTCTGATTGGTTTCGATGGTGAGGACCAGGTTCTGCAGCGTGTCTTTGTTGACCACCATCAAGTTCAGGCCACCGGTCGCGGTCCTCACCGCGTACGCCGTGGCATCGACGCTGCCGGCTGAGAGTTGGGTTTCGAGCAAAGTGCCCGTTCCAGCGAGGGTAAAGAAGAGCAGACCATAGTACTCGGGCCGCGCCTCGACCACCCCGCCGTCGTTATCTGAGATCGGGGTATAGCCGGGCCCGTTACCGCCGCCGTGCATGTTCACCCCGGTAGACCCACCAAAAGCCACGTCAAAAAGAAAATCGATCACCCACAGCGAGGAAGCGTAACTGTCGCTGACGCCGGGAGCGCCGCCATTGTAAAAGGAGTTGCACTCACTTATCCGGTAGGGGATGCCCAGTTGCTCAGCCCCCGTGCTTAGCAGTGCTAGCTCGCCGATGAGTTGGGGATCTGGGCTGATGAGAAAGGGCGCGGTGGCGATCGGGCTTCCTCCGCTGGCCCGATAGTAGTGTTGGGTCAGCAATGTGATCTCGGCTGTCGTAGTTGCCTGGCCGAACGGCAATGTCCAGGTGGCGATGTGGTTCCCCCCGCCCGCTGCCGGGCCGGTGATGGCTACATGGGGCGCAGACTGGAGGATCGCGGAGCGAAACATGTTCCAGCGAGCAAGAAAGTCCTCGAAGGTCCAGTTACCAGCAAAGAAATTACCCGGTGCGCCGTACTCGTCAGGCTCATTGCCGATTTCGATGCCGAGAAGATTTGAACCCAGAACAGAGACTGCATAAGCAACTTCTTCGGCAGCCAGGGCCGGAGTGGAGGTCGCGAGATTGACACCGTAAAGGCATAGCCAGCCGGTCGCTTGGAGAAAGCCGGCCAAAGCCTTGATTTCAACCGGCGTGACCTGTAAATGGGTTCCCGTAGAGTTAGGCGTCCACAATACATGGTCGACCGATCCGCCCCCAATGCGAAGAACCCCGTCGCCAAGGCGCCGAAAGAGCGCAATGAGGTTCCGATTGGACACATGAAAATAGGAGTATGTCATCGCTGACTTCTCATAACTCAAACCCATGAAGCGCGGCGGAATGGTCCCACTGGAGGTGGCTGTCACCGTCAGGGAAGCCTGGGCGACAGGACCGGGAGTTACGGGCAGGGGACTGCCGGTCGGTGGAGCGTAGATGTAGTTCGAAGTGTAGCCGCAACCCTGAGCGAAGGCGAGCCCTGCCCACGAAGCTGCTCCCTCAAGGAGCCGGCGCCGGCTTAGCCTCGAACTGTTCCTATGGCACACGATGGTTGTAAGTGCTGCGTTCATCGGCGAAGGTTCTGCGCGGTTGAATAGGCTGCGATGCTGACTCTGCTCGTTGTGCCAATTTGGCACAGAGTACGCACATGCACTGAACTGCGCAGTTAACAATAGGCGCCCTTGTCTAAGTGAAACTAAGGCGATCGCCATGGTCCAACCGTGCCCAGCTATAACCGGTAACAACATATGCTCAAAATGAAACACCACAGTTTCAATTTGGAACGTGGTTCTTGCTCAGTACAGGGTTCTTCAAAAGCCACCGTTGCTTTCCACTAGCCGTTCTGTCACCTTTTGCAAAGATTAAAGAACGAACGTAATCACCCGATAGCACTATTGTCTTTCGCATTCGCTTCTGTCTTGGCTTCCAAGGCCCCGATGTTAGACGTAACCGATGAACTGCAGCAACTTCACTAGGAGACTCCCCCGCATGAAGGCTCTAAGTCCGGAGTCCGAAACTATCACCGATACAGTCGAATTCCTGGGAGTGACGCTACAGCCCCGATCGATGCCGGAAATGAACAAGCTGGTGGAACGGGGAATTCGCGAGCGCCAAAGATGGATTATTGCGAACCACAACCTGCATAGTGTGTACCTGTTCCATAGGCATTCAAAGCTGCGCGAGTTCTACTCCCATGTTCACTGTACCTACCTGGACGGTATGCCACTAGTGGCTTTGGGCCGGCTTTACGGCTACCCTCTGCAGCGCAAGCAACGAGTCACTCTAGCGGACTGGATGGGTCCTCTGATGGAACTGGCTGCCGGCAGCGGCTGGCGCGTCTTCAATCTGGGGTCGCCCCCGGAGGTTGCGGAGAGGGGCGCTGCGCAGTTACGTAAGCTCTATCCGGCTCTGCAGATAGAGGTGAGCGACGGATACTTCGACGCGCGCCGGGACAGTGACGAGAATGAAGCGCTGATAGCGCGCATTAATGCGTACAGGCCTGATTTGCTAATGGTGGGAATGGGTATGCCGCGGCAGGAGTTTTGGACGCAAGAGAATTGTGCCCGGCTGAAAGCGCATGTGATTCTTTCTTCTAGCGGTGCTGCCTTCGAGTATGTCGCTGGTGCGGTACCGACACCTCCGCGTTGGGCAGGCCGGATGGGACTGGAATGGATATTCCGACTGGCCCATGAGCCCCGTCGCCTCTTTACCCGCTATCTCATTGAGCCGTGGTACATCCTACTCCTGCTGTTACAGGATTACCCACGCAACCGCCACGGTATCAAACTACGAGCAGGCGCACAGGTAGGCGGCGATTGACTTAGTCCAACTGCGCGGCAATGGATGCAATGGGAAAGCAGAATGAACGAGGGGATACAAATCGATCGCCGGGAATTCATCAGGGGAGTGGGCGCGCTGGGTTTGTCGGAATGGACCTGGCGCTGGACAGCGGCCCAGGCTGCTATTGTCCCGCTGCAGCGGCTGGCCGCAGATAAGGGCCTCATGTTCGGTTCCAGCCTGGCGTTGAAGTACTTCGTGCAATCAGCGGCCTATCAGCAGCTGTTTGTCAATCAATGCGATGTCGCGACACCGGAACTGCATATGAAGTGGGACTCACTCAGCAGCCAACCTGGAGTGTACAACTTCGGAAATGCCGACAGGTTCGTGGCATTCTGTTTTGCCAACCGCATGAAGGTACGTGGGCACACGCTGGTTTGGCACGATGCTCTGCCTGCGTGGCTAGCCTCACAGCTCACGGCAGCCAATGGGCAAAGGATGATGACGGACCACATCCATACGGTAGCTGGGCACTTTGCCGGTAAGTTGTACTCCTGGGACGTGGTGAATGAGGTATTGGATCCCGCGAGTCGCCGGCCGGATGGCCTGCGCGATACTCTTTGGCTGCAAAACTGCGGCGTCGATTACCTGGAGCGGGCGTTCCGGGCGACCGCGGCCGCTGATCCAAACGCACTGCTGGTGTGGAACGAGAATTATCTCGAACTCTCAAATGGCTTCGGCGCAGCGAAGCGGACCGCCATGCTCAAACTGCTCGACGGCATGTTGGCGCGCGGCGTTCCCATCCATGGCATCGGCTTGGAAGCGCATCTGCGCGCCGATCAGGCCACGGTCTTAGGGGATGCTAGCTACGAGGCGTTTCTCGGCGAGTTGGCGCGCCGCGGAATGAAAATCTTCGTCACCGAGCTGGACGTGCAGGATGCGACCTTACCAGCCGATGCCGGAGCACGGGATCGGGCAGTCGCACAAATATACAGCAGATTTCTTAGCGCGACCCTGCATCAACCGGCGGTACGAGGGGTGGTGACATGGGGGCTTGCGGATTCCTTCAGCTGGATCGCCGGATACCGGCCGCGCACGGATGGTTTACCCGTGCGGCCGCTACCGTTCGATGCCGACTTCCAACCGAAAGCGGCGTATTACGCGATCGTCGCCACACTTCAGTCAGCACCGCACCGCGGTTAAAGCGACAGCAGAGTAGGTGTACCGTGGACCACAACTCTCAACCAGATTTCGGCTCAGGGAAAAGCCTGCGCCTTCCTTCACCTCACGGTAATCCTGCCCTTGCGCTCTATACCGCGGGCTCCGCTCTGTGTTTGAAGGAGCCTCAGCAATGATCGTTGTTTCTGCCGTGATTCCCACTCGTGGACGGCCTGAGCTCGTGTGCCGGGCGGTGCGTAGTGCCCTGGCCCAGACGCTGCGCGAGATCGAGGTAGTGGTGGTCATCGATGGCGAGGATCCTGCCACCAGAATCACTTTGGATGAGTTAGCGCAGCAGGACGGGCGTCTGCGTGTGCTTGCGCTGGCGGCTAGCGTGGGAGGATCAGACGCACGTAACCGCGGCGTCGATATGGCGGCAGGGGAATGGGTCGCGTTTCTCGATGATGATGACGAATGGCTGCCGGGTAAACTGCAGGCCCAGATCGACGCAGTGAGGACATCCAAGGCGTCCATCCTGATCGGGACATGCAGGATGATCGCGCGTACACCGGGCAAGGACTATGTGTGGCCGCGTCGCTTGCCGGCCAGCGATGAACAGCTGGGCGAATATATTATGGCGCGGCGTTCGTTTACTCGCGGCGAAGGATATCTCCAGACATCGACCTTCTTCGTCCGTCGCTCGCTGATGCAGGCGCAGCCGTTCAAGAGCGGCCAGTTAAAGCACCAGGACACTGAGTGGGTGCTGCGCCTGGGCCGCCTGCCCGGGGTCCAGGTGGTGTTCGCCGATGAAGTGCTGGCGATTCACAACATAGAAGAGTCGCGCGCCACCGTAAGCAATAAATCCAATTGGCGCTACTCGCTCGACTGGCTGCGCCGCGATCGATCCCTGTTCACCCCGCGCGCTCTGTCCGGTTTTGTCTTGTACCAAATTGCTGCCGAAGCTTCCGATCAGAGAGCATGGCGCGCATTCCATCTGCTGTTGCTCGAGGCCTTGCGCCATGGCAGCAGCACACCCCGCGATTTTGCGATCTTTCTCGCCATCTGGCTGCTGCCCCGCCGCACCCGCCGCCGCCTGCGCGATTGGATGGCGCGCCGGCCCGCGTTTCGTTCGCTGGTGCCATCGTCATGAGAATCCTGCAGCTTACCCGGCAATTTCTTCCTGCCCGAGGCGGCTTGGAGAGCGTCGTCGAAGGCCTGAGTGTTGCCCTGCAGCACAATGGGCACAAAGTGCAGGTGGCCACACTTCGCTTGCTCTTTGCCACCGGAGCCATGGCGCCCAGGGAATCGGTCGAAGCCGGACTAGTGGTGCGCCGTATGCGCCACTGGGGCCCGCGCCGCTATCCCGTGGCGCCGGCCGCGCTGCAGGCGATCCGCGGCTATGACCTGGTGCACATCCACGCCATCGACTTCTTCGTGGATTATCTAAGCCTGCTGCGTTTGTTCCATCGCATTCCGCTGGTCGTTAGCACGCACGGCGGTTTCTTTCATACCCAGCGCGCGCGTGCGTTCAAAGAGATTTACTTCAAGACCGTCACCCGCCAGTCTCTGGGCGGAGTGGGGGCTGTGGTTTGCGTGAGCCAGCACGATCGCGCGATGTTCGGGAAGATTGTTCGCCCAGAGCGCCTTCGGGTCATTGAGAACGGAGCCAATATCGATCGTTTTTGGAGCTTGAAGAAAAAGGTCGAGCCGGGACTGATCCTCGGCATCGCGCGTCTGGCTGAGAACAAGCGGGTGGAGAAAGTATTGGAGGCGATGGCTTTGCTGAAGAACCGATACCCCTGCATGCGTCTGGAGTGGATCGGCGCGGATTTTGCCGGGCTGCGCGCTACCCTCGAGCGTCGCGTGGATGAGCTTGGGCTCACCGGACGGGTCCGCTTTCATGGCGCCGTCAGCGGCGAAGAAATGTACCGTCTGCTGGAGCGGGCAAACCTGTTCGTCTCCGCTTCCAGTTACGAGGGCTTCGGGCTGTCGACCATCGAGGCCATGAGCGCGGCCACCGTGGTCGTGGTCACCGCGGTGGGAGTGCACCCTGACATCGTTGAAGACGGAGTGAGCGGCTTGCTGATTGGTCAGGATGCGGCTGGCCTCGCGGGGCAGATGGAATGTGTTCTGTCCATGCCGGCAGAGAAATTGGCCAGCATGGGCGACGTAGCGAGGGCGGCGACGAGGCGGTTTTCCTGGGCCCAGATCGTACCTAAATACGAGCAACTGTACCGCGAGGTGCTTGACGCCAGACGTGTTGAGGCCTCGTTGCCATGAGCCAGGGAACCATTTTGATCTTCCGCATCCATCTGCTGGCGCCCTCGGAGACGTTTATCGTGACGCAAGCCGCAGCCATGCGGCGGTTTTCGCCCTATTTCGTGGGCTGGCGCAGGATGGCCGGGATTGCGTTATCGGAAGACACAAGCTGGACGGCCGATGACGGCGGCCTGGGGGGAAGATTGCGCGAGTTGCGCTTTCGCTATGCCGGTCCTACGCGGGAGCAGATTGCCCGGCTGCGGGCGCGAGCCCCACGGCTTATCTATGCTCACTTCGCTCCCGATGGCTATGCGGCGATGCACCTTGCCGAACAACTCGGGGTGCCGCTGGTAACCGCCTTGCACGGATGTGACGTGACCCTGAGCGATCGGGCGATGAAGGCAAGACGGCTGGGTCGCGAGTATCTGCAAGGCCGGCAGGCTCTGCAGAACAAGGGTGCGCTCTTCCTTAGTTGCTCCGCGTACATCCGCCAACGAGGCCTGGAGATGGGATACCCCGCGGAGCGCACCATCGTGCATTCGATTGGCGTCGATGTGGAGCGGTTTAAGCCGCCCGCGGCGCGGCGGTGGGACAAAGTTGTCCTGTTTGTCGGGCGCCTGGTGGAGAAGAAGGGTTGCGCCAGCCTGATTGAAGCCATGGTCAAGGTACAGCACTTCGTCCCTGCGGCCGAACTGGTGGTGATTGGGGATGGTCAATTGCGGCCGGACTACGAGGCACACGCCGCTGCGCTGGGCGTGCGCTGTCGCTTTTTCGGCACCCAGTCAGCCAACGTGGTCCGGGACTGGATGGCGCGCGCGGCCGTCTTCTGCGTTCCCAGCGTCATAGCAGCCTCGGGGGATGCCGAAGGCTTTGGCATGGTGTTTATCGAGGCCCAGGCCATGGGCCTGCCCGTCGTGAGCACACTCAGCGGAGGCATCCCGGAGGCAGTGAAGCATGGGGAGACGGGTTTGCTGGTGACCGAGCGCAACCCTGGAGCATTGGCGGAGGCAATTTTGCGGCTGATGCAGGACGAGGAACTGTGGCGGCGTTATAGCGTTGCCGGCAGGAAACATGTCGTGGACCACTTCAATCTGGCGCGGCAAACCGGGCGGCTTGAAGAAGTCTTTGCGCAGTTGCTGGAAGGACGTTGACGATGGCGCAACTGATTCAGGCTCTGGTCGAAGCTCCCGCGGCGATTGCGCATAAGCCGCATCGGTTTTATCAGCCGGAGCTGGATGGCTTGCGGTTCTACGCCTTTTTGGGTGTGTTCGTCTATCACACTTTGCCCGAGCAGCCGGCCTTCTATCGCAGTTTGCACTTGCCGTTGGCGCCGTTGTGGGGGGCGGTCGCCAAGTCGGGTGCGTCCGGGGTGGATTTGTTCTTTGCGCTGAGCGCTTTTCTGATCACATCGCTCTTGTTGCGGGAACGCCAGCAGACCGGCGGCATCTCGCTCCAGTCGTTCTACATCCGGCGCATTCTGCGTATCTGGCCACTCTACTTTGCCGTGTTGGCGGTGGCCGTTGTGCTGGCCCACACCGTCTCGGGTCAGAGCCTTCCCTGGTACTACCTGGTCGGCTACCTGTTGTTTGTCGGTAACTGGATCAATGCAGTCTTCGGTCATCCGTTCTCCGTCTGCGGTCCTCTGTGGACGGTATCCATCGAGGAGCAGTTCTACCTGGTATGGCCTGTGCTCATGAAGGGGCTTGGGCGGCAGGGCATGATCGTCGCCGCTGTGGTTACCTTTCTACTCGCCACCCTGAGCCAGGTCGGTGTCGCGCTGGCCGGTCTGAGCGGGTCGTATGTCTATTACGGCAGCATCTCGCGCAGTGGATCACTGGCGTTGGGAATCTTGCTGGCACTGTTCGCGGATCGTTTGCCCAGGCTGACTCGAGGCATGCGTGGGCTGCTTCTGGCCGTGGGAATCACGGGGTGGATTGCCGCCTCGGCGTGGCTTATCGATCAGCCGGGACCGGTCGACATGCGGGCCGTGCTGGGACGCCTGGTGGTCCCGGTTGGCGCCGTCTTCATTCTGTACGCGTGCCTGCACAGTCGCAGCCAGCTGGTGAGGAATCACTGGGTGGTGCGCCTGGGCAAAATCAGTTACGGGCTTTACATGCTGCATTTCCTCGGACTTCTTTTCGTACTCGACCTGCTCCATCCGGCCTGGGGATGGAAACTACTGGCCACCAAAGCGTTGGGACTTGCGCTGACGGTCCTGCTGGCATGGGCATCGTATCGCTGGGTCGAGTCGCCCTTCCTTCGTTGGAAGGATCGCTTTGCTACCGTACTGAGCCGGCCGGTCTGATGCGAGCATTTTGTGTTCAATCCGCCAGCAGGCGTATCCCCTTTCTGGTGCCGGATGGAGGTCTCATATCCTGGATAAGCTAGCGTTTCAGCCCTCGCACCTCGTCCTTGCGGCGGCCGCCCCCCCTCCCGAGCTGACACTGCGCGAAGTCGGCATGATGCTCGCTCGCCGGCGCATCATCATCTACGCCAGCCTCTCCGCATTCTTTTTGCTCGCGATCCTGGCTCTCGCAGTTTCTACCCGGCGCTATCGGTCAACGGGCGAGATCGAAGTACAGAAAGAATCCACCAGCGCTTTGGGCATCCAGACGGATAGCGCGGATACCCCGTCCGACGCCCTCGAAGTAAACATGATTATCCAAACCCAGGCCCAGATCCTGCAGTCCGATTCGCTTGCCCTGCGCGTGATTGAAGATCTCCACCTCGAACAGACTGAGGATTATCGGCCGAAATGGTCGCCGGTTGGTTGGTTGTTCGGGTTGCTGGGGCCGCGGGGTGTGGCTGACTCAGCAGGCGCAACGCTCGATAACTCACCCCATCGCCGTATGCGCGTGCTGAAGATCTTTCATCGCCGGCTGTCGGTAAAGCCGGTCGCCGGAACGCGCCTGATCGACGTGTCCTATCTAAGTCCCGATCCGCAGCTCGCGGCATTGGTCGTGAATCACCTGCTGCAAGGCCTGATCGAGAAGGGCTACCAGGCGCGCTACGACGCCACCATGCAGGCGTCTTCCTGGTTGAGCGGACAGCTGGGAGAGCTGCGCGCCAAGACGCAGGAGTTACAGGCCAAGGTGGTGAAGCTGCAGCAGGAGTCGGGTGTCTTCGCCCTGGGCGAGGTCGATCGCGAGGGCCGGGACCAGACGTATAGCCCAACCCTCGAGAAGCTGCAGATGGCGACCCAGGCCGAAGCCCAGGCGCAGTCCAACCGCATCCTCAAGGGTGCGATCGATGATGTCGTGAAGAGCGGGAACGCGGAGCTGATTTCGGGGTTGGGCGGCAGCGCGATTGGCGGCGCTTCCTCCTCCGGCGTCGCCACTTCCCTCAGCTTGATTCAGAACCTTCGTTTGCAGGAGGCGACCCTGCAAGGGCAGCTGCAGGAGCTCTCCGCCAAGTTCGGTCCGGCCTATCCCAAGCTGGCCGAGCTGCGCGGCAACGTGACGGCGGTGCAGGCGGCCATTCAAGCCGAGGTGGGCCGCGTGGCCGGGCGGGCGCACAACGACTTCATGGTGGCCGAGCAGGCGGAGGAAAAAACGCGCCGCGATTTCAACGCCGACAAGAGCGAGGCCGAAGCACTCAACAACAAGACCATTGAATACCAGATGGTCCGCCAGGAGGCGGACCAGACCCGGTCGCTCTATGACGATATGCTGCGCCACCTGAAAGAGTCGGGACTATTAGCAGGCCTGCACTCTACCAACATCTCCATCGTCGACTGGGCCAAGGCCAGCGATAGTCCGGCCAAGCCGGTGGTGATGCTCTACCTCTTGGGATCGCTTTTCGCCGGTCTGGTCTTCGGTGTCTTAGCCGCACTGCTGCGCGACGTGACTGACACCAAAATTCACGATCTGCGGGAGATCTCCCGTGAACTGGGCCCATTGCCGCTTTGCGTCGCTGCCCTATCAAAAGGAGCTGCCTGCCCTGTCTGGGGAAGCGGCCCGCATCGAGAAATCGCCATTGCCGGCATTAGACCGTCCGCAGTCCCTGTTTGTCGAGTCGCTGCGCTCACTACGCACTTCTCTGCTGCTGTCACGCAGTGGAGCGCCTCCACGTTCGGTGCTGATCACCAGTCCCCTGGCAGGAGAGGGAAAAAGCTTTCTCAGCTGGAACCTGGCCATTCTCTTTGCCCAGCAGGGAAAGCGGGTCTTGTTGTGCGATGCCAACCTTCGTCATCCATTTCTTCATCGCAACCTGGAAGCTGACCCGAGCAGCGGGTTAAGTACCGTGCTCGCCGGTCTCTCGCCGGACGACGGCGCATCCGCGGTGATTCCGGTGCTCGAAGTTCCCGGGCTATCTCTCATACCCGCCGGACCACTCCCTCCTTACCCTGCGGAGCTGCTGGCGTCCAGTCAGATGGCGGAATTGTTAAAGGTTTGGGAATCACAGTACGATCTCGTGCTGCTGGACGGGCCGCCCCTGCTGCAGTTCACCGACTCGGTTGTGCTTAGCTCCATGGTCAACTCGGTGCTGCTCCTCGCCCGGCACGGCAAGACGCCTTTGCCGGCACTGGAAAAAAGCTACCGCATGCTGGAAGATGTGCAGTCCACCATCGGACGCAAGATCAATATTGTCGTCAACGGCGTGAAAGAGCAGCCGGCTGAAGGATTCGCTCCGTTGCGACAACGGGAAAGGGAGGCGGCGAAAGCCTGATGAAACATCCACAGCGGTTCTGCACCTTAATTCTCTTACTCGCTTCGCTTGCAGCTAGTTCAGCGGCGCAGAAGGACAGCCTGCTGATCGGACCCGGCGACCTGCTCCACCTTCAGGTGTACGACACGCCGGAAATGGAACAGCACGCCCGGGTCACTGATACCGGGACCATTCCCTTCAGCTTTCTGGGCAACGTCAGTGTATCGGGATTGACCCCAGGGCAGGCAGCTGAGCAAATCGAGCATAGACTCGCGGCCGCCGGTATCATGCTGCACCCCCAGGTCTCGGTAATCGTAGACGCATACGCAACCCAGTACGCGTCGGTGATGGGGGAAGTGCAGAAGCCGGGGACCTACGAGATCGACACTCCGCACCGAGTGGTGGACGTCCTCGCGATGGCCGGCGGACTGACCTCTATCGCAGATCGCCACATTACCATTCAACGCTTCGGCCCGGACAAACAAAAAGTCGATTACTACTATTCCAATACAGGCGAAACCGCCTTGTCCAACGATCCCATGGTCTACCCCGGTGATTCGGTGATCGTGTCCAAGGTCGCGGTGGTGTATGTGCTCGGCGATGTATATAGGCCGGGCGGCTATCCGATCAATACCAATAACTCGAAAATGACCGCATTGCAGGCCATCGCGCTGGCCGGCTACGCCAACCATACGGCTGCCGTCGGCAAGTCAAGGCTGGTGCGCCAGACACCCAAGGGAGTGCAGGAAATTAACTTGCCCGTGAGTGCGATGCAGAAAGGCAAGATGCCGGATGTTGCCTTGCTGCCCGACGATGTGGTCTATGTTCCCTTCAGCTTCATGCGCAACCTGGAAGTGAATAGCCAGGGGATTCTGGCTTCGGCTACCTCCGCTGCCCTATACATCCACTGATGGATTCGATCCTCTTTCCGCATCAGGAGTCTGTCTTGGCAACTGCCTCGCCGCTCAGTCAAATTACGCTCAGAGATGACCGCATACGAAGGGAAAGGGCGGCCGCACCGTCCGCAGGTATTTGGAGCCGCGCTTCGACCTGGGGTCTGTTGCTGCTGTTGCTCTATTTTGCTCTCGACGGCGTCTCACCGTTTTTCAACGCCCCAACCGCCCTGCGCGCGGTTGCAACCAGCTCTGAGAGCGGGATTCTCGGGGAGCGCCTCATCAAACTGTGGATGTTTGTGATCTGCATGATCGTTGTCGCTCAACGGCGCCAGGCTGTTTGCCGGCTAAGTATGCAGATGAAGCTGGTGACCAGTTTCCCTATCCTCGCGCTTCTGCTCTTTCCCGTCTCGCAACAAGCGACCCGGACCATTAGTTCCGCTGCCTTGCTGCTGGCCGCCATTCTGCTTATGTACTACATCATGTCCCGCTACCAGTTCGATGAGCTACTGGAGCTGTTTCTTATTCTGGGCACGGGGACGATCGTTGCCAGTATCGTCTTTGCCCTGGCTCTGCCGCAGTACGGACTGGATAGGATGGGAGGGCATTCCACGGCATGGAAAGGCATCTTCAGCGCCAAGAATTACCTCGGAGATCTGGCGGTATTTTTCCTGACCATGGCGGTGTCTTACCGCGGGCGCACCTCGTTTCTCCGCTCCGTTCGCGCTTCACAGATCGTCTTTTGCCTGGTTGCCATTGCCTTTTCGCGAGCAGCGACCGCGTACCTGCTGACCGCCATCTACGTTGTCTATCTCGTGATCATGAAGACGCTGCATCGCTTTCGCAAGAAGGACTACTTTGTCCTATGTGTCCTCCTGCTTGGGGCTCTTTCCGTCGTTACCGTGATGATTGTGGCTACACCGGATCTGCTGTTGAGCGTGCTCGGAAAAGATTCGAGTCTGACCGGGCGCACCGGTATATGGAGCGCGGCCATCGATTCGATTTCCCGGCGCCCGCTGTTCGGCTACGGTTACCAGGCGTTCTGGCTTGGCCTCGAGGGCGAGTCCTATCGCGTGATTCTTGCCGTGTCGTGGCTTCTAGCGCAAGCGCAGAACGGGTTTCTCGACGTCACGCTGGAGATGGGTGCGGCGGGGTTGGCAATTGTGCTGCTGATCTTCGGCTTCGCCTTTCGTGATGCCGGTGTTTGCCTCTTCCGCTCTCATGACCATGCTCAACTCCGCGCCGTGGAGTGGTACCTTGCCGTCGTCATCCTGACCCTTATTTGCAACTTCGTCGAAAGCTTCCTTTTTGAACCGAAGCATCTTGGTTCGATGATCTTTGTCATCGCCTGCGTGGGCCTCAAGCAGGAGTGGCTGCGCCTGCAGGCCTCGGCTGCGCCCCAGGCCCTGGGGAGCTCTGCTTGATTGCCTGTCCTTCCACTGTCGCTGTTACCCCTTTGAGAAAGGACCGTGTATGAGCGCCAAGTCCGCCCCCCAATCCATTGCCACGCTGCCTGGCGCTGCCCTGCGCGTTGCTTACGATGCCCGGGCGCTCGTATCCGGCGATGGGGGAACGGGCAAAGGCATGCAATTGCGCAACCTGATCGACAGCCAATGGGCCCAATTTCAGGGTTACGCCCCCCCGGTAGAAAGGCAGAAACTAACCGCGGGCATCGTGCAAGGCGGCAACGGCCGCTATCTGATCTGGCAGCAGGCCTCCTTGCCCCGCATGCTCCGACCCTGGAGACCAGATGTGTTTCTCGCTCCTTACAATACAGCGCCTCTTCTGTTGCCCCGCTACACCCGGCTGGTGTTGGTGCTGCACGACCTGATCCTGCTGCAGAGCTTCGGGCCAACCACTCCCCGGGCGAGAATCGTGAACAGCTACCGCCGGCGCCTTATTCCTCTTTCCGTTGCCCGCTCCAGCTATGTGCTCACGGTCTCGGAATTCTCCCGCGATCGCATCCTGGAACACTTTCCCGGAGCCCGCGTTATCGTAATTCCTTGTACCATCCCGGAGTCCTGGTTTGCGGGGCCGGGCAGCCTACAGCAGCGGGACAACTATATCCTGCTGGTGACCGGCCCTCCGCCCCACAAAAACACTGCGCGCGCCCTCAGGGCCTATGCCCGCTACGTCAGCATGGTAGGGCCCGGCGCTACGAATCTGCGCATCGTCGGGTTGGCGGGCGCGGGAGATTCATTCCCTGCAATGGTGCAGGAGCTTCGGCTGAATCAGAAGGTAGCGTTCGAACCATTCGTTTCGACCGCTACGCTCCAGTTGCTTTACCGCCGTGCCAAAGCAGTTCTGGTCCCATCGCTGCTGGAAGGATTTGGCATTCCAGTGCTCGAGGGCATGGCATCCGGAACCCCGGTGATTGCCTCGCGCGGCAGTTCCCTTTCGGAAGTCGGTGGCGAAGCAGTTCAATATTTTGACCCACTCGATGAAACATCGATCGCTGAATCGATCTTTGCATTAAGTGAGAATCCCGCGTTGTCGATAGAGAAGGTAAGCAAGGGACACGCGCAAGCAGCAAAATTCCATCCCCGGACCGTACACCGCAAGATCGATGAATTCTGGTTTCAGCTCGCGTCCGAGTATGCGGCAGCATCATAACTTGGCTGTTGTATCGACCCTTTAACCGGAAACGATTCCGCCCTGATCGAGGAGTTGAGAGGCAGCGCACGATGTCCACGTCCAGTTTCGAATCCAGTCGGATCGTCCGGGCAGTTCGCATCCGTTGGCAGAGATGGCAGAAAGCCGCCTACTATAAGCGGCTGTCTGTTAGCGAAGCCTTTACCGACATCTACCGGACACACGCCTGGGGATCCTTGGAGGATCGGCCCTTCTGCTCCGGAGATGGATCGATCCGCGAGGAAGCGATCGGCCCCTACTGCGCGATGATCCGTGAGTTCATTGCGGACAACAATATAAGACGCGTGGTGGATCTGGGCTGTGGAGACTTTGCTGTGGGTTCGCGATTCATAGGTCCGGCAGTTCACTACGTAGGCGTTGATGTTGTGCCCGATCTCATTCGCTACAACCAGGAACACTTCGGCGCCGCGGGAGTCGAGTTCCGCTGCATCAACATCGTCGATGACGAGTTGCCCCAGGGCGATCTTTGTTTGCTGCGGCAGGTGCTTCAGCATCTCTCCAACGCGCAGATTCTGAAAACGCTGAAATCGCTGCGCCGCTACCGCTACGTCATCGCGACCGAGCATGTATATGCAGGCGCGGGTGTGCGTCGTAATCGTGACAAACCGCAGGGTCCGGGGACCCGCATCCCGCGACGCTCTGGCGTATTCCTGGAGTCCTCACCCTTCAACTGTCCAGCCAAACTCATGCTCGAAGTTCCCCTGACAGAAAACCAGGTTTTGCGATCTGTCGTCATTTAACCTGCCTCGGTAACGGAACCATGCGATTTACCATCATTACCCCCACGCTCCAGAGAAGCAGCCTGGTTCGAGCATGTAAGTCGGTCGACAGCCAGTCCTATTCTGATTGGCAGCACATCGTCATGGTCGATCGAGCCAAGCTCGACCACGCACTGTTAGCCCGGATCCATCACTCCCAACGCTCTGTCATCAAATGCCCCGTGCCTCACCATAACTACGGCAATACCTGCCGGCATAATGCCTGGGAACTGGCCACAGGGGATTATTGCCTGATGCTCGATGATGACAACTACTTGACTGACGACAAAATCCTTGAGGATATAGCGGCGAATCTCAAAGACAGTCCGCCTTGGGCCCTCTTTCCCATTCTGCGACGTGGAAGGCTGTTCTTCCATGACCCTCCGGGCCTCAAGGTGACCGACACGGCCAATGTGGTCGTGCGAAGAGAGATTGCGCGTTGGCCGGACATCCTGGAGTATGCGGCGGACGCGCGTTGGGTCGAAGGCCTGAAAGCCTACCCGCACAAGTCATTACCTGGCTTTCGGCCGATCGTCGATATGCCCATCCAGAGCAAAGGCAGATCCTCCGCGAAACTGTGGGATATCCACGAAAAGGTAGCTCGGACTTGGCGCGATATCGGCCTGCTCTACCGCAGGCGCGGCACCACGCCACTCTAGCGTCTGCGGAGAAGCCGCCGGTTTGGTTTTGTATTAGGGTACGACTTTACAGCTTGCGGAAAAACTCCGGTTCTTGAAGGGTACGGGCTTCAGCCCGTACGTAAGTGATTAAAAGCAGGTCCGGCTTTAGCCGCTGAGGGAACTTCTTTCATCGCCCTCCCGGCCTTTTCCGCAAGCTGTTTAGTCGGGCCGCGACAAAGACTAAAACACTTGGGCTTCAGCCCCTGAGGTTCGTTTTTCCGAAGGGCATGGGCTTAGCTCTTTTCCCCTTCACGATCGCCCGAGCACGTTCGAACACCCGAGGTATCACTATGTCCCCTGATTCGTCAGCATCGCTTGCTTCAACATCCTTCCGTAAGTACGACAGCGCCCTAGCGTGGATCGTATTAGCCGCATCTTCTCTGATCTGCCTCTCCATTGATTACCGCCTTCGCATTCTGGCAGCCGACGATTCGTATATCCATTTGCGCATAGCAACACACCTCATGACTACTGGGCATGGATACTTCAATCTAGGCGAAAGGGTAATGGTAACTTCATCGCCTGTGTGGACACTTCTGCTTGGTGTCAGCGCGTGGCTTTGTCATGGTTTTCCAGCGGCTCTGGCACTTGAGGCAGCTAGCATGGGCCTCGCTTGTACTATGAGCTTCCTGATGATTTCCCGGAATTTGCATCTGGACACTCTTCGAGCGATCCTGCTGTCTCTCATTCCGCCAACAGCGGTCTTTCTCATCTTGCTGCAAAGCACCATCCAGCAAATGGAATCGACCCTGGCAGTTGGGCTGGTGCTGGCCTCGATTTACTTGTTCGATATCGGGAACATATGGTGGTTAAGCCTGTTGGTGCTTGCAGCCTTTACTCGCTACGAATACTTCGCGGTGTTAGTCGTCCTGGCAGGTGTTGCTCTTGCCGCAAAGCGCCTCAAAGTCGCGCCAGCCGTTATCGCGGCGATCGTCTTTCTGGTAATAGCTCTGTATCTCCTCTATCAATATGGGACCTTAGTTCCAAACACGCTAAGAGCAAAGGCAGCTGTGTATGTAGGCTCCTACGCTCGTACCGCCGGATCCTTGGGCCTTGGATTCGACAAACCTCTCGCTGTGTTGCGCACCTGTCTGCTGTTGACCGCCTTGTTGGCGTTTGCCACAAGCAAACTCCAGCGAAGGCTCATTGTTCCTGGCGCTATGGTCTCGGCTGGCGCGCTCTTGGATCTATGCTACATAGGGAAGAAAACTTTGATATTTCCTTGGTACCGGCCTCTCGCATCCACGCTCATCGTGCTAGGGCTTATCTTGAGCGTACCTGGATTCGAAGGCAGAGGGTGGAGAAAATATATTGCGATCGTGGCCGTTCTGGCATTTATCAATCCCCTGACCTCAGGAAGGGAACTTGCAGCCTACGCTCTTAACAACGCCTCGTTCGACGGTTCGGACAAATTCGATATCCGGACGATCGAGTATCTGTCGGTCGGACGCTCCATCTATCAGGAATGTCCAACCGCTAGACTGATGAGTTCCGAGATCGGAGGCTTGGGAGAGGGCTTTGAAGGTGAGATTCTTGATGCAGTCGGCCTGGCTACGCCATCGGCCATTAAGTACCACCCCATGCGAGTTCCCGGTGAGAGGAGTTCCGGCGATTTGGGCGAAATTCCAACCGGCTTCGTTAGCGAAATGCGCCCTGACGTAATCGTAAGCTATGACGTCTTTGCGGAGTCGCTCCTAAAGAACCCCGATAGATCTATCTATACTGAATTGGTCTATCCAGCGTTGCCCGCGGCCGAGATGCCACGCTACCGCGATTGGAGTGGGCATCATCTATATATCCTGGTGGCAAGAAGCGGATTGTGTTCATCGACGGCCCTTGATGCAAGGGTTAGGCAGTCGCTTCAGGTGCGCTAAGCATGATGTGGGGATTGCACATGAATCGTGCGTCCGGCACTTCAGGATCGTGGGGGCGCTAGAGCATTTTTGCTAATGGTGTAGACCAGGAAACTGAACCCGACGCGGCCATTCCGCCAAAGAATGGCCGCACATAACTGATCCCGCCGGACCACAGTATTAGCAAAAATGCGTTAAATGCGCCCCCACTGGGTTGGGAGTTGCTCAAGAAATGCGAAAGCAATCGCCGACTGCCCTATTTAGCGAGAGCGGCTTCAATGGCTGCCGTAACCTGGGGTGAATCGGGAGTGACAGCCGGTTCGAAGCGTTCCACGGGCTTGCCATCGCGGTCGAAGAGAAACTTGGTAAAGTTCCACTTGATGTCACCGCCGATTTGCGGATTAACCGACTTATCCGTCAGAAAAGCGTAAAGCGGCGCCTTATCTTCGCCCAGCACGCTGACCTTCGCCATCATGGGAAAAGTAACGTCGTACTTGTTGTGGCAGAAGGTTTTGATCTCTGCATTGGTGCCCGGCTCCTGCGACGCGAAGTTATTGGCCGGAATGCCGACTATCACCAAACCGCGGTCCTTGTACTTTCTGTAGAGAGCCTCCAGGCCGGCGTACTGCGGAGTATAACCGCATTTGCTGGCGACGTTCACCAGCAAAAGAACCTTCCCTCGGTAGCTCGCCAGGCTGACCGGCGGCCCATCGATGGACTTCAAGGTGAAGTTGTAAACGCTCTTCGCCGGTATGGCCATGCAGACTCCAGCGACCAACAAGGTGAGACCAAGGGCTAACTTGCGCACACACACCTCCCAATATGAGCCAGATGATACAGCACCCGCTTCAATTGATTGTCAATCGATTGTAACTAAACATCGCAGAGGTCGGCGGCCTGCAGCAGCGATGCTTTGGGATCGCCGGTAGGGATGAACTCATGCGCCACGTATCCTTTATAGCCTGATTCCACAATCCCGCGCATCACTCCATCCCATTGCACCTCCTGCTTATCGTTCAGCTCGTGGCGCCCCGGGACACCGCCGGTGTGGAAGTGGCCCAGCCATTGAATGTTCGCTTGGATGGTTGCAATCAAATCCCCTTCCATGATCTGCATGTGATAGATGTCATAGAGCAGCTTCACATGGGGGGAATTTACTTCCTGCATCACCGCCACGCCCCAGGCGGTGTGGTCCGCCATGTAGTCCTTATGGTTAACCTTGCTGTTCAAAAGCTCAAGGCAAAGGACCACGTTATTGTCTTCCGCAATTTTCTTCATCCGGTTCAATCCCAGGATTACATTTTTGGCTCCCTCTTCATCGGACATTCCACGGCGATTTCCAGAAAACGTAATGACATTGGGCACGCCCGCTTTTGCGGCCAGCGGGACGTTCTTACGCAGTCCTGCCTCGATCTTGTCGTGATTGGCAACTACGTTGAGGGCATCAGGAATCGTTCCCGCCTCGACGTAGCCCATGGTGCAGATCAGTCCATACTTCTTCGGCGTTTCATAATCCGCGGGTTCCAGCAGGTCGACTCCCTTCAATCCGATCTGCGCTGCATAGGCGCACAACTCGTCCACGCTCATCTTTTGATAGCACCACCGGCAGACCGACTGCCGGATGTTGCCCTTGCGTTGGATCGGACCTTCGGCCGGAGCTGCGGCTTTCTCCTGGGCCCAGGAAATAGAAGAAGTGGAGGCTAGTGCCGTGCCGGCGATTGTGCTTTTAAGCATCTTGCGACGGGAGATGGAAGACATGTTGATGAGCCTTTCGGACCTTCTTGAGTGCACGCACGTATTTAATCATCTTTTGCTCCAAGCGCACCAAAGTGCATTCGGCGCACACTCCGGATGTACAATTTCAGCGCGGACGCACCTATGAATCACCAAGCATCCTCATGCGCACACTTTCCCGCTTCACCGTCTTCTTTTTGCTTCTCGCTTCTCCGCTTGTGGCACAAGTAACCGTCTTCTGGCAGCCGGGATTCCCGACCGTCTCCAGTCAGCCGTTGAATCGCTCCACGCTTTCCGCCGCGCTCAATGATCCGCACCTCGCCTTTTTGGACTTGAAGGCCTTGCAGGTCCCCGGTGCTCTAGCCCACACCGAGCTCTTCGTGCTTCCTTACGGCTCTGCTGTTCCTACCGATGCCTGGGCGGCGATCGAAACATATCTGCAGCACGGCGGAAATCTTCTCGTCCTCGGCGGCCAGCCATTTCGTGTACCAGTCACGCAGGCTGACGGCATTTTCCTCCAGGGCCGTCCGCAAGATACCTACGCTCGCGTGCTGGATCTGCGCCACACCTACGAAGTGCCCGTACCCCGGGATGCTCACTATAGCTGGAAGGCGGGCTACTCCTTTGCCACAACCCCCAAGGTTCAGGCAGACAAGTTCTTCACCGTGGAGGGCCGCCTTAACGGCCTTGGCTACATGGTCGACGCCACCGGACTGCTGGTAGCAGCACCCGTGATCGTTATCGACCACCCGCCGGGCGCGGCTATGGCCGGGAGCCGCATCGTCTGCCTCGATTTTCAGCCTGCAACAGGATACTGGGAGAGTCAGGATGGCATGGCTTTGATTCGCCAATCTGCCGGTTACGCGCGCCAGGGATCCACCAGCCTATCGGTGGAGACGCTTTACTCTGTCATCAGATCGAACGAGCCTCCCCAGATTACGGTGCATCTGCTTCAGCCCTCCCCTGCAAAGGGCGATTTACGTGTGGAGTTCTTATCCGCGGACAAGGTTATTGCCGGCGCTACGTTGGCGGTTGAGAACGGCCAGGTCGCGGATCTCCCGCCGCCCTTTCATACGCCGCTTCCTGCAGGGTTCTACAAGGTCCACGCCACCTATCGTCAGCAGGGAAGTTTTCGTGAGTTCTACGAAAATGGTTTCTGGGTCGCGGACCGTGGTTCTCTGGACCAAGGCGAAGCCCTGGGAGTCAATGGCGACTTCCTCACCCGCGGTGGAAAGCCTTTTTTCCCGGTAGGCACCAATTACTTCACCACCGAAGAGAATGGCTGGGATTTCTCCGGCCCACGCAATGCCGCCGGGTGGGAAAAGGATTTTAAGGAGATGGCCGCGCACGGTGTGACCTTCGTCCGCACCGGCGTATGGATGAAAAATGCCAAATTCATCGAGCCCGCAACAGGCGAGCCCAACGAACGTTTCCAGCGCAACCTGGAAGCCTTTCTCCTCTGCGCCCATCGCTACGGCATCTCGATCAACTTCACCTTCTTCGCATTTTCTCCCGCTTCCGGAGTAATTGCCCAACCGGCCGACGCTCCGCAGAACAACCCCTATATCAATGAAGATGCTTTGCGGGCGCAGCAGGCCTACGTGCGCGCTGTGGTCAAGCGATTTGCCAAAGTCCCATGGCTCTGCTGGGATCTTATTAACGAGCCGAGTTTCTCCAATCCCTTGCAGATATTTAAGGGAAACGTACCCAACGGGGATGCGTCGGAAGTAAGCGCCTGGCATGCGTGGCTGCGCGACCGATACAAAGACCTGAGCGCCCTCGCAGACGCATGGGCACAGACGCCGGAACAGCTGGGCAGCTTCGATAGCATCCCGCTGCCCGGCGTTGCCGATCTGACCTATGAGCGCTACGGAAACCCCCGCCAGGTGCGCGCCCTCGACTACAACCTCTTCGCGCAAGCCATGTTCAGCCGCTGGGTACAGTCCATGGTTGCCGTGATTCGCCAGTCTGGCAGCAGCCAGCTCATCGACGTTGGGCAGGACGAAGGCGGCGTTACCAATCGAGTGCTGAATCAGTTCTATGGCTTGGCCGGTGTTTCCTTCACCACCAATCACACCTATTGGCAAGACGATGCCTTGTTATGGGACTCAGTCGTGGCCAAGCGGCAGGGCATGCCGAACATCACCGGTGAAACTGGATATCAACCCGTCTGGGCTCCCGACGGAACCTGGCGCTACGACGAGCTCACGGGGCTGCCGCTGACCGAACGCAAGTGGGCCTTGGGTTTCGCCGCCGGCAGTTCCGGAGCTATGCAGTGGGATTGGGCCCGCGAGGTCGACTTCGGCATGCAACGCAGCGATGGTTCGGCCAAGGTGTGGGAACCCATGATGCAAAGATTGGGAGAGTTCGCCCAGAGTGCGGCACCGTATGCCACAGACTTCATCAAGCCGGATATCGCCATCATCCTGCCTCAGTCCTTGCAGCTCTCTGTCTACAATGGGCTGGCCATCGAGGCCCAGCAGAATGCCGTCCGTGCGCTCTACTACTACGCGCGTGGAGAAGCCTACGCAGTGGGCGAATACCAGATTGCCTCCCTCGGATCGCCCAAGCTCATCATTTTGCCCTCATCGTTTGTCCTGACCGAAAGCGCCTGGCAGGCAATCGTCGACCGAGTGAAATCGGGAACCGTACTGCTCGTGACCGGACCGTTCGGTGGAGACGCACACTTCCACCCTACGGGGAGGCAGGATCAGGTCGGATTGGCCTACTTAGACGCTCCGCTTACTCTGCGTAGCAACACGTTCCAGTGGCCTGGCGGGGAAGAGCAATTTACTTTCACGGGCAACAAAACCACGATCCTGAGCCGCGCACAGATGTCCGGAGACAAGGATTGGGTTGAGCAGCCTCTGGGGAAGGGAAAGATCCTCTTTGCCGCTCTGCCCATCGAACTCAACCAGAATTTAAAGGCCGTGGGCGATATCTATCGTTACGCAATGAAGGCGGCCGCCGTTTCGCCAACCTACACCACGACCGTGACCGATGCCGGCATGTTGATCTGCCCAACCCGCCTGCCTGGGGCCACCCTCTATGTACTAACGTCCGAATCCAACCAGAAAGCGATCTCTTTCCACGATGTGCGCAGCGGTAAGGACTTCTCTGGCCAGCTGGAAAATGGCCGTGCAGCTCTCCTGCTGATCAGCGATGAAGGAAAACTGATTACGTCCTATAACTGGCCAGCGAACGAATCGCAGTAAGCGTAGTGGAGCGACCTGCAGTTTCACTTAACCACTAACCAATGTCAGGTGCGCCACCTTACTGCGGAGCAACAGCCGTGGGATAAAGGTCCGGGAGCGGCTTCGCCTGCTCCTCCAGCAGCTCAGGATGAGGCAAAGGCTTGCGTGGGATCATCTGCTCCCGCATGGCGGCGTTATAGACAAAGATGGCTTCCACTACAGCCATCTGCTTCAGATCCGCCGGCTGCAAACGCTCATAGGTGTCCATATTGGAATGGTGGGTGCGTGTCCCGTAGTCCATTGGATCCTGGATGAATTGGAAGCCAGGGATGCCGACTGCATCGAACGATAGATGGTCTGTCCCGCCCGTGTCCCGGTTGCTGATCGTGGTAACGCCCAAATCTTTCAACGGGGCCATCCATTGCGCAAAGATAGAATCCACCGCGGTGTTGCCCTGGGTGTAGATGCCGCGAATCCTGCCTGTTCCGTTGTCCACGTTGAAATATGCGGAGATAAGTTTTTGCTCGGGTTTCAGCGTGAGTGGCCCCGCAGGCTTTCTTGCATATTCCGAGAGCAGCATTTGGTCCGGAGCGGTGGAGCGAGGGAAACTGCCAAAATGTTGCGTTACATATCCGCGGCTGCCGAACAGTCCTCCCTCTTCGCCCGTCCAGAGAGCAATACGGATGGTCCGCCGGGGCTTAACCTTGAGCGCATTCAGAATGCGCATCACCTCCATGGCAACGATCGAGCCTGCCCCATTGTCCGTGGCGCCAGTACCGGAGATCCAGCTATCCAGGTGGCCGCCAACCATCACCACCTGTTCCTTGAGCGCAGGATCGGTTCCCGGGATCTCCGCGACCGTATCGAAACCATGCTCGTGGTCGCCGGTGAACTTGGTTTCCACGTCCATCTCGATCGAAACCGGAACGTGGTTCTCGAGCAAGCGAAACACGCGGCCGTAGCTCTCAATCTGGGCGACCACAACAGGAAAAGGAACAGCTGTATCTCTGTGGTATGGCGTGCGTCCAAGAGCGGCGCCGTTGTCGTCGAAGATGATCCCGGTGCCTCCGCCGTTCTGTCCGTCGCGGCTGGGCACAATCACGGCGGCGACCTTCTCTTCGGCCAGGAAGGGAATCAGCTCATTCATGAGCTTAGCTCGTTTGACGGCACGTTCGATGCGCGCCTGCGTCGACGCTTGGTCGTTCCCCACCGGAAGCGACTCGAGCTCCTTGAGGTCCTTGTCGGTATAGCGTTCAAAGAAGGGCTTGTCCGGAACCGGTACATCGCGCATTGCGCCCAGCAACACGATCTTGCCCGAAAGTTTTCCCTTGTATTTGGCCATATCAGCCGACTCGTTGACCACGACCGAGACAGCCTGCGCCGTCACGGGCCCGTTGGTGGAGGGCGACCACGGAGTGGCTTGCGCCATAAAGACCGCCGTATCCGGTTCTGTCATACGAACCCAGGTGTTGAGCTGCTGCCAGCCCATTCCAAACTCGCCCCAGTCTTCCAGGTGCGCGTTGACACACCCCATCTTCGTGAGCTGGTCCCGCGTCCACGCATTGGCCTTGGCCATGTTGGGCGAACCGGTCAGCCGGGGTCCGATGCCATCAATCAGGCCTCCGGCGTAATCCATAATGTGCGAGCGCTGCAGTCCCTCCTCGCGTATGGCGTTGTAAGCATTCAGGTCGATCAACTCCGTGGTGGGCTGTTGGACATCGGCTGCATGCGAGCCCACGGCTGCAAGCACAAGGGCTGCGGTGAAGACCAGGGTACGTCTCAGAACCACGAAGATTGCCTCCTATTTTGCTGTTCACGTTATCTTCCGCAAGCAACTTATAGCTCACGAAAGCCATCCTCTCGCCAGCGGGCGGCCACGAGCGAAGACTGATCGTTCCATACTGCTCAAAGAGCTTAGCCAGCATCGCACAAGCAAAGTTCGGTTCGAGAACGTTATCATGAAAATGGCTCTGTTTGAGCAGGTGGAGGCCGTATGACTCGCAAGAAAAGACGACACCCCGGGCAGGCACAAGGTTCCTTAAGCGGCCGCGTTAGCCGCCGCTCATTCCTCTCCTCGCTCGGCGCCGTCGGCGTCGCTGCGACCGCCGTTCCTATCGTAGCGGGCGCACGAACAGCGCCGCCCATGGCGCCCACGGCTACCGACACCGCTGCCGAGACAATCGAGGGCGCAATCCCTGTCACCTTGCGTGTCAACGGCAAGGAGCTTGACCTCCAAATTGATCCGCGCACCACGCTCCTCGACTGCCTGCGCGAGACCATCAGCCTCACCGGCACCAAGAAAGGTTGCGATCACGGCCAGTGCGGAGCTTGCACTGTGCACGTGAACGGCCGGCGCATCAACTCCTGTCTGACCCTGGCAGCCATGCACCAGGGGGACGAGATCACTACCATCGAAGGACTCGGCCAGCCTGGAAACCTGCACCCGATGCAGGCCTCCTTCGTCAAACACGACGGCTACCAGTGCGGTTACTGCACCTCCGGCCAGATTATGTCCGCCGTGGCCCTGCTTAAAGAGAAGTGCGGCCCTGCCGACGCCGAGGTCAAGGAGCTCATGAGCGGCAATATCTGCCGCTGCGGAGCCTATCCCAACATCGTCGCGGCCATACAAGACGTCCGCCAGCAGGCATAGGAGATCGCGTCATGGAATTGTTCAAGTACACCCAGGCCACCGGCATACCGCAAGCCATCCAGACCGCGGCCCAGTCCACCACCGCGCAACAGGGCGCGCAGATCCGGTTCATCGCCGGGGGAACAACTTTACTCGATCTCATGAAGCTGAATGTCGAGCGGCCCACCCAGGTCGTAGATATCAATCGTCTGCCGCTCGACAAGGTCGAAAAGCTTCCCGACGGCCGCGTGAAAATCGGCGCCCTGGTGCGCAACTCCGATCTGGCTCATCATCCGGCAGTCCTAAGTGACTACTCCGTCCTCTCCCAGGCCTTGCTCGCCGGGGCTTCCGCGCAGCTTCGCAACATGGCGACCACGGGCGGCAATCTTCTGCAACGCACTCGTTGCATGTACTTCCGCAACGATGCCATGGCCTGCAATAAGCGCGAGCCCGGCTCCGGCTGCTCCGCCATCGAAGGCGACAACCGCACGCTTGCCATCCTGGGCACCAGTAAAGACTGCATCGCAACCAACCCCTCCGACATGAATGTAGCCCTCACTGCTCTTGAAGCGACCATTCACATCCAGGGCTCGAAGGGGGAGCGCGAGGTACCGATCGACGAGTTCTTTCTTGTTCCCGGCAACACACCGCAGCGGGAAAACGTGCTGGAGCCGGGCGATCTCATCACCTTCGTCACTCTCCCCGCGCCCAAGCCCAATAGCAAACAGGTCTACCTGAAACTACGCGACCGCGCCTCTTACGAATTTGCCCTTTCCTCGGCCGCCGTCGTGGCCGAGGTCAGCAGCGGCAAGCTGGCCTATGTCCGGGTTGCCCTGGGAGGCGTAGGCACCAAGCCCTGGCGCTCCTTCGAAGCCGAGAAAGCCTTGCACGGCAAAGCCGCAGACGAGAAAACATTCCGCCAGGCAGCAGAGGCGGCTCTGCACGCTGCGCAGCCGCAAAGCGAAAACGGATTTAAGGTCGAACTCGCCAAGCGCTGCATTACCCACGCCCTCACCCTCGCAACCCAACCGGCGTAAGACCACCAGAGGAGAAAGACCCATGGCATCGATACTCAACCTTCCTCCCCGAACCAACGCCGGGCTGCCCCGCGTCGATGGGCCGCTCAAAGTCAGCGGCGTCGCCATGTACACGTCCGACCACAATCTGCCGGGCATGCTTTACGCCGTGCCGGTGTGCGCCACGATCGCCAAAGGCACCGTCACAGCCATCGACACCAGCGGCGCCAAAGCTATGCCGGGAGTCAAGGCCGTGTATACGCGCCAGAACCTGGGAAAGCTGTTCAGATCTGCGCCGTCCACGGATGGCTTGACGGGGATTCTCGACGAGCGTCGTCCGCCGTTCGATGACGACACCATTCGCTACTACGGGCAATACGTCGCCGCGGTGGTGGCTCTCACCTATGAACAGGCTGTTGCCGCGGCCAATGCCGTCAAGGTGACCTACAAGACAGAAAAGCCTGACGTGCGCGAGCAACTCGAAACCGATGACAAGCTCAATGTCGACAGCCATCGCGGTAATCCAGACCAGGCCTTTCAATCCGCCCCCGTAAAGGTAGACGAAACCTACGTCACCCCGACCGAGACCCACAACCCGATCGAG
Source organism: uncultured Acidobacteriaceae bacterium (assembly GCA_963743365.1). Lineage (GTDB taxonomy): Bacteria > Acidobacteriota > Terriglobia > Terriglobales > Acidobacteriaceae > PALSA-350. Next base: position 168,306 of record CAVUQE010000004.1, read on the forward strand.
CTCCACGCCAGCGTCGCCACCTGGGATGGACAAAACTTTACCCTCTACGAAACCACGCAAGCAGTCATGAACCATCGCGATGTGTTAGCCCAGATGCTTGGGGTGCCGTCAGAGAACGTGCGCGTTATCTCCCGCTTTCTTGGCTCCGGCTTTGGAGGCAAGCTTTGGCCCTGGACACACTGCCTGATCGCTGCCTCCGCGGCCCGCAACCTGAACCGCCCGGTCAAGCTGGTGGTGACCCGCGACATGATGTTTCAGACCGTGGGCCATCGCCCCCGTACCCAACAGCGAATCCGTATTGGAGCCACGCCCGACGGCAAACTTGTCTCCCTCATGCATGACTCGCTCAATCACACCTCGATCCTCGACGACTACTCAGAGGGTTGCAGTGAGGCGACCAGCTACAGCTATAGCACTCCTAATCTTCGCGCCGCTTCTGGACTGGTCCGCCGCAACGTCGGCACTCCAACCTCCATGCGCGGCCCTGGCGCTGTGCCTGGCCTCTTCGCCCTCGAGTCGGCGATGGATGAGCTGGCCATCAAGCTAAACCTGGATCCGATCAAGCTCCGCCTCCTGAATGAGCCTCAAATCGACGAGGGCAAGAACTTGCCTTTCTCTTCGCGCCACATCGTCGAGTGTCTCAACGTCGGCGCAGAAAAATTTGGCTGGTCGCAGCGCACGCCGGAGATTGGCTCGATGAAGAAGGATGGCTTGATTCTCGGTTGGGGTGTCGCCGGCTGCTCCTGGATTGCCGAGCGCATGGCGACGGAAGCCACCGTGGATCTGCATGACGATGGAACCGCCCGCGTCTCCTGTGGGACTCAGGATATTGGCACCGGCACCTACACCGTCCTTTCGCAAATCGTTTCCGAAAGGACTGGTATCCCCAACGATAAAATCGAAGTTGTTTTGGGTGATTCTGCTCTCCCACCCGGACCCATCTCCGGCGGCTCCTGGGCTACCGCATCGGTCATCCCCGCCGTCATCGATGCGATAGAGAAGGCGCAACAACTTCTCTTTTTGGTCGCCAGTCAAAGCAAAGAACCGGGCCTGGCCGGGCAGAAACCCGAGTTAATGGCGTTCACCAACGGCTGCGTCCATCTCAAAGACAAATCCCCTGACACCGGGGTGAGGTACGAACAGATCCTTACTGCCGGCAACATCCGCGCCGCCTCGGGCCAGGGAAAGTCTGAGGGCACCTTTGGCGATCCAAATAGCAAGCACTCCAAGCACTCCTTCGGAGCACAGTTCGCAGAGGTGACGTGGCAGCCTGAGACCGCTCGCCTCCGTGTCTCTCGAGTGGTGACTGTGATCGACGCCGGCCACATCATCAATCCCAAACCCGCCCGCAACCAGATTGAGGGTGCGGTCGTGATGGGTGTCGGCATGGCCCTCTTCGAGGAGACGGTCTATGACCCGCGCTTTGGCGCTCCCATCAACAACAATCTTGCCGATTACATCGTGGCCACCAATGCCGACTCCCCGCAGATCGACGTGACCTTCCTCGACTACCCCGACAAGGTAATTAATCCCCTGGGCGCGCGCGGTGTAGGCGAGATTGGCCTGGCCGGCATCGCGGCCGCTATTACCAACGCGGTCTACCACGCGACGGGAGTGCGTGTGCGGAAGCTCCCGGTGCGCATTGAAGACTTGCTGGGCCCGTCGCTGCGTGCTTAAGCAAGTCTCTTAGAGGGAAACACGCTATCCATGAGCGGTGTGAACGCGGATACGGCTGTAGGATTACCGTCTCCAGCGTTGCGTTCCTTCATCACGAAATACGCCGGCTTTCGAATATCCGGATTGCCTTCGGGTGTTCATTTCGGACTTCCCTCAAGCGGGGTCCATTTGATCATCAGCCTGGGAAATCCGATCGAACTGCTTCAAACGCCGAACTGCGCGGAAAGTCCATTGGCTTTCACCGCATTCGTCAGTGGTCTTCACGATCGACCCGCCATCGTGCGGCAGAATGACAAAGCGTTTGGGTTGCACGTATTCATCAAACCACTCGGCGTTAAAGCAATTTTGGGTGTTGCAAGCCCCGACATATCATCAGTCGTTCTCAGTCTCGCCGATATTTGGGGGAGCCGAGCCGAAGCTCTCATCGAGACGCTTCTTGACGCTACTGCCTGGAGCCAACGCTTCGCGATTATGGACCGGGCGTTTGCCTCGAAACTCAATCCAGTTATCCCGCGGCCCGAAATCTCCTGGTCATGGGAACGATTGGCGAAAAGTCGCGGGTCCGTGCCCGTGCAACAGCTCGCGGATGAAATCGGTTATAGTCGCAGGCACTTCAGTCAGCACTTTCGAAACGAAATTGGTGTTTCGCCGAAATTGGCCGCTCGATTATTCCGCTTCGAGCACGCATGCCGCCTCATTGCGGATAGCCGGCTGGGACTTGCGCATGTCGCCCTCTCTTGTGGCTACTACGACCAGGCGCACTTGACGCGCGAATGGTATGCCCTTGCCGGGTGTTCCCCAAAAGCATGGGTCACTCGCGAGTTCCCATTTTTACAAGACTACGAGCTCGGGTGTAGTGAGAATCAGCCTGATGACACCCAAAAGGACCACTCCCCCCATGCAAACAAACGATAACCATGTGCAGGAAAACATCACCACTTTCTGGAATACCGTCGCACCCTTCTATCAAAGGGATCCAAGCAATGTCCCCAGCCTGGAAAGCGCCGAATACCGCGCCTGGGTTCGGGCTATCGAAAGGCTCTTGCCGGCGCCACCAGCAGACGTGCTCGACATTGGAACGGGCACCGGCTTCGTAGCTCTGATCGCAAGCCAGTTGGGGCACCGTGCCATCGGTCTCGATCTTGCCTCGGCCATGCTTGCCGAGGCTCGCACGCACGCGGACCAACGCGGACTGAAGGCCAGCTTTCAGACCGGTGATGCAGTGGCGCCCCCGTTCAAAGAAGCAAGCCTGGACGTCATCATCTGCCGGCATTTCTTGTGGACACTCCGCCAGCCAGAGGTCGCCCTCGCCAATTGGCTTCGACTTCTGCGACCCAACGGTCGCGTGGTCGTGATCGATGGATTCTGGTTCGCGGAGTCAAGGCCAGAGGATGATTTCAATCTGTTCAAGCAGCACTACACAGTTCGTACACGCGAGTCATTGCCGGCCATGCACTGGAAACGCGTAGAGCCGGTTGCCAACCTCTTACGAACTGCAGGATTCTCGGAAGTAACGATGGGCGATTTGTCTGACGTCTATGACGTGGCAGAACATCCTGCCTCCACAGAGCCTTGGTACGTCGTGACCGGACAACGCAGGGAACAGCCCTGATGGAGCGGGCCTGGCCAAGACACAGCCTTGCACCGCGACCCTTGCGGCTGCGATCATAACTGCGTCTGCCCGGATCTCCCGTGCAGTTTGCGACTGCAGCGCACTTCAAGCGGCTTTCCTTAATGAAAGCCGCACGCGGACATCCGTTGCAGCGTACGGAAGATCCGGGCTCGAAAGGTCCTTTTCATGTACAAGCGTCTCCTGATCATCGCCGCACTGGCGGCAGCGTCCACAGCTCTCTTCGCACAAACGCCGGCGTGGCCGCCCTCTCCCGATCACCTGACCATGCCTCTTTGGCCCAACGGAGCGCCCGGAGCCCAGCCGAGTGCGGGACCGGAAGGCGACATGACGACTGCCAAGGATGGTAGCCCCGGCGGAAGGCCGGTCATCCGTATCGGCAATGTTTCCAATCCAACGCTGACGCTCTACACGCCCAAAGGAACAAACACCGGAGCCGCCGTGGTTGTATTCCCTGGGGGTGGTTACCGCATCCTGGCCATCGATCTCGAGGGCACCGAAGTATGCGACTGGCTCAATTCGGTTGGCATCAGCTGCATTCTGGTTAAGTACCGTGTGCCCGAGCCCGGCCCATACCCCAAATCTTCGGCGCCGTTACAGGATGCTCAGCGCGCTTTCGGCATCGTACGCGCCCACGCCGCCGAGTGGCACATTGATCCAAACCGCATCGGAGTCCTGGGCTTCTCCGCCGGTGCTCATCTTGCCGCCGCCTTGAGCACTCACTTCGACCAGAGGCTTTACGATCCGGTGGACGCCTCAGACAAGCTCAGCTGCCGGCCCGACTTTGCCGTCATCGTCTATCCTGGCTATCTTGCGCTTGCGGACCAGAACTTCGCGCCGAATCCCGACATCCACCCAACCGCTCAAACTCCGCCGACTTTCCTGGTGCAAGCTGAGGACGATCCAGTCCATGTAGAAAACGCCGTTGTTTATTTCCTCGCACTCAAGAATGCCAAGGTACCGGCAGAGCTGCATATTTATGCCCAGGGAGGCCATGGTTACGGTCTGCGTCGGACCGCCCTCCCCATCACGACGTGGCCGCAGACTGTAGAGATCTGGCTGCACACCATCCACATTTTGTCCGACTCTGCCAAGTGAACGGGTGAGAACAACAACAATGAAGAAAATGGTTTGGCTGTTCCCTGCGTTCTTACCGCTTCTGGTAGTTTGTCTGGCACAAAATACTCCGGCGCTGCCTGCTCCTTTAGGAGTGCCCCAGCCAGGACCATCCACGAATGCTCCTTATGCACCGCAGCCTATCCTGCCAGGCGGAGTTGTCGTCACGCTTTATCCGCCCAACTCTCCCTTCCTTAATAAGGACCGTGTGCGCGAGGCCGAGCAATACAACATGAGCCAATCCGTACCGGGGCGAATCAACAGCATCGTCAACATCCACAACCCCTCGATCGAAGTGCACACGGTTGACCGCGGACTGAATACCGGTGCGGCCGTGATCCTGGTCCCGGGTGGTGGCCACAACACGTTGAACGTGGGCTCTGAGGGCGCGGATTTCGTTCCCTTCTTCTATAACTATGGTGTCAATACCATCATCCTGCGGAGCCGCTTGCGCCGTGATGGGTACAATCCCCGGACCGACGAGGTCTACGATGCCCAGCAGTCTATTCGCTTGGTCCGCGCGCACGCCAAGGAATGGAATATCGATCCCCACAAGATCGGCATCATGGGTTTTTCCGCGGGCGCGGAATTGGCCACCGCCGCAGCGGTGCTCTACGACGACTTTGACAAGAAAAACAGCGATCCGGGAGATCCTCTGGCAGGCATCTCTTCGCGCCCAGATTTCGTAGGAGTCATCTACCCCGGGCCCACCCCCTTCGCTCCCAATCGCGTTGCTCCACCGATCCCGCGGAACATGCCTCCCTCCTTCATCGCGTCTGCCGGCTCCGATGATCAGGTGCATGCCATCTGGGCTGACGAATACTTTGCTGCCATGCTGGCTCTTCGCGTGCCCAACCTCGAGATGCACATTTATGCCAACGGTCGCCACCCCGGCGACCTGCTACGCGACGGCAGCCACATGACCGGCGGCCTGACCGACCGCAACGGAATACCCTTTGGCACCTGGCAATTCCGCTTCATCGACTGGTTCCGCGATCTCGGCTTCTTGCAAAAGCCCGACGTGGAAACCAGGGCGGCTAAGGACATTGCCTTCTATCTGAGCCAACCCGCGCCTGCTGCCGCTCCCCGTCTCCCGTAGTCCTCTCAGTTCCCTCACCAAGGACGGGTATCCCACATCTCGCAAAAAACGAGCGAGATGTGGGCACCCGGCCTTGCGAGGGAACTGAGATTCGTCAGCCCCGGCGTGAAGAAGTGTCCGGCGATGGACATTGAACTGGGTTTGTGGACAGTTCCCCCTCCGAATCATTTGTAAGTTGAAGAAACGCAGAATAGATGCGACTCCAGCCTTTGGTCACCTGCGTGCTTTCTAGACTACCGAGGCGTAGCAAGGCCGCAATAAGAACGGAGTCATGATGATCGCGAATCTGATGGGGGACGCCCGTTACTCGCTACGCCAGTTGCGTAAGGCCCCGGGTTTCACCCTGACCGCGGTGCTCACGCTGGCTCTCGGCATTGGGGCGAACACCGCCATCTTCACCCTCGTACACGCCGTGCTGCTCAAGAATCTGCCAGTCGTGGACCCAACGTCGCTGGTGCGCCTGGGGGACAAAGAAGACTGCTGCAACATGGGCCTCACCTCATTCGAAAGTGACTACACAACCTTTTCCTACGAGGGCTACAAATACCTGCGCGACCACACGCCGGAGTTTGAGGAGTTAGCGGCAATGCAAGCGGGCAGTGCAGACCTCTCGGTCCGCCGTGCCCTGGTAGATGCGTCTTCGCAGTCTTCGCTTGGCGAGTTTGTCTCCGGCAACTACTTCCAGACGTTTGGCATACAGCCCTCGATTGGGCGCGTCCTAACGCCCTCGGATGACAGAGAGGGCGCACAGCCTGTCGCCGTGATGAGTTACCAGGCTTGGCAGAGGGACTACGCCGGCGATCCATCGGTGATCGGCAGCACTTTTTTCGTGAACACCCATCCGCTAACCGTTATCGGTGTGACGCCGGAGGGGTTCTATGGCGACCGGATGAGTGAGCGTCCTCCGGACTTCTTTCTCCCCATCTCCCAGGAGCCGGCTTTAGGCATTTATGGGGTCCGTAACAATCCGTATCTGGGCTGGCTGTATCTCATCGGCCGCGTGAAGCCCGGTACCTCGATGGGACCACTCCAGGCGAAAGTGAGCGCCCTACTGCGCCAGTCGCTCTCGCAGCTGCCGGCGTACCAATCGGAACACGGCAAGGAGCATCTGGCCAAAGCCCACGTTGTACTGACGCCGGGCGGTGTGGGTGTCGCGAAAATGCAGCACAACGCCGCCAACAGCCTGTATTTGCTCATGGGGCTCTCCGGGTTGGTGCTCCTGATCGCATGCGCGAACATCGCCAACCTCATGCTGGTGCGCGGGCTGGCGCGACGCGCCGAGATCTCGATTCGCATGGCCCTCGGTGCAGCGCGCAGAAGAGTCGTGCGCCAAATGATGACCGAGAGCATCGTGCTGGCATTCCTCGGCGGTGTAGCTGGATTGGCGTTAGCGTATGTAGGGACCCGCGCACTGCTGGCGCTGATGTTCCCGGATTCGCCCACTCTGACGATTCACGCGGCTCCGTCGCTGCCCGTGCTGGCTTTTGCTTTCGCCGTCTCCCTGCTTACAGGAGTGGTCTTCGGCATTGCGCCGGCCTGGATCACTTCACGGGAGCAGCCCGCCAATGCTATGCGCGGTATCAACCGAACTACACGGGACGGCTCCTCGTGGCTGCAGCGATCGCTCGTGATCCTGCAGGCAGCGTTGTCGCTGGTATTGCTGGTCGGAGCAGGTCTGCTGGGCAAGAGCCTCAATAAACTCGAGCATCAGGAATTCGGCCTCGAGACCACCAACCGCGTCATCATCCACATGAATCCTTTGAAGGCGGGTTATAAGCCCGGGCAGTTGCAGAGCTTGTACCAGCAAATCGAAGACAGGTTTCACTCCCTGCCTGGGGTGGAGCGTGTTGGTTTGACTACCTATACTCCACTCGAAGGCGACAGCTGGAGTTTTTATGTCTACGTCCAGGGCCAGCGTGCGCCTGATCCAGGCCAGGAGGTGACTGCCACCTTCGACCGCGCAAGTCCGGATTACTTCAAGGCAGTTGGGCAGCGCGTTATTCGCGGGCGCTCCTTTGCGCCATCCGATACCGCAACCTCTGAGGGCGTTGCCGTTGTCAACCAGGCGTTTGTGAAAAAGCTCTTCAGGAACGGCGAAGATCCCATAGGACAACATCTCGGCGCGTTTGCTATCAAATCTTCCGGCGACTACAAGATCGTGGGCGTGGTGGAGGATACAAAGTATGAGAATCCGCGCGATGCGGCTCGGCCAATGTACTTTACGCCCATGCTGCAGCAATCACGCAGCATCCCGCCCAAATACCTGGATGCATCGTTGTATGCCGGCGCGCTCGTCCTCCAGATGAAGGCGCTTACGCCAGGGTTAGAGGCTCAGGTCCGCAAAACGATGGCGGGTATCGACCCCAACCTGACTGTGGATGACTACCGAACCTTCGCCCAGCAAATCAATGGAAACTTCAACGCTGAGCGAATGGTTACGCGGCTGACACTGCTTTTTGGGTTACTCGCGTTGGTGCTGGCTTCGGTCGGACTGTATGGCGTCACTTCCTACATGGTCGTTCGGCGCACCGCGGAGATTGGCATCCGCATGGCGCTGGGTGCCCGCCGAGGAGGCGTCATCAGCATGGTGATGCGTGGCGCCATGTTGCAGGCCGCAATCGGATTGGCCATTGGCGTACCCACAGCTTTGCTTTGCGCGCGCTTCCTGCAATCACAACTCTATAACGTGTCCGGTCAGGACGCGTGGGTGATGGCTAGTGCGGTCGTGGCGCTGGCCCTATCGGCATGCGTCGCTGGTTTGATTCCAGCGCGGCGTGCTGCTTCAACCGAGCCAATGAGAGCATTGCGCTCGGAGTAACTGGATGTATTTGGGGTAATGAAGATGTTGCGAAGAGTCTTTGCGCTCAGTCTGATTGCCTACTCGATTCTATTGCTCCAGGGGAAACAGCCATCGGCATCGGTCGAGGCTCCGGCTGGAACCGCGTTGCTGCTCGAAGCTGCAGGAGACGGCGCGCAGGTTTACACCTGTACCAATGGACATTGGACCCTCAAGGCTCCCGACGCCAAACTTCTCGACGAGCAAGGCAAAGTGATCGGCACCCATTTTGCCGGTCCCACCTGGAGGCTCGAGGATGGAAGCGAAATAAAGGGCAAAGCCATTGCGAGCCGGCCTGCCGGAGATGCTTCCTCCGTACCCTGGTTGCTGGTGCAAGCCGTACCCGGGAGCGGCAGCGGCAAACTGGCGAACGTGCTTTACATCCGCCGGACCGAAACGCATGGCGGCGCTGCTCCAACCAAAGCGTGTGACAGCGGCGAAGAACGGGTTCCGTATACTGCAAAGTACAGCTTCTACACCGGCAAATAAATGAACGTTTGCCAAGCTGGAAAAGCGAGAACCCATGGCAAAGATTCATCATGCTGCGGCCCAGGGCTTTGCCGCAGGTGCGGCCAACTACGTTGCCGGACGTCCGGAATATCCGCCTGAAATCGAAACCTGGCTGAACCAGGAACTTGGGCTCGACAGCAGCAAAACCGTTCTCGATTTAGGCGCCGGTACGGGCAAGTTCTCGCGTAGTCTTCTAGCCACTGGCGCGGAGGTGATCGCCGTAGAACCTGTACCGGCGATGTTGCAACAACTGGTGCGCCAGTACCCTGATGTGGAAGCCAGAAACGGCACAGCCGAAGCCATTCCGCTGGGCGATGCTTCGGTGGACGCGGTCGTCTGTGCGCAGTGCTTTCATTGGTTTGCCACGCCCGAAGCGCTGCATGAAATCCATCGCGTGCTCAAGCCGGGCAGCGCTCTGGGCCTGATCTGGAACGTTCGTGACAACAACGTCGAGTGGGTTGCAGCCCTTACCCGGATCATGAAGCGCTTTGAAGGCGATGCTCCCCGCTATCACAGCCAGAAATGGCGAGCCCAGTTTCCTGCGGACGGCTTTGGTCCCCTCCGCGAGCAGCGCTTTCCCAACCTCCATACCGGCGATCCCGAGCGAGTGATTGTCGACCGTATCCTATCGGTAAGCTTCATGGCGGCCCTCCCGCCGGACGAACAGGAGCGTGTCAAGACTGAGATCAGGGAAGTCATCGCGGCCTCACCAGAACTGGCCGGCAAGGCCCAAGTGACCTTCCCCTACGAAACGCTGGCTGTCGCTTGTAACAAGCAGTTGTATACATCTGGGGGAGAAATGCACTAAGCTTCTCCGCGAAATGGAGGGCCGTCCATGTCCGAGGCCAACAAACTTCTAATCAAGCGCTGGTTTGAGCAGGTCTGGAACCAGAAAAGCGAAGCAGCCATTGACGAAATGTTTAGCCCGCAAGGCAAGTCTCACGGCTTTCCTGAAGCGGATTCAGTCCTGGTGGGCCCAGAACCCTTCAAAGCCGTACACCGTACCTTTTGCGGCGCTTTCCCCGACGTACACGTGGACGTAGAGGAGATAGTCACCGAGAGTGATCGGGTCGCCGTTCGCTGGCGAGTCTCCATGACCCATCTCGGCGATCATTTCGGCTTTCCCGCGAGCGGCAAGAAAGCGACAATGGCGGGCTGCACCTTTGCCATTGTCAAAGGTAGCCAGATTGTCGAAGGCTGGAACTACATGGACATGCAAGCCTTGATGAATAAACTCCAGACCGCCTGATCTGACATACTCAGTCCCCCAGAGCCTGCCCTGAGCTTGTCGAAGGGGACGGCTGAAAGTCAGACTTGTTCAAATTAGCTTTTTTTGATCAGCCGATTTGGACAGCACTCGCGGAAAACAAATCAACCATCAGGGTGCATCGGAACCAGTCCCATAGGGACGTCTGAGAGTTGCTGAGAATATCCCAGGACATAGTCCTGGGCATCCTCGCTCATTCTGAACCTGCGGTTCTTACGCAGCCTCTTCAGGCGGGTGGAGCAGGTAAGTCTGAGTTATACATGTCGACTGCTACTTTCCAGGGCTCGTCGCCCTTCTTCTTGAATATCTCCAGCAGCTTGCCGTGGTCCGTGGCTGGCTTGCCCTGGGCATCCTTGGAGGTCAACGTATAAGTGCCGATCACATAAGCCAGTTCACCCGAGCGGGCGACATCTACCTTGGTAGCTTGCCAGGAGAGGGAGATGTCCGGGCTGAGCAGCGACTTCCACAGGGCACGAATCGCGTCTTGACCCTGGACGATCGGGGCATTTCCGGGCAGCACAACAGCATCGTCGCTGTAGTAGGAAAGCGTGCTCTCCAGGTCACGGGCCTCGGCGGCCTTCTCCCATTTGGCATCCAGATCTCTGATTGTTTGTTCATCCGCCGCCGGTGTATCCGCTGGTGGCGGCTGCTTGCAGGCAGTTGTGCATGCCAGCACAAGCAGGCACCCCCAAACAACCGGCTTCGATACTTGTCCTCTTTCTCGATCACGCATCATGCGCTAAACCTCTCCGCCATCGGCAGACGATTTCAAACCCCGGATTTTTCCCCAACTCAGGGAACCAGGATACCCGTTGTGCCGTAAGTAAGGGATGATAGCGAATCCACGCCACACGGAGAAAGCATCATGGCGGCGCTGCGGCAAAATCTGATCTATAGCTTTCGGCGTCTCTCCCGGTCGCCCGGATTGGTATTCGCCGTTATCTTCTCCATTGGACTCGGCATCGCCGCCAACTCCACCATCTTTTCCATGGTGAGCCGCTTCGTGCTCCGCCCCGCGCCGGTCGGCGATCCCAGCACTCTCATGGCTCTCCGTACCACGTACGAGGGCGATCGTTGCTGCAATAACTTTCCCTGGCCGGTCTACACCGACGTTCGCGACCAAACCCAATCGTTTTCCGGCGTGGCCGCTTATTACGAGCTCTTGCCTGCATCGATTGGTGGTTCAGGGGAGCCAGAGCGCGTCTGGGGCCAATCGGCCACCGCTAACTTTTTCGATGTCTCCCAGATCCGCATGTACCTTGGCCGTGGTTTCCTGGCCAGCGAAGAGCGGCTTCCCGTCATTGTCCTCAGCCACCGTCTCTGGCAGCGGCGCTTCGCGTCGGATCGCGCCATCCTGGGCAAGGCCATCCCGCTCTCTGGCCACACCTTCACGGTCGTCGGAGTGGCGCCCCCGGGCTTTCGAGGTCTCGACCTGATCCTCGATCCTGAATTCTGGATACCACTCGGCAACGTAGAGCAACTCGCCCCAAGTGTTCCCAACCGAAGCGCGCGCGACTGGAACTGGCTAGCGGTTGTGGGGCGTCTCAAACCGGGCGTTACCCAGTCCCAGGCAGCTGCCGAACTCGCTACCCTCGCCCAACGATTCGCCAAGACATATCCCGGCACCGACAAAGGCCGAGGCTTCCGCATGGACCAGGCCGGCTCGCTTCCTCCCAGAGACAAGGCGGCGGTCCTGCTCTTTATCGCGGCGTTGTCCGTTGTCGTGTTGCTCGTCCTTGGCATTGCCTGCGCCAATGTTGCCAATCTACTCCTGGCCCAATCGTCCAGCCGGCAGCGTGAAATGGCGGTGCGCATTGCCCTGGGAGCGACGCGGCGTCAGTTATTGCAGCAGATGCTGTTGGAGAGCTTGCTGCTGGCCCTCGCGGGTGGACTCTTCGGCATGCTCCTGACCCTCTGGGCGACCTCAGCCCTTTCCGCATTCCGTATCCCGGCGCCGGTGCCGCTGGACACAACCGTCAGCATCGATTGGCGCGTCTTGCTGTACACCTTCGTCCTCAGCGTGGGAACCGGCCTGGTCTTCGGTTTCGGACCCGCCTGGATAGCTTCGCGTCCTGTCTTGGCCAGTGCGCTGAAGGGCGAGGATGGTTTCGTCCGTCCCGGTCGCCGCCTGAACTTGCGTAGTGTTCTCGTGGTGGCGCAGATAGTCATGTCCCTGGTACTTCTATGTGCCACCGGCCTATTCTTGCGCAGCCTGCAACGGGCCGTCGGCATCGACATTGGCTTCCGCTCTCGTGATCTTCTGATGCTGTCTGTCGATCCGCGGGTCCACGGCTACTCGCCTGAGCGCACCACCCAATTCCTCGAACAATTACGCGAGCGTGTCGCAGCGATTCCAGGCGTCATTTCCGTGGCTGCTACCGACAGCGTCCCGTTGTCAGGGGGAAACCGGAGCGATGGTTTTCGACTGGAAGCGGATGCGAAGCCCACTGGCCCTTATCCAATTGTGGAACTGTATATGGCCACGCCCGGCTATTTCGAAACTATGGGGATTCCGCGGATAGCCGGTCGCGACTTCGCGAACGAAGCAGCCAACGCTCCCAAAGTGGCCATCGTCAACCGGGCCTTTGCCGAGCACTTTTTCGGCCGAAAGAATCCCATCGGCCAGCGCGTGACTGGGGGAGGAGTTACCTACGAGATCATCGGCGTCGTCCAGAACATCAAGTCGCGAACCGTTGGCGAGGACACGCGCTATGTCCTTTTCCGTTCCCTTGCACAAAGCACCGGAAGCGATCCGTCATTCCTGGGATATGAATTGGTAGTCCACTTTGCCGGCAACGGGACCGCCGTTGCAAGTGCCGTGCGCAGTCAGATCCACGATCTCGATTCCACCATGGCCGTATACAACGCCGAAACCATGCAGGAACATCTGCGCCAGGCGCTCTTTCTGCCGCGCCTGGCGGGCACGCTCTTCGGCATCTTTGGGTTCATTGGGTTGGTGCTGGCCGCGATCGGTCTTTACGGCGTCATGAGCTACTCGGTCAGCCGCCGCACGCGCGAGATTGGCATCCGCATTGCGTTGGGGGCACAGCTCAGCGCGGTCCATCGGCTCATTCTTCGCCAGGGTATGGTGCTCACCGTAATCGCCATGGCGCTTGGCCTGCCCGCCGCCTTCGCTGTCGCAGGATTATTGAGTAGCTTCCTCTATGGCATTCGTCCGCACGACACCATGACCTTCACCATGGTGCCTCTATTTCTCGCCGTGGTTGCCTTCGCCGCCTGCTGGGTTCCGGCATGGCGCGCAACCAGGATTGATCCGCAGAACGCGTTGCGCTATGAGTAGTCGAGGTGCTTCTCAGCTTCTTTCCTGGGTGCGCAGCTTATAGAAGGCGAAGCCAACCAGGTTGCTGAAAGCAACTGTGCCCAGAATCTTGGCAGCATAAACCAGCGGGTTCACCACGTCGACGAACGGATACGCCGAGATCAGCAGGCTAAATAGTGTGGCGCAAAATCCAATCACCGATGTGCACTTAAGCCACCAGGGCATAGACCCGCGAAGAACACCTCCTCCAACGATGGGAATGGCAAACATCGCGAGATAGGCAAGTTCGTAGTGAGCGAGTCCTGCATTCGAGAGTAGCTGGTAGGCCTCCTGAGCGTGCACTCCGGCGCTCCCCAGCACCAGCAATAGAAAAATGAGGACCGATGTGCATACGATGGAGTTCGCCGGCGTCCGCCAGCGCGGATGGAGACGTGTAAACCAGACCGGGATCAGCTTATCCCAGCCCACGGCCATGGGAAGACGAGTGACTCCGGTAAAAAGATAGCTGGCCGCTGCGAGCAAACGCATCTGGAGAAAAAGAATGGCGGTTATGGCAAACAGGCTGCCCAGGCCCGTGTTTCCCAGGGCCAAACGAACTGTCTGCGGGATGGGAGCAATAAAGTCGATGTGGCCCTGCTGGCTAAAGGCAAAAACCGAGCTGGTGCCGAGAATGAACATGGCGCAGATGATAGGCGAAGAGATCCATACCGACTGTCCGATGCTGCGCGCGGCATGCTTGCTTTCCCCGGCCAGGATTGCGATGTACTCCAGACCGCAGAGCGCTCCAAAAATCATCTGACCGAAGAGCGCGAGAGAGCGCAGGTTGGGCGGCGGAAGTTTCATCGCCAACGCCGGCCATTGGATAGGCACGTGGCGCCAAAGCGCCCACAGCGGAAGCAGGATGAGTCCGGCATAAGCCAGTAGTATGGCGATGGCGCCGAGGTTGTGAATCCACTTGCCCACCTCCAACCCGCGCAGAGCCGAGACCATGATCAATGCGATCACCACGGAGATGATTGCCAGCGATGCCAGATGATTCTCCGGAAGTCCAGCAGCGGAACGGCCGATGAGATACGCGAGCTCAGTGGGCAGGGCGTAGAGGATGGCAGCTGTGATGGAAATTCCGTACACCCAAAGGTTCCAGGCGGTGAGGAACCCACCCAGATCCCCGAACGCCTTGTGTGCCCAGACGTAGAGGCCGCCTTCCAGTGGCCAAATTCGGTTGAGACAAATGACGGAGGCTCCCATCGGAACATAGAAGACCAGCATGGCTGCGATCCACGTGAGAGCCTGTGCCCGGCCGAGGCCCGCGGCGACTCCGACCCAGGAGCTGCCGACAACGCAAAGGATTTGCGCCAGAACCAGATCGCGCAGTCTCAGGCGGCGTTGAAGTTGATGCTCACCGTACGAAGAATCGAGTTGATCAACGTTCTGAATGGTTGCACCCTGGAGACGAAATGTTCTCTGCGGGTCCTTGGGTACGCGTGAAGTGCTCGACTCCGATGCTTTAAATCAGGGCTCGATTTTACAGCTTGCGGAAAAACTCTCTACGAAGGGCACGGCTTCACAGTTTGCGAAAAAATCGCCCAACGAAGGGCACGGGTTTAGCCGTGCCGGAAAAGCCGTGTGCAAGACTCGGCTTTAGCCGCTGGGGTACCCTTTTCAAGGCGCCCTGGTCAGAATTATCTGCTTTGGCAGCCGAAACAGCGTAGACACAGCGGTCAGATTCAACACTGAACCGATGAAAAGCTTTACCTCAGGGGCTAAAGAGTCTGCGTGAGAACAAAAGACCCGCAGATTCCTCCATCGCCAAGGCCCAGAGGGCCGACCGCCAAACGTCAGCCCAGCCCGTAAGGGCTGGGATAGTATCCATGCGATGACGAGCACCGTAGGTGCGGCACCCGTCTCGTCCGATCATATTCAGGATCGCTGAGTACGCATGGTGCCGCGCCGATGGCGCTCAGGAATCTCCTCTGGATCGAAACCCAGCCTTACGGGCTGGGCTGACGTTTGGCGGTCGGCCCTCTGGGCCTTGGCGATCGGAGGAATCTGCCGTTTCTCCTGGTTCTCACGCAGGGGCTAAAGAGTCTGCATGAAAAACTGGCGAAAGGATCCGTACGAAGGGCACGGGTTCAGCCGTGCCGAAGAGGCCATGCTTTCTGATCGGCTTCAGCCGCTGGGGTACGGTTTTTCGAACCAATGTCAGCCGCCAAGAAGGACTGAAAAGCGTACCCCAGACTCTAAAGCCCGTCGCATTCTCAATCGTTTACCGCCCGGCTAAAGCCCTCCCCGGGAACATACTACGTGCGGCCCGGCTAAACCCGTGCCCTTCGTTGAGCGAGTTTTTCCGCAAACTGTGAAGCCGTGCCCTTCGTAGAGAGTTTTTTCCCCGCCCCAAGTCGGGCCGTTGAGCCCATCAAAGATGGGGCTAGAGCCACTGGGGTCTGCTTCTTGTTCCGTCACGAAGGAATCAGTGCCTACCGCCAATTGTTCACCAGGTTGGTGACGTTGATACTACCCAGCCCGGTAGCAAAATCCCAACCCCTGGTCGCTCGATACGCTTCGAGCAGGGAAAGATTGGAAGTGGAAAGTATGCCGTACCCGCTCGGCGAAGGGTCATAACAGTTATTGGTCCCGTAGCAGGGAACAGCGTTATTCCCGACGGTTACATCGTGGAAAATACAGGAAGACGAGATGCGGTTGCCTCTGGACGCACGGCATTCTGCCAAATTCATGGCATCCGGATCAGACGAGTCTCCAAATTCAGCCTTCGCCAGGTCGTAATAAATCGGATCCGGATTCCCCTGAGGGCCCCCCGCTTTCTGGTTAATCAAAGCCTGGATACTTGCAAATTGAGGCGCTGTAAAGGAGGTGCCACCAGCGCTGTTATAAAAGCGAGTGTCTGTGTCGTTGGTGTAATCGCAAGGAGCTCCGCCCTGCGCCGGGTCTGACATGCAGTACAGGATCGCGTGAAACCAGAACCCGTTCGAGGCAAACAACGAAACGTCCGGCAAATCACGTTTGCCGTCATTCGGCATGCCTACGATCCCGGTCTGCCACTGAAGGCTTGGAATACACCAGGCTCGGTGCGCCGCTGCCGGCCGCAATATCAAGGAAATTCGACCCGAGACTGCTGTTGCAGAACGTTACTCCGCTCGCGTACCCGATAGTAGCTGAAGAGTATATTGCTGGCGCAGGAATCGTTCCACGGCATCTCTGGAACGTAGGACCTGGCAGACTCGCCTATGGAGTTGTTGGTGGTGCTCCAATAAGTGCTATTGGTGCCCTCGTAGGTATCGAGAAAATCCGTGCCGCCGGTAGCGACATCGTAGGGAGTGGAGGCAAGCGCGTTGGCTGCAATGCCGGTGTCTGACCAGTTGGGGGAGGGCACATCAAAGGGATCGCAGCCGGCTGCTCCGCTGTCTCCGGCAGCCACGAACACCGAGACCCCTTCACCCGCAGCTTGTTGCCACAGGCTGTTGATATAGGCGTTTCCGCCAGGTCCCTTCCGACGCCTCGCAGCCGATATAGCTCAGGCTCATGATGGGTGGAGGGCTGGTGCTGTCCAGCAGGTTCTGGGCAGCGATAAAGCCGCCGAAGGTCGTCGTCGTATCCGCGCAGGAGGCGAGTTCGACCGATGCATCAGGCGCGACTGCGCCGGCCCACTCGGCGTCAATGCGCAGCTTCCATTTCCGCGCTGCCTATTCCCGGATCGGTGCACCCGGTGCCAGGATGAATTTGAGCAAAGGTACCGGAATACGAGGCCAGGCCAAATGCCTTTCGAAATGTGGCGACGTCGGCCGGATTCATATCCGTGTCCTCCAGAACCACCACCGTTTGTCCCTTACCCGTGATCGGCTTGCTCGCTTTGTACAGGGGCGCGACGTTATAGATCGTAGCCAGATCGGCCGGAGACTCGTCGTATTGCGTGACTCCGTCAAGGCCATCGGGACATCCGTTACAGGGATAAGTAAAACTCTTGATCGGTTTAATCAAAGCCGCCTTGGGCATGAAATTATGCAAGGAGACGACACCAACGACGACCGGCGCCAACGCGGCAGGAATCGCAGGATCGCTGACATTTGCGATGTGCTGCTTACCATTCACGACATATTTGTGAATCTCGGTGTGAAACGCCTCGCGCACCTGGCCGGCTGTGCCTGACACATCGATCGTCAGGCCGTTCTTGGAAACGAAGTTGACTTGAAGTCCATGCGAGCTTAGCCATTGCGAAACCGTCTCGACATCATCCTGCGCCGGACCGAAGTTCCTGCCCAGCTCCTCGGCGGTAAGCCAATGGTGATAGCTGGCGGAATGTGGATCCTGACGTTCCTCGATAGAACGCTCCAATGCCTCTTCCTGCTCCGCGCTGCGCCGCAGTTGCAGAAACATATGCGGCATGGGGAAGCTGTCCTCGACTGCGCCCGCATCGTATTTGGGGAGGGCAAGAGGGTGGGTTTGGCCCGCAAGCTGGACTAAGTTCGCCTCGTCAATCGCATCTACGATACGAGGAGCAGCGGTGGGCGACCCAGCCCGATCGGCACCCAGTGCTGAACTCGGGAAAGCAATCAAAAGCAGGATCGTCGCTATCGCGAGAAATAATGCGTGCTGGAAATATCTCAGTAACGCCATGAGGAGCCCTTTTGAAGTTTCTCTTGCACCATCGACTGGCCTTAAGCCCGGATGGAGTATAGCTTGACTCGATCAGCAAGCGGAGGTGGGTAAGTTGGTTCGCATAAAGGCCAAAACCGTTTCGGACCAAGAGCCGCCCATTTTCGATTTCGAGCACCAGCGAGCGTGGGAGGAGTGGTTGTCGCTGAATCATCGCGAGGCCACCGGCGTGTGGTTGCGAATCGCGAAAAAGGGATCGAGGATTCGCTCGTTGACCCACCCCGAGGCATTAGAGTCTGCGCTCTGTTTTGGCTGGATCGACGCGCAGAAAAAGCCAGAGAGCGCCAGTGCATGGCTGCAGCGATTTACTCCGCGTGGCAAGCGAAGCATCTGGTCGAAGATCAATTGCCAAAAAGCCTCTGCCTTGATCGAATGCGGCCGGATGACAGAGAGTGGGCTCGAAGAAGTGCTGCGTGCTAAAAAGGATGGGCGATGGGAACAAGCGTATGACTCCCCGCGCAACGCGACAGTGCCGGACGATTTTCAAGCCGCGCTGGACAAGAGCGCGAGGGCGAAGGCATTCTTTGCCACCCTGGAAAGCAGAAACCGGTATGCAATTCTCTTCCGCATCCAAACGGTAAAACGAGCGGAGACGCGGGCGCGAAAGATAACCGAGTTCATATCCATGCTGGAAAAGCACGAGAAGATACACCCGTGATTGGGAGTCCTCATTGGAAGCGAAGATGAATGAGTTACAGCAGGCCCTCATCGGCGATAGCGCGGCAGCACCGCCGGCACACATCCTTGAAGGCCTTCCAAGCGACCTCGCGAATCGAGCGATTCAAGGCGCTCCGCACACCATCTATCAGGAGCTCTGGCATATCGCGTTCTGGCAGCAGGTCACTCTGGACTGGGTGAACGGTATCGAGACACCCTTTCCAACTCGCCCGGCAGACGGCTTTCCTGCAGACGGCAGCGAGCCATGGAATCAGCTATGCCGGCGTTTCTTATCCGGTAGTCAGCAGGCTGCCGATGTGGCCGGTGACGAGAAAAGGCTCGAACAATCCGTCCGCTGCCCATCGCGGCCGGGCAATCCCGTGCGCATCATGTCGGTGCGGGAACAGCTGGAGAGCCTGGCGGCCCACAATGCTTATCACTTCGGGCGCATCGTCCTGCTTCGCCAACTCTGTGGAGCATGGCCCCCACCCTCCGGAGGCTTTAGCTGGTGATCTCCGCTGTATGCTGAGAGCACCACTGTGCAATCTGCTTGGCCAGGAGTTTCGAATCGATGCGCTCTCTCCGTCTGCTGATGGTCGTCGCTTTTTTCTCGCTGGGCGTCGCTGGGTGGGCGCAAACCTCTGCCGCAGCGGGGTCAACGACCTATGATCCCCGGCTGACCTTTGCGCCGCTGACCCTGCCCGATCCGGTGAATGCCTATCGATCCAGCAATGGCGCTCCAGGCCCTTCGTACTGGCAGAACCAGGCGGACTACGAGATGCACGCAACCCTCGATACAACGGCCAAGGTGCTACATAACGACGAGGTCATCACCTACACCAACAACAGCCCCGATTCACTCACCAGCCTTTGGATCCACATGGAGCAGAACATCTATCGCCCGGATGCGCGGGCGCGGATCGTCAACGGCGGCGCCCCGCGGCGAAGGAACCCGGTGCCCGACACAGAAGACAATCCCAACGGGCGCACCACCGAAGGTTTTGTACTGGAATCAGTCACGATTGAGCACGGCAAAGAATCGCTCAAGGCCGACTACCTGGTAAACGACACGCGAATGCAGATCCGGCTGCCTCAGCCTATGGCGCCCAAGGGCAGCGTGCTCAAGATCCACATCAAGTATCACTACCAGATCCCGGGCGTGTGGGGTGGCCGCAACTCGTGGGGTACTTCGAAGCAGGGAGATATCTACGACACGGCGCAGTGGTATCCGCGGATGTGCGTCTATGACGATCTTCGCGGCTGGGACACGCTCCCCTATCTCGGTAGCGAGTTCTACCTGGAGTATGGACACTTCGACTATTACGTAACCGTGCCCAGCGAGATGATCGTGGCCGGCTCGGGCGAGCTGGTTAACGAGAAAGATGTGCTGACCAGCACGCAGATCGCGCGGCTGGCAGAGGCCCGCAACAGCGACAAGACTGTATTCATCCGCACCGCGGCTGAGGTGAGCGATCCTGCCAGCAGGCCAAAGGTGGGCGGCACGCTCACCTGGCACTTCCGCATGGATCACACCCGGGACGTGGCCTGGAGTGCGAGCCCGGTGTTCATATGGGACGCGGCGCGCATCAATCTGCCCGATGGCAAGAAGAGCCTGGCGGAAAGTGTGTATCCACCGGAAAGCGCCGGCGATGCTGCCTGGGGGCGTTCGACGGAATACGTGAAGGACACGGTGGAGCGCTTTTCCCGCGACTGGTTCCCCTACCCGTATCCTGCGGCCATTAACGTAGCGGGCTTCTCCGAAGGCATGGAGTACCCAGGCATCATCTTCGACGGCATCGACGACAAGGGCAAGACGCTGTTTTGGATTTCCGCGCACGAGATCGGCCATACCTGGTTCCCCATGATTGTGGGCTCGAACGAGCGGCGTAATGCCTTCATGGACGAGGGTTTCAACACCTTCATTGATATCGATGAGTCAGCCCAGTTTCAGGGCGGCGTCTATGGGCCGAAGCGCGACTCGGAGTACTCAGCCGGAGGCGAGCCGCCGGACACGATCCTCAAAGTGCTCGACGATCCGGCGGCCCCCGTGCTGCTGATGCCGGCTGACGCCTACACCTGGCCGATCACCCACCCGGTGAGCTACTTCAAGGGAGCGTACGGAATGGTGTTGCTGCGCGAACAGATCCTGGGCAAGCAGCGCTTCGACTGGGCCTTTCGCAAGTACATCCGAGACTGGGCATTCAAGCATCCCGCCCCTTCGGACTTCTTCCGCGAGATGAGCAGCGAGGGTGGGGAGGATCTGGATTGGTTCTGGCGCGGGTGGTACATGAACAACTGGCGCTTCAACCTCGCGGTCACCAAAATCGATGGCGACCAGGTCACCTTAGTGAACAAAGGCCAGCTGGTGCTGCCGGCGACGGTCGAAGTGAAGTACACCGACGGCACAACAACCCGCTTCCGCCTGCCGGTCGAGACCTGGGAATCGAAGAGCGAGTTGGTGTGGCCGGGGGATAAGCCGGTGGCCTCGGTGAAGGTGGATCCCGATCACGTATTGCCGGATGATGATCGCGCCGACAATTCGTTGGAGGCCAAATAGCCGAAGCCGTGGGAAGCTCATGCCATGGGGACGATCCTGCAGGATCTTCGATTCGCGCTTCGTCAGTTGCGTAAGAATCCGGGCTTCACCTTCACCACGGTGGTGATCTTCGCCCTGGGCATTGGCGCCAGCACCGCCATCTTCGCCTTTGTCGATGCGGCTTTGGTCAAACCGCTGCCTTATCACGACCCGTCACGGCTGGTGGCCCTCTATGAGCGCATTCCGGTCGGCGACCGGTACCATCTGTCTGACTTTGACTATCTGGAATGGAAACGGCTGAATCGCAGTTTGTCATCCCTTGACGTGTATCGGCCAGAAAGCTTCGAGCTCACGTCGGCGACCACTCCAGAGGAGGTATCGGGAGCACGGGTAAGCGACGGCTTTTTCCGCACCCTGGGGGTAGTCCCGTTTCTCGGCCGCGATTTCAGGCCGGGAGAAGATGAGAAAAGCGCCCAGCCGGTGGCGATCCTGAGCTACCAAACATGGCAGAAGCGCTTCGCAGCCAGCAAGAGCATAGTGGGCCAAAGAGTCACGCTGGATGGGCTTCCGTTGGTTGTGGTTGGCGTCTTGCCCCGCGGTTTTCATTTTGCACCGGTAGAACCGGCAGAATTCTGGACGACGCTACATGGGTTCTGTGAGGATATGCCCCATGATTGCCATGCCCTCTACGGCGTGGGACGGCTGAAGGAGGGGATTTCTGCTGCGGCAGCCGCTGCGGACCTCGCTCCCATTGCCGCGCAGATCGCGGCGCAATATCCCCACTCCAACCGTGATCGAAGCGCGTTGGTGATTCCCCTGGGCGATGCAATTCTGGGAGATATCCGGCCGACCCTGATCGCACTGCTCGCCGGAGCGGGACTTCTGTCTTTGATCGGCTTCGTCAATGTTTCGAGTCTGTTGCTGGTGAGGGGAGAAAGCCGCAGGCGAGAGATCGCTGTCCGCGGGGCGCTGGGAGCCGGCCGCGCTCGACTCGTTCTGCAGTTCGCAGTCGAAGGTTTTTTGCTCGCGGGCTCGGGATGCTTACTCGGCCTGGTGCTGGCATGGTGTGCGATCAAGATCCTTCCCGGGTTGATACCCCCTGCCTTGCTCGAGAGTATGCCGTACCTGGAGGGCCTCCATTTCAATCTGCATCTCCTGGTCTTTGCCTGGAGCGTTTCCATCTTCGGTGGCCTCCTCTTCTCCGCGGGTCCGGCGTTGCAGCTCTTTCTATCGGACATGCAGCAGGGGCTCATGGAGGGTGGCCGTACTGCCGCGGGTAGGAGCTGGCGCAGCATTGGCGCAAGCCTGGTGGTGGTTGAGCTAGCCATCACGGTGGTGTTGCTGGTAAGCGCCGGTTTACTGACCAAGAGCTTCTACCGGTTATTGCACGAAGACCTCGGCATCTCTGCCGATCATCTGGCGGTGTTGCATGTCTCCAGGATGGGCTCGGTGACAGACCCGGAAAGTATTGCCTTGGAGCGCCAAGTCATTGCCCGCATGTCGGCCCTGCCCGGTGTCACTTCGGCCGGTGTATCGCGGCAACTAGCCATTGGCGGCGGAGAAGCATTCGCGATTTTGTTCAACTATTTCAGGGTTGCCGGCAGACCCTACGTTGGCCAAGGTGATGAGGCGACCGACCAGAGCGCGAGCGTCGGTTACTTTGAAACCCTTCGTGCCCGGCTTCTTCGAGGCCGATACTTCACTGAGTCGGATGACGCCTCTCGGACCCATGTAGCCATCATCAATCGCACCATGGCGGAACAGGTGTTTTCCGGAGAGGATCCGCTGGGCAAGCAGCTAATCAGCGAATTCGACAAAGACCCACCCCTCGAGATTATCGGCGTCGTCGATGACATTAAGGAAGGGCCGCTGGATACGAAGCCTGTCGCGGGCGTCTACGAGGCGTTCAATCAGAATCCCTTGAGCGATTTCTATGTGACGGTGCGCACCAGTCAGTCTGCGGCAAGCGTCCTTCCTTCCATGGTCCAGGCAGTTCATCAGATCGATCGTGGGCTGATCGCGGATGAGGAAGAGACGATGTCGGAGCACATCAATAACTCCCAATCGGCCTATCTCCATCGTTCGGCATCTTGGTTGGTTGCGTCCTTTGCTGCGCTCGCGCTTCTGCTCGGCACTGTTGGGCTCTACGGCGTCATCTCCTATTCCGTCGGTCAGCGCACGCGTGAGATCGGGGTACGCATGGCTCTCGGCGCACAACGAGCATCGGTTTATCAACTCATCCTGCGCGAAGCCTGCTGGCTGGCATCGTTGGGCATCGTGGGCGGCGTCGTCTGTTCGTTTGTTGTCACGCGCCTTCTCCGCACCATGCTCTTTGGCGTCAGCCCACGCGATGCCGGCACGGCGATCTCTGTGGTCTGCGTACTCGCTGCGTCAGCATTGCTTGCCAGCTTCATTCCTGCGCGCCGTGCCGCCTCTATCGATCCGGCCAAGGCTCTGCGGACCGAGTAGTTACCCGGCCACGAACGGTCAATCAGATAGGACGGGTGCCCCAGGTTCGCCCCAGCGTACCTGGGCCGAATATGTCTTTTCGAATGCTTTTACCCAGTTGCGCCAAAAAATGTTAGGGATTGAGAATGCGATGCATATCGAGCGCGGGGGGCTTGACGCCTGTCTGGCTGATCATCACGTGAACCTGGCCGCGGTGATGCGTTTGGTGGTTGAAGAAGTGCAGTACAGCGACCGGCGGTGTCTCCACGCATTCCTTGCCCAGGCTGTTGGTGTAGCGAAGTTGCCGTTGCAGAAAATCAGAATCAATCTCGGCGAAGAATGCTTCGATTTGCGCGTCCTGCACAGCTCGCCCGGAACGAAGCTCGGCAAAGTTGTCAAACAGAATAGTGTTCAGTGGTGGTGTCGTACTGCCGCCTCCGGCAAACCTCGACATCCAGATGCGGTCGCCAAGCAAGATGTGATTCAGGAGAGCATGAATGCTGCCAAAGGACCCTTTGCGCTCCCGTCGGTATTCCACCGGGTCCAGTTGCGCGCATGCCTCGTAGAGCCGCTCATTGGCGATGCGGTTGTAGCGGGCAAGCATCCTGAAGGCGTCAAGCATCACGTCTGGGGCATCAATCGATCGAGTCGTAAGCAACCGAGGTCAAAAATTCGGGAAGCTGTTTGGCCGCGATCATCTGCTCGAAGAGTTTGGCAGCCGCAGTAAATTTGCTGGCTGCAAACCGCTCCTTTCCAAGCTCCTGCTGGATGCGGTCAAGAACTACCGGAATGGTGGCCAGCACGATGGGGACGTCGAGCGTGACGCCATCAGACATGCGGCCGTTATGATGCGCCCATTGCCAAAGCTGTGCGCGCGATATTTCCGCGGTGGCCGCATCTTCCATTAGATCGTAAATGGGCACGCAACCCAGTCCATCGAGCCAGGCCGCGAGATAACGCAAACCGATGTCGATGTTCATCTCCAGGCCTTTGCGGGTGATCTCGCCCTCGGGTACGGCTAGCAAGTCTGCGGCCTGGATATGGATGTTGGGATTGCGGCGAGCAATCTGGTTAGGTCCAGGCATGTATTCGTCAAAGACGGCCTTAGCCACCGGAACCAGGCCGGGATGCGCCACCCAGGTTCCGTCGTGTCCTGCCTTAACCTCGCGCAGCTTGTCTTGGCGCACGCGCTCCATAGCACGGTCGTTGGCCTCAGCATCCCGCTTGATGGGAATCTGCGCTGCCATGCCGCCCATGGCATGGATACCGCGACGGTGACAAGTTTCGATCAGCAGCTCAACATAAGACTTGAGGAAGTGCCGGTCCATAGTGATGGTGGAGCGATCGGGAAGCGCCAAGTCGTCGCGATAACTGAACTTCTTGATGAAGCTGAAGATGTAATCCCAGCGGCCGCAGTTTAGGCCGGCAGAGTGGTCCTTCAGTTCAAAGAGGATCTCATCCATCTCAAAGGCCGCGGGCAGCGTTTCGATGAGCACGGTGGCGCGGATAGTGCCGCGCGGTATGCCCAGCGCATCCTGCGCGAAGTTGAAGACGCTGTTCCACAAGCGTGCTTCGCGATGGCTCTCCATTTTGGGCAGGTAGAAGTATGGGCCCGTACCGCGCGCTTTGAGGGCAGCGGCGTTGTGAAAGAAGTACAAACCGAAATCGACCAGCGAAGCGGAGATGGGTTGGCCTTGCACCAGGAGATGTTTCTCCGGCAGGTGCCATCCGCGCGGGCGCACGAAAAGCGTGGCCGTCTTCTCGTTGAGTTTGTACTGCTTGCCTTCGGGGCTGGCGAAGCTGATCTCGCGCCGTATCGCATCCCGCAGGTTCACCTGTCCTTCGATCACGTTGCGCCAGGTGGGCGAGGTGGAATCCTCAAAATCGGCCATGAACACTTTCGCGCCGGAATTGAGCGCGTTGATGACCATCTTGCGATCGACCGGGCCGGTAATCTCGGTGCGACGGTCCTCGAGATCGGCGGGGATGGGCGCGACGCGCCACTCGCTTTGCCGCACGGATGCCGTCTCAGGCAGAAAATCGTAGAGCTTTCCATTGCGCAGCGCTTCTGCCCTGGTGACGCGGGCGGCCAATAGGCGCTGCCGCTCGGCCTCGAAATTGCTTGCCAGTGCGCCCAGGAACTCGAGGGCTTTCGGGGTGAGAATTTCTGCTTCCGCTGCTCCCTGCGAACCTGCAATGGTCACCGTGGGAGCCGTTACTGTTGAGTTCGTCATGATGTCTCCGCGAGCCTTATTTTACGCCCGCCAGGGGAACGTTCCTTATCGATGCGTCCAGCAGTTCCACCATGTGGAAGGCGGGCATATCCGCTAGCCCGCGGCGGCGCAGCGAGCTCATCAGTTGCAGCAGGCAGCCAGGATTGGCGGAGATGACCGCGTCAGCCTTGGTCGCGAGCAGGTTTTCTACCTTCCGGTCGCCTAACTGATTGGCCGGCTCGGGGTGGAGCAGGTTGTAGACTCCGGCCGACCCGCAGCACAGCGTTGCCTCGTCGATCTCTGCAACCTCGAGCTGCGGGATGGTGGCTAACAAGCGCCGCGGCTCGGCGTGGATGGCTTGTGCGTGGCGCAGGTGGCAAGCGTCGTGATAGGCCACTCGCATCGGAAGAGGGTGGCGCGGCGAACGGGGCGGCAGTTCGCACAGAATCTCCGAAATGTCTTTGCACTTGGCACTGAAAGCAGCGGCGCGCGCTGCCCATGCTGGATCGTCGCGCAGCAGGTGGCCGTATTCCTTCATGGTCGAGCCACAGCCGGCGGCGTTGATCACGATGGTGTCCACGTTGGCCGCTTCAAAAGTAGCAATCATCTGGCGAGCGAGCGCTGAGGCTTGTTCGTCGAGACCGGAGTGCAGCATCAGGGCGCCGCAACATTGTTGTGCCTGGGGGATCACTACCTCGCAGCCTTCCGCAGCGAGTACCCGGGCGGTCGCCTGGTTCACGTGCTGGAAGAAGACCTGCTGCACACAACCGGAGAGCATGCCCACTCGCCGCCGCGGTTCTGTGGTGGGCGAGACCTTTGCGGGGAGACCCTGCATGAAGTGCGTGGGGACGCGGGGGAGCAAGGCTTCCATTTGGGCCAGCCGTTTTGGCAGCAGCCGCAGCAGGCCGGAAGCACGCACCAGCTTCTGCAGGCCGGAGCGCTGGTAGATCAGCATGGGCAGCGCCAGCAGCCGCAGACGCTTCACATAAGGAAAGGTGGCGAAGAGAAGCTTGCGGAAGAAGCTGTCCGTAGTCGTGCGCGGAATATTCCGTTCCACCTGGGCGCGGGTGTCTTCAATCAGTTTGTTGTATTGCACGCCCGAGGGGCAGGCCGTCATGCAGGCCATGCAGCCCAGGCAATTGTCCATATGCAGGCGGAAGCGCTGGTCGAGCGGAGCCTCGCCCTGGGCGGACTTCTTCATCATGTAGATTCGGCCGCGGGGGGAATCCATCTCCTCTCCCCAGAGCACGTATGTGGGGCAGGCGGGGAGGCAGAAGCCGCAATGAACGCAATCCTCGATCAGCGCTGTTTCTGGCGGCTTGTGGGCGTCGAAGTTGGAAGGCTTTACGGGTTCGCGCTGGGTGACTTGGGCCATAGGTGATTGCTGTGTAGATTACATGACTACGTCTGGTCAATTCTCAGCCGTCCCGTCGGGACTGCGGGTTCGGCAAGCAAAAACAATCGTGGGGCTGCGCCCCGTCTTGTTCAACCCATGTAGTGCCCCGGCTCTGCCGGTGCAAACATGGGGCACCCGTCCAGAAATCCCTCGGGACTGAACTTTTTTCCTTACTTGGCAGAAAAATGAGAAAAAGCTAACCGAAACCTCTCTGGATTGGATCTATATAGATGAGAAGAAGTAATTCTCTCCGAGCAGAATCGTTAATCGGGGTGGGCCCCCTAAACAACTTATGGGGGCGGGAAAAATAAAATTTTGAGCACCTTCGTAAAACAAAGGACTTAGCCGGCACCACGTCGGGAAAAAAGAGCAATCTGGACACATCAGATCCTTGAATCTATATGCCGCCCAAGAAGCGGCCGGGATTAAGGACACCCTCGGGATCGAACCTGCCCTTGATCTCCCGCATCAAGGGAAGGCTATCGGGCAGGGTTCCCCAACAATCGAGATTGCTCTCTGCCGGTTGCTTGAGGACTACCAGCGATCCGCTCGCAGCTTCCAAATCGCGCCGCAGTTGAGGGAGCTGGTTGGCAGCCGCAGCCGGGAAGCATGCCGTCATAATCCCCGTCGCTTGCGTTGCCGACTCGCCGCCCAGGCTGCGAACCCGTTCGGCGAAAGAGGCAATTTCCGAGGGAAGCATGGTTGCTTTGCAGACTAGATCCTGAGTGAACAGTTGCTGCCGGGCATCCCAGACCGCGGGGGTCGCGACCTCGATAGCGAGGCCTTCGACGCGCCCCAGCGACTCCAGCAAATCGGCTTGAGTCTGCAGAACCTCGGGCAGTGAGGCGAGTTGGATATCGAGATGGAATCCCTCCGCCGTACTTCGGAGCTGGATCGACAGCGTGCTGAGCTGTTCATGGAGCAGCTTGAGCATCCAAGAGCCCAGCGGTTCAGCGACCGGTGCAGAGAAGGTATAGCTCTGCGTGCACTTTGGGATGGAATGCAAACGAAAGTTTACCGAGGTAATGACGCCGAGGGTGCCAAAGGCCCCAGTCATCAATTTATGCAAGTCATAGCCGGCAACGTTTTTGACGACCTTCCCGCCGGTGTGAGCGATGGTCCCGTCGGCCAGGACGATCGTCATGCCGATGATCAGGTCGCGCAGGCTTCCATAGCGCAGCCGGAGCGCACCCGAGTCGTTGGTAGCCACGATGCCCCCCACCGTCGCTTTCTCCGGCCAAAGTGGATCCAGGGCAACGTACTGCCCATGTTGCGCCAGGGCCGACTGCAACGCCGCCCACGTGCAGCCGGCCTCAACGGTGCACGTCATGTCCTGCCAGGTATGCTCGCGGACTGCATTCAGACGATGCGTTTCCAAAATCACAGCAGGCGCAACCGCGTAGCCCCAGCCTCGTTTCGTGCCGCCGCCCCAGGGAACCACAGCGAAGTGATTTTCCTGCGCGAAGCGGAGGATGGCAGCGACCTCTTCGCTAGTGCCCGGAGCAACAGCGGTCGCACCGCCTGACGTCCGCACGTGTTCCGGACCGGTAATGGCAGCCAAAGAAGCCGTGATGGTTAGCGAATTGGTCGCGTTCATGGAAAAAGAAACTGTCTCAGAGGCAGATCAAAAGTACTCCGCGACGCCCGCGGTCTCCAGGGGGTGAGGGGTGTACTTGCCGGTTTTCTCGCCGCACAGCCGGGGGCGAGGGAAAACTTTATCGGGGTTGGCGATATTTTCCGGGTCGAAGCTGCAGCGCACCCGTTGCATGGTGTCCAGGTCAGGTTCGGAAAACATGTAGCCCATGGCTTGCTGCTTGTCCCGGCCCACTCCATGTTCGCCGGTGATCGAGCCTCCCTGATCGACACACAGATGCAGTATGCGGGTCGACAGCTCGACGGCCATCTCCTCTTGGCCGGGGATCGAAGCATCAAAAAGCACCAGGGGATGGAGGTTCCCGTCGCCGGCGTGGAAGACATTCGAGACCCGCAGCCCCACTTCTGCCGCCATCTCCGCAATCTTTTCCAACACCATGGGAAGTTTGGTGCGCGGTATCACTCCATCCTGCACGATGTAGTCGGGGGAAAGGCGGCCGGCGGCGGCGAAGGCTGCCTTGCGGCCTTTCCACACCAGCATCCGCTCCTGCTCGCTCTGCGCCAACCGATCCTCCCATGCGCCGTTGGCTTTGCAGATCTCGCGGACTTGCCGCATCTGCAGATTGACTTCAGCGGAAGGGCCGTCCAACTCCACCAGCAGCAGCGCTTCGCACTCCGGATAATGCGGGTGCACGGCGGCTTCGGCGGCCTGGATGGCGAGACGGTCCATGATCTCCATAGCCGCAGGCAGGACGGAGGCGGCAATGATGTCCGAGACGCTCTGTCCCGCGGCCGAGATCGAATCGAAGGCGGCCAACAAAACCTCGACAGTCTCGGGGCGGCGCACAAGGCGCAGCGTCATGGAGCTGGCTACCCCCAGCGTTCCCTCAGAGCCCACGAAGACTCCTGCCAGGTCGTAACCCGGAGGGTCGAGCGTGGGTGAGCCGAGGTGAACCAATTCGCCGGTCGGAAGAACCACTTCCAGGGCCAGCACGTGGGTGGTGGTGAAGCCATACTTGAGGCAATGCGCTCCGCCGGAGTTTTCCGCAACATTGCCGCCGATCGTGCACACCGTCTGCGAAGAGGGATCGGGGGCATAAAAGTAACCCGTGGGCGCCACGCGTTGGGTAACGTGGGCATTGATCACGCCGGCCTCCACGGTGATGCGCTGGTTGGGAATATCGGTGGCCAGGAATTTGGTCATGCGAGAGAAGCTGATCACGATGCCCCGGTCATCGGGCATCGCTCCTCCCGAAAGGCCGGTGCCGGCGCCGCGGCCTACGAAAGGTATGTGATGGCGGGCGCAGATGCTTACGGCCTTCTGCAGTTGCGTTGTGGTGCGAGGCAGAATCACGGCGCCCGGCAGGCTGCGCAGCACGGCAAGGGCATCACATTCGTAGGTTTGCAGCTGGTTGCGCTCGATAATCAGGCCGTCGGCGCCCACGGCATCGCGTAACTCGGCGAGGATGGCGGCGGAGAGCATGCAGCTACTATCCTAAGCGGTTTCATCCTTACCGGCGAGGGCCGCATAGACTGTCACCCCTGCCGCAAGTAGAATTCGTACACCTGACTCCAAGAGAGAGCCCACCCAGATGAGCCCAGCGTGGTCCCAAAGCTACACCCTCTTCGGGCGTGGCCTCGCATTCTCCTCGGTCATTGCGTCCTTACCCATACTCACCTTGCTTTTTCTGCTTGGGGTGCGGCGCAAGGCAGCTTGGGTCGCCTCCCTTAGCGCATTGGCCGTGGCGTTGGTGGTCGCGCTCTTTGCCTACCACTTGCCGCCAACGCTCACCGTCAGCGCGGCCACCTATGGCGCCGCCTTTGGACTCTTTCCCATCTCCTGGATCGTCTTTTGGGCCATCACCCTCTACCGCGTGACGGTGGAGACGGGCAAATTCGAAATCATCAAGTCATCGATGGGGAATCTGACCAGCGATGCCCGCCTGCAGGCGCTCCTGATCGCCTTTGCCTTTGGAGCATTTGTGGAAGGGGCAGCCGGCTTTGGCACCCCGGTCGCGGTCGCTGCGGCCATGTTGGTGGGTCTCGGCTTCTCTCCCTTTTACGCCTCGGCGCTTTGCCTGGTGGCCAACACCGCCCCGGTCGCGTTCGGCTCCATTGGTATTCCCGTGGTCACCCTGGCCGGGATTACCGGCTTACCGCTGGATAAGCTGAGCGGCGCGGTAGGGCGTCTTTGTGCTCCGCTTTCCTTATTCGTTCCCACTTACCTGGTCTGCATCATGGTCGGCTGGCGGGGCATGCTGGAGGTGTGGCCGGCGGTGGTGGTGGTGGGCGGCGTCTTCGCCTCCGTCCAGTTCCTCATGTCGAATTTTGTGGGCCCGCAACTCACCGACATCATGAGCTCGCTTTGTGCCCTGGGCGCGTTGCTGGTGCTGCTGCGTTTTTGGCGGCCAGCGGCTATGTGGGACCGGGAATTGGAGCCAGTGGACCCGCAGGCGGTAGACGCGACCGCCGGCATGATGGAGTTTCCGCCACCCTACAACCCTGCGGTGCAGAAGTTTGCGCCTCTCGCTCCCGGATCAGGCGACCGGAAGCATGGGACGGGAGAGGTGCTCGGCGCCTGGATGCCCTACGGCCTGCTGGTGATTCTGGTGCTGCTTTGGGGCTTCAAGCCCTTCCAGGCGTTGCTGAACTCCGTCACCCTCAGCGTTGGCTGGCCGCTCTTGCACAACCACGTCATGATGATGGCGCCGGTGGTCGCCAAGCCAACCCTCTACAAGGCGGTCTATCAGTTGAATTTTCTCTCCGCCGCCGGCACCGCTTGCATGTTCGCGGCCCTGCTGTCGGCTCTGCTTTTGCGCATGCCACTGGGGGCCTTCGCGCGCCTCCTGTGGGCGGTATGCCGGCAGCTCTTTTTGCCCACCCTGACGGTCACCGCCGTGCTTGCCATGGCCTTCGTGATGAACTATTGCGGCGCGACCGCCACGCTGGGGCTGGCCTTTGCGGCATCCGGCAGGCTCTTTCCATTCTTCAGCCCGTTACTCGGGTGGCTGGGTGTATTCCTGACCGGCTCGGACACCTCGGCCAACGCGCTCTTCGGCAATCTGCAGGTGGTAACCGCCGGCCGCCTGGGCTTTGAGCCCACGCTCATGGCGGCGGCCAACTCCGCCGGTGGCGTCGTCGGTAAGATGATCAGCGTGCAGAATATTGCCGTCGCGGCGGCGGCTACAGCGATGTCGGTCGCCGACCAGGCAAAGCTCTTTCGGTTTACCCTGAGGCATAGCATCATCATGGCGACAGCCATCGGCGTAGAGGTCATGGTGTATGCCTACCTCGTCCACGCCCGTTAGCAAACCCCTACCAGGAGCGATCAAATGGCAAAGTTAGGATTCTTAGGACTCGGCATCATGGGTGGTCCCATGGCCCGTCATCTAGTTACCGGCGGTCACGACGTAGCGGTCTGGTCCAACAACCAGAAAAAGGCGAAGGCACTTGCTGATTCCGCCGGCGCGCTGTTCTGCGCCACGCCTGCGGAGGTCGCGCAGAACAGTGAATGTGCTTTTCTCTGTGTTGGCGACACGGCCATGTCCCGGGGAGTCATCCTGGGCGAGAAGGGGCTGGCGAAAGGGGCGAAAAAAGGATACGTCATCGCGGATTGCAGCACGGTTTCGCCGCTTGAGAGCAGCCGCATGGCGGAGGAACTTGCAGCGCTGGGGATTGAATTTTTGGATGCTCCCTGTACCGGCTCGAAAGCCGGTGCGGAGGGAGGAACGCTTACCTTCATGATTGGCGGCAAGCAGGAGGTGTTTGCCCACGTCAAACCTTTTTTCGAGGCCATGGGCAAGACGCTTTACTACTGTGGCAAGTCGGGCATGGGCTTGCGCGCCAAGCTCACGCAGAACCTGATCCTGGGAAATCTGTTGCAGGCATTCAATGAGGGATTGGTGTTGAGCACCAAGGCGGGGGTCGATCCCGAGCTCATGCTGGACATTCTGAATAACAGTGCGGCGCGGTCAGGGTTGATCGCTATCAAGGCTCCGATGGTCTTCAAGCGGGACTTCTCGACGAATTTTTCCGTCAAATGGCTGGAGAAGGACATTGGGCTGGCCATCGATCTGGGTGGCGAGATTGGGGTGCCGTTGATGCTTACTGGGCTGACCCAACAGCTTTTCCGGGCTGCGATGGCTAAGGGGTATGGGGAAGAAGATATTTGCGGATCGATTCGCGTTCTGGAAGACCTGGCGGGAACCGAAGTGAGCGCTGCTAAGGAAGCTGTGGGCAAGGGGTGAGGTAGGGACCTGCGGTTCCACTCAACCCCAAACCGATGCTCGCGATCCACGGCCAAATTTTCAGCGGCCTCGTCCCAGGAGTAGTACATGGCAAATAGTAGAAGAAGTTTTCTCAAGCAGGCGGCGGGCGTAAGCGCCGCCCATTTTTTTGGCGTACCAGTCCTCAGTGGTGCGAAGCCCGGCAGCGTGATCGGCAACCCGGGATGGTATGACCGTCCGATGCGCTGGGCGCAACTGGCCTTCGTCGAAGACGATCCGGGAAATTACGACCTCGCTTTTTGGCTCGATTATTTTCAAAAAATCCATGCCGATGCGGCTTGCCTTAGCGCCGGCGGCAGCGTGGCTTTCTACCCCACAGAGGTCCCTCTGCACTACCGAAGCAAGTATCTCGGCAACATGGACGCCTTCGGAGACATCATGAAGGGATGCCGCAAGCAGGGCATGAACGTCGTGGCCCGCACTGATGCCCATGCTGCCCGTCAGGACGTCTATGACGCGCACCCCGATTGGATTGCCGTCGATGCCCAGGGCAACAAGCGGCGCCATCCCTCCGATCCGGACTTCTGGATCACCTGCGCGCTGGGTCCTTACAACTTCGACTTCATGACCCAGGTCCATGTGGAGATCATGACCAGGTACACGCCCGACGGTATCTTTACCAACCGCTGGGCGGGCTCCGGCATGTGTTATTGCGAGCACTGCCAGCAGAACTTTCATGCCTTCTCCGGTCTGAGCCTGCCCCGCACGCTCAATCCTCAGGATCCGGCTCGGCGGCAATACATCGTGTGGCATCAGCAGCGGCTCTTCGAACTGTGGCGGCTGTGGAATGAAAAGATACGCGCCATCAATCCCAACGCCAGCTACCTGGCGAACGCCGGCGGCGGGGCGCTCAGCGAGCTTGATATGAAGACCATCGGCGAACTCGCTCCCACGCTCTTCGCCGATCGCCAGGCGAGAAGCGGCCTGATGGCTCCCTGGGCCAACGGAAAAAACGGCAAGGAGTATCGCGCCACCCTGGGGCAAAAAGCCATCGCCGGCATCTTCAGCGTGGGCCTGGAAGACAAGTATCGCTGGAAAGACTCGGTGCAGAATGGCGATGAGATTCGGCTTTGGGTGGCGGACGGAATGGCCCAGGATCTTCGGCCCTGGTTCGTCAAGTTCAACGCCAAGCCGATCGACAGGCGCTGGCTGCCCGTGGTGCGAAGAGATTTATCAATGGCACTATGCCAACCAGGGCTATTTGCGCAATGAGAAGTCGTTCGCACGCGTGGCCATGGTCTATTCGCAGCAGACGGCGTCATTTTACGGCGGAGAGGATGCGCGCGCCAAAGTGGAAGATCCCGCGCTGGGCTTTTACCAGGCACTGGTCGAAGCTCGCATTCCCTTTGAAATGGTCCACGATCATTTGCTCGACCCCGAGCATATTGACCGCTTCAAGACGCTGATCCTGCCCAACATCGCCGCGCTCTCCACACAACAGTGCGATCAGATTCGTGCCTATGTGGAGCAGGGGGGAAGCATAGTCGCCACCTATGAGACCTCGCTTTATGACGAGTGGGGTGTCCGGCGCAACGACTTCGGCCTGGCGTCGCTCTTTGGCACCTCGTTCACGGGCAAGGAAGAGGGCCCGCTGCTCAATTCGTATCTGACACTGGAAAAAGATCCAGCAACCGGCCAATTCTCTCCGTTGCTGGCTGGTTTTGACGATGCGACGCGGATTATCAACGGGACTCATTGTGTCTCGGTTACGCCTTTGGGCAACGGCGGGTATTCGCCACTGCTACTGGTCCCCCCCTACCCTGATCTGCCCATGGAAGAGGTATTTACCCAGCCGGCAAAGACCCGGGAGCCTGGCGTTTTGCTACGGGAGATGGGCCGCAGCCGCATCGTTTATTTCCCCGGGGATATCGATCGGACTTTCTGGGAAGTGCTGGATGTGGACCACTCGAAGCTGTTACGCAATGCAGTTCTGTGGGCCACGAACGAGGCCGCCCCGGTGACGGTGGAGGGCAAGGGGGTTTTGGACATTTCCATCTGGAGTCAGAAGAATTCGATGACCGTGCACCTGGTCAACCTCACCAATCCCATGATGATGAAGGGACCGCTGCGCGAAGTGATCCCGCTTCCCAACCAGGAGGTCAGCATCCGTATCCCGGAGGGCCGGAGCGTCAGCGCAGTGCGTTTACTGGTAGCAGGCGGAAATGCGCACTACCGTAAGGATGGTGGATCGATTCGGCTCACGGTGCCTTCGATTGGAGTGCACGAGGTCGTAGCGCTGGACATTAGCTGACCGCTTGTACTCCAACAAACTCGTCGGACGTAGACACTACGGCGCGGCGAGCAGCCTCATCCACCTTCTCAGCCTCTTCCTCGAGGTGGTCGATCACCACCTTGGAGTAGAGAAGAAAATGCTCTGCGGAGAGCAACAGCGAGAAGCCCACCCACAGTTTTGCCGGTGAGCGCCGAAAGTTGGTGACCGTCCGGAAGAGGAATTTCCAATAGCTGCTGCGGTAATTGGACCGGATGCCCTGCCGCCATATAGAGGCAGAGAGGCAGCGCACGTTGTAGATCATGCCCAGGTAGGGCGGCTTCTGCGTTGCTATCGGCTTCCACACCTTCAAGGAGTTATAAGCACGCTCAAAAAAGGCATCCGGTTTGTATAAGCCCGTGAGCAGGGTGCAGAGGCCGCGCAGCAGGATGGGCAGCGGCAATACAGTGCGGAAATTCGGGAGGCCAAACTGGGTGATGGATTGGCTGTCCTCGATCAGTCGCCCTTCCCGTTTCATGCGATCGAATAGGGCGGTGGTCGGCGGCGCCATCAATATACCGGCCATAGCCCAGGGGATCGCCGTCCGGTCGATAAACTCCAGCTGCCGGGCAAAGATGGTCTCGTCGTCGGAGTCGAAACCGACAATGAAACCGGCCAGCACCCACAAACCCTTCTCCTGGATGATGCGTACCTGGTCGACATTGTTTTTGCGCAGATTCTGAAACTTGTGCGTCTCTTTCAGCGCTTCGGCAGACGGGGTCTCGATGCCGATGAAGACCATCATGAAATTCGCGGCGACCATGGCGTCCAGAAGTTCTGTCTTCGACGCCAGGTCGATCGACGCCTCGGTACTGAACGCGAATGGGTAATCGTGCTGCTTTTGCCAGTCGATGAGTTCGAGCGAAAGCGCTAACGCCTGATGACTGTTGCCGATGAAGTTGTCATCAACAATGAACACCTCGTTGCGCCAGCCCAGGTTGAGCAATGTTTCCAGCTCGCGAATCACCTGCTTGGGCGTTTTCGCGCGCGGCCGGCGGCCGTAAATGGTGATGATGTCGCAGAATTCACACTGGAAGGGGCATCCGCGGGAAAACTGGATGGGCATGGAAGTGTACTTGTTGCGGTGTAGCAGGTCGAACCGAGGCACGGGGCTGCGCGTCATGTCGGGTTTGTCGATAATGCGGTACAACGCGTGTGCCGTCCCTTGTTCGAGTGCAGTGGCGATTCCAGGAAACACCTCGTCCGCTTCACCGACCAGCACATGATCGGCCACCTCCAAGACGACCTCGGGTTGTGTACTCGCCCAGGGACCGCCTACGAAGGTGCGCTTGCCCATAGCGCGAGCGCGGGCCAGGGTAGTCAATGCGTCGGCACGTTGTGCGTGCATGGCGCTTACCATCACCAGGTCAGCCCAGGCGAAATCCTCATCCAGCAACTCTTCGAAGGCATGATCCTTCAACCGGAGCTCCCACGTCGCCGGACAAAGCGCAGCAACGGTAATGAGGCCGAGCGGGGGAGTCATCGCCTGCTCAGGAATCATCTGCAGAACGCCCTCAAAGCCCCAGAACGAAGGCGGGAAACTAGGCCACACCATAAGAACCTTGACATTCGGTCCCAGCGGCGGCAGAGAAGTGTGGGTTGCCTCATCGGATAGCTTGGCCTCCGAGGTGGGCTCGAAGACCGGAAGAGACGATGTCGTTTGCGGCTGGCTGGGCAGGACGTTGAGTCGAGGATCTGGTACAGAGGGCATGGGCGCCCCTTTCTAATCTCTGGCAACACAGGGCAAACGGGCCAGCGTAAACATACCACTCCACCCTAACGCCGAACGAACAGGGGCCCGCTGGCATCGCTTTACGCAAACCAAAAACGAGGGTTAGCCCGATGCCGCGCAGCAAACCGTCTAGTCAAAGGCGTAGTGACAGTGAGTCTACGCCAAAGCCCCAGACGTGTCATCTGATGCGCGCAGTGGTGATCCGGTCGCGTGTCTCGCGACGGAGTTCACCAGGGTATCGCTAGAGCCGTGCCGCACCAGGCAGGTGAAGGTATCGAATTCTTTATTTTTCGGTCGGGCGGTGTAGCGAACGGGGAGTGGCAGATCGACGACCATTATCCCACTCAAGCCAAAGCGCGGCTTGAC
Source organism: uncultured Acidobacteriaceae bacterium (assembly GCA_963743365.1). Lineage (GTDB taxonomy): Bacteria > Acidobacteriota > Terriglobia > Terriglobales > Acidobacteriaceae > PALSA-350. The sequence continues at coordinate 205,888 of CAVUQE010000004.1, forward strand.
CCCGATTTCCTGCCACGCTGTGCCAGAGAGGTCCGCGTGTGCGCCTTTCATTAAGGAAAGGCGCATGGAGTGTATCAACGCCATAACCCTCCGCAGGAAATCGGGGCAAATGGGGCACCCAGCATTTGTTGCCGGTGTGGCAAAACTATACTCCGCCAGGTTTAGCCCAGGCATGAACCGGGTGAGCTTGAATGCGGAGAAGGTGGCCGTCCCGGGGCGGAACGGCCACCTTCTGCTTAACGTCAGTCGTGCTTGTCGCGGTAGATGCGACGGGATTCCTGGTTCTGTTGCGCATGGATGGTCTGGCGATCCTGTTTTGTCAGGTGACCGTTATCTTGCGCGCGCATACCCCGCTCTTCGCGGTTGATGCCGGCTTCCTGGTGTTCCAGGCGGGCTGTCTGGCCTGCGGTCAGCTTTCCGTTCTTGACGCCGTTGGCAATGCGGTCCTGCTGATCGACCTTGCGCTGGTTGATGTTATAGTCATGTGCGCCAGGAGTGGGTGTTTGGGCAATCATCGCCGTGGGCGCGATGACGAGAGTCGATGCAAGCACAGCCGTGATAAATTTCATGGAAGTCTCCTCTTTCTGGCGGCTGCTGCTTGACATCCGGTTCTTGCCGCTCGCTCCACGTAGACACAGGGTAGGAGAGCGAGTTGCCCTATCTTTGGTAATGCTGGCGGGCGCGGACTCACCCGAAAGCACGGTAATTAAACCGGCGTGGCGCGCAACTTTTTCGTGCTACCGAAACAGTGGCTGTTTTCGAATGCTGATGGTTCGCTGCCATGCGGTCTTAAAAAAGAGCCGTGATGAAGAAACGTTTCGTGGACTACGGCTAAACTCAAAGAGCATGGCTAGTACATTGAAAAGGAACCTGTCACCCTTGCAGAACGCGCGCTCTTTTCTCGCCCTCACCAGCTCCTGCCTGTTCCTTCTATGCACCCTGAGCCTTGGCTCCGCCGCGGCGCAAGAAGCCGGCAAAGATGCCCCAGCGAAAGACGCCGCCAAGGCCGATAATGAGCCGGTTATCCCCAAGGACTCCACCACCCAGGGCACCGTCAACGTTGGCGGCCACACCATCGACTATCAGGCCGTCGCAGGGACCATCCTGGTGGGTGCGACCAACGATGCCGATGCATCCGTCGGCATAAATCCGTCTGCCGTCAAGGAAACCCCCGACTCTCCGCCCACGGCGCGCATGTTCTACGTGGCTTATTTCAAGAAGGATGCCGCGGCGGAATCGCGACCCGTGACCTTCATCTACAACGGCGGCCCCGGAAGCTCCACCATGTGGCTGCACATGGGCGCCTTCGGTCCGCGGCGCGTCATTACCGCCGACGACCAGCACACCAATCCCGCTCCCTATCAACTGGTAGACAATGCCGAGAGTCTGCTCGACGTCAGCGACCTGGTCTTTATCGACGCGCCCGGCACCGGCTTCGGCCGGCTTTTCGGCAAGGACAAGGAAAAGGCTTTTTGGGCGGTCGATCCCGACGCGCATGCCTTTGCCCGTTTTATTGCACGCTTCCTCTCCACCTACCAGCGTTGGAACTCGCCCAAATACCTTTTTGGAGAAAGCTACGGCACCACTCGCTCCGCGGTCGTGGCCGGTATTCTGGAGACGGAAAGCCACATCGATCTCAACGGCGTCATTCTGCTTTCACAAATCCTGAACTTTGATGACAGTGCCGATGCACCGCAGTGGAACCCGGGCATTGATGTGCCGTATGAGCTTGCGCTGCCCACCTTCGCGGCCACCGCGTACTACCACAAACGCCTACCCACCCAACCGCCTGCGCTGGTGCCGTTCCTCACCGAGGTAGAGCAATTTGCCATGGGCGATTACGCTTCAGCCCTGGCCCAGGGCTCGCAGCTGCCAGACGCCACGCGCCAGGCAATCGCCGAAAAGCTGCACCAATACACCGGCCTGCCCGTGGCTTACATCCTCAAAGCTGACCTGCGCGTAAATGTCGGTGAGTTCAACCATAACCTGCAAGGCAGCGATGATCTCACCACTGGCCGGCTGGACAGCCGTTTCTCCGGCCCAACCATCGATCTGCTGGCTCAAGAGGCCGCGTACGACCCGCAGGCCACCGCCATCGCATCGGCCTACATCGCTTCCTTCAACGATTACGTTCGCCACCAGCTTAAATTCGGTGACGGCCTCACCTATTTGCCGGAGACGGATGCCATCGACAACACCTGGGAGTGGAAGCACAAGGCACCAGGCGCTCCCGGCGACTCATACGGCACCAACGTGATGCCCGACCTTGCCACCGCGATGAAGTTCAACCCCAAGCTGAAGATCATGCTGAACGGCGGTTATTTCGATCTCGCCACACCGTACTTCGCCGCCCGGTACGAGATGAATCACCTGCCCATCCAGGCCAACCTGAGACAGAATATTGAATACTCGTGGTATGAGTCGGGACACATGGTGTACGTCCACGAGGACTCGCTCAAACAGCTCCACGACAAGGTTGCCGCGTTCATCGTGAGCACCTACAAACCCGTCAAGTGATCGTTGATCTTGTTCAGGTGCTGCAGAAAAGGTCGCCTGGACGACGGGCACGGTTTCAGCCGTGCCAACCAGTATGCTATCTGAGACGGCTTCAGCCGTTGAGGTACGGTTTTCCAATGACTCATGACGAATCTCTTTGCGGCCAGCAGCATATCAACGCTTGAAAGGCCGTGAACTATGGCGATCTCATCCCGCACCCCCTAAAAGCCGTACCTCAGGGGCTGAAGCCCTCATCGTCGCGGGTGAATTGCGGCACGGCTGAACCCGTGCCCTTCGTGTAGCGAATTGATTCGCGGTATATGCCGGGAGTTCTCGCTTCTGTTTTTCGTCGAAAAAGACGCGACCGATGCGTCCCTTTGCGAAAACCAGTACTCCAATCCTTTAACACTCTGGCCGTAGAATGGCAACGCAATGTGGAGGGATTTCATGCCGAAAATGCGTGCAGTGCAAGTCGCTAAAGCGGGCGGTCCATTGGAGCTGGTCGAACTCGAGATTCCCGAGCCCGAATCCGGTGCGGTACGCATCAAGGTGCAGTCCTGTGGAGTCTGTCACAGCGATTCCGTGACCAAGGATGGGTTGTTCCCAGGGATTCAGTATCCGCGGGTTCCCGGTCACGAGGTGATCGGGATTATCGACGCCGTTGGCCCGAATGTTCCGCGATGGAAAGTTGGTCAACGCGTGGGCGTCGGTTGGAACGGTGGCTACTGCGGCTACTGCGACAGCTGCCGGCGGGGCAATTTCTTTGCTTGTGAAACCAGCACCCTGGTCACCGGTCTCACCCGCGACGGGGGGTACGCGGAATATCTGGTTGCGCCCGCCTCTGCGGTTGCCGTGGTGCCTGATGCGCTGACGCCGGAGGAAGCCGCACCGCTGATGTGCGCCGGGGTCACTACCTTTAATTGCCTGCGCAACAGCGGCGCGCGCCCTGGCGACGTGGTTGCCGTGATCGGCTTGGGCGGATTGGGCCATCTGGGTATTCAATACGCCGCCAAGAGCGGATTCAATACCGTCGCGATCGGACGCGGGGCAGACAAAGAGGCACTTGCCAGGAAGCTTGGTGCGCAGCACTACGTCGACAATGGAGTGCAAGATCCAGCAGCGGAGTTGCAGAAGCTGGGAGGCGCCAAGGTGATCCTGGCCACGGTGACCAGCGCCGACGCAATGAAGCCGGCCATCGGCGGCCTTACGCCCACTGGGACATTCATGATCGTGGGCGCCGTGCCGTCGTTGGAAGTGCCCGCACTCCAACTGCTACTCAAATCGCAGCAGGTCCAAGGCTGGTATTCAGGAACGTCGCTCGATTCGCAGGAGACCCTTGCCTTCAGCGTGCTCTCCGGCGTGCGCTCGATGAACGAAAGCTACCCCCTGGAGCGGGCGGCCGAGGCCTACGACCGCATGATGTCGGGAAAGGCAAGGTTCCGTGTAGTGCTCACGATGGGAAAGTAGCTGTCGTGAAACTGCTTAGTGTTTCCAGGTATTGATGATTTTCCCGTCGGCGCCTTTCATGTCCCCGGGCTGCATTCCCTCAGGACAACTGCCCATATACTTTTGATCCGAGATCATGGTGGACTCGCTCACCCCGTATAACGGTGGCGTGTAGGTGGCATGGGTTTCAGAGTGAACGGCGACATCACCCTGGAAAGTGGCCATCTCCCTGGTGTCGATGACACTATTGGACACCGTGCATCGCAGGGTGGTGGTGATGGTATGGCCGCTTACGTTTTCGTTGGGCTTATCGCACCCGGGTAACTTGGCTGCCAGTTCTTTCACGTATTGGTCGTAAGCGTGGCTGCGGCAGATGGTCATGAGGCCGCCGCCTCGCTTGTTTCCGGGGTTGTCGATGGTTTGCGTCTGGCTCGACCAGAGACCCTCTTTTACGTCCGGTGGACCATCCGCATAAGCGGGCGCGAAGGCAAGCCAAACCGTCGTGCTTATACAAAAGAGTATCTTCTTCATTCCCGCTTCTCCCTGCAGATAAGAAACAGTAGCAGATCGCTTTGCAAAGATTCAGAAAAGCGGACGCTCATGCGTATCCGCCATCACGATAGGTGCTTGCGGCGGCGGTTTCGGTGTTGATCTTCCAGTCTTCCAGTTGCGGCCCTTTCAGTTTGGCCACCTTCTCGCGGATTTGGTCGAGCTGCGCCTCGTCTAACGGGGTAAACCCTTGCGCGATGCGTACATCGTCTTCTACTTGTCCGACCGTAGTGCAACCGAGGGCAACGCAGTGCACCGGCAGACTGAGAGCGTAGGAGAGACACTCCTTCAACGCAATGGCTTGCAGCAGCTTGGCGTTGGCGGTGCTCTTCATCCCCTGGATACCCATGCCGCGCGCCACGGCTACTGGCAGCACGTTCTTCTCGAAGCTCTGGTATCCGGGATCAGCCGCGTGCAGGGGCATCAGGATGGTGTCGTAGTGATCGTACTTCTTCAGCATCGCCAGGTGGACTTGAGGATCGTGATGGCCGGTGAATCCAATGAAGCGGCACTTGCCCGCTTTCTTGGCGGCTTCGAAGGCTTCGATCGCGCCTCCGGGGGCAAAGATCTGCTCCACTTCGTCGTGCGTGCTTACCTGGTGCATCTGCCACAGGTCGACGTGGTCGGTCTTGAGCGCACGCAGCGACAACTCCAGATCGGCTTCGGCGCCTTGGCGGGAACGCTGTGCGGATTTGGTGGTCAGGAAGATGTTCTTGCGGAAGGGCGGCAGCACCGCGCCATAAACCTCTTCCGATTTGCCGTCCCAGTAAAGCCGGGCACAATCGAAGTAGTTGATGCCCAGATCATAGGCACGCAGGGTGACGGCTTTCGCGTCCTCGAAGCTGCATAAGGGGAAGCGGCCGCCCGCCTGGCCGATGATGGTCAGGCGCTCGCCAGTCTTCCCGAAAGTACGCTTCGGTATGTCTCCCGCCTTGGCCTGTAGGGTCCGGCCGCTCCAGGTAAAAACGCCTAGGCCTGCTGCAGCGGAAGTCGAGAGAAAGGTCCTGCGTCGCATAGTCGATCCTCGTGCTCCAGTATGCTACCGTTGCCCGTGGCCCACAAGATGCATCCTATGACTCACTTTCGGTCGTTGCGCCCGCTGCGCTGGGCGTCGTTCGTTTTCTTGTTGCTGGCCCTCCCCGCCGCTAAGGCCCAGAAAAGCGCGGGCTTCCACCTCATAAGCTGGTCTCCGCAGCGCCTGGAAAGCGGTTCGCCTGTGCTCTTCCGGATCGAAGTCGACCAGCCCGCGGATTCGCTGCGCGGCACGTGGCTCGATCACCCGCTGGTATTCACCCGGGCTCATCGGGGCAACACCTGGTACGCGCTCGCCGGCATCGACGTGGAGCAGGCGCCAGGAACCTATCCGCTGGAGCTGACCGCGACCGAAGTTGACGGCAGGGAAGTGCATACCACCCAGAAAATCGAGGTGTTACCCGGAACCTATAAGACCACCACCCTGCATGTAGAGGAAAAGTATGTGCAGCCGGATGCCGCAACGCTGGCGCGCATTGCAGCCGATAAAGCGGTGAAGGATGCGGCATTCGCTCGCCAGATCAACCAGCCCTTATGGAGCGGCGACTTCCGCTCGCCCGTGCCCTTCACGCCTACCGATTCTTTTGGGACTCGCCGCATGTTCAACGGTAAGTTGGCGAGCGTCCATCGCGGAACCGACTTCCATGCCCCATCCGGAACGCCTGTTGTCGCGGCCAACGATGGAGTGGTCATCATCGCGCAAGGTATGTTCTACGAGGGCAACCTGGTGGTCATCGATCACGGGCAGCAGTTTTCCACGCTCTACATGCACCTGTCCAAAATAGAGGTGAAGGTGGGAGATCGCGTTCACAAAGGACAACGCCTTGGCCTCAGTGGGGCTACAGGCCGTGTGACCGGACCGCACCTCCACTTTGGAGTCCGTTGGCAGGGCACGTATGTGGACGCGGTCAAGCTGCTGAAAATCACGCTTCCCACGCTCGATTGAGACCAACTATTTGTTGGTGTCTTCTAAGGCGAACTTTCCCAGCTCGAAGGGACGCGAGACGGGCGGCTTGTTCTGCAGGTTGTTGCTGGGATAAGACTGTGGCGCGTTTGTCGGGAAGCCCCAGATTTTCCCGGTGCGCATGTCCACCATCACCTTGCCGTAGACCTGGGTGGTGCCGTCCGGCGTCCGTAACATTTCTGAGCCGGGCTCAATGTAGAGCGGATAAGGGTTACCGGATTGTGCCTCCGCCGGGCGAGGGGCGAAGATCGGCTCCACTGCGATGGCCACCAGCGCAACGGCGATGATCGACAGCAAAGCGATAGTCAGGTTTTCTCGACGCATGGTTCTCCTCCAGGAGCATTTTTCACTTCTACTCTGCACGGGCAAGTTCAGCGATGCGCGGCTTTTCTTCCACCCCAGCAAGTTAACTTGCTGGGGACCCCGGTTTTGAGGAAAAGCCGCGTCGAGAGTCGCCGCTGTGCGTAGACCAGAAGTGAAAATGCTAAACGAACCAAGTGTATTGCCGACTACTCCTACGGTGTAGCCGGAGGAGCCGCCGCGGCCGGTGGAGTGGCCGGTTGAATCGAGAGCAACTCTACCTCGAAGATGAGCGTGGCATTCGGGCCACCAGGGCCCTGACCACGATCGCCATAGGCGAGATCGGGGGGAATGAACAGCTGCCATTTCGATCCTACGGGCATCAATTGCAGGGCCTCGGTCCAACCCTTGATCACTCCGCCCACACGGATGGTCATCGGCTGGCCGCGCTTGTAGGAGCTGTCAAATTCCGTGCCGTCGAGCAGTGTCCCCCGGTAGTTGCAAATGATGGAATCGGTAGCGGAAGGCTTGGGGCCCGTGCCGGGGGTAATGATTTTGTACTGCAGGCCGCTGGGCAGAGTGACCACGCCTTCTTTCGTGGCGTTCGCAGCCAGGAATGCCGCGCCTTCCTTTTTGTTGCTTTCCGCCAAAGCCTGCCTCTTCTCTTCCTGCTGCTGCCGCACCTGGGTTTGCAGCTGGGTCATCACTGTCCTAATCTCGTCATCGGTCATCAGAAGCTTGCCATCGCCCAGGGCATCTTCGATTCCCTGGAGGACGAACTTGGGCTCGACGTCGATCGAGTCCCGATGCAGGCTCTTGCCCACGTTCAGACCGATGGCGTAGCTTTGCTTGTCTTTGTCTGTGACCAGGGCCAATGGCTTAGGTGCGGCCGTCCCACTCTTGTGGGTTGTGGTGCTCGACTTGGTTTTTGCTGGGGGGGTGGTTTGCGTACCGGTCGACGGCGTCTGCTGTGCCGCCGCGGTCCCCAGGAGAACAATACCCGCAGCCAGCAGGTTCATCTTCGTTGCCCATGATTTTTGCATTAAGCCATTCTCGCATTGTCGCTTTAGGCTCGGCAAATCCGGGCTTTTTGCAACTAGCGACGTTTCAAATAAAGAAACTAGTGTGCTTGGGCGATCGATCGCGCGCCGGATAGCTCGGCATCGATGAGCGATGCTGCTTCTGCCCATACCCGCGGATCATTCTCGATTTCGATGTGAGGTTTGGTGAAGGTCCGGGCGAACCAGGGGAATTGGTCGCAATTGACCGGATGGTCTTTATAAGTCATGTGGAAGTTGCCAATGATATTGGTGCGTTCCGGATCGGTGGGGAGAATTTCCTTGTGTCCATGAAGCAGGCCATTGGACTGGTAAAAATTGACCGCATGGGCAACGTTTGGAGGAATGCTGATGTCTCCCTGGCCCGGTTTGGAAATGCTGTCCACCTGGATGGTGAGCAACACCGGGATATGCTGCCGTTGCAACGCGCGCGCCAAAAGGACGGTCTCCGTTGCGCCCCAGCTATGTCCAAAGATAATGATTTTCGCTTTCTCCCTCTCGAGCGCGGTGAGGATGCCGTCACGGTTGGTATCCAGGAGGCCGAGGACGTGGCGGAGAGCCTCTTGTCCAGAGTGATTGCCGAAAACACTTACATCGATAGCTGAGGCATAACGGTTGCGCAGACGCGCGGCAAATTGAACTTCGGCGTGCTTCGCATCGTCATGCCTCACGAAGCCGCCGACGAAGCCGATAACGATCACTTTGTGGAGGGGAGAGTCCGCTGCCGGAAGGTTCGTCGCCAGGCTGTGCGCTACGCTCCAAGGCGCGAGGCTGGCCGCCGCCAAAAGAAACAACCGATGGATAAGTCTCATGCCGCCGCCTTCCAACCATCATAGCTCCTTGCGCCAAAGTCGTATCTTGCTGCCGCGTGCGGAATAATGGAGAGAATGCAGCAAGCAAAGAATCAGGTCCCTCCGGTCGGTATCGATTTCGGCACCACCAACAGCACGGTTGCGCGCGCTTCCGGCCACGGTCAGGTAGAGCTGGTCGCCTTTCCCACCAATTCCGGCAAGACTTTTTCCTCTCGCTCGGTGCTCTACCTGGAGCAGACGAAACATGGGGCCCGGAAACAAACCCATGCCTGGACGGGCCCGTCCGCGATCGAACATTACCTGGCTGCTGAGAACAAGGGCCGCCTCATTCAGTCGCTCAAGTCCTACCTCTCCGATCGCACGCTCACGGGAACGGCGGTATTCGGCCGCCAATACATGCTCGAGAATCTGATTTCCCGCATACTCGCCGACCTGCGCCGCCACGCAGAAGGCGAGTTCCACACTCCGATTGCGTATGCCATGGTGGGCCGCCCGGTGCGGTTTGTCGGCGCGGAGACGGAAGATGACCAGGCATTTGCTCTCTCCCGTCTCCGGCTGGCGTTTACGGAGGCCGGGTTCGAGCGGGTCGACTTTGAGATGGAACCGGTCGCGGCAGCTTATGCCTATGAATCGACTCTCGATCACGATGAGCTCATCTTGATTGGTGATTTCGGTGGCGGCACCAGTGATTTTTCCTTGTTGCATGTGGGCCCTGGAGTGCGCAAGCGCGGCCGAAAGCCGCAGGATTTGCTGGGCAACAGTGGTGTCGGCCTGGCCGGCGACGCTTTCGACGCCAGGATTGTGCGTAAGCTCGTCTCTCCGGCATTAGGATCGGAGTCGTTTGCCCGTTCGCTGGACAAGATTTTGCCCGCCGTGCCGGCGTGGATTTACGCCAACCTCGAGCGTTGGCATTACTTGTCTTTCTTACGCACGGCGAACGTGGTGGAGATTTTGAAGAGCGCTCGCCTGCGCGCTTTGGAACCGGAAAAGATCGAAGCTTTGATCACGCTCATTGATGAAGATCTTGGTTACCACCTTCACCAGGCTGTCCAGCGGGTCAAGTTCGAGCTTTCCCATGCCGAAAAGGCCGAGTTCCACTTCCGCGATGGCAGCATGGATCTCCGCATTGCTGTTACCCGCGCGGAGTTTGAAGGATGGATCGCCGACGAGCTGCACAGAATTGAGCAGTGCGTCGATTCGCTGCTGGAAAGCTCGGGTGTGAGCCGTGGCCAGGTCGACATGGTCTTCCTTACCGGTGGCAGTTCGCTGGTGCCCGCTGTCCGCAACATCTTCAGGGAGCGGTTTGGGGAGGAGCGTATACGAACTGGCGATGAGTTCGTTTCCGTCGCCCGCGGGCTGGCGCTGCGCGCTGAAGAAGCGCTGGCAGAAATGGGCTAGGGGGTGGGAAATCTTCCAGGAGGCCTTGTAGGCAGGGAAAGTGGACCTGCAGTTTTCTTTCTTCACCACATCAGTCAGCAGCGTGACAACAGCTGGCTGCATTCTTAATCGGCGGGAGATCGATCACTGGATTCTGGTCGAAAAACCCGGATGGAGCCAGCGTGAATCCGCAGACAACGCAGGACTGTACTGGATGATCCTCGGGCCGCGGCAGATGATGCACACCGAAGCTATGCCAAAGCACTACATCGGTGTTCTCGATCGCCCGGTCCTTAGCGGTCCATGCCGGCAGGCCGTCATTTCCGGTCGATTGGTTTACGAATTCGCCCGCTGGATAGCGCTCATTTTCATCAAAGGGCGTCACCCAGAGCTGATGCTGAATGAAACGTCCTCGCTTGCCCGATGGGCTGTCCGGATGTGTGTACGGATGTACTACTGACTTCGCCTCGAGCCTATACGCGGTTGGCTTGCCCACCCAGTTGGTGGTGTTGGGGTTGGTGATTCTCCAGTAGCGCATCTTGGAAAAGTCGAAGTTGCGTTGCGCCTGTTTTTCCGTTTTCAGTGGCGTCTCCTGCACATAGTAGGCATTGCCCCATGGATTTTCGGGCCCTGTCGGCAGAGCAATCGTGTCGCACTCGGTCACCGTATTATTCGGTCCGTCCACTTCCATATCCAGCCGGGCAGAAAAAATGTGCTGATGGATGTGGCCGACAATACCTGGAGCCACCTCGGTGCCAAATTTTCCCGGTTGGCCGGGAATGCAACCGGCGGTGTTGATGATCCCTGTTGCCTTCATCTCGTACTCAATGCGTCCGTCCTGGTGCAGATACCAATAGGACGCATATTCGTAGTTGCCAATTGTAGAAATAGACGAGATCACCAGCCGCCGAGCCCTGCGCACCTCGGTTCGGTCAGTACGCATATCAAAATGTTTCCACGACATGCCCGCATCTTCTTCGTGCAGGCAAATGCATCTTTCGATGGTGCGCGGATTGCCAAACAGATCCGATACCACGGCATCGAAATAATGGATCACGCCCAGACAGTCGCAACCCAGGGTCAACGAGTTGGCCATTCGGCCGAAGCCGAGTTCGCCGCTATCGAAAACGTTCTTGCGGTAGTGGCTTCTTTCCGGCGTGCCGTAAGGAACCACCATTTCGGCGATCGACGCGCGATAGACAATGGGCCGGCGCTTGCCGTCCTGGGTATAGCCAATGGTGTGGAGCACCAATCCCTCGCGCCCGTTGAAGCCCACGCGAAAGTCCCAGTTCTCCCAGGTGACCTGGTTGCCCTGCACTACGAAACCGGCGCCATCCGGCTGCACTACGTCGAGACGCGACGACGGCTTGCGAAACTTCTGCAAAAGCTCGGCATCGTAGTTCAGCGGCGTGCGTGGAACCGGAATGTAATCTCCGTTGGCTGCGAAATGATCATGGACATCCAGCACTTCCAGCGTGCTGACATCAATCAACGCGTGCAGTCCCTCGACGGGGTGGGCGTAGAAGTTGTCGAGGGGAAACGTTCTCATAAAGACGAAGCAGTTGAGAACCCGGCGGCCCTGCTCGATGGGGATGTTGAAGTCGCCGGTCGTCCACGGATCGACGCACATATACTCGAGTTCCGCGAGCAGGCCGCGGCGGCGCAGCGCTTCCTGAAAGCGAGCATCGGCCTTGACCAACGCTTCAATGTCCAGAATCTCCTGGACGGCCAGCATCGGCCGCGCGTCGGCTCGGAAGTTCTTGGAGACAACCTTGGCGCTGCCGAGATCCACCAGACCCTGCCACACACCCATGACGCCATGCTGATAAACATGGAAACGGGCGATGCGTGGCGTTGGGTTTTTCGGGTCGTACTGGCGCACCACGTCCTTAGCGGGCTCGTTGACATCGATGGTTTCGACCCGCAAATCCGGGCCCCACTGGAAGTGATCCTGGAGAATCCGCGTGACCTCTGTGATCTCACCCGCCGTGAGCGGGTCAAGAGGATGGTGGCTCACTGCGGCACCGGCTCCGTTCAGGGAAGCATCTTCTGTTTTCAAGGGCATCTCGTCGTTCCTCTCTCGAATGATTCGCCCAGCGACGTGGGGAGCGAGATTAGATCAACCATACCCTAAATCTGTGCCCGATTTTTCATCAGGTGGCGAGGGGGCGAGTGCTTCCCTTAGAAGTGGAAGGCGAGTTCCGCCGTCAGCGCACGGGGTGTGACATAGTGCGTGCCGCTAAAGGTGGAGAGGAAGTTGTAAAGTGCGGTTTTGTTCGCCATATTCACGCCTGTCACCTGAAGACTCCACTTGTAACGATCGCCATTGAAGAGGTTGTCGTCTCCAATGGAAGCGTCAAAGAGATTCCGCTGCCGAATGCGGGACGGATTATGGTCGTTATCACCCGTACCCGGGGACGGAATCCTGATCAGCGTGGAACCATACTCCGATGCGGGACATGGTGTAGGCAATGGAGTGGTTGGCGTCGCCTTGATCCCTCCGCATGTGAGACCCGCTTCGAACTCCTGGTCCGCGGTCAATCCGCTGAGGTCGACGGCAGGCAGCCCGTTGAGAAGAGTCGATGTACCGGCGCACGCGCTGTTGGGATCGTTGGAGAGCGGGTTGTAACAGGGCGCCGATCCGGCCACCAGGCCGCTGTCGTATCGCCAGTTGAAGCCAATCCATGGGCTTAAGTGGAAAGGCAATTGATATTGCACGTGCGTCGTCTGATTGAACCGTTCATCATGATCGATCCGGAAGGGCAATCCGGGCTGTCCCACCGTGGCCCCGGCTCCAGCAACCTGCGGGGGGAAGAAGCGAGCAGCCACCGAGGACATTACGACAAACGCCGAGACGTGATGAAAGTTCGGTACATCGGTGCGCAACGCGAAACCGGGGACTTTTGCATTGTGCCAATCGATGGGAAAGGTGATAGGAGTGTTACCCAGAACGCTGAAGTCGAATGCGTTATGCGTGTACTTCCAGATGTATTCGCCGCTGAAGACGATATTTTTTCCGAACGCCTGTTGCAGTCCGGCGTGAAACTCATTGCGAAAGCCAGGCTGCAGCGTTCCCTGGACCCCAGGGCTGCAGAGGAGCAGCGGAGACAGCACTGCGTTCGCGCAACCCTGGCTGGAAAGCACCAGATTCTCGTTGAACGGCGTCTCCAGTGTCCGGGCATAGGAGATGCGCAGCACCGTGTTGGTGGGCTTCACGCTATAGGAAACACCCAGGCGAGGCTCCGCTTGAGTGGCGCTGGCCAGCCCGTTGTAGATGTCGCCACGTATGCCTAAATTGAATAGCCAGTTGCCGGCCTTGATCGAATCTTCGATATAAAGAGCCAATTCTTTAATGTCCGCGTGGCCAAAGTAGTTGTAATCGCCACCACCCCGCGTGAGGTCATAGGGCAACAAGACGGGGTTGAAGGCGGGGTTGGGCAGGTATCCCGCAACTGTGCATTCCGCCGGATTGGTGAATCCGTTCACGCCCTTTCCGGCGGTATTCAGGCAGGGTGAGTTGAACGTGGGACTCACAATGCTGAGATCGTCCCGCTCCCGGAGGAAGGTTTGGTTGTAAAACACTCCACCCTTGATGCTGTGGTTGCCCTTGTTATAAGTCAGATCGGAATGGACGCCGGCATTGGTGAGCGTCCGGTACTGAGCGATGGTTTGATTCTGCAGGTTTGGAGGACCGAGATCCGCCAGCGGGTTTTCGCTGGGAAAGTACTGATAGCTATCTTTCCGGATGTAGGGGCCGAAGTTTAAAACTGAATCCTTGCCAATGATCCGCGTGTACGTGGGCGCGATATCAAACGTTTCGATCTTGGATTTCTGATCAGTATTGCCCACGTCGTTGCCGAATTGATCGAGCACATTCAGGTTGTCGTAGCTGTTCGGGGTCTGAAACCAGGATCGGCTGTAGTTCAAGTTCAGATGCAGGGCATCGGCCGGCGTGAACTGATAGTCCAGACGATCAAAGACATTTTGTTCGTTTCCTTTGTCGTGGAAAACGACAAACTCCGGAGTATCCAGGAAGCGGCCGGTATTCAATCCATCGAGCTCGAAGAAGTTGCCCCAAGTTTGCGAACCGTAGCCAATATCGAAGCCACCCGTGGCTGAGCCGAACGACCCGTAAGAAGAGCTGATGCTACCGGTGGGTTTGGTTTCTCCCTGACCGGATCGCGTGGTTACCTGAATGATCAGGCTGGTCTTGTCTCCATACTCCGCGGGCGGCGCACCAGAAATCACTTGAATCGACTGAATCGAATTGGACGGGATTTGGTTGGAGAAAACCTTGCTTTGCTGATCGGAGATTGGCTGGCCGTCGACAGAAAACGAATTGGAGGCGTGATCGCCCAGCCCATGAAAGAGGCCATTGGAATCCGCGGCTACCCCGGGCGTCGAAAGCGTCACCAGCGAGCTCACGGAAGAAGAAGAGCTTTCCAGCGGCAGCTTCTCAATCATGGCGCGGTCAATGTCGGTGTGCAGGGAGGTGTCATTTTCCACCAGGTCCTCTCCCGTGACCGTAACCGTGGTGGACGCGCCTCCTACCTGCAATTTGACGATTGGCGAGACGGCGACGGAGGAACGTACATCTACATCTGCCGTGAACGGTGAAAAGCCGGGCGCCTTGGCAGTGAGGTGATAGGGGTTGAAGGGTAGATTGGTGAAACGATATTGGCCCGCCGCGTCCGTCTTGGCCGTCCGTGAGAGCCCGCTCACAGGGTTTTCAATGGTCACTGTGGCGCCGGGTATCACCGCGCCCGAAGCATCGGTAACCGCCCCTGTAATGGTGCCGGCGGCCGTTTGGGCCTGAAGATGATTCGCTGGCCATATTAAAAGAAATGGCAAAGCAAGAAAGATGAAACGTCTGGAAAACGAGTACATATACCAACCCCCGGGTCACCCTGCTCATTGGTTGCTGAAACTCCCTTAGGAGAAAGCAATGTCAACGGGCGGGGGTCTGGTATAGAGGGAAAAGTCCAACAATTGCCGTGCAAAGGTCGGTTGCAGATCGACGACCTGCACCGTCATCTCCCTCGCCGGGAGGGGCACCGTCACCGGAGCTGCTGGAGAAATAACTACGTGCGCAGTTGCGCAAAGAGCGCATCCAGCGTGAGACACGTCTGTTGCGCTGTGAACGTGCGCGACCTGAACCGTTGCGCCGAAAACCAGCAATAGAGCACAGCAAAGAGCGAGGGCGACCTTCCAAGGACACCTCACGTGATCTTTTGCTTGCTTATCGTGCATCACTCTAACTATAACCTAACCGCTATCCACGACAGTTGAAGGTCGCCTGCGTGCGATCAAAAAGGATCTTGCGCAGCGTTCTGCTGCTGTTAGAGGACTTATTTCCAGAATAAGTTGGATCGCCGGGGTATTAGGCAAGCGCCCGAGGAATTGACTCTTCCCATCTTCCCTGGGCCTTCAGGATAAGTTCCACGACTTCCCGTGCCGAACCTTCGCCGCCCCCTCTGGTGGTTACATAGTGGCTGATGGCCTTTAATTCCGGAGCGGCGTTGGCCACGGCAACCGCCAGGCCGGCGCGCTTGGCCACCGGCATATCAGGCAGGTCGTCGCCCATATAGGCCACCTCGTCTGGTTGTACGTTGGCCTTCTGCAGGCACTCGTCAAATGCAGCCATCTTCGTTGCCTGGCCGAGGTAGACAAACTCCACTGCCAACTCGTGCGCACGCTGTAAAACTGCGGGAGATTTCCTTCCCGTGATGAAGCCGGTGCGGATGCCCATGGTGTGTGCGAGTTTCAGGCCCATACCGTCCTGAGAGTTGAAGGCTTTCATCTCTGCCACGCCGCCGTCATCGGGTAGGGAGATAAGGTTGACGCTGCCGTCGGTCAGCGTGCCGTCCACGTCCATGAGGAACAGCTTGATCTTGCGGGCACGGTCGAGAACCTCGGGGGCGATGGGTGTAGTCAGCGGCATGAAAGCATCATACTTCCCGGATTTCCTGTACGCTTCGCCATCCGGTGACCGCGGGTGCGGCTTTCCTTAGGGAAAGCCGCATAAAGTTCATCAACGCCACCAAACTTCACAGGAAATCCGGGGGGCGACGAGCAGTATCCCTGTACGCTACTAAGAACGCACCACGAGTAAGGGCCTCCGACAGAAACTCCGCAAAGGCGCATGTAATCTATAGGAACTCCGCCATATGGCAATTCACATTGCGCTGAATCACAAGACTCACTATCGCTACGACCGTCCAGTCATGCTGGGGCCGCAAATCATCCGGCTGCGCCCAGCCCCTCATTGTCGTACTCCAATCCTGGCCTACTCGCTCAAAGTGCTTCCCCAGAAGCACTTCATCAACTGGCAGCAAGACCCGCAGGCCAACTATCTCGCCCGCCTGGTATTCCCGGAAAAGACCACAGAGTTCTTAGTTGAGGTGGACCTGGTTGCCGAAATGGCAATCTTCAATCCCTTCGATTTCTTTCTCGAGCCCTATGCCGAGAAAATCCCATTTGTCTACGAAAGCTCCCTTGCCCGCGAGCTGCGCCCTTTTCTCGAAGCCGAGACACCGGGCCCCAAGCTGGCCGCGTTTCTAACCCAGGTGTCGCGCGTCAGCACCCCTACGTTGGATTTCCTGGTCAGCCTGAACCAGCGGGTGCAGCGCGAGGTCGGCTATGTCATCCGGCTCGAGCACGGGGTGCAGAGCTGTCAGCAAACGCTGACGCTGGGCACTGGTTCCTGTCGCGACTCTGCCTGGCTGCTGGTGCAGATCCTGCGCAACCTGGGCCTCGCGGCCCGCTTTGTCTCCGGCTACCTGATCCAGCTCACGCCCGACGTGAAGCCGCTCGAGGGACCTGGCGGAGCCTCCAGCGACTTTACCGATCTGCACGCATGGACGGAGGTCTATCTCCCCGGCGCCGGCTGGGTCGGCTTCGATCCCACCTCAGGGCTGCTGGCCGGAGAAGGACATATCCCGCTCGCCTGCACTCCCGATGTAGGCAGCGCCGCGCCGATTTCCGGCCCCCTGGAGTTTTGCAAGACGGAATTCAGCTTCTCCATGACCGTGCAGCGGATCTACGAGTCTCCGCGCGTCACCAAACCCTACTCCGAAGAACAGTGGCAACAGATCGAAGCGCTTGGCCACCAGGTGGATGTGGATCTGCAAGTGGGAGATGTGCGCCTCACCATGGGCGGCGAGCCCACCTTCATCTCGCTCGACGATCGCAACGGCAGCGAGTGGTCGACCACCGCCATGAGCCCGGCCAAGCGCAAGCTCGCGGTGGAGCTTCTGTATAAGATGCGTGACCGTTTTTCCAAGGGCGCACTGCTTCATTTCGGGCAGGGCAAGTGGTACCCCGGCGAGGAGCTGCCTCGCTGGGCTCTGGGCTGTTACTGGCGGAAAGATGGTGTTCCGATCTGGGAGAACCAAAGCCTCTTCGCCGAGGACGGCAAAGATTACGGCTACGCCGCACACGAAGCGGCCAAATTTCTCGAGGCCCTCACCCGACGCCTGCAAGTGAGTTCCGACTTCACCATCACCGCCTACGAAGACATCTTCTTCCACTTGTGGAAGGAGCGGCGGCTCCCGGAAATCATCGATCCCCTCGATCCTAAGCTCCACGACTCATCCGAGCGCGCGAAGCTGGCGCAAATCTTTGAACAAGGCGCGGAGCAGCCAATCGGCTTTGTGCTTCCCTTGCGCCGTATCCCAACCCGGTCTGGTACGCCGCGATGGACCAGCCAGCCCTGGTTTCCTTTGTCAAAACGCATGTTTTTGACTCCCGGCGATTCGCCCATGGGGTACCGTCTGCCGCTCGAATCGCTTCCCTGGACCAAGCCGGAAGACGTCACCTACGCTTTCGATACCGATCCGTTCCAGCGACGGGACAAGCTGCCCCCACGGCCCGATCGCCAAATGGGGCGCTTTTTCAGCCAGCCTTTTGCGGATGAGCCCGAATCCCCAGCCGATAAGGCCAAGCCCAAAAAGGATGAAAAGCAAGCAGTGACACTCACCCGGCCGGCGCTCTGCGTCCAGGCGCGCGAGGGCAAGCTCTTTATCTTCATGCCGCCGGTCGATTACCTCGCGGACTATCTGGATCTGGTCGCCGCCATCGAAGACACTGCCGCGCATCTCTCCATGCCAGTAGTCTTTGAAGGCTATACGCCGCCCACGGACACCCGTATCTCTGTCTTCAAGGTCACTCCCGATCCCGGCGTGATCGAGGTAAACATCCAGCCTGCCGCGAGTTGGGACGCGCTGGTCGAAAACGTCACCTCCGTCTATGAGCTGGCTCGCGAGACCCGGCTGGGAACCGAGAAGTTCATGCTCGACGGGCAGCACACCGGGACCGGCGGCGGAAATCACCTGGTAATTGGCGGACCCACCGCTGATGACAGTGCTTTTCTTCGCCGCCCCGACTTGTTGCGCAGCATGGTCAATTACTGGCAAAACCACCCTTCACTTTCCTATCTGCTCTCCGGCCTGTTCATCGGTCCCACCAGCCAGCATCCGAGGGTCGATGAGGGTCGCGTCGAGTCGCTGTATGAGTTGGAAATTGCCTTCGACCAGATTCCCGAACGGGGCGGAACCCCAGTGTCATCGAGGATCGCGGATCGCCTCTTCCGTCACCTGCTCACCGACGTGACCGGGAGCACGCATCGCGCCGAATTCTGCATCGACAAACTCGATCCGCCGGAAGGCGCCGGGTCGCGTCTTGGCCTGCTCGAGCTGCGCGCCTTCGAGATGCCTCCGCACGCGCGCATGAGCCTGACGCAACAACTTTTAGTGCGGGCGTTGATCGCGCACTTCTGGCGCAAGCCTTATCGGCAGAAATTGATCGCCTGGGGAACGAGCCTGCACGACCGCTTCATGCTGCCCCACTTCGTGCAGCTGGATTGGGAAGACGTGGTGAGCGATCTTGCGCGGGCGGGATATGGCTTCCGCAGCGAATGGTTTGCTCCGCACTTTGAGTTTCGATTTCCGCTCATCGGTTCGGTGAGCGCGCGCGGCATCCAACTCGAGCTGCGGCACGCGCTCGAACCCTGGAACGTTTTAGGCGAAGAAGCCTCCAGCGGCGGCACCGCCCGAAGTGTGGATTCCTCCGTGGAGCGATTGCAGGTCAAAGTGACGGGGATGATAGCGCATCGCTACGCCGTCCTTTGCAATGGCCGCCCGATACCGCTGCATCCCACCGGGCAAGCCGGCGAGTTCGTTGCTGGGGTTCGTTATCGGGCCTGGCAGCCGGCTTCGTGTCTCCATCCCGACATTGCCGTCCACAGCCCGCTGGTCTTTGACATTGTGGATACCTGGTCGAAACATGCGATTGGAGGCTGCACCTACCATGTAGTGCATCCCGGGGGACGAGCCAATCAGCAGTTTCCTGTGAACGCGTATGAAGCCGAGAGCCGCCGCCTCGCCAGGTTCAGCAGTTTTGGCCATACCCCGGGCCCAATGAACGTTCCACCGCAAGAGCGCAACGTAGAGTTTCCCCTGACCCTGGATTTACGCCGGAGCCCGCAAGCCCTATAAAGATGCCCGAGACGTTGGACGACCCGCTACTGACCGCCGACTACCGCCAGGCCCCTGGCGTTTACGACGAGATGTGCGTGGAGCCGGGCATCCTTCGCCCCCACTGGGATCGCTACATCGCTTCTTTGTCCTCGCTTGGCGGTAAGGAACTGGCTCATCGCTGGCAGATCGCACGCCAGCGTATTCGGGAAAACGGCGTTAGCTACAACGTCTATGGCGATCCTCTGGGCACCGATCGCCCGTGGAGCCTGGATGCGATCCCGCTGCTTATCCCGTCTGCCGAATGGAGCTATCTCGAAGCCGGCCTGATCCAGCGCGCCCGCCTGCTCAACACCATCCTGGCCGATCTTTACGGTCCACAGAAGCTGCTGCTGAAGGGCGATCTTCCGTCCGCGCTGGTCTTCGGCAATCCGGCTTTCTGGCGCGCCTGCCATAACGTTCCGGTCCCCGAGTCGACTTACCTCCACTTGCTCGCTGTCGACCTGGCGCGCTCGCCAGACGGCCAATGGTGGGTCATCTCCGACCGCACGCAAGCTCCTTCCGGCGCCGGCTATGCCTTGGAAAACCGCATCGTCATGGCGGAGACTTTTCCCGACCTCTTTCGCGAATCCCAGGTACACCGGCTAGCGTCGTTTTTCCGCGCCTTTCGCGAAACCCTGCTGCGCCTTTCACCTTCCCCGCGCACCCATCCGCGGGTGGTGCTGCTTACCCCCGGACCGCTGAACGAGACCTACTTCGAGCACTCCTACCTGGCCCGCTATCTCGGCTTCACGCTGGTCCAGGGAGAGGACCTGACGGTGCGGGAGAATCGTGTCTTCCTCAAGTCCCTTGAAGGGCTCAGGCCGGTGGACGTGGTCTTGCGGCGCATGGACGATGGCTTTTGCGATCCCCTCGAGTTGCGCTCCGACTCCTATCTTGGAGTGCCCGGTCTGGTCGAAGCGGTCCGCGCCGGCAACGTAGCGGTTGCCAATGCCCTAGGCAGCGGCCTGCTGGAAACCTCGGCGTTTATTCCCTTTCTCCCCGGCCTCAGCCGCAGCTTGCTGGGCGAGCGCCTGGCTCTCCCCTCGGTGGCTACCTGGTGGTGCGGCCAGCCGGCGGCTCGGCGCTATGTGCGCGAGAACCTGGATTTTTTGGTGATCAAGCCGGCCTTCCCTGCCAAAGGCATGGAGCCGGTCTTTGGGGGCAGACTCGCCCCTACGGAGCGGACCCGCATCCTGACCCAGCTGGAGGAGAAGCCCACTGAATTCGTCGGGCAGGAGCTGCTCAACCTGTCCAGCGTCCCGGTATGGTCGGACAGCGCCTTGATGCCGCGCCGGGTGGTCTTGCGGGTATACATTGCGGCGTCTGGAGACGGCTGGATCGTGATGCCGGGGGGATTGACCCGGGTTTCCCCATCGCCGGATTCCCCTATCGTCTCCATGCAACACGGTGGCGGTAGCAAGGACACCTGGGTGCTTTCCCGTCAGCCGGTCGACCATTTCACGATGCGCCGTCCTCGGGATCTTCCCGTCGAACTCCATCGTGGAGTGAGCAGCGATCTGCCCAGCCGCGCTGCCGAGCATCTTTTCTGGTTGGGCCGCTATGCTGAACGCTGTGAGCATCTGGCTCGCGTCCTGCGTTGTATCCTGGTCCGCATGACCGGCGAATCCTGGGCGCCCGAGACCGCTGGGTGGCGATCGCTGATGCAGTTGTATGAGTGTCTCGAATCCCCCTACTCGCGTCTGGCCAAGGACGATCCGCAAGGCAAGCTCGACCAGCAGGGTGATTTGGAAAAGGAGATCCTCTCGCTCATCTTCGAAGAGCAGCGCAGCGACAGTCTCAACTCCAATCTTAGCCGGGCGACGCGCGCCGTCGCCCAGGTCCGCGACCGCCTCTCGGCGGATCTGCTACGCATTGTGAGCCAGATGGGCAGCCTTGCCCGGGCCTCGGACCGTGTGGCCTGGGGCTATGTCTCAGCGGCGGATGCACTGGTGGTGCTCAACAGCTGCATCCTCACGCTTGCTGCTTTGCGCGGCATTGAGGAGGGCAACATCACCCGCGGACCCGGCTGGCACTTTCTCAATATCGGCCGGCGGGTTGAGCGTTCTCTGCAATTGATCGAGTTGCTGCGAGCGATCGTGGTTCCCGTCGACCCGGAAAACTGGCCGTCGCTCGAGATGCTTTTGGAGGTAGCTGATAGTTCCATCACCTACCGCTCGCGTTACTTCACCGC
The DNA here is from genome assembly GCA_963743365.1 of uncultured Acidobacteriaceae bacterium. Taxonomy (GTDB): domain Bacteria; phylum Acidobacteriota; class Terriglobia; order Terriglobales; family Acidobacteriaceae; genus PALSA-350. Next base: position 227,628 of record CAVUQE010000004.1, read on the forward strand.
CCTGCAGCCCGCGCCGGTGCTTGACCTGCTTATGAATGACGAAGCCAACCCACGCTCACTTGCCTTCCAGTTGAAGGATCTGGCCCGGCACTGCAGCGGGCTCTCCAGCATGCCGTCGGGAACCGGTTGGCCGCTCTTGAAGCAGAGGCAGATGGAGGCGGCTGCGGCCTTGCTGCTGAATGCCGATGTCGAATTGCTTTGCGAGGCGCCTTATGGCAGGCGTCGCGCGCGCCTGGATGGCCTGCTCGAAGACTTGGGGTCCGCTTTGCCCGCATTCTCGGAGGCCATTGCCAACACTTATTTCAGCCACGCGGAAATGGAGCGTGCCACGTGATTTACCGTGTCCGCCACCAAACCATCTACGACTACGTACAACCGGTTTCGGTTTCCCATCACGTGGTTCGCTTGACCCCGCGCGATCTTCCCGGGCAACGGCGCAGGACCAGTGAATTATCCGTCTGGCCTGTGCCGCCTTTTCACGCAACCACCCATACCGATTACTTCGGCAACACCGTCAGCGCGTTTACTTTGCCCGAATCCCACACCCGAATGACCGTGGAAGCGAGCAGCGAGTTGGAGGTGCAGGCCGTGCCGCTCCCTCGCTTCTCTGAATCGCCGGCCTGGGAGACGGTGCGCGACAGCGTGCCGGAGGATCAGACCCAGGAAGGGTTGAACGCTTATCAGTTTGTCTTCGATTCGATCCGCGTCTCAGCCAAGCCGGAGCTGGCCGACTACGCTCGGACTTCCTTCCCCCAGCGAGCGGCCGCTCCTTGAGGCAGTCTTCGATCTCACTTCCCGCATTCATCAGGACTTCCGCTTTGACCCCAAAGCAACTGAGGTGACCACCCCAGTCGAGACCTTCTTCGAAAAGCGGCGTGGCGTCTGCCAGGACTTTTCCCATCTGCAGATTGCCTGCATGCGCTCGCTTGGACTTCCCGCGCGATACGTCAGCGGCTATTTGCGCACGCTTCCTCCTCCTGGCCGTCCTCGCCTTGTGGGCTCCGACGCCTCGCATGCCTGGTGCGCGGCCTGGTGTCGTCGCTTCGGATGGGTAGACTTCGATCCCACCAACAACTGTGTTCCCTCCGATGGCCACATCACCCTGGCCTGGGGCAGGGACTACAGCGATGTGAGCCCCATCCGCGGGGTTCTCCTCGGCGGAGCAAAACACAGCCTGAAGGTGGGAGTGGATGTTATGCCACTGGAGTAGGCGTTTGTCAGGCATCTGTGAGTGCTCCAGTTTCAGAACCTCTCGCACTACCGGGAGTGGCCCCCGTCGTGCAAAACTGGAAATAGCGCGTCTAAAGAAAGCCACCGGCGAGAATTCCCACTGGAGAAAAACGAAAGTGAAGTTTAAAACTCTGCTGCCTTTGCTGTTCCTGCTTACCGCTTGCGCATCGCGTCTGAACGCTGCGGACCCCGGTAATGTCACCCGCGCCACGCTATCTAACGGTTTGCAGGTAGTCATTGTGCGCAATGCGTTGGCGCCCGTAGCCACAGTCGAGCTGAACTTCAAGGTGGGTGGGGATGAGACGCCGCCCGGCTTTCCCGGGTCGGCTCATGCCGAGGAACACATGGCTTTTCGCGGCTGCACAGGCATGACCGCAGATCAAACTGCAGCCATCTACGCCCAGCTGGGCGGTCGGGATAACGCCGACACGCAGCAAAATATCACTCAATACTTCACCACCGTTCCCGCCGCCGATCTGGACGTGGCTCTCCAGGCCCAGGCGGCCTGCCTGCGCGGGGTAGACGATTCCGAAGAGGAGTGGGCGCATGAACGCGGCGCCATCGAGCAGGAGGTATCTCGCGACCTCTCTAATCCCACCTATAAATTCATCGATCGCCTGAACGCCGACATGTTTGCCGGCACGCCGTACGCCCACGATCCCCTGGGGACGAGGCCCTCCTTCGACGCCACCACCGGCGCCATGCTGCACGACTTCTATAAGAAGTGGTATACGCCGGGCAATGCCATCCTGGTCATTGTCGGCGACGTGGATCCGGCGACCACCCTGGCCAAGGTCAAGCAGTTGTACGGGGACATTGCCAACCACCCCATCCCGGAACACCCTGCGGTCAACCTGACTCCGGTCAAGCCGGAGACCTTCACCCTGGACAGTAACCTGCCCTATGTACTAGGTTTCATTGCCTATCGCATGCCGGGAACCGATTCAGCCGAGGATTACGCAGCCACCCAAATCCTGGGAGACATCCTGGCGAGCCAGCGCGGCGATATCTACGGCATGGTGCCCGCCGGCAAAGCGCTGTACGCATCCTTTGGTATCGCCGAGAGCTATCCCAAGGCCAGCGTTGGTTTTGCCGAGATTGCTCTGCCCGCCGGCGCCGATTCCACTGGCCCCATGAACGAGATGCGCCAGATCATCGAGAACTATGCCCAGAAGGGTCTGCCCCAGGATCTCTTCGATGCCGCCAAGCGCAGCGAAATTGCCTCCGCCGAGTTTCAGCGTAACTCCATTCCCGGATTGGCTTCGGAGTGGTCGGAGGCGCTTACCGCCGAAGGCCGCAATTCTCCTGACGACGATATCCAGGCGATCCGCAAGGTCACCCTGGCGGATGTGAACCGGGTGGCCAAGCAGTACCTGGTGAACTCTAACTCCATCACTGCCACGCTGAAGCCATCGCCCTCCGGTGAGGCTGTCGCCGCCAAGGGCTTCGGCGGCGAGGAGAAGATGACCTCCGCTCCCACCAAGCCGGTGGTGCTCCCCGCCTGGGCCCAAGCGTCGCTCTCCCAGCTGAAAGTCCCGGCCGACTACATCGTCGCTTCGGATACGACCCTGCCCAACGGTCTTCGCTTGATCGTGAAATCCGACCCAACAAGTCCAACCGTAACCGTCGTGGGTACGGTTAAGAACAACGCCGATCTGCAGACACCCAAAGGGCAGGAGGGAGTCTCCGATATTCTCGACGGCCTGTACTCCTACGGCACCCAGACGCTCGACCGCCTGGCTTTTCAGAAGGCCCTCGATGACATCGCCGCCAATGAAACCGCGGGCTTTGACTTCTCGGTGCAGGTGCTGAAGGAGCACTTCTCCCGCGGAGTGGAATTGTTGGCCGACAACGAACTGCATCCCGCGTTTCCGGCGGAGGCATTTGGCGTGGTCAAGGACCAGACCATTCAATTTGTTGCCGGTAATTTGAAGAGCCCGGGCTACCGCACTTCGCGCGCGCTCGATATAGGCTTGCTGCCGGCTGGTGATCCGGAGTTGCGCGAGGCAACCCCGGCCAGTCTGGGCACGGTAACGTTGGACAATGTGAAGCAATATCATGCCACTACCGTGCGTCCGGATCTAACCACCATCGTGGTCATTGGCGATATCACGCCCGACGAGGCCAAGGCGGTGATCGGCAAGTGGTTTGGCAGTTGGAAGGCCGAAGGCCCCAAGCCAGAGACAACGCTGCCCCCGATTCCGGTCAACAAGGCTTCGGCCGCTAACGTCCCTGATCCGCAAGCAGTACAGGACTCCGTGACCTTGGCCCAGCAGTTGAACCTGAACCGCTTCGATCCCGATTACTATCCTTTGCAGTTGGGCAATCACGTCCTCGGCGGCGGCTTTTATGCCACCCGGCTCTACCATGATCTTCGCCAGGTGGCGGGCTACGTCTACAACGTCAACGTGAGCATGGAGGCATCGAAGACCCGGGCCAGCTATGCGGTCACCTACGGTTGCGACCCGGATAAGGTCTCGAAAGCCAGGGCGTTAATCCAGCGCGATCTTGACCAGATGCGTACCCAGGACGTCACGCCGGACGAACTGCACCTGGCCAAGGCATTGCTGCTTGCGTCAGATTCCTCTTGGCGAGTCGAGTGAGGAAGGGGTGGCGCAGGGTCTGCTGCGCCGGGCGGTAATTGGTCTTCCCCTCGACGAGCCGATTATTGCGGCGAAGAAGTACTATGAGCTAAGTGCCGGCCAGGTCAAGGAAGCCTTCGCCCGCCAGGTGAGGTTGGACGACTTTGTCCAGGTGGTGAGGGGGCCGGCCCCGCAGTAGAGAATGACAAACCAGAGACTGGGGCGTTGAGTGCTGCTATCCCACTCAAGCCCAAAGACAGGGCTTGACCCCGATTTCCTGGCGCGCTGCGCTAGAGAGATCCGCGTGTGCGCCTTTCATTAAGGAAAGGCGCATGGAGTGTATCAACGCCACAAGCCTCCGCAGAAAATCGGGGCGAATGGGGCACCCCAACCTTCGTTGCCGGTGCGGGAGGCAGGGTCATTGCTCCTTTAACTTGCAGCAGGCAAGTCGGCTCCGACGGGATGACAAGGTTTAAGTTGATGCTTCCCATCGACCTTCGCGAAGAGGGATGTTCGAAGCTGTTCGCCGTCCCACTTTGGTACAGCACGTGTGATTTAACAGAACTTTGAACTCCACTAGCAAAGGTCGATTGAAAGCGCCAACCTCCCCTTTGTCATCCCGTCGAAGCGAAGCGCAGCCGAGGGACCCTTCGACAAGCTCAGGGCAGGCTCTGCGGTGCGCCTTTCCCTATCGCAACTGCCCACCAAGGCCCTTCCCCAGGCACCGGGCTGTTAGACTATAGGGAAGGCATTGCCCGGTTGTCCTGCCTGCCATTTCCAGCCAGCGCGTCAACGAACGGCTAGTCAACTCAATCAACCGCTTTCCGCGAACCGGAAGAATAGGAATTCTGCGCCCGTGAGCACGCCCATCAGAAATATCGCCATCATTGCCCACGTCGACCATGGCAAGACGACGCTCGTGGATGCCATGTTGCGCCAGGCCGGCACCTTTCGTGCCAACGAGGCCCTCACCGAACGGGTGATGGATTCGAACGAACTGGAGAAAGAACGCGGCATCACCATTCTGGCCAAAAACACGGCGATCCAGTTCCACGACACCAAGATCAACATTGTCGATACACCGGGCCACGCTGACTTCGGGGGCGAGGTCGAGCGCGCGCTGAAGATGGTCGATGGGGTCATGCTGCTGGTCGACGCTTCCGAAGGTCCCCTGCCCCAAACCCGCTACGTGCTCTCCAAGGCGCTCGAAGCCAAGCTGCTGCCCATCCTGGTCATCAACAAAATTGACCGTCCGGACGCCCGCCCCAAGGAAGTTCTCGACGAGGTCTACGACCTGTTTATTGACCTGGATGCGGCCGAGGACCAGTTAGACTTCCCCGTGCTGTATACCAACGCCAAGGTGGGCACCGCCAGCACCTCGTTGACGGAGCCCGGGGAAAACCTGCAGCCCCTCTTTGAAACCATTCTCTCCACCATTCCGCCGGCCAAAGGAGATCCAGACGGAGCGCTGCAAATCCTGGTCACCAACCTGGACTACTCAGACTACCTGGGACGCCTGGCCATCGCCCGGGTGTTTAACGGAACCCTGCACAACGGGGACGAGGTGAACATCTCCCGCCGCGACGGATCGTTGTCTAAGACCAAGATCACCAAGCTGTTTACGTTCAACGGGCTGAAGCGCACCGATACCGAAGTTACCGAGATAGGCGACATCGTCGCCATCGCCGGGGTCACCGGCATAACCATCGGCGAGACCATCACCGGCCTGGAAAACCCCGCACCATTGCCGCTGATTGTGATTGATGAGCCAACCATCGCCATGCAGTTTTCGGTCAACAATTCGCCCATGGCGGGCAGGGAAGGGCAGTATGTCACCTCCCGCAATCTGCGCGAGCGTTTGGATAAGGAACTGCTCACCAACGTCTCCATTCGCGTGGAAGAGACTGGCAGTCCCGACAGCTTCAAGGTTCTTGGCCGTGGAGAGCTGCAGCTTGCCATCCTGATCGAGATGATGCGCCGCGAGGGCTTTGAGCTGATGGTAGGGCGGCCTGAGATTGTTACGAAAACAGTCGATGGCAAAGTGATGGAGCCGGTCGAACACCTCACCATCGACGTTCCCGACAATTTTGTCGGCACGGTTATCGAGCGCCTGGGGCCCAGGCGTGGGGAAATGGTGAAGATGCACAATCACGGTTACGGACGGGTACGGTTGGAGTTCCGCGTACCCAGCCGCGGCCTGATCGGGCTACGCAGCGAGATGCTCACCGAAACGCGCGGCACCATCGTAATGAATGCTCTCTTTGACGGTTACATGCCCTACCAGGGAGAAATTCCGCAGCGACCCAGCGGAGCACTGATCTCCGATCGCAATGGGGCGACCACAGCATATGCGCTCAACGGGCTGCAGGATCGCGGCGTGCTTTTTGTTACCGCCGGCGTTGAGGTCTACGAGGGCATGGTGATCGGGGAGCACTCGCGCGACAACGATCTGGACGTGAATGTGGTGCGCGAGAAGAAGCTCACCAACATGCGCGCTTCCAGCGCCGACGACGCCATTCGCCTGGTGCCTTTCAAGCCCATGAACCTGGAGCAGGCGATCGAGTTCATTGCCGAAGACGAGCTGGTGGAAGTGACGCCGAAGTCCCTGCGCCTGCGCAAGAAAATTTTGCAAGCCAATCGTCGTCCCCGACGCAACCCAACCCCCGCTTGACGCCTTCTCAGCTAGGCGTGAAGCGTTCTCATCTAATAGGCGGCAGTGTCATCGTGGCTTTGATCCTGGTGGGCTGCCTTGCCTGGTATGCCGGAGTTAGACATAGTCGCCCGGCGCCCCAAGCAGCGGACGCTGATTCCAGCCAAACCGTTCCAGCAACTGTTGGCGCGGGCGAGCAGGATCCGACGCGGATATATGCCCACAACCTCATGCTGAGAAAAGGGCCGGACTTCCGCATCTACGTTCGCTGGCTCAATGGACAGATGGCAGGGACGAACAAGAGCGTCAACCCATCGTTCGACGACCCAGACTCGTTCGTGCTTGAGGTGCAGAGGGGCATCATCCACGCAAATATCGGCGATATCAGCCATTACCTGAATGCGGGCAACGTCTCGGGCTCTCCGCTCGAGAACATTTCGCTTACTGGGAATGGAAACCAGATATCTGTGCACGGAACGATTCACAAGTTTCTTATCCCGCTGCCCATCGGGCTGGATGGGACGATCTCCGCATCGCCGGATGGAAGGATCCATTTGCACGTGGATCGGCTGTCAGTATTAAAACTTCCTGTCAAAGGTCTATTGAGCGACTTTCACGTCAGTATTGCGGACCTGATGGGAAAGACCAGTGTGGCCGGCATTCAGATCTCGCAAAACGACATTTATTTCGATACGCAAAAGCTGCTTCCAGCACCGCATATCCATGGAAGACTTACCAGCGTGCGCGCAGTGAACCCGGATATTGAGGTGATGTATGGCGACGCCCAGAATGATGCAGCACGCACCGCGGAGTGGCACAACTTTCTGGCCTTGAAGGGCGGCACACTGGACTTCGGCAAGTTGACCATGCACCATGTCGACATCGTCATGATTGATGCGTCGAAAGATGCCTGGTTTGACCTCGATCTGGTGAACTACCAGGCACAGGTGGTGAATGGGTATACCCGCATGACCCCGCAAGCCGGACTGGAAATCTTCATGCCGGGTCTGGATAAGGTGACCCCGCAACCTGCCAATCAAACCATCAGCGCGGAGTGGCTGAAGAATCGCAATCTTCCGCCGCCGCCCGGCGTTCCCGTCAAGTAAGCTAAATCTTTTCCGCGATCGACTTCGCTTGGGTAAAGAGCAGCAGGTAATCCGGGCCGCCGGCCTTGGAATCAGTTCCGGACATGTTGAAGCCCCCGAAGGGATGCGCGCCCACCATGGCCCCGGTGCATTTGCGGTTCAAATACAAGTTCCCCACGTGGAACTCGCGTCGCGCCCGCTCCAGCTTTTCATGCGAACCGGAATATAGCGCGCCGGTCAGCCCATATTCAGTGTTGTTCGCTATCAGCAGCGCGTGATCGAAGTCATGCGCCCGGATCACCGCCAGGACCGGCCCAAAAATCTCCTCCTGGGCAATGCGCGCTGTGGGCGCTACATCCGCGATCACCGTTGGCTCAAGGTAATAGCCGCCTTCCGCTGTTGTCACCGCATGGCCACCCGTCAGGAGCCTTCCCTCACCCTTGCCAATTTCGATGTAAGAGAGAATCGTATCCATCGCTGAGCGGTTAACCACCGGTCCCATGTTTGTGTTTCCCGACGGATCGCCCACTCGCAGCGTTTCCACTCGCTCCCGCACCCGCTCCAGAAAAACGTCGTAAATCGAGTCCTCGACAATGGCGCGGGAACAAGCCGAGCACTTCTGGCCGCTGAACCCAAAGGCCGAGGCGACGACGCCCTGTACCGCGGCATCCAGATCGCAATCCTGGCTTACAATGATCGAATCCTTGCCCCCCATTTCGAGGATGGTGCGCTTGATCCAGATCTGCCCTTTCTTTGTCTGGGCTGCGCGCGCATGGATATCGAGCCCAACTTCCTTGGAGCCGGTGAAAGCGATCAGACGTGTTTTCGGGTGTTCTACGATTGCATTGCCGAAGGTGCTGCCCGAGCCAGGGCAGAAGTTCACTACTCCGGGCGGCATGCCCGCTTCTTCCAGCACATCGAGGAACCTCGCTGCAATGGTCGGCGATTCGCTGGAAGGTTTCAGGATCACTGTGTTGCCGGTCACGATCGCCGCGGCGGTCATGCCGGCCATAATGGCGAAGGGAAAATTCCACGGCGGAATCACGGCGCAGACGCCTACAGGGATATACAGCAGTTGATTGCGCTCCCCGGGCAACTGGATAGGCGTGGTCGTCTCGGCCAGTCGCAACGCCTCGCGCGCATAGAACTCCAGAAAATCGATGGTCTCGGCCACATCGGCATCGGCCTCAACCCAGTTCTTACCCACCTCGTAGGTCAGCCAGGCGCAGAACTCAAATTTGCGCTTGCGAATCAGCTCAGCCGTCTGCAGCAGCAACGCCGCGCGCTCCTCCACCGCTACGTACTGCCAGGTCGCGAATGCATTGAGTGCCGCCTGCATCGCTCTCTCGGCGTGTTCCAGGCCGGCCTTCTGGTGCACGCCGACGACCTGTGAGGGCCGGGCCGGATTCAACGACTCGATCTTTTCCGCCGTACGCGTCCGCTGTCCACCGATGATGAGCTCATACTCGTGACCGAGCATATCGCCCACGCGGATCAGAGCAGCTTGCATGGAATGCACGTTTGCGGCGTCGCTGAAATCGATGAAAGGTTCGTTGCGGAAGAGCCCCTGAGGGGCAACAGGCTGAATGACGGTGCTGATCTGTGCGGTTGGCATGACAAAGCCAATTTTACTCTTCTACCGACGCATCAGGTTGGTCCTGTATCAGGGCTGCAGAAAAACTCTCCACGAGGGCACGGCTGAACAGGCCGCAAAAAAAGATCACAGAGCTGTACGAAGGGCATGGCTTTGGCCGTGCCATGAAGAGTTCTACCTGGAGAGGGCTTTTAGCCCCTGGGGTACGCTTTTCAGTCCTTCCTGCCGACTTACATTCATTCGAAAAACCGTACCTCAGCGGCTAAAGCCGATCAGAGAGCAGGGCTTGTTCGGCACGGTTAAAGCCGTGCCCTTCGTACGGATCCTTTCACAGTTCTCTCACAGACTCGGCAGTCCTTGATAGGTTTTGGTGCCACGAACCAGTCCCTTAGGCATCTTTTACGAGTTCTGCGAAATCCAGCAAGCCCTGCGGTTCGCACGCACGCCCTTTAGCCTCTCCGTCCGGAGCAGAGTTTTTCGCAGCCTGTTTAATTCCTATCGAGTAGCGGTCAGCCTCTCCGTTTGCGCTGACATCTTGGCCGTGCGTTCCAGCTTGTCCCAGTTGAAGGGCCGGCCATCGATGGCCCGCTTCACCGTCTTAAAGAGCACCAGCGAAAAGAGTTGACGATAGGCAAAGCGCTGCAGCCAGATGTGGAAGAGCAGCCATCCATCGCCCTTGTTGGCCGCGTGCCGTCGCTCCAGGCTGAAGGCCAGGGCAGAAGTAACGAAGTCGATGATCAAAAAGGCTAGGAAGAAGGTCAGCAGCTTTTCGAAGTTGGCGGCGTTTGCCGCTTCCGGGTGAAAGTGGCGGTCGAGCAGGTAGTGAACGACTCCGGCAATAAACATCAGGTCGATAAAGGGCGAGACCAGCGGCAGCAGGATCTGGAAGACCAGGATATTGGGCAATGCAAACAATCCCATCGCCCGATTCTTGAGGAAGGCGGCCTGGTGCTTGTAGATCGCTTGCAGCGTGCCGAAGGACCAGCGGAACCGTTGCCGCATGAGGCCGCGTGCGGTGGTTGGAGCCTCGGTGAAGGCCAGGGCGCGGTCTTCGTAGATCACTTTGTAGCCCTGCTCCAGCAGATTCATGGTCAGGTCGGCATCCTCAGCGACGGTGTTCACCGGATAGCATCCGCCTTGCCGCACGGCATCGGTACGCCAGGCCCCGATGGCGCCAGGAACCACCGTGACCACATTGAAAAGATCTAAAGCGCGGCGCTCGAAGTTCTGGCTGGTGATGTACTCGAGGGCCTGCCAACGGGTCCACAGGTTTACCCGGTTGCCCACCTTGGCGTTGCCCGCGACCGCGCCTATCCTTGGGTCCGCGAAATGGCAGACCAGCTTGGAGACTGCATCCGCCGCGATCACGGTATCCGCGTCGATCCCCACGTAGAACTCTTCTCTCAGCTCGGCAACGGCATAATTGAGTGCCTCCGCCTTGCCTGCGTTGGGTTTGCGCAGCACGGTCAACAAACCTGCTGCAATCTCCTCGGGATAGGCTTCCCGCGCCACCTCAGCCGTGCGATCCGACGACCCGTCGTCAATGACCACGATGCGCAAGTGAGGATAATCTGAGTTCAGCACCGACCGGATGGTGCGTACGATGACTTTCTCTTCGTTGTAGGCGGGAATCAGTACCGCGACGCTGGGCAGAAAGCCGCCGGCCACTTCAGGAATATGGCGTTTGCGCAGCCGGTCGATCAAAGCGAAAATGCCCACCAGGATGAGGCGGGCGCTCATCAGAACATCGCCCAAAAAGAAGAGGCTGACGACAAAGTGATTGAAGAAGGCCCAGGCAAAGAAGGCAACCGAGTCCACCCGCGCCTGCCATCGTTCCTTGGAGTTCAGTGGGGGCATCACCTCGGCCCGCGTCTTGCCCATGAGGTCAGAGACCTGCTCGAAGGTATAGCCATGCGCGCGCAGGCCTTCGATTAACACCGGCAGTGCCGCGACCGTCACGCTGCGGTCGCCCCCGCCATCATGCATCAAGATGATGCTGCCGCGAAACTGCGGCTTGGTTTTCATCAGATCCAATTGGACCAGCACATCGTTGAGGATGCCTTGCGGGGTTTTCCGCTGGCGTTCGTCCCAATCGCCGGTATCGATCTTGTTGCCAATGATGGTGTAACCCATCTTCTGGATCAGGTAGGCGGGCGCTGTCTGGTCATTGGTATCCGGCTCCTGATCGATGGAATAGGGCGGGCGGAAATAAAGCGGCTTGACGCCCAGCTTGCTGCCAAACAGCCGTTCGGTGAGGTTCAGCTCCAATTCCATCTGGCGGGGCGAGATCTCGCTGATGTCAGGATGGGTCCAGGTATGATTGCCGATCTCATGCCCTTCGGCCATCACCCGCTTCATCAAGCTCACGTTGTCCTGAGCCTGTTCGCCGATCATCATGAAGGTCGCTTTGACGCCCTCGCGCTTAAGAACGTCCAGCACTTTAGGCGTCCATTTCGGGTCGGGGCCGTCGTCGAAGGTCAGCGCCACGATTCCTGGCTTGTAACCGTAATACTCGATCGTGTATGGCGACGGATAACTCAGCATGTGCTCGTCGGTCACGGTCCAGTTGTAGGAATCCATGTCGATGGTGCGCGAGCCCGGATGCGGTTCTCCGGTAATGTGCAGAATGTCGCCATCTCCGTCGGTGACGACATCATCGCCGGGCGGTATCTGCTTGAGCGACTGTGGTGCGTTGACATTGCTGGGATGGTCCCAGACGTACCACAGAGAAGGATCCTCCCGCCCCAGCCGCCACAAGGCAATCGTCTGCACTCCCATCTGCCTGGCAGCGCGCAGTTCATTTAATGCGGTGACCGCATCCAGCATCCACACCTGGTGACGCACGTGGTTGTCTTCGTCGTCGTAAGCAAAATGGGGATTGAGTTCGTCGCCTGCCAGGCGCACGTCGGCGTTCGCATCGGAGGCCGCCTGCCATCCATCCTGCACTGAGATGTCGTCAGTGTTCAGCACCTTGGCCGCCGCGCCGTGCTTACCCTTGGTAGGCAGAGACATGGTCCAGTCGTATCCATAGTTGCCGATGGAGCAAATCAGCTTCTGCTTAGGAACAATCTTGAGCGCGCGCTTCAAGTTGTCTTCAAACCAGTCTTGCGACGCGATCGGTCCGGGGCCGCCTGTCTCCTCATGCTCGTCGTAATTCATTAACAGGATGCCGTCGGTTTGCTGGGACAGAAAAGCGAGCTCGTCGTCTTCCGCGCCCACACTCTCATTGACAAAGAGGCGCAGATTCTTGGGGTGCATCAGGCTGTATAGTTCGCTGATCAGCGAATGGTAGCCGGGTAGCGCATCGTCGGGAAGATCCTCCAAATCGAGGCTCAGTCCGCGATAGGTGGGGTTGGCGGCCAGAAACGTCAACACCTGACGCTCAAGGTTGAACCGTGCCGCGGGATTCTTCACCATTTCGGCCGCGTGCTGATCCCATTCCTGCGTCAGCACGTTGTAATTCTTTAGCTCCGGGAAGATTTCCAGATCCTCGTGTGCGGCCGCAATCAGATCATGCACCTTGTTCTGCGGGTCGACGCTGCGCACGCCGCCGTGCGCATCCAGAACCGGGTAAGCGCGCAGCGGAGCCTCCGCAATGTAGGCGCCTTCGAGTGTGCCGTCCGACCTGGTCACATAGAGCCAATCGGGGAAGAGCATATCGATCTGGTGGATGTGGTTCTTTAACGAGGCAAAGCTGCCCGCGTCATCGTCGACGTAGTAGGCCGCGCGCAAACTCTCACCGGAATTGAAAGGGATCTCCGAAGGCTTGCGGCTGGTCTTGCGCCGCGCTCCCTTGGAGTACTTGGCCTTGATGGCGGCGGCGGCTTGTTCCTGGATAGCCCGGTAATTCCGTTTAGGAGTGGGCAGCAGGAGCTCTGGCAGACGCTGCGTCTTCACCACGTTTAGAAAAAACAGCACCAGAATCACGGTGGACACCACCGCCACCGCGTCCAGGATGCGCCGGAGGCGTTTCCAGCGTTTCCGCTGCGGATCGAAGAAAATCTGGCGATTCATGCCTGCTGAAAGCTTACAGGAACTATGCGATAGCTACTTCCAGGACTCTTTCCCGAGGTACCCAGGGGTTCTCTCTGAGGACAAGGCCTCTTCCCATCCACTGTATGATGCACGTGCATGGATTCACGAGGTCGCCGCGGCTGGCTCTTTCCGCTGGTTGTGCTGGCAGCCGGAGCCGCCCTACGCCTGTGGACGATCCACGCCCACCCGCAAATCCAGGGCGATTCGCTGATCTACGGGGATATCGCGGCCAATTGGCTCACCCATGGCATCTATGGCCACACCGTCGGTCACGCATCGGGCCCCCCAACCATTGAACCAACGCTGGTGCGGTTGCCTGGCTATCCGGCGTTCCTGGCTCTCTGTTTTGCTCTCTTCGGCGTGGCCAACTATCACGCCGTCTTGTACCTGCAGGCGATCATCGATCTGGGTACGTGCCTTCTGGTCGCCGGCCTGGCCGCGAAGATCTGCGGGCCCCGTGCCGGCCGGTGGGCGCTCCTGTTGGCGGCACTCTGTCCCTTCACCGCCAATTACGCCGCCGCTCCATTGACAGAAACCCTCTCCATATTCTGCGTCGCGCTGGGTTTTCGTGCACTGCCGGAGGTGTTGGAAGACCCCCGGCGCTGGTGGACCGCTTTGCTCATGTTCTCGTGGAGCTATGCTGCACTGCTTCGTCCGGATGGCGCCTTGCTGGCGGTAGTGCTGTGGATATCGCTCATTGTCTACGGCCGCCACTCGCTGGGATGGGCCTCCGCTTTCCGCTTCGCCATGCTCGCCGGGGTGCTTTCGCTGCTTCCCTTTGTGGCCTGGACTCTGCGCAACGAACACACCTTCCACGTCTTCCAGCCGCTGGCGCCACGCTACGCCAACGACCCCGGAGAGTTCGCTTTTCCCGGCTTTGTGCGCTGGATCAAAACACTGACTGCCGACTTTACCTCGACCAACGAAATCTACTGGAACGGTAACAGCGACCGTATCGATCCCGGTAATTTGCCCTCGCGCGCCTTTGACAACCCCGGCCAATACCAGCAGACGCAGCGCCTCTTGGAGCAGTACAACGCCACCACCACGCTAACGCCCGAACTTGACGCCGCCTTTGCCCAGTTGGCCGCGGAACGGGTACGCGCGCATCCCATTCGCTACTATGTCGGCCTGCCTCTCCTGCGCCTGGCCGACATGTGGCTGCGCCCGCGGGTGGAGACGCTGAACTGCTGTTCCCCTGCGCTGGTGGCAATACGCCCAGCATCCCGCGGCGACGCGCGTGGCTCTCTTCTACGGCGCATTGAACCTGGCGTATCTGGTAGCGGCGTTTTTGGGAGTTCTTCGGTGGCCACCCCTGGCCGGATCCATGGTGGGGTTGATTGGCCTGCGCAGCCTGTTGTTAGCCACCCTGGAGGCGCCCGAACCGCGCTATACCCTGGAATGCTTTCCGCTGCTGATCGTGCTGGCGGCGGTTGCGTTGACCCATTTCACTTCTAAGCTGCGCAGGTAAACCCGGGGAGGTGCGGCTTTTCTTCCACCCCAGCAAGCTAGCTTGCTGGGGGCCCCGGTTTTGAGGAAAAGCCACTGAAAGGGACTGCTTCTTAAAGGCCTGAAGTGAATTGCGGTTAGCGCCCGCGAGAGGCCACCCAGGAAGGTTATTTGACTACACGATTGGTGCCGGGCGCCGTCTTTATCTGCGAAAACATCGTTCGCGATGGGCTGGTTGTAGCGAATGTTTTTGTACGTAGCCGTCCGCTTGTCTCCGCCTGGCTCGTAGAAAATCTGCTTGTAGTTGATGCCCTGTGCGGGATCGATCCAGATGGTGACATGGGGGAACATCTCCAGGACTTTCTGTTGCAACGGGACCAGGTCAAGCTTGACCACCGAGACTCCGTTCATGTTCTCGGTGTCCAGCAGGCTTACCTTCCAATTGGCTTCCAGATCCGTGCCGCTGCCGCCGAAGCCGAGGGTCAGAAAACTCTCCAGCTGGGCGTGGTTGGCTCCGGCCTTCAGGATAGTCAGCTGCTTGATCATCGGTTCGTAAAGCTGGACTTCCGCGCCGTTGAAAAACACGATCTTGGGTGCGTCTTTCCCGTTGTCCTTCTGGATGTGAGCAGCCGTCAGGGTGACGCCCTTCTTGCGCTCGTAATAGATGGTCCCCGTCTGTACATCGTCTTCCTGCACCACGGCCTGGTACTGGTCCCAGGTGAAATCCGCCTGCGCGCTGGAGAACTTGGTTGCGGCAATGTTCAGCTGGGTGATGACTTTCTGCAGATCCGCGCTGCTAGCCGGCTGCGCAGTTTGGGCCCGGGAATGACCCGGCAGCAGAAACATCCACCCCAGGCAAAACAGCGAAATCATTTTACTTGCATCAACCATGAGTCTCCTTACCGGCTGTTGGACGCCGCGGCCCCGTTCCGGGTTTCTTTTTCCGCACAGGGATAAACCCCAAGAGCCGACTTTCGTTCCCCACCCGTCCTTGGCTAGGGAACGAAACCTGTTCTATTGGGTACGGTTTATAACAAAGGCTCCGCGGGTGCGGCTGAAAATGGCAAGCCTAGCGATGGGCCCAGACTCGATACTGGGTCACGTGGCCGCTGGCATCCTTCTCTTCGCGATAGCGGTCGATCTGCACATTGCCGGAAATTGCTTGAATGCGCTGTAGCAACTCCGCCTGCAACTTGGCGTCGTTGCTGGTATCGGCCAGTTGGTCCGCGCCAATCTGGTATGTAAACGCATTCGGTCCATTTGTCCGCACCAGGATGTCCTTGGTGGAAGTGAGGGTTTCCTGCGGCCGATCGCGGTAGTTGATCAGGCGCGGCGAAACGAAGAGAAAGATCAGGATGAGCGTCACCATCACGTCGTAATGAAAACTGCCTCGCGGATATGTCCAGAACAAATAGCTTTTAGCAATTCGCTGCATAGTCGTTACTTTCGAATCACTTCTTCGCCGCCCATATACGGCTGCAGTGCCTTCGGCACCCGCACGGAACCGTCGGCTTGTTGATAATTCTCCAGGATCGCCACCCAGGTGCGGCCGATCGCCAGGCCGCTGCCGTTGAGTGTGTGCAGCAGCTCAGTCTTGTTCTTCCCCTGGGGCTTGTAACGGATATTAGCCCGCCGCGCCTGGTAGGCCTCGAAGTTCGAGCAGGAAGAGATCTCGCGGTACAAACCTTGTCCTGGGAGCCAAACCTCCAGGTCGTAGGTCTTGGAAGACGCAGCCCCAGTATCCCCTGTGCACAGCAGCACCTTGCGATAAGGCAGCTCCAACCGCTGCAGGATTGCCTCCGCGTGGTTGGTAAGTTTCTCATGCTCCTCGTTGGACTGCTCAGGGCGAGTGAATTTCACCAGCTCGACTTTCTGAAACTGATGCTGGCGAATGATTCCGCGGACGTCTTTTCCGTAAGAACCCGCCTCGGAGCGAAAGCACGGAGTATAAGCCACCAGGCTCAAGGGCAATTGCGCCTCTTCCAGCACCTCGTCGCGGTAGAGATTCGTTACTGGTACCTCGGCGGTAGGGATCAGGTAGAGGTCCGCCCCTTCGCACTTGAAAAGGTCTTCCGCGAACTTGGGCAGCTGTCCCGTGCCAAGCAACGATTTGCTGTTTACCAGGAAGGGCGGCAGCACCTCGAGATAGCCGTGCTCCCGGGTGTGGATATCGATCATGAAGCTGGCCAGGGCCCGTTCCAGCCGGGCGCCTTGTCCCCAATAAACGGCGAAACGCGCGCCCGAAATTTTGGCCGCTCGGCCAAAGTCCAGGATTCCCAAATCTTCGCCCAGATCCCAATGCGGCTTAGGGGCAAAGTCAAACTTGGGCTGTTGGCCCCAACGCGATACCTCGACGTTCTCCGCTTCGCTCTTCCCTAGGGGCACACTGTCCTGGGTCAGGTTGGGAATGCGTACCAGGAGGTCGCGCATCTGTTCTTCCGCCTGGTCAGCGCTTCGCTCCAGCTCCTCGGTCTCTTGCTTGAGCTCCCGGGTCTGATCCATCACCGCCGCCACCTGTGCCGCATCCACGCCCGCCTTGCGGCTGCGCGCGACCTCCTGGCTGAGCTTGTTGCGTTGTGCCTGCAGCGATTCGGCCCGGGTGATGCGTGCGCGCCGCTCCCGGTCGAGCTCGCGAAAATCGCCCAACAGGGCAGCCGGATCGAGGCCTCGGGCACGGAGCTTTTCTTCCACCAGCTCCAGGTTGCCCCGCACAAAATTCAAATCGAGCATAAGTCTCTACTTTAGAGCATTTTCACTTCTAAGCCGCACCGGCCAAGGCAACCAGGTGCGGCTTTCTTGAAGAAAAGCCCTCAGTACTTCCAGCTCATGTCGGCATCGGGTGGGGCCGTCTTCTGGATGCGCTCCATGATCTTGGGCAGGTACATGGTGTTGTAGTGCAAACGCGAAATGGCGTTGGGCAGGTTGGGATCACCATTCCAGCAGTGTTCGGCGCGGTCGCCGTATTTCACCTCGCCCTCGTAGGGCACCCCGTGCCCTGGGGTTCCTGTTTTGTCGAGAAAGTCCTGCATCAGGTAGACGGCGTCGTTGAGGAAATAAGTGTCGGCGGAGCCGACGTAAAGATGGAGCTTGCCTTGGAGCTGGGGGCCCAGCTTATCCCAATCGCGCTGGAGAATAGCGTCCAGGTCATAGTGATCGTGCCAATAGGCGGCCACCTGGTGATCGATGACCCCGGTCTGCTTGTCGAAAATCTGCGCCGGGTAGCCGTCCGGGCCCACCGGACCGTAAACCGCCTGCCAGATGTCTAACTGCTCTCCCGAGCGCCCGTGATCGCCCAAGGCCGCCTCGTAGGCGGCATTATCGCGCGCGGACATCAGAGTCTGACCAAGGTAGTTGCGCATGGTGGGCTGCTCCACCTGCTTGTGTGCTCCCTGGAGGTAGAAGAAATTCGCTTGATTGTAGAGGTCGGCGGTCATAAAGGCGTGAAAGTCGACCGGGTCGGGACAAGCGACGAAAGCTCCGTTGTAGTCCGTGGGATAGAACATCTGGACCGCCAGCGACTCCCATCCACCCGTGGATCCGCCATAGACGAAGTGCGCCCAGCCGCCAGTCAAACCGCGAAACTGTTTTTCAATCGCCGGCAGCAGCTCGGTCTCGATGGCGTCGCCGTAGGGGCCGAGGTTGGCGGAGTTGACCGCATACGAATCGTCATAAAACGGGTTGGCATGCTGAATCTTGACCACCAGGATGCGGGGAAAGCCGGGACTGATCCACTGCTTGTACTGGTCGTAGGCTTCCTGCTGCTGGATGCGGTTGTAGCCGGCCAGGTGGAAGCGTTCCGAATAATCGGGCTTGAGGTCAGGATCGGGTGGAGTGGTGCGAAAGGAGTCCATGCCATCCACAAAGTGGTCGTGAAAGATGGCGATAGGGAAGTGGGCATTGGGATGCTCATCAAAGCCCTCAGGCACCAGGACGATGGCGGAGAGAAACATTGGCGTTCCCCAAAACTTGGTCAGCAGCTGGCTCTGGATTCGGAGGTGGCGAATGTACTTCGTGTCCGGTTTAGCGGGGATCGGCGGGATGGTTTCCGTGAGCCGGACGGCAAGGCTGGTGTGTTCGTCGATGTGCACCTTAACCGGCTTGGAATAAAGATTCCCCGGGGCGAGGTTCCAGTGTTGGCCTTCGCCGCGGTCCGGCGCCAGCTTCACGGTCTTACCATCTGCCCGGTGGAAGGTCTGGTAGACGTTGAGCACCGCCTGCACGTAGTAATCGCCCGCAGGCACCTGATCGAGCGAGCGGATTGGGTAACCGGCGGCCTCGTTGCTAATGGTGACCGCTTGATCCGGGGCCAGTCCGTCCACCGTGGTGCCGAAGACGATCTGCGAACGAGGGCTATCGTCGATTTCCATCCGCGGCTCTTTGGACGGATCAGTCGAGAGCAGCAGCAATACCCGGCCGTCAAGTCGCTTGGAAGAGGCGCTGGCAGGAAAGCTGACTATGATTTGGGCCGCGAGGTAAGGGCCGGTGGCCGCGAATGCAACGAGCAGCAGGGAGAGATTGCGAAGCATGGGTGAAAGTATACGAGCGGCGTCGTCTGCGTTTGCGGCAGATGCCCAGTATCGAATCGGGAGCACCGGCTCCCGTTGCGCTGATGTTTTGCGATACTAATCAGGGTTGCTATGTCCAAGTTCAAGTGCAATATCTGCTGGTGGCTGGTCGCTTTCCTGGTGTTTCCGGGGACGCCGCTGGCCCACGCCAGCGCCTACGATGCGCACCCCAAGCTGGTCATTATTTTGGTGGTCGATCAGTTTCGCGCTGACTACCTTGACCGCTACCGCGCCGATTTTAAGGGCCGCGGCTTTCGCCTCTTTATCGACCACGGCGCTTTTTTTGAGGATTGCTACTACGACTACGCCAACACCAAGACCGCCCCCGGTCACGCGACGCTGGGCACCGGGGCCTACACCGATGGTCACGGGATCTCTTCCAATGAGTGGTGGGATTTGAGCCGCAACAAACAACGTCCCATCAGCTCGGTCGAAGACGATCGCTACCGTATCGTGGGTGAGATCCATCCCAGCAAGACCGGCGGGGCTTCCCCGCTCAATCTTCGCGCCTCCACCATTGGGGATTCACTGCGTCTGGCCACAATCGGCCAAGCCAAAGTCTTTGGTGTCTCGCTCAAAGATCGCGCCGCCATCCTTCCCGCTGGGTATTCCGCCAATGGCGCTTATTGGATTGACGCTGCTTCCGGCTCCTTCATCACCTCCAGCTATTACATGGACGCGCTTCCCGACTGGGCGACGGCCTTTAACACCGGGGACCGTATCACCCAGGCTGAGCAGGAAGCCGGTACTCCGGGCACCAGGCCGTTTTATGAGGCGGTGGGATCCACTCCGGCGGCCAACTCGTACGAGCTCGACTTCGCGCGCGCTCTCATCACCGGCGAACAACTGGGCAGCCATCCAGTGACCGACTTGCTGGTGGTAAGCCTTTCCGCAAACGACATCGTTGGCCACCAGTTTGGGCCGGACTCACCCCAGGCGCGGCAAATGGTCGACAGCCTTGACCAACAGCTCGACAGCTTCTTCACCTGGCTGGACAAAAATATCCCGGGCGGCTTGGCCAGCACGTGGATTGCGCTTTCAGCCGACCATGGAGTCGCGCCCGTTCCCGCGCAGGCCCTAGCCCTGGGCATGCCTGCGGCCACCATCGACATGGCCAAGTTCACTGCCAACGTCAACGACGCCATGAATGCCAAATTTTCTCCCGGAGAGAAGATCGCGTACCTCATGCCGCAGCAGGAGTTGCCCTACCTGGCGCTGAACCGTCCATCGTTTGAGGTTGCCGGGATCAACGAGCAGGAGGCGGAGCAGGCCGTTCAGCAGGCCATCCCGGCGGCGGTCGAAACCCTTGCTCCGACACCGCCGCCGGATAGCGAAGATACGACTCCCACTCCCACTCCGCCTCCGAGCGCGGCTGCCAACCCGCTGCCCAGCCCTCCTGCCCTGCCCCAAACCCTCCCTCCCTCCGGCGCGCGGCAGCGCTCGAAAGGCCGTGCCAGCATCAGTGCGCAAGCCAAACCGGTCATCAGCCCGCCTGCACCGCCCCCGGTTCGCTTGCCTGCTACCCCCATTGTCGTGCACACCTACACCCGTGAGCAGCTGGCCTCGGGACAGCTTCCCCCGTCGGAGTGGGGGCGGCTGCTGGCACACAGTTACAGCCCTAATGGCGGCTGGTACGTCATGGTGATTCCGGCTGCCTACCAGATGCAGACGCTGAAGGGCGGGACCACGCACTTCAGCCCCTGGTCCTATGACCGCCATGTCCCGCTGGCGTTTTATGGAGCTCCCTTCACTCCCGGCATCTATCATGGCCGGGTCCAGCCAGTCGACTTGGCGGCCACCTTGGCCTCCCTGTTGGGGGTGAATCAACCATCGGCTTCGGTGGGTACTGTGCTTACCCAGGCTATCCACAATTTGCCGGCTGTACCCGCACCGCGTGCAAGTCGAGCTACACGCCGTTCTTCCGCTCCGGGTGACGATTCTCCGTCGGCGGCTCCAGAGAGACGTACGGCCCCCAGGGAGGGCCCGCCCAGCCAGTGAAGCCCGATATGAGCGTTCGCTTCGCCGGTATCCTGCTCCGCAACCCGGTCATCGCCGCCAGCGGAACATTCGGCTATGGTGTTGAATTCGAAGACGTTGTTTCGCTCAACCGCATCGGCGGCTTCATCACCAAAGGCCTATCGCAGGAACCCATGGCGGGCAATCAGGCGCCGCGGCTGATTGAGACTCCAGGCGGCATGATCAATGCCATTGGATTGCAGAACATTGGCGTCCGGGCCTTCATCGAGAAGAAACTTCCCGCTCTCCGACCTCACTCCGGCACGGCCTGCATCGCCAACGTTTTTGGTTACGAGATCCGAGACTACGTTGCGGTGATCGAAGCGCTCAATCAGGCGCCCGGCATCGCTGCTTACGAGTTGAACGCCTCCTGTCCCAACACTCAGCACGGTGGTCTGGTCTTTGGCACCGATACCGGGATTCTCGACCAACTGGTCACGCGGGCCAAGGCAGTTTCCAAACGTCCTCTGATCGTGAAGCTTTCGCCCAACGTCACTTCCATCGCCCAAATGGCAAAATGCGCCGAGAACGCCGGAGCCGACGCGCTTTCGCTGGTCAATACCTTCTTGTCCCTCTCCATCGACGTCGAGACCCGCCGCCCGCGCATATTTAACAACACGGGTGGGCTTTCGGGGCCGGCGATTAAGCCAATTGCCGTGCGCATGGTTTACGAGGCAGCTCAGGCCGTTTCAATTCCAATATGCGGCTTGGGGGGGATCACTACTGGAGAGGATGCGGTTGAGTTCCTATTGGCAGGAGCGACTGCCGTGCAGGTCGGCACGGCCAGCTATGCAGATCCGCGCGCGGTGCAACGGATCGCAGAGTCTCTGGAGCGCTGGTGCACCCGCCATCACCTCGCCCGGGTTGCCGATCTGATCGGGGGCGTGCAGGTGAATTCCTGACTTTTGTTCCCGTCCTTGGCGAGGGAACCAGAGCTTGACGTGCGAGAGAAACCGCTTTCGGGTTTAGGCGACGTTCCGCATCAGCCGCTCGCGCAACTCTTCAGGGATGCGATCCTGAAGCACGCGGGCTTGGGCAATCGCCACTTCGGCAAGATAAACAGGGGCAGGGGTGGCCACCGCGGCGAGCACCCAGATCAACAGGGAAATCAGCAGGCCGGCGATTGCCGCCGCTTGCAGGCTCAACACAATCGACATCTGCCACAGGTGCAGATCGACCAGCGCCCAATGCTGCAAAGGCTGTACGCGGTGAATAACCGCCAACCCCAATAAGAAAGCCGCAATCGATACTGTGCTCAAACCGATCAGAACCACATCGACGGTGCGATGCAGGCGTTGACGCGAGCGGCAATGCGCGCACTCCACCAGATGCTGTTCGTAATCACGGCGCATCTCGGGAGTAATCCCGGAGATGTCATATCTCCAGCTGGAAAGTATGTCGCCTACTACTCGATCAGTGCATGCTGTCGTTTGCATTGTTATAGTTAGCCGCTTTACACCATAGTAACATCAGCGCCCGGTCTGGCCAGTGAATTCGCATGGCCGGAAACCACCGGGCCAATGGACCAATTCCTAATTATAAGCAAATAGGCTCAAGCGGCGCATCTTGTTCCGCCAGGATCAGCTTATTGGCCAGCAGGCTCATGCGATCTCTTAGAGCCCTCTCCGCCGTAACTCGTGCAAGCTCCGGCAGGTTGTTACACTCTGATAGATGCGCCAAAACGACATAAGAAGCATTTCCATCGTAATTCTTCTCCAAAAAGTCGGAGGCGGCTTCATTGGATAAGTGACCGACACGGGACATGACCCGCTGCTTGACCGACCAGGGATAGGGGCCGTCGCGCAGCATTTCCAGATCGTGGTTACTTTCGAGCATAAGAACGTCACAGTTGCGGATCGCCATCTTCACGTTGGGCGGCATATATCCCAGGTCGGTCGCGATGGCCATGCGGACCCCGTCCGCTTCAAAAACAAAGCCTACCGGGTCGGCTGCATCGTGGGGGATGGTGAACGGGGTAATGGCGATGTCGCCGATGAGGAAACCACTGCCGGCGGCGAAGTACTGCACCCCGGGCAGCCGGCACGGGTCTTCCGTCCTTGCCTCCTCTGGCGTGGGCTCCTCGGGCGTGGGCTCCTCGGGCGTGGGCTCCGGACCATCCTCGGCGCACAAAACATCTTCGTCAGCCGGCACAACCGCCTGCTGCTTCGCCAGATCCTGCTGCCGTTGCGCCAGCCACGCCGCGTAGGTGATTCGCTTGTGCGGCATCATCCAGCGCATCCATGCCCGGTGCGTGGCTTGGGTGAAATACACGGGCACGCCCAGCTTGCGGGCCAGCACCGCGACCCCCTGCACATGGTCCTGATGTTCGTGGGTGATCAGCAGGGCATCGATGGCTGCCGGATCCTCGTTCGCCATGTGCATCCGCTTAAGCAGTTCCCTGCAGGAGAGTCCCGCATCCACCAGGATGCGCGTCCGGCTGCTGGACACGAGTGTGCTGTTCCCCTTGGAGCCTGAGGCCAGCACCGTCATCCTCATCATGGGAAAAGCATACGCTCCCGGGCTGTTGATTTTAGGGCATTTGCGCTTTAAGGGTGCCACCGGCGGTACTCCCGGGAGCACCGCATTTCCACTTTGTGTCTACCGCCCGGAAAATTCCGGCTTGAGAACCCGTGCCCTTCGTTCGACGACTTTTTCAGCAAGCTGTAAAGTACGAGGGGCCCTAGCCCTTGGGTTGTTGCTTTCCCTCTCAGCCAAGCTCAGTACTGGTAGAACCCTCGCCCCGACTTCTGTCCCAGCCAGCCCGCATCCACCATGCGAATGAGCAGCGGGCAAGGCCGGTACTTGGGATCGCCCAAGCCTTCCACCATCACCCGCATGATGTCCAGACAGACATCGAGCCCGATAAAGTCGGCCAGCTTCAGTGGCCCCATGGGGTGGGCCATGCCCAACTGGAAGACCTGGTCCACAGCCTCGGGCGTAGCCACCCCTTCCATGACCGCGTACATCGCCTCATTGAGCAGCGGCATCAAGACGCGGTTGGAGACAAAGCCAGGAGCGTCCTGCACCTCGACCGGCGACTTGCCGAGCGTTTCGGCTAGGGCTTTGACTTGGGCGAAGGTTCCGTCGGTCGTCTCCAGCCCGCGGATCACCTCCACCAGCTTCATCACCGGGACAGGGTTGAAAAAGTGCATCCCGATGACTTGGCCCGGCCTCCGGGTCTGCGCGGCCAGCCGGGTGATGGAAATGGAAGAGGTGTTGGAAGCCAGAATCACCTCTGGCTTGAGCACCGCATCCAGTTCCATGAAGAGTTCCTGTTTGAGGGCGAAGCGCTCCGGCGCCGCTTCAATAACAAAGTCGCATACCGCCAGGTCTTGTCCCTGCAGGGTTCCGCGAATCGATCCCAGGGCTTTCTCCGCTTCTGCCGCGGTTATTTTGCCCTTGGCCGTCTCGCGCTCCATATTTCTGCGAATCGCTTCCAGCCCGCGCTCGAGGAAGCGCTGTTCGACCTCACACAGTACAACCTGAAATCCGCTGCGGGCAAAGACGTGGGCAATCCCATTGCCCATGGTCCCGGCCCCTACAACGCCCACCACCTGAATCCGACCCATGGGGCTTACCGCGCCCGGACCAGCACGCACGTGATGTTGTCGTGGCCCCCAGCCTCATTGGCTGCCCCAATCAGCTGTGCCAGGGTCTCCTCCAACCCTCCTGCGGCGCGCAGAATCTTGGCAATCTGCTCGTCGTTCACCTCGCGCATCAGGCCATCGGATGCCAGCAGGTAGAGGTCCCCGGACGCCACCACAAACTCGATCAGGTCGGCATCTACTTCGTCCTGCGTGCCCACCGCACGGGTGATCACGTTGCGCATGGGAGAGGTTTCGGCTTGCGCCGGGGTGAGCTGTCCCAGCCGCACTTGCTCGTCTACCAGCGAATGGTCATGGGTCAGGCGCTCCAATTTATCGCCCCGGAGACGATAACAGCGGCTGTCCCCCACATGGGCTACCCAGGCGCGATTGCCGCGGGTGGCCATGGCCACCAGCGTTGTTCCCATGCCCGCCCGGGATGGATCCTGGGACGCGCTGTGGTGCACGCTATGGTTGGCCGCATCGACGGCATGCTGGAAGGTTTCCAGCGTCAGCACGCCCTCGTCCATGGCTCGAAGCATGGCGTCGACCGCCAACCGGCTGGCGACCTCCCCTGCGGCGGCGCCCCCCATGCCATCGCAAACCACAAAATTGCAGGCTCCCTCGCTGTTGCGGAGACTGAGGCCATAAGCGTCCTCGTTGGATTTCCGGGTTCGCCCCTGATCGGACGCACCGGCCGCCTCGTACTCCAGCACGGCTTGCTGATTCTCTGGCATTTGCTCTTCCTGTGAGGCTTCCAAACGTAATTGTGCCACCATAATCCGTCCTGAAGCCGGCGTAAAGCGGCTTTTGGCTGCCGCAGGTAAAGCGGCAGCCAAAAGGGGTGGCGTGTGAGGAGCTTACAGGGGGCTTGGGAGATATCTAACTTGCCAGGCCGAGATCCTTCAATTGATCGATAGAAAACATTTGCCGGGCTCCCGTGGCGCGATCAATCAGGGAAGCGGTCAGGCCGGCAACCATCGTCCGGTACATGACTTTAAGGTGGAAGGGGGTGCTGCTGGCCACCGCGGACAGGCGATGTGACAACGGTTCCCAATCTTCGAAGTGGGCCCGGCGTGGCTCGCCCGGTCCCTCGGGCAGGGCAATCAGTTCAACCGCTTGGCTGGCAGAATCGCCCGGCTCGTCCGTCACCAGGCGCAATTGCAACGAATAGTACATAGCGTCCTTGTTATTCATGAGGTCCTGTGTGAGGGATTGGGTTTACAACTACCCTAGAAAACCACGTTCGCAGGCCTAGGCGAAAGCAGAAGTTGTAGATCCATGACTCTTTAGTGGTACGCGAGTCCGCTTTTGGGTCACCACTTTCCCGTTCTGGAGTAACGGGCCGGCGGTTTGGCTGACTATGAGATGCTAACTTCCTGGTAAGTGCCCAAAACCCCGCGCATGGCGTCGCAGATTTCGCCCAGGGTCGCGTAGGCGCGCACACAGTCCAGCAGGTACGGCATGGTATTTCCGGCAGAAAGGTTACCGCTGCTGGGCGCCGGATCGAGGATGAGGGCGTTGCGGAGCGCGTCAAGGCTATCGGTAACCGCCTGCTCGGAGCGCCTGGCGCGTAGCTTCGCGAGCTTGGAGCACTGCCAATCGCGGACTGACTCGCCGATGTGGAGGATCTCCGGAGGCTCCTCCTCGACCACGTACTCGTTTACGCCGACGATGATCTTTTCTCCGCTCTCTACCGCCCTTTGATAGGCATAGCTGGCGTCGGCCACCTCCTTTTGGGGAAAGCCGCGTTCGATAGCCCGCACCATGCCGCCCATCGCGTCCAGTTTTTGGAAGTAGTCGAAAGCTCCCTTTTCCATGTCCAGGGTCAGCCGCTCCACAAAAAAGGACCCGCCCAGCGGGTCGACCGTGTTGGCAACGCCAGATTCGTAGGCCAGGATCTGCTGCGTGCGCAAGGCGATCCGGGCTGCATCCTCCGTCGGTAAGGCGAGCGCCTCGTCGAATCCGTCGGTGTGCAGGCTTTGTGTGCCCCCCAGCACCGCGGCCAGGGCCTGGATAGCGACCCTCGCGATATTGTTCTTAGGCTGCTGCGCGGTCAGCGAGACGCCCGCCGTCTGGGTGTGAAAACGCATCCAGTGCGAGCGCGGATCCCGGGCGCCGAAGCGTTCTGTCATCAGGCGATACCAGACCTTGCGAGCGGCCCGAAACTTGCCGATCTCTTCGAAGAAGTCGTTGTGGGCGTTGAAGAAGAAGCTCAAGCGGGGAGCGAAATCATCGACCTGCAGTCCACGGCGCAAAGCCCACTCCACGTACTCCACCCCGTCATAAAGGGTGAAGGCCAACTCCTGCAGGGCCGTCGAACCCGCCTCGCGGATGTGATATCCGCTGATGGAGATCGGGTTAAACCGCGGTGTGAAGAGCGCCCCGAACTCTAGCGTATCGACCACCAGCCGCATGGAGGGCGCGGGTGCGAAGATGTACTCCTTCTGCGCGATGTATTCCTTCAGGATGTCGTTCTGCAGCGTGCCCGCGAGCTTTTTCCAGTCCCCGCCCTGTTTCTCGACGGTCACCAGGTACATCGCCCAGAGCACATTGGCGGGTGAGTTGATGGTCATGGAGACGCTCGTCTTTTCCAGGTCAATGCCGGAGAAAAGCGTTTCCATATCTTCGAGCGAGTCGATCGCCACTCCGCACTTACCCACCTCGCCTTCGCTTTCCGAGGCGTCGGAGTCATAACCCATCAGGGTGGGCAGGTCGAAGGCGACGGAGAGTCCTCCACCGCCATTTGCCAGCAGATAGCGGTAACGGGCGTTGGTCTCCTCCGGGCTGGCAAAACCGGAGAACTGACGCATGGTCCAGAGTTTGCCGCGGTAGCCGGTACTGTGAATCCCGCGGGTGTAAGGCGGCTCGCCGGGAAGACCGGGATCCCAGCCAGGCGGCAGGTCGGCCTGGGTGTACAGCCGGCGGACCGGAACACCGGAGACGCTGGTAAAGCGCGTCTGGCCCAGCGCATCCCGGTTGCTGCCCCCAGGCGCGCCGATGGACTGCTCCGGGTGGGCCCGCAGCGCATTGGCGAGCGTGGTCGCGGCCCAATCCTGCTCCGCTGGCGATGGAGGACGCTCGCGGAACAGATCTTCTGGAACTTCCGCTCCCTTGCCGTCACCCAGCTTCATCGCCGCACCCCGTCCCAAGCGAACAGATCAGCATAGGCGTGCGCCCTCAGGCAGAGCAACCGTGTGTGCGTGAGGATGGAGCGAAAACAATCCGCTATTCGCTGCGCGCCTGCTCCCAAGCCTTGGCGTACTTCCAACTGACGTACGCCGAGTGATACAGGTGCAGCAACAGACCTTCGCGCCCATCCAAAAATCCGAGGCGAAAAATGTAGTTGTAGACAAACGTGGCCAGGGGGTTCAGGACAACATTGGCCACGAAGGCCGGCAGAGCGCGTCCGGCCTTGCCCATCCTCACCGCCTGCTCCGCCCCCAGCGTGCTATAGCGGTCCATGTGCGCGATATAGGCGGCCAGGGTGGGATAGGCATCGTGGACCATATCCCCCTTAAGCCGCCCCGCCTGGCCCACAAAGTGAATTGTTTCGTGCACCGGCCGGGCTTCGAACTCGGCTGCGCCGCGACGAAAGAGCCGCAACTTTGGGTCGGGATAGAATCCGCCAAAGCGCATCCAGCGGCCCAGGAAGAGATTCCGCCGCGGCAGTGCATAGCCGTCGAATGGCGGATCATTCTCGAGCAACTCCCAGACCTGCTTGGCCAGTTCGTCGCTCAGAACCTCGTCTGCATCGAGCGAGAGCACCCAGTCGCAACTGCACTTCTCGAGTGCCGAGTTCTTCTGCGCCGCGAATCCCTTCCACGCCTCCAGGAAGAACCGCGAGCGAAAGCTGCGCGCAATCTCCTCGGTGCGATCGTCGGAGCCGGAGTCCACGACTACAATCTCGTCCGCCCAAGCGACACTGCCCAGGGTGCGTCCGAGATTGGCTTCTTCATTGCGGGTAATGATGGCGACGGAGAGCGTCTTACGCATCGGTCTCGAAAAGGATTTCCTATAGCTATACAGCCGGGCCACATGACTTTTTCAGTGGAGAGTGATTGGCCCGGAGCCCAGATGTTCTGTGATCACCCGCTCGACGACCGCCGGCAGCGTCTCCCCCGTTTTGGGAAGCACAAAGTTTCCGGCCGCATCTGACCAGTCAAGCTTGAAGCTGGTAGAAAGCGCGGAAATCCATACCTGGCGCGGTGGAGTGTTGGGAGTGATCACAAACTTGCCTGGCGGCTCCTCAAACAGGATATTGAGCACGCCATTCTGTTCTTCGACTTCAAAACCGCCCTCTTCCTCGGCCTCGATGAGGCTCTTCTTGAGGGCATCCATCGCCGCATCGCAGTGGCGGCGGAATGTAGTCTCATCTAGCATGAGTTGAGTGTAACAAGGCACATGACCAGATCCATCCTCCCCCTTGCCGGGGCATTGCTGTTGTGTGCCGTGCATACCCTTGGTGCGCAAAGCCCGGCCCAATCGGCGCATGACCTGGTCAAGGACGTGGTGTACAACGAGCTCCAGGAACGGCGCACAGTCAGCTTGTGGCAATACCAGGAAGAAAAGCGTGTGGGCTCCCAAACTACGATCCAGCAAGAGGTCGAGACCCGCTCAGGGATTGTTTACCGGGTGCAGGCACGCCAGGGGCGGCCGCTCGATCCCGCGGCGCAAAAAAAGGAAACCGATCGGCTCAACAGTCTGGTACGGAATACCGCCGAGCAGGCGCGGATGAAGCAGGAGGCGCGTTCTGAGGAACAGCGCTTGGAGCGGCTCATAGCTGCTATGCCCGAGGCTTTCTCCTACACCTACGATGGCATGGCGGAGGGCAACTTACGACTCTCATTCCGGCCCAATCCGGCTTACAATCCCCAGACCTACGAGGCCCGCATCTATCACGGCTTGGCGGGGGAGATCTGGATCCAGCCGCAACGTAAGCGGCTGGTGAAAATAGACGCGCACATCATGACCGAGATCGACTTCGGCTACGGACTGTTAGGCCGTGTGGAGAAGGGAGGAACCTTTCAAATCGAGCGCAAGCAGGTCGCCGAAAACCGCTGGAAGACCAGCGTTTTGGATGTCCACATCTCGGGACGCGTTGTGCTCTTTAAGGCCATCAGTAAAGATCAACGCGAGGTGCGCTCGGACTTTCGACCGGTGTCCTCCGACCTCAGCGTGCCGGGGGCAGTCACACTATTAAACGCGGGCTTTAGCCCCTGAGGCACGTTTACCCTTTGACCGCGGCGCGAATCTTAGGGAAGCCGGAGACGCTCGCTTGCAGGTCGGGCTGCTGCTCCAGCAGTGCCAGCAGCTTGCGCGTGATCTTTTCGTCTGCCTCGGAGACCTGGTCCAGGGCCACCGGATAGCGGACCACGTATTCGAGCCCGGTATCGGTGTACTGTAGTTGTCCGTGCGGCTGCGGCACCTTCATTTGAATATCGATGCGGCGTTCGGTGGTTCCCAATTGCCGCTGTAGCTCATCACTGTAGGTGGAATGCACCGAATGCACCGCCTCCATCAGCTGCTTCTCCACCAGGTCGTACTTTCCGCCCGGGTTTAAGCCGACCGCCACCTCGTGCCACGTGTACTCCGAACCCGGCAGCTGCTTGAACAGCGGAGTGGTCGCCTGAAAGAGAACGGAGTTGGAAAAGACCACGATCCGTCCGGTGGGATACAAATCCACGCCCGTGCCTGCCAGCTCCATCAGGTAGAGACGCACCAGCCCCACGTCGACCACATCGCCGGTCACTCCGGCGACGCTGATGCGATCGCCTACGCGGATGCCCCATCGCCCCACCAGGAAGAAGTAGGCAGCGACCGACAGGAGAATGGTTTGCAGGCCAACCGCCAGGCCGGCGGTGATGAAGCCGGCAAAGGTAGCCAACGAACTGAACTCGCTGACAAAGCCAAGAATCAGCACGATGCCCATGCAAAAGCCAATCACGATGCGCCGCAGCAGGAGAAATTGCCGCCGCCGGCGTACATCCTGGACATAGCGGAAGGTGATCCTGCGCCATATTTCAGAGAGCAAAAGGATGACTCCGATGGCCAAGGCAATGCCCAACACGCGAAGCACGATGTTGCGCAGAATACGATTTGATTCATGGCCGACGGATTGCCGCCACTCGAGATAATTGGAGCTGCTCTCGTCGAGCAGGATCATCTCCTCTCTCAAGGGAACCGCCGCACTGGCAAGTTGTTTGAAGCGTGTGGTCAGCACATCGAATTGCCGTCGCTCCTGATCTGGCTGGCCGTGGTTGGGTAGCGCTGGCTGCGCCTGGTTTGGCTGGGCTGAGGGCGCCGGCGGCGCGCTCGCGCTTTGGCCGGCTAATTGTTGTCCCTGTTGAATGGTGGCGCGGAGCGTGGCTTGAAGCGGACTGCGGAGTCTGGTTGCCGCGTCCTTCACATGCGCAGTTTCTTCCATCATCAGGCTGATCTGGTGCATGCTGCTTAGCTGTTCATAAAGCTGCACCACTTCGCCTATCAAGCCAGTGGAGGCCGGCATCGCCTCCGGGTTGCTGGGCGGCTTGACTGCCGTCTTGCTGCCAGCAGTGGTAAGTTCGGGAACCGAATGCTGCAGTTCGTTGATGCTGCCTTCCAGGCCGCCTGTGCCGCTGCTGCCATTCGTGGTCATGAACTGCGACATCTGCTCGAAGGTCTGCTGCATCGCCTTGTTCAGGTCCAACTCTCCCTGCGCTCGCTCTTTTTGCGCCATAAGGTCTTGCAGCTGTGCTTTGCGTGCTCCCGATATCTGCTGGTTCAGCGTGCTGATCTGTGCCTGCAGCGTGCTGATGCGGGTGCTCACGTCGCTCTGCAATTTGGCCAGATTTTGTTGCGAACTGTTGGCGTTGCCGCTGCTCTGCGGACTCGCGGCAGGGATCAGGGCCGCTTCGGCCTGCGCAGACTGAAAGGCCAGTTTTGCAACTTGGGCCGCCATGCTCTGGGCATTGAACTGGTACATCGCATCACTTGGCAGCCCCACTGTCTGAACCCGTGTCATGGCGTGGCGGTACCAGTCGATAACCGCATTCAGGTGATCGAGAATGGCATCCCCGCGCAACTCACCCGAATTCTGCGCCACAACCGTCCCGAGCCCCATTGCGGCCAGCAGTCCGGCACTCAGAAGCAGCAGAGCTGCCTTACCCCGCAGGTGAATCTTTGGCGAATCTCGCTTATCTTTCGCTGCCATTTTTCGCTATCGGCCCTTTCCTCTGTTTATCCATGCTGATCGATTGTCTACGATTCTGCTCATTGGGTAGCAGTACCAATTCTTTCAGATGCGGCTCAGAGAGCCATGCATCACACAACAATGGTGTCCCGCCGGGCGGTGAAGCAACGGTTCTTACTTTGTTAAGATAAGGTTTGCTTACCCGGCGTGAGTTGCTCAAGCTGTCCGGCATGACTGTCGCTTCCGCGGCGCTGGGCGGACGCGCTCAGCAAATAGCCTCTGCTGATTACACCCTCGACATCGCAGCGTATGCGCTGGAAGTTGCTCCGCGGCGCACCATCAAGACCATCGCATATAACCGCCAGGTGCCCGGTCCATTGCTGCGCCTCAAAGAAGGTCAACCGGTCACCATCGATGTGACGAACCAGACCGAAAGCAGCGAGGTGGTTCATTGGCATGGCCTTTTTCTGCCCCCGCAGGTCGACGGTGCCATGGAAGAGGGTACGCCGCCGATTCCCGCCGGCGGCCACGCCCGCTACACCTTTACTCCTCGTCCCGCAGGCTTTCGCTGGTATCACACCCACGTCTTTGCCGGCAAAGATCTCCATCGCGGCCAATATACTGGCGAGCACGGATTTCTGGTTATCGAGCCGCGCGACAATCCGGGCCGCTATGACCAGGAGATCTTCCTGGCGCTGCATGATTGGGACGCCGCGCTGCTCGCCAGCGCCGACGGTTCGATGGACCCAGCCTATAACGTCTCCGCCATCAACGGCCGCGTGTTGGGGTTCGGCGAACCGCTGCGGGTCAAGGCCGGCCAGCAGGTTCTCTTTCAAATCCTGAACTCGAGCCCCACAGAAGTGCACTGGATCGCTCTTGCCGGGCATCAATTCAAGGTGATCGCGCTCGATGGCAATGAAGTAGCTCAGCCGCAACTGGTCCCGATGCTTCGCCTGGCCCCCGCGGAGCGGGTCAGCGCGCTGGTGCAGATGAACCATCCCGGCTCCTGGGTCATGGGAGAAGTGCGCAAGCACATCATGGCGGCGGGTATGGGGATTGCAGTCGAGTACGCCGGCAGTAGTGGCAAGCCACGATGGGAGCAGGCCGATGAGCTTTCCTGGGACTACCTCCGCTTTGCCGCGCCCGGTCAGATTACCACCAAAGCAACCGATGCGGTTACGATTCCCCTGATCTTCGCATCGAAGTTTGCCGGACACGGGGCTATGGACCATTGGACCATCAACGGGAAGTCCTATCCGGATACCGCCAGCCCGGCCTTGACCGCGGGGCAGCGTTATCGTCTCTCATTCATCAACCACAGCAACAACGATCACCCTGTCCATCTGCACCGGCACAGCTTCGAGTTGCGCCGCTTGCCCGGCCGGCCGGAAACCCATGGCATCCTGAAAGACACCGTCTTGGTGGACGCGAACACCCAGGTGGATGTCGAGTTTACCGCCAACGATCCCGGATCAACGCTCTTTCATTGCCACCAACAGAACCACATGGATGCCGGCTTCATGATGCTCTTTCGCTATGCGTGAATTTAAGTGGTGGATCTGGATTTTCGCCCTGCTATGCAGCACGCTGCCGGCTTGTGCCCAGGGCAACTATGAGATTCAGGTCTATGGCGCGGACACCGTAGAACCAAAGAGCACCATGGTTGAGCTCCACTCCAACTACACGGTGGATGGACAAAAATACGTGATCGACGGTGTCTATCCTACCAACCACCAGGAGCACGAGACGCTCGAGATCACCCAGGGGCTGACCAGCTGGTCGGAAGTAGGCTTTTATGTTTTTACGAGTTGGCAGAACGGCCATGGCGTGCAATGGGTCGGCGACCACATCCGCCCCCGGGTGCGCGTGCCCGACTCGTGGCATTGGCCTGTTGGCGTCAGCGTATCGACGGAGATCGGTTACCAGCGGGCTGTCTATTCGCCCGATACCTGGACCTGGGAAATACGGCCGATCATCGACAAGTATCTCGGCCGCTGGTACCTGGCTTTCAATCCTGCGCTCGAGCGCACCTGGCACGGGCCCGACGTGGCCCAGGGACTGGGCTTTTCTCCCGCGGCAAAAGTGGGCTATGACTTCACCAAAAAGATCAGTGGCGGGATCGAATACTACGCCGACTACGGCCGCCTGGGAGATTTTTATTCCTTGCACAACCAGCAGCAGCAGATCTTTCTGGTCACCGACTTGAATGTCTCTCCCAAATGGGAGATCAACGTCGGTGTCGGCATCGGTCCCACAGCGGCCACAGACCATTGGATTATCAAAGGGATTCTCGGCCGCCACTTCAACTGGAAAAAAGAATCGCCAGTGGATTGACGGCACCAGGGCTGTTTCAGTGCTGCGTCCGCTCTAAAACCGCAAAGAAAGGCAACTAAGGCCGCCGTCCATCTTTTGAAACTCTGACATTTCGAGTTCCAGCGCATGAAATCCACGACGCTTGAGTTCCGCCATGAGCCGGGGATATCCCGCTGCGACTAGCACCCGTTCATTGACCCGAACACAATTGGCGGCATAGCTCTCTTGCGCAGTAACACGAATCAATTCATACCCTTTGAACAACGCAAGGCCCGCCATCTCTTCCATCACCACCAGGGTGTTTTCGCCAATGTAGGAAACACCGCTCTTGAAGTGAAGGATGCTGCTCATCGCACGCACATCGATCACCGCCGGAGTGTAGCCATCCCGGGCCAGATGGACCGCCAGCTGGCGGACGCCTTCCTCATTGGTGCGCTGCGATAGGCCGAGGAAGAATCGATGGCCGGCCTCGCAGATGTCGCCTCCATCCAGCGTCCCCGGCGCTTCAATCTCCAGCATGTCGGGAAAGAAGCCCTGCAGGGCGGGACGGATCGCAGCCACCTCGCCCTGGCGGCTGCGAGCGCCGGGCCGCGTCAGGATTGCGCTACGCGCAGTCAGTACAGCCGCGTCCTCAACAAACGTGGAGTCCGGATGATCGAGATCCGCGTCCAGCGTGTTCAGTTCGAGTCCGCATTCCCGCAGGGCTTCGCAGTAGCGTGCATGCTGCTGCAGCACTTTGTCATACAACGGAGCACCCAGCTGAACCGTGGTGAGACCCTGGGCAAAATTGGTTCCTGGGAGACGAACAATGGCATGCTTGAACATTAATGGTCCGCCTGTCCAGCGAATTTCTCGTAAACCAGTTTTGCCGTGGCGATATCCTCCACCGCGATCCCGACTGACTTGAAAACCACTGGCTTATTCCCGCGGTCAAGTTGCGCGCCGTTCAACAGCTCGCCAATCTCCGCGCTCACCTGGGCCTGCGCGAGAACAATATCTCCCGCCTCCCGCAGGGCAGACTCGCGAGATTCGACCACCACCGCGCCGCGCATGGCCTCTTCATCCAGTTCGCGGCGATCCGGTGTCGCGGCGCCGATGGCGCACACCATCGCCCCCGCGCGCAACCACCTTCCGCAGAGAATCGGCTGCGGTGAACTGGTCAGTGCCAGAACGACATCGGCGCCCGAGACCGCCTCTTCCGCCGTGGTCACGCGTGCTCCAATCTCAGCAGCGAATTGCTGGGCGTGATCCCGCGACCGGCTCCAGACCCTGACCTCTGCAAAGGAACGGATCCCAGCCAGAGCGCGCATATGCGAGCGGGCTTGCACCCCGCTGCCCAGTATGCCCAGCACCTTGGCCTGAGGATGCGCGAGATGGTCGATCGCCACCGCCGACACCGCGGCCGTGCGCATCTCGGTGATCAATCGCCCGTCCATGGTTGCCAGCGGCTCTCCGCTATCGGCACGGAAGAGTTGAATCACCGCCATATGAGTGTGCTTCTGCCGCTCTGCATTGCCAGGATAGAAAGTAACCATCTTGGCGCCCATCACCGAGCCGTACACAGCCGGCATGACCCCGAACCACCCGCCATGCGATGAGACCGGGATGATGGTGCGCACCGGCTGCTGCACCCGCCCGGCGGAGAAGTCCATGAGCGCTTTTCTCATCGCCGGAATCAGCTCATCGTAGGAGAGCAGCTCCCTTATTTGTTCTTCGGTCAACATAGAACTTCATTATCAGCGGACATGGGTTGCTATCGGAAGCTACCATCGAAACATGGATGTCTGGAACAACGAGCAGTCCGTGGATCCACTCGAACTGTTTGCTTCATGGCTTCAGGAGGCGGAGCGAAGCGAGCCGAACGACGCAAACGCTGCAGCCCTGGCCACCGCAACGTTGGCGGGGCAGCCGAGCGTCCGCATGGTGCTGGTGAAACGCGCGGACGAGCGCGGCTTTTGTTTCTTTACCAATGCGGAAAGCAGAAAAGGGAGGGAACTGAAAACGAATCCCAGGGCAGCCCTATGTTTCTACTGGAAAACCCTTGGCCGGCAAGTACGGGTGGAGGGGCGGTTAACCGAGATGGAAGCGGCCGATGTGGACGCGTACTTCCACAGCCGGTCGCGCAATAGTCAGATCGGCGCCGCCGTCTCGCAACAGAGCCAGCCGCTCGCAAGCCGTGAAGAGCTGGAAGCAAGCTTCCAGCAATTTGCGCAACAGCATCCGGGAGAGGTGCCGCGGCCTGCGCATTGGTGCGGCTTCTGCATGCAGGCCGAGCGGATCGAGTTTTGGGTGCATGGGGCTGACCGGCTGCACGACCGGTTCTTATTCACACGCGACTCTGGAGCATGGAACAGAACCCGGCTGTATCCGTGAGCACTAGGACAGCCCATCGGGCCGCACCGAATCAAGTGGCAGCGACAGTAACTCTTGCACCAGGTCCGACAGCCGACGAATGTCATTTGAGAGTTCGCGGCCCAACATCCTGGGATCTTCCTTCGCCCCACCTTCGGCGAGGAGGTACGCGTTATTCGTCATGCTTTGCAGGGGATTATTGATCTCGTGAGCGAGCCGGTTCGCCATCTGAGCGGCGGCCGCAGCGCGCTCTTGAAGAATCAGCCGGGCTTGCTGCTTCTGTTGCCGATAGCCCATCGCAGCGAAGTCAGCCAGCATCGTCATGAGCCGCGCATCATTTTCGTCAAAGGCTTCTGTCCGGCCGTGCGCCATGACAAAGATTGTGCCCCGCGTTTCCTCAGTCTTCCATGGAAGGAGGATGCCATCGGTCACAAGCGGTGCTTCCACGCCGAGGATATCGAAAAATTTCTGCGAAACCGTGAAGTGCTGCGGGTGCCCGCGCTCCAGGCAAAGTCCGCACGCGCTGGGATTGCGTGGCAGAATCGCGTTCAGGAATGCGGAGTATTTTCCGGCTGTCGCGATCCAGTGGTAAAACTCCCGATCGCTTCCGTCTTTTTTCTCGATGCTGATCCCTGCGCTATCGGCGCCACACAGATCAACCGCAGCGCTCACCAACTCCTGCAGAATCGTCTCAGGCTTCTCCAGCAATGCCCGGGATAGCCGTTGGAGTCCGGCCATTTGGGCGCCAATATCTCGCGTGTGAAGACTCCGTCTGGCAAACGCGCTGTCCGTCCTCAAATCGAGGACTTCAAGACCGGTTCCTTCGATGGACGTCTCCATAGGTCTCTATTATCGAACCTGAGCCCAACTGCGTCCATCGAAGGGCGGCAAACCAACGTCCGGTAAAGCACAAGCATCACGGCATAAACCCTTTAGCCTCATCGCTGGTGCCCCAGCACAGCTCAGAAGGGAATATCGTCGTCGGTGATTTCTGTGCCGGCAAATTCCTCGTGGTGCACCGGCGTCCGTTGATCGAAGGAACTGGTATTCGAGCGCGGACCGCCACCCCCACTCTCTCCCTCACCGCGGCCCGACAGCAGGACCACATCGTTGACGATGATTTCCGTGCGGTATTTCTTCTGTCCCGATGCCTGGTCATCCCACGAACGGGTCTGGATCCGGCCCTCGACGTATAGCTTCGAACCCTTCTTTACGTAGTCACGAATGATTTCCGCCGTCCTCTGGTAGGCGGTCAGGTTGTGCCACTCGGTCCGGTCCTGCCATTCGCCGGCCTTGTCTTTGAAGCGATCCGAGGTTGCCAGGGTGAGGTTGGCGACCGGCAGCCCGCTGGGCAAAAACTTGACTTCAGGGTCTTTGCCAACGTTGCCCAGGAGAATGACTTTATTAACGCTCTTTGCCATGATGTTCCTTCTATTTTGGGTAAGGCAGAAGCATAGCAGAACTTATTCCGCCGCGTTGTTGTTTGAACTCCGTGCCAGGCGGCGATTGCGCAGCCATTTGGCCGCTCCAAGCAGCGTCAGCATGGTGCCGAAGGGCAGGCACATCATAGCCAGCAGCAGCGAGAGCCAGCCGGAGTTGGTGTGCGGACCGTGGACACCGATCCCGCCAAAGACGGTCGCCGTCAAGAGTGCCGCCACGCCGCCCACCAGCAAAATCCAAATACCGGCCCACAGAAGTTGCCGGGTGCCGTCGTCCGGCATTAGCTTACCGCCATGCAGCGAGCATGGTGTGCACCACCACCCCAGTGACGGAGACGTAGAGCCAGATGGGCAGCGTAAACCGGGCCAGCTTGCGATGCTGCCGAAAGCGGCCACTGAGAGAAAAGAAGAAGGTCGTCAGCACCATCGGCAGCGCCACGATCGATAATGTGATGTGGCTGAATAAAATCCACAGATAAATCGTCTTCACCACGCCAACATTAGGAAAGATTGTGTCCCCGTGCAGCGCATGATTGACGATGTAGCTGACCAGGAAAACAGACGAGAAGACAAACGCAATCAT
This sequence comes from uncultured Acidobacteriaceae bacterium, assembly GCA_963743365.1. Taxonomy (GTDB): domain Bacteria; phylum Acidobacteriota; class Terriglobia; order Terriglobales; family Acidobacteriaceae; genus PALSA-350. The sequence goes on from CAVUQE010000004.1 coordinate 266,276, forward strand.
CATCGACACCCGGTGCGCAGGCACATTGCGCCGCCGGATAAAGTAAAACCCGGTCAATAGGGCGACTGTGCAAAGGCCGTTGAGCACCGCATTGAGCGTGGGCAGAAAACGCAACCGGGCCACCGACGCATCGAGCGGATGGTGCAGGTAAATCAGCCACAGCAAAAAGCAAACGGCGGCCGCGCTCACCGCGACAATCAGAACTACCGGCAGGGCCACAGAAGGCCGCTGGTTGGTTTCCGCCACAACCATCTTCAAGTCTCCTTGGTTCAAGCCGACGGGCGATTGGTGCGCCGATTCACGATCGCCCAGGCGGCGACAAAGGTCAGCAGGCAAAAACCTGCCGTCACGGCCAGGTTGACCGACAGGGGAAATTGCGTAGCCGCATCAGGGAACAAGCTGCCGCGCAATGCTTCTACTCCATATGTCAGAGGGTTGAGCAACATGCAGAGGCGCATCCAGCCGGCGGCCCCGCTTAGCGGAAACAAGGCCCCGGAGAGCAGCCACAGGGGTATCAGCAGCAGGTTCACGATGGCGTGGAAGGCCTGGGTCGAATCCATCGGCCAGGCGATAGCAAAGCCCAGCGCGGTCAGTTCGAAGCTGATCATCACGATGACCAGCATGCTCAACCCGATCGCTGACGGGGTCATGCGGATCCCAACCAGGGGCCCGAAGACGAGAAAGATGATCCCTTGCACCGCGGCCAGCGTGGCGCCGCCCAGCACTTTTCCTAAGACAATCGACGAGCGGCTGACCGGGGCCGCCAGCACCGAGAGCAGAAAGCCTTCATTGCGGTCCTGGATCAGCGACATCATGCTGAAGATGGCGGTAAAGAGCACGATCATGGCTACCGATCCGGGAAAAAAATAGCCCAGGTAGTGCGTCCCGCTGCCATTGCCGGTCCGGAAGCTGTGGGCGAAGCCCGCACCCAGCACCACCCAGAAGATCAGCGGCGAGGCAATCACACCCGCCACTCGAGCCTTCTGGCGATAGAAACGGACCAGCTCGCGCAGCCATAGCGAATAGGCCGGTAGCCAGATGCCAGGAGACACAGTCTTGCGCGTGTGGGGAGCGGTTGCGGCTAGGGTTGCCATGATGCCTCTTTATCCCTTTCCTGGCCAGCATCTTCCCAGAAGCGATGGCCGGTGCGTTGAATGAACACATCCTCGAGTGAGGGGCGAGCCACGGAGATGCCGTCGATCTCGCCCGGAAAGGCTTCCACCACGCTGGTTGCCAGGCGATGGCCCTCGGGACGCTCCAGGCGGACGGTGCTGCCCAGCACACTGGGCTGCACCGCAAAGCGGGTGGCCAAGCGTTCTGCCAGCGAGCGCGCCGCCTCCGGGCTAGCGGTCTCAAAGAGCACAACGTCGCCGCCGATGGCCGACTTCAACTGCGCCGGCGAACCCAGCGCGACCAGGGTGCCCTGATTCAGAATGGCCAGGCGGTCGCAATGTTCCGCTTCTTCCATTAAGTGCGTAGTCACCAAGATGGAGACTCCCTCCTGGTCGCGCAGCATACGCAGGTATTGCCACATATCACGGCGCGCGCCGGGATCAAGACCGGTCGATGGCTCGTCCAGCAGCAGCAATCCCGGGGAGTGGATAAGGCCCTTGGCCAGTTCAACCCGCCGCTGCATCCCGCCGGAAAGCGTCTCGACATACTCCTTGGCCCGGTCGAGCAAGCCCACCCGCCGCAGGACTTCTTCACTCCGCTTTTTGAGGCTTTCGCCGCGCAGCCCATACAAGTGGCCCTGGTGCTTCAGGTTCTCGGCCACGGTCAACTTAATGTCCAAGCTTCTCGCTTGAAAAACGATGCCGGTCTGCTGCCGCGCCTGGTTGGGTTCCCGGGCTACGTCGAAGCCCAGGATCCGTGCCGTTCCACCAGTGGGCACCATGAGGGTGGAAAGGATGCGGAAGAGAGTCGTCTTGCCGCTCCCATTGGGCCCGAGCAGGCCGAAGATCTCCGCCGGCTGGACGGCGAAGCTCAAGTTGTCGAGCGCCAGCCGGTCGCCGTAATTATGAGAGAGGCGGTCGAGCTGAATGGGCACCTGCTCCTCGGCATTGCCGGCAGGGACCTTTGCCGGGGGATGTTGACTTAGTGTCGCCATGGCTTATCTCCTTCCGGTCGCGTTCAGCATCATCACGGTGAGCAGCAGCGGAAGGTAGATCACGCTGGCGCGTAACAGGTCACGCGCGTACCCGCGTGACTCGGCCGTGGTCACCGCCCGGGTGATGCGGGCAAAGCGAATGGTGTAAGCCAGGTAGCCCAGTCCCAACAGGATCGCACTGACGAGGTAGACCGGCCCGGTGAGGTGCAAATAATACGGAACGGCGCTTACCGGGATCATTAGCACGGCATAAATCAGCGCTTCGCAGACCGTGGACCAGCCATCCGGCTGAACCACCGGCAGCATACGGATGCCGGCCTTGGCGTAGTCATCGCGGTAGAGCCAGGCAATGGCCATGAAGTGGGGAAACTGCCAGACGAAAAGAATGGCGAAGAGGGCCACAGCCGGCCATTCGATAACGCCGCGGGCCGCGGTCCACCCCAACAGCGGTGGCATAGCGCCGGGAAATGCCCCGATGAAGGTAGCCAGCGTGGTGTAGCGCTTGAGCGGGGTATAGACGGCCACGTAGGTAAAACCGGTCAACAGCGTGAGCACCACGGTGACCGGGTTGGTGAACCACGTCAGCACCAGTGCACCGGCGGCGAAGCACGCCATGCCTAGGGCCAAGCCGTGCGGCAGGCTGAAGCGGCCGGCGGCCAGCGGGCGTTGTGCGGTCCTTATCATCCGCGCGTCGATCCTCCGCTCGATGACCTGGTTCATCACGCTGGCCCCGCAGGAAACCAGCGCAATGCCGAAAAGGGATTCGACTAGTCCCCAGTGCATGCTGGTGATCCCGGAGCGCATCGATCCCAGGTAAAAGCCGGCCCACGCAGTCAGGACCACCATGGAGGTCACACGGACCTTGCACAGCTCCTGGTAGTCTCCTATCCACGAATGTCTTGTATTTTCCTGTGGCGCGACGGCCGCCAGTGCGGGCACGTGGTCTACCTGCGGGCCTGCCAGCCCGGTTGCGGCATGGGCGGTCGGGGTCACAGCTCAGTCCTGGTGTGCGGGTCGGCGGGATGGATCTGAATCTTCAACATGGATCGCAGGATGCTGCTGACTTCATGATAGCAAGCGGTCACCAAGGCTGCCGGTGCGTGTTTTCGACGCATCCGATGAGCTTAGGATGCGCGTTCCGCGGCAGCGGGCTCATCGTTCTTGACCAGGTACTCCTGAATCAGCACCGAGACCAGCACCGCGGTCGGCACTGCGACCATGGCCCCGATCACGCCGGCCAGCTTCGAGCCCATCAGCAGGGCGACCAGGACCCCCAGCGAGGGGAGGTCTACGCTGCTCTTCATGATGCGCGGCGTCAGGTAGGAAGTTTCCACCTGGGCATAAATGGCATAGAACACCATCACGCCCACCACCTTTTCCCAGGAGTCGGTGGCCGCCGCGAGCAGTACCAGGGCCATCGAGATCATTGCCCCAACGATGGGAACGATGTTCAAAACGCCCATCAGCACGGCCAGCGCGTAGGCGTAACGGACCTTAAGCATCACGAACACAATGAGGCTGCAGAGGCCAAGGATGAGCATCAGCCCGCCTTGGCCCAGGAGCCATTTGCCCATACGCACATCGGCGCGCAAGAGTGTATCGTTCAGCCGTCCCCGGGCCGACTTGGGGAAGAACGAAAGAATCCAACGATAGGCCTCGTCTCCCTCCAGCATGAAATAGATGGTGAGAAAGATCACCGCTCCGATATCGGCCAGTTTGCTCGCCCATCCACTGATGGAGAGGAAAAGATATTCGGCGAAGTTGGACGCAAATCCCTGCAGCTTGGCATTCAAACCGGAAAAATTTAAGTGCGAAGCAAACGGAACGTGATGCAGTTTATCCAGCAGTTGGGGGCCGCGCGTGGGCAATTCACTGACCAACGATTGCAAGTCGCGCACCACCGGCGGCATGGCAAAGGAAAAAAAGAGGGTAGCGGCAGCCCCTACGCTCAGCAGCAGCAGAAAGATAGCCAGGCCCTTACCCGGATGCCAGTGCCTGATATGGAGCCGCATGATGCCGTGAATCACTGGGCTGAGCACCACGGCAAAGAGAGCGCTTACGTAGAGCAGCAACAGAATCTCGCGCATCAGGTACGCGATCAGCAGGGCCAAAGCGATGGCAAAGGAGAAGATAATGGAGCCACGCACGGAGCGCGTGCGTGCTTCCTGCACCGGAGTCAGGGAAACGGCTTCTACCGCCACTTCACGACTTGTCATGCGCCCCTTGCCTCGTTCCTGCGTCAACCAGCCAAAGCGTGAGTACTTGCTCGAGCACTTGATTGGCAACTGCTTGCGGCGCCAGGCCCGAGGTGGCCACAGTGATGTGTGCCGCGCGGTAATGCGGCAGGCGGCGGTTGTGGCGGGCTTCTAAAGCTTCCGGCGCTGCCAACAGCGGGCGTAATTGTCCTTTCACGGTGCAGCGCGCCAGCAATTCAGCGAGGGGGGCCTCAAGGAAGACCAGGCAGTTTTCGGGCGGATGGATCAACAGCGAACGGGTGGACTCGTCCTCGACCGTGCCGCCGCCGAGCGCCAGCACGATCTGCTCCTGCTTGCTTAGCTGTTCCACCGCCTGCCGTTCCCGGCGGCGGAAATTTTCTTCCCCATGATCGCGAAAGATTTCGGCGATCGTGCGCTGGCTGGAGGCCTCAATGACCTCGTCCAGGTCGATGAACCGCCAGCCCAGCTCCTGGGCCAGAATCGCGCCGACGGTAGATTTGCCGGCACCCATAAAACCGGTGAGGATCAATCGCGAAAGCCGCTGTCGTGCCCGTCCCGTTGGCTTCCGTTCCATCCCTTGCTCCACCTGCTTGCTCATGCCATTTGCGGATTATATCGGGTAGGAGCGGCAAGGCCGCCCAATGCACAGCGCTCAGAGGTACCCGAAAGGGAACCGCATTTGGCATCTGCGGCACAGCTGAACAGCTTGCGGGAAAAAGTCCGGTTTTGAAGGGTACGGGCTTTAGCCCGTACGTAAGCGGTTGTAAAGATGACCGGCTTAAGCCGCTGAGGGAACTCATCATCATCCCCGGGGCTTTTCCGCAGCCTGGAGAGCCGTGCCCTTCCTGCAAAGACTTTTATGAAGCCCCAGAGCTTCCTTCCGGGGGGCATCTACTCCCTGCGGGAGGGTTCCTTCTTCAGCGCGGTCTGAATATTCTCCCAGACTTCAGGACTGGGATCGTGGATAGGGAGCAGCAGTTTGGCTTGCTGTGCAATGTATTCAAGATCACGCACCAGCGCGCTGCAATTCTCGCAGGTCTTGAGGTGTTCCTGCGTGTTCAGATCTTCGCCCGACTCAAACAAGCCGGGCAGTTGGTCCTGAAAAACGGCGCAATCGACGGTGGTCCCGTTCGCTGCTTTCCGGACATTGCTCATAGAACTGCCTCTTTCCTTTGGCCCGACTTCAAAAGGTCGCGCAGCTTCATACGCGCCTTATGCAGCTGCGATTTGCTGTTGCCGATGGAACATTCCAACATCCCGGCAATCTCATTGTGTTCGTAGCCCTCCACATCGTGCAACACGAAAACCAGCCGATAGCCAGGAGGCAGATTTTCGATCGCCCGCTCCAGGGTTACACGGTCCACCGAACCCGAGAGCGTCAGATCGCGGGCGCCAATATCCTTGCGCGGCCCGTCTTCCTGCGACGGTTCAAGGGTCTCTTCAAGCGAAACCTGCGGTAGTCCCTTCTTGCGCAAGTGCATCAGCACAACATTGACCGCCAGCCGATGCAGCCAGGTGGAAAACGCCGAGTCTCCACGAAAAGTGGAAATCTTGCGATAAAGCTGCAGGAAGGCCTCCTGGGTCAGGTCCTCGGCCTCGGCCACGTTGCCCAGCATGCGAAGGCACAGGGAATATACCCGACGCTTGTGCAGGGCGTACAGCATTTCGAAGGATGCGCCGTCGCCGGCCTGAGCTTTCAGGATCGCCTCGGCTTCGCCCGCGATGGGGGGATTCCGGCGCAAGTGCTGATTAGGCGCCTTGGCTGGCGCGGTCGGTCCGGGCGTTGTCGCCAAGTCCTTGCTGGGTAAAGACATTGCTACCTCTAGGAGAGAAGTTCGACCATTGCTTTCCCACGTCTGGGGGCGGATGTTCGCTTTCAGCATTGAACACGCTCATTGAAATTAAAGGGGCCTTGCACTGGGAAGCAGAATAAGGGTTAGAAGTTGCTTCCGGTCTTGCATAAGTAGCTTGACGGTTCTCGTTCACTAACCAGGGACGGGGAACACGACCCTGGTGCTTTTAGCTGCCGATGAAGCGCGCGTAGAGGCTGCGGGCGAGGGTCACGTCGGTGGTACCCTGCACCAGCGCCCGTCCGTCGGCAAATACCGTGACCGTGTACTCTCCGCGCTCGAAACGCAACAAGAGCCGGTTGAAGCTTACCTTGCCGAGCGGCTCCAGGCGGCGCTGCATCTCCGCAAAATCAACCGGACGATGATGCTCATGGATCTGCACCGAGTTTCGTCCACAGAGCGTGATCTGGGGGCGGTCGTCCCCGCGAAGGTGGGTAAAGTCCCGCAGCTGGCAAACCGAGCATTTCGCTCGCGGCGCGGCAGCGCTGATCTCTGCCTGGTCATTGGTCCACAGGTCGCGGCCTAGCAGGGTACGGCGCATTTTATCTCGCGCGCCGACGAGAAACTTTATCGCCTCGGTCACCTCTACCGAGGCCGCAAAATTGACTGCAGTGTTAAGAATGCCAGCCGTGTCGCAGGTGGCCACCATGCCCGCTGGCGGCTTGGGAAAGAGGCAGGCCAGGCAGGCGGTCTCGCCGGGCAGAATATTCATGGTCGCTGCATAAGCCCCAACCGCGGCCGCGTAAATCCACGGGCGCCCTTGCTCGACCGCATAATCGTTCAGCAGGTACCGGGTTTCGAAATTATCCGTTGCGTCGAGCACAATCGCCGCTTGGCCAAGCAGGGCGTGAATATTGGACGGCACCAGGTCGGCCACATGCGCCTGAACCTCGATCCGGCTGTTAAATTGTGCAATCTTACGCCGCGCGGCTTCCGCCTTCGGCAGTGCTTCACGCGCATCCGCCTCGTCGAAAAGGACTTGCCGCTGCAGATTGCTCTCCTCCACGAAGTCGCGATCGACCAGGGTCAGGGTACCCACACCGGCACGCGCCAGCAGCCCTGCCGCAGCGGCCCCGGTGGCCCCGCAACCCACCACCGCCACATGGCTCGCGGCCAGGTGCCGCTGACCCCTCTCCCCAATTCCGGGATAGAGCACCTGGCGCGAGTAACGCTCCTCAATCACTTCCACTGCGCTCTCCCGTACAGCATGACCACGTCTTAGTATAGAGATTCAGAAAGAGCGCTGCGGCGGTACTCCAGGCCGTCGATTTACCACGTACAGTGTTCGATGGGCGAGCGCGATGCCTACTTGAGAGGATCTTTGTTGGCTTTGACCCCATTGCTTCCATCCGTGCGCCGCCCGCAGAAACTGGATAGCGATAGACGAAGCCGCTTTCTCGCAGCACTCTCTTTATTTAAAAAAAGCAAATTCCCCCCCATCTATCGAAATCACATCGTTCCGCTGGCGCTGTGCGCCGCGATGGTGCTGGGTATTGTGGCAACTTCCTCTCCAGCGTGCCGTGCCCAGGCAGCCGCGGCAGCACCAAACACCATTCCATTAGCGCCCCAGGATGCTCAAAAGGGTCTGCTGCTTGACTGGGCCGGCCTGCAAGTGGTGAGCGTTACCTTTGAGGGTGTGAACGAATCTCTATTGAAGCCGCTGCCCAGCCAGCTCGCGCAGCAGGCGGGTGCTCCTCTGGACCCGGCGAAGGTGCGCGAGAGCTTGCGCAGCCTCTACGCCACCGGTCTCTATGAAACTATCGAAGTGGCCGGAGTCCGCGCGGGCAACAACGTGAGGATCATCTTCACCGGGGTCCCGCGCCTCTTCGTGGGCCGCGTCAACGTGGACGGTGTGAAAGACGACCGCCTGGCCGCCGTGCTGCAGAGCGCCACCCAGCTTCAGGCCGGAACCGCCTTTTCCGAAAACAAGGCGGCTGCGGCAGAGCCGGAGGTCAGCAGCGCACTCCAGAACAATGGCTATTACCGCGGACAGATCGCCAGGACCACGGTTGTCGACCACGCCAACTCGCTGGTCGACCTCAACTTCGAGATCTTTCCCGGCAACCCGGCCCGGGTGGGTGATGTGGAATTGACGGGCGACAGCGGCCTGACCGAAGCCCAATTCCGCAAGCAGAGCAAACTCAAGCGAAACTCCAAGGTCAACCGCAACACCGTCAGCCGCGCACTCGGCAACCTGCGCAAGCACTACAACAAGCGAGATCGGCTGGCGGCAACCGTAAGCCTGACTTCTAAAGAGTACGTGCCTCCCATAAATCGGTTGAACTATACCTTCCTGGCCCACCAGGGTCCGTTGGTCGAGGTGAAGATCGAAGGCGCGAAAATAAGCCACGGCCAGATGGAGAAACTGGTGCCCGTCTACGAGGAGGGAACGGTGGATCAGGACCTGCTCAACGAAGGCGCGCAGAATCTGCGTAACTACTTCGAGGGCAAGGGCTACTTCGATGTGAAGGTCACCCACCAGCCGGTGCAATCGGATCCCCAGCACCTGACCGCGCTCTACAGTGTCGATCTGGGGAAGCGGCACGTGGTCGATTCGGTCCGTATCACCGGTAATAAATATTTTCCCACGCCGCTGATTTCTGAGCGCCTGAGTGTGCGGCCGGCCAATATTTTGGACCACGATGGTGCATTCAGCCAGCAACTGGTCGATCAGGATGTCGCCAGGATCAAGGCGCTTTACCAGAGCAACGGCTTCAGCGCGGTCAAGGTCACCCCTAACTACGTGGATAGCGACACCGGGGACGGGAAAGCCAACAAGATCTCCCACTTCAGGATCACCTACGTCATCGACGAGGGGACCCAGCGGCGCATCGGCAAATATGAAATTGAAGGAGCCACCGCGGAGCAATTGAATGATATTCGCCCTAACTTGAATGTTCAGGTAGGGCAACCGTACTCGGCCGTCAACGTCAATCAGGATCGTGATCTCGTGCAGACCTACTATTTGAGCAAGGGCTATGACAATGCACAGGTCAGCCTATTTCAGCAAACCCCGCCGGATCGTCCGGATGAAGTGGATTTCACCATGAAAGTGGTGCCCGGTAAGCAGTTCTTCGTGCGCAAGGTAATTGTCTCGGGTTTGTATCGGACCAAGCCGTCGCTGGTGGATCAACGGATCCTCCTGCACCCAGGCGACCCCCTCAATCAAACGGCCCTGTTGCAAATGCAGCGCACACTCTATGATCTTGCACTGTTCAACGAAGTCGACACCGCGATCCAGAATCCAACCGGCACGGAAAGCTATAAGAACGTCCTACTGAATCTGACCGAGGCCAAGCGGTGGGATATCAGCTATGGTTTTGGTTTTGAAGTCCAGACGGGCCAGCCCACCCAGGGCTGTCTCTCCGAGGCGGAGCAGATACTGCTGGGGATCTCCAACAGCTACAAGTGCAACCCGAACGGTTCGACAGGGGCCAGTGAACGCGTTTTGTTCAATATAAGCCGCACCAACCTGGGGGGAACGGACCAATCCATCAGCTTGCGTACCAACTACGGATCGCTGGAGCAGATTGCCTTGCTCAGTTATCAGGATCCCCATGTTTTCAACAAGCCATCCCTGAATCTGACCCTCTCCGGTGGCTATAACAACAGCGCAGTGATCAGCACCTACAAGGCCTCGATTCTTTCCGGGGCGCTTCGCCTTTCGGAGCGAGTGACCAAACCCACCACCTTGATCTATTCCTTCTCTTATCGTCGGGTCTCGGTGAACTCCGCCACCCTGCAAGTCAGCCTGTCTGAGATTCCCTTGTACGCGCAGCCAGTGCGGGTTGGCGGCCCGGGAATCACCTTTATTCGCGATACCCGCGACGTACCCCTCGACGCGCACCATGGCACCTTCACCACCGGGGAAGTCTTCTTTGCCGATGGCAAATTCGGGTCGCAAGCCAACTTCGACCGGGTGGACTTCAGCAATTCCACCTATTACGACTTCGGCCGGGATCACTGGGTGATTGCGCGGCAGACTCGGTATGGCCAGGAGCGTTCATTTGGTGACGGCGATGAGCAATTGATACCGCTACCCGAGCGGCTTTATGCCGGGGGCGCCACCTCGCATCGCGGTTTTCCCATCAATTCTGCTGGACCGCGCGATCCGCAGACCGGGTATCCGGTGGGTGGCGCCGGCGTTTTTGTAAACACCCTGGAGCTGCGCACGCCGGCCCCGCCTCTGCGTTGGGTGGGTACCGACCTTAGTTTTGTTCTCTTTCACGACATGGGCAACGCTTTTGAGAAGTCCTCCCAGATCTGGCCTGCGGCCCTGCGCACCAAGCAGCCACACAGCTGGACCTGCCGCAACGTTACCGTGCCCTACACCACCTACAACACGCCCGATACCTGCGATTTCAACGACTTCTCCCATGCCGTAGGGCTAGGCCTCCGCTACCACACCCCCATTGGGCCCTTGCGCGGCGACTTCAGCTATAACCTGAATCCGCCCATTTATCCGATTATTTACGACTACACTACGGCAAACGTCGCTCCCAATCCCCACGTCGGGCAGGCCGGTCACTTCAACTTTTTCTTCAGTATCGGGCAGAGCTTTTGATGACCAGAACTCACCTGCGTTGCGTGGAAAGGAGACCGACTCCCCCTTCGTATGCAAGGGAGTGCCATTGGATATTGGCTGTTCTCGCCCTGGTAAGCGTGGCGGCGTGGGGTCAGCAAACGAGCGCCGCGCCGGGGATAGCCGCCGCATCGACTGTCGCCACCATACCGCCCGCGCCAATTCCAACGGGGGCTGTAGTCCTCGATCATGTAGTCGCAGTCATTAACGGCAGCGTTATCTTGCAGAGCGATGTGAACGAAGAGATGGCTTATGCCGTGTTGCAGCCATTCGGCATCGACAGCGCGAGAAACACGCCGCAACGGGCGCTCCAGCGTCTCATCGACCGCGACCTCATTCTGCAACAAATGCAGACCGCGCAGACGGTTACACCGCCTACTCCGGAAGAGGTGCAAGAGCGTATTACCCAGCTGCGCGGCCTTATTCCCGATTGCAAGCGTTACCACTGCGAAACCGATGTCGGCTGGCAAGACTTCCTGCAGGCGAAAGGCCTGACGGAGAAGGAGGTCAATGCTCACTGGAGCCAACGGATGCTCATTCTCTCCTTTATCCAGTCGCGCTTCGGTTCCGGCGTCCGCATAACCCCGGCCGAAATTGCGGACTACTACAACAAAACCTTGTTGCCTCAGCTCCATGACCAATCAGTGAACACCCCCGCCCTGGCGACCGTGTCCAGCCGGATTGAGGAGATCCTGCTGCAACAGCGGGTTAGCTCTTTGCTGCTGGAATGGCTGCAGAGCCTCAAGAGTGAAGGGAGCGTCAGCATTCTGGATCCTGCCTACGGGCGGGTAGGAACCACCGGCTCCGGCGACGACGTCTCTTCCGGAGGGCAGCCATGAGTAGCCTGCCTCCCTCCTCTCCTACGCTCTCCCAACCCATCGGCGCATGGGGTTACTTCTGGAGAGTTGGCGGCGCGCTGCTTCTGCTCTTGGTTCTGGTCATCGGCGGACTGCTTTTCTATGCATCGACCCAGCATTTTTCCAACCAGGTACGGCAGCGAGTTATCTCCGTTCTCCAGGACGCTACCGGCGGACGCGTGGAAGTGCAGTCTTTGCGCTGGAATCTCCGCCATCTCTCGGTGGAAGTGAATGGCCTCACGATCCACGGCCTGGAAGGTCCGGGAGAGCTGCCCTATGCCCATGTAGATCGACTTTATGCGCGGGCCAAAATCCTCTCATTGGTGGATGCCAGGCTTGGCCTGGACTTTCTGGAGGTCGACCGGCCCTCGGTTCATCTCATCATTTATCCCGACGGCAGCACCAATCAGCCCACGCCCAAAGCAAAGCAAAATACGAGCGGGCCGGCGGTCAAGACCATCTTCGACCTGCAGGCGAATCGGGTGGAAGTGCATGACGGAATGGCCTTGCTCAATGAGCGCTCCATTCCCTTCCGGCTGGCCGCAAACGATCTGGGCGTCGTGATCACCTACGCTCCAGTCAGCGGCCACTATCTCGGCGACATCACTTGCTCCGATCTCAGCGCCCAACAAGGTAAAGGCGGGGTGCTCCACAGCCAACTGGATCTTAGTGTAGAAGCGGCCCATGACGCGGTCGATCTCAAGAGCATGCACTTCACCACTGGAAAGACCAGCCTTCAGGCCTCCGGCACGCTGGTCCACTACTCCAACCCGCAATGGAAGCTCTCCACCGACGGCACAGTAGAGTTGACAGAATTGACTACCGTTGGCGCCGTCGATGGCTTCCGGCGCGGGAGCGTGCAGCTGGCGGTTACGGCTCAGGGAAGTGGGGCTGACAAATACGTAGTGGATGGTAACGCAAAGGTGATCAATGCCGGTTACGTCATTCCTTACGTGTATATCGATGGGCTGAATGTGACCACCCGCCTGCACATCACGCCGGACGAGATCGTCCTCAGCGATCTGGTCGGCCGCCCGCGCCAGGGTGGAATCATCAATGCCGAGGTTCGCTACCTCAATTGGAGCGCTCCCGACAACCCGCCCTCGGCTCCTTTCGCTGCCGCGGACAAGGCAAAGCGAGTTCCGCTGCGTCCGACGCAGCCGCAGCCGGTTCGTCCGGCCATGAGCATCCGCGCCCGGGTGCATGGTGTGCGCCTCAGCACCATACTCGAGAGCGTCGCGGATCGCGGATATCAGAACTATGGCTTCGATACGTTGGGCGAAGGAGCCGTCAACATCGACTGGACGGGCGCCGCGGACGACCTGACGGTCGCCGCCAAGCTCGCGATGAGTGCGCCGCAGTCGTCGGCTCCCGGCCTGCTTCCGCTCACTGGTTCGGTGGATGCCAAGTACTTCCAACAGGGAGGGAGAGTCCAGATTTATCAGCTGGAGGCGCACAGCCCCGGGACTACGCTCAACACCACCGGCTCGCTCGGCGTGTATCCGATCGAGGAGCCTTCGAACCTTAGCGTCCACTTGGTCACCCACAACCTGGGCGAGTTCGATCAAGTATTGAAGGTGCTGGATTTGGGCCTCAACGGTAAGAAGGGTATCTCCGGGGTTCCCGTCCAACTTCACGGAGACGCGACCTTCGATGGCTCGGCCACCGGCTCCCTGGTCGACCCCGCATTCGCCGGTCATCTGACCGCCGAGCGATTCTCTACCGAGGTCGTCATCCCGGCTGCTATCGGCTCGGATCTGTCCCAGACCCCGCAGCCGTCCGTCGGACCAGTCGCATTGCCCGCGGCCACTTCGACCGCCGGGCCGGTAACGGCGTCAGCAACCGGAGCTCACCCTACCTCTTCGCCGGCCGCTGTTTCCAGGACCATTTCCTGGGACCACCTGGACGCGATCGCGAGCTATTCCTCCAGCCTGATTTCTGTGGAGAAGGGAACGCTGGTCCGCGGCAAGACGGTAATTCATGCCGACGGTCAAATGCAGGCGCATCAAATCAGTCGGCGCCGCAGGGAGTTCGATGATGAGTCCGCCATCAATGCCCGCGCCGAGGTGCAGGATGCTTCGTTGACCGACCTGCTGGCAATTGCCGGGCAAGACCTGCCGGTTACCGGCACTTTGAGTTTGCAGGCTCATGTGGGAGGCACACTGGGCGATCTGAGTGGGGGCGCCAGCCTTAGCATGCAGGGAGGCGCAATCGAGGGCCAACCCTATCACAGCGTGACCGCGACGCTGGGTTTTTCAGGGCAAGATATCAACCTGACCAAACTCACCTTACTCCAGGATGGTGGAACCGTCGTTGCCAATGGGACTTATAACCTGAGGACCCGAAACTTCCTGGGCAATTTGGATGGCAGCAATTTTGAACTTGCGCACCTTCCACAGCCCAAGGATCCAAGGCTCTTTGTGGCCGGCGCCTTAAAGTTTGACGCCCACGCATCAGGCACAATTGATGCCATTTCCGTCCTTGGGGGGGTGCATCTCCGCAACGTCGTCCTGGGAGGACAACCCGCCGGTGCATTGGAAATAGTCGTGCACACCCAGGGGAGCACAGCGCAGTTCACCGCCCAGAACAGCTTGGCAGCTGCCCAGCTACAGATCAAAGGCCAGACCACTCTGCGGGGCGACTTTGCCACTCAGGCCAACATCGTGTTGACCAACCTCAATATCGCTCCCATCCTGCGCGCGTTTCATGTGCAGAGTGTTACGGGCAATTCGTCCATTGGGGGGACGATCGACGTGGCCGGTCCGCTGCGGGAGCCGAAGCAGTTCAGCGGAGATGCGGAGATCAACCAGTTCTCCGTCACTCTGCAGGGCATTCCGCTCCAGGCGACTGGACCGCTGCGCGCATCGTTGCATGATGGCGTCCTTCACCTCACCCAGGCCCACATCACCGGCCCGGAGACCGATGTGGCGGTGACCGGAACCGCGGATCTCATGGATGGCCAGGCGCTGGCCGTGACGGGCAAGGGCGGTATCAACATGAAGCTGGCGCAGACCTTCGACCCCGACATTACCTCGTCCGGCCACCTGGAGTTCAATGTCAACGCCGGCGGGACGCTCAGCCAGCCGTCGTTCTCCGGCCAGGTCCACGTCAGCAACGTAGCTTTGGCTCTCAACGACCTGCCCAACGGCATCAGCAAATTAAATGGCAATCTGGTTTTCGATCAGAACCGGCTCCAGGTGCAGGACCTGGTAGGTACGACCGGCGGGGGACAGCTCAAGTTCGGAGGCTTCGTAACCTATCAGCAGGGTATTTACGGAGACTTCACCGCAACCGGGAAAGATATCCGGGTTCGCTACTTAGGCATCAGCTCCACTGCCGATACCACCCTGCACTTACAGGGCTCACCAACGAACATGCTGCTGAGCGGCAATGTACAGATCACGCGCTTCATCATCGGCCCCAACGTCGACTTCGCCAGCTTTACCTCGTCTCCCGGGGCTAGCGTGCCGCCGGATCCTACCGCGCCCTCGAGCCATGTGCGATTGGATGTTCACATCTTCTCCGCGCCGCAGCTCGACTTTCAGAATTCCTATGCGCAGTTGGCCGGCAGCGTCGATCTGCGCATTCGCGGAACCCTGGCCCAACCGGCGATCCTCGGCCGCATCAACGTCACCGATGGCACCGCGACATTTGCGGGAACGACCTACCGTTTGCAGCACGGTGAAATCTTTTTCACCAACCCGGTGAAAATCGAGCCCATCATCGACGTCGATGCCACCACCAGGGTGGAGGAATACGATGTGACGATCGGTCTACACGGCAATATCAGCCAGCTCACACCGACCTTCCGTTCTGAACCCCCGCTCCCCCAAGCCGACGTTATTTCCCTGCTTGCGCTGGGCCGCACGCAGGAAGAACAGGCGCTGTACTCACAGCAGGAGCAATCCGTAGGCGTTAACTCGACCACTAACGCGCTGCTGGGAGGCGCGCTCAATGCAGCGGTTGACGCCCGCGTACAAAAGCTCTTCGGCGGGGGGAGCGTCAAGATCGATCCGACTTACGTGGGAACGGTCGGTAGCTCGAGTGCTCGAATTACTGTGCAGCAAAATATTTCCCGGAATGTCCAGGTCACTTACGCCACGAACGTCAACGCCACCGCCCAACAGCTCATTCAGGCACAGGTGGATATCACGCAAAGCCTTTCTGTCCTGGCTGTGCGCGACGAATCGGGGGTCTTCAGCATGGTGCTCCGAGTGCGCAAACGCTATCGTTGACGGCTTCTGGTAGTCGTAGTAAACAAGGTGTGCAACCCGCGGTTATGTTATGTGTTCTTATAGGCGGACTTACTCGCGAAGCCGTTAGGCGCAGAGCGAACGCAAACAGGAGAAAGAGATGAAAAAGGTATCGCATGGTTTAACTTTGGCGCTGGCTGCTGTTCTGGTTCTGGGTTCTCAGGTTTTGATTCCCAAGGCATCGTATGCGGTGGGGCAGAGCGCGCAAACCGATAACAACATCCAGGCGGAACTGCAGAATCAATTGAAGAAGTTCAGCGGCGTCCAGATATCGGTTAAGAACGGAATCGTCGATCTGGAAGGTACGGTCAAGGACTTCGCCACCAAGGAAGAGCTTGATAAGAAGGCGCACCGGGTCAAGAATGTGGTTGCAGTTCGCAACAAGCTAAAGGTTGCCGGAGCCGGCGAAATGTCGGACGCGCAGTTGCAGCAGGCCATCGTAAAGAAACTGCAGTACGACCGCGTGGGCTATGGCAATGCATTTAACGCCATCAGCGTCAATGTACAGGATGGTGTCGTCACTTTGGGCGGCAACGCCTTGGGGCCGGTTGCTGCTGACTCCGCTGTTTCTTTGGCGAGCCACTTCCCCGGCGTGCAGGATGTGATTGACAACATTCAGGTCGACCCCCTGTCGCCCATGGATGATCGCACCCGGATGGCTGTGTACCGGGCTGTTTATGGGTATCCGAGCCTAAATAAGTACGCCATCGATCCCGCGCAACCTATCCGCATCACGGTCGTGAACGGCAACGTTACTCTGAATGGCGTGGTGAATAGTCAGGCAGACAAAAATGTCGCGGGCATCCGCGCTAACAGCGTGCCCGGCGTTTTTAAGGTGACCAACAACCTTCAGGTAGCGAACGGATCGAACGAGAAGTAGCTTTAGTCGAACGATTGACACCGATGGCCCGCCCTTTGCTTTTGTAAAGGGCGGGCCTAACTGTTTGGGTCTGCTTCTGGTTCCCTCGCCAAAGACGGGTCGCCCACACCTCGGATCGGTGGTAGGATCCGCCGAGTAGGGCGGCCCCGTTACACTAAATACATGGCTTTACTGCGCAATGTAGGCACCACGCTGGAAATGATCAAGTGGGAGCACTCGATTTTTGCCCTTCCCTTTGCTCTTGCCGGCGCGATGCTCGCCGCTGCCGGGTGGCCGGAATGGCGGAAAGTCTTCTGGATTGTCGTATGCATGGTCACTGCGCGCTCCGCCGCCATGGCCTTCAACCGTTGGGCCGATGCCCGTCTGGATGCTGCCAATCCCCGCACGGCCGGACGCGCGATTCCCTCTGGCGTGCTGAGCCGCCGCTTTGTCGCCGGCTTTACTGTGGTGATGTCGCTGGCTTTTATCTTGGCCGCCGCGCAGCTGAACCGGGAGACATTATTCCTATCGCCTGTCGTCCTGTCGGTGCTCCTGCTGTACTCGTATACCAAGCGGTTCACCCGCTGGTCTCACCTGGTGCTCGGCCTCGCGCTGGGGATGGCCCCCGCTGCAGCCTGGATTGCCATCCGCGGATCGCTGGATCCGCGGATCGTAGTGCTCACCGCTGCGGTTCTTTTCTGGGTGGGAGGATTCGATGTGCTTTACGCCTGCCAGGACATGGCACACGACCGGGAAACCGGTCTGAAGAGCATCCCGGGAACCTGGGGAATCAGAGCCGCGTTTTGGATTGCGCGCTTCATGCATTTAGCCATGCTTGGCTTGCTGTGCTGGCTGTTGCAGCTATTCGGACTCAGTGCCATTGCCTGGGTGGGAGTGGCTGCGGTCGCCATCCTGCTGCTCTATGAGCATCTCATCATCTCTCCTACAGATCTGCGGCGCTTGAACGCTGCGTTTTTCACCATGAACGGGATCATCTCCATGGTCTTCTTCTTTTTTGTCGCAGCTGCGCTTCTGTTGCGGCATCCCACGGCACATTAATACGCCCACAAATGAGAAACGCACCCGGATAAGAACCGGGTGCGTCTGATCTCATTAAACTCAATTAGGCTGTCTTGGCCTTCTCGCGTTCGTTGGCCTTGTGAGCATCGAGCCTCTCATTGACGTTGTCGTGCACTTCATCAATCTTTGCCCGGACACCGGCGCGCGCATCGTCTGCTTTACGCTCCGCCTCCTTGTGATGGCGATCCGCAGTTACCGCGGCAGCATCCTTTACGTTGCCCCAGGTTTCCTTAGCCGCTCCCTTTACCTGGTCGGCCACGCCTTGATTGGCCAGCTTCTGGTTGCCCACGGTTTCGCCCACACTTTGCTTCACTTTTCCCGCTGCCTGTTCCACTTTGCCCGTTACTTGGTCCTTATTCATGGTCTGTCTCCTTGCCTGCGATGGCACAGGCACCTGGTTAAGTAAGATGCCTCCCCGATCGTCCCGGCATACCTGCCGGGACGGAAAAAGGAAGCTAGTTCAAATCGCCCGTCTCCCACCGATCAATTGGATTACCAGCACCACCAGCGCAATGATCAGCAGGATATGGATGTACCACGCAACCACGTGGAATCCGACAAAGCCGACCAGCCAAAGTACAAGCAACACCAGAAAAATGGTCCAAAGCATCGTGTGTTTCTCCTTACTAAAAGTCTTGCTACGCTGTACTTTGGTGCGTCCTCGTTCAAGTGGGTTGCCGTATGATCAAAATTAAGTCTTCGGGGCAGAGATGCGGATCGCCATTCAGGGAGAGTTCGGATCCTTCAGCCACGAAGCCGCACTTAAGTTAGAACCGCAGGCAACCATTGTTCCCTGTGCACTCTCCGCGGAGGTGTTCAAACGAGTGGAGAACGCCGAGGTTTCCGCCGCAGTAATCCCCATCGAGAATTCGCTTGCCGGTTCTGTCGTCGAACACTTCGACCTTCTCTTTCAATCCGACGTGCAAATCGAACGGGAATCCCTGCTACGCATCCGCCACAATCTCATCGGCGTTCCGGGCAGCAAAACCGAAGATGTTCGCCAAGTGCTCTCCCACCCCATCGCGCTGGCCCAATGCCGGCGGTTTTTTGAGCAACATCCGAAGATGACGCCGACTCCCTTCTACGACACGGCGGGCAGCGTGAAGCATATAACGGGCCTTGGGGACAGACAGGCAGGTGCCATTGCCAGCGAGCAGGCTGCCCGGGCCTACGGGGGAGAGGTGCTGGCCGCCGGCATCGAGGACAATCCGGCCAACTACACTCGTTTTTTCCTGATTCGCAGCCGCGCCCTAGCCCGGCAAGCGGCCGACGCCGACAAAGTCAGCATCGCCTTTACCGTCGACAACCGCCCGGGAACGCTGGTCGCGGCGCTTCAGGCATTTGCCGAGCACAATACCAACCTGTGCAAGGTAGAATCCCGTCCGGTACAGGGCCAGCCCTGGCAATACGTCTTCTACGTCGATTACCAGGTCTCGGATCCGGCCGCAACCAGCGCCGCCCTCGATCAACTTCGCCGTAAGTGCATGCTGGTTAAGGAGCTAGGCCATTATCCGGCGGCTCAGCTACCTTCTTGAGGGGGCAGCTAAAACCTGGGGAATGATCGGGCGGGCAGACGGGACCGATGAAGCAGAGAGAGCTGGAAAACGGTCTCCCAAACGAGGAAGGCCGGAAATTCTGCTTTCTGGGGGTAGGACTGGGGCCTTTTGCGACTTTATAAGGATCTGCATCATCCTATAGTCGATAATCTGATAGAAGGATACTCATGGCGAGCGATTTCTTAAGCATCATCAACCCGAGCGATCCCACTCGACGGGAGCAGGGTGGCTCTGAGGGCAGAGTATTGCCCATACTGCCCGTTCGCAGCACGGTTTTGTTTCCCCATGCCGTGCTGCCGCTGACCGTAGGCCGGGAGAGCTCCATTCAACTTATTCAGTCCCTGGGAGAGCAGAAGACCATTGTGGTCGTCGCGCAGCGTGACGAACGCATGGACAGTCCGCAGCCCAGCGACTTGTATTCCGTAGGCACCCTGGCGACGGTGCACAAAGTCGTCAAAATGCCCAACCAAAGTCTTTTCGTCTTTACCGAGGGCACCGAGCGCGTCAGGTTGGGCGAATTTGCTCAGCTTGAGCCATTCATGATGGCCAGCGTGGATCATTTGCCGGAAGTGGATCCGGGCAAGAGCGCCGAACTGGAGGCGCTGCAGAGAAACGTCATTGCCCAATTCCAGCAGATCGTCACCACCTCGCCTACGCTCTCCGACGAGCTGCAAACCATCGCGCTCAATATTGAAGATCCTGGGCGTCTGGTGGACTTTATTGCTTCCTCGCTGCCGTTCCTAGCTACCACCGACAAGCAGGAACTGCTGGAGACGCCGGACGTGTTGTTGCGCATGGAGCGCATTAACAAGCATCTGGCCAAAGAAGCTGAAGTCCAGCAACTACGTAACAAGATCCAGACCGAAGTCCAGGACCAGGTGCAGCAGTCGCAGCGCGATTACTACCTGCGCGAACAACTGAAAGCCATCCAGAAGGAAATCGGCGAGCTGGACGAGGGGCAGAAGGACATCGAGGAACTGCGGCAGAAGATCGAAGCCGTAGGCATGCCGGCGGACGTGAAGAAGGAAGCCACCAAGGAGCTCAACCGGCTCTCCCGCATGTCTCCCATGGCTGCCGACTACTCGCTCACGCGCAACTACGTCGAGTGGCTGGCGGTACTGCCGTGGGCCAAGTCCACTGGTGGCGAAGTCGATATTGCCAAGGCGAAGGAAATCCTCGACCTGGATCATTACGATCTCAAGCGGGTAAAAGATCGCATCCTCGACTACCTGAGCGTGCGCCGTCTCAAGCCCGATATGAAGGGGCCCATCCTTTGCTTCGTCGGACCTCCCGGCGTGGGCAAAACCTCGCTTGGCCGCAGCATTGCGCGCGCGCTGGGACGCAAGTTCCAGCGTATCTCGCTCGGCGGTATGCACGATGAGGCCGAGATCCGCGGCCATCGCCGTACATACATCGGTGCTCTGCCCGGGCAGATCATCCAGGCGCTGCGCCGTGCCGAGACCAATGATCCTGTCTTTATGCTGGACGAGATCGACAAACTGGGCCGCGACTTCCGCGGAGACCCAGCTTCGGCCTTGTTGGAAACGCTGGATCCGGAACAGAACAACACATTCCGGGACAACTACCTGGATGTTCCGTTCGACCTGTCCAAAGTGCTCTTTATCTGCACTGCGAACATGCTCGATCCCATTCCGGAGCCGTTGCGCGACCGCATGGAGATCATTGACCTGTCGGGCTACACCGAGGACGAGAAGACGCACATTGCATTTCGTTACCTCATCCCGCGGCAGATTAAGGAAAACGGTATCGAACCTAAGGAAGGTGGCGAACCCGAGATCGAGTTTCCAGAAGAGGGCGTTCGCTACATCGTGCGCCACTACACGCGAGAAGCGGGCGTGCGCAAACTGGAACAGCTGATCGGCACCGTTTGCCGCAAGCAGGCGCGCCGGATTGCCGAAGGCAAAACAGGCACGCTGGTTGTCGACCGGGCAGTGATTCAGGAGTTCCTGGGCGGCATCAAGGTACGCGTCGATACCGAGTTGGCCGAGCGCACGCGGCGCGCGGGTGTAGCGGTCGGTCTGGCTTGGACACCGGCTGGTGGCGATGTGCTCTTTATCGAAGCAAACCGGATGAAGGGTAAGGGCGGCTTCAAGATGACCGGGCAGATCGGCGAGGTCATGCAGGAGTCCATGCAGGCTGCGCTAACCTGGGTCCGCTCCAACGCCGCCTCGCTTGGGTTGGAAGAGGACTTCACCAAGGACCTGGACATTCACATCCATGTTCCTGCGGG
Source organism: uncultured Acidobacteriaceae bacterium (assembly GCA_963743365.1). Taxonomy (GTDB): domain Bacteria; phylum Acidobacteriota; class Terriglobia; order Terriglobales; family Acidobacteriaceae; genus PALSA-350. Next base: position 287,887 of record CAVUQE010000004.1, read on the forward strand.
AGCGATCCCGAAGGACGGTCCGTCGGCTGGTGTCACCATGGCAACCACCCTGGTTTCATTGATGACTGACACTCCGGTTCATCCGCTAACGGCGATGACTGGTGAGATCACGCTCAGCGGTAATGTCCTGCCCATCGGCGGCGTTAAGGAGAAGTTTCTTGCTGCCAAGCGCGCCGGGGTTCAGGACGTGATTTTCCCCGCGGAAAATAGGCAAAACGTGGAGGAAGACCTCACCGCAGACCAGATCGAAGGGGTGCGCATCCACTACGCCAGCCGTATCGAAGACGTGCTGTCGGTAGCGCTCCCTAAGTCCGTCAGCGAAGCGAAGAAGGACGAGGCAGTTCGGGAGACGATTATCGAGCATGCCGAAGTTTGAGACCTGCTGCTATATATCCTCGAGAAGGCCCGCCAACCAGCGGGCCTTTTGCTTTTGGCACCAGTAGAATCAGAGGTGGTGCATCGACGTCGCCCACGATGTCATCGAACACAATGCTGCTCGAGGGAGGGAATATCTTCAAGGACATTCATCAATGATCATCGACTTCGCGGAGCGGGCGCATAACCACAACTGGGATCTGGACCCAATTGTGCGATCCCTCCTTGATACGGATTTCTACAAGCTGCTGATGCTTCAGTTCATCTGGAAGCATTTTCCGACGACACAGGTTTCATTCTCGGTGAGCAATCGGTCCTCGTCTTTGCGTCTCGCGGATGTGATTGCGCGCGAAGAGGTATTGCAACAGCTGGAGCACGTGCGCAGCCTGCGCTTTCTAAAATCGGAGCTGATCTGGCTGGCCGGCAACACCTTCTTCGGCCGCCGCGGCATCTTCGAGCCGGACTTTATCGAGTGGCTGGGACATGGCTTCCGCCTCTCCAGCTACCGGCTCACAGTCAGGGATGGAGAATTCCACCTGGAGTTCGACGGTCTCTGGACCGAAGCGACGATGTGGGAGATTTATGCCCTCTCCATCCTCAATGAGCTGAAATCGCGTGCCGCCTTTAAGGGGATGAGCGAATTCGAGCTGGACATTCTTTACGCCCAGGCAAAGGCCAAGCTATGGGGCAAGATCGAGCGGCTGACCGGGGTTCCTGAACTCAGGGTGGCGGACTTCGGTACTCGGCGCCGGCACAGTTTCCTGTGGCAGGAATATGTAGTGAACGCCATGAACACCGCGCTAGCCGAGCATTTTTCCGGCACCTCCAATACTTATCTAGCCTACAAACATAACCTCGAAGCGGTAGGCACCAATGCCCACGAACTCCCCATGGCGCTGGCTGCCATGGCCTCCAGCGACGCCGATTTGAAGAGTTCACAGTACCGTATTCTCGAACTGTGGCAGAGCACTTATGATCGCGAGATTCGGATCATGCTGCCCGACACCTATGGAACAACGCAGTTCCTGGCCGATGCTCCGGATTGGACAGCCGACTGGACCGGGCAGCGCATTGACAGCAAGGATCCCTACATCGCGGGTGACGAATACATTGCCTGGCTGAAGCAGAGGGACCGGGACCCCAAGCAAAAGCTGATCATTGCCTCGGATGCCATGGATGTGGAAGACATTCTCGGCCTCCACGCCTATTTCATGGGAACCATGGCGCCGGGCCTGACACCCCTGGACTTTCGCACCGCGGCTGACCTGAACGATCCAGCGAAATGGACTGCTGGCCGGCGTATCCGTTTTAGCGCCGGGTGGGGCACCTTGCTGACTAACGACTTCCGTGGCTGCCACCCCAATGGCCGCAACGGATTCCACCCTGCCAGCCTGATCTGCAAGATGACCGAGGCAGACGGCCGTCCGGCGGTGAAGCTATCGGATAACTTTGCCAAGGCGACCGGGCTTAAATCGGAAATCGCTCGCTACCGCAGAGTCTTTGGCACCGCGGGAGTGTCCAATACGCCTGTACTGGTCTGATCCATCCCCGGGGTACCACCGCCATTTTGCCAATGGCGGAGTCTAACCTCATGTCAGATGGCCTTCGGATATGCTTTTCCCATGCGGGTCACGGTCCTGTTCTTTGGCGTGCTGAAAGAGATGTTGGCGTGCGACAGTCAGACGCTCAATCTGCCCTCCGGCGCGACCGTGGATGCGGTGCTCGAACATTACCGCCAGTTGTTGCCCCAGACAAAGTTATGGCCGGCGCTGGCGATTGCCGTGAACCGAAGCTATGCCGCCCGCAGCTCTGTTTTGCGCAACGGAGATGAAGTTGCGCTCCTCCCTCCGGTCAGCGGCGGCTCCACCGCCCCGATCGTCGCCCTGGTCACGGAGCCCATCGACGCTCCATCGGTGGTCGCTGCCATCAAGCAGGGGGAGGATGGAGCCGTGGTGGTCTTCGACGGCATTGTCCGCAACAACACGCGAGGGCGGCGCACCCTCTTCCTGGTCTACGAGGCTTATCAGGAGATGGCCCTTCTCCAGATGCAGGGCCTCGCTGATGAGGCTATCGCCGGGCATGGCGTCCGGCAGGTTGCCATCATCCACCGCCTCGGCCACCTCGAGGTTGGCGAAACCAGTGTGCTGATTGCCGTAGCTTCCACGCACCGCGCCCAGGCATTCGAAGCCTGCCGTTGGCTCATCGATACGCTGAAGAAAACAGTCCCCATCTGGAAGAAGGAGCACTTCGAGGATGGCGCGGTCTGGGCCGACGGCGAACCCTTCCCGTCCGGCCTGGTGGCAGATGAGCCGGTGCAGAAGGGAACGGCCGGCTCGTGAAGCCGTTATGCTACGCGGCCATTTGCTGCGCGCTCACTCTCTGCGGTTCATCCGGCCATGCGCAGGCAGGAGCGCCGGCGGCAAAGGCCAAAGCCACAGAACCACCCACCATCAGCGTGAATGTCCGGCTGGTGAATGTCTTCGTCAATGTTACCGATGACAAAGGAGCTCCGGTGGCCGGCCTGACCCGGGAAGAATTTCTGCTTTCGGAAGATGACCAGCCGCAGAAGATCGCCGTATTTGAGCGTCAGTCCGAGCTTCCGCTGGAGATTGTCCTGGCCATCGATACCAGCGGCAGCGTGCATAAGGATCTCAGCATGGAACAGGATGCAGCCAGACGCTTTGTGCACTCCCTGCTGCGGCCCGTTGATCATCTGGACCTGATGGAGTTTGCCGACAATGTGCGCGAGGTAGTTTTCTTTACCAACAACCCGGGGCGCGTCGACCGCGGGCTGAACGACATGGGGAGAGGGGCCGCGACTGCACTTTATAGCGGTGTCTATCTTGCGTCGCAAATACTGGCGCAGCGATCCGGCCGCAAGGTGCTGGTGATCATCTCCGACGGAGGCAATACCGTCAAAGGCACCACCTATGACATGGCGCTCGAGCAGGCTCTGCGCGGCGAGGTCATGGTCTACCCCATCATCGATGTTCCCATCGAAGCCAGCGCCGGCCGCGATCTCGCTGGCGAACACGCCCTGATTACGCTTGCCCAGGAAACCGGGGGCAAGTACTACTACGCCGATGCCGCTTCCCTGGACAAGACGTTTGCCCAGCTATCGGAAGACCTGCGGACCCAATACCTGCTCGGCTACTATCCATCCAATCGGTTGGGCACCAGCTTTCGCAGTATCTCCGTCAAGTTGCGCGCGCCCGCTGCCGGTGAGGGTTACGTCATCCGCAATCGGCCCGGCTACTATCCCTCCCCGCTGCCGTGAGGGGATGGCTTTCTTGAAGAATTCAAGAGCACGAAACATTTGTTAAGGTCTTGTCAATTAACCTCGTCTGAGGTTTCTATCCCTCCGCGGAGTTTTGATGCGTCTTTGGCGGTCGCTTTCTACGGTACTGCTTTGCTTGCTGGCGCCCTGCGCTAAGGCCACTGCGGTACTTGTGCAGCAGGCGGCGGTGATGGCGCTGGCCGATGCCCCCGATCCTCAGGCTTCCGGCCAGCAAAGTCCGCCGGCGCCTATACCCCATAGCCGGGAGTCGTTGCCTCAGATCAACCAGCGAGAGGAAGATCAGTCCGACGACCAGTTGAATCCGGCCGTCTTCTCCCACCATCTCATCGCCGACCGCATATGGATATCCGGCCAGGCCAACTTTATCTTCCAGGCGCACAATCCATTCCACTCCCCCTACGCTGGGACCAACAGCTTCCAGAGCCGGGTGGAAATGACCGCGCTCTCCCGTGTGCTCACCCTCTATACCGGAATCAAGCTCACCCGCTGGACCGAATTTATCTTCAATGCGGAAGAGACCGGTGGGAAAGGGCTGAGCCAGGCTCTCGGCATTGCGGCGTTCACCAATCTTGACGTTGTACGCAATCCATCCCTGGGCCAGGATGTCTACGCCGCTCGCTATTTTATCCACGAGACCCTTCCCCTGACCGCGGAACGTGTGGAGGAAGATCCTAATCCCTTCTATCTGCAGAGTTCGATTCCGAGGCGGCGTATAGAGTTCACCATGGGCAAAATGGGGCTGGTGGACTTCTTCGACAATAACTCCGTCGGCAGCGATAGCCATCTGCAGTTCACCAATTGGGCTATCGATAACAATGGTGCTTACGATTACGCTGCCAACACCCGCGGCTACACCATCGCTGCGATTCTCAGCTATACCGGACCCAAATTTGAAGCGCGCTTCGGTGAAGCACTGATGCCAACGGTGGCCAATGGCATCGACCTCCAGGCCGATCTGCGCAAAGCCAGAGCCGACAACCTGGAACTGGACTGGAAACCGCAATGGTTTCAGGGCCTGGAGACACACATCCGGCCACTCGCTTATCTGAATCATGCCAATATGGGCGATTATGGCCAGGCTATCGCGGGCTACCAGCAGGGCGTCAACAAGCTTCCTGACATCACCCTGTACCGCCACCAGGATTCATTGAAACAGGGCTTCGGTCTCAATTTGGAGCAGGAACTGCCCGCCAATTTCCGCGCTTTTATGCGTATCGGATGGAATGAGGGACATAAGGAGTCATTCGCCTACACGGAAATGAACAGCACGCTGGCGTTCGGCTTCGAACTCCCCGGAGACGCGTGGGGCAGAAAATTAGACCAGATCGGCAGCGCCTTTGAAACTGGCGGCATCAGCACCAAGCACCGGGAATACCTGGCCCTCGGCGGCCTGGGATTCATCCTCGGCGATGGCCGCCTGAACTACGGTCGCGAAGCGGTCAGCGAAACTTATTACAACGCACACGTGGTGAGCGGCCTTTACATGGCGGTGCAACTCTCCTTTGTGAACAATCCGGGCTACAATCGGGACCGGGGACCAGTCGTCGTTCCCGGGGTGCGGGCTCACGTGGATTTTTAAGTACATCCACCAGCCGCGGTTACGGCATCTCTGTATGCAGCTATCATTCACAATATGGCAACCCAAAATCCATCCCGGCGGGGTAAGAAGACACCTCCTCTTGGGGAAACCGGCCAGGAGTCCCTTTACCTGCGGTTTCTTAGCGAGAAGCAAGTGAGGGTGACGGTCAAACTTCGCGACGGCGAGAGCGTTTCCGGTTGGATCGAGTATTTCGACGACACCATGATTCGGGTCACCCGCGAAGGGCGCCCCAATCTTTTCATCTATAAGCACCAGATCCGGACCATCAGTGAATGCGGTCGTCGCGAAGAGGGAAACGCGCGCAGCAGCAACGGCTTGGTCGAGAGAAGTGCGCGTTGAGCAACTTTCCGCAGCAACTGGATCTGGGTTTTGCCGCCGGAGCAGCAGCGATTGCTCGTGAGGCCGGCGAGCTTCTTCGCGGCTATTTCAATCGCGGCGTCACCGCGGAATATAAAGGCGATGTAGACCTGGTGACCGAAGCCGACCGGGCATCGGAAAAACTCATCGTCAGCCGGCTGACCGAGAAGTTTCCTGGCCACGGCATTTATGGCGAGGAAGGAACACGTTCCGGCCTGGAGCGCGCTTACCGGTGGTATGTCGATCCGCTTGACGGCACGACCAACTTCGCCCACGGCTTTCCCTTCTTCAATGTCTCGCTGGGTCTCGAACATCGTCCACCCGGACTGGCGGCGGATCAAGACGGGGAACTGGTCGCAGGCGTAGTCTACGATCCTGTTCACGATGAGCTCTTCGCCGCGGAAAAGGGTAAGGGAGCTTGGTTGCAAGGGCCAAAAGGCGATGTCCGCCGCCTGCATGTTTCGCCTGTTGCGTCTTTGCAGGAGAGTTTGCTCTCCACCGGCTTTCCCAGCCACAAGCGCCACGTCAACCCGAACATTCACTTTTACCAGCAGCTCACCTTGCGCTCTCACGGGGTGCGCCGGGCCGGCGCGGCGGCACTCGACCTGGCCTATTGCGCGGCCGGCCGCGTGGACGGCTTCTGGGAATTCAATCTGAACCCTTGGGATACAGCGGCTGGCGCGTTGCTGGTGCTGGAAGCGGGCGGCGCCATGGTCCGCTTCGACGGCACGCCTTTTCGTCTCGATAGCCAGGAGGTTCTCGCCACCAACGGTCTGCTCACCAAGGAGATCCTGGGCTTCTTCATCGACATGTTCGCAGGCCGCGAGATCGAGCCGATACCCACAGCCGCCGAGTTTGCCGCCCGACGCCAAGCGCGCCAATAGCGCAAGCTTGCCTTTCCCATTCCTGCTGTACAATTTGGTTTCACTTATTCGCCTTCGGGAGAACGGTACATATGACTTACGTGATCGCAGAACCCTGCATTGGAACCAAGGACACAGCCTGCGTCGATGCCTGCCCGGTAGATTGTATTCATCCCAAGAAAGATGAAGCGAAGTATGGAGAAACCGACCAGCTCTTTATCGATCCGGTGGAATGCATCGACTGCGGCGCCTGTGTTCCCGTATGCCCTGTGTCGGCTATTTTCGCTGGCGACGATCTGCCTGAAAAGTGGGCGGGCTTTGCTGACAAGAACTCTGCCCACTTCGGCCGCTAGGCTGGCCGGCGCTGTTGCGCAGCCATGATCGCTCACCAGGTCGAAGCCGTCGTCCTTCGTACCTGGCCCGTTCATGAGGCCGACCAGATCGTTTCCCTCTTCACCCGGGATTTCGGAAAGATAAAGGGTGTTGCCAAGTCAGCGGCAAGATCTCGCCGTCGTTTCGGCGGCGCGCTGGAGCCGATGACCCATGTGCGCGCCCACTATGCTGAGAAGCCCAGCCAGGAGCTGGTGCGTCTCGACTCCTTTGAAATCCTCCACTCCCCACTGGCCGAGCCGGTCGATTATGCGCGCGCAACTGCTCTTGCCTTTTTCGCCGAGGTTTTGGAGCAGACGCTTCCCGATCACGACCCCCACGATCTAGTCTTCCGCCTGCTGCTCTCGGTGCTCGAGCAGACGCGCGTCGATCAGATCTGGATGCCGATCACCTACTTTGCCCTCTGGACGACGCGTCTTATGGGCTGGCTCCCGGATTTGAGCCGCTGTCTCTTCTGCGGCGCTTCGCTTGCCGGGCAGCCCGCTTATTTTCACTTTTTCTCGGATGGCCTGGTCTGCGTTGACCACAAACAGGCGGGAGACAACAGTTCTCAAGGAGCCACGCTGACGCCGGATTCTCAGATGTTGGCGGTGCGCATCTTCCGCTCGCCAGTGTCTGCTTTCGCCGCTGAATCCTGGCCCCGCAGCCGTGGCGCCGACCTTCGCCGCTTTGCCATTCAAAGCCTCGAGCGTCATCTGGAGCGAAAACTCAGAACCGCCACGGCTCTTTCACGGCTGGCCGGTGGTTAGGAAAGGCGCCGATTGCCCGACTCTTCTTCTTTAGGACCCGCTGAGAAGCGAACCCACAATCCCGCCCACAACCCCGCCCTCGGTTCGTTCTCTGGCCTGCGAAGGCATGTACTGCATCAGCTGATGGGCCAGCTTGGAAATCGGCAGCGTTTGCAGCCAAACCCGTCCTGGCCCCGTCAGTGCGGCCAGAAAAATGCCGTCTCCGCCGAAGATCATGTTTTTGATTCCCGCAATCCTGGTGATCTGAAAAGAAACGCTGGACTGGAAAGCTCCTACGTGCCCCGGATGTACGCGCAATGTCTCTCCCGCAGCCAGGTCCTTAACGATCAGCTCCCCCGACAACTCGATCCAGCAGGCGCCTTGCCCGGTCACCTTCTGCAGCAGAAATCCGTCCCCGCCAAAAACCCCGGCGCCTAGGGATTGCTGGAAGCCAACCCCAAGCGACACCTGAGAGGTGGCGCACAGAAAGCCGTGCCGGTGGATCAGGTACTCCATTCCGGGGCCGACCTGGACCGGCTGGATATGCCCAGGGACCCGGGTGGCAAAGGCAATCTCGCCCCGAGCGCCCACAGCGGTGTATTCGGTCATGAACAGGCTTCCTCCGCCGGCCACTCTTTTCAACGCACCGAGGAACCCTCCTCCCCCGCCAAACTGAGTGTGGGTTTGCATCTGGATCGAGCTGCTCATCCAGGAGAGCTCTCCGGCTTCTGAGATCACGGTCTCGTTCGGCTCCAGGACGAACTCGAGAACCGGCAGGGTGGTGCCGACGATACGGCTTTGCATGGCAGACTCCTCCTCGAATGAATGGGCACACCAGTTTAGTGCATTTTTCCATCTATACTGCACAGGCATCTGCAGCGAGTTGCTTCTTTTGTTACATCCGAAGGCAAAAGCTCCTGCTGCACGGGCTCCCGCAAGGCGGGGCTGGAGTTTGATTTAGAATCCAACCGTGGCCCTGCAAGTAACCAGCCCTCTTACCTTCCAGGAACTCCTCTTTCGTCTGCAAACCTTTTGGGCCGAGCATGGATGCGTGCTGCAGCAGCCTTATGACGTGGAGGTGGGCGCCGGCACCATGTCGCCGGAGACCTTTTTGCGGGTGCTAGACCCGCGTCCGTTCTCCGTCGCCTATGCCCAGCCTTCCCGGCGGCCCGCCGACGGCCGCTACGGCGAGAACCCCAACCGTCTCTTCAAACACACCCAGTTTCAAGTAGTGCTGAAGCCCCCGCCTGCCAATGTGCAGGAAATCTACCTGGAATCCCTCACCGCCATCGGCATTGATCTACGCCAGCACGACCTCAAGTTTGAAGAAGACAACTGGGAGGCGCCCACATTGGGGGCCTGGGGAATAGGTTGGCAGGTCATGCTGGATGGACTGGAGGTCACCCAGTTCACTTACTTCCAGCAGTGCGGCGGCCTCGATCTCGATCCCATCTCTGCAGAAATTACCTACGGGCTGGAACGTATCGCCGCCTTTCTTCAAGACGTCGATTCCGTTTACGACGTGGTCTGGGCGCGCACTCCTGATCCCGTCACCTACGGGGAAGTTCGTCATTTGGAGGAAGTGCAGTTCTCGGTCTACAACTTCGAGGATGCCGATGTTGAGAAGCTGTGGGAACATCTGCGTCTCTACGAGTCGGAGTGCCAGCACCTGCTGAGCCGAGCTGCGCAGCAGCCGGAGGATCTTACACCGGCCGAGCAGCGACGCTTCCCGGTCTTGGCGGCCTACGACCTTTGCCTCAAGTGCTCGCACCTCTTCAATTTGCTCGATGCGCGTGGCGCGATCTCGGTGACCGAGCGCGTCGGCATCATCGCCCGCATCCGCGTCCTTGCCGTCGGCATCGCCAAGGCTTACTCGCGCATGATTGCGCCGACTACTTCTCGCGCATGATTTGCGCAGTATTGAAAGTTCGATTGGGAATCGTATGCCTGAACTGTTATTGGAAATAGGCCTGGAAGAGATCCCGGCGCGCATGATTGCGGCGGCAGAGGCCGAGTTGGCGCGCCGTGTGGAGGGAGTGATGACGCGTGCACGACTACTGGACGCTGCCGCCGTCGTTACCAGCTACTCCACCCCGCGGCGATTGGCGGTGCGCGTCGAAGGCGTGCTCGCCCAGCAACTCGAAGTGCAGGAGCAACTTACCGGCCCTTCCTGGAAAGCAGCCTTTCCTGATGGACAGCCCGGCCCGGCAGCCCAGGCCTTCGCCAAAAAAGCCGGTGTTGCGGTTGCCGCGCTCGAAAAGATCACTACCCCCAAAGGCGAGTACGCCGCTGCCACGATCCAACGGCCAGGGCAAAGCGCTGAAAAAGTTCTGAGCGACTCGCTGCCGCAGGAAATCGGCGCGCTCTCTTGGCCTAAGACCATGTACTGGCGGCCCAATAAGCCGGAACGCTTCGTCCGCCCGCTCCGCTGGCTGCTTTGCCTGCTGGACGGAAGCGTGGTCCCGCTGGAGTTCGCCGGCATCCGCGCCGCTAATGTCAGCTACGGCCATCGCGTCCTCTACGGGGACCGCCCGGTCACGATCGCGCGCCCTGCCAACTATCTGGCGACGCTGGAGACTGTTTTTGTTGTGGCCGACGTCTCCGCCCGTCGCCACCGCATCCGCAAGGCGCTCGACGCCGCAATCCGAACCTTCCCTGACGCACGCTGGCGCGAAGACGAGGCCCTGGTCGATCAGGTCACGCACCTTACCGAATGGCCAACCGTCCTGGCCGGAAGCTTCCAGCCCGAATACCTGGAGTTGCCGGAGGAAGTTCTCGTCACCGTGATGCGGGACCACCAGAAGTACTTCGCGGTCGAAGGCAAGCAGCACGCCCTGGCGCCTCATTTTCTAACCGTGCTGAATACTGAAGTCGATACCGCAGGCATGGCGATCATCCGCCACGGCAACGAGCGAGTGCTCCGCGCCCGCTTCAACGATGCCCGTTTCTTTTGGAATTACGATCAGAAGCTTCCTCTCCTCGACCGGCTGGAAAAACTTAAGACCGTCACCTTTCAGAGGGATCTCGGCAGCTACTTCAGCAAGACCGAAAGCAACTTGCTCATGGCGAAAGCCATCGCTGCCGCGGTTGCTGCCCAGTCCATCCCGCTTGATCACGCAGCCCTCGAGCAGGCGGTGCAGCTTGCCAAGACCGATCTCACCACCGAGTTGGTAAAGGAATTCACCGAATTGCAGGGCATCGTCGGCGGACTCTACGCCCGGGCGCAAGGGCTGGGCGAAACCGTGGCGCAAGCCATCTACTCGCAGTACATGCCGGCTTCGACCGACGATTCCACCCCGGCAACGGTGGAAGGGCAGGTCCTCGGCGTGGCCGACCGGATGGCGACCATTGCGGAGATGTTCGCCATCGGCCTCGAACCTAGCGGGTCCAAGGATCCCTTTGCGCTGCGCCGCGCCGCCAACGGGATAATCAAAATCCTCGCCGAATCGCGCCTGCCTCTTACCCTGCCGGCACTGGCGACAATGGCGTCGGAATCTTTGCCGCGAGCCCGCTCCAAAAACGGCAGCGAGCTGGCAGCGTTTCTCAAGGAGCGCCTGGACTTTTACCTACGTGACGTACTCGGTTACGCCTATGACGCGGTCAACGCCGTGCTCTCGACCGGGCTCACCACGGTAACGGATGCCATGGCGCGCGCGCAGGCTCTCACCCAGGTCCGCGGCTCAGACGATCTGGTTGCCATCTCCACGGCGTTCAAGCGGATCAAAAATATCCTGCGCCAGGCGGCCCAAAACCAAGACCAATACGGCAACTCCATAGCGCCCGGCGATCTGGTCGAGCCGGCCGAGCAACACCTATACGCGGAGACAGCAAGAGTCGCCCCCCAGGTGGAGGCGCTTCGCGCCCGGCAACAATATCCGGAGGCATTGGAGTGCATTGCTACCCTGCGGCCGTCGATCGACGGCTTCTTTGACCAGGTGATGGTCATGGCGCCCGAGGCTCATCTACGCGGCAACCGCCTGGCCCTGATTGCCTCTGTGCTCAGCGATTTCTCCCGCATCGCGGACTTCTCCGAAATCGTCTCTGGTTAATCCGTCCCGTATTGGCACCGCTGCATGTCTACAACTTGCGTGGAAGCAAACTGGACCAAAACAGATATGTTAATAGAATGTTAAAGCGGATATATTAACTCAACGGATCGAAGGATTTCTGGACCGGTTACGGTGAGTCCTGCGGTGCGAATCCCCTCTTGAGTTGTCTCGTTTCACAGCAATACGAACACTTAACACGACAGGGAAAAATTCATTCAGGAGGCTTACCAGTGACCCGGATATCGTTTCATCAGAAACTCGAGAGCCTTCGTGAACGGCTGCTTCAGATGGCCGGTGTGGCAGAACAGACACTTACCTTTGCGCTGGACGCGCACTGCCGCGGTGAACTCTCCGCGTGTGCCAAGGTGCGCTTGAATGAAGTCATCATCAATCGCTCGGAGCAGGAGATCGATCAGATGGCGCTGGATCTGTTGGCCATGGAACAGCCCATGGCTGTGGATCTGCGCTTTGTGCTCGCCGCCATCAAGATCAATTCCGACCTGGAGCGGGTCGGAGACCAGTCGATGACCATTGCCTTGCTGGCCGAAGAACTCGCGGGGAGCCAACCGTGCGAGTTTCCGGTCGACATTCCGCACATGGCCGAGCTATCGATGGCCATGGTTCGGAAGGCGCTGCAGGCGCTCACCGAGCGAGATGCCGAGCTGGCCACCAGCGTTCTGGCCATGGATGACGCGGTGGATGAGATGAACCGTAGGGTCAAGGGCGTGCTGCTGGATTGCATCGCGCGGGATTCCAGCGCGGCCAGATCCGCCGTCAACCTGCTGTTTATTTCCCGCAGCCTGGAACGTATCGCCGACCACGCCACCAACATGGCCGAAGACGTTATCTTCTGGCTGCGCGGAGCGGATGTTCGTCACGGCCATGTTTTGCAGGCAGTCTCAGTTCACTCGCTGCAACCTGGCAATCAGCTTTTGGGCTAAGTTCTCGCCCGAATCGGACCACAACAGGCGGCTGCTGATCCCGCAGTTTTCCTGGATGGCGTTGGTGACGTCTACCAGCTTCTGAACGTTGCGCTTCACGTACTCTGCGCCGATCTCGTCCAGCTCCATGTCTTCCAGCAGAAAGGACGTGTCCAAACCAAAATCCACCCGGACTTGCCCGTTCTGCTCGTAAGCCCCCTCGTCGAACTCCGGGCCAAAGCCAACCACGTGCACCTTCGCCGGTTCCTGTTTCCAGATAGGATCCAGCCCGCCCACTGTCTCCGGCACCCACAGGTCCCACTTGAGCTCGAACTCGTACGCGAAGTCGTCATGCAGGATCGCTGTGGCCTCGGCCACTGCAGCCTCCGGAGCAGACTCCTTCACCTCATCTTCCTCATAAATCCTTTGGTAAAAGGGAGCCTCATTCCAAGAGATGGGGTACGCGGCCGCAGCGTGCACCCGCAGCGGTTGCCCTGCCGGGGAGAACTGCTTCAAAACCGAGACAATTGCCGGAGCGAGCGCAGGAAGCCGAAAATTAGGAAACCATAGACTCAGGTACAGCCGATCAGCCATCTCACCATTCTAAGCTTCTGACAAGATCGTCCGGCAGCGCGAAATGGCGGGTGAGAAGATTAATACTATGGGGCTAACGCCGGCTCGCATGCGCGCCTGGATCGCCGTAATTGCTGGGCTGCTGGTCGCTGCCATCGCAGGATTTTTTCTCTACGACCGGTGGCAGGGCCACCGCCTCGGCCACGACGTGCCCTATAGGCTGGGAACGTCCGTGCAGCAGTCCACCGAGGGGTTCACCCACTCGGAGTCGCGGGGCGGTCACACGATTTACAGTCTGCACGCTTCCAAGGCGGTCCAGTTCAAGAGCGACGGCCATCTTGAGCTGCACGACGTAAGCATCACGCTCTATAGCGCCCAGGGAGCACCCTCCAACAGAATCTATGGCAGTGCTTTCGATTGGGACCCGGCCAGAGGTATCGCCCGCGCTATGGGAGAAGTCCAAATCGATCTTCAGGGATCTCCTGCTTCTGGCGCGCAAGCCCGCAAGACGACGACAGATGACGGCGAAGACAAGAACATAGTGCATGTAAAGACCTCAGGCTTGGTATTTAACAAACAGACAGGACTCGCCAGCACCACGGAGAGAATCGAATTCCGTCTCGCCGAAGCGGCCGGCAGTGCCACCGGCGCCAGTTTTGACTCGCAAACAGGAATCATGATCCTGGATGCCGATGTGGCTTTCAACTCCAGCGTAGGAGGAAGCCCGCTCTCCGTCCGTGCCCACCATGCGCAGTACGATCGCGCCAACCGCCTCCTTTATCTGCTGCAGGACGTCACGGACTACGCCGACAGTCACAGCTCCTCAGATCAGGCGACGGTTTCCTTCCGCACGGACGGATCGGCCTATCAGGTGGAAGCAGAAGGCAACATAGTGCTTACCGGCAGTGACGGCCAGCAAATCAACACTCGCAAGGCGCACATCGACCTTGGCCCAAAGAGCGAACCGCAGCAGGCAGTTGTGGATGGCGGCCTACTTTACGTGGCCAACAATTCGGCACGGCTGTTGCATGGTTCGGCCTCCTCGGGGACGCTCTTGTTCGGTCCGCAATCGACCGTCAAGCATGCGCAGTTGCGCGACGCAGTTTCCGTGGTCGACGAAGAGAAGCTCCCGCCGGTTCCGAGCGCGTCGAGCAAGTCCAAGCAGAATCCTCCCGAGTCGACCACCCGTCAAATTGGAGCCACCAAGGTCGACATCGACTTTACCTCCGATCCCGACCGCCGCCCCATGGCCGAGAAAGTTCTCGCCGTAGGGGGTGCCCGGTTGAACGTGCACACCATCTATGCCAAAACGCCGCCTGAGGACACAACCGTAACCGGCGATCAGCTCTTTGCCACCCTCGTGGACGGAGAGGTTCTCTCCAGCCTGCGCGGCACCGGCCATACCGGCCTGGTCGACGTAAGCCCCACCGGGGTAAAGCAGACTAGCACTGGTGACAACTTGCTGCTCACCTTCGCTCCACCGCATCTCCCTCCCACCAAGCCAGAGGCGAAAGTGGCCAACGGAAAAACCGAACCACCGACTCCGCCGCAGCCGGCTGCTCAGTTGCAATCCGCGGTGCAGGTGGGAAATGTGACCCTAACCCAGGAAACGCCGGCCAAGCCAGCCAATGCCAACGCCCAGCCTGGCGCGGGAGTGCCCACTGTGACGACCGCGATCGCCCAGCGAGCGGCCTATGACGCTACATACCCAGGTGGTGCAGTTGTCGGGAGACCCGCGCGTCCGGGACGCCAGCGGAGAATTGAGCGCAGCATCCATTGAGATGGAACGCGCGACCGGCAATGCCAATGCCACCGGCGGCGTCAAGGCGACCTATCGCCAGTCGAGCGGTCAACAGCAGCCCTTTACCGGAACCGGACCGGTGCATGTGGTCGCCGACCACGCACATCTCGATCACGCAACCGATCTCACCACCTTCTACGGCAAGCCTGGAACACTGGCCCGCCTCTGGCAGGGAAGCGATTCCGTTTCTGCGCCGGTGCTTGAGCTCTCCCAGGTGAAGTCAACTCTGGCCGCGCATGGTCCAGCCGGCGAATCTGCGGCGGTCAACGCCGTCTTTACCAGTACTCCCAGTAACGCCAAGGGGCCGACCCCCACGTCTCCCAGAACCGCTCAAGCCTCCGCTCAAACCTCCGCTCAAACCTCCGTCGTGCGTCTGCAAAGTCGTACTCTCTTCTACGCCAACGCTGACCACAAGGCGGTTTTCAGTGGTGGGGTGGTAGCGCAGACTTCCTCCGGCGTTCTGCATTCGAGTTTCATGGATGTCTACTTCAGCCCCGCACAGACCACTCATGGGCCTGCGACGCCGCCCGGCAAGACGCCCGACCAGCAAGGCAGTCAGGTCTCGAAGATCGTCGCCCGCGGCTCAGTTGAACTTCAGCAGCCCGGCCGCAAGGGGATCGGCGAAGATCTCACATACACCGCAGAGGACGGCAAGTTCGTGCTCACCGGAACCAGTGCAGCGCCTCCGCGCCTCACCGACCAGGTGCGCGGAACAGTAACCGGGGCTGCGTTGATTTTCAATGATCGCGATGATAGCGTCATGGTGAGTAGCGGTGCTTCCAAAGCAGTGACCCAGACCCGCGTTGCGAAGTAAATGCAAAAACTTAGTACAGATGAAATCGGCAAGTCTTATAAGGGCCGGCAGGTGGTTCGAGGCGTAAACCTTGAAGTCTGCCAGGGAGAGGTGGTTGGGCTGCTGGGCCCCAATGGCGCCGGTAAGACCACCAGCTTTTATATGATTGTGGGCCTCATCGCTCCGGATACGGGGCAGGTCTTCGTCGACGACATCGATATCACGCGCGTTCCCATGTACCTGCGGGCGCGGCAATACGGCATTAGCTATCTGCCCCAGGAACCCTCCGTCTTTCGCAAGCTGTCGGTAGAAGAGAACATCCTCGCCGTGCTCGAAGTGCAGTCGATTTCGCTCGAAGTGCGCCGCGCCAGGACGGAAAAGCTACTTGATCAGCTGAATCTCGGCCATATACGCAAGACGCGCGGCTACGCGCTTTCCGGCGGCGAACGGCGCCGGGTGGAGATTGCCCGCTGCCTCTGCATCCAGCCTTCGTTCATCCTGCTCGATGAGCCGTTCTCCGGCATCGATCCCATCGCCGTGCTCGATCTGCAGGAGATCATCTTCGACCTGAAGGCAAGCGGAATCGGAGTATTAATCACGGACCACAATGTCCGCGAAACGCTCTCCGTAACTGATCGCGCCTACATCATCAACGAAGGGCGTATCTTCCGTACCGGAACTCCAGACCAATTGGGCAAAGATCCGGAAGTACGCAGGGTGTATCTGGGTGAGGGTTTTTCCCTGAACTAGAGTGCCTCGCGGTAGCACATTGCAGGTACTCCTGGTTCGCACCAACGTAACCGGAAAGACATCGCTCCGGAAAAACAACTACAACGAAGGGCATGGCTTTAGCCGCGCTGTACGGAGCTGCTATGAGCGCTTCAGCCCCTGGATGCAACCTTGAGGACCGCGAGAGTCCCGAAGGGACAGCCGAGAATAACCCGGACGTAGTTCTCGGGTAGGACTTTGACAGCACGAACAGTCCCGAGGGGAAGGCATGAGAGGCAGGAAGAGGCCCGTAGGGACGGCTGAAAATACCCAGGACGGTTAGTCCTGGGCTTCAGACTGTGGGGCCAGCGATTGTGGGCTCTTAAGTCCTGGGTTTCAGCTAGACCCGGCTTGGGTCACACCGGCCCGAGGAATGGAAAAGCCTTCCACCATAAGGGCTCAGAAAAGGTAAACTAAGGCCGCAAGAGCATTTTCACTTCTGGTGTCTAGAACGCAGCTGCTTCCGGCGCGGCTTTTCCCCGAGAAAAGCCGACATTCGCTGAACTTGGCTATGTAGAAAAGAAGTGAAAATGCTCAAGCAGTGGATGCGGTGAAAGCCATGGCTCTTCTACAACCAAAGCTAAGCTTGAAAGTTGCGCAGCGGCAGATACTGACGCCTGGCCTCATGCAAATGGTCAGCGTGCTGGCGCTCAACAAGCTGGAGCTCAAAGAGCTGATTAATACCGAGATCGTTGAGAACCCGGTGCTGGAGGAGTTGGAAGAAAGCGTCCCCCTCCTCGACGACGTCGCCCTCAGAGAAGCCGAGCGTGATCGAAGCGTAGAGGAGGTTGCAGCCCAGGCCGAGCGCGACAAGCGTGACCCCTTCGACGAGATTGATTTTGGCTCCTACTTTCAGGATTATCTGGATCCCGGCTTCCGCACGCCCAACGGCTTTGAGCAAACTGACAAGCCGTCGTTTGAAAATTTCCTCTCCCAGCCCAGCACCCTCACCGATCACCTCTTCTGGCAACTGGGCTCTCTCAACCTCAGCAGCGACCTCCGCGCGGCGGCCGAATATGTAGTTGGCAACCTGGATGAGGACGGTTATCTGTTGGCAGAGGACGACGAGATGTTGGCCGGGTTTGTGCGTGAGTACGAGCCTGCTCCGGGCGCCGCACCCACGGCCGCCGCTGAGCTGCTGGCCGAGGCAGTGCAACTGGTGCAGAACCTCGATCCCGTGGGCGTGGCCACCCGCAGCTTGCGCGAGTGCCTTCTGGTGCAGATCGAGGCCCAGCGCCGCGAATATCAGCTCGCGCTGGCGCGTCACCGCTCGCCATCGACGGAGTCCGCTGCGCCGGAAGCCGTAAACGGCGGGGGAGAAGTCGAAGCCGCCCATGCATGCGGCGCACACGAAGACAAGTTGCCGGTCTTCGCCCTCGCGGCGCGCATTGTAGATCAGCATTTGCCGCTGTTGCAGAAGCGCGACCTGCGCGAAATGGCCAAAGTTTTGGGCACGCAGCCGGAATTGATCCAGCACGCTATCGACTTCATTCGCAGTCTCGATCCCCGGCCCGGGCAGCGATTTAACCGCTCCGATGCCCGGCTGATCGAGCCCGACGTGGCCTTCGTCAAGCGCGGCGGCGAGTTTGTCGTGGTCATGAATGAAGAAGATCTGCCCACCCTGCGTCTCAATCACGGCTATCGTAAATTGCTGTCGCAGGAAGGCACAGAGAGAGACGTAAAGGAATATGTCAAGGAGCGTTACCGCTCGGCGCTGCAACTGATGCGCAACATCGAACAGCGCAAGAACACCATTCTCAGAACCTGCGAAGCGATCGTGCGCCGCCAGGGCGAATTCCTCGAACGCGGCGTGGACGCGCTTAAACCGATGATGATCAAAGAGGTTGCCGAAGAAATTGGCGTTCATCCTTCGACCGTCAGTCGCGCAGTCTCCAGCAAATATGTGCACACTTCGCAGGGCGTCTTTGAGCTCCGCTTCTTTTTCTCCGAAGGCGTTCACGGCCCGGAGGGAGGCAGCACGCCGCTCATGCTGCTTAAACGCAAGGTCAAGAAGTTGATTGATGAAGAAGATCCGCGCAAGCCCCTGACCGATGATCTAATTGCCAGTATGCTCGAGGCTCAGGGCATTGACGTAACCCGCCGCACGGTAGCCAAGTACCGAGAAGATTTACGCATTCCCAGCACCCACCAACGCCGAGTCCGGGATTGAGTTAAGCATTTTTCCTATGGTGTACGCGAGTACACTGAATGTATACGGCCCTTCAAAAGAAGGGCTGCACTTGGCCAACCTCTCAAACAAGACCGCGATTCCAAAATGCTATAGAATCGAGCATCTTGCAGGCCTCTAGGAGTTCTCAGCATGCCGGTTGAATGCACGGGCAGGCAGGTAGTCATTACCAAGCCACTGCGCACATTAGCAGAAGAGGGAATCGAGCGCATCGCCAGGATTCTCGGTAAAATCACCAGCGCTCACGTAGTTCTGACCGCGGAAAAATACCGTCAGATCGCCGAAGTCACCATCAAGACCCGGGCCTGCACACTGGTCGCTCTCTGCGAGTCCAGCGCCAGCATGGAGACTGCATTGCGCGACGCGCTAGCGAAAGCTGAATCCCAGGCAACGCGCTTTAAAGACAGGCTGCGGACTCGCAAGCGTCAGCCCAAGCAGGAAAAGCAAGTAGAGGAGACCGGTGTCGCGCGCAGCGGTCGCGGAGCTGTGGCCGAGACCAAAGCTGCCAAGGCTGGACATACCAACGGAGCCACCAACGGCAAGAGCCACGCCCAGCCGGCGATTCCCGTCACCGTACATTCCTTCCCCGCGCGCGTGCCCATCACCGAGCCTCACGTCGTCCGCTCTCTGGACTCGGTTGCGCTACGGCCAATGACCCTGGAGGAGGCGGTCAAGGAAGCAGAGTTCCGCGACCGCGACGTTTTTGTCTTTCGGGATAACGAAGGTAATGTGAAAGTCCTACATCGGAAGCGTGATGGCAAAATGGAATTAATCGAAGCTCCCTGAAATTCTGTATCGCTGAAGTCTGAATCGTTTGCCCCATTCGTCGCAAACGCAGTGCTAAATTCCTCCAACCACAGGCCCATTCTCTATTTATCATCCTGGCCGGTCGCCAGAGGGGACTCCGGATTTCCTTCTACCCCGCACTGACCGATGGCCAAGTATGCGGCTTTCCTCGAGGAAAGCCGCATGAGGTTCCACCGACGTTACCACGCCCGACAGGAAATCCGGAGGGACGCCGGGCAAGCATCGGACGCTTGCGGATTTTCAAGACCTAAGTAACTGCGACCTCGGAGTTTGCCGGTACTTCTTTCAGGGGATATTCCTGCTTGGAAAGCGGCCTTGATACTCAAACCTGGGGACTCTCCGCTGCGGCGAACTATGAATTCAGAAGCTGATGTTGCCGTGCTCACGGCCCAGCAAAAGTTACTCCTCGAAGCTCTGCCCTGTTACGTCTTCGTGCAGCGCGGCAATAGTGTCGTCTACGCTAATCGCGTGGCCCGCGAGATTCTGCACCTGGAGGAAGGCGCGGTGCTCGCGGTGGATGACCTCTTCCGTGGGCAGTTCCCGGGTTTTGCTTACGCCCATCCGGGCAAGCCGTTGCGCGCGTCTTCTCAAGTCTACGGATCCGGCAGCCTGGCCTATTCCTCTGATTTCAATTGCCAGATGCGCACGCCGCTCGACGCGTCCGTGCCCGTGCGCGGCAGTTTCCGCATGCTCCGCGTGGAACCGGAACCGGAGCTGTTGATCGTCGCCCTGCGATCCCAGCGCGCTCCGGAAAAGGACTCCTCCCAAGCTTCGGAGCACAGCTCGCCCTCCAACTTCCTGGAGCAGCTCTTGAATGCCGCTCCGGAAGCTATCATGATCACGCGCGGCTCCAAAATTCTGCACATCAATCGCGAGTTTGAGTCCCTCTTCGGCTTCAATGCCGATGAAGCGCTGGGCCAGAATACGTACGACATCCTCATCCCAGAAACGCGCCGGCATGAGTTCGACATGCTCGAGCACACCATGCAGCTTCATGGCCGGGCGTCGATGGAGACGGTACGTCTGCACAAGTCGGGCGAGCTCATTGATGTGTCTATCCTGGTGGCTCCGATCAGTATGGCGGGGGTGGAAGTGGGCAATTTTGTCAGTTACCGTGACATCCGCGAGAAGAAACAGACCGACGCTCGCTTACAGCATGACGCCCTGCACGATCCTCTGACTGGCCTGGCCAACCGTGCCTTGTTTCTCGACCGCCTGCAGCTCACCATGGCCCGCCAGCAACGGCATTCCCAGCTGAACTTTGCCGTGATGTTTCTCGATCTGGATCGTTTCAAGGCGGTGAACGATAACCTCGGCCACGCCAGTGGCGATGAGCTCTTGGTGCACATGGCGTCGCGCTTGCGCTCCTGCTTTCGCCCTCAGGATACGGTGGCGCGCTTCGGAGGGGATGAATTCGCCGTCCTCCTCGAGGACGTCACCAACGTTTCCGATGTAACCGCCATCGCCGATCGCGCACAGCACGATATACGCCTGCCCGTCGATTTGAATGGCCATGAGGTCTTTGTCTCGGCGAGTATCGGTATCGCCTTCGGTACCCTGGACCACACCAGTCCGGAACAGGTTCTGCGCGATGCGGACTATGCCATGTATCAGGCCAAGTCCAACGGCAGCGCGCGCCACGAGGTCTTTGACGGGTCCATGCATGTACACGTGGCGGCGCAGATGAAAAGGGAGCAGGAGCTGAAAGACGCCCTGGAGAAAAAGGAGTTCGAGGTGTGGTATCAGCCTATCTACAGGCTGGCCAATGGCGAAATCGCGGGCTTTGAGGCCCTGCTGCGGTGGCGGCGGCCTAACGGCGAGTTCGTTCCCTTGGAGGATTTCCTGCCCACCGCCGAGGAGTCCGGGATCATTGTTCCCATCGGTCTGTTTGTACTGGAGCAAGTGTGCCGGCAACTGAGCTCTTGGGCGGAGACGCTGCCGGAAGCCAAACCGACTATCGATGTTAACTTGTCCTTACGTCAGTTCAGGGATTCTCAACTGTTGGTCGACCTCGCCGAACTGCTGGCCCAATGGAAGGTTCCTCCGGGACAGCTGCGCCTTGAAGTGACCGAGGCCGCGGTAAATCAGGATCCGGAGGGCGCGCTTGCGATCTTCAAGGGTGTGGCTGACCTGAAAATAAACGTCGGCCTGGATAACTTCGGCGCCGGCCTGGCCTCCATGAACCACTTCATCCGCTTGCCCATTGACATGGTGAAGGTAGACCGTCGCCTGATTGCCTACTTGCCTATTCCGGGGAAGCAGGCGGCGATTCTGCAAACTATCTTCGATCTTGGCCGCATGCTAGAAGTGCACATGCTGGCCGTTGGCATCGAAAACAGAGAACAGTTGGAATCACTCCGGAAGTACGGCTGCGATCTGGGCCAGGGGCATCTGTTCTCGACTCCGGTGACGAAGGAAAAAGCGCAGCAACTGCTGCAGAACGGCCACTGGGCTATTTAGGTTTGTATCAAATCGAGATTCCCTCTGAACTTGCAGAGGCTCTCGTGAATGCTACGATGGCCCCATGCCACGCAGACGCGCTACCGCAGAGCCGGTGAAAGCGAAAAAGCCCCGTCCCGGTCAATCTACCCAGAAGACGGCTGCTGTCGTACCCGCGGTGGCTTCGGAGTTGGTGATCCTGACCGGTCTCTCCGGTTCCGGGAAAGCTTCTGCGCTCAAGGCATTCGAGGATTTGGGTTTCTACGCGGTCGACAACATGCCGCTGGAGCTGATCCCCGCATTTGCCGATCTGGTCCGCCAATCCGCCGAAATCAACCGTGCGGCGCTGGTGGTCGATGTTCGGGAGGGTCAGCACCTCGACCGTTTTCCAGCCATCCTTCGCCAAGTACGGAAGGTGCTTTCGACCACGGTGGTCTTTCTCGACGCCTCCGACGCCTCTTTGCTGCGGCGATTTTCTGAAACCCGCCGTCCCCATCCGCTGGGTCGAACGGAAACTGTCGTGCGCGCGATTCATGCCGAGAGAAAGCTGCTTGATCCCATCCGCAACCTGGCCGATATAAGCGTGGACACCTCCAGTTACAACGTCCATGAGTTGCGGGCCTACATCCTGCAGAAGTTTGAGCGCGGCGATACGGACAAAAACCTGTTGGTTTCCTCCATCAGTTTTGGCTACAAGAACGGAGTGCCTCTAGAGGCGGATTTGGTCTTCGATGTCAGGTTTTTGCCTAATCCGCACTTCGTGCCTGAGTTTCGCCACCTGACGGGCCGCCATCCCAAGGTAGCCAAATACATCCGTGAGTTCCCCCAGACGACTGAATTTCTGGACCGGATCACCCAACTACTGCTCTTCCTGCTACCCCACTACATCGAGGAAGGAAAGAGCTACCTGACTGTCGCTTTTGGCTGTACCGGCGGCCAGCACCGTTCGGTGATGATCGCCGAAGAAGTCCGCAAGCGTCTAGCCAAGGAAGGCTACCGCGTCAAAGCCGTCCACCGCGACATGCCCCATTGATGCAAGCACCCAAGCCCCCTGGACGGGCGCCCCAGGTTCGCCAAGGCGTACCTGGGCCGAAAAAGACGGGCGTAGCCCCTCAAATGCTTCATAACCCGCTCATTTTTCCCGAGATATTGGCCACAACGGTAAGCTCTGCCTTGACCAAAACGGGGCGCTCATGAAAAGCGCGACTGTACACACTGCGTAAGAACTTATGTTCTGTGTCGACCCTCTGGGCCTTGGCAATAGGAGGGATTTGGTGCGTCTATGGTTCTCACACAGACTCTAAAGGCCCTGAGGCACGCATTTCGATATGCCCCGGAAAACCGCAGGATCGAAGTACCGGCTGCGCCAATCCGTGCTAATAACAGGCAAGACCACCCCCGTCCGGGGCGATTACAATAACCGGATGCGTTCCATGCAGCGCCGCGCTTCCGGGGTTTTCGCTTGAAGAAGCTGCTGCGCTTGATGGGCTATGTGCAGCCGTATTGGCTGCAGGCCTTTTCGTCGGTCATCCTCATGGCCGGCGTGGGTCTTCTGGACGCCTTCCGCCTCCTGCTGGTCGGCCCCATTTTCGAACGCGTGCTCGACCCCAATGCACCTGACCGCAAGATTCCGCTCTTGGGTCCCCGCTTCAATCTAAGCCTGCAACAAATTGTTCCAGCGCACTTCCACAATGAATGGGCCATTGTCGCCTTCGCGTTGGTCGCCTCTACTCTGCTCAAGGGGATCTTCGATTATTGCGGAACCTACCTGGTGAACTATGCCGGTTTCGGCATGATCACCGATCTGCGCGACGATCTCTACGACGCGATCCTGCGGCGGTCCGTCTCCTTTTTCCAACAGCATGCCACCGGCACGATCGTCTCCACCCTGATCAACGACATTGAGCGGGTGCAATTCGCCATGTCGTCGGTGCTGGCGGAGTTCCTGCAGCAGTTTTTTACCTTGATCTTCACCGCCTGCGTGGTGGTTGCCCTGGGAGGCAAGCTGGCCTGGGTGCTGCTTCTCTTTGTTCCGGTGGTCTTGGCTTCGGCGCGCAGGATCGGGCGACAGGTGCGGCAGACCACGCGCCGCGGACAGGACAAGCTGGCCGAGATCCAGAATATTCTGCACGAGACCATCACCGGCAATCGCATCGTCAAAGCCTTCAATATGGAGCTCTGGGAGATGACGCGGTTCAAGCAGGCAGCCCATCGCCTCTTCCAAGCCAACCTACGTTCGGTGCGGGCGCAAGCCATCAGTTCACCGCTCATGGATTCGATTGGCGCGGTGGCGATTTCCTTGTTGCTGCTGGTTGGCCGCAACGCAATCAGGGCCCACACGCTCACCATCGGAACCTTCTTGACCTTTATCATCGCGGTTTTCAAGCTGTACGATCCGGTGCGCAAATTCGCTCTCTTCTATAACAACTTTCAACAGGCTCTGGGTGCATCCTCTGAGATTTTTCGCTTCATGGATACCCAGGACGAGGTGCGCGAGAAGGCGGGTGCTCACGTACTGAGGGAATTCCGGCAGGAGATCCGGATTGAAAACGTCTGCTTCGACTACCGCAATGAAGAGGGCGAACGCCAGGTGCTGAGAGATATCAACCTGGTCGTTCCCCGCGGCGAGGTAGTGGCGCTGGTCGGTCCCAGCGGCGCGGGCAAGTCCACCCTGGTGAACTTGATACCGCGCTTTTTTGACGTCACCGCGGGCAGCATCCGCATCGATGGCCACGATCTGCGGGATGTGAGCCTGGCTTCTCTCCGCTCTCAGATCGGCAACGTGACCCAGGAGACAATCCTCTTCAACGATACCGTCCGCAATAACATCGCCTACGGTGAAGCCGGCATTCCCATCAGCCGGGTGGTCGCATCGGCCCAAGCTGCCTTGGCGCACGACTTCATCGAGCGGCTGCCGGAAAAATACGATACCGTGATCGGCGAGAAGGGCTTTCGTCTCTCCGGCGGAGAACGCCAGCGCATCGCCATTGCTCGGGCATTGCTCAAGAACGCGCCTATTCTCATCCTTGATGAAGCCACCTCCGCGCTGGATTCGGAAAGCGAATCCCTGGTGCAGATCGCGCTTTCCAATTTGATTGCCGGACGCACAGTCTTCGTTATCGCCCATCGCCTGTCGACCGTCCGCCGAGCCTCTCGCATCGCCGTCATCGAAGACGGCTGCATTACCGCCATCGGCCCTCACGAGGAATTGCTCCGCGTCTCTGCCACCTACCAGCGTCTTTACCAGTTGCAATTCATGGATCCGGCTGAGTTCCCGGGAAATGTGCTTCCTGCGAATCTTGAGCCTGCACTAAGCGCCGAGGTCGAGCTTTGAGCCCATCCAGCGGCAAAACTTCTCCCAAAGCTTCCCCCATCTATTCGATGACGGGCTTTGCCCGCGTCAGCGGCCGGGTAAACGACGCTTTGGCCTGGAACCTCAGCCTGAAGAGCGTCAACCACCGATTTCTCGATCTGCACATGCGCATGCCGCCCGGAGCCGAATCGCTGGAGATGCGTTTGCGCCGGCTGATCAAGGAAAAGGTACTGCGCGGCCACCTGGAGGTCACCTTAACGGTGGAACGCGGCCTTCGCGCCAGCGCTCACTTTGACCGTGACCTGTTGCAGGGCTACATCGCTGCCTTCCGCGCCGCCGCAACCGAGACCGCGCTCCAGCAACAGCCGGATCTGAATGCCATTTTTCGCCTACCCGGGGTCCTGACTGGCGAAACACGCTTCAGCGACCAGGAGATGCAGGCGCTGGAAGACGACGTAGCCGGACAAATCGACCCGCTGGTGGAGGCATTGAATCGCATGCGCGGCCAGGAGGGCGCATCGTTGGCTAAAGAACTGTCCGCAACTATGGAGCGCCTCGACACCGCCGTATCGCAGGTCGCGCACATGCGCCAGGAGGTGCAAAAGGCCTACTTTGAGCGCATCAGCCAGCGTATCTCCGGCCTGTTAAATGGCAACGCCGGAGTCGACCGCGACCGCGTATTGCAGGAGGCAGCCATGCTCGCCGAGCGCAGCGATGTGGAAGAAGAGGTTACCCGCCTGCGCACCCACATCCAGCACTTTCATTCGCTGTTGCAGGCTGGCGGCGAGATGGGCAAGAAGCTCGATTTTCTGTTGCAGGAGATGAATCGCGAGGCCAACACCCTGCTTTCCAAGACCGGCGGGGTAAGCGGAAACGGTCAGCGAATTACTGATTTGGGCCTCGGAATGAAATCGGAGATCGAAAAAGCCCGCGAACAGGTGCAGAATCTTGAGTAACACTTGCGCGGGACTGCGCACCTAACGGACCGCTGTATCATCAGGTAAATACTTTGGCTGGCATCCTGTTCATCATTTCGGCTCCCTCCGGCTCCGGCAAATCGACGTTGGTGGCTCAGCTCCGTTCGCTGGTCACGAACCTGGAATTCTCCGTCTCCTACACCACCCGTGCACCGCGTGGCTCAGAACAGCAGGATCGCGAGTATCATTACATT
The DNA here is from genome assembly GCA_963743365.1 of uncultured Acidobacteriaceae bacterium. Taxonomy (GTDB): domain Bacteria; phylum Acidobacteriota; class Terriglobia; order Terriglobales; family Acidobacteriaceae; genus PALSA-350. Next base: position 314,320 of record CAVUQE010000004.1, read on the forward strand.
TCCCCTGCCCGGTTCCAGGAAATGATCGATCAGGGAGAATTCCTGGAGTGGGCCAAGGTCTTCGGCAACTACTACGGCACCGCCCGCCGCTCTCTCACCGACGCCCAGGCGGCAGGCAAGGATTTGCTCCTGGACATCGATGTCCAGGGGGCCGCTCAAGTGCAGGACAATCCGGCTGCGGTGAGTATCTTTGTCCTTCCTCCCAACCCGGATGAGTTGAAGATGCGCCTGAGGAACCGGAGCGTCGCCGAAGGTAGCCTCGACGAGCAGGAGATCGCGCGGCGGTTAGCTAAAGCAAGAGGGGAGATCGAGGCCTACCGCCGGTATCGTTATATTCTGGTTAACGATAAACTTGATTATGCGGTTGAATCGCTGAAAGCAATCGTAATCGCGGAAAGGGCCAGGCGTCATGGAGCGCCACCAGACCCTGAGACCGCCCGCATGTTGCAGCTTGCCGATAAATGCCGGCAAGCAAACGCCACCGAACGCTTGGAACCGGTGTTGGCCTCGTTCGGTCTGCTCGACATGCACGCCGCTCGCGCCTGACTGCCGGCGACCAACCCTGGACAGGAGCCCAAATGACGCTAGAGAACGGACTTGACAGCAATTTTCGCTACGTGGTCATGGCAGCCCGTCGCGCCCGGCAACTTCAGAATGGGTCCCAGCCACTGATTGATTCCCGCTCCAACAAGGCCTGCCGCGTTGCCCAGGAAGAGATCGACGCCGGTAAGGTCACAGCAGCTCCGCCCCGGGCTGAGCTGCTCGAAGAACCGGTAATCCCCGAGCCGTACGAGGCACACGACCCGCACGACGCCGACTCCTAGCGCGCACCCGTTCCGCAGGTCACTTGGTAGAGTCGGTGCCCTAACTAACCCGTTGGAGTGGGACGGGTGCCCCAGGTTCGCCAAAGCGTACCCGGGCCCGAAAAAGAGGGGCGAAGCCCAACCATGGCTTTCGCTATTCAACCAGCAAATCCAGGCCAATGGCTTCCCCACCCCCCGTCGTACAATCAACGCTATGAAGGTCACGGTTGGTGTCTCTGGTGGCATTGCCGCGTACAAGGCGGCCGAAGTGGTGCGATCCTTGCAGCGCCAGGCGTTGGACGTGCACGTAGTAATGACCGAAGCGGCCCAGAAGTTCATCACCCCGCTGACGTTTGCCGCGCTTACCGGTCACAAAGTAATCACCGGCTTATGGCCCGCGCCAGGTAGCGAAGAGAGCGATCTCGACTCCTCCATAGAGCATATTGGCGAAGCCCAGTCGACCGAAGCCCTGGTGGTTGTCCCGGCGACGGCCAACATACTGGCAAAATTCGCTCACGGACTGGCCGACGACTTCCTGACCACCCTGTTTCTGGCAACCCATGCGCCGGTCATTGTCGCGCCGGCGATGAACGTGAATATGTGGGAGCATCCTGCTACCCGGGCTAACGTGGCAATTTTAGAAGGGCGCGGGGTGAGGTTTGTGCCGCCCGAAAGCGGACCCCTGGCCTGCGGCATGATTGGGAGCGGACGCTTGGCCGAGCCCGACGCGATCGTCGAGGCCGTGCTGGGTCAGCTCCAACATCGTAATGATCTGGTGGGAGAAACAGTGCTCGTAACCGCCGCCGGAACCCGCGAAGCCATCGATCCGGTGCGCTTCCTGGGAAATCGCTCCAGCGGCAAGATGGGCTATGCCGTGGCCGAGGAAGCGCAACGCCGGGGAGCGCGTGTCGTCTTGGTTAGCGGCCCCTCGTCGCTCCGTCCACCGGCCAACTGCGAACTTGTCTCCGTCGTCAGCGCGGAGGAGATGCGCCAAGCCGTTCTGAGCCGCCTCGATCAGGCCACCATCGTCATCAAAGCCGCCGCCGTTGCAGACTACCGTCCAAAAGTATTGGCCGAGCAGAAGATGAAGCGGACAGGGCCAATTACCCTCGAGTTCGAGCCAACCGAGGACATTCTGCGCGAAGTGGTGCTCGCTAAACGGCCGGGGACTCTGGTGATCGGCTTTGCCGCCGAAACGGAAAATCTCTTAGTGCATGGCCGCGACAAGCTCGTGCGTAAGGGGGCCGATGCGATCGTCTTGAACGACGTCTCTCGTCCCGGGTTGGGTTTTGATTCGGATCGCAATGCCGCCACCTTTCTGACCCCCAAAACCGCCATTGAATTGCCGGAGATGACGAAGCGTGAACTGGCGAGTCGCATCCTCGATGAAGTGATTGCCCTGCGCCGGCCGGCTTCGCTGGTCGCGGAGACCGGCTTGGTATCGAGCAACTCCAAGCTGCAGGAGTAGGGAGAGAAACCGGTTCTCTGTTTGCGCATGTAAGCTATAAGAGATCCGGTTCCTCATGCCGTTCGATTCCCAATCGCAACAAGCCATCGCCGCGCACATGCAGTTCCTGCGTGATCTTGGTATCTACGACTTTTATCGTCGCAGCGATTCCCAGTTTGGCGAAGTGGCGATAGAGGTCGGTCCCGTCCCCATCTCACTTCCTTCACAGGAGCCCGTTATTCCTCCACGCAAGCCCCTTCCTTTGCAGCCGGGTGTCGGCTCGTTTGTTTCTCCGCCAAGCCGTGCCGAAGCGCTGCGCGCAATCCAGTACGAAATCGGCGACTGTACCCGCTGCGCACTCAGCCGCGGCCGCAACAAGATCGTCTTCGGAGACGGTGACCCCAACGCGCGCCTGATGTTTGTGGGAGAAGGGCCAGGTGCGGACGAAGACGCCCAGGGGCTACCCTTCGTCGGCCGCGCCGGCCAGCTGCTCAATAATATGATCGCTGCCACGGGACTGAAGCGGGAGCAGGTCTACATTGCCAACATCGTGAAGTGCCGGCCGCCCCAGAATCGCGTGCCCGAGCCGGAGGAGGCCAACACCTGTTCTCCTTTTCTCTTCCAGCAGATTGATGTGGTCCGGCCCGAAGTCTTGGTGGCGCTGGGTTCGACAGCCGCAACTTATCTGCTTGGCGTCAAATCCTCCCTCAGCGGACTGCGTGGGCGCATCCACGCCTGCCGCGGAACAAAGCTGATCGTGACTTATCATCCGGCGTTCCTGTTGCGCGACCCGCGGCAGAAAAAAGAAGCCTGGCAGGACCTCAAGCTGGCTATGGCAGAGCTGGGATTGTCCGTTCCAACTCGCTAATGTCTACCTTCTGTGATGTCGTACTGCCGGTACCGCTCGACCGTGCCTTCACCTACAAGCTAAAGGCTGAGGACGATCCTCCCGTCGGCGGTCGCGTGGTCGTACCTTTCCGCAACGAAAAGTTGATAGGGGTGGTCACCCGCTTGCACGATGAAGCTCCGCCAGTCGAGGCGCGGCCGATCGAAGCGGTGCTTGACCAGGAGCCAATCCTCAACGGCGAGCTCATGGAGTTGGCCGCCTGGATAGCGCAGTACTACGTCGCGCCGTTAGGCGAGGTGCTCCGCAGCATGCTTCCGCTCATGGCAGAGGTGCGCCGCTCGACTAGCTATCGCATCAGCGAAGTCGGCCAAGCCATCCTGCTCGATGGCGCTCAGCAGGGATCATCGCGCCGCTCGCGCCTCACCCCGTACGAACAGAACCTCGAGTACACAGTGCTCAACTATCTCTCTGACGGGCAACCGGCAAAGAGTGGAACCCTGCGTCATGCCACAGGAGCCACAGCGGAATTGTTGACCGGCATGCTGCGCAAGAAGTGGCTGCTGCGCGAAACCGAAGCCGCCCCACGTGATGCCCGCCGTATGCTGCGCTATGCGGTGCTGGTCGCGGATGCAAGGCCGCCCAAGCTCAATGCCAATCAACTTGCCATTCTCGCCGAACTTGCCGGCGCGGGCGGCGAGTTGCCAATTCCCGCCTTGCGCCGCCTGGACCTGCCTGCGACGACCTTGCAGACCCTGGTGAAGCGGGGTTTGGTGATCATCGAAGAACGGCCTGCAGCGTTTCATCTAGCCCGAGCGGTGCCGCATGTTCAGCACGTGCTCAACCATGCCCAGAACATAGCGCTAAACCAGATCGTGGCAGCGCTCGATAGTGAAGTCTTTAGCGCTTGCCTGTTGCACGGCGTGACTGGCTCGGGCAAAACGGCAGTGTACTTGGCGGCCATGCAGCGCGCGCTGCTCGCCGGCCGCTGCGCCATTCTCCTGGTTCCGGAGATTGGTCTCACTCCAGCGATGGCGGGTCAGTTGTATTCCTTTTTCGGCGCCAGCGTGGCCCTCTTGCACTCCGCGCTCACCCCTGACGAGCGCGCCGAGCAGTGGTATCGTATCCGGCGCGGTGACGCGCGCATTGTGGTCGGCACCCGTTCGGCAGTTTTCGCGCCGGTAGTGAACCTCGGTCTCATCATCGTCGACGAAGAGCATGACACCTCGTACAAACAGGAGGAAATTCCCCGCTACCACGCTCGCGATGTCGCCGTGATGCGGGCCAAAATCAGCCGTGCCACCGTCGTCCTCGGCTCCGCCACTCCGTCGCTCGAATCCTGGCGCAATGCGGAGATGGGCAAGTACTCTTTGATCACGATGAAGGAGCGAGTCAACCGGCGCCCACTGCCCGTGGTCGACCTGGTGGACATGCGCCAGGAGTTTCAGCAGACGGGCCAGGAGAGTATCTTCTCCCGCGAACTGTTGGAGAGGGCCAAGGCCGCCCTGGACCGCGGAGAGCAAGCCATTATCCTGCTCAACCGCCGCGGCTATTCCTTTGCTGTACTATGCCGCGCTTGTGGGGAGAAGCTGCAATGCGAGAACTGCGCCATTGCTCTCACTCATCACAAGCCCATCCTACCGGGAGAGACGGTTGCCAGCCCCTCGGGTCAGCGGCTCAAATGTCACTATTGCGGATACGTGAAAACCGTGCCCAAACGGTGCCCAAAATGCGACAGCGAACATCTCTTTTATCTGGGCGCTGGCTCTCAGCAAGGCGAAGAGCGTCTGCAAGAGCTCTTTCCCCAGGCCCGTATCGGTCGCATGGATCGCGATACCATCCGTAACCGCTTCGATATGGAGCACCTTCTCGATCGTCTTCACAGTGGGCACATCAACTTGCTGGTGGGCACGCAGATGATCGCCAAGGGCCACGATATCCACGGGGTCACCTTTGTCGGCGTTGTGGGAGCAGACCATGCCTTGGGCTTACCGGACTTCCGGGCCGCGGAACGCGTCTTCCAACTGCTCACCCAGGTCTCCGGCCGTGCCGGCCGTGGAGATCTGCCCGGCAACGTCCTGGTGCAGAGCTATTACCCCGAGCATTACGCCATCCAGTGCGCGGCCGCGCATGACTTCGAGGCATTTGCAAAAAGGGAGATGCAGTACCGCAAGTGGATGCACTACCCGCCCCACGCGGTATTGGCCAACATCATCATTCAGAGCCCCCGCTTGGAGGAAGCCGCCGCCTGGGCCACAAGCCTGGGCAAGTGCTTCGCCGCCATGCAGCTGCAGCACGTGCGCGTGCTGGGGCCCGCAAGCGCGCCGATCGTACGCATTAAGCGCATCTATCGTTTCCATCTTTTGCTCAAGGCAGCCCAGCGGCAAGCCCTGGCAAAAACGCTGCGCGCAGGCCTCGCGCAAGCAGAGGCGCTAGGCATTCCGCGCCGAAACGTCATAGTCGACGTCGACGCCGTAAACCTGATGTAGCCGGCTGAGATCAGAGGAACGGGGACACCACCGCTCTATGCCGGCGATCCTGCGGCTCTCTCCATCTCTCGGAAACGGCTGCTGAGGTAGGCGCCGCTGTCCCCTGTCCATCCAGTTCCACCTATGCCTAGGTGGACCACTGCGCCTAAATTTGTCATCCTGAGCGAAGTCGAGGGATCTGCAGTTCAGTGGATCTCTCGTGGAAATGTTTCGAAAACCGTAGTGGAGCGACTGCTATTTTCTCTATCGGAACAAATCCAGGATGCTAGTCCCGAAAAACGGAGCGGGCAGAAACGTCAGCAACAGAATCGCCAGCGCCAGCACGCAAAGCCAGCGATGCTTGCCGTGCAGCCGTGGGAAATAGGGAACATGTGGATGGCGCATCGCCGGCAAAAACAGAATCGCTCCCCACAGCACCCATCCGGTCCACAGAGTCAGGCCCATGATCAGCAGCAAAACCGGCACCACGTATGTCAGCCGGCGATGCCATCGGGGAGAAATCGCATAGAGAATGTGGCCGCCATCCAGCTGTCCCGCGGGGATGAGGTTAAGCGAAGTGACAAAGAGACCTACCCAACTGGCAATCAGGATGGGATGAGGGAGCAAATTGGCCAGAGCAGGCACACCGGGAACCCAGGCTGCGAGGATGCGGTCCAGGAGCGCGATGGTCAACGGTTGGTGAAACTGAACTAACGCCGGAGCCGTTCTGGCGTCGACCGGACGGGAAAGCAGGATGCCTAAGACTGATGTGGGAAGCGCTACCACGTATCCGGCAATCGGTCCTGCGATGCCTACCTCGATCAACGCGCGGCGAGAGGGAATCCGCGAGCGGATCCGGATGACAGCGCCGGCGGTTCCGCTGAGCGTGGGCGCGGGCAATACATAGGGCCACGAAGCGCTAATGCCATGACGGCGGCAGAGGAAATAGTGCCCCGCCTCGTGGGCCAGCAGAATCGCCAAAAGAGCCAGCGAAAACGACCATCCACTGGCCAGTGCCGAGGGATGATTCCAGATCCAATGCAGCGGAAAAAGATCGCCCTCGTTAGTCAGCGGCGGCTGGTTCTGGCGAAAGTTGCGCATGAGTAGCGCGCCTGTGCTCGCGGTGGTGAAGATACTCACCACCAGCAGGCATAGGGGTAGCCACGCAATGGAGTGGGTCGTCCTCTGTGGAAAATCCGCGAGCTCTTCAGGACGCGGGAAAAGCGGGTTATCCGCGGATTTCCTGCACGAGGCTCCAAACAGGTTAGCGTGTGCGGCTTTCATTAAGGAAAGCCGCATGGAGTTTGCCAACGCCAACGAGTTCGACAGGAAATCCGGTCCGCAGAAGTCGGTGCTGCCATGGGCCAGGGTTATGAATCCAGCAGGTGAAGTTCCTTGCCTGGCTTAAAGCGAACAGCCTTGCCTGGAGTGATGGTGACTTCCGCGCCGGTCCGCGGATTGCGGCCAATCCCTGTCTTGCGTGGGCGGACATTGAAGACCCCGAAGCCTCGGAGCTCAATCCGGTCGCCCGACGCCAGAGCCTTTTTCAGGCTTTCGAAAACCGTGTCGACCGCGGCCTCCGCCTTATTGCGCGGTAGTCCGGTCTTGGCGATTACTTGGTGGATGATGTCCTGTTTAATCAATGCCTTTACCCCGAGGGATTTGTAGGTAACTGCAATGCCGGAGCTACGTCCTCATCGTATAGCGTGTTTCCTCTATGGTCCAGCGGCTTCAACAGGATGGCTCCGGAGGCTGCCGAAGACCGTGGTTTTTGATGGCCACGACCTAAGCACACTTCAGAAAACTCCGGTTTTCGAACGGTGCGGCCTAAACGCGGCGGAAAAACTCCTGCTCTGTATCAGGGCACAACGTTAGTCGGGCCGTAAAGCGCCTTGATTTGTTCTCGTACGTGTGTGCCGGTGAAGATCCCCGGCACGGAAGCAGCTGAGGAAACACACACCCATCGTCCCAATTTCTCCGCAATCTTCGAGCGTTTATGCCACTGCAAATGATTGTCAATGACCCCGGGCTGCCGTAAGATGCAGTTTCCAGCATGAGGCCCCCTCTATCTCTTTTTTCACCGCGCTCGGCTCTGCCGTGCCGGCTTTCTCTTAAGGAGTTGCATGTCAATTTACTCTGACCTTTGGATTCGCGAGCAGTCTTTCGTCACCGTCACTGCCGCGTCGGCTCCTTTCCCTCCCAATTCATGCGTGCTGCCAAAGTTGTGATGGCTGAGCCAACCAAATCACTCTCCCGTTTGCGGGTAGCGCTGCTTGAACCCGAGCCTATCCGTGTGCAAGGTTTTGTCACCCTCTTTCAGGATCATCCCCGCATTGAATTTGTGGTCTTCGAGCTGCCGCAGTTCCTGGCCGATCACGAATTCAAGCTCGCCTTGATCGGGCTCCACGGCGACAAGCTTCCCTTGCCGTTAGTGGGCACCATCCATGGTTTGCGGCCCGATGTCCGCCTCGTCGTTATGGGCCCGGAAGCCAATGATGAAGTCATCTTGCAAGCCATCAGCTCGGGCGCCAAGGCCTATCTCGAAGCCAATGCCACGCCCCAGCAGGTCGAGCAGGCGATCGAGATCGTCAGCCAGGGGTCCATCTGGGCTCCGCGGCGGGTGTTGTCGATTTTCGTCGATCGCGCGACCAAACCGTCCCGTACTGCGATTCCTGCCTCAGCCCAGTTCACCGCTCGGGAGACGGAGGTGCTCAAACTTCTCGTCGCAGCTCGATCCAACCGCGAGATTGCCAGGACGCTGGGCATCGAAGAGCGAACAGTAAAGGCGCATGTGGCCAAACTCATGCGTAAGGTAGGGGTGGAGAACCGCATCGCCCTCTCCATTTATGCGGTTACGAACGCAATTGTCACCCCAGCGCCGGAATAGCGCCTCCCAGCCAGAAAGGGGTACTTAAGGTCAGGGTACCTTGGTGACATTGCTTGGTTACCCTTCTTGGAAGAAAGTTACTTTAGAAACAACGCAGATCTGGGGACGGGGCTTCTGATGGCGAACTTTGCAATCACCAGCCCCCATTTTTTTTAGGGTCTGCATCGCATTTCTGCTCTATCCTGCATTTGGCTCTACTTCTTGCGCAATTTCTGCATCACTGCAACTAAGCGTGCCTAGGTCTGCTTCCTCCCAGCGAGCTCGAGGGTTGAAGAATGTCCCGCAAAGGGCGCATCGAAGCGTGATTTCCTCTTGCCTGCTTGAATGAGAGCGGTTTTTCCTGAAAACGCCACGTCCACGGCAGTGAATTTAGTAACGTGCGGACCAATGTCCCGCCTGGAGATCTGAAAGACCATGAAACAGATGTTGGCAATTTTTTGTGCGCTTGGAATGGCCCTCACCACCTTGTCTGCCTCTGCAGCCGACGATAAAGCGACGATCGAGGCGCGCCTCGCCAGCGCCAAGGACGTCCTGGACGCGATCATGGCGACCCCGGACAAGGCGATTCCGAACCAGATTATGTCTCAGGCCACTTGTGTCGGGGTTGTTCCCAGTGTAAAAAAGGGCGCTTTCCTGGTAGGTGCGGAGTACGGCCAGGGTGTGGTTACGTGCCGCACCGGCCATGGCTGGAGCGCTCCTGCCTTTATCGTGATCGCCGGAGGGAGCTTTGGCTTTCAGATCGGTGGCCAATCCACGGACCTGGTTCTCGTGGCAGTCAACGATAAGGGCTTTCAGGACCTCTTGAAAAACAAGTTCAAGATCGGTGGCGACGCCTCAGCCGCGGCGGGCCCAGTAGGCCGCGACTCCCAGGCTGCGACCGACTGGAAACTCAATGCCGAGTTGCTTACCTATTCCCGTGCCAAGGGGCTCTTTGCCGGCATCGACCTCACCGGAGCTGTGGTCACCGAAAATACGGATGCCACGCGCACGTTCTATGGCGTCGCTCACCCTGGCGCACAGATCCTGAAGGGTGAAGTTGCCACCCCGGAGGATGCAAAGCCGTTTGTGCGCACGGTGGCCAAGTACTTCTCCGAGGTTAGGAAATAGCTTTTCATCCCTGTCTCCCTTTTGCTCGACGATGCCTCGTATCATGGAGAACTGCCCGGGGATCCCGGGCAGTTTTTTTCTCCGCCACCGTTTAAACTGAAGTGGCCGGGGGCCGCTGTGGAAGCGGATGCGAAGAAGACTGGAATTCATACTCGTTTGGACCCTGGTGAAGCTTCTCGGCTTGCCTCCGAGGGGTGTCGCCCGGCGAGTGGGAGCGCTTGTGGGACGGGTCGCCCTGGTCCTCACGCCGCGTCTGCGCCGCGCTGGCCATCGCAATCTCACCCTGGCTTTCCCCCAGAAGACTGAAGCTGAGCGGCAACAGATCTTGCGCAAGCTCTACCGCAATCTGGGTTGGTTGCTGGCTGAATTCTGCCAGATGCCGCGTTACACCCCGGGAATGACCAACCGCTTTATCCGCTATAAGGGGCTGGAGCATTACCTGGCGGCGCGCGATCAGGGCAAAGGAGTTCTCATCCTTACCGGCCATCTGGGCGCGTGGGAATTATCCAGCTTCTATCACTCGCTGATGGGATATCCCATGAGCATCGTCATCCGCCGGTTGGATAACCCGCTGGTCGATCACCTGGTCAACCAGATCCGTTGCCTGCACGGCAATCAAGTGCTGCACAAGGATGACTTTGCCCGCGGCCTGCTGGCCTCCATGCGGCGCGGGGAGACAGTGGGCATCCTGATGGACACCAACATGACCCCACCCCAGGGTGCGTTCGTCGATTTCTTCGGCCACCCCGCCTGTACCGGATCCGGGTTGGCGCGTGTTGCCCTGAAGACTGGGGCACAGGTGCTGCCCGGCTTTCTCCTCTGGGAAGAGTCAACCGAGCAGTATGTGCTGCGTTTCGGTGCGCCCCTGAGCCTGGCATGTACCGGAGATGTGGAGGCGGACGCGGTTGCCAATACCGCCTTGTTCACCAAGATCATTGAGGACTACATTCGCCAGTATCCTGACCAATGGCTTTGGGTGCACCGCCGCTGGAAGACCCGGCCACAGGGCGAGGCCGCGATCTACACTTGAGTCGTAACAGGAGCGACAACTTGCCCGCGACCATCACGCTGAGTCAACTGGCTCGAAACCTCGGGGCGGAGGTCGATCGCGGCTCGGCGGACCCGGTTATCACCAGGGTCTCCAGCATAGCGGCGGCTGGGCCCGGATGCCTGGTCTTCGCCGAAGAAGAAGCTTCCTTAGCAGCCGCGCTCGCCTCTTCCGCCGCTGCGGTTCTCGTATCGACGCAGGTTGGGAATCTCAACGGCAGCAAACCGGTTCTGCGCCTTCCCCAGCCGCGGCTGGCCTTCGCCCAGGCGGCGGTCCTGCTGCGTGGCGCGCCACCCTCTCCGTCCATCCACGCTACCGCTGTGGTCGCTCCTGGAGTGCAGATTGCCGGAGACGTCTCGATTGGCCCCTATGCCGTCATTGAAGAGGGAGCCAGCATCGGCGCAGCCACGACCATTGGCAGCGGAGCAGTGATCGGTGCCGGCGTCTCCATCGGCAGCAATTGCCGCATCTACCCCCGGGTCGTCATCTACTCCGGCGTCACCCTCGGCGATCGGGTAGTGGTTCATGCTGGGGCGGTGCTGGGCGCCGATGGCTTCGGCTACGTTCGCGATCGGGTGACTGGGGAGTACACCCAATTCCCCCAGCAGGGCACTCTGATCATCGAGGACGACGTTGAGGTGGGCGCCAACACCACCATTGACCGCGGAGCCCTGGAAGAAACCCGGATTGCCCGCGGGACCAAGCTCGACAACCTGATTCACATCGGTCACAACTGCAATATCGGACGCAATGTCGTCATCGCTGCCCAGACCGGCATTTCTGGTTCCAGTACGGTGGGTGACGGCGCAATCCTGGGCGGCCAGGTGGGCATGGGCGATCATGCTCTGATCGGCCCCGGCGTTATCGTTGGGGGCCAAGGTGGCATCTTGCCCAAGAAGAAACTTCTCGGACCGGGAATCCTCTTTTGGGGAACCCCAGCCAAGCCGGTCAGGCAATACTTGAAGGAACTGGCGACGCTGGCCCGGTTGGCCTCCAGGGCAGGGGAAAAGTAGATGGCCATCGTGGTGGTAGGGGGGCACTCGCGGAGCGTAGGCAAGACCTCAGTGGTAGCCGCTCTGATCTCCCGATTGCCTGAACGCAACTGGACCGCCTGCAAGATCACCCAGTTCGGTCACGGTTTCTGCAGCGCCAATGGTGAGCCCTGTGACTGCCAGACGGACGAGCACACGATCGCCATCAGCGCTGAGCGCGATCCCAATACCGGCACTGACAGCGCCCGCTTTCTAGCCGCCGGGGCCAGACGCTCGCTCTGGGTCCGCACCCGCATCGGCCGCCTGGCCGACGCCATGCCGCGTATCCGTCAGGAAATTGCCGCGGCTGAGAACATGATCTTCGAGTCCAACAGCTTGCTGCAGTTTCTGCGTCCCGATCTCTATCTCACGGTTCTGGATCATACCACAGCAGACTTCAAAGATTCCGCGCGACTCTTCCTAGACCGCGCCGACGCCGTGTTATTACGTTCTTCGGGACAGGAACTCATTCCGCAATGGAGCCAGGTGTCTTTGCGGCTGCTGGCAGGCAAGCCACGCTTCCTGATCACGCCGCCCAATTTGATTGGAGACGACCTGGTCGCCTTCGTGCAGCATTCGATAGATTCAAATACTTGAAAACAAAATATTTAACAGTCTTGTCAGGGGAAGGTAAGCCTCTCATGGAGGGGCTTTTCTCGCTTTTCTCGCTCTTTTTGCATAATTCTACAGCTTCTATTTCAGAGGGAAAGGCTCGGCCTTGATGGAACCGTCGCGTTGCTTGAGCAAGATTTGCACTTTGCTCTCCGCGCTATCCAGCTCTTGCTTGCATTGCGCCGAGAGGCGCATGCCCTCCTCGAACATCTTGATCGAGTCTTCGAGCGGCAGATCACCGCGCTCCAGTTGAGCGACGATGCCCTCCAATTGTTTCAGTGATTCTTCAAACGTTGCCAACGACAGTCCTCTCCTGGGGTAGAACAACCTCCAGAATCTCTACCGCTAAGGGGTACCGGCCAAACGGTGCGCTAACCTGCACCCCCTGGACCATCGAGCGTGCGGCCGCCAGCATCTCCCGCGCGATGAGGATTCCTTCCGCGCGCGCCTGCTCAGGAGTCTCCGCCTTTTGCATGCGGACCAGGATCTCGTCGGGCATGGAGACGCGCAGATCGCTCTTCATAAATTCGGCATTTCGCAGGCTGGTCAGCGGCCAGATCCCCGCAATGACCGGGATGCGAAAGCCCTCAATGCGCTTGAGGAAAGCCTCCAGCAGCTTCAGGTCAAACACGGGCTGGGTAATCGCATATTCCGCACCCGCCTCTACCTTGTAAGCGAACCGCCGAATCTCGTTGTCCATATCCGGCAAGCCAGGATTAGCGGCCACGCCAATGGTCAAGCCACTCGAAACACCAACGGGATTGCTGCCCAAATCCAACCCGTGGTTCAATCGCCGTACGATGTTCACCAGCCCAATAGCATCCACATCGAACACTGCCGTCGCATCCGGGTAATTGCCCAGCTTGGGCGGGTCCCCGGTCAGGCAAAGAACATTCTTCAAGCCGATCGAAGAAGCCCCCAGCAGGTCGGATTGGATGCTCAGCAGGTTGCGGTCCCGGCAGGTGTAGTGCAACAGGGCTTCCACGCCGGTCTGCTGAATCTGGATGCATAAGCTCTGCGCGCTCATGCGCGGCGCGGCACGAGACAAGTCGGGAACGTTGATGATGTGGACCCCGCTTTGCCGCAGCATCTTGGCCGCCGCGAGCTCGCGTTCGCAGGAGATACCTTTGGGAGGAACCATCTCCACCATGGTGACAAAGGTGCCGCCGGAAATCAGTGCACCCAGGCGCGATCGCTCAGCCATGGGAGCGGGTACGATCTCAGACGCAACCGGCGCTTCCTTGACTGCGTGGTGGGTGACATCCATCGCGTCCATCGCGCGCAGGGACGATTTCATCGACCGGATGTGACCGGGCGTGGTGCCGCAGCAGCCGCCAACAAATTGCACCCCGGCCTTGACCAGCTTGCGGGCGAAGCTGGCCATGTATTCCGGCGAGCAGAGGTAAATGTTTCGCCCCTCCACGGCACGCGGCATGCCGGCATTGGGCATCGCGACCAGGGGCAGGTCGGTGACTGCAGCCATGCGTTCGATGGCGGTCAGCACCGTCGCCGGTCCTACGCTGCAGTTGCAGCCGATAGCATCGGCACCCCATTCGGTTAACCGGGCGGCGGCCGTCTCTGGGGAAGAGCCATCCAGGCAGTTGGCATCCTCATCGACCGTCACCATCACCAAAATGGGCAGCGACGGAGCCGTGGACTTCGCCGCAAGGATGGCCTGCTCCGCCTCGTTCAACGCCGAAACGGTTTCGATCAGCAGCAGATCGACTCCGCCCTCCGCCAAGCCGCGAATCTGCTCCGCAAAAGCTGCCTGCGCCTCATCGAGCCCGATCTTTCCCAGCGGCTCCAGTCGTGCGCCCAGGGGTCCGACAGCACCTGCAATCCACACCTTCCCGCTTTGCTTGTCGGCTCGCTGGTTGATTGCCTTGCGCGCGATTTCAACCCCGGCCCGGTTGATCTCGATCACCTTGTCCGCCAGGCCATAGCGCTGCAAACGCAGGGCATTGGCGCCAAAAGTATTGGTCTCGATAATCTCCGCGCCCGCCTGCAGATACTCCTCGTGGACGGTTCTTACCAGTTCCGGTTGGGAAAGATTTAATTCGTCGTAGCAGCGGTTGATGAAGATGCCGCGAGCATACAGGCTGGTTCCCATGGCGCCATCGCAGAGCACGGTTCGGGTTCCGAAGATCTCTGTAAGCCGATTCTTCATAGGGTAAGTCTAACTATGCTAAGCCACCCGGAGCGCGAAAGCCAACCCGCCGCTTTGTTATACTTGGCCTTTCCCGCATGTGCGCCGCGTGGTGATTCTGGTGAGGTCTTAGGTTGAACAAAAGAAGTCTCCGGTCGTTGTGTGCCCTTTCTGCGCTAGCCTGCTCTGTATTCTTCCTGACCGGATGCGGCCAGAGCTATTACTTTGGCGGCCGGGCTCTTCCCCCCAGCGGGATTCTCAACCGCGTTCTCATTGCGGTCCAGAACCCTGGCGCCCTGACCAAGGGCACGCTCGAGATCGTGGACGCCTACTACGACATCCGTCACAGCTTTAACAACAAAGTTGCCTCCTTCGCTATCGCGGGGTACTCGGGAGCGGATCCGCTGACCATCCAAAACATGCCGGAAGAGCAGGCCGGTGCAGTCTACGGCGCCGGCGATGGCAGCTACGCTTTGTTGAGTTACGCCAGCGAAAAGCAAACAACCACCGTAAGCTTGCCCGGGGCGTCCTCCAGCGTTTTTATCTCGCGCGATCAAAGGTATGTGTTTGCAGCCAACCAGACGGCGCACACCGTCACCATACAGGACCGGAATCTCGGTACCAGCTATGGGTTGAATTTGCCCAACGTCTACCGCGTTTCCATCAACCCTAGTGGCTCTGTGGCCTTGGCTTTCGTGCAGGACAGCAACCTGGTCTACAGCGTCTATAAATTGCAGGCCAATCAACACGCCCCCGCCAACGCGGCAGATTGCGAGCCGCAAAACCTGCCCGTGTACTGCTTGCTGCCGGTGCCGGGTAACTTTGATAGGCCCACCAAGGCGGTTTTCTCCGCGGATGGCACGACGGCGTTTGTGCTCAACTGCGGACCGGAGTGTGGCGGCGTCCAGGCAAGTGTCAGCTTCCTGCCGGTCGCCGGGGTCATTATCCAGAGCGGTGCGCCCATACCGCCCGGCGCTCCCACCACTGTGACTGCCACGGTGCCCATTCCGGGCGGCGATACCGATGCCATCCAGAATGCAAATCTCCTGTACCTTGCAGGGCAGCAATTGCAGCCCGATGGCTATTTGGCCGGTTACCTTTCGATACTCGATACCAACGCCAAGGCGGTCACGGGTACCTACTCCATTAGCGATGGGACGCATCTGAAGATGCTATTCGCTGACAACAATACGCTTTGGGTCGGGTCGCAGCTCTGTACTCAGGGCGAACGCTATCATCAAGGCGCGACCACAGACCTCGGTTGCCTCACCATGTTCAACACGGCGAGCAATTCGGTTACGATGATCGACTCCTACAAGGGCGATGCGACCGGCATCGCCGCGGTGATCGGTTTGAATAAGATCTATACCGCCGAGGGTGGGCAGGTGTACATCTACAACACTGCCACTGGTGCGTCGATGGACAACTCCCAGGTGACCGTGGTGGGCACGGCTTACGATGTGGCCTACATGGACGCGCCGAGCGATGACGACAACACGACGTATTAAATCTTCCCCAGCATGAGCGACCCTGCCCCGGTCGACGTTCTTGCCATCGCCGCCCATCGGGACGATGTGGAGCAAACCTGTGGCGGCACGCTTTTGCGCATGCATTCTCTAAAGCTGCGTACGGCCATTCTTGACCTGACCCAAGGCGAGGCCGGTACCCGCGGTTCTGCCCAGGACAGGGCCACGGAGGCCGAGGAGGCCGCCCGCATCCTATGCGTCGACTGGCGAAGTGCGCTCGATATCCCTGACGGCCGGGTGGAAAATACCTGGGAGAACCGCATCAAGATCGTTCGTAAACTACGCCAATTGCGGCCTCGAGTGGTGATTCTGCCCTACTGGCAGGGACGGCATCCCGACCATTACAACAGCTCGGCGCTGGGTTATGAGGCTTGCTTCCTCGCCGGCCTGGCCAAAATCGAGACCGGCGATCCGCCCTTTAGGCCGTTCAAGATTGTCTACGCCAGCCTCTATGCTGACACCCGGCCGAGCTTTGTCGTCGACATTACGCCCTTCATCGAGGACCGTTTTCGCGCTTTGCTGGCTTATCGCTCGCAATATGCGGATCAGCCGGCCGGCGGGAGCCTTTTTGTGCCCCACGATGAGATCCGCGAACGCACCTTTTCCGTTGCTCGCCACTACGGTCTACTGGGCGGCGTCCGCTATGCGGAGCCTTTCGTCCAGAAAGAAGTAGGGTTGGTCGACGATCTCACACTCCTCCCAGTCGCCTCGATCTGAAAGCCCTAAAATGGAGCCATGCAGCAAACCTGGGATGCATCCTTATATGCCGGGAATGGCCGTTTTGTGGCGTTGCTCGCCGGCTCGCTGGTGGAGGCGCTGCAGCCCAAGGCGGGCGAACGCATTCTTGACTTGGGGTGCGGGGACGGCTTCCTGACCCAACGGATCGCCGGATCAGGAGCAACGATGGTCGGAGTCGACTCCTCGCCGCCGATGATTGCCGCAGCCAAGGAGCGGGGTGTGGACGCGCGCTACGCCAGCGGGGAAGCGCTGCCCTTCGACCAGGAATTTGACGCTGTTTTTTCCAACGCGGCGTTGCACTGGATGCGCGATCAGGACGCTGTTCTGGAGGGAGTATACCGGGCGCTGAAGCCAGGGGGCCGTTTCGTGGCCGAGTGTGGCGGGCAGGGAAACATAGCCGCCATTCGCGTAGCGTTGCTGGCGGTTTTGACTACCCGCGGCCTACCGCCGGAGCGCATCGAAAACAATCGCTTCTTCAGCAATATCGAGTATCGCGCCATGCTGGAGAGGCACGGCTTCCTGGTTGAGGAGGCCACGTTGACGCCGCGTCCCACGCCGCTTCCCTCGGGCATGGCCGACTGGCTCCAGACCTTCCGCAGCAGCGTCCTTCAACAGTTGCCTGCCGCCGAGAGGCCAGCAGCAATCGACCAGATCGTCGGCCTGCTGAAGCCGGTTCTATGCGATCACGAGGGGAACTGGACTGCCGACTACATGCGGCTGCGCTTTGTAGCGCGCCGCCCCTGACTGGCTGCGGAAAACTCATTGTTCTTCAGGGAATAAGCGGATGGTGGAGCCCCCGCATTCATGCGGGGGAGCATGGCCCGGGGCTAAAGCCCGCTTGGGATATGGAACTCTTTCCGCGACGCTGAAGCGTCGCTCCCCTGCTGAAGCAGGGGGCTCCCACCGGTTCGACAGGAGACGATGGGGATGACCTCATCGAATTTGAGCAAACGCATCGAGTCCCGCATCTCCTAGGAAAGCGACTGCTGACCGCGGTAGTTGCCCGCGCCCGCCATCGCCGCCGCCGGCCCAAGCGTGGGGAGAAAAACCCGCACCGCTGCTCCGGGAAAAATCGGGTCCGTGCTGTTGGTCAGGTCGATTCTGCCGCCATGCTTCTCTACAATTCCCCGGCTCACCCACAACCCGAGGCCGGTTCCGTGTTCCCCTTTTGTGGTGAAGAAGGGCTTGAAAAGTTTGGCTAGATGGGCTTCTTGAATGCCCGGACCGCTGTCGGTAATTGTCACCAGTGCGCCTGGACGGTTATCCGCGGGGAACGAAGACTCGACCATGACCTGGACCCGTCCGCCCCGTCCTGATGCTTCGGCTCCGTTGGTGATCAGATTGGTGAATACCTGCCGCAACTCGCCAGGGAACCCCTGGATGGTATCGCCATCACCCAGCCTCCGGTCGATCGCGATGGACTGGTCCTTCAACTGCCGGTCGAGCAATAGCAATACGCTTTCGAGTAACTCACGCAGATCTACTTCCACTGGAGCCTTCGGCTCGCGATAAAGGCCGAGCATGGCCCGGCTGATCTGCAGGGTACGGTTGAGTTCTTGCTGTGCCATGCTGAGGTATCGCTGCTGCAGAGCAGGATCGTTCTCGTTCGCCATCAGGTAATGAAGATTGGCGACCGAGTCCAACGGGTTATGAATCTCATGCGCGATGCTGGCGGAAAGACGTCCCGCGACGGCCAGCTTCTCATGCGCCATCAGCGCCTCATCTCTTCGCCGCAGGTCGGTAATGTCGCGGAAGACCAGCACCACGCCTGCGACTGCGCCTTTGGCATCGCGAATCGGGGCGGCGCTTTGATCGATTAAGTACTCCGTGCCGTCTTTGGCGATCAGCCACGAATGATTCTTCGCCGCGGGGTCTTTAATCTCCGTCCAGGCACCGGGATTCTTTACCGGCTCCCGTGTTTCCTCATCGATCGTGCAGAAGATGGTTTCGAGCCGTCTCCCTTTCGCGTCTTCCAGTGTCCAGCCGGTCAGGTGCTGAGCCACTGGGTTCATAAGTTCCACGCGGCGCTGCTGATTGCAAGCGATTAAGGCATCGCCCACCGATTCCAGCGTGGTCTGGAGCCATTGCCGGCTCTCGATGAGCTCATCCGCCCGCTCGTGCGCTTCCTCGAGCGAGGCGCGGAATGCCCCGGAAACCTGCCTCATATTCCGTTGCGTGTAGATGCCCAGGACGATGCCCGTTCCAATGGAAGACAAAATCAAAATCGCCATCAGCGTGCGAACCTGGGAGTTAGTGGACTCTACCTCCTCGTCGCGCCGCTTTACTTCGATTTGGGTCATCGCGCCGATGCGGGTCCTCAACGTGGCCATCAGTTGGCCCCCATTCAGATCAAGCGCCGTGTCGCCGAACATCTTTCCTGCGCGCAGGTTATCCAGGGCCTTGCCGGCAAACCCCATCCACGCCTCATGGCTGTCACGGATCTGGCGCAGCCGAGTAAGTTGGTCAGGGTCGTCGCGGACGAGGTACAGCAGGCGGTCTAAAGTCCCGTGCAGCGCGCCTTCCGCATTTTGGTAGGGTTCAAGGGTACTCGGATCGTGGGTGAGCTGGTAATCCCTCAGGCCGGTCTCCTGATCGACCACCAGCCGTTCCAACTCGTTTAGCATTGCAGTGATGCGATCGGTGTGGTCAATCCTTCGCTGCTCCCGCAGCGTGCGTTGGAATTGCCAAGCCAGCACCAGGGCCAGGAGCAGAAGCAGAACCAAAGGCAACAGTACCGTAGTAACCAGGATTTGCCGGAACTGATGAAGATTCAACGGGAGCCGCCTCGTCCATCCGGAGCGTTCGTCTGCAAAAGGTCCTTCAGCTTTTCAACCAGGGTGAACGCGCCATCCCCTTTGGTTGCGGAGACACTCACCACCCGCATCACCTCTTCGGGGAGGGCGACATACGCCGAAAGCATGAGGATCGGTACGTCAGGCTTTCGCTTGCGCAAGGCGGCGGCTACCTGCCCCCCATCCATGCCCGGCATAGCGTAATCCACAATCACTGCGTCGATCTCCTCGGTATCGAAGAGCGATAAACCGGACGCCCCGTCCTTCGCCGTCAGAACGGAGAAGCCCTCGCGCTCCAGAACCATCTTCCGGATCTCAAGGCCGAGATCTTCATCGTCGATACACAGGATGACTGGACGCGACACGGTTACCGTCCTCGGCAAAGATCTACTCTATTACTCCCACAACGCAGCCGGTGAACGCCATATATGAAACTTGCTATTGACAGGAAATTCGGGGGATACCGGTATTTCTTCCAAATAGGCAAGGATTCACCGTAGTTTTGCATTCCCCCTATCGGATTAGGTTACGCTAAACGCATCCGCGCAGAGCGTTCTGACCTGCCACTTAAGTGGGCGTATCCTGTGCGGCACGAAGCTGAGGGAGATCGAGTTGAGTCAAACCGTATGCGTCCTCGAAGATGATCCGGATATATCCCGTTTGGTACAGCATCATCTGGAAGCCGCAGGTTTTGGTGTACGTGTCTACAGCACCCCGGCAAACCTGGTCCCCGACGCCGAGCGCCAGGCGCCCGTGCTCTTTCTTTTAGACATCATGGTTCCAGGTGGAGACGGCCTCGATGTCTGCCGCCGTCTGCGCAGTAATCCCGCTCTCAGCACCATTCCGATCATCTTTCTCACCGCGCGGGCAGGAGAAAATGACCGCGTCCTGGGCCTGGAACTGGGCGCCGACGACTACATCACCAAACCTTTCGCCACCCGGGAACTGATCGCCCGGGTCAAGGCTGTGCTGCGCCGTTTTGAGCGGCCTACGGCGCCCTCCATCATCAGCTTCGAGGAAGTCGTCATCGATGCCAGCGCCATGCAATTGAAGGTGCGGGGAGAGCTCACCACCACCACCGCCACCGAATTTCGGTTGCTGGACTACCTGGCCCGGCATCCGGGCCGCGTCTTCAGCCGCGATCACCTGCTCGATGCCGTCTGGGGCGACGCCCGCTTTGTGACCCCACGCTCCGTGGACGTCTATGTGCGGCGCATACGTGAGAAAATCGAGACTGATCCCGAAAGCCCCCGATATCTCAAGACCGTCCGTGGCGCGGGCTATCGTTTTGAGGTCCCCCGGCTGGTGGAGGAACCACGCAAGTCAGCTTCCTAGGTTCCGGATCTGAAGAGGATAGCCTCGTGACGGGCAGGGTCTTCAGCAAGCTGTTCTTCTCTTTCGTGGTGGTGCTCTTTCTGGGCATGGTGGTGCTCGATTTCTCTCTGCGCCAAGTCATGGAGCAGTCGCTGCGCACGCAGGCGGAGGGGTCCCTTGTAAGCGAAGCCCGCCTGCTGGCTGCGCATATAAGCGCCTCTGGTGCCGCATCGTTCGATGCCCAGTCTTTGCAGCGGATTGCCCGCATGGATGCCACCGCCACCGGTGCGGAAGTGGCCATCTTCAATGACCACGGCCAGCTGATTGCCTCTTCCCAGGACGATTTATCGGCGGACAATCCCCTTCCCGAGATTGCCACTGTCATTGCTCAACATCAGCCCCTGGGCCGCGCCCAGCGCGGGCGCACGCTATACGTTGCTGTTCCTGCCGGCCCCCTGGTGGTGCGTTTGGCCTACGCCTTTGTCGGAGACCCGGCAGCGGTGCACGTACTGCGCCGGGGGATTGTGCTGGGTTCGCTGCTCTCCCTTGTGGTGGCGACGCTGCTAGCCGCATGGCTGGCGCAGCGGGCTGCCAAGCGCCTGGCCCGCATCGTGGTCTTCGCCAACCGCATCGCCGCCGGTGACCTTTCCGCGCGCGTGGAAGAGGGCAATCTGGATGAGATCTCCGCTGTCGCCCATGCCCTTGACGTTACCGCCAGCCGGTTGGAGCACAGCTTTCATGCCCTGGAGAGCAGCCGCAGCGAGCTCACGGCGCTGCTGGACAGTATGCAGGAGGCGGTCATTGCCATCAACCCACAGGGACAGGTGAGCTGGTGCAATGCCGTCATGCAGCGGATAGCCTTGAGCCCCGTCCAGGAGGGCCGCGCCCTAGTCCATTCCGTTCGCGACCCCGAGGTCCTATCCGCGGTGGGGGCTGCCCTCAACCAACGCCAAGCCAGCCGAAAACGTGCCACCTCCGTTTCCCCGGGCAAAATTTTTGAAGTCAACGCTGCTCCCATGCCCGGCGGGGGCGCAGTTGCCGTGTTGCATGACGTTTCTGAAATCGAGCGTTCCGAAACAACCCGCAGGGATTTTGTGGCTAATGTGTCCCACGAATTGCGTACTCCCCTTACCTGCATCACGGGATACGTGGAAACCTTGCTCGATGACCCCGGGCTCAGCGATCAGGCGCGCGAGTTCCTGCAGATCATTCTCAAGAACGCGGCACGCATGAACCGTCTGACGGAAGACCTGCTGGCTCTGGCCAGCGTGGAATCCGGCGACTACAAGCTGCGTCTGCAGAAAATTCAGGCATCCCGGTTGGTCGAAGAAGCCGTCGGCTCCCTGGCGGGGCTGGTGCTTGATTCAGCGGCGGTCCTCGAAGTGGGCGAAACTACCGATGAACCGGTGATGGCCGATCTCGATGCACTAAGTCAGGTCTTCGGAAACCTGGTTGAAAACGCGATGAAGTACGGGAAAGCCGGAGGCCGCGTACGGGTGGGGGCACGCAAGCAAGAGGCGATGATCGAGTTCTACGTGCAGGACTTCGGACCGGGCATCGCGTATGAGCACTTGCCTCGCATTTTTGAGCGCTTTTACCGGGTCGATAAAGCACGCTCGCGTGAATCCGGCGGGACCGGGCTGGGACTGGCGATCGCCAAGCACATTGTCCAGGCGCATGGCGGCCACATTCGCTGTGAGAGCGAGCTTGGGTTTGGTGCAACTTTTCTCTTTCGCCTGCCGTCCGCTGCGCCAAGCGCCGCCGGCCTTCCAGTGGCCGGACTTCCCGTGCCATCTACGCAAACTGTTGAAAAATAAATGTTTGCGACTCCAACGCCAAGGCCTTTTCTCGTCATATTCACGGCTTTGTAAAGACTCATTCACAGACACAACTGAGAATCGGGATATTTTCCTGAGGTGGAACGTGAGAAAGACAATCTTGTTGTTGGCCGCAGCCGTGAGCGCAACGGTTTGCGTGGGCCATGCGCAAAAGCTCAACGGAGCGGGAGCGACCTTCCCCAATCCCATTTATTCTAAGTGGTTTAGCGAGTACAGTGCCTCTCACCCCGGGGTCCAGATCAATTACCAGCCCATTGGCAGCGGTGGGGGCATTCGCCAGGTGACTGCCGGTACGGTGGATTTTGGCGGTAGCGACGTCACCCTGACGGACGAACAGCTGGCCGCGTCCAAGGTCAAGATTCAGGCTATTCCCACCGTGCTCGGGGCTGTGGTGCCGATCTTCAATCTGGCTGGTGTCAATGATCTTCGCTTAGGACCTGACGTGATGGCTGATATCTATCTGGGCAAGATCTCCAAGTGGGACGATGCACGCATAGCGAAGGACAATCCGGGCGTTAAGCTTCCCTCTCAGGATATTTTTGTCGTCCATCGTTCCGACGGAAGCGGCACCACGTTCATCTTCACCGACTATCTGTCCAAGGTCAGCAAAGACTGGGCAGGCGGCCCCGGCAAGGGCGCGGCGCCGAGTTGGCCTAGGGGAATTGGCGCAAAGGGCAACGAAGGCGTTGCCGGCTTTGTTCGCCAATCGCCGGGCGCGATTGGTTACGTCGAACTCATTTACGCCATGCAGAACAAGATCCCTTTCGCCTATGTAAAGACCGCGGGCGGAAATTGGGTCAAGGCATCTATCGAGGGAGTGTCGGAAGCGGCCGCCAGCGTCAAGAACATGCCCGCCGATTACCGCGTCTCCATCACCAATGCGCCCGGGAACGCCTATCCCCTCTCCAGCTTTACCTGGCTTCTGATTCCAAACCCTGCCAAGGACCCTACCAACGGAAAAGTCCTGATCGATTTTCTGAAGTGGATGCTGCAGCATCAAAATGAAGTCAGCTCGCTCTACTACGCTCCGCTACCTGCTTCCGTCGCGCAGAAGGTCAGTGCCACTATCAACACGCTCAAGTAGAGGAGTGATGTTATTCTGGCCCGGCAACGACTTCGTCCCATGAAGCCAGCGCACCATAATCTTTTTCATTTCAAAGGTTTGTGCGCGCTGGTTTAACCTCAAATTCACTAAACCCCGCTACGGTATGAGTGGTGAAACCAGAGACTCAGGTGCCGCGAGTGGCTGGCCAGGCTGACGTGACCCAGCGAACAGAAAGCAGTGCGTCTCCGAGCGCTGAGCCCTCGCCCTCTCCCGTCCGCACGTATCTTCTCAACTGCGGCAGTTCCTCGCTTGCCGATCGCACCTTCAGCTTCCTCATGTTGCTGTGTGCGCTCAGCATCTTCGCCATTGTTCTATTGATTCTGGTCGAGCTCATATCGGGCTCGAAGCTTACCATTTCAAAGTTCGGAATGTCGTTTTTCTTTGGGTCCGCTTGGGATCCGGTCAACGGCAATTTCGGCGCATTGCCGTTTATCTACGGCACCGTGGTCTCTTCGATCCTGTCGCTCATTATCGCCGTACCCCTGGCGGTGGGTGTTGCCATCTTCCTAACCGAGATGTGCCCCGCTTGGCTGCGCGGTTTCCTGGCTTTCTTTACCGAATTGTTGGCGGCGATTCCCAGCGTGGTTTATGGGCTTTGGGCGGTTTTCGTTCTGATTCCACTGCTACGTCAATACGTGAATCCGTTCCTGATCAAGACCTTGGGTTGGTCGGGAATTTTTACCGGCCCCAACTACGGCATTGGGATGCTCGCAGCGGGCGTGATTCTCTCCATCATGATTCTCCCCATCATCTCGTCGCTGACCCGGGAGGTGATGTCGGCGGTTCCTTATGCACAGCGGGAGGCAGTGCTGGCCCTGGGAGCTACGCGCTGGGAGATGATCCGCATGGGCGTGTTGCGCAACGCGCGCATCGGCATTGTCGGAGCAGTTATCCTCGGCCTGGGCCGCGCGCTGGGAGAAACCATGGCAGTCACCATGGTCATTGGCAACAGGCCGGAGATTGCGCGCTCTCTACTGGCTCCGGGCTACAGCATGGCCAGTGTCATTGCCAATGAGTTCAGCGAAGCCTCAGACGAACTTTACTTGAGCGCGTTGATCGAAATCGGGCTGGCGCTCTTTATCGTCACCATCATTGTGAACGCCCTGGCGCGGGTCCTGGTTTGGGCCGTAACCCGCGGCGCGCCGGTCAGAGGTACGTAAGAATGGCCTCCAACGTTGTCATGCCGCCGTTGCGCGCCGGAACCTCCAACCGGCTATGGCGGGTCTTTGCCAATCACCTGGCAACCGCTGCTGCCGTGGGCGCCACCATCGTGGTCATGGCGCCGTTGATCGCCATTTTTGGCTATCTGATCTATAAGGGCGCCAGTTCACTCAATTTCGCTTTCTTTACCCAGATACCCAAGCCCGTGGGTGAGGTGGGTGGCGGCATGGCAAACTCCATCCTCGGCTCCGGCATCCTGTTGGCGATCGCCAGCCTCATGGGTGTGCCCATCGGCATAGCCGGCGGCATTTACATCGCGGAGTTTGGCCGCAATAAGCGTTTGGCCAACATGGTCAGGTTTACCGCTGACGTTCTGAATGGTGTGCCTTCGATCGTCATGGGCATCGCGATTTATACCCTCATCGTCGTGCCCCAGAAGCACTTCTCCGCGTTTGCCGGTGGCGTGGCGTTGGGCATCATGATGATTCCAACCATTACTCGCACGACCGAAGAGATGCTGCTGATGGTGCCTCTTAATGTGCGCGAGGCCGCTCTGGGATTGGGGGTTCCGAACTGGCGTTCCGTTCTTTCCATTACCCTGCGCACCGCGTCACCCGGCGTTATTACCGGCTGTATGCTGGCCTTTGCCCGGGTCGCGGGAGAGACCGCTCCCTTGCTCTTTACTGCCTTCGGCAACCAGTTCTGGAGCACCAGCGTCAATGAGCCGATCGCAGCGCTTCCATTACAGATTTTCGTCTATGCGATTTCTCCGTACGACGAATGGCATCGACTGGCATGGGCCGGCGCTTTGGTATTGATTGTGCTCATCGTCGTATCCGTCGCGCTCGTCCGTTATGTGGCAGGCCGCGGAGTTCTGAAAGGGGCAAGTTAGTGGGCGTAGCAATCGAAGTTTCTGATCTGAACGCGTGGTACGGCGCCAACCACACTCTTCAGAGCATTAGCCTGCGGATTCCGGCGAACCACGCCACGGCTCTGATCGGTCCCTCCGGATGCGGGAAGTCTACGTTCGTGCGCTGCCTGAACCGGATGCATGAGACCAATCCGATCGGTCGTGTCACCGGCACGGTGCGCGTTGGTCCGACTGACATCTATGCTGAGGCCTCGCCGGTAGAGATTCGCCGCCGGATCGGGATGGTTTTTCAGAGGCCGAACCCATTCCCCACCATGTCGATTTACGACAATGTGGCGTCGGGCCTTCGCCTCAATGGATTTCGAAACCGGAAGATCCTCGATGAAGTGGTCGAGCGCTCGCTGCAACAGGCCGCTCTTTGGGACGAAGTGAAGAACGACCTTAAGAAGAAGTCAGGCGCCAGCCTCTCAGGTGGGCAGCAGCAACGTCTCTGCATTGCCCGCGCGCTGGCTGTGGATCCTGAGGTTATGCTGATGGACGAGCCGGCTTCAGCGCTGGATCCGGTCTCCACGGCGAAGATTGAAGATCTCATCTTTCAGCTTAAGTCGCAGTACACGATCGTAATCGTGACGCATAATATGCAACAGGCGGCACGGGTAGCGGAGAATACCGGGTTTTTTCTTAATGGAAAACTGGTGGAATTCGACGCGACGCATAAGATCTTTACCAATCCCACCGATAAGCGAACTGAGGATTACATCACAGGCAGGTTTGGATGATGCGGATTCGGTTTCATCGGAAACTCGACGATCTGAAAGAGCGCCTTCTGGTGATGGCGGGCATGGCAGAGCAGGCGATCCAGCGAGCCGTTGAGGCCTACCGCGTACGTGACCTTTCCCTTTGCGACCTGGTGGTCCGCAGCGAGATTTCGATCAACAGCTTCGAGCGTGAGATCGACCAGATGGCGCTCGATCTGCTTGCGATGGAACAGCCGATGGCCATCGATCTGCGCTTCATCCTGGCGGTCATCAAGATCAATGCGGATCTGGAGCGCGTGGGTGACCAGGCGGTTAGCATCAGCGATCGCGTGCGCGACCTTCAGGCCTTCCCAATAGTGGATCTTCCGGTGGACATTCCGCGCATGGCGTCGCTCGCCTCAGCCATGGTGCGTAAAGCCCTGCAGGCCTTTATCGAGGCCGATGCGGAACTCGCCACCTCGGTGTTGACCATGGACGACAACGTGGACAAAATCAACGACACTGCTTTTTTTGCTCTTTCCAACCTGATCAAAGAGCAGCCCCACTACACTCCCCAGGCACTGCACGCGCTGATGATTGCACGCAACCTGGAGCGGGTTGCCGACCACGCGACCAATATCGCAGAAGACGTCATCTTCTGGGTCCGCGGCGCTGATGTTCGCCACCATCTGAGCACCTAAGACTCGGTCGCCGGACGAGTGAGACTGCGGTACCCTCGACTTCGCTCCAAATGACACATGTGGGAGCGGGCCCAGATTTAGTGCCGCGTCCCCGGCGCTCTAATCATTTCGGAAATAGACCCCCAGCCCTTCCGGGCGGGCTCACGTTTGGTGGCCGGCCCGGAAGGGCCTCGCATCCATGGCGATTTTGCAGTGTCATTTCTTTCTCACCTTGTTGCAGCCACTCTCAGAACTCTCCATCCGAATAGCCAAGTCCAAGGTCCGCCAACCATTTAGACTTTGTCATCCTGAGCGTAGCCGAGGGACCTGCAGTTCACCTTACCCCTACTCAAAGACACAATGGTGGTGGCTTATACCCGTAGTTCGCTTCTACCGCGGCTGCGATGCCAAGCACCCGTTCGTCTTCGAAAGGGCGGCCTGCGATCTGCACCGCGATCGGCAAGCCCTCGGGCGACCAACCTACGGGCACAACCGCGGCGGGCGCGCCCAGTAGATTGAACCACTGCGTGTAGCGCATGGCATCCAAATACTTCACTTGCTGTCCTTCCACTTTCCATTCACGCTCCCCATGGCGAAAGGCAGGAATCGCACACACGGGACACAAAAGAACGGGGAAGCTTTCCATCTCCGCCAGCAGCTTACGGCGCACATGATCGCAATCCATCCATGCCGTAAGCAGGTCCTGCCCGGAGAGCGGCGGCTCACTGTGTGCGATCGATAGGAAGTCAAGAAACGTTGGGCTCAGCTCCGCATGCCGCCGCTCTACCAGCGGGTCGAGAAGCATGGCGCCGCCGCGGACAAAAAACTGCCACCACAAGCGCCGTGCCTCCTCCAACGCGCGGGGGCGAAACGGTCGGACGTTGAAGCCCTGATTTTGGAGCGTCCGCGCTGCATCTTGCACTGCTTGCCGAGTCTCGGTCGTAACTGGAGTGTGACCATCGTCCTCAAAGAAGCCGATGGGAACGCGCCGCAAGTCTTCCAACGACTCGTTTCTGAGGCTGACCGGCGGGCTTACAGGATCGCGAGCGTCCTGTCCAGAGAGAGTGATGAAGAACAGAGTAAGGTCGCGGATCGTGCGCGCCATGGGGCCAATGGCGCCCAGAATGGCAAAGGGCCCATCGCATGGCGGCAGGTGGCCACGTGCGGGGACACGGCCGGGCGTGGGCTTGAGCGAGCATATTCCGGTAAAGTGAGCCGGCTCGCGCACAGAGCCTCCGCCATCGCTGCCCAGCCCGCCGGCGGAAAGGCCGGCCGCAATGGCCGCCGATTCGCCGCCGCTCGATCCGCCGGCGCTTCGCTCCAAATCCCACGGATTCGCCGTACGCCCGTAGAGCCGGTTATCAGTTTCGTAGGCCATCAGAAACTCGGGACAGTTGGTGGTCCCCAGGATCAGCGCGCCGGCCTGCTTCATGCGATCCACCACGGTTGCGTTTTCATGGGGAACATCGCCACGGTACAGCAGGCTGCCGATCTCGCAACGGTACCCCGCGGTCGCGATCGACGACTTGACGGTCATCGGCAACCCAAAGAGCGGGCCGCGAGGGCCGCTGGAGTTCTCCAGCGCGCGTGCCTGTGCACGCACCCGATCGGCGTCAAAATCGACCAGAGCATGCAGCTGTGGATTCAAGCGTTCGATCTGCTGGATATACTCGCAGGCCAATTCCAGCGGAGAAATTTGCCCCCGTCTGAGCATGGACAGAAGCTCGACCGCGGGCATTACCGTGAGACCGTTCACTGCGCCGGTTTGACCACCGGCGGCAGCATCACGCGCGGCTCGTAGTGAAACGCGTATTGCTGCACTCCGCGGCCGGAGTCGAAGCGGTCATTCCACTCCATCTCATATTGCATGCGCTGTTCGTCCTGCGGGTAATGCTCGCTTGCTGGATAGGGATAGGTGCTCATTCCGTGGAACGGCATGTCGGCAACGGTGAATGGGCTCGCCTCGTAGAAATCCATATCCTTGACGAAGCCGTTGGCATAGAAAAAGTAGTCACGCTTCCAGCCCGGGGCCAGCGGAGGAAGGGAAGCGGTGCTGAATTCCACATCAATATCCTCACCGCTGCCGAAGATCACGAAGGATTCGTCGACTGACTTGAGCAAGGGCGTGACTTCTCCGTAGCGGGTATAGCTGCCACGAGAGCGAGTAAAAGGCCCGGTCTGGCTGATGTGCTGATAGTCGTAAGTAAGATCGCCGGGCGTTTTGCCATCGATCTGCTCCGGGTAGCCGCGAAAGGCAAGCTGCGCGGAAGCCAACGGTAGCTCGGTCTGGCGTACGAGCTTTGCTGCATCCGGCCCATTGTCGATCAAGGCCTGGTCCCAATAGATCTGCAAGTTGGTGGTGAGCCGGATGCGGCGCGTTCCCGGAGGGAGTTTGCCCGTAAGGTCAACCACGATGGTGCGCGGCAAACCTGCTGGGAAACCCATCTCGTCGATGACCCGCTTCCAGCTGCCGTCGGGCAACTGTGCTTCCACATAGGGCGGCATCGGCTCAAGATTCGACTGCCACGCGGCATACATGGAGCTCGCCGAGAAATACTCGATGAAGCCGTGCAGGAAGAGCCGCAACGGATTGGCGGAGGTCCACTCTCCCAGGTCGAGCGTGAGCGTGTGCTGGTTGGCGAAGCCGGCAAAGGGCAGGTTGGTAAAGTCGCGCACGTACTGGTGATCGCGGGTGCGCAGTAGTGTGCTGACGTCGCGGCCCTTGTCATCCCATGCTCCGGCAACAGGATGAGGGGCTGCGCTTAATACCGCGCGACCGTTGGCAAAGGGAGGTTCATTGAGAAAACGCTCGTTGGGATATACCTCGGTGGCCGCAGGATGATCGACTGCTACCAGGCGAACCTGGTCGAGATAGTTGACTTCTTCCATCGGCTCCCCAAAGCGCAGACTGAGATATCCTCCGCGCGGGCGAAGCTGCGAACCTTCAACCTTGATCCATTCATCCGGATCGGCATTATTCTTTGCCGTGGGCGAGACCCAGTGGCCAACCACTGCGGCGCCGATCACATCGGAGATGAATTCATACTTCTTTCCGTTCCAGGCAAATAGGGTGGGGCATGAACTTCCCCTGCGGTCCAGTTCGGTAATCACGAGTGAGGTCTTCGTGGCCACCTCGGTTTCGTCCTGAGGGACACCGGTGGGCCAAAGAATCCGCACCATGTCGGCGTGTTCCGCACTGCCTATGCCGGCCAGAAGCTGCTGCGCTCCCTGGCTGAGATAACCGGAGGCTCCAGCGATCTCGAACTTCTGCCAGACGCCATCGGCGAAGACCTCTACCTTGGCGCCAATCGCCGATTTGTTGTCGGCCACACCCTTCATCGAAATCAGCACGGAGTGATTTCGGTTGCCGCCCTGGTTGTGCAGGAGCAAGGGGTCTCCATTTGGCTGGGTGACGATCAGATCGGCCGCGCCATCGCCGTCCACGTCTGCGGCAATCAGGGCGCGCGGTTGAACCAGCTTCACCTGGTCGAGCTTCACTTGCGCGGTCACATCCTCAAAGCCCGCAGAACCTCGGTTCCGCAATGCACGCAACTCGGGCCCATGCGCAGTTTCGACTGCGGCCACCAAATCGAGCCATCCATCGTTGTCGAGGTCGATGGCGGTCAGTCCCCAACCAGCGGTCACGTTCTGTACCGGTAAAGGGACGCGTTCAAAGCGCTTGCCTTGCACGTTGCGCCACAGCGAGATGCCCGGGCTGCCGGAGTGGGTGAGAGCTACATCCATCCATCCATCCTTGTTGAAGTCGAGCACTACCGCTCCCATGGTTGGGGAAAGGCCAGTCTCGGCAAAGAGCGGAGAAGCCTTGAAGTGTCCCTCGCGAGGGTTGGCGAAGAACGTCGGCGCCTGCCCGGAACCGGTGACCAGCAGATCGACCGCGCGGTCGTTGTTGAGGTCAGATAGGGTCGCGGCCACGGTTGTGCCTTCGCCTCCAAGGCCGGCTTCCTCCGTCCAGTTAGTAAAGGTGCCGTTACCGTTGTTGCGCCACAGAACGTTGGGCTTCGCTCCCGCCGCGGAGGGTTGGCCGGTTACAAAGAGATCGAGGTCGCCGTCGTGGTCGTAATCGACGAAGGTGATGCCTGCGGGCTGGTTGGCCGGTTGCACGCCGGTAGCCGCGGTCACATCGGTGAATTTGCCACCACCATGGTTCTTGAACAACAGCACGCGATCGCTCAAGGCCA
Organism: uncultured Acidobacteriaceae bacterium; assembly: GCA_963743365.1. Taxonomy (GTDB): domain Bacteria; phylum Acidobacteriota; class Terriglobia; order Terriglobales; family Acidobacteriaceae; genus PALSA-350. Next base: position 345,674 of record CAVUQE010000004.1, read on the forward strand.
CGGCGACATCCGGCAGACCGTCGCCGTCGAAGTCGCCTACTGTGCAGGCCACGCCGGTACCGCTGGCCACCAGGCCGATCTGCGCGCTGGGCACCAGGGTGAAGCTTCCGCTCCCAGATTTCGCATAAGTCCGGATGGCGTCCGGGCCGGATGCCATCACGAGTAGGTACGACTGTTCGCCCGCGGGCGCAACCAGGCAGGCTCCGCCCTGCGGGCGATCGCCTGACTTAGCCGCCGCTGCGGCTGTGTGGTCGATCGTCTGCGCAGTAAAGGTGACCGGAATCATTGGACCCACTTGTGGGTTCACGGTCAGCGCATCTTGCACCAGCGAGTAGTGGCCTTCATCGCCATAGGTGTGTGCCAGGGGGAATCCGATCTTCTCCTGGTTCAGCGTTTCAAAGCGTTTAAAGGCAACGGTGGACTCATCTCGCCGGCCCACGCGCTGTAGCGCTTTGGCCAAGCCAAATTGAGCCGATGCATGAATAGGATTCAGCCGCAAAGCCGTTTGGAATTCGGTCAGCGCCTGATCCGGCTGATGCAATTCGAGCAGAACAGAACCCAGGAAGTAGTGCGTGTCCGCGTCATCCGGATCGAGGGCCGCTGCTTTTCGAAAGCTTTCCAGGGACTGCTGATAGTCTGCCTCGATGCGGTACAAAATGCCCAGCGCATACCAAATGTGAGGATCCTTTGGATCTTGGGCAGCGGCCTGTTCGAGCGCCTGCTTGGCTTCCGGCATTTTCTGCAGGTAGATCAGCGCGATGCCGCGGTTCACCTCGGCATGGACCAACGAAGGGTCAAGCTGGTAGGCGTCGGCGAATTTCGCCTGAGCTTTATCCAGCAGTTGCTGGTTCATCAGCGCTGTGCCAAAGTTGTTCAGCTTTGCTGCTTCGGCCTGCTTGGACGGAGTAACGTCCGCACTACCAGCGGTGGCGGCGGTAAGAAGTGCGGTCAAGAGTACCAGGCCCGGTAGGGCTCTGCGAGACGATGAAGCTACGGCATGGAGACGCATCTTGCTCCGGCTGCGATCACACGATCGCGAGAGAATCCATTCTCGACTATAGAACACGGCGCTGGGGTTGGAAATGGCAGATTCAATTCGCTTTAACAGAGGCGCAAATCAGCTCAAGGAGCTTGACCGGGTCACAGTAGAGAGCCCAGGGCGCTGCAAACCGTATCCATTGCGCCGGCTTCGATGTTATTGAAGAAGGGAAGCGCAATGGTGCGTGAAGCTTCGGCCTCAGTGACGGGCAGGTTGGCGGAATTTCGCCATGCAGCATAGCTGGGCTGCAAATGAATGGGCGCGAAGTACCGTCCGGAGGCGATGCCGGCAGCAGCCAATCCGCGCATCACTGCGTCCCGGTTCAGGCGAGCGTTGTGATTGAGGCGCACGACGTAGACAAACCAACTGACGCGGCCGTCAGGAACCGAAAGTGGTGGAAGAATTAGCTCCTGGTAGCGGCTGAGCCGCCGGTGATATGCCGAAGCGACCGCTGCGCGCTTTTGCAGGATCTCCTCCAGCCTCGACATCTGCGCCAGCCCCAATGCGCAATTGATCTCGGAGATGCGATAGTTATAACCCAGCTCGGTATGCTGAAACCAGTCATCGGTCTCGTACCGTCCCTGGTTGCGTAGAGCCCGGATGCGCCGGGCGAGCGCCTCATCCCGCGTGACCACCACCCCGCCCTCGCCGGTGGTGATCTGCTTGTTGGGGTAAAAGGCGAAGACGCCGGCATGGCCCATGGAGCCGGCCTTGCGGCCGCAGTGCTCGGCCCCAATAGCCTCGCACGCATCCTCAATCACCAATAGCCCGTGCCTCCCGGCAATATCAAGAATGGTCGAAATATCCGCGGGAACACCAAAGTTGTGAACCAACATAATGACTCGCGTCCTGGGCGTGATGGCCTGTTCAATCTTCTCCGGGTCCAGGTTCAGTGTGGCTGGGTCGATATCGGCAAAGACCGGGGTTGCTCGTTCATAACGAATGGCATTCGCCGCAGCGATGAAGGCGAACGAGGGGACGATGACCTCGTCCCCCTCTCCGATGCCCAGCGCGCGCATGCAAAGATGCAGGCCGGCTGTTCCGGAGCTGACCGCCACTGCGTGGGGCACGGAAACAAAGTCCGCGACCGCCGCCTCAAATTGCTCGCTCACCGGGCCGAGGCTGAGCCGTGGAGTGCGCAACACGGCCACCACTGCTTCGATTTCCGCTTCCGTGATATCGGGTGCGGATAAGGGTATCTTCATGGAATCGCGTCCGCACGTTTCACGATCAACTGTTCAGAGAGGGGAACCGTGGTGAGCACCTGCACGATCTTTTCCGATGCATGCCCGTCCCCATAAGGATTGGTCATGCCCGCGAGCGAGTCCCGAAATTCACGGCTAATGGCTTTGGCAATTTTTGCGAGGATGGCCTTGGTATCCGGCTCGGCATCCAGCACATTGCGGGCCCGCTCGCGGCCCTTCTGCCGGAAGCCCACATTCACCACGGGCAAAGCAAACGACGCAGCTTCCATAATGCCACTGCTGGAGTTACCGATGAGCAGGGCAACTTGGCGAAGCAGGCTCCAGTACGTCACCGAGTCCAGGTTGACGTTGAGCCTGGCGTCGCTACGAGTGGAGAGGAAGGCCCGTGTCCGCTGCAGCAGCGCATGGCTACCCGCATCGGCGTTGGGGTAGCAAAAGAGTATTTGCGCGTCCACTTCTTGCAGGGCAGCAAAGAGGGAATCGGCCTCCTGCGTTGTATCCCGCATGATGGTCACCGAATGATATGCGACCACGACCGTAGTGCGTTTTAGATCGACATCGAGTCGCTGCTCAAGTTCGAGGACCTCAAGCAAGCGGCTACGGCGAAGGTGGTCGAGCGAGGGAGCGCCGGCACGATGGACTCTCCACGGCTCCTCACCCATCGCGATCACGCGGGCCCGGGCTGCTTCGGTCGAAGTGAAGTGAATATGGCTCATTTTGGTGAGCGCGTTTCTCACTGCATCGTCGATGGCTCCCTCACTGATCTCACCACCTTCGATATGCGCGATGGGAATACGCAGCGTGAGAGCCACGGCCGCGGGGGCGAGCATTTCATAGCGGTCCGCGATCAGCAGCAGCAGATCAGGCCGCATCTGCCCCAGAAGGTCAGCCAGGGAAAGCACGGCGACACCCAGCGTCTTCGCCATGCCGACATCCGTATCTGAACTGAGCAGACACTCGATCCGTGCGGCAATGGGGAACCCATCCTTCTCGATCTCTTTCACCGTCTCCCCGAACTGGGGCGAGAGATGTGCGCCCAGGACGATCAGTTTCAGGTCGACGTCTTCATGCTGCGCCAGGTCGTGCAAGGGCCAATAAAGGTGGCTATAGTCGGCGCGGGAACTGGTCACTACGGCAATCGTCCGCTTCATGCGGTTTCCACGCCTGCAGCTTGCATAACTTCGCTTGGCTGATACTCGGGAACGGCGCGCAAAACCGCAGCCAACATCCGCTCCAGGCAGCGTTCCCGGCAGGCCTCCTCAAGTTGTCGCAAGATTCCATCCAGAACCGTGGCGGCCAGGCGTGGGCTATTGACCGATCGCAGCAACTGGCGGGCATTTGCATGGGCAACGTACGACTCGCGCTCAGAGAGCAGCGCTTCGCACATCTTGTCTCCAGGGCGCAGTTGGGTGAAGATAATGGGCACTTGGCCGGACCCGTCCATCAGATGCTTCGCCAGCGCTTCCACCGATATGAGCTCCCCCAACTCCGGCACGAGTATGCCTGGCGGAGCCTCTGTTGAAGCTGCGTGCAGTAGCAGGACCACCGCATCCTCAGTGGTAAGGAAGTAGCGGCGGGCTTCAGGATGCGTGACTGTTATTGGCTGCCCGGATCGTATTTGCTTTAAGAAGAGAGGAACGATGCTACCTTCTGAACCGAGCACATTGCCCAGACGTACTGCCTTCGTCCGGATGGACGAAGCGCGTGGCGCCAGGATGGCCAGCTCGGCGATCCGCTTCGAGGCCCCCATGATGCTGACCGGATCAACGGCCTTGTCGGTAGACAGCAGAATCAACTGCTCAATCTCCGCGTTGGCCATCGCAGCCTCCACCAGCAAGTGCGTGCCGATCGCATTGTTCTCGATTGCCGCAAAGGGATTTCGTTCCATCATGGGAACATGCTTGAAAGCGGCTGCGTGATAAACGACCTGGGGACGGTATCGACTGAATATCTCGTCCAGCATGGCCGGCTGAGAGACGCTGCCCAGCACGGATACATGCTCGATCGGACAGGGCAGTTGCCGCAGAGCCGTATCGATTTCATATAGGTTTCGCTCCGCAGCTTCCAGCAATACCAATTGCTGGGGCGCGAACTCCGCAATGCCGCGGGTCAAAGCCGAACCGATCCAACCGCCTGCTCCGGTGATTAGAATCCGTTTGCCTTGCAGTGAAGCTGACGCTTGTGGCCGATCGAGAGCCAGCGGTGCACGATGGAGAAGGCTCTCCCATGCGCAGGGCGCTAAATCTGTTGCCCGGGTATTGGTTGCCTCATTGCTCCCTGTCATGTTCGCACTGCTTCTATTATGCGTTAGCCGCAGAACTTCCGGATGTGAGGCCACCACCGTCTGCCGGACGGCATCTCTATATACAGCTGGGGAGGGGAGCGGGTTTTCGCGATTTCCTCCGCTTGCCGTTCGGCCAAGGAGAATCGCAGCAACCGACGGACCCTTCCCGCTAAAGTTCAAGAGCTTCTGATCAAATCCACCGAACGACGTTGACCCCTCGAATTGTGGAGGGGTGGGGAAAAGAGAGGCCGGCACCAGCCGGCCCTTTCCTTCCGTCTGCGCACTATTCGCTTTGAGGTTGTTTTCAATGGCTGCAGTTCTGCGAGCGTTCTTTGGATACTTCTTCCTGGTCATGGTCGTCCGCATCGTAGGGCGGCGTCCTGGCAAGCAGATGACCCCGTTTGAATTTGTCCTCGTCTTTTTCATCGGTGGGCTCGCGCTCACCGCGATCGTAGGTGACGAGGTTTCGTTTACGAATGGGATTTGTCAGATTATTACCATGGGTCTGGCGCATTACAGCCTTGCCTGGGCTCGATCCAAGTCCCGGCGTTTCGCCCGACTGGTGGATGGAACTCCACTAATTCTTCTTGAAAATCAAAGCTGGCGCGCGGACACGCTCAGGCATATGCGTATTCACGACGATGATGTAATCGCCTCCGCGCGAGACTCAGGGATAAAAACTCTCCAGGAAATCGACCGCGCAGTGCTCGAACGAAATGGGGAAATTAGCGTTTCCCGCTTGCAACAAGGTGCTTGATTAGTTATGGCTACGAAATCTTTTTCCAGTCCCGTGGAAGACTCCATTGCCAAGGTGAATGACGAGGTCGCAGTTGGGGAAGACCTGGATTTTCAACGGAAGTGGTGGCGCTTTGAAAATGCCGCCTGGGTCATCTTCACACTGATCATTGTTCTGGACCTGGCCGGCCTGTTTGGAAGAGGTCCGATCGCCAAGGCGGAGCGCCGTTCCGCCGACGGAGCCATCGATGTTAAATATGAACGCATCGAGCGAACGGATTCACCGTCCATTCTTACCGTGCAGTTCGCTCAATCGGCGATTAAAAATGGAAAAATCCACTTATACGTCAGTAATAGCCTGGTCAAGCAGCTTGGAACCCAGCGCGTCATCCCCGCGCCGCAAGAGACTCTTGTCGGAGAAGGAGGGTTGACCTACACTTTCCCGGCTTCACTCCCTCCAGCAAATGTAGATCTCGCGCTACAGCCATCAGGGCCGGGTATCTACGACTTCGCTATCGGCGTTGCAGGCTCCCAGCCAGTGCGGGCAAGAGTCGCTGTTGTCCCCTAAAGGAAGTTAGCTTGTCCACCATCATCCACGCGGTTTTTGGATATCTCTTTCTGCTCCTTATTGTGCGCGCGCTAAGCCGGCGCCCAGGAGGGCAGCTGACACTCTTTGAGTTCGTCATCGTCTTCCTGATCGGGGGAGTCATTATCTTGAGCACGGTCGGGAAAGACCGCTCGATTACCAATTGCGCCACCGCGATTCTTACTGTCGGCCTGATGCACCGGCTGGTGTCTGGTGTCAAAGGCAAATTTCCTCGCCTGGGGGCCATCGTGGATGGTACCCCGCTCACGCTGCTGAAAAATGGAGAGTGGCAGCTGGAGGTAATGAAGGGCATGCGGATAGACAGGGAGGACGTCATGGCCGCAGCCCGAACCAAAGGAGTCTCCTCCATCTACGACGTTGCCTACGCAATCCTCGAACGCAATGGGGCCATCAGCATCATAAAAAAAGACAAGTAGTGTGCGGCGCCGTGATTGCTGATCGGTGTTGCGGGGTGAGTCATGGCGCACGTAAGTCCGAAAGAAGCCTCCCGAACTTCTGAGAACCAAACCGTCGAGACGGATGTACCTGCTCGCCTGGATCGCCTTCCCTGGAGCCGATGGCATACACGCATCATCTTCGCGCTCGGAACATCCTGGCTGCTGGATGGGCTGGAGGTAACCTTGGTGGGCTCGCTTTCCGGTGTTCTGGAAAGTAAGAACGGGCTCTCTCTCACCGATCCGCAGGTTACCTCCGCAGCGACGTTCTATCTTGCCGGAGCCGTTGCCGGCGCTATTCTTTTCGGCTACCTCACAGACCGTCTGGGACGCAAGAAGCTTTTTCTGGTCACGCTGGCTACGTACTCACTCGCCACCATCGCAAGCGCATTCTCCTGGAATTTTTTGAGCTTTGCGGTGTTCCGTTTCTTCACCGGTTGTGGGATCGGAGGAGAGTACTCAGCGATCAATTCGGCTGTGGATGAGCTGATTCCCGGGAAGGTGCGGGGTACGGTAGACCTGGTAGTCAATGGGACCTTTTGGGTCGGCGCGACCATGGGTTCGCTGGCAGCGATGTTCCTGCTCCATGGCCATGGGCTATCCGCCGCCACCAGCTGGCGCTATGCATTCGGGGTCGGCGGCAGTCTGGGAGCTGCGGTTCTGGTCCTCCGGCTTTACGTTCCGGAAAGTCCACGCTGGTTGATGCTTCGCGGTTACGAGGAACAGGCAAATAAGGTAGTCAAGGAGATCGAGAACAAGGTATCCAAGGGCAACCCTGGCAGCTTGCCCGCGCCGGAGGGAAAGAAACTCAAAATTATTGTCCGCGATCACACACCACTCAAAGAGATCTTTCGCAATATGATGGGCGATAACCGTCAGCGATCTTTTCTGGCTTTGACGCTCATGGTCGGTCAAGCCTTCTTCTTCAATGCCGTCTTTTTTACCTATGCGCTGGTAGTGAAGAAGTTTTTCCATGTTAGCAATGACGATTTGCCACGATACTTGTTACCTTTTGCAATTGGTAGCTTCCTCGGTCCCATGGTGCTCGGCCCGCTTTTCGACAAGATCGGGCGTAAGCCGATGATTACCGCGACCTATGGGACCGCCGGGCTTCTTCTTCTCGGTACTATCTACCCATTTGCTCATGGAATGATCGGCACCCGCGGAATGGGGATATGCTTCACCGTGATTTTCTTCATAGCGTCATCCGCGGCCAGCGCCGCTTATCTGACGGTGAGCGAGATTTTCCCTCTCGAAATACGAGCCTTCGCGATTGCCGTGTTTTACTCGCTGGGAACACTCGTCGGCGGGGTGGGAGCTCCGTTGCTTTTCGGTTTTCTCATCGCCAGCGGCTCGCGCGTCCATGTGGGGATGGGATATCTGTTGGGCGGATTGCTCATGCTGGCGGGGGCAGTCTGCGAGCATTTCATCGGAGTGGAAGCAGCGGGCAAGTCGCTGGAAACGATTTCGTCGCCGCTGCAGAGCGCGAAATGACGATATTCATGTCACAGGCGTAGGTCTCTGATTTCCTTTGTCAGGGAGGAACCCTAGGCAGGGAGCTCGGCCGCGCTGGGAAAGTCGTGCTGTTGGCGACCCAGGTCGCCGTCATACTTCACACTGCTCTTGAAAAGCTCATAGCGGCCATCGTCAAACTGCTTTGCGTAGGAGCGCAGCTCGCCGATCTGCGCCTCGGAGAGTGGCTTGAAATTGCGCAGGATCTCCAGATTCTGATCCATCACACGCATGGAATCCATGCCGCTGATGGTGGTCGATACGCCGGGGAGGCTCATGGCAAACGTCAGCGCCTCGGTAGGCGTCAGTGCACCCTGCGAGATCATCTCGCCCGAGCCACCCATGCTCTTCATCCCGAATACTGCCAAGCCGCGCTGTGCGGCGACAGGCAGTACCTGCTGCTGGAAGCTCCGATAGCTGTAGTCGAAGGGATTCAAAGGCATTTGTATCGTGTCGAAAGGAAAGCCGCCATTGAGCATCGCGAGATGGATGGAAGGATTCTTGTGACCGGTGAATCCAACGAAGCGAACTTTACCTTGCTGCTTAGCCGCCGCGAGCGCCTCCAAAACACCATCGGGCGCATAGCATTTTTCGGGATCGTTGTAATACACAACTTCGTGCACCTGCCATACGTCCAGGTGGTCTGTCTGCAGGCGAGTGAGCGACTCCTCCAGCATACGCATGGCGACATCTTTCTTCCGGCCATGGGTACAGACCTTGGTCATCACGATCGCTTTATCACGCTTGCCCTTGAGCGCAGTACCGAGGCGCTCTTCACTCGCCCCCTTGTAGTACTCCCACGCGTTGTCGAAGAAGTTGATTCCATGGTCCAGGGCTTTCGCGACCATGTCATTGACCTCTGGCTGTCCAGCCACGGTGCCGAGGTGGTAGCCACCAACCCCGAGGATGGAAACCTGTAGGCCGGTCTTGCCCATGGGGCGTTGCGGCGACTGGAACTCCGCAACCGCTCCTCCACTCTCTCCCGGCGCGTTGGGCACAACGGGATTGGCTTGTCCCTGCTGCGCTTTGCTCTGCCCCGTGGCGGCCGCCGCGGAGATCACGGATACAGCACCAGTCATAGCGACACCTTTCAAAAACGCTCGGCGGCTTTCCCAGCCTTCAGCATTAGTCCTCAATTGTGAGCCCTTTACATCCTGTTCGGAAGTCAATCGGAAACTTGCGGGAATGGCCGTCCCGTGTTCTGGGTGGCGTAAACCATTTGCTTTACTTCAACCTGCTCCATATCGAGCGGAAATTCGTGGGCCAGACGCGCCTCAGGATTGTCGAACTTGATGGAGGTCTTATAGAGCTCAAAATGGCCATCGCCGGCATAGGGCTTTGCACGCTCTCGCAGAGCCTGCATCTCCGCCGCTGAAAGCGCGGTGAAACTTTGAGCGATCCCCAGATTTTGTTCCAGGATCGGCATCTCCGAGACCCCAGAGATGGTGGTAGCCACCGGAAGGCTCATGGCATATTGCAACAGTTCCTTAGCCGTGAAGACACCTTTCTGTACCGGTTCCCCGTGGCCTCCGATCGGTTTCATGCCCAAGGGTGCGATCCCCCGGCTATTCAGTACCGGTAGCACCTTTTGCTCGAAGGAAAAGAAATTGGCGTCGAATGGATTCAGCGGCATTTGCACAGCATCGAAGGCAAAGCCCGTATCCAGCATGGCGAGATGAATGTCAGGATCCTTATGCCCACTAAAGCCTACGAAGCGCACCTTCCCTTGCTCTTTAGCCTTGCGTAGCGCTTCGGCTGCGCCATTCGGCCGGATGAACTCCCGAGGATCGTTCTGAAACGAGACTCCGTGAATTTGCCAAAGATCGAGATGGTCTGTTTGCAACCGTCGCAGCGACTGCTCCAGCATCTGCATGGCCAGCGATGCATCCCGCCCATGGGTGCATACCTTGGTCATGAGGAATGCGTGGTCACGGCGGCCGCGCAAACCCTTGCCAAGCCAATCTTCTGACTTGCCCCGGTTATATTCCCAGCAGCAATCGTAGAAAGTGATGCCGCCATCGAGTGCGCGATGGACAATTTCAACCGCGGCCGCCTCATTTTTGGCTGCGCCAAGGTGATGGCCGCCAAGACCCAGCGCGGAGATCTTCACGTCTGTTTTGCCAAAATTGCGTAGGGGGATCATCGAACTCACAAGCCAATAGATGCGTTGCCATTCGGTTTTCGCCGCCTGCTTTCGCGCGATACATTTGGCAGTTCAGGCAGCGTTTATGCGATGAACGTGCGCACCCGTGCCGTCTTCGATACAGCGTTCCATCGCAGCATGCCGGATGTTGCTTCGCTCTACGCAATTCCCACGCGGCTCGCGAAAAAGCACGGTATCCGTCGTTTCGGATTTCATGAAACCTCCCCACCGCTATCTGATGGAAAGGGCTGCCCACTTATCGAGCAAAAGCCCGCAGCAGGGAAATCTCGTGACCATGCACCTGGAAAGCGGCTGCTCCGCCACTGCATCGCTAAGGGCAAGTCGATCGACTACACCATGGGATTCAACCACTTGAAGGGCTGATGATGGGGAGCCGGTCCGGCGACGTCGACCCTTCCATCCTGCCATTTCTTATCCGTGAAGAGCACATGGAGATGGAGGAGCTGATGACGCTGCTGAACAAGAAATCGGGACTTCTTGGCATATCGGAAAAATCTCTGGATACGCGCGTTCTCATAAAGGACTACGGCAAAGATCCTCACGTGAGACTGGCCTTGGATATGTTCTCGTATCGGTTGGTAAAAGCCGTGGGTCCCTGGGGGGCGCAGACGCGATAGTTTTCGGGGGCGGAAAAGACGAAAACACTCCGCTTATCGGGGAAAGGGTGTCCTCTGGCCTGTTACCGAAGAAGGGTTGCAGTCGCGCACGAGTGCAATCGGGCTTTGGCTGAAGCTTCCCGCTCATAGCCCAAATCCACCGTTAGATCAAAAGTATGTGGCGTGATTTGACGCTTTTATCACCCTTGGCCCTCCGATAGGCTCCCGACAGTGGGCATCGATTCTCAAGGGGCACCGGCAAACAGCCTTCCCCTAACCCAGGCGCACAGTCCTTCACAAGAAACGAGCGGCCGATGCTATCAGGAAGAGTAATCCCGTTTTCCCTCCCTCTTGTCCCGCCCTGCTCCGCGGTAGAGCAGGCCAATGTCGTGGTTCAGATTGGCCGGGACGAGGAACTCCTGCAGTTGCGGGCAAAGGTTATGAGTTCCGCGGGACTTACCGTCACCTCCATGACTCCGGACCAGGCACCCGGGGAACTCAAAAGAATCCAAGGTGCAAGAGTATGGGTCTTCTGCCACACGCTTGAGTTTTATGAACTGGCACTACTGGCTGTTGCCATTCGTAATGAGCGCCCTACGGACAAGATGCTTCGCCTGACTGGTCTCAACGACCTTAAACAAGTGCCGGGACTCTTCGACGAAGTGCTGGAGCCGGTTGTGGGAGTGGACGAGCTACTCAAAATGGTCGCTGAGCTGGCTAAGCCGTAGTCGCCTGTCACCCGGCCGCCAGAACAGGTCTGGGCCGCCCGGCCTCATTGGTCGGGTCACCCAACGGTAGCGAGACAGAAAAGGTCGTCCCATGACCTTTCCTGTCCACAGAGCTACGCCAATGAATTTGCCCCCCGTGTTTCTCCACGATGGTCTTGCAGATCCACAGGCCCAGGCCATTACCTGTTTCCGCTTTATCGCTATGAAAGGCCTCAAACAGTCTTGCGCGGATGCGCTGCGGGATGCCGCGCCCGTTGTCCGCCACGGTCAGACGGCTATTGGGGCCTGAAGCCCGGAGACGCAGGCAAAGCACGCCGCCGACGGGAAGCGCCTCGACGGAGTTTCGCACTAGGTTTGAAACCAGCTGAAGAAAGTCACCGGGGTAGACGCAGCCGATGAGCATATCCGGCAACTCCTTCCGCACCTGGATCCCCTTTTCATCGAGCAGGGCGCTGTGGTAGCGCAACGCCGTCTCCACCAGAGGGACCAGGTCCTTCGCTTGGATCTGCGGCGTATCTCGAAAAAACGAAAGGGTTTGCCGGGCGATGTACTGTATCCGAACCAGTTGTTCCTCTATCTGGACGGCCCGGGCGCGGACCAATTCCGGGTGTTCCGCGTCTTTTCCAATGAGGTAAACGAGGTCGGCGATCGCCTGCGAAGGATTGTTGATCTCATGCATTACCGAAGCAGCAAGCCGGCCTGCCATCGCAAGCTTCTCCGATCGGCGCAAGGCGGTTTCCAGGCGAAGTGTGCGCTCTTCGTTCGGAGGGTCGTTCGGAGGGTCGCGCGGGGGGATGGGACCTATCTCCTTCATAGCGAGTCGCCTCTGTTGCAACATGATTATGTAGAGGATCTGAATGAGTGGGGGGTTGCCGGGCCCAGGAAAAAGCCTGTTACCAGAGAGCCCCTGCGTGAAAAGTCACTTACGGCTTGCTCGTCTGGAAGTTTTGCTCTGCTCCTTTTTGAGAGGGGCAGGAGCCTTGGCTGCTTTTCGTCCGTCTGTTCCGTCTGGCTGGCCTGAAGGAGGGCCGAGCTCGGTCATCACGCTGAGCACAACGCCGTCGATCCGGTTATCCATGGTTCGGTAGGGAACGATGCGCATGATGCACCACTTTCCATCGTTATCCTGGACACTGAATTGCTTCGACTGGACCTGCTGGATAACATCGAGCAGATTCTGTTCCAGATCGCCCATGTCGATTTTGAGCCTCAACCTCGGCATGGGGCGCCCGATATCGCTGGCGGTAAGGCCGAGCGCAGCGCCCGCCTGAGGCGTGAAACGGCGCACACTCAGATCGGCACTCAGCATGACAATAGGTAAATTTACGCTATACAGCAAGTTGGTGAGGTCATTGTTCAACGTAGTGAGGAGCTCATTACGATGCTGCATCTCCTCATTGACCGTATGGAGTTCCTCGTTGGCCGACTCCAATTCCTCTTTTGAGGTTTGTAGCTCCTCGTTGGTGCTCTGCAGCTCTTCGTTACCAGACTGAATCTCTTCGTTGGCCGACTGCAATTCCGCGTTGGTACCTTCCTGGGTTTCGATAATCGACTGCAGGTACTCCCGGGTTGACGCCAATTCCTGCCCCAAATGGATGATCTGCCTCGCCAGCTCAGACCGTTCCCCGGTCGTCATGGGGTCGAGCACCAGGGAATCCGCCGGTGTGTTCAAAGTGGCGGGTGCTGGGAACCGATCATTCATGGATAAATCAGGGGCGGACGAACTATCCTCGAAAATAATCAGAAAGCTGTACTGTTCCTGACTGGAAAGCTTGAAGGGAATGACCCGGACGCTGACCGTTTCGCTGGTTGCATCTGCTTCCGCACGCACGTTGTGCCTTACTGCTTCGAAGCCTTTATTCCGCGCTTCTTCGAGAGCGCTTCGCAGCTCAAATAGCAAGCCGGGCCTCGCCATTTTCAGGAGGTTAAGGCTGGCTTTTCCCGGAGGGAGTTCGAGGAACGAGGCGGTATGCCCTCTGGTCTGGAGGATCTCCAGTTGATGGTTTATCAGTACCGCGGGCGGCACGTACCTTGACAAAAGCAGGCGGTCGGCTTCCCGCTGCAATTCCATGGGGACCCTGACTGCATCTGTGGGCTTGGAGAGCGAGGGCGGTGCTTGCACTTCGCCCGTTTCCTGTTCGGGCCTGCCGACTGAAAAGCCGGAGGCAAGCGGTGTCGACACCATTCTCTTACGAAAGATTTTTTGTTTCTTGTCAACCATTTCGAAAAGCTCCGGACCTGCTCCCAGAAGCCCCTCCGTACTTCCCAGCATAAGGAACCCGGTGGGATTTAGTGCGTAGTGAAAGATCGGAATAATCCTTCTCTGCAGTGACTGGCTTAAGTAAATCATCACGTTGCGACAACTGATGAGATCCATGCGGGAGAAGGGAGGGTCATTGAAGACGTTTTGCGTGGAAAAAATGCAGAGATCCCGGATTTCCCTGCGAATTTGGTAGCCGCCATCGGCTTTGATAAAAAACCGGCGCAACCGTTGGGGCGTCACGTCCGCTTCGATGTTTTCCCTGTATACAGCTGCCCGGGCGCGCTGGATCGCGCTCTCGCTAAGGTCAGTGCCGAAGATCTGGATTGAAATATCGGCTCCCTCTTCCCCCAGGTACTCTACGAGAGAAATCGCGTGCGAGTAAGTCTCTTCGCCGGTCGAACATCCCGGAACCCAGATGCGGATTGGCACCGACGCTTGGATTCGTGCCTGCAGGATGGCCGGATAGACCACATGCCGGAGAGCCTCGAATGCTTCTGGATTGCGAAAGAAGCTGGTCACGTTTATCAGAAGATCGTGATAAAGCGCAGTAATCTCCTGGGGTTCGCGCTGCAGGAAAATGCCGTAATCCTTGAGTTTCTCGATCTTTTGCAGCGCCATGCGCCGCTGGATACGGCGCGCAATCGTAGGCGACTTGTATCCTGAAAAATCGACCCTGGTCTTTCGCCGCAGCAAGCGAAAGATCAGATCCAGATCGCTTTCATCGCCTAGCTGCCCCTGATCCCGCTTATGTCCGTCGGTGATATAGGGATGATGGCGGATGCGAGCGATCTCCCGCGCTATGCCCGCGGGGGTCATCACAAAATCGACACAGCCAGATGCGATCGCACTCACCGGCATGCCATCGTATTTGGCTGAAGTTGGTTCCTCGGCAAAGGTGATCCCTCCTTCCCCTTTGATCGCTGCAAGACCAAGGGAGCCATCCGAACCGGTTCCCGAAAGGATCACACCAATCGCCTCGCTTCCGTGTGCGAGAGCCACTGATCGTAGGAAAGTGTCAATCGTTCTGATGGAGGACCTTTGTGCCGGCCGGCTTCCCAGGTGCAGCGCTCGTTCCGCTATCGTCATCTCGCAATTAGGTGGGATTACATAAACGTGATCAGGCTCAACCCGCATGCCGTCCGTAACTTGTAGTACGGGCATCCGGGTGGCGCGGGACAATATATCGGTAACCGCGCTCTCCCGGGCGGGATCCAGGTGAAGCACTAGGACATAGGCCATACCGAGGGTAGGGGAAAGATCTTTAAACATGATTGTCGCTGCTTCAAGGCCGCCCGCCGAGGCGCCAATCCCGACGACGGGGAATCGATACGAGCGGGGAGGCCCGGCGGTAGCCTCTGAGGCAGCTTCTTCCGCTTCGGGAGGAGGCTCGTTTGGCGTGGCCGGCGTTTTGGGCCTTCTCTTTTCGGCTGTCATTGATGGGAAGACGGGATATCTCAGATTACAGATGCTTCCAGGAGTCTCTTGCAGAGAGAATACTCCTCCTTGCACGAAGTGCCCGGCACGGCTGTGAGATACGACAGAGGCGGAATGAAAAGCTTGGCGTCGAGGCGGCCTGGGCGGAAGGGGGAGGGCTCAGGCGATCCGCTTGGATTCCCTAGCCAACGAACTCGCCGGCGGTTCCTGTGTTGCTGAACCCGGAGGGCACCAGGGAACCTCCAGGGCATGGCTGCTCAACCGATCGCAACTCTCGGAAAGAAGACGGATGGATTTGGAAATCTCCTGCGCCAGAGCATAATTCGCGTCTCGCAGAGCACGGGCTTTTTGGATGCCATCCCTGAGGCTGTTGCGCGCGGAATCGGACTGCTCAATCCCCTTCGCCGCCAGCTCCCTTACCGCGCCGCGAGACGAGAAGCGTGTCGCCAACCATGCGTCCAGCTCACCCCGATCGAGCAAGACCGCACTCTTATGTGAGGCGCCGTTAGGACGGCGAACCGGAAGTCCGAAGTGATGTTCCCAGCGTTGTACTGTGCGGACGCCCTTGCCCATGTACTTGGCGATATCTTTCCACGACGACAATACCGCGGACTCTTCCGGGAGGTTCATCTGCTTTTTCCTCGCGATAAGCGATTATAGCCCTTGCGTTCAGTCCGTGTAGGTGCTGCAAATCCCCCTTTGTGGTCAACCGCGCGCACCGAGCCAAGTCAGGTAGACGTTCTCACCGTCAAAAAAGTGGCGCCTGCAAGTATCTGTATGAACCAAACCGACACCCGGGCTCGGGAAGGCAAGCCGGACCTGCCTTTCACCGGGAGTCATGTGGTTGGGTTCTCCGGCGTCAGGACCTGGAGCGCCGTGACAGATACATTCGTCGGCAAAGATGGCCGGCGAGTTTGCGGTCTGAGGCAGTCGGATGTGGTCATTGTCACGGCAACCCCCATCCAATGAGTGCATCCCACCCAGTAGTGTTGCGGGTGGCCGAAGACACTTTCCACACCACATCCGGGTACGACACTAATCGTTTCATTCATTCGAAGGAGCTCAGAACAATGAAAGTATTTTCAGCCAACATCCAAGACCTACGCGCCCTCTACGTGAGCAACCTGAGGAAAGCGCTCGATATGGAGCAGAAAATCACCAAGGCTCTGCCCGATCTAATCGAAAAGTCCACTGACCCCGAACTGACAACCGCGTTCCAAATTCACCTTGAAGAAACCAAGGGGCATGCCTCCATGGTGGAAAGCCTGCTGCAGCGGAATATAGGCGATAGCAAGACGGAAGCGTGCAAGGTTATCAACGGGCTTACCACCGAAGCCTCCGATACCATCACCGATGTCACCGACTCGTCTATCAGAGACATCGCGCTCATCGGCGCCGCCCAGCAGGTTGAGCACCACGAGATCGCGGTGTATGGGACTCTGCGCCGCTGGGCCGAGATTCTGGGCCTTCCGGATGATGCGATGGTTCTGGAAGCCATTGAAGAGCAGGAAGGCCATGCCGACGAACTGCTGAGTGAGATAGCCGAGCGGGTCAATTTCCAAGCGGCGGCCTAGCCCGTCTTACCAGACTCCAGATGTCATCGGTCTAAAGGAAAAACAATGGCAAAGTATGGCAGCGCGGCAGGTAAGAGCGTCAAGAGCGCGGTGCATCGCGAACAAAGCGGGACTCTGAAGTCCGGCAAAGGCGGTAAGGGCGGGACGGTGAAGAGCAGAAAGCAAGCGATCGCGATCGGACTTTCCGAAGCACGTAAGAAGGGTGCGAAAGTGCCCAAAAGGAAGGCAAAGTAAGCGCCGGTGTAACTACTCCGGATAGGTTCGATTCGACTGACGCGCCTTTAGCATTTACTCCTCAAATCCGACGGTGATCAAGGGCCGAAGATGATTCGGTCCTTGTCTCGTCCCCCGCCGCCAAATATTGCATCATAAATGAGCGATGAACCTGTTCGACCCAAGTCCCAGGTCCGCCTTGGAGTTTTTACCATCGCGCCACGATCTTGCCAGTTTGAGCAAGGCGGCCACGGAGTGCCACGGATGCGATCTTTACCAACGCGCGACACAAGTGGTGTTTGGCGAGGGACCGACACATGCCGCGATGTTTCTCGTTGGTGAACAACCTGGCGATCGCGAAGATCAACAAGGTAGGCCGTTTGTAGGACCCGCCGGCCAATTGCTGGATAAGTGCCTGGAGTCGGCCGGTATCGATCGGTCCACGGTTTACGTCACCAATGCCGTGAAGCACTTTAAATGGGAAGAGCGGGGCAAAATCCGGTTGCACAAGAAACCTAACTCCCTCGAGATCGCGGCTTGCCGCCCTTGGCTCGAGGCCGAAATCGCTGCCGTCCGCCCCCAGGTTATCGTTTGTCTCGGTGCGACTGCCGCACAGGATCTCCTGGGGCCGCGATTTCGGCTGACGAAGCACCGCGGCGAGGTGTTTCCCACATCTTACGGCCCAGTAACGGCCACTATTCACCCTTCGGCAATCCTTCGCATGCCTGAGCCCGCGGCAAAAGAGGCAGAGATTGCCGGGATCGTTTCGGATCTCAGGTTTGCTGCAGGACACGTGGCGCAGCTTCGGCGTTGACTCACGGAGTGACGAGAACGGCTACCAGAATTGGTTCGGTCGGAAGGGTCCCGGAGAATGCGCTAGAGTTGTGCAAAGCAGCGGAGGCATCGTGAAGTCAGCCAAACTCACCGTGAAAGTAACGAAAGAACCGGCTGAGGCAGCTCCAGCCGAGACTTCGACAGTGGTTGTGACCGGTTCTGACCGGTTTGGAAAATTTGCTGCCCGAAGCTCCCACTATCTTGGCTCCCGGTGGGCATTTGTCGTCGCGATTGGAGTCATTGTCGTGTGGGGCGCCAGTGGGCCAATCTTTCATTACTCTGATACCTGGCAGCTGGTCATCAATACAGGCACAACAATTGTCACGTTTCTTATGGTGTTCCTCATCCAGAATACCCAGAACCGCGATGCGAGGGCCATTCATTTGAAGCTGAACGAGCTGATTCACGCAGTAGACAAAGCCAAGAATCAAATGATCGATGTGGAGAACTTATCCGACCTTGAGCTCGACGAGCTCACCAAAACTTACGAAAAGATTCGCGCCAGCGCTCAGGACCGCCACCAGGCACGGAGCCAAGTTGCTCCGCGGTAGAGACTCAGGCAGAACGTCGCGGGGATCTCTGGGCAAGATACATATCGGCATTTCGGGCTGGAGATATAAAGGCTGGCGCGGTGTCTTTTATCCGGAAAAACTGCCTCAGCGGCGCGAGCTAGAGTTCGCCTCGCGGCATTTCAACACCATCGAATTGAACGGGTCCTTCTACTCGCTACAGCGGCCTGAGAGTTTCGCCCGCTGGTATGCCGAGACGCCCCAGGAGTTCACCTTTTCGACAAAGGGCTCTCGCTATCTAACTCATATGCGCCGCCTGCGCGAGGTCGAAGGGCCGTTAGCGAACTTCTTTGCCCAGGGGCTTTTACAATTCGGTTCTAAACTCGGCCCCATTCTCTGGCAGTTGCCCCCCAACTTCCAATTCGAGCCTGAGCGGCTCGATCTCTTCTTTGCCATGCTGCCCAGGACAAGGAAGCAGGCGGCAGAGCTGGCGCGCAACCATGATGAGCGTCTGGACCAGCGCTCCTGGTTCCAGGTAAGCCAAGATGCCGCCATGCACCACGCGATTGAGATTCGCCACGAGAGTTTTGTCAACGAGGAATTCATTAAGCTGCTCAGGCGCCATGGCGTGGGGCTGGTAGTGGCGGATACGGTGGAGTGGCCCTTGTTGATGGACCTGACTGCCAACTTCGTTTATTGCCGTCTTCATGGCAGCGAAGAGTTATACGCGAGTGGCTATGACGCCGCCGCCCTAGATACCTGGGCTCACCGCGTCGTGACCTGGGCGCAAGGCGGCGAGGTTTACGACGGCAGAAGAGCGAGCAGGCGCGACGCCCCAAAACGAATGCAGCGTGATGTCTTTGTGTACTTTGACAACGACGTGAAGGTTCGAGCTCCATTCGATGCTGCACAGTTGCGCGAGCGTGTGCATAAGCTGCTCGGCAAAGCTGAGGAGAGCCCTAAGACCTGAGTTCCGGTCAGGGGTATCCTGCGGATACAATTCCCCCCATGGACAAGCCTGCAGAACAGGACCCCAGGGTGTACTTCGCGGCGGAAAGGACCTTTCTCGCCTGGATCCGTACCGGGCTGGGCTTGATGGGCGTTGGCTTTGCCGTCAGCCGTTTCGGGCTGTTTCTTCGCGAGCTTAGCGCCAGCGCATCCCATCTTCCCGCCAGAACCACCGGTCTCTCCCTTTGGTCGGGAGTGATGCTGGTCGCCTTAGGCGTCGTGGTAACCCTTTCGGCAGTGGTGCGGCATTTTCAACTGGTCCGCGAGCTGCGTTCAGGATCATGGAGAGCAGGGCGAGTCTCCACCGATGCTGTCATCCTCGGTCTGCTGCTGGCCGCAATGGGTATCGCCATGGCTCTCTATCTAACTCTAGTTCGTTGACGGGGTCTTGAGATGAACGCAGCTGATTTCCGACGCCTTGCGCTGCTGCTGGATGGCGCCGAAGAAGGTTCTCACATGGGTTCGCCCGACTTTCGCGTAGGGGGCAGAATATTTGCTACCCTCGCACACGAGGCCCAGGGATATGGCAACTTGATGCTTACACCCGGGCAGCAAGCAGCGTTTGTTGAAGAGCAGCCCGAAGTGTTTTTGCCGGTCGCAGGTGGATGGGGCAGAAATGGAGCGACCCATATCCGCCTTGCCGCGGCCAACGAGGATGTACTTGCTGGTGCACTGCACACTGCGTGGAAGTTGCGAGTAGATAAGAACGATAAAACCGGTAAGGCGAGGCCTGCGTCGACCGGGCGTAAGCTCGCCGCGAAGAGCAAGAAAAAGAGAGCTACGCCTCGTTAGCCTCGGATTCGGCGCTTCCCACCAGATTTCAATTCGAGACGCCGTCAGGAGATCAGCGCTCGAGCCTGGTCCCGTGCGCGCCGCAGTGTCTCCACAATATCGCCAGTGGGATAGAACTCCATCGCAATCGTTCCCTTGTACCCCAACTGCGACAGCTTGCGATAGATGTTGAGGTAGTTGATCTCTCCGGTGCCGGGCTCGTGCCTTCCGGGAACGTCGGCAATGTGAATCAAGCCCACCTGGTCGATGTGGGCATCGAATTTTTCGATCAGGTTTCCGAACTCCCGCTGCTCGTGATAGACGTCATACAGCACTCTCACGTTGGGGCTGCCGACGGCCTTCACGATTTCAAATGCCTCGGTCACACCATCCAGGTAGATGGTCGGGTTCTCAATCCGGTCGATGGGTTCGATGACTGCCACCAGGTTAGCGCTGCTAAGCACATCCGCTGCGCGTTTGAGCGCCTCGATAGATGCGGCATGCTGGCTTCCGGCAGGAGCCCCATCGATCCGCTTACCTGAGAGCAGAATGATCTGCTTACAGTGCAATCGCTGGGCGGCTGGGATGAGATCCTTCAGCGCGGAGAGAAACGCATCCCCTCCGGAGGGATCCGCGAAGCCTGGGCCCACTCCAGAGGTCGCATCCACAGAGATCTTCAAAGTCTCCATGCGCGCCTGGATGCGGCGATAATCGTCCTCTGACCATTTTTTGAATTCACCCACCAGTTCGACATGGTGGTAACCGGCCTGCGCAACGCGCTCCAGGTTTTCGTCAAATGTACCTAGTTTCTTCAACGTCCAGATCATGACGGAGAACTGTACGCCTGCCTGGGGAGCTGGTTGGTCATGATTGGTCACAGCCTGGGCGGCAAAGGGAACAAGAGCACGGCCGGCCAAAGATGCCGCCGTCATACCTACGAGAGTCCTGCGAGTGAGCATGGGCCGCATGGTAGCAGAGAAGCCTATCCGCGCGCACGGCACTCGCAGTTTTGGCTATTGCGGCAGCGCGAAGGCCACCAGGATGCCGCCCGAGGGTGCGGGAGACTTTCCTCCACCGGCGGCGATCACGATGTATTGCCGGCCGTTCACCTCGTAAGTGGAGGGGGTTGCATTTCCGGCCGCGGGGAGCGTGGTTTGCCACAAAACCTTGCCCGTCGTCTTGTCCAACGCGCGAAAGACCTTGTCATAGCTGGTGGCGGCGATAAACAGCAGACCACCAGCCGTCACAACCGGGCCACCGTAGTTCTCGCTGCCCGTGCCGGCGGCGAGTGGTATCTTCCACACGGTCTTACCGCTATTCAGATCGATTGCGGTTAAAGTGCCCCACGGCGGCTGAATCGCCGGATAGCCGTCTTTATCGAGGAATTTATTGTATCCGTCGCTGATATATTTAGCGTTAGAGCGATGCAAATAGATTTGGCAAACATGCGTTGACAGTTAGCCATAGGCGGCAGGAGTTAAACCCACCACTCCGACCGTAACTCAGTGCCTGCCACTACTTCCGTCGGCAATCCCGGTTCGGGAGACCAAATCTCAAGACCTTCAGCGGCAAATATCCGTTCGATCGGCTGCCGCCAAGCATGCAGCGCAAGCGAGAACAGTCCCCAGTGGATGGGCATCATTAAACCCGTGCCGCCCATGGATCGAAATGTCCTCACCGCGCCATCCGGTCCCATGTGAATGTCGGCCCATAGAGGATGGAACGCTCCAATCTCCAACATCGTCAGGTCGAAAGGCCCATACGCTTGCCCAATCTCTTTGAATCCCTCCCACTCCCCTGAGTCCGCTCCGTAGTAGACCCGGTGCCTGGGACCGGCTAGAACAAATGAAGCCCACAGGGTCTCGAACCTCGCGAGACTCCGTCCTGAGAAGTGGCGCGCCGGCAGCGCGGTTAACTCCAACCCTCCCACCCGCAGGCTCTCTGTCCAGTCCAATTCGCGCACCTCCTTCACGCCCAGCTTGCGGAGGATCTTGCCCACGCCGAGCGCTGTCACCCATTGCGCCCCGGCAGTCGCTTCGCTCCGCGCCAGCTGCGCGATGGTGCGCGCCCCAAGATGGTCGTAGTGGTCGTGCGAGAGAAGCACCACATCAATCCGCGGCATCTCCTCCAGTCGCAGTGGAGGGGCGAAGAAACGCTTCGGGCCCGCCCACTCGAACGGCGCGACCCGCTGCTCCCACACGGGATCTATCAGCACCCGTGCCCCGTCGATCTCCAGCAGCGTGGACGAATGCCCCATCCACGTAACCCGCAGTCCACTCGCCGGTGTGCTCTCATACACTCGAGCATCGGTGCGGAATGGCCCCAGAGTTCGTTTGGGCGTGCGCTCCTCCCGGTTGGTCAAATAGGCCCACAACACGTAGAAAAAGGTTGTCCATCCACCCACAGAAGTGGGCACCGGATTCAGATACTGCTTACCCTTGCGTAACGCCTTCCCGAGCATTCCCATCCTTTACCGACCGTTGAGGACCATTGTGAGGCGCAAGCTTTACCTAAGAGCAACCTTTATTGAGCCCCGGCGCTCATATATGGCAATACCAAGAGTTTCCAATCGGAAATAGTCAAGGAAAGTAACGATGACTGACGCGAATGGGGAGGCCAACGATCCCTACCACCTTCAGCGCTTCGTCGATGCCCAAGCCTCGCGCTACGCACAAGTGCGCGCCGAGCTATTGGCTGGACAAAAGCAAACACACTGGATGTGGTTCATCTTCCCGCAACTGAGAGGTCTCGGTTCAAGTCCCATAGCGGAGCGCTTCGCCATCTCCGGTCCAGGCGAAGCCGATGCCTACCTCATGCACCCAGTCCTTGGCGAACGCCTTCGCGACTGCACCGCTTTGGTCAACGAGGTGAAGGGCCGCGCCGTACACGACATCTTCGGTTACCCCGACCATTTGAAGTTTCACTCTTCGGTCACTCTCTTTGCCTGGGTGGTCGCCCATGGATCGCCGTTTCAGATGATCGGGAACCACGTCTTCACTGAGGCGTTGAAAAAATACTTCAACGGAGCACCGGATCAGGCCACGCTCGATCGACTGCCGCCACCCGGGGCCGAGAACTAGCCCCCACCTTGCTGGCGCGTCAATTCCGCCTCAAACGCCTGTTGCCGCTCCTCCACTGCCGCTCGATAACCCTGCGGATCAATCCAAACCTTCTCGCCTGCTCCACCCTTCGCTCGTTGCAATTTCTCCAGCATATCGAAGTAGGCGCCGTGCGCTCCGAGGAATACATCGCATGGCAGGCCCTTCAACGTAACAAACGTCCGTTGATAGTCCGCGGCGATCCCAGGATACGAGGCGGGTCGCCCCGGCTGGTCGACCAAGCGGAAGCCGGGGTTCACATTCCAGCTTCCCACAATCACCACATCGCGAAGCTGGCCGTCGACGGGCGCCCGCATTGTCCAGGTGGTGCAGCCGCGGGTGTGGCCTGCCGTTTTATGTGCCACCAACACGACTCCGCCCAGCCGCACCTCATCGCCATCGTGCAGTACGCGATCCACCTTTGCCGCTGGATAGAGATCTTTGGTGTAGAAGAAGTCCTTGGCGCCTCCGCTCTCCACCACTGGCACATCGCCATCCATCACCATGTACTTTGCGCCCGTCAGCCGCTTTACCTCTGCGCTCCCCGCGTCATGGTCAGCATGTGAATGGCTGATCAGCAAAATCTTGATGTCGCTGA
Organism: uncultured Acidobacteriaceae bacterium; assembly: GCA_963743365.1. Classification (GTDB taxonomy): domain Bacteria; phylum Acidobacteriota; class Terriglobia; order Terriglobales; family Acidobacteriaceae; genus PALSA-350. The sequence goes on from CAVUQE010000004.1 coordinate 369,280, forward strand.
AGTGAAACCCAAGCTGCTCCACGCTTTTTTGAATCAGCGGAGGCGAACTTTCCAGGCTTGAGTTGATCAGGATGTCGCCTTTCGGGGTCACCACCAAGTACGACGCGAGATCCTTGCTGCCCACGTAGTACAGATTGTCCGCAATCCGGAACGGCGCAATCGGAGTCATCCAATCAGGGTTCTCCGCCGCCCATCCGCTGCTTACCGGCAAAAGCAGCAGCAGGCACATCCAGGTTTTTAACCAGGCCTTAACCATCAATCCTCCAATAAGTATTTCTACAGTCTTTGCACAGACTCGCAGAGTCGCTTACCAAAGCGCAATATTCAGAACCACAAATACCGCGGCGACAACGCCGCCCCAGAAGATTGGTTCCTGGTACCAATGGCACTTGTCCTTCGTAGGCAGTTTGGTGACTCCCATAACCAGTCCTTCCAGTTCACGTACGTTCCTGGGCTTCGTCACCAGGCTCACCATTACGGTAACGCCTGCGCAAACGATCCAGGCCCACAACGCGCGATACATATTCTCCGCCATCTCTTTCGCGTCCGGAGAGAGTGCGACATAACGCAAGGCCGAAGGATCTTTGACCACCCAAATCCAAAGGCCAATCGAAGTGAGCGTGCCGGCGAGCAAACCCCAGAAGCCACCCTGGTTGGTCGCGCGCTTCCACAGCATGCCTAGGATTACAGTCCCAAATAGCGGAGCGATGAAGAAGCTAAAAAGTTGCATGGCATAGTCCATGATGCTGGCGGAATGCTGCACCAGGTACGCAGTGCCCACGGATACCAGTACACCGATGAGCGTGCACCAGCGGCCCATCGCCACATAATGCGCGTCTGCTGCCTTCTTGTTCAGGAATGCACCATAAATATCGTAGGTCCATACTGTCGAGAATGCGCTCACATTGCCCGCCATTCCCGACATGAAGCCTGCAATCAGTGCAGTGACGCCGAGCCCGATAAGCCCAGGGCCGCAATAGCGCACCAGCATCAGGGGAAGTACCTCGTTGTAGCTGTGCCCATTGGTGGCCACCGCCACCCCTTCGGGCAGCAAATGAAACGGCAAGACGGCCAACGCCAGAAGTCCTGGAAGAATGACGATGAGGGGCACCATCATCTTGAAGGCCGCGCCGATGATGGGCGTCAACCGGGCGGAGCGCAGGCTATCGGCCGCGAGCACCCGCTGAACTACGAGAAAGTCGGTGGTCCAATAACCAAACGACAGGACAAAACCCCAGCCGAAGACAAGACCAGTCCAGTGGACCCCCATGGGATTGTCTTTGAAATGGCCCATGGTGCTCCACAAGTGGGTGTAGTCTGATCGTCCTAAGTTGGTTTGGATCCGCTGCGTAAGATTACTCCAACCCCCCACTTCAATCATGCCGAGAATGGGGAGCAGCAGAGCCCCCGCCCAGATCAGGACGAACTGCAGAATCTCATTGAAAATTGCCGACCGTAGACCTCCCAGGGCCACGTAGATTGCGACCACCAGGGAAGAAAGCCAGATGCTTAAGTTCAGGTTCCATCCCAGCACGACCTTCATTACCAGGGCCATCGAGTACATATTGATGCCGCTCATCAGGATGGTCATGAAGGCAAAGCTGATGGCAGAGAATGCCCGCGTGGCATTACCGAAGCGTAGATGCAGATACCCGGGAACGGAGTACACCTTCGAAATGTAGTAGAACGGCATCATCACCAGGCCCAGAAACAACATGGCCGGAATGGCCGCGACCCAGTAAGCGTGCAGCGCGAGTATGCCGTACTGATACGTGGAACCGGCCCAGCCCATCAATTCCAGCGAACCAAGGTTCGCGGATACAAAGCTTAATCCTGCGATCCACGCCGTCATCTCTCGCCCAGCCATGAAGAACTCTTTGCTGGTCCTGGTGCCGCTCTTCACGTAGAAGCCGATGAAGAGGACCATGGCGAAATAGATCGTGATAATCAACACATCCACCGTAGATAAATGGATGAGCTGCGTTCTGGCCGGAACGGCCGTGATCAAAAAGCCAGCGCCGGCAGTCACCGGGTGAAGCAGAACCGTCAGAACAAGTGACTGAGCAGGCATACTACGGTTTTCCTCCTCTTACAGGGCTTGTGGATTGGCTGCGGCGGCTTGAGCCAACCTTCTTGTAACCGGTCAGCAACAGGTTTGTCACCTATATCGCTATTCAACGCCTGGAAAATTCCGCTATAGTGAGCCCTCGATCGCCAAAACCCTTTCGGTCTACGTCAAACATCCGGTGCGTGGGTTGATCGCGCAATTCACGGCCTGAATCGGAAATAAGGTGCGGGGGAAGGTTGATGAGCTTTTGTGGATTGCTGATGAGTTTAGCAATGTTGACCGGCGTTGCGGCCGCGCAGTCAATGAACTGTGATCTTCAAGGCTACCAGCCGGCGGATGGGCTAAAAGCGGCCACCAGCAGCGGCGTTGTCACGGTGAGTTGGCAGGGCGAGGGCGGCCAGCAACTTCGAGCGTCGTTTGGCATCCGCGAAGGTCAGCCGTTCATTCAGGAACTTGCTGCTCGGTCAGCTTCCGGCAAATGGATTGTGCTGGGGAAAGATCTGTCTCCCGATTTTCAGGTCTCGACCGGAAAGCGGCGCATCTCGCAGGCTCAACGAACACAGTTGCAGGCCCTGAACCTGGACACTCCCGAAGAGGAAAGTAGGCGAAAGTGGAACACCTTTTGGGACGCGCCCCTGGTGATCCCGGGTCGAGGCGACACCACCGATTTGCCACGCACCGAAGCCGAAATTACCCATGCCTCGGTTAGCTACCAGTCCAGCACCTGCAAGGTAGTGACCGAGGGAAACCAACTGAGCGTCACCTTTGATGGATTGAAGCTGGGCATCTTTGCCGGCGACCTGCGGTTCATTGCCTACAAGGGAACAAACCTGCTCCGCCAGGAAGCGGTCGCCAAAACCCAGGAGCCTTCGGTGGCCTACATTTACAAAGCCGGGTTGAAGGGCTTTCCCGTTACGTCCGAAACCAAGCTGATATGGCGTGATACCGCGGAGCACACGCAAACCGAGTACTTCGGTGGGGCACCGAATACAGAACCCGTCGCGCTGCGGGCGCGCAATCGCATGGCGATCTTGGATGTCGGCCCAGGCTCCCTGGCCGTATTTCCGTCGCCCCACAAGTTCTTCTTTGCCCGCGAAGACGAAGTAAACCTCGGCTTCGTTTACTACCGTAAAGACACCGACTCCTCGTTCTCTCTGGGTGTCATGTGGCCTGATCTGGGCGAGGGCTACCATCCCTGGGGCGCGACCGACGCCGAATGGAAACGGCGCACCGAAACCTCGCGCGGGCATGCGGACAATTACGCCCTGTACAACGCACCCGCCGGAACTGAGCAGCGCATGGCTGTCTACTACTACCTGAACGCCGGGGGCGATCAGTCCACACGCGAGTCCGTCCTCGCTTATACACACAACGATGTTTTCAAACCCGTGCGCGGCTACAAGGTCATGACCGGCCACTTCCACACCGACTTCAACGAACAGCTGCGCGATCGCAATACTCTGGATTATCAGCCACCCTGGGTCGCAGTCTTCCGCGCCCTCGGAGTCAACATCCTCTACTTGGCCGACTTCCACGACGACTCGCACCCCAGCGATCCTGGGCCTATTCGCTTCGCGGAGCAGAAAGTTTATTTCGAAGGCTCACAGCGTGTCTCCGACAAAGACTTCTTAGTCATCCCGGCGGAAGAGCCCGATGCCTATATCGGCGGCCATTGGTACCTGATGACTCCAAAGCCCGTCTACTACACGCATACAGTGGGCCCGCATGAACCCAAAGCCGGGCCGAGTACAGGCAATAGCCGTCCAGAGGGCCAACCATTCGAAGAGGACCTTCCGGAGTATGGGCATGTCTACCATCTGGGCTCCGAGGAAGACATTCTGAATTTTGTCAACAAAGAGAATGCCATTATGTGGACCACCCACCCCGAAACCAAAAACTCTGAAGGCTATCCCAGGGCTTATAAAGACAAACCCTTTTTCCTGAGCGACCGGTTTATAGGTGCCTCTTGGGAATCTCTTCCCGTCGACTTGTCCGAGAAGGAAGAGTGCGAAGTCCGCTGCTTCGGGGTTGAAGACGACATGAGCAACTGGGCCCCCAAAGCAAAATTCATGATTACCGAAGGCGATACCTATACCAAGTGGCCGGACGATGAAACCTATCCCCAGCTGGCCATCAACTATCTCAAGCTGGATAAAGTTCCTTTGTACAACGAAAGCTGGTCTCCGATTCTGCAGGCGATTCGGCGCGGAGAGTTTTACGGCACCAATGGTGAAGTGCTATTCCACAACTGGGGCGTTCAAGGCAGAGGCGCAAATAGTGTCTATACCGCGAGCATCGAATATACATTCCCGCTCGAGTTCGCTGACCTGGTGTGGGGCGACGGCACCCGGACCGAGCACAAATTCATCGATTTGAAAGACACCATGCCATTCGGAACCAAAGAGTTCAGGATTCCCTTCGATGCCACCGGCAAGAAGTGGATTCGCCTCTCCGTATGGGACTCGACGGGAAGCGGCGCCTGGGATAATCCGATCAATCTGAAATAGGTTGTTACCGCTAGACGCGCAGATGCAACGCTGTGATGCAACCAATGAGTATCCTGCAAAACGTGAAAACACAGGCAACCCGGAGCAGCGCAAATCGAAGGCGGTGCACGCAGCTTGCCCTCGCGGGTGTGATTGCTTTCTTAATTGTGGCCGCACATGCTCAGACAGCGGCGAGTGCGGCCGCCGAACAGAAGCCTTCGGCCAAGGTCTTTTATGTCGCCAAACCCATTCAACCGGCGCCTTATCTCGCTCCCATGAAGCCCTTGGTGCATCTTGCTGACTTGAAGCAAAAGCATAAGGGTGAAGTGAACTGGACCGAGCTGGTGGTCTATGACAAGAACAACCGCGCCGAGGTAACTTCAGCCGGTCCGGGAGTGAAGCTTCCGCGGCAGTTGCACTCGGATGCGCCGGAATATTGGGTGGTTCTGGAGGGAAGGGTCCGGTTCGAGGTGGAAGACCCTCCAGGAAAGTTCCAAACGTTTGAGGCCGGCAAGGGAGACCTGGTCCTCGCACCCGAGCGCCATCTTTTTTCGCTGGAGGTGATTGGCTCTGAGCCCGCCATCCGCCTTGCGTGACGCTGCCGGATACCAGTACCATCTACGAAACCAAGCCGGAACAAGCCGAGAAGGGCATGGAATATATTCCGGTCACGCTCTTTACCGGCAACAACCCTGACGACGTACCAAACGACGGCAAACCCGATCGCCTATTCTTCAACATAGATGAATTGCAGAAAGAGCATCCGGCGCGCCGGCCCTGGAGCGATCTCGCAGTGCGCAAGAACCGCGCGCACGCCAATATCATTTGCGGCTACGCTGCGGATGTTAAGCGTATAGCGGGAGATCTCGGGCACTACCACACAGATTTCGCTGAGATCTGGACCATCCTGCGCGGCCAGCAAAGCTTTTCCATTGAAGGGCTCAAGCCCTTCGTAGCCTCAGAAGGCGATATCGTTTATGCTCCAGCAAAGAGGTGGCATCTTATTGAGGCTGCGGGTGAGGGAATGTCCTGCCGTCTCGCCATGACACCCTATCCCAACGGCAACCACTTGTACCAGCCACGGCAACAATAGGGAAATCAGCTCGCGCACAGCGCTGTTAGCGCACTTAGAGAATGCGCGTCCTCAAGATTGCGCACCATCTCCACAATGGCTTTGCCCTTGGTAGCGGGCCATTTTGCAAAAGCGCAGCAATCGCGGAGTTTCGCGGCCACCTCATCGTAGGACATCGGATTCGCCGGATTTCCCTTGGCCACATCCGCGCGCCCGGAAATCAAGCTACCGTCTTTGAGCTTTATCTCGATGATCGTCGTCATCTTGTTATAACCGGCCGCCTCGGCAACTGGGTCCACGCCGAAGTCAATCCGGCGAATCATCTCCTGAACCTCAGGGCGGTTCACAACCTCGTCGGTAAATTCGGTGAGGCCGGCCTTTCCATAGAGCAAGAGAACGGCCATGCAAAATTCCATGCTGAACTTGGCGGCAAGGCTATCGGTTGGGCGGTGGTGGATGAGCGCAGTGGGAAAGTTTCGATTGGCGCCGACGCGGACCCGTTCCACCTGGTCCGCTGTAATGTGGTGTTGCTGAATGAGAGCAAGCATCTCCGTCATGCCGGGATGGGTAAGCGATCCAGAGGGGAATGGCTTGATGGAAACCCCTGGCGAAACGAATACCCAGGGCTTGCCAAGCTTATCCATGATGGCCCCCGGATCGAACCCTCCCCCTTCCGCCTTGAAAAATCCACGAGGGGCTTCCAGTATCTGGTGCGCGGCAGTCCACCCCAGCCCCGCTAGGTCCGCGGCAACCACTCCACTCTCGGCGGCGCGTCCCGCATGCAGCGGTTTTGTCATGGTGCCGAAATTTTCCCGTAGTCCGGCGGCTTCGCTGGCGCCGATTCCAAGCGCGGTTAGTACGCGCGGTCGATCGAATCCGTAGACCTTCGCCGTGGCCGCCGTGGCCCCGAGCGTGCCAATGGTTCCGGTGCTGTGAAACCCGTCTTCATAGTGTCGCGGCGCAATTGCTTCCGCAATCTTGCACTCTACCTCTACCCCGACGTTATAGGCGACGAGGAGATCCTTTCCGGAGATCGATTTGACCTCACCGGCCGCCAGGGCCGCGGGAAGCACAGGTGCCGTCGGGTGGGTCAACAATCCATAGACCCGATCTTCTGCAACAGCAAGCTGGGTATCGTCGTAATCGTCGGCGTGGATACCGATGGCATTGGCAAAGGCCGCAAAGCGCGCCGGCGCTCTCAGCGGCGAGCCAATCACCGTCGCTCCATGCCCCGCGCTCGATACGAAGCCATTGGATTTCAGGTAAGTCCGCACGATCTCACCCGACTTCGCGACAGATCCGCAGAGGGCTAACCCGATGCCATCGAGGATCGACTTCTTGGCCAATTCGATAACCTCGGGAGGAAGATCCGGGTAACGCGTATTGGTGATGAAATCGGCCACGTAGCTGGTTACGGCGGGCGGTTCCGGTGGTTTTCCGGTCGTCGCAGCGAATGATTCCGTTAAGCCACGAAAGCTCCGTCCGCCACCGATGCAAAGGGCTGCTGATCCGATTAGCTCGCGTCGAGTCATGGTGTCTTCAAACCTTTCGCGCTGTGGCCAAAACAATGCCCAGTGTACGCCGGTAGCTACCCAGCCACAGTACACTTATCTGTCTTCATTTCCTTCAACCCGGCGCAGGCCTTCGCATAGGAGACGTAATGAAGCGGGTTCTGGTTCCCATGTTGCTGGCGTCGGCTATCTGGCTGGTCCCGCAAACCTACGCACAATCCTGCTGCGAGCCAGCGGTGAAGGATTTCCCGAAAGTCGGGGGCAATCTTGGCAACCAGAATTATTCGTCTCTCGCCCAGGTGAACAAGGGCAACATCGCAGGCTTGGGCGGCGCATGGCACGACCACCTTGAGGGTGGATCGACCAAGGAGTTCCAACAGGCCACGGCCGTGGCCGTAAATGGAGTTCTCTACATCGAGACGACCCAGGGCAAGGTTTTCGCCGTTGACGGAAAGACCGGCAGCATCAAGTGGACCTTCGATCCAGGCTACGGCACGCAACTCCGCCGCGGAGTTGCGGTGGGCGAAGGCAAAGTGTTCACCAACATGGCGGACCACCGGGTGGTTGCGCTGGATCAAGCCACAGGCAAATTGATCTGGGAAAAGCAACTCGTCGATGAGGGGCCCATCGGTAGCTTGCGAAGCGCCGTCACCTACTACGATGGCATGGTGTATTTCGGTACTTGTGACGGCGCCCGCGATGTGGGTATCGCCATGGATGCCAAAACCGGCAACATCGTGTGGAAGTTCCACGCTGCGCCGGCGCCCGGCGAGTTTGGCCACGATACCTGGGGAGAAGGCGACGCCTGGCAGAGCGGCGGCGCCGCGCCTTGGATGCATCCTGCCATCGATCCGGAACTGGGGCTCCTCTATTGGACGTTTGGCAATGCGCGCGGGGGCGGCGCCGTAGATGGGTCGAAACGTCCGGGACAGAATCTGTTCGCCGATTCGATCATCGCGTTCGACGTAAAGACGGGCCGCCGCGTTTGGTACTTTCAATCGGTCCACCACGACATTTGGGACATGGACAACGTGATGGCGCCGGTGCTGATCGACCTGAAGATCAACGGCAAGCCCCGTAAGGCAGTCGTCTATGGCAGCAAGACCGGCATGTACTACATTCTCGATCGCACCAACGGCAAGCCCCTCAGCCCAATCAATGAACGGCCGGTGCCCCAGGAGCCTCTGCAAAAGAGCTGGCCGACGCAGCCTTTCCCAGAGGGCGACACGCTGGTTCCTACCTGTCCTACTACCAGCGGGGCAGGCCAGCCTCCTCCGAACTTCAAATCGGGCTGTTTATTCACACCGCACGCTTACCAGTTGGTGGTTCAATCACCGGGAACCGGAGGGGGAGCCGATTGGAGCGCGATCTCCTACCATCCGGGTACGCATCTGATTTATACAGGCGCCGGCATCGTAAACTCCGCGCATACGCTTTCAAACAATGGAGTATTCTTCCGCCCCTTGGGTGAACAGCGCAGCGGGAGGCTCATCGCATTCGACCCGGCTACTCACAAGATCGTCTGGCAGAGGGAGATGAAGTGGGCTCTCGCGCACGGCAATGGAGTGCTCACAACTGCGGGCGATGTGATGTTTGTTGGCCAGCCGGATGGCTTTCTCCTGGGCCTCGATATCAATGACGGCCACGAACTGTGGCGGTTTCAAACCGGCGCCGGCGTCCACAGCAGCCCGATCAGTTACGAAATCGACGGAGAACAATATATCGCCGTCTTTGCCGGGGGCAGCCGTATCCCTTACAACTCTCCGCGGGGAGACAATTTATGGGCATTCAAGCTGGGCGGCCGGATTCCACAGGCCGAGACGCCCACTCCACCGTCGCCGAGACAGCCAATCGATGCGGCAGCGGTCGACGGCGCGGCAGCCAGAAACACCGTGTACCTCGCGCGCGCCTGGCGGCAAGGGGCTCCAGGCAATGTCGAATCTCTTTCGCCCAACTCCATGGCACCGCAAAACATGCTTGTTCCGGTGGGGACGGCAGTCACCTTCCTGAATCCGCCCGGCAACACAACGGCCCATTGTGCGACCCAGTTTTATGAGGGCCTCTTCGATTCCGGCTCCTTGCAGCCAGGCCAGTCGTTCACGTTCAAATTCACGCGGCCGGGTGAGTATTTTTACAACGACTGCACGTCGCCGGGTACGACCGGCAAAGTTGTCGTTTATCTCCCTGGCTCCGTACAAGCTCAGAAGGCTGCGGTTCAGATACCTGGCGCCGCTAAGGAGTCAGCAACCCCACTGCCTGGTGGCACGGGAAAGGCCGCGCTGATGAGCACCTGCACGCAGTGCCACGGTCTGAATTTGATTACTGAAAAACGGCAGACAAAAGAGCAGTGGTCTACCACCGTGGATCAAATGCAGGAACGGGGCGCGGAAGTCACGAATGAACAAGCCCGTCTGATCGTAGACTATCTTACGGCGCACTTCGGGCCGCTGATTCACATAAATACCGCTCCTGCCGAAACCTTGCAGGACCTTCTTGCCCTAACGGCCCAGGAGGCATCTGTGCTGGTCAGATACCGGCAAGAGAACGGCAACTTCAGGAATCTGGATGAACTGTTGAAAGCGCCCGGCCTGGATGCGAACAAGATTCGGGAGCAGAGCGGCAACATCGTGTTTGATTCGAGAACACCGTAAGTGAGCGATCTCTATCGAACGCCAAAGAAGAGTATCTTCGCTCCCGGCTTCTCGAACGTGGCCTCGATCTTCGCGCGGCCGGCCGTGTCCTTTGTAACCGTGACTCCGCCGCTTACCCAATGCTCGTCTGCTACTCGATGGCTGGTAATGTAATGGTATGTGCCGCGCTCTGTAGCAAAGATCACGACCGCTCCCCGGCCTGTTGTAGCGGAGATCTTTTCGTGAATCTCCGGGCTCGCAGAAACGATACCGCTCACTAGGGGATCGCTTTCCGTAATATCGTCGCGAACTTGTTTGTACTTCGCAAGCGTACTGCCTATGAATGCGACTCCGGAATCTGAAACATTCAGCAAATCACCCCATATCCCGTTTTGCCCCAAAATGAGCGACGCAACATCTACTTCCTGCCACTGCTGCGGGTCGTCGGGAAAGTAGTGGGTGAGGAACAAGGTGGAAGGAATCCATTTATCAAACGTCAATGGGGATCGTGCGATCCAGGTGCGCGCCGGGCCCTGGTGAAAAAACAAATTTGAATTTGTTCGTTCTAAATCGATGGGAACGTCATAGTTCTGGTAATAGGGCCCGTTGTTGATCAGGAAATACTTCCCTGAAGAAAGAAACGCCAGGCCCACGGCCCGACCGCTTTCTGTCACGTCAAAATCCACAATTGCTCCGGGCACGGCAGCGGCAACCTTGTCTGCCACTCGGCTCATGTACTGAACAAGTTGAAATCCATAGGAGTCGGACCGCTCTTGCGGAGTGTTGCTTTCGTCACCGTGATTGTGATGCGGGTCATTGCATCCGTATTGAGCGATCGCGTCCCACTTGAAATAAGTAACGCCTACCTCTTTGGCAAGGCGGATCAGCTCATCCGCGAAGGTATCGGCGTACCCGCTGACCATGCACATCTTGTAGCTTTTCTCCGTCTCCCATACTTCCTCGGGCTCGGCTACTTGTCCATTCCAGGATCTGCGCCATTCAGGATGCTCGCGAACCACCCGGCTGGATGCGGCCGCGGTCGTGGGACCAAACCATAACCCAAGCTTCATGCCATAGCCGTCCAGCTTCTGCTTGACCTCTCTCAGGCCGTCCGGGAATCGCTTGCTGCTGACCGTCCAGTCGCCGGTCTTCTCGTACCAACCAGTATCCAGCACAAAGACATCCACACCCATGCGGTGCGCCACGTCAATCTCTTTGAGGATGTGCTCTTCATTCATCGATTCCAGGTAGGGCCTGCCATGCCACCACTTGTTGCGCTCCTGAAAGTTCCAGGTGTTATAGAAAATGTAAGGTTTCCGGGTCGCCGGGTTCTGTGTCATACACCTCAGCACAAACTGGCGATAGGTAGAAGCCAGCTGATCGATCCCGCCTTGCACCGCCGCTGTCTCCAGCCAAAGGGTTTGAAAGGGATGATCGGCATCCACCTTTTGGCCGGGAACATAGTTGCCTTTAACGGCTGTCAGGCGAACGCCTCGATCAGGGTCGAGCTGGTAGTGCAGAAATGCATCCGGAACCTGTGAGCCGTGCTCATACGCAAGCAGGAAACTGCGATGGCCATCGCTAGCCGCAAGGATGGGACCCATAAGGGCGCCGCTATCCTGGAAGTATCGATCTTCAATCGGTTGTTCGTAGAGAGTGTAGCTGTGTGTCAGCTGCGCAAAGTTTGAGAGCGTGACTTCTTCCGCCTGCGGTAATTGCTTCAGTGACGTTTGCAGATAAGTGAGCCTGTTCGCGCCGCTGAGTGTTCGCGGTTGATCTGCTTCGAGTATGTAACGAAAGCGAATGACCGGGACTCTGTCATTGACCTGAAACTGAACACGCAGATGAAGATGCGAGTCCCGCACCAGCTCACCTGCAAAAAGATATTCCGTGGCCCCGTTGTCGAGACGCGTCGGAGTGCCAACCGGAGAGAAATGGCGGACCGCTGCAAGAATTAGTTTTCCATCAACAGAAAAAGTTGGCGGAGCGATTTGGTATGTGGAACCTCGTTGTCCATATTCCCAGAGGCAGTTAGGTCCGCAGGAAAGAGAAATCCGCACCTGGCCGTTCTGGATATTAGCTTGGCCTATGGCAGGTAAAGGAATGGCCCAGAACACCAAGGTGCAGAAGACCTTAATCCACCGCAAGTGCATATATGTCTCCACCATGATTACGAGTAAGATCCATTATTTCCTGCCAGCCGGGCTTCTCGGCTGCATGCTAACTCATTTCGATTGATGTGATTCTGGATTCAGCCATTTGTCAAGGCGGTACCGGGCCCTCCAGTTCCGGGTCGGGCGACGTTGAAAGTGAGGTAGCCTAGGGATATGGATATTCAGAGTCGTCCCGAGCGTGAAGAGCTGGTAAGGCACGACGTTGAGCGCGGCTACCAGTCGATAGAACACGCAGTTTCGCTCTTGCATGCTCACGCGTCCTGGTTTGCAGAAGACCGCGCGGAAGTGAACGCAAAGAGTGCGCCCGCCCCCGCCCCCGAGTTGCTCGACGCGGACTGGTAACTCTCCTCTGCGCTATGCTTCAACGGAATGCTCCATAGCATGCCGTTCGAGTGGGACGGGTGGCAACGCGCCAAGCGATGGTAAAGATTCCAATCACCAAAACCGAGTTGGTATGGCCCGGCAAGTACAACGACGATGGCACGCTGACTCAAGTACCGCCGGCCAACCTTCCCTTTCAGGTGATCGAGGTCTTCAACCAAACGCGTCCCACACGCGAGGCGGAATGGCGGAACAAGCTCATTTGGGGTGACAACCTGCTGGTAATGGGGTCGTTGCTCGAAGAGTTCGCGGGTAAGGTCGACCTCATCTACATCGACCCGCCGTTTGCCACTGGTACAGATTTTTCCTTCACGGCCCAAATTGGCGAACAGGACTTAACCAGGCAACCGCCGGCCGCGGACGAGACTGCCTATCGGGATACGTGGAAAGTCGGATTGGGTTCCTACCTGACGATGATGGCAGAGCGTCTGCGCCTGATCCGCGACCTGCTTTCTCCCAACGGGAGCCTGTTCCTGCACTGCGACTGGCACGTCGGTCACCTGCTGCGGGCCACGGCCGATGAAGTCTTTGGCGCGGAAAACTTCCTCAACGAAATCGTCTGGTACTACTACAACAAATTTCAAGGCAATGTAAAGCGCTTTGCGTCCAATCACGATGTTGTGTTCTGGTACCGCAAGAGCGCGTCCCACCAATTCAATCCGCAAGTTGAGAAGCGCGCGGAGGGCAAAGTAAAGCAACTGGTCCGTTTGTGGGACAAGGAAAAGTCGGCAATCGTTAATGCGAAGGGCGTGGATGGAAAGGTGATGTATCGCGAGACAGATGAGCGAACCGTGGACGATGTATGGCGAATCTCGATGCTTCAGCCTGCTGACCGCACCGAGAACTGCGGTTTCCCCACCCAGAAGCCCGAGGCCCTGCTGCAGCGGATCGTACAAGCAGCGTCACGCGAGGGCGATCTCGTAGCCGATTTTTTCTGCGGCTCCGGCACGATGCTTTCTGTTGCCGAAAAGCTTAATCGCCGCTGGATCGGTTGCGATCTGGGTCGCTGGGGCATTCACGCCACCAGGAAGCGCCTGCTGGCGATCAAAGAGTGCAGACCCTACGAGATGCTTAGCCTGGGTAAAGATGAGCGTCGACACTGGCAGCAGACTACCTTCGGTGAGCGAGGCCACTACGCGTACCTTGCATTCGTACTGAAGCTCTACGGCGCCCAGCCGATGCCGGGCCATGAGCACATCCACGGAAATAAAGGCGAGGCATTGGTGCACGTTGCAGCCGTGGATACGCCGCTGACGGCAAATGCGATCGATGCCGCCGTGGACGAATGCGCGATGTTGCAGCAGCGTGAATTGCACTTACTCGCCTGGGACTGGGAGACTGGACGATGCGACCTGGTGGTCGAGCATGCCCAAAAACGGGGAGTTCGGCTTCGTCTTTTGCAGATCCCACGGGAGGTGATGGAGCGGGATTCGGCCGGCAACGCTAACCTTCGCTTCTTCTCGCTGGCTTACTTGGAAGCCGAGATCAAACAGTCAGACCATCTCGCTGTGCAAGTCACGCTCAAGGACTTTGTGGTTCTGAATCGCGAACTGATTCCAGAGGAAGTCCGCGGCAGGGTGAAGACTTGGTCGGACTTTATCGACTACTGGGCGGTGGACTGGGACTGTCAGGATGGTGCCTTTATACAGGGTTGGGCAGCATGCCGAACACGCAAAGAGCGAAAGCTCCCGCTCGTCTCCGGCATACACACGTACGAAGAAGCGGGGAATCGCCGCATCCTCGTACGTGTGATCGATATTTTCGGGAACGAAACGCGGCAGGCCTTGGATGTAGCAGTCAGCAGCCGTAATGACGGCCCTCTTTTGTTTGTATCTCCCGCGGGCAGGTCTGCAGGGGCGTAAATGTCCGTTGGAAGAAAGCGTCGTCGACTACATAGGTTTCGCCGTTCTCGCCCTTTACGATCCAGTCGCCCTTTGAAACATTGCAGAAGCCGGTATCGGTGGCAATTGTTTTGCCATGTTCGCACCGCGTAGCGTCTACGACGAGCGGTCGAAGTGTACGAAATGTACTCATCAAGTCCTCCATTGGCCATAACAGCCAATGTCTCTATGAGAGGACTATTTTCGTAAGGATTGCGATGTGGAGTTGTTAGGGATTTGTAAAGGCCGGTCAGAAGCCGTAGTTCTTCTTCCTGAGCGCGTTTTTATACCGGTCACGTGCCTTTTTGGCTACAGCTTCGGCATCGTGAGCGACAAAGCCGGCTGCGTCCCACTTCTCCATCTCAACCATAGAATGGTCGTCGTTAGCCAAAGCCTCTTCGGCTCGAAGTGCGTTTACCCAGTTGTCGATGGCCCGCCGGTAATCGCGCAGAAGTTGATCGAAATCCATATCTTCCATGTTGAGTGAAATCTATGGGAGCGTCGGAGCGTCGTCAATGTACCGCCGCGCGATTCACGAAAGATTGACATAAATCGCGGGGCTCAGCCCAGGCTCGATCATTCCGAGGTAAATGTTCCGGCTGGCAGGCCGGCGCGATTGTAAAGGAAGGTGGTTACTACACCCGACCAGTCATAACGCACAAAACGGGGAAACGCAACCTTGGGAGACGATACTAGGACCGTATCGCTCTCGCCGATCTTTTCGATCTTTGCTGTGGCGGGCACGAAGTTGTGGTCATCGCCAGCCAGCTCGAAGCCGCCCAACTCCTGACCATGTGTGGTGAGCCCTTCGCCGTGGGTGAACCACACGCGCATGGCGTTCGGCTCGGTGGTCGCTTGCAGGAATTCGGGCGAGCTGTACTCGATCTTCTCCCCATAAACCGTGGCGCGGGCGGCCAGAGCCAGGCGGTTCCCGACGGTTTGCTTGTCAGGGGGATGAACGTTGTCCGGCGTGCCCACATCGAGCGTGACCGCCATACCGGTATTGCGCAGAGTCAAGGTGCGTCGTTGGGCATCCCGGACCAGAGGCCAACCAGGCGCGGTCGAATTAAAGCTGGAGATCTGTACGAAAAAGAAGGGGAAGTCGCCTTCGCCCCATTGACGTCTCCAGTCGGAGATGAGCGTGGAAAAAACTCGGAAGTAATAGGGTGCGCGTTTGGCATCGCTGTCGGTTTCGCCCTGGTACCAGAGGACACCTCTGATGGTGTAGCGCGTGTAAGGCGCAATCATCGCGTTGAACAGAGTCCCCGGGGTCCAGGCGCCGCCATGATCGGTCGTGATGCGTGGATGGGTCGCTGGCGGTTTTCCTTCTGCCTGTAGAGCGGCATCTTCACGTGCGTTGTTAGACCGGACCTGGTCGGCCCGCCCTTGCTCCTGTGCGATCGTTCCAGCATCCAGAAAGACTGAGGTGAGATTGAAAGCTGCTAAGGCCTCCGGGCTAATCCATGAGTGGGCGGGTGTGCCGCCCCACGTGGTGTCGATGAGCCCGACAGGCACATTCTCCCGCTCGGAGATCTCGCGGCCAAAAAAGTAAGCGACGGCGGAGAAGTGCCGCGCCGTATCCGGTGTGCATTCCATCCACGGGTCCGAAGCTTCGTAGAGCGGGACCGCAGACGTTGCTTTTTTCTGGATAAGCAGCCGAATGCGCGGATGGTTGGCTGCCGCGATCTCCTTTTCCCCATCTTTCAGCGGTGCGGGGACCGTGCCCGTAAAGCCGGCGAGGGGAAACTCCATATTCGACTGTCCTGAGGCCAGCCACACATCCCCAACCAAAATGTCCTTACGTTCCAGCGGAGTGGTTGTGGAGTCGCTGCTCACCGTCAGGATGTAGGGCCCTCCGGCTGGCTCGGGTTTGAGCCATGCTTCCCAATAGCCAACCGGATCGGCCTGCGCAGCCACGGTCTGGCCATGGAAGCGGACGGTGACGTTTTCCCCGGCCTGCCCCCAACCCCAAATGCGAACCGGGCGGTCGCGTTGCAGCACTGCATGATCAGAGAAGAGATTCGGAAGTTGCACTGCCGCCGTAGCGGTAAGCGAAAGGGCAAGCAAGCAGACCGTACTGGCCAGCACAAGACGCAAAAAGCGCATGGTTCATCTCCGATAGAAGCCAAAGGGAATATATCGCACCGACTCCGCCACAATACCTGCCGCCCCGTACAGCCTGCAAATCGAACAGCATACGCGCCTCTCTCACCAATGAATCAGACCTTCGCTGTCCTCCACCAGCACCACCTCATACTTTTCCAACATCGGCATCAGAACGTTCTCCAATTCTTCCTTCCACAGTGCGCCTTCATAAAATTTTGCTTTCATGGGTTCGCGCGAGGCCAGGTCAGGAAAACCTCGCATAAAGAAAAATGTGTCCGGATCTTCGACGGAATGAAACGGACCCAAGATTTTCATTCCGATTTCTCTGTGCGCAGGAATACTTTTAGAGTGAAATATTTCGAGGAATCGAGATCGCATGCTGGGCTTCGTTTTATAGGTGCGCATTTCGATAATCATTTTGACAACCTCCGTGCGTGCGGTGGCAGCAGTCCGGTTACCTTTGGAACCTGCAAATCTGCACCACTCAAGCGGCAACCGTTTTCTAGAGGGCACGCTTTTGATGCCCCGAATAGATATTCACATCTTGCCTTCGCAGGTGGTGTATCTTGGCTGACACGAAAGTAGTGAACCAGGGGGCCGTCGCAAAACAGGGAAATTTATTAACCGGAAAGTTGTGACTAATCTCGGGGTTCTGTCGCTCGCACGGGCCATGTCCAGATGTAGTTTGTTCGAAATCGTGGTTGCCCCAGTCTCGAAGTTCCCTGAGAGGCGTACGCCGTGAAGTCTGCAACCTGTTTGTCCGCTCTTCTTGCTTTCGGCTTCTTCTGCCAAAGCTCAGTCTCCTGGGCTCAGGCGACCAACGCCAGTCATCCCGCTTCTTCCAACTCTTCCCGGCCGGCACACGCTGTCGCTCATCCTTTGCCCCAGGAAAACACGGTCATTATCCCCGGGCCCCTGCGCTCTTTCCTGCGCATGGCCGGTATCAGTCAGCAGATATCGCGCGACGATGTATTGCCTCTGCTTGCGCGCAACGCGTACGCGACCGGCTATCTGAACGGTGTGCCAACGGAATATCTGCGGTTAGTCGACCGCTATCTTCATCAGGCGAGAGAGCTGCAGATGCTGGCCGGGTCAACCGGTACGATACACGTTGCCAACTGCGCGGAGGCGGAGCCGCTGTTAAGTATCCTCGGCTACCACGCGCGGCCGGCTTGCGGGCAAAAGGACTCCACTCTGATGACCGCCGACCCGGAGCGTGCCTTCCTCACCACGGACTCAGGGTTTCCTCTCACAGCATTGGAAGAGTCGCTCGAGAAGGGCACACCATTTACTTATGCCTTCCCCTCTTCCCGCGTTCCCGTGCTTTTCAGCGAAAACGAATGGCGCGCGCTCAGCAGTGCCAAGAGTAGAGGTGCGCAATCGCTGGTGGATATCCTGCTGCACGAGCCGGCAGTTGATCGCCTCTACTGGGCGCTCGCGAATAGCGATGCCGAAACCAGGATTGCCCTTGCCCGCTCGCCCGGCTTGGGCAGACTTTTGCCCTATGGGCCGGTTCTCGATTTCTATGGAACCCAGATCTGCATTCGCGGCGGCCGGGTAATCGTGCCCGGAGGGCCCTCCGCGGAGGCCGGTTGGAGAGAGCTGGTGGGCGCAAGTCCAAGGTCGCCGGCGGACTTTGTCCTCGGTCTGGTCGGGACGGATAATGGCTGGCTGGCCGTCTATTTCGACACCTTGTCACGGGTCAATGCCTCCCAGCAGGCCTATTTGACGGCGTCTCCGCGCCTCAAACATCTCTACGACGCATTTCGCGAGCCGGAACCTAACGCCTCTCCCGCCAGGGCCGTCTTTCGTAAGGCCCCTGCCCTATTGATGCTCTTCACCCGCCTGCAAACTGGGCCGGATGGTGAACCCAGCATTCCCGGCAACCTTGAGGTCTGGAAGCAGATTCTGGCCGAGAAGTCGGACTCGAAGATCGTCCATGACTGGAGCCGGCGTGCGCGTGGATGGAAGCGTCCCGACCAACTGCTTGAGGGCATGGCGGCGTTGTCTCGGATCGATACCGATCAGGGTCCGCTGCAGATTTATCTCATGCTGAATGAAGTGGACAGGCGGCGCGCGCCCGACAAGCGCCTATCTCCGGAGACAGTGCTTCTTCTGGCCACCAAGTTCTCTCAGCTCAGCAGCTGGTACCTGGTATTTTCCGAGTTTCCCGACTTGAATGACGCCTCGATTACGCAATTTGTAAAGGTGGCTGACGCAATCGACGCGATCCACGACCACAGCCTGCGCGGAAACGCCATGGGCGTCTTTCAGGCGAACCTGGGACTCTGGCAGATTCTTGCTCGCCAGGGAGAAGTCCGGGACATCGATCTGAACCAATCCTGGCAGCATGCGATCTCACCCTTCTCGGCCATTAATTCTTCGGCTCAGCTATTCGACGCCGGCCAAGCTTCGTTGGGAACCTTGATGTTGGCGGCGAGCGGCAAATCCGGTCTCTCCCAGGGCGAGTTTGTTGAACTGCTGGCAGGTCCTCCCCAGCAGTCGGCTGACGGCCAACGTATTCGCGATGAAATGGCCGCCAAAATTCGGGCGGTGCTCGACGATCAGAGACTGGTGTCGCTTGATACGTTGTTCACACTGGGCGACGGCCTTACGCGTATGGCGCAGGGAGCGCCCGCGGGCAGCAACTTAGTCCCACTGGCGAATGAACTCAAGGAATTCGAGTTGCCCCGGCCCATCTTTACCGAGAGCGAGAAGACGGAATGGGCGCCGGGGGTCTATGCCAACCGGCATAGCCAGTTGCAGGTGCACGTTGACATTACCAAGGTAATAAAAGCTCCGGGTTCGCGTCCGCAATTGGAAGCAGCCCGCGGTCAGCTCACACCATTCCTCAGAGATTCTCTGGTGGGTTTGAATTACGCCTATTACGAGCCGCCCGGCGCCCAGCTCTTACACAACAATCCACTCTTTGTGCGGTCGCACGACTTTTCAGGAGAAACCATTATGGGCGTGACCCAGCTCTGGCAGGCTCCTGAATTGTTCAACCAGGGATCACCGGCCGGGGGAGGCGCCTACCTCGTGGGCTCGCTCGCTGAGTTGCCCTATGTACTGGCCACCACTGAGGAAGACTTCATTGCCCCGAGAAACGTTCAGGCCCTGATCTGGAAGGAGGTAACGGCGGACCTGCTAGTCAGTGCGACATTGCCCCGCTGGTGGAATGTGACTAGCAACGAACTGCATGCCGTAAGCCTCTATCAGCGGGCCGGAGAAGATCTTATTACCGCAGCGTTGACGAATGAAGAACTGCGGGGCAAAGTGATTGTCATTCTCTCCGATCGTTTGCCACGGCAGCGGTTGGGACAATTGGAGCGGGCGCTTGCAGCCGGTAATGAAGCCGCCAGTCTCTCTCGCGTTACTCCGGCAGATACGTTTCATCTTGCAGCGCAGTTTCGCCAAGCTTATCCGCAGGAGACCGCGTCCATGGGAACTGCAGGTGGGGAATTGGATACGCTCATCCGGCAATATCCGGCCGAGGTCAACCTGCAGCGTATCTCCAGGGACTTTGGCACCCCCCATCCGGTTCTGGCCCAGAACTATGCCTGCGAACTCCTGAACGTGCAGCCGTTCCCCGCCTTCGGCGGCAGTTCCAGCCGCTTGTTGGGGGAGTCGTGGGACTCAACCAATCTGTATTGGGCGCGGCTTGCGGATGAGAAGGGTTACTCACCGGTCACGCTGAATCGCCTGGTCCCCGAGTTGACCCGTCGCATGGTGGCGAACATTTTCGCGACCGATATCGAGGACTGGCTGGCGTTGACGCGTGCCATGAAGGAGACCGGCGAAGACTTCCGGCAGGGCAAGATTGTTCTGCCGCAATTGACCGAAGCCGCGTCCTCCAATCAGGAAGCTGGTACGCAGGCGGAACGGTCTTCAACAGGCTCGGCCCCGGTGGGCCACAAATAAACGGGATACAGGACAGACAATGGCAAAGCGACATCTACTCTTCGTTCCTATCGCAGTTGGTTTCTTGTTCTTCGGCGGCCGCCTGACGGGCGCCCAGGATGACACCACGAACATTCGCGTGAATGTGGATCTGGTGCAGTTAAACGTCGCTGTGACTGATAGCAAAGGTAACTACATCTCCGGCCTTGGCCCGGAAAACTTTGTCATCACCGAGGACAAGATCCCGGAGAGAATTGCCACCTTTGAAGAAGGCAACGAGCCGGCTCGTCAGGTACTTCAACCGCCGCCGAACGCGGCTCCCGGGCAACCCGTCTCGCCTGGTTCGCAGCCGGCCGCGAAAACGAAAGCGACTGTCGTGAGTGCGATCTCGCCTGAGAAAGCCCATCCCGCAGGCGTCGGCGAGGATGCTGCGACCTTGCCCACCAAGGTTGCCGGCGCCAATGTCTTTGTCCTTTTCGATACCAGCAACTACATGTACCGCGGCTTTGTCTTTGCCCAGGATGCCATCACCGAGTTTGTTCGCTCTCTGGAAAGCGCGAACAAGGTGGCTTTTTATTCCTATAGTCGCGATCTTTCCCGTAATTCAGCCCTAACCTCCGATCGAACGCAGGTACTGCGCGGGGTGCGGAGCACGGTTGCCGGCGACGACGCCGCGCTCTATAACTGCCTGCTGTTGACCGTCGAGGACGCCGCCCGCTACACCGGACGAAAAGTGGTCGTGGTCTTCTCTAACGGTCCTGACAATGCAAGCCTGGTGCCGCCGGAAGATGTAGCCGAGCTAGCCCAATCCACGGGCACGATCATCTACATGATCAGCACTCGGGAAGCACAGTTGGAGCCGATCTCGACCGCCGTCTTCGAGCGCATGAGCAAGGCCACGGGGGGCAAAGCCTATTTCGCTCGCAGTTGGAGCGACGAAAAGAAGGCCTTCGCGTTTATCCAGGAGGACTTGGCGCACCTCTACTCACTCAGCTACTATCCGCAGCCCAATCCCAGCACCGGCTGGCGTGCCATCACTGTCAAGCTGGTAGGGAAGGACCTGCAGAAGTACCACGTCCGGACCCGTGCCGGATATCGTTTGCAACAGGCGCACTCTGCGGCAAACGGCTCGGTTGATCTGGAAGCGGAGTCCGTTCAGAAGTAGCGAAGGGCTCAACTAGCGTTTCAGCCCCGTATTGGTTGTGAGCTTTTCGACACACCCGGCCCGCTCCTCGGCCACCGGTCCACCGCTAAGGGAATCGCTGCAAGCGAACAGCTTCGGCTCGTTCATAACAGAGGCGGCGGCCTGCTCCAGATTTATGTTTGCTGTTTCAGGCTGAAATCTGGAACGTTTGTCATCTTGCTGCAGCGATACGCTTTTAAAGAGAAGGGCGTTGCCTTCGAGATGGACGTGAATTGCCGTCAGTTCCCAAAGCGATGGGCCGACCTGTTGTTGTTCGAGGGCAAACGAACTGCGTTCCTTCAATCTTCCCAGCAGTCCTCCGCCGAAGGTGACGTCATGGATAAGGTGGCCCTTGATTTTGCAGATGCGGTGTTGCTGGTTATCAACCACCAAGTCTCCGGTCATGCTGCTGAAGACGCGAGCCTCGCGCGTGGGAGGATGGAAGCTTGGCGAAGGCTCGAAGTGCAGTGAGGTGGTTGTTGCGGTTGCTCCTGTTTGTGTCCAAATGAAGGCGGCGGGCAGAAGCTTGAGCAGGTCATCGATCTGCTTATCATCGTGATTAGCCTCTTCGATTTGTTTCTTCTGGACTCGGGGATCGTGCAGATATTTTTGAACGAGCTCCTGCTGTTGGGCCTCAGTCAGCTCTCGTTCATCCTTCTCCAGGACGCGTTCAACGCTTCCCTTTTGAGTGGTGGCCACCCACTGCACGATGTGTTCTTTCGGTTTGTCGCTTTCTTCCAGGAATATCCAGTTCGAGTGATCGTTCTGGTCTGCTATCCGTTCAGCGTCGACGGCCTCCTGGATGATCTGTTGCGGGGTTTGTGCGTGCGCCGTAGAGAACGAGAGCGCGAGTATCCCGGCCCAGAAAAACCGCGCCTTTTCCTTGCCCATTTTGTCGACTGCCCTTTGTCTGTCAAAAGTTACGGCTCTTTGATGCGGGAGATCTGCCCAACGGTTCGGCAGAAAAGCCAGATCTATCGACCTTTATTGCTTTGGACTGCATCCCACGAAATAAGGGGGGTGAATGCCTACAAAAACTTCCAGCAAGGTCACGTCTCACAGCAACTCCGATGGAAGGCGTAAGTGGTCAGCACAAGTGGACACGGATTCCACTCACCCGCGCTCCGGTTTGTTCAACAAGGATGCGAGCACAATTGCACGCGAGCTTGCATCCAGGAAGGTGTCTCCCAAAGGGCCTTCGTCCGGTATGCGCATGCTGACCTTCTATATCAATCGCGCCGGCAAAAATCTGCCGCCGCAGCGGCTGAAAGTACTCGAAAATGCTAAGCAGCTTTTGCATGAACGAATTGCGGCTGCCAAGGACAAGGAGAAAAGAGCTGCCAGTTAGGAGGCGCTAAATGGCGGCAGCGTCGATCAGGTCCTGGACAGAACGGCTGGATTTCCAAGACTTGATTTGGCGTTCCCGCCGACGAGCGTCGGGCAGTGTTCCGTAATGCTCGGAATAGGCTAAGATCCAGGGCCCGCGGCCTCTGGTATATGGGCTGTGACCCCGCACGTGTTCCGCGAGTCGCTGGTCCAAATCGAGTGCGGACCCAATATAGAATTTGCCCGTGGACTGGCTCTTAAGAATGTATGTTGTGGGCATTACCGAAGTATGGTAGGCACGAGGAGACTCGAACTCCTGACCTCTACCGTGTCAAGGTAGCGCTCTAACCAACTGAGCTACGCGCCTGTGTGTTGCAAACCTGCCATCAACCTCGGACCTTCCCGACTTGCCGGGACACTCTAACCAACTGAGCTACGCGCCTGCGCAGTGCATCTCGCTATCATACCAAAAGCTCATGTACCATCAATCTTCTGGGTTGTACCCAGGAAGACGGGAAACCCTTGCTGAAAGAACTACGCGCAGCCCCTAACCTACTTACTTTTCTGCGCCTTTGCCTCATACCTTTTCTCGTCATCGCGGTTCTTGAGTCCCACTACAAGACTGCGCTATGCCTCTTTGTTGTTGCCGGACTCAGTGACGGCCTCGATGGCCTCGCCGCGCGACTGCTCAAACAGCAAACCCAAATCGGCCAGTACCTTGACCCCGTGACCGACAAGCTTCTGCTCAGCACCCTGTTCCTGGTCCTGATGCACCAACAGCTCGTGCCGCGACGGGTCACCGTCCTTGTTTTTAGCCGCGACCTGGGGATCCTCATCGTCGCCACGCTCCTCTATATCAGTCTCGGCATGCGCGACTTCCGTCCCAGCATCTACGGCAAGGCAAGCACTTGCGCGCAGATCCTTGCCCTGCTCACGGTCCTGCTCTGTCAGATCTATGCTCCAAAACCGTTAATCATGTCGCGCACCCTGGCTCTCGATGCCACGGCTGCGTTGACCATCGTCTCTGCCTTGCATTACGCCTGGCGCACCGCCCGGCGTCTGGCCATTGCCGAGGTTCACTAAAAGCTCCCTGGAATGGCAAAGGTTTGAAAAATTCGCATTCAATGACAAACTATTGCCAGCACTTGGCTCCCGGTTTAACGTTACTGAAATAGTTTGCCCTCTCGCCCTGAAGGCGTTTCTCTCAGGGCAGCACTGCGGTTCTACGAAGGCCCTTATGTCTGAGACGATCCAAGCACGTGTTCTCCGAGTGATTGCTACTACCCAGCGGATTCCTCTGGAGAAAGTTAAGCCCGACAGCACCTTCGAGGAGCTGGGCATCGATTCGATGGACAGCATCAATATCCTCTTCGACCTCGAAAGCGAGTTCGACATCGAGATCAAAGACGAAGACGCGAAGAAGATCCAGACCATCCGCGAAATGATCGACGGAGTCACCTACCTGGTGGATTCCAAGCAAAACCCTTCTGCCCAGGCTGCAGCCGAGTAAGCTCACCGCTATCGGTGAGACTCTGGAGTTTGTTACCCTCGGTTCAGCACAATCCTTCTTGAAAACGGTGTAGATGCGAGTTGTCATATCAGGAATGGGCGTTATCAGCGCTCTGGGGCTTGACCAGGAAGGATTCTGGCAGTCACTTGCAAGCGGTCGATCCGGAATCGGACCCATCCCAGAAAACGTCGGCCCCGTCCCCGAGATGGGGATGAGCCAGGTACGTTTCAAGAATGGCGCCGCGGTGCTCGGTTACGACGCCGAAGCGTACTTTCCCCGCAAAACAGTCAGTTTCATGGATCGCTTCGCGCAGTTTTCCGTCATCGCTGCCCGAGAGGCGGTTGCGGCAGCCGGTATCGAATGGACCGAGGAGTTGCGCGAGAGCACCGCGATCATCACCGGCTCCTGCATGGGGGGTAGATTTACCGACGAAATCGGTTATTGGGAGCTCTTTCACCATGGCAGGCATCGCGTTCATCCGCTCACCATTCCGCTGGGAATGAGCAACGCAGGCGCCAGCCATATCTCCATGGAATTCGGTCTGCACGGGCCCGCGTATACCTTCTCCACGGCCTGTTCCTCGTCAGCTCATGCCATTGGCAACGCACTCTGGATGGTGCGTTCCGGAGCTGCGCCCCTGGCGATTGCCGGGGGCAGTGAAGCGCCTCTCTTTCTTGGCGGATTAAAGGCTTGGGAGGCAATGAGAGTGGTCAGCCCCGACACCTGCCGCCCCTTTTCTGCCAAACGCTCTGGAATGATCCTGGGGGAAGGCGCTGCCATGCTGGTTCTGGAGCCGCTTGAGCGGGCACTGGCGCGCGGCGCCAAGCCACTGGCCGAGATCGTGGGCTTCGGCATGTCGGCGGATGCCTGTCATGTCACCCAACCCTCTGCCGAAGGCGCCGCTCGGGCCATCCGTGCCGCGCTGCGCGATGGTGGGTTAGTTCCAGAGCAGGTTGGCTACATCAACGCGCACGGAACCGCAACTGAGGCCAATGACCGAATGGAGTCAGCGGCAATTCATGCTGTCTTCGGTGGCCACGCCCCTGGGCTACCGGTCAGTTCTACCAAGTCAATGCATGGGCACACGCTGGGAGCGGCCGGAGCGATCGAAGCGGTGGCTACTGTGATGGCCTTGGGCAAGGGCATTCTGCCTCCCACGGCTAATTTCACTGAGCCAGACCCGCTCTGTGCACTGGATGTGATTCCCAATCAAGCCCGCGCTGCAAGCGTAGAGGTTGCTCTGTCGCAATCCTTCGCCTTTGGCGGCTTGAACGCAGTGCTAGCCTTTCGCGCGTGGCCCTGAGAAACCGTCGGTGTCCCTTTTATCAGGGCGCGACCGCGGTTTCTACTGTTCCGCTGCCCGAACGGGGGATTTCGGCCAAGGTGTCTTGAAAAGACGGTACCTCAGCGGCTAAAGCCGCGTCCTGCATATGGCTTCTGCGGCACGGCCGAAGCCGTGCCCTTCGTGAATATCAGCTTGATTTTAGTTGCGAGCCATCTTTTCAAAGACGTCGAGCGCGTATTCCAGGTCGCTCTGCGTATGGGCGGCGGTAACACAGAGCCGCAATCTTGCTGAATCCTGCGGAACCGCTGGAAACAGCACAGGAGTAGCCAGAACACCATGGTCGCGGAGCCGCCGGGCGAACAGCCCAGTGGTTGTCTCGTCATTGAGAATCACCGGAATCACCGCCGTTTCCGACAGTCCAGTGTCATACCCCAGCGAGCAGAGGCCGCTGCGCAGGAAGTCCGCGTTGTGCTTGATTTTGGCAACCCGTTCCGGTTCGCTCTTCAGAATCGCGAATCCCTCTCGGATAGCGGCCACTGCAGCCGGGCTGAGCGCGGCTGAAAAGATGAACGGGGACGCCCCATGTTGCAGATAGATCGCAAGTTCCTGCGAAACAGCAGCAAAGCCGCCGGTGGAAGGAATGGACTTAGCCAGCGAACCGGTCCAGATATCGACCGCGTCCGTCGGTATGCCAAAGTGCTCATCGGTGCCCCGCCCACAAGCCCCCAGTACACCGGAAGCATGCGATTCATCGACCAGCAGGAAGAAACCGAATTCCTCTTTAACTTCAAGGATCTCGGGCAGATGGCATACGTCGCCATCCATGGAAAAAACACCGTCCGAGATAACCAGCGTGCGGTTGGCCTGGGATCCGTTTTGCAGCTCCTGGCGCAAAGATGAGGCATCATTGTGCCGGAAACGCTGTAACTGCACTCCAGCAAACCGGCACGCATCCGTCAGGCTGCGATGGCAGAGCGAATCCATGATCACGCGATCAGCCGGTCCGAGCAGCGCACCCAGCACGGCGACATTTGCTAAGTAGCCTGAGCTAAACGTGATAGCCGCTTCGGTGCCTTTGTAGGCAGCAATGTCGCGCTCCATCAGGATATGCTGATCCGTGGTTCCGGTGAGCAGGCGAGCGCCGCCGGTGCCGGTGCCGTACTTCCGGATGGCTTCGATCGCGGCAGCGTCAATCCGAGGGTCGCCGATCAGTCCCAAGTAGTCGTAGGACGAAAGCATTAGCATCGAATGGCCGTCTGCCCGCACCTGGGGGCCGGTCCGTCCTTCCAGAGGAATCTGAAAAGGGTAGGCATCGTGGTTGCAGGCCAAGGCAGTGGTCTCGAAGAGACGCCGGGCGCGTGCGTCGATAAGATCGTTCTTGCGGAAATTCCAACGCTTGTCGGGGCTGAAATATCCGTTAAACGACTTGCCGGAAGAAGAAGGAAATCCTGCTGTTCCCTGCCGAACTTGTGATTTCGTCTCTGTCGGAGTATCCATTGATTTAACTGACTATAGAGCAGGATAAGGGCATTGGGAAGTCCGGAGTTGCTGTACCGGCACGGTTTAGAGCATTTTCTTTCCCCATCCCGATCCATCACCGGGACGGTAAAACCTAAGTTTTCTAACGGAAAAGCAGCGTAAAGACGCAAAAATGCTCTAATTGTGCTAGAGATACTGAGCGTATCAGGCCCACACCCTGCGCTTGGACGGAAGCTTACTCGTGCATCCAACTAGATTCACGATGTATGTTGGAGATCCTTCACCATGTCTTGGAGCAGTCTGCACAGTCCGGCTGCTGTACTCAATCCGCCCGTCGGAGGTCGTGATGGCCAGGCGGCTAATCCGCTGCCCGCTGTTCGATTAACGGACAAATTCGGGCGCACCATTACCGACCTCCGTGTCTCCATCACCGATCGGTGTAACTACAAATGTGTCTACTGCCGCACCGGCACCCAGGGTGCTCAATTTGCTGAGCTGTCCATGGAAGACTATCTGCGGATCATCCGCGTCTTCGTTTCCCTGGGAATCGAAAAAGTCCGCCTGACCGGGGGCGAGCCGCTGTTGCGGAAGGGCCTTCTCCCCCTGCTGGCGGAGCTCGCCGGCTTGCGCACCCAGATCTCCGGCGACCCGAAGCCGCTGGACCTTGCCATCACCACCAATGGGCACCTTCTGGCCGAGATGGCTGCTCCCCTCGCGCGCTCTGGGCTTAGCCGGATTACAGTCAGCATGGACGCGGTGGACGCAGCCATCTTCGAGCGCATCACGCGGGTCCCTGGCAGCTTCGACAAGGTGCTGGCTGGAGTACGCGCCGCCCAACAGGCGGGATTGGGCCCGGTCAAGGTGAACTGTGTGCTGTTGCGCGGTTTCAACGACGATCAGATCGTCCCCTTTGCCCGCTTCTCGCGCGAGGAAGGCGTCATCGTTCGCTTTATTGAGTTCATGCCGCTGGAGGAGGACCGCTTGTGGACTCCCGAGGTAGTCGTCCCGCTCGAGGAGGTGGTGAGTAAGCTCAATAGCTTTCGCGCCCTGGTGCCTCTGGCCGCCAACAGCCCTGGTGAAACGGCGCGCCGTTATACCTTCGACGATGGCATCGGAGAAATCGGCATCATCGCCCCCGTATCCCAAGCCTTTTGCGGAGCCTGCAGCCGTATCCGCCTCACCTCCGACGGCAAGATCCGCACCTGCCTTTTCTCCCACTTCGACCACGATCTTTATGGTGTATTGGCGCGTGGCGGTTCCGACGCGGACATCGCCGGGTTTATCCAAAAGACAGTTGAGACCAAGGAGGCGCGCCACCATATCGGCGAGCCAGGCTTTCTAAAGCCGTCACGCAGCATGGTGCATATCGGAGGCTAGCGGCTGGAATGGTCGACCGGTCTTTCCCAGAACGTGAGGCGCTACCGAAAGACTTGATGGTCTTTCACGATGTCGCACGCGCTCTGACCTCGTCTCTGGATCTGGATTCTATCTTGGGCGCCATCATGCTTCAGATGGAGCAGTTTTTCGAGCCCGAATCCTGGTCCTTGCTCATCGTCGACGAGGAGCAGCAGAATCTCTATTACGCGGTCGCGGCCGGCAAGTCTTCCGGCGATCGCAATCTGCGGGTCGGTATGGGAGAGGGAATCGCCGGATGGGTGGCCCAGCACGGCGAACCAGTGATCGTGTCAGAGCCTGGAAACGATCCCCGTTTTGTGGTGGAAGGCGCTGGGTCGCCGCTTTCGCCGGTACGATCCGCAATCTGCATACCGCTACGTTCGCGGGACCGCACCCTGGGTGTGATCGAGTTACTTAACTATCGCGTCTCCACCCTTACTGGGGAAACCATGGCTTTTCTCCAGGTACTGTGCGACTACGCGGCAATCGCCATTCAGAATGTGCGCGCCGTGGAGCGCATTCAGGAACTGACCATCACCGACGACTGCACCGGCCTATTCAACTCACGGCACTTGTTTTCCATCACCGAAGTTGAGCTGGAGCGCTCCCGCCGCTTCAGCCTTCCCTTCAGCCTGATCTTCATCGACTTGGATCACTTCAAGCGAGTCAACGACCTCCACGGGCACCTGACCGGCAGCCGGCTGCTCGCAGAAATCGCCCGGACCATCAAGCACAATGTTCGGGGAATCGATTCGGCCTTTCGCTACGGTGGAGACGAATTTATTGTTCTGCTGCCGCAAACTGGAAAAGATGCAGCTCTTGAAGTCACCCAGCGCCTCATGCACGCTTTGCGCGATACCCACTATCTCCTGGCCGAGGGACTCGAGGTGCGCATGATGGCCAGCTTCGGCATAGCCAGTTACCCGGAGGACGGCAGCACGATTCAGGAGATCATTGGCGCCGCCGACCAGATGATGTACCTGGTGAAGAATTCCTCCCGGGGCAACATCGCCGTCGCCCAACGCGGTTTTATCCAAGCCTGAGAAATGCTTTAGCATGGAGCCCGGCGGTAGGAGGGCGAAAAGTAAAAATGGATCAGCAGGGTAGACGTCTCCGTATGGGGATGGTGGGTGGTGGCGCGGGCTCTTTTATCGGCCCTGTGCATCGCATGGCGGCTGAATTGGACGGAACCATCGAGCTGGTGGCGGGAGCTTTCAGCCAGGACGCAGCACGATCCCGGCAAGCTGGCGTGACCTACGGCATCAGCCCCGACCGTGCCTACGGGAACTTCGAAGAGATGATGGAGCGAGAGCGCAAGCGGGAAGATGCCATCGACTTTGTTTGCATCGTTACTCCGAATCATCTCCATCTGCCCATCGCAGCGGCTGCCTTGGAGCACGGCTTCCATGTGATGAGCGACAAACCGGCGACAGCCACCCTGGAAGAGGCCAAAACACTGGCGGAAATCATTCGCCGCACCGGGCTTCTCTACGGGTTGACCTTTACCTACACCGGCTACCCCTTGGTGCGCGAGGCGCGCCTGATGGCTCGAGGCGGCAAGTTGGGCAAGATCCGTAAAGCGGTGGTGCAGTACTCGCAAGGCTGGCTGAGCACCGCTCTAGAGACCACGGGTCACAAGCAGGCAGCGTGGCGTTCCGACCCCGCGCGGTCGGGCTTGGGCGGGGCTATCGGCGATATCGGCGTTCATGCATTCAACCTGCTGGAATACGTAAGCGGGCGCGAAGTAGCCGAAATCTGCGCGGATCTCAACCGGGTCGGAGCCGGCCGGGCACTGGACGACGACTGCAACGTTCTGCTCAAGCTCGACAACGGCGCCCCAGGAGTTCTGTTTGTTTCCCAGATCGCAGCCGGCGATCGCAACGACCTGCAGCTTCACCTCTATGGCGAAAAGGGCGGACTCCACTGGTTCCAGCAAAACCCCAATTACCTTGACGTGAGCTGGATAGACCAGCCCAGTCAAACCCTGCACGCTGCCGGAGATTATCTGGCGCCATCGGTGCGCGGCGACTTTCGCCTGCCCATGGGGCATCCTGAGGGATTGCTGGAAGCATTTGCTAATATCTATCGCGACTTCGCGACTGCGGTTCGTGCTCGCTTCAGCGATCCCGCTGCGCAATTGAGCGATCTGGTCCCTGGTATCCACGAGGGACTGCGCAGCATGACTTTTGTAGACCGAGCGGTAAATAGCAGCCGGACGCGTGCCGGATGGGTGAGCCTATGAAAACTGTTAAGGGGCCGGCAATCTTCCTGGCCCAATTCGCCGCGGATCAGAAACCCTACAACAATCTGGAAGACATCTCCAAGTGGGCCGCGGGCCTGGGTTTCAAGGGCATCCAGATTCCAAGTTGGGATAAGCGTCTCTTCGATCTGAAGCTGGCCGCCGAAAGCCAGGCTTACTGTGACCAGCTGCTGGGTATGCTGCAAGGCCTAGGCCTGCAATTAACCGAGCTCTCGACCCACCTGCAGGGCCAACTGGTTGCGGTTCATCCGGCCTACGACCTGCAGTTCGACGGCTTTGCTCCGCCGGAGGTGGCTGGCAACTCGAAGGCCCGGCAGGAGTGGGCCACACAACAGCTGCTCTTCGGGGCAAAAGCCAGCCGCAACTTGAAGCTTCAGGCGCACGCCACTTTCTCCGGAGCGCTGGCTTGGCCATACGTTTATCCGTGGCCCCAGCGGCCCGCAGGGTTAATCGACGAGGCCTTCACCGAGCTAGCCCGCCGGTGGAAGCCAATTCTCAATGTCTTTGATGAGCAGGGAATTGACCTCTGCTTTGAGATCCATCCCGGGGAAGACCTGCACGACGGGGTCACCTTCGAGCGCTTTCTGGCGGCGGTTGGCGGTCATCCGCGGGCCAACATCCTCTACGATCCCAGCCACTTCGTACTGCAGCAGCTCGACTATTTGTCCTTCATCGACATCTACCATGAGCGCATCCGCGCCTTCCACGTGAAGGACGCCGAGTTTAACCCGACTGGCCGGTCGGGCGTCTATGGCGGATATCAGAACTGGATCGACCGTCCTGGGCGCTTCCGTTCGCTGGGTGACGGCCAGGTCGACTTTGGCGGCATCTTTAGCAAGCTGGCGCAGTACGACTATCCAGGCTGGGCGGTCATGGAGTGGGAATGTGCTCTCAAACATCCTGAAGATGGAGCCCGCGAGGGCGCGCCCTTTATCCGCGACCACATCATCCGAGTCACTGAGCATGCCTTTGATGACTTCGCTAGCGGCCAAGCCGATCGTGAGACCAATCGGAAGTTGCTCGGCCTTTGAGCTCTTATGCCCTTCCGCTCGCGCCGTAGGCCAGAGCCGCTCGACGAGGCCGCTCTCTACCAATATGCCGTAGGCGCTTTAGCCCGGCAGATGCGCACCGTGGCGGAACTCAAACGCTTGATGAGCCGCCGTGTGGAGCAGGGAGAGGCAGGGCAGAGCAAGATAGCGGCCGTGGTCGCGCGCCTTGCCGACCAGCACTATCTCGACGACCGCGCATTTGCCTCCACCTACACCCGTCTGCGCCAGGAGAACCAGAGCTTCGGCAAGCGCCGGGTGCAGCAGGAACTCAGCCGTAAGGGTGTGCAAGCCGAGCTGGTCGCGAGTACGCTCGAAACCGCCTATGCGCAGGTCAGCGAAGAGGAGCTGGTGCGGCGCTATGTTGCCCGCAAGCGGATCAAAAAGCCGCAAGGCGAGAAAGAGACTGCGCGCCTGGTCCGCCGCCTGGTGGGTGCGGGCTTTTCGTTTGCCATCATCTCCACTCTGCTGAAGAGCTGGCAGCTTGATCTGGACTTGCCCGAAGATGGCTCGGCCGAAGAGTCCTAAGCAGTTTCTTGCAGTTGATTGGTCGGGACGCGCTACTACGGCCGGACAGCGCCGTCACATCTTCATCGCCTCCTGGCGCACGGGAGTCGTCACTCTCCAAAGCGGATTCACCCGTGAAGAAGTCTGTGCGCAGCTGCTGGAGACGGCTGAGCAAACGCCTGACTTGGTGGTAGGCCTCGACTTCGCTTTTTCCTTTCCTGCGTGGTGGCTGCGCGAACAACGTTGCGTCGATGCCTGCGCACTATGGCGGCTGGCTGCGAAAAGCGGAGAGCGCTGGCTGCGCGAGGGCCGCGAGCCATTCTGGGGCCGGCCCGGTCAACGGCGCCCCCTTCATCATCACGCACCGCGCTGGCACGGCTTTCGCCGCACCGACCGGGCTCTTCGCGCCAAGTCGCCCTTCCAGATAGGAGGCGCGGGAGCGGTGGGCACGGGCTCGATTCGCGGTATGCCGATGTTGGCGCGTCTCCATCAGGCAGGCTTTCACCTCTGGCCCTTTCAGACCGCCGAGCTGCCGCTGGTGCTGGAAATTTATCCTCGCCTCTTTACCGGCTCGGTGGTCAAGAGCAGCCGCGACGCCCGCATGGCCTATCTGCAGCAGCCACGCTACGCCCGCTTGCCCGGCGATGTCTTGGCCAAAGCAACTGCGTCTGAAGATGCCTTCGACGCGTTGTGCTCGCTGTTGGGAATGATCGAACATGCTGCGCATCTAAACACGCTTACCCAGAACTGCCATCCCGACGCCCATCTGGAAGGAGCCATCTGGCATCCAACACCAAGGCTGTGAACCTCAAAAAACGCTGCATAAAACAGGGACGGGTGCCCGAGGTTCGCACCAGCGTACCTGGGCCGAAAATGTTTTTTTCGATTGCTTTCACCCCATTGCGCAACCCAGCGAAAGGGAATTACCTGAGGCCAGTTCGAGAATGCGACCTAGCGACAAATGCCACGATAACCGGCTCACAAATACCGATCGGGCGTTAGAGTCGGCGATCATCGAGCTGCTGTCACGGCGCGCCGCAGGCAAGACCATTTGTCCGTCCGAAGCAGCGCGCGTTATAGACCCGATCGGATGGGAACAGCTCATGGATGGATCCCGAGCCGCCGCCCGGCGTCTCGTAGCCCAGGGAGCAATTGTCATCACTCAGCAGGGACACGTAGTCGACCCCACTCGCGCTAAGGGTGCAATCCGGCTGCGCCGCGTGTGAGCGCTTCGTTTGTTAGAGTGATGTCACTCTCTTATGCTCAAAAAGATAGCCCTCGCCTGCCTTCTATCGGGTCTCTCGGCATCCGCTCAGGCGCCCGATCTGATACTGATCCACGGAAAAATTCTCACCGTAGACGCCAAGGACTCGATCGTCGAGGCGGTTGCCATCCGTCAGGGAAAAATCGTAGCCGTTGGCTCAGACAAACAAATCCTGCAGCTCGCCGGATCCAAGGCACGAGTCATCGATCTGCATGGGAGAACCGCAACGCCGGGATTAATTGACAGCCACGCCCACATCGCCACCGGCGGAGTTGAAGAGCTTTACTCCGTAA
Source organism: uncultured Acidobacteriaceae bacterium (assembly GCA_963743365.1). Classification (GTDB taxonomy): domain Bacteria; phylum Acidobacteriota; class Terriglobia; order Terriglobales; family Acidobacteriaceae; genus PALSA-350. The sequence continues at coordinate 403,036 of CAVUQE010000004.1, forward strand.
GCCTGAGCGATGCCACAACCATGGACGAAGTAAAACTCCGGGTGAAGGCTGCGGCGGCCAAGTTAAAGCCCGGCGAATGGCTAACCGGTGCTGGTTGGGATGAAGGCAAACTAGCGGAGCACCGCTACATCGTGGCGTCCGATTTGGACGAGGTTGCGCCCAACAACCCGGTCTGGCTCATGCACACCACAGGTCACTATGGAGTCGCCAATCATCAAGCATTGCGGCTGGCGAACATTACCGCAACGACCAACAATCCTCCGGCCGGGACCATTGATCGCGATCCGCACGGTGTCCCCACAGGCGTATTGAAGGAGTCGGCCATGGAAGCGGTGATCGCGCTCATCCCGCCGCCAACGCCCGAGCAATGGCGCAACGGAATTCTCCGCATGGTCGACGCACTGCATCGCGAAGGAATGACCGCGGTAAAAGATCCTGACATTCAACCGCCGATCTGGGACGCCTATCATCAACTGCTGGAAGAGAAAAAGCTGACCGTGCACGTCTGCGTGCTCTGGCATGGCGGCACCACTCTCGAGACCGCACAGGCCGCGCTCGCTCGCATCCAGGCACTCCCCCGGCCGCCGGACTCACTAGGCGATGGCAATCTCGTCTCCTGCGGCGCCAAGCTTTACATGGATGGCAGCGGAGGCGCCAGGACCGCATGGCTCTATAAGGAGTGGAATAAGAACTCCACCGGCATCGATCAAGGTAATTACGGCTATCCCTTAATCGAGCCCGAAGTCTACCGTCAGATGGTGCGTCTATTTCACCAGGCCGGTGTCTCTGTGGGGACACATGCCATCGGCGATCACGCCATCGACTGGGTGGTGGATACCTACGCACAGGTGCTGAAGGAAAAGCCCACGTCCGGACTGCGCCACAGCATCATCCATGCCAACATCCCAACTGATCACGCCATCGAGACCATGGCCATGCTCCAGAAAAACTATGACGCGGGCTTTCCCGAGACGCAGCCAGGCTTCACCTGGTGGATCGGCGACACCTATGCCGGCAACTTTGGACCAGAACGCGCACTTCGCTTGAACCCCTACCACACCTATGAGACCCACGCGATCGTTTGGGCCGCGGGCTCGGACTACTCAGTGACCCCGTTACCCGCTCGCTTCGGGCTATGGGCGACGGTGGAGCGCCAGACCGCCAAGGGCGTTTATGGAAAGCAGCCCTTCGGAACAGCCGAGGCAGTCGATGTGCATACCGCACTCCGCTCCTACACCGAATGGGCTGCCCAGCAACTGTTCCTGGAAAGCAAGATAGGCTCCATAGAACCGGGCAAAGAAGCGGACATCGCTATTTGGGATAAAGACATGTACACCATTCCCTCTGCCGATCTGCGCAACCTCAAGTGCGAGATGACGATTTACAACGGTCAGGTCGTCTATCGGGCTGAGAACACTCCCGTTACCGGCCAATGAAAAGAAGAAATGCTCTAGACTTAAGGAATGCAGCACCGCTCTGGTTCTGAAATACGGGAAACCTTCCTGCGCTTTTTTGCCTCGAAGCAGCACCGCCGCGTGCACTCCTCCTCGCTGGTCCCGGCGAACGACCCCACCTTGCTCTTCACCAATGCGGGAATGAACCAGTTCAAAGACGTTTTCCTCGGAGTGGAGCGCCGCGACTACAACCGTGCCGTTACTTCGCAGAAGTGTGTGCGCGCCGGCGGTAAGCACAACGATCTGGAAAACGTCGGCTTCACCCGCCGCCACCATACCTTCTTCGAGATGCTGGGCAACTTCAGCTTTGGCGACTACTTCAAGCGCGACGCTGTGGCCTTTGCCTGGGAGTTGGTTACGTCGCCGGAGTGGCTTGCCCTTCCCAAGGACAAGCTCTACGTCACCATCTTCAAAGGGGAAGAGGGCATTCCGCGGGACGAAGAGGCCTACGAGCTGTGGCGTGGCCAAGGCGTGCCCCCGGAGCGCATCCATGAGCTGGGCATGAAAGACAATTTCTGGTCCATGGGTGACACCGGCCCTTGCGGTCCCTGCTCGGAGATTTTCTACGACATGGGCCTGGAAGCCTCGGAGACCGGGGAGGACAAGCCCTTCGGCGAAGACGAAGCCCGCTACGTGGAGATCTGGAACCTGGTCTTCATGCAATTCGATCGCGACCAGCAAGGCGAGCTCCACCTGTTGCCCAAGCCTTCCATTGACACCGGAGCCGGGCTGGAGCGCTTGGCTGCTGTGCTCCAGGGCAAGCTCTCCAACTTCGAGACCGATCTCTTTACCCCGTTGATCGCCCGTGCCGGCGAACTGACCCATACCCGCTACCAGGATGGCGGCACACCCGCGGATGCGTCATTGCGCATCATCGCCGACCATTCCCGTGCCGCGACCTTTCTCATCTCCGACGGAGTCCTCCCCGCCAATGAAGGCCGCGGCTATGTCCTGCGCAAGATCCTGCGCCGCGGTATCCGCCACGGACGGATGCTGGGGCAGGAAGATCCCTTCATGTACCGCATGGTCGAAGCGGTGCGCGACGAGATGAAGAGTGCCTATCCGGAGCTGGTCGAGAGTGCAGATCGCGTCGCCAAGATCGTCCGCGCCGAAGAAGAGCGCTTTGGCAGAACGCTCGCCTTGGGATCGAAGCAGCTGGATGCCGCCATCGAGCAAGTTCGCAAAGATGGAACGCTGCCTGGCGCAACGGCCTTCCATCTCTACGAGACCTATGGCCTGCCGCTTGACTTCATGATGGATGCGGCGCGCGACCAGGGCATCAATTTCGATCTGACCGGATTTGAACAAGCTCGCGGCGAAGAGCAGACGCGTGCCCGTGCTTCCTGGAAGGGAGGCGCCAAGGCGTCGGCAAGCCCGGCCTTCCGCTCGTTGCCCAAGACCGTCTTTGAAGGCTACCGTCAGCTCACCTCGCAGCATTGTGAAGTGCTCGCCATCGTCCGGGACGGCGTGGGCGTGCCTCAGGCGATTGCCGGCGAGAGTGTGGAGATCGTGCTCGATCACACCTCGTTCTACGCCGACTCCGGCGGCCAGGTGGGCGATACCGGCTGGCTCTATTCCGACGACCACAACGTGATCGTCGCCGATGTCCTGGGTTGCGTGCAGCCGGTGCAGGGCGTTCGCGCGCACAAGGTCTACCTGCGCCAGTCCATCGAACTCGGCAACTACGTGGACACCGTGGTGGATACAGAAACTCGTTCCGCCATTCGCCGTAACCACACCGGGACCCATCTTTTGCATGCTGCTCTGCGCGAGGTTCTCGGCAAGCACGTCAAGCAGGCCGGTTCGCGGGTCGATCCCGAACATTTGCGCTTTGATTTTTCCCACTTCACCGGCGTCGCCGAGGAAGAGCTTGCCGACATAGAAGAACTGATCAACCGCCAGGTGCTCGCCAACAACAAAGTGGAGACACTGGAGGACGTGCCCATCGACGTCGCGGTGAACGAATACCATGCTATGGCTTTGTTCGGTGAGAAATACGGCGAGAAGGTCCGGGTGGTGAGAATCGGCGACTTCTCCACTGAGCTCTGTGGCGGAACCCACACCGGAGCCAGCGGGGAAATCGGCTTGGTTAAGCTGCTCAGCGAAGGTGGAGTATCCTCTGGCGTTCGTCGCGTTGAGGCGGTAACCGGCCTCGGCTCACTGGGTGAGTTCCGCCGCGAGCAGCGGGCCGAGGAGTTGCGCGGCAAGCTTACCTCCCAGGAAGAGGAGATCAAGAAGCTGCGTCGTGAGCTCGACCAGGTACGGATGAAGTCGGCTGCTACCTCGGTGGCTTCGGCAGCCAACCAGGCGGTTACGGTGGAGGGAGTCCAGGTGCTCTGGCAGCGGGTTGATTCACTGGATCGCGGGCAACTGCGGACCCTCGTCGACAATCTACGAAACAAGCTTGGCTCGGGAGTAGTCGTTCTAGGCTCAGCGCAGGAAGACGGAAAGGTTGCCCTCATCGCCGGAGTAACGGGCGATCTCACCAGCCGCCTCTCCGCCGGGAAAATCATCGGACCCCTGGCGCAAAAAGTAGGCGGCTCCGGCGGCGGCCGTCCTGACATGGCAGAGGCCGGCGGCAAAGACGCGTCCGCGCTCAACGCCGCGCTGGCCAGTGCCCCAGAGGTAGTGCGTAATCTACTAGGCGGAACCGCCCTAAGCGCCTAAGAACTCTGCCCTTCCCCGCTCAAGATGGTGAAAGTCGTGGCTAACCTACGGCTCTGTTCATCCATCTCCAACCATGCTAAGGTGAGCCACCGCCCTTAAATTTGTCATCCCGTCGATAGCCGAGGGACCTGCAGTTCTCTTTCCTCGCCAACAATTCTCATGAAAGTGGTTTTTGACGGAGCGAACTCTGCCGAAATCGCCACGGTTTCTCTTTCTCTACACCCTTTGCCCGGGGTTACCGAAGCGGCATCCTGCGTTGCCGCTCGCAACTAGCCGACCTATAATCGGGTTAGCTCTGGCGGAGGAACGGTTCATCCGCTTCCGCAACTATGCTCCTTGCCGCGCGTTTGCTCCGTGCGTTCTGCTCTCGAAGCTGCATGAAGCCGGCTCGGCAGGCGCGCGCCGTCTGCATCATCATTCTCGGGTGTCTTTCCGCGCACGCCGCTTCCTCCACCCCTTTTGAGCGCGCGCAGCGCCAGCGAGCGGCTCTCGAAGCCCGTCCTGAGTCTCAGCGTACGCAGCTCGCCTACAACCGGGTTCTCGATGCCTATCGCGCCATCTACCATGGCGATCCCGCATCCCCCAAAGCAGATGCCAGCGTTTTCGCCGTAGCTGAGCTCCTCACCGAAGAAGGCCGCCACTTTTCCGATCAAACGCTGCTCAACGATGCAATCGGCCAATACGAATTCCTGAGCATGCAATATCCTGCCAGCCAATACCGCTACTCCGCGCTCTTCGCGGAGGGTGAGATCTACCGCCACGACCTGTTCGATCGCGATCAGGCCAAGAAGAAATTCCAGCAGTTTCTCAAGGTCTACCCACAGCACCCGTTGGCGGAGCAAGCCAAGCTCGAGCTAAACGAGATTCACCAGGAAGAACATCCGACTCGTCAGGCCCGTCACGCTGCGGAAAAGAACGGCGTTTTGGCCGCCGCCATCGAGTCGCAGCAGCCGCACTACGCGTCCGCCGTGACCGCGCCGGCTATCCAACCACAGCCGCAGTATGCGAGGCCATCGCGTCCCCCCCCAGCCGAGACGACGCCGGCCCTTCAGCCAGCGCCACAGGCCTCCGCACCGCCGGAAGTCCAACCCAGCGCATTCTCTGCCCTGCACCCCGGGCGGGTCTCCCTGGTGAGTGGAATTCGCCACTGGTCCACGCCCGTATATACGCGCATCGCCATCGATCTACAAGATCAGGTGTCCTATCAGGCTGCCCGAGTACCTGGCCCTGACCGTATCTACTTTGATCTTTATGGTGCGCGCCTGGACCCGTCGTTGAATGGCAGATCCGTAGAAGTGATCGACGACGGCTTTCTCAAGCGCATTCGTGCAGCGCAATTCTCCAACAACGTAACCCGGATTGTGCTCGACGTTAGCTCCGTCTCTGACTACTCAGCATTTCTTCTTCCCAATCCATGGCGCCTCATCATCGACATTCATGGTCTAAAGCCGGGTACCACCCCGACCACGAATCTGGCCAGCCTTCCCCCGGCGAGCGCGGCACGCAGCGCAGGCCCGAACATGAACTCTTTCACTGCCCAACCACCTGTCGCCAACCAACAGCAGACTTCAGCTCCCGCACCGCCGTCCGTCGCGCGGCGAACCTCCACCCAGGACATCGCATCGCTCGGCCAGCAACCGAATCGCGTCCAGGCCACGGATCATCCCACCACCCGCCCCATCGCGGCCTCAGTAGCCGGCACCGTCCCCGCTCCGCAGCCCGACGACGGTTCCCTGGCGTCGACCACTCCGCCACTGGCTACCAGCCGCAAGAAGCCAAGCGCCATGCATCCCGCGCCGCCCAGCCTCGCGGAGAACGATGACAATCTCGGGCCGCCCATGCACGAGGCCGAGCCCACCGCTGCCGGCGAGCGCTCCCTGGTGCGTACCCTCGGCCTCAAAATCGGCCGCATCGTCATCGATGCCGGCCATGGTGGACATGACTCAGGTACCGTAGGACCCGGTGGCATTGAAGAAAAGCAGGTGGTGCTCGATGTCGCCCTGCGTCTGGGCAAGTTGCTGAAGCAGCGCCTGGGAGCCGACGTCATCTACACTCGCGATGACGATACCTTCATACCGCTGGAGACCCGCACGGCCATCGCCAACAAAGCGCAAGCCGATCTGTTCCTTTCCATTCACGCCAACTCTAGCCCCGACCCCTCGGCTCGTGGGGTGGAGACCTATTACCTCAACTTCACCACCGCGCCCGATGCGCTCGAGGTAGCCGCTCGTGAAAATGCGGTGTCGGACGAATCCATCCACGAGCTGTCCGACTTGGTAAAGAAAATCACGCTCAAAGACAAAATTGACGAATCGCGTGAATTCGCTGCTGACGTGCAGAAATCGCTCTACGAAAATCTGGAAGAGGGCAACCCCGGACTGCGAGACCGCGGCATCAAGAAGGCACCGTTTGTAGTGCTGATTGGCGCCAATATGCCCTCCATCCTGGCCGAGATATCCTTCCTCACCAACTCCGCCGATGCGCACGAGCTACAGCAACCCGCTTACCGCCAGCGAATCGCCGAGTCACTCTATCGCGGAGTCTCGAGATACATCAGCGGACTGAGCGGTGTCCGCCTGGCGCAGACCTCCGGCCACCCCAACTGAGAGCGCATTCGACACCCACCGGAGAAATGCTCTAGTCTCTCACTAGGTGCGTATGCTTCGTGCCCTGCGTAGTGCGTTGTCTTTCCCCGTCGTTCGCGCGTTCCCGGCCTCGGTTCTTTTACTGTCTGTGCTGGCGTTGCCGGCGTTGGCCCAGCCTTCCGCCAAAACTTCAGTCGCCGCTCCGCCTTTGCTGCCAACCGACTTTGCCGGCTGGAGCCAGAGCGCACCCGTCCAGGAAAGCAGAGCGCCTGAAAGCGCGGATGCCGCCAACGCGTCTGTCCTCAAGGAATACGGATTCCAGCAATTCGTCTCCGCTCACTACGCCAACGGTGATAACAAGCTCAACGTCCGCGCCATCCGTTTTCAGGATGCCAGTGGCGCCTATGGCGCGTTCACGTTTTACCGGCGGCCCGGCAGCATCGCCGAGCAAATCGGCCGCACCGCTGCCTGGGACGGTAGTCATGTCTTGTTCTGGAATGGCGCCACCCTGGTGGACGCCACCCTCGATCATGTGACCCCCATGACTGCGTCAGAGCTGCGCGAGCTGGCCAAGGATCTGCCTCAGCCTTCGGGCTCGGCCAATGTCGCTCCTCCTCTGCCCGGCTATCTCCCCCGTCAGGGTCTCGAACTGGGCCTGAGCCACTACTCTCTCGGACCGGAAGCCTATGCCCGTACCGGTGGAGTGCTCCCTGCGTCCCTGGTGGACTTTCCTGCCAGTGCGGAGGCGGTTACGGCGTTGTACTCTGATCGCGCTGGCGATGGGCAGGTAACGCTGCTGATATACCCCACGCCGCAGCTGGCGGCCGCCCGCCTGCGCGACATTGACGCCTTCCTCAAGGCGGGCAACGCCCAGTCCACCTGGCCTCAGGCGCTGGCAGAGAGCCGTCCTGGCTCCATCCTCACCCGGCGTAGCGGTCCCATCATCGCAGTCGTCAGCGGATCCCTCCCTGAAGCCGTTGCGCACAAGCTCATCAACCAGATCAACTACCAGGCCGACATTGTCTGGAACAACCCCCAGGGCTACATCAGCGACGGCTCCAAGGTCGCGCGACTCATCTTGGGGATCTTCGCCCTTACCGGCATCCTGGGGGGCGCGGCGATCTTGCTCGGCCTCTTCCTCGGAGGTGGCCGTGCGCTCGTCCGGGTCCTCCGTGGAAAGCCAGCTTCCGCGTTCCAGGAAGAGACAGAGTTCATCCGTCTCAACCTGGAGGACTGAAGCGAGCGGTTCAACCAATGCCTTGGGGGGTTACCCTTTCGGCAGAGAATTTCACTGTGTAAATTGAACAGACTGTGGTGCACAAAAGTCACTAAGTGCTCAGATTGCAGCGGTTTGGGATCTTTTTCGGCCTGCATCAGGCTAGCCAACGGTTGCGTCGTGTCAAAACAGTGATCCGTGTAAGTAATTCATAAATAACAGCTTAAGTGCTTCTTGATTTTGCCTTGACACCCTCGGAAGCCAACCATAAGATTTCGCCAGAAAGTTCTGATGGCTTTGCCTCCGTTGGAACTATTCTCCCTAGAGGAAAGGCCGCCCTGTTGCCGGGTGGCCTTTTCGTTTTCCGCAGTCGCAGATACAACTGCTCTGCATCGCTCCGTAGACCCCTTCTTTACGCGTAGCGATAGCCTAGTTACAATCCGACAAGGTACGTGCATCTGGAGCGCGCCGACGTAGCTCAGTTGGTAGAGCAGCTGATTCGTAATCAGCAGGTCATCGGTTCAAGTCCGATCGTCGGCTCCATTAGACCTTACATCTTCGAAACGTTTCCTTTCCTTGTTCCTGCATCGAGTTTGGTACCGCTTATCCACTGTTATTTTTCCGTTTCGCTTGCGATCAAGTCAGCCCCCTCCGCATAATCGCCACAGAAGCTGAGGTGTGAGGGTGACGGCCTCCAACGAGCACATCACTGTTACCCAATACAGCCGCGAAGACGTACTCCGCATTTTGCGCATTCGCCTCAAGCAGCTTTCCTCCTGGGAACGTTCTGGACTCATCAATCAAAGTGAGGTCTATTCGTTCCAGGATCTGGTCCAGCTGCGCAAGCTGCGTGACCTTCGCGCCACACGCCTTTCCGTCGCTAACATTCGTGCCTCGATTCATGCCATGCGCCAAGTCTCCGGCGTGGCGAACCCTTTGCTAGAGACGAGCACTGTGCGCAACGGAGCCCGGCTCGCCTTTCGTCTCAGCGGCGCGATGATGGAGCCGATCGCGCGGCAATTCGTCTTCGACTTCGACTCTGCGCAGCATAGTCAACTCGCCGAGGTGAGTTCGGCGGCGAGTCATCAGGCGGCGCGGGAATCCCGCGTACAAGGCCTCTTCTTCGAGGCGGTGCGCATGGAAGAGCGCGGCAAGACCCAAGAGGCTGTGGTCCACTATGAGGCCATCCTTGCGCTTGATCCGCATCACGCGCCCGCCTGCATCAATCTGGGCACGATTCAATACAACCAGCGGCAGTTTATCGAGGCGGAGAGACTCTATCGCCGGGCCACGGCGGCGGACCCCAATTATGCCCTGGCCTTCTTCGACCTGGGCAATGTGCTGGATGAATTGCAGCGTCTTCCGGAGGCTATCGCGGCGTATTGCACCGCCATACGCCTGGTGCCCCACTACGGCGACGCGCACTACAACGTCGCCTTGGCGTACGAACGGACTGGCGACCGGCGCGCAGCCCTGCGCCACTGGACTAACTACATCAAGCTCGATCCCGTCGGCCCCTGGTCCAACCACGCCCGCATGCAGGCGCGCAAGATTCTAGAACGGGAAAAACTATCCATCGTGCACCGCGGTTCCTCCGTCCGCCATGACTTCCATGCCCGGCGCGCAAGAGGCGTGCCCCGGCTTCTGCCCGTTCCCAAGCCGCAGTTACCCCTGTAAGCACAGGACGGTTTTCTTGAGCGGAAGCTGTGACCCTACTCCTTCCCTGGAGCGTTTCTTGGGCCGGTTGCTGCATGAACTCCAGAAGCGAAAATCGTCGTGACCTTGCTGGACAGGCAGGCATTTCAACGGTAGCTTTAATCCCGTGGCAGATTCCGTTCTTGCATCGCAACCCGCCTCGCCGCTCACCCTGCTTTCGGAAGATGAACAGCTCTTTCGCTCCACAGTCCGCCAGTTTGCGCAGGAAAATATCGCGCCCCTGGTTCGCACCATGGACGAACAGCAGCACTTTCACCCCGAGTTGATTCCGCAACTCTTCAACCTCGGCCTGATGGGCATCGAAATCCCCGTCGAGTACGGCGGCTCCGGGGGAACCTTTTTCGAGGCCATCCTTGCCGTGGAAGAGATCTCCGCCGTCGATCCGTCGGTGGGCGTACTGATCGACGTACAGAACACGCTTTGCATCAATGCCCTGTTGCGTTGGGCCACGCCCGAGCAAAAGAAGCTCTTTCTTCCCCGGCTCGCAACCGACACTGTCGGTGCGTATGCATTGAGTGAAGCCGGTTCTGGTTCCGATGCCTTCGCGCTGCAGATGCGGGCAGAAAAACGAGGCGACTCCTACCTGCTCAATGGGCAAAAGCTCTGGATAACGAACGCCCGCGAGGCAGGTCTCTTCATCGTCTTCGCGACTCTCGATCCCAGCGCGGGATACAAGGGCATCACGGCCTTCCTGGTGGACAAACGCGCACCCGGATTTTCCATCGGCAAGAAAGAAGACAAGCTAGGCATTCGCGCTTCCTCCACCTGCGAGATTATCCTCGAAGACTGCAAGGTCCCAGCGGCGAACGTGCTGGGCGAGCCGGGCAAGGGCTATAAGATCGCGATCGAGACGTTGAACGAGGGTCGTATCGGGATCGGAGCCCAGATGCTAGGCTTGGCCGCGGGCGCCTGGGCCCATGCCGCGCGCTACGCTTTCGAACGCAAGCAGTTCGGCAAAGCCATCGGGGAGTTTCAGGCTGTTCAGTTTGCCCTCGCAGAAATGGCCACCGAGATCGAAGCCACCCGGCTGCTCGTCTACAACTGTGCCCGCCTCAAAGACAACGGCCTTGGCTTCCTTAAAGAAGCGGCGATGTGTAAGTACTTTGCTTCCCAGGTGGCGGAGCGCGTCGCGAGCCAGGCGGTCGAAGTTTTTGGCGGCTATGGCTTCGTCAAGGACTATCCGGTCGAGAAATACTATCGCGATGCCAAGATCGGCAAGATCTACGAAGGCACATCGAATATGCAGCTGGCCACCATTGCCAAGCTGATGCTCGGAAACCACTAAAGCGTTTTCATCGCTAAGTCAGTTCGCAATTGGCGTAAACCGAAGTGATTGGCCTTTTCGTGGTTTTCTGCCAAGGAAAACCACACCTTGCGATCTCTGTCAGGCCACTGTAATTGCGAAACTGCCTCATTCCACTCATGACTGCAGGCGGGAGCTTTGCAATCGTCCTCCCTGCATGGTGGAGTTGTATTCCTTCGTAGTTCGCAACAACGTTGAGGTTAAGGATGCTTCGCGTAGGAATTCAGGAGTCGATCGCCCCGGAGCTGCTCCAGGACTTTACCCGGGAAGTGGAACTGCTGCGGATTGCAGACGAGCCGCAAGGCGACGTAGAGATCGACATGTGGATCGCGCCTATCAATTTGAAGATTGCGCGCCTTCAGCTGCCGCATTTTCGCGGGTTGAGGGTGGTGCAGTCCTTGATGGCGGGTGTTGACCGGCTGCTGCCGCTATTGCCTTCGGGAATAATCCTGTGCGATGCCAAGGGAGTGCATGACGCGCCCACCGCCGAGTGGGTGATGGCGGTGATCCTCGCCATGCAAAAGCATCTGCCGTTCTACTTCTCCCTGCAGCAACAGGAGGATTGGGGCGGGCGGCGGCAGGCCGCAGAACTGGACCACGAATCGCATGCCTTGCCGGCTGGGCTTCGCTCCCCGGCGCTGGTGGATGAGATGGAAGTGAAGACGGTCCTGATCGTTGGCTATGGTTCCATCGCGGGTGCCATTGAGTCACGGCTCACGCCCTTCGGTCCCCAGATCTTACGGGTGGCACGCCGTGCTCGCGAGGGTGTAGCGCCGGTATCACAGCTGGACGATCTGCTGCCCCAGGCCGACATGGTGGTCCTCATTACGCCGCTGACCCCGGAAACCGTGCACCTTATGAACGCAGACAGAATTGCCAAGATGAAGCGCGGAGCTCTCTTAGTGAATGCAGCACGCGGCCAGTTGGTGGACACGGACGCCTTGACTAAGGCTCTCAACGATGGAAAGATCCGCGCCGCCTTGGATGTGACCGACCCGGAGCCGTTGCCCCCGGGGCATCCGCTGTGGAAGGCGCCCAACCTGTTGATCACCCCGCATATCGCAGGAGCCAGTGCCCAGTTCCTCAGGCGTGCGCTGCAGCTGGCCAGCGAGCAGGCCCAGCGTTTTGCCCGCGACGAGCCGCTCATCAACGTCGTCGAAGCAGGTTATTAGAAACTGCCACGGTAACCCACTCGAGCCACAAGGTCTTGCGTGGCTTGAGCGGGTTCTCTCGCAATCACGGAAGGGCCGCGGATCAGTCCGGAAGATTATCTGCCCGCCCCAGTCTGTGGAGGGAGCGCCTTAGGCGCGGTACTCAATCTCGGGGTGCCCACACCTGTGCGATTCGGAGCGAGGTTTAGCCGGTATTGCGCAAGCCCGCCGAAATCCCATTGATCGTCGCCGAGATCGCACGATTGATGGCGTCTGAATCGTCTCCTTCGCGCTTACGCCGCAGCAAGTCGACCTGGATCAAACTGATTGGATCCACGTAAGGATTCCGCAACCGAATCGAGCGGGCGAGAACCTGGTTGTTCTCGAGCAATTCGGTCTGACCGGTGATCGCCAGGATGCTTCTCCGGGTGCGGTGGAACTCCGTTTCCAACTTGTTGAACACGCGATCCCGGACTCCGGTATCGGCGACCAGCGAGGCGTAAAGTTGGGCGATGCCGAAATCGGATTTGGCCAGCGCCATCTCCACATTGCGGATGAGGTCGATGAAGAGCGGGAACTCCCGCGCCATGGTCGCCAGCACCGCCGCACCGCCCGGCTTTTGCCGGTAGGATTCGAGCGCGTGGCCAACCGCGAACCAAGCCGGAACCAGTTGCCGGCTCTGTGTCCAGCCAAAGACCCAGGGAATTGCGCGCAAGTCGGCGAGGCTGCGGCGCCCGCCGCGTCGTGATGGGCGCGACCCAATTTTGGCGTGCTCCAGCTCTGCGACCGGCGTGGCCTCTTCGAAATACTGCAACACTTCCGGGTCGTCCAAAATATGTTCACGGTAGAAAGCGAAGGCGGCGTCCGATAGCTGCGCAAAGGCAGCCTCCCACTCCGGCTCCAGAACGCCGGTGAAATGGCCCTCCGGGTCGCGCGCATTGGGGCGCGAAAGCGCATCGAGCGAAGCCGCGATCATCAATTCCAGATTGCGTTCCGCCAGAATTACGTCGGAATACTTCCAGTTCAACACCTCGCCTTGCTCGGTAATGCGGATCTGGCCGTTAAAGGCTTCGGGTGGCTGAGCATAGATAGACCGGTGGGTGGGTCCGCCGCCGCGCCCAACCGTCCCACCGCGCCCGTGGAAAAGCCGGAGATTCACGCCGCACTCGCTTGCCACCTGGTGCAGAGCGCGGTGGGCGCGAAAGATCTCCCAGGTGCTGGTCAGCATCCCGCCGTCCTTATTGGAATCGGAATAGCCCAGCATGATCTCCTGCGTGTTGTTCCAGGATGCAAGCAGCTTGCGATAGCTGGGCGACTGCCAGAGCTCGCGGCAGATCGCCGGTGCGTTGCGCAGGTCTTCAATCGATTCGAACAGCGGAACTGGCATCAGACCCGGGTCACCCGCGCCCGCGCCACTGCCTTCCACGCGCACGCCGCCCAACCGTGCCAGCCAGACCACGTTGAGCACATCTTCGCTGCTCGCTGCGCCGCTGATCACGTAATGACGAATAGCTTCCGGCGCGCACAATTTTTTTAACTCAGCAATCGTCCGAAATGTCTCGATCACGTCGGCCGAAGCTGGAGTCAGCGCCGCAGGCACCGACGTGGCGCGAGCCGGATCACACTTCCAGGCCGAGGCTTCTTCGAGGGCAGCCGTGTGCAGCCGGGCATGCTGGCGGATATCCAGCGTCTGCAGATGAAGACCGTAGGTGCGCACTTCGAGCAGCAAGGGATCAATCAGCGCATGGGCCAGCCGCGGACCGCGGTTCTCGACCAGGCTGGCGTGCACAATTTGCAGGTCATCGAGGAACTCCTGTGCCGACTGGTAAGCGGGTAAACCAACCAGCGTCTCGTCCAGGACGACCGGCGGGTATCCGTCGGGAAGGGAATTGCCAACCCCGGCCAGGCGTGCCCGGACGCAGCTGAGAAAGCGCCGGTAGGATTCATATTCGAAGCGCTCTCCGAAGGCTTGCTGGCCGGTGGTGTTGAGTGAATCGAGATAATTCTGTAGTCGCTGCTCCAGCTCCATGCTGACCGCCGCTTGCTGCGCCGAACTGGTGAGCAGATCGAGTATCAGTTGCAGCTCCTGCTGATAATGCGCCAGCAGATGCTCACGAGCCATCTGCAGCGCTTCCCGCGTCACCTCCGGTGTTACGAAGGGATTGCCATCGCGGTCGCCGCCGATCCATGATCCGAAGGAGAGCAGCACCGGCATCTCGGCCAGGCTCAGGCAGACGCCATACTCCGCCTCGAAGGCCGCGGCTACCTCGGTATAGAGGCTGGGCAGCGTGGCATAGATGGAGGCGTCGTAGTAGTCGAGGCCCATCTTCACCTCGTCGCGCACAGTTGGCCGGCGGGTTCTCACCTCATCGGTCTCCCATAGCGCGGTGATCTCCGCCAGGAGGCTTTCTTCGTATTGCTCCAGTTGCTCATCGGAAAGCGGGATGCGATCCAGCTGTTCCAGCAAGTCCGCAATGCGTCGCCGTTTAAACATCACCACTCGCCGCGCCACCTCGGTGGGATGCGCGGTAAAGACGGGGATAATGGAGATCGAGCGCAGCCAATTCACGGCCGCTTCGCTGGAGATGCCAGCCGCGCGCATGGCGCGCAGCGTTCCCCGCAGGGACCCGCGCTGTGCCTCACCGGAAAGCTGCAGCGAGAGCCGCCGCCTCTTTCGGTGGTTGGTCTCGGCCAGGTTGATGAGCTCGAAATAAAAAGCGAAAGCGCGCGCTAGGCGATAAGCCTGCACCGTGTCCAGCGTGTGGACGCTACCCAGTGCGCTGGCGAACGGCTGCCCGGCCTCCCCACTCTGTGCTTCGCGCCGGCGGATGGCAATCTGCCTTAGTTCTTCCACTTCGCTGAAGAGCGCATCGCCCGCCTGCTCGCGCAAAACCTGGCCCAAAAGCATGCCCAGCGAACGAACGTCGCGCCGCAGCGGCGCCTCTTTGATATCGCCCGTGCGCGCTTCGAGTTCCGCCAGGCGAAGGGGCCAGTTCTCCGGTTTCCAAAGCAGAGTCATTCCTTTGATTATGCAGGAAGCGCCGCAAGCCGGGTGAGGGGCCACTCCAGTTAGCCCGCTTGCATCGTATTGAAGGCACCTGAAAAACCCGCCATCCGTTGTGCGTTTTCAATCATCTGCTTACTCGTTGGCCCTTTCATGAAAGCAGGTGATCGATGAAAGCAATGCAGCTGAATCACGCGGGCCAGGGGCCGGTGCTCATCCCAACCGAGTTGCCGCGGCCAGAACCAGGCGAAGGAGAATTGTTGATCCGCGTCCGTGCCGTAGGCGTAACGCAACCTGAACTGGGCTGGTATCCGACCACGCATGCAAGAGATGGAACCGCGCGCAAGGGCGCTGTGCCCGGACATGAATTCTCTGGTGTCGTCGCCGCACTGGGAAGAAATGCCAAGGGCTTCGAGGTAGGCCAGGACGTCTACGGTATGAGCGACTGGTTCGTTGACGGCGCAATCGCCGAGTTTTGCGTGACTCAACCTCAGAGCATCGCGCCCAAACCAGTGACTCTCACCTACGAAGCCGCAGCTACCGTACCAATCGGAGCCCTGACCGCATGGCAGGGTCTGTTCGAACGCGCAAAGATTCAGCCCGGCGAGCGGGTTTTGGTACATGGCGGCGCTGGCGCCGTTGGTTTGTTCGCCTTGCAACTTGCTCACCAGCATGGTGCCTATGTGATCGCCACCGCCTCCAAAAAGAATTTGCAATTGGTTGCTGAACTTGGCGCAGACGAGGTCATCGACTACAGAGCCTCGCGCTTTGAGGATCACAGCGGCAAAGTCGATGTTGTCTTCGATACGGCAGGAGGGGACACACTCGACAGATCCTGGAGCGTACTGAACGCTGGAGGCCGTCTAGTCACCATCGTTTCCGGTCTTCCCGAAAATGCAGAGCAGCGGCTTAAGGATGCCTTCTTCATCGTGGAGCCAAGTCAGAAACAACTGCTGGAAGTTGCCACGTTGCTTGACGCCGGAACACTCAAGACCTATGTCAACGCCGTCGTTCCCTTTGAAGAGGCATCTGACGCCTACAGCGGGGCGGCTCGCCGCAAACTCGGATACGGAAAAGTGGTCATCGTCATCCCTGGGCAATAAGAAGGGGTGGTCATGAATAGACTCAAGAGGAAACGCGCTCTCACTACCGGAGGCACCACCGGCATTGGCATTGAAACCGCCCGCCGGATTTCTAGCCGAAGGCGGACGCGTGTCTATCACCGGCAGGAAACCAGAAACCCTGGAAGCGGCCTGCAAACAGCTCGGGCGTGATGGCCGGCGCCCGCCTCGTCCACTTCTCTGTCACGGTCCGTTGCTGGTCTATGAGCGGCCAATCCTGCATGTGGCTGCTCGGCGCTCCTACGCTGCGGATACCGTCCTGCCGGGGTGGTGTAAACATTCCACTGGACGTCTAGGCGCCTGCATGCACTGAGGGCTCCACCTCGATCGTTTTGGCGATAGCGGCTACCCGTTGATAAGACTGAAGCCGGTCGGCATGTTCGTAGGTGTCTGTCACCACGATCAGTTCGTCGGCGCCTGTATCCCTGAGCAGCTTTTCGATCCCCGCCTTCACCGTTGCGTCCGATCCTATGATGGCCGCGCCTAGCTTGGACTCGACTGCCTCCCGCTCCCACGGTTGCCACAGCGGCTCCATGGAATCCACCGGAGGCAATAACTCTACCGGTCGATTGCGGATCAGTTGCAGAAAGCGCTGCTGCGGAGTGGTGAACAACTGCCGGGCTGCTGAATCGGTCTCCGCCGCGATCACTTGCACGCCCACCATCAGGTGGGGACGGCTCAGCACCGCACTGGGCTGGAACCGATCGAGGTACATTTGCGCCGCCACATACAGATACTCCGGAGCAAAGTGCGCGGCAAAGGCAAACGGCAGGCCCAACATCGCCGCCAGCTGAGCGCTGAATCCGCTCGACCCCAACAGCGTAATAGGCACATTGCTCCCCTGTCCGGGAATCGCTTTGACTACCTGCCCTGGCTTCTCCGGCCCAAGGTAAGTGCGCAGCTCTTCCAGGAGTGCCGGAAAATCGTCTCCGCTCTGATGCAGATCCCGTCGCAAAGCGCGCATGGTCGCGAAGTCCCCGCCCGGAGCCCGTCCCAGTCCCAGGTCGATGCGCCCCGGATACAGAGCTTCCAGCGTTCCAAATTGTTCCGCGACCACCAACGGCGCGTGGTTTGGCAGCATCACGCCACCGCTACCCACGCGAATCGTCTTGGTTGCTGCGGCCACATGCCCGATCAGCACCGAGGTCGCCGAGCAGGCCAAGCCGGCAATGGAATGATGTTCTGCCAGCCAGTAGCGCTGGTATCCCCACTCCTCTACGTGCTGCGCCAGATCGACCGAGCGGCCGATTGCACTGCCTGCCGGCTCGCCTGGCCGCATTCCCACAAGATCCAGTACTGAGACGGATAGTCTTTTACCCATGGCGTATTAGATGAATTATCACAAAAAGCGACTCAAACCTGCCCACGGCAACCGCCGTGGCCGCCCGGATCGATATGATTTGAGCGATGATCTCGATCCAGAAAATTGAGCTGCCCGTCCTGGGGATAGAAAACCTGCAGTCGGAGGCCCTTGTCGAGGGCTACGACTTCATTCAAACGCTAGTGGAACAATGGGCCAGCGGAGAGAACCGTTTCGATGCTCCGGGAGAGATTCTTTGCGGCCATCTGGACCATGGCCTGTTGGTTGCCGTGGGAGGCCTTAACTGTGATCCCTTTGCCGGCCGTCCCGACATGGGCCGCATCCGTCGTGTTTACGTGCGCCCTGCGTGGCGAAACAAGGGCATAGGAAGAGCATTGGTCACCAGTCTCATTGAGCGAGCCAGGACCCGCTTTCGTTTTGTACGCCTGCGCGCTGAGAATGCGGAGGCGGCACGCCTTTACGAGAGGATCGGCTTCTCACCGGTCGAAAGTCCCGACGCGACACATATCCTTGATTTTTGAGCCGCGGCAGTTCCATGGCGATCCCAAAAAATGCAACTTTGTGGTTGCGTGTTTCGGCGCAATTCCTCTAGTATGCAGGTAATATGCAACTAGGAGGTTGCGTTTATGGAAGATCGGATCGAGAAGCAAGTTGAGATTGCCGCTCCGGTTTCGCGAGTTTGGCAGGCGCTAACGGACTCCCGTCAGTTTGGTGACTGGTTCCTGGTTAAGATGGACGGGCCGTTTGTGGCCGGCAAGCCCGTGGGCGGCAAGATTACTCATCCTGGATATGAGCATCTGCGGATGGAAATCGTTATAAAGGCGATTGCCCCGGAAACACTGTTTTCATTCACCTGGCATCCGTATGCGGTCGACCCGAAAGTGGACTACTCGAAGGAAGAGTCGACGCTGATTGAGTTCCGCCTAGAGGCTGTCCCGGGTGGGACTTTGCTCACCGTAACTGAGTCCGGCTTTGACAAGGTTCCTGCCGAGCGGCGGGCTGAAGCGATACTCAGGAATGACGGCGGCTGGGCGCAGCAGATGAAAAATATACAGGCATATGTCGACAAAGCGTCCTTACAGCGTGCGGGCTAAGGCCGCGGTTTTTGCGGCACTGGGCGACGAGACTCGATTATCGCTGCTCGCCAGACTGTGTGACGGGCAGCGGTATTCGATTGCTGAGTTGACCGAGGGGACGAAGCTTACCCGGCAGGCGGTGACCAAGCATCTGCGTGTACTGGAGCGCGTGCGCATCGTGCATGGCACGCGCGAAGGGAGGGAGAGTCTGTTTCAATTCGATCCACAACCCGTGATTGAAATGAAGGAGTATCTGGAACGCGTTTCTAAGCAGTGGGACAACGCGCTGGCAAGATTGAAGTCTTTTGTGGAAAGCGATCCGCGTTGATCGAAGGAGTCACATGGCAAACAGCTTTAGCACGGATATACTGATTCAATCCCAGGACCCAAAGAACGCGGCATCCTTCTACGTCGAGCAATTGGGATTCGAGATCACCGGAGAAGAGCCTCACATGATCGGCCTTCACGGAGAAAACATCAACCTCTTCATCGAGCGCGGTCCGGCACTGGGGCCGGTCTTCGAGGTCACGGTGTCCAATGTCGAAGAGGCCAAGCGACGCCTGGTAAAAAACGGTTGCGTAATCGTCAAGGACGAGCCCGACTTTCCCCGCTGCTACGTGATGGATCCATTCGGCTTGATCTACAACTTGACCACCTAAGCAGCCCTCATTCACCAGGGACGGGTGGGGAAGGTTTTCGAAGATCCCTTTGGTTTGATCCAGAACCTGACCACCCAAGCGGTACTCATTAAACGGGGACGGGTGCCCCAGGTTCGCACCAGCGTACCTGGGCCGAACAAAGACGGGCGAAGCCAACAACTGTTTTCACCCGCGGACGTCACTACTGTCTCGGGGGAGACGATGCCATCTCTCTCAAAGCCGGAGTCACATCTTCCGCGGGAGACAAGGCCGCGTGCGCCCCGGAACCATAGCGGCTGAGGCGGAAGTAAATCGGCGTAAGCTCCAGTGGCATCTTCTCTCGAGCATTAAGAATCGGCTCCGCCTTCACGTTCAGGAAGTGAACCTCATCGTCCCATGCGTCGATCCTGAGATGGCTACCCAGCGGCAATGCTGCGATCTGCGCCAGATTATCGACATCGAGTTGCGCAGGCTCCTTCGACACTTCAGAGAGCCACGCCGTCCCGTCCCGCTTGACCATCGAATCCCCCATGCGAGGCGTCATCAGAGCTGAGAGATTTTTCTCCCGCGCCTGCAATTGAGCCAGGAATAACCCGACGTTGCGTAGCTTGTCCTGGTAGATCGAGTTGTGAAGCAGCTCAACCGCCTTCCTGGCTGAGTCGAGATTGTCCTGCTCACTGTGGCTCATCCTGATCTGCTGGAACGTAGCTTCATCCGGAAAGAGCAGGCGGTCGTCAAACGCGTAGCGCGCATCGATCTGGTGGCCAAGAACGATCTGCGCCAGTTGAAAGCTCAGAACCGCCGCCAGGTCTTCTTCGCTGGGAAGCACATCCACCAAACCTTTACTGACGAGGATCGTATTGCCTATGGCCAGCGACTCTAATGGAGTCGTAAGCAGAACCCGGCAATGAATCTCGCCGGCTAACGTAAGCTTGCTCCCTAGGATAAGGTTATTCGTGACCTGTTCCAGCGTCTTGTCGAAATCACTGGGAGCTGCGACCAGGCCAGCCTCGACCAGGCGATCCAGCACATTCTGTTCCGCCTGCGAATACCAATCTCGCTGCGCCTCGAGCGGGCTTACATCCTGTGCACCCTCGCTCTGGTCCGTGGCGTTGTCCACCACCACCGAGGTGCTTTGCGTCTCGTGGGTCGGCAGCTTGAGAGAGTAACCCCAGAAAAGAGTCTGTGCACGGAACCCGGCAGGCTTCAAGGCTTCGGGACGGTCCTCCTCCTCCGCGTAAATAGCCACCGGCAACCACACATCGGGCTGAATATTATTCCGCCAGCTGTCGAAGTGAACCCAATACCGGGCTGCTTGTTGTAAGGCGCTGCGGGTATAAGAGCCATTGAAGCGCACGACATTGCCGCCCTGGTCTTCGATCCAGATACGGCCGACGAAGCGTCCCGAACCATTCCCGGGCTTAGGGTGTACATCGAACACTTCGGTACGCACCTCCCCGAGAAACTCGCGGCGCACGAACGCAAAATCATAATGCGCACGATCGTAGCTTGTGGGATCAACGAACATCATGTCCATGAAGCCGGTGGACGAGTAGGTCATCTTGAAGACCGCACCCAGAGAACGAAATGCGTTCGCAGATCCCTTGAAGAAACCGCGATCATCCTTCGACTTGTAAGCTTTCGTTGTAAATGCCTTGGCAAAATCGACCCGGTTGAGCATGTACTCGTCCGACGTCGGCACAGCATAGAGTTTGGCATCGGGCCGTGTGTTCTGGATGTACGTCTGCACCAGGGGAATATGTTTCTGGATCTCCTCGATCGTAACCTTCTCCCGGGCAAAGGATCTCTCCAACAGCGCTGTCTGTTCCGGGGTAAGCGGCGCGGCAGCCGCGGTATGCTGAGCCTGCGCGCCAAGGGTGCTTAATGACAATACAACTGTTACTAAATAAAGCCGTCGTATCAACATTTCCTCGCTCCTGATTTTCTGATCTCTGTGGAAGCTTCCTGCGCATGTCCAGCCAGTAGAGATTCAAGCGAGCTGGAAAGTAACATGAATCAAGCTGACCTGGTCGACAGGCTGCCCGTTCTGCGTCGCCGGTTTATATCGAATCTGTTCCACCGCCCGCGACGCCTCTTCATTCAGTCCGTGACCAAGACCATTCACCACACCCAAAACCTGGATGTGACCGTCTGCGCTAAACCGCACCTTCAGCGTTACGTCGCCCTCGATCTTCAACCGGCGAGCCTCCGCCGTGTATTGGGGTCGGGGTTTATCCAACACGATCATCGAAGTCATCGAAGGTTGTACGAGCCCGGCCGGCGCAGTATTCGCACGCGTGCCATTGGCTATTCCGTTGGAGAAGCCGGTGGAAGCAATCGCGCCCTTGCCCGCACCGCTGGGCGTACTGCTGGCGACGCCGGAACCAAAACTCGTTCCATGAATCGAGCCGCGAGCTGAGCCGCCGCCGGTCGCGGAGCCAACGGACAGAGCGAAGGATCCCACGGCTGCAATCGTTGCCGGACGAGTAGAGTTTGGGTTCGAAGTTACCCCCGACGGGTCTCCAAACCCGCCAATCTTTGGGGAGGGCTTGATCTTAGTTTCGGCGACCGCGCTCGGCCCTACCTTCTTCAATGCGGCGACCGGCATCGCCGGCATGGGTGGCGCATCCATCTTCACCACTTCCGGCTTTGCCATCTCGTGTGTGGTTTTGGCAACTACGATAACAGGTGGTCTCGGAGTAAGCTGTTCGATAGGTTGCGCAGCAATCTTTGGCGGAGCAGGCCGCGGAACCTTGAATTTGGGCTGTTTCAATGGAAGAACAAGTTGCGTGCTGTAGTAATGATTGGTCTCCGCGTGCTTGAACTTGTTCATCGTTAACAGCAGGAGGATTGAGGCGATGACTAAATTGGCAATTGTACTAACGCCGAAGGAAGCCATCCGGTCTTTGGGGTCGGGGAGCAACCCAAAGTTGTCGCGATTGAGAAAGTTGTTCGATGCCATGTAGAGTTACCATCACCAAGATGAGCAAGCAGAAGTTTTGCTGGTCTCTCTCTTCACTCAGTTAGCGCTCGTAGCTTGGCGCTATTCACTCCAACACAAATGCATCATCGGCCGTCTGACATCGTCCCTGGGCCATCCAGATGGCCCAGGGAGTTTAGCAAACCCTCCCTTCTACCCGAAGATCTCTCACCATCTTCGCGAAAAAATACCAACCTTGATTCCAAGGACGCGATCGCTGAACGCCGAGACTACACAATCGTCGTCCTCCTGCTTATCGCACGTGACCACGACCGGGACCAAAATCGTCGTCCGCGGCGACCTGTGGATCAAGCGCGGTTACGATTTCCGCAGCCAGTCCTGCCGCAGGGTGCTCCGAGTGCAGAGGCCGAAGCTGTGCAATAGAGAGCTCGCCCTGTTGCTCGCCAAAGACTCGATCCTCTGCCTGTGTTGTGCGATGAATTTTATGGAGACGATAAGGTTCGTGCTGCATGAGTTCCGCCGCGAAGTCTTCGGGGAAAAATATTTGCCCAACGTACGAAGTGTGTCCAGCCTCGTACGATTTGCCGGAAGCATGACCGCCGATACGCACTTTGAAATGGATGTGGTTGGTGCGGCCCATGTAGAAACCCGGAAACACCGTGCGAAAGCCCACACTTCCATCCGCGCCTGTGAGCTGTATTCCACGAAGGAAGGTGAGCTTGTCGGTCGGTGCGTGGTCCGGCGGGGGCCCCATCGGCCCAGGTCCGCCAGTGCGATCTTCAAAAGGACCAGGGCCAAGGGGTGGAACTCCAGGAGGTCCGGGTGGGCCGCCATCGGGACCAGGGGGAGGCCCCACAGGGTTCTGTTTGGTGAAGCCTGAATAGAGCCCGACCGCATCGCAATGCCACAGATCGACTGCTGCGCCAGGGACAGGCAGGCACGTTCGTGAGTCAAGCAGAACGATGCGCAGGGAAAGAGGCACACCGGCCCTCCCCTCCACAATGTCGGAGCGAAGAAGCTCTCCCGGAATGTAGTAGGGACCAGTCTCCTGGTGGGCGCTAAGCCTGCATACACGGCTCGATTGTGGGATAGCGTAGGCTCGGGCAGCGCGCTGAAGCTTGAGTGTGGCCGCTACGCCAACGCTGGAACGAATAAAGCGGCGACGGGTGAAGATAGGATATTTGTTGTTCATCTCTCTCAATTCAGAGAGACGTTTCTATCCATAGGGAACGACTACACGATTATTGAACGTCGGCTCGGTATAACTCAGCTGGGTGGCTTAAGACGATGCTCATCAAGTTTTTCGGCCTGTTCGTCGGTCATCTGTTTTCGAATCTCCAATAGCATGTGAGCATTTGCTTTTTCGAGCGCCGCCCTGGCTTCCGTTACTTTATCGATCTGCCTAAAAATCTGTTCCTCATCTAAATGAGTGCCTCTTGTTAGTCGCTCCAAACCGGTTTCCTCCGCTTCCAAGGAGTGGTAGAGGCTTAACAATGTTCCCTTGTTATCACTGAAAATCGCGTCCATTCGCTTTCTCTGATCGCCGCTCAAACCGAGGGTCTTGGCAAAATTCTTCTCATCCCACCAGCGCCCCGGAGGGCCCAGCTGTAGGCCACCTCGCATCGTGCTCTGCGTACCGTCTCTCGGGCCGTTGGGTGGCGGCCCCTGTTGGTCATACGGTCCACCACCGGGTCCACCCGGGCCACCGGGTCCGCCTGGACCGCCATTAGGCGGCGGCATATCAGGAGCACCAGGCCCGCCGTGCGGAGGTCCACCGCCATGGGGCCCCTGCGCCCATAGGGGTGAACTCCCCATAAGGCTGACGAATAGATATACAACCGCCACTGAGATGATCAATCGCATGGTCTTCTTGTTTTGCTTCAATGGGCCTGCCTCACCTGGCTTTAACCGAATCAGAAATTCCATACATCTTCTGCGGCGACAAATCTGCGGAATCGAGTTCTTTATCGATTGCCGCTAGAAGTTGGTTGTCCTGGCTAAGTTCCGCTGAGTCGCTGTCGCTGCTGTGGGCAGTTGGGGAGCTGTTCACGCCTGCGAACGGCGAAGTCTCTGCCGCCCGGCGAAGAACGCTGAATAGCAGGACCGCTACGATCACAGCTACGCACGCGACCGCCCAAACGGCTGCCCAATTCCAGGATGACGCAGCGCCTCGCACTCCGGGCGCGGAGCCGGCCGCATTCTGCACCCGCTCGCTCCATTCCATACTCGCATGGTCGAAGACCTTGAATGAGGTGCGCATCAAGGCTATCTCCCTGCGGCAAACGCCACAAGTGGCGACATGGTCGTCGATTGCCGGCAGCGAGGCCCCTGAAAGGTAGTCTGTCAGCTGCTCATCCGTTAGATGCGTCATCGCGTTCCTCCTAAGCGAAACCGAACCGCCTTGATTGCGCGGTAAAGGTGTGTCTTCACGGTCGGCGGCGGTAAACCGGTCGCTACGGAGATCTCTTCGAGTTCCATTTCGTCCAGGAATCGCATGATGAACACGCTCCGTTGTCTCTCAGATAACGACTTCAATGCCAGCTCGACTCTCTGTACCTGCTCGCGGGCCAGCATTCGCGTCTCCGGCGAAGGGTCGCCGCTGGCCAGTGAAATGGCCGCATCCGAAACGGACATCTCGGTCAAGCTTGCCTTCTTCCAGAACTGGAACTTCTGCCGGCGCTGATAATCCCGCATCACATTCAAAGTGATCGTGCGCAGCCATGTGCCCACGCTGCAATCTCCGCGAAAATTATCACGAGCATTGTAGGCTTTTAAAAGAGAGTCTTGAACGACCGTCTCCGCAAGATCCTGGTCGCCGGTTGAAAAAGCTACCAGCCGAAGTAACCGTGCCCTGTGAGTGCGGACGAGCAACTCGAAATCGTCCAGTTCTGAGATATTAAGCATCCCCCAGACTTGTCTAGTGAGAGTCATAACGTCCGGACGTCATGCTCCAGCCAGAAGCTTAGACGCCTTTCACCATGCCCGGGACTACGTGATTACACCCTCCAGCGAACCCGCGCCAGCCCCGGATGGCTACTTTTCGGCGGCAAGCTGCTTGAGCCGGGCGCGTAGCCGGTCCAAATCGTCCTTTGACATGTAGCATCCGTCGGTCACCACGCCTGCAATGGTGCGGGTGTTGGCGATGTTCTTCAATGGATTGGCTTCGAGCAGCACCAGGTCGGCGATACGGCCTGTCTCGATCGTGCCAAAATCGTCACGCCGGTGATAGAAATCCGCCGGGTTGAGCGTGGCTGTCTGCAAGGCTTCGAGTGGGGTAAAGCCGGCCGCGACCAGGCGCTGCAGCTCGAGATGCAGGCTAATGCCGGGAATCACATCCACCCCGGCCGGCGTGTCAGTACCAGCCAGGAACGGCACGTTCGCGGCGTGCAGCTTGCGCACGATATCGAGCTCGTGTTCGACAAACTTCTCCCGCACTGCGAGCGGATCGGTGTCGAGAGACTTGAGGATGGAAGCCTGCGATGCAGGCCACTGCTTAATGACCCAGTTATGCGCCGCGTAGGCCAGGTCCGGATCCTTGGTGTAGTCGATCGCATCCACCAGCCACTGGCCGCGCTCCCAAAAGAGCGTCGGGCACTGCCACACATGGTGGGTCGCCAGCAGTTGGATGATGCTGGCCTCCAGAGCTGGGTCGTAGCTCGCAAGGAACATCCCTGGAGTCTTCTTGCCTGTCAGGTATTTGGTTTCGTCGGGGGAACTGGCTTCGAAGATACCGATAAGGTGTTCAAAGGTGAGCTGACCTGCGGCTACCGCCTCTGAGGCGCGAATTTCGTCGGGTACGTGGCCCTCGAAGGGAATGCCGTCTTTTTTCGCCTCGTCCGCGATGGCGAAGTAGGCCTCGCGCGGAACGCCCGACTGAACCTTGATGAAGTCCACTCCCCGGCTCTTGAGCATATCGACCGCTTTGCGTCCATCCGCCGGCGTAGCGATAGGAATGACGGCTTTGTAAGTGGACTTGGGGCCGTCGAGCATCGGCCCGGAAACCACCATGCGCGGGCCCAGCATGCGGTGCGCGGCAATCTCACTGCGAGCCTCGAGAACGGCATCCAGTTTGCTGCCCATATCGCGAACGCCGGTTATGCCATTGGCGAGGAAGAGTGGGAGAACGAGATCGGTTCCGTCAGCGGCAGTGCTATCGAAGTACACATGGGTATGCATATCCCACAGGCCCGGGATCAGGTACTCGCCCTTGGCATCAACAATCTGTCCTGCGTTGGAATCGCGCCTGCTCGAGGGGGCAATGCGGACGATGCGGTTTCCCCGAATCGTGACCGAGGTGTTCGGTTGCGTCTTGCCTGTGACCGTGTCGATGACGGTTACGTGGGTGATGGTGAGCGTTTGCGCTCTTGCACCGAACGTCAATAAGAACAGGGCAAGAACCAGGCCTTTGAGCATGTGCACACAGTGATAGTAATAGACTATCGCAGCTCAACCATGATGGGCGTGTGGTCGGATGGTTGTGGCTGAGCCCTCGGTCCGCGATCAATCACGCAGCTTTGCAGCCGTTCGGCCACGTTCGGCGATAACAGGAAATGGTCGATGCGAATGCCGCGATTATGTTCAAACGCCTGTCGCCAATAATCCCAGAAGGTAAACTGGCCGCTCTCATCAGGATGCAGTGAACGGAACGCGTCCGTGTACCCAAGTGCGAGCAGCGCCCGGTAGCGTGCCCGCGGTTCCGGCTGAAACAGCGCGTCGTGGATCCACGAAGAAGGCTTGTGGCAATCAATATCCTCTGGAATCACATTGAAGTCGCCGCCAATCAACACCGGCAGATCCTCCCTGCGCCAGGCCCTCATCTCCTTCTCTAACCTGTCCATCCAGGCGAGCTTGTAGGCAAATTTGTCCGTTCCCACAGGGTTGCCGTTGGGGAGATAAATATTGACCACGCGGATGCCATCGATCGTCGTCTCCAGGTAACGTGCATGGCTGTCCAACTCATCGCCGGCCAGGGTTGTATTCAGAGTCTGCATCGGACGCCGGGACACAATCGCGACCCCGTTATAAGCTTTCTGCGTCACGGCTGCGCTCTCATAGCCCAGCTCTTTGAATACGTCTGACGGAAACTCTGTGCTCTTCAACTCCTGCATCAGCAGCACATCCGGGCTGTGCATCTTCAGCCACTCGGTGACGTGGTGAAGCCGGGCACGTATCGAATTAACATTCCAGCTGGCGATCTTCATCACTATCACCGTCTCATGATCTGTGAACGGTATCAAGCCAATCGCCCGCGCAGCTATGATGTTGAGGAAAGACAGGAGCTCATATGTTTGTGCCCCAGCCAATCGGATTCGTGAGCAGCCCCTACCACCAAACCAGCGAGATCCCCAAGGGTCTGCACGCGAAACACGAAGCCGAAGGTCTCCTCAAGCTCCTGCCCGAATTCGAGCCTGGGCTTGTCGACATTGAGGGATTCTCCCACCTTTTCATCCTCTGGGAGTTTCACCGGTCCGGCGGCTTCGATCTGGTCGGCATTCCACCCTTCGACGATCGCCCCCACGGAGTCTTTGCCACTCGATCCCCCCGTCGTCCCAACCCGATTGGTCTTACCGTCGTGGAGCTGATTCGGAGAGAGAGCGCGGAGCTGCATGTTCGCGGCGTCGACATGCTCGACGGAACACCCATACTCGACATCAAGCCCTACCTGACGAGTGTTCCCCCTGAGGTGTTACGCCGAGGATGGCTGGCCGAAGCAGAGTCACGCCAGAAATAATGCGCTCTCGCGCCCGCCGGGTGTCAGTGCCGGAGAAGCGGCGGAATGTAGGGTAGTACGTATTGAACACCCAGGTGGATTATTTCCAGGACCAATACCGCAACCAGAATGCGGAAGATCCAGAACTTCGCCCGTTCGTGCATGGTGAGCCGCGCCCCGATGAATCCGCCGGCAACGCTGCCGGCTGACATGACGATCCCCTCCGGCCAGCGGATACTGCCGTGGCCTGTGAACATCGCGATCGGCACCAGCGTGGTGGCGACCGCCAGCAACATCTTCAAGGCATTTGCGTGGATCAGGTCGTAATGGAACATCAGGATGAGCACCAGCAGCAGATAGGTGGCCCCATCCAGAACAATGAAGCCCATCCAGAAGCCAACGAACACCAAGGCAAACATGCCCACTGGCGTAATCCCGGCGATCCCTGGTTTCGGATGTTCCAGGACCTTCTTCATCTTGAACACGAGCAAGAGAAGAGCCGCCATCACTGCCGCAGTGATCACCAGCGCCATACCGCGCCCCGGAATCCTTTCCGCGGCCAGCACGCCCACGATGCTGCCTAGGGTAGCGGGGATACACATCTTGAGTCCGGCGCGCCAGTCCACCTCTGCCTTCGCTTCGAATGTGCGTAATGCCATCAGCGAACCGAAGAGCACCGTTAGCCGGTTGGTTGCGTTGGCATCCAGGGGCGATAACCCGAACATCATCAGCACCGGGAGCGAGATCGCCGAACCCGAGGAAGCAAGCGTGTTCACCAGCCCGCAGCCCAAGCCGGCAATGAGCAGAATCAGCCCATAGAAAAGGTGTTCAAAGGTGGCATGCATGCCGCAAGTCTATTTCCTTCGCGGCCGATTTTCGCAAAGATTTACTTCATTTGGAAGCTGTTTCGGCGGCCGCTGGTTTCGGGCTGACCACCGCGTTCCCAGTCCAGGCAGTCTTGCCCCGCAGCCAGTCGGGATCTTTGAATTCCCATCCCACGCGCGGCTGTGCCGGGTCGCCATGCACGGTTCCGCTCGCGATGCGCGTCTTACGTCCGGCGATGACCTCGAATTTCGACTGCGCTCCGCCGGCATTCGTGCCAGGGACAAACGAAATCGTCAACCCCTGGTTCGCATCCGCCCCCGCTGCGGAGTAGTGCAGCTTTTCAATCGACCATGTCCCGTTCGTCAAGGTCGCTTCGATGGCGACCGCTCTGCCAGGCAAATGGTCGTCGGTTTCGAGAATGGTCGCATGACCGCCATTCACTGCCTGCACACGCAAGCTGCAGCCCAGGCCATCCTGCGCCTTCAGTTTCCATTCCGCGCCGATGGCGAGAGTTTTTGGCCCGCTGATCGTCGTCCATTCCTGTCCGGCCGCGGCAAAGACGGCGATGTCCACATTCTGAGAGTACGCGCCATGGTAGGCAACAAAGTAGGGTGGCTGGCTGATCTCCGTCCACACGTCGGCAGCGCTGACCGTGTTCCCGATCTTCAGTGCCGTGCCTTGACCGGCGACCGCCGAGCGTTCGCGATAGACCAGCACCGGCGGCGCGAGACCGGCAGGCGAACTGCCTCCGCCGCGCTCACTCACATCAGAACCCTGAATCCACTGCCACGATACCGGCTGGCCCGCATGATCGACGAACCGTAATAGATAGGTCGCGCCAGTGCCCGCATTGGCCGGGCGGTCGAGCTGCATATTCGTAAGGTAAGCGTCCGCGCCCGAGCGCTTGTTGATATCGACCATCTGCTGCTGGTTGGAGTAGTGCACCCGCCTGCCTGTGGCCCGTTCGGTAAGAACCGCTTCATAGAGTGGTGTCCCGCCGCTGCCCGAGTCGACATAAAGCTCAATCATCGTATAGGGCAGCTCCGGGCCGATCCATTGCACGAACTGCTCAGGCCAGTGCCGATAGATGATCTGCTCGGGAGCTATCGGAGGCGCAAGGACAGGCTCAGTGTTTTGAGCGGCCATCATCACCGCACTGACGACAAGAAGTAAAGTGGGAAGAAATTTAAACATGGTTTTTCCTTTCAGAAGGTGTAACGGATACCGAACTCCACTCGCCGTGCGGCTTCCGCGGCTAATGGCTGAGTGAATGTAGGTGAGCCGACCACGTTGCCCACGGTCGTCACGTTGGTGTGGTTGAGCAGGTTCGCCGAGCGCGCATTCAGCGTGATGCTCTGATGCCGGTCGGAAGCGAGGCCGTGGGGATGTAGTTCAAAGGTGCGGCTCAGGTTGCTGTCCAGGTGAATGAGCACCGGCATGGTCCCTACATTCCGTCCCAGCGAGCCATTCAGCCCAGTCGTGTTCAGCAAGCCGAAGGGTGTTTGGTAGGTGCCGGTGCCCGGTTGTGCAGTGAGGGAGGGGCGGTCATTAAAGACACCGTCACCGTTGTTATCCATGCCGGTGACGACGTTGTAAGGGTCTCCGGAAGAAGCATCGAATTGGCTGGTGAAGGAGAGCTTTGCTGGAAGATTTAGCTGCCCGATCGCAAACAGCCGATGGGTTGATTCCCAGGAGGCGCGAGCCGTTTCCCCCTGCTCCGAGTAGCTGGATTGGGGAAACATTGTGGCCGTGTCCGCATCTGTCTTCAGGTTGAAGTATAAGTAACCGACAAAGATGGCAAAGCGCTTGTAGCTGTGCTGATCCACTCCGAGAAAGACGACCTGGCCGCGCAGGTGTCCGGACTGTTCAAACTGGAAGATGTTCTTGCCCGGGGCAAAGGGCCGCGGCGCAAGTAGGGGATTGGCTGCACCCTCATCGACCAGCGGGGCATTGATGTTACGCGAGCGAAGCGTGCCCCAGGCTTGTGCGTCAAACAGGTTTGCCTGCGCATGCCAGTGTTGCGGCAGTTCGTGTTCTACGCCGATCTGAGACTGGAACGACCATGTTTGCCCCAGGTTGGCAGCGAATTGGCGAGTCGTTGCCACGGCGATAGTGGAAGGTGTAGGCACGAGTGGTTGCGTAAAGGAGGGTGAGTAGAGCAGCGTTTGCGTTTGCCGCACGCCATTCAAGCGGTACGCCTCGGTGGTCACGTCCGGCGTGACTGCACTATTAAACAATCCGCCCCGCGCATGAATCACCCACCGCTGCTTGCGGTCTGGCGACCACGCGATGCCCACCCTGGGCACCAGGTTTCCAAAGCTCGAAGGCGAGGTTTGCAGGGCATAGCGCAAGCCCAAAGCAAGTGATAGGTTTGGCCTCAGCGTCCATTGATCCTGCGCATAGCCAGCCACACGCCATTGTGTGAAAGGCACCAGCGCTGTGCCCTGGGTGACGTTATAGGTTGTCGGAACACCACCGGGCAGGCCGAGCAAAGTTCGCCGGTACTGTTCCAATCCTGAGATTGCGGTCAGTTGCGTACTATCGCCAAGAACCGGTGCCAGCCCGCCACCGAAGACAAAGGCGCCGTTGAAGCTATCCGGATCAACGTCGTGAACCATAACGCCCAGCGAGGCAACGCCGATCTTCACCGAGTGTTTGTGATGGGTCCACAGGATGTCATCATCCACTTCGAGATCGCGCTCGCGATCTTGCAGAGGGCCGGCCGTCGCGCCCCCTCCGATAAAGGCTCCGGCCACCTGCAGGCTGGCCGTGGTCGAGAGCGGTACATCCGTGGTGTTCTTCCAGGTGAAGCCGATGTGGGTCTCGTGCAGAAGCGTAGGGCTCAGGGTGAAGATATCGGTCAGCCGCAGGTCCTGCTCACTCACCGTGCTGCCGTAGCCTGCTTCCTCCAGCACTAGGCCGCCGCTGCCGACGTTGTTGGAATTGTTTATGTTCGCGGAGTAAGTCGCAGCCAGCATGTTCTTGGCGCTCAACTGCCAGTCGGTGCGCGCGCTGCCGATCCACAAACGCTGCGGTGCGGGAATATTTTCACTCAGGGGGGCTTCCTCGCCCTCGCCATTCAGCACCACCGCATTCACGACGTTGAACTCGTTGATGTCGCGCTTCTCCAGGGCGAGAAAGAAGTCGCTCTTCTGCTTGCGAATGGGACCGCCAAATTCAAATCCGTAGCGTCGCTTGCCTGCCGGTGTTGCGCTCACCGCGAAGGGATCGGTAGCATTCAGCCCAGACTCGCTGTCGGTAAAGAAGAGGGCTCCGTGCAGCGAATCCCGGCCTGGCTTGGTAAAGATCTCGACCCGGCCCCCCTGGTAAGGCGGACGATCATATTCCGACGAGAACATGTCAGGGTTCACGCGTATCGAAGCAATGGAGGATTTCGGCGGCAGGGAGCTGCTGTTCTGAAATCCGTCGACGGTAATGATGGCCTGGCCGGGAGCCCCTCCACTGCTGGCGGCGAGCACTTGAAGCTGGCGTTTGAAGTCATCGGGATCATCAGCCATGCCCTGGAGGTCTTGGGCTGTCAGCGTGTGTGTGCCGGCGCCGTGGTCCGCATCGACGGACACGCCATTGTTCTCCCCAACCTCGACCTCGGTGTGAACATCCGCGATGCGCAGCTGAACACTAATATTTGCGAAGCCACGACCGCTCACATGGCTCTCCGCAAAACCGTTAGCGTCGACCGTGATCTGGTAGGACTCATTGCCGACGCAATGAAAGACAAAAGAGCCGTGCGGCCCCGTGGTTGTGTCCTGCGGAGTGGCTGCCTGCAGATGGACCGCTGCGCCAACCACAGCAGCCCCGGAGGGATCGAGCACCGTGCCGCTGACGTTGCCGCCGCAGGTTTGTGCCAGCAGATCTCCGCCGATGCTCAACGCGACAAAGAAGAAGATGCAAGTCCAGCGATTCATACCCCGAGAATCGCATCCGGCCCAAAAGCAAAACAGTGCACCTTGTCACAAGAATCGGATGACAACTGTCATCGTCTTACGGATGGCTCGCACCAAATCACACTGCAAAATCCCCACGGATGCGCGGCCGGGAGATCAAGGGGCCGTGCGGGACTGAGCCAGTAATCGGAGTTCTCTCTCGCATCACAGCCATCCCTTACTCCGCGCCAACCGGGCCGCCTCGATGCGATTCGCCGCGCCGAGCTTGTTGATCGCCTCTGACAGATAATTCCTCACCGTACCTTCCGACAAATGAAGATCCACCGCAATCTCCGCTCCGGACTTGCCCTCACCGGCACGCCACAAAATCTGCCGCTCCCGTTCGCTCAACGGATCAGGCTCCTGCGTCCAAGCCTCCGCTGCAAGTTCAGGATCCACCACCCGCAAGCCTTGGCAGACCCGCCGCACACACTCTGCCAGCTCCGACGCGGGGCGATCTTTGAGCATGTACCCTTGCGCGCCGGCATCCATCGCGCGGCGCAGATAACCAGCCCGGGCAAACGTAGTAAGAATCACAATGTGCATGCGCGGAAATTTGGCATGCACTTCACCGGCAAGCGTGAGCCCGCTCATCTCCGGCATTTCAATATCCGTTACCAGCACATCGGGAGTGTGCTGCGCCACCAGCTCCATTGCCTCGCGCCCATTGCGCGCCCGCGCCACCACCACAATATCCTTCTCGATCTCGAGCAAAGCTGCCAGCGCGCCCAGTACCATCGCCTGGTCCTCGGCCAGGACGACGCGAATCTGTTTGCTCACGGCTGATAGACCTCTGCATTTCCATGGAATAGGGGCAGTTCTATCTGCAAGCGAGTGCCACGATCCGATTCCAACGACAGACTCCCGCCCAGCTCCTGCACTCGCTCCCGCATCCCCCGCAATCCATTCCCTTCCTGGCGGATGTCCCCTCGCCCATCATCGGCGATCACCAGTTGTGTGCAGTCTTCCGCGGTGGAGACTTCAATTGAGCACTCACTCGCGCCCGCGTGGCGCACGATGTTGGTCACTGCCTCCCGTAGCACCAGCGAAAGGGTGGCCTCATGCCGCGGGGTAAGGTAAGGCGCCTTAGCCGGCTTACTCAATCGCACTCCAGCCGTTTCCAATACATGAGCTGCGCGCGCTAGCTCGGAGGCGAAGCCTTCGGAACGGTAACCCGTGATTGTCTTGCGCACCTCTGCCAAAGCTTGGCGCGCGGTGCTCTCAACCTCCGCGATCTCGAGCGCTGCTCGCGTAGGTTGGCTGGCAAGCAGGCGTCCTGCCAACTCACTCTTGAGCACGATCAAGGAAAGAGAGTGACCAAGAATATCGTGCATATCGCGAGCGATACGCTCTCGTTCGGCGGTCTTCGCCAGTTGTTCAATCTCCTCGTGCGCCATGCGCAACTTGGCGTCGGCTCGTTCTTTCTGTTCCATTCGCAGCCGGTTCATGCCGACCAGCAACGTGAAGCCGATACCCATGCTCCAGGTCCAGGCATGCAGATGGAAAAACAAGCTTTGCGCGACGATCGCTCCGCATTGCAACAGGAGGAGGCCTATCACCACGTTGGTCGACTCGGACACCTCGGGAAGGGAAGCCGCTATATAGACATAGATTCCCCAGGCAGCCTCATTGAACGGCACATAGACCATGGCCTCGAGAAACATAACCAGTACCCAGAACCGGCGAGTTCTGCGCGGGCCGAAATGCGCCAGCCAATAGAAGGTTAGGAAGAGAACGAGAGCGACGGCCATCCACACCCACTGCATGAGCGGCGCGTGGTCCAGGTACGGCTCAACAAACCAGAAGCCCAGAAAGATAAGCCAGATATTGTGCTCATAGTCGAACAAAAATCGCCAGCCGCGCCTCGGAAACTGGTTCGACTCGCGCCACCCCTCCCGGCAATCGCGGCTTACCCAGTCCTGCAACCAGGCGGCAAGACTCCAGTGCTGATGCGATTCTGGACTCATGCTAGGCCTGGGCCTCCTGCCGGCGGAAGATGAATGCTGCGGCTAGCAAAAATACTACCGTATAGAACGCTAGCAGCGCCCAAGCCAGCAAAGCGGAACTGCTGCTGTAACCAAGGGAGCCGAGGGCCAGGCGAGCAAACCAGAACGACGGCAACCCGTGCGCGATCTGTTGCAGCCAATGGGGCAACGCCTCGATCGGCATCCACAGGCCTCCGCAAAACGACAGCGGCAGATAGATGAGGTTGATCACGCCCGGCGCCGCGTTGGATGGCATCAACAGGCCAATCACCAAACCCAGGCTGGCAAATGGCACCACACCAACCGCTACCACCGACAGCAGCCGGAGCGCTTCGATGATCGTGATATGGACCCCAGCCATGGCGGTTCCCAGCATCATCAGCAGGATCGTGATGCCAACCGCGAACGTGATGCTTACGCACAACTTCGCAAGCAAGTAGGCCGCTGCGGGCATGGGGCTTGCGCGTTTCATCTCCAGCCATCCGTGGCCCCGCTCCAGCGCTAGCCCGGCGCCGATGCCGAAGAGGGAAGAGCCCATCGCACCAAAACATGCATACCCGGCGAGAAGGTAACGGGCAATGGTATGGCCTTGAAAAACTGAAGCTTTATTGGTGACGCCGAAGAGAAGATAGAACACCACCGGAAAGCCAATCATCGAGGAAAGGTAGGCCCGATTCCGCGACAACTTGAGCAACTCAAAGCGCACTTCGTTGAAGTAAATGCGCGCCAGCGATGGCTGAGTGCGCGGCAGGTTGAGAGCAATCGTCGTGGCCATAGCACCTCCTATTGCACAGCTGCAGTGTTGTTGGTGAGCGCGAGAAAGGCATCTTCCAGAGCCGCGGCCCGGACTTCCAGACCACTCAGTGCATGGTCGTGATCGAGCATGGAGCGTAGCACCGCCTCAGGGGCGTGCGTGCGCACGAGCATTGTGCTGCCCTCCTCCTCCACGCTGGTAACTCCTGGTAACGTAGAAACAAATGACAATTGAAGCGAGGTAGTGCAGCGAATCGATCGGGAGCCGTCCGCGGTTTTGAGCTCCTGCGGTGTCCCTTCTGCAATCACTTTGCCTTTTTGAATGACGATAATTCTGCTTGCCAGCGCATCAGCCTCTTCCAGGTAATGCGTTGTGAGCAAAATAGTCTTTCCCCTCGCCGCCAGCTTGCGCACCTGTTCCCACATCGCTCGCCGTGCCTCGACATCCATACCGAGGGTCGGTTCATCGAGGCAGATAAGGTCGGGATCGCCGCAGAGGGCGAGAGCGAAGAGCACGCGCTGTTTTTGACCGCCGGAGAGCTTGCCAAACAGCCTGTCCTCGAGACCCTCCAGCCCAGCCACTGCCAACAACTCAGCGAGCGGACGCGGATTTGGGTAGTAGCTGCTAAAGAGCTGCAGATGCTCGCGCACCCGCAGCGTCTCTGGCATGCGACCAACCTGCAGCATCGCGCCCAACCGCAGACGGCTGGCCCGATCTCTCGGGTTGCCGCCGAAAATGCGCACCTCGCCCGAAGTCGCCTGGCTCAAGCCCAACAGCAGGCGCACGGCGGTAGTCTTGCCGGCTCCGTTCGGCCCCAACAGAGCGACTACTTCTCCCCGGCGAAGCTCGAGTGACAGACGATCCAGCGCAAGCTGCTGGCCAAACTTCTTGCTCACGCTATGCAGCGATGCGATCACGGATCCCTCTGGATTGCCGATGCTTGCGTTGTGGCAGGCTTCAAGAACGACGCTCGCGGCCATAACCCCTCCTCCTGCTTCCAGAGACATCGTCTCGTTGCCGGACTTCGGGCAGTAGTGTCTTTTGTCAAAAAGAATCGCTGACATTTGTCATGTAGGGCCACGAGGCAAATTACTCTAGAGAATCACGAACCAAAGGGGATGGGATTCAATGTGGGGTGGCATTAGGAAGCAAATACCGGGCGCCGTTCTTCGATCAGTGACGCGGAGGGTGGGGAGGTTCAGCGCGCTTCTGGCGCTTTTGTCTACCAGCGGTCTCCAGGCACAGGGGCCACCTCCTCCGCCACTGCCCGCGGGTTCACCTCAGGCCGCGGGCCGCCAGATCTTCCAAACCCGGTGCGCATCCTGTCACGGCACCAACGCGACCGGCGGCGAGTTCGCGCCGGGGATCATCGACCGCGTGCCCCTGCGCTCCGATGATGAACTAGTGAAGCTCTTGCACAATGGCATTCCGTCCTCTGGCATGCCCCCGTTTCCCGATATTGTCGATCAGGACCGCGCAAACCTGATCAGTTTTCTACGCACCCTGAAACCGTTCTACGGGAGCGCCGCTGAGCGCGCTTCGGTTACGCTCGAGAACGGACAGAAGCTTCAAGGGACTGCGTTGAGCCGTGCCGCAAACGATATGCAGCTGCTGGGTGACGACCACCAACTTTATCTTCTGCGCAAGACTGAGTCCGGCGAGTACAGGGTGGTTACCTCGCAGGCCGACTGGCCTAGTTACAACGGCCAGACAGTCGGCAGCCGTTACAGCGAGCTCGCGCAAATCACCAGCGCTAATGCTTCACGACTACAGGCCAAGTGGATCTATACCCTGCCGGGCGCCAGGAGTTTGCAAACAACTCCTATCGTCGTCGCCGGGGTAATGTACGTGACCTACGTCAACGAGTGCTATGCGCTCGATGCAGGCAGTGGACGACAGATATGGCATTACCAGCGTTCCCGCACCCAGGGTCTCGTCGGAAATGCCGTTTCCGGCGCCAACCGCGGCGTAGCCGTGGCTGGCGATAGAGTCTTCATGGTTACCGATAACGACCACCTGCTCGCGCTCAACCGGATCACCGGTGCGCTGCTATGGGAGACACCGTTGGCCGACTGGCATAAAAACTACAACGCCACCGCCGCCCCGCTGGTAGTCGGTTCCATGGTGGTCTCCGGAACCTCCGGTGGAGACGAGGGCGCGCGCGGCTTTGTAGTGGCATTCGACCAGTCTTCAGGTAAGGAGCTGTGGCGTTTTTGGACAACGCCTAAACCTGGAGAGCCCGGCTCGGAGACCTGGCAGGGGCCGGGAATCGATCATCCTGGTGGAGCTACCTGGATGACGGGCACTTACGACAAGGAGCTTGACACTATCTACTGGCCAGTCGGCAACCCCGGCGACGACCTGATTGGAGACGCTCGGCCGGGCGACAATCTTTACACCGACTCAGTAGTTGCGCTGGATCCTAAGACAGGCAAGCTGAAGTGGTATTTCCAGTTCACCCCCCACGATGTGCATGACTACGATGCCATGGCTCCGCCGTCGCTGATCGATACCATGTGGGACGGTAAACCACGCAAGCTGATGGTGCAAGCAAATCGCAACGGCTTTTTCTATGTGCTCGACCGCACCAATGGCAAGTTTTTGCTCGGCCGGCCCTATACCACCAAGCTCACCTGGGCAACCGGCCTGACCCCTGAAGGCCGGCCAATCGTCGCTCCGGGCCACGAACCAACCCATGAGGGCACAGCGGTGTGCCCCTGGCTGAATGGGGCGACTAATTGGTATTCAGCCTCCTGGAATCCTTTGACCTCGCTCTACTATGTGCAGACCAACGACAAGTGCGGCATCTTCACCCGCACCGACATGCCCTTTCAACTGGGGCACGGCTACATGGGCGGCTCTTTTAGTCCTGACCCAGCCGATCCGGGCCGGCGCGTCCTGCGTGCATTTGACATCCAAACCGGCAAGGCTGTCTGGGAACTTCCCCAAACCGGACCTTCCGATAGCTTCGGGGGCGTGCTCAGCACCGCTGGGGGCGTGGTGTTCTTCGGAGCAGACGACGATGCGTTTGCTGCAGCCGACGCGAAGACCGGTAAACTCCTCTGGAGTTTTCAGACCAGCCAGTCGCCCCATGCCTCGCCCATGACCTACATGTTCGACCATGAACAATATGTCGCGGTCGCCATGGGTTCGAATATCATTGCATTCGGCCTGCCCAACTAGTTGGGCCGCCAAAGGAAAAGGGGTGTCATGGTGAAACAGTCACGGAGAGATTTCGTTAAAACCGGTTCCGCTGCCCTCGTCTACGGCTCTGCATTTCTGCAAAGCAGCAAGTCCTATGCCAAGACGTTGCACGTGCCATTGGGGCTTCAGCTTTATTCGGTGCGCATGCTTCTGCCCAAGGATTACGACGGCACGCTCAAAGAGATCGGATCGATAGGCTTTCGCGAGGTGGAGTCGGCCGGTTACTACGATCACAGCGCCGCGCAAGTGAAGCAGGCCATGACCAACGCCGGGCTACACCTGGTGAGCGCGCATTACTCCTCAGACAATTTGCATCAGCAGCTTGATGAAATCCTGGCCTTCAACAAAGAGCTGGGTGTTCATTACATCATCTGTTCTTTCCCTGGCTTCAAAGACCCGTCGCGGGTGAAAAATCTGAGCGCGAAGGATAGGACCAACGCGTTCAACCTCGAAGATTGGCGATGGAACGCAGAGCAATTCAATAAGATCGGAGCAAAAGTAAGTGCCGCCGGCCTGCAGTTTGGTTATCACAACCACACCATGGAGTTCCACAAAACAGACGGAGTCGTGCCCTACGATGAGCTGCTGCGTCTAACCGACCCTGCCCACGTCACCATGGAGATGGATTGCGGCTGGGTCGTTGTGGGTGGTGCGAACCCGATCGACTATCTGCGCAAATACCCCACCCGCATCAGCATGCTGCACGTGAAAGACTTCAAAGGCATCACTGCCGATTCTTCGATCACGAATGTGCCCACAATCGTTGAATTAGGGCAGGGCTCAATCGACTACCGTCCCATCTTCGAAGAAGCGGCAAAGGCCGGGGTAGTGAAGCACTGCTTTGTCGAGCAGGAAGGTTACAACGTACCCCCCATGCAAGGCCTGAAAATCGATGCCGACTACATGCACAAGCTAGGCATAGGTTAAAGGGAAACCGGACCTACGGCTCTCTCCACGATCAATGAACTTGGGTGCCCCATTTGCCCCGGTTTCCTGCGGAGGCTTGTGGCGTTGAGACACTCCATGTGCCTTTCCCTAATGAAAGGCGCACACGCGGACCTTTCTAGCACAGCGTGGCAGGAAATCGGGGTCAAGCCCT
Source organism: uncultured Acidobacteriaceae bacterium (assembly GCA_963743365.1). Classification (GTDB taxonomy): domain Bacteria; phylum Acidobacteriota; class Terriglobia; order Terriglobales; family Acidobacteriaceae; genus PALSA-350. The sequence goes on from CAVUQE010000004.1 coordinate 442,750, forward strand.
GTTTTGGGCTTGAGTGGGATACGCAGCACTCAACAGCGCCTCATCCCCTGCTAAGCAATCGCCGCAAACTACCCGGAGCTGCAACCCCGAGCATTCTCGTGAACAACAGATACCCCAGCCCAAACGTCGAAAGCACGCACAACCCAATCAGCGGCGGATAATGGAACGGCTGCACCCGCTTGACCCCATAAGCAACAGCAGCCGCTACGAGTGCTCCACCCCAAAGCCGTGCGACACGGTAAGATGGCAACACAACGGCCCCGATCCTCGCCTGAAGAGCCCGTCGCAGCAGAGAAAACTCCACCCATCCAGCGATTCCCGCCGATAACGTGAGTCCCGCGACGCCCCAGTGGGCATCAATACCGAGCAACCTCGGCAGCGGCAGCGCGAACAGATAACCCATGACCACGGTCAACACCACGCGAATAATTGCGAAGTTCAATGGCGTGCGCGTATCCCGCAGCGCATAGAACGCAGACGAATACAGCCTGCCGGATGTCGAAGCCAGAAGCCCGACAGCCGACCCCGCTAATACACTCCACACAAACTTCACATCGTGGGCAGTGAAGTGCCCGCCTCGGTAAATAGTGGCAACGACCACGTCGCCAAGAACCAAAAAAGCCACCGCGGAAGGAACCACAAAAAAAGCGATATTTTGCAGGCCCAGCTCCAAACGCCGCCGCAGTGCGGCTCCTATCTCCTCCTGCGTTCCCAAAGCACTCGACATAGCGGGCAGCTCGGCGGCGGAAACCGCCATGCCGAACAAGCTCACCGGCAGCGTATTCAGGGTCTGTGCGTAAGCCAGACCCGATACCGCACCCACAGGCAAAAAACTGGCCAAAAACGAGTCGACATACGCGCTAACCTGCACCACTCCGCGGCTCAGAAACACCGGGAAAAAGTTTCGCACCACGGTCCGCACATGCTCGTTGCCGAAGGTGAACCGCAGATTCAACGGCCGCAGAAACCGCATCACCGTGGGCAACTGCACCCCAAACTGCAGGCCGCTGCCGATGACCGAAGCGATGGATATAATAACGGCGAGCCTTGATTCCCCTACATCTCCACCCTTCCATAACAAAGCCGTGATGATAGCCACATTCCAGATCACCGGCGCGGCATAGGAGAGGAAGAATTTGCGGTGGCTGTTCAGGATTCCAAGGCACCATGCCGAAAGAACCAGCAGCGCCGCTCCGGGAAACAGGATCTGCACCAGCTGGATGGCGAGCCGGCGAGTCTCACCCTTAAAGCCGGGCACGATCGCGTCGATCAGCCAAGGGGCCGCGAAGACGCCGGCTAATGTGATTACTGACCCGATGAGAAACAGGATGGCGAAGATCGCTTCGGCCAGCTGCGAGGCTTCCTCGTGCCGCTCTTCCGCCCGCAGGCGCGCATACACGGGGATAAACGAAGCTGAGAGCACACCCTCGCCAAAAAGGGTTTGCAGAAAGTTGGGAATGCGGAAAGCGCCGCGGAAAGCATCGGCAGCGGGTGAGTTGCCGAAAAAGTGAGCAAATACCCGGTCCCGCACCAGCCCAAGGAGCCGGCTGAGCAAAATACCCGCGCTGACAGTAAATGCAGACGAGCGTGCTGCAAAGCCTTTACGTTGGGTTGGGGTACTCAAGCCTGTCATCGACGGATATGGATGCTGGCTTTACTCTAATGCATGCCGTCGGTCTTTCCCTGCAACTTCCATGGCAACAGGCACCAGTTTGTAACGCTGCGCTTTGAAGGGTACGGGCTTCAGCCCGTACGTTAGGGCTTATAAGCCTTGCGGCTTTAGCCGCTGAGGCGACTCACTTCATTCGCCTCCCGGCTTCTCCGCTGCGCTACGCCTGCTGCTCCAGTTGATTCACCAATTCTTCCCATTCGGCGGTCAGCGAGGCATGCTGTTCGCGCAAGCTTTCCAATAGCTGGGTCAGGCGCTGCGTTTCCTCTGCGCTCTCGTAAACACCGAGCGACTCCTCCGCATTGGCGATTGAACTCTCCACCCGCGGGATCTCTTCTTCCACAAAGCTGCAGCGCTCCTGCATTTGGCGCAGCTTGATCGGATTAAGCCGGCGACCCTTGGCCGCTGCCACATCGACCTTAACCGTCTCCTGTGGAACTTCCATGGCCGCGGCGCCATTCGACCCGGTCCCCTTTGTCTCCGCCATCTGTTTGCGGTGCAGGTAGTCTTCGTAGTTGCCGGGATAGACATGCACATGTCCACCCTCCACTTCAAAAATTCGAGTGGCGAGGCGATCGATAAAGTAGCGATCATGCGAAACCATGACTACGGTTCCGTTGAACGCAGCGATGGCCTCGAGCAGCACATCCTTGGCGCGCAGGTCGAGGTGGTTGGTAGGCTCGTCCAGCAAGAGGAAGTTCGCCGGGCTTACCAGGATGCGCGCCAGGGCATAGCGATTGCGCTCTCCTCCGGACAGCACACCGAGCGGTTTGAAAACATCGTCGCCGGAGAAAAGGAAGCAGCCCAGCAGGCTGCGCAGCTCTGTGGTTGATACCCGGGGCGCTGTGTTGCTGATGTCGTCCAGCATGCGGGCATTGCCGTCCAGCACCTTGTATTGGTCCTGGGCGAAGTATTCCGCAGTGACGTTGTGGCCCAGGCGCAGTGTGCCGCTCGATGGCGGCTCCATACCCGACAGCATGCGGATCAGGGTTGACTTACCTGCGCCGTTCACGCCCACCAGCGCGATGCGGTCGCCGCGATCGATGGTAAAGCTCACGTCCTCGAGCACCTGCTTCGGGCCATAGTTCTTAGCCAGGTCCGAGACCTCCACCACCGTACGGCCGGAAGGCTGCGGTTGGGGAAAACTGAAATGGATCGCCTGCTCTTCGACCGGGATCTCGATGCGCACGATCTTGTCCAGCTCCTTGATGCGGCTCTGCACCTGCTTGGCCTTGGTGGCCTGATAGCGAAAGCGGCTGATAAAGGCTTCCAGATGCTCAATGTGCTCGCGCTGGTTTTTGTAAGCCGCCGCAAGCTGCGCTCGCCGCTCGTCTTTCTGCACCAGGTACTTCTCGTAGTTGCCGTGGTAAACGTGCAGCCCCTTGTTCCATATCTCGATCGTCTTATCGACCGTGACGTCGAGAAAATAGCGATCGTGGGAGATCAGGATGTAGCCATTGGGATAGCCGTGGAGGTAGTCCTCCAACCAATTGCGCGTTTCCAGGTCCAGGTGATTGGTCGGCTCATCAAGCAACAACAGGCTTGGCTTCTGCAGCAGCAGCTTGGCCAGTGCGATGCGCATCTGCCATCCGCCGGAAAACTCCTCCGTCTGCCGTGACCAGTCATGCTTGCTGAAACCCAACCCGCTCAGGACCGAACCCACCTGCGCGTCCAGCGCGTAGCCGTTGTGGGCGCGAAAGTGGGAGTCGAGATGAGAAAAGCGATCGGCCGCTGCGGCATATTCCGGTGTCGCCGGGTCGAACTCAGCCAGGCGTGTGGAAAGTATCTCAAGCTCCTGCTCCATATCGCGCAACTCCGCGAAGACCGAAAGGCACTCTGCAAAAACGCTGCACCCCCGCAGTTCGAGACCTTCTTGGGGGAGGTAGCCAATCGTCATTCCGCGCGTGCGCTGCAAGGTGCCGTAGTCGAGCGATTCGCTCCCGGCAAGCACCTTAAGCAGAGTGGATTTCCCGGTGCCGTTGGCGCCTACCAGGGCCGTACGCTCATTGGGCGTAATGAGCCAATTGGCATCCTCGAACAGGACGCGCGGGCCAAACCGTTTCCCAGCAGCAGAGAGTTGGAGCATAAGAAAGCAGCGCCGAAGCGCTGCTCCCATTGTCGCATTGCTTAACTCTAACCAGCAAAGACCGGTGGTTTCTCCCGGGCTTGGCAGGCGACAGCATCGACTTTGTGGTTAAGTGGAACTGCAGCTCTTTCCTCCACTAAACACATCCTCATGGGAGCGCCACCCTACAATTCGTCATCCCGAGGAGACGACTTGCCTGTGGCAAGTTAAGGGAGAAATGACACTGCAAAATCGCCATGGAGGCCAGGCCTGGAGGGCCGACCGCCAAACGTGAGCCCAGCCCGGAAGGGCTGGGGCTCAATCGCGAAGATGATCCGAGCACCGTAGGTGCGGCACTAAACCTGGGCTCGCCCGCATCTTGTCATTAGGAGCGAAGCCGAGGGATCTGCAGTTCTCTCAATCAGCATCCAATACCCACAGAACTCGCGCTTTACTCCTGAGGAACCGATTCCCTAATCACCCTGGCTTTTCGCAACTTGACATTGACCGGGATCTTCGCCGGTGGCCCATTCTTGCGCACGGCCCGGGGCGCGAAGCGTGAATGCAGAAATGTTTTGTAGTCGGCCTCGGTCTGGTCGGCGTAATCGATCGCGAACTCGGTGACGGCTTCAATAAACCGATCCGACGTGCCGATGTAGCCAGAAAGCGCGATCGCATCACCTGACCGTGCGTGGCCGCGCGCCAGCAATTCGCCACAAATTTCAGCGTATTGGTTCAGGCCTTCGCCCTTCAGATCTCCTATCTCGATCGACGCTTTGTGATCATTCAGCTGGCGAACCAGATAGTGCCGATTGTGAATGGAGGTCCAGCCCAAAAGCAGGTCGGAGAGAAACTGCATCGACCGTTGGCCCTGGACGACTCGGTGTCCCTGGTGTTGCGGCGCGCCCAACTCTCCCAGGTACGGGGCATAAGCAGAGTTAGGCTCCTCCTTAATCTGCAGAAATAATGGATCGTCGCTGCCGTTACCTTCCAGATAGACGACGTAGTCGCGCAACCCGACGCTGCCCGTGCCCACCACCCGGAATGCAACATCGAGCGGCCTGTACAAATCGAAGAAATGCTGTCGCTCGGGCAAGAGAGTTTCGCGGTATTGGCTGAGCGAACTGAGAATCAGCCGCGCCTTGGCGCCGGTTAGCCGATATTGCAGCGGCTTGTTTTCGATGAAGATCCGGTGGGGCAGTGGCGCATTCTTGGAGGTTGCCTTCGGCTGTTTGGTGAGCTGCTCCTGGTTGTACAGCGGCGTTGCCCGCTCGGCCTTGCGTAGCACCTGGGAAAGCGGGGTAATTCGCTGCAACCGATGTACCTGAAAGCGGGCCAAGTCCATGACCGGCATGCGCGCAAAAGCGTGCATAGAGCGCCGATAGCCTCTTAGCAAAATCGCGGCCGCTTCAGTACAGGTCGCGCTTTTGCTGCCGGTTTCGCGGCCCGCGAGGATGATACTGGTTGCCATTCGCTTCACGTCCCACTCAAATGGCCCGCGAATGGTTTCGTCAAAGTCGTTGATGTCGAACACGAGCCGGCCATCGGGTGCCGCGTAGGCGCCTAGATTGCGTACATGTGCATCTCCGCAGAGCTGGGTAAAGATGCCGGTGTTAGGCAGCACCGCCAGATCGGCGGCCATGACTGGGACGGCCCCGCGAAAAAAACCAAAAGGGGAAGCCGCCATTCGCTGCCACTTGATCGCGAGCAACGCCGGCACGCGTCCCACGGCGGAAGCGGCAAGAGCGTCGATAGGATCGGTCTGCCGGTCCGAGGCTTTCCATCGCTTATGCTCCTGACGGCGCACCTGTTTGCGCCGGGACTGTCCAAAGGCGCGGCGTTCCTGCGGGGGCAGTAGGTGGTTACCTGTCATTCGTTTTCTTTCCCGGGTTGGTGGATTCTAACAGGTGCTCCATCTCCACATAGACCGCATTCGTCCAGCCGAAGCCAATCACATTTTGATAACCGGCGATCACGTCGACATTCGACGATCCAGTCTCCACGTTGTACTTCTCATGGATGGTCCCTTCCTTCTCGAAGCTGGTGCGGACCGTATGGTTGAACTCCTCCGCGACCCGGCGAGCATCGTTGACGTAGCCATTCGTCCACAGGCCGTCCGCCGCGAGCCAGTTCAGCGGCGCCCACCCAAAAGGCAAATCCCACTGCAGACCGCTCACGTAGGTGCTGCTGGCGAGGCCTCCAGGTCGATCGAGCACGGCAAGATTCTTATCGACAGCCGCCGCTTGTTCTTTCGTAGCCAAGCCTGCCCAAAGGGGATAGAAGGTCGTCGCATACACGTAGCTGGATTGTTGCCCGGTGGTGAAGTCGTAATCAAAAAACATTCCCTTCTCCGGGTTCCATAGGTACTTGTTGATCGCCCCGCGGCGGCCTTCGGCCAATGCTAGCCAGTGCTTATGCTCGGACTCGTGGCCGGTCATGTCGGCAAGGTTAGCCAGGTCCATTTCGTAGTGGTAGAGCAAGCTGTTCAGGCCGACGGCAGCGTAATGGTGTGTGGAACCGCTGAACGGACCAAACCGGAACGAAATGTCGAAACCAGACTCGCGCACGGAACGATCGCCCTTGTAGAAGTCGCGGGTAAGACGATAGCCATGGGCCCAGGCGAGGCCGCAAACCGCGGAATGGCTTGCATCGCAACTCGTTTTGGCAAGCACAGCCTGCTCGGCCGGCGAGGGGTGTTGGGGCGCGGTGATCAGGTAGTTGGTGTGGACCTGGGGATGATCGACCAGCCAGTTGATGACGTCGATGTAGTAGCTGCTGTGATCGGCGATATCGGGCACTGGCCCCTCGCCGATATCGAAATACCGTGCCAGACCAGTATCTCCTGCGCGGTGGATGTTGCTCAGCCAGAAATCGTGATCGCGTCGGGCATAGGGGTAGGCGCGTGCTAGCCACTCCCTTTGCCGAGCAAGATTGGCCGGCGACCGGTCGCGGGCACACGCCGCGTCGTAGACCGCGCGAATCATGGAGCTCAAGAACGGCGGCTGCGAGCGAGTGAGAAAGTAAGTGCGGTTGGCGTTGAGCACCGCTCCATAATTCTCAATTTCGTAGAAGAAGTTCTCGACCATGCCACGCGCCAGATCCACCCGCCCGTCGCGCAGCAGGCCTAGAATGATGAAGTAGCTGTCCCATCCGAACATCTCGTTGAACCGTCCGCCCGGCACCACGTAGCGGTTTGGCAGGTACAGCAATCCAGGCTGCGGAATCTCCGATTCCTTTACATCGCCCAGGTGCTCGATGCGATGGGGCAGGTGGGCAATCTGGATCTTGCATTGCGAGCGCAGCCGCAGCAGTTCCGGCGGCGTGGGCGCGCCGAAGGGAAGATAAAGCACCGGCGGAGCGGTGACCTTAGGGTCGACCAGGGACTTGCACTCAGACATGGAGCGGGAGAGGCTGTCCCATCCCTGGTGAATATAGGCATCAATGGTGAGCGAAGATGAGGGGAGTGCCTGAGCCCAAATCTGCTGACCAACAAACTGGAGCACCAAGAAAGCAAGAATCCGGACGGTCATCGCAAGCTTCCCTCCCCAATTGCGATATTCATTGCGATGTTACATGCGGCTCCGGAAGAAAGGCGAGACGTGGCAGGTCGAAGACATAGGGCGCTCTTTTGGGTGGGAATTGGCGCCCTGGTGATGGCCGTCGCAGCGGCAGCCATATTTGAAATCCTTCTCTCCCGGGCGGAGCCAATCCTGCGCGCTCGTCTGATGCAGAGCCTTTCTGCGCGGTTCCACAGCCGCGTGGAAATGGGAGCTTTCGAAGTCTCTCTTCTGCGCGGCTTCGAGGTCTCGGGTAAAGACCTCGCTATTTATCCCTACAACATCGACTCCACGACGCCGACGTTTTCAGTGCGCCGCTTCGCCTTTCGCACCGGATATCGCAGCCTGGTGCGTTCGCCCATGCACATCACTCAAGTCGAGGTCGAGGGACTGCGCATCAATCTGCCGCCGAAAAGCCAGCGCAAAGAGTTACCCCAGCTGAACAGCGGCCACGCTAAAGGCAGCAAGGTAAGCATCTTTGTCGGCGAAATGGACTGCACCGACACCATCCTTTCCCTGGGCACGGACAAGCCCGGCAAGCTCCCGCAAAAATTTGTCATTCAGAGCCTGACCCTGCGCAGCATTGGCGCCGGCCAGCCGTTGGACTTTGTCGCTACACTGACCAATCCCAAGCCAGTGGGTCAGATCGAGAGCCGCGGTTACTTCGGCCCCTGGAACACAGCCCATCCCGGAGCGACTGTTCTGGGCGGCACCTACACCTTCCACGATGCCGACCTGGGCACCATCAAAGGCATTGGCGGGATCCTCTCCTCCGAAGGCAAATACCAGGGCACTCTCGACAGGATCGTCGTCGATGGCAAGACCGACACCCCCGACTTTCAAGTGAAAATCAGCGGCCACAAGGTCCCATTGCACACCGAGTTCCATGCCATTGTGGATGGCACGGATGGCAACACCTACCTGCAGCCGGTCAAGGCGCAGTTTCTGCATTCCTTCCTGACCGCGCGAGGATACGTCGTACGCGACCAGTCAGAGCCGGGCCGCCATGTTTACCTCGATGTGGCCATGGACCAGGCCAGGATTGAGGATCTGCTGCGGCTCGCCGTGCGCACTGATCCGCCGGTCATGGACGGCCAAGTCAAGCTGCACACCAAGCTGGATTTGCCTCCCGGACCGCAAGACGTTGCCCACAGGCTGCGCTTGCAAGGCAACTTCGCCATCGTCAACGGACGCTTCAGTAGCGACAAAATTCAGCGCCGGATTGACGAACTCAGTCTGAGGAGCCAGGGTGAGGTCGAGTTGGCCACCCAGCAGGAGAGGGACGGGAAGATGGAGTTGGTGCGCTCCCAGATGCGCGGCGACTTCAACCTCGCCGACGCGAGTCTGAATCTATCCAATGTGCACTACGATATTCCCGGCGCAAGCATCAAGCTCTCCGGCATCTATACCCTGGATGGCGCAAAGTTCAACTTCACTGGAACCGCCGACATGCAAGCCACCGTGTCACGGATGGTTGGCGGTTGGAAAGGCCTGTTGTTGATGCCTGTCGATAAATACTTCCAGAAAAATGGGGCTGGCACCGAGGTGCCGTTCAAGATCGATGGAACCAAGTCAGACCCTCACTTCGGCTTAGACTTTGATCGCCTTAAGAAGAAATGAGGCGTAAATTTGCCTATGCGCAAAATAGCGATCTATCTCGCGATATTTGCCGGCCTCGTCCTGAACCTTGCCGGCGCCTCCGCGCAAACGACGGCAACCCATGATCCCTGGTGGAAACATGCAGTCATCTACGAGATCTATCCCCGCAGTTTCCAGGATTCGAACGGCGACGGCGTTGGCGACCTCAAGGGAATCACCCAAAGGCTCGATTACCTCCAGAACCTGGGAGTCGACGCCATCTGGTTATCGCCCATCTATCCGTCGCCCCAGGTAGATTTCGGGTACGACGTCTCCAACTACCAGGCGATCGATCCTCAATACGGCACCATGGCGGATTTCGACCACCTGGTGGCCGAAGCCAAAAAACGGAACATCCGCATCATTATGGACATGGTGATGAACCACACTTCGGACAAGCATCCCTGGTTCATCGAGTCCGAGAGCTCAAAGACCAACCCCAAGCGTGACTGGTATGTCTGGCGCGATGGCAAGGGCCCGGGAGAACCTCCGAACAACTGGCAATCGGTTTTCGGTCATTCTGCCTGGAAATTCGATCCCAAAACGTCACAGTGGTACTATCACAAATTTTATGCTGAGCAGCCCGACCTGAACTGGAGAAACCCAGCAGTCCAGCGAGCTGTCTTCGCGGCCTTTCGCTTCTGGTTGAACAAAGGAGTGGCCGGCTTCCGCCTGGATGCCGTGCCCACATTATTTGAAGACGAGCAAATGCGGGACGACAAGGTGTTGCCCGGAACCAATGCCTATGGCGACCCCAACCTTGACGACGCGATGACTAGCAACTTGCCTCAGGTCCACCAAGTCATGCGTGACCTGCGCAAGGTAACCAATAGTTACCAGGGTGACCGCATCCTGATTGGCGAGACGTACCTGCCGAATATAGAGGAGTTGCGAAAGTGGTACGGCGCCGGCCACGACGAACTGCAACTGCCCATGGATATGCAGGTGGGGTTTCTCAACGAAATGGATGCGGGGGTCTTCCGCACCCGCATTGACCAGGCAGAGCACGATATTGATGAAGACCAGCCGCTTTTTGTCTTCGACAACCACGACAACGCTCGCAGCTGGAATCGTTACGGTGACGGCAAACACAACCTGGATATTGCCCGTGTGATCGCCACGCTCTTGTTGGCCACGCGCTCCACAGCCATGATGTATTACGGCGAGGAGTTGGGCATGACGACCACCCCTCCCACGCGGGTCGAGGATGTGAAGGATCCCATCGGCAAGATCGGCTGGCCGAAGGAAAAAGGCCGCGACGGCGAACGCACACCCATGCAGTGGGACGGCTCCCCCAACGCCGGCTTTACCGAGGCTTCCGCAACCCCGTGGCTACCCGTGCCGCCGTCCTCCAAGACCGTGAATGTCGCCATTGAATCCCGTGAGGACGATTCGTTGTTGGCCTGGTACCAGCGGCTGATACAGTTACGCCGCGAGAATCCGGCTCTGCACGAAGGCACCCTGACCATGCTGAACGTAGATGATAACAACATCCTGTCATGGTTACGTAAAACGGAGGATGGGCGCTCTGTCCTCGTCGTCTGTAACTTCACCCCGCACCCGCAAACCGCAGCGTTTGACTTGTCCGCGCAAGGAGTGACTGGAAAGCAGTTAAAGACCCTCTTGGCAACTCCCGGCAGCGCAGATCCCGATTCTCTCACCTCGATCAAGCTGCCACCCTACGGCGTCTACATCGGCCAAGTTGAGTAGAAGAAGCCGCAGATCCTCGATCCCAATCAACGAAGGCCCACTGGGCGCGCGACCATAAACTTTGTCATCCCGAACAGCTGACTTGCATACTGCAAGTTGAGACATGACACCGCAAACTCACCAGGGATGCGAGGCCCGGAGGGCCGGCCACCAAACGTGAGCCCAGCCCGGAAGGGCTGGGGCTCAATTTGCGAGTGCGCTCCGAGCGCTGTAGGCGCGGCACTACCAACCCGGGCCCGCTCACATCTTTGGCATCCCGAGGAACCGACTCGCCTGGCGGCAAGTTAAGACTGATATGAACGCTGGAAATCGAGATTGATTCCATTGGCTTTATTTTTGTTCATTAGGAGCGAAGCCGAGTGACTGCGGTTCTCTCCACTCCTCAGCGTCCGTGACTGGCAAGCACTTCTTCATAAGTGCTGTAAACACCCTCGAACACCGAATCCCAAGAAGCCGACAGCGCATACGTCCGGGCCGCGACCCGCATCCGCGCATGAAGTTCGGGATCGAGAATAAGCGCTGCCACCGCAGCCGAAAACCCATCATCAGTAGCAATCGAACCCGTCTCGCCGTCCTTCACAATGTACCGAGGACCGCCATCCGGCGTGACGATCGCCGGAACCCCGGATGCTAAAGCCTCCAGCACAACATTGCCGAAAGTATCTGTGTGGGAAGGGAACACGAAAAGGTCCATATTCGCATAGGCGCGGGCCAGCTCGGCGCCGCGAAGCACGCCGGTGAACTCCGCATTCGGCAGATGTTGCCGTAGCCAGCCCTCTTCTTTGCCGTGCCCGATGATAAGAAAGCGAAAATTGCCGATACCTCGAGCGATCAGTTCCGTCCGAATGCGCGCCAGCAGAAACACATTCTTCTCCACCGACAGCCGGCCGCAAAACCCAAGTACAAATGCGTCCCCTGTCCCGTTGCGATCGCGGTATTCCGGAGAGAAGGCGATCGTCTCCACGCCGCGAGGCATCAGTGCGCAGTGGCGGCCGGTGGCCCGCTCCAGCAGCCGGCACAAGTCGACATTGGGCGCGAAGAGAGCCTCCGCCATCCGGTAAAAACGGGCACAAGCCATCAGCGAGGCATCTTCAATTTTCTTTTCCGCGGCAGCCTGTTTGCCGCGCGGAAGCGTGCGCACAAACCACCCCGAACGCTGCGCCGCATATTCATGTAGATTGGTATGCCACGACGCCACCAGCGGAATCTTCAGATTCCTCGCCAGCCACGCACCCAGAATGCCCGGCTCGCTCGGCCCGGTGATGTGGACGATATCCGGGCGGAATGCCCGCAGACGTTCTTCGAGGAATTTCTTATGCCGCAGGAATGCGGCATCGAAGGTAAGATCTTTTTCCAAACGAAAAGAAACGGCGCTGCCGCGGGCTATATCGATCGTCGTCAGCTCACCCAGCTGTTGCTCGCGTATCGCACTACCTTTCTCGCCTGGATGCAAACAAAAAAAAGGCAGGCCTCTTCGTTGCGCAAACGCTTCAAAGTGCCGGCTGGTGTGCGCCACCCCGTTGATCTCGTAGAACGAATCTGGAAAGTACGCCACCCTCGGGGTCGCCGAACGCATAGGCAGAGTGTATCCGCGGGAGACCGTAGCGAGAAGGCTTAACCGCTCGTTTGGCAGTCCTAAAATGCTTCCCGCTCGCCTAGCGCAAACTGCAGCTCGTGCGATTCGTTCCAGGCAAACCGCAGACTATTGCTCACTGTGTTGCTGCCGAGCATTCGCACAAACTGGATCACCATGCGCATGTAAGCCGGCGCCTCCCCGTAAGGCCAGAGCTGGCTGAGGGGGCGATCCACCCCATTCATATCCGGGTGATAGACGCGCTCATCCCAACGCCGCGAGCCTTCCGGAAAGTCAGGGTAATCGCGAATGGCATCCAGCGTGGAGCGCATGATGCGATGCTTCCACGGCTCTGCGTACTGCGGCATAAACAGCACGTGGCTGCGATTCTCGCGCCGGATCTCATACACGAACTCGTTGAAGCTCGTCGCTTGCGTCAGGTTCACGTTGGCGTTGGGCTCCAGGCCGTGCCGGTCGCCCCCCGAAATCAGCAACTTGTTCCAGCGAGCCGCGAGCCGTTTCACCAGCCGGTTCTCTTCCCAGTTGCGTAGGCCATTCAGCTCTACCGCGTGGATAAAGCTGCTGTTCTGGGTGAGAAACTCTTCCAAGAGCTGCTCATGCAACGCATGGCCGACCTTGTACAGATCCCAGTGCGGGTGATTGAAAACGATGAGCACGTTAGGAAGGTCGTGCAGCGCGGAGAGCATCTCCGTCAAGCGCGCATCGCTGGGATTTGTAGTGAATTCTTCAAATCGACGCATCCACTCCGCCCCCGACGCGCTGGGCAAATTGTGGATGCCAAGATGGAAAGCTTGATCCTTGCCGAAGGGCGTTGTCCACTCCACCGAAACCGGGATGTGCCGGGCGCTGGCCACCGTGCGCAGTAGCATCGGCGCCTGAATATCATCGTGATCCGTGATCGAAACCAGTGGCTGCACCTGGAGCCGCTCCGCGATCTGCCGGCTCTCCAGATCGAAAGCCAATCGCGGAGTGAGCGGCGGCGTCCAATAACTTGCCGCATAATTCACCTGCAGGCGATGCTTTTGCCGGCAACGCTTCTCCTCCCGCGCAATGATGCCCTTGAAAACCCGGTGCTCGTTGGCCAGTTTGACGATGAAGTCGAGCGTCTCTTTGGAGCGATTAGTATGACTGTGAAGCGAAACACCCGAAGCGAATCCCTCTGCTGCGCGACCGTTGTTCCAGAGATACGAGATACGAGAACCTGTCATCTCTTCCTCCATCCGTCTTCTCTACGTTGGAGCAATCGCACCCTGGCCCCTCTGCCACACAGTAACTGCGTGATCGCTCTATGTGCCCAGTATGTAGTGCAATCCATGAACGACGAGTTACTGGGAAGCGAATTGATGTCTAATTTCGGCCCGAACCAGCCTGGATAACCTGTTTTCCTAACACGAAGGTGATCGGATTTCTCACGCAATTTCGCTTCTGGTACTGACGACGTAACAATCCCGTGCGCCAGGTAGAAGTGAACGTGCTTTATCGCGTGCCGGAAATGTCTGGATTGAGGAGGGGTTCCTCTTCCACATTAGGGGGCGGCTGGCGGCGTGCTTCCGGTTCCAGGTGATGCCGGGTCAGCTCCGCCTTCAGGATTTCAAAGGCCTCTTCCGGAGTATCCGCCATCTGGAACAGCGCGCGATCCTGCGCCGAGATGGCACCCTTATCGACCAGCACATCCAGGTTGAGGATGCTGTTCCAATAGGACGACCCGTAAACCACGATGCTGATCTTCTTAGCCAGTTTCTCGGTCTGTACCAGGGTCAACACTTCGAACATCTCGTCCAGCGTGCCAAAGCCACCCGGGAAGACAACCAGAGCCTTGGCCAGGTAGGCGAACCAATATTTGCGCATGAAGAAGTAGTGAAATTCGAAGTTGAGAGAAGGCGTGATGTAGGGGTTGGGCGCCTGTTCGAACGGCAATCGGATGTTGAGCCCAATGGACTTGCCGCCCGCCTCGTAGGCGCCGCGGTTGGCAGCTTCCATGATCCCGGGGCCGCCTCCTGAGGTCACGACGAAACGGTGCCGGCGCCCTTTCAGCGTCTGGGTCCACTTGGTCACCATGGAAGCCAGTTTACGAGCGTCTTCGTAGTACCGGGCCATTTCCACGCCGGCTTCGGCACGGCTGCGGCGCAGCTCGCTTGCCGTCCCCTTGGCGATCTCCTCATCCGTGGCCGGTTGCTCCGCATCGGGCGCTGCCGCGGCAGATCCAGGCTTTTCTAATAGTTCGAGCTCCAGCTCCTGACTAGCGTCCTCATGCGCACGGAAGCGCGCCGAACCGAAGAACACGATGGTGTCCTGGATGCGCTCGCGCCGGAAACGCGCCAGCGGCTCGGAATACTCAGAGATAATGCGCACCAGCCGGCCGTCCGGGCTATTAACAAAGGCAGGGTTCTGGTAGGAGAGCGGTGCGCGATTGAGGTCGGGTGGTTTGCCGGTTTTATGCTTCATGCTCTCAATGGGTAGATCCGCGGAAGTGCACGGCTTCCATGACCGCGATCCACAGGTTGAGCAGGCCGAGGCCCGAGATCATTCCCCGCACTGCGCCATACATCAGGAACGTGGCCACGTGTGGGAAGCGGTTGATGAGTTGATTATCTGCCCAAAGCGGCGCGTACCAGGGAAGCACCAGCACGATAACACCGATGTAGATACGGATGATGACATAGAGATACAGCTCAACCCGTCGCAGCCAGAGAGGAACCCGGGAGGGTCGTTGCGGCGCGGGTTGCCGTTCTTGCACGGTCGAGCCGTTTTGGGGACTAGACGAAAACAGGTTCGACTGTTGCGGCATTTTCCTTTAGGCCAGGGCCAAACGCGGGGCACCCAGGGTGGTCTAAGGCAACAGTAACACAGCAGCCGAGGCCAATTCCGACGGCCTTCTCGCCCCCAGGAGGGCAGTCTGTGGGCCATACATATACCTTCTGCAAACAAAGGCCTTACAGGCTCCGGAGTACCCTTTCGGACTACGGGCACGGCCGGTTCAGCTGGTGCCGTAAAAGCGATCAGCGAGGGCCTTAGCCCTCGCTGATCGCACGGAATATGGAGAGCCGCGCGGTTAAGCTGTGCGCATCTGGACCGAGTTGCCGGCCTCGGCCGCAGCCGCTGCGAGGATCCGATGGTGGATCGTAAACAGGGCAAGTTCCAGCCGATCGGAAACCCCTGTCTTGTCGTACACGCTGCGCAGATAATTCTTGATCACCTGTTCGGTGGTGCCCAAGCGCAGCGCAATCTCTTTATTCTTGCAGCCCTGCACAATCAGGGCCACGATCTTCATCTCTTTGGGGGTGAGGCGGTCGCGAACGCGCGCGCCCACAGAATCTTCTTCCTCCGAACCAATCGCCTCAGCCGGCCGTTGAATCGAAGAAAAGCCCTTGATCACCCGATGCACGCACTCGACCAGTGCCGGACCGGTGGTATTGCGATAAACCACTCCGCGGATGTCGTGAGCGGTGAAAATCTGCGCCGGCTCGCCGTTCTCGGCGATCACCACTGCCCGGCTTCCTGCTGCCTTTACGTGCGACATCAAATCCTGATATTCGGGCCTTAGCGCCGATGCAAACAGAACGATCGAGGAGCGGTACGCATCAACCGAAAGCAGTAGCCGTTCCAGGTCCGCGCATTGTGCCGCCACGCGGAAGTCCTCTTCGCTCGCCAGGACCTTTGCAATGCCAGCGCGAAAGATTGCTTGATTGTCAGCCAGGATAATTTTATTCATCGTGCTGCCTTGTGCCTCGTGTCGCTTCGATTCGCAATCTTCTTGCCCCAACACCGCCGCAGCGTGTGCCACGCGAACTGCCCCCGGTAATCGGAGAGCCGCCTGTTCACGCTATCGGCCACCGGCCTTCACTCGTTCTAAAATGTCCTGTTTTGCGACACCTTTAGTACGTTTCTCTCCGCTGCCGAGCTCGAAGAGTATGAGTTGCTGGTGATCTCAAGCCTAGCGGCTTGAGCAGGAAATGAAACCCCACGAAAGTGGCAGGGGCGCGCCCTCAAGTTGCTGTCGTGACTGGATTTGGGTGTAGCAAGAATGGTGCGAACGAGACGAACTTGCGCGCATTCAATACACTAAAGAAGCATGGGCAAGCCAGTCATCCTCGCGGTAGACGACGATGTAAGCGTCCTGGAGATGGTAGTCCAGGATCTGCGCCGCCAATATGGTGCAAATTATCGTATCCAGCGTGCGGCGTCCGGCCAGGCGGCACTTGACACCTGTGACCAACTCAAAAAGCGGGGAGATACGGTCGCCCTGTTTGTCTCTGACCAGCGCATGCCCGGCATGTCCGGGGTGGAGTTTCTGGGCAAGGCGATGGAATATTTCCCCGACGCCAAGCGTGCTCTCCTCACCGCCTACGCCGATACTGAGGCGGCCATCCAGGCCATCAACACGGCCAAGATCAACTACTACCTGACCAAGCCCTGGGATCCGCCTGAGGAGCGCCTCTATCCAGTCCTGAACGACCTCCTCGAAACCTGGAAAGAGGGTTATAAACCACCTTTTGAAGGTTTGCGTGTCGTGGGACCCCGCTACACCTTGCGCGACCACCAGGTACGCGACTTTCTTTCCCGCAACCAGGTTCCTTACGTCTGGATGGATCCTGAGCAGAACACCGAAGCCGTCGAACTGCTTACCCGTTTCAAGTTGGATGACCACAAGCTACCGGTGGTCCTTTTTGGGGATGGCACCGCCCTCGTGCAGCCCGGCCAAATGGAACTGGCCGCCAAGATCGGGTTGCGCACCCAGGCGACCAAGGAGTTCTACGACCTGGTGATTGTCGGCGCAGGCTTAGCGGGCCTGGCGGCGGCCGTCTACGGCGCGTCGGAAGGGCTGCGGACGTTGGTCATCGAAGATGAAGCGCCAGGAGGACAGGCAGGCTCCAGCTCCAGGATTGAGAATTACCTGGGCTTTCCCGAAGGGGTGAGAGGCGAAGACCTGGCTAGGCGGGCACTGATCCAGGCCACACGGTTCGGGGCGGAATTGCTGACCCAGAAGGCCACCGGCATCCGCACCGAAAACAACTACAACATCGTCCAATTGGCCGACGGCAGGGAAGTATCGTGTCACGCTTGCCTGATCGCTGTAGGCGTCTATTACCGCCGCTTGAACACCCCGGGAGTAGAGCGCCTGACCGGCGCGGGGGTCTATTATGGGGCGGCGATGACTGAAGCTCAAGCCTGTAAGGATGAGAACGTCTTCATTGTCGGGGGGGCAAATTCGGCCGGCCAGGCCGCTATGTACTTCTCCAAGTACGCAAAAAAGGTAACCATGCTGGTCAGGGCCGAATCGCTTATCAATAGCATGTCGAAATATTTAATCGATCAGATTGCAGCTACATCGAATATAGAGGTTAAAACGTGTTGTCAGGTGGTGGAAGCCTTGGGTGAAACCCGATTGTCCTGTTTGCGCCTATGTGGACCCGAGAACGAGGAAACCGTGCCGGCAAGCGGCTTGTTCATCTTCATCGGGGCGGCGCCCAACACGGATTGGCTTCCGGACACGATCATGCGCGATCCGAACGGCTTTTTGCTCTCTGGTTCTGACCTGAAAGTGGACGGAAAAATGCCTAAGAATTGGAACCTGCCCAGAGATCCGTACTTGCTCGAGACCAGCGTTCCAGGGGTTTTTGTTGCCGGCGATGTGCGCCACGGCTCCATCAAACGGGTCGCGTCCGCAGTCGGCGAGGGTTCGATTTCCGTGCAGTTCATCCATAAGCACCTGGCGGGCTTCTAAGCCAATGACAGACGTTCAGCAAAGTTCGAAGGTAGAGCAGGTCGAGGTAGCCAGCCTCGTCACCCAGTTGCAGAAGGTGCCCGTCTTCGCCGGCGTCTCGCTGCAAGAGCTTCGATGCCTTGACTCGGTGGAGTTGATTCATGCCGATGTCGGCGCTGACATTCTGGACATCACCCGCACCCGTCGGGGCTTCTGGATTCTGCTTGAGGGCGAGCTTCGCCTGCAGAAGCGTCAGACCGATGGTGAGCTCACCATGATCGGCCAATTGAGCGCGGGTGAGATCTTCGGGGAAATCCCCTTGCTTATGGGTAAGGACAACGAAGCGGTGGTCACCGTGCTCAAGCCCAGCACGGTCGTCTACCTGCGGGAAGAGCTCTTTTGGAACCTGATGTTTGCTTGCCCCCAGGTGCGCGTTGCCGTCTTGGGAAACGTGGCGCGCAGGCTGCAGGTCTATCAGTCACAGGAGCTGCATCGCGAGAAGCTGATTTCGCTTGGCACGATGGCCGCCGGCTTGATGCATGAGTTGAATAACCCGGGAGCCGCTGCCCGCCGCGCTGCCTCGCAAATGCGGGAAAACCTGGGCCGGCTGCAACAGATCAGCCTGCGCATGTGCGCAAACGATGAAGTCATGACCAAAGGGCAGACCGAGTGCCTGCGCGCTTTGCAAGAGCAGGCGCTGAAGCCCCAAAAGCCCTCGGCCATGAGTTCCATGGACCAGGCAGACGCCGAAGACGAGTTGGCGTCGTGGCTGGAGGAGCATGGCATTGAAAATTCCTGGAAGCTGGCGGCCACCCTCGCAGGCATCGGATTCGACTCCCAGACGCTGGAATGCGCCCAGCACGAGTTCCCCGGCAACACCTTATCCGATCCGCTGAATTGGATGGAAGCGCTGATCTCCAGCGTCCAGCTGGTGGGAACCATTGAAGAGAGCGTCTCCCGTGTGACTGACTTGGTCGGGGCGGTGAAGAAATACGCCTATGAAGACAAGCCCCAACGCCATCAACTCGACGTCCACGACAGCATTCAAAGCACTCTTGTCATTCTGGGCCACAAGTTTCGCCAGAAAGAACTAACAGTACAAAAGCTATTTGCCCCCAGTCTGCCGCCCCTTTCCACGTGTGGCATCGGTCTCAGTCAGGTATGGACCAATCTCCTCGATAATGCCATCGACGCCTCTCCACAAAAGGGCGTAGTGAGCGTACGCACCTGGGTAGAAGGCGACAGGGTTGGCATTGCGATTGGTGATGCCGGTCCGGGTGTCCCAGAAGAAAACAGGAAGCTGATCTTTGAGCCCTTCTTTACGACAAAGCCCACCGGGCAGGGCACCGGCTTAGGCCTCGATATTGTTCGCCATATCGTGGTGGACAAGTTCGGGGGAGAAATCCTGCTAGACTCCGTACCCGGAAAAACCGAGTTTACTGTCAAGTTACCCGTCGTTTCCTGATCCCCCTCCGCAAGCCCAACCCCGCTCCCACAAAAAAGATGCTGGCAACCTTCCCGCCAGAGCTGCGTTTTGACAGCTATGCAGTTGTCATGAGGAGGGTGCGATGGACGGAAAGGTTAAGAATTGGCGTACTGCGCTGGCGTACATGTTAATGGGCGGGAGCGCTGCAATCGCGTCCGCGCAGTATGGAGTATCTCCGCGCGACCCCGGTTACAGCGCCTTCTATCACGACTCGGAAGACGCGCCTAACTATGCCGCACATTGGGGCTACCACGATGGATTCGCCGATGGCGCCCACGACCGTGAAACCGGCCATAGCTTTCGCCCAACTCACGACGACGCCTACAAGCATGCGCCGGAATACGGCCATCCGCCCATTGGACGCGACGAGTACAAGAACATCTACCGCGAAGCCTACGTCCACGGATACGAGAAAGGGTACGGCCGCTAGACGACGCTAGACTTTAGTGGTCGTTTTCGCTCTTGAGCCGGCCGCCATTGGCCCAAAAGATCAGCGCAACGAAAACGATCACTGCTCCGCTGATTACTGAACAGACTTCAAGCATGGTCTCTCCCCCAGTCATCCATTCTAAATTGTTTTCTTTTTCCGGTACTCGAAGAGCTTGGCGTCGATCAGAAAGCGAAACCAGAATGTCTGCAGGGTCCAGAAGATGAACCCCTCCCGTCCATCGAGGAAGCCCAACCGCAGAAAATACCGGTAAAAGAAAAGCGCATAAGGCCGAACAAAGAGGGGAACCCGATTATAGAGCCCTCGCAGATAGCGTTTGCGCTCCAGAGGGTTTCCCCACAGGCGAGGCTTAATGCGCATTGCATCCATTGCCTGCGTCTGCTCCATCACCTCCGCGTCCGACCAACGGTTATGCCGCGCCGTCCACTCTGACAGCGACATGCGGATTTCATCGATCATGTACCCCTGCAGCTGGCCGGCAGAGCCCTGCGTCAGGTAGAAGTGCTGGTCGTATTTGCGTTCCTCGCAGCGGGCGGCTCCATTGCAGAAGAGCCGCAAATGCCAGGTGGGCGACATCCCTCCATGCCGCATTTGCCGCCCTAGAAACTGCACCAGCCGGGCAATCAAAAAGCCGGAGTGCTCGGGATTCTCCGGCAACGACTGGATCGATGCGATCAGTTCCGGTGTGAGTCGCTCGTCGGCGTCGAGGTGCAACTGCCACGGATAGCGGAGGGGCAAATGGTCGATGGCCCAATTCCTCTGTGCACCATAGCTTTCGAACGCATGCTGCACCACCTGCGCCCCGTGCTGCTGGCTCAGCGCGACCGTGTCGTCCGTGCTTAAGGAGTCCACCACGTGCAGGTCATCAGAAACCTGCTGCGCCTGGGCAAGCGTGGTCCCCAACGTGTCGACAGAGTTATAAGCAAGAATAACGACCGAAGGCTTCATGCAAGAAGTCCACTATAACCTCATGTGCTTCATGCTCCCAGCATCTCGCTGGTGATGCGCCGAACCCCGGCTTCATGGAAGACATGGTTGGTGGCAGCCACGGAGTCTCGCATGCTGATCGCTCTGCAGGCATCCTCCACCACATATGTCTCGAAACCGGCCTGTATGCTGTCGATGGCCGAGTGACGCACGCAGAAGTCATACGCCAGGCCCGTGAGAAAGATGCGCCCCAGCCCGCGTTCGCGCAGGTAACCAGTGAGCCCGGTACGGGTGATGCGATCGTTCTCCCGGAAAGCCGAATAGGAGTCGACATCATTGCGACAGCCCTTGCGCAGAATCAGCTCTGCATTGTCGGGTTGCAGATGCGGATAGAAAGCAGCCCCCATGCTCCCTTGCACGCAATGATCGGGCCACAGCACCTGCTCGCCGTGAGCCGTCTCAATCGTCTCAAACGGCACTCGCCCCGGATGATTGGACGCAAAGGAATGATGGTCCCTTGGGTGCCAATCCTGGGTCATGACCAAGTGGCGAAAGAGCGGTCCTATCCGATGGATCACGGGGACCACCTCCTGGCCGCCCGGCACCGCGAGCGCGCCCCCATCGCAGAAGTCATTCTGCACATCGATCACCAGCAGCACATCGCGGTCAACCAGCTCTATACCCATTCCTTGATCCTTACACAACACCGGCAGCAGCTCTTATCTAACGCCCCATCCCACCCTTTGTCATCCCGAGCGTAGCCGACTCGCCTGTGGCAAGTTAAGGGAGAAATGACACTGCAAAATCGCCATGGAGGCCAGGCCTGGAGGGCCGACCGCCAAACGTGAGCCCAGCCCGGAAGGGCTGGGGCTCAATCGCGAAGATGATCCGAGCACCGTAGGTGCGGCACTAAACCTGGGCTCGCCCGCATCTTGTCATTAGAAGCGTAGCCGAGGGACCTACGGTATTCTCCACCTGCGACCAATGTTTCCGCACTATAGGCCGCGGTTCAGATAGCGTGCGCACCCACCGCAGCCGCAATCTCCTCATTCGAGTAATCAAGACCCCGCAGAATCTCAACACTATGCTCTCCAAGCAACGGAGGCGGCAGCCGGTACAAAACCGGAGTACCCGAAAGCCGCACCGGGTTGGCGATACTGCGCACCACATCCAGGGTGGGGTGCTTGATTTCCACGATTAATCCGCGAGCCACTGTCTGTGGATCGTTGACAGCTTCGCCCACCGTATGAATCGCAGACGCCGGGATATCTTCTGCGTTCAGCCGCCGCAGCCACTCGCTCGCCGGGGCCTTCTCAAAGATCGCGTATAACGCAGGAATCAGCACCAGCCGATGTTCCGTCCGCAGTGCATTGGTGCGAAAGCGTGAGTCAGCTCCCAATGTCTCCGTCGCATCGATGACGCGGAGAAAGCGAAGCCATAGGGCATCTGTGCCCACGGCAGCGACAAAATGGCGGCCGTCTCCACCGCGAAAGACCTGATAGGGAACAATGCTGGGATGTGCATTTCCCAGGCGCTGTGGAGACTCCCCGGCATTCAGGTAGTTGCTGCCTGCGTTAATGAGCAATGACAACTGGGAATCGAAGAGCGCCATATCCAACGCCTGTCCGGTTCCGGTTTTTTCCCGTGCCAGTAAGGCGGCGAGAATTCCCAGTGCCGAATAGAGACCGCAGACCATGTCCGCGATTGCAATGGGGTAACGAATCGGCTCACCCTCCGGCTCTCCAGTAAAGCTCATGATCCCAGCTTGGGCTTGCGCGATGATGTCGTAGCCTGCTTGGCCCGACTTGGGGCCAGAGTGTCCATAGCCCGAGATGGCGCAGTAAACGAGCCGCGGATAACGCGCGCAAATCGTTTCCGCGTCCAGGCCCCGCCGTTCCAGAGAAGCCCGGTTACGCTGGTTAATAAGGAAGACATCCGCCGTAGCCAGCAGCCGATGCAGAATTGCAGCCCCCTGCGGTTGATCGTAGTCCAGCGAGAGCGAACGCTTGTTGCGATTGGCAGCCAAAAAATAAGCCGATTCACTGCCCACAAACGGAGGTCCCCAGCTGCGCGACTGGTCGCCCTTCTGCCTGCGCTCGACCTTGATGACATCGGCGCCGAAGTCTCCCAGCATCATGGCGCAGTAAGGCCCCGCCAGAGCCTCGGTAAGTTCGACAACGCGGATCGACTCAAGCACCGGCATTAAAACCCCGGTGGCCGATCGTCCGCAACATGGAAGCTGCGTTCCATTGCCAGACCAGCACTTCCCAACCTGCCCTCGTCGAAGAGCCGGCCGATCAGGGTGACGCCATGCGGCACCCGCCGGGGAGGCGAAAACTTTTTCGGCGGGTTGGCCGGATCGGGCGCCCAGTCGCTGCGCTCCTCCGATACCTCGATAAACCCCGCGCGCAGGGTGAGCGAGGGATGGCCCGTAGCATTAGTAATGGTAAGCATCTCGTCGCGTAGGGAGGGAACCAGAAGCAGATCCACCTGGGAGAAGACACGGCTCATCTCATTGGCCACCTTCCGTCGAAACCGATCGGTCTGTACAAAATCCACCGCGGAAAGAAACCGTGCCTGGCGAAACGAATTAGGCCACGCATCCGGCACCTGCATCTTGAGCTTGTCGACACCATGCGTGAGCGTCAGCTCCTCGAAGGCGGCAGCCGCCTCGGCGAACAGGATCAGCTGCAGCGAGTCATACGGCCAGTTAGGGATCGTGACCTCAACCGGGACCATACCCAGCTTCTTCACCGTTTCCAGTGCCGCGCGATCGACGTCGGTGGCCGGGGCCTCGTTCATCCATTGCGGAAAGTAACCCACGCGCATACCCTCTACCTTCGCGGCCGCGTCGTAGTTCAGCTTGCTGGGCACGCTCGACACGTCGCCCTCATCAGGGCCGGTGATCGCTTGCAGCACCAGCATGGCGTCTTCCACACCGCGCGTCATCGGACCCAACTTATCGAGCGACCAGCAGAGCGTCATGGCGCCGGTGCGAGGAACCCGGCCAAAGGTCGGGCGCAGACCGGTAACTCCGCAGCGCATGCTTGGGCTAATGATGCTGCCTCCGGTCTCGCTGCCGATAGCAAAGCCCACCAGTCCAGCGGCTGTGGCCGCGCCCGGTCCAGCGCTTGAGCCTGACGACCCCTCGGCCAGCAGCCAGGGGTTCTTTGTCTGCCCGCCAAACCATATATCGTTGAGCGCCAACGCACCCATGCTCAGCTTCGCGATCAGAACCGCCCCTGCCTGGTGCAGACGCTTGATCACGGTTGCATCCTCTGTGGGCAAGCGGTGCTCGAAGGGCTCAGCACCGTAGGTGGTAGGAATGCCGGCCGTATCGAGCAGATCCTTTGCCCCCCACGGAATGCCGTGCAACGGCCCGCGGTAGTGGCCGGCGGCGATCTCCTGGTCCGCTTGTTTAGCCTGGGCCATGGCCAGCTCGCGTGTTGGCGTGATCACGCAAAGCAGCGTGGGATTGAAGCGATCCATGCGCGCGAGATAAATATTGGTGAGCCGTTCCGAGGTGAGCTTGCGCGTTTCGATCCACCGTGAAAGCCGGGTCACTGGGGCGAAAGCAATCTCCTCATCGCTGGCAGGCAGCGGACCCGCGTCGCCTTTGCTGCGCAGAAACAGGTTGCGTGCCGGGCCTGACTCCTGTCCTGGCAACGTCGCTTCGCCGTGAGACCAGGGCGCCAACGTCGCTTCCAGGGCAACCTTGCGCGGCCCGGTGCGCCGCTCGTAGAGCGGAGCCATGCCGCTGCGCCAGCTTTCGACCGCCTCCCTGCGCTCGCCGTCACTCAACTCCACCCGCACCAGTTTCTCCGCTTCAGCAAAGGTAAGAGGCGAAACCTCAGGTCCGACAGCAGGCGCCGTCGCGAAGGCGGGAGGAGCCCCCGGAGGCAGCGGAGCGGCCTTCTGTTCCTGCTTGCACGAAGTGATGGCCATTCCCAACACACTGAGTGAGCCATTCGCTAGAAACTGTCTACGTGATTCGGACATATCGCCTCTGCAGCGCATTCTAACTTGCCCCTCGGTCTTCTCGATCCAACTAACGAATCTTCAGGTGAGCTACCAGCCTTAACTTTGTCATTCCGAGCAACTGACTTGCGAATGGCAAGTTGAGAAAGAAATGACAGTGCGATTTGCTCATGGATGCGAGGCCCGGAGGGCCGACCGCCAAACGTGAGCCCAGCCCGGAAGGGCTGGGGCTCGATCGCGAAGATGATCCGAGCACCGTAGGTGCGGCACCAAAACCTGAGCCCGCCCGCATCTTTGTCATTAGGAGCGCATTCCGGATTTCCTACACGCTGCACCAACCAACGGCCACGTATGCGGCTTTCTTAAAAGAAAGCCGCATGAGGGCTACCAACGCCACTGAGATCGACAGGAAATCCGGAGGAAGGCGAGGGACCTGCAGTTTTCTCCGGCCCTCAATCCTCGCTTCACCAAGGGCGATTCCGAGACGAGCAGGTGCTTCGCCCCACATGCAACTATTCAGAAATGGATGCCGCCGCCAGGACCAACGCAGCACGAAGTCGTCTAGTTGTTCCTTATGACCACTCCTTCAAAAGCTCGAAGCGAGACCCTCGACTCAACCGAATCGCCTGCCCGGTCCATGTGGGTGGAAGCGACAATGTGGCCGGCAGCAACAGGCGCCTCTTCCTGACTCCCCTCGAAATTGAGCAGGATCAAGAAACGATGCCCATCATCGACCCGCTCGTAACGCAGAACGCGCCCGTTGCTGGCAACACCCTCAACCCGGCCGCTATTCAACGCCGCAGTCTCATTCCGCAGCCCAATCAGTACCCGATACAGGCTCAGCACCGAATCCCTCTGACCCGAGAGCGTGGCCACGTTGACCATCGCATGATCGGCCCCCAGACGGAGCCACGGCGTCCCTGTGGTAAACCCAGCCAATCGTGACCCATCCCATTGCATCGGCGTGCGCTCCGGGTCGCGTCCCAAGCCCTTGCCCGGCTCATTTTTCTCCGCCGGATCCTGCACTTCCGCGGGGGGAATCAGCGCGTCCGTCATACCTATCTCATCCCCGTAGTACATCGTGGGGGTGCCCCGGAGCGTCAGCAGCAACATGGCCGCGAGCCTCGCCTGCCCGCTGCCGATGCGCGTCGCGATCCGCGATTGATCGTGGTTCCCGATCACCCAGTTCGGCCACGCGCCCTCTGGCAATGCGGCTTCGTACTCGGTAATCACCTTGGCAATTGCATCCGCGCTCCACCGGCACTGGATCAGATGAAAGTTGAAGGGAAGCTGCGCGCCCTTAAGATCCTGCCCATAGTAGGTTGCCAGCTGATCGAACGGAAGATAGATTTCTCCGATCAGCAAGCGGTCGCCATACGAGTCTAGTATGGCCCGCATATCAGCCACGATCGCGTGTACCTCAGGGCGATTGGTATTGTAGACGGGAAGCAGACGCTGCGATGCGGGCGCATCCGGCGCGCTGGCAGGATTAACCGGGTTATTGCGAAACTGATTGTCTTTGATCAGCATCCACATGACGTCCACGCGGAACCCGTCCACGCCGCGGTCCAGCCAGAAACGTAGCACGTTGTACATCGCTTCCTGCAGCTCCGGATTGCGCCAGTTCACATCCGGCTGCTGCTTCAAAAACGAATGGTAGTAGTATTGGCTGCCATCCCTGGTCCAAGCCGAACCGCCGAAGTTGCTCAGCCAGTTGTTGGGCGGCCCGCCGTCGGGAGCCGGATCACGCCACAGGTACCAGTCGCGCTTGGGATTGGTGAGCGACGAACGGCTCTCCAGGAACCAGGGATGCCGGTCGGAAGTGTGGTTGGGCACAAAATCGAGAATCAGTTTGAGGCCCCGTTCGTGGATTGCCCGAAGCACTTGGTCGAAGTCTGCCAGGGTGCCGAAGATGGGGTCGACGTTGCAGTAGTCGGCGATGTCGTAGCCGAAATCAGCCATAGGCGAGGGGTAGAAGGGTGCAATCCATACCCCCTTGATCCCCAATCCCGCCAGGTAATCGAGCCGCTGCAGGATGCCCTGAAGATCACCGATGCCATCGCCATTCGCGTCCTGAAACGACCGCGGATACACCTCGTAAAGAATGCCGTACTGCCACCACACCGTTGATTGCATTTCGAGGCCCCCGCAGCCGGAAAACAGACGATACACTGGTCGTTATGAGTAAGACGACCAAGCCGCTAAACAAGTACAGCTCTCAGATTACACAGCCCAAGTCTCAAGGAGCCTCCCAGGCCATGCTTTATGCAACCGGCCTGCGCGAGGCCGATATGGCCAAGCCCCAGGTGGGGATCGCCAGTGTTTGGTACGAAGGCAATTCCTGCAATATGCACCTTCTGCATCTGGCCGAAAAAGTGAAAGAAGGAGTGGCCGCTGCCGGCATGGTCGGCCTGCGCTTCAACACCATCGGGGTCAGCGATGGAATCTCCATGGGCACCGACGGCATGAGCTACTCGCTGCAATCCCGCGACCTCATCGCTGATTCCATCGAGACCGTGATGGCCGCGCAGTGGTACGACGCCAATGTTTCGATTCCTGGCTGCGACAAGAACATGCCTGGATGCGTGATCGCGATGGGCCGGTTGAATCGCCCCAGCCTCATGGTCTACGGAGGCACCATCCGCGCCGGTCATCTGGGCAACGAGAAGCTGGATATCATCTCCGCCTTCCAGAGTTACGGCCAATTCCTCACCCACTCGATCACGGATGAGCAGCGCCAGCAGATTGTCCGTCACTCCTGTCCCGGAGCCGGCGCGTGTGGCGGAATGTATACCGCGAATACCATGGCCGCCGCTATCGAGACCCTGGGCATGAGTCTGCCGTACAGCTCATCGACGCCCGCTGAAGATCCGTTGAAGCTCGACGAATGTTTTCGCTCTGGCGCTGCCATCCTGAATCTGCTCGAGCTCGATTTGAAGCCCCGCGACATCATGACGCGCGAGGCATTCGAAAATGCAATGGTGATAGTTTCAGCCTTGGGTGGTTCCACCAACGCCGTGCTTCATCTGATTGCCATGGCGCGTTCCGTGAGCGTGCCTCTCACCCTTGACGATTTCCAGAAGTTCAGCAACAAGACGCCCTTGCTCTCCGATTTCAAACCCAGCGGTCCTTATGTCATGGAAGACCTGCAATCCGTCGGTGGCCTGCCTGCTGTGATCAAGATGCTCCTTGCAGAGGGGCTGTTGCATGGCGACTGCGTCACCGTGACCGGCAAGACTCTCGCGGAGAATGTGAAGGATTTGCCGGGTCTGCGGGACGGCCAGCAGATCGTGCGCCCGCTCTCCAATCCCCTAAAGGCGACCAGCCACCTGCAAATACTCGGAGGCAACCTGGCCCCTGAAGGTGCCGTGGCGAAGATCACGGGCAAGGAAGGACTCCGGTTCTCCGGGCCGGCCAACGTCTTCGATTCCGAAGAATTGATGGTCAAAGCTCTGGAGGAAGGCAAGATTGCCAAGGGCCAGGTCCTCGTCATTCGTTACGAAGGCCCCAAGGGAGGCCCGGGCATGCCCGAGATGCTGACTCCAACCTCAGCCATCATGGGAGCGGGTCTAGGCAAAGACGTAGCCCTGATGACCGACGGCCGTTTCTCCGGCGGCTCCCACGGCTTCATCGTCGGCCATGTCACGCCCGAAGCCCAGGAAGGCGGCCCCATCGCGCTGGTGCGCACCGGTGACCTCATCACCATCGATGCCAGCAAGAACGAAATTTCCGTGGCGCTCACGGAAGAAGAACTAGCTGCCCGCCGCAAAGCCTGGACCATGCCACCCTACAAATCAGAGCGAGGCACACTAGCCAAGTACATCCG
Organism: uncultured Acidobacteriaceae bacterium; assembly: GCA_963743365.1. Lineage (GTDB taxonomy): Bacteria > Acidobacteriota > Terriglobia > Terriglobales > Acidobacteriaceae > PALSA-350. The sequence continues at coordinate 471,352 of CAVUQE010000004.1, forward strand.
CCTACGTAAAAAGCGCCGCCCTAGGCTGCGTCACCGACGAATAACTCCGTGGATGGACTCTGTCCTGACGCTCTTTCCATCCATCTCACAGAACGAAAGGTGTGCAGCCACCCTCCACTTTGTCATCCCGAGCCGGAGCGAAGCGAAGTGGAGGGACCTGCGGTTCCACTCGATCGGCAACAAAGGTCACTTCCAAAGCAAAAAAGAGCGCGATACCTTCCAGATATCGCGCTCCCGTCCGAACCAACGCCCTAACTGAAAATAGCGTCGTCGCGAGACTGAGACTCATCCCACATCGGCGTCGGCTCAAAGTATCCGGTACCCGGCTTCAAGTGCTGCTTGCAAACCTCATCATTCAGCGTAACCCCCAACCCCGGACTATCCGGAACCTTGATGAACCCCTTGTTGATCATTGGCTTATCAGGCCCGTTGACCAGATCCTGCCACCAAGGCACGTCCAGTGAGTGATTCTCCAACGCGAGGAAGTTGCGAGTCGCCGCCGCGCAGTGCACATTCGCCATGCAACTTACAGGAGTGCCCGCAAAGTGCATTGCCATCGGCACCCCATACCCGAAGGCCATGTCGCCGATCTTGTGCGTCCGCAGAATACCGCCTGAAGTCGCTAGATCCGGGTGAATCTTGTCCACCGCGTGCACGCTGCACAGCTTCTCGAAGTCCGCGATCTCGTAAATATCCTCGCCCGTGATTGTCGGCGTGGGGCTGGCATCGGTGATCTCTTTGAGAAGATCGGTGTAGTACCAAGGAATCACGTCTTCGATCCATTCCAGGTTGTACTTCTCATACGCCTTGCCCAGCTTGATGCAGGACTTCACGCCGATATGGCCGAGGTGATCCATCGACAACGGCATGTCGTAGCCAATGTTTTCCCGCACCGCCGCGACATATTCGCAAAGCCTGTCGACGCCTTTATCGGTTACCTCCGTGGCCATAAACGGATGAGGCTGATTGCGCAGCTCCCACTTGCTCTGGCCCGCCGGCTCCATCACCATGCCCGGCATTCCCGTCGAGAACATTGATTCCCAGGTCCATCTTCATCCACGTAAGACCCATGGCCACGCGTTCTTTGGCCCTTCTCCCATACTCTTTCGGATCCTCCGACTCCGTCGTATCGGCATAGATCCGGATCTTGTCGCGCCACTGGCCGCCCAGCATCTGGTACACCGGACAGTTGTAGGCCTTGCCCGCAATGTCCCACAGCGCCATTTCCACCGCGGCCACACCACCTGCCTGGCGGGAGATACCGCCAAACTGCTGGATCTTCTGAAAGAGAAAATCGACATTCAGTGGGATTCTCTCCGAGAATGCGGCTCTTAAGCACCATCGCGTATTGATAGCCTGCTCCATCGCGCACTTCACCCAAACCGTAGATACCCTGGTTGGTGTCGATGCGAATGACCGGGCAGGGGCTGGGGCCAGGCTTGACGATGATCGCGTAGCGCATATCGGTAATCTTCAGCGTCGACGGGCTGGAGTTCAGGTTCACGTTCTTGATTGCCGGCGCTTGTTCGGCCGCGGCCTTCTCCAGGCTGTAGCGGCTGAGAAGACTGCCCCCCAGGACCGCCATCGAAGACTTAAGCACACCACGGCGATTGAATTTCCATCCATTGGAATCTGACATTGTTACCTTTTCCCCTTCGGTTATTCTCTCGGTTAGATCTTCTTCATCCTCTTGCGCACGCTTGTGGCGAAACTTCACTAAGGTCCGTTGGGCAAAGAGAAGAATAGTGCATTGTCCCGCGGGTGTGTACGGGATCGCCCGATGAATCCCCCGGTGCGGCGCACAACATTGCGGCCTCTTTTGAACACGAACCTATGCCGTTCCTAGCATCTTTTACCAGTAAGGGGAGCGGGTAACTTTATAGATAACTGGTTGCATCATTGTCAAAGGAAAAGTGCTATACCGCAATGCGGTATCTATCTTCCTTGCTACTCTGTCCAGTGAAACTTGTCGCATCGGCGGACAGTCTTCTATCTAATCCCGCCCCCGGATTTCCTGTGGAGCTTATTGGCGTTGATGCACTCCATGCGGCTTTCCTCAATGAAAGCCGCACACGCGGCCGTCGACTAGGCACGCGTACAGGAAATCCGGGCCTCGCATTGGCAGATCATACTCATCAGTGCAATATTCTCTAACAAGGCTGACCCATGAAATCTTTGCTGTTGCTGCTTGCGCCTCTTCTATTCACCGTGACCGGTTCCGCGGCTTCCACGTATCCAGCACGACTGGACGACCCAGCCGCCGTGTACCTCACGGCAGAGGAATTCCATGCGCACGCTGACGGCCAAGGGGACGATAGCGCAGCTCTTCAGGCAGCAATCGACAAATTACAGGCGAGTAAGGGAGAGGGCATCGTCTTCGTTCCCCAGGGCCGCTACCGCATCAGCCGTACTATTTATCTCTGGCCCGGCGTGCGCATCATCGGTTACGGGCAGCAACGTCCAGTATTCGTGCTCGGCGAAAACACACCCGGATACCAGGACGGCATCGCCTACATGTTCTTCTTCGCCGGCGCGCGCCCTCGGCCGCAAGCCGCGGGAGTTCGATCCTTTTACCATCCGCCGCCCACACCGCGCGGCGTGGTGCCGCCCAGTCGATCGGTTCCCGACGCCAACCCAGGTACCTTCTACTCCGCGATGAGCAACGTCGACTTCGAGATCGGCCCCGGCAACGCCGGCGCGGTCGCTATTCGCTTCCACGCCGCGCAGCACGCCTTTCTCAGCCATATCGACTTCAACATCGGCTCTGGATTTGCCGGCGTGCATGAAGTCGCCAACGAGGCCGAGGATCTCCACTTTCACGGTGGCCAGTACGGCATCATGGCGCGAAAGCCTTCCCCGGCGTGGCAGTTCACGCTCATCGATTCCACCTTCGACGGCCAACGGGAGGCCGCCATCCGCGAAAACGAAACCGGGCTCACCCTGGTTCACGATGACTTCCGCAATGTTCCCATTGCGGTCTCGATCGATCCCCACTACTCCGATCAGCTTTGGATCAAAGATAGCCGCTTCGAGGACATCCCCGGGCCCGCGGTGGTGATCAGCAACGATACCAGCCGCATGACCGAAATCAATTTTGAGAACATCGACTGCAGCCACGTACCCATCTTCGCCAAGTTGCGCGAGAGCGGACGTGAATTCAGACAAGTGGCGGATACGTATCACGTCAGCGTCTTTTCCCACGGTTTAGGCATCGCGTACCCGGGCGCGAAGGCGGCCTTCGAGACTCGGTATGAGTCCTCACCACTCGCCGCCCTGCCGCCTCCCACACCATCTGCGATCACTCCGCTGCCGGATGCAAACAGCTGGGTGAATGTATCCACTCTCGGCGTCAAAGGCGACAATCAAACCGACGACACGGCTGCGCTGCAGAAGGCCATTGATGAGCACCCGGTACTCTATTTCCCCACCGGGCGCTACCTCTTGCACGGGACGCTCACGCTTCGCCCCGACACTGTCCTCATTGGCCTCCACCCCAGCACCACGCAATTCGATCTCCCGGACGGAACGCCTGGATTTGAAGGCCCCGGCGCACCCAAGCCGCTATTGCTCGCGCCTGCCGGCGGATCCAACATCATCACTGGCCTCGGCATCTTCACCGGCGGTTTCAACCCCCGCGCCACTGGCCTTCTCTGGCGCTCCGGTAAGGGCTCGCTTGTGGACGATGTCCGCTTCCTGGGCGGCCACGGCACCAACAATCCCGATGGCACCCGCATGAACCCCTACAACGCCACTCACTCCGCTGACCCCAATCCACATCGTCCGTGGGACTCGCAATATCCCAGTCTCTGGGTCGACGGCGGTGGTGGGACCTTTGCCAATATTTGGACGCCGGACACCTTCGCTCAAGCCGGCATGCAGGTTTCGAATACCATCATCCCTGGCTTTGTCTATGAGATCTCGAGCGAACACCACGTCCGCGCCGAGTTCAAGCTAAAGAATGTTTCCAACTGGCAGTTTTACGCTCTGCAGACGGAGGAAGAGAGCGGCGAAAGCCAAAATGCGTCGTCACTGGAAATAGACCACTCCAGTAACCTCACCATTGCCAACTATCACGGCTATCGCGTGACCCACATGGAGAAGCCTTTCCCCTACGCGGTGCGAGTGGCGGAATCTAATAACATCCACTTCCGCAATGTGCACGTAGATGCCAACAGCTCCATCGGCTTTTGCGATGCAGCCGGCGTCTGCCGTCAAGCGGTGCGCTCCAACAAGGTGCCCTTTGAGGACGCCATCGTCGATCAGACGCTGCACACCCAGGTGCGCGACCGTGAGTTCGCCTACCTCGATATCAACGACGACAAGCCCGTACCCGCGACCCGCGCGGACGATGCCAGCCTCATTGAGAAGGGCGCTCAGGTGCAGCGCCTCGCCACCGGCTTCTTCAACATCTCTGGCGCCGCCATCGATGCAGCCGGACAACTTTACTTTGTCGACGCGAAGTTCCAGCGCATCTACCGCTGGTCAGCGGAGTCGCAATATGCGGCAGTAGTAAGTGATGCCCCGCTCGATCCCGTCAATCTAGTCTTCGACAAGGCAGGTGACCTGATCGTTGTCTCCTCCGGCGGCAAGGAACTCACCGCTTATGCGCTGAATCCAAATGCCAGGGATGCCGAGGCGAAGCTCACGCTCCTTCCCCTCGAGCCGGCGTCCGCGCGTCCTGGTCTTACTCCTGCCTTGCCCGTCGATTATTGGTTCAATGGCGACTTCGCAGAGACGCTCTCCGCCACCCAGCCCTATACGTATACATCACTGCAACAAATGTTCGAGAAGGGCCTGGGCACGCGCACGACCTATCAGTTCGTCTCCCCCGACGGGAGTCTGTTCATCCCCACCAACGCTCCAATCGTGCAGGGCGAGCCATACTTCGGCACCAAATGGGCTCCGGTCCTCGAAGCCTATGGCTTAGTCAAAGGAACAGAGGGCAAGCCCTTCTACGCCACCAACGAAGCTGAGCAGCGCACCTATCGCGGCCTGCTCGATAATGATGGCTCGTTGTCGCAGATCACGACGTTTGTTGAGCAAGGTGGAGAAAGCCTGGCTCAGGACGCCGACGGTAACGTCTATCTGGCCGCCGGCCAGATCTTTGCTTACTCACTGGCCGGAAAGCTGCTGGGCAGCATCGACGTCCCCGAGCGTCCCCACGACATCCTCTTTGGAGGCAAAGACCGCCGCACGCTCTACCTCCTGAGCGACCATTCTCTGTACGCCGTCCGCATGCGTCATCCCGGCCTATAGCCAGAAATATTTTCTCGAGACCCAATCGAACATCCACTGAAGTGGATCTGATGCATGTAGGGGATTTGTCTAACGATCCTCTGGGTCATTCCTACACGAAGATGCTCAAATCAACTATTTTGATCATCTTCGTGAAACAAAGGACTTAGCCGTCAACAAGGGGGTCACTCCAGGGCTTATAGCGCTTATGGCGCTTTTAGCGCTCATTTATTTGAGAAAACCAACTGCCGGGTGGCAACAACTGACGGGTGCCCCGTACCCCGGATTTCCTGTGAAGTTTATTGGCGTTGATAAGCTCTTGCGGCTTTCCTCAATGAAAGCCGCACACGCGGCCGTCGATGGTGCTGCTTACAGAAAATCCGGGTATCTCGCCCGTTTTTCGCGAGATGTGAAATTCCACTACTCTACCCCAGCAATTCTCAAACGGCTGCTTAAGCCGGTGGCGCCACCACTGACCTCCCGTTTGCGAACTCCTTCACCCACAGGACCCTGGTGCCCCAGCGTGCGGTTAAGCCATTCCGTCATCTGTACTTCCCAGTCGGGCACGCCCGGCAGCTTATGCCACCCCCCGGTCCCATGCATCCCGCCAGGGATACGAATGATCTCACTCGAGACCCCAACCTTGCGCAGCGCCGCATCTAGATTGGTCGCCTCGCTGAAAGGTATGTACTCATCCTTGTCCCCTAGGATCTGCAGAAACGGAGGATCACCCTTGTGCACATAGGTGATAGGAGAGGCCTCCTTTAGCGCTGCGGCCTCGCCCTTTTCCTTGATCAGCGGGTCGAGCAACGCATGCACATCCGCATTCAGCGGAACTGTGGCAAAACTACTCTGCGCGAACAGCGTCACCACCGCCTGCACCTGTGCGCTCTCTCGATCCACAGGATCGGCCGCTGACGGATCTCCGGGCAGATTCAAGAGCCCCACCATGTTGCTCAGAAAGCCGCCCGCCGATCCGCCGATCAATGCAATGCGATTCGGCTGCCCATCCCAATCCCGGATTTCCTGCTTCGATGCACTGGACAGAGCCGCGTGTGCGCCTTTCCGCGAAGAAAGGCGCATGAAGTTTGTCAACGCTGCCGACCTCGACAGGAAATCCGGGGAGCGGCTTGCATTGTGACGAAGGAAACGGATCGCCCGTTCCACGTCATACACCATATAAGGATAGGGATACTTCGGCGCCAGCCGATAGTTGATGGAGAAGACCGCGTAACCGGCCGGCGCAAGGAAATCCGCGCAGTAGGCTTCGCTCCCGCTCTTGCTGTTTCCCCGCTGGTAGCCGCCTCCATGAATGATGATTGCGATCGGATGCGGCCCAACGCCCTTGGGCGCGTAGTAGTCCATGGTCAACTGCTGCCCATCGGCAACTCCGTACACGATCCCCTCTTGGGTCGGCGTTCGCACATCCGCGGCCAAAGCCGATGACGCCAATATCAGCCCTGCCAGCGCAATTCGAAGCAGTCGAGTCATCGTCATGCGCTCAGCGGGCGCTCAGGATGCACTGTCATCCAGAGCCCCGCCCCGACTACGGCAAGCGCGGCGGCGATCGCGAAAGAGGTGGTCCAGCCGAAGCGCTGCGCCACCCAGGGTGTGAGCGATGCGGTGACGGCGCCTCCGATCTGCGCTCCCATGTTGACCATGCTGGAGAAGACACCGGAACTGCGCCCGGCAATATCGGCAGAGACAGACCAGAACGAACTTTGCGAGACATACAGCGCGCCCGCCCCACCCGCGAGAATGACCCCGGCCAGCTGCGGACTCTGCACTCTCGAGCCAAGCACCAGAAAAACAGCGGTAAACAGATATGCGACCGAAGCCAGCCCGCAACGCCCCACGCGCAACCCGTAGGCGCGGGTGAGACGGTCACTGAGTGCTCCGCCGGCAAGACAGCCGACAGTCATCGAAAGAAAGGGAAGCATGGAGAACGCCGCGCTGGATTTGAGATTGAAACCTCGCACCTGCGCCATGTAAATGAAGAACCAGCTAAAGAAAATCCAGGCGGTGTAACCAAAGCCGAAGTAAGTAACGATCAGCGCCGGCAGATCCCGGCGATGTAGGATGGCCGACCAGGAGATCGCGGGAGCAGAGCCGGCATCAGCGCCGGCAACATCCTCAGCGATGCCCTCGCGAATCGTCTTTAGCTCGGAGGGCGAGACCTTCGGATCCTCTTCCGGAGTATCGCGTGCGAACCACCACCAGACCCATCCCGCCACCACGCCGATGATGGCGCTGAACCAGAAGGCGGAGCGCCACCCATGATGGAGGATGAACCACGCTAGCAGTGGGGGAGTCAGCCCGCTGCCCGCACCTACCCCAGCGAAGATGAGTCCGTTGATAAACCCGCGCTCATGCTCCGGCACCCAGCGGGCGACGAACTGGTTAGCCGCCGGGTATATGACGGCTTCGCCGGCGCCCAGCGCGAAACGAATGCTAATGAGTAGCAGCACTGCCTGGGAGATGCCGGGAGGTATCACTGCGGTGAGCGCAGTGGCAATCGCCCCACCACACCACCCCCAGCGCAATGACCAGCCGCGGACCAAAGCGGGAGGCGAGCCATCCCGCGGGAACCTGAAATCCGGCGTAGCCAATAAGAAACGCGCTGAAGATCCAACCCAGGTGCTGGTTGCCGAGGCCGTATTCGGAGCTGATCTGCAGGCCCGCGATGGAAATATTTGTGCGATCGAGAAAAGAGATGGCGCTAAGAATGAAAAGCAGGAATGCAAGGAAAAATCTCTTCCGGGTGTGCTGTTCTGCAAGCATTCGGTCATTGCTCCTGAGGACGCGGGCGCCGAAGCAGCGGCCGCAAGAAATGATACCCCACGGGCCGCAGAAGCACGCCGAAGTGTCAAAGCAGTTTCGCGATTGGTGTAGACCGAAGTGACAGGCCTTTTCGTGGTTTTCCCCCAAAGAAAACCACACCTCGCGATCTTTATCAGGCCACAGTAATTGCGAAAATGCTCTAACGTATGATTTCGTTTGTGGAGGGCTTACGTGTGCTTCTCAGCTAGCGCGAACTTTATCGGCAGCGCCGTACTGGGCGCCATCGGATTGTTGACCCTGACCGAAGTCAAGCATCGTCGCGAGCTGCTCTTTGCGGCCGTGCCACTCCTCTTTGCGCTGCACCAGTTCACCGAGGGGTTTGTGTGGCTCGGGCTGGATGGGAGGCTTCCGCCCATCGTGACCCATGACGCTGCGGCCGCGTATATCTTGTATGCCCAGGGCTTGCTCCCCTTTCTGTTGCCGCTGAGCGTGTTGCTGATAGAGCCAGCCGGCGGCCGGCAACGGCGAATGCTTGATTTTTCACTCTTAGGCGCCGGACTCACGATTTACTTGCTGTGGGGGCTGATCGCTTATCCCCTGAACGTCTCCGCGGCCGATCATGGCATCGTTTACACCAACCCGATAACCACCACAACCCTGGTTGCCATCCTCTATGTGACCGCGACTTGCGGAGCGCTGTTCTTTTCAGGTTTCCGTGCCCTGGTCCTGCTAGGGGGGCTCAACTTGATCGGTCTCCTCACTGTCATGCTGGTAAAGCGTTATGAGTTCACATCTCTGTGGTGCGCGTATGCCGCGGTGGTGAGCGTCATCATCTACTACTTCTTTCGTCAAAGCCGCCCGGATCGGCCGGCCAGATATGCCCTGAGTAAGGCCGCATGAGTTCCCGGGCGCTGAACCTCGCAATAGAACGGCCGATAACGCTCTGTTGGTGGATATTCGCCGTTCGCGGGGGCCTGGCCATTGTTTTTGCCGTGGTCCTCTTTCTCACTAGCATCTTTCTGGGAATTTTCTTCTTCGATCCGGTCACACTCGTCTATCTGAGCCTTCTGCTCGGTTCTTTCGTTTTGAGCAACGGCCTCCTCTTAGGCGTGGCAGCCGGGTTCGCCCACGAACATCGTTTGCATCTCTGGTGGGTGGCGCTGGGTGAAGGCTGTTTCGCATTGCTTCTGGGCGTCTACATTGGCATTTCCCTGATGCTGACTTCCCAATCCCTCGCCTTGCTTGCGGGGATTCACGCGCTGGGTGCAGGATGCTTTCAGACAGTTCTGGCCATTAAATTGCGAGAGGACCGGCCCAACCTGCTCATGCTCATCGTGGGTGGAGTGTTCTCTCTTTTCGTCGGCGTGGCGTTTCTCCTGCATTTCCACCAGGCCGCCCGGCCCACGACCCAGGCACTCGCCGGCTACGAACTCGTGAATGGAATTATCTGGAGCGTACTGGCACTCAGGCTGCGCAGATAAAGAGAAGCTTTGCGCTTGCGGCGGGCATGGAGGCTGACATTGAAAATCGTCATACTCGGTGCTGGGGTTCAAGGGACAGTGTTTGGCGTGCGTCTGAGCACAGTTGGCCACCAGGTCACGCTCGTCGCACGACCTGACCGGGCCGCAGAGCTACGTCGGGAAGGTGCATCGATTCAGGATGCTGCGACTTCGCTGATCCGCACCACGATGTTACCCGTTCTCGAGAAGCTCCCGCCGGAATTGGTTGCAGATATATGTTTGGTCACTGTGCGCCGTGATCAGATGGAGCTCGTCCTTCCAGACTTGGTAGGGGCGATTGCAATTCCCCAGCTCATATTGTTGGGGAATCACGCTAACCGCACAGACCATCTGCTAACAGTTCTCGGTCGTTCGCGCACGGTCCTTGCGTTCCCAGGGGTCGCTGGGTACCGTGAAGGCGCCATGATTCGATACCTCGATATTTCTCAGCAACACACCGTCGTGGAGGAGCGCGCACCAGGCGTCAGTTCGCTTTTCCGGGAAGCCGGCTTTCGTGTGGATTCAGTGCGAGACATGGATGCATGGTTACAGCGCCACGCTGTCTTCATTACCGCGATTGCCGGCGCCCTTTATGAGAACGGCTGCGACGCACGCCGTCTGGCACAAAATACCGAAACGGTCCGGCGCTTCGTTCTTGCCGTGCGCGAAGGCTGGGCAGCCCAGGACCGCAAGGGGGTGGCCGCTGCTCCTTTGGCGCTACGGACGATCATGTGCTGGGTCCCGTTGCCACTCTCGGTGATGTACTGGAGCCGGCTTCTTGCTTCGTCTCGGGGTGACCTCTACTTTGCACGCCATGCGCGGCATGCGCCGGCTGAAATGGCTTCGCTTGCAGACGATGTACGAGGTCTCCTCCGCGAGTCTCATACCTCGCAGCTCCAGACGCTGCTTGCATCGATCAACATCTGGCAGCAAAAGTTCAATAAGAACTCGGCGGTAGAGCCCTGATCGCTTTGCCAATGGACCAAAAAGTCTCCGCACTCTGGTCTGTATTGCTCAAACGCTTGAAATGCCAGGGTTGATAATGAAAGACAGGGGCCCTCGATCAAAAGGGAAGTCCCGGAGGCAACACAATGTGGCACATCAGAACGCCAAGGACAAACAAGTTCACCATCAGCGGCCTGCTGGTGATCGGTGTGTTGACACTGGGGGGAACTTTGGGGTTCTCGAGCCGGCCAAAGTCTGAGTTGATTAGAGTCACTGTCCGGGGTACCGGTACCCAGCTCAACCAGAGCTATCACATGTCGCTTGATATTTACGACTACTCCACTCCCGCCGATCGGCAGCTTCTGTCCGAAGCATTCGCCAAGGGGCAGAATCGGGGGCTGGTCGACCAACTGGGCAAAATGAAAGCGGTGGGCTTCTGCTCCATCAGCCAAAATGTCGGGTACAACATCAGGTATATCCAAATGACTCCAACGCCAACCGGGCGAAGGATACAGTTCATCACCGACCGCCAGTTAAGGTTCGGTGAGGCTTACCACGATAGGCAGTCCAGCTCGTTCAACTTAGCCGCCGGCGAGATCGACCTCAATGATGCTGACAAGGGCAAGAGCACGGGATTCTTCTATTCCGAAGCCAAGCTGATGGTCGATGAGCAGGGCCAATTGAAGTTCGATCTGGTTGCCTATCCATGGAGACTGATGGACATCATCGATTACCAAGGCACGCCCAAGATCAACTAGGCGTCCACCGTCCCCTTAAACTTTCGGCACTTCGATCGTGGACGCGGAGGGGAATCGTCGCCGGCGTCGTATACTTGTGGCATGTCCATTGTGCGAAACATAGCGGGAGTAGCCAAGGGAATGAGCATCACGTTTCGCGAGATGCTGCAGCCCACCGAAGTGGAAAACTATCCGGACGGACCGGGACCCAACCGCGGCGCTCACTTTCAGGATCGCTTTCGCGGCGCCCATGTGCTGCAGCGGGACGAGAATGGCCTGGAGAAATGTGTCGCCTGCTTCCTTTGCGCGGCGGCCTGCCCAGCCAACTGCATCTACATCGAGGCGGCAGAGAACACTGCGGAGCAGAGAATCTCCAGCTCGGACCGGTATGCCAAGGTCTACAACATCGACTACAACCGGTGCATCTTCTGCGGATATTGCGTCGAAGCCTGTCCCACCGACGCCATTACCCATGGCCACGGCTTTGAGCTGGCTTCGCTCAATGCGACAACGCTGATTCATCGCAAGGAAGACATGCTGGTACCGTCCATCGGTTTGCCGCACAGCACTGAGGCCAGGTCGAACTCTGTCAAGTAATGGCAAACCTAGGAAATCACCTCCAGTGCTGGTAGCATCGGTCTGATGCAAGCGACGGCCACAGGCAGCAACGGACGGCAGCGGATTTTCCACGTCAGCAGCCGGGAGAACATCAAGGGCTTGCGCGACGAAATTCTTCGCATGCACGGCTATGAGGTACAGTCGACGCTCTATTCAAGCCGGGCATTGGATGAAGTCGCGCGCGCAAACTACGACCTGGTACTGATCGATGTTGAGTCAGATGTCCGCGTACAGAGCGCCCAGGAACTCTGCGACGACATCAAGAAAATTGTGCCCGCTCAGCACGTTGCCTTTGTCTGCAATTACCGGGTGGCTATCGAAAGCGACTGCCCGGACGAGATTATCCGGGCCGAGTTCAATCCTGAGGCACTGGTGCGCGGTGTCCAGCAGGCCCTGGGAAAGAATGAAGAAGACGATAAGGCTCGCGACCTGCCGATAACCTAGCCCCAAGGCCAACTGCTTCTTTCTCCCGCTGAACTTCGTTAGCTAGCCTTCTTGCGCGGCTGCGCAGCTTGGAACTCAGCCCTGAGCGCTGCCTTGTGCATCGGTTTCTCATGCAGCAGTAACTGCGTTGCCTCCAGGTGCGCATTAGCGTGGAACCAATCCTGCACAATGTTGTCGTAAAGCAAGTTGAGCACGGCTAGCAGCGACATCCCCTGGTGGTGGGCCATCCACTCCCGCACCAGCTTGGGCGTTTTGAGCGATTCCTGGTAATCGGCCGCCTCATAGAATCCGTAGGCCCCACTCCAGCCCATCTTCGCCATCCGCTTCAGGTTGCGCATGGATTCAACAGAGTCGATGCCCAACGCTAGGCAGGTGGAATAGGGCGAGACTACAGGGCCCGCCACCGCGTCCCACTTGAGCGCGATGGGGGGAATGCCGAAGGCCTGGTAGTGGTAGTGACCGTGGTCGTCCATGCCCGCCCACCCGGATTCAGAGATGCCCCACGGGATACTGTGCTCTTTCCCGAAGGCGCGCTGGATCGCCACTACACCGCTGAGCGTGCGCGAGACCAGAGTGTCAGGATAACTGCGCATCCAAAGCGACGGCATAAGGTACTCGAACATGGTGCCGGTCCAGGAGATCAGCACCGGTTGCCCATAGGCCATGGTGTGGATGCGGCCGAGTTTGAACCAGCTTTGCTGTGGCGCCTCTCCCTTGGCCACAGTAATGAATGCTGCAATGCGGGCTTCGCTACAAAGCAGGTCATAGCAGGCCTGGTGCAGATGCTGCCGCTCGATTTCATAACCAATGGAAAGAAGCAGGCGCGAACGATCCATTAGGAAGCCGAAGTCCATTTCCGTGGCAAAACGCATGGCCTCAGACGCCAAGTCGTGCAATCTACGGGTGAGCGCCTTCAGGCCTTCCCGCGCCGGCATGATCGCGCGGCGCAACTCTTCCGCCAGCTTGGCCTCCGGTGCATTGGGAGCCAAGCCAGTTGCGGCCTTGGCGATGCGGGCATCCAGATCGGCAGCCAGGCCGCTGGCGGCTCCCGTCTGCACCGCGATGGCAGTCTCGCGAAGTCCTTGCAACGGAGGCAATGCGAACAGCGGCGCGAATTGGGGCAGGAGCCACGGCATGTAATCGCGAACCAGTTGGACCACCGCATGGATCCGCTGGCGGGTTTCGGTAAGCCACCAGGAGGCCTCGCTGCCCTCGGGAACAGCCACGGAAAACTCAGGCGCATCGACCTTGGCGAGAGCCCACGCGATCCATGTATCGGCGTCCGCTTCCACGGCGGGAGGCGCCAGACCCTCCAGGCCATCGGGTACATCGTGCAGGCCGGTAAGTAGGTGCCAATGATCGCGAATACCAGTAAAGAGTCCGGGACCCAGCAACGGCTCGCGCAGCATGCTGCGGCAACCACTGCGCAAGGTATAGAACGAGGCCGCCAGGTTTCCGCTGTCGACGGAGGAGATCGTGATAGGGCGGATCGGGATAAGCGTACGCGTGTCGTACCAGTTGTAGATGTGGCCCCGATACTTTTCCAGCTTGTCGTAGGTTTCGAGACTGCGCTCAGTCAGGGTAATAAATTCGGGGATGGTGAGATAACCGAAGGTGTTCGCAGCCTGCCGGGCATTGAGCAACAGGCCAACGTTGGTGGGCGAGACGCGCGCTGCCTCAAAGAGACCGTCTTCCTCGACATTATCCGGGATCAGGTAGTTGTGGCTCGCACCCCCAAACTGGTAGAAGTAACGCCACGTCCTCAGCGCCAGCTGGCGCAGGAACGTATCCTCTTCCTCTGTGAGCTTCAGCTTGGTCTGCTGTGGCGAGCTGTTAAGCCAGGCGGTGATGACCCCGGCAAAGCCCCACAGGATAAGAATAGGGAGCGCCACCAGCAGTGATTCCGGATGGCGCAGGAAGACCAGCACACCGACCACCAGGGCGACCAGTGGAGTCACCGCAAGGTAGCGGTCGACCGGCGTCCGATGGCCCTTCGTAGCCTCAGCCTCGGCAGCAGTTTCCCATTCCAGAAGGCGCTGACCGGTGATAAAGCTGCGCACCAGCGAGCGGATGATTGCGTCCAGGGCAAGCAGCGTCTGGTGGGGTAGGAAAACCAAGGTGAGCAGGCTGATAAACGTGCCCTGCCCAAAGCCGCTCACCGCGTCGCGCATGGAGCCCGGCAGCTTGGTGAAATAGGCGCGGCCCACGCCGAAGACAAACTGGACAAGCGAGGGCACGAACATCAGGAACAGGGTGACCGCTGTCCAATAAAGCGCGCCGCCGGGCAGTCCAAGCCAGCCGGCGAGCAGCAAGGCAAAGGTAAAGACGTCCACCAGCGACCGGCGAAGATTGTCAAAGATCTTCCAGCGCGAGATGGTGGCGATGGGATTGCGGACATACCGCCCCGATTCATCCGGGACCTTGGAGAAGAGCCATTGGGCAATCTGCCAATCGCCGCGCACCCAGCGGTGTTTACGCCGGGTGTAGGCGCTATAGTGCGATGGGTAATCGTCGATGACCTCGATATCCGTGGTCAAACCAACGCGCGCATAGGATCCCTCGATCAGGTCGTGGCTGAGCAGGGAATTACGGGGAAAGCGTCGATCCAGAACCGCGTGCAGCGCATTGATCTCGTAAATGCCCTTACCCGTAAACATGCCTTCGCCATAGAGGTCCTGGTAGGCGTCTGAGATAGCGCGAGTGTAGATGTCAAAGCCCGTCTGCCCGGAGTAGATGGAGGCCAGTCGCGAGCGCGATGCCGACTGCACGCTGACGCCGACCCGCGGCTGCAGGATGCCGTATCCTTCGGTCACGATGCGGAGGTGGGGATCGATGATGGCGCGGTTCAGCGGATGAGCCATGGCGCCAATCATGGTGTGCGCCGTGCCTCGCGGAAGCTGCGTATCGGAGTCCAGCGTGATGACATATTGCGAGTGCGCCAGCGCACTCAGGTTGCCGGCCTTCACCGGGAAGGGATCAAACTGGCCTTTGAGCAGCTTGTTCAGATCCAGCAGCTTCCCGCGCTTGCGTTCCCATCCCATCCAAACACCCTGGCGCGCGTTAAAGATGCGATGGCGGTGTAGCAGAAAGAACGACCCAGCTCCCGCCGAGGCGTAGCGCTCATTCAGCTCGTCGGTGAGCTGAATCGCTAGCTCGACCAGCGGGTCGGTGTCGTTCTGCCTCGGACGCGTGACCGAGTCGGGTAGATCGGTGAGCAGGCCAAAGTGGATGTTCGGATCCTGGTTAGCCAGGTAGCGGACCTCTAGCTCATCGAAGAGCTCCCGCACCTGCTTTTCCTTCATCAGCAGCGTGGGCACCACGACTAAGGTGGTGAAAGTTGCTGGCACACCCTTCGAGAAATCCAGTTTGGGCAGCGCATATGCCTTGAAGACCGCGGTAATGGTGTTGTTGACCAGGTCGACCGCTCCCTGCGTTGCCGGGAGCAGTAGGAGCAGAAAAGCCAGGGTAAGACCGCCGAAGATCGGGTAGGTGGGCACCAGGGGTGCCAGGATCAAGCCGATGAGCACCACGGTGATGATCTGAATGCCGCCAATATAGAAATCATCCGCGTGGTTGCGCATCGTGAGCCGTATGCGGTCGATGAACCGGGGGCGATAGCCAACCCGTGAGGCAAGCAAGGGAAAGCCGCGATCGATGAGGTAGTAGCCGATGTGCGACCGGCGAACACGCAGCCGCGGGTCCTCTACCCGGTGCTTTTCCCTGGATTCCATGGCCAGCGTAAGCGCTGCTTCGGCTACTTCCAACTCCGAGCAATCGGAGTGACGGGCAATCTCGGCCACGCGTTTGCGGTAGGCTTCCCGGCTGTCGAAGTCCATGAACTTGTAGGCATTCGCCGGATCCTTCTGCAGAACGGGGTCATAGATGACTAACGGCTCGATCAAGGTGAACCAATCGGCATAGCCAATGTCGCGCAGGCTTCTCATGCGCGTCTTGAGCAGTTCGGCGCCGGCTTCGGTGTGCGAGTCCTCATCCTGGATGACGCCATTGGCCTGCATGATGACTTCTTCCAGTATCAGGAATTTGAGCACCGGAGCCAGCGCCCACAATTCGTTGAGTTCCAGCGCATCGTACTTCTGCACCTGGTCAATAAAGATCTTGATCGCGTGGGGGTGATATTCCGAGCCGGTAGCCTGCAGGTAGGCATCCGCTACGGTTACGATTCGTGGCTCGTCGTTCTCCTGGTCGCGTATGGTGCGCGGCAGGCGGCCTAATTTCTTGCGTATGGTATGGGTCTCGGTAACAACGGAGCGCAGCAGCCGCGGGTTTTGCCGCAACTCGAGCAACGGGTCCAGCGGCTCTCCCGGAAGGTAAGTAGGCACCGGCCTGGCGTCGAGGATCACGTAAAGCTGGTCGAGCGACTGGGCTGTCGCGTCAATGCGGCGGCCAAAGCTGCCTGAGCCCTTCGGCTTGTGTGCGACATGCCAGCCGGGGGCGACCTTGTCGGCATAAGTCCGCAATGAATCGGCGGTGTAGGTAGAATGCGACTCCGGGTTGGTGTTAAGGGGCTGGTGCGACTCCGGGTTGGTGTTAAGGGGCTGGCCCGAGCTTTGTAAAGTGTCGGTCATAAATTCTCTTTCGGGCGTTAGTCTCAGTTAAAAATCAACGATAGCTTGCCGCCTGCATCTCGAACATGCTTGCGTAGCGCCCGCCAAGCGCTATCAGTTGGGGATGCGTGCCTTCTTCCACCAGTCTTCCGCCCTCCAGCACTACGATGCGGTCAGCCATGCGGACGGTTGAAAAGCGGTGCGAGATCAGCAGCGCCATCTTCCCGGTAGTCAGCTCAGCGAAACGTTCGAATACTTCCAGCTCGCTGCGTGCGTCGAGCGCGGCCGTCGGTTCATCCAACACCAGCAACTGGGCGTCCCGCAGGTACGCGCGGGCTAGTGCAACTCGCTGCCATTCTCCGCCCGAAAGCTCCACTCCGCTCTCGAACCGCCGGCCCAACATCTGGTCGTAGCCTTCGGGTAGCTTGGCGATTACGCTTTCTGCAAGGCTCTTGTGCGCAGCTGACTCGATCTCGGACTGCGAGTGCTCGCTTTCCACCCGCCCCACGCTGATGTTTTCCCGCGCGGTCATCTCGTAACGCATGAAGTCCTGAAAGATGACCCCGATTTCGTGGTGTAAATCTTCCAGCTTGTAATCGCGCAGGTCAATGCCATCGAGCAGAATCTGCCCTTCGGTTGGGTCATACAGCCTGGTTATCAGCTTGACTACGGTCGTCTTGCCCTGGCCGTTTTCTCCGATCAACGCGATCCGCTCGCCAGGCGCAAGAGTGAAGTTGAAGTTGCTGAGCACCCGCCGCGTGGTGCCGGGGTAAGCAAAGCTGACATTGCGAAACTCAAAGCCGCGGCGGATCGGGCGTGGTATCAACGCACCGCCCGGGTTGGCGTTGACCGTCGGCTTCATCTCGAAGAAGGCCAGCAGATCGGTCAGGAAGAGAGCCTGATCCGCTATGCCCGACGCCGTAGAAAACACCTGCTGAAGGTTGCTGGAGGCTTGGATGATGGAATTGGTCAGATAGTAGAACTCTCCAATGCTGTCAAGGCCCCCGGTGACCGCGCGCCAGATCACGAAGGCATAAGCGCCATAGTAGCCAAGGGTCGCGATGACCCCAAGCAGGCCGCCGGCCACCAGCTTCTTGCGTGAGAGGGTGACATTCTCCTCGTAGATACCCTGGGAGAGCCGGGTGAAGCGGTTGGTCAGGTAGTCGCTCAGGTTGAAGAGCTTGAGCTCTTTGGCGCCTTCGCGGCTTCCGGCCACCTGGCGCAAATAGTCCATCTGCCGTTTGGCCGGGGTCTGACGGAAATTCTTGGCGTATCCCAAGAAGGCAAAGTGGGTTTCTCCCAGAAAGGTAGGGAGCACGCCCAGCGCCAGCAGAAGCACCAGCCACGGCGAATACCACAGGAGGATCCCAGTCCAGATCAATGTGGTGAGGGACTGCTGGAAGAGCCGGCCCATTTGCTGGATCATCGCCAGGCGATCGGTAGCCTGGACCCTGGCCCGTTCCAGCCGGTCGTAAAAGACGGGATCTTCGTATGTGGTCAGGTCCAGCGCGGCCGCCTGACGCATTACCCGGACGCTGACGAAGTGCGTATAGCGGTCAGCCAGCAGGCTATCGCTGTAATCGACGCCGCGCGTCAGCAGGCCAGAAAATACGTTGAGGCCCGCCTCCAGGCCTACAAGCCACCAAAAGTGAGGAATAAGTCCCTGGTGGCTAAAAACGTGCTGCACACCGTTGATGATCTTGGCCGCGATGCCGGCGATTGCGGCCGGCAGGGCAGCCACCAGGACGCGCAGCAGCAAGCCCCAAACCACCACAGCCGGGCCCGACTCCCACAAAATGCCGAGCACAGGCGGCACATTCTTCAGCGCTTGCACTCGCTCGCGCCACGCGTTGCCGGAGGATTGTGGACTGGCTTCCGTCATGGAGTTCCGACTTGGAGTTCCTAATTTTTTGAGCGGACCAGACCCTCCGCAGGCTCGGTAATTGCTTCCTAACTATTTAATGTTACCAATCAGATGCACTTCCCGCCGAGGTTGTTGGCTGAAGACCCCACTTGCGGTCCGTAGGCGACTGTGCTAGAAATCGAATATTCAAGTTTGCTCCTTGTGAGCGAGCCTGAATTTCATGAAGAGTGGCTGAGGGACGGGCCCTGTGACGCCACGACAACCTGCCTGGGCAAACCAGGAGTATGGTGTCAACTCTCTCCTAGGTTCTGAAAAGAATTGGGGAACATGAGATTCGGGGTGCATAGTTTGCGCATCTCGCTAATTCCATGCAGTACGTAGTTTAGAGTTCGTCACGCAGTGCCCGTGCATCTGTCGCTCTCGATTTGAGGGCATGATGGCATCATCTTACGAGTTGCGCTGTAGGGAATGTGGGAAGCGCTTTCCGAACCAGCCGCTTTCCAGTTGCGATGAGTGTTTTTCCTCGCTCGAAGTAGCCTACGACATGGCTGCGGCCAAGAAGACCTTCACCCGTGAGGCCATTGCCCGGGGGCCGCAAAGCATGTGGCGCTACCAGGCGCTGCTGCCCCTGCCGGATGATTACGTCCCCACCACCCCGACTGGCATGACTCCGCTGCTGGCGGCTCCGCGCCTGGCCAAGCGCATCGGCGCCACCAACCTCTATATAAAGAACGACGCTGTCTGCCTGCCTACGCTGAGCTTTAAGGATCGCGTGGTCTCGGTCGCCTTGGCACGGGCGAAGATCTTTGGTTTCGACACAGTTGGCTGTTCCTCCACCGGTAACCTCGCCAACGCGGTGGCAGCCCATGCCGCGCGACTCGGATTGAAGACCTACATCCTGGTGCCAACCGATCTGGAGCCGGCCAAGATCTTGAACACCCAGGTCTATGGCGCAAACCTGGTGCGGATCGATGGCAACTACGACCAGGTAAACCGGCTGAGCACGCAGATCGCCGATCGCTACAACTGGGGCTTTGTGAACGTCAATCTTCGTCCTTACTACGCCGAGGGTTCCAAGACCGTGGGTTATGAGATCGCCGAGCAATTGGGCTGGCGGTTGCCCGACAACGTGGTCGTTCCCATGGCTGGCGGCGCGCTGATTTCCAAGATCTACAAAGCATTTGCCGAGCTGGTCGAACTCGGACTGGTGGAGGACAAGCCCGTGCGCTTTTTTGGAGCCCAGGCCACTGGCTGCTCCCCCATTGCCCACGCGGTGAAAAATGGCCTCACGCACCACGAGCCGCAGCGGCCGAACACCATTGCGCGCTCGCTGGCGATCGGCAATCCGGCTGACGGGCCGTATGCCATCCGTGCCATCCGTGAAAGCGGCGGCTGGGCGGAAGATGTTTCCGACGTGGAGATCGTATCCGCGATTCAGGAACTGGCCGAGACCGAAGGCGTCTTTACAGAAACGGCAGGCGGCGTGACCACCGCAGTGACCGCTCGCCTTTATGCCCAGGGGCGCATTGCTCCCGGCGATCTTACCGTGGTCGCGATTACCGGCAATGGCCTGAAGACCCTGGATGTGCTGCAAGGCAAATACGAACAGAAGCAGGCGATTCGCCCCCGCATGGCCGACTTTGAGGCCATGGTCGAGCAGGATCTGGAAGAGAAGAACGTGGTGGAGGAAGTGTATGTCCGTTAAAGTATTGCTGCCGAATGCGTTTCAAAAACACACCAATGGCACCCGGGAGATTCAATCCTCGGCAGCGAACCTGCCCCAACTGATTACCGAGATTGAGACCAGCTTTCCCGCGCTCAAGCCGCATCTGCGCGATAACGATGGCAAGGTGCGGCGCTTCATCAATTTCTATGTCAACGAAGAAGACATCCGTTTTCTAGGCAACGACGAGTACGCCTTTAAGGATGGCGACGAAGTACTGGTTATCCCCTCCATTGCTGGCGGGTTGCTTTAGGGCGACTTGCGGTTCGAGCTCATCCGTTACAGCGCCGGCATCCCGCACGATTGATAAATCTTCGACATGTATTGCATGTCGAGCAAGCCTTCTTCGCCCGCCGTCTTCGGTGTCTTATCAGTGAGAATGCAGTCGGAGAAGTACTCGGCTTGCGCAGTGAACTGCGACGGATCCTTGTTCGGGTTGGGCTCGTCGAGAATCGTGGGCGGCCCGCCAGCAGGGTCAGAAAATTGGGCCGTTAGGTGAAGCCCCTGGTAAGGGAAGGCCGGCTCCGCATAAAGAAAGCCATACGAACCATGCACCCGGTAAAACCCGTTCATCGGGGCGCCGTAGGTTGTGTTGCAACTGGCCACAGCTCCGGAAGGAAACTTCATCGTCCACGACACGTTCTCTTCCACCGTATCGAATCGCCCATCGTGGTCGATCACCGACGAAAAGGCCTTCAACTCGATCGGCTCTTCGCCGGTCAGATAGCGGCACGCGTTGAGCGAATAGACGCCCATATCCATCAATGGGCCGCCACCCGCTAGCTTGCGGTCGAGCCTCCATTCCCCGGCCCTCTCCTTAAATCCATTGGCGCTTTCGATCGCCTGGATCTTTCCCAGCTTGCCGTCGCGGATCAACTGCATCGCCCGGAGATTGGTCGGTTCGTAGTGGCAGCGATAGGCAATCATCAGCTTCTTGTTCGCATCCTTACACGCCTTGATCATCGCCAGCGAATCCGCGACCGTGGTCGCCATCGGCTTCTCGCACAAGACATGCTTGCCCGCTCGCGCAGAGCGAATCGTGTACTCCGCATGCATGCTGTTGGGCAGGGCAACGTACACGGCATCGATAGCCGGGTTGTTCTTGATCTGATCCATGTTCTCGTAGCTGTAGATGGAGCCCTCCGGAACCCCATACTTAGCCGCTTGGGCCAGCGCCTTGTCGCGATGCCCACTCACCAGTCCGGTGATGCGGGAGTTCTTGCTGGCCACGACTCCAGGCATGAAGTGACCCATGGAAATACGGCCCAGGCCAATGATGCAATAACCGATCTTGCGATCGCCGCTGCCCTGGGCCAACAGGGGCGAAACCACTTGTGAGGCAGCGCCGGCTATGGCCAGGCGATTGAACTCTCTGCGGGTAAGCATTACGGGTCCTCCATTCACGGTTGCGAAGGTATTTTAGACGCATTTCTCAAAACGAAAGACGCGAAGGGCAACCATAGCAGACCGGCCAGTCATTCTTTGTCTCTTACAATCGAGCCAGCATGCTGAAATTACTCCTTACGCTGGTATTGCTGGCGATCAGCCCCGGGCTATGGGCGCAGGCCACTCCGATAGCGGCGGCCGCCGCGCTTCCTGAAGACTTGAAAGTGAAAATCGACGCCGCCGTTAACCAGATTTTGTCATCCACCAACGTCCCCAGCGCCTCGATCGCCATTGTGAAGGATGGCCACATCGCCTATCTCCAGGCATACGGGCAGGCAAGGCTGTCTCCCGCAATGGAGGCCACTCCGCAGATGCAGTACTCCATCGGGTCCATCAGCAAGCAATTCACCGCGGCCGCTGTCCTGTTCCTGGCGCAGGAAGGCAAGCTAACCCTTGATGACCCAGTCGCGAAGTACCTGCCAGACCTGACCCGGGCCCGCGAAGTGACGATTCGCATGCTGCTTTCGCACACTTCCGGATACCAGGACTACTGGCCGGAGGACTACGTGATGACCTCCATGATGGTGCCCACCACCGCACAGCACATCCTGGACGTATGGGGTAAAAGGCCGCTCGATTTCGACCCCGGCACGCGATGGCAATATTCGAACACCAATTATGTGATCGCGGGCCGTATTGTGGAGCAGCTCAGTGGGGTGCCCTTGATCGATCTGCTGGAAAAAAGGATCTTCTTGCCCTTGGGGATGGATAATGTCTACGACGCGGATGCCAGCCGGTTGCCGGCAACCGACCCCACCGGCTACGAGCGCCACGCCTTAGGGCCACCCAGGCCTTCGCCGCAGGAGGGTCCCGGGTGGATGTTTGCAGCCGGTGAACTGGCCATGCCGGCCCATGACCTGGCGCTCTGGGACATCAGCCTGATCGATCGGTCTCTGCTTTCCCCAACCTCTTACGCCCAGATGTTCACGCCGGTCCTGCTGAAAAACGGCGACAGCACTGGTTATGGTCTTGGAGTCTTTCTGATGAAACGCGATAGCCGCACGATGATTGAGCACTCCGGTGAAGTGTCGGGATTCGTCTCAGAAAACGTCGTCTTCCCTGGCGAACGGGCGGCCATCGTAGTGCTCACCAATGAAATGGCCACCCAGGCTGCGAGCATGATTGCCGATCGAGTGACACCAATGATTCTGGGCATCGCGGCCTCTGCTCCGACCAAGCAAGAGGCTCAAGCGCTTGCCATCTTCAATGGGCTCGCGGATGGCCACATCGATCGCAAACTGTTCACCAACTACTGCAACGCTTACTTCAATCAGCAGACAATCGAAGACTTCGCCACCAGCCTCAAGCCGTTGGGACCGCCGCTCAGCTTCAAGCAGGCGAAAGAGGCGGAGCGCGGGGGCATGATCTTCCGGGTCTTCGACGTTTCCTTTCCTGATCGCGAGCTGAAGGTGACCACTTACGAGATGCCCGACGGAAAGCTGGAGCAGTATCTGGTGATTCCTTGACGGCAATGGTTAGCTTAGCTAAAATAGCTTAGCATTTGCAGGGGCCACCCATGATTACAGCGACGATATTCGAGGCAAAGACAAACCTCTCGGAGCTGCTAAAGAAAGCTCAGGCAGGGGAAACCGTGATCATCACCTCTGGCCGCGATAAAAAGCCGGTCGCGAAGCTGGAGGCAATCCATCCCACTCCGAAACAACGTCTGGGCGGTCTGGAAGATCCAAACTTTGTTTTGACAGACGCTTTCTGGGAGGATCTTCCGGAAGAAGAGCTGAAACTTTGGGAAGGCGAAGGTGAGTGAGAGTCTTACTCGACACTCACACGCTGGTATGGGCGAAGATCTCCCCTGAAAAGCTGAGCCGTCAGGCCGCCGAAATTATGGCTCAACCGCTGAATGTGGTTTTCGTTTCAGCAGCATCTGCGTGGGAGATAGCCACCAAAGTGCGTCTGGGTAAACTCCCTGGACTCGAGAGACTCGAAAGAGACTTTCTCGAAATAATGGAGCAGTCCGGTTACACGCTGTTGCCGATCGACGTCGCGAACGCGCTTCGTGCCGCGCGCTTTACTGCACCTCATCGCGATCCTTTCGATCGCATGATCGCTGCCCAGGCGCTTGCGATGGACATACCCGTCCTCAGCAAAGATCCGAAACTGGACGGGTTCGGTGTTCGCCGTCTTTGGTAGCACCAGTTAGTTATCGGCCCACCAAGGGCTGAAACTCCGGATGCTTTGAAATGTAGTTCGCAACCAGCGGACACACCACGTCCACTTTCAATTGATTGTCGCGCGCGTATTCCAATCCTGTCTTCGCCAGTTCGCCCGCGATGCCCCGTCCGCGAAGCGCCTCGGGCACCTCGGTATGCAGCAGCGTGATCCATCCCGCGCTATCCATATCAAACTCGAGGTATGCCGTCTCTCCCATTTCCTCGAGCTCGAATCGGCTCCTGGTAACGCTTCGCTTCTGCTTGCTCATGCGATCTCCGGTTTGGTCTTTATGACGCCGGCAACCAGGCGCTGGGCGTCGAGTGCGCAATCTCCACCTCTTCCGGCGTCATGTCAACGGAAACGTCGGCGAAGAGCGGGGTGCTCAGGTAACGTTCTCCTGTATCCGGCAGCATGCACAGAATCGTTGATCCCTTGGGCGCCTCCTCGCAAACTTTGAGTGCTCCGGAGAAAGTTGCGCCGGAAGAAATACCGACAAAGATCCCTTCCTTTTTGGCGAGTTCCTTACTGCAACGCATCGCCTCCGCGTTGGGGATACGTAAAATCTGGCTGATCAACTTCATGTCCACAACATCCCCGGTAAGTTTGGGGATAAAATCCGGGCTCCAGCCTTGCTGGGGGTGTGGTTTCCAAGCGGGGTGGGGAACTGCAGGCGACCCGTCAGGATTTCGCTCCTGAGCCATGCCGCTGGAGAGCATGGCCGCGTCGTCTGGTTCGCAGACCACGATCTTGGTTTCCGGTCGCTCTTTGGCAAGTACGCGCGATACACCCTTGAGCGTGCCGCCAGTGCCGAAGCCAGTTACCCAGTAGTCCAGCCGCTCGCCTTGGAAGTCGTCCAAGATTTCTTTTGCCGTGGTTCGCGAGTGCATGTCGGCGTTGGCTTCATTTTCGAACTGTCGCGTGAGAAACCAGCCATGCGCGTTAGCCAGTTCTACCGCCTTGGCAACCATGCCGAAACCTCTACCCGCCGCCGGGGTAATCACCACTTTGGCTCCCAGGAATCGCATCAGTTTGCGCCGCTCTATGCTGAAGGTCTCCGCCATCGTAACCACCAGCGGATATCCCTTCTGAGCGCATACCATGGCCAGACCGATGCCCGTATTGCCGCTGGTCGCCTCGATCACCGTCTGGCCCGGCTTTAGTTTCCCGCTCTTCTCTGCATCCTCAATCACGCCCAGGGCAAGGCGATCCTTGACCGAACCGAGGGGGTTGAAAGCCTCGATTTTGACAAAAAGGCTTACGCCGGCCGGAGCCAGCTTATTGATCTTGACCACCGGGGTGTTGCCCACGGTTTCCAGAATATTGGCATATTTGTGTCCCATTCGCTCTTCCTCCGGACAAACGATCGAAGCCTTCCCAAGATAACGCGTTTCTCGATGGCTGGGAGAGCCGTCTCGGTGAGATATGATTCCGTGCTGTGAACAGAAGATCCCTGATTAAGAGTCTGGCGGCCGTTCCTTTGGCCTCGGCGTTCCAGGCGGCGGCCCCGCTGGGAAAGGTCAAAATCACCGGCTTTGCGATTCACAAAGTTTCTGTGCGCTGGCGCGATCTGATGTTTGTCGAGGTCCACACCGACGCGGGCATCACCGGACTGGGCGAAGCGACGCTTGAAAGCCGCACCGACGTAGCGGAGTCGGTGCTCCGTTGGCTGGAACCGGAGTACGTAGGACTCGATCCTGCTGGTCCGGAAGCGCATTGGGATCGCGTTTACTACGTGGCTACGCGCTGGCGCAATGGCCCAGCGTTGATGACCGGGCTCTCCGCCATCGACATGGCGCTTTGGGATATCGAAGCCAAGCGTCTGGGAGTGCCTTTGTACGCGCTGCTCGGCGGTCCTATCCAGGACAATTTGCGCGTCTACTTCACGCATTGGGACGCGTCGATTCCGCCCGGGAAACGCGATATCGCTGCGGTCACGGAATTGGCTGCGCGCACCCGCCAGCAAGGCTGGACCGCGGTCAAATACACGCTGCCCCCGGCCGCGACTGAACTCGAGCGCATCGATCAGGATGTCGCCGAATTGGCCGCGATTCGCAAAGTCTTTGGCTCGCAGGTGGATATTGCGCTCGAATGTGCGGAGACATTTACGGTGCGCTCGGCCATTCAGTTTGCCAATGCAATCGCTCCCTATCATCCGCTATTTATGGAGGAGCCGACTCTGCGCGAAAATCCCACGGGTCTTGGGGAGGTCGCGGCAAAGAGCCCGGTTCCCATTGCTACAGGCGAGGGGTTGTTCTCGCGTTTCGAGTTCAAACAGTTACTCGACGTGAAAGGAGCGGCGATTATCCAGCCTGACGTCATGCATGCGGGCGGGGTGACGGAGTTGCGCAAGATCGCGAACATGGCGGAAGCGTATGGGGTAGAAGTGGCGCCTCATCAGTGCAGCGGACCGATAGCCCATATGGCGTCGATGTCCACCATGTCGGTGTGCCGGAATTTCGTGATTCACGAATGTGAAGGGGCGGATAACGACTTGTTCCGCGAGATGACCGAAGGCACCTACCCGACGCAGAAAGATGGCCGGGTTAAATTGCCGGATGCGCCAGGTTTGGGAATCAAAGTCGACTTCGCCGAGTTCGAACGCAAGTGCCCTTACAAGGCGATCCGATCGCGGGCACAGCTGAAGCTGTAAAAGCGGCGAAAAACGGTGCGAGATCTGGCGGTCGCGACAACCAAGGGTGGACTTAGGGTTCAAAGCCAAGAGAAGTGCAGGTATCCTCTGTACAGGTTAAACTAGGTGCAGTTTCCGAGCCGGGATGGCGGAACTGGCAGACGCAGCGGACTCAAAATCCGCCGAGGGCAACCTCGTGGGGGTTCGACCCCCCCTCCCGGCACCAAAATATTACAAGACCAATAAGAACAAAATAAAATGAGTTAAGGTAGATTCCTTGCCTCGGATTGGATGGACGTGCTCGGGAATCTCGGTTGGGTGTTCATTGCTGTTCGGGTACAATTTCAGGTACAGTGCCGATGTTCGAACAGCTACGAGCGCACTCTCTGGAGACCCGATGGCTACTCTCGTAAAAACTCCTTCAGGCACAGTGGAAGGCGATTATCCGCAGGGCCGGTTGGCCAACTGACGGTCAAGACGTTTCGGACCAAGAGAGATGCCGAAGACTGGGCTCGTCGTACCGAGGACGACATGGTTCGGGGTGCATTCATCCAGCGGGCTCCGAGCGATCGAATGACCGTTGCGGACGCGATGAAGCGCTATCTGTCCGATGTTGTCCCAACAAAGCGCCCAACAACACAGGTGGCCGATCAAAAGCGCTCCAAGATCCTTGTCGAAACATCTGGGAAGATATTCTCTGACGTCACTGACACCTGAGGTCATTGCTCAATTTCGCGATATGCGCCTAGCAGGGGAGGATCGCAAGGATGCGAACGGAAAGCGCTCCCACGAACCAACAATACCGTTCGACTTGATCTGGCACTTCTTGGTCACCTGTTGACGACTGCGATCAAAGAGTGGGGCGTTAGGCTTGCCTCCAATCCGGTTACAAATATCAGGCGGCCTGCACCTGGGGCTGGACGAAATCGTCGATTGTCTGTCGGATGAGGAAAAGCGACTGCTGGCTGCAGTCGATCAGCACTCGAATCCGATGATGGGTTGGATCGTTCGAATCGCGCTCGAAACTGGGATGCGATGGTCAGAAATATTGACCCTTCGCAAATCACAGGTGGATCTCAAACGCCGGATTGTTCGACTGCTTAAAGACGAAGAATACTCAGCCACGCACTGTGCCCTTGACTCTTCGTGCTGTGGAAGTGTTCAGCGAAGGCGATTGCGAATCCCGACGCGGCCTGAAGATACGGATCTGATCTTCTTCGGAGAACCTGGTCGTGATGGTGTTCGGAGACCTTACCAGTTCGACAGGATGTGGCAGGCCATCAAGAAAAAGCAAGGACTGAAGGACTTTCGCTTTCATGACCTGCGACATGAAGCCGTGAGTCGATTCGTTGAGGCCGGATTCTCTGATCAAGAGGTTTCCGCAATCAGCGGCCACAAGAGCATGCAAATGCTGAAACGCTACACGCATTTGCGCGCTGAGGATCTCGTGGTGCGTCTCGACCAAGTGGCAGGCTCAAGCAAGAAGAACCGCGTAGTCAGCTTCTCTGCGCTGACTGGGGCCATTTATTTCTCTCGATGTTGAGAGACTGATTCCGGTATATTTGCGACACTCCCTGCCTGCGGTAAAGAGAAATGCTCAAGAAAGACCTGACGGTTCGAGAACACCTAAAGACGATCCAATCAGACGGAGGTAAGGCCCGCTGGGCGAAGCTTACCCCCGAGGAGCGGAGCGCCCAGGCGCGCAAGATTGTAGGAGCACGTTGGGCCAAGAAGAAAGCAGCAGTGGTTGTCTCTACGACAACTTCCTCCGCAAAGCCTTCAAAGCGCTCCGCAAAGAAATCGCCCAAGAACAAATAGCGCAGCCCTATTCATTTCAGAATTTTCTTGTGCCGAATCCGTCCACGTTTGCTCTGAGATTGAGCTTCCAGGCGGAGATTCTCTGCGTGCCGCTCTTTGGCAAGCTTGTAGATCATTTCCCAGGCGACTGGATATTTCTCCTTGGACCCATTGAGCTGAACGACGGCATATAGTGGGCGACTCTCAACGATGACCTCACGTGCCTTACCATTCTGTTCCACCGAAGACGCGGTGACAAAGATTACCTGCGTTTTGCGCTCCAGCAAGACTCCCATGAGCAGTCTTCTCCTGTAGTAGAATCTACAAGCAATTGCTTGTATGGCCGCATACGATCCCTTGAATCGCCCTGCGGAGTGAGCGACACGTTGAGTTGAGCCAGCGCCAGAAACGATTGCACGGCTGAAGTGCATCTACTACCTAAGCTGGGATGAGATCGCCTTTTTTGACACATCCCGGAAAGTTTTTTGGGTTCTGCAAATGGGGACTATGGGCCAGACGCTTCTGCATCTCGTGGACCGGCGAGGTGAGACTCTCCCGGTGGCTATCCGTCTAGCAGTGGAAGCCGCGCACCGTTGGGTCAGACGGGAGTATCCCCATTTGGACGCAGCTGTAGTTGCTGGATGGGCAGAAGACGTTGGTAAGGCAATGGGCGGCCGCCTCGATGACATTCGGTCTCCCTATCGCTACGCCTTTGCTGCCTTGCATGGAAAGGTCGGGGAGTGGTTCCGAAGCAATGCTTCCAAGGAGATTCCGGTTGGAATAGGAAGCGAGTTGGAGCGGTGGGCGGGCATTGATCGCTCAACACAACGGGTCATTTACCGAGCCGTCCTGTTTGACCAATTGAAGACAAAATTGAGCGAGCGCGACAGGCATATTCTCGTCTTGCTTCAACAGGACATAACGAGCCCGGCGAGTGTGGCCGCAGCCTTGGGTGTCAGCTATGCAGCAGGGGCAAAGGCGATACAGCGGGTTAAAGAGAGGATTTCTACAATATTGGTAGGTGACCCAACTGAAGAGCAGGTTCAAACGTCACCACATCTTTGCGAATCGGAAAGCGGAGGCTAACGCTTGGATTTGATGAAGGATTTTTTCCTAGAGGCGAACCCAAATCCTGAGCGGATCGGGTGTCCCGAAGAGCGAACCCTCCGGGCGCTTGCCGAGGATCGTTTGCCAGCTTCCCATCCGGCGCGTCTTCATTTGGCTTCGTGCTCTGAGTGCTTCGCCGAATTCCGAGGTTTCAGAGGGGATTGGGAGCAATCGCGCAAAGCGCGCCGCCGAATCATCGGCTGGGCAGTGGCCGCCTCTTTGATCGTCGCGAGTGGTATCGGGATTTGGGAATACCAGCACTCGCGCGCAGCACAGATAGCCGCGGTCCAAATGGCCCCAGCGAAGCCTGTGAACGCGAATGTCGATCTCTTCAATGCCGGAACGGTAAGGGGAGAAGACGATGATGCGAACGCTCTCAAGCAGGTGTCTTTGCCGGCTGCGATCGTGCAGCTTTCAGTGACGTTGCCTCGATTCAGCGAATCTGGACGCTACGAAGTGCTTGTGTCGAGAGACAAATCCGGAAATGAGGTTGTGGCGAAGGGCTCGGGGGATGCGGTCGCTAATGCCGGCAAAGTGATTGTGGGTGTGACGCTCGATCTCCGCGCAGCCAAACCGGGGGCTTACTTTCTGGCGACAGTTAGGGGCTCTGACAATGGCATGTACTACTACCCTGTTCAAATCTCACATGGAGCTCCTTGAAAAGATGCAGAATTCCCCCTCCCCAAAACTGAATGACGGCCTGACCTCGAAAGCCAAGCATGAAGTCTTCGAGGGCGTTCTCTCCGCTTTAGCCAAGAAGTTCTACAAACCAGAGCTTCTCGAAAACGGGTGGCATGAAGCCGTTGCGAATCATCGCCCGATTATCGAAGGCGCACCCACGCTGGAAGCATTTGAGCAGGCTGTTACTGCCCTTCTCCAGAATCTCAAGACCTCTCACGTTGGCTTTTTTCATCAAAGCGCGCGGAGAGCTTCAAGCCGTGCGGCGCTCAGCGCAACCTATCTCGCGGATGAAACTGCCCACGGATCTCGGTGGATTTTCCAAGATGTTCATGATGGCGGCGCCGCGGCACTCGCTGGGATTCAACCCGGCGATATCTTGCTGAGGCTCGATGACAAAGAGATCATCCCGCCTGAGCACCCGGTTTTCCCGATGGGAACGACTTCTAAGCTCAATATTGTTGCGAGCGATGATAGCGAGCGAACAGTAACAGTCGATGTCTCAAAACCAAAGGGAAAGAAGCTGCATTTTGTGGAGCCGACGCTCGTCCAGTCGAAGATTGTCGGTGATGGGATTGGATACCTGAAGGTGGCGATGTTTCCGGGGATGATCGGGGTTGACGTTGCGAACGAAATCTCCAAGGCAGTAGTCGGTCTCGGTAAGATTAGAGGGCTAATTATCGACCTGCGTGGAAATACAGGTGGCGGGGCGGGCGCACTCCGTCTCATGAGTTTATTGACCCCGGAGAAAATACCGGTTGGGTTTGCGCCTGGAAAGCGTTGGGCGGGGCGGGATCTCGACAAAGAGAAAAACTAGCATTTCCACGCTTCGGAAGCATCCCGTCATCCAAGAAGGCTCTTTGGTTGCTCGCCTTGCGCTACCTGCCATCCCTCATCACAAAATCTCCGATCGTGTTGGAGTCTGAGGGACATGGTCCGCAATCGTATCAAGGGAACGTCGTGCTCCTGGTTGATCGCCATACGGCCAGCGCGGCCGAGATGGTCACCATTTTTGCGAAAGAAAACAAGTTGGCAACTATCGTAGGAGAAAAAACCGCGGGGAGACTCCTATCTGCGACTTCCGTGAAAGTCGGGCACGGCTTTCGACTCGCGCTCCCGACGGGTGCTTACTACACGTGGAACGGCACTGCTCTTGAGGGCAGCCCGATTGAACCTGATGTGGTTAGCGAATTCGATTGGCAGGACAGAAGACGCGGCAATGACCGGCAGTTCGATACGGCACTGAAGACCGTAAGCGCTGAAGCATAGATTAAGCGCCCATGTCCGGCTTGCTCGCTTAAACCCTCGGTGCTGCTACATTCTCAACTTCCGCAGAATACTCTTTCGCACTCAGAACAGTGTCATAAAGACCAACATCCTCACCTTCGTGCTTGTCTATACCGACATAGACTAGACTGGCGTCTTCATACCGTTTGAATTTGTAGACAGCATCGTTCATCAGTGCGCTGTTAAACACACCGAGGCTTACTAGCAATTCGAAGTCTTTCACGCCCAGACCGGTCACCTTTTTGAACAGTCCAGGTTCAAGTTGAGTAATCACATCTTTCAAGCTCCGCTCTCGATAATCGGTTAAATACATGAACACCGGTATGCGCGTCGCAAATTTGATGAGCTTTTCCTGGATCTGTTTTCGCAGGCTCTTGTATTCTTTCTCCTCTTTCGTGAGTTCTTCCTTCGTCTTCGCGGACAGTTCCTTGTCGTTGGCATCCTTCTTAGCTTTTTTCACCGCCTCGGACTTATTGATAATGGTCTCAATCTCCTGATTGAGGTTGCGGAATCCTTCAATACTCATAAGCGCAGCTAAGGCTTCCTTGTTGTTCATCAGGCGCTGCAACGTGCCGTTGTCCACATTCACCAGCAAGGCGCTTTCCCAGCGCCGCGCCAGCAGTGTTGCGGTCGTTCCGCTCATGGCCATATCGAGAATGCCAGCGGCATCGATCTGCTTCATTGAACTGCCGTCATAGGCAAGCACGGGCAGGAAACTGATGAACTCCTCAACCTTTTTTTCCGGGTTTGACTCATTGACGTTCAGGCGGCAACTGTAATCCGCGATCTGCCGCAAGGCCCGGTCCGGTGCGAAGTCAAAGACGTAACATTCCTCTTTGATGATCTGCTCCTTGTTCGGTGCCTTACTGTCTGGATTATTGACTGTCCAAGGCGATTGGACGCGGAATGCAGCCTGGAAATAGGTTTCGGGAGTGGACGAATTGCGAAGCATGAGAATGCCGGTCCACGGTTTGACCGTGACGCCCGTAGTCAGTTTCCCGCAGGAAAGGGTGATCGTCTTCGTTTTCAGGGGGTCGTCCATTGCCTCTTTTACGGGTGGCAACGCTGCCACACCGATCCCGGCCCCATTACCTGCTGCCACAATCACTTTGTAATCGTGGTAAAACTTGTTCTGTTTCTGCCCCAAAAGCTTGTGCATCGCGTGACACGAAGCGACGCTTGGCAGGAACCAGAAGGTATGCGACAGGAGATTCAGCAGGCGGGCGTCTGAGTAAGGCATCGGCGGCTTTTTAGCGCCGAGTTTCAGATTGTCGATAGTCGTTTCCAGGAATCCGCCCCGGATCAAGTCCAGCCACTTCTGCACCTGATCTTGATAAGTGAACTTTGCCTTATCCTTAGCCCCCGAAGCGGAAAAGAAGACATTCAGATCGAACTCGTTGAACTCGCCCTGCATGGCGATTTCCCGGATCGAATCCGGCAGTTGATAAGTCAGCATCACCATGCGGGGTAATGATGCGTAGGGGTTGTCCTCACCTTTCCATGCCTGTTTGGCTCGTTGTTCATCCGAATAGGTCCAGTTGAAAATCTGTTCCTCAATAAACTCGCCGGATGCGATGGCTCTGAACGGTGTGCCAGAGAGATACAAATAGCCGCCCGTCGTGATCGGCATAATCTCTTCGTCAAAATCCTGAATGCCTGCGCCTTCTCCGAATTCAATTTCCTTCTTCTCTTCCGCCTCGAAAAGCTCCTTTGCGTTTTCGCGCCAGGCTCCGTAGTGGTATTCGTCGAGGATCACGCAATCCCAATTGGTTGCATGAACCCACTCGTTCTTGGTCTTAATCCCGCCCGTGCTTTTGTTCTTTCCCAAGTAGTCCTGAAACGAACCAAAACAGACAAACGGCTTCTTCTTATCCGCATCCTCGTACGACAAGCCCCCAGGTGAAATAAACTGCCAGCCCTTGAAATCAACATGGCACTTCAAATCCTCCTCCCAGGCGTTCTGCACCGCCGGCTTGAAGGTCAGTACCAGCACTTTGCGCCAACCCATTTTCTTGGCAAGTTGATAGGCCGCAAATGTCTTGCCGAATCGCATTTTCGCGTTCCAAAGGAAATGAGGAGGCTTGCCGTGGTTCTCCTTCCGGAAACTCTGGAAATAGTCAGCCGTTTTGTCCACCGCCGCCTTCTGTTCCGGGCGCATCTTGAAATCAAGCGAACGACTTTCCTCGTTCACCTCTCCAGTCTTTAGAGCGATGATGGCCGCCTTGACATCTTTAACTGAACACTTAAACCACTCGCCTTCAGGATTAGTAATCCCGACGATTCTCAAATGGCGATGAACATCGTGATCGGTGAAGGTTGTACCGTCATTGCGCATCGCGGATTCTTCCAGCACGATCCGGTATGGCGGCTTGCCGGGACGCAACGTCGGATACTGCTGGGCAACGCGGCTCTGCACGTCCACTGTCGTGTAGCCGACCTTGAGCAGGCCCGCATACTGCGGGTTCGTGTCCTCGTAGGCGTAGATCGTCGGTCGCGATGCCGGGCGCGGCGGGAAGAACTCACTACTCATCGCTGGCATCCATCGGCTTCACCATCGATTCGATGAATGCGATCTCCTCCGGCGTAAGACCGTAGCGCTCATAGAGCTTCTCGTCGGTCCAGGCGCGGTTGAGCGGGATGTCTGGGACGAACGCGTAGATATCCTTCGCAGCGTCCTGCGTTGGCTTACGCAGCGACACCAGGAACCGAACGAAACGGGTTCGCAGATACTGCGCGTACGACCTTGCGGTCTTCTCATTCGCAAACCGCCCCGCGACGACATACGACTCCGTGCATGCCTCACCGGGCCCCGCGATGATGGGCCTGCTCAAGAACATGGTCTCGACCGCTGCGCTCGTGCCCTGTACGCGCGTCATCAACACTTTCCATTCATCTATCCACGCCGCGTTCCTGTCGATCGTTGCCCGTTCCACCCACGAGATGCGCTGTGAGCCATAGAGCTTGATGGGGTGCTTGAGACCCTTGCTCGATGCTGCCCCGTGGACGAAGGTCCGCAGTCCGAACGGTTTCTGGCTGGACACACGCGCATCGAGTGTTGCCTCGGCCTTCCCGCCGACGCGGAAAGCGCGAACTTTGTCGAGAATTGAAACAGCCTCATTTCGGCGGACCAGAACGTCGTAGGCGTCCAAACGTCGTTGCATCGGCGGACCGAGGGGTTCACCGTCCCACATCGTCTGCACGGAGCAAGGACCGTTGTAGTCGCGATCCCACAGGAAGTACGAGACGCCACCTCGGATCTTCACGCCGGGGAATCCGTCGTAGAGTTTCGGATAGTCAACGAGGTGGGAAATGCGGTGGTCATGGAGCATGGCACCGCGAAACCCGTCTAGTCCCTTTCCGCCTGCGAACCATCGGGAAGGAGTAATCATCGTCAGGTAGCGGGGGTTTAGTTTTTTTGCCTGCTCGACGAATAGATGGTAAATCGGTCGCGCGCTTTCTCCGAACCCCCCGTCGCTCAGCTGATAAGGCGGATTGCCGACAATGACATCGAATTTCATGTTGAAAATCTCCTCGGGCTGGTTGGTGTGGATGAACTCATAGGCGTGGGTTTCCAGTTCGCCACCCCGGTCAAACTCTTTTTGGCTTACTCCGCAAAAAGTACATCTTCCATGTTTCCAAGCATGCTTAACCCGATCAAAGCGGATATTGCCCTGCCCGTCGTTGAATGCGCCGCAGACGGAGTATTTCCCGTTGGCGGTCTTGGAGCAGTACACCGACCGGCGCGAGAGCAAGGATGTCAACTCCGTGATAGCAATTCCAAAAAGCTGGTTTGTGAAAATGTGATTTGCTCGTCTTCTGCTCGTTGGGTATCTGCTCCTCCAACCCAGCCATCAGCCGCTTTGCTATCTCCCGCAGGAACACGCCGGACTTGCAGACCGGATCGAGGAATCGGGCACTCTGATCGCTCCAGATTGTCGCGGGCAGTAAATCCAGTATCTGATTGCACAGTTGCGGAGGTGTAAAAACTTCATCGTTGCTCAGATTAGCCAGGCAGCTGAGGACATCCGGGTTGTAGTTAATGGCAGTCAAGATCGGCAACCTTCAGGAAGTGAGTCAAGGGATATTCTTTTACCGGAGTCGGGATGAAAACATCCTCGCCAAGATCGGAAAACAGCGGCAGTTCTCTCATCGCCCCATGATCGAGCAATGCATGAAAAGTAAAATCTCTTCGCTTTAGCATGCTGCCGTTGACTGGAGACCATTCGGAAAACACAATCGGCTCGGGTTTGGCGCTCGGCGTCTTCAACGTGAGGGCATCGCCCCAGATGATGTTGCGCTCCAGAACAAATTTAACGGCGATTCGACATTCGTCCGTAGCTGCCAGCTTAAAGAGCGAGTTGTACTGCCGCTCGAAAACATCAAAAAGCCGCTGGCGGCATGCCACGACATTGTCTTCCAGAATGTCTATCCCGTAGAGCGAGGACACGGCCAGGATGGCATACCGCTCGTAATCCAACTGACTATTGCCGTATCGCGATTCAACCACGCGGAGCTTACGCTCAAGAATGGCAGCCAGAAAATTACCTTTGCCGCAGGCAGGTTCCAAGAACCGGGACTCGATTCTCGCTGTCTCCTGTTTAACCAGATCAAGCATGGCAGTTACTTCCCGCTCGGCGGTGTAAACCTCGCCATGGTCGGCGACTCTCTTTCGGGAGACAACTTGCTTTTCTCGCTTTGCCAAAGCCGGCACTCCCGCGATGAGTTCGGTCCCTGCGGAGCTGCTTCGTCTCGGCATTTATCCTCTACCTGGCCGAGGCACTTCGGCGCTTCTCTCTGCGGCGTATCTTTCCGAAGCGTCGCGGACTACCCATGCCAAAGAGACTTTTTTCTCCCGCGCGATCTCTTCGAGAGTTGAGTAGAGAGCGGGCGGAAACGTGATCGACGCACGGACCGCCGCTTTCTTCCGAGCCTTCTGGCCGCTTTCCTGTGAACGTTTGTCTTTCATTGGAGTGATCTCGAGGTGTCCTCACCACTTTACACCACATCGGTGATCTGTGGCCGTTTTGTCCGAATTGCGGCTCTGATCGCTTCCCCGCTGGGATTACGCCTGACCTGACCGAGATGAGTGATTAGGTGTTTGGTGCCAACCCTGGATATTGCACCGGCGGATCTGCGAACGCTGGCCGACTTATGAGGACCTACTCGGGCTCAATAGAAACTTCGCGAGCACGCTGCACCAACCTCGTTGCATGCGCTGGTGCACTGTCTGCCTCTGCAAGACGATTCAGGACCTCTTTTCGCGTTCCAGCACGGTCCGTCTCAGCAGGGTCACGCCCAGCTAGTTTCATCCTGGTTTTCGACCCACGCTCCCCGCCCGTGAATGACAATCTAGCTTAATCTTCGCCCTTTTTCTCTCCAAGCGGCGCCTCGATTAACTTAAGTCCTACAAACTGGCCGCCTTAGGAGAGACAATAGTAGTGAACCCAGTACCCGAACATGCCAGCGAAGAAAAGTTGAGGACAGAAGCGCAATGGCACGTGTGTTTGATCTCGCAGCCCAAGCCGATGACATTTCTAAAATCCTTGCCCGGTCCTTCCAATCCGGCCATGTCAATTTCCTGATCGGATCTGGAGCGTCGTTCCCCGCAATCCCATCGGCTGGCGATGTAGAGAGAGAAATCGCGAAGTTGTTCGAGGCTGGCGACGAAGAAGCCGCCTACCTCAAACTTTACGACTTCCTGTTGACAATCCAGATGCCAACAAACAAGTTGATCGCCGGCACAGTGGACACCAACAACGATCTGACCGCGTCGTACTACAGCGACTATCTCGGCATCGTCGAATCGATCCTCGGTGAAAGACGGACATCGCTCTTGCCAAAGCAGGCGACCATCTTCACAACCAATTACGACCTGTTCATAGAAAAAGCGTCCATCCCGTATTCAGCCATGCGCCTGAATGACGGTTTTGTGCGTGTCCCCAGCTTGACCGGGCGTTCGGAGTATTCATCTCGCACGTTCTTTACGACGACTTCCAGCGCAGCCAATCTGTACAACTACAAAGTCGATATCCCGTGTATCAACCTGATGAAGATCCACGGCTCTCTTTCTTGGAAGAAAGACGGAGATGACATCCTTTTCTCCATCATTAACACCGTGCCCCTACCACCCACCAAGACACCGGCACAGGTGAAGGAATTTGTCGATAAGTACGCCGTCGTTCTCCCGGAGACGCGCAAGTTCCATACGACTCTGATGGACAACCCCTACTATGAGCTTCTTCGGATTTACGCCAATGAGTTGGATCGCGAGGGAACACTGCTGGTCGCCTTCGGCTTCTCGTTTGGCGACAAACACATACTTGACGTTACCAAGCGTGGCTTGAAGAACCCTACTTTGAGGCTGGTCATCTTTGCCTTCGAGGACAAAGACCGCGACGCGTTTCTGAAAACGTTCGACGGATACAACAACGTTGACATCATCACACCAGGCACCCACGTCCGCACGGATTTCCCTCGATTCAACGACACTCTACGCAGCGTTTTGCCCGTGTTCGCCGGAAAGACAAAATGACCGTCGCGAAGCTGACGCAGGACGCGGTTCTCAGGGTCGGTGAAGTTATCGCCGTTGAGGGAAGAAAAGTCTTTGTTCTCGTTGATAAGAACAAGAACCTGTCCGATATGTTTTTGGACGGCGAGATTCTCCGCAACCTGTCTGTCAACAGCTATATCGAGATACGCAAAGGCTTCTTGAGCCTAATCGGTCGAGTCGAAGGCGAAAAGATCGAAGAGGACCGTCAGGCACTCAAGGGAGAGTTTGAAACCGTCAACAGGAACAGACGGGTTCTAACGGTTGCGCTTTCCGGCTACATAAACGAGAAAGGCGTCTTTACTGGCGGCACGAAGGAACTCCCGCTGATCGGAAACGAGGCCTACATCGTTACCGGAGAGAAAATTACGCGGGTCCATAACCTGACGCAGGACGAGGACGCCCCCTGTATTACGGTCGCGACCGTCGAAGGCCATGACTTCGATGTCGCCATACCTGTGGACGGCCTGTTCAATAGCCACATTGCCATTTTCGGCAACACCGGCAGCGGAAAGTCCAATACGCTGGCATTTCTCTATCAGGAATTTATCAGTGTTCTCAGGAAGCGCAACGAGGAAGCGTTTACCCAAAACGTACGCATTGTGTTGCTTGACTTCAACGGAGAATTCACGTCGACGGACTGCATCTCGACGAAGAAGAAAGTCTACAACCTGTCCACACGCAACGATAATCTCGACAAGCTCCCGATCAAAGAAGACGCCATCCTGAATATCGAAGTCGCATCGATCCTCGCGGACGCGACTGAGAAAACACAGAAGCCCTTTTTGCGCAGGGCCATCGGCTTTTATCGCAAGGTGATGGACTCGGATGACCCGCAGGGATACTTGCGGAACACTCTCAAGCGGCGCGTGATGGACGTTTACCAGATGAGCGACAAGGTTCGGGCCTTCCTTGTTCTCGACTACTTCAGAGAGATACTTCCTCCCGCCGAGGACGAAGCCGGGTCCCCGCTAGACCTTGCCTCTGACGTGAACTGGCATAACAAATGTTCCGAGTTTTACATCAGAGGTACGGATTGCTATCTCGGGTCAAGCCCCCATAAAATTCCCGATACCAGGCTTTACAAGCATGTCGATAATCTCACGCTTGAAGACAGCCTGTTGTCCAGGGTTCTCGTCTTTCTGTATCTGCAGTTGATCTCTGATATCTTGGCCAACCGTGCGCAGAACGAGCATGTGGTCCACGTCATAAACAGACTTAAAGCGAGGAAGGTCGATATCGATAGGGTGTTCGATATGGATAGCGACGATACGTTCTGGCAGAGCAACGTAGTGGTTGTGAATCTGGCCGATGTCAATTTAGAAATGAAGAAAACTTTGCCCCTCTTGCTGGCGAAAAAGCTTTACACGGAGCAGAAGGAAACGGGGCAAGCAGGCTCCCTGAGCATCGTGATCGATGAGGCCCACAACATTCTTTCTACGGAGTCCTTTCGCGAAGCTGAAAGTTGGAAGGATTACCGGCTGGAAACCTTCGAGGAGATCATCAAAGAAGGTCGCAAGTTTGGCGTGTTCGTCACCATTTCCAGCCAAAGGCCGAATGACATTTCACCGACGATCACCTCCCAGGCTCACAACTACTTCATCCACAGGCTGCTCAACGAGCGCGACCTAAAGGCCATCGCGAGCGCCGTATCTTATATCGACCGCGTGACGGAGGAGTCCATACCATCTCTGCCGACCGGCACTTGTATATTTAGCGGGATAGCCAGCCAGATGCCGCTCAAACTAAATGTCAAGGCGCTCCCGACAGACGCTCGGCCCCGCAGCGCGACACGTAAGTTCGTCGATATCGTTCCATGGGACTGGTAGCGCCAGCACCGCATTTAGGCACCCCTGGAGTACGAAGCGAAAGGTGCAGGAGGAGGAAGGAGTCCTAAGGCATACAAGATTCGTACCGGGAAACGCGTATGTTGCCGGTAATGCTGGGATTCACGCGAAATCGCCATCGCGCTCAGCGACCGCTCCGGGATCGCCAGAGATGTCACAAGGTGCCGTCGGGATCTCCAACGATCTGAACACTTGCCCAGAAGTACGGTGGAAGCCCTTGATTGAGGAGGTCTAACTGGGCGATACGGAGAGCATCAACCTTGCGCTCATGTCGCCCGAGCTTTGAATAGAACATCGTCATCAGACGCTCGGTAGTGTGATCCTCTAGCTCCCAGAGCGTGGACACAACAGAATCAGCGCCCGCTTCGATAAAGGCATTAACCAGATTCGCAACGCCAGCCTCGCCCACGGGTCCGACGCCAGTATTGCAAGCTGAGAGCGTGACGAGCTTTGCCCTCAGATGCAAGCCGCGAATCTCACGAACCTGCAAGAGCCCATCTTCAGTTCCCGAAGTATCCGGTGCGAAGATCAAAGCGGAACGGTCTGGGTAGTCCAAATCGGCATAGCCGTGCAGAGCGAGATGAATGACCTCTGTGCTGTTGAGTGAGAGATGTTTGAAGCGAGTTTCAGTAGCATCCGCACCCAGGAGAATCATGCTTGGCCGGGGCAAATCTGCGGCAATAGTCTCTACTTCTAGCTTGCTGTCCGGCAGCGGAGCTAGCTGGCTCCGCTCCGGACCAGAAATCGCACGAACGATGGGATTTCGCGTATCCGCAGGCTGTGTCCACGCGGCGACACCTATATATGGCATTTCAACAGATGCTTCCTGGGCGAGACGCTTGTGAATCAGGTCGAAAACGGTAGATGAGGGAGCAACGTCTACTGTGTGGGTCTTGAGGACATAAGAGCCGTTATCGGCGAGCGCGGCGAAGGGCAAGAGGTGAAGAGAACTGTCGGGAACTATGATCAGATCTGTCTTCTGGCGGTACTCCTTGATTGGCTCAAGCAATTCGCTGAAAAGTCGCTGGGCGAGGGCCACGTCACCTTTCTGAGCGCGGATTTCCTTCCTGTAAAGACTTGAGTCCGATTCGATTTGCGCCTTCGGAGGCAGTTGGTAGGATGTGACCGATGTACGAGTGATGGCGAATGCATACGAATTACGTTCAGCGAGAACGTATTCGATCAGAAGCGCGCTGGGCGAAAGCGTGCGTTGCACCTCGGCTAGATGGACTGGGTGAATCGTGGTTTCTTCTGCCAGCGCACTAGGACTGATTTGTAACTCAGTGTTATCAATTTCGCTGGTCAAAGAGGCTCTGGCGGCTGGATCGTCAGTGTTTATCAGGGCGAGATTGAGCCGGGTCAGCTCCTTCTCATCCGGCGTCGGCGCATGAACTGGCCGACTGGCGTGGTGCTCTAGTGCCTCCGTTTCGACACGGCCCCGAACCCTTTCGAGGGCTTGGAGGGCATCATCGTAGCGCTTTTGCGCACACAACGATGCGAAGTAATCCGAATAGACATCGCTCATCTCCGCGAGGAGTTGCCGCTGGATGTTGGTTGTGGCCGCGTGCTGAATCATGCCATCCACAAGCGCGATGCTCTTTCGATAGAGCCCATCTGCCTCCTTGGCATGGCCCATCTTCTCGATGATTTCTGCCTTAATAGCGAGATTGCGCGGAACGAGGTAAAGCTCGTCGGGAATTTTGGTGTTCGCGTCAATGGCGCGGTTTATCGCCGCAAGGGCATCGGGCAGGTTGCCGTTATGTTGATACGCCTGGGCGAGGAGTCCACCTGCGTCGGTGACCCCGCGGTAGTTGCTGATCTTGCGAGAGAAGTCCACGGATTGCCGGTAGTCGGCGATTGCTGCGTTCCAATCCCCACGCTCTTTATTGATTGTTCCCCGCGAGAGGTAGACCTGAGACTTGTGGGCGTCATAGGGGGTACCTTGCAGCCGTGCAAGTGATGCGTTCGCGAGAGCAATGGCCTCTTCGTATTGATGAAGGCCGGTCAAGGCATCGATCTTCGCGTAACTGGCAATTGTTGGATAGGCAATTTCAGGATTCGTTTGAGCAATCTTGATCGCCTGGTTCAAAGGGGTCAGCGCTTCTTTGTAGCGATGAATCTGAACTAGGCCGGCACCAAAAACACTGGCATAGCGAACGGTTGCAGCTGGATCTTTCTCAACTTTTGAGAGTCCCCAAGCCCTTATCACCTGCCTTTTCGCAGTTTCGGTATCGCCGAGGATAAACGCAGCTATGCCCTGCTCGCCCGTGGCGCGAGTCGCCAGCTCGTAGTGATGCAATTTAATCGCGAGCGCGGCCACGTCTTGCCAGGTCGATCGTGCCTCCAACGCGTCGTAGTTGGTTTCGAGCATCCCTTGAATTGTGAGGATTCTCAGCCTGGTCTCAGGGTCGGCGGCTTCGGGCCGGGCCAGGTCTTGCGTTAACGCCCAAAGAATCGCCGGAATGCTCACGGACTCGTTCGGAGGAATTTGACTGACCTGGGCATACAACGCTTTGGAGGGCTCGTGCTGTTTGGTGTAGAGCTGCTGGGCCTTTTGGTAGAGCGGCAACGCGTCGGCCCAACGATTGCCCCACGCAAGGGTGTCTGCTCTGTCGAGCAAGCCCTCTGCTGATTCAGGCGGGGCCGAGCTGTGATGCGGGGTGATCGCGTAATAATACGCGCAGCCTGCGACTAGAAGCGTGATTCCTAAAGTCGCAGAGATTTTCCTTACAATGCGGGGGAGGCGCATGTATGTCCGTCTCACGAAAATGAAATGTATCGTTCGGTAACAGCTCAGTTCCAGTTTAGCTGGAGAGCGCGTTTTGCTCTAGGGGAGTGGAATACCTGATAAGAAGAGTCGTTCAATTCCACGCTCCACTACTGTGCCGCGACTGGGCCGCAATGAACCGGGATCTGTATCCATTGCCAACATGACCATGCGTCGAATGTTCGCAGACTGTTCCAACTGATCGAGATGCCTCATGGCGTCGTTCGTGCCTATCTCTGGAGCAGCGTCCCATTGGAGACTGAGATTATTCTTACGTGCCAGCTCATCGGCAAACTCACGCACTGCGACTTCATTGCCAGTGAGAAACGGCCGGATTGTTCCAAGTTCATAAATGTATGTAGAGGCGCTATGCCCCCATTCTTCGGGGGTCTCCCATCAAGTGATTCTCACGTGCCAGCCGGTCGAATACGGCGTCTAGCGACGTTGCAACCTCGGACGCGTGTCGGTTGCCGGCGTCCACGCGGCGCAGCTCACCGGCCCAATCGTCGAGGTCCTGGTAAACGTGGTGATGGATTTCCTGAAGGTGTACGGAGTCGAAGCCGCCAGGGATAGGAGCGATTCGAAGCTCAACGAGTCGAAGTGCGGCGAGGTCGGCCTCGGCTGTCGCGAGCTGCTTCGGGTCATTGAAGCCGAGTTTGTTTTTGGAGCTGTAGTGCCGAGTATCGTAATGTCAGTGTGGTCAATCATTGTTTGTTTTCACCTTTGCCAAGAGAGAAGCGTAGACCTGGTCGAGTGTCGAGTTACCGTCAACCCAAGAAGCGAAGAGGCTTTCAAGATGTTGCGATGGTTGCAGGCCAGTGAGTTTCACGGAGGCGAGCGCGGACTGCACTGCTTTTAGCCGGAGGATGCGTTCCTTGTCAGAAGTAGTCATTTCTCAATCTCTCGAAGTGGAATGGCGGCGGAAGTGGCTGCCAATTGCGTGGCTGGCGACGTGGGGCCTCGCAGTGATGAGTGTGGCTGTCCCGTATTGGTGGGTCATAGGGTTGCTTGCGATTACATTTTGGGAACTCACTTGGCAGATGAGCGGCACGGACAAGGCTCCGATCCTGTCGCTGGAGCGTGTGAACAGCAGGACTATTCAATGGGCGACGTTTGCGGCGATCACCCTCTTTTTGCTGTTCTGGGTCTGCGTGAAGAAGGGGAATCTGCCCGTCTATGGAAATGTACCCGCAGGAAAAGTCCTGTGGTCGGTACTCATCTCTCCAATAACAGAAGAGCTCTTCTTTCGCGGCCTGATGTATAACGGCTTTCTCTTTGTAGGACGGAAGCTGCGCTCGAAACGGGCATTTGAGACCTTCGTCATACTCCAACCGGTCCATGCGATTGCTCGGGGGTAATCGGCAATAAACGATTCAACCGGGGGGAGCTTGAACACTCAAGCCTCCTCCCTTCCATTCGGAGAGAGCTATGGAAGAAGCAGAACAGACGATCATGCGGACCTCGTTGAGCAGGCCGCAACAGCTTCTCGGTGGCGATAGGGAGTTGGTCATTCTGTCGGGCCTTGGGGCCGCGTTGATGGCCGTTAGCGTCATGACCTTCCTGTCGTTCCTTATC
This sequence comes from uncultured Acidobacteriaceae bacterium, assembly GCA_963743365.1. GTDB lineage: Bacteria > Acidobacteriota > Terriglobia > Terriglobales > Acidobacteriaceae > PALSA-350. Next base: position 515,612 of record CAVUQE010000004.1, read on the forward strand.
GCTTTCCTCGGCTTTGGCGCCATCGTCGCGGTCCTGGCGAGGATTGGCAAGGCCGATCCGATGATGAGGAAGGTGTACAGCCGCCACCTGCAATACAAGGACTTTTACCCGGCGAAGAGCGGAGTCACGTCGCTCGGCAAAACTCCAAAACGGAGCTGGAGGTAGGAATGTTCGGAGAAACACGGAAACAGCCGCAAGGACTTGCCGACCTGCTCCTGTGGTTTGGCCTAGTTGATGACGGAATCGTATTGCAACGGGATGGCTCTCTGCTGGCTGCATGGCAGTACCGGGGACCGGACCTTCAGTCCGCGACACATGCTGAGATGGCCGCCATCGCTCGACGCCTGAACAGGATATTTCGTCTTGGCAGTAGCTGGATGATTCAGGTTGATTCCTTCCGAACCTATTCCAGCGGCTACTCGCCAGACGGCGCTTTTCCCGATCATGTAACGGCTCTGATTGATAGGGAGCGCCGGGAGCAATTCGGACAAGAAGGAAGCCATTTTGAAAATGAGTATTTTTTGACGCTCTCGTATATGCCTCCCATTGCAGCTACGGAAAAACTGCAAGGCTTCATGCTGACAGGAGCTGAGAAGGACATCAGCGACGGAACGAACTCTGGTGCAGAGGCTCTTCGCTTTTTCAAGGCAAAGGTCCGCCAGTTCGAGGATGTGTTCGCAGCCCAGTTCCCTGTAACTCGGCTCAAGGCGGTTGTCACAAATCTCGGCGGTGGCTTTGAGCGGGTCGATGACGATCTGCTGGCTTATCTCCGGCGCTGTTTGACCGGGATCAAAGGCCCCGTTCTCCAGCCTGAGATTCCAGTGTTTCTAAATGACCTTCTCGCAATGGAAGACTTCCGCGGCGGTATGGACACAATGATGGGAGACCGCCACTTGCGTACCTTGTCGGTGGATGGCTTCCCCAGGTCCACCTACCCAGGCGCACTGTCTGTACTGGATACGATTCCGTGTGAGTATCGATGGAATACACGGGCAATTCTTATGGACCCTTCGGAAGCACAAGGGGTTATCTCGAAAATAGGGCAGAAGTGGAAGTTTCAGCAGCGAGGTTTGAAAGATCAGGTTTTCAAGGGCAAGGGCGGAGGCCAACTAAATCACTTTGCAATGTCGATGGTCGCGGACTCTGATGGGGCGCTGGCCGAAGCCACATCGGGGGACGTGCATTTTTGCTATCTGTCGTCCTCGATCGTCTTGCAGCAGAAGGATAAGAAGTTTCTGGACAATATGATTGGTGAGTTCCGAAAGGTTCTCATCAATCGCGGATTCGGCGTTAGGGTCGAAGACATCAACGCAGTGGATGCCTTTCTTGGAACTCTCCCCGGAAACGGTGTCGCGCAAGTGCGGCGCGTGATTGCGCACACCCGCAACTACGTTGACTTGATGCCGATCTCGGCGGTATGGGCGGGCGAGAAAACGAACCCTTCGGCCTTGATGCCGCCTAACTCTCCGCCTCTCATCTATGCCGCCACTCAGGGCGGCACTCCCTATCGCTTCAACCTGCATGACAACGATGTGGGGCACACCCTCATCGTAGGCCCAACGGGGGCCGGCAAGTCAGTACAGTTAGCGTTGTTGGTTGCTCAGTGGTTCCGATACACGAAAGCACAGGTCTTCGCGTTCGATAAGGGGCACTCGCTCTATGGTCTTTGTAAGGCCGCCGGAGGTCGGTTCTATGACATCGGTGAAGGTGGACTCTCATTCCAGCCGCTCCGCGACATTGACAACGATGCGGAGTTCGGATGGGGACAGGAATGGGTCGAGACTGTTCTACGTTTGCAGGGCGTGGAGATCGGCCCTTCTGAACGAAGCACGATCAACCATGCGTTGCGGCAGTTAGCGACGGCTCCTCGCGAGCGCCGGACACTGACGGAGCTGGAGGCCAATCTTCAGGACGAAAAGCTGAAAGCCGGAATTCAGCCTTATGTCATCGACGGTCCCTTGGGTGGGATGCTGGACTCTCGCAATGACGGTCTCACGACCTCACGTTTCGTTGTCTGCGAGATGGAGACACTCCTGAGCGGCTCCTACGGCGAAGCTACCGTCATGGCCGTCCTGCTCTATCTGTTCCGTCGCATGGAACGTGCCTTGGATGGCAGCCCTACGCTGGTCCCGATTGATGAGGCATGGCTTTTTCTGAAGCACCCGGCGTGGCGAGACAAAATTCAGGACTGGTTGAAGACCCTTCGGAAAAAGAATGCGGTGGTTGTTCTCTCAACGCAGAGCATGGCTGACATCAAGGAATCGCCTATCGCTTCGGCCATTCTTCAGAGCACAGCAACGAAGATCTATCTGCCCAACGGTGAAGCAGGGAATGAGGGCATGAGGCAGTTTTACGAGTACGCCGGTCTCAACGGTCGAGAAATTGAGCTGTTGCAGACGGCAATGCCCAAACGTGATTACTACGTCGTCCAGCGTCTCGGACGGCGCATGATCTCTTTCCGTCTCGGCGCAGTGGCTCTCGCATTTTTAGGGGTCTCCGGCCAGAGGGACAGAGCCCGAATCGACGCCCTAGCCAAGGAATACGGCGACGGCTGGATCTCGGTGTGGATGAAAGAAAGGAAGGTAGAGAAAAGCTGGATCGACTACTACGAAGGAGTAAGACAACATGAAATCCAGATGGTTAGCTAAAGGCACAAGTGCAGTCGCCATGATTGCCGTCATGGGGACTGCGACGATATGCCCGCCTCCTGCTCATGCAGGGGTACCGGGCGTATTCGCAACCGAGTACACCCAGCTCCTCAATTACGCGGAACTGGTTGGACAGTTGGAGAAACAGGTGTCGATGGTCGAAAACCAGCTCACCCAGATCTCCGACATGACGAAGCATGGGCTTACGATCACCGACCAACTCTTCGGGACCGTGGGTTCGGATATCGCAAACCTGCGACAGATCGTGAACACGGGCCAGGCGCTCTCCTACACAATGAGCAATATGGACGGGGCTTTCAAAGTTCGATTCCC
>CAVUQE010000005.1:0-200133 GCA_963743365.1 uncultured Acidobacteriaceae bacterium
GCCGTACGCAGTCTAGTGAGACTCGACATGACCGCACATCAAGCGGTTCCACACAGGGCATTATCGATATCACCTAGGATCTTTATGACTTCGCAACCGCGTCAAGAACCCTTCAAGCAGGCCCCTCGCGGCACCATCTCCTCAGAGCAGCACTTGACGAGTTCACCCTTTGCGAGCCCGCTGCACGAAGGCCTGTGTTTGTCACCTGGGGAAGGTTTGCAAGAAGAATCGCGGAGATTGCAGCAATGCGTATGTGAGCTTCTCATCAAGAACCAACAGCTCAGGATGTTGTTGGAGTCAGTGAATGAATCACCCCGCCAAGGAGCTTCCCCATTGAATGCCCCCAGAACATCCGAAGAGACCAATCACACAAGAGGTCATTATGAGTCTACCGATGCCGACGGTAAATAGTGTTGATATTGAATACAGCCTGATGGTGATGAGCGATGAGATGCTGGCGTCCAAAGCTAAATCTGGAGACACGGACGCGTTTGTCGAACTCAGTAAGCGCCATGCGACCAGGGTCTTTCAAGCCGCCTATCGAGTCACCAGGAATCGCCAGGATGCTGAGGATGCACTCCAGGACGCCTTGCTGAACGCGTTCACTCACATGAAGAATTTCGAGGGGAGATCCAGTTTCTCCACCTGGCTTACGCGGATTGCGATCAACTCGGCGCTCATGATCTTGCGCAAGAAGCGCAATTGTTGCGAGATTTCGATCGACGGTGGCGACGGTGGTGTGGGAAACTTCGCGACCTGGGAGCCGCGGTCCCCTCTGGACGACCCTGAAAGCCACTACGTCCGAGGAGAGGGGCATAAATTGTTGCGGAAAGCCATCCGCCAGCTGCCACCGGTCTGTCGCGAGGTAATCCAACTCCGGCAGGCAAGAGAATGCTCCCTGCGGGAGATCGCGAAATCTCTTGGCATCACTGTTCCGGCGGTTAAGTCAAGACTGGCACGCGCAAAGAGAGGGCTGCGCACGTCTATGATTCAGGTTCCAATGCCGCCGGATTGAGTAGCGATTACGAGGGCGTTGGTCCTCGTACCCGCCATGCGTTGATGCCGCTGAGGTTCAAGTCCCACAAGCGCACCGAGGAGACATGCGCCTACTAAGTGAGAGACAAACTGGATTGTCGTGACTGGGTCATCCGGAGCCCTAACGAGACGTTTATTCTCGGTTTCTGCCGAGGCCCGACCATCAGAGCGATATCAACGGCGTCACCAAGCTCGCGCCTGCCGATAAGCGACAGTGAGTTACAACGTTGCCGGAGTTCCATCAGACTAAGGTATCGATCGATACCTTAGTCCAATTGTTGCAATTCTGTCCCTCTGGCTTAATCAATACAGCAGCCTCGCGACCAAGGTCACGTGAGCCGCTGGACACAATCCTCGTTGGAGCCGAGCCCATGATCCTCCGATCTCCAGCCCTCGGAACCGGAAGTCTGGTCAATGCCACCGGCGTTGGCTCCGCATAAACAACGTCAAACCACGCGTTGTCGCAAACCGCATCCCGGGCTTGCAACGCGATTTAGGAGAATCCAAATGAGCTTAATCGAACGCGCGATCGCCGTAAACCGCAAGAATGCAGCGCACCATGATCCTTCACTGGCAAACAAGCCAGCTCCGAAGGTAGCAATCCTTACTTGTATGGACCCCCGCCTGAACGAGCTGCTCGAATGGCTAGAGATCAAACCCGCCGATGCGGATGTGATTCGGAACGTCGGAACGGCAGCAACAGTAGATGTTGTGCGGTCTCTCATGTTTTCAATTCACGTTCTGGGCGTGCGAGAAGTCATGGTCATCGGGCACACTGGCTGCGGAATGGAAATGTTTTCGGAAGAAGAGTTCGAGAACCACCTTCACACGCAATGCGGCGTGTGGGCCGTAGCTCCCGATAAATTCCACTTCTATACCGACGTGAATCGGGCGACACAAAAGCAGGTACTGAAACTCAGGTCGCACCCCTGGATTCCTTCGGACGTAGTAATTCGCGGATTTGTTTTTGATTTGTCAACGGGCGAACTAAGAGAAGCAACGCCGAAGGACGAAAGTCTGACGCGCCCGGGGAAGGCTCCTCTCGCTGCCAAGCTGGCGTGACGAGAAGTCGCTGGAGGGTCGAGACGAACCATGACAAGCTAGTGCAGGCTTCGCGTGATCGAGTTTTCGCCGACTATCGCATGCAGAGTAGTGAGTTGGTCGTGGACACGCGCGTGCCTGCGGGCCATCTACTCATGGAGACATCAACTCGGTTCCCGTCGAGGTGTTCGTCATGATCGAATCTTCCGATTTTCGGATCACGAAAATGCCCCTCAACCACGGAGCCGGCCATATGCCCGTACCCGAATTTGGCACCGTGGCCACAATGCAGCCGCGACGGTAAGTCCTACCACAGAAGCGCTGGAAGCCGGATTTCGACTCTTCCCCAAGCGGATCCTGATATAGTGTTCTCTCCTCGCAATCTCTGGTTGATGTCCGCCAGCCGGCGCAGTCCCGGGATTCGCTGATAGAGGATCAGTCGATCTTCATTCTTGAGACTTGCAGCCAAAGCTTCTGCAAGACGTTTGGCCAAAGCCCTCGAAATGCCAAGAGCCGCGCTGACTAGGAAACGGGCTGCAACTCTTTCCCCTTAGACTCGATCGCGCTGAGTAGGTTTTTCCAAGATTCATCGAAGGACTTGGCACCCTGCGATTGCAGGTCAGCCGCCAGTTGTTCTAAATCAACTCCGGCATTTTGAAAATTGTCTAGAACGCTCTCGCAGTCACCTCCGTCTCGCGGGAGAGTCCCGGCCAGCTTGCCGTGATCACCGAAGGCCAGAAGCGTCTTCTCCGGCATTGTGTTGATCGTGTTTGGCGCCGCCAGAGCGGGGATGTAAAGCACGTCGGAGGCCTTTGGGTCCTTCGTTCCCGTACTGGCAAACAAGAGCCTCTGGGGCCGAGCGCCAAAGTTGGCCAAACGCTGCCAGCGGTCGGAGTCGAGGACATCGCGATAGGCTTTGTATACCCGCTGTCCGATGGCGATGCCAAGCTTGTCCCGTAGTTGGTCCGGCACTTTGTCCATCGTTGCGCCGTCCCATCGGCTCAAGAACACTGAGGCTACGGATCGAACATCCGGGCTGAGGCCTGCTTCAATCCGCCGTTCGAGCCCACGCATGTAGGCGTGCGCCGAGGCCAGATAGTGCTCCCGGGAAAAAAGAAGGGTGACATTGACGGCGACACCAGCGGCGATCGCTTCCTCAATCGCGGGATTTCCTTCCTTCGTTCCAGGAATCTTGATGAAGAGGTTCGAACGATTCGCCTTCTTGTGCAATTTAGTTGCTGCGGCTACCGATCCCTTGGTGTCATAGGCTAAAAGAGGCGATACCTCGAGGGAGACGAAACCATCATTGCCTGCCGTTCGCTCGTGAACTGAGGCGAAGAGGTCGGCGGCTCGAGTGAGATCCTGCAGGGCCAGTTCAAAGAACAACTCCTCGCCCGAAAGCCCGGTCGACAGAAGACGGCCAGTCTCCGCGTCATAAGATTTGCTCTTTGAAATGGCATGTTCAAAGATGGTCGGGTTCGACGTCAATCCTGTGACGGAAAGCTCATCGATATAGCGCTTGAGTGTTCCGTTGTCCAGCAAGTCACGCGTAATGTTGTCGAGCCACAAGCTTTGCCCGAGATCATGGAGTTCTTTTGTCGCCTTCATTGCTCCCCCTATTCACTTTGTCTCGCCGCGATTCGAGCGTTATCTTTGGGCCCCAGCTACCGCACCACCGAGTAATCCGACGTGGTATCCAAGCCGGGTTTCAACATCGCCAGGCGCGTGAAAGCCTCGTTCAAACAGAGCACGAAGTCTCTCCTGGGCCGCAGGTCGGCCGACTGAAGCAATAAACGCCTCCCACTCCGGCACAATCTCCGCGTCTTGAGGCAAGCTATTCAGGTCAACCAGCCGCTTCGTTTCTGCGATCGCCTGTTTGTCAAAGGATGAGATTCTTTCGGCGAGGGCATCAACAAACGCGTCCAGCTGATTATCGGGCAGCGAACGATTCACATAGCCATACAACTGCGCCAGATCGCCGTTGACATCATCCGCACCTAAGAGCACTTCCAACGCTCTCCCGCGACCGATCAAACGCGGCAATCGAGCCATGGGTCCGCCTCCTGGAACCAACGCGGCGCCGACTTCCCATTGCGAGAGAACGGCTTTTTCCCGGCTGGCAAAGCGCATATCGCTTGCCAGGGCTAGTTCACTTCCGACGCCGGTCGCACGGCCCCGTATGGATGCAATGGAGACAACAGACGCACGACTCAATCTGGCAAGCATGTCAGGTAAAGCCTGCAGGCCAGTCTGTCCCACAGGGAATTTAGCAGACTCTTCAGGCTTGGCCAGGAAGTCATAGTGGGTCAGAAAAAATCCGTCAATCGCGCTGTCAAAAACAACAACCTTAACTCGATTATCGGATTCGAGCGATGACACAACTTCTTCGAGTTGTTGAATGTTTGCGGGTCCAAAAATGTTCAGGGGCGGAAGGTCGAACGTAACCCTCCAAAAAGCATCGCAATGACGAACCAGGCGTATTTTCCCTTCTTGGCGTGTGTCGCTCATCCTTCCCTCCTACTCTCGATTGAGCCAGAAGTGCGGAAGGAGCGCAATTGGACGATGGTATCGGGGATACTTTGGTATATGCGCCAGTTTTCCTTCGGCAGATAGAATGGCGCGCGCCCGCAGAAACTTAATCGGGCAGTTCCTCGATCGAGCGAGGCTCAACCGTCGGGCGGCCCTCGGCGGTATGGCGAAATTGGCTGGATGCTTGGTAAGCCTTGAAGCGGGCGCGCATGATGTTGCCTAGAGGCCGATGCGCGGCCAGGCTATGCCAGGGAGTGAAGCTGAGCTGCTCGTCAACCCAAAGACGGCGGGCATCCGAGTATGCGTTCTGAGGTTGCGCCGTAATCCGGGCAAGCGCTAGAGGAGGGCTGAGCCTCTCGTCCCATTCGACAGAGGCGTCCTCGACAGGCATCTTCGTCTGGTCGGTGCAGAGCTGAACGCGCAGCTCCCACACTGCCGTTTCCTTTTGAAAGAACGACACGACACTATCCTTCAAGCAGTTCCATGAGTGCGGGTGATCGACGTGTTTGCCCTGGAGCGCATTGAGGTTATCGGATAAGGCGACCAATCGCATCTTGCCAAAATAGTCGCCGAATCGCAGCGGCGCCGCAGTGTGATACGTCTCCCCAAGTGGATGGGTAGGAGGATGGCCAAAGCCCTTGAGGAGGGCTGATTTTTGTCCAACCAGTTCGAGGGCTTCCTCCGCGGTCTGTGCCGCGGAGCTCACCGCCTGCTTCAATGCCTCAGAATCATCTGCGTGTTTTGCACGCAACCGGATGGCTCTTAGGAAGTCGTCTACGTTCGCGGCAAATGTACTGGCATTATTAAAGATGAAGTCCTGGGTTACCTGGTCTGCATGGTTTGGAAGCATCTCTCCCTCCACGCCGACGACCTTGATGGCAAGACCGCGCGGAGTGGAGATGTGGTCGGACAGTACGTCGCCAGGTTCGCTTGAGAATCGCATAACTGCGCCGTAGCTCGCTGGTGTCGCAAATAGACCTTGCCGTAGTTCCTCGCGAAGATCCGTCAGAACTGTCACTTGGGCCTTCACTAGACCGTGGCTCTTCGCGTGAACTGCGCGCACTGTATGACGCTGCCGGTCTCCTACTCTTTTTGCAATATCCAGCAATGTCGCCGCGATTTCCTCCACCGTCTCGGCCTCGCCATGCTGGATCGTTTCCACTCCATCCGAGTAGCGAACAAACATCTCTTGTGCCTTCCGCTGCGCCTTCGCCATATCGTCTCCTCGTTAGTCGGGATCGGGCCACGCCCCATGCTCCGCCCTGAGCTTATTCGCCCGCATTCAGGACAGCGTAGCCCGGTGATACTCACATGGTCAGTACGACGTAAAACTCCGATTTGCCAATTATCGAGCGGGCGTGGACTTCCGCCGACTGTTCAAGCGGATAGGTTTCGATCATGGCGCCCACTCCACGCAGTTCGACAAAGCGAAGCGCGTCAGCCGAATCCGCCGGCGTTACTCCTGCCCATCCTTCAATAGTCTTGCTGCCCTTGATAGGCTGAGGCGGAGCCAGCTCGATAGGATCGGAGGATACGCCGATCAGGCCAAGCCTCCGGTTTGGACCCAAAACCCCAATAAGTTCGATCATTGCCTTGGATGCCGGCGCGGTCGCGATCATGACTCTTGCGCCGCCTAACCTTGTGTAGTTTCCTCTGCTGGAGTCTTCAATCGGGTCGTTCGCGTTCATCTAAATCAGACCAACCTCAAGTGCTGTGATCATGCCAGAAGCGCAGAGGCGAAGCCATTGGACGAAAGTATCGACCGATACCAACGTCTCGACCAATACCATCGTCCAATTGATTTCTCGGCATAGTTTTGGTGTGATTCCCTGGTACGACGCTGAGTTCGTGGTGGCTCGCATCGGTCGGCGGTATCGCAGGGTCGCAAACTGTGAATCGCTTGCTATGAGATGAAGTCAAACGAGCAGGGACGATTTTTTCGAACGGCTCTCACGGAGGAGCGAATATGGCGAATTCATTGCAATTGCCAACCGATAAAGAAGCACGCATGGTCTCACTCTCAGGGTTCGATCTGATTAATACTCCGCGGCTCAACAAAGGCACTGCCTTCACCGATCACGAGCGCGATGCCTTTGCCTTGCATGGCCTGTTGCCGCCGCACGTAGGCACACTTGAGGAACAGCTCGAGCGGCGCATGCAGGCGCTCGACAACGAGGCAACGCCGTTTACCAAATACGCACTCCTGCGTGATCTGCAGGACATCAATGAAACGCTTTTCTATGCATTGGTCGTGGGCAACGTTGAAAAACTGCTGCCGCTCGTCTACACGCCCACGGTGGGCGAGGGCTGCCAGCGGTTCAGCGAAATCTGGAGAAAGCCGCGTGGCCTGTTCATCAGCTATCCCAACAAAGATCGTATTGCGCAGATTCTGAGCCATTCGCGCTACGATGACGTCCGATGCATCGTGGTCAGCGATGGCGAGCGTATTCTCGGCCTTGGTGATCAAGGGGCAGGGGGGATGGGCATTCCCATCGGAAAGATGGCACTGTATACGGCGCTGGGTGGAATTCATCCGGAGCACTGCCTGCCCATCCTTCTCGACGTCGGCACAGATAACGAGGATCGGCTGAAGGACCCGATCTATATCGGCTGGAGGCACAACCGCGTGCGCGGGCAGGAATATGACGAGTTTGTCGATGCATTCGTGCAGGCCGTCAAGGCGCGCTGGCCGCATGTGCTTCTGCAGTGGGAGGACTTCGCCGGCAACAATGCCGCGCGACTCCTGGCGCGTTACCGCAATCAGCTTTGCACCTTCAATGACGATATTCAGGGAACCGCTGCCGTAGCTACGGCGACGCTGATCTCCGCCATCAACGTTACCGGAGTTCCACTGGAAAAACAGAGAATTGTGGTTTTCGGTTTCGGCAGTGCGGGCCTCGGTATCACCGAGTTGCTGACGCAGTTCATTGAAGACCGTGGCGTCGGAAATGATGAGGCGCGGGCACGCTTTTATGGAATCGATCAATACGGGCTCATTACCGCGCGGCGGGCAAACGTGAATGCGGAGCAGCTGCCTTATGCTCGCAACGAAGAGGAAGTGCAGAGTTGGCGTCAGCCGAATGGCGAGATCACATTGACTGAGGTGATTCGCCACGTGCAGCCGACCGTGCTGATCGGCGTCTCAGGACAGGCCGGTACCTTTACTGAAGAGGCCGTGCGCGAAATGGCAAAGCATGTTGAGCGGCCAGTGATCTTTCCTCTCTCCAACCCTACATCGCGCAGCGAAGCGACTCCACAAAATTTGATGGAGTGGACCGAAGGACGGGCGTTGGTCGGTACGGGTAGTCCGTTTGAACCGGTGAATGTTGGCGGACGACGAGTGCCTGTCGCGCAAACCAACAACTCCTATATCTTTCCCGGACTGGCCCTTGGAATCGTCGCCTCCCGGGCAAGGCATGTCACCGACACGATGGTCAAAGCCGCAGCCAGGGAATTGGTGCGCCATCTGCCGACGCAGAAGGATAAGGAGGGAAGCCTTCTGCCGCCTCTGTCGGAAGCGCGGGCGCTCGGCAGGCTCATCGGCGAAGCGGTTGGCAGACAAGCGATCCTCGACGGCGAGGCGCAGGTGACCAGCGTAGATGAACTGATGCACGGGATCGAGGCGAACATTTGGGAGCCGGTCTACGAACCTTATCTGAGCGCATCTTAGACCGGCCTCAGGAGATCCGACGATATGACTGAGGACACAACAGCGGCACATTATTTTCGCATCGAAGAGGACGCTCTTGGCGAGGTCGAGGTTCCTCCGGAGCATCTCTGGGGCGCTCAGACGCAACGCTCGCATTTGAACTTCACCATTGGCGTGGAACGATTTCGGTGGGGACGACCGGTTATCCGCGCGCTCGGTATTTTGAAGAAATCCGCGGCCCTGGCCAACTGTGAGCTTGGCGAGTTGCCCGAAGACAAAGTCAAGTTGATCGTGAACGCGGCGCAAGAGGTAATTGAAGGCAAGTGGGATGCTGAGTTTCCTCTGGTCGTCTTCCAGACCGGATCCGGGACGCAGACCAACATGAACGCAAACGAGGTGATCGCCAATCGTGCGATCCAACTTGCGGGAGGAGTTGTGGGTTCGAAGAAGCCCATTCATCCGAACGATGATGTGAATCACAGTCAATCGTCGAACGATACCTTTCCAACGGCCATGCATGTCGCTACGGTCGAAGCGGTTGTTAATCTGCTGGTCCCGGCCGTGAGTGAGCTTCGTGACACCCTGCGCGCAAAGGCGCAGGCGTATCACGACGTCGTCATGATTGGCCGGACGCACCTGCAGGATGCAACTCCGGTCACTTTCGGGCAGATGGTGTCGGGCTGGGTTGCGCAGCTGGACGAGGCGCTTGAAGGTATTCGCAGTTCGCTTGTATTTATCTATCCACTAGCAATCGGCGGAACAGCGGTCGGCACGGGACTGAATGCTCATCCGCGATTTGGTGAAGTGACTGCCCGGCATATCGCGGAGGAGACTGGCAAGCTCTTTACCTCCGCGCCCAACAAATTCGCCGCGCTGTCTGCACATGACGGCATGGTCGCCGTGAGCGGCGCCTTGAGAACTCTCGCCGGCGTACTGATGAAGCTCGCCAACGACGTGCGCTGGTACGCTTCTGGGCCGCGCGCGGGAATTGGCGAACTGAATATTCCCGAAAATGAGCCAGGCTCGTCGATCATGCCTGGGAAGGTGAATCCAACGCAGTGCGAAGCCATGACGATGGTCGCGGTTCAGGTATTTGGTAACGACCACGCTGTCGCCTTCGCCGGTTCGCAGGGCAATTTTCAACTGAATGTGTTTAAGCCCGTGATCCTGCACAACGTGCTCACTTCGGTCGAACTGCTCGCGGACTGCTGCCGATCTTTCAACGAGCATTGCGCCAAAGGAATCGAACCGAATGCAAAGCGAATCCGGGAGCACCTCGACCATTCGCTGATGCTGGTGACCGCCCTCAATCCACACATCGGTTACGAGAAGGCAGCCAGGATTTCCCGCACTGCTTACCTCGAAGACATCAGCCTTCGGGAGGCCGCTCTAAAGCTTGGCTTCCTTACCGCTGACCAATTCGATCACTGGGTACGGCCAGAAGACATGACCCACCCACTTGATAAGAGCGGGTCATCACACTGACACGATCAGGACGCATCCCTCTCGAACGTATCGGCATGCTTCCTGTCCATCTCAGAGCCGGTCGCATCTGGCACGGGTTTCAATACCAAGGTATCGCCCAATACTTTTGGCCAATTGTGTTGATCGACCTTTTGTCGCTCAATAAGTAGGTCCGGATCGTTCCTTGTCGGGCAGCTCTGTTGAAGGAGAATTGGCCATGGTAGGCACTATCACGGAACCTCATGTGCAACTGGGTGCCGGAACCATCTTTGCAGTGAGCAGATCGCTCGCTTCGCCAACGATGGCCGTTCGGCCCGGCTTGCAACGCCATCGCGAGAATTCAAATGAGCTTAATCGAACGCTCTCTTGCGGCAAACCGTAAGAGAGCAGAGCACCGCGATCCCTGATCGAGAAGTGTTTCAGAATTCGGTGCGAATTGTCTCGCTCGACGTGAGTGCGTCTGCCGCGACGCAGCTAGTCGCTCCTCAAGCGCATTGCCCGTTTTGAAGTCAAGAGTGAAGGAGGAAGACCATATGCGTACCATCAGCCATTTCATCAACGGCCAAAGCGTCACAGGCACTGGCGCCGTCACCAGCCCGGTCTACGATCCGAGCACCGGGCAGGTACAGGCTCGTCTGGAGCATGGTGACCCCGCAATCCTGGCGGAGGCTGTCGCGGTCGCCAAGGCGGCGCAACCCGCCTGGGCCGCGACCAACCCTCAGTACCGGGCCCGGGTGATTTTCAAGTTCAAGGCATTGATCGAAGAGCACAGGCAGGAACTGGTTCGCCTGATGTCCTCCGAACACGGCAAATTGCTGGACGACTCCATGGGCGAGTTGCAGCGCGGCTTGGACGTGGTGGAGTTTATCTGCGGTGTCCCACATTTGCAGAAGGGCGAGTTCACACAGGGCGCTGGTCCTGGCATGAATGTCTATTCCATCCGCGAACCACTCGGGGTCGTTGCCGGAATTCCGCCTTTCAACTTCCCCGGCATGATCCCGCTCTGGATGCTGACCCCGGCCATCGCGGTGGGCAACGCCTTCATCCTGAAGCCGTCGGAGCGTACTCCTTCCGCTGCCCTCCGGCTCGTGGAACTCGCCCACGAAGCCGGCGTGCCGCCGGGGATCCTCAATATCGTGCATGGCGGCAAGGAGGTCGGCGAAGCGATCACGGATCATCCGGACATCAAGGCCGTGACCTTTATCGGTTCGACGGCTGTGGCAAAGTCCGTCTACGCGCGCGGCGCGGGCGACGGCAAACGCGTGCAATGCATGGGCGGAGCAAAGAACCACGGCGTCATCCTTCCCGACGCTGATCTTGACCAGGTCGTCGCGGACGTCCTCGCGGGGGCCTTTGGCTCCGCCGGCGAGCGGTGCATGGCCATGCCGGTGATCGTGCCCGTTGGCCAGAAGATGGCCGAGGCGGTTCGCGAGCGCCTGCTGCAGGAGATTCCCAAGCTGCGGGTCGGCGTCTCCGTTGACCCCAACGCGCAAATGGGTCCGGTCGTCACCCCCGAGAACAAGAAGAAGATCGAAGGCTACATCCAACTGGCTGTCGACGAGGGTGCCGAATTGGTCATCGACGGGCGGGGTCGGAGCTTGCCGGGCCACGAGGAGGGCTTTTTCCTGTGGCCTACCCTGATCGATCATGCCACGTCTTCGATGAAGAGCTACCAGGAAGAGATCTTCGGACCCGTTCTGCAGATCGTTCGTGCGGAGACATTCGAGGAGGCATTGAGCTATCCGAACGTCCATCACCAGGGCAACGCGGTTACAGTCTTTACGCGCAGCGGAGATGCTGCCCAGCGTTTCGTTGCCGAGGTCGAGGTGGGTATGGTGGGTGTCAATTTTCCGTTACCAACGCCGGTTGGTTACTACAGCCATGGCGGCTGGAAGAACTCAGCTTTTGGCGACCTTAACCAATATGGCGAGGACAGCATACGCTTCTTCACGCGCACCAAGGTCGTAACACAGCGCTGGCCGCACGGCGGACTGGCCACCGGCCAGAGCCCCGTCTAGCCGAACACGAGGTGAAAGACTCACCTATGGCGAACTTGTTGAGACGGATTGGAGTCGGGTTGCCGATCAACCAGGCCCCATGGCTGGCACCTCGCCGCCAGCCCCAGTGGCGGTGGTGACCAATGCCGGCGGCTTGGGCTCCATTGCGTGGGCGCACGGCACGTTGAGTGTCGCGCGGCAATGCGCTCCCTCGCTCCAATCCGCTGTCTTTTAGGATCCCTTCACCGTAGGGCCTTCTTACCGTTTCTACTGTCGTAGAGGCAATTGAAGCTCGCTCAGCACTCTCCCTCACAACCTGGCGGGCTTGTCGCGCCAGAATGCCAGTGACCCGGCATCACGGCACTGACCCGCTGTTCTTTAGAGAGATGACGAGTGTAATGATCATGGCCAGCATACCCACGTTGATGCTTGGGAAGCCGACCCATAAATCTTGCCGACGCCCGGATCGGTATGGGCCGAAACTTGATTTCAACGATGAATGCGAGGCAGGTGCTGAGTCCTCCGACGAGGAAAGGCTGCCAACGCGTATAAAGCAGCTTTCAAGAGTCTCTTCATAGTTGTGCCATTTCTTTCTTCGCGAGTAGACCTGACGGGAACCTAATGAGTGCATTGCTTGTTAGCGTCAATTGCCGATTAGCGCAGACCGGTGGGCCCAAGAGCCGACTTGAATGAAACCGCCCAGGGCGATGGACGCATGCGTTTCCAGTCATCAAACCGAATGGGTCTCTGACCGGAAGATCGCGAACATAATCAAGGACTGATTGAAAGCGCAAAGGAGATTGTATGAGCAGATTTCAGCAGGGAAGTCTCTTTAAACTCAAACGCAAAACCGTTCCAGACGTTTGGGTTTTCAGGTGGTATGAAAATAGCTCGGAAAAGCGGACATACAAAAAGCAGATCATCGGGAACGTAACCAAACTGCGCAATCGCCGGGAAGCGGAAAAGAACGTGATCGCTCTGCGTAGTTCTATCAACGCCGAGATCGGAACGCCGAAAAGTGTATGCGATCTCGCCGCCCACTATCGTCTGCATGAACTCACCAGGGAGCGAAAGGCGTTTTCGACAATCGATAACCATCGTCTTCTATTCAAGCGTTACATCGAACCACGATGGGGGCACCTTCGGCTTGGTGCAATCCGAACAGTGGAAGTTGAGGAGTGGCTACACTCTCTTCCATTGGCACCCGCCTCGAAGGCGAAGCTGAAGTGTGTCATGGCCGTGCTCTACAACCATGCGATCCGCCACGAATGGTTGACGTTCAATCCAATCAGCCGAGTGAGAACATCGCAGAAGCGGCTCCGGGACAGGGACGTGCTCGCACCAGAGGAATTTCAAGAGCTAGTGCAACAACTCTCCGTGCGCGACCGGGCCATGGTTTTGCTCATTGGCAGCACTGGTCTTCGACGTTCTGAAATGATCGCCCTTACCTGGTCAGACCTCAACATGAGAACGATGGAGGTCAACGTGTTGAGGTCCTGCGTACGGAACCGGATCGGTAAGACGAAGACAGATGCGTCTTGCCGCCCCGTTCCGTTGCACCCCCTTGTGCTCAATGCTTTGTTGGAGTGGCGCCAGCAATCGTGCTATGCCGCTGATCTGGATTTCCTCTTCCCGTCAGTGCGGTTCAAAGGGACCAAGCCCCTCAGTCCTGACAGCATCCTCGAAAAGAGCGTTCGTCCCACGTTGGCACGGATTGGAGTCGTCGGAAAAAGAATCGGCTGGCACAGCTTCCGCCATTCACTCGCGACTAATCTCAGGGCGCTCGGTGTCGACATAAAAGTTGCTCAGGAGTTGATGCGACACTCCAGTTGCCTCACAACGCTTGATGTTTACACCGGCGCGGTCGACCAGCAAAAGCGTGAAGCGAGCCTAAAAGTCGTAGGATAGATGCTGCCCATGGACTTGCAGAAATTTCAGCACCCTTCCGCACCCTCGGACACACAGAAGGTAACTCGCCGATGCCGGCAAGTAGTTCTCAACAAAGGAGTTATTTGGTGGACCTGATCGGGATCGAACCGATGACCTCTTCCATGCCATGGAAGCGCGCTCCCAGCTGCGCCACAGGCCCACAAAGGGAGGAACATCCTTTATTCTGCTGGAGCATGCCTAATCCGTCAAACCCTCCGCATGGGCCCACTGCTCCTCCACCGTCTTCCACGGGAGAAAGAATGTTCTGTCCCCCTCGCTCGGCTCAAGTAGCTCTTCTCACCCTACTGTTCCTCGGCGGCGCCAGTGCCGCGAGTGCGCAAGCACCGCCACCTCCCGCCGCTCCAGCTCAAGCCCCTGCCGCAGCCGCGACGCCCGCGCCAACCGCCTTTTCGATGAACCACCTGCGCCCGGTACTGGCCAATGTCCAGAACGCCATTACCAACCTCAACGTTGCCCACTGGAAGGCACCCAATGATATCCGCGCCACAACGCAGCAGGATATTAACTCCATGCAGCGAGACCTCAATACCTCGCTGCCGACGCTGATGGCGCAGGCAGACGCCGCCTCCGCCAATGGTCCTGCCGCACTTTCCCCGGCTTTCGCCGTCTTCCGCAATCTGGACGCCCTCTATGACGTATTGCTTCGGGTGACGGAAACGGCGGGGCTGGCCGGCTCGGCATCAGATGCGAGCAGCCTGGAAGAAGCCCGCGCCGGGTTGGAGGATGGCAGGGCTAGCCTTGGCACTTGGCTGCTACAGGCTATAAGCGCTCAAGACGCTCAGATTGCCAAAGCGCAGGCCACCGTCGCCCGGCCCCCCGCTGCACCGCCGCCGGCGCCCACCAAGATCGTGGTCAACGATGGCCCAGATACAACGAAGCCGCACAAGAAAAAACCGCCCCCGGCGACAGCACCTCAGTAATCTCTTTTCCCTAACCGCTTAATCGTTGGGCGGTGTCTAAAGTAAAGAGAGAGATTAAAACTGGCGTGGCGTGGGGTCCTGGCGCCCTGCGTCGTCGGTCGAGTGCGCAATTGGGAGACGCAAGTGGACGCTTCCTGTTATGTTATGGAGAACTTTCGCATGCAGGCAGGCATAGCTTTGGGAAATATCGCCAGCGTCCTCAGTATCCCGTCAGAAGAAGCCGGAATTATCTCCGAACTGAAGGCCGGTTCTGAGGAAGCGTTTGCCTGGTTGATCGCCAAGTATCACCAGCCCATCTACAGCCTGGTTGCGCGCACCATTCCCGACCCCGCGGACGCCGCTGACCTGACCCAGGACGTCTTCATCAAGATTTACCGTGGCATCGGCAGCTTCAACGGAGACTCCAGTCTGCGCACCTGGATTTATCGTATTGCACTGCGCGAGGCCAGCAACCAGCGCCGCTGGTGGGGGCGCCACAAACGCCAGGAAGTTACCATCGAATCCGAGTTTGGCCAGTCCAACGACGGACAGCACCTCTGCCTCAAAGACACCCTGATCGACGCTCACGAATCACCTTTTGACCACGCCGCCCATGAAGAGGTGCGTGCCCGGGTGGAGGAGGAGTTGCGCCAGATTCCCGAACCTTTCCAGGCCGTCGTGGTCTTGCGCGACATCGAAGGCTTCTCCTACGAGGAGGTCGCGGAAATTCTCGGGGTGAATCTCGGCACAGTAAAGTCGCGTCTGATGCGTGGGCGCGCGCATCTGAAGGAGCGGCTGGCAGTTTTCGCGGAGGCGGCGGCAAAACGCCCAAGCTCCGCTTTTCACCCGGTACAAGCGCTTTCGATGAGTGCCAAGGGGGCCAAGTGAGCAAGTGTACTGACTTACGCAAGCAGTTCTCCGCATACCTCGACGGCGCCGTGGCTGGCGCAGCTATGCAGGAGATCGCCGCGCACCTTGAAGCTTGCTCCGGTTGTACAGGGGAATTCGCGAAATGGCGGACCGCGCAATCTCTTATCAGTTCCATCGGGCCGGCCAAAGCTCCTGAGAACTTGGGTCTGCGGCTTCGCGTGGCCCTATCGCAGGAATCCGCCAATACCGCCCAGGAGAAGTTGGCCCGGGGTCGAATTCGTTGGGAAAATACCTTCCGTCCCCTGATATGGCAGGTCACGGCTGGCTTCGCCAGCACCGTCGCGTTGCTGGGCGGGGTCGCCCTGCTCACGGGGATGTTTGCCTTCCCGTCGCCTGCGCTGGCGCGCGACGAACCCCTCGGCAACGCTTCCAGTCCCCGCTTTCTTTACACCTCGATCGAGCCCGCCGGAGGCGTTGCCGACGGTAACAATCCGCTCGTCGTTCTGGCTTGCGTCAATGGTGAAGGCCGGGTGTACGACTATAAGGTCGTCTCCGGAAACATGGACAGCAAGACCCGTTCCGAGTTGGAAGATAGCTTGGTTTTCAGTGTTTTTGCCCCGGCGCAGGTCTTTGGGCAGCCCGTGCGGGGAACCGTACTGCTCTCCTTCTCGGGAGTTTCGGTACCGGGCTAGCCTGGTCTAGGGACGATCGACGGTCGCGGCTGGACGTTCCGCTTCTCTCCCGTAAAGGCAAAGACTGGGAAGAGACCGCTGAGATTCCCAGGGCACATATCCTGGCGAGCCCTTGGCAAAGTATTGTCGGCTTTGTCCCCCGGTTTCCTGTCCGGGTTTGACCCTCCCTCATGCCATGCATAGACTTGGAGAGGGCCACTCGCCGCACTCTATGCAGTTTCACCGCAAGCATTCCGACCTCCAACCCAGAGATCTCCCTGTGCGCTTAGTGGCCGCCTCTTTTGCGCTGCTGATCTGCTTGTCTGTCCCGGTCGCACAAGCCCAAAGCTCTTCCGATTCCCAAGCCTCGGCCGGCGGCAGGTCCGAATCCACGGCACTGGTGAACGCGGCGGGTCCTGATATCAGCCTGCAGAATAGCGAGGCGCTCTTCTACATTGCCGTAGCACTGAATGCTTGCGGCTATGATCAGGGGCTTGCAGCTTCTGACCCAGTGCGCCAGCAGGTCCGGGATCAGGTCAACCAGGCGCTCCAGACTTCAGCGGATGCGCGGGACGCGCACGACAAAATCTGCACTTTCATCGTGCAGCATCGGCTTTCCGACACCGGCGTAGATCTGGCGCAGTATATTTCGCTTGCCCTCTTCATCTCGCCGCCACCGGATCTTGCGCCCAGCGCCGAGGGCGCCGACATGCCTCCGGACGCCAGTGGAGTAGAAAACATCCTGCCTTTGCTGCGCCGCTTTGCCCAGCTGGTCGATCTGCACGTGATCTGGCTCCATGTTCGCCCGCAATACGATAAGGAGCTGGTCCAGCTCCATGTACCTTTGACCAAAATGGTCGATGATACCGGCATCTACCTCAAGACACCTGGCGGGGCCAATAACGGCCGGCGCTTTCTGGTGGTGGTAGAGCCGCTGCTGGACCCTGCGCAGACCAATGCCCGCGTCTACGGAGCCGAGTATGTCGTGGTGGTCTCGCCTGTCAATGGATCCATCCACATGCGGGAGGTACGCCACGCTTATCTGCATTACGAGATTGAGCCCCTCTTGTACGCCCGTGCCACGACTTTGGACAGGCTGCTGCCGTTTCTGAAGACTGTTCGCGAAGCGCCCCTCAATTACACCTATCGCAGCGACGTAGTGGCCCTGACGATTGAGTGCATGATTCGCGCCATCGAGGCCCGAACCATGGACACCGGCGTGACCATCTACAAAATTCCGGCCGATGTACGGCGCAGTGATCTGGAGGCCGCCACGCACCAGCACAATGCCTCGGTGGAAGCAGCCGAAGCGGTGCGCCGCCACCTGGTCCAGCAAGATATGGCCGACGGCTATGTCCTCACCGATTACTTCTACAACGCCTTCGCTGCCTTTGAACGGGCCCCGCAGAGCTTTAAGGAAAGTATCGGCGAGATGGTCTACGGCATGGATGTAAGCGCGGAATTGAACCGGGCGAAGCATATTACGTTCAACCAGCAGAGTTCGTCTGAGGTAGTGCAGCGGTCGCCACGCGAGTTGAAAGGCCTCGACTTGGCGGAAATGAAATTGATGAAGGGGGATACCGATGGCGCGGGCGCCCTGGCGCAGCAGTCGGTGGCTGATAAGTCCGGTGATGTCGCGCGCGCCAACTTCATTCTTGCCCGGGTGGCCATCATGCACCGCGATGTCCCGGGTGCCCAGCATGACTTCGAAGAAACGCTACGGCTCTCCAAGGACCCCCGCATGCTGGCCTGGTCGCACATCTACCTGGGACGGATCTACGACATCCAGGACCAGCGTGACCAGGCTGTCGCCGAGTATCGGGCTGCACTGACCGTCCGCGACGGAGAGTCGGATACCAGGCTGGCTGCGGAAAAAGGCCTGAAGCAGCCGTATGCGGTTCCGCAGCAGGAGCATACCGAGCCTGCAGGAAACGACGATTCCGCCCCCGACGCTCCGCCCCAGGCGGGCGCCCAGCCGTCCCAGGGCACTCCTCAGTAACCGCATCGTTTCTCTCGCCATGCAATACAGTAGGAGAAGGGCAAAGATTTAGATGGCACAGGCGGCTCCCGATACGCTACAAGCAGCGTTGGGTCACACCTTCCGCGAGCAGGCACTGCTGGTGAAGGCGCTGACGCATAGCTCGCTGGCGTACGAGCAAACCACCGAAGGCCGGCAGGCCGAGGGAGCCCCTTGCTCACGCGAAGAAGATAACGAGCAACTGGAGTTCCTGGGAGACGCCGTTTTGGGCCTGGTCGTAGCAGAGATTCTCTTCCGTCGTTTTCCCGATCTCCATGAAGGCGAGTGGACACGCCTCCGCGCCAGCCTGGTCAGCCGGCGCCACCTGGCGCAGGTGGCCGCGGCACTCGACCTTGGGAGTTATTTACGCCTGGGACGCGGGGAGGAACGCGGTGGGGGGCGGAAGAAGTCCACTCTGCTGGCGAATTGCGTCGAGGCCGTGATTGCGGCACTCTATCTGGACGGTGGCCTGGTTCCGGTTGAGGCCTTCGTCAACGAGCACGTGGTCGCGCCCTACGTGAATGATTTACGCCAGGCGCTGGATCGTGGAGTTTCCCTGGGTGACCACAAGACAGCATTGCAAGAGCTGCTGCAGGCGCAGAAGACCGGGCCGCCGGATTATGTTCTCAAAGCCGAGAGCGGACCCGATCACCGCAAGCGCTTCCTGGTGGAGGTGAGAGTAGCGGAGGGAAGCGGGCCCAAGGCACTTGCGCGCGGCGTTGGCACGACCAAAAAACGGGCCGAGCAGGAGGCCGCACGCCGGGCTTTCGACAAGCTTAGAAAACAAAGTCCTGCGCGGGAGCCGTTGGCAGAAGGTAACGGTTCTTGACCCACCAACCACCAGCGGAGTTCTTCCGCGTGTCCACGGAAGAAGTGGTCGTGGCTACAGCAGCTACGGCAGCTACGGCGCCCACTGTGGCGCCACGCGTAGTCCACCTCAGTCACACCCACCTCGTCTTTCCCAACCTGCTCGACACCTTTCGCTCTCTGTTGTCGATCATCGTCATCGCCCTGTTCGTGCTCACTTTTGTGGTGCAGCCTTTTCGTATTCCCTCTGAGTCCATGGAGCGTACCCTGTTGGTGGGCGATTTCCTGCTGGTAAACAAGTCCGTATACGGGCCCCCGGGCGCCTGGCGCTGGCTCCTACCCTATGAGCAAGTGAACCGCGATGACGTGATCGTATTTCATTTTCCGCTGGACCCCTCGGATCACGTCGTCAAGCGCGTTGTGGGGGTTCCCGGCGATCACATTCGTCTGCAAAACGGCGTGGTCTGCGTCAACGGGCAGAAACAGAGTGAACCGTTCGCGATCTTTGAAGGCACGTATCAGGATAATTTCCGCGATCAGTTTCCCGCCAAACTCTACACCGATCCCGGAGTGGATACGCGCTGGTGGATTCAGATGCGCCACGATGTCCAGAACGGCGAGCTGGTAGTCCCTCCCGGCTTATATTTCGTGCTCGGCGACAACCGCAATCACAGCCGCGATAGCCGCTACTGGGGTTTTGTTCCCCGCGCCAATGTCGTGGGCTTGCCCTTTATCATTTACTTCTCGCTCCACCAGCCTTCGGCTACCGATGAGCGCACGCTCCCGGATGATAGACTCGGACACGAGAAGAGCCCGCTCGATACCGTCATGGAGTTTGCACGGTGGAGCCGCACGTTTCGCGTCATTCATTAGAGGGTTTGTTGCCCAATAACATGGAAGCTACACAAACTGAGACCAAAAGCCAGCAGGCAACAGAAGAAACGCCGCTGGAAGCATTTGCTTCCATCTGTACGGTGCTGGTCATCGGGCTCTTTGCCCTGACCTTCATCTTTCAGAATTTCGAGATTCCCTCGTCCTCCATGGAAAAGACTCTGCTGGTGGGCGACCATGTGCTGGTGGACCGTATCACCCTGGCGCCGCGCACCAAGTGGGCTCCGTTTGTCTACTATCGCGATGTTCACCGCGGCGACATCATCGTCTTTTTCAAGCCGGGTGAACCGGACCTGTACCTGGTGAAGCGGGTGATCGGCGTGCCTGGCGATCGGATCCACCTACGCAATGGTGTGGTCTTCCTTAATGGGCAGCCGCAAAAGGAACCACAGGCGGCCATGCCGGACTACGGCAACTACTTTCCCTACCGTGATGATTTCCCCGCCGTCTCCCCATCGCAGAGCGGCGACGTGACGCCTACCTGGGCCCTCGAACTTCCCAATTACATCCAGGGAGAAGACCTTGTGGTTCCGCCCGGCCGCTACTTCGCCATGGGCGATAACCGCACCGTCAGCCTCGACGGCCGCTATTGGGGCTTTGTGCCGCGGGCAAACATCGTCGGCCGGCCGCTCTTCGTTTACTGGTCTTTTATCGAACCCGACAATCAGTATGAGAAAGAGGGAGTGGGAGACAAGCTCCAGTTCTATACCCACGTCATTCTTCACTTCTTCGATCAGACCCGCTGGCGTCGCACCTTCCACTTGGTCCAGTAGCATGGGCGGCGAGGAGAAGCGTCCTTCGCCCAGGCGGTGGATTTTGCTGACTGTCGCTGTGCTATCAGTGATTGCCTTTGTTCTGCCGCCGCTGGTGAACATCAGCCGCTATCAGCACCGAATTGCCGACAGCATCAGCCGTAGTATCGGGCGGCAGGTACATATCTCTTCCGTCAAGCTGCGATTGCTGCCCTTGCCCGGCTTTGAGTTCTCCGATTTTTCCGTCGAAGAAGATCCTCAGTTCGGCTCTGAGCCCATCCTGCACTCCGACAGCGTGGTTGCTGACTTGCGCCTCTTGTCGTTGTGGCGGGGCAGGCTTGAAGTCTCCCGTATCCATTTCGACGACGCCAGTTTGAACCTTGTCCGGGAGCGCAACGGCGGTTGGAACTTTGCTTCGATTCTGGTGCAGGCCGCGCATATTCCCAATGCCCCCACAGGCCAGCGCCACGCAGGCAGTACTCCGCGCTTTCCCTATATTGAGGCGGAAAATACGCGCATCAATTTCAAAGAGGGCAATGAGAAGAAGCCGCTCTCGTTCCTGAATTCCGACCTCTCCATCTCGCTGGGTTCCCAGGATGCCTGGGAGTTGCACTTTCGCGCCCAACCGGTGCGCACCGATCTCGTTCTCGACCTCTCCGACACAGGTATGTTGCGCATCGACGGGACGTTACACCGCGCGCCCTTGCTGGAGGAGATGCCGTTGCAGCTTAAGGTGGAGTGGAACGGCGTACCCTTGGGCCAGTTGAGCCGGCTTACCCTTGGCCGCGATATAGGCTGGCGCGGCGGTCTGGATGTTGAGGCTGTGGTGGACGGCACCGCTGAGCTGGCACACGTCAATAGCAAGCTGACCGTCGCGGGACTGCACCGCTCTGAATTCACTCCACCTCATCCGATGGATGTAGAGACCTCTTGCCAGGCCTCCTTCCGAAGAGGGTCAAGAGCCCTGGATGGCATCGCCTGTACCTCTCCGGTTGGCGATGGAGCGCTGCGGCTCACCGGCTCGATTCAAGAAGTGCAAACCGAGCCCCAGGCGCAACTCGCACTGCAGGTTGATCGCATTCCGGCCGCCGCGGTGCTAGCGGGATTGCAGGAGGTGCGCAACGGTCTTGCCGGGGGCGTCCAGGCCACCGGAGCCCTTAATGGGCACTTCCAATACACAAGCCAAAACGGACGCCAACCGTTGATTGCGGGTGAAATGGCGTTGGACACACTGACCTTAACCCCCGACTCGGGCAAGCCGTTCCTGGTGGGCCCAGTGCGGCTGCGCTGCGAGATCCCAGAGGCAGAGGGATCTCCAGCGTTGCTTCTACAGCCGGTGCGGCTGGCGATGGGTGCGCCGGTTCCGGTGACTGTGGACGGCCGGTTTACGCCTGCCGGGTTCGATCTGCATTTGGGCGGCGTTGCCAGTCTTGCCCGGCTGAAGGCGTTCGGCAAGACGTTCGGATTGCTTAGCGGCGTTGGAACCGCGGCTCTTGACCTTGGAGTGCGCGGTAAGTGGTTGCTACCTGTGCCCGACTCAGAGCATCCGGTGATCGGGTCGACGGCCGAAGGTAGCATCACCATTCGGAATGCGGACCTCACTACCTCCTACTTGTCCCGGCCGCTTAGGATCGCCTCTGCCCAGGCAATTCTCAGCCCCACGCAGATGGAATGGACGAACGCGTCCATTAGTTATGGAAAGCTCGAGGCCCAAGGAACACTGGATTACCCGACGCTTTGTGCTCCCGGTGTGATTTGCGCCGGCCATTTTTCGCTCGTCTTCCCCACCCTGGACTTGGCCGCACTTCAATCTACGTTGCTGGGTACCAGCGAAGGCGGTCAACTACTGCGACAAATTCTTAATCGTATCGACCGCCGCTCCGCCCAGTGGCCTGATCTCTCCGGGACGGTCCGGGTCGGCGCCCTCTCCACGGGAAAGCTGGTGGTGCATGAGGCGACGGGCGCGATCGACATCAGCGGAAACTCAATAAAGATACGTTCGTTGAATGGCCATCTTGCGAACGGAACGATGCATCTTGCCGGGTCGGTGGACGCATCCGGTGACCAGCCGGAATATCAGCTTGATGTGCAAGTAACCAACGCCGCACCCAGCGCGCTTGGCAGTATTTTCGATGAGCATTGGGGCAGCGGCCTGGCGAATTTTTCCGCCCAGATCACCATGTCCGGCTACGACGCCCAGGACCTGGTCCGGTCTGCCGCCGGCAGCTTGCGCTGGGACTGGACCAAAGGCGGATTGGCTGCGGAGGAGCCGTTGCCTGTGGCCGCGCAGCCCTTCCTCCACTTTGACCAATGGAGCGCCGATGCAGCCATTGCGGAGAGCACCATCAAAATAACGCACAGCCTGCTTGCTCACGGTCAGGAGGCGATTCCTCTGTCGGGCACAATCTCATTTGATCGCGAAATAGACTTGAAGGGCGGGTCAGCCGACCACCCTTTCGCCATCACCGGAACCCTGCAACATCCTGAAGTGAAAGCGATCGAAGAGCCAGTAGAGAACTAATGCCGAAAGGGGAGATGCCACTCACGCGGTTAGTTCGAAGCTGCAGGAACGGCCAGAGTCTGCCGGTGCACACTGGCCTCCACTTCGGGAACGGTGCCGTCATTCACCGCGACTTCCGCCGGTTGGCCCTGCAGCAGGAAGCGATGGCTTATCCGCGATTTTGCGGGAATCCGCAACCTCTCCGTCACCGTAGTTGTGCCGGAAGAGACAGAGACCGGAACCTCTGCTTCGGCCGTTCCGCTATTAGACACATCAACTGCGACGATATAGGAGCCGGGCACGGTAGCCTTGTTGGGATACACGCCGGCAATCGAAAGGTCAGGGAGACCGCGGTCGTGGTAGACCCAGTCCTCGAAGAACCACTTCAGATCTTTGCCGCTCGCCCGTTCGAGCACCTGCTCGAACTCGTTTCCCGTCATATCCGACCCCGGTTGATACTCGCGCAATGCGCGCGCCAGCGCGTCTTCCCCGGCCAGGTCGCGCAGCATCCAGAAAACATAAGTCGCCTTGGTGCGGTAGTACACCGGGTCTCTAGCCGTCACCAACGCTTGTGACACTGAAGCAGAATCCCCCGGCTCAGCCAGCGAGAGAGCGCCGCGGGAATTATCCAAACGCTGAATCGCAGCATCCTTTCCGAGGTTTTGCTCCAGCCATAGGGACCCCATGAACGAGGCCACGCCTTCCTGCAGCCATGGGTACGAAGAGTGGAAATAAAGATGGGTCAGGGAGTGGATGAGCGTGTCGCCCAGCTTATACGGTTCGGCGTTCTGCACGTTGGTGAAGAGCACGGAGCCATCTTCGAACGGGGCATCGCCCTTCTCCGGCAGATCGACGATATTGAGATTGCCTCGAGGCTCCGTGCCCAGCCAGCGATGGATCAGCGGAACCACCATCGTAGCTGACTTCATGTAGGCCTGAGCGTTCGCGACATCCTCGGTCCGCGCGAACACCGCCACCCCATCGCCCTCCTGCCGGGTACGGGTGACCAGAAAGAGGCTGGGCGAGGCAAAGCCCAACCGCGTTGGCGGCAGCGTACAGGTGACGATTCCGGGTACTGAAGCTGCCGGTTGGGTGGTGGGCGTTACGGTGAAAGTCTCGCCATCCAATACGGCCAGATTCGGTGCTTCGCCAAAAAACTCCTCGGTCACCTTCATGGTCACCGTGGCCTGGCTCTGACGTTGCCGTTCCTCCGCTGCTTCAGAGAAAAATTTGGCTCCGTCGCCCAAAGCCACCGGGACAGAAGCGATCGGGTACCAGGCCACGTTGCCGAAGCCCCGTAAGCCCACAAAATCGTCCGCAACCCGGTCCCAATCGGAGGACTCCGCTACCTCCGTCGGAGTACCGATTTGCTCCAGCCGGGTCGAGGAAAGAGCAGCGGTTCCCTCGTAGGTAAGGTCGACCGCGATGGTTTGCTGCGGCGCAAGAGGTTGCGGCAGATGAATCACTGCCTCACGCAGAACCCCAGTATGGTCAATATCGCTGTTCACCAGTTGCTGGGAAAACGTCGCCGGAGCATCGGCGATGCGAACGCTTGTCCATTGCAAGGTGGAGGAAATCTGCAAGGGCAGGCGGCGCAGAGGGTTAGCTGAATCGTTACGTAGCGAGACACGCGCGCGCACCGCCATCGCATGCTCGGTAGGCCGCAGGTGAACATCGAGATCATAGGAGAGGAAAGTGATTGCCTGCCGTTCCGCGTCGGTTGGCGCCTCTGCCGGCTTGGCCGCGGGAGTGGCCTGCGCTGGTACCGAAGCGCCGCCGCTGTCATCAACCGACCGCGACAGAATCACCGTGCCGGGATGATCCGCAGGTACCTGGGAGGGAACCAACGGGGGAGAAGACGCTTCCTGTGCCCCGGCACAAGAGGCCAGGACAAGAACCACCACCACTGCAAACCACAAAAACCTCATGAACCCAAACCCTTCTGCTTCTTCGTCCGCGCCGATACCGGCGAGGAACGGTCTGCCCGTGCGGCCTTCCGCCGCTGGCGCGCTGCCTCATAAAGCACCACGGCGCCTGCCGCGCTTACATTGAGAGAATGCACCCGGCCGGCCATGGGGATACGCAACAGGTGATCGCAGCTGCGCCGCACCAGGTCGTGCAGCCCGGCGCCTTCACGGCCCAGCACCAGCACGCAACCCACGGAGAAATCAAACTCGTCATAGTCCATCGTTCCGCGCTCGTCGAGCCCGATGCACCACAGGTCGCGCTGTTTTAACTCTTCCAATGCCCGTACCAGGTTGACCACGCGGGCGATCTTGACATGCTCAGCCGCCCCGGCTGAAGCTTTGACGGCTACCGGGCTGAGCGGCGCCGACCGCCGCTCCGTAACCACCACCCCGTCCACCCCCGCGCCCTCGGCTGTTCGCAGCAGTGCTCCCAGGTTCTGCGGGTCTTCCACCCCATCAAGCGCCAGCAGCAGGCGATTTTGCCCGCCGCCGCGGGGCGAGTCTTGGAGCAGGTCGTCCAGGTCAAGGAACTGCCTCGCCCGGACAATCGCCACCACCCCCTGGTGCGCCTCAGTCCTGGCCAGCTTGGTGAGCTGGTCGCGGGTGTCCATGCGCATCTTCACCCCCGCGTCCCGGCAGGCCTGGATCAGCTTCTCCAGGCGCGCGTCCTGCCGCTCCCGGGCGATGCAAATGTGGTCGAATTTCCGCGTCCCCGAGCGCAAAGCCTCCTCTACAGGATGTAGGCCGAACAAAATCTCCATATTCGTAAGTTTAGACGCTGCTGGAGAAATAGGACTGCTATACGCCGAGAAGCCGCCCCGCTAGGCCTTTTTCCTCGAGAAAGAGGACACTTCTTGGGATCCCTCGAAGCCAGTAGCTCCGGAGCCTTCATAGTGGCCTCAGACCGCTGATTCCTATATCCTTGTACCGACTAGGTCGTCCTGGCGCAGTTGCGGACGGAGGAAAGTCCGATGGTCCTTGCTGCTAAGCTCAAAAAAGTGGTTACCCAGGGCGTCTTTGGGGAAGCGGCCCACGTCTCTGAGTGTGATATGCGTGCAGCCTCGATTGCCATCGCCAACCAGTCCTGCAATGAGAATAGCCTTGTTGCTCAAGGGCTGAAGCGACACGATCCGGAGTTGCTCGATCAGCTGATCGTCCAATACCAGCACCGCCTGTTGCGCTACCTGCTCTACCTCACCGGCAACCGGGAGACTGCGGAAGATATCTTTCAGGAAACCTGGATGCGCGTGCTGAAGCGTGGCGACCAGTTCAATGGCAAATCTCGCTTTGATACCTGGCTGTTCACCATTGCCCGCAACTTGGTCATCGACGTGCGGCGCAAGCGAACCATGAGCAGCTTGGAAGCAATGCGCGAGGCAGGAGAAGACGGCCGGTCCTTCGATGTGGCCGCCGACGGGCCCTCCCCCTTTGAAACTTACCAAACCAATGAGAACGGGCAGCGTGTTGCCGAGGCTTTGCTGACGCTTGAACCGCTGCATCGTGAAGTGCTGGTACTCCGCTTCCATGAAGAGCTCTCCCTGGAAGAGATCGCTCAGGTTACGCGCTCCCCGCTTTCCACGGTAAAGTCGCGACTCTACCGTGGCCTCTCTGCCCTGAAACCTCGCATTGCAGCACGGGAGGGAGAAGCACGATGAAGGGAAATCAAAAAGGGGGCCCTGACCGGGCCCTGGCAGATGTGGTGCGCTCCATTCCCTGGCTGGATGGCGACGCCAACCGGGCGCTTACGCAAAAGACCCGCCGTGCGGTGCGCGATGCCGTGATCACCACCCAGGAGAAGCGCACTTTGCAGCGCCGGAATCTTGGTTTTGCCATTCTGGGCTTTGTATTCATGCTGATCTTGCTCGGGCCGGTCGTCTGGAACGGTGTGGAGGATCTGCTGGAAGAGGAACATCTCTTCGATGTGCCCACGCAGATAGGCTTCCTCATTGCTATGCTGCTGCTTGCCATGCTGGCGGCCCTCATCGCCGTGTGGAAAGGACAACGTCACGTGGACCACGATCGGCGCGGCTTTGAGACCTTTCCTCCAATTGAAAAATGACGAACCAGGTAAACAACGCTGAAGCTGCCTCTTCCATCACGGAGGAGGTCAAGCTCATCCCACGCTGGTCAATCGCCGCGGCTTCCCTGGTCTTCGTCTTCATGCAGTATCTCCAATGGGTAATCCTGCCGGCTTATCGGGTCGCCCACAAGATGCATCCCATTGCCGCTCCGTTCGGCGTCCGCTTTTACTTCGCTCTCTCCTGGAGCACGCTGGCCGCGTTGTACGTGCTCATGGTTGGTTATGTGAGCCGGGATGCACCGCGCCGCAGCATGAGCACCCGCCTGTGGGTGGTGATCTGCCTGGCTATGCAGGGCGGCATCGGATTGGTGCTGTACTTTCTCCTCCGCCAGCCGGTAGTCGCGCGTTGCCCGTCCTGTGGCACCAGTATTCATACAGAGTTTCATTTCTGCCCCCAGTGCGCCTACCAGGTCTCCGCGGCCTGCGGCAATTGCCACCGCGGCGTGCGCATTACCGACGTCTACTGCGTTTACTGCGGGCATAGTCTGGCTTCGGATAACATGCCCTCCCGCCTGCGCGCCTTCCAATCCTGAGCTTGCGGGGAACGTGGCCACGAACCTTGAGTGGCACGTGGAAACGGCGTTCCAATCGCCCCCGGCGACTAGGGTTTCCGGCGCTCCTTATATACTCAAGTTCGTTACTTTATCTCTCTCCGCTTCGGTCCCACGGCAAGCTGGGGCAGGCCGGTGAGATGACAGCGCTCTTATGCCAATGACTGCACTGATTGTCGACGATGAACGGCTCGCGCGCGAAGAGCTCAAGTACCTTCTGGACGCTGCGGGAGGAGTCGAAGTCATCGCCCAGGGCGAAAACGGCATTGAGGCCGTCCACCTGATTCGCACTCACCATCCGGATGTGGTGTTTCTGGACGTGCAGATGCCCGGCCTGGATGGCTTTGCCGTTCTCAAGAAGCTGCTGGAGCGGGTCGACGCCGACCGCATGCCGCAGATCATCTTCGCCACTGCGTTCGACCAATATGCCGTGCGGGCCTTCGACGTCAACGCCATCGATTACCTGCTCAAACCGTTTGATCGTGCCCGTGTCTTGCAGGCTCTCGAGCGCGCGCGCCAACGCTTGCAGGAGATGCACCAGCTCGACGACGAACCGCCTGCCGAGAACGGTGCGTCGAGCGATGTCAAGCCGTCGGATGCGCGGCTCGATGCGCTATTCCGCCTTATCGAACAGCAGCAGGCTGGTGTGCGTCCCCGCAGTGGGAAGATTATTCTGCAGGCCCATAATCGGCTCTTGCTGGCCGATCAGAAGGATATCTGCTTCGCCGCCATCGAGGAGGGCATCATCTCCGTGGTGACGCCAACCCTTGAAGGACAGTCTAAGTGCCGGACGATCGAAGAGCTGCTCGAGCTCCTGGATCCATCCATTTTCTGGAGAGCTCACCGCTCCTACGTGGTGAACATAAACCACATCAAGGAAGTCGTCCCCTGGTTCAAGAGCAGCTATCAACTACGCATGGACGATCGCAAGCAAACCGAGATTCCAGTCAGCCGCGCGCAGACCCGGCGCCTGCGTGAACTCTTCAAGCTCTAGCACTTTGCGAATACTCTAGTTCTTGAATAGTACGGGGTTCAGTGTCTGTGTGAGAACTCCATTGAAAACTCAGTCCCGTAGAGCCTGCCCTTGGCTTGTCGAAGGGGACGTCTGAAGGTAGCCCAGGACGCAGTCCTGGGCTACCTCACCAATTCCGCGAGATCCAACAACGCCCGTGGGGGAGCGGCTTCACCCCACTTCGTCATACGCGCGCCGCAGCATCTGCCGCATCGCAGACACCATATAGGCGTTGTCGATGCGAAGGTTCGCGTCGCTCACGATGCCCGGATAGTGATCGGGAATCAACGAGGCAGTGCTGCGTACCTCCCGCAGAGCTTTCATCAGGAGATACATGTCTTGATAGCCGTCGTCCTGGAACGTCTCATGAAATCGCGGCAGAGGCGAACTGACATTGCGAAAGTGGACGGTGAATATCTTACCCCGGCCACCGAACTCTCTGATCATGCCGGCTGCGTCCCTACCCATGGTGTTGCCACCTTCCAGCCAAGTGCCCAGGCACAAACAAAGTCCCCAGTTCTTACTGCCCTTCGAGACCACCTCTTCGGCGTGTTTGTACCCCGCATAGTTGATAAACACCTTGGCCACTCCATTCATAGGAGAGATGGGGGGATCGTCCGGGTGGTGAGCTAACTTGATGCCAGCTTTTTCTGCGACCGGCAGAACCGCGTCGAGAAAGTAACCATAATTGGCCCAAATCTCCTGCGCCGAGTAGTCCCGGTCGAACATTTTCTTTTCGACCCTATCGCGAAAGTCGGCCACGCTAAACTCGCGTGCGGTATAGCCGCGATGGGTCGTAATCATGTTTGTGGTGTAGGTATTTCCAGGGTGGAAATCGATGTGCGAGGTGCGGATACCCAGACGCCCGCAGTCCGTGAGGAAGTTATTGAATCTCTCGATGTCTTCGTCTCTGCCCGGTTGCCCCAGCTGAATCCTCTTCGAGCGATAAGCCTCCATCAGAGCGCAGTCGATGGTGAGCCCGTATTGGGCACAGCGATATTGCGTGGCCTTGATGAAATCGTAGGATGCAGCCTCACCGAAGTCAGCATGCAGCCAGCGCAGTCCAATCTGCTTAAGGAAGAGCAGCTCCTCGTCCGTCGTATGTTGGACGGTTAGCTTGATGGCGATCTTAGTGGCGTCTGGATCAGCCTCATCGAATGGTGCTCCCGGTGGAACAGGGAGCGCCATGGCAGAGCGTGGAAGCAGACCATAAGCAGCGGCCATAACCGGCAGCTTGAGCAGGTCACGGCGAGCAAGTGTCGCTGGCGCAGGAAGCTCTTCAGGCTCGGATGCTGACATGACCATCTCCCGCTGGCTACTGCTTGATGACTGTGCCGTCGCGCTTGCGTATCTCTCCCCATCCGCCATTAAGATTGTTTCGTCCTGGCGTAAACGGAGCCTTGGCGGCTGCCTGCTCATCAATCTCGATACCCCACCCGGGTTTCTCGCTTACCCATATGTATCCGTCCTTCAATTCTGGACAGCCATGAAAGATCTCTCGCGTCCTTTCATTGAATGGCGAATATTCCTGGATGCCGAAGTTATAGCTGACAAGGTCCAGGGTCGCGTTGGCCATATGGCCTACCGGCGACACATCGCCCGGACCATGCCATGCGGTCTTTACTCCATACTGCTCGGCCAGGATTGCGATCTTGCGTGCCGGGCTGAAGCCGCCCGCCTGCGAAACGTGCACGCGGATGTAATCGATGAGCCGTCCCTCGATCAGCGGCTGCCATTCGTGTGGGCTATTGAATAGCTCACCCATGGCAATCGGGGTGGCACAGTTTTGCCGTATCTGCTGAAAGTACCCCAGGTCTTCCGGTGAAAGCGGATCTTCCAGGAAGAACATGTGAAACTTCTCCGCTTCTTTGCAGAACTGCACCGCCAGGTTGGGCGTCAGACGCTCATGCATATCGTGCAGCAACTCCACCTCTTCACCTAGTTCCTGACGACAGACCTCCAGCAGCTTGAGGGAACGCCGGAAATCATAAGCGGGCTCGTACAGTGGCTTATCGTGGAGCGCCTTTAGTGTAGTGTCTGCGCCTGTTCTCGAGCCGTAGCCCGACATTCCGGGAATGCCGACCTGCACCCGAACATTGCGAAAGCCTTGTGCGATAAAACCCTTTGCGCTCTCGACAACCGCCTGAAAGTCAGGACCGTCGGCGTGCGTATAGGCATCGACCGCCTCCCGGCACTTGCCGCCGGCAAGCTGGTAAACCGGCATCCCTGCCTGGCGTCCCTTGATGTCCCACAGTGCCTGGTCGACGCCGCTGATGGCATTGTTCAGCACCGGGCCGTTTTTCCAATAAGAACTGTCGTAGCACGATTGCCAGATATCTTCGATCCGGTCCGTCGTTTTGCCGAGCAGGAACGGCTTCAGATATTTCTCGACCGCCGGTTTCACCAGGTCGGCGCGCTGCGTAAATGTGGCGCAGCCGTAGCCATAGAGCCCATCCTGATCCGTCGTAATCTTGACCACCGTAAGCCGCGTGCCCGCGGGCTCACATTCAATCACGCTTATATCCTTGATGCGCGGCGTCGCCATTCCGCGCGTCGCGTGTGCAACTTGCTCTTGCGCGCGTAGGACAGGCGGGGCGAGGCTCAGCAACGCTGCGCTTCCCATAGACTTGAATAATTCACGACGTTTCATGGACATTTCAGAGCCCTCTCATTATTTTGCTGCGCGACATTTCTCATTGCCTTTCATCCCCACCAACGTTCACCTTCGGCCAGATGAGCCTTCACCACGTCAGGGTTTAGTTCGGCTCCAAGCCCTGGCTTGTCGATTACGCTGATATGCCCATCCTTGATATACTCGCCGTCCAGCAGCAAGACCTTGTCCATCCACCCTCCCTGGCCCGTGATCGTTTCACAGGCGATGTAGTCGCGGATGGAGGCAGCCCACTGGCAGTTGGCCCAAGTGTGCAATTGACTGCCGGTGTTGTGTGTCGCCATCGGCAATCCAAATGTATCAGCCATATCGGCAATGCGTTTTGTCTCCAAAAATCCGCCGCTGTTGCGTAAATCAGGATTCAGGATGTCGCATCCCTGGTAGATGATGAAATCCTTAAAGCCAGCCCGCCGTTCCAGATTCTCACCCGTGCAAATAGGCACACGAGAACTGGCGCACAATCTTCTCCATGATTCCGAGTAGTCCACAGGAAGCGGATCTTCCAGCCATAGCGGCTTGATGGGCGCCACTGCATCCGCCAATTGAATAGAGGTGCGCAAGTCATACTCCCAGTGGCAATGGGCCATAAGGTCATGGTTCCAGCCGATGGCCTCGCGGCAATTCTCGAATCCCTGGGCAATCTCCATCAACTCTTTCGTGGTAAGCACTCGATTGCCAAGATCCCGGGCGCTGTCGGTTGCCACGTTGGTATGGCGAAAGCCGATCTTGTGAGCGGTAAAGCCGCTGGGATCTGCCTTGATCTTGTCCGCCCATTCGCGGCACGAGGCCTTGTCCAACATATCTCGAGGAGCCGCGTGATCATATACCCGGACTTTCTCCCGGAACTTGCCGCCTAGCAGCGTCGATGTGGGAACGCCGAGGCTCTTTCCTGCCAGATCCCAAAGAGCCATCTCAATGCCGCTGGCCGCACGCATGAGCGAGTGTGCGGAGCCGTCTGTCCGCGTACCTGAAAGCTCCGGGCCCCCGATGCCCATATACGTATAAATGGCATCGATCTCCAAAGGATTTTTGCCCACCAGCAACGGTCTGAGCGCCTGGATCTGTTCCTTCACACCGATGCTCGGTGTTCCGTATGCCTCGGCGATACCGTAGTGCCCATTATCGGCGACGACCTTGACGTAAACATACGTACGCTGGCCGGACAGTGTCATCGTCTGGATATCGCTGATTTTGGTATGCGCGTTCTCCGCGCCGGCGAGAGGGAAGAGCCCGCTGAGAAAAGCCGCACCCCCGGTAACTTTGAGAAACTTACGCCGCGACCAGCTTTGCCCGGTTGCCTCGACCACACTCACCCTCAATCCCCGGCGACTAACTCTTGCTGCTGCGTCAGGAGTTCCTGCGCCACAGGTTGAATACGATTTTTCTGCTCCGGCGAAAGTTCTGAAACGAAGGGCGGAATGGGCCCGGTGGCAGCGACGCCTGCGAGCTCCAGCGCATGATGAAGCACACGAGCCGGTCCCCACGCATCCCGCAGGTCCTCAAGGTCCAGGAACCGCGACCGGACGTGTTGCGCTTCCTCGTAATTTCCCGCGTGGCAAGCCGAGAAAACGGCTGCGCTCAACGCGGGAGCAAGGCAGCCTGAACCGGTGGTGAAGCCCGGCAAGCCCCATTGGCGAAGATGGTTTATCGCCGGACGCTCACCGATACCGCTGATCACCTTGCGCCGTTCTACCCGCCTCAGCAACTGGTCGAGATAGGGATCCTGCGAAGGATCTTTTCGCACCACCGCGTACTTGATTGCAATACAGATCCCTTCATCTACTAATTGCGCAACGGTATCGAGGCCTGCCATGAGGTCCGCGCCCATGTTCATTTCTTCCTTGAGATACAGCATTAGGCGAGTGTCCGCCGACTCTGCAAACTCACGCAAGCCTACTTCCAGTCCGGCGGCATCGCGCGGATCTCCGCAGGGAAGCGTCATTACGCAGGGAACGGAAAAGCGACGCAACAACTTGGCCTGGTCCATCAACCGGCCGTACGAAGGACCTGCGCTCGGAATAAACCAGAGCCCATCCTCTTTGATCGCCGCCTGCCACGCGAGCAGCTGCTCGTACTCCTCTAGGGTCAAATGGTAGAGGAAGGCATTGCCTCCGTAGATGAACCGGGAAATTCCACCTTTGGCGATGTGGCGGACGATGCGCAAACTCTCTTCGAAATTGATAGCGCGGCCTTTGCCGTGGACGCGCGCTAGCGGCGGAACAGCGAACACACCGTCCAGCGATATTAGATTTTGTGTCATGTGATCTGGTTCTTCTCCAGCTCCTTTCCGTTTACATCAACCCCCAGGCCGGGGCCCTTGGGCAGCGCGCAGAATCCATCATGCGGGGTGGCGGATCCGGCGCCGATGTTAGGCAATTCAACGATGAAGAAATTCGGAATGCTGGCGGCGGCATGCAGAGCCGCGGCCGTGGCAATGGGACCGCCATCATGCCAGGGTGAAACTGCCACATAGTAAGTCTCTGCCATAGCGGCCAACTTGCGAACACCGGAAATGCCGTGAATCAGCAAGTTGGGTCGAAGCAAATCGACCAGCCCATTTCGCAGCAGATCCTGGAAGGTTCCAGGGTTCGCAATATCCCGGCCAAAGCCAAGGGGAACTACGGTTTCATCGGCGATCTTGTGCAAAGTCGCCAGGTTTGACACTGGACAGGGCGCATCGAACCAGAGAGGATGCATCGACTCTACAGCCGCGGCAAGACTTGCGGTATCCCCGGGAGTGAGTTGGTCGCCGCATGCGAAGGCAAAATCTGCCTGCGAGGCCGCGGCCCGCATGGCTTTGAAGCGAGCTACCCCTGCATGAATGTAAGCGCTGCCCTGGTTGCGCGCTTCCGGCGCGGGAATCGGTACCAGGAACGCGGCGAAACCCAGGGCGAGTTGCTTTTGCAGATCCCGTTGCAACTCCTCATCGGAGTTTCCCGCCAATCGAACGATGGCGCGTGCCTTGTTCCGTGTAGGGCCGCCCAACACCCTGTAGACCGGGACCTTGGTAGCCTTACCCAGAATATCGAGGAGTGCCATGTCCAGTGCCGCCTGCGCGTTGTGCGGCACCAGTGGACAAAGCGCCTCATAAGCCAATGCGGACCGCCCCAGGATAGCCTCGCTCGCCGCCTTTAAGTCGGCACCGGATAACTCCTTACACTCGCCGTAGCCGGCTAAGCCCGATCGCGTTCGCACCTGCAGAACAACATAAGAACGCTCCGTACCGGATAGTGGTACGGCATAGGCGCGCACTTCCGAAATCGCATGTGGGCTCGTAGGAATAGTGGCCGATGCCGGCTGCTGTCCAGAAGAAAGGAGGGCTCTTCTCCTCTCCATCTTGCTCACCATACCCATCCTGACAAACCTCGAATCCTGCCCACCGAGGAGCGTACCACCTGGAGTGCAAGTGCTTCCATTGCAAGCGTATTCGCTAGCGGGCACTCAGACCAACAGCACGGCCTCGCAAGGAACCGATTACAAGAACCGCGGTCCGCGCTGGGGAGCGTTACCGTTCTAACTTGCACTGCAATGCCTGGTTGGAATACTATCCGCCTGCCATAGATAGTCAATGATAGATCAACGTCAAAGGGGGGTCCTCGTGAATCGGATAGGGAGCCGAGCGCTCTTTGTATCAGTCACTGTTCTGCTGGCGGCGGTCACCTTGACCATCGTGGCCCAGACGGCGCAGACCGCGAAACCAAAGCGCATTAACCAGGCTATCGAGCTCCTGGCCGAAGGCCAGCCTATCTACTACACCGGCTCTCACTCCGGAACCACCGGGACCTACGAGCAGGGAATGAAGGATGCGCAGACTTATGCGGATTACATCAGCTACGACATGGAGCACGCTCCCTTCGATGTGAAGGGATTGCAGGAGTACATGCGTGGCCTGGTGGCTGGCGGCCCCAGCCGGAGCGGGCATCGGACCCCGGCCGTGATCGTAAACGTGCCCGTGAATGGGATGGACGCCGAAGCTGTGCACGCCAACGCCTGGATGTTCAACCAGGTGCTCGCCACTGGCGTGCATGGCGTGATGCTTACCCATGCCGACGACCCGGGAGCGATTCGCGCCTTCGTCGAAGCCGTGCGCTTTCCCATCCATCACGAAGGGGTAGGCGTCGATGGACTTCCTGAGGGACGCCGCGGCGTTCACGGGGTTGCGAACGCAGCCCAAATCTGGGGTGTTTCCCAGGACGAGTACGAGGACAAGGCGGATCCCTGGCCACTCAACCCCAATGGCGAATTGCTCCTCGGCGTGAAAGAAGAAGACAAGTACGCACTCGCCAATGTGGACGAGAACCTGAAGGTGCCTGGCATCGGCATGGCGGAATGGGGCCCCGGTGATATGGCCATGTCACTTGGTGTCCGAGCGCACGGCGATGCCGCGATTCAGGATCCTAGGATGGTTGCGGCACGAAGCAAGGTGCTAGCCGCCTGCAAGGCAAACCATATCTTCTTCCTCAACTCGCTCAGCGCGAAAGACGTGATTTCCATGATCAAAGAAGGTGTGATGGTGGGGCCAGCCAGCCCTGAGACAGCAGCTATAGGTCGCAAGTACACCAATAGACCCCAGCCCTATTAGCTGCGCGGCATTCAACGGTCGAAATGCTTGAGTGTTGTGCGTCATCGTTATTTAACTGTTCAAGGAATGCTGAAATGAAAATCAAGAGAAGAGATCTGCTCTCGGCGGGCCTCTCCATCGGCGTAGGGATGGCCGCCACAGGGGTCATAGCCCAGGAAGCTCCGGCGGCCGGTAGCGGTCACCGTGGGCGGGGCGCGACTGCATCGGTCAATAGCAATGTTCAGCCTTCATCGGTCGACCTGAACTACAAGCCGCGCCGCATCAACAGAGCAATTGAGCTCTGGGAAGATGGTCAACCCATCTACTACGGCGGCTCCGGCATGGGACCCGGCGTGGACAACTACGCCCAGGGCGTCAAGATGGCGCGGACTTACATGGATGCAATCAACTGTGAGATGGAACATGGGGCGCTCGACTTCGCCGGGCTACGCGAGTTCATGCGCGGTCTTGTGGACGGCGGCCCGACGCGGAGTGGTCATCGCACGCCGGCCGTCTTCGTGGAGACGGGCATCATCGGCCTCGACCCTGCCTACATGCGGGCGAACACCTGGGTTCTGGAGCAACTGCTCGATTGCGGCGTCCATGGGATTCACATGTGTCACGCGCGCAATGCCGACGCGGTCCAGGTCGCGACCCAGATGGCAATGCGCTATCCGTTCGATTATCCGGGGGTTCCTAAGTTGCCTATGCAGGGTCTTCGTGGCTCCAGTGCGGGCTTTGCAGCCGAGGTTTGGGGTGTCAACCACAATAAGTATTTGCACGTGGCCGATCTGTGGCCACTCAATCCCAAGGGCGAGATGATCTTCGGCGTCAAGATAGAAGACACCTATGCCGACGGGGATGTCGACAAGACGATCGCGTTGCCCGGCATCTCGATGGCCGAATGGGGGCCGGGCGATCATAGCTTCTGGCTCTACGGTCTTTCCATCTTTCCCGAAGATGGCCCAGCGGTGGATGTAAGCACGCGGCCGGAAATGGTCAAGGTAAGGCAGGCGGTTCTCGACGCTTGCAAGAAGAACAAGGTCATGTTCCTCAACGCAGGAAGTGCAGCTCAGAATAGCCCGGACTATGTCGTCAAACAAATCCAGGACGGTGCCATGGTGCTTGAAGCGCCTGAGTCGGCGGCTATCGTAGGTCGCGAATACAGCAAGCGAAAAATGCCTGTTTGATGACTCAAGAGGGGCGAAAGCAGGATTTGAGGAAACAAAATTGAGTTCTGGAACGTCACGATACGTTTGCTCAAAAAATAATTGAGCTACGAGCCCAGCACGTCCCACAAGCGCATCGAATTTTGCCGTCCGCGGCAGGAGAGTCTCATGAAAAAAGTAATCATGGCAGCGGTCATTCTCAGCACCGTGTTGGGAACTTCGGCAGGCTTCGCTCAGGTGAAGATGACGAGGGACCAAATGATGTTTTACACCTCGGATTGGAAAGGCGACCGCTTTCCCGACGGGCGCCCGAAAGTGCCGGACGATCTGATCAAGCGCGCCGTGGACTGCACCATCGAGGACATCTGGGGCTATCTGCGGCAAAAGGGCTACGCTAATCAGTTTGAGGGCAACTGGCAGGCTCTCCACATTGAAAAGCCTTTCGCCGGCCGCGCCCTCACGGCTCAATATATGCCCACCCGGGCGGACATGGCGAAGGCCATTGCTGCTGAGGGCAAGGCCGAAGGCCGCGTGAGTGGAAACAACAGTTGGCCCATTAACGAATTGCAGATTGGCGATGTGTACGTCGCCGACGGCTTCGGCAAAATCATTGAAGGCACGTTGATCGGTTCCAACCTGGGCAACGGCATCGCTGCGCACACCCACACTGGCTTCGTTTTTTACGCGGGCATAAGAGATCAGGAAGAGAACCGCGAGATCCCCAACTTCAACGGATTTTACAAAGGGTATGATCCCTCCGCCTGGGCGCAAATGGAGTTGACTGCGATCAACTCGCCGATTCGTATTGGCCGAGCCGTTGTGTTGCCGGGCGATCTTGTTCTGGCCAAGACCGACGGAGTGATCTTCATTCCCGCGATTTTGGCGGAAGATGCAATCAGTCACGCCGAATTTACCAGCCTTGAAGACGATTACAACTTCGAATTGAATAAAGAAGGCAAGAACGGCGCCGAATTCGAGGGCGGTTGGACACCAGCGAAATATCAGGGCTTGGCCAAGTGGATCGATGCCCACCCTGAAAAGCTGAAGATGCCCCGCTCTGAATTCGATGCCCTGATGGCGGAAAGACTAAAGCCCCGTCCGGCTCCCACCAAGCCTCCTACCACACCTTAGTACCGATGCGAGGAAATATGAGAATCATCGCGACCTGCTGTTTTGCTCTTGGGACAGGATTGGCCATTTTGGCTGGTAGCATTGCGTCCGCTCAGGCTTCGCCCAATAAACTTACTCCTAAGGAAGCGGCTCAAGGTTGGAAGTTGCTTTTCGATGGCAAGGATCTGGAGGGTTGGGAACCCTACAGTACATCGAAGCCGCCGGCAACTGGCGATTGGAGCGTGGCCGACGGCGCGATTCTCTGTCCCGGCACCAGCGCTGGATGGTTGGCCAGCAACGACTCCTATACCAATTTCGAACTCAAAGTGCAGTTTCGTGCCAGTGAGAAAACAAACAGCGGCGTCTTCCTTCGCTCCACCAAGGAGGGTGCACCGCACAAGACTGGTTACGAATTACAAATTTGGGATTATCAACCTGCCGGCTACAACACCGGCAGTTTGGTCGACTCCCTCAAGGCGGAGCCCACCAAAATCCTCGATGAGCAGTGGAACGACTACGACATCAAGGCGGTGGGTGATCACTACTTGATCATCCTCAATGGAAAAACCATTCTCGACGCTCATGACTCCAAACACACCGAAGGGGTGATCGGATTCCAGTGCCAGCCAGGAAACAAGATCGAGTTCAGAAACATCAAGTTACTTCCTCTCAAGTAGTAACTCACGCAATCGTCAGCACAGGCCCCTGTGGTTTGGCGGGAGAAACCACGAGTGGTATCGTGTTCGAGGGCAGGAGAGTGCTATGAAGAAAGCAATTGTGGCTGCGCTGGTCATCTGGACCGTGTTGGGGGCTTCGGCTGCCTTTTCTCAGGTAAAGATGACCAAAGAGCAGATGATGTTCTACACCTCGGACTGGAAAGGCGACCGCTTCCCGGATGGGCGTCCAAAGGTGCCGGACGATCTACTCAAGCGAGCTTTGGATGTGTCGATCGAGGATGTTTGGGACTATCTGCGCGAGCACGGCTACCACAATCAATTCGAGGGAGACTGGCAAGCACTGCATATTGAAAAAGCCTTTGCCGGGCGGGCGCTCACCGCGCAATACATGCCACTTCGGGCGGACATGGCCAAGGCCATCGCTGCTGAAGGCAAGGCCGAAGGGCGCGTCAGCTTTAACAACAGCTGGCCGATCAATGAATTGCAACTCGGGGACGTGTATGTTGCCGACGGCATGGGAAAAATCATCGACGGTACGTTGATCGGTTCCAACCTGGGCAACGGCATTGCCGCACACACCCACACCGGCTTTGTTTTCTTTGGCAGCATACGAGACCAGGAGGAAAACCGCGAAATCCCGGACTTCAATGGTTTTTACAAAGGCTATGACCCCTCCTTCATTATGCAAATGACGCTCACGGCCATTAATGCTCCTGTTCGCATCGGACGCGCCATTGTGCTTCCGGGCGACTTAGTACTGGCCAAGACAGATGGCGTCATCTTTATCCCGGCGATCATGGCGGAAGCGGCAGTGAGCCACGCGGAATTTACCAACCTTATGGATGCGTACAACTTCGAACTCAACAAAGAAGGCAAGAACGGCGCCGAGTTTGAAGGTGGGTGGACGCCGGCCAAGTTTCAAGGCCTATCCAAGTGGGTGGATGCCCACCCGGAGATGCTCAAGATGCCTCGCTCTGAATTCGATCAGATGCTGGCAGATGCTCTAAAGCCGCGTCAACAGCGGCCTCCGGCTGGCACACCTGAACCCTAGCTAGATCACATAGCCGACGCGACAACCGGCCAAGAGGAGAAATTTCTATGAGTTCTAATTTCTCGAGAAGAGCCCTGATGAAGGGAATCTGTTCGACGGCTGCGCTGTCGGCGGCTTTACCCGCCGCCGCGGTATTGCCCGCAGCCGCCGCTAACGGAACCGAGTACAAGGGACCACACGGTCCCGGTATGCCCCAGGAAGGGCCCAACACGCCCAAGATATGCGCTCCCATCGGCGGTCGCGATATCACTGATGAATCGATGCGGATGGTCAAGCAAATCGGCGTGAACAATGTGCTCATGGGCGGTCCCAAGATGCCTTGGCAAGAGGCCGATCTGCAGGCCACCGTCGACAAGCTCAAGACCGGCGGCCTGACCGTGGGCAACATGATGATCGCGGGCTTTCCCAACTGCATTTACGGGCGCGCCGGAGCAGCTCGCGATAAGGAGATCGAGGACTTCAAGAGTTCCGTGCGGGCCGCGGGCAAAGTAGGTTTGCCCGTCATCGAGTACAACTGGTACGCACATCGCGCGATCGAAGGTTACTACCTGGAAGAAGGACGCGGCGGAGCTGGATACACGGCGTTCAATATAAATAGGGTAGAAAACCTGCCCCCCGTGCCCGCAGAGGGCGTCCATTCCAATGAAGAACTGTGGAAGAACATCACCTACTTCCTGCAGGCGGTCATCCCCACATGTGAGCAGTCAAACGTGCGTTTGGCGCTGCATCCCAACGATCCTCCCATTGCCGTTACCCGGGGATCGGGACAGATTATGGCCTCTCTCGAAGGTTGGAAAAAGTTGATTACGGTAGTCGACAGCCCGGCGAACGGAATTACCTACGAATGCGGCGTCTCGCGCGAGATGGAAGTCGATCCAGTCGAGGTCTGCAAGTACTTTGGTACCCGGGACCGAATCAATCATGTGCACTATCGGAATCCGGTCGTCAGAGTCCCTCATAACGACTACACCGAAACCTTTATCGATATGGGTGAAAACAACATGCTGGCCGTGATGCGGGAGCTGATCAAGGTGAAGTATACCCGCCTGATCTATCCCGAGCACGAGCGCGCTTTGGACTACGATAAGGCGGTCGGCATCCACAATCAATATCCCGGCGGCGGCGGATATACCGGCATGGTGTATGACATCGCTTACGCGCGGGCGATGTTCCAGGCCTCCATCATGCTGGAGCGGGGCACCGAGTGGAAGGAATTCTAGGCAAGAGTAACCAAACCTGAGTGCGGTTCATCCACGGAAAGATCCGCCCCCGTACGGCTTAACAGCTTGCGGAAAGACCCTTCGAACGAAGGGCACGGGTTC
This sequence comes from uncultured Acidobacteriaceae bacterium, assembly GCA_963743365.1. GTDB lineage: Bacteria > Acidobacteriota > Terriglobia > Terriglobales > Acidobacteriaceae > PALSA-350. The sequence continues at coordinate 41,244 of CAVUQE010000005.1, forward strand.
AGCCGTGCCACACTGGGCAAAGACCGGAGAGGGCTTTAAGCCCCTGAGGTACGTCTTTATACCCCCACGACGGAGTCCCGCAGGGACGGCTGAGAGTCAGACTGGTCCAAATTCGAGGTGGGAGTTCCTGCATTTATGCGGGGGAACGAGCGCTTTAGCGCTGGCCATGCCAAAGACTCTTTAGCCCCTGAGGGAACGAGGCAGACTCCTGCGCACTGTGTCGCCTACACTATTTTGTGTCCTCGATGCTGCCGGCGCTCCGTCGGTGTCAGCCCTCACCATCCTGTAAAATCAGGCGATCCCAAGCGAAGGCCGGCGGTCGCTGGCTACGATAATTTTCGGGGTCGAGGTTGATCAGCAGATGGGGAAGTTCAGCGCGGCGGCAGTAGAGCAGTTTCGCAATTGGTGTAGACCGAAGCGACAGGTTTTTTCGTGGTTTTCTCCCAAGGAAAACCACACCTCGCGGTCTCTATCAGGCCACCGTAATTGCAAAACTCTCTTAGCTTTGGGATTGGGCCTTTTTACCAGTTCTTTCATGGCATGTGGCGCAGCAGCCGTGGCTGCGGAACAGCAGGACTGGCCGGCTTACGGCGGCCAGGACGGGACTCACTACTCCGATCTGTCGCAGATCAACCGTGACAACGTGAAAAAGCTGGTGGTGGCGTGGAAGTACGACACCAGCGAAAAGGGCGGAATTGAGGCCAACCCAATTATCGTGGGCAAGGTTCTCTATGCCACCACGCCGCGCCGCAGTGTCATTGCTCTGGATGCAGCATCAGGCAAGCTGATGTGGCGCTTCGAATTTGACCTTCCGGGACAGGTGCTGACTCGAGGTGTCTCATATTGGAGCGACGGCCATCAAAGCCGCATCTTGGCCGGCGCCCGCAACTATCTTTATGCGCTCGACGCCTCCACGGGTAAGGTAATTCGCAGCTTCGGCGAGAACGGCAGAATCGACCTGCGCAAAGGACTGCGCGAACCCTATCAACAACAGTCGGTCGAGCTCACGACGCCGGGCAGCATCTATAAGGACCTGATTATCGTCGGTGGCGCAAACCCTGAAACCCATCCGGCTCCTCCCGGCGATATCCGTGCCTTCGACGTGCGCACCGGCGCCTTGCGCTGGACCTTCCACACCATCCCGCGCCCGGGAGAATATGGCTACGACACCTGGCCCAAGGATGCTTGGAAAAAGGCAGGAGCCGCCAACAACTGGGCCGGTATGACCGTTGACGCCAAGCGCGGCATCGTCTATGTGCCCACTGGCTCGGCTGTCTTCGACTTTTACGGCGGAGATCGTATCGGCAACGATCTGTTTGCGGATTCATTGATTGCGCTCGATGCCTCGACGGGCAAACGCATCTGGCATTTTCAAGGCGTGCACCACGATCTCTGGGACCGCGACTTTCCTGCGCCGCCGGCGATGGTAACCGTTACGCGCAATGGCAAGCGAGTCGACGCCATAGCACAGACAACCAAGTCCGGCCTTCTTTTCGTTTTCGACCGCTCGACAGGGAAGCCGCTGTTCCCCATTCAGGAATTACCCTTTCCTCCCAGCAATGTCCCTGGCGAAGTCACGTCGCCGACCCAGCCGCTCCCCACCGCGCCCGCGCCCTATACGCAGCAGAGTACAACGATTGATACGTTAACCAACCGTACCCCAGAAGCGCATGCCTGGGCCGTGAAGCAGTTCAACAGTATGATCGGAGGCGGCCAGTTCATTCCGCCCAGCGTAGACAAGCTCACCATCGATATGCCCGGATTTGCCGGGGGAGGGGAGTGGGGTGGCACCGCGGTCGACCCCTCCACGGGAGTGCTGTACGTCAACGCCAACGATACTGCGTGGCTCGTCGGTCTGACGGTTCCGCCACCGCCGGGAAGTCTGGGTGAGCGCGTTTATCAGAACCAGTGCAGCGGTTGTCACGGCATCAATCGAGTGGGCTCCCCGCCGGCGATTCCTGCCTTGTGGGGTGTTGAGGGGATCCTTACCGAGCAGGAGATCGCAGGCATCATCCGGCAGGGAAGAGGCCGCATGCCGCCCTTCAACAGTCTTAGTGACGAACAGGTGCAAGCCGTAGTGCGCTACCTGACCAAGGCCCCGCAACAGGAACAGGACACACCGAAGCCGAAGGCCCACGCCGCCGCCTCTTCCGCCGACAAGGTGGCCGCCGAGGGCGCGGGGGGCCATGCCACGGACGACATGCCGTACAAGACCATCGGCTTTCGCCGCTTCACCGACCCCGAGGGCTATCCTGCAACCGCGCCGCCCTGGGGCACTTTGAGCGCGATCGATCTGAACACCGGTAACTACCTATGGAAGATTCCGTTCGGCGAGTATCCGGAGCTGGTAGCCAAAGGCATGGCGAACACCGGATCCGATAACTACGGCGGCCCGGTCGTTACTGCGGGTGGACTCGTCTTCATCGGCGCGACCGTCTTCGATCAGAAGTTCCACGCCTACGACAAGACCACCGGAAAGTTGCTGTGGGAGACGAAACTACCGTTTTCCGGCCTGGCCACGCCTTCTACGTACATGGTGAACGGAAAGCAATACGTGGTGATCGCCGCCGGCGGAGGTCAATCAAGCACAAAGCCCTCCGGCGGTGTCTACATAGCCTTCGCCCTGCCATAGACTAGAGCCGAGTGAATAACTGTTGTGGGGCTTCGCCCATCTTATTCGGCCCACGTACGCTAAGGCGAACGTGGGGCACCCGTCCTGCACCTACCGCTCCTGCTATGACACAGACACCGCAGGGGCGACTCAGAATTACCCAGCACAGGATTGTGGGTTTGCTGAATCAGTCATAGCGTTCGAAGACGATCTGCTTTCTCTCCCAACCCAGCCCCTTCAAGCAATCACGGTTAGCCGCGACCATTTCATTCAATCCGCAAATGTAAGCGTGAATGTGATAAATAGACTCCCCCACGGGGCGAGGGTCCACCGCGCTTTCACGCGCGTGCTCCGCGGCAATTCGCTGCACTAGTTCCTGCACGTAGCCACGCTCGCCTTTCCACCCGTTGTCAGCGCGGCTGAGCGTTTTGAAGTAATAGAAATTTGGCTGGCGGGCAGCGACCCTCTCGAAGTAATCCTCATAGTAGAGTTCGGTTTCGTAACGAGTGCCGTACACTAGCCAGACCTTTCGTCCGCGGCTGAGATCCTCACCATCCTCCGGGAAGAGGTGTTCGACAAACCCCCGCATGGGTGCGATGCCCGTGCCGGTGGCGATGAAGATGCTGTCGGTTAGCGGCGCGCGCAACAGGAACAACCCATGTGGCCCGTGTACCTGGACGCTTTGTCCCACTTCCAGATCGCACAGCAGGTTGGAGAAGAAGCCACCCTCCACGCGATTGACGCACATGTCAAACTGGTTGCCGCGGGGCGCCGATGCGATGGAGTAGGCGCGGGTCTGCTGCTTTCCCGCGGGGTCCAAGGCAACGGCCGAGACAAACTGGCCCGGCTGGAAATCGAACTTCTCCAGCTCTTCGATGGTGAATTCAAGATGGAAACAATCCGCGTGTCCCGAAAGCAAAAATTTGCGCGCTAGCCGCGCAGTATAGAGTGGTCGTCCCAATATCCCTCACCTCGGATGAAATACAACCCCTGCCTTGCCTGGCAGCTACCTATTCGACGGTCACGGACTTGGCAAGGTTTCTCGGTTGATCCACGTCGCAGCCGCGCCGCACTGCGATGTGGTATGCCAGCAACTGCAACGGAACCACCTCGATCAGCGGCGCCAGCAGTTCCGGCGCCTGGGGCACGAAAATCACATGTTCCACCAGCTCACGAATCTGATTGTTGCCCTCGGTAGCCACCGCAATCACGCGGCCCGACCGGGCCGTCACTTCCTGGATATTCGAGGCCGTCTTCTCATAGCGCAGCATGGATTCCGGGCTGCTCGCATCGCTCGTCGCCAGCACCACCACCGGCAACGCTTCATCGATCAGCGCATTTGGTCCGTGCTTCATCTCTCCTGCTGGATAGCCCTCGGCGTGAATGTAAGAGATCTCTTTGAGCTTCAACGCCCCCTCGAGCGCGATCGGAAAATGAATTCCGCGCCCCAGGAAAAGAAAATTCGACGCCGAGGCGAAGGCCTTAGCCAGCTGCCGGCATTCGCCATCGCGCTGCCGCAGCACCTCTTCGATCTTTCCCGGAATCCGGCTCAACTCGTCGACCAGCGCCGCGCTTTGGGCGCTCGCGATCGTTCCCCGCTTCTGGGCGAGGTGCAGCGCAAATAGGAAGAGTGCCGTCAACTGCGCGGTAAATGCTTTGGTTGAGGCCACACCGATCTCGGGTCCCGCGTGGGTGTAGATCGTGCCATGTGCTTCCCGCGCCACCATGGAGCCCACCACGTTGCAGATGGCGATGGTCATCGATCCTTTGGCGATCATCTCCCGCTGCGCCGCCAAAGTATCGGCGGTCTCGCCTGACTGCGTGATCAGCATGCCCAGCGCATGTGGGTCGGCAATCGGATCGCGATAGCGATATTCGCTGGCGTAATCGACCTCCACCGGAATGCGCGCCAGCCGCTCGATCATGTATTTGCCTGCCAGCGCCGAATGCCAACTAGTCCCGCAGGCCGCGATATTTACCTGTGTCGCCGTCCGGAACTGATCGTCGGTGATCTTCATCTCGCCCAGAAAAACCTCGCCCGTCTCCAGCGAGATACGCCCTAGCGTAGTGTCGCGAACGGATCGCGCCTGCTCCCAAATCTCCTTCAGCATGAAGTGCTTGTAGCCGCCCTTTTCCGCCTGGATCGGATCCCACAGGATCTTCTCCACCTTGCGTTCGACGGCGGTGCCTTCGAGATTGGTGAACTTCACTCCCTCGGGGGTCAGGATGGCCACATCGCCATCGGCCAGAAAGTACATCATGCGGGTATGGTGCAGGATGCCCGGCACATCCGAGGCGACGAACGATTCGCCCTCACCCACGCCAATCACCGCCGGCGGGCCATTGCGCGCGGTCACGATGGTGTCCGGCGCATCGGCGGAAATCACGCTGACGGCATAAGCGCCCGTCAACCGACGCGCCGCCCGACGCACGGCCTCCTCCAGCAACATCGTCTTGCCCGAGTTCTCGGCCGAGCGCATTTCCTGCTCGATAAGGTGGGCGATCACCTCGGTATCGGTTTCGGTGACGAAGGTGTGACCCTCATCCGCCAGCTCGCGTTTCAATTCCAGGTAGTTTTCGACGATGCCGTTATGCACCACCACGATGCGCCCGGTGCAGTCACGATGCGGATGGGCGTTCTCTTCGGTCGGCCTGCCATGGGTGGCCCACCGCGTGTGGCCAATGCCGTAGGTGCCCTTCAGCGGATGCTGCCGGATCACTTCTTCCAGGTTACGCAACTTGCCCGGGGCCCGGCGCAGATCCAACCCATGCCCCGCACTCCCCACCGCAATACCGGCTGAGTCGTATCCGCGGTATTCGAGCCGCCTCAAGCCTTCCAGAATGACCGCGACAACGTCCTTAGGGCCGACATATCCCACGATTCCACACATAGACTCTCATTGTACGGTCGATGGCCAACGGGCTTATTCTTCGAGGCGATAGGTAAACTCTTCGATCACCGGGTTGGTCAGCACGTCGCGAGCAATACGTTCCACTTCAGCTTGGGCGTCGGCGGGCTCCATCGCGCGCAGGGTGAGTTGGAAGTACTTTCCCTGCCGCACGTCTTCGACCGCGGTGTATTGCATTCGTTTCAGCGCGCCATGGATGGTTTGCCCTTGAGGGTCTAGGACGGTGCGCTTTAGCGTGACGTAAACATGCGCCTTCATAGTGGCCGATTATAAATGGGAGCCCGCATGCCCATGCGCGCGAACGCCGGCGGAGGCTCGTAAGACGATAAGTTTAGCGCACAGAATTCCAGCCGCCCCTTTTCAGGTAAACAGCTGAAAGTAGATGGGATGAGTCTCAACAAACGGTTTCTCAACAACGTCTCAGTTCGGGGGCGGCACGCTCTGCCTCTCGTTTGAAGCGGTCGAGCACGCTGCGATTCAGCTCGATCCCGAGGCCCGGCCGTTGCGGTAGCGGAATTACGCCATCGACCATTCTCAGCTCATCCGAGACCAGCTCTCTTCGTAGCGCCGATTCGCATAACTCCTTGGGCAGGAACTCAATGTATGCGCAATTCGCTGTAGTCGCGGCCAGATGCGCCGCCGCCGCGATGGATATCCCCGATTTCCAAAGGTGGGGAACGATTGTCAGGTCGCGCTCTTGCGCCAGCTGGCAAACTCGCTTGGCCTCGGTAAGGCCTCCTACCCGGCCCACGTCAGGCTGCACAACACTGATTTTGCCCCGATCCATCAGGTCCAGGAATTCGAACCGGGTAGCGAGCCATTCCCCGGCCGCAATTGGAATCGGCTGCTCAGCGGCCAGGCGTGCGTAGCCGGCCAGATCATCGGAAGGCAACGGGGTTTCGATAAAGAAGAGGTTGAAATCGACCCAGTCGCGGATGGTCTTCAAGCATGTATCGGCGTCCGGGAACGCATACTGCACGTCGACCATGAGGGTGAAAGCTGCTCCGACAGCTGCCCGAACTTCCCCGATCACTTCTGTCATTTGCTGGTGTGATGCGCGCAGATTTTTATGCGCGTAGGGACCGCACGGAGTGACCTCGATCTTTGCCGCATGAAAGCCGATTCTCTTGGCCCGCAATGCCCACTCGATAATTGATTCGCGATAGGCATCGAACGAGCTCACTTCGGGCTGTAGGGACGCATAGGGTGTGATGTAAGACTTGACGGCTCCGCCAAGCAGCTCATAGCAGGGTTTTCCCAGTGCTTTGCCGCGCAGGTCGTGTAGCGCCATGTCCAAGGCTCCGATAGCATGGATCACCGCGCCGCGGCGGCCATTCATTGCGGAGCCGACATAGAGCTTTTCCCACAATGCTTCCGGCTGTAGCGGATCTTCTCCCACCAGCATTTGGGCGAGTCCAAGGCCCATGGTGTGCGTTCCCGGGGCTTCAATGCACGCCCGGCCGATCCAGGGATTTAGATCTGATTCGCCGATGCCCGTAATATCTTCGTCTGTGTGAACTTCCACCACGAGGTCATCCTGCGCTGAGCTGGTGGCGCCCACATCGAATCCAGGATCGAGTAATACGTGACAGTCGATATGCGTGATTCTCATGTGGTCGAGTGGGCGGATTCTTTTCTCTTGGATTGTCGGCGAACAGTAAGCTCAAAGAGCTTAGCAAACGACCTGAGTAAAACTATCATGGATCGATCATCGGTTAGACGGACCCGAATCGCATGTCAATGTCGAGGAGCACTTCCCTGGCTCGATCCGACGGCCCGCCTTTTCGCTTCAATGGTCTTCTTCAGGGATTCTTCCGCAAAGGATTGCAGGATCGGATCGACGAGCGCTCCCAACCCGAAGGGAACATCCCGGCTGAGAGTGATTGCTTCACACTCTACATACACGCCGCCATCGCGCTCTTCCATGCGCCAATACGAGTTCATTGCCCACAAAAACCCGCTCCCTTCTCCCTCGGCGAGGTCTCGTTCTGAAGGCGTGCCGGCGTCCTCTACCTGCCGCACTGATTCACTTCGAGATTGGACGGCCATCCTGGTTGAGCTCAGCGGCAGATAGTCGATCGCATGCACGGTATCCATTACGGCTGTAAGAACCTTCGTCTTTGTGATTCGATAGGAAACGACAAAATGGTTTCCCTCATGAGAGAGCACCCTCACTCGACTGACGTCGGGGCCGTAGATTTTTCCGTAGTCCGCGTAATCCTGGTCTACCCGCTCCACCTGCGCCAGCGTTGCACCAGGCAGAAATACTCCGCCGATCCAATGCTGAATCATGCCTTGCGGTACCGATAAGGATGTCACTTTTTGGGTGGCGATTTCCCCCCGTCGCACCGCCTGTCGGCGCCCTGGATCGCGGTCGATCCACAGGAAACCGCTCTGCGAATGATCTTGCGCCGCTATCTGCGTGTCGAGCGCTGCAATGTATTTTTGGTACGCAGCCGTGGTTTCAGGCTTCAGCTCTGCCTGCGCAGCGAGCGCTGCCAACAGGAGACAAAGCAACGCGCAAAAATGCCTGGTGCGGGCCCGTGTCACCTTGCTGTTGGCGGCTTCCATGAATTTCAGCGTCAAACTTCAGTCTAATTCAGCAGCCGCAGCGCATTTTCCCGGTAGAGCTTTCGCAAAACATCTTCCGGTAGATGGATACCATAGATCTGCCATCGCCCTTGGCGTGAAGCATGGGATGGATAGTCGAAGTACTCGTCTGCAGTTTCAAAAAAACGATAGTAAAGGCGATACATCGACTCTTCCGGCACCAGGTCGGCGCCGAAGAGGATGCGATCAGGAAAATCCATCAGGAGAGCCCGCGAGGAATACGGTTGCCGCCCAAGCTCCGAGACACGTGCGCTGATGTCAATCATCACATTGGCATGGTTCGCCAGCAGCTGGCGGGCGCGGCCCAGGTTTTCTCCGCACTCGGCTACATGGGCTGCGACGAATGTAGTCTTCGGATGGCGCGTAATCACTCGATCGCGTTGATCAAGCAGCTCTTGCTTGGAAAACTGGGCCCCATAAAAACCCCAGTCAGGATGCGCTGCCAGCTCCTCGTAGCGCTCGTTGGTTCCATCGATGGGCAAGAAGAATGCATCGGGGTCCGCGATATGAAACATGACGGGTATGCCCAACTCGGCTGCCTTATCGAAGACCGGTGCGAGACGCTCGTCGTCCACGCGCAGCAAGTTTCCCTTTTTATCGCGTACGGTCAATCCAAGGTCTTTCCAGAACTTGATCCCCTTGGCGCCATGCTCCACTAGCTTCTCAAAGCGGTCTAACGTGAGGTCCACAAAATCGTCGCGTGCCACATCGGACCAGTCCATCCAGCCAATGGTGGCAAAGCGCTCGGCATCGGCAGCGTGAAATTTACGCATGATTGCGATGGCTTCATCGCCCGTCTTCATCGTGATGTTGACGATGCGTTCGATACCACAGGCGTCCATGATGCGCAGAACTTCGACCGGGTCAAGAGCATCCAGGTGATTGTGGTAGTCAATCACAGGGAACCGCGCGCGCTCCAGATGGTGTTCGGCGGTCACCAGGGTCGATTTAGGCTGAAATTCGCCCAGGGGTAGAGTTACCTGGGCCTTCGCCGTGACCATGGTCATGAAATTGTCGTTGATGCTCTTGCCGGGCTCACTCACTGCATACTCCCATGATTTTCGATCCCAAACCACCGCACGTGCTAGTAGACATCCTCATTCTCGTCCAGGGAAAGAATGCTGCGCAAGGAAGCGTTGCACCAGGCCGGAATCCCGGAACGCTTCTGTTCCACCAACTCCCAGCGTTGAAAGCGCACCGGTGATATTGCCTGCATAAGCACATTGACCTGGAGGCCAGCCCTTGAGCCAGCCGAACAGAAATCCGGCATTGAAGCTGTCGCCCGCCCCAATCGTATCCACGGGAGTTACAGAGACCGCGGGGGCGGAAAAGGTCTTTCCATCGACGCGAACGATAGACCCGCGCGATCCGCATTTAACAGCCACACAGGGCACCCGCCGCCCAAGCTCATTGATCGCCTCGTCCACAGTCGCTTTCTTCGCCATGCGGCAGGCTTCCATCTCATTGGGCAGCAGAATGTCAACGTATGAGAGCAACTCGCCGAACACGCCTCCCCACTGACCGCTGGGATCATCGTTCGTGTCGAGCGAAATCGTCAGGCCCGCAGCTTTCAATTCCTTGAAGAGTGCCGGCACGTCGGGTTCGAGAGAACTCTGGAGGAAAAGCGACGAGAGGTGAAAATGTTTCGCCGACTTCAGATATTCGATGTCCAGATCGCGAAGGCGCAAGTTCGCCATCGTTCCCGGATAGGTGAGAATATGCCGTTCCTTGCCATGAGGGAGGATCAGCGTGACGCCGGTCGCGATACTATCTTCACTAGCCCGGACCCGGCTTAGATCGACGCCGCCCGCGCCAAGCCGCTCCAGGGCAACCTTACCCAGTGCATCCCGCCCCACTAGACAAATGAATCCAATGTGGAGACCCAATACGGCAAGATTGTGAGCAAGAATCGCCGACGAACTGCCCAAGGTGAGTTGGAAATCAGTGCCGAGCAACTCCCTTTCCATCGGCATGACCTCAGGTAACCCATACATGATGAGGTCAAGATTAATTTCACCCGCGATTGAAATGTCCAAAGTTTTCATAGAGGCATTTGCCGTCGGAGCGGCATGAGATTTGAGAATATCCCATGCCGCGACCCGGACGGCAAAAACTACCTTCGCATTTCACCAGCGCGTTGCGCGCCGGCCGTCAATAGTACACTTTGAGCGCGAATTGGATTTCACGCTGGTCATTCTGACCGTCGCGTACCGAAGTGATTTTTCCGAAGTTAGTCGTGTTGAGGAAATTAAGTGCCCCCGGGGCGGCTACTACGCCGTTACCCGAAAATCCAGGGAGTGAAAAATTGGGATGATTGGTCAAGTTAAAGAATTCCGAGCGGAACTCTAACCGGACTCGCTCGGTCACAACAAACTGCTTGAACAACGAGAAGTCGAAACGATGGAATCCCGGTCCGCGGAAATTGCTCGGCGACCCGCCCAGTGGGCTGAAATCTGATTGACCGATGGTAGTGGCTATCGGAGGGTTGGTGTATGCATTCGGATTGAGCCACTGATTGACATTGTGAGGACCTGAATAAATATACTGACCAGGCACTTTATCTGCATTGCAGCCAAAGCCTGAAGTCGTGGTGATAGGACAGGGGACTGTTCCGGGTTGTCCGTCCTGGAGGGTCAGAATTCCGTTGGTATCCCAACCTCCGAGAATGGCGTTCATGACCTTACCCTCGCTGCTCAGGAAGCGTCTGTCACGGCCAATCGGCAACTCGTAGGTCCCACTCACGTGAAGCACCTTTTGGGTGTCGAACTCGCATCGTCCGAAGTCGCCATGTTTGCCGAAGCCGGGCAGAAAGGGTGCACGATATCCTGCTAACGCGAACGCATTTAGAACGTCCACGGCATCGGTCATACAACTGGACCACGTGAGATTACCCAGGACATAGAGCCCTTGACTAAACCGGTGCTCGTAATTTGTTTGCAGCCCGTTGTAGTGGCTGTTGGTCCCAAAACTTGTGTAGGTCATTCCCGAAAAATCGGGATACGGCGAGTAGGCTAATGCATTCAATCCAGGAGGCAAAATCTCTCTTGGTGTGTTGGGGTTGACGTAGCTCCCGAGGTGATGCACGGTGTTTCCTACATAGCCGACCTGGAGGGTGTCATTGCTCGCGAGTTGGTATTGCAGCGTCAGGTTATAACCCTGGGTATTAGGGGTCTTCAAGTGGTAGTCCTCACCGAGGAATCCTACGCCTCCGGGTTCGACTTGCGCTGAATTCAACGAGATCGCGGTGAGGCCTGTGGTGAGGGTACCAATCGCCCCATTGGAGAAGGTGATCGGCGCATTCGGCGTCATGTAAGGATAATTCAGGTTGAATTGGAACGGGAAGTCAACGTAGGTCTCCACCACTGAATTCTCGAAGCCCCCGTAGAAGATTCCATACCCGCCACGGGCCACCAACTTGGGCGTAACCTGGTACGCGAATCCAACACGAGGCGCAAAATTGGCTTTTTGCGATACACCAAGCCCCGGTTGACTCGAGCACGCTATGGTTATGTTGTCCAGGGCCGCTGCCGCGCGAAAGTCTGGAGAGAGGGGTGTGCTGCAACCCGCCTGAGCTATCAGAAACTCAGATGCGCCGTTCGCTCCCCCGCCCGGTAGAAAATTGGACTGTGCCCCGTATTTTGCAATCAACTGTCCAAAATATTCATATCGCACACCCAGGTTCAAAGTGAGCTTTGGGGTGACCTTAACATCATCCTGAAAGTAGCCCGCAAGGTAGTTATGTTTCATGGAGGTATTTGCGACATTAGAATCATTGATGCTGTCGGCGCCTCCAACATAGTCGGCCGCGCCGGGTACGGTTCCGGGGATCGGCGTAAGCAGCATCTGGGCCAATCCTGTGTTGCCTCCCGTGGTTGTGGGCACTTCGGTGTAGAGGCCGCTAAAGGTCCAGCTTCCCCTGCCATTCGGAGGCTGAAGAATCGCGAATCCAAGCCGTTGCCACTGGAATCCCACCTTGAAGGTTTCACGTCCCATCGTTCTGGTCACATTGTCCGAAATTTGCGTGTTGGTGCTTAGTTCGATCGAGGGCAAGTATCCACTGCTGCCAAGGTTCCCAAGTCCTGTGGGGAAGATACCGCCCAGGCCACCGTTTGACTCTCCTTCGGGCACTCCCGGTATGCCGAACTGAGCGGGGATGCCGGGCGTATTGGCATTCGGCTGCAGCCGCGTCACACTGAGCCGGTTGTAGCCCAGGCGAACCTCATTCACTAGAGCCGGTGAAAACACGTGCGTCTCGCCCAGTGCTGCACTGTAGGTGGTTGCTTGTTGGTCCCCGCTGGAAAATGATCCTCCGTCCGCTATTCCGCCGAACGGACCAGGAATGAATTCCGGATTGTCCACATAACTGAAGCGCCCGAAAATATTGTCTTTGTCGCTGAACGTATGGTCCACGCGAGCATCCATCTGGTCGACGGTATTGGTCGAAATCGGATTCGATCCGTAGTTATTGAAGAGTCCGGCAACGTTTGCAGCAGGATAGAGTTTTGCCAGGGCGATTGAATTAGCTTCCAGCCGGCCCGCAGGCAAGATATTGCCGGCAAATATTTCGCGTGCAAACCCTATGTTCGATCCGGTCGTCGTGCCCGAAGGGCAGGGAGCAGTGATTCCTGTTACCACATCCGGCACGCCGCAGTTGATAGCGCGCGTCGTGGAAGGGTCGAAGATCTGGCCCAGCGCAAAGCTCCGGCCCAGTATGTCCGTTACTGTTCCTCCCTGGCCCAGCAACTCGGAAAAGTTGGTGAATCCACTGCTGACCTCGGTTGCGGTAGGAACGGTGCTGGTAAAGGGGATCGCCTGGTTGGCACGCGTGCCTTCGTAATCTACGAAGAAGAAAGTCTTGTTGTGAATAATAGGGCCACCCAGCGTGGCCCCGAACTGGTTCTGCTGAAACCGGCCTTTCGGCAGCCCATTCGCATTTTCGAAATAATTGGCGGCGTCCAGGGCATCGTTGCGGAAGAACTCCCATGCCGCCCCGTGAAATTGATTCGTACCCGACTTGATCGTGGCATTCAAAACGGCGCCGGCGGAGCGGCCTGTATCCGCGCTGTAATCGTTGGTTGCAACTTTGAATTCCTGAATCGCATCCACCGGAGGCTTAACGGCATAATTCGTCCCGTTGAGAAAATCCACCAGGTTGGAATTGTTGTCGATTCCGTCGAGCAAGTAGTTGTTTTGCGCCGGACGCAGTCCGTTGGCCGAGAAAGCTCCGCTGCTACCCAAGCCCCGCGTATCCTGCTGGCCCTGGTTAACACCGGCTGCGAGTTGGGCCAGAAAGGTATAGTTGCGCCCATTCAATGGCAGGTCGTTGATCGCCTGCTGCCCGATCACCTGCCCTACCGAGGCATCCTGCGTTTGCAGCGCGGGCGGCGCAGCGTCCACCGTCACCGTTTCGCTGGTCTTCCCCAACGTCAGCACCAGGTCGACTTGCACCTTCTCCTGTACGTCCACGGTGACATTATTCTGTTGAATCTTTTCAAAACCAGTCCTCTCCGCGGCCACCGAGTAATGCCCGATCTTCACCGGTGAGAACGTGTACTCGCCAACCGACTTGGTGGTCGTTGAAATCGATATCCCGGTGCCTTGATTCGTTAGAGTGACCGTGACGCCGGGTACTACGGAACCACTCGTGTCCCGCACTGTTCCGGATATGGAACCTGTATCCACCTGACCGAGGGCCAATGTGGGCAAAATCAGAATCAATGAGAAGAGGGTAGAAAGAAGCTTCTTCGTAGTCATGGAGCTCTCCTGAGACCCTTGATGGATGGTTGTGAAAAACTCTGAACTGCGTGTCCCGGGGCTTGATGCGCTACGGTAGGTGCGGGGCCTTACGAATGCTGCCGTGTGGATTACGAAATGTATCGTTTCGTAGGGTTGAAGTATTGATCGCTTGTTAATTGGAAGTCAAGAAGATTTTCGCATTCAGCAGGGGCAAGTAATCGAAACCGTGCCTCAAGCGGACACCGCACAGGCTGTACTCTCCGCGAGGGATCGAGAGACCGCCGGGACCTTTTATGCCATAGATTAAAATTATGTTATGCGGGTTCCGAGGATCGCCCGGGCCCGCCATCTTCGATAATTATCCAATTAGCAGTTTGTGTTTACGGATGCTTACGATATACTTCCGCAGCAACTCAGGGTGAATCATTAACGTCTGAAAAGCCCCGCACCCATAGTCATGGAGTTCCCAGGCAATGCCAGAATCTCAACCAGTGGCCGCTGCAATTGGCCGCCCCGACGAACCCGCATTTACATTTCAGGAAATTTTTCAGCAGCCGCTACTTTGGCCCACCACTGTGGCTCGCGTTCGCGCCGCTTCTGCCCAGCTGCCTCTAGATTTTGAGACGGCTCGCGTGTTGTTGACCGGCGCCGGCAGTTCGGCCTATGCCGCTTCCGCCGTGGCTGCCGCGTGGCCGCGCGCCGTTGCCATCCCGACCACTGACCTTCTCGTCGATCCCGAACGATACCTAGTCGACGTGGATGCCGTGATCTCCCTCGCGCGCTCCGGCAATAGCCCGGAAAGCGCTGCCGTCGTAGAGCGGGTTCGCGCCCTCCGTCCGAATATTCTTCAGCTCGCGATCACCTGCAACCAGGAAAGTTCCCTGGTGCAATCCGGGCTGAATGGGCTCATCGTCCTCGATCCGCGCACCAACGATCGCAGCCTGGTAATGACCGGTTCATTCTCCAATCTTGTTCTGGCCGGACTTTCGTTAGCTCAGCCCCACATTGCTGCGGAGGCCGCCGATTCGTCGAGTGAGCGTGCCAGGTCGCTGTTGCCCGTCATCGATAAAGAGTGCCATCGCATAGCCGCCCGTGTCCGCGACCGTATCGTGGTGTTGTCTTCGTCTCCCTTGTTGGGCTGGGCGCGCGAGGCCGGGCTAAAAATATTGGAAATGACGGCGGGAAGTTTCCCCGTGGTTACTGAAACCTATCTCGGGCTGCGTCACGGTCCCATGTCCTTTCTAAGAGCCGATACGCTCGTTCTGTGCCTGCTCTCGAGTGACCCCGTGCGCCGGCTTTACGAGACAGACCTCATCCAGGAGCTCCGCTCCAAGAAGCTGGGATATTCCGTAGGCATTGCCGGCACAATCGACGGCGCCAGCCTGTTTGACGACGTTATCCCCGCCGTCCTCCCGGATGCGCCAGACGATATGCGGACACCCTTTGAAATCCTGATTCCGCAGCTCCTCGGATACCACCTAAGCCGCGGCTTAGGCCTGAACCCCGACAACCCAAGCCCTGATGGTGTGATCACCCGAGTGGTGCAAGGGGTCACGATTCACGCCGGCCACTGATGCGGGCCGGCGGATAAACGTTGAGCCGGGGCATGACGAACCCGGCCTAAAGAGTTGAGATGAGAAAGATCTATCGGCCCGCCCCTTGGGGCGTGCCAAGTGCGGCGGCCCTCGCTCGAAGTGGCGGCTAAGTCCTTTGTTTCACGAAGATGCTCAAATTTTATTTTTCCCGCCCCCATAAGCTATTCAGGGGAAAGGTATTTGCCAGCTGCTGGTGTTGGTTGGAACGTATTACAGTTCCGTTTTGCTGTCCAGGGTTTGGGAAAAAAAAGATGTGGAAGAAGGGTAGGGGAACTACGGAACTGGGAGCCCTTTAGCAGGGGATGGACGGTGGAGCGTCGCGGAAAGAGTTGCACTCACTCAATAGGGCGGCGACCCACCTTGGCATTGGTGGAGAGGGATGGACGGAGTTGTAGGGGGTTGTTAGAGGGAAGGGCGCACAGCAGGTCCCCTTCGACTTCGCTCAGGGCAGGCTCTCGGCTACCTCCGGGATGACAAAGGTGCGAGCGGCTCACGTTTAGCGGACGGCCCTCCGGGCCTCGCATCCATGGCGATTTTGCGGTGTAATTTCTCCCTTAACTTGCCACAGACAAGTCACAAATTAGAGGGCGGTGGCCCACCTTGGCCTGAGTGGAGGTGGATGGACAGAGCTGAGTAACCGCTATCCCATCAAGCCAAAATCAAATTGCAACCCATGCCGCGCACCTTCTCTTGCATCTCCTCGCGCAGGCCGGTGTCGCTGATTACTGTGTCGATCTCAGAAAACGGCGCAATACGTACCATGCTGCGTTTGGAGAACTTGCTGGCGTCGGCGACCAGGATAATCTCTCGCGCGATGCGCAGCATAGCGCGGTTCACCATGGTCTCTTCCAGGTTCGCGCCGCTTACGCCGAAGTCCGGATCGCACCCTGCGCCACTGAGGAACAGCTTATCCGCGGAAAATTGCTCGAACATCTCCTCCGTTGACCGGCCCACGATCGACGCCGAATCGACGCGCAGCGTGCCGCCCACGATAAATGTCTGCACTTCCCGCGCATCCAGCAACTCCGCGGCGATGTTCACACCGTTCGTGATCACCTGCAGCCCCTGCTTATTCTTGATCTGCCGGGCAATCTCCAGGGTGGTCGTGCCGGAGTCAAGAATGATGGTTTCGCCGTCGTTGATGAGGGTAGCCGCAATCGCGCCGATGCGCCGCTTCTCTTCCGAGTGGGTCTTCAGGCGCTCATGCACCGGCGATTCGCGCAGAATCGTGTCAGGTAGGACCGCGCCACCGTGGGAACGCAACACCAACCCGCGCTGGTGCAGTTCATTCAGATCGTTGCGGATGGTAACCGCCGAACTGCTGAACCGGCTCGCCAACTCATTCACGCGCGCCCGGCCCTCGGTGCGCACAATCTGCAGGATCTGCGTGCGCCGCTCCTCCGCCATCATCCCATCCTGAGCGCGCGGTGGGGCGGAGTCCTCCGTGGCTGAGCCGTTGGGAAGGGTTTCTTCAAGCGCATTCGATCCTGTGCGACCCTTCGCCATTGCTCGATTTCGCATGCCTTTCGCTGTCTTGCGATTCACAGACAGTCTATCTTAAGCGTCAACAACCAAAAGTGAACTGCAGAGGAGCTTAAAGTTGAGAACGGTTCGCTCTTGACTGCCCGTCCGTCGCTGAGGAAACGCAGCATAAAGGCGCCCTAAGTGAAAGAAAAGTTGACAAACCGTAATTAAACGATAGGATCATAGCTCATATCGACGCGCATTGCGATGCGCCCTCTTCGAATCTGTCCGGCGCCTGCGCCGCCATCCCGCCGCCTGCCTGCATCGGCGTATGGCGTAAGAACATCGGTCAGGCATCTTACGCGGAGCCGACGATGCACCAGGTACTGCACCCGCAAGAGGCCACGGTAGCAAGCACCGAAACCGTTGTTACCACCAAACTTCGTCCCCTCGACAACCTCACCGCGGTTCGTAATCACGCCGTGGACGCCTACCGTGGCTTGGTCATGCTGTTGATGATGGGGGAAGTGCTGCAGTTTACCAAGGTCTACGGATACTACCATGACAGTCTGTTCTGGAGGATTCTGTCCTTTAACCAGAGCCACACGGAGTGGTCCGGCTGTTCCGTGCATGACATGATCCAGCCCTCCTTTTCCTTCCTGGTCGGCGTGGCCCTCCCCTACTCCATCAGGAGCCGGCAAAGGAAAGGCGCTGGATTTCCCAAGATGCTGGGCCACACCATCTGGCGATCCTTTCTGCTGATCGCGCTCGGCATCTTTCTCCGCTCCATCAACCACACCCAGACCTACTTCACGTTTGAAGACACGCTCACCCAAATCGGCTTGGGCTATACCTTCCTATTCCTGCTGGCCTTCCGGCCTACGCGCGATCAGTGGATTGCCTTTGGCGCCATTCTCTTTGGCTACTGGCTGGCTTGGGCGCTTTATCCTCTACCGGGTCCAAACTTCAACTATGCCGCGGTCGGCGTCCCGTCGGATTGGCATCATCTATACACCGGCTTCCGCGCCCACTGGAACAAAAATAGCAATCTTGGCCAGGCCTTCGACCTGTGGTTCCTGAACCTTTTTCCGCGCGCCCACACGTTCGTCTTCAACGACGGCGGCTATTTAACTCTGAGTTTCATCCCCACGCTGGGCACCATGATCCTTGGCCTCTTTGCGGGACAATGGTTTGTGGCTTCGGCGCCCAGGCAGCCCATCCGCAAGTTCGTCATCGCCGGGTTTGTTCTGCTCGCAGTCGGCGTTTTTCTTCACTTCACTGGAATTTGCCCCATCGTCAAACGCATCTGGACCCCGAGCTGGACTCTCTTCAGCGGCGGCATCTGCTTCCTCGTCCTCGCCTTGTTCAGCTGGATCATCGATGTCAAGGAGAAGCGCGGCTGGGCCTTTCCCCTTATCGTTGTAGGCACAAACTCGATCGCCGCCTACCTCATCGCCCACATGTGGGAGGAGTTCATCAAGAGCAATCTCCTCACCAACCTGGGTTCAAAGCCGTTCTTTTTGCTCGGTCCGGGGCTACAGCCTCTGCTGCTTGGCGCCACCATTCTGTTCATCTACTGGCTCTTCCTCTTGTGGATGTATCGGCGCAAAATCTTCCTCCGCATATGAGGATCTACTCGAGCATTTTTGCTAAGGGTGTACACCATTAGCGAAAATGCGTTTAACAAAGGAACTCTTGTGAAAGACGACTCATCCGACCTCTCTCTTCCGCCCAACCGGCGGCAGTTTCTCCAGCTTGGCGCCATGGTTACCGCGGCCCTCAAGCTCGACAATCATGCCTTTGCGGATACAGAGCATCCGTCCCCTGGCCAGTCAATGATCGGTGTCCCGTTCGAGGCCACCAAGGATCCGCGTATTGGCTTCATCGGTGTTGGCGGCAGAGGCACAGGCCTGCTCGGTTGGTTCCTGGCCCAGAATGCGCAAGTGGTTGCGGTTTGCGATGTGGTGCCGGAGAAGGCCGAGCATGCAGGCCAGTTAGTGGAGAAGGCCGGTCAGAAAGCCCCTCAGCTCTATACCAAGGGTCCCCACGACTACGAACAGCTCACGGCCAGAAACGACCTTGATCTGGTGGTCATTGCCACCCCGTGGAATTGGCATACGCCAATGGCCCTTTCCGCGATGGAGAATGGCAAGCATGCTGCTTGCGAGGTGCCCCTGGCCTACACCCTCGAAGACCTGTGGAAGCTGGTCGAAACTTCGGAGAAGAAGCGCCGGCATTGCATCATGCTGGAAGAGTGTTGCTACGGCTATACCGAGACATTGGTACTCAACATGGTGCGTCGTGGGATGTTGGGCACTCTGCTCAATGGCGAGGCAGCTTACCTTCACGACCTGCGGGAAGAGATGTTCTCTAACAAGGGAGAGGGGCTATGGCGCCGCGCATACCATACCGAGAGCAATGGCAATCTCTACCCCACGCATGGATTGGGCCCGGTAGCCAACTACATGAACATCAACCGCGGCGACCGTTTCGACTACATGGTCTCGATGAGCACACCACCCCGCGGCCTGGCTGCCTATCGTGAAGCCCACGTACCCCAGGGCGATCCCAAGTGGAAAGAAAAGTATGTGAACGGGGATATGAACGTCTCCCTGATCAAGACAGCATCCGGGCTGACCATCACGCTCAAATTCGATACTTCGAATCCTCGACCCTACGACCGCATCAACATGATCAGCGGCACCAAGGGTGTCTTTGTCGATTATCCGCCGCGTATTTACCTTGACGGTCAAGCGGGTGGGGAAGCGTGGGGAACGCTCGACGAATACAAGAAGGACTATGAGAGTCCCTTGTGGGCCGAGAAGGGCGAGATGGCCCGCACTTCAGGTGGCCACGGCGGCATGGATTTCATCATGATCTATCGCTTGCTGCAATGCTTCCGCGAAGGGCTGGCCCCCGATATGGACGTGTATGACGGCGCCGCCTGGTCCGCTCCGGCGCCGCTCAGCAAAGTCTCCGTGGCTCAAGGGAGCACGCCGGTCAAGTTTCCCGACTTCACGCGCGGATTATGGTCCAAGCGGAGTGGCTGCTCCATCGGAACGTAAACAGCTGAAACAAAGGACGGCGATTCTCCTCATGACGCTCTTCGATTCTTTCCCCCGAAAGAATCGAAGAAGCGTTCTGTGAAGAATCACCGAGTAAAAATCATTCAATCCGTTAGAGCATTTTCACTTCTACTCTGAACAGTCAAGTTAGGCGAAGTGCGGCTTTTCTTGAGGAAGAGCCGCGTCGGGACCGATTGCCTTGTATACACCAGAAGTGAAAATGCTGTAGTTGCCCATGACCGTGTGACCGGTGGTTATTGGGTTTCGATCTTGACAATCTGATCCCGCAACGCTGAGGCCTTGGCCAGAAGAGCGTCAGCCTTCTGCCGGGCAGCATCATACTGTGGATGATTTTTGAGTATCGCTGCGATGTTCAGCGCTTGCCGGCCTTGCTGTTCTGCCAGGCCTTCTTCGCGTCTTAGCCGTTCCAGGGTATGCGCATCAGTCACAGCCATGTAGTTTCCTTGTTCCCTATCATTTGAGCCGCTCTGCGCATCCGAAGGGAGTCCGGATGCTTTGCGCTCTAGCTATCTCATCGGCTGCAAGGTGGAAACGGTCACCGGAGATTTCTGCGGGCGGCGCACCATAGTAAGGCGTACATCCGCATGTGCGACGAATGGCGAGGATAGGAGCGAAGTTTAGCAACCCCAGGCAGGAGCAGCCCACTCCGAGAATCCAACCGCGAGCGGCCGTTCAAGCGCCTATCTCTCCACCTCGTATATGCTCGCAGCCTTAAAATTGTCCGCCACTCTCGCTTCCCGATTCTTGCGTTGGAGGAGTACCCTGATCGCGGCGAACCTTATGACCTGAAGCAATAAGCCCACCATGATCTGGGAGCTGCACAATGATCCAAACACTAACGAAGAACTGGAGGTTGCTGGGGTTGTGTGGGGTTCTTGGCGCGATAATGTCGGTCATCTATTTAGTCATGTACAACATAAGCCCGAATATCTACAAGTGGGATGGCATGGTGGTGTTTCTTAATAGCCTCACCTTGGCGGCAGGCGCTTGCACCATCGCAGCCAGCATCGGGAGGTCCGCGAAGGGCATATCCTGGCTTCTGCTAGCGAATGGCCTCGTGCTCAGCATATACGGATCGATGCCGCTCTTCTGGAGGGGACCGCTCAGCTTTCGATTTTTCGCACTTCTAGTTGTGGTGATGGCAACGGCCTTCGGTATTCTCGCATTAACAATCGCGAGAACCCTACGGGATCGTGTCGCGGACGAGTGGTTCTTTGGCTTGGCTGGTGCGGCGTCGTTAGGTTTTGCTTTGGCGTTTCTCGCTTTGGTGAACCGCTGGATCCAGCTCGAACAAAGGCTTTATCACCCTTCACTTTTTCTTTGGCTTTGCTTTTACTTTGGGTTTAGCGCAATCTGCATGTTGGGGCTGGCACTGCGCCTGCACAAGTTGGGTACATCCCAATCCAATCAGTGGAACCCACCGACACCGTTGGTAAATCCAAAACATGCACATTGAATGTGAGTCGGGAGTTTCAGGACAGGAGTTTCCTGAAACTCTTGTCCTGAAACTCTCGCATTCGTAAACAGAAGACATGCCGGTACTAATCTGCCAATTAAGCCGCAACTGAGAGGAAGCATGGCAACTTTCGGTTGGGCCGACAATTCGGTAGGAACTACGAAGTCTCAACACACTGCAGGTGTGATCTTGATGTGATAAGTAGACATCGCTTCGACGCGATAAATTGTCAGTTCCTTACGGTTAGGAACGCGATTCCATATGTCGCTGAAACGTAGCACCACAGCAAGGAACACGCTACGTGCATGAAAGTGAGAAACCGATCACCTCGCCAAATTGGTCGGTCGTAGGCGACGAACTGGGCTAGCAAGCGGCACAACCAGAACGTCGTCATGCCGGCCAGGATCGCGCGGCTCAGGGTGCCGGGGTGAAGTAGAGCGTTGGCGCAAAAGAGGGATGCCGCGCCACCAAGCACCACGACCAGTCCAATGAAAAAATTGTGCACGATAAACACTCGCCGCGTCAGCAGGGAAACGGCTGCTAACTCCTGTTCCCATCCGAGGAAGCGATTGAAGAAAATGTGGCTCAGGCCTAGCAACATGAGCAGAGTTCCGACAATTTGCAGATGAATGTAGAGAGTCATATCGCCCTCCGCAGGACATAGGCATGCACAAAGGGTGTCATGGAAAGCTCAGTTAGTACTGTCAGGCCCGCGTCGGACGCCGCCTTCCTCCACGCACTCTCCGAGAAGAAGTGTAGAAAGCCGGGCCCGAAGGCAAGGAAGTTGCGCCAGTCTCGGGAGTGTTCCATCAGAATGAACTCGCCGTCTGGGGTCAAAATGCGCGTGATTTCTCCAAACAGCTGACCGGACGATGGTCCAGTATCACGAATCTCCGCCAAAACCACTCCAGACGTGGAAGACCGCACCAGGCGATCAGTCTTTGCACATGGACAAAACGTCCAATGCATTAATGCTCTTCCGCAACGGCAAAGAGGATTTGAAAGAAGAGACCACCAAAGGAAAGCCGCTTAAGTTGGAAGAAGCGTCCATGAATACTATCGGGACCTTCGGCCCTCTTTTAGCTACGGTGCTTGTCGGCGCCACATCAGCCGGCAGCGCTTTGCGTTGGAGCCGATGGGAAAAGGGCGCGAACGGACTCCTGGCGGTTTTCCGCTATCGGGTCCCGGAGCAGACACCTCATTTCCTGGTGGGGTTCGGCTACCTGGCGAACGACAACGGAATCGCCTATCTCAAAGAACAGGTTCCGTTTCACGGGGAGTTTGCAGTCGATCCGGCCAGCGGCGCTATTCTTCGGCTGACGGTGCAGGCAGACCTCGAAGCAAGGCTGCCCCTTGAACGATCCGACATTATGATCGAATACAGTCCTGTAGCAATCGGCGGGAATACTTATGTCTGCCCGGCAAGGAGTGTCTCCATTTCAAGACAGCGGACAACGAGGGATATCGCGAAATGGGGAGAACACTTCAAAGTCTATGCGCCCTTTGAAACATTACTGAACGATATGACCTTTGAAAAATATCATGTATTTCATTCGACGGCGCGAATGTTGCCGGGCTTCACTCCTACACCGTGGGAGAAATAACTCGGTCCCTGCGCCGCCTGGCATTCAACCGGTCCTGATTCAGCAATCCGGAAGTCATCACATCGTTCAGATTCCGGCCTGCATAATGCAAGGACCTGAAAAAACGGGATTATCGGTAACTTGCCAGTGCGATCTGCTGGCAAGTCCGAAAACTCGACTTTGCAGGCACTCCAATGGATCAATCCGAGCGTTCAAGCGTCTACACTGACTCGTCCCTCCTCCGGGGGGCGGCTTTGGAGCTCTCTTGTGAAGAGCGGGCCGTTCAAAGATGCTGGTCGTCGATCAGCCCACAATCCTGGCTCACCACTCGAGTTTGTACTAGTCTACTTGTCATGGCAGATCGGATACCGTACAAAGCCGTCACAAGAGGGATAGCGGTAAGCGTCGTGCCTACTTACCTTGAGGTGGACTCATCGCCTTCCGATTCGCGCTATCTTTTTGCCTATCAAGTGACTATCGAGAATCAGGGACGGGAAACGGTGCAACTATTAAGCCGGCATTGGATGATTACGAATGCGCTCGGCGAATTGGATGAAATCAAGGGAGCAGGCGTGATTGGGAAGCAACCAATCCTCAAGCCTGGTGAAAGTCACGCCTACACCAGTGGCACACCTCTTAACACGCCGTGGGGGATGATGGGTGGGAGTTACCAGATGGAAAGCGATCGTGGCGAGCGGTTTGATGTTGAAATACCAACGTTCTCTCTGGACTCAGGGAATCAGCGTGTATTGCTGCATTAAGGAAGTTACCGAAAACGAGATTTTGCAGGCGAAGTGTCTCACTAGGGCGCGAGAGTGTTTAACTCAGCCAAGAATCGAGGTGTGAATGATTCTCCAGGAGTATGTTCCTCATACCAAATGTCTGTGTCTTTGTCATGGAAATCAGTACACCTCCACGTTGTCTCCGAACACTTCCAGCTCGAACTTGTCCCACCATACAACCACCGTGGTGAATTAGCCCTTCTTAACGCCATCCGGGACTTTGGTCAGGCGCTCGCAAGCTGAGAGAACGTCGAGCGCATTGGCGACTGTGTTGGGCTCGAAGCGATCAAGCCGGGTCGAGAAAACCGAGTCGACAACGCGAGTTCAGTAAACTTCCCGTCCCCGAGTTCCCGAGTTCCCCGTAGGCGGCTTGGTCATGAATATCGCGACTCGAATCGCCACGCGAGGTGGAAAGCTGTCGACGTGCGCGATATAGACGAGACTTGACAGCCGCTTCGGAGATATTCAGCGCCTGGCTGATTTCCCTCAGTGACCACCCGTGCTTCATCTGCATCTGAATTGGCGCTCGTAGTGAAGGATGGAGGCGACGAATCGCACGCAAGGTGTTGATTTGACGCTGGCACAAGTCGTAGGCCTGCTCAGGATTCGGAGCAGGGTCCCTAGGCTCGAAGAAGATCGTTTCATATCGATCATCCGGTTGGGGATCAAACAATACCTCGGGACGAGCACGCCGTGTGCGGAGGATCATAAGAGCAGAGTTGATGGCAATCCGAGTTAGCCAAGAGTAAACTTTGGACTTACCTTCAAATGTCTTAATCGCCAAATAGGCTCGGAGAAACGTTTCCTGAAGCGCTTCCTCTGCATCGTGTGGATTTCTGGTAATGGCAAGGATTGTTTTATAGAGGCGTACGGAATAGATCGAATGAAGCTCTGCGAAAGCTGCAGGCGAGCCCTCCTGGGCTGCCAATACGATCGCGTCAACTGGCGCGATCACTCGCTCTACCGTGTGATCGAGTAGGGCGGCACCATTCATATTGTGCCTCCTAGCGCTTATCTCGCATAAGAAATGCGGGGCTGCCGCAGCCGAAGACTATCCAGCCGTTTTGCATCCACCAATCATCGCGGCTAGCTGAACACCGCCTACGGTCAAGGCCTCAGATCACGGAAATAAAGGAGGACGCTCCAATCGGCCGGATAGCTACCTCCGGAGCGTCCGGCAGTCATCGCAATTGTTGATGTAGAAATTCGCTTGTCCGCCCGTTGGCGATCGCCGCCGCTGCGGCATTGTAGTGCGCCCCATTATGTCGAGCGAAGGCGTGATGCTGCCCCGGATAGCTATAGACTGTCGCCTTTGGCTTGCCGGCAAGCGCCGCTTTGATCTCAGCTTGCGCAGGCTTGGAAATAAATTCGTCTTCTTCGGCCAGATGCATCAGCAACGGCGAATCAAACCCTTTGAGCTCGCCCAGATACTTCTCGGTGTCGGCGCCGTGATAAGCGACCGCGGCGTCGACGCCATAGCGAACAGCGGCCAGGAAGGTCATCAGAGCACCCAGGCAGAAGCCCATCACGGCAACCTTACCACTGCAGCCGGAGAGCTTGGCCACAGCATTGGCGGTGTCCTTAACGTCCCTGGCGCCCGCATCTCGGTCGTAAGCCTGGTAGAGGCGAAGGCCGTGTTGCCAGTCTGACTCGGAGGTGACGCTGAGGTCTACGCCCGGCTCCTGACGCCAGAATAGGTCCGGTGCGACCGCAATAAAGCCTTGTTCTGCCAGTTCGTCGCAGGTCTTGCGGATGTCGGCGTTCACCCCAAAAAGCTCCTGCAGAACGACAACGGCGGGAGCCGGCAAGGTCTTCGGTCGCGCGATATAGGCGGCAAAAGCGCCGTCATGTCCTTCTATGGTGATGTGATCTTTCATTGGGTTCTTGGCGATTGGCTACTGGTTAACGTGTGCAGAGGTGGCGGCCTCTTCGATGAGCTTGACTGCTTCCTTCGGATGAGAAATGTAGGCCACATGGCTGGCATTTACTTCGACCGTCTTAGCCTTGGCACGCTTCGCCATCATGCGCTCCTGGTCCGGATTGATCGACCGGTCTGCGGTGGCCACCATGTACCAGGTGGGCTTGGTCTTCCAGGCGGGCGACGTGACCTTGTGGGTGAACGCGTCGGTGGAGATCGGCACCTGCGACACAGCCATGAACTCCGCCTTATCCTTCGGAATATCCGCCGCGAAGTCGGCCGCGAAGTGCTCCTGTTCTATCCACCAGTTGCCGTTGCTGTCCGGCTTGAAGGCCTTGGAGGCTTGCGGTAAGCCTTCCTCAATTGTGGCGCAGCTTTCCCCAGTATCCAGCGCGAATGCAGCAATATAGACGAGCGCCGCAACGTTGGGATGATTGCCGGCCTCGGTGATAACCGACCCGCCATAACTGTGGCCCACCAGAACCACTGGCCCGCCCATGGCGTCGATGGCCGCCTTGGTGTACTTTTGGTCCTCGGCGTAGGAGGTCTCGGGGTGCTGCACCACCGACACCTTGTACCCATCATTCTTGAGGATGTTAGCGACGGCTTCCCAGCCGGAGCCGTCGGCGAAAGCTCCATGCACCAGGACCACGTTCTTAATATGCTGTGTCATGACCATTCTCCTTTGTGGGGGAAGAGTATTCGTAGGCCACTCCATTTGCATCCCGCCGTCGAAGCATTTTGCGATGGCCAAGTCGAGTTCTTTTGTAATGCCTCTACAGAGGCATTACATGCCCGTTGCGATGCGCGGGGGCGTACTGTTCCTTCTTCATCGTTCGAAATTGATTGGCGAACGTGGTTACAGCTGATCTCGCTCAGAGCCGGGAATGATGATTTCGCGACGGCCAAAAAGACGCGCATCCAGTGAAAATGCGCCAGGACCAAGCAGTACAAGCGCGACACAGATGATCGCGAGGTTTAGATGTGCGATGGGGCTTGCAAGAGCCGAAGCTTGGCTCGACGGTAACCGTACCAGGTTCATGATCACGTTTCCGACGGCGGCGAGTCCGCAGCAGATGGGCGTAAGAAATCCCATCAGGATCGAGCTGCCCATCGCAACCGCGAGACCACCAAGACACCAACCAGAAGCAGTCTCATGATCTGGCGAGGACAAGATAAAAATACCCTCAGCAGCTGCATTCAGCGCAATCACGAGCCTGAGGAGGAGAAGGCCCCCTCCGGGAAACCCGTTTGGAAAAGTCGAGAATAGCCTTTGCAGCGGGCACCCCCTGCTCCGTAGAGGTCGCGGCACTTCTAACCTAATGGAAGGAGGCAAAGTTGTGATGCCTCGAAAGAGGCATTTTTGCATGCCTAAGTAGCGCTCCTAATTAGTTCTGATCTAAAGATGAATGATGCCGCGCCGGAATCCTATGGTGACGGCCTCTGTTCGATCGCAAGCTCCGAGTTTCTCCAGGATGTGCTTAACGTGGTTCTTCACCGTCTCCTCGGTGATGAACAGCAGAGCTCCAATCTCTCCGTTCTTCTTGCCGATCGCAATCTTTTCCAGAACCTGAATCTCGCGCCCGCTCAGCGGTTCGTTTCCGATATGCTCGGCAAGTTGCGCGGCCACTTCCGGGGGCACCTGTCTCTTGCCGGCGTGGACCTTTCGAATCGTTTCCAGAATCTGCTTTCGGGGAAGACTCTTCAAGAGATAGCTTTGCGCTCCCGCCTGGAGAGCGCGTTGGATCTCTGCGTCGCCTTCGAACGTAGTTAGCACAATTACGCGAGCGCAAGGGGATTGCGCACGAATCGCAATCAAAGCCTCGATCCCGCTCATATCAGGAAGCCGGAGATCCATCAAAGTGATATCGGGTTGTAGCTCCTGGAACAAATCGATCGCTTCGCGACCGGTGGATGCTTCCCCTGCCACATCCATGTCGGATTCGTAGCGAATCACGGTGACAATGCCGACTCTCATCAACGGATGGTCGTCGACACACAAAACACGAATTTTACCCTCTCGGCTCATTTTCTTTGTCCCGCGCTTTCCTACTGCTGCCGTCGAACCCCTCTCGCCCAAGCCAACTGAGCCACCGGGGCGTCGCGTTGCCCGAATCGTCCTCGAATGCAATGTGACCAGGAACCACCAGTTCGATTTCAGTTCCTGCGCCCGGTCTGCTCCGCAGTTTGAGAGTAGCCCCGATTCGTTGGGAACGCTCGCGCATTCCTGACAGGCCCCAGTGACCGTCCCGACCCTGTTGAAGGATTGCGGAATCAATCCCTCGCCCATCGTCCCGCACAAGTAAACTCAACTGGGTTCTTGCGTATTGTATTTCGACTTCGATGGCCGCTGCCTCAGAATGGACGTAAGCGTTTACGATTGCCTCCCGTCCGATGCGGTAAATTTCGTTCCGGATCTCCGTTCTGACGGCACGCGGGGTACCCTGTGCGACGAACCAAAACACGACTGCGTCTTTGTGAGGAAACTCTAGTTTGACGCGCTGAAACGCCTTAGCCAAATCATTGTTTTCGACATCCTCGAGTCTAAGTCCCCGGAGGGCCATCCGGCTTTCCTCTGTTACATGTCGCAGGGTCGCGAGCACGCTTTGCAGAAGACCTTTGAGCGGTGAATCTTCGGCCAATTGATCTTCGGCAAGATCGAGTTGCATCGATGCGCTTAGAACGCCCTGCAAAAGGGTGTCATGCAGTTCACGCGCGATCCTCTCCCGTTCAGCGACTCGCCCGTAAATCCGAGCTCGAATCTGCGCATTCACCTGCCGAAAACGCACTACATAAACCAACGACAGCAACAAGAGAGTGACTAATCCGCAGAGGATCTGGAACCAGATACTCTGGATGAATGACGGTGGAATATCGATGCTCACGGTACGCGCGCTTTCCGACCATAGTCCTTCGTCGTTGGAGGCGATTACTTCGAAGACGTACTTGCCAGGAGGCACTCTCGAATACAGCGCCATACGGCGGTCTCCCGCATCCATCCATCTCTTATCAAGACCCTCCATGAAGTATCGAAAGCGGACGCGTTCCGGGATCAGTAAGCTTGGAGCGGTGTACCTGATCTCAAGGTTGTCTATGTTTGCCTTGAGACGCAGCTCTTTGGGACGATCGTACGTTTTTCCGTCCGCATTGACGGATTGTATATCCACTGTAGGCCGAGTGGTATTTCTTGGTATTTGACGTGGATCAATCCAGACGACACTGCTTCTGGTGGCAAAGTAGATTCGACCGTCGCTTGTCTTGACCACACTTGGCAAAGGCCGAATCTGTTCCGGCGCGCTCACCAGTCCATCGAGATTATCGAGCCGTTCGATGGCCATGGAGTAGCCATGATTTGCAAGAGCACGCTCGATTTCATCGGCTTTAATGTGCACTACTCCGGAAAGACCGTTCAACCACATATCCCCTTTCGCCTCGCTCGCGATACCCGAGATACCTTTCAGGGCTTCAACATCCGCTGAACTGATGCCACGAAAGCCTGAATCCTCCAGGACTTCGATACCCTTGTCGCCTCCAATCCAGATGCGCCCCGCAGCTCCGTAGACGGAGATGACGTTTCCGATATTCACGCCCTGTTGGGGTGTAAAGAGCGAAATCTTCGTTCCATCCAGCATCGCGACCAGATTGTCCCTATAGCCGAACCATGTTCGCCCTTCTGCGTCAGTCGTCTCTATGAGGGGCGGGTCCGTTGGAAAATTGAGGAGACCTCCCGACCGTGTCCAGGAGTTGCCCTTCAGTTGGTAGACTCCGTTTCGGTCGAACGAAACCCATAGCGAACCAAACCGATCAAGTGTCATTGCCTGAACGTTGTGACCGCTCGGCGTCAAGCCACGGGGTAGAGGGTATGCGAGAAAACGATCGCCGGAGAGACGCCACAGACCGTCGACACCTCCCAGCCAGACTCGGTCAAGCGGATCCCGATAGATGCACTCGATGCGCGATGGAGGCGAAAGGACGCGGGTCAAGACACCATCGACCGTACGCATGAGGCGCTCACTACCCACGATAAGGCCACCTGAGGGATCTTCACCCATCGATATATAGGTCGCCCCATGCGCAAGCTCAATTGGGATCAATTTAGACCAACGAAATTGATCGAGCCCACGACTGGACGTTACCCAGACATTTCCCTCCCGGTCTTCGAAGACGGTGTCACTGAAATCATTGCCCAAACCGTCTCGTTCCGTATAGTGTTCAAGCGCATCCACTGAGGTCTTGCGGCCGGTAGGCAACTGGTTGGGAAATGGCTCCCTCAAGAGTCCATCTCCAACGGTTGCGATCCACAACGCTCCATCGTGGGTAAAGGCTATGCCCAACGACTTAGCGACAATGAGTGGGTACTCCCTTAGGAGACTGCCATCCGGCCGAGCGACCTTGCGAACCCACCCTCTGACGCTCGCCGTCCAAACCGAGCCGTCGGGGGCCTCAGTGATATCGACATTCTCGGAGAGCGTGGCATCCGCCGTTTGGAATTGGCTTTGCCCCGGGGGACGGTACAGAAGCCCCGCTCTGGTATTGACCCACAAGGTCCCTCGATGGTCGACAAAGACGGTTTCTGGATAACTCGAGGCTCGGTCATAGTGCTGCCCTACATCAATCCAATGCGCACCTTCAAGGCAAGCAAGTCCGTAATCGGTGGCTGCCCACATGGTCCCGTCGGGTGACTGCGCAAAAGCCAAAATGGTTCCTGGGTGAAGGGGATCCGGACTTGCGTAATTTCTTACCTCGCCATCCTTGAGAAAACTCGCTCGCACTCCTCTACCTTGATGTGCAATCCATAAACCGCCATCCTTGGTTGCGAGTAGTGCACTGATCCTGCCGGAAAATAGCTCACCTCCCCGACTCCGCTCGTAGGGTTCAAACCTCACGCCATCAAAACGGAAAAGGCCTTCGCCGGTGCCCAGCCAAAGATAACCATCCCGTGTTTGCTGAATCGCGACGATGTCATTTGGGACTCCATCGCGGACTCTCCAGCCGGTGTGATACAGGCTGCTGATGGGCCGATTCAGAGGTTGACTGACGCAATACCCGCACAAGGCAGCCGCGACGGATGCCAAAAGAGTGATCCTCAAGGCTATTGCTCTCAATCTCCGTCTCCGGATTTCGAGTAGTTTCTCATAAGTAAGAGTAGTAGGGATGCCCTCGAAAAGCATACGTGTCCTGAGTCCTGTTTTGCCCGCGATCAGTTCGCCCCCCAAGACCGCGGTCGGCAAGCCTAGAAACGAGCATTGAAGGAACGAAATAACCGCAAATCCGGCCTTGCTAAGCAGGCGGAGAAGGATCTGGGACTTATGTTGTCCACGGAGGACGGGTTAGAGCACGCTAAATTGGGTGCTGCGCGACGGTGGTAGAGTGGTCGACTCTCATTCAGGCGAGGAGTAGACGGTCTTTCCATCCACGATGGTCATCTCGCACTTTAGCTTCTTCAAGTCTGCTGAAGGAATGCTGTAGGGGTTGTGGTCCCATACGGCGATGTCGGCACGCTTGCCTGCTTCGAGGGCCCCGATCTGCTTTTCCAGGAAGAGCTGCGGAGCGGCCGAGGCGGTGTAAGAGCGCAGCGCGACGTGGATGTCGACATCTTGCGAAGCGCTGAAGGGGTGCGTTCCGTCGAGAGCCTCGCGCTCGACCGCGGCCCAGAGGCCGTAGCGCGGGGCGAGCGGCGCGACACCGTAGTCGCTTCCGGAACTCCATCGAATTCCCCGGTCTGAATAGGTCTTGAGCGGAAAGATAAGGGCAAGTCTCTCCGCTCCGAGGGTGGGCAGCCAGCTCTGGCCAAACCACCACAGAAAGACAGGCTGCACCTCCGGATAGCCGGCGTCGTATTGCTTTTCGAGCGCGGCCATCACGTCCAGGGCGTGCGTCGTGGGGAAATTGGCATGGATGATGGAGTGACGCAGCCCGGGGATGGGCTTTTCTTTTTCCACGATCGCATAGGTATCGACGACCCAGTCGATGGCGCGGTCGCCGATGGCGTGGGTTCCGACCGAGATGCCGGCCTGATGGAAGAGCCGGACCATCTGCCGGTATACCTCCGGGTCCATGTTGGGATAACCGGTATTCCTGGGGTCGATGACGCCGTTCTTGAACCAGGGCTGATAGCTCCACGCTGTGCCGGCGATGGCGGCGCCGTCCATAAAGATCTTTGCCCCGCAGACCGCGAGGCGTCCATGTTGATATTCGCGAGGCGTGGGTAATGCGGCTTGGATCGCAGCGAGCGTCTGCCGGGCGGAGTCGACCGAATCCCCGGCGCGCCACAGCATGCAGACCCGTTCGTCGAGCAGGCCTGCATCGTTCAATGCATGAAGGGCACTCCACTGGGCCGGTGTGGCGGTGTCTTTGAAGGCTGTGACGCCTTCGCGATGGAGGTCGTCGATCTCTTTCAGGATTCCCTGCTTGATCTGCTCCGCCGTGAACGGCGGAATGAGAGCGCGAATTGGAGCCAGCGCACCTTCCTTTAAGACGCCGGTGATATGCCCGGCGGCGTCGCGATCTATGGTGCCGTTCGCCGGATTCCTGGTTGCGTCGTCGATCCCCGCCAGCTTGAGTACATAGCTGTTCACCGTCGCGTAGTGGCCGCTGGTGTTGGTAAGAAGAACAGGATTATTGGGTGAGACGGCATCGAGGTCAGCGGCGTAGATATAGCGGCGCTCGGAGAGTTTGCCCTCGTCCCATCCGCGCCCACGCACCCACTCTCCGGGCTTGGCCACGGCGACGCGCTCCTTTACCCGGGCTACGATGTCAGCAACACTGGTAGCGTCGTTGAGCTTGATAAAGTACAGGTCCTCGGCGCCAGCTTCCGTGTAATGGCTGTGAGTGTCGATCATCCCGGGGGTCGCGGTGCGTCCGTGCAGGTCGACGATGCGGGTTGTCTTTCCTGCCAGCTTCATGATCTGAGCGTCGGTCCCGACGGCAACGATCCCGCCCCTGCGGATAGCGAGCGCCTGAGCGACAGTGTCCTTCGCATCGACAGTCAGGACGGTGCCGTGGATGAGCACCATGTCGGCCTGCTGGGCGCGCAGCGACGCGCAGTTGCCAAGAGCTGCGGCGAGCAGGGCAAACGTTCGGATATAAGACATTTTGGCGAGTATATAAGGTAATCGAGACCCGGAAATAATCCGAGAATATGTAACCATGAACGCGTTCCTCGTCAGGAATGCTTTTGGATTGACGCCAAATCTCTAGCGCAAATCGCCGTATCCACACCGCTCCGCGTCAAGCCCTCCAGCAAACGCAAAATCTCTCCGGGCGGACCGCTGTCGATACGGCACTAGAGATTAGTATCCAGTACCGTTCTTCTCCTGAGCGGAGGAGGCGGGCGGTGAAGAAGATCATGAGGGACCATGAGAGCAGGTCGAAAGTGGTGTATTGCATGAGAGAGCTCGTTGCCAGCGTCATCGAGAATGTTGCGAAGAGTGCAAGAACCTGTGCCGGCCTCAGCCCACCAAGTTCACGAGCCATGAGGCCAACCAATATGAGCACTGCTGCATTGCCAATTGCGGCTGGCAAGCGAAAGAGCTGAGGCGAAATGCCGAAAAGGGACCGGAACGACTTGAGGTTGAAGGTGATGACCGATCCATGGCTAACAGGATACCGAGGTGAGAGATGGTCGGGGTCGCAGAATTGATTTTTCAGGCACGAAGATTTCCTTTGACATTCACCTTGCCAATCGACAAAGCCACTGTGCACCCCTTTTATGGGGAGGTCTGCTGCGCGAAACGTCTCGCCAGGATCACGACCAAACAGAGTAGATTCTCAACCAGCGATAACAGGCCAACCTCTCATTGGGTGGGACCTTTGTCCATTGTGGATCATTAGCCTGAGAAACGCCGCGCATATCGCGATACACCCTTGCGAATTGCTGGAGCGTGGCCGACTTACCAACACTGATCTACCCAAGCGTGCCTTAGCCGGCACTTGTCCGAGATGATGGATAGGATCGCTAAGGGACCGGAAGACGTGAAAAAATCAGTTAGGGCCGCAGGTGAACTGCCATGAACATGGATGACCTACAGCGTTTTCCATTGGCGTTCATCCGCATCCACTGGATGCGCGCTGGGAGGACTATGAGATGCGGAAAGGGTTTACGAGAAAACCACAAGGGGACGAGCCCGCGACGCGAGCGAAGAACTACATAACTCGGAGCGGGCTGCAGCGCCTGAAAGATGAGCACCGGTTTCTGCTCACCAGAGACCGCCCCGCCGTGGCGGAGGTGGTGGCGTGGGCTGCCAGCAACGGCGATCGCAGTGAAAACGCCGACTATCAGTACGGCAAGCGGCGGCTGCGGCAGATCGATGGGCGGATTCGCTTTCTCACGAAGCGAATCGAAGCCGCGGAAGTGGTGGACCCGGAAGCTCCGAGAGCGGGGCAGGCGGAGACGAGGGCATTCTTCGGGGCGACCGTGCGCTACGCCAATGCCGCGGGAGCGGAGCGAGTAGTGTGCATCGTAGGCACCGACGAGGTCGATCTCAACCGCAACCACATCAGTTGGGTGTCACCTCTGGGGCGCGCGTTGATGAAGTCGGCAGCGGGTGACAGCGTAGTTCTCGAAGCGCCGGGCGGGACAGAATACCTGACGGTGCTGGAAGTGCGTTACGAGCGCATTTCTGTGGAACCGTTCCGTGAACCACCTGGATCCACGGGCTCGGCAAAGGAACTCCCTCGCCGACGCTCACCTGACGACGAAGAGACAATACGGCACAGGTCGTGAAAGAGCGACGACCGTAATAGAGCGCAAAGATCTGTGAGATTCCGGCACTAGCGCCCCATGACCTGCGTCGGACCTGTGCCCGTCTCTGTCATCAAGCGGCGGTGAGTTGGAACAAATCCAGTTCCTATTGGGACACGTTTCCGTGCAAACGACCGAGCGATACCTCGGCTGCAAACAGGGGTTTCCGCAACGGGGTGAACGCAACACACCTGGAATCCGCGCCTCCGGCGTGCAATGTGCTCCACAGGCTATAATGACGCCGACGGATGGACCTCACGCCTGGCGCGAAACTTGGACCTTACGAAATCCAGTCCCCGCTTGGTGCGGGTGGCATGGGCGTGGTTTATAAGGCAGTGGACACTCGCCTTGGCCGGTTTGTCGCTCTCAAATTTCTGCCCGATAGCGTGGCGCACGACTCTGCGGCGCTGGAGCGCTTTCGCCGCGAAGCTCGGGCCGCGTCGGCCCTGAACCACCCCAATATTTGCACCATTCACGACATCGGTGAACACGAGGGCCGGGCTTTTATGGTCATGGAGTTCCTCGATGGTCTAACGCTGAGCCACTTCATCGCCGGCCGTCCGGTTGAAACGGACCGGCTTCTCCCCATCGCGATTGACATCGCGGACGCTCTCGACGCGGCTCACAGCGAAGGCATCGTGCATCGCGACATCAAACCTGGAAATGTTTTCGTAACGCGGCGCGGCCACGCCAAGATACTCGACTTCGGTCTGGCGAAAGTGGCGGGCAAGACCGCCGCCTCCAGTAGCGATGCTGAAACAATCGCAGATTCGGATGACGTGCACTTGACCAGCCCCGGAGCGATGTTGGGAACGGTCGGTTACATGTCGCCGGAACAGGTGAAAGCCAAAGACCTGGACGCCCGCACAGACCTGTTCTCCTTCGGCGCCGTGCTCTACGAGATGGCAACTGGCAAGCTGCCGTTCGAGGGATCGAGTGCGGGAGAGACTTGCAGTGCGATTCTGCGCGATGAACCTGCACCACCGTCCCTGGTAAATCCGCAGATCGTTCCGGGGCTGGAAGCAGTCGTCCGAAAGGCGCTGGAGAAAGACCGCGACCTGCGCTATCAACACGCCTCGGAGATGCGTGCCGACCTACAGAGGTTGAAGCGCGATACCGACAGTGGTGGTAATCAAAAACCTGCTGCCTACACCCCGGCAACGACACCAACCGCTCCGAAAGTGGCAGTTGCGAAACCGCGAGAGCTGACCACGCGGACGCTCGCCAAGAGGTTGTGGCTATCCATCGGCGGATTGGCAGCGCTGTTAATGGCTGCCCTGATAGCTCGAGGGGTCTACTCCAGGATGGGCGGAAAACAGACTCTCACGGACGCAGACACTGTATTCCTAGCTGACTTCACGAACAACACGGGCGACCCGCTGTTCGACAGTACGCTGAAGATTGCGCTGAATGTGGCCCTCACGGAATCACCCTTCGTAAACCTGCTTTCGAGTGACAGGGTCAGCGCCATATCGAAGCAAATGGGGCTGCCGTCCGACGCGAATCTCACTGCCGATTTAGCCCGCGAGCTTTGCCAACGAGCGGGAAGCAGAATGTACGTCGCCGGTTCGATTGGCAGCGCGGACAGCAAGTACGTAGTTGCCCTGAACGCTGTCAACTGCCAAAGCGGGAAGACTGTAGCCCACGCGGAAATGACTGCAGCCGGCAAGACAGACGTCCTCGATACGATCGGGCAAGCTTCCAAGAAACTGCGCGCTGAACTCGGAGAGCCGCCCTCAACGGTCCAGGAGTTCGACGTGCCGTTGTCTGAGGCAACGACCCCCTCTCTCGAGGCACTGAGCACATATGCGAGCGCCCTGAAGGTATACAACGAACAAGGAGTCCAGGCAGCTCTCGCGCTGGATCAACGCGCCATTGAACTTGACCCCACTTTTGCAATGGCGTATTACGACGTGGGCGACGACTACTTCAGCCTCAACCAACTAGGGCGCGCCAGCGAGTACTACACCAAGGCGTTCGAGCTGAGGCAACACGCGAACGATCGTTCGAAGCTCCTGATTACCGGGAACTACTACTCCACCGTGACCGGGGAGCATGACAAGGCGGCGCGAACTTTCCACGAGATGATTGAGACATACCCGCGAAGTGCGACAGCGTACTTCAGTCTTGGCGAAGAGTATGCCGCCCTGGGACAATATGAGACCGCTGCTGAAATGACTGCCAAGGCGCAGGGGCTTGGCCCCGGCGAAGTCCCTGCTTACTCCAATCTGACTAGTTATCAATTGGCGCTCCAGCGCTTCGGCCAGGCTCGTGCAACGATTGACCGTGCGAAGGCGCGCGGCATGGACGGCTACATGTTTCGCCTTCCGCTTTATGCGATGGCATTTCTCGGCGTCGATTCCTCAGGCATGGCGGAACAGCAGCAATGGCTCACCTCTCACCCTGATTCGAAGCACTATGCTCTTTCGCTCGCATCCGACACTGAGGCTTATGGAGGCAAATTGACGACAGCACGAGAGCTGACGAAGCGTTCGGCAGAAGCCGCCATCACTGCCGACAGCAAGGAAAATGCGGCGATCTGGTGGGAGAATGCCGCCTTACGCGAAGCGGCTTCTGGGAATACATCGGAAGGCGTGCAAGATGCCGCCGAGGGACTCAAATTGGCCCCCGAGAGTCAGGGAGCGGGTGTTGAAGCTGCGCTCGCGTTTGCCGTGGCCTCGGAGAATGGCCGAGCCCAATCTTTGGCGGAAGACCTGGACAAGAGGTATCCGCTCGATACCCAGATGCAAGCACTTTGGCTGCCTGCTATTCGTGCACAACTGGCGCTGAATAGAAAGAATCCAGGGGAGGCCGGTCGCGTTCTGCAGACGGTTGAGTCGCCCATGGA
Source organism: uncultured Acidobacteriaceae bacterium (assembly GCA_963743365.1). GTDB lineage: Bacteria > Acidobacteriota > Terriglobia > Terriglobales > Acidobacteriaceae > PALSA-350. The sequence goes on from CAVUQE010000005.1 coordinate 78,585, forward strand.
GTACGGGATGATCTCGTTCACCAATAACCCTTCGTGTCTATATCCGACCTACATCAAGGGCCAGGCCTATCTGGCTTTAGGACAAGCCACAGACGCCGCCACAGCATTTCAGAAGATTATTGATCACGCCGGAATGGTTTGGAATTGTTCAACGGGAGCGTTAGCTCATCTTGGTCTGGCTCGCGCAAATACGCTGGAATCGAAGAAGGCGAAGGGCGCAGCTGCGGACGCCGCCCGTGTGCGCGCTCTAAGCCAGTACAAACAGTTTCTCGATCTCTGGAAAGATGCCGACCTCGGCGTTTCCATATTCAAGGCGGCAAAGGCCGAATACGCAAAGTTACTCTAAGCAGAGCTTATGCCCGAAGGATCGCTCGACTCCTGCTTTGCGTTTTCCTGGAGGATGACGGGCAACTCGGAAATTATCCTCAATTGACAGCATCAGGGCATATCACGTTTCCAGATCCCACTCCCTGGAATCGCGACCCGGCGATTTGAGGTTCGTTGAGGTTCAAGATCGGTAAAGCGAAGCGCGTTCCGCTGAGCGCAGATGGCACCAGCATCACCGGGTCGTGGATGCAGGATGGCCCCAATATGACCCTGAATCTCGTGCGCCCAAGCGCGGAGACGGCGTGGGAGGTTCCGAACCCGGACACTTGCCCGGTCAGCAACCTTATGTGATTGAGAGGGAATAATCTGGCGGAGAGAGGGGGATTCGAACCCCCGGTAGAGGTGTTAGCCCCTACAACGGTTTAGCAAACCGCCGCCTTCAGCCACTCGGCCATCTCTCCAGGCTTTCCCTGCAGGGATTATATCCCGAAGCTGCCCAAGCACAAGATTGGCTTTACATCCGTGGGGCAAGGCTAGATTCTGTTCAATCACTCGCGGAGCGCCTCTGAACAGCCTCGTGTCACAACACTCGGCTTCAGAAGCCATACCGGCAACCCACCCGGCCCGCTGTCCTGCTCCAACTTCTCTAGTCTTATCAAAAATTCTTGCAACGGACAGCAGCGTCACAGCGCTGCTTCCTCTACTACGATCCGGCTCCGCCGGTCTGATTTATGTGAGCCAGGACTCCTGCCGATAACGATTCCGTCTAACTGCTCGGACTGGGAATAGCTGGCGATAGGGCACGCCGAAGAAGGGAATCTGAATCATGCGTTCTTCAAGACTCCAACATTGTTTGCTTGTGGCGGCGTGCATCCTCAGCCCGTTGTTGTGCGGCGCACAGCAGTCCGGCCAGGAGGAAGCAGCCTCCTTCATCTCCTTTCAGGTGCCTGGAGCAGCAACAACGAACGCACTGGCGATCAACGACTCCATGGTCGTCACGGGGTATTCCAGTTACCCGGTCGCCAGTGACGTGGTTGGCTTTGTACGAAGCGCGGACGGCCTGATCAACACGTTTTCGGTTTCGAACAGCTCAGTGACCATTCCGGATGCCATTAACGCTGCCGGGGAGATCGCTGGACAATACAACAACGGCCACGCGGCCGAGGGCTTTGTGCGCAAAGCGGACGGAACAATTATCACGTTCAGCCCCGAGGCGGGCGGCAATGCTTATGTGGCGGGTATCAACGCAGAGGGAACCATCGTAGGCTATTTCTATGGCACGAACAGTGACGGCCCGGTCCACGGGTATGTACGCCTCGCGGACGGACGGATCATCAGATTCGATGTTCCTGAGAGCGCGCAAACGGTTCCGGAAGCCATCAACGCCGCCGGGGAAGTCACAGGATATTACGTGAAAACTGTAGGCAGCCAAGCATACGTAGGCTTTGTGCGGTCTTGTGACGGGGTGATCACCACGTTCGACGTTCCAGGGATTCTGCAGGTCATGCCGGTGAGCATCAATGCGAAGGGAGTCATCGTCGGCAATTTATTCTCGCAATCAAACGGCGGCTTTTTACGTCTCCCGGACCAAACGATCGTGACTTTTGACGTTCCCGGGGCCGCTCGAACGCTACCACAGAGCATCGATGCGAGCGGTTCCATCACAGGCTACTATAGCTCGTCATCCGAACTGTTCGTCCCTCACGGCTTTCTACGCTCAGCGGACGGAACATATACCTTATTCGAAGTTCCGGGGGGCACGGACACATACGCCACCGGCATCAACGATTGCGGCGTTATAACTGGATATTATTCCGGAGGTGGTTTTCTGCGAATACCGAGAGTTGACCCCGATGACGAACAAAGTGTTCCTGGCGGAGACAGCGGTGAACAAAGCCGCCCATGCCGTCCCGAGTGCGATCGAGATCACCCTGAAGAAGGCGGTGCGATCGTGGATTGCTAGCGATTCCCGCCCACTTCCGCCGCGGTCTTGTTCTCTTTGAAGCGATTTACTGCTTCGACCACCTTGGTGCGGGCGTAGGCTGCGTCGTGCCACCCCTTCACCTCGACCCGCTTGCCTTCGAGATCCTTGTAGATGGCGAAGAAGTGGGTCATCTCTTTGAGCATATGAGGATAAATCTCGGAGTAGTTCCACACGTCGGCATAGCGGGGATTGTTCTTGCCCACGGCCAGAACCTTCTCGTCCGGCACCCCCTGATCGAGCATTTCCAGCAGGCCGATGGGCCTCACCTGCATCACGCAGCCGGGAAAACTGGGCGCGTCCACCAGCACCAGCACATCCAGCGGATCGCCGTCCTCGCTCAGCGTGGAAGGGATGAAGCCGTAGTCACCGGGATAGTGCACTGGCGAATAGAGGTTGCGATCGAGACGGAAGACGTGCAGCGTCTTGTCATATTCGTACTTGTTGATGCCTTCGGCCGGAATTTCAATGACCGCGTTAATGACCTCGGGGCTCTTCTCCCCGACCGGCAATTCAAGGTAATTGACCATGGATTTCTGTCCTCATGAGATCGGCGCTCCCGGGCGATGACGACAGGCAATGACGACAGCTCCGCAGCCGCTTTATCATAACTCAGGTAGAGAAGGGTGCGGATTAGAGGGAAAGCTTGACGAGATGCAAGCCGAGCTGGACGGGCCTGGTCCACAACAGGGACACAATGGGTTCGTGGTAACCTGCGGTCGCCAGCCGGCGTCGCGCGTTAGAACCTAGCTCGGTGATGGCGTTAGAGTATTTCAAGCAGCTTCTCGATCAATTGACGGTATCCGGTGGAGGCAATCACGGCGTCCACGCCATTGCGAAATTGCACCAGGCCGACGCCGCGCTGATAGTCCATCGAGACGCTGACGATTCGCTCCAGAGCCGTGGCCCGGGCGTCGTCAAGCGTCACCTCGACGTTTGTGGATATGTATTCGCGGTGGTTTGTAGCCGGCTGCTTCAATTGAATCCCTCCCCCGAAGAATCAACAAGCAGTCGTCCATAACCACCGCTTGATCCGTAGCATAGCGGCTCGCGCGCCGCTGGCTACAACTATTGGGTAACAATGGGCGACATAAAGGTACTCGTGAGTGGTAATACCTCAACCTCTCCACATCCCAGTCTTCGTCCCGTTGACCGCGTCAAATCAATGGTTTAGAGCACTTGCAAAACTGGACTATTCTGCCTGGATGCGGACCATCCCGGTGGCGGATACAGCGAAGAGCGAAATGCTTTAGTATCCATTACGGTTTGAAGACGCGGCTCCTGGCGAGCTGTGCGCGCGAAAGAGATGTAAGGAGTCCGTGGATGGCCAAGCCGTCGAAGCAAATCACGCTACTGAACTGTGTTTTTCTGTGGTTGACACTGATGCCGTTGGCATCGCATCTGGAGGCAAAGGTGACCAAGTCTGTGTTCGGCGATATGCCGGATGGAACCAAGGTGGAGATCTATACCCTGGAAGAGGGTGCGATGAAGGCGCGGGTCATGACCTACGGCGCACGGCTCGTGTCCCTCGAGGTACCCGATCGCAGCGGCAAGGTCGCCGACGTTGTCCTCGGTTACGAATCCCTGGCGGGCTACACCGCCGACCCCAAAAGCTACTTCGGATCCATCGTCGGTCGTTACGGCAACCGCATCGCCCATGCCACCTTTACCCTGGACGGCAAGCGCTATCAACTTCCCGCGAATGACGGTGTCAACACGCTGCACGGGGGGATCAAAGGCTTCGACAAGCTGCTATGGCAAGGGCACGAAATTCCCCATGGGGTCGAGCTCACGCTGGTCAGCAAGGATGGCGATCAGGGCTTTCCGGGTACGTTGACCGCGCGGGTCCGCTACACGTTGGAGGGGCATACGCTCAAGATCGAATACTTCGCCACCACCGACGAGGACACGGTTCTGAACCTGACCAATCACAGCTACTTCAATCTTGCCGGCGAAGGGCAAGGAACCATTCTTAACCACCTGGTGATGATTCCCGCAGACCGCTACACACCCATCGACTCCGGGCTCATCCCCACAGGAGAGCTGGCCCCAGTTGCTGGAACACCCCTGGACTTCCGTCATCCTACGGCTATCGGTGCGCGGATCAATGACGACAACGAACAACTCAAGTTGGCTGGCGGCTATGACCAAAACTATGTCCTGAACGGCAAGATGGGCGTCATGCACGAGGCCGCGCGTGTGGTCGAACCCACCACTGGGCGGGTGTTAACCGTGGAAACAACCCAACCCGGAGTGCAGTTCTATTCCGGCAATTTTCTCGACGGAACCCTCCACGGCAAGCACGGTCATGTCTACGTCAAGCACTCCGGCCTTTGCCTCGAAACCCAGCATTTCCCCGACTCGCCCAACCACCCGAAATTTCCAACCAGCGAGCTCAAACCCGGCGAAACCTACCATCAGGTCACAACCTTCACCTTCTCCACCACCCCCTAAAAACCTTCCCCACCAACAAGGGACGGGTATTTGGAAAGGTCTGTCTGAGAACCACCGAGCACCGCAGGTGCGGCACACGGCTCATCCCATCACAGATTTGGGGTCTGAGGGCACGCATGGTGCCGCGCCCACGGCGCTCGATCGCATTGAATTGATTTGATAATCCCCCAGCCCTTACCGGCTGGGCTGACGTTTGGCGGGCCGGCCCTCCGGGCCTAGAGAGCCGTTGGGTTCTCTGCTGCGGTCTCTCATGCGGAGGCCCATGAAGGTTTGGCAGTGCCAGCGCTAAAGCGCGTTCTCAGGGTCCAGACTCTTTCACGGAGCGCTAAAGCGCTCCTTCCCCCGCATAAATGCGGGGGCTTCCACCAGGGATTCCCGCAGTTTTCCAGTTCTCACTCTGAGCCGGCTGGGCTGACGTTTGGCGGGCTGGTCCTCCGGGCCTAGAGGGCCGATGGGTTCTCTGCAGCGGTTCTCTCATGCAGAGGTCCGTGAAGCTTTGGCAGTGCCAGCGCCAAAGCGCGTACTCAGGATCGAGACTCTTTCACGGAGCGCTAAAGCGCTCCTTCCCCTGCATAAATGCGGGGGCTCCCACCATGGATTCCCGCAGTTCTCCAGTTCTCACACAGACTCGGAAGGGCTGGGGCTCGATCGCCCACCGACACCCAAAATGCTAACCTCAAGTATTGAAGGCCAGCATGCCGGAAAAAACCCTACTACAGCAGCAATCCACTGAACAGCTTTTCAGCGGCACCCGTTTTGTGCGCGCCTGCCTGCGTCAGCCGGTGGACCAGACCCCGGTGTGGTTCCTGCGCCAAGCCGGCCGCTACATGCCGGAATACCAAGCCGTCCGTCGTCACCATTCCCTATTGCAGATCTGCAAGAACCCCGAGCTGGCGGCTGAGGTGACCATCACGGCCGCGGAGAAGCTGGACGTCGATGCCGCCATCATCTTCGCCGATCTCCTGTTGCCCCTCGAAGGCATGGGTCTCGATTTCGAATTCCTGGCTGGGGAAGGTCCGGTGATCCACCATCCTGTGCGCACCGCCGCCGATGTAGAGAACCTGCGCACCGATCGAGCGCACGAACTCGGCTACGTGGCCGAGGCCATACGCAAGGTCGTAGCTCATTTCCAGGATCGCATCGGCATCGTCGGATTCTGTGGAGCCCCGTTCACCCTGGCCAGCTACATGATTGAGGGTGGCGGCTCACGCAACTACATCTTCACCAAGACCCTCATGTACCGGGAGCCATCCGTCTGGAAACTCCTGCTGGAGAAGCTAGCTTCCGTGCTGGCCGAGTACGCGGCCCAGCAAGTAGAAGCGGGAGCCGACGTCATCCAGATCTTCGACAGCTGGGCCGGCGCTCTCAGCCCGGCCGATTACCGCGATTTCGTCCTACCGGTGACCACCCGGCTCGTGCGCAAGGTCCAGGCGCTGGGCGTGCCAGTCATCTATTTCGGGGTGGATACCACGACCCTTCTACCCGACATGCGCGAGACGGGCGCCGACGTGATCGGTCTCGATTGGCGCGTGCCCCTGGACCAAGGCTGGTCGGCCCTAGGCCCCGCGGTCGCCGTGCAAGGCAATCTTGACCCCATCACGCTCTTTGCCGGCGAAGATCTGCTTCGCGAACGCGTGCGTCAGATACTCGCCCAAGCCGGCGGCCGTCCCGGACACATCTTCAATCTGGGGCACGGCATCGTTCCCGGCACTCCGGTGGAAAATGTGCAGCGCGTCGTACGGTATGTGCGCGAGTTCAGCGCCGAGACGGGAGCGACTTCCCATGCCTGATAGAGCACCTCGGCGCCACGCAGTTCTGTTGCTCGCCCATGGAACCCCCGAGTCGCTTGACCAGATTCCTGAGTACCTGCGCAATGTCACCAGCGGACGGCCCATGCCCGAATCTGTGGTCGAGGAGATTCGTCACCGTTACAGTCTCATTGGCTCGAGCCCGCTAACCGAGCTCACCATGGAGCAAGGGCGCTTGCTTTCAGAGGCGCTGAACCTCCCGGTCTATGTGGGCATGCGCAACTGGAAGCCGTACATCGCCGACGTAGTGCGCCAGATGCGTGAGGACGGCATCACCTCGACGGTTGCAATTTGTCTTGCACCCCAAAACTCCCGCACCAGCGTAGGGCTTTATCGCCGCGCCGTTTTTGCCGAAGCTGGAGGAGCCATCGAGATAGACTTCATCGACGGCTGGGCCGACCATCCCCAACTCGTACAGGCCTTTGCCGAACGCCTGCAGCCGGCGTGGCAGAATCTCGCTGCGCGCATCGGTTCCGTGGCGCCGGTGCTCTTTACCGCGCACAGCGTCCCCTGCAGAACCATCCAGGTGCAACCAGCTGCCGCAGGGCAGCCAGACCTTGGTCCCGACCCATACCCGGTGGAAGCCAAGCGCACTGCTGCCCATGTGGCCGCACTGCTGGCCCCGTCAGGTCTCACTGCTGCCAGCTGGTTTTTTGCCTTCCAGAGCCAGGGCATGTCGGGCGCTACCTGGATCGGTCCAACCGTCGAGGAGACGCTCACTGCTTTGCGCCAGGAGGGCCATTCGGCGGTCGTGATCCAGCCCATCGGTTTCCTCTGCGACCACGTCGAGATCCTCTATGACATCGATATCGGCTTCCGCGATTTCGCGGCCCGCATTGGCCTTGAGGTGGTGCGCCCGCAATCGCTCAACGATTCTCCTCTGCTGACGGCGGCGCTCGAGGATCTGGCCCGGCAAGGCTTCGCTCGCCTCTCTGCGCAGCATGTCTCGTCACCCGTCGCCGCCCTATGAGCAGTAGCGGAGCTCCGTGCAAACGCATTGCCATTGTGGGCGGCGGGATCAGCGGAGTGGCCACCGCGTATCAATTGGCCTGCGATGGCGTGGCGTTCACGCTTTTCGAAGCGTCGGATCGACTCGGTGGCATCGTCCAGACGGTTCGCAGCCAGGGCTTCGTCATCGAGTGCGGCCCGGACTCCTGGGTAACAGAAAAGCCTTGGGCCCGCGAACTGGCAGTGGAGCTGGGTCTCGAAGACCAGATCATCGCCTCCAACGATCAGTGGCGGCGCACGTGGATACAGCGGGGCGGTGACCGTTTAGCTCAGCTGGTCCCCATTCCTGACGGCATGCGCATGATGATTCCGTCGAAGTGGGGTCCCCTGCTGGAATCGCCGCTATTCAGCTGGCAGGCCCGGCTTGCCTATCTCCGCGAGCCAAAACGCGCTGCCGAGCTTAAGGCATCTGCCCCTGGTCATGACGAATCCGTGGCGGATTTTGTGCGCCGCCACTTTGGAGAAGAAGTGGCCCGCACCATAGCTGGTCCGCTGCTGTCTGCTGTGTTTGGGGGCGATATCACGCAGCTCAGTGTGCGCGCCGTGATGCCCGCCTTTGTTCGCATGGAGGCGGAGCAGGGTAGCCTTATTCAGGCTGTGCAGCGCCACGCGCAGCAGCCTTCTCAAGCCATTTTCACTACCCTCACCAGCGGACTGGAGACGCTAATCGAACGCATGGTTTCGAAGTTGCCCTCCGCTTCGTTGCGGTTGAGGCAGCCGGTGCTGCGGATCACACCTAATGGCGGGAGCTGGCGGTTGGAGACCGCCGCAGGCGAAGATCGTTTTGATGCGGTCGTGCTGGCCACACCGCTGCACGTGACCCGCGCGTTGCTGCAGCCGCTCGAAAACGGCGCCCACATGGCCGGCTTGTTGCCCCAGCAGGCCACCTCGGCCATCGTGGTGGCGCTCGCCTTCGCGCCCGCCCAAGCAGCGCGCATGCGCATCCCGCGCGGTTTTGGATTTGTGGTTCCCCAGGCGATTCGGTGGCGAGAGCGGACCCTCGCACCAGTTGCTGGCCTGCACCTTTGTACATCAGAAATTTCCCGGTCGCGTCCCGCCAGGGGCAATGCTGCTGCGCGCCTTCTTCGGCAGCCACTCCGCCGATGCGTTGCTGGGCGAAGCGGACGATAAGCTCGCAGAGCGCGCCCGCTTACAACTGAGCCGCGTCCTTGGCCCCTTGCCGGAAGCTGCGGAAACGATCGTGCGCCGCTGGCCACACTCGATGCCGCAATACGCGGTCGGCCACCTGGACCGCATGGCTGAGCTCGAATCGCTGCTCAATGCGATGCCCGGTCTTCATCTGGTGGGCAGCGCCTATCACGGAGTGGGATTGCCCGATCTTATCCGTCAAGGGCGCGCCGTAGCTCGCGTGCTCGCTGGGCAAACACACCCCGCTCTCTCGAACTGACGAGCGAAACTCGGGATCTCCCGCATCGAGTAAATCAAAAACTGCTGGCTTCTACTTTGGTGGGAGCAAAAAGAAACGCGGTAATTCCATCCTGCTGGAATTCGTTGGCACAGCGCCGTAGCACGATGTTCTTAGTTGTGAAAACCTAAGACAGTGTTGCTAAGTTGCCTATATGTCAGGACCTAACTCCATTCCTTACCGAATTCACATCTCTCCCCTAAGACCAGAATGATTAAGCCAAACCAGAAAGTCATCATTGTTGGGGCCGGTCCGGGTGGATTGGCTGCTGCTATATTGCTGGCCAGGTCGGGTGTCGACGTCACCGTAGTGGAACGGCGAGACGTCGTCGGCGGCCGCACCTCCACCATGGAGAGGAACGGTTTCAAATTCGATACCGGCCCAACCTTCTTCCTCTATCCAAGAGTGCTGCGCGAGATCTTCTCTGCCGCCGGCAGAGATCTTGATCAAGAAGTCCCAATGTACCGGCTGGATCCTCAGTATCGCCTGGTTTTTGGCTCGGGGGGAGAGCTGCTGGCTACTCCAAATCTGGAGCGCATGGAGCGTGCGATCGCCCAGCTTAGCCCGGAGGATGCCCGCGGCTTCCATCGGTTCTTCTGTGACAACCGCAACAAGCTGGATAAATTCACGCCTTTTCTGGAGTCGCCCTTTGAGAGCTGGCGAGATCTGGCCAAGCTGGACATGCTCAAGCTACTGCCGCTCTTGCGTCCCTGGCGCTCACTTGATGGCGACCTGCAAAGCTACTTCAAAGACGAGCGTATTCGTCTCGGCTTCAGCTTCCAATCCAAGTATCTGGGGATGTCACCGTTCACCTGCCCCAGCTTATTCAGCATTCTCTCCTTTTTGGAGTACGAGCATGGAGTCTTTCATCCCGTGGGCGGTTGCGGTGCAGTCACCAGCGCCATGGCTCGTATTGCCGAAGAACTGGGAGCCCGCGTGCTGCTCAACGAGCCGGTGGAAGAAATGATTTTTTCCGGCCGCAAGTGCACGGCTGTGCGCACGGCGAAGCGCACCCTGGCCGCTGACGCGGTGGTAGTCAATGCGGATTTCGCCCAGGCCATGCAGCGTCTGGTGCCGGACAGCATTCGTCGCCGCTGGACGGACAGCAGAATCGAGAAGAAGCGCTTTTCCTGCTCCACCTTCATGCTCTATCTGGGCATTGAAGGACGGTATGACGAGGTCTCCCATCACACTATTTACCTGGCGGAAGATTATCGCCAGAACCTGCGCGATATAGAAGAGCTGCACCGACTCTCGGACGATCCTTCTTTCTATGTGCAGAATGCCTGCGTCACCGACCCATCTCTGGCACCGAAGAAGATGAGCACGCTCTACATCCTGCTGCCGGTGACGCACGAGCATCGAAACGTCAACTGGAACCAGGAAAAGGCGCGCTTTCGGTCGCTAGCCCTGCAGCAGCTGGAAAAGATCGGCATCAAAGACCTGGAACGGCGCATTCGCTTTGAGAAGGTGGTCACGCCGGCGGATTGGCGTTCGGAGTTCGCGTTGCACAAAGGTTCCACCTTCAGCATGGCCCACAATCTAAGGCAGATGCTTCATTTGCGGCCGCACAACCGGTTTGAAGACCTGGACCGGGTTTACCTGGTCGGCGGGGGCACCCATCCCGGCAGCGGGTTGCCGGTAATCTTCGAGTCGGCCCGCATTACCGCCCGGCTGCTGCTCGAAGACCTGAAGGTTGAGCCTCAATGGAACGCCACTCCGGCGCTGGCAGAGGCCGCGATGTACGAAGCTGCGTCGTGAAATGACGGCAGGGTGCACAATCAACAGTATGGCGCTGAAGATCGAGCGCGGTCCCGCATCGCCGTCCCAGTCCGATACACTCGGCCACGCGAGAGCAGCGCAGCCCAGGTGGGCACGGACAGGCTTGCGAGCGCGCCTGGCTATTCTGCGCCGGGCGCGTCCGCGTATCGCGGCAACGGCCGTCCAAATCGCACGCAGTGTGCCCAGCCAGCAGCCCGGAGCACTGCACCGTACCGTGGCTGATACGTTAGTCTGTGAAGTGCTGCCGCTGGCCGAGGCCTGCAGATTTTTGGAACAAGAAGCGCGCTGGATTCTTGCCCCGCAACGGCTCAGCACGCACGCTCGCCCCTTCTGGCTTCGCCGCGTCAGCGCGGAGACCCGCCGCGAGCCCCTCGGTGTTGTGCTCATCATCGCTCCAGCGAACTATCCGCTGTTTCTTCCTGGTGTCCAGGCATTGCAGGCGTTGGCGGCTGGCAACGCCGTTCTGTGGAAGCCGGCGCCCGGCGGCACGGCTGCGGCGGAGGCACTGCGGGATGTCCTGGTAGGCTGCGGCCTCGACCCCGCTTTGCTGCAACTGCTGGACGAAGCACCCCAGGCGGCTGCCGATGCTATCTCTGCCGGTGTGGACAAGGTCTTTCTTACCGGCTCCTCGGCAACGGGCACTGCTGTTCTTAATCAATTGGCTGCACATCACACCCCCGCAGTCATGGAGCTTTCCGGCTGCGATGCGGTCTTCGTACTGCCCGGCGCCGTGGTGGAGCGTGTGGTGGCGGCTTTGGCCTTCGGACTGCGACTCAACGGCTCCGCTACCTGCATGGCGCCGCGCCGTCTTTTCCGGGTGGGCGACCATCCTGGCCTGATGCCGGCGATGATCGATGCGTTCAAGAATCTCCCTGCCGTTACGCTGCCTGCGCGCACCCAGGCTCAGCTTGCAGACATGCTCGAAGACGCCCGCCGTCTAGGTGGCTCGGTGCTGATGGATGGATCGCTAGAAGAACTTCGCTTCGCCCTGATCAACAGGGCAACGCCCGGGATGCGCAGCGCGCAGAGCGATATCTTTGCGCCGGTGCTTTCTATCTTCGATGTGCCCGACACGGAGGCTGCGATCGCGGCGCACGCGCCCTGTCCTTACGCGCTCACCGCGGCTATCTTCGGGCCGGAGAACGAGGCGCGGGCCCTGGCTTCACGGCTGCCGGTCGGCACTGTACTGATCAACGACCTGATCGTCGCCACCGCCGATCCGCGGTTAAGCTTCGGCGGCCACAAGGCAAGCGGCTTCGGCCTCACCCGCGGCCGCGAAGGTTTGCTCGAGATGACCGTGCTCAAGACGGTCGTCGCGCAGCGCGGCCGCGATTTGCGCGCTTATCGCCCCACGACACCGGAGCATGAGCCATTCTTCGCGGCTTACCTCGAGGCCGTTCACAGCGGTAGCTGGCGTGCGCGTTGGCATGGACTGCGCCGCCTCTTACGTGTTGCATCCAAGATTGGTTGAGGAGAAATCCATCATGCGTATTGCCGTGATCGGTTCAGGATTAGGAGGACTCTCGGCCGCTTGCACCCTGGCGGCGCGCGGCTACCAGGTCGAAGTCTTCGAGAAGAACCCATGGCTGGGCGGCAAGGCGGCGGTGTTGGAGGAGCAGGGTTTTCGTTTCGATATGGGCCCCACGATCCTGATTCAGCCCTCGGTGCTGCGGCGTATCTTCTGCGAAGCCGGGCGCAACATGAACGACTATCTCGAAATGGTTCGTCTCGATCCGCAGTGGCGCTGCTTCTTCGATGGCGGTACGATCCTGGATCTGAAAGACGACGTTCGCGAGATGGCCGCATCGCTTGAGGGCAGGGAGCCGGGACTGGGGTCGCGCTTTACCGCGTTCATGGAACTCTCCGAAAGATTGCACACCATCTCTGACAAGTTTTTCTTTTGGAAGTCGGTGGGTTCGATGCGCGACACCTTCGACATCGGCGGCAGCTTCCAGCTCTCCGTGCTCAAGGATGTTCTGAGCATGCGGCTCGGACAATCCGTCTCCGGAACCATTCGCGAATTCATCAAGGATCCGCGCGTGGCCCAGATGCTTGATCATTATGTGCAGTACGTGGGTTCCTCGCCAGATAACTCTCCTGCCATTCTTTGCTCTATCGGTCATATGCAGGCTGAACAAGGCATCTGGTATCCGAAGGGAGGCACCCGCGCTGTGCCCGAGGCGCTGGTCCGTCTGGGTACGGAGTTGGGTGTGCGCTATCACACCTCGATCGAGATCAGGCGCCTGCTGGTTGAGGACGGCGCGATCACTGGGCTGGAGACAAGTAACGGGGAGCAGCAGCGCTTCGACGCCGTGGTCTCGAATGAAGACGCGGTGCGTACTTATCGCGAGCTGCTGGGCGGTACGGTTGCCGATCGCTTTGACAAGCGCAGAGACTATGAGCCTGCTTGTTCCGGCGTGGTGCTTTATCTCGGTCTTAAGCAGCGCTACGAGCATTTAGCGCACCATGACTTTGTGTTTTCCCGCGATCCGCACGAGGAGTTTCACCACATTTACGATCTCGCCGATCCTGCGCCCGACCCGACCTGTTATCTCGCCTCCACTTCGGTCACCGATCCGACTACAGCTCCCGCCGGGGGCGATGCGCTTTACGTGCTGGTGCACACGCCATTTCTGCGTCCTAAGCATGATTGGTCCAAGATGTTTCCCGCGTATCGCCAGGTGATTCTCAACAAGCTCAAGCGCACCGCCGGCCTGGTTGATATTGAAGAGCGCATTGTCTTTGAGCGGGCGCTCACGCCGGTCGATATTCATAATCGATACCGGGTGCTGAATGGAGCGATTTATGGTATCTCCAGCCATGGCCGTTGGAATGGAGCGTTTAAGCCGGCCAATGCCAGTCCTGATTTGGAAGGCCTGTACCTGGCGGGAGGGGCGGCTCATCCCGGCCCAGGCATGCCGATGGTGATGATGAGCGGTTGGATTGCCGCCGATGCGCTCGATCAGCACTATCGTGGAGCAGAGGCTGCCGTCTCCGCGCGCAAGCAGGCCGAACAGCTTCTGGCTCATGCTTGAATTGCCGCTGCACAGGAAATCCGGGGTTAGCCCCATCGACCGCTTTGCGCAGGTAAGTTCGGGTGAGTGATTCAGAGAAAGCATTGGAAAAAGATCGTTCTCGGCCCACGTACGCTGAGGCGACCCGGATTTCCTGTACGTGGCTCCATCTCTCTCCGCGTGTGCGGCTTTCAGTGAGGAAAGCCGCATGAAGTTCGACCCACGCCAACAAGCTCCGCAGGAAATCCGGGGGAACGTGGGACACCCGTCCAGCACCCCAGGCATTCCTGGCGCTATGCGCGAATCCACGTTGGTCCCTCCCTCGCGCTCCATGCTGGCTTTCTTTGCTGGTTATCTGCGCTGGTATGTCGGCCGGCATTTTCATGCGATACGGCTGGCCAATGGCGACCGGTTTCCCAATACCACCGGCCCGCTGATTGTCTATGCCAATCACGCTTCATGGTGGGATCCGCTTTCGCTCATCCTGATCTCGCGCCACTTTCTCCCCGAGACCCATCACTATGGGCCCATGGATGCCGCTGCGTTGAAGCACTACGGAATGTTCCGCAAACTCGGCCTTTTTCCCGTCGAACACGGAAGTCCCCGCGGAGCCGCCCAGTTCTTCCGCGCTGCCCGCGAGATCCTGTCCACGCCGAACTCCGTCCTTTGGGTTACCCCTGAAGGGCGTTTCACCGATATGCGCACGCGTCCCCCCGTCTTCCGTCCCGGCCTGGCTGCGCTGGTGGCTCGGACCGGCGCCTGCACCCTGGTGCCTCTGGCCCTGGAGTACACCTTTTGGGACGAGCGCCTGCCCGAGATACTCATCTCCTGCGGAGAGGCGATCAAAATTGCTGATGGACAGTCGCACAGTGCCGCGGACTGGAGCGAACAGTTGGCTGCCGGTTTGGCCGCCGCCCAGGACGAGCTTGCCGAGCTATCTAAACTGCGTAATCCCGAGCTTTTTACCACCGTCCTTTTTGGAAGGGTTGGCATTGGTGCGGTCTATGATGCTTGGAAGAGGCTCCTCGCACTGCTGACTGGGCGTGCTTATCACGGGAGCCACGGGAGCATCCGCCGCTTATGAGTACCGCATGGCTCGTTGGACTCGCCTTCAGCTGCGCCATTGTGCCCGCCGCACTCTGGGTGTGGAACATGCTGCTCTATCGCGAGCCGGAAGCCGGCAGCTGTGCGGAAATGGGACACTGCGTTCTGCCCGATCCTGTCTCGGTGCTCATCCCTGCCCGCAATGAAGAACGCGTCATCGCCGCATCGCTTGCCAGCCTGCTCGACTCGCGCGGAGTCCAAATCGAGATCATTGTGCTCGATGACGGGTCGACCGATCGCACAGCCGAAATCGTGCTTAGCTTCGCCGCCCGGGATCCGCGGGTACGCCTCGAGTCTTCACCGCCGCTGCCGGGCGGCTGGAATGGCAAGCAACACGCCTGCTACACGCTCGCGGGCATGGCCAGCTTTAACATCCTCTGCTTTCTCGACGCCGATGTGCGTCTTGCCCCCGATGCACTCGCCCGCATGTCCGCATTTCTGGTGCGCTCCGGCTCTGATCTGGTCAGCGGCTTTCCCCGGCAGGAGACGGAGACTCCGCTCGAGTGGCTGCTGTTGCCGCTGATTCACTTCGTGCTGCTTTCCTATCTGCCGCTGGCCGGCATGCGAGCCTTGTCTGCGCCCGGCTTCGCGGTGGGGTGTGGACAGTTCCTCATGGTGCGCCGCGAAGCTTACCGCAAGACCGGCGGCCACGCGCAGATCCGAGCTACGATGCACGACGGGCTGCTGCTGCCGCAGCTCTTTCGCCGCTGCGGTCTGCGCACCGATATTGCCGACCTGACGTATCTCGCCACTTGCCGCATGTATCACAATGCATCTGAGGTCTGGCAGGGGCTGGCCAAGAATGCCACCGAGGGGATGGCTTCCCCTGCGAGAATCCTGCCGTTCACCTTCCTGCTCTTCTGCGGCCAGATCCTTCCTCTTCTACTGGCTGTCCCGCTCTTCTTCCACGGCATGCTCCACGGCCCGCCGGGACAGGCGGGACAGGTCGCTCCGCGGCTATATACGAGCGTCGAAGAGTCACTGATACTGGCAGCCCTGGCAGCGTGTTTTGTGCCCCGTCTGCTCTCCGTCTGGAAATACCGTCAACCCCTGGCCAGCGCCTGCCTGCATCCGCTAGGCGTTGCTGTACTGCTCACGATTCAGTGGTACGCCCTGGTGCGCAAGATTGCGGGCCAACAAGTCACTTGGAAAGAGCGCGCCTACCGCGTGGGGTAGGACTTCGCGGCCAACCGTTCCTACTGGGAGAGCATTTCAATTCTTATGATGGGCTCTGGGCGCTCGGTTAAGGCTGGTCTCCTGATGGCCGCGGTCCTCTTGTTTGCAAGTAAAGGGAATGCGCAGCAGAACGGCGCGGCCAACTTTAAGCAGCGCCTAACCGAGGCGCGCCGGCAATATTTTGCCGACCTTGAAGGCAATCGCGCAGCTGCGGAAAAGGCGCGTGCCAGCTTTGCCGCGTTAGAGAGGGACTACCCCAACAACCCGGTGGTGGATGCCTACAGCGGCAGCCTGGAGCTTCTGGATGCTGCCCGCACATGGGCAGTATGGGACAAGCGCCGCCTGGCTAACGAGGGTCTGGCCAAAATGGATCAGGCGGTCAACCGGGCGCCCGGCGATCTGGAAGCGCGCTTCATTCGTGCAGCGTCCACCTGGCATCTTCCTTTCTTTTACAAGCGGCGTGCGCAGGCTGCTGACGATTTCAGTTACATTGCTCCGCGAGCCGAAGCAGCGGTGACGAAGGGGACGTTGCCGCCCGAGCTGGCGGCCGCAGCCCTCGACTATTACGGTCAGGTCCTCATTGATCGCAGCGACAGTCACGGTGCCAAACAAGCCTTCGAAGCTGCAGTTCGTATTGATGGTTCGAGTCCCGCCGGGCGCGATGCATGGAAGCGCCTGCGCAGCGAATAAGGAAACTGTAGGGCCGTCAACTCCGCTTCGCTGGGATGACAAAGGGGAGGGGAGCGCTTACCTGAGCAGTTGTCACGGTGGATGGAGAGGGTGGCAGATCCGAGATTTTCATCCAGCTGGTGTCCTCTCAATCCGACTAACAAACGCCGTCGGTTTCTATTCCCCGCTCTTGAGCGGCTTGCGGGCAAAGTAATACAGCGAGCCCGCCAGTAGGACGAACATCAATACCGAAACCCAATCGTGATGCAGGGGATTTGTGGCCGGGAATAACAGCACGTCCTCCTTGCCTGCAGCGGTTTCATACAGCTTCAACGCGACGCCCATCAGTCCCACGATGCCGCCGGCCGCGATGAGCCCGCTGGCATAGAGCGAACCCGGGCTGATCTCGCTCTCGGTTTCGATCGTATCCCCGCGTGCTTTCTCGACTGCGCGATCGATCATCCAGCGCACGATGCCGCCGGTGAAGATGGCAAGCGTAGTCGCGATGGACAGATACGAGCCCACCGCGAAGGATAAGGATCGAATCCCCAGCAACTCCACCGCAATCACCAGGAAAACGCCCAGCAGAACCAGGCCCCAAGGCAGTTTGCGGCCCAGGATCCCGTTGACTACCGTGGCCATCAGCCGCGCTTGCGGCGCGGCTGCCTTTTCGCTTCCGATTCCCTGGATCCACTGCACCTCGATCTGCTGTGTCTGCGGATTGTAGAGATACTTGCCATCGGCCAACTCTGGCGAATTGAGCGCGTTCAGCAAGACATAGCCGTTGCCTGGGCGCGTCTTGACGGTCTTATCGCTTTGAATAACGCGGAACTGCGCCTGGTGGAAGTGCTGCTCCTCAACCTGCACTCCGCTGTGAGCAACCGACATATCCCACGGCCTCGCGGTCTGGCGGAACTCCGCCAGCCCCTGGTTCATCAGCTGCAACGTCGCTCCGATGGCCAGCGTGGAAACGCAGGCGCCCACCACCAACGCGATCTGCTGCTTGCGCGGAGTTGAGCCGATCAGGTAGCCGGTCTTGAGATCCTGCGAAGTGTCGCCTGCATTCGCAGCCGCGATGCAGACCACGCCGCCGATGGTGATGGCCAGGGCGCCGAAAGCCGGCGCCGTCCATCCGTTCACCAGAAAAATCGCGGAGGTTGCCATGAGCGTAGCGATCGTCATGCCCGAAACAGGATTCGAAGAGCTGCCAATCAACCCTACGATGCGGGAGGAAACCGTTACGAAAAGAAATCCGAAGATCGCCACCAGCACGGCAGCTGCGAGATTCGCAAGCCAGCTCACCTGCGCTCCCGGCACGGGCTTAAAGGTGAGGAAAAAAAACATCATCAATACCAGAACGATGGAGCCGCCAACCACGACGCTGAAGGGCAGATCGTCTTCGGTGCGCAGCGGGGCGCTCTTCACGCCACCACTGGATCGTAGGTTCCCGGCAGCCGCGCGTAAGGCGCCAAAGATCGTAGGCATGGTCTTGATGAGCGTGATGAGCCCTGACGCTGCGACCGCGCCGGCGCCCATGGGGCGGATGTAGGAAGCCCAAAGATCGCTGGGAGACATCTGTGCGATGGGTTTGGTTCCGGGATAGATGGCCTGCGGGAAATGGGAGCCAAAAAAGTAGATGGCGGGCATGAGCACGAGCCAGGAAAAAATACCTCCGGAAAAAAGCAACCCGGCAACTCTAGGCCCGATGATGTAGCCCACGCCGAGGTATTCCGGCGTGACGTCGGCACGGATCGCGGAACCTTTTAGCCACTGTGGCTGATAGTCAGGCGTGCCGGGCCACGCGCCGAAGAGATTCTCATTCTGAAATAAGGTGTAGATTCCGCCCAAGCCGAGGCCGAGAAAGACCCTTCCAGCGAAGGAGCCGCCACGCTCACCCGCCAGCAGGACATCGGCGCAGGCTGTGCCTTCGGGGTAGGTGAGCCGTCCATGCTCCTCGACAATCAATTGTCGCCGTAACGGGATCATAAAGAGCACGCCCAACAGGCCGCCCAGCAGGGCCAATATAAATATGCGCGAGTACTGAAGGTTGAAGCCGAGAAAAATCAGCGCCGGCAAGGTGAAGATCACTCCGGAGGCGATCGACTGCCCGGAATTGCCGGTGGTCTGCACAATATTGTTTTCCAGGATCGAGGCGCGGCCGAATGCCCGGAGGACGCTGATCGAAAGCACGGAGATGGGAATCGAGGCTCCCACCGTCAAACCCGCGCGCAGGCCCACATAGACGGTGACCGCGCCGAAGAGCAGTCCAAAGATGCACCCCAGCACCAGCGCGCGGGGGGTTAGTTCAGGGCGGGTCTCAGTAGCGGAGACGAAGGGTTGAAAAGCTGGTGGGGTTGCAGGCACTCAGTATTCCTTCCTGTATGTGGAAACAACTGTATCTCGACTGGACAAAATCCGCTTTAATCTATATCCATGGCCCTTCGCAAGCTGCTCGCCTACGCCGCCATCTACTTGCTTTGGGGTGCATCGTTCCTGGCCATCAGGCAGGTGGTCGGGGTGACGCCGCCTTTCTTCGCTGCTTGCTTCCGATTCCTGTGCGCTGGAGCAATTCTCTATGGCTATAGCCGCTGGCGCGGGATGCCGCAGCCCAGCAAGCGGCAGTGGATGGGTACCGCGATACTTGGCCTGGTGATGTTTGCCGGCGATTACGGCTGCCTTTTCTGGGCGGAGAAGGAAGTGCCTTCGGGCTTGGCAGCGGTGATCGCCGCCACCATTCCCGTCTGGGTCCTGCTGGCGGAGTGGTGGTTTTCCGGCGGGCAACGGCCGAATGCAAAAGCACTGGCCGGCATCGTGCTGGGCATTTCGGGGGTCGTTCTGCTGATGATTCCTACGGGTTTTCATCACAATCGTTTCACCACCTCCGCACTGGTCCTGCTGCTGGGGTGTTTCTTTTGGGCCGGGGGCACGATTGCCAGCCGCCACCTCAATCTGCCTAAGCAACTTAGCATGAGCTCCGGCCTGCAGATGCTCTGGGGCGGGAGCTTCCTCTTCCTGATTTCCGCCGGAACCGGGGAACTACGCGCGCTGCCGCGTCTCTCTCAGCAATGGACTTGGCAGCTTGCGTTCTCCATGGGGTATCTCATCCTCTTTGCATCCATCATTGCCTTCAGTGCTTATGTCTGGCTCATCAAGCAGGATCCCGTAACCCGGGTGGCCAGCTACGCCTACGTCAACCCGCTGGTCGCATTGCTGCTCGGGTCATTGTTGGCGCAGGAACGGCCCACTCCGTTGCAGTACGTGGGAGCCGCCCTGGTGGTAGCCGGCGTGGCTTCCACCATTGCCGGCAAGCGTGTTGCACCGCGTGAACCTGCGCGGAAGGCCGCTTAAACAAGGTCTAGCCTTCGGCCTTGACTTGCCCGTATACTCTAGCCATCGGCGGCAGGGCGCTGCTAGCCTCGCCGGCCGGCTGTGAGGTGCGTCTTTCCTGGTCAGAGCATTTCCCTGACTCTCGACGTCCCGCTGGCGCAAACTTCGGTTTGGCGGGCTGTTGTGCGTGTGCTGCGAAGTCCCGCGGACAGCCTCTCCTGTGCATTGTTTCCCTGCTCCTGTGTTCTTTGTAGCCGTTCCCTCCTGCGTTTTACCCGCGTTCCCATCTGCGATTTCTGCTGTACGCAACTTCCTCCACAAACAGGTACCCTCTGCGCTTGCTGCGGGGAGGATCTGGGCATTGCGAACCTTTCTCCAGCGCCGGGCAGTGACGAATCTGATTCCCAGGTCCTCTGCCAGCCCTGCCGTTTAGCTGCTCCCGCTTTTGTGAAGGCGGTGGCCTACGGGGCCTACCATGGGGAGCTTCGCTCGCTGGTTCATCTGCTGAAGTACGAGGGCATGCAACCGGTCGCCCGGCGCCTGGGTAGGCTGCTGGCGGAGAGCCTGGAGGCTGTCGTCTCGTCCGCGGACGCGCCGCGACAGATGCTGGTGATCCCGGTGCCGATGCACCCGGTCAAGCAGCGCCAGCGCGGCTTTAACCATGCTGAGTTGCTGGCCCGCGCGGCCATGGCGGAGATGCGCCGCCGGCATCCTCAACTTGGATTGCACCTGGAAAGCGGCTTGCTGAAACGAGTGCGCGTTACGGTGAGTCAGGCGGGCCTGACTAGCCACCAGCGCCGGCAGAATCTGCGTGGCGCTTTTTTTGCGCCTCGACCCAGCCGGCTGGCTGGACGGCACGTTTTGCTGATCGATGACATTTATACGACCGGGGCCACAGCCCGGGCGTGCAGCCGGGTGTTGATCAATGCCGGCGCCGCCTCGGTGCGAGTGGCGACGGTCGCCCGTGCGCAACGCGAGGGCGTTGCTTCCTGGGATACCGGTTTTTTGCGAACTGGTTTCCAGCAGACGGCCAGGTAGGGTTTGGAAGGTACGTAACGGAGGATCAAGATGTCTTTGGGAAAAGCCATGATCCACGCACGCAAGCCGAAAGCCAATGCGCAGGGCCGTGCGCTGCCGAAGGAACCGGTTGAGCCGCATGAAGGGTGGCCGGGGCAACGGGTTTCTTCTGCCTACACCATGCAAAAGCCTGTGCTGGTGCTGAATGCATCGTACGAACCAATCAATATTTGCGGTGCTCGCCGGGCGCTGATCCTGGTGCTTAAGGGGGTGGCCAAGACGGAAGAGGAGCAGGGTGCGATTTTGCATGCCGCGTTGTTGCGCATTCCCATGCCTTCGGTCATTCGCCTGTTGGAATATCGCCGCATTCCTCACCAGACGCGCGCTCTCTCGCGCAAGAACATCCTGCTGCGCGATCGCAATAGCTGCCAATATTGCGGCGTAGTTCTGCCTGCGGGAGAGCTTACGCTGGACCATGTTATGCCTCGTTCGCGCGGCGGGCTTTCCACCTGGGAGAACCTGGTTGCGTGTTGCCATTCCTGCAATCGCAGGAAAGGTAATCATCTGCTTAGCGAGCTCAGCGACATCAAGTTGATGCGTGAGCCGCGGCCGTTCTCCTTGCATACCAGCCGTCACATCATGCGCATGATTGGCCACTCGGATCATAAGTGGCGTAAGTACCTCTACTACTAGGTGCGCAGCGAGCAGGTCAACGTCTCCGCCGACCTCCTCCGGACGCAGCTCTACCACCACACCAGCCTGGTTAGCAGGGGGAAGTAGAGGGCCATGCGCAGAGGCAAAGCATTTCCTTGCACCTTGCGCATGACCTCGGCATACGACTCCAGCTGCCGCGCGTACTTTTCTTTTTCCTCTGCCAGGAAGGCGTCGATCTCGGAGACGCCATGGCGAGCGGTCTTGTAGTCGACGATCCATAGATGGGTTTCTTCTACGGAGCCGGGTGTTGCGCCAGCGTGGAAGATGCGATCGCCGCGCAGCGTTTGCACGACGTCACCGGCCCAGGTTGACCAGGAGATTTCATTTTTCGCGTTGGCGCGAGCTCCCAGAATCCAGAGGCCTGTGGGATCGCGAAGCACGCCGTGCAGGGCCCGTACTACCTCTGTCGACAGCGACTCAGCTTCTGCTCGAGGCAGCCCGCTGGAGCGCAGGATGGCCAAGGCGCGTGCGCGCCAGCCTGCTACCTGGTCGAATATGGCCTGCGAGACTCCAGCGGCGGCGATGCCGGGAAGATTCGCCAGATCCTCCAGCAGCGCGTGGACAACGGTACCGAAAGCACGCGCGGCCAGCGATCCGCGCGGCCGTTCGATGGTTTCCAGGTTTCCTTCCTGAGCCACTGGAGAGGCGGGATACGCCGTGGGCTTCCAGTCCGCGGACAGGCGACGCAATTGGATCGAAGGGAACGCCGGTGGGAAAGCAAATTCCGCTTGTTGCGGCGCCTCGTCTAGCGCTGGCTCCTGCGGGTTACGCGCGCGCTCGAAGTCATCCTTGAGAGCCGGCCACGCTATCCCCAGAAGGCTTCGCCGGTCTCCCGGACTCAGTTCGTTATTGACTTTCGTGACCGCTGTGCCCAGCAAATGCAGCTCCTTGCGGGCACGCGTGGCCGCAACATAGAGCAGGCGCTTGGCCTCATCATCCTCGCGACGGCCCTGCAGTTCGCCAATCCAGGCATAGATGTCACCCTGTTTTCCGTTGCGGCCGATAGGAGCAACGACGAATTCCTGCTCCTCTTCTTCCTCCGGGCCGACCAGCCTGGTCTGTTCCAGCCAGCGAAGCAGCGGTTGCGATTCGGTCCGGGTCACGCGCCCCAGGCCAGGCACAATTACCACATCAAAGCCCAGACCTTTCGCCTTATGGATGGTCATCAGCAGGACACCGTGGCGTTCGCTCGCGGCCGGGTCAGGCTGGGCACATAGCTCGGCAATCTGGTCCTCCAACCCGGCCGCTTCCGGGCCTAGCTGCTCGAGCATGGCGAAGAAGGTTTGGACGTTCGCGTAACCCCCGCGGTCGACACATGCGCGTCCCCCAAGGGTCACCCAGGTACGCTCCACCCATCGGGCCAAAGAAACCTGGCGATGCCTGCCGCGCAGCGCGTCTTCCAGCACCGCAAGGACGCGCCCCGCTCTCCGTTGCCCGTCTTCGCTGAGCAACGGCGTGCGATCGCGCAGTAGCGCGAGCATTGCGGGCTGGGAATAATCCCTGGTGTCGCTACCGCTGAGGGTATGCAGATCCCTGAGGGTAAGGCCGCACCAAGGAGCACGCAGTACGGTGAGCCAAGCAATGCGATCCATGGGATGCAGGAGCGCGCGCGTGAGCGCAGTAAGGTCCATCACCTCCTGTCGCTCACCCAGCTGCTCAATCTCCACCGCGCGGAAGGATATATCCGCCTTGCGAAGCCTGCGGGCAATTAAGTCCAGGTGGGCGCGCGCACGTACCAGGACGGCGATGCGAAACTCACTCTCTTTTTGCTTTGCTGCTTCAACCGCGGAAATGTGTTCCTGAATGATGCTGACCACCTGCCGCGCTTCTGCTTCGTCCGCTGCACGTTTTTGCTCCGGCGTGGCTTTGGAGGGGGTGAAAAAGGGCCACAACTTCACACCCAAACTGCCGCGTGGCGCGGGGCTATGGGCCGTGGAGGGTGCGAACTTCACCTGGTATTCCCGGCCCGTCACCGCCCCGAAGATCTGCGCGAAGATTTCATTCAAGCGATCCACCAGCCCGGCATGTGAACGAAAATTGGTCTGCAGCTGCAAAGGTATTAATTGGACCGCTGCGGTTCCTTCCCCCAGGCCGTAGCGCCGGGTGCGTTCAAAGAGCTCTACCTCGGCCTGGCGGAACATATAGATCGACTGCATGGGATCGCCGACCAGGAAACATGTTCCTCGGCCGGCGGACTCCCATCCGCCCGCGATCATGGTGAAGAGCTCGTATTGGCTGCGCGATGTATCCTGAAACTCGTCCACTAACAGATGAGGCCATCGTCCGGCGATATCGGCAGCCAACTCGGTCAGCTCGCCCTCGTCATCACGCAAGACCTGCCGCGCAGCGATGCCCAGTTCGACGAAGTCCACAACACCGCGCTCGGCGAAGACCAGGCGCAGCTCGGCGGCGGCATAGCGCAGGATGACGAGCATGTGCTGCAGCATTTGCGACTCTTCCTCGGTGTATGCCGGTGGCGGAAGGGCACGCAACTCGGAGAGCGTGACGAGAAACTCTGGATGAGCGTCGAGAGCCGCGAGCAAGTCCTTGTAACGCTGCCTGGGCGCGGTTCCAAGCTTGCCAGTCGGAAATCCTATCCCCGAAGGAACGGTAGCGCGCCACTCGTCTTTTTGGGTGAGCAGGAAGTCGCATAGGGAATTCCAATGCGCGTGATCAGTAAGGTGGCGAATATCGGTGACATGCCTCAACGCGATCAGATCGGTGTCCGGGTCTACGTTGTTGCAGGCGTGGCTCAGGACTGCCACCAACTCTCGCGCGAGCTCCGGATGGCATGAAAACAGTGACTGTGCTTTTTGGATAGCTTCACTGTGTGTGCGGCGGAGCGGTTCTTCCAGTTTGCGCCGGACTCGGGCCCAATCGACGGTTTCCTGGGCGGCGAGAGGCAGGTAGCGGCCCCATTGGTCGCGCTTGTCCAGCATCTCGGCGATCAGTTTCTGGCAATCCGGAAGGCTGGTTCCGCGCAACTGTAACAGGGCGTCGAGGGCACTCGATAACGGCTCCTTACTGCCTAAATGGGAAAGCGTGCGCCGAGCCGCAAGGGCATAGAGCGGCTGCGGTTTATCCGTCGGGGAAAGCGATCCACCCAGCCGTGAAAGTAGGGGAGTTTCATGTGCAATGGTCAGACAGACGGCATCGATAGTTTGAATATTAAGCCGCTCTGGCTGTTGCAGAAGATTCCATTTGCGGCGGGCGTCGTTCTCGAGCGCGCGACGCGCAAGCTTGATTTCCGGGAGTTCGTCGCTGGTCTCTTGCGTATCTCGGGCCGCATGCAGCCTGGAAAGTACGCGCTCCCGCATCTCGGCAGTCGCGGCCAAGGTAAAGGTGATGGCCAGAATCTGTTCCGGCTCGTCTACTTCCGCAAGCAGCTTCAGCAGGCGGCGAGTTAACAGTTCGGTCTTGCCTGAACCGGCAGGAGCCTGGACGAGAAACGATTGATGGGTCTCGAGTGTCTGCGCACGGTCTCTCTCGTCGATCGGCTGCAGCAGCAGTTCAGTCATCGCTTTCATCCGCTTCGTCGCCGGCAGCCGCGCGGTCGCTCTCTGCTATGCGGCAGAGTCCCGGCAAGTCACAAAACTTGCAGGTCTTGGGATACTGCTTAGGGTCGACCTGCGCTTCGCCCCTGAGAAACTGTTGTCCCAGATTGCCTAAAACATCCTGCCAGCCGCGCAGCATATCGGCGCTGTAAGGTGGCTTGGTCAACTTGGCGTCGCCCGGCATCACTGTGCGGGCATCTTCCACGCGGCCGATGAATCTCACCTTGTCCTCGCGGACCCGGCCCAGCAGCACGCCTTTGAGATGATCAATCTGCCCGAAGCCGGCATAGAGCGGCAGTTGCGGCTCGTCCGGTCGCGGACCATCCCAGGAAACTCCGTTCAGCATGCCGGTCTTGTAGTCGATGATGACGCGGCCCCCGGCCACTGCGTCGATCCGATCCACGCGCACTTGCAGCTTCAGTTCGCCTACAGTTGCTGCGAGCTTCTCTTCGCCCGCTTCGACAGTAAAGTCCGCCCGCTTGGCTTCGTAGTCCAACCACTCTTCAATGAGGGAGACAATGCGCTTCTGTTCCGCATCGAGATAGGCCTGTGTCCAGCTGTCCTTCTGTGCACGGCCGCGGTATCTCTGCAATGTGGCGGAGACGTGTTGCTCGACCAATGCGTGCAACCGTGCTTCCGCGCGGGCTTGAAGGAGGGCATTGCGCGTCCTCAACTCTGTCCACAGGTTTTCCAGGATCTTGTGCACCACCGAGCCACGCTCGCGCGCTTCCAATCCCCAGTCGGTCGCGTCCATCGGCCTGGCGTCCAGCCGCCGGGTGGCGAAGGACTGGAATGGGCAGGCTGCCTGGCGGCGGAGTACTTCAGCGCCTCCCACGTTTTGCTCGATCGGCCAGGGAAGGATTGCTGCGTGTTCTTCTTCCACAGGGAGGGCAGGGAATTCGCCTGCGGCCAGGTTTTCATCCGCAGCGATGTTGATGCGCAGCGCCTTTGCTTGTGTCTTTGGTTTGACAGAACTCACCAGCGTCGAGGGACGGCAGACGCCTTCGACATTTTGTGACGGGTAGCTGAAGACGCACTTGGGCGCGCTCCTCTCGAGGCGTGTGGTCACCTGTTGCGCGAGCTTCCAGTCCGCTGTGCTATCCGCGTGCGGCATGTTCTGGGCTTGCTGCAGCGACCGAGTAAGAAAAGGGTGGCGCCGTGCGACTGCCGGCCAACTGGCGTCGTCGGCGCCTAGAAACCATAAAGCGTCGAAGGTGAGGCCGGCTGCTTCGAAGGGTCCCATAATCTGTACTGCCGCATCCCGCGACTCGGGCGCGAAGATCGTTTGCCGCGCCTGCCGCTCGAGCACGTCGAGGAACTCAGAGTAGCCGGCCTTGCGTCCATCGAAGGCGAGTGCGGCTAAGCTGTCGAGCAGTTGCGACCACCTGGCCTGTACCTGAAAATCTTCGCTCTGCAGGGGATGCGCTCCGGGCCAGTGGACGGCATCGAGAATCTTCTCTGCTAGATCAACCCACTGGGCAAAATTCAACGAGGCGTTCTGCGGGAGCAGGCGCCGTCCAGCCTGCAGGCTGCGGCGCAGATTGTCGGGCGGGTTTGCAGAGTACAGGAAGGTTTCCAGATCCTGCTCCGGCTGTCTCATCGCCTGGCGACGGAACTTGACATCAAATTCTGCGATAGCTAGTACTTCGTCTTGCTGCTGGTGCAGAAAGCCGGAGAGCAGCAGCCAGCTCACCTGGTCCAATTGGAGCGCTTCGTTCAGCCAACGCAAGAGCAAGAGCGCGCTGCGCGCCATGGGTACGTTGGAGAGGGGAACTCCAAGCGAAAATTCGAAGGGAAGAGGCGGATCGTGTTCCCGGATCGCGACTGCGCCGGGCGCGAGTATCTCGCGAAAGATTCTCTCAATCTCGGGACGCACGGTGGAGACATTGGGCACTACCACTGCAATACGCGCTGTGTTCTTTGCCGCCAGCTCGTGCTTTACCCAGAGGGCACAGGTTGCGATCTCATCCCGTTTATCGACCGCTTCGACGAGGAGCGTTGTTTCCTCTGTTGAGACGTCGGTGGGTTCGATGAACTGGACGTCATGGCCGCGTTCGCGAAAAGCTTCGATCAGTTGTTGCTGCGCGGGCGTGACGCGATCGAAGCCGGTCAGCAGCAGGCGTCCGGTTACCTCTACATGGCCCGCGATTACGGCTTCGTGCAATACCAGCGGCAACATGGCTCGGCTGAGCCAGTCCTCTTTGCGGCAGGTACGCTCAAAGCTGCGCGCCCAGTCGCGAAAGTACTCGACATCCTGATTGCCCACCCGGTCGCCGCGCAGGAAGTCGAGCGCTCCGTAAGCACAGAGCAGGGCGTAGGCTTGCTGCGCTAGCTCGGCTACGCCGGCCACGGAGATGAGGCGCTTTCCTTCGATGATGGGCTTGACCAACTGCACCCAGACCTCGAGTTCCTGCAAGGTTGTTAGCAAGAGACGAGTCTCGGTGCTGGAGCGGAGTTGTTTCTGCCATAGGCGGTGCAACCAGCTATCCCAGTCGAGGATGTCGGCGGATTGCCAGGCTTGCAGGCCTTGTTGGCGCTGTTGCTCACCATGCGCGCGCCGTAGGGCGCGCGCGGCTCGGGCGCTGGAGGCAATCACGGTGTCGCCGGCTCGGATGGCTGCGGCGATGACCGGGGGGAGTTGCATCTTTGTTTTATACCGCAAAGGCAGAAGACGTGCCGGGGGACGTCAGGCGCACCCTATCTGCCGGTTACTTCACCTCAAAGGGAACTTCACCCCGGGTGATATGCCCGTCCGCCGACAGGACCTGCCAGCGAATAGCGTACTTGCCCGGGCTGAGTTTGGATGCATGAGCGGTCAAGGTGTCGAGTGCTTCCTGCTTATCGAGCTCGATTTCCTTCGACTGGCCGCTCTGGTCAACAACCGAAATCCGCGATCGGCTGCCATCCACACGAGAATTGAACTTGAGCACCATGGAGACTGCAGGCCCATGAATGATCGAGTTCACCGAAGGCGTTGATTGCAGCAACACGGCATGAGCGAACGCGACGCGTGGTACTGATACCAGTGCGACCGCAACCGCAGTCATCAGGCACAGCATGAAGAGATGCTGGATGCGAAAGGCCAGAGGCGATGAATTCATTGCAAACGCTCCTTGTAATTAGTTTTTTCGAAAAGTTGATGGTCACCGGGTTGGAACAATTCCTGGCAGCGGGGAACTTGACCTGTTTGACTCGGCCGCACTCGCTACCGTGGCTTTTTGCGGTAAGCGCGGGTCAGCAAACGCAGGATTGGTGAGGAAGTTGGTGTCGGTCAGCGCGTTCAGAAAGGCGACGAGATCATTGACCTCGTCATCACTGATCTCGAATCCCGCAATGAACTCGCTGCGCAACGGGTTCGGTCCTTTACCGGTGAGGGAGCTGTGACCCTTGACTGCGTAGTGGTTCCGGATGACCGCTCCCAGTGTGGGAAGCGAGCCGTCGTGCATGTAAGGAGCGGTGACGGCAATGTTGCGCAATGTCGGCGTGCGAAAGGCGCCCTCGTCCTCTGCCTTAGAGGTCACGTCACGCAGCCCGTGATCCCAGGGCTTGTAGGCCCCGGCGCCGTCTTCGTTGTAGAGGCCGGTGTTGTGGAAGCCGACCTCGGGAAAAGCCTGCCCCTGCTGCATATGGTTGTCGGTAAAATCGACACCGCCGTGGCAGTGATAGCATTCGAGCCGCTCACCGAAGAAGAGAACAAAACCTCGATGGGCCGCGGGTGAGAGAGCGTCCCGATGGCCATGCCTGTACTGGTCGTAGGGAGAATCGAAGGAAAGCAAAGTCCGCTCGAAGGCGGCGATTGCCCGGATGAGGTTCTGCACCGTGATGCGACCGCCGTCTTCGGGAAACGCGAGCGCGAATTGCCGCTGATAATCTACGTCGCGAGAGAGTTCCGCAATCAGCTGCGGATCGTGTCCAGCCATACCCATCTCCAGCGGGTGCTCAGAAAAAAGTGGAACCCGCATTTGCTTTTCGAGGGTAGTGAGCAGAGGATTCGCCCATGTGTAGCTGGAGAGGAAAGCTACATTGGTCAAGGTCATGGAGCTACGGATACCAGGTTCCCCGGTTACGCCAAGGTGAACGCGTTGCCCATCGGTAAAGGCGCGCGCCTGCTGGTGGCAGCTGGCGCAGGACATGCTGCGATCAGCCGAGAGACGTTTGTCGTAAAAGAGATATCGACCCAATTCCACCTTGGCGGCACTCATCGGATTGTCGGCGGGCACAACCGGTGTGGGCGCCCAAGCTGGCTTGTTCCACACAAACGCAGTTGTCTGGTCGGTTGCCGCCAGCATCGATGCGGCGACAACCGAGCCGAGGATGGCGATCACCAGTCCGGCGACGCGGCCCGCAGTCACTCGTTCGTCCCCCGGTAGAACACTACCTGCGGTTTGGCCGGAGAGCCGCCGTAAGGAATCCCCAGAGCCTCCATGATGGGAGTGCAATCCGGGTCGCCTTCGAAAGACATGCAGCCAGGAGCCGTGTCTGGGCTGTTGGCTGACAAATCAGAGTGAGCCAGAAGATTGCCCAAGTCGAAAACAACGATGTCTTTGGCAGCGTCAAACCTGGTGATGGTGATGACGGGACGATTCGGATTCTTGCATTCCTCAACCGGCGTGGACTCGGGACTGGTGGACCCACACCCGGTGCTGCCGAGGTGAACCGGAAATCCTGAGGCAGTGGTCCGCACGCCCATAGGAGCATTTTTGCCTGGAAGTCCGCCAGTCTTTGCCGGCTGCATGGCAGCGGTAGCCATGGTTGTTGGCTTTGGACCGACAGCGGAAACTTCCGCGCGAAGGAATTTGTATCCGTTCTGCCAGTTCCATTGCATCGCAGTCATGTTCAGGGGCGAAGGCGCATCAGAACTATCGATGTGATCCAGATCGAAGGGGACGCCGAGGGTGAAACGCAGTCCGACGTAGGCGCCGGCCGCGACCGTGCCGGTTACTTCCCGATGCATGGCGGAATTTCCATTGCGGCAAGCTCCGGTCGCGTCCTCAAGGTCAATGAGGGCCAGCGACTTGTACTGCCAAATGCCATCCTGATCCAGGGTTATCGAGGTTGCGGAACCATCCGTGCGGAGCAGTTCGATGTGGGAGACGAAGAATCTCAGGTCCGCAGGTGTCACCGTAGTAGCCTTGCTACCCACACCTTCATATTGAGTGCCGCAGGCGAAGGTTTTACCGGCCAAGCGGCCCTGGAACTGAATCCGCACCGGCTGTGTCGTGGCTGCGTCCGTTTGGGCCCGAGCGGTGAGTTCAGAAAGTGACGGGAGCATGATGCAAAGGAGGATTGCATTCGTCACAGCGGCTGCTGCAGAGGTGGTGAATTTTGGGCAATTCATGGTTTGTTCCCCGGTGCTGAGGTAAGTCAAGCCGCAAGTTGCACACGACGGCGCATCTCCATGCGAATGCATAGAAAAGGGGCATGGTACCCGGTGCGAGTCGAGCACACCGTTTGCGGCGAAGAATTCCTAGGGATAAGAGAGATCAGGCGGAAAAAGCGGGAGGGCCACGCTTCTGATGACCGCGGCTGATAGAAGAGCGATGCGGACTTTCAGTATTGGCAGGGAATGCCGGGTAATGCGTGATGTTGCCGTGAACGCGGCTGACACCCAAAAGGAAGGAGCTGTGACACACGATGGCCGAGTGTGGGAAAAGCGGGCAACGGGAGGGAGCGCTCTGGATGTGGGGTTGACCCTGGTCAGGGTCGCCGTACGCACTCATCATCGAGCAATGGTGCTGTCCCGTGCGACGGCAGCAGGCGGGAAGCAGGGAATCGCTGTTCGCAGCAAAGGCGGGTGCAATCGGCGTGTAGCCGAAAAGCAATACCAGCATTGCCGCGAGGATTCGTCGCATACGGTTGCAGCATACACCGTCTCTGTCGCCATCGACCAGAAAATCAGCGGAAACTACAATGCCGAAACAGCATTTCATGGCCAAGGATTCCCGAGTTACAAACCAGTTATGGCAATCTCCTGAGCTGTTCCTTAAATCGTTCCAGATAGTTAAGACTACTGCTTCGCCGCAGCGGCAACAGCGTGTACACTCACTGCATGCGGCGGATTGCGGCGCTTTTATTGCTGTGCGTTTTCGGAACACTGTTGCCATCGGCGACAGTGGCAGCGCTGGCCGCGCCGCAACAACTCGTACCTATCTGCTGCCGTGCGCACGGCGCGCATGCATGCGTGATGGGGATGGCGGCCAACGCATCCTCGGATGCAGGACCTACGCTGCGCCAGCCCGGCTGCCCATTTGGGCAGAGCCTTCGAGCTATCACCACGGTTACCATCTCCGCAGATTTTGCTTCGCGCTCCAGCTTCAGTTTTGTGGTCGCCGACATCGGTCGGCAGTGGATTGCGGATGCTGTTGCTACCCGCATGCTCCGCCGTTCCGCTCCCCGCGGACCGCCGTCTTTCTTCACCGTTTAGCCCTGTCCCATCATTAAGTGCCGGCCGGCAAAAGTCCCAGAGTTCCTGTGGAGCTGCTTGCAAAAGATCCGGGTTCTCACTTGTTTTTTGCTGGATGTGGGGTTCCGCAGATCCTCGACGCTTGAATTTCCAGGGCACACGAGAGCCCGGGGGTCCGGCGATTTGAATCCAACATCTGGCGCAAACTGCGCGCTCAGGTATGGGGCACCCCTCATGCGTGCGACGGACAGAATTTCAAAGGCTGGCAACCCAGGCGGCATACGCGAGCGAGGCTCGCAGCGAGGAAGCATTTTATGAGGCAATTTGGTAGTTTGATCGCGGTCTTTTTTCTCCTGGATGCGATGGCGTTTGCGACGATCTTCGGCACCGTTCGTGGCATCGCTCATGATCCTCAGCACCGTCCCATTCAGGGCGCGCACATCACCCTGAAGGCGCAGAACTCGGACTTCACACAATCCACAGACTCCAACAGTAACGGAGAATTCAATTTCACTTCTATACCGATCGGGAATTACACGGTTACAGTTTCGTCGAACGGCTTTCAGGAGATGCGCCAGGAGGTGGTGCTTGAGTCCGACACCAGTCCGGTGCTGCATTTCCAATTGGCCATTGCAGGGGTAAAGGAA
Source organism: uncultured Acidobacteriaceae bacterium (assembly GCA_963743365.1). Classification (GTDB taxonomy): domain Bacteria; phylum Acidobacteriota; class Terriglobia; order Terriglobales; family Acidobacteriaceae; genus PALSA-350. Next base: position 110,996 of record CAVUQE010000005.1, read on the forward strand.
AGCGTCGTGGTGCCGGAAACTGTTGGGACTGCAACGACAGATAGTGTCACCCCGACGACCATGGTGAGCCGCACCGATATTCAGCAGACTCCCGGAGCCGATCGCACCAATGGCATGGAGATGATCACTGATTATGTTCCCGCGTCGTATGTGACGCATGACATGCTGCACATGATGGGGGGACATCAAGTTAACTGGCTGATTGATGGCGTGCCGATTCCTAACACCAACATCGCAACCAACCTGGGCCCGCAAATTCTGCCGCGAGATATCGACTACCTCGAGGTGTATAGCGGCAGCTACGACGCTGACTACGGCGATCGTACATACGGAGTCTTCAACGTGGTGCCGCGAACTGGGTTCGAGCGCGACAAGGAATGCGATCTTGTTCTCACCGCCGGGAATTTCTACCAAACCGATGACCAGATCAGTTGCGGAGGGCACACGCAGCGGTTCGCCTACTATGGCAGCGTGAACGGGAACCGCAGCCAATACGGACTCCAGACCCCCATTCCTCAGGTGGTGAACGATGCGGTGAACGGCTTTGGTGGGTTCGCCACGTTCATCTTCAATCCCGACCCGAAAAACCAGTATCGCCTGGTGACTTCGCTTCGCCGGGACTATTACCAGATTCCCATCGATCCTGACGCCACCTCAATCGGAAACCAGGTATATCCGTCGTACGGCTTGCACGACGCCGAAATCGAGCCCGATGGCTATGCCACCTTTTCCTGGGTCCACACGTTCGACCCCAAGAAGGTCCTGACAGTCTCTCCGTTCTACCACTACAACGGAGCTGACTATAAAGGCGGACCCAACGACTATCCTGTCATCTCATCAGTCAATCAGGACGCCAACTACGTGGGTGTGCAGACGGCCCTGAACTATACCTTCTGGAAGAATGATCTTCAAGCCGGCATCTACGGATTTTTTCAACACCAATACAACTACTTCAACAATGTATATACCGACGGTACCCCGAATGTTCCCGCTTCTTCCATAGGAGTCAATGGCGGGTTAGTTGACGAGTTCATTAATGACAAATTCAAGATCACACCCTGGTTTACGTTGATTGCCGGCCTTCGCCTGTCGCAGTTCAATGCTTCCATCTCAGAACACGCTACTGATCCGCGGGTCGGCGGGGCGTTGAAGATTCCTCGCCTGAACTGGGTCTTTAGCGGTTTCTATGGCTATTACTACCAAGCTCCACCACTTGTTACTGCTACCGGTCCTTTGCTCGACCTGGCAAACGGCCAAAACTTTACCTTTTCTCCTCTCCATGGTGAGCGGGACATCCAATGGCAGTACGGAGTAACGATCCCGTTCCGCAACTGGACGCTCAATGCGAATAACTATGAAACCCGGGCGGAGAACTGGCTGGATCACAACAACATTGGAGAATCAAATATTTTTTGGCCGATCACCTGGGCTTATGCCCAGATTCAAGGGTGGTCACTCACCTTGCACTCTCCTAACGTCCTCCATCACGGCCAGTTTCACCTGGCGTATGCAAACCAGATCGCGCAGGCGACCTCGCCCATCACAGGAGGCCTGATCTGCCCCGTCCCGGTTACCGAGGCATGCCCGCTTGATATTCCGCCGGGGCTCTCGCCGGTCGATCATGATCAAAGAAACACCTTGAACGTGGGCTTCAACAGCAGTCTGCCCTGGCAGACCTTCGCCTCAGCCAATGTGTACTATGGCTCGGGCTTTACCAACGGGTTGGTTGGGACGCCGCAGGCGCAGTATCCCGGGAATTATCTGCCAGGACACACGACCCTCGATCTGGCAATCGGGAAGACGTTCGGCGAAAAGTTTACGGTTTCCGCGAACTCAATCAATGTGGCAAACCGCCGGGTGCAACTGGATAACAGTTTAACTTTCGGCGGCTTTCACTGGAATGATCCGCGGCAAATTTACGGCGAGGTTCGCTACCGATTCAACTACTAAACGGGCTTTCGCCCTTATGCACGCGAGAGCCCCTTGAACCATCGGCCAGACAAAAAGACGTATCTGCTTTGCGATTCGATTTCCTAAATGAGGAGGATTAATAGTATGCAATTGCATAGGAGTTTCTGGGCGGCATTGATTTTGCTTTTAGCTACTACTGGATTCGCGGCGGATCGGGCTCCTGCTGGAGTCCATGCGCGCAAATCAGATGCAGGCGTTACTGTTTTGGCGGATGCAAAGGGGATGACCCTTTACACGTTTGACAAGGACAGCGACGGGAAGTCTGTTTGCAATGGTAACTGTGCCAAGAACTGGCCGCCTTTGACTGCGGGACCTGATGCAACGTCCAAGGGAAACTGGACGGTGGTAACCCGGGATGATGGTTCCAAGCAGTGGGCTTATAAGGGTAAACCGCTTTATACCTGGGTTAAGGACACCAAGCCCGGTGAGACCACCGGCGATGGTGTCGGCAACGTCTGGCATAGCGCGGTGCCGTAGGGGTCGCCAGCTCATTAGGGAGGAGATAAAGCACGGTAGGGGTGCAGGTCGCTTTGCGCCCTATTGTGGAGCGATAGGTTCGCCTTCTCGAAAGCCGCACACGCTGGCGTTGGTGAGTGCAGCGTAACAGGAAATCCGGGTACGCTCCGCTCGGGATGACAAGGGAAAGGTGGCGTTTCCATCTGACAGTAGGAGATGTGGCTGAAAGAGCTGCAGATTGGCTGGATTCGCTGCGACGGTGCGCACGGCAAGGCAGGGTTGGCGGCGTTGTTCCTCTCACATAGAAAGTGAACGAAGGAATGGGAACCAGACGAGGCTTCTTGAAGGCAGCGGTCGCGACATGCATGCTGCCGCAAAAAATCATCTTTGGCGCAGAAGGGCCGCCGGTAGGTAGCGGGTCGCCTTCGGGCGTTGACGAAGAGGATTTTGTCCGATGGTATGACGTGGACCGCAACATTGTGAACCTGGAAAACGCCTATTGGAATGTAATGTCCCGGCCCGTGATGGAGGAATACTGGACTCAAACGCAATTTGTGAACCGCGTCAATGTTCCGTTTGTCCGTGGCGTTCTGCCCTCGCCAGCTCTGCCTGCCGAGTTGTTGAGGGTGCGGGCGGCAGTAGCCGGCTTAATCGGTGCTGAGAGTCAAGAGATTGCTCTGGCTCGATGCGGAACGGAGTCGCTGCAGGATCTCATCACCGGCTATCGCCGCTTGCTTCCAGGGGATGTTGTGGTCTACAGCGATTTGGACTACGACTCCATGCAAAATGCAATGCTGTTTCTCAAAGAACGGCGTGGCGTGGAGGTTGCGACGTTCAGCATTCCCGAACCTGCCAGTACTGCCAACATCCTCGCTGCCTACGAAGAAGTCCTGAAGAGGACGCCTAGGGCGAAGCTGATGTTGGTAACGCATCTGTGCCACCGCACCGGCCTGGTGATGCCGGTGAAGGAAATCGTCGCCCTCGCGCAGCAGCATGGAGTGGCGGTCATTTTGGACACCGCGCAGGCGGTTGGCCAGATGCCGGTCAATGTAAATGATCTTGGAGTGGACTTCGCTGGATTCAGTTTGCACAAGTGGGTCGGTGCTCCTCTGGGAACTGGGGCGGTCTACATCCGCAAGGCTAAGCTTGAGGACATCGAAATCTGTCTCGGAAATCGCGAAGACCCCGCTACCGACGTGGAATCCCGGGTCTATCCGGGAACATACAATTTCGCGGCTACGTTAACAGTGCCCAGAGCTGTCGCGTTTCACAACGAATTGACCGTAGAGCGGAAACAGGCTCGGCTGACATTCTTGCGAGACTACTGGGTAGCCCGCGTAAGAGACATCGAGGGAATGCAGATTCTAACTCCGGATGAGCCGGGAAGATATGGAGCAACGACGTCATTCCGCTTGAAGGGCATGTACAGTTTCGAGGACGCGAAGAGGGTTCAGATGGTGCTGTTAGACAAGCATCGGATTCTTACCGTGGCGCGGACTGGAATAACGAACGGAGCCGCAATCCGCGTGACGCCTGCACTGTACAACACCACTGCTGAATTGGATCAGTTCATCGCCGCAATGCACGCGGAGCGATGGTCTTTTGCGTGATGATTCTCTGGATTGTGGCGCTTGCGGGCGGGCATTTGGCGAGGCGTTCGTCCTGCTTTCCCGGGAAGGGTGTTCGGGGCAAGGCACACTGTAGCTCCCTCGGCTTCGCTTCCACGGCACACTCCACGGCATGGCCGACAGGCGGGGTGACAAAAGCGCAGGGTGGCTGCTTACCCTGAGGTTTGTTAATGGGATGGAGGGTGTGCCGGTGTCGGTCGAAGGGGAGGTTTTTTCTCAAGGTGGGCGGGAGGCTCTAGGATGGTTGTAGAGGGAGAGATGCGGGGAATTTTTAGGGGAATGGTTTGGCCTTCTGTCATGTTGTTTGGCTTCGGCTTTCTGCAGGGGTGCCAGAATGGAGAGTCAGCTGGGGATGAGCAGTCCAAAGCCATCCCGGCCCAAGAGGCAACTTACCAGCTCAGGGGCGTAGTGATTAGCTCCGATACGGCTAAAGGGGTGGTTACGGTCGATTCGGAGGCTATCCCCGGCCTTATGGGGGCTATGATCATGCCCTACAAATTGGCCCAGCCCGGTGTTGCCAGCGAACTTCACCCGGGAGACCACATGAGCGCCCGGCTGCGAGTCACAGAGTCGGGAAGCGTGATTGATCAGATCGATGTGACCGCGCAGGCCAAGCCGGACTACAAGCCAAGCAAGTCCTATAACGTCCCCGCTCCGGGGCAGACGGTCCCAGACTTCAAATTCCTCAATCAAAGCGGGAAGGACATCGATGTCGACCAGTTTCGGGGCAAAGTGCTGCTGGTCACCTTTATTTACACGCGATGTCCTCTGCCGGATTACTGCATTCGCATGAGCCGCAATTTCGCCACCATCCAAAAGCAGCTGGCCGCCGATCCCGAGCTCTCCAACAAGACTCATCTGCTAAGCATCAGCTTCGATCCTGCGTATGACACGCCAAAGGTACTGCACAGCTACGGCAGCACATACGCCGGCAGCGCAGCGTTTTCGCACTGGGACTTTGCCACGCCGCCACCCGCGGAACTGGATGCGGTGGAGCAGTTTTTTGATGTGGGCGTGAGCCCGGGCAGCAACAATACCTTGACCCACTCTCTTTCCACCGCGGTCATTGCACCCGACGGCAAGATCTTTCGCTGGTACCCAAGCAATGACTGGACGACCTCCGCCGTGCTTGACGATGTCAAGCAAGCTGTTGCTCAATAGACCTCGCCGTAGCCATTGCGCTAGTTCACCCGCTGGTTTAAAAGGAAGCTATGATTCTCGTGCTCATGGGGGTAACCGGGTCGGGCAAAACCACGATTGGCAAGCTGCTGGCTGCGGAAACAGGCTGGCGGTTCGCTGACGCCGACGACTTCCACTCCGAAGCCAACAAGGCCAAGATGCACGCCGGGATCCCCCTGACGGACGAGGATCGCACGCCCTGGCTGGCCACACTGCACCAGTTGTTGCTGGGTTGGTATGAGGCTGGGATCAGCGGCATCCTGGGCTGCTCGGCTTTGAAGCAAAGCTACCGGGATGCACTCACCCCACAGATTCCAGCGCTCAACATTCGTTTCATTCTGCTCGATGTCTCGCGGGCGGTGCTCGAAGAACGGCTCAAGGATCGCAAGAACCACTACATGAATCCGGACCTCTTGCAGAGCCAATTGGACACCCTCGAAGTCACGCCCGATCTGATGCGCGTCTGCGCCGAAGGGTCCCCGCGAAAGATCGTGGAAGAGATCCTGGACAAGATTCTTACGGTCGAAGGCAAAACCACCGTTTAAGGGGAGTTTCTGCCCTAGAGTAAAATTGAGGCTGTGGATACACTTCTTCCCGTTGACGCAGAGACGCCGCGCAGCCTGGTCCTGGATCCTCCCTTGACCGATGCGCAGTTCCAAGAGCTCTGCTTCGCCAACGACTGGTTCCGGTTCGAGAGAACCAGGGAGGGGGAGATCCTGATGCATCCGCCCACTGGAGGATTGACCAGCAGCGGGAATGCCAATATTGCCGGACAGCTCTATGCCTGGTGGAGGACCCACCGGCGGGGTACGACTTACGATTCGAACGGAGGGTTCTTTCTTCCTGACGGCTCGATGCTGAATCCGGATGTCGCTTATGTCCTGCCACAGAAGCTTAAGGGATTGACCAAGGACGATTTGACCGGCTTCCCCTATCTTTGCCCGGATTTCATCATTGAGTTGCTTTCCGTATCGGACAGACTGTCCAAGGCGCAGCAGAAGATGGAGCGCTGGATGGAAAACGGCGTAGTTCTCGGCTGGCTGATCGATCCATATGCGAAGACGGTTTATGTCTATGAACCTGCCCGCGAAGCGGCCACCGTTTCCGGCCGGGTGGTCCTGGGAAGTGGTCCCGTCGAGGGCTTCACCCTTGACCTGGACGAGCTTTGGTCCTGCTATGAGATCTAATGCATTTTTGCTAATACTGTGGTTCGGTAGGATCAGTTATGTGCGGCCATTCTTTGGCGGAATGGCCGCGTCAGGTCCAGTTTCCTGGTCTACACCATTAGCAAAAATGCTATAAGATTCGCGGAGATAACCGATCTTAAAAGCATTTTTCCTATTGCTTTGCACTTGTTAGAAGCTGCGATGTGCAGCTTTTCTTGATAAAAAGCTGAGTACACACGATCTTTTCGGACTAGACCTATAGGAAAAATGCTTATGGCGAAAATAACTGTTCTATTCGGTGTCATTCTGATCGTTCTTGGCGTGGCAAGCTTTGTGCTCACCGGCAACAAATTTCCTACCTCGCTCATTCCCGCTGCTTTTGGGATCCTGCTGGTTACCTTCGGCAGCATGGCCGAAACTCCGGTGGCGAAACGGCGCATGCTGTTCATGCACATAGCGGTTACGGTGGGCTTGCTGGGCTTCCTGGCCACCGCTCCGGCGCTGCTTTACGTGGTGCAGCTCTTCAAGGGCAAACTCTTCCCATATCCGGCAGCTATCGAAGAAAAAGCAGCGATGTCGGCCCTCATGCTCATCTATGTACTACTGTGTGTGCGCTCATTTATCACCGCGCGCCGCGCTAGAGTGTAGTCCAGAGGTTTTTTGAGCGTGAGCTTGCGATCCAGCGCGGGAGCGGGCATGTCGCTCCGCGCCGAACGAAGTACCCGTACGCGTTCGGATAGCGGCGACGGCTCGTCCGAACCTAAGAAGAAAAGGCCACCGCTGCGCAAGGCGCTGCCTGAGATCTGGACCCTGATCAAGCCGCGGCGATGGCTGCTAGCGTTCGGGTTTGTCCTGATGGTCATCAACCGGGTCTCCGGCCTGGTTCTGCCTGCGTCCACCAAGTTCCTGGTCGACAATGTCCTGGTCAAAAAGCAAGCCGAAAAGTTGCCTTGGATCGTCGGCGCGGTTCTACTGGCGACCACCATCCAGGCGATCACCTCGTTCTCCCTGACCCAGCTACTCTCGAAGGCTGCCCAACGGCTGATTGCCGACTTGCGCATGCAGGTGCAGCAACATATCGGGCGGCTCTCGGTCAGCTTCTATGACGCGACCCGCACGGGGGTGCTGGTGTCGCGCATCATGACCGACGTGGAAGGGGTGCGCAACCTGATCGGCACCGGGCTGGTCGATTTTGTAGGAGGCCTGCTTACCGCGGTGCTCGCCTTCTTCATCCTGATGCGGATCAGTGCTGAGATTACGCTGATCTCGTTTGCCTTCGTGCTGACGTTTGTCTTCGTGCTGCGCAAGGCATTCGGTGTAATCCGCCCTATCTTCCGCGAGCGCGGCCGCATCAACGCCGAGGTTACGGGGCGGCTAACCGAATCGCTGGGCGGGGTGCGGGTGGTCAAGGGATACCACGCGGAAGAGCGGGAAGCGGGAGTTTTTGCGACTGGAGTGGAACGGCTTTATCAGAACGTGGTTCGCTCTCTGACAGCGACCTCGCTGCTTTCGCTGGCCGCGACGGCCATTCTAGGTATTGTCGGCGCCACGGTGATGTGGCTTGGCGCCCGGCAGGAGATGGCGCACAAGATTACCCTGGGCGATTACTTCACCTACACCATGTTTCTGGCGTTCATGGTGGCCCCGGTTTTCCAGGTGGTGAATGTGGGTACCCAATTGACGGAGGCTATCGCGGGCCTTGACCGAACCAGCGAGATCCTGGCGGAAAAAGAAGAGGACGATGAGCCGGGCCGCACGGTGGTGATGGGGCCAATTGTCGGCGATGTGCGGTTCGAGGACGTGCGCTTCTCCTATGAGGCCGATAAGCCCGTCCTGCACGGGGTTTCCTTTGAAGCCAATCCTGGCACCGTCACCGCGCTGGTGGGCTCTTCAGGATCGGGCAAGTCAACTATCATCAGCCTGATCTGCGCCTTTCATAAACCCGATACCGGGCAGGTGCTGGTCGACGGGATTGACCTTTCCACGGTGCGCCTCAATAGCTATCGCAGCCAGCTTGGGGTGGTGCTGCAGGAATCGTTCCTTTTCGATGGCAGTATCCGGGAGAACGTCGTTTTCTCTCGTCCCAATGCGACGGAGGAGCAGTTTCTCTCCGCTTGCGCGATTGCCCGGGTGGATGAGTTTGCCCTGCGCTTTCCTGAGGGTTACGACACGATAGTGGGCGAGCGGGGCGTGAAGCTTTCCGGCGGCCAGCGCCAGCGGCTCTCGATTGCGCGCGCGATTCTGGCCGACCCGCGCATTCTTATCCTCGACGAAGCGACGTCCTCGCTCGACTCTGAATCGGAGGCCATGATTCAGAATGGACTCAGCTACCTGATGCAGGGCAGGACTACGTTTGTAATCGCCCATCGGTTGTCGACTATCCGCAGGGCGGATCAGATTCTTGTGGTCGAGGGTGGGCTGATATTGGAGCGCGGCACGCACTCCAGTCTTTATGCGCTGGAAGGGCGTTACCACGACTTGTACACCCGTCAGCATGGGCTGGAGGCCAATCGCTTTCTTGCCCCAGGTGAGGGGGAGAAGTTGTTCGAAGAGCTGAAGTGATTCTGATGCAGAGCTTTAGAGCTTTAGCAGCGCGACAAGGCGCTTCGGCGCTGCCTGTATGTAGCTTCCACGAATCAGTTCTTTGACTTCGGTCCAATTCAATGTCGCCATGTCCATGCGGAGCGCAATCCAGCCTCTTGATCCGATGTAGGCGGGTAGATAAAAGCGGGCAGGAGCCGATTGGACCAGGAACTGGTTCTCACCGGGTAAGACCTTACAGCAAACGCTGATTAGATTGTCACCGTGATGGTTGTTGAGGTAGTAGGCGAAGGTTTTCTTGCCCACCAGAAAGGCAACATGTGCATTCTTCTGCTCACTGCGGGCCTCAGGCAGGGCAAGACAGATTTCTGTCAATTTGCGGAGACGGTCCTGTTGGTTTGGTTTGCTGCCCATAGAATTGTTGCCGTCAAAATTGCTGGCGAGGCGAAGTCGTGCGGTCCAGGCTTGCCAGGCCACTTTGGCCGGCATCACAAATAAGAGACTGAGCTGAGGGATCGCTTCGTCGCAGATCCACTTTAAACGGAGCTGTGGTGCGGTTGACGAAAAAGCTGTGTTAGAGTCACAGCGGACCAACGTGAAAGAGGAGAAACCATGGGAAAAGCATTAGGGATCAGCTTGGAAGAAGCGCGCCACATCATTGCGGCAGCTACCAAGAAGGCAAACGAGATCAATGTGATGATGAACATCGCGGTCGTGGATGAGGGCGGCAATCTGGTGGCGTTCGAGCGTATGGACGGAGGCTGGATCGGCAGCATCGACATCGCACAAAAGAAGGCGTTCACGGCGAGGGCTTTTGACCTGGACACCAAGTCGCTAGGTGAGAACTCGCAATCTGGCCAGCAGTTTTTTGGGATCCATGCTTCGAATAATGGGAAGATCATGATTTTTGCGGGTGGCATCCCGATTAAGCGTGGTGGACAGGTGGTCGGAGCGATTGGGGTGAGCGGTGGGTCGGGCAAGGACGACCATAGCGTTGCCGAGGCGGGGGTTGCGGCGGTTAAATAGTCGTTCTCCTAATGACAGAGCGAGTTTGAGGGGTTAAGTGCAGCGTGTCCCACTCAAGCCAAAAACAGGGCTTGACCCCGATTTCCTGGCGCGCGGCGCTAGAGAGATCCGCGTGTGCGCCTTTCATTAAGGAAAGGCGCATGGAGTGTATCAACGCCACAAGCCTCCGCAGGAAATCGGGGCAAGTGGGGCACCTAACGCTCGTGCCCGGTGCAGGAGATAGGGTCACGGCTGTCCCAACTCGCACTACGAATTTCTCGCTTGCCTCGGGCGGTTAGCCTCCGAAGGTGTAGCGTAGGCCAAACCTTGCTACGCGGGGTGTGCCGAGGGTGGGTAGAGGGGTTTTGCCGACGATGATTGCTCGGTCGAAGAGGTTTTCTCCGCTGGCGAAGAGCGAGATGTTGTGACGGAACTCGTGGGTTGCGTACGCGTCCAGCCGGAAGTAGCCGTTGATGTAGTAGTCATTCGCCGTGTCATCAAATTGATGACCGCTGACGCGTCCCTGAAAGCTTAGAAAGCCCAAACGACGCTGGGTAAAGCCAACTTGCGCGGTGGCCATGTTGCGGGCGACCTCAGGAATCCAATTGCCTACCAGGTTTGGTTGCTGCTGGAACTTGGTCACCGTGGCATCCGCATATTGATAGCCTCCATCGATCGAGATCCAACGGACTGGCCGGGCGGAATAGTCGAGCGAGATGCCGCGGCTTTCAATCTGGCCCAGGTTGGCGCGCATCAGCGTCTGCGATGTCGGGGTGGTGCTGATGGTCAACGTGGTAATCGGACGGTTGACCTGGGTGAAGAAATAACTGACGCGCACGCTGGACCCGAATCTATGCAGGTCGGATTGGAGTCCGGTCTCCCAGCCGGTGGCCCGCTCGGAGCGCAGATTCGGGTTGGGCAGAGTGACTTGCGACCCGACCTGGGTCTTGGCGTAGAGTTCGTCTTCGTTGGGCGAGCGAAAGGCGCGGAAGCCAGATGCGCTGAGTGCCAAGGATTGGGTGATGCGACGCGTCACCCCCAAACGCGGGTCAAAAGGAGTCTGGCTAAACGATGGCGGGTGCGTGGTGCCGGTAGCGGTGGTGAACTGGTTCACGTCGTAGTTGGCGAAATGATCGACCCGCGCTGAGCCGCTGAACGTCCAGTTCTTCGGGGTGTACAGCACCTCGCCATAGACTCCAGTCTGCACCTGCTTGGCGGCGGTGTTGGATACTCCTCCTTTGCCGGTGTAAATCGTCTGGTAGCTCGCTGCACGGATGTAGTGGGTGTCCGCTCCAGCGAGCAACAGCAGGTTCGTGGCGAACGGGTGATGCCAGTGGCCGGCTACTCCCAGCTCCTCGGATGGTTCTTCGGCGCTGGTGGTCAAAGTCTCCGCGGTGCGTGTGGCGTTGATGGACGTAAATCTCTGCCGATAATGTTCCGAGGTGCCGTAGACGCGGACGAGGAAGTCGGTCAGATCTGCGCCCCCGTCATAACGCCAAAGGCGGGTGCCATTGTTCTGTATGGGCGTTCCGTTGTGGCGGACTTCGTTGAGCACATTCCCGCGCAGGAAGAGGCGTTGGCTGTTTTCCAGGTTACGGTCGATTTGCACCAGGCCGTTCTGAGCATGAACATTCGATGGCTGGTCGATGGGGCCGCGATAGGCGGGTGCGGTCAGGATGTAGCCATCGGTGGCAACAGCTCCCCCGGTCGCCAGGCCGGACCACTTGCCCAGGGTTAAGCTGCCGAGCAGGGCTCCGTCGACCGTGCTCTCCGATCCTCCGCTGCTGGTGAACCGCAAGGTTGAGTTCTTGGGGCGAAAGGGCTCCACGCTGATGACGCCGCCGATGGCGCTGGAACCATAGAGGTCCGAGGCGCCTCCACGGACTACTTCTACGGTCTGAATGTCCAGTTCCGGAAGCTCCTCCCAGTGAATCCAGCCGCCGTACGGATCGTTCAACGGGACTTCATCAAAGACCACCAGGGAGCGGCTGGCGGAGGTCGATCCGAGACCGCGCAGGGATACCCCCTGGCTGGTGGGATTGGCGACCAGCGAACTCGATCTGCGAAAGAGCTCAAAGCCGGGGACGGTACGGAGCTTGTCATCCAGCGGCAAAGAGGCGGCGTGGCGCAGTGCTTGTGCGGTCATGACCCGGGTACTCGCGGGGCTGTCGAGGGAGCTTAATGGCGACCGGTAGGCGGTGACGGTGACGTTTTCGAAGGGATGGTCCAGCTGGATGCGGAGAGTTGACTGGCCTGCGATGGTCACCGAGGCTGGAGCGAAATGCGAGGCTTGGATGGCTACCGTTCCGGCGCCGGCGGGGAGTGTGAATGTGCCGTCCGGGCCGGTGGTGGCTAAAAGATCTCCCGAACCGCTGGTGATTTGCGCGTTGGGAATGGGGTTTCCGGTGGCGTCTACGACCACGCCGGAGATTGTGGCGGGAGCGACTGCGGGAGGCTGGTGTTGGGGAGCTGTTGTTTGTCCCACACCGGCCGGCGCGCAGAGAATCAAGCCTAGAAAGAGGGCCCTGGTGAACATCGGATGTAGCGCGTCGAAACTTCGATGGAGCCGATTGTTCATAGGTCGGAAGTTCTGCTTGTACTAGATGGTAAATCGAGCAGTTGCGTTCAGGAAAGGCGCACTGCAGGTCCCTCGGCTTCCTCCGGATTTCCTGTTGGACTTCGTGGTTTCGGTAAAGATCATGCGGATTTCTTTAAAGAAAGCCGCACGCGTTGCCGTTGGTGAGTGCACCGCAGTAGGAAATCCGGAGTCGCTCCGGATGACAAAATTAGGGCGGCTGCTTAGATGTGCGTTTGTTAGTGGGAGCGAGAGGAAAAGCGCCCTAGGCTTGGGCTCTTACCTGGTGTACCACTTGAGTAGAGGAAGCAGGCTGCTGTAGTTGTCGGTCCACAGGCGGACGCCCGGTCTCAAAGGCGTCGGGAAGGCGTTGTTGACGACTTCTGGTTGACTTAAGAATGCCTGGTTGGTGGTCACCAGGATCCAGTCGGCGAAGTACAAGCCATTCTGTTCGTCACCGTGGGAATGCACGGACAAGGCGTAGAGCCCGGCATCCTTGGCGAGCGCAGCGACCACTGGCTCCAGATCGACATATTGATTGGATACGTGGAAGACGAGAATTCCATCGGGCTGCAGGTGGCGAAGATAGAGTGCCAGCGCCTCGCGCGTTAAGAGATGTACCGGGATCGCGTCCCCGGAAAAGGCATCGATCACAATTACGTTGAAGCGCTGTGGGGGCTCGACGGCCAGGGATAAGCGAGCGTCGCCCAGCACTACGTCGGTGCGCGCGGCGCTGTCATGGAGGAACGTAAACCAGGCCCTCGCCAGCCGCTCCACCAGCGGATTGATTTCGTAGAAGCGGATCACGTCACCGGCATTGCCGTAGGCCGCGACGGTTCCCGTTCCCAATCCGATCACCCCTACGCGCTTGGGGTCTGCCCCACAACAGAGCCGCATGGCCAAGCCCAGGCCGGAGTTGGTCGCGTAATAGGTTAAGGGCTGGTTGAGAAACTGAGGCGCGAACCACTCCGCGCCGTGTTCGATGGTCCCGTTGAGCAGCTGGCGATCAGTGTCGGATTGCGGCGGCAGGTGCGTTTCCCTGACTCGCAGTGTGCCATAAAAATTGCGCATGAGGGCGACAGCATCGTCGTCGTATTGGCGGATCTGGGTGCTCAGCACCACGATGGCAGCGGTCACGCCCGCCACCCAAAGCATGCGCAGTCCCCAACCGTCGTGCCAGGTCGCTGCCAAGGCAATCAAGGCGACCACCACGAGAGTGCAGGCGAGATCGTAGTTGGCGCGCAGCACAAGCGGAGCAATGACTCCTACCAATAGGGTTCCGGCGGCGCTTCCTGCGGCGGCAACGAGATAGAACCTGGTCATTCCCGAAGTATCCGGGCGCCTTGCATAGAGCTCGCCGTGGAGAAAGAAGCAGGTCACGAAGAGGCCGATCAGGAAGAGCGGCACACTCACCATGATGGGGAACTGGGCGCGAATGTCTCGCAGCACGTAAGCCATCGATGCCACCGCGAAGAACACCGCCCGCAACATGAATGGGCGTACAGGCTGCAAGGCTCCTTGAAAGGCCAGGATGAAGGTCAGCAGATACAAGCCCAAGGGCGGCAGCCACAACAAGGGGATGGCGGCAATGTTCTCGCTCATGTGGTGTGTGACCGCCGTCAGCATCATGCCACCGCCCAACGCGAGGACAAACCAGAAGACTTCCGGAGCCGCAGGGAGAACCTTCCCAACCGGCTCCACAGGCACAGTGGAAACGGGTCTTCGGCGGCCTTGCCAGGCGATCGCTCCGCAGAGCACGGCGAAGAGCAGAAAGGCCGCACTCCACCCGGTGGTCTGCCGGTTCATGGTGAAGCGGGGTTCGATGAGCAGCGGGTAGCTAGCCAGGGCCAATAGGGAGGCGAGGTTGGAAAGCGCAAAGAGCCGGTAAGGCGATTGCCCTTCGAAGGTGCCGGCGTACCAGGAATTCAGCAACGGAGTGGTGGCCGATAGCGCAAGGTAGGGCAAACCGATCACGGCAGCCAGCACGCGAAAGACAGTCAGTGCCGGGTGATAGCTAACCGCTGAAGGCTTGGGGCTTATGTGAACACCCAACATCATCAGCGCCGCCGTGAGCAGCAGGATGTGGATGACTGCCTGTTGGGTAGGAGTGAATCGCGACGAAACCCAATGCGCATAAAGGTAACCGAGCAGGAGCGCTATGGAGAAGAAGACCAGGCAGGTGGTCCATACCGCTGAGGATCCCCCGAGAGTCGGGAGCAGCTGCTTGGCCACCATCGGCTCCACGACAAAGAGGAGAAAAGCACTTAGGAAGATGGTGAGTGCGTATAGGCTGCGAAGAAGCTTCATGGCGGTTTACGAGCTTTGCGTGCGAGCGCCGGAGCTACTGCGGGCACCACATGGATGTATCACACAAAGGCGCATGCTTGCCTCCCGGATTTCCTGTCGAGATCGTCGGCCTCGGCGAACCTTATGCGGCTTTCCTTAAGGAAAGCCGCACACACAGTCCTGGATGGAGCCGCTTGCAGGAAATCCGGGTGCCGGAGAGAGGAAGTAATGTACCCCGGGGTCACCGAGAAATGTAACTAGCGTGATGTAGCCAACGGGATAAGGGGTCGCTATTGTTCTCTTCGAGG
Organism: uncultured Acidobacteriaceae bacterium; assembly: GCA_963743365.1. GTDB lineage: Bacteria > Acidobacteriota > Terriglobia > Terriglobales > Acidobacteriaceae > PALSA-350. The sequence continues at coordinate 126,111 of CAVUQE010000005.1, forward strand.
ATCAGTTCTGGGGGAGGGCTGCTCTTCGCGCGCCCGTGAGTTTAAGGCTCACGGGCGCTTGCTCTTTGGACCACAATCAGCTCAACCACAGGACACAATATAGAATTGAACTCCTTCGGCGAGGGTTTGCCGACATCAGGAGATTTGTCGATTATGTCCGAACCGCTGCTCATCGCGCAGAGCAAAGATCCTCTCTACCTGCTGCCGGCCATGTCGAATCGCCATGGTTTGATCGCCGGAGCGACCGGGACGGGCAAGACGGTCACACTGCAGGTGATGGCCGAGGCCTTCAGCCGCATCGGCGTCCCGGTATTTGCCGCCGACGTGAAGGGCGATCTTTCCGGGATCAGCCAACCGGGAGTTGAGAATCCCAAGATCGCCGATCGAGTGAAAAAGCTGAAATTGACGGACTTCTCTTTTGCCGGCTGCCCGGTAACTTTCTGGGATGTCTTCGGCGAGGAGGGACATCCGGTGCGAGCGACGGTGTCGGAGATGGGACCCTTGCTGTTCAGCCGCTTGTTGAACTTGAACGAAACGCAGGCCGGCGTGCTGACGGCGGTGTTCAAGATCGCCGATGACCAGGGGTTGCTGCTGCTTGACCTGAAGGACCTGCAGGCGATGCTGCAGTATGTGGGGACGCATGCCAAGGAGTTTCAGACGCAGTACGGCAACATTTCGGCGGCCAGCGTCGGAGCCATGCAGCGTGGCCTGCTGGCTTTGGAACAACAGGGCGGAGCCAAGTTCTTAGGCGAACCGGCACTCAATCTCGATGACCTGATCCAGACAGATGCCCAGGGTCATGGCGTGGTAAATATCCTGGCGGCGGACAAGCTCATCAACTCGCCCAAGCTGTATGCCACGTTTCTATTGTGGCTGCTCAGCGAGCTCTTTGAGCGGCTGCCGGAGGTGGGCGATGGGGAAAAGCCAAAACTGGTGTTCTTTTTTGACGAGGCTCACCTGCTGTTTTCCGATTTGCCCAAAGTGATTGAAGACAAGGTCCACCAGGTAGTTCGCCTGGTCCGGTCCAAGGGCGTAGGTGTGTTCTTCGTTACGCAGAATCCCATCGACGTTCCCGACGGCATCCTGGGGCAACTGGGGAACCGGGTTCAACATGCGGTGCGGGCATTTACCCCGAAGGACCAGAAGGCGGTTAAAGCGGCGGCCCAGACTTTTCGCGCGAACCCCGAGATCGACGTAGAGCAGGTGATTCTGGAGTTGGGTGTCGGTGAGGCGCTGGTCTCCTTTCTAGATGAAAAGGGAACACCGGGGGTGGTGGAACGGGCGTTGGTGTGTCCGCCCCGCAGCCAGATCGGCCCGATTACGCCGGAGCAGCGGCAACAGATTATCCGCGATTCGGTGGTGGCGGGGGTCTACGAGAACGCGGTCGACCGCGAATCAGCGTATGAGCTGTTAAAGGGGCGCGCCGCGCAAACGATTTCCGCTCAGCAACCTGCGCCGAAAGCCACGGGCTGGCTGGGGGAGCTTACCTCGTTGGGCAGCGGTTCCTCGGGAGGACGGCGGGGGGACAGCCTGATGGAGACTATGGCGAAGAGCGCCGCCCGGACACTGGGCAGCACGGTAGGGCGGCAAATCGTGCGGGGCGTGCTGGGGTCGCTGCTGGGCGGTTCGAACCGCCGGTGATTTGGAGCGGCAGGCTGGAAAAGTTAAGCCCCTCAGGGGCTAAAGCCGGATCTGTTTACAACCACTTACGTACGGGCTAAAGCCCGTACCCTTCGAGCCCGTACCCGTACCCTTCAAAGACCAGCGTTCAAAAGCCCGCCTATTCGCAACTTCTTGTTGGAATGGCCTTGCTGCGAACGTGGTATAGCCACCTACATCTATCGCCGATAACCTCAGCACGGTTGGATACTGACCCTGGTAACCCGCCAGCAACATTCTTCCGGCTACCGCGTTCATACGTTCGGGCCGGTAGTCAGCCGGCGAGGTTCAGTCAGCAAGGAGCAATCCCATGCGTTCCATCCGCGCTTTGCGTACCCTTTTTCTCGCACTTTTGGTATTGATCGTGCCCGCGTCTTCCTTCGCTGGCGTCTTCCTTTCCATCACCATTGCTCCCCCAGTGCTACCGGTGTATGCCCAGCCGGTTTGTCCCGGGGACGGTTACCTGTGGACACCTGGGTATTGGGCCTACGGTGAAGCGGGCTACTACTGGGTACCAGGAACCTGGGTGCTTGCTCCCCAGCCTGGATTCCTCTGGACTCCCGGATACTGGGGTTTTGCGGGCGGCCTTTATCTCTGGCATGCCGGGTACTGGGGTCCCCATGTTGGTTTTTACGGCGGGGTTAACTACGGGTTCGGATACGGTGGAGTGGGCTTCTACGGCGGGCGTTGGGTAGGCGGACACTTCGCCTATAACACCGCGGTGCTGCATGTGAACACGACGATTGTGCACAATACGTACGTCGACAGGACCGTGATTCACACGACCGTCATCAACCGCACCAGCTTTAATGGACCTGGCGGCCTGAATGCCAGACCCAGTGGGCAGGAAATGGCGGCGATGCGCGAACAACATGTTCAGGCGACGCAGGAACAGATGTCGCATGAACATTTCGCCAGCACCAACCGGGCCAATTTCGCGTCTGTCAATGGCGGAAGGCCTGCGATGGGGGCGGTCAGCCGTCCGATGACGAACTCAAACATGGTTGCTCACGCGGCCTACAACAACAATAGCCGGCCTGCTTATAACAGCAACAATGGCAATCATCCGGCTTACGGCAACACAAACAACGCGTATAAGGCGCCGGCTAATAATCAACCGAAATACAACCAGGCGCCTCATCAGAATGTCAGCCAGCCGCATAATGAATCCCATCCCAACGGGGGCGGGGATCACGAACGGCGGTAGGTTGAGGTGTCCCAAGAACGGCCCGCAGCTTTGTTGCGGGCCGTTTTGTTTTTGGGGCTGGACAGGTCGCGGAGAAGTGCTGCTGTGCGGGAACGTGGCACGGCGAGAGCCATTATCCCACTCAAGCCAAAAGATGGCTTGAATGGGGCACCCGGCATTTGTTACAGGTGTGGCAAATACTTGATTGGCCAACGAGGCACCCGTCCCGGCGGATTGGGCTGCTCGAGTTTTTTACTCCTGCCCTAGTTCCAGCAAGAGAAAGGCGTAGTCGAGGGCGATCTCCTTCAGGTAGTCGTAGCGGCCGGAGGCGCCGCCGTGACCTGCGCTCATGTTGGTCTCGAGCAGCAGGAGATTATCGTCGGACTTCAAGGTGCGCAGCTTGGCCACATATTTTGCCGGCTCCCAGTACATCACCTGGCTGTCATGCAGGGAGGTCTTCACCAGCATCGCCGGATAAGCCTTCCGCTCCAGATTGTCGTAGGGCGAGTACTGCAGCATGTAAGCAAAAGCCTCCGGCTTATTTGGATCTCCCCACTCCTCGTACTCGGCGATGGTCAGGGGTAGGGTGGGGTCGAGCATAGTGTTCATTACGTCTACGAAGGGCACGTGGGAGAGGACGGCCCGGTAGAGATCGGGACGCAGGTTGGCGACCGCACCCATCAGGAGGCCGCCGGCGCTGCCGCCTTCCATGGCGACGCGGCGAGGATTGCCATAGCCGTGGGCAGTGAGGTATTCCGTCACCGCGATGAAGTCGGTGAAGGTGTTCATCTTTTGCATCAGGCGCCCGGCGTCGTGCCAGGGCTTGCCCATATCGCCGCCGCCGCGGATGTGGGCGTAGGCCATGACGAATCCGCGGTCGAGCAGGCTTAAGCGGTTGGAGTTGAAGCCCACGGGAAGGGCATATCCGTAAGAGCCGTAGCCGTAAATGTAGAGAGGGTTTGTGCCCTCGCCCTTTTTGTCTTTGCGGTAGACGATCGAAACCGGAATAGCGGTTCCATCCGGCGCGGTGGCGAAGAGGCGCTCGGAACGGTATTGCGAACGATCGAATCCGCCGGGGATCTCCAGTTCCTTGAGCAAGGTCGATTGACCGGTTTGCACATCGTATTCATAGACCGACGTGGGCGAAACCAGGGATTGATACCCGTAGCGAAACTTGTCCGTTACAAATTCGCGGTTGACGTGCGGATGTGCACTGTAGGTAGGCTCAGGAAATGCAATCTGGCGCGAAGATGGCGCAAACGCGCCCTGGTCATCAAAGGACAGGACGCGCATTTGCGGCAGACCGTTGGCTCGCTCGACGAGCACCGAAAAGGACTGGAAGAGTTCGAGGTCTTCGAGCATCACATCTTCACGGTGAGCAATGATCTCGCGCCAGTGCGCGCGGCCTGGCGTGGCGACGGGGGCAGTGACGATGCGGAAGGTTCTGGCGGTGTCGTTTACGCGGATGTACCAAAGCCCGTCGCGGTGGTCGGTGTAGTACTCGATGTTTTCGCGCCGCGGTTCGATCAGGGTCCATTTTTCCTCTGGATCATCGGCGGGCAGGAACTGTTCTTCGCTGGTGGTATGGCTGGCGCTCTCGAGCACGATGTACTTGGCGTCACGGGTGCGGCCGGCGCCGATATTGAAGCGCTCGTCGGCTTCTTCGTAGACCAGGACATCTTCGGCCTGCGGTCCTCCCACGATGTGACGGAAGAGCTGGTACTGCCGTTTGGTTTCCTCGTCTTCAACGGTGTAGAAGAGGGTGCGGTTGTCAGTGGTCCAGACAACAGAGCCGACGCGTTCGGCCTGGTCGGCGAGCACCTCACCTGTTTTCAAATCTTTAATGTGTAGGGTGTATTGCCGGAATCCCGTGGTGTCAGTTGAATAGGCCAGCAGGTTACCGTCATCGGAAACGCTCACGGCGCCTAAGGCCAGGAAGCTTTCGCCGGTCGCCATCTGGTTCATATCAAGCATGATTTCTTCGGCGGCATCGAGGGACCCGTGCTTGCGGCAGTAGATGGGATACTGTGCGCCCTGCTCGGTGCGCGAGTAGTAGAAATAATCCCTGTACCGGAAGGGCACCGAGACATCGGTCTCTTTGATGTGACTCAGCATTTCGGCGTAGAGCTTGGCCTGCAGTTCCTCCGTGGGCTTCATGACGGCGCGGGTGTAGGCATTCTCCTGCTCAAGGAATGCAATGACTTCAGGGCTTTCTTTTTCGCGAAGCCACGCGTAGTTGTCGGCCAACTGATGTCCGTGGAGGGTGGTGATCGTTTCCTGGCGGCGGGCGGTAGGTGGCTGAACTGCAGTTGGTTCGGTCGAGGTCATAGTTAATTAAAGGATAACTGGTTGGCGAGGGGCAGGGCCGTTGGGGCGTGTGGTCAAAACGGTGGGAACCGAGGTTACCGTGCTTGGCGGTAAGGCATCCCATAGACTTGAGGAGAAAACTATGAATTTTCCCACTATTTACGGCAAAAGAACCATCGTTATGGCGGGCGCGATTTTGCTCTGCGGCAGTGTGGCGATGGCTCAAGCGTCCCGCGACGCTGCTGGGCCGGCCAGCCAGGCCCCGGGTCAGAACCCGAGCATGGATCAGCAAATGAATGGCATGCAGGGTCCAAATCAGCCTTCGCCCATGGACAGGATGTTCGTCAGCAAGGCGATGCAGGGGAGCATGGCCGAGGTTCAACTTGGCCAATTAACGTTGCAAAAAAGCAATAACGACCAGGTAAAGCAGTTTGCGCAACGAATGATTGATGACCACACCAAGTTGAATGAGCAGATGACGCCGGTGGCCCAGCAGCTTGGCGTGACGCCGCCTGATCAGATCTCCAAGGGTGACCGCAAGACCATAGCGAAGCTCCAGGGGCTCTCCGGATCGGCGTACGACCAAGCCTATATCAAGGACATGGTCAAGGATCACAAACAGGATCTGAGCCAGTTCCAGATGGAAGCTTCTTCCGGACAGGACCAGACGGTAAAGGATGCGGCTAACCAAGGCAGCAAAGTGATCGCCCAACATCTACAGCTGGCCCAACAGTTGGCTAAAGACCAGAACGTGCCCAGCTCCGGGCAGTAAGTAGACTCACAATCTGAAGTTTTCTTATGCCCGCTCGGCCGGCCTGCTCTTTTTAGGTAGTTTCGCGATCACGGGTCGCGAGGTGTGGTCTACCCTCATTGCGAAACTGCGCTAGGCCGGCAGCGGGCATAACTTCGTCTGAGTACAATGAGGCGATGCGTCTACGCCTGCTCGCGGTTTTTCTGCTTCTTCTCGCCGGTTCCGGTTCTCTCCCGGCAGAGCGAGTGCAGGACCTGCCCCAGCCCACAAATTACGTCAATGATTTTGCCGGGGTGTTGTCGCCGCAAACCACGGCTTCTCTGAACGCGCTATGCGCGCAGGTGGATCGGCAGGCGCATGCGCAGATCGCCGTGGTGACCATCAAGTCGCTGGACGGGGAACCGATCGAGAACTTCGCTACAGCCCTCGAAGACAAGTGGAAGGTGGGGAAGAAGGGAACGGACCGCGGGCTGTTGCTGATCTTCGCGACGAATGATCGCAAGTACCGCTTCGAGGTGGGGTACGGCCTGGAAGGGATTCTGCCCGATGGCCGGGTGGGTGACATCGGGCGGCAGATGGTGCCGTATCTGCGACAGAACGACTTCGATGGAGCGATCACGATGGCGGTGCAGCAGGTCGCCGGGGTGATCGCGGCGGACGCCGGCGTAACACTCACTGCCCAGCCACGCCGTGGACCGCCCCCTGTCCCGCAGCCGCAACCACTCTCTCTAGGGCAAGTGGTGGTGCTGGGGCTGGTCTTGTTGGGGGTGATTTTCCTGCTGGCACGCCTTGGCGGTTCCGGGCTGCTTGGCTTCCTGATTGGCATGTTCCTGGGCGGCGGAGGTGGCGGTGGTTGGGGAGGCCGCGGAGGCGGGGGTGGATGGGGTGGTGGCGGTGGCGATGGCGGCGGATTTGGTGGTTTTGGCGGGGGAAGTTCCGGTGGCGGTGGGGCCTCAGGCAGTTGGTAGCCTGGTAATGAAAAATCTGAGCAAGACAAGGAGAACGTTCGCATGAGACGCGGGCTTTGGGTAGGAATCGCGGCGCTTGTAGTAGTGTTCCTGGCGGTGCTGCTGGTTTTCGGCAGTTATGTAAGCGCGAAGAATCAGATGGTGACCAAGCGGGAGGCGATCACCGCCTCCTGGAGTGAGGTGAACAATCAGCTGCAGCGGCGCGCGGATCTGATTCCGAACCTGGTAGAAACGGTGAAGGGATATGCCAAGCAGGAGACGACGGTGTTCGGCGATATCGCGAATGCGCGGGCCGGCCTGCTGAATGCGCATGGCGATCCGAAAGCGACGATCCAGGCCAACGGCCAGCTCGATGGCGCGCTGGGGCGGTTGCTGGCGTTGTCGGAGAATTATCCTGACTTGAAGTCGAACCAGAATTTTCAGCGCCTCTCGGACGAACTGGCGGGCACGGAAAACCGGATTAGCGTGGCCAGAATGCGTTACAACCAGCAAATTCAGGACTACAACACGTTTATCGGGCAGTTCCCCAACAGCATTTGGGCTAGTATGGGCGGATTCCAACGGAACAACGATTATTTCCAGGCGAGCCCCGGCGCACAGAATGTGCCTAAGGTCAGCTTCTAGATGCCGAGGGATTTGCGGGCAGGAAAGGCGCACCGCAGGTCCCTTGGCTTCCCTCTGGATGACGAATCTAACCTTGGTTTCGAACCTTGAGAATTGTTAGGGGAGTGAGGGATGGGTTAGGCAAACAAAACGGCGGGTGCCCGCTTTTAAGCTGGCTCCCGCCGTTCTTGTTTGGAGAACTAGGCGCGCGCGAAGGAAGCGACTGCGCTTGCTTCGTCGTCCTTGACGTCGAAAACGGTGTAGAGCTTGGTGATCTGCAGCAGGTCGTGGACCTTTTTGGTGAGGTTGAGGAGTTTCAGGTCTCCGCCCTGGTTGCGGACGGTGGTAAAGGCGCTGACCAGCTCGCCGATGCCTGAGCTGTCGATGTAGGTTACGTCACCCAGATTGAGCAGGATCTGCTTGGAGCCTTTGGCGAGCAGATCCCGTACGGCGTCACGCAGCTGCACACTGCCTTCTCCCAGGGTAATGCGACCGCTGCAATCCATAATGGTGACCCCGTCAACCTGACGGGTCTTGATTTTCATGCTCACGAAAACTCCTCCTTAAATTGCGGAACGGGCGGTTCCTAGATGTTTGATGAGGGTAAGTTCAGTGCCGGGCTGCAATTGACGAAAGTGTACCTCATCCATGAAGGAGCGGATGAGAAAGATACCCCGACCTGAGCCACGCAAGAGATTCTCGGGCGCTAGCGGGTCGGGTAGCGTATCGGGATTCAGCCCTTTTCCCTGGTCGGCGATGCGAATAACCAGGGAATCTGCCGTTTGTTCAAATGAAGCAGTAATGTTCTTCTCGGGATCGTAGGCGTTGCCATGAAGCACGGCATTGACCGCTGCTTCACGGACCGCCATAGCGACGCGATAGATCTCTTCTTCTTCCAGACCGGCCTTCCTGGCCAACTCTTCCGCGGTCTGTTCCACGCGATTGACGCTGTCAAGCGAGGACTCAAGTGTGTAGGTAACCTTGCTAGCCGGTGATCCACCCAATGCCGACCTCGTATGACGCGCTTGGGCTTTAGCAACTTAAGCCCCATCTGCGCAAGTTTGCTTGCCCAGCGGCCTCATGTCAAGGCACTTCCGCGATAGGCGGGCTAACCCCGGGCCAGGGAGGATCCCCCCGGAGGGCAGGGAATCGCCCTAAATCAGCTCGTACCCGGCGAAGAAGTAGCCAATCTCGAAGGCTGCCGTGTCCTCTGCGTCGGAGCCGTGCATGGCATTTTCTTCAATGGAAGCCGCGAATTGCTTGCGGATGGTGCCCTCGGCCGCGTCGGCGGGATTGGTGGCCCCCATCAGCTTGCGCAAGTCGGCGATGGCATTTTCCTTCTCCAGCACCATGGCAATGATGGAGCCGGAGGACATAAAAGTGGTAAGCGAATCAAAGAAGGGCCGCTTGGAGTGTACGGCGTAAAAGCCCTGGGCCTGCGACTTGGAGAGAAACATCTTCTTGATGGCGACGATGCTGAAGCCCGCTTTGTCGATTTCGGCAAGAATCGCGGCTGAATGACCCTTGCGGACCGCGTCGGGCTTGATGATGCTGAAGGTGCGTTGCACGAATACTCCTATTTTCCGATGACCTTGGCCAATGTTTCGCCGATGGCGGCGGGGGATTGCACTACGTGGATACCGGCTTCTGTGAGCGCCTTCATCTTGTCGGCGGCTGTCCCCTGGCCGCCGGAGATGATGGCCCCGGCATGGCCCATGCGCCGCCCGGGAGGAGCGGTTTGGCCGGCGATGAAGCCCACGACGGGCTTCTTGACGTGGGCCTTTACGTAGGCGGCGGCGGCCTCCTCGGCCGTGCCGCCAATTTCTCCGATCAGGATGATGGACTCTGTTCCGGGATCCTCATTGAGCAGCTTGAGCGCGTCGACGTGGGTGGTGCCGATGATGGGATCGCCGCCGATGCCGATCGCGGTGGACTGTCCGATCCCGCGCTGGGTGAGCTGATAGACGGCTTCATAGGTGAGGGTGCCGGAGCGGGAGACAATGCCCACGGTGCCCTGCTTGTGGATGCGGCCGGGCATGATGCCGATCTTGGCTTTGCCGGGAGAAATAACGCCTGGGCAGTTGGGCCCGATCAATCGGGATTTGGATCTGCTGACGACGCTCCACACCTTGACCATGTCGTTGGTGGGGATTCCCTCGGTGATGCAGATAATCAGCGGCAAACCGGCGTCTTCGGCTTCGAGGATGGCATCGGCGGCAAAGGGCGGGGGCACGAAGATGACAGTGGCATTGGCGCCCGTCTTCTCGACGGCCTGAGACACGGTATCGAAGACCGGCCAGCCCTCGTGCGTGGTGCCTCCCTTGCCCGGCGTGACTCCGCCCACGACCTTGGTCCCATACTCGGCGCAGCCCTTGGCATGGAAGGTGCCTTCTTTGCCGGTAATGCCTTGCACGATGAGCCGCGTATTTTCGTCCACTAACACAGACATAGATTGCTCCAGAATTCCTGTTCGAGTGCTGTACTCACTTCTTTGCGGAGTAGTCTTTGGCGGCCTTGACTGCCTTGGCGGCTGCATCCTGCATGGTCTCGCCAATGATGAAGTTGAGGCCTGACTGTTTGAGGATTTCGCGTCCCTGCTCTACGTTGGTTCCCTCAAGGCGCAGGATCACGGGAACCTTGACGTTGGTCTTTTTGGCCGCTTCTACGACGCCCTGGGCCAGGGTGTCGACGCGCAGGATGCCGCCGAAGATGTTGATGAAGACGGCCTGCACATTTTTGTCGGAGAGCAGGATCTCGAAGGCGTGCTCGATCTGCTGCTGGTTGGCGCCTCCGCCTACGTCGAGGAAGTTGGCCGGCGAGCCGCCGGCGTATTGGATGATGTCCATGGTGGCCATGGCCAGGCCGGCGCCGTTGACCATACAGGCGATGTTGCCGTCGAGCTTGATGTAGTTGAGGGCGTACTTGGAGGCTTCCACTTCCAAGGGGTCTTCTTCAGCGGTGTCGCGGAGTTCCCTCAGTTCTTTGTGACGGAAGGTGGCATTGTCGTCGAAGTTGATCTTGCAATCGAGCGCCACCAGCCGGTCGTCGGTGGTGGTGATGAAGGGATTGATCTCGAGCAGGGAAGCATCGGTTTCGAGAAATACTTTGTAGAGGCCGGTCATGAACTTGACCGCGTCGTTAATCTGCGTCGGTTTCAGGCCCAGGGCGAAGGCGAGTTTGCGCGCCTGGTAGGGCTGGAAGCCGACAGCGGGATCGATGTAGGCCTTGAAGATGGCGTCCGGGTCCTTGGCGGCAACTTCCTCGATTTCCATGCCGCCGGCCTGAGAGGCCATGAAGACCAGCTTGGCGGCGGCGCGGTCGAGCACAATGCCCAGGTAGAGCTCGCGGGCGATGGGCGACATCTCTTCGATGAGTACCCGCTGCACCTTCTGGCCCTGGGGTCCGGTCTGGTGAGTCACCAGCTGCATGCCGAGGATGTGCTTGGTGTAGTCCTCTGCTTCCTGCAGGGTTTTGGCGAGCTTGACGCCTCCGCCCTTGCCCCGTCCGCCGGCGTGGATCTGGGCCTTGACTACGACGCCCTTGGCGCCGCCGGTAAAGAGCCGTTTGGCCACATCCATTGCTTCTTCAAGCGTGTTGGCCACCTCACCCTTGGGGACAGCTACGCCGTGGCGCTCCAGGATGTCTTTTGCCTGATACTCGTGAATTTTCATTCGTTTGGTCTTTGGACAGAACTTCCATACTAAAGGGATTGAGCTTGGAGGGCAAAGAGCGGGTGTCTAAAGTGTCTGCCTGAGGAAGGGTATCCCTGGTTCCCTCACCAAGGACGGGTGCCCCACGCGAGCGTGGGGCACCCGTCCCACCTTTATACGGGGTTGGGGTGTCGCCGGCGGTTAGGATGATTTGAGGAAGGAATGGTGATGTCCCAGCTGGGAGCGCTGCTTAAGCATGTGACCGAAGAACAGCGAACCCTGACGCAAGAGCAAGGGTGCTCGGCGGTCCGGGAGATGCTCGAAGGCGACGCCAGTGATCTGGAGATCGCCTCGCTTTTGACCGCTATTGCCACCCGCGGGGCCACGGCGGAGGAACTAACCGGCTTCGTACAGGCGATGCGGACTATGAGCCGGCCGATTCCGCTCAGCGAGGCCGAACGGGAGCAGTTGGTGGATACCTGCGGGACGGGCAGCGACGGCCAGGGGACCTTCAATATCTCGACCGCTGCAGCCCTGGTGGCGGCCGCGGCCGGAGTCAAGATAGCGAAGCACGGCAACCGGGGGCTGACATCGAAGTGCGGGTCGGCCGATGTGCTGGAGGCGCTGGGCGTCCCGGTTGAGCTGGAGCCGGAGATGGCGGTGGAGTGCTTGCGCCAGACCGGGTTCATGTTTCTCTACGCTCCCGCACTGCATCCGGCCATGAAGCGCGTGCAGCCGATCCGCCGGGCCCTGGGTTTTCGCACGCTGTTCAATCTTGCGGGTCCGCTTACCAATCCTGCGGGAGCAAGGGCGCAGGTGATCGGCGTGTTTGCCGCTGGCGCCGTTCGCCTGGTGGCCGAGACGCTGGCCCGCCTGGACGTGCGGCATGCGTTCGTGGTCCACGGACGGGATGGCTTGGATGAACTCACGCTGAACGGCGTAAGCGATGTGGCGGAGGTGCGAGAGCAGACGGTGCGCAACTTTGCCTTCGAGGCAAGCGAGGCGGGTCTGGCGCAAGCGCCGCTGAGTGCTTTGGCGGGATGCGACGCACGAGGGAACGCACTGCTGATTGAGAACATCCTGGAGGGCGAGACGGGGCCGCCTAGAGATGTGGTTTTGCTGAACGCGGCAGCGGCTCTGATCATCGCTGGCCGCGCAGACGATTTCGCTGGCGGTGTGCGCTGCGCCGCCGACGCGATAGACTCAGGTGCCGGTCTGCGGCTGCTGGCGCAGTTGCGCAAAGCAGGAAGCCTGGCCCGGCAGTAAGGGAGTTTGCACTATGCCCATTCAATTGCAACGCATCGCCGCCGGCTGCACCGCGCTGATTCTCTCCACGGTTGCGATTCCGAGCTACGCGCAACAGATCGTGGTCAGCAAAGACAATCGCACCATCGCCGTCACCACCAGCGCTGATTCGAACACCGATGCGGATACAGTGACGGTGCAGATTGGCTTCATCGCCTACGGTCCAGACCAGGACTCGGCCTATGCCACCGGCTCCAAGATCTCAAATGCCATCGCGGCGGCGCTCAAGGCGGCCGGCGTTCCGCAGGATGCCATTCAGAGTGAATCGCAGAGCATTGCGCCGGTACAGCAGTTCGTTACCCAGGATTGGACGCCCGCGGAAAAGACGGAGCGCAAGTTCCAGGTGCAGCAGAGCTGGAACGTGAAGACCGCGGCCGCAAATGGCGCCAAGGTCTTGGATGTGGCGGTGAAGGCGGGCGCCAACCAGAGCGGGCAGATGACCTGGAGCGTGGCCGACCAGGATGCCCTGCAGGCGAAAGCCGCAAAGCTGGCGCTGGATCGGGCGCGGCAGATTGCGCAACAGATGGCTTCCGGGCTGAACGCCACTCTTGGCCCCTTGGTATACGCCAGCAACGAGGCTCCCGCGCGTACGCCGCAACCGCTGATGCGGGCGCAGGCCATGATGTCAGCCGCCCCAGCCGCGAAAGAGGTTGAGCCGCTAAGCGTTAGCGCGCAGAAAGTTACGGCTTCCGCCACCGTCTACGCGGTATTCAGTATCCAATAGCGGTTGGCATCGTATGCAGGAGGAAAGGGCACTATGCCGAGATATGAGTATCGTGAGCTACGCCCGACACCGGAAGGCGAAGAGGTCTTTCGGCGTTGGCTGGCGCATCTGGATGAGGAATTCACCCGTCACAAGGAACCTCGGCTGCGGGGCGAGTTGGTGCGCGACGCGCTGCATCAGATCTACCTCGGACGCCCCCATGGGGGCAAGCTCAACACCACCCTGATCTCCGAACTGCCGGGCAATGTGCTGCAGCTGACTCTCGACCCGGCCAACGTGACGCTGGAGCCGGAGTATTACGGCGATGTGGACGTGGAGAAGTACGCCGAGCGCAAGCCGTTAATCTGGTTCTGGCAAATGTTCGACCGGTCGGGGCTGGGGTTAAACCACTGGCTTGGCTTTCGCTTCCGCAAGATGCTGGCGAAGCACATCTTCAAGCACGTGGGAAAGAACGTAAAGATCTTCCATGGAGTGGAGTTCAGCTTCGGTTACAACCTGACGGTGGAAGACGACTGCATCATTCACAAGTACGTAATGCTCGATGACCGCGGAGAGCTGATCATCCGCAAAGGGACCTCGATCTCCGACTACGCAGCGGTGTACTCGCATTGGCACAAGGCAACCGATTATCTCGATATAGAGAATCGGACCACCGAGGTCGGGCCCGGCACGCGGCTTACCTACCACTCCGCAGTGATGGCGGGGGTGAAGATCGGCGAAGATGCCATGCTGGGGGCCATGGGCGTGGCCACCCACGACGTGCCTGCGCATGAAATCTGGGGAGGTGTCCCGGCACGCGAGATCAGGCGCAAAGAGTAGCGACCATAAGCCCCACCGCGAAGATTGCAAACGTAGTTAGCCGGTGGTCGGCGTGCTACCATCAGGCTTCCGATGCGTACTCCTGAACTGGTCTTGGGGATTTTTCAATTTGTCGTATTGTTGTTCGCGCTGAGCTTGCACGAGTCGGCGCATGGATGGATGGCTTCGCGGTTGGGCGACCAGACGGCACGCATGCTGGGGCGCATTACGTTGAACCCCCTCAAGCACATCGATCCACTAGGTACGGTCATGCTACCGCTGGTGGCGTTGGTGACTCATATCCCGGTGATTGGCTGGGCCAAGCCGACCCCGGTGAACACACGCAACTTCAAGAATTTTGTGCGCGACGACATTCTCACTACGGTGGCTGGGCCGATCAGCAACGTAATCGGATCCGTGATCTCGCTGCTGGTATTGATTGTCATCGCCAAAACGTCGCTGGTGGGCTTGGCCTGTGTGCGTGCCGTGGCCCTCGGGGGTTTCGCGCGGCTCGATCCGCAGCTCATGGCCTTGAGCCCGGTGGCCTATCCGCTGGCACTCATTTTCTACTTCGGCATGCTGCTGAATCTGTTCCTGGCGGCCTTTAACCTTCTCCCCCTGCCGCCGCTCGATGGAAGCCACATCTTTCGCCACATGCTGCCCCAGCGATGGCTGCCGGTCTATGATCGGCTAGGGATCCTCAGCCTGTTTCTCATGCTGTTTTTTGGCGGCGGGGTCACCATGGCAATGATTAGTCCGGTACTCGGGTTCTTCCGCGTTTTGCTGCTCTCCATCTGAGTTTTCCGTACAATCGAGCCAGTGAACGAACACTCGCCTCAACTCAAACGCGTGCTGAGCGGCATGCGGCCCACCGGCAAACTGCATCTCGGCAACTACATGGGGGCCCTCTATAACTGGGTGCGCCTGCAGCACGATTACAACTGCTACTTTTTCGTCGCCGACTGGCACGCTCTGACCACCGACTACGCCGACCCGTCGAACATCCGGCAAAATACGGTGGACGTGGCGCTCGATTGGCTGGCAGCGGGATTGGACCCGGAGCGCTGTGTGCTCTTTGTGCAGTCCCTGGTGCCGCAACACGCAGAGCTGCACCTTCTGCTGTCGATGATCATGCCTCTTGGCTGGCTGGAGCGCGTGCCGACCTACAAAGAGCAACAAGCGCAGATTACTGAGAAGGATCTGACGACATACGGCTTTCTCGGATATCCGCTGCTGATGGCAACGGATATCCTGATCTACCAGGCGGACTTTGTGCCCGTGGGACAAGACCAGGTGGCGCACGTGGAAGTGACCCGGGAAGTCGCCCGGCGATTCAATCATTTTTATCCGGGTGATGTGAAGCAGGTCCTGTCGGGCCCGATTTTGCCCGAACCCCAGGTGCTGTTGACTCCGTCTCCCAAACTGCCGGGGACGGATGGGCGCAAGATGTCGAAGAGCTATGGCAACACCATCCTGCTTACGGACCCGGAGCCGGTGGTGCGGCAGAAACTGAAGACCATGGTGACCGATCCGGCCCGGGTACGGCGGAGCGATCCGGGCGATCCGGATGTTTGCCCGGTGGGTGATTTGCACAAGGTCTTTTCAACCTCATCGACGCTGGCCAGAGTGTATGAGGGGTGCCGGTCGGCCGGCATCGGCTGCATCGAGTGCAAAGGATGGGCGGCGGATGCTATTGTGGCCGAGCTGCAACCGATGCAGGAGCGGCGCAAGCAATATGAGGAGAAGCCCCGCCTGGTGCATGACATTCTGCATAGCGGCTCGGCTCTGGCGCGAGCCCGGGCAGAAGAAACCATGGTGCAGGTAAGGGACGCCATGCAACTGGTGCACCCGGAGTTTGGAGAGCGCGCGCTATGAGCCAAGAGCAGGGTGGAGAGAAGCGCGAGGAAACCGAGAAGCAGCAGCAGAAAAGGGAAGCGGCGGAGAGCGCATCGCCTTACAGCATTTCTGTGGGCCACGTGTACGACGGGCCGCTGGACCTGCTGCTGGACCTGATCCGCAAGCAGGACATCGATATCTACGACATCCCTATCGGGCGGATCACGGCCCAGTTCCTGGCCTATGTCGAGGGTTTGAAGCAGACCGAGGTGGATGCGGCGGCGGACTTTATTTACGTGGCCTCGCTGCTGATCCATATCAAAAGCCGCATGCTTCTTCCGCGCACATCGGCGGAGGGGGGCGACGGCGAGCAGGAGGATCCACGGCGAGAGCTGGTGGAACGGCTGCTGGAACACGAGCGGTTCAAGAACGCAGCGCAGATGCTGCTGCAGAAACAGCAGATCGAGGCTGCTACCTGGACCAATCCGGCGATTCGGCAGTTTAGCCACGAAGAGGGAAGTGAGCAGGAGATTGCCGCCGATACGGTCGATTTGGTGCGGGTTTTCCGGGAGATTCTGGACCGGGCCCGGAAACGGCCGGTGCTGGATGTGGATGAGGAGGCTGTGACTGTCTCGCAGATGCTCGATTATGTGCGGCGACGGCTGATTATGGAAGAACGGCCGGTGTCGTTAAGCAGCTTGCTGAGAAATACTCGGTCGGAGCGGGCGCTCATTTGCATGTTTCTCGCGCTACTGGAGCTGGTTCGTTTGCAGGCGGTGCTGCTTAGGCAGGACAGCAATTTTAGTGAGGTTTATATCAAGAAGCACCCGTCGTTTGAGACGGTGATGAACCAGGGGTTGATGGAGGCTAAGGACGATTGGCGGTAGGTTGGAGCGTGGTCGACCGACATTTGCGTGGGGGCAAGGCGCACTGCAGGTCCCTCGGCTCCGACGGGATGACAAATCAGAGCTTAGTTTCAACCTTGAGATTTTTCAGTGGAGTAAAGGCACCCGGCATTTCGTTAGGCGAATTCATGGAACATTAATATTTCGGCGTACAGCAATTAATACTGCTGAACACCTCACTTTGGTACCGTGCGAACACCTGTAGTGTGGAGCGTGTGCACGTGAACGAAGGATCATCCGCAGTCTTGACGCCGCCCGGCAAGCCGTCCCTACTCCAACAAAAAATGAACAAAAAGCAGGGCAAGACCCCGATGATCATCTTCGGGCTTGTTCTCCTCGGTGGCATCGGGTGGGCCGCATCGCAGCTGCTGGGCGACCTGTTTGCGGTCCCGCACTCGGCCTCCGTAATGGCGTATTTTCTGCTGGCTGTTGCTCTGCTGATCGCGTTGGGTTTTGAATTCGTGAACGGCTTTCACGACACCGCCAATGCAGTGGCTACGGTGATCTATACCCACTCGCTTGAGCCCCATATTGCCGTGATGTGGTCGGGTATGTGGAACCTGATTGGGGTACTTTTGTCCTCCGGGGCGGTGGCGTTCGCTGTGGTTTCGCTGCTGCCGGTCGAGCTGATCCTGAAGGTCGGATCGGGCGCTGGTTTCGCCATGGTCTTCGCTCTGCTGGTATCGGCCATCCTTTGGAACCTGAGTACTTGGTGGTACGGTTTGCCTGCTTCCAGCTCGCACACCCTCATCGGGTCGATCATTGGCGTTGGCGTCGCCAACCAACTGATGCAAGGCTCGAATGGCACCTCGGGCGTGGACTGGTCCCAGGTGGGCAACGTCTTCCGGTCGCTTCTGGTTTCGCCGATCGTCGGCTTCATCCTCTCCGCTGTGTTGTTGCTTTTGCTGAAGTTTGTCATCAAGGATCCGCGGCTCTTCGAGGCGCCCAAGGGCGACGCGCCTCCGCCGTTCTGGATTCGGTGCCTGCTGGTGCTGACTTGCACCGGCGTGAGTTTTTTCCACGGCTCGAATGACGGGCAAAAGGGTATGGGACTCATCATGCTGATCCTGATCGGCACTGTTCCCACGGCATATGCCCTGAACCACGCGGTTGGTTATAGCCAGGTGCAGGATTTCGTCGCCGTGTCGGAACAGGCGGCCAAGGTGATGAGCGCACATGTCGACTCAAACGCGGTCATGGATGATCCGCGTGCCGATCTGACCGAGTATCTCCAGACCAAGAAAGAAACGCCGACCACGATTTTGGCGGAACGGCAGATGATCCTGGAGATCGAGCATGAGGTGAATCAGTACAAGACGCTGAAAGGTGTGCCATCCGGCCAGCAGGCGAACGTGCGCAACGATATGTATATCTCGAGCGAGGCTCTACGCCTTTTTGCCAAGTCAAAGAAGCCGGTGTTTACCCCGGAAGAAGCCGCGGTGATGGCAAACTACAAGAAGAAGCTGGATCTCTCGACCAAGTTCATCCCCCCGTGGGTCAAGGTGTCGGTGGCAATTGCACTGGGGCTTGGCACCATGGTTGGGTGGAAGCGCATTGTCGTGACGGTGGGCGAGAAGATCGGCAAAACGCACCTTACGTATGGGCAGGGTGCTTCGGCCGAGATCGTAGCGATGTTCACCATTTGGGCGGCGGATAGTTACGGTTTACCGGTCAGCACCACGCACGTGCTCTCCTCCGGTGTGGCCGGAACCATGATGGCGAACAAGAGCGGGCTGCAGTGGTCGACCATCCGCAACATCGCTGCGGCGTGGGTCTTTACGCTGCCGGTGGCGGGCCTGATGGCTGCGGGGCTGTTCTGGCTCTTTGTGCAGTTTGCCCCGAAGGGCTAGAAGCAGGCCGCGGAAAAGTCTGCGCAGCTCAGGACATCGAGAGCCATTATCCCACTCAAGCCAAAGAACGGCTTGAATGGGGCACCCAGCATTTGCTGCCGGTATGGAAACGCGCAGGCTCTAAAGCAGAAACAGCAAAGACGAGCGAAAAGAGGGGTGCTTCGATAGTATGAATCGAGGCGCCTTTTCTTTTTCCGGGCGCATTGACCTGCAAATGAGTCTGAAAGCCAAATTAGAAGCCGTTGTCTATGCAGCCGAGGAGCCAGTGACGCTGGCTCAGCTGGCTGCCATCTTCGCCGAAGAGGTTTTACAAGGGTTGGCCGAAGAGGCCCCTGCCGAGGCCGATTCCGCGCCTGCCGTGGAAGAGGCGTCTGCGGAAGAGACCCCGGTGACCATTGCCGCTGAGGCGGTTGAGGGTGAACCAGCCGCTGCTGAACCGGTTGCTGCCGATCCGGTTGCCGCTGAGCCAGTCGCCGCTGAGCCGGCTGTGGACGAGGGCGACGAGAAGAAGTCCGCACGGCAGCGCGAGCGCCGGGTGCGGCAAGCGCTGCAGGTGGTGCTCGATGAGCTGATCGCGGACTACGCAAACAGCGAGCGGGGCATGGAGATCAGGGAGATCGCCGGCGGCTATCGCATGGCGACCAAGCCGGAATATCACGATGCGGTGCGGGGTTTTGTGAAAAGCCTAAAGCCGCCGATGAAGCTATCCCTGCAGGCTCTGGAGACGCTGGCGGTGATTGCCTACAAGCAGCCGGTGACCGCACCTGAAGTAAGCGAAATACGAGGAGTGGACTCGGGCGGCGTGCTGGGCGGGCTGGTTAGCCGCAAATTAATCACCACGGCGGGAAGAAAGCCGGTGATCGGACGGCCCATCCTTTACAAGACCACCAAGGAATTTCTGCTGCGCTTCGGGCTGAAGGACGTGAACGATCTGCCCAGCATGGAAGAGTTTGAAAAGATGGCGGGCGAGTTGGCTGAGTCCGAAGCGGAGGGCGAGGTTCAGGATGCAAGCATGCATTCTGCTGCAGAGGCGCTATCGTCGAATGCAGGGGGATCCTCAGAGGAAGCGGCTGCGGAGCAGCAGGAATCGGCGCCTGAAACGGACGTAGCTGAGCCCAGTGCAGAAGGTTCCGCCAGTACGGAGGCCGAGGCGAGTGGCGACGTCGAGCCCAATGGGGAAGCAGAAGTAAATAGGGAAGCCGAGACCAGTCCGGAAACCGAGCCCCGTGCGGCAGCGGAGCACAGTACGGTCGGCGAGTCATGACGGGCCACGAAGAGCGCGGCGGTGAGGGAAAGCCGCAGCGGCTGCAGAAAATTGTGGCGGCCGCCGGCATTGCGTCGCGGCGCAAAGCAGAAGAACTGATTACCTCCGGACGAGTGCAGGTAAATGGCCAGACAGTGACCGAGCTGGGCTCGAAGGCGGACCCGGAACGAGACCATATCCGGGTCGACGGCAAGCTGCTTAAGAAACCACAGCAGTTTCGTTATTTCATGCTGAACAAGCCGAAGGGCGTGGTCACCACAGTTTCTGACCCCGAGGGGCGACCAACGGTGATGAAATTTTTCGGTCGATCGGGAGCGCGGCTGTTTCCTGTTGGCCGGTTGGATTATCAGAGCGAAGGCTTGCTGCTGATGACCAACGACGGCGAGTTGGCCAACGTTTTGACTAGTGCGGCTTCTCATGTGGAAAAGACCTACCTGGTGAAGGTGAGCGGTAAACCCAGGGAGGAAGCGCTGGAACAACTCCGCCATGGAGTGATGATCGAGCGTGGCCGGCGCGGGGAAAGGGAGGGCCGCGTGATGACACAACCGGCCCAGATCACCCTGATCCGCGACACCGACAATCCCTGGTTCGAAGTGGTGCTGACCGAGGGCAAGAACCGGGAGATTCGCAAGATGTTCGAGGAGGTCGGGCATTTTGTGGAGAAAGTCAGGCGGGTTGGGTTTGGACCGCTGGTTCTCGATGTGCCGCCGGGGGAAACGCGCGAGCTCAATGAAGAAGAAGTGACGCAGCTGAAGCGGGCCGCGCGGAAGAAGGGTGCGGAGCAGCCTAGAAAACCTGTGCGCCGCCCACGATCGGGACCGTCCACGTTGCCGCGTGCTGCCCGCAAGCGCGTTTTGGGCCGAGGGCCGGCGGCAAGGCGCCCGTAGACCTTTATTTCCCTATCGAATGAAGACTGCCGGTGCGGAATCAGCCTACGATGTTGTGGTTGTGGGCGCCGGCGCAGCAGGCCTCTTCTGCGCGATCCATGCGGGCCGTGGTGGGCGCCGGGTACTCGTGCTTGACCATGCCAACAGGATCGGCAAGAAGATCCTCATCTCCGGTGGCGGGCGCTGCAACTTCACTAATCTCCATACGACTGCGGGGAACTTTCTCTCCGCGAATCCGCATTTTGCCAAGTCCGCACTTGCCCGCTACACTCCGGCGGATTTTTTGGCGTTGGTGGAGCAGCACCAGATTCCTTGGCATGAGAAGACACTGGGGCAGCTGTTTTGCGACCGGGCAGCGAGCGAGATTGTTTCCATGCTGGAGCAGGAGTGTGCCGCAGCTGAGGTAACGGTGTTGCTGAGCACGCGGGTGGGGGAAGTTGCCCAGAACGATGGTTTCCGTCTTGAGACGGATGGGGGTGTCTTCTCTGGGCGGTCTTTGGTGATTGCCACTGGTGGGTTGTCGATTCCCAAGCTGGGAGCCACTGCGTTTGGATACCAGATTGCGCAGCAGTTTGGCTTGCGGGTGCAGCCGTGCCGGCCGGCGCTGGTTCCTCTG
Organism: uncultured Acidobacteriaceae bacterium; assembly: GCA_963743365.1. Taxonomy (GTDB): domain Bacteria; phylum Acidobacteriota; class Terriglobia; order Terriglobales; family Acidobacteriaceae; genus PALSA-350. Next base: position 147,420 of record CAVUQE010000005.1, read on the forward strand.
ACTTTTTTCCCTGAAGATCTTACGCGGTATGCGGATCTAGCAGGAGTTTCGACGGAGGTGGTCGCCAGTGCCGGCTCTGGACGGTTTCGGGAGAAGCTGCTTTTCACTCACCGAGGGCTCAGCGGGCCGGCGGTGTTGCAGGTTTCGTCGTACTGGCAGCCGGGGGAGGCGGTCGTGGTTGATCTGGCTCCGGACCGGTTGTGGACTGGGGAGCTTGGCTCGCAGCGTGATCTTGCGAGGGCCCGGATTGCGATCCGCGGGGTTCTTCCGCAACGGTTGGCTGACCGATGGTTGGGGCTAAATCCGCCTTCTGCTTGGACGAACCAGGGTCTGGCGGAGGCGGAGAGCGCGCTTCATCACTGGAGTGTGTTTCCTTCAGGGACGGAAGGGTATGAGAAGGCTGAGGTCACGGCAGGTGGGGTGGATACTGCCGAGCTAAATGCGCGCACTATGGAGAGCCGCAAGGTTCCGGGGCTTTACTTCGTGGGTGAGGTGGTGGATGTCACTGGGCAGCTCGGGGGGTTCAATTTTCAGTGGGCGTGGGCTTCGGGGGCGGCGGCTGGGCGGGCTTTGGGCGGGGAGTGAGTTTGACGTTTCTTGCTTGAACATTTGCGGTGCGCCTTTCCCTCACGCAACTGCTGGATGCACCAAACCCTTGATTACCTGCGAAGTCCGGTGACTATCTAAGCTTCATTCGGTTTTGGTTCTTTGAGCCAGAGGGTGAGAGCCCACCAAAGGAGGACTAGCAGGTAGACGGAGATGCGAAAAAAGGAGAAGAAGACGTAGTCGCTCATTTCGCGGCCTATGGTGAAATAGCCACCACCTAGGAGGAGAGCGGCTGAATAGACGCCGAAGCCGAAGCTTAGAGCAGCTACAGGAGTTCGCCAGGAAAGATGCAATGGGCGTAGCAGAAAAGCGAGGACGATCGCCCACTCCAGCATGAGCACGGATAGGAGAAAGTGAAGCAGAACCAGATCCATGCGCAGCGAGGAGTAGCCTGCAGGCGCAAGGCGCATGACGATGAGGACGCCGCTTCCAACCAGGAGCAGAGGGAGGGTGAAGCGGCGGAGTCCGGATAGCGGCCGCAGCGCGATCCAGGTGAGTTCCGCCAGCACCGCGCACTGCAACAGCACGTCGGTGATGTCGAGGATCAAGAGGGCAAAACGGTGGGCAGGATGCCCGGAAAAATGCAAGGTGGCCGCTAGCCCCACAGAGCGCAGAAGGTAGAAGACGATGAGCAGCGTGAACCAGGGAAAGCGAGCGACACGCCTGCGCGTGAATAGCACGCCGAGAAGAAGCACATGTCCGAAGAGCCCAGCGGCCCATATGAGGTGGTTGGTCATGAATTGTGGAATCGAGCCAAGTTAAGGCAGAGTAACAGACAGCAAGCGCGAAGCTGCACTCAAGCTTGTTTGAAGATGATGGCCGGTCTCCCCTTGTAGGTTCCGACGAGCCGCTGTTCGAAGCCGCACTTTCTGGCAACTCCGATGGAAGCTCGATGGTCGGGGTGGATGAGGCAGGTGAAGTCGTTCGCGCCAAAATGCCGGCGTCCCCATTGCAAGGCTGCTTTGGCGGCTTCGGTTGCATATCCCTTCCCGTGTTTCGCCGGGGCGAGTACCCATCCCAGTTCAGGGATTGCTCCGAGAGGCGGCTCCACATCGCGCTTGAAGTTTCCGAAACCGACCTCGCCCACAAAGTCCCCGGTTGCTTTCTCTTCTACCACCCAATATCCAAAGCCAAGAACAGACCAGTGGCCGAGATAGCGGAGAAAGCGGGTCCAACACTCCTCTAACGTGAGCGGCTTGCCGCCCATGTATGTAACCACGGCCGCATCCGACCAGAGCGCGCGGGTGTGAGGAAAATCGTCCAGGGTGTGACCGCGCAGCCTGAGCCGCTCAGTCTCTACCACCGGAATATCTAAAGCACGAGGCAACGAGGAGATCACAGGTTCAGTCTAAACTTGCTTTCAAGAGCGCTGAAAACGAAGGGATCACATCCGCATGGAAACCGGGACCAAGCCTGCGTCCACGCCCACGTTTTGGCAATCGGTGCGGGAAGCGCTACGGGGCAGCCACCAGGATTACACCGCGGGCAGCCTCAATCGGTCGATCTTGCTGCTCGCCATCCCCATGGTGCTGGAGATGGTGCTGGAATCGCTGTTCGCCGTGGTGGATGTTTTTTGGGTAAGCCGCCTGGGCGCGGATGCGATTGCCACGGTCGGCCTGACAGAGTCGGTGCTCACGCTGGTGTTCGCGGTAGGCATGGGGCTTGGCATGTCGACCACGGCGATGGTGGCGCGGCGGGTGGGCGAGAAGGATCCGGACGGCGCAGCTATCTCCGCGGTGCAGGCAGTATTCCTGGGTCTGATCGCTTCGGTCGTGCTTGGCCTGCCATTTTTCTTCCTGGCGCCGCGGCTGCTGGCCCTGATGGGCGCGACGCCCGCGATTATTGCCGGCGGTGTCAACTACACCCGGATAGCCCTTGGGGGCTCCGGCGTGGTTTTGCTGCTGTTTCTAAACAATGCAATCTTCCGCGGCGCCGGAGATGCAGCAATCGCCATGCGTCTGTTGTGGGTCTCAAACATCCTCAACCTGATTTTTGATCCCTGCCTGATCTTTGGCCTGGGCCCGTTTCCTAAACTTGGAGTAACGGGCGCGGCGCTGGCTACCTTCTCCGGACGCGGCATCGGCGTCCTTTACCAGTTTTACCGGCTGGGCAAGGGGACCGAACGCATTCGGATTCTGAGACGCCACATGCGCCTGCAAGGCGCGGTGCTATGGCGCCTGGTACGTGTATCGATCACCGGCATTCTGCAGTTCCTGATCAGCCAGGCGAGCTGGATTGGACTGGTGCGCATCGTCAGCATGTTTGGCGCGCCCGCCCTGGCCGCCTACACCATCGGCATTCGCATCGTCATCTTTGCCATCTTGCCATCGTGGGGATTGAGTAATGCCGCCGCCACGCTGGTGGGCCAGAATCTTGGCGCGGGCCACCCCGATCGCGCCCGCAAAGCGGTATACCGAACGGGCCTATGGAACATGCTTTTCCTGGGGACAGTGGGGATTGTCTTTATCGCCTTTGCACCCTGGATCATCGGCCTGTTCACGCAGGATCCCGCCGTGGTTCGCCCGGCTATCCAGTGTCTGCGTATCTTCAGCTGCGGCAATGTTGCGTTTGCCTACGGCATGGTTATGCTGCAGGCGTTCAATGGAGCAGGCGACACGCTCACGCCGACGTATGTGAATCTTTTCGGTTTTTGGATCGTGGAGATTCCGCTTGCGTGGTGGCTGGCCATGCACACCGCGATGCGGGTTAACGGTGTTTTCGCGTCAGTCGTCGTTGCGCAATCAGTCATCGTGCTGATCAGCATCGTTCTCTTTCGCCAGGGCCGTTGGGCCAGGCAGCGGATATGACGCAAAAATGGTTGCCCGGATAAGCGAGAATCTAACGCCACCTACTCGAAAATAATTCCTCCGCTTCGAGCCTTCCGGGTCGACGGATTGGTCATCACAATAAATGATTGCGTGTACCTAAAAGCTTCCGCATTCAAGGAGGATTTATGTTGGGGAATCGATTCGGCAGTGAGGCGAGGCGCTTTGATGATGACTCTTTTGTCATCGGCCTTTTCCCTTACGCGAGGGATGCGCGCTGGGCGCTGCACGCACTGCACGAGAATAACTACACTCCCGACCAGATTACCGCTGCATTTCGCAGAACGGCCGATTCACGGACGGAGGTGGAAGCGACTGCTGTGCCGATGCAGGAGAGTGGCAAGTGGTTTGACCAGCTTAGAGAGATTTACCGGGGAGAAGATGGCGGCGTGAGCAGTGCAGGAGGTGTGCAGGCCGAGTTATCGACTGCGGAGTTCAATGCCATGCTGGCGCAAATTGATCTTTCCCCTCAGGATGCAGCATTACTGGATCAGGATCTTAATGGCGTCCCAGCCATCGTGACGGTCAGGGCCGGCGACCGCAACGGGGAAGCCCGGACCCTTTTGGAGAAACGGGGTGCACGCATCGTGCACGGCCGCCATAACAGCGAGACGACGAGGCCTATCGGATCGACGCCGGGAACTATCGTGCATTCCTCACCTTTCAATCCGCCTTCTCAACCGCAACCAGATCATGTGCAGCTCTTCGGAGAAGTGCTGCGGGTGCGCAAGGAGAAAGTGAACATAGGTGAGGTGCATGTTCGCAAGGAAGCGGTCACGCACATGGAGACAGTCCAAGTGCCGGTGACTCGCGAGGAGTTGGTGGTGGAGCATGCAGGCGGCCGCGCGGATGGGGAGTCTGCCATACGCGTCCCTCTGAGCGAGGAACGCGTGCACATAGATAAAGACACTGTCCTGCGTGAAGAGTACAGAGTGGGGAAGCGTGAGATAACGCAGAACGAATCAGTTACCGATACGGTTCGCAGAGAACGCCTTTTGGTCGATGACGCTAGTGTGAAGACGAACGAGTAAGTCTGCGCTTGGAAAAGAATCGATCACGACTCCCCATGCCGCGCGGTGGGTTGGCTGCGCTTTGAAAGTCTGCTCCCAACACTCATTTGTTTTTATTTTTTCGCGTCAAATCCGATTGCATCTTATTACTCGTTAGCGCATTTTCACCCTCTACGATGCACGGCCGGCGAGGTACGGCTTTCGTAGTGAAGAGAATGCTTCAGTACCCGACGCTGAGACCGGGTCAGACCAAAACATTGTCACTTATCACAAAGGATCTTTTCATGGCATATGAAACCACAAGCAACAGAATGGGCGTGGCGTCGGCCACGCAGGTAGTCGTCGGACTCTTCAAGAATGCTAGCGACGCTCATCAAGCGGTGACAGAACTGAGGGCGCAAGGTTTCAGCCCCAGTCAAATCGGCGCAGCCTTTCGCGGTCGAGCATCCGATTCGTATCTTGATCCGAATGATGCGGGTGCTGTCTCCAGCGATACGGTTCACCGCGAACATGAAAAATGGTGGGATAAGGTGAAGGACGCATTCCGTAGCGATGATAGCGTCGAGCGGCAAAGAGAGTCACGCGATGCAGCCGCCGATACCAGCTTAGAACCGGAACTCTATTCGCGCGGCGACTATGAGTACGATCTTGCCGATGATGATTTCGAAGGTTCACTTGCCGGGGCGGGCATCCCGGCGGATCGCGCGGCGTACTTGGCCCGTAAGCTCGAAAAAGGCGGAGCGATCGTCACCGTGAATGATGCTAATCGTGCCGCAGAGGCAGAGCAGATTCTTGCCGCCAATAGTGCCCGGGTTCGTTACGAGGATGTTGGGCGAGACGAGTTGACGGCAAATGAAGTCGTGGCAAGGGACGCGGACCGAATCGACGCAGCGGATTCGACCGGCCGGGAGATTACTGACACGGGATATGTGGATCGGCGGCCGGTCGATAATTTGAATCGCGCCGAGGATCCAGATCGAATCGATGTCGCGGACTCGACCGGACGGGAGATCGCAGACAGGGAATACGCGGATCGGCGCCCGGTCGGTGACCCGAATCCCGGTCTCGAACGGGTACAGCTCTTCGGAGAGGTTTTGCGCGCTCACAAGGAGCGGGTCAACAGGGGCGAGGTGAGAGTGCGCAAGGACGTGGTTACGGAAACTCAGACCATCGAAGTCCCGGTCACGCGCGAGGAGCTCGTCTTAGAACGCGTTGCTGTTTCCGGCAACACGCCGGCGCCTTCCGCCAATATCGGCCGAGGCCAGGAGATCCGAGTTCCCCTCAGCGAGGAGAAGGTGCGACTGGAGAAAGAGCCTGTGCTGCGGGAAGAAGTAAGCGTTGGTAAGCGTGAGGTGCAAGACGTAGCAAGGGTGAGCGGCGATGTGCGGCACGAGGAACTGCGCGTGGATGACTCGGAAGCACCCAGGCGTTCAGCGACAGCCGAAGAGGCTGCTACCGATCTTCGGCGTCATGGATAGGAGCACCGCGGGTATGAGAAGCATTGGGGAAATGAGAGAGATGTCAATCAAGGCGGTTCGCCTGGTGGTGGTGGCGGCGTTTTTGGCTGCTGCCGCTCCCTGGCCTGTTAACGCCGCGGCACAGTCACAGAATGCGGTCGCTGGAGCGGCTCAGCAGACGAACCAATCGAGCGATCTCACAATCACGCGCAATATTCGCCGCGCGCTGATTAAGGACAAATCGCTTTCTGTGGAGGCGCATAACGTAACCATCATCACCAAGGACGGCAAGGTGACTTTGAAGGGCAGGGTAGAATCACCCGCCGAAAAGCAAACGGTGGAGTCCGCCGCTAACAATGTCGCCGGAGTTGGAAATGTCAACGATCAGTTAACCACCAGCAATCAGTAGGCACCGCAATCGAGATAGGAGAGTAGCTATGGCAGGGCATTCAATATTTGGAATCTATACCAGTCGTCAGGGCGTGGAAGCAGCCGTACAAGCACTTAGGGACGCGAATTTTCGGGGGTCGGATATTTCCATCCTGGCGCCGGAGAACCTGGGTGATATTCGCGACATAGGCACAGTGAAAACTACCAAGGCGCCGGAAGGCGCTACCGCGGGAGGCACCTCCGGAGCCGTGATCGGAGGAGTGCTGGGTTGGCTGGTAGGTATCGGTGCGCTGGCCATCCCTGGCGTAGGACCCTTTCTTGCTGCCGGTCCGATCATGGCGGCGCTTGCCGGCGTAGGCGTCGGTGCTGCCGTAGGCGGGATCACGGGTGCGTTGGTCGGGTTCGGTGTGCCGGAATTTGAAGCCAAGCGCTATGAAACCCGGCTGAAAACGGGCGGAATACTCCTGTCGGTGCATGCTGACAACCACGACTGGATCGCCCGGGCCAAGGGCATTCTTGACCGAACAGGCGCTGAGGAGATTTCAAGCGCCAGCGAGAGCCGCGTCGCGTAACCCACTTGCCGGGCTGTTCCCTAAGGATGGAACAGGCTGGCTGTGCCTTTGCTAAAGCTTCGCCCGAAAAATTAAGGTGCCCCCGACCCCCGATCTGGCTGGACGTCCCCGTCCACCTCGGATTGGGGGTCTGCTTTTGATACAGATACGCCTTGTCGCACAGATAGTCCTACCTGCTATGCTTTCGCATACCATCGGTTTCATCTCCGGCCGGAGCCGGAACAATCACACACTAGGTGTATTGTTCCGGGACGGATTGATCTGCCTAATTGGAGTAGTACCTTGTACGTCCCTGGCAACAACCGAAAGCGCGGAATAGTTAAGGCAGAGTTTCGTACGCGGGAGTTGGTGCCCGATCCCAGCGTGCCAAAGGAGACGATGGCATCTTCTGTTTTGTCGTTGGGTATCGCGGGGTCCACTCCTTGCCCAGTTGACCTGATGCAGTTAGAGCGTTTGGACCTCAGCGCCCGCTACCATTCAGATCGCTGCGGCGGCGACTTTTTCGATGGCATCGCCGTGGGGTCCCGCCTGGTGTTCCTGTTGACGGATATCGCGGGTCCGCGATCAGAAACGCACGCAATTGCGGCCGAGGCGCAGGTTGCCTTTCGGCAAACGGCCCGAGAGTTGTTCAGCCCAGTGGACGCGAATGAATCGGAAGCGATCGCGGCGTTGGCGCACGAGGTCAATCGATCGCTGATCGAGGCGGCGAAGGGCGTTCGTTTTGCTCCCACGTTTCTCGGTTGTTTCAATTTGACGCTCGGCATCCTGACGTATTGCAATGCGGGCCGGGTTCAGGCCGTATTCCGCGATGCGGAGAGCGCGCATGTTCTGGAACGTGGTGGTGTGCCGTTGGGATTGTTCACGCATGTGACCTATGAGCCGGCCGTTCTGGCGTTCGAACCGGGAGACAAACTGCTGCTGGTGACCAAGGGAGTAACGGAGAGCCGGCAGGGCGCGGCCGAGTTTGGGATGAAGCGCGTGGAGCGGCTGCTCGAACGGTCTAATGGAGATTCTGCTGCAGAAATCTGTGACACGGTGCTGCGGGAAGCATATGACTTCGGCAATCATCCCTGGGCGCGGGTCTACGACTTTTTGTGTGCGCGCAAGCGCAGCCATGAGGACCTGACCGCGGTGGCTATGGTGCGGGGGTAGAACTTCAGGCACTGTACCTGATGGGGAAACTGCTATTGGGCGAAGCGGCGGAAGAAGCTGGTTGGCTTCCATTCCGGGCGGTGATCGGCGTCGGCGACTCGCAAGGCTAGCTTTTCCAGGATGGCGTCGAATTGCGCGGCGGCCGCGAGGTCGACTGGCTGGCTTAGATCATCGGAGGGTGCGTGATAGCGCTCCGCGTACCAGGCTTTGAAGGTTTTCTCTTCTGGCGTTCCGGGCAGCCAGCCGAACTTGAAGGCAAGCGCAGGGACACCTTTCTTGATGAAACTGTATTGGTCGCTGCGGATGAATCGATTGTGTTCCGGCTCCTTATCCGCTTGCACCTGCACGCCGGCAAGGGCGGCAACGGCACGGAGATCGTCGCCCAAAGTGGACTCATCCAGGCCCTGGACTTCAAGGTATTTCAAAGGAAACAGCGGAAGATACATATCCATATTGAGGTCGGCGATCAAGGGTCCGGAGACGGTAGGATGAGTAGCAAAGTATTGCGAGCCGAGTTCTCCCTTTTCTTCACCGGTGACGGAGAGAAAAAGAATGGAGCGTTTGGGCTTCGCGGCCGAAGCTTTCATCGCCCGGGCGATTTCGATGAGCGATGCGTCGCCTGAGGCATCGTCCATTGCGCCGTTGTAGATGCGATCGCCTTTCACCGGCGCGCCGATGCCGAGATGGTCAAGGTGGGCACTGACGACGACATATTCCTTCTTGAGCTTGGGATCACTGCCAGGAAGGAGACCCACGATGTTCTCGGATTTCACCTCAGAGCGTGTCATGGCAACGCGGGCATGGATCGTTACGGCGAGGGGAAAGTGGGGGAGAGGCTTATTCGCATTGAGGTCTGTCAGGATCTCCTGAAAGGAATGACCGCTGCCCGCGAAGAGGATTTCCGCGTGCGCCGGGTTGAAGAGGATGCCAACCGGGAGCGGAGGGGGGACGTTGCGGCCGGGATCGCTCAACTCCATGCGTGGCTGGAAGCGAGCACCGGCGATCCGCGACCAGGGCACCTCGGCACTTTTAGGGTTTGGGATGGTGATGGTGCCGATGACTCCGGCTTTTTGAAGCGCCTTGCGGCGCTCTTCACCGGATTGGTAATGCGCCTTCACCGGGCCGGACATGTCCGCAGGACCACCGGTCACGAATACTACGATCTTGCCTTTCACGTCCTGCCCCGCGAGATCGTCGTAGTGCAATTCGGGGACGGTGAGACCATAGCCGACAAAGATAAGGCCGGCTTCGACATTTTCCGCGGAATGCGAGCTAACCCCTAGCACGGCATCTTCGCCGAGTGTGAGGGGCTGAGGTTTGCCCTCGCGCAGCAAATCGAGTGCGCATCGAGCTTCGTCAATCTTGACCACCTGGAAATCCATCGCCTGCCGGTAGCCATCAACCCCCGCGGGCTGTAAACCTGCGGCACGAAACTGCTCGGCCATATAGTTGGCGGCTTTTTCGTAGCCCTGGCTGCCGGTATCACGGCCTTGGAGACTGTCGTCGGCAAGAAACTGAATGTGGGACCACCACTGCTTGCCCAGGGCCTCCCAGTCCGGGCCCGGAGTAGGGGCCGCGAAGCTAATGAGCGTGAAGGCGAAGCAGAGGAGCAGCAGATTCCATAATTTCACTAACGATCACCTGTGAGTTGCTATTGCGAATGTAAACCAAGGTTCGTCTGAAGGTAAAAGAAATGGACGCCCCGTAGGGAGCGTCCATTATCAACGACCAGATAGTGCAGACAGGCTTACCAGGAGAGTTTGACGCTGGGAAGAACTGGAGTCCCTTCGACGCGAACGGCATAGAGCTGGCTGGGATCCAGGTCGAGTGCTTTTAGGATGGTTGGCGCTACCTGGGCGGTGCCCACCGCGGCGCTGACTGTCTTGGGTTGGAAGGAGGGATTGGACAGCAGCAGAACCACATTGGTGTCGTCATGGGCAAAACCGCCGTGCTCGGCCAGTTTTGCTTTGCTACCGGAGTAGGTGACGCCGACGTTCGGAGTGACGATGATGTCTGGCGTGCGCGGGTCCACGGTTGGGTCGTTGAAGTTGAGGGCAAGCGATGAGCCGTAGTAGAGCTGGCCGAGCGCGATCCCTGTGGCAGAAGCATTGTCTTCGAGGATTTTGACGCTGGCGTCGGTGTTGGCGGAGCTGTTGAGCCAGACCAGTGAGACGTCATCTTCCGTGGGGCCAATGCCGGTGGGGTTGTTGGTGGATTCAGAGTAGGGAATATAGCCGGCATTGGAGAGCAGGGTGACGGGTGAGGTTCCGCTGATGAGCTGCGAGACGTAGCGGGATGGATCGATTGGCGACTGGCCGTGCTTAGCGGTGATCACGATTAGCGTGGAATCGTAAAGCCCTTTCTCTTTGAGTTCGTTGACGAATGCTCCGATCGAGGCGTCGAGGAACTTGAATTCGCCCAGCAGCGCTTCAGTGGGCGTGCCGGCGGCATCAAGATAACCTCCGGTAACGCCGTTGCTTTTTTCAATCAGCTTCTGCCCAACGCTGACTGCTTGAAAGTTCATTCCCAAGATGTTGGGGACTCTGGTCGTCTTGGTGCCGAGGTGGTTCTTGCCGTCAATTTCATTGAGGATCGCGTCGACCTTCAAGGTGTCGTAGCACTGGATGTTCTGGAAGCTGTTGGTCCAGGCTGTCAGATCCGCGCCTGTGTCCGGGATCGCGGCACACGATTGGCCGGTAGGTGTGGTAACACCCGGGAGGCCGATCACGCTGGAGTTGATTTCCGGCCCATAGAAATCGTCGAGGGCGACGGGACCGAGACCGGCGGCGACAGCCGAGTAAGCGGGATGCTTGTCGGACCATGCCGCGTATCCACCAGCGCCATGGATGACGCTAAAGATGGTGTTGGCGCGGACGAAATTCCACGGGTAGACGGGACTGCAGCCCTTGCTTGGATCGCGGATGAGCTTCTTAGGGTCGATGGAGGCGATGCCGCCGTCGGTGAGCGCCGCGCCCGGTGCGCCGCCGTTCACTTTGGTCTGGTCGATGTCGATACCTTCTTCATACTCACTGGTGGTGCCTGTGGGAGCGGCGCCGGGCGTGCAGGGGCCGGCCGCGAGGCCGTTGCCGGTGGTCTTTGCAGGGGCGTCAAGATTCCGTGCATAGGCGACGTCGTAGTAGATGCCGGTGAGAGCGGGACTTCCACCGGTGACGATCGAAATCAGACCAGGGAAGGAATCCGAGGGCTTTGAGGTGCTGGCGGCCACGTAGTTCACGCCGGTCTTACCTAGAGCAGCCAGCGCGGGGCAGTAGGGACTGCCATTATTGACGGTGCTGATGCCATTGACGCAATTGAGTAAATCCACCGCATGCATGCCGTCGACGCTGATCAGAAGAACGTGCTTAATGGGACCTTTGGCGAAGTCGTCTTCCTGCGCTATCGCGGAAGCAGTCGAAAACGCCGCCGCGAGGGAGAGTAGAGCAATTGCCTTTCTCATTAGTACCTCCGGGAACAAGGGATACTAGACCCGCAGGTGGTTTGCATTGCCGCAGCATGAAAATATAATGAATGAATCTTAACTGGTTAAGAGTTTTGCCCGCGTGGAGCGTCTATTGCCGTGCATCTTCCCATCTAATCTCAAAGCAAGAGGGGCCGCGCAAGCGGCCCCTCTTCTGCTGTGAAGAACTACCTGGAGAGTTGCGACCAAACCTCCGGCAGCACCGGCGTGCCTTCTGCTTTTACCGCGGTGAGGGCTGACGGATTCAACCCCAAAGCCTTGACGATGGTGGGAGCCACCTGCGTGGTTGCGGTTTCGGCGAAGACGGTCTGCGGACTAAAGCACGGATGCGATACCAGCAGCATGACGTTGGTATCGTCATGAGCGAAGCCGCCGTGATCGGCGATCATCGTGGTGCTGCCGGAGTAAGTAACGCCTACGTTGGGGGTCACGATGATATCCGGCGTTCGCGGATCCTGCCCTGATTGCCACCCACCCACGCCATAGTTCAACGCCAGCGTAGGCCCGTAGTAGATCTGACCCAGGCCAATGGCTGTCGCATTCTGTTCGAGCAGTTCTACTGCTGAAGGCACGCTCTCACCCTTATTGAGCCAGAGCACAGAGACATCGTCTTCGGTAGCGCCGATGCCGGTCGGGTTGAGCGGTGACTCCGAGTACGGAATGCGGGTGCCCATCAGCGTCGCCGGCGTATTGGCGCCATCAGCCACGTAGCGGGTAGGATCGATCGGCGAGCCGCCATGCTTGGCGGTGATGATGATCAGTGTGTCGTCGTAAATGCCCCGGTCCTTTAGAGCATTGACGATGTCGCCGATCGAGGTGTCTACGGACTCGATTTCCTCCAGCAGCAGAGCGCTGGGCAGCGCAGCCGCGTTCTGATAACCGCCGTTGCCTATGCTGGGCTCACTGACCGACTCTCCGGTATAAACCGACTGGAAGTTCATGCCCATGATTGCTGGTGTGGTCGCCGAGGAGCCGTTGTGGCTCTTGCCCGTAATCTCATTCAGCAATGCATCCACGCGGAGCGCATCATAGCATTGGATGTCTTCGAAGCTGGCATTCCACGATGGCGCGGTGGCATCGCGGACGGTAGCGCAGGAGACGCCTAGCGAGGTCTTGACGCCGGGCAGCGCAACGACATTGGAGTCGACCTCGGGTGCGAAATAGTCATCGAGGCCGGTGCCGCCGGGCCCTGCCACCATCGCATAGGACGGGTGCTTGTCGATCCACGCCGTGTAGCCTCCGGCCGCGTGGATTACGCCAAAGATGGTGTTGGTGCGAAGGAAGTTCCACGGGTAGACGGGTGCGCAACCAGCGGCCGGGTTGCGGGAAAGTTTTTTAGGGTCGATCGCGGCTGCGGTGCCATCTGCTCCGCCGTACAGTTGGGTATCGTCGAGGTCGATGCCCTGATCGTTGTCAGTCGTTGTTCCTATTGGCGCCGCGCCGGGTGTGCACGGCGCAGCAGCGAGGCCGGTGCCGGTGGTAATTTGCGGTCCATCGAGCGAACGGTCAAAGGCCACATCATAGTAAATGCCGGTCGTTCTCGGCGTACCGCCTGTGACCAACGCCATGAGTCCGGGAGCAGAGTCTGAAGGCTTTGAGGAGGAGGTGGCTACGTAGTTGATCCCTGTCTTGCCCAGTGCGGCCAAGTTGGGGCAGTATGGCTCTCCGCTGTTGGCGCCTGCAATCCCATGCGAGCAGTTGTAGAAATCTACCGCGTGCATGCCATCGATGCTCAACAGCAGCACATGCTTAACGTTCTTCGAGCCCACCGTATTCGTGTCGGCCGCCATTCCATAGTTCGGTGACAGCGTTAAAGCTATCGCAGTTCCAGCCAGTACTAACCTACTCACGTTCATGTAAAGCCTCCACGCGAGTAGTAGTCGCCGAAGGGTACGAGTGCGTTACCTGTCTGTGAAAAATCAGTGAATGCTGAGTGAATAACGTATTAGGTTCAGTAGGGCCATCGTTCCAGGAGCGCCACTTTACAAATGGCGGATCGATCACTAGTTTTCCGCAGCCTGCTAGAGTCTGCTAACGCGCCGATGTTCCCACAATACTCATCAATCGCCCCGTCAGAGGAGAATCTTCCCATGCGCACGGCGTTATAGATGGACATCTTCGACCACTTTTCCTGGTCAAGGAATGCGGTTGCGACGTGATCTTGACAGCCGACATACGATTGATAGTCAGCAAAGAGCAGGTAGGCATGGTGATCGAGCAGTTCGTCGAGTAAAGGACCGAAGAAATCACGGCGCCGCATTGACCGGACTAAGTGGCCCCTTCCGCGTTGCAACGTCGAATCTTCACGATCTATTAACAAGGACAGACGCATTCTGAAGTATGGCCAAGCTCGACTTCAACCGGGTGCTGCAAATTACGCTGGCTGCATTCAGCCTGGGATTGGTCAGTGTTCTGGCATGGGTCTTCTTACAACGCTCTAAGACGGATTATCTAACCCTGGCGGGCGGGTCATCGAGCGGCGAAAGTTACATCCTGGGCAAGGCGTTGAAGACGGTTGTGGAGCGTCACTATCCCAGGATTAAGATCAGCCTGCTGGAGACGGGTGGCACGGTCGAAAACCTGCGCATGCTGGAGGACGGGCGGGCACAATTGGCCACTGCACAGGCCGATATTTTGCCCGGACCGAGGGCGCGAGCCCTGGCGGTACTGTATGACGACACCTTTCAGTTGTTAGTACCTAAGAATTCGCAGGTACAGACCTTGGTGGATTTGCGAGGCCGGCGGATCGCGCTGGCGCAGAGTGGGGGACAATTTCAGTCTTTTCTGAGCGTGGTGGAACATTTTGGTTTCCAGCAGGCGGATTTCCAGTTTGTCGGCGCAGATGACAAAGCGTCGGAAGATGCATTTCTGAAGGGACAAGCGGACGCTATCTTTCGAGTGCGGGCCATCGGCGATCCATCCATTGAACAGCTGGTGCAATCGGATAGCGTTCGGTTTCTTCCTATTGAGCACGCGGCCGCGATGAAGATCAAACACCCCGCATTTGAGGCCGCGCTGATTCCCGTAGGTGCATATTTGGGAAACCCGCCCGTGCCTGCACAGGACTTCCCAACAGTGGCGGTGCAGCGCACCCTGCTGGCTCGCGATAACGCGAGTGCAAGGGCTATTCGAGCAGTCACAGAAGTTCTTATGGAGCGGCGCCAGGAAATTATGGAGGAGATTCCAGCCGGGATGTCGGAAGTACGCCTGCTGCTGGTGCAAGTACGCCGGCCGGAGCCGCAAGGGGGCCTAGGGCCAGCCCTGCATCCTGGAGCGCTAAGCTTCTACGACAAAGACAAGCCGTCATTTCTGCTGGCTCATGCGGACTATGTGGGCCTGTTCTTGACCGTCGGACTGATGGCTGGGTCGTGGCTCTGGGAGCTGAAGCGATGGATGCAACGGAAGCAGAAGGATAAGGCCGATCAGTACAGCAACCGAGTAGTGGCGTTGATCACTTCGGTGCAGGAGGTGGATTCACTGGCGGCGTTAGATGACGCCTGGCGTGAGCTGCTGAAGCTTCTTGCCGAAGCCGTTCGCGATCTCGATGCCGATAGGCTGTCTGAGGAGTCCTTCAATTCTTTTCGCGTCATTCTGCAGATCGGGATGGAAGCGACAAGAGAACGGCGCAGTATCCTGATGTCCACGAGTCCCGCAACGTGGACTGCCAGCGCGGCAGGGTAACGACTCCAGGTGCGCGCTCACGAAGATGCGTGGTTAGCTTCGGAGACCCGCGGCGACGGAATGAATCGATAGCCGAGGGAGCGCTCGGTGACAAGGTATCGTGGTGTTTTGGTCAGTTCGATTTTAGAGCGCAGAGTTCCCACCAGCACCCGCAGAGAGCCAACCTTGGCGGTCGGATTCCGCCAGAACATCTCGCGCAGGGTGGTACTCTTTACCAGCTTCCCGGAGTGCGTGGCAAGGATCCAAAGCAGTTGGAATTCACTCGGAGTGAGGTGGGCTTCCACGCCGCGAACCCAGGTTTGATGCATGGCAGCGTCAATGACGAAATCTCCAACATGAATACGTTGCGGTCCCTTCAACGTCGGCGCCAGGATGAAGGTCTTGTTTGATTCCCTCATTTCGTTGCCGCTCCCCACTGGGTTTCCCTCGATGTGGATCAGCTGCCTCTCGATCGCCACCCGGATTATCTGCGCCCTCTTCCTGACCTCAAGCTTCCGGAAGAGTTCCTGCAGGACAGCCTTGATTGCTGCTTCCGTACAGTTCATGCAGCGGGCAATCTGCTGGTTGGTCCAACCCTCGGAGACGTACCCCAGAACAGTTCGTTGCTTGTCGGTAAATGAAATGGCGCCGCTAGTAGTTTCGTTTCCCTGACGTGAGTGTGCGCTGGGGACCTTATGGCTAAACGGATCGTGGTCGTCCAAAGACGCAACGCGCAGGATGAGGCCTCGAAAGCCGCTCCTGCGCGCATCGGCGGTAAAGAGGGCTAATTCCTCGTCGCGGAATTTATGACTTAGCAGAACAACGTCGATTGTTTGCGAGTGCAGTCGCGCGAGGGCCCCGAGAAGAGTGGCCGATTTTCCGGCAACGTAGGAGCACTTCCCGCCCATCACGTCACCTGCAACGCCGCCTCTAAAATCATCTTGACTGCCTACAAGCAGTAGCTTGGCCTCGCGGATCCGCTGAGTACCGGGAACGCTCCGTACGCTAGTCTGCGCTCTCATCCAGTCCTCCTCGTGTATTGGTTCCACGTTACGGAACAACCTCGGAAGCAGTGGTGTAACTAAGTTGGTGGATCGCCATCCAGGTCTGTGCATAGGCGTCGAGGGCATTCAACGTGGTATTGCGATCATCCATCAGTGCATTCAAGTAGTCGATCAAGGCGATGCCGCCGTGCTGGTAGGCATACTGTGCTATGGCCAGGATGTCTTTCGCTTCTGCCAGGTAGTGCCCGTTGTAGCGATCGGACAGGACCTTCGATGTGGTGTAACCAATCCAGGCTTGGTCAACATCGGAATAAACCTGATTGCGGGCCGCTACCTCAGAAAACCTGCTGCCTTGCGCCAGATATTTTGTGGTGTCTTTGTTTCCCTGGTTGCGATCGAAGATGCGAACGGGAACACTGACGTAGAAACCATAGCTGCTCAGGGTGCCGCTATGGTCGTACTCCCCTTCGAGGGTTGGATCCGTGGTGCCGTTGGCGTAGGCCAGTTTGACGTTCGCATCGGCAACGTTGACGGCCGCCTGCGCTGCTTTGTAGTCGGGACGGTTGGCCAATGCTGTCTGTTCCAGAGTTACCAAGCCATCGGTTACCGGAGGAGGGACGAGATCGCCAACGATGTCAAAGTCTCTTCTGGGCTGCTCAAAGCCCATGAGAGTTTGCAGCTGGTCGCTAGTCTGGACCAGGTTCATCTGCGCGGTTGCTTCATCGCTTTCGAATTGCGCTAACTGCAGGTCGAGCCGCTCGAAATCGATCTTGCCGAGATCTCCATCGTTATAACGGGCACGGAAAATATCCAACTGCTGGTGGTAATTCTGCAGTTCATCCTGCGCGACCTTCAATGCTCCCTTGGCCAGAAGCATGGTGGTAAAAGCCTGCTTTACGGCCAGAGTCGTTCCCCGTTGTTGATCGTGAAACTGGCCTTCTGTCTGAGCGGTCGTTGCCCGGGCGCTGTCCAAACGCCAACGGCGCTTTTGCCCGCGTTCAAAGAGCCGGGCCAGCTGCAAACTGTAGGCGTAGGGTGTAGTGGAAGTAGCCGGATTGCTGAGATCCGACCCGTATACGGTAAAGTTCGGGTTCTGGCGTAACCCCGCCTCTACTTCCTGGCCCTTCATCGAGAACAGGTTCTGTTGTGCCGAAAGCAGGGTCGGATTATGCGCCAAGGCATAATCAACTACCTGTTGCATGGTAAACGGGGCGGCGGCAGCAGGAGCAGGAGCCTGCCCGTACAGGCTCTGCAGCGCACAGCAGAGGCAGGCGACCCATAAGAGGTTCCAGAAACGCAGATAGGGTCTCAATTCTCAAACTCCGTTTCTGGGACGGGTAGAACGTCGTTGGGTCCCGCGAGCCAAACATAAAGTGTCGGCAGGAGAAAGATGCTCATGACCAGGTCGGATATGAGGCCGCCAACGATCACGATGGCGAAAGGCCGCTGCGAATCTGATCCAATGCCGTGCGACATGGCTGCGGGAAGCAGCCCCAGCGTGGCCACCAGCATGGTCATCATGATGGGGCGCAAGCGCAGCACGGCGCCTTCTACGGCTGATTCTTCAATCGAGTGGCCGCGTGCGCGCAGCTGATTGATGTACTCCAGCATGATCACGCCGGTCTGTACGGAAACTCCGAAGAGGGCGAGAAAGCCAACGCTCGAGGAGACGCTGAAGTTGGTGTGCGTCACCAGCAGCGCCAGCAATCCGCCGATACGGGCCATGGCGACGGTCGCAAGAATCACCAGTGCCCACTTGACCGACTTGTACATGACATACAGGATGATGAAGATCAGGAGCACGGTTAAGGGCACGATAATGAGCATGCGCGCTTCCGCACGTACCTCGCTCTGGTATTCACCCTCCCATCCGAGGTGATATCCGCGGGGAAGCTTTACCTGGGCCTCGACCTTCTGGATGGCCTCCCGCACCGCGTCCCCGAGGGCGCGGTCGCGTACGCTGTACTTGATGGCGACATAGCGCTGGTTGTTTTCGCGGTAGATTTCAGAGCCTTCGTCCTGTTCTTTAATCGTACATAGCTGAGCCAACGAAACTCGCTCACCCGATGGAGATAACAAGCGGATGTTGTCGATTGCCTCCCTCGTCTCTCTGTACTGCGGGAGATAGCGCAGGGTGAGGTTATAGACCTCTTCGCCCTTTAGCACCTGGGTGAGAGCGTTGCCCCCGACCGCGGTCTGGACGGCATCCTGGATGTCGGCTACGTTGATCTGCCAGCGCGCAGCCTTCGCTCGGTCCACTGCGAAGACCAGGTCAGGCTGCCCGGTAACATTGAAGACGCCTAAATCCGTGATGCCCCGGACGCGGCTCATAATGCCGGCAATTTCGTTAGCCTTATCCTCGAGTACATGCAAATCGCTGCCATAGACTTTGGTAGCAAGCTCGCCTTTGACTCCGCTGACGGCCTCTTCCATGTTGTCCTCGATTGGCTGCGAGAAGCCCCAGACCACGCCCGGGAAGTTCTTCTCGAGCTCCATCGTCATGGAGGCGATCAGGTTGTCCTTGTTCTGGTGAAAGACCGGCCGCCATTGCTCCTTCGGCTTCAGCCCCACGAAGTATTCGGTATTGAAAAATCCGGTGTGGTCGGTTCCGTCATCCGGGCGGCCGGTTTGGCTGGTGCAGTTGACCGCTTCGGGAAAGGAGCAAAGTAGGATGCGGGCCCGGTTCATGACCGAGATGCCTTCATTGGGTCCTGCGCTTTGCTCCAGGGTGCCGCGCACCCACAGCGAGCCTTCATCCAGATGGGGAAGAAACTCGGAGCCGATGACTCCGCCGAAGGCAAGGTAGATCGCGACCGCAAAGCCCACGACACCCACACCGACCGTGATCACCCGCTGACGAATGGCCCAAGTGGCAGCCTTACGATAGCGAACGATCAGGAATGTCATGATCGGGTTGGTCCATTCGTTCGCTCCCTTGTGGAACAGGAAACTGGAAAGGACCGGAGCCACGATCATGGAAAAGATGAGCGCGCCCAGCAGAGCAAAGGCAACTGTCCACGCCATCGGACGGAAGAGCCGGCCTTCTACCGCTTGCAAGGTGAAAATGGGCAAATAGGCGGTGATGATGATTCCGATGGCAAAGAAGACCGGGCGTTGCACCTCGTGTGCTGCCTCTCGGATCTTTTCTGCAGGCGTCCCCCCCTCGCCGCCGTGATGACTGAGGTGGCGGACGATGTTTTCCACCATGACCACGGAGCCATCCACGACCATGCCAAAATCCAGCGCGCCGAGCGAGAGCAAGTTGGCGGGAATGTGCTTTAGATCGAGGCAAATCGAGGCGAACAATAAGGAGAAGGGAATGGTGAGGGCAACAATCATTGCACCGCGCACGTTGCCGAGGAATAGGAAGAGAATAATCACCACGAGGATGATTCCCTCGGTCAGGTTGTGGAGCACGGTGTGGGTGGTGAAGTGTAGAAGCTCACTTCTGTCGATGAAGGGAACAATCTTTACGCCCTGGGGCAGAATCTGATTATTCAGTTCCTGTACTTTCTTATGGATGCCTTCCAGTACGGGCTGTGCATCGTCGCCCTTCTGCAGCACTGCGATACCAGCCACCACATCGTCGTTATCGATGATTTTGCCGTCTTCCCGTTTAATCGCTTGTCCAAACTGGCCCAGCCGAATCTCCGGACCCTGGGTCACGATGCCTAGATCCTTCACCTTGAGAGCCGTGCCGGCTTTGGTCATGATGACGGTGTTTTCGATGTCCTGGATATCTCGGACCAGGCCCACTTCGCGCACATTAATCTGCTGTAGCCCGGCGATGATGAAGCTGCCGCCCGCATTGCCATTGTTATTGGTCAGCTGCTGCTCCACCTGGCCGATACTGAGCCCGTAGGAGACCAGTTTGTCCGGGTCGAGGCGTACCTGGTATTCGCGCGTAGGACCACCGAATGGGTTCGTATCGGGAACACCCGGAACACTCTTCAGATTCTTCTCGATGACCCAGGTTTCGAGCGTCTTCAGGTTCATCGGGTCGTATTCCGGGTTCGAGCTCTGTAGAGTGTAAAAGTAGATCTGGCCTACCGGGCTCCAGTCCGTCCCCATCTGCGCGGTGACGGTTGGAGGCAGCGTTACCTGCGAAAGCCGCTCGAGGACCCGCTCGCGATTTTCGAAATCCGTGGTTTCTTCGCCGAAGACCATTTCCACGGTCGAGAGGCCGAAGATCGACCACGAGCGAACATGGGCGACTCCCGGTATACCGTTCATCACGGTTTCGAGCGGGATGGTAACTTGCTGCTCGATCTGTTCAGCGGAGATCCCGGGCCACTGCGCGATGACGTCGACGTAGTTATTGGCGACGTCTGGATAGGCTTCGACGGGAAGCCGATAGAACGAAACGATGCCCCAGGCAAAAAGAAGGATCGCGGCCGCGAGTACCAGAAAACGGTTCTCCAGCGCAAAGTCGACCAGCCTACGAATCATTGCGCCTCCAGCGTGGCTTCCAGTTGGAGAACCTCTGAGACCACTTGCTGGCCGGGGTCAATGCCGGAAAGAATCTGCTGGTTGTTTCCGGGCAGCATATCGCCGGCACTCACTTCAACGCGCTTGAATTGCTTGCCGCCGGCGGGAATAAAGACCCAGTCATGGTCGTGCAAGTGCAAAATGGCGGAAGAAGGCACGACGGCGAAGGCCTGCTTGTTCCTGCTCTCAAAGGTTGCCGTGACAAACATGCCCAGCTTGAGGATCCCTGGATTAGGAATCTCGATACGCACCTTGGCGGTGCGTATGCTCGGGTCAAGGACCGGGCCTATGTCAGTAATGCGGCCTGTTAACGTGCTATCGGGATAGGCATTTGCGTGTATGAATGCCGGTTGTCCAAGGTGAATCTTGGGAATGTCGTTCTCGTACACGTCACAGATGATCCAGACGACGGATAGATCGGCGATGGTGAAAGCGGTAGAGGAACCGGAATAATTGACGCCGGCCGCTGCGGCATTGGTCACGTATTGGGCGACGATGACGCCGGAGATGGGCGCATACACATTGACGATGCTGGAGGGGTGATCCTTGTCAACGCCAAGGGTATGGAGTTGCTCATCGGCAGCGACTAGATCCGCCTTGGCGTCATCTTCCGTGTCCGCAGCTTGCTCAAGTGCGCTGAGCGGAACGGCGCCATGGTCATAAAGATCTTTCGTGCGGACGTATGCCTTGTTGGCCAGGATTTCGTCGTTACGAGCCTTTAGGTAGGTGTCGAAGGCATTCGTGATATCGGGACTCTGCACCTTGATCAGGAGCTGTCCTTTTTTCACGTTGTCATCGAGGCGGGTGCGGATATCCACGACCCGTCCGCTGGCCAGCGAGATGACGGGAATTTCCCGGTTGATATCGGGATTCACCGATCCGGTGACATTTAATTGAGCAGGGGCATCGACCCGTTTTGCCGTAACCAACGAGAATTGCTCTGGTTTCTCCACGGTAACAACGCCGGCATTGTTGGTCTCGGTTACGTTCGGCGGTGGCGCGGCGCCATCCGCAGGATTGAACTTCTTTTCACATGCGATGGGTACAAGGCACACTGCGAGGTACGCAGCAGTGGTAAAGAAACACTTACTCGGTCTCATGGTGTGGTCTCACCTCTACTCTGCACGGTGCGTTCGGCATCTGCGGCTCTTCATCAGGAAAAGCCACGTCGGAGGCGGTTGCTCTGTATGCACCAAAAATTGAGAATGCCGTAGGCGCGCGAAGAAATATCCTGCATTTAGCAGCGGGCAGCGAATGCTGATTATCAAGATCAACGATATGCAAGAATTGCGTTGGCTTCTATCTATCTTGAGCGTCTGATTATCTATCTTTCGAGCGATGAGAAAGCTCCCTAGACTGGAGGCGCTCTACACGCGCGGATTGCGACTGGCAGACAGATATGCTATCTGGATCTTTGGATTAGATATCTCAAGATATGCTCCGATTGAGCGAGCGAGGGCGATGTACTCTGTGCCTGCTTTATCTCTCGGACTTCGAGCGTAGTGCGTTAGTTGTAGGCAGGCTATCTATCGATGCCAGGAAGAATTTCTCAATTGCATTCGATCCCTTAGGAAAAGACCGACCAGAGTGGACAGCGTGGCCAGATGAATACGGTATGCAGGGGCCATTCCATTGCGGCGAGGCAGGAACGAGTGCGTGCCGGCGAAGATAATTTGGTAGCGTGCCGCCCGCTCTGCGTCTGGTAGAAACAGATAAGGTATCCACCAGACACCGAGGATGCCGATGACGAAGATGCTGTAGGTGATTACAGAACAGCATCCGCAGCAGGCAGGAGGGTGACGAACACGCGGCGCAGCAGTGTGTCGTTGAGGCCAGCGAGAATTGGGTGCCTTGGATGTTTGGCAGGTAAGACGATGAGCGACCGGATTGCTGTTCCGGAAAGATATGGCGATTCCGTCCCGGTCCGCCTTACTGTCCACTAGAGAGACCGGACAAGCGAAGTTACCTTCCGTAGAAAAGCCGACCTCCTAAAATGTCGTTAGGATGCGGAAGGTAAATTGGCGTCCCGGGCCAAGTGCGTTGCCAGAGAACAATCCTCCGAAGTCGATGAGTTCGAGCGTGTTACCCACGTTTGCGATATCACCCTGAAACCTCGTGGTGAATTTCTCACGTTTGAGAAGATCGGCTGCCACGGTAAGGTTTTGCGTGAAGTAAGGGCTGATGCGGTCGCGGTTAAAGTTAAGGTGATTGATCACCGTTTGACCATATTCTGTTGCATATTGCTGGGGAGTCAAATCCGGTTGAAACGGCAGTCCAGTGTTGTAGTCGCAGCCCAAGGCGAACCACAAACGCGAGGCGGCGTGATAGAACGCTCGTGCGCGAACCGTATTCCGCTGGTCCTGCGAATCGGGTGAATATCCAGTGGTCTGAGTCAGTGCGGCGGAGGCATCATCCCCCAGAAACAAACCGCCTGTTACCGGATTCCAGGCATTCCCCACTATGTAGGAGTAGCTGGCGAAGCCCGAGAACGGCCCCCAATGCGGAATCTCGAGCTTTCCCTCCGCGCCGTAGAGGATGGCATACCTAAATGCGACGGGAAAGCTAATCCCGGTGCTTAAGAGTTGAGAGTCATCGGCGTAGTTATTGACGTCGCGGCGGAACATATTCGCGTCCACGCGCAGTTTGTTAAGGAATACTTTCGTCAACCCGGCTTCATAATAGTCCCCATGAGAAGGCTTGACCGGCAAAAGCACTGCGGGAACGCTGGTGTCGATAGTCTCCGCTTGTGGAGAGCTGCCCAATAGTATGTTTTCGAAGGAGGGTGTCTGGAAGATGCGGTCAAAAGATCCGTGAATATTCAGGCCAGGCGTGGGAAAGTAGCGCGAGATGGCGAGACGCGGGCTCACCGCGTTTTGGTTCACCAGCAATTGGTAGTGATCCCATCGCAGGCCTGCGCTGACCGTCCAGTTGCCGAGGCGGATTAAGTCCTGAACATACGCCGCTTGTTCGAGATCGGGGCGGGTGCCTTTAAAGGCGAAGGTTGTCGCGCCGGTGTCGAAGATGCCCAAAGTTATCGGGCACTGAGGGTTGGCGAGGTTCTCGCAATAAGGCATCACATAGCTGGTGTTTTCGTGCAGGAAGGTGTTGTCGGTTTCGATGCCTACTTTAAACTCGTGTCTCCCATGGTGAACGGCGACGCTACCGTTGAAGTAGATCTCGTTGAAGTAGTTCTGCTGGGTTGCTATGAGAGGCCACGACGCCGCATTCGAAGAGAAGTCTGTGGAGTTGCCACGGGCCATTCCCCGCAGCCAGCCGATCGCGTTCGACGAGAAGATGTGCTGGTAGGCGACGCTCCCCATGGTTTCATAATTGTCGCCATTTTGCAGCTGCCCCCCGGGAATGTATACGCAATCGCTTGGTTCCTGGTCCGGGGGGACGGGTGGACAGCCGGTGTCGTTGTCCGAATTTGGCAACCAGGCCCCGTTCTGCTGCACCAGTTCGTTGGGGATCGCATAGCGCGCGAGTTCATGGCGGCCAATGAAAGTGAGACGGTCGCTCTCCGTTAGATCCCGCTCATAACTTCCCGCGAAGCTGGCGGTCGTGCCGTTATTGGAGTAATTCTCAGGGACCACGGGGTTGAGATAGTGGTTCGACATGTCGCCCGAGGCGCTTATACCAAACGTGTTCTTCCCCCGTGTATATTGATCCTGGGTGCTGATCGAACCCGTATCATAGGTGCCGCCGAAGAGAGTAAGTTGCCCATGAAGCCCCGGCAATTGGCTTCTGAGCGTATTGACCTCAACGACGCCTCCCATCTTCCTGCCATATTCCGCGGGAATGCCGGCGGTATAAATCTTGATGGATTGGATGTCGTCGGCTTCGGCAGCCTCCGCACCGAAGCTAGGCGAGCGGTTGTCGGTGAGCGGAATTCCGTCTACCACAAACTGGGTCTGATATTCCGATCCACGCGGGTGCAGAACAGCATTGCCTTCATAGAGCCAGCCGGGTTGTGAATTTACCAGCTCTTGAATGCCGCGGCCGGGCAGCGCGGTCAATCGGTCCTGAATCTGCTTCGAACCCAATTCATTGACTGAACCTGGACGATACGGATCCATCAATGTGTCAGTGGCGGTGACCTTCACCGATTCGGAAACTGAAGCAAGCTGCAGTTTAAGAGAGAGGTCCAAGGGGAGCGCAGAGCGTATTTCGACTGGCTCAGTCACCTCGGCAAAGCCGCGCGCTTGAATTTCGACCCGATAGATTCCGTAGGGCAGCCGCTTAGCGTCCAGTCTGCCCTGACTATTCGTAGCGAACGTCTCACTATACTCGTTGCCTTGGCTGACGACTTCAACCGTGCTCTTTACGCCTAACCCGGAGGGATCAGTGACGGTCAAGCGCAATTCCCCGGTGGTGCTTTGGGCAAGCATGGGAAGAGCACATACAAGTAGCAAAAGTAATAGGGCCTTTTTCATCTTCGATTGTCATCCGATTGGGACTGGCTTAAGAGTATGCAAAACGGACTTGAAAATACATAGGACTTACTACCCAGCAAAATATGCAGCCGCTAAATCTCCGCGAGAAGCCACTAGTAGGGAATAAATAGCCCTACTAGGAAATTCCTCGCAGGCCCATTTTGTTCAGTCTTTTTTTCGGAAAGAGGCTGGGAAAGAAAAACCCTGAACAGATGATTGCGGAAAAGAATATACAAGCAGGGATCCACGCCGCCTCCGCGAGTTGAAACGCGCAGACGGCAGTTGAAGCCTATGCTGAGCGAAGACTTTCACCCTCGGAACGATGAATTGCTCATGACAGCGGACGGCGAACTTTCCGGGCGCCGCGCCACTCGGGTTCATGTTCATCTCGCCTCGTGCTGGGGTTGCCGTGTGCGGATGGCCGAGATCGAAGATACAATTGCCGATTCTGCGCGAGTTTACCGCCGGCATTTCGGCCCCGAGTTACCTCCGATCGACCGTGCACGCGCACAGTTCAAAGCGAGACTGTCCGAGCTAGCCGCGACGCCCCGCTCCAATTCGTGGTTCTTCTGCTTCGCTCCAACTCTGCGGGTCGCAGGGTATATTTGCATGACGATCTTTATCACCGCCGCGATCAGCAAGCTATTCGTTCATTCCCTGTCTATGAGGACGCCTTCTTCGAGCGTCGTTGCACTCGAAGCCGAGGTGGTTCCCAACCGCAGCCTGACGCCTGGCGCTATCCGGCAAGTTGCGGTCCGCGATGTTTGCGTACTGGCCCATGAGGAAGTCGTTAAAGCCGTTCCAGCGGAGTTGCGGCAACAAGTGTTTCAAGAGTATGGAATTGCCGATGCCGGTGCCAAAAACTATGAGGTCGACTACCTGATTGCACCGGGATTGGGAGGTGCAGAAGATATTCGCAACCTCTGGCCGGAACCCAGTGCGTCCCCTATTTGGAATTCCCACGTCAAGGATGCGTTGGAGGAACGCCTGCACCAGCTGGTTTGTTCGGGCACGGTCGATCTGCCCACGGCCCAGCGCGAGATTGCCACTGACTGGATCGCTGCCTACAGGAAATATTTACCTGTAGGCTTCTCAGCACAATACAAGACCGGAACGAGCCCCCTTAGGTATCACGCCGTGGCTCGTCCGCACCGAAGCCCGCCAATAGAGCGGTTGCTGCGAACAGTAAGGTATCGCCCACATAGTTGACTCCTTCCACCGCGAGCGGAGAGCGAATCTCCGTAATGAGGATGGGGATATAGAAGAAGATCGTGAGCACCAGAAGCACTGTGCCCGCGGTGGCTGCGGCGGTGCGGCGAGTGCGAGGAAACATCAGTCCAACGCCCGTGACGAGCAACGTTGTTCCGACGATGTAGCCGAGCAGTGCCGGCGCTGGTACCCAGGCGGGCGTCATCTTTTCCAGCGGAACTCCGGGCACGAACCGGGGAAAGAAAAAGTGCTCGACTGCATAGAAGACCAAGGTAAACGCCACAATGAACCGGCCCAGGATGAGGAGCGTGCCTGCCGCTCGCCCGCGCGGCCAGAGGCTGCCCGCCAGCACCATCGCTCCGGCAGCGAAGGAGGTTTCGCGCGCTGTGAGCGTCCAGAACAGGCGCTCATGGACGTGTGCCGGAAGATTCGGCACGTCGACCGTGGCGACGATAATCAGGAACAACAGCGCCAGCAGGGACGCCGACCAGCGTACGTACCGCCCGACAATCAAGCTGATTGCCGCGGCCAGCAGCGCCGCGCCCACGAAATAGGTCCAGAACAAAGCTCCCGGCAACCATCGCGGAACGATCGCCGAGAGATCGCGTGCTGCCAGAAAGTGCTCTGCGGCAAAGATTGACAGTGCGACGGCTTCAAAAATGGGCCCAAGCACCAAAATCCTGCCGGGTCCAGAAGCTGCCGCGAACCGCGGCCGAACAAAGAACAATCCTGCCGCCAGGGCGACGATTCCCGTTCCGATCATCCCCCAGGCTTCTACGGACATGTACGGCTCCTATCATCGAGTGTCGAACACAGGCCAGGATTGACGATACGTATGCGTACATCGCGGCCACTTGGCGCACAGGTACAGAGGAAATACTATAGCCAGCAGCCCGCGTTGCTCGACTATTTTGAAGACCAGCACTCGGCCCCGCTGACCCTGCTTCCTGGAAATCTGACTTTGAAACTTCCTTATGCGCTCAAAAGGGCTGCCCGCGGAAAGTAGTATGCTGTTCACCGAGGTAAGAAAACGAAGTAGACGCCGGATGGGTCAATGCTTTTTATCAGCGTGACGCGCTTGAGAGTCCGATCAATCCGTTTCCTGCCGTTCTTCCTAATCTATGCTTTGCGGTCCCTCCGCCAGGCAAAGCGATCGTTAGGGTTTCAATCTGGAAGCCTTCTGGGCGATCGTAACTGGGCCTTCTGGACGATGACCGCTTGGGACAGCCCCGAGAGTATGCGGAGCTTTATGACGACAGGCGCCCATCGGGCCGCGATGCCGCAGCTTCTGGACTGGTGTGACGAGGCGTCCGTTGTGCACTGGGAGCAGGCGGAAGCTACACTACCCTCCTGGACGGTAGCCGATCAACGCATGCGCGCGAGTGGGCGTGCGTCGAAAGTGCGCAAGCCCAGTCCCCAGCATGCGACGTTGGCTTACCGGACTCCCCGTGCATCAACCGGCACACCGATCCAGGCAGCTAAGAAGTAGCCTCGTCTTCATCGGTTCACGATTGCTCACGGAATCCCTCGACCGAATATGGACGGTGCGAACACGAAACCGGACACAATCGTGCAGCCAGCTCTGGCAAGCCCAAGAGAAGGGTCTGGTGATTATGGCCTTTTAGTTGCAAGCTGTCTGGAATGAGGTTTACGGAGGTTTTTTACACAATCCGCAATTCTGCCAAAGCGTTCGCGCGAGCTCCGGTACTGTCCCTGGCTCTATTGCTCACGATTGCGCTCGGAGTAGGCAGCAATGCTTCCGTGTATGGGTTCGTCCAGGGGTTGACCCACGCCGGCTCTTCGTCTGAATTCGCGGAAAGGGTCGTGTCGATATTTAAGTATGACAAACTCGGTGAGGCACGACCGCTGTCAGGTGGCGAATATCAGCTGCTCGAACAGCGAGTAGAGGCCTTTGATTGGATAGAAGCGGCCCGGGTTACACCGAGTGAAATCACGATCGGTGACCGCCTAGAGATCGTGACCGTGGCCGCCGTCATGCCCAACATGGCAGCGGCACTCAAAGTGCCACTGCGAAACGGGGTAGTCCTTAGCTACCGCCTTTGGCAGAGTGACTTCGATGGCAGGGCTGATGCGATTGGGAACCGTATTCGAATCGACAACGTAGATTATCCGATCACTGGCGTTGCGCCAATTCAGCTGGAAGGGTTATATCGCGACCGCTCCACGGACGTCTGGGTGCCTTTGCAACCGAGGAGTTTGAATGGCGTAGAGGAAAGCGGCCGAGATCTCTTGGTTTTCGCGCATCTCCGCCGCGGCGTCTCGACTGGCAGAGCAGAAGCGGCGCTTCGCTTGAAGTTGGGCGCTTCTGAGGCAGTGAGCGTCATTCCCTTTACGGGCACTCCCCCGGTAATGACTCAAGGACTTTCGCGCGTAGTCAGGCTAATGAATTTCGCTGCGGGGGCCGTCTTCTTTATCGCGTGTATCAACGTAGGTTCGTTGCTGCTTGGGCGAGTTGTCAAGCGGTCGGGTGAAACCTCTCTACGCATCGCGCTCGGCGCCACGCGCGCGAAACTGCTAGGGGAATTGTTGTCGGACAGCATCGTAATCTCGCTTGCCGGTGGAGCTTTCGGCATGCTCTTAGCCGTTTGGGCAGAACATGCTATCCCGGTTCTTCTCTTTCAGCAGGACGCAGAGCATCTTGTTTTCGCACCACGGTTACTCCCCATCATCGCGGCTTCGCTCTCATGTGTAAGCGTTACTGTTTTATGCGGAATATTCCCGATCTTTGCGACATCCACTGATCGTCCGTGGACCATTCTTCGCCGCGAGAGCGGATTGCCTTCAAAAACAGTGCAACGATTGCGAACTGCTTTGGCGGTTGGGCAAATAGCCACGTGCTGCATGCTCATTACCTGTGCGGTTCTTACCACAGAGATCTTTCATTCGACGCTCGAAACTGCCGCCGGAAAGCGCCTCGGCGATCCAATCCTTCTCACTGTACAAGCACCGGCGAACCCAGACGCTGATACGAGGTATTTCGCAGAAGTCGAGCAGAAGGTAAAGTCGACAGCCACGCTTTCATCGCTGGCATGGGCAGCGCGACTGCCCGGCGATCGGCCAACATGGCAATCTTTTAGGATTCAGCCGTCAGCTACAAGTTATCGCGAAGTTGCATTGGACATCGATTGGCTTACACCAAAGTCGCTTGAATTGATAGACACGCAACCAACTGTCGGCCGGTTGTTCAGCTTACGAGATCAAGGTCGCAAAGTCGTAGTTGTAGATGAAGAGGCTGCCGCGCTACTTTACGGCCGGGAAACGGTAGGCACTCTTATCCAGGATCCAGCCGGCGTGCCGACCGAGGTTATTGGTGTAGTCAAGCGAAATTCGACGACTCCGTTGAATAGGCAAACCCCAACCATTTTCTACAACTATGGGGGCCCTTCAGCCGCGCCCGGCCGAGTTTCGCGTGCGCGTTTCCGCGTACCCATCGTCTTACCTTCGACGCACATTGAATTAAACGTCAACGTTGTTTCACAAGGCTATTTCGATGAACTTGGCCTTCCGTTGATTGCTGGCCAAGGATTCTCCAATCATCAATTGGCTGATGAGGATCGAGTGGCCGTGATCAATCAAGAAGCAGCTGGCCTCGGCTTCGGCAGCAATCCGCTTGGGGCCGGGCTCATCGATGATTATGGCGTCCGCACTGCTGTCATCGGGGTAGTCGGTTCTCATCTGCTGGGTTCATTCCAGCGACAGGAAGAACCCACAATGTATCTTCCAATGTGGCAGGACGCCCCTCCTCGCATGACACTCATTCTCGAAGCTCCGAAACGGAATGATCGCATGCTGGCGGATCTGCGGCGTGCGATTGAATCCATAGCAGGACCCAAGGCGGCTCCCGTTGTGATAAGGACGTTGGATACGCAGCTCGCTCAGTCTGGTCTCGCGCCCTTGCGGATTGCGATGGTGATCCTAGGCGCGTCGGCGGCTACTGCGCTGGTATTAAGTTTTCTGGGCCTGCTGAGTGTCCAGTCGGATGCTGAGCGCCAGCGTCGTCGCGAACTCGCTCTTTATATGGCGTTTGGGGCTCAGCGCTGGGACATAGCTTTTACCGTATTTAGGAGAGCAGCGCGACTTGCCTCAGCGGGCACAGTGATCGGTATCTCTCTATCACTTGCACTATTGCACATTGTGGTGCGAGAAGCAGCCATTAGTTCGCCACCCATTTGGGGGTGGCTGATGGCCGCGCTAACGCCCGCGCTTGCGGTCATGATTGCGGCTGTAATTCCCGCATATCGCGCTTCCATCGTAAATCCTGTGACAGTCATGGGAGACGACCGCTGAGCCCCCCGTATGCATCTGGGGCATCGCCTGTTTCTTACCAGCGCATTCGCGCGCCTCTCGCCTCGTCGAAAATGGCGATGAGCCACGCGCAGTTCAGCAGAATACCCTGGTAGAAATCGAAGAACGGCGAGAGCAGGGAAAGACAAATATGGTCCCGATGGGCGACGGCATACAAGCTTCCTGTCATCACATTGATCATAATTGCGGCCGCAGCCCATGGAGCTAGATTGGAAAGGCTGCCGCCGTGAATGAAGTACAAAAGCATGTTCGCGAGAACGATGAAGTAAAGTACTGGGAAAAAGAAAAAATCCGGTATGAATGCGGCTGCAATCCATGTTTTGACCTTCAGCGGCGACTTACCTCCGCGCATGGTTCTGCGCAGGTACCATAAGACAACCTGCAAGGTTCCGCGGTTCCAACGGTATCGCTGGTTGATCAGCGCCGCGAGTGTGGATGGGGCCTTGGTATGGGCGATTGCATGGGGCTCGTACTCCACTCGATAGCCCAGGGAAAGCATGGAAAGGGAAAGATGGAAATCCTCGGCAAAAGTGAGGGGAGAGAATGGCCCTCGTAGGTCACCATCCTCCCAACCGCGCGCCCGTTCATTTTCGGCTTGCACGCATTCCAGGGCCTCGCGCCGGAAGAGCCCGATCGGCCCCGGAACAATCATCACGGAACCCGTGGCGCCTTGTGCGAGACGGAGAGCACCGTTTGCAAGGACATACTCAAAGGCTTGAAACAGCCCGGCCAACGACTTTCTGTTACGGACTCGGATTTGACCAGAAACAGCGCCTACGCTCAGATCGCGCA
The DNA here is from genome assembly GCA_963743365.1 of uncultured Acidobacteriaceae bacterium. Classification (GTDB taxonomy): domain Bacteria; phylum Acidobacteriota; class Terriglobia; order Terriglobales; family Acidobacteriaceae; genus PALSA-350. The sequence goes on from CAVUQE010000005.1 coordinate 178,822, forward strand.
TGTGGCGCACCATCAACCTGAGCGCGCCGGTTTCCACTCGCGAATCGGCGTCGATGCAAAGAATCAGGTTTCCGCAGGCATGCCTCAGGCCGTAGTTGTGAGCGCTCCACTTGCCCTGATTTGGCTTGGTGAACACTCGCACATCACACACGCCATGCTCCGAGTGATGCGTTCCGGCGAAGGATTTCGCCAGCATGTAGGTGTCGTCTTTCGAGCCGTCGTCGACGAAGATCACCTCGTATGCCGGATAATCCATACGCACCAGCGCGCTCATCGCATCCTTGACGCAAGCAGCCTCGCAATAAGCGGGCGCCAGGATAGATACGTAGGGCAGGGAAGCGTCGCGCGGCAGTACCAGCTCCCGATCTTGCCGGGATATTTTTGCGTAGGACAAGATGAACAGAACGCACCAGCGCAGACCCATCAGGCCCGATAGGGAAGCCATGCAGTATAGGCCAATCGAGGTGAGATTTAGACCATCCCTATCGATCAGTTGAACGGCTCCAGAGCAAAACCTATATGGGGCAAAGATGGCCAGGAAAGACCCAAAACAGAGAGTCATCCAGAAAAGCCACGAAGTGTCTGGACTTGTTGGTATCAGCTGCGAGCGCTGCGCATCGGTCGTCATCGCGCCACGAACTCCCGGGCAGACAGGCCAAGTTGTGTGAGAACGCGGTCGACCTCTTCCGCGTCGGCATTTGATCCGGCGGCCCGGACCCACGCACGTACCAGCGAGAGGAGCCACGCAACCATTGACAGGATCAGGAACACCAATCCCGCTTGTGCGAACCGGTCGGTGTAGATCGGCGGCCGCCATTGCAAAGTGACAGGTATGGTCCCTTTAGAGAGGGCTGCAAACTGCTCCGGAGGAAGATCGCATGCGATCAGCAAGTCACGGCGGTTCGGGTACCCGGAAACCGGCTGCACCGACTGCAGCCGGCCGATAATCTCTTCGCTCACCAGAGAGTGGTTAAGCTTCAGCCTTAGCTCCTGGCCAGGCGCCAGCATGGCCGCTTCCCGTGCCGGAACTTGCACGGTTGCCAGGAAGCCGGATCCTTTTGCCAAAGCGAGTATGACCTGGTCATCTTCAGCGAGTGCAGGGGATGGGTGACGGTAAACAACCGTGCCGCCGAAGGGCGCCGTGACACTGCGCTCAAGATGGAGTTGGAGCAAACTCGTGCGCAGCTCAGAACGCCTCGCTTCAAGTTCCGCTAACTCCGCCGTTCGTTCGGCCTTCGCGCGCCCCTCGTCGCGAGCGATCGTCACCGTCGCCTGCGCTATCGCGTCGGTCCCCGCTCTCGTTTCTTGAATGAGATTCTCCCGTTCGCGTAACTTCTGTGCGGCGGTCTGTGCCGCGGCGGCCGCCGCGTCCAACTTACTCCGGGCGACGATGCCATCTTTCACCAGTGAAGCAGTTCGTTCGTACTGCAGCTCGGCTGCTGTGCTCTGAGCTTGTTGAGCCTTGACCAGTTCATCGCCCTTGATAGCCTGAGCCGAGAAGGGGCCGGCTTGAGCGCCGTGCAGTACTCCATAGCCGAGTTGAGAAAGGCGGCCACGTTGCGAGTCGTTCGCATCCTGCAACAAGCGCAGGACTTCCGGATCAAGCACCAACGGCTTCAGTCGAGCGTCGGCGATCTGTTCATCCAACACCGCGATATCGCCTCTAAGATGCTGTTCTTCCCGGTCCACTTCAAGATCATCAAAGCTGGCCAGGCGGGCGCCCTGATCGACGGAGTCTCCCTGGACGAGATGGGGGGTCGTCCTTGCATGGGCGCGCACCACGAAGAAGTCGGTACCGAGGATGACGCCTGCCCGCCTCGTCAACTCGCGGTTCAACCAGCCCCCCGCGAGCGCTACCGTACATAACAACAGTCCGACATACAGGAGACCACGAGAGCTCCGAGAACTTCCGTTGGCATTTCGTTTCTTCCAGACCGCCACGGAGTGAGAAATACAAAATACCAACCAACCGACCACCGCGGCCGCTAATGCGATATGCAAGGCTCCGACTGAATCATTGACCATGACATTCCTCTCCGGAAGATGCTGCCGTCACAAACGGTTAGCGCGCTACTCCAGGTATTTCGCTTGAGCAGGATAGATGCCGGTCGTCAGGAAACGTGTCGTTCGCTGCCAAAGCGGCACATTCTATCCGGGGCGAGCATCGCGGACTTTGTAATTAAACATTAGGATCAAGAGGCGGGAAAAACAATGGAGGCTACTACACGACGAACCGTGTGGTAGTACACATTTCCCAATGTGGTTCAACACGACGTCCAAGCCGCCTGGGCCTGGACGTCGTGTATGCCAGATGGGCCCTCATGGATGCGCCTCCCTCCATCGGGCGACCAGGTCTTGCGCGGCCAGGGACCAGGTTGGATATTTGAATTGAAAGCCAGCTTCGAGGAGCCGCTTGGGAACAACCTGGCGACTCTTGAGCACCAATTCAGATTCCGTGCGCAGCAGGAAGGTGCCAAGTTCCAGCATTCCCCCTGTGGTTGGCAAACCGATGCGAGTACCCCAGGCTTTTCTAAGAATGGCGAGGAACTCGCGGTTCGGAAGCGGGTGTGGAGAGGCTAAATTTACGGTTCCAGTGAGCTCTGTCCTCGCGATGAGGAACTCAATCGACCGAATGAAGTCGACCTCATGAATCCACGAGACAAATTGAGTGCCGGGCAGAGTAGTTCCACCGAGACCGTGGCGCACGAGCTTAAGAAATACATCGAACACGCCGCCTCGATCGGCACTGAAGGTCATGGCGCTGCGGAGGGCAACCTTTCGGATTCCGGGAGTTTGAGTTGAAAAGAAAGCTTCTTCCCAGGCCTTCGCAATTTCAATGGAAAAGTTCCAGGTATCAAGCGCCCCTGCCTCGTTACCACCGAGTTCCCCAGTCACCTCATCCATCGGGCGGTCCAGTGCGTGGCGGTAGATAGTTGCAGTGCTGGCATTGAGCCAAACTGCAGGTGGGTGTTCGGTCGCGGCCATCGCTTGATGAAGGATCCGCGTAGACAGCACACGCGAGTCACGAATTTCCTGGCGATTCTTCCGGTTGTAGCGGCAATTCACGCTCCTACCTGCAAGGTTGATCAGAACGTCACTGTAATTGAGTTCGTCGAGCCACGGACCCAAGGAGAAGCCATCCCAATGAACTACGCGCCAGGGTACCTTTTGCAAGCTACGGCTGAGGACAACCACGCTCTGACCCTCCCGGTGAAAGTGCCGAGCGAGGATAGTCCCGATTTGTCCGGAACCTCCAGCAATGATGATCTTCATAACGGGACATCTTTTCTCTGCTCGGAAAGGCTGGACAGATATTGTTCCCACTCCGAAGACTCCGCTACACGCTTGATGACAGCATTGCGCTCACGCAGCAAAGCCAGCATGTAGCGTCGCAGGAAAAGCGTCTCAGCCAGCGGACCGAGCAGGGGAAGAGGGGCGGCAATCGAGAAAACATCTTTCATTCCGGTTCCACCCGATTCGAGACTTTCAAAGAGGTGGTCCGCCTGCATAAAGCGGAAGATTCCGCGAACCATGGTGACCTGGAAGTAGAAGGGCGGTTTCATTGCGGTGGTCTTGCTGGTCAGATTGTGCCAGACGCCAAAGTGTTTGGCGCGCCAGGTCACCTCTTCATACAGACCGACCAGGCCGGAGGTCTTGCCGCTGAGCGCAACCGCTTGTTCTCCTGAGTGAACGTTCGACAGTAGATGCACTTCGACGCTGCGGGAGAGGTCAAAACAACGTTGGATCGGAGCGTCAATGTGTGTCGTCTGTTGGAGTCGAATCATAAGATGATTACACTCCGGGCAGAAGCTCTGCTTCTCGCAACAGCACAAGAATCCTGCTCCTGATCGGCTTCAATATCGCAAGCTTTGCAATGCCAAGCAGCTTCAGGGTGAGGTCGAGCGCTCCATCTACCATGTGTCGCGTTCGCCTTTGATTCTTTGACGGGTCATAGAGAAACATGACCAGGAGACCCATCTGGAGCGCCCATAACGCAACCGGCAGTAGTTCCCTGAGGTCATGGGGCAGCTTCTCTTCAGCAATCGCATCGCGGAAGACCTGTGTACTGCGGCGGCGGATTTCCGCTGTCCCTCGCCCGAGGCAGGAGAGCGGATGTTCCGGCTCCCCGGTATACCGGAATACCACTCCGAGCAGGTTGCGATCGTCTTTTGCCAGGTCGAGTTTCGAGTGAAGGGCTACCGATAAACGAGTTCTCAGGTCCCTGGTTGCGGCGAACGCTTCTTCGCACAAGCGTTCCTGCTCTGATTGCACGGTCGCGTAGTAGGTTTGGACGATCGCTTCTTTGCTGGGAAAGTAGTAGTAGGCGGCGCTCTTGACCACCATGGCATGCTTGGCGATCTCTTGCATGGTTGTGGACTCGAAGCCCCGCTCTCTGAACAGCTGCAGAGCGCTCGCGAATATCTGCGTCCGAGTTTGCTCACCCTTGCCGGTAGCGGGATCATTTTTGACCATGGTCAAATTTTGCGCGTTGGAGGATAGCCTCGTCAAGACATATTTGACCGCGGTCAAAAGAAGATTCGAACGAGTGCAAAATTGAGGGAGAGGTGAGGCCGCATACCTGGGCAGTCAGCGGCTAGAGGCCAATGCTATAGCTTTCCCCGGCCGCGGTTTGAAATTCAACAACATTCTGTTCCGGGCGAGTGAACGGAATCGTTGTATTGGCCCGGGAGACCTGCGAGATAGGCACAACGCTGCGAATTCTGCACACTCTGCCCAGGCCGGAATGAATGGTTGCCGCAGTGATCTTACTGTTTTTCCATTTCATATCGACCACGAAACCGGTGCGCGCTTTGAATCCCTCCGCGGAGCCATTGGCCCACGCCGCGGGAAGGGCAGGGAGAAGGTGGATCTCACCGGCATGGGACTGTATAAGCATTTCGGCGATGCCGGCCGTTGCTCCCATATTGGCATCCAGTTGAAAGGGTTCGGCGTTCATCAGGTTGAGGTAAGTGCCACCATCTTTGTAGCTGATCTGATCGTCGTCCATTGCCGTCAGCAAGTCGGCAAGCGTGCGAGCTGCGATTTCGCCGTCCAACAACCTTGCGCGCAGGCAAATCTTCCAGGCCATCGTCCAGCCAGGCCCACGTTCGCCGCGAAAATCAAGCAGCTTGGCCGCCGCGGCAGCAAGTTTGGGCGTCTTCCTCGGGGTGATCTCACTACCTGGATAGAGTCCCCAGAGCGGGGAAAGATGGCGGTGATGATCGGTCGGCTCGTCCCAATCTTCGATCCATTCCTGGAGTTGGCCGTATTTGCCGATCTGAAAGGGCGCCAGCTTGGCGCGCGTGGCTTGCAGACGACTGCGAAGGTCCGCATCGATGCCTAACATCTCGCTGGCTTCCATACAGGCATCGAACAAGCTCCGCAGGATCGACATGTCCATGGTCGGGCCGGCGCAAATGGTGGTGCCTTTGAGGTGAAGGTTTGTTACTTCATCCCAAAAAGGGACGCTCTCGGACAAGCTGGTCGGATAGTGCTCCGGGGACATCGACGGACAAGTGACCATCCATTTCCGTGTGGGATGTTCGACCAGTGTGGACAGAAAGAATTGCGCCGACCCCTTCATCAGGGGATAAAACTTTTGCAAATCCTCTTTGCTGCCATTGAACAGAATATGCTCCCACAGGTGAGTACAGAGCCACGCTCCCGCAGTAGCGAAGGTTCCCCATGTGGGACCATCCATAGGCGCGCACGCAAGCCACAGGTCGGTATTCTGATGCAGTACCCAGCCGTCCGCTCCGTAGTTCACCTTAGCCACGTGGGTACCCGGTTCTACTAGATCAGCTATGAGCTGAAACAGAGAGTCTGCGCAATCGGAAAGGTTTACGACTTCCGCAGGCCAGTAGTTCATCTGGAGGTTAATGTTGGTGGTGTATTTGCTGCCCCATGGAGGAGTGGGGGACTCATTCCAGATACCCTGCAGGTTTGCAGGGAGACGGCATCCGGAACGGGAGCTGGAAATCATGAGATAGCGGCCAAATTGAAAATAGAGGGCAGGGACGCCCGGATCATTCGTCTTTGGAAATTGTTTCAGGCGTTCGTCTGTGGGCAGAGCGGCGAATTTCGATGAGCCCAGGTCCAGGGAGACACGCTTGAAGAGGCGCTGGTGCTCCGCTATATGGTCGAGCCGCAGTTGTTCATAGGATTTTGCCGCCGCTCTCTGCAGATCACTCACAACCATCGGCGCCGGATCACGGTCAGCGTTCTGATAATCGACGTAACTGGTTCTTGCGGCAACCAGGATGGTGGCTGAGTTAGCCCCTACGACAGAGAGTTCTCCCTCTCCCAGGCTGATGGCTCCGCCGGCTGTAATGACCTTGGCATGGTTGACGAACCAAACTTTTCCATCAATGCCCTCGTCGGACATGGCCCTTCCGCGTGAGACCAGCTCGTTGGGCGCGACCGCATCGTAGCGCGCATCTCCGTCGCGTTGTTCCTGGTTTCCCACGGTGAGCGCAGCGGTAAACGTTAGCTGTCCTGGCCGGTCGGCAGTGAGCCGGACGACCATCACCTGATCGACAGGGCTGATGAAAACTTCCCGCGTAAACAGAGTATTGTCGATGCGGTACCGGACGGAGACGATGGCTGTGTCCAGATCGAGCCGGCGCTCGTAATCGGTTACCGGCCGCGGAGAGATGAGAGCAAAGTCGGTTGCTAATTGCCGAGCTTTATCGGGGGGTTGGCTCTGCTTGGGAAATGTCAGCCACAGATCTCCCATGGGTTGATATTGCATCTGGGGAATGGCCAATCCAAACATCGAGCGCCCAAAGAGCCGATGAGCTTTGACATCCTCGCCGGCGAAAACAAGCCGGCGAATCTCGGGGAGCGCTTCCGGTCCCTTCGGATTTGTGGGGTCGTAGGGACCTCCGCTCCACACCGATTCTTCGTTGAGTTGGATCCGCTCGCCAGCGGTTTTGCCGAAGACCATTGCGCCTATGCGCCCGTTTCCCAGGGGAAGCGCCTGTATCCACTTTTCTGCCGGTTTGCGATACCAAAGAGAGGTGTTTGGGGTAGTCGCGACTCCTGCCGCCTCCTGAGGTGCAGGAGACTGCAGACCGGCATGAAGCTCATGGGGGAGGGCCAGTGCCGCAGTCGAAGCGGCGATTGATTCCAGGAACTGACGTCGTTTCACGTTCGGGTTCTCCATGGCGTACTCGAATACGCGTGATGACTCAATCCATGCCGATGGCTCAGAGCCACTTATTCGGGAGGCATGCGTAGCTTTTTGCCAGGTCGTGCAGATTGAAAGCCGTTCCTATTCCACCGGACATCCTGGCTTGGCGTTTCCGCGCCGGGAGCACGCATTGCAGACGAAGAAGGCTGCGGAATGGCGAGGGAAGAGCCCGATGATTCGGCGATTGCGGCGATAGAAGGCAGGGCAGCCGGCGCCCACAGTCCATTCATAAGGGCTAGCCTGGCAAAACCGCGTCGCGATAGATTGACCATTGTGTCGAGCCCTTCTCGTCGAATTGCGCCGATGCTCAGGAAATGGAGAGAACAGGATGGCCAAGCACGTCCCACCTTGGCTCGATTCCCAGACCAGGCAGCTCAGAGGCAGCAAGCCACCCCTGGTTTCTTTGCGGAGCACCCTCTGCGATGCTCACGGTGACATAGCTGTTGAAGTCGGTAGAAGAGAAGAGATATCCGGGCGGCGTGCTATGTGCCAAATGTGCAATTGCAGCGGTCACAATATCGCCGCCCCAGCTATCTTCTATGGTGAGAGCGATGCCAAGCGAAACGCACAGGTCACGGATTTTCCGTGCCTTGGTAAGGCCGCCAACTTTCGAAATCTTCAAGTTGACTACGTCCATGGCCTGATCTGCTAATCCGTCGACCACCATGGACATACTGTCCACCACCTCATCCAGGATGAAGGGCTTATGTGTATTACGCCTGACCGCGAGGCACTCGCGATAGCTGGCACACGGCTGTTCGATATATACGTCGATATCACGGAGCGCATCCGCGACCCGCATGGCCTGATGTTGGCTCCAGCCGGCATTTGCATCGGCTACCAAAACGTCTCCCGTCTGGAGTCTCTCGGCGGCTTTGGTGATACGACAGATATCCATATCCGGGACCCCGCCGACCTTGAGCTGGAATTTTGTGTATCCTTCGGCGCGATACGCAGAGACCTTCGCGGCCATTTCTTCGGGGCTCTCCTGGGAGATTGCCCGATAGAGCGGAAAAGCATCGCCATAACGGCCACCGAGTAAAGCTACAAGCGGCAGATTGCTGACCTTGCCCAAGATATCCCAACACGCTATATCGAGTGCCGACTTCACATAGGGATGCCCGCGCAGGCTATCATCCATGCAATCATTGACCACCGACACAGCAGTTGGGTCCAGGCCGATAAGAGACGGGGCAAGCTCGCCGATGCCGGTGCGAACGCCATTGGCATAGGCGGCAAGATAAGCCGGCCCCAGCGGACACACCTCTCCGTAGCCGGTGACACCTGAATCGGTGTGGATGGCGACGACCGTCGAGTCAAAGACCTTGACGCTATTGCCACGAGACCATTTATAGACCCCTTCCCGCAGGGGAAGATCTACCTTGAACGCTTCGATCTTCGTAATTTTCGGCGGCATGCTATTTTGTCTTCGCGAGGTCTCGGTCGGTATTGCGTTGCTGCTCGATGACACCGATCAGCGCCTGTCCGGCGGTGAGGATGTGGGCCTTGAGCAGCGCTGTGGCCTTGCGCTTGTCTCGCTTTTGGCAGATCGCCACCAGCGCGCGGTGTTCCTGCTTGGCGCGCTGCTCCCAACGGGTGACCGAGATCTGAACCCGAGCATAGCGCTCATTGAGACGGTGCAGATTCTGCAGAATTCCCATCGTAATGGTGCACCCGCTTGGGGCGTACAAGGTGGAGTGAAAACGCCAGTTGAACTCGCCCCAGGTTGCGATCTCATTGGTCTGCAGGGCCGCTTCATATTCGTCGAGAATGCTATTTGCCTGCTCGAAATCTTCCGCTGTGAGAAGAGGAATAGCTTTGCTCAGGAGATCGGGTTCGATTTTTGCGCGCAGGTCGATCACCTCGTTAATCTCCTGTAGAGAGAGGCCCGAGACTACCGCGCCCTTGCCCGGCCGGAATACCAGCAAACCCTCCGCTTCCAACTGGCGCATCGCCTCTCGCAGCGGGATCCGGCTGATATCGTATTCGCGAGCAATGGTTACCTGGTTGAGCGATTCGCCTTCCTGAAACTCGCCTCCGATGATTCGCTGGCGCAGCGCATCCACCGCGGTGGAGACAAGTGTTTGTCGTGGTAGTGCAGACGGTGCCGAGGTTGCTCTGACCAGAACGGGCTTATAGGGTTTCATGGCATGTATGTGTATACACGATACCAGTTTGGACATGCAAGCCCGTTCTTTATCTCTTCCAACTCTGTAAAGAGCTGCGAACCCATTGCGGGGACTTCTCCGTATGACAGAGCAGGCAGGCGTTCGGACTTTCCTGCTGTCCAAAGCGCTCTGTCATCTCAGGATTGGGAAGGTCATCCATCTGATGGGATCGCGCACGGAAAAGAAGCCCGTCGACAATCCTCGGCATGTGACAGGAGACGCAACGGCTGGCTTCTGCATTGATGGGGTGATGGGTGTGCGCCGCCGCATTCACCTTGTTTTCGAATTTCGTATGGCATCCAGTGCACATGCGGTCCTGGTCGTCCTTGAACCTCAATGAAGTCGGGTTGGAATTGGAATCCGGGCTGTGCGGATTGTGACAGGAACCGCAAGATACCTGGCCTTTACGGAAGCATTTCGAGCGCTCCAACGCCTCAACGATAAAAGTAGTCTGGTTGAAGCGGCCATCCTTATAAAATCCCTTGCGGGAAACTTCATCCAGCGGCAGAGACGCATTTGTCAGAAAAAAGGTGCCGGTGCTCGAATAATTTCGCTCCCCCTGAGGGCTCGCCGTGTGCAGGTTGGATTGCATATGGCACTGCGCGCAGATACTTACAAATTGCCGGTTGCTGATCTGGCCAAATGCAACCGGGGGATCGATTGGGTTCTTGGAGTACATGCTTCCTTTCTGCATGGAGGCGACATGTTTTCCCGCGGGACCATGGCACATCTCGCAATCGATTCCCGGTTCCCGGAAAACTAGCTGATCGGAGCCACCGAGACCGGTATTGCGTAGTTGACTGGTGTGACAGACGGCGCAGTTTAGCTTGTAATTGGTCGCATTATCCAATTTCTCCCAACGGAAGGGGTTGGAACGCTCGCTGCCGGAGACGTCAATGACCTTCCAGTAATTCACCCACTTCTTCTGGATCGTGCTGTATTGAATTGGAAAGACATGAATCTCTCCATTTGGCAGGGTTGTGGCATAGGCCTGCTGCCATTTGGAACCGATCGTGTAATCCACCGGATATGTGTGCCATTGCCCGTCCGATTGTTTGATTTCAAAGAAGTGGTGGCCGTTCTGGAGAACCATGCGGGCAAATGGCTTGCGATCGGGCGCCGGGATAATCCGGAGCTTCCCGTAACGATACGTTATATCGTCGCCGGCGTAGAATTCGTTGTCCTTGATGAAATCGCCAATCACGTTTTGCGGCTGGTATGGGCGCAACATTTTCGACATGCCCGTCTGCATCCACTGTTCATATATGTCTGCATGACACAGCTTGCAGGTGGCGGAGCCGGCATAGCTTGGAAGATGAACCGCCGATCGACCAGCCCCGGCAGAGGGTTGAGTTGAAATGGAAGGCGGCGCCTTCTGTGAGTTGCTGAGGAACATGTCGAAGCTGATGTTCATGCCCGGCGTTGCCGCAATTTGCGAGTTGTAGATCGTAAGCAATTGTGTGCGTGCTTTGAGAGCGAGGTCTCCTCCCCGCTTGTAGATTGCGCCAAAGTCCGCCATAGCTTCGGGCAAGTTGTGCCCTGCGAAATGGAGAACTCCGAGAAGATAGAGGATCTCAGGATCGTCAGGGTTGAGGGCCGACGCCTGCGACAGGGATGAAGTAGCCTGGTTGGCGAGCGCATCCTGACCAGCGCCTGCCGGGAGGGCTAAAGCTTGCGTCATTTGGGCACGGCCAATCACAAACCATGCGGTACCTTGCTGCATTCGTTTGATGTTCGGCCAATCCTTCTCGGAGATGGCGCTCGGGCGAGCGAAGCGATCAAAGTAATCCAGTGCATCGCGAGCGCTCTCAAGCCCAGCTTCCGGGTGGCCCGTGCGAGCCTGTACGTCGGCAGTCGCGACGAGGAGCAACGGATTCTCCGGAAACAGAGCGAGAGACTGGTGGGCAAAGCTCAGGCCCGCGGTCAGATCTCCCAGGTCGAAGCTGCTGCGTGCTGCCCGCTCATACACGGTTGCAAGAAATGCTGATTGCGGGTACTGCTCAAGGAATGTGCGCGTCAGAGACTGAACTCTGTGCGGATCTTGTGTCTGGTACAGAGCGAGGAACGCTGCACGCTCTCCCGGGTCCTCGATCTCCTGGGCAATTGTGGGAACGGTGCGATTTTGATCGGTAACGACAGAATCGATGTCTTGCGCAGCCAACGGCAGTGCAACGCTGCAAACGAAAAGCAAGATACACCAGATACATTCAACACCGTTGCAGCGCATGCCCGTATTCTCCATGCGCATGGTCAGCGCGGCAAGCGCAAACTCAGAAGACGGCCAGGGAGAAGAGCGTCTATTGCGGTGGCAGCTCGGCCAGGGCCTTCTTTACTTCCTCGTCGTCTGGAGACACCGCTTGAGCTTTTAGAAGTTCCGCGCGTCCGTCTGCCAGATCTCCCGAGTGCCAGTAGATCAACCCAAGATGTTTATGTAGTCCCGGCTCCAGATTGCAGCTTCCACAGAGCTTCAGCGCCTCCTGCAGCTGGGTAATTGCGCCAGGCCAGTCGCGTGCGTCTGCCAGGGCAGTGCCAAGATCTAAATGCGCGCTAGGCGAATTGGGATCGAGCGTGCAGACCTTACGCAAATATCCGGCGGCCTCGCCGCTTCGATTCAGACGCATCAATACCATGCCCTCCGCGGAGAGAGCGGTGGTGCGGTTCGGACTGATCTCTATAGCCTTGCGCAAAGCCTGCTCCGCTTCGGAGAAGCGCGATTCGCTTGCCAGAACCAAACCCAGATTTACAAATGCCTCTCCGTATTGAGGATTGTCTTGGGTCGCCTGGCGGAACAACTGCTCTGCCTGCGCGGTCTTGCCGATGCGTCCATACAACACACCCAGATTGTTCTGGGCTTCGACGTTTTCAGGATCCAGGGAGATTGCTGTCTTGAACTCGTTTTCCGCCTCGGCGGTTTTACCCGCCTGCAGATCTAGAAAACCAATTTGGTTATGCGCCGGAGCGAACTTTGCATCCAGCTCAATGGCCTTTGCAAGAGCCTGCCGCTCTTCAACGTATTTCCCCTGCCGGTCTAGAGCCAGAGCTAGATCGTAATAGGTTCGGCCGTTGTTCGCATCTTTGGAAATGGAATGCTGATACATTTCTGTAGCCTTCTGCGGGTCCCCTGACTGCAGATACTGATTCGCCTCATTAGCCTGGGTGATGGCTACATCCTGTTCTATGTGTTCCTCTTTCTTTTGCTGGACGATCTTTAGCTCTTCGCGGGCTTGAGTTTCCTGGCCCAGTGACCGAAGAACGCCGGCAAGCTGAAAGTGCGCTTCGCCGGCCGTGGAATCCAACTGCACTGCCTTTTCCAATTGCACGCGCGCCTCAGCCGGTTTGCCGAGTTTTGCCAACACCACCCCTAAAAAATATCGGGCATTAAAATTATTGGGGTTGATGGCGACCGCCTGTTGGAGGAGCGTTTCTGCCTCAGGGTAATTGCCCAGGCCGCGTTGAACCTCGCCGGCAAGCTCCAAGGCATCGAAACTATGCGGTTGCAGGCGTAGATATTCCTGAACCGCGGGTAATGCGTCGTTGTACTGCTTAAGAATGATGAGTGTCTTGATGTACGATACGCGGGCGAGTTCATCCGCCGGGTCCAGACGCTGCGCCGCTTGAAATTCATCGGCGGCCTCGTGGTAGCGGGACTGCTGCGTGTACACGATGCCTAGTGTGACGTGGGCGTGCTCATTTGCCGGATTCGCCTTCAGTATTGTCGACAACACCTGGCTCGCCTTACTGGGTTCGCCGTTCCTGGAATAGGCGATTGCCAGATCCATCTGCAGTTCTTCGTCGGGCGGGGCATCTCGCAGCGAGTAAACCGCGGCGGAGTATTTTTTTTCTGCGGTTAGTTGCTTGGCGACTCCGTCGAGCGCTGGAATCGACTTGGGATCAGCCTTGAGAACTGCCTGGAATTCGCTGATTGCGGCGTCCGGTTGTTGCAGGTTACTGAGCACTAAGCCCAGGCCGAGGTGGACTTGCGGCGCTTCTGGGTTGAGGCGCGATGCTGTCCCCATCTCCTCGTATGCGCGCTTTGCGTCCCCGCTGGAATTGAGAGCAATCGCCAGGTTGTAATGGCTTTCCCATGCGTTCGGGTCCAGGCGAAGTGCAGACTCGAATGCGGAAACAGCGCACGAATATTGATGTTTGCCGCCGAAGTAGACCCCTAAGGCGTTGTAGGAATCCGTTGAAGGATGGGTTCGTAAGGCGCTCTCCAACTCCGGAGATCCGGTGCAGCCGGAAGCCGATTGTGCCGACAGCGCGCTGGTAAAACAGGGAACCGTCAGGATGCAGATGAGGGCGCACCATCGGAATCTTCCAGGCGTGAGCACCCGTGATTTCATCCACCTGTGCCGCCGGGAATGGCCTTGCCCTTCCGTGCATTGCCCGGAGCATGAAACGTTAGCCCTTTGCCGGAAGGATCCCAGACCGCACCTCATTCACATCCGAAAAGTGTCTTCAAGTCGATTTTCAATCATATGATCCCATGGTTCCAGCGGCAACGGAGGTGCCATGTGGCCGTTCTTGCCATGTTGATCCACATCCGAATCACCGAACGTCCAGCCGTACCGCGCCCGCGCAAGCTACAATTCGCGTGATGATGGAAAATTGCCGCCGCGCGCTGGTTCCTGTCATTTGCATGATCGCGCTGCTTGATTTCCTGGGCAGCGGCGCTCAGGCGCAAATGGGAGTGGCTACCGGTGGCGGAGTCGCTGTGCCCGCCCAACCCCTGCCATCCGGAATGAAGGCTCCGGTCATCGACTACAGGGACATCGCGGCAGAAGCTGGTTTGTCGAACGTCAATACTTCCGGATCGGAAAGAGGAAAACTCTACATCGTCGAATCGACGGGCTTGGGTGTTGCCATCATCGATTACGATAACGACGGTTTGCCCGACATTTTTATGGTCAATGGCGGCCGGTTGCAGGCGAACAAGACTGTGCCTGCCCCATTTTCTCTCTATCACAATCTGGGCGGCCTGAAGTTTGAGGACGTTACCAAAAAAGCAGGTCTGACGCATGCCGAGGGTTGGGGACAAGGCGTATGTGCGGGTGATATCGACAACGATGGCCATGTCGATCTGTTCGTAACCCAGTGGGGACAGAACATCCTCTTTCACAACCAGGGAAATGGAACCTTCCGCGACGAAACAAAAGAGCGACGACTGGCCACGCCGCAAAGGCGATGGAGCACCGGATGTGCCTTCGTCGATTTCAATCGGGATGGATTTCTCGACTTGGTGGTAGCGCACTATGTCGATTTCGATCTCTCCCAAACGCCACATCCCGGAGAAAAGTCTGAATGCCGGTGGAAGGGCTTGCCCGTGATGTGTGGCCCGCGCGGCCTCCCGGGCGAAACAATCTCGCTTTATGAGAACGACAAGCACGGTCACTTTACCGATGTCTCCGACCGTCTCCATATCACAACAGCAAAGCTGTATTACGGCTTTAGTCCTCTGGTGGGAGATTTCGATAACGACGGCTGGCCGGATATTTATGTCGCGTGTGACTCGACGGCGAGCCTCTATTACCACAATCTGGGTGGAAAGCTGTTTGAAGAGATTGGCGTTCAGGCGGGCGTTGCATACAACGACGACGGAGCCGAACAGGCCGGCATGGGCGTTGCCGCGGCAGATTTTATGCATGACGGCATGCTGGACATCTTCAAGACGAACTTCGCCGACGATACGCCTACGTTCTATCGCAATCGGGGCAAGAACAATTTCTCTGACAAGACAGTTGAAAGCGGTCTGGCGGTGAGCGCAAAGTACGTGGGTTGGGGAACATCTGCGCTGGACTTTGACAACGATGGTTGGCCGGATCTGATTGTCGCAAACGGCCATGTTTACCCTGAGGTGGATCATGACCAGGCGGGAGAATCGTTCAAGCAGCCAAGGCTGCTGTTCTGGAACCGGGGCGACGGTCAGTTCTACAACATGTCAACGATCGCCGGGCCGGGCATCCTCGCGCAGCACTCATCCCGCGGACTGGCCGTCGGCGACCTGGACAACGATGGGCAGCAGGAAATCGTCATCGTCAACATGGGCGAGGGAGCTTCCCTGCTGAAGAACTTTGGCCCCCGGTTAGGAAATTCGATTTTGATTCGCGCATTGACAGAAACAGCCAGAGATGCGATCGGTGCGCAAATCACCGTGACTTCGGGTGGACGCAGCCAGATGGACGAGGTGCGGAGCGGCGGCTCATTTATGTCGCAAAGCGATTTCCGCCTGCACTTCGGCCTGGGCCGAGCGGTCTCGAGTGAGATATCCATTCGCTGGCCGGATGGCAAAGTTGACAAGTTTCCCGCAGTGGCCGCGGAGCAGATTGTGACCATTCAGCAAGGCAAAGGGATTATCCATAAACAGCCCTATGTTCACGCGCGGTCATAAAGTTTCCGGCGAGATCCCTGTTGAGCAGTTTTCGAGTCAGCTCCGAAGCTGTCTGGTTTTCACGCCAGCGATATTTTCAGTGCCGCCGCGTAGTCCGTCGTAGGATGATAATGTTTTGGCAGCTCGACGCGTAAGCTGTTCCCGGTCTGCTTCCACTTGAGCCTTTCCTCCGTGCCCAATAGTTGAACGTGCTCGATTTTTCCCGGCTTCGTAGCAGCCTCTGTTCCAAATGAGCGCACGACAAACGCATCTTTGGGCGAGCCCAGAGCGATCGCGTAAACCACGGTGTTGGCCTTGTTCCGGGTAAAACGAATGTCCGTGGCTTCAAGATTACTGACGCTGACGCCGGTCTGGTTTCCGCCTCCTCTGTCCGAGCCCTCGCGAGTTTGCATGTTTGGTCCCTCACCGAAGACCTTCCAGGGGCGCGTAGCGTAGATAGCATCACCGTTGACCTGCATCCAGTCTGTGATCTTGTCGAGGACAGCGATCTCTTTGGGGTCGATCGTGCCGTCCGGCTTGCCCGGAACATTCAGAATAAACGTGCCGTTCTTGCTCACCGCGTCGATCATCCAGTGGATGATGTCGCGCGGATGCAGGTAGCCGCCGAATTCTCCGGGCTCGTTGTATAAGCTGCGCAGATAATGCCAATCTCCAATACAGGTTTCTGACTGCCACGGGTAGGGCATGATCTGATTTGTTATGCCGCGCTCGTAATCGGCGACCACGGCCTTGGCCAGTCGATCGGGCACCCTCTTGACATTGAGAATGGCCTCCATTTTTCCGTTGTGGGTCTTCAAATTGTGATTGTAGTAATAAGAACCGATGTTCATGCCACCCCAGCCCAGCGGCAATAGGACATCGTCGAAATAAAGCAAATCGGGATCATGCTGATCAATCAGATCGCGAGTGCGATCATAGAAATTCTTGACATAAGAAATAGCCGGCAGCGCGTTGTAGGGGTGCTTGGGACCGTAGAGTCGCTGTGGATCAAGCCCCTCCCACCATTGACCTTTGCCTTCGGCCGCGGTGAGACGGCCATCGTACGGTACGCCCACTAATGGACCGGTTTTATCCGCGCCGTGCGAAGTTTGGAACCAAAACCAGTTGCGCGCCTGGTGTACCGTGACGCCGAAACGCAAGTCGTGCTTGCGGGCGGCTGCGGCCCATTCGCCCACAACATCCCGATGCGGTCCAAGATGGGCGGCGTTCCAGGGCTGGTGTTTGGAGTTCCAGGTGTCGAAGCTGTCATGATGGTTGGCAAGTGCGATGAACAGGCGGGCGCCGGCTTTTTTATAGCGCTGAATCAGCTCTTCCGGCTGCCAATTGAGCAGTGTCCACTGGGCAATCAGATCCTTGTAGCCGAACCGCGATGGATGCCCATAGTGATTCAGTTGGAATTGATACTGCTTGTCCTCGTCAGGATTATCGACAGCATCGGTGCCTTGTGAGTACATCCCGCGCGCATACCAGTCGCCGGCTTCGGGCACGCACTGCGGACTCCAGTGCGCCCAGATCCCGAATTTGGCGTCGCGATACCACTCGGGCACATCGTATTGCAGCAGGGAATCCCAACTGGGCTTGTATGGGCCTTCTCCGCCTAGATTGGGGATGGGTGACTCCGATGGCGTGCCATCCCAAAAGCCGGCGGGAAGGGGCAGATCCTTGGGGTAGTGCGCGTTGGATGGCTGCCATGTCTGCTCGTTGAGTTTTTCCTTTACCAGGTTCTTCCCATCGAAGAAGTAAAACTCTCTTTCCGAAGCGGGCGTCGCGCAAAATTTGGCGTAGTCCTCAGTAAGGGAGTCAAATCCATTGCCGGCAGTTGATTGTGCCGCACCGTCTGCCTGCGCGGAGGACGGGAAGGATGATGCTGCCGCCGCGGCAGCGAATAGTTTGCAGAAGTCTCTCCGTTGCATGGTGATTCTCCAGTTGTTGCGTTTCAGCTTACAGCCGATCGGACGGAGGTGGATCTCCGCCAGAAACGAGTAGAAGGCGATACCCAGGATAATTTGCTTGCTTCGATTGTATGGTATCGTGTATACACATCTCCATATTCATGATTTTGAAATGCGGGTCTTGAGGAAAGGCCGGCATCCAGATCGGTATTGAGCGGTGATCGAACCTCAGCAATAGGGCCCCCTCGGTGAAGTCGTTTACATCATTCCAGGCCATTCATCCATAGCAAGCCGCTTCCCGGCGTTACCAAGCCGAAGCCCATCAAGCAGTCGATTTATCTCTGGAGGTCAGATGAAGGCTTTGAGGTGTTCCCAAGGAAACCTACAGAAGGTCGGGACTTTTGCGGCCCTATTCGTTGCGCTTCTCCTTGCTTCGCCAGAAAAGAGTTTCGCGCAGCTGTCCACGGCTACCGTGAATGGGATCGTCACCGATTCCTCGGGAGCGGCGATTCCAGGCGCCAAAATTGCGCTGCGCAATACTCAGACCTCCGTCGAGAACACAACAGTTTCCAACAACGCCGGAGCCTATTCCTTCTTCAACGTTACGCCGGGCGAGTATTCCATCGAGGTAACAGCCCAGGCTTTCGGCCCTAAACAGGTGCCGAGCCTGACCCTCGCCGTCAGCCAGGTTGCCACCATCAATTTCTCCCTGGTGGTGGGAACGCAAAATTCGACGGTGACCGTGCAGGGGGCGACGCCGCAGCTGCAAACATCCAGCGCGAACCTGGGCACGGTCATTTCGACACAGCAGGTCAACGATCTACCGCTAAACGGCCGCAATTTCACTGAGCTTCTTATCCTGACTCCCGGCGTATCGCCGGTAAACACCGGTCAGAATGGCCAGTCCTGGTTGAGTTCCGCGGCCGTCGGTTCCACGCAGCTTTTTCCCGACGTCAACGGGCAAAGTAGCCGCAGCGACTACTTCTTCACCGACGGTCTGAATAATTACGGGGCGTTTATTAGCACCTATGCGGTGCCGCCCATCATCGATGCGATACAGGAATTCAAGGTCGTTTCGCATACCGATAGCGCTGAGTTCGGCAGCGTGCTGGGTGGCGTCATCGACGTGACGACCAAATCCGGCACCAACAGCCTGCATGGTTCGGCATGGGAGTACGCGCGCAAAGACATCTTCGATGCCCGCAGCTTTTTTCTTCCTACCACCGTGGCCAAGACCCCTTATACGCAAAATCAGTTCGGGGGCTCGATCGGCGGTCCAGTCATAATTCCGAAGCTGTATCACGGCAAGAACAAGACGTTCTTCTTCGGTGCCTATCAAGGTTTCCGTTACTCCCAGATCAGTAACACTCCTCTGCACGTTCCAACCGCTACCGAGCTTGCGGGAGATTTAAGCGATTGGCCAACGCAGATCTACAATCCATTCACCACGCGGCCCGATCCGGCTAATCCTGGCCAGTACATCAGCGATCCCTTCCCGGGCAACCAAATTCCGCAGAGTCTGATTCAGCAGAATCTGACTGCCTACGCCGAGTTTGCCTACCCGAAGGCGGGTAACGTATTTGACAGTTCGGGAGACAATGCGCTTGATACTACCCCCCTGACGCAGACGCAGAATGAATGGACCGTTCGCGTTGACCAGAAAATCGGGGCAAATGATTCGGCGTTTTTCCGGTACAGCGCATTGAACAGCACGTCGGTAGAGTCGGCCGGCCTTCCCAACGATCCATCCACAACGTTGCTCCCGGCCCGGAATTGGGGCGCCAGTTATACGCATGTTTTCACCCCCAGCCTTGTTCTTCAGGGGCAGTTTTCCCATACCACCATGCCGAATACCTCGCAGAATTTCTTCACTCAGTCCACCACGGATATAGCGAAAACTCTGAATTTTGATCCGGCATTTACCACCGGTCTGGTTGCATCGCAAAACAACGTCGTGCTTCCGGCAATGTCGATTAGTGGCTACGCCACCAATCCGGGTGACTACGTCAACACCAACGAGCTCACCAATAGCTGGGAGTACAGCGGAAGTGTGGAGAAAACGCTAGGGACCCATACATTGCATTTTGGCGGAGGCTTCACGACCATGACCTTCGCTTCCACCACTGCATTTCCTATCGAAATGTTTGCCGCGCAGAATACCGCGGACCCCAATCCGGCCGATACAGTGAATGCCGGCTCGCCGCTGGCTTCATTTCTTCTGGGAGTGCCGAACGGATATGAGTTATCCAACAATGCAGTAGGTACCCGTTTCGGCGGGGTGATAGATTTCTATGCCCAGGATTCCTGGAAAGTCACCTCGAAACTAACGTTGAATTACGGGTTGCGTTACGACATCACATTCATTCCTCCCATAGGAAAAAACAGTTTGACGAAGTTTCACGGAGGCGAGTCGATCGGCGATTACGACTTCGCCAACGGTACCTATGTGGTTCAGAAGCTGCCGCCCTCCTGTAGCTCGGCCGGTATTGCACCTTGTATCCCTGGCGGCGTATTGCCCGACCATGTGGTCGTTTCTCCGAACGGAAAGATTGCGCAGAATAACTATGACAACTTTGGCCCCCGTGTTGGCTTCGCCTACCAGTTGGGGACCAAGTCTGTCGTAAAAGGCGCGTTCGGCATTGTGTACGACAACTGGGCCGCATATACGCAAACGGGCCAAAACATTGTAGGAACATGGCCAGATGTGGGTTATGCAGCTGCCAGCAATCTTAATCTGCCGAGTTCAGCTTCTCCCACGCCGACGATCACGGCGATTGACCCATTTGGAACCGGCGGTGCCGGCGGACTTCTTCCGGCTGCGACCCCGTTCAACCAGGTGACCTTCTTCTATGACCCGCATAGAAGGAACCCCATGTCAGATCAGTGGAACTTTGGCGTGGAGCGGGAGCTGGACAGCAACACGGTCGCAACCCTCAATTATGTCGGCATGGTTTCCCATCGATTGGATGTGGGCGGGTTCTACAATACCGCGCTCACTCCCGGCCCGGGCGATCCGCAATCCCGTTCGCTTTATCCCTATGCTGCGCCAACCCTCTACGACCACGCTGCTGGTTATGCAAACTACAACGCCTTGCAGGCTTCACTGATTCGGCGGTTTGCCCAGGGCTGGTCGTATTCCGTCGCCTACACGTGGTCTAAAACTATGAACGTCGGCACCGACGGCTGGTATGGCTCGGAAGGCGGTGTGCCTCAGGATCCCTACGCGCCCGCCGCCTTTGGCAGCTACTCCGTAGCAGGATTTGACCTCACGAACGTGCTTGCGCTGAGTACGCTTTACCAGGTCCCCTTGGGAAGAGGACAGAGGTTTTCGACAGGCAATGGCGCCCTGGATTACGTTCTGGGGAACTGGCAGATCAACAATATCTTTACCGCACATTCCGGAGCTCCGTTCACCCCAGTCATCAGCAGCGATATTGCCAACACCGGGAACAGCGGCTATGAGCACATGGACCTGATCGGTAATCCCGGCGGTCCCAAGCAGGCATCGGAGTGGTTCAACACCGCGGCCTACGCGGTTCCGGCGGGCTACACGTATGGCACGGCGAGCCGGAATTCTCTTCGGACCAACGGCTATTTTGACCTGGACACCTCCCTCTTCCGTACGTTCCCGATCGGAGGTGAACGGCAGTTTGAATTCCGCGCGGAGGCCTT
>CAVUQE010000006.1:0-122468 GCA_963743365.1 uncultured Acidobacteriaceae bacterium
GCTTCGCAATATAGGAAGAGGCCATGCGTTCCAATTCTGATCTGATGGCATGCCCGCCGCATGCTGAGCAGGTTACTCCGTTCAGCATAAAACGAAAGGGCGGGAAGAGGACCCTCTTTCGCCCGCTTTCGCCGCCCTGCGCATTGACAGGCGGTTTACCCCCACAGATACTGAATGATAGCGGGTGTTGGAGTCCACTCTTAACCGCCCTTCGATGAAGGGAAAATGACTCCTACCAGTTTGGGACTCTAAAGGAGTCCCATGCCTGCTCAGGCTTCTAAACGCCAGATCGTACCTCTACGACGCTTGGACCAAATGGAAGCGTCCGGCGCAGATCATTTCTCCTTAGCTCCACAATCATCAACCTGTTCGCACTCCAACTCATCCTCAGCACAGCAGGGCGCCGAATCCTTGCCCTTTTACAGCATCCTTTTCGACCGGCCCGAGATCAGCATCGGCATCGATGATCAGAAATGTCCCGCGATTTTCGCGGATCTGAACCTTGATCAGATCGTTGATGCGATCACAGCCGCTCGAGACGAATATAACCTGAAACCCTAATTTTACACGCCGTTGGGAGATATTGAGTCGGTCACCTACCGTCACGGGGTACTGCGCGACCTGGAGGATCAAGCCGTTCGGGGCTCTTTGTGTTCATTTGCAGAGAAGATGCGTGAGATGCGACACCATCGCTCTCAAGCAGAACAACTCTTTTACAAATAGCAGAAGCACAGCTTGTTTCTTGACGCAGTGGAGACCTATTGCAACGCGGTCACTCATTTGACACACGAGTTGCTGCGCGCAAATATCGGCTCGCGCGGTTTCATTGGCTTGCGAGGATATCTCGCAGCGTACGTCGAATCCAGCGGATTCCGTACGCTGGTGGTTGACACCAAGAAGCTAAGGACCGACTTAGCCGGGATCAGATATTCGCTTCATATCGCAGGCAAGCGTGTTACGGTTCGCAAATACGATAACGATGCAGATGCCCGCCACGGTGCCGCAACGGGGTTTCACTGGTAAAACAACGCCAAGCCGAGGATGAGCACCAGGAGTATTCCAATCAATCCGTTATAAAAGTTCAGATATCCAGACTGCAGAATGCTTATTTTGTCGGCTGCTGCTTGCACCAGCCGGGTCAGTGGGACGAAAAGGTACGGGCCAAAAACAGGTGCAACCTCCTGATTGAAGATCAGACGCGTTACAAAGTAAGGCCCATGGTCATATTCGCGCTCCAGGTTATGCGTTGGACCGTAGATGAATCCATAGAAAGTTCGTAGAGCATTCGAGAAGGCCAAGGATGTCGTGGCTATACGCTGCGCATCCTCGCGCCGCCCGCCAGACCACACAGGCACACGGCGCACGTGGAATGCATGCCGGCTAAGCAGAAATAATGCAATTGGGAGTAACGCCAGGAGTGGGGCAGCAATGACCAATTTCGTTGGCGAGATGAAGGCGAACTTTCCACTGACGGGACCAACAGCCAGCCGTCCTTCATCGCCGCCGCTGGAATGCATCGAAGAGAAGGCGAGTCCCTGCGCAAGCCCCAACTACGAAGGGCAACACCCACCGTTAGCCCGAGGATGCAGATAACCAGAATGAAGACATGGCCGGCAAGGTCACCGAAGAAACAGCGTGTCGGTTACAGGCGGTTTCAGCAGCCCGATACCGAAGAGCTTCGCGAATGTGGCCAAAGCTACAGCCACGACCAATGCCAATCCTGCTGCTGCCAGGGCAATGGTCAATTTTGCAGCGACTACATTCACCTGCATTCCTTGAAAGAGGGTTTGAAAGACGTACCATTCACTCACGAAACCCGACTGCGGAGGCAATGCTGCAAGGCTCATCGTGGCAAAGAGCGCGCCCACGCCAAAAAGTAGAGGACTATTGCGTAATAGCCCGGTCTGCCGTATGAGATAGCTGTCGTTGACGGAATATACCCCATCGGCAGTGAGGAAAGTGTGCCCTTGTCAGCTGTAGGCCGCCAAATGCAGCAAACATACGATCCAGGCCAGCCCCGCCGGGCCTGCCGATCCATTGGCGGCAAATAATAAGGAAGCGCCCAGCACCGCCACGGCAACACCGGCATTCTCGGCCGAAGAGAGGCTTAGCATGCGTCGCCAATCTTCCTCTCTAAAGGCATTGAAGATGGAAAGGATTGCGCTGAGCACTCCAGCGATGATGGTGAGGATCGCGACGCTCATCGTCCACACTCCAG
Organism: uncultured Acidobacteriaceae bacterium; assembly: GCA_963743365.1. GTDB lineage: Bacteria > Acidobacteriota > Terriglobia > Terriglobales > Acidobacteriaceae > PALSA-350. The sequence continues at coordinate 2,219 of CAVUQE010000006.1, forward strand.
CACGGGGCAGCCATTGCAGCACCCCCCTCGCCAGGGAATAGAACGCGGCATTCAGAACGACTCCTGAGAAGATGAGCCCGGTCGCACCGCTGCCGGAGCCATAGGCTGCAGGAAACCATTCGTAGAATGGAAGCACTCCCAATTTGGCGCCGAAACCGAATAGCAACAGCAGGCCGATCACCAGAGTTCTTGCGCTCAGGAAAGCCTGGGACTCGCAAGACCTCCGAAAGCGTACGAGCCGGCATAAGACCCCAACAATAAGAGCGCGAGAAGAATTGCGACCGCCCCCACTTCAAGGAGAGCCAGCATGAAGAGCATAGGGCCGCCGGGAGATCGGGAGACCCCCTCCCCCAGGATCATGACGGCGCCGCCGACGCTCATCACTTCCCATGCAATCAGAAACGACATGGCGTCCTGCAAGCCAAAGACTCCGAGCGCTCCTAGCAGCGTAAGCGAGAGCCCAGCCAACCAGTATCTCCTCGCCGCCTTTGTAGATGCCGTTGTGTTTAGAGCGGCGGCAAAGAGCGCTGGAATAAGCCCAAGAAGCATGAGCCATGATCCACCAGTGTCCATGTGAAACTGCACTGGCGTGTCGCTCACACGGAAGCCTAATAAAAGAGTAGGCATGGCTCCCTGGAGATTCATCAAGCAACCAGCGATGCCCGCGCCACATCCGAGCACGACTCCAATACGCGCCAACCATCCACTTTTTTCGAGCAGGGCTGCCGCTAATGAAATGGCCCGAATAGCGCCGCCGTTATCAAGAGAAGGTCACTTTGCATAGTGACCCCCTTGGACCAACTGCGTGGAACGGTTGAGCAGCAAAAGCAGCGCCTGGATCATGGCTGCCGGATTTGGCGGGCAACCCGGTACATAGATATCTACAGGCAGGACACCTTCGACGCCGTGGCCGCAACTGTATCCGCCGCCAGTTGCGCCGCCTGACACTGCGCACGTGCCCATGGCCATCACCCATCGCGGTTCCGGCATGGCATTGTAGGTTTCGAGCAGAGCCTCGCGCATGGCATAGGTCACCGATCCCGTGACCAGCAGCAGATCGGCAAATCTAGGTGAAGGAGTAAAGAAAATTCCCAGCCGATGCAGATTGTAATAAGGGTTGTTTAGCGCCTGCAGTTCCGACTCGCATCCGTTGCAGGAACCAGCGTCCACGTGACGAATATGCAGGCTGCGCCCAAAGCATCGCTGGATATCTTTCTTGAGCTCTTGGGCTGGCTTCGGAGCCAGCGCTTCGACCCACACCAGATCTTCGCGTCGTTGTACCCCGAAGGCCCAGTCGTTGGATTTGATCAAGGCTTCCGTTGGGCACGATTCGGTACAAAGCTGGCACCCGATACACTTCCCGTAGTCGATGGTGAGCCTCTCCCCGGTCTTTCCTGCCTCGATGCCGATTGCTCCAGGAAGGCACACCTCGGCGCAGGCACGGCAATTCTCCTGGCATTCATCGGGTTGGAAACGGGGCAAGCCAAGCACTCCGGGCTGGACGTCTGCATTTCCGCCATCCGGCCACGAATTGGTTGCGATTCCCTGCCGGATACCAAATAGAGTCCAGATCGGCATAGTGTTTTCTCCAGTTCTAAAGCCAGAAGAAATGCTTAACGGTCGCATCCAGCCATGGTCAGCCCGAAGCTTGCCTCGTTGATCGCATAATCCATCATGTTGGTGTCGTGCACGGTAAACGGAAGACGCGCCAATTGGAAAACGACGCGGATTTCACCTTCACGCGCGCCAGCCTGCCTACAGCGTCAAAATGAACGCAGTAATAGATCGACCCTCGCGGACCTTCGCACCATCCCAGGCCTTCCCCGCTTGGCGGATCGATCGCGGTGTCAACGGGCCCCTCCGGCGCTTCCTCCACTGCCCTCAAGATTAGGGCGATGCTGTTGCGGATCTCTTCCATCCGTACCTGCACGCGGGCATGGGCGTCGCCTTCTGTGCGCACCGGAACCTTCATAGGTAGCTGGTCATAGGCAGCATAGGGATGGTCGCTGCGCAAATCACGCTCAATGCCGGAAGCTCTCTTGATCGGCCCGGTTGCGCCCTGGTCGAAGGCAGTCTTCGTAAGATGACCGGTCGTAATCAGCCGGTCGAGATGACTGTTTGTCACTTCAAGAGCTTGCATGTAGGTGGCGATGGTAGCTTCGAGCGCACGCAATTTGGCGGGAAGGGCGTGGAAATTGAGATCGCGCCGTAAGCCACCTGGTTTGAGCAATCCGCGCAAAAATCGGCTGCCGGTAAAGATGCCGTTCAGCTGCTTGCATTCCTCGGCCAACAGCTTGCCTTGCGCCTCGCCCACCTTGAGCGTAGTGGTATGACAGAGATGGCCAAGATAATGAAGATGGTTGTAAAGACGTTCCATCTCCGCCAGGATGGTGCGCAAATATCGAGCACGTTCCGGAATCTCGCATTGGCTCGCGGCTTCGATTGCTTGGCAAAAAGCAAGTGCATGGGCGACGCTGTCTACTCCGGAGATGCGCTCTGCGATCAGAACGCCGAGCAACGGAGACAGCCCTTCGAATCGTTTCTCCATGCCGCGATGCTTGAAGAAGAGCCGCGGAAGACAATGGAGAATTGCTTCTCCAATATAGTAAAAAACGATCTGTGCCGACTCGAGCACGTCACCCCGCACCGGGCCAAACGGCAATAGCTGAACATCAGCACCTTCTATCGGCGGCAGATCCCACGGCTCCGACGTGTAGGGAAGAATCGTATCCTTTGGGTATTTTGGATCAAGCGGTGGAAGCGACGGGTGAGCACCTTCATGCAAGACCAGGCGGCGCGGCTCGGGATGCCCTGCAAAGCTAGAAGATCGCAGAGATCTGTCATTTCCCGCTCGTACCAGCCCAGTAAGGGAATACGTGTCGCCAGCGACTCCAATGGCTGTGCCTGGCTCTCAAGGCGGCATCGCAGCAAAGCAAAGGGTTCATGAGCGCGCTTGTTTGCCAGGTAAATTACTTCGGCCGGTTCGCCCGGCTCAGGAAACCAGGCATAGGCCATTTGGAGACGCGCTCCCGCCTCCATAAGCTCTTCACAAGCTTTCGGCACTGCACCTGGCTGAAGGGTCTGTTCCGTTGCAGGCCTCATTGCCCGCCTCCCAACACGTCATACGAGATTCTGGTGAAGATGTCCCACAACGCATGCGGCCACCATAGGCCAAGGACGAGTAATGGTAGAAAGGCCAGCCACATGGGAGGGTTCTCCAAACCAGCCCGGAGACCCTGGGGTGCTGCTCTTCCGGAGCGTCGTCAAAGTACATGGCGCGAAAGTGCGCTAGAAAGCCGATGAATACGACGATGAGCATCACTACGAAGAACGACCGCCGCCCACCGGTAACGTACTCCGATCCCAGCACGCAGGATCGTGAACTCGCTCAGAAAGAACGCGAATGGGGGCGCTCCCGCGAATTCCCACTGCGCCCAGCAACCAGAGCGTCCCACTCACCGGGAGGCTCCAGCACGTGGCGAATGCCTGGAGATGTCCTTGGTTCCGTAGGCGCGCATGGCGTTCCCCGGCGCCGAAGAACATGAGCGACTTATTCAGCGAGTGATTGAGCATGTGGTAGAGCGCTCCGGCGACACCGAAGACACCGCCAAACCCAACCCCAGTGCCTGCACGCCGATGTGCTCGACGCTCGAATAGGCCATCAAGCGCTTGATTCCTGTTTGCCGCACGATGAAGAGCGACGCAATGAAAAAGGAGAAGATTCCAAAGCCAACCACGGCAGAATGCGCGAAACCATTGATCGATGTTCCGCGAACCACACTCAGAAACCGCGCGATTCCGAGCATCGATGCATTGAGGAGCGCTCCAGAGAGCATTGCAGAGACTGGGAGCGGGCGATTCGCTATGCGCGTCCGGCAACCAGGTGTGCATCGGCGCAAGTCCTGCTTTGGTTCCGTATCCGACAGGAACTAGCAGAAATGAAACCAGAAGGAGTGGCGGATAGACCGAAGGCGCGGCTTCGTGCAGCGCTGCCCAGGTCATCGCATAGCTTGGCCCAAGCACAAAGGAGCCGCCCCAGTAAAAGAGCACCGTGCCCAAAAGCGCGAGGCTGATACCACCCGAAACCACCACGATGTACTTCCAGGCGGCTTCGGTACTTTCGGCTTCGCGCTCGAATCCGACCAGGAAAGTACTGATCAGGGTGGTGAGTTCGATCGCAATCCAGACGCCGACATTGTTCACTATGCACGCCGCGAGCATGGTGAAGGCGAAGCCGGAGAACAGCCCGTAAAAGAGCGGGAATCTCTCGTCTTCATCGAGAAGACGCATGTAGCCAATCGCGTAGATCGACGACAGGGTGTACACGATGGAGATGCAGAGGATGACCCAAGCTCCCAAGGGGTCCACCTGAATGTAGTTGTGCGCGAGCACGACAGGACCACTTAGAACGTGAATGAGAAGGGGTACACTTATCGCCAGATCGATGACCGCGGCAATGACGGTTGCATATTCTGAAAGCCACGAAGATCGAAGGGCAAATGACAACACTACGGCTGCCACTGGAGCGGCAAACAGGATGATGAGCAAGTCCTTGGTCATGAGCCCTCAGCCGACCAGCCGATTCAGTTGACGGCTACTGGTTGTGCCGGCATGCACCACCAAAAAGCGAACAAGCATTCCGAAACACGCGACCACGATGAGCAGATCGAAGAGAATCACGATCTCAATCAGCAGCGGCATGCCCGGAACCAGAATCTGTGATCCGAGAAAGATGCCATTCTCCAACACCAACAAACCGAGGATCTGGCTAACTGCCTCGTCGCGTACCGCCAGCATGAGAAAGCCGAGAAACTTCATCGAAAGCATGATGGTGAGTGCCAGCACCACGACATGCGCCGACAACAAAGACTGCCGGTTCATATGGTTCGCAATCACGAATGCAAACATCACCAGGAAAGCCCCGATGGACCAGGCTCGAACTCGGCTGCAGCACGGCGTGCAATTCACGCTTCACGTTCAGCCGGGCGATAATGCGCATCAGCAGATATGGCAGCACGAGGCCTCGAAACAGAGCGGTGAGTGCTGCGATCACATAGAGTTCCGGATAGCCTGCGAAGTAGCCGACGGAGGCCGAGAGCGCTGCGATGAGCCATGACTGCGCAGCAAACGCGTAGACGTAGTTGCGCAGCCAATGCGATCCCAGCATTACAAAGGTGAGCAAAAGGCTCAGCACAGCCAGCGAGCTGAAGATCGAAGCCTGCAACGAATTAACGTGCGCCAGGAACATCCAAAACTCTCCTCAGAGCAGCTGACTGGAGACAATGGCAAGCACAGCAAACAAGAATCCCGCGGCCAGTGGTTCCTGGTATCGATAAAACCGAAGGCGGGACTGTACTGTTTCGACGACGATGACAGCGAGTGCCACAAAAAGGAACTTCAGTAGCAACGAATGACAGAGCCGAACTGGCCAAACGCCGTGCCCAGCTGCGACATCCCCCAAGGGAGTAGAAATACGTTGCAGAAGATCGTGTACAAGATGAATTGCTTCATCATGGATGCCCATTTGAGCAGAGCCAGTAATGGACCCGAGTATTCGAGAATCCGCGCTTCATCGATCATGTAAATCTCGAGATGGGTGCTGGAATGGATGGGAAGGCGGTCAGTCTCCACCAGAAGCAAGGCAAAAAAAGCCAGGATCAGGAATAAGTGAGCCGGGCTCCAGTAGGCGGATGCACTACCTAACAAGAGGTGGTTTACCACAAAGGGCAGCATCGCCTTGGCCAACAGGCTAATACCAACCAGTACCAGGATCAGCGTGGGTTCAGCCAATATCGCCAGCATCACAGCTCGGCTCGAGCCAATGCCGCCATAGACGTTTCCGCTGTCTAACCCCGCGAGGATGATGGCAAATGACCCCAGCGTCAGGATCATTCCCCCGCCTAACATGTCCCCCATATCCGACAGTGGCAACGGACGATCGGTTAACACCGGAATCAGGATGGATACGATCATCATCGCGGTGAAAGCGACGATGGGCGCCGTGAGATAGATCCAGGAGGCGGATTCCGGCATCAGGCATTGCTTGTGAAATAGCTTCCAGAGATCGCGGTATGGCTGCAAGATGCTTGGTCCGCGGCTCCGCTGAACGCGTTCTTCTGCTTTCAGAATGAATCCCTGCAGCAGCGGCGCCAGCAACAAAACGCATAAGACCTGCAGGATCTGCAGGACGACATCTCCAAGGATCACGGCAGTCTCCTGCCATGAAGTAGGAAATAAGAGCGATCCCGGAGGGGACGCACACAGATGTAGGTTGCCGGGGTGACCGGTTCCAGGCTTTCTTTCCTCACAAGACTCCTCCTGTCGTAGGAGTCATCAGCCTGGAAGGCGGTTAAAGGTGGACTTCATCACCTAAGCGAATTGTATGAATTTGAATGTTGAAGCCGAAAGCATTCGCTTGTCAAGCGCCACAACGGGTTCCGCGCTCGTTTCGTGTCCTAGAGTGCCTTGGTAGACTACTTACCAACCAACCCCTTCCCTTCCCGAGATCGTCACCAATTCGAAACCCTTGGACCTATAGGCAGTTGACAAAGCCGGATCTCGCGTCATACAAAGAGTGTGTTGCGGTGAAGGAGTTCGCCCTTAACTGCCGCCTAACCAAACGAATCGCATCTCGGATGGGCGGATGATGACTCCTGACAGGGAACCCTGTCGCGGAGTCATGTCCACGCCAGGATACCCAAACAGACTCGAATGAAGTGATACGCGCACGGAACGTATTTGTGCGCCCCGAGGGTGAACGATGGAGCGGCATCCGGGACAGCTCAACGAGCATCAGCAGTCCAGGCTGAGAGTCACCTGTCAATACATTGACAAGCTGCTCAGCGATATGGAGGAGATCCTCCACGCCGCCAGCTCCTCTTCCCCGTTTCCGCGCTACCTGGTGGATCTTAATCCTGCGCAGATCCGGCTGATCGAGGACTACATCAGGCGGCTACGGTCGCAGTTGATCCACTCGCTCAAGTGGCAACAAATGAAGCCTTCACCGCCGGAGATTCCTGCTACCCGAGCGGTCCTCACCAATCTCACCTTCGTAGATATCGCCATCGAGGAACTCAAACCGCATTACATGCGCGGCTTCGGCCCTGTCCCAGACGACGCCGTCAGTGAGCTCAATGGAGTCGTCCATGAGCTACGGTCTCTGGTCACCGGGATGGAGCGGTACCTCAAGCAGGAGTTGGATCGAGATCTGGATAAGCGGCTGCGGCAACTGGAGCGGACCGGATTCGATGTAGTCTTACTCCGCCTCCTGGAACAGGTCGCGACACGAAATGGGCTAGTCGAATTTCGTCTCCGCATCGACGCGCTTGCCTCCCGCCTGGAAGAAGACACCTTTGAGGTTGCGCTCTTCGGGCGCGTGAGTGCGGGGAAATCCTCCCTCCTCAATGCCCTCATAGGCACCAACATCCTGCCCGTCGGAGTGAATCCAATTACCGCTGTGCCAACGAAATTGCGCTACGGCAAGACCTTAAAAGCTGCAGTTTCCTATGGAGACGGCCGCTCTGCTCAAGTCCCGGTGGAGGAATTGGCGAGGCTTGTCACCGAGCAGGGAAACCCGGGGAATTTTAAAAACATCGTGCGCGCCGTTATGGAGGTTCCCTCTCCGAGGTTGAAAGACGGCATCCTGCTTGTCGACACTCCTGGACTTGGTTCCCTCGCGAAGCGCGGTGCCGCAGAAACCCTGGCTTACCTACCCTCCTGCGACCTTGCCCTCCTGTTGATCGACGCCGGCACCACCCTCAACGAAGAAGACATCTATACGTTGCGGCTTCTGTACGAGGCCGGAATTCCCGCATTAGTTCTATTGAGCAAATCCGATTTGCTCGCGAACGGCGATCTCCACCGCACGATTTCTTATATAGAAGCGCAACTTAAACATGAGCTGGGAATTACCGCCACAGTGCACGCAGTAAGCGCATTGACCAAATACCAGGTGTTGCTCGATCAATTCTTCGAAAGAGAGTTGCTCCCTCGCTTCGAGAAGGCTCGATCCTTCCGGGAGACTTCCATAACCCGAAAGATAGGAGCGACGCTAGATGCCATCATGGCTGCCCTGGATAGTAATCTGCACCGCGAAAAGAGGAATGCATCAACGGCCTCAGTGATCGTGTCTGACGTCGAGTCAAACCTGCGCGTGGTGACTGGGGAGGTGGGAGAGCAACATACGGTTCTTGACCACGCATTCCGTACTCTCGGCGAGACACCCGACGCTATCATCGAAACGGTCACGGATAAAGCGATATCGCTTATGCGCAGTACGTCACATCATCTGCTGTCTCCCTTGCAATTTTCCGAGTGGATTCACGAGGCTGTTAACGATTCCATCCAATCGGCTATGGAGACCTTGCGCAACGTAGGCAAAAACACCGTCGAGCAGCTGCAACAGATTGCGAAGGAGTTGGGTCGCAGTGACGCTCCGTCACAGAATGACTTTGAAGCAATTCTGCGGGAGATGCCGCGCTTTGAAATGGCGGCTTTGCCAAAGCCTTTCGATGGTGGACCCTGGAGACTCTGGGGCCACAAAATACTGCGTTCCCGGATCAAAGCCAGCTTGCGGCGAAGTATCGGTCCCCCTCTCGAAGAGGATCTGCACCTGTATGGGATGGCATTATCCCAATGGAGCGACCAGATTGTGCGAAAGCTTGAACTTCTGATAAATTCATACGCCGACGCCTATCGAATGCAGATCCATCGCTTCCGTGGAATGTCAGATTCGGCGGTGAATCCGGGACAGCTCCAGGCCGATTTGGAACTCTTGCGGGACTGGCGGCCTGCGAACAACGCCACTCTTACGGATACTCATGCATGAACAAGGAGAGATAGGGTTTGCAGAAATATTTATGGATTGCCATCGGGGGTTCGCTTGGGTCCTTGGCCAGATATTGGGTTGGTGCAACGATTGCAGGCCGTATGGGAACCAAATTCCCCTACGGCACATTCGTGATCAACATAACGGCCTGTGTGATCATCGGCTTCTCTCTGGCCTTCTTAGGACGGCGCACAGGGCTGAATCCGGCGTGGAGGTTCCTCATTCCTGTGGGATTCGTGGGCGCTTATAGCACGTTCTCCACCTTTGAGTGGGAGACCTTCTCGAGTTTGCAGGCAGGCAGCCTTTCGGTCGCCGGACTGTATGTCGTTTTAAGCATTGTTCTCGGTCTTGTCGCTGTCTGGTGCGGGGTCCTGATTGCGGGAGTTATGCCATGAGAGCAAATAAGATCATGCATTACACATCGATTCTCCAGGTGCTAGGGGAATCCGGATGTCCATTTTGCCGTTTCCTTAAGGACTTTCAAGCTGCCGCCCTGCAGTCTCCTGAGAGAACCCGGATCCACCATCTCTGCAACTTTCATACCTGGGGCCTGGCAGCGATGCAGCGTGCCCCCTTTGCGGCGGCACTCTTCCTCACTCTACTCGAGGAGGATCCGCGGGCCTCTCCCAATCTTCCGTGCGATATCTGCTTATTGCTGTGGAAGGAAGAAGATCTTCGCATTCGGGAGTTTGTCAGCTGCCTGAACCACAAGCTCGTCGCCCAATGGCTGCGGTCGCAGGCGGTTCTTTGTCTCATTCATGGCACCAAGCTGACACAGGGCGCGCCTCCCGTTCTTGCCTCAACTATCCAAACCGTCATGGAGAGATACCGTAAGCAGCTCGCAGAGGAGCTTGAAAAGCTCTGTGACGAATACCGCTCCGATACAGCGAACTGGGGCCTGCTGGGACATGCGGCGGAATTTCTCGTATCGCAGCGCGGTCTTCACACCTAAAGGAAAAACAATGTTGAACGCTGGAAAGGCAGTCAAGGTCTCCATCTATCTAAGCGAGGGCTCGACCCACCACGGCATGTCGAGATACCTGAGCATCCTCGACTTCCTTTTCTTTCGCGGCGTTTCCGGCGCAACGGTGTTGAAGGGTGTCGCCGGATTCGGAGCCGACCATCACCTCCATACCTCTTCCCTGGTCGACATCTCGGACCATCTCCCGCTGAAAATAGAGTTCATCGAGACGCGGGAGAAAGTAGACGAGCTGCTTGGAAAGCTGGAAGAGATGGCAGGCTCCGGGATGATTGAGGTTCAGGAGACAACCATCGCCAAGCCCGCGCAGCTCTCGAAGCCAAAGAAGGCCGCACCGCCCGCGCATGTCAGGATTGAAGGCAAGGCGAAGATGATGCGCATCTACATAGGCGAGAGCGACCAGTGGAAAGACAAACCGCTTTACGAGGGCCTCGTCCGCGCCATGCGAAGCCATGATCTGGCAGGCGTCACCGTGTATCGGGGCATCCTGGGTTACGGAGCCCACCGCAGGGTTCACAAGGACAAACCGCTTCGTCTCTCGCATGACAGCTCGATGATGCTTTCCGTAGTCGATACCGAGGAAAAATTGCAAGGCTTCTTGCCCATCGTCGATCAGATGGTTTCCGAGGGGCTTGTGGTCCTCTCCGATGTAGACATCGTTAAATATGCCCATCGCGCCGTCGAGCTGAAGGAAGACCGGGGGTGACATGAAAGAGCAATTCCAAGCCAGAATGTTACGCATCCACTTTACCGAGGCTGATAAATGGGAGGGCGAGGCACTCTATAAGGCCATCGTGGCCAAGTGCATCGATCTGGGACTCTCAGGCGCAACCGTCTACCGCGGCCTTGAGGGTTTTGGAGCAAGCGCCCGCATCTACCATGCTCGAAGCCTCTCCATCTCGAAAAATGCTCCCATCATGGTAACTGTGATTGACAGGGAGGAACAAATAAGCAAACTGATTCCGCACCTCGACCGAATGATCGCGGGAGGTTTGATCGCCAGCTCGACGGTTGAGGTAATTCGCTATTCACGATCCACCGGAGATTCCCCGGCGGCTGGCTAAAGGCCGATAAGAGCCACCGTATGAACGCGACTGAGCAAAACACGCCGCACTCCGCCGAGCAGCGAAATTCGATTGCCGGGGTATTGCGTGTCCTGCTGGCCATCTCAGATTCCGGAACAAAAAACGACAGCCTGCACGAGAAGCTCTGCTCGCTCGAACGAAAGCTCGCTTCCAATCAACTGCATCTTGCCGTGCTGGGTCAGATGAAGCGCGGCAAAAGTTCTTTTATCAATGCCCTGATGGGCGCCGAGATTTTGCCCACCGGGGTTCTCCCCGTGACCGCCGTCATCACGGAAATCAAATATGGCATCGCTCCCGAGGCCACTATCCTTTACTCCACCGGGGCGCGGGAGCAGGTCGATCTCCAAACCTTGGCGGCCTACATTACGGAGTCCGGCAATCCAGGAAACAAGAAGCAGGTCGCTTCTGTCGAGCTTGCATACCCCTCGCCCTTCCTGGAGAGTGGCATCATCCTCATCGATACTCCAGGCATCGGCTCGACGCATGCCCACAATACCCGTACTACCCAGGGCTATCTCGAACAAGTGGATGCCGGGATTGTCGTGCTCTCCGTAGACCCACCGATAACCGAAGTTGAGTCCCACTTCATTCGAAATATCAAGGAAGAGATTCCCAAGGTCTTCTTCATCCTGAACAAGGTGGACGCAGCTTCAGCAGACGAGGTGTCTCACATCTCGGGTTTCCTCCAGGAAGAGTTGAGTCGCCTTCAGATTGACTCCCCTGAGATCTTCTGCCTCTCGGCTCGCAGAGCTATCGAAGGCCGGGGCATGCCTCCCACCGCAGCGACGTCGAGCGGGATAGAAATCTTCGAACAACGTCTTAGAAACTTTCTCCTGGAGGAGAAAGACCGGGTCCTTGTCCGCTCCATTGCCTTCGACGCTTTGCATATTGCGCGCACGCTCAAGTTTGCCGCAACCATTGGCGTACGAGCGCAATCCATGAGCCTTGACGAGTTGCATCTCAAAGGACGCGCGATTGACGAGTTGCTGGAGCAAACGGAGTCCGAAGTTCGTGAGCTGCAAGTGTTGCTGCGCCAGCATTCGGCCGACATCATTGCCCGTGTTGAACGCGATCTGACCACCCACGTGCAAGAGTCTGTTCCCGTCGTCCGGCAACATCTAAAGCAGTTTCCATCTCAGCATCCCCGCGAAACCGGCCGAGCCTTTGGTGCCCTTCTGGAAGACTTTCTCATGGAAGAAATAGAGACTGTCTTTCGCCGCTGGCGAATCAGGGAGGATGAAGCAGTTCAGTCACTCCTGGACGGCCTCTCGGCTCGTTTTGAGAGTCGGGCGAACGCGATCCTGGACCGTCTTCAACAAGCTGCCGGTGTCCTTTTCGAGATTTCGGTAGAGCCGGTGATGATTCACTGTCCGCTTCGCGTGGAAAGTCATCTCTATTACAGGGTCGAGCGCGTCTTTCATTCCCTCGATTCGTTTTATCTCGCACTGCCGCGCTTCCTCTTGCGCCCGCTCGTTCTCCGCAGGATGCAGCAGCGAACCTGGCAATTCCTGGATCTGAATGCAGGCCGCATCCGCTATGACTATATCGAGCGGCTTCAGTCGAGCATGACCCAGTTCGAAAAGGACCTTAGTGCCGGCATCACCATGCTCACAGAGAGTCTGCGGTCGGCTCTTCGCAGGCCACGAGACGGCACACAACAAGAAAGTGCAGACCTTGAGATTCTCGACTGTGTCTTGAGAGATTGCTCGCAAATAGCGGGATGAGCCGCCGCTATTCGCGAACGGAGGCCGGGGTTTCGCCCCGGGGAATTGACAATCCGCCCGTCTCGAGAACGGCTGCCAATTCCTCGATATCTTGCCCGGATAGCGGCATTCGCCGAATCTGCCGAATCGTTTTCTGCACCGGGTACTCGTACTCTTTGAGCGAGATCTCACCGTCTTCCCAGGTCGTATAGCAGGCGAGCGTGCGGCCTGTCTTCGGCTGGCCCAAGCTGCCGGGATTCACGATCGTGCAGCCGCCGATGCGACGAACAAAAGGTGTGTGGGTATGGCCAACAAGCAGAATCTCAGCATTGATCCATGCAACTTCGGTCTCCCAAAGTTGGGATGCTTGCGGACGATAGCCGAACAAAGGATCTGTAGGAGCTGCATGGACCAGGTAAAACTTCCTCGTCCCGATCGCAACCTCGTTCTGGACTGGTAGATTTCTCAAGAATTCGAAATCGTCTGTCGTGCAGACTGACCGTGTGTACCGCATGGTCTCGGATGCGAGGTGCTTATAGGCGGGGGAACACTGTGGATCAACCTCGAACCCCACCGCGTGATCATGGTTTCCGCGGATCACGGCCGTAGCATTCTGCTTGATCCACTGAATCACCTCGTGCGGTCTAGGGCCGTAATCGACCAGATCGCCCAGACACCAGAGGTGATCGAAGCTCTTCTCTGGAAAGGCTTCCAGGGCAGCGAGATTGCCGTGAATATCCGAAATGATGGCTATCTTCATGAGCCTGAGTTTCCATTCGTAGAAGAATGTGAAGGGTGAGAGGGGCAACGTTTACGCAACATCATGCCCTCTCTTCTCCCGGTCCAGCCCTCCAGGTGTCCTAGATTCGCCAGGTGGCTGACAACCAGTTCACTCGGTCTCCACGTGCCTGCAGATCAGCCAAAACGCGGTTGGCCTCGCAACGAGCCAGCGTTATGTGCTCGTCAAGCAGATGAACGATTTCGTCCTCCTGCAGCCAATTGAGTTCGTGCGTAACCCGGAAGAGCGCGCTGATGATTCCTGGAAAACTCCCGGGAAGCCACTCTGAAAGCCACAGATCCACGGCCAGCTCGCCATCCGTTAGGGATTCCAATGCCCGACCAGCCGGAATGTGGACTGGTAATCGCCCGGGATGGGATGCGTTCATCCATGATCGTCATGAACAACCAGCACAGAGACCGGGCAATGACGCACCAGGCTCTCTGAAGTAGAACCTTCCAACCAATAACGCACTCGCCCAATATCTCGACGGCCAACGACAACCAGGTCCACCGAATCCTGCTCGACTCTCTGTATGATCACCTCGTCAGGTTTTCCATCAAAGATCTCCATGATCACTTCCATTCCAACTTGCCCGCTAGCCTCGACTTTTCGCTCCAGCTTCTGTTTCAGCTTCTCGCGCGCCTGCGCGACCGGCACCAATCCATAACCTTCCGCCTGAGACTCGGGGCTGGGCGGACCCACTACCCCGAGCACGATCAATTTCGCCCCAAGACTGTGAGCCAGCGAGAGTGCGACCTCAACCGCCTGCTCAGCCTCAGGAGTACCGTCATCCCCAACCAAAATTGTCTTGAAAGCTGCACTTGGAATCATGTTTCCCTTTTACACCTCTGTCAGCGAACTTGTGAGGCCTATCGTTTTGCAGGCCAATGGCCGCACCACCCGCTCTGCTGAATTTCATTTGTGCTGGTGTCAGGCAAGATGGCGAGAATCACGCACCCCCGTCTCAAGGCCAGGAGTCATTAGTCTTCCATTTCAGAAGACAGTTGTGGCGGATTCCATCGCCTGCCTCCGGTGTTTTGGAGGCATTGCCAATTTAGCACAACGCATCGCATGTGATTCGCGATCCGCTTGCGGTCAGCCCATCGCGCCGTGTACGATCAACCAAGTAAGGCGAAGGAATCCGCCTATAACCGCTTTCCGAAATGGACGGTGATGACTCCTATGATGCGTAGGGGTCTTTTTATTGCTCCCGCGTAGACATCAGTACAAGGCGGCAGTAATGACCAGCTACCTCGATCTTCCCATCGGCGACAAAACTACCCAACTCATCACTGCTGTGATTGAAATCCGACGGATTACTTATCGGTCATTCAAGCTGCGCGTAGCCGCTATCGGGAGAAACACGCCGCGGCTTAGAGCATTTTTGCTGATGGTGTAGACCAGGAAACTGAACTTGACGCGGCCGTTCCGCCAAAGAACGGCCGCACATAGCTGATCCCACCGGACCACAGTATTTTCAAAAGTGCGTTAGAACTCTGACCACCGAGGGCGATCTGCAATGGAACGATCCAATACCGGGGTGGAGCTCAACGACGCGTACCTGAAGACTGTCGAGCGTACGGCTGAGCTTGCGCGCCTCGTCTCCCGCGCGCACGAAAGAAAACACTTGCTGGTTTTCGGACCGGAAGGAGTCGGAAAGACACGTCTCCTGCAGGAATTCGCCCGTGTTGAGCCTCTTGCGCTCTACGTGCCGCAATCAAAGTCTCCCCACGATTTACTGCTCTCGCTGGTCGAAAACTTACGCACCAAGCTGGGGGCCCGCATCCTTCGCTCCCACCCTTCGGCCATGAGCACCTCGGGTTTGAAGGCAACGGTCGACGGGGCATTAAATATGAAGCCGTTTCTGCTCTTGATCGATCAGGTGCAAGGGCCGTCGCGTGTGGTGGCGAAGATCGTAAAGGATCTCGGATATTACGGCCGCACTCCGATCTTCCTCGCGGCGCGCTCGTCTCACATGGAAGATATAGGAGCTTTACAAGCTCTTTGCTACGACAAAAAAGAGCGGCTGGAGATGTTGAATTGGCCATCGGAAGTGGCGCTTGAATTTGCGCGCCGCCACGCGGAGCGTATGAGCCTTTGGGCCAGCAACCTCGACACGGCACTGCAATCCATGGTTCAGTTAAGCGGCGGAAATCCGGGCAGCATCCTCGGAATGCTGCATATGGCCAGCCGAGCGCAGTATCGGGTCGACGATCAAATCAAGTTTCACGTTCTTTATCTCGACTACCGGATGGGGCGCCGCTAGACCAGAGATCAGCCAAGGACTGAACCCATGGATTTAGCTGCATACGGAAGAAAGCAAAGTCGAGATTGCAGGGGTGTTTCGAACAGCCTCGACTCTGCTACCCAACGATAAAGCCGAATGCCATCGTCGCATCCGCGAACTGCAAGCACGCCTGGCCGAAGATCGCTTCAACCTTGTCGTCGTGGGCAGGTTTAGCCGCGGAAAAAGCTCCTTGATGAACGCCGTTCTCGGTCATGCCTGGTTGCCCACGGGACTGGTGCCCTTGACCTCGGTCATCACGACCGTTACGTATGGGACCAAGCCTGAAGTCATACTTGAATATCAAGATCGTGGATCAAAAGCCAGGATCGCCCTGGCCGCACTTCCCGACAACATTACTCAGGCGGGCAATCCGGGCAACGTCAAGAAGATCAAGGTGGCCGAAGTTCACCTTCCATCAGAAATTCTTCGCCGCGGCTTTTTCTTTTGTGTCGACACTCCAGGCCTCGGTTCCTCCATCGCTGAAAATACCCGCACCACCGAGAGCTTTCTGCCGGAAGCAGATGCCTTCGTGCTCGTGACCGGTTACGAAAGTCCTCTATCGGATGACGAGGCCCGCTTTTTACGGAGTGTTTCGGGCTCGGCACGGCGGGTTTTCATCGTGCTGAATAAGCAAGCGCCGTCGACCCTGAACACCGGCGTCAAGCGCTCGAATACGTAGAGAGTCAGCTCCAGCGTATCTTTGACCAAGGTCTCCCGGCAATCTTCTCCATTTCCGCTCGTGATGGACTGGAAGCTAAAAAGCAGCAGAATTACCAGCTGCTTAACGCCAGCGGACTTCCGCAGCTCGAGGAGGCTCTGGTGCAATTTCTATTGTCAGAAAAGAGCGGCGAATTCCTACTGCAGATGTGCAATCGAGTGGCAGACCTGCTCATCGATCTCGGTTCTTCGGCAGAATTGTCACAGCTGTTAAATCGGGTGAATACCTTGAAAATTAGGCTCTCGCAAGGAAAGCCCGATGCCTACCGCTACACGGTTATCGGAACAGCCTCGGCAGCGGCAACGGCTGCTTCGCAGAAATTTCGACCGTGCGAAATCTGCGAACACGTTCAAAAGCAATCTTTCCATTTTCTCAGCCACTATCAGTACGAGCTCTCAATCAATCCCCAAACACAACGCGATCATGCAGAACATGGCGGATTCTGCAGCCTGCATACGTGGCAATACGAATCGATCGCGTCTCCGCAAGGCACTTGTTCCGGATACCCGGCGCTGCTCAACCATCTGGCAACGTCGTTGGCCGAGGTTGCTACCACTCAACTTACTCCCGTGGCAGCGCATTCCGGTATTGGCCGGTTACTTGCGACCGCCGCCACTTGCCCTCTCTGCCGTGTGCGCACCAAGTCGGAAGCGGAAGCAATCGCTGCCGTCGCACACAGGCTGGTAGATGATGCAGGGCAACAGTTCAGCGCCCTTTCTGCCATCTGTTTGCCTCATCTCCGCCTGCTGGTCGGTAACCTCACCAACACTGAAACGATTCGACAATTGCTGGAACGCGAGGCCATGCTTCTGCAGCGAATCGCAGAAGACATGCAGCGATACGGGCTCAAGCACGAGGCGCTACGGCGTCACCTGGCGAGCGATGAGGAACGCGACGCAGCGCTCAAAGCCTTGCTCTCACTTGTCGGCCACCGCAGCGTCAGTTCTCCCTGGCGAGTGGAATACCTTCTCTAGCCAGAGAAAAGCACGTGACAAATCAGTGACATCCGCGTGACAACTTCCCCCAGGCAATGGGTCTATCTTCCTTTTAAGCAGGGAGTACCAGTTGCCCAAATCACGCAAAATCGTGTTCTTTTTCCCATCCTTCGCCAGTTCTGATGCGACGGCCCCGTTGGGCATCCTGGCAGTTGCGACGCCTCTGCTTCGTGCCGGATATCAAATCTGCCTCATCGATTCCACCATTACCCCAAACTACAAAAAAAGCGGTGCTCGAAGAAGTACGCGATGCACTCTGCCTTGGTATCTCTCTTGTGACCGGACCCATGATCCGGGAGACAGTCGAAATAGCTCGTGCCATTAAAGAGTGGAATCCGGAATTCCCTATCATCCTGGGCGGATGGCACCCCTCGCTGTTGCCCACACAAACGCTACAGGCCCCATACATCGACTACGTCGTTCGCGGGCAGGGCGAAGAATCTCTGCTCGAGCTCGCCAACCACATCGAGAAGGGCTCAGCGCCGGACTTTGTTGCGGGTATCGGTTTCAAGCGCGACAACAAGCTGGTCTTCACTCCCGAACGCCCCTTGAGGCCACTGGTAGATATGCCTCCGAAGGCCTATCACCTGGCGGATTTTGACGCCTATGAGCGTTTATGTGGGCGGCGTTGGGCAATGTATACCTCCAGCCTCGCTTGCCCGTTCAATTGTGCCTACTGCACCAACGCCGGCGTCTACGGGCGGAAGTGGAACGCCCTGCCGGCGGAACAATTTGTGGAAGAGACGGTCGATCTAAGCCGCAGATATGGCTTGGAGATGCTGTGGATCGTGGACGACAACTTCCTGGTCGATCTTGACCGGGCACGCGCCATCTCCGAAGGGCTGGTGCGTGCCGGCGCCCGCCTTCAAGTGGAGCATACAGGCAACCACGAACCTCACTGCCCGCCTTTCTCTCGAAGACCTGAAGCTGCTACACCGGAGCGGACTCCACCAGATATGCCAGGGCGCCGAATCAGGATCTCGCAAGGTCTGGAAGGCCATGAACAAAGACTTTCAGGACTTCCCAACTATCTATGAAAGCGCCGCGCGCTGCTTGGAAGCGGGGATTCGACCATCCTTCAACATCATCTTTGCCTTTCCGGGCGAAGGAGCAAAAGAGCGAAGAGAGACCATCAATTTTGTGATGGATGTATGCCGGCGCTTCCCAGGCGCTGAATTCTGGACCAATATCTTCACCCCGTATCCCGGCGCTCCCATCATGGAAAAGATCGCTGAGCTTGGCGTGCAGACACCAGACTCCCTCGAAGGCTGGGCAGATTTTTTCCCTCGCTACACCAAGCTTCCCTGGCTGAACGGCCGCGATCACGAAGAACTGCAGGTCATGCGCGATTATCTTCGTATAGCCTTCGATCGCATTCCGATCTCGGCAGACACGCGCAAGCCCATCACCCGCCTGGCGCAGAAATGCATCTCGCTCCCCGCGCGCTGGCGTCTTGACCACAGCGCTTACCGGTTCCCTATCGAGCTTTGGCTCAACAAAAAGCTCAAAGAGCGTACCGCGGCGCTTAAGCCAGCCGTTGACGCAAAGCGGCTGGAGCCAAATGCTGTGGAGGCCATGTGCTGAGCCGGGGAAAAGTCATCCTCTTTTATCCCGCGTATGATGGACCGCCGCTGGGCGCGCCCCTCTGCCTGCTTGCCTTGGCCTCCACGCTACGCCAGGCCAATTTTGACGTGGTGGTGATCGATGCAGCCATTGAACCTGACTATCGAACACGTATCGAATGTGAGGTCGTCGATGCCCTGTGCATTGGTATCTCGGTGCTCACCGGGCCCATGATCAAAGGCGCCATCGAGGTAGCTGCTGCCATCAAGAGTGTCCATCCGTGGCTCCCTATTATTTTCGGCGGTTGGCACCCGACGCTGCTCCCCGATGAGACATTGAGCGAGCCCTTTGTCGATGTAGTGGTGCGCGGCCAGGGCGAGGTCACCATCGTTGAAGTGGCAGAAGCGCTGCTGGCAAAGAGGTCTCTGGACGGGATTGCCGGAGTCTCGTGGAAGAGCCGTGGCCGCCGCATGCATAACGCCGATCGCCGGGTCGAGCCCCTGGATGCGCTTCCGGTCCCAGCCTTTGACCTCACCGATTTTGACGCATACGAGCGACTCAGTGGCGCGAGGAAGATTGGATATGCAACCAGCGTCGGGTGCCCCTACGCTTGCAACTACTGCACTGACATGGTCTTTTACAAGCGCCGCTTCAATGCGCTTTCCGCTGAGCGTGTTGTTTCCGAAATGACCGACCTGGTGACCAGGTATCGCATCCAGGAAGTCGCTTTGCTGGATTCCAATTTCCCCGTCCAACTGGACCGGGCGCTTGACATAGCCCGCGGCATATTAGCGTCCGGCGTCAAGTTCCGCTGGACCTTCCAGGCATCCACGGATTTTTTATGCCGCATGAGCGAAGACGAAGTGCGGTTGCTCGGCGATAGCGGCGTATCGCACATGGGCTTCGGTACTGAGTCGACCTCTGAATCAGTGTTGAAGCTTATGAACAAGCGCCATCAACGAGTGAATGAGATGTACGAGACCGCGCGTAAGGCTAATCTGGCCGGCATTCGCGTCACATTCAATCTCATCTTCGGCTATCCTGGCGAAACCGAGGCCGACCGCTCAATCACTTTTCAAACCATGAGCGATATTGCCCGTCAATTTCCCAATGTGAGTTTCTCGCCGAACATCTTTACTCCCTATCCCGGTATTCCCATATGGCCACAACTACGGGAGCTTGGTGTCCCGGAGCCTCACTCTTTGCGTGAATGGATGGATATGCCTCTAGGCGCGAATATGTTGCCCTGGCTCAAAGGTAAAGAGCTGGCGCGGCTGGAACGGATGGTCGAATACTTTCTGCTTAACAGCAAGTACTGCCGCCAGACGGCGCTCCCTTCGAGCTTACGGCGAGCGGTTCAATTCATAACTCAAGCGCCGATCCGTTGGCGTCTGCGTTCCAGTCAATGCTTCTTCCCCTGGGAGCTTTGGCTCGCACGCCTTTCTGAGCGGCTGGCCTTGCGCCGCTCGCTTGTAACTGGCCAGGAACTTCCTAAACTGCCCGCGAGCGCATGTTAGCAGGCTGCGGGAGCACTTTGGTCGTTGAAGGGTACGGGCTTCAGCCCGTACGTAAATGGTCTTTAAACAGATCGGCTTTAGCCGCTGAGGGACACAGCGTGCTACTAAACACGACGTAAATGAGGTAACTTGTGGCGGACATCCTTCTAGCGCACTCCTACCATCTCGCGTATGACCCCAAGCAGCTACGGAAGATGCAGCCCTATCCGCCCCTGGGCACCCTCTATGCGGCCACAGTACTGAGAGAGCAAGGCATCTCTGTTGCCGTCTTTGATCCTATGCTGCAGGACCCGGTCTCCGCCTTTCCAGAAACCTTGAAGCGCCATCAGCCCAAGGTGCTAGCCATCTACGAAGATGACTTCAACTTCCTCTCTAAGATGTGCCTGACCCGGATGCGCGAGTTGGCCTGGCAACTAGCGCGAGCAGCGCGCGATGCCGGAGCGATCGTGATCGCTCACGGGTCCGATGCAACCGATCACGCTCATGCCTATCTCGAACATGGCGCCGACTTTGTTTTGGTAGGTGAGGCCGAGCAGAGCCTGGTCGAACTGTGTGCGTCGATCCTCAAAGGCGGCGAACTACCCAGCAGCATCCCCGGTGTCATCCATCTCGATGCTCACGGCGATCTAGTTGAAAGCCTGGTCAAATCATCGCGCAACGCAAATTGGAAAAACCTGCCCATGCCGGCGCGTGACCTGGTCGACCTCTCACCATACCGGGAGGCGTGGCTCTCTGCCCACGGTCACTTCTCTACTAATGTAGTCGCCAGCCGCGGCTGCCCCTACCGCTGTAACTGGTGTGCCAAACCAATTTCTGGCAACAAGTACCAGCTTCGCTCCCCGGAGTTCGTGGCAGCTGAGATCCGTGAGCTCAGAGAAGCGTATGGGGTTGAACATATCTGGTTCGGGGATGACATCTTTGCGCTCAATCAGCACTGGGTCCAGGAATTCGCCGATGCCATGGAAGCTCTCCAGTGCCGGGTCCCGTTCAAGATTCAATCCCGCGCCGACCTTATGACGCGGGAGACGGTCTCTGGCCTGAAGCGGGCGGGCTGCGCCGAAGTGTGGATGGGCGTTGAGTCCGGATCGCAGAGAGTACTCGATGCCATGGATAAGGGTTTGCGCATCGCAGCCGTAGAGGACGCGCGGGCACGTCTGCGCGACGCAGGCATTCACGCATGCTATTTCCTGCAGTTCGGGTATCCCGGGGAACAATGGGAAGACATCCAACAGACGATCGCGCTGGTGCGTAATACACGCCCGCACGATATCGGTGTTTCCTTCTCTTATCCACTCCCGGGAACTGTCTTCTTCGACCGGGTGCGTGAGCAGATCGGCTCCAAGACAAATTGGACGGACAGCGATGATCTCTGCCTGATGTTCACGGCAGCCTACAAGGACCAGTTCTATCTCGCGCTGCGCAATGCGCTCCACGCTGAGGTCGATTCCTGGCGCGATGGCGGCTCCGCCAAGAGTGCGCTGGCCTTGGCGGGTCTTTGGCAGCAGGTAGTTACCCTCGAGCAAACCAGCAGGAACTCAGAGGCCACGGTTTTCACCAATTATGACGCGCCACCCAAAGAGAGCAACCGGTACCAGCTTGTTCGCCTGCAGGCTGCGCGCGCGCATTGAGGAAGGGAGAGATAGATGGCGGAACTCTTGCTTACACACGGTTACTTTCTCTATGAAGACCCCAAGGAGCTTCAGATCATGAAGCCTTACGCTCCCCTGGGCATTTTGTATCTCTGTTCACACCTGCGAAAACGGGGTTTTGATGTGGAGGTATTCGACACCACCTTTTCCAGCCGTGAGGCGCTCTTTCAGCATCTGCGCAGCGAGTCCCCTTCCGTCCTGGGTATCTATGCCAACCTGATGACCCGCAAGAACGTGGTCGACATCCTCAAAGCAGCGCGAGAGGCGGGCTGGAAGACGATCGTCGGAGGACCGGAACCGGGAGCGTATGCGCTGGAATATCTGCAGGCAGGAGCAGACTTCGTGGTCTTTGGAGAGGGCGAGCTCACCGTGGGGGAATTACTCGCCTCATTCCGTTGCGGCGCCAACGCCTCTTACACAGAAATCTGCGGCATCGCCTACCTCGACTCCGATGGTCACATGCACGAAACCGGGCAGCGCTCACAGATCGCGGATCTCGACAACCAACCTTGGCCGGCGCGCCAGGCCATCGACATCACCCGCTATGTGAAGACCTGGCGCGACGCCCACGGGAAAGGATCGATCAACTTCATCACCGCGCGTGGCTGCCCTTATAAGTGCCGTTGGTGCAGTCACCAGGTCTTTGGGCAGACGCACCGCCGGCGCAATCCTGTGCTGGTGGTGGATGAGGTGGAGTGGCTGTTGCGTACCTACACACCAGACATGGTCTGGGTTTCTGACGATGTCTTCACCATCAACCACCAATGGCTTCGCACCTATGCCGCGGAGATGCGCGCCCGTGGCTTGCGCATCCCCTTCGAGTGCATCTCCCGCGCAGATCGCCTCAACGCAGAGATGCTCGATCTGCTTGCGGAGCTGGGTTGCTTCCGCATTTGGATCGGTTCAGAGAGCGGATCGCAGCGCATTCTCGATTCCATGGATCGCGGGGTCAAGATCGAGCAGGTTCACCAGGCGGTGGCCATGAGCCGCGAGCGCGGCATTGAAAGCGGAATGTTCCTCATGTGGGGTTACGAAGGAGAAGAGATGGAAGACATAGAGGCGACCATCCAGCACGTCAGCACCTCACAACCGGATATCTTCTTCACCACGGTCTCTTATCCCATCAAGGGAACTCCATACTACAAGAAGATCGCCGATCGGCTGGTTCAGCTCGAGCCGTGGGGAACCAGCTCTGATCGCAGCTTAAAGATCAAGGGCCGTCACTCGCAGCGGTTTTACAGCTATGCTGACAAGCTGCTCAGGGATGAAGTGCAGCTGGCGCGTCTGTCCGGTACGCCGGCGGCCAACTCCGAGCGCGCAGCCGGCCTCCGCCAGAGTATCCAGCTTTCGCGCGCGGGTTTGCTCTCTTCCGTCTCGGAGGTGGAGGCATGATCGCCACCTCCGAAGTTCAAAATCAGGCGCTGCTCGCCTTTGACAGTATTGCTCCGAGCTACGACGACCTGTTCACTCGGTCCCTGATCGGCCGCGCCCAGCGCGGAGCCGTATGGGAGATCCTCCTCAACATCTTTGAGGAGGGTGCAAACATCCTGGAACTCAATTGCGGTACCGGCGAAGACGCGCTCTTCCTTGCCCGGCATGACATGACCGTGGTGGCATGTGACGGGTCGGAAGGCATGATCCAGGCTGCCTGGAGGCGCGTGCAGGAAGAACACCCGGATGCCCCAATCCAATTCAAGCTTCTTCCCACTGAGCATCTCGCGCATCTTCGCTCCGGCACACTCTTCGATGGAGCCCTATCTAACTTTTCCGGATTGAACTGTGTTTCAGACCTCCACCAGGTGGCTTGGAACCTCGCCTCCCTGGTTACGCCGTATGCCCCGGTGCTTATCTGCCTCTCGACCCGCTTCTGTCTCGTGGAAACGCTTTGGTTTCTCTTTCACGGCTACTTTCGCAAAGCCTTCCGCAGAGCCCCAGGGGTTGCCCACGCGACGGTAGGCGGATACATGGTGAAAGTACATTACCCAACCTTGCGCCAGGTGGAGCGGTCGTTCTCCCCCTGGTTTAGGCTACGGTCCTGCACCGGCATCGGTGTCACGGTTCCGCCTTCGTATCTGGAACCGATGGTCCGCAAATTTCCGCGTCTGCTCGGCATACTCAGTTCTATCGATAAGCGTATTTCCCGTCTTCCTCTGCTTCGCGTCATGGGCGACCACATGCTTCTCCATTTTGAGCGGGAGGCGCAATGTTGTTGAGCCAGCAAGAAAAGAAAGTCGCCCCTGAAGTGAAGGCCGGTATCAAGTTGCGCTGCCCCCAATGCGGAGGCTTGATCGGCGATTTACCAAAACACCAGGTCGTCCTGACCTGCGCACACTGCACTATGAATATGCCCTGCCGGCGAGGGGTGTGGCAGGCTCTCTTGCCCGACCGCGAAGCGTACTTCGCGCGCTTTGTCGAAGACTATCAACGTATTCGCGCCTATGAGGGCCGAGGCAGCAACAGCGACGATTACTACCTTGCGCTTCCTTATCGTGACCTCTCCGGGCGTAACAGCTGGCAGTGGGCCATCCGCGCTCGTACCTTTCGCTACATCGAGCGGAAGATTCTCCCCGGCATCATTACCCTGGCGCAGCCTGCACTTCGCATACTGGACCTGGGCGCGGGTAATGGTTGGATGAGCTATCGGCTTGCGAAGCAAGGCCATGCACCCATCACGGTCGACCTCATCTCGAATGATCAGGATGGTCTTGAGGCCGCGAAGCATTACCAGCAATCGCTGCCTGCTCTCTTCCCCAGATTTCAGGCAGAACTGGATAACCTGCCGTTTGATGATGGTCAATTCGACCTCGTGATTTTCAATGCCTCGTTTCACTACTCGGAGAATTACGAAAAGACAATGGCCGAAGCGCTTCGCTGCACTCGAAGAAGCGGCAGCGTGATCATTGCCGACACTCCCTGGTACGGCGATGAGCGGAGCGCCCGCCGCATGCTCGAAGAGCGCCGCGCCGCGTTCGTGACGCGTTACGGCTTCCCTTCCGACAGTCTCAGCAGCCTCGAATACCTTACCGATCAGCGATTGGGCCACATGGAATCCTGGCTTGGCATTCGTTGCCAGGTGCATGAACCCTACTACGGAATACGGTGGCTGGTCCGGCCCTGGCTGGCAAAACTACGCCGCAAACGCGAGCCGTCCCGCTTTCGAATCTACGTAGCCAAGGCCAGCCAATGATTATCCTCTTCCATCCCCGGGCAACCCGGCCTCGCAACTGCAGGCTCCCGCTGGCCGTGCTTGCGCTCGCCGCTGTGCTCGAAGGCCGCGAAGAATACAGGATCATCGACGGCAATCTCGAAGATGATCCCACCGGAGCGATCATAAGCACCATCGACATGCACCAGGTCGAGCTTCTGGGCGTTTCCTGTATGCCCGGACCGCAGATGGTCGCCGCCATGGAAACGTCGCGTGAGATACGCCGCCTCCGCCCTCAGGTACGCATCGTCTGGGGTGGATACTTCCCTTCTCTTTATCCCGACACTGCCCTGAACGCCAAGTACGTCGACTTTGTAGTCCGCGGCCAAGGCGAAGACACGCTGCTTGAGTTGATCGACGCGCTGCGTGGAAAGAGAGGGCTCGAATCGATCCTCGGGCTCTGCTACAAAGACGTCTTCGGCTTTCATCGCACTAACCCAGAGCGGCCCATGAGAGGCCCAGACGAGTTCCCCTGGTCACCCTTTCATCGCCTCCCGGTCGCCAGGTACCTGCGGCCCTCATTCTTTGGCAAGCGTACCGCGGTCCATCATGCCAGCATCGGCTGCCCTTTTAATTGCAGCTTCTGCGGTGTCCACGCGGCTTACGGAAGGGCCGAGCGTATGGAGTCTCCCGAGCGAACGGCCAGGATTCTCAACTATCTGGCGGCCCGATACGGCGCCGATTCGGTTCAGTTCTACGACATGAACTTCTTTCTTCGCGAAGATCACGCCCGTGAACTGGCTGACCGGCTCGCGCCCCTCAACCTTAGATGGTGGTGTGAAGCGCGCGTGGATATTATGTCGCGTTACTCGGATGCAACGCTGGAAGCCGTCAGAAAAGCCGGCTGCACCATGATCTTCTTCGGCGCGGAATCCGGCTCCGATTGGGTACTCAAGGAAATGCAGAAAGGCATCACCACCGAGGAAACGCTCGCCATGGCCCATCGCACGCGCCAATTCGGCATCATCCCCGAATTTTCGTTTGTCATTGGCAACCCCAACGATCCGGAGCGCGACACGCGAGAAACGGTCAGCTTCATTCGCAAACTCAAACGAATCAATCCCAGCTCTGAGATCATCGTGCAGCACTACACGCCGACTCCTCAACCGGGCAAGATGTATGGAGAGGTGGAAAGCCAGATCAACTTTCCAGATAGTCCCGCGGGGTGGGCCAGCAAGGAATGGCTTGACTACACACTCCGCATCGATACCCACGCCCCATGGTTGAAACCGCGGACCAAGAAACTGATCGACAACTTTGAGACGGTGGTTGCGTCGCGCTGGCCTACCGTCCAGGACATCCGGGCGCCGCGATGGAGCCGCGCGCTGTTAAAGTTTCTCAGCTGGTGGCGCTATGCACTGCGAGTCTACTCCTTCCCATTTGAGCTCCAAATGGGCCAACGACTTCATCAATCTTCGCAAGCCAAAGCGGGAGAGCCTATGAAGCAAGAGCTATCTTCAGTCGTGGAAGCCTTTGACGCCTGGGCCGCGGTCTATGACACGCAGCAGAATCCTCTGCTGACACTGGAAGAGCGTGTCCTCGGTTCCATGATGCCGGAAATTCGCGGTCTGGATGTGCTCGATGCCGGCTGCGGCACCGGGAGATGGCTAGAGAAGTTGGTCGATCGCTCTCCGAGGAGCTTGCTCGGTGTCGACATCTCACCAGCGATGCTGCTTCTCGCCGGCATCAAGCTGAGCCAAAACTGTGAGCTTCGCCTCGGGAGCTGCACGGATCTACCTGTTAGCGATACGGCCTGCGACCTGGTGTTGTCTTCCTTCGTCGTCAGCTACCTTGTGGACCTGGAGGCCTTCGCCCGCGAGATGGATCGAGTTGCGCGTCCAGGCGCAACCGTTTTTCTGACTGATATGCATCCGGAGACCGAGGCATTGCGCGGCTGGAAGAGGTCCTTCAAATCGAAGGGCGCGGAGACGCAGATAAGAGCCAGGAAGTGGGGTCTCCAGCAGATCACCCAAGCATTTCAAGCGCGTGGATTCAAGCTGGTTTCGCTCACTGAACCAGCTTTCGGACTCGAAGAGAGACGGATCTTCGAAGAGTGCGGCAAGCTCGACTTGTACCATTCCACCGAGGCTCTACCAGCGATTTACGTGCTTGAGTTGCGCAAGCCCACCAGCGCCCCTCGGCTCCGTAAAGTGATGGCGCACGCGAACGAATCTTTTGTTCTTAGGGGAGCGCGCTACGCGGTTGGGCCGGATACCACCGCGATAGACCCTATCGCGGTCGTAGGCGAACGCATTCAGTCAACCCAAGATCAAGATGAAAAATCTCACGCCTTCATGGGATATAGTCTTGACCTCTCTGGATATCTTCTACTGCCGGGGCTCATCAACGCGCACGACCACCTGGAGTTCAGCCTCTATCCCAACATCGGAGATGGCCCTTACTACAATGCGGCTCAATGGGCTCGAGATATCCATGCCAACCGGGCACCTTTGATTGCGCAACATCGCAAAGTGGCGCGCTCGACTTGTCTTTGGTGGGGAGCGATCCGCAATTTACTCTGCGGCGCAACCACCGTCTGCCATCACAACCCGGTCACTCCCGAGCTGACAGGCCCCGGGTTCCCTATCCGCATTGTGCAAGAGTTCGCCTGGGCACACTCGCCCTCTTTTGAACCAGCTCTTGCCAGCAAATTTCGCGAGAGCCGAGCTGATCTTCCCTTCATTCTGCATGCCGCGGAAGGAATCGATGAAGGCAGCGCCCAAGAGATTTTCGAACTGGATCGAATCCATGCTCTCGATCATCGTACGGTGCTTGTCCACGGGCTCGCCTGCACTCCCGAGTCCATCTCACTCATTAACCGGCGTCTTGCAGCGCTTATCCTATGCCCTACGTCGAACCAATTTCTCTTCCGCCGGTCGCCCTCGCTTGCCTTCGTCTGCTCGCTTGATACTGCTGTCCTGGGCAGCGATTCGCCCCTCACCGCCGCCGGCGATCTCCTGGATGAAATCGCATTTGCTCGCACGCATATCGGCATCGAGGCCAACTCCATCTACGCCATGGTGACCAATCGTCCGGCTGAGGTCCTTCGCCTGCGCGGGGGTGAGGGCGGCATCAAGCCTGGTTCGCTTGCGGATTTGCTGGTAGTTCGCGATGCCGGGCTCAGCCCGGCCGAAACCCTCGCCCACCTGACCAGTAACCAGATTGAACTGGTCATCGTTGGCGGGCGTATTCAGCTCGCCGGTCCATCGCTCATCGAGCGTCTCCCTATCGTGTGCAGGCAGGGATTACAGCTTTTCCAGGTAGATGGCCGGCCGCGATGGGTGCGCGCTCCCATCAACAAGCTATTGGCCGAAGGCGAAGAGATTCTGGGAAGCGATCTTCGTGTCGGTGGAAAGAGAGTGCGCCATGCCACTGCTGCATGAAGAAGGCCTAGCATCGAGCCGGCTAGCTTCACCGCTGACATCGATGCCGATCTTAATCCTGAATGTTCACAGCCACTGTAATTGCCGCTGCATCATGTGTGACATCTGGAAGCGGGAATCCCACGAGCAAGTCCGCGTCTCAGATCTGGATCGGCATCGAGCATCGCTGCGCAATCTCGGCGTTCGCCAAGTGGTTCTTTCCGGCGGCGAACCGTTGCTGCACAACGACCTGGGCGCGCTTTGCGAATTCTTTCGTCAGGAGAATATTCGCCTGACCCTGTTAACCACAGGCTTGCTTCTCTTCAAGCGCGCTCATGATGTCTCCAACCTTTTCGACGATGTAATCGTCTCCATCGATGGTCCTCGGGAGGTACACGATGCTATCCGGCGCGTCTACGGAGCATTCGATGTAATTGCCAAAGGCGTTGCGGCGATTCACGCGCAACAACCAAAGATGCACATCGCCTGCCGGACCACCGTTCAGAAAGCGAATCACCGCCATCTTCGCGCCACCGTCGCGTCCGCCAAAACGATAGGATTTGATTCCGTTTCCTTTCTGGCGGCTGATCTGACCTCAGAAGCCTTCAACCGGCCTCTGGTTTGGCCGGGAGACAGGCAGAACGAGATTGCTTTAACCCCGGCGGAAGTCGCCGTCCTGGCTGACGAAATCGAACAACTCATCCTCGAACACGCGGACGATCTTCGCAGCAGATACATAGCGGAGACACCGGAAAAGCTTCGCCGCATCATTCGCCGCTTCCGGGCGCATCTGGGGCAAACGGCTCCTCAGTCCCCAATTTGCAATGCCCCGTGGGTTTCATCCGTCATCGAAGTCGACGGATCGGTAAGGCCGTGTTTCTTTCATCGTTCCATCGGAAACATCCGCTCGTCTACTCTCGAAGCGGTTATCAACGGTGACCCTGCCCGGGCCTTCAGGCAATCACTCATCGTACGTGAGAACCCGACATGCCAGCGCTGTGTGTGCTCATTGAATTACCATGACAAAACAGGCTGTTAGTTACTCAAATCTGTTGCCAGGTGAAGGACTATGCGAAACATCCTTTCTAGAATGCTCTTCTCCCTCATGTTGCTGGGGCTTTGTCCCTGGAATGTAGCCGTTGCGAACGCGGCAGACATCGATCTACAGCCTGGAGCCAAGGCTCCCGCATTCACTCTGCCCTCTCAGGATGGCACTCCGATCAGCCTTTCGGCTTATCGGGGTAAATGGGTAGTTCTCTATTTCTATCCCAAAGACAAATCGACTGGGTGCACGATTCAGGCGCACGCCTACCAGAGCGATCTGCCGCAATTTGAGTCGCACAATGCAGTGGTGCTCGGCGTTAGCATCGATACGGCTGATAGCCACAAGAGCTTCTGTGCTCAGGATGGGCTGACGTTTAAGCTGCTCGCGGATCCGCAAAGAGAAGCGGCCGCGGCTTACGGTGTACCGTTGATGACCTTCAAGGACATGAAGTTTGACGAGCGCGATACTTTCCTCATCGCGCCCGATGGAAAGATTGCCCAGGTCTGGAGGAAGGTAGATCCGCGGGAAGACAGCAAGATCGTTCTCCAGGCCATCGCCACGCACAGCGGCCACTAAACACTGGCCGTCTCACAAGCTGAAATGCACCCATAAAGAACTCGGCGAGCGAAATCCGGATCCGCCCTGCCAGCGTATCGGCAGGGCTAGATTCGCCGAAGCAAACCGTTGCACCAGGGGATAAGTCATCGTAGCTGCCGCCATGCGAATCAAGCCGGCGGCTACGCATGCGTGCGGACCGGCCCCCAGGGTGAAATGTCCTCCATCGCGGCGTCTGACATCGACCTGATGCGGCTCCGAGAAGCGCTCCGGGTCCCGATTGCCCGCAATGATCCTCAGCACGACTCGGTCGCCTTTTCGAATAGAGAAACCATTGAGGTCGAGGTCCGCCATAGCCGTCCTGAAGAGAGTGCGTGTAAGGCCGGCGTAGCGCAGCAGTTCCTCGATTGCCTGCTCCGTCAGTTCCGGCTGTCGATGCAGCAGGCTCCATTCCTGCGGATGTTGCATCAGCGCGAACCAGGCATTTCCTAGCAAGCAAGGTAGCGTCTGCGACAGGGCAACGAATCCGGAGTCGCGCAGAGCCTGGGGCCCGGAATGAAAGCAGCCCCGAAGTGCCAGGTTAGCGGACTTTGCGCCGGCCCGCACCGTTTGATCATAGGGCTCGGCAGCGCTCGCTGATACCCGTCGCGCCATTTCGCAAAGATCTTCGGCAACGTCTCGGGAAATGCCCGTTATCATCGCCGCCAAGGCGAGACAGAGTGGCCGCGCGTAGCTATCCATCAGGTCCACAGGCTCTTCGCTGGGCAAGCCGTTGATGAGCGCAACGGCGTCGGGGATTATCCGTTCGTGCCAAGCACGGAGTTGATTTGGAGAGAGCGCCTCCATCGTTTCCCATCGCATCTTCATTCGGTCGCTCTCGCCTGATGGTTGGCCACCATTCTGGTCGTTGGGGCCGGAGGGGGAGAGGCTCGAAGCACGAAACGCGGTCAGGATATCTGCATGTTTGCTGAGGACCCATGCTCTGAGATGGTCATCGAAGTAAGGAGCTTCCAACTCAGGCGGGCATGGGGAGTCGAGTTGATCCTGGCTCCAAGCGGGTATGAAAGGATTATCTCGTCTGGCCTGCATGACATCTCACTACAAGAATTGTGCCTAGGCTATCGCAACACGAGAACTGGATTGTCATCAGCTTGTCAAACGCTGGTCAGAGACTCGTTGCTTTGGCTCTTCCCCTCCATCTCCACCCCATGCAAAAGTGGGCGCCCTTCACTTTGTCATTCCCACCGGGGTCTTAGAGTGCAGCAAGACATCTCTTACTGAGAGGTAGGAATGCGATCCTCTTACACCATTAGTTCCAAAGGCGCAATCCCCGCGAGCCTGAGAAAGCGCCACGGGTTAAAGAAAGCACGACTGTAGTGTTTCAAGATTGGCCCAGTAAGCTCTCCCGTTATCTCACTGAGAGAGGTCTGGCCCGGCGTTCGCTGGCGGCGTCAGTCTCGCTAGGAGTAGTCGTCGTAGAAACCCCGGCCTGACTTGACGCCCAGCCGTCCGCTGTCCACATAACGTCGCAGCAGCCTGCGCGGTCCTTCAGGGACGTCATTGCGGACGGCGGCATAGTGCTCTTCAATCGCCAGTACAACGTCGAGCCCAACCCTATCCATCAGGCGGAAGGGCGCCGCCTGATGAGCGGTAAATAGTTCCCACATCCTGTCTACGTCTTCGAGTTTCGCCACACCCTCCTCGACCACAGACAGAGACTCGCGCTTGATAGCGGCCCAGATTCGATTGAAGATGAAGCCGACACTCTCCCGTTGCACGCGAAAGGGCACGAGCCCATAGAGCGGCAGATGCTCCATCAGGAAATCGATGATAGCCGGGTCTGTCTTCCCGCAAGACATCAACTCCACAATGGGGAGCTCTGGCGGCATGTAGTAGTGCATGTTGAGCAACCGCTCCGGACGCGCAACCTGGTCGATGAGTTGACTGGAAGGATACGAGGACGAGTTGGTGGCTAAGATCGCGTCCTGCGGCGCCACAGAATCCAACTCTGCGAAAACTCCTCGCTTAACGTTGAGCTGTTCCGAAACGGCTTCCACGACCAGCCAGGCATTTCTTACCGCGGTTGCAAGCTCCGTGTCTCCGCTCACGCGTCCCGCAACTGCCGCTGGAATCGACGCAACGACGGCCGGAAGCCTTTCCGCAACATATTTCAGTCCCTCGTCGAGAGAGCGCTGGTGCGGATCAAATATGCGCACCTCCCCACCCCGTGTGCTCGCCATAAGAGCGATGCGACGGCCTAACGTGCCACAACCAATCACCGCAATCGGGCGACCGGCGATTTCCTCCGCCACCAACACACTCATTGTTAAGATCCTTCCCTCGAAGAAGTCGGGCCCATCTTTGCTGTTCTTTCATACCATGAAGGATAAGAGCCAGGCCCGGTGCATTAATTTGCGCTGCCCACCGACCTGGGCTCCCTTAAAGACTCGGTTGCGTCCGGTTCCGAATTGAGCGGAAAGAATAGCTGAAAGACCGTTCCGCGGCCACGCTTGCTGCGCACCGCCAAGTCCGCCCGGTGTTTCTCAAGAATACCCTTTGATACCCACAGACCCAGGCCCGTTCCCACCTCTCCCTTGGTGGTAAAAAAAGGACGGAAGAGCTCATTCAACGTCTCCTTGTCCATACCGGTTCCTGAATCGGCAATCGTGACCCGCACTCTCTTGGCGCCTCCGAGTCTCTGTGAGGGTCTTATCGCTACGATCAGACGCCCATGGGGCGACAAGGCGTCAAGCGCATTGGCAATCAGATTGGTGAATACTTGTTGTATTTCCCCTGGCATGCATAACACCGGGGGCGCCGTTCTATACCGGCGCTCCAATCGGATTTCGCCCGTCTTGATGCGTGTCTCGTGGAAGAAGAGCACCGACTCAAGTACTTCTTCCAGAGGCGTGAATATCGCAGAAGTTCGCTGGCGGTAGAACTTCAAGCTTCGCGCCGCAATGTGCGATAGGCGCTGCAACTCCTTGTCCGCGATGGTCAATAGGTCGCGTGCTTTTCCAGTTAAACCTCCGTCCATTCTGGCGAGATAAAGTAGATTCGTGACCGCTTCCAGGGGATTGTTGATCTCGTGCGAAATGCTGACCGCAAGCCGCCCCGCGGCAGCCAGTTGCTCCGAGCGCCGCAACACCTGTTCCGCCTTGCGGCTGTCCGTCGAATCCTGGACGTAGACAGCGAGCCCGTCGCCTGGCTGCGGAAATGCGCGATGCCGGTACCATCGGCCCCATGGCTCGAAGTAGTACTCAAACTCCACCGGAGTCCGCTGCTCCATGGCGCGCCGATAGCTAGTCTCTAATAGCGAGCCTACAACCTGGGGATACAGATCCCATATCTGCTTCCCCAATTGCTCTTCCCCATGACGCCTGGTGATTTCTTCGGCGGCTGGATTCATGTAGGTGATGTGAAAACTCCTGTCGAATAGAAAGAATGCTTCCGGGGTATGTTCCAGAACCTCCAGCGCCAGCTGCTGGGCCTTCCTCATTTCTGT
This sequence comes from uncultured Acidobacteriaceae bacterium, assembly GCA_963743365.1. Classification (GTDB taxonomy): domain Bacteria; phylum Acidobacteriota; class Terriglobia; order Terriglobales; family Acidobacteriaceae; genus PALSA-350. Next base: position 35,995 of record CAVUQE010000006.1, read on the forward strand.
GGTCAGCGCCGCTTCTTGTTCAAACGCTTCCCGCCGCAGGCGCGCCATTTTGAGGTGTGCCTCGACCCGGGCAATGAGCTCGCGGGCGGTGAACGGTTTGGTCAGATAATCATCCGCGCTCGCGTTCAGGCCTTCAATGCGCGCCTCCTCGCCGGCACGCGCCGACAACATGATCACAGGAAGTGTCCGGGTCGCGGGATGCTGCCGCAATGCGGAGAGCAGCGCAAAACCGTCCATTTCCGGCATCATCACGTCGGTCAACACCAGATCCGGATGGAGGTGGATAGCCTGCTCCAGCGCGCCCTTGCCATTCTCCGCTGTCACTACCTGGAAGTGGCGGCTAAGCAAACCGCCCACGTACTGCCGCATATCGGCGTTATCGTCTACCAACAAGATGGTTGGCCTGAGCGCATCAACCGGGTTGGAGGAATCGGTGCTGTACTCGCCCGCAAGACCCGAAGACCTATTTGACGAACGTAGCTCTGGTAGCCAGTTAAGTGCTTCCTGCACATATTCGACCGCCGATTCCCCCACCGCGAAACCATTCTCCGAGCTGCGTATGTGGCCGTGCTCCAAGTGTGTCTGCCCGAAGGGCAACTTCACCGTGAATGTGGTTCCCTTGCCCAGCGCACTCTCCACACCAATCGATCCGCCATGCATCTCCACCAGCTCTCGCACCAGCGCCAGGCCGATGCCGCTGCCCTCGTGGCTACGCCGCCGCGCGTTCTCAATGCGGCTGAATCGGTCAAATATTCGGGGAAGATCCTCCGCTGAGATTCCCGTCCCGGTATCTGTCACACGAAGTTCCGCGCCTGCGCCGTCGCCACGTAGGTGCACACGAATCTCTCCGTCGAAGGTCGACTTCAGAGCGTTGGAGAGAAGATTGAGAATCACCTTCTCCCACATCTCATGGTCCACATAGACCGGCTCCGCCAGGGCCTCACAGTCCACGATCAGCTGCAGTCCAGCCCGCTCTACAGCGCCGCGAAAGAGGCTGGACAGCTCCTTCGTCAACAAGGAAAGATCCGTCGCCTGATAAGTTGCACGCAAACGGCCGGCCTCGATACGAGAGAAATCGAGCAGCGCGTTCACCAATTTTAGTAAACGCATCGCATTGCGGTGGAGCAACTCAAGCGAGGCAGGCGGAGGAGCTGTTTCACTTTGCAGAGCATCTTCCAACGGGCCTAGCATCAGCGTAAGCGGGGTCCTTAGTTCATGACTCACATTGCTGAAGAAGGTAGTTTTTGCCCGATCCAGCTGGGCTAGTGCTTCCGCTCGCTCTCGCTCTTCCTCAAATGCGCGCGAGCTGGCAAAACTCGCGGCGATCTGACCGGCAACAAGCTCCAAAAAGCCGGCATAGCCCGGGTCGAGCTGCCGGTAGGGGTTGAGGGCGGCGATCAGGATTCCCGCTGGCTTCTCTAGTCCTTGCCTGGCAATGGGAACCAGGCGCGCCTTGGTGGGCGCCACCCCCCACACGCCCACGGGCAGATTGCCGAACCGTTCGGATAATCCCTCAATTGTGATTGCGGACTTTCCTTCCAGAACCTCTTTGACAGGCCACGCCGCAGCTTCCTCATCAAGAGCGATCACCTGCGGCGCCGCCGGCTGTCCTGCCTTGACGCCGGTACAGCAAACCAGGCGCAGATGTTTTCCGCTTTCCTCCAAGAGATAGGTCAGTGTGAATGGAAGATCCCTTTCGTCTGCTTCAAGTCCGCGTTTGATTGAAAGCGATACTCGTCCGGTAATCACCTCTCCAAGGATGGACGCGAGTGTGCGCAGCAACATCACCTGTCGCTCGCCAATCACCCGTGCAGTCTCTTCGATCACTACACAAAGCAGCCCCGCGATCTCTCCATCTTCCCCAGTCAGCGGGCTGTAGGAGAAGGTGTGGTAGGTCTCCTCTGGGTACCCATTGCGTTCCAGAAAGAGGAGCAGCTCCTCATCCCAGGAGGCCTCTTGTGTCTGGAGAACCCGCTGGACCCGGGGACTGATGTCTGCCCAGATCTCTGACCATACCTCCGATGCCGGCCGGCCCAGTGCCCAAGGATGCTTCTTGCCCAGGGTCATGCGCGCATAGGCATCGTTATAGAGAAATGTAAGTTCCGGTCCCCATCCCATCCACATGGCGAAGCGGGAGGTCAGCAGGATACGCACCACCGTCTTGAGGCTCTCGGGCCATTGCGCGGCAGGCCCCAATGGCGTCGTCCCCCAGTCGAATGCGCTAACCAGGCTGGCCATATCCGGCGCTGAATCCGAAATTCCGGCCGCAACAGGGTTCTTGCTCCCGGATTCAGCCATATCGCGCGGCATGGGATTCTTTCTGGTATCGGCAGTTGCTAAGGCTTAGCCCAGATTGCCCTTTCAGACGGGTGGCTTGGGCGTTCCTCAGGAACGGCTCCTCTTGTATTGCGAAATGCATCGGGGGCTTCCAAAGAGTATCGTATTGTCCAACAACTGAAAATTTTTGGCGACAAATGGCGCGTCTCGTGGGATGCGGGCCGGACGTGCCGGAGCCCGTAGCAGCCTGCCGTTTTAGCCGAATCACCAGCAAATGATAAAAGTTTTTATCACATCAACTACGCACGGGAGGACGCTGGCCCTGCCCCGTTTGCCTTCTTCCCTTCCTCTGGTTCCAGGTTCGCTTTATCCCTAAGGGCCAGCCGTCGCCGCGAGCCTCAGGTCGGTGAAGCATCCCTTTGCGGGGATTTGATGAAGACGCGGGTCTCGATCCGTTCCCAGGTACTCGCCCAGGAAATCCAGCAGCACTTGAACTTTGGGCGTCAGGCGCGCCGATCCGAAGAAGAGCGCGCACAGCGTGATCGGTTCGGCCTTCCAATGCGGCAGGATCGGCAATAGCCGGTCGCGAACGTCCGGGCGCTTCGCCATGTAGATCGGCAGGATGGCGATCCCCAGTCCGTCAAGCGCAAGGTCCAAGTGCACGACTGGGTCCGCTGTGACAACCCTGAACATGATGTTGGGTGTAGCGATCTTCGCGCCTCGGCTCAACCTCCAGACTCCTGAGCCAATGCAGGTATGCGACGTGAGTTCTTCAGGGGTGGCGGGAGTACCGGACGCCCGGAGGTAGCCCGGGCTGGCGAAAAGTCCCCGCGTCGTGCCGGGATAGGGCCGAACCCGCCGCAGGGAGTCCTTGGGAGCTCTCAGCTTGAAAAAAACATCCACTTCTTCTCGCGGCTCCTGATCCCAGCCCGAAGAGTAAGGTTCGATCTCGACACGCAGATCCGGATAGCGAGCCAGGAAGTCCTTCAACAAAGGCGCGAACACCAGGCGAGCCATGGTGACAGGGCAGGCCACCCTGAGCAGTCCGCTCGGCCGCGCGCGCCGGTTCTCCAACAGGTCGCTTCCATCCCGTAAAGCTCGTAGCGCCCGCCTGCACGTTTGCAGGTACTCCTTGCCAAAATCGGTCAAAGAAAGCCCCCGTGGACTTCGCTGCGCAAGCATGACGTTGAGGTGCTGTTCGAGACGCGTCAACGACCGGCTCACCGTAGAGGTTGGCAGCTTCATTTCTTTTGCTGCAGCCGTCAGGGTGCCTGCCTGGGCGATCAATACAAACGTGCGGACATCGTTGAGGTCGGGTATTTCCACGGACTACTCCTCTGCAAAAGCGGGCCAGACAGGACTTCCCGCATGGTCGAGTCTAATACCGTCTTGCGTCAGCGCAACATAGGATTGCTTGCATGAATGCTTCGAGGTGGCCCCCGAGGCGCATCTCTTGTACAAAGCGACGAAACGGGATCAGGATACGAGGAACACAGTGAAGATTCTAGTAACGGGTGGGACGGGTAATGTCGGCGGAGCGGTGGTCAGCGAGTTGTTAAGCCGGGGTACTGAAGTGCGGGTGCTGGCCCGCAAGCAGCCGGAGGCAGGCAAACTGCCACCCAGCGTGGAAGTAGCGATCGGCGATCTGCTCGACCCGGTGTCGGTAGAACAAGCAATGAAAGGCGTCGATAAGCTATTTCTGCTCAATGCGGTGGTCGCGGACGAATTGACCCAGGCCCTGATTGCCTACGGCATCGCAAAAAAGATCGGGCTAAAACATGTGACCTATCTTTCCGTTTTCAAGGTAGAGCAGTTCCGCGACGTGCCCCACTTCGCGTCGAAGCTGGCAGTCGAGAGCGCCCTTCGCGAGTTCGGTGTTCCCCATACAATTCTGCGGCCCGGTTACTATATGCAAAACGACGCTAGTCTGAAGGATGCGCTCATCGGTCCGGGCGTCTACCCCATGCCGATTGGCACCGCGGGAATCTGCGCCGTAGACGTTCGGGACATTGCCGAAGCAGCCGCGATTTCCCTGGCCGAAGATGGTCACGACGGTCAGACGTACGACTTGGTGGGCCCGGCTACGCTGACCGGGCCCGGCAATGCGGCGATCTGGAGCAAGCTCCTGGGCAAGGAGATCAAGTACACCGGCCATAACTTCAACCAGTGGGAGGAGCAGATGCGTGCCAGAGTTGGCGGCTGGCAAGCCTTCGATCTTCGCATGATGTTGGAGGGCTACTTCGAACGCGGTTTCGCGTCAACCGGGACAGAAATCGATCGCATAACCAAGCTCCTCGGTCATACGCCACGCAGCTATGAGGATTTTGCAGCCGACACAGCCGCCCATTGGAAGGCCTAGGCACTCACGCCCGCAAAAACCCGAGATCACAAGCCAAGGAGAAAGCAGCATGATGGATAAGAAAGTGCAGTACCCGCCCATTCCGGCCGACGATCTTAAGCGCACTCTCCAATTAGCCGAACCCGCTAAGGAAGATGGAAAGCTGCCCCATATAGGTCTGGTCGGGGACACCTACACCATCACGGTCTCCGGGCACGACACCAACGACCGGTTTTGCGTGATCGACATGCACGTCCCTCCGGGCGGCGGGCCCGGCCCGCATCGCCACGACTACGAAGAGACGTTCATTGTGCTCGACGGAGAGATCGAGATAACCTTCCGCGGTAAGGCATCCATTCTGCGTGCAGGCGCAACCGCCAACATTCCATCCAATGCCCCCCATCGGTTCCACAACGCCTCATCCAAGGCTGCTCGCCTGATCTGCATCGGTTCCCCCGCAGGCATGGATAAGTTCTTCCAGGAAGTCGGTGTACCCGTCGCGACGCGCACCGCCGCTCCGCCCAAACTCGACGAAAAACAAATGATGGAATTCCTGAAGAAGGCAACGGCCCTTGCTCCTAAGTACCGCACAGAGCTGCTCAAAGAAACGTAGTCCGTAACCGTAAGGTCCGTTGGTTTCCAAAGGAATGACGGCAGACTTCGTTTGGGAAAGCAACAGGTAAATCGCCACGATACTCCGAGATGGCTTTCACGATTTCTTCGCGGCGCCCGTCTTCCGGGCAAAGAGATATGCCCTTCGGCTCGGGTACTCCACCTCAGGATAAGGACCTCGTTCGACAATCTCCTCCACCACGAATCCGGATGACTCTAGATCGTGCTGGATCACCGTTGGTTCAAAGAAAAAGAAATCCATCGCTATAGGCCGTCCCCACAGTTCATCCAGGTGGAGTGTCTCGTCGCCGGAATGAAACGCCAGCAACAGCAAACCGCGCGGCTGAAGCACACGATGCATTTCCCGAAAGACCGCGGGTAGCGACTCTTTCGCATTGTTGACGATGGCGTAGAAGGCGGCGATCCCGGCAAGCGCTCCATCCGGAAGGTCGAGGGAGGTCATGTCTCCCTCCAGAAAAGAAATATCCGGGTTGAATTGCCGTGCTTGCTCCAGCATCCGCGGGGAAAGATCCAGGCCGAAGACCTTCGCCCCCGCATCGCGCAGATGGCGAGCTACCTGCCCCGGACCGCAGCCAACATCACACACTTCGCCCCGCCCTGCAACCTTCGCGGCAAAGCGGTTGAGCAGTTCGCGGTCGAGAGGTTTGTGCTCAAGTTCGTGAAAGAGCCTGCGTGCATACTCGTCCGCGAGCCGATCGTAGCTCTCGCGAATCGATCTTGTATGGCTCTCGTCCATACGCTCATCAATTCTCGCTTGGCGCAGACCCGGCCGATCCATTTCCCTGGCACGGTAACTTGAGGCTGACGACGAGGCCGCCTTCAGGGCGGTTCCGCGCCCAGACTTCTCCATGATGTAACCGTATCGCGCGGTTCGCGATTGCCAACCCTACCCCGAAGCCGCCCGTGTCGCGCTGTCTTGCGTCGTCCGCCCGGTAGAACGGCCGAAAAATATTCTCCAGTTCATTTTCCGGAAGCCCGGGCCCGCTATCGCTGACGTCGAGGATAACCATGGGCGCGCCAACCTGTTTTTCGCAGCTAAGCTTAAGCTCCACCACCGATTGCTCCCGGGTGTAGCGAACCGCATTGCGAACAATGTTCTCAATCGCGCGGTAGATTAGTTCCGGACTTCCCTGCACCACGCAGTCACAACGATTCAATAAGCGAACCTGGCAGAGCCTTTGCTCTGCTTCAAATTCCACATCCGGCAGCATCTTTTCGAGCAGTGCATTCAGCTGGAAGTTTTCTGTGGAGTTCGACGCGTCCGTCGCTTCCATTGAGGACAAGCGAAGCAGCTGCCCGATCAGTTCGTTTAGGCGTCCGGCTTCGCGTTCTATGCGCTTCAGATGGCCCATCATGGCCGGAGGAGACTCTTCGTGCGCCAGCTCGAGCGCAACACTCAGACGAGCCAGCGGCGACCGCAATTCGTGAGAGACGTCGCGTAATAGCATCTTCTGCGCCCCAACCAGTCGCTCGAGCCGCTCCGCCATATAGTTAAAGTCTCGCACCAACCCCTGGATCTCATCTCCTCCGAATAGGCGCTCCTCTCCGTCTGGCTCAGGAACCCGTGTAGCCAGCTCGCCGTTTGCCAGGCTGCGTGCGGCCACCCGCAGTTTGCCGATGGGACGGATGAGCAGCAGCACCAGAACGAAGGTCACTGCTCCGCAAACAACGATCGCTACCCATAGTTGCGGAAATGCAAAATGCACCAGATCGTGCAGCCAGTGTCTGTTGCCGATCCGCGGCCGGCTGAGGAGGAAAACGTAACTGCGACCGGTGGCAGAATGGATCGTCGCGCCCCACAGGTAAAAATCGCCCGTCGGCGTAGAGAGCATCCCAGGCTGTTTCGCTGCAGCGGCTATCGCATCGGCCACAACCGGGGCACCAGCAGGATCACAAAGAAAGTGGTTTGGCGTGTCCGCCAGGTAGATAGTCAGCTTATGTGTGGCCGCGTACTCTCGCAAGCCCAGGCATCCAGCGTTCTCGTAGATATTAGCAACAGCTGCGCCTTCACTGGGAAGAGCCGTCTTGAGAACATCCATGATCTCGTTGGGCCGGACGAAGTTATGCTGCAGGATCAGCATGGTGGAGATGGCGAACGTGAGGCTTTGCGCAATCCAGAAGCCGAGAAAGATCTTGGTGAATAGCCCTCGCATCCCCTATCGCTCTCCCGCGAGCTTGCGCTGTGACGGTACCGCGAGTTGATATCCCACTCCACGAATGGTCTTGACCCGGTCGCCGAAGCTGCTGGCCGCGTCCAACTTGTGGCGTAACCTGCTCACGTGCATATCGAGGCTGCGATCAAAGGGATGAAACTTACGTCCTAGCACCGCCTCCGCTAGCTGCTCCCGGGCCACCACTTCGCCGGCGGAGCGCATCAGTGTCTGCAGCAGCCCGAACTCAATATCCGTCAGATCGAGCAAGGTGCCGTTGCAACGCGCAACCCGGGCCGCTGTATCCAGCTCCAAGCCAGCCACGACGAGCAAATCTCCCGCAGGTGGCGGCGCCTCTACGTTCCCGCTTCGGCGCAGAATGGCCCGGATCCGGGCCAGCAGCTCGCGTGGATTGAAAGGCTTTGGCAGGTAGTCGTCGGCGCCAATCTCCAAACCGACAATGCGATCCACATCCTCGCCCCGGGCCGTGAGCAGCAGGACATTCATAGGCGATCCCGCCGCGCGCAAACGGCGAAGCACTTCAAAACCGTCCAGGCCAGGCAGCATCACGTCCAGAAGCAACATCGTGAAGCTACCGCCTAGCGCCTTCTCCAAGCCCGTCTTGCCATGGTGTACCGGAGTCACCTGATAACCATGACGGCCAAGGTAGTCACTCAGCATAGAGCAAAGCTCCACATCGTCGTCGATCAGAAGAATGGGCTCCATGGCGGTCTCTTTCGGTCCTTTCCGAGACTACTCTGATCGAGCAGTCGGGGAACCTCGAAAATGTAACAAATTGTCACAGGGAGGTGACACTCCGTTACCAAGAATTACTCATTGTGACCGCAAGCCCAGGCGTATCGGTGTCTTCTGAAGGTGGTGACAAGACTAATGCTGCAAAGCTTGCAATATCTCAGGAGCGATTCCATGCGCACTTCCGCTGCAACCCTAAGAGGGGCCTTACTGCTTCTCTGCCTGGGTCTCTTTTCCGCCATGAATCTATTCGCGTTTCCAGCCAGCGGATCACTTCACGGGGCGGCAACAGACCCTTCTGGAGCGCGCGTGGTCAAAGCCACGGTCACCGTTCAGGCCGCGGATGGAACCACATCGACCGCCCAGACCGGCGCGGACGGCTCTTACGCCTTTCCCCAACTCGCTCCCGGTACCTACACCATCACCGTCGTTGCCCAAGGACTGGCGCTCGCGCAGCCGCAGGCGGTAACCATTTCGCCGGGGCACGCAACAGTGCAAAACCTCGCCCTAAGCATAGCCGTCGAACAACAGCAAGTCACCGTCAGCGAACAAGGTGCGGGGCTCGACACCAGCCCTGATAACAACGCCAACGCCATCGTGATCAAAGGCAAAGATCTGGATGCGCTCTCCGACGATCCCGATGAACTGCAGGATGAGCTGAATGCCCTTGCAGGCCCTGCAGCCGGACCCAATGGGGGTGAAATCTACATCGACGGCTTCTCCGGAGGACAGCTTCCGCCCAAGTCCTCCATCCGCGAAATAAGAATCAACCAGAACCCCTTCTCGGCGGAATACGACAAGCTTGGCTACGGACGTATCGAGATCCTCACCAAACCCGGCACAGACAAGCTGCACGGATCAGTGATGGCCAACGGCAACTCCTCCGCCTTCAACTCGCTGAATACCTTTGTCACCAGCGAACCGGCCTACTACTCCACGTTTTTTCTGGGCAACGTCAGTGGCTCTCTCAATAGCCGCGCCTCCTGGTTTTTCAGCGGGTTCCGGCGTGACAATGATGCCAACTCCATCATCAATGCTCAGTTGCTTGACACCACGGGCGGAAGCTACAACTACTCCGCCGCCGTTCCCAATCCTCAATCGCGCATGGATCTGAGCCCGCGCTTCGACTTCCAACTTACCCCGACTAACACGCTCACCGTCCGCTATATGTATGACCGCCAAAAGAGCACTAACAACGGCGTCTCCCAGTTTGCCCTGCAAGCCCAAGGCTACGACACACTGAACCAGGAAAACACCTTGCAGGTAAGCGATACCCAGGTGCTCAGCGACAAGGTGATCAACGAAACGCGCTTTGAGTACATTCGCGACCGCGACAATCAAAATCCGCTCTACGACACTCCGACGATTACCGTACAAGGCGCCTTCACCGGAGGCGGCAACAACGAGGGGATCATACGCGACGCTCAGGACCACTACGAGCTGCAGAACTACACCACCGCGGCTCTCGGAAAGCACACCATCCGCTTCGGCGCCCGTCTGCGAACCGTGCGCGATTCCAATGAATCGACCTCCGGCTTCAATGGGAACTACACCTATGCTTCTCTCAACAGCTACGCTGCCGGGACGCCCTCGCAGTACGAGGTAACCGTGGGGACTCCGGCCGCTCGCGTCACCATGTTTGACGCCGGTGTTTTCTACCAGGACGACTGGCGGCTGCGTCCAAACTTTACCTTCAGCTATGGCCTCCGCTATGAAGGGCAAAACCGCATTAACGACCATGCTGACTTCGGACCGCGCCTGTCCTTCGCCTGGGGGGTTGACGGCAAAACCAAACCGGCAAAGACGGTCATTCGTGGAGGCTACGGCTGGTTCTTTGACCGCTTCCAATCCACCAATGTCCTGCAGGCCATTCGTCAGAATGGCATCAATCAGCAGCAGTACGTGGTGAAGAATCCCTCCCCTAACGAGACCGCTGCCACCGCCTCGGCGACGGCCAGCGAGGCCGCACCTACCACCTATTCCATCGCTCCTAACCTGACGGCGCCTGTGAACATGCAGGCGGCTATCGGTGTCGAACATCGATTCGGGCAAAAGATCACCCTCGCCACCACCTACATCAACTCGCACGGCGTGCATCAGCTGTACACCGACAATATCAACGCCTTCCTGCCCGGCACCTATGACCCCACCACGGGGACCGGTATCCGCCCCAACGGCATCAATGAGAATACGTATCAATACCAGTCCGGAGGCCTCTACAACCAGAACCAATTGGTCACGAACTTCAGCATCCGCGCCCGTAAAGTCAGCCTTTTCGGTTTCTACATGGTGAACTTCGCCAAGGCCGACACCTCGGGAGTCACCTATTTCCCTTCCAATCAATTTGATCCCAAGGCCGACTATGGCAGATCGACCTTCGACGTCCACAATCGTTTCCTGGTAGGGGGCAACTACCTGGCTCCTTTGGGCGTTTCCATCAGCCCTTTTCTGGTGACGAATTCGGGTACGCCCTTCAACATCACCGTCGGGCAAGACCTCAACGGTGACAACCAGTTCAATGATCGGCCCGCATTTGCAACCTCTTCAAGCACAGATGTGATGAACACGAAGTACGGTAGTTTTGACCTGAACCCGTCAGGCAACGCAGCACGCATCCCCTACAACTACGTCAACGGTCCTGGACAGTTCAGCCTGAACCTCCGTGTAAGCAAATCGATCGGCATCGGGCCGCGTTCCGAACGAGCGGCGAGTGGTGGTTTCAACGGCCCCCCTCCAGGAGGAGGGGGCGGCCGGGGCGGTGGCCCTCCAGGAGGCGGACTTGGGCCCGGAGGTCTGAGCAGCTCTGGCGGAAGGCCGCCGATGTTCGACCAGCAGGCGGCGCGCCGTTACACGTTGAACTTTACCGCGATGGGCAGAAACGTCTTCAACAACGTCAATCTGGCGCCGCCCGTGGGCGTGTTGGAATCGCCCCTCTTCGGCATGTCAAACGCCCTGGCAGGCGGCTTCTTCTCCTCGCCCTCCTCCAACCGAAGCATCGATCTGCAGGTGTCGTTCAACTTCTAGGAGCCGTGCTGGTTCTGTCCACCACCTCCGCCATGTCGAGGTGAGACGCCCGTTGTTTGACTCTGTCCATCCGTCTACACCTAGGCGAAGCCCCGTTATTTGGAGCGAGTGGGCGGACCTGCAGCGATGCCCTGAGCCAATCGGCCCACGGCGCATTCGCTTGGGCCGAAGGCGGAACTGCAGGTCCCTCGCCTCCGCTGCGCTCCGCTCGAGATGACACATTTAAGGGCTGCAGCTCATCTTGGCATGCGTGGAGATGGATGGAAAAAGCCAACACCACGGCAACCAACCCAATGAACCGGCTTCATCCCTGCACAGAACGCCTCAAGCTGCCCATCCACGACAAAACCGGGTCACCCCCAAAATAATAAAAAAAACTACTTGCATCTGGTTTGCTGATGTAGTTAACTACAACACCAGAGAGCAATCCTCTCGCAGGGCTACTGGAAAACAGGATGGATCAGTGGAACGACAATCAGCCGATTTACCGCCAGCTGCGCGATCGCGTCGCCGACATGATTCTCGACGGCGTGCTCAAAGAAGGCGACCCGTTGCCCTCTGTGCGCAATGTCGCCGCCGAATTTCGGGTCAATCCGCTAACCGTCCTCAAGGGCTATCAGCAACTGGTCGACGAGCAACTGGTCGAGACAAAGCGAGGTCGCGGCATGTTCATCAATGAAGGTGCGCGCCATCTGTTACTGCAAGGCGAACGTCAGAAGTTTCTGGACGAACAATGGCCGCGAGTCTACGCCACCATTCAGCGTCTCGGCTTGAACGCCAAAGAACTGCTGGCTGCCGCACAGGAGAAACCGAAGCCATGAACGTCGTGGAAGCACGCGGCCTACGCAAATCCTTCGCAAGAACCATCGCCCTCGATGGTGTGGATATGCGTCTCCAAGAGGGCCGCATCCTCGGATTGATCGGCCCCAACGGCGCCGGTAAGAGCACGGCCCTCCACGCCATCCTCGGCCTCATCCCTTACCAGGGAGAACTGAAAGTCCTGGGACGCGATCCCTGGAGCGAGCGCGATCAGCTCATGCGCGATGTTTGCTTCATCGCGGATGTGGCTGTGCTGCCGCGCTGGCTGCGCGTTTCGCATGCGATCGACTATGTCGCCGGCGTCCATCCACGCTTTATTCGCGAGAAGGCGGAGGCCTTCCTTGCCCGTACAACCATCAAGCGCTCCAGCAAGGTCCGGGAATTATCCAAGGGCATGGTGACCCAGCTGCACCTCGCCCTGGTCATGGCCATAGACGCAAAATTGCTGGTGCTGGACGAGCCGACGCTGGGCCTGGACCTCCTGTATCGCAAGCAGTTCTACGATTCACTGCTGAACGAATACTTCGATAGCAGCCGCACCGTCATTGTGACCACGCACCAGGTGGAAGAGGTGGAGCACGTCCTCACCGACGTCATGTTCATCAACCATGGGCGCATCGTGCTCGATTGCAGCATGGAGGCATTCGAGGCCCGCTATCAGGAAGTGATGGTGCACCCCGAGCAGGTCGCCGCAGCACGGGCGCTCAAGCCCATCCACGAGCGCCAGGTCTTCGGCCGCAGTGTGCTGGTCTTCGATGGTTGCGATCGACAGCAGCTCTCTGCGCTGGGCGAAGTGCGCACGCCCAGCATTGCCGACCTGTTCGTAGCCCTCATGGGAGACAAAACAAGCAACGTCGCACCCCAGGGAGCCGCCCTATGAATACTCCACTCTTCCCGCGACTCGCAGCTGATCGCGCCGTCGGCCACCCGGCCCTTGTACTGGTCGACGCGGCGCGAATTGTGGGAGAACCGTTCTCTCTATATCGCGCCCTTGGCCGTCGCCGCCTTAGCATTATTCGGCTTCTTGCTGGCCCTGATACATCCGCCCAAGAGCCACGACATGGGACTGGCGGCGATCAACCCGTCCTTTGAGCCCACCGCGCTCGCCATGCCCTACAGCCACGCAGCCATGCTCCTCGTGTTGACCGGGTTCATCGTCGTAATCTTCTACTGTCTCGATGCGCTCTACGCTGAACGCCGCGATCGCAGCATTCTGTTCTGGAAGTCGCTACCGGTTTCTGACCTTACGACGGTGCTCGCAAAGGCAGGCATTCCCCTCGTGGTTCTGCCGCTCATCGTCTTCGCCATCACTGTCGCCCTGCAGCTGATCATGTTGGTGCTGAGCACCGCGACCCTGCTGATGAGCGGTGGCAGTGTCGCAACTCTGTGGAGACAATTGCCGCTCTTCCAGTTGGAAGCAGTGCTGTTCTACAGCCTGGCCGTGATTGCACTCTGGTATGCGCCCATCTTCGCGTGGCTGCTGTTGATTTCCGCCTGGGCGCGGCGCACCACATTTTTGTGGGCCATCTTACCGCCGCTGGCCATCGCCCTGGTCGAGTTCATTACCTTCCACACCGTGCACTTCGGATCGCTATTGCGAGAGCGCTTCTTTGGATTCGCTCCCAGGGCTTTCAACTTCAGGATGCCCGATGGCTCCATGATCGATCCCCATTTCATCCCGATAAGCCAAATCACCCCCGGAAGATTCCTGGCTACACCGGGACTGTGGATCGGGCTGGTCTTCGCCGCCGCATTCCTCGCCGCTGCCGTCCGGCTGCGCCGTTATCGGGAACCGATCTGATTTCTCTCGAGTAGGGACTTAAATCGATGTTCAGGAGGATGTATGGAAACCATGATTGCTCTCAACTCAGCCACCCCATGTGCGCCCCTCTCACCCAGTGCTGCGATCTGGCAGGACGTCCTGGCACAGGCGATGACCGGCGAGCTCATCGCCGCCATGAACTACACCTCCCTGGCGGAGATATGTGATGACCCCGAAGAAATAGCCGACGCATTGGAGCATGCGGACGGAGAACGTTGGCATGCCGCTGCCTTCGCAACCGAGGGCCGCAAGATGGGGCTGGATGTCCCCAACAACGTCAACGCCAAGCATTGGAAGCGGCTTCGGGAGGCATTCCTGCGCTGCATCGAAGCCCGTGACTTTATCGGCTGCCTCATCGTTCAGGAGATCATGCTGGAATCCTTCGCCGTCGCCAGCTACGCCCGTGTCGGCAGGGTTGGGCCGGGGAGCCTTGGCAAAACCTTTGCCGCCATCGCAGCCGAGGAAGAAGGCCATATTGATCACGCCATGGAGATCCTCAAAGCGGAACGAGCCCTGGACCCGCAACGCTTCGACGAAAAGGTCCACCGGCTGCACCTGGACGTAATGACCACCCTTGCGGAGATGCTTACCCGGGAATGCAGAAACGGACATTGCGAAGTTTGCCACGGCAGCTGCGTGAAGCCATCACTGCCCGCGGTCAGCCTCTCTGCAGCCGAGCTCCGCGGAGTGTCACTGCAACAGTATCTAAAGACGCTCGACAAGCTGGGGTTACCCGGAGAGGTGACACTAACATGGGTGAGTCAATTGCCAGTCTAGCCAGGCGAGGGCGAGAGATCGATTTCGCCCTCATCGGGCACCAGGAAAGTTGGAGAGCGGCTGCGGACGTGCTTGCGGTCCTGCGGGGTCCGCAGCATGCGCCTCTGCCGGACGACGAGATCAAGGACATCCTTCCCTGGATCCCACCCCGGGCCGTCTGTCACGTTGAAGTGGGATCCGTTGCCGGCGTGAAGGCGCACGGCGTCTACATTGATTCCTTCATTCCTCCCGACCACCTCGAAGCTGCCTACATGCACGACAACATCGCCCGCGTTCGTGGCGCGGCAGCTTACGCCATCCAGGCAGGGGCGAAGATCGTGAGCCTCGGCGGATTCAGTTCCATTCTGATTGAGGGCAACTTCGATCAACTTCCTGAAAGACGAGACACCGTTTTCACCACAGGAAATACGTTGACCGTCGCCTTCATCGTTCAGGGCATCCGAAAGATGTGCGCGCTCGAAGGCCGCGACCTCCGCCGATCGACCCTGCTCATCGTGGGAGCAACCGGAGATGTGGGTTCCGGTTGCGCCCGCTGCCTGGCGCCTTATGTAAAGCGCGTCCTGCTCAGCGCGCGCAACCTGGAGCGTCTACGCAAGCTAGCCGCTGAGCTCGAAGCCTATGGAGTTCCGGTGGAAATCTGCACCCAGCAATCTTCCCCCGAAGCCGACATCGTGATCTGCGCGGCGAGTCTGGCCTCTCCTTCGCTTCTGTTGGGCCGCATCGCGCCTGACGCAATCGTATGCGATGCGGGTTACCCCAAGAACCTCTGCCCAAACGCGCAGATGCCAGGCGCCAGAATCTTCTTCGGAGGTCTGGGTCAGATCACTGGTGGAATGCGCTTCACCCCTGATTTTCATGGGGTTTTAAATCGGCATCCCTTTCCCGACGTGGTGCATGGATGTCTGCTCGAAGGCATGGCCCTCGCACTGGAGGGCCGCTTCGAGCCCTTCTCTCAAGGGAGAGGCTTTATCACTCCGCAGCGCGTAGAAGAGATACAAACGATCGCGGAACGCCACGGAATCTATCTCGCCCCGCTTTACAACGCCCAAGGACCGGTGGAAAACGCACTCGATCGCGAAGCGGAGTATTCGATAGCATAAGTGCATGATCGAGAGCCAACCTCAATCATCCCTGGAAAAGACGATCCGATCTTTGCAGGATGCGGCAGGCCGTGGCGATCTTGCGCGCCTCGATGCCCTGCTCGCAGCTGATCCTGGCCTGATCAACGAAACCGCCGGGCCCGGCGTGAGAACTGCTCTGCATCACGCTGTCTTTGGAAAGAGCGAAGCGGGAGTGCGGTTTCTCCTCGAGCACGGCGCCGACCCGAATATTCGCTGCGAGGGCGACAATGCCTACCCGCTGCACTTTGCCGCGGAAAAGCAACTCTTCCCCCTCATTCGTCTCCTCATCGAACACGGCTCCGATCCCATCGGTGAAGGCGATTACCATGAACTCGGCGTCATTGGCTGGGCGACGGCCTGGGAATACGTGAACCCCAGCAATGAAATCGTGGACTACCTGCTGGCCCACGGGGCCAGGCACAACCTTTTCTCCGCTGTGGCAATGGGTGATGTAGAAGCAATCCGGCGCCTTGTCTCTCAATCGCGCGCTGACCTGGAAAGGCGCATGGACACGGCCAACCGGCGCCGCAGGCCTTTGCACCTGGCCGTAATCAAGAAACAACCACAGTCCCTGCTCACACTCTTGGACCTCGGTGCCGATTTGGAGTCGCTTGATGAAGCCGGCTTCACAGCCCTCGATCAGGCTGCGCTCATCGGAGAAACTCAGCTTGCGCAAATTCTGCTCGATCGTGGCGCCAAAATCCGATTGCCGGGCGCCGTCTGCTTGGGAAGGACGCATGATATCAAAAGACTTCTGCAGAGAGATCCACACGTCCTCAAGCCGGGTGAGCGCTGGGGCAATCTCATCTTGCGCGCGGCTGAGCGCTCGCCGGGGACGGTCATAGATGCCCTCATCCAAGCGGGCGCTTCTGTGGATGTTCGAGACGACCCCAAAACATCTGTAGATTCCACCTCTGGATACACGCCGCTGCATGCAGCCGCCTTTAACGGCAACCTTAGCGCCGCGTCAGTCCTTCTGCGACATGGCGCGAACGTCCAGTCGCGCGAGGAAAAATATCATGGCACGCCCGCCGGATGGGCCAACTACGCGGGCCACACAGAAGTTCGGGACCTGATTCTCCGCGGCCCGGTAGACATCATGGAGGCCGTCGAACACAGATTAATGCAAAGAATTCAAATCATTCTCGAGGAAGATCCGGAAGCGCTGCGTCGCCCCTTCAGCGAATACCCGTTGTATCCGCTTTATGCTGAGGGCTGGCACACACCCTTAGCCTTCGCCGTAATACGAAACAAGCCAGAGATTGTCCGCTTCCTTCTAGATCACGGGGCCGACGCAAACGCGCACTCTCCTGAAGGCAAGACGCTATACGAGCTAGCAAAAGAGAACGGCCATGACGCCGTCGCAGAACTGCTGAAGCACATCTCCCGTAGAGAATGAGCTTGCCGCGGGGCCCATCCAAGACCAGGAAATCGCGAATAACCGCACAGCTGCTCCATCCATTCCTCGGTAACGGCTGCTAAAGTAAGCGCTACCCTCCCCTTTGTCATCCCGACCGGAGCGCAGCGCAGTGGAGGGACCTGCGGTTCTCTCAGCCTACTCCGTACGGAGCGCCTTCACGGGATCAATGGAAGCCGCTCGCTGCGCTGGAATAATGCTGGCAAACAAAGCACACACTGCAAGCGCGACAATCGATCCCCCAAGAACAATCGGATCCCAACCCCGAACCTGGTAAAGCTGAGCGGAAATCAGGTGCGAGCATCCGATCGAAACTGGAATCCCGATGGCCAACCCGATGAGCACTTGCAGAAACGCTCCACGCAGCACCAGTCGAACCACATTGCCGCGGTTCGCCCCCAGTGCCATCCGCACGCCAATTTCGCTGGTCCGGCGCGCAACCGTGTAAGCAGTCACGCCATACAGTCCCACAGCAGCCAGAATGAGTGCGAGAATCCCGAACAACCCGGTCATCTGCGCCACGGTGCGCTGCTGATCGAGCCGGTTCGCCACCTGCTCATCCATCGTCTGAATGCCCAGGATGGTCAAGTTTGGATCCACGTCCGTAAAGACGCGGCGGATTTGCGGCTCCAGGCCCTCCATGCTGCCGCGCAATTGTAGAACCACGCTCTCGATCAGGTGGGTGCGGTCATCAATCATCTGCAGCATGGCGATCGGATAGTGGACGTGCTGCGCCAACGGCACGAAGAATAAGGGACGTCTCCAGTGGCCGCTGGGGTCGGTGTAGTTTGCCTCACGCACCACTCCGACAATCTCAAAAGTGCCGCTGTAATCCACCTTGTTTAAGCCGAAATGCGTGCCGATCGGTTCCTCGCCCTTCTTGAAGAACTTGCGCACAAAGAGTTCATCCACTACAGCAACATTGCGCGTCGCCGCGGTATCCTGCTCCGTAATACTGCGCCCGCGCACGATGTGCTGGCCCATCAATTCCAGATAGCCGGGGCCCACATGATCCCAAGAAGAACCCTGATCCTCGTTCACATTAGGGATGCCGTGGCCTTCACGGATGACCATCTCACCCCAGTTATCGGTAAAGGGAGAATACTGTGCCAGAGCAGCACGCTGCACTCCAGGAATGGCCATCAAGCGGGTTTGTAGCTCGTTATAGATGGCGTCCAGCTTCTCCGCCGAGTAGCCGGAGAACGGCGCATTCACTGAAACGTTGATGCGATGATCGGTTTCAAAACCGAAATCCTGATGCTCCATCTTCTGCAGACTACGAATGAGCAACCCAGCTCCCGCGAGTAGAACAATCGAGATCGTGGCCTGCACGACCACCAGAGCTTTCTGCGGCAGCGACGAACTGTCGCGCGTACTGCGATTGGCTCCGCGCAGTGCTTCTGCCGGATCGGCACGAGAAGAGAGCCAAGCCGGCGCGGTGCCAAACAGTGCCCCAGTCAACAGCGACAAGCCAAAGGCGAAGGCAAGAATGGGCAGCGAGGGGCTGGCATCGATAGGAACAAAGTGGGCGCTGTGGAATGCCAGCATCACGATCGCTTTGACTCCCAGGTAAGCGATGGCCATGCCCGCCAGGCCTCCCAAACAGGAAAGCACAATGCTTTCCGTGAGCGACTGGCGCATCAGCCGCTTCCTCGAAGCTCCGAGGGCGAGACGCACCGACGTTTGCGCCCGCCGTGCGGTCCCGCGAGCCATCAGCAAGTTGGCGATATTCGCGCACGCGATCAGCAACACCAGGCAGCAGACAATGAACAGGATGCGCAGGCTATCTTTGTAGTCCTCCTTCATCGTCAACACGCCTGCGCCTGCGGGGACCACCTTGATCGCTTGCTTGGGCAGCATACCCTTGATCTGCGGCAGATATTCCTTCAAATCCTCGCCCACGAAATCGGTTACCAGCCACTGCCGCATGATGGCTGTAAAACGAGCGGCGAGCCCGTCGGTCGTCGCTCCAGGCCGCAGGCGCCCGATCACGCGCAGCCATCCATTGGTTTGCTTTAGGAGGGAGCTCGGGGCCGCAAGCATGGGCTCTTGCTGTAATGGAATCCATATCTCCGGCGGATCGCTGCGCAGTGTTTCCCCATAGAAACCCGGCGGCGTAATGCCCACGATAGTGAACGGATGGCTATCCAGCATAAAGGTTGCGCCGACCACCTTAGGGTCGGCGCCGTATTCCTGCTGCCAGGCGCGATAGCTGAGCATCGCTGCCGGCGAGGCCGCGGGCTGGTCATCGGCGGGCACCAGCGCCCTGCCGGCAAAAGCCTGAACACCGAAGGTGGCAAAGTAGTTTCCAGTAACGTACTCGCCCCGCAGCGGCTTGGCCAAGTGGTCGACCTCACTGCGCCGCACGCTGAATTGCGATCCACCGGCCTGGAAAGCAGCCAATTGCTCGAATTCCGGAGCGGCCTTTTGGAAACGCTGATACAGCTGGTAGGAATACATACCCCAATTGGTCTGCGGGCCGCCCTCTACACAGCAATCATTGCCATCGCCCACGCGATAGAGGCTAGAGGGATCGACCACCGGCAACGACTTGAGCATCACCGAGTGGATCAGCGAAAAGATAGCCGTGGTTGCCCCGATGCCCAGGGCAAGGGTAAGCATGGCTGTCAGCGTGAAAACCGGAGACAACAACATTTGCCGCAGTGCGTACGAAATATCCTGACGCAGAGTTTGCATAACCGCCCTCTGGCGGTCTATACGACCAATCAAAGACAGATGTTCCCCAGACCGAAAAGAAAACAACCGCCCACCCTTGATTCCCGGCTGCCCCGCCTGCCCCGGCGTGCCGTCGGACTGAGGCGAAGCATAAGTGGAGGGACCTGCTTTTCTCTTCACATCCCCATAGCAGATCTGCGGGGTGGCGCTTACCCTAAACTTTGTCATCCCGAGCCAAGCCGAGGGACCTGCGGTGCGCCTATCCCCAACGCAACTGCCCAAGTGAGTAGCTCCCAACGGAGGTGGACGCGGCCCTCCCCAAAAGAGTAATAATGGACCCGCCGCTCTCCTCCACGCCTCTTCCCTCTTGTATGCTGGCTGCATTTGTAAGCAAGCCAGGAGAGCGCTTATGAAAACTTCGTTGGCCGGCGTTGCAACTGCGTGCGTCTTGGCATGTGTAACAGCCTTTGCCCAGGCTACAGACTCCGCGGCGGTCAAACTGCGCCTGCTGCAAGTCGCAAACTCTTATACGGCAGGTAATGCCTTCATGGGCGCGGTCCTCGTCGCCGAAGGGGATCACATTCTGCTCGACCAAGGCTACGGAATGGCCGACCTGGAATGGAATATTCCCAACGCTCCTGACGTCAAGTTTCGCCTCGGCTCGCTGACCAAGCAATTTACGGCAACTCTAGTCCCTCTCCTGCAGCAGGACGGAAAACTGCACATTGAAGATCCCGTCGGCAAGTATCTGCCGGATGCTCCCAAGAGCTGGGAAAAGATCACGCTGGCCAACTTGCTGGGCCATACCTCCGGAATTCCAAACTTCACCAGCGACAAGGACTTTCTAACCTGGGGAATGAGCCGGCACACAACAGAGGAGGAAATCGCCTTCTTCCGCGACAAGCCGCTTGCGTTCGAGCCTGGCAGCAAGTTCGCCTATAGCAATTCAAACTACGAAGTGCTCGGCGCGGTTATCGAGAAGGTCAGCGGCGAAAAGTACGGTGATCTGCTGCACAAGCGCATCTTCGATCCCCTTGGTATGCACGATACGGGCCTCGATACGGATGAACTCATTCTGCCCAAGCGCGCGCAAGGCTACAGCCCAGGCAAAGATGGTCTCATCCACGCCCGCTCGGAGTCGATGACTGTGCCATGGGCCGCCGGATCTATCTACTCTACGACCGGTGACCTGTTGCGCTGGGAGCGCGCGCTCTTCGGTGGAAAGGTGCTCAACGATGCGTCACTCACGGCGATGACCACCGCGGGTAAAGGCGATTACGGCTTAGGAGTCGGTGTGGTTCAGCAAAGCGGAGTCAAAGTAATTCAACATGGCGGGGGCATCGAAGGATTTAATACTCAGTTAGCCTATGTCCCCGACCGCAAGATTACGGTCGTCGTGCTCAGTAATGTGAATGGAGGTGCGCCCGGCTCCATGGGGGCACAATTGCTGGATGCGGCCATGGGTAAACCCGTTATCCTGGCCAGCGAACGCAAACCCATCCCGATTGCAAAGGAGGAGCTGAAGAAATTCACCGGTGTCTATGATCTGCAGCCCACCTTTGCCCTCACCGTCGCCGTGAGCGGCGATTCGCTGACCATACAAGGCACCAACCAGCCCGCGCTCCCAGCGATGTATCAAGGCGACGCAGGTGGGCATCCACGCTTCTTTGTACCCCAGGTAAATGCGGAGATCGAGTTCCTGCCCGACTCCACCGGCGCCATAAGTTCGCTGGTGCTCCACCAGGGAGGAGATCACCCCGCCAAAAAGCGCCCCTCTAATTAGAAACCTATAGGTGATGGTTAATGAACTTGACAAAGCAGATATAGGGGACTCGAATGCATGGCACCTGATGGAGGGGCCTCGTATGAGCAGGTCAACCCAGGCTTGTCTTGCAGTTTTCCTTTCCTGGTCGGCGGCCGCATTCGCCCAACAGGCCGCAGCGCCGGCTGCGCCCGTAATCCGCTTCGTGGCTGGCTCAACGGTCAAGATGCAGCAACTACTCGGCGAAACGGACAAAGAGAAACATCAGCCGACGCTCAGCTTGACCGAGACACTTTACGGAATTCGAGGCACCGACCTCGGTAATTCATTCGAGCATAACGGGCGCGTCTACTTTCTATTTGGCGATACCGTGGGCCGCCTCGACCATGCATTCGACACCATCGCAACCACCGACGCGACCGACCCCGAGCAGGGCGTGCGCCTGGATTTCCTCATGACCGGCCGCGACTATTTGACTATTCAGCCTCCCGGCGTAAGCATGGGCGCCTTTGAGGTACCGGTAGCAGGAATTAGCCTCGGCGGCCAGATGTATGTGGCGGTCAGCACAGACCATTCCCCGGATCGCAGCACCGATCGTTCGATCCTGACCAGGTTCACGCTGCCCGCGACCTTTCAGCCCCTACGCACAATCTCGCAGCTTCCCGCTGGACGCTTCGTCAAGATGTCCTTGCATACCCAACCGGGCCCCATCGCGGGAATGCCCACCGGTGGCCCCTTTGTCCTTGTCTGGGGCACGGGCGTTTACCGCCAGAGCGACGCTTATCTCTCCATTGTCCCGGTCGCACAATTTGAGACCGGCAAAGGGACGATGTATTTCGCCGGAACGGATGCGGCTGGCGCGCCGTCGTGGAGCGCCAATGAATCAGAGGCCAAGGCCATCGTGCAGAACGGCACTCTGGGCGATCTCTCGGCCACCTGGAGCAAGGATCTCGGCTTGTGGCTGATGACCTATGACCGCAGGGCTCCCACCCGTGGCATCGCGTTGAGCTATTCGCGGACGCCGTGGGGACCGTGGAGTGAGCCGCAGATTCTGTTCAATGTTGCCAACGATGGTATCGGCAGGTTTATCCATAACCCCAACGGCAATCCGCCCGACGGGCTCGCTGGGCCAGTCATCGGCAAAGGCCAGATGGATCCGGAAGCCGTGCGCGGTGGAGCGTACGCTCCCTACGTAGTGGAGCGATGGACGAAACTGAAGGGCTCCGAGCTAAGCGTCTACTACGTTCTCTCCACCTGGAATCCCTACGTCGTCGTCCTGATGAAGTCGCGCTTGAAGGTCGAATAGCCGCCTATTTGGACCCCAAATGCTTTTCCGGACTGGACAACAAGCCCGCGAGTGTTCGTTACGATACTCTTCTCAAATGATTCGCTTTATCCCCCGGGCTTTTCTTCTGCTGTTCTTCGTGTTTCCCGCGCCTCCACTCAGAGCGCAGGTGCCTGCATCTTCCAGCGACCTAACGGCCGCGAGCGCGGAGGCCCTCAGCTTCCCGAACAATGAGCAGTTACGGCGATTTAAAGCCATGAGCGATCCTCGCCTCGCGCCCGGCGGCAAGCGCATCCTGATCCGCATGACGGACGCAACTGCGGATGGTGCAAAGAGCCACCTGTGGCTAACCGGCGTAGATGGAGAAGACCCACGACAGCTCACCTACTCACCAGATGTGGATAAACGCGGCGAGTACGACGGCGAATGGATGCCTGATGGACAAAGCATCCTGTTTCTGGCGAAACGCGGTGAGAATATTTCCCTCTATCAACTGCCGATGAAGGGTGGCGAAGCAAAGCCGTTCGACCTGAAGATCAAGCCAGTCGTCGACCAGGCCAAGCTTCCCGACGCTTTGCCGCCGAAGGACGAGGGCGGAAAATCGAGTGACACGCCGGACAATCTGAAGAAGTCCGCCTCTGATTCCGGTGAGCTTCCCATCGACGTCGCGGGCTACCAGGTCTCTCCTGACGGCAAGTACATCGCCATCATCGCGAACGATCCCCAAACACCTGGCGAGAAGGCGCAGAAGGAAGCCAAAGCAGACGCCCGATGGGTGAACCATGATCCTCATGGCTCGCGCTTGTACCTGCTGGACGTAGGCACCGGCAAGCTGATGCCGTTACCGGTAGAGCCCGACGTCCACCACGCGTATTGGACCACTGACAGCTCGAAGCTGCTGGTTGTCGCCGAGGCCATGAATGGCGCCGGTGATCTGGGGCCGGCAAACAGCGCCTGGCTAGTCAGCATTCCAGACGCGAGCCGGCCACAGAGGCTTGCCGCGCTGCCGCCAACCATCGAAACCGCCGCATGGTCACCAGACGGCAAGTCGATCGTCTACCAGGCTCAAGCTGGATCCGACGCGCCGCCCGGCTACGCAGACCTCTACACGTATGACACTGGTGCGAATACTACAAAGAACCTGAGCGATGGCTTCAAGGGCTCGGTGCGGCGCGATCCTCCGCTACCGCTTGCAGATGGCAGCGTAGTGCTCCCGGTTGAGCTCGGGTTCTACGGGAAAGTCGCCCGGTTTGCACCTGGCGCAAGCCAACCGGAATTCCTGGCGCTCCAATTGCCTCATGTGTCCGCGGTGGTGACGAATGCGCAGCGCACAGGTTGGCTCTTCCTCGGTAGCGGCGGCGGAAAACCTCCGCAGCTTTACTACACTGCGGACCTGAGATCCGTGCCCACTCTGGTGAAGACGCCGCCACTTACACCGGAGCACATGCTGAGTGTGGCTCCCAAGCAGCTGCAATGGAAAAGCGACGGCTTCTCCATCGACGGCCGCTTGTATTTGCCACCCCAGGCAGCAAAGCAACATGTGCCGCTAATCGTGGAGGTGCATGGAGGACCACTTGGGGCGTATTCCGATGCCCATGAGCCATGGATCGATTTCCTGCTGGGTAACGGCTGGGCCGTTTTGCGGACCAATCCGCGTGGCAGCTCCGGCTATGGCGCGGCCTTTGCGGCCGCGAACAAGAACGATCTCGGGGGCGGCGATTACCGCGACATTATGGCTGGGGTCGATGCCGCGGTAAAAACCGAGCCCATCGACAGCAACCGCATGGCGTTGATCGGCTATAGCTACGGAGGCGAAATGGCCGCCTTTGTTGAGGGCAAGACCACACGCTTCAAAGCCATCATCAGTGGCGCGCCGGTCATTGACCAGCACAGCGAGTACGGGACAGAAAACTCATCGTGGTACGACCGCTGGTACTTCGGTAAACCGTGGGAGCACCCCGAAGATGCCTGGCGGCAGAGCCCGTTAGCCGCCGCCGGTAAGGCCCGCACTCCGTTCCTGCTGCTGCAAGGCGAGGACGACACGACGGACCCGCTGGGCCAGTCCGAAGAGATGTACCGGGCATTGCGCCAGGTGGGCGTCCCCGTCGACCTGGTTACCTACCCACGAGACGATCACGCTCCTCTAGCAAGGGCAATCTACGGCTATCCGGTGCCTGAACCTTGGCACGGCTACGACGCTCGTCGCCGAATCGTCGCCTTCATCCAAAAGGCCTTTGACGCCACCCCTCACTAAGACAGTGGTTTTACCACGATGCCCGCTTTCATCACCCAGGCAACGTGCTCCATCACCGTTATATCGTCGAGCGGGTTAGAGGGCACGGCTACGAGGTCAGCAAACTTGCCCGGCTCAATGGTGCCGAGTTCCTTATCCAGCGACAGCAGCTCTGCCCCATGGATCGTCGCCGCCTGTAGCGCCTCCAGTGGAGTCATGCCGCCCCGTACAAGGGCTCCAAATTCCTTGGAGACGGACGCATCGATGTCGTCATCGTCTACCCCATAGGCGATCTTGACGTGATACTTCAAGGCGCGCTGAAATGCCGGCCCCTGTTCCTTGACGATGGCGATGCCTTTCTCCATGCTGCTGGGTTCGCGGCCTTTCGAGAGTCCGGTCTGTAAGTCATGTTGGAAGCAATAGAGCGTCGGCACCAGCCACGTACCGCGTTCGGCCATCAGCTTTGCCCCTTCCTCGTCGAGCATGGTGCCGTGCTCGATAGAGTCGACACCCGCACGAATGGCGCCCTTGATGCCGACGGTGCCCTCGGCGTGCGCCATCACCTTGTGTCCGGCACGATGCGCGTCTTCCACCGCGCGCGCCATTTGCGCGTCGCTCAACTCCTGCACGCGGTAGTCGCTAATCGGATCCATGACGCCGCCGGTTGCCATCAGCTTGATCCAGTCAGCGCCAAATTTGATATCGCGACGGACAATGCGGCTCACATCGTCGACCGTGTCTACCTGGTTGGGTTGCTCCAGAGGCGCC
Source organism: uncultured Acidobacteriaceae bacterium (assembly GCA_963743365.1). Taxonomy (GTDB): domain Bacteria; phylum Acidobacteriota; class Terriglobia; order Terriglobales; family Acidobacteriaceae; genus PALSA-350. The sequence goes on from CAVUQE010000006.1 coordinate 61,850, forward strand.
TTGTCTGGAGAGAGACGATCCGAATCACCGTGACCACCGGTGAGCGATATACAACTGCCCGCCGCGATAATGCGCGGGCCGGTAATGAGCTTCTTCTCAACCCCTTCGCGCAGGGCAAATTGCGGATAGGACGAATACGGTTCACACGCATCGCGAACCACGGTAAAACCATGCTTGAGCCAGAGTTGCAGGTTGGCAACCCCGCGAACGGTTGCCTGAGGAGCAGAGGTGATCAGGTACGAGGTAGACGACTGCGTCGTTGGATCGGAGAGTATGTGTCCATGAGAATCGATGAGACCCGGGACGATGGTGTAATGGCTTAGGTCAATCTCTGGGGTGTCGCTTCCTGCGGGAGCCGACGAGGAGACGGCAACGATCCTCTCACCGGTAACTGTAATGTAAGCATCCGTTGCAATGTGCCCGCTGCGCACATCAATGAGTTTGCCGGCGTGAATGATCTGCGTTTTCGTTGCTGTCGTTTGCTGGGCTTGGGACTGTACGATTGCCAAAAAAGCAAGTGCAAGGAGAAAACGGTACTGCGGTAAGCGTTGTATCAAGCAGTGGTCCTTCAGAAAATCTAAGGTTTTGTCATGTTAGCAGAGGGTGAATCGGGGAACCAGCTAGACCCAGGGCATGAGCAGTAGTAGAGTTTCTCGTTCCGCAAGAATCGTCATGAAACGCGCCAGCGCTGTTCTCGGCTCAGCAATCTTTCTGGTTGTAGCCCCGGGAACGCTTGCTATCTATGTCCCATGGGCTGTGACTCACTGGCGCTTCGGCCCGGCCCTGCTGGGGGTTTTCCTCTTCCGCATCATCGGAGCGCTGATGATCGCTGCCGGTCTTCCCGTCCTGCTTGATTCCTTTGCTCGTTTCGCGATCCAGGGGCTGGGGACACCGGCGCCCATCGCTCCCCCGCAGCACCTCATAGTTACCGGGCTGTATCGCCGCGTGCGCAATCCAATGTATCTTGCCGTGTCGCTGCTGATCCTCGGCCAGGGACTGCTCTTCGGCAGCGAGCGCCTCCTCCAATACGGACTTCTTGTTTGGCTGGCATTCTTTACCTTTGTTGTCCTTTATGAAGAGCCTGCGCTCTCCCGAAAATTCGGGAAGGAATACGAGGACTTCTGCCTTCATGTTCCCCGCTGGATTCCCCGCTTGAAACCGCTTGATCCCCGGCCTTGAACTCTGCCTCGATCAACCCCAGCGTTTCGTCCTGGCGTGAGATCCGGCGGAATCAGAATTGTTTTTCCCCACCGGCAACCTATGCTGGGTGCCCCATTTGCCCCGATTTCCTGCGTAGGCTTGCGGCGTTGATACACTCCATGCGCCTTTCCTTAAATGAAAGGCGCACACGCGGACCTCTCTGGCACAGCGTGGCAGGAAATTGGGGTCAAGCCGTTCTTTGGCTTGAGTGGGACTCAGGCTCTCGATGTGCCAGTCCCCACACTAAGGGAAGTAAAAAAAATCCGCACAAAGGTACCGGGTTCTCCGGCCTCTGGCGGAAATGGGCTCGTAACTGAAGCTCTCACGCAGACTCTTTAGCCCACGATGCGAATACCCGGACACCCGCACGGCAGAATGTGCGGCAAGCCGCAGACGTGGCAGAATAGGTGGGGTCATTGAGACGGGACCAGAAGACCAGCCCGGCATCGAGCGAGTAAGCCATGGCGCAGCAAAAACCCGCTATTCCGAAAGACCTGCCTCCGATCCCCCGCTATGGCATCGCCGTTGGGTCCGTTGCGCTGGCCCTCGGGTTGGCTTCGCTGCTGGCACGTTATAACTTCCGCAGTACGGAATTCCCACTTTTCCTCTTCGCTATCGCAGTAACCGTCTGGTACGCAGGGTTATGGCCTGGGGTCGTAGCAGTTGTACTCTCGAGCCTGGCCTTCAACTACTTCTTCACCGAACCACTCTACTCCTTCTATGTCGTGCGCAGTGATATCCCCGACTACATCATTTTCATCTTATTTGCTTCGCTGCTCACCTGGTTCAGCACCATCCGCCGCCGCGTCGAACGAGAGCTCTTACGATCCCAGGACGAACTCCAGAAGGAGGTGGCGGAGCGGACCCAACAAGCCAGCCTGCTCAACCTCACCCATGACACCATCATCGCCCGCGACATGAGCGACATCATCACCTTTTGGAACCGGGGCGCAGAGGAATTGTTTGGATGGTCCTGGCAGGAGGTAGTCGGCAAGCATAGCCAGCAGCTGTTGCAGACGGAGTTCCCTATTCCCATCGAGGAAATACGCGCAGAGTTGCTGCGCACCGGCCGATGGGAGGGCGAGCTGCGAAAAACCAAAGCGGACGGATCCAGTGTGGTCGTGGCCAGCCGTTGGTCCCTGCGTCAGGATGAACACGGGCGACCCACAACCATCCTGGAAACGAATAACGACATCAGCGAACGTAAGCAACGGGAAGAAGAAATTCGCAAGCTGAACCTTGAGCTGAGCAAGAGAAGCAGCGATTTAGAGGCGAGTAATAAAGAGTTAGAAGCCTTCGCTTATTCCGTGTCCCATGACCTGCGTGCACCTCTTCGGCATATGGTCGGATTTACCGAACTGCTGCAGAGACATGTCGGCGCAACACTGGATGAGAAGGGCCAACGTTATACGACGATCATCCTGGAATCCGCAAAAAAGATGGGCGCCTTAATCGACGACCTCCTTGCTTTTTCAAGAATCGGCCGCGCAGAGACCCGCGAAACCGTGGTCAACATGGAACAACTGGTGAAAGAAGTTCTGACCGATATGCAGCCGGATACAAGTGGACGTAGTATCGCGTGGAAGATCGGCACGTTACCCAATCTATATGGAGATCGTTCCATGCTAAAGCTGGCACTCGTGAATCTTGTCTCGAATGCCGTCAAGTTCACGCGCAATCAACCGCAACCCGAAATCGAAATAGCATCTATGGAGACCAAACAGGATGGCGTGGTAGTGTTTGTAAGGGACAACGGGGTTGGTTTCGATATGAAGTATGCCCACAAGCTATTTGGCGTATTTCAACGTCTTCACCAGTCCGATTCTTTTGAAGGAACTGGCATAGGTCTGGCCACTGTGCAACGTATCATCCATCGTCATGGAGGCAGGGTCTGGGCCGAGAGTCTGGTCGACCGGGGCGCCACCTTTTTTTTCTCGGTTCCTGGCCGCAGGAGATAGCAACTATGAATAATCTTGGACGTATTTTGCTGGTGGAAGACGACCCCAAAGACGTGGAGCTTACCATGATGGCTTTGGAGGAATACAACCTTGTCAACGAAGTGATTGCGGTTGGTGACGGCGCGGAGGCTCTGGACTACCTTTATTGTCGCGGGAAGTACGCAGACAGAACCAGTGAGAATCCCGCTGTCTTACTCCTTGACCTCAAGCTGCCCAAGGTCGATGGATTGGAAGTTCTGCAGCAGATCAAATCTGATCAGAAACTGAGAATGATTCCAGTGGTAGTCCTCACCTCGTCGCGTGAGGAAAGAGATATGGTGGCGAGCTATAAGCTTGGTGTGAACGCCTATGTCGTAAAGCCGGTTGACTTTCACGAGTTTGTCAATGCCATCAAGGAGCTCGGAGTCTTCTGGGCGGTGATCAATGAGCCGCCGCCAGGAAGCATAAAAAAGAACTAGGCCATTTCGGCCACTGGAAACATCAGAGGATCGTGAAATCTCCGCTAAGTATTCTGTACCTTGAGGACGACCCGCAGGACGCAGAGCTGGTTCAGGCAATGCTTGAGACGGAGGGTGTTGTTTGTCTCATAACCCGCGTCGAAACGCAGACGGATTTCCTGGCTTCCCTGGAGCACGACGGCTTTGACCTCATCCTGGCCGACTACTCCCTTCCCTCCTTCGACGGCATTTCGGCATTGAAACTCGCCGTCGATAGGCGCCCGGAACTACCCTTCATCTTTGTTTCGGGAAAAATGGGCGAAGAAGTGGCCATCGAAGCGCTCAAGATTGGGGCCACTGACTATGTTCTCAAAACTCGCCTCTCCCGCATACTTCCCTCCGTGCAAAGGGCTCTGCGCGAAGGCCGCGAAAGAGCCGAGCGTTCCATTGCCGAGCAAGCCCTGCGACGCAGCGAAGCTTACCTATCAGGAGCCCAGCGGCTAAGCCAAACCGGCAGCGTCGGCTGGAAGGTCTCAAGCGGAGAGCTTTACTGGTCCGAAGAAACCTATCGCATCTTCGCCTACGAGCGAACCCTAAAGCCCACCGTGGAGCTCTTTTTTCAACGGGTGCATCCGGAAGACGTAGCCCCGGTGAAACAGATCGTCGAACGCGCAGCGCAGGATAAAAAAGATTATGAACACAAGTACCGCCTGCTAATGCCGGATGGTTCTATCAAGTACCTTCACTTCGTGGCTCATGCGTTAACTGACCCATCGGGGGAGATTGAATTTGTTGGCGCAGTGATGGATGAGACCACTGCCAAGCAAGCCGAGGAAGCCCTGCGCCTGAGCGAGGAACAATGGCGGGATGTTTTTGAAAATAATCCCATCATGTATTTCATGGTGGATGCTGCCGGCAAAGTAATGGCGGTAAACCCGTTTGGCGCTGGGCAACTTGGCTACTCCGTCGATGAGTTGGTTGGCCAGCCGGTGTTCTCCTTCTTCTGTGAATCCGATTGCGCGGAAGTGCAAACGAATTTCGCTCTCTGCCTGGAGCAACTCGGCCGCGGTCAAAGCTGGGAGTTTCGCTGCGTGCGCAAGGACGGCACGGTACTCCGAGTGCGCGGCTCGGCTAAGGCAGTGGCCCGCGTGAACGGCCCCATCGTTCTCATCGCCTGTGAGGATATTACGGAGCAGAAACGTGCCGAGGAGGCGCTCTTCCACGTAGGCCTGGAAGCGCGCGTGGCCGAGCGCATGCGTATCGCGCGGGAGATGCACGATACCTTGTTGCAGAGCCTGAACGGCTTGATCCTCCGCTTTCAGGCGGCCCGCAACATGCTGCCCCGCCGCCCCGAAGATGCAATACGGATTCTCGATAGCGCTCTCACCCGCGCTGATGGGGCCATCGCCGAAAGCCGCGATGCCATTCAAGGCTTGCGTTCCGCGCCGGTCGCTCCGATCGACCTCGCGGACTTGCTCAGGGCCATCGGTCAGGAAATGGACGACGCGCAGGAGCCCAACCGCGATTCACCTGTCTTCTATGTGAAGGTAGAAGGGGAACGGCAAACCTTGTCTCCCCCTCTCCAGGACGAAATCTACCGGATCGGCCGCGAGGCGCTACGAAACGCCTTCCAGCACGCCAATGCGCACCACATTGAAGCCAGGATCCTCTATGACGAGCACCTGCTTCGCCTGCGTATCCGCGACGACGGCGAGGGCATAGACCCCAAGGTCCTGGAGGAAGGTGGGCGAACCGGACACTGGGGACTGACCGGCATTCGCGAGCGAGCGAAGCGCATGGGCGCTCAGTTGAACTTCAGGAGCGAGCCCGGCGCTGGCACTGAAGTTCAGTTGACGGTTCCCGCCTCCGTGGCTTACGCATCATCCCCTGCTGATCCTGGATGCAATCCTGTCCTGCAGGACGACTAACGTACAACCTTAAAGGCCGTGCAAACCTCAGGAAAAGGCACCCAGGGGGCTGAAGTGTCTGCGTGAGAACTACCCTCTCCAAATTGAGTCCCGCAGGGACGGCTGAGAGTAGCCTAGGACGTTTGTCCTGGGTGTACATTTCCACCGAGACCAGTCCCGCCAGGGACGGCTGAGAATGCCCCAGGACGGTAGTCCTGGGTGAACCTGGACTTTGCAGGAACGGTTAAGGGTGCCCAGGACTTCATCCTGGTCATTTTCAGCCGTCCCTGGCGGGACTCTTCGGGCTCTCATTGTCTACCCAGGACTAACGTCCTGTGCTACTCTCAGCCGTCCCTACGGGACTAAATTTGGAGGAGGTAATTCCTTAGCGTACCGTGTGGCCCGGCCTTACGCTGTAAGACGAGCAAGACCAATGGTTTACTGGAAATAGCTCGATACAGCTTCACACTTCATGAACCTTCCTGCCACCTAGATGCATCTGTCGTATCGATATAATAAGGATGCCGTATGTGGCAGAGTAGCCACACACCGCCATCAGAGAAGAAATGACCAAAGGCCAGCAGCATCCTTTGCAGAAGATCATCGAGCAACGCATCGCCATCATCGATGGAGCGATGGGCACCACCATCCGCACCTACGGGATGAAGGAAGCGGACATCCGCGGCTCGCGCTTTGCCGACTCCAAGAAGGACCTGCTCAATAACGGCGACCTCTTCTCCCTGACCCAGCCCAGGATGATCGGCGACATCCATCGCCGTTTTCTCGAGGCCGGTGCAGACATCATCGAGACCAATACCTTTGGCGCCACCAGCATCACGCAAAGCGAGTTCTTCGTGGAAGATCCGCGGGAGCACGGCGGCCGCAAGGATCCCACTTTCTACCAGAAGGTCATCGAGGATTCGTTCCTGAACAACCTGGCCTGGGAGATCAATGAGACCTCAGCCCAGCAGTGCCGTGAATGGGCCGATCGCATCGCCAATGAAACGGGACGTCAGCGCTTCGTCGCTGGAGCCATCGGGCCGCTGACCGTCTCGCTCTCCAACTCACCCGATCCCGACGATGCCGGCTTCCGCGTGGTCACCTTCGACCAGGTAAAGACCGCCTACGCGCAAGAGGCGCGCGCCCTCATCGCCGGCGGTGTAGACCTGCTGCTGGTAGAGACCATCTTCGACTCCCTCAATGCCAAAGCAGCGCTGGTCGCCATCCGCGAGGTCTTCGATGAAGACGGCAAGGAGCTGCCGGTAATGATCTCGGCAGCGGTGGGCCGAGGTGGCGAAACGCTGATCTCCGCCCAGACCACGGAGGCGTTCTGGAACGCGGTGCAGCATGTGAAGCCGCTCTCCGTGGGGCTCAACTGCTCGCTCGGTCCTGACCTTATGTATCCCTTCCTGGAGGAGCTCTCAGAAAAGGCGGACGTGGCCATCTCCTGCTACCCCAATGCGGGATTGCCCAATCCCCTCTCCGAGACCGGCTTCGATCTCGGCCCGCCGGACATGGCCCGCTACCTCGGCGACTTTGCCCGGGGAGGGCTGATCAACATCGCGGGCGGCTGCTGCGGCAACACCCCGGAGCACATCGCGGCCATCGCCAAAGCGCTCGAAGGCCTGCCTCCTCGTCCCGTGGGAGCGCACGCCCACCCGATCGAGATACCCGCATGAGCGTAGCCGTGGAGCCCAAGCCGCTCCGTCTCTCCGGATCCCAACCCTTCACCCAGCAGCAAAACGTCTTCATCATGATTGGCGAGCGAACCAACGTAGCCGGTTCGCCCCGCTTCGCCAAGCTGGTCAAGGAAGGCAAGTTCGAAGAAGCCGTCAGCATCGCCCGGCAGCAAGTCGAGAACGGCGCCAACGTCCTCGACATCTGCATGGACGAGGGCATGATCGACGGCGTCGCCGCCATGAGCCGCTACCTGCAGCTGCTGGCCAGCGAGCCGGAAGTCGCCAAGGTTCCCTTCATGGTGGACTCCTCCAAATGGGAGGTCATCGAAGCCGGCCTCAAGTGCCTGCAGGGCAAAGGCATCGTCAACTCCATCTCGCTGAAGGAAGGCGAAGCCAAGTTTCGCCACAACGCCGCGACCGTCCTCAAGTACGGAGCAGCAGTGGTGGTGATGGCCTTCGATGAAAAAGGCCAGGCCGCGACCTACGAAGAGAAGATCCGCATCTGCGAGCGCGCCTATCGGATGCTCGTGGACGAAGTAGGCTTTCCTCCCGAAGACATCATCTTCGACCCCAACATCCTCACTGTCGCCACCGGCATGGAGGAGCACAACAACTATGCCGTCGACTTCATCAACGCCACCCGTTGGATCAAGGCCAATCTGCCCCACGCCAAAGTGAGCGGCGGAGTCTCAAACATTTCTTTCAGTTTTCGCGGCAACAATAAGGTACGAGAGGCGATGCACTCCGCCTTTCTCTATCACGCCATCGCCGCCGGCCTGGACATGGGCATCGTGAACGCCGGCATGCTGGAGGTGTATGAAGAGATCGATCCGGAACTTAAAGTATTGGTTGAAGACGTGCTGCTCAACCGCCGTCCTGACGCGACCGAGCGCCTGGTGGACTTTGGCGAGACACTCAAGGGCGCCGGCGCGGTAGCCAGCGAGAAGAAATCCGAAGAATGGCGCAACGGCACCGTCGAGGAGCGCCTTTCGCACGCCCTGGTCAAGGGCATCGACGCCTACATCGAGATCGATACCGAAGAAGCGCGCGTCAAGCTGGGCCGTCCCCTGCTGGTAATCGAAGGCCCGCTGATGGACGGGATGAGTGTTGTGGGCGATCTCTTCGGTGCCGGCAAGATGTTCCTGCCCCAGGTAGTCAAGTCGGCCCGCGTGATGAAGAAGGCGGTGGCCCACCTGACACCCTACATGGAGGCAGAGAAGGTGGCCATGGCCGCGGCCGGCCAGGAAGTCAGGGCGCAGGGAAAAATCGTGCTCGCCACGGTCAAGGGCGACGTGCACGACATTGGCAAGAATATCGTCGGCGTCGTGCTGGCCTGCAACAACTATGAGGTCATCGATCTCGGGGTGATGGTCTCCAGCGAAAAGATCCTCGAACGCGCCAAAGCGGAGAAGGCGGACCTGATCGGCCTGAGCGGCCTCATCACGCCCTCGCTCGATGAGATGGTGCACGTAGCACGCGAGATGGAGCGCCAGGGTTTCAAGCTGCCCCTGCTCATCGGCGGAGCTACCACCAGCCGCGCGCATACTGCCATCAAGATCGCCCCCAACTACAGCGAGCCGGTGGTCCACGTGCTCGACGCCAGCCGCGCTGTGCCCGTGACCACCAGCCTGCTGAGTGAAGACGGCAAAGACGCGTTCGTGGTCGCGCATCGCGACGAGTACGAGCGCCTGCGCAAGTCCCACGCCGCCCCCAAACAGAAGCTCGTCGGCATTGAGACCGCGCGCAAACGCAGGACGCCGATCAACTGGCGACCGGAAGACATACCCACGCCATCGTTCACTGGAGTGCGCTCGCTCGACAACTTTCCTCTAGCCACCCTGCGCGACTTCATTGACTGGTCGCCCTTCTTCCACACCTGGGGCCTCAAAGGCATCTACCCCCGCATCTTCGAGCACCCGGAGTACGGAGCGCAGGCGCGCCAGATCCACACCGAAGCCAATGCCCTGCTCGACAAGATCATCGCGGAGAAGCTGATCACCGCGCGTGGCGTCTACGGTTTGTTTCCCGCTAACGCCGTAGGCGACGATGTCGAGCTCTACACCGACAGCACGCGGACAAAGGTGCTGAAGCGATTCCACTTCCTGCGTCAGCAAGCCAACCGTGAAGGCAGTGAGCCCTGCCGCTCGCTGGTCGACTTCATCGCGCCCAAAGAAACCGGCCTGCCCGACCACATCGGAGCATTCGCCGTGACCAGCGGCATTTGTCTTAAGGAACTCTGCGACAGCTTCCGTGCCAAGAACGACGACTACAACGCGATCATGGCTGAGGCTATTGCCGACCGCCTGGCGGAAGCCTTTGCCGAATGCCTGCACAAGCGCGTACGCGAGGAATGGGGCTACGGCTGCAAGGAAGGCCTGAGCAACGCCGACCTCATTGAGGAAAAGTATCGCGGCATCCGCCCCGCCGCGGGTTACCCGGCATGTCCCGATCACACCGAGAAGGGTCCGCTCTGGCAACTGCTCGACGTGCAGAAGAACACCGGCATGCTGATCACGGAGTCCTTCGCGATGTGGCCCGGCTCCAGTGTAAGTGGCCTCTACTTCGCCCACCCGGACTCGCGCTATTTCAGCCTGGGCAGGATCGACCGCGATCAAGTCACCGACTACGCCCAACGCAAGGGTATGACCGTAGCCGAAGTCGAGCGCTGGCTCGGACCTAACTTGAACTACGATCCTGCTACTTAACTGCTACCTACAAGGGTGCTTGGATGTAAACCGGTTTCAACGGAATCCTAGATGGCAACCTCAACGCGGCTCTCGCTGTCGGAGTACATGAAGACGAGCTACAGGCTCGACCGGGAATATGTTGACGGCGAGCTGCGAGAGCGGAACGTCGGAAAGTGGGAGCATGCGCGACTTCAGGCCCTTTTGGCAAGCTGGTTCCAGTCTCAGGAAAAGAGCTGGTCGGTCAAGGTCGCCACGGAGCAGAGAGTACAAGTTTCTCTCACCCGTGTCCGCATTCCAGACGTCATGCTCGTCTCGCGAGGTCCGCAACCGGAGGTAACCGTGGATCCGCCGGTGCTGGTTGTGGAAATCCTCTCGCCGGATGACACCTATTCTGAGACCCAATTGCGCTCGGCGGATTACCTGCACATGGGAGTTCCCTGCGTCTGGATCATTGATCCGACATCCAGGACCGGCCGCCAGTGCGTCGGAGATGCGTGGACAGCTGGCGATAAGCTTGCCGTGCCTGGAACCAAAATCTGGGTCGACCTTTTAAAGGTCTTTGCCGACCTTGATGAGGAATAAGGGCTGGTTGCACTAAAGCTGCGCCCTGCCCGGAAACCCCAAGAAATCCTACGTTGACATCGCCTGTTTTGGTCCTGTAGCGTTTGCAGCGATCGAAATCCTGCCGGGAGTGCAACCGCCATGCAGATCACTGCGCGATTCAGCAAGTCTGTGTCCCTTCCCCTCGACACCCCAACCAGGACGCGCGCAAGTCAACCGCGCCGGCTGCTTTGCCTCTGCACGGCGCTCTTCCTCACATTTGCCGCCGCTTTGGCTAATGCTCAGGACTACAACTCGATCGTCGTCTTTGGTGACTCTCTTTCCGATACCGGCAACTTCGCTGACCTTACCCAAGCCAAGTATTTAGTACGGATCCCCGGGCCGGATGTGAACTATGCCGATGGTCGCTTCACCGACGGCGACGACACCCTGCCCATGGCGCAAAAATACTTCGGTGTCTGGATTGAGCAGTTCGCAGCCATGCTGCCAACCAAGCCTCCGGTCACGAGCTCGCTTGATGGCGGAACAAACTACGCGTACGGCGACGCCAAAAACGGAAACGGCACCTCCACGGTTACCTTTGGGCCCTCGGACTCGCTGTCCGTCAACGTAAACAACATAGGCCAGCAGGTCAGCGACTATCTCGCCACCACTCCCGCGATCAACGATAAGACTCTCTTTGCCGTTTGGGGCGGCGCCAATGACGTGCTCGACGCCACCTCGCCGGGCGATGTCGTCAAAGGGGTGATCGCCCAGTTAACCAACATCCAGCTTTTGATCGATGCCGGAGCTACCCAGTTCCTTATTCCGAACCTGCCGCCGCTTGGATCGACGCCTTTCTTCAACGGATCGCCCGCGGATCGAGCGGCCGCTACCGCGGCGAGCGTCCTTTACAATCGGCTTTTTTCCGAGGGCATCTCGATTCTGCGTGACATCAACCGCGGCAAGCACTTGCATCTCGTCCAGCTCGATGTCTTCTCTCTCTTCAATCAGATCGCCGCTGCGCCCTCCAAGTACTCACTGACCAACGTGAATACGAGCGCCCAGGGTTTGGCCACCATTGATCCTGACACCTATCTTTTCTGGGACGATCTCCATCCCACGACTCGCGGTCACAACATCCTCGCCGTCACCGCTCTCGCCGCCTTCACCACCGTTACCTGTGGGCTACCCTGTAAGTAGCCCATACGCAGGCGGCTTTAACCAAGTTCGGCTTTAGCCGCTGAGGCGATCCGGTCTGCTCCCCGAAACCCCACTAAAAGAGTGAATTCCTGAAAACTTGTGGATCATTTTCGCCTTTTATTCGCCTATACTGGTCCTCATGTTTCCCGGACCAGAAAGCTCAAAGCTCGTCGTGGTTCAGTGCAAGGGCTGCCATGAGAATATTCCAGCGCCCGTGGAGGGTATGCCGGCGCAGCCGATCGCGGCAAGGTGTCCACTTTGCCATGAGCACAGACGCTATCTGCCGTCAGAGGTGTTCCTCGGACGGCTATCACACCTGATGATCCGAAAGCCGGTGCGTACGGCAGATGGGCGGTCAGGATGATGACGCCGCGATTCAAAGGAAAGCCCAGCTTCGACTTCTCCGTTCCCTGCCCGCTCTGCAGTCGCCAGATTCAACCAAATGAGTTGATGCGCCTGGCGTCGCACATCATCAAGTGCCCGAAATGTGGAGGTGTGTTCGACGAGATGAATGGCCGAAAGCCCATCAGCACATCTTGAGGCCCATACCAAACGAGGATTACTCGCGGACCGTGTAGTGAAGCTTCACCACGCCGTCTGGGAACTTCGTGCAGGAGGTGAGTTTTAACGGTACGGTGCGGCGGCCGGGCGCGATCAGTGGAATACCCTCACCGATAAACGTGGGAATCACGTGAATCATAAAGCTGTCGATCTCTCCTTCGTCGAGAAACGACCCTATGATGCCGGCGCCACCCATCATCCAGATGTCTTTCCCTTTTTTCTTCCGCAGACGGGTTGCGAACGCTTTGATGGGTTCGCTAACGAATTCCACACCGGCAGGCGCCGGCGCTTGCGGGAGACTGCGTGTGAAAACGTAGTTCTTAACTTTTGTATCGAAGGCTGACCCGGGCACGCCTTTCCTTTGAAAGTCGAGTGCGGTATCGTACGTCTTCCTGCCCCACAAGATCGTGTCGATTGATTTATAGAACGTACCCATGCCGTAGTTGCCCTTCGGACTCGGGCGGTCTAGCCAGTCGACGGAGCCGTCGAGCCGGGCAATAAAGCCATCGGCACTGGTGGCGATGTAGACAATGATTTTGCGCTTGCGGACCATGACGGTGCGGGCAGTAGTCTAATCTTAACCCGAAGTGAGTTGGGATTTCCAACAAGTCAGCGAAGACCTCTATGGCGTTGACAAGAATTGGACGATCTCGTGCATGACTCGAGAACTCTGGTCTGTCTGGAACAGAAACTGAGCATGCGCGGAACCATCCAGAACGATTAGTTCCTTCGGTTGCGGGGCCTTTTCGTATTGCACACGGATGCCAGGTAGCCTTAGGCCACTGCCACTGCGGTCATCGCGCGCGACGATGAATAACGTCCGTGACTTCAACTTTTCCGCGGGCAGGTTCGGCGCCCCGCCGAGAAATACGACCCGATCAATCTCGCCCGGCGTCGACTCAATCGATGCATCGCCGGCTGCCGAGCCGCCAAAGCTCCCTCCAACCACCGATACCGTTTTGGCGCCATTCGCCTTCATGTAGCGAACCGCAGCAAGCACGTCCTTGGCAAAGGGGGCAGTATCAAAGTCAGATTGTCCAGGACCGGTCGAACAGCCGAACCCGCGAAAGTCAATGGCCACGATGCGAAATCCCTTGGATGCCAATTCCTGAGCCTGTTCCCGCCAGCTCTCCTTGTTGAATCTGCCGCCGTGAGCAAGTACGACCGCGCGAGTGCCTTGTCCATAAAGGTCGGCGCAGACGCGTCCGCCGTCTTCGGTCGGAAACGAGACGGTTTGCTGTGCGACCGCCAGCGTAGTAAAGAAAAGTGCAATGGCCGGGACGCGAAAGACCGACATGCGGGAATTATAGGACGCGTTCACCGTAAACTCTCTATTCACATGAGCTTCCCATCAGATCATTTCCAGGACAAGAAGATTCCAGTCCATGAATCCCTTGTGACTCAGGGCTGCCCCCGTATCCGGATGGTAGTACTCATTCAGTGAGCCGTTTGTCTCCAGATCCTGCGAAAGGAGAAGGATAGTTTTGTCCGCCAGCACATCTGCTTCTTTCTTGTACCCATATCGCTGCAAAGCTTTCCATACGAAGTAGTTCACGATGATCCAGACTGGCCCCAGCCAGTTGCTCGGGTTGGAGCTGAATTCTAAAGAGTACATGGTCTCACGGTCCGAAAGCGACCTGGCGCCCCATCGCGCGCAAAGGCGGTCATCCGCCAGATAGTTTGTGCTGACCAGTTGCTGCGCGTTCTGTTGCGGCGCGATGCCACACCAGAGTGGCAGGAAGCCGGTAAACATCTGGATCCTCATCGGGAGGCATTTCCACGACATGTCCATTCCTCGCCGCACGGTTGGGATGAGCTCAGCCCGCCGGTCGACACATTGCACATCGACGGTGTAGTAGTAGCTGTCCCTGGGATCCCAGCAGAATATCTGAATCCGTTTGGCAAGCTCTTCCGCCTGGCTGGAAAGCCGATCATGGTCCACGGGCCGCCCGAGCCGTCGTGCCAGCTCTGCCGATGCTAAAAGATCCTGGTAGAACAGGCAGTTGAGAAGCAAGTTGGCCGAGGAAAAAAAAGGCCGGCCAAATGTGGTTGGGTCATTGTCATCACCAATGGCAACATCATCTCCCCACACCAGCAGGCCAATCGAGGAGGAGTTGTGCCCTGTCCAAGCGTCGTAGAAACGCAGAATGGAATCGAAATGCGACGCCAACCAATGCGCATCTCCGCGTTGATCGCAGGCCAGCAGCCCGAGTTGACCGAAGACAGGCTTGGCCTGATTTCTCGATATTGGGTTCTTGCCTAGAACGCGGAAGGGGTCCGGGTCGTGAGCGGTCATCATAATCGGAATTTGCCCATCCGGCGAAGCGTATTCGAGAAAGTTCAAGAGACTTCCGGAGATGTGCTCACCCAGCTTCTGCTTAAGCTGATCGTCGTGGCGCAACGCCGCCAGCCGAAAAAGCCCCTGACTGGTCCACAGTGTGTCCCAATCCCAAAGGCTCGTTGAATAACTCTTGCCCGGCAGACTGGGCGCGACGCTGGGGTACTTAAGGACTCCATCGGGAGCCCTCAGTAGCTGCGGCGCATTCGCAGCGAAATATCGGACGAGTGCATCTGCGCGTTGACCGCGCTTATCGGCGGTGAGGAGCGCCGCGTCGCCGGTGGCGGAGTTTTCTCGCTGTTCGCTGCGAGCAGTCACGACGGAAGCAGCCCCCGAAGCGGCCAATCCGGTTAAGACATCACGTCTAGTGATTGCGGTCATTCCCTTCGATGGCCTCTCGGACAGAATTAAACGCAATGTCAATTCGACTGACTGCAAAGACCACGTCGCACCATGAAGCCCAGGTCGTTATTGGATATCGTCTTGCATCGCCGCACTGGAGTCTTCCACTGCTACTGTGGCGCGCTGCCGTCTGCTCTGCTGGATAGTCTTCACGTGTTCAATGGCTGCATCGGCCGCAGCCTTATTTCCCATCTTGCTGTAGATGCGGGCCAACCGGTAATACACGCTGCCGTCATCGTCGCTAGCCAGCCCCATCTTTAGCTGGCTGATGGCATCCTCGGTTCTGCCTGTTGCTTCGTAAACTTCGCCCAGCAAAATATGCACGTGAGGGAGGGCTTGAGGCTTTGCATTCAAGCTCTTATTCAGAAAGGCCTCGGCCTCCGTCCATTCGTGCCGCGACACCAGGATTTCACCCGCCAAGAGGTTGAGGTCAGGGTCGTTTGGACTCATCCCCAGAGCGGTCTCCGCGGTGCTCAGCGCCTGATCCGCTTTTGAGTCCTGAGAATAAGCCGACGCCAGGCCGAAGAGCGCCGCGGGATCCTGAGGGGCAAGCATCGAAGCCGTCTTGTACTCGCTCTCGGCCTGGTCATAGCGCTGCCGCTGGCGATACATATCGCCAAGAAGCAGATGGGTTCTTTCCGAATCCGGCTTAAGTTGTTCAAAGTGCCCGAATGCAACATAGGCGAGTTTCTCATTCGCTTTCACTGACCAGTAAAGCGCCGCCAAGTCCTGCGCCGACCTGGACGCGAGCAGATCGCTGGCGGTAGCCGAGAGGCTATAGTCGCCGGTCATAAATGCGCAGGTGGCAAGCAGAAGAAGATCGCGATCGCTTCGTTTGGTCATCCCGCCGGCCAACTCCGCGGCGCAGCGGCCATAGTGCTCCTGGCGGTCATCCGCCTCCGCCGACTGGGCGTCGCCGCGCAGTTCAGCGCTCTTCACGTCGGCGGAGAAGCCCTTCTGGGGCGCGCCCTGAAAAGCCGTAGACAGCGATTGATACAGATCCGGGGCTACCGCGCCGGCGCTGTTCTGCTGGGCGAGAGACTCCGAGAAGGAAGCAGAACGCTCGGAGGCAAGGCCGTCGGTTAGGAGACTAGCGTGGGAGCGGACAAAGCCCGGATCGTGTTCCCATAACGTCTTGAGTACTGTCAAAGCTTCAACGTCATCGCCCGCATCCATGCGCAGCCGCGCGCGGCCAAGAGCGGCAAGAGCACAGCCCTGCGACTCGCCGGCGAACTCCGGGGCTGCGGTGGCATCTTGCTGCTGCGCTACATATAGAAATCCCAACTGGGAATGCGCGCAGGGAAAACGCGGGTCGGCCACAAGTACCGCCTGTTGCTGCGACATCGCCTCTTTGAATCTCGACTGCTCCTGGAGAGATTCGGCGAAGAGCGCCTTGGCCCAAGCGGAATTAGCACCTTCCGCAGAGAGCTTACGGCCGTCGGCCTCGACTTCGTCGATCGCGGCGAGGCCAAAGGCGAACCATGCCGAGCTGTTCTTCTCGTCGAGCGCGACCGCGCGCTCAAAAGCGCTGCGGGCCGGCGCAAAATTGCCTACCGACAAGTAAGCCCGGCCTAGAGAGAGCGGCGCTTGCGGATCGCGGGGATTGGTGGCCTCCGCCCTCATGAGGAAAGGAATCGCCTCCTGCCCGCGATGGATGTGCGTGTAGTCTATGCCCAGGAACAAATTAGGCACATACAGCCCGGGCTTGAGGCGGGTTGCCTTGCGGAAGCTCTCAATGGCCTCGGGGTAGCTGGCGGTAGCGTTTTGCATGAGCCCAAGATTTGCCCACAGCTCGGGAATGTCGGGGCGCAGCTTCGCGGCCTTTTTGTAAGCATCGGCAGCCGCCGCATAGTCTTTGCCCGCCTGGGCTTGTTGAGCCGCAGCCACGAGTGAGGCAAACTCGTCTGTTTGTTCCTGTTGGCCAACCCCGGGGACTGGCATGGCCAACAGGAACAGCAGCAGAACTTTGAGACAGACGCTCACCGGCGGCTCACCAATAAAACTTACCCGATACTTGAACCTCTCTACCGGGAAAAGCGTTG
This sequence comes from uncultured Acidobacteriaceae bacterium, assembly GCA_963743365.1. Lineage (GTDB taxonomy): Bacteria > Acidobacteriota > Terriglobia > Terriglobales > Acidobacteriaceae > PALSA-350. The sequence goes on from CAVUQE010000006.1 coordinate 78,804, forward strand.
GTAATTTGCCCAAAACCTGAAGGACAGGTGCTGGTCACGTTCGGATCACATCCAGGATAGGCTCCGCTTGGAGAATAAAATTGCGGGTGATTGAACGTGTTAAACATCTCCGCTCGAAACTGAAGGCGCGTCTCTCGGAAAAGACTCCAATTTTTCATGATCCCAGTATCGAAATTATTGTAGTCGGGAGCCCGCATATAGGATAGGTAGCGCGAGGCGGTGCCAAAGGCCCCATAGGGCGCATACGCAAATGCTCCCGTATTGAACCATTCCGCGACGCTCTGGTGGGCTGCATGCGTGTTACCGATCACATCTGGCCTCGGCGTTCCCCCATAGGAAGGTATGTTATTTCCACTCACCGCGATAGGAATCCCCGATTTGGCGGTGACGATCCCCGTGACCTCCCATCCGCCAAGCACCCCGTCGACCTTACGGTTGAACCCCGAACCAAATTTTTTGCCTCTGCCAACCGGCAAATCGTAAATATAGCTCACCACCAGGCTCTGCGGCGTATCACCCCCATCCACACTTTTTTCCGCCGCCAGGTTGTAGTTATTCGCGGGGCTGGAATTTCCAGTCATTGCCCAGGAATTCACTCCTTCGACGTTGTCCAGGAACTTGGAAAACGTGTAGGAAACCAGCACACTCAACCCTTTATGGAAGCGATGATTGTAGGTTGCCTCGAAGGCATCGTACAGAGAGAAACCGTTGTTGGGCTGGTTTTCAGTAACGCCGCAGTACTGCGGATACGGCTGCAACAGGTGCGAGTACACAATCGTAGGCTGATCCATGCCGCAAGCCGTCTTTCCCGGAGCGATGTGCCCATAGAATGGATTCGGGACCAGGTTGTTGAGTACCTGCGTGCCCAACGGCAGATAGGTCGGATCCACCTGAGTATGAGAGATACCATTGCCGCTCAACATGTGAGTTCCGTGACTGCCGTAATAATTCAGCTCCAGTGAATCGTTGGGCGTAAAACCGTACTGCAAGCCAAGCATGTACTGTTGAACATAGCTGGAAGGACGCTGCCGAAAAACAGCAGTCGTGCTGTATCCGACGTCTTGAAGCGCCCCCAACGTGTTCCCTGTCGGCTGCACGAAGCCATTTGGCCACGGATTCTCAAGAGAAAGGCCCGGGGCCGCATTCACGCCTGCGTTGAGAGACGAGACCACCGCCGTATTCGGAGAATAGCCATCGGTAGTGGCTTCTTCCTGGCTGATGGATATGGGGAAGAAGATACCGTATCCCCCGCGGAAAATAAGCTTGGGGAGCGCCTGATAACTAAACCCGATCCGCGGGGAAAGATTGTCATAATTCGTTTTGTAGATACCGCGATTTCCTGAGGACATGTACTGAAGCGCGCCGGGCAGCGTTCCCAGTACGCCTACCGCTGGTCCAATCGGGTTGTCAATATTGGGATCAAAGTACGCGCCTTCATTGCGCCGATAAGTGGGCGCGCCTTGAATTTCATAGCGGAGTCCCAGATTCAGAGTCAGCTTGGGAATAACATGCCAGTCGTCCTGTAAATACCAGGCATAGAAATGCATCGAGGCCGCGGGTCGCGATGCAATCCCGGCCCCTCCACCGTCAGGCAGTCCCAGTAGCATTTGCGCTACCGCGTTTCCAGTGTTAGCGGTGCAGAGGTATGGGTTCGGACCACACGTAAAGTGACCGTAGACGTCCAATGTGTTTTCATAAACGCCCTCGTTTGCGTACAACATGTCTACGCCCATGAAGCCGAATGACAGCGTATGTTTTCCTAATATTTTCTCCAGGTTGATGGCAACCGTAGTGACGGGGCCGCGGACGGCATTGGCGCCGCCAGTCGAATTGCCCAAATTAGACTGTCCGGTAACGGTGATCTGCGGAAAGTTGGGATTTGCATTCAAATAGCTTGGTAAGCCCAGCGAGGAAGCCAGGAAGCCCTGCGACTGGCCCACATCGTGCTCGCGGTGATACTGCGTTCCTGCAAGCGCGTTCATGGTGAACGTCTGGTTGAAGACATGGCTATACCCCGCCACAAAGTCCCACCGGTTGTCGGAGACAATCACGCCGGGACCCGCATCATTGGCAGCGCCATAATATGCGGGTTCCCCAGTCTTATATTCCTCTTTGATGGAGGCGCGAGCGAAGTAGCGGGAAGAATCGTTGATGTTGTGATCCAACCGCACCGAATACTCATCCGATGCCGCGGGCGCGTTCCCATTCACTGTTAAGTTGTTGGCCAGCGCCGAATTCGTTGGGGTCGGATAGTAGGACAGGAGTTTCGCTCCTACCGCGTCAAAAGGGCCAAGCATAGCCACATTATTGTTGGGGATCGGATCGCGAATATAACCAGTCGAATTGGCTACCAAGCCAGTCGTGGGGTCAACCATACCCGCGGTGATTGGCCGGCCGCTACGCGGATTATAGATTTGGCCGGAGTAAACCGGACGTCCTAATGCGTCTGTACCCACTTGAGGGCCAAGCAACTGGGCGAAGTTGCCGGCACGAAACTGGGCATCAGGAACAGTAAAGATGCCAGTCGACGGCGATGCCGCGCTAAAGCGCTCATACACCCCAAATATGAACGTCTTGTCCCGCTGTTCGTAGAGGTGGGGAATATAGAGTGGGCCGCCTGCCGTTACCCCAAACTGCTCGCGGGTCACGTCCTGCTTTGGCAGGCCGTGATGGTTGCTAAACCAAAGATTGGCATCCAGAGCGGCATTTCGATAAAACATGTACGCGTCGCCATGGAAAGTGTTGGTACCCGATTTTGTCGTGACATCGACAATATTTCCTGTGCTCCACCCATACTGGGCGGTGAAGGAGCTGTTTTGAATTTTGAATTCCTCAACAGCATCCACGGAGGGAACATACATCACTTCTCCCCAGTCGGGAGAGACGTCAAATGTTCCATCCAGCAGAAAACCGGAAGTCCCAAAAAAACCGCCGGAAAAATTCATAAACGAGACATCTTGATCCGCGCTATCAGTGGTATTCCCTCCTCCGCCCAGCAGCACTTGGTATTCCGAGTTGTTGTTTACCGAAGAGTTGAGGGTTGCGAGGTTGTAAATGTTTCGCAGATTGAGGGGGAGCTCGACAATTTGCTTACTGTCGACTTCCGCCGAGATATTTGAATTTTCCGTGTTAAGCAAGGACGCTTGGGATGAAACAACCACCTGCTGATCCACGCTTCCCACAGTCAACCTTATGTCTTGGCTGGCCGACTGCCCCGCGTCCAATGTAATTCCATTCTGGATGTACTGATTGAACCCTTTGGCCTGAATCGTCAGTTGGTAGGTGGAAGGGGCAAGTTGGCTGAATGAATAATTCCCTTGCGCGCCCGTGGTAAACGTTCTTGTGATACCTCTCTCCGGGCTGCTCAGGGTCACTTTAGCTTCAGGCACGACGGAGCCGGTTGGATCGGTGACCGTGCCTGTAAGTGTTGCCGTCGTCACGGCCAACTGCGCATGAGCTCCCGGAAAATTGAACCCTCCAAGAAGAAGCAGAACTACGATTCCACCCCAGTTCGACAGAAACTTCAGAGCCTTCATTTGGGCCTCCCTCCGGCCGATAGCGGAAAATTTTTAGTCCCTTCCGTGATCTTTATTTTGGTGATGTGCGAAGACGATTTCCCTGATCAGCCTCGCATTCATACGGTTGAGCCCTGCCCAGGTCAAGATTGCTACGGTAGCTAGGCGTGCAATACCTGCGGGCGGCTTGCCACGTATCGCAAATGATTGCTAGAATTGCGCTTCTCGGAACAGTAGCAAGCCGTATCAAGGCGATGCTACGTTGAGATCGGCCGCATCTGCGGGCTGCGGAATGAGACCATGGCGTCCACTGCGTCAGTGACCGGTGCTTGGCACCCCAAAACGGCAAGGGAAAAACAGCTCGTGCGCTTGCAGCTTGAAAGGATCGTGAGCGACGGTCGATTCACGGCCAGTAAACGCTATCCGTGTCTGCTCCGGTACATCGTGGAGCAGACCCTTGCAGACAACGAAGACAACCTGAAAGAGCGGACACTCGGGGTAGAGGTATTTCATCGGCCGCCGGATTACGACACCAATCTCGATCCTGTCGTGCGTCTTTGCGCCGCGGAGGTGAGGAAGCGGCTTGCCCAGTATTACCAGTCACCTGCGCGTGGTGCCGAACTAAGAATTGCGTTGAATCCGGGATCCTATGTTCCCCTATTCTCGGAACCCGCACCCGATGTGCCCACCCTCGAGGTGATTACGCCGCCCGTTCCCCCAAAAGCGGAGCAGGTGAGCGAGTCCAAGAGGACGAGAAAAATTCATTTGCAGCTGGGCTTTATAGCCTCTGCCGCGATCTTGCTCTTGATATTGGGGCGCGCTCGGGATTGGAGAAATTCCGGCGAGCGGAAGTCTGCTCTTGAAGAAGTCTGGTCTCCGCTGCTCGCAAGCGGCAAGCCTATCTTGTTCTGTGTAGGCGAAAAGGAATTGAACGCCCCTCATGATTCCCCGCTGACTGAGCTCCAGAGTGGGGCCGATGACGACTCGTTTCTCCAGCCGCTTACCGACAAGAACGACTTTGTTCCTTTTTCCGACGTGCAGATTCTCAGTAGATTCGTGTCTCTGGTCGCAGCTCACGGACATGCCTACCGGGTCCAGAACTCCCGAACGACGGTTTCCTCTCAGCTTCGCGAAGGGCCGGTGGTTTTAATTGGAGCGTTGAACAATGATTGGACGCTCAATAGAACCTCCTCACTCAGGTTTCATCTGGAGGGGCCTGACGGCCCAGATCGCATGTACTGGATCGCGGACATGCAGCACCCCGAGTCCCGCGCCTGGCAAGTGAGAGCACAGGCTCCACGGAGCGATGTGGTCAAAGACTATGCGATCGCCGCCCGCTTCACTGACGAGAGCACCGGCCAGGTAGTTCTAGTTGCCGCAGGCATTGCAGGCAGCGGAACCCGGGCTGCCGGTGAATTCCTGACCAATGAGGCGAATCTGAAACAACTGGCAGATGGCGCCGGCGTCGACTGGAGTCGAGCGAATTTCGAAGTTGTCCTTAGCTCAGAGGTAGTCAGCGGGATGCAAGGCAAACCTAAAGTGGAAGCTGAAGCATTCTGGTAAAAGACCGGCGATCGCGCGGTCGACCGCTGACTAGCCGGGGTGAGCTTTTGCATCGTAGGCTAAGCCTTTGACGGCAAGCTGCGTCTCGCGAATCATCAGGACACAGCCGCAGACCAGCGCGATAACCGCTGATGCTCCACAGGCAACGCCAATGCCAGCAGCTATCCGGAATGCCGACGGCCAGCCGTAATACACCACGATAGAACCGGCGATCGAGATGAGCGCCGAACTGGCGAATAGTCCGAGACCCAGGTAAAAACAGCGAAGCGCTTGTAACAGCAGTTGAGCGCGCATTTGCAGCGCGGTGAATTCTGTGGTCGCAATCTGATGTTCCCGGGCGCCCGGCTCAAGCTTTGCTAATTGCGCAGTGACTGCGTGACTACGATCGGCCACGCGTGCGAGGCGATTGTTCGTGCCCAGCGCCAAAACGGACGACGCGTTCGTGAGCACGGCCGGGGCCACGACGACAGTGAGGATCGAAAACGGATCACTACCGGCCGAGGTTAATTCCATCATTCCGCCACCATCTCTTGCTTAAGTGATTGATTTTCTCAACTGACTTCATTCTATCTCCCATTCCTTAACTGCTTGGAGGGTTAGTCTTCCGCGAAAACGCATGGAGCGCACTTGGAGGTATTGTCGCCCGGACTCGTGACTGCATCCCTGATAGCCCGCGCTCTCGCGAGCGTCCTCTACGGCACCTCGATACGGGAACCTCTAATATTTATCGGGTCCGCGCTCGTTCTCATAACCATCGCGAGTGCCGCATCTTTACTACCGGCGGTCCGCGCCGCCAAGCTTGACCCTCTCCGGGCTTTAAGAACCGAATAAATCTGCGTCGGGTTCTTTCTGGAACGCGGCTACCGGATGATCGCCTATGATCGCCGCGGGCACGGCCGTTCCACGCAAACAATCAACGGGCACGACAGGACACCTACGCCGCCGACGTCGCAGAACTGGTCAAGGCGCTGGATCTGAAGAATGCGGTGCATATCGGGCACTCCACGGGCGGTGGCGAGGTGATGCGCTATGTCGCCCGTCACGGCAAGGGTTGGGTGGCCAAAGCGGTCCTCATCAGCTCGATTCCGCCCACGTTCATCAAGTCGGAGAAAAATCCGGACGGCGTTCCCAAGGAAGTCGTCGACGGCCTCCGCGACGGCATCGCGAACCACCGTTCGCAACTTTACAAAGACATCACCATGCCGTTTTACGGATTCAACCGTCCGGGCGCAATTGTCTCCGAGGGAATTCGGGACAACTGGTGGCGGCAGGGCATGATGGGTGGCATCAAGGCACATTACGACTTTATCAAGGCGCTCTCCGAAACCGAGTTCTACGACGATCTCAAGATGATCGACGTTCCCGTCCTGGTGATGCATGGCGAGGACGACCAGATTTGCCCTTTCCTCACGACCGGAGCAAGGTCGGTTAAGCTTTTGAAGCACGGCACGCTGAAGTCTTACCCTGGATTTCCGCACGGCATGCCGACCACGAATGCAGACCAGATCAATGCCGACCTGCTCGACTTCATAAGAACAAAACACGTCACGGCCGAAGATCGGCGTGAAGTAGCCGTAATTCGGCGACACGATACTCGGTATCACAGCTCCGGCTGCTCGCCGGGACATAGGCATCATGTCGCCGAATCTGCCCCTGCAGAAGCCAGAAAAGCTGCCGTGCTCAAAGGAAGTTGAATCGAGACTAAAAACCGGCTGTTCTGCGCAGTGGAGACCTTAACGCTTCCCTGCTCTCCATAGAGTTTTTCCAGCCGCGCTCTGGTGTTGGCCAGGCCAAGCCCATGTCCTTCCTCCTCGGCCGGCATCACACTTCGGTCATTCTCAATCTCGATGCGAAGCTGCCCTTCGCTTGCGGAAGCCCTGATGGCGACCTCTCCACCATTCGGACAACGTGCGATGCCGTGCCGGATAGAATTCTCTACAATCGGTTGCAGCAGAAACCTGGGGACCTGTGCCTCGTAAGCTTCGGGGCTAACGCTCAGCGAGACAGCCAGACGGGGTCCAAAACGCACCGCTTCAATGGAAAGATATTCTTCTGCAACCGCCAGTTCCTCCCGCAAAGTCACAAGATGAGCTTCCGGGTAACTGAGGGTCGTTCGTAGTAAGCCGGCGAGCTTGGCGATCATCTCCGTAGCCCGTTCGGGTTGTTTGCTCACGACGAGCGACGAGATGGCATTCAGGGTATTAAACAGGAAGTGCGGCTGCAATTGATAACGCAGCGCTTGAAGTTGCGCCTCACGCGCCGTCGCTTCTGACGCCAACAATCTCCTCTTCTGCTCCTCCACCATCCCGTAATGCTTGATGCCGAAGTAAAGTGCGCTCCACGCGATAAGAACGATCGTACCTTCGAATGCTCTTGCGGCGACCATACTCCAGCTGATCGGTGTCTGCGGCTCAACCAGGTGGAGCGCAATGAGTGCCGAGACGACGGTGCATAGAAATCCCAGGATGTACGAGATGCCCACGGAGATAAACAGAGCAGTCGCTAATGGGGTAGACCGCCGCCAGAGGAAATGACAACAACCATACAGAACGAAGCTGGCCAAAAACGTGGAACCAAGGAAAGCGATCTGGTAATCCACTGCTTCCCGCATGTGGCGAAACGGAATGTATGAGACGGCCGTTGCCAATCCATAAAGCGCCCATCCCCCCATCTGGAGCGGCCAAAAAGAAGGTGCGCGGCGATGGAAGGCACTTTGTGGCACGTCCCCATTCTAACGACCGGGTTCTTCCGTTAGGACCGGCTGGGCGCGCACGATGCACGGCTCACCGCAGAATCTCGGAGCTTCGGCCCTTCGACATGAGGTTGATTGCCTGAATCGCACTTGGGAATGTTCAGGCCATGAAAACCTGGCGCTCACTTCCTCGCAGAAAAAAGAATGAAACGTTCGATTGCTGTGGATCACCATGGAAGTGTTCGCGGGACTCAATTACGCGAGCTCAAAAGGATGGCTAATTGTGCATATCTGCATAGAACCGTTTCCCGGAGACAAACATCCACAAAGCTGTTCACTCGTGCCCCCGCCAGGTTGGCCGCCGCTGTACAACATGGCCGCTCTGCGTCGCCCAGAGGCTTCGAATCAAAAGGCGCAGGAGATAGGGTTTTATCCTGAACTGTATTTGGATGCATCGATCATCAATGCTTTTCACGAAGCCGCGAAACATGTAGTTGATAACGGGACCCGGGATGTATTACAAAAGGCAGTGAAGGCCGCCGTCGAAGCACTTCAAAGACGCGTCGGCGACAGATTTTCCATCAGGCTGGACTAAGCTTAGGTGACGTGTGCACGGATGGCGCCGAAGCTGTCCGTTGGACTTTAAAGAACCTGTTGCGGTCACTCCCTGCCTTTGCCTCTGCGGGTCTCAGATGAGCAACTAGTTCTGCGAAGGCTCTCCACGATCACACGTATCATGGATGTCCTGGTACCCCACTTCATTCAATCGGCCCACGGGAACAAAATGGCACTGCTGCACCACTTTTGGAGCATGGCCTCCATTTTGGGAAAACCCGTCATGAAAGAATCACGTTAAAAAATGGCCCCAAGCACGATCTGAATAAAATAAGATGGAGACGACGACCTACGGATATCGTGTCCCCCGTGCGTCTCCCGGCCCAAAATGCGAAGCATGGAACGTGATGCCTTCGCCGCTCGAGCTCCTCATCGGCACAAATTCGTCATTCCGCGGAGCAACCAACTTCAAGTGAGATCGCTCTAGGACGAGATGGGCCGCAGCAAACGCAACCTAAACCGCAAGCGATATTGGAGACGATCATCAATGTGGAAAGAAGCCACTGCCACTGAACAACCCAAGACCACTGCGCCGGCCGCCACTTCAAAACCGGTCACCGAAGACGAACTGCGCGGGATATTAGACCGGTTGGAGTCAACCCGGGACATTTTCCGTGAGAACCGGGAACTGCGGAGTGTTTTATCCCGCCGCGAAGGTGAGAGCCAGGCGCTGCGGGCGCGGAACGCCGAGTTGGAAGAGATCATGCGGCAATTCGCCCCGACCCTCTTGAACATCGCCACCACCATGGGCCTGGCGGCTAAGAATGAAAAGACCGGCATCCGGAGCGAGGTCTAAACCATGTAGCAGTAATCCCAGGACGCCAGTCCTGGGATTGCTGGCTTTGTGCATCAAAGGCACAGCTGACAGAAGCTGCCGAATGTGCCCGTTCCTCTTCGAAGTTCCATCGGCGCTCGCATACTCCGATATCTAATTCGGCGAAGGGTGCTCCACGTGATCGATCACCATCACTGGGGCGTCAACCTTCTCGGGCTCAAGTTTCAGCCCCAGCTGCTCCTGAATCGCCGTGTACAGCGGCGGCGGCCCGTTCGCGTTATCCGCTGCCGACGGAGCCGCCCTCACCCCTCTATCCATAAACTGCGTTTCATCCGGTGTCCAGTTCAACGTGAAGTCCCACCGCCCACTGAGTCCGGTGCTGTCCACAACCGGCTGGCCGAGGATATCGCTTTGCAGTAAATGCGCGAACTCTCCCATCGTGGCGCTTCGCGCGGCCACCATGCCCAGGGGAACGGTAAAGTTCGCCGAATCCGACGCGTCTGCAGTCTTAGTCAACCTCGGCCCGTTCTTGCCCACGATCAGGGCGAAGGCCGCCATGTTCCGCTTCTCTTCGTGAAACTTCAACGCGAAGCGCTCCACAAAGAGCTTCTGCAGTATCTCTTTCATCTGGGGGACGCTCGGCGATCCCGGCGTATCCGGGTTTACCTCGATGTCCCATTTCTCGGTATCCAACCAACCCGGGCCGCCCGTGAGCTGCCGCTCCGGCATGTCATACGCAAACTTTATTAGGAACTTGAGCGTGAAGTTTTTAACCACCACATTCTCTCCTTGCACGACAAGCATGAAGAGTTGCGTTCCCGGCTGGGTCGGCTTGATGGTCGCCACCTCCACGCCGGGCTTCGCGTCCGTAGCCATCGGCACAATCCGCCGCGGCGCAGCAGGAGTTGTCCACTCCGTCTCCGGAGTCGCCCGCTCCAGCACCAGCGGAAAGGAGCCAAACTGCGTCACGGTGCCGCTGATCGAATTCCCGTTAGCCGAAATCTTTCCCTCATACGTCAACCCCGGAAACTGATTCACAAACCGCAGCCTTCCGCCCTCAAACCTCACCGAATCGCCGGCCATTGGCTCTTCCTTCTTGTCGATGCTGTACAGCGTCGCGCTCAGCGCTCCCTTCTCGTCCTTGGCAATCTTCAGCACGAATCGCAGATCGTGGCCGCCAGGTGCGTGCCCAGTTCCCTGCCACGTGCCTGTAATGTTGTCCTTTGATGGCGACGCCTGAGCGGCACCCTGTCCTGCTCCCATGGCGCCACAAACTGCGCCGAGCGCCAGCTGCGCTCCAAGCGCCAATACGCCGGCCAGACCCAGCAGCGCTTTTCGCCTCCTCTCGAGCCTCAGAGGTTTGTGGCCGAATAGAAGTAGCGCTTTGGAAAACATGAGAATTTTCCCGCGATCAAACCAATCAAATCTTTCACGCACCACCAGTATTTGTGGGCGAGAAGAAGCCGGCTCCTCATTCTCTAGTGCTCACGAGAGAGAACACTGCTCTCTGGATTCTCCATATTGGCAGACGCAACAGCATATCAGCTTTCCCTCGCCGCAGTCCGCCATGACAAAGTGCGCCGCAGCAAAGCCCCATACGGAACGGGTTACAGGTCTCAGCTCACCAAATTATCTCTTCGAAACCAGGACAGACAAAAAGACCACCATTGTGCAAGGGAGCGTCGGGAGATCAAAATTGGAGTGATACTTACTCTGTCTCCCCGGTGTCGTTTTTCAGGAAAGGGCTCTTCCTCATGACCCTCTTGCAAGGTCTTCAACCGCGCGCTCGTTGGATGCGCCTCGGCACCGCCGAAATCCTAAAACGATTCTACTTTTGTGAGCGCTCGCTGGTGATTGCCTGCTCTGCATGGCTGCCGCTGATTAGCGCCATGGAACCGAAGACTCTCCTCCCACTCTTCTCATGGCAAAACGCGCAGACCGCGCATGAACTGCGCGAGCGAATCTTCGAATTGCGGTACCCGAGCCGTTCGCTGGAGGAGGAAGGAGCCGATCGATCGCTGGTCGAACTCTTCGACGAACTTCGCAACTCGCCCTCTGAGGCGGCGTTTTTCTCTGTGTTGGCCACTGTGTTGCTCCCGGCGCTGCGTGACGGGTATGCAGAATTCCTCCAGCACTCCGACCCGCTCGCCGACGCACCGACCCACCGCTTCCTCAATCTCGCGTTGACCGAAAAACATCGGCAGATCGAGACAGTGCAGGCCTGGGCCGATCAGGAACTCGCGCGCCGGCCGGTGAATCGTGCCGCAGCAGAGGCCTGGACTGCTGTGTTCCTCGAGCGTTTGACCGCCCTCGGTGGCGTAGGTACAGAGCGTGTGCCGGTCGATCTTCGCCACCAAACCCTGCCCGGGGCCGGTGCTTACGCGGTGCCGGACGAGCCATCACGCGACCCACACTACCATCTCACCCGCTTCTACTGGCCAGACAATGTCGATCCCAGCTACCCTTACGGCGAGGGGTATCGCCTTCAGCTTCGCTCGGCCATCAGTCACTTGAACGAGGTTTGGGCAGTCGAGACGGGCGGCATTATCCTCAGCTCCTTCGCCCCCGTGTTGCCGTGGGAATGGATCCACGATGCGGCCCGCTGGACGTACGACGAGTCGCGCCACTGCAGAATGGGACGCGACCGCCTCACCGCCTGGGGCTATAAGCCGGAGGAATTGCCTCTCGGCAACTACATCTATCTCGCCTCCTCCGGCCAGGACCCCATCTATCGCCTCGGCATGCTCTTTTTCTTTGAGACCAAGAACATTCGCCACAAGCCGGAGCGGGTCAAAGCCTTTCACTCCATCGGCGATGCCGCCAGCGAACACGACATGGATTTCGACTGGGCCGATGAAACCATGCATGCCGGCTACGGCAAGCGTTGGTTACAGAAGCTCCTGGAAATCCGCGGCGAGGATCAATCCACCTATCAGAAGATTCGTGACCGTTGTGGGGAAATGGTCAGCGCGGTCATAAAGACTGCCCGGCCCGAGGAAGTTGCGGAACTGAAGTGCGTGGTAGAGGCTATCCTGGCCAAAGCGAAAGACTCCGGCAAGACACCCTCATGAGTGCAGTCACAATCGTAGGCAGCTACATCGCTGCGTTGGTGATGGACGTGGCCTGCATCCCGCTCGAAGGCGAGACGGTGATCGGCCACAATTTTCACACCACCCACGGCGGCAAAGGCTCCAACATGGCAGCGTGCGCAGCGAGACTCGGCGCGTCTACCAGATTCTTCGGCAAGGTCGGCCATGATGCTTTCGGCGAAGGATTCGTTCGACTCCTTGATGAGGAGAAGATCGACAAGGGCTCTCTTCTTTTCTCCGACACAAAACCCACGGCCGTGGGTTTCATCATTTTCAGCAGCAGTGGTTCAAACGTCATCGTCATCGATACGGCGGCCAACGGGGAGTTCTCACCAGCCGACATTGCCGCTCACAGCGAGGTGATTACTTCCTCCGCGGTGGCGGTATCGCCCTTGGAAATACCGCTGGCCACAGCGCTCGCCGCCGCGTCGGTGGCCAAGGCTGCGGGCACCAAGTTCATTCTGAACCCGGCGCCTGCAGTCGACTTGAGAGATGCCGATCTAAGCGCGGTCTTTGCGCTGACTCCCAACGAACTCGAGGCCCGCGTCTGTCTTGGATTGCGTCCCGACGATCCAATGGCAGACAACGAGGTTGTGCGGAAGCTGCTGCGGCTGGGCGTCGACAACGTCATGCTCACCCGCGGTGGTAAAGGTGTCCTTTGGGCTTCATCCGCGGGACTTCTGGATGTGCCGGCGGTGCCTGTGCATGTGGTCGACACAGTAGGAGCCGGCGACGCGTTCAACGCCGGACTTGCCGTTGGTCTGAGCGAGAAGAAGACTGCCCTTGAGGCAATCGCGCTCGGAGTGACGGCGGCATCCTTGTCCACGCAGCGTCGCGAAACCATCGCATCCTATGCGTATCGCGCCGAAGTCGATCTTTTTTACGAAAAGACGCTAAGGGCCGCGTTTGCTGTAGAGCCGAAGCGAACCGTACAACACTCGCAAGGTGAATGTTGATTTTCGCGACCGGCGGGATTAGGATTGCGCTCTTCATGCAAAACCAGGCGGCAGCGTCCCGATGCGCGTAGCGCGATTGCTTTGGCTTTTCCTGCTAATGCTCACGGTGTGGTCCGGGATGATGGCCTGGGAGGCGAGCTCCTATATGGCGCGGCCATGCCAGGAGCCGGGAGTCCCGGGCTACTGGGGATGTCTACTCGAGAGCCCCATTGCGGAGCTGGAGCTGGCAGAAAGCCCGGCCGGCTTCAAGGCGCGGATCGACCAAGGCAGCCCGGGGCAATATGAAACCTGGAACGTGGCCATTGCCCGTGTGAATACGTGCATGGACTTTCTGCTCATTGGGCTGTACTGGGCAGTGTTCGTGCTGTTTGCTGTGGAGGGTGGCGGCCGGCTTTGCCACACGTTGATCGGGGTCATCTCGCTTACAGCGATTCTCGATGTGATCGAAAACGTGCGGCTGCTGCAGGCGCTGCGGGCTATCAGCAATGGGGCAGCTTTCTCGTTTACGCCGCGGCACTTATCCCTTGGCAAGTGGATTTTCTTCGCGCTTGCCGCAGTGCTGCTGGCGAATCTGCTGAAACGTGGGCCGGGACGCTGGCGGCTCGTGGCAACGGTGCTGCTGATCGCCACTGCTGCGGTTACGATTGCCGGGCTCTTCTGGGTCCCGCTGCTGACTGCCAGCTCCGGGCTGCTGCTGGCGGTTCTGCTGATTGCCCTTGTGCTCTATGTGCCGCTGCATCCCTGGGACTGGAAGACGGTCCTGACGTGGGTGGAGTTCGGTTATCTCATCCGCTTCCAGGTGATCGGCGGGGTGCTGCTGGCGATTCTGTTGCCGGCCGGTTTTTTTGCGGCACCTTCGATTTTCGCAGGGATCTTCGATGCGCAAAGTTTTCTTTCCTTCGTCTTTGTCGTGTATGTGGCACAGCAACTGGCACTCATCGTAATGATCACCAGCAGGCTGGCACTGGTCTATGGGCCGGAGCGCTTTGCGGGCATTGAGACCTTGCCGGTGGCAAGCCAGGCCACGTGGGGGATGACGGCGATGTTCAGCCTGCTGGCGTGCCCGGTAATCGCGATGACCTGTTGCGGCACCGAGATTCCGGGGTGGCAGAAGGCGATCGGCATGCTTGCCGCGACGGCGCTTTCTGTTGCGGGGCTGTGGCTGATCGCAAAGCTGCATTTCTATATCGAAGCCAGCCCGGGATACACAGCGCGCATGATCTTTCCCGGCTTTCCCCTTCTCAGAACGGCTCGGCAGCCGCGGTGGAGCTCGGGCGGGTGGCTGCATCGGCAGCTTGCCAGGCTTCTGCCGGAGAGACTGAGCCGCGGTGTCTTGCGATCGGAGTTGGAGTCGGACTTGGAGGGCGAGGGGACGGTGGGCTCACTGCTCTCCGGTCACCAACTGGCGACGGCCGCGGTGTTAGTGCAGGCATTGAGTTATGTCGTCATTGGGCTGCTCTCCGCCCCGGTGACGGGCAGTCATACCCACGCGGTATGGTATCGGCTGCTGACACCGCTGAGCGAGCAACAGCCTGCAGCGCTGTTTTACCTGTTGTTCCTATTGGGATTGTTTACCTGGTTCTGTTCGGGGGCTGCCTTCATTCTCGATATCGTCCGGATACCAGTGGTGACGACCAGCCTGGCGATCTCGTTGGTCTTCGGACTGCTGGGCACGGACCATATCTACGAGGTGTATCGCGGGGACGGTCATGCAGCGCCGCCTTCGCCGGCGGAAGTGGTTCACGCGTGGGAGCAGAAGAGGGGCAGCGTGGACGCCCCGATGGTGATTGTGGCCACGTCGGGCGGCGGGATTCGCGCGGCTGCATGGACGGCCGAGGTGTTGACCGGCCTGACCCAGGAGTGCGCGGTTACGCCGGAGGCGAACCAGTTCGCCTCCTCGCTGGTGCTGGTGAGCGCCGTTTCCGGTGGCAGCGAAGGCGCGATGTATTTCGTGGGATCGTATGCGCCTAATGGAGGGGTTCCGCTGGCCACGCTGGGGGACATCCGTCAGAATGCCTACCACTCCTCGCTGAGCTCGGTGGGGTGGGGGCTGTTGTATCCGGACCTGTTACGTATCGTGCCGGTTCTGGGCTCCGCGGCGACGCCGCTGTTCGGGAACAGTGTTGACCGGGGGTGGGCGCTGGAGCAGGACTGGCTGAGGAAGTGGGCCGGTCATGCATGGACGACGCAGCCGACGATCGGGGAATGGAGTGACGATGTAGCGCGCGGCACACGGCCGGGAGTGATCTTTAATGGAACGACGGCGGAGAGCGGGCAGCGCTTCCTCATGAGCTCCACTACGCTGCCGCCAGATCCACGCTTCCAACGCGGCTATCTGCCCTCGATTTCCTTCTGGGATGCATTCAAAGGGATGGACCTTCCGGTGGCGACGGCGGCGCGGCTATCGGCATCGTTTGCGTGGATCTCCCCAATGCCACGCGCTTCGGCGGGCGGCCCCCAGTTCCGTGTGCATGTGGGGGACGGCGGGTACTACGACAATTCCGGCGTGGTGAGCGCGATGGAATGGCTGATTGCCGCGCAGGATTCGCTTAAGACGCATCCGGTGTACGTTGTGCTGGTGGATTCGACGCCGGGCTGGCCGCCGTCGGGTGAGAGTTGGACCTGGCAGCGGCAGCTGGTGGCCCCACTGGAGACATTGCAGTCCGTGAGGACGAGCTCGCAACAGGCACGGGCACAATTTGAGCTGGAGCTGGCTACGGATTTCCTGATCGGCAAGGGCCTCAACATCAAACTGGTGCGCTTTCGTTACCCATCGGATTCGCTGACTCCCTTATCCTGGCATCTGACTCCGCATCAGCAGAAAAATATCGGGGAGGCGTGGTCGAAGCCGAGCGCTGACCTGATTGCGCAGAGAAACATTTTGCTGCGCGGGCTTGCATGCACGACGCCTTCTGAAGCGCCATGAGCACGCTCGTCCTCCGTCCCCACTTTCCCCGCGGCACTACGGGAAGGCTGTTCCTGACCGTCTCCGGCTACCTGGTCTGAAGGCGTAAGTGCAAGAGAGCGTGGGGATTACCGGCGCAAATAAGAGCCTTATTCAGTGCCAACGGGCCTCTTTCCAATATGCAGGTTGTGTGATGTAAATCACAGACCAGCAAGCGCGATCGGCATATGGTCATGACATGCCCCCCAAGGTGGGCTACTCGGGTTACTGAGATAATCGAAAAAGACCCGAGCATGCTCTTTTCAGAACACAGCTGCGCAACATTGAAAAACTTCCCCCTCTGCGTCAACCAAAAGAAAAGCTTTAAAGAGACACCCCAATACCATCCCCTAAAAACTTATCCGGCGGCGCCTCGTTTTGAGACTCTCCGCCAGAACAGGTGACAATGAGCATCGATCTCACAAATTTGGTCATTATCGGTGGAGGGCCTGGCGGCGTAGCTCCGCTGCTCGCTGCTCATCGGCGCGGGCGCCTGGCGGAGCTGCTTCAAGCCGGCGTTACCATTGTGGAGCGCGGGGATTCCCTGGGCGCGGGCGCCATTGGCGACTGGTGCATCAACTCCGATAGCACAGGATTTACCTTTGCCGACTGCCTGGCAGGACCCCACGACGGTGAACTTGCCGCGTTACGGGAGCATCCCCTCACGAAAGAGATGGGAGAGGCAGCGCAGGGCACCGTGAACCTGCGTCGCGCGGGAGAATTTTTGGCGGTCGTGGGCAAAGCAATTTATGAGTTGGTTGCCGCTTCGCCCCGAGGCCAGGTCCTCACACGCCACCATGCGATCTCAGCCCGGCAGACCGAGTTCGGGTGGGAGACCCTGGTGGAGTACGAGCAGACCGGCCTTCAACGCGTCTTGAAATCCCGCAACCTCCTATTAGCTACTGGCGCCTGGCAGCCCTACGAGCGCATGCGCAAAGAAGAGGTGGCGGGGGTGAACCTGGTTGAGAGGTACGGCGACAAGTTACTCCAGTCAGGCGACGTGATTAGCCACCAGGGCTTCGTTGACCTGACAGCAAAGCTCGCTGCCCTGGGGCGCTCCCCTCGTGTAGTGATCATCGGTGGGTCGACGAGTGCGGCCTCAGTGGCCTGCGCGATGCTTACCCGCATGCCGCAAGTGAAATGGGGCCCGGCCGGGCTCACTCTGATGCACCGGCACGATCTGCGAATCTATTACCCCACGGTGGAAGCCGCGCTCAAGGACAATTACACCGAATTCGGCCCCGATGACATCTGTCCGCTGACGGGGCGGGTGTTCCGTCTGGCAGGTTTCCGCATGGACTCGCGGGAATTGATCATGAGCGCTCGCGGCATCGCCGGGCGGCCGCCTGAACCGCGCTTGCAGTTGCACCGTCTTGATCGCGACAACGCTGCGACGCTCGCTCTGCTGGACCAGGCGGATGTCATCGTCACCTGCTTCGGTTACCGCCCGCGGGCGCTGCCGGTTTTGGATCAGCAAGGGAACCGCGTCGCTCTGCAATCCGAAACCTCACCTCATGCGCCGCTGGTCGATGGAGCCTGCCGGGTGATGGACGCCTCGGGCACACCATTACCGAACCTGTACGGCATGGGACTGGCGGCGGGCTTTGTGCCTCACGGCAAGCTGGGTGGTGAGCGCAGCTTCCGCGGACAGGCAAACGGCCTGTGGCTGTGGCAAAGCGATGTAGGAGCGATGATCGTGGACTCCGTTTTGTCGCCGCGTCCAGCGGGAGAGTATTCGGTAACACCTGAGGAACTTTCCAAGTATTACGAAGTAGGCGCACCACAAAGGACGTAGGCGCCTTGCAGGTGCGCCTGTCGAGCGAGTAACCGATGGAACAACCGCACCATTCCATCGGTTACTCGCCCACAAGGAGGGTTACCCCAGTTGTTCTGTACCGGGTTAGGCCGTTAGTCTTTTGCCGGCTTTCTTTGCTTCATCAGAAACCTGAAGCTTTCCAGCGCGAAGTGCGCTGGATCAAGGGCGCCTGGATACAAGCGAATGCCGAAGCTCCTTGACCTGTGTGCATGCGGTTGGGCAATCACATCGCGCTTCTCACTAGGGCACCGATGGCTTACCTCGGGAGCCCGTAGCTCGTCTTCCTTCATACTGCTTGCAATAGTTTGGAAGCAAAGGCCACAGATGGAATCAATGGTCGCGTCCGCGTTTTTGCGGTGAAAGAACTGGCTGAAATAGATACTTCTGGCGTTTGACATCAGGCCGCTCCTGCCTGAGCCGATTAGAATCCAAAACAGACGGGAGAGTTGAACGTCATTTTGCGCCGGGGTCCTCCGTCAAGTCGCACTGCACGCGAAGGGTACGGGCTTCAGTCCGTACGTAAGTGTTTGCAAACGGGTTCATAGAAGCCGCTGAGGTCCGGCTAGGCAGCACTCACCAACGATGCCCAGAATTGCATCCCGTGGATTGCATCCTGGGATATGCTATTCGCGGCGCAAGACGATCGCGGTCGCATCGTCGCTGAGCGTGCCTCCACTTGCAAACTCTTGCACCTCGCTCAGCACCGACTGGGCCGACACACCTGGTTTTTGCAAAGATTTCACAAGCCGCTCGATTCCATATTCCTCGCCCTCACCGTTCGTCGCCTCGACCGCGCCATCGGTGTAGAAGAGCACGCGATCGCCACTTTGTAAGCCCAACTGGATCTCGGAGTATTCCGAGTGCATGAGTCCCAAAGGAAGGCCTTTTTCTGTTTTGAGTTCTGTAACGTCGGCCTGCCCCCGGACCCATATAGGATAAGCATGGCCTCCGTTGGCTATACGTAGGGTCGCGCGCTGAGTATCGAGGATCGAATAGACCAAGGTGACGAATCGGCCCTCAGGCAGGTCCTTCATCAGCGCCTGGTTCAAATGCATAAGGACTTCCGAGGGGAACTCCAATCCCTCCGCCGCCATGCGAAACAGGCTGCGTGTCGCCGACATGAGCAATGCCGCCGCCATCCCCTTGCCGCAAACATCCCCTTGCGCGATTCCCCAGAAGCCATCGCCCAGATCCAGGTAGTCATACCAGTCGCCTCCCACGGCGTTCAATTGCAGACAGAAACCATCCAGCGCATAGCCGGAAATGACAGGTTCCTGTTCCGGCAAGAGTGCTCGCTGGATTTGCCGGGCCTCCGCCTGGTCGCGGAGAGCCTTCTCTTTCTCCAACCGCTCTTGGCGGAAGAGCCGGGCATTTTCAATGGCGATGGCGATGTTATCCGCTAACGCACACAACAAGTCGATCTGCTCGGGAGAGAATGCGTCCACTGCGGAGTTCTGTGCGTTGAATATGCCGATCAGCTTTCCACGGCTGATAAGCGGAATGTCCACTTCGGAAAGTGTGGTGGACTCACTCACCACATAATAGGGATCCTTCCTCACGTCAGGCGCATAGCGCATCTTTGCCGTCGCCGACACATGGCCCACCATGCCCTCGCCGCCGACCTTAAATCGAAAGCCTTTGAGATGAACGCTACTAAAACCGCGAAGAGCAATCATCTCTAAATCGTTTCTAGCGTCGTCCTTTAGCAGTACTGCCGTCCGGTTGCACCCGAAAGCCTCAGCAACGCCGCCTACGATCTCGTCCAGCAATTTCTCCAAATCGAGTATGGAGTTCACCTTCTTCGCCGTTTCCTGCAATAGCAGAAGCTGACGCACTCGGCGTTCCAAAGCCTCATTTCCAGTTCCGGTGCTCATGACGTTGGATGATAGCGCAAATCCCAGATATCAGTGCCGGAGAGACTCCGCGTGTCTTCTCTAGCTAAACCAGCAGCGACGGAACAACCACCAGGGTGTCAGACTGCGTCAGGAGATCAGATCGGACGCATGAATGCTCCGTCTCCCTCAAATATCCAGCAAAGAGTGGCGGACGGAATGTTGTCGACGCTGGGCTTGGCCGCAGTTCCTTAGACCTGCAAGCTCCTCAGGTAAGGAACGCTTTGCGCCATCAGTGCAGGATTCTGCTCCAGTTCGACAAAGTAGTTTTTGATGTGAGCCTTCCCTGCCGCGGTAAAGACCTTCTTCCAGTCCACGACGCCCTGACCGAGCGGCACTTGTTTCGCTTTGCCGTCGGTCATCACCCAGTCCTGGCAGTGCATGGAGATATACCGGTCGGGATAGCGGGTGAAGTAATCCACCGGATCGAATCCGTCCTGCATGGTGGAGACCTGAAACTGCAGTTTCACCGTCTTCGGATCCAGCCGCGCGATCTCCATGTCGTAAACGCGCTTGCCGTCGATGCTGGTTACCTCAAAGCCTTCGTTGTGCAGCACCGCAACCATGCCTGCATCATGCGCCTTGGCGGCGAACTTGTTGAAGAGATCGGTGACGCGGTCCACGTCTCCTACGGTAGGTGGAGCGTTCTTAGGCAGCGTGCCGAAGCCGAGGCTGGCTGTGGCCATCTGGGTCAAGCCGAGTCCCTTGGCCCATGCGATCCGCTCCTCCGCATGGTTGAACAACTCGTCCGTGTCAAAGTGCGAGCTGATACAGGTAAGACCGTAATCGTGGAGCATCCTGCGCAGCTCCTGGGGCTTGTACTGCGCCAGGCTGGAGAACTCCTTATAGCCAAACGGAGAACAGAGCTCAATGGTCTGAAAGCCCGCCGCCGAAAGGCCCTTCATCGTCCCGGCAAAATCGGGATTGATCGAGGCGCGGACAGGATAGGTCTGGCAGCCGATGGGGAGGCCCAGCGGATTGGCCAGCAGGGAGGGGGTTATGGTCAGAGCGGCAGCAGCGGCCGCCCCCTGCTGAAGGAAATGACGTCGGGTCATCGGTTTGGGCATACGGTTTTCTCCTGATGCGATTCCAAGAAGATTATGACAGCTCCCGCGGGCCGGCGAACGCTTTGGGGGGAAATTTCAGAGCGTTACGACGACCGTCCAGAGAGGCTTCAACCAGGTCCGCACTCATAGAAAGGTGTCAGCCCCGCCTGGTTGCGATTTTTAGGTTGCGATTTTTAGGTCGCGATTTTCAGGGTGAACCATACGCAGCCAACACACAGCTATGGTTACATATCGGTGTCACCGCGCAACGCCTGCATGGCTGCGTATGGAAGCCTTTGTAAATGTTCCGCCCATCGAGCGACTATTGCCTTCATTGGAGAGGCGCAGCCGAACGCGCAGCTGGAATCGATGGGCCAGTTTATGCTGAGCGCCGATGTTCAAGAACCTGGAACCGATGAACTGATTAAGGGCGAGTGCGCAAAGCTTAAGACGCCGGAGATGCAGTGGAATTCCTCTACGCGTTTTAAATTTTGTGCACTCTGCGTTCTATTCCTTGACAGCCTCGTGTCTTGCTGCCGCCATACGCGCCATGCGTTCCTCGGCCTGGCGGCTAAGGTGGGGCACAATGTCGAACTCTCGCTCCAAGAGCATCAGCTGACCGCGATGGTGCATCTCGTGCTCCTTGGCCCCCAGCAGTTGTTCAAAGCGCGACTTCGTCCCTGAGTTTGCATCCATCTCCCTGGAACGTGTAACGTGACGTACCAAGCTTCTTCCCGACCATGGCGCCACCTCTCGAAAGCCCGGTATTCCATGATCCCGGAGACAAAGTATGGACGAGAAGGGGAGACTGCGGACGCGGCGGTTGATTCTGCTGGTGCTTTTGGCATCGCTGACGTCTATTGCCGGGGCGTCAAAGCGCGTTACCGTGGCGCAACTGGAGCAGGCGCTGACTGCTGCCCATACCGCGCACAAACCGGACGCGGAAATTGCGCGCCAGATTGGCGGCCTAGAGCTTTCGGAACGGCTGAATGAGGCTACGCTCAAGCGGCTCGCCGCATATCTCGATGCGGGCTCCCAAGCGGCGCTGGCTTTGCAATTGCTTGCCGATCAGGCGGCTTTTCTCGGCCCGCCGGCGAGCGAGATCCCGTCCACGGCAGCTCCCGACGACGCAGCTCAGCAGCGGATGATCGAGGCGGCGCGAAGCTATGTCGCGCAAACACTACCGCAGCTGCCCAACCTCTTTGCCATCCGGGCCACAAACCGCTACGATGACAGTCCTTATGAGGTTAAAAAAGGCAGCTGGCCGGTTCGCTCGGGCCTGCACCTGGTGAGCACTTCGAGCCGGGAAATCTCTATCTTCGACGAGCGGACCAATCAGTCCAAGAATGCTTCTTCTGTCAACTGGCAGGAACAGTCAGGATTGCTTTCCGGGGGAGAGTTCGGATCTACGCTGAGTATGATCCTGGGCGACACAGTTAATGGCAAGGTAGCCTGGAGCCACTGGGAACAGATCGCAACTGGGCAGGTCGCAGTCTTCCACTATTCAGTTCCAAGCTCCGCCTCGCACTTTGAGGTTATCAACTCGCTTCAGCGGCAGACGCCGCTTGAGGGCACGGCAACGCCGTCAATCGGTTCCCGGCGGGTTTCAAGCATTGAGACAAGACCAAGCGTCGGCGGCTCCAACACGTCGACCTTTCTCTCCAAGCCCGGCTATCACGGTTCGCTCTGGGTGGACCCGGTCACCGGGGCCATTCTACGCGTCACTATAGATGCCGACACGAAAGGCAGCGGCCAATTCAAGAGGGCCGCGATCATGGTGCAGTATGGTCCGCTTCAGATCGGCGAGAGCGAGTTCATTTGCCCGGTGCGCAGCCTCGCTCTCTTCATCGCTGTCAACGGCGCCAATCTGGACCCGCTCACCCGCATGCCGGGAGATGCGCCGACCCAATGGTTGAACGAGAGCCTGTTCACCGGCTATCACCGCTTCGCCGCCACGACGAGGATCGTCAAGGATACTGCGACGTCGCAGCCGCAAGATTTCAGGGCGCAGCCGGGCCGTTTTCAGGAAGTTTCTCCCCCCGCTGACAGCACCGCTACTCCGAAGCTGAAAGAGGAAATTCCAGAGGAATCCGAGCGGGCGAGTCTGCCCGATCTCCCTGCTCTATTGCCTGCCGTTCCTCCCGTGCCTGAACTCGCTCAACCAGCGCATGATTCTCAGGACACGCCTCCCAAGATCGTAGTGAACGTCAACCTAGTGGTTGTGCCGGTTGTGGTCCGCGATAAGCAAGGCCACACAGTGGGCGACCTTAAAAAGGAAGATTTCCAAATCTATGACGGTGGCAAACCGCAAATTATCTCTGGATTCACGGTTGAGAAGCGTGAGGTGACGGAAAGCGCGCCGGCGAGCGTTGCGAAGAGCGCCGCACAGGTGAGTACACCGAATGCTCCACCTCAGGTAGCAGTCTTGCCAAAGCGAATCACCGTGTACCTTTTCGATGACTTGCATCTGAGCGCTGAAGATCTGGGATATCTCAAGAAAATCGATGCCAAAGCGCTGGAGGGGGCATTGGTTGGCTCAGATATGGCCGCCGTGGTTTCGACCTCTGGAAAAGTCAACAGTGGTCTGACACGGGATCGGGCAAAATTGCATGACGCGATCATGAGCCTGGAGCCGCGAAGCCTCTACACCGGGAGTGCGGCGGAGTGTCCGAAAATCGAGTACTACGAAGCCGACCTGATTGAGAATAAGCACGATGGCGCAGCATTCGGAAAGGTCTTAGCGGAGGTATTCGCTTGTGATCCGGCCCTGGACAGGCAGCGCGATCTCGAGGTGGCTCAGAGCATGGTCGAATCCGCCGCAAGGCGAGTTCTGTCGGTTGGCGAGCAGGACGTTCAGGTAACCCTTGCAGCGGTCAAAGAGTTTGTGCGCAGAATGGCCAAACTGCCGGGACAACGTACCCTGATCCTCGTGTCGCCCGGCTTCGTATCCATTGCGCCGGCGGCCTTGGGCTGGGAGTCGCAGATCATGGACTTGGCGGTACAGTCCAACGTGACCATCAACGCCCTCGATGCGCGCGGGCTGTACACGGGCGTAACGGACATCAGTGAGAGAGGCGCGGGGCAAATCATCGATCCAACCCACCTCGCCGCTATGACGCGCGCCGAGGAGGTGATGTCAGAACTCGCCGACGGGACCGGCGGCGCCTTCTTTCACAACAGCAACGACCTGGGGGCGGGATTCAAGAGCCTGACGGATGCCCCTGAGGTCGTCTACGAGCTCGAACTTTCACCCGACGGCGTGAAGCCAGACGGTTCCTATCATCGCTTGATAGTAAAAGTGAATCGGGAAGGCATGCGGGTACAGGCACGCCAAGGTTACTCTGCACCCAAACAAGAGAAGAACAAGAAATAGAAGTTTTGCCTGCTTCCTCGGCCTTCACCGCCGCTATCGCTCGATGCCCCGTCATGGCTCGGTTCGAAAAAGATTTCCAAGAGGGGTGGAGAAAAAGAACCGCAGTGTTCCCGAAAGCAACCTGCGCACGGCGCTCCATGGGCGAGGTGGGGATATACTTCTTCACAACCCCATCATGAAGCGCCATGTTCTCATCTTCGGTCTGGTCGGCGGCCTCCTCATCGCCACACTCCAATACACTGAATACCGCTTCGTTATCATCGAACACTCTATCGAGCTCTACAGCGCGCTCGTCGCCATCCTCTTCGCGACCTTCGGGATCTGGCTCGGCCTCCGCATCACGCGCAGTCGCGAAACCATCCGCGAAACGGTCGTGGTGAAGGAAGTGCTTGTCCCCGCCGAAGTCCGCGCCCTCGAACCCTTCGCTCCCAATTCGGCCCAGCAGCAGACGCTTGGCATCACGGCACGCGAGCTTGAAATCCTGACCCTGATCGCCCGCGGCTTCAGCAATCGCGAGATCGCCACGCAGCTTTTCGTTTCCGAAAACACGGTCAAGACACATTGTGCCCGCACCTTCGACAAGCTCGGAGCCGCCCGCCGCACCCAGGCCGTCCTGCGCGGCAAGGAATTAGGCCTGCTGCCGTGAAGGCGTCATCCGAAAGCGCGATTTTCGCTCCATTCTCAAAAAATCATCCAAAAGGATGACGACATCCGGCCCCGTTACACCGCATCGTGACTCCATCCTCACTCGCAGCAGGAGCCTCACATGAAAAAAACGGTCCTCACCTTCGGCCTCATCGCCGGCCTCATCATCTCCGTCCTGATGGACGGCTCGGTTCTCCTCGGCGACAAGATCGGCTCCGGCCACAGCCTGATTCTCGGCTACGCCAACATGGTGGCGTCGTTCCTGCTCATCTACTTCGGCATCCGCAGCTACCGCGACAACACCCTGGGCGGGCAAATCTCTTTCGGCCGCGCCTTCGCCTGCGGCATCTTGATCACCCTCCTCACCACCGTCTGCTACGTCGCCACGTGGGAGGTCCTTTACTTCAACTTTATGCCTCACTTCATGGACAGCTACTTCGCGGCGCAGATTCAGAAGGTCCAGTCTTCCGGACTTGACCCCGCCAAGATCGCCGCGCGGGTCGCCGCCATACGGCACTCGCAGCAGCTCTACCAGAACCCCTTGGTCAACATGGCCTACACCTTCATGGAGCCCCTGCCCGTCGGCCTTATCATTACTCTCATCTCCGCTGCGATCCTTCGCCGCAAGGCCCCTGTCGAACCCGCAGTCACGACCACATAAATCAGAGGTTTCGTGGAAAGCGCTGGCACTGGGGAAGACAGAACCGCCAGGATTCAAAGTTCGTTCGCCTTGACTACGATCAACTCAGCCGATTATGGCCGCTCAACAGCTTGCGAAAAAAGTGCTTCTTCGCAGGGAAATCATCCCTCGGCGGCTAAAGCCGGATCCATTGCGAAGGATTTACGTACGGACTGAAGGCCGTACCCTTCAGCTTTCAGCCGGCTACTCACCGCCTGAAGATCGTAGCGGCGACAAAGTGCTCGAGCGACAGTTAGCTGGATGCTTTCGGCAGGTCTACGGGTTTTCCGTGCGGTGTATGTCGATAGGCGTCGGCCCAGGCGTCTTTGCGAGCAAGCATCTCGCTTGGATTGGAAAGCCCTTTCGCGGTAACGAGTCGTTCGAGCGCGGCCAGCCAGTATTCGTAGTAGCGGGAACCGTCGTCCGGGTGGCCACGATCCGCTGCGGACTTGAGCTCATCGGCCAGCACAGCCGCCCACTCTTTCCAGGTGAAGTAGCCTTGGGCGGAAAGCCGAACGGCCAAGGCAAAGGCCTGGGCTTGCCAAGGCTCCGCAAAGACGGGACCGCCTTCGTCGCGAGGGAGCGAGGGCAAAGAAACGAGAAGATCACGATCGGAGTGCAATTCAGGCATGATCGAGATAACTATCCCACAAATCGATGGAAACAGAATCGCGCGGCGAGGCGTCCTCTCCCCACAACTCCCGCGCCGTAAAACGAACCGAATACAAGTGCTGCGGCTGCTCGCCCAGAAAATGCGCGTTGGTATCCGGGAATACGAAGATGCCGTGGCGGCGAACGACAGTGCCCATTTTGCCTCTCGCATATCGCGGCAGGCGCGTGTGGCCCACTGGATTCATATTCCGGGCGCGGACTTGCTGCCCCACTTCGAAGCGAGCCTTGGCGTCAACTTCCGGGCGCATAAAATTGCCGCGGAGCCGGGCCACGGCGGGTACGGCGGCGGCGGTAAGAGGCGGAGTTGCCTTCTTCGATCCCGGCGCGGGCTCGCCGGTTTCCATCTCCTCCCGCGTCACCAAGCCGGACTTCACCAGCAACTGCAGGTTGCGGGCGAGCCATTTCTCGTAATAGCTCATCTGCAGATAATCCGCGGGGGCAAGAAGCTCGATGCCGTAACGGCCTGCGTCGATATTCCACTTTCCCCACGCACCCAGCGCGCGGTTCATTGCAAACACGCGGCCTTCCCAAGGCTGGTGAAATACGGGTTCGTTCTCTTCGCGCTGGATCGGACCCATATCTTGCATGCCGCCCATGTCGTGGATTCCGTTCATGCGCGGCCTCCTGGAGGCGGTGGGACGTTGGCGACCCCAATCATGGCATCCCGCGTGACGAGAGCCGCAAGTTCCTCTTCCGTCATCTTTTCCGTGCCCGCAGGCCTTTCCGGCAAGACGAGGTAACGGATCTCCGCCGTGCTGTCGGAGACTCGAACCTCTACGTCGTGGGGCAACTCCAAGCCAAACTCCCGCAGAACGCCGCGCGGATCGATGACCGAGCGTGATCGATAGGGCGCCGATTTATACCAGACCGGAGGCAAGCCGAGGAGTGGCCAGGGATAACAGGAGCAGAGCGTGCACACCACCAAGTTATGTACGGCTGCGCTGTTTTCGAGCACGACCATGTGTTCGCCCTGTGCCCCTCCGTAGCCCAGTTCGGCAATTGCCGCCGGGGCGTTGTTGAGCAGCCGTTCCTTATAGGCCGGATCCACCCAAGCGCGCGCCACGACGCGAGCGCCGTTGCGTGGTCCAATCTTGTTTTCGTAAGCGTCTACCAGAGCATCCAATGCGGCCCGATCTACCAGGCCTTTTTCCACCAGCAACGATTCGAGTGCCTTGGTTCGCAGCGCCGGATCGGACGGAACGACCTGGTAGTCGTGATGATGATCATGATCATGCGCGGACATAAGTTTGCACAGCCGTTACAGATTTTCGGTCTCGACCGGGTTTCTGCTTTGGCATCCTCGATGGCGAACATCTTAACACCGAACGATAAGGACGCAGCATCTGCAGTTCGAGGGATGGGTATGGTGTCCGTGCGGATCCCTTGGCGAACCTCATGCGGCTTTCCGTTAGAGAAAGCCGCATGAAGTGCGCCAACGACCGGGCCGAATCCGCTCAATTGTGTCTCCGGTGATTTAGAAGAGCGCCGCGACCAGGAGACAGATCAGACTGGCAACTCCGGCAATCACTCGAATAAGGTGGAACCTCATCCAACGATCCCGGAGCTGCCGCCAGTTTGCCGGCAGTGTCGAGGGCGTCCAGGTGACGATTTGCTGAACGATGGGAACTTCAACCACCACCGTGACCAACAGCGCGACGAGAAAGAGCAGCAAAGCGGCCGTACTGAGATAGAAAACCATCGGCCGCTGGCGGTAAGAAAGCAGCAAAAGCGGGATGATCGACAACATGGTGCCCGGCATCAGCACGGTCATTACCGGCGCCATGTTACGGTTCATGCGATCCACGATCTCGAGAAAAACTTCAGGCGCAAAGGTCTTCAGCGACCGGCTCAAGGCAATCCACGGCCCATGGAACATTCCGGCCGTAAGAGCCGAAAGAAGGATGCTGATAAGCTCCCAACTCTTCATTGCGAGCACCCATTTTCACGATACCTTGTCAAACAAACGAAGTCCGGGGCAGCCGGACTCGCGGCGCATCACACGAGCGACTTCACCTCGATTTTGCGATACCAAATCTCCGCATACTCGATCTCGATGGCGATCTTTCCCCGCGTCAGGGGAATGAATTTTCCGGGCTGATTGGGGTCGGGTTGTTGCAGCGCCGTCACCACATTGACGATTCGTCCATTCACGATGTGGGCAGCCCGGTCACCCTGCCAAATCACCTCAACGACATTCCACCCGTCGAGCATCTCGAAGTTGCCATCTTTTATCTTTCGCCCAGTCGTGGGCTCCGGAGCCGGCGCGCCTAGCTTCAAGCGGCTGGCGATGTCCGGGCGTGGCCAGCCGTCCGGACCAGGGGCCTGTTCAAACAGACCATCGCTGTGTGGCGGCTGCACACCGCGTACTCCGTTTACCAGGTAGATATCGCCCACATCGTCTTCTTCAATCTGGCATTCGACGCAGGTAGGCCAAACGATGTCGGCGCCCACCAGGCCGTAGAGAATCCCGTTATCGCGTTTGGCCAGCGTCTGCGGCGGAAAACGCTTGACGCCCCACTTGTATTCCACGCGGATGTGGACGTTTTCAAACTCCTCGTGGGTGGCGACGTAGCCGGTTTCCATACGCTCGGCGGTGACTTCGTTTCCCAGAATGTGGAGCATGTCCTGCTCCATCATGACGATCTTCCTGGATTGCGCGACGTCTTTACCCGACTTTTCCAGCATGGAGTACCAACCGTTCAGGTCGTGGCCGTTCAGCAGGGAGATCCATCCGTCCGCACCAGCCGCAGGCAACGATAGCGACCCGGCGGCGGCTTGCGCGCAGACCCAGCGTGGCGGGCGCCATGCACCAGCGACGATAGGCAGGCTTGCCTTGAGCAGATCTCGGCGATTCATCATGCGATTTGGTTCTCCTTGCGGGGTTGGGTGTGGACATAAGAGGTAGTGGCCATGCAGCTAGCAAAAGAGTACACGCGTTTCCCGGCAACGCCACTCCGTAAATACTCACGGCACGTCCGCCGGAGAGGCGAGATCACCAGGGTGGTGGTGTTTCCACGGGCAGTTGTTACAAGTAAAGGCGAAGTGCAGATCCCCGTTCGGCTTCGCTCAGGGATGACAAAGTTTAGTGCCGCGCCTACGGCACTCAGATCATCATCGGACGTGAGCCCCAGCCCTTCCGGCCTGGTCTCACGTTTGGCGGTCGGCCCTCCGGGCCTCGCATCCATGGCGATTTGCGATGTTATTTTTTTCTCAAACTGCCACAGGCAAGTTGGCTGCTCCACGGCTCGCGGGGCGGGCGGGATGACAAAGGGTGGGTGGGCATTTCCATGAGGAATTGGTCAGCGGCTAAAGGGATCGCAGGTCCATTGCCGTAGGATTTCCTGGTCGCCATTTTCATCGCTCCTTGGCCGTGCCGCCTATGGCCGGCGCGAGATAGTACACGTTGCACTTGTTGTTCCGGACGGCCCAACGGGTACGTTCACGCGCTGGGGAGAACAAACCGATCCCTGGTGGCGGGGCACTAGTTACGGTTCGTGGGTCGGCGCCTGTTGGGCGGAGGACCCAGGAGAGACCACCTTGCTGGTCATTTTGAGCTTGGGGTAGATTTGCGACATCATCAGTTTGTAGACGTCCTCAGGAGGTAAGAGCCATTTCGCTCGGAGGGCGTCAAGTTGTGCAGGGTCTTCAACGGCGTACATAGCCATCTCCCCGTCTGCAAACTTAAACTGGGTGCCAAACCGCTGCTTCGCCCCGGCAGCTACCAGCTCTTTGTCAATCACGACAGCCAATCCCGAACCCACGATCTGGTCGCTGTCTGCGAGCCTCTCGAGCCGCGGGATCATCGCACGCTGCCAAGCGTGGTCCGATGTGTGTATCAGGATTAACATCGCGCCTTCAGAAGCCTTACCGCCTACCATGGAAATTGTGGGCCAGCCTTTCTCCGAAACGATTATTTTTAGCTTGGCTGTGAGTTCCCCATCCGTTCGGACCTGCTGCTTTTGCATATCAGGAGTCCACCGATCTTGAGGTAACGTCATCATGGGCTGACGAACCCGTTGATCTTGCTCTCCCATCTGAAGCAACTTCGTTCGCAGAGCTATGTCTCTACCATTACCATTCTTGACGATAAGTGACTTGTAGCGCGCCTCAGCAGCTTTTTCCCAGTTTGACAGTCTGTGTTGGGTGTCTGTTTTTGTTTCGATCGGCGACTGTTCTGCTGGTGAGGCGCTCGTGCACAGAGCGAGAATCAGACAAAGCGTCCAAAGGGCCGCCATTCGCAGATAATAAATCAACGGGAGCGGGCTCGAGTTTTTCGGAGACGCCCGTACCACCCGGAAGGCATAATAGCTGAGTAGCTAGCAAGCCCGGGTTCGCAATTTATCAGCAAGGGGATTGTCCCATGGCGCGACCATTATGGTCAGGCAGCATTCAGATATCTCTGGTCGGGTTTGCGGTTGAAATTTATCCGGCTACCAACACTACCAGGCCCTTCTCGTTCCACGAGATTGATCGCAACACTATGACCAGGGTCAAGCGGCAAAGTGTTTCGAGCGGGCCGGCCCCGGGGGAAGATGCAGCGGATGGGCCGGCAGATACTCAGGAAGCTGAGGAACCACGCGACGGCAAGCAGGCACTGCACCTGGCGCGCCAGTTGCAAAGTGCCTTGACCGGCAGCCCTGGCGCGCCGGCCGCGATAGAGCAAGCGGTCGAGCGCGCTGACATCGTCAAAGGCTACGAGTACGAAAAAGGCAAATATGCCATTATCGAACCGGCTGAGCTCAAGAACCTGCGCCTGGCAGGCAAAAAGACGATCGAGGTTTCGCAATTCTCCAGGGCCAGCGAAATCGATCCTGCACTGTTTGAAAAGCCTTATTTCGTGATGCCCAAGGCGGGTCCCCAGGCGACAGCGTTTGCCGTCATCCGCCAAAGTCTGCGAGAGAGCGGCATGGTGGGCCTGGGCGAGATCGTCTTCAGCGGCCGGCAGCACCTGATGGCGCTTGCCCCGCCCCTTGATCCCCACCAACCGGGCATGATGTTGTATATCCTTCGCTTCGCCGCCGAGCTGCGCAACGCCCGCGATTACTCGAATAACGTGGAAGACGTGAAGGCAGACGCCGCGCAACTGAAGCTGGCCAAACAATTGATCGACGCATACACACAGCCGTTTGAGCACAGCGCTTTCAAGGATCACTACGAGGAAGCGCTTCGCGAGCTGGTGGAGGCCAAGATGAACAATCTGCCGATAGCCGAAGAGCCGGTAGAGAAGAAGCAGGGCAAGGTTATCGACTTGATGGAGGCATTGCGAAAGAGCCTGCAAGCGAAGAAGCCGGTGCAGGCTGTCGATGAGCAGGCAGGGGCGGAAAGCGGCTCCTCCCCTTCGGGCGCGAAGGGCTCCAAAACAAATGCGACTGCAAAAGCCACAGCCGCGGGTGCGAAATCGCAGAGTGCTGCAGCGGCCCAAGCCCCAGCCCGCAAGAAAGCGCGGTCGGCATAACGAGGAAGCGAGATGCTCAGCCAGAGCTGCGGGAGTCTGTTTGTCAGTGGCGGCTCACGTTTCGCGGCCGGCCACAAGAGTCATCCTATGTCCAGTAGAAAGCGTTGAGCGGGGCTCATACGCTCAAGGAGAGCAGAGGTAGCGTAGGCCCGCTGGTTCAGTTGCTGGTCCAGATCACGGCGTGTGAAACTGAGATGTAGCTGCCGTCGACGAGCATCTGTGCTCTTTAACGTGCCGCTATGCCACATGTGAGCGTTGCAGAACACGATAGACCGAGCTGGAACAGTCACTTTAATCTCCCCGGGGTAAGTTGCGAAGGGATCCTCCGGCTTTCTTTCCTGGTCACCATCGACCTCCGATTTTGCGACGTAGGCGGAAACGTTGTCCCCTTCTTTTGCCCATTCGGCCGGTTTTTCACGCTTCCCTGCCGCCATCCCCATCGCGTTCTCGCCGGGCACGTTCAGGGGCGCCCATCGGTGCGAGCCGGGGACGATACGGGTTGGTCCGTTGTCGAGAGTCATCGCATCAAAGACGATCAGCGAATTGGTGAGACACCAGCCGCCATCGGCAAGCTTGACGGAGTCGGAATGAAGCGGCTGGCGACCGGTGCCTTTGTGTGGCTCCCGCATATTCGCGCCGTGCACCTTGAACTCGCCGAGGAGATAGTGGGACGCAGCCAACATGGGCTTGAATGTAAGAAGATCGTCAAAGGCGTCGGTCTTGTTGAAGACGTTTGAGATGCGCGTGACACCCGCCTCAATGCTGACCTCGCCTCTTCCCTTTTCTCCTTCTTCCGCGATGATGCGGTCGATCTCGGACTTCATTCGCTCACAGTCTGCTTCGGAGAATGCGTTCTCGACAATAAAGTATCCGTCCTGGTCTAGTTGCTGCTTTTGTGTTTCGGACAGGTCTCCGTCGCTCACGCCAAGGTCGCGAAGAGCAGATTGAGTGTTCATCCTATTCGCTTTCCTCTCCCAAGCTGAGATTTAGCTGCCGTCAGCGATCCTTATGAATGAGTGATCGCTTCGCCTAGGAATATATCAGGAGACCCTCAAGCGAGGTTATTCCTTGTCGTACCAGCTTTTCAATCTCTAGAGGCGAGAGCGCCCTCTGCCGAACAGCAGAAAGAGAATCACGATGAGGAGCACGATACTGATACCGCCCCCGCCGTAGTAGCCGACGCCGGGGCCCATGTAGTAGCCACCACCGCCGGCGAGAATGAGGAGAATCACAAGAATCAGGATCAAAGGCATGGTGGATGAGCACTCCTTATCAAGGTCGCATCTATGGCCAAACTCAGTGGTGATTGGATGCAATCCGTCGAAAAGAGTGGTTTAGCGAAACAATTTCCTTGTGTTCGCATCGGCGAATAGTCCGGCCTGGGCATCTGGCTGCAGCCACGACAGGCATCTCCCTACAAGAGCAGGCGCCTCCTCCCGATGGCCCTGATCAGGATTCGCATTTTTCGAGGCAAAACAGAAGAATTCATAATTTCTTCCGATTCAGCTCGGAATTAGGTAGAGATTTTTGCCCGCCCCTGGCCCCAAACTTCGCCGTGCATTGTTCGAGGGACCTATGACATTCGTAATGGGCTACGAAAATACTGGCGCCTGCGGCCGGCGCTTCCTGAAGTCCTGCGCTCACCTTGGTGGTCTTGCTTCCCTACCTATCTGGCTTCGCCCAGTCCTTCTGATGCTGCTGGTCTGCCAGATCCTGTTGGCCGGCGCGGCTCCGTTGCTGGGACAAAGCCTCAAGCCCGGGACCAGGCTCATCAAGAGGAATGCCACCTCGAAGTTGACCGGCTCTGACGGGTCACAGACCGGCACGGCGGATTTCCAGGGTAACTTCACCGCCATCTCGGCTGCCTCGGGGCAGGCGTTGATCCTCTTTCGCCAACCGGATTGCTCCCTGTCGCTGGGCACGGGCGCCTACAATGTCGGCGCCGGCACCTACAGCGAGACCGGCGTGACCATGGACTACGAACGTACGCTCCATACCGAAGCCGGCCTCACCACAACGCCAGATGTGTTTGCCAAGAAATGCAGCATGGCCCCGGCAACCGGACTGAATTCCACGCCCTTTGTCTTTGTCGGCAACACCACCAAAGGGGTGGGGGTGATGGCCGCCGTAGGCCTTGGCGCCAACGGCAATGAAAGCCTGTACATCGCTGCCGGGACCAGCACCTTTACCCTAACAAATTTTGCCTTTGCCGCTGCCGGAGTGATCGCCACCGCGGACCTGAACGGAGACGGCAACGGCGACCTGGTCATTACCAATACCGTTGTTGGCAATGCCGGTGGCGCGGTCACCGTGCTGTTGGGGAATGATGACGGCACCTTTCAGACCGGCGTGACCTATCCCACAACCGGAACCCAGGCCGACGCCGTCGTGATCGACGATTTCAATGGCGACGGTAAGCTCGATCTGGCCACCATCTCGGATACCGCCCAGCAGACTCAGCAAATCTCCGTTCTGCTGGGAAAGGGAGACGGCACCT
Source organism: uncultured Acidobacteriaceae bacterium (assembly GCA_963743365.1). Classification (GTDB taxonomy): domain Bacteria; phylum Acidobacteriota; class Terriglobia; order Terriglobales; family Acidobacteriaceae; genus PALSA-350. The sequence goes on from CAVUQE010000006.1 coordinate 113,028, forward strand.
TCGCCGCCGCCGAGAGTTTTGCCGCGCCCACTCTGCCCGGCTACAGCACGTCTACCCCGGCCTCCGGCCTCATTTCGGGCGACTTCAGAAACAGCGGCAAGAAAGACCTTGTGCTGTCTAACGGAGCTGAACTGGTGGGCAATGGCGATGGCACTTTCACCGCGGCGGCCAGTCCGGCGTTTCCCTATTTTGCCACCGGGTCTCCCACCAACCTGGCCAGCGGAGATGTGAATAATGACGGCAAATTGGACGTGGTCGTCAGCCTTGGCTCCTCAGTCTTGATATACACCGGCAAGGGCGATGGCACCTTCACTCCGGGAACCTCCTATGCAACCATCGGCTCGGTTGGCTACGTGGCCATCGACGACCTCGACGGAGACGGAAACCAGGATATCTATGTCGGGCTGGGCGATGGCGGGGTGTACATCGGCGACTCCTACGACCCAAATCTGTCGTATGCGCTGATGGGGCATGGCGACGGCACCTTTGCCGGGGCGCCCGCTATTCCGCCGCACGCAGGCTCGGGAAACGCGATTATCAACGGGTATAACGGGACGAACATGGGAGACGTGAATGGCGACGGATATCCCGACCTCATCGTCCCGGGTTCCTCCAACACCTACAACGTGCTGCTCGGCTCCAGTGCAGGGACCTATAACATCGCATCCTCGATCCAGGTGCCGGCCAGCATAACGCTGTTCGGCAAAACCGTCACCGGAGCCTCGGCTTCCTCGTTGACCGCTGTGGCCGACGTAAACGGCGACGGAAAAGCCGACCTGGTTTTCGTCGACAATTCATTGAACCCCTATTTGGCTAACGGCGAAAACGCACTCAATCCTCTGCCGGTGTATTTTGTCGCCTTGAGCAACGGAGACGGCACCTTCAAGGCGCCGGTGGCCTATCCGTTTCCCCAGGTAGCACCCAGCAACGAATATGACAACAACCTCACGGTGAGCGGCCCGGTGTTGGGCGCCACGACCAGCAGTGGCCACACCGATATTATCGTGGGCTTCGCCGATGTGGCGGGCGGTAGCAACGTGGCTAGCCCCTACACTGCCGGCTTTCTCGTCTTGCCCGGAAATGGAGACGGTACTTTCTCTGCAACGCCCATCTTGACCACCACCTCCAGTAGCGCCACCGCTCCAACTGTGTTGACCACGCCGCAGATCTCCGCGTTAGTCGATGTTAACGGGGATAAGAAGCTCGATCTGTTCACTCTGCTGAACACCTTCACCGCGGCCAATGGAACCAGCAATCAACTCCAGTTGCTGCTGGGCAACGGAGATGGCTCGTTCAAGGCTCCTGCGAATGTGAACGTGACCGCCAGCGGAACCGAGGCGTCGACGTATGCGCTGCTTCTCTCCGATTTCAACAAAGACGGCAAACTCGACCTTGCGTGCCTGAACGAGACCACAGCCGCGAGCCAGGCGCAACTGGTGATTGCGTTGGGCAACGGAGATGGAACCTTCCAGGCGCCCACCTTTTCCAACCTGTCTGGAGGCGACTCCATCCGCAGTACGGGCATTGCCGCGGCCGACTTCAACGCCGACGGCAATACCGACCTGGCGATTCTCAACACCGAAGCGTTGAGCGGCGTCTTTTACGGCAACGGAGACGGAACCTTCACGTCGATTTCCGCCAACGGAAACATTTATCCCACAGACCTGATCAACGTGGCCGCCGAGGGCATGGCGATTGCGACTGACCTCAACAAAGACGGCAAGCCCGATATATTGGCTGGTAGCACAATCCTGCTGAACATTTATGGCTCCGCTCCGGTCACCACGCCGCCGGCTTCGTCGACCACGACGCTGAAGGCTTCGGCCACCAGCGTGCCTGCCGGCACAAGTGTCACCTTCACGGCTACAGTTGCCGGCGGTTCCGGCAGCAGCGGCACACCTACCGGCACAGTGACTTTCCTGGATGGAAGCACCAAGCTGGGGACGGGCACGCTCAGCTCTGCCGTTGCTACGTACGCAACCAGCTCGCTGGCCGCCGGCAGCCACAGCATCACGGCGCAGTACGGCGGGGACACGAACTTTGCCGCTTCTACTTCTTCCGCGGTCACCATCACGGTGAGCGCGGTAACCCCTTCGTTCAGCTTGGGAGCCAGCCCCACCAGCCTCTCGATCAGCGCCGCCGGCTCGAGCGGGACGACCACACTGACGGTTACCCCGGCCGGCGGCTTTGCCCAGACGGTGAGCTTCGCCTGCGCCGGCCTGCCGTCTGAAGCAACCTGCACGTTTGCTCCGTCGACGGTGACACCCGGCGCCAGTGCTGCAACCACGGTGTTGACCATTTCGACCACCGCGCCCAGTGTAGTCAAAAGCCGTGGCAACGATCGCTCCAGCTTGGGTGGCTTGGCAGCCTTTGCCAGCCTGGCAATGCTGATCTTGACCTTCCGCCCCGGCGGAAAGCGCATGCAGTGGCTGGTCGTGCTGCTGACACTGAGTGCGGCTGCCGGCTTATTGGGTTGTGGCGGCGGCTCTAGTGGTTCAGGGGGAAGCGGAGGAAGCAGTGGTGGCGCCAGCGACCCGGGCACGCCCACAGGCACCACCACGGTCACCGTAACCGCGACGGCCGGCTCACTCAGCAAAACCGTCTCTCTCACGGTCGCAGTGCAGTAACTGCATCACGATCATTTCCGGGGCTCTTGCTTAGGGACATCTGCCTCAGGCAGGTGGTTATTCTTGTCTGTCTGGCGGTTTGCTGGGCTGGTCATGCCCACACTGCGGTGAGTGTACCGGGACATGCGTTACGTTGAATGGTTTAGCCCGAGTGTCGGGTTCAGAGAGATCAGCGAACAGTAATCAAGAATCGCAAAATTAGCAATTGACATTGACCGCCAATCCACTACCATTTGGTTGTGGATAAACTGGATACAACATTTGCGGCTCTGTCTGATCCAACCCGGCGGGCGATGATCGAGCGGCTCTCCCACGGGCCTGCCTCCGTGCATGGATTGACGGAACCGTTTGCTCTGTCGCAGCAGATGATTTCAAAACATATTGCCTACTTGGTGCGGGCACGGATTGTGATCAAGACAAAGCGTGGACGGGAGAGCGTATGCACGCTTAGGCCCGAGGCGATTAAGACAGTCAGCGACTGGGCGATCAGTTATCGCCGATTCTGGGAAGAGAGTTTCGACAAACTGGATGTAGTTGTAAATCAAATGAAGAAAGAGGCGGTCAGAGATGACAGAAAACACGGTTAGCGAAATTGAGCGGATGGTCGTTACAAGAGTTTTTGATGCCCCACGCGAGTTGGTTTGGAAGGCGTGGACAGACCCGAAGTACGTGATGCAGTGGTGGGGACCGAAGGGCTTTACTGCGCCCGTTTGCCAGATGGATTTTCGCGTTGGGGGAAAATCTCTCTTCTGCATGAAGGCTCCGGATGGGCAGGAGTTCTGGAATGCGGTTGAATACCACGAGATTGTTCTGCACGAGAAGATCGTTTCCTCCATGTACTTTTCGGACTCGGAGGGAAACAAGGTTGACCCTGCGCAATTAGGAATAGAACATGAGGCCATAGACGGTGCGTACGACGTGACCATCTTTGAGGATCTCGGAAACGGCCAGACGAGACTCACCTTCATTGGAAATGAACCCCTGGAGAGCGCGAAAAATAGCGGTCAAATGGAGGGCTGGAACCAGATACTCGATAAAGTTGCTGCGGTTATTGCGGGGCTAGTGCAGGCGAAATAGAAAGCGGGATTCTTGATGATCGTGCTGCGTTAGATACAGCCAAGGCTGGCGGCGGAGGCCCGGTTAGACCGGGCTTCTCGTCGCGTGGCCGAATCATGGCCCTTCCGGACAATCGGCCCTTGCTCAACTGTTGCCTTCAGGGCAATGCACGTTTCCAGCCGCGACTGGGAGGTGGTCGCCCATCCGGACATTGACTACTCTCTTTTCGAGGTTACTTCCGGATTGGCGGTTACTGTGGCTCATTCCCATCAACCTCAAAAGAGAGGGATAAAGTCTTCTCGTATTAACTTGCAAGCTCAGAGCGATGATTCGCGACGATCTTTCGAGACCGGTTCTAATGCGCGCCGGTGGACCCTTCTTCGTGGAGACGAAAGGACCGATTCCGAAATGACGAATACAGCGCCGCCCCGGCCACGATAAGGTTGGCCACTACCACTGGAACAGCGCCGATTTTCAATCCGTAGACGATCCATAGACAGGCGGCAGCCGCCTGAATCTTCGTCAGTGTCGAAGCCCTGCGGAAAAAGTACGAGGTTGCGAATACGGCGGTCGCTACCCATCCGAGCACAGCGATCGTCATTGCATTCCTCCGTCGTATGCGGGCATAGCTGCGGACGCGGTGTTGCGAATCGTGAGCCAGTCGGTGCGCACCCGGTCCCAATCCTGCAAGACGAATCCTCCTGAATTGAAGAAAGAGCGGATCTGCATCGAATTCCATCCCACCGCATCTTGCAGAATCGGGACCAACACCCCAAGCGCATCGTCGCTGAGAACCGTGCGCTTCGCGATTTGCGTGATGAAGGGATTTTCTGAAACGGCGATCGTCAATCCATCCAAGCGGTTGACGTGCAGCATGACATTTACGTCGGAACTCCCATCACCCACGTAGATGATACGGTCATGGCCGAGCGCCAGATTCACGCGCAACTCTTCCACTACCACGACTTTGCCCCAACCCGCAGGAACTCGCACGATCGACTGAATCTCTCCAGTCACAGGATCGTAGCGGAATTGCGTGCCGCAGATATTTTCGGGCGGGACGATGCCTTCAAGCGCCGACTGAATCACTTCTTCCGGCGCCGCCGAAACGACGTAGAACGAAAAGTGATAGTCGTCTAGTTGCTGCAGAAGTTCGACCATCAACTTGATGTTTTCTTTCAAGCGGATGCGCTTTCCCACGGCCGCCAGATGCTCCTTGCGGACGCGGCGGTACTCTGGATCGTGGAGCAGCAGGTAGGGTAACTCCCCGCCCTGTTGGATCAGATGAATCTTGGACAGGCCGGCAACACGTTCCTCGAAACCGCCAATGCCCAGCATCTCACTCAGGACAATTCCCGAATCATTGAAACTCAGCGTCTGGTCGAAATCGCTTACCAGCAGCATTTCGCGCTTCCCGGTTGTTTGTTCGTTTGTCATGTGACCTCCAGTTCCCCAGGATCGCTGTCCGAGGACAGTTCTTCGGTTCCGTTCGATCTCAATGCTGTATCAGGTTGGAAAGGTGGTTAGGATTATTCTAACAATTTCGAGGAGCCTGTCGAGTATAAGTCTTGATTCGTTCGTGAAAGGTTATCATCACAGCTTCGTTCACCTTTAGAATCAACAGCTAGAGGACAGGAATGTTCCCACCGGAAGAGCAGCAGGTACATCTTTGATACCTGGATTTTTCCTGCATCTTCGAATGGCTCTGCCGCGGTTGCTTTTAATGACGCCCACATTCCTTTATTTGTCATAGACCTACAGCAACGCTGGCTGCGGGCCGCGCAATAGGAAATCCGATCTTTCCCCATGTCTTGAGCGCATTCTTCAAGCTCGCGTATTCACGCGCAACCTCCAGATATTAGTGACAACAAAGAGGACAGCATGCTCCTCCGACAGATGTTCGAGGAGCCAAGGAGTAACGGCAAGGTGGTAGCGGTCTGTGTGGAGGCACTGGAGTTGGCGCTGTGGTAGACCAACAAGTCTAGAAGTGGCATCACGATCTTGACACCTTGATTACTGCTCCGGAGTATCACCTTCTGCTCTTTGAGAATGAGGCGGTTCGCGCACTTAGTTGGAGTGATTTCGCACGCCGCGATGGTGAAGGAAGAATCATAGTGGACAGCTCTGCGATTTGCCCGCGGAGAGTGCGATGTGGTCATGGCCGCTCTCGCCGCACTCACTTGAGAATGCGAGTGAATCGGAACTTCGTGTGATCAGCGTTGGGCTGAAGAATTCTTAGTGGCTGATCAGTTCCTCGGAAGTGCGCGCCGCGTACAGCCCCCGTTTAACGTATTCCGGGCGTGTTATCGCCAACTAGGAAGTGACGCCGTATTGGAGCTACTTCCGGATAGGCGGTCATCCGGGAGTAATCGCGATTTCTTCCCATAAGCCGACTTGAACGAATCTTTAGGGTGGCGCCGCGAGCTGTCGAATCGCAAGCCAGTCCGCGCATTCTAGGTGGAGAGGCATGCCCGGGGCCGGGAACCTGCCGCAGCCGATTTTTCTTTCGAAATGTAACCTTTCCGCCCCTGCCGGATAGATAGGGTAAGCAGGAAAGGAATCAGGATGAAAACTGCAGTCGCCGTCGCTGATCGGAAGGCGTTGAGGTTTCCGTTGTGGCACACAGCAGCCTTGCTGGGATTGCTGGCAACCCTTATAGAATTGAGCACTCGGATGCACGGCGCATCCCACAGCGAAGTCAGCCACAGGCTCACCGGATATCTCGTGGTTGCGACCTTCGAATGGGCCATGGCCGCGTGGATCATATTCGGGTGTCGTATTCAGGGAGAGAGCGTGCATAGTCTCCTCGGCGATTCCACGGCTCGGCTGCGAGCCATCCTCAGGGACTGCGGACTGGCTATTGGCTTTCTTGTACCTAGCCCGCTACACGCACCGGGTCGCCATCTCCAACGGAAGACTTCTCAGCCTGGAGAACAGTCGGGTTTGCTTCCGCTGGCGCGATTCCCGGCACAACAACCGCAGCAGCGTCATGAAACTCGAGGCGACCGAGTTCATCCGCCGATTCCTGCTCCACGTGCTGCCCTCAGGTTTCGTGAAGATTCGCCACTTTGGGCTTCTTGCCAACCGGAAGCGCCGCCAAGCGCTGGACTTGTGCCGCGCTCATCTCCACGCCACTGCTGCCGATCTCAGTTCGCTACTTAACGAAAGCCAACGGTCTGCACTCAACCGATCCTGTCCACTGTGTCGATGCGGAACACTCCACGTCATCGCGCATCATTCCCCCGCGCAGAAGACCAGTGCGCCTGCTCCACCTCATTGCCCTACAGTCGATTCCTCTTGAGGAAACCATGCTCACCTTCATTCCTATCCCACTCGTCGCCTCCACCGCTTCTGAACCGGCCCCCGCCGAAGTGCGCCTCAAACCTCAGCCGCCGACCTCGACAGGCCGATTCGGTTCCACAATCAAAGTCCATGTTAAGTGGCAGACCGTGTCCGACCACGCTGCCTTCCTCCCCATCCACCGTCCAGCATTCCCGCAAGGTCCAATCAATCCCCATACATCCACCGCGCTAGCGGCTTAGCGCAAATCGCCGTATCCACACCGCTCCGCGTCAAGCCCTCCAGCAAACGCAAAATCTCTCCGGGCGGACCGCTGTCGATACGGCACTAGCGATTTAGCGCCAATGCAGAATCACCAATTTTCGTCCTGAGAACTGACGTACTTTTATCTGCTGAGTGGGCAAGGCTGCGCGCTGCGCTATACAAAACAAAGTAGACAATCTACCTCCATTGGGAGTAGCGTGTCTACATCTATGAGCGAAAAAGACCAGTATAAGAACCGGATTGATCTGTTGCAGGGAACACTCGACATGCTCATTCTTCAAACGCTGCAATGGGGACCGCAGCATGGATATGGCATTGTCCAGGCGTTACGTTTGCGATCCGGAGATGTGCTTCAGGTGGAGACCGGATCACTATATCCGGCTCTCCATCGATTGGAGCGTCAGAGCTGGGTGCAGTCTGAATGGAAGCAGTCAGAGAGCAGGCAAAAAGCCCGATACTACCGAATCACGGCCAAGGGGAAAAAGCAGTTGGCCTCTGATCTGGGCCGATGGGAGCGGATTGTCGAAGCGATTGGGTCGGTGATGTACGTCAAGCCGGAGGAGAGTGAGTCATGAAGTGGTTCCCGAGCTTCGGTTTTCAGCGGCGCAAGCGCGAATTGCAGGAAGAGATCGATGCTCACCTGCGGATGGCGATTGCAGATCGAGTGGCGCGAGGCGAGACGGCAGAGACGGCGCGACAAGCGGCGGCGCGGGAATTCGGAAATATTCCTCTGGTGCAAGATGTGACGCGCGACATGTGGGGCCAAGCGTGGCTTGAACAACTAGGCCGGGATGTCCGTTACGCGTTACGGCAACTGCGCAAGAGCCCCGGCTTTTCGATCACCGCGACGGCGATGCTGGCAGTAGCTATCTGCGCCAACAGCACCGTATTCAGTTGGATCGACGGCACAATGTTGCGTCCGATTCCTGGCGCGCGGGACACAGGCGATCTTGTTAGCCTGCAGAGGGGGGAACGGAACTTCTCCCCGACTCCGCCCTTCTCGTATCTCGACTATCGCGATCTGCGCGAGCAGAACCACACCTTCGCCGGAATACTTGCCTACCATCACGATTGGATCGCTCTGACCGGCAATGCACAGCCGGAGCGTGTCTATATTGCAAACGTATCGGCGAACTATTTCGATGTGCTCGGCATCAAGCCGTTGCTGGGGCGTTTCTTTCTGCCTGAAGAGGAGTCACGTGCAGTTCCCAACGTGGTCCTGGGTTACTCGCTCTGGAAGACGCGTTATGCCGATGACCCGGCAATTGTGGGCAAGTCGATCGAGGTTGCCCGGCATCCTGTGACGGTGATCGGTGTGGCGCCGGAGGGGGTTGTCGGAGCAATGCCCGGAATCCGTGAAGATATGTGGGTAACGCTCGACCCCCTCGGGACGGATGAGTGGCGGATGACGCATCGCAGTGGTGGTGCGGTCTGGCTGAACGTAATAGGAAGATTGCGGCCCGGCGTGAGCCGTGGCCAGGCAGCCCAGGATCTCGACACCCTGATGCACCATATTGTGACGGCGTATCCGGACCAGCATCTCGGCGATAACCGGATCACGCTCGATCCCATGTGGCGTTCGCCATTCGGCGCTAACGGATATATGGCGGCGACACTGCCCATTCTACTGGCCTTCGCCGGTTTGGTGCTGTTGCTGACCAGCGCGAACGTGGCTACGCTCACGCTGGTGCGGTTTGTATCCCGGCGGCGTGAACTTGCGATCCGGCAGTCGCTCGGGGCCAATCGCATACAACTGGTGCGGCAGATGATGCTGGAGGGCGCTGTGCTTTCCATCGTCGCAGGAGTCGTGGCCCTTGGATTGACATCGTGGACATCGAAGACATTCGCATGGTTCTTTCCAGCGAATGCAATTCCCCTCGTACTGAACGGGAATATGGACCATAAGGTGGTGATTGGGATTGCAGTGTTCTCTCTATTGGCCGGTATGCTATGCGGCGCGCTCCCCGCCTGGCGTTCGTCTCACGCGCCGGCCATTGAGGTACTGAAGGCAGAGTCTGCAAGTATCTCCGGTGGCTCACGCAACCGGAAATTGCTCAGCGGGCTGGTGGTGGCGCAAATCGCGCTTTCACTTCCTCTGCTGTTGTGCTCCGGGCTACTTCTGCGAACACTGCGGAATCTCGCCGGCGCGAATCCCGGATTTGAGCAGGACCACATTCTCACTGCGTCCGTGGGG
>CAVUQE010000007.1:0-405565 GCA_963743365.1 uncultured Acidobacteriaceae bacterium
CGCGACAGGTAGGCGCCAAGCCTTTCCTTCTCCTCCCACGTCGCAAGTCTTCGATCGTCGAGAACCTTGACCTCTGGATTTGCTGATCGCGAGGCCTCGCGATACTGATCGAGCAAACCGTTCAGGCTCTCCACCACCTCATAGCGAAATTGGACACGCATGCTCTGCTCCGGCATCGCGCGGAGCAATGATTCAACGACACCTTTCGCTTCATTCCGTCCTTCGTCGTCGGCAAAATAGGTCACTGACCCTTGCACGCGAAAGCCGGCCACGTAGCAACCATCGGTGCGGACCATCACGTTGTCGAGGAAATCGCGAATCTTCAACAGTTCGCAGACGGCAGGGTCTTGTAGGGAGCGCTCTTGCTGGGCAGTCGTTCTGGGCATTTATTCGTTCTCCTTTAGGAAGCTGTTTGTGAGTTTCATATCGCGTGCCAGAGCACAGTAACTGCGCGGTTGCCCGTAATAGAGCACCAGGTCGAACAGATACCCGCGAGGTTTCCCATACTTGAACAACATCAGACCGGGCACCCCGAGCACGAGGACCATGAGCATCAGGAACCAGTTCATAGGCAGGAAGAACATGTAGCGGTCAGAGAAGAGGAATTGGCCGACCAACATGGCGATCGCACACGCCATCGCAAGAAACAGCATGTCCTCGAGCTCAAGACCAAGCAGGGTGACCTTGGCGTGCAGATTGCGCGAAACGGGACTCATTCTCAGTGCCATTACGCCACCCCGCTTGTACCGGCTGCGATGAAGTGTTCCATCAACCTCATCAAGCCAGAAACACAAAGGCAAGCTCCGCCGGCGATAAAATGCCGGATCCAGTCGTCGCCAATATTCAGCCTCTCGAAAAAGCCGCCGACTCCCAGCACAGCCCGTACGATCTCGATCCCACCGTAGACGGGCAGAATCACGTTGCCTACCCAGTTCGTCAGGCTGAGGATCGCGGACCAATATTGCGTGGTTCCCGATCCTTGGCTAGCGAAGACTTCGGCCAGCCGAAGGAGCCCGGAGACAGAGAGTGCCGCCAATGTGCCGCCGATATAGGGATCAATGTGGTATCCACGGGAGTATTTGTAAATCCCCATCGCTAAAATCAGCGCAGCAAGAATCGGCATCACGGCATTGCCGACCCAGCTTGTGAGGTTGAGAAGACCACCGTCGAAGGAGCCGCTATTCATGCTTCGCCTCGCGCGCTTATATATGCTTCACTTTTTGGTCTCTGTCAAAAAATCGCGGATGGTTGACTCGGATGGAGAATGCGCACCAAAGCGATCGCAGCTTTTCTGCTCCATCGCCACAGAAACTGGGCTACTTTGAACAGCGCTAAGTACTCGGCACTCAAACAAATCACTGATACAAAGACGGCGAAGAGCACGCGCCCTACGGGGAAATGAACCGCGATGGACAGAAGGAACAGCAAAGTCAGACAACTAATCGTAAAGAAGCAGCCTTGTAGAAACAGTTCCCCCGTTCTCATGGCTAGTTCCTTTCCGCACAGAATCCAAGGCAAGGTTTACGAAAATGCGGTTCTTTGAAATGCCATTCTGGGATGAAATCGGGGGTAAGATTCGACATGTCGGCGTTTACCTCAAAACATGAGGTCACCAGGGGTACCAGTACCTTGTCGGCACAATATCCTGCGCCGCCGATTCCAGCCGCGATCAGTAAACATGCTGTTATCTGCTTCATAGATTGACTCCTGCGAAATGAGTAACTAACGCCCAGATTCCAGTCACACTCAAAAAGGCAAGGCCGCTTGCAACCAAGCCTCCCCAGGGCCGATGGCAAACGTAGTTCACAATCGCGCCGGACAGTGCGAGGCCGCCAACGATCGGACTGATTCGATTTGCTGCATAGCCAAATGCCTGCATGAGCATGTCGGTCACACCATATTGATCACCGCTCTGCATCCAGCTACCTGTCGCCAGGTTGTAAATGCCTTGGACTCCCAGAAGAAACAGGGCAGCGATGATCGACGCGAGTGGGCTGTACCCCTGACTGAGATCAAGGATCGCCTTAAAAACGAGGGACGCGGCGACAACTGGGACCACGTGGGCTACCAGGAAGTTAGTTGCGAAGTCATTGGTGACCTTTTCGACGCCCTGGGTATATTGGGCTCCGGTAGCGCCGGCAATCGCGAGCTGGGACGCTCCCGGAACGCCTTCATTGCTTAACCAAAGACTTATTCCGGGAAGACTGATCAACAAACAGCCCCAGAAGAGCCATTTAAGAAAGCCACCACTGGCCTCAAAGTTCATCCCACCTTCGGAACGCAGTCGCATCCCAGCCATGACAAACGCACCGAGCGCTGCGGGAATCGCCAAATCCATCAGGAGACCGAGAATTGCTCTGAAGACCAGTGGTGTCTGCATAGGTACCTCAAGCCACCGCCTGACCTTGCGCGATGAAGTATTCGATGAGCCGCAGGATGCCCGAGACACAGATCAGACCTCCAGCAGTCATCGCAGAGGGCAGCCAGCTGCGGCCGCTCCGCCACTGCAACACGGTAGCGACGACGGCGATGCCGGCGCCTACCGGACAGATCACGTTGCACACCCAATTGACGAGGTTCAGGAATGCGCCTTCTGGCTGTGACGCCGTCTGACCTTGTACTGCCTGGCCAGTGGCGGGCGCGGTTCCGAGGTTTTGAGCAACACTGGCAGCGGGTGCTACTAGCGCGGCTCCGATAAAGGTAACGAGTATGAGCGACTGCAGATGTTTCTGCGCGGCACGCACAGCTCGCATAAACGACTTGATCATGGACTTCCTCCTTGACGGGGTGCCGTCGAGTTGGAAAGTCGCATGACTTTGCATTTCGCTCAATTGAGTGGAACTCTGATTCGCATCCAATCGAGCTATATATGGGTGATTCAGCGACTACTGGGTTGCGCGTGAATCAATTGATGTGATTTGGATGTTCCCATGGGACTTCAACCAAACCATTTACAACCCCTACCTATCCTGTGCCCCTTCTCTTCCTGCTCTCTCTTACCTCTGTTTTGTCGCCTTCGGATCTTCGACGCGCCGTTACAAAAGTCAAGTACACGCTTTTTCTCTTTTCGCCCTTTCAGAACAAAGGTCCATCTGGTCGCTAACATCTCACTCTCCGTTACAAAAGTGAAGTACACATTTTTTCTCTTGTAACCCCTTCCCAACGCTGCCTGTCTTGGAGCTCTCGGCTCACTTTCTGTTACAAAAGTGAGGTACACGTTTTTTCTCCTTTCACCGTTCATGCATGCGTATTCCTCGTCCTTCGACTTAGTTCTTCGGGCCAAGACAATCGGCGAAGACCCTCCGTTGAAAGGGCAAGAAATGCGGCCCACTAAGCAGGCCGCACCTATAGATCCGACTAACTAGCGTGATCTCGCTACGGCTGGGTTGGGGTGCTCGAATCGAGCGCGGAATTGTTGAGATGAGGAACTTGGACCGTCTTCTCTGCGCCTGCCGCGTTCGCCTGCTGTGACTTTTCGAAGATGACGTAGATCTCGGTCCCGGCGGGTACACTGACGACGATGTGCTGCATCGTCATCATCCGCATGATCTGTTCATCACCAGCGTTCCCGACATTGTCAGCTACGCGCATTCGTAGTAAATCGTTTTCGCTAACTGCTCCATTTGCGCTCGGAGCGCCGACAATCATCGCAGCGGTCTCGCCGATACCTGCGAGCGAGCGAACCACTAGGCTCCTGCCGGCCTGCTTCCCGGTAACGGTCCCTCTGACGGCCTGCAGGCTCATATCTGCGGCCACGGCGTCGATCGCAACGTTCTCTCCTCCTGGAAATTCAATTGACGAGAACGTGATATTCACGAGACCCGATGGGTCCGCTTGCGAGATTTTGCCAACGACACGGCTTCCCGCCGGAATTAACACCGCCCCGTCTCGCTCGTAGTTGTATTCGACTACCGCCGTCACAGGTGCATGTATTGCGGTCGTCGCCATGGACTCCAACCGCGCAGCGACGTGGTATCCAGGTGCCAAGCCTAGATTATTGACGCTTGGCTGTTCGCTTTGAGTCCCAGACCGCAACCCACCATTGCTTTGGTTATGGGCTGTGAAGACAAGTGAGGGTTTGCTCAGTGCGTCCTCTTCTTTCTTCACCGCTTGCTGTTCACTTTGACCACCGGAATACGGAGGCGGTGTCCACTTCGACTGCCCGTTTGGCGTGGTATCGGGCTCTTCAAACTTTCCCACTTGGTTGAGCCGCTTGTTGCCGTTAGGAGCGCTCTGTGTATTGGTGGCTTGCGTCTGAGTCATCTTTGGCGCCTTCGTCTTCTCAATGTCGGCTGCGTCGACTGTCCCTCCTTTCTTCGCTTCATCCGGAGACGGCTTGACTTTGTCGCTCGGGATCAAGTCCCCTGGGGCAGTTGTTCCGGTGACTCGCCCGAGATTCGGCTTGGCAGCTTCGGCCGCCGTTTTCTTTTTCGTCGTCCCTTTTGAGGAGAGGAACGCCAACATCCCGATGCCAAAGATGATGATCGCGCCTAGCACCATCAACATGAGAGACATGTTTCCGCCCCCTAAGCCGCGGCTCCTATCGAGTACAAACGGGCGCTTGGTGACTGCCCCGGGCAAGCCGACCGTGTCGGCCTCTGGGTCCGCAATGGGTACTACATTCTCCGCCGCTACCTCTTCGGTCTGTGCATTCTCTGGTCTTGCCATGGCTCACCTCGTAGAGTGGAAGTAGTTGCAAAAACGAGGAACACTTATCTTCCCGGCGCCACAAATGGAACCGGCATCAAAAGCGGTGTATCGACGGCGCTTGCAGTCGCTAGCTGCAGCAACAGCTGGTCTTTGCTCTGCTTGAATCCGGGACGGGCGAACTGCACGGCACCGTCTGCGCGCTCACCTGGAGCCAGACGGCGCATATTTAGCCGGTAGTCCGTGATCGGGACCTGTTCGGCGAGAATCTCGCGCTTCTTGGGCTTCTTTTTGTCGCCATCGAGATTCGGACTGTTCAGTTCGACCTGCGGCGGCAATACCTCGATCCAATGATCTGTCGTATTCATCACCGAGTACGCGACCAACATCTCGTCTCCCTTTTCGCGTACGTTGCCAAGAGCTGCCACCAACGGTTTCCCAATCGCCTTACCATCCGGATTCTTTTCATTATTGGCGAGGCCGCCGACCCAAGCCGGAGTTGCGATATCAGCCTGTGTCTTAAGCGCTTGATCGATGACCGAAACTGCCCGTGGCTTCTCATCCGTCGCGGTCTCGACACTATTTACAGCCGCATCCGATGAGCCGATGAGAAAGCTTTGCGGTGGCCGGTAATTGACTACAAAATCGACTGGCGTATGTCCCCCATTGCCATCGGAGAGCAAGCGCATACTGATCTCTTGGCCTGATTGGAGGGCGATCACCAAGTTGCTCGTTGCGGATTCTCTTGTGCTTGGTTTAACGAATACGAGGCGTGGCTCCTGATCGGAATGCTCCACCTCGAATAGGGTCGGAGCTCCGACAGCGACCGATGTCACTGCTTCGGGTAAACGAATGGTCGTTGTGAACAGCGGCCGTAAGTGAAGGTCAGTGACGCTATTGACCGAGACGGGTAAATCGGTCACTGCCGGTCTCACCTCGGCTGGGGTTGTCGTGACGGTTGTGAGTTGCTGGGCTTGACTCAGAACTGCACCCGTAAAAACGCTGATGAAACCAACCATCCGTATTGGATACATGTCACTGTCCTTTCCCGGGCATTGGATTATCCCGGTCTGCTTGCTCGCGCAACTCGAGCTGATATCGGTGGCGGACCGCTTCGACGTAGGTCACTACATCGGGATTTCGGTAGTTCAGTCCTTGTCGGGCGACATGCCTTGAACCGCAGTAGTATGCGGCTACAGCTAGGCGCATCTCCCCGCGAAACTCTGTCATGAGGTCCGCGAGGTATTGAATTCCCCCGCTGAGATTTTCGGTTACAGAAAATCGGTTCCTGACGAGATACACTTCCGCCGTTGCCGGCATCAGTTGCATCAGGCCTCCCGCGCCCTTGTTCGACAACGCATTTGGGTTCCAGTTCGATTCCTGGGCGATGATGGCGTGTACAAGGGCGCGCGGGACGCCATAATGGTCGGCGTATGCATCCGCGTAGTACTTCAATTCAGGATTTCCTGCCTGCCTCGTCCCACCCGATGACTGAAGCGCCGGCGCCATCACACAAAGAGCCAGAAGGAAAAGTCTTCTCATGCTTCCGCCTTCTCTTCGAATACTGCCGCTACGTCGGTCGCTTCCTCTGGGGACATCTCTGACGCATACCGTCCGGCGATACGCACGATCGATTCGAAGGCCTGTTTCATCAGCAGGCGCTTTCGATCTCCTTCTGTCTTCGCGATCAGGGGCAGCATGATGTCCTTGTGTTCAGGCCCAATCTCCTCGATTCCAAGTAGCTGCATGGCTAGGGCCACGTCGTTCATCTCAGAAATAGACGGTGGCTTTTCCATGGTGTAGGCGCGCAGGCTTTTCGCGAGCCCTGCGATGAAGCGATGTGTGTTTTCGCTGGCGTCGGGAGTCCGCTTTGCCACGATCGCGGCTTCCCGCTCCGCAGTTGGGTGCTCAACCACCAGGTAGAAGCTGCGGCGGCGAAGGGGGTCGCCTAAACGTCGCTCTTGATTCGACGTCAGAAAAACGTATGGTATCGACGTTGCCTGAACGGTACCCATCTTGGGGATAGAAAGGGTCCACGCTGAAAGCAGCTCCAGGAGCATCGCTTCAAAGGCATAGTCAACCTTGTCGATCTCATCGATGAGCAGGACACAACGTTGGTCCTGTTCGATCGCTTCGAGCAATGGGCCAGCCATAAAATAGGCGCGGCTCGTGACTTCGCGTTTGATTTCAGCCCAGTTGGGCGCGTGGTCGCTCTTGCTCATCAGGAGCACATAGAGTTCCTGAAGGCTCTTGTCGTATTGCCCGATGGCTTTTTCTTCGTTGATACCCTGGTAGCACTGCAATCGCAGTATAGGGACGCCATAGGCGCGCGAGACCGACGTGGCCAGTTCCGTCTTGCCGGCCCCGGCAGGCCCTTCGAGCATGACGGGGCGATGGAGCCTTCCGGCAAGGTAGACGGTGGTGGCAGTTTTTTGATCGGTGAAATAGCCCACGCTCTCTAGCGCGGCGAGGGTTTCATCTGGGGATGCATACATCAGGTCTGTCCTCCTGGCTCGCTCTCAGGTGGTGAGAGCGTAGGACGGACCCGGATTTCGGTCAAACGGGCGGGTTCAACGAGATTATTAGCTATTTTGTTTGAGTGTGATGGCCCCTTTGTTGACCGCTACTCCCAGTAGGGTATCCATCTTAAGTGCAATATCGCCAGAGAGTTGACCGGCTGTGACATTTCCACTGAAGGTAAGGTGGACATTACTGAAACCCGAGCGATCGGCTTCGATGGAAACTTTGCCGTCCTGGCCGACGACGCCCGCAGTAATCGGCAAATGAATCTCGGGCTTTCCGCTGATCACTACTGCCGCGTCTCCCGTGACTCCACCACCATTTTGATTCAGCGTCATCGTGACCTGAACTGGTACTGCTCTTGCGTTTTGCATCTGGAGGCTACCTGGCGCCCGAGCCATCTGCGTCGATAGATCGCTGTTGCCGCTCCATTTGCCCGTGAGCTCCGGCGTTCTGCTCTTACATGCGGTCACAAGCGACGCGAAACATGCAATCAATAGAAGCGGAAGAAGTGAACGCCGGAGCCATTTCATTGGGGAGGATGTCCTTTCTCTTCCTGCATATTCTGGAGAATTGGCTTCATTTGGTCAAACGTCGTATTGAACGCATCCCGAGCTTCGAAAAGTCCTCTTTCCGGGCCGTATCGAATAACGAGATGTACGATCAGCGCACGGACCAAAGCAATGTCGGCCAGCAAAGGTATGAACGGCTCCGGGCTTGAAGCCTCCATGTCTTGGACGAACGCCAACAGTTTTTCTGTGTACTCGTCGCTGCGCGTTTTGCCTAGATCCGTGATCCGATCAAATTCTTTGCTTCGGTAGTCGTTCATCACGCTTTGCCGACCCGCCAAGGGAGATTTCTCGCGATTGTTGTACCACCAGCTTTCCCATTCCGAAAACTTGGGGTGCATCAATAGCATCATTTTCACCCTTTAGCTGCCGATAGCACTAGCTTTACCGCTGCGTTGAGCGTAGCTCCGGCCCGAGAACTCATGTCATTTGACCGAGTTTCGAACCTGTTTTACACATTCATCAAGCAGTTTTCAACAACCAAAGAGGCAGATGATGCCTGCGTTTGAGGCCAGGAAGACCGAAGCGCAGGGTTCCGTAAGTGGGGTGCAAAATGGCAGATCCGACGACGTCATTGAATCTTGATCAACACGCGCCAACGAGAAATTCTCACTCAGAGAGGTCGAGGTTCAGCGCGTTTGAAGAGCTGCTTGACCTGCGCGAAACCGCTTCATTGCTGGGGATGCATTGGAAGACCTTGGAAACAATGGCGAGAACCCGAAAGATTCCGGCTTTGAAGGTCGGGAAGCGATGGAGATTTCGCGTCAGTTCGCTGAATCGATGGTTGGAACATGAAATAAACTCAAATGCAACCAACCACGCTGCTCTGACTGGACAGGAGTAATTTCCTTGAAATTCAGACGGCAGAGATTTCAGCGAGGTACCCTGCGCAAGATCGCGCGGGCTAACAAACAATGGGCCTGGGAGTACCGTTACCAGGACCCCACAACCGGTAATCGAAAATCTATGTTCCTGAGCACCGAAAAGTTCCCCACGCAGGTCGCGGTCGAGCGGCATTTGGAGGCGTTCGTGCTTAAACTCAACTCCGACAACCCTTGTTTGGCCATTCTGGAGCCAACCTTCAACGCCATCCTTGACCGCTTTACCGTGGAAGAGCGTCTGCTTGAGATCAAGCAGCAGCGTCCCGGTGACCGGTCTGATGTCGATGGAGAGTTGAGCTATTCAACGGCGAGTTCCTACCTGAGCGTCATCAAGCAGGTTCGATTGAAGTGGGGTGAAACCCGCATCAGTCGGATGAAGCCGCTCGGGGTCCAGGAATGGCTAAAGAAGATGGATGCCGCACCCAAGACTAAAGGCCACGTCAAGGCGCTCATGCACAGGTTGTATGAGAAGGCGATGCTGTGGGAAATCGTCGAGTGGCAGCGGAATCCGATGCAGCTGGTCGAGATCAAGGGCATCAGCAAGCGGAAAAAGAAGCCGGTCGTCCTGACCGTCGAGCAGTACTACCTCATCCTCGCACTGATTCCCCAACCTTACCGCACTATGGTGATGGTGGCGCAGTGCACCGGCCTTCGGGCCGAAGAGGTGCTGGCGCTCGAATGGCAGGATATCGATTTCGGGAACCTCAGCATGAGGGTCGTCCGGGCTGTCGTCCACGGTCGCGTCAAGATGGTGAAAACGGAGTACTCGGAAGACGAACTTCCGCTTGATCCTGAGTTCGCGACGGTTCTTCTGGACTGGAAGCTTGAATCCGAGTCGGAGAGGGAAGCTGCGGCCGAAGATTCAACCCCATCGATGGGGTTGAATCTGGTCTTCCGCAGCCACGTCACCTGGCGTCACTACCACACAGCTCCCATCCAGCAGGACTATATTCGTCCGGCGGGATGCTGCCTGGTGGAGTGCCCCAAGTGCGGTGCCGGGGTCGGCGTCTGGTGCCGACAGGACAGCCCAGTTCCCAACGGGAAGCGGTTACCGCTACATGAAGAGCGCTGGGAAGCAGCCGGGAAGTACGACGGGATCGGGTGGCATACCTTCCGCCACACCTATCGTTCCTGGCTGGACGATACCGGGGCACCGGTGGGAGTGCAGCAAAAGCTGATGCGGCACGCCCAAATCTCGACCACGATGAACGTGTACGGCAACGCGCTGATGGAAGCCAAGCGCGAAGCAAACACGAAAGTCGTCAGGAAGGCACTGAGGAGCGCATAACCATGCAAAGGAACCCGCAGACACACCAGAAAACCTTGGCGTTTTCGCGAGCGCTGTTATTTGGGGTTATCTGGGGTTGGCCAATCAGCTAAGTGGTTGCGGGGGCTGGATTTGAACCAGCGACCTTTGGGTTATGAGCCCAACGAGCTACCGGACTGCTCCACCCCGCACCTTGATAGTAACAACCGCAGAGCACAGGGTCAAACCACGCGCAGGGCCTGCGGCTCCCATCCGACAAGCTGCACTGCAAGGGATTTGCGTGCAGAGCGTATGGGTCGTGATTCGGCGGCGCTGCGCGTACAGTGGATAGGGCGAGTGCCACGAGGTGGCACTCGATGAACGCGCCTTCCGGATGCCTCACGCAAACCACAGTGCGGCCGTTACCTTTCGCAATCGTTTGCTGGAGCCCCTGCTCCACCTTGGAATGGCTTCCACTGGCGTCGGTACGGTGCTGCTGGGCGCGATTCTGCCGCAGCTTTCCGCGCAATGGCATCTGCGGGATAAGGACGCAGCCCTACTGTTGCTGGTGCAGTTTACCGCCTCCGCTTCAGGAGCCCTTTTGGTCCGGCGCAATCTCTGGAAGACACTGGCCTGCGGCTTTGGGCTTTTTGGCGCAGGCGGGATCGGCATCTTTCTGCTGCAACAAAGATCGCTGCCGGTGTTTGCCGCCTATGGACTGGGCCTCGGATTGGCCATGACGTCGAATAACATGCTCGCCGGCCGACGTCACCCAAACCGCATGGGCTCGGCGCTCGCCATACAGAATTTCGCATGGAGCGCGGGCGCGGTGGCTTGCCCAATTCTGGCCGCACAGTTTCTGCGCCATGCCGCAGGCGCTTCGGCTTTCGGCCTCCTCGGAGTCCTGGTCATCCCGTTCGCCTTTTTACCTTTCCTTGCAGATCGGCGTGATTTTGCTGCGTCGACGGCCGTGGGTCCGGCGCCGGCCGGAATCAAGGAGGCGGCAATCATCGTTTACTTTGCGCTGCTGGCGTTTCTCTATGTGGGGATGGAAGCCTCGGTCGGGAACTGGATGAGCACGTACGCAACTCGGGCCACTGCCTGGAGCTTCGCCGGCGGGAGCCTGGCAGTAGCTGTCTTCTGGGCGGCGCTATTGCTGGGGCGGGCAACGACGCCGGCAATGTTGCGCTTCCTGACGGAACTCCGTCTTTATCGAGTTTGTGTGGTCGCGACCATAGCGGGAATCTCGTTGCTGCTGGCGGCGCATAGCCCACAAGTACTGCTGGCAGGATCGGCTGTTACCGGCCTTGCCCTGGCGCCGTTGTTCCCGCTTATCCTCTCGCTGTTTCTCAGGGAAATCGGCGGGTCACGCAACGCAGGCTGGGTTTTTGCCACCGCGGGCCTGGGGGGAGCAGTGCTCTCCTGGTTGACGGGGACCGTTTCCAGCGCTACCGGATCACTGCGGATCGGGCTGATGGTGCCAGGGGTTGCGGCCCTGCTGATGATGGCCCTGATTACGTGGCGCCGGGGCAATCAGCACGGGCGAACTACAGGTAGTCAACGGGAATCTGTCCTTCAGCCAACAAGCAGCGGAAAGACTGGCTAAAGTGTCTGCGCGAGAACTAGCGGTTGGGAGAGACGGCTAATAGACGCTATTCCCCATTTGCAGAATTTCGTGAAGATGCCCAGCCCGGCTGGGCTCACGTTTGGCGGTCAGCCCTGCCGGGCCTTGGGAGCGGATGGCTTTTGCGGTTCTCTTACGCGGGGACTCATGAGGCTTTGGCATGGCCAGCGCTAAAGCGCGCGATCAGAGTCGAGACTCTTTTACAGAGCGCTAAAGCGCTCGTTCCCCCGCATAAATGTGGGGACTCCCACCTCGAATTTGGACAAGTCTGACTCTTAGCCGTTCCTGCCGGACTGTTTAATAACAGGGGTGGATAGATCCGGTGGAAATGTGCTGTGACACTACCGCGGGCAGTTGGCCAGGCTTTTGCGCGTGAGAGCGGCCACTTCCTCGCGCTCAGGTCCTGTGAGTTCCAGCCTGGGAGGCCTCACACGCGCAGATGGGCCGCCGCAGTCTTCCTGAACCTGCTTGATGAGTTGCACAAACTTGGGCACCGCATCCAGACGCAGCAAAGGCAGGAACCAGGCGTAAAGCGATGCCAGTTCCGGCGATGGACCGCGCTGCGCGAGCTTGAAAAGACGCACCGTTTCTTCAGGGAAGGCATTTACTAGCCCGGCAATCCAGCCGGTCGCGCCCGCGGCTACACTTTCAACCACGACATCGTCCATGCCCACAAAGATCTCCAAGGAGGCACCGGCAAGAAGCTTGAGCGAAGTAATGCGGCGGATTTCGCCGCTCGATTCCTTCACGGCGTGGAAGTTCTGATGCTGCGCGCGCAGCTCCATAATCTGCTCGGGAAGGACGTCCGTTCCGTAAGCGACCGGGTTGTTGTAGAGCATGGCGGAGAGCGGCGTGGCTTGAAAGACGGCGCTTAAGTGGGCTCGTGTTTCGCGCCAGTCACCCCGGTACACCAACGGGGGCAAAAACATCAAGCCATCCACACCGGCCCGATGTGCCTCCTTGGCAAGCGAAACCGCTTCGGCGGTATTGAGGGCGGAGATGCCCGCTATCACCGGCGCTTTGCCGTCCAAGGAGCGCTTGGCCTGCTTCAGAAGCCCAAGTTTTTCTTCCGTGGTCAGCGCCGGCGCTTCGCCGAGAGAGCCCAGGGCCACAATTCCATTGCAGCCACACTCGACCAACCAACGAGCTTGAGCTCCAAATGTTTCGTAGTCGACGGATAAATCAGCCTGAAACGGGGTGGTGATGGCTGGAAATACTCCAGCCCAATCTTTCTGGTCCAATGTTCACACTCCTATTTGAATCATAAGCGACCTCGCAGGATGAGTTTATTTCTAACTGAGCCGCGCACGAGGTGGTCATTCCTCTCCGCAAGATAAGCAAACTCAAAGCAATTTCAATCAAGCTATCTCCGACCCCCTCAGCTACTTTTTGTTTAGGCCCAGCGTAGCTTATTCCAAATCTTCCCCGAGGTTGCTTCTATGAGTGCATGCAGCGTGGTAAGCAGCAATATTGCCCATCGTCTTGAACCCAGCACCATGGGAGACGATCTGTTAGTTGAGGCGGCGCAAGCCGGCCAGGAATGGGCTTTCGTCGAATTGTGCACACGTAACTCCAAACGTGTCTTTAACACGATTTACGGCGTGACCAAGAATCGCGAGGATGCGGAAGATGCGCTTCAGGATTCCATGATGAGAGCCTTCCTGCATTTGAAACAGTTCGATGGCAGATCCAGCTTCGCGACTTGGTTTACTCGCATCGGCATCAATTCGGCTCTCATGATTTTACGTAAGAGGCGTATTCGGCTGGAGACTTCGATCGATGCGACCGCTGAAGGGGAGACGTGGCAGGTATGGCAAATCGCTGACCACTCCGCCAACCCCGAGCAGCATTACGTTGGACATGAGAAGTCGGTGCGCCTGAAGCGGGCCATCTGCCGGCTGCCAAGCACCCTGCGTTCAGTCGTCGAGTTGGGACAGATGGAAGGTCATTCGATGAAACAAATCGCTCGCAATATGGGGATTTCTGTCCCTGCGACCAAGTCCCGGCTGGCGCGCGCGAAAGTGGCTTTGCGGAAGTCGATGATATAGAGCCGGGGGATAAGGGTGGCTGATCGCTCTCAGGAGGGGTGACGTCATGAGCTGGCGAGACAAAGTGGCAAATGGATTTGTCGTCAAGCCCGACGTCACCGAACCGGCCAAAACGAACAAAGAATTGGCAGACTTCTTTATCGGTGGGCTGCTTCTTCTGATCGCGCTTGGCGGGTTAGCGATGTGACCCCCGGTGATCCCTTTGCTCCTTATTTGATAGGGGGCACCCTGGACAAAAGAGCTACAATTCCTTCGGCAAGCGTGGGATGAGTAATTGTCATGTCGCGCAAGACGGTGTATGGAATAGCCGCTCTCATCGCAAGCTGAATGGTCGCCATGGTTTCCCCGGCGCCCTCGCCAAAGCCAGTGAAGCCCAGGATCTGGTCATCCATCGCAGAAACCAGCACTTTAAGAAATCCTCTGGTCTCAGACATCGCCCGGGTTCTCAGCACGGCGGTCATCGGTATCCTGGCCAAACGGTAGCGAATGCCCTGCTCTTTCGCTTGCGATTCGTCCAGGCCCACGTGGGCAAGTTCAGGGTCGGTATAAAGGCAGGATGGTACCTGTCTTGCAGTCGTCGTCCGGTGCGCCCCCTGCAAATTGTCGCGGACGATGCGGAAGTCGTCGAAGGATATATGGGTAAACAAAGGACTGCCGGCGCAGTCGCCGAGCGCCCAGACACCCGGAGCGCTTGTCTCCAGCCGCTCATTTACATCGATATAACCTTGTTTTGTGGTCTTGACGCCAGCCAGGTCGAGGCCGATGCCATTTGTGTTGGGTAGGCGTCCCATCGCTACCAGCAGGTGGGAGCCTTCGACGATGATCTGGGACTGACGCCTGGAACCGTAGAGCCACACCCCCTGGCCGGATCTTCCCTCTACATGCCCCAGGCTGGTATTTGCCACAGTGACGATACCTTCATCCTGGAAGAGTTGAGTGATGGCCTCGGAAACATCCTGATCTTCACGATGGAGCAGCCGATCATTGCGCTCCATGATAGTTACGCGGCTGCCTAAACGACGCATGGCCTGAGCAAATTCCAAACCGACATAGCCGCCACCGAGAATCAACAAATGTTCGGGGACGATGTCGAGCTCCAGCGCCTCAACATGCGTGAGCGGAGAGGCCTCGGCAAGACCGGGTATGTTGGCGATGGCTGCCCTGGTCCCAGTATTGATAAAGACCTGGTCGCCATGCAGAATGCGTTCTCCTCCCCCGTGCAGTGAAACGTTCAGGGTCCTGTCGCCGATAAACCGGCCTTCGCCCATTACGATCTCCGCCTTGCTCCGGGCGAAGTTCTCCATGTGCATCTGGTGAAGGCCATCTACCATTTGCCGCTTGCGCGCGCGGACGCCCGGCATGTTAACTGTCCACTTGTCCGTCAACATGCCGAACTCTTGACCTCTCTGGAAATAGGAGGCCACCTTAGCTGACTGAATCACGTTTTTGCTGGGAAGGCAGGCTATGTTGGGGCAGTTACCCCCGACGTACTTGCGCTCGATAGCCGCAGTACGTTTGCCGTTTGAACCCAAATGCCAGGCCATGTACTTTCCTGCTTCTCCGGTCCCCAGCACGATGGCATCGTAATGCTCGATTTCAGGCATACAGTTCCTCTTCCTCACGCGCGGTTGCGCGAACACCCATTCTTCCCGCTGTTGGCGAAGAGTCCGTCACTCTAACGGTAGCCAGATCAAACGTTCGGCATCTTGTTTCTGCTTGCTCATAATTTGCTCTTATTGCTGCCCCTGGCAGGGACAGCCCAGCGGGCGCAGGGCAAAATTAAAGAACGTTTTCATACACGGCGAGCATCTTAGGTCTAAGGTCTGAGGCGAGGATCTGACGCTTCTCGCTGGCACGCAAAGGAGATGAGGATGGCAACAGCAGAAAAGGTTGAAACAAAGAACGAGAAAACAACGACGATCAAGAGCGTTGGACTGCTGGATCACACGGCGGTCGAGGAAATATCAGGCGAACTCCGTCACTTGCTGGCGGATGTCTTCGCTCTCTACCTGAAGACAAAAAATTTTCATTGGCATATGACCGGCAAGCACTTCCGCGACTACCATTTGCTGCTGGATGAGCAGGCGGATCAAATTTTTGCCATGACGGACCCGGTGGCAGAACGGGCTCGGAAGCTGGGGGGGATTACTCTTCACTCCATCAGCGAGATCTCGAGCAATCAACGGCTTAAGGACAATAACGGCCACCACCTTCTGCCCAAGGCTATGCTCAGCGAACTTTACGCAGACAACCGGCAACTCACAGCATCTCTGCGTTCCACCCACGAAGTGTGCGATCGCCACAACGACGTGGCGACTGCCAGCCTGATTGAAGTCTGGATCGACGAGACTGAACGCAGGTCGTGGTTTCTGGGTGAGATTATTGACAGCGTCGACTGATTCGACAGCGTCGTGAGGGCGATCATGAGGGGATACGCATGCTTGGCATGCGTATCCCTTGCGTTTCGGGTGGCAAAAACGCAGGGACTAATGAGGCTTTGGCATGGCCAGCGCTAAAGCGCGTGATCAGAGTCGAGACTCTTTCACCGAGCGCTAAAGCGCTCCTTCCCCCGCATAAATGCGGGGGCTCCCACCTCGAATTGGACAAGACTGACTCTCAGCCAGTCCCTTCGGGACTGGTTCCAGTACACCCTGGTTTGCACCTTTACACCCTCTCGAAAATGCCCGCGGGCTATTGCATGTGCATCCTGCGCCACTCCCCGGGAGTGGTGTTGAGCAACTTGCGGAAGGCGCGGATGAAACATGCCTGATCGGCAAAGCCGCATTTGAGCGCGATCTCTACCATTGGCAGTCCGGAATGCAGAAGAAGTTCTTTGGCGGCGTCGATGCGCTGCTGCAGCAGCCAGCGATAGGGCGGCTCACCAATCGTCTGCTTAAAGGCGCGGACGAAGTGACTGACCGATAGCTTACATTCGCGCGCAACCTGAGAGAGCGCGATCTGTCCATCCAGGTTGGCCTTGAGCATCTCCGTGGCGCGGTGCAACTGCCATGGGGCCAGGCCTCCACGCACAATCGATGGTGCTACTTTGATGCCCCCGTAGGTGCGGGCTATGTACGCGTGCGCGGCCAAGACCAGGTGGTCAACGTACAACTCGCTCGCGAGCTCCGGCCTCTCCAGCACGGGCAAGAGGCACAATGCCAGGTTCTTCAGTCTAGAATCGACCTTGCCAGAAGGCCAGCCGAGCGCCTCGCAGCGGCTGCCGCCGTTCTCATCCGCGAACTCGTCCAGGGCCACGCGAGGCACATAAAACTGCACCATATCGAAGGCACTCCCCAGATACATGGAGGGATCCTGGTCCAGAGGCATGATGCTGACGCTGCCTTCTTGCTGGGGTTCGACACCGACCGGCCGGCCGTGTAGCCAGAACCTGACGGGCGACACCGGCCGCAGATGCAATTGGACCGCGAATGCCCGCTCGCAGGCGAATGGTGTGGTCCTTTCAAGAAGGCCTGTTTCCGAACGCAGCCGGGTAACGGCAAGGTGCGCCTTGCGCCGGGTTCTGACGCTGATCATGGGGGCGGTCGCCAGGTGCAAGTGCTTCGCCATGCGGTTTCCGTAGGTTCCGGTATCGACCAAACTAAGCGCCGAGGGCGGGCAAGGTACCGCCTTGCCAAGGGGCATCTTCGGCGAAACAACCCCAGGGAACATGCTGATGGAATCGAGGGCAAGGCTAGTATTCAGCATCGGCGAACCACCTTTCGAGCAAACCATGAAGGAAGCGTGCAACGATGATTCCAAGTTAAGGATCAATGCGTCCGACCGAAACCCTCATTCGGGCCGATCTCAACCAACCATTTGGGATCGAACAACTTACATACAGAACGTGAGCAGGAAGCCGGTTAAAGCTGCAAAAAAGCGCATGAACCTTGGTGAAACGATCGCCCCGGCGCCGAGGCGCCGCCAAAAGCAGCAACAATTAAGTGCGAGAGACTGATCCTTTCGAGGGGGTTCGACACCCCCGCGAAGAATTATCTTGAGGACCGACCCGATTGTTAAGATTGGGCGAATCCGATCCGATGGTGCCGAATATGATGAGGATCGCGCGAGGAAAGATGATCAAGACTCTATTTGCAGCACTTCTCTGCCTGCTTGCCGCCAGGCTGGCAGATGCGCAGACTGCCGGCTCCTCGAGTCAGCCTGACCAGGCGCTCGATCCCGCCCTTGGCATCTCCACACTACCGCTGTGGCCAAGCGGAGCACCCCAGGTCGAGGGGACCCCCGCGGCCGATCTGCCTACACTCACCGTCTTCGTTCCGCAAAAAGGAAGGGGCACAGGGTCGGCAGTGATCGTCGCGCCCGGCGGAGCATATCTGGGTCTAGCCAGCAACCTCGAAGGGCGCCAGGTCGCCGATTGGTTCACCTCCCAGGGCATGACTGCATTTGTGCTCAAGTACCGGCTGGGGGCGAAGTATCTTTATCCGATTCCGTTGCAAGATGCGCAGCGCGCGGTCCGGCTGGTACGGTCTTTGGCCGGCACGTACGGCTTCCTTCCCGACCGTATCGGCATCATCGGCTTCTCCGCCGGAGGCCATTTGGCGGCGGCCACGGGCACGCTCTTCGACGCAGGCCATCCAGATGCCGCGGACCCGCTGGAGCGGTACAGCAGCCGGCCTGATTTTCTGGTGCTCGGCTATCCGTGGCTAAATGCCATGCAGCCGAGCGGCAATTACATCACTTACTGTTCGGTGATCAAGACTATTCCACCGGAAACCTGCAAGGTGGATGAGCAGAAATACACGCCGAGCCTGCACGTGACTGCGCAGACGCCAACCACGTTCATCTACAGCACTTCGGACGATCGCACCGTGCCGATCAGCGCCAGCGTGAATTTCTACAACGCCCTGATAGCCGCCGGAGTACCCGCAGAGATGCATATCTTTCGCCATGGAGAACACGGCAGCGGGATGGGAGCGGGAAGCGCAGCGCTGGATCAATGGCCGGCACTCCTCGCAGAATGGCTGCGGGATCAGGGTCTGCTTACCCCGGTTCCCAAACCGTAGTTGTTGTGCAAGTTTGATGGGCTGAAGAAACGTCGCCGGCTTGGGGGAAGCAGGTGAGCCCAACCAGCTAAAACGTAAAAATCCGCATCTATCGAACCGACACCAGTAAACAGAGGACTCACATCATCATGGCTACGACGATTGTGCCGGAAACGCTTACCGGTCCCCTTACAGAAGGCCTTCCCCACCCACGCGGCGCCTGCTGGGATGGAAAGGGCACCAACTTTGCGATTTTCTCCGCCCACGCAACCAAGGTAGAGGTTTGCCTGTTCGACGAAAACGGCGAAAAGGAGCTGGAGCGGATTGAGCTGCCGGAGTACACCAATCAGATCTGGCACGGCTATCTGCCAGGCGTGAAGCCGCGATCGGTCTATGGGTACCGGGTTCACGGGCCCTATGAGCCTGAGGCTGGGCACCGTTTCAACCCCAATAAGCTGCTGCTCGATCCCTATGCGGTGGCTCACATCGGCGAGCTCAAATGGGACCCCGCCGTATTTGGTTACAAGATGGAGTCGGGGGACGACACCACCTTCGACGAGCGGGACAGCGCACCCTTCATGCCCAAGTGCGTAGTAGTCGATCCCAACTTCGATTGGCATGGTCAAAGCGTGCTGAGCGAGGTTCGCATACCGTTCGACGACACGATTATTTATGAGCTCCACGTAAAAGGCTTCACCAAGCGATTTCCAGGGCTGGAGGAGGGACTGCGCGGCACTTATGCGGGCCTGGGCGCTGAGCCGGTGATCAAGTACATCAAAGAGTTGGGCGTTACTTCGGTGGAGTTGTTGCCGATCCATTTCTTCATTAATGACAGCAACTTATTGGAGAAGGGCCTAACCAATTACTGGGGCTACAACAGTATCGGTTTTTTTGCGCCCGATGCGCGCTATGCCAACGACCGCCGCCATGCCTTGCGCGAGTTCAAGGAGATGGTGGCGCGCTTCCACGATGCTGGGATTGAAGTCATTATGGACGTGGTTTACAACCACACCGCGGAAGGAAACGAACGCGGACCGACTTTGTCCTTCAAGGGAATTGACAACGCGAGTTACTACCGCCTGCTCCCTGACAAGCCGCGTTATTACATCAACGACACGGGCACCGGGAACACGCTGAACCTGAGTCACGCGCGAGTTATCCAAATGGTGACTGACAGCCTGCGCTACTGGGCAGAACAGACCCGGGTCGATGGCTTCCGGTTTGACCTGGGAACCATCCTGGCGCGGGAGCCAAACGGATTTGACAACCAGAGCGGATTTCTCAAGGCCTGCAGCCAGGATCCATGCCTGTCGAGGATCAAGCTAATCGCTGAACCCTGGGATTGCGGTCCAGGCGGCTACCAGGTGGGCGCCTTTCCTCCTGGCTGGGCAGAGTGGAACGACAAATTCCGCGACACGACACGTAAATTCTGGACCGGCAATGCGCCGGCTGCCGCGCTGACTGAAATCCTGTGCGCTTCTGCTTCCATCTTCAATCACCAGGGACGCAGACCCTGGGCATCGATCAACTTCGTTACCGCTCACGATGGGTTCACGCTGAACGATGTTTATAGCTACAACGAGAAACACAACGAAGCGAACGGCGAGGATAACAGGGATGGCAGTTCCAACAATAACTCCTGGAACTGCGGTGTGGAGGGCCCTACGGACGACCCGGATATCATCGCGCTGCGCAAGCGGATGATACGGAATGCTCTCGCCACCCTGCTTCTGGCCCAGGGAACTCCCATGTTGCTGGCCGGGGACGAGTTCGCTCGCACACAGGGCGGCAATAACAACGCCTATTGCCAGGATGACGAAATCAGTTGGCTCAATTGGGAGTTGCAGGAAAAAGGCGAGTCGTTGATCGCTTTCACCCGCCGGCTGACGAACCTGCGCCACAAGTATCCCATACTGCGCCGTAACCTCTTTCTCACCGGCAAGTACGACGAGGAGTTAGGGGTTAAGGACCTGACCTGGATCAATGCCAACGGATCGGAGATGCAGCAGGAGCACTGGGGTGATACCGGGATGCGCTGCTTTGGCATGCTACTCGATGGGCGCGCACAGGTAACTGGGATCAAGCAACGGGGACGAGAAGCGACAATTTTGATTGTGATTAACGACCATCACGACTTGGTTGAATTTACTTTGCCCGAGTGCCCAGGCGGGAACACCTGGTGGCTGCAGATCGACACCAATATCATCGACAACAGCGAGCAAGGAAGCTTTAAGGTCGGCGATACTTACGGCGTTACGGCCCGCTCTTTACTGGTCTTTGTTTTGAAGGACGGGAAGGCATAGCCGTCATAGCTGGCGAATTAGCTGGGATAACAAAGCGAGTGCCGCACCTGTGGCGCTTGAGATCATCTGCCCTCTATATCCCAGCCCTTCGAGATCGGTGGTTCTCACACAGACTCTTTCGGCCAAGCTGACGTTTAGCCGTCGGCCCTACGGGCCTTGACCAACGATCAGGGTCCAAGATAAACCGCCGCCGCTTACTTCCTCGTAACCGATGAACAGTGGTTGCAAGCGAGCAAATTTGCATCCTTGAACCCGACAGGCGGGTTCAAGGATGAGGCACCTGGCTTATTTAGACACCTGCCACTCGCTACCGTTCATCACCAGCGTATCGTGGGCTGGCTGGCTTTGCGCAAGCGCAGCACCCAGGGAGGGGAATGCCGTTTTGATCTCCTCGGATTGCGCCCATGTTGGAACATCGGCCAGGCTGTAGTGGTAGTTGACCTCTGCCGTCTTCAAACCGGAACCGTTGACGCCGGTGGTGAAGCTATCAATCGAGCTCACAGCACGGTGGCCATAGCAGAAATTACCGTATCCCGGTTGGGCCGTATCGGGCGTCCAGGCGGAACGCCCTTGGGCTGACAAATCGTAATTGTTCACCTGCTTGGACGCGACGATGAAGACCTTCTTTTCACCGGTAGTGCGGGTCAGCAGGCCTGCGTCGGTCAGGGCGTCAAAACCTTCTGTCTTGGCGTCATCCGAAGTCGCAGCTTGCACCGGAAACTTCTTGGTGTCCTGCCAGAGGCAGAGGGGATGCGCCTTATAGTAATTGTTGATCGCCGCTTGATAATTCGCCTTGGAGTTGTCCTGCTTGTTACAACCTGGGAACAAAAGCGTAACAGCGCAGAGTAATGCCAACTTGTAATGATTTTTTCTGGTCATGGAGATCCCTTTCTACCGCTTGTGCCGGCTCTCGGCCAAGCAGGCGATAGGATGCGTTCCCGCGCGTTACTGTTGCAGGTTCGAATGCGGCTAACCCGAGACAACTTATGGCTCGGTGAAAGCAACCAATTGAGTTGGTTAGCTGGTGCGGCGCGGAATTCGAGGAAGCCACGTGACGTTTCCTTCGGGGCAGGACGCGGCACTCATGGCGGACGCTGACTACCCTATAAAACAATCACAGTTCTATATCCGGTTTAGCTGGGGCACATGATTCCGCCGGCGCCGGCGGATTTGATGGTCTTCGACCAGAGAGAGACAGACGAAGATGCGCCCGTAGCCATCCCCAGCCAGGTCGCGAAGGTGTTGGGTGAGGTGTAGGTAGATCCCGCGTTCACGCTGAAAGCCATGATGTTGGTTTGGCATGGGATCGGACTGACCATGCCGTTGGTGACAATCCCGTAGGAAGCCACAAAGTTGAGATAGCCGGCAACGGGCGCGGTCGCCGGCGGCCAACCTAAAGTCAATTCCAACCGCGGCGCCTCCGTCGCGGCAGTAAAGCCCACCGGTCCGACGGCCAACACCCGGTTGTCGTGTGTGGTAACGCTCCCCTGAACATCTAAAGAGCCGGATGGACTTGTTTTTCCATTGGAGAGGTTAAAGCCGCCGCTGCCGCTGTACTTGATGAGCTTGCTGCCCTCAACCACGCTATTTTTGGACGTGAAAGCGGGGATAAAGCTAAAGCCAAGCGATATCCTCAGGTCGAAAGGCACCGCACCCACGAGTATGGGAATGTGATAAGCCGCTTTGGAGAGCAAGGCGCTCTTCACGAGCTCCGCCGGCCAGGAAGTAATTTTTGCCATAGCCCCTGACTTCATGTCGTTGGTGGCGACCGCGTACCACTTGAGCTCGGCCTGTCCGGTGAGGTTGGAGTTGGTGAAGTTCAGGCTGGTCAGCTTGCCATCTTTGATCTGCATCTTGACGGTGGAAACGAAGTTGCTAAGGTAACCGGCGCCTTCATAAGCCAGCTTGCCCTGGCTTCCGCCAAATTTTATGGTCGCCTGCACGTCGATGCGATCATTCCCGGGCGTGAATTTGACGTGGTAGTTGTAGCCCGAGAAATCCACATCAAACTCAACCACGCCCGAGGCAACTGTTGTCTCCCGACCAGCGGCGTACACAGTACCGAAGGGAGAGAAGCGGGATGGAAGCCACTGCCGCAGGGAGGCGGATCTCCTAGCCTGCATTCTGCTGAAGTCGATCTTATAAGTACCCTCCAGCCGGCCGTCTTTGATGGCATCGGTGATCAAAGCCGGGGCGGTCTTGAGCATATAGCCGGCGCCGGTTTTCTGCACATCGACCACAGTGCGCAGCGCCAGGCCAGAGAGCAACAGCACGCTCCCGCTGCTTAGCTTGGCAATCTGCCTGGCTGAGGAGTCAAAGATGTAATTCCCATCCCGATCGATGCTGACCAGGTGATGCATCGTATCGTCTTTGCTGAGCACCGTGACCCCATCCTGGTAAGTCACGTTATAGGCGGTGGTGCCGTCTTCCATGGGAGAAGACCGGGGAATGTATATCGGCCCGGTGAAATGCTTGCCGTGATATCCGGCTGGGCTCACATTCAATTCGGGATCCTGGGGTCCTGCGGGATTCGCCGCGGGGGGTTCGCTGCGAGCCGCCTGCTTCCTGCAAGAGGACAACAGGAGGAGCAGAGTGAGCGAGCCGACCAATATGCTCTTGAAAACCACTTTCCGGTTTGCGGTTCGCATCTCGTCCTCGCCGGCCACTGCTGTACACGGAATGATTCGAATGGTACAGCTTAGGAGTGGAGCGCGAAAGATGCCGAGAGAGGTTCTGTCGCGCTTGGTTGACAGGCAGCGTAGTCTTACATAAAAAGAGAGACAACTCATCTCTGAGCCATTCCTTTTGAAACAATCGTCGACAGCATCCGCGCGCAGAGCTGTCTCCGCGCTCTTCGTCGGCAACGGCTTCGCCTTTGGCGTCTGGTCAGCGCACATCTCGGTATTCAAGCAGAACTATCAACTGAGCAACGCCCAGTTAACTCTTCCACTGTTTACCCTGGCCCTGGGGGCCATTCTTGCCATGCCCGTTGTCGGGCGCGTCTTCCATCGCGTTGATAGTTCCGCGATCGCGTGGAAAGGGCAGATTTGTTATGCAGTGCTACTGTCGTTACTGCCGTGGACCAGGTCTCTCACGTGGTTGGCGGCGGGCACGTTTATCTTCGGCCTCTGCCGGGGCGCAGTGGATGTGTCGACAAATACGCAGGCAATCGTTACTGAACGTGCCTACGGTTCAGCTGTAATGAGTTCGCTGCAGGGGTTTTGGAGTTTGGGAGGGGTGATCGGCGCGAGCTTTTCCAGTTTGCTCTTGCGCCAGCATGCGAGCGCAAGACAGGATTTGGCTGCCGCGGCCGCTGCCATGATTGTTACGGTTCTGATCAGCCGGCCCTACCTGTTAACAGACGATGCCCCGGTGGATCCTCCGGCCGGCTGGTCGTTGATTCCGCGAATACTGTGGGCATTGGCAGGGGTCGCTTTTCTTTCCCTCTTCATCGAAGGTTCGATTGGCGACTGGGGCACGGTCTATCTACGTTCGACCCTTCACGTCTCCGCTGCGACCGCAGCCACCGGTTATGCCGCGTTTTCGCTGTCTATGATGACGGGTTGCTTCGTTGGCGATTACTTACACATGAGATTTGGAGCGAAGAATTTGCTGCGAATTTCAGGAGCCCTGGTTGCCGTCGGTTTTGGATTCGCCCTTATTGGGAGAACATACGCCGGAGCGATGATCGGTTTGCTCATTGCAGGCTTTGGCACCTCCAATATGATCGCCCTTATCTTTGGCGCAGCGGCACGGAGAAGCCCAGGAGGGGTTGGAGCAGCGATCGCTGCCGCCTCCAGCGTTGGATACCTGGGCTTCCTGGTTGGACCTCCGGTGGTAGGATCTTTCGCAGCCCTGGTAGGTTTGCGGATAGCTTTGGCGCTGGTTGTTGCGGCCGGCGCCGTGATCGCTCTTTCCGCAGGCAAGGTATTAGGTGAGACCTAGAAGGTATATCGCAAAGCGAATTGAACCTCGCGCTGGTTATCAGTGAGCGTGCTGGTGATGGCCTGACCGCCAGGGACATTGGGGTTGGCGCCAGGAATCTGGAATTGCGGATGATTGAACATGTTGAACAGCTCAGCACGAAACTGGATCGTCTGCGCTTCGGTGATGTGAAAATTCTTCATCAAGCTGAAGTCCACATTCACCTGGTCTGGTCCACGCAGCGATCCATTGCCGGAGTCGCCAAATTCATGGGCAAAGGTTTGCCCCGGGGCGAGCGGCGGGATGACGAAAGCTGCGGGATTGTAGAAGCAGGTAAGCGTCTGTTTTCCTGTCGCTGGGCACCCCAGCGCAGCCTGGCCGGCTAAGTTAAAGGAAAAGTCCTTAGGATCGTGAATGCGATCGGGCCAAGGGCCGCCTGTCCCGGTGTTCGTAGGGTCATAGGAGAGGAAGGCCGTATAGGCTTCCCCTGTTCGCGCAGTGATGATCCCGCTTGTTTGCCATCCCCCGACGACACCGTCGACCACGCGGTTGAGATTGCTGCCGTACATCCGCCCGCGCCCGAACGGAAGCTCGTAGGTATAGCTGGCCACAAAGCGATGCCGGTAATCCGGGTCGACGTAACCGTACTGAGCCTTGATGTCGTAGGGATTCTGAACCTCGCCACCGATCTGCCCGTTTGCCGTGCCCAGGTTCTTCGACCACGTGTAAGCGGCCAGGAAGGTCGAACCGTTACTCAACCGTTTTTCCAACTTGGTTTGCAACGCGTTATAAAACAGGCTGAAATTTGGATAGTCGATTGGATATATGGAGGAGAGACCGGGAAGTTGATTGAAGTATGGGCGCCCGAAATTGCCTGTGGCATCGGAGAAGTTTGAATCCAGCGGCTGGGTAGGCTGATCGAGGTTGGAATCCTCGTTGTTCCAGATACCGGTGGCCCTGGTTGCCACGTAGGCGATGCGCAGAGAAACTGTGGGGCCGATCTGCTGCGCCGTGCTGAGGTTCCACTCGAGCACACGGGGAGCCTTTCGCACCGGGCCGTTGGTCTTGACTTGTCCGGTCGGGTTTGCGGGATTGATGGAGGGAAGACTGGCGGGGAAGCCTGCCTCCAGCATGTTTGCGGGAGTGGGGGCCGTGGTCGCCGTTAATTGTTGCGAATAATACTGTAGTAGAGGCGGGTTCTCGCCAATATCGTTGAACTGGTTGCCCTCCGGGGAGTAGAACTCACCGAAGGCGCCGCTTACGACCGTCTTACCGCTGCCAAACGCGTTGTAGGCAAAGCCGAAGCGCGGTCCGACGTCGCTGTAGTCGAAACCGACGCCGGCGTTTGAAACCGCGTTCGCGCCGTAGTTGTTGACCAGCACACCGCGGGCGAGATCAAAGTTACCTACCTTGCCGCCGACCGGGGAAAAGATGTCATAGCGGAAGCCCAGGTTCAAGGTCAGCTTCTCGGTCACCCGGTAATCGTCTTGCACGAACTCAGACAGCTCCCAATATCGCGTGGGATCTTTGCCCGCAAGACCATCCTGTTCCCGGTAGATGGGAAGTCCCAAAAGCAGATCGGCAATCGTGTTTCCACCGTCGCCGGTAGCCTGATTTTGCGTGAACTGACCGGTGAATGTGAACTGGCCGGCGGGCGCCTGCGACTGGTAGAAGTTGCGTTGCATACGGCGGAAGTCAGCACCGAACTTTATAGAGTGCTTTCCGTGAATCAGGATCACGGAGTCGGCGACCTGGTAAGTGTTGTCAGCCACCAGTTCGGGAACATAGGTCGTGTTGCCCATACTATTGGCAAACCCGTATCCCGAGAGGTTGAATAGCGAAAGTCCCGAGGTTTCGGCGCTGCCCCGGTTGGCGTTCGGAATGCCTACCTGTTGTGAAATATCCTTACCCGAGTTATCACCGAGAGTCCCCACACCAAAGCGGATGTAGGCAAACCGTGCATCGTTCAATAAGTTGTTGCTGAAAGTATGCGTTTCGCCGACCGCATAATTTTGGTAGCGGGTCTTGATATTGCTTCCCACACCATCGCAACAACCGCCTGCGGACTCCAGTGGGGCAGGCTTGGCAAAGACAATGCGCTCGTAGGCAGCATGGGTGAGCAAGTGATCGGTGGGGCGAAGAGCGTGATCCACGCGAACGTCAAACTGATCATCCGAATATGTCTGGCTGGGATTGAGGACCAGGTTGTTCTGCTGCGCGCCGCTTACATTAGGCAAGGGCAGCAGATTCACCACTGCCTGGCCCACTGCGTCAATCCGGTTGGCCGGGATCAGCGAAGGGTTGGCTGGGTCGAGCAAGGACCGCGAACCAGTAGGTGTGGTGGTAGCCGGATCGTAGAGGTTGACGCCGAGACCGGAGAAATCGCCGTTGCGCTCTGCCTGCGTGGGCACGGTGCTGATATACGTTACGCCTTCGTTGTAACGCGTGCCCTGATAATCGCCGAAGAAGAAAGTGCGATCCTTAATGATGGGACCACCGATAAATCCGCCGAACTGATTGCGCTTGAACGGGGGCTTGCCGGTAGTGGCAAAATAGTTTGCCGCATCGAGCGCGCTGTTACGGAAATACTCGAAGGCGCCACCATGAAAGGAATTCGTTCCTGACTTGAGCACCGCGTTTACCGCCGCCCCGCCGCGGCCGAACTCGGCCTTCATCGAGCTCTCTTCGATGCTGAAGGTCTGCAGCGCATCGGGGGAAGGCTGCACCGCGATCGTGCCTTCTCCAAATTCGTTATTGTCAACCCCATCCAATAAGAAGTTGTTATCGAAACCGAACAAGCCATTGACTGCCAGCTGAACACCCTGGCGGGGATCGTCGGTCGAGGTCGTCAGACCAACGCCGGCGGAAGATCCTGGCGTCGCGCCGGGACCGAGCCATGCCAACTGGGTAAAGTTGCGACCGTTGAGCGGCAGATTGACGATGCGTTGCCCAGTTTCGATGGTGCTGAGCGACGAGGTCTCAGTGGACAGGATGGGCGGGGCCGCTGAAACCTCCACGGTCTGGCTAGCGCTGCCTACCTTGAGATCGATATCGATCCTGACCACCTGATTGACGCCAACCTGAATCCCAGTCTGTTCAGTCCTGGTAAAACCTGGTGCCTCGGCTGCCACTGAATAGGTGCCCGCCGTGAGCAGCTCGGCGCTGTAAGCGCCTGACTTGTCCGCCACCAGCGATCGCTGCTGTTGCGTATCGGTGCGGGTCACCGTCACGGTAGCGCCAGGGACAACCGCGCCTTGTGAATCTTTCACCGTACCCGCGATAGCGCCCCGGTCAATCTGGGCGAAGGAAAAGCTTGCGAAAAAGAGACCGGCGATCATACAGACGTGGAGTATTCGCCTGAGAGTAGACTTCATCCTTGCCTCCTGGTGGGGACCAAATTGCTCAGCTTGTAAGGGGGCCGGTGAAAATGGCAAAGCGCTTAGTGTTGACCGTTGAATAACATCGTAACCATGCAAAGTAAAGAAAAATTTGGCTGAGCTTTGGCGCGTTTGATCAAATTCAACGCAACGATGCGTTGCCTTTCGCCCGACCTTATACAGTGACTATGCTGGCTAATCGCTTTGCATTTTCTCCGCGGCTGAAGCGGTGAAATGAAGTGCTAGACTCGTCTACATTCAACGTCCTATGAGCAAAGCAGGCACTGGCTGCCGGCGAAACTTCCACTAACTCTGAGGAAAGACACTGATGAATACACCCGCCCCCCGGTCTCCGCGCGTGCTGATGGCAGGCGAATCGTGGATGACTCACAGCCTTCACGTAAAAGGTTTCGATTCCTTCACCACTTCGACTTACATGGAAGGCGGGAGCGCGCTGATCGCCGCGCTGCGTTCGGGAGGGGTGGACGTGACTTACCAGCCTTGTCATGTAGCCGCCAACGCTTTTCCCGACACTCCGGAAGCACTGTCTGCTTTCGACGTAGTCGTTCTAAGCGATATTGGCGCCAATACTCTGCTGCTGCGGGACAGCACCTTCGTGCGCTCGGAAATCACCACCAACCGGCTCCAGTCGATACGCACCTATGTCGAAGAGGGTGGCGCCTTGCTGATGATCGGCGGATATCTTACCTTTCAAGGGATTGAGGGCAAAGCGGCGTACCACGGAACGCCGGTGGAAGAAGTACTGCCGGTAATCTTGTCGGCGCACGATGACCGCCGCGAGACCCCACAAGGAGTGGTGCCGGAAACGATCGATGCCGGCCACCCGATCGCTCAGGGGCTCACCGGCTGGCCGGCTATGCTGGGCTACAACCGCGCGGCCTTGCGCCCGGACGCGCATCTCATCGCCAGTATTGGCGGCGACCCTTTGATTGCGGTGCGAACCGTGAAGGCCGGACGGACGGCGGTCTTCTCTTCCGACTGCAGCGCACATTGGGGGCCGCCAGCGTTCACCTCCTGGGCTTGCTATTCCACATTCTGGTTGAATCTTGTGCATTGGCTCGCCGGCGCCAAGAAATAAGCCTGATCACGATGGGATGAAGGCCAGACAAACCGCTTAGCAGCGAAATCCTAAACCCCGCGGCTGAAGCGGAAGGAGAATAGTTCTACGCGAGCCGCTCGGCTTGAAAGCCGAGCTTACCCGCATGAATGCGAGGGCTCCCACCATTGTTTTTTAGGGGAAGATCGATCCCGCGAAATGCTCCGGATTGCGATCTAATCGCTTTGAATTTTGCCTGCGGGCCGCTTGCATGCGGCGAGGACGATGGGTTATTGTTGGGCTGCTTCTTGATAGGCGGAGCAGCGATGGAAAGTCTGGCAATCCTCGGCGGTCACGCAGTGCGGACCACCCCATTCACACCCTGGCCACTATTCTCTGATAAAGAAGAGACGCGGATTCTCGACGTGTTGCGCAGCCGCGCGTGGGGAGGACAGCCCTTTCCTGGAAAGTACTCTACCCAGTTCGCCGCTGGTTTTGCCAAGCTGCACGATACGACCTATGGTCAGTGCGTCAACACGGGTACAGTCGCCATTCAGGCGGCGCTGAAAGCCATCGACATCCGCCCGGGTGACGAGGTGCTGGTGCCTGCCTATACCTGGGAAGGCACGGTGGGGCCAGTGCTGCTGGTAAATGCAGTGCCGGTATTCGTCGATGTCGATCCGGACACCTACTGCATGGATGCCAAGGCCGCCGAGGCGGCCATCACGCCCAAAACCCGCGCCATTCTGCCGGTGCACCTGGGCATGCGCTTCGCCGATATGGATGCTCTGCCCGAAATTGCGCGCAAACATTCGCTGAAGATCGTGGAAGACTGCGCCCATGCGCACGGCGGCAAGTGGCGCGGCAAGGGCGCGGGCTCGATGGGCGACCTGGGCGCGTTCAGTTTTCAATCCAGCAAGCTGATCACCTCCGGCGAGGGTGGAGTGGTGCTGACCAACAATCTGGAATACCACGAGCGCGTGCAAACCTATATCAACGCCGGCCGGGCCAGCGTGACGGATAAGTTCCACCACCGGACCATTGGTTTCAATTACCGGCTAGGCGAATTTCAGGCAGCCGTACTGTGCGCGCAGCTGGAGAGCCTACCCGACCAGGCCGTGATTCGCATGGCGAATATGGCTTACTTCGAAGAGCAGCTGGCGAATACTGCCGGCATCGGCTTCTTAAAGAAGGAACCCAGAATTACGACCTTAGCTCCCTATGGTTTCGTGTTGAAGTATTTTTCTGAACAAGTGAAGGACATCCCCCGCGCTACATTTGTCGCAGCTCTGCAGCTGGAAGGTATACCTTGCGATGGCCTGTTCTATGAGCCGGTCTATCGCAGCTCACTCTTCCCGCTTGATCCCGCCGACTTCCCTGCGTTGAGTTGGGGGCGGCCGGAGCCGCTTAACCTGAAGACGATGTATTCCTGCCCGGAATCGGAAAAGGCAGCGTACCGGGAGGCCATCTGGTTTCCGCACCAGATCTTCCTCGGTCCGCGAGCCGACATCGACGCCATCGTGGAGTCGATCCACAAAGTGCTCAAAAACATCGAGAGACTGCGCGACCTGGATCACAAGGCAATCCGCAACCAGCGGTTGTCGCGCGCAGATCGCGAGAGCTAATGCCTCCGGTAGGGTTTGCCGTGCTCGGCCTGGGCACCCTTGCCCAGACAGCGATACTGCCTGCCTTCCGTGATATGCAAACAGCAAAACTCGTGGCTCTGGTCAGTCGCGACCTCGATAAGGCCCGCCGCCTGGGCAAAGTGCACGGCGCAGCTTTCTCCTACGACAGCCTGGATCAATGCCTTGCCAATCCTGAAGTGGAGGCGGTGTACATTGCTACTCCTCCGGGCAATCACTTTAAGGAAGTGAAAGCCGTGGCACGGGCAGGGCGGCATGTTCTCTGTGAAAAGCCGCTGGCGGTGACGGCGGCGGAAGCAGCAGAAATGGTGGCTACATGCGCCCGGCAGTCGGTCTTGTTAATGACCGCCTACCGCAAGTGTTTTGAGCCGTCGACGGTTTTTATCCGCGACCTGATTGTTTCCGGCCGCCTGGGCGCGCTCAAGATATTGCACGCCTCCTTCAGCGAGCGTCACACCGGCCCGCAGACTTCGCCCCCTTGGATTCTTGACCGGCAGCTTGCCGGCGGAGGGCCGCTTATGGATCTGGGCATCTATTGCATCCACGCCGCGCGCTGGCTGGCGGGAGAAATTCCCACCAGCGTCTCGGCTTTCCAATGGAGCCACGATCCATCCCTCTTCCGTGAGGTGGAAGAGGGCATTGCTTTTACCATGTGCTTTCCGGGCGGGCTGGTCGCGCAGGCGAGCACCTGCTACAGCGCTGCCCTCAGCTCCATGCTCTATCTGGAAGGAACGCTGGGCTCAATCTGGCTCAGTCCTGCGTTCCCTTACGAGCATGTCCGCGTGTTGAACGCACGCTTCGGAAATGAGCTGATGCACAGGGAATTTCCGGTGGTCGATGAATTTCGTCCGCAGATCGATGCGTTTTCCCAAGCCGTTCGGGGCGGACCTCGTCCGCCCTCCTGCGGGAGGGATGGCTATGTCGACATGGCGATTATTGAAGCTATCTATAGCGCCGCCCAGACCGGGGTCGCTCAGGCAGTGAAACTCCAGGGCGACGCTAAAATTTGACCGGATCTATTCCTTGGTCTTCAGCAAATGGGCATTGTTTTGCAGGAAGGCTTCGATTTCATCCTTCATGCCCAGGATTTTCGCCCACTGTTCTTTGTAAAGAGTCACAGGGAATCGGCCGACGCCGTAAAGCGAGACTGCTCCCTTTTCACTCACTTTCAAACTTAATCCACGGACGCTTTTGTTTTTGAGCTGATCGTTTTCTGCGCGCAGCTTCTCAATCTCTGCCCTCAGGTCTTCCTCGGACATGGTGCAACCTCCCATCAGGATTACGTCTGGATCAGTCTAGACTGATTTCTCTCCTGCTGAGAAGGTGGTGTATACCGGAATAGGGATGGTGCATTATGCCTGATTTTGACACCCTTATCCGTAATGTGAGCGTCCTGGACGGCAGCGGCCGTGAGCCTTACCAGGCCGATGTTGCCATCGACGCCGGGCTCATCCGCTCGGTCGGGGAACTATCTCAGTTGAGCGCCCGGCAGGTGATAGAAGGAAACGGACGGGCGCTTTCTCCCGGCTTCATCGATGTGCACACGCATGACGATACCAGCGTGATACGCAATCCGCAGATGCTGGCCAAGCTGTCACAGGGTGTCACCACGGTGATCGTCGGCAACTGTGGCATCAGCGCAGCGCCGGTGAAGTTGGCGGGGGACCCACCCGATCCGATGAATTTACTGGGGGACGCAAACGCTTTCTGTTACCCCACCTTCGCGGAGTATGTTGCGGCGGTCAATGCGGCCAAGCCGGCTGTGAATGTGGCTGCGTTGGTCGGACATACAGCCCTGCGTAACAATCATCTGGATCGTCTGGACCGCGCGGCCACCGCGACCGAGATCCAAGCCATGCGCGAGCAGCTCATCGAAGCCCTTGACGCGGGCGCGTTAGGACTAAGCACTGGCCTCGCCTATTTGTCGGCCAATTCCGCTCCGCCGCAAGAGGTCTTATCGCTGGCTGAACCGCTTGCAGCCGCGGGCGCGGTCTATGCCTCGCACATGCGCACCGAAGCTGAGGCGATCGTCGAAGCCATGCGCGAAGCATTCCAGGTCGGCCGTCAATGCCAGGTGCCGGTGGTTATCTCCCATCTGAAGTGTGCCGGCGTCGCAAACTGGGGCAGGAGCGCAGAGGTCCTCAAGACATTGGATGCGGCACGAGCCGATCAGCCTGTACAGTGCGACTGCTATCCCTATGCAGCCTCGTCGAGCACGCTGGACATTCGCCAAGTAGATGAGCGCGTTCGTATCGTCATCACCTGGTCGAAACCTCATCCGGAAATTGCCGGCCAGACGCTGGAAGAGATTGCCTCCGCCTGGGGAGTTCCACAGCGCCAAGCGGCGGAGCGCTTGCAACCCGCCGGAGCCATCTACCACTGCATGTCCGAAGAGGATGTGCGCCGCATTTTGCAGCATCCGGCAACCATGATCGGGTCGGATGGATTACCACACGACCCGCTGCCCCATCCCCGCCTGTGGGGGACATTTCCCCGCGTGCTGGGCTACTACTGCCGGGAACAGGGCCTCTTCCCGCTGGCAGATGCCGTGCACAAAATGACTGGCATGCCCGCCCAGCGCTTCGGGCTGGATGGCCGGGGAAGCATCCGCGAAGCGGCGCACGCCGACCTGGTGCTCTTCGACCCGGAGACGATCAAAGATACGGCCACTTTCAGCGACCCGATCCGCTGTGCCGAGGGGATCGCCGCGGTATGGGTGAACGGCGTTTTGTCGTATCAGGACGGGAATACCACCGGGCAGCGAGGCGGCCGCTTTGTGCCCCGCCCGCGCAGGAGACAATGAACCCAGCCAATCCGGATCCCTTCCACCCATGATCGACAGCCACGGGCTCTACCTGCTGATTGCAGCCGCCTCTTCTGTGTTGGTGCTGATCCTGCTCATTGCGGTGGTCAAGCTCAACCCCTTCCTCTCCCTGATGACCGTTTCGCTGGCACTCGCCATGGCCACCGGGATGCGGCTCGAAAACATCGTTGGCTCCTTCGAAACAGGGACTGGCAATACGCTGGGGCATATCGCGATCGTGGTGGGCCTGGGCACCATG
The DNA here is from genome assembly GCA_963743365.1 of uncultured Acidobacteriaceae bacterium. Taxonomy (GTDB): domain Bacteria; phylum Acidobacteriota; class Terriglobia; order Terriglobales; family Acidobacteriaceae; genus PALSA-350. The sequence continues at coordinate 33,902 of CAVUQE010000007.1, forward strand.
CTGGGCAAGATGATGGCGGAGTCTGGGGCCTCAGAGCGTATTGCGGAGACGTTGATCGACCTTTTCGGTGAGCGGTATGTGCCCTGGTCCATGCTGTGCGCAGCGTTGATCGTGGGTTTGCCCGTGTTCTTTGAGGTAGCCTTCGTGCTGCTGGTGCCGATTGCGTTTACCGTGGCCCGCCGTACCCGCACTTCCCTGGTCCTGGTCGGGCTGCCCATGCTTGCCGGCCTTTCCGTGGACCACGCGCTGGTGCCACCCCATCCTGCAGCCATGCTGGCGGTTGCCATCTTCCACGCCGACGTGGGGCGCACCATCTTACTTGCCCTGCTGGTCGGCATTCCCACGGCGGTGATCGGGGGCCCCATTTATGCGCGCTGGATCGCGCCCAGGATTGTTCTTAGCGAGCACAATCCGATGGCGGAAGAATTTCTCAAGCGCGAGACCGATCGCAGTTTGCCGGGCTTTGGCCTGGCCGTAACCACCATTCTGCTTCCGGTGGTGCTGATGTTAACCGGAAGCTGGGCCGGCGTGGTGGCAGCACCCGGCACCGTGGCTAACCGTGTGCTGCACCTGCTAGGCAGTGCCGATATCGCGCTGCTGGTCGCGGTCCTGGTCAGTTTTGTCACGCTGGGCAAAATGCGCGGCTACAACCGGGAGACAATTTTGAGATTCACCAATGAATGCCTGGCGCCGACGGCCAATGCCACTCTGGTGATCGGAGCGGGCGGCGGATTCGGGCGGATTCTTCAGGATAGCGGCGTTTCGCAGGCGATTGTCGGGGTCGCCCTGCACGCCCATGTATCGCTCCTCCTGTTGGGATGGCTGATCGCCGCGCTCATTCGTCTGGCCACCGGATCCGCCACCGTGGCCATGACTACGGCGGCCGGCATCGTCGCTCCTATCCTGTTGCATAGCCCCGGGGTCCGGCCGGAATTACTGGCCATCGCCACGGGTGCAGGAGCGCTCATCTTCTCCCATGTCAACGATGGCGGCTTTTGGCTCGTTAAGGAGTACTTCAACATGAGCGTGGCCGATACGATGAAGACCTGGTCCATCAGCGAAACCTTGCTCTCGGTGATTGGACTGTTGTTCACATTAGGATTGGCTGCGGTTATTTGATTAGACACAGCTTCTGTAACTAAAGCGAAATAGTCGGCGTGATGATTCACCAAATTGCCTCCCCAGCGGCGACTCATCGAGTCCGCGCCGGATGAATCGGCAGTCAGACGGAAGGAGCAGTGGTATCCCACATCTCGCGAAAACCGAGCGAGATATGACCCGTCCTTGGTCACGGGGCTAGGTTTGTAAATCGTCTACGCCCCGACTACACAGGTCTCAGAAAAACTCCTTACGAAGGGCACGGGTTCAGCCGTGCCACATCGAGCGAAGACTGATGAGGGCTTTAAGCCCCTGAGGTACAGCTTTTCGCGCCGTTCGTGCCCCTAAAGACAAGGGGATTTTCGGCTAGGCGTCTGGAAAAGACGTACCCTAGTGGCTAAAGCCGCGTCTCGCATATGGCAATTGCGGCACGGCTGAACCCGTACCCTTCGTTCAACGAGTTTTCCGCAGCCTGTAAAGGCTCGCGCCCTGATACCAAAGGGGGTCTGCAGCCTGCTATGTAGCTCTGGGGCGGCTCAATGCTTCGTCGACTTTGCTCCGGACTTTGCTCCGGGCTTCGATCCGGTGGGCTTTGTTGCGGCGGGCGGCACCGCACTTCCCGGTCCTCCGACTGGTTCCAGCATGGGCAACCTCTGCTCGACGGGTGGCAACGGGGGGAAGGGTGCGTGGGGCTCGGTCTGGTACCAATAGGCTACCGAATAGTAGTTATCTGAGCGGTGGTTGGCGTTGCCGTGTTCGATGGTCGCCTTGAAGGATGTATTGAAGACGATGGGAGAATCGAGATGAAAACGATATACGCTCGATCTCGAGCCCGCCCTCCCTTTACCTACAATCGGTGCGCCGTACAACTGGTACGAAAATGGATGGTCTTTAAAGCCCCAGGCGCCTAGGAAATAATCTTCTGCGCCGGTGCCGGCGATGGTCGGCGTCTTTGCCCCATCCACAAAAAACATGTCGTCGCCCTCGCCCCACCAGTCATTCTGGTTCTGCAAGATGGACATGGTCACGCCGGCATATTGGCCGCTTCCCTTGGCGTCCAACCACACGTAGTTGTCCTGACCGGTGAGGTTTGCCTTCTTATTCACCAGCGGGTCGGCATTGGATGTCCACCGATTTGTCCACCCGCGATTAGGTTGTGCCTGGCGATACTGCGCATGGAAATACAAGGTACCGGGCGCCAGTGGCGTTGTGCTGGTGCGGTAATCGATGTTGTAATACAGGGCCCTGATGAGCTTGCCTTCATTGGTCACAGTGATCCGCGCATGCCGCTGAAAAGGCATGGGGAAAAAGCAGTTCAAGTCTTTTATGCTGCCCACCGACAGCATTTCAGATTGCCACGGGTGGTAGTAGCCGAGACCGAGACCGAAGAAATCTCCAATCGGAGCTTCGACGCTTGGAGTCTGCTCGCCATCCCAATAGATGCGCAGCACAATCCGTTTCAGGTGGTAGGATTCCGAGCTGGCAATCGTAAACCAGAGGTGCGAGATCAGGCCCGGACCGTCGGTGTCGAGGACGGTGAGCGTTTCACCGGGTGCGACCTTGCGCCGGTCGGCATTGGCTCCCGTGGGATCGGCGCTCGAAGCGCGATGCGCTGTGTAGGTCTGCTGGCGGGTGAGGTTCGGTTGCCAGGGCGCGCTCTGACCCAGTGCCATGAGCGGCAAGCTCGCAGCCAGGTACACGAGCAAAATGCATCGACTCACAGGCAACTATCCTCAGTGCTTCGCTAAGATTATTGCATTTTCACTTGAGTCCCGACACCACCGCGACGCTATCGGGCCCCAGCTTGACCTTCGCGCCGGTTAAGGCAATGGAGTCATCAGAAGCCAGCAGCAACTGGCCGCCACTGCCGATTTCCACCTCCACTGGCGCTTTGCCCAAATTGCAGGCTATGCGGAAACTGCCGCGCTCCAGCACTAACCACTGCGCTGCTTCGTCGAAGCGGACCTGGACGGCGTTGAGATTTCCATCCGATAATTCGCTGTTCCTGCGGCGCAAATCGATCAGGTCCTTGTGCCACTGCAGCAGAGAGGCATGGGGTTTCTCACTTAACTCGGACCACTGCAGCTTGGAGTCGGTGAAGGTCTGCTCCGCCTGAGGATCTGGAATCGCATCCGGGCTCCAGCCGAAAGCGACGAATTCTTTTTTGCGCCCCTCGGAGATCGCCCGCCCCAGCTCTGGATCATCGTAATCAGTGAAATATAGAAAAGGCGCGGAGGCTCCAAACTCTTCCCCTTGAAAGAGCATGGGCACAAAGGGCGCGGCGAGCACGAGCGCGGCGGCGATCTTCGCGCGCCCTTCACCTGCTTCATGGCTGACGCGTTCGCCCTGGGCACGATTGCCCACCTGGTCGTGGTTTTGCACGAAACCTACAAAGCGATGCCCGGAGAGGCCCACCACTTGGCGACCATGGTTGCGCTCGCGATACTCAGAATAGGTGCCGTCGTAGACGAAGACGCAACGCAGAGACTTTGCCAGAGCCGCCAGCGAACCGAAGTCCGCATAATATCCTTCACGCTCCCCGGAGATGACCGAGAACAAGGCGTGGTGGAAGTCGTCACTCCATTGAGCATCGAGACCGTACCCGCCCGCTTCCTCTGCTTTTACAATCCTGGGATCGTTTAAATCGCTTTCGGCGATCAGAACGAAATGCTTTCCCATGGCTGCTTCCAGCCTTCTTGTTTCACCCGCAAGCTGCTCCAAAAAATGGATCGCGGAGCGGTCATTGAATGCGTGCACCGCGTCCAGGCGTAATCCATCCATGTGGTAATCGCGCAGCCACATCAGCGCGTTGTCGATCAGGAAGCGGCGCACCTCAGTCGAGCCGGCAAATTCGAAGTTGATCGCGTCACCCCAAGGTGTGGAATGGTGATCGGTAAAGTAGGGTCCAAATTTGCTCAGGTAATTGCCAACCGGACCGAGATGGTTGTAGACCACGTCCAAAAGCACCGCGAGCCCTTTGCCATGGCACGCATTCACAAACCGCTTGAGGTCGTCAGGCTCGCCGTAGGCATTGAATGGCGCATACAAATCCACCCCGTCATAACCCCATCCACGCTTGCCGGCAAAATTCGCAATTGGCATCAGCTCTACGTGGGTTACGCCCAGGTCTTTCAGGTAATCCAGGTGGGACTCCGCCGCCTTCAGCGTTCCTTCGGGGGTAAAGGTGCCCAGATGCAGCTCATAGATGAGCGCGCTGGAGAGAGGCGGCGCTTGCCAGCCGCTGTCGCTCCAGGCAAATGCGGCATCATCGACCACTCGCGACTCACCATGTACGCCGTTCGGCTGCCACCGCGTGCGAGGATCGGGAAGTGCCGGCTCCAGGCCATCGATCACGAACCCGTAGTCAGTGGCGGGGCCCGCACTGGCCACTTCCGCGGACCACCAACCTCTTCCTTTGCCGGTCATGGAGAATCTCTCATTCTCTATTTTGACTTCCATGCTTCGGGCATAAGGAGCCCAGACTTCAAATACGTGCATGCCATTCCTCCGGCGGGTCTTTTCTTTTTGGCGTATAGGCAGGAAACAGTCTTAGCCCCACACCCTGTAAGAGTAAGAATGCGATGATTTCAGTTGGATGCAGGAAGAAGCCTACTTTGATGGTGGCGTCGCGCCAGAAGCGAGTCCGGCCAGGTTGAAAGCCGCGTTCACCAGAGCGATATGCGAAAGCGCTTGGGGAAAGTTTCCTACCAAGCGCTTGGCGCCAGGATCATATTCTTCCGCCAGCAAGCCCACGTCGTTGGCCAGCGACAACACCCGCTCAAAGAGCTTCCTTGCATCGGCATCACGCCCTTGCAGTTGGAGAGCACCCACCATCCAGAAGCTGCAGGCGAGAAAAACACCCTCCCCTGGGGGGAGCCCATCCGAAGACTTGGCCGTGTTATAGCGCAGCACCAAGCCGCCGGACATCAACTGTTGTTCAATCGCCTTCAGGGTGCCGGTGACCCGCGGATCCTTGGGAGGAAGAAAGCCTGTCATGGGCATTAGCAAAAGGGAGGCATCCAGCTGGTCGGAGCCGTAGCTCTGTACAAAGCTCCCCAGCTTCTCGTTGTATGCCTGACTGCAAATTTCATCGTGAATTTTCGTTCGCACCTTCTGCCAGTGTTCCACGGGGGCACCGGCATGCAATATTCCCGCTGCCTTGATAGCCCGATCGAAGGCAACCCAGGCCATCATCTTGGAATAGGTGAAGTGCTTCCTTCCGCCGCGCGTCTCCCAAATGCCCTCATCGGGCTCCTGCCAGATGCTTTCGAGATGTTCGATCAAGTGGCGCAGCATGGCAAACGATAGCTCTCCATCCTTGCCCAAGCGGCCCAGCGCCTGATGAAAAGCCCCTAGCACTTCGCCATAAATATCGAGCTGCAACTGCTCTGATGCTGCATTCCCAATGCGTACTGGTTTGGAGTCTTCATATCCAGAAAGCCAGGTCAGCTCGCGCTCAGGCAGATAGCGCTCACCGGCAATGCCGTACATGATTTGCACTTGGTCTGGGCTGCCGGCGATGGCGCGCAGCAACCATTGCTGCCAGGCCTTGGCCTCCTGGTAATACCCGCCATGCATAAAGGCATCCAAAGTGAACGTTGCGTCGCGCAGCCAGCAATAGCGATAGTCCCAATTACGGGGACCGCCGATTTGCTCTGGTAGCGACGTGGTGACGGCAGCAACGATGCCACCAGTCGGCCGGTAGGTGAGAGCTTTCAGTGTGATCAGCGAACGCTCCACCATTTCGCGGTACGGTCCCTGATAGCTGCACTGGGCGGCCCATTGCTCCCAGAAACTCTGTGTCTCTGCGAGGGCCTTGCTTACATCGATAGCGCGCGGCGCATGCAAGTGCGAACGGCCATAGGTCATCACGAAGTCGACGCTCTCCCCTTCGTTCACGGTGAATTCACTGACCGTGGTGAGATCTTCGCCGGCGAGCGGAGCCTTGGTGCGAAGGACCACCAGATCAGGCCCGGCGATGGCGCGGATACCGCCGTCGTCGCGCGTCACCCAGGGCACGGTCGTTCCATAGTCGAAGCGTATGGATAGCTCCATCTGCATCGGCGCGCTTCCGCGAATTCCCTTCACGATGCGTACGATGTCGGAGTTGGTGCCGCGAATCGGCATGAAGTCGATCACCATCACCGCGAAATCAGCGGTTTCGAACGTCGTTTCCAAAATGAGCGTGTGATCGCGGTACCTGCGCGTGGTCTTAACAGCTTCTGCCACGGGCGCAAGCAGCCAACGTCCGTTTTCTTCTGACCCCAACAGACGGGCGAAACACGCGCCGGAGGAAAACTCCGGCCAGCAAAGCCAATCGATGGAGCCGTCGAGGCCTACAAGCGCGGCTGTCTCGCAATCGCCGATCACGGCATAGCTTTCAATGGGAGCAAAGGTCTTCTTCTCAGAATCTGTCACTGACGTTCATCCTCGGCTCTAATGGTAATAGCCCCCTTCTTCTCCGCCCTTCACCTGGCCATACTCGAGCAAAGTCACCAGCAGCACGCCGCCGCAGATGTTACCCAAGGTTGCCGGGGCAAGCCAGGCAAAGTACCTCGACATTGCGAGCTGGTGATCGAGAATCGCCGCTAAAATTTCGCCGCTGGTTGCAATGCAGTGAGCAAAGCCTCCCAGGCCCACGACAAACGTCAAAAGCCAGATCAACATCACGGAGCCGGTGATGGAGTGGCTGCCACTCACCAGCCAGGCGACCAGCGCGATGATCCAGCCGCCGATCACCCCGCTCCAGAAGACATGGCTCGTGGTTACGGTGGCAGCTTCCACCCCAAAACGCGTCATCGCAGCCACAACTTCCGGACGAAGGGCGCCGGTTCGCACGGCAAGCAGCGCGAAGAGAAACGCTCCCACGACGTTGCTGGGAAGAACGATGGCCCATAAGCGAAGGGTTCTCCAACCATGACGGCGCTCAGCAAGCATCAAGGCTACAGGGTAAAGGGTATTTTCCGTAAACAGTTGCGCCCGGCCGAGAATGACGGCGATGAATCCGATGGGATACAAAAGGTCGGCAACGAACCTGGCAGTTGGGCTTTGCCCCAACTTGGCGATCACAATCGATGTGCTCAGGGCGGTCAAGCCCATGGTAATTCCACCAGCCAGGCCGGAAATGAAAAGGCCGATCACCGAGCGATTCAGCTCGTGACGCGCATTGCGCGAAACCTGTTCGTAGATCTCATCCGCTGTTGGCCGATCCAGGTCGGTTTGGACTTGGGTTCCCGCGGCGGCCGGCGGTTCGGGGCGCGGATTTTTTGTCAACTTGCGCAGGGGCACGAAAGCTCCAATCTAAAACTCTACTGCAGGGAATCATCGGCCCGGATTTCCTGAACGCAACTCAGGCCCGCAGGGGTTTGATGCGGCCACATGTGCGAAGCGCCGCACAATGTGTTTCCAGGCAATGAAAGCGAGGCGGGCTCGATGGTACATTCATCTTTGCGACCTGGTAAGGAGGGTCTCTGTTGTCCAGAACATCTCACGCTGCCCACTTCAATCGCCTTCACGTCGTGCCCTGGATGCTTTGCGCCCTGGTGGCCTTATCCCTTTCTGTTGCGACGAAAGCGAATGCCGCCGACTCTTCCCCGGGCGCGGGCATAATGAATGCCGCGGAAGCGGGCAAGGTGTTACCGGCCACGGTCTTCTTCCGCGGGCAAGCAGCAACCGTGCAGGCACGCAACTCGGGCGGAGTGAAGCTGCCCGATGGCATGTTGGTGCTCTGCACCCTGGTAGATACTTCGGGCTACTCAACCTCAGTGCAGCAGAAATATCAAGCCTATTTCATCACCGAGGTGGCTCTCGACATTAACGGGCAGACGCTTAAGCCGGGCGCCTATGGGGTGGGCTTTATCGAGGGCACAAAGTTTATTGTGATGGACGTCGGCGCGCACGACCTCTTTTCCGTAGCTGGTATTCGCGATGCCGCCCTGAAGCGGCCCACGCCCTTGCAGGTTCTCGCAGATACAACACCCGGCCACTACCGGCTCTACATCAATCGGAACTACGTTGTGTTTGCTCCCGTTCCCAGTCGATAAAAGACCTGGGCGAAACGCCAAGCAGAGACGCATTCAGGTCAGGATGCCGGTTGTGCCGCACCAGCCCGATCACACTGTCACTGCGAAAGCCGAGCTTCAGCCCGACTGCCTCAGTGAGTCTCAGGCCCTGATAAACCAGCGGCCAGGGTATACAAACAAAACGCGGTTTGCTGCCCGCGGATTGAGCCACCTGCTGCATGAGGGAGCGCAGCGGCCAGGCATCAGGATGAGCGACCGTTACCGCCTTCTGCGGCACCTTCTCCGCAGAGACTGCAGCAACGACGGCCGCAGCCAGGTCATCTTCGTGCACCAGGTATTGCGCATAGCGTCCGTTGCCCAGCAGCGGGATGATGGCTCCTCTGGCCGCCTGTGCCTTGAGTGCGCCGAACATTCCTCCGGGGCGGTCACCGTAGACTAAGCCCGGCCGGATTACTACCCCGCCCTGCCTAGCCACCTCGCGCTCGACAGCCAGCTTGGTTTTTCCGTAATACGACTCGGCCTCATCAAAGGCACTGATGGAGGAGATGAAAACAAACCGCGCCACATCCGCTGCCCGGGCCGCGTCGAGGAGGCGAAGTGAGCCCTGCACATTCACCCGTTCCAGATCGCGGGGGCGGACGAGACGCAGGTCCCAGGCGGCGTGCACCACTGCCGATACCTCGCGGCGCCGCAGCTCTTCGCTGAGAGCATCCGCTTCCGAACCGGTGGCTTGGTCAAGCGACCAGCGAATCTCGTCCTGGTCCAGCTGCTCTCTTCGCGATAAAGAAACTACCGTCCAGCCGGCGGCGGTCAGGCCGCGACGCAAAGCCGAACCCACGTATCCGTGGGCCCCGGTTAAGGCACAAACCTTGGTATTGTGATTCATGCGTAAAGCTCCCATTCGTCACCGATACGGTGCGCATTGGCCATCGCGGTCAGCGTGATGGTCGTTGCGGGGATCGAGGGGAAGATCGACGAATCCACCGCATGAATGCGGCGCAGGCCCGCGGGCCGCCCAAAGACATCGGTCTCCAGTCCTTGCGGATTTTGGCGCATGGGCAGGCTGCCGCCGCCGTGGAAACCGCGGCCGGGAGCGCCAACCCGCAGCAGTGACGGCAGCGGTACAGCGCGGAGATCGCCCGCCATGGTGAATAGTTTGCGGATGACGGCGCTGATCTGCCGCCTGGTTTCCGGCCGCTCCGTGGCCGAGACGTAAAGCAAATCTTCTCCCGAGCTTTGGCGGCGGAGCTCGATCGAAATGCGGCCTGACTGCGACGAGTGCAAATAGCCCTGAAACAAGAGCAGGCGGGAAAGCATCGCAGTCGTGGCCAGGATTCTACCCGTTCCCCACAATGCCGAGCGCAAAGCGACCTCGAAAAGATCGTTGTAGGTATAAGTCTGCAGGTGGACCGTGTAGGGGCTCACGGTTCGATCGTCGATTTCGAGAAAGAGTTGGGCCAGCGTATGCAGAGACTCGGTGCGCACCCCGGCCACGCCCCGAAGCCGCAGCAAGGGCAGCAGGAAATACTGCGAGTCCGACGCCGCCGTGGCGGTGTCGTACATATCAAGCGACCGCAGGAGCAGCGCCGTGGTTTCGAGAAAGCCGCAAGCCAGGTAAACACGCTCCCCGATAAAGTCTTCTACTTGCCCCAATAGGCGAACGCCGCTTATTTTCACCTGGTCCCCGATTTCTTCCACTCGCTTGGCGTGAAAGCCGGGAACATAGTGAAAATCCGGATTCTGTTGTAGTTGCCCCAGCGTGGTACGTGTGGAATAAATCAGTTGATACGGACAGCCGTACATGCAGAGCCCGCAGCGTGCGCAATCGTGACCATTCTGCCGCGCATGCACGGCAACTCGAGCCGCTCCGTATTGCACTCCCTTTGCCGCCAGGCTGCTCGTGTGGCGCTCCATGTCGTGGAGCATGGCAGTGGCCTGGCGGCTCATTGCGAGCGGCTCGTCGTTCTGGGTATAGAGAGGAAATTGCTGCTCGAGCCCGTCCCGCCGAGCGGCCAGTGGCATAAATTCAAAGACCGAACGGTAGTGCGTAGCCAGCCGATCTGCATCGATGGGCCAGTCCTCCATGTCGCGCTGTCGATACGGCAGCACCACTGACCCCCACACATTGCTGAAGCCTCCCTGGGCATAGGAGGTAGCGACGCTTGCGTGGTCCAATTTGACCTCGGTTGCGCCGGGAATTCTGCGGTAGGGAAAGTCCGAGCCGTAGACCAGTTTGGCTGGGATGCCCGCGGTATCCGCTCCCATCCCTTCCGTCAGGAATGCCCGCTCGGCCGGCCCCCACTGCTGTGGGGGAATCGACTGCAAGGCTACCAGTTGCCGGCCCCGTCCGGCCTCCAGTTCCAAACCCACGTCGAGCAGGGTGACCTTCCGCCCCTGGCGCAGCAACGCGTATGCACACGATACCCCGCTAGGCCCGGAACCAATGATGTAGTGCATGCTTGGAGATGCCTTATGCTCTTACCTACTGCTCTTTTATCCTAGAGCCAGGAAAATATTCGTCTTGCTTGAATCATCGCATCGCCATTGTGAAGTCAGCGTCGTGATCCCTTGCCTCAACGAGGCGGAAACGCTTGCGGGCTGTATCGAGAAGGCACACACCGCCATGCGCGAAGCCGGCATTGATGGAGAAGTCGTGGTTGCCGATAACGGCAGCACCGACCGCTCCCCGGAGATTGCAGTGGCTTTCGGGGCCCGCCTGCTCTCCATACGCCGCCGCGGATATGGGGCAGCACTCATGGGCGGATTCGCCCAGGCCTATGGCCGCTACCTGGTGATGGCGGATGCCGACGCCAGCTACGATTTTGCCCATGTCCCCAGGTTCGTTGGGCCGCTGCGCCACGGCGCCGACCTGGTCATGGGAAACCGCTTCAAGGGCGGCATCGCTCCCGGGGCCATGCCATTTCTGCACCGCTATTTGGGCAATCCGGCCCTGAGCTTCCTGGGCCGGCTCATCTTTGGCGCCAAGTGCGGCGACTTCTATTGCGGCATGCGCGGCTTGAGCAAAGAGGCCTTTGAGCGAATGCACCTGTGCACCACGGGTATGGAATTCGCTAGCGAGATGGTAGTCAAGGCCACCCTGGCGGGCATGCGCGTGGAGGAGGTGCCCACAACGCTCTCTCCCGATGGCCGCAGCCGCGCCCCGCATCTCCGCACTTGGCGGGACGGCTGGCGCGGTCTCCGCTTTCTCTTCCTATACAGTCCGCGCTGGCTGTTTTTCTATCCTGGCCTGCTGTTGATGGCGTTCGGGTTGGGCGCCAGTTTGTGGCTGCTGCCGCACCGGCGTTACATCGGCGGAGTCTCCTTCGACGTCGACACCCTGGTCTATACCTTGGGCGCAATTTTGATCGGCTTTCAGGCGATTGTCTTTGCCTGTTTCGCCAAACTGTATGGCATGATGGCCGGTCTGCTCCCGCGGCGTCCGTGGATTGAAAAATGGCTGCGTTACGTGAGCCTTGAGCGAGGCTTAGTGCTGGGAGCATTGCTGACCCTGGCCGGACTTGCCGCGACACTCTACGGCGTGCAGCTGTGGCGCCTCACTGGATTTGGGGAGTTGAACACCAGTGGGATGTTGCGCATCACTCTGCCCGCCGCCTGCGCGATGATGCTTGGCGTCGAAGTCGCCTTTGCCAGCTGCTTTCTAAGCATCCTGCGCCTGGGCGAGACGGAGAGCCGCACCAGGAAAGATTTTCTGCACGACGAAGGCTGAACCCCTTTGCAGATAAGTGCGCATTCGCTCTATGTGCTTGAGTTCGCCGTCACCCTGCTTAGCCTGCTGCTGGCTTTTCGAGTGCCGCGCATCAGTCTGCGACTTTATTCGGGTGCCCTGCACCGCTTGCGGCGCATAGCCAGACACCCTTACCTCTCTGCTCTGCTAGTGGCAGCACTTCCCTTGCTGCTGCGCTTTGCCCTGCTGCCATGGATCCCCGTGCCCCAACCGCAGATCCAGGAGGAGTTCAGCTACTTGTTGGGAGCAGATACCTTCGCCCACGGCCGTTTGGCCAACCCAACGCCTCCGATGGCGGTCTTTTTCGACAACATCCAGCTGATACAGACTCCCCACTACGCCTCAGCGCGGCCGCCGGGCCAGGCTGTCTTCCTGTGCCTGGGCGAAGTGCTTTTCAGGATGCCGTGGATGGGCGTTTGTTTGAGCGTGGGGCTGATGTGCGGGGCGTTCTACTGGATGCTGCGCGGGTGGACCCGGCCTGCCTGGGCCCTGCTGATCGCCCTCATTTTCGCGATTCGATTTGGCGTTTTTACCTACTGGACCAACTCCTATTGGGGCGGATCGGTGATTGCGCTGGGAAGCGCGCTAGTGGTGGGCGCGCTGCCTCGATTGCTGAGCAGGCAAAGAATACGAGATGCATGGTGGTTTGGCGCGGGTTGTTGCCTGCTTGCATCTACCCGGCCCTTTGAAGGCCTTGGATTGGTATTGCCGGCGGCGATCGTGTTGCTCGCGTGGTGGATCAGGTCGGAGGACTGGAGGGAACGCCGCTTCCGCCTGGTGCGCACCCTGCTGCCCATCAGCGGCATGCTGTTTGCCTTCTTTGCCTGGCTTGCTTACGACAACTTTTCCAGTACGGGACACGCGGCCGTCTCCGCCTACCAATTGTGGCGGCAACAGCAGTCCGTAGTCCCCTCTTTTTTGTGGCAACCGCTCCGCAAGACGATTCCCGTCTATTACTCTCTGCAAACCCGGCAGTTCAATACCGTCTGGGAGATGTCTTACTGGACCCATCTGCACCAAAACATCGCGCTTGGAATGCTGCGCGTGGCTGAACGGCCCATTCAATTTCTGCAGATCTTCGTGCGGCCCCTGCTGCTTTTGCCGTTCCTCGTCCCGTTGCTTATCCCGCGAGACCGTCAACCTGCCGCGGGGCGGCGCCTGTTAACCGACGGGGTCTTTGTGGCTATTGGTCTGCTTGCCATCCTGCTCGGCCACTCCTTTCCGGTGACGTTGATCTGGTATGCCTGGGCAGTGTGGATGCTCGTCCACACGCGCTTAAAGCCAGGTCTGCGTGTGGTTATGGCTATGCTCCTTTGCGGAGCGTTCTGCTCACTGCTCACCACCTTTCACATGCCTACGTACGAGGCTCCGTTTGTAGCGCCGGCTTTTGTTTTGGTAGCCGTGGGCCTGCGCTCTTTGGCCACCTTGAGCCGACGAGCGGGGGCCGGCAGAGCGATGGTGGTGAACCTGACACTGGGGTGCGGCTTTCTCTTCTTGGTGCACACGGCGTTGGCTGTTTTTCACTTCCATGTGGACGGAGAGTCGCCTTTTAACTGGTCCTCCTACGAGAATCGCCTTGAGGCGCGGGCTGTGGCGCAGAGATTTCTGGAACAACAGCCCGGCAAGCAACTGGCCATCGTACGCTACGGACCGGAGCATGACGTGCTTTATGAATGGGTGTGGAATCTGGCTGAGATAGACCAACAGAAAGTGATCTGGGCGCGCGAGTTGAAGCCGGCTTGGAATGTGCAGCTGGTGCGCCATTATCCGGCCCGAAGGGTTTGGCTCATCGAACCAGATGCAACACCCAGTGCGGGACCTGGCGCACCAGCGATGCCGGCACGCATCAGCCCCTACCCTGTAGACAGCTTACCCAAGCGGGGCGAGGCGCTACCGGATATCAGAGCTACCCAACCGAACGAATAAATCGGAGTTGGCTCTATTGCGGCCTAGGTTCACCCCGGACGTCACAGTCCGTGTGAGAGGTTGTCGACAACAAGTGCCCGGTATGCTCTCCCCCGGCGCAAGAAGGGTACCTGCACTAAAGGTTGTAGAGGGAGGGGGAGCAAATTTCCGCTGAATCCGTCGATAATCTCAAGAACGGAAAGAGGTTTTGCTTGGTACCCCCCGCCCCTACCAATCCGCAAAGCGAGCATTCCGACGAATCGCGGGCGGATCTAGTCGGCGGGATCAAAGCCACTAGCCAGTCTCTGCGCACCTTCGGTTTTCATGTGCTGGCTGTGCTCCTGGGCATCGCGCTAGCCTTTATGTAGAAAAGTTCAATGAGGCTTCACACGGAAGCTGGCGTCGGGCAAGCGTTCAGAATTTGGGCGACTGTGGACCGCAAGCCGCCCGGATTGTTCAGCTCCACCTGATAAGTCTGTGATCCCAAGTGCCGCTCTCCTGCTGAGCGGATGGTCAATATTCTGCATTCAGGATGCAGGTGCAGAGCCTGATCGATCAGGCTTCTTCCTACTTTCTCCTGCACAGTTTGACAAAAGATCAATAGGTCGTAGGGCTGCGCATGAACAACATTTTCCGCATCCCTTGAACTTGCGGCCACTACGTTCCAATCCCGCAGCAGCTCCGCGCGTGTGTGTAAGAGAACCGGGTCGTCTCCCACGATCAAGATCGATGCTTTCACATTCGCCTCCCCTTCGACGTGTGATTGCTGCGTACCCAACCAAGACTGAACCTACAAGAATGGACGCACAACCGAGCTTGAATGTTTGCGTAGGAACGAAAACCTCTGCGTCCGGCAAAATGAAAATTCCGCATATTTTGCTTCCAGCGTGGCAGGCTCGTTCTAAACTCGTAGCACTCTATGCGATGGACTCCTGGTGGTCTTAGCAGCGACGTTGAGGATCGGCGAGGCCAGTCGGGCGGCGGCTTCGGCGGGGGCGGCCTCGGAATCGTAGGCTTTCTCATCCTGTTGGTGATCAGCCTAGTCACCGGCCGAAACTACATTGGGGCTTATTTTTCAGGCAGTGGAGCTACCCATGTGCAGCAGGGTGCGCCGCGGGCTGCCTCTCCGCAAGAAGACCGTTCAGCACAACTAGCCTCTTTTGTATTGGGTGATACCCAGGACACATGGACGCGGATTCTTGCTCGGGAGAATATTCGCTATCCGCGAGCGAAGCTGGTGCTTTTTCGCGATTACACGCAGTCGGGTTGCGGTGCTGCACAATCGGCCACCGGCCCTTTCTATTGCCCGGCAGACCAGAAGGTGTATCTCGATCTCGGGTTCTGGGATCAGCTGAAACAGTACGGTGCTTCAGGCGAGTTTGCCCAGGCATACGTAATCGCACATGAAATTGGGCATCACGTGCAGAATGTGCTGGGCATCGAGAGCAAGGTACGTGCCATGCAGCAACAGAACCCGCGGGCACGTAACCAGCTATCCGTAGCGATGGAATTACAGGCGGATTGTTTTGCTGGAGTGTGGGCGCGCTCCACGGCTGACCGGAACATCCTCGAACAAGGGGATGTGCCGGCCGCCCTCCAAGCCGCAGCCGCAGTGGGCGATGACCGCATGCAGAAGATGGCGCGGGGATACGTGACCCCCGACTCATTTACTCACGGTTCGTCGCAGCAGCGCGTGGGATGGTTCAACCGCGGGCTCAACAGCGGCCAAGTCAGCGCCTGTAATACCTTTTCCGCCGCTGGACAACAACCGTAGCTGCCCTCAGAGCCGGGCAGCTACAGCCTTGGTTTCGGTGTAATGCTCCATGACTTCCTTGCCCATCTCGCGGCCCCATCCGGACTGCTTGTAACCGCCGAACGGCCACGCAGGATCGCCATAGTTATGAGTATTGATGCAGACGGTGCCCGACCTGATCTTGCGCGCCATCATGTGGGCAGCCTTCAGGTTCTGCGTCCAGACGCTTGAGGACAGGCCATATTCGGTGTCATTGGCGAATTTGGCCACTGCATCCAGGTCTGCATCGTCGAAGGATTGAACGCATACCACCGGTCCAAATATCTCTTCGCGCACCACCTTCATGTTGCGATCCGTCCGGGCCAGCACGGTCGGCTCGACAAAGTAACCCTGGTTGCCCCTTGCCTTGCCTCCAGTAACGACTTCAGCGCCTTCTTTTCGTCCTGAGTCAAGGAAGCCGGTTACGCGGTTGTGCTGTTCCTTCGAGACCAGCGGCCCGAGGTTTACCGACGGATCGAGACCATGCCCGATCTTGAGCTTGCCCGCCTCCCTGGTGACGCCTTCGACGATCTTGTCGAAGATCGATTTGTGGGCGAACAAGCGCGAGCCCGCAGTGCAGCACTGGCCCTGATTGTAGAAGATCGCGCTGGCTGTTCCGGCGATGGCGAGTTCGAGATCCGCATCGGGGAAGACGATGGCCGGCGATTTGCCGCCCAGTTCAAGTGAGACCCGCTTCAGGTTGCCGGCGGCTGCCTTAACGATCAGCTTGCCGACTTCGGTTGAGCCGGTGAAGGCGACCTTGTCGACATCGGGATGCTCGGCAAGGGCGGCCCCGGCCGTCTCCCCATACCCAGTGACGATGTTCACGACGCCGTCGGGAAAACCGGCTTCGGTAACCAGTTCACCCAGACGAATCGCGGAGAGCGGAGTCTGCTCCGCGGGCTTGAGCACGATGGTGCATCCCGCGGCCAGTGCCGGCGCCAGCTTCCATGCCGCCATCATCAAGGGAAAGTTCCAGGGTATGATCTGGCCGACGACTCCGACCGGTTCGCGCATCGTGTAGACGTGCCAGTTGCCTGGCGAAGAGACGGGGATCTGCTCGCCGTTGAGCCGCGTTGCCCATCCCGCCATGTAGCGAAACATCTCGATCGAGCCGCCGACATCGTCGCGGCGTGCGTTGGTCACCGGCTTGCCATTGTCGAGCGCTTCCAATTCGGCCAGCTCGTCGGCATGGCGCTCGAGCAGGTCGCCCATCGACCAGACGAGCCGCTGTCTTGTGCCGGGTGACATTTTGGACCAGGGTCCGGTCTCAAAGGCGCGGCGCGCGGCTGCAACCGCGAGGTCGATATCCGCCTTATCCCCTGCCGGCACGTGGGCGATGATTTCTTCGGTCGCTGGATCCTCAACCGCAAAGGTTTGGCCGCTGCGTGCGTCCACCCACTTGCCGTCAATCAGCATTTGATGTTTCTTGGCCATGAATGCGGCCGCGGCTGCGCCGAGTGCAGGCTTATGGATCGCGGTCGTCATCGCTTCATCAGTTGTGGGCATGGACAACTCCTTGCAGTGGCAATTCTCTTGCGGATAATGGTGCCCCCGCTTGCCGAGGGATGTCAATGAAGCGGGGACCGAAGCTGCCCCGATGGAACTAGTGTTTCATTTTCAGGGCAGCGGCATCGAAGGTCGTAACCTGGGCGGCCATCAGGCCATCCTTGGTCTCATAGGCATCGGCTCCGCGGTAGGGCTCTGCCAGAAAGGGAGCATCCGCCCGCCACTGAACATTGATCACGTCGCCGACCACGAAGGTGTGCTCAGTCGTGATCTTCAATCCGCATGTCCCCCCCTGAGCCGGCGGCTTCACAACCTTGGCAAACATCTCGCCTAGCGCCTTGCGGCCGCGCACCGTCATTCCATTGGGACCAAAGAACTCCACGTTGTCGGGAAATTGAGCCATGAGGCGTTTCCAGTCGCAGGAACTGAACGCCGCCATGTGCTCGGCCACAACTTTGGCCGGAGTTGATTGACGAACTCGCTCGGGCAGTTGCTCAGACTGCGCCATTCCACGAGGCATAGCTACGATGGCGGCCGCAAACACAGCCGCTGCGGCAATCAACTTTATCTTGGCGTGACGATCAGGAAAATTCATTTTGCGATTATTGCATCCCGCAGGATGATTCGCAGTTGCGCTTTTTCGAGATTTCATGGCGCCGGGTTAACCCCGCAAGGGAAGTCGGACGTCGATGGACGCTACCCAAACTTTTGATTTTTTGGTGGAGCTAAGCGGGATCGAACCGCTGACCTCCTCGTTGCGAACGAGGCGCTCTCCCAGCTGAGCTATAGCCCCACAATGGTGGGAACAACCAGCATCAGTTTAAAGCATTTTGCCGATTAATGTGATGTGAGACGGCCTTCGAGGCCGCCGAAGAGCTCGTCCAAACTGGCCTTGGGAATCTGGCCCTGCGCCATTCCGGGGGATCCACCTCCTCGTAGACCATAAGCGGCAAGTGCCTCGCGCAGCAGGGTGCCGCAGTCGACCTTGGCATCCGCGGCTGGCCGCCATCACCACCCGGGCCGGTTCCTCCTGGGTGGAGGCCAGCAGCGCGCAGGTTTCTCCAGCCGAGGCCACCAGCCGCGACGCCAGCAGCTTGAGATAGTTGGCATCATGGTCGCTAAAAGTTCTGCGCAGCACTCGACGGCCCAGACCCGAAGGATATTCGAGCAGCAGCGTCGAGGCGTGGTAACCGGCCATCTCCTCGGTAAGTTTCTGGCGTGCCTTGTGGGCGGCCTTGCCCTCCGCCAATAGCCGCTCCACCGCCTCCGCAACCTCCAGACGGCCCACTGAAAGGGCGGTAGCCGCTCGCGTAAGCGTCGCCAGATCACGACGGGCGGTCACCGCTGCGCGCATACCGCAGACGAATTCGACGCGAATCCCCTGCCGCACGCGTTCAGTCCCGCGGATCAGTAGACCGCCTATCTGGCCCGTGGAACGCACGTGTGTGCCGCCGCAGGCGTTGAGGTCGACCTCATCGATCTCGATGAGCCGGATGTCTCCTTCCCTTTCCGGCAATTTATGCAAAGTGCCGGCAGACAGCAGCATCTCGGCTTCGGCCCGCGGTATGGTGCGCATCGTAACCGCGCGATCCTCGGCGATGATCTCGTTGGCCGCGTCCTCGACCCGCTCCAATTCCTCCTGCGTAATGGTTTCGCGGGCGAGATCGATGGTCGAGGTCATCTCGCCCAGATGGAAAGAGACAGTTGCCGCGCCCAGTTGGCGATAGAACACCGCGGATAGCAGATGCTGACCCGAGTGCTGCTGCATGTGGTCGCGACGACGGCTCCAGTCGACGTAACCACGCACCGCAGTTCCCGCAAGGAGCGGCTTCGGCGTGGTGTGCCACACCTCCCCTTGCTCGTCCTCCTCTACCGCGAGGATGGGCGCTTCCAGCAGAGCGCCGCCCGACGAGGTAGCCGTGAGCATGCCGGTGTCATGCGGTTGGCCGCCGCTGGTGGGATAGAAGGCGCTACGGTCCAGTGCGATTTGCCACAATGACCGCCCCTGGTTCCGGGAAACCTCGCGAATATCGGAAACCCGCGCCTCGAAAGAGGACAGAGATGGGTCTGCGTAGTAGAGCCGGTCAGACATGCTGGAGGTTATTCTATCCGGGACCACCGTGTGCCCCCGGATTTCCTGTGGAGCTGGTTGGCGTCGGTGCACTCCATGCGGCTTTCCTTAATGAAAGCCGCACACGCGGTCGTGTCCAGCGGGGTGTACAGGAAATCCGGGTCCCGCAGTGGGGCTCCAGGGGGAGATTCACGTTGTCATATAGCGCAGCGGGAGCAGTTTTCTCAATTGTCGCGCTTCTGTTCAGCCTCGGGACTGCGTCCGCACAGGTACCCAGCTCTATGTGCACCGAACTGCTGGAGAAGCAGGACGCAAAAGCCGTTGCGGCATGCAAAGCGCAGCTCGATGAGGCCGAAAGCGGCGCCGCCACCGAGCATATGGCGCGCATCGTGGCTTACGACGAGTATGGCGTTGCCCTGCTGGCCATTGCGCACCAGCCAAAACAGTCACTGGCCGTTTTCGACCGCGGGATCGCACTGCTGCCGGAAAGCACCGTCAAGCCTGATAGTTTGCAGTGGGCGGCAGCCTTCTGGCACCGCGCGACTGCTTATCAGCAACTGGAACAGTGGGAGCAAGCGGCGGCCGATCTTGGGACGGCCGAGGATAGCCTGACCAAGGGCATCGCAGGGGCCATCGGGAATGCGGGGCTGGCGCAGCATCTCACGCAACTACGCCAGCGAGTCCGGGCGCAGCGGGCAGATGTGCTGGACCGCCAGGGCAAGCACAGCGAGGCACAAAGCCTGCGAACTACACAATAGTGCTATTAACCGGGGGCTACGTAGGCGCCACTCCGGTTTGCTCATCCGGCATAATCAATCAGTAGGCTTATGCCCGGAATGAAGGTTATTATGCGCGTTTGCATCTGCTGCTGCGTGGCCGTGCTCATGATTGGAAGCCAACCGCAACTCCTGCTCCGTGCACAGGCGTCCGGTCAACAAAAGGCGCAGCCAAGCGCGCCGCCCCCTTCTCCATTGAGCAGCGATGACAAGGCTAATGAGTTGAGTGACCAGGTGGGCAAGTTGATGGTGAAGTGCGTGAACCTGCTCACCGCCCAGGACCCCCTCTCGCTGGATTACTGCAAGCAGCAGCGCGATCTGGCCGACCAGTATCCTCCCCGGGAACGCATGGTGGACAAAATGTTGGCGCACGACGAATACGGGATCGCGTTGGCGGCCTTCGATCATAAGAAGGAAGCGCTGGAGGAGTTCGACCAGGAGGTCTCGCTCGTGCCTAAAGCCGTAAAGCCCGGGTCGACGGAGTGGAGCACGGCTTACTGGCATCGGGCAATGATCTACACCCAGCTGGGCGAAATGGATAAGGCCGACCGCGACTATCGAGCAGCGGAGGCGAACTTCCGCAAAGCATCGTTTGACTCGGGGGAACCCTCGGCGGAGAAGAAGCGGCGCGCCATTCTGCGTCAGCACGCCGCTCTGTTACAGAAGGAAGGCAAGACCGAAGCGGCGCACCAGTTGCTGGTAGAGGCGGCGAAGTAAGCAGAATGACGGAAGAATCGTCCCCCATAGAAAAGCCGCGAATGAAGAATATCCCTCGCGATGTAGAGCCCTACTTCATTGGGTTTCTACTCAAGGGCGAACGCTGGAACGATACCCACGGCGCGGACGTGGCCGACTTGGTGCCGCGCCAGCTGGCATTCATACGCGAACAGGTGCAAGCTGGGCGCTACCTGCTGGCAGGTCCGATTACCGACGACGGGCCGCTGGTCGGGATATCGATCATCTCCGCTGGAACAGCCGCAGAGGCGTTGGCGATCGCCAACGCCGACCCTGGGGTGCAGGCGGGACGATTGAGGGTGGAGGTGCACCCGGCCTTCCTGCCGTCGCTGAAGGAATTGAAAATCAATTACTCCTGAGGCAGCTCTGCACCGGCCAGGAAAAGCAAAACCCCAGGCGCTAAAGCCCGTCGTATTATCAATCGTTTACGGCCCGACTAAAGTCGTGCCCTGATACAAAACCTGAGTTTTTTCGTAACCCGTGAAGCCCAATATTATTCAGGCGGATCATACGGGATAAAGTTCGTACCATCAGAAAAGGCTCGTCCGAGTGGTTTTCAAAATTCATTGGGCGTGAAGCGTTGAAAGATGTCCCGCAGAAGGCCGAAGCCCCCATCGATCGCCCCGATTGCGGCTTGACTAAACAGGTTGCGGAAGAACTCATTTTTGTACCGGGGCACGACTTTAGAGCTGCGGAAGAACTAATGCTTTGTATCAGGGCACGACTTTAGTCGGGCCGTAAACGATTGAGAATACGAAGGGCTTTAGAGTCTGAGGTACGGTTTTCGAGCGGTCGGTGTCAAATGTGACCACGGCCAGCCTGTTTCAGCCAAGCGGGTACTTTCGGCCTAGGCATTTTAAAATCGTACCCCAGTGGCTAAAGCCGTCTATCGCACATGGCCTTTACGGCCCGACTGAAGCCGTGCCCTTCGTCTGTAGGGTTTGTCCGCGGCTGTATTAGCTCAGGTCACTGGCGGTTCGGGCAGCTTTTCCTTTTCCAGGCGCCGTACAGCCGCAGCCATTGCCTCCTGGTAGCGTTTCGGCTTTTGCGGCAACAGCGAGTGCTCGATGGCCTTCCGGTATCCGCCGGAGTAGATCGCGTAAAAGACCGCAAGCGCGCACCCCACCCCCAGGGCAAAGCCGAAGAAATAGCCCAGCATGATGTTGTAAAAGACATCCATCGTCAGAGCCCGCCTTCCACGGTTGTCTTCGGCCGGGCACGGTGCAGAACAGGCGGGCCACTCCGGCCCCACTCACTGGGATCCCATCGAATCGGGCTGAGCTCGTGGTCGCGATGGCGAAAGGTTATCGGACGTGGCGGTTGGTGCGGCCCCATCGGGTCAAATGTGAGCACGATCTGGCTGCCGCTCTGCATCCAGCGGCCATGCTGGGTCACGCTATCTTTGCCAATGTACAGGGTGTCGAAAACGGCGGTGCCGTCCGAAGCCAGGTTGAGGGTGAAGACCCGCTTGGCCGCATCCGCCGCCGGGGCGTGACCCTGATAAGTACCAGCAAGATCAGTCCCCTGCCGCCAAACCAAGCCGACCGTAACCTTCCCGGCCGAAATCGGCGGTTGGGCTCCGGCGCAAGGCGCCCTCATGAGCCAGCAAAGCACCATCAAGGTACCCAAAAGCTGGGGACGGACGCGAAGAAGTCTTGAAGCAGCGACGTGCATGACGAATGATCATAGATGCCGTCCGCATACCCGGTCAGCAATAAATCGACTGTAGATGTCAATCGGGCAGGCGGGAACGGACGGCGAGCGGAAAGGGCGTATGATGCGTCTCTATATGCGACAGTCTCTCCGTTCAAGACACGGCACGAACCACCGCTATGGGAACCGTTGAAGGACAATTCGTCGGATGGCTGGAGGCCGAGGCAGTGGCCAAACCAGAGCAGGATACGCACGGCCAGGTGACCGCGCTGGTAGAAGAGTATTCCACCACCCTTTACCGCGTGGCCTATTCGGTCACGCGCAACGCGGCCGATGCGGAAGATGTGGTGCAGGAGACTTTCCTGCGCGTTCTGCGGCACCGCAATAAGCTGGCGGAGGTGCGCGACTACCGCGTCTGGCTAGTGCGCATCGCATGGAACCTTGTCCTGGACCGCAAACGGCGCGCCAAAACACGGCCGCAGGCGGACGATTTTGAAGACCTGGCGCGGGTACTGCCCGCGGACGAGCTGAGTGCGGAAAAGATGGTAATCACCGCCCAGCGTCATGCGCGGATTCTTCGCCTCATCGATACTTTGCCGGCAAGAGAGCGCGAAGTATTGCTGCTTTCCGCCGTGAAAGAACTTTCGACCGTAGAGATAGCCCTGGTACTTAAGACAACCGAATCGACCATCCGCTCTCGGCTCTACCGTGCGCGACACGCGCTCGCGGCCTTATTGGAGCAGGAAGGGACATTGCAATGAGCATGCATTCAGAAATCGACGAGACGCTGCGCCGGCTGGGTAGTGTTGAGCCTCCCCCGGTTTGGAACGGCGCGTCAACCTGCGGCTACGAACTCCACGCAAGGGCTTTTCCGTTTCCATGATCCAGGCCTTCTCCGCCTGCGCCGTGGCGGCGGCCGTTGCCCTATCGGCCGTAGCGCTGAACCCTGCTTTGCGCAACATGGTGCTTCACCACCATGCCACCCCACAAAGCGTTCCGGTGACCGGTGCGCAGCGCGTCGTGGCCCCAGCTGCCGGAGGATTCGGGACTGCGTCGGCGGTGCACGTGCCCGTAGAGCCGGTTCCGGTACAGCCCACGCCTGTAAACCAGGGACGCGGCCGTTCCAGGTCGGGCCGGGCAGTGCTCCCAAACGGTGCCCCGACGCCGCTGCCACGCGGGGTTGCAGCGCCCCATGCTCCCGTCCCCGCTGCCGGTGGTGATTCCGCTCCCGACTCGGCTCACTGATTCGCGGAGCAATTGACCAACCCGATTCATAAGCGGGTTAGAGCATTTTGCTAAGGGTGTAGACCAAGAAACTGAAGCCGACGCGGCCATTCCGCCAAGACCGGGGCCCCCGGGCACGCGCCATTTGCGTGCTTGGGGTGGAAAGAATGGCCGCACATAACTGATCCCACCAGACCACAGTGTTAGCAAAAATGCGTTAAAGGACTGCCTCGATCACAACGTGAACCACTGCCAGCACCACGGCCCCAATGAAGGCGGCGCCGAAACTGGCGATTTGCAGTCCCGGGGTAATCTTGCTCGCCAGGATGAGCATGAACGCATTAATCACCAAAAACAGCAAACCCAGCGTGAGAATGGCGAAGGGAAAGGTGATTATTTTCAAAAGCAGGCCCAGCGTCATATTCAGAAAGCCGATCACCAGGACTGCCACTAGGGCTGAGGGCAGGCTCACTATCCGGAAACCGGGAACGATATACGTTACGGCTAGCAGGGCCAAGGCGCCGATAACCCACTTCAAAAGCAAATTCACCATCGTGTCGATTTCCTTTCGCACCAGAACCCGTAATCCTCTCGTGGGAACGCAAAGGATTCAGGGAAGCTTTTCGTTGTAACAGCCTACGCTAAGATGGGCGGTAAGGGGCAAGATATGCGCTCGAGCCCATGGCTCACAACGGGTGCTTTGGTAGCCGCGCTGGCAGGGTTCGGCGGGGGAGGGGTAGTGCTGCCTCCCCGCGCCGCGGCGGCAAGCGAACAGACGACGATACCGGATGCCGCGACTGTGCTGCGGGAAGTGGAGGCTCACCAGAAGCAGCTGGACAAAATTCGCGAGAACTATACATTCCGAGCGGTGCAGACCACCCGGCAACTGGATAGCAGCGGGAACACCAAAAAGGTCGAAACCGAAGAGCACGAGGTCTTCTTTGTAAACGGACACCGGGTAGAAAAGCTGGTGCGCAAGGATGGCAAGGATCTCACTCCGGACCAGGCGCGCAAAGAACAAGACCGGGTCAACAAAGAAGTGGTAAAGATCTCGCAACCTGGGTATCGGGACAACACGGAGAAAGATGACATCACGGTCTCGCGGCTGCTGCAGATCGTTTCTTTTTCCAGGCCGCGCCGCGTGAGCCTGAACGGGCGAGACACCATCGCCTTCGACTTCGCCGGCGATGAACATGCCAAAACGCACGGCCGGGACGAAGAGGCGCTCAAGAAAGTGAGTGGCACGGTGTGGATCGATGAAGCGGACCGCGAGGTCTCGCGCATGAGCGCGACGCTCGACGAAAATTACCATGTCGGCTTCGGCTTGCTGGCGTCAGTTGCCAAGGGCAGCAACCTGGTTTTTGATCAGGCGCTGATCCGCAACGAGGCTTGGCTGCCAACGGCTATCACCTTGCATCTACAAGCAAGGGCTTTTCTGGTGGCGGGCATCCGGGCGAATGTCGATATTCGCTTCGATCAATATAAAAAGTTTCAAACAGACGCCGAACAGCAGCCGGGAGCTACGGTGACTGCGCCTCCGGCGCATTGAGTGGGATTCGCTACTTCTGCTGTAGCTTTTGCGCGGCGATCTGGCCGGCGGCCGATTTCGAACTCTTGAGCTGAGCGTAAATTCGGTTGGCTTCGGCGGGATTGGTCTTCTCGTAAAGCGCTGCCAACTGCAATTTGGCGGCATCGGCGGGCACGGTGTTGGTTGGTTTGGCGATGAGCTGTTTGAGAAGGTCCACGGCTTGACTGCTGCGGTTGGTCTGCTGGTACAGGTTGGCCAAGGCCAGCTTGGCCAGCGACGCTAACGCGGCATCGTGTCCATCGGCGACTTTCTTCAGGGAGGTTTCCGCAGAACCGGTCTGGCCCATATCTATCGCCGTTATTCCTGCGAAGTACCTGGCAGTCTTGCCCGCTTCAAATAAGCCGTACTGGTCAGCCACCTGCACAAACTGCTGGTTAGCCGACTTCGCCCGCTCCGCCGCGGTGGCAAAGGTCTTCTGCCCGGGGGTCGGAGGCTGTCCCGGTTGAGCGAGCGGCGTATTGTAGGTATCCATCGCCTCGCCAAAAGCGAGGTCGGCCGCTGCTGAGCGCTTACCATAAAGCATCAATCCAACCACCACGATGGCCAGGCAGATGACCGCGGCAACGGCGGCGGTCATTACCCTGGATCGATTTTCCTGAAACCAATCGACACTGGTCTTGGTGGCTTCGACTAAACGGTCTTGTTTGAGCGCGTGACGTGTCTGGGTGTCCACTAATTTCCTTCAGAAGCCGATCTTAGGCGGGTCGCAGTTCAGCAGCGGTGACTTTTGCCGTCTGCGAGGGCCTCTAAAGTTTAGCAGCGCCGAAGTTTGCGGGTCAAACCGGCAAACCGCGGCGCTGCCTCAGAAGCGGCCGGCAAATTTAAGCGGCGGCAACAGGATCTTCGATCTCGCCGTTCTCGATCTTCTCCCGGCAATCGATGCAGTACGGGGTCCAGGGAAGAGCCTCCAGTCGTTTCAGGCCGATGGTCTTGCCGCAGTGAATGCACTCTCCATAGCTACCCTCGTCGATTCGCTTAAGGGCCAGGCGTACCAAGGCCAATTGCTCGTGTCCGCTGGTGCTCTGGCTGAAAAGCATCTCTTTCTGGTAGGACTGCACAGCTTGGTCAGCAGCGTCCAGGGCACTGTCTGCTGCAACTTCACGGCCCTGCTCCACCGCTGAGATCATGGAGTGCTCCAACTGCTTTTCCTGCCGCCGAAGCGTCTGTTCGAATCGCTGTATGATTTCGGGATTATGCACCACTTTTTTAGTTGCTCCTCAACACGGTCAAAAGTTCGTACTAGTGTCGCCTAATTGGACGCAGATTTCAGGGTAAATTCTCTTTCTTTTTTAATTTTTTCTCGTTTGGTTCCAGTACCAGGCAAAGAACCTGCCTCTGGCGCCCGCCACAGGCGTCTAAGGACATAGGATAAGGCTTGAAATGCTAGGCTATTAGCCATGTATGAAGACTTCCATGTAACCGATCACTGGACCCGAGAAGACCTGCACTGCCGGTGGACGGCGAACGTGGTCGCCATCGCCACCCGACACGCGGACGCGGTCGACATCCGGTTCGAGGTAAATGGCCGCCCGGTCTGGATCGCTATGCCCGCAGACGCCTGGGTGGTGCAGAAAGAGCGCTCTGGCCACGTCATCACCGACCGGCTGGCGGCCCAAGTAGCTGGCCGCTACCTGAAGCAGGCGGCGGAGAGCGGGTACGACAACGGGCGCGAGATGTACACCATGAGCGTGGATGAAGTGCTGGAGCAGGTTGCAGCCGTCATGGAGGAAGTTGGACATTCCAGCCTGCTGCCCGAATTGCCTGTAATGCCAACCTCCTGAACGTGCGCTCTGTCGCAGCCGGTAGCTTGTCAAGTCCCCCTCCCCCGGATTTCCTGCACGTGGCACCGAGCAACCTCCAAGTGTGCGGCTTTCATTGAGGAAAGCCGCATGAAATTCATCAATCCACCGAACTTCACAGGAAATCCGGGTCCGGGCCATTGCGACCAAGACAACAGCCATTGGGCAGGGCGCCCAAAAATCGTTGCCGCAACGGTTGCACACGGGTAAACTCACTTACCTGAGTAGTTGCCAAGGGGGGTACCCGAGTGGATTCAGTGAAGGCGATCGCATTGACAGCCAAGCTGGTGGAAGGCGCCCACGTCCACAGGAACCTCTCGACGCCGCAACTGGTGGAAGCGGCGATTGCCCGGGGCGAGGCGAGTCTGGCCGATAATGGCGCGCTGGTGGCGTTGACTGGCGCACGAACGGGACGTTCTCCCCGAGATAAGTTCATCGTGCGGGATGCCATCACCAGCGACACGGTGGATTGGGGCAAGGTGAACCAGCCCTTCGACTCGACAAGGTTCGAAGCGTTGCTGGAGCGGGTGGTGGCTCATATGCGGGAACGCGATCTTTACGTTCTCGATTTGTATGCCGGTGCTGACAGACATTACCGCCTTCCCGTGCAAGTGATTGCTGAGTATGCCTGGCACGCACTGTTCGTGAAGCAGTTGTTCGTGCGCCTGCCCGCAGAAGAACCGACCGGTCATAGGCCCGAATTTACCGTGATTGCGGCTCCCGAGTTCGAGGCCGTGCCGGAGCGCGACGGTACCCATTCGAGCACATTCATTATTACGGATTTCACCCGCCATATCATTCTCATCGGCGGCACCAAGTATGCCGGCGAGATGAAAAAATCGATCTTCGGCGTGATGAATTTTCTTTTACCCCCGCGCGACGTATTTCCAATGCACTGCTCGGCCAACGTGGGGAGAGGCGGAGACACAGCGCTGTTCTTCGGGCTTTCGGGAACAGGAAAAACCACACTATCGGCGGATCCGCAACGCCGGCTTATCGGAGATGACGAGCACGGCTGGAGTGAGGCCGGCGTCTTCAATATCGAAGGTGGCTGTTACGCCAAGTGCGTCGATCTATCCCCGGAAAAGGAACCACAGATCTACGATGCCATCCGCTTTGGCGCAGTGCTCGAGAATGTAGTGATCGATAGCCAAACCGGGGCTCCGGATTACAGCGATATCCGCTACACGGAAAACACCCGGGCTGCCTATCCGGTAGAGTTCATCGCCAGCGCCGTCATCCCTGGCGTGAGCGGTCATCCCAATCATGTTCTCTTCCTTACTGCCGATGCGTTCGGTGTGCTGCCGCCGATCGCCAGGCTCCATCCGGCGCAAGCCATGTATCACTTTCTTTCTGGATATACAGCCAAGCTGGCGGGAACGGAAGCAGGACTGGGCAGCGAACCGGTGCCGGAGTTCTCCACCTGCTTTGCCTCGCCCTTCATTCCTTTAGCTCCCGCGGTATACGCGAAGATGCTCGGGGAACGGCTACAGCAGCACAATGCGCAATGCTGGCTCGTAAATACCGGCTGGACCGGGGGCGCCTTTGGCACCGGCGAGCGCATGAGCTTGAAGTACACCCGCGCCATGGTAAACGCAGCGTTGGAAGGACGCCTCGACAACGTCGAGTTCGTCACCGAGCCCGCGTTCGGCTTAAGCATCCCGCGCAGCTGCCCTGACGTGCCGGCGGAGTTGTTGAATCCGCGCAACGCCTGGAAAGACACACACGCTTATGATCAGCAGGCGTTGATGCTGGCGGAAAAATTCGAAAAGAATTTCGCTAAATTCAAAGCGCCCGCAGGCGTACGCGAAGCGGGACCGACCGCCAGAAAACAAAAGAACTAGAAGAGCCTCACACCGGTGAACTCTTTCCCTGCGACGGAAGACGGGTGCCCGTCTTTGGTTTTGAAGAAAGAAATCTGGGGGTGGCTACTTAGCCATCACCACTGGAACCTTGGGCGCAACGGTGCGCCCATCATGGAAGATGGTCACAATCGAGCGCGTGTTGGTGATGTCGTCGAGAGGATTGGCAGCCAGTACGATCAGGTCGGCGCGCTTGCCCGGCCGCAGCGTTCCGCGCGTAGCCTCAATGCCCAGTAACGTAGCGTTGCTGCCGGTCGCGCAGACAATAGCCTGCATCGGTGTGAGTCCCGCCTGCACCATATCTTCCAGTTCCCGATGCTCGGAGAATCCTGGAATGCGCGTGGGCATAGCACCTGAGTCGGTTCCAAAGCCGACAAGAACACCAGCATCGTAGAGAGTCTTGAGGTTTTGCTGATCCATGGCAAAGTCCGCTTTGTGCTGTGCGGTCTTCGGATCCTCGTTGACCTTCTTGCTGTAGGCATCGCTGGTCAGCGTGTTCAGCAGCACCGGCGAGATTGCTTCCTTGAAGAAATTAAGCTGCATAAACCCAGGATGCTGGGCGTAGATGTAGAACGATTCATCGACCGTGAAGGTGGGGATGTACCAGACACCTCGCTTCTTCATCGCGGAAATAAGCTCCTGATCGACCGGTTTATCACGCACGCTGTGGGCCAGCACATCCACACCATCGTTGACCAGCGACTTGGCGTCCGCCAGGTAGTAGACATGCGCCGCCACCCGCAGATGATGCTTGTGCGCTTCCTCGATCACCGCACGGTAGATCTCAGGTGACATCGCGGGTTTGGTACCTCCCAGGCTGTCGACCCAGATCTTGACGATGTCTGCATGCCGCTTGGCCATCTCGTCCACCGCGGCGCGGGCTTCTTCCGCTGTCGCCGGGCGGTAGATCTGATCAGGGGCAGCCGGTAAAGGGGGAGCCGCGTCCGGAACGCCGATGCCGCGGTCTGCAGTAAAGACCGTGGCGCCATCCAGCTTGCCCTGCCGTTGCTGCTGGCGGATTGAGTAGAGCAGATCGCGGTTCAACCCCAGCGATAACATCGAGGTCACACCGTAGCTCTCGTACTGCCGTAATTCCGCGATCACGTTTTCCGTGGTGTAAGCCGTGGCCGAGTTCTGGCCATCCTGGACCAACGCCAGATGGCCGTGGGCGTTGATCAGCCCCGGCATTACCGTATCGCCATGTAGATCGAGTACCCGCGCACCTGCAGGGAGCACGCCAGCTGCCGCGTGAATGGCCAGAATGTGATCTCCC
Source organism: uncultured Acidobacteriaceae bacterium (assembly GCA_963743365.1). Classification (GTDB taxonomy): domain Bacteria; phylum Acidobacteriota; class Terriglobia; order Terriglobales; family Acidobacteriaceae; genus PALSA-350. The sequence goes on from CAVUQE010000007.1 coordinate 63,954, forward strand.
TGGATCACAACCGTCGCGTCTTCCAGCGGAGGGCGGCCGGTGCCATCGATCACCCGCACATGGGTCAGAGCAGTTACACCCAAAGACTGCGCCGGGGCCGCGGCGAGCGCTATCGGGCCCAATGCGAACAACACAGCTCCTGACAACATGGCAAAGGACGGGTGCGGAAGCATGGCTCTGGTCGCTCCTTTCGGCGGACAGGCGCGGTCCGCTGTCTTGACATCTTACGTGTGAGAATCAGCCTTATGTTCCGCGCGGCCGACGCTTATCCCTAGCCACTGGCTCGGTAGAGTGAGATACTCTCCGCAAGGTGCACCGGAAATGTGGCTCGCGCTGGCGATCATTCTGATCCTGCTCTGGGTAGGTGGCTTCCTACTCTTCCACCTTGCCGCCTTTTTCCTGCATATCCTGCTCATTGTCGCAGCCGTGGCGCTGATTGTTCACCTGGTGAGCGGCGGCCGGCGGGTAGTGTAGCTACTCGCTGTAATGCAACAGGCTGAAGACGTCATACTCCTTGAAACGGTCACGTCCATTGAGGAAATCGAGTTCGATGGCGAAGGCTAGTCCAACAATCCTGGCCCCCAATTGACGAACCAGCTTTACCGTTGCTTCCATCGTTCCTCCGGTAGCCAGCAGGTCATCCACAATCAGGACGTTCTGCCCCGGCTCGATAGCGTCGAGATGAATTTCCAATGCATCGGTTCCATACTCCAGGTCATAGGTCACGCGTGCTGTTTCCGCGGGCAGCTTGTTCGGCTTGCGCACCGGCACGAAGCCGGCATTCAGACGATAGGCGAGGGCGGGCCCAAAGATGAACCCTCGCGCCTCAATGCCCAGAACTAAATCCACATCCTCTACGCCGATGTAGTGCGCTGCCAGTGCGTCCACCAGCGTCGCGTACCCCTTCTTGTCCTTGAGCAAGGTGGTGATGTCGTAGAACAGAATTCCTGGTTTAGGGAAATCCGGGATAGTCCGGATGAGAGATTTAAGAGGCTCACAGTTGATTGGGGGATGAGGCATGCGTACTTACCAGGCTCCTTCAATTCGAAACGCTTCGAGGCCTTCGGCCAGAGCTTCGTCCATGTCACGCTCCTGCACCGCATCCACGCGGCTGCCGCGGGAGCCGCGCTGCAGCACGGAGCGAAGCTCGGCCAGCTTCTCCTCACTGCCCGCCACCATGACCTCTACCTCGCCACTTTCCGTATTGCGAACCCATCCCTTCAATCCACGAGCTCCTGCTTCCTGATGGACGAGCCAGCGAAAGCCAACTCCTTGCACACGGCCTTTCACGACGTAGTAGCGGACCATAGATTTGAGCCTGTGATTGAGTGTGATGAGGGAAAGCGCCCGCGGCGTCATGCTCGGGAGCGCCTGCGGCTTATGCTCTTGAAAGATAGGCGCCCTCTGCGGTGTCGACACGAATCTTCTCCCCTTCATTGATGAACGGGGGCACTTGCACCACCAGGCCGGTCTCGAGCTTGGCCGGTTTGGTGACTGAAGACGCAGTTGCCGATTTCAGGCCGGGCTCGGTTTCAACGACAGTCATCTCAACCGTTCCTGGCAACTCAATGCCCACGGGCACGCCATCGAAAAACGAAACCTTGATCTGGAGGTTTGGGATGAGGTACTCGATGGCATCCCCCAGGGTCGCGCCCTTCAAATTGGTCTGTTCGTAATTCTCGGTGTTCATGAAGTAGTAGTCGTCACCGTCCGAGTAGAGAAAATCCATGGGAACTTCATCAACGATGACCCGTTCAATCGGGTCGGGCGAGCGGAAGCGGTGCTCGAACATGGCGCCCGTGCGCAGGTTGCGAAGCTTGGCCTGAATGAATGCGCGCAGGTTTCCGGGGGTTCGATGCTCAACGCTGAAGACCGTATGCAGCTCGTTATTGTGCTTGATGATCATGCCCGGACGCATCTGTGTGGCGGGAATCGCCATAAAAGAAAAACTCCTTCATCTGTTGCTGGAATGGGCGTAAACCCGGATTCCTGCTTGGTTACACTGGACGCCGCCGCGTGTGCGGCTTTCATTAAGGAAAGCCGCATGGAGCTCGCTAGCGCCACCAATAACAGGAACCCGGGGATCGCCTCAATAGTCGATTGTAGCTCCTGCCTGGAAGGAACGGCGGCGTGGCCGCCCTTACCCCTATTGGCCGAAGATTTTGGAAAAGAAATGGCCTAGGCGATGGAAGAGGCCGCCTTGTTTTTCGGGTGGGGTCGCGGGTGTCGAGGCCACCTCGGGTTGCGCTGCGGAAGGGCTGGCGGCGGAAGGCGCTGCCGGCGCGGGAGCGGGAGGTGCAGGCGGTGCTGGAGCCGGGTTCTCTCCGTTATAGGTCAGCGGAACGGACACTTGGGCATGCGTTTCTCCGGGAGGAACCACCGGCGTGGAAGGTGGTGCAGGTGGTGCAGCCAATCCCTCACTTTCTGCAATGGGGAAAGCCGTATCCGCGGCCGTGGAGGAGGGGCCGCCGACCGGTCGTCCCGGCGATGCTGGGTTGGGTGTTGTTCCACCACTAGCCACAGAAGTGACAGGAGCCGCCGGGCAACCGCAAGGCTCCGGTTCATGGTCCACTACTTCGCGCAGGCTGCCGTGCTCGAAGTTCACGCGCTGATCTGGCATCACCCGATAGGCGCCGCCCTCGAGTTGGCTGGTGACCGTGACATACGGTGCACTGGCTCCGTGATTGTCCACACAGGTATCTCCCTGTGGATTCACCCGGATGCGCAAGTCAGCCTCTCCCGGACCGGAAATGAGGATGCGCAGGTCGGGAGTAAGCAGCACGTCAGAGTACGTGCCCACCGTGTAGTTGGCCTCGATGGCCCCGCGGTCCAACGCCATCATGAGCGCGCTGCTCGCAGGATCGGCGATGGAGCGGTCCTTCGACAGGTGCACGCTGCTGGTCGAGCACAATTTCAGCGAGCCGCCCCGCTCGAGCGTAATCTTCACCGCCTGGTCGCCTGCGGTGATCTCGCTGCCGTTGCCCAGCCGTGTTTCGCCATGAGAGATGTCCACTGCGCCGGAGACTTGCACCTCGGTGGCCGACGTTCGACCGATAGGCTGTTGGGCCACAAGCTGCCGGGCGCCGGCGATGAGACAGCCGACCAGGAGGAACCGACTTGGTGCGAGCGGCTTTAGTTTTTTGACCAGCATCGTCAGAGAGTGAGGAAGTTGCGGATCAGGCTCTTGCCGTCCATGGTGAGCACGCTCTCGGGGTGGAACTGGACGCCCTCGATGGGAAAGCGGCGATGCCGCAAACCCATGATGGTCCCATTGCCGTGGCCGTTTTGCACGCGCGCGGTGACCTCAAGTTCTTCCGGTAGATCTTCCTCAGCTACGATCAGAGAGTGATAGCGAGTGCAGGTCATGGGGCTGGAAAGGCCGGCGAAGAGATTGCGGCCGTCGTGCTCCACCGGACTGGTTTTGCCATGCATCAACTGCGGTGCGCGCACTACATTTGCGCCGAAGGCGGCGCCGATTGCCTGGTGGCCCAGGCAAACGCCTAGTATTGGGACTTTGCCGGCAAAGTGTTGAATGAGAGGAATGCTGATGCCGGCTTCCTGCGGTGTGCAAGGTCCGGGAGAAAGGACGATGCGCTCCGGCTTGAGCTCCTCTATTTGTTCCACGGTCAATTCGTCGTTCCGGCGGATGACCATCTCGGCCCCCAACTCACCCATATACTGCACCAGGTTGTAGGTGAACGAGTCGTAGTTGTCGAGAACGAAGACCATACGGGCCACTGATTCCAGTGTAGCCCCAGCGGCGGTTTTGTTGCCGGTCGAGTAGAACCGCAGGCCGCGCTCTTGATGGCTTACCTGCAGTTCCAATCCACCACAACAAATCTACTTGCCCCGGCCAGCCACAGCCCGCGCTCTTTCCACCGCCCGGACCACTGCTTTCGCCTTGTTTACCGACTCCTCGTACTCTTCTTCCGGCACCGAATCAGCGACGATACCGCCGCCTGCTTGAATGTAGCCCTGCTCTCCTTTGAGGAGCATGCTGCGGATGGCGATACAGGAATCGAAATTTCCTGAGAAATCAGCGTAGAAGACGCTACCGCCGTAAATGCCGCGCCGCGTTGGCTCGAGTTCTTCGATGATCTCCATCGCGCGTATCTTGGGTGCGCCACTCAGGGTGCCGGCCGGGAAGCTGGCGCGGAAGGCATCGACCGCGGAAAGACCCTCTTTCAGTTGTCCCTCTAGCGCGCTGACCAGGTGCATTACGTGGGAGTAACGCTCCACATGCATCAGGCTCTTGACCCGGACGGTGCCGAACTCGCATACCCGGCCTATATCGTTGCGTCCCAGATCGACTAGCATGACGTGCTCGGCCCGTTCCTTCTCATTGGCCAGCAACTCCTGCTCGATGCGCAGATCTTCTTCTTCGTTGGCCGCTCGCGGGCGCGTGCCCGCGATGGGACGGTACTCGACGTGGCGCTGCTGCACGCGCACCAGCAATTCAGGAGACGATCCCACCAGGCAGGTGAGCGACTTGTCCGGCTTGCCCTGATTTTCTAAGCCAAAGCGCAGGAAATACAGGTAGGGAGAAGGATTGACGATGCGCAGCGCGCGGTAAATGGAGAAGGGATCGACTCCCGGCTTCAGTTCAAAGCGCTGCGAAAGCACCGCCTGAAAGATATCGCCGGCCGCGATGTACTCCTTGATCCTGGCGACGGAGGCCAGAAAATCCTTCTTCTGGGTGTGGCTGGTCACCGACAGTTTGCCCTTGGGCGCGGCACGCCGCCGCTTGGGGAGGGGCCGGGCCAGGCGCTTTTCCAGGCGGTCTAACCGCTGCTTCGCATCCATGTACGCGGCTGCCGGCTTCTGACGGGAAAGGTCCGCGGTCACGATGAGCTGGATCTGCTTGCGCACGTGGTCGAACGCCAAAACCTCATCGAAGAACATGAGGCAGGCATCGGGGATGCCCAGATCATCCTTCGCCAGCTCCGGCAGGCGTTCGATCTGGCGCACTACGTCATAGGCAAAGAACCCGACCGCGCCCGAGGTAAACGGCGGCAGCCCAGCGATATGCGCCGGCTTCTGCCCGGCCAGCATCTCCTTGAACAGGGCGAAGACATCGCCCTGCAAGGATCGGATCTTGCCCCGCTCGTTGATGGAAATCGAACTCCCGCGGGACAGGATGGTGCGATAGGGCCGGATGCCGATAAAGGTATAGCGACCCACCTTTTCGCCGCCTTCCACGGATTCGAGGAGAAAGGATCGAGGTTCATCGGAGGCAACGCGCAAAAAAGCGGAAACCGGCGTCTCGAGGTCGGCCGTGAGCGTGCGGTAGACCGGAACCAGGCTATGCGTGGCCGCCAGTTGGAGGAATTCCGCGCGCGAGGGTGAAATGGTAGTATCTGCCGGCATTCCTGCTCATACTAAATGGCCATAGCCGCGAGCACCTCAAGAGTAGAGGATTTCTCCTGAACATGGGGGGCTCAAGCAAAGCATCTCAAGCATTTGAAGCACCGGTAGGCGGCTTGCCCGAGCCTCTTCGGGACGCCTATACTCGGTAGGTTTGGGGTAGTGCGAGAAACAGATCCCGGCCAAAGTGAGCGCAAACGCGCATAAGGCTCGCCGGGAGCGGAAATCTAGCTGAATCTGACGCTCGATTTCGCCCCGTCGATGTGCCTGCGCCGTCCCGCCCGGGCGCGAACGGCTCAACCGCGGTGGGACATGGAGGGCTGCCAAATGCAGTCCATATCTGGAGATTGGTATGCAAACCGTATCGCTCGAGCAGGAGATTAATCCCTGGGAAGCCCAGGCTGCCCGATTTGATTTTGCCGCACGAAGACTCAACCTGGACGAGGGCCTGTGGAAGGTACTGCGCTACCCTGCACGCGAAGTGATCGTGCACATCCCGGTGATGATGGACAACGGAAGCATTGACGTATTCACCGGCTTCCGGGTGCAACACTCGATTGCCCGTGGACCGGGCAAGGGCGGAATTCGTTACTCCCCCGACGTAACCCTGGATGAGGTGCGTGCGCTGGCCAGTTGGATGACCTGGAAGTGCGCTGTGGTCAACATCCCATTTGGTGGGGCCAAGGGGGGCGTGATCTGCGACCCCAAGAAGATGTCCATTGGCGAGCTGGAACGCATGACACGCCGCTACACCTCGGAGCTGATCGAGTTTATCGGGCCGGAGAAGGACGTTCCCGCTCCGGACATCAACACCAACGAGCAGACCATGGCCTGGATCATGGACACCTACTCCATGCACATGCGGCAGACGGTGACCGCTGTGGTTACAGGAAAGCCGCTCAACATCGGCGGCTCGCGGGGACGGCGCGAAGCTACCGGCCGCGGCATCGCCGTAGTCTGTGACGAGGCCCTGCGCTATTTGAATATGCAGCGTGAAGGCTGCCGCGTGATCATCCAAGGCTTCGGCAACGTGGGCTCGAACGCCGCCAAGCTGATGATGGAAAAGGGTTACAAGATCATTGGCATCGCCGAATACGACGGCGGACTCTACAACAGCAACGGGATCGACATCCACTTGCTGCTTGAGTATCGCCAGCGCAACGGCACGGTATTAGGCTTCAGGGGTGCGGAAGCGGTGGACACCGCCGGTCTGCTGGTCTCCGATTGTGAGATCCTGATCCCCGCAGCCACAGAAAACGTCATCACCAGCCGCAATGCGGACCGCATCAAGGCACGCATCGTTTGCGAAGGGGCAAACGGCCCAACCACTGCCGTGGCCGACGAGATCCTGGCCGACAAGAAGATTTTCATCATTCCTGACATTCTGGCAAATGCCGGCGGGGTCACGGCTTCCTACTTCGAGTGGGTCCAGGACCGCCAAGGCTATTTCTGGAAGGAAGCCGTGGTGAATGAGCAGTTGGAAAGCATCCTGGCGGAGAGCTTCGGCGATGTCGTTCGCTATGCGGAAGCGCACGCGGTAAACAATCGCATCGCCGCCTATATGCTGGCCATCGACCGGGTTGCCTTCACCATTAAACAGCGCGGCATTTACGCCTGAGCTCCTGGGCAGTGGGGGCTCCAGGCTGAGGGCCCCCGCTAACCAGTACAGAAGTAACATGCGCTGACTGGTGCATAATGATGTGAAGGGCAAACGGGCCTTTCCTCAACCCGCCGAGTCTATCGTGAACCTGCCAAACTCCATCACGATGAGCCGCATCTGTTGCATTCCCTTGCTCATCTGGATGCTCTCCAGTTACTACCCTTTTCGTAGTGTTCATGGGGAGCAGGAGATTGCTGCGTCCCTGCTATTCATCCTGGCCTCCATCACCGACGGGGTCGACGGATATCTGGCTCGGAAGCGCGGCCAGATTACAACCATGGGCATGCTGCTCGACCCGTTGGCCGACAAGCTGATGATCACGGCCGCCTATGTTTGCCTGGTGCAATTCAACCCTCACCTCATGAAGGCCTGGGTGGCAGTACTGGTGATTGGGCGAGAGTTTCTCGTGAGTGGCCTGCGTTCGATCGCCAGTTCGGAAGGCTTCACGATTGAGGCCAGTGATCTGGCTAAGCTGAAGACGGTGATCCAGATTGTGTCCGTTGTGGCAGTCATCCTGGCTCACGCCTGGTATGCATGGCATTTTGGCTGGTTTATTTTGCCGGTGGAATGGATTGCCATCGCGGCTATCTACTTCATGGTGCTGGTATCGATTATTTCCGCAGTGGACTATTTCGTAGCCTTTTGGCGCAAGATCGATCACGCCTCTGCCGACCGGCGTTCCCGCGCCAGTTTCGTCCTCAGCCGCAGAAAAGATATACCCGCCGCAAACAAGGTTAGTTAGCGAAGGTGCAGAAAACTTCGAACCAAGGACACGGCTTTTGCAGGTTGCGGAAAAACTCTGCATCGGACACGAAAGCAAAACCTCAGGGGCTAAAAGCCCTCATCAGCCCTCCATTTACGGCCCGACTAAAGTCGTGCCCTGATACAAAGCATGAGTTTTTCCGCAGCCTGTAGAACCCCTTGTTAATCCGGCCGTGTGGGCAGGGCCGTGATGGCCTAAACCGCGGTTTTCACGCAGACACTAAAGCCCGACCTATCTCATCCGTTTACGACCCGACTAGGCGGCTTGCAGCAGAACTCATGTTTTGTATCAGGGCACGACTTTACACGCTGCTGCAAAACCTCATGTTTGTATCAGGGCACGACTTACACGCTGCAGCAGAACCTCATGCTTTGTATCAGGGCACGACTTTACACGCTGCAGCAGAACCTCATGCTTTGTATCAGGGCACGACTTTAGTCGGGCCGTATCACAGCGCCACGGATGAGGGCTTTAGCCGCTGAGGGGACTCATTTCAACCCTTGCGACCCTTTCTGCAAGCTCCTTGGATATGTAGTTTCCGCGCTCTCTCAATGCTTCCAGGCAGCAAAAGACCCCGGCTAAATAGCCGGGGTCTTTGCTTTCCAAATAACAATCGTCTTATGCAGGTACCGCATGTACATGCACCGGACGAGTCAGCCGCTGCACGAAGTGATAAGGAGGCCAGGGTCCGGAGAGTTGCATATGGCAATCCTTCAGCTGCTGGCTGGCGCTTGAATACTTGTTTTGATAGCGCTCGATGCACTTGTGATCGATCAGGTGAGCGATGTCGAGCAGCATCTTGCCGGAATCCATCCTGCGGCAGCTGATCTCTTCATCGAGCGGGCTGAACATGCGGTGCATCTGCACCGAAACTGCCCGCGCCTTGGTCTGTCGTTCGCGTTGCCGGGTGGCGCTCTCCCGCAGGCTTGACAGGTATTCCTTGCCTACCCTGTCCATGGGAACTGGAGCACCCTGTTCGCGGCAGCAATCATCAAGAAGCACCTTAAGATGCATCTCGGCTTTGCCGCGCAAACGGTCGACATTGGCAAGAAACTGCCGTTGATTGGAGCGAATCGATTTCCTCAGGGCCTCGTCATCCGCAAACACCGTACCAAAGCGGAAAGGAAGTACCGTGGATAGTTTGAAACAGTCGCTGATCACACGTGCGTGTTCGACGGCTGCCTTTTGGTCTAAATTTTCTGAGGGATGATGTTCACTGACGATGACTGCTAAGTCGCTGGCTGGATAGAGGAAGATCTGATTTCCTGAGATTCCCATCACCGATTCCATTGGTATGGGTTTTCGGTGCCGGCTGAGTTCAGGAAACGCCTGCTTTTCACTAATACAATAGGCATACCATGCCATAGAGAGTCACTCCACACACGCTGGCGAATAAAAGTCGCCAGCTTTTCTTTGCTATCGTGAGGCCTGGAACGACTTCGTAGGGGAGATCTGGCACGTCCAAGGTGAGGACTGCACCGAACTATCGCGTATCCTAGTCCCGCGTTAGAACAACTGGCAACAGGAAGGCGTAAAGGTTCCGCCGGAAATTAGTGTTGTCGCGAAGTCGGATTTGTATAGCGACAAAAGATGTTCACACCATGAACAACTGGGTAAAAGTTTCCTATGGCTCGTCGACTGCCTACGAATGAACCACCAGGAACGTAAGCAGCCCGACCGAAACCAGTAAAAGCACAACTATCAGGATGGCCATGGCGAACAGCACGCTACGGAGCGATCGAATCTCGGAGAACAGCCTGCGGCTCTCCTCCATGTTGTTCTCTTGAACCACGCGCAGACGGGCCATTTGCTGCTCGATCCGTTCTAACTGCAGCGCCTGGTTCCTGGCCTGCACCTCTAAATCGCGGCTGCCGTCCCGCATCTCGCCAATTCCCTTGGAAAGCTCGGCAATTTCCGAAGATCCCTTAAGCAGGCCCCGGTCGAGCAGGGGTACTATGCGAGCCAGGTAGGGCAGAAGTACACGCAGTTGAAGTAGAAGTTCCCACATAGAGCGGTGCGAGCCTTTCTCCGCTTTTTCCAGCGAAAGTGGGGGTAGGGTGGCTTCAGCGACGGGGTCGTCAGGCGGGCGATTTTTCGTCATGGCGGGCCGGCAGGCTAGTGGCGCTGCCCACATGGTACGCAGTTGCCCAAAACTTGCCTAGGGAGTCGGATATTCCATTTTTGGGAATCAACCGAGTAATTTCTATGAAAAAAAGTGTTGACCCTCCCTTTCGATCGAGTTAACTTCTACATGGCTTGATGAGAACGCGCCTTTCGGGCATGAATCAGAGCTACTTGGCACGTTCCTGCGGTTATCCAGCTTCAGTGAAGTGCATCGAGCGCCCGAAAAACAGAACTCCTTAGGCACAGAGGTCACAGCAGCGCGACATGCTGGCTAATTGAGAGCATGCGCAACCTGAGACGGAGGCCACGCCTGTGAAAAGCGCCTCTGCTAAAGGTTCCGCGCGAGGGAAATTCCGCCGGAAGCGCCCGTTTTAGGGCCAGGGAAGCATTCCAGTGATAGGAAAGCACCCCAGTAATCCGGTTGGACAACAAGAACCCAGACGAAAAAATTGTTCCCGCAAGAGAGCATTCGCGTCTAACAAATAGAAAATCGACCGACGGCCGCGCGAGGCAAGTTCTTTGCCGTCTTAAATGCGCACATGGACGGTCAAAGGATGAAGGAGAATAAAGATGCGCTCTGATCTTATCTTTGGGGCACTTGCCCACGTTACGAATCGCTATACACTGTGTCAGCTGGCTTCAAAGGCAACGCGTAAGCTGCACAAGCCCAATACCCGTCTTCAGGACACCACCAATGAGGTTTTAGTTCGCTTCCACCATGAAAGCCCGGCGGCGTCCTCCGCCGTTACACCGGAAGCAACCCAGCTCCAGCAGCGCCGCGCAGCGTAAGCGCGGCCCTGTTCTGGGCCTTCGCCAACCCCTTCCCCAGAGATTCGAACCCGCTAACCGCTAGCAAGATTCCTGCCCGGCAAACCCCTCCACAACTTCCCCCCGTAGGTGAAAATGACCATTTCCGAGTTGAAAGAAAAGAATATAACGGAGCTTAGCCGCATCGCCCGTACCCTGGAAATCCCAGGTGCCAGCGGCCTCCGTAAACAGGATCTTATCTTTAAGATTCTTCAGGCCCAGAGTGAAAAAGAAGGCCACATCTTTGCCGAAGGGGTGCTGGAAATACTCCCCGACGGCTACGGCTTCCTTCGTTCCCCCGATTACAACTACCTTCCCGGTCCCGACGACATCTACGTCTCCCCCTCGCAGATCCGGAAATTCGACCTGAAAACCGGTGACACCATTAGCGGCAATGTGCGTCCCCCGCACGAAGGAGAGAAATATTTTGCCCTGGTGAAAATCGAGGCTATCAACTTTGAGTCGCCCGAAGAGACCCGGAACAAGATCCTATTCGACAATCTGACCCCTCTTTATCCGCAGGAACGGATCAAGATGGAGACGGTGCACGAAAACACCAGCGGTCGGGTCACCGATCTGCTGACGCCTGTGGGTAAAGGCCAGCGCGGCCTGATCGTCGCTCCTCCGCGTACTGGCAAAACGATGCTGCTGCAGTCGATCGCCAACTCCGTGACCACCAATCATCCTGAGGTCGCCCTGATCGTTCTGCTGATCGACGAACGCCCCGAGGAAGTGACCGATATGCAGCGGTCGGTCAAAGGGGAAGTGATTAGCTCTACCTTCGACGAGCCTGCAGCGCGCCATGTGCAGGTAGCTGAAATGGTTATCGAAAAGGCCAAGCGGCTGGTCGAGCACAAGCGCGATGTGGTCATTCTTCTGGATTCCATTACCCGCCTGGCGCGGGCTTACAACACCATCGTTCCGCCCTCGGGGAAAGTGCTATCCGGCGGCGTTGACTCCAATGCGTTGCAACGCCCGAAGCGGTTCTTTGGGGCGGCGCGCAACATCGAAGAAGGTGGTTCGCTCACCATCATCGCCACAGCCCTGGTGGATACCGGCTCACGCATGGATGAGGTCATCTTCGAAGAGTTCAAAGGCACCGGCAATATGGAAGTCATCCTGGACCGCAAGCTGGTCGACAAGCGGGTCTTTCCTGCCATCGACATTCAGCGCTCCGGCACGCGCAAAGAAGAATTGCTCATCCCCAAGGAAGATCTGCAGCGTATTTGGGTCCTGCGCAAGGTCCTCAATCCGCTTTCGCCGGTGGAAGCCATGGAGCTACTGGTCGACCGTCTGGGCAAGACCCGCAACAACGCCGAATTTCTGCTCAAGATGAACTCCCTCTAGGTTTCCTCCCGAAAAACCAGGAAAGCAAAACCTCAGGGGCTAAACCTCATCTTCCTGTACGGGGATGCTGGATAGGTCTGCGGGTGCGGTTTGCTCTCGAAGAAAACCGCATAAAATGCCATGGCCCATTAGGCCTCTGCAGGAAATTGAGGGCAGCCCTCATAGCCTGGCTTTTAGAACTAAACAGTCTGCGGAAACTCGTTGAACGAAGGGCACGGCTTCAGCCGTGCCGCAAAAGCCATACGCTAGACGCGGCTTTAGCCACTGGGGTACGTCTTTTTCAAGACGCCTGGACCAAAATCCCCTGGTCTTTGATAGTAGGAACTGAGAGCCGTCCTCAGGGGCTAAAGCCATCATCCTTATTCGCTCGATGTGGCACGGCTGAACCCGTGCCCTTCGTTCAAAGAGTCTCTCCGCAAGCTGTAAAGTCGTGCCCTGATACAAAACATGAGGGTTTCTGCAGCCTGCAAAGCGCGGGCCAACCCGACAGTGGCCTTTTTGAGACAGTTCTGCGGTTCCGTTTGGCCATATGCGGGATTCTGCACAGAGTTGTAAGCTGTTAGACACACAGGGGGAATGGCATTGGGAACAGAATCCCAGCATCGCCGCAATGCAGTGGCAGCGCTTGGGGGAGGCATGTTTCTGCTGTTGCTCGCGCTGGCTGCGCTGAATGCGTTCAATCCCCTCCCCCCCTTTCTGCGCCCCCACGGGACCGGCCAGATCCTGCTCTTTACCGCGCTTTCGGTGATCGCCTTTTTGCTGCTGCTCACCTTGCTCATCCTGCTCTTCCGTAACATTGTGAAGCTGCTGGCCGACCAGCGCAGCCGGGTACTGGGGTCGAGAATTCGCAGCCGCATGTTGGTCGGCGCCCTGCTGCTCTCCTTCGCTCCCGCGGTGTTTATGTTCCTGTTCAGCTTCGGTTTGCTGAATCGGGCCATGGAGCGCTGGTTCTCGCAGCCTTCGTCGCAAATGCGCCAGGATTCGACCCTCGTGGCCATGGAACTCTCTCAGTATGCCGCCGCCAACGCCAGGGCTGAGGCGGAGTCGCTGGCCAGTTCCCCCAGCCTGACGCACTCCCTGGAAACCGGGAATTCCGAAGCCCTGCTGCAGGAGATCGCTACTCACCGCATCACCCTGGAGGGCGGCTTTGCCGTCGTCTATCGCAATGGCGCTGCGGTTGGTCAATATCAGCTGCCCCAGGACAATGGCCGGGCAATCATTCGTTCCTGGATGAATGAGACGGAAAGTGATATCCCCCAGGGACATGACTCACTCATCACAACCGTTTTGCATGCCGCCCAGCGCAGCGATGTACCGATGCTGGTAAGCGGAACGAATGAATATATGCTGGGGGCGGCAAGCACGGTGGACGGTTTCATCGTGGTTGCGGGTCTACCCCTCCCTGCAGGCCTGAGCGCAACCGTGCAGGACATTCGCTCCGGCGCCAAGGACTACGAAACCCTTTATCGCGCACGCCGGCGGATCCGCACCACCTACCTGCTGTTGATGTTCCTGTTGACGACGCTGGTCTTCTTCGCCAGCAGCTGGCTGGCACTCTTTCTTTCCAAGCAGGTGACGCGGCCGGTCGAGGCTCTGGCCGATGCCATGGATGCCGTAGCCGCCGGGCATTATGCTCACCGGGTCAAGGTGGCGGCGACAGAGGAGCTGGGAGAACTGGTGCGATCATTCAATCGCATGGCAGAAGACCTGGAAGAGAGCCGCGCCCTGGCAGAGACCTCCACCATCCAGCTATCAGCTGCCAATCGGGCGCTCGAGGAACGCCGCAGCGAGTTGGAAACGGTCCTGGAAACCATCCCCAGTGCAGTCGTGACTCTCGACCCGCAGATGTGCGTCTTGCAGGCGAATCGCGCATCGCGCAACCTGCTCAGCCCGCGCGAGCATCGCGACCTTGCTGGCATGCCATTGGAGTCGATTTTGCCGCGCGAGATCGCCGACGAGCTGATCGTGCTCTTGCGCCGGAGCAAACGCATGGGCCTGGCGGCTACGGAGATCGAGTTGCCAGGGCCGCGCGGCGCCCTGAATGTAACGGCCACCATCGCCCGGCTCGAACTGGGCAAAGATCAGGAGGGATGCATCCTGGTGCTGGAGGACGTGACCGACTTCCTGCACGCCCAGCGTCAAGTCGCGTGGAAGGAAGTAGCCCAACGGGTGGCCCACGAAATAAAAAATCCGTTGACGCCGATTGCGCTTTCCGCGGAGCGCATCCGGAAGCATGTCGACCGTCCAATGCCGGACTCCGACTCCGTGATTCGCAAGTGCAGCGAAGTGATCCTGGGATCCGTTCAAACCATGCGCAGGCTGGTCGATCAATTTGCCTCGTTGGCGCAGTTCCCTACCTCGCGGCCCAAGGTCTGTGATCTCAATTCGATCGTGGAAAGCGCTCTAGCCCTGTTCGCTGGAAGGCTGCATCACATTCGCATTGTGCAGCGCCTGGGCGGCGGCATTCCCCCGGTGCTGGCGGATCCGGAGGCGTTGAAGCGGGCCTTAGCCAATCTCATCGACAATGCAGCGGAAGCAATGCAAAGCAGCCTTCTGCGCGAACTGACCATAGAAACCGGGCTGATCGAGGGGCACACCACAGCCGAGATCGTGGTCGCCGACACAGGACACGGTCTAAACGACGAGATGCGCGAGCGTCTTTTCCTGCCCTACTTCTCGACCAAACAACGCGGCACCGGCCTGGGGTTGGCAATCGCCTCAAAAATCATTCAAGAACATAGCGGGGCCATTCGCGCGGAACAGAACAGCCCTACCGGCGCGCGTTTCATCATCGAACTGCCACTGGCCGACGCCAAGAGCGCGCATGAAGCAGCTCTGGTGGGGGTTAACGGCAGGGCGCAGGCATGAACCACATCCTCATCGTCGACGATGAAGCGGAGATCCGCGAATCCCTGGGCGAGATCCTCAAAGAAGATGGGTACGCCGTCACCAGCACGGCCAGTGCCTCCGAGGCCATGGTATTGCTGCGGGACGCTTCCTATGACGTGTTGCTGCTCGACATCTGGCTGCCCGACCGGGATGGCCTGGAGGTGCTGACTGAGATCCGATCGCTAGAGATCGAGAGCCTGCCGGAAGTGATCATCATCTCCGGTCACGGGACCATCGAAACCGCGGTGCGCGCGACCAAGCTGGGCGCATTCGACTTTCTGGAGAAGCCGCTCTCCATCGATCGCACATTGATTCTGCTAAAGAATGCGGTGGAAGCGCGGCGGCTGCGCAGCGAGAACCAGGAGTTCAAGCGCCAGCTGCTGATGCATGTACCCATCACCGGCGAGAGCGTCTCTATCAAGGCGCTGCGCCAGCAGATCAAGCTGATGGCTCCCACCAATGGACGGGTGCTTATCTATGGTGAATCCGGCTCGGGCAAGGAGCTGATCGCTCGCGCCATCCACAGCGAGAGCCTGCGCAGCGACCGGGTCTTTGTGGAGCTGAACTGTGCCGCCATTCCTGAGGATTACATCGAGAGCGAGATCTTCGGGTATCGCCACAGCGCCATTCCAAATGGTCCGGTAGAAAAGCGCGGCACTTTTGAGCGCGCGGATAATGGAACCCTCTTTCTCGATGAAGTGGGCGACATGAGCCTCAAGATGCAGGCCAAGGTTTTGCGCGCGCTCGATGAGCAACGCTTCACCCCGGTGGGCGCCACGCAGGCGATCCAGGTGGATGTCCGGGTGATTGCAGCCACAAATAAGGACCTGGAAGAGGAGATCGCCAAGGGGAACTTCCGCGAGGATTTTTTCTACCGCTTGAATGTCATTCCTTTTTACGTGCCGCCGTTACGGGACAGGAAAGAAGATATACCGCTGCTGGTGCGCGAGTTTCTGCTGGAGTTTGGGCGCCAGTATGGCCGCCCGCGGATTGAGATGAGTGATGAGGCGGTGGCGGTGCTGAAGCAATACCATTGGCCGGGCAATGTGCGCGAGCTGCGCAATGTGATTGAGCGGGTGATGATCCTGAACCCGCTTACGGTACGCATCGAACGCAAGCACCTGCCCATGCTGGTCTTCCGCGGGAATAGCCGTAAGGGAGAGGAGTTCAGCACGCTGCACCAAGCCCGGGAAGCGTACGAGCGGGATTACATCCTGAAGAAGATCGATGAATGCCACGGGAATGTGAGCCGTGCCGCGGAAGCGTTGGGCCTGGAACGCAGTCACTTGTATCGGAAGATGAAGAGCCTGGGCATCAGCGTCCGCGAATAAGTATTTCCACCTGCCGCCAAGACAGAGTTAGGACAATGGTGGGGCTTCGCCCTTCTTTTTCGGCCCAGGTACGCTACGGCGAACCTGGGGCACCCGTCCGGTTTCCTGCACCGCTCCCGCTGGAGAAGGCTTCGCGTTCGCCAGGTCTTCCAGTTGTTTGCGCCAATCGAGGGAGTCTACAAAGTATCTTGATTCCCGCCAGTTCTCTTCGACGATCACGTGCAGCTCAAGGTAGACCCTCGTGCCCAGCAGTGACTCTATTTCCTTGCGGGCGGCGGCGCCTATGCTTTTGAGTTTGCTGCCGCCTTTGCCGATGAGGATCGCCTTCTGCCCAGCGCGCTCACAATAAATCACCGCAGAGATGCGTGTCAGGGGAAGCTTTGGGCCGGAGGCTGCCTCAGGCTCTTCAAAGCGTTCCACCACTACCGCAGAGGCGTACGGAACTTCCTCTCCAGTCTCGAGCAGTATCCGTTCGCGGATGAGCTCGGCGACCAGGAACCGCTCGGGTTGATCGGTGAACTGATCCTTGGGGAAGTATCGTTGACCCTGAGGCAGATACTCGACCAGTTTCGTCAACAGGACGTCCAGGCCATCTTTCTTGCGCGCGGAAATTGGGATCACTTCCGCAAACCGGTATAACGCACTGAATCGCTCGATAAGCGGCAGAAGCTTAGAGCGCAACACCAAGTCGATCTTGTTGATCACCAGGAAGACCGGGCAGTCCAGCTTTTGGATAAGCTGCATGACAAAGGCGTTTTCACTGCCTTCGCGTTCCATCCGGAGGGATTTTTTCTTGCCCTCTTCGGGCACCTCGCTGTGGCGGGCCGCGTCAACCAGCAGAATAACGATGTCCCGGCTTTCCAGGGCCTCGTAGACTTCCTGCATCATGCGCCGGTCGAGCTGTGAGCCAGGCCGGTGGACACCAGGAGTGTCGACAAAAATAATCTGTGCCGCACTCTTACCCTTGCGCGCCGGCACTTCCACGATTCCTTGAATGCGGTTCCGTGTGGTCTGCGGCTTGTCGGAAACAATCGCGATCTTCTCGCCGATAAGCGCATTCAGCAGCGTCGACTTGCCTGCATTGGGACGGCCGAGGATGGAGACAAAACCAGATCGCACACCTTAGTGTAGACCCCGGTCACGGTCGTCGCTCTCGATGGCCGACACACGAACCCGTTCCACCCGGCGGTCGGTCGATGCCACCACTTCAAAGCGTAGTGAGTCGGCAACGATCACTTCGCCCGGCAGAGGGATCCGGCCGGCAATCTCGCTTACCAAGCCTGCGACTGTCGCGGCCTGATATTCCTGCGCGACCTGGTAGCCGCCACTGAGCAGATCTTCAAGCCGGGCTACCTCCAGGGTGCCGGGAACCAGCCACGTGCCACCAGCCTCGTGCACCGGCACATCCTGCTCACTGTCGTATTCGTGCTCATCGCTGATGCGGCCAACGATCTCCTCCAACAGGTCTTCGATGGTGACCAGGCCAGCCACGCCGCCATACTCGTCGATCACTATGCGCATGTGCTGTTTCTCGCGCTGCATCTCGCGCAAAAGCTCATTCACCCGCTTGGTTTCCGGGACCAGGGCGGCAGGCCGTTGAATGCTGGCCACCGTCTGCGTGCTGGCGGCAGCATCGGCAATATGAAGCAGATCGTGGGCGAAGGCAATCCCGGTGATGTGATCGAGCGATCCGCGAAAAACCGGGACACGCGAATACGGATGCTGCTTCAACCCGGAGATAAAGTCTTCCAGCGTCATCTCAGCGGGAACGGCAAAGACATGCGGGCGCGGGGTCATGACTTCCCGCACCACCTTGTCGCCAAATTCGACAGCGGAACGGACCAGGTCGCGATCGCCCTCCTCGATGATTCCCTCTTCCTCTCCGGCTTCGATCAGCGCCTCCACCGCCGCCTCGCTTGGATCCTCCTCCGTATTGCCGGCCAGCGGTTCCGCCAGGGCTGCGATGGAGAGCAGAAATGCCAGCAACAGGGTGACTGGCAGAACGAGGTAGAGGAGCACACGGATAAGGGGTGTCAGGCGAACCACCCAAAGTCCGGTGGTGCGGGTGAAAAAGACAAAGGGAAGAAATTGATTGAAGAGGACGATGACCAGGACTGCGCCCAGGACCGCCTGCGCTGCCTCGGCAAAGCTGGGACGAACACCCCCGTTCCCGGCAAAGAGCAGCACGCCAAAGAAGAGGGCTAGCGAAGCCAGCGTGAATTGGGCCAGTACGGCTGAGGAAAGCGCGATCCGCTCGCGGCTGAGACCTAGCTTGGGCTCAACCTTTAGCTCCCAAACATCGATGTTCTCCTGGAACTCGCCGGGAAGAAACTTGCCCGTCTCCGCGTATAGCCGGGCGATATAAGAGGAGATGGTCAGGATGAAGAGCAGCAGTGCGATGGCTAGTCCAGAGATGAGGCTCATGGCTTGCCGCCCCTAGTCGCAGGTCGCCGGCGCTCCTTCAAGGTCCGCTCGACCAGACCGGCGGGTAAAGCGAACTGCTTGCGCAGCAGGCTTTCGCGGCGCCGCATCTGCCCTTGATCGCGCTCGTGATCATAACCGGCCAGGTGCAGGAGACCGTGCAGGATCAGTATCTTAACTTCCATCTGTAATGTGTGCCCATAGTCCGCGGCCTGGATGGCGGCGGTGTCTAGAGAGATAGCGAGGTCGCCCCCCTGACCGTAGTTTGCGGCCTCTGGCAATGCCGGGAACGAGAGCACGTCGGTAGGCTTGTCCACGCCCCGAAACTGAAGATTCATCGCGCGTAGTTGTTCATCTCCGGTGAGAAAGACGGAGAAATCACCGGCCAGACCAAGTGCTTCTGTAGCTTTGACCAGGAACTGGTTGAGGTCACGCTTACCGAGAGCAGAGGCTGCCGGCAACTTCTTCGCTGGGGCAGCTTCGATAACGATCATCTTGCCATGAGATTACGTGTCCGCACGGCTTTGAGGAAAAATATCAGGCACCCGGCCGGCTATTTTCCCAAAAGGCGGGAAGCTACTGCGGTTTGGGCGCCGATTTGGCTGGAGCGCCTTCTCGCAGGTTGAGGGGTAGTTCCCTCTGCGCCCTTCCGAAGCTGTCGTACGCCCGAATTACCCTTTGTACCAGGTGATGACGTACCACATCGCCATCTTCGAAATGGCAGAAACGGATGCCATCTACACCGCGCAAAATTTCGATAGCCTCCACCAGCCCGCTTTTTTTGGGATTGGGCAAATCGATCTGGGTTACATCGCCGGTGATGACGGCTTTGGAATTGCTGCCCAGGCGGGTGAGGAACATCTTCATCTGCTCGCTGGTCGTGTTCTGTGCCTCGTCCATGATGATGAAAGCATCGTTGAGGGTCCGCCCACGCATAAACGCCAACGGGGCCACCTCGATCACATTGCGTTCCAACATCTTGTCCACGCGATCCTGCTCCAGCAGATCATAGAGTGCGTCGTAGAGCGGGCGGAGATAGGGGTCGACCTTTTCCTGCAGCGTCCCGGGGAGAAAGCCCAGGCGTTCACCTGCTTCAACAGCGGGTCTTACCAGGATGATGCGGCTCACCTTTTTGGCCAGGAGTGCGGAGGCAGCCATGGCCACCGCCAAGTAGGTCTTGCCGGTGCCCGCCGGGCCGACACCGAAGACCATATCGCACTCCTCGATGGCTTCGAAGTAGCGCCTCTGGTTGATGGAACGGGGCTGAACCATGCGCTTGATGCCGGCTGAACGTTGCTTGCCACTCTCCACCAGCCCGCGCAGGGTCACTGCCGGATCGGAGGTCACCAACTTGAGCATGCCATGCAGTTCGCCATTGCACAGCAAAGTACCGTTGCGCCGCAAATACTCATAATCGGCAAAAACCCTCTCAAAACGGGCGATCGCCTCCGGAGAGCCCTCCACATGCAGGGCATCAGAACGCAAATCAATGCGGACGTGCAGGTTTTGCTCGATTAGTCTGAGATTCTCATCGCGAGTCCCGAAGAGGGGCTCCAAGTTGGGCGTGATTTCCAGCGCTTTTCTCATCAAGCGGAGAAATGACCTCCTATCAGATCCCGAAGGACTGACATGATTGGTGGGGTGGTTTCAGGACAAAATCGGTAGGAAGGCAGAGGCACAGGAAACTGCGCATGCATCGGATGCTTAGCCGGGTTGGCGATAATCACCAGATATTTCCCGTGGATGGGCACAGAGTAGCGTTTACGGATCATGGCGTCAACGCCTAATCCGTGAATTCTTTTCTCTTTGGATGCACCACGGTGCCCCCGGGACGCCTTCTGCCAGGCAGGAGATTGGGCATTCGATTGACCCGGGGCGGCAAAGACCGTAAAATTGAGGTTTGCAGGCGCCTTGACTCTTCTCTGCTGCCTGCTCCCAGTTTCAAGAAAGTTAAGGGTTTACCATGGCAAATCATGTGTCGGCGCTGAAGCGCGCCCGTCAGACAGTCAAGCGCACCGCGGTTAACCGCGCCAACAAGAGTCACGTTCGCAGGTCACTTCGCGCCCTCCGCGAGGCCATTACCAAAGGCGATTCCCCGGCGGTTGCCGAGCAGTATGGCAAGACCGTTTCCGCACTCGACAAGAGTGTGCAAAAGGGTGTGCTCCACAAGAATACCGCCTCCCGCTACAAGGCCCGCTTGCATGCTCGCGTGAAGGCCCTCACCCACAAGGCTGCCTAGATACCAGATCACTTCTTCTGCGGCGGCGCTGGCGTATCGGTTTTTTCGGCTGCCGCGGGGGAAGGCACATGGTAGATCTCGATTGCGCCCTCACGCAGCACCGCCAGACGCTCCCCATCCTCGGAAAGGGCGAAGTTCTGGCCCGCGGTCAGGATGGGCGACGCATTGGTCGCCATCAGCAGAGCACCTGTTGCCGAATCGAAGACCTGCACGACCTGCTCACGCACATCCTCGTCGTTGAGTGAGTCCAGGAGGTCAATCGTGTGTGAGATGTGCAGCACGCTTAGGGCAAAACGGTCGCCCTTCCGCGAATAAGCGAAGGTAGGCCAGACCAAGTGGCCGTCGCGATGGCCGTTCCATAGTTTTTTTCCATCGGTGGTCCACGCGTCGAGAAAGATATCCGGCGACTTGGGGCCGCAACTCTCGATGACCAGGGCTCTCTGGTTCAGGAAATTCTCGTGGGGGGTGCATGTAGATGCCACCCTGCCCAATATCACCGAATCGCCCACAAAGGGAACGAAACGGACCAGGAACTCGTCGTCAAACTGGCCTGCACCCTTATTTTTGCTATGGGCCTCGTCCTTGTCTCTCGATACACCCAAGTAGCCGCTTGAGGTAATGGGCACGTTGATCGGCGACTCGGTGCGCAACGCAGCCAGTACCTCCCGTGAAGCTATATTCACCACCGTAATCTGGGTGTCCTCAGCGGGAGGTGGTTCCCCATATTCGTTAGCCTCCGCTTCCAGCTTGCGGTGCTCCTCGGGAGTATGCCGTTCGTATTGGTGCTCGATCACCAGAACGCGGCCATCCGGCGACACTTCCGTGGAGAGGACTCGCGTAGGGACCTCGATGTAGGGGTGCAGCTTCAACGATGCGTCGGTGAGCGAGTACGAATTTTTCTGGCGCACCAGAAACTTGCCGCCACCGAGTGCCCACAAATACCGCCACCGGTCGTGCATTCGCCACTCCGCGGAAGCCTGAACTGTCCCACCGGGGAGGCTGAGAATCACAGCTTTGATGATCTGGTCGTCATCGAAACGACCTGGATTTGGCTCGCGCCGCATCAACCGCGGCTGATGGAAGGTGAACAACAGATGATGGGCATCGACAAAGTCCAGGGAGCTGAACGCCCTTCCGGAGAGCAGGTACAGCGACCCCGGTGGACGGAAGCCCAAAGTTTCAACGGGGATGCGCTCCTCAGGCTGCCCAGCGGCGGGTGGCGGTGAATCCTTGCGATGGGATGATCCGGAGAGTGGCGCCCCGCCTAGCCAGAAGACCAGCACAATCAGGGCGGCCGAAGAGAGGTATTTGGGCATTCGATTACACGCTAGCTTCGAGTGTAGAAGAAATTCGGCAAGCTGCTTAAGCCGCGCCAAATGCTCTTTTCGGGCCAAGAAAAGATCGTCCTACTGGCAAGACACTTTAAGACTGGCGCATAGGCAAGATCATTGGTGAGGCAGATTCACAGGTCCATCACGTATTGGCCGTATTGGGCTCCACTTAGAGCAGAAGCCCGGGGACGCGGTTCGCTGGCCAGCTCCATCACCAGGCGCTCCAGGACGAGGCGCTTGTCGGGCGGGGAGGATCGCAGTTCGAGGTCGGCATGGGCTATCAGACGAAGCATTTGGGTAAGATCCCGCCGGGAGCGGTAGCGGCGGGCCTGGCGAATGAGGTCCTCGGCGGCAAAGGGCGGCATGCGGAAACCCTGCCATAGCGCCTGCCAGATGGCGCGAGAGTCGCGCACATTTTTCTCCAGGATGACCACCATCTGGCGGAAGGTCCGGGCCAGCATATAGAGATGCCCGATGGCTGAGTCCTCACCGCCGTCGGAGGCATTCAGCAGGCCATGCAGCAGAGCCAGCGCCCGTGGCTTGTCCCGCGCGGTGATCGCGTCTGTCAATTCGTATAGCGAGCGCTGCTTGGCCGCCAACACCATCGTCTCCACGTCACCCAGGGTGATGCGCCGCCGGTCAAAGGCGTACAGCATAAGCTTTTCCAGCTCACTCGAAATGAGCATCATGTCGGCGCCCAGGGCATCGGCGAGCTCGCGGGCCGCGTCCGCATCGAACTTCATTCCACGGCTGTCGGCGGTCGCGATCAGCCAGCGCACCGCATCCGCTTCGTCCACCCGGGCCAACTCCACCAAGCCACAATCATCGCCCAGCGTCTCGCGGATTCGCTCATAGCGGTCTTTGTCCTGCATATCCATTTTTCTCAAGTCGGCGGGAAGACGCAGGTGGTCGGCGACAAAGATAAGCACCGCCTGGGGATTGGGCGAGCGGAAGTAGTCTTTAAGCGCTGCGAATTCTTCCTTCTTCGCGCCGCGGGAATACAGGGTTTTCAGGTTCCTTACGAAGATGACCTGAAAGGGCGCCATCAGGGATGGCGTGCGGGCCAGGTCAAGCACATGAAAAATACTGGTCTCGGCGAGGTCGAGTTCGCTGAGGGAGAATTCACGGAGCGTCGGGTCGATAAGCGAGTCCACGACCGCGCGGCGGCAGCGTTCGTAGAGAAATATCTCGTCGCCGGCAAAGACGTATCCGGCGCGCAACGGCGTTCTTGAGGAAGCGGCCGCCTTCACCTCGGCCACGAAGCGGTCGGAAGAGGAGAAGCTGCGGAGCTTGCTGGGGTCATCCGTAGGCATGTTCTCCCCTTTAACGCATCTTCGCTAATACTTTGATCCGGTAGGATCAGTTATGTACGGCCATTCTTTGGCGGAATGGCCGCGTCGGGTTCGGTTTCCTAGTCTAGACCATTAGCAAAAATGCTTTAGAAGGATTCCAGAATATCGCTCACCAGAGCTTGGGCAAAGTCCCGCGAGAGCCGTTGCACGGCGGGAGAATCTTCTTCGATAAAACTGGCCAGATCCGTGGTGGTTTCGAACTGCTCATGAAATACGTAGTTGGTGTGTTGGTAGAGGACGCGGTGGTCGCGATCGGTCACCAGCACATTCACGGCGATGGTGATCAGGAAGCTGGAGGTGACGCTGGTTGTCTGGCCTGTCTGCGCGTCAGTGGTCTCGGTGCGATAGGTCAACGGCTGCACCGATTCGGAGATGATGGTCCCATCGACGGTGGCGTCGGCGTCATCGCCTGCATCCGGCACGACGGTGAGGCGGGTGCGATCCGTAAACTCCCGGACCACTGCCTGGGTCATGGGAACTTCGGTGTGATAGAACTGCGTCTTGTTTTTGAAGATGGGGACAGCGAGGGTATGGACCGTGTCCGGCAGATGAGCGGCAGATCCGAGGGTGTGGTATCCGCAACCGGAAAAGCCAGGCAAAGCAAGAGAAACCAGCAGAAGTAAAGAACCGCGCATGCTGTGCCTATTGTCGCATCCGGGGTTAGTCTCTCGTTCCCCCACCAAGGACGGTGCCACCGTCGTGCAAAAGAGAAAAGGCCCATTTCCGAAGAAATGGGCCTTTCTTTGTGGAATGTTGATTGGGGCTAGGCGGGGGACGGCTGGCTTTCGCCGCCGAAACCGGGCGCCCGGCCGGGCTCTGGCTTGATCACGTGCTGTACGTCGCCGGTAGAATTGCCCGGCGGCGGTCCCAGTGGCGGCAACGGAGGCAGGTCCTTGCCTTCGATGATCATGCGGATGTCATTCGCATCCAAAGTTTCACGATCCAACAGGGCTTGCGCCATGCGGTGCATCGTGTCCTTGTGGTCGCCAAGGATGGAGTAGGCAGACTTGTATGCTTCGTCTACCAGGCTCCGCACTTCGGCATCGATCTGACGCGCCGTCTCCTCGGAGAAGTCGCGGTGCTGGGCGATCTCGCGGCCGAGGAAGATCTGCTCTTCCTTCTTGCCGAAAGTCAACGGACCCATGCGGCTCATGCCGTACTCGCAAACCATCTTGCGGGCAAGATCCGTGGCCCGTTCGATGTCATTGCCGGCGCCGGTGGTCTTGCGGTTCATAAAGATCTCCTCGGCACAGCGGCCACCCATGAGAATGGCGAGCTGTGTTTCGAGGTAATCCTTGGTGACGGTGTGCTTGTCTTCTTCAGGCAACTGCATGGTTACGCCCAGAGCCATACCGCGCGGGATGATGGTGACCTTGTGCAGCGGGTCCGCATGATCGCGCATGGCAGCCACCAGAACGTGGCCTGCTTCGTGGTAAGCGGTATCGCGCTTGTCATCCTCGGAGAGGAGCATGGACTTGCGCTCGGCGCCCATCATGACCTTGTCTTTGGCCAGTTCGAAATCAAACTGATGCACTGCCTTGCGGTTGGCGCGGGCGGCATTGAGCGCTGCCTCGTTCACCATGTTTGCCAGGTCGGCTCCGGAAAATCCGGGAGTGCCGCGAGCCAGGATGCGAAGATCGACATCTTCCGCCAAAGGAACCTTCTTGGCATGGACGCGGAGGACTTCCTCACGGCCGCGTACATCCGGCCGGCCCACTACGACGCGGCGGTCAAAACGGCCGGGACGCAGCAGCGCGGGATCAAGCACATCGGGGCGGTTGGTGGCGGCGATCAAAATGACACCGTCATTGGATTCAAAACCGTCCATCTCCACCAGCAACTGATTCAGTGTCTGCTCGCGTTCATCGTGTCCGCCGCCAAGACCAGCACCGCGGTGACGCCCGACGGCGTCGATTTCGTCGATGAAGATGATGCAGGGCGCATTTTTCTTTCCCTGTTCAAAGAGGTCGCGGACACGGCTTGCGCCGACGCCAACAAACATCTCGACAAAGTCGGAACCGGAGATGGAGAAGAACGGTACGTTGGCTTCGCCGGCAACCGCCCGCGCCAACAGAGTCTTACCGGTGCCCGGAGGTCCGACGAGCAGCACGCCCTTGGGGATGCGGCCACCCAGCTTCTGGAACTTCTGGGCTTCGCGCAGGAACTCGATGATCTCTTTCAGCTCTTCCTTGGCTTCATCCACACCGGCCACGTCTTTGAAGGTGATCTTCTTTTGCTGCATGGAAAGCAGGCGGGCCCGGCTCTTGCCAAAGGACAAAGCTTTATTGCCGCCGCTTTGCATCTGCCGCAGCATGAAGAACCACAGGGCGGCGATCACAATGATGGGAGCGAAGTTGAGGAGAATCGGGAGCCAGGAATTGCCTTGGGTATCCTTCACCGTGATGCTGACATGGTTGTCTTGAAGGATCTTGAACATGTCCGGGTAGTTGGAGGGCACCGTGGTGTGGAATGCTTCTCTGTCGTTGGCGTAGTGCCCGTGCACTTCGCTGTTGATCACGGTGACATCACTGATCTTGCCCGACTGCCCGTCCTGCATGAATTGAGAAAAGGAGATTTCCCGGTCATGACTCATGCCCGTGCTCTTCTGGACGATCTGCCAAAGTAGAACCAGGCAAGCCAGGATGAAAACCCAGAAAATAATTGTCTTGACCGTCGAATTCACGAAAAACCCTCTTTCTACTGCGCCTCTATAAAGAGAAGGGACCATTCAAGGCGGAGCCGATCGCTACACCGGGAACGTTCTTGCAGCCTTTGACATCTATTAGACGACAGTAATCTGCCGCGGATTCGAAGACTGGTGGAATTTGGATACGGTTAAACCGTATGGCCACGCCTACCCTTTGCGCCAAATTTATTCTACTCCGCTAAAGCTGGAAACGTCTCCGAAAGCGCGGGAAAGCGTGTCCGAAGTTATACGCGCAGGGTACTGACGAACCGGTTACCCCGTCTACGCCCACTTCAGGTCAGGAATTGGGCAGTAAAGACAAACCCGGGCGCTTCCACTTCTACGCCACGCATCCACACAATGTTCCCTTCCCATTCCACCACAGGCCAGTTTTTTCGCGCTCCGCCAAGCACGTGGAGCCGGTCCAGGACCTCTGCAACTTTCTTGGGACCTCGGCTGTGCGCCAGTGTTACCCGGTCTCCGGCCTTCCAAGGCCGTAATACGGCGGACGCGGTGGCCAGGCCGTCCTGGGTGCGCGCGACGTGCAAAGAAAGGCCGTATTCCGGGGCGCGAATCTCACCCGGGATGGAAAAGGTATAGGCCGGGGAAGGGATCGGAGGAGCTGCACTGCGGCTGAGACGGATTTCCCGCAGGCTGCGCTCTACAGTAATGCCGCCGGGGAGCTCGAATTTGCCGGGGCGGGACTCAACCATGGCCAGTAGTTGTTCCGTCTGCTCGAAGTTGAGCCTGGCTCCCAAGCGCCGGGCAGCCGCCCGCACCACCCGCCGGGCAACGGCTGGATGGAGTTCCCGCAAGCGGGCCTGTTCCATCGCCACCGTTTCCTCCTCCGGACGGGTGCTGGTGGAACGGCCTCCCCCCCGGGAGGGCCGGCCAGGCAACAGCAGAGGGGGCAGTAGGCGGCTTAACTCTTGCTGCCAGTAGGCCTCTTCGTCGGCGGAAATCGACGCTAAACGTGCCAATTGGGCGGCGATCTGGGGATTGAAAGTGCGCAGCAGGGGCAGCAACTGCCAGCGGACGCGATTGCGGGTATGAGCCAGGTCCCGGTTGCTCGAGTCTTCGCGCCACGGCTGCTGAAGCACGAGGAGCCAAGCCTCGATGGTGGCGCGGGTGTTATCCAGGAATGGCCTCAGGATGCTCCCGGGCTCAACGGGGAGCACCGGATGGATGCCACTCAGCCCCTCGGTCCAGGCGCCGCGCAGCAGTTTATGCAACACCGTCTCCGCCTGGTCGTCGAGCGTGTGGGCAGTGGCAACGGCATCCACGCTGCCATCCACGATCAGCTCGCGGAAAAACGCATAACGAAGGTTGCGGGCGGCCTCCTCCAGGGTTTCATGGAGAGTGGCGGCGACCGCAGGGGCGTCCGCGCGATGGAGATGGAACGGCAGGTCAAGGGTTGCGGCTAAGGCGGCTACAAATGCCTCGTCCTCGTCGGCTGCCGCTCCACGAATACCGTGATGGACGTGAGCGACGGAAAGCACAATGCCCAGCACTTCACGTTCCTCGATCAGGCGGCGAAGCAGAGCGACGGAGTCGGCGCCCCCTGAGACCGCGACGGCAAGACGCTGGCCGGGACGAAAGAGGCGGTTTCGCAGGTTTGGCGGCTGCATCGCTGTGGCTATCCTAAGCAATGACGGATCTACATAGCTATACTGCGGGCATGTATGAGATGAGAGCAGCGACGCCGGCGGATGCGGCCATCATCACGCACCACAGACGACGGATGTTTGTGGACGCCGGGCGCCAGGACAACAGGATTCTCGACGTCATGGCGGAGAACTTTAAGCCATGGGTCGAAACCCGGCTGAGGGATGGAAGGTATTTCGGTTGGCTAACCACCGAAAACGGCAAGGTAGTTGCCGGTGCGGGCTTGATTGTTCTCGACTGGCCACCGCACCCACTTGATCCTCGCCAGGATAAGCGCGGATACCTATTGAATGTTTACGTGGAGCCGGAGCATCGGCGGAAGAAACTGGGCAGCCAACTGATTGATCAAGCACTGGCGGAGGCGCGCAAGCAGAAAATCCGTGTGGTCGCGCTGCATTCGACCGATGCCGGCCAGCCACTATACGAGAGCAACGGCTTCCGTCGAACCAACGAAATGTTCTACGTGGAGCTGGTAGAGGGCTGAGGCCTTCCTGCTATACTCCGATGCTTATGCGGGTCTTCGTTATTCTTCCGGCGGCCGGAATGGGCACACGCATGGCGCCCGGTCACGCGACCCCGAATGCTCCCAAGCAATTTCTGACTTTGCATGGGACGCCGATACTGGTGCACAGCTTGCGAGCGTTCGCGGCGGTTCCGCGGGTGAGTTCGATTTATGTCGCGGTCCGTAAGCCGGAGATCAGCCGCATGGAGGCGATGATTTCTGAGCATGCGTTGGCCACGCGCGTGCAAGTGGTGGAGGGTGGGGATACCAGGCAGGAGTCGGTGAGCCAGGCGCTTAAAGCCCTCTCGGCGGCGGACGATGACATTATCCTGGTTCACGATGCGGTGCGGCCGCTGATCGATCCCGCAACCATCGAGCGAACCATCGAAGCGGTAGAAATTTATGGCGCTGCCATCGTAGGGCTGCCGGCAGTGGATACTATCAAGCAGGTGGAGCGCACGGCACGTGGGGCGATTGTGACGGCCACCATCCCGCGGGAACACATTGTGCAGGCGCAGACGCCGCAAGGTTTTCGCTGGAGTATCCTGCGCCGGGCCTTCGCCGATGCGGAAGCGGATGGGTTTGTGGGAACCGATGAGGCCAGCCTCGTCGAGCGATCGGGAGCACAGGTTGCGGTGGTTATGGGATCCCAGGCGAACCTAAAAATTACCCATCCCGGAGATCTAAAGCTGGCAGAGTTCTACTTGCAACACAGGTCCTGAGAATGAGCATGAGAATAGGCTACGGGTGGGACTCGCACGCATTCCAGCCCGGCGTGCCGTTGAAAATCGGGGGCATTGCCATCGATCATCCAGAGGGCCTGGCCGGGCACTCCGATGGCGACGTGCTGTTGCACGCCATCACCGATGCTCTGCTGGGCGCGCTGGCCGTAGGCGATATCGGCAGCTTCTTTCCCCCTGGCGATCCGCGCTGGAAGGACGCCGATTCCGCGATTTTTCTGAACCTGGCGCTGGAGGAGTTGCAGACCGCCGGCTATCGCATCGTCAACGTGGACACCACTTTGGTCTTGGCCGCGCCCAAGATTGGGCCCATCTCCGGCGATATGCGTCAGCGGGTGGCGGAATTGTTGGACATCGAGCCGAATGCGGTGGGCATCAAGGCCAAGACTCCGGAAGGCCTGAATCAGGATCACGTAGCCCAGGCCCATGCCGTGGTTCTGCTGGAAAAATTGGAAGACAAGAGCGGGATTGGATTGCTGGAAGCTCAGATCGATGACCCCGACACGGTGGACGAGGTGCTGACCCAGATCGGCGTGAGCGAAGGGCTTGGCAGCAGTAAGAGTAGGCGCATGGTGCCTCTGCCGGTGTTCGACACTGAAGACATCACCTAGCTGGAGGTCATGCCCTCAGGCCTCAAAGGCGGTACACGGCGTAGCAGCCCGCGGAAAAGCTCTCCACGAAGGGCACGGCTTCAGTCGTGCCACATTTGGGCAAGAACTAATGAGGGCTTCAGAGTCCGCGTGAGAACGGGAAAATAAACCGCAGGGGACCTGCGGTTTTATTTTCCCGTTTCCTGAGTCACCTCGGTGCGTTCCCCATTCCGCAAAGCTTTCCGAAAAAAAGAATGCACTTTGTGAGAGAAAAGAGAGATAAGCCCCCGGCCGGCGCTTTCATGCGGGAAAAAGATTGAGTGAAAAGCGAGATAAGCGAGATAAGACCTACTTATCCGCGGTTTGGCTAGGTCTCCATCCCTCGCTGCTGGGCAGAAATAACTGCGAACCCGGTCGACCACAACTCCAGAAACAACAGAGTGCCGTCTCTGAAGGGTACGGGCTTCAGCCCCTGAGGTACGGCTTTCCCTGATTCAGGGCGAATGCGGCCACGGTGTCCGAGTTGTTTCGGATGCCAAAGCGGGGTGATCGAAAAGCGTACCCCAGCGGCTGAAGCCGTCTTGGGCGTATGGCTTTTATGGCACGACTAAAGCCGTGCCCTTCGTAGAAGGTTTGTTCGCCTGTGAAGGCGTACTCATCGTTTCGCAAAGGCGGTGGGACGATGCGGCGGCCATTGAAATGAAATAGCATCGGAAGAGCGATGCCAGAAATCCCCCAACCTCCTCGCGTTCGTTTCGCGCCCTCCCCTACCGGTTATCTGCACGTAGGCGGCGCACGCACTGCCCTCTTCAACTGGCTCTTTGCCCGTCACTGCGGTGGCACCTTTATTCTGCGCATCGAGGATACGGATTTTGAGCGCTCCTCCGAGGATATGGTGCAAGGCATCCTCGATGGCATGCGCTGGCTGGGCATGGAATGGGACGAGGGACCATTCTTTCAATCCCAACGGCTCCCTCTCTATCAAGCCACGGCGGAAAAGCTGCGCGCGAGCGGCCACGCCTACTACTGCTTCTGCACGAAGGAAGAGCTGGAGCAACGGCGACGTCAGGCTGCGGAGGCGGGTAGACCTCCGATGTACGACCGGCGCTGCCGGTCGATTGATCCGGTCACGGCCTACAACCGCTTCCAGGCGGGCGAGCCTGGCGCGCTGCGCTTCGCGGTGCCCGACGGGGGTGCAACCACATTCGAGGACGCGGTCTTCGGCCGGGTCGAGTTTGCTAACGCAG
Organism: uncultured Acidobacteriaceae bacterium; assembly: GCA_963743365.1. Classification (GTDB taxonomy): domain Bacteria; phylum Acidobacteriota; class Terriglobia; order Terriglobales; family Acidobacteriaceae; genus PALSA-350. The sequence goes on from CAVUQE010000007.1 coordinate 95,012, forward strand.
AGCTGGAAGACTTTGTCCTGCTGCGCTCCGACGGCGTGCCCACCTATCACCTGAGCGTGGTTGCCGATGACCTGGATATGCGCCTCACCCATATCATTCGTGGCGCGGACCACATCTCAAATACGCCCAAGCAGGTGTTGCAGTACCACGCCCTGGGAGAGCGCTTGCCCGTTTTTGCTCATCTTCCGCTGATTCTGGGACCGGACAAGAGCCGGCTCTCCAAGCGTCACGGCGCCACCAGCGTCCTGGCATACCAGGATATGGGTATCGTGCCGGAGGCCTTCCGCAATTTTCTGGCTCTGCTGGGCTGGACTCCGAGTGGCGTCGAAAAGGATCGGGAGATGTTCTCGTCCGATGAGTTGATCAGCCTTTTCTTCTTGGATGGCATTTCGCGGTCTAATGCCGTTTTCGACAATAGCAAGCTGGCTTGGTTCAACACTGAATGGATACGCCGGTATTCGCCAGCGCAGTTGCTGCCTCTGATAAAGGCGGAGTGGGCGAAGGCCGGCTTTTCCTCCGATAGGACCAGGGAAGAAATATTGGCAGCAATTGCTTTACTGCAGCCGAGGGCGCGCAGCCTGAAGGATTTTGCCGGGGCATTTCGTGGATATTTCAGCGATGCTTATGAATACGATACAGCCGCCGTGGCGAAATTCCTCTCCGACGATCGGAGTCGCGACCTGCTGATGGAACTGGGCGACCGGTATCAATCCCTGAACGAGTTCACCGAGCCGGCGACAGAGCAGTTGCTCCGGGCGTTTGCCGAGGAGAAGGGCGTTAAGGCCGGCACCATGATCAATGGCTCGCGGGTGGCGTTAACGGGGCAGGGTGTAGCCCCGAGCCTCTTTGCCGTGATGGCGAGTTTGGGCAGGGAGCGGGTAGTAAAGAGGTTAAAGGCGGCCGGCGAGATCCCTTCTTCACAAGAACAACTCGGGGTGGGGTAGCTGAGATGGGGAAGTGCCTCTCGAGGAACTGAATCAGCGGCGCGGGGAAAGGTTGCGCCCTAAGCGCCTTATGCGCCCTAAGTCTGTGCGTCCGGAGGGCAACGCACAGCGGCGCTATTGGGCGATGACGGTGACCGAGACAGGAATGGAGTTCGGCGGCCTACAGGCGTTCGCATCGCAGGCCTGGTAGCGAAGGGCTCCCGCCAGTATGTGCTCGCCAGGCTGCGCAGTCAGGTGGGCATGCAAGATAAATTCGCCGGCATACACACTGAGCTTCTCCCTCGGGGCGAACTGCGGGGCATACTCGGTGCCCGGCGGGAAATCGACCGCGGTGACATTGAGACCTTGCACCTCGACTACGGCAAGCCGCGCAGGGATCAAGGATTTGTCCGTAGGTGCGTGGGAATTGATGTGCAGACCGTCAGCCACGCGAAAGTGAAGATCGATCTGAGCCGCATGGCGCGCCGGAATATTTACCTTTTCAGGGTAAAGGAACTCGACGGCGGTATCGCCCGAACGATTGGCGCCGGGGAGCGGCAGGGGCTGGTCCTTTAATACCTGCCCGACAGCACCGAGGCAAACAAGCCCAGCGGCAATCGTGGCAGTGAGGCGGAGCACTTATTTGCCCCCGGCGGCTAAGGCCTTCTTGATGCTGGCCTCAACTTCATCCTTTGAAACCAACCCTGCAGTTTCCGCGACGACCTTGCCGTCCCGGCCGACAAAGTAAGAGGTTGGGAGAAATTCGACGCCGCCATATTTGCGCGACACGGCATCGTCGCCCACCAGGAGTGGGTAGTTGAGGCCCTGTTCCTGGCCGAATTTTGCCAGCTTGGCCCGCGGTGTGTCGGCATCATCCTCGGAGACGCCGAGGATTTCAAAACCTTGCGGCGCGTACTGGGTGCGCAGGGCAACCAGCCACGGCATTTCAATCTTGCAGGGCGCGCACCAGGTCGCCCAGAAGTTGATCAACACCGCCTTACCCTTGTAGTCGGAAAGGGAAAGCTTCTTGCCTTCGACCGTCCGGAGGCTGAACTCCGGCGCGCGCTTACCACGCAGATCGGGCAGGCCCTCGTCGGCGGCAACATCCTGCTGGACCGACTGGTTGTTGGCGTTTTCAGGAGCAACCGCACCTTGTACCTGGCGCTGTGCATATTGCTTGCGGCGCTTGTAATTGGCATAACCCGACCACACCATAAGCGCGAACGCGGCCAGCACCACGACAATAACCCATTGATTGCGCTTCACGTCGAGTATCTTCTCCGGGCGAGGAAGCAACGCTGTAGGTTGCTTACACTCGTGCCTACTACCATTCTAAAGTACGCTCTCATAGCGCGGGTTAAAGGCTCCTCGCTGCTGCTGTTACGATCAATTGTTTTGTGATTGCGGATTCATGAGCGCACCGACCCCAGCCCAATTGATACGCATCGAAGCCGAGGCGCTGCTTCGACTTGCGGCCCGCCTTGAGGACGGCATGTCGGCCAGCTTCGCCCAGGCCGTGGAGCTGGTAGTGGGGTGCGGAGCAGCGGCGCGGGCGAGTGGTCGTCACCGGCATAGGCAAGAGTGGCCTCATCGCGCAGAAGCTGGTCGCCACCTTCAACTCGACGGGAACACCGGCCCTCTTTCTGCATCCAGCCGAGGCGCTGCACGGCGATTTGGGAATGCTGGCCAAGGGTGACCTGGTGCTCGCACTCTCTTACAGCGGCGAGACGGAGGAGATCCTGCGCCTGCTGCCAACGCTTAAGCGAATGGGCGATGCACTGATCAGTTTCTGCTGCGCCTTGCGTTCGACGCTAGCGCTGGCCAGCGACGTAGTCCTGGACGTCAGCGTGGAGCAGGAGGCGTGCGGGTTGGGCTTGGCGCCCACTGCGTCCACCACGGTGATGCTGGCGTTAGGCGACGCTTTAGCGGTTGCGGCGTCGCTCAAAAAGGGCTTCCGCGCAGAAGACTTCGCTGACCTGCACCCGGGCGGCAAGCTGGGCAGGAAATTAGCCCGGGTGAGAGAGCTGATGCACGCCGGCGATGCTATTCCCAGGGTTTCGGCGGGCACTCACATGCCCGCGGTGATTTACGAGATGAGCCGCAAAGGCCTGGGTATGACCACCGTAACCGAGGGTGAGACCCTGGTCGGCATCATGAGCGACGGCGACCTGCAGACGCTTGCTGGAACGGAAAGGACCGGAGGCGCTGGCCATGACCGCACGCGATGCCATGAATCCCTCGCCGAGAACCATTGCCCCGGACGAGTTTGCCGCTCGCGCCCTGAGCATTATGGAGGAGAAGAAGATCACCTCACTGGTGGTCGTCGACGACGCGCGCGCCGTGGCGGGGGTTCTCCATCTTCATGACTTGTGGGGACTTGAGTTGATCTGAGGCCCTACGAGGTAGCGGCTTCCGCGGCTTCGATGCTGTCGTAACTTTTGATCAGGGTGTTGGCGCTGGTGAGCTTCAGCAGCTCGGCCACGCGGTAGTTGACTGCCACCAGGCGGATGGTACGGCCGTGGCGTTTGCCGGAGACGTAGTAATTGAGGATGACGCCCAGTCCGGCGGAATCGATGTATTCGGACTCGGTAAAGTCGAGGATGGTGACTTTCTCCGTGCCGCCCGTAAGAACCTTTTGAAAATCGAACAAGTTGCTCAGGGTAATCGGCCCATGCAGGCGGAAGATGCGGACATCCGCGGTGCTGCCGGGAACGACATCAAAGGTCAAAGGTTCGTTATACATAGCATCCGTGATTGTAGAAAGCGCGGGGCCCGGTTTGATGACAATTTGGTGAATACCACCGTTACTGCGACGAGTGTGCGCTCGGGACGTACTCTGCCCGGCGATGTGAACCATCCCTGGACCATTTAGAATTGGCTCACGCTGCTCGAGAAAGTATCCCCCAGAATGCACCGTTGGTCGAAGCTGTTTATACCTACCCTGCGTGAAGCCCCGGCCGATGCCGAGGTAGCCAGTCACAAGTTTCTATTGCGCGCCGGATATATTCGTCAAGTCGGGGCCGGGATCTACTCCTACCTCCTACTCGGCCAGCGCTCCATCAACAAGATCCAGGCCATAGTTCGGCAAGAGATGGACCGCATCGGGCAGGAATTCCTGTTGCCGGCGCTCCACCCGCGCGAGCTGTGGGAAGAGAGTGGACGATGGACAGTCATGGGGCAGAACCTATTCAAACTGCAGGACCGTAAGGGCGCCTGGCTGGCCCTGGGCATGACGGAAGAAGAGGTGATGACCGACATCGCCCGCAAGGAGCTGCGCAGCTACAAGCAGTTACCCCAGATCTGGTATCAGATCCAGACCAAGTTCCGCGATGAGCCGAGGCCCAGGGCGGGCCTGTTGCGAGTGCGCCAGTTCCTGATGAAGGACAGCTACTCCTTTGACCTGGATGAAGCGGGCCTGGATGTCAGCTACAACAAGCATGACGCCGCCTACCGGGCAATTTTCACCCGCAGCGGTCTACACTTTGTCGCCGTGCAGGCGGATTCCGGCTCCATGGGTGGCTCCCAGTCACAGGAATTCATGGTGTTCGCCGAAGCGGGCGAGGACCTGATCGCCAGCTGCCCGGCGTGCAACTATGCGGCCAATGTGGAAAAGGCGACTTCCCGGATTCCTGTTGCGGAAGACCTGCCGGCGACGGGCGATGGAATGCCAGAGCGGGTACACACCCCGGGCCAGGCGGCGATCGTCGATATCTGTTCGTTTCTGAAGATCCTGCCGGCGCAGGACGTCAAGTGCGTCGCCTATATGGTGCTGAGAGGGTTCGGTCCCGGAAAGGAAATCTGGGAGCCGGTCGCCGTGTTTTTACGGGGCGATCACTCGGTGAATGAAACCAAGCTTCTCTCTACGGTATCGGGGCGCGAACTCAGAACCATGAACGCGGAGGAGCTGGAGAAGTACCTGCACGGACCGGCCGGGTATTTAGGGCCGGTCGGGCTCAAGGCCAAAAAAGTGGCAAATCCAGGTGCAGACCTTTCTGCTTTCACCGACGGAGAGGTGGTGGTGGTGATGGACCTGGCTCTCGAAGGACGCACGAATCTGGTGTGCGGAGCGAACGAGTTGGATTACCACTTTCGCAACATCACGCCGGGAAGGGACTTTCAACCGACGCTCACCGCCGACATCCGCTCCGTAAACGAGGGCGAAGGCTGCCCCGTTTGCGGCGCGCCGCTCAAGCTGGGGAAAGCGGTCGAGATCGGCCATATATTCAAGCTTGGCTACCGGTACTCGAAAAGCATGGGGGCAACCGTCCTGAACCAGGATGGCAAGGAAGTGATGCCTATCATGGGTTGCTATGGGATCGGGATCGAGCGGATCCTGACCGCGGCCGTGGAGCAGAACCATGACGCCAACGGTTTCTGGCTGGCGCGTTCCATCGCGCCCTTTGATGTCGTGGTGACCGTAACCAATGTAGGCGATGCGAACCTGGTGGCGACCGCCGAACAGGTAGCCCTGGGGCTCGAGGGTGCTGGATTTGACGTTTTGCTGGATGACAGGGACGAGCGGGCAGGTGTCAAATTCAAGGATGCGGACCTGGTCGGCGTACCTTTCCGCATCAATATAGGTAAGAAAGTGGCAGAAGGCCGGGTGGAGCTGGTAACGCGCTCCACGGCAAGCAGCCAGGATGTTGCTATCGCAGAGGTCGTGCCGCGGCTGCGGGAGATTGCAGACAGCGTCTAAGAGATGTAGGAGTTCATCATTTGACCGTCAAAATCAAGGTTGTCCGCGCTAGCCTGCTTGAGCACCCGGTGCGCAACATCATCCTGATCGCGCTGGTGGGCACGATCCTCGTGGGCCTAGTGGTTTGCGAATCAATCTTCGGCTACTACTACTTCACCTATCGGCACAAGGTAGATGAGTGGCTACAGAAGCCGCTGTTTCAGCAAACGGCAATGATCTATGCGGCCCCAAAAGAGTTACGCGTGGGGCAGAAGCTGACTCCGCAGACGATAGCCCAGGAGTTGCGCGCCGCTGGTTATAGTGGAGACGACGATCGCGAGAAATCGCGGATGGGCACCTATTCCCTCAACGATTCGAGCATCAAGGTCCAGCCTGGGCCGCAATCGTATCACTCCGAGCAGGGCGCCACCATTACGTTCGACAAGGGAATGGTCAGGCAGATTACCGGCGACGAAGGGCAAACGCTCGATGCTTATGAGCTGGAACCACAGCTCATCACCGGCCTTTCCGAAGGGGCGAACCGCACCAAGCGCCGCCTGGTCAGCTTTAATGAACTGCCACCCAACCTGGTCAATGCCGTGACTTCCATCGAGGACCGCCGTTTCTTTGAACATGGAGGAGTTGACTACTTCCGCTTGCTGGGGGCGCTGCGGGATGACCTTCGGCTAGGCCGGCGGCGGGAGGGGGGATCGACGCTGACCATGCAGCTGGCGCGCGGCTTCTTCCTGACACCGGAAAAGAAGCTGAAGCGCAAGATTATCGAAATTGCCATCACGTTCCAGCTGGAGAATCGCTTCAACAAGCAACAGATCTTTCAGATCTACGCCAACGAGATCCCGCTGGGCCAGCAGGGAAGCTTCGCCATCAATGGCTTTGGCCAGGCGGCGCAGACTTATTTCGGCAAAGACGTAAAGGATCTGGATCTGGCGCAATGTGCAATGCTCGCCGGCATGATCCAGCACCCAAGTTATCTCAATCCTTATCGCCATCCGGACCGCGTGATTGGCCGCCGCAACATGGTGCTCGACGCCATGGTGGAGACGGGAAAGATCACTAAAGAAGAATCCATACGTGCCAAGGCTGAGCCGTTGAACCTGAGGCCCATGAACGTCGATGCGGGCGAGGCGCCGTACTTCGTCGACCTGGTGCGCGACCGGCTGGTACAGCACATGGGCGAGGCGGACTTCAATCATTCCGGGCTGCGCATTTACACCTCGCTCGACCCGGATCTGCAGCAGCTAGCGTCGCAGGCGGTGATCGAGGGCATGAAGGGCGTTGACCTGCAGGTGGAAAAGCTGCATGCGCGCCGGGTGAAAGCAGGCGACGATTCACCCATCACCTATCCCCAAGTCGCGTTAGTGGCATTGAACCCACACACCGGCCAGGTTTTGGCACTGGTGGGAGGGCGAAATTACGGGGTTAGCCAGTTCGATCATGCGGTGCAGAACCGGCCGACCGGCTCCGCTTTCAAGCCTTTTGTCTATGCCGCGGCCTTCAATACCAGCCTGGCCGGCACCGTGCTCACCCAGCCGGCAGTGGTGCCACCGGCCAGCGAAGAAGCCGTGTCCACAACGCCTGTAGCGGCGAATGGCCCATCCGCCGATCCTGCGCCTCCTGATCCAGGCAGACTGAGCGGGGTCTTTACCCCCATCACCTTGCTGAACAATGATCCTTCCACCTATGAAGGCGGTTATACCCCGCGTAACTATCACAATGACAAGCGTTTTACCGGACAGATCACCGCGCGCACAGCGCTGCAATGGTCAGAAAATAACGCTGCGGTCACTCTGGCAGACATGGTTGGTTACAACAACGTCGCTGCTCTGGCTCGGGATGCTGGGATCAAATCTGCCCGGGGAACGCCGTCGGTGGCCTTGGGTGCGTATGGCTCGTCCCCACTGGAGATAGCCGGAGCCTATACCGTCTTTGCAAATGGCGGGGTCAAGATCGATCCCTGGCTGCTGGCGTCGATACGGTCCGCGAACGGCGATGTGCTCAACGACTATCCACCGAACTCCAAGCCGATCCTCGATCCTCGGGTGGCCTATCTAACCCTGGCCCTGATGGAGAACGTCATCAACTCGGGCACTGCTGCCGTGGTACGCGCCGACGGCTTCACCGCCCCGGCAGCGGGCAAGACCGGCACTTCGCACGATGCGTGGTTCGCCGGCTTTACCAGCAACCTGCTCTGCGTGGTTTGGATCGGGAATGACGACTATACGGATATCAAGCTGGAAGGTGGCAAAGTAGCCGCGCCCATTTGGGCAGATTTCATGAAGCACGCAGTCAAGTTACCGGAATACTCCGATACCCGCCAATTCGTCCCTCCCCCTGGAGTCTCGACGGTGCGGCTGGACAAGGTGACCAACCTGCTTGCGGATGCCAGCTGCCCATCGGACTACGATGCAGTTTTTCTCGACGGTACAGCGCCCACGCAGACCTGCGACCAGAGCGCCGGCGATCAGCGCAATGTCTTTCAGAAGCTTTTTGGTCTTGATAAACAGCCCACGGTCGCTCCGGGAACTCCGGTGAACGGGACGCCGGCGTTGCCGCCGCCCCAGGTGGGTACGCAAGCGGCAGCCGCTCCGACCCAGCCAGGCCCAGCTCCGCCTCCTCCAGATGCGCAGAAAAAGAAAAAGAGGGGCTTCTTCGGAAGGCTATTCGGCGGCAAAGGGGATGACGACAACAAGCAACCAGCGCAGCAGGATCCTTCGCAACAGCACTAGCGTCTGGTTCGCTCACAAACTGACGGGTGGAGTTCCACCTCTCTTTCCCTCTACCTCTCGATTCACCCGATGCACTTAGCGGTCAACCTCGGTGGTATCCGCCCACCCGTTCTTCGTGAAGCAACAGATTCCAGCCCGTCTGAGTCTGCTTGGAGACCGGGAGAGACCGCCAGTCTCTGCAATCGCCAAGGCCCGGTAGGGCCGACCGCTAAACGTCAGCCCAGCCCGTCAGGGCTGGGATACGATCCTCACGAGGACATCGAGCGCCGTAGGCGCGGCACTCTGGACGCCCCACAATCCCGAAACATGTGACTGGCGAGAAGGGAGTGCCGCACCTACGGTGCTCGGGGATATCGTTTGGCGGACGGCCCTCCGGGCCTCGGCATGGACGGCCATTTTCTAGTGCCTTTTTCTCGACCCGCCCCAGGCAAGTTGATGCTGCCATGGCACGCTCTGCGGCAGCCGGTTCACAAGACTTAGAGTCGCTAATTACCTAAACATTTGTTACCGGGAGCGAGAAGACCGGAAGAAAACTTGCTTTCCCTTTATTGCTTTTGGCATTCGGGGCACCAGAAAGTGGAGCGGGCGCCGGGGCCTTGTTTGTGCATGTGAATGATTGTTCCGCAGCGGCGGCATTGGGCGCCTTTGCGATGGTAGACCCAGAGCCGGGCGGCGGGGTCACTCGATTGTGTGGTGCGGCGGCCTCCGGTGTAGGTCACGATGGTGTCGCCTGCTCCGCCGGAGACGTTGGCAGCGAGAAAGCGACGCGCGGTTGCCAACAGGCACTCGAGCTCTGGCCGCCGCAGGCTAGCGATCTTGCGGAAGGGATTTATTCCGCAGGCAAAGCAAATCTCGGATTTGAAGACGTTGCCGATCCCGGCCATCACCCGCTGGTTCAGCAGGACATTGCCCACCTCTTCGTCGCCATGCTCTAGCAGTCGCGCCGCTGCCTCATCGACGGCAAATGAAGGTCCCAGCAAATCGGGTCCCAGGCCGGCAACTCCGGCAAACTTCTCCAGAGTGCGTGCGGTGTAGAAGCGGGCGACGGGCACGTTGAAGGCGACGGCCAGCAAATCATCCGTGCCCAGCACTACGCGCATGTGGCTGCGCGCGCGGTGCCATCGCTCGCCTACGCGGTAGATGTGCCAGCTGCCGCTCATCAGCATGTGCGTCGCCAAGATGAGATCGCCGGAAAAATGAATGAGCAGCCATTTGCCACGCGACTCCACTTGCTCGATGATGCGGCCGGTCACCGGGCTCTGATCGTGCATGCTGGCCAGCGGCGCATAGGCGGTTTCGAAGAGGGTGACTTTACGGCCGGCAAAGCCCTGCTGCAGAGCGCGAGCGGAGCGGAAGATGGTATCGCCTTCAGGCACGAACCGCTCTCCTACTGAATGTTGGGGACGATACCCGGCGGCTGCACGGGCGGGTTGGTCAGCAACACACGACGGAAGTTGAGGCCGAGCGGCGCGAGATGGAAGCCGGCATCCTGCAAAAAGGAGGCGAGGAAATGATGCGCCGCCGGCTGGCCGTTGATGGTCGAGATCAGCATACCGCCGCGCTGGTCTTCGCGGCGCTCCATATCCTGCTGAGCCAACGAGGCGAGAAAAACGCTCAGGTCCCGCGCAGTCGACGAGCGCTCTGGTTCATCAGCAGGCAGGAAGACTTGCAGGCTGGGCTGATTGCGGCGCAGATACGCCACCAGTTCTCCGTTACGCAATAGCACGCTGGCGCCGACACTGCGGGTGAGCTGGCGCGGGGCGCCTTCTACTGCTTCTTCACCTTGCGCAGGCCAACGAAGGACCGAGCCGTACAAGTTCGCCGGATCTGTAGCGGCGAGAATCACCATCTCCGGCTTCTCCAGCGGCGGCCCATTGCGCAGCCCACGCAGCAAATCGACCGCTGCGGGAAGAGCAAACTGGGTCGCACCCAGACCCGCCACAAAATAACCGCGGCGTATGCGGCCGCTTTCTTCCAACGCCTTGAGCACGTCGTAAATGGCGCTGAAGCCACCAGGGAGATTCTCAGTCGCAGCCGACTCGCGGGTGAGCACACCATAGCGATTGAGCAGCTGCTGGGCGAAGGCGTGGCTCCATTCCGTCGCCGAGGCGAGCGAGGAAGGGACCAGGCTCCAACGTCCCTGGGCGCTGGGTGGAGTCGTACGGCGGGAACGGAAGGAGGGCAAATTGTGCTGCCGCTTAGGCTGCCGTGAAGAGGCCACGGGCCGCGCGACATAGGCGCGCAAGGCGTGGAAGGTGTCATTGGTCACCAAGCCGCGCCAGACGAGGCTCCACAGCGAATCGAGCGTCTCGCCCGGATATCCGCCGCCGACCGCCTCGTGCAGTTGGGTGAAGAAAGCAGCGCCACTGCGGGCTAGTTGTTCCAGCAGCGCGGTTTCGCGAGGGCTCAAGGGGTTTTCCGCGGTCGGCGCGGCGCGCGGAGGCAACAAGGTTCGCAGCTTATCGGCCAGGAACAAACCAATGCGCCCGTCATGCTCGCCCAGCGAATCGAGCCCGCACCAAACAACTTCTCCCGCAGCAATCAACGTGTCCAGGCTACCGGGCGTGTAATTGACCAGGCGCGCAGGCAGAATGGAAGTTTCGATCAGCGAGGCGGCCAGCGGCGCGCCCTGCAGATGTTCGATGGTGTCGAGCAAGGCATCGAGGCCGCGCCGGCGCTGCAAGACACCCTGCCAGTGGGTCGCGAGACGAGCCAGCGCCTGCTGCTCGATGGGCTCTACTTCGCGGCGCAGCTTGGCCAGCGACTTGCGCCGGATCAGGCGCAGGACTTCGGCATCACACCACTCGCGGTAGACACCTCCGGGGCGGAATCCCCCTTCCAGGATTCTGCCGTCAAGCAGCAATGCCTGCAAAGCGCTCTCGACCTGCGACGTGTCCAACGCGAAGCGGGCGCTGACTTCACGCAGGGTGAAGGGTCCATGGGTTCGGGCGAAGCGGCGAACCAATTCCAACACCGGAGCCGCCACTGGCTGCAGCAACGCAGGGGCGATACCTGGCGGAAGTGGAATGCCCAGTGCGTCGCGATAGCGGGCCGCATCTTCGACTGCGATCAGCCGTTTTTCTCCGGCGATCTTGACCTCTAAGAGGCGGCGGGAGCGCAGTAGCCGGGTCAATTGCTCCATTAGCTCGGGGTCGGCGAGACGGCGCTGGAGTTCTTCGCGGGTGAGATCGCCAATACGTAACAGCAAATCGTGGATGCCGTCCGCGGAGCGCACGCGCTGGGTTTCGAGCAGGCCCTGCAACTGCTCTTGGACTTCGTTGATGGCATCAGAGTCGAGCAGCTCGCGCAGGTCAGCGTCGCCCAGCAGATCGCGCAACTGTTCCTGGTCGATAGAGAGGGCCTGGGCGCGGCGCTCGGCCAGCGGCGCATCGCCGTCATAGATGTAGTTGGCCACATAACTGAAGAGCAATGACGAGGCAAAGGGCGAAGGGGTGCGGGTGTCGGCAACATGCACGCGCACATTGCGCTGGCGAATGGCTCGGAGAGTTTCAAGCAGCGCGGGCATATCGAAGACGTCGCGCATGCATTCGCGGTAGGCCTCGAGCAGAATGGGAAACGATGGATAACGCGAGGCGACGGAGAGCAGGTCGTAGGCTCGCTTGCGTTGCTGCCACAAAGGCGCACGGCCTTGGGCGCGACGCCGCGGCAAGAGCAACGCTCGCGCGGCACTCTCACGGAACTTCGCCGCAAACAGCGCGGTGCCGCTGAGCTGGCGCAGAACCAGATCCGTGACCTCTTCCGCATCAAGTAGAACCAGATCGGGGTCGGGCGCCGCATCGCTATCCGGAAAGCGCAGTACGAATCCATCGTCGCCCCACATTGCTTCCACATCGGCACCGCCACTGGCACGAATACGTCCGGTGATGGCCATGGACCAGGGCGCGTGAATACGGCTGCCGAAGGGGGTGAGCACGCAGACGCGCCAATCGCCCATTTCGTCGCGCGTGCGCTCGATAACAATGGTGCGGTCATCTGGAACTACGGTGGTGGCAATTTCCTGGTCAGCGAGAAAGCGAATAAGATTTTCCGCCGCCAGGGCATCGAGATCGTGCTCGCGGGTCAGGCGGCTCAATGCGGCGTTGCGCGGCATCTCGCGAAGTTCACGAACCAGTTGGCCAATGCGGCGGCCAAACTCGAGCGGGCGGCCGGCATTGTCTCCATGCCAGAAGGGCATCTTGCCCGGCTGGCCCGGCGCCGGTGAGACCAGTACCCGGTCGTGGGTGATCTCGTCGATGCGCCAGGTCGAAGCGCCCAGGATGAAGGTGTCGCCGGTCCGGCTTTCGAAGACCATCTCTTCGTCGAGTTCTCCTACGCGCACGGACTTGCCTTCAGTTCCGGCGAGAAATACGCCGTAGAGACCGCGATCGGGGATGGTGCCGCCGTTGAGGATGGCCAGCATCTTGACTCCCTCGCGCGGGGCAAGCGTATCGCGGCCGCGGTCCCAGGTGATGCGCGGCCTCAGGTCGGCGAATTCGTCCGAGGGATAGCGGCCGGCAAGCAGATCGAGCACGCCGGTGAAGGCAGCGCGGGTGAGGCTGCTGAAGGGAGCTGCGCCGCGTATCAGGCGGAAAACTTCTTCTACGCTGATCTCGATGGCCGGGGCCGGCTGCTGCTTGCGGTCGAGTCCAGCCAGAGTGGGAGGCTGGGCCACGATGGCGACGATCTGCTGCGCCAGCACATCGAGCGGGTTGCGCAGAAAGCGGGTGGATTCCACCAGGCCTTCGTGCATGGCGCGCGTCACCGCCGCGCAGGCGACCAGGTCGGCGCGATATTTGGGGAAGATGACGCCTTCGCTGGCTGCGCCCACCTGGTGCCCTGCCCGGCCTATGCGTTGCATCGCGCTGGCTACGGAAGGGGGAGCCTCGATCTGGATCACCAGGTCGACCGCACCCATATCGATGCCAAGTTCTAATGATGAAGTCGCGACCAGGGCGCGCAGACGTCCGGCCTTCAACTGCTCTTCGATTTCCGCGCGCTGCGGGGCAGCGATGGAGCCGTGGTGAGCGCGGGCCAGTTGCTCACCCGCCAATTCATTGATCGCGCCGGCCAGCCGCTCGGCGATGCGGCGGCTGTTGACGAAGATGATGGTGGAATGGCGCTGACGGATGATCTCGACCAGGCGGGGATGAATGGCGGCCCAGATGGACGTCCGTTTAGGGCCCTGGGAGGCCGCGCCGCTGGGGAGTTCCTCAGGCTGGCCCATACGCGCCATGTCTTCCACTGGAACCTCGATGCGCAGGTCAAGCTTCTTGGGCTCGCTGGCGTCGACAATGGTGACCGGACGATACGGGATCACGGCTGAGTCATGGTCCGCTGGTTCAGTGGGCGGTTCGGCGTCTCCTGACGCTCCGCCAAGGAAATGCGCTACTTCTTCCAGTGGCCGCTGCGTGGCGGAGAGACCGATGCGCTGCACGCGGCCCTCGGTGATGGCTTCGAGCCGCTCGAGCGAGAGGGCCAGGTGCGCGCCGCGCTTGGTGGGGACGACGGCGTGGATCTCGTCGATGATCAGGGTGTCCACCTGGCGCAAGCTGGCGGAGGCGTCCGAGGTCAGCAGCAGGTAGAGAGACTCCGGCGTGGTGATGAGAATTTCGGCGGGATGGCGGCGGAAGTGGCTTCGCTCTTTTTGCGATGTGTCACCGGTACGGATACTTATCTCGGGCTGGTGAAAATCGACTCCCGCCTGGCGAGCCATATTCGCGATCCCTGCCAGCGGCGAACGGAGGTTGCGTTCTACGTCCACGGCCAAGGCTTTTAGGGGGCTGATATAGATGACGCGGCAGCCTTCGGTATCCGTTGCTTTACGGTGCAACATGAGGCGGTCCAGGCACCAGAGAAACGCAGTCAGGGTCTTGCCGGTACCGGTCGGAGCGAGAATCAGGGTACTTTCGCCACGCGCGATCGCCGGCCAGCCCAGCCGTTGCGGGGCGGTGGGCTGCTCGAAGACGGCGCGGAACCAGGCCGCGGTCACGGGGTGGAAGAGGGCCAGGACGTCTTCCGGTGGGGCCGGTGGTGCTGGTCGGGTTTGCTTCTTGGCCGCCATGGGTGCTGCTTCAAGGATAGCTGTTAGGGGAGGTTGGGTTGCTCCGGGGTTTCCATGGGCCGCAAATTCTCGGCCTTTCTCGGCGCGGCTATTAAGAGCGGTTGTGGGGGCTTCGCCCCGTCTTATTCGGCCCAGGTACGCTGTCGCGAACCGGGGGCACCCGTCCAGCTCTACGAACGGTCGGTGCGACGCGAGCGTTCTCTGTACTTACGACGGAGCCTGGTTGCTCTCCAAAAAACTAATGGTCAAGGTTCGCATATCCCACTCAAGCCAACAGAAGGCTTGAATGGGGCACCCAACGTCTGTGGTAGGTAGAGACGCTGGGTATCGCGGAGAGACAAACATCCTGGTTGCGTCGCCGGGCTGGGTGCCATTAGGCTCAGGGGACAATGCAAGCAGGCGAGAATGGAATTACCGCGGAGCTGCTGCGGCAGTTGACCACACAGGCGGCGGATGCGGCGGATCATGCATACGCGCCCTATTCCAAATTTCGCGTGGGCGCCGCGTTGCTGCTGCAGAACGGAGCCATCGTTACCGGCGCCAACGTGGAGAACGCTTCTTATGGTTTGACTATTTGCGCTGAGCGGTCCGCGGTGGTTCGCGCAGTCGCCGAACATGGGCCGGAAATGCGCGTGCTCGCCTGCGCCATCACCAACCTGAATCAAGCGGCGAGTCCTCCGTGCGGAGCTTGTTTGCAGGTTTTGAGCGAGTTCATGCAGCCTGCATCCAGGGTCATATTTCGCGGCCATTCGGATTGGGAGGACTATCGCTTCGAAGAGGTCTTCCCCCACCGTTTCAAGCTGCAAACCGGCAGGTAAGGAGAAGCGCTTGGGACGATTGACCGGCTTGCTGGGGTTGGTGGTAATCCTGTTGGTGGCGTGGCTGCTTTCGACCAATCGCAAGGCCATCCGCTGGCAGACAGCAGCTTGGGGACTTGGACTGCAGTGGATCTTTGCCGTGCTGGTGCTGCGGTTTGACGCCGGGGAGCGAGCCCTGGCTGCGGCCGGCGATGCGGTCAACCGCATGTTGGCCTATGCCTTCGTCGGCTCCGGTTTCGTCTTTGGCGATCTGGGCAAGCAGCACTCCTCCTTTGGGCTGATCATTGCTTTCCAGGTTTTGCCCACCATCATCTTTATCTCTGCCTTCTTCGCCGTGCTCTACCACCTGGGCATCATGCAGATTGTGATCAAGGCCATGGCTCGATTAATGCAGCTGACCATGCGCATCAGCGGGGCCGAGTCGCTGAACGTGGCAGCCAGCATCTTCATGGGGCAGACGGAAGCCCCGCTGAGCATTCGACCATTCCTGCCCGGAGCGACGCAGTCGGAACTGATGACCATCATGACCAGCGGGATGGCACACGTCTCGGGCGGCATCATGGCGGCCTACATTCTCTACGGGATCGAGGCGAAACATCTGCTGGCCGCGGTGATCATGACGGCGCCGGGCACGGTGCTGATCGCCAAGATGCTGGTGCCGGAGACTCACACGCCGGCCACTTTGGGCCGGGTGACGATGCCCATCAACGAAGAACACGCCAACGAGAATCTGCTAGGCGCAATTGCTCGCGGAACCATTGACGGGGGTCGGCTGGCCTTTAACGTGGGCATCATGCTGATCTCGTTTCTGGCGCTCATCGGATTGCTGAACGGGATGCTGGGGGGCATCCACAATTGGCTGGGCGGCCACCATGTTCCCTTCCCTTCCAGCTTGAATGTGATCCTGGGATTCCTCTTCGCTCCCATCGCGTGGCTTATTGGAGTTCCATGGCATAGCGCACACCTGGTTGGCAATCTTCTCGGCACGCGGACGGTTACGAATGAGCTGGTGGCCTACGCGCTGCTGGGGGCGCAGAAGTCTACGCTGGATTTCCGTTCTTTTACCATTGCCACGTTTGCGTTGTGCGGGTTTGCCAACTTCAGCTCCATCGGGATGCAGATTGGCGGCATTGGAGCCCTGGCGCCGAACCGGCGGAACGATTTAGCACGCTTGGGATTGCGCGCGATGTTGGCCGGGACTATGGCCAACCTCATGTCGGCGGCGATTGTCAGCGTTTTGCTTCGGTGAAGGGGGGAAGCATTTGGCTCTTGGAATTTTTGAGAGGGCGGAGGAGGCGGCGGCTCTTATCCGCGAGCGCATTGCGGTCAGGCCGCGAGTGGCTATCGTGCTCGGTTCCGGGCTGGGTTCGTTCGCGGAGCGGGTCGAGCAGCCGGTTGCGATTCCCTACCCTGACATTCCGCATTTCCCGCGCCCCACGGTCGAGGGCCACAGCGGACGCCTGGTCGTGGGCACTGCGGCCGGAACGGCCGTCGCGGTGATGCAGGGACGCGTCCACGGATACGAGGGATACTCGCCGGAGGAGGTCACGTTTCCTGTGCGGGTCCTGGGGAGGATGGGCATAACCACCCTGGTGGTCACCAATGCCGCCGGCGGCGTTCGGCTTGATCTGCGACAGGGCCAATTGGTGCTGCTGTCCGACCACATCAACCTTACCGGCCGTAATCCTGTTGCCGGCTCCAACGATGAACGCCTGGGGCCGCGCTTCTTCGACATGACGAATGCCTATGCGAAGCGGTTGCGCTTGCTGGCCCATTCGGCCGCGGAATTCGCTGAGGGGGTCTACCTGGGGGTCTCCGGACCCAGCTTTGAGACGCCGGCGGAGATCAGGGCCTTCCGCAGCCTGGGAGCAGACCTGGTGGGCATGTCCACCGTGCATGAGGTTATCGTTGCCCGCCATATGGGGATCGAGGTGCTCGGCATCTCCTGCGTCACCAACATGGCGGCTGGCATTCTCGAACAGCCGATCAACCACCAGGAAGTGATGGAAACAGGCGCGCGCGTGCAGGCGCAATTGGCTGCACTGTTAGTGAAGCTTCTGCCGGCTCTTGATGGCGGAATTTAACATCCAGACGGGCTTCGAAAGCCTATTTGCTTTGCTATTCTTGAAGTTGCTATGCCTACGAAAAAAGAGCTTTTGACCTCGCCAATCCAGCACATCGACATCAAGCAGCACAACGTGGTGCCGCTGGTGGATGCAATGCACTCCATGGCTTACAGCTCCCGTGACCTTGCCCGGGCGGCTTCCATCTACGAGCGCATGCTACGGGACCAGGATTGTGGCGTAATTCTCTGCCTCGCCGGATCGCTGATCAGCGCCGGCTTGAAACAGATTTTTGTCGACCTGCTGCGCAATAACATGGTCGACGCCGTAGTCTCGACCGGGGCCAACATGGTCGATCAGGATTTCTTCGAGGCGCTGGGATACAAGCACTGGATCGCTGATGACCTCTACCGCCAAGGCACGGAAGACGCGACCTTACGCGAATTGATGATCGATCGCATCTACGACACGCTGATCGACGAAGAGGAACTGCGTCTTTGTGATGAGACCTGCAAGGTCATTGCCGATTCTCTCGATCCCCGTCCCTATAGTTCGCGTGAGTTTATCCGCGAGATGGGCGCTTACCTGGAAAAGCAGGGCAAGACCCCGGCGAAGGGTGGCGTCGACAGCATCATCCTGGCCGCCTACCAGCTGGATGTGCCGATCTTTGTGCCCGCCTTCAGTGACTGCTCGGCCGGCTTTGGACTGGTTGCCCACCAGCATGAACGGGGTGACAAGCCCAAGGTCTCGATCGATTCGGTCAAGGATTTCTACGAGTTAACGCAGTTGAAGATCGCCAACCCGACCACCGGGCTGCTGATGATCGGCGGCGGTGTGCCCAAGAATTTCGCCCAGGACATCGTGGTGTCGGCGGAGATCCTGGGAGTGGACGCGCCCATGCACAAATATGCCATCCAGATCACGGTGGCTGACGTGCGCGACGGTGCTCTTTCTTCGAGCACACTGAAAGAAGCCAGCTCCTGGGGTAAGGTCGACACCACGTACGAGCAGATGGTGTACAGCGAGGCCACCCTCGCGCTGCCGTTGGTTACCGGCTATGCCTTTCATAAGAAAGCATATGCGGAACGAAAACAGCGCCGCTGGTCACGCCTGTTGGAGCCGGTTACGGCGTAGCCCCGGGGGTAACCTTCCAGGATCATCGTCCTAACGCGAAGCAGTGAGTGTCCGCACTAATAGTAGGGCTGCCGTGGTACTAAAGTGGCAGCGGAAACCGCTATTTTTCTAAAGCTTGCGCTCCAGAATCGGTATACTTCGAGGCATCCCCCTAATACGGTGTCTTTCGCTATTTGGGGGGTTCGCAGTGTCTCTTCTACTCGGTGTAGCCGGTTTAAGTTATGTTGTGCTTTTTCTAGGGTTTTGGTCCATCGGCCGTATGTCGGCCCTGTCAGATAAATTGGTTGAGAGCCGTGCCAACGTAATTCCGTTCCATCGCGGTTAGTCTTTCGAAGAAAAGCCAGTGCGTCCGCGACCTCACATAAGGGAACGCGCTGCTTATCCACTGCGGTTTTCCCCCGATCCGATCCGTTGGAGATGCGTGAGTTCTTCTTCTATGTTGCGTGGACTACTCTTAGGCACTGTATAGGCTAACTGGAGTTGCCTATACTACGGATAGTTAACGTTTTAGCATGGGCCGGTATCGTCTCTTAAGCTTGACGACTGACTTGGCGAGAGCTCATTAAATAGACCCGCATCGATCGAGCACGAGTGACCTGGCTTCGAGATAGGCTACCCTCCACCATACTTTTCGCGGTTGCGCTGCTGCTTTCCGCCTATGGCGGGCTTGTCCTGTTGTTGGGCCGCGGCGGCACCTTCTCCGCCGCCGTGATCATGTGGGCCTGTGCCCAGGTGCTGCTGATCGCCCTATGCGTGCACAGTTTTCTGGATGCCTCCCGCCAGGATGAAGCGGAATGGCAGGTGCAACAAGTAGCCCAGCTGCAGCGAAGCATCCTGGACTCCGCCGGCCCGATGATTCTGGCCACCGACCTCGAAGGCAACCTGCTCATTTTCAATCCCGCCGCCGAACGAATGCTCGGCTATCGCTTCCACGAAGTCGTCGGGCAGCTCAACGCGCATGACCTCTTCCCCGAAGGGGAACTGGAGCGGGTAGGACAGCTGCTGGTTTCGCGCCTGGATCGCTCCCCGGCCATCGACCTGGACAGTGTCTCGCCGGAGTTGAAGCACTACGTGCAATACGTCACCAGCTTCCCGGTGAGCCGGGTACGGGGTTTTGAGATTCTGTGCCGGCGCAAAGATGGGACCACCTTTCCCGCCATGGTTTACCTCTCCGCGGTCAGGAACACAGAGGGTGCACTGACCGGATTGCTGGCCATTGCCACCGACCTGACAGCAACCAAGCGCGCAGAGCATGCGTTGCGGGAGAGTGAAGAGCGATACCGCGACCTGTTCGACAACTCGCAGGAAATGATTGCCACCCTGAGCCCGCGAGCCAAGTATTTGTATGTCAACCCGGCATGGCAGACATGCTTTGGCAAGAGTGCCGCAGCCTTTGAGAGCCTGATCAGCTTCGAGGCCGCCTTCCCGCCGGAGATGCAAAACGATGCCGCGGCGCTGTTTGACCGCGCCTTGCACGGCGAGCGCATCGATCGCGCCAACCTCCGGGTGCAGGATTCAAATGGGATGGTTCGCGAGCTGGAAGCCAGCCTGAGCTGCCGCCAGGACCGCGGCGAACCGGTGTCGGTGCGCTGCATCTTCCGCGATGTCACCGCTCAATACCAGCGCGAACGCAGATTGGCCATGCAGCTCGCCGTCAGCCAGGTGGTGGGCGAGTCCACGACCTCCGACGAGGCCCTTCCGGCGATGCTCGAGTCGCTGGGAACCAACCTGGGCTTCGATATGGCGGGACTGTGGTTTGTGAGCAGCGACCATCACACCCGCTACCTGGCGGGCTGGTTTCCACCGGACCGGGCGTGTGCCGAGTTTCATCGCGACAGCATTGGACGCGTGCTGCAAAAGGGCAAGGACCTGCCGGGCAAGATCTGGGAGGCTGAAAGCCCCTGCTGGATCGAAGACCTGCAGGAGGACCCCAACTTTCTGCGCGCCACTTCCGCCAAGGCGGATGGCCTGGTCACTGGCTGGGGTGTGCCCGTCCGGGTGGGCAACCAGGTGATCGCCGTGGTCGAGTTCTTCAGCCGTCAGAAGCAGCGGGAAGACAGCGAAATGATGGCCACGGTGGAAACGGTTTGCGCATCCATTGGGCAGTTTATGGCGCGTTCGGCGCAAGAGAGCCGCCTGGAAGAATTAAACCGGCAGAAGGAGTCCATCCTCAACTCGGTGGCGGACGGCATCTTCGGGACCGATTCGGCTGGCCGGATTGTCTTTGTGAACCCGGCCGCAGCCAATATGCTGGGCGCCCACGCTTTCGATCTCATCGGGCGGACGGTGCACTCGGTAGTGCATGAGGAGCGGAAGGGACTGGAAAAGTGTTCAGATCAATGCCGCACGGGCCGCGCCTTCCTGGTGCGCGAAGGCACCAGTGGACAAGATGTCTTCTACCGCAAGAACGGCGCTTCCTTCCCGGTGGAGTTCTCGGTAACACCGATGGTCGAGCACAATGTAGCCGTGGGCAGCGTGCTCAGCTTCCGCGATATCAGCCAGCGCTACGCGCTGGATCGCATGAAAGATGAGTTCGTCTCTACCGTGAGCCACGAACTGCGCACGCCTCTCACCTCCATTCGGGGATCGTTGGGCTTGCTGGCGACCGGGTTGTTGGGGGAGATGGGAGAGAAGGCCTCGAACCTGCTGCGCATCGCGGTCACCAACTCCGACCGGCTGGTCCGCCTGATCAACGACATTCTCGATCTGGAGCGTATGCAGTCGGGCCGCGCGCCGCTCACCTATCGCAACTGCGACCTGGAAGACCTGGCCAAGCAAGCGATCGACGCCATGACCCCCATGGCGGACGCCGCCAAGGTACAAATGCTGCTGGATTCCGGGCCGGCGCTTGTGGAAGTGGACCCGGACCGGTTACAGCAGGTAATGACCAACCTGCTTAGCAACGCGATCAAATTCTCCCCACCCCAATCGCAAGTTATTGTTTCCATTGAACGGCTGCTCGATGGCGTCACCATCAGCGTAAGAGATAACGGGCGCGGCATCCCGAAGGACAAACTGGAATCGATTTTCGACCGCTTTCAGCAGGTCGATGCCTCCGACGCCAGGCAGAAGGGTGGAACCGGCCTGGGCCTGGCCATCTGCCGCACCATTGTTATGCAACACGGGGGCCGCATCTGGGCAGAACGGAATGCCGATCGCGGTTCCACTTTCCGCATGTTCCTGCCCACGGTTACCCGGGACAGCGAGCAGTCGCGCCTGGGAGGCAGTTCAGCCTCTCCGGTGCTCAACTCTACCTCTGTGCTGGTCTGCGATGAGAACCCGAAGACCCGGGCTGGGCTGGTGGAAAGCCTGCGGCAGCATGGCTATTCCGTGCTCGAGGCGTCCACAGGCGATGAAGCGGTAGTGGTGGCCCGGCAAACCCCCATCCAGGCGATCCTGCTGGATATGAGCCTACCCAGCCTGCACGGCTGGGAGACCCTGCATTTGCTGCGCGACGATGCGCGCACGGCGGCAATTCCCGTGGTGGTGCTGAGCGCCTTTGGCGCAATGAATGATCCCGAGGTGGAAAAATCCGCGGACGCCTGGCTGGAACAACCTCTGGAAACGGAGTCGATGCTGGCTGCCCTCTCCAAGGTTCTGCGGGTGGAACGGGAGCCGTCTCGTGTGTTACTGGTAGAGGATGATGCGGACCTCGCCAAGGTGATCCTGGCCACGTTCGAACGCGCCGGTATCCAGGTGCATCATGCTTCCACGCAGCGCAAAGCGATGGAGTTGTGCGTTTCCTCGCGGCCCGACCTGGTTATCCTCGACATTGCCCTGCCGGACGGCGATGGCTTTGGACTGGTCGACTGGCTGCGCCAGCAACAGGAGATGAAAAATCTGCCATTAGTGGTCTACTCCGCCCAAGACCTGAGCGAGGGCGAACGCAAGAAGCTGCGGCTGGGGAATACAGAATTTCTCACCAAGGCGCGCGTGCAGCCCCAGGACGTGGAGACGCTGGTGCTCTCGATGCTGCGCCAGCCAAACGACGGTACTGAAGTACCTCTGGGATGGGATGGGACCGCTTCTCCGAGTGTTTAAAACCCGCTACGGACCCGGATTTCCTGTACGCGGCTCTGGACAAGTCCGCGTATGCGGCTTTCTTCACGGAAAGCCGCATGAGGTTTATTGATTCCGACGAACTCCACAGGAAATCCGGGGGACCTAAATTCTTATGACACGCCGCATTCTAATCATCGACGACGAAGACGATATCCGCCAGGTGGCGGCCATGAGCCTGGAGACGGTAGCCGGATGGGACGTTGTGCTGGCAAACTCAGGGAAACAAGGGATCGAACGCGCCAGCGCGGAACAGCCGGACGCGATTCTCCTGGACGTGATGATGCCGGAGATGGACGGACCCACTACGCTGCTGAAGCTCAAGGCAAGCGGGACGACCTCTCATATCCCCGTGTTGCTGTTGACAGCTAAAGTACAAGGCCCGGATCAGCGCAGATTTGCCGAAATGGGCGTGGCGGCGACCCTGTTCAAGCCCTTTGATCCTTTGACCCTGGCGCGGCAGATTTCCGCGGCGTTAGGCTGGAAGGAAGGCGACTAATCCCTTGACCAAACGAGACCGCGTACCCCCGGAAGAGCAGACGCAAGAGCAAAAGATGCAAAGCATGATCTCCGCGCTTTGGGAGCGGAGCCGGCACACGGTCGCGGAGCGAGCTCACGTGCTGCAGAGGGCAGGAGAGCTATGGAATAACAACCAATTGGACGCAGCGACCAAGCTGCGCGCGGTAGATTCAGCCCATAAGCTGGCGGGCGTGCTGGGCACGTTTGGCCTGCCCCGAGGCACCGATCTGGCGCGGGAGGCGGAGTTGCTCTTTGGCCAATCGACGCCGCCCGACAAAGCGGAGATTGAACGGCTGCAAGTCCTGCTGGCGGAGCTGACCAGGCTGATCGACCGCGGGCCCAGTCCACCTGTCTAGAATGGAAGCATGAACGACCTGGGCCGGCTGCTCATCGGTGTGGGATTGGTGCTGCTCGTCGCCGGCGGCTTGCTGCTGCTGTTGGGGCGTACCGGATTCCCGCTGGGCCGGCTTCCGGGTGACATTTCCTATCGCGGGAAGAACCTTTCCGTTTATTTCCCGCTAGGGACGTCGATTTTGTTGAGCGTCTTGTTGTCCCTGGTGTTCTATTTGCTCTCACGATTTCGCCGGTAGAGTTAGGGGGCGGGAGGGGTTTGGATTGTACCCGTCATATTTGCGTCCTGGGGCATGCTCAGTCGTCCCCTTCGCTCAGGGCAGGCTCTGCGGGACTGGTTGCGGTACACGCTGATTGCTGAAGTGTAGACTCGACATTTGTTGGAGGCATGTGTGCCTAATCCGGAGGAATCATTGAGCCAGCTGGGGCTGGTTTTCCCGGAAGCACCGGCGCCAAGCCTCCGGCGGGTGTGGCGGGTCGGCCAGCTGGTCGGCGAAGTAAGAAACCACATCGAGCGCGAGTACGCGGATGTTTGGGTGGAAGGGGAGGTCTCCAACTATCGCCCAGCTCCCTCCGGCCACGTTTACTTCACCCTGAAAGATGGCGATGCCCAATTGCCGGTGGTGCTCTTTCGCCGGCAGGCGATGCTGCTGCGCTTCCGGCTGGAAGATGGCTTGCAAATCCTGGTGCGTGGGCGGGTTTCCGTCTACGAGCAGCGTGGCCAGATGCAGCTGGTGGCTGAGTTCGTCGAGCCGGTAGGCGCAGGGTCGTTGCAGATCGCCTTCGAACAGTTGAAAGCCAGGCTGCAAAAGGAAGGCCTGTTCGCGCCGGAGCGCAAGCAGCCCCTGCCTGCCTTTCCCCACTGCATCGGGATCATTACGTCTCCTACGGGGGCGGTCATTCGCGACTTTCTCAACGTGGCGGGGCGCAGACACCTGGCGCTGCATGTGCAGCTCTATCCTTCGGCGGTGCAGGGCGAGACTGCCGCGTTGGAAATCGCGGCGGGCATCGCGTTTTTTAACCAGGCACGGACGGTGGACGTGATTGTGGTGGCTCGCGGCGGCGGTTCGCTCGAAGATCTGGCCCCCTTCAACAGCGAGTTGCTGGCCAGGGCCATTGCCAAGTCTCAGTTGCCGGTCGTTTCCGCGATCGGCCACGAAACCGACTTCACCATCGCTGATTTTGTCGCCGACCTGCGTGCACCCACTCCGTCTGCGGCAGCGGAACTGCTGACCGAAGCGCAACATAAAGTGGAGGAACGCCTGGAGCAACTGCACCGGCGCCTGACCCACGCCTGCCGCTACCTGCTTATGCGCGCCCAGGAGCGCTATGCCCGGCTCTCCGCGCCCGCGGCCTTTGCGCGGATGCGTAATGCGCTGGCACGGCGGCAGCAGCGGGTGGATGAGTTGCAGTACCAGCTGGACGCCGCCTGGCACCGGCAAAGCCGCAGCATGACGGAAAGGTTGCAGAAGCTGGAGGCGAGGCTATTGCGTCAAGACGTAAGCCACCGCATGCGCATGGTGCGGGAGCGGCTGGCGGCGCTGGACGGACGGATAGGGCGTGCACAAGAGTCTCTGCTGCAGCGTGCACGCTCCAGGCACGCAAGTGCGGAGGGGCGGCTGCAGACTCTCTCGCCGCTGGCAGTTCTCAGCCGCGGTTATGCCCTGGTCTTCGATGAAGCAGGGGGCCTGATCCGGGAGGCAGCGGCTGCCCCCGACGGCGGACTGATTACCACACGGTTCGCGCACAGTACGCTAACCAGCCGCGTGCTGGAAAGGAAGTCATCCCCAACTAAACCATGAGAAAACTTTTTGGAACGGACGGTATCCGTGCGGTAGCCGGCGAGGCGCCCCTGGATCCACCCACCATTTTCGCCACCGGACTTGCGCTGGCCTCCTCCCTGAAGAATCTTTATCCCCAGCCTCGGGTGCTGCTGGGATCGGATACGCGCGAATCCAGCCCCTGGATCTCGGCGGTCATCTCCGCTGGTTTATGTCGCGGAGGCGCGGAAGTGTTGAACGCCGGAGTCATCACCACGCCTGGCGTGGCCTACCTGACGCGCAAACATGGGCTGGCCGCGGGGGTGGTGATTTCCGCTTCTCACAATCCCTGGCAGGACAACGGGATCAAGGTCTTTGGCGGCGACGGTTACAAGCTGCCTGATGCTACGGAGATGGCAATCGAGGAGGAAATCTTTCGCCGGCTCAAGGACTCACCTCCGCCGGGCCTCAAGGAGTTAAGCGCGCCCCCGGCGAACAAGAATTTTCGCGAGGAATATGAGGCGTTTCTGCGCAACGTGGTCCCGCAGCTGAACCTGGATGGCAGGAAGATCGTGATCGATTGCGCCAACGGGGCAGCGGCGGTGATCGCGTCAGAGCTCTTTCGCTCCCTTGGGGGCGAGATCCACCTGACGCACGTGACCCCCAACGGGCGCAATATCAACGAAAACTGCGGCGCCCTGCACCCTGAAGTGGTGGCCCGGGAGACCAAGGCGCTGGGCGCCGACCTGGGGATCACCTTGGATGGGGACGCCGACCGCGCGCTGTTTGCGGACGCCCACGGACGGGTGGTCAATGGGGACGGGGTGATGCTGGTGGCGGCCCGCGATATGCAAGCCAAAGGTGAGCTCGCCGGTGATGTGGTGGTGGCGACGACTATGTCGAACATGGGCCTGGAAGCAGCATTGCGCAGCAGCGGTATCCGCATGCTGCGCGCTCCTGTGGGGGACAAGTATGTCCTGGAGATGATGCAGAAGCAGCAGGCCAGCCTGGGCGGGGAGCAATCGGGACATATTCTCTTTCCGCACCGCAGCACCACCGGCGACGGATTGCTGACAGCGCTGGTGTTGCTCGATACCCTGGCACGCTCTGGCAAGCCGCTTCATGAACTGCTCAGCGATCTGCGCGTCTTTCCGCAGGTGATCGTCAATGTACGGGTGCGGGAAAAGCGGCCGCTGGAGCAGATTCCTGCGGTGATGGAGAGCATCCAGCAGGCGGAGACAGATCTGCATGGCAACGGGCGGGTGGTGGTGCGTTATTCCGGTACCGAGGCGTTGGCGCGGGTGATGATCGAAGCGGAATCGGAGCAGCAGATGCGTGAACATGCGGAGCGCATCGCCCAAGCCATCCGGATAGAAATAGGGATTTGAAGAACCGTTATCATCAAAGGAGGAGAGAGCTATGATCACCGCAATTCTTTTGCTCGCCCTCATGCAGCCGCAGGATCCCGGGCTAGCACCTGCTGCTGCACCCAATACAGCTGTGCCTGCCGTGCGGACAGAGAAGCTCACGCCGGCTGAAGTGAAGGCGCTGGCGGATGCCAACAAGGCGGTAGCCGACGCCCAGGACAAGCTGATCCATGCCAAGGCAGCCCTGCAGGGCACGACTGAAGGTATCGAGCAGGCGCACCACGCAAACACGGACTGCGGGTGCTATCTCGAGAGCACGGGGCGGGATTACGACAAGGTGGAGTTCAAGGGGGATACGATCATCATCCACCACATTCATGAGGCGCCCGGTAGTTTGAGCAACAAAACGACGCCGTAAAGGTCGTGGGTTTACTAACCCATCGTTTTCCGCGGAAGCTCGGTGGGAGCCCCCTGCTTCAGCGTCGCGGAAAGAGTCGAGCTTCCATCAATCGAGCTCTACAGGCAGCGGAAAAAGTCATCGAACGAAGGGCACGGGTTTAGCCGTGCCGTAAATGCCCTGCCCGAGAGTTCGGCTTTAGCCGCTGAGGTACGGCCTCCCAAGGCATCTCTGCCGAAATCACCACTTTAGCAGCAGAAAAAGCATAGATAACGTGGTCGCTTTCGCGCTGAAGCAAGGAAACGCGTACCTCAGGGGCTGAAGCCCTCATCAGTCGCGGGGCAATGTGGCACGGCTGAACCCGTGCCCTTCGTTCGAGGAATTTTCCGCAGCCTGTTTAGCCCCGGTTTCCCCTAGGCCGGCGTAATCTTGGACGTTGGCTGCACCGTAAGAAATTTGCACGTTGGAGAGACAATTCCCGAAGCCGAGCTCCCCCGCGTGAATGCGGGGCTCCCACCCTCTAAACTCGGCTTCCCCTGGGCAGGGACACTTTTACTTAAGGTCGCGCCAGTTGGGGCCGGCTCCGCAGTCGACTACGATTGGGACTTTTAGTTCAATCACTGTTTCCATTTCATGACGCACCAGTTCGTTGATCTGGTCGACTTCCTTCTTGGGGACATCGAAGAGGAGTTCGTCGTGCACTTGGAGCGTCATCTTCGTCTGCAGCTTTTCTTCCTTGAGCCGGCGGTCGATGCGTATCATCGCAATTTTGATCAGGTCCGCTGCTGTTCCTTGGAGCGGCGTGTTTACCGCGGTGCGCTCGGCAAAGCCGCGCAGGTTGGCGTTGCGGCTTTGCATATCGGGTATGGGACGAACGCGGCCGAATAGAGTGCGCACTCTCTGCTCCCGGCGCGTTTCCTCGAGCAACTGATCGATGTAACGGCGCACGCCGCTGTAGCGCGCAAAGTAGGTTTCGATGTACAACCTGGCTACGTTTTGCTCGATGCCCAGTTGCGCGGCCAATCCAAAGGGAGAGATGCCGTAGACGATTCCGAAATTGACCGCCTTGGCGCGATCGCGCGTCTGCTTGTCCATCCCCTCGGCGGCCACACCGAATACTTCCGCGGCGGTCAGCGTATGAATGTCCTGTCCTTCGGCAAAGGCGCGCACCAGCAAGGGATCTTCGGAGTAGTGCGCCATGAGGCGAAGTTCAATCTGCGAATAGTCGGCGGAGATGAGCACATTTCCGGGAGCCGCGATAAAGGCCGCGCGAATCTCGCGGCCCAGTTCCGTCTTGATGGGAATGTTCTGCAGATTCGGGTTGGTGGAAGAGAGGCGCCCAGTGGCGGTTCCTACCTGATTGAAGGTGGTGTGAACACGCCCCTCGGCATCGGCCAGCAACGGTAAAGAATCAATGTAGTTGGACTTGAGCTTGGCCAGCTGGCGGTATTGCAGCACCTGGCGTGGAACCTCGTTATGCTCCGCCAGCTCTTCGAGCACGTCCACGGCCGTGGAAACTACCTTGCCCTTGCCGTACTTGAGCGGTTTGGGCAGGTGCATTTTGTTGAACAACACATCGCCCAGCTGCTTGGGCGAATTGATGTTGAAGCGGTAGCCGGAGCCTTCGAAGATCTGCTCGCTGACGCGGTGCATCTCCACCGTCAAGCGGTCAGCCATGGCGGAGAGAACCGCGCGATCGATACGCACGCCTGCTTCTTCCATACCTAACAGGACAGGGACCAGCGGCAGATCGATGTCACGATATACCTGGCCGGTGCCCAGCGACTCCACGTCCTCTTTGAGCAGCGGGGCGAGAGTCTGGATGGCGTGCGCCGATGCAGGTAACAGCTCATCCCCTGATTCCGGCAATGCCCGGGTGGTGAAGCGTGCGGCCACATCACCGAGGCGATGGATAGCGTGGGTCGGATTGATGAGGTAGGAGTAGAGCATCACATCATCGATCGGCCCAGCCAGCCGTAGACCGTGGCTCGCTCCATGGCGATCGAGAATGCGCAGTGCTGCCTTAAGGTCGTGCACCGATTTTGGCGTTTGCTCATCGGCGAGCAGACTGCATAAGAACTCCGGCGCTGGGCTATCGACGGCCGGATCCAACGAAACTACGAGCACCCGGGCCGCCTCTGCGGAGACGGCAATCTTTAGGGTTTGGGGAACTGCTTGTTCTGCCTGCTGCGCGGGAGCGTCGAACAGGCCGAGCAGCGACATGTTTTTCAGCTGCGGTTCTTCCTCCTCGATAGCCTCGCCTTCCTCCTCCGCCACCTGTTCCGATGCGATTTCAAGCAGCGTAGTGTCGAACGCCAATGCGAACCCTTTGGCGCGCGCGAGATCGACGAAACGATTTATCTCTTCAGGCGGCGGATCATGGACGACGGTGAGCGGCGCCGCCTGTTCGTCGGGCGCCAGTTCCTTGAGCATGGTGGTGAATTCGAGCTCGTTGAAAAGGGAGCGGCATGCGCTCACATCCGGAGCCTGGGTGCGCATTTGTTCCAGATCGAGCTCGACCGGCACTTCACAGTGGATGGTCACCAGCTCCTTGCTAAGCAGCACCGACTCGCGGTTGTTCTGCAGCGATTCGCGGTAGGTCTTGCGTTTCACCTCCGCAGCGTGATCGAGCACGTTTTCGACGCTGCCGAATTGCTGGATCAGTTCAACCGAGCCCTTATCTCCAATTCCCGGCGCGCCTGGAATGTTATCGATGGAGTCTCCGCGCAGGGCCATCACGTCGATGACTTGCTCCGGCGCTACCCCAAGCACTTCCACCACCTTGTCGCGATCGAGAATAAGGTTGTCTTTGACAGGATTGAGCACCTTGACGCGACCGGTGACCAGTTGCAGCATGTCTTTGTCGTTGGAAACGACAAAGACATCGTGATCCTGCTCGGCAGCCTGCCGTGCCAGGGTGCCGATAACATCGTCGGCTTCGAAACCCTCGGATTGCAAAATAGGGATGCGAAAGGCTTCCAACGCGCGGCGAATGAAGGGCAATTGCTGCGCCAGGTCGGGAGGCATCTCGGTGCGGTTGGCCTTGTAGCCGGCGTAATCGATCTCGTCGAAGGTCTGGGTCTTGATATTCCACTTGCGCACGGTGGCCATGCTGCGCGCGCGCTCGTCGCGAAAGACGGCCCCGCTCACATCGAAGACAGCGGCAAAGAATTCCGGCTGAAAATCGCGGCGGAGCTTGTTGATCATGTTGACGAAGACGTAGGTGGCCGCAGTGGGCACGCCGGTGCGCGTGGACATGGGACGCTGCCGCTGCATCGCGTGATAGGCGCGAAAGATGAACGACATCGCGTCGAGCAGGAAGACGGGCTTCTTGGGTTCGGAATTTTTTAGCTGGATAGGCGAAGCCATTTACTCGTCGAGCAGATCTCTTGAGTTGATTCATGTCGAAGACGATTCCCTTGCCCGCGTGGGAGAAGGTGTCGTTGCGTAGGAGCTGCCCATCCTCATAGCGGTAGAAGGTGCTGTCCTGAGGGTCGATGACCCGGATTTCTGCGATACCCATGACTCGGTAGTCTTCCAGCCGCCTCTTCAGCCCGCTGCAGAGGATCTTCAGGGGACAGAATCTCGAAGACGGCCAGCGGCGGGTGGGTAAGGACCTGTTCTCTCGGCTGGCTGGGATCAAGCACAGTGACATCGGGAACACGATAGCGGTTGGCGGCCACTTTAACCCGCAATTCAGGCAGGGCGCGCAGACCCCATTCCGCCCTATGCTGCCGAAACCAAAATGAAATCACCTCTTGCCAGGATGAGTGATCGAGCAGCCCTGCGGGACGTTTCTCTATGCTTCCGTCCACATACTCGGCATCCGGGTGGTAAGAGGAGCGCAAATAGACATCAACCGGAACATGCGTCGTTGCCGCCACGGTGACCCCCTCTCCCTCTCTTGAGAATACCGCTCCATGGGATAGGTTGTCGCTTTCATACAATCGGATCTGTGCTGGTCTCCGACTTCGACTTCGAGCTTCCCCCAGAACGGATCGCGCAAGAACCGCCACCCGAACGCGGGGAGAGCCGCATGCTCCTCCTGAACCGGGAGAGCGGAGCATGGCGGGACTCCTGGTTTAACGAGCTGCCCGAGTTGCTTCGTGAAGGCGATGTGCTGGTGCTGAACGACAGCCGCGTGATCCCGGCCCGGCTGTTTGGCGTAAGGCCCGGCAACGGCAAGGTGGAAGTGCTGCTGACTGAGCAGCTGAGCGAATGGGAATGGCGGGCACTGACCCGCCCGGCACGCCGCATGGCGGTGGGTCAGGAGCTGACTTTTACAACGCAGGATGTGCAACTGCAGGCTACGGTCGTAGGGGCCGGCGAGTTCGGCGAGCGCCTTCTTCGCTTCAACCCGGTAAATGATTTCTTCGCCCGCCTGGAGCAGCTGGGGCATGTGCCGCTTCCCCCGTATATCCGCCGTCAGGACCAGGCACTCGACCGTGAGCGCTACCAGACAGTCTTTGCGCGTCAACGCGGATCGGTAGCTGCACCCACCGCCGGCCTGCACTTCACACCAGAGGTTCTGGAGCGCATCCGCGCGCAGGGCGTTGTCATTACCTACCTGACGCTCCATGTAGGACTGGGGACGTTCCAGCCGGTCCGTGTTCCGGAAGTATCGGAGATTCGCCTGCATACGGAAAGGTATTCCCTGCCCGCGGAAACAGCCGAGGAAGTCAACCGGGCGCTGCTCGAAGGGCGGCGTATCGTTGCGGCCGGCACAACAACGGTGCGGACGCTGGAGCACTGCGCCCAGATCGGCAGAATGGAGCCGCATAGCGGCACAACCAATATTTTCTTGTCCCCGGGCTCCCGCTTAAAGGTGGTCGGAGCTCTGTTGACCAATTTTCATCTGCCCCAGTCGACGCTGTTGATGCTGGTAAGCGCCTTTGCCGGACGCGATAAGACACTGGCCGCCTATCGTCATGCGGTCGAGGCGGGTTATCGCTTCTTCTCCTACGGAGACTGCATGTTCATCGCCTGACCGAAGTGCCGCTCGGCATTCAGGCGCGCGCGTTCCAGGGCCAGTTCCACTTCGAGCCGCTTGGCTTCGATCACCAGCGGGTCCTCGCTCTGAGGCACTTCGATGTTCCGTCCCCAACTGATCGCCACGCGAGAGAAAGGCTTGGGGATGAGGAAGCGATCCCAGGACCGCAGCATCCAGGCCTTCTCCGGATGCGCGTAAAAGATGCCGATGGAGTAGCCGGTGAGCTGGGCCAGCTTGACCGCTCCGGGCTTGACCTTGTAGACCGGTCCGCGTGGACCGTCCGCAGTAAATACGGCCGGATGGCCTCGCTCAACGGCCTTGGCCAACGCCCACAAACCGGCGCCTCCGGAGCGTGTACTGGATCCTCGTGCGGTTAGAAAGCCGAGCTGTTCAATGGTGCGTGCGATCAGTTCGCCGTCAAAGCTGAGGCTGATCAGGACCGCCGGCTTAAATTGGGCGTGAAAATAACAAGCACACGGAATGAGGCAGCGGTGCCAGAAGCACCAAACCTGGAGAGCCGGCGGGGTGGCGGGCTCGGCCCCCGGCTCCACCACCACCTCGTAGCGCAAGGTGCGATGGAGTACCCGCAGTAATAGCGCCACCAGCCGGGGAACGATCGCAAGGGTAATCCGCTGGCTGAAAGTGAAGCGTTGTGCGGAGCCGGTCACCGGGCGATTTTACAGGCTGGGGAGCCATAGCCACTTTGGTAATCCGGAGCCCGGGCCGATTTGCCACCTGTTTTGTTGCAGATAGCCGTCCTCTGCGGGAGGCGGGTTATGGGGCTCCCCACTGAGGTAACCAGGGGGGCGATCAAGTGGGGAGGCTGGCTGCCCCCTTCGTGGTCGGGTAATAGTGTGATTGGCGCATTTCCGCCGTGCCCGGGCTGACGTATACCAATACTCATTATGAGTACACACAAAATTGCTCTGACTTCGCGTGACTATTCTCTGCCTCGTTCTGGAAGCAAACCGTCCCTGGACGACAAGCTCGACAGAGTCTTCCAAATGGCCGAGCATATGGACGCCCGGTGTGTCTACATGCTGGACGCTGCCGCCCACAAGCGCCGGCACGCTGTTTCCGCCAGGTAGCAACCGGGTTGGCTATCCCCCAGGCGAAGATAATTCGCCCGTGGGATCTCCCGCTGCTGCGAACCACAGGGGTGCCCTCCGATCTCGCTCGTTCTTCGCGAAGATTTTTTGGGCGCCAACCTCGAGGTTGGCTGCAGGTACGTTGAGAGAGTTGCCGGTGTAGCGCCGCGGCATCCCACACCTCGCCGAAAACGAGCGAGACACCCGGCTCTTGCCATCCAACGCTAGATAGCGGGACTCAGCGAACACCGTCGTAGGTGCTACGCCCCTTCATTTTCAACCCAGGTACGCTGGGGCGAACCTGGGGCACCCGTCCTGTTTCTATTGGGTTCTGCTCTGCGAGCCCGTTTCCTCGGACGCCCCACCTCGCCCGCGCTGATAGCATCTCTGATGTGCCACTGACTCTGGAAACGTCCCTGCAGTTCGTCAAGGGCATCGGCCCGCGCATCGCCCAGAGCCTGCAGGAAAAGCGCATCACCACCATCGAAGACCTGCTCTACCATCTTCCCTTCCGTTACGAGGACCGCCTTCGTCCGCAAGCTATCGAGGAATTAGTCCCGGGCGAGATGGCCAGCCTGATCGGCGAAGTGCGCGCCATGAATCTGATGCGTACGCGGCGCATGCCCATCTTTGAGATGACCGTGAGCCAGGGCATGGGCAAGGTCAAGTGCATGTGGTTCCACGGAACCTACATGAAAGACCGCTTCAAGGCAGGACAATGGGTGGCCCTGTACGGGAAGGTGGAGGCTTCGCGCAGCAGCAACAGTCTCAAAATGATCCAGCCGCAGGTAGAAGTGTTGCCCGACGACCACGATGACGAGGAATCAAAGCTGCTGGAGGTAGGCCGCATTACCCCCGTCTATGAGTCCCTGGGCAACAAGCTGGCTTCGCGCTGGCAGCGGCGCATCCTGTGGAGAGTGCTGGAAGAGATGAAAGGCCGCATCCCGGAGACTCTCCCTGAGGCGCTTTGCCGGCGGCTGGAGCTGCCCAGCCGCGAAGATGCGCTGCGCTTGGCGCACTTCCCGGAGGCCGGGACCTCTATGAGCCAGCTCCAGTCCTGGGCGACGCCGGCGCAGAAGAGATTGATATTCGAAGAGCTTTTTTACCTCGAACTGGGCCTGGAGTTGAAGCGTAAGAAATTTCGACAACGGCAAGGGATTCCCTTCGAGACCAATGAAGCCGTGCGGTCAGCGCTACGCCAGGTGCTGCCCTTCCACCCCACCAAGGCGCAAAAGACCGCCCTGGGCGAGATTGTGGCCGATATGCGGGCAGCGGAGCCGATGCGGCGGCTACTGCAGGGCGATGTGGGGTCTGGAAAGACCATCGTGGCGCTGCAAGCAATGCTGGTGGCCATCGAGAACGGCTACCAGGCGGCCCTGATGGCGCCCACGGAGATCCTGGCTACGCAGCACTTCCTGGGAGCGCGCAAGCTGCTGGAACGGTCGCAGCAGCGTTACAAAGTGGTTCTGCTGACCGGTTCCCTCGACGAAGACCGCAAACGCGCCAACCGGGGGATGATCGCGCGCGGCGAGGCACAATTGGTGA
Source organism: uncultured Acidobacteriaceae bacterium (assembly GCA_963743365.1). GTDB lineage: Bacteria > Acidobacteriota > Terriglobia > Terriglobales > Acidobacteriaceae > PALSA-350. The sequence goes on from CAVUQE010000007.1 coordinate 129,509, forward strand.
TTGGCACCCATGCCCTGATCGAGGAGCGGGTCGATTTCGCCAAGCTGGGACTGGTGGTGGTCGATGAACAGCATCGCTTCGGTGTTTTGCAACGTTTCCGGTTGATGAAGAAGCCCAACGCCGGCGAACCGGATGTCCTGGTCATGACGGCAACGCCCATCCCCAGAACCCTCGCTCTTTCTCTTTACGGCGACCTCGATCTCAGCGTGTTGGACGAATTGCCTCCGGGCCGGACGCCGATTCTCACCCGCCAGGTCTCCGACGACCTGGCCCCCGAAGTATGGGAAATGGTGCGGGAGCAGGTGGGTCTGGGTCACCAGGCATACGTTGTGTACCCGGTCATCGAAGGAGCGAAAGAGGATCAACCGGAGCTCGATTTCGCTGCCGGCGAGGCGGAACAGGAGCCTCCACCGGCCTTGCCCGGGAAAAAGGGCAAAGCTGCCGGGTTGTTGTTCAAACCAGTTTCCGCTCCTTCGGCACCGTCGCTGAAGGCGGCAACCGAGATGTATCAGGAGTTAAAAGCAGGCCCGCTGAAAGGTCTGCGCCTGGGCCTGTTACACGGCCGCATGGACGCCGACGAGAAGGAGATCATGATGCGGCGGTTCCAACGACGGGAGGTGGATGTGATGATCTCCACCACCGTCATTGAGGTCGGTGTCGATGTGCCAAACGCAACCATGATGGTCATTGAACACGCGGAACGGTTTGGGCTTTCGCAAATGCACCAGCTGCGGGGACGCGTGGGGCGCGGAAGCGCCAAGTCCTATTGCATCCTCATGACCGGGGGAAAGATTTCACCCCAGGCGGTAGAGCGGCTGGGAGCCATGGTGCGCACGCAGAACGGATTCGAACTAGCTGAGCTGGATTTGCAGCTGCGTGGGCCAGGAGAGTTTTTTGGCACGCGGCAAGCGGGGATCCCGGATTTTCGCGTAGCCAACCTGGTACGCGACCGTGCTCTTTTGGAGCTGGCCAAGACGGAGGCAGCGTCGTTTGTGTCGCCGGCGGCCGAGGCGACGGATGAGGAAAAGACTAGGGTATGGAACCGGCTGCGAGAGGCCTGGCAACGCCGTTATGGCCTGGTAGATGCCGGATGACACGACGCATCGCCCTTCAGGCTGCGAAGCATTGGTTGCTGGCGAGCTGGGTTTCCAGTTCCTCGTCTTTGACCATCCAGATCTGCAGTTGCACCTTGATGATTTCCAGCGAACAAATGTAGCGCGTGGCGGCATCCAGAGTCGCTCCATCGACCGCGGGCAGTGTCCGGGAAGCCAGGTCGAAGACGTTCGGGGTGCAGCGGCAAAGCTCGGTCAGCAGGAGATGAGAGGTCGTAGTGAGTTGCAGCCCAACCGAGACCAGCGCACTGTAGATCTCAACGCAGATGTCGCGAGGAAACTCAAAAACGAAGCGAGCCGTCCCTGGCTCGACGTACGAGCGGCTGCGGATCCAGGCTCCGCAGTCAGGAAGGAGTCCGCTGAGCCGGGGTACAACCTGTGACTGATCTTCCGGCAAGAGAGCGGTCAAATAGAGAACATCGTCTAAGAGAGTTTCAGGCATAAGTGTGTCAAACGATTCAAGCAGCGAACTTTGAATATACCTCGTCTGACTAGCTTGATCGGCGACGTTCGAGCAATCTTGAACAGCAGGACAGGTACGTCGGTTAGCCGTTACGGTTACATTTTGGGGGGAGCCAGGTGACCGAAAATGATCCCATGGTAATGTGTCAGCATGTTGATCGGCACAGGCGTGGATTTGATCGAGGTCGAGCGCATCGCGCATTCGATCGAACGGTATGGCGAGCGCTTTCTGCGCCGCGTTTATACCGATCAGGAAATCGATTACTGCAGCCGCAAGCGCGTGAGCGCGGAAAGCTTCGCTGCTCGTTTCGCGGCCAAAGAGGCGGGAGCGAAGGCGCTGGGCACTGGCATCAGCAGGGGGGTCACGTGGAATGAATTCCAGGTGAGCGCGCAACCCCGGAGGGCGGCCGGTTCTCGAACTGAGCGGGCGGGCTGCGCTGTTGGCCACGGAACTCGGGGTACGCGCCATCTCACTCTCCCTCACCCATACCAGCAGCCTGGCCATGGCAACCGTGGTGATGGAAGGCTAGAGATGGCTCCTCCATGCTTCAGCGTTCACCGGCGAAAGAGAGAGCCCGGCAAAAGCGCCATTTGATATGCTCAGTCGCAGCGGGGAATGCCCCGCTGCACTCGCTTCAACCCGAGGGGGTCTGTGCCAAGTCAGCAGGAAGTCCAGTGGTCACAATTAAAGGTGGGCGTTCTGGTCATCGTGGCGTTGGCAGCCTTGACTGCTCTTATCTTTCTGATGACAAACAGCACGGGGGGCATATTCCAGGGAAAGATCGTCCTGCGCTCTTATTTTGAGAATGCAGCCGGGCTCAAAGAAGGAGCTCCGGTCAACCTCGAAGGCTATACGGTCGGCACAGTGACCAAAATCGGGATTGTGCCCGCGCGCAAGCTCACCCCGGTCGAGGTGACCTATAAGATCGGGGCCAAATATAAGGACGCGGTGCGTACCGATTCCACATCCAGCCTGGAGACCATCGGCGTACTGGGCGATACCGTGGTGGACATCAACAGCAAGACCGCGACCGGTCCGCCAGTGCAAAGCGGAGCGGAGCTCAAAACCAACGAAACTCCCAACCTTTCCGATGTCATCAAATCCAGCCAGGGAACGATCGAGCAGCTGAATACCATCCTGGCCAAGGTCGACCACCTTGCGGACTCGCTCAACTCCACCAAAGGCTCGATCGGCGAGTTGATCAACAATCCTGACCTTTACAACAAAGCAGTGTCCACCTTGAATGAGTTGTCGCAACTGGTGGATACCGTGGCCAACGGCAAGGGGTCGATCGGCAAGCTGGTGGCTGACGACACCATGTACAACCGCATCAACGACATCGTGGGCAAGCTGGACAAGATGACCACCCAACTGGACGAGGGGAAGGGTACGATCGGCGAGCTCCTGAAAGACGAGAAGCTGGCCAACAACCTGAACCAGTCCGTAGCCAGCGCCAACCAGCTGCTCGCCGACATCAATGCCGGGAAGGGCGGGCTGGGCGTGATCGCCAAGGATCCCCAGTTCGCAGCCAAGCTGCGAGACACCGTAGACAAGCTCGACTCGGTCTTGAACCGCGTGGACAGCGGTCAGGGAACCATCGGCCAACTGGTCGTCAACCCTTCTCTTTACAACAATCTAGACCAGTCGCTGACAGAGACGCGGGGGCTCGTTGCGGCCATCCGTGAGAACCCCAAGAAGTACCTGACCTTCCACGTGAAGATTTTCTGATCAACACAATTCCTACTCCCCGGGCAGCTAATGAGGTCTCTGGAAATCGCCGTTACGGTATTGCTTTTTTCCGGGCTGGCTCATGCACAAAACAAGCCATCCCCCACGCCCCCCGAGCCGAAGGCCCAGCAAAGTTTCGACCTGACCGCCATCGACAAGACAGCTGATCCCTGCACCAACTTCTATCAGTACGCCTGCGGCAACTGGAAGAAAGAGAATCCGATACCTCCCGACCAGGTCCGCTGGGGCCAGTTCGATGAGCTCAGACAGAGAAATGACTGGCTTCTCAATCGCGAGCTGGAAACCGCGGCGAACCCGGATGGAAAGAGGACGGCGCTGGAACAGAAATATGGCGACTTCTACGCCGCGTGCATGAATACCGAGCTCGCCGACCAAAAGGGTGTAACGGCGCTCCAGCCCGCTCTGGACGCCATCAATGCGCTCAGCGACAAGAAGCAGCTGGCTGCGCTGTTGGGTACGCTTGAAATGCCGCATGGCATCAGCGGACTCTTCAGCTTTGGCGTCGGCCAGGACCAGAAGGACTCCACGCGGCAAATCGCACAAGCCGGCCAGGGTGGTCTCACCCTGCCGGACCGCGATTACTACTTGTCGCAGAATCCCCGGCAGCAGAGGATTCGCGATCAATACGTAGCTCACGTGACCAGGATGTTCCAGCTGGCCGGGGACCCGCCCGAGAAAGCTGCCAGCGAAGCGCAGAGCGTCATGGCGATCGAAACCGCGCTGGCGCAAGGCTCCATGAGCCGGACAGACATGAGAGACCCGGCGAAACGCTATCACATGATGACGCTCGCGGATCTGGGCAAGCTGACGCCGGACTTCGACTGGCCGGTCTACTTGCATGGCATAAACATGGGTTCCTTCGAGACCCTGAACGTGATGACCCCGGGCTTCTTCACTGCAATGAACGCGCAGATTGACACCCGGAGCCTGGAGGCGTGGAAGAGCTACCTCCGCTGGCGTGCCTTGCACGACGCCGCTCCCTGGATGTCTCAGGCCTTTGTGCAGGAGAATTTCAATTTCTTCTCCGGGGAGCTGCTGGGGCAGAAAGAGATCGCGCCCCGCTGGAAACGCTGCACCCGCGCTACTGATGAGGCGTTAGGGGAAGCTGTCGGGCAGGATTGGGTAAAGCAGTACTTCAGCCCGGAAAAAAAGGAGAATATGGTCAAACTGGTCACGGCGCTGGAAGCAGCACTGGCTGAGGATATTCAACAGTTGCCGTGGATGTCAGAGGCCACCAGAAAGAATGCGGAGGAAAAGCTGGCGCTGATCCGCAAAAAAATCGGGTATCCGGAGCACTGGCGTGACTACTCAACGCTGGAGGTCAAGCGCGATGATCTGCTGGGAAATGTAGCCCGCGCAGCTGTGTATGAAGATCGCCGCAACCTGGACAAGCTGGGCAAGCCGGTTGACGAGACAGAGTGGGGCATGACCCCGCCGACGGTGAATGCCTACTACAGCCAAGGCATGAACGACATCAACTTTCCTGCCGGCATTCTGCAGCCACCGTTCTACGACTTCTCCAAAGACGCGGCGGTCAATTTCGGAGGCATCGGGGTAGTGATCGGCCATGAAATGACGCATGGGTTCGACGATCAGGGCAGCAAATTCGATGGTCACGGCAATGTGCGTGAGTGGCAGAGCCCGGCCGACCGAAAGGCCTTTACCGAGCGCACCGATTGCGAGGTGAAGGAGTATGGCAACTTCGAGGCCGCGCCCGGGCAAAAGCTCAATGGCAGCCTGACCCTGGGCGAGAATACCGCTGATAATGGCGGCCTGCGCCTGGCCTACGCAGCGTTGATGGCTTCTTTGGCCAACCCACCCGGCACGGTCGCGCCGCAGATCGACGGCTATACGCCGGCGCAGCGATTCTTTCTGTCCTTTGGCCAGATTTGGTGCGAGAACGTGCGCGAACAAGCCGCGCGGAGTCGAGCCCTGACGGATCCGCATTCCCCCGGGCAGTGGCGAGTGAACGGCGCAGTGCAAAATTTCGATGAGTTCGGCAAGGCATTCAGTTGCAAGAAAGGCGCGCCAATGTACCCGGAAAACTCCTGCCGCGTATGGTGACGCGAACAATGCAAGGAGGAGATTCGCGGGCAGTTGCCCCGGGACTTCGCCCCGCATGCGGTATGCTTTCGGGGGTAGCTCCGTGCAGCTTTTCTTGACGGAAAAGCTGCGTGACCAGCCTCTCTCCGAAGTGGACTACAGGCGGAGATGCTAGAGCGTCTCCCCTGTTGCGATATGCTTTCGAGGGTGGCTCCGTGCAGCTTTTCTTGACGGAAAAGCTGCGTGAGCAGCCTCTCTCCGAAGTGGACCTACAGGCGAGATGCTAGAGCGTCTCCCCTGTTGCGATATGCTTTCGAGGGTGGCTCCGTGCAGCTTTTCTTGACGGAAAAGCTGCGTGAGCAGCCTCTCTCCGAAGTGGACCTACAGGCGAGATGCTAGAGCGTCTCCCCTGTTGCGATATGCTTTCGAGGGTGGCTCCGTGCAGCTTTTCTTGACGGAAAAGCTGCGTGAGCAGCCTCTCTCCGAAGTGGACCTACAGGCGAGACGCTATAGCCGAAAGTGGTTCTAGCTTTTACAATTAGCGACAGGATCCATTTTTTATACAGTTTTAGCTGCAAAGGCAGCCCGAGACCGCGACAGCGACGGGGATTAAGGAAACGCATGAAGTTCAGGAAATTCGGCCGGATGAGCCTGGCCTTGGCAGTATCCCTGGGAACAGGATTGGGAGTGACCTCTTGCAGTACGGATCATGCAGTCGGTTATCTATATGTCACCGGCCAGCAATATAATCAGATCTCCGGATTCAAGGTCGATAACAACCTTGGCAATCTGACCGCCACACAAAACTCTCCCTATTCCTCTGGCGGCGCCAATCCTATCAAGGCGCTGACGGCCAATGCGGGAAAGTTTCTCTATGTGCTAAACGCAGGCTGCGGCGGTACCGGACAGGCGGCTTGTTCCTCCGGAGTAAGCGCGGATAATACCTCGCCAAACATCTCGCTCTTCACCATCGGCGGAAAAGGTGGACTGAGCTTCCAGACAACTTATAACAGCCAGGGCAACTATCCGGTCTCCATCCAGACCGACTCGTCCGGCACTCATCTGTTCGTGCTTGATTCCCAGGTCCCCGATCCCACGACTTGTGTGGGCTATGTGGCTGGGAATCCCGCCACGGTCTGTGGAGACATCACGTCTTTCAACATTGACCCCAATACCGGCCGGCTCTCGTTGATCACCAACCAGCAGTTTAAGAATCCAACGACTGGCGTCAACCTTACTTACTTCCCGGTAGGCAGCGGACCGATCAACTTTGTCGTGGTTCCGAGTAACTCCTATATCTACACCATCGAGAAAGGCAGCGGCAGCTCGTCCGATCCTTCGCAGGGTGTCTTCGTCTATGCGAATAGCAGTGGCCAGCTAACGCTGACGCAAAATACACCGATCCCGTCCGGGGCTGAGGATCTGAGTTTCATCTATGCCAGCAGCAAGTACATATACCTGATCGATGCGGGGCAGGGTGTCAACCCCTCGGGCTTGATTTTGCCCTATACGATCGGGACCAACGGTGCGCTCCAATCGCTGGTAGGCGGTGCCGTGTACAACACCGGCACTGTGGCTAACCCGGGACCCATGGTTGTCGATCATCAAGGCAAGTTCCTCTATCTAGCGAACCAGGGACCGAATCTCACGCCAACCAGCCCAGCAAGTTCCGTCAGCGCATTCTTCATCGATCCGACAACGGGCAGATTGACGACCCTGTCCGGCGGAGCCAGCGGCACCGCCACGATCTTTGGCGCAGGCTCGGAACCACAATGCATCCTTGAGGATCCATCGAACCAATATCTGTACACGGCCAATTATGCTGACAGCACCATCACCGGTGCGGTGATCAACTCCTCGACGGGAACCCTGACTACGCTGCGGAAGAACACCTCCTTCACCGGTCCGGGTAACCCGACCTGGTGCACCGTCAGCGGTACGCTGTTCTAGGGCTAGGGCTTCAGGGCTCAGGTGGCTGAAAGCGACCTGAGCTTTTACAATGCAATTGGGATTCAAAAAACTCTCTATCCACAGCTCTGCTGCAAACTGCAGCCCTGCTCCACTGATTCGTTGGGCCAGGATGAAGGAAGCGCATGAAGTTGAGTAAATTCGGCCGGATTGCACTGGCCTCGGTCGTAACCGTTGGTCTGGGATTCGGTGTTACTGCGTGCGGACCCCCCAATACAATCGACTTTCTATACGTCACATCCTCCAAGAACAACCCAGGGCAGATCAACGCTTACAAGGTGGATAGTCAAGCGGGAGCGTTGCTACCACTTCCTAACTCGCCCTATTCTTCCGGTGGACAGAATCCCGTGGCCGACGTAACTTCGGCGAATGGCAAGAACCTCTACGTGGTCAATCACGACAGCAATGCGGTCGTGGTATTCGCCATCAGCACCGACGGCAGCCTCGCCCAACAGCAGTCGTGCACGACTCCGGGCACTTTCCCGACTCAGTTGGCGATCAACAAGGCCGGTACCTACCTCTATGTTGTGGAAACTTACCAGCCGGGCTTCAGCGCCAATAAGCCCGGACCCGGGGCGCTGGTAGTCTTTCCCGTCAATGCTGACGGGCAATTGGGGGCCACGGGAAACTCGTGTCAGCCAGTTACGAATGGCGCCAATGCCTTCTTCCCGGTGGGGAATAATCCCGTAGCCGTGAACGTGCTGGCGAGCAGCAATTACGTTTATGCGGTTAACGAAAATGACGCCACCCTCTCTGCGTTTCAGGTGGGCACGAGTGGCGCTCTCACACTGATTGCTACCTATCCGGTCGGTGTGTCTCCTAATGCAATTGCCAGCGATCCGACCAGTAAATTCCTCTACACCACCGATGGCGCGGCGAATCAGTTGATTGGTTTCCTGATCCAGGTAAACGGAACCTTGATCAACATGCAGACGCCGTTCAAGACGGACATTCTTCCCGACTCTGTGCAGGTCGATCCCCGCGGTATTTATGTGTACGTTGCCAACTACAATGCCAACGATGTGAGTGCCTACACGATCGATCGCTCAACCGGAAACGCCACGCAGATTGCCGGGTCGACCACATATGGAGTGGACGCCGGGCCCACCTGCGTTCTGATCGAACCCGCAGAAGCGCGCTTTGTCTACACGTCGAACTTCCTCGGCGACACGGTGTCCGGCTTGGCTCTGAACCCTGCGACCGGGGCGCTGTCGCCCGTGCAGAACACACCCTTCAAGGCCACCGGGCAGCCTACTTGCGCCGCTGCCATTACCCACGGCAACCATGCCATCGAGGTCGTACAGCCCTGATTCTGCATAGTATCGTCATCACTCTGTTTAGGCCCGAAGTCGCTGTTTTCCCAGAGGCGAGGCGTTGAAGCCGCCTGGAGCAAGTGGCCGAAAGCGGTCCAAGATCTTACAATGCATATGGGAAACAACCGAAAGATTTTCTATCCATAGCTCTGCTGCCAAGTGCAGCCCTGCTCCATTGGTTCGTTGGGCCAGGATGAAGGAAGCGCATGAAGTTGAGTAAATTCGGCCGGATTGCCCTGGCTTCGGTAGTATCCCTTGGTCTCGGATTCGGAGCTACTTCATGCGCTCCCAGCAATACAATCGATTTTCTTTACGTCACCGCGTCCAAGCAAAACCCGGGGCAGATCAGCGTATACAAAGTAGATAGCGAAGCGGGTGCTTTGTACCAGATCCCTGATTCGCCCTATCCCTCGGGCGGGCGGAATCCTGTCGCTGACGTGACGTCAGCCAACGGGAAGAATCTCTACGTCATCAACCACGACGACAACACCATTGTGGAATTCGCCATTGGCACCGATGGCAAACTCTACCCGCAGCAGACCTGCAACATGCCTGGCAGCTACCCCACCCAGTTAGCCATCAACCAGGCAGGTACCTATCTCTACGTGGTGGAGACGTATCAGCCGAACTTCAGCTCCAACATACCCGGCCCCGGCGCGCTCGTAGTTTTCCCCGTCAATGCCAATGGTCAGCTGGGCGCGACGGGCAGCCTGTGCCAGCCGGTCCCAGATGGCACAAACGCTTTCTTCCCATTGGGGAATAATCCGGTGGGCGTCAACGTGCTGGCGAATGGAAATTTCGTTTACGCGGTGAATGAAAGCGACGCGACCATCTCCGCGTTACAAGTTGGGTCGAACGGCGTGCTTAGTTCGATCGGCCTCATTAAGGTTGGAACGACTCCCAATGCAATCAGCAGCGATCCGACCGGCAAGTTCCTGTATGTCACCGACGGCGCTTCCAACCAGATGTATGGTTTCCAGGTGCAGTCCAGCGGATCGTTGGTGATGATGCCGGCGCCATTCCCGACCGATAACCTGCCCGATGCCGTCACCGTCGACCCCCGCGGTATCTATGTGTATGTCGCCAACTACAATGCGAACGACGTAAGCGCCTATACCATCGATCCGTCTACCGGCATCGCCACACCGATCTCCGGTTCGGTCACTTACGCGGTTGGCAGCGGGCCGCTCTGTATCCTGGTCGAGCCGTCGGAAGGCCGCTATATCTACACCGCCAACTTTCTCAGCAACACGGTTTCCGGCTTGTACCTGGATCCGGCAAGCGGGGCAGTCTCGGCGGTGCAGAAAACGCCCTTCGCTAGCGCCCAACAGCCTACCTGCAGCGCTGCGATTACGCATAACCACCACACCATCGCACAACCCTAGAAAAGCCATACCTCAGGGCTAAACCTCAATCGCTTACAGCCCGACTCAAGGCGTAAACGATTGTCTGAACCAGAGGCTCATTACGCAACCACCGCAGCTACGACCATCTCGAGTGTTCTGCGCACACCTACGTCTCCGGAGATGGGACCATCGACGAATTGATTGAATGGATGCGGCTTCCAGGTGTCGCGGGAAGTGTCGGGAGTGTACGTGAGCGGGAGACCAGTGGGCTCCGGGGCATACGTCTCCTCATTCAGCGAAGACATCTTGTAGACCACCATGTCCAACGAAGGAATCACGTACAGGCCAAAACCACCGGCCCCAGACTTGAAGAAAGCGTCTCGCGGCGCGCCGGCCACATGTCCGTCTGTGTTCACCTCGAATTGCAGGCTAAACGGAGAGTGCGGATTAAAGGGAGAAGGCCGGCTCAATAGGGCAAGGTATTCCTGCGGTATCAGCTGCCGTTTCTCCCAGCGGCCGTTTCTGGCCAGCAGATAACCAAAGCGCAAGGCATCGGTGGAATGGAGGGCAATGCCTCCTTCACCCGGAGTATGCGGCAGATTCCCTCCTGGCCGATGGGTTGCATATCCCCATCGTCCCCAGCCCATGGGTTGGGCGAGGTTCTGGTTTAAGTACTCCTGCAGTTCCATTCCCACGACACGGCGAAGGACGATCGATGCGATATGGGGATCGCGCGAGTACAGGTAACCGTCACCGGGGGAGGTCCACATCCTTCCATGCAGTGCGCTACCGTCCTGGTCCTGCAGCTGATCATGAACCGGGTCAGCCGAGACCCAGTTTGGCAGCTCGACGTTCTCGCCTTTTACGATCGCGGTTTGGTGTCCCGCGGTCGCAACGGTCTCCCTACCCGGGGGAGCATAGGTTGCTGCTTGAATCCCCGAGGTCATGGTGAGCAAGTTGCCTAGCTGAATGCCGGCCATGCGCGGGTCACTGAGAGGAAAGGCTTCGGGCAGATACTGCTGGGTAAAAACCTTCTGTGCCAGGCCATCGGGAAAGCGGCTGCTATGTTCGGACAACATGATTCCACAGGCCGCGCTGGTGAACATCTTGCCGATGGAATACATGTTGGGGTTGGCTTCCCGGTTGCCTCGGCCAAAATACTTCTCGTAGACCAAGTAACCGTTTCGGACCACGAGCAGGCCGCCGTGCTGACTGGTGGTCTGGGTATATTGCAACGCCTCGTCGAGCCGGGCTTTGTCTATGCCGGTGCGATTGCGGACCTCCGAAGAGGCCTCAAGCACTCGCCAGCCGCCTGCGGCGTCGGGTGGTGGGAAATAGTGCTCTTCGCTTTCAGCCGTGCGCGTCGCCAGATTCAGGAATGGCAGCGCGAGAGGAAGCGAAAGCAGCGTTCTGCGGGTTAAAGCATTTTCACTTCTACTCTGCAAAGGGTTATCAATGGGCTCGATCACGCCCCACTCTACACCTACTGTGCTCACGCATGGAGGGAAATATTCCTATGCTATGATCGCTTCCGGTCGCGAGACGGCGCCTGAATGCTTGCCAAGGCTATCCCATTCCATTTTTCGCTTTCTCCCCTCTGTCTCGAGTGAATTCAACTTGCGTTTAGCTTCCCGGATTCTGTTTTTCCTCTTCCTTTGGATGGTATCGAGCGGGTGTTTCGCGCTGAACGGACCTGGCGCGGCATTACCGGAGAGCCCGACTCCGCAGACGGCTAAGCCGCCGAACTTCTTCGTTCGATGGGGGCAGTTCTATCGCCAGGACTGGCACGGAACAGCAAGCCAGGGCCCGGCCCCGCCGCGACGAGGATTGCCGTCACCGCTCGAATCTCCACCCTTCCCCAACTCCGACTGGTCCTATGGGGGATCTCCCGTGATAGGCGAACCGGATACGAATAGCTATCCCCTGATGACAGCCTGGAATCAGGCGCGCAGCCGCACCAAGGTCTATGGGTGGGTCGAACCTACGCTGAACTTCAGCACTTCTGCAAACTCCAACGCGCCCGAAGCGAACGACGTTTACTCCAACCGATTCGAGATGAACCAGCTCATCCTCTATGTGGAGCGCCTGCCCGACTCGGTGCAGAGGGAGCACGTGGATGTCGGATACCACTTAACCGCTTTCTACGGGACGGACTACCGATACACCACCGACAAAGGCTATTTGAGCTTTCAGTTGCTGAAGGATCACCACCAATACGGCTTTGACCCAATTCTTGAATACATCGACATTTATGTGCCCAAGGTGGCGAGCGGAATGAACATCCGAATCGGCCGCTTTATCTCGATACCGGGAATCGAGGCGCAGCTCACGCCCAACAACTATATGTTTAGCCATTCCCTGCTCTACTCGATCGATCCGTTCACCGATACCGGAATTCTCGCCACGGTGCAGGTCAACTACCAGTGGCTATTACAGGCCGGCATCACCGGCAGCCACGATGTGGCACTGTGGACAAGCGATGCCAAACCATCGGCAACGGCTTGCGTCAGTCACACTACGTCCTCGGTGAACGACAATATCTATCTCTGTGCCAATGGCATCAACGACGGCAAGTACGCATACAACAATTTGCAACAGTACGACGGCACCTGGTATCACAAGTTTTCCAAGACCTGGCATACCGCAACCGAGGCTTACGTGATGTACCAGCGGGACGTGCCCAGCACCACCGGCTCGATTAAGCCCCAGCCCAACACCAACGCTGCCACCTGCCGGCCTGGCTTGGAGACTTGTTTCGCGCCGGAATACGCCGCCGTCAATTACGTTCTGAAGCAATTGTCCGAGCACGACTTTGTCGGCTTCCGTAGCGACTTGCTCAACGACAAGAAGGGCCAGCGCACAGGAGTAAATACCAAGTACACAGAAAACACCCTGATGCTGAGCCATTGGGTCGGAACGACGGTGCAGATACGTCCGGAGATCCGCTTCGATCACGCATGGGATCGAAAAGCCTATGACCGTGGAGCTGACAAGAGCCAGTTCACCGCCGCCTGCGATCTGATCTTCCATTACTGACGCGAGAACCTTCTCATTCCCTAACGAAGGCCGGCTAGGCTCCGCGGGCCGAACTGGGCTCGAGGCGCCGGATGATCCAGCTTCTTCCCGGCCGCTCGATGAGCCTTTTGGTCAACAGCGCAGCAATAACCAACAGCAGGTAAGAGATCCAGGGATCGTAGGCGATCAGGCCGCTCTTCTCCAGAAAGTGCGAGTCGTGGAGCAGCGTCCAGAGATTGAAATGCAACAGGTACAGGCAGTAACTCGCCTCGCCTATGGCGATAAAGGGAAGCAGGCCAAAGAAACTTGCTATCCAATTACGGCCAGCCAGGCAGAGGACAATGCCGGCAAAAAGCGGCATCAGCAGACCATCGTGCATCATCGCGTACGGCAGGTGGTCGCCCAGGCAAAGGAGCAGGTAAAGCGCCACAAAGGCGAGAATCCCTATTGCCAAACGCTTGCGGCTTTCAGGGCGAATCTTTTCATTCAAAAATCCCAGCGTCATGCCGAAGAGAAAAGAGAACAAATGCTGCACCGGCATGAATTTGAGCGCCCGCATCCAGATACCGACGGAATAGCGGTCGGGGTGAAGATCGCCATCGGGATTGAGGTAAATATAAAGACCGGGAAGGATCAGGCTACAGAGCCACACCGAGACCAGGATCAGCAGCATGGTTCGAGTCTGTTGCGGACGGCGACGCGTGATCAGCCAGGGGAATAAAAGATAGAAGAACGCCTCGGTTGACATGGTCCACGCCGGGGTGTTCCAAAATGTCGACAGCGTGGGATGCCATCCCTGCAGCAGCAACGGGGTCAGAATCACTCCCAAGCCAAAATCCAGCCGGGTGTGGGCGTGCACTTCCTGCGCCAGCATGCCCAATGAGAGCAACAGACTGAAGGCATATACCGGATAGAGGCGGGAGAAGCGAGCAGACCAGAAGCTGCGCGCGGTGAGTGCACCACGCTGGGCGCGATCTGCATAGTTATAGGTGAGGATGAAGCCGGAAAGCATCAGGAAGAAACTAACCGAAATGTATCCGCCGTTGACCACAGGACTCAACGGTCCAAACGAATGGGGATCAGCAAAATGGAAAAAGACCAGGTTGAGAGCCGCAAAGCAGCGGATGCCCGTAAGCGCAGGCAATTGTGAGCGCCGCGGAACCGCAGTCGCCGCCGGCTGCACCAACACCGGCCCCACTGGAGCATGGGCCGCCGTCTCCACCGGAAGGGCCGATCGTTCTGAGGCCTGAACTGCAGGAACCGGGGGACGTTCTGCGAGTGTGCTCTGGGGAGTCAGGCGGTCACCAGGGAGCCGACCTTCTCTCCGCTCACCACGCGCAGGATGTTTCCAGGGCGGTTCATGTTGAAGATGATCATGGGCAAATTATTGTCCTTGCACAGGCTCACTGCAGTGCTGTCCATTACCTTTAGACCGAGCCGAAGGATTTCCATATAGGTAATCTGCTCGTATTTCACTGCATCTTTGGTAATAACAGGGTCTGCGTTGTAAATCCCTTCCACTTTTGTGGCCTTCAATAGGACGTCTGCTTTGATCTCCATGGCTCGCAGCGAAGCGGCCGTATCTGTGGAAAAGTATGGATTCCCCAAACCGGCGGCAAAAATAACCACCCGGCCTTTTTCTAGATGCCGGATGGCACGCCGACGGATGTACGGTTCGGCCACCTGGTTCATCTCGATGGCGGACATGACGCGGGTCTGAACTTTACTTTTTTCCAGAGCATCCTGGAGTGCCAATGAATTGATCACCGTGGCCAGCATCCCCATGTGGTCAGCGGAGACGCGGTCCATCATGCGTGCCTGTTCGGCCACGCCGCGGAAGAAATTGCCTCCGCCGACGACGATAGCGACTTCCACGCCGAGATCCCGAACCGCCAAGATCTCCTGTGAGATTTCATGGAGCTTGGCAACATCCACACCGAAGCCGCGGTCCGCCGCTAGCGCTTCGCCCGACAGTTTGAGCAGGACTCGTTTGTACATTCATGCAAAGTATCGCACATCCAGGACTGGCGGCTATCCCTCGGTTTGGGGGGTATTTGCGATCTATTTTGATACGAATTTGGGACCGTTACAACGGGCCAGGGAGAGCGTACCGGTTAAAGAAAACCGCAGATCCCTCCACTACGCTTCGCTGCCCTCGGGATGACAATTCTGTTGTGCCCACGGAGCTTCCGTGAGAAGTGTTCGAGCCTGCAATAGAATTTGTCATCTCGACCGTAGTCGGGACCTGCGGTTTCTTTCCCGTACTCACAAAGACTCGTTACGTCACGGCGCGCATTAGATGTCCGACGCGCCCAAATAGGAAGAGGGCCGGAAGTCTCCCGGCCCTCTTTATTCCATTGGAAGGGGTTATTCTGCGCTATTGGTCCTGATCTGGGAGACAGTCCAGACAGGATCGCCGACCTTGAAGCGGGCGAAGCGGCGTACGCTTAGGTTTTCGCCCAACTTGCCGATCTTCTGCGCGATCAAGTCCTTGATGGCAAACGACTGGTCCTTGATGAAGGGTTGTTCGAGCAGGCAGACTTCTTCGTAAAACTTGCTCATTTTGCCTTCCACGATCTTCTCAATCACCGGGGCTGGCTTGCCAGTGGCCGCGGCCTGGGACCGGTAGATATCCTTCTCCCGCTCCAGGTCTTCGGTGGTGACATCCTCACGGCGAATATAGCGAGGATCGGTGGCTGCGATGTGCATGGAGATGTCCTTCAACAGCTCCTGAAAGTCCTCTGTCCGAGCGACAAAGTCGCTCTCGCAGTTGATTTCGATCAGCACGCCGATCTTGCCTCCGGCATGAATATAGGTGCCGACAGCTCCTTCGGAAGTGCTGCGCGAGGCCTTCTTGGCTGCGGACGCCATGCCTCTTTTGCGTAAAACTACAACCGCTTGGTCCAGGTCGCCCTTGGCTTCCTGGAGCGCGTTGCGGCAGTCCATCATCGGCGCGCCAGTCTTCTCGCGAAGCTCCTTGACCTGTGCGGCGGAGATATTTTCAGTCACGGTTGACATCCTCTTGCGATTCCTTTGCTGGCCTGTAAACAGACCGTAAAAGCGGCTTAACAATCACTGTGGCCGGATAAGGATCGCGACGAGTGGCTTTCCTTGAGAGAAAACCACGTCAAGCTTCTTGCTTCGGTCTACACCAATGTTAAACCGCTGTGTCCCCGGTTACGCATGGGTAAGCGGAAAGGTTTGATACTGCGTAGAAGTGAAAATGCTCTAGATGGTCCGCTCGGCAACTTCCGGTTCGTCGACGGCGATCACGCCAGGGGCCTTGCGAATGCCTCCACCCAGTGCAGCTTCCAGATCGACCACTTCGCCTTCGCCGGAGGGTTCATCGGCACCGGCTTCAAGGCCCGAAACTTCTACTGGAGCGGCCTCAAGCTGCTCATCGGCGGTCACGCCAGCGTCGGCTGCCCGCTTGTCGCCAGCCATCTGCACACCTTCCACAACGGAATCGGAAATCTTGGAGGTAAACAGCCGGATGGCGCGCAACGCGTCATCATTGCCGGGAATCACATAGTCGACCACGGTGGGATCGCAATTGGTATCAACCACGGCGACCACCGGTATGCCCAGCTTGCGGGCTTCCTTGACAGCGATGGCTTCGTTGTTCGAATCGACCACGAAGAGCGCGTCGGGCAACCGGCGCATATTTTTAATGCCTGCCAGGTTGGCTTGCAGATGCTTGCGTTCGCGCTCCAGCCGAATGACCTCTTTCTTGGTCAGCAGCTCATAGCGGCCATCGGTGGCCATCTCATCCAATTCCTGAAGGCGCTTCACGGATTTTTGTACCGTGATCCAATTGGTCAGCAGCCCACCCAGCCAGCGCTGGTTGATGTAGAACATGCCGCAGCGGTTCGCCTCTTCGGCAATCGCGTCCTGGGCTTGTCTCTTGGTGCCGACGAAAAGGATGACCTTACCCTGCCCGGTCAGGTCGGTGACAAACTTGCTCGCTTCCTTGAACATCTTCAAGGTTTTTTGCAGATCGATGATGTAGATCCCGTTACGCTCGCCGAAGATGTATTCCTTCATCCGCGGATTCCAACGCTTGGTCTGATGCCCGAAGTGAACACCTGCTTCGAGCAACTCCTTCATTGTGATAGTGGCCAAACTA
The DNA here is from genome assembly GCA_963743365.1 of uncultured Acidobacteriaceae bacterium. Taxonomy (GTDB): domain Bacteria; phylum Acidobacteriota; class Terriglobia; order Terriglobales; family Acidobacteriaceae; genus PALSA-350. Next base: position 146,644 of record CAVUQE010000007.1, read on the forward strand.
CCTCCTCTTGAATTGCATTCCGGCGTGGCCGGAATTGATTTCCCTCGCCCGCTCCAGCGAGCCGGGGCGGGGAAGATTTTTGACGCGATAGCATCGTTTCACTGCATGCATCGCCGGAAACGATGAACCGTTCCCGGCAGATGCCTAACGTTTGCTGAACTGGAAGCGCTTGCGGGCGCCCTTTTGTCCGTACTTCTTGCGTTCTTTAATGCGCGCATCGCGGGACAGAAGGCCGTCAGCCTTCAATGTCTTGCGCAGCTCAAGGTTGAACTCGAGCAGAGCCCGCGCGATACCCATCTTCACCGCATCCGCCTGGGCGGAAACTCCACCACCCTTGACCGTCGCCAAGACATCGAAGTTGGCGGCGTGCTCGGTCAACTCCAGTGGCCGCTTGGCGGAAACCCGCTGCTGATGGGTAACGAAATACGTCTCGAAAGGTTTCTGATTGACGACAAAGTTGCCGCTGCCAGGGCGCAAGAAAATCCGCGCTACACTCGCCTTGCGACGCCCAGTTCCGTAGTACTGAACCAAATCTGCCATGTCCGTCCTATTCTTGTATGTCCTGCAGAGTTAGCGAGCCGCCAACTCCAAAACCTCAGGCTGCTGCGCCTGGTGGGGATGCTTGTCGCCCCGGTAAACCTTGAGTTTGGTTGCCATCTGGCGGCCCATCTTGCTCTTGGGCAACATGCCCTTGATCGCGTCTTCTACGATCTTTTCCGGGCGGCGCGCCAACAGGCGCACAAAGGACTCTTCCCGCAGGCCGCCAGGAAAGCCGGTGTAGCGGCGATATACCTTCTGTTGACTTTTGAGCCCGGTCAGCACGACCTTTTCCGCGTTCACGATAATTACGTGATCCCCCATGTCGATAAAAGGCGTGTACTTCGGGTTTTTCTTGCCGGCCAACATGCTGGCCGCTTCGGTCGCCAGGCGTCCCAGGGTCTTGCCATTGGCGTCAACCACGAACCATTTGCGGGTGATATCGTGCGAGCTTGGAAAATACGTAGACATCGTTACCAGTTCTCCCAGGGGAACCCTTGTTCGGACGGGCGTTGCACACCAGCGCAAGAATTCGCGGCTGGCAACCGCCCTCCCGCAAACGAAAGGTTCAAATCGCTTGAGTGGCGAAGATTAGATTCAGAGCGGTTTCTAAGGCAATCGCTCAAAGCGCATCTTCGGGTTCGCTTTCCTGGCAGGCTACCTGGGCTCGCTCAATCTTCAGACCGGATTGCTGTGAAGTGGCTTCCCAGACTTACCGGGACTTCACCTCGTCGGATCAGACGGCGACTACAGACGGCCGGACGCGGCACTGCGCAAGAAGTTCAGAGTAACGCATTCGGGCAAGGGAGTCAACGGGGGTGGAGTTACACATGCCGCACAAAAGAGGCATTTTCGACTGATTCCGAAGGTCATACGCTCTCCTTGGAGTATAGCGGAGGTTCCCCCCTCGTATGACACAACGTGCCTCTGAATCCCTGGTAGCTGTGCTTATCCGCATCGGATTGTTGCTGGCTCTGGCCATCATGCTGATGGCTGAAAACGCCCAGGCCCAATCGCTTCCTGTTTCGACCCGGTCGCACCCAGCCCGGGCTGGCAGTCCCACAGGCTCGCAGCAGCAAATTTCTGCTGCCGGCACTCGAACTGACCGGACGACGTAGCTCGCCACCGGGAAGGACGAGCAAGGAGACCGAATGACGTTCGCAAAGCAACTTTCCTGGTTTATGACCGCAGCCGTGTTGTGCGGCGTTTTTACCACGCTCTCGCGCGCCCAACAACCGGCCGGCGGCGAGGTAGTGGCTCCTGCCCCCGTAATCACTTCAACGCCTGGCGGAACTCCAACGCCTGCCGCGGCTCCGGCGGCTCCGGCGATTCCGGATGCGGCTCTGCTTAAGTCCACTCCTCCTCTTACCGAGGATGCTCTGCGCGCCCGTTATGTCGGCAAGCTGATTTTTCTGCGCGGTTCCTACCTGGGCGACGATCTGAGTTTCGACCAGGACGGCAAGGTGAACGGCTCGCCTACCGTCGCCTCGTTCACGCTTTCCGCCTTCGAGGTCAGGAAAGTGAAGCTTTCCAAGCACAAGCTGGAAATCGAGGCCGATCGCTACGGATTGCATTACTTCGGCGCGCTGCCGTATGAAGACGAAAGCAAGTCCTACGACAAAGTAAAGATCTCCAAGAAACCAGTTCACATCACCATTGCCCGCGAGCTGATCGTGGTCCCCAAGGTGAAGAAGGAAAAGAAGAAGAGTGAGCCTACGGCGCAGGAGATCGCAGCGGCGCAGACCTTGAAAACCAGAAATGATGCGACGGCCGCGGCGCCGCCAGCTCCGCCCACAAATGGAGCTGCCGCCGAAACCTACGCAGCCCTCGCAGCCGTCTCACCGGCGCACAGCGCCATGCTGATGAACAAAGCGCTAAACAACATCTTTGCCAGCGACATGGACCAAAGCATGCTTTCCCACTTGCCCGACTACTGGCAGGAATACTTCCGCAGCAAGAGCCAACACCGGCCGTACATGCCCGCGGACGCTAACATCAAGGTTGTCAGCGAAGGTGTGACGCCTCCGAAGGTGCTGAACAGCATCGACCCGAGCTCGAATGAATATGCTCAGAAGTACGGGATCGCGGGTATGGAGCTGTTACGCACGGTGGTCGACGCCTCGGGAACTCCGCGACAGATCGCGATCGCCCGTCCCATCGGTTTCGGACTCGACGAGAAGGCAGTGGACGCGGTCAAGAAGTCGCACTTCCAGCCGGCGACGGTGAATGGGCAGGCGGTACCGGTGGTGATCGACATGGTCGTCACCTTCCGCATTTACTCCAACCGGACCAAGCCGGGTTCCGTGGCAAAGGGCGCGAAGGAGCCGGTTTTGGCTGCCTCTGTCGGCGATGCGGATAGCGATGCTAATCTGGGGCGGTGAGCCAACGGTTTCTTAACCTTATCCGCAATGGGCAAACGGCAGAAGTCGCCGCCGCGGCGGAGGAAGATCCATCGCTTCTTACCTGCAGAGACGCCCAGGGCGTCTCTGCTTTTTTGTGGAGCATTTATCACCAGCAACCGTTGATCAGGGATTACCTGCTTACCCATCTGCCGGCACTGGACGTCTTCGAGGCCTCCGCCCTGGGAGACTGCACACGGCTGGAGGCGCTACTGCGAGAGGATCCAATGCTGGTTCATTCGAACGCGGCAGACGGCTGGGCTCCTCTCCACCTGGCGGCCGCATTTGGCGGACCGCCGGCAACGGCTCTGCTGCTTGCCCACGGAGCACATGTGCACCGCTTCTCGCACAACCCAATGCGCAATCAGGCGCTCCACGCATGTATTGCCTTGAGCCGGGATCCGGAGACCGTACGCACCCTCATTGAGCAAGGAGCAGACGTGAACATGGCGCAGGCCGGAGGCTACACCCCCCTGCACCAGGCAGCGGCCTCAGGCTTGGTCGAGGTGGTTAAGATCCTGCTGGAAGCGGGGGCGAAACCGGATATGCGCTGCGACCAGGGAAAGACTCCGGCTGACTATGCTCGGGAGCGCAGTCATGATGGGGTTTTGCAGCAGTTAAAGAAGTAGGGAAAAAGAAACTGCAGGTCCCTCCCTTCCCCTACCCCGGACTTCCTGTCGAGGTTGGTGGCGGGCTTTATGCGGCTTTCTTTAACGAAAGCCGCATACGTGGACGTTGGTGAGCGCCGCGTGGCAGGAAATCCGGGTTCGCTCCGACGGGATGACAAAGTTTAAGGCGGATGCTTACCTAAACATTTGTTAGTTGGATCTTGGGCTCTAGGCCTATTCGTAGGCCAGGGCCTCGATGGGATCTTTCCTGGCGGCCTTCAGGGCTGGATAGCTTGCACCAAACAGCGCACCACCAAAGGCGATCAGGGTGGCGGCAATGATCCAACCAAGACTGATGGGAAATGGTTGCGTGGGAAAGCGAACGCCCATCCCGGTCTTTATGAGAAAGGCCGCGCCGATACCCAGAACGATGCCGATCAGAGCGAGAAAGGCGGTCTCGCGCAAGACAAGATTGACAATGTAGATTTGCGAAGCGCCTAACGACTTGAGAATTCCAATCTCACGGGTTCGCTCAAGGACGGCCGTGTACATGGCCTGGAAAATGACGAGAAAGCCGACCACCACGGCGATACTGATCACGATATGCAGTGCGATGTTGAAACCAGGCAGGTGCTCTGGGGTCAACATGGAGAGAACTTCCTGGACGGTTTGCACCTGATATGCGGAAAGTCCAGGAACCGCCTGTATTTCCTGCTTAATCGTCGCTTCATTATCCGGATTGTCGGCCTTTACGTAGAAGAGCGTGGCGTTGTTTTCCGCTCCCAATAAAGCGCCCAGGGTCCTGATGGGCAGGAACTTCCGGCCACCCTTGCCGTGCTCGACAATTCCGCAGATGCGGAAGTCGTGGTTGAGGATGGGAATGCTGTCGCCCACCCGGTAGGGCTTGCCGCCGTTGCGGGCAAAGTAATCATCGACGATCACGTCGTTCGGGCCTTGGAATGGGCCACCAGAGAGAAAGACAAAAGGCCGCAAGGCATTGAAACTCTGGTAATCGATGCCCCAAATGGTCTCCACCGCGGTTTGGGTGGAAATCTGTTGAATGACGGGAGAGGCGACCGCGACATGGGGCAGTTTGCGCAGCACGTCGGCAATCTTTGCCGGAGCCGGCGCCCCGCTCACGCCAACCAGGAAGGTCTGATTCGGAGGGCGAACGATGAGGTCGGCGCCAATCCCGTTTGTCTGGGTGCGGGAGCCCTGGATCATGCCCACCATGATGCCCACGATCGATAGAATCATGGTTACCTCGATGGCCACCGCAAGGATGCTGATCGACGATCTTAAGGGGCGGTGAAGCAGATTGCCGATGACTAACCTATTCATGCTATTCGCCTGACTGAGCCGAGTGTAGCAAAATTGCGTGGTAGCTTAATCCGCTCCCCGGAGAGCATCGATCCAGTAACTCAAGAGATGCTGTAGCGCGCACAAACTAAAGGGCTACAGGGAATTGCTTTTGACCTGGAAGGAGTGCGGCGTATGGTTGAAAATGTCAGCGTAGGGTCGTGTTGGGGATAGCCGGGAAGCTATTCCGCAGTTACCGCTCCAGAGCTGACGTTCCTTCACCCGCGCCCGACCCGCGTTCTTCTTCGATGGAGCCATCGCTTTGTATCGATGGGTGTAATGCTATGGGGAATTTCGGTGACACATTACGGCAGGAGCGGGAGTTTCGCGGGATTACGCTGGACGCGATTACCCGGGTTACGAAGATCAGCAATCGTCACCTGGTAGCCCTGGAACAAGAGCACTTCGATATTCTCCCCGGCGGCGTATTCAACAAGAGCATGGTGCGAGAGTACGCACGGGTCGTAGGCCTCGATCAAGAGGAGTGGGTTGGACGCTACCTCTCGGCGCACCAGTCGACCATAGCGGATGAAGACGGCTGGATGCGTTTTGCTGAAAATGCCAGCAAAGCCCGCAGCGAGGCCGGTGCCGGAAGACGTCCTGACCAGCGGCTGCGCTGGACAGGTATTGCGGTTCTACTACTGCTGGTGGCCGGACTCAGTTGGTTTGTCTGGAGCTACGTTCACAAGAAAATCTCCCTGGTCATTCCGGCGCGAGTTACCCATATCACTGCTGCGATCACATCCTCCGGCAAGAGTGACCTCCACGCGACCTCAGTACCGCAGACGCCTTTGCCTCGCTGACCCCCCTCTGATACCGTCTTAAGAGACCTTGAGAGCGACCGGGGTCCGGCCGCTCTTCTCACGAGCGCCGGATGAGATCACGGCTGGAGTGCGCTCGATCCTGCAAAACGGGAAAAGACCGCTGAAAATCCCCGGGGATAAAACAGGAGGAAGCTACTTGCCACAACACGATAGATTTCTATTCACGTCCGAGTCGGTGACCGAAGGGCATCCGGATAAGATCGCTGACCAGATCTCCGACGCGATCCTCGATGCCTGTCTCGCTCAGGACCCTTTCAGCCGTGTAGCCTGCGAAACACTGACGGCCACCGGCCTGGTGGTAATTGCCGGCGAGATCACTACCAAGGCGTATGTTGATTTCCAATCCCTGGTGCGCGGTGTGGTGGCTTCGATCGGCTACGACAACGCTCTCTACGGCTTCGACTCCAATACTTGCGCCGTGATCTCCAGCATCAACAAGCAGTCCGGCGATATCGCGATGGGCGTGGACACGGGCGGCGCCGGCGACCAGGGCATGATGTTCGGCTACGCCACCAACGAGAATGAAGACCTGCTGCCAACCCCCATCTCGCTGGCCCATAAGCTTAGCCAGAAGCTCACGCAAGTGCGGAAGAGCGGGCTGCTTTCCTATTTGCGGCCGGATGGTAAGAGCCAAGTGACGGTGGAATACGACAAGGATATGAACCCGGTCCGGATCGATGCCGTCGTCATCTCTACCCAGCACTCGGAGAACATTTCTACCGAGGAGTTGCGGGCCGACATCCTCAAGCATGTGATCCAGGCTACGCTGCCTTCCGCCCTACTCGATGCCGACACCAAGTACCACATCAACCCGACCGGACGTTTCGTGATCGGCGGGCCCATGGGCGACACCGGTCTCACGGGGCGAAAGATCATCGTAGATACCTACGGCGGCATGGGACGCCACGGCGGCGGCGCATTCAGCGGCAAGGATCCAACCAAGGTCGACCGCTCAGCAGCCTATATGGCCCGCTACATTGCCAAGAACATTGTGGCAGCAGGTTTGGCGAAGCGTTGCGAAGTGCAGTTGGCTTACGCCATCGGCGTAGCTGAGCCGGTCAGCGTGCTAGTGGAGACTTTTGGCACGGGAGAGGTCGATTCGGCCACACTACAGCAGCTGGTTCGGGAGAATTTCAAGCTGACCCCGAAGGGGATCATTGAGAGCCTGAATCTGCGCCGGCCGATCTACCGCAAGACAGCGGCTTACGGTCACTTCGGACGGCCCGATCCGGACTTCACCTGGGAGGCTACCGATAAAGCGCAAGCGCTGCGCGAGGCGGCTGGTCTCAAGGGAAAAGCTCAGCTGGTGGGCGCGGCCAAGTAGCTTTAGATATCTTGCCGGCAAAGATTTTTTTGCCGGCAAGATACGGATAGTTTCGCGGCTGGCCTGGGTTCATGATCCTGGCATGGCAAGCAATCAGCAAATCGATCTCAATCCGACCCAGGCCTGGCAACAGGTGTTGTCGCGGGACGCCAACGCCAGTTTTGTTTATGCTGTAGCCAGCACCGGGATATTTTGCCGACCCTCCTGTCCCAGCCGCCGTCCTGCCCAAACCAATGTACGTTTCTTCTCCGATCCCGCCGGAGCGGTGGCGGCGGGTTATCGCGCCTGCAAGCGATGTGCCCCGCTGGGTGAGCGCGGTGATGCCGCAGCGGTAGCTAAGCTGTGCCGCTATCTTGCTACTCACCGCGACCGGACCGTGACGCTGGCAGATCTGGCGAAAGTGGCCCGGAGCAGCCCGTTCACTGTGCAAAGAAAGTTCACCCGGGTGCTGGGCCTGAGTCCGCGTGCGTATCAGGCGCAGTTGCGGTCCACCTCTATGCGGCGGAGCCTCTCGACGCCTGGCGCAAGCATCACCGGCGCCATCTACGAGGCCGGCTACGGATCGTCGAGCCGCTTTTATGAGCAGGCAGCAACTGATCTGGGAATGAGCCCCACACGGTTTCGCGAGCGCGGTTTAAACGAGATCATCCGGTTTGCAACGGCGCGCTGTGAGTTGGGAGTGCTGCTGGTAGCAGCCACCGATCGCGGGGTATGCAGTGTCATGTTGGGCGACGATGCCGCAGCGCTGGAGAACTTGCTTCGGCAGCAATTCAGCGCGGCAAAGGTGGTCGCGGATGCGCCTGGGATGGCGGAGCTGATGGCGGCTACACTCTCCAGGATGACCGAGCACCCTGCGGCCGTCGACATTCCGCTGGATGTGCGTGGGACCGCATTTCAGGCGCGGGTATGGCAGGCTTTGCGTGAGATTTCTCGTGGGGAGACGCGCAGTTATGCGGACGTAGCGAGGGCGATCGGTCAACCGAGTGCGGTTCGGGCTGTGGCACGGGCTTGCGCCGCGAATCCGGTTGCCATCGCCGTTCCATGCCATCGGGTTATCGGCAGCGATGGCTCGCTCACCGGCTATCGCTGGGGCACCGAGCGCAAGAAGAAGCTGTTGGCGATGGAAAGATGAACCTGCAAAACGAACCTTACACGGACGCTTTGACGCCTGTAGCCAACACGGTTTGGAAGAAGGGCGCTTCTGTTTCCTTGTGAACAACGGCGGTGTGCACATTCCGGAAGCCGGCGTTGCCAAGCAAGCCTTGCAGTTGGACCTCGCTAAAACCCAGCCAGACGTCGGCATATAGTTCCCGCGCCTCGGTGAAGCGATGTTGCAGAAGATCAAGTACAGTGATGCGTCCGCCCGGCTTCAGAATGCGCCACGCTTCCGCGACCGCGCGCTCCGGGTGAATGGCGTGGTGCAAGGACTGGCTAAATAGAGCCAAGTCCACCGCGGCATCGGCAATCGGCACGGCCTCCAGGTCGCCCTTACGATACTCGAGCGCAGTGACCCCCTGCCTTGACGCCAAGGCGCTGCCCAATTCGACCATCTTGTCGGAATTGTCGACTGCGATCACCTGTTGAGCACGCTGGGCCAGCAGCAGCGAGAAGGCTCCTTCGCCGGCGCCCAGATCGGCAATCACCAGGGGCGGCACCAACTGCAACAAGGCCTCGGCGATACTCTGCCAGGAGCGCCCCGGAACATACTCCCGCCCCAACCGCCCGGCCATGTCATCAAAAAAAGCGCGCGTCTTGTCCTGCCGCTTGCGCAGAATAAGCTCCAGCGCCGCCTGGTCGTGCTTCCCTTCCGGAATTTCCTCCGTGGCCTGCTGCAACAGGGTGAGCAGTGCGGACACGCCAGACTCCTTTTTGAAGCTGTACCAGATATTCTTGCCGGTGCGGCGGTCCTCCACCAGGCCGGCATGCTTCAGTTGCGCCAGATGAGTCGAGATGGTGCTCTGCCCCATGCCCAGAATTTCCTGAAGTTCGGCCACGGAGAGCTCTTCCCGTGCCAGAAGTAACACCATGCGGAGGCGATTCGTGTCACCCAGGATGCGCAGCGATTTTACGATTGACGCCATGGCTAGCTGAGAATATTGTATCAATATATTCTGATGTATCGATATGAGGCTTCAAACACATGACACCAGCTACGATTGACCGCACCGCCGCTGCTCCTTCTTACAAAGTTGCTGACCTTTCCCTGGCCGACTGGGGCCGCAAAGAAATCTCGATTGCCGAGCACGAGATGCCCGGCCTTATGTCTATCCGCCGCAAGTATGCCGCGGAGAAGCCCCTCGCCGGCGTGCGCATTACCGGCTCGCTGCACATGACCATTCAGACTGCGGTGCTGATCGAGACCCTGGTCGAGTTGGGCGCCAAGGTGCGCTGGGCAAGCTGCAACATATTTTCGACCCAAGACCATGCAGCGGCAGCGATCGCGGCGGCGGGCGTTCCGGTCTTCGCCTGGAAGGGTGAAACGCTGGAAGAATACTGGTGGTGCACCGCCCAGGCTCTGGACCATGGAGAGGGCAAGGGGCCAGAGTTGGTGGTGGACGATGGCGGGGACGTGACGCTGCTGATCCACAAAGGCTACGAGCTTGAAGAAGGCGACAAGTGGGTCAACACGCCCTCTTCGAATCATGAAGAGCAAGTGATCAAGGATCTGCTAAAGAAGATCCACGCGGAAGATCCCAAGCACTGGCACGGGGTAGCGAAGCAGTGGCGCGGTGTGTCCGAAGAGACCACCACCGGCGTTCACCGGCTCTACAAGATGAAGGAACAGGGCAAGCTGCTGGTCCCGGCAATCAACGTCAACGATTCCGTCACCAAGTCGAAGTTCGACAATCTGTATGGCTGCCGTGAATCACTGGCGGATGGTATCAAGCGGGCGACCGATGTCATGGTGGCAGGCAAAGTGGCTGTAATCTGCGGCTACGGCGATGTGGGCAAGGGTTGCGCTCACTCTCTGCGCGGAATGGGTGCGCGGGTGGTGGTCACCGAGATCGACCCCATCAACGCCTTGCAGGCAGCAATGGAGGGCTTCGAAGTCACGACGGTCGAAGAGACCCTGGGCCGCGGCGACATCTACGTCACCTGCACCGGCAACGTGGACGTGCTGACCCTGGAACACCTGTCGCAGATGAAGGATCAGGCCATCGTTTGCAACATCGGCCACTTCGATAACGAGATCCAGATCGATCGCCTGAACAGCGCCAAGGGCGTAGAGAAGATCAACGTCAAACCGCAGGTGGATCAATACACCTTCGCTGCCTCCAAGGGGAAGCCGGCACACACCATCTTCATTCTGGCCGAAGGCCGCCTGGTGAACCTGGGTTGCGCCACCGGACACCCGAGCTTTGTGATGAGCAACAGCTTCGCTAACCAGACCCTGGCGCAGATCGACCTGTGGAAGAACAAGGATGTGTACAAGGTAGATGTCTATACCCTGCCCAAAAAGCTGGACGAGGAAGTTGCGCGGCTGCACTTGGAGAAAATCGGCGTGAAGTTGACGACTCTCAGCGCGGCCCAAGCGAACTATCTGGGTGTGGCGCCGGAAGGCCCCTACAAACCTGAAACCTACCGCTACTAAGCAAAATAAGTACAATGAAAGGGCTCCAGTCCAACCGGCTGGGGCCCTTCCCTTTTGGCCCAGATCTCTTTCACTTTCTTAAACGTCTTATGAGCATGAAACAGAACGTCTCTTTCCTTGGCTGCCTGCTGATTCTCAGCTCGCCTGCGTTTGCCCAGGCGCCCGCAGCAGCCGGCAGCACCACCCATCCGCCGGTGGAAGTGATTAAGTCGACCACCCCGGATGCCTCGGTGCTGAAGGCACGCAAGGGTTCCTATTCCTTCAAAATCGATAGCGGAGATTGGGCCGACACGGGCGTAGAGGTCGCCCCAGGCGACCACCTCAACTTTACCGCCACCGGCAACCTGACTTTGGCCGACGGACGAACTACTCCCCCGGATGGCCTTACCCGGGGATGGAAAGACCTGATCCGCGTGTATCCCCTTAACTCCGCCAACAGCGGTGCCTTGATCGGCAGAATCGGAAATGAAGCCGCGGCGGTTCCCTTTCTCATCGGCGCCAGCAAAGATATGGATATCTCAGCCACCGGCCATCTCTACTTGCGGCTCAACCTCACCTCTGACCTTTCCGGAAGCGGGAGCATCGCTGTAAAGATGAAGCTGTCAAATGAGACGGCACAAAAGACCGTCGCAGCGCCGGATCTCGCTCACCTTTTGTCACCGCAACTGTTCGCTAATATTCCCCGCCGGGTTGGGGATCTGCAAGGCAACCCGGGCGACATGGTGAACTACGCCCTGATCGGGACCCAGGACCAGGTAACCAAGGCCTTTGCTGCCGCCGGCTGGGTGCAGGTAGACAAGACTACCCAGGACGCCGTGGTCCACGGCTTGATATCCACTCTTTCTCATTCGGCTTACACCGAGATGCCGATGAGCACGCTCTACCTTTTTGGCCGGTCGCAGGACCTGTCGTTTGCGCGTGCTGATCCGCTCGCGGTGGCCGCGATCCGGCATCACCTGCGCGTGTGGAAGACCACCGAGACCGTAGGCGGCGAGCAGTTTTGGGTAGGCTCAGCCACCCACGATAATGGCTTCGAGAAAGACCAGCGTAACGGCGGAATCACCCATCACATCGATGCCAATGTCGACCAGGAGCGCGACTTCCTGGAGCAAAGTTTTGCCGGAGCGGGTGTCATAGCCGGCGCCGCTTATGTGACGCCGAGTAATCCCTTGACTACGGCAAAAACGGCGACCGGCGGCAGCTTTCAATCTGATGGCCGCATCGTGGTCATGGATCTGAAGTAAGGTCTACCGGGGTGGCGCAGGGGGTGTCGGAGTCTGGGGCGTCGGCGGAGGAACGTTTGGCTGTAAGCCAGTCATGCGGTTCTTTAGTACCTTGTGCGCGATGTCGGGCCAGAATTCCTCGAATACGCCTCCTATGGCACCTTCCGCGGTGACCACAAAACCCCGCTCAAAGGTCAGAGATACCCCGCGGTCACTTGCTGGATAGTAGAGGTTAGAGATGCCGCCGGCGGCAAGATTCCCCAGCAAATTGGAGTAGTTTGGACCCCTGCCTCCGTTGTCGTTCTTGCACCAGAAAGTGGTGCCAATGGCGTAAAAAAGCCGAGAGTTGAAACTTCCCGTGCCCTTGCGAAAGAAACGCGGGTCTTGTTTCAAGAGCATGGGGAAGATTGCATTGCCCAACATGGTGCCGTCGAAGGCATCCGCGTAAGAAGCGCCCAGGTACTTTCCATAGCCCTTCATCCCCTCGCCGTACTCAGGAAATTGATCCGTCCATTCGTTATAGGCTGCATCCGCGGCGGCCACGAGGATGTTGCCAACATCGGTGGCGCTCTTAAAAGCCAAGCTAAGTTTCTGCTTGCGCGACAGCGGGGCTGCATCCTGAACGTATGAGGTATTGAAGTTAGGCACCACGCCTAGGATTCGTTGATGTTCCTGCTGCTTGACCTGTTGGGCAGCTCTGTCCTGCTGCGACATCGGCGGTGGAATGCTCTGTTGTCCCTGGGCCGCTGGCGCGGCAGGGGTAATGTTCGTACCGGTAACAGGAACAGGAGCGTCGGGCACCGTGGTTGTGGGAGGCCCAGAGGCTGGTGTTGTTTGCGTTTGCCCGGCCGTCTGGCTTTCTATCGCGGTGGCGCTATCCGCCAAGGTGGCCGAAGATTCCAGACTGGGAATTCCCTGGGCATGGGCGGCGCCCGTCAGGCATAGGGTCAGAAGGATGGTTTGCAGCCTGGAAGACAGTGACTGCTGAGAATTGATCACGCTTGTCCTTGTGGCAGGAAGGGCCCCATTGCTCTATTTCTCTCCAGGCTTTCTCGCCGCTACCATGTTCATCAGGTAGACGCCGGGTGGCACTGCACGAAAGATTTGCGTTCGCCAGCACGGGACAAAGATATCCTGAGCTCTTCGACGAAGCAGCATCGCGCAAAGTGAGTCTACTTTGGATCTTCGGCGCTTTCCCTAACACCGCCGGGGCAAAAGTCCGCTTCGGTCTACGAAGCGTTAAGGCATCAAAAAGCAGCAGTGAACACCTCGGGCGCGAAAGTCCGAGGTATTCTCAATCATTTACGGTCGGCGCAAAATCGCGCTTTGCCAAAGAATATGCGGTTTTTCGCGCCCTACGAAGACGTGCCCCTGGTCTAACGAGCTTGCCTGCATCCTGTTCAGTCTTTCTTGATGCAAGGCCAATGCAAGTTCCGAGGATGGGGGACGGATTTCGGGAAAATGTAACAACTCCAGGCACGGGTTCGGGAGTTACTTCTCTTTTTCCGCGGCGGCCGGAGATAGCTGGGCTGACGATTTTTTCTGCCTGGCGATCGCATCCAGTACACCGTTAAGGAAGGTCAGCGACTCCGGTGCGGAGTAGCGGCGGGCAATCTCGAGGGACTCGTTGATCACGACGGGGAACGGAGTGTCAGGAAAGCCCAACAGTTCGGCAATCGCGGCGCGCAGGACGTTGCGGTCGACAGCGGGCATCCGGCTCAGGCGCCAGTTGGCGGAATGAGCCTGGATCAGTTCATCGATTTCTTCGTTGCGCGCCGTGGCTACGCGAAAAATATCCTCAGAAAAGCCGCGGGTTTCAGCATCCACTTCTTCTCGGGATCCCCAGAAAGTTTTCTGCACCTGGTCGGGAGTTTGCTTGCCTACATCCGCCTGAAAAAGCATCTGCATGGCCAGCTCGCGTGACTTGCGGCGCTTACCGGTAGCGCTCATGAAAGACTCATCTTGCGCTCGAGCGAGACCATCTCAATGGCGGCCATGGCGGCCTCAAATCCTTTATTACCGGCTTTAATTCCGGCGCGATTCAGGGCCTGCTCCAAAGTCTCGCAGGTCAACACTCCGAAGGCGTGAGGAACGCCCGTCTCCTGTTGCGACTGGCCAATGCCGCGCGAGACCTCGTTGTAAATGGCTTCGTAGTGAGCGGTTTCGCCGCGCAGCAGCACGCCCAGGGTGATGACGGCGTCCACCTTGCCACCGGCGGCAGCCTTGCGGGCGGCCAAGGGTATTTCCCATGCTCCTGGCACGCGGATCACCTGCACATCGCGCCGGACGGCGCCACTGCGATAGAGTCCGTCGAGCGCCCCGTGCAACAAGCGATCGGTAATGACGGCGTTCCAGCGCGCTACCACCACGGCAAAACGCATTCCGTGCGCGCTCAGATCGCCTTCCACAGCGACCGGCCGGCCCTTGTGGGGGTCGTCCCACTCCCAGAAGGCGATGGAATGGCCGGGTGCGGGCTCCACGGAAAAGAGGCGCGACTTCCAATTGGTTTCGGTCACAGGGGTCAGCCTACGGGCAACTTCCGGCTCCCCCCAATTGCGGACCATCCACTCGCGAGCCACGGTTTGAACCGCTTCCAGCCCGGTGACTTCCACCATGATCTCCGCCGGACTGGGATCGACGCCATCCGCAAATTCCAGGTTCCCCAGGGGAGCCAGGAAGGAAACGCCGCGGCTTAGCTCTTCTTCCCATCCCCGGCCAGCCTCAAAGCCAAGCGCGGAGAAGAAGCTGGCCAGCTTGGCATAAGCCTCGGGTGTGCCGGCCGGCCGGACAATCGTGATTCCCTTAACCATCTATTTGACTGTACCACCCGGATTACGCCCCTTGTTGGCACGGTTTTGGAGAGCATTTTGCTATTCCGGTGACGTGGTTGGGATCAGCCAGGTGCGGCCATTTTCGTCGAATGGCCGCGTCCAGTTCCGTTTCCTCGCACACACCGATAGCAAAATGCTCTAGACTCACAGCTTCGCCCACGGAGTCGATCAGACATGAATTTGGAGAATCTGCACTACGAATTGCGGCCGCCGATTGCGGTCGTCACCCTCGACCGGCCCAAGGTGCTCAATGCGCTGAATCTTCTCAGCATGACCGAGCTGGAACAGGTCTTCCTGGACATTCGGCAGAACGATGAAATCCGGGCTGTACTGCTTACGGGAGCTGGGGAGAAGGCCTTCGTTGCCGGCGCGGACATCCGGGAACTGGCCACGCTTTCTGCACTGGATGGGGAGCAGGCCGCTATCCGCGGGCAGCGCATCTTCAGCCTGATTGAGAACTGCGGCAAGCCGGTGATCGCCTGCATCAACGGCTTCGCCCTGGGCGGCGGCTGTGAGCTTGCGCTCGCCTGTACGCTGCGCATCGCCAGCTCGAACGCCCGGCTGGGGCAGCCCGAGGTCAAAATTGGCATTATTCCCGGGTACGGTGGAACCCAGCGGCTGCCGCGGCTTGTCGGCAAAGGCGCTGCGCTGAAGCTGATTCTTACCGGCGAGCCCATAACAGCCGCCGAAGCCTTGCGCCTAGGCCTGGTGGATGAAGTGGTGGAGCCAGATCAACTGATGGCGCGGGCGGAGCAGATTGCGCAGACCATAGCCGGGATGGCGCCGCTTGCTATCCGCGACTCCATTCGCGCCGTGAACTCCGGCTACGATCTGCCGCTGGCCAGCGGTCTGGAGCTGGAGGCTTCGCTCTTTGGCCTGGTTTGCTCGACTAGCGATAAGACGGAAGGCACGCAGGCTTTCCTGGAGAAGCGCGCGGCAAAATGGAGCGGAAAGTGAACCATGATCACTAACCGGTGCAACGCAGACTCTGCGTCCGTCCGGCACTCCCCTTGCTATGCTTGATTTTGTGGCTCGGCCGCAATCCCTGACCGCTTCTTCCCCAATTGGCCGGCAATGTCGCTGGACGGCCCTGTGTCTTCCGCTCGCCTTGCTGTGCGCGCTGGGACCGGCCGCGACCGGCTGCAAGCAAGCAGCACCGAACTCTGAGCCAACGCGGGCCGAAGTGCGGCAGGAGCGCCGGGCGGAACAGAGCAAGATGGACGCGGCACGGCAGCAGCTGGAGCAGATTCCGCCACCGTCAAAAAATCGTTATCTCAGCGTGCGCACCAGGGAAGCGTATGCCAATCCGTTCCTTGTTGTGCATCCGCAGACCATCACAGTGAACATCATTTATCGTGACCAGGACCCGAACGCCTTCACCGCGGGAGGCGTGCTGCGCCCAGCCAAGGCCCGAAGAACGGACATCGACGTGCGGCCGGGCGATTTGCCGCAGGCTCTGGCCGCGCTCCCTGCTGATGTGTGGCCCTATGGCCGAGTGGTTGCGATCGAAGAGTCACCTACCGCGCCGAAGACCGAGCGGGTCGCGATCCGGCGCAACGTAGAGGCCGCGATCCAGATTCTGAACGATCTTGGGGTAGTGGTGGATGAATGGACGGGCAACAATGGCGCACTGCTTCGCTAGCATGATTGTTTGACGTAATCGCTGTTTGAGCCACATGACGTCCCCCATCCAACCCGTGGCTTTGACGCGGTTCCTCGATTACTATGCCCAGTCCGGCCCTCGTGAGGTGGGGCTTTTCCTGGCCAGAAGCCCGGTGAGGAGCCTTTTTACCGGCGACACCTATCGTGCAACCGCTTTAGCAGTCTTCTGCGCTTGCTTTCTGCTGGTGACCGGCGCGGGTTTTTGGGCGGTACGCTGGAGGCGATCCGGGCTCAACGATCTGGATGAGTGGGGGCTGGCAGGACGCAAGTTCGGCACGCTGGTCACCTGGTTCCTGATCGGCGGCGATCTTTATACGGCCTACACGGTCATTGCTGTTCCGGCTGCACTCTTCGGCGCGGGCGCAATCGGGTTCTTCGCTATTCCCTACTGCATTGTCAGCTATCCGATCATGATGCTGGTGCTGCCGCCTCTGTGGCGGATATGCCATAGGAACGGTTACATCACCTTAGCCGATTATGTCCGCGAGCGTTACCAGAGCCGCTGGTTGTCTGTCGCCGTCGCAGTTACAGGCATTCTCGCGACGATGCCCTACATTGCACTGCAGCTGATTGGCATGCGCGAGGTGATCGCTGCCCTGGGTGTTCGTGGGGAGTGGCCACTGATTGCGGCTTTTGTGATTCTTGCCGCCTACACGTACTCGAGCGGGTTGCGGGCACCGGCGCTGATCGCCATTGTGAAAGACGTGATGCTCTACATCATGGTGCTGGCGGCAGTGCTGATCATCCCTGCGCGGCTGGGCGGGTATAGCCATATTTTCGCGGTTGCTTCTGCTACGCTTGCCCAGCATTCTCCGCCGGCTTCGATCATCCTGCGCCCGGCACAGTTCATGAGCTACTCATCGCTGGCCCTGGGATCGGCGATGGCGCTTATGCTTTATCCGCACACCATCACGGGCACGCTCAGCGCGGGCAGCGACCGGATCATTCGCCGCAATGCGGCGCTGATGCCGGCGTACAACCTGCTGCTGGGGCTGATCGCGCTGCTCGGTTACGTGGCCATTGCCGCGGGGGTTCACACCGCGAATTCGTCCAGCACCGTTCCGTTGCTGCTGACGAGCATGTTTCCCGCCTGGTTTGCCGGCTTTTGCCTGGCTGCGATTGGCATTGGAGCGTTGGTTCCGGCAGCGATTATGTCGATTGCCACGGCCAATCTTTTCACTCGCAACCTGTACGGCGAACTGCTTCACCGCTCGTTTTTTTCGAGCGCCATGACGGGTGGGCAGGAAGCGGCGATGGCGAAACTCATCTCCCTGGCGATCAAGTTAGGCGCGCTGGCATTTGTTCTGCTGGTGCGCGCGCAGTTCGCCATCGAACTGCAGTTGTTGGGCGGAGTCTGGATCCTGCAGGTTCTACCGGCGGTCGTCGGCGGCCTGTTCACACGCTTTCTTTCACGGACCGGCGATCCTTTGGGGGTGGCTCGCGGGCATGGCCGTGGGTACGGCCATGGTTGGTTCTCTCGGACTGCGGAGTTCCATCTATCCTCTACACTTTGCCGGACACGTCTATAGCGTGTATGCCGCTTTGCCTGCGCTGGCGATCAATCTCTTGGTCGCGGGTATCGTCTCGCTGGTGTTGAAAATTTCCGGCAGAACGCCGGCTCAAGATTTGACGGCAGGCGGGTTGGTCGAGGTTTGAGCCTGGCCAGCGTTTCCACATGCCGAATACAAGGCTTCAGGAGTTCACTCGAATTCGGCCAGTCGTTTCGCGAGAAGAGCCGGAGAGACGTGAAAAGTTGTTTGTTGTAGCCGCTGAAAGGCAGTTCGTAGGTCAAGCAGCCCAAGTTCCGCAGCTTCTTGCAGTACACCAAGAGTGCCGATGGCCGACAGGCCCCGCGATTCGGCTATTCGGCGCGCGAATGAATCATCCACGATCAGCTGATCTGCCGCAAGCTCTTCAGCGAGGGTAATGGCTGCCCGTTCACCAGCATCTAACCGGGAAAGAGTCGGATCAGATTCTCGGTTGGATGTTAGGACGTCCAACCAGCCGGGTGGCCGTTCGGTCCATTCTCTTACCCTGATGGGCGCACGCGGTCGCAGCAATTCGTCGCGAACAGCATAGGGGATTACGACTCGCCCGTAGAGCTTGGTGAGAATATCGATCTCTTCAATGAGGATCAGATAATTGATTGGAGTAGTGTCAGCAACAACGATCATTCCGTGGAGCGTGCACCGGAATCTGGAATATTCTGTCGCTTCGAGCGTACCTCGAGTGCGGCCTTCCGGTCGTTTTGAGCATCCGCCAGAGAGTAATGAAGAAACACACCATGCTCTTTCAAGAAGGCGTGAACTTCCATACGAGTCTCGAACCCGAGCATCTGCCGGATCTCAGATTCGGATAAGGTTTCCGTGCGATAACCTTCTACCGCCAGCGCTTCAAGAGTCGCCTCGGCGGGGTCCTTCCCTCCGGCGATGAGCCGCTGGGCTAAACCGTCCGGTATGTTGAGCGTGATCTGCACGTTCAGAGAATACCACCCAGGGGGATAAGATGAGCGCACACTGACACCAAGGATCCATCCCCACGGCGGCGAGAAAAACACACATAGATTGAAGAGGACACGTGAATGAGTGAAGAGCGCATTGGGTTGATTGGGCTGGGCGCCATGGGGATGGGGATGGCTACGTCCTTGCGGCGAGCAGGTTACAGGGTCCATGTATTCGATGTTCGCCGCGAGGTGGCGGAGGCTTTTGCTGGAGAGGGAGGCGTCGCTTGCGATAGCCCGGCTGAAGTGGCTGCGGTCTGCGCGGTGGTGATCAGCGTTGTGGTGAACGCGGCGCAGACAGAGGCGGTCTTGTTTGGCGAGGGTGGCGCCGTTGGGGTTATGAAGGTTGGGAGCGTCTTCGTGATGTGCTCAACCGTCGATCCTGGCTGGTCAATCGCGCTCGAGAAGCGTCTGGCAGAGAAAGGCATTCTTTATCTCGATGCGCCAATCTCGGGCGGCGCGGCCAAGGCGGCTAAGGGTGAGATCACGATGATGACGTCGGGTCACCCGGATGCGTATACCAGGGCGGGTAATGCATTGGAGGCGATGGCGGCGAAGGTGTACCGCTTGGGCTCCTCTGCCGGGAATGGCAGCAAGGTCAAAATCATCAATCAGCTTCTAGCGGGAGTGCATATCGCGGTTGCGGCAGAGGCGATGGCCCTGGGCCTGCGGCAAGGCGTTGACCCTGCTGCGCTCTACGATGTGATTACGCACAGCGCCGGCAACAGCTGGATGTTCGAGAACCGGATGGCTCATGTGCTGGCAGCGGATTACACTCCGCTCTCAGCGGTGGACATTTTTGTTAAGGACCTCGGGCTGGTGCTCGATACCGCGCGGAGCAGCAAGTTTCCCTTGCCTTTGGCCAGCACGGCACACCAGATGTTCCTACAGGCGGCGAGTTCCGGTTTTGGACGCGAGGACGATTCGGCCGTCATCAAGATATTCCCTGGCATCGAATTGCCGAAGGCACCATAGACTGTTCGCTATGTGCATATATATGGCACACTATTAGTGGGGATACGCCATGGGATCTCAGAGAGCACATATTATCCTGCCACAGGAGCTAATTGAAGAGATCGATGCGGCGGTCGGCCCTCGCGGCCGGAGCGCCTTTCTGGTAGAAACGGCGCGCGCCGAGCTGCGCCGGCGCCGGTTGCTCACATTTTTGCGCGACGATCAGCCTGCCTGGAACGAAAAGGGCCATCGTGAATTATCGGCAGGAGCCGGCGAGTGGGTCAAGCGTATTCGATCGGAAGGCGAGAAGCGCGTCCCCAAACCGAGGGCGCCTGGAAGACGGGCAAAATGATCTTCCTGCTCGACACCACCGTTCTGCTCGACGCGCTTCGCGCCCGCCATAACCGGCGATCCCTGTTGGCGGAACTAGTTGCCGGTGGACACGCCTTGGCCACTGCCGCCATCAATATAGGTGAGGTCTATGCGGGCATGCGGCGTGAAGAAGAGAGCCGAACCGAGGCTTTTCTTTCGAGTTTGGACTGTTACCCGTTGACGGGCGCGATCGCACGGCGAGCCGGCTCCCTCAAGAGTGCATGGGCGCAGAAAGGCCGGACTCTCTCCCTAGCGGACATGATGGTCGCGGCGACCGCCCTTGAGCATGGACTCTCGCTCATGACGGACAACCGCAAAGATTTTCCGCTGCCCGAACTGAGTCTCTATCCATTGCCCTGATCTGTTCCCAATTCGTCCGACTTTAGGACTTGTCGGGCAGGGCGTGGTCCGGTTGGGCCTCTTCGCCACTCCAAATCTTTTTTGAGGTCCAGGGGGTTGCGGGTCCGGCCCAAAACGGATCCGTCGCAGGCAGTCCTAGCGGTAGCAATACTGCGGAGCACAGATAGCAACTGCCGGTAGAGATATAAGATTCAGCGATCGACGGCTGATGCCCGTAAAAGCCCACTCTCAACCAACCCAGATCGTCAAACATACCGGGTGCCTCGGTCATGCGGCGCATCACTGCGGTGAGGGCGGAGCGAACCTGTTCAGGAGAGACGCCCTCGGGCAGTTGCTGCCGCAGGGACATCTCGGCGAGTAGATGAAACGCGCCGAAGCGATAGCACAGCGACCGGCCGATTGGAGGGAAGGTTCCTTCGGGGCTGATCAGGCGTTCCTGTATGGCGGCGTAACGCCGAGCCCGGAGCATGGCCGCCGGCTTATATGAATCCCAGACCGGGGATGACTTCGAAACCGTTTCGAGTATATGCAACAACATGGGATGCATAACGAAGCTGTTGTAGTAATCCCAGTGAAAAGATGGTCCATCACCGTACACGCCGTCTCCTTTGTACCAGGTATCTACGGAGCGGATCGCATAGTCCACGCGCATCGGATCCCACCACACGCCCATGAAGGACAATGCCGCTTCCACGATGGCCGAAAATAAGAGCCAGTTGCTGTAGCCAGGCTGAATGACCCGTGATGACTGAAGCGCGGCGATGACGTTGTGCTGTGTCGCCGCGTCCAGCTTCTTCCACAACTCTGTGGGCGCGCGCAAAATGGCGAGCGCGAGAAACGCGGCGTCGACGACCGGCTGTTGGCCGTGGTTGAAATTCATGAAGTCGGGTGATGCCGGATCGGTGCCAGCGGCAATGGCCATCCTTGACCACTCGGCATACTGGCTTCGCAGTCCACCTTCCGAGCCGGCTGTTGGACCGGATTCGAGCCAGGGCGCAATCCCTGCGAGCAAACGGCCCATTGCCTCCAGGTAGGTAAACTGGCGTCTGTCGGCAGTGTTGCCATGAGGCGCTTCGACCGGCATCTCCACCTTGAGCTTCCGTTGGCTCAGAGACTTCAGGACGGGTTCTGAGATTCTGGTCAAGACTTCCACCCAATAGTCGCGATCGTTTCCCTGCGAAGCGAGTGGGGCTGCGACAGCAGGGTGAGGAAGGGCGGAGAGCGCACCGAGCGCGACGCTGCTTTTTAGAAATTGGCGGCGGCCCACGTTGTTGAAGGAATTTCTATTCATGCGCCTCTTACTGAAACACGGGTGACTTCGCGGAATCTCCCCTTAGCTATTATTTGCTCAATTCGACGGAAAGGATCTGGCCGGCAATCGATTTGTCGGAAACTTCTGCGTATGCGACCTTGGCTTTCATGCCTTCGATATCGGTGCAGGGAACTGACCCACGGGATCCGGTGAGTCACTAACTAGTCCCCCATCGTTTCGCGCTCATGATCGATGGAATTTGCCTCGGTGGAGACGGTCCCAAGAGCATGGGCGTCCCGATCTATACAGTTTTATATCAAGTCTCCTTAGTCTTTGCCGTATCTCTTGCTCTGGCGTTAACTTGAATGGCGCCACAAATATTCCGAGAGCTCACGTGGGCTGGTGTTCTGCTGCGCGACGTACAGGAAGTCCGGCGATGGTTCCTCAGGATGCACTTCGCCTCGCGTACTAGCTGCCCTGGACAGCGCGTCTGATGCGCGCGTGCGAATCTCTTGCGAATCGATGCTGCATCGCTCGTGAGAAGGGATAACCAATGCGGGCCAGAAGATGCCTGGGACGCGATACTGCTTCCAGGAGATAAGACACCGATTCGCTCGCGGGATCAAAGTCGATCACGAACCGCTCCTGCCCTTCCTCGATGTGAAAGGCAGTCGTGGTGTACATAAAGCCGAAGCGAGTCGGGCCGTCCACCACCTCAACGACGCGGCTGAGATTAATCGACCATAGGTAGGCTGTGTGAGCTTCCACAGCTACTAACTCGCCCGGGAGAATTCTGGCGATCGGGTTCACGACCCGAACCCAGCCCAGATCGAACTCTTCCCATCGCTGAAAGGCTTCGCGGGCGACCGCGAAGGCGCGCAGTCCTCGACCTATCTCAGTGCGGGAAAAATCATGTGCAAAACCCCGCGGCGGTTTTCCAAGCAGGCCCTTTGTGAGCGTCAGCAACTGAGGACTGGAGGGCGGAGCCTCGCGGGCGGCTGCCAGGAGCCTTTCCTTCTGAGCCTCGCTTATCCGAAATGGCCTAAACACACGGCCAGTATCTCAGGAGCGTTGTGGAGCGGCGTTGCTCATGGGGAAGTTGCGTCCAGGAAAGGCGCACAGCGGGTCCCCGTTCGACTTCGCTCAGGGCAGGCTCTCGGCTCCCTCCTAATGACAAAGATGCGGGGGGGGTCCAGGTTTAGTGCCGCACCTACGGTGCTCGGATCATCTTCGCGATTGAGTCCCAGCCCTTCCGGGCTGGGCTCACGTTTGGCGGTCGGCCCTCCGGGCCTCGCCTCCATGGCGATTTTGCAGTGTCATTTCTCCCTTAACTTGCCCAAGCAAGTCAGTTCCTCCCATGGCACACCGGGGCAGGCGGGATGAGATAGGACGGAGTCGCGCTTCCAGAGGCGTTCGCTAGTGACTGAAAGAGTTGCACGCCGGCGGCTACTGTTGGGGCATTTCTCAGTTATTTGTAAAATTCGATATTTTTGGGTCCTTTTCGAGCTTATTGCTCAGCGGGGGCGGGCAAAGGGGTTCTTTTTTATAGAGAACGGGGCTCTCGTGTCTGGAATTTGCTGGTCTTCTTTTTGGTTAGGGGCAGGGCTGGGCTGCGGATCATTCGTTGCGGCGTAGGCTCTGGCCTTCTGCTCGCGAAGCCAGGCGGCTTCATAGATTTCCGCCTTGACGGGCGGAGGGGTGGATTTCTTTTCCGAGACGGCGCGACGGTCGGGGATGAAGTTTTCCATGGCCACGATGATCGAGAGGGCTTTGACCTGGCCGGTAACGCTACTGCGGGTCATTTCGGGGCTGAGGTGGGCGATTTCCCAGAGGCGGTCCAGTACGTGTTCGCGATCCAGTTTCGGGCGGCGTTGCCCCTCCACGGCACGCCGGGACAGGTCGGCATCTTGCTGGACGAATGGTTGCTTCACAGCAGCGCAGTGCTTAAGCATGTAGGCGCGGACACTAGGTTTGGCTTTGGTGTCGTCGACGGAGTCGGGGTTGAGGCCGACGGCTTCGGCGGCACGACGGTCGGTCATGGCACCAGATAGGACCAGGTGGGCAAAGGCTATTTCCTGATGGGTGATGGAATCGCTGAGTTTATTTTGGGGCATTCGTGGCTCCGGTTGAGAGAAGTTAGGGACAGGGGTTTGTTTCCACTGCGCTTGGAGGCACAATGGGACGGTAAAAAAAATGCCAACGTGGCGGGATGATTAGATTGCTTATTTTGTGACAGGGACCGGGTGTGACACCGGACAGCGGTGAAACTGTCCTTCGCTCGCGCTTAGGCCTCAACTACGGGCAACTGCCGGCTAGCGAACTGGCGTCGAGAACCTGCCTGCTGCCGAAATCGACTGCTCACACGTTACAACGCCACTTGGAATCGGATTAAGGCGCAAAGATTCTTTTCTGCAATCGTCGGTTATCGTTTCGCAGGTTACTTTTGGCTGCATTAGAGACCTAGCGGTAACGGCTCGCAAAGCTAGCAGGAGGTGTCGTGCTGCTCACGCACACTCTTTAGACGTAACTGCCGCAGTTATAGCCTAAAGATCGTTAGCGTAAGGGCTGCAGGTAAAGTAGCTGCAATATTTACAGAAGACAGGCTTCCTGGAATTGCGTTATCCTCGACTGCGCGTTCACAGTCGATGCAGCTTTTGTGACCGTGCCTGCATACATAGGGAAATCCATTCATGCACCGCTTGTTGCAATACCTTTGTCCTGCCTTCTGCCATGACCGCGTGCGAACCCTATATGTAGTCGTCACGATTTCGTTTTCTATTTTTGGAGCCGGTGCGCTTTATGGACAGGCTAGCGATCGGATTACCACGGAGGTCAACAGCGCAGAGTTGGTAACTCTGCCCAACCACCATCCCCAATGGGCATCCAAAGAGAATGCTGCGGGGCCGTTGCCTTCCGGGCTGACACTCGATGGGCTCACACTCGTTTTGTCGCGATCGCCGGAACAGGAAGAGAAGCTGCAGGCGTTTCTTGCCGAACAGCAAGAGCCGGCTTCGCCGAATTACCATCACTGGCTCACACCTGCGGAGATGGGTGAACGCTTCGGGCTTTCCGGGCAGGATATCGCTACGCTCACCCGCTGGTTGCAGTCGCAGGGATTGCATGTCCATTGGGTGTCGCCAAGCCGCACGTTTATCGGGTTCGGGGGCACAGCCGGCGCGCTCGGGCACGCATTCCATACGGAGCTAGGCGCTTACCATGCGAATGGCGCCCAGCGTGTGTCCCCATCTTCGGATCCAATGATTCCGCGGGCGCTGGCGCCGGCGATCAAGGCCATTCATGGTCTGTACACGGTGGAGGACCAACCGCTCCACTCATTCCGGTTGATGCACTCGGTTTCACCCGACCTCAGCACAAGCAGTGGAGAACATTTCCTCACGCCGGGAGATTTCTCGGCCATTTATGGCGGAGGCAGCACATCTGGAGTGACCATCGGCATCGTCGGACGGTCGCGGACAGATTTCAGCGACTTTGAAAATTTCCGGCAACAAACGGAAACCAATTTTCCCAACCCTACGGAAATCGTCCCCACCGCTTTTGGAGGAGCCGATCCGGGACCGGCCTATACATCTCCGCCCGCGACCAATGGCTCTCTTGACGACCAGTCGGAAGCGACCCTGGACGTGATGCGCGCGGGCAGCGTTGCCGGCAACGCTCAGATCTTACTGGTGGTGGCGACTGCGGCGAGCGGGGGCGTTGAAGCCGGCGCGCAGTACCTGGTGGAAACTTCGCCTGCGCCGGCGTCGGTGATGAGCATCAGCTTTGGCGCCTGCGAGTCGGCGGGTGGACCGGCGGGAGTAGCTTTCTGGGACACCTTATTTCAACAGGCCGCCGCGGAGGGAATATCGGTTCTGGTTTCTTCCGGCGATTCAGGCGCGTCTGGTTGCGACCAGGCCTTCACTACCCCACCGTCGTCGCCCCGGGCCAACAGCCCTAATTACATCTGTTCCTCGAGTTACGCGACGTGTGTCGGGGGGACTGAATTCAATGACAGCAGCGATCCGTCACAGTATTGGAGCGAGAACAACAGCCTCAACCTGGCTTCTGCCCTGAGCTATATTCCCGAGGGAGGCTGGAACGAACCGCTGAACTCCGATGGAGGGATGCAGGTTGCTGCATCCGGCGGAGGGGTGAGCAGCGTGATCGCAACCCCCACGTGGCAGACGGGCAGCGGCGTGCCAGCGGCCAGATCAGGACGTTATACGCCAGACATTGCCTTCTCGGCGTCGAGTCACGACGGCTACTTCGGTTGTTTCGCTGCGGGGGGTGGGGATTGTGTCGCAAGCGCAAGCGGCTCGTTCAGCTTCGCGGTGTTCGCGGGCACTTCGGCCGCGGCGCCCTCGATGGCCGGGATCACGGCTCTGCTCAATGGCCAGACACAGGCAACGCAGGGAAATCTCAACCCGGAACTCTATCAAATGGCGGCGACGGTGCCGGCGGTCTTTCACGATGTGACGGTTGCCTCCAGCGGTGTGAGCAGTTGCGATGCCGCAACGCCGAGCCTGTGCAACAACAGCATCCCCGGAACCAACGGATTGAGCGGCGGCCAGGCGGGCTATTCGGTCACCGCGGGTTATGACCAAATGACTGGGCTGGGATCGCTCAACATCGGGAATTTTCTGGAAAGTTTTCCGGGGGCACCGGCAATCAAGATCCTTAGCAATCCGCCGAGCCTAACATTCCCCAGCCAGCTGGTCGGGTTCCCTACCCCGGGAGAGGTCGATTTTGAAAATAGCGGGTCGGCGCCATTGGATCCTCTGGCAATTGCTATCACGGGAGCCAACGCAAGCGACTTCAGCGAGGTGAACAACTGTCAGTCGCCGTTGGCTCCCGCAGCTACTTGCCCAGTGCAGATTACCTTCACGCCTTCCGGAGCGGGAACGCGTACTGCCACCATGGCAGTTACGTCTGCGAACGCGGCCAACTCGCCCCGTGTTGTCTCCCTCAGCGGGATGGGAACGACCACGCTCTATACCCCGCAGATGAGTGTGGCTGGCTCGGCTAACAGCATCACCGTTACACAATCCCTGACGGTTACTGTTTTGTTTGGTACTCCCCCGGGCGCCCCCAAAGCTCCTACCGGCTCTGTCACGCTGGCTAGCGGTAGCTACCATTCTGCGGCGGTCACTCTTAGCGGCACGTCCATAACTATTGATATCCCTGCCGGCACGCTTCCGTTGGGGAGCAATGTGCTCACGGCCAGCTACACCCCCGACAGCGCGAGCGCCTCCGTATACAACAGCGTTTCCGCGACCACCCTGGTTACGGTCGCCCCGTTACCGGTTCCCAGCTTTTCGATGGCCGGAGTTTCCCTCCAATTTTTGCCTGGGGCCAGCACGGGGAATACTTCCCCGATCATGATCACGCCCGCCGGCGGGTTCACTGGCAACATCACGCTGAGTGCAGCCGTGACTACGGCGCCGCCCAGCGCTCAGCATCTGCCGACTATCAGCTTTGGCACGAGCAGCCCGGTCACTATTACGGGAACCACCGGCGCCAGCGCGACGCTCACTGTCTTGACCACAGCGGCCAGTAGTAATGCTTCGCAAGGGCCGGTCTCCTGGCGTGTGACAGGAGTGGCCTCCCTTGCGTGGTTTCTGTTCATGATCACGCCGAGGCGGTTGCGCCGATGGCGCGGCGCCTTGGCGAGCCTGGTGCTGCTTATAACTATGGTTGGGGGGATGTTGGCTTGCGGCGGCGGCGGGAGCGGGAATAATGCCGGGGCGGGGACGACAGCCACTGGTAGTTCTGGTACGAGCGTTGGTCAGTATGTCGTGACGGTCACGGGCACAGGCCCGGGTGCTACAACGGCCACATGCACCGTTAGCGTGAAAATCGAATGAGGGGATGGTAAGGGGCGCTGCATAAGAAACAGTTGCTGAGTTTTACTGGATCAATCAGGAAGATGAATTCCCGAGAGATAATGGGTTCAGCAAAAGTGGGGGTGCTCCTTTGGAAGCTGGTTTGTGGGTAGTGGGGATTTTCAGCCTTGCCCTTGCTGGTCCCTCGATGCATGCTGCCGGCCAGTCTCCGCAGCCGGTCCTTGCTCCTATCAATGCGATGTTTCAAGGCATGACGAAGCGTGACCCCGCGGCCATCAAGGCTGCGGCGCTGCCCGGGACAGTCATGGTCCTGATGAGGGACGGGAAGCCGGAGCAGATGACTATCGACGTATTTGCGGATCACTTCAGCAAACCTACCGAGAAGCACATGGAAGAGCGTATCCATGATCCGGTGGTCCGCATCGATCACGACCTTGCAGTGGTGTGGGCTCCGTTTGAGTTTTTGGTGGATGGGAAAAAGGATCATTGCGGGACGGACCTGTTTAATGTGGTTCATACCGATGGCAGGTGGGTGATCGCGGGGATCGCGGATACGGGAAGCAAGGAGTGCGCGGGGAAGTAGGTGCGGTCCGAAAACGCGGCTCAGGGGGTCCAAGACGCGCACTTCTGGGCTTTGCTAGATCTTGCAGAATTGAGAAGAAGCCCAGCACTCCGTCCTGGGATATTCTCAGCCGTCCCTAGCGGGACTTTTCCGGGCCCTCATAGCTAGCCCAGGACTACGTCCTGGGCTACTTTCAGCCGTCCCTGCGGGACTGAGTTGTGTCGGTCGCGTTTCTCACGCAGACAGTTTGGCTGCGGAGGTCGCGGGCTTTTCCCCGACTAGCTCACGTTTGGCGGGCCGGGTCTCCGGGCTTCGGCATGGCCAGCGCTAAAGCGCTCGTTCCCCCGCATAAATGCGGGGGCTCCCACCTAGCCGCGGATTTTCGTTTCCCTTGGTGTACCGCGGGGGTGAACAACCCCATCGAAAAACATCCTGGGAACGACCAGATCGGACGGGCGGTGCCTTATGGGCTTTGGTCTTGATACCATCTTCCTTGACTATGGCAGCCCCTACCGCGTTTCCTATTTTGCAGCAGACGCCTCGCGCAGTTCATGCCCACGAAGGGTTTTCGGCTTCCCGCGCGCTGGAAGCTAAGCTGCGCCAGGTGGTGCGCGGCGAGGTCCGGTTCGATGAGGCTTCTCGCGCTCTGTACGCTACCGACGCTTCCAATTATCGCCAGGTGCCTATTGGCCTGGTGCTGCCTCTGGATGAGGCCGACGTGGTGGCTACCGTGGCCGCTTGCCGCGAGATGGGCGCACCTGTTCTTTCGCGCGGTGGCGGGACCAGCCTGGCCGGCCAGTGCTGCAATGTGGCCGTGATTATCGACTTCTCGAAATATATGCACGGGATTCTGGAACTCGACCCGGCGCAAAAATTCGCCCGGGTTCAGCCAGGCATCGTGCTCGACCGGCTGCGCGATGCCGCGGAAGAACATGACCTGACGTTCGCCCCCGACCCGGCTACGCATAGCCGGTGCACCTTAGGGGGCATGATCGGTAACAACTCCTGTGGCGTACACGCGCTCATGGGCGGCAAGACGGTCGACAATATTGATTCACTCGATATCCTTCTCTATGACGGCACCCGGCTTACGGTCGGCGCTACTTCAGAGGCGGAACTTGCAACCATCATCGCCGGGGGCGGACGCCGGGGCGAGATTTATGCGGGCCTGGCGCGCATCCGGGATACCTACGGCGACTTAATCCGCCAGCGCTTTCCCAAGATCCCGCGCCGCGTCTCGGGCTACAACCTGGATGAGCTGCTGCCGGAAAATGGATTTAACGTAGCGCGTGCGCTGGTGGGCAGCGAAGGCACTTGCGTTACCGTGCTGCAGTCGCGCTGCGAGCTTAAACATAGTCCGCAGCATCGCCGGCTGGTGGTACTGGGATTTGCCGATCCGTTCATTGCCGCTGATCACGTGCCGGCGGTGCTCAAATACAAGCCAATCGGGCTGGAAGGCTTCGATGGCTTGATGGTCGACTACATGCTGCGCAAGCACCTGGCGGTCGACGATGTGCTGCTGCTGCCCGAAGGGCGCGGGTTTCTGCTATGCGAGTTTGGCGCGGATTCCTCAGAAGACGCCGACACGATCGCGGAGACATTCACGCAGGCGGCGCTTGCCTTCGGCAAAACATGCACGGTGAGGCGCTACTCCGATATAGAGGCGCGGCGAGTTTGGAAGGTGCGCGAATCTGCGCTGGGCGCGACCGTCTTCGTTCCCGGGGAGAAGCATGGATGGGAAGGGTGGGAGGATTCCGCGGTACCACCGGAGAACCTGGGCAACTACCTGCGCGATATCTACCAGCTGCTGGAAAAGTTTGGGTATACGACCCCCATGTACGGGCACTACGGCCAAGGGTGCGTTCACATGCGCATTACCTTCGACCTGGAGACGGCCCCGGGAATTGCCAAATTTCGCGAGTTCATCGATCAGGCTGCGGATATCGTCCTCGCTCACGGGGGATCGTTGTCGGGCGAGCACGGAGATGGGCAGGCGCGCGGGGCACTGTTGCCGAAAATGTATGGTCCGGAGCTGATGCAGGCGTTTCAGGAGTTCAAGGCTCTGTGGGATCCGGACAACGGCATGAACCCGGGGAAGATGATCGATCCGGCCGCAGTGTACGAACCGGTGGACAATCTTCGGCTGGGGGTTGGATACCAGGTGAAGAAGGTGGAGACCTGGTTCCAATACCCGGATCCGGGCGGGTTTGGAGAAAGCACGCTGCGATGCGTGGGCGTGGGAGCTTGCCGTAAACAGGACCACGGCACCATGTGTCCCAGCTATATGGCCACGCGGGAGGAAAAACACTCCACCCGGGGACGAGCTCACCTGCTTTGGGAGATGCTGCAGGGCAAGGTGATCACGGACGGGTTCCAGAATGCAGAGGTCAAGGAAGCACTCGACTTCTGCCTGTCGTGCAAGGCGTGTAAGACGGAATGCCCGGTCAACGTAGACATGGCGACCTGGAAGGCGGAGTTTCTGGGGCACCACTACAAGGGGCGTTTTCATCCGCTGCATCATTATCTATTCGGATTTATGGACCGCTGGGCGGAGATGGCGGCGGTTGCACCGGGGCTGGCTAATTTGCCCATGCGCACGCCGGGGGTGCGGAGCCTGGTGAAAGCGATCGCGGGGGTGGCTCCGCAGCGGACTCTGCCGCAGTTCGCGGGGCGTAGTTTTCGGTCAGAGTACAGGAAACAGGCTGGGGGAAAGGGCGCGGGAACGCCCCTCATGCTGTGGCCGGATACCTGGAATAACTACTTCCATCCCCAGGTGCTGGGGGCAGCCCATGAGGTGCTGGGGTCGGCTGGGTTCCAGGTGCAGTTCCCGGCAGAGCACATCTGCTGCGGGCGGCCACTCTACGATTTCGGTTTTCTCGACCAGGCTCGGACGTACCTGCGGAAGATTCTGGAGCGGCTTGGACCGCAGATCGACTCGGGCATGCCTTTTGTGGTGCTGGAGCCCAGTTGCGCCAGCGTGTTTCGCGATGAACTTCTTAATTTCTTTCCTGCTGATGAGCGGGCCAAGCGGTTGGCGAAGCAGACGTTCCTGCTCAGTGAGTTTCTTACCCGGCAGGCGCCGGGTTACCGGCCTCCTCAGTTGAATGACCGGAAGATGGTGCTTCACGGGCATTGTCACCATAAGGCGCTGATGGGAATGCAGGATGAGCTTTCCTTGCTGCGGGCTACGAACGCTGAGGTGAGCATGCTGGATTCCGGATGCTGCGGTATGGCGGGTCCTTTTGGATTTGAGAAAGACAAGTTTGAGGTGTCACAGGCGCTCGGGGAACGGGTGCTTCTACCGGCGGTGAGGGCGGCTGCTCCGGAGACGATCCTGGTTTCGGATGGATTTAGTTGCCGGGAGCAGATACGGCAGAATTCGCCTCGCCATGCGCTTCATTTGGCTGAGGTTTTGGCTGGACGGGGTTGATTCGAAGAGCAGTCGTGGGGGGCTTTGCCCCCGTCTTTTTCGGCCCAGGTACGCTCGAGCGAACCTGGGGCACCCGTCCAGGGGGCGAGGTCCTGGTCTCGGGATGGGTTCAGTTGCCCAACGTGACGGATGATAAGGATCCGTGCTTTCCTCGCGGCACTGGAGTGTCCGGTGGGGCACATTTGGTTACCAATGGGGTAGGCGTGGCGCGGCTGGTCACGAATTAGGTAGGAAGTATCCGGGGCCCCCTGTATGCTGGAAAGAGTGCTTGTAACGCTTCGGCTTGCGTCCTGTCTTATTGAGCCTTAGTCCCCTTAAGAGGATATTCAACCTGAGAAACGTGAGGCTCTATGCGCTCTGAACTGGTCTACTCGGCAGGAATTAAGATCGCGAACCGGTTCCTTCTGGCTACCGTGGCAATCAAGGCCGTTCGTAAATTGCACATCAGCACCACCCGGACGGAAGATACCGCGAATGTGGTGTTTGTCGACGTGGCCGCCGGCCGTTACACGGACGTGCATATGCCCGAGATTTTGCCCCAGGCCGCGATCGAGTCCCTGATCGTCGATCCCTTCGTTGTCTCCGCTGCTTAAGTAGTACACAGGCGTGAAGAAAGGACCTCCCCGGAATGGGAGGTCTTTTTTTGTGCTGCGTGAATTTCCTGCGAACCATGTGAATCTTCGGCTACAGGCAACGACGATTTCACAGACGGGCGCGTAGGATCGCGCCGGGAGATTTCCCACAGGACAATCAAAATGGCACACGAAGCACACCACAAGTCCGCAGAGCACCACGAAGAAGCAGCCAAGCATCATCACCTCGCAGCCGAGCACCATAGCAAGGGCGATCACAAGAAAGGCCATGAGCACGCAGCGAAAGCCCATGAGCACTCGGTCAAGGCACATGAGCACTCCACCGCCGCCCATAAGGCGTCGAGTGAAGCCGTACACGCGCACAATTAACGCATTTTGCTAACACTGTGGTCCAGTGAGATCAGTTATGTGCGGCCATTCTTTGGCGGAATGGCCGCGTCGATTTCCGTTTCCTGGTCTACACCATTAGCAAAAGTGCTCTAGTCTTTAGGTTTCCTGAATTCCGGGGGGCTGCCACAGTTCGACCCGGTTGCCCTCCGGGTCGTTAAACCAGGCGAAGCGCCCGTAGTCATGGTTCTCTCGCTTGGGATCAATGTCTGTTCCGGCCGCACGTAATTTTTCGAGGACGGCGTCCAGATCATCCACGCGCAGATTGAACATGGCCTGCTGCTTGGAGGGACCGAAGTAGTCGGTGTCC
The DNA here is from genome assembly GCA_963743365.1 of uncultured Acidobacteriaceae bacterium. Classification (GTDB taxonomy): domain Bacteria; phylum Acidobacteriota; class Terriglobia; order Terriglobales; family Acidobacteriaceae; genus PALSA-350. The sequence continues at coordinate 179,563 of CAVUQE010000007.1, forward strand.
TGGGGGAAGAAGGCGAATACGGTCATCTCGCGGGGGCCTTCGCTGAAGAAGGCAAACGCTCCGTCTTCGGTGCGTTTGATGCCCAAATGCTCCTCATACCAAGCGTGGAGCTTCTCTGGATCAGCAGCACGAAAAAAAACTCCACCTACACCCGTGGCTCTCGTCATCCCTCATTCTCCGATCAATAACTGTGGAATGGTTTGCCGGTGCTTTGGCTTGCGACTGTTTTGCCGCTTCTGGTCGTCGACGATTACACGCTCCGGCCGGGGCTGCCCTACGCGCTCCCTGGCATTAGCCTTGACCGCTTTGACGATGGAGAATTTCTCCGGCCGCCGCTTTCTTTTCGCCATCAAGTCATCCCCCGCCGGCTTAGGCCGCCATTTTCCGCCGGTCCCAAAGGGCGGTTATGGAATCCCTGTCCAAGTATGGAATACTTCTTATACTTTCGGCGGAGGGAGTTTTGCTCGCCGCTCGAGAAAGTGGGGCTCAGGCTATGGAAGAACGGGAATTCTTCGACGAAAAAGCTGAACAGCGAAAACATACGCTGACCTGCCCGCATTGCGGCAAGTCCGAAGAATATGAGGTGGGCTGGCTGGTGCGGCGCAAGAAAGCGCAGCTGCATGGCAGACCCGACGAGCGCGACCGCGCCCGGTTCGCCAAGGCCCAGTCGTACATGGTGCGCAAAGACGACACGGTGGGCTGCAAGAACATCCGCTGCCGCAAGCGGTTTGAGGTATCAAGCCTGCAGTCGGTGGCGTTTCTTTAATCATGAAGATATTGGTATGTATCAAGCAGGTACCGCAAAAGGATGCGCCGCTTAAGCTGAACGAGGCCGGCACCTGGATTCGTGAAGACGTCTCGTATGAAGTGAATGAGCCGGACGCCTACGCGCTGGAAGAAGCGTTGCGGCAAAAGGAAAAGCACGGGGGCGAGGTGGTGGTGGTGACGGCCGGGCCGGCGCGATCGCAGCAGGTGTTGCGGGAAGCTTTGGCCAAGGGCGCGGACCGGGCGATTCACCTGGAAGACGATCGGTTCGCCACCCTGGATGCGGCTAACGTCGCACGGGCGCTGGCTGCTTCGATTGCCGGAGAGTCGTTCGATTTGATTGTGACGGGGCTGCAATCCGACGATTTTGGGTTTGCCCAGACGGGTGTTTTGCTGGCCGAGGTGTTGGGATGGCCGCATGCCACCATCATCATCGGGATCGAAAAGAGCGAGGGTGGATTACGCCTGAAGCGCGAACTGGAAGCCGGGCGCTATCAGTACGTGGATGTTCCCTTGCCCGCGGTGCTTACCATCCAGAGCGGCATCAACAAGCTGCGCTATGCCACGCTGATCGGTATCAAGCAGGCCAAGATGAAGCCGCTGCGCAAGGTTACCTGGGCCGAGGTTGAGCCAAAGCTAAGCAAGAATCAGCAGCAGATCGAGCGGCTCTACGTGCCGATGAAGCAAAAGAAGACACAGATGCTGGAGGGTCCTCCGGCCGAAGTGGCGAAGAAGCTGGTTGAACAACTGAAGAACACTGCACGCGTGATTTGAATGGCGGGTCTTTCGCCGTGGACTTGTGATCTCGTACAATTCAGTGTTGCGCAAGAGGAATAGGGCATGGCCAATACACTGCTTCCGATTGAAGAACAGCATCTGACCCCCGACCAGGTGGAGCAACTGGACAGACGCAGAACCCGTGGCTTCATGCTCATGGTGATTGCCGGACAGTTTGCGATTGTTGCCACGGTGCTGCTGCTGTGGGTGGTCCAGGATGTGACGTACGCGCCAGGATGGGCGCATCCCGTCTTCTACTATTTCATCATTTCGCTGGCCATCGCGGGGATCTCCGGCCTTAGCGGAGCTTACCTGCGTCGCGGCGCCCCGGAGTTCTAAGCTCTCCATGGCAGATCGGATCATGGTGGTCGCGGAGCAGCGCGACGGCGCGCTCAACCGCGTCTCGCTGGAAACTGTGGCTGCTGCCCAGGCCATTGGCAAAGAGACCGGGTGGACGGTTGAAGTGGTTTTGCCGGGCGACCAGACCTCAGCCCTGGCGCAGGAGTTGGCGGCCTACAAGGTCGAGAAGGTGTATGACCTGGAGGGGCCGTCGCTCGCGGCCTACACTTCGGACGCTTACGTCCACGCATTGAAGCAATTTATCTCGAGCCAGCAGCCGAAGCTGGTGCTGTTTCCCCATACTTACCAGGTACGCGACTTTGCCCCCAGGCTGGCATTGGCCCTGGATCGTACCTTGATTTCCGACGCTATCGGCTACAAGTACGAAAACGGCAAGCTACTGTTCACGCGGCAGATGTTTCAAGGGAAATTCGTGGCGGATGTGGCGTTTGCCGGGGATGCTCCGTGGCTGGCGACCTTGCAGATTGGGACTTTTCGGGCGGACCAGGCGGAAGCCGGCTCGGCGGCAATGGAGAAGGTAGAAGCGGCCCAGCCGCCGATGCTGCGCATTACCCCGCACGAGGTCTTTCAGGAAGCGAAACAGGCCGTGGACCTTTCGCAGGCGGAAGTGATTGTCGCCATTGGCCGGGGCATCAAGGAGCAGAAGAACGTTGCTATCGCCGAAGACCTGGCCAAGGCGTTGGGTGGGGAGGTGGCTGCGTCGCGGCCCATCTGCGACAACGGCTGGCTGCCTCTGGAGCGGCAGATTGGCAGCTCGGGGCAGACGGTGGCGCCCAAGCTCTATATCGCGCTGGGCATCAGCGGCGCCATCCAGCACATTGTCGGCATGAAGGGGGCGCGGACCATCGTCGCGATCAATAAGGACGTAGAGGCGCCCATCTTCGAGATCGCCGATTATGGTATCGTGGGCAACCTCTTCGATGTGGTTCCGGCGTTGACCGAAGAGATTAAGAAGGCGAAAGCCTAAGTCTGCAAGCGGCTCGCGCCAAAAGCCATGATTCACTTCCGCAAACCAATCGAGGGCATCGAACGGCCGCAGATGGAGGCGGATGTAGTCATCATTGGCGGCGGCCCCGCCGGCATGGCCTGCGCGCTGCGCCTGGCGCAACTGATCGACGCTTACAACGCTCAGCTCGCCCTCAAGGGCTCGCCGCTTCCGCCCCTTTCCAAGGAAAACATTTACGTTCTGGAAAAGGCGCGCGAGGCGGGCCAGCATTGCCTTTCTGGTGCGCTACTGGACCCGCGTTCGATGCGCGAGCTGCTGCCCGGGTTTGAGGCTGAAGCTCCCATCGATGCGGAAGTGATCAAGGAAACGGTCTACCTTTTGACCGAGAAGGGTCACCACAAGTTTCCTGTCGTGCCGCCGCCGCTGCGGGACCACGGGATGTATGTGATCTCCATCAACAAGTTCGTGAAGTGGCTGGCAGCCAAAGTGGAGGCGGCCGGGATCACGATATTCACCGGCTTTGCCGGCAGCGAGTTGCTTTTCGATCAGGATGGGGTCATCGGGGTGCGCACGGATGACAAAGGGGTTGATAAACAGGGAGAGACCAAGGCTAATTTTGAGCCGGGCTATGATCTGCACGCGAAGATCACGATCCTGGCTGAAGGAGCGCGGGGTTCGTGCACCAAGCAATTGATTGAGCGCTTCCAGCTGGAAGATCCGGAACATGCGCAGACCTACGGGGTGGGGATCAAGGAGTTATGGGAAGTCCCCGCCGGCCGGGTGGCCAAAGGCGAAGTGATCTACACGCTGGGCTACCCGCTGACGTGGCAGGAGTATGGCGGGGCGTGGATCTATGGCATCTCCGACACTCTGCTTTCGGTGGGGTATGTGGTTGGCCTCGATTACCAGGATCCGCGGTTGGATCCGCAACACGTCTTTCAGTCGTTCAAAGAACATTCGCTGATAGGGCCGCTGCTGGATGGGGGCAAGATGATTCGCTATGGAGCGAAGAGCCTGCCTTACGGCGGCTGGCTTACCATGCCGAAGTTGTCCGGGAAGGGTTGGATGATCCTGGGCGATTCGGCAAGCTTGCTGAATTCGCAGCGACTCAAGGGGATCCATCTGGCCATCAAGAGCGGGATGCTGGCGGCAGAGACGGCCTTTGAATCGATGCGGGTGGGGGATAACTCGAGCACGGCGCTTGCTGCTTACCAGAGCCGGGTTGAGGGCAGTTGGATCAAAGAGGAGCTGTACCCGGTACGCAATTTTCACCAGGGTTTCGAGCACGGGTTGTTGCCTGGGCTGGCGCATAGCGCAGTGCAGCAGGTTCTGGGCGGGAGGAACCTGGGGCCGGACTTCAAGAACCATGCCGGATATCGCAATATGCGGCATCTGGACGCTATCGGGCGATCGACCTATGGCCGCGAGGCGACGCTGGGGCCGGCTAAGAATGATGGAAAGCTTTCTTTCGATAAGCTGACCGACGTGTACTACTCAGGGACGCGTCATGAGGATGACCAGCCGGTGCATTTGGTGATCCAGGATACGAATATTTGTAACGGTCGTTGTGTTCAGGAATTTGGGAATCCGTGCCAGCATTTCTGCCCGGCGGCGGTGTACGAGATGGTGGAAGGGGGCGGAGGGGAAACAGATTCATATCAACTTCGCCAACTGCGTTCATTGCAAGACGTGCGACATTATGGACCCGTACCAGATCATCAATTGGGTGCCACCGGAAGGCGGCGGCGGGCCTAATTATGACGGGATGTGAGTGGGAGCCGCGGGGGGGCCAGGTAGAGGTCGGTTGGCTGGAAGAGTTGCGAGGGGGAAAGGGCGCACCGCAGGTCCCTCCACTTCGCTTCGGGCTAAGCGCCTCTCCATGGCGTAGTTCGGCTAGAAGCCTAAATCTTGTTCGATGCCTAGGGGTAGGACCTCTACGGATTTGAAGTAGACGATGTCTTTGTCGCTGTGGTTCTGTAGGCCGATCCAGCCTTTGTCGGGGCGCGGACCGCGGTCTGGTTCGAAGGAGAGCTTCTTGGGGGGTACAGGCTGGCCTTCGGTGTAGTCAGTCACTTTTACGTCGTTTACAAAGACCTGGGTGCGCGTGCCTTCAATGCGAATCAACATGGTGTTCCACTCCGGGCCCGGCTTGCCCGGCTTGGCTAACGGCTTGGTGAGGGAATAAAGCGTACCGGTTACGTGATAGTCGTCCTCGCCTCCACGCTCGGGGTGGTTGTCGATTTGTACCTCGTAACCGCGGTTGACCGGCATCCAGGGTTCCGTCGGCTCGGTGGGGATGCGGATGAAGACACCGGAGTTGTCATTCTCGTGCTCCATCTTGTACTGCACCTTGATCTCGCAATCGCTGAAGGGGCCACCAGCCCAGTAGAGGAGACCCATTCCCCCATAAGGCTTGAGCAGCCCGTGCTCTACTGTGAAGCCACCCGGCCCTACGTGCTTCCAGCCTTTCAGGTCGTGACCGTCGAAAAGCTTCTGCCAGCCAAGCTGCTTGGCGGGCGCCATCGGTGCGGCACACATCAGGGTCAACAGGGCAAGGATCCATCTCTTTTTCATCGATTGCTTCCTCGAGTTGGTTAGAAGTCTCAGTTTAAATCGTTTCCCTGCCCTCCAGTTTGTGCAACCAGTCTGCCTTATCCAAAGACAAGTGTGAGGCAACGATTTTTGCGTGTACCATTCCATTGCGCGTGGGGCGTTCGCTGTACACACGCTGAAGGGGGCGTAGCCATGAGCGGCAGCGACCTGATTCTCACCTGTAGCGACTGCGGTCAGGAATTTACCTTCACTGCTGGCGAACAGCAGTTCTTCCAGGAACGCGGCTACTCCTCGCCCCGTCGCTGCAAGCCATGCCGCCAGGCAAAGCAGGGCTCCGGCGGAGGCGGCCACGCCCCTTCCCACTCCCAACACGAGGGCGGTTACAGCAGCGGTTCGGGCGCTGGGATGAGCACGGGAACAACCGTGGTCTGCGCCAGTTGCGGACAAACCACGACGGTGCCGTTTGAACCACGTGGGGACCGTCCGGTTTACTGCAAGAGCTGCTATCGACCCAAACAAGGTGGTGGAGGGGGCGGCGGCGGACGGCAGAACCGTGGCGGAAGCGGAGGCGGTGGCGGCGGGGGCAACCGGGATCGGGACCGGGATCGCCGGAAATACTGAACGTCCGTCAAGGCACCCTGGCATGTGCCATAAGTTGTATGGCCGCCTACATCCCTAGACAGCATACTGCTCCCGAGGGTGTGAGTATGGAGCAGGTTTTGCTAGAGATGTTTGAGCAGGCACGCAAGCTGGTGGTCGAAACCGACCGCAGACTGGCGGAAGAGAATGATCGGATTCGGGAAAAGGAACGGGAAGCAAAGCTGTTGGAACTGTCTCATTTGATTGAGGCTTCCTTCGATTTCACGAGCAAGGAAAAACTTGAGCTTGACCCGCGGTTGGATCTGCAGGACGGCAGACCCACGGTGGAGTTTATTGTGCGTAGTTTGCGGGCGATTTTCGTCATGTCGCCGCAAGGTGACGGTATTTGGACCCTGAGTGCGCTGGAAGATGGGCGAGCGCCACAATCCCTGGGCGAGTTTAAAGGCGGCACCAAGAATGATGGGGCTTCCCGGCGGTTGGCCGCAGCCCGGATCGTGACGGCAATCGGAAACTGGGCGCAAAGGGGTCAGCCAATTTCGGCCAAGAAGCCCGTTCAGCCGGAACCGTCCGGACGCTGGCAAGACACGCCAGTACCTCTTGAGGTGCCGGAGCGGCGCGAGCCGACCTACGGCACCATGGGCAAATTCCTCGGGTATTAAGGCTACTCAATAGCTTGTGGAGGAACTCGGGAGGGGATGAGTCCCCTCAGTGGCTAAAGCCGGGTTTTTCGCAGCCTATAGACCGAGGTTTTCACCCTTAACGTTCTCCCCCGCTGGGGAAATGTGGCTTTCGAGTCGCGTTTCCCCGGACTCCTTCCTTGCGGGTCTGAAAGCCCGCTCCCCCGGACTAGAGTCCGGGGCTGGCACACATACAATTCCCTGAAGAATAAGATTGTGGCGGAGGTGTGGAGCGATGAACACGCGCGCATCCGCCGCGATCCTTCTTTTGCTGCTGGCGATGGGCTATGCCCTCAGCGCCACTGCCCAGAATGGCAAGCAGCAGCACATTGCCGAGCTGGCGTATGAAGCCGAAATGTCGCACGAAGTTGGCGCTTGCCCGGAGGCGCAGACGGTAACCGACCGCGACATATGCCTGAACGATGCCCGGGTCGAGACCTACAAGAACTACACCCAGTTTTTTGACGCGCTGCGGGAGGCTCTGATCCAGAGCTCGCCGGACGATGCCAATGCCCTGGCGCTGGACGGAACAGAAGTGGTGTGGGAGAAATACCGGGTGACGGCGTGCGACGCGCTGGTGAGGGTTTACGACATAGGCACGATCAAACATCCAGGGTCGACTGAACCAAGTTCAAGGACGCGCTGCCTGATTATGTTGACGCGGAGCCGGATGCGCGATCTGAAAGAGCTTTATGCACCGACGCTGTAAATAGTTCTGCCGCCCCACCCTGGGCAAAGAGCGCGAAGGATGGGGCGGCAGAGGTTAGCTTAGCTGCAACCGCTGGTCGAGCCACAGCTCATGCATCGGTAACAGCTGCCGTTGCGGACCATGATGGCGCCGCAGGTGTGGCAGCTGGGCGCGTCGCCCATGTCGAGATACTCCTTCATGGCGTCGGCCGCGTGGAAGATAGACCCAGTCTTTCGGGTTTCGGGTGCGCCGAAGATTCCACGGTCTTCCATGTTGAAGCTGGCTGAGGATGTGCGGCCCTGGCTTAGAGCCCCAGCTTCGGGCACTATGCCGCTGGCCGGCGGCCTGGTTTCGTACCTTGCGGTTTCGAAGCCGGATGCTGGAGCCTCCGGTTCATCCGTCAACCCCTCCAAGACAGGCGAAGCGGCGGATTGCGCGCTTGCTGCCAAGCCGGTGAAGAGGCTCAGTTGATGTCCGGAAAGGAAGCGCAACTGCAGCCAGCGGAAGATGTAATCCATGATGGACTTGGCAAAGCCAATCTGTTCGCTGCCAGTCCAGCCGGAGGGCTCAAAGCGAGTGTGGGCGAATTTCTCGCACAGAACCTTAAGCGGAACTCCGTGCTGGAGGGAGAGCGAGACCGCAGTGGCAAACGAGTCCATGAGCCCGGAAACAGTGGAGCCTTCCTTGGCCATCTTGATGAAGATTTCACCCGGTTGGCCATTGGGGTAAAGGCCGACGGTGATGTAGCCTTCATGCCCGGCGATGGAGAACTTATGCGTCAGTGAAGGACGCTCCTCCGGCAGGCGATGGCGAACGGCTCGGGGCGGTCCTTGAGTTGCTTCCTCTTCTTCGCGCTGCGCAGCAGCTGCCTGACCCAGATTGACAGCGTTGGTTATGGAGGCAGAGAAGGCATTGGCCGCAGTCACGACCGAGTTGGCTGTGACTTCCAACCGGGCGGAGACCTTGTCCTCAAGCACCTTCAGATCGTCGCCGATGGAGGTAGTGTCGCCCTGGGCCATGGCGGCGAGCACACGGTCGGCGGCAGCGGTGGCAGCTGCATCCACGGTGCTTTCCGTGCCCAGCGCATTCTTGATGACCTTGGCCTTGTTGCCGTCGGAGACATTGAGCGGCTGAGCGCCTTTGGATCCGTCGCGGTAGATGGCCACGGCTTTTAGGCCCAGGCGCCAAGCCTCGGTATAGGCCTGGATGATGTCGTCGAGGGTCGCATCGTGGGGCAGGTTGACGGTTTTGGAGATAGCTCCGGAGAGGAATGGCTGGGCAGCAGCCATCATCTTGATGTGACCGGAGGAGTGGATAGAGCGCGTCCCTTTGCTGGGCTTGAAGCTGCAATCGAAGACCGCGAGGTGCTCGGGCTTGATGCCGGGCGCGCCTTCGATGGTGCCGGTGGAGTCGATGTAGCTGACGATGGAGTCCACCTGAGGATTGGTGTAGCCGAGCTTGAAGAGGGCTGCAGGCACGGTGTTGTTGACGATTTTGATCATTCCGCCGCCAACCAGCTTCTTGTATTTAACCAGGGCGAGATCGGGCTCGATGCCGGTGGTGTCGCAATCCATCATGAAGCCGATGGTGCCGGTGGGGGCAAGTACGGTGACCTGCGAATTGCGGTAGCCATAGCGCTCGCCGTGGGCGAGTGCCTGATCCCAGCAGTCCTTGCTGGCCTCGATGAGCGAAGCGAGTTGGGGCGTGGTGAAGGGCTCAGAGGAGTTGGCATGGCCGATCTTGTTTACTTCCGCACGGTGCATGCGGATGACGTCAAGGAAGGGCTCGCGGTTGACATAGAAGCCGGGGCACGCGCCGCCTCGTTGGGATAGCCCATTGGCTCCGTCTGCATACTGCGCCTGTTGGCAGAGCGGGGTAGCGGAGACGATCGCTGGCGATTTTTCCGCCAAGACTGAGGACTGCAGGTACGCCTGACCGCACATGATGGCGGTGAGGGCGGCAGCGAAGTCCCGGCCGGCGTCGCTGTCATAAGGCAGGCCCATGGCCATGAGCAGTGCGCCCAGGTTGGCGTAACCCAGACCCAACGGCCGGTAGTCGTGGGAGTTGCGCACGATGGATTCGGTCGGGTAGCCGGAGTTGTCCACCAGGATGTCCATGGCAGTGATCATGATGTCGATGGCATGGCGATAGGCGTCCACGTCAAAGGCGCCTGCCGGGGTGACGAACTTGAGCAGGTTGAAGCTGGCCAGGTTGCAAGCCGAGTCGTCGAGGAACATGTACTCGGAGCATGGGTTGGAGGCATTAATGCGACCGGAGTTCTTGGAGGTGTGCCACTTGTTGATGGTGGTGTCGTACTGCATGCCGGGATCGCCGCACTGCCAGGTGGCCTCGGCAATTTTGCGCATGAGATCGCGCGCCTTGTAGACCTTGGCCGGTTCCCCGCCCTTTACCTTGCGGGTGGCGAAGTCCTGGTCGCGCTCCACGGCGCGCATGAACTCGTCGTTGACACGAACGGAGTTGTTGGCGTTCTGGAAGAAGATGGAGCTGTAGGCTTCCGAGTCGGGACCGGAGCCGTCATAACCGGCCTGCATCAGGGTCCAGGCTTTCATTTCTTCTTTGGCCTTGCACTCGATGAACTCGGCGATATCCGGATGGTCGACGTTCAGAATGACCATCTTGGCGGCCCTGCGGGTCTTGCCGCCGGACTTGATGACGCCGGCGAAGGCATCGAAGCCGCGCATAAAGCTGAGTGGGCCGCTGGCGGTGCCACCACCGGAGAGGGTTTCCATGGATCCGCGGATGCTGGAAAGGTTGGTCCCGGTACCCGATCCCCACTTGAAGAGCATGCCCTCGGTTTTGGCCAGGGTCAGGATGGAATCGAGCGAGTCGTCGACCGAGTTGATGAAGCAGGCGGAGCACTGGGGACTGCGATAGCCGGTCACAGAGAACTCGACCGCGCAGGTATGGGAGTTCCAGTGCCAGTTTTGGGCATCCGAATTGGGTTCCAGCCGGTCACAGCCGACGTTGAACCAGACGGGCGAGTTGAAGGCCGCTTTCTGGGTAACCAGCAGGTGGACCAGCTCGTCATGGAAGGTAGCCGCGTCCTCCGGGGTAGCAAAATAGCCGCCCGCTATCCCCCAGTCACGGATGGTCTCTGCGACCCGGGAGACGAGTTGGCGGACACCCGTTTCACGAGCGCCAAACTCCCCCTGGGGGGTGCCAATGTGACCGTGGAGGTACTTGGAAGCGACGATGTTGGTTGCGGTCATCGACCAGTCGGTGGGAACCTCCACGTCTTTCTGCTCGAAGATGGTCCCTCCCCCGGCATCGGTGATCGAGGCCGTGCGGCGCTCCCAGGTGACTTCGCTGTAGGGGGAAACGCCTGGTTTGGAGAAGAGGCGCGTGCAGTGCACGCCGGTGGTGGATTGGGGCTTCGACACCGCTTGGCTGTAGTGGGCGGCCCAGCCGTTTTGAACGGCGGAAGTAACGGAATTGGTGGCCTCGGCCATTAGATCTCCTCACTTATTTTAAAGAATTGACAGAAAAGCCGCCCCGGACGCTCGTAGCTGGCGCCTTAGAAACAGGGGTTAAACCGGCCTTACTGGAAACACGTACAAACCCAGGCTTTGGCGGACGAAACACCCAAAAACGGTGGAACCGAGATTGAAAGAATAAGACCGTGAGATGCGAAAGTACCGCTCTCCATGGCGTGTGTCAAGCCAGAACCACTACATCTAGTAGTTTATATGCATATTCTCCCTGTTCGATTCCCAAAGCTGAACAAATGGCTGTGGAGAACGCCGCAAGCCAGCTGCAGGTGCGGGTACCGGCCTTCAGGTTTACCGGCTGATCGGCCGACACCCAGGCAAGCTGGGGCAAGACCGGCGAGGGAGGCTCCATAGGGCCTCTGGAATGAGGCTACGCCCGGGAAATGGATCGGACAAGGCCGTTCGAGGGCTCGGAAATGTGGAATCAGTGGATAAGGGGGAACGTTACCGTAACGACGAAGCGTCGGCCGGGAGGTAGGCTGCCCTCGCTCCGCCACAGAGGACGGGTTGCCCCATAACCCTGGATTTCCTGTGAAGATTATTGGCGTTGATGCGCGTGTGGTTGGTTGGTGCCGCGCACTTGGAAATCCAGGTATCTCGCTCGTTTTTCGCGAGATATAGGGCACCACCAAGGTTGGCCGCTAAGTGAATCGGATGAATCGGGAGTCAGAGGGAAGAAGGAGTGGTATCCCACATCTCGCGAAAAACGAGCGAGATATGGGGCACCCGTCCTCCGTGAGGGAACGAGAGATAGCGACGAGCTAGGTGGTGGCGGTTTTGCCCTTGATCAAGCGATAGATGGCGAGCAACACGATGGCGCCCAGGAGGGACATGAAGAAGCCGGCGCGCTGGCCTTCGCGGTAGAGCCCAACGTGGCTTCCGATGAAAGTGGCTAATAATGCGCCGGCGATTCCGATCAACATGGTGATGAAGATGCCGCCGGGGTCTTTTCCGGGCATGATGAACTTGGCAAGCGCGCCGACGATAAGGCCAATGATGGCTTCCCACAACAGGCTAAACATAATTCCTCCTCGAATTTGGAAGACGATAAGCAGGCCCGTCGTTCATTGCCGGAAACAGCCGCGCACCAAGGGCTGGCGGGCGGCTGTTTTCGGTGTTTCCAGTGTTAGTTAGAAACCCGTCTTACTTAGACAGGTTGTGGGGCGACTTCTTGTTCAAGGTGTGCAACAACAGTGCTGCCGAGGGTGGCGGAGGGACTGCCTTGTCGAAGACGATCGCCGAAGCAGAGATGTCTTTCCCGTAAAGAGCCTTGTTGGCGTCATTGTCAGCACGCAATGTGGAACCCGACAGGGAGACTCCGGCGAAAAGGCCACGGGCGCGCGAGTAGGAAAGGATCTCTGCTCGCATGGATGCATCCGTTTCAGCAGAGGCATTGCGGCCAACCGGACCGGCTGCCGCGGAGGCGTCGCCACCAATCTTAACCTTGCTCTTGAGGATGTTGGCGGCCGAGGTGGGGCTCATGAGCAGGAGAACGAAATCGGTGGCTTGTCCGCCGAGTTGCAATCCGAAGCTCGCGCCTTCGAGAGCCATCATGGATGGCGCACTCCAGGGACCGTGAAAGGTCTTTCCACTACGGCAGGTCATCACTCCGCGCCCGTAGCTGGCACCGACAACAAAAGCTGCCTTGAGGACGGACGGTAACACGACGACACAATCCGCCTTGTCAATCACACTCTGAGGAATGTCATCGGGAACATTCATGATCTCGGAAATTACCGTTCCCGCGGCCTTCACTCGATCCGCTTCCTTATCCTGTCCAAACGAGGGCAGAACCATCAGGCCCATCAGGGTTAGCGCCACTACTGTTCTTTTCATGCTCTCTCCTTAAAGCTTTTCTCGACCATTTGCAGCAAAAGACCACCATCACACATGAAGGGGCCCTGAATGGATCGTGAGTTAACTGCTGTGGTAACCGTTGAAGATACTATACAAGTTTCTCTTTAAAATTAATGGCCGTTCCCATTTTGTTCCGAGATGGCCGGAGTTTCATCCGCCACGACGATAACACCCTGCTTTGATGCAAACGCCGCGGTAGCGCAGGAAGATTCCGGAGAAATTTCTTAAGACCGGCACCCGGAGAGAGGATATATCCGGAAGGCAGGGGCTGGCACGAGACTAGCGGCGGTAAATTACGCCTGCTTTCATGACAAAGGAGACGCGTTCGACGACGCGGATGTCGTCCAGTGGATTGCCGGGCACGGCAATGATGTCGGCGTTGTAGCCGGGCTTCAGGACACCGATCTCGTGCTCCCAGTCAAGGAGGCGGGCACCATTCAGCAAGTCAGCCTTGAGCACATCGAGCGGCTTCATGCCGTATTCCACCATTAACTCCAGCTCGCGCGCCTGGGTGCCGTGGGGAAAAGGACCCACGTCGGAACCGACTGCCATGGGCACGCCGTGCTCCAGTTGGCGGTGAAATTGTTGCACGTGGTAATCGAGGAGTTGATGCTCCTGGGCCGCCCCCTCCGGCGAGCTGGCATGGGCGGCAAAGTATTCCTGAATAGTGAACGTCGGGACGGCGTAGATTTGCCGCTCGCGCATCAAGCGCATCGTCTCGTCGCTCAACTGATCGGCATGATCGATTGAGGCCACTCCGGCCTGGGCGGCGTACAGAGCTCCCGGCTCACCTTCACAATGCACGCCGATGCGCGTCTGCAGGCGTTCCGCTTCCGCGACGGCCTGCGCCAGCTGCGGCTCGGTGTACTGGAAGATGCTGTGAAACTGGCCGTCTTTGAAGAAGTCGCGGCCGGTTTCGTAGATCTTGATGAAATCCGCGCCATCCTTGATCTGCTGGCGAATGACGGCCACCAATTCATCGCCGGTGTTGGCGTAGGTGGCGTTGGAGAGCACGTGCTGCTCGGGGTTGAAGTGGAGGGCGTCTTCGTGTCCGCCGAGAACACTGATGGCGTTGCCGCTGACGCGCATGCGGGGTCCGGGGATCAGGCCCTTGTCAATCGCATCGCGAACGGCGGAGTCGGCCGAACCTGCGCCTTCCGTACCCATATCGCGCTCGGCAGTGAAGCCGGCCAGCAGGTCGGCCTTGGCAGCGAGCGTGGCGGTGATCACGCGTTGGGGCACGGACTCAGTCACGGTTTGCAGATCTTCGGCTCCGGGATGGAGGAAGAGATGGACATGGGCGTCGATCAGACCTGGCATCAGGGTGGTGTCGCCCAGATCGATGGTCTCGGCCCCGGCGGGATGGGCGACGGAGGAGCCGGCGGCAACGATCTTCTCTCCTTCGACCAGGACCTCTCCGGGGACAAGCATGCGTCCGCTCTCGATATCGAGCAGGCGCGCGGCATGGATAACGACGGAGTGAGGGGTTGCGGCCGCCTGGGCGAGGGAGCGCGGCCCGAAGGAGATAGCGGCTGCGAGCCCAAGCGCCAGAACTGCGGCTCGGGGGCAGATTTGGTCGATTTTATTTTGGGTGGCCAAGATGGTTTGCAGGATATCAGGAGCGCGATTCTACGCGCGGCGGAGCGTATTACTATGGTCCAACGATGCGACTGCGCCGAAAGATCCGCGAAGTCACCTACCACTTCGAGGATCTGCGCGACCTTCTGGCCAAGGCCAGCCCTTACCGCTCCGGGGACGCGTTAGCGGGGATTGCCGCGGAGAGCGGCGAGCAGCGTGCAGCGGCGCAAATGACGCTGGCCGATGTTCCGCTACGCACCTTTTTGCAAGAGGCCCTGGTGCCGTATGAGGAGGACGAGGTCACCCGGCTGATTATCGATACGCACGATCCGGCTGCTTTTGCTCCGGTAGCGGCGCTCACGGTAGGAGATCTTCGCGATTGGCTGCTATCCGATGCCGCAACGAGCGAGGCGCTGACGGCGGTAGCACCGGGTCTAACTCCGGAGATGGCCGCGGCGGTCAGCAAGTTGATGCGGGTGCAGGATCTGATCCTGGTGGCACGTAAGATCCGCGTGGTGACACGGTTCAGGACCACGGTAGGCTTGCCCGGCAGGCTTTCGACGAGGCTGCAGCCGAACCATCCGGTGGACGATCCGGCGGGCATCGCGGCGGCGATGGTGGATGGACTCCTGCTCGGCTCGGGGGATGCGGTGATCGGGATCAATCCCGCCTCGGACAATGTGAACGGCGTGAAGACGCTGCTGCAGTTGATCGACCACGTGCGGCAGAAGTATGGAATTCCGGTGCAGAGTTGCGTGTTGGCGCATGTCTCGACGCTGATGGCGGCGCTGGAACAGAATGCCCCGGTCGACCTGGTGTTTCAATCCATTGCCGGCACCGAAGCCGCCAACCAGTCGTTCGGGGTGAACCTGGCGCTGCTGGATGAGGCGTGCGCGGCGGCGCGGGAGCTCAAACGCGGGGCGACCTTCTTGGGACAAAATGGCAACAAACCCGCGCTGGGCGATAACGTGATGTACTTCGAAACCGGACAGGGCAGTGCACTTTCCGCCGATGCGCATCACGGGGTCGACCAGCAAACTTGTGAGGCCCGGGCCTACGCTGTTGCCCGCCGCTACCGGCCCATGCTGGTGAATACGGTGGTGGGATTCATCGGGCCGGAGTATCTGTACGATGGCAAGCAAATCATTCGTGCCGGGCTGGAGGACCATTTCTGCGGCAAGCTGCTGGGGCTACCGATGGGGTGCGATGTTTGCTACACCAATCATGCGGAAGCCGACCAGGACGATATGGATGTGCTGCTGACGCTGCTGGGCGCCGCGGGCGTGAATTACATCATGGGCGTGCCCGGGGCCGACGACGTGATGCTGAATTATCAAAGCACATCGTTTCACGATGCGCTGTACCTGAGGCGAACGTTGGGCTTGCGGCCGGCGCCGGAGTTTGAGGCGTGGCTCAACAGCGATGCCCGTTTGCGCCTGAGCGTACCCGCGTTTATTGCGTAACGCCTATGCTTGGCAAGCGGAAACCCAAGACGCAGCCCAGCGAACCCGAACCGGGGTTGACGCCGCCGGAGATGTCTTACGCGGCGCGCGAGGCCTTGCGCAGTTTCACGCCGGCGCGAGTCGCCTTACAGCGAAGCGGGGTGAGCCTGGCCACGCGTCCCCTACTGGACTTTCAACTGGCCCATGCGCGGGCACGGGATGCGGTCCATGGCGCCATCGATGCGCGCATGCTGTGCGATGAACTGCGCAGGTCGAGCCTGGCGGCGCTTGCGCTGGAAAGCCAAGCTGGAGACCGCGCCAGGTATCTGCTACGGCCGGACCTGGGACGGACATTGAGTAAGGATTCCGCGGCGTTGCTGACGGCGGGAGAATACGATGTGGTCTTCGTGATCGCGGATGGGCTCTCGGCGATGGCGGTGGAGCGGCATGCGCTGCGTTTGCTACAGGAGGTTTTGCCCTTGATTGCGGGTTGGCGATTGGCGCCGGTGTGCGTGGTGGAGCAAGGCCGGGTTGCTATTGGGGACGCGATCGGAGAGGCGCTGCACGCGCCCTTGGCCGTGGTGCTGATTGGGGAGCGGCCGGGATTGAGCTCGCCCGATTCTCTCGGGGTCTACATTACGTGGGAGCCGCGGCGAGGCAGGAAGGATGCAGAACGGAATTGCATTTCGAATATACGGGAAGAGGGATTGGGGTATGCAGCGGCGGCAGGCAGGTTGCACTACTACATGCAGGAAGCGTCGCGGCGACACATGACGGGATTGGGACTTAAGGATCCGGCGGAGGATCTTGCAGGGTTGCTTTAGTGGGTGTGGCATGCGGTTATCCCACTCAAGCCAAAGTACGGCTTGACCCCGATTTCCTGCCACGCTGTGCTCGAGAAGTCCGCGTGTGCGCCTTTCAGTAAGGAAAGGCGCATCGAGTGTATCAACGCCACGAGGCTCCGCAGGAAATCAAGGCAAATGGGGCACCCCACCTTTTCGTCAGGCCGAAAAGGTCTTGAACGGAAAGCCCCACCCTTGAGTCAGGCTGAACGGGATGACAAGGTTGAGGGCGTGGCCCACCTCGACATGGTGGAGGTGGATGGACAGAGCTGAAAAAAAGCTGGTGGACGAGTGCGCTCCCGGATTGGGGGTTGTTCAGTGCAGGTAGACGCGAAAGAAGGCCAGGGCGCGCTGGTTGGCGGAGTCCGTGACGTGGGGACCGAAAATGTGGCCCTCGCCGGCGAAGATTTGGATTTCGCAGGTGAAGTCCCGGAGCTCGCAGAGACGGACCAACTGGCGCGCATTGACGATTGGGACTTGCTTGTCCAGCTCGCCGTGAAGGATGAGGAGCGGAGGCATGGTTTGTACCTGGGAGAAGAATTGGTTGGGGAGAAGGCCGGACCACTCGGCAATCGCCCCGACTTCTAACTTCTGGGTAGCAGCTATGAGGGCGACCGAAGCTCCCTGGGACTGTCCGGCAACGCCGATCTTTCTATTGCGGAGTTGCGGGCGCGAGCGTAGCTCGGCAACGATATCCTGCACCACCTGTGCCCAACGGCGATAGTTGGCAGAGGTGGGCTCGGGCGTGGGCGTCGCGCTGAGATAGTCGGGCAACAAAACGCGAAAGCCATGTTCGGCAAAGAATCGCGCCTCCTGACGGCCAAGAGGGATATCAGAGGGGCTCGCTCCACGCAGGAAGAGGATGGTCGCGGTGGCGTCACGATTGCCATAGACGGAGCAAGAAACGGGTTTTCCCTGGCTCATGAAGGTTTCGTACTCTACCGGAGGAGTTTGTGCCGTCAGCACAATGGCCAACCCAAACAAAGCGAAGACCGCCAGCCGGCGAAGAAGCATCTCAGAGGACCTTGAGCACGACCAGCGATAAGTCGTCGCTCTGAGGCGCGCCCGCGGTGAACTGGTCGACGCTCGCGATCACGGCGGTGACAATCTCCTGCGCAGAACGATGATTGCTCGCCCTGGCGGCGGCGATCAGGCGCTCTTCACCCCATTCCTGAAGATCAGCAGTCATAGCTTCACTGATTCCGTCGGTGAAGGCGATGAGGGCGTCGTAAGGCCGCAACTGGATTCTGCCCTGCTCATAGTGAACCTCGGTAAAAATGCCAAGCACTGGTCCGCCGGTTTCCAGGCGCTGCACGGTGCACTCCGCCTCGGGGTTGCAAAAACCATCGTGTGCCGAGGGACGCAAGAGCAGTGGGGCGTTGTGCCCGGCGTTGACGTAGTCCAGTGTGCGCGTAACAGGATCGTATTCACCAAAGAAAAAGGTGACGAAGCGATTACTGGTGGAGGAATCGAAGATGATGCGGTTAAGGCCCTCGATGACCCGAGCCAGATTAAGATCGCCGCTGAAGGTAAGCCCGTGCAGAGCGGCACGAATGGAAGCCATCAAGAGGGCGGCAGAGATGCCTTTTCCGGAGACGTCGCCGATGGCGATACCAAGGGCGCCGTTTTCAAGCGGGATGAAGTCGTAATAATCCCCGCCTACTTCCCGCGCGGCGCGGCTGTAGGCAGCAAAATCAATTCCAGCCACGACGGGATAGGTCTGCGGTAACAGGCGCTCCTGCACCTCACGGGCGATTTCAATTTCGCGATCGATGCGCTGGCGCTGGGACGACTCCTCCGCCAGGCGGTGAACCAGGGCGCTGTTTTCGATGGCCAGGCCGGTTTGCAGAGCAACGGAAGATAGCAACCGGCGGTCCGAGCGGGAGTATGGTTCCTCGCTGAGCTTGGGTCCCAGAGCCATCACGCCGATCAAGCCGGAACGGCCAGGCAGAGGCAGGAGCAGTTCCGCATCGAGCTGGTTGAGCACTGAGAGCTCACCGGCGGGCGCCAGGGCCAGCCAGGGGTCCGGACGCTCGAGGTAGACCTGCTTTGGGCTTCGATCAACTATCAGAGCACGGATGGTGGAAGAGTTGTCCGGCAGGGAAACGTCGATGGTGGCGGGAATTCCTTGCGCATACTGCAGGCTAAAGAGATTTCCGCGGCGCAAAAGGAAGGAGATCCGCTCCACGTGGAGCGTCTGGCTTATGCGCTCAACGATGGTGCGCAACAAGGGCTCGGTTTCGGTGAAGCTGCGCGCTTGTTCGGAGAGGTCCGTTAATACCTGGTCGACGGAGTAGGCTTCGCGAAAGAAGCGCCGATCAATCCACAGGGAAAGAGGCCGGGCAATGCGCAGGCGCAGGAAGAGAATAACAACGGAGAAGACCACGGGGGCAACGAGCAGGGCGGCCCGGCCGGAGGTATGAGCAAAAGCAAAGTGGAAGATGCGGAAGCCCAGGAAGGCAAAGACGATGATTTGTAGCACCCACAGCGTGCCGCGGGCAAAGGCGTAACGCGTGCCCTGGCGGAGGATGATGCGCAGGTCGAGGGCGCGCTGCACGATGACGGTGTAGGCAAGGGAGAGGGGAAAGAAGGTGAACAGAATGGTCACGGTGAAAAGAGCCCAGGAAGGCGCCATTTCGAGGACTGGTTTTTCGGAGAAGGTGGAACTGAGCAAGAGAACGAGCACCGGAACAAGGCCTAGCAACGAGCCAGCAGCTACCACGGCCAGGCGGCGGCGGGCATCGGGTTCCGGTACATGGAAGAGCTTACTGACGATCGCCGTGATGAAGACGCAGAGAGAAATCGCGGCAAAGACTGAGCCCGCGAGCTCCAGCGGATCGAACGCGGAGAGATAGGGCCGGACGAAGCGGACGTGATAAAGCAGGCCGTACTGAAGCGCCCACATCGCAGGAACTATGGGAATCTGAGGAACAATGATCAGCCATTTCAACCACGGATAACGCATATCCGTGCGCGAGCGGACGGGAAAGTAGATGCTGAACAGGATGAGGGAAACGAACATCCACTGGAAAGCGAAGATTTGCCAAAAGATGGTGAAGGGCGCGAGAAAGCCGGGATAGTATCCCACACGACCGACAAAGGCCGGAACCACATTCATGATGCCGAGAAAAAACCAGGCATTCCACTCGAGCGGCCTGGCCAACGCTACCCAATATCCCAGCAAGAGACAGAATGCGGGAAAGATCAGAATGAGCACGATGTAGATCAGCCAACGGGTGAATGTCGGACGGCCGCTGCGCTGCGCCATCAGCTCAACTTGCGCAGTACGGGTTTTCCCAGCCATGTTGCGATAAACGATGGCAGCCGCCTCCCCCGGACGAGCATGAAACGTCTGGCGGAGCAACCCGGCCATGCCGGTGAAGGGGAGCCCGTTCACGGAAAGGACCTCATCTTCCGGCACCATGCCAGCACGGCGCGACTCGGGGAGCGGCTGGACCAGGAAGCGGGCGCTATGGGAGTAATCGAGCGGGGGCCGGGCGCGGTTGGGGTTGAGGAAACTATCGAAGTTCGCAGCCGTGCTGGCGGCATAGAAAAGGGTAGAACCAACGGCCAAGATGGTCAGCAACAGGTACGGGAGTTTGGCGGTGTTGGTCTGCATGGAGGCGATAAAGCATTTTTACTATTACGGTGGCTGGCGGGATTCGCCAGGTTCGGCCATTCTTTCCACTCCGTTTTGCCGGAACGGCAGGGCTGAGAGCAGTTTCCTCGTATACGCCAAGATTAAAATGCTTCCGGCGGCATGGTAGCAGACCGATCGGAAGGCAACGTCGACGGTGAAAGTTGATGTCAAAAAGTTGACATCAGGGGAAGAGCCAGTTAGCTTTTTATCAGGTATGCAAGTCCGCACCCACCATCATCGTCATCACCATCATCACGTGACGAGCGTGTCGGCGGACGGTTCCGGCCAGCGATAAAGGCCAGGAAGCCAGGATCAGAAAAAGCCCGCCGGCGCGAGATGCGCACGCGGGCTTTTTTGCGTTTACGGTGTTTTCAAGAGAGGAAGAAGGTGGGCGATGAGTGAAGCAGTGAAGCTTGATTTTGCGAAGATGGACGGACTGCTGCCTGCGATCGTGCAGGATGCTGAGAGCGGACAGGTACTGATGGTGGGCTTTCTGAATGAGACCAGCTATGCCAAGACGCTGGAGACAGGCTTTGTGACGTTTTGGAGCCGGACAAGACAGAAGCTGTGGATGAAGGGAGAGACTAGCGGAAACCGGCTGCGCATAGTGTCCGCCGCAACTGACTGCGATCAGGACGCAGTGGTGTTTCGCGTAGTCGTTGAAGGCGACGGACTGGTCTGCCACGAGGGGACAGTGAGCTGCTTTACACGTGCCATCGCAGTGCCTACGGCGGTCAAGATGGAGGCGCGCAATGGCAGGTAAGCTGAAGCTCGGCATTCCCAAGGGGAGCCTGCAGGACGCAACCATCGCGTTGTTCGAGCGCGCTGGGTGGCGCATCTACGCCAACGGCCGGTCATATTTTCCTGGCGTCGACGATAGCGAGATTGAGTGCATGCTGATTCGCGCCCAGGAGATGGCACGGTATGTGGAGAAGGGTGTTCTGGACGCAGGCCTCACGGGCATCGATTGGGTAGTGGAAAGCGGACTCGACGTGGTCAGCGTTACTGGACTGACTTATTCGAAAGCAACCAGGACGAAGGTGCGCTGGGTGCTTGCGGTGCCTGAGGATTCTCACTTTGAGAAGGCGGAAGATCTTAGCGGAAAGGTGATCGCTACTGAATTGGTAGAGGTGACGAAGAATTACTTCGCCGCAAAGAAGGTTCCAGTGAAAGTGGAATTCAGCTGGGGCGCAACCGAGGTTAAGCCACCGACGCTGGCCGACGCCATTGTGGAGGTGACTGAGACGGGCAGTTCCCTGCGGGCTAATAGGCTGCGCATCATCGATACGGTGATGGAAAGCGAAACTCATTTGATTGCCAATCGAGCGGCGTATGGGGATGCGTGGAAGAAGCAGAAGATCGACAATATCTCGCTCATGCTGAATGGAGCGATTGCTGCGCAAGGCAGAGTGGGATTGATGATGAACGTCCAGAAGAAGAACCTGGACCAAGTGTTGGGAATATTGCCGGCGCTGGATTCACCGACGATTTCGACGCTGAGCGATGCGGGATGGGCGGCGTTGAATACGGTGCTTGAAGAGAGCGTGCTGCGGGATGTGATTCCCAAGCTTAAGAGTGCGGGAGCTACGGGGATTGTGGAGTATCCGCTGAACAAGATTGTGTTTTAGTGCCGGGGGGAATGAACCGCAGGTCCCTCCACTACGCTCCTGTCCCACGGCAAGCCGGGCAGGCGGGATGACAAAGGGTGGGGACGGGGTTGGGGCGGGCATTGGTTGCTGGCGAAGAGAACTGCAGGTTAAGTGCTGCTTGTCCCACTCAAGCCCAAAAACAGGGCTTGAATGGGGCACCCAACGTTTGTTGCCGGAGCGGGGCTTCGATGGGGAATTCGCCAGTGGCTGAAGGAGTCGCACAAGGAGCGTCTGCATGAGGCTGGTTAGGACACAGGGCCGGGACGGGAAAAAAGCCGGTCGGATGCTTAGCGAACTGGAGCAGCGGGGCGCGCGGCATACGGCGCGCACGATGCCGGTGGTGCAACGCATTGTGGCCGATGTGCGCAAGGGCGGGGACAAGGCGGCGCGCCGCTATGCGGCTAAGCTGGACGGCCTTACGCGGCAACAGCCGCTCCTAATAAGCCGTGCCGAGATGGAAGCGGCTTGGGACGCTACGCCCAAGGCACTGCAGGCTGCTTTGGAGACAGCAGCCGCGAATATCCGAGGATTCGCCGAACGGCAGATGCCGAAGGAGTGGAGCGCGACCAGCGATGGGCTGACCACGGGACAACGGGTACGGGCGCTGAGCGCAGTGGGATGTTATGTGCCCAGCGGACGCTATCCGCTGCCCTCTACCCTGCTGATGACGGCGATCCCGGCGCAGGTGGCCGGGGTGGAGCGGATCGTGGCGGTTTCAGCGAAACCGGCCAAGGAGACGCTGGCGGCAGCGGCGCTACTCGGCATCGGCGAGTTCTATCGCATCGGTGGCGCGCAGGCGATTGCTGCTCTCGCTTTTGGCACGGAAACCGTCCGCCGGGTGGACAAGATCGTAGGACCAGGCAACTGGTATGTGACGGCGGCTAAGAAAATGGTGGCCTTCGACTGCGCGATCGACATGCTGGCCGGCCCGACAGAGATCGTGGTGACGAGCGAGAACGGCGATCCAGCAGGGATCGCGGCCGACCTCGTGGCCCAGGCGGAGCACGACCCGGAAGCACTGGCGATCCTGATCACGACGAACGCTTCGCTGGCGCGTGCAGTGATCAAGGATGTGACGCGGCGGGTCAAAACGAATTCCATAGCCAAGCAGGCGATCAAGCGAAACGGCCTGGCGCTGGTCGCAGGTTCGGTGGAGGAGGCGCGCGAGATTACCAACCGGCTGGCTCCCGAACATTTGAGCATCGATGCGAACGACGACCTCGACTGGGTGCGCAATGCAGGTTCGGTGTTTATTGGCCGCTACTCGCCGCAGCCCATGGGGGACTACGTTTCCGGCCCTAACCACACTCTGCCCACCGGCGGAGTGGCGCAGGTGCGGGGCGGGCTGAGCGTGATGGACTTTTTGAAACTGATCACGGTACAGGAGTACACGCTGGCGGGGTTGCAGAAGTTGGGACCGGCTGCGATCACACTGGCCAACGCGGAAGGATTGCTTGGCCACGCGGAAGCAGTGCGGGCGAGGGGGATCGATGGCTGAGATTGTGCTGCAACAGACACCAGAGCCACGGGCCGCAGTAAGGCGAATGCAGGCATACCATCCTCCGCTGGGTGGGCGGCAGGGACTTCGGCTGGATTTTAACGAGAACACCGTAGCTTGCTCGCCACGGGTGCTCGAGGCACTGGGGAGGATCGCCGCCGCGGATCTGGCAAAGTACCCCGAGCGAGGCCAGGTGGAGGCCAAGGTTGCCCAACAACTCTCGCTTGATCCCAAGCAGGTTTTGCTTACCAACGGAGTGGATGAGGCAATCCACGTGCTTTGCCAGACCTACCTTGATCGGGACGATGAGTTTCTCTTCCCTACCCCGACATACTCAATGTATGAGGTCTACGGTTCCTGCACCGATGCGACGGTCAAGACGGTCCCGTCGGGAGAGGATTTCGCCTTTCCCCTCGAGCGCCTGTTGGCGGCTATCACGCCGAAGACACGGTTGATCGCCATCGCCAGCCCCAACAGCCCTACCGGCACCCTGGCTAACCGGCAACAGATTCTTGAGGTGCTTAACCGTGCTCCGCATGCCGCTGTATTGGTGGATGAGGCCTACTACCACTTCTGCGGCCAAACCGTGATCGACCTGGTGGGGCGGGCGCCGAACCTGATCGTGGCGCGCACTTTTTCCAAAGCGTATGGGCTGGCCGGACTAAGGCTGGGAATGCTCGCCGCGCCGGTGGAGGTGCAGCAGTGGCTGCGAACGGTCATCTCCCCCTACAGCGTGAACTCGCTGGCGCTGGCCTGTCTGCCGGCGGCGCTGGATGACGAGGAGTACTTGCAGTGGTATGTGGAGGAAGTAAAGGGAGCCCGGACAGAGATGGTGGAGAATCTGCGGCAAATGGGTGTGCCCCAGTGGCCTAGCCAGGCCAACTTCATCCTGGTGAAGATCGGGCCCCGGCACGCCGAATTCGTACAGGCCATGCACCGGCGTGGGGTGCTCACACGCGACCGGTCGAAGGATCAAGGCTGCGATGGGTGTGTCCGCCTGACGGTGGGCACGCGGGCACAGATGAAGCAGGCAGTAGCCGCGATGACCGAGGCGCTGAACGAGATCGGGTGGGAGAAAGCATAATGGCAAAGCAGACGGTGCGCCGGGGCGCTATTGAGCGCAAGACAACGGAGACCAAGATCTCGCTCAAGCTCGCGCTGGAAGGCACCGGGCGCTACAAGGTGAAGACCGGCATTCGCTTCTTCGACCATATGCTGGAACTATTTACGCGCCACGGGGGGTTCGACCTGGAGCTGCTGTGCGACGGCGATTTGGATGTGGACCAACACCACACGGTAGAGGACGTAGGCATTGCGCTGGGCGAGGCTTTCGACCAGGCGCTGGGGGACAAGAAAGGCATCCTGCGCGCGGGATACTTCCTGATGCCGATGGATGAGACGCTGGGCGTTGCCGCGGTCGACCTGAGCGGACGAGTGGCGTGCGTGGTCAAGACCAAGGTGAAGAAGCGCCTGGTGGGCGATCTGCAAAGTGAGCTGGTAGAGGACTTCTTTGAAGGCTTTGCACGCGGGGCGCGGGCTAACGTGCATATCGCCACGATGTACGGCCGCTCCAACCACCACAAGATTGAAGCCCTGTTCAAGGCCTTTGCCCGGGCGCTGCGCGTGGCCTGCTCCAAAGACAAGCAGATGGGCAAGATGCTGCCCAGCACCAAAGGATTGCTGTGATCGCGGTCATTGACTACAAGGCCGGGAACCTCACCTCGGTGATGAAGGCTCTCGATGCCCTGGGTTGCCAGGCGACGGTCACCGCGGACCCTGCGGTCGTGCGAAGGGCGAAGAAGGTCATCTTGCCGGGTGTGGGGCATTTTCAAGCTACTCAGCTGTTGGAGGAGACGGGCCTCACTGCATCGGTAAGCGACGTCATTGCCCATGGCGTTCCTTTCCTGGGAATCTGCGTGGGGCTGCAGTGGTTATTCGAGGGCAGCACGGAGGCCCCGGCGGTGAAGGGGCTGAGCCTGTTCCGAGGCGAGTGCGAGCGGTTTGCGCCTGGGGTAAAGGTTCCGCACGTGGGCTGGAATGAGGTGCGCGTCGATCCCCAATCGCGCTTGTTGCGCGGGGTGGAAGACCGCGCTTTTGTTTATTACACCCACTCGTATCGGGCTCCGGTGGTAACGGAGACGGTGGCTGTCACTGCTTACGGTGGCCCGTTCTCCGGGGCGGTGGAACGGGGCAATGTGATGGGGGTGCAGTTTCATCCGGAGAAGTCCGGGGTGGCGGGCATGCGGGTGCTACGCAACTTTGTGGAGTTGGCATGCTGACCAAGCGGATTATCGCCTGCCTGGACGTGCGGAATGGACGGGTGGTGAAGGGGGTGCAGTTCGTCGACCTGGTGGATGCGGGCGATCCGGCGGAATTGGCCAAGCGGCATGCTGCAGCGGGCGCGGATGAGATCGTTTTGCTGGATATCACGGCCACGCACGAGGGCCGCGGGACTTTATTGGATACCGTGCGACGGGCTGCGAGAGAGCTGTTCATCCCGTTCACGGTGGGCGGGGGGATACGCTCGGCGGATGAGGCTTCCGCGGTCTTCGATGCGGGGGCGGATAAGGTGAGCATCAACTCGGCGGCAATCGCCGATCCGGGCTTGATTGACGCGATTGGGCGAAGCTTTGGCGCGCAGGCGGTGATTGTGGCCATTGATGGCAGGCGGGCCACGGATAGCTCCGATCCGGTGGGCCAGGCGGAGGTGTTTGTGAGCGGTGGACGCACGCGCACGGGACGCCAGGTGATTGAATGGGCGCGGGAAGCTGAAGCGCGGGGGGCGGGCGAGATCCTGTTGACCTCAATGGATGCAGACGGCACGCGGGCGGGCTTCGATTGTGAGTTGACCGCCCGGGTGAGTGAGGCAGTGGAGATCCCCGTGATTGCCTCCGGAGGCGCCGGGAGCGCAGAGCATTTTGCCGAGGTATTCCAGGCGGGCAAGGCGCATGCGGCGCTGGCGGCCAGCATCTTTCACTTCGGCATCGCCGACGTCCGGGCATTGAAGCAGGAGCTGGCGCTGCGGGGTGTGCCGGTGAGGCTGCCATGCTGATTCCATCGATTGACCTGATGGGTGGACGGATTGTGCAGCTGGTGGGGGGCGAGAAGCTGAAGCTGGCCTTCGACGATTTCGAGTATTGGATCGGCCGGTTTCAGCATTATCCGCTGGTGCAGTTGATCGACCTCGACGCTGCCATGCGGCAGGGGGAAAACAGCGAGCTGATCGCCAGAATCGCGCTGCGGTTGCCGTGCCAGGTGGGGGGCGGGATTTCCTCGATTGAGAAAGCGGCGGCTGTGCTGGGAGCAGGGGCTCGGCGAGTGATTGTGGGGTCGGCACTTTTTGGTGGAGCGGAGTTGGTGAATACCGGGTTTGCCCGGACGCTGGCCGACGAGGTCGGCTTGGACAAGCTGGTCTTTAGCGTGGATACAAAGCACGGGCGAGTGGCGGTTAAGGGGTGGAAGGACCAGGTGGAGCTTACGGCGGATCAAGCTATTCCCCAGCTGGAGGCTTATTGTGGCGCGTTTCTTTACACCCATATCGATCGGGAAGGGACGATGCAGGGTTTTCCGATCGAGGTGGCGCAGAGATTGAGACGGATTACGAAACGGCAGTTGATTGTGGCGGGTGGAATTCGTGAGCAGGGGGAGATTGATGCCCTGGATGGGATCGGGGTGGACGCTGTCGCTGGCATGGCGGTTTACTCGGGGATTCTTGCGACGTGAGGGCGATGGGTTTGGGGGAAAGAAACTGCAGGTCCCTCGCCTGCGCTCCCACGGCGCGCCGGGGCAGGCGGGATGACAAGGGGAGCGTACGCTAGTGGCTGACAGAACCGCCCGCTTCGGTCCCACTGCACGCCCAGTGCAGGCGGGATGAAACCCGTTATTGGTTGCGGATACGGTGAGTGAGTTTTTGTTCGCGGTTGCGGAGGAAGAGGCCTACGGCTAAGAAGCAGCAGGCGAAAAAGGCGGTTAGGCCAGCCTGCAGCCGGTTGTGATGGAAGAAGGCCAGCAAGCAGTCGACGGCCCAGGCGACGGCTAGCACGAACCAGATTACGGAGCGCCGCATGCTTCGGAGATTATCAGTCGACACTGATTCGATGCACCAGATACACTTCCCAGCATGGCTACCTCGGCTACCAAAAGTGCGGCTACAACGGTCACGGCTCCGCAGAGCATCGCTAATACGATGCGCCGACTGGTCTCGCTCGACGTGGCGCGCGGGATCACTATCGCGTTCATGATCCTGGTGAACAACGGCGGCAGCGGGAAGTATAGCTACCACCAGTTGGAACATAGCGCGTGGAATGGCTGGACACTCACCGACCTGGTGTTCCCGTCGTTCCTCTTCATTGCCGGCATATCCATCGTTTTCTCGAGCGAAACACGCCTGGCGCGCGGGGAGTCGACAACCACGCTGCGCCTGCATGTATTGCGGCGCGCGGTGATACTGTTTCTGCTGGGACTGCTAGTCAATAGCTTTCCCTTGTTTCACCTGGGAACGCTGCGTATCTACGGCGTGTTGCAACGCATCGCTATCTGTTATTTGCTGGCCAGCCTGCTCTACCTATGGAATAGCCGGGCCTGGATAGCTGCTACCACCGCAGTTGTAGCGTTGTTGGGCTACTGGATCCTGATGCGTTGGGTTCCCATACCGGGTATCGGCGTTCCCACCCACAGCGTGCCACTGCTCGACCCCAACCAGAATTGGGTGGCGTACTTGGATCGCAAGCTGCTGACCGGCCACCTCTATGAAGGCGTGCGCGATCCCGAAGGTCTGCTGAGCGATATCCCCGCGATGGGCACCATCCTCTTCGGTGTGCTTGCCGGTATTTGGCTGCGACGCCCCAAGGAGCTATCCACCAAGGCGGCGGGACTACTTGGCGCGGCGATCGGCGGATTGGTTCTGGGCGAGATTTGGAACGTCTGGTTCCCGATCAACAAGAAATTGTGGACCAGTTCGTATGTTCTGTTTGCGGCAGGCTGCACGCTGTTGCTGCTGGCTATTTGTTTTTACGCGGTGGAGATCAAAAAGTGGACGCGCGGCTGGACGTTTCCGTGGCTTGTCTTCGGCTCGAACGCCATCACCGCGTATGTTTTCTCGGAACTGCTGGCGGCCGGAATTGATACCATTCGCGTTCACGACGGCGCCCGGGTCACCAGCCTGCAGCAATACATCTACATGCATTTTTTCTTTCCGGTGATCAATCCGTCTTTTGGATCGCTGCTTTACGCGCTTACCTTTGTGCTGGTCTGCTTTATACCGGTGGTATTGATGTACCGGAAGAAAGTGTTTATCAAGATCTAGCTTTACTTCTGCGTACCCGCTCCGAGAAAGAGGAAGATGGCTCCTGCGACCGCATCAAGAACAGCGGCCGTGATGTTGTGCGGGGGCAGGAATTCGACGACCGCACCCGCCAGGAAGCCGGCGGCCGCCGCAAGGTAGAGATATCTGGACTTCATTTGCTCAACACTAACGCATTTTTGCTAATACGGTGCTTCGGCGGGACCAGTCACGTGCGGCCATTCTTTAACGGAATGGCCGCGTCGAGTTCAGTTTCCTGGTCTACACCATTAGCAAAAACGCTCTAGCAATGTGGAGGGATGAGGGCAACATGGCGGCAGACGCAATGCGATTGGCCAAGCGACTGGATGAAGTGGGTTTCTCCGATATCGTCCAGGTGCGGAACAAAGTGATGGAGTTGCGGGCGGCGGGGCAAAAGGTGCACGCATTCCATGGGGGCGAGCCCTTCTTCGATACTCCTGCTTCGATCAAGTATGCATTGATTGGCGCCGCTGTCGAAAACAAGACTCGCTATGCACCGTCCTCAGGCATAGAGCCTTTGCGCCAGGCGATTGCGCACAAGCTGAACCAGCGCAATGGGCTCGAGGTCTCCGCGGAGAACGTAATCGTGACCGCGGGAGGAGCGCACGCGTTATATATTGCCTTCCAGGCGGTGCTTGATCCGGGCGACGATGTGTTGCTTTTCTCTCCTTATTGGACCCCGATCCGGGAGATGATCACCGGTTGCCAAGCGCGTGCCCTGCTGGTGCCGACGGCAACAGCACGCAGCTCGGGCCTGACCCGGACGCTCGAAGATTTCACCACGCCGCATACGCGCGCGATTTACTACAACACGCCGCAGAATCCGACGGGCACAGTTTTCTCTCGCTGGGAAGCGGAGGAAGTGGCGGCGTTCGCCAGGAAACACGACCTTATAGTGATAGCAGACGAGGCTTATGAAGACCTGGTTTACGATGGGGAGCACTTTTCGATTGCATCCCTGCCGGGCATGGGGCAACGCACGATTACGGCGTACACTTTTTCGAAATCTTATGGCATGACTGGATGGCGGGTGGGGTACGCCGTGGCCCAGGAGCCTTTCATGAGCGGACTGCGGAAGCTGGTTCTGTATTCCGTGAACGGAGTTTCGACCATGACCCAGTGGGCTGCGTTGGAAGCGCTGCGCATTCCGCGCAGCGAGATCGATGCGCGGCGCGAAGAATACCGCCAGCGACGCGATCTGCTGGTGAACGGATTGAACGAAGTAGGGCTGCCATGCGAGTTGCCGCAAGGGGCTTTCTACGCTTTTCCGCGGGTAACGAAGATCAACAAAGACAGCCGCACCGCAGCCCGGATGTTGCTGAGTAAAGCACACGTGGCCACCGTTCCTGGTGTGGTCTTCGGAGGGCAAGGCGAGGGCCACGTCCGCTTTGGCTATGCCATCGATCCACAGGCTATTGAAGAGGGCTTGGCAGCGCTGAAAAAGTACCTTCTCCCCTAAAGGTTGTAGGCCAACAGTCCCTTGGAAGGAACTTTTTTTTGCCTGTTGCACACTTCTGATTCGATTCTCTCGTCAAATTGTGAGACCGTCGTTTATGACAAACGTGACCGTGTGTGAGCGCGATCGCGCAGCACCGGCAACGGCCGGCGAAAAGCCCAGATTCCATGGCGTGAAACAAAAGAACCAGTAAGGACACAGCAGAAGCACCAAAGATGAATCCAACGAGCGAGGGATATCGCTCTGGTACTGCCGCGAGAGATCTTACATATACGAGTGGTTTACACCCACTCGGCACACCACCGGGATCAAAGGGCTCGTATGAGGTTCTCCGAAAGATTATCTATTTTTGCTTTTGGGCTTCTGCTGGGAGGCATATGTGCTCCGGTGGCAAAAGCAAGCGCGGATGAACTTCCTCCCCAAGGCACAACGCTTGCGCTACAGGCGCCGAAGGAGCATGGAGCCCGCACCTATCTAACAGCGTTATCTTTTGATAATGAGATGGCAGATGCCGATCTTCCCGACGACCCAGGCGCCGGCATTCCGCAACAGGTTCAGACAGCTTCGGGCGAGCCACCACCCTCGGGTTCCACCAATGGCGCCGTCGTCGATCCACTCGCCGAGGGGAGACAAACCAAGCGCATTCTTTATGTGATTCCCAACTTCCGCGCGGTAAGCGCAGACGAGCATTTACCGCCGCAGCCGGTGAAGGAAAAGTTCAAGACTGCGATGCTCGACAGCGTCGATTATTCTTCATTTATTTTCGTAGCGGGTCAGGCCGCGGTTGCGCAGGCGGACAACTCTTACCCTGAATTTGGCCAGGGAGCTCGAGGGTATGGCAGATACTACTGGCACACGCTGGCCGACGCCATCAACGAGAACACCTGGGTCGAGTTCATCGTCCCCACGGCGTTGCATCAAGACACAAGGTATTACACCTTAGGCCGTGGAGATTTTGTCAAGCGGCTGGGCTACGCATTCACGCGCATCGTGATTACGCGCAACGATGACGGCCACGAGACCTTTAATTTCAGCGAGGTTTTGGGAGCCGGCGCATTTTCAGGCGTGGCTAATCTTTACTATCCGAGCCAGGAACGCACGCTCACCAAGACCTACCAGCGATGGATCACGAATATTGCTATTGATGGCTGTACCTTCGCGTTCAAAGAAATTTGGCCGGACATCAATAACGCGGTCTTCCACCAGACAGACTAAAGGCAGCTTCGCAATTACTGTGGGCTGATAAATGCCAAAGCGAACCTAGTCATCTGGGGGATGTGCTCACTCCCCTGAAGTGTCACCATGATCTTGTCCTTCATGGAGAAGATCATGGAAACAGCAGTACAGAATACTGGGGTTTGGAGCGGGCTCTCCAAGTCAATAGCCGAAACAATTGAAGCCGTTCAAGACAGCATCGTGACGGTGCATGGAGGCGGCCGCTCGACTGCGAGCGGCGTGGTGTGGCGTCCTGGAGTGATCGTGACAGTGCGTCACGGATTACGCCGCAATGACTCGCTGCAGGCCGCTCAGCACGGTGATCCCTTCCCGGCCACGCTTGCGGGCACGGATGCGGGAACCGATCTCGCGGTACTTCGCGTTGACAGCAGCGTAGGCAAGCCCGCAGAGGCTATCGGTTCCCAGCCAACGCGCGTCGGCGAGGTGGTGCTGGCTGTAGGCCGTTCCGGATTAGGCGACATCGCAGCAAGCGCGGGAATCATCGCGCGCTTAGGCAGCGGTTGGCGTACGTGGCGCGGTGGCCAGATGGATCGGCTTATCCGTCCGGACGTGCAGCTCTACATAGGCCAGTCGGGGAGCGCATTGGTAAACGAAGGCCGCCGCGTGTTGGGAATCAACAGCTCGGCGCTGGCACGAAACGCAGTCATTACCGTACCAGCGACAACCGTCGATCGAGTCGTGGATGCAATTTTGGAACGGGGCCATGTGCCGCGCCCTTTTCTTGGCGCTGCTATGCAAGCCGTTCCTGTTCCCGAGGCCCTGCGGGCTCACTTCGCGGCAGGCGCCGAGGAGGCTTTGCTGGTGCTGCACGTGGAAGCCAATGCGCCAGCGGCCGCGGCGGGCATGCTGGTGGGTGACCTGGTGCTGTCAGTAGACGGCCACCTGGTTCACAATGTGCACGATGTGCAGCATCGACTCGCGGGACTCAGGGTTGGAAGCCCGGTTGCGGTAATCGTAGTCCGCGGAGGGGTAAGAATAGATCTGACGGTAATTCTTGCGGATCGTGGCTGAAGATCACACACACGGACGAGTGGTAGTTTTGCCCAGCGTGGATTCGATGATTCACGCTGGGCGTTTCGCGGTGCTTCGCTCTGCACCCGAGTTAGAGATGCTGCCAGTCGCGCTTCCGTCGACGCTGGTGTTTCGCGCGCAGAGTGAAAGCCCGGACGCGATTTTGATCGCGGCCGGCGAGTCTTTCCTGGCCAACGTGCGGCATCGCTCGGTGGAAGAGGTTTTTGCCGAGACACCAACGGTGCTGCTCGCGGCCGCGCCGGGGGCGGCGATGGTGCGGAGTGCTGCGCGCGCGAGGATTTATTCCGTGCTTCCGATGGAGGTCACTACCGCGCAACTGGTCGCCGCCATCACAGCCACCGTGGCGGGATTTGCTGTGACCGTGCCGCGCTCGCGTGCCGGGCGGGAAGAATCGATTCCTGGCAGCGAACATCTAACGGCGAGGGAGGTGGAGGTGTTGCGATTGATGGCGCGCGGCCACAGGAACAAGCAGTTGGCTGCTGTGCTCAATATTTCCGAGCATACGGCGAAATTTCACGTGAGCTCGGTTATGGCAAAACTGGGTGCGCGTACGCGAACAGAAGCAGTGACAATTGGCGTGATGCGTGGCCTGGTTGCAATTTGAGGGCTAAGCAAATGGAACAGGAACCTGTAATTCCCGGCAGTGCCGGTGTGGGGGCGAGCAGGCTGGACGATTCTGATCTGCTGGATAACTACTCTCGCGCGGTGACGCAGGCGGTCGAGCGGGTGAGCGGGTCGTTGGTGAAGATCGACGTTCAGAGCGCGCGAAGGGCCAATCGACCAGGTCACGAGGGGTCGGGATCCGGCTTTGTCTTCACCCCTGATGGCTTGATCCTGACGAACAGCCATGTGGTTCACCGTGCGGCGAAGATTTCGCTGACCTTTACCGATGGCGCACGCAGTGGCGCGGTGCTAATTGGAGAGGATCGGGATACGGATATTGCCGTACTCAGAACCGAGCACGCTGTGTTCTCCCCTGCCCCGCTTGGAGTCTCGAAGAAGTTGCGCATTGGGCAGATCGCGATTGCCGTGGGCAATCCGTTCGGATTTCAGTTCTCGGTGACTGCGGGAGTTGTCAGTGCACTGGGGCGCACTATGCGATCAGCCTCCGGACGCACGATGGAAGAGATTATCCAGACGGATGCGCCGCTCAATCCGGGCAATTCGGGAGGGCCGCTGCTGGACTCCGCGGGGCAGGTTATCGGTGTGAACACTGCAACCATCCAGGGGGCGCAGGGGCTCTCGTTTGCGGTTGGGATTGACACGGCAAAATACGTTGTCGCGCAGATTTTGCAGCATGGCCGGGTGCGGCGCAGTTCGATTGGGATTGCGGCGCAGAATGTGCCGATTCCTCGACGCTTGGCATATGAGTACAAGCTGCCTCTGGCCTCAGGCGTGATGGCCACCGCGGTGGCGGCGAATGGCGCGGCTTCGATTGCGGGGCTGGAAGAAGGGGACGTGATTGTTGGATTTGCGGCGCAAGCAGTGGGCGGCATCGATGACCTACATCGGCTGTTGACCACGGAGCGCGCGGGAAAGCCGCAGAATATTAGCGTGCTGCGGGGGACTGCCCTCAAGCACCTTATGATTGTGCCGCGCGAACGCGATGAGGATGAGGCGGGGTAGGTTCGCTGCTAGGGAAAGAATTTGCGAGCCTGGGCAGTTGGGAAGGGATACTACAGTTTAGTGCCGGGCCTACGGCGCTCAGATCATCATTCGACGTGAGCCCCAGCCCTTCCGGGCTGGGCTCACGTTTGGCGGACGGCCCTCCGGGCCTCGCATCGATGGCGACTTTGCAGTGTCATTGCTCTCTCAACTTGCCACAGGTCAGTCAACGGGATGACAGAGTTTAGGGTTGGCTACATTCTCTTCAACGTTGTTAGTCAGATGGGAAGAGGCACATCAAGAGGCGTTATCCCACTCAAGCCGAAGTGCGGCTTGAATGGGGCACCCAGCACCCAGTATTTGTTGCCGGTTTGGCGAAAGCCTTTCGTGGGCTTTCGCCCGTCTTTTTTGGCCCAGGTACGCCCACGCGTTCGTGGGGTACCCGTGCCTTCCATTTGAAGGTGGTATTCTGAGCGGAATCGGTTGATCTTCAAATTGGGTCCTCATGCCTAGTCAGCAGCCTGACAATTCGGAATCAGAAGCTGCTCCGGAAAGCGGCGAGTCGTTCGGCGCGATTTTTTCGGAGTATGAACAGAGCCATGCACGCAAAGGCGAAGGCGGCAGCAGACAGATCGAGGGAACTGTCATCGCTGTGTCCGCTGACTCGGTCTTCGTAGATATCGGCTATAAGACCGAAGGCGTGCTGCCTCTGTCCATATTCCAAAGCGAGAACGAAGCGGTCAAAGCGGGCGACCAGTTGCTGGTATCGGTGAAGGGCCGCAATCTCGAAGGCTATTACGAGCTCTCACGCTTTAAAGTCGAACAGCCCAAGGACTGGTCTGCGCTAGAGCAGGCCTTCACCGCTAAGACGGTCATCGCCGGAACGGTGACAGGAGTGGTCAAAGGCGGAGTCAGCGTGGATGTCGGCGTGCGGGCGTTCATGCCTGCGTCGCGTAGCGGTGCGCGCGATGCAGCCGACCTGGAGCGCCTTGTCGGACAGCAGATCCGCTGCCGCATCATCAAGCTGGACGTGAACGACGAAGATGTGGTGGTCGATCGCCGCGCGGTCACGGAAGAAGAGGAACGCTCTACCAAGGAGCGGCGTTACTCCGAGATCAAAGAAGGCGAGACCGTGCATGGCGAGGTGCGCAGCCTTACTGGCTATGGCGCGTTTGTCGATATAGGCGGCGTGGACGCGTTACTCCACGTTGGAGATATCTCGTGGAGCCGGGTGAACAATCCTGAAGACGTGCTCTCGGTGGGGCAGCAGATCGAAGCCAAGGTGCTCAAGATTGATTCCGCGAAACAGCGTATCGGGATCGGCATGAAGCAGCTTCTTCCCCATCCCTGGGATGGAGTCGCGGCGAAACTGAAGGCCGGGGACCGCGTACACGGCACTGTGACGCGCGTCGCCGACTTTGGGGCGTTTGTTGAAATAGAGGCCGGCGTTGAGGGCTTGATCCACTTGTCAGAGATGTCCTGGGCCAAGAAGGTGAGAAAGCCAAGCGATGTTCTCAAGACGGGGGACAACGTGGAAGCAGTGGTGCTGGGCGTGAATATGGGCGAACGCCGCTTGTCCCTTGGCCTCAAGCAGACGTTGGGCGATCCCTGGGCGGAGATCGAGCAAAAGTTTCCCGCGGGTTCGGTAATCGAAGGACCGGTTACCAGTTTCACCAAATTCGGCGCGTTCGTGCAGCTTGCAGATGGGGTGGAAGGCATGATCCATGTGAGCGAGATCAGCGCCGAGAAGCACATCCATCACCCACAGGACGTGCTCCGCTTGGGTCAAATCGTCAAGGCCCAAGTGCTCGAAGTGGATAAGGCAAAGCGGCAGCTAAGGCTCAGCATGAAGCAACGGCCAACGGTGAGCTTGGATGAATATCTTGCCGAACACCCGGCGGGTAGCGTGGTCAGCGGCCGCATTGTCGAGGTAGCACAAGGACTGGCCAGGGTGGAACTGGGCGAGGGCGTTGAAGGCACATGCTCAACCGGCAAGGAAAGTCCTGTGGCAGCCGCGTCCAGCGGGGAGGGCCGAGTGGATCTGTCATCGCTGAGCTCGATGTTGAAAGAGCGGTGGAAGGGCGGCCCCAGCACTAGCAGCGCTAAGCAGGAGGGGTTTAGCGTGGGGCAGATTCGCAGCTTTCGGGTTAAGCCTTTGGCGCCGGATGCCAAGAAGATTGATTTGGTGCTGGTGTAAGGGGCGTTGCTACGCAAGTGGCGGGAACCGCAGGCCCCTCATGACACAGGTACGGGCGGCCCCAGGTTTGGTGCCGCGCCTACAGCGCTCAGATCATCTTCGGAATATATTCCCAGCCCTTCCGGGCTGGGCTCACGTTTGGCGGTCGGCCCTCCAGGCCTCGCATCCGTGGCGATTTTGCGGTGTCATTTCTTTCTCAACTGCGACAGGCAGGTTAGTTGCTCGGGACGACTAAGGGGAGGATTGCGCTCACGCCAGCGACCCTTATGGTAAGGCGAAGGTGAATAGATCGCTGCCGGAGGCGATGGCTACGTATTGTTTGCCGTTCACCGCGTAGCTCATTGGGGAGGCGTGCAGGCTTTGGCCGGTGTTGAAGTGCCATAAGGATTTTCCTGTCTTCGCGTCGACGGCTTCAAAGAAGCCTTGATTGTCGGCGAAAAATACCAGGCCGGCTGCCGTTGTCATCACGCCACCATAGCCGTGAGCATCACCGGACTGCGGATAACGCCAAACAAATTCCCTGGTGCGCGGGTCGAAGGAAAGAAGGACTTGCGTACTCCGCTCACCTGGATTGCGCTTGGTCCCGGTGGAGTAATACTCCTTGCCTTCTTCGAATGGCGCCGGCTTGCGGAAATAAACCGAGCAACTCTCAAGAGTCATGAAGTAGAAGAGACGCGTAGCCTCACTGTAAGAGGGTGAATACCAGTTGGTCGCCCCTTCGACGCCCGGACAGATGAGCGTTCCCTCCGCAGTTGGCAGCAAGTCACTGGGGATGGGACGGCCGTTGGCATCGATTCCCTTGGCCCAATTCAGAGTCTTTACGAATTGCGTGGCCGATAGAAATTTTCCGTTGGTGCGGTCAAGCACGTAAACGTAACCGTTACGATTGGCCTCGACTATCAGCTTCCTAGGCTGGCCGTCGTATTGCGTGTCTACAAGGACCGGCGTTTCGACACCGTCGTAGTCATAGAGGTCATGGGGAGTGAATTGGAAGTACCACTTGAGCTTGCCGGTGTCCGGATCAATGGCCAGCAGGCTGGAGGTGTAGAGATCATCGCCGGGACGAACGCTTCCATCGTAATCCGGCGAAGCGTTGCCGGTGCCCCAGTAGAGCGTGTTCAATTCCTGATCGTAAGTGCCGGGCATCCATGTGGTGCCGCCGCCGTGAAGGTAGGTATCGCCGGGCCAACTGGAAGAGCCGAATTCTCCGGGGGCTGGAATGGTCCACAAGCGCCAGACCAGTTTTCCGGTGGTGGCATCGTAGGCGGCGAGAAAGCCGCGCACGCCGTCGTCCCCGCCAGAGGTCCCCACCAATACTTTGTCTTTGAGGATGAGCGGAGCACCGGTGGCGCCGTAGTTCTTATTCCAGTCGGCGTAAGCAATGTCCCAAATCAAGTTGCCGGAGCGGGAATCGAGACAGAGCAGGTGTGCATTGTCTGTTTCCATGTACAGGCGGGTGCCTAAGATCGCCACGCCACGATTGATATGACCGGAGGCATCATCGATGAGGCCACGCGAAACTGATCGTGCATAGTGCCAGAGCACCTCTCCGGTTTGGGCATTGAGCGCAAAGGCATCGTTCGAGCCGGTAAAGTACATGATGCCGTTCACAACCACCGGCGTCGCTTCCAGTACTCCGGGAGTCTTGGTGTGAAAGACCCATTGAGCCTCAAGGTGTGCGGCATTTTGGGGAGTGATCTGAGTGAGGCTGCTGAAGCGGCGGCCGGTGTAGTCTCCGTTGTAAGTGGGCCAATCGTCTTTGATGGTATCGGTAATCTTCTGCGCCGAAAGATTGGCAGCCAAGCCACACGCGCAAATAACCAATACCCCCACCCGGCGAAGCTTCATGCGATTAGCGTCCCTCATCGTCGATGGTAACGAATACCTCTCCCAGCGCTCCGCGATCAGCACCATTGCTATCGATGAGGTGAATAGAAACCCGGGCTATGTTCTTGTCCGCGTCAATCGCCTGGTGTAATGCGATCAGATCCTGCGGGTGAACTGTCTCCAGTGACACTTCAGCCTGCTCGACTCCGCCCCGACCGTAGAGATAGGCCTTGAGCTCGCC
The DNA here is from genome assembly GCA_963743365.1 of uncultured Acidobacteriaceae bacterium. Lineage (GTDB taxonomy): Bacteria > Acidobacteriota > Terriglobia > Terriglobales > Acidobacteriaceae > PALSA-350. The sequence goes on from CAVUQE010000007.1 coordinate 217,861, forward strand.
AGGATAAAACACGCCAAAGGTGCCAGTAAGGTCTATCTTGCCGGCGGTACGGCGCGCTACCAGCGGCTTGCCTACGATACCCGCATCGGTTACGGTGGCGAAGTCGTGGGTGAGGCGGGAGGGAAACCAGTTGGTGTCGAAGGCGTAGGATTGGCCAGGCCCGAGGACTACCATCGGGCTATTCAGCTCTGCCTCCATGTAGTACGGCGTCTCCTGCAAATCGGTAGAAGTGAGGTAGGGCATCCCTTGCTTGTTCAATTCGACGGTGGGCCCGTTCTTATAAAAGATGGTGGTTGCCTTGCTGGGATAATCTCCTCCGGCAATGTGTTTTGTTTTTTCTACCATGGCATATTGAGTTGTGCCGTCGATGATTGCGACCCATCCGGCAGTGGAGTCAAGCCATACTTCGCTTTCCAGATACTTCCAGTTCAAGCGGAACATGCCGTCCTTGACCCCGTAGGCGGGATCGTTCGCGAGGCCGTCCCTGGCATGGTAGCCCAGCAGATAGCTGGAGGATGGGTTGAGCGGAGTGATGGCCCAGAAGTCGTGGTTGTATTTTTGGGGATCGGTCGGATCAGAAAGGTTGTACTGGGAGACGGATTGCACCGACCAGGTGATGGAGTGGCCGGTGTAGTTCTTCGTGATCGCGTGGAAAGATATTTCGGGGGAGTCGTTGCCTATGCTGATCTCGCGCGTGTACTGGAGCCCTGTGGGCGGATCGGGAGGGCCTTCGAGGCGCACGGTGCAGCGCGCACCCTGGGAAAGAACAGAAAAGGCATAGGCGCCGTCGTCGAGGGGAGTGGAGGCTCCCTGCCAGTGCTGCTCGTCGTCGTCCCCTTCCGGCAAAGGCCAGATTTTGTCACCGCCATAGTTAATCCAGCGGCCCGCGGCTTCCGCAGGGGAAATATATTTTCCTTTGTATACGGGGTTCACGAACAGATAGGGATGCCCGTTGAAAGCAACTTGTATGAGCCTGCCGCCCACCTGGGGAATAAAGGTCAGCTGTACCCAGTCATTCGAAACCTGCTGTGCCGGCCAACCTTCGTAGACCGTGGAATGAACCTGGCATGGAGAAGGCGCAGCGCTTGCCGTAGAGGCTGCCATGGCGACGGCCAGCAGGGTGGGAATCGCATAACGACTCATCGTTTAAACTCCCTGTCGCCGGGCTTGCGTCAGCAATTCCTTCAGCCGCTTGCCCACGATAATTTCTTCACCTGGCCGCAGCGTCATGGAAACGATCTGGAGTTTATCGTCCTTCCTCGGGGCCCTGGCAGCGCCGGGCTTTTGGGATAGGACGTCGCTGGGGTTGTCTTCGGTCAGGACGGCGATGGCCGGAGTTCCATCGAGCAATTGTTTTGCGCAGTCGGCCGTGGTGTAGCGCCAGGCTTGCTGATCCCAGGAAATGCTCAGGGTCGGACATTGGTTTTCTTCGGGGGTGTAGACCTTTGTCTCAACACCAGGAACGGTTCCGACCAGGGTCGCGATGCGTTGCACACGCACTCCCCATTCCTTGTTGAGCTTGGGCACATCCATCTTCAGCCATGTCTCGACCGCAGCCAGACATCCCATGATCTCTTCTTTGCCAACCTTCATCGGACGGCAGACAGCGCCCTCCCATGGATTGCTGTTGGCCAGGGCGGCCTCGATGAGGTCTTTGCGGCCGAGAAGCAGGCCGCTCGATTGTGGCCCGCACAAGCCTTTGCCTCCGCTGAAGGTGTAGAGGTCGCAGCCCATCTTGGCGAATAGCTGAAGCTTGTCTACGGGAGGGATGCCGTCGGCGGCATCCATGAAGATGGGCACATGATGAGCTTTGGCAACAGCGATCTCCTTGGCCAACTGCTCAGGCGACGAGGAGGTGTAGATCATCACCGTGTTGGGGGTGATGGCGTTAGGCATCTGCTCGGCCGATTCAGCAAGGACGAGTTTGCCTCCGGCCAGGCGGATGGCACTGTCAAAGACACTCCGCCCACCGACCATGACCACTTCATGTTTCAGCCCGTCGGTATTAGGCAATTGCCAGATTTTGTCGGGATCGGTTCCAGCAATGCATCCGGCGGTGGCAACCGCCATGGCACCGGCTGCGCCCGAGGTGATCATGCCTGACTCCGCGCCGGTGAGCTCCGCCAGACGCCGGCCTACTGCGTGCTGCAGGTCGAAGATATTTACAAAGTGCTGGGAGGCTTCGACCTGCGCGGCTCTCACCTCCGGCAATTCGAGGCTAGCGCTCAGATAAGTCCAGGTACCACGCCCATTGATCAGTGGCTTCACGCCAAGGCGGGTGTAGATGTTGTCAGTCGAATTGCGGGCAACTTCTGCCCATCCGGTTCCTAGTGCCTCCTGCAGGCCAACTTGTGCCAGCAAGGGAAAGGCAGCAGCCCATTTCACGAACGATCTACGTTTCATTTTTTTACCGCGATAAAGGAGATTTGTTCAGCAGCCTCTTCGTCAGTCTCGAAATTCTGTTGGAGGGTCGTTCTGGCGGGATAAGGGGGTTTGAAGAATTTGCCGTAGAGCTCGTTCATCTGCATATCATCCTTCATCTCGCGCAGGTAAACGGTGCTGAAGACGACATTGGAGAAATCCATGTCGACCTCTTCCAAGCCATCGAGGAGGTTGCGCATGGACTGACGAAGTTGCAAATCGAAGAGAGGCGTGACCATACCCTGACCTGGAATAAATCCATCCTTGGCGGATAGGTAGAGCGTGTCGCCGTAGAGGATTCCGGGGCTCGCGGTGGGGCTGGGAGGCATATTGCGTGGACGCACGGCTTTGCGTTTGGTTAGATCCGCGCCGGCGATGCAACTGAAGACCATGTGTTCTCCTTTGGGGAGGCCGACCACCTGAATGGTTCCGCGTCCGGGTGTATTGCCGAATTCAAAGTAGGTCTTGTAGACCTTACCCATGACGTCATACTGGCCACTGACGCTCATGTAGGGATTGACCCAAAGAACGTTCTTCATGGTCATCTGGGCGGCGTTCAGGACGGTGCTCACGTTGTCGAGAGCCTGCCTGGTTTCGGCGGAAAAATCGGATTTCAGTTTTCCGGTCAGCGGATCTTCTCCGCCTTGCGCCGATAGATAGAGGATTTCGCCAGCCAGGATCGCGGGAGGATCGACGTGTGGCCCGCGAGGCCATCCGGCAGGCCAGATTGCCTTCCGTTGAGCGGCATCGGCGACGGCAATGCAGTTGATCTCCACCTTCTGTTCATGCGGCAGGGCGGCAACCGTCAACACGGTTCGTGCCGGAGGGCTTGATCCAATCATCTTCCAATACACATCATCCATGGCAGCCAGGTCGTGGGGATCGGTGAGATAGATGTTCATCCAAACAACATTGCCAAAATCCATTCCTGCGCTGCGCAGCACAGCCTGTACGTTGCCCATGGCCTCGCCCATCTGCCCGGCAAAGTCTTTTGTGGATCCACCTCCCTGGCCGGATAGGTAGAGCGTGCCGTTGGCCACGACAGCAGGACTGAGCACCCCAGCGCCGGCTGCATAGCCCGGCGGCTGAACGACCTTAAAGGCTGGAGTCTGGGCAGAGAGGGATGCCGCCAGGAAGAGCAGACATATGGAGACGCGGGAAAATCGTTGCATCATTTGGCAGGCTCACAAGTACGGGATAAATCCATGGGCACGGGTCGGGATCTTATAAACAGAAGTGGTTGCCGTTATGTAGAGGGTGGAGTAATCGGAGTCTCCCCAGGCAAGGTTCGCTGGCTGCTCCGGCACCACGATCGTTCCCAGATGATGGCCGGCTGGATCCCAAACCCATATGCCCTTGGGGCCAACCACATAGAGGTTTCCCTGGCGATCGACCCTCATGCCATCGGGCACGCCGTCATTCTTGCCGCCCGGTTCGACGCCGAAGATGCGTCCGTTGCTTAGACGGCCAGCGCCGAAATCGTAAACGTGGATATTACGTTGCGTTGAGTCGTCTACATAAAACTTTGTGCCGTCGGGGGAAAAGGCGAGCCCGTTGGGATCCTCAATATCTTTGGTGAGCAGTTGAAGCTGGCCATCAGGGGCAATGCGGTAGACGCCTTTGAAGGGGATTTCCTGTTTTTGATCTTTGGGCAGGTCCGAGGTGGGATCGGTAAAGTAGGTAGCTCCATCCGGGCCCAACACTACGTCGTTGGGGCTGTTGAGGCGCTTGCCCTGGTATCGATCCACGATTGTGGTGTAGGTTTTTCCATCTGGCGAGAGACGAATGATGGCGCGCAGAACACTGGCGCAATCCAACAGCCGGTGTTGGCGATCGTAGGTGTTGCCGTCGGGATCTCCGAGGGAGATGATTTCCTGCTTCTGGCCGGTGACGGTATTTACCTTGAAGATCTTATTGAGGGTCTCGTCGCTCACCCACAGATAGCCGGATGGGTCCCATACAGGACCTTCGGTGAAGCCGAAGCCGCCGGCGACCTTGGTTAGTTGTGCGTTGCGGTCGAACAGATTCCAGAAACCGGGCTTGACGGCCTCGAGAGAAAATGTCCGGGTATCGGCCCTGAGCCCGAGCATCGCTGCGAAGGCGAGAGAAACGATTGCGATGGTGCGCGGCAGGCTTTTAATTGTCGTCATCGTCAGATTTTGCGGAGTGGGTGGAAGAGCTCTTGCTGTTTTCATCCCCGACGCGGAGCAGATAGCTGACCAGGTCATCCACTTCCTTGGGGCTTAATGTCGATCCGGCGGGCATCAGAGAATGGGAGTAGAGATCAACGTGGGCTAGCTCCGAGTTGGGGAGATAATGAAACGCCCCGTCGGGCGTCTGTATGGAGACGGAAAAGTTGTCCTTGACCTTGAGCATTCCAGTAATTTTTTGCCCGGTAACTGTCACTACGGTGGTGGCTTTCTTGTCGGCGGGCAGGTTTTTATCGGGGTCAAGGATGATAGCTCGTATCTGATCGGGCTTCGCGTCGGCCCCATAAAAAGACAGGTCGGCGCCGATAAATCCTCCTTTGCCCTTGATCATGTGACAGCTGGAACATTGTGCTTTGCCGAAGAAGAGCGCTTCTCCTTCTTTGGGGTCGCCGGGAAGCTTGACGATATCTCCTCTCCCCTGGAGAACTCTCAAGTAGCTGACCACATCGGATACTTCCTGTGACTTGAGCGTGGAGAAGGCGGGCATGCCTGCGCCGGAAATTCCGTAGCGGATGATTCCGGCCAACTCGCGGTCTAAGAGATGTTGTACTTCCGGAGCGGTGGCGATGTTGGGTGCGTGCTCCCCACCGCGGCCATCGGCGCCGTGGCAACCGGCGCAGTTGGCGGCAAAGATGGCAGCGCCGGGCTGCTGGGCATGGAGCGCCGCCGTCGACAGGAGGGCCAGAATCGCGGCCCGGACGAAGACGCCCCGTCCCCAAACCATCTTCGCCAGAGATCTGCTTCTCACGTTAGAACAGGAACTTCAATGCGACTTGCATGATGCGAGGATTGTTGCCGCCGGTACTGGTTACATAACCGAAACCACCCTGGCCAGTGTTGTTGACGAGCCCGTTTGGATTCGCAAACTGAGCATGGTTGAAGACGTTGAAGGCTTCAGCCCGGAATTGCAGTTTGGTGCTCTCGGTGATGGTGGTGCTCTTTAACAGAGCCATATCATAATTGTCGATGCCGGGGCCGGTGAAGTATCGCCGCATTGCATTTCCGACTTGCCCGATCGGTTCCGGCGTGAAGAAGTTGGGGTTGAAATATGGCAGCCCTTTGCGTGGGTTCTTATTTCCAGAAAGAACGCTGCCGTTGTTCGCGTAACTGGGTACATCTACGTTTGCATTAAAGGCGCCGAGCAGTGAATTATCGTCGTTCTCATTGAGAGTGACCGGTTCTCCCTTGGCAAAGGTAGATACGCCGGAAAGCTCCCAGCCGACGGTCAACCGTTTTGCAATATCCCCTCCGCCAATGAAGTGATCGAAGGGCAACTGCACGGTGTAGCTGGCTACCAGGTTATGGGGGACGTCAAAGCTCGATAATGCACGGGTTTGACCCGGATCCAAGGGATTGGTCGCGTCAAAGGAATCGGAGCCATTGTCCAGCGACTTCTCAAAGGTGTAGCCGATGAGGAAGTTGAGGTATTTTTCGGTGTGCTCCAGGGTAACCTGCAGCGAGTTGAAACTGGAGCTGACCGCGGTTTTCATATACGGATTGCTGTTGAAGTTAAGCCCGAAGGGCCTGGTTCCGTTCACGGTGGCGCCGCTCGCGGTGGTGTAAGCCGTGTCTTCGCCGTAGGGGCCGCAAGTGGTCGTACCGGGTGCCACATTGGCTGGGTTACTCAGTTGGAGGCAGAGTGCCTGGTTGCCAGGATTCGATTCCTCAAACGTCAGCAGCTGCCTTCCTACCGTGCCCACGTAGTTCACGCTGAGTACGGTTGCGGTCCCCAATTGGCGCTGGAGAGAGAGTTCCCATTCCTGAACATAGGGCATTTTGTTCTTGTAGTAGTAGTAGTCGGATCCGCCAATGGGTGTTGCTGCCGCCCAATCGAAGGTGGTATCGGGATTTTTAGGAGATACGTTGGTTGGAGGAAAGACGAAGGGGAACTTTTGCCCCGCCGAAATTCCCGACGGCCGGTCGACGAATGGGGTGGCGAGCTCAGTCGACGACACAGAGTAGTAGTTGCCATAAGGAGCATCGCCTACCTCGACGAATCCAGTGGCGTCCTCAATAGAGCTATAAAAGATACCGTAACCGGCACGTATGCTGGTTTTTCCGGAACCGCCCAGTACTTTGCCTAGAAAACCGTCGCTCACGTCTGGCGCATAGGCAAAGCCGATCCTGGGGCCGAAGTTCGTGTACTTGGTTGGTCCGAGGGTACGAGGAATGCCCGGGTCTCCAGGCACCACCAGACCCAGTGGAGCGCCCGGGAATGCTTGCGACTGCTCACCAAGGACGACCGTTTCGAGCTTGTTCTGGGTGTCGTACCACGGTGTAGCTACTTCCCAACGCAGGCCGTAATTCACGGTGAGCGTGCGGGTCGCACGCCAGCTATCCTGACCATAGAATCCGTAGTATTTGCTGCGCGAATCGAGGAGTTGCTGGCTGGCCTGCACAAAGCTGGCCGGCGCCCCAATCAGGAAATCGGCGAAGTCCAAGCCGGTCTCTGACCCGTTAAAGCCAAAGCAGGCGTCATAGCAGTCGTAGTTGCGCTCGTTGATCTGGTTGTAGTGGAGGTTGGTGCCAAACTGCAGAGTATGCGTTCCGAAAATTTTGGTGACGTTGTCGATGATCTGAAAAGTGTTGTTGTATTGCCTCAATGCATCAGGCGGAACACCAAGGCTGAAGTTGTTGAACATCAGATTCGTAACACCCTCATACGCAGGTTCGATGGGCGAGATGCCGCCATTGGGACCCCAGGGAGTGACAAAACCCTGCGAGGCGAGGGTGACACCCAATCCCTGGCCCGCGGTCGGTTGGCCGGTCTGGTTTACATCGCGCAGATAGGCGAGGCGAAGATCGTTGACGGTCGAGGTGCTAAACGTGGTGGTCAACCCTAGATTGATCATTTGGGTTTGACCTTTATTGGTTGCGGCAAAACCCGGGACGTTTACCTGGCTATACGGGTTTAACGTATGGAATCTGTCGAAGAAGTAATAGCCAAAGACTGCGCCGAATCGTGTCGGAACGTCAATCCGACCACTTCCCTTATCGTCGGTCAACGTCTCGTTAAAGGCGGAAGTGGCGTAGTTGGGAGTACCGTTGACAACTCCGTTAGCCGTCGGGACGTACTTCAGCGTGTTCGTCGCAACTGGCGACCACGCACTCTGTGGAATGACCGCGTTGGGAAAAACGCAGGTTCCGGGGTCGGCACATCCCGGAGTGTAATAGTTCTCGCCCTGCGTTACCGGATATCCCAATGTCTGGGAAAGAGTATTGGCCCAGCCAGCGCCGACGACGGTACCGGTGAGTGAACCCGCCTGGTCGGAAAGGTCACCAGTGCGGTCCGAACCCGAAGGCACGGGGTAGCTCTGCGTTGCTCCCAGAATCTGGCGGGTTCCCTGGTAGTCGGCAAACCAGAAAATCTTGTTCTTGCGGATCGGCCCTCCGGCCGTTCCGCCGAACTGGTTCTGAATGTAAACGCCACGCGTTGGAGAGTAGTAATTTCTGGCATCGAGATCCGTGTTGCGCAGGAAGTCAAAGACTGTTCCGTGATACTGATTCGATCCCGACTTGGTGACTACATTTATTTGGCCACCGGCGTAGTTTCCATACTCGGCATCGAAGTTGTTGGTGATGATACGGAACTGCGCGATGGAGTCGAGGTTGGGGATCATGGCAGCACCGTTGTGCACGCCCTCTTCTGCATTTGCCCCGTTTACCATAAATGCGTTCGAGCCGGTGCGGCCGCCATTGACGGATTGCTGACCGTTATCCAGATCACCTGACACCTGCGTTGCGCCGACACCCGACGTGGAGCTGTCCTGACTATGGGAATACGGCGACACGCCTGGTTGCAACTTCAAGAGGTCGATGTAGGAGCGTCCGTTGAGCGGCACGGAGGTGATCTTGGTGTCCGGGATGACAACGCCATTCTGCGTGCTCTGCGTTTCCACCTGCAGCGCGTCGCTCTTTACGTTCACCGTATTGGTAACGGTCCCGAGCTGCATCGTGATGTCGATGCGGAGATCGGAATTCGCGTCGATCTTTACCCCGGTCTGCGCATAATCCCGGAAGCCTTGTTGGCTGGCGGTGACGTTATAGCTGTCAACGTTAAGAGTGGGAAATCTATAGAAGCCCTTGGCGTCCGTGATCGCCTTACTTTGCACGTTTGTGGAGACGCTGGTGGCGACGACCGTCACGCCTGGTACTACTGCACCGCTGGGGTCGGTGACTACTCCAGAGATCGAACCGGTTATGGCTGCCCATGCCGCAAATGTTCCCAGGAGTAAACAGGCGGATAGGCCAACAAGAGACACTAATCTTGGGAATCGACTCACAGGAATGACCTCTCTCAAATAAGGAATCAATGACGCAGGGTACTCGAAACCAAACGATGATAAAAAAAACTAAACGATGATAAAAGAGGGTACCGATGATCCCGCGTGGTGTCAAGAATTCTCAAGCCATTCCAGGGCCGTATCTTGCTGGAGATACCGGGTTTGACGCGCAACGCAGGCATAGCAGACACTCTGTCTAGAATTGGGCCTAAGCTTCTAGGTCATATGTCCTAGAAGATTGCATCGCTTTCGTTTCATTGTGTTGAGAGGTCAAAGGAACAGCAATGGAAAATCAATCCCGATCAAAGTTAAGCCGGCGCAGATTTGTGCAGCGGTCGTTGATCGCCGGTGCAGCCACTTCCCTTTTGCCAGCAGCGGGTCAGGCTGCAACGGTGCCTATGCCGGTACCCGTCGGCCCAAATCTCTTCGAGGAGATCGGGGTGCGCCCGCTGGTCAATGCCAAAGGCACTTACACCATCATCAGCGGCTCACTCACTTTGCCCGAAGTAAAGCAGGCAATGGACGAAGCAGGACACCACTACGTAAACATGGACGAACTCATGGCCGCGGTAGGTGCACGTCTGGCGAAGATTACCGGTGCGGAGTGGGGGATCGTAACCGGGGGCTGTGCAGCCGCCATCGCCGTTGCAACCGCAGCTTGTATCGCGGGGACCGATCCGGAAAAGTCGCAGAAGATGCCTTACGAGGTGAAGGGTGGACTCAAGAACCAGGTGATCATCCCAACCCACTCGCGCAATCAATATGACATAGGATGCCGTTTGCTTGGCGTCGACATCGTGGAAGTGGAAACGCCGGAGCAACTGGAGGCCGGGATGGGGCCGCAGACGGCGATGATTTATATCCTGTCTTCGCCCGCGGCCGCCAGCGGCCCACTCAGTATTGCCAACATCTGCCAAGCGGCGAAGGCCAAGGGTATTCCTGTCTTCGTGGACGCGGCGGCGGAAGAGCTTACGATCCCCAATATTCATCTTGCCGCGGGGGCAACCTTGGTCGGCTATAGCGGTGGCAAATGCTTGCGCGGGCCGCAGTGCGCCGGACTGTTGCTGGGGAAAAAGGAGTTGGTTCAGGCAGCCTGGTTCCAGGCGGCGCCGCACCACAACGTCGGGCGCTCCATGAAGGTGGGCAAGGAAGAGATCATGGGCATGCTCACTGCGGTGGAGATGTGGACCAAGCGCGACCACAAGGCCGAATGGAACACGTGGCAGGCATGGCTGGCCAACATCGAAGCCAAGGTCAAGCCATTGCCTTCGGTAACCACCGAATATCTGATGCCTGAGGATCTTTCGAATCATTCGCCGCGGCTGCTGATCAAGTGGGATGGGAATGTACTGAAGATTACCGGCACCGAGCTAGCACAGACGCTGGATGCTGGTACACCGCGCATTCAGTTCGATGAATCGAGCGGGACTCGTCCCGACCACATGGCAAGCTCGGTCACGATCATGCCGTACATGATGATGCCTGGGGATGACAAGATCGTGGCGGACGCGATCTTCGCCACGTTGTCGCACCCACCGAAGTTCTCTGACCCGGAAATTCCGCAAGGCAGCCCGGCCAATGTCGCTGGGATCTGGAAGGTACAAATGAAATACCTATGCGGCGAGGGTTGGCAACGGTTTCTGTTGGAGCAGCAGGAGGGCGGAGTCACCGGCGTCCATCAAGGCGCGATTTACAACGGGAATCTGACTGGGAAGGTGCACGTGACACAGGTAATTTTTCATAGCGCCATGCCAGTTGGCGGAAACGAGATTCGGTACTCGTTTAGCGGCACGGTGAACGGCGATTCCATGAGTGGGAAGGTCGCGTTGGGGGAATATGGCCATGCCGAGTGGTCGGCTACGCGGGAGACGTAGGGTTCTGATCTGTCGGGTCTCGAGAGCGATTTTGATGGTTATCCGTTGGCATTTACATACGGTCCAGTTCACCCAGGACTAGCGTCCTGGGCTACTTTCAGCCAGAGCTGTCCGAATTAGCGGAATATTCGAATGTGTGGTGTTGATTTTATTGAACAATCGGGCGCCGCGGCCGGTTATGCCGAAATCAGGCTGGGGTGGGGGAGTGAGTGCCGCGCCTACGGCGCTCAGGGTTGCATCATTGGGATATCCCAGCCCTGCCGGGCTGGGCTGACGTTTGGCGGTCGGCCCTCTGGGCCTCGGGAGTGGATGGGCTCTCTTTTGCAGTTCTCTTACGCAAGGACTCATGAGGCTTTGGCATTGCCAGCGCTAAAGCGCTCCCCCCCGCATAAATGCGGGGGCTCCCAACTCGAATTTGGACAAGTCTGACTTTCAGCCGTCCCTTCGGGACTGAATCATCCTTGCAAACATTACGCCAGGCTAGTGGGGATATTTTCGGCCGTCCCTGCGGGATCGGAAGATTCGAAAACATATCCGGCTCATTTTGCCCGCTGCGCTATGCTCGATACAGGTGGCTATTGAATCTGCACAGAAGTGGGGCCGGTGCACCCGGCAGCAAACATTGATGCCGAGGGCGTGGATACGATTTGCTCTGGTTTTTATGGTGACCGCATTGCCCTGGCTGCCTGCGCCAGGCCAGCAAAGTGCCCCACCACCAACGTTGCCGGCGGCTCTCGAGCCAGTCTTCTCGGGCTTTGATACGGATCAAAGCAGCGACTACGGGTTGGTTTATGAACCGCTCGACAGCTGGATCTATCCGGCCTTCGAACGGCTGTTTGCGCTGGGGTATGCCGACTCGGCGTACCTGGGCATGCGGCCGTGGACGCGCAACAGCTGCCTGCAGATTCTTCAGGAGACCTACCCTAAACTGCAGGATGCACCCCAGGATGAAGAGGCCTGGAAGATTTTCCAAGCCTTAGCGGTGGAATTTGGAGCCAACGCGGGACCGGCCATTCCTCGCACCGAGGTGGCGAATGTCTACACCCGGAATATGTACATCAAGGGGCCGCCCATCAACGACTCCTTCCACTTTGGGCAGACGCTCATTAACGATTATGGGCGGCCGTATCAGGAAGGCTTCAATGCGCTTGACGGTTTCAGCGCGAGGGCCGAGGGCTATCACTTTTCGCTGGATGTGCGGGGGGAGTATCAGCACGCGCCCGGACGTGGAGCATATCCCGAATCCGTGCAGGAGATCTTTGCCCAGATAGACAGCACTCCCCTGGTGGCGCCCGAGCCCGTGCCGACGACCAATGTCTTTCGCTTGATCAACGCGAATTTCGCCACTTCGGTGTACAACAACGAGTTCTCGGTCGGAAAGGCGGATGACTGGTGGGGCCCGACCCAAGCCGGAAGCATGGCGCTCAGCAACAATACGGAGCCGGTCTACGCCCTACGCATCAATCGCGTGGTACCGCTGCGTATTCCGGTGTTCTCCGACATCTTCGGACCCATTCGCTACGAGGGATTGTTTGGCTCGCTCAAGGGACATCGTTATCCCAATGCGCCCTGGGTCCACGCTGAAAAATTCAGTTTCAAGCCAACGCGAAACCTGGAATTCGGCTTTTCCCGTGTGGTTATCTTTGCCGGAAAGGACCATGTGCCGCTCACTTTCGGCTCCTTCTGGCACAGCTTCACCAGCTTCAGCAATGTGAGCCTGGCGGAGAAAGAAAGCCGAAACGACCCCGGCTTCCGCAGTTCGAGCTTTGACTTCACGTGGAGACTTCCCTGGGTGGAGAAATGGCTGACTCTGTACTCCGACTCCATCGTTCACGATGACGTGAGCCCCCTGGCAGCTCCACGGCGCGCCGCTATCAATCCCGGCCTCTACCTGTCGCATGTTCCGGGGCTCCCGCATGTGGACCTGCGCGCCGAGGCGGTATCCACGGACCCAGTTGCGTCGTCTCAAGGGGGCCAATTCATCTATTACGAATTCGAATATCCGGACGGCTATACGAATAAAGGCAATATGCTGGGGAGTTGGATGGGCCGCGAGGGCAAAGGAGGCCAGGCGTGGCTTACCGACTGGCTGAGCCCTAAAGAGTACGTTCAGCTGGGCTACCGCAATGCGAAGGTGTCCAAAACCTTTGTGCCCGGGGGTACAACGCAGAATGACTTCAACGTCAAAGCCGTAATCCGCCTGAAACCTGACCTGGAATTGAATGCCTTCGGCCAAGCAGAGTTCTGGAAGGTTCCTGCCTGGTATCCGGGACCACAGCACGACTTCACTGGTTCAATCCAGCTGACATACTTTCCGAAACTAAGCCGGCAAGTACACCAGAAATGAAAACACCGGAACGCGATGGTTTGCGTTCCGGCGTTCTGTTTGGTAACGGCTCTACCTGCGCCTGTCGCGCCTAAAGCCACCGCCCTCGGTACCGGTTCCCGAGAGAGTAAGGGTCGGTTGACCGCTGTTGTAGGCGTTGCTCTGAACGTTGATTTGCTGTGTAGTTTGGCCTATAGCCTGCGGCGTGAACTGGACGTTGATGGTACACGAGGCCGAGGTAGCCAGCACCAAGCCATTCCCGCAAGTTGAGCTACCCAGGATGCTAAAGGCAGCATCCCGCCGGTTGGTGGTATAGAACGGCGATTGGAGTGTCAGACTCAAATTCCCAATGTTGTATTCGGTCGCCGTCATGGTCGGACTTTGATTTCCAACTCTGACGTTCCCGAACGGAAGCGCGGAAGCGTTGCCATTCAGATAGACCAGGTTGTTGGTGTTGCCGGTGCCGATATTGGAGATCACAAAGCTCTGCCCGCCTGCGGAAATGGCCAGGGCGCTGGCAGCAGAGAGCGTTGTGTTGTTGAAGTCCACCAAATAGGGCACGACACCGCTAGCGGCGGGTGGAACGACGGTGAGGGTATCAGCGGTACCGTCGAGGACATAGAGGTCATCGGCGGGATCAAAGGCGAGCCCGGTAGGATTGGTGACGCCGTTGATCGTGCTTGTCGTGGCGGTAGTTCCGTCTGGGGAAACCTGAACCACTTGCCCGACGCCGGACGCGTCTCCACCATCGCCGATCCACAAGGCGGCAGTTTTGGAATCTGTCGCCAACGCCTGCGGGAAGACGATGGGAACGGAGGAGGGGATCGTCATCTTAAACGCCGCACCCCCTGCCGGGAGCTTGACCACATATCCAGGATCACCGGAACTGGCCGCAATAGCGGCAGGACCCGCGTCCCCGATATAGAGGTTGCCGAGATAATCAAAAGCCAGGGACATCGGATGCTGCAGCAAGCCACCCGGAGCGATGACCATTGATGGCGCCAGACCGGTGGTGGTCGGTACCTCAATCACCTCGCCCAGGTTGAAGTCAGCAATGAACAGATTTCCGGCTCCATCGAGAGCAAGCGCGCTCGGCGCCTGTATGGGGATGGCTCCGGTGGAAACGCGATTCAACCCAGTCCCTCCCAGGCCGCCGATGGAATAGACTCTGCCAGCCTGGGTGTCAGCGACGTAGACCGTATTGTCCAAGCCCGATATTGCGAGCGATTGAGGCTGCTGGAGCCTGGTCGCGGTTGTCGTTTCCGTGACGGGATAGGTGACTTCCGCTGCAGCCAAGCCTGTTTGAAAGACCGGCGTGGAAGCAAGAATGGTATTGCCGGTGTTGCCTCCCCGCACCTGGATGGCCGAGGAGCGAAATCCGGGGTAGGCAGGATTGCCGTAGAAATTTTCCATGCAGGTGAAGGGGTAGTAGTTAGAAATACGAGGGCCGCCGCCGGGCAAGTTGGTGTGATTGCCGTTAGTGCAGGTGCCGCCGGTGGCCTGAATGAGCTCGGTGCTGGTGTCGCCCTGGGAGACAAAACGAAACCCGCGAAGGGTTGTGGGCTGGTTGTATTCGAAGTTGAAGAGAATATGCGATCCAGTCATACCGACGTCGGTGCTGCCCATGTTAACCGGGGTGAGGTAGTTGAGTTGAGTGACCTGCCCAGCAGCAAAATCGAGCACATCAAGGTTAGCTTGAGGATCGAATGCCATGCTGCTGCTGGCTCCTAGACCCGTATTGGGCAGGATGTAAGGAGTGGTTGGCGAAGCAGCCGGGACAATCACCACTTGCTGACCGGCGTTAAAGCCCGTGCCTGTTCCCAAGAGGGAAAGGATGAAGAGGTCGCCGGCGGAATCAAATACCAAACCGGAAGGCTGATTGATAACAAAAGACCCGGTAGCCACTGGTTGGGCGGCTCCGCCCGTGTCGGCCACTATATAGACACCACCGTCGCTACCGGAGAAGTTGCCATTGTCTGCGATGTACAGGTTGGTCGAAGAGTCCCTCAACAACGCCGCTGGAGTGAACGGAGTGTTGAGGCCTGTGACATTGAGCAGCTGCGGCGTGCCCCCCGAAGCCAGCGAATAGACAGCTCCATCGCCCGAAGGGGGGTAGTCCCCAATGAACAGCATTCCCGCACTGTCAATCGTGAGAGCGATCGGATTGGTCAGCGGAGCACCGGAGAAGACCGAAGTCGCAGCCCCGGTCAGATTTCCCTTTCCATCCCCCGCCAGTTCGATGATGCGCCCATAACTAGTTGCACCGCTGGTGGGTGTGTCACCGACAAAGAGATCTCCGTTGGCATCCAGGGTGAGAGCTTGCGGCATCGTCAGGACGAATGTTCCGGTCGGGACCGGCGTGTTGACGCCATTCACGACGGCGACGACCCGATTGTTCTGCGTATCCGCCACGTAGATTGTGCCGTTCTTGGAAACTGCGATGGATTGCGCGCTATTGAAGCCAGTCGCAATCGCCTGCTGAGCGTCGACCAGGACTGACGGGGCTTGCGCCCATGCGCCGGCAGCGCAGGAAATGAGTGCCAGGATGGGAGAGACGATTTTCCACTTCGAGAGGGAACCTTTTGAGAGAGATTTCGACGGCATAACGGACATGGCAACGGCACTCCTGTACAACTTTAGTTCGGTCCTCCCTAGTCTACGGGGAGGTTAGTAAGTTGCAACTCCTTTTGGCACGCGGACATGCAGAGGGTGCCCAATAGGCAAGCGATTGCCCTCATAACACAAAAGTTGCAGTTTCATGGGGAGGACTTGAGGGTACACGTTCGCTGTTGCAAAATGAAACGTTTTTTGGGGGAATAGGGAGAGAAAGCGGCCTCAGAGTGCCTGTCGAAGCACCAAAACCAGGGCTCAAAGGAAATCAGCGACGGCCGATTTCTTCTTTTTAATCAGAGGCTTATGGGCATTCGTGCGGAATGCACGAAAGTTTACTCCGGAGATTTTGGCGGGGGTACTTAAGATTGCCGGGAACTGTTGTTCGCCCTCAGTGAGGCGGGGCGATGCTCCTCTTGGAACACTTCGGAAACAGAGATTTCCTAGAGTGTGACAACGCGGTGAATGCAGTCGGCGCGGAAAATGCTGAACTTGCCTTTATCGTAACCGCCAAAATAGACGAGACCACCGCGACCCTGACCGGTGCAGGTTAAGGCCACCTGATGAATCGATCGAACGCCTTGCCGGTCTTCATATTCAAACAAGACAACCGGTTGACCTGTCATGGGTGTCGATAGGCGAAGATCGGCAAACTCGACGACCTTCCCCGGGGTGGGACGCTGCGAAGTAGAAACTGGTGATTGGGGCTCGGGGTTCACTTCTCGATTGAAGCAGAAGCAATGTATCCGCTCAAGTGACAGATCGCATTTAGTCGTACAACCTTTGTGCAATACTCGGTCATTTGTACATGCATGGTTATGCATCCAACCCCGGAGGAGAATTTCAATGCTCATTGCACACGTCAAAGCGCACCTTGTAACGGGCGATACCGTAGAACTGCTTCCGGTGCGCCATGAGACGGATGTGAAAAAGGAAGTGACCGCGCTGCTGGAAGGGTGGGCCTCTTCAGGATTTCTGATTTGGGAAAAATTTGTCTATCCATGGCACCAAGTGCAGACAATCGAGGTGTCGGTCGAGAGCCTCTCGAGTGAGCAGGCAGCGCAAAGAATGCTGGACTTGCATGGCGCCGATCGCGCGCGATTGCATGAGGATTTTTGGCGAGGTGGCCGGCAGAGTTGAGGTGAGTGGTTGGTATTCGTCCCTTCGGAATCTGCGGCACTCGCAGGAGCGTTGGCCGCCAAAGGCAGTGAATTTATCGAGAGCCAGGGGAAAGAGTAGTGGTATCCCACATCTCGGGAAAAGAGAGCGAGATGTGGGGCATCCGTCAGTTGCGACGGGAGAAAAAGTTTAAGGGTGCCCCTGCTGCGAAAGCTTATTATTCCTCGTAACGAAAGGCCAGAAAGTTGAGGAGGCCGTTGCGCTCGATCTGCAAGACTACTGCGTCGCCGGACTTGAGGTCCTTCACAAAGCTTCTTAGGTCGGCGACGGAGTTGAGCTTGGTGGTATTCGCAGAATAGATGATGTCTCCCGTCTTCAGACTCACTTCGTCGGCGGCCGCCCCAAAGGTGCGAGCGACCACCAGCAAGCCTCCCGATTCGCGTTGGCCGCCAAACTGGCTGGCAAGCTCGGGGGTCATGGGCAATACCAACGCGCCTAATCTCGGGATCACATACTGATCTGTGTCGGCGGGATCGAGCAGAGCTGCTGTGTCATGGGGCGATTGCGTGACTGGAACGTCTATCTGCTTGGTGAGGGCGCCGCTCAGTATGGAAAGGTGAACTGTCTCTCCCGGCCGCTTGCGAAACATGATCAACGCGAGTTCTTTTGTATCCCGCATCGGCCGGCCGTCGGCGGAAAGTACGATGTCATCAACCTTGATCCCAGCTTTATCCGCGGGTGAATCGGGCACTACATCTTCGATCAATACTCCAGAGTTGCGAGATAGCCCCAGCCCCTGCGCAAGCACCGGGGTCAAATTGGTTGGGTACACACCGATCGTTCCCCTGCGGGGACGACCGTATTTCAGAAGCTGCTGGTAAACGATGCGAGCCGTATTACTCGGTATCGAAAAGCCAACCCCCTCATTACCGCCGGATTGGGTTTCGATCATGGAATTGATGCCTACCACCGCCCCCTGCATGTCGATCAGCGGGCCGCCTGAATTGCCGGGGTTGATGGCAGCATCCGTTTGCAGGTAGACCATAGGACTATCTGGATCAAGCTGCTGGTTGGTGGCACTGATCACGCCCAAGCTCACGCTATCCTGCAAGCCCAGCGGGCTTCCAAACGCCAGCACCAACTCGCCTGGATGGACGCGATCGGAGTCGCCGAAGGTCAAGGCCCGCATGCCCGATTTCTCGACCTTGATCACGGCTAAGTCGGTCACGGTATCGATGCCTACGATGCGGGCTGGAACCGCGGTTGCGGGCGGCTCAGCACGGTCACTACTGCCCACGTCCGCAACTCCGGTCATATCGGACACCAGCACGCTCAGAGAGCGCGCGTGCTGCACCACATGGGCGTTGGTAAGAATGTAGCCTTGCGCATCCATGATGACGCCGGAACCGACCGATCTCTGCTGGGCCAGGAAAGCGGTCTTGTTGCTTTCAGCATTCTCGACCGGCGCCAGACCGGTAGCGTAGATCTTGACTACGGCCGGCTCAATTGAGTGCGCCAGCGTCTGCATGTCGCTGCTAAGGCTCATCAGCACATCGACTGCATGGAGTCCGCTTGCGGGCTGTGCGGGTAGCGACTGCTTGCTCGGAGAAGGATGGGTGTCCTGGGCTTCCAGTAAACTTGCGCAAGCAGCGGAAAGAAGAAGCGAAGCCAGAGCGAATGGTGCTCTATGGGTAAGAGCTTTCATTGGGCGCAGCAAGGGCGTGGTCTCCTATAAGCATTCTGACAGTATTGATGCTTTGGAGTGATTCTTGTGATCGCTATGTCCAATCGGAGTTCGTTGTTCTCACCATGGCTAAGCAGACTCCTGAAAAAATTTGCACCGGCAGGAAAAGAAACGGCCAGGGGCTAAAGCCCTCATAGCTGTGCGTTCTACGGCCCGACTAAAGTCGTGCCCTGATACAAAACATGAGTTTCTTCTGCAGCCGGTAAACTGCGCCCTTGTCAGAGACTGTTTCCGCAGCCTGTAGAACCGGCCAGGGGCTTAAAGCCCTCATAGCTGTGCGTTGTACGGCCCGACTAAAGTCGTGCCCTGATACAAAACATGAGTTTCTTCTGCAGCCTGTAAAACTGCGCCCTTGTCAGAGAATGTTTCCGCAGCCGGTAGAACCGCCCAGGGGCTGAAGCCCTCATGGCTGTGGATCCTAAAGCCCGACTAAACAGGATGCGGGAAAAGTTGGCTGGGCGATCAAAGAAGTCCCCTCAGCGGCTAAAGCCGAACCTATTACAACCACTTACGTACGGGCTGAAGCCCGTACCCTTCAAGAACCTGAGTTTTTCCGCAAGCTGTTCAACCGGGGGCCTAATACAAAACATGAGTTCTTCCGCAACCGGTAAAGCTGCGCCCTTGTCAAAGAATGTTTCCGCAGCCGGTTAAGCCGGGTCGTTAGGTTTCGCGATAGTTCAGCAGCACCAGGCCGGCTGCGGCCAGGAACAGCGGCCAGAGGAAGCCTGCGATCCTGGCTGGCCTGCCGGGAGGCAGGCGCAGTTCAAGCCATCGGCCCCAGCCAGCCGTAGCGCCGAGTAAGGCGATGGGGATGTGGCTCAGCGAAGCGAGGAGGTCCTCTTTTACATCGCTGGGAGAGTGGTTGTGAGTGAGCAGAACCGCAGCGCCCAACGCACACATACCGGGAAAGATCATAGATGCCCATCGGACTCGTAATTTGCCCGCCTGCACCGCGCATTCGAACGCTGCAAAACAGAGAATGAGCACTGCGGCAGCGCGGTGTTGCAAAACATCGGGTGAAGAAAAGCTTGCCCAGAAGGGACGTGGACCCAAGGGCCAGTTCTCGGGGTCAGCGCGCAACAGGATGAAAACGGATAGACCGGCGAAAGAGAGGGGCCAGAAGCGCGCCCAGCGCATGCCGCGAAAGCGGCTGACAAACGCCAAAAGGCCCGCAACCAATACGATTAAACCCGCCCAGTGATGGTTATATTCCGACCACTTTCGGTCGGTGTCATCGCTGGAGCCGGTGGGGTGGAACTCTGCCACCTGTACTTCCGTTTCGATGGAGGTGGGCGGGGTAAGCTGCGACACGGAGGGACTGCTGAGGCGCGGAACTTCGGGGTGCATGCGGGCG
Source organism: uncultured Acidobacteriaceae bacterium (assembly GCA_963743365.1). Taxonomy (GTDB): domain Bacteria; phylum Acidobacteriota; class Terriglobia; order Terriglobales; family Acidobacteriaceae; genus PALSA-350. The sequence continues at coordinate 237,802 of CAVUQE010000007.1, forward strand.
GCAATCACCTGGAGTGAGACCTGATTGGAAACGTCGACCGCTGGCGGCTGCGCAGACATCGAAGCGGCAGCCAGGATCGCTGTAAAGCCCAGCCCTACCTCGACCTCGGCAAAGCGCCGCAGCTGTGCCAGCAGAGGCAGAGGATCGGCGTTCAACCGCCGCACCACCAGCCAGTTGCCCGCACCCATCAGAAGCATGACCAGCAGCAGGTAAATCTTGGCCAGGAGCAGGACACCATAGTCGGTGCCATAAAGCCCATTCCAAGTCGCCACGTAAGACCACGCCAGGTACACGCCAGCCAACACCAGCGCGATGACGCTGAGCAGCGCCATCGAGGAGTAACGCCTGGCTAGCGCGCGCGCTTCCTCCACGCTTTCGGCGCGTGGCAGGGAGATCAGCAGGAAAGGCATGGCTCCGATCCATGCTGCCGTTCCCAGATGGTGGATGGCAGTCGCGGTCGCCAGCAACCAACGGTTATCCATGCGCGCGGCTGCATGGCTGGCGGACACTGTGGCGACCAATAGGAGAAGGCTCAACGGAATCATGGCAGCGACAGCTTTGCGGCTTTTCAGCCGCCCACAACTCCACAAGAGCCCCGCGATCAAGGCGGCGCCCAGCCCGGCTTGAAAAAACCTGGTGCTGAACAGATCGGTGAGATGCAGATCGCTGTCGCCCAGCAACGATGCGCTGGAGAGCGTGACCGCCACTACTTCAGACAGCGCCAGCGCCAATGCAGCCCAGCGAATCCCACGAAAGCAGAGGGACTCAACGGCCGTGCCAGCTTTTGCGGGACGCGCGACAGCCAGCAAATAGGCGATGCCGCCGAGTAGCAACGCCTCGAAGGAAAGATTTGCCGCGCGCAGCAGCGTAGTCAGAAGATCAATGTCGCGCAGGAGCCAGATCAAACGGTCATCTCATTTAATAAGCCAGCGGCCATCTTCCCCATCGTACCGTGTCATTTGCCCGCGACACGTCAGCGGCTAAAGCCGGACTTTTTGAAAGCACTCACGTACGGGCTGAAGCCCGTACTTCAAAACCAGACTTTTCCGCAGGCTCTAAAGCCGTGCCCTGATACAAAATTGAGTTTTACCCGCGGCATGAGACCGTTCCCTTCGTGCGGGCAGGGTAAGTACCAGGGTTTGAATAGCGGGGCGGGCTCACTCCACCTGGAAAGGAACTTCACCTCGCGTGATGTGGCCATCGCTGGACAGTACTTGCCAGCGAAGCACGTAGGCTCCCTTTGCGAGCTTATGCCCGGTGGCCGACAAGGTGTCGGGAAGAGGCTGTGTGAGGGCGCCGATTCTTTCCACCGAACCATCCGGCTTAACCAGGCTAAGGGAGGAGCGCTCCCCATCGACTCGAGAATTGTACTTGAGACTGATCGTAATATCGGGTCCGTTCACCGCGGCATTTTTCTGGGGCGTGGAACTCAATAACACTGCATGAGCCAGGGCTGCTCGCGGGCTCACGGCCACCAGGGCCGCAACCAACAAGACGATTACAGCGGCAAAGGGGTGCCGCGATTTGCTATGCATAAGCACTCTCTCTCCAGGAATAGGGCCGTTGGCTAGGATGGCGCCATTTGCACGGATTGCGCGCGCTCGGAGTGCCCGCCTATCTCTGCCGCACGGGCTTCAGCATAGGCTGCGGCGCCCATGAGAGCAGCGCGGCTTTCCAAAATGAGGCGCACCGGCGTTTGCACCAGCAGATCACTCAGCCGGCCTTTGTCGGTGAACGCCTTCATGAATGTACCATCCTGCATCTTTTTGAGCAGCTTGGGAGCAATGCCTCCGCCCACATACATGCCGCCGACGGCCAGGATCTTCAAGGCCAGATTGCCCGCTTCTGCTCCGTAAGCAGAGACGAAGATGTTCAAAGCTTCCGCACAAAGCGCGCTGGCGCCCGATTCGCCCAGCTCGCCGATCACGGCGTTGGGATCTTCGGTGCGCATACGATCCTTCAACCATGCCGGTTCTTCCATGCCTTTCACATCACGACAATACGCGTAGACATTAGCCAGGCCAATGCCGGAGATGACACGCTCAGAACTCACGCGGCCACCCAGGTTTTTTTGCAGGTAGCGCAGCAGCCCAATCTCCTCTTCATTGCGAGGCGCGAAGTCACTGTGTCCGCCTTCGGAGGCCATGGGGAGATAGGTGTGCCCATTCCAAACCAGGATGGCCTCTCCCAGCCCCGTGCCCGCGGCAATCAAGCCGCGATTTCCTTCCGCCGCGGGGTCTCCCTGGCTGAGGACAAGAATCTGATCAGGGGTTAGTTCGGCAATGCCATATCCGTTGGCTTCAAGATCGTTGATCAGGAAAACATGTTCGATCTTGAGATCGGTTCGGAGCTGACTGGAGTCGAGCACCCAGGGAAGATTGGTGAGCTTCAGACGGCCCTGGCGCACCGGACCTGGCACTCCAAAACAGGCCGCCAACAGGTCGACCGGCTGCCCGAGGGTCTTCCTACATTCATCCAGAAATGCTTCGACCACTTGCACCAGGCCAGCGAATTCCCGGGCATGAAACTTGTGCTCATGCACGGTCTGAAGCTGTCCGCTTTCAAACTTGCATAAGGCAAGGTCGACCTTGGTGCCGCCCACGTCCCCGGCCAGAATCATCGTGAGATCTCCAGCCTGCCCACGCCATTCGCCGCAGGCGGGGGGAGTGCGGCGGCGGCGGCGGTGTCGAGTAGAAGGGTGATACGGCGGCCGGCAGGCTTGATTAACTGTGATGGATAGGTTTCGGGATCAAACGGGCCAGTGAAGACCTGTTTGAGCGCTGCCACCTTATCCGCTCCTTCGATAAGAAAGAAGACATCCCGTCCGCGGTTGATGACCGGCGAGGTAAGTGTGACCCGCCAGGTTTCCTTTTGCTGCGGAACGTGATTGGCAATGGCGATGCGCATCAATTCGTGTAAACCAGCGGTGTGGGGAAAAAGGGACGCCGTGTGACCATCGGGGCCCATCCCCAACGCAACCATATCAAAAATGGGGATCTCCGCGCCTTCCAGGCGAAAGCTTTGCCGAATCTCAAATTCATATTTGTCGGCAGCTTCATCGGGGTCGAGCTCGCCTCGAATGCGAAAGATCTGGGCCTCGCTCAGGGGCACTTGGTCCAGCAGGGCCTCGCGGGTCATGCGGTAATTGCTGTCGGGGTGATCTGGCGGGACACAGCGTTCGTCGACCCAATAGAGTTCGAGGTTTTCCCAGGGAATCTGTTCGCGGTATTGGGCGCTGGGGTCGGCCAGGAGGGCAAAGGCATTCTTCGGCGTGTGGCCGCCGGAGATGGCAATGCGCGCCTTGCCTCGCGCCCCTGCAGCGGCGCGAATGCCATCCACGAAATATTGCGCTGTGCGCCGGGTTACGGCTTCCGCACTCGCATCGACATAATAGAGCACTTCGATCGTTTCAGCCATGCAGCTCGATCCAGTTTTTCCTCGTTTAGAGCTTATGCCAAGCGCGCCCATCCCGCGAGAGCAGTTCATCGGCGGATTCCGGTCCCCAGGTGCCGGCGGCATAGTTGGGAAAGCCTTTTGGCTTGCTGGCAGCCCATTGCTCGAGGATCGGCGTCAGCAGCGACCAAGTGGCCTCCACGCCATCCCGGTGAGCGAAGAGGGTGGCATCGCCCAGCATGGCATCGAGCAGCAAACGCTCATATCCATTGGCGGACGATTTACCGAAGGCATCAGCATAGCTGAAGTTCATGTTCACCGGACACACTTCCATATTCGGGCTGGGCACCTTGGCGCCGAAGCGCAGGGAGATACCTTCGTCCGGCTGAATACGCATGGTGATCAGGTTGGGCTGGAGCTCCTTGCATGCCCCTACCTGCTGCTTGAATAGCAACTGTGGTGGTTGCTTGAATTGGATGGTAATTTCGGTTGACCTGCGGGCCAACCGCTTGCCGGCCCGCAGGTAGAACGGAACACCCGCCCAGCGCCAGTTCTCAATGCCGATTTTTAGCGCAGCGTAGGTCTCGGTGGCGGAATTTGGATCGACCCGATCCTCCTGGCGGTAGCCCTTAACGTCTTTACCGTCCACCTTGCCGGGACCATATTGGCCGCGCACCGTGTCCATGGGATGGATGGTCTGAATGGATCGCCACACCTTGATTTTTTCCCGGCGCATCGCCTCGGCCTCGAAAGAGATAGGAGGCTCCATGGCAACGAAAGAGAGCAACTCCATCACGTGGTTCTGCACCACATCACGAAGCGCACCTGCTTTCTCGTAGAAGGGGCCGCGACCTTCGATCCCTATGTCCTCAGCGGCCGTAATCTGTACGTGATCGACGTAGTTACGATTCCAGACCGGCTCGAAGATCCCGTTAGCAAAACGGAAGACCAGGATGTTCTGCACGGTTTCTTTGCCCAGGTAATGATCGATGCGAAAGATCTGGTCCTCAGCAAAGACCTGGTTCACGGCGTCATTCAACTTCCGCGCGGAAGCCAGGTCGTGACCAAAGGGTTTCTCGATGATGGTGTGGACGTTGCCATGCTCGGGCTTGGCCATTCCATGGGCGCCGAGCTGCTCGATAATGTCGGCGAAGTACTCGGGCGCAGTGGCCAGATAGAAAAGGCGGTTCCCCCTGGTACCTTGTTTCTGGTCGATACCTTCGAGCAAGGTCTTCAATTTTCCATAGCCTTCAGGATCATCGAAGTTCATAGCATGGTAAGTGACCTTCTGAATGAACTCGTCCAGCTTATTCTCGCCTTCTTTGACGCCGCCAAATTGCAGAATGCCTTCGCGCATGTCTTTTTGAAATTCGTCCTGCAATGGACGGCGAGCGACGCCCACTACCGAGAACTCCGCCGGCAAGAGCTTGGCCTGCTCGAGATGAAAGAGCGCGGGCAAGAGCTTACGCTTGGTCAGGTCGCCGGACGCGCCGAAAATGACGACGCTTGTAGGCTCGGGGATGCGCTCGGCACTCTGGGCCGCTTTTAAATCTTCGGGAGAGAACTCTACTTCCAGGGTAGCCATGGAATCTTGCTCCTTACTGCAAAGTCGTTGGTTTAGGTCCTTACGCCGGCATCAAGTCCCAACTGCTCCAGCGCCTGCACGCATTGTGCTTCATCCTGATAGCGGATTGCGTGAATTCCCAGCGCTTCCGCCGCCTCACAATTCTGCGCCCGATCATCGATGAAAGCCACTTCCTGGGCATCGCGCTGCAGGACGTCAAGCGCCAGCTGGAAAATTTTGGCGTCCGGTTTACGCAGCCCCAAATAGCAGGAACTGAGGAAAACATCGAAGTATCTGCCTAGCTCGAAGTGCTCGATCCGGTAGTCGTTCAGCTCCCGGGCTTCGTTATTGAGCATGGCCAGTTCCACCTCCTCTGATGCGGCTAGGTCCTGAAGGATTCGCATGGCACTGTTCGGCAGCAAGCCGGAGCGGTCTTTTATTGCTTGGAGAAAAGCCGCGGGGGTGAAGGGGCGCGGCTGGTAAAACACGGTTTGCAGGAGATACTGCTCCGCCGTCATCAGGCCTTTTTCCCAGGGATCGTTGGCTAGCTCATGCCGCTGCTCGAAGGCAGCGCCGTCCAGGTCGAATTGTTTTAGGACAGCGCCGCGTTCGGCGTGATCCCATCCGTTGGTCAGCAGAACGCCGCCCACGTCCCAAAGAATTGTGCTGATTTCGACCAATGATGCGCCTCCGAGTGCCCGGGAAGGTTTTGGAGAACAAAGGGATCGATTAAAAGCGATCGTCGGGTTTCGCCCCGTGTTTTTTCGGCCTGGACCCGCCAGCCTTTGAGGCCCGATTGATAGGAACGTTCGGTTTCGTGGTATCCCACATCTCGCGAAAAACGAGCGAGATACCCGGATTTCCTGCTCGCGGCCTCACCCCTGGTCCGGGTGTGCGGCTTTCATTAAGGAAAGCCGCATGAAGCTCATTTGCCTCCCCGAGCCCAACAGGAAATCCAGGGTGTGGGGCACCCGTCATTGGTGATAGGGAAAGGCCCTAGGACTTTCCTGCCGCGACCGCGGGGCGAACGCGCTCCAACAACTGCTTGGCGCGTTTGGTGATGTTTGCCGGGCTGAAGCCAAGTTCTTCCAGTGCCTTAGCGCCCACGGATGAGGCGCCAAAGCGTTCCAGCCCGATCACATCTCCGTGGCGTCCGACATACTTCCACCATGGCATGGGAGCTGCCGCTTCTACCGCGAGCGCGGGCAGATGATCGGGAAAGATTTGCTGTTTGTAGGCGTCGGGCTGCTCTTCGAAGATGCGGAAGCTGGGCATAGATACTACCCGCGCCGATATGCCGTCCTTCTTCAGGTCAGCAGCAGCTTGCAGCACTGGCCAAACCTCTGCACCAGCCGCGACCAGCAGCAAATCCGGCGAAGCGCCGCCGTCCTGAAGGATATAGGCGCCCTTGCGCACGCCTTCGGCCACCTTGTATTTCTCGGGATCGAGAATAGGCAGGTTCTGCCGCGAAAGAGCCATAAAGGCCGGCAGTTTTCGCTCCAGAGCCAGCCGCCACACGGCGACAGTTTCATTGGCATCCGCGGGGCGGAAATCCGTCATGTGCGGCATAGCCCGAAGCATGGCGAGTTGCTCGATGGGCTGGTGGGTTGGTCCATCTTCACCGAGCGCGATCGAATCGTGAGTGAAGACAAAGAGTGAGTGCGCCTCCATGAGTGCAGCCAGGCGAAGGGCAGGCTTGCAGTAGTCGCTAAAGCAGAAGAAGGTCGATCCGTAGGGAATCAAGCCTCCGTGCACTGCCATCCCGTTGACCGCGGCACACATGCCGAACTCACGTACGCCGAACCAGATGTTGCGTCCGGCAGGATCGAGATGGAAGTTGCCGCCATTTTTGAAGATCGTCTTAGTCGAAGTCGTGAGATCGGCTGCACCGCCAATCAGCTCCGGCACAGCCTGGGCGATGGCTTCCATGACTTCGCCACCGGCGCTGCGGGTAGCGATGGGCTTGGCATCCGCCTTGAATACCGGCAGACTCTTCTCCCAACCAGTAGCCAACACGCCCGATTGCACGCGTTCAAACTCCGCGGCTACATCGGGGAAGGCCTTCTTGTAGGCGGCAAACAGGTCGTTCCACTCCTGCTCGTACTTCTTGCCCTTGTCCACGGCCTGGAGCCAGTTCTGCTTGGCTTCATCGGGGACATAGAAGGTCTTGTCTTCGGGCCAGTTCAATTTTTTCTTGGTGGCCTTGGTTGCTTCTGGGCCAAGGGCCTCACCGTGCGCCTTGTTGGTGCCGGCTTTTGGGCTGCCGTAGCCGATTACGGTCCGCACGCGAATCAGCGAAGGCTTATCCGTGATGCTCTGGGCGATTTTGATGGCCTGGGAGATGGCTTCCAGATCATTGCCGTCGCCCACAAACTGCACATGCCAGTGATAGGCCTCGAAGCGCTCGGTTACATCTTCGGTGAAGGAGAGGTCGGTCGGCCCGTCGAGGGAGACCAGGTTGTCGTCGTAGAGATAAATCATTTTGCCCAGGCCGAGAGTACCGGCGAGCGACGCGGCTTCGTGTGACACTCCCTCCATCAAGTCGCCATCACCGCACATGACATAGGTGAAGTGATCGACGACGTTGTAGCCGGGCCGGTTGTAGCGAGCGGCAAGATGCTTCTCAGCGATCGCCATACCCACGCCCATGGCGAAACCCTGACCCAGTGGGCCGGTGGTAACTTCCACGCCGTCGGTATGGCCATACTCGGGATGGCCGGGCGTGATCGAGCCCCACTGGCGAAACTGCTGCAGATCTTCAATGCTGACCTTGTAACCGCTAAGGTGCAGCACGGAGTAGAGCATGGCGGACGCGTGTCCGTTGGAGAGGACGAAGCGATCGCGGTTGGTCCACTTGGCGTTCGCCGGATTATGGCGCATGAACTGATGAAAGAGCAGATACGTGATGGGGGAAGCTCCCAGCGGCGCTCCAGGGTGCCCGCTGTTAGCTTTCTCTACGGCATCTACGGCGAGAAACCGCAGTGCATTGATCGACAATTGATCCAGTTCGCTCATAACAACCTCACCCTTCCTTTTGAGGATACTTCGGTTTGCTGTTCACGTCTTGCGGGCCGCGTTGCTTTTCGTCTTGAGGTCTTTTGGTACTAGGATGTCAGGCGGGATCAATTCGGACTTCGAAATTGCGACCCTCCCAACGATCCTGCTGGTGCCATCGCAGGGTGAAGATGACCCGCCCGGCTTTGCCCGGCTCGGTGTCCATGTCGGCAAAATGGCCGCCATAGCCAACGTCGCGGCTCTCCGTCGTACGGACGGTCGCCCAGTCGTCCAGGGTCCAGACGAGGAAGAATCGCTCGTCGGCCAGCATGCGGAGTTTTTTTCCAGCGACCATGCTATGCCGTTGCCGGTTGAGCCGAAAGACCTCAACCAGCGCCGGCCGTTTGCCATGGCAATATCGTTCGGCAACAGCGGAGATGCGATCAAAAACCTTTCCGTCGGTCACCGAGCGTAGCAGTTTGAGGTACTCGGCGTGTGCCCACACCAACGGCATGGCCGCCCCGGTTGGCTTGCCCAGCTTCAATCCTTTCTCGGGTATATCGGGTCCGTCCCAGATCTGTTCGGGGAGCATGCCGCCGCGAGAACTAAAACCTTCGATCGCCTGGATATAGGGACGCACGTCGTGACCCGCGGCCAGTTCGTAGTGGGCGCGCTCTCCAGTCAGCAGCGGCCACGCACGACCCTGGCCCCAGCCCAAGTAAGGACCACCATCGTGGCGCTGTCCATAGCCATCATGGTTATAGCGCCTCCAGCATGGTCCCACGGGGGTTTCGACCTTTAGCACGTGATCGACCACCTTCAGGGAATCGATCACGATCGGATCATCCGCGCGCCTCACTCCGTATCTGACCAGTTCCAAAAACCCCCCATCGACTACGTCGCGTGCCTCGAAGTCGACTTTCTCCCCCGGCCCGCGGTTATTGATGCGCACGATTTCGTCGGCGCAACCATCATGTGCATAAGGATCCCCGCACTGGGGCGGACGGATCCGCATGTAGTGCCGCGGCACGCCGGGTAACAGAGTGCCATTATGGGTCACTGTCCAATCCTCGAGGTGGGATTCAATCCAATCCGCATGCTCTTCGAGGAATTGGGCCAGTTCCAGAGCTCCGTTGGCGCGCTCGATCTCAGCGGCACAGATCAAACTGGAGATCACGGCGGCCAGGGTAGAGGGGGAGTAACCCGCCGCTTCTTCCCAGCGCTCCTGCTGGGTTACGGGAGCGTGGCGGACCAGAAATCCGGCGGCACGCCTGACAAACGGGAAGACGTCAAAACCTCCCAAACCGTTCAGCTTCCAGAGCCGCCAAGCAAGGATGAGAGGGAAGGCGACTTCGTCAAGCTGAATGCCCCTCCAGTAGGGAGTTCCGTTGATCCAAAAGTTCTGGGCAAAACTGCCGTCCGGCTTTTGCGTGCAAGCAAGATAAACCAAAGCCCGGCGGGCAGTATCTACGCGCCCGCAGGCCAACAGCGCAGTGGCGCTTTGCACCATATCGCGGGTCCAAACAAGGTGGTACCCGCCCACATCCTCATCTCCCTTGTGCTGGCCCCAGGGAATGGATGCGGAAGCGATGAAGGCGCCTTGATAATACTTGTCTTCATGGGACAGGATTACGTTCTGGCTTATCTGAACCAGCCGGCCGGCATCCATGCTGGCCCCCTTCAAGGCCGCCGGGGTGGTGGTCCGATGCCATTGCTCGTTGAATCGCTTCAGGTTTGACTCGAAAGGAGTGGTGACTGCACTCAACGCGGTGGTTAAGGCAGAGTGGTGCCCTTCTCCAAAAGAGATGGCTACGACGAATTCGCGGTGCTGGCTCACGTTGATCTCGCCGGTGAGCGCGATGTTTCCGTTGAACGCGGAGCCGAACTGCCAATCCATGCGGAGATTGTCCATCAGATCCTGCCAGCCATCGCTCCTGCCCACGAAGCCGCAACTGGCGCGGTTAAACCCGCAGCTTGCGGCCATCACCAGCGAGATTCCGTTTTTGGTAGCGAGCAATACCTGCTTACCCGACAGGTCGAGGACCGAACCGGAGTTGTCTGCTCCGCCGACATCTAAATGGGGCGCCAGCAGCGCATAGGCCTTCAACCGCGAAAGCAGGTTCTCATCCCCTTCAAAGCGCACGCGCATCAGCACTACCGGGTGATGCGGATCGGCAATGACCTCCTTGATGATCTTGTAGCGACCCCGGGGATCGGAATTGATGAGCCTTACGGCCGATGAACAACCGTCGATATATTCGAAGATCCGCTCCAGATCGCGCTTTTCTTCATGGATAAAAGTCTCCCCATCGGTCAACAGGAATTCCATGTCCCGGGTCTGCGGGCGGTCAATGGTGGGATAGTAAATTTCATTCAGGATGCCATGTGAAACCGTGAACCAGATACGGCTGGAGGCGGAGTACGCCATCCCCACCGCGTCTTTCCTGCTGGAAGTCCAACGTGGTTCTACTCCGGGCCATCCAAAGGCAGCGCCCTGGCCTTCAATCCAGCGATAGCTGGAAGCCTGATCGGTCATCGAATTGTTTTCCTCACGGCCATAAGAAACCGGGATTGCAGATTACCTGACGGATTGATGCGATCGAAGTTACAAAGGACTTGAAAATAAGCGGGCCGGGAGATTTCCACAGACTGACTACGGGAAAGGCGGAGAATAAACGAGATTTATTAAAGAACCTGGGTGTTTGCGTCGGGGTCAGGATGGAAGGCGACTTCACGCATGGCATGGGCAATCTCTCGATTCTTCATGAAGCAATCCCATACAAAACCGCTACGAAGGTTTTCTGCCATCAGCATACCGATCCCCACATCAATGCCGATCACATCGTCGCCATACCAGCCAGCTTTGGGCTGGAAGGCATCGGCGAATCCGTAGCGCCCCCAAAGCTTATCGCCAAATCTTTCCCGCATCGTTAATAAGACGTGAGAACATTCGGCGGGCAGAAAGACGAGCGAGCCCGCGGCGGCACAGGGCACCAGCGTTCCGTCGAGGGGCCCGATCGAAGGCGGCCCCCCCCAGACACGATATCCCTGGCGGGAATCGGAGGCGGAGATGCCCCACATATCCTGATCGATCCAGGGGAATTTCTGACCCTGCACCAGACACCAGAGCTGATGGGCCCGGGTTGCGGCAATGGAGTTGGTGAAGTAGTTGGCGTGCCGGTCGCGGAGGTTGCGGTAGTCGCACCAGGCTTGTGGGTACTGGTGAATGAAAAGCGGCGCATTGCCGCTGATGTAGTCGATTCCGCCATAGGAAACGACCGGGCGCTGCACAGCGTCCCAAGCCTCGGCGGGAACGGGGTGTGTGGGGGAGCCAATCGCCAGCAGGTACATGGTGGTCAGCTCGGAATAGATATCCCATCTATTTTTGAGGAAGCCTTGATCGGGCAGCCAGCCCATGGAGAGCGTGGTACCGCCGTTCATCATCCACTGCCAGTCGATGCGGCGATAAAACGTGGTGGCCAACGCCTCGATACGGGCATTGCCGGTGAAGTACTGACGGCAGTGAAGCACTCCGCAAAGCAGCAGCGCGGTGTCGATCGACGATAACTCACTGCCGAAAAGGCGCTGTCCGCTATCAATGTCAATGAAGTGGTAGAGGAAACCGTGCTCATGCGGACACTCTTCCAGCAGAAAAGCGAGGGTCTTCTCGACCCGCTGCTCGCAATCGATTGGGCGGAGGTAGTTATATTTGGCGGCAATGCAGAGAGCGCTCAATCCAAAACCGGTGGCTGCAATGCTGGCCACGCGGCTGAGGGACCGTCCGACGACCGGCGCCCGGTCACGCACCAAGCCGCTCGTTGGGCTCGCCTCATTGAAGAAAAAGTCAGAGTTTCGGCCCGCCATATCGTCCAGGAGGGCTTCTGCCATTCTGGAGACCTGGGTGAGCGGGCGATTGATGAAGACGCCGGGCGGATGGGCGTACTTTTCGGCCGCCTGGCTTTCAGTCTTGGGGGTATTTCCGGCGGCGGAAGGCTGGTTTTGTGGCTCTTCGCTGTTTGCCAGACCCGGCACAGCGAAGGCGAGCGCTCCGCTAGCGCCCGCCTGGCGCAAAAGCTGCCTGCGGGTTATTCGTGTCCGGGTCAATGCAAATTTATTCTCAAATTCAAAAAATCAGGGCAGGTGCGGGAGCACTGCGAACTATTCTGAGTGTACCCAAGCGGTTCCTGATCGACATCACCATAAGGGGTCAGGGGAACCGGCTTTGTACCGGCGTCGCCTGCTGTGTAGAATCCGGAACCTGACTCGCCCGAGTTGCATCCCATAGGATTGAGACGCAATATTGGAGTGGGCAATCAGACGCAGCCGTTGCGCTCAGTGGCTTTGCCCGCCAATGGTTTCCCGAACAGCATTTTCACTTCTGGTGTACACAGAGGGACGAACGGAGTACGGTGTTTGGTCCAGAAAAGACCCACTTTGGAACTCGCCTGTGCAGAGTAGAAGTGAAAATGCTTTAACCCGCACCACGCCCTGATCCGGGCGAGCTGGTCCCCAGACTCATCCCTGTGGATGAGGGATCAATCCAGGAGGATATTTTGGCTTACGAACTGCCACCACTTCCCTACGACTACGCCGCGCTTGAACCGCACATCGATACCGAAACGATGAAGCTTCATCACGACAAGCATCACGCTGCATACGTCAACAACCTTAACGGCGCTATCGAGAAGCATCCCGAGTTGGCGAAACATTCGCCCGAGGACCTGCTGCGCAACCTGGCCACGATTCCGGAGGACATTCGCGGGGTCGTGCGCAACAATGGCGGCGGGCACGTGAACCACTCCATGTTCTGGGCGATTATGAAGCCCAATGGAGGCGGCGAGCCGACGGGCAAGATCGGAGAACAGATCAAGAAGGACTTCGGCAGCTTCGCGGATTTCAAGAAGCTGTTCAATGAGACTACTGCGAAGCAGTTTGGGTCGGGCTGGGGCTGGCTGATTTTTGAAGGCGGCAAGCTGAAGGTCGTGACCTCGGCAAACCAGGACAATCCGATTTCTCAGGGGCACTTTCCGATTCTGGGGAATGATGTCTGGGAGCATGCGTATTACCTCAAGTACCAGAACAAGCGGCCGGATTACCTTGCGGCATGGTGGGGGACGGTGAACTGGGATGAGGTCAACAAACGCTTCGAACACGCGCAGAAGTAGGACTTCACGCGAGTGCGCCTATCTCCCGAGGGGGAGATAGGCGCAACTGCAGATCCTCGTCGGTCGAGGGCTTTTTTTTTGCAGTCGCGTTCGGGAAGGGCGCACCGCAGGTCCCTCGGCTTCGCTCAGGATGACAAGATGCGGGCGAGCCCAGGTTTAGTGCCGCACCTACGGTGCTCGGATCATCTTCGCGATTGAGCCCCAGCCCTTCCGGGCTGGGCTCACGTTTGGCGGTCGGCCCTCCAGGCCTGGCCTCCATGGCGATTTTGCAGTGTCATTTCTCCCTTAACTTGCCACAGGCAAGTCGTCTCGTCGGGATGACAAGGGGTGGCGTGGGGTTTCCATGAGGAATTGGCTAGTGGCTGATGGGCCAGCGTTCCTTGATCAGCGCTAGGGCTTGCTCGCGGGTTTGAATTGTCCCTTCCAGTTGCGCATCCTCGGCCGTGGCTAGCATTTGGGTGAATTGCGGGCCGGGGCGGTAGCCGGCTTCGATTAGGTCCTTACCGCTCAGCAGCAAGAGCGGTCGGACTTGGTCTTGCGGCAGGGTTTCAAAGCGCTGGCGGACGAAGTCGTACAAGTCAAGGGATCCATGACTGGCCAGGCAGTCGAGCCGGTGCAGGGCCAGATGCTGGTCAAATTGCTGGAGGCGGAAGAACCGCTTCAGGGTGGACTCCTTCATGCGGGGCGCATCGGCAAAGCGCATGTGATTGGCAATCAGCGACAGGATCTGCTCCGTCTCGTGATTGGCAAATCGGAGACGGCGGCAGATTTCCTCGGCAATCCGAACCCCCACCTCCACGTGGCCGTCGAAACGTATGCGGTCCGGCGCAATGCGAAATGTCGCGGGTTTGCCTACATCGTGCAGCAAAGCAGCCCAGGCCAGGGTCAGCGGACAGCCGGCGGGCAGCCCATCGAGCAACAACAGCGTATGCACCCAAACATCACCTTCAGAGTGATACTGCGGAGGCTGCTCAACACCTTTCATCTTGACGACTTCAGGAAGGACCTGGAGCAGCAGCCCGGTCTCGTCCAGCAGCTCGAAGGCGGGCTTTGCGTGGCCTTCGGTGAGCATCCGGGTCAGTTCATCCCGGACGCGTTCGTGGCTCACCTGGATCACGGATGGAGCCAGGTGCTGGATTGCCCTGGCTGTCGCGGGCTCCAGGTCAAAGGCGAAGCGGGCAGCAAAGCGCACGCCCCGCAACATGCGCAGTTTGTCTTCCGCGAAGCGGTCGGCGGGATCGCCAATGGCACGGATCAAGCCGGCATTCAGGTCCTGCATGCCGCCCACCAAGTCCAGGACGGTGTCGTTGGCTGGGTCCAACATCATGCCGTTGATGGTGAAGTCGCGACGCTTTACATCTTCGTCTGGGCTGGTGGAAAAGAGCACTGCGTCGGGATGCCGTCCGTCGGTGTAGGCGCCATCACTGCGAAACGTAGCGACTTCGGTCACGATCTCCTCGCCGCCAGGTGCTTGACTGCAGACCAGGACAACGCCGAAATGCGCGCCTACGGCAAAAGTTTTCTCGAACATGGCGAGCACCTGATCCGGCGGCGCGCTGGTGGCGACGTCGAAATCCTCGGGTTCGCGGCCCAGCAGCAGGTCGCGCACGCAACCGCCCACGAAGTAAGCCTGGTGGCCAGCGGCGCGGAGCCGGGCGACGATCTCCGCTGCTGCATGCTGTGCTCCGCTGGGTGCCGATACTGCCATGTCTACTACTATAGAAACGTGAGTCAACCCAGCCAGCTGCTCTCTGGCGCTGAAGGCGCTTATGCCCCGGCCCGCGGGCTGATTCTTGCCATCGAGAGCTCTTGTGATGAAACTGCGGCCGCAGTGGTGGAGCGTGGGCACCGCATCCTATCGAGCATTGTGGCCTCGCAAATTGCCGTGCATGCGCCCTACGGCGGCGTGGTTCCGGAACTCGCATCCCGCGAACATCTGCGCAACATCGTTCCCGTTGTTCGGGCGGCGTTGGACAAAGCCGGCATTAGCTTCACTGAGCTCGATGCTATCGCCGTAACCGAGGGCCCAGGCCTGGCGGGTGCACTGCTGGTGGGCGTTGCGTATGCCAAGTCGCTGGCCTTCGCCCTGGGCAAGCCGCTCATCGCGGTCAACCATCTCGAGGGGCACATTCACGCCGTTCTATTGGCGCAGCAGGAAATGGTCGACGTTGGCCATGCACGATCCCTGGCCCTGGTGGTTTCCGGCGGCCACACCCATCTTTATCTGACCCAGCGTGAGGGAGAGAGCTTTAGCTACCGCAACGTGGGCGCCACGCTCGACGATGCAGCGGGCGAGGCTTTTGATAAGGTCGCCAAGCTATTGGGACTGGGCTACCCGGGCGGCCCGTGGATCGACGAGCTCGCCCCGCACGGGGACCCCTCGGCCGTCGCATTTACCCTTAGCCAGGTTAAGCAGAAGGCGCATCGCCCCAATTCGCCCCAGGACCCACTTCGATTTCCCTTCTCCTTCAGCGGGATCAAGACGGCAGTGCTTCGTTACGTCCAGATTCACGACCTCTACCCTTCTATCGAATGGCGGCGGGAGGCCCTGGCTGCCCACCCCCTGTCTGGGCCGATTGCGGCACTCACTCTGTGCGATGCCCGGACGTTGGGCCTGATCGCGTCGTTCCAACGTGCCGTAGTCGACGACTTGAAGCGAAAGACCTTCCAGGCTGCGGAGGCTTTGGGGGCGGAAAGTATTCTGGTTTCCGGCGGCGTTGCTGCCAACCGTGAACTGCGGGAGCGTTTCACCGCGGAAGCCGCCAAGCGGGGACTGCCGATTGCCTTTCCTTCGGTAGCTCTCTCCACAGACAACGCGGCCATGATCGCAGCCGCTGCGTGGCCCAGGTTCCTGGCCGGCGGCTTCGCTTCCTTGGATCTGACCGCACACGCTTCGCTGGCGCTGGGGTATCCATGATCCTGAAAATCAGGTCCATTGGAGAACCAGTTCTGCGCTCTCGCGCCAAGGCTTTGCGGCCGGAGGAGATCCTGCTGCCCAGCACGCGGGATCTTATCGCCGCCATGCGGGAGACGATGCAGGATGCGCCGGGGGTCGGCCTGGCCGCGCCGCAGGTGGGCGTGCCGTTGCAGCTCGCAGTTATTGAAGACCGCGAAGAATACTCGAAAGACATCAGCCGGGAGGCGCTGGCTGAGCGGGAGCGAAAGCCAGTGGCTTTCCACGTCATCATCAACCCGGTGCTGACGCTGGAATCGCCTCCTGAGATCGAGTTTTTTGAGGGCTGCCTCAGCCTGCCTGGCTTCGTTGCCCTGGTTCCCCGGGCGCGCAAAGTGAAGGTCGAGTGCCTGGATGAGCATGGCCAAGCGAAGGTGATACGGGCCTCCGGCTGGTACGCGCGCATCCTGCAGCACGAGATCGATCATTTGTCCGGAGCGCTCTATGTGGACCGCATGCGCAGCGTAAGTCTATGTACGCTCGACAACTTCAGCCGCCACTGGAAGGGAAAGACGGTGGCCGAGGTGCAGAAGCTGCTGGGGTAGCTCCGCTGCCCATCTGGGTACGGCCAGGCGGCCTTGGTGGACGTTGGATCGTTGAAGACGTTAGGATGAGGATCATGCCGGTAGCGACGGGGTCAGTTGGCGATAAAATTGCGTCCCCCAAGACTCCGCCCCGGACGACCATCCGGCTCTTCAACACCCTCTCCAATACTGTCGAAGTTCTAGAGCCGATCGACGGCGAGACGCTGCGCATCTACGTTTGCGGACCCACGGTCTATGACTACGGGCATATCGGCAACTTTCGCACCTTCCTGGCGCTGGATATCTTGCGCCGCTTCCTCAAGCAGGAGGGACGTAAGCTGCTGCAGGTCATGAACATCACGGATGTGGACGACAAGATCATCCGCAATGCCACGGCGGCGCATTTGAGCATTGAGAAATACACGGAGAAGTATGAGCGCGCTTTTTTCCAGGATCTGGACGCGCTGGGCTGCGAACGGCCGGAGATCATCGCCCGGGCCACGGAAAATATCGGGCAGATGGTCGATCTGATTGAGCGGCTGGCGGCCAAGAATCTTGCTTACCAGGCCCCGGATGGCTCCTGGTATTTTCGCATCGCCGGGTTTCCGGAGTACGGCAAGCTGTCCAAGAAGGACTTCACCGCAATTAGCGATGGTGCACGGGTGGATCTGGACGAGTACGACAAGGATTCGGCACGCGATTTTGCCCTGTGGAAGGCCGCCAAACCGGGGGAGAAACACTGGGACACCAAGCTCGGTTCCGGCCGGCCGGGCTGGCACATTGAGTGTTCCGCCATGGCGCTTAGGTACCTGGGCGAGAGCTTCGACCTGCATGCCGGGGGGGAAGACCTGATGTTCCCTCACCATGAAAACGAGATCGCCCAGTCGGAGTCGGCCACCGGGAAGACCCTGGCCCACCACTGGATGCACGTGCGTTTCCTGCTGGTGGATGGGCGCAAGATGTCGAAGTCGGAGGGCAACTTCTTTACTTTGCGTGACTTGTTGCTCAAGGGCTATAAGGCATCGGCGATTCGTTTTCTGCTTATCTCAGTTCCCTACCGGCATCCCTTGAACTTCACGATTGAAGGGTTGACGGAATCAGCCAGCGCGGTGGACCGGGTGCGGACTTTCTACCAACGGATCCGCAACGGTGGCTGGCCCGTGGGGCAGAATGCAGAGTTGGATGCCCAGGCAGCAAAGGCACAGCAGGACTTCTTTGAGGCCCTAGCGGATGATCTGAATACCTCGAGGGCGCGGGCAGCCATCTTCGACCTAGTGTGGGCCGGGAATGTGGCTGCCGACTCCGGGAAGCTTTATTCGGGAAATGTCGCGGGTATCCTCGAGGCCTTGCGGCGGTTTGACGAAGTCTTTGCCATTCTCGAAGATCGGGATGCTGAGATTGCCCGCGGCGCGCTGCAATGGGCGCAAGAAGAAGGACGAAGCGACCTGGCGGCACCAGAGCTGGTGGCTGCGTATTCGCTTAGCGATCAACAAATTGACGCCCTGCTAGCGGAGCGGGAGCAGGCTCGGCGGACGCGGAATTTCGCCCGTGCCGACGGCATCCGCAAAGAGCTGGCGGCGTTGGGAATCTTGATTGAGGACTCCAAAGACGGCGCGCGGTGGAAAAGGAAATAGGCGGCGGGAACGTATGCTCCGTCGAAATCGGTAGTGTCAGGGGCTTTACATCGAAGAAACTCCGGACAGGGCAAGAAAGCACGGCCTCAGGGGCTAAAGCCCTCATCATGCGCCTTGTGTACGGCCCGACTAAAGTCGTGCCCTGATACAAAACATGAGATTTTCCGCCGGTTGTGAAGCCGTGCCTTTAACAAGACAAGAGATGGTTCGCGGGCGGCCGGCTAACTTCAGATCTCTCCAGAACTGCGCACTTTTTGAAGATCGCTTCCGGGAGGCATCGGGGGTTGGGAAAGGCGCACCGCAGGTCCCTCCACTGCGCTACCCCGGATTTCCTGTGGAGGTTCGTAGCGTTGGCGAACTTCATGCGGCTTTCTTTAACGGAAAGCCGCACACGTGGACGTTGGTGAGGACCGCGTAGCAGGAAATCCGGGTTCGCTCCGGTTGACAAAGGGGAGGCCAGCGCTTGCCCAGCTGCCGTTACCCAGGAATGGATCAGAGCCGCAGGTTGTCGGCATCACTGACGCCCGGGACTAGGGCCGTGCTAACCTTATGGTGCAAGAGGATGCATAAGGTGCGCGTGAGAAGCCAAAGACGGTGCGGTACGGATACCGATGCCTCACCCATGCCGGTTTCTTGCTTCCGCTGGTCAGCGCGTCCCATCGCGCCACGCAAGCATCTGAGCATGCCACCAGCCTGCACCCGACCTAGTCTCTTCGGCGGCGACTAGCTTTCCTCCGCCGAAGCTCTGCCCTGCCTCCGTCCGCCTTGTATTTCATTAGTGGCGGTCTCTCACTGGCCTAAGGCACGGCGCCGATAAAGACGCCAAGAAAGCAGAGAAGCATCATGCAGAATAATGGACATATGAGCAGCACGAATCTTGCCCAGTACGGTCCGAAACTCCTGGGTCCGGTGCCGGGGCCGAAAGCCCGCGCGATTGTCGCCGGCGACGACCGCTACGTCTCCCCCAGCTACACCCGTTCCTATCCGATGGTAGCCAAGCGCGGCCGCGGCGTGCGCGTGGAAGATGTAGATGGAAATGAGTTTCTGGATTTCGCCGCCGGCATTGCCGTGGTTTCTACCGGACATTGCCATCCAGAGGTGGTCGCCGCGATCCAGCAACAGGCCGCCGAATTGATCCACATCTCGGGTACGGACTTCTATTACGAACACATGGTGACGCTCGCCGAACGCCTCTCGGCGATTGCTCCGATGCCCGGCCCCCATCGCTTCTATTACGGCAATTCCGGTGCGGAAGCCGTTGAGTGCGCTCTGAAGCTCGCCCGCTATCACACCGGACGGCAGAACATCATCTCTTTCTTCGGAGCATTCCACGGACGGACCATGGGCGCGCTTTCGCTCACTGCCTCCAAGCCGCAGCAGCGGCGGCGTTTTGCTCCGCTGGTTCCGGGAGTCACACACGTGCGCTATCCCTATGCCTATCGGGGGTGTAGCGGAGGGCCGCAGGAGGAGGAGAAGTTTGCGCTGGGTTGCGCCCGTTACATCGAAGAGAAGCTGTTCAAGACCACACTGCCTCCGGAAGAAGTGGCGGCCATTTTCATCGAGCCCATTCAAGGGGAAGGCGGATACGTGGTGGCACCGGACATCTTCATGCAGGAGCTGCGGCGCATCTGCGACCGGCATGGCATCCTGCTGGTAGTGGACGAGGTTCAATCGGGTGCGGGCCGGACGGGCAAATGGTGGGCGGTTGAACACTCCGGTGTGCAGCCGGACATGGTTTGTATCGCTAAGGGCATCGCCTCGGGGATGCCGTTGGGCATCTGCATGACACGGGCGGAGCTGATGAACTGGGTTCCGGGCTCTCACGCCTCAACCTTCGGTGGCAACCCTGTGGCGATCGCCGCGGCCCTGGCCACCATGGACGTGCTGGAGCGCGAAGGTATCGCCAATGCGGCCACCATGGGAGAGGCATTCTTTTCCCGCTTAAATGATTGGCCGGCGAAGCATCCGATTGTGGGCGACGTG
The DNA here is from genome assembly GCA_963743365.1 of uncultured Acidobacteriaceae bacterium. Lineage (GTDB taxonomy): Bacteria > Acidobacteriota > Terriglobia > Terriglobales > Acidobacteriaceae > PALSA-350. The sequence continues at coordinate 258,012 of CAVUQE010000007.1, forward strand.
CGCGGCAGAGGCCTGATGATCGGGGTTGAGATCGTCAAGAGCCAGCTCACCCGCGAGCCCGCGCCGGCGCTGCGCGACCGCATCGTCTCCCTGGCATTTGAACAAGGTCTCCTGCTTCTCGGCTGCGGAGAAACCTCGATTCGCCTGGCTCCCCCGCTGATCATTAACCAGCATGAAGCCACGATAGGCCTGGATATCTTCGAGCGTTGCGTGGCGCAGGCTGAGCAGGAGCATGCGCAAGCCTCCAGCTTTGCTTCGGCCACGGTGTAAGCCTGAGCGGATGCCCCACTTCGATGTGGGGCATCCGCTATTCTCTGGGTTAATCTGAATTTCCGGAGACCGCCCCGTGCAGGCCGCAGGCATTCATCACCTCGAGCTCATACTTCTCTTTCTCGTGCTCCTGGTTGCAGGCCTAACCACACTCGCGCAACGGTTCAAGATTCCTTATCCCATCGTGCTCTTTATCGGTGGTGTGGTTCTCTCTCTCCTGCCTCACCTGCCCCAGATCGCGCTGAATCCCGATGTTGTGTTTCTGGTGGTGCTGCCCCCGTTGCTCTTCATCGGCGGGTTCAACACTTCGTGGCGCGACTTTCACCACAACATTGTCAGCATTTCTATGCTGGCTTTTGGTCTGGTTGGATTTACGGTGTTCGGCATTGCGGTCGGCACGACGTGGCTGATTCCCGGATTCGACTATCGAGTGGGCGCCGTTCTGGGAGCGGTGGTTTCAACCACGGACGCGATCGCCGCCACCGCGATTGCCAAACGCCTCGGTCTTCCCCGCCGGATCGTTGACGTTTTGGAAGGGGAAAGCCTGGTCAACGATGCCAGCGGATTGCTGGCCCTGCAATTTGCCGTTGCCCTGGTCGTGGCCGGTCGCCGGCCCGGACCGGGTTTGGCGATGCTGGAACTTTTGTGGTTGGTGGCAGGTGGTATTGCGATTGGACTTTTTTCCGCCTTCGTCATCCACAGAGTCTCGCTGGAAATTACTGACTCTCCAGTAGAAATAACTCTGTCCCTTGCCACGCCCTACCTCGCTTACCTCGCGGCCGAGGGAATTCATGCGTCGGGCGTGCTCTCAGTCGTGGTCTGCGGCCTGTACCTTGGGCGCAAAAACTCCGAGATCATGTCGATTAATGCACGTATCGAGAGCACGGCGGTGTGGAAGGTATTGGAGTTCGGCCTCAATGGCATCGTTTTTATCCTCATGGGACTGCAGCTGCGACTCATTCTGAGCGGTATCCACGACCGCTCCGTGGGCCAACTTGTGCGCTATGGAGTTACGTTCGCGATCCTGGTGATCGTGCTTAGGATTATCTGGGTATATCCAGGCGCGGCGATTGCGTACCGGATCCGGCGCCATTTGCTTCACCAGACAGAGCCCCTACCAGGCAGGAAGCAGATCTTTATTGTGGCCTGGACAGGAATGCGTGGAGTCTTGGCCCTGGCCGCCGCGATCTCACTGCCTACGGTACTCGAGAACGGAGACCCTTTCCCGCAGCGGAACTTCATTATCTTTCTCACTTTTTGCGTGATCTTCGCCACCCTAGTCCTGCAGGGGCTTACACTGCCGGCGATGATCAAGAAATTGGGACTCGCAGTGGGCGGCGAGAACAACATGGAAGAGCGGCAGGCTCGCCTGGTCATACTGAATACCGTGCTCGACTACCTGAAGGATCTATCGCGGCAGGCAAAATCTGATCACGCGGCCATCTACCAAGACATGACCCGCCATTACCAGATCCGTGCCACCTTGATCGAAGCCGGTGGGGAACAGATGCAGCCCGAACGGGAGATAGCGTTGGCACGCTATGAACGCAATCTTGCCCAGGAACTTCGCGCGCTCGAACGCTCGACCGCAGTCATATTACGAAACGAAGACAAGATCAATGACGAGTTGCTGAGAACTATTGAGCGCGAATTGGACCTCACCGAGGCACGCTTTCAGAATCAGTAGACTGATTAGCGCTTTTCGGTGCTCTTGATCCACATGATGCCGGCGGCGAAGAAGACGCAGGCCACGGCGAGGGCCAGAATCGCGTGCGGTTTGTTGCCATAGTGGACGGCCACAGCGGCGTCAATCCACCAGACCACGGCGCCGACGAACCAGATAAAGGAAAGATTCCTCATTCGCATCGAGGCTACCTCAACGACGCCAGTTCACAATGCGACAACTCTTCGACAATCCATTACTTTGGGAATCGCACCAGAAACCTACGTTCTACCTTCTGCAATAATTCTAAAACCAATTTGCGCTTATGCTTTGCCCGAGTTTCGGCGTTTGACCCAGACCTTTTCTGCCGCGGGATGCCCCAGGGTAGAGCGGCCGGCGGTGGTCTCGATGGAGATCGTCCGGTCGTAGTTCTTCGCCAGGACGCTCACGCGGCCCCCGGGCGCGATACCCGCCTGGTGCAGGAAAAGCAATAACTTGGGATCGCGCTCATAGAGGCTTACCACGGTATAGCCGGAATCTTCTTTAGCCTCAGAAAGCAGCACCAATCCGCGCTTACCGCGCTGCTCGGGCGTTTCCGGCAAGACCCAATTGCCATGGGGGCAAGTTCCCCTGGAGCCCAGCCTTTCCAGTAGCTTGGCTTCGAAAGCGGGGGAGACCGCGTGCTCCAGGCGTTCGGCTTCGTCGTGTACCTCATACCACTCCATGCCAAACATCTCAGCCAGCATGCGTTCGATCAGATGGTGGCGCAAGGCGGTGCGGTAGGCAGTTTCCTTGCCCTTTGGGGTGAGGCGCACGATGCCGTCCGGTTTGACTTCGAGATAGCCATCACGGCGCAAGCGCTTCAGCGCCATGGTGACCGCGGGCGGCGACACGGAGAGCCAGTGCGCCAGGGTGGCGGGAATGACAGCCTGCCCCTCGCTCTCCGCTTCGAGCACGGCCTTTAGATAGTCTTCCTTCGAAATGGTGATCGGAGTTTTCACGTCGCGCGCTTTCCAGTAGTGTAGCCCGTCTGCCGGCGAACATAGCAGGTCTTAAGGCTTGCCCGATGCCTTGGGAAGCGCAGCGGAGGGCATGATTTTCCTAGGCAAGTATCCGATAGGCCTAAGAGAATTCCCGGAGACTGCCGGTACTCTTGCTACTACCTGCGTCCCCATTTGGCCGAACGGGTTATTTGGTATCAGTCATTGTTCCATATAAGCCGAGGGATTTGCCCGCGTCTGCTCCAACGTCGTCGAAATTGCGGCCCGATCTTTCAATCGCTTTACTCTGCTCCGTTTCCGGGCTACGGACTGAGGTTGGGACCAATTCGCCAGCGTGGTGGAGGGTGGGTTACCGGGAATAGTTGGCAAAGAGGCCCACTCCGGCGACAATGGAGCCCATGCTTTCCCTCCGGCTGCTTGAGGAATTTGTTCATGCCAGCGACTCTCTCGCCATCCGTATAAGGGGAGGCTCGACGCGTCCGGCCCATCTGGAGGTGGGGCGCCGTGGCGAAGAAGCAGCCTTTTTCTACCTGCGCCGCCGCGGTTACATCGTGGTAGCGCGCGGGTGGCGTAGCGCGAAGGTTCGTGGCGATCTTGACCTGGTGGCCTGGGACGATACGACTCTTTGCTTTATTGAAGTGAAAACACGGACCAGCCGGAGCTTGGCAACTGCCGATGCCGCAGTTGACGAGGACAAGATGCGGATGCTCCGCCGAATGGCGCGGCAATACCTTCAGACAATGCCCATAGTTCCAGAGCAGGTTCGGTTCGACGTCTTGTCAATCTACTACGAAGCCCAGGAGTCTTTTGAGCTGATCCGCAGCGCATTCGAATGGCGTTGAGTACGCCCTTCTTTAGTGAAAGGAGTCACACTTGCTGAATCGCAGGCAATTCATCTCCGCAATGGCTGCAGCAACAGCGATGACGGCGGTTCCATCATCCCGGGCAAGCTCCGCCCGTCTCACGCACAAGGAACGAGTGGATCGGGCACTGCGTGGAGAGGAAGTGGACCGCCCCCCATTCAGCATGTGGCACCATTACAAGCGCCCTACCGCGGAACTCGAAGCACAGGACCACCTTGCCTTTCATCGGATGTACGATACAGATTTTGTCAAAATCATGAATGACTTTGACTATCCGCGATCAACGACGGGAAAGTGGTATGAGCTGCAACCTCTGCAGACCCCTTATCCCGAGCAACTGCGTACCCTGGAGCTGGTGCGCGACGGCTTGCATGGCGACGCGTATTTTATCGATACGCTCTATGGTCCCTACATGACGGCGATGCTGCTGCTGGCGGCCGAGCCGGAGTTCGCTGGGAAGAAAGGTGGGGAGGATCGGAGCGACGTGATCAGCAGCATCCATACCTTCCAGAAGGAGAACACTGCGGCCTGGGAGGGAGCGATGGAAGCTATTACGCAATCGACCATCAACCATATCCGCCGCTCGCAAGAGATTGGGTGCTCGGGGACACTGGTCAGCGTTTTTAATGCGACCAGCAAGTTTGGGTCGGTCGAGGACTACGAGCGCTATAGCCGGCCCTACGACAAGCGCGTGCTCGTGGCCCTGGCTGATACCAAGCTGACGTTGCTTCACTTGCATACCTTGGAGAGACCCTTCCTGGATCAATTCAAGGACTTTTCGGCGCCGGTCATTAACTACTCAGTGAAGACTAGCGGCATTCCCGTTGCTGAGGTGCGCAAGGTCTATTCGCAGGCGATCGCCGGCGGTGTGGATGAGGTGGACTTCGATAAGCTCACGACGGAGGAGATTCGGAAACAGTGGACGCTGGCGCGGGAGCAGGCGGGAAGTAAGTACATCATTACGCCGGGTTGCTCGGTTCCCGATGCCTCGACGGCGGCCGAGCTAGCGCGGATGCCGCGTGCGGTTGGGGTGAAGCCGAATGCGGCTATGAGGTCGATTTGATGTTTCGGGGTCACCGCCTGGATGATCACCTGTCAGCATTCACGTGTGATCCCGGGTTCACCCAGGACTGACGTCCTGGGCTATTTTCAGCAACTTTCAGCCGTCTCTTCGGGACTGTGTCATTAGAGAACCAAGGGACGGGAGGCTCACCTTCGCCTGAAGCGTATGTGGGAGGAAACGATTTGCAAAAGCTTTGACGGGCTTCGACCGTCATTTTCGGCCCAGGTACGCTGGGGCGAACCTGGGGCACCCGTCCCACTTCCACTTTAGTTCCTATTACGTTCTGGTCGCAGACCTAGTAGTGAAATCTGCTACTGGGCGTCTTTGTGTTCTTCGTGCCAAGCCATCTGAATGGCTTCTAGCTTGGATTCGTTGGACTTTGCGGGGTCGTCGGCAAAACCTTCGAGACCGATTACGTATTTGTGCAGATCAGTGAAGCGCACTGCGAAGGGATCCAGGTCGGGAAATTTTTCCTGCAGCTGGATCCCTATCTCTTCCGCGTCATTCCAGGTAATCTCACGCGCCATCGTCAGTTCCTCACTTCTCTTCCGCCAAACTCAGCGGCTTGCCCTCGGAGACATAGTTGCGATTCCACTTGGGAATCTCAACCACGTAGTTGCCTGGACCGGTGATCACGGCCTGACAGCCTAGACGGGAATTCAACTGCAAATCCGCAGCCATGTCCAGACGGTCCAGCTCGTCGTCATCGGCCGGCGAAAGGGCGTCGCTGCCCTCTTTCGTCCAAAGGTGGCAGGTGGTGCAGGCACAGGAACCGCCGCAGGCGTGATCGAGAAAAATGTCGAAATGCTCAGCCACGTCGAGAAAGGACATGGGCTTTCCATGATGCCCGTAAGGTAAAGTACCGTATTCAAACTCCACGGTACGGCCTTCGGGAAGAAATGTGACGCGGACCATGTTGTCAGTCATTCGGTTTACTTTCTTTCCATAAACTCGGCCTGGGCGATGGGGTGCGGTGCTGTCGGTCCCTGGCCCAACTTGTCGTCCGCAGATTGCATCGTCTGGCCCTTGATTGCGCTCGATACGGCCGCATCCATCATGAGCTCGGCGAAGCGGTGGGTAGCCTTGTCGAGCGCTTCGGTGCCGGCGCGCAGCGCCTGTAGATCATCGCCCTGCTTGAGTACGTTTAGCTCTGCGCTGAGGACGCCAATCTCTGCCCGCTCGTCCGGTTCAAGCAACAGCCAGGCAGGATGGGAAGGAGCCTTTTCCACTGCGCTGAGAATCGTGTCCGCTTCGTTCCTGGCTTCGACTAATTGTCGGAGGTGAATATCCTCTTCGGCGTGATCGAACGACTCCAGGATCATCGACTCGACCTGCTCGTCGGTCAGGCCGTAGGCCGGTTTCACCGAAACCTCTGCCTGTTTGCCACTGCGCTGCTCGAGCGCGGAAACGTGCAGGATGCCGTTGGCGTCGATGAGAAATTTGACCTCGATACGCGGCAGCCCGGCGCTCATGGGCGGAATCCCCTTGAGGTCGAAGCGCGCCAGCGATCGGCAGTCCTTGGCCATCTCACGCTCACCTTGCAGCACGTGGATGGCGACATTGGTCTGGCCATCGACCCCGGTGGTAAAGGATTCTGAGGCAGAGGCAGGGATGGTTGAGTTGCGCTGAATGATTTTGGCGACGACCCCTCCGAGCGCCTCAATGCCCAGGGATAACGGGGTGACGTCGAGCAGCAGCATATCCTCGGTGGCTTTCGATCCGCCGCCCAGAATATTGGCTTGGACGGCTGCACCGAGGGCGACTACTTCATCGGGATTGAGCTCGGTGCGGGGCTGCTTGGCGCGCCGCGGGAGCTCAAACACATCGCTGACCAGGCGCTGCACCGCGGGTATGCGGGTGGAACCGCCGACCAGCACCACCTCGTCGATCTGATCGGGACTAAGGTGCGCATCGCGCAGCGCGTCGCGGCACGGGGCAAGGGTCCGGGAGATGACGGGTTGAATGAGCTGTTCGAATTGCTCGCGGGTAATTTCACGCCGGTAGCGGCCACCCTGCGGGAGCTTGACGTCCATTTGCGCCACGGATTGCGAGGATAGCGCGATCTTGGCTTCGATCACTGCCTTGCGTATCGCCTGAATGACCTCTGGCTCGCGACGCAGATCGGCCCCTATATCGCCGGCGATGTCGTCGAGCGCGATGGCAATCAAGAGGTTGTCGATGTCATCGCCGCCCAGGTGAGTGTCGCCATTGGTGGCGATGACCTCGAAGATGCCTTCGTGCAGCTTGAGGATGGAGATGTCGAAGGTGCCGCCGCCTAGATCGTAGACCGCGATGATGCCTTCTTTTTGGCGATCGAGACCATAGGCTAGAGCAGCGGCGGTGGGCTCGTTGACCAGACGCAGGACTTCGAGCCCGGCCATACGTCCCGCATCCTTGGTCGCCTGACGTTGGGCATCATTGAAATACGCCGGCACCGTGATGACCGCTTGGGTTACTGGCGCGCCGAAGTATCGCTCCGCATTCCGCTTGAGTTGGCGCAGGATGTGCGCCGAAATTTCCGGCGGAGTGAACTCCGACTCTCCCAGGCGAATGCGAAGCACCTCGCCCGGCTGGATTTCTTCGGCCAGCCGGAAGGGAAAGAATTTCAGTTCTTCGGTCACGTCCTCGACCCCGCGGCCCATGAGACGTTTAACGGAATAGATAGCCTGCTCGGGCGCATGCAGCAGCGTGTGCCGCGCTCCGTTGCCGACAAGCATTGCCGGACGACCGCCATCACGAGCAGGCGCCAGCGCGACCACGGAGGGGACCAGGTTGAGGCCATCTTCCCCCGGGATGACGACGGGCTTCTCGCCTTGCATGAAGGCGACCAAGGAGTTGGTCGTGCCCAGATCGATACCGACTACGCGCTCATCCGCCATAACTCTTAAGACTCTCCCAGAGTCTGTTCCACATCACGAACCAGGTTCTTCAAATAACTGCGGCGCTGCAACAGCGAGGTCATCGCTTCTTTAGCCGCAGTTTTTCCCGCTTCGTCGTTTTGCTCCCACGCGGAATCCCAGGCCGACCAACGGGAACGCACTTGGTCGTCGAGGGCCCTGAGTTGGGCGGCAAACTGGTTCTTTGCAGTCTCGAGATCACGGCGCAATTGTGGGTCGTCTTCGCCCATCTTCTGATTCTGGCGTAATTCTTCGAGTTGCATGTTCAGCTCGAAGACCTCTTCCAGTAGATCAGCCGGCACTTTGGATGGATTCAGATTGCCTGCTCCGCGTTCCTCTTCGAACTGCACCCCTTCGAGCTTGAGAAGATACTTGGTGCGCTCGAGCGGATTCTTCAAGGTGCGATAGGCGTCGTTCAGCAGCGAGGCTTGGGCGAGGCTCCAATCCTGTTCCTGCTGCGTGGCCCGTGCGTACACGTCCGGATGCAGTTTTCGGCTATAGCGGTAAAACTGTTTTTCCAGCGCCTTCACATCTAAATCCAGCTTCGGCGGGAGGCCAAACATGTCGAAGTAGCCGGCCTGCTGGGGCGGCTGGACTTTGCCGCAAGAGGTGCAGAAGGGCTGCCCGTCCGCGACCTCCTGGCCGCAGGACCAGCATTTTGCGGGCGCACTGACTCTGTCGATAATTTGCATAAGGGCCGACCCGAATATCCTGTACGCTGCGCACGCCGACTAGCTCCACAGGAAATCCGGGCAAGCAGACCGCGGCGCGTCTACGCCGAAAACGATGAACCGCAACCGCAAGACTTGGTCGAGTGGGGATTGATGAAGTTAAAGCCCTGCCGCATCAGCGTCTCTTCGTAATCGAGAATCATGCCGTGGAGGTAGATAAACGACTTGGGATCGACGAAGACGCGCACATCTTCAAAGTTGTACACGCGATCGCGTTCTCTGGGCTGCGAGTCGAAGCGAATGTTGTAGGAAAGACCGGAGCAGCCCCCGCCCTGAATGCCCAAGCGGAGTCCCCCCTCGGTGGGGGAGACTCCCTCTTTGGCCATGGCTATGCGAATCCGCTTCAGGGCGCGCTCCGTGACCTGAATGCCCTTTTGATTCGGCGCTGCATTTTCCGCATTGAGGACAGCTAGATCCATCTTGCCTCTAAATTAATGGGCTACCGAAGCAGTGGCTTCCGCCGTTTCGGTTACGCCGTTTTTCTTCTTCCAATCGCCGATGGCCGCGCGAATGGCATCTTCCGCGAGCACCGAGCAGTGAATCTTAACGGGCGGCAAAGCCAGCTCTTTCACAATGTCGGTGTTCTTGATCTGCATTGCTTCCGCGACCGTCTTGCCCTTAACCCACTCGGTGGCGAGCGAAGAGGAGGCGATAGCGGAACCACAGCCAAAGGTCTTGAACTTTGCTTCTTCAATCACCTGGGTCTCAGGGTTGACGCGGATTTGCAGACGCATAACGTCGCCGCACTCCGGGGCGCCGACCAGACCCGTACCTACTTCAGACTGACTCTTGTCCATCTGGCCCACGTTCCGCGGATTGTTGTAGTGATCAATTACCTTGTCGCTATATGCCATTTCTATCTCCCTAAATTCGTATCCAAGCGTTTGCGTGTCCACACCAAAAAGCGAAATGCTCTCAGTGTGCCTGCCACTCAATCTTTGAAATATCGATGCCTTCTTTCACCATTTCATAGAGAGGCGAAAGCTCGCGCAACTTTTGCACGACATCGATGACCTTGTCCGCAACGTAATCAACTTCGGCTTCGGTGTTGAAGCGGCCCAAACCAAAACGGATCGAACTGTGTGCTACGTCATCGCCCAGGCCCAGGGCCTTCAATACATAAGATGGCTCAAGCGACGCCGAGGTGCAGGCTGAACCGCTGGAAACTGCAACATCGTTAATACCCATCAGCAGCGACTCCCCTTCGACGTAGACAAAGCTGACGTTGAGGTTGGCCGGCAGACGATGCTCCATGGAGCCGTTGACGTGGACGTAATCCAGGTTGGCCAAGAGCTTGTCCTTTAGTTTGTCGCGCAGCTTGCCCAACCGCTCCGCCTCAGCGGCCATTTCCTCGGAGGCAATCTCGCAAGCCTTGCCCAAGCCCACGATTCCGGGGACGTTGAGGGTTCCCGAGCGCATACCGCGTTCGTGGCCGCCGCCGTCGATCTGTGCCGAAATCTGTACCCGGGGATTGCGGCGACGGACGTACAGCGCGCCACAGCCCTTAGGGCCGTAAATTTTGTGCCCGGTCAGGGACAGGCAGTCGATGTTCATGGAGTTGACGTCGACCGGGATCTTGCCCACGGCCTGCACCGCATCGGTATGGAAGATGATGTTGTGCTGGCGGCAGATTTTGCCGATCTCAGCAATCGGCTGAACGACGCCTATCTCATTGTTAGCAAACATGATGCTAACCAGGATGGTCTTGTCGTCGATGGCTCGCTTCAGGTCTTCCAGGTCAATCAGGCCATCCGCCTTCACGGGCAGGTAGGTAATGCGATAGCCATACTTTTCGAGGCGTTTACAGGTATCGAGCACCGCTTTGTGCTCAGTGACCTGGGTGATGATGTGATTGCCCCGCTCGCGATACATCTCGGCGATGCCCTTGATGGCGAGGTTATTGCTCTCGGTCGCGCCGGAGGTAAAGATGATTTCTTTGGCGGTGGCGCCGATCAGCTTAGCTATCTGTTCGCGAGCATGATCGACCGCCTGCTCGGCTTCCCATCCGAAGGAGTGGTTGCGGCTTGCTGCGTTGCCGAACTTTTGGGTGAAGTAGGGGATCATAGCCTCAAGCACGCGGGGATCCATGGGCGTGGTGGCATGGTCATCCATGTAAATCGGCAGCTTCACATTTACCGGGGCTGTCGTTGCAGTCTCAACGGTGCTCATTAAGCTCTCTCCTGCTCTCAACATTCTCGCACTCGAATGTTACGAACTATTATCGTTTACGAATTATTATTTAGCTGCCCAAACTTACCAGCATGGATTCCACCGGCTTGCCATGATATTTCCGGTTGGGTTCATGCTCACACAAGTCGGATACGCGAATTGCCTTCAACACACCGGAAATACTCTCGTTTACCTTGCGCAAGGGCTCGCGGACGGTGCAGCTATCCGTCAGGTCACAACCATGCGGCCCGGTTTCGCAAGAGGTAATAAAAAGGGGCCCGTCGATCGCGCCGATCACCTCAAAGGCCGTAATGTCCTCAGGCGCACGGGACAACGCATATCCACCGTTGGTACCGGCGTGGGAACGAAGCAGCCCTGCCTTGGTAAGCCGCTGCAGAATCTTGGCCAGCAACTGCGGAGGAATGCCGTAAGCTTCCGCGATATCCTTGGCACTCAGAGAAGGCATGTCGGGGCGCTCCGCGAGGAACTTCAACGCCATCAGACCGTAATCCGCCTTCTTGGTGAGTCTTAGCATTCTCGCTATTCCTAGAGATGCAATTCCGACCGTGCCGGTCGCATATTCAGTATACGACCTATTTCCTGACAACCACAACCTGTTGGCTGCTTGGGCGGCAGGGGCAGGACGGAGGCTCCGTCCCGCTATCAGGTATTACGCAACTCTTACACCGGTTGGAGCTTGCGCCGACTAGCCTACTGAAGAGGATACGGTGCAGTAATGATGGCGACAGCCGCAGCAAGCGGAGCGACGGAAGCAGCTGAGCTACAGAGGGCCCTGGAGCCGAATCGGGGCAAATTCCATTGGAAATTCGCCTTGATCATCGGCATCTTCCACCTGGGAGCGGTAGCGGCGCTGTTCCAGTTCCGGTGGTCCGCCCTGGCGGTCTTTGCCGTGACCTGGGTGCTTACGCAGAACGTGGGAATCGGCCTTTCTTATCATCGCCTGCTAACGCATCGCGGCTATGTCGTTCCCAGATGGCTGGAATACACGATGGCGATCCTGGGCACCATGGCCCTGCAGGGGAGCCCGGTTTACTGGGTCGCCGTTCACCGCCTACATCACCAATTTACCGACAAGCCGGGCGACCCTCATTCGCCGCGAGACGGCAAATGGTGGTCGCATATGGGCTGGATTCTGAACGGCTCACTGCATAACGACAGTGGTGTTCTCAAGCGGTATGCCCCCGACCTGATGAAACAGGGCTTCTACCGCTGGCTGAATCGGTTCCACTGGCTGCCGGTGACGGTGCTGGGATTTGCCCTGCTGGCCGTGGGCGGCTGGCCTTGGGCGCTATGGGGCATCTTCTTTCGGGTCACACTTGGCCTGCACGTCACCTGGCTGGTGAATTCCGCGACTCACATTTGGGGTTCGCGCCGCTTCGAAACCCGGGACGATTCCCGCAACAACTGGTGGGTCGCCCTGTTGACAGGTGGAGAGGGTTGGCACAACAACCACCATGCGCACCCGGTTTCGGCTCGCCACGGGATGGCCTGGTACGAACTCGATGTCAACTACTGGGGCATTTGGATGCTGGAAAAAGTGGGCCTGGCCACGAAAGTCAACGCTAAGCGCGTTTGACGCGACTCACGCGTCCCTAACTGCTCCCCGGTTCCGCAGTGTTGATCAGCCAGACCTCGGAAACCTGGCAGCCCCTCCCAGAGCCTCCTAGCCCTTGCTCGCGCGTCCAGGAAAGAGTGAGTTCTCCTGCGGACGTTGCGGCGGTAGGGATCTCGAACTCCTGTGGAACAGGTGGCCAGGGACGCAGCACATAGGGGTGGATCTCAAACTGCTCATTCGCGAGCAGCCGCATTTTTCTCGTCGGCTGATCCCCGCTGTAGACCACACGCAAACGGTAGTGCGCCGCTGGGTTTAAACCGGTGTAGCGCATTTTTAGAGGCGCATCGAAGAGCGACTCGGCCCATCGCTTCCAGGCAATGGGCGCGTGGCTGCCGAGCACGTCGGGATAAAGGAAACCTGTCAGCGGAGTGGCCCGGAACTCGGGGTCTCGCTCTGCCCCTTCACCAAGGAGCAGGTGGGGACGGTTGGCCACGTTTCCCAGATCGTCATAAAAGCCGCCAGGACCAGGATCCGTGCGGTGCCATAAGGCCCGAATGCCGGCAAGCTGCTTCGCCGTATCGGTCTCTCGCATGATCTCGGAAATTTTAGTGAGAAGCCAGGGAGCATCGGTCACCGGATAGTCCAGCGTTTCCAGATTGGTGCCGCGTACGACCGCCTCTCCACGGTAACGATCCACGGCTAATTGCATCCGGATGCTCTGGAACAGAGCTTCGCCCAACTCCAGAACTCTTGCCCGAAGGCTGCCACCGGCAGACTGGATCAGTGTTTGTTGCAAAATATCCCGCGCTTCGCCGAGAAGCAGTATCGGGGCTCTGCCATTCGGCGGCGTGGCACTTGGCGGCGCGCCGATCTCGAGCGGCTCGGGTGTCCAGCCGATCTCGTCCACTTGGCGCAGCACGGCCATGGCGCGCTCTACCTGGGCGGTTTCCTGTGCCAAACGGCTCTGCACATAAGCGTCGTAATAGGCACGATAAAGCGCTAGCTGGAATCGCCAGTTGCCGAGTACCGCAGGCGTGGCGTTGCGCTCCATGTCCTGGAATTGGGAAAGAGTGACGGCAACGGAGGCGTTGGCGGCCAACGGGGCCTGCCAATTCTGTTCCAGGCTCATCAGGCCGTGGGAGAGGCCTTCGGCTTGCTCTTTGCCGGCGAAGTAGTGTGAATAGTCGCGGAGGACATCGATTACACTTCTCTGCGGGGCCCACCCCAGGGAGCTCCAGATGAATTTGTTCACGTCATCGTTGCAGCCCTCGGAGTAGGTGATAAAGCCAATGGTCTCCGGGAGAAATTTCCTGACGATGTTGGCTTCACCTAATGGGCGCGGGTTGATCGTCTCCCTCCCCTCGGTGAGGGCATAAGCCACGTCCCAGTCCGGAACGGGAAATTGACATCCCGTGCTGTGTGTGATGTCAGGGTAGAAGCGGATGGAGTACTGCGCGGGCAGGCGGCGCCGAATCTCTGCTAGCGGTAACCGCGACTGCGGCCCTACGACTACGCCGTCCAGCCAGCTTTTTGTCTCCGCCGTAGATACAATGGAGAAGAACTCGTCCATCCAGGCAGCTGAAAAAGATTGCGGAGAAACCCACATCTGCGCCTTGGGGTGGTATTTTCGCAAACCAAGCTTCTGCTTTTGCAGCAGGTTCAGAAGATACTTGGGCTCGGTATGGCCTGGGTCGCCTCCGGGCACAAAGACAACGTCGACGCGCGGGAGCATCTTGAATACAGCTTCCCATTCGCCTAGGGCGCTGTTTACTGTTTGCGGATCGCCGTAATCCTTATCCATCGCTGGATACCAGATCGAGACATCCAATCCGTAGCTATCCGCGATGCGCGACATTTCTACCATCATTTGTGCCGGGGGGAGGGGGAAGAGAGGGCTGTCTGGCTCATCGTCAGATCGGGGCGGGATGAGTTCGATAGCATTGGTTCCAAAGACGGCCAAGTCGCGTATGTATTGGTCCCACATCTCCGCCGTCCAGGCGTCGTAGGCATTGGTTTTCGGGCGATTGCCCAGCTGATGGCCGCGCAAAGGATATTTCGGGCTACTGCGTGTAGGCAGGCGGCTGCGCTGGACGGTTGCTGTTTGCCGGTCAAAGTCAATCAGGCGGAGGAGTTGACCCACGCCAAAGAGCACTCCGCGCTCATCGCTCCCGGCAATGGTTATCCAGTGTCCGCTGCCGTCGCTTCCAGTATGAATCGCATACATCTCCGGGACATGTCCGTTGAGAGCAGCCGCCGCTGATTGCGTCCGCGGCCCCACCTTGGCCATGGAGGACGCCATCCCTGCGTATATCGTAACTGGAGCGGTGGCTCTATAGGAGGATTGGACCTTCCAGGTAAGGCCGCTTCGCTTGTACGACTCCTCACTCAGGACGGTAAGGGCTTTGACCTCACGGGGAGTAGGGTTTTGAGAAGTTACCAGGACGCATTCTTTAAGATCAATTCGCTCGACCGGCGCTTGAAACCAGTGCCCCCGGCTTCCGACTAGGGCGACAGACGCGTTCTTAACAAAGTCTCTGCGTGAGTACCGATACATTCTTCAACCCCGGCAGATAATCGTAAATGCTGTCGACAAGCCAATTAGCGAATAAATCGGGCTTGGCCGTTCGCGCACGAGACATTTACTGCGCGCGAAGATGAACTGCAGTTCCCTCGCCTCCCTCCGGATTTCCTATCAGGCTCTGTGGCTTCAGTAAGCCTCGTGCGGTTTGTTTGAAGGCCGCATTCGCGGCCGTTGATTGGTGGAGCTTGTTAGGAAATCCGGAGTCCGCTCGGGCCGACAAAGGGGAAGGTAGCGCTTACCTCAGCAGCCGTTATAGGACGGAGCCTCAGGCTAGCCGCGATTTTTCATCCTTGGGTGGGCCAAAGGCCCATGGCCCCGCCGTTCGGCTGACAAGTCTGAGGGCAGTGGCCCGCCTTGGCATGAGTGGAAGTGGATGGATAGAGTTACTTTTGCTAGCCGCGCGCTGGCTTTGCTGGTGACCATCCCGAAAGACCGATGAAGGGCTTCGCCCGTCTTTTTCGGCCCACGTACGCTGAGGCGAACGTGGGCACCCGTCGCAATCCATAGGAGTTCTGCAAAGACACGCACTCCCGCGGAACTTCTTTTTAGATCGGCAGGTTCTCACGTTTTGATAGGGCGAGGATGGTTCGCCGCGCAGCCAGCAACATGAGAAATCCTGAGACGAAGTAAACAATTGCAGTTCCGCTGATGCTTGGGCCCATTCCGTATTTGCTGGCGGCTAGCGCGATGACGATGGGGGCGAAGCCGCCCCCAAGCCACGCCATGGAGTTCATCATGCCGGCGGCGGTTCCGCGCTGTCTTACTGCGACAACATCGTAGAGCGAAGCGAAGATGTTGGCGTCGTAAATGCCCTTGCAGTAGCCAAAGCCAATCATGCCCAGCACTACAGCCGGAACCGAGGCCGCCCAACCGGTGAAGAAGAGGAACGGGATACCCAGGAAGAGACCGAGTGCCTGCGTAAGCATGCGCCCACCGGCAAATCGGCGGGCCAGGACGTCGGCCAGCAGGCCGCCGCAGAGGGCGCCCACGACCGATGAGAGTTGCAAGTACATGGTACCGTTCAATCCCGCCATGCTGAGGCTCATGTGAAATTTGCCATACAGAAACGACGGAATCCAGCTTAGAAAGACGACGGCCACGAAGTTGGCGCCAATAAAGGTCAGAATCAGCAGGCGCACAACGGGGCTCAGGAGCAGAATTTTCAGCTCCTCGAACAGGCTGCCTTCTCCAGTGGTAACGGGCAATAACGCTACGTGCTCAGAACTGCCTCGCACGGGTTCCTGGAGGAACTTTCCCACAACCACGCTAAACAGGAGTCCGCAGGATCCGAAGAGGATGAAGCTCCATCGCCAACCGTAGAATTGGCCTATGAGGCCAGAAAAAGCGCCGCCTGCAATCGAGCCGACATAGACGCTTGACTGATGAAGAGACATGGCGCGAGAGCGTGTACTGGCTCCGTGATAGTCACCGATGAGAGACATCGATGCCGGGATATAGATCACCTCTCCGACTCCACTCAGCGCGCGGCAGAGGATCAGTTGTCCGTAGGTGTGGCAAACTGCCGTCAATGCGGTGACTAGCGACCAAGCAATTAATCCTCCCAGCACCAACGTCTTGCGCGGAAGACGATCGCATAGCCAGCCGGCCACAGGGCCGAAGAGGGCGTACATCCACATAAAGGCGCCGCCCACAACGCCCAACTGAACGTCGGTCAGCACCAACTGCTGCTTGATGAGGGGAAATACCGCGAAGATGGCCTGGCGATCGGCGTAGTTGAAGAAACAAACGAACCACAGTATGCCGACAACGAGCCATTTGTAGTTACGGTCCGGCGGTTGGCCCGGGATCATCGTGTCCAGCGCTCGTTGAGTGGCGGAAGCTTGGGGAATGGAACATGGGGTTCCAGCTGATACCAGTACGCCGTCGAGGCAAAGTCGTCGTCCAGAGGCTGATACTTCCCGTTGGGCCACCAGCCTAAATCCTGAATAGTCACTTTCAGATCTTTGTGAAAGTTAATGGGATCCGGCACATGCCACCGGTATAGGCTCCACGCCATCCCCGCCTCATAATCCTTGCTTTTATGGTCGAGCACATTGCCAACATAGGGGGTGGAGTAAGTGGCTGGAAAACCATAATCCGCACCAAAATAATCTTCCGTCCCGGTACCCGCGATGGTGGGAAATTCGACATCGCCGTCAATGTAGAACTTGACCTCGCCCTCGCCAGCCCATCCGCTCGCCAATTGCGTCCACGACAGGAAAGTTCCAACGTATCGTCCCTCGCCTTTTACGCCGTCAAGAATGGTGTACGAGGGGTTGCTGCGTTCCACCCTGGCCCGCCTCCATTGGGCATGGAAGTAGCCTGCTTCCCGCGGAACGGCACCGGCCTCATAGTCGATCTGAAAGGTCAGCAGCGGTAGATCCTTGTCGCTGTCATTGGTGAACGTGATGCGGGCATGCTTGTGAAAGGGCATGGGCCAATAGCAGTTCATCGAGGAGGTCGGGTTATCGACGACCATGGCTGAGTTGACGGGCGCGAAGGTCTCATGTCCGATGGCAAAAAAGTCCGACATCGGCACCTCAACGGACGGCGTGGTTTCGTCATCCCAGTAGAAGCGCAGAATGCTTGCGCGGCCTACCCCGTGCAGATCCTCCGTCGCGGCCATCCAGATGTGCTTGATGGTTCCCGGCCCGGAGACATCCATGATGGTCGCCGTGGTGTGGGCGGGCACTTTGATAAATGGTCGAACCTTCCATCCTTGGCCCAGATCGGAGGCTGCCCGGGAAAATGCCAGGTCTGGATTCGCCGGGTCGGGCGTTCGCATAGCTCCTTTGCCTTTTTCTCCCGTAGGATTCTCGGGCGAGACCATGCGTGAATCGACATCAGGCGTCAGGATCGCGAGCGATGCAGCGCCAGCGCTTGCGGGTGAGTTGGCCGTTTGGGCGTTGGCTGTGGAGTCTGGGCAAAGCAGAGCAACAGCCAGGACAATGATTGGCGAGAGAAAAGGCAAGCGACGCACAGTTTGGTTCCCCGCTCCTACAAGTGCACAAGTGATCATAAAGCGAACGACGGTGCACGTGAGGTGGTTCAATCAAACTACGCAATAAGCAGGCACGCTCAATCCTGTACAAGTTGATAGACAGCATGCAGAGGACCTGAAGGCTCATTTATGGGGAACGACTATAAGGTTGACCGACGCGGCTTCATGAAGCAGGCTGCAAGCGCACTTGGCGCGAGCACGCAAGCCGGTCTTTGGCCGGATCTGTCGGCAGTTGCAGAATCGTCGACGAGGGAAACTCCAGATATCTCCTACCCGCGCCGTTTTACTGGACGGCAACTCAAGATGATTGCCTTTCCCCTGGGCGGCGTGGCTGCCGGTAGTCTGAGTCTGGGCGGCCGAGGACAACTGCGAGATTGGGAGATATTCAACCGCCCGAACAAGGGGTTCTCGCCCGCTTATGCCTTGCCGTCGATTTGGGTGCAAGCAGGTAATTCCAAGCCGATTGCGCGTGTACTCGAAGCACGAATTTTGCCCCCATATGAGGGTCAAGACGGGCTCGGCTCGAATAATTCCCCTGGACTGAGCCGGATTCAAGGCGCGACTTTTACTGGTGAGTATCCGCTCGCCAACATCAAATTCGAAGACCCGAGCCTGCCCGTTCAGGTGGAGCTCGATGCATTCTCTCCATTCATTCCGCATGATGCGGATGATTCCGGGCTGCCGGTTGCGATATTGCGCTACCGCGTGCACAACCCTGGCCACTCAACGGCCAAAGTGGGGCTTGCCTTTTCCATCGATAACCCGGTCAAACCTGAACCGGGAGTGGGCGGAGCAGCGAGGTCCGTACAAGATTCACGGCTGAACGAATATAGAAAGTCCGGCGAGCTGGAAGGCCTTTTAATGAGCAATCCGAGTGTGCCGGCAGGCGATCCACTGCAAGGGACTTTTGCACTGGCAGCGCTCGCCGGGGATCACTCTGCGATCAGCTACTGGCGCGGTTGGCCCCAGGGACGATGGTGGAATTCACCCATGCTGTTCTGGGATGTGTTTTCCCGCGACGGGCAGCTGCATAACGAACCGGAGCCCCGCAATGCAGTGGGAGTGGTTTGTCAGCAAAGCTCGATACCTGCGGGAGGATCAGCAAGCTTCACTTTTCTGCTGTCGTGGAATTTTCCCAACCGCACCCCCAACTGGTGCGGCTGGACTGCTCCTCCAGGAGAAGGCAATACCATCATTGGCAACTTCTATGCGACCCGATTCAAGGATGCCTGGGAGGTTGCTCAATACACCGCAACAAATCTAGAAGAACTCGAATCACGTACGCGGGCTTTTTCGAATGCCTTTGGCGCAAGCACCCTGCCTTCCGTAGTGAAGGAAGCCGCCAGTGCGAATCTTTCGACGCTGGCTTCAACAACCTGCTTCCGGACTGCCGATGGCGAATTCCACGCGTTCGAAGGAGTGGACGATCACATTGGCTGCTGCTTCGGCAACTGTACCCACGTTTGGAACTATGAGACGGCTACCGCCCATCTTTTTCCCTCCCTGGCACGATCTCTGCGCAAGGCTGCTTTTGGCTACTCGATGGACGAAGCGGGAGCGATGCACTTTCGTCAGCTGCTTCCCGACGGCAGGGCGAGGTCCGGCTTCGCCGCCGCGGATGGCCAGATGGGACAGATCATGCACGCCTATATGGATTGGAAGCTCGCAGGCGACAATGAATGGCTGGCAAGGATGTGGCCGCGCATAAAAAAAGGTTTGGAGTTTGCCTGGGTTCCTGGCGGATGGGATGCCAACCGCGACGGTGTTCTTGAAGGGGTGCAGCACAACACCTATGACGTGGAGTTCTATGGGCCAAACCCGATGTGCGGAATCTACTATCTAGGCGCATTACGTGCTGGAGAGGAGATGGCCCGCTCGATGGGCGACACCGCATCTGCCGACGAGTATCACAGGCTTTTCAGTCAGGGAAGCAGTTGGATCGATAGCAATCTGTTCAACGGAAGCTTCTATATTCAAAAAGTTCACGGCCTTCCCGCTGACCAGATTGCTCCCAATCTGCGCAGCGACATGGGTTCGGGAAACACCGAGAGCCCCGAATACCAGGTGGGCGGCGGGTGCCTGATCGATCAGTTGATTGGACAGTATCTTGCCCAGGTCGCGGGATTGGGTTCGCTGGTGGCGCAAGAACACGTACAGTCAACATTACAATCCATTTACAAATACAACTACAAGCGCAGTCTTGAGGAGCACGACAATGTGGAGCGGACCTTCGCCCTCAACGATGAAGCAGCCATGGTCATTTGCGACTATGCCACCGCACCCCGGCCGCGCATTCCATTTCCCTACTTTGCGGAAGTGATGACGGGTTTTGAACATTCGACCGCGGCGTTGATGCTGTATTCCGGAATGGTCGAGCAAGGCCTCGAATCCATACGAAACATTCGCTCCCGGTACGATGGCGAAAAACGCAATCCGTGGGATGAAGCGGAGTGCGGTCATCATTATGCGCGCGCGATGGCTTCCTGGACGAGTGTGGTTGCTCTGAGCGGATTTCACTACGATGGCTCGACGGCTTCGGTGGTCGCCGTGCCAAGAATCCCGCATAACGTGTTTGAGTGTTTCTGGTCTACCGGAACGGGCTGGGGGACGTTCTCCTATCGTCCATTGGCTACTCGGGGCATGCAGCTTACCCTGCGGGTGATGGCAGGCAAACTGCCTTGCCGCTGGTGCGAAATTACAGGTACGGGAGCCACCACTTCGGTGCGCAGCAACGGGCGCACATACTCCCACACGGTGAAGCAGAACAACGGACGAACTACCTTTCAGATGGAGCAGGCTTTGATGCTCGCCGAGGGCAGCGATCTCACGTTAGAGGTTCATGGATGAGCCTTGCGGCAGCCATCAGACGGCTTTCGGAATCCGCCGTTCCGGCACCGGTGCTGCGGGGCTAAAGCAGTCAATGAACGAGTTCGTCAGGCCGATGTCTGGCTCATGAATCCCACGTTCAACGATTTCGCGCACCTGGGCCGGCTGTCCCACCGCACGGAGATTGAGCAGCAGTTCGAGCTTGCCGGCCGGAGAGGCGTCAAGGTCACCCTCGACGACTGGTTCCTGCCCATTGGCGCAGATTGCCGCCTTGAGGAAGCCTGTGGGCGAAGTGACAATTGCTTTCAAGTGAGCGATGGGGATTTTCTCTGAGCTGAGGGCAGCGTCGAGTCGGTCGAGCAAGGGCCCCAACAACATCGCGGGGGCAAGTAGACTTTTGGGTTCGAAGACCGCTCGCAAGTTCAACCAGGCGAGCGCCGCTTCTGCCCGCGCGTATTCCGAATAGTCGATCTCCAGTGCCTGATCGCCGCGGGCGATGGCCCCGGAAAGGACCTCGTTCAACCACGCCGCGACGCCCTGTCCGGACTTGGCGCTCAGCTGCCTTGCGTGGGGGACGCCGATCTCGGGATAGTCAGGGAAGAGGTCGGACTTGGTAAAGCAGACCAGATCGGCTTCCTGCAATTGCTTGTCGAAAAGGAAACGCATCTCAGGATCGGCATCCTCTGCAAGCATGGAGCGGGCGCGGAGCGGATCCACCAGGACCGTGAGCGGCGAAAGCTGATATACCTCGCTGTACTCGAGCAGCGGGCGAAGGACAGTGGCCGAGAGATCGGTACAGCTGCCTACCGGTTCGGCGAAGATTACATCTGGTGCGTATGCGCGCAGATCGTCAATGGCATCTATGAGCTGGGAAAGGCGGCAACAGAAACAGCCTCCGGTAACCTCTCCGGAGCGCATGCCTGATAGAGCCCCATAGCGGCTGTCGACCAAGTCTTCCCCCTGGTCATTCCATACCATGGCGCTGCGCAGACCACGCCTTTGCAACTCGCGGGCCGCGGTCAGAATGAGGGTGGTCTTGCCGGATCCTAGAAAGCCGCCTACCAGGACCACCCATGGCTTGTTGGGACGTTCACTCATGCGCCCAGTCGAAATCGAGAAGCAACCGCCTGACACTTGCGTCTATTCTCATGTACTCGGTGTCCCTGCTTTGAAAAGCAAGACCCCCATTTTGCCACAACTGAGGTGCAACTGTTATCGTTAGCGGTTACCCAAAGCCCATGCAGAGTCCCGACCCGGTTCTTGTTTCTGCCATTGTCCGCCGCGCGGTTTCTGAGTGCATCGGAAGTTTCCAATCTGCCGGTTCCCCTTCGACAAGGCGCGAGGCGGAGGAGCTTTTTCACTCGCCCGAAGCTCGGGCTGTCAAAGAGGAGATGGTGCTCACAGGAAAGAAGCTGTGGGACCGGCAATATGTAGACGGCAACGGCGGGAATATGTCGGTTCGGGTCGCAGACGAGTATGTGATCTGCACCCCGACCTTGTGCAGTAAGCGAGACATGCGGGTGGAAGATCTGTCGCTGGTGGATCTGGAGAATCGCAAGATTTGCGGCGGTTCCCGCCCGACCAGCGAGATTTTGCTGCACCTGGAAATTTATAAGGCAGTGCCCGCCGCCAAGGCGGTGGTCCACTGTCATCCTCCTTACGCCACCGCGCATGCCATCGCCGGCACGGTGCCGCCGGGCAATTTGATCCCCGAGCAGGAGGTTTTCGTCGGCCCGGTAGCGCTAGCCCCCTACGAAACACCTGGCACGATGGCGTTTGCCAAGACAGTTCTGCCGTTTGTGCAGGATCACAACACCATCCTGCTGGCCAATCACGGAATCGTTTGCTGGGGGGACACCATCACCCATGCAGAGTGGTATGTGGAAGTGGTGGACACCTATTGCAAGACGGTCATGATCGCGCGCCAGTTGGGGACGCCGATTAACGAGATTCCTGCCGATAAAATACCGGACCTGCTGGCAATCAAGAAAAGGCTGGGCTTGCCCGATCCACGGCTTGGGGCCAGTGAGACCGTGACGAGCAACTCTACGAGACCAGTGGGGGCGCAGGGTGAGGAGATCGAACAACTCGTTTCTGCCCTGACGTCGCAGGTAATGAAGTTTCTTAAAAACAACGGATGAGCCATACCGCCAACTTCGTAGCGGCCGACCTCGGCGCCTCGAGCGGCCGGCTAATGGTGGGCCGATGGGACGGCCGCTCCTTCCTGCTGGACGAATTACACCGGTTTTCGAATACGGGGGTTAGCCTCGCGGGCGGCGTCTATTGGGACGCGTTGGGGATCTGGACTCAGCTCGAAGCCGGACTTCACCGATACCGGGCGCGTTTTGACGACCCTCCCCTGGGGATTGGGGTGGACGCATGGGGAGTGGATTACGCTTTGCTGGACCGCTGTGGACGGTTGATCGGCAACCCCCATCACTATCGCGACCCACGCACCGATGGAATACCCGGTCTTGTCTTCGAGCGATTCGCGGAGCGAGACATCTTCGCCGAGACGGGAGTGCAGACCATGCAGATCAACACCCTCTTTCAGCTTTTCTGCATGCTGCAAAGCGGCGACCCTCAATTGGAGTTCGCCGAGAAGCTCCTCATGATTCCCGACCTTTACCTGTACTTCCTGTGCGGGGAGAAACAAAACGAATATACCGAGGCGACCACCACCCAGATGTATTCGCCTGCTCGGGGGGACTGGGCTCGGGAGATGCTCGAATCGCTGGGTATTCCGCTTCCGATGCTTAGTCCGGTCGTCCAGCCGGGAACGATCCTGGGGCCGGTTCGGCAGGATATGTTGCGCAACGCTAATCTGAGCGCAGATTTACCCGCAATTGCCGTGGCCTCTCACGATACGGCCAGCGCGGTGGCGGCTATTCCTGACCTGGACGACCACAGTGCTTTTATCAGCAGCGGCACCTGGAGCCTGATGGGGGTGCAGGTACAGGAGCCGAACACCTCGGAGGAGGCCTTCCGCTTACACTTCACCAATGAAGGCAGCGCGGACGGGGCGATTCTGCTGCTGAGGAACCTTACCGGCCTTTGGATAATCCAGGAGTGCCTTCGCTACTGGGAGAGGGAGGGCCGCCATTACAGCTGGAACGACATCACCTTTGCCGCAGCCGAAGCAAAGTCATTGCAGCGTTTCTTCGACCCCAATGCAAGAGAGTTCCAGATGCCGGCGGACATGCCGGGAGCGATACGCGCCTATTGCAAGGGCACACAGCAGTCCATTCCAGAGACGGTAGGAGAAATCGCACGTTGCGCGTTCGAGAGCCTGAGTTTAAAGTACCGCTCGGTGCTTCAATCCCTGGAAAAGCTGACCGGACGGCATCTCGACTGCATTCGCGTGGTCGGGGGTGGCTCGCTTAATCACTTTTTGTGCCAGATGATCGCGGATGCGTGCGACCGGAGAGTCGTGTGCGGTCCGGTGGAGGCTTCAGCGCTGGGCAATGTGATGCTGCAGGCGGTGGCCACCGGCCACCTGCAGGATGTGAGCGCGGGAAGGAGCGCGATTGCCGGCTCAATCGAATACGTTTCCCTGACTCCACGGCCGGGCGACGCCTGGGATGACGCGTTTGCACGTTTTAAGACAATTGAGCCGCCATAAGGCAAGGTTCGGTCCACACCAAGTGCGAAACCGACATAGCCGCGGCGCCAGCGCCTTCAGTAACGTCTATGCAGGAGTCCGGAGAAAATTGAGGAGAGTTGCAGATGTCATCGTATGCAGTGCCTGTCCTGGAATCGCCCACCCCCGTTGTCGCCGGTGAAATTCTGCTTATCGCCAGCGGCGACTTGCGCCAATCTGCAAATAAGGTCTGCTGGCCAGCTCAGGCGGAAATGGAGAAGCAGCTGACAGAAGCCCTTCGTGCCGAGGGCTTCACCCTACGCCGCGCGCACCCCTACCGCGACGAGCTGGGGCACGGCTTCATCTACAACCAGCGCATGGGTATGGATGTTTTTATGAAGATCCATCCCGATGTGCCGGTGATTGTCGCGGAAGCGGTATGGCAGTACAGCCACAATGTCTTCTCCGGCCTGGAGCATCATCGAGGCCCAATTCTCACGGTGGCCAACTGGTCAGGGCAGTGGCCAGGGTTGGTAGGCATGCTGAATCTGAATGGGTGCCTGCACAAAGGCGGAGTGGCCTTCAGTACTCTTTGGAGCAAGGACTTCACGGACGAATTCTTTCGCCGTGGCTTGCAGCAATGGCTTAAGGAACATGTAATCCAACATGATTTGAGCCATGTGCACGAACTGGATTTGTCGGCTTTGCCCGCAGCGGAGAGGGAGTTGGGCGCGTCGCTGGCCCGCAATCTGAAGATAAGCAAAGCCATTCTCGGCGTCTTCGATGAGGGCTGCATGGGCATGTATAACGCCATCATCGAAGACTATCTCCTCAACCCCACGGGGGTTTACAAGGAGCGGCTCAGCCAGTCAGCCTTGGTTGCCGCCATGGCGACGGTTACCGATAACGAAGCGCAGGGGGTTCGCAAGTGGCTGGACGGCCGCGGGCTCAGCTTCGTCACTGGGGCCAACGAGGAGACCGATCTAACCGATCAGCAGATTCTGGGGCAGTGCAAGATGTATATCGCGGCGATGCGGATTGCCGACGAGTTCGGTTGCGATGCGATCGGTATCCAATACCAGCAGGGCTTGAAGGACATGGCGCCGGCTTCCGATCTGGTGGAGGGCCTGCTCAATAACGTGGACCGGCCGCCCGTCTTCGACGCCAAGGGGCGGGAGTTGTATGCCGGGAAACCCTTGCCACACTTCAACGAGGTGGACGAATGCGCGGGGTTGGACGCTCTGATCACCAACAAGGTCTGGAACGCGATGCAACTTGACCCAGCCACGACGCTGCATGACGTTCGCTGGGGTGAGCATTACAGCGCGGGCGACATCGACGAGTTCGTCTGGGTCTTTCAGATTTCCGGGGCCGTTCCCGCTTCGCATATCGCGGGCGGCTATGCCAAGGCGCGCTGCGAACGGCAGCCACCAATGTACTTCCGGCTGGGCGGGGGCACGCTCAACGGAGTTTGCAAGCCCGGACACGTGGTTTGGAGCCGCGTTTTTGTGGAAGGTGGTGCGCTGCATGTTGACCTGGGCCGGGCGACCGCGATCGAACTACCGGCCGAAGAGACGGCGCGGCGACTGAAGTCGGTCACCCCGCAGTGGCCGATTATGCATACTCTGCTGCACGGCATTACGCGCGACCAGTTCATGGCAAGGCATCGCGCGAACCATCTCAACGTGGCTTATGCTCCGACCAGCCAAGTAGCCGACCAGGCGCTAGCAGCCAAGGCGGCTATGATGGCGGAGCTGGGCATCCACGTGCACCTTTGTGGAGATTGAGTTGTTAGAACCAGGAAAGGACACACGCGTCGATGCTCGGGCCTTTGCCTACAGACTCAACGGAAGCTAGAGATACAAAACAGCCACTGATCCCGCAGGGCCTGGCTGTGCCTTTTTTTCTAGTGACCGCGCTGTTTTTTCTTTGGGGTGTTCCCAGCAATCTCAACGACGTTCTGATCCGCCAGTTCATGAAGTCGTTCGCCATTTCCCGGTTCGAGGCCGGCCTGGTGCAGTCGGCGTTCTATTTGGGATATTTTCTGCTGGCCATTCCCGCTGCGCTGTTGATGCGCAAGATGGGTTACAAGTTCGGCATCGTGGTAGGCCTGCTGCTCTTTGCCAGCGGGAGCTTCCTCTTCTGGCCTGCCGCAATTATCGGACGTTACGGATTTTTTCTATTAGCGCTGTTCGTCATCGCTAGCGGGCTTTCGTTCCTGGAGACTGCCTCCAATCCTTTTGTCGCCCAGCTGGGATCGCCTGAAAGTGCCGCCCGACGTCTGAATTTTTCCCAGGCCTTCAACCCTCTGGGAGCTATCACCGGCGTGCTAGGGGGGACAGTTTTTATCTTCTCCGGGATCGAATTGAAGCCGGCTCAGATCTCCGCCATGCAGGCGGCCAATACCTACGATGCTTACTTGAAACATGAGACGATGCGCGTGGTGGTTCCCTACCTCGTGCTGGGGACGATTACGCTGATATGGGCCTTACTGATCGCTCGAACGAAGTTTCCCACCATCGCGCGAGAGCACGAGGATAGCCAGGACCATGGCAGCTTCAAGGAGCTGCTGCGTTACCCTAATTTTCTGTTCGCGATCGTCGCCCAGTTCCTCTATGTAGGCGCGCAGGTCGGCACGTGGAGCTACTTTATCCAGTACGTGCAGGACGGAACCCATGAACCGGAAAAGATCGCCGGTTATTTTCTTACCGGCACGCTGGTTGCCTTCGGCCTTGGCAGGTTTAGCTCGGCGGCGCTGATGCGGTACGTCAAACCCGCCCTTCTGATGGGCCTCTACAGTTTGGTGAATATTGTCCTGGTGGCTGTTGGCGTGGCTTTTCCCGGCTGGGTTGGCTTGTGGGCGATCTTCGTGACCAGCTTCTTCATGTCAGTCATGTTCCCGACGATTTTCGCTCTTGGCATCGATGGCCTGGACCAGAATACGAAGATTGGTGGATCGCTGATCGTGATGGCGATCGTGGGAGGCGCTGTGCTCACACCGCTTATGGGCTGGATTTCACAGACGCAGCACAGTATTGCGGCCGCCTACATGGTCCCGCTCTTCTGCTACTGCGGAATCGCGCTTTACTCTTTCGTCGGAGCACGCATGAAACGGAGAGAGGCTTTGTAGGAGGGATCTTATGATGGGCACAGCTAAGGCAATCTTCTCTCTGTTTACATCGCTATCCATGATGAGTGGCCTTGCGGCCTTCGCGCAGCAGACGCCGCCGGAGTGGCAAACACGACTGGGGCAGATACTGCCGCTGATGGGACATCGCAACTGGATCATGATCGTCGATTCGGCGTACCCTCTGCAGAGCTCCTCCGGGGTGGAGACGCTGGAGACCAACACCGACCAGTTGGAAGTGCTCCGCACGGTGTTGGGCGCGATCGACAGCTCGATCCATGTGCGGCCGATTGTATACATGGATGCGGAGCTTCCGTTCGTGCCGGAGAAAGACGCTCCCGGAGTGACGGCGTACCGCGAAGCGGTGAAGACTGCTCTCAAGGGGCATGCGATCACATCCCTGCCACACGAACAGATTATCGCCAAGGTGGACGAGGTGGGAAAGACCTTCCATATCGTTGTTCTTAAGACGACCATGACGGTTCCGTATACTTCGATTTTTCTGCAGCTCAATTGCAAATACTGGAGTGATGAAGCGGAAGCCCAGATGCGTAAAGCTATGAGCGCAGGGATTTCGAAATAGCGTCCTCGCGAAAACGAGCGGGATATCGAAATCAGCTCGCGAGCGGGAGCTCAATCACAACAACCAGTCCACCAGTCCCTCGATTGTGCGCGCGGATCGTTCCGCCGTAGAGCGTGACTATCCGCTCTGAGATGGAAAGACCCAGCCCGGAACCTCGACTGTCAGGTGCATCGTCTTCGCTCAGGGCAACCCGGTAAAACGGCTCGAAGATACGGCTGAGAGATTCCTCCGGCACACCCCTACCCTGATCTTCAACCGTGACGATGGCGACGGTTTTTTTCTCTCGCTGCCCTTTCTCGACGACCACGCGGACAGCGGTCGCAACCGGAGTGAAACGCACCGCGTTGCGGATAACATTCTCCAGGCAGCTGCGCAAAAGGCCGGGCTCACCACGGACGGAGCACTGCTGCTGCGCCTGGAGAATTACGCTCTTGCCTTGTTCACGGGCCTCGAAATCGGCGTCATCCACCAACGCCATCAATACTTTGTTCAGGGGAGTGTTTGATTGAGTGCGGGTCTGTTGCTGCATCTCCAGCCGGGTGAGGGTGAGAACCTGCTCGATCAAATCGTCCAGTGCGGTAATGTCCTTACGCATTCTGTCCAGCGATTCCAAATCACCGCGGCTTGCCAACTCGGTAGAAATGGAGAGCCTGGTCAAGGGCGATCGAAGCTCGTGGGAAATATCGGCCAGCAACCTGTGTTGCTCGTTGCGCAGGCTTTCAATCTCCGCCGCCATGCGGTCGAACTCATGGGCAAGGTCAGTCAACTCGTCGTTTCTTGGTGGAATTTTGGGTGAGACGCGCACCGACAGATCTCCCTCGCCCAGTGAGCGGACGGCGCTTTGCAGCGTCCTGATGGGCGCCGTAATACTGCGCGCGAGCACCCAACAGAGAAGGCATCCTGCGAGCATTGCGGCCAACGCCTTAACCACCAATCCACCGCCGCCTACCTGGCGGCTGAATCTGCGCAGGGCATCCACCTGAGCGATGAAGATGTAATCTCCTTGGGGCGTGTGCACGATCGAGACACCAAGCCAGGTGAGGCCAAAGCGAAAGCGCGGTTGTCCTGTGGCCCGAACCTGCTCGATCACGGACAGGGCTCCCGAAGGCAATGAGTGTGACGAAACCGTTTCTCCGCTCGGGTTCACCAGCACTGCTCGCATGGATACTGAAGATTGAATGCGATCGAGATAGCGGTTGAGGGCGACGGCGCCCCCGCTGCGATAGGCATCGGTTGCGGTTTGCGCGTAGAGGTCCAGCGAGGCCGCTAACCATCGTCGCCCCAGCGGCTGCGCCCCGCTGATCAAAGTGAGGCCAAGAATGCTCAAGGTGACTGCCGCGTTTGCCAGCCAGAACCAGACCAGAATGCGAGTGTACAGACTCCGGATCATTCCGGCTCGCTCCGGCTCTGGTTGACGTAGACGTAACCATTACCGCGAACGCTGCGGATCCGCTCTACCCCATCTACCTTGTTACCCAGCTTTCTCCGCAGGCTGCTTATATGGTTATCGACGCTGCGATCGAAGGGCGCTACGGTTCGACCCAGCGCACCTTGTGCCAGGTCGTCGCGAGACACCACCTCGCCGGCGGCCCGCACCAGCAAAAGGAGCAGGTCGAACTCGGCCGCCGTGAGTTCGACCTCCTGCTTCTGCTGCTGCTTAAGTTGGAGCACAAGCCTGCTACCGGGATGAATCTCCAGATCCCCAATCGTCATTATTTTGGCCGGTATAGGCGCCGACCGCCTGCGCAATACGGAACGAATTCGCGCAATCAGCTCTCTGGGATGAAATGGCTTGGGCAAATAGTCATCGGCACCGCCCTCCAGTCCGCTGATCCTGTCTGCTTCATCACCCCGCGCGGTCAGCATAATGATGGGCACCTGGCTAACGCCGCGAATCCGTTTCAGAACTTTCCTCCCATCTCCTGGCGACAGCATCACGTCGAGCAGGACCAGCTCGTGCTGCTGACCGGTGGCGCTGGCAAAGCCAGCTTCGGCCGTATGCGCGACCTCTACCTCAAACCCTTCCATGGCCAGCAAGCGAGCCAGAGAGGAGCAGTAGGCTTTATCGTCGTCGATCAGCAGCAGCTTCGTGCCCGGCATACACCCTCGTAATAAAGTCAGGGCAGCCCGCGCACAATGACCGTGCTTATGGTTGGGCTGCCGGTGTTGAAGACGAGACCCTTCACGCCCACAGGGCTTCCCGGACTCAAGGCTGCCAGGCTCGCCGAGGATAGGTTCTCATACTGGGTTTGCGAGCCAGCCTGGCAGTCGATTTGGTTGACGACGGGCTGCGAAGCCGTCCATAGGCCGGTGAGTCCGTTCAGGACGAATGAATCCGCACCCGCACTGACCGACTGAACCACGCCCGTCGTTTGCGAAGGCTCGAGGTAGATGCGGGCAGAGGCGAGGTTTGTTGTGGAGCTGCCGGCCGCCAATTGCAACAGCACTTCCTGGCCGGCCACCAGATCGCCGGTGCCCGCAAAGCTAGCTTCCGTTCACCACTGGATAGCCAGTGAACGGTACCGCAAAGAGCGCGCCGCCAGCCGGGACGATTGTCACTGTATCGCCGCTGGCCGCCGAGGTACTGCCGGGAATCACCTGGTGCAGCAGGATCTGGAAGCTGTTCGCTCCGTTGGCGGGGGTGGCCAAAACTGTCCCGCGAGCGGCCGCACCGCCGGAGGCATCGGCATAGGTCACGCTCTGCGCTACCAGAGAGCCGTTGCCCAACAGGCTGAGGTTGAGGTCAACGATCTGGCCGGTTACCAGGCACGATGCGCTCGCCGTGCTGCACACAGAAGAGGGGTAGTTGTAGCTGGTGGTTGTGTTCAAGTCAACCGTGAGGGAGTTGCCTAGAGCAGTCTGGATGGTTGCCTGCTGTCCATTCACGGACTGGACCGTGGCGAGCACCGCATCTATTTCGCTCTGCTGATCGGTGAGGGAGGCCAGGGCGGAGAGCAATGACAGATTCACCGACTGACCACTGGCAAAGGAGAGGGAGAGATCGGACTGAAGCAGATCAGGGATGGAGAGATCAAGGTTGAGCCCAGTAGCGCTACTGGCGGTAACGGTGAGGGGAAAGACGCCGGAGCTGATGGTGACGGACGCATTGTTGACCCGGGGTGTAAACGTGCACACCTGCCCGACGGCGCACGTGCCAGCGGGGGTAACCAGAGGTGCGTTTGAACTGTTCATCAATGTGATCTGCGGATCGTCATAAGTGACTGTAAGGCTGCTATAGGTACCCGAATCGACCACCTGGGACGCGAGGAAGCTCGTGTCGGTAACCAATTGTGCCAAATCAACCGTTACCGGGTGTTTGAGCAGCGACACCGAGCCAGGCTGAAGCGTGGCACTCGCGATCTGCAGTTGGAAAGAAAGAATAGTGATGCCGACCGGTGGCGTGTCCTGGACCACAAGGTTTACGATCCCCGATGACGAAGCGTTGGTCGATGACGTCCCCGAGGATGAAGACTGGTTACCGGCAGAGCATCCAGACAACCCGAGGCCCGCGAGCACACACACCGTAAGAGCGGTAGAAGTTAGTTTCCTATTCATGGCTATATCTCCGTTTGTTCACTTACAGCGTTTTGCACTGTTGTGGAGATATCACGCTGAGATGGGGTCGTTACGTAAAGAAGTGTAAGTTCTACCACCAATGGTGTAGGAGCCGCGCAATCTACAGTTCTTTACAATGCCGCTCGAAACAATTCGCTAGCCTGAGGTTCTGAGCAGATCAGTCGGCGCAAATATGAGCCGAATACCAGGAGGAAGAGCATGAACTTTCTTTCGCGCACAGTAGCAGTGCCGTTTATTACTCTCTGCACACTTGCTGCATCGGCACAGGTGAGCACCACTTCGACCACCACGGGACCCAACGGGAAGTCCATCAACCGATCCACGGTCCGGGGTGGCGGAAACGTCCAATCCACGACCACCGGTCCCAATGGCCAGGCGGGCACGCGCAACGTCACTCGCACCCCAGGGTCGACCAACGCGACGGTGACCGGGCCTAATGACCAAAGCGGAACTCGCTCCACGACTTATGGCGGCGGGAATTCACAAACGACGGTGACCGGCCGCAATGGTGGTGTCGCGAGCCGAAGCGTTTCCGGCCGAGGCACTGGCACCGTAACGGCGACTACGAGTGGACCACAAGGGGCAACGGGGACCAGGGTCCGCTCGCGCTAACAAGTTTGCTACGAGGAGCCCGCGTCACCCCTGCGCGCTCCTTGGCGAAGAGCGGGAAGGCTGGAAGCCCTAAAAAACAACACACGCTTGAAGG
This sequence comes from uncultured Acidobacteriaceae bacterium, assembly GCA_963743365.1. Lineage (GTDB taxonomy): Bacteria > Acidobacteriota > Terriglobia > Terriglobales > Acidobacteriaceae > PALSA-350. Next base: position 290,225 of record CAVUQE010000007.1, read on the forward strand.
GCGGAGAGAAACCATTTTCTCTCCGCCCCTCAATTTCAGCGGTCCTTATCAGGACTGAATCCCTCAAGAACGACCAAGAATCCCGAACAACCCATATCGCTGCGATGCGGCTGTCAAAGTTGCCGTAATTAACGGCGTCATGTGGCGTAATGCCTAAGCCCTAGAAGAGAAATCGTCCCTGCACGACAAGTACACGTCCAGAGACCGTCGACTCTTGACTAGAGCCGTAGGGACTGGTGGGTGCGTTAATATCCGACGCGATGTGGCCCAGGGTGCTCAGGTTGGACGCGTTGTTTTGCGGCGCCGCAAAGTTCACATGGTTCAATGCGTTATAGGCTTGCGCGCCGATCTGGAAGGTCATCGATTCGTGTTTAAAGACATCTTTAAACACATTCAGGTCGAGATCCGCGTAGTGCGGACCATAGAAAGCATTCCTGGGCACATTGCCAAAGTTTGTTTGCGGGTAGGGTCCCGGTCCTGCCGGCACCACCGTCCCATCAGCGGCTGTAGTTACAGCTTGGCCATTGAAAATACCTGCAGTCTGGAAACACGGACTGGAATACGAGTTGCATTTGTGGTTGAAATTGTTACTCAACACCTGGGCAAGCACCGTCGAGGCTCCGCCAGTTCCGTTGGACCCCAGAGCCGCCTCTGCGTTCACGTTAACTACGCTGAATGGTTGCCCGGATCGCCAGTATGCCTTGCTGCCAACGGTCCATCCCGCAACGCCTGCAGCGAGGAATCTGTTGCCGAAGTGGAACGGCTCCACGTAGACGAGGTCGAACAGGAAGTTGTTGCGGATATCGTAGTCAGAGTTTGAATACATCAATCTGGAAGGCAGATCTGGTGTGATCTGAAAGGGAATGGACGTGTTGCCGTTGTACGGAAGCTGCGAGTTACCACCGTTGGAGATGTCGTCCAGGGAATGAGCGTAGGTGTAGGAAACGTCGGCCGTCAGGCCTCGCCGGTCGATATGTTTGTATTGCAGGGAAACGCCCTGGTAATTAGAGATTGCGTTGTTGGTGAAGCTTTGAACCTGCGCGAAGCGCGGATCGGGCGAATTGATTGGAACATCGTCAAAGGTTCCGTCTCCGTAACTGCCGTAGAGCGAAGTGCCGACATTCTGATTCAGGTGGTTGTTGGCGATGAACAGATCATAACCATGGTTGCCGGCATAGGAGAGAATTAGAGCGTCGCTTGGGGTGATCTGGCGCTGCAATTGCAAGCTGAACTCGGTATATCGTGCGCTGTGAAAGGTTCGCGGAGTGGTCACATAATTTGGGGGCGAAAACACGATCCCCTGCGTCGCCAAGGCTGCCGCTATCTGGTTGTAGGTAGCTCCCTGAGAAAACCCGTTAAGCACACCGCTAGCCGAACCGGCGGCGACGGCTTGTGCACTTCCTACGCCCTGCGCAACTGCTCCCGAGTTCACAGCCGCAAGATACTGATTGGGGAAGGAAAGGAAGGTTTGCTCGAGGATAAGGCCCGGAAAGCTGTCGGAAAACAATCCTACGCCCCCTCGCACCACGGTTTTTCCGTTGCCACGAATGTCCCAATTGAACCCCGCACGCGGTTGCAGAACCCCCCATTCTATCGCCGGGGAAAAGCTATCGTGCCCGGCAGAAAGGGTTGCGTTGTAGGGAGTGTCCAGAGTTGCGGAAGAGTCAGGAAAACCTCCGGTGTACTGCGTATAGCAGCCATCATGGCATATGGGATTGCCGTTGCGATCGATACGGAGGCCGTAGTCGAGAGTGAGGTTGGGAAACGCACGCCACTCGTCCTGGGCATAAATTCCAAGGTTATATACGGCGTTGTGAATGTTGGCAAACCGCGGAAAGCTCTGTCTAAAGGTGGAACCGCTGCTTCCGGGTAAAGACCCGCCAGCTTCATCGGCAAAACTACCGAAGGTATAGAAACCGCCATAAGCGGATGTCTGCAGGCCGATGTCAGTAAAGTTATACCGCTTGAAGTCAAACCCCGCTCTCAGGTTGTGGTTCCCTTTTACCCAGGAAAGGCCGTCGACGATTTGGTATTGCGAAGTGTTGGTTCCTCCCGGGAAATCGTCCCACGCCGCTCCGAGAGCGGTGGCGTTCGCGAAAAAGGAAAACTGTCCGAGGCCCGCTAATGAATTCGTTCCACCATCATTGCTTTCGTTGAATTCTGTGGGCGAAGCGGCGAGTGTGGCCGGTATACTGGCAGGTCCAAACACCCCGCCAGTGTAAAGTGAGGACACCATAAATTGATTGATCAGGTCCGCAGTGAAGCTGTAGGTGTCGTTAAGTTGTCCGGTGTAATTTGGCTGGATGCTGACCATGTCCCAGGCCGGATTGATCAGGCTCACGAAGGAGGGTTGTTCGCCCTGGTCGTCGGTTACACGAAAGAAGATTCTGTGCCTGTCACTGATATTCCAATCAAGCCGTCCTGCCGCCAGCCACTCCCGATTGAGAGCACCGACGTTTACGAAAGCTGAATCGATGCAGCTTTCGGCGACGCTCGTACCGAGTACTCCACCGGTGGCATAGTCCGGTGTCCCAGCGAGGCTTCCGCAGCCGTAGTTCCCTGAGGCGTCCTGCTGCGAGCCGGGGCCGGTCACAACTGGAACCGCGGTCTTGTAAGCCGGCGAAGAGTTCGTTCCCGCAAACATACCACCGTACAAGGCTTTGCTGGCCGCGGAAATGTTGGGATTGGCCGCAATACTGGCTTGCATCATGGGGGATGGCAGATTAACAAAACCGGTACTTGGTTGAACGTATCGGATTCCTTCGGTATCTACAAAAAAGAACAATTTGTCACGCTTGATGGGTCCGCCGATCTGCGCGGCGTATTGATTGGATACAGCTTTCGAACGCGGAATGCCTGACTGATTATTGAAGAAGTCATTCGCGTTCAGGCCATCGCTGTTGTAGTTCCACTGCGCCAATCCATGTACGCGGTTGCCGCCGGATTTGGTGGCGTAGGTTTCGATGATGCCGGCCTGGCGTCCGTACTGCGTGCTGTAGCCATTTTGCACCACGGCTGCCTGGGCAATCTCCTGCTGACCAAGCGTCAGGTTGGAAGAGCCCGAATTCGCGATGTTGTAAAGCGAAACGGAATAGTCGGCACCGTTGATAACGACCAGGTTCGAAAGCCCGGGGAGTCCGTCAGAGACGATGGAACCGAAGCCCTGGGTACCGGCGCCCATGACGACTCCGGGCACAGTGTAAGCAATGGTGGTGATGTCGCCGCCGGGTGCAGGCAGATTCTGAAATTGTTCAGTAGTGAACGTTGTGGTCGTGTTGGATGTTTGGGTATCGATCAACTGGGCATTGTTCGCGTTCACCTCCACTGTTTGCGTGGTTGCATTTGGCGCCAATATCAGGTTGACGGCTGACTGCTGGCCGGTTAAAACCTGCACTGTTGTTGTGGTTGACTGTAGCCCGCTCGCGGTGGCCGAAATTTGAAAATTGTCCGGCTTCAGGAACGACGCAGTAAAGCGGCCTTCCGCATTGGAGGTGAGTACATGTGTGTCTCTGGTGGCCAAATCCGTAATGGTTATGATGGCGGCCGGAACGATGGCTCCGCTGGAGTCAACCACTGTGCCGTTAATGCTGCCGGTGGTCGCGCTCTGCGCAAACACCAAGGTTACGCACATTACACACAGCAAGAGAGCAGAACACACCAGGAGTAACTTGCGTGCCTCGTGTCGCATCATCGTTTCCACCCTTATTTTTATTGTTTTCATGGTCACTGGCCTCCGAATCCTCACCCGATCTACTGGCGTAAGGGCCATCGATCCGCAGCGGGGGAAATGTGGTCGCTGTCGTTGTCTGCTGTTTTCGCCTTTGAACGCTAAGGGCAATTCATTTTTCGTCCGCTGATGCGCGCACGACTACGCGCAAATCCGCGTGCGTCTTCAGAGAGCGAACTCGTGCCGACGAAATCTGGCTGATCGGGCAAACGGCGGAGGCACTCGAAGCAAACCGAGTTAAAAGGCGCCTCTGACGAATGGTTAAGAGCCGCGGGCGTCCCGAGGGTTCGACGAGGAGCCCTCGGGAAGGCGCTGAAACAAGACGCACTATGCCTAAAGCCTGCGCCGGCTCATCGGCGTGACAAAGGGTCGCCCGCCAATGTAATTATGTTCACCGGGAAGATGCCACGCAGCAATAGCCACTTCACTCAATTAGCTAGTTACCACTCGACCTACGAGCTTACTGATTGCGGTGGAGACCACGATTCCGATCTCTGAACGCGCCGCTTTCATTGCTCCAGATCGCAAGTAGAGCGCCAAAGTTGTTCCTGCTCTCGGATGTATTCACCGAGTTTTTGATTTTCACCAGATAAATTTGCCTGAATGGCAGGGCGGAGAGGAGCTGGAGACTTAGTAGAGACGACGTGGAGAGGTGGCGACTATCTACCTCTCCGCGTAACGCCGTTAGCGTCCCACCGTTAGAAGACGATGATCTCTTAGAATTTGGACCACTCGTGACTGAGGTCTACGGATTTCCATAAAGGATGGAATGCACGGAGATCATTTGGCGATCGTTGAGATTGCTGGCGAGATCCGTTTTCGTTTTAGAGTTGCGGCGCGAGGTAAATACAGTGTGGATTGCAAATGCAGGATGCAGATGGGAAGTGGAAACAGGAACACGATTGTTTTCTTTGGCGGGAAACGAAGAAGAAGCTGGACCTACAAGAGTCGGGGCCGCAACCGAGAGAAAGCATTGGAAACAAATCATTTTCGGCCCAGGTACGCGGAGGCGAACCTGGGGCACCCGTCATACCTCGTGGAACGCCGTGGTTAGGACCATCTGACGCGTTCGTTGCACCTATACTTCGAGGAGCGATACTTCCTTGACTGGACTTCGTCCTGTCTTTACCGGCGCGACCAATAAGGTCTTCAGCTCCCAGGGGGCAAGGTTAATGGTGTGGTCCAAGCCCAAGGCTGAGCTCTTGAGGGTCGCCTGGGTCGCTTTTCCCGATCGCTCCTGGAGACGCAAGATGGTTCCGTCCTGCGCGCGCTCGGCGGGCTTGATCGCTAACACCCAAACATTGCTCGGCATAATTTCGAGGAAGGATTGGTCCCATGGTTCGGTTCCATGGTGTGCGGAGTCCATCACATACTCAGCGGGGGTTTGTAGTTCCTCGGCACGGCGGTCGAGTGCCAATTCTGCATAGCCACCACGGCCACCCAAAAGCCAGAAGGTGCGCTCCTGACGTCCCTGGTCTTGCCATGCGTTGTTGTCATCATGCGGCACCTGGTTCGGGTTATGACGGGCAAAGGGCGCCGAACGAATCAGCACGGTGCGAAAAAGCGAATGCAGGCAGTCGTAACTGTAGGTCTGGGCGTTGAGGAGGGCCAGGGTGTAGTCGGCATTCCCGATTCTTCCCTGCACCGCTCCCCAATCCTGATAGGGCTCTTCTTCTCCATTAGTGCTGCGCTCAATCACCTGCCCGGGCACCCTGGCGTAGATTTTCGGCTGTGTGAGCGCGGTGGGGATCTCGAGCTTTAGTATCTGCTCGTGCTCGTGCCAGTCGATCACGAAGCGAAGCTCGACAAAATCGAGGGCGGCAAATTCTGCAATGTCGAGAATGATTTCCGAGTTTTGCCAGGAGGCCCGCTGACGAGTCACGCGGGTGACGGGCCCGTTCTCAATCACCGTGGACGAGACCAGCGTCGGGCGGCCCATCTCCTGCCGGAATTCATTGATGCCGTGCGCCCAGGTATCGCTGGTGTCGCTGATCACGACCATTCCGATAGGGCCGGCCAGCAGCTCGGTGCCATCCTCGGCTTTCAAGGAGGAAATGCCGAAGCCAGAGTTCGACACCGAGACAAAATCCCGATAGGCTTCGGGAGCGGGTGGGTCACCGTGCTCCAATGAGAAGACCTTGTAGCCGCACGGAGGCAATTCGACCCACGCCGAGAGCCGGGGAAAGAAGTTGGTCATGCTGGCCGAAGGTCTCCACTGTACCGGTATCCTTTTGCCATCTTTGGAGGCGAGGCAGGTGATGGGGGACGATTTACGCGATGGATCCTGCTCGGTGTAGTACTCGACCAAAGCTTTTCGTCTCCAGGGAAGCGGGTTAAAGAGGAAGACTGCGCCCTCTTCCACGGTGCTCAGGTCAACACGCTTGGCCATCATTTCCAGTGCTTCCACTTTAGAGGTTTGCGCGACCTCGCAAGCGTAACCGACACTGTCCCGCACATCCTGATAGTCGGAATAGAGCGAGGTCCCAGCCATCATGTCGTGGAACTGGCAAAATAAGACTTTCCACCACGATTCGGCATACTGATCTGCCGGATACGCTCGGCTTGCGCTTAGATTCGCTACGAGAGAGATGGTCTCGGCCTCGCCCAGCCAGCGTTCGGCCCGCCGATTAAGGTACTTTCCTTCTCCATACGCCGAGTAGCAACCGCGAGAGTGGTGCTGCAACTCGGTTCGGACCACTGGCAGATTCGCGAAGGCCGGGGAGTTTTCGACGGCGAGGAAGAAGTCGCCCAACGTGCTGAAGCGCAGTTGAGGCAAGCTTGGGTCCTTCTGCAGAGCGAGAATCTGCTGAATCTGCTCCCTGGTGACGGCGCCGCCATGATCACCTACTCCCAGAAAGAACGCCGCATGATCGAAGCCTGGCGCGAATGCTCCAGTGGCTGCGGGTTGAATAAGTTTGGGGCTAGCGTCATAAGTGTGCCAGATTCTGAGGGTGAGTACCCGCGATCCGTCGGCACTCTCCCACCAGAACAGAAGAGGCAAATTCATCTCGTGTTCCTGGGGGCGCATGAAGGCGTAATAACCGTAGCCGGCACGTTTCAGGATTGTGGGCAGCCCAGCGGCGTGACCGAAGGAATCCGGATTGAAGCCGATCTTTACCTCCGCTCCTAGAGTGGACTGGCAATATGCTTTGCCGTAGAGAGAGTGGCGGACAAAGCTTTCGGTCGAGGGAATATTGCAGTCGGGTTCGACAGGCCAACCGCCTACCACCTCCCAACGGCCCTCGCTGATTCGTTGCTTGATCTCTTGCAGCATCGCAGGATCGGCGCGCTCGACCCAACGGTAGTGGGCGGACGATGAATGGCTATAGCAGAATCCCGGGGTCTCGTTGATGCGGTTCAAGGCGCTGCGAAACGTGGTGAGCACGGTATCCGAGCCGTTGCGCCATGGCCATAGCCAGGCTGCGTCGATGTGGGAGTAGCCAATGATGTGGATGACTTTCTTATTCCCCGGCCCATCCGCAACGGGCTGCGCCCATGCCGGAGTGGTGGCCATCGCTCCTAGCGATGCGGCCCCCTGCACGAGAAAGTCTCGTCTCGTAACGCCCTGCTTGCCCATATCCTGCGGTCTCCCTGCTTGGCCCACGGGTAGAATTGTCGGTGTTATGGCCGAACCAGTGCAAGTCCTCATGCAGGCGCAACCGCCCAACGATCCGTGGAGCACCTCGCGTTCCCTGCTGGAGCGCTCTCGCCGTTCTCTTGCCGGCGGTGTGAGCAGCCCGTTTCGTGCCAAGGCCCCGGTTCCACTTTTTCTGGCCGATGCTTCAGGAAGCCTGATCACGGACGTGGATGGCAACCGATACATCGACTATGCGCTGGCCTGGGGTCCGCTGATTCTCGGCCACCGCCATCCGAAGCTGGTGGCAGCGATGCGCGAGCAAGCCGACCGGCCGCACATCTATGGCGCCCAGCATGAACTGGAATACCAGGTGGCGGAGATGATTCAGGACCTGGTTCCTTGCGCGGAACGGGTTGCGTTCACCTCGAGTGGGAGCGAGGCGGTACAGATCGTGTTGCGGCTGGCAAGGGCCTTCACGGGGCGCAACCTCATCGTGAAGTTTGAGGGCCACTATCACGGGTGGATGGACTCGGTTTTGTTGAGCTATAAGCCAAGCGCCGACCAACTGCGGCAAGCTGAACCTTTCGATGCCATCCCGGGGTCGGCAGGACAAGTGGCAAACGCCGTTGACAACGTTCTGGTGTTGCCATGGAACGATGCCGGCAAATTAGGGGCGCTGCTTCGGAAGCGTGGTTCGGAGGTTGCCGCCATTATCACGGAGCCTGTTCTTTGCAACAGCGGGTGCATTGAACCGAGCGATGGCTATCTCGAGCAACTGGCGGAGTTGGCCAAGCGGCACGGGGCGCTGCTGATCTTCGACGAGGTCATCACGGGTTTCCGCAGGGATGTCCGGGGCGCACAGAGCTACTACAACGTTATCCCCGACCTGGCGACGCTGGGCAAAGCCATTGGTGGCGGGCTGCCATTGAGTGCGATTGTGGGCCGCAGGGACATCCTGGAGATGATGTTCAAAGAGGGAGTGGCCTTTGGGGGGACTTTCAACGGCAATCCCATCTCCCTGGCCGCGGCGCGGGCGACGCTGACTGAGCTGGCGCAAGCAGATGGAGAGCCGCTGAAGCAGGCGAACAGGACGGGAGAAGAGATCATGCGGGGAATCCAGGCCGCGGCCTACAAGCATGGCCTTCCTCTGCTGGTCACCGGTTTTGGAACCGCGTTTGCCCTGCACTTCACGAAGCGTCCGGAATTGCGCGATTATCGCGATGTGCTTGAAGACGATCCGATCCTGCTGCAACGGTGCCTGCTTGAGAGCTTGCGGGAGGGACTCTGCCTGGTGCCTGATGGCCGCATGTACGTCTCCACGGTGCACAGCGAAGACGATGCGGCACGAACTATCTCCGCCATGGATCGGGTTTTCAGGCGTCTCCAGGAGGACCTCAGTAGCACTTCGAAGTAAGCCTACCGTCCACGAGAAGGAGTTGCCGGTCATGAACGAAGAGGCGCTCCGAGGCTAGAAGAGCGGCGAGCGCCGTGGCTGGCTAGAAAATAAGCTTTGCGCCAAGAATTACGAAGCGTTGGTTTGAATTCCCATAGAGATTACTGAGGAACGCTTGAGGTTGCCCAGTCGCCTGCGTATTGTAGGCGCCTACGCTGGAGGTGACGGAGCCATCCGCACTGTCACCGACGGCCGAGCGGAGGGCGTGGTTCAAGGCGTTATATGCATTGACTTGCAGCTGCAAGGTCAACCGCTCAGTGATCCTGGTGTTCTTGTAGATGCCGGCATCCAGGTTGTTGAACGGCTGGGCCCTTAGGATATTCCTGCCCGTTCCCGCGTAGGGATTTCCAATCGCCAGCGCTTCCGCCTGATTGTTGATGATCCAATGGGAAGAGCTTGGATCGACGGGGTTTCCCGCGTGATAGACACCGTTCGCGTCGACATAATCTGTGTTGTAGTCCACGTATTGCGGTGTGCTCTGGTTTGGCCCCCCGTAAGGATTGAGATAGGCAATGGTGTTCAGCGGCGCGTTCTTGTTAGAGAGGATCAGGCGGCAGACATCTGTATCCGAGCCGACCGTGGAAGCCTGAAAGGTCGTATCACAGAAGCTGGTATCGGGGCCGAACTGATTGGAGATGTTTAGCGGTTGGTACGCCTGGTAGGGCTGACCGCTGTTGTAGCGATAGAAGCCATTCAGTTGATAGCCGTCCACGATTCTGGACAAAAACCCGTTCCCTTTGGCAACGTTTGGAAACTCATAGGTAAAGCTCATGCCGAGCACATTGGGATAGGAATTGCCGCTGACGCCCCGCTCGCCCAGATTGGGATCGAGGGGATTTTGCGAATAAGCTTCCGTGTTTCCGGCTGAACCGGTGGGGTAAATCTCACTCGCATTATCGATAGTGCGACTCCAGGTGTAGGAGACCGTCGTGGTTAGGCCGTGATAGCTACGCGTGGTCAGGTTGCCTTGTATTCCGTTGTAGATAGACCAAGCGCCGTTGTTGACTATCGCCCGGTTAGAGTAGGTGCAATCAGGCCGCCCGACGCCCGGCTGTGTTGCATCCTGGCAGAGGGACGCTGGGTCCACCACATTGGGGAAAGCCTCTGCAACCGGCAACAGGAAAGGATTGGCATCAATCGATTGGAAGTTGCCCACCGTATGAGCACCCACGTAGCGAGCGCTGACGACGGCCGAGTTGGCGACCTGATACTGCAGTCCCAGCGTATACGTCTGCGTGTAGGGATTGTGGTAGTTCGTGGTTACATAACTCGAATCATCCAAGCGTGGATTGCCCCCGGTCGGAAGGCTGGGAAGAAGAACTGCACGCGTAGCAGCACTGGTAAGCGACCCGCTGGATGGCTGGCAAGGGCAAAAAACGACGCCGGCATTGGCGACCGGGGAGGCTTGAGCAGCGTTCAAGAAAGGATTTGTGAATTCCGGGTCGGTATTGATTGCGTAGCCGGCACTCACCACCAATTTCTTGTTGAAGTCTGGATTCCAGGCAAATCCTAGCCTGGGTTGAAAGTTGTGGTAGACCGGCTGTACATACGGCACGGTGCGCACGGAAAGTGGGAGGCTCTGGTCCCAAAAGGCGGTGGCAGGATTCGTTTCCCTATTAACGGTTTCCGTATGCAGCTTATTGACGGACTGCCCATAAAATTCCCAACGCAGTCCGATGTGGGCGGTAAAGTTGGGTGTTACTTTCCAATCGTCTTGAATATATGCGGCAGCATCGGGCTCCGTGAAGGGAACAGTCGGATTACCATCCGCAACTTCGGCTAGGCCGCTGTCGGCCAGGAAATCAGAGAAGGAATTGTAAGCGAGCAACGGGTTGTAATAAACGAGAAAGGTATTCGGGGAGTTTTGATAGTCGAACTCTCCGCCCAGAAGCAGGGTGTGGTTGCCGTGAGTCCACGTGGCATTGTCCTGTATTTGGGTGACTTTGACGATCCGGCCCTGGGGAAAGTCTGGATTCTCCCCGAAGGTGGCATCCGTCGCGTCGAAGAAATCGACGTAAGCCGGGCACGTGCCGAGATCATTGGCCACACAGTTTGGATGGGCACCGCCCTGAAAATAAACTTTGCTCTGCTGGAAGCTGTAACGGATCTGATCCAGCCAGTGGGGGCTGAAGATATGCGACCAGTCTGCTCCGACCGAATGAGTGGTTCCGGGAACATTGACCCATTGACCGGTTGGAATATCCCCGAACGCCGCCTGACTTAGCGTGTTCTGGTAGAAATACCGCAACATCAGACGATCTTTGTCAGTGGCCTGCCAGTCAAGCCTGCCTAGGTCCTCCTGATCGTTATCAATAGAGGCGATCGTCCTTTGGATCGCAGAGAAGGGCACAGTGATGGTTTGTCCAGCTGCGTTCGTAAACTGTTCGTTCGTCGTGGTACCGGGTACTGGAGCTGGATTACCGGCAGTGATGGAGTAGGGACCGAAGTTGGTAATGATCCCAACTGCCGGATTACCTGGGAACCCCGCTTGAAGCGCCGTTAAACCGGCCGGGGTCGGGGTAAGCAACGTGCCCGAGTTTGAGGGTGATACGCCGTTGCGGATCGGATCCCAATAGGTGCTGCCGAAGAAGAACAGCTTGTCCTTGATTACAGGACCACCTATGGTTCCACCGTATCTGTTCTCAACTACTCGCGGTACGGATACAGGCAAGCAACCAGTTGACGGACTCACCCCGGGAGGGCAAAAGCCGGCCAACGGGCTCTTCTCCTCCTGCTCGAGCGACTGGAGAAAGGAGCCGTTATAGAGCTCAAACGCGGAACCATGGAATGCATTGCTTCCGGATTTGGTGATGTAGTTCACGACCGACCCGGCATTGCGGCCATATTGAGCACTAAAGTCGTTGGTAACGACCTGGATTTCCTGGATAGCGTCCTGATTGCCGAAGAAGACCTGAGGCCCGGCAATGGAATTGTCGTTATTGGATTGGCCATCGATCTCGAAATTGTTGGCCCGCCCCCGCTGACCATTGACGGAGAAATTGTCTCCATTCGTATTCGAGAAGTTTGAGGCGTGCGTGCTCACCACCCCAGGGATCAATTCAGCTACGGTATCAAACCCGTTGTTCAGGGGAATATTTTGCAGAGCTTGCGCGTCAAAGGTGGTGGTGACTTGGGAATCAGTCGTTTGCAACAGGGCAGACGCGGATCCATTGACTTCCACTTGTGCGGCGGAAGAGGCCAGCGATAGCCTAATTTCTTTCAGCCCGGACGTCGCGCCCGCGTTGACCAGAACACCATTCACGGTTGCTTGCGCGAACCCCGGGGCGGAGATGGTCAGGGTGTATTGGCCGATCGGCACCGAATAGAAGGAAAATTCGCCGGCTGATCCCGAGGTAGCCGTGCGCTGCGTACCTTGGCCGGTGCTGGTCGCGGTAATCTGAGCGTGTGGGATCGCCGCCCCGCTGGGGTCCATTACTGTACCGGTGATTGTTCCGGTTGTGATGCCTTGGCCGTAGGCAGCGGGAGCCATAACGAGAAAGCCAGCAGCGGCGGTACCTAGCGAAGCGGCTACTGACAGCAGCAGTCGACCAACAAGCCTTTTCACTTCCCTCATTTTGCTCTCCTAGATCGCCCAGCGGCGCGTGCAATCGCCTAGACATAGCTATAGGGGCTGGTCGTGCAATTGTCGGTGTAGCACGTGAATTGCCACACATTTCAAGAACTAGAAGCATTCGCCATCGTTTTTCGCGGGCCATAGTTTACATAAGAGTTAACTTGAATTTCAGGTCTCTTGGGGACTTCCGGCGGCGGCGACTCTTAGGTGAAGATCTCTTGAATTTCAGAATGGGAATTTGGGGGCTCTACGGATTTTCATAATTTTCCTGGAAGGAGAGATGAAGGGAAGACCACGCATGGGAGACGAAATCAGCGGCAGACAGACAGGAAGTGACCTTTTTCCCGCATTTAAGGGCGGGACGTCTGGAAAAACGAGAGCGCCGGGAGGAGGCCCGAGGCCAAAGGGTGCGGCTGGAGCAATCAAAGTCGTCTCTCGGGCAAACATGCGTCCCATACGGAGCCAGCAGCTTTGCCTAGGGTAGGCTTGGTCGTAACACTCGCCAGCGACTGCGCTCGGCTGCCAATCGACCAAGAATAGTCCGGATGCTGTACGAAAAACCGGACTAATCCACACCAGTCTATGGTTTATGAAATATTAATGGCCCTACCCCCCTCCACGGCACGCCTATGTTAAGCATTAATTTACTGATTCGATGCGTCTTAACGAAAAACAAGCTAAATCTGCAACCTTTGGGTTACTTAGGCAACCCAATTGCTATGACCTTGGCATGGCAGTCGTAGTACGTCCGAGATGGGATTCTTGTGGGCCTTATCTGGTGGATCCTTGGACCGAGTGATTGTCCGCGGACGTTGTGCACGGGCGAATGAAAGCCTTCCAAACAGCTTCGGGCCATTCCGAACAACCTAACTTCTCATCGCGGCCCAGGTCGTCCGTGGAGCTATTTCTAAGGAGATTGTGTGACAAGTAAAAGAATTAACAAGCTTATTTGCAAGATGGGCAGCCTGTTCGTCCTGCTGGCATTCGCGACTGCGGCATGCCTGCCCACCCTCTCAGCGCAGGAGTTGTCAGGGACCAAGGGCGGCCTTCAAGGTGTCGTGACCGATAGCAGCGGCGCCGTTGTGCCGGGCGCGTCGGTGACGATCAAAGGTAGTTCGGACACGCGCTCGATCACCACCAATGGCGCCGGTCACTGGGAGGCGCTCGATTTGACTCCGGGGCTGTATACGATCAGCGTGGAGCGCGAGGGTTTCAGCAAGACGGAAGCAAAAGCCATCGAAGCTCAGATCAACCGGGTCGAAGGAGTGAACCTGGTGCTCCAGGCTGGTGCCGTCGCCCAGACTGTTCAAGTAGATGCCACCACAACCACCATCGACACCGGATCTACAGCGCTGGGGTCTAACCTTACTGCCAGCTTCTATAGCCAGGTGCCGGTAGCCCGAGATGTAGGCAGCCTGTTTTACACCGCCCCTGGCGTCACGAACGCTGGAGGTACGGGTACAGCGAATCCTTCGATTGGCGGCGCCAGTGGTCTGGAAAACGAGTACGTCGCCGACGGCGTCAACATTACCGATGCCGGGTATGGTGGCATCGGCGTGTTCAGCCCGATCTATGGTTCCCTGGGCACCGGCATCAACCTCACGTTCATCCAGGAGGTTCAGGTCAAGACGGGCGCCTTTGAACCGAAGTATGGCAATGTAAACGGCGGCGTGATACAGATCGTAACCAAATCCGGGGGTAACGCATATCACGGAGCTCTGGCTGCCTTCTTTGCACCAGGTGGCATGAGCGCGGCATGGCGCTATCCAGACGACTACTTTGAGCGCGTGAACCTGCGTGGACGCCTGGTAGCGTTTCCGCAGTATGACGCTTCCGCGGAGTTCGGTGGCTACGTTCCCGGCGTACACCTGAAAGACAAGCTTTTCTTCTTTGGCGCCTACAATCCGAGCCTCAACGAGTTTTACTGGAATACCCCCCAGGGCGCGGGTCTAGTGGGTCCTTTCACCAATAAGACCACAGCGAATGACTACGCAGCGAAGGTCACCTTCAAGGTCAACGAGGGGACCAGCGTCGATGCTTCCGTTTTCTCTGACCCCTCAAGGACGAATGCTGGGCTAGGCTTTGCCAGTGCAGACACCTTCCCCAATTACCCCCAGTTGAACGTCGCCAATGAGACCGGCTTTAGCCGCTGGAACTATGGCACGCGCAGTGAAACGGCGCACTTGACCAGCTCGCTTTCGCCGACATGGCAACTTGACATCTCGGCCTCAGCCAAGAGAAGTCACTTCAACGAAGTCGGGTTACAGAACGTCTACCAGATCGTCGATGAGTCGGGCGCTGTTTCACCTGGACAGTTCACGGCCCAGGGATTGGGATTCACTCAGAACCCTACGGTCCACGACTACGGTTTCGGCATCGACACAGAGAAAACCGTCAACTTCCACGGTCAACACACGTTCTCACTGGGATGGGGATATACCCACTCCATTTACGCTCTGGATAAGGCCTACAGCGGTGGTTATTTCAACTTCCCGTCGACGAACATCATTGGAGAGTCAGTTGCCGCGAACACCAATAATCCGGCTGTTGTAGGTTCTACGACCAATGCGGCGTTTCAGCTCCAGGCAGCGGCCCCCAATCCGAATACGGGTTTGGTCGACTGCGCCCCGACCGATTGCCCTTTCTATAACGGAGTCCAGGTCTATTTGCTGCAGGTCCGTGGCATCTTCAGCAGCCCTATTGCTGAAACCAGCTCGGTGAACATGTCGATCTACGGCAACGATAATTACCAGATCAACCGTTACATCACACTGAATCTCGGCCTTCGCTGGGATGAGGAGCAACTCAACGCGGTCACCCAGAGCTATACCTTCAACGACAACTGGTCTCCGCGCCTGGGCATCAATATCGATCCCTTCGGCGATCGTAAGTCGAAGGTCTTCTTCAATTACGGCCGTTACTCGCAGGCATTTCCGCAAGATGGCGCATTGCGCGATCTGTCAAACGAACTCGACATCTACGCAGCCGCGTGGAAACCAGCAGCCGACGCAAACAACAACGTCATCCTCAACGAAAACAATACCGTCACGCCCGTTCTTGATGGAGCCCACCTGATCAGCGGAGACCCAGCAGCCGGCCAGCAAAGTGCTAACGTGTCGACCAGCGGCGGCGCCTCACCGATCTTTATCGCACACGGTACCAAGTTCAACTACGAAGACGAATATGTCGCAGGAGTTGAACGCCAATTGGGCGGATTCGATATCAGCGCCCGCTATATGGACCGGCGTCTGCTGCGCATCATTGAAGACTCCTCGGGTGCTTCTCCGGAAGGTGCGCTTGCCGGCTTCGTCGCTCAGCAGTTTGTGGTGGGTAACCTGAGTGCGAAGACTGACCTTTTCGTCAATGAGCAGGAACAAGCCTATAGCGCAGCAGCTGGGCCGCCGGCAAACTGCGTCGGCACGGGCAATCCGAACATCGCCAACTACGGCCTGCAGAAGAATACTCTTGGGCAAGTCGTAGGGGGTGCCTGCGGTTACAACGTACTGACCGCCGGCGATCCGACTCCGGACGGAAAGCCTGACGGTTTTTCTAATCCATACCGGCACTACCAGGCGTTGGAGTTGGAAGCGAATAAGAGCCTCAGCCACAATTTCATGCTGCGCGCCAACTATCGCTACGCCAAGCTGTACGGCAACTATGAGGGGCTTTTCCGCAACGATAACGGGCAATCAGACCCCAGTATCAGCTCGCTGTATGACTTCACGGACGGCGTTCTCGGGCTACTAGGTGACCAGTTTGTCGAAGGCTACCTGAACACGGATCGCAGGCAGGTAGGCAACCTCTACGGGTCATACGTGATTCCCAGCGGGTTTATGAAGCGCTTCACCGGCGGCATCGGATTGCGCGGCAGTTCGGGCACTCCGATCAGCGAATTAGGTGCGCACCCGGTGTACACCGATCCGGGCGAAGTGCCGATCGGCGGCCGCGGAACTGTGGGCACCACGGCATCGAACTATCAGCTCGATCTGCACGCTGACTACCCACTCCAACTGGGTGAGCGGTATAGGATCAAGTTCACCTTCGATACGTTCAACGTAACTAACTCCCGGTCGCTCACTTCCGTCGACCAGGATATTGCGCTCAGCTACGGCGTAGCTGACGCGGACTTTCTCAAGCCAACCTCTTTCCAGCGTGCGTTTTATGGACGCGGATCGATACGGTTTGAGTTCTAGGCGAGGTTTTACGCACTAATGGGGAGAGGGGTGGAAACATCCCTCTCCCCATTTCCTTTTGTGGCGGCCGTGAGCCGTCACGGGTTCACCGTCAATTACACTAGAAGAAGTATGGATACGCGGTTTCCGGCTGCCGAATGCAGCCAAAAACCGCAGCAACTGAGGCGAAATTGTTAAAGCATTCTGTATCTGCAACCAGCGTCCTGGTTGCTTTGGTTTTGGGGCTTCTTCTTTGGGCCCCGGCAGCGACTGCAGCCAAGCATCCGCAGCTTCCCCCCAGGTATGCGCATTGGTTGAACGAGGAGGTCAACTACCTGATCTCAAACCAGGAGCGGAATACCTTCCTGGCCTTGACGAGCGATCAGGATCGCGACCGGTTCATCGATACGTTTTGGGCAATTCGTAATCCGGACCCGACGGCGCCCGGCAATACGTTTCGGGAAGAGCACTACCGGCGGCTCGATTACGCCAATACCCATTACGGCTCTGCATTCGCGCCTAATGGATGGCACACCGATCGCGGCATGGTGTACATCACGCTGGGGCCACCAGCGCAGAAGAGCACGTACAAAAACACAAAATACCTACTTCCTATGGAGATCTGGTTCTATCAGGATCCGGGAAGCGCGCTTGCGCCCTATTTTTCTGTCTTGTTCTTCCAACGGAGCCCAGCGGAAGACTACCGGATTTACTCGCCCTACCAGGACCAGCCGGAAAAGCTGATCGCCAGCACCAATGCCGTTAACGATGAGCCGACCGCGCTAAAGATCATCAAGGAGGACCTGGGCGACGACGTCGCAAATCTGACGCTTTCTAATTTCCCCAACGAACCGGTAGACAACGTTAAGGGCACCCCTACCCTGGAATCGGACGCCCTGCTCAACAAGATTCGCAATTATCGCAACTTGCCGGAAGTCACGGACCTGCTGGCGGAACGGCGGGCAGCACTCGAAGGCGTGACCCACCGGGTTCTGCTGGGGCAGGATTTTAGCGATCTCTCTGTTTTGGCCACCCGCGATGGCGCCAACCAGGCCAGCATCCATTACATCCTTCGCTTGTTAAACCCCGGCGATTTTGTGCTGGGGAAGGATGCCACGCAGCGCGTCTATTACTCGTTGTCGGTGGAAGCGCAGCTGCTCAGCGCTGACGGCAAGGTGATCTACACCGACACGCAGGATCTGCACGACTTTCTCAATAACGACCAGGTAGATCAGTTGCGGCTCCGGCCCCTGGCGATTGATGGACGCCTGGTAGCTATTCCCGGCAAGTACCAGCTTCGGGTCGACGTCACGAACCGGGTAACCAAGCAAAGCTTTGCCCAAACTCGAGGGATTTTGGTGCCTGCGTTTGACCACAACTTGGGGATGAGCCAGGTGATCTTCGCTGCCTTGGCGCCTCCTCAACGCGACTTCCAGCAGAATCAGCCGTTTAGTTTTTCTGGGGTAAAGCTCGCTGTGGCTGGAGCAGATAATGCTCCCCTGGTAGGCGGCGACCCGATCAGGGTTATCTATCAGCTATGGGAGCAGCCCGATTCGCCAGTGTTGCTGCAGGGAAAGAACCTGGAGATTTCCTACTTGATCGGGCAACTTGGCGTGGCCACTAAGAAAGAGCAGACGCAGACGGTTGACCGGGCCAAGTTCGACCCTCAGGGAAATCTTCTGATGGGTACCGACATCCCTACCAATGACCTTCACCCCGGGAACTACCGGCTGGTGGTCCGGGTTACGGATGCGGAAACCAAAGAGAGCACTTCGCAAGCAATCAATTTCCGCCTGGTGGGTGGGGAACGTCGCCCGTTGTGGAATCTAACGAGCCCCTCCTACACGACCACTGCCGACTCAACCATCAATTTGTATCGGCGCGGCCTGTGTGCTTTAGCGCAGCAGCAACCGCAGGCCGCCGTCGCTTACCTGAAGCAGGCCGTAGATGCCGGCACGCCCGATGCGGCCATGTATAGCGCCCTGGCTACGGCTTACCGGCTAGCCGGAAACACCAACGCCGCCGTGGCAACGGAAAAGCAGCGGGACAACGCGCTGGCCCAAGGCGCAGCACCTTCCAGCAATTAGCATCAACTATTTGTCTTCAACAAGGCCCGGATGCTTGCCCACAAAGGGAGAGCAGCAGGGCTCCCTGGTGGGCGTGAATTCCATAAACTCCACGCGGGTAAAGTCGGGGTCGAAGAGGTTGAGCTGCACTTTGCCGTCGCGACCGACCTGAGTCTTGGTGCAGTTGGGGCCCTCACATTTGTTCCGTTCCAGGGCGGCAACAGCGTCGGCCATGTGGGCTACACCCAGCGAGAAGTGGTCCATCACACCGGTTTGTTTCAAAGTGGGTGTGGAGGGCCCGTTCAGCATGTATTCCAGCCAGTCCGTGCCATCCGGCACCTGGATGCTTTGGTAGTCCGTGCGGGAGTCGGTCTTGCCGCCATGCCAGTAGGGGCGGAAGCCAAGCATATCTCGCCAGAATGCGTCCTCTTTTGCAGCATCGCGAACGATGAAGCCGACGTGGATGATGCGCTTGCTGGTGGCATTCGGCGAGGGTGGCGCCTTGGCGACCAGCTTATTGGAGCCGCGCTGCACGAAGATCACCAGATTGCCCTCGGGATCACGCACTCCGAATTCCCCCGCCTTCAACGGCAACTCCGTCTTGACCCCATGAGCCGCCAGGTAACGTTCCAGCCCGGCTGCATTGCGGGTGGTGAATGCGACTGCGGCCATGCGAACGTCCGGTTTGGGTGGGGGCGGCGAAGTCAGTATTTCGATCCATTGGGAGGAGTTGACCGGGTAGATCCACTCGCCGTTCGACTCCAGGCGCTTGTAGCCCAAGGTGTCCCCGTAGAATCTTTGGGCTCCGGGTGGATCGGTCGTATAGAACCGCGCAAAAGCGATTCCGGTGATGGCGGGGCGCTTGACCACTTGCGCTCCTAGCGGGGCGAGGGTGGCGATGAGCGACACCAGCAGCAGAGCTCGTCTCATGAACCGAACTCTAGTGGATTAGAGCCGCTGGGGTCAAAACGGCGCACCGGCGGCAAAGCCGAAAGATTGCGTCCGTGCGGAATCCTCAATAAACTTCTCTCCGGGCGAAAATCCCGGCTTTTCAGGTTTGTAATAAAGGAGACTGCGTGCGCGCTTTTCGGATCTTCCTCTTTTTGTCGCTCGCCCTTCTCAGTCCTCAATTTCTTATTCAGACCGGCAAAGTGGAAGCACAACAGGCATCAAACAATATGCCGCCGCCCCCACCGCACCCCAAGCAGATCTACCTCAAGCACGTACTAGTGATCGGCGAAACGAAGGGTTTCGAGCACAACTCGGTTTCACCCGCGATGGCCGCCATCTACGATATGGGCAAGGAGAGCGGGCTCTGGGACACCATGCTGCGCACCGACACCGAGCTGCTCACCAAGAAAGAATTGAACAGAAACACAAAGAACTTGAACTATTTTGACGCCGTCGTCTTTGCCAGCACTACCGGCGAACTAGACATGGACGCGAGCCAAAAGCAGGATTTCATGTCGTTCATCAAGGACGATGGGAAAGGCTTCGTGGGGATACACGCGGCGCTAGACACGAATTACACCTGGCCAGAGTACGGCGAGATGATCGGGGGTTGGTTCGACCAGCATCCATGGATGACGTTCAATGCTCCGATTATCAATGAGGAGCCCGATTTTCCCGCTGTGCGCCATTTTCCAAAAGCGTTCGTGAAATACGACGAGATCTACCAGCCTAAGGATTGGTCTCGGAGCAAGGTGAACGTGCTGCTCAGCCTGGACCCAAGCAAGCTCAATTATGAGAACAATCCGCGCATTCACCGGACGGACCATGATTTCGCAGTGGCCTGGAGCAAGATGTACGGTAAAGGAAGGGTCTTCTATTCCACCCTCGGCCACACCGAAGAAGCTTGGGAAGATCCGGACATCCGGAAGATGTATTTCGAGGCGATCAAGTGGTCGTTGGGGATGACCGAGGGAAGCACGACATCGCACCCGCGGCCAGCCGGCTCCGAACTGGGAAGTGAAGTTAGGCCAGTGAAGTAGAACCCGATTGGGATGAAGGTGGTATCACAAGGATGAAGAGATTCCGGGATTTTGCCATGCTGGCGGCAATCGCAGGTTTGGCTGGCTACCAGGGCAGACAATTGCACATTTATGCAGCGTCGAGCCAGGCGCCGGTCGCCCCGACAACGCAAAACGCTGGACCTACGCACGGTGGCAATGCGCCGCCTGCGCAAACTGCCGAACTGGCCGCAGCCGGCGGTTCCCTCTTCCAGCAGAATTGCGCTTTTTGTCACGGCCGGGATGCCGGCGGCGGAGAGACGGGCCCTGACCTCACCCGGTCGAAGCTGGTGACAGCTGACGTAGGCGGGGACAAGATCGGGGATGTAGTGCTGCATGGACGAACCGATAAGGGGATGCCAGCTTTCCCATTCTCTGCTGACCAGATCAGTCAGCTGGCCGCCTTTATTCATTCTCAGCAGACCAAAGCCATGGCACAGAGCGGCAAGAGGAAGGGGGTCGATGTGTCCGATCTTCAGACGGGAAATGTAGAAGCCGGTAAAGCCTATTTCAATGGCGCGGGCGGTTGCGCGAGTTGCCATTCACCCACCGGCGATCTGGCCGGTATTGCCTCGCGTTACGAGGGGCTGCAGTTGGAAGAACGAATGCTGTATCCGCGGGACGTAAAGAGCAAGGTAACGGTGACGCTCGCCTCGGGAGAAAAGATTACTGGGACCCTGGCATACCTGGATGAATTCACGGTGGGATTGAGGGATGCTACAGGAACGTACCGGTCGTGGCCGACGAGCACTGTGAAGGTTTCCGTTGACGCACCCGTTGAAGCCCATGTAGCGCTGTTCAGCAAGTATACCGACGACGATATCCATAACCTGATGGCCTATATACAGACCCTGCGCTAGGAGCATCTTTTGACTGCCTTGAGAAACATCCTGCTACTTACCGTAGGCGCCGTATCTACCTTTACATTTTCGTGTCCGCTGAAGGCGCAGAATGTGGATGCGAACATGCTTCTGCATCCGCCAGCAGATAGCTGGCCTGGCTACCAAGGGGACTACTCCGGGAGACGACACAGCAAGCTGACGCAGATTACACCGCAAAATGTAAGCGACCTGAGCCTTGCCTGGGCCTTTCAGACGAACCAGCCGGCAGAGATTAAATCCACCCCGATTTTGGTCGATGGCGTGTTGTACTTTACCGTCCCGGACAATGTCTGGGCGATTGATGCGCGGTCCGGCCATAAACTCTGGCAGTACACCTATCCGCCCAACAAAGGGGACCATATCGGCCAGCGCGGGGTAGCCATATATAAAGACTGGCTGTTCTTCGTTTCCCCGGATGCGCACCTGGTTTCCCTCGACGCCAAAGACGGCAAAGTGCGGTGGATTATTGAACTCGCCGACGTGAATAAGGGCTATTGGGCGACCGAGGCGCCCCTCATTGTCGGTAACCACGTCCTGGTGGGCGTGGGCGGTGATCTGGATAACATCCCCATGTTCCTGAAGTCGATCGATCCGGAGACGGGCCAGACACAGTGGCAGTGGAACGTCACGCCGCCGCCGGGCCCGAACGTCACCACGGGCGGCACGACGTGGATGGCCGGCACCTATGATCCTGACCTGAACCTCATCTACTGGGGAACGGGAAACCCAACCCCGGTATTGGACGGCAATGCGCGGCCAGGGGACGACGAGCACACCTGCAGCATCGTGGCCCTGAATCCTGATACAGGCCAGTTAGTGTGGTCCTTTCAACCGTCGCCGCATGACACGCATGACTGGGATGCGGTCGAGATCCCAGTGCTGGTGGACGGAACTTTCCATGGACAACCGCGCAAGATGCTGATGCAAGCCTCCCGCAATGGGTATTTCTTCGTTCTGGATCGGACCAACGGCAAGAACCTGCTCACGGTTCCTTTCGGCCCGGTGAATTGGGCTTCGGGCGTAGACAAGCAAGGCCGTCCTATTCCAAATCCCGCTAAGGAACCAGCGCCCGACGGTCGCTTAATTGCACCGGATGAGGGTGGACTCACCAACTACCGTTCACCCAGCTTCGATCCTAAGACTGGACTGTTTATTGTCGATGCTCACCCTGCCTACAGCCTCTACTTCAACAAGCCGGCGGATGGTTCCTATGGTTGGGCGGGTGCGGATTATGGGCTGTGGGGCAAGGGCGTGCTGGAGGCTATCGATTACCAAACCGGGAAGATCCGCTGGAGCCATGAACTTGGCCCGGGAGGTTCCGGGGCCGGGGTGCTGACCACGGATTCCGGACTTACCTTCACCGGAGATGCTGAGGGGAACTTTCTCGTGCTGGATACGAGCAACGGCAAGACACTTTGGCATTCTGGCTCTGGAGCCCGCATCGGAAGTTCTCCGATTACCTATGAACTGGACGGCCGGCAATACCTGCTCACCAGCAGCGGAAGTGTGTTGTTTGCGTTTGCGCTGCCGCAGAGTGCGATTGCTGCTAAACATCCGATGGCAAAGGGACACTGAGCTTTAGTTGGGCTGGCTTTGAAAGGGGCTACTGAGCCTGCGTGAGGACTCACTTACGAAGACAGTTCCGCTACAGGTCAGAGGAGCCGGTTCCCCTCTGCAGAATTTTTTCCCGTTGAGCGGTCGCGGCAACGGGAAGTGGCGGATCAAGAGCCATTATCCCACTCAAGCCAAGGACGGCTTGACCCCGATTTTCTACCACGTTGTGCTAAAAAGGTCAGCGTGTGCACCTTTCATTAAGGAAAGGCGCAAGGAGTGTATCAACGCCACAACCCTCCGCAGGAAATCGGGGCAAATGGGGCACCCAGCGTTTGTTGCCGATGTAGCAAAAAGCTATGGTGGGCTTCGCCCGTCTTTTTGGCCCAGGTACGCTTTGGCGAACCTGGGGCACCCGTCCTGTTTCTGATTGGAACGAGTTACGACACAGACTCCGCAGGGCCTCAATTCTGACCGCGGGTTTTCATGCAGAATCTATAGCCAGCTCCCATTGATATTTTCTAAATCGTCGCCTGATTTTCGGAAAAGCGCTCTATGAAGATTACCGATGTTAAGACGGTCGTCGTTAACGCAGAGATGCGGAATTGGGTATTTGTAAAGGTCATCACCGACCAGGCGGGTTTGTTCGGGTGGGGAGAGGCCTCGCTGGAGTGGAAGACCCGGGCGGTAACCGGCGCTATTGAGGATTTCACTCCTATGCTGATTGGCGAGGATCCACGGAACATCGAGCACCTCTATCAGAAGCTCTATCGCCATTCATTCTTTCGCATGGGCGTGATCGGCATGAGCGCGATCAGTGGATTGGAACAGGCTTGCTGGGATATCTTCGGCAAGTCGGCGGGCCTTCCGGTGTATCGACTACTCGGCGGCGAAGTGCGTGATCGGGTTCGGATGTATACCCACCTTGGCGGCGGAGATATGAAATCCGTCTACCAGACCTTCGATCCGCAGCCACTCATCGATCTTGCAAATGAGGTGGTTGCCCGCGGTTATACTGCGCTGAAAGTTGTCTTCGTTCCCTACTCCGAGCCGTTGATGGGGCGGCAGTATGTACGCCAGTTTTCGCAGATGTTCGAGAAACTGCGGCTCGCCGTGGGAGACAGTATCGACATCATGATCGATTTCCATGGACGAACGACTCCCGCCATGGCGATCCAATACATTCACGCGATTGAAGAATTCAGCCCGTACTTTTGTGAAGAGCCGGTTCCCCCGGAAAATATTCCGGCGCTGCGCCAGGTGCGTGAAGCGGTGCGTGTCCCCATCGCTACGGGCGAGCGATTGGTTTCCCGATACCAGTTTCGCGAGGTTTTCGAGCAACAAGCGTGCCACGTGATTCAGCCCGATTTGTGCCATTGCGGCGGTCTTTACGAAGCGAAAAAAATTGCAGCGGCAGCAGAGACCTACTATATGGGCGTAGCGCCGCACAACCCTTTGGGGCCGATCGCTAATGCTGCGGCACTCCACTTCGCTCTGTCGACACCGAATTTTCTCATCCAGGAAGATATGCTCACGGACGTACCTTGGCGTTGGGACGTAGTCAAGCATGGCTTGAAGATGGAAAACGGCTACTGGTCAAAGAGCGAATCTCCGGGCCTGGGAATCGAAGTGAATGAGGCTGAGGCAGCGAAACATCCTTTCAAGCAGGAGACATTTGCTTCTTCCGTAGCACGTGCGGCAGACGGCGCAATTCTCGACTGGTAGTCGTTGGGAGGGATCACATCGTATGAACCGGCGAAGGTTTCTAGGAGGAGCAGCTCTACTCGCAGCGACCGGCGCGCACGGCTCCAAAATGGGAGCCGCGGTTTCCGGTTCCCGGGTTATTGACTCGTGCGGATGTGATTTTCAAGCCGTCGATGCCAGCTACGCTTATCGTCCCGAGGGTCAGGCTGCTGGACGAGAGGCATTCCGCGACCTGGGGTCGGGCCTGACGATCACCAATCTCAAAGTTTTCGGGGTGTCGCTTACACCTCATTCCGACCGGCCCTACGTCTTCGTCAAATTGGAGACAAACCAGGGGATGGTTGGTTGGGGTGAAGGCACGCTCGAGGGCAAAGCTCAATCGGTTATGTCCTGCATTCAGGATTTTCGTGACTTCCTGATCGGAAGCGACCCAATGCAGGTGGAGCATCTTTGGCAGTCGATGTATGTACACAGCTTCTATCGCGCCGGGCCGGTGATCGGCTCCGCGATCTCGGGGATCGACCAGGCGCTGTGGGATATTCGCGGAAAGGCGCTCAATGTGCCGGTTTATCAGCTCTTGGGCGGACCTTTCGATGCGCGTGGTATCCGTGGCTATTATCACGTGGAGAGCGTGGCCACCGCCGAGGACTTAGCAGAGTTGCGGGCCACGGCTCTGCAACAGGGCGTCTCGTGTCTTAAGCTTGGACTGCCCGATTCCGACTATGAGTGGATTGAAACCAACGCCAAGATCGATCGCGCGGTGAAATTCATGCAGCGGGTGCGCGAAGGTTTGGGGGATTCCATCGACATCGCTGTAGATTTCCACGCGAAAATGGGGCCCAGCGTGGCGTCAATCCTGATCAAAGAAGTGGAGCCGCTAAACCTGCTCTTTGTGGAGGAACCCTGCCCGCCGGAGAACGTACAGGCCATGGCACGGATCGCCAGCCGCACCACCACCCCGATCGCGACCGGCGAGCGTCTGGTCGCGGCCTATGGTTGCCGTGAGTTGATCGAATTGGGAGCGGTCGACATTTTACAAACGGACATCAATCACGTGGGCGGAATCTCGGCGCTGTGGAAGGTAGCGGCCATGGCGAACATCTCGAATATCTCCATGGCCCCTCACGCATGCGAAGGGCCGATCGGCGGCCTGGCAACTCTGCATGTGGATGCCTCGATGCCTAATTTCCTGGTGCAGGAGATTTGCAGCTTCGTAAAGCCCGGAGAAAAAGAAAAGGTCTGGGCAGAATGGTTTGGTTTTCCTGCGATGCGGATGGCCGACGGCCGCGTCCCGCTGCCTACCAAGCCTGGCCTGGGCTTCGAGTTAAACGAAGCCGATTTGAGCAAGTATCCATTCGGCGGCACTGTCCCTATGGCCTTCGTCTTCCATCGGGATGGTTCGGTCGCTGCATTATGAGGAGAGAACTGTGAAGCTGAATCACTCGCGAAAGAAAATCTTTCTGGCCGGGTCTCTTATCGTTCCCTGCCTGCTCATTGCACTGCTGCTCCACGCACAGACATTTCCCGACCCATCGGTATACGCAAACGACCCCGTGGCTATGCTTGCAGGATACCGGCACGTCGAAGTCTCTTCTGTCTCCGACGCGATCGAGCAGCTCACCGGGCAACGCCAATATATGACGCACCATATGCAGCCGATCTTCACTACAAAATTTGCCGGTTATGCGGTAACCGTGAAGCTGGTGAAGGAGGAAAATCACGATCCGAATGCGCTCACTGGTATGCTGACCGCGATCGATCGGGGGGCGAAGGACTCGGTGTATGTGATGACCGTGCAGGACGGGGCGGATATTGCGGGGATGGGCGGATTGATGGGCACGGCAATGTCTGCACGCGAGTTCGCGGGCGCGGTGATCGATGGAGGCGTGCGTGACGTAGCCTATCTGCGTAAGATCGGGTTTCCTGTGTATGCCAGCGGCATCGTACCATCAACCTCCGCCGGGCACTATCGTGTTGCGGGCACGGGAGTACCAGTTGTTTGTGATGGAATCAAGGTCAATGCCGGCGACATTGTCACTGCGGATAGCGACGGAGTCGTAGTCGTACCCCGCGAGATCGCGCCGAAGGTGCTGGTATTGTCGCAGCAGCTGGACTTTAAAGAACACAGCATGTACGCGTACATCGAGAACACTAAATCCATCCAGGAAGCGGTAAAGAAGTTCGGCCGTTTGTAAGAAGGGCTAAATTTAGTCAGATGTTGAGGGGGGTCCATGCGATTTTCCAGCCTGCTTAAGAGTTTGCTGCCTGCCATCGCCGCGTTTAGTGCATTGTGTGTAGGCAGTTCGTTGGCGTCAGGCCGACCTGGCGCAGAGACCAAGGGCGGCGGATGCCCGAGCGATGACAGCGGGTTGAAGCTACCCGCTGGTTTCTGCGCAACGATCTTTGCCGACGGTATTGGACACGCGCGTCACTTGGTGGTGGCGCCGAACGGAGTGGTGTACGTGAATACCTGGTCAGGCGACTACTATCCCCCGGGAGACAAGCCTCCCGCCGGGGGATTTCTGGTAGCGCTGCAAGATAAGACGGGGGCGGGTAAGGCGGGCGTGACGGAGCGTTTTGGCGAAACCGAAGAGACCGGCGGGAAGGGTGGCACCGGCATCGCTCTCTATAAAGGCTCGATTTATGCGGAGATCAACGATCGCATCGTGCGTTATGCATTGTCCGCAGGTTCGATTGTTCCCCAGGGATCGGCCACCACCGTCGTCACCGGCCTGCCTCTGGGTGGCGACCACCCTATGCATCCATTTGCGATCACCGCTGACGGGTCTATGTACGTCGATGTAGGCACAGCGACCAACTCCTGCCAGCTGAAGAATAGAACGCTCAAGTCGCCCGGCGCGGACCCATGCACGGAACTCGAGACCCGAGGCGGCACTTGGCGCTTTGACGCGAACAAGACCAACCAACCGTTCACGCCAGCCGATCGCTTCGCCACCGGGATACGCAACGGCGAGGGTTTTGCCATCGACGCAGCGGACAAGCGGATATTTGTTACCCAACACGGACGAGACCAGCTGCATGCAAATTGGCCCGACCTATACGCACTGCCGAAGGAAGCCACTTTACCGGCAGAAGAGTTGCTGCTGCTGAAGCAGGGCAGCGACTACGGCTGGCCCGAGTGCTACTACGACGCGGTGCAGGAGAAGCTGGTACTGGCTCCGGAATACGGCGGAGACGGCGGCACTAAGGTAGGTGTTTGTGCCAGCAAGATCGCGCCGGTGGCGGCTTTCCCTGCCCATTGGGGGCCGAATGGCGCTGTCTTCTACAACGGGAAACAGTTCCCCGCTCACTACCGCAATGGGGTGTTCATTGCCTTCCACGGTTCGTGGGATCGTGCGCCCTTTGCCCAGGGCGGCTATAACATTGTCTTTCAGCCGCTGGCCGGAGCCCGCGCAGCGGGGCCGTGCGAAATATTTGCCGACGGTTTCGCCGGTGCGGTGGAGACACCCGAGAAAGCTGCCCACCGCCCCAGTGGCATTGCTATGGGGCCGGACGGGTCGCTCTACATCTCCGACGACAATACCGGGCGGATATACCACGTTGTTTATGTGGGCGGGTCTGCCGGTGGAGGAGCGAAAACTACTCCATGCCCGAGCGCGTCGGCTTCGCCGGGGCCTATTGACACAGCCAATGCCAAACCGCCAGAAGGGACGAACCCGGACGCAGGTCTCTCCGTCCCCGCAGGCGCGACGCAAGAGATGGTGGCGCTGGGTGACCGCATCTACCACGGCCAAGTGGGGGGAGCCTCGTGCGCGGGTTGCCATGGCTCCGACGGCAAAGGAACTCCCCTGGGTCCTGATCTAACCGACCAAAAATGGTTGTGGAGCGATGGTAGCTTTACCGGCATCGCCAAAACTATCACTGACGGCGTGCCGCAACCGAAAGAATATCGCAGCCCCATGCCGCCAATGGGCGGGGCGCAACTCACAGACGACCAGGTGAAAGCCCTGGCCTCGTATGTCTGGAGCCTGAGCCATCACTAGAGCAGTTTCGCAATCACGGTGGCCTGATAGAAGTCGCGAGGAGTGGTTTTCCATGGGAGAAAACCACGAAAAGGCCTGCCGCTTCGGTCTACCCAAATTGCGAAACTGCACTAAATTCCGAACAGGTGGTGTGAATGAAGCCTTGGATCCTGTATGCAAGCATGACCGTGGTGGCATGGGGCGTGTGGGGAGTGTTCAGCAAGCTGGCTTCAAACTACACGCGGCCGCGGCAGACACTGCTCTTTCAGGTAGTCGGCGTGATGGCCTTTGGGCTGGTGGTGCTCTCGCTGGAGCGCTTCCACATTGATTGGTCTCCCCAAGGATTCGGCTGGTCGTTCGGCGCGGGCTTTGTAAATTTTGTGGGCTTTCTGGCGTTCTTTGCGGCAGTTGAAAAGGGCAAGGTTTCGACGGTGATCGCGATGTCGTCGCTGTACCCGGTGATCACCATCGCATTAAGCATCCTTTTTCTGCATGAGAAGATTACGGCGCGCGAAGGCCTTGGCGTCGTCTGTGCGCTGCTGGCTGGTTTTCTGTTGGCGGGGTAACGCAGTCTTTCATGCGCGATTACTCCACTTACAGCTTCTGGCTTGAGGACCTGGGCGAGCCGTTGACGCCCCGGCCGGCGCTCAAGAGTTCGACGGACGTCGACGTGGCGATCCTTGGCGGCGGCTACTCCGGCCTGTGGACGGCGTATTACCTGCTACGGCATGAGCCCGCACTCCGCGTTGCGGTGGTGGAGAAGGAGATCGCGGGCTTCGGCGGCTCGGGCCGCAACGGAGGTTGGTGTTCCCCAAATTTTCCGGTGACGGCTGGCGCGCTGGAGAAGCGCTTCGGGGCTGAGACCGCGCGCAATTTGCTGCTGACCATGCGCGCCTCGGTGGATGAGGTGGGTCGCGTCTGTGCAGAAGAAAAGATCGATGCCCACTTCCATAACGGGGGCGTCCTGACTTTGGCGCGCGGGCAGCATCAGCTATCGGGCATTCGCTCAAGCTATGCAGCGTATGAGCGGCTCGGATTGAGTAATCGCTACCAGCTGCTCAGTGCCCCAGAAGCTGGGGAACGCATTCGCGTTACCGATGTGTATGGCGGGCTGTACACACCTGACGGCGCAAGCCTGCATCCGGCGCGCCTGGTGCGCGGCGTGGCGCGAGCCGTCGAGGCACGCGGCGGGATCATCTATGAGCAGACGCAAGTGACTAGCTTCAAGGCTGGGAGCCTCCTCACGCCCGGGGGCGAGCTGCGCGCGAAACGTGCCATCGTGCTCGCGGGAGAGGCCTACCTGACGCGCCTCCCGCGCCTGCACCGTGCACTGCTGCCGGTCTATTCCCTGATCTCGTTGACGGAACCGCTAACTGCCCGGCAATGGTCGCAGATCGGATGGCAGAATGGCGAGAGCGTTGCTTCTACGCGCAACACGGTCGTATATCTGACCAAGACCCGGGATGGACGCATCCTCTTTGGAAGCCGCGGCGCGCCTTATGTCTTCGGGTCGAAAATCACCGACCAGCAAGACACCCATGAAGCGACCCTGAAGATGATCCAACGCTCATTGATGGAGTGGTTCCCGTCATTGACAGGGATTGGTTTCACCCACGCCTGGGGCGGCCCGGTGGGCATGCCGCGCGACTGGATGCCGGCTGTGAGCTTTGACGCGCACTCGCGCATGGGTTCGATTATGGGCTATACGGGACAGGGGGTTTCCACCAGCAATCTGGCCGGACGATTGCTCGCCGGCCTGATCATGAATCGTAAGACGGGATTGGAAATGCTTCCGCTAGCCCAGAGACGTTCACCAAAGTGGGAGATAGAACCGGTACGCTGGCTGGTTGTCCGCTATATGCAGAACGCCTTTCTGCGCATAGATGAAGCCGCAGAGGCTGGGCGGCCACGCCCAGTGGATGCCCGGCTCGCAGAACATCTAGGCAGACATTAGCTAATGCCCCGGCACAATTCGTAACTTTGAACGCTACATTGCTGGGTCATTGCGAAGCCGCACTCAGGCGCGATTCAAGGTAGACGCGCAGGAAATCGTGCAGGGGCCAACCCTCGTGGGTCCATTTGAGGGTTGTTTCGCGGGCCATTTTCAGGCCGGCCGTCTCGGCCGCCAACGATGCCGGAGGGGTGGCCAGCACCTCAATGTCCAATCGCTGCACGGACGTTTGATCCAGCACGCGAATCCCGTAAAGCCCCGGTCCCCCGACTCGGACTTGTGCTGTCTTCTGCGCGGCCGACCAATCGAGCGGTTGGACGCTCGGTGGGGTTGCCGCATTGGTTTGTCCATCCGCGGATACCCTAAGCCCGTATTGGCCCGTGGGTAGAACACGGAGCGCCGGAGCGATCGAGATCTCGCCCTGCGAACTAACTGCGGCCACCATCTCGGAGTTGACCGCCATCGATTCGCGCCCTGCCAGGGTGGGGAAAGCGGTCTCGGCCGTTACCGGCCGCAACAATAAAACGTTCCTGACGGCGACAAACATGTCCCAAACCGCGGGCGGGGGCTCCGGATTGATCGACGGAACGCGGAAGCCCTGGAAACACAATTTCGCTTCATAGCATTCGCACAGCATTCGCCGTCCATCAGGCAGGAGAATGACAATCGAGTGCGCCGGTCCCTCGGCGCCGGCGGTGAGTAAACCGCCTGGTGGAATCGCCTCTCCCAACCGGAGGGCGCTGGAGCTGCCATTGAGATGCCAGTCTCCATGCTTTTCCCAAACCATGCCGGAAGCCTGGTTCCCTGCCGCCAGCGCGACGGCGCCCCCGCCGACCAGGAGCGCACCCCAAAGAACGCCGGTTACCAATACAGAGAGCAGAGCTATCAGTTTCATGGGATGAGTCTTCTCAGTCTCGCATCCCTTCCAGGATGCAGCCAACCGAAGTGGCAACCGTCAAGCGAAAACAACCAATTTTTTTTAGAAAAATGACCTTCAAAAATGTCTTTCGTAATGCCCCAATTGTTGTATATTCGACCTGCGTCTCCTAATTTACTCCCCCCGCTCCATCCCCTATGCGATCCCCTATCCCCTGGGCTGCAAAGCTTCTGTCGGTTCCTACAGGACTGCGCCAGTCCAAAAATTCGTTTGACGGTGGGGCGGGCCAGGGCCAGGCAGTACCTAGCGGAATTGCGGCCCAAATACCTACCCGGGTGGGAGGGTCCTATTTTTCGGCTAAGTGAATCCACGCGCCTAGCGCGACGCAATCGGCTCGGATTAATTCAAGCAAAATCCGTCACCCCCTCCGGGCTACTGCTGCTGTGTCTTTCGTTCCTGGCCACAACGGGACCTCTGCTTGCGCAGATCCCCAACGTGCTCACATGGCGATACGACAACACTCACCAGGGTCAAAACACCCAGGAAACGATTCTCACTCCGACCAATGTGAACACCAACACATTTGGCAAGCTATTCAGCCAAACCGTGGATGGCCAGGTTTATGCGCAGCCGCTCTACGTGGCCAACCTGACCATAAACGGCGCGACCCACAACGTCATCTTCATCGCAGACGAACATGACACGGTCTACGCCTTCGATGCTGACAGCAACGGCGGCTCGAATAGCGCACCCCTGTGGCAGGCCAGCATGATCAGCACGGCTCATGGGGCCGCAGCGGGAGCGACAACCGTCCCCTATACAGATGTCCAAAGTGGCGCTGGAGATATTCATCCCGAGATTGGCATCACCTCCACGCCGGTGATCGACCTCACCAACAACACCCTCTTTGTGCTCGCCAAGAGCAAAGAAAACGGCAACTATTACCAAAGGCTGCATGCTCTGAACATTCTGACCGGCAACGAACAAACTGGCAGTCCACTTTCCCTCTCAGCCTCGGTGCCTGGTACTGGCAGCGGCAGTTCCGGAGGCACGCTGGCCTTCAGCACCTTGTGGCAAAATAATCGCTCGGCGCTCGACCTCTTTAACGGAAGCATCTACATTGATTTTGGTTCTCATGGTGATGATGGGCCCTGGCATGGCTGGGTCCTGGTTTACAACGAGACTACACTTCAACAAACGGCTGCGATTTGCACCTCCCCCAATGGATGGGGCGATGGCGTCTGGGGGGCGGGCGCAGGAATGCCCATCGATACGGTAAGCGCAAACGGCAGGGCATTTCTTTCCACCGGCAACGGCGATTGGACCACCTATCCCCCGCTTACGAACAATGTAGATTACGGCGCAAGCGTTCTTCGTTACGATCTTTCGAATGGCGGGTTTGCCATCAGTGACGCATTCACTGACTTCAATCAAGCTTCGTTGAGCGCAGCGGATCTCGATCAAGGCTCGGGTGGCGTTCTCCTGCTTCCGAATCAACCAGGGACCTACCCGCACCTCCTCGTTCAGGTTGGCAAGGAAGGACGGATTCTGGTCCTCAACCGTGACAGTCTCGGCGGCTATGTTGGCCCCAATGCCGGTAGAAACACGAATGCCGTGCAAGACATAACGAACGCATTGGGATCAGATTCAGGATTGTGGAGCACGCCGGCCTATTGGAATGGGAATGTCTACATGTGGGCGGAAAATGATGCCCTGAAGATGTTTCCTCTTACCAATGGTGTTCTAGCGACGAGCGCCTCGGCGCAATCCTCGGCAAGCTCGGCATTTCCTGGAGCCACCCCGGTAGTCTCCTCCAATGGCACACAGAACGGCATTGTGTGGGCAATAGAGACCGATGCGTACAACTCAAACGGATCCTCCATTCTGTATGCATTTAATGCTACTAATGTGGCGCAGGAACTTTACGACACCAACCAGAACTCCAATCGCGACAACCCGGGACCAGCGATCAAGTTCACGGTTCCCGTCATCACCAACGGGAAAGTCTATGTGGGCGCGGGTTACCAGGTCGACGTGTACGGCCTTCTGAATGGAGCGCCGCAAGCGGCCGCACCCGTGATTTCACCCGCAGGAGGCACCTTCAACGGCTCACAACAAGTCACTATTACGGATACCGTAAGCGGCGCCACCATTTACTACACAACCGACGGGTCGACGCCGACCACGGGGTCAACAAAGTACACCGCGCCCTTCCAACTCTCAACCGATACGACGGTGCAGGCGATTGCCAGCGCGAGCGGATATCTGCAGAGCGCGGTGTCGAGCGCAACCTATACTTTCAACACGCAGACTTCCATGCCGCAGTTTTCTCCCGCGGCGGGCTCCTACACGACCACCCAGTCAGTCACTATTTCGGACAGCACGTCCGGAGCCGTCATCTATTACACGACGGATGGGTCGACTCCCACGACCGGTTCGACAAAATATACGGGGCCGATCGGTGTCAGTGCCAGCACCGTCATCAATGCAATCGCTACTGACAGCGGGCTGACAAATAGCAACGTGGCGAGCGCCAGCTACACGATACAGCCGAACGGGACTGAGATTAACTACGGCAACGGCTTCGCGAGCGTGGCCGGCCTGACGTTGAACGGAAGCGCGACGAACTCAGACGACAGCCGCTTGCAGTTGACCACGGGCGGGACATACCAGGCATCGAGCGTTTTCTATAACACTCCAACCAACATCCAGGCGTTTACCACGTCCTTTGGATTTCAACTCTCGGACGCCCTGGCCGATGGATTCACCTTTACCATCCAAAACGTTGGCCCCACCGCGATTGGCGGCTACGGGGGAAGCCTGGGATACGGGCCGAACCCGACCACGGGAACAACCGGCGGTATCGCCAAGAGCGTCGCCATCAAATTCGACTTCTATAACAACGCCGGCGAAGGCACGGACTCAACGGGACTCTATATAAATGGCGCGGCCCCTACCGTTCCCGCGGTAGACATGACCTCGTCGGGCGTTGTGCTGAGCAGTGGAGATTCAATCAACGCGAATATGACGTACGACGGGGTCAACCTGGTTATGACCCTGACGGATATCGTCGTGAACAAGACGTTTACTTATACGTTTCCGATCAATATCCCCGCAACGATCGGCAGCAACGTGGCATATATCGGCTTCACCGGCGGCTCTGGTGGTGAAAGCTCAAGCCAGAAGATTCTGTCCTGGACGTTCACCTCTCAGTCCGGGTCGGTAACGCAGACACCGGCCTTCTCTCCGGCCGGAGGGTCTTTTGCTGCGGCGCAACAGGTGACGCTCAGCGATGGAACCGCTGGGGCAGTCATCTACTACACGATCGACGGCTCGGTTCCCACCACCTCGTCTGCCGTCTACAGCGCTCCGATCAGCGTGGATAGCGGCACGGTCACGATCAATGCGATTGCACAGGCGCCCGGCTACAGCGCCAGCAGCGTGGGCAGCGCAACCTACACTATCCAAGGAACTGCTACGGCAACGCCCACCTTCTCCCCGGGCACGGGCACTTACACCTCGACGCAGTCGGTGACGATCGCCGACACCACTCCTGGGGCCGTGATCTACTACACCACCAACGGCGCCACGCCAACCACCGCCTCTGCGGTCTATAGCTCGGCCATCACCGTCAGCGCCAGCACTACGCTGGAGGCTCTGGCAGTTGCTCCTGGATATGCACAGAGTGCGGTGGCCACTGCGGCCTACGTGATCCAAACCAGCGGGACCAGCACCATTAACTTTGCCGGCGGCTTTCCCAGCGCGACTGGCCTGCAACTGAATAGCGTAAGCAAGGTGAACGCCAACAGCCTTGAGATTACGAATGGGGGAACCTACGAGGGCGGGAGCGCCTTCTATACCACTCCAGTCAACATCCAGTCCTTTACAACGAACTTCACTTTCCAGTTAACCAGCGCCACTGCCGACGGCTTTACATTCACCATCCAAAATGCCGGCACGACTGCGATTGGCGGCTACGGGGGAAGCTTGGGTTATGGACCGAACCCGACTACTGGAACAACGGGTGGTATCGCCAAGAGTGTCGCCATCAAATTCGACATCTACAGCAACGCCGGCGAGGGTACCGATTCCACGGGCATGTATACCAACGGAGCATCTCCGACGGTGCCAGCCGTCAACCTCACCTCTTCCGGAATCGTACTAACGAGCGGCGATACCATATCTGCCCAACTTGTCTATAACGGCACGACGCTGACGCTCAATCTTACCGACACGGTTACGAACGATACCTTCAGCCAGGCATTCACGGTCAATATCCCGTCCGTCGTTGGCGCGAACACAGCGTATGTCGGATTCACGGGCGGCACCGGCGGAGGGACTGCGATCCAGAACATCAAAACCTGGACTTTTACCTCAGGAACGACTCAGGTTGCTGCCGATCCTACATTCAACCCATCGCCCGGCACTTATACCTCGGCGCAAAACGTCTCCCTGAGCAGCGCGACGACAGGCGCAACCATCTACTACACGGTAGACGGATCGACCCCCACGACTTCTTCGGCCGTTTACAGCGCACCGATCGTGGTGAGCGCAGCATCCCTGACCATTCGCGCCTTTGCCGCGGCCACCGGGTATCAAAGCAGCCCGATTGTCATGGGTACTTATCAGATCCAGGGTACAGCGGCAACGCCGACGTTTACCCCAGCGAGCGGAACGAGTTTCTCATCCACGCTGAGCGTGTCGATTGCCGATGCGACTCCATCGGCGTTGATTTACTACACGACCGACGGAAGCACGCCGACGACGGGATCCCAACTCTACTCGGTCCCGTTCACCATTAGCGCAACCACCACTGTCCGCGCGATCGCGACAGCGAGCGGCTACACACAAAGCGCCGTGGGATCGGCAAGCTATACGTACTCTCCGACCCAATCAGTCACGCAGACGCCGACCTTCTCCCCGGCCGGAGGGTCCTTCACCTCGGCGCAGCAGGTGACGATCAGCGATACGACCGCCGGAGCCGTGATCTACTACACCACCAACGGCACAACGCCCACCACCTCTTCTGCGGTCTATAGCTCGGCCATCACGGTCAGCGCCAGCAGCACTCTTGAGGCTCTGGCTGTCGCTCCTGGATACACGCAGAGTGCGGTGGCCACTGCGGCCTTCGTCATCCAATCTACTGGGACCAGCACCATTAACTTTGCCAGCGGTTTTCCCAGTGCCACGGGACTGCAACTGAATAGCGCGACAAAAGTGAACGCGAACAGTCTTGAAATTACTACTGGAGGAACCTACCAGGCGGGGAGCGCCTTTTATACCACCCCGGTTAACATCCAGTCCTTTACCACCAACTTCACCTTCCAGCTAACCAGTGCCACTGCCGACGGCTTTACATTCACCATCCAAAATGCGGGTACGACTGCGATTGGCGGGTACGGGGGAAGCTTGGGCTATGGACCGAATCCGACCACGGGAACAACAGGCGGTATCGCCAAGAGTGTCGCCATCAAATTCGACATTTACAGCAACTCCGGCGAAGGCACCGATTCCACGGGTATGTATACCGACGGAGCATCTCCAACGGTGCCAGCCGTCAATCTGACGCCTTCCGGCATCGTGCTATTGAGTGGCGATACCATATCCGCCCAACTTGTCTATAACGGCACGACGTTGACGCTCAATCTTACCGACACGGTTACGAATGACACCTTCAGCCAGGCGTTCACGGTCAATATCCCCTCCATCGTTGGCGCAAACACGGCTTACGTAGGCTTCACCGGCGGTACCGGAGGAGGAACCGCCATCCAGAACATCAAAACCTGGACCTTCACCTCGGGAGCAACTCAAGCCGCTGCCGCGACGCCAACGTTTACCCCAACGAGCGGAACGAGTTTCTCTTCCACGTTGAGCGTGTCCATTGCCGATGCGACTCCATCGGCGTCGATTTATTACACCACCGACGGAAGCACGCCGACGACGAGCTCTCAACTGTACTCGGCCCCGTTCACGATCAGTGCAACCACGACGGTCCAGGCGATCGCTACGGCCGGCGGCTATTCTCAAAGCGCCCTGGGTTCGGCGAGCTATACGTACTCTCCGACCCAATCGGTCACGCAGACGCCCACCTTCTCGCCGGCTGGAGGCTCCTTTACCTCGGCGCAGCAGGTGACGATCGCCGACACCACTCCCGGAGCCGTGATCTACTACACCACCAACGGGACCACGCCGACCACCGGCTCTGCGGTCTATAACTCAGCCATCACGGTCAGCGCCAGCAGCACCCTGGAGGCTCTGGCGGTTGCGCCTGGATACACGCAGAGTGCGGTCGCCACTGCGGCCTTCGTGATTCAATCCAGCGGCACCGCCACCATTAACTTTGGCAGCGGCTTTCCCAGCGCGACCGGGCTGCAACTGAACGGCTCAACCGTGGTGAACGCCAACAACCTTGAGCTTACAAATGGCGGAAGCTATGAGGCCGGGAGTGCTTTCTGGACCACACCGGTCAACATCCAAGCCTTCACCACCAACTTCACTTTCCAGCTAACCAGCGCCGTCGCCGATGGCTTTACTTTCACCATCCAGGACTCGGGCACAACGGCGCTGGGGAACTATGGCGGGGGGCTGGGCTACGGAGTCAACCCCAACGGCGGAACAACCGGCGGTATCGGCAATAGTGTCGCTATCAAGTTCGATATCTACAGCAACAGCGGGGAAGGCTCCGATTCCACGGGAATCTTCACCGACGGCGCTGCCCCAACAAACCCCGCAGTCAACCTCACCTCTTCCGGGATCGTGCTGTCGAGTGGGGATACCATATCCGCCCAACTGGTCTATAACGGCACCACATTGACGCTCAATCTCACCGATACGGTTACCAATAAGACCTTTAGCCAGGCATTCACAATCAATATTCCATCCACCGTTGGAGCAAACACCGCTTACGTCGGCTTCACCGGCGGGACCGGAGGAGGGACCGCCATCCAGAATATCGAGACCTGGACGTTTACCTCTGGTACACCGTAGGGCACTTCCGAACCAACCTTCAGGTTGTTCAAGCGCGGCCAAGGTGACCGTGTATTACACTAGCCCGCAGCGCCTTCGCATGACCGGGAGGCTTATATTGCAGGCAAAGATGCATTTGTTAGAGAATTTCTTAGCCGAGCGATCTCGGAAGGGTGTTGACCGCCAAGCGCGCCGGTGAATCGAGAGGCAGAGGATTAGAGGAGTGGTGCGCTGGGGCACGAGAGCCGGACCCGTGGAGTTTAGTTTGCGGAGTTTTCTGGGTTTCCGGATGGCAACGCGTAAAGCCGTTCTAATTCCTGCACATCAGCAAGTTGGCCCGCGGTTAGAATTCTGCCCAGCGCGGAGCGCTCTATCGCCTCCCAGTTGGCCAGGAATACCAGTAGTGCGTCGAAGTCTGGGTTTGTTTGTTTCACAGCTTCATCATGCATCGAGCCGGCGCCGGCCGAAATACTACAAAGCGGTGCCGGTGCCACCCATTGGTGGTTAGGAGCCTAACCCGGTTGTCTCGCTGGCCTAGTTCCAGGGCAAGAAATAGTTCTGCTCAAAGCGAGGCGCGGGGGTCATAACGCGCGAGCCGGCTCAGCAGATAGTCGACCTCGGCGCGCGTTGCTGTATTCAGCGAGGCGCCGGGAACGCGCTGGGTGTCATGAGCAATCGCGCCACGCTTGCGCAAGACATATTTGCGCACGGCGAGCCCAATGCCCTGCTGCTGCTCGTAGCGGATGAGCGGAAGATGCGCGTCGAAGAGATCATGAGCGGCATCTCGCTTCCCTTGCTGCGCATACTTCACCACGTCGACCAGCATGTCGGGAAAAGCGTAACCGGTCATCGCACCATCCGCTCCGCGCTCCAGTTCGAAATCCAGAAACAAGGCGCCATTGCCGGTAAGAATCGAAATCGGCCGGAGCGATCCATCGCGCTGAAAGGCGCGCAACGCGGATATCTTGTCCAGGCCGGGCCAGTCCTCATGCTTCAGCATTACGCAGGACGGGTTATCCATCACAACCTGGCGAATGACTTTAGGCGTCATCACGACGGTCAACAGCAGAGGATAATCCTGAATCACGAATGGGATATCGGTACCAATCGCGGCTACCGCCTGGGCGTAGTAGTTGATGATCTGATCATCTGTGCGCAGGGCAGGCGGCGGTGCGATCATCACCCCCGCTGCTCCGCTATCCATTACCCCGCGGGCTAGCGAGCGCATGGCGGCGAAGCCGGGCGCGGAGACTCCGACGATCACCGGCACTTTAGCCCGGCGGACCACCTGGTTGGAAATTGCCAGGGCCTCGGCTGGGTCGAGCTTGGGCGCTTCACCCATAATGCCGAGAATGGTTAAGCCGGTAACACCGCATGACAAATAGAAATCTGTCAAGCGATCGACCGACTCCGTATCGACGGCCCCATCCGGCGCGAATGGAGTTGCAGCGATGGCGTAAACGCCGTTCGCGGTGTGATCCAATTTCATTTCTTTGAACCTGTCTCCGGGGCGCCTTCACGCAGAAGAAAACTGAAGTCGCAGCCCTGATCGGCCTGCAATACGCAATCCTCAAATAATCTGGCATAGCCGCGTGTGGGAAGGTTGCGTTGCGGGGGCGACGCTTTCCAGGCGGCGAGGCGGCTTTCGAGCTCCTGGTCGTCGATCAATACTTCAATCCGGCGTGCTTCCACATCGAGCATAATCCGGTCGCCAGTCTGAACGATCGCGAGGGGGCCGCCAACCGCCGATTCGGGGGTGATATGCAACACGATGGTGCCGAAAGCGGTGCCGCTCATCCGGGCATCGGAAATGCGCACCATGTCTTTCACACCCTGTCGAGCCAACTTCATCGGGATGGGCAGATAGCCCGCCTCCGGCATGCCCGGCGCGCCTTTCGGCCCGGCATTGCGCAGAACCAGAACGTCCTCAGGCCGCACATCCAGATCTGGCGCGTCGATGCGGTTGGTCATGTCTTTCACTGATTCGAATACCACCGCGCGGCCGGTGTGGCGCATCAGGTTTGGGGAAGCTGCAGACTGCTTGATGACGGCGCTATTCGGCGCTAGATTGCCATGCAACACGGCCATCGCTCCTTCCCTCTTCAAGGGGGCGGCGAGGCTGCGGATCACATCCTGTCCAGGTACTACTTCTGCCCCGGCAATCGCATCGCCGATGGTGCCGCCGGAGACGCTGGACGCATTGAGGTCGAGAAATGTTTTGATTTCACGGAGCAGGGCGGGTAGGCCGCCGGCGTAGTGGAAATGCTCCATATAATGCGTGCCGGAAGGCTTGAGGTTGAGCAAAACCGGGACCGTCCCGGCCCAGTTGATCGAAGACTTTCAGGTCTA
Source organism: uncultured Acidobacteriaceae bacterium (assembly GCA_963743365.1). Lineage (GTDB taxonomy): Bacteria > Acidobacteriota > Terriglobia > Terriglobales > Acidobacteriaceae > PALSA-350. The sequence continues at coordinate 331,065 of CAVUQE010000007.1, forward strand.
TGTTCACGCCGGCGCGGCCTGCTATGGCGGTCAAGTGAATCAAGCCATTGGTCGACCCGCCGATCGCCTGCAAGACGACCATTGCATTGCGCACGGAGGATGCGGTGATGAGGTCGGCTGGCTTGGGAGTACCGGAGATAGCCATCTCGGCGGCACGCTTGCCGCTGGCCTCAGCAATGCGGCGGCGGTCAGCGTGTGTAGCGGGCGCAGTGGCGCTCATGGGGAGCGCCAGACCCAGCGCTTCGACCAGGCAGGCCATGGTGCTGGCGGTGCCCATAACCATGCAGGTGCCGGCAGAAGGAGCGAGGCGTCCGCTGATTAACTCGATCTCCGCGACGTCGATGGCGCCGGCGCGGTGTTGCGCCCAGAACCGTCGGCAATCGGTGCAGGCGCCCAGCACTTCGCCTCGGTGATGGCCCACCACCATCGGCCCGGTGGGCAGCACGATGGCCGGCAGATCGACGCTGGCCGCGGCCATGACCTGTGCCGGCAGGGTCTTGTCGCAACCGCCGATGAGCACTACCGCATCCATCGGCTGTGCACGGATCATTTCCTCCGTATCCATCGCCATGAGGTTGCGCAGGAACATCGAGGTGGGATGGGCGAAACTCTCGCCGATGGAGATGGTGGGAAACACCATTGGCAGACCGCCTGCCAGCATGACGCCGCGCTTTACGCTCTCGATCAGGTCCGGCACGTTGCCGTGACAGGGATTGAAGTCGCTGAAAGTATTGATTACACCGACGATCGGGCGATCGAGGGCATCGTCAGAATAGCCGGCCGCCTTGATGAAGGCTTTGCGCAGGAACAACGAGAAACCGGCGTCACCATAGCTGGTCAACCCCTTGCGCAGACCCCGAATGGTGTCGCGTTCCCCAGGATCTTTCATGCCGCAATACTAGTGCACGGAGGGCTGGGCCGCTACTTCCGGCCCCTTTCGCTATTTTTCCTGGACGGCCTCGAAGGCGGCCTTGAGCCTTTGGTGAAGCTGCGCGAGGTCCCGCGTGTGGGCCAACATCGATTCGACCAAAGCGTCGAAGAAGATCCCTTCGGCGAGCGTCGTCCAACCGGCTCGGCGGACGATTTTGAGGAGCTCCTCATGGTATTCATCACCAGGGAGATTGGCGATTGCCTGCTTCACCTCGCGGAGTTTTCGCTCGAATCGCTGCAACTGATCCCCGGAGGCTTCAGGCTTTGACTTGGCCAGGGTTGCCACGTTCTTTCTCCTCTTGATGAGTGTGTTTGCATCCACACCATGTTGTGATGCACACACCGCTTTCGTATCAGATCATTTGAGATTTATTTTGTTGTCAATCGACCGTCAATTGACTGGATGCGCGGTGGCGGAGGAGGAGAGATATTTACCCTAAGCGGCTCATATAAAACGACTTGAAGGACTGCTTTGCGCGATGCAAGAGCACTCTTAAATATTCGCGGCTAATGCCAAATTCGGCGCAAACCTCATCTTTGTCGCGCTCATCCAACAGCACGGCCTGAAGCAGACGCCGGTCGCGCTCGGTTAGCTCATTCAGGATCTGGCGAACTACTCGCTCGGTATCCTTGGCCTCCAGCAGGCTGAGCGCACTTGGTTCGCGGCCGGCGATAGTAGCCTCGGCTTCGTCATCGATTGTGGCCGTCACCCTTTTTTGGGAACGATAGTGCTCCAGCAAGACATGGTTACAGACCGAGTTGACAAAGGGTCCAAGCCGATCAGGCTGCCTGAGGCCTTCTTCAGCGCGCAACAGCGCCAGCACGCGCATGAAGGTTTCCTGCCTTATGTCTTCGATGGCTTCTTTGGAATTCAATCGCGAGCGTAGCTTGAGACGGATCAGTTCACTGAAGTACGTCACAAAATGCCCTTCGATATGCGCGTCCCCTGATCGAAGTCTCTCGACGTAGGACGCGTCGAACGCAAAGAATTCCAAGCCCGGTTCCTCCGCAGCGACAGCGAGCGCGTCCAAGTTTACACCGCCAGGGGAACCCTTTAAGCACACTATTCGGTTGTGAGTCGGTCTCGCGCACCCGATCCTCCGGTACCGTCCGGGATGGCCGGGCCGTTTGCCGGTGAATCCGGAGGGAACAGAAGTCCGGTTATCCATACTTCCTCCGGTGCCGGCTTGAAGAACCAAGGCAGAGGTATCAGCAGTCTTAACGCATTTTGCTAATACTTTGGTTCGATGGGATCAGTTATGTGCGGCCATTCTTTCCACCCCAGGCACGCAAAGGCCGCCTGCCCCGGGGGCCCCGGTTTGGCGGAATGGCCGCGTCGGGTTCGGTTTCCTGGTCTACACCATTAGCAAAAATGCTCTAGCCGGCCCGGATTGCTGACAACAGAAGCGTGTACCGAGTAGTGGTGGAGAAGGAATAAACGTTGCAAAGACAGACAGGAAATCTCGAGCCGCGGTTTCACTGCTAAAACGGGGAGACACTGCTCGGGCAAGAAATCGAGTAACGATTTGCTCCCTTCCGCCACTATTGGTTGTATGCCGTTCCCGCACCCCGGCGGGGCGCAGACAACCTGACAGAGAGACTGCCAGACCCCTTCAGCTGCCCGTGCAGATCCCGTTCGCAAGGGGCCAACCGAAGAAGGGACATTACCATGCCGAAGCTGAGCTTCGCTGATGTGAGGATGAACTACGATCCCTCCGCGCCGCAACAGCGCTTTCGCGATGCGGGCCTGGAAGCAGCATTCGCCAATCCATCGGCGCAGCTTCCGTCCGCTCCCCCTTGGCCTGCGGGTGGCACCCCGCAACCCATCTCGCTAACACCAACGCCTGCCGCTACCGACGATCTGTCCCGGTTCAAAGGTTACGACGCCGTGGTCGTTACGTGGACGGCCGCGGAGGCCGCCGCCCTGGCTAGTTTGTTTACCCCCGCGCATCCCATCAGCTCCTGGTATGAGTACCGGCATGGCGTAGCAGCGTATCTGCCGCTGGTTACCGGAGCCAAGTCTCCTTTCAACGATCAGTCCAGCGAGATGCCGCGCTACTACCACAGCCTGGGACTCTACTTTCCCTGTCAGATCGGAAATGCCAAGGTTCTGCTCTTTAAGAGCGGATTGCATTTTGCTTACGACGGTCCGGCGACTCCGGTGAAGAAGCTGATGACGGAAATTGCGCAGGCTGTCAGTCCGAAGGTTTTTATCACCACTGGAACAGCGGGAGGCATCGGCGCGAATGTGCTGCTGGGGGATGTCGTCGTGGGTGGCAGCGTGCGCTTCGACTGCACAACCCAGTTCAAGAACGAACCGTGGCACGACGCTGCCTTTACCCCATCACCATTGCCGACCGGCGCGTTGAGCGCAATGACTCCTGCTTTACTTCAGCTCAATGCATCGCGGGTGCCGAACTCGAGAAGCACTCCGAAGATATGGAGCGCGGCGACCGATGCCATCGTGACCACCGATTGCTTCGCCTTTGACGACTCCACCGATTACTACAAGCTGCAAGGGTTGGGGCGGGTGTGCGAGATGGGCGACGCAATGGTTGCGAGCGCTTTGCAGGGCATTCCAGGCCTTGCCTGGCACGCGATCCGCAATGCCTCTGACCCACAGATACCGAACCCGAACAACAACATAGAACAAGCCGATCAGCAGGCGGCGCAAATCTACGCGAAGTATGGCGGACTGACCACAGCGGGCAGCGTAATCGCCACCTGGGCCGTAATCCATACCGGCGTATCCATTAGGCCGGATGCTTCCTCAGAAAGCAAAGTCGCCCAACCGAGTCCCAACTTCAAACTTGGTCGGATCGCTCCGGTGAGAGATGAACATGGAGCAACTATCGACGTGGAACCATCATTCGCACACAAGGAGAAGCACCTATGACGCCAACAACCGCGGAGAAGACTTCGTTTAAGCTGGGCCGGCTTGCCCGTTCCCATAACAAGAACATTCCCATGCTGCACACTCTACTGGAGGGCCAGGCATTGACGCCCGTTCCAGCGGCTGTAGATTACACCACCAGCATGCCTGCGGAGCTGGGCATGATGGGGAACGACACGCTGGGAGACTGCACCTGCGCAGCTTTCTATCACGCGATTCAGGTCTGGAGTTTCAACTCGGAGAAACAACTCGAGACCGAACCGGATGTGGACGTCATTGACCTCTATGAGCAGGCTTGCGGCTACAACCCGAACCAGGGCGGGGAGGGTCCGGGCGGCAATGAACAGCACGTTCTTACTTACATTCTGAAGACGGGCGCACCCTTTGGTCCCAAAGGGCAGCAACGGCACAAAATCACCGCCTTTGCTGAAGTCGACGTCAAAAACGTCGACAACATCAAGCGCACTATTTATGACCACGGAGTGGCTTACATCGGCTTCAACGTGCCGCAATACATCATGCCGTCAAACGCGCCGCCGCTGGCCGTCTGGGACGTCGAGCCCAAGGCTGACAACAGCATCGTGGGTGGTCATGCGGTCGTTTTGGCGGGCTACAATGCCAGCGGAGCGCGGGTCATTTCATGGGGACAGTACTACACCATGACATGGGCTTTCTTCGAGAAATTCGTCGACGAAGCATACGCCATCACGGACCCTCTATGGACGAAGACAACTAGCAAGGTTCCGGCGAAACTGCTGGATCAATATATGCAGAAGCTCAAAGAAAACTGATTGACTTTCCCGGGCGTGTGCCCGGCGCACGGCGTCCAGCAGCGAACCTGCTTCTGGACGCTGTGCCAACCAGTTTATGCAGAAGTTTTTGCTTGGCGATTGCGGAAAGCCTCGTAGCGCGCTTTGTTTTCCGCGTTGGGAGGATACAGCCCGGGCAGCGACGCGCCGGCTTGCACCTCGGCAATAATCCAGTCTTCCAGTCTTTCCTGCTCGACGGCCGCTTCCACAACTTCGTTGAGCAGCGCGCGCGGAATGACGACGGCGCCATCTTCATCCACCACGATCACGTCATTGGGAAAGACTGCCACTCCGCCACAGCCAATCGGTTCCTGCCAATTGACAAAAGTGAGACCAGCGACCGAGGGGGGAGCTGCGGCGCCCATGCACCACACCGGCAAACCGGTGGCGAGCACGCCGGTAAGGTCACGTACTACCCCATCGGTGACCAGGGCAGCGACGCCACGCACCTTCATGCGAGCGCAGAGAATATCGCCGAAGATGCCGGCGTCGGTGATGCCCATGGCGCCGACCACTGCGATGCAGCCCGGCGCCATGGCTTCGATCGCAGCGCGAGTCGAGATGGGAGAGGCCCAGGATTCCGGCGTGGCCAGGTCTTCGCGCGCCGGGACAAAGCGCAGCGTGAAAGCCGGGCCTACAAGGCGCTTCTGGCCGGGACGCAGCGGCTTGGTGCCGCGCAGCCAGACATTGCGCAGGCCTTTTTTCAGCAACACCGTGGTGAGCGTCGCCGTGGCTACGGCGGAGAGTGTTGCTATCGTCTTCGAATCTAATTCCACTGTTGTCCGTTCCGTCATCATGTTGATTTCCGGAGTTGCTATTTCTAGATGCTGGCTATCAAGCCGCCATCAACGCGGATCACGGAACCCGTAATATAGGCAGCGCGTTCGCTCGATAGAAATGCAACTACGTCGCCATATTCTTCCGGCTTGCCATAACGGCCCACCGGAATACTGCCGGTGCTCTCGGTTAACACATCCTCTACACTGCGTCCTTCCCGCTTGGCTTTCGCTTCATCGAGAAATTTCAGGCGGTCGGTCGCGATGCGCCCGGGGAGGATGATGTTGGCGGTTATGCCATCTTTGGCGACTTCGCGCGCCAGGGTTTTTGACCACCCGACCAGGGACAGGCGGAGGGTGTTGGAGATGGCGAGGTTGGGAATGGGTGACACCACCCCGGATGAGGCGCTCGTAATCACCCGGCCCCAGCGCCGGGCGCGCATATTGGGCAGCACGCGGTCAGTGATGGCGATAACCGAAAGCACCATGGCCTGAAAATGTTTAGACCACAACGCCGGGTCCTGGCCCATGGCCGTGGTCGGGGGAGGTCCGCCAGTGTTGTTCACGAGGATATCCACGGGACCTAGCTCGCTTTCAATCTTTGAGATGTGGCCATCGATCTGCGCCAAGTCGGAGAGGTCCCAAAGAAGGCCGAGGCTCCTGCCCCCGATGGCTGCTAATGCCGCCTCGGTGCCGGCGATGGATTTCGCTCCTATACCGGCCACGGCTACTTTTGCGCCTTCGGCCGCCAGGGCTTTGGCGATGGCTCGGCCCAGGCCGCCGCCACCGGCTAACACCAATGCTGTTTTGTCTTTCAGGCCGAGGTCCATGGAGGGTTCCTGTGTACGCAATCATACCGAAGCTTGATCAGAGGTAGAGAAACCGCAGGTCCACTCCGCTTCGCTTCGTTCCGGGATGACAATTCTGGAGTGCCCGCAACACCCTCGCTCCCTCGCGAAGGACAGGTCGGCCGCCAATCTTGGCTGCTAAGTGCATCGGAAAATCGAGAGTCAGAGGGAAAGAGCAGCGGTATCCCAGGCGTTCTGGCGAAGGGACGAGAGGCGGAGCTAGCTCCACGCGTCAGCTTCGAAGTGCGCAATCGCTTTTTCGTCGAAGAGATATCCCAGGCCGGGACCGGTTGGCAGCGCCAAGCCGCCGTTCCGCACTTCGAGTTGACGATCGATAATGTCGCAGAAGTTGAATACCTTGCCGTCAGGAAAATATTCGACGAATTGACCATTGGGCGAGGCCGCTACCAGGTGGACATGCAGATCATGAAACCAGTGCGGGCACATGGTCACTCCGTAAGCATCGGCCAACGCGGCGATGCGCCGGAATTCGGTAATCCCACCACAGACCGCGGCATCCGCCTGCAGGATCGACGCTGCCTGCTTGTCCAGCAGCTCCTTGAATCGCCAGCGTCCGGCCTCGATTTCGCCGGTGGCGACGGGGATGCTGATCATGGCAGCGAGTTTGGCGTGATTTTCAATTTGATCAGGGCTGAACGGCTCTTCAATCCAATAAGGATCATAGGGCGCAAAACGCTCCGCATAGCGAAAGGCTGTGGGCACATCGGACCACGCGTTGTTGGCATCCAGCATGAGCAACACGTCGGGCCCAATCGCTTTGCGCGCCGCCTCTATCCTTACCTCTTCTGATCTCAGGTCACCGCGGCCAACTTTCATCTTTACGGCGTTAAGGCCAAGCGCTACGTAGCTGGCCATTTCTTCGCCGAGCATTGCCGGCGTCTTGCCCTCGAGATAATAGCCGCCGCTAGCATAGGCTGGAACCGTATCTTCATAGGCAGCGCCAAGATACTTGTAGAGCGGCAGGTTGGCGGCCCTGGCGTTCCGGTCCCATAGCGCGTTATCCAGAATACTGAGCGCGCGCATCACGGAGCCGACGCGGCCGTGCAGCAAGACTTCCTGATACATATTTTTCCAGAGCAATTCCGTAGCGTTGGAATCAGCCCCGATCAGCATCGGTGCGAGCATCTCACGCACTGCCGTTGTGACCACATTTCCCCCGGAATGCCCGGCGTAGCAATGGCCAATGCCTTCGACCCCGTCCTCGGTGCGGATCTTAACCAGGCTGTAGTCGCGAGAGGTCACCTGACGACGCGCAAAAGCAGTCGCCTGGCGCAGAGGAATATGAACAGTACGTGCTACGACAGAAATGATCCTGGCCATTTGGCTCCCCTTCTACATTCCGTTAAGGAGCTTGACCAGGCGGGCAAACCCTTGTTCACGCGCAGTCTTGTTTCCGGGCACGGTATTCGTGGGATCTTCGCCGGCGCGCATGAATCCGTGACCGGCGCCTTCGTAGGTCACAGGCTCGTATATTTTGCCGGCGGCCTTCATGGCTGCGGTAGTAGCCGGGATAGTGGCATCGACACGGGCATCGTTGCCGCCGTAGAAGCCGTAGACGGGAGCGGTAATCGTGGTCACGTCCGCGGGGCCCGTGCCATAGAAGACAAAGGCAGCGGAGAGATCTTTGCGGTGGGCGGCAAAGGCGAAGGACTTGCCTCCGCCCCAACAGAAGCCGGTCACGGCGATTTTACCGTTGCCTGCAGGAAGCTTTTTTCCGTAGTCTGCCGCGGCGTCCAGATCTGCCATCACGCCTTCGGGATCAAGGCCGGAGACGGCCTTCACTGCTGCGTCCTGGCTGGGAAATTCGCTCGAACCGCCTCCATTGGGGCCGAAGCCGGAGAGCAGGTCGGGAGCAACGACGATGAAGCCTTGTGCAGCCAGCTCGTCCGCCATTTCCTTAGCCCAATCGCTGAGACCGAAGATCTCGTGAATGAGGATGACCACCCGGGCCTTGGCTTTGACCTCAGGGTAGACGATGAATGCCTGCACCGTGCGGCTGCCATGCTTGAGAGCCACGTATTCATGATGGCGGGGCGAGGCTTCGAGGCGGGTCTTGGCCCAGTCTTGCGCGTGCATGGCAGTGGTGGCGAGAGAAAGAAGCAAAGCAACGGCTGCACATCGGATGGCATGAGGCGGCTTGAACGTCATGGGGAGGAGTTTAGTCACAGAGGTGTGGGTGTCGCAAGCGTTTGACGCGTGCGGGGGGCCGTGTTTGGATGAAAATTGGTGAAACCCAGACTTGCTCTGCCGGTGGATGCGATTCTGCCGAAGATCCTCGATTCGTTAAAGCGCTCTCCTAACCTCGTGATCGAAGCACCGCCAGGGGCGGGGAAGACCACGCGCGTGCCGCCGGCGCTGCTGGACATCGTCCGCGGTGAAGTGGTGGTGCTGGAACCACGCCGAATTGCAGCGCGAATGGCGGCGCGGCGTGTGGCTTGGGAGTTGGGCGAAGAGGTTGGCCAGACCGCCGGCTACCAGGTTCGATTTGAGGAAGCGGTTGGCCCGAAAACGCGGCTGCGGTTTGTCACCGAGGGCGTGCTCACCCGGCGTCTGCTTTCCGATCCGAGCTTAAAGGGTGTGGCCGCAGTTGTACTGGATGAGTTTCATGAGCGCCACCTGGAGAGCGATCTGGCGCTGGCCTTGCTGAAACGCCTGCAGCAGACGCGGCCTGACCTGCGGATCGTGGTTATGTCAGCGACGCTCGATGCCGGTCCGGTGGCGCATTACCTTCAAGATTGTCCGGTGCTGCGGTCAGAGGGGCGGCAGTTCGACCTCTCCATCGCCCATCTGCCGTACTCTCCAAAGCCGCTGGAGGCACAGTTAACAGAAGCACTCGAGCTGCTGATCGCGGAGGAGCCTTCCGGGGATGTTTTGGCTTTCTTGCCTGGGGCGGCTGAGATACGACGCGCCATGCGCGAGAGCCAGGCAGTCGCGCGCCGGGCCGGATTACTGGTGTTGCCGCTGCACGGTGATTTGACGCCGGCCGAACAGGATCGCGCGGTCGCGCCTGCTAGCCAACGCAAAGTCATTCTGGCGACGAATGTCGCGGAAAGCTCGGTGACGGTTGAGGGCGTACGCGCGGTGATTGATGGCGGACTGGCGCGCATCGCGACGTATTCCCAGTGGACTGGCTTGCCGACGCTCCATGTCGCCCGGGTAAGCAAGGCTTCGGCGAAGCAAAGAGCGGGGCGTGCAGGACGCACCGGACCTGGTCGCGTGCTGCGCTTGTACACCATGGAGGACTACCTGCGCCGCCCGGAACATGACGAGCCGGAGATCGCGCGCAGCGAGCTCTCCCAGCTTTGCCTCGCTCTGCGCGCCATGCGGATCGGCCACATCGACTGGCTGGATGCGCCGCCTGCGGCAGCCGTTGAGCGAGCTGAGTCTCTGCTCGACCGCCTGGGCGCGACCGGGCCGATGGTGCAGCAGTTGGCGCGGTACCCGTTGCATCCCCGGCTGTCGCGCATTCTCACTGCGGCCATGGAGCGCGGCGTAGGCGAGGACGGCTGTATCGCGGCGGCACTGCTTGGTTCAGGTGCACGCTCGGAGAAAAATGACCTGCTTGCAGCCATTGATGCCGATCGGGATTACCGCACCCGGCAGCAAGTGGAGCAGTTGCGCAGGATTGCGCGGCCCGCCCGGCAGACGAAGCACAACGACGATGCTTTGCTGATGTCGATACTGGCGGGGTTTCCTGACCGCGTCGCGCGGCGACGTGCGGGCAACCAGATGCTGCTTTCGAATGGCACATCGGCGGAGGTCGCGGGGGAGGCTCCACAATATGAATTTATGGTCGCGGTGGATGCCGAGGACCGCAAAGACAAGCCGCTGCCACTGATACGTATGACGGCGCGCATCGAACCGGAGTGGTTGATTGAACTGTTTCCCGATCGTGTGCGCGAGCAATCGAGCGTGGAGTGGAATCGGCAGACCGAGCGGGTGGAGGCGGTGAGCGGGCTACTGTACGACGAGCTGGTGATTCAGGAATCCCGCGGGGCCATGCCGGATCCAGAAGCCGCAGCCCAACTGCTGGCGCAGAAAGCATTGGAAGCAGGCATCGATCGTTTCGTCGACAGGAACGCGCTCGATGAGTTCTTAGCCCGGATCGAGTTCGCCGGTGGCACGGCGCCGGATCTTTCCCAGGCGCTTCGCGAAGTTTGCCTGGGGCTGCGCAGCTTCACTGAATTGAAAAGCGCAGGGGCACACTTCGTGTCTACGCTCGAACGGAAGATGGGGATGCGACAGCTGAATGAGATAGCTCCGCCGCGCATCCGATTGCCCAGCGGCCGGGAGACGAAGGTTCACTACGAAGCGGGCAAGCCGCCCTGGATCGCATCCCGCCTGCAGGATTTTTTTGGGATGCGGGAAACACCGCGGCTCGGGCTGGAGCGGACGCCCGTCGTAGTCCACCTGCTGGCTCCGAATCAGCGAGCGGTACAGACGACAACCGACCTGGCGGGCTTTTGGGAGCGGCTCTATCCGCAGGTGCGGCGCGAACTGATGCGCCGCTATCCGAGACATTCCTGGCCAGAGCGTCCGTAGGCCTTCGTTCGGACTTCGCCTCTTTCTATGCTTGCGGGGGCGCAGGCAATTTTACCTGCAGAACATTTCTCAGATAGTTGATGTTGACCGCGAGATTGTCTTGAATGCTGCCGGTGCCGTCACCTGGCCGAGGCGCGTCGAGATCGTAGACTACCCATCCCTTGAACTTGCGATCCCGTAAGACTTTGAAGAGGGCTGGAAAGTCCACACCGCCCACACCGAGGTTGTGGTACAGGCTTGCCTGACGGTGTTCCGCCAGCGTTGGAGTCGATGTGTTGCCGCGATACTTGGGATAGGTGTCCTTCATGTGCACTTCTGCGACCCGCGGAAAATAATCGCTGATGATCTGCACCGCATCGCCGCCGCCCAGGGTCAGATGCGCGGTGTCCGCCGTGAGCCAGACATACTTTGGATCGGTATGCGCCATTACGGTTCGCATTTCATGCTCCCGTTCCATGGGCCCCCAGATATGGGGATGAGGAGCCAGCCTTACTCCAAAGGCGATGGTCTGCCTGCCGATTTCATTCAGCGTGTTAGCCAATGTCTTGAGTTGATCGTCGCTTGGTCCACCTTGCGGCCGGCTGCCCATATTGGTCTTCCAATGGTCGCATCCACACGGCGCCAGAAAATCGTGCGCGAAGTTCACCATGTCGGCGATGAGCTCGGCATTGCCCTCCTTGCTGATCCATGGATTGGGGGGATTCGCCGGGGAATTTGGGCTCGAAGCTGGCTTCGACCCGGGCGCGCGCGGTAAATCTCCCACATCGATTAATTGAATGCCCGCCGCATCGCACATTCGCTTGAGCGCGAGCGGGTTGCCGAGAAACTGTACGACTTGTCCTGAGTAGGGCTCGATGCCTTGCAACCCGGAACGTGCCGTGTCTGCGATGATCTGTTGCATGTCAGTTGACATGCGAAGATTGCCATTGGGCCAATCGCCCCACAAGGCACCAGTAATACCAAAACGCATGTATGGGTCGATTGGGTCGAGGGATTTTGTTGCGGCGCCAGCCGCCCACGCATTCGAGCTCCCCAGCATACTCGAAGCAACGGCTGCACCCGAAAGCGCCAACGCCGAAGAAATAAACTCGCGCCGATTGAGGCCTTTTGAAGAGATGTTGTTAGACAAAGTGTTTTCCTTTAGCAGCTTTCAATGCTTGAGTCCGAAAGCATAGACATGAGCGTCATGGCTTACCACGAAGACTTTTTCCAGTGCCACCACAGGTTCGCTGAAATGCACCCAATCCGTGATGATCTTATCGCTCGAATAAAGTTGTTTCCCTGTCTCGGCATCGAACGCATACAGAATGAGATTGCTGACGGGGGTGGAACGATACTTAGCCGATAGTGGATTGTGGTTGATTTCATCTTGGGTTCCGTGAATATAAGCGGGGCTCTGGACGGTCTGCTCCCCGGTTTGGATCGCATACAGCACACCGTTCGCCACCACCGGTGGATCGGGCACGATCATGTCTCGCGAGATCCACTGCGGAGCCAGGGATAGCTTTTCTCCTTCGGCTGTAACCTGGAAAGCCATGATGCTGCCGTGAGGTGCGGGACCGCTATTTGATTTGAACTGCGGCACATTTTTTGAAGGCGGACCCCACATTGGCACATACAGGAAGCGTCTATGATCCGGGGTCTCATAGCTGGTGATAGAGCCCCATACTCCCTGACCCGGTTTGCGGCCCTCCGCGGCATCGTTACCTAGCTGCGGTGATTTATATAGCGGTGTCGAATGATTAGGACGGCCGCCGAGATCGGCAGCATCGAGCAGGTAGAGGAAACCCTCTTTGCCGGCAGCGGCGATGAGCGTCCGATTCTGGAAAGCAAAAACGCCTGAGCTCGCCGAACCGAGATCCAGGTCCTGAGCATTCAAAAACTGCCAATTCGATGGCGTGAATGAGTCCAGGAGACGCGTAGCCCTGGGGGCCAGTTTGAGCACGCTCTCGCCAAAGTCGCCGGCTGCTGGATCGTAGAAGCCGTCGGCTGTTTGCGTGATAACGCTGCCACCAGGACCTCTGGTAACGCCACCGCGCCCCCAAGGGCCGGAGTATTTATTCCCGCTGGTATAAAAACGGATTAGCTGCGGATGAGCGAGATCACTCACATCCATCGCCGAAACGCTCCCCGGTACCACCGATGGTTTCACCCCCGGTACGGCTGGTAACTGGCCGCAACCGCGGCCACTTGTGGTGTACACAACGTTGTCGATCAGGTTCAGGCTCCAGGCCCGAGCAAAGGGCTCCACCATATTGGCCGACGCCATGCGATCCGCGCCGTCGTTCAAATTCAGACCGCGGAGCTTACCGTCACTGGTGATCAGGAAAATAATGTTGCGCTGCTTATCGATCACCGGAGTATCGTTCACGGTGTTCGAACACAGCCAAGTAGCAGGCCAGATGGGCGCGGCGGGATTGATGAAGGTCTTCTGCCAGAAGACCTTTCCGGTGTCCGCATCCAGTGCGAATACCGTATCGTCGGCGCCAAGCAGGAAGACCAGATTCTTTGCGCCTCGCGCGGTGCTCACATCTTCTGCCACCAGCGGTGCGGTGAGCGTCGAAAGAACGATGCCGTTGGGTGGCGTGCTCAGTTGCGTGCTCCACAGTAACCTGAGCTCCGACACGTTGTGGATGGTAAGCGAAGTCTCGCCCCGGTTCCAGCCGGTCCGTTCCTGATCGTAACCCCATGTCGTCCAGTCGCGCGCCGGCGATAGGTCTTGCGCCAGAGTGGCTTGAGCGAAGGTCGCCAACACGAGCGCGACCGAAAAAAGGGCGATAGAAGCCCTTAACCGGCAGATGTTGTCAAGGCAGTGACTCGGCATGCTTATGCATCCGTAGCTCAAGCGTGAGTCTATTCGCGCCATCGAATGTTTAGAAGGTCCCGGAAGATAGATAGTCCCGGTATAGAGCGTCTGTCAATGCGTTCGTGCCAGCGGACCTATGCTGACTGGTTGTCGAGCTCGATTGGGAAAAAGAAAAGCCCGTCCCTGAGGACGGGCTTTAAAATTCCCCGTTGGTAGTTCTAAACTTGCTTAGCGGCCACCACGAAAACCTCCACCCATGGCAGTGCTCTGCTCCAGGGAAAAGCCGTCGCCGCCCCTGAATTGCGCATAGCTACGGGCAGCGTACGCACGACTGACCGTAGAAGACCGGGCCTCCGTAGAAGATGTACCTTGGTGAATAGAAGCCCCATCCGAAGGGACTCCATAGCAGCCCGTCACCGGGAAGCCAGGTATAGCCCCAGAAGCCTGCGTCCCAATACCAACCCGGAGCCATGACTCCATACCCGGCATATTCCGAGGCCAGATTGAGATTCGCCTCAGCCAGGTATTGAGACCGGAGGCTGCTCCAGTTGTAGAGTGCGTCCTGGGCTTGATCGCGGTCGAAACTTACGCTCTTCACCGCTTCGTACCCGCCAATGCGACCTGGTGGTCACCTTTCACCTTGAGTGCCTTCTGACCGCTTCCAGTTTGTTCCAGGAGCGCGGCTTCTCCCTTAAAGACGCGGACAGTGCCCTTATCCGCGTCAAAAGCGTAGAGACCGTCTTTCAGCAGGCGAGTGTTCGCGCCGCTCTCCGCTACCTGTATGTCGTTGCGCGGGTGGATCTCATCTACTTCGATGTCGGCGCGGCCGCGATCCAGCGCTACTTGCGTATTCAGTAGATTTGGAGAAATCATTCGTACAGCGCTGTTTTCTCCCACGCGAAGAAAGACACCCGGAGTGAGCAGCAACTCAGCCCTGCCATTTGTCGTTTGCAGCACTTGGCCCGGCTGAAGCTGGGCATAGCCCACGGATTGCTGATTCAATGACCGGCCATTTATCGAGGCCGAGCCTTCTACATAGTTCACAGTTCCTGGAACGGCTGGGTTTGCAGACTGCGCTAGAGCTACAGGCGCGCACAGAGTCGCCAGGGAAAGCAGAATCGCCTTCAACCTTGGCATCAGTGGTTTAAAACCTCTCTAGTTTATTAGAGAGTAAATAGACAAAAAAGTTGCGCAGCCGCCCAGTCGCTCGGCTTGAAAACTATTCCCGATTCTACGGTTTTGCCTTCACTCTTACGCAGCGGAAGCCGATGTTCGACGCTGAGCTATCCGGAGTATTCGAGGTGCGGGCAGCCACGCGGTAGCGATTGCAGTAGGACGCGTGGCACAGAAATGAGCCGCCCTTCATTACCTTGGCCTGGCCATGCGATGGCCCCAGCGGATCATGCGCGGGAGAAGAAAACCTGGTATGGAACCAGTCGGCACACCACTCCCAAACATTGCCAGTGACCGAATGGAGACCATAGCCGTTGGGCGGAAAGCTGTCGACCGGGCAGGTTCCGGCGTAACCGTCTTCGGCGGTATCTTGCTGCGGAAATTCGCCTTGCCAGATGTTGCACAGATGCTTGCCTCCGGGAACGAGCTCGTCGCCCCATGGATAGAGCTTCTGTTCCAGACCACCGCGCGCTGCATATTCCCACTGCGCCTCGGAGGGTAGAGACTTCGAGGCCCATGCGGCGTAAGCGGATGCGTCGTTCCAGGAAACGTGGACGACCGGATGATTCTGCCGCTGATCCACATTGGACCCTGGCCCCTCCGGATGATTCCAGGTGGCAGCCGGCACCTTACACCACCACGGTGTGTACGCTGCTGTGTCCTCCACCAGCTCCTCGAAGCGCTCCGGTGGAATGTGAGACCAGAAGACAAACGACCAGCCGAAGATTTCGGCCTCGGTTCGGTAGTTGGTGGCATCGACGAAGGCGGCGAAGGCGGCGTTGGTGACTGGAAAGGCATCGATTGCAAACGGCGAGAGGGAGACGGCCCGAACCGGGCCTTCGCCATCGGCGGGAAAGCCGCGGGCGTAGTCGGTTCCCATTAGGAAGCGCCCCCCCGGAAGCGAAAGGCTCAGCCTCGTCGTATCGGCGGTTGCCTGACCGCTTGCGGCGACGCGATCCACCGCACCCGAAGCAGGCAACAGTGGGTCTTCACGGGGCGAAGAGGGCGCGCAGCACGATGATTTTTCACCGCTCTTCATACGAGGCAGGTGGCCATTCTAGAAGAAATACTTTGGACGCGCGAACCGGCAAGACGAGGGGAAGCCGTCCTATGGTCAAGGATAAAGCTTAGCCGGCACTATTTCAGGCTCGGGCTCGCCGGCCGCAACCATCAGTTTTTTCAGCTGTCGGCTCAGTTCGCTGGCCTGAGAGCGATATTCCTGGCGCCCGGCAAGATTCACCAGCTCGTGTGGATCAGCGCGCTGATCATAGAACTGGTACTCGTGGTAAGTGGCAACCGCGGGTTCTTTCGAAGCGCCAGACGGGTCCGCGACGCAGTAAGTCCAATCTTTCGTTCGGATCGCACGGCCGGTCATCGATTCGCTAATCTGGATCAATTGCCGATTCGGCCACGCCTGCCGAGCGCCGGGATCGTTGATCAGCGGCAGCAGGCTCCGGCCCTTCCACCCGGATGGAACCGTCACGCCTGTGGCTTCCAGCAGAGTCGGAGCAATGTCGATGAGGCCGACAAGCTCGGGAATCTGCTGTGCGCCATGAAAACCGGGGCCGTCGATAAGCAGGGGCACGCGGAGGGAGCTATTGTGCGTGCTGCGCTTGTACTCCTGGTTGCGGGTCATGAAGTGGCAGCCGTGATCGCTGAGGAAGACAAAGATGGTGTTGTCAGCGAGATGTTCCTCTTCGAGAATGCGGCGCACCCGGCCTACCGAGGCGTCGATCGCTTCAATGCAACCGTAGTAGTCCGGTAGCTGCGCCTGCCACGTGCCGGGAAGCGCTCGTAGATCGTCGGGGACGTTGGAGTTGGCGAAGCGCTCCACGGAACCATTTGGTCCGATGGGGCGATGCATGTCGTTCTGCTGATGGGGCTCGATCTGGGAGATGAAGAGGAAGAATGGTTTTTCCTGCTTCTGGCGCAGGAAGCGCTCCACTCGATCGGTAATGAAGTCAACACGGTATTCGTCTTTGTAGGTGATCTCTTTGCCGTCGCGGTCCCAGATGGTTCCTTGGTAAGGATGCGAGGTGAATTCGATGACGTTCGCCCCTTCCCATAGATCAAGGAAGCCGCCACGGAACTCTGGTTTTACCGCGCCGGGGCCGCCGCCGTCGGCCTCATTGTTTGGAGCAAGATGCCATTTGCCAATCAAGTTTGCGGTATAGCCGGCTTTACGGAACTCCCCGGCCAGCGTCGGCAGAGTTTGGCCTAGAGCAATGCCGTTGCGCCAGACGCCGGTTTCGGTTGCGTAGCGGCTGGTGAACAAGACCGAGCGAGAGGGAGCACAGACAGGCTGATTGGTTACTGCGTGGGTAAAGTTTTTACCGCGGGACGCCATCGCGTCGAGATTTGGCGTGCGGGTGGAGCTATTGTGTCCATTGGCGCCGATGAAGTCCCAACGAAACTGATCGGAAAGATACAGAATGACATTCGGCTGGACCGCCGGTTTAGTAGAACTGTTTTCATCCGCCTCGCCCGAGGCCGGAACCGCAGCTGCTACAGCGGCTACCAGGGAATTTTTGAGGAATGACCTTCTGCTGTCTAATTGCTCTGGCATATCTCTCCTAACAAACTTTTAACGTGACCCGTCTTTGCGCGATAAAAGAATCACCGGCAAGATAGGGGAAAGACCAGGCTGTCCAGCCGCCGGGAAACTCTCCGCAGGCAAACACCGCGATGATCCAGTAAATAAAGGGTTCGCAGCCAGATGGTCAACAACAGCCGGAGCGGGGCGGAGACAACTTCACGCTCGAATCAACTATCACATCTTCTTGAACATGGCTGATCATCGCGTCTGGGCGAACTATAAAGCGCAGGGCTTAGTGTGTCAATGTGAGCTGTAAATCACTTGACAAAATGCGGCACTAACTGCATGATCTGAACCATCAGTCGAAGTTTGACGCAGTACTGAGCCCTATGCAAACCTCCCGGTTGCCGAACATTTCGTCTCTTCGTTATTGTTGTTGCCCAACTAACGGGTAATGAGACGGACGTGTTCGAGGAAGTTCTTCTGAACCTACCCTCAAGTTTTAGCCCAGCGCCGAGCCAATAATTTCAGTTCTACAAATACTGTCTTCAGAGTATTTGCAGCCTCTGATCGATCGCCCGAACTGTCCATTTTCAGCTCTTCTCGCAGCAAGATCTAGAGGATCGATATGGAACGTATCCTGCAACCCGCAATCGACTACGCCATGGCGGCACGATGTTGTTGTGCTGCCTCAACATCCTGCTTGGCAACGGCGGCGAATGCTAGCTGACCGGTAGACCCCGGTCCACACCCGCACCGTTATCACTCTCAAATACCACAGCGTGAACCTGGGGTTCGCGTTGCTCCTTTTCATTGAAGAAAAAGAAAGGCACAGCCATGTCTCGGCACGATCTGCGCAAGCATTCGGTCTTATTGATAAAACTTGCTCTCTTGCTCAGCGGGTTTGCAGCGGTTTCCTTGACTGCTTTTGCGCAAACCTCTCAGGTTTCAGGGCAAGTTGTGGACGCAAGCCATTCGGCGGTGGTGGGGGCAGATTTGACTCTGACCCGCGTAGAGACAGGAGATACACGGCAACAACACTCGACCGGTGAAGGCTACTATTCATTTCCCCTGCTCTTGCCCGGACATTATGACCTCAAGATCGAGAAGGACGGCTATGAGACGCAGGATCAAAAGGGAATAATTGTGGAAACGGGCACGGTGAGCACTGTGAATGTTGTGCTCGCAGTCGGCGCGGTCGCGCAGACGGTCGATGTCGATGCCACAGTTCCGCTACTGCAGTCACAATCCTCAGCGGTTGAAGATGTGGTGGAGAACCAGACCATCGTAAACATGCCTCTGATTGATCGGCGCTCTTCGCAGTTGCAGCGGTTGAGCGGGTTTGTCGTGGGCAACGGAACGGGATCAAGCGCAACCTTCGCAGTGGGGGGCGGCCGCGGAAATAACGCGAATTACCTGGTGGATGGCGGGAACGTACAGAATCTTTTGCTGGGTGTGCCTACGCTCATGTTTGACCCACCCATCGAGTCGGTCCAGGAATTCAACCTTTCTATCAGCGACTATGCCGCGGAGCTGGGCCGGAGCGGTGGCGCGGTGATCCAGATGACGACCAAGTCTGGAACCAACCAATTCCATGGTGCGGCGTACGAATACTTCCGCAATGACGACTTGCAGGCCAGGCCGTACTTTTCCAAGACCAACCCGGAGCTTCGCTACAACCTCTTCGGCGCCAGCCTTGGGGGTCCTATCAAAAAAGACAAGACACAGTTTTTCTTTAACTATGAGGGACGCCGGCAAACATCTTCTGTGACCCAGATTGTCAACGTACCTACACCCGCAGAAATTGGAGGCGACTTCTCTGCCTTCTCGACGCCCGTAATAGACCCCAATACGGGTAAGCAGGCGGTATACAACGGGAAGTTAAACGTTTTACCGCCGGATGAGCTCGACCCGGTCGCACTCAAGCTGGTCCAGTTCTATCCGGCGCCAAATATAGCGGGCGCCGCGCCAAACGTATCGAATTTTCGCGCCAATGATCCGACGCAGGGCATATACGACGTCTACGTTGCGCGCATCGACCACGTTTTCGGAGAAAAGGACCGCATCTTCGGCCGTTTCCTGGCGCAGACCGATCACGAGCCTACTGCTTCGATCTATCCAACGCCAGGAACCGACAACTTTGGTGTGCTCGCACACAACTACTATTACAATCCTTCCGGCACCTGGTATCACAACTTCTCGGCCACGCTAATCAACGAATTCCGCTTCACGTATTCACGCAGGCAGGCTCTAAGCATCTCGGCGGGGGCCAATACGACCTTGGCCTCCCAAATTGGTATTCAAGGAACCAACGCGTCCTTCTTCCCTACCGTCACGCTCTCAGGACTTGCGGGCTTTGGCAATACGACCCAGCAGGAGAGGCTGCAAACACCCATTAACAGCAATCAGTACGTTGACAACCTTTCTCTACAGAGAGGCAACCATCAATTCAAATTTGGCGGGGAGCTGCGTACGTCAAACAATACAGACAACTACTTCCCGACGGCGGGCGGTTCGTTCGCATTTACCAATACCGGTGTCAGCACCAATGCGGCGCTGGGCAGCCTGGCGAACCTTCTGCTGGGCAGAGTCAATTCCGCTACTCTGCAGCAGGCGGAGACATTGTTGACCACGACCTATTCCTGGGGTTTCTTTGCGCAGGACGACTGGCGAGTAAGGCCCAACCTGACCCTGAACATTGGGTTACGGTACGATCTCGACGCGCCGCGCGCGGAAGAACATAATCGGCAAAATTCCTTTAATACGACGACGATGAATCCGGTCTCGGGGACCCCTGGGATTATCACCTTCTCGGGGATAAATGGCGTCAGCAAGTACGCCAACGATTGGGATTATCACAATATTGGCCCACACATTGGTTTCGCATGGACGGCTAGACCCAGCACGGTAGTGCGCGGTGGCGGGGCGATTCTTTTTCCCGGCGAGTACGACCAGGCAACCCCGATCGTCGCCTACACTGGGTTCGCCAGGCAAATCAGTCTTTCCTCTCCGAATGCCGGTACTGGTGCACCCGCATTTCTATTGAAGAATAATGGAACCGATGGCACGGGAACCGCGGCCATTCCGACTCCCGCCCAGTTGACCCCTGCCTACGGCGCCGTACCTGTAGGACAAAAGGTGGTGCAGGCCCCACAGTACTTTCAGCGGGATCGGGTAACTGGTTATCTCTATCAAGGCAGTCTTGATATAGAGCAGCAGCTGGGTAACCAGGTATTGTTGACGATTGGCTACCTGGGGACATTTGGCCATCATTTGTCTGCGACCAATGCAGAAAATACCAACCAAGTCGCACCAGATGAGATGGCGTTGCTGCCGACGACGAAGAATACGCAGACTCTGCGCCCATATCCTCAATTCGGCAACGTTAGTATTATCGCTGCAGACGCGGGGCAGTCCGGCTACAACGCGCTGAATGTTGGCGTCAAAAAGCGCTATGCCGGTGGTTTCCAGTATGGGGTGAACTACACCTGGTCAAAGTTCATTGACAACCAGGAGTCGAGAAACGAGCTGGCAAACTACAACGCAGGGTACTCTGGAACCAACGATGCGTTCACTGATTACTACAATCCTCGCGACCGCTTTGGGCTTTCAGGGAACGATATCCGCAATCGCGTGATTGGAAGCGCGCTCTATGAACTTCCTATAGGCCCAGGAAAATGGATTCATCCCGGTTCTTTCCTGGTGAACGAATTCGTTTCTGGTTGGACCGTCGGGGCAATCTCCGAAATCCACTCGGGAACTGCGCTGGGCGTACTCGACTCCACAAATAATACCGGCACGTATTCCGATGGAGTACGGCCAAACCTGGTCGGTAACCCCAACGATCTTGGTGGCTCGCGTCCCAGGGCCGAAAAGACACGTGAGTGGTTCGATACCGCTGCGTTTGCGCAAAATCCAGCGTTCACGTTCGGCAACGCTCCCCGTACGTTTGGGAGAGGGCCAGCGCTAGCAACTACGGATGCATCCCTCTTAAAGGATTTCAAGATTGCTGAAGTGAGTACTTTGCAGTTCCGGGCCGAGGCCCTAAACGTCTTTAATCACGCTAACCTGGCAAATCCGAATACCCTGTTTGGCAACGGCGCTTTTGGCCAGGTCACTGGCCTCCAAACAGGCAACCAGTCGAGAATTCTTCAACTGGCCCTGCATCTCGCGTTCTAACAAGGGATACCGTTCCCTCTCGGCCCTGTGGCCGGTCAGCAGATGTTGCAGGCCGGCCCAGGATTTTCTGGCGTACATAGGTACCTAAGGAGTTTCATTCGGCAATGGCGACAGACGAGAATTCCGGTGTATCAAGACGAGCGTTTCTCCAAGGCATGGTGGCAGCCGGGGTTTCTCTGCAGACAAAAAATGCCAGCCCTCCGATGGATACGGCGGCAAACTTTCGTCCGAATATCGTTTACATCCATTCGCACGATTCTGGGCGATATCTGTCACCCTACGGCCAGTCAGTACCCACCCCTAATCTTCAACGCCTCGCGCAAGAAGGCATAGTTTTTCGAAAAGCGTTCAGTGCTGCGCCGACCTGTTCCCCCAGCCGAGCGGCCCTGCTCACCGGACTCTATCCCCACAGCAGCGGAATGCTCGGACTCGCCCATCGCGGCTTTTCGTTGAATGACTACCAGCAGCACATCGTGCATACTCTCAAAGCTGCCGGCTATACGTCGGTTCTGGCTGGATTGCAGCACGTGGCAAAAGTTCCCGAGACGATCGGGTATGACAAAGTACTTCCGCACAAGGATACAAGCGCAGTGCATGTAGCGCCGGCAGCTGTCGGGTTCCTGGATAGCCGGCCAACGTCCCCGTTCTTTCTCGATATCGGGTTCTTTGAGACGCATCGTGAGTATCCGGAGGCCACACCTGAAGATAAGGCCAACTACTCGCCTCTGCCGAGGCCTATCCCGGATACCGAGGCGACCAGGGGCGACTTTGCGCGCTACCGGGCGAGTGCCAGAATCATGGATGAAGGCGTAGGAAAGGTTCTCGAAGCGATCGACCGCAATGGCTTCCGCGAGAACACGCTGATCATCAGCACAACCGACCACGGGATCTCATTCCCGCGGATGAAGTGCAATCTTACCGACGATGGCTGGGGAGTTTCGCTGATCATGCGCGGCCCTAAGCTCCCCCACGGGGTTGTTTGCGACGCCCTGATCTCGCAAATAGACGTCTTTCCGACTATCTGCGACTACATCGGTATTCAGCACCCCGCCTGGTTACAAGGTAGGTCTTTCCTACCTGTGCTTTCGGGCCAAATAGCGGAGATACACGACGAAGTTTTTGCTGAGGTGAACTATCACGCTTCCTACGAGCCAAAGCGCGCAGTGAGAACTTTGCGCTGGAAGTACATCCGGCGCTTTGGAGATCGGCGGACACCAGTTCTGCCCAACTGCGACGATAGTCCAAGCAAGGAGCTATGGTTACAGGCTGGATGGGGTTCACAGATACTGGATCGGGAGAGCCTTTACGATCTGCTCTTTGACCCGACTGAGCATGCAAACCTGGTGAATGATCCGGCCCACCTGGCTGTGGCCCGCGATATGCGCGCTCGATTGCATGCCTGGATGGTTTCCACCAACGATCCTTTACTACGCGGACCAGTGGCAGCGCCTCCGGGGGCGGTCGCGAACGATCCCAACGGAATATCTCCACAAGAGCCAACAGTCGCTGCGAGACCCTCGTGATCGTACGAATAGGACCTCGAAAGCCGAATGAAAGACAGAGCGGGGCCGCCCTGTTGCCCGCTCTCGGTGGCTAAAGGATGAATCGAAGATCGGTGTTGCAGCGGCTTGCGTTCAGTCCTCTTGCGCTAGCAGCCGACAAATTCGCTGGAGCACAGACGAGCCTGGCTAGACTGACGGTAGAGGGCTTGGAAGTATTCCAGGTGAAAGTAAATCGCCGCGGTAATTGGACGATTGCCCGCCTAAACACCAGCGGAGGCATCAGCGGGCTGGGCGACGCATCGCAGAGCGGCAAAGACGATCAGACGCTGGTCTATCTCAAGCAGTTTTGCGGTCTTTTAAAAGGGCGAAGCATTTTCGACGTCGAATGGTTGCGGAAGGTAACCGCTCCGGTCATCGTCCAGAATGGCCCACCGGCTGCGGTCGCGGCGAGCGCACTCGAACAATGTCTATGGGATATTCAAGGAAAGGCCTTTTCGGTTCCTGTATACGACTTGTTTGGCGGCCGCATTCAGGACAGGATTCGCATCTACGCCAACATCAATCGCTCGACAGAAGAGAGAACCCCTGAAGGCTTCGCCCACATGGCGGAAAAGGCTGTGGCTGCAAGCTTCGATGCAGTAAAGCTGGCTCCCTTTGACGAGATGCCGCATGGATTAACCGATAAACAGGCAATCGAGCATTTCATGCAACGCGGCATTGACTGCGCTCAGGCAGTGCGGCAAACGATCGGTCCGCAGCGCGACTTGCTCATCGACGGCCACAGCCATTTCACTCGCGACGATGGCCTGGAGCTGGCCCGCCGCTTTGAGCCGTTGCATCTGTTCTGGCTGGAGGAGGTAACTCCGGCGAAACCCGTGGAAGATCTGGCCGCTATCAACAAGGCAGCGACCATGCGTACCGCGGGCGGCGAATCCATCCACGGAGTAACCGGTTTCTATCCTTACATCAAGGCGGAGGCAGTAGACATTGTGATGCCTGACGTAAAGGTGTGCGGAGGCATGCTGGAGATGAAAAAGATAGCAGCCCTCACCGAAGGCGCCGGACTGATCGCATCCCCTCATGGGCCGGCAAGCCCTGTAGGCAACGTAACCGCGGCGCACGTGATCGCCACCATCCCGAATTTCAATATCCTGGAATTCTCGTATGGTGAAGTTCCGTGGCGCGCGGAACTGATTGATCCACCCGAGCAGGTTGTTGATAGTGCTCTCGTAATCTCCAAAGGACCTGGACTGGGGATCAAGTTGAACGAGAAGACCGCGGCGAAATATGCCGTATCCTGAGAGGTTCGGAGAGCAAATGAACAACTCCACCGCTGCCGAGCGCGCCCCACAATGTTCTGGCTGTGGCTGCGATTCACGGCGAAATCTACCCAGGAGACTCTGGACGGTTGCCATTGCCCTGCTGCTTATAACGGCCCTGCTCCAGCTAATCTCCTCGCATGAGACACCCGCTGCAAAGGCCAATGGCTCCTCAAGATCGCACTTGCCGAAAGAAGGAAAATAATGAGCAAACCAACACGACGGGATTTATTGAAGGGTGGAGCCTTGGCCGGTCTTGCGGGCGTCGTGGGCTGCAAAGCCCCCAGCGCGGCCCAGCCCGGCGCGACCCCGCAAAAGGCCCAGGCGCACTGGGAGGCTCCTCCGAGCCAAAAGGGAAACGATCTCAACCTGATCGTGCTGGTCTCCGATTCTTTCCGCGCCGATAATCTGGCGGCTTATGGGAGCACGTGGGTAGATACTCCAAACCTCAACGACTTTGCGAAGGAATCGATTGTCTTTGACAGCTACTATTCTGAGGGGCTGCCTACCATACCTTTGCGGCGCCAGCTTTACACTGGGCGGCGCATCTTTCCCACCCACCAGTACTTCCAGCAGGACTCGGTCAAGCTGCCGGGATGGCATGAGCTGTTCATCGAGGACGTGACACTTGCCGAGACGCTGCTGGCGGCCGGCTACCAGACCGCACTCATCGCAGATTTGCCGCACCTGTTCAAACCGGGCCGCAATTTCCAGCGGGGCTTCCACTACTTCGAGTGGGTGCGCGGTCAGGAGATCGATTACTACGCGCAAGCACCACGCACAACCGCAGACTTCAGCGCTTTATATCCCGAGGACTACCTGCAATTGGTGGGTGCCACCCCAGGCGGGAAGGGAGAAAGCTTTGCTGACTTCTTGAACCAATACCTAGCCAACCGCAAGCGTTGGCTCAAACGGGCGCCTTCGATTGCGGAGGCGACCGCAACCAGCACCATCGATTGGCTCAAACAAAATCACGATCAGGGCCCTTTCTATTTGCAGGTAGAGATCTTTGATCCCCACGAACCATGGGATCCGCCTGCCCACTTCCTGGAAAAATATCTTAAGGATCCGGGCCCCCATAGCTGGCCGGAGCCGCCTTACGGCAACGTCAAGGTCCCGGAAGAGGGCGTAAAGCGGCTGCGCGCCAACTACGCGGGAGAAGCGTCGAATGTGGATCACTGGTATGGGGAAGTGCTGAAAACGATCAAGGGTCTCGGCCTGTACGACAACTCAGTGGTCGTATTTCTGGCCGATCATGGAGTGCTCCTCAACGAGCAAGGTCAGTGGGCGAAAGGACCCGAGCGGCTGCGCAAGCAGGTCACGCATGTGCCGCTCATCGTGCATCTCCCCGCACAACAATATGCCGGCAAGCGAGTTTCCGGCTTTGTGCAAGCCCCGGATGTTGTGCCCACCGTACTCGGCCGGCTGAACATCAAGCCCCCGGCACGGGCAACCGGAGAAGATTTGTGGCCTTACATTACGAACGAGAAGACGAACCAGCGGAAAGCCGCAATCTCGTCTTACGGCTACATCGCGTCGGTGCGCACCCCGGAATGGAATTACTCAGTCGTGTGGAACAAGGACAAATACCAGGGAAACTACAAGCCTCAGCTCTACGACTTGAAGAATGATCCCGACGAGCTAAAGAGTGTCGCCGACCAACATCCGCAGGTGCAAGCGGAGCTTCAGACAATCCTGGATGAATACATCGCATCGGGCAAAGACCTGACGGACGGGAGTTTTTCTCAAGAATTGTCGTAGCGCAATGAATGCGGTGCTTGCTTCATTGCTTAAGTACTGGGCCCACTATAACCGCGCTACATAGCCAGCCTTATCCTGTTAGTCTGCCTGGTTGCGGCGCACGCAGAGCTGTCGTGGGGAAGAGCGGCGTATGGATCGGCGCAAATTTATGACGGTCGCAGCAGGGGCAGCTGCCACACTCGGCCTGCGCCAACGCAACGCCGAGGCCAAAGCAACGCCCAAGCGTCCACCCAATGTCTTGTTCATTATGCCGGACGAGTGGAGAGGGCAAACGCTAGGGTGCATGGGCAATCCCGACGTCCGGACCCCGCATCTCGATCAGCTTGCCTCGGAGGGTATCCTATTCCGGCAGACATTTGCCAACACGCCGGTTTGCTGCCCGGCGAGAGCGACCATCCTCACCGGCACTTATACCAGCCGCAATGGAATGGTGGCCAACGATCTCCGGTTGAAGGAGAACGTTGTCACTGTTGCTGACATCTACGAGCGCGCCGGGTACCGTACCGGCTTTGTCGGCAAATGGCATCTGGATGGAGGACCGCGTGTGCCTGGTTTCGTTCCTCCCGGGCCGAGGCGTCATGGGTTTCAGTATTGGGCTGCCAACGAATGTAACCACAACTATTTCTATAACTGGTACTTTCGGGACGAGAATGTTCCGATTTTGAGCGAGAAGTATGAGCCCGAGTTCTGGACCGACCTGGCTATCGAGTTTCTTCACGGTGCGAAAGACAAGCCGTTCTTCCTGATGCTGGCGCCTGGCGCTCCGCACGATCCCTATCTGGCACCTGAGAAATATATGGATGGGTATGACCCCACGAAGCTGACGATGGAACCTAACTGGGTAGAGGGTACCGCAGGGGCGAGCCGTAAAGAGATTGCCGGGTATTATGCCGCGATCACTGCAGTCGACGATCAGGTGGGAAGGGTGCTGAGAACGCTGCGGGAGTTGAAGCTCGAGGGAAATACCATCGTACTCTTCTCCTCCGACCATGGAAACATGCTCGGCTCCCAGGGAAAAATCCTCAAGCGCAAGCCGTGGGAGGAGTCGATTCGCGTTCCGGGGATCATGCGCTATCCAGGGGTGGTTTCTCCGGGCCGCAAGACCGAAGTCTTGTTTTCGCATGTGGATTTTGCCCCCACACTGCTATCGCTTTGCGGCTTGCCTGTTCCGACGGAGATGCAAGGCACCGACTTGTCCCCTGTCATTGCCGGGAAGGCGGACAAGGGTCCGGCCTCGGTGCTCTTCCAAATCTTTGGTCCTTATCGGGGCGATGGCACGGAGCGAGCATGGCGCGGAGTAAGGACAGAGCGCTTCATGTATGCACGATGGGAATCCGGACCGTGGTTGCTGTACGACTTGGATCAGGATCCCTATGAGTTGCACAATCTGGTTGACGACGCGGCCCACTCGTCGGATCTACATGCCCTCGACAAGGAGTTGGTGAACTGGATGGCCCGGGTAGGCGATTCCTGGAGTCTGGACTGGACAGCCCCGGTCGAGGACGAGGAGAGGCTCGACAAGTACAGAGCCTTTTACACGGTTGAGGATTATCTTGCGTGGGCAAAAAGCCACCCTTCCCTCACCCCGGGGATTCGTTAATTGCTTCGTTCCTTCGCCGAGCTCTGGGACACCCTGGAGGTGCGGCGTTTCGTGGATTTCGCTTGGGCTTTTTAAACTGAAGCCGATTCACGGTTAAGAGGGATGGAACGCTTGTCAATGCTGTGACGAGCATCACAGACGGTTGATCCGTCCGGATCCAGAATTGCGCCTGGAGATGCCCGGATGCTCAACGAACGCTTGGACAAGCCTCACGACTCTATTTATCAATGCATCGCAAAATGTTGCCTCAAATGCAAGTCGCACCAACGCTGCCCAGCGTTGATTGTGATTGCAATGCGGTACACATTTGAGGTTGCTGCACCTTCGGTACGCGCCCGATGAGCACAATCCTCGCCCCTCCAACCCTACCCGAGATCACGGCGGGTCGTCCTAAGAGTCCAGCGAACGCCACCGAACCGCGCAACTACTTGAACGCGGAACCTGGCATCAAGAGCTGGCTCCTTACTCAGGACCATAAGCGCATCGCCATCCTGTATCTCATCGGCGTCTCCTTCTTCTTCCTGGTAGGCGGACTGCTCGCGATGTTCATCCGCTTTGAGTTGCTGACACCGCAAGCGGATCTGATGGCGCCGGACACCTACAACAAGGTCTTCACGATGCATGGGATCGTGATGGTGTTTTTCGTGTTAATACCCGCGATCCCGGCAATATTGGGCAACTTTGTGCTGCCCATGATGCTGGGCGCGCGCGACCTGGCGTTCCCGAAAATCAATCTCCTCTCCTGGTACTGCTATGTAGTCGCCGCCATTCTCTTGCTCTATACCGTCATCATGGGGGGAGTCGACACTGGCTGGACTTTCACCGCACCGCTTTCGACCCACTACCTCAACACGAACGTGATATCTGCCGGTCTAGCCGCGTTTGTTGCAGGTTTTAGCTCGATCTTTACCGGCCTCAACTTCATAGTGACGATCCATCGAATGCGTGCGCCGGGTCTCACGTGGTTTCGGCTTCCGCTCTTTGTCTGGTCGATGTATGCGGCAGCTCTCATCATGGTTTTAGCGACTCCGGTCGTAGCTATTACCATCGTGCTCGTCGCCCTGGAGCGTCTCATAGGCGTTGGAGTCTTTGATCCGGCACTCGGCGGGGATCCGCTTCTCTTCCAGCACCTCTTCTGGTTCTACTCACACCCCGCGGTCTACGTGATGCTACTGCCTTCCATGGCCGTCATCTCAGAGATCATCGCGTGCTTTTCACGAAAACGGATCTTTGGCTATACAGCCGTCGCTTTTTCCTCGGTAGCGATCGCGGTGTTCGGTTTCTTTGTCTGGGCGCACCACATGTTCATCATGGGGGTGTCTAACTACGCTGCGCTGGTATTTTCATTTCTTACCATGCTGGTTGCCGTACCCTCAGCCATCAAGGTCTTCAACTGGGCCGCCACGCTTTACAAGGGCTCGATCAGCTTTCAGGCTCCGATGGTCTATGCCTTTTGCTTCCTGGGCCTCTTCGTGGTGGGGGGATGCAGCGGCGTCTTCCTGGGCTGCCTCGGTACTGACATTCACCTCACGGAGACCTATTTTATTGTCGCCCACTTCCATTTTGTTATGGTGGGCGCGGTGCTGATGGGATACCTGGGAGGGCTTCATTTCTGGTGGCCTAAGATGACCGGCCGCATGTATCCGGAGGGACCCGCAAGAATTGCCGCGGTAACAATTTTCGTAGGTTTCTTCTTTACGTTTGTTCCCCAGTTCGTCCTTGGTTACCTAGGTATGCCGCGACGCATCGGATCGTATCCAGGCGAGTGGCAGGCTCTCAATGTGTTTTCGACGGCGGGAGCCACGGTTATGGGTGCGGGCTATTTCTTCACAGGCATTTATTTGCTTTGGTCACTGCGGTGGGGAAAGAAGGCAACATCCAACCCCTGGAACGCGGCGGGCCTGGAATGGCAGACAGCCTCACCACCCATCACGCAGAATTTTCTGGAAATACCGGTGGTGAATCACGAAGCTTACAACTACGACGAAATCGATGAATCCCTTCGCCTCCTGGCGGGAGAAGGCAGCTCTGAAGAAGTACTTGTGGGTCGACCCTACTAAAAAGGTTATTCCGAGCGCAAGGCTATGACGGGGTCAAGATTCGAGGCTTCGATAGCCGGCCACAGGCTGGCCAGGACGCCGATAACCGCCAACAGCACCACCGCGAAGGCCAGGGTTGGGAGGTCGTATGGTTTAAGACCAAAGAGCATGGCGGTGGCCGCCCGTCCGGCAAGGAGGGCAAGTGCTGTTCCCAGCACAACGCCCGTTAGCAGCATGGCTGCGGTGTCCCGCATAATCAGAGCGATCACCTGCCTGCGCTTGGCGCCGAGCGCGATGCGGATGCCAATCTCGTTTCGCCGCTGGGTAATGAAGTAGGACAGCACACCATACAGGCCGACAACCACGAGCAGGGCGGCGAGCACACCAAAAAAGCCAGAGAGCATCGCCATCATACGTTCGCCGACCAGTTGATCGCGGATCTGTTGCTGAAAGTTAAAGAACTGCAGCGTCATGCTGGGATATTTCGTTGCCAGCGTGCGGCGAACGGCGGTGATGGCGTCCGGCCCGATTTTCGAGGCTATCATCATTGCCACCCACGGACCTTGCGCGTCCACTGGGAGTTGGGCAGCAGGAACGAATGCACTGGGCGATGGGTCTTCGCGCAGGTTGCTATACCTGGTATCGGGAATCGTGCCGACGATTTGATACGTGCGCTCGGGATACTGCGGCTCGGGCATTACATGTACGAGTTTGCCGAGGGGTTGAGCCGCACCGATATATTTTCGGATGAAGGCTTGGTTGACGACGAGGACCAAAGGCGTAGCGTTGGTGTCCGAGTCGCTGAAGCTACGGCCGGTGAGCACAGGAATCCCCATGGTGGCAAGGTAGCCTGGGCTGACGTAGGTAAACCGGCTACTGCCCTCCATCGCACCGACATGCACGGTGTGACCCCAGGTGGTGCCGTTAAGCGGTACGTTGGTGGTCGCGGCCGCATTTTGAACCCCCGGAATACCGCGCACTTCTTCGACCAGTCGCCGTTTAAAATCTGCTTCATTCTCTGGCTTGATATCCAATGTGGAGAAATCGAAGTAGCCAACCACCATACCACTTTCACGCATACCAGGGTCCAGCGTCATTAGATTTCGATAGCTGCGGACAAAGAGCAGTGCTGCGACAAGCAGCACCATGGACACTGCGATCTGGGTGATAACCATCATGCGTTGGACGAAGAAGTTTTGGCGGCTGCCGGCGATTCCTCGTTCGCCCGACTTGAGTGCGGCAAGAGGATCGGCGCTGGCGCCGCGCATCGCGGGGACTGTGCCGAAGACGAGGCAGGTGAAAATAGCCCCGACCGTGGCGAAGAGCAGCACGCGCCAGTCAGTAACTATTGCGAGATGGATGGAGTATTGACTGGTACCGAGCGTTCTAACGAGCAGCCGGCTGAGGGGCTGGGCTAGCGCGACGCCGAGCGTTGCTCCGCTGAGCGCGAGCAGGCCGCTTTCGATGAGCAATTGGCGCAGCATACGGCGACGCGATGCACCCAGGGCCATGCGGATGGCCAGCTCACGTTGACGCGCGTTGGCGCGGGCGAACATCAGGTTGGCCAGATTGGCGCAGGCGATGAGCAGCACCAGCCCAGTGATGGCGAGCAACAACTGCAGCGATGAGTCATAGGTATCGCGCAGCATGCTTACCCCGGCTGCGGCTGGATAGGCGCCCAGTTTGAAAGACTTAAAGAGTTTGACAGCCTTTGCGTCGTAGCCGGTTGGCGCTGTGCTCTCGAAGAGACCAGGACTGATCGAGGCGAAGTATCCGGATGCTCGGGTGAGGTCCCAGCCCGGCTTGAGGCGTCCCATCACCGAAAGGTTGAAAGCCTCGCGGCGTGGATTTGGCGGAATGCACGAGGGATAGGCGAGATCAAAGCGTTCTCCCACGGCTACACCGAAGAATGAAGGTGGGGTGACCCCCAGCACCTGAACAGCGCGGCCTTCGACCAGGATAGTGGTGTTCGGGGTTATCGGCTCGCCGCCCATTTGGGCCTTCCAGTAGGAATAACTGGCGACCACTTTCGATACGTTGCAACCCGCTTCGTCCTGCGGCTCAATAAGCCGTCCCTGCCACGGGAGAACGCCAAGGACGTTGAAAAATTCTCCACTCACCTCGAGCCCGTGGACCCGTTTTCCGTCCCCTGGCGGGCCTACCATCGCGTCCGCGTTGCGCCAGGCGAAGACGCCGGATAGCGGATCGTGATGGCGGCGGACCTCCTGCCACATGGGAACTGTGAAGTAGGTGTACTGATTATCATTTACACCGAGTCCGTGGTTACCACCTATGATGCGCAGTTCGACCAGTTCCTGCGGCCTCCGAATAGGGAGGCTGCGGAGACGTACTGCGTCGAGTAGTTGAAAAACCGCTGTGTTGGCGCCTATACCGAGCGCCAGGGTGATGATTGCAACTGCGGTGAAGCCGGGGCTCCTGGCGAATCCGCGCAGGGCATAGCGCACATCGCGGAGTAGACTTTCGATGCTGAGGGCCGCATCCTCCGCCTCAATATTCTCTTTCAACACCTCAGGATTACCGAACCTCAAGCGAGCAGCGCGCTCAGCTTGCTCGGGGCTCATCCCTTTGGCAATGTTGGCTTTGGTGCGCCTCTGCAAGTGATCGCGAAGTTCATCCTCGATTTCACGATCCAGTTGTGAGCGCTTTCCAAGGGCCCAGATACGACGAAAGATGCCCATGCGTCACCTCACGCGAAGCGAAGAATCGCCTGCACACCCTTCACTACCTGTTCCCAGTTCTTCTCTCGCGCCGCCAGCTGCTTCCGGCCTGCTGCGGTAAGGGCGTAGAACTTCGCCCTGCGGCTGCTCTCGGTAACTGCCCACTCTGAACGCACCCATCCGCTCTGCTCCATCCGGTGGAGCGCGGGATAGAGGGAACCTTCTTCCACGTTGAGCAGCTCATCAGAAACATGTTCGATGTGGAGGATGATGCCAAAGCCGTGCATGGAGCCGAGATGCGACAGACTTTTAAGGATCAGAAGATCGAGAGCGCCCTGGAGGTCATTCTTTGCCATTTACCTCTTACCCTAGACGTCGATGGTAAGAGAAGATTACGAGCGCTTACCCTAGTTGTCAAGGGGAGAATAGAAGTAAATCATCAGCCGTCGGCCAGCCATTTATTTGTTTAGGCCGCTTTCTCAGCCTTGCTAACACTATGCCGTTCCCTGGCACTCGGAGATTTGGCCTTGGCCTGCTTGGCGCGCATGCCGCCCAGCGCTATCTGTTTCTTTCTGGATTTCTCTCGAGAGACCGGCTTGCCGCCATTGCGGCTGGCGGGTTTCTTGCGGCAACTTCCCTTCTCATGCTCGCGTTTGCCTGGGACCGGCTCGTACCCCGGCCAACAACGCGATGTCTTTGTGTATGATTTGGCAGTTTTTGCTGGCATGTCCCCTCCCGTGTACCGTGAATGAGATGCGTGCGCCGAGTGCGGTTCGCTTCATCCAAAAATGCTGGGAGAAACTCTATCGATGAAAAAGCAAATCTCCACCGCAAACTGAAGTGATGCAAACAGCGTCCAGCCCGCGGAAGCGCATACGCGCGGGGCAGCTGTTGTGCGCCGTGCCTGCCTGGCGCTGGTAGTTCATGAGGGCAAGGCCCGCTGCGGATAGGCCCATCAGCGCGGCGGACCATCCCAGAGAACGGCGATTGATATACATGCGAGTTTGGATGCAAAAACTCACATCGAAGCGGTCAACGGCTGATCAGCCGGAACCGTGGCGCGGGCCACATACCGGAGAGGCGCCCGCGAGCGCCGCGGCGTTGACTGGTTTGGGCTGTTGGGATTCAGGCATTTGGGCCGCCGTCGACCAGCAGCACGATCTTCCCCACGCCGCCCTTCTCACCCAGCGCATGTGCTTCACCCGCGCTGCTCAGCGGCAAACGACGGCCGATTGGCAAAACGAATTTGCCATCTCTTACATCATCGGCAAACTCACGGACCTTTGATGGATCGGGCTTAGCAAAGACGCGGGTGATGGTGACCGTCGGGTTCAGCGCTGCCATGCCCTCCGGCACAACGGAAGCGTAGCCAAAGGAGCCGCCGGGCTTTATCTTCTTGAAGAGCTTCGCGGCCACCTCGCCTCCAACTGTGTCGGCAATTGCATCCACCGAGCCGAGCGAAGCAATTGCATCGTCATCATCGACCGCGACCACCGCTGCGACGCCAAGAGATTCGGCATCCTTCAGCGATTTCTTGCGAACACCTGCAATCACCTGGGCGCCCACTTTCTTCGCCGCGTGCACCGCGGCTCGCCCCACGCCACCCAGCGCTCCCGTTACCATCACCGTCTGCCCCTTTTGCACCGTCGTCGCGAGGCGCACCAATTGCTCTCCCGTTAACGAAATCAGTGGGATTGCTGCAGCGTCGACCAGATTCAATCCATCTGGCAGATGGGTTAGCTCGGAATCGGGGACTGCTACCAACTCCGCATAGGTTTTATTCGATAGCGCCAGGACGCGGTCGCCAGGCTTGAAGTGCTTTACGTGGGCGCCGACTGCACGCACTAGACCACTTACATCGCGGCCAAGAATAGCCGGAAACGTCAGAGGAAAGTCTTTCTGTCGCGCGCCGGAACGAACCTTCCAATCGATCGGATTCACGCTGGCCGCAGCCGCCGCGACTAAAACAGTATCTCCGCTTATTTGCGGGTCAGGGACGCCGTTTTCGAACTTCAGCTTGTCAGGACCACCATACTCGTGCAGAACTACTGCCTTCATCGGAAATCTCGCATTCTGAACAACGAAATATAGAGTCTAGACTCTTGATCCTGAAATTGAAAATCGCTTGCCCGAGTCTTGGCTTCTGCCAGTGATTTGCTATCCAGACAGTCTCCTTGACGAGAAAGGAGAGAGAGCGTACTCTCCTTTTCTAGATAGGAGAAGGGCCTTGACGAAACCGGTTGAACTCCCGCAGGGCACGCTCGAGATGCTCATCCTCAAAGCGATCTCGCTTGGTCCGTTGCATGGCTACGGCATCCTGCTACGCATCCAGCAGATCTCGGGAGATCGCCTCGAAATCCTGCAGGGTTCCTTCTACACCGCCATCTATCGTCTTGAGCGCCGGGGCTGGATCAAAGGCGAATGGGGTGAGTCGGAGAACAATCGCCGCGCCCGCTTTTACTCGCTCACCGCTGGAGGTGCCCGTCAGCTAAAGGCCGACACCGCTAAATGGACCGACATGGCCGCTGTCGTCGCCGGCATTCTGGACAAGAAGGCGGGGGAGATATGAGCCTCCGCGCCGCAATTCGGAAGCTCTGGTGCTCCATCGTGCCACGCACTCATAGCGACGTCGAAGAAGAGTTTCGATCTACCCTCGACGCCTACCAGGAAGATTTAATCCGCCAGGGCCTGCCTGAAGAGGAAGCTCGCCGCAAAGGCCGCGTCGACCTCGGCCATCCGTCAGCTCAAAACGAAACTTACCGCGACGCCATCGGCCTCCGCCTCTTCGATGAGTTAGGCGGCGACATCCGCTACGGCTTCCGCGCCCTGGGCCGAAACCCTGGCTTCGCCGCCGTCGCCGTGCTCTCACTCGCACTCGGCATCGGCGCCACCACGGCGATGTTCTCCCTCATCTACGCCGTCCTGCTGCACCCGTTTCCCTACGCCGGCGCCGACCGCATCATGAATCCCGTCGTCGTCGACCAGCAACATCCTGACCAGTGGAGCTGGTTTCTCCTTGCCAAGGCACAGTTTGATGACCTTCGCCTTGCAGCACCGGTGGAGTCGACGCTTGGCTTCGACAAGGGGGGACTGGAGATCACCGGCGGCGCACTGCCGGAAGACATCCAGTGCACCTACCTCACAGAGAATGCCGGAACGTTCTTTGGTGTGCGCCCGCTTCTCGGCCGTAACATCGAGCCATCCGATGCCGAGAACGGCGGCCACTTCGTCGTTGTTCTCGACTACCGCTTCTGGCAGCGCCACTTCGGCGGGGATCCCCACGTCATCGGGCGAACGATCGAAATCGATCACGCCCCCTACACCATCATCGGGGTCATGCCGCGCAGCTTCGCATTCAATGACAGCCTCGGCGTCGGCGATGTTTACCTGCCTGCCAGTCTCATCCCGCGTTTCAACGTTCCCTTCCGGGCCTACGCACCGTGGATCAAGCTCCGGCCCGGCGTCACACTGGCCGCCGCCAATGCTGCGCTCGAGCCCATCGTGCGCCAGTTTGCACAACAGCATCCCGAGCGCTTTCCCGATCGCTGGCATCTCGCGCTGCAGCCCATCATCGTGCCTTTTCAGCAGGGAACTGGCCGCACCCTGACGCTTCTTCTCGCAGGCGTGGTCCTCTTGCTCATCATCGGCTGCGCCAATTGCTCGATTCTTCTGCTGGCCCGTGGCCGCACGCGCCAGCATGAGCTCGCCATCCGCAGTGCGATCGGCGCCAGCCGCTGGCGTATCGTCCGCCAGTTGCTCGTCGAAGCCGTCGTGATCTCCTGCACCGGCGCCGTGCTTGGCGTCGCTGCGTCTTACTGGCTGGCAAAGCTTCCCTTGTTGCTTTCTCCGGATTCTTTTCCAGCCGAATCCGTCATCCACATCAACGCTCCCATCCTCGCGTTCTCTGTCGCGCTTGCGCTGCTCTGCGGTATCTTCTTCGGTCTGGTCCCGGCATTGCATCTCTCGCGTCGCGATTCCGCGCGTGTACTCCCCGGCAGGCAGATTGGCGTTGTTGCTGCTCCCGCAAAACATCGCTGGAGCGTTCTCATCGCCGCGCAAGTCGCGTTCACGCTTCTGCTCATGGCCACTGCGGGCACCGCCATCCGCAGCTTTCTTGGGCTTATGCAGATGCCGCTTGGCTACGATCCCGCAAATGTCATGAAGCTCGGCATCCTGCTGCACCTCCTGGACCCAGGCGAGTGGAGTCGCATTCAGTCGCGCGAAGCGCGTACCGCTTACATAGAGCAGATCCGGGAGAAGATCGCATCCATTCCCGGTGTCTCCATGGTCGCTGTCTCCAGTGACAATGCCGGCGCCGATGCCACGCCGCCCTATGCTGGCGTCGAGAGCTCCTTCAACATCGATGGAAGTAGCGACCGGCAGCAGCCGCAGGCCCGTGTGATGCTGGTCGACCAGCGATATTTCGCGGCGCTCCGCATCCCTCTGCTTCAGGGGCGCCTCTGGAATACGGATGAAAACACCCGCGGAGACTTCATCGCCATCGTCAATCGCGCTTTCGCGACGCGCTATCTCTCCTCGTCCAATGCCCTGGGCCGACAGCTACGTATTCCCGGTCTCGCACATCAGAATCGCTTCGCGGCCATCTCTACGCAAAGCACCGCCTGGCGTCAAATCATCGGCGTGGTTAGCGATGCGCGCAACGACGGCGTCGATCGCCCCGTCGTGCCCGCCATCTACCTTCCGTACACCGTCGTGATACCGTCCAACGTGCAGTTCTTCGTCCGCACACAGGGCGATCCGCTCACCTACCTGCACTCCATGCGCGCCGCTATTGCATCCGTCGCTTCCGACCAGCAGATCTCAAACAGCTCCTTCAACGGCACCTTCACCCTCAACGAAGCCATCGAGCGCGACGAACAGTACAGCCGCCAGCGGCTCTTCTCCCTATTGTTTGGCGTCTTCTCGGCCATGGCGCTTGCGCTCGCGCTGGTTGGCATCTTCAGCGTCGTCGCTTACAGCGTCGCCCAGCGCACCACGGAGTTCGGCGTCCGCTTGGCGCTCGGCGCGCCGCGCGCGCACGTGCTGTGGGTCGCCGCGCGCATCGCGCTGGTCAGCGCGGCCGCGGGCATCGTCATCGGTCTCGCCTTTGATAGCTTTCTCGGAGCCATCCTCGCCCACTGGATGCAAAGCCGCTTTGCCGCAGGCAGTCTGTTCGCAGCCGCTGGGTTCCTCGCTCTCAGCGCACTCCTCGCCTGCCTCATGCCCGCCCGCCATGCCATCGCCGTCCCACCCGCCGAAGCTCTGCGCAATGAATAGAAGCTCGCTTCGATCAGGGCGACAATTTACGTCGCTTGGCTATTGATCGGTGCCGCGTCGGCTTCCATATTCGCCGGGATCTGCATCGGGATAAGGAAGTTGCTGGCGAGGACATAGTTGTAAAGATGGTCGAGCGGCGAGGGGGGATAAAGCTGATGGGCGGAGACCCATCCGTTGGTATCGGTCCAATGCCAGCCAGTCGACGAAATGCTTTGCAACGATTGCTGAAGGTCACTTGAGTTCATCGGATAGGCGTAGATGCGAACGTTTTGTGCGAAGAGACGGGATAATGCCTCGAGGAAACTGCCGGCGAGCTTACTGTAGCGGTATCCCCACACGCGAACCAAGAGAGACAGACCCACGACGAAGCGGACAGGTTCTTTGGTATAGCGGTTGACCAAAGCAGTCATACTGTAAAGTTCTCGATCACGGAAGAGCAATACGGCGCCGCCACGCGCGCGAAGGGCTTCGATACGTTGCAGCAGGTCTGGAATCTCCGGAGGTGGGTCGGCCTCCGTGAGCGGCATCGCGGACAGGCAGAAGTAGCCGACAGGTGCCGAGTTTTTTTCTTCCAGCTCGGCGCCAAGCTGCTCGATCGCCGAGGTCAACAGTTGTTCATGAACGGTTGAATGCGTGATATCCAGGTGTTCGAAGGATCCCGGCGCGAGCACGACTGCTTTCTTGTGGAGAACCTCGATAGGCGGCTCAGTGGATCCGCTGGGCAAGAAACAAACAGCTTCCGCAAGACCCGCGCTTACTAGATGGGCCAGGATTGCGCGCTGGTCCCAACCTTCGAAGGCGGGCCCACGCAGTTCTACATAGTCGATTTCGATGCGTTTATCGAGACCCTGAGCGATATTTTCGAAGAAAGACTCTTTCGCCTCCAATTGATAAAACACACCGTAGATCAGGTTCACGCCCAAGATACCGATGGCCTCTTGCTGGAGCGGGTTGGAGGGATCAAGCATGTTGATATGCAATACGATGTCATTCGGTGGCCCGTCGGGGCGCAGTTGGAATCGCAGGCCGACCCAGCCGTGCTGCTCGTTTGTTCCGGCATAATTGCGTGCCGAGATGGTATCCACGAAAGAAAAAAAGCGAGTTTGCGCTCCGTGGCTCTTGTTCAGCTGGTGGACAAGTTGGCTCCATTCGCTCTCCACCATGGCTTTGAGGCGGTCTTTGGAAACATAACGAGCCCCAGAACCGTACAAATCGTCGCTGACTTCCTTGTCATACGCGGAGATGGATTTGGCAACTGTCCCGGAGGCTCCTCCAACAACCAAAAACCACCGCACAACTTCCTGGCCGGCACCAATTTCGGCAAAGGAGCCATAGCTGGTCGGATCCAGATTGATGCCGAGCGCTTTCTGATGAGTGCTAAGCTTTTCCGCGGACGCCATAGAGTTTGCCTCCTAGCTTCTTTGAAATTTTGGCAATGCAAAGGGCAACGCGAGGAAACTAAGGTTCGATTCAGTATGCCACTCACCGATTAGGACGGATAGCCCAAGTCTCCATTCTGAAACCGGTTCAGCTATTCGGGGTGAGGCATGACGATAGAAGCCTGGGAACGCGCGAAGCACCTGCTGCCCCTGGCAAAGCAACGGCGCGAGAACGCACTCGCGCGCTTTCTCGATGAACATTGCCGGGGTTGTCCCACCCATGCCGGCGCTAAATTGAGGGGCCGGGGAGCGAGGATTAGAACCTGCAACCGGCTGGTCCTGAGCCGACAACTGATCTACTAAGCTGTTGTACCATTTGAGGTTATTTTGCGTCGGCGAGAAAACCGCCAACTCTAAACGGAAATCTCGCGATCGTCTCTGCTCATGGAATGTTGCGTCGGTTCACTTTGAGAGCCGTCGAGAGATAGCAACGCAAGCGCATGTTCGAATACTTGCCCCTCGACACCCCGGGCAGACATCGGAGAGATGACAGTCATACCACCCACCAGTTCTGAGAGAGAGATATAGGACTGGCGGCTGGTATAGAGAAAAGCCAGGGGGTACTCAGGCTTTCGTGCGAATGCCTGAGCTGGATCCGCATCGAGCAAGTAACTGATGTGCGGCCTGGGAACCAACTTCATGATCAGGCGAACATAGAAACGAGCTGCTGGATTGCGCAGCGTCAGATTTGCGAGTTCGTCGTAGATGTATCGGTCACAAATAACCAGATCTGCGGGAGCCCGCAGCGCTCGATGTATCACGATGCGCAGCCAGACCGCGTCTAAGAAATAGAGGCCCAGCCTCACGCCCGTCATCATCCACGAACGGACGTTCTTGTCTCGCCGGACAATGGGTGCAGCCGGTGTCCCAACACCTTTATCTCCCCGAAACAGGGTGTGCCCGGCTACTTCCCGAATACGGGTGAGTCGCGCGACATCGTCCCAGAAGGTAATCGACAGAACCCGGAGTCCAGCCTCTTGCACCCGGGATCGAAGAGCTTCGATCTGCGTACTCTTTCCGGCGCCATCGATGCCGGAGAAGCTTACCACCCTGGCGCGCCTGCCGTGATCAATTCCAGCCACAATTATGCTCCCGTCACGGTTACGATGACTCGCTGACTATTACTCAATTGGGCCGGCTCGGACTTGCCTTCGAGAGCGCCACGACCGTCCCAATGGCAGCCGCGCCTCCGACGATTAGACCCAGCCTGATTAGCAAGGAATGCGCACGCCTCTGCTTCGCCGGCGCTATCACTGCTCCGGCCGGTCTGGAGGACGCAACCCCTACTGTCTTCTCGTAGGGCGCCACCGCTGTCCCTACCGGTTCCGGAGCGGTCTGCGGGACATCTTGAGTAGCATTGTTTGTCTGTGGCTTCGCGGAAGTGGAATCTTCAGGGGTGAACTGATTCGTCTCCGCCGCTGGATGGTCCGCTGCATGATTGGCCGCCTGGGGCTGGCCCTGTTCCAAGGAGGGTGTGGCTCCCTGCTGGCTGGGCGGCGGCGTCTGTGCGAGGAGAGGCACCGCGAGGAGCGCTATCAGCCCGCAGGCGATCTGTCGTTGTAGCCAATTGGTCGAGATTCTCATGTGTTACCCCGTTGTGACAGCGCGGTGCAAAACTGGTCGCTCACGCTGCACTCCACAGGCTGCCGTCTAGCCCGGTCATGGGCTGACGGAAGCTGTTCAAAGCGTCATTGGTCGAGCCATAAATTTCGAAAACGCGATCCACTCCGGCCAGCTGCAGGGCCGCCTTTGCCGCTGGAGCGAGGGCGGCTAGTTTAACGTCTCCATTGCGCTTGAGGGCTTCTTCCAAGCAGCAAAGAAGTACGTGCATGAGAGAGCGGTCTACCTGGCGCACATGAGAGCAGTCCAGCACGATGCGTGGGCAGTCATTACTCATACAGTTTTTAATCTCGCGAAGAAATACCCGTCCCTGCTTCACGTTTGGAATTTCCGGCACTTGCTCCACCACCACCGTACGGCTTCGAACGGTCATCTCTCCCTCCCCTGAATGCGACGCATGATCCCGCTTTTCAAAACCGTTAAACCTTCTCGAGTTTGCAACTAGCCCTCACTTTGCAAAATGCGTGCCAGCTCTGCTTTGGGACGGCGTACGACGTGCCTCACCAGGTTTCCGCCGTAGTGCAAAAGGGTCGTCATGTTTGTGTTGTACCAACAGCACCCCGTCATCCTGGGCGATAGCCCGCACAGAAACCGAAGCCTGTGCACCCCGTCGGGCGGTGCCAGCATGGCCGCTACCATGCGGTGGTTTCCATCCAAGATGGTGAGAGGTTCGTCGTCCTTTGCCCCGATGAGAATCACAGTGCCTTGTGCAGTGTCGTCCCGAAGCATTCGATCGCGTATTGTCTCGATCTTCGCCAGGAATCGTCCGTCCAGGGCGTTGTGCCGCCTGGGCAGACATTCGATAATCCTGCTAAGGGAGAAATCACCGCTCGCGATCTTCCGCCACTGTGCCCGGGGGAAAACCCTGATCTGGCCGAGGTCTGCTTCCCGCATCTCGAGCTCGTACCATTCCGTGTCCGGGGGAAGCTCGTTCCACAGAGCGAGGTGGCGGATAAAGAAAAGCGCCCGCCGCTTGTCATTTTCGACAGCATCGTCCAGGTTGGGGGTGGCGACAAGGCCTCCGAGCGAGTCGTGATACTCGTGAAAATCGGGCTTGCTGAAATCACTCTTCAGAAATTCCGCGATCACCTGGTCTTCCGAGACGCGGCCAATTAACCTTATTGGTTTAAACTTGCCCCACTCCCCTGTGTTGTCTGAATCAGTCAACGAGTCGACGAGGAAAGGAACTGCGACAAAGATGAGCAGGGCAATCATCAGCACCAGCTGCACTAGGATGACCTGCCGCAGCGACGCATGAAAGCGGCAAATTCCCGCGACAACCACACCGCTAAACGCCAACTGAATCCAACTGGTGTTAGCAATCTTGTAAGACATCTCGTAGGTGATGATCACGGCACTCAGTGAATAAATGACCGTGGTAACGGCGTATAGCGCCAAGAGGTAGGGCAGGTTGTAGTCTCCGGCAATTTGAAACTTTGCCCCGAAAAACGCCGTCCAAATGCCCTCCGGCGCAAACCGGAGGCCGAGGGCCAGCCCCGAACCGATCGTCAACACCAGCAATAGCGAGGTCGCGATCACCTTTAGATCTTTCCGCTCTTCCTGGCTCGTACCCGCGACGAGAGGAAACATGCTGTTCACAATGGCCGAAGAGAAGGCATAGATCACCCGGCCCACCATCGCCACAGCGGCATAAAGCCCCGCCGCCTGGGGAAGGAAGTAGTGCTTAACGAGGACAATGTCACAGTTGTTGATGAGTACCTGGCCGGAGAAAAAGACGATCGCCTGTGATGTCTCACGCAAGGCATAGATTAGGCGAATCGGATTTGGCATCCCGGCAGCCGCTTCGGGCACGATGGCGAGATAGGCAACCGCCACTGCTGCAGAGTTGGCCGCGATCACTCCCCTCACGCCCAAGCCGAACAGCATCAGGAGCAAGGAACCGCCGAGCCGAACCGCTCCCTCCAGTACCAGGTTGGTGGCCAGACGTCGAAAACCATAGGCGCCCTGCAGGTAGCCACGCCGGCTCCCCAGCGGAACGTAGAACGCAACTCCGACGGCCAGCAGGGCAACCAGTACGGGGCTGGGCAAATTCAGGTAGCCAGCAATAGCTTTCTGAAACGCCAGTAGCAGCAGTGCAACAAGGATGCCGCATGCCCAGGCGCCACGGTGAAAGCCTCGATACCCAGCGTATTTTCCCTCAGCCGAGCTTTGTTGCGCTACGACCTTGGCGGAAATGATCTGAAACGACAATGTCACTGCGGAGATCAGAGTGAGCAGAGTGTAGACAGCAGTGGCGTGCCCGAACCCATTGGGGCCCAGAAATCGCGCGACCGCAATGTTGTAGGCGAAGTTAGTTGCCGTAGCCAGCCCTGAGCCCGACAGCAACACGAAGCTCCCGGAGAGGATACGTGCCGGCAGTGCTTTCGGCTTTTGGGTGAAGGTCTTCAACACATTCCTGAGGCTCCTGCTGGCAAGGGCAATCAATGGAGGCTGCCCGCTAAAAGTCAGCTCGGGTTGCTGCGAAAGCTCCGCGGGTGCGGTTCAAATATTCAATACTTCATCCGATGCTGAAAGGTACATTCCGGCTGCTCGGAGTAGCGGAGCTATCTACAGATTGCTGCGACTCCCGACAACCCGAGGCCCTGTTTTACGCTTCTAAAAAGTACCTTATGTTGCGTTCTGTAAGCGCTGCTCTACTGTTGCTGTCTTTGCTTCAAGGGTGCCCTGGTTCCGGATCATCTCCACCGGTCCGGTTGAAATATACGGCCGCTGGAAAGTCGCCCGAGATACTGGCTACCTACGAAGCCTGGTTTGGGCATCCCAG
Organism: uncultured Acidobacteriaceae bacterium; assembly: GCA_963743365.1. Taxonomy (GTDB): domain Bacteria; phylum Acidobacteriota; class Terriglobia; order Terriglobales; family Acidobacteriaceae; genus PALSA-350. The sequence continues at coordinate 374,598 of CAVUQE010000007.1, forward strand.
GCACATTTCCGTCGGCTATTCGTCGCACGATCCCGCTGTCATACGCAGGCAGATCAGCGAGGCTTCTGCCCGCGGCATTTCTGCCTTCGTGGTGGATTGGTATGGAGATCGCGAGCCCTTTATCGATCAGAGTTACGCTCTCATGCAAACCACTGCCGCAAAACACAAGTTCCATGTGGCGATGATGTACGACGAGACGAACCAGGAAGATGGTGCTACGGACGAAGCCATCGCGGACTTTACCATGTTCCACGATACCTACCTGAGCCCCAGTGCGCCGGGGCATGAGGCGTACCTGACGTACCAGGGACGTCCAATGATCTTCATCTTTCCAAAAGGAGGACATACCGATTGGGACAAGGTGCGTGCAGTCGTCAACCAGTGGGACCATCCACCTCTTCTCATTGATGAGAGCCCGCCCGGCCAGTATGCAGACGCGCTCGATGGCTTCTATGCCTGGGTAAGCCCTGGCCCAAAAGGGTGGGCAGCGGATGGCAGCAACTGGGGAGAGCAGTACTTGAGCGACTTCTACCAGACGATGGTGACGAAGTACCCTGACAAACTCATCGTGGGAGGGGCGTGGGCAAGCTTTGACGACAGCAAAGCTTCCTGGAGTCTCAACCGGCATATCTCCGCGCGCTGCGGTCAGACCTTTGCAGATACGATCAGTCTTTGGCGAAAGTACGTTCCCGCTGATCAGCCGATCCCCTTTGTCATGATTGAGACCTGGAACGACTATGAGGAAGGTACTGCGACCGAACCCGGTATTCCCAGCTGTGAAAACACCGCCCTACCCGCGTCCAAAGAGGCAGGACGCTAACGCGATGCGTTGTCATCGCGAGCTCACCCGACCCGCGGAGGGAATAAACTACAAAGATCTGCCGGTCAAGTGAAGCGGGCCCGCCTTCACAACCGGGCCGCTCACCCGTTCACCTGATACGCTTGGTCACCCCCACAGGCGTGTCATTCGGATCCGCCTGAAAAACGCGCACTCTCCAACGCACTTCAGTCGGTGTGAGGACTACGACATAGCGCTGGCGTACCCGCTCCGTGGCCAAAACCTTGTCATGATCGAACACCTGCTGATCGTATTCGGCGTTATCTATCAGCTGAATAGATAGCCCGTCGGGTGAATAGAAAACAACACGGAGATCGTGAGCACGATCCTGATAGGTGGTGTGCAGACCCAGGTCAGCCTGCTGCCCGATCGTATCCTTGAGTTTATCGAGCGCGGTCCCCACAAAACTTTGCTCGAGCAGGTCAGGGCGATTTTGCTCAAGTGCTGCCCTCAGGATCCGCCATGATTGCAAATAGTCTCGAATTGCCGCACTCGCGGTCTGCTTCTGCAGCTGCTTCGTTGCTTGCGGGTTCGGCGGCTCCACGCGGACCGTGGCCTCATCCGCCAGCAGCGCGCCCGGTATCGCGAACAAGAGGAGCGTGACCGACACCAGCTTCATCATGGTCATTTTTCCCAACGAAGTTCGTTGCCCATTACTACCCCGCTGGCTACGGAGATCCTTGCTCCCCGATGCGCCGGCATGTCCACCTGCGCGATACCGTGTTTGAGAGGTACGTCCGCCGTCGATTGACCGCCATCAAAATTTTCCGTAAATGTCACGATCGTCCCATCCGGCACCGCGTTACCAGTACAGTCGCGCACTGGATCTGTTTTGAGTTCAATCTGCTGGCCTGCCGGTTGTGCACTCACACTTATTCCGCAAGGATCACCCGGCGCCTGCTCAATCACTCTTGTGCTGGAAACGCCATCGACGCGTGCCACAAATTGATCGCTACCTGCTTTGGCCGTAGAGTCCATTTGCGTCCAGGCGGCGCCATCCTGGGCGACCACGGTGCGCTCCTGCAGAGGGCTTGACGGATTTGAAAGTTGGAATAACACGGGGGTCGGCGCAGTAATCAGATTCTGAAAGGCATCGAAAACGTACGCCGTGCCGCTAATACCGTCATGCACCCCGACCGGTAGACGAGATGGCTTCGCCAGGAAACTCAGCTCCGCGGGTTTACGGGCCGGCACCACATCAAACGATTCCGTAGTTTTGGAAGATCCTTCCACCAGGATTGCCAGGTAGTTGCCGGCGTTGTTTAAAGACCCAGCCGGAAACGAGATGTTCTGTCCTGGTTGCACATCCCTTCTCAGCACTTGCCCGAGTCCAACGATATACAGCACCGCCTTTCCGCTTTGTGGACACTGGATTGATAAGGCGCTACCCGCCTCGACGGTCTTGGGCAAGCTCATCCTTGCGGCTTGGGCGCATGCCAGTTGCACCATGGCCATGGCCATGCCGCCAAGCAGCGCCAGCTTCACGAGAAACCTCCGACACTGTAGGTCGCAACGATAGCTCGTTGGCTACTTATTTTTCGAGCCAGGTCTTCGGGAAGGTGAATGTCGAACGAAACCGGGGTTCGGGGGAGGAGAGCGCGATCGATATATTGGTCTGCCACCCACACCACTTGGCCACTCTTGTCGTAAAAGGTCCCCAGGACATGGGCGATGTTGACGACCTGGCCGCTTTGGTTAACCACTTGTGCGGAGAGTGACGCGTCCGGCGCCGGGTTCAATCGCTGGTTCTGGATTTCGATCACCGGGTCAGCTGAAGCCGACACCAGGGTAGACAAAGGATCCATGCGGATACTGCCCACCTGGGACAAGGTGGCATCCGGAAAGTTAATCAGAAACGGAGTCACTTGCTTAGGTAACAGTGTGTGCGATATTTTATCGAAGCTATCCTCGCTCGCCATCGGCGCCCCACTCTTCGACAGTAAGGTTGCCCTCACCGACACGTACGCGGGCACCACATCCTCGTTGAGCAGTTCACCCAAGACCACTACCCCTTCAGCGCGTTGCACCGGGTGCATATCCACGATGCGTATGTGCGGCGCTTCCACATCCTGCACTCCCCAGGCATCTCCCGGGCCGGGATAAATCACGTCCCAGCGCAGGTAATTGACCGTGATCACCTGCGGCGGCACATGCTGCTCCTTGACCAGGGGCCAATATACCTTCCAAAGATTTTCGTTCTTAACCACCCGCAGCTCTCGTGCGCTCACAAAGGTGCCCACCACCGTGGACCAATGCAACCGCAGCTGGACCACCGCTTCCTGGTCAGAAGCATGCAAAGGCAATACGTCAAAGCTCTGCAGGGTCGCGTAGGTGCGGAGGCTAGGGTAGTATCCGGTCAGGTCGTGCACAAATTCTTGTTGGGTAAATTCGGCCTTATTGCCCAGGCTCGAATAGGCCTCTCCCCACGCCTGCGAACGAATTTCATCAGCCAGGTTTTCCACCGCTGCTTGTGCGGTGGAAGACGAACGCATCAAGCTTTTGCCTCCGGCATATGCCCTCGCGGAGGGAACCGGCCAAAGCGTTCCAATCACCACGAAGGCGACGGTCGCAATACCAATGACTGTGGCCAGCAGACGCCCTTTGCTCACGACACCATACTCCCGGCAATGAAGTCATGCGTGGCGAGGGAATCGTGCCTCTGGTCCTCGCGTCGCCTGCCCTCGGGAATCAATACCACCAGAATCGCCAGCAGGCTGCTGCCGAAGGGCAGGGTCCCCCACAACACGCCTTGCCAATGCGGAGGCATCTGCGGGACGTTCATTGGCGTTGCCGGTGGTACACCGTCCTTGCTCCACACAATGACCGTGTTGTCGTCAAGCTCGTCCACGCGGCGCCAGCCCCCAAACTTCAACAGCGGATCATAATAAGGGTCACGTACGAAAACCCATTTCAGGCCGTAACGGTCGGCGTGTTGCAACATGGCCCGCAATGCATCGAGCCCCGACTCGCCAAAATACTTTGAGCTGGTGAGCGCGCCGCCACCGTGACGCGTCAACTCCGGCAGCATGCGTCCGGAATTCCATTCCCCGTCCACACTGCTTGCGTCAGTCATCATAGCCAGGCGCGCAATCTTGTTACCAAATCCAAGCGTCACGTAACGGTACTGGTCGTGACCATCCCGATTGAGCCACGCGGCCACCGAATCCACTTTGAAGTTAGAGGCGTCAGCCGGCCGATAACTAACCCAGGCAACGGCCAAAGCACAAGTAATCGCTGCGGCGACAGTTAGGCAAACCGCCGCGCGCATGCGGAAGCGGTCGACCAGTTCTGCAGCCAGCAAGCCCACGATAGGCAAGCTGAGCAAGGTGGCCCAGTAGCTAAAGCGCTCCATCGTCAACACTTCGAAAGCCCGCCCAAGCAGCATTTGGGCAACGGGAGTCGTTCCCCCGAGCCCTACGAGAAATGCGACCCAGAAGCCGAGAAGCAATGGACGAAGGCGGACTACAGTCGCACCGCGAACGATAATGAAGGGCAGAGCCAGTATCAACGCTCCATACGGAACGACGAAATAATTCAGGCCCCATTCCGGGCTCAGGATGTAGTTGGCCCTGCTGGGATGCGGAATCGGAGTCTGGGTAACTGGATAGTGAATCAATGCGATCCAAAATGGAAGCAATACGATCGCGATCGCGGCGCCCACCACCAGCGTGATGCTTACGGTACGCAGCAAAAATGCCGGCGTGGAGATCCGGTCACTACCCTCACCGTCCAGGATCACTAGTGCCAGCACGGGAACGGCAAAAAATAGCGATCCGAAAAGCAGCGTAGCGTGGTGAGCCGCAGCTGCGGCAGTGAACAGCGCGCTCGCCTTAAGAAACGAGCGCCACTTTCCAAACCGAACCCACTCGAACAGATAGGGCAGCGCGTTTAAATAAAGCGGAGCCGCCGAAGTGGTCGCCAACTGGCCCGCTGAGTAAACAAGAAAGCTTTCCGAGCCGAGAAAAATACTTGCGAGCGCAGCGAATGATGCAGCTCTGGGGTTGACCCATAGCAACGCAAAGCGATACACCCCCACAGCCAGCAGCAAGATAGCGGCGAACTGCACGGCCATGTAAGCCATGTCCAGGCCTGTGAGGTGTGAGATTAGTGCCACCCACTGTTGCGGTAACGGCGGATAGGTAGTTTGAGAAAAGCCCGCATACCACTTGGCGTTCCAGGGATTGAACCAATGATGTACGTAGTGGGAAGCGAAAAAAATATGGAAGTTTGTGTCGTACGACTGCAGTGGCAGCTTCATGAGCAGCAGCGGCAGGTGAACTACTACTGCCGCCATAAGAATAAGGCTTAGCGGGATAGGCCGTTTGGCAGGACTGAACAACTCAATCTTCTCCACAGTCCCCTCTCGTGATGCGTTAGATCACGTGTGAGCGGGCCGGGTTGCTTGCGGTCCTGTGGTCTTACGAAAAGCACGATTCACATCCTCCATTGGCAGCGATACGGGCCAACGCTGGAGGCGTTCCTTGAATCTAATCTCATCACTTGGCATACCTACGCCGATGAATCTTTTGCTTGCCCGAGCTGCACTGTTGGAGATATTCCTTCTGCCTTTGTTTATTGCGCTTGACGGTCCCGTCCAAGCGCAAACTTACAAGGTAGAGTCTGGCGCGTCCGCGATTCCGCAGACGAGCCAGGCGCAGACGCAGGGCCAACCGCTGGGGTGGGGATCGAATATTCAAACCGCACGCCTCGCCCATGCTGCGCAACTGGCGCTGCAGCGTGGCGATCACGCACAGGCAGTTGACTATGCACAGCAGGCCGCACAAGCTGACTCGACCGATCCGCAGTTGTGGTTCCTGCTTGGTTATGCGGCCCGCCTGGACGCCAAATTTCAACTCTCTGAAGCCGCTTATACTCGTGGTCTGCGACTGAACCCGGCAGCGCTCGATGGACTCTCTGGCCTAGCGCAGACCTACAGCGTAGTGGGACGAACCGACGATGCTGAGCATCTCCTGAAACAGGTGATCTCATCCGATTCAAGGCGCAGAGATGACGTGCAGTTGCTGGGAAGTCTTTATCTTGGGTCTGAAGACTACACCAACGCCATCGTGTGGCTACGCCGAGCCGAATCTCTGCAGCCCAACGCGCGTGCGGAATTACTGCTTGCGCTTGCGTATCAGCACCTGAAGCAAATGGATCTGGCCAGCCACTATCTCAATCTAGCCCGGCATCGCAACCCGGAGGATCCTGACGTTCAGCGATCCCTGGCGGGATATTACCGGGAGACGGGAAACTACGGGCAAGCGATCGTCGCCCTCAAATCGATCCGCGACCCTAAGCCTGATGTCATCGCGGAGCTTGCGTACACCGACCAGCTTGATGGCCAGCCAGGTGAGTCAGCCCGGCTATACACCCAGGCCGCTAACGCCATGCCCAAGGACTTGGGTTTGCAGTTGTCCGCGGCCCAGGCTGATGTCGCTGCCGGTTCCATAGAAAACGCTACGCCATTTCTGCAGCGTGCAGCCGTTCTTAATTCTGATTACTACCGCTTACACGCCATTCGTGGAGAGATTGCGCAGCTCCAGGAGCACGATGCCGATGCTGCCCGGGAATACAGCGCCGCGCTGGCGAATTTACCGGCAACTCCGATCGAGGGGCCGCTCTATGGCATCCAGCTGCATATCGACCTGATGCAATTGGAGCGCAACCTCCGTGACCAGAATGCCGCTCGTCAACAGCTCACGATAGCCGAAACGTCCATCAAAGCGCTCGACGAGCGAGGGTCCGACAGGGCACAGTTTCTACGCCTGCGAGCTCTGATCAAAATGAATGGTGGCGAAATCGGCAGCGCGATGGGCGACATGAAAGAAGCACTCGCGCTCAGCCCGCACGATCCCAATAACCTGCAACTGGATGGCGATCTGCTAATGAAACTGGGTCGCACGGGGGACGCTACCGCCGTCTACAAGCGGGTCCTTACCATCGACCCCCGCAATCGATTCGCGCTCACCTCGCTGGGATATGCCTTCCGCGCAGCGGGCCGCGACCAGGACGCGGAGAAATATTTCAATCTCCTGGCGCAAGACTATCCTTCGCTCTATGTCCCCTATCTCGCATTGGGAGATCTGTACACGGCTCATCATCAATTCGGCAAAGCGGAGCTCCCCTATAGCAAGGGTTATGCGCTGGCTCCTCACAACGCCCTCATTGTGGCCGGAGGCATGAATGCAGCTATTGAATCTCACGATTTTGACCTCGCCGGCAAATGGTTAAGCCGGGCCACGAACGAAATGCAGCAAGACCCGCAAGTCCTTCTGGAAAAGGAACGGTACCTGAGCTTTAGAGGTGATTATCAGCAATCGGCCCTGGTTGGCGAGCAAGCGATCAAGGTGCTCCCTGAGGACCGGGATGTGGTCGTCTATCTAGGCTATGATTTGCTCCACCTCGGCAAGTACAACGAGTTATTAGAGCTCACCACCAAATACAACCAGATCTTCCCTCACGAACCCGATATTCCGCTATTGGCCGGGTATGTGCACAAACACGACCAGCAGCGAGAGCAGGCGCTGCGAGATTTTACCGACGTGCTTGACCGCGACCCCAACGTAGTTACGGCATACGTGAATCGTGGCTACATCTTCAACGACCTTCACCGCGCCAGCGCTGCCGCTGCTGATTTCGAGTCGGCGCTAAAGCGCGAACCCAAGGATGGCGAGGCGCACCTTGGCTTGGCCTATGCCGATCTCGATCTGCATCGGCCGCAAGCAGCCCTGCGACAGACGCAAATAGCAGAACTGGAGTTGGGCGATTCAAAGATCCTGCACATGATCCGGGCCACGGCCTATGGAAGAGAGGGCCTGCTATCGAAAGCTGTCACCGAATATCGTGCCGCCTTGAAGTTCACTCCCAATGACGGAAGGCTCCACTATGGGCTGGGGAATACTCTGTACGCCCAGCGTCAGTACCACGAAGCGGTGGATGAGTTGCTGGTCGCGCAAAAGCTTTCTCCCGACGACCCAGCGCCCTACGCATTATTGGCACGTGCCTACGCCAACCTGGAGGATCGGGATCAAGCTCTTCGTTATGTTCAGCTGGCAGAGCAGCATGCCCGCGACACTCGCGCATCTACAAGCGATCCGACCGGGGATAGCGAAATATTTGTCGCCACCGGAGAGGCTCTCAGCGCACTCGGAGACCAGAAGGGCGCGATGGATCGCTTTCAGAAGGCGCTTACGGCGCCCAACAGCAATCGGTTCGATGTCCGTCTCGCCATCGCTCAGCTCATGGCACAGCAGGACCATTCGCAGGATGCGGAGCGGCAGATCGGACTGGGCCTGATGGAGGCAGAGGCAGGTGAGACGGTCCCACCGACTGGGAGCCAGTACATTGCGGCGGCCGACGTACTGCGCCAGATGCATGAGTATCGGCTATCGCAAACCTATCTTGAACGCGCCAAAGCTGCAGGCGCATCCGACGTTGCTGTGCGCGTCGGCCTGGCCAACAACTACCTGGCCCTGGGAGATACAGCCAGGGCCTCGGCCGAGTTATCCGCCGTAAGCCATATAGACGACAGCGAATCGGATTACCAGTATCTGATGGCCCAGGCCAACGTTTACCAGCAGGAGCATCAGGGTACGCAGGCGCTCACCGCTTTTGCCCAAGCCGCCAGCGCCGCCGGCGAAGACCAGACAGCCGAGCAGAGTCTTCTGCAGGCGGGCGCGAACGAGGGTTACAGAATCAATTCCACTTTGAGCTTCTTGTCGGATTTTTCACTGCAACCGATTTTCGAGGATTCGACCGTCTACGTGCTCGACTCCAAACTGGATGCGCCGACACCAGTAGCCAGCTCCGACGTCTCTTTGCTTCCCCCACCCCGTTCCTCTTTAGCCACGCAGTGGACCAACGCCTACCATCTGCATCTGGGCAATTTTCCTACCATGGGCGGATTCTTCCAGGTAAGAAACGCGCGCGGGGAGATATCGGTGCCCGCAACCAGTTCCATTGTTAACCGTAACACCACCGATTACACGATCAATTTCGGGATAGCCCCCACCGTGCATTTGGGCAAAAATGTATTGCAATTCAACAGCGGCATTCAAGGCACCATACGCCGTGACTCCTTATCGCCGGCGCAGATGAACCAAAATCTATTTCGCGTGTTTACGTACCTCTCCACCAGTTCTTTTTTCAATGCCGTGTCGGTGGATGGCTATTTCATCCGCGAAGTGGGTCCTTTCACCGAAAGCAACATCTACTCGCGCTCTCTGGCTGGCGCCATTGATTTCCGGGTCGGGGATCCATGGGGCAAAACCGCTTTGGTTACCGGCTGGGGCCTGAATGACCAGCAGTTCACGCCGGTGGCCACGGAAAACTACTACACTGCTTCGTACATCGGTCTCACCCATCGCTTTTCGGACCGCCTGAATGTGGAAGCGGTCGCCGAAGACCTACGGGCATGGCGAACCGTAGGGCCGCGGTCGGGGATTGCACAAGCTCTACGTCCGGCAGCCACCATTGACTTCTCCCCCACCCGTCATTGGGATTTTCAGGCGTCGACAGCGTACTCCAGCACCAGAAGCTTTCACGTCTATGACACCATCCAGAGCGGAGTCTCCGTTTCGTATGCTACCCCCCTCCACCGGAAGTTCGATGACGAAACGGGACGAGTACAACTGCAGTATCCGATTCGCTTTTCGGCTGGGCTCCAACAGGAAGACTTCTTTAACTTCACGGGCGGGCGAAGCGAGCAGCTTAGGCCGTATGTAAGCATCACATTGTTTTGAGGGCGGGAGTCGATGAAAATCTGCTTGGTTGCGACGTTTCCTCCTAGTGGGCGCCAGTTGAATGAGTATGCGTTTCACCTTGCGCGGGAACTGCAGCGCAACTCCGATGTCGATCTGACCATTCTTGCTGACGAACTGACTGACTACGAATTTGCCACTGACGCTAATGGCAATCCATGGAGGCCCGAGGAATGCTCTGAACTGCCAGGATTCCGTGTGATTCGCTGCTGGAGATTTGGCAGCATGACGACCCCGCTCCGCCTATTGAAAGCTATTCGCAGGCTGCAACCTGATGTGGTGTGGTTCAACCTGGTGTTTTCGAGCTTCGGCACCCCGGAGAAACCCTTTGCTGCATTTGCCGGGCTTTCTGCGCCGGCCTTAGCCCGGGCCTCAGGCTTTTACACTCACATCACGCTGCACCATATCGTCGAGCATGTCGATTTTGCCGCAGCCGGCGTGCGCCGCGAGCGCATCGTCCGCATGGGCTCCGATGTGGCTACCCGGGCACTATTGAGGGCAAACTCCGTGTCTGTCCTGCTTTCCCGCTACCGCCGAACCTTGATCGACAAGTATTCTGCCCGGAATGTTCTGTTGGGTACGCACGGAGCGTTCGCATCCATTCCCAGCCCTCCGGACTTTAGCAAACGCGGCAATCCTGATCATCGCATCCTGGCCATCGGTCACTGGGGAACCTACAAACGGCTGGAAACGCTAATGGAGGCGTTTCCAGTTGTGCTTAGAGCGATCCCCAATGCCAGGTTGATCGTGGCCGGCGCGAACCATCACACCAAAGCCGGATATTGGGAGTCGATACGAGAGGCGCAGCCCGCGGATCTGCCCATCGAGTTCCGCGGGTACGTGCCTGAAGCAGATATTCCAGATCTCTTTCGCTCCACCTCGATCGTGGTGATGCCCTACGACTCAGCAACTGGATCGAGCGGACCGGCCCACCAGGCATGTGAATACGGAATCCCAATTGTGTGCGCTGACATTCCTGAGTTTCGAGAGATGGTGGCCGATGAGGCGATGGCCGCCGATTTCTATAAAACCGGCGACCCATCCGAACTTGCCGACCGGTTGGTCACTATTCTGCAGTCTCCGGAGTTGCAGGTTTACATGGCCCAGCGCAACTTTGCGGCGGCCCTGCAGATGAACATGACCAGCGTAGTGCGCAGTTATCTTCGCTGGTTTGAAGTCCACAAATGTAAGAAAGCGATCCTTAATGGCGGCGGGCTTTCTCTGCGGCAGCGGCTGGTTGACCGGCCTTTGGCTGATAGGGAAGGTCGTCTCGACTGGCTGTTCCCCTCAGTGTTCTCCCGGAACAGCCGAGATGCCACCGTGGCTGCTGAGGGCCTCAAGCCCGCAGCGAACGATGCTAATTCGGTTGCTTTCGCGGATCCTCATATCTGGCGTAACTCGTTCGCCACAAATGGACGCTCGGATGATGACGGCTACGGCGGTAGCCCAACACTTGAGGGTGACTTCTGAAGCGGTGGCCTGGAAGGAGCGCGCCTTGATAAATGTAACTGTTGCCCGGCTTTCTCGCGGCTCTCTCCATTCCTCCTTGACATGTGCCGAGGGATCTGCGGTTCGCCTGCACCGGGCCGACCGCGTCCTGGAAACAAATTCGAACGAAACTCCACGTGATGGCGCGACCTGGCGTTCTTCTCGCTCGGCAATGCTGGCATTCTTCTGTCTCTGCTGGTCTCTGCTATTTGCCGGTTGCGGTGCTAGCTTCACAAATAATTCCAGCGCTACGGCGCCTACGGTGACCATTGCCGCTAACCCTGGCACGATCACCTCTGGCAGTTCATCCACTCTTACGGTTACGGCTGCGAATGCCGCGCAGGTCACAGTAACCGGGAGCAACGGCAGCACATACACTCTGCAAGCGACCGGGGGGACACAAAGTGTCAGCCCGACCACGACCACGACCTATACTGCGACCGCGAACGGAGCCGGTGGAAAGAGCACAGCCACCGCTACCGTAACCGTTGGCAGTTCTCCGGCTCCGACTGTAAAGATCACTGCGAGCCCCACATCCATCACCTCCGGCAGCTCTTCAACCTTGACCGTGACTGCAGCCAACGCCACCCAAGTGACAGTCACCGGGACCGACGGCAGCACATACACCCTGCAGCCGGCCGGAGGAACGCAAAGTGTCACTCCGACCGCGACCACAACCTACACCGCCACCGCTACGGCGGCAGGCGGGAAAATCTCCGCCACCGCAACCGTGACCGTGCTGCCGCCTGCGGTCGCACCCACAGTCAGCATGACTGCCAAACCCACATCAATTGCTTCCGGTGCTTCGTCGCTGTTAATCGTGATGGCGGCGAATGCTACACAGGTAGTGGTGACCGGAAGCGACGGCAGCACCTATAGCTTGACGGCGAGCGGTGGAACGCAATCCGTTAGCCCGACTGCTACCACAACCTACACCGCCACGGCTACGGGTGCAGGAGGAAAAGCCACCGCTACCACGACCGTGACGGTCGTTCCGCCAGCAGCGCCCACCGTCAGCATGTCGGCAAACCCCGCGTCTATCACTGCGGGGAATTCCTCCACGTTGACGGTAACCGCAACCAACTCCACCCAGGTAACGGTGAGCGGGACCGACGGCAGCACCTATAACCTGCAACCGGCTGGCGGAACACAATCCGTTAGCCCGGCTGCTACCACAGCCTATACCGCTACGGCCACTGGCGTTGGCGGGAAGGCCTCCGCCACCGCGACCGTGACAGTAACAGCAGCAGCTAGTCTCCAATCCATTGACCACGTCATTTTCATGCTGCAGGAAAACCATACCTTCGACAATTACTTTGGCATGCTCAACCCGTACCGGCAGGCCAACGGCTTCAACGTCGGCGATGACGGCAACACCTACAACGTCGATGGCATTGATGACAAGCTGACCACGATCAGCAACTCCGACGATGAAGGCACATCGTATCCGCTGTTCAAATTCACCAGCACCTGTATCGATGATGAGAGTTCAGACTGGCTGGCAAGCTACGGCGACGTCAATACCTACAATTTCCTTGCCACCCGTCCCATCCAGATGGCTGGTTTTGTCCACAATGCCGAGGGCTACGCCAAGAGCTGCGCTGCCAGTCCTTCCGGAACTTGCTCCGGTGCCTTTACCGATCTCACCGGTGAGCGCTCCATGGGCTACTACGACCAGGGCTTCCTTAACTACTACTACTACATGGCATCTCAGTTCGCGCTGTCCGATCGGTGGTTCTCGCCGGTATCGAGCAAAAGTATCGCCAACCGCATTGCGACCTTTACCGGAGGCACAACCCAGGGGCTGGTCAATGATCCGGGTAACGATGACCATCTGCCCCAACTCGATATACCGAATATTTTCGAGGAGCTCGACCAGGCAAATGTATCGTGGAAGATTTACTACACCGTCACCGACGACCTCTGCCTCGACGGCGACGACTGTTCCACCTCGGCAAACGCAAACTATCCGGCAACGGATTTCTCGTCGCTGTCTTATTCGTATCAGTATCTATATGAAAACCCAACCGGCGCCGCGTGTACCCCACCTACTCAGGCATCAAGCGCCGTTGGGGATCCAACCAACTCCTTCTGCATCGATCCCAGTCATATCGCTCCGCTGTCTGCCTATTTCAGTGACCTTGCCAACGGCACACTTCCTAGTTTCGCCTTCATCGAGGCCGGCTATGGTAACAATGACGAGCATCCGGGTTCTGGCCAATCGATTCTGGCAGGGCAGGCGCAGGTGGCCAACATCGTGAATACATTTATGGCTAGCTCGGCATGGAAGGATTCCGTCTTCTTTCTCGCTTACGACGAGGGTGGAGGGCCTTACGATCATGTTCCGCCCGTGCCCAACCAATCCAATATCAACACCGATAGCTCGCTGGGTACGATCCCGGATATCTCAACCATTGCCGTCAACGCCGATAGTTACAATCCCTGCGTGGCTCCGAATGGAACGCCGACCATTCATTGCGACCTGACGACGAGCGATCCCGGCGCCAATTCAGGCGACGCCGCGGCGGTCGCCGGCTTTGCCGCTCAGCTGGGCTTCCGAGTGCCCAACATGATTATCTCGCCTTTCACCAGGAAGCACTATGTTTCGCACGTTCCGATGGATCATACGGCCGTTATCAAGTTTGTCGAAAACCGGTTTATTGGTGCCTCCGCGCATTTGACAGCCCGCGATGCCGTGCAACCCAACTTGTTGGACTTCTTCGACTTCACCAATATCCCCTGGGCTACTCCGCCGACTCCGCCGGCCCCAGTCACCGCCGAGTCGCTCGGGTACAATTCGTGCACGCCGACGAACTTCGCCCCGTGAGCCTCTGCGTGTAAGAACTCCCGTTTGCGAGCACCCTGGCTGGATTGTAGATACCTGCTGTTACATCAATCCAGCGCTTGAGCCTCAGACACAACTTCGTATGGCCGCATCATATCGTTGTCTTCATGTTCCAGCATGTGGCAGTGATAGACGTACCGGCCGGCAAAACCGTCAAAGCGAACCAGGATGGTGAGCACATCCCTTGGTTGGACGACCGCGGTGTCCTTCCAGCCCGCTTCGTTGGCCGCGGGTGGCCGGGGCGACCCCAGTAACTCGAGCGCGCCTGCGCCAACTGTCGCCTGGTTAAATCCCTGGCGTTCAAGAATCTTAAATTGCACCAGGTGCAAATGCATAGGATGAGCGTCGTCCGTGGTATTGATAAAACGCCATTTTTCCGTGGATCCCAATGTCACCCGTTCCGTTACCGGATCGTCGTAGCCCTTGTCGTTGATGCGCACGCCCAGGGATCGCCCATGCCCGTCCATCTTTTCGGACAATACAAAATCTCGCGTCATTACGGATTTGCTTTCATCCAGGCCGCGCTGGTCCATTGGAGTGGGCATGCTGAAAGAGCTCTCCTTGCTAGAGAGCGGTCGGGTTACCCGAAACTGCATCAACTCGTATAGTTTGGGATGGCGTGAATTGATCTGATCCCAACCCGGAAATGGCGCCGGAGCATCGTTGGCCAAAGTGACTATCCTTCCTTGGAGTCCGGAGAAGTCCACCACCAAGTCGGCACGCTCGGCGGGGGCCAGCAATAGCTTGTTCAGCGCCACCGGGTTTGCAAGAAGACCGCCGTCTGTCCCAATCTGATGAAACGCGACCAACGAAGGTATATCCGTGGCCCGTTCGGCCAGATTGAGATAAAGATGGAAGAACCGTGAGTTTGCTCCGTTTAACACGCGCAGCCGATAGCGCCGCGGCTCAACCTCAAGATAAGGATAGATAGCACCGTTGACGATCGGTAGTTCACCAAAGAACTCCGGCCCCCAAACGCCTGGAGGCAGTTGCTCGCCGCTTTCCATCGTCGGCACATACGCCAACTGCCCTTGTTCATCCAGGGTTCGATCCTGGAGCAAGAGCGGTATCTCATAATCTCCGGAAGGCAGGTTCATCTTGCGCTCCTCTTCGTTGCGCAGCAGATAGAACCCTGACAAGCCCGCATACACATTCAAACGGGTAACGCCGACTGCGTGATCGTGATACCACAGCGTCGCCGGCTGCTGACAATTGGGGTAGAAATAGAGCGCGGAAGCCCCGGGCGTAAACCACTTCTCAGGTAACCCGTCGCTTACCGATTGCGTCCGTGAGCCGTGGAGATGCGGTACGGTTCTAACCGCGGGAGCCGGCGGCCCGGCGCCATGTATGCGGCCATCAATCTCAAAGAGATGACGTGCAGGCAGATGATTTTCCCAGCGAACTCCGATTGGCCTGTTCTGTAGCGCCTCGATCGTTGGACCGGGATATTGCCCTTCAAATCCCCATAGCGTTGTCGGCGGGAGCTGTGAATGTAACTGCTGTCTGCATTCCAGCATGCGAATTCGATATTGAATCTTGCCCTGGCTAGTCCCGTACGATCTCAATCGTTTCGGGATCGGCAGCGGGTCTATGTACCGTTCCAGCAAGGAGGGCGTACGATACACCGGGTGGTGGCTAGTTTCGTGACCACCGATCTTGTTCGCGAGAGCGAAGGCGGGAAGAGACGCAAAGCATAGACCAAGAAAATCGCGCCTGTTTTTTGCGACCATCTTACCTCGAGGAGGCGCCTGCGACTTGCTCAGTCGACGGCGATAGCGCTTGCCACATAGCGAGCGCCACTAAAGCTTGCCGTCACTTTAACATGCTCTCCCCGGTGGAGATTTTGGCTTACTGGGATTCGCGCCGGATCAAAAGATAACTGGTAGGTTTTGTCGCCTGCTGGATCAACCAGCCCCAGCACACCAGTATGCAGGTCAAGCGTAGCGATGTCTCCGCTAAACACGAAGGTCGATCCCGGAGTGGCTAAAATTGTAATCTGCCTGGCAACGCCGCGACCCTGATTATCCGATTCAAACTTGACTGAGAGAAGCGTTCCAGCCGTAAAGTTTGTTGAGCCCGGCGCCGAAGGCGATGCGGCTTGTCCCTCACGAATCGTCGGCGTGCCTGGCGGCACCAGTAGCTGGATGGGTTCACGAGAGAGTGCACTACTAACCGTCAATTCATGGCTGCCAGGGTCGAAAGACAACACTTGTCCTTGGCATTCACCTTCTGGCGGGTGGGACAACATGTGAATGCTGAGAGCGAAAACGTTTGTCCCGTCCAGCACCGTTTCCACGGAAGCCCGGTCCCCGGAGTGCAAATCGCCAGGAGCAATCTTTACTCCGTCACGATAGAGCTGGGTGCGTGCATCGAACAGTAGTTTGATCGGCCGACCACCGGAAACATCAAGCGTGAATTGGTCACGTACTGGGTCGACATTGTGAATCTCGCCACCCATCACAGTGGCTCTTCCCCGGGGTATAGGCGGCAGCGTCGGCAGACCAGTGGAGGCCGCTTCGGCCATTTGACCGGACACCGTAATTGCCGGTTGTTGTGGCTTATCATCCGCGAACGCAAAATGAGCAATCGTGAGGCTGCCCAATGCCGCTATTGCGAGAAGACGATCCATTCCGACACCTTGCCGTTTTGGCGAGCAGTGCAAATAAGATGATGCGATTTCACGATAGGTGGCTTGCACTTGTCCAAAACAGCTGGAGGACCTCGCGGTGCGGCAACAAATTATCATAATTCGCATCCAACCTTACAGTCGGCTAGATAATCGCTTCCCAATTTCAGAGAAGGCGAAAAGCTTAAGGAATGTACTTGATACCGCCAAGGTTTCTTGTTGTGATGGCAGTCCTGTTAAGCCCCACGTTACAGGCGACGTGGGCGCGCGACTTAAAACTCACTATCCCGGGGCGAAGCGAATTAACTCCGGTGCAGCGTCTCAATCGCGAGGGCGTGAATGCGATCGACAAGCACCAGTACGAGAAAGCCGAAGCTATCTTCTATAAAGCTTACCTTTACGATCCCGCCGACCCGTTTACTTTGAACAACCTGGGTTACGTCTCTGAGCTCCAGGGAGAGCTGGATCGCGCACAAAAGTTCTACGCGCTGGCATCGGAACAGGGGAGCGAGGCATTGATCGATGTGAGCAATTCCCAGCGGCTTGAAGGCAAACCGATGTCGTACGCCCTCACCAGCTTAAAAGACGTGCCTATGCGCGTGAACCGGATGAATGTGGAAGCGATCGAGCTTTTATCGCAAGGTCGAAACTTCGACGCCGACGATCTTCTTCGCCAGGCATTGGCTCTTGAGCCCATGAATGCCTTTACCTTGAACAATCTGGGAGTGGCCGAGGAGGCCACGGGAGATCTGGAGAACGCCTTGAAATATTACGACGCTGCCGCTGCGTTCCATTCCGCCGAGCCCATTGTTGTGAGCCTGAAGCGCTCATGGAGAGGGAAACCGGTCAGCGAGATGGCTGCAGAAAGTGCTCGGGAACTGAGAAAGAAGATGAAGACCATAGGCAACGATGAGGCTCGGGCCACAATGCTATCGCTTCGTGGAGTGGCCGCGACCAATCGCAACGATTGGCAAACAGCTAAGCAGGATTTCCTGAAAGCCTACTCGCTCAATCCAGAGAGTGCGTTTTCCCTCAATAATCTCGGCTACGTCGCGGAGAGAGATGGCGACCTGGAGACGGCAGAGTTCTTTTACGCCAAGGCCCGCAAGGCGGAAGACGCAGACGCCCGCGTTGGCTTGGCAACCCAACGATCCGCTGAAGGACAGCAACTCCTCACAGTTGCCGCCGATAGCGGACACAACGTCGACGGCAAGCTTGATCAGTACAGCCGGTCGCGACGCCAGCAAACTGGACCCATCGAGCTCATTCCCAGAGACAATGGGCTAGCAGACCCGAGCGGAGTGCCCAAGGGTACTCTGCATGTAGCACCGTCACCTATTGCACCAATTGCTATACCTGGCCCGCCCCAATAAACCAAAAGGGGTAAATCTGCCTATATGCCTAACCCTTCCACTCCACACGTCGCAAATGACGGGATGACGATTCTCTCTCACCTGCTTTTGGCGCCGCCCAAGGATGTTGCACTTGCCACGATCCCGGCCGAACTCCGGTGGGATGAATTTGAATATCTGCGAACCTTGGCAGACTCAAATCATGTCATCGTTCGTGGGTTGAAAGTGTTTTTCGCCATCATGATGGAAGCAGGCGATGACATGCGTGCCGACTGGGCGGTAACGGCGCTGACGGCGGAGCGCCTGCGTATCGACAACGCGACAGCGTTCTTGCACGCCATTTGCGAGGCCTTGGCAGAGGAGGGGCACGATGCCACGGTGATCAAGTCCCTGGATCATTGGCCCGATCTGGGCAGCGACCTCGATTTATATACGAATGGAAACCCACGGGAAATTTCTGCCCTGATGCAAGCACGCTTCCAGGCGCAAATTGCACCTCGTAGCTGGGGAGATCGCCTGGCGGGCAAATGGAACTTTCTGATACCTGGGTTAGCTGAAGCAGTCGAGATTCATATGGGCCGATTGGGGCAAACGGGCGAACAGGTTTCTATCGCATCCTGGCTGTCTTACCGTGCTCGATTACTCAGGATCGGTGACCTTACCTTTCGAGTGCCAGCCGCCTCCGATCGTCTGCTGATTTCAACCCTGCAGCGGATGTATCGCCACTTCTACTTCCGCTTGTGCGATATAGTCGACACGGCCGCGCTCTCGGATTTGGAGGGAATCGATTACGGAGATCTGCGCTCGTCGGCCAGTTCCGCCGGGATCTGGAAAGGGACGGCGACCTATCTGGCGGTTGTTTCCGACTACCTCAAACAGTATCGCGGTTATGGACTCGACCTTCCTGAGTTTGTGCGAGCTTCAGCGCGCTTTGGCGGGGAAGCAGTGTACTTCGGACGGGGCTTTCTGCGCGTGCCGATCATTCCTCAATCCGCGCGGCTCTACGGATCACAACTTACCGCTATGCTGCGCAAGTGGGAATTGCACAACAGCGCCAGGCTTAGTCTGCTGCCCTGGCTTGCTACGGCGGCGGTTGTTGGGCAAAAGATAACCGGAAGCGACAAAGGCATTTGGTAAGAGCAAGAGCCGGCTCACTGCGCCACCGTTGTGTTCTCCGCCGACTTAGGATAATACCCCTTGCGCGTCCTCACGATGAGCTTGCCATGGTGTGCTGCCTGCGCCTCGACGCGGACAGTCCGGTATCCCCCAAGACCAGGAGGCTTGGTGGAGTGGTAGCCGATGGTGTACTGGTTACGGATGTCGCGAGCAACTTCTTGCGCGATTTCATCCACATCCTGCAGGGAATTGGGGAAGTAGGCGATCCCGCCTGTCTCCGCTGACAGAGTCTCCAGTGCTTTTCTTGCTATTTGCGATTCCTCACTGTCATCTCCGAAAAGCAATCCAATGGAATAGACGACTGGGCCGCCCAGATTCTGCACCCTCCGGATAGCCTGCTCGAGCGTCTCCCGCGACGCGTTGTCCGCTCCATCGGTGATGATCAGAACCACCTGCTTCGGCTGTTTCGCATGGCTTGCCAGTTCGTTTGCTGACGCCACGACCGCATCGTAGAGCGCTGTGGTACTCCGCGAATCGAAGCGCGACAGCCCTCGCTCCAGGGCGGCCAAGTTGGAGGTGAGGTTTTGATCCAGGTAGGCGCGGTCAGAAAAATTCACAATAAACGCAGCATCTTGAGGATTCGAGGCCTTTACCAGGTCCAAAGCTGCCGCGGTCACCGCCGCGCGTTTATCGCGCATGGAACCTGAATTGTCTACCAGGATGCCCATGGATACTGGCAGGTCCTGGTGCTGAAACGAGTCGATCGTCTGTGGGACGCCGTTCTCCCATAGCCGGAAGTCGCTCTTATTCAGATCCATGACCAACCGCCCTTTTTCGTCCAACACCGTGCAATTGAGCAGAACCTCATTCACATTCTCCTGCAGGGTGTAGATACCGTTCTGCGCTTTTTGAATTTCGCCCGGCTTCATCGTGCTCAGGGGCGACTGGGCGCTCACCGGAGCGTTGTCCGCGGGGTCAGGGGAGAGGATCGGATCACGATCCAGAGCGAGATTCGGCTGAACCTCTGGTTTTGTTGGATCGTAATTCGTAGCGGGTGTCGCCGGAGTCGCCTGCGAGGCTGGCGCCGCTTTCGTCTGGGCGAGTAACAGCCATCCGCTGCAGCAGGGCACGACCAAGGCAGCCGGCAGGATCAACCGGAAAAGGCGCGATCTCACGCAAACCATGGCGAACATAAATAAAAGAGCAATCCCGTCATCCGGTGCGCGGTAGAGAATCACCGCGCGCCATCCTACGCGTGGGCAGTGGCCGCCTTTTCAACTCTTCGGCTCGCAACCCTGGCTCCAACGTCTCTCGCACTACAAACAGGGGACGCTGTTTTATCTCGGTGTAGATACGGCCAATGTACTCTCCCAGGATGCCAAAGCAGAACATCTCGATCCCACCGGTCAGAAGAACGGCCAGGATGAGAGTCGCCCAGCCGGGTACCCAGTGGGGAGTAAAGATGCGTACCACAAGGGAGTAAAGTATGCCTGCAGCCGCCATTCCCGCCGTGACCAGGCCGAGTGCCGTGACGAAGCGCAAGGGGACGGTTGAAAAAGAGAAAATCCCATCGAGCGCCAGGTTGATCATCTTACGAAACGGATACTTCGTCGTTCCCGCAAAACGGGGATCGCGCGCATACTTTAGTCCAAACTGGCGAAAGCCAATCCAGCTCGACATTCCCCGCAGCAGCCGGTGCCGCTCCGGCATGGCGAGCATGGCATTCACGGCTCTTCTGTCGAGCAAACGAAAGTCTCCGCTATCCAGAGGTATTTCCACGTCCGAGAGCTTGTTGATCAATCGGTAGAAAAGCTGCGCGCTCCACAATTTGAATCCACTTTCACCCGCGCGGGTCTCGCGCACGCCGTAGACGACCTCATACCCTTCGCGCCATCGATCCACCATTTGCCAGATGAGTTCGGGTGGATCTTGCAGGTCGGCGTCGATGATGACCACGCAATCACCCTTGGCAGCAGATAGTCCGGCGCTCACGGCTGCCTGGTGGCCAAAATTTCGCGACAGCATCACGACCCGCGTACGCGGGAAATGGCGATGAAGGGAGCACAGAATCTCCTCTGTGCCATCGCTGGAGCCGTCGTTCACATAAACCAGCTCGTACTCGTTCTCCGGAGTGGATTCGAATACCCGCATTAGCCGGGAGTGGCAATGCAGCAGCACCTCTTCTTCGTTAAAACAAGGCACGATAACGCTGATGATTGGAAAAGGCGACGGCATCAGGACCCTCAAGGCATGGCGACGAGAACAACAGGCAGAAACACTATCTTTGATGCAGAAATCAACGGAGCGGTCACCTCGCGGGCGCGGGGCTGCTTGAGAGGATGGAAAATACTGGGGCCCCATCCGTTGCCGGCTGCTCAACGGACGGGGAATCCCGGGCCTACCAGCGGGAGACAGTCAGGTTGTCCAGATACGCGATGGGCGCGCCGCTGGCGCCCAACCCATCCACCTGGAAGTTCGTCAGCAGCACTGGTCCCCAACCGAGTGCGAACGCCGAGTTCACGGTGGCGTTAATATTCTGCTGGGAACCATCGAGCCACACTGAGTGGTACGTGACATTGCCGGAGCTGTCACGGGAATAGTAGACCTGCACATGATGCCACACGTTCGTGCTCCAGCTCCGCGGGTTGCAGTGGGCGCCGGAGTGCACCCACTGGTCGTTCGGCGCGGTAGGGGTACCCGCGTTCCTGGTGTAGTCCCACGTACTGGTGTAGCCGTCGCACTGAAATCCAAAAATCACGGTCTGACCATTTTCCATGGTCTGATTCATGTCCAGTTCCAGGTTGGCTATCTGGTTGGACTGATTGTTGAGGTAGATCCACCCGTCATAGAAGAAGTTGGTTGCAGTTTCGTCGTCACCAAACGAGACACTGTAACGTTCACCGCCCGAGTTGGAAAACCTGGTCAGAAACTCGCGCGAGTGACCGTTTTGCGAGGGTGAGCTAACGATGCTTGTGACTGCGGATGCGCTACCAGAGCCGGTGGCGGTGTCATAAGCCGCAGTCCAGTTGCTCAAGCTTTCAATGCTGCTGACGCTGCTTGCTTCCACAGGAATGAGAGCGGTGGCCGTTTCGGCGACCGTGACGGTGATGGCGACATCGGTAACGCACGAAGCTCCCTGATTTCCCCAGGCCTTAACATGCAGCGTGTGGGCGCCCGTTGCGCTCGAAACCTCAGCGTTGATCGACGTGCTGTTCACGATGGTTGTGTCTGTGCTGTTGTCCAATGAATAGCCCATGGCGGTCACCGATTGTGACGAACAGGTCGAGGCACTGGCGGAGAGGTGGAACGGCGATGAAACGTCTGCGCCGTTGCCGGGGCTACCGACTGTGACAGTTGCGAATGCGGGTGCGGCGGCGGTAAGACCGAACAGGAGTACGTAGGAGAAATTCTTCTTCATCGATAGGCCTCGCTAAAATAAGGTCCCTTACCCGTGGGGGCAGGGACTCGTTTGGTTCCGAGGGGAGTTCACCCGCGGCGCATCTGCAGCGCAGAACTCGAATAAATTGGCTTGTCTGGGCTTGTCTGAGCGAGGACAACGTGCGCCCGGGCAGAATTCAACAACCTCTTGGGCACACTGTCGCAACTACCTAGGCATACGCCTCTGCAGGCCGTGTTCGAAGACAGTTCAAGCGCTCACGACATAAGGCTGGAAGCAGGGACTTCTCGATTCGTTCCGGAGAACCCGTCGGCTTCAGATCCAGATCTCAAGCCCGTAAGCACATGTGGTTGTTAATTTCTAGACCGGATCATACACAACCATTTCTCGCGGTAAAGGATTAGTTTGAAAATTTCGAAGTAAATTGTGCGAACCTGGGCAACCTTTGCCAGGCCTGTGCAAAATATTCCTTTTTGGGCGGGAATATGTTCCAAGTGCTGGTGCGGATTACACGATGCAGCTTTGCGCAAATTATCAGGTCGACACCCGACAGTTGTATGGACTACAAGCTGGAATCGTGATTAGAGAGCATCCGTGTCCCTCCATTAGCTTCCTCGCAGGAGCTTGTCTCATGCCGGGTCACACGCACTGGGATCTAAAGTACTTTCCAGGTATTAGGGAAATTTTTGCACGGGCAATCGACTGGATTGGCACCCGGCACAAATTCTAGAAGAATCTTAGAAAAAAGGGCTTTCGCGCAGCCAACCCTTCTGTATCATCTGGGTTGGTTGGTTTATTAGGTTTTCTGCCGGTCAACTTGGGGCCCAGGAAGTGATTCGGATCGATACAGTGACACTTGAGTGTTTCTGCTGTTAGGTCTTCATCGTTTTCTGCGCTCTTGGGGCATGTTCCGAAATGGCGCTCGCTGCTTGTGGCTCATCGGAGCATTGCAAATGAGGTTGTCGAGTTCCCGTCAGGCGTAAGCTGTCCTCCCTCAGACAAGCCCACACAATCGAATACATCGACTTCTCCCTGCAATGCAGTCGGCGAAGTATCACTTTGCAGGCATAAGCAAGCTGTGCCAACAGAGACATGCAGTCTATTTTGAGATTTTTTTGAAGGTTTTATTAATGAAGAAGTTGTTTTCGCGCGCTCTCCTGCTGATCTTCATGGCCGGCCTTCCGGCGTTCGCAGGCGTCAACGTCAATAGCCCCAGTAATGGTGCAGATGTTTCTTCTCCCTTCACCCTCTCTGCGGATGCTTCCACCTGCTCCTCGCAACCTGTCTCTGCACTCGGCTATTCGCTCGACAACAGCACAGACACAAGCACAGTAAGCGGCTCATCGCTCGAGGTGCAGGTTTCCGCCGGCACCGGTTCCCACACGCTGCACGTCAAGGCCTGGGGTAATCACGGCGCAGCCTGCGATACGGACATCGCTATCACGGTGCAAGGGGGAGCCGATGTCTCCGTTGTTCCTGCGCTTTCGCTCAGCGTCAGCAACATCGAGAGCCTCAGCAACTGGATCTCTGTATTCGACACCGCCACTGGCTCCGGCGGCGCGTCGGGCGTCACAAGCATCGTCAGCTCCCCCTCGCAAAGCGGCCATGCTCGCGCTTTTACGACCAGGTTCTCAAACTCGGCCGGCGCACGTTTTAGCGTGTCGTTTGGAGACGACGAAATTTCGACCAACTTCTTTTATGACGGTTGGGTTTATCTGGATAATTCCTCCACCAAGATCGCGAACCTGGAACTGGATATGAACCAGACCATGGAGAATGGCCAAACCGCTCTCTTCGGATTTCAGTGCGATGGCTACACCAGCACATGGGATTACACAAGAAACGCAGGTACCCCTGCCGCGCCGAGCGACCAGTGGGTACACTCCGGCGCGTACTGCAATCTTCGCAGCTGGAGCATCAACACTTGGCATCATGTGCAGGTCTATTACTCCCGTGATGACGCTGGAAATATCACATATCATTCCGTGGCGCTCGACGGGGCAACGCAAGACATCAACGCCACGGTGAACTCGGCTTTCGCATTAGGTTGGGGACCCACTCTCACTACCAACCTCCAGGTGGACGGCCTTGGATCCAGCGGCACGGCGAACGTGTATCTAAGCGATCTAACCATCTATCGTTGGTAACATATTCTCCTTGTAAGACGCGGGTAGTCAGCCAGGCAATTTTCAGCAATGAACGCAAGGGCTGGGCTACGAGTGCAGGAGCTGCGGCAGTTACCCAAAGAACCTCTGCTCCCTAGTCCCGAACCAGGCATCGGCCCACAGTATTATCCCTCCTCGCGCATGCCGCCCTTTGCGCGGCACACCGCAGCCACCCTCACCAATGCCTCAACGATTCTTCGCGAGGACTATCGCGATACGAAAGATCTCGACGGGGTCTTCTCCGGGTGGGATGGAGAGAAAAAGCAGTATAGTCCAGAGACCTGGCCCTACGAAGGTTCAGAGCAGAAGCGCCATCCTTCACAGCCTGCGCCCGGGCATCACCCCGCGGACGGCGGACACGTCACGGAGATCGTAAAGCTGCTGCCGGCTGAGCTGGCAGCTCACGCGATACTAATCATTGAAGCTGACGCAGATACGCTACCAGGGAGCGAAGCTGCGCTCCGTTGTATTGGACGATCTTCGGCATCTTGCATCCTGGCTTGAGCGCTTGGGCATTCGTGACCCAGCCCTCGAGATACGCATTGTTGTTGGGGAAAGTGTCGGCGCCTATCTCTTTGCGGCTGCCGATGTGGGTCAGGTCCGGACCGAACCGTCCCGCCGCCGGAGTGCCGCGAACAGTATGACACTGTTTGCAAGGACCTGTCAGAAACGCCTCCTGGCCCACGACCGTTTCGGGATTCGTCGGCTCGGCGCCGGGCTTGCCTTGATTGGCAAGCCATTCCGCAAAGGCCGGGGCTTCCTGCGCGATGACAAGGATGTGCATATTCGCATGCTGTTTGCCGCAATACTCCGCGCACTGACCGATGTAGGTCCCGGGCTCGCTGGCTTCTATGCGAATGAAATTGACATTTCCAGGCAATAGATCAACTTTTCCGTGAAGACTCGGAACCCAGAAGGCGTGGATAACGTCGGCGGTGCGAAGTTCGATATTAACGGGCCGGTGCGCGGGAATGTGAATCTCGTTGGCCGTGATAACCTGCTGACCCGAAGCTCCTAGATAGTGGACCTCCCACCACCACTGGTGCCCGATGATCAGAATATCCGGCTTGGATCCGGCTGCCACCGAGCCCTTGTTCATTGCTCCATAATCGCCATGAATCGGGAAACCCCTGAGCAGATCGAGACCCAGGAAGAAAAAGATGGAGAGCACCAGAAGAGGAACGGCTATACCGCCGATCCACACCCAGTCCTGACCGCCGCCGACGTCGATCGGCATATGTTCCTTCAGGCTGCCACGGTTCCTGGTTGCGATGGCCAGTAGCGCCCACATGACCACAATCGTAATCACGAAGGTGATCGACATCGCGTGCGAGAGATGCGCGATCTCCTTCGCTGCTGGTCCGTGAGTGTTGGATGTGGATTGCAAGGTGGCGCAACCCGCCAGAAACATGGCTGGCAGCGGGGAGACGAATTTACCAAGGCGACCCATGAGTTCCTTCGCTATCGCAAGGTGTAGAGGTAGGCAGCCATGTCATGAGCCTGGCTGTCTGTGACCCCGAGGTCGGGCATCGCGGTTCCCGGCTCAATCGCTACCGGGTTCTTGATCCAGGCCACCAGGTTTGCCGGTGAATTAGGAAGTTCGCCGGCGATAATCGTCCTGCGGCTGTAATAGAGGAGCGGCGGCCCGACCATGCCTTGGGCGGTTCGAATTCCGGGGATCACGTGACAGGAGCCGCATCCATAGCTTTGCAGCAAAGCCTTGCCTGCCACCGGGTCGCCGCTCATGGCCGGCTGAAAGCCTCCCATGGGTTCGTTGCCCAAGCACCCGGTCAACAGGCCGAACCCGGCGCCCAGGCAGCCGGCGAAGAGAACCACGATGCATTCGCGTTGTCTATGCCTCATCGCGTCCTCGCACACATTTGCAGCATGAACAAGGGAAGGCACATCCAGAGAAATCCGATGCCGAGAGTTATGCTGATAAACAGCCCCGAGAGCGACATAAACTCCTTCCGTTCCCGGCCTTCCGCGCGCAGCAAGTTGGTTGTTCCACATAGCGTCCGCCAAGTGCGGTAGGACATAACACCGGCCAGTGACGCGAAGCCGAATAACGCGATCCACAGCAGGAAGTAAAGAATGCGCGCACCCGGATGGGGAATTGGGCCACCAAGCTGTTCCTGATGAACGCAGGCGCGCCATGCGATCACCATGTCAAGGCAGCCGAGGCAAAGCCAGGCGGCGGCGGACGCGGCAAATTCAAACCACACACGCCGGTTGGAGCTTTCCTCCGGATTGCCTGCAACCTGCTGTTGAACGGCACCGCTCATGGTGTTTGTCATCTCAGAACCCATAGACCTGAAAATGCGGGATCACATACAGCAACAAAACGACGAAGAACCAGATGATGTCTACAAAGTGCCAGTACAAGGCCACCACGCGATAGGGACGGTGAGGAGGCAGAGGCGCCGGCCCGTAGTTCGGCAGGATCGAGAGATAGCTGAGCATGAGAAGGCCCATGATGACGTGCGCCCCATGGAAGGTAGTGATGGTGTAGAAGATGGATCCGTAGGAATCAGTGAACGGAGTTAGCGTCTTCCAGTGGTCCATGTACTCCGACACCTGCACCGCAAGAAAGACAAGGCCCATAACGATCGTCGTCACCACCGCACCGCGAGCGAGCCGATAGCGCCTCTGCTCGACCAGCCGTTCCCCCCACATGATGACCAGGCTGCTGCCGGCCAGAATAGCCAACATGATGAATGCCTTGAGCAGCTTGGGGGGCGCGTCGGTCGCCCAGCGGTATTTATCGGCACCGAGGAAGTAATAGCTGGCGAAGAGACAAATGAAGAGCGTTCCCTCGGTAAGGATCACCATGGTGACCGCATAGACGCCGCGATTCGTTGCAATCGGCCAGGGGCCGGTATGGGGCCCTTTGGGCGCCACGGGCGCTGTCGCGAGCAAGCTCATAATTCCCCCTTGATTGGCCGCGGCCACAGCCACGTGCAACCCAGAAGAAAGGTGACGATCAGACTCGCAAGACAGATCCACAACAGTTGGAAAACCATGGCTAAGAAAAAGACGAAGAGGGCCAAAGCAAGAAACATCGGAACCAACGACATATTCGGCATGGTCGCTGCCGACTGCGGTACTGCATCCAGCAGAGTCGACATCAGACTTAGTCGCGCCTGCGAAAGCACACGCAGATCACCGGGATCCTCATCTTCGTCGAAATCGTCCCACAGTGGATGCCGGGTGGAGACCGCGGGGATGCGCAGAACCTCGTAGTCCGGGGGCGGCGATGCCATTGCCCACTCCAGCCCATCGGAATTCCATGGATTGTCGCCGGCGATCTCGCCTCGCCGAAGGCTGTAAAACAAGTTGATGATGCTGAGCAGAATCCCAACCCCCAACACGAACGCGCCGAAGGTCATCAACTCATTCATGGGCTGCAGACCCAAATTAGAGGAATAGGTGTAGATCCGCCGCGGCATGCCCATCAGCCCAACAATGTGCATGGGAAAGAAACCAATATTGAATCCGATGAACATGACCCAGAAGCTCCACTTGCCGAGCCGCTCGTTCATCATGCGGCCGGTCATCTTCGGCAGCCAATAGTAAAGACCTGCGAAGACGGGAAAGACATTCGCGCCGATGAGCACGTAGTGGATGTGGGCGACGACGTAGTAGGTGTTATGCAGTTGCCAATCGACGGGGATGATCCCTGTCACCACCCCGCTGAGTCCGCCAATAACCAGCAGGGCCACAGATCCGAGAGCATACAACATCGACGCCGTCACCACCGGGCGACCCTTCCATACGGTCGCCAGCCAGGCGAAGATGGTGATCGTTGTGAACATCGAGATCATCATGCTGCCGGCGCTGAAGAAGCTCATCGTTAGTTCCGACATGCCTACCGTGAACATGTGGTGTAGCCACACGCTGAAGCCGACCACTCCGGTCAGGATCGTGGACATGGCGACATAGGGATAGCCAACGATGGGGCGCCGGGAGAAGACGGGGATGATGAGGGAAATCATGCCGGTGGCAGGCAGGAAGATGACGTATACCCAGGGATGCCCGAAGAACCAGAACAACTGCTGCCAAAGCAGCGGAGTGCCGCCTTTGGCCACGTCGAAAAAGTGCATGCCCCAACGTCTTTCCAGTTCGAGGAAGACACAGGCAAGAGTAAGCGCCGGCATGGCGAAGAGGATGGTGCAAGAGATCGTCAGCGTGCTGTAAAGGAAGAGGGGCATCTTGCTGATCGCCATGCCGGGCGCGCGGAACCAGAGGATGGTCGCGATAAAGTTGATCGCTGCTCCTGTGGTCGAGATGCCCAGCATGATGATAGAGAGCGCATAGATATCCATCCCATGGGTGGGCGAGTAGAGGATGTCGGTGTACGGCATGTAAGAAAACCAGCCCGCATGCGGCGATTGCCCGATCAAAGGGCCTACATACAGCAGGATTCCCGAAAACAAGAAGGACCAGTAGGTGAAGGAGTTCAATCTGGGATAGGCAACATCCCGAGCCCCGGCCATCAGTGGGACCAGATAGATCGAAAAGCCGGAGAGTATAGGCGACGCATACCAGAAGATCATGGTGATGCCATGCATCGAGAAAAACTGGTTGTATACCTCCGGGCTCAGCAGCCCTTCGTTGGGCCGCATGAGTTGAAGCCGCATGACTAACGCTTCCACGCCGCCGACGACAAGAAAGATGAAAGCGGTGACGAGATAGCGGATACCAAGGTCTTTATGATCCACGGTCGCGAGCCAGCCGTAGAGAGTCTTCGGCGTATCCCACAGTTCAGTCAGTTGCTGCTTCGCCACCAGCGTCGTCATGTGCACTCCTGGGCCGCGCCACGGTCAGGCCGATAAATCAACGTGCTCGTTGTTCGAAGTGGACCGCTTCGGAAGTAGATCTTCAGAGAGACAAGGCGCCAGACTGCAGCGTCAAAAAAAATCGGCCAGCAATCGACAGGATGCAGAGGAGGTTCCGTCGAGTTGCCAGCAACTTAATCTCCCGCTCGCAAAGCTGCAGGCTCGCCCATCGGCAGAGTCAAGGGCTCTTCCACGCCGGCCGCGGTCTTCTGCGCACGTGCCGCCGCTGCAAGAGCAGCCTTCCGGCTCCTCAGTCGCACACAGATGACATACGTGAGCGCCACGGCACAGGGCGGTGCAACCAGGACAAGAATGCGCAGAATCGTGCGCATCTCGATCACCGATGTGTTGAGCGCAAGAGCCAGGAAATCGTCTCCACCGGCAACCAGGAGCACCAGTAAGAAGGCAAACAATCCAGCTCCCCCGGCGGTCAGGATTGGTTGTTCATACGGTAGCCGCAGGACATTCTGGTCCCCCTTGTCGCTTGAAAACAGCTTCTCGACGAAGGGCCACGAGTACAACCCGAGAAACAGCAACGACGGCATCAGGACAGCAGGAAAGAAAAGTTCCGGAATCAGCCAATGTCCAAGACGCAGGTTGACACCGGGAAAGAGACGCATCGCCCCCTCCACCCAGCCGAGGTACCAGTCTGGCTGCGCGCCCGCCATGATGCTCGCAGGGTCGTAGGGCCCGTAGATCCATACGGGATCGATCTGGACCAGGCCGCCCAGCGCGGCGGTCGCGGCAAACACCAGCAAAAGCAGGCCGATCGACTTCGCCGTGTAGGACGGCCACAGCCGCGACCCCACGATGGTGCGGTTGTTACGTTTTGGACCCGGATAGTTGGTGTGCAACTGACGCCAGATCATGAAGAGGTGAAGCCCCAGCAGAGCGGAGATCAGCGCGGGAACCAGAAAGATATGCAAGGCATACATGCGCGGAAGAGTGTCCGGGTTCGGGACCGTCCCACCCATAAACAGAAAAGTCAGCCAGGGGCCGATCACCGGAACGGAAAGGAGAATCGCGTATCCGATGCGCAGTCCGGTGCCCGAGAGCAGATCGTCGAGCATCGAATAGCCGAAAAATCCGTTCACCAGCGCCAACACCAACAAAGTCAGCCCGATCAGCCAGTTCATCTCTCGCGGTTTGCGGTAGGCGGCGGTCAGGAAGATGCGCGCCATATGCGCCAGGATCGCCCAAAGAAAGATGAGTGCCGCCCAGTGGTGCATCTGCCGTACCAGCAGACCTGCCGGAACATCGAAGCTGATGTGCAGCACGGAGCGGTAGGCGAGGGAGACCTTCTGGCCGTCCAGCGCGTGGTATGACCCGTGGTAAATGACCTTTTCCGAACTTGCATGGAAGAACAAGACAAGATAAGTTCCGGTGACCACCAGAACCATGAAGGAGTAAAGCGCAATCTCCCCCAGCATGAATGACCAATGGTCGGGGAAGACATGATTCAGCGCGCTGCGCACGAACTTTGCCGCTCGTAGTCGCGAGTCTATGGCGCGGCTGACTTTGCCCGCGATTGTCTCGGTGATCAT
>CAVUQE010000008.1:0-471132 GCA_963743365.1 uncultured Acidobacteriaceae bacterium
TTAAGCAGCAACAAGGCGGGTTCGGCCAGCGCAATTCCGCTGATTATTCCAACCGCGATATTCCTGACGCCTCGCAAAAGAACCAAGCGGAAAACGTCCGCTCGGCTCGCGCCCAGCACCATTTTGATCCCAAACTCACGCGTCCGTTGACTCACCGCTAACGACAGAACACAGTAGACACCCGTGACGGCCATTAACAATGCGACTGCGGCCACAAGCAAAATGATCTGCGCCATCAGCGTGATAGCCTCAGCATGCTCTTCGACCGCCTCCCAGATTGTCTGTGGCACAGTCGTCTGTAAGGGATCCAAGCGCTTCACTGCTTCTCGTATGGTGTTCTCCAGGGGTTTTGCGCTTCCCACGAAGCGCACGTAGAGGTTTCCGCCAACAGCGGAAGGACCGCGAAGCGTGTAGATACGCGGTTCGTCGGGACGACCGAAATGCTCCGAGCGGGTATTGGCCACTATACCCACAATCGTCAGGTAGCGATCATCGGGCATCACGACTTTTTTTTCGATCGGATCGCTGCCCGGCCAAAACTCGTTTGCTAACGCCCGCGACACCACGGCCACCGCGGCCGGACCCGTCGAAGTTGTATCTGTGGAGCGAAACAAGCGTCCTCGCAGTACGCGAATGCCGAATGAGGGAAAGAAATTATCTGAGACTTCGTCGACCGAGACAGGCTGCCCGCTTCCCTTGGTCTGCAGCGGAAGGCGCACTTCTTCAGGAGGAGAAGGAATGAATGGTTGCAGGCTCGCATAGGCAACGGACTGTACACCCGGGATCGCGAGGATCTTTGTTTCGAGCGACCGATAGAACACCTGCGCCTTCGTCCGATTGTCCCCAGAAGTGTTTACACGTAGGGGTATCGTGAGCGTCTGATGAATCTCGAATCCGGGATTTATGCCTCTAATGAGACCTGGCATCCGACCGAAGATGACCGCGGCGCACACCAATACGAAGCCCAGAGCAACCTGCGTAATGATGAGGCCGCTGGTTGTACGGGAGCGAACAGTAGCGGCGCCCTCGCGTCCCTTTAGAGCTGTGAGGATATCGAGTTTCCAGGCAGCGCGAATAGGCATGAGCGACGACAATACGGTTGCAGCCGCCAAGAGAATCATCAGGTAGACAAAGACGCGCCAATCAGGACTGAGGCGCAAGTCAAAGCTAGATTGACCCGGCGCCAGGAGGTTCAAGATCATCAGCGGGAGGCGATAAGCGAGCACCATGCTGAGAGCTCCTCCGAGGCAAACGATGAGCAGGCTTTCCATCAGCAGCATGCCAGCGAGCCGCGATCGCCTCACACCCAGCGCCAGGCGAATGGCGACTTCGCCCCTGCGCGCAATCGTGCGCGCGAGAAAAAGCGTGGCTACATTGCTGCAGGCAAGCAGGAGGACGAGCGCCAGCGGCCCCAGCATCAGCGTCGACATCCCGACTGCAAGAGGACGAATGAAAGGGTGTTCGATTTCCGATCCGTTGGTGAGGATCAGAGAGGTTTTGCGATCGAAAGTCGAAATCTTCCGCTGCACGTAGGCCCGATCCTGCTGGTTCATAATGGCCGTCAATTCGGCTTGCGCATTGGCTCGGGTGAATCCGGGACGCAACCGGCCGGTCATGGAAAGCCAGGGCTTGTCGGGGCTGTCGGTTAAATCCCCTGCATGGTCGAGCTGAGGCCCCAGCTTGTAAGGTAGAATGACGCCGCCCAGCAACTGATTGGCAACGCCGGACGGTGCAACGCCGATCACGGTCACGGGTACGTTGTTGAGCCGGATGGTCTTGCCGACGATCTGCGGGTCGGCGTCAAACTCGTTCTTCCATAATGGCTCGCTCAGCACGGCCACTTGCGCCGGGGCTCCGGAGTCGCACTCGCGGGAGGCGAAGAACCGGCCAATCAGCGGTTGGTCGATTCCGAGAACGTGAAAGTAATTGCACGAGGCCAGCAGTGCGGTGATGTACTTGTTTTCCTGTTCAAGAACGGCGCGATACTGCCGCCATACCGACACCTCACTGAGGGTGTGGGAGCGGCTGCGAATTGCCTCAAAATCCTCGGTTGTGAAAGAAGGGCTTTGATCTGCCCCTGTGAACCATCCTGCATACCGGGGAAATATCTGAACGAAACTCGCCGGGTCAACGCGCGTTGGACCCCTGAGGAACGCCGCATTCACAATTGTGAACACACCAGTATTTAGCCCAGTCCCCAAAGCCAGGGCAAGCACGGCAACCGTTGAAAGCAACGGCGCACGCCGCGCCGAGCGAAGCGCGCGACGGAAGTCCTGCCACAAATGCTCCAACGTCAACCAGCTCCAAGTTTCGTGCGTTTGTTGGCGAACCGCGACAAAGCTTCCAAAGGCCCTCAGCGCGACGAGGCGCGCTTCCTCTTCGCCCATCCCGCGAGACTGATTCTCCCTGGTCTGTCGTTCGATGTGATCCCGCAGCTCTTCCTCGAGATCCTCATCCTGGCGGTGGCGCACGAGCAGCGAACGCAGACGCAGCGGAATGGTGTAGAGCCAGTTCTCGAGTCGCATCTTTCACACCCCCGTCAACCGCAATACGCCGGAAATTGCCGCGGAGAGGCGTTCCCAGCTCGCGGCTTCCTCTTCAAGGTGCCGTTTACCCAGCCGTGTGAGCGAGTAAAACTTTGCCCTGCGGTTGTTCTCGGTCGGCTTCCACTCTGCCCGGATCCAGCCCTGATGTTCCAGCTTGTGGAGGGCCGGATAAAGCGATCCGTCGCTCACCTGCAGCACGTCACCAGAAACCTGTTTCAGTCTCTGGCTAAGAGCCCAGCCGTGGAGCGGCTGGAGGGCAAGAATCTTCAGAACCAGCAGATCCAAAGTGCCTTGGACGAGATCCGTAGGCTTGCTCATCAGCTCTCCTCACGGTTACCGAGAGAGAATAGCTCAACTTCCCTCGGTAAGCAAGTGGAGCAGCCGCGATCCTTGCCCTGAGTTGACGCCAACAGGGCAACGCGCTCACCGAGCGCGGTATCGTCTGTTCTCTGAGTGGCGGTCGGATGATCGCCAACCCGGACATTACACCCGTTTTGGGATTACTTCCGGATAGCCGGTGATTCGGGGTCAACGCGAAACCGACGCCCCGTCGCCGCTGATGCTGCGCAATGCGCCGGTACACGCCCTCACTACCCATGCATTGATTTCAGTTTTCGCTTGGCCTCTCGATGCGGTCGACTACGATCACTTCGACCGGCAACTTCTCGGGAACCAGCTTGAGCCCAAGTTGGTTTTTTACCGCTGCGGTGAACGAAGGCCCACCAGGTTCGGAATCGGCGCTTGTGGCCGGTTGTGCGCTCAGCGCCTGCTCCGGAGCGAACTCCAGCATGTAGTCATACGCCCCGGTCAGTCCCGTCCGGTTCACGAAACGCCCGCCGGTCAGGCTCGCTACGCGACCCAGTCCGGCCGTGCGGCCCAACTCGACTGCAATCGCATCCATGGGCATGTTGTATACGGCAGTTGCAAAGTCGCCTGGAGTCTCCGGCACAATTGGAGAGCTCGCGCCGCACGTCGGATCCGTTCCTGTTGTGGTCTTTGTGAATTTCGTCTTCGCGCAGTCCGGATCGTCCGATGGATGCGGCTTGATCCGCTGCCCTAATGTGCCCGGCTTAGCGAGCACCAGGGCGTACGCCGCCGCCTTGCGCGTCTCGCGATGGATGACAAGATGAAATCGCTCTTCCAGCAGCGCCTGCATCATAAGGCGCATGTCGTCCTTCGTGGGACTGCCGCTCGCCCGTGCCTCGATATCGTAGCTAGTCGTCTTCACCCATCGAGGTAGTTGCGCCTGGAACTGCTGGCTCTGGAGCATATCCGGTTTGAAGGCAAAAAAGATGTACCCAAGTAGCGTTTGGTTTGTGGCTAGCAGCAGACCGTCTTTGGCTCCGAATGTGGGACCCGGCCCGAGCGGGAAGTTTGAGTACGGCGGCCCGCCCGTCTTGTTCTCCCGTACCGACGCAACATCAAATTCCAGCTTGAGCTCGTTCGTTGGCACTTGTGCCACTAGAGCAGCCGACATCAGCAACACTCCAACCACCATTCGATGATCGAGTTTTCGTTTTGGCATAGCGATCGATGATCGATATATCGATATACGACTATAACGCAAGTTTGTCTGATCAAGCAAATTATTTGCAGGTGATCATGACTTGTTTCGCGTGGCTCCTGGCTTTTATTCGACTGTTGCCCGGCGGAGTGAGACAGGCATTGACGGGATCACTGGAGGTTTGTCGCCTAACCGTAAGTTACTGGTTAAGCACCAGCCGCCAAGAGTGTGAATCCGGCAGCACGGCGCTTTGGAAATTCCGCTTCCCCAGACCCCAAATCAACCGTTTTAGTCTCGTGAGCAGGATCAGTTCTGAACGCGCTGACGATCACAATCCAGATTCTTGCGGGCAACTCCTAATCAGGGAGGGCAAAACTGTAGACTGCATTTCCAGCGGAGATGGCCACGAACTGGTGCCCGTCGACTGCGTAACTTATGGGCGAGGAGGCGATCGTGCCGCCGGTCTGGAAATGCCATAGGGATTTGCCCGTCCTGGCATCCAGTGCAATCAGATTCCCGTCCCCAGCAGCGAGGAATACCAAGCCACTTGCCGTGGCCAGCGCGCCCGCGCCCATGGAGAGGCGGTACGTGGGGTATTCCCACTTGACGGCGCCAGTCGTGGTATCGATGGCGAATAAGCCCATTTTGCCGAATCCACCAGCGGGGAATGGTACGCCCCCCTGATATTGCCGGCCGGCCTCATACTTTACGGGAATACTTCGATAGCCCATGGCCCCGTTGAGGGCAACCACGTACATTACCGAGTGGACCGCGTCATACGAGGGGTTTTGCCAGTTGGCACCTCCTATGAGAATTGGAGCAACTACGTTGCCCTTGGGCGACGACTTCCAATCCGGCAGGAAAATCGGACGGCCGTCGGGCTGAAAGCCACGATTCCACGTCTGCTCTACGTACGGTTTGGCAAAGATCAGCTTTCCATCGGTGCGATCGAGCACATAAAACATTCCGTTGCGGTCCGCTTGCAGCATCAGCTTGCGCTTCACCCCCGCGACCATGCTGTCGGCCAAGACTACATCTTCGTTGGCATCCCAGTCGTGCGTATCCCCAGGCGTGAATTGGTAGTGCCACTTTCTTTGGCCGGTCTCGGGATCGAGAGCAAGGACCGAACAGGTGAAGAGGTTATCCCCTTCGCGCACCTCTCCGTTGAGATTGGGCCCAGGGTTACCCACGGTCCAATACAAAACATTGCTCTGCGGATCATAGCTGCCCGTCAGCCAAGCAGCGCCACTGCCATGCTTCCAACTGTCACCACTCCAAGTATCGTGACCAAATTCTCCTGGACCAGGAATGGTATTGAATCGCCACAGCCGCTTGCCCGTCGCTGGATCGTAGGCGTCGATGAAGCCACGAATGCCGAATTCACCTCCAGCTATACCGACAATGATCTTGTTATCGAGGGCCAGTGGCGCTCCGGTAATGGAATTGCCAATCATTGTGTCGGCGATCTTGGTTTCCCAAAGGACTCGTCCGCTGCGCGCGTCTAAAGCAACCAGCGCTGCATCGAGCGTGCCGAAAAAGACGCGGTTGCCCAACACTGCTACGCCGCGATTGAAGGGATTGATCTGGTTGGGATTGATCGCTTCCTGATGGCGATCGTACTTCCAGATTTGCAGGCCGCTTTTAGCGTCAACAGCGTAAACACCCGCCGACGTGTTGGTGGTGTAAGTGGTGTACATGGTGCCGTCGACCACCAGCGGCGTGGCCTCTAGCTGTGGACCTGGAGGCATCGGTAACGACCACTGTGCCTGTAGCTGCTTCACATTGAGAGGAGTGATCTGGCGCAGCGAAGAGAAGTGATGCCCCTGGTAATCGCCCCAATACGTTAGCCAGTTCTGTGGCTCGGCCTGGGCATCACGCAGCCTCGCAAAGCTCAATCCGCCGGGGATATCGACTTGAATTGTTTTGTTCAGATCGCGAGCCTTCAGGCTTTTCAAGTAAGCGACCAGGTCTTGAACTTCCGACGGCGAGAGCAGTTGGCTGTAGTTATCGGGCATCAGCGACTTGGTCTCGGCAGTTTCGGCGAGGATATCTTTCCTGTCGAACCTGCGCAGTTTTCCAGTCAAGTCTGTCATCAGCAGGGTGAAATTGTCCTCGGCCCGTTTTATTCCCTTAACCTCGCCATTGCGGGTTTTAATGTCGACTGCGCTTGGTCCAAACCAGCGCCGTTGATTTGGCCGGGCAGCATTCGGATCCAAGATTATGCCGCGCAGGTAGGCTGCGGAATTTTTTCCCGCGTCGGAGAGGTCAGGCCCGATATCCAAACCGCGAGCGTTTACCTCGTGGCAGTGGCCGCAGCCGCCCTTGCCCCAGAACGTTGCTTCGCCCGCCGCCACATTTCCCGTCACGACCTCATTTGCTGCGGCACCACTGGTGTTGAGGCTGCGCAGATAGGTAATGATCCGCCAAACATTGTCCGCAGGCAGGAGAGAAAATGCAGGCATCTCAGTCCCCGGAATACCACTGCGGATGGTCCGGAACAGATCGCTGTCTCCGCTGCCGTGCTTGAAATTCCCCGAGGCAAGGCTTGGCCCACGGTCCCCGCGGGCTTCTCCCCCATGACACGCCTGGCAGGTTTGTTCATAGAGGGTTTTACCGGCTGCGACCGCGGCCGGGTTGCCGGCAAAAGGATTTTTCTGTGCATCGGGCATATCCGCTTGCTGGCCGAATGCCGTCCCCGCCATTAAAGAGGCCACTAAAAAGAAGAACCCTGCATGCGCACGGCCGGCGACAATGCGCCTGTTATTCTGCTCACATCGCCCATTGCCCGATATTCGGATCACCGTTGCTTTTCCCCCTGACATCTCTCGCCCGAGTACTCTCAAAACAAAATCGACGGCCCGGCGCCTTCTAACGATAGGCGTACCAGTTGCCGGACGAGAAACTTTTGTTTTGATGCCAAACTTGATTATCATGCCGGGGGGATTTCCTGGATGCGCCATGTGCTCCTAAATGCAACTTTAGCTGGTAGCCTGGCGCTTCTTGCGTCGATCGCGGTGACCCAGGAAACGCAGCAGAACCCTCCGGCCGGCAACACGCCGGCGGCGAACCCGGCGCCGGCCAGGAACGCCGGCTTCAACGGAACCCCGGAACAACGAGCCGCGGCAACCCGTGTTTTTCTCGGCCTGGGGCCAGAACCGGATAAGGCAGCGGCGGCACGCGGCGCACCGCTGTTCCAGCAGAACTGCGCCTTTTGCCATGGGCCGCAGGCACGGGGCGCGGAAGGCCCAAACCTGATCACCTCCGACATCGTTCTGGGTGACGATCATGGCGAGCACCTGGTGCCGTTTCTGAAGACGGGGCGCCCCGATAAGGGCATGCCAAGTTTCTCCAGCATGGCGGACGACCAACTAAAAGACATTGCTGAGTTTCTGCATTTGCAGGTGGAGGATGTAGCCAACCGCGGCACCTATCGTGTATTGAACATCCTGGTTGGTGATGCGGCCCGGGGAAAGACCTATGTCGCCGCCCATTGCATGCCGTGCCACGCCGCTGACGCCTTCGCGCATATCGCAAGCAAGTACCACTCTGCCGACCAGCTTCAACGCGCGTGGATTTGGCCGACGCAGTCCACGGACAATTCTCTCGCCATCACGGCAACAGTGAACACAGCGGACGGTGCTACGATCTCGGGCCGCGTCACCCAAGTCAGCGATTTTCGTATTACGTTGGTGGACCGTGACGGACAGACCCACGTGATTGACCGGGTACCCGGAGTAGACGTCGTTACGAAGGACCCGCTTGCCCCACACCAGGCCATAGTCATGACCCTGAAGAACGACGACATGCACGATGTCACCGCGTACCTGGAGACGCTTAAATGAGACTTGCGACTGCGCTCTGCGCGGGAATCGCGGCCGCTGCCCTGGGCGGCGCGACGCTTGCCGCACCCAACGTCTCGCTCGATCCGCAAGCCATTGGAAAACCGCCGGTCGACAATTGGACTACTTTCAACGGCGATTACAACGGCCAGAGATACAGCCCGCTGACCCAGATCACGACGGCCAATGTGAACCAAATCGCCCCTCAGTGGGCTTACAAAATCAGCGGTGTGAGTTCGCGGCGGAGCGGCCCGGGGGCGGTAATCAAATGTACTCCGCTGCTGGTGAACGGGATTCTCTACATTACGATTCCAGACCATGTCTGGGCGCTCGATGCGCGCGACGGCAAGGAGATATGGCATTACGACTGGGTCGATCATGGCGGTCATCTCATCGGACAGCGCGGTGTTGGCATGTGGAAGACCACGGTCTATTTCGAGACACCCGATAACTGGCTCATCGCCCTCGACGCCACGACCGGCAAAGAGCTGTGGCGGAAGAATTTTGCCGACGCACGCAAGCAGTATTTCTCGACCTCAGCACCCCTGGTTGTGAAGAACCATGTGATCGTCGGTGTCGGCGGCGACGCGATGGACATGCCGGGGTTTCTGGATTCGTTCGATCCGCTCACAGGCGACTTGCAATGGACCTGGTGGTCTACGCCAAGGAAGGGTGACCCCGCGCTCAAGACCTGGCCCGATGAAGCGGCTTCAGACCATGGCGGCGGCATGACGTGGATGCCGGGCACCTACGATCCTAAACTCAACTTACTTTTCTGGGGCACGGGAAATACCAATCCTGTGTTCGCAGGCCAAGGGCGCCCTGGCGCAAATCTATGGACCGAATGCATCGTGGCGCTGGATGCCGACAGCGGCAAGCTGAAATGGTATTTTCAGGTTTCGCCGCACGATACGCACGACTTCGACAATACAACCACGCCCATCCTCTTTGACAAGGTGGTTGACGGAAAACCGCGTAAGTTGCTTTCGCAGGCAGCGCGCAACGGTTTCTTTGTGACGCTCGATCGGGTGACCGGAAAATATCTTGTTGTCAAGCCGTTTGTCCCGCTGGATTATTCCTCAGGTCTGTCACCGCAAGGCGAGCCTATCCCGATTCCGGACAAAGATCCCAGCGTGGGTGGCTCCATCAATATCGGAAACGCCACCAATTGGGAAAATCCCGCCTACAACCCAAAAGCCTCCTTGTTCTATGTGAATTCGGTCGAAGGAAAAGCAATCTATTACCTGACCGACAACAGTGCCCACCCGGCCGGATACGGAGGCACGGGCGCCGGCATCGGGCACTCCAGGCGTGTGCTGCAGGCGATCGACCCGCTCACCGGCGCCGCGGTGTGGAGGCACGAATATCCAAATCTGAACAATTCGCCAAGTACGGTCGGCGCCGGTATTCTAACCACCGCCAGTAACCTGCTCATCACAGGCGACGATCAGAAGAACCTGATCATCTACAGCGCTGACAAAGGTACGGTGCTCTGGCACCATGAAGGCGATGCGAACGTATCAAACGGACCGATCAGTTACATGCTTGACGGCAGACAGTGGATCCTGTTCGCAGCCGGCGACGGCCTCTTCGCTTATAGTTTGAATAAATAGATCAGATTGAAGATTTGCTCTCACCGGGCACCACGCGCCTGGTATGTCTTGCTGAAATGGTTGCGATCGTTGGTGACCGTGATTTTGCCATCGCGAGCGATGCTGAGAGCAATGGCATAGCCCTGGTCGGGTGCGCCATCGAGATTGGCAATGTAGTCCGGGTCTCCGTTCAAGTCCGGATATCGCACCGTGTAATGAACGCGCCAGAAACCCTTCAGGCCAGAGTAGGTATTCACCGTTTTGATGACCGCTTCGTCACCACCCTTGGTGGGACCGTTTTGCATGACGGCGACCAGCGGATCCAGCGCACCCGTCGGCGGGCTGCTGGAGAGATTCATCCCATGACCGGTAACGAAATAGACATCGACCTTGCCCACCTTGTT
Source organism: uncultured Acidobacteriaceae bacterium (assembly GCA_963743365.1). Lineage (GTDB taxonomy): Bacteria > Acidobacteriota > Terriglobia > Terriglobales > Acidobacteriaceae > PALSA-350. Next base: position 9,886 of record CAVUQE010000008.1, read on the forward strand.
CGCGGGACAGAGCAATTCGATCTCCTTGTTCCAGGTGAGATCTCCGAGATCAAGGATGCGCGTCCTGCCAAAGGTAATCACAGTGCCTACCGAGCGGACGTTCTCCTCGCCTCCATCGCGGTCCATGTGGGGCACGCCGGTGCATAAGGGATTGGGCTGGCCCGCTCCTGGCAATGGCTTATCCAACACGTGTCCATCGCTGGTAACGAACTCGAGGTGCATGGAGCCGATGTCGAGTTTTTGGCCGACCTGGGCAACGATATGTTTATGACCCTGATAGGCTGCGACTAATTTTGGATAGAACGTAGCTGTGGCAAAAGCGAGCTGGCGCGGTGTCGCGTTGGGCGGAGGTTCTTCGCGGTTGGGTCCGTGATCGATGAAGGTGCCGACCGGCAGCTTGGCGAGCAGCGCCTGCAGGCCACCCAGATGATCGAGGTGATAATGAGTCACGAGGAGGTAGTCAATCTTGTTGACGCCGAGCGATGCGGCGGCGGCAGCGATACGATCGGCACTCGACGGCATGGGCGGCGGGGGCGGAGCGCCGGGAACAGGACGTGGGCCGCCAATGCCGGGCGGCCATCCGGTGTCGATCAGCAGCGACTTACCTTCCGGCGTTACAAACAGAACAGCAGCGCCGCCTTCGACATCGACGGCAACTATCCTGAGATCTTTTGACGCCCTGGGCGTCGCGCCAGGGGCAAGCGCGACGAGCGCGAACACAGCGACGCAAGCACCAATCGTCCGATGGAACATGTTTCCTCCTGCGTCTTACCCGAAGTAGCGGGCGGCAAAGCTAAGAAATGCAGGCCAGTTCGGCCAATAAACATGACCATATGGGTGCTGGCGAAACCCAAGGTCACCATCGATGATAGCGCTTCCGGTTGCCGGGAACGCAGCGGTTCCAAGACTCTTCCTCCCCAGTAGCCTGTAGACCGGCCCGGCTCCAACTTTCTCTTTCGGAGCCTACTGGACCTGACCCAGGGGACGAATCCAGATGTTGCGATAGCGTATCGGGTTGTGATGATCCTGCAACCTGATTGGTCCCTTCGGGTCATGCACGACCAACCTTGGGAGTGTGCGGTGCCCGGTGGCTCCGAGAAGCTGGGTGTGATTTTGCGTGATCACTCCATTGTGGAAGACGGTGACGTAGCCGGGCACTTCCACTTTTCCATCCTTGAAGCGTGGGCTGGTATAGACGATATCGTAGACCTGCCATTCCCCAGGAGGGCGCGAGGCATTCACCAACGGCGGTGACTGACCGTAGACAGCCGAAGCCTGCCCATCCGCATAGGTGAGATTGTTGAAGCTATCGAGCACCTGTATTTCGTATATGCCGTAGAGAAGCACGCCGCTGTTGCCGCGGCCCTGGCTGTCGCCTTTGGGCGGCGAAGGCGTGCGAAACTCGATGTGGAGTTGGCTGTCGCCGAAGTCCTGCCTGGTCCAGATGTCGCCAGCGCCGGGCACGACTTCCATGTAGCCATTCTCGACTTTCCATTTCGCAGGTTCGCCGTTTTGCGTGCGCCACGCCGCCAGACTTGTGCCATCAAAAAGTACGACGGCATCGGAGGGTGGCTTGCCAGGCATGTTTTCTGAACTGCAGGTGCCTGGAGTGATGACCGGCGGGCGCGGACGCGCATCGTCGTGAACGCGCCACTTGCTGCCCGGAATGGTGGGGGTGTCGGTATATCCGGTGGGCGCCTTTTGTTCCTGCGCACTGAGCACTGTGGCGACGGCGACGGTTATGATCACAGACTTGAATCTCATCGGCTCCTCCGAACTATTCTCAGTGCACATCGACCGAACGGTCTCCCTCGTAATGCATGATGTGGTAGTAAGCTTCCCAATTACTCCATACAACCGGCGGCTGGAAGTGGGTTAGCGGATCATTCAGGAATGCGGCAAAGGTTTTCACCACTTGTTGGGTCTGGTAGACGCCGGTCAACCAATCTCCGCGGTACCAGTTTTTCCACTTGCCGTATTCTGCGCCGACCTGCGCCTGGCGAACCGCATCGAGGGCGCTCAAAGCTGCTGTTGTCGCCTGCGTGGCTTGTGGCATTTTTCCGTCTTGCGCGTCTTGAATCGCTTTTGAAATTTCGAACAGCGTTCGATTGCTCTCGCGGTTGATGGCGATCATGGTCAGCAATTGGGCTCGATAAAAGACCCTTCGATCGGGGGCCACCAGCGGCTCCGCGGCGAGCGCCTTCTCCCACACGGCATCCCACCGGCCTTGTGCTTCGCCGCATTGCTCGATCTCTCTGGCTACCGTCTGATGGAGCCACTCCTTGCCGGCCGGGCGATCGGCTCTTTCACCCAACGGGCGAACCGGCTCCCACTTCGGTCCCTGGCTGGGAATGGAGAAGAGAGGAAAGTCGATCATGTAGGTCAAGGCCATCTGGCGTGTCTCGGTGTGATAAAGCTGATCACCATACTCACGAGCCGGGTGGCCAAAATGAACCGGAGCATCAAAATACGCCTTATAGACATCCGCAAGTTGCGAGGCTGATTTTTCTCCAAACTCCTGCGCGGCCCACTGGCGGTAGACTTCCGTGCTGCCGGCGCCTCCTTGGGGAAGCCCTTTCCAGGCAATATCCATAACGACTTTCGAGGTCATGACGACGGGACGAAGGTCGCTGGTATTCAGCAGAAGATACTGCGTCGCTCCGGCGTTGATGTAGCGGCCGAGCTCAGACAGAATCCGGTCGACGGGAACCATTTCGGTGAGCTGATTGGCGTGATTATTCATCATCGCGACGTGACAGTAGGCGCCCTGCCCTGCCTTTACCAGTCCGTTGTCCTGGAGATATCCGTAGCCCAAATCGGCCCAAACGGTGGTGACCTCCGGCGGAATGGTGAGGTAGCCTTTCTGAACCAGCCTCGCTCCTTCCTGCCAAAGATCGGTGACAAATCTGGCATCAGGGCGGACTGCGCGCACAATGCGCATCTGGTCGGCGATGGCCTTGCTGATGAGCCGGCCCAGGGCCTCATCGTTGTTGCGGACACTCGGATCCATGGTGTCGTAGGAAACGTCCGACAGCCCGCGCAACCCGACTGCCCAGAGTACTTCCTGATTGGGACCGTAAGCCGCCACCGCATTCTTCCAGGCTTGTTCCAGAATCTCCGGATGAGTGGAATAGTTATAGGGAACATCCTTCGGCCATCTGGCTACATTCAGCCCCAGCGGGATAGCATGATGTTGATTAACAATCAAGCCACGTTCGCCGGCTAACTTGACCTGTGGATCGTCGGGAAATATCCACGTTCCCGGAACGACGATATTGCCTTTCAGTCTCAGGATGGTCTCGTAAACTTTGTTCCACACCTCAAGAGAGATTCCTGTGTGGTCTTTCTTTTCTCCGGGAGCCCACCCGGTCAACAGATCTTCGTCGTTGATAAAGAAGCCACGATATTTGAAAACAGGCGGAGGAAAGTTTTTTTTGAGAGAGCCCGGAATGACGATGTGCGTGCGCCGGATGGGCACGTGATCGGTCCAATAGTAGAGCGGGTCCACGCCAAGAAATTCCTCTGAGAACTGATAGATCGCATAGATGGTCCCGCGCATGTCAGGCCCGGAGAGCACCACGGCCCTGGCCGTTTGATCAGTGCTCCAACTGGCAGTAGCCAGCTGCATGGAGAACGATTCGGCAGCGGTGAGATCATTCGGCCGCATGGAGGCAGGAAGGCGAGATGGCTCGCCGATGAGGATGGTCATGGGTCCGGCATCTTCCTGCCGGGTCACGATCTTCGGCTTGGTTCCGAAAACGCTGTAGAAGTCCTGGGCAAGATCTTCGGTTGCCCGGCGAACCGGAGCCGGCTCGTTTGCGGCTACAAACAAGGTGACTCGCGAGTCCAGGACATACGACCCCTCCGCTCGTTGGTGCGATTGCGCCACAGCAGAGGTTGCACAACCAAGAGTCACCAGCAACAGAAAGACCCTCGAGGCCAAGTGAGCGGCGACAGTCTTTTGCCTGGGCGCTGGTTTTTCCCCCATGATGGCGCACTCCTTATCGCATTGCAGTGGTGACTGCGGACTTCTGCATAAGATAGCGACTGGCGAAGGTGAGAAAAGTCGGCCAATTCGGAGCATCGGTATGCCCGTAGGTATGCTGGCGGAAGCCCAGATCACCATCGATCACCGCGGTGCCTGTGGGAGGAAACTCGGAGACCGTCAGACCTTTTTTACCGAGCAACTTGTAGACCGGACCGGCGGCAACCTCGGCCATGAACATTCCCCTGGCGTCCACCCAGGCATCTCCGGGAGCCACGCCGCCGCTGATAAAGACTGGGCGCGGGGCGCACAACGCAATCAGCTCGTGGGCATCGACGGGCAGATCGTTCCAGTGCAGCGGCCCAGCGTACTTGAGAAAGTTACCGGCCATCCAATGGTATTCGTTGATTGCAGCAACATTTTCGACCAGTTCGCCGAAGTTGCGGCGGAGGAGCTTGGCGCCTGCCTCGCCGGAAGAGCTCACATAGGCAATCGCGAAGCGTTGGTCATAGGCCATGGCAACCAGAGCGGCTTTGCCGTAGCGTGAGTGCCCTTCAAGCCCGACCTGTTTGGCATCCACGGACTTATCGGTGGCAAAGTAGTCGAGGACACGGCTCGCCCCCCAACCCCAGGCGCGCAAAGCTCCCCAGTCGTCCGGCTTGCGTGGTTGGCCCTTGTTCATAAGACCGATAATTCCTTCGGTTAGACCGGCGCCGTTGTCGGCCTGTACGGAGGTAGGAATGAAGGTGGCGTATCCCCAGCCTTTTGCGATCAACTGCTCCTGCCAGGTGGGACCAGGGAAAACAGGAGGGGGAGGTTGAGTCGCCGCCATACGAGCCCGCAGAGCAGCCATCAGCTTGGGATCGTAGGTAAATTGCAGGATGACCGGGACTGGGCCGGTGGCCTTGGCCGGTGTGGTCAAAGTCAACTGAATGTCTACCGTGATCAGTGGATAAGACGAGTTATCAACGTGGCCCACGAGCTGCTTGGTGACGACCGGCACGCCGCCGACGTTCTCCGTAACAGTGCTTGTCACTTCCCATTTCACGCGAGGAGTGTTCGCTGGTTCGCGGCCATAGATCTCTCGATCGAAATATTCCACGATCTGCGGGCGCCGCTCTTTCCACCACATCTTGGCCGTCGTCACTTTCTTTCCGTCGTTCAGAACGAGTGGATCGGGCAGGTTGGGAAATGGGTTAGCTTTCGATTCGTCGTAGTTAACTTTGTTGGGCGCGTTGACGTCGTGGTTATTCGCGCCCTCTCGCAGGGAAGTTATGTGGAGCAACTCCATCATCCGCTGACGATCCTGCTCAGCGGTCAAGTGGACTGGTGGAGGAAGGTTGCGAGCGGCAGGCTGGGTGGCGGGGCTGGCCCGCCCGGCAAGAGCTGGGCTGGTGGCGAGGACAAATACCAAAACCAGTTGGATCGAACGCTGCATGGACACAACCTCCGCCCCTGAGATTCACTCCTCTTACAAACCTGCAGATAATGGGCCACATGGCCGTCCCCGGCGGACGTTTCCGGTGTCTATGACGTAGCCAGATGTGTCGAACGGCTCGCTTGCGCCTTTAGTAGGCGACGCAAACTATAGAGGCCGCCAAATACCGTTGTCAACAGGAATCGCGAAGGTCTGACGGAGGTCGACTAACCCAACTCGAGCCACGGGCCCGTATCGCTGGGAGTGTTATAAACTGATTCCCTCGGCCAATCCACCGACGCAGTTTATATAGGCCCGATGCGACCTCGGACTCGAATTCCCTTGTGGCACTCCTCACGTTGAGCGCAATCTTGGTCAATGATTTGGGAGGACCATTAAATTTTCAGCGGAGAGAGATGAGCCTTTTGCATTGTTGATCCGTGGGCCGGAGATTATTTTCCTGTCGCGTAAAATCAGTGCAACATTCACTGTCCAAGCGGAAGCCCTATTCGCAAGTAGGAGAGGCTGTGGGAAGATCATGGCAACCGAAGAACGGCATGCCTCGTGTGGATCTCACACACGCCAGGCTGGCCTCGAGCGAAACGGCGCGACGGATCAATCGGGATATTATTTTGCAACTGATTCGCGCCCGGCAACCGGTTTCACGGGCTGACCTGGCGAGATTCTCCGGTTTGCAACGCAGCACCGTCTCGCAGATTATCGAGCAGTTGATCACCGAGCATTGGGTACGAGAGGGCGCGATAGCCCATCTCCCGCGCGGGCGCCATCCCACCATGCTCACGCTGAACGAGGAATTGGTTGTGCTCGCAGCCGACATTCATCCTGGCCAAGCGACGGTGGCAATCGTAGATCTGGACGGTCGTTTCTTGTCGCGATCGACGCTTCCCATTGGCTCAGACCCGGAAAAATCTGTGGCCAGCATCATTGAATGCATGAAACGGATGAGAGCAAGTCATTCGAGCAAATCCCTGGAAGGTATCGGGATCAGTCTCCCCGGACGGGTAGACCCAGCAACGGAATGTCTTATCTTTGCGCCAAACCTCGACTGGCCTCATTACGACATCAAGCGAGTGGTCGAGCGGGCTATGAAATTACCCGTCGCGGTGGAGAACGCCGCGACTTCCTGTCTCATGTCTGAACTTTGGCTCGGCAGGCTGGATGGGATTCGCAATGCTGTGCTGATCACGGTTTCCGAGGGGATCGGAGCAGGGATTCTAAGCAATGGTCAACTGGTGACGGGTCAGCAAGGGATGGCAGGTGAGTTTGGTCATATTCCACTGGATCCAGCAGGCGCACGTTGCGGCTGCAAGTTAAATGGCTGCTGGGAAACGTTCGCCTCCTGCAGGGCGGCCGTGCGGTATTTCAGCGAGTCGGTCCCAAGAGCGAAGCGAGTTACTTTCCTTGAACTATTGCACCTGGCGGATGAAGGAAATCCGAACGCCATACAGGCGCTGGAAAAGCAAGCCACGTACATCGGGAAGGGGTTGCGCATGGTCACCGCTGCACTCGCTCCCGAAGTCATCCTGGTCGACGGGGATGTTACCTCGGCGTGGGACCGGTTCGCCCCGGCCATCGAAAGGGAGCTAAAAGCGCTAACCCTGGCAGGCAAGCCACCTCGGCTCGAGCGCACGCATGAAGGCGACGTTGCGAGGCTTCGGGGCGCCGCCGCACTCCTCCTGCAGACGCACGGCACGCACGCCAGCGTCTGATCGGTCGCATGCGCGCTCGAAGCCGCATGCAAATGCCAAACCGACTGCATGCTATCGCCTACGAACAATATGGAGAGTCCATCCAGCGCGACACCACTTCTTTAGGAGATCAAGGCCCACTTTTCCCGATCCTCATGCCCGAGCGACCCACTTTTAGAATGCGAGCCGGTGGGCTGGCATGCGATGCTTACACATCGAGTTTCCAAGTCAGGGCCTTTGCCTGTTTCACCCGGACCACGACTTCGATCCGTTTGAGAATTCTCTCGGCTTTCCGTCGTCCATGCTTAGCCTTCTACCGCGGTTCGAGTACTAAAGGAGACTCCCTGGTTGACGGCCGAGACGACCGATCCCAAGCTTCGACGTAATTCGCTGGGCCTTCCGGAACTGGTGTTCCAGGGAGTTACGCACATCGCGCCGGCGACCAACATGGTGTTCACGTTTCCGATCATCGCCCTCAAAGCGGGACCGGACATGCCGCTCTCCTTCCTGCTGGCTACAGTCGTCTGCTTCTTCATCGGAAATACGGTGTCGCAGTTTTCCCAGTACCTGCCGTCGAGTGGAGGCTACTACTCCTTCGCCACGCGTGGATTGGGGAGCCGCATCGGTTTCATGGCGACCTGGAGCTACCTGGTGTATGACCTGCTGGGATCGGCCGGGTCTACGGGGTTTCTTGGCTATCTCATCTCGGACATGCTGCGGGCCGGGTTTGGCGTGAAGGTGCCATGGTGGCTCATCGCGCTGGTCACGTTCGCCGTTATCTGGACCCTCACTCACCGGGGAATTCGGATTTCGGCACACGTCACTGCGATCCTGGGCGGGCTCGAGTTGATGATCATGCTGTCGCTGGCGATCACCTTCCTGATCCACCCTGGACCTGGCTCGAGGTACTTAGCGCCGTTCGATCCATCGTTGTCTCCACACCATTTCGGAGGCATTTTGGCTGGAATGGTCTTTTCTATCCTTGCGCTCAGCGGGTTTGAAGGTCCCGCGCCGCTGGCCCAGGAGAGCCGCCGCGCCGGGACATCGGTTGGCCACGCGGTCATGCTCTCTCTGCTTGCTACCGGCGTTTTCTACATCTTCACCTCCTACGCAAGCGCCATTGGATGGGGCACGAGCGATATGGCAGCCTTCGCCACCCATGCAAATCCGTACTATGCCCTTGGCCACGCGTTGTGGGGTGCGGGGTGGTGGTTCGTTGTGCTCGCCCTCATCAATAGCTCGGTTGGAGTCGGCCTTGCGAGCACCAACTCGGCGTCCCGTGTGTTGTACACCATGGGCCAGGCGGGCACGCTTCCTGCACGATTCGGGCGCATCGATCCGGTTCACCAGACACCCACCTTAGCCATAGCGATCGTGCAGATCGTTGGCATCATCGCTGTGCTGCTCATCGGGCTGCTGTTGCAGCCCGCATATATCTTCGATTTGCTGGAAACGATTGCCACGCTGGCGGTGATCGTGATCTATTGCATGGCAAACCTGGCGCTCACCTCGTATATGCGGCGGGAGCATCGGGAAGATTTCAGCGTTTGGCATCACGTCGTGTCACCCTGGATCGGCACACTGGCGCTGTTGCCGGTGCTCTTTGTCACCATCTATCCCGTACCGGCGTGGCCGTATAACATCACGCCTTACCTGTTCGTGGCCGCACTGATCGGCGGATTTGTTTATATGCAGCGGCTTGAGTCGCGCAAGCCGGGGGCGCTACGCAGGGGAGCCACGATGATGGTGGGCAGGCGAAGCACAGCGGAAGGTGACGTGGATTGGGACAAGCCGGCCACTCCGCTGTAGAGGCAGGAAATCCGGGGAACGCAGGGCACTCGTCAAGAGCCTTAGAATGTGGTTAGGAGACTCAATCGGCCAGAGTCTACCCAAAAGGATGCCATGAGCTTTGGTTCACTGGTCTTCACGCCCCTGGTCAAAAAGCTGCAGGAGCGCTACGGCAGCCGACGGCAGTACGAGCGCATGGAGAATTCCGGCGGCTCGCAAGACCGCTTCACTCCCTTCGAGTCAGAGTTCCTGGCGCAGCGAGACAGCTTTTACTGGGCAACGACGGGTGCGACCGGATGGCCCTACGTCCAGCATCGCGGCGGCCCGAAGGGTTTCCTCAAGGTGATCGACGATCACACCCTGGCGTTTGGAGATTTTCGCGGAAACAAGCAATACATCAGCACTGGGAATTTGCTTACGGACAATCGTGTCGCGATCATCATGGTCGACTATCCGCGGCAGGCCCGTCTTAAGATCCTCGGACGAGTGGAGATCCTGGAGGGCGATGCGGCAAAGAGTTGGCTGGACCGGGTTCGAATGCCGGAAGAAAAGACAGTCATCGAGAGAGTCTTCGTAATCCATGTCGAAGCGTACGACTGGAACTGCCCGCAACACATCACGCCGCGCTACACCACGGAAGAGATCCGCGAAGGGATGCAATCCATCGAGAGGCGTATGGAAGCGTTAGAGCAGGAAAATAAAGCGCTGCGCAAAGAGCTTGCAGAGTTTCGCGCCAGCTGAGCCCGATGCGAATGATAATTGTGCTGGCCTGAAAGGAGCTGCGACCATGACCTCGCGTCCACCACTCCCCCCGTTCACTCATGAGACAGCGGTGCAAAAAGTTCGTCTCGCAGAAGACGGCTGGAACACGCGCAACCCGCAAAAGGTCTGCCTTGCCTACACGGTCGATTCCTATTGGCGAAACCGTGCCGAGTTCATAGTCGGCCGGGAACAAATCGTGGCATTTCTCTCCAGAAAATGGACGAAGGAGCTCGACTACCGGCTCATCAAGGAGTTGTGGGCATTCACCGGCAATCGCATTGCGGTGCGCTTTGCGTATGAATATCACGATGATTCGGGGAACTGGTTCCGCGCTTACGGAAATGAGAATTGGGAATTTGATGACCAGGGGTTGATGTATGCGCGACACGCGAGTATCAACGACTTGCCGATCAGCGAAACCGAGCGCAAGTTCCATTGGCCTTTGGGAAGAAGGCCCGACGAACATCCCGGATTAAGTGCGCTGGGCTTGTAGTGACTACGAACAGGTCGGGCTTCACTTACCGATCGGGTGAAAGCATTCGAAAAAACCGTTTTCGGCCCAGGTACGCTGTGCGAACCTGGGGCACCCGTCCAGATAACTGACAGTCCGTTTTAGGGATAGAGCCGTAAGCGTTCGCGCGGATATTTAATTTTCCTTGGGCAGGCGTGGACAGCCGGAAGTGGCTCATCGAGAACCATTATCCCACTCAAGCCAAAGTGCGGCTTGAATGGGGCACCCAGCACTTGTTGCGCCCGTTGGAATTAGTTGTCTATGAAGCCACGTTTGAGGCCGATGGTGACTGCGTGCGTGCGGTCGTTTGCGCCGAGCTTGGAAAGAATGCTTTTCATATGACCTTTGACGGTAGCCTCGGAAAGGTTGAGTTCCGACGCGATGATCTTGTTGGAGCTTCCCATCGCGACTTTGCGCAGCACCGCGATCTCCCGATCGGTGAGCGCATCTTCGATCATGTGGTCGGCGAGCTGGGCAGCGATTTCGGGAGGAACGCGCCGCCGGCCGGCGTTAACAGCCCGGATCGTATCCAGCAATTCCTTGCGCAGCATGTTCTTTAGAAGGTATCCGGAGGCCCCCGCCCTGAGGGCGCGTAACGCCTGAACGTCGCCCTGGTAAGTAGTCAACACAATAAAGCGCGCACTGGAAAACTCGCTGCGGATTGCTGTGATGGCTTCGATGCCGTTTATGCCAGGCATCTGCAAGTCCATCAGAGTCACGTCCGGACGATGGATACGGAAGAGTTCGATCGCCTCTTCTCCAGTGGTCGCTTCGGCCACCAGCTCGATGTCGTCCTCGCCGTCAATCACCGCCGCGATTCCTTCGCGCAGAAGAGGATGATCGTCCACCGCAAGAACTCTGATTTTTTTCGTCACGGGGGTTCTTCCTCCTTAAAGGCCGGTCAGATTCGGCCTCGAGCGGTAGAGCCTCCAATATAGTTGACGCCGATACCAGGCGCAGGCCCCAGAAGGATAGGCCCACAACCCTCCTTTCGAGAACGGTTAACGCATTTTTGCTAATACTGTGGTCCGGTGGAATCAGTTATGTGCGGCCATTCTTCGGCGGAATGGCCGCGTTGGGTTCGGTTTCCTGGTCTACACCATTAGCAAAAATGCTTTAGTCTGAACGATTGCCCCAGCCACCCCCGCCCGGCGTCTCGAGGCGCAATATGTCTCCTTTGGCAAGACGATGACTGCACTTTCCGGGCAGCTCGGTCACCTCTTGGCCGCCGCCCGTGGCGAGCCACGCGCGGCCTGCCGCGCCTGGTTCTCCACCCTGCAATCCGTAAGGGCGCAACTTTCTGCGCTCGGCCAGCAGAGTCACCTGCGCATCGGCGAGTAGCTCGACCTCCCGAATCAGTCCATTGCCGCCGCGAAACTGGCCTTCCCCACCTGATCCATAACGATAGGCGTAACGGCGAACCCGGAATGGATAGGCATACTCCAGCGCCTCGATGGGGGTGTTCAGCGAATTAGTCATGTGCGTCTGTACGCCGGATGCGCCATCCAGTCCAGGGCGTGCGCCCATGCCACCTGCTGCTGTCTCGTAGTAGGTAAACGGCTCGCCAGTGCGCGGATCCACTCCTCCGATGGTCAAATTGCTCATGGTGCCGGCGCTCGCCGCCGGCACGCGCGCTGGAACAGCCTGCGCCAGAGCGCGCAGCAGCACGTCCACAATCCGCTGCGAGGTTTCGACGTTGCCGCCAGCGACTGGCGCGGGGGGTAAGGCATCCACGATGCTACCGACCGGAGTATGCAAAGTAAGCGGCCGCAGGATCCCTGCGGTCGCGGGCGCATCTTCTCCTAACAGGCAGCGCAGCATATAGAAGCACGCCGAGAGGGTGATCGCACGGACGGCGTTCACACTGCCCGCAACCTGGGCGGACGAGCCGGCAAAATCCACATCCAATGCAGCGGCCTCGGGGTCGAAGCGCAGACGCACCGCAATCTTGCGCAAGCCGTCGGTCACGCCATCGTCGTCCAGCCAATCCTCCGCGCTGAAATCACCGCCCGGCATGTTGCGCAGCTCCGCCCGCACCAGCCGCTCGGAATAATCGAGTAGCTCTTCGATCAATGCCTGCAGCTTCTCTTCACCGTACTTCTCTACCAACTGCAGGACGCGCTGTTCGCCGACACGGCATGCCCCTATCTGCGATTCCAGGTCGCCTTCGCGTTCTTTGGCGGTGCGCACGTTGAGCAGAATCAGGTTCAGCATTTCGCGATCGACGCGGCCGCCACGCACAATGCGAACAGGCGGAATGCGAATGCCCTCCTGAAAAATTTCGTTGGCTGGTCCCATCGATCCGGCAAACGTTCCTCCCACGTCCGCATGGTGAGCACGATTGGAAACATAAAAGGCAGCCTGTTCCTGGCCTGGGAGAAAGACTGGGAGCACCATGGTGATATCCGGAAGATGGGTTCCACCGGCAAAGGGATCGTTAAGGATGGCGATGTCACCGGGCGCAAACGTAATTGCCGCAACGGCTGCCTGCACCGACATGGGCATGGAGCCGAGATGCACCGGCATGTGATCGCCCATGGCGATCACGCGCGCCTGGGCATCGAAGATGGCGCAGGAGTAATCACGCCGCTCCTTTATATTGGGCGAGAGCGCTGTGCGTCGCAGGGCCGCGCCCATCTCCTCGGCGATGGAGTGCACGGCGCTTTGAAGGATTGCCAGTTCTACCGGATCTGCAACGGCAAAGCTCATGCGCGATCCTCCTCTGCAATCGAGATGACGAGATTCCCGAAGCCGTCCACCTGCGCACAGCAACCGGGGGGCAGTGCGGTCGCCGAAGTATATTCGGTGATCATCGCGGGGCCTTGGATGGAGTCCCCCGGCAGCAGGCCTTCTCGCCGGTAATGGCGGGTGGGCAGGAATTCGCCCATGAAGTGTACGGGGCGCTGCGCATAGCAGGCGGCACTTGCATCGCCGGGCACGGGCTCGCGATATGCAGGCGCGTAGGCTTCACCGGCGGCAATCATACGCAGCCGCAGATTCACAATCTCTACCGGTTTCGACACATCGCAGAATCCATACCGCTGCTGATGCAAGCGGTGAAAGGTGGCGATGGATTGCGATGGTGAGTGTTTATCGAAAGGGACATTCAGTTCGTATCCCTGCCGCCGGTAGCGCACGTCCAGCGTGTACTGGGCCACACCATCCAGGCCCTCGACGGTGAAGTCGTCGACGCCGCGCTGTGCTAGTTCGGCAAAGGTGTCTTCGAGAATGTCCATTGCATCGCCCGGCAGCATCACGGTGCGGGAATAATCGCGCACCGCATCCGCCAGCAAAATACCGATCGCCGACAGTGCGCCGGGCATGGCGGGAACCAGCACCGTGGGAATGCGCAGGGCGCGGGCCAGCGAACAGGCGTGCAGCGGTCCTCCACCACCGAAGGCCACCAGGGTAAATTGCCGGGGGTCGTGCCCGCGCTCGACAGAGATCACGCGGATGGCTTTCTCCATTTGCGTTTCCACGACGCGGAGGATTCCGGCGGCGAACTCTTCGCCGCTAGCCAGCGGCCCCTTTTTTTCACGCATGATCCGGGTGGTGCGCGGTTGGTCGAGCTTCACTCCCCCACCCAGAAAGGTGTCCTGGTCGAGCCGGCCGAGCAGAAAGTTCGCGTCGGTAACAGTGGGCAAGGATCCGCGGCCAAAACAGATCGGCCCAGGCTGTGCACCCGCCGACTCGGGCCCTACGCGCAACATGCCACCGGCGTCGAAGCGGGCGATCGATCCGCCTCCAGCGCCGGCGGTATGAATGTCAAGCATGGGCATGCTTACCGGCACACCGGCCACCATCGACTCGCGCGTCAGCTGCGCGCCCCCGGTGGCCGCATCGGACAAGAAAACATCGGTCGATGTGCCGCCCATATCGAAGCCGATAATGCGCTCGAAGCCGGCCCAACGAGCCACCTGGCAGGCGCCGATGACACCGCCCGCAGGGCCTGATAACACCGTGCGCACGGGCTCCGGCGCAGCGCTGCGTGCAGAGATGATGCCGCCTGAGGACTGCATCACATCCACGCGCCCACCCCGGATTTCCTGTACGTAGCTCCGTCCATGACCGCGTGTGCGGCTTTCAGTAAGGAAAGCCGCATGGGGTTCGACGACGCCACCAAGGTCCACAGGAAATCCGGGACCACCATGATGGCTGGCGACGCTCTGCTCCAGATGGAGCAGATAATTTTGCATGCGGGGCGCGAGATACGCATTAACGACGGTGGTCGATGCGCGCTCATACTCGCGGAACTCGGGCAGAATGCGGTGGGAGGCAGAGATGGGTAGACCGAGACGGCCCAGAGCCGCTTCCACACGCCGCTCGGTCTGCGGATTGGCAAATGAAAATAACAGCGAGATGGCTACCGCTTCAGCCCCGCTGCCGTGTATCTCGTTGACCAGGGATTCTAACTCTGCTTCCGTCGGTGATCGCAGGATTTCCCCTTCGGCACTGACGCGCTCGGGCACGCCAAAGCGCAGCGAGCGAGGCACGAGGCATACCGGCAGGGGCACAAACCAGTCGTAGAGTTTACTTCGTGTCTGGCGTCCGATGGCAATGGTGTCCTCGAAGCCGGCGGTGGTCACAAACGCGACCCGCGCACCGTTCCTTTCCAACATGGTGTTGGTTCCCACGGTGGTGCCGTGGCGCACGTCGAGCGCTTTGCCTGCGCTGATGCGCGCCAAGCCATCGAGCACAGCCTGCGACGGATCGGTGGGCGTGGAAAAGACTTTGAGGACGCGAAGTTCTCCGGCTGCGAGGTAGACGCAATCGGTAAAGGTGCCACCGGTGTCGATCGCTACGCGCAACTGATCCTTCCCCTATCGCAGAGTACTTCTTCTGTAGGTTACATGGCGGTCACTGATGCCTAAAGCGCTCTTGACCATCTTCAGATGGCGCGGAGCGCTTCGGGGTTCATTACCCGCACCGCTTGCCCGTTCAGGAAAGCGAGCGCGTTCTCCACGCTTTGGCGATAGAACTCGGTCCAGGTTTCCCGCACGCCATAGCCTAGATGCGGCGTCAATAGGGTGTTGGGGGCGCTGCGCAGCGGATGGCCCGATGGCAGCGGTTCGCGGTCATAGACGTCGAGTGCCGCAATGATGCGGCGCGATTGCACAGCCTCGAGCAGCGCGGCCTCGTCGACGATCGGCCCACGAGAGGTGTTGATCAAGATCGCGCCCGGCTTCATCCGGGCGATGTCGGAAGCACCAATCAGGCCGCGCGAGCGCGGTGACAACACCAGGTGGATGCTGACCGCGTCGGATCGCTCCAGGAGCGCTTCCTTCGAAACCAAAACAGCGCCTGCCGCTTGCGCCTTCTCTGCGGTCAGATTCTGGCTCCAGGCGAGAACAGTCATGTTCAGAGCCCGGCAGTAGGTTGCCATGAGCGAGCCCAGACGGCCAAGACCGATAATCCCGATGGTCTTTCCCGCCAAGCTGATGCCGACCGGCACGCCCTCCTGGAATCGTCCGGCGCGCATGTTCGAATCGGCAGCGGGGATCGCACGTGCGGCAGCCAAAAGCAAGCCAAGCGCCAACTCCGCGGTGGCGGCTTGGCTGGCTGCTCCGCCGACCGTGTTGCACACAAGCACGCCTCGCGCCGTGCAGCAAGCTGTGTCGAGGGAAGCATTGCGCGCGCCGGTCATGCCTAGCATGCGCAGCCTGGGCAAGCGGTTGATGAGGGAGGCTGGTAGCGGCGTGCGCTCGCGCATCGACAGAATGATGTCGAAATCTGCCAGCTTCCGAGCGGCATCGTCTTCATCTTCGAACGGCTGAGCGAAAAAGACGACTTCCGCGCGCGCCATTAGCGGCGACCAGTCTGCGCTGCCCCGCGCCACACCTTGCCAGTCATCCAGCACTGCTACCTTCGTCATGGGGTCTCCTTCTTCGTCCGCCCGGGAAATGCACGGCAGAGCTGTCCAAATTAGCCGACCCAAAAGAAACCGCAGGTCCCTCCACTGCGCTGCGCTCCGGTCGGGATGACAATTCTGTGGGACCACTAACATGCGGGGGCTCCCAGCTCGAATTTGGACAAGTATGCGGGTTGGTTTCGTACTCACCCCGTTGCGGCGTTCAGTCTGGGCACTTCTGCGCGCAGTTGACTCACTGCTTGAGGCATTTCTTCCACAGCCGTGTTGCCAAATCCCAGGATGAAACCCTGGCGGGGAAGCTCGCTTAAGTAAGAGGGCGAGAGAGGCCACAACCAAAGCCCTTTGCGCGCCGCCCTGGTGGCAATTTCATGATCACTTAAGCCCTTAGGCAGCGTCACCGTCAAATGCATGCCGGCTTGAGTACCGTGAACTTCCAAGCACGACCCGAATTGATCGCGGATATTCTCGACCAGCGCTGTTCTTCGTTCGCTGTAGAGCAACCGCATACGGCGGATGTGACGGGCGAAATGTCCCTCGCGCATGAAGTCTGTGATGACTTCCTGAGACAGGTAGGGCGGGAAGATGTCCATCGCGGTGCGAACGGCAATGAAGTGGTCCACCAGATCGGGCGGAATTACGATGTAGCCGAGCCGCAAGGAGGGGAAGAGGACCTTGCTGAACGTTCCCACATAAATAACGCGAGCATTTCGGTCCAGTCCCTGCAGGGAGGCGATGGGCATGCTTTCAAAGCGATACTCGCTGTCGTAGTCGTCCTCGATGATCCACGATCCCGAACTCTGGGCCCAGTTCAGTAGCTGCATGCGCCGTGATGCGCTCATCGTCGATCCCAGAGGATATTGATGGGAAGGTGTAACATAGGCCGCCCGGGCCTTGGAGCATTGCTTGATTCCGGCGGATACAATCATGCCGTCCTCGTCAACGGGAACGGGAACCAGACGGCAACCTGCGCCCTGGAAGACACTGCGCGCAAGACGGTAGCCGGGTTCCTCCATCCACACAGGGGTCCCGTTCCCAAGGAGAACGCGGGCCGAGATCTCAAGAGCCTGCTGCGAACCAGCAACCACCATTACCTGGCTGGGATCGCAGTGGACCGCTCGCGCGGTTCGCAGGTAATGGCAAATGGCCTCACGACAACTTTCAGAACCGCGCGGATCGGTGTTGTGTATGGAACTGAGGCTGGGGCCTTTGGAGTGACGCGTGATGAGGTTGGACCAAATCGGAAAGGGAAAGCGCTCAAAGGCCGGCTGGTGGACACTAAACGCTCCCCATCCCCCGACCCAGGGCGGCCGGGCAAATTTGGTTAGTAGCAAAGCACGCCGCGCAACCGGGCGCGGACCCGATCCTTCCTGCACGGGTGTTGGCGTTTTCTCTTCGCAGATGGTGAGGCTTTCCGGCAGAGACTGCGATACAAACGTTCCTGCGCCTTTACGGCTCTCGAAATAACCCTCCGCCAACAACTGTGCGTATGCATTGAGGACCGGGATGCGCGAGATTCCCAGTTCTACACCGAGCGTACGCGAGGACGGCACACGCTGCCCGGGTCGTATATTGCCACCGACAATGGCTAAGAGAAAACCGTCGTAGATCTGCTTGTGAAGAGGTTTTGAAGCTTTCCTGTCAACGGCGATAACCGGCGCGATCGCTTCGGATACTTTAGCCATGGATGCATGCTAGTGGTTATAACGATGTGCGGGCAAGAGCTTATTTCTTTCGACCACTTTTATACTGCGTCAGCTCCTTAAACTCGCTCGTTTTTGCGAGATATTGGATTCCACGAATGTGAACCGTGGAGGCCATCTGGATGAATGGAAAGTCAGAAGGAAAGAGCGGTGGATTCCCACATCTCGCGAAAAACGAGCGAGATATGGGGCACCCGTCCTTCATTAGGAAACCGGAGGCTGAGCAAGACGACTTATATTAGAGCTCTACACCACCAGAGGCTCATCATTTGAACGGCATGTACGGCTGGCTGACTGAAGCCTCGGGCGAACAAAAGCGTACGCTGATTGCGGCGTTTTTAGGCTACATGCTGGACAGCATGGACGTGATGCTCTACGCCCTGGTGCTGGGCCAGGTACAGCGTGAGCTGCATCTCTCCGCCGCGATGAGCGGAGCCATGGTGTCGGCCACGCTGATTGCCGCCGCAGCCGGCGGTATTGGTTTCGGCTGGTTTGCCGATCAGTTTGGACGGGTGCGCGCGCTTATTTGGAGTGTGCTGGTCTATTCGGTCGGCACTGCGATGTGCGGTTTAAGCCAAACAGCTGGTCAATTGATGCTTTGCCGCGTGCTGCTTGGCCTTGGCGTCGGTGGGGAATGGGCATCCGGCGCTGCGCTGGTTGCTGAAACCTGGCCAGCGCGCCACCGTGGCAAAGCGCTTGCCTTGGTGCAAAGCGCATGGGCGGTTGGTTACGCGCTGGGTGCGGCTGTGGTCGCGCTGGTGATGCCGCGCTTCGGGTGGCGGGCGGTTTTCTTCGCCGGAATTCTTCCCGCCTTGATTTCGCTATGGGTGCGGCGGGGGCTTCGCGAACCGGAAGCCTGGCGCCAGGAGCCGAGGCCGCGGGTGGACGTCGGGCGCCTGTTTCGCAGCCCGCTCGGCTACGGCATGCTGGTGTGCTCCAGCATGAATGCCGCCGCGCTATTCGCCTGGTGGGGACTCTTTACCTGGCTCCCTCGTTTTCTCTCCATGCCGGTCGCAGAGGGTGGCCGTGGCCTCAGTATTCTTCAAACCTCTGGGTGGACAATCGTGATGCAGACCGGTACATTTCTGGGCTACATCGCATTTGGATATTTGGCCGACCTATTCAGCCGCAAATACACGTACATTGGGTATCTTGTCGTGGCTGCCCTGCTGGTGCCGCTGTTTGCCTTCGTACGCAATCCGAATGCGTTGCTTCTCATTGGCCCACTGGTTGGCTTTTTTGGCACCGGCTACTTCAGCGGCTTCGGGGTAATTGCCAGCGAGCTCTTCCCTACCCCTCTGCGCGCTTCGGCTATGGGCTTCTCTTATAACGTTGGCCGCGTCTTGAGCGCCGCCGCGCCCTACCTCATCGGCAGGGTTTCTGAATACGCCGGACTGAGCTGGGCGCTGTGTATCACGTCAGGCGCATTTCTTCTGGCGGCTCTCATCGCGACGGCTCTGCGCCAGCCAATGACGCATCATCTCACTTAGGGGACGCTTTGAGCTCCACTTTAAATCGCTTGGCGGCGGACTGTATCCGTTTCCATGCTTCCCGGCGCTCCGCCTCGGTGACACCCTCCACTTGATCGAAGCGAGCAGCGGCATTGCGCACATGAGAGGCATTCTCAAGCGGCTCTTTGCGTTGTTTGGGAAATGCGAATTTGGTTGCAGGGATGTGATCGCGTGCGGCCTCGTTTAGTTTTGCCATTGAATTTCTCCCCTCAGCTACATCTGGTTTTGACGCGAGCTGGGGTAGCTTGGTTGGATGTTACGGAGCGCAACTGTTATTCGAGGCGCAGGTTATCGAAGGGGCGGCCTAGCTCCAAGCAAAGAGCTTCCACTGCCAACTGATGGTCGGCGCGGTCCGGCAGGCCGGAGACGGTGACGGAACCGATGACACCGGCGCCCAATACGCGCAGTGGAAAGCTGCCACCATGCGCAGCATAATCGGCGACCGGGAGCCCGTAACGCTCGAAGAGACTGGATTTCTTCTCGTCCATCTCCAGCCGGATTGCATAGGAACTGCGATGAAAACGAGAGGTCACATTGCTTTTGCGGCGAATCCACTCCGGATTGTCGGGAGTGGTGCCGGGCAGCGCAGCATAGAAAAGCGGCTGACCGAAACGCCGTACATCGACCACCAACCCAAGCTTGCGCGCGACCGCCAGCGTGCGGATCTGCGAGCCTATCCTCCACGCCGTCTCCTCGTCAAAGGTAGCGAACTGGAGCTCCTGTTCCTGAACTGCGATGCGTGCGAGATCTTCGGCAATCAGCATTGTTTTGGGGTGATACTTAGGATACTTTAGCACCCGCGGTAGCAATGCCAAGGAAGCGGGCGGCAATCACCATGAGCAATCACTCAAGCCGGCATTTACTTTTTTCCGCGTGGATGGCTGTGGTTCTGGGAGTTGCCGCCTTAGCGCAGGCGCAGACCGATGTGCGCAGGCTGGAAACTACCTTTCAGTCTCCCCCGGACGATGCCCGAGTCATGATGCGCTGGTGGTGGTTCGGGCCCGCGGTGACAAAGCCTGAGCTGGCGCACGAGCTGGAGCAGATGAAGGCAGGAGGGTTTGGCGGGTTTGAGATTCAGCCGGTGTATCCACTCGAGCTGGATGACCCGGCAAAAGGGCTTCGCAATCTGCCCTATCTCTCAGATGAATTTCTGGATGACGTGCGCTTCGTGAACAACCAAGCGCAAAGGCTGCATTTACGCGCCAGCCTTACCCTATCGAGCGGCTGGCCCTATGGAGGTCCGCATACCCCGGTTACGAAAGCTGCCGGGCAGCTACGCCTGATCCGTACGCCCGCGGCTGCGGAAACCAGATCGGTTGCTGTACCTCACTTGAGCAACGGAGAAAATCTCATCGCCGTCTTTGTTGCGGACGCACGCTGGGGCAATGGAGACACAGAGCCAAAGCCTACGAGGCTAGCGCTGCCTGCCGCCAGTGACCTCCGCATCCCGTTGCCCGCAGGCGCATTGCCCGCGGGCGGCGACCGAACCGTGTTGTGGTTTGTCTCCAGCCGCACGGGGCAGCAGGTAAAACGGGCGGCAGTGGACGCCGATGGTTTTGTGTTGGATCACTTCTCTCGCCAAGCGGTTGAGGATCACCTTCACGATGTGGCAGACAAGCTGATGACGGCATTTGGCAATCAGCCTCCCTACTCCGTCTTCAGCGATTCGCTGGAAGTTTACGGTTCGGACTGGACACCGGATTTGCTGGAACAGTTCCGCCGGCGGCGAGGGTATGACCTGTTGCCCCATCTGCCTGAACTGTTCTCGTCCGCGCCGGATGACGAGGCGTTAGCGGTGCGCCACGACTGGGGGGAAACACTGACCGAGTTGGTCGACGAAAACTATCTGAAGCCGATCAACTCGTGGGCCACTGCGCACCATACCCTCTTCCGCTCCCAGACCTATGGCGATCCTGCAGTCTCGCTATCCAGCAACGCGCTTGTGGATCTGCCCGAGGGCGAAGGCCCGCAGTGGCGGCAGTTTTCCTATACACGCTGGGCGACCTCGGCCAGCCACGTCTTCGGACGTCCGATCACGTCCGCCGAAACATGGACGTGGCTCCATTCGCCTGCATTTGCAGCGACTCCGCTGGATATGAAGGCGGAGGCGGATCGTTTCTTTCTCCAGGGCATTAATCAGCTCATAGGCCATGGATGGCCCTATTCTCCACCTTCCGCCGGCGAGCCGGGCTGGCGCTTTTATGCTGCCGGAGCCTTCAACACTCATAATCCCTGGTGGATCGTGATGCCGGATATTACGAGTTATCTAGAGCGCGTGAGCTGGATTCTGCGCCAGGGCGAACCGGCCAATCAGATTGCAGTATTTCTGCCGGAAGACGACGCTTGGGCAGCGTTTACACCGGGCAAGGTTTCTCTTACCGAAGTGATGCCGCGATGGATTACGCCGGCATTGACACAGGCGATTGAAGACGCGGGATACAACTTCGATTACATCGACAGCGCGGCCATTGAAAGCCGCGGAATCCATTACCCGCTCTTGCTCCTGCCGGATGTGGATCGTATCTCCCTGGCGACGCTCGAGCGTATCGCGGAATACCAGCGGCGCGGTGGAAAGGTCATCGCGGTGGGACGCATTCCGGCGCATGCTCCGGGCTTACGGGATGGGGCGCAGGCATCCACGCAGGTTGCCGCAGCGGCGGCCGCGCTCTTCAAGAAGTCTGATGGCGGCGGGCAGTTGATTGCTCATGTTGCCGAGCTCGGATCCGCGCTCCACCTGGTGCTGACGCCCGACATGCAGCTTTCCACGCCAGCTCCGGCAGTGGGCTTTATCCACCGCAGGCTGCCGACGGCCGACATCTATTTCGTCGCCAACACCGGCAACGTTCCGGTCGAAATCAGCGCTCACTTCGGCTCCGCACGGCGTTTTGGCGAATGGCTGGATGCTGATACCGGCGAGGCTCGTGAGATGAGAATGAAGGAGGGCCAGGTGCTACTCAACCTGGCTGCTTACGAATCGCGTATCGTGCTGCTCCGCGACGGCAGCAGTGCGAGTGAGGGAGAAGGAGGCGCAGGCAACTCGACAGTACTGGCCGACTTAAGCAATGGATGGCGCGTGCTCTTCGCAGGCAAGGGCGCCGAGAAGCATATGGAAGAGTTGACCTCCTGGACGGAGAGTCCCGAGACTCTTTACTACTCTGGTGTCGCGACCTATCGCAAAAACTTACAGCTGCCATCCTCCTACCCGCGCAACACGCGGTTAGTCCTCAGCTTCGGTGCGGGCAAGCCAATTCCCGAAGCCGCCGAAAGCGCGAATCACCCTGGAATGCGAGCGCTGCTCGATGCACCCGTTCGTGATGCCGCGGTGATCTACGTTAACGGCAAACGCGCGGGCTCGTTATGGCACCCTCCCTACGAATTGGACATCACTTCCCTGTTGCGGCCGGGCGACAATGCATTAGAGCTGCGGGTGGCAAACACCGCGATCAATCTGCTCTCAGGCGAGGGGCTCCCGGATTACAAATTGCTGTGGGCACGCTACGGGCAGCGCTTCGTTCCGCAGGATATGGATCATCTGCAGCCGGCTCCTTCCGGGCTTGTCGGCAAGGTCGAGCTGATCAGCAGAAGTGGGCCATGAACGGTTTATTTCCATTGATTAACAAGTATATGGTTTGATAAACCTTGGGCCGGCTCCTGAAAGAATTAGATGCGATGCTAAAGACGCCGAACAAGAACCGAAGTGCCCAGCGCGTGGGATTGGCCCTACGCGCGGTCCTTCTGGTTTGGATTGTCTGCTGCGCAGCCGGCGGCACGGGACAGGAGAACTCGCATGCCGCTCCTGTCCGTGGAGACACAGTCATGGTTGATGCGTGGTTTAACAGCCAGCAGCGGACCAACGCGGCCGGGCAGCTGGAGTACTTCCACTACAAATGGAATGATGTCAGCAATAGTGGCTTTTCCTTATTAGGCGATGTCTTCCACAAGGCCGGCGTGGCCACGGATACGCTTTACAGCGCGCCAACCTTGACCAAGTTGAGGGGGGCGCAGATCTACGTCATTGTGTCTCCAGATATTCCGGTTAAGAATCCGCACCCGCACTATGTTCAGCCGGAGGACGCGCGGCAAGTGGCTGAATGGGTCAAGCAGGGAGGAGTGCTGCTTCTGATGGCAAACGACCCAGCGAACGCCGAGATAGAACATTTCAACCTGATCGCCGATATGTTCGGCATCCACTTCAACCCGGTGTTAAGCCATCACGTGATCGGTGACAACCATGAACCGGGCCGGATCCCGGTGGCCGGCAATGGTCCGGTGTTTCAGCATGCGCACGTCTTTTTCATGAAAGATACGTGCACCATCTCGGTCAAAGCACCCGCGGTCTCTGTGCTGCAAGACCGGGGAGATATCCTGATGGCCTCAGCGAAATACGGTAAGGGCACGGTTTTTGCGGTGGCCGATCCCTGGGTCTATAACGAATACACGAATGGCCGCAACCTTCCTCCCGAATACGACAACCTTGCCGGAGCAGAGGAATTGGTCCATTGGCTGGTAGAGCAGATCCCGCCCAGGACTCGGCCCGCCGTTGGAAAATAGCGGCCCGGTAAAGAGAGTGTGGTGCGAGATTAAGAGAGACGCACTTGGGCAGTTGCGTTTGGGAAAACGGATTTCCTGTCGGACTTCGTGGTTTCGGTAAAGCTTATGCGGCTTTCCTGAAGAGAGCCGCATACGTGGCCGTTGATGGGTGCAGCGCGTAGGAAATCCGGAGTCGCTCCTAATGACATAGGCGCGAGCGGCTTAGGTTTAGTGCCGCGCCTACGGCGCTCGGGTCGCTGGGATTTTGATACCCCAGCCCTTCCGGGCTGGGCTCACGTTTGGTGGACGGCCCTCCGGGCCTCGCGTCCGTGGCAATTTTGCAGTGTCATTTTTTTTCAGCGTGCCGCGGGCTAGTTGGCTGCTCCCGCGGCACGCGCCGGGGCAGGCGGGATGACCAAGGGGAGGGTAGCGCTCACCTCGGCAGCCGTTATTCGGATGGACGGGGCGGCTTGATAACCGCGATTTTCATCCCCTTGGGCGAATTTTATTTCAGGGTCAAGGGAATGCCGGCAACTTGGTGATGTTTTGATCCGTCGATGAAGGAGAAAATGATGCAGACCTATCTGTTGGCCGATCCCACGCGCTATCCGCATATGACCACGGCTCAACTTCGGGAAACGTTTCTGATGGATTCGTTGTATGAGCCGGGAGGGATCCGCCAGGTTTATGTCGATCTCGACCGAACCATCGTGGGCATCGCAGCTCCGGTATGGGAGCCACTTCTTCTGCCGGCGGATGCCGATCTACGGGCGGAGTACTTCACCGAGCGGCGGGAGTTGGGCGCCTTGAACATTGGTGGAAGCGGCTCTATTAAGGTCAATGGCAAAAGTTACAACCTGGAGAATCTTGATTGCCTGTACATCGGTCGAGGCAATGCAGAGATCAGCTTTGAGTCGAAGGATGCCGCTTCACCGGCTATCTTTTATCTGCTTAGCTACCCGGCACATACTGCGCACCCTGTCGCCTTGGTTAAGAAAGAGGAGGCCAGCCCGACAACCATTGGCAGCGCGGAGACGTGCAATCTGCGGACCGTCTCCAAGTACATTTATCTTGGCGGCGTCAAAAGCTGCCAACTGGTGATGGGGGTAACCCACCTGCACGCTGGAAGCGTCTGGAACACGATGCCTCCACACACGCACATGCGGCGGTCTGAGGTTTATCTTTACTTCAATCTCGCCCAGGATGCGGTTGTGTTTCATTTGATGGGGCCACCGGAAGAGACACGCCATATTCTCATGAAAGACTTTCAGGCGGTGGTTTCGCCTGGGTGGTCTATTCACGCCGGAGTGGGCACGCGCGCCTATAGCTTTTGCTGGGGGATGGGTGGAGAAAATCAGGATTATGCGGACATGGATGCCGCTCCGATAGCCAGACTGCGATAGCAGAACGAATCATAAGTGAGGGTCCCGGATAGCGAGGCGATCAATCACTAGAGATCTGACCTCACAGGAGTTCGAACTCAAGAGGTCTGGATGGCGGCGCGGATGTCGCTGATTTCCAGGATGTGTTTCGGGTAGCCACGCCGGGCGACGATCAGCATTGCCAGTCCAATTTCCTCCGTGGTCAGGACGTGATTGGGAAAGATGCGACGAGCCAAGAAGAGCAGCGGTTTGGCGATGAAGTAGAAGGCTTGATAGACGGCGGCCTTGGGTCGCTCTCCGTGCATGGGCACAATCAGGCCAGGGCGAAACATATAGGCTGCTGCAAACGGCAGGCGCAGGAGCGCGTTTTCTGTTTTTCCTTTGACTCGGGCCCACATGCTTTTGCCCTGCTCAGTGCTATCGGTGCCCGCACCGGAGACGTAGAAGAACTTCATCTGCGGATTGAGCCGGCATAGCGTCTCCGCGGCAGCCATGGTGATGCCATAGGTTATGCGCTCGTAGTCTTCTGCTTTCATTCCCGCGGAGGAGACGCCGAGTGAAAAGAAGCAGGCATCGAAGCCGGAGAGTTCGGCTTCGATCCCGGCGTAGTGCGATAAGTCGCGCTGCTCGACCTCACGTAATTTGTCGTGATGAATGCCGGTGGAGCTTCGGCCGACTGTCTGCACCAGTTCCACATCCGGGTCGAGAAGACATTCTCGCAACACACCCTGCCCCACCATTCCAGTCGCACCAAAAACCAAGACCTTCATCGCTATGCTTCTCGCTTCATGGGAAAAGTAACTGTCTCGGAGGTTTGCTCCCTGGCGGGCCATTCTACGCCGGTGAACCGCTCTGAGACTTCCCATAGTTTTCGCGCCACAGCCTCATCCTTTGCCTGGGGAAAGACTTTGGCTGGCGCAACCGAGCCTTTCAGCTCATAGAAGCCGTTGGGTCCGTAGTAGCCGTTCTTCGCGGCTTCTGGAGAAGTTGCCGCGTAGAGTGTGGGCAGCGCTCCGGCGGCAGCGGAGTGGCTCATGAAGGATCCAAGCACCTTCATCCCTACTCCTTTCAGACCGCCGGTGCCCGGTCCGTTAGGGATGAGCTCGGTGCGCGCGAATCCCGGATGCGCGGCGTTGCTCATCAGTCCCCATCCATTGGCATCACTGCGGCGCTGGAGTTCCAAGGTGAATAGCAGGTTTGCCAACTTCGATTGCTGATAGGCGGCCCAGGAGTTGTACTTGCGCTCAGCCTGGAGATTGGCGAAATCGATTTTGCCGGTGCGATGCGCGAGGCTGCTTACATTCACGACTCGCGGGTCTTGGGATTTGCGCAGGAGCGGCAGGAGCAAGGCGGTAAGAGCAAAGTGGCTGAGATGATTGGTTCCGAATTGCAGTTCGAAACCGTCTTGGGTCAGGCGCCTGGTGGGCAGATCCATGACGCCGGCGTTGTTGATCAACAGATCCAATGGCCGTCCGCCGGCGAGCATGCTTTCAGCAAATGCGCGGATAGACGCCAGGCTGGCCAGATCCAGCATGGCAAAGCGTACTTTCGCGGAGGGCACAGTGCGCTTGATCTGTTCGATGGCGATGCGTCCCTTCTCCGCATTTCTGCCGGTGACCAGAACTTCTGCTCCGGCACGCGCCAAGGCCAGGGCGGTTTCGTAGCCCAGTCCTCCGGTAGCGCCGGTGACGACGGCGAGTTTTCCATTTTGGGAAGGTATATCGGCGACTGACCATGGATTCATGGCTGGGCTCCTTTTCTTATGTATGAGTGATTGCTCGCTCATTCGGATTCATAAAAACTATTTCTTACGCGTCACCGCGGCCCATAGCATCTCAAAGCCTTGCTTGCGATACATCTCGGCTTGTTTGGGGTCACGCCGCATAAAGTCCATCGTTGTATCCGCGAGCGCGCTCATGGAGGCGGCGATGAACTCCAGCGGCCGGTCGAGGAAGACATGCTCGGCAACCGCAGTCTCTGCCATTTTTTCGATCTCGAGGAAGGGGGCGACGCCGGCATGCTTCGACTCCTTGGTGAGCCCGGTCCAGACCGTCATCTGCTGCAGGACCTTTTGGTGGCTGGGGTTTTTGATTCCCCAGGTCAGGTAGTGATCCCACACATGGTGGAGACGGTCGCGGATGCTTGCCCTGCGTGGGAAGCCGGACATCATGGCATCTGCCAGCTCTAACTTGATCTCGCGGTAGAGGGCGTTGATTAAGTCGTCCTTGGTCTTGAAGTAGGTAAATAGGGTGCCCTCGGCCACGCCGGCGGCGCTGGAGATGGCTGAGGTCGCGGCGCTTAAGCCTCGCTCGGCGAAGACTTCGGTGGCGGCGGAGAGGATTGCGTTGCGTTTGTCTTCGCTTTTAGGGCGGGCCATTTGGGTAAACCTTTAGTGAGTATACACTCATTTCTCGGGATATTTGGGGCGAAAGGTCGACACTTCGGAGCTTCGTTGAGCCCGAAGATGAAACGGCAGGTCCCCGTTCGACTTCGCTCAGGACAGGCTCTCGGCTTCCTCCGGATGACACAGGTGCGAGTGGGTTAGATTTAGGGCCGCGCCTACGGCGCTCGGATCATCTTCGGAATATATTCCCAGCCCTTCCGGGCTGGGCTCACGTTTGGCGGTCGGCCCTCCGGGCCTCGCGTACATGGCGATTTTGCGGTGTCATTTCTTTCTTAACTGCCACAGGCAAGTTGGCTGCTCCTACGACGCGCCGGGAGATGACAAAGTTGAGGGCGGTGGCTCACCTTGGCGTCGGTGGAGATGGATGGGCCGCCGGTCATCCTGAAAGGGGGAACGCCCCCGCGCACTTCAATGCCCAGGCCAAGTATGATGCGGAGGATGTTCAGCTTCCGGGCCGGCGATCTTAACGAAACGGTCAGACGCAAGCACATCCTGGTGCGTGGGATCGTGCAGGGTGTGGGGTTTCGGCCGTTCGTTTATCAGGTCGCGACTTCGCTCGGGTTGGTTGGATATGTCTTCAACTCCTCTTCTGGCGTCACCATTGAGATCGAAGGACGCGAGACTGCGCTGGATGGGTTTTTGCGGACACTGAAGGAGGATCCTCCCAAGTTGGCGGAGATCAAGGAGATTACTGTCTCCGACATCGAGGTTCTGGGAGAGGCCAGCTTCTCAATTTTGCGCAGCCGGGAGGAGGCTGGCGGATTCGCACTGGTGCCTCCCGACGCCGGCACGTGCGATGCGTGCTGGCGCGATTTCGGAGACCCGGCAAACCGGCGCTTCGGATATCCATTCACCAATTGCACGCATTGTGGCCCGCGGTACACGATCATCCGCGATATACCTTATGACCGCGCGACCACTACGATGTCCGCCTTCCTCATGTGCGCTCAGTGCCGAGCAGAATATGAAGACCCCACCGACCGGCGCTTTCATGCCCAGCCCAATGCATGTGCGGTCTGCGGACCGTCGCTGGTCCTGCTGGAGAGTGCGGGTAGGTCGTTAGAGGATCTATCTTTTGCGGATCGGAATTCGCTGGCCATCATTCGCCAGACACGGGCATTGCTGCGGTCGGGCAAGATTATTGCCGTTAAGGGTTTGGGCGGCTTCCTGCTGGCGTGCGATGCAACCAACGATGCGGCGGTGAGAGAGTTACGTTTGCGCAAGCGGCGCCCGCACAAGCCATTCGCGCTGATGATGCGCGATCTAGAGGCGGTCAGGAAGTTCTGCCGGCTCACGGCAGAGGACGAGGCTGCGCTGCTGCACCCGCGGCGGCCCATCGTAGTTCTTTCGCGGTTGCCCGGTGGGCCACTCTCGGAGGGCCTGGCTCCGGGCGATAACACCCTTGGAGTGATGCTGCCCTATACACCGCTGCACTATCTATTATTCAGCGATTCGCCGGAGATGGAGTCCGAGTGGGCTGCGCTGGTGATGACCAGCGGCAATTTGAGCGAGGAGCCTATTGTGGTGAGCAACCAGGAGGCGCTGCAGCAGCTGGGCAGCGTCGCCGACTGGTTCCTGCTACACAACCGCGACATTTTCACGCGGGTGGACGATTCTGTTACGCGCACGTTCGCAGGACAGGAGCGGGTGCTGCGCCGCTCGCGCGGCTTTGTGCCCCACAGTATCGATTTGGGAATCGAGATGGATGAGGTGCTGGCGTTTGGCGGCGAGCTGAAGAATACGTTCTGCCTGACCAAAGGCCGGTACGCGATTTTGAGCCAGCATATCGGCGACCTTGAGAATTACGAGACGATGCGGTTCTTCGAAGAAACACTTGACCGCATGAAACATGTTTTCAAAGTTACACCGCGGGCAGCAGCTTACGATCTGCACCCCGGGTACATGAGCACGCGTATGGCTTTGGCTTCAGGGATTGCACGCCGGATCGGCGTGCAACATCACCATGCGCACGTTGTCAGCTGCATGGCAGAGAACCATCTGCGCGGCCGTGTTCTGGGTGTGGCGATGGATGGCACCGGATTTGGTACAGACGGCAGGATCTGGGGGTGCGAATTTCTGGTTGCAGATTTTGCCGGCTTCAGCCGGCGAGCCCATCTGCGCAATGTCTTGCTGCCCGGGGGCGACGCGGCGGTGCGGCAGCCGTGGCGTATGGCGCTCAGCTACCTGCGCGATGCCTTCGGAGGCCAGATACCCGACCAGCTGCGGTGCTTTGAAGGTGTAGAGGAGAAGCAGGTTGCGCTGGTGGAGACGATGCTTGCGCGGCGTATTCAGACGGTGGAGACCTCGTCCTGCGGGCGGCTCTTTGACGCCGTTTCGACGTTGCTGGGCCTGGCTCCTGAAGTGAGCTTCGAGGGCCAGGCAGCGATTGCCCTGGAAGCGGCGGCAGATCCAGGGGTCTACGATAGCTATGAGTATGGGATAGAGGAGGGCGAACCGGCCATACTCGACTTCCGGCCGGTTATTGTCTCCATCGCGAAGGATATTTCTTCGGGGCGGCGGGCGGGCGAGATTTCGGCGCGTTTTCATAACACGCTGAGCGCGGCCATCGGCGAAGTGTGCAGCCGCATCGCATCGAGAGAAGCTATGCGTAGGGCTTGCTTGAGCGGCGGTAGTTTCCAGAACCTATACCTTCTGGGCCGGACGGTGGTAGAGTTGCGGCGTCGCGGATTTGAGGTATTTCTGCACGCTCAAGTTCCGGCCAACGACGGCGGCCTTTCGCTCGGACAGGCTGTGGTGGCAAACGACCAATTGCGCCGAGGAGAATGACATGTGCCTGGCGATACCCGGCAAGGTGGTAGAGACATTCGACCAGCGCGGCATGCGCATGGCCAAGGTTCAGTTCGGCGGGATTGTGCGCGAGGCCTGCCTGGAATACGTGCCCGAGACGCAGGTTGGCGAGTATGTTCTGGTGCACGTTGGCTTCGCCATCAGCCGGGTCGATGAAGCAGAGGCGGAGCGCACCTACCAGGCGTTAAGGGATCTGGATCAACTCACGGAATTGGAATCGCCCGTGGTTGAGGAAGTGGAACCCGGAGGTTATCGACAATGAAATATCTGGATGAGTACCGCGACGGTGACGTCGCCAAGAAGATTGTCGGCGAGATGCGCCGTATTCAGACGCGTCCCTGGGTGTTGATGGAAGTATGCGGCGGGCAAACGCACTCCATTGTCAAGAACGGAATCGATCATCTGCTGCCAGAGGGCGTGGAGCTGGTTCATGGGCCAGGCTGCCCGGTTTGTGTAACCCCACTGGAAATGATCGACAAGGCGCACGCGATCGCGCGGCAAAAGAATGTTATCTTCTGCTCCTTTGGAGACATGTTGCGGGTGCCGGGCTCGGATGGCGACCTATTTACGATCAAGTCATTGGGTGGGGATATCCGGGTGGTTTATTCGCCGCTCGATTGCCTGAAGCTGGCGCGGGCGAATCCGAGCAAACAGGTGGTCTTTTTTGCCATCGGTTTTGAGACCACGGCGCCGGCAAATGCCATGCTGGCGTGGCGTGCGCGCGAAGAGCAGGTGAACAATGTATCGCTGCTGGTTTCGCATGTGCTGGTTCCACCGGCGCTGGACGCGATCCTGCAGTCGCCCGACAACCGGGTGCAGGGCTTTCTTGGGCCGGGCCACGTATGCGCAGTGATGGGGTACAGCGAATACGAACCCATCAGTGCTCGCTACCATGTGCCGATTGTGGTGACGGGGTTTGAACCTATCGATATCTTGCACGGCACGCTGCTGACGCTGCAACAGCTCGAACAAGGCCGGGCGGTGGTGGAAAACCAGTACTCTCGCGTTCTGGGGCGCGAGGGCAACTTGCCGGCGCAAAAGCTGATCGAGCGCGTCTTTGAAGTGGCTGATCGCAAGTGGCGGGGCATCGGCAACATCCCCATGAGCGGCTTCCATCTACGCGACGAGTTCTCGCTGTATGACGCGGAGAAGTTATTCGACGTGGCGGAGATCGCCACCCTCGAGCCGGAGATATGCATCAGCGGCCAGATTCTGCGGGGCATTAAAAAGCCGCACGATTGCCCGGCGTTCGGCACGCTGTGCACGCCGCAGCGACCTCTGGGGGCAACGATGGTGTCGGCTGAGGGGGCTTGCGCTGCCTACTACGCGTATGGGCGGCATCTGAAACCCGCGGACGCGGTGCAAATCGAAGTGACGCACGCCAATGGCTAGTTCTCATATATCCGCCAGGGACGAGGAAAACGGCGAACGACCCTCCACGGCCGGATTTGGGTCTTGTCCGTTGCCTATTTTTCAGCACCCACAGATTGTGCTGGGGCATGGCAGCGGCGGCAAGCTTACCGCCGACCTGATCGACCAGATCTTTTTGCCTGCATTTAGAAATCCTATTTTGGACAAGCTCGATGACCAGGCGGTGGTTACGATCGGCGGCGCTCGCCTGGCTTTCACAACCGACTCGTTCGTGGTGACCCCGATATTTTTTCCTGGCGGCGACATTGGGCGTCTCGCGGTGCACGGGACGGTGAACGATTTGGCGATGAGCGGCGCGCGGCCGCTTTATCTCTCCGCCGCCTTCATTCTCGAGGAAGGCCTGGCCGTGGACGATCTGCGGCGCGTGGTGGAGTCCATGCGCGCGGCGGCCGCGGAGGCCGGAGTGGCGTTTGTAACCGGCGATACCAAGGTTGTCAATCGCGGCAAGGGTGACCAGATATTCATTACCACCACAGGCATTGGCGTAATCGAGAATGGCGTGAACATTTCGGCAGATCGCGCGCGGCCGGGCGACCAGATCATTCTGAGTGGTTATATCGGCGACCACGGTATGGCCATCATGTCGCAACGGGAAGGCCTTGAGTTTGAAGGCGCGATCGCAAGCGATTGTGCCTCGTTGAATGGGCTGGTCGCGGCTATGCTCAGCACTCCAGCTGCGGGCGGCGTGGAGTTCATCCATTGTTTGCGCGATCCTACACGCGGCGGGGCAGCCACCAGCTTGAACGAAATCGCCAAGCGGGCCGGGGTGGGAATGTTACTGCGCGAACAATCGATCCCTGTGCGCGATTCGGTCAAGGGCGCGTGTGAGGTGCTGGGGCTGGACCCGCTCTACGTCGCCAACGAGGGAAAGCTGCTGGCGATCGTTGCACCAGAGATGGCGCAAGCCGTGCTCGGGCAAATGCAACAGCACGACTTGGGCCGCGATGCGGCCGTCATTGGAGAGGTCGTCGCCGAACACCCGGGCATGGTGCTGATGAAGACGCAGATCGGCGGAACGCGCGTGCTGGATGTGATGTTCGGGGAGCAATTGCCGCGCATCTGCTGATTCACATCGATACCATCGCTCTTTCCCTGTGACTGCCGATTTATCCGATGCACTTAGCGGTGGACATCCGCGGTATCCCAGATCTCGCGAAAAACGGAGCGAGATGTGGGGCACCCGTCCTCGGTGGGAAAACTCCAGCGGTCCGAAAAAGCCGATTTTGACAAGGCCGCTTCGTTCTACGCCCATTGCGAAAATGCTCTGGTGTCCGGGATTCCTGCTAATGGAAATCGGGGAAATCCCGATAGCAATCATCAGATGAACATTCGCTTGAGCGTGTGAATTGGCAGCGTTTGACAGTGATGCGGACTGGGCGTAGTTTTCAGCGGTCGGCGATTTCACGAGAAGTGTGGCGTGAAATGTCGCTCCCCCAGGTGACAGGCTTGCCCTGCTTCTACCAACCCGATTTACTACACCATCATCACAAGCACTATGCGTGTTTCGCACGTCCATCTTTATGGGCTTCGCTGGTTTTCCGGGCGTAGCGCATCGTCTTCGTAAGTCCTACGGTTGAAGGAGAATTTCATGGCTGAACAGGTAAGCAGCATCACCAAAGCTCCCGCCGTCTCTGACGTTCACATTCTCTGGATCACAGCGGGTCTCAGTTGCGACGGCGATAGCGTTTCCGTCACCGCGGCGGAACAGCCAAGCATCGAGGACGTTCTGTTGGGTGCGATACCAGGTTTGCCTAAAGTTCATCTGCACAACCCTGTTCTCGCCTACGAGAACGGCGATGAATTCATGAAGTTTTTTTATGAAGCTGAGAAGGGTCTGTTAGACCCGTTCGTCCTGGTGGTGGAAGGCTCGATTCCCAACGAGAAGATCAAGAAGGAGGGTTACTGGGCAGCGATGGGGACCAACCCGGATACGGGCCAGCCGATCACAACCTGCGAGTGGATCGATCGCCTGGCACCGAAGGCGCTGGCCATTATCGGTGCGGGGACGTGCGCCACGTACGGCGGCATTCACGCCATGCAAGGGAACCCTACGGGCGCCATGGGGCTTGCCGACTACCTGGGATGGGACTGGCGTTCCAAGGCCGGGTTGCCGATTGTAAATGTACCGGGCTGCCCGGTGCAGCCGGATAACTTCATGGAGACCGTTCTCTACTTGCTGTACCAAGTGGCAGGCCTGGCGCCTATGATCCCGTTGGACCAGCAACTGCGGCCGACGTGGCTCTTCGGCAAGACCGTACACGAGGGTTGCGATCGCGGCTCGTATTACGAGCAGGGCGACTTTGCGACTCACTATGGATCCTCGAAGTGCCTGGTGAAGCTTGGCTGCTGGGGACCAGTGGTTGACTGCAATGTAACCAAGCGTGGATGGATGCGCGGCATTGGCGGCTGCCCGAACGTGGGCGGCATCTGCATCGGATGTACCATGCCGGGATTCCCGGATAAGTTCATGCCCTTTATGGACGAGCCGCCTGGCGCCAAGCTTTCCTCGAGCATCATCGGCACCTACGGGCGCTTTATCCGCACCATGCGCGGTTTCACCAACACCACGGTGAACAAGGAACCGAAATGGCGGCATCCGAGGCCGCAACTCACGACCGGGTACCGGCCTACCACTTATTAAAACGGCGCTTCGTTCAAAACGGCAAATTCAACCCCAAAAGGAAAAACCATGGCGACTTATCCCGAAACAATCTCTGAGGTCGATAAGAAGAAGCGCAATCTGGTCGAGATGAACTGGGATCCGATTACGCGGATCGTGGGCAGCCTCGGCATCTTCACCAAGATCGACTTCGCCAACCGGGAAGTCGCCGAGTGCCACAGCACATCCTCGATCTTTCGCGGGTACAGCATTTTCATGAAGGGCAAAGATCCGCGCGATGCTCACTTCATCACCAGCCGCATCTGCGGCATCTGCGGCGACAACCACGCTACCTGCGCGGTGTATGCGCAGAATATGGCTTTCGGCGTCAAGCCGCCGCCCCTGGCGGAGTGGATCATCAACCTGGGCGAGGCGGCAGAGTACATGTTCGACCACAACATCTTCCAGGACAACCTGGTGGGTGTGGATTTTTGCGAGCAGATGGTAAAGGAGACCAATCCCGGAGTCTGGGCTAAAGCCCAATCCACTGCTTGCCCGAACGGAGACAAACACGGATTTCGCACCATTGCTGAGATCATGACGGCGCTCAATCCTTTTACTGGCTCGTTCTATCGCGAGACGCTGGCCATGAGCCGCATGACGCGCGAGATGTTCTGCCTGATGGAAGGGCGCCATGTGCATCCTTCGACGCTTTACCCGGGTGGAGTAGGGACAGTGGCCACGATACAGCTGTTTACCGACTACCTGGTCCGCCTGATGAAGTATGTCGAATTTATGAAGAGGGTCGTGCCTCTGCATGACGACCTTTTTAATTTCTTCTATGAGGCGATGCCGGGGTACGAGAAGGTCGGCCTGCGGCGCACGCTGCTGGCTTGTTGGGGATCCTATAACGATCCGGACAGCTGCGATTACACATACAAGAACATGGCGGAGTGGGGGCGGAAGATGTACGTGACGCCCGGCGTGGTGGTGGACGGAAAGCTGGTGACCAACAGCCTGGTGGACATCAACCTGAATATCAGGATCTTGCTGGGCAGCTCCTACTATGACGACTGGCAGGGCTCAGAGACCTTTGTTGCGCGAGACCCGTTGGGAAATCCGGTGGACAAGCATCACCCCTGGAACCAGACGACGCTTCCCCGCCCGCAGAAGCGGGACTTCGGCGGGAACTATACGTGGGTTATGTCACCGCGGTGGTATGACCAGCGCACGGGAGACCACCTGGCGCTCGACACCGGCGGCGGACCGATTGCACGGTTGTGGTCCACAGCGCTTTCCGGATTGGTTGATATCGGCTACGTGAAGGCTACCGGCCACAGCGTCCAGATCAATCTTCCTAAAACGGCGATGTTGCCTGAAACGCAATTCGAGTGGAAGATTCCGCAGTGGAGCAACACGCTGGAGCGGGATCGGGCTCGTACCTACTTCCAGGCTTATGCGGCAGCGACGGCGCTCTACTTTGTTGAAAAGGCGCTGGGTGAGTTGAATGCTGGCCGCACGTCGACATGGTCTGACTTCAAGGTGCCTGAGGAAGCTATCGGATGCGGCTTCCACGAGGCGGTGCGCGGTGTGCTGTCGCACCACGTCGTTATCCGCGAAGGCAAGATCGCCAACTACCATCCCTATCCACCCACTCCGTGGAATGCGAATCCGCGCGATGTCTACGGAACTCCTGGCCCTTACGAGGACGCGGTGCAGAATACACCTATCTTCGAGGACAATGGTCCGGAGAACTTCAAAGGCATTGACATCATGCGCACGGTTCGTAGCTTCGACCCATGCCTGCCCTGCGGAGTACATATGTACGTCGGGGACGGCAAGGTGATCGAAGTGAAACACTCACCCATGTTCGGGGCGGCAGGGCCCGAATAATGGCGGCCAGCGCTGAGCAACCAATGACCGGACCGCGGCGCGGAGAGTTCCGCGCCCAAAGCGAACACGTAGAGAAACTGGCAGCGAAACTCGACCAGGCGGGCGACCCGGAGGTTCGGGCCGCCGCGCTGGAACTGGTCCAGTCCGTGGTGGAGTTGCATGGCGCTGCGTTGCAGCGCCTGATAGACAGGTGCGTGGAAACGGCGGAGGGCGAGCGGGTGCTCAGCGCGGCCCTGGAGGACAATCTCGTCGCCGGCATGTTCCTGCTGCACTCCCTCCACCCGGATGACATCGAGACCAGGGTTGTGCGCGGTCTCGAAGCGGTCCGGCCTTACCTTAAGTCTCATGGCGGAGACTGCGAGCTGGTTAGCGTGCGCGATGGCATCGTTCGGCTCAAGCTGCACGGCACATGCGGTAGTTGTCCATCCTCTTCCCTCACCCTGAAGAACGCGGTGGAAGAAGCACTCTATGAAGCGGCTCCCGACATTCTTGAAATTGTCGCGGAAAATGCTCCGGCTGAGGCTTCGCACACCTCCAACCTTGTCGTGCTGAAATAAGGAGCGACGCGATGGCAATTAAAGAGATACCTCGAGTTAGGCCTTCCATTTCTGAAACTCCACTTCGCAGGCCAGTGGATCGGCTTGAAGACGATGCGACGGGGATCAATGTTGAGACCCGCAAGCCGATTCACCCCAGCATGCCTCATATGCCGCCTGCGTAATTCGCTTCGAGGAGAGTTGTTGAGGGGAGAGAGAACCGCAGGTCCCTCGGCTTCGCTCCCACGGCGGGCCGGGGCTGGCGGGTTGACAATGGGAAGGCAGCGCTTACCTCGGCAGAAGGTATGGAGGGATGGAGAGAGCTGGCCCTCAGCGGCTAAAGCCGGGTTGGTTTCGGTTGTATTTACGTACGGCCTGAAGGCCGTACCCTTCATTAAAGCGGCGCTTGGTTGGACAGGACGGCAATGGCACCTGGAACACTTCCTTTTCTTAGGCAGATAGCAGCGCGCAAGGCGCCCACGGCGGAACGCTGTGAGCTTTGCAGCGCGGCGCTGGGACCTGTTCACCAGCATTTGCTGGATCCCAAGAAGCGGGAGATTTTGTGCTCGTGCGATGGGTGCGCTGTTCTGTTCTGCGGACAGGCAGGAGCGCACTTCCTCCGCGTTCCGCGGCGCATTCGCGCGCTCACTGACTTCCAGATGGCTGACTTGCAGTGGGAGTCGCTGATGATTCCCATTAACCTCGCCTTCTTCTATCGCGATAGCGCAGCGGGTAAGGTGATGGCGATGTATCCCAGCCCTGCTGGTGCGATCGAATCGCTGCTCAGCCTCGAATCCTGGTCGGAGATCGCCGGCGAGCACCCTGCTTTGCAGAAGATGGAGCCGGATGTCGAGACGTTTCTGGTCAACCGGGTGGGCACGCCGGCACAGTACTACATCGCTCCGGTCGACGAATGCTACCGGCTGGTGGGCCTGATCCGCATGCACTGGCGTGGGCTCTCCGGGGGAACTGAGGTGTGGAAGGAGATCCACCATTTCTTCGCCGACCTGAAGACGCGAAGCGTCGAAGTGAAAGAATTGCCCAATGCCTGAGCTACATTTCAAGATCGAAGCTGCTGAAGCCGTGCCGCATGCGGCCGCTCCGCTGATTGCGCTGAAGCTGCGCATCACGAACCTGCCGGCATCGGAGGCGATCCACACGCTTACACTGCGCTGCCAGGTGCAGATCGAGCCATCCAAAAGGCGCTATGTTCCCCAGGAGCAGGAGAAACTGCTTGACCTTTTCGGCACACCAGAGCGATGGAGCCGGACCGTGCGACCGCTGCTGTGGATGAATGCCACAGTGGCTGTTCCGGGGTTTACCGACAATGTGCTGGTCGACCTGCAGCTGCCCTGCACGTTTGATTTCAATGTTGCTGCGACCAAGTACTTTCACGCGCTGGAGACGGGCGAGATTCCCGTATGCGTGATGTTCAGCGGCACGGTCTTTTACCAGGGCGAGGATGGGTCGCTTCAAGTCGCCCAAGTGCCGTGGGACCGCGAGGCCAACTACCTTCTGCCCATCGCCACGTGGAAAGAGATGATGGAGATGCACTATCCCAATACGTCGTGGCTATGCCTGCGGCGGGATGTATTCGAGCAGCTCTACGAGTACAAGGTGCGGCACGGTATCCCCACCTGGGAGCAGGCCATCAGCCGGGCGCTAGCCGCAGAGGCTAAGGACGAGGTTAAGGCATGAACTTCGACGGCGCAGAAAAGATTGCGGCGGCGATTCTTTACGAGGGATACATTCTCTATCCCTATCGGCCAAGCGCAATCAAGAACCGGCAGCGATGGAATTTCGGAACTCTCTACCCGCGCGTTTATGCGGAGGCTCAGCGCCCCCAGGAACCGTTCCGCCTGGTCGCTGAGTGTCTTGCGGTGGCGGATGCGGGAGCTGGCCTTGATCTGAAAATCAGCTTCTTACAGCTTGTACCGACGCAGAATGCGGATGAGCTGACGGACCCTTCCCTGGCGTGGGACGAAGCGGTCGAGCGTACTTGGGAGCATGTGGGTTTGCGGATTGGCGACCTCATCACTTCTCCGATATCGAACGCGATGGAAATGCAGACCGCAGGGCCCTCCACTGCGCTTCAGCAAAGCCTGCAGGTCGAAGTGAGCATCAGCGCGGAAATGCTTCAGGATGGCGTGTACAAGCTCCACCTCGAGGTGCAGAACGCGAGCCCACTGCCAAGTGGCACGTTAGCTAAACGGGATGAAGCTCTTCCTTTGTCTTGCGTCTCCGCGCACCTGCTGTTGGGTATCAGGGACGGAGAGTTTGTCTCCCTGCTTGATCCGGACGCGGCCTATCGCGAAGCGGTTGCGGCTTGTTGCAATAGCGGTGTCTTCCCGGTGCTGGTGGGCGAGGAGCCGGATCGAAGCATGATGTTTTGTTCGCCTATCATTTTGTACGACTATCCCAAGATTGCGCCGGAGAGCGAAGGCGACTTTTTCGACGGGACAGAGATGGACGAGATGCTGACGCTGCGCGTGCTCACGCTCACCGACGCCGAGAAGCAGGAGATGCGAAGCGGTGATCCCCGCGCGCGCAGGATTCTGGAACGCACGGAAGCTCTCACGTCGGACTCGCTTCTGAAGGCGCACGGCGTAATCCGCGGATTGCGTGAAATTCGAGGCGACACACGATGAACGGGGACTGGAATCCTTTTGAGGAAGCAACCGCACCGCCCGAGAGCGTGCGCGTTTTCGGCATCGAGTTGCGGGTTGGCGATCGGGTGCGCATATGTCCCAAAAAGAAGGCCGATATTCTCGACATGGCGCTGGCGGGCAAGATCGCGATCATTGAAGCGATTGAGCAGGACTTCGAAGACCATGTTCAGCTGGGTTTGGTGCTGGACGATGACCCGGGCCGGGAGTTCGGAATGATGCGCCAGCCCGGGCACCGCTTCTTCTTCTCCCCCGATGAAATTGAACCAGTGCTGAAAGGAGAGCCCACATGACGGCGCGGATTCTGGTGGCTGGCGTGGGCAATATCTTTCTCGGGGACGATGGGTTTGGGGTTGAGGTGGCGCTTGCACTCAGCAAGCGGCCATTGCCCGAAAGCCTAAAGGTGAAGGATTTCGGTATCCGGGGTTTTGATTTGGCGTACGCCCTGCTCGATTCCTGGGATGCGGTGATTATCGTGGATGCGCTGCCGCGCGGCGAAGCGCCGGGCACGCTCTACGTGGTGGAACCAGACCTGGCAGCATTAGCCAGTGGAACATCAGCGGAGACGGAGCTCAATCCGCACGGCATGGATCCAGTGCGGGTATTGCACCTCGCTGCTTCGCAGGGCACGATTTCCGCACAGGTACTGGTCGTGGGCTGCGAGCCGCAGGACTTCGGCGATGAGTTGGAAGGGCGCATGGGCTTATCAGCGCCGGTACAGGCAGCGGTGGAAGAGGCGGCAAAGATGGTGGTGCAGCTGGCCGAACGCATTGCTACTTCCAAGCAAGTGAGCTTAGTGTAGTGACAGCAAGAAGAGAGGACATTATGAATGCAAAATTGGTTTTAGGCGCACTCGGTTTGGTATTGATCGGTCTGGCAGTGACGGTAGCTCCGGACCTGCGCCGGTACCTCAAGATCCGTTCGATGTAACAGCAAATAGGCTGCTAGGGGTACCGATTTGGGAAAGAATGTTGCCTCAGCGGCTAAAGCCGGATTGATTCAGATCATCGACGTACGGCCTGAAGGCCGTACCCTTCAGAGAGGTGAGAGCATTCGTAGTTTCTGGAGGCCGTGCCCTTTAGAGAAGTGAGAGCATTGGTACTTTCTGGAGGCGGTTTCCATCAGAGAAGTGAGTTTTTCTGCAGGCTGTCAGGAGGAGAGATGCACGAGCTTTCGATCGCCATCAGCATGATCGATCAGATCACCGAGGAGTCGGAGAACCGCGGTGGGCTGGATGTCGAGGCGGTGCACCTGAAGCTGGGTGTCTTTTCCGGAGTGGATAAAGAGGCTCTGCTTTTCGCCTACGAGCTTGCCTGTGAGGGCTCGTTGTTGGAAGGCTCGCGGCTGGTGATCGAGACGATTCCACTGGTTATTTATTGTGACAGGTGTCAGAAGGACCGCGTCCCTCCGTCGCTCTATCAGCTCAGTTGCCCGGAGTGCGGCAGCCCAGGGCAAAAGATTGTGTCTGGCCGCGAGATCGAAGTTGCTTCGTTGGAGATTGCGGCATGAACACACGCATGGTGGAAGTCAGGGCGAAGGTTCTTAAGCAGAACGATTTGCTGGCCCGCGATCTGCGTGAACGATTTCGCAGAGAGGGCACCTGTGTCGTAGGCCTGGTCTCAAGCCCAGGCTCGGGAAAGACAGCTTTCCTGGAGAAGTTGCTGGCGGGGTTGGGACGGGATTCTCGGGTGGCTGCCCTGGTGGGGGATTTGGCTACTGAAAACGATGCCGCACGGCTACGACGGGCGACGCCGAATGTGCGACAGATCAACACCGGAACGGTCTGCCACCTGGATGCGCAAATGGTGGACAAGGCGCTTGAATCGTGGCATCTGGACCGGATCGATTTTCTCTTCATCGAGAATGTCGGAAACCTGGTTTGCCCCTCCAGCTACGACCTGGGAGAAGAACTGCGATTTGTGCTGCTCTCTGCCACCGAGGGTGAAGACAAGCCGTTGAAGTATCCCACCATCTTCAATAGCTCTGACGTGGCAATTATTACCAAGATGGACCTGGCGGAGGCGGCGGAGTTTGACC
The DNA here is from genome assembly GCA_963743365.1 of uncultured Acidobacteriaceae bacterium. Lineage (GTDB taxonomy): Bacteria > Acidobacteriota > Terriglobia > Terriglobales > Acidobacteriaceae > PALSA-350. The sequence goes on from CAVUQE010000008.1 coordinate 51,424, forward strand.
TTCCGGCGGCTCGCCACAACATAGAGAGCGTTCGCCCTGGAATGCAGGTGTTTGAAGTGTCCGCCAAAACGGGGTTTGGGATGCAAGCTGTTTTTGACTTGCTGCATGCTCAACTCGCGCGGGCGCGTCAGCCGCAGGTTGCATCCACCCGGTAAGCATGGCGCCACGCCTGCGGCGCTCCCACGGCAGGCCGGGGCGGGCGATCATCGCTTGGATCGAGCGTGGCCGGTCTCCACCCTTTGGCCGATGCTCAACACATACCAGCGCAGGTAGTATGTTGTCCTCAATGGATCCGTACGGGCGCATGGCTCGAGAGGTCGACCTTGCCCATCACTTCCTGAAAGGACTTTACTCTATATGGCTCACATTCAACTACCCGAAGGTCTTCCTGGAATTCGTGGCGCTATGGCTTTCCGGCCGGAGACCGCCAAACCCCTCAATGAATTGGTCGAGATCCTACTGCACGGGCCTAACTCGCTTACCCCTGGGGAGCGCGAGCTGATAGCGACCTATGTCTCCTCAGAGAACGACTGTTACTACTGCCAGACCATCCATGGGGCGATCGCAGCGGCAAGCTTGAATGATGACGAGGCGCTGGTGAAGAAAGTGAAGCATGATTTTCAGAACGCGGGTATCTCGCCCAAGTTGAAGGCGCTGTTGGTGATCGCGGGGCATGTGCAAAAGGGCGGCAAGCACGTCACGGCCGAAGATGTGGCGAAGGCGCGGGCGGAGGGCGCTACGGACATGGAGATCCACGATACGGTGCTGATTGCGGCCGCATTCTGCATGTACAACCGATACGTCGATGGCTTGGGCACGCCCCAGCCGCGGGATGAAGCCATGTATCGGGAACGTGGCAAGCGCGTTGCTCGTGACGGGTACGTGAGCGTTAGCAAGGAGTATTTGCCTAACGAGGTGGGTGTGTAGTGCCAGGGTCTGGGCTCCAACAGATCAAAAAGAAATTGGCCGAGTTTCCCTGATTCCCTCGCTAAGGGCGGTGAATGAGAGGCAGACGCCAGCATGGGTGAGCACCTGATTGGCACGGCTAGGTCACGCCATCGATGGAAGTCGTGCGCACGTAGACTCCGTTGAGGCGATCAAACCAGCGGCGACGATTTCCTTATCGCGACTTCGCAGCTTTCTTGGCGTGGGCGGAAAGCGCCCTGTGGGATGCCACCGAGCGCGATTCCTTCTTCAGGGCATTCTCAGTCGCACGCGAGCGTTTAGCCGATACCTTCTTTGCGGTGCCGGATTGTCCTTTGCGGTAATCTCGCTCTGCACTCTTCCGGGTGGCCTCTTTCGTTTTCCCGGGCTTGGGAGGCGCAAGCGGAATTCCGGCCCGGCGAGCCTTGCTCAGCCCGATTGCGATTGCCTGTTGCGGCGACCGTGCGCCGTGCTTCCCTTCCCGCACGTGTTCGATTTCTTCGTGGACAAATTCTCCAGCAGCCGTGGAGGGCGATTTGCCTTCCTTTAGATCTTCTTCTGCCCGATCGACTACTTCTTTTTCCGGCATAATTCTTCTCCCTTCCTTCCTGATTTGGATGCTTGGCCGTAAGGAAGCGGCTAGCTCCGGAACCCTAACAGGTCGAGCCGGTAATGTGGCTGACGTGTTTGGTAAATCGGCAGCAAGGTTGGAGCCGCTGCTTTGATAAAGAAAGACGCGGCTGTATCCCCGCTGAGCGGATCATCCGTCTCTTCGGTATAGCTCACCAGGAGTACCTGACCGCCGGGCAGGAGAGAGCCCAAGGCGTGCGCACAGGTATCCTTCAAATCGCTTTCACACGACACTCCATGTGCGGAAAATTTGCCGGGGAACACAGCGGTATCTCTTCAGATACGAGAAGAGCGTCGATAGTTGTCTAAGGGATAAGCACCTGGTTTGCCGGCGTGACAGTGCTCGATTGGTCCACCTGCGCAACGTAATAAACTCTGGATATGACCTCGAAGCCGGATCTGAACCAGCAGCTTCAAACGCAGACTATCCATTCCGGGCGGCATGTGGACCCAGCTACCGGCGCGGTTACTGCCCCGCTCTACACATCGACCACCTTCGAACGCGATCCTGATGGAGGATTCTCCAGGCATTTCTTCTATAGCCGGATTGACAACCCCAATCGGAAGTCGCTCGAAGAGTGCCTGGCCGATCTCGAGGGGGGCGTAGAGGCGGTTTGCTTCAGCACGGGCATGGCGGCGAGCCTGGCCGTATTTCAGGCCCTGGCGCCGGGGGACCATGTGGTTCTCCACCGGGATTTATATTTCGGCGTTCGCGAACTCGTCACCGGTGTCTTTTCCCGCTGGGGGTTGAAGCATTCGTTCGTGGATATGCGGAATGTCGAGGAGATCCGCAAGGCTTGCCGGCCGGAGACGAAGCTGTTTTGGCTCGAGACGCCGACCAATCCCCTGGTGGAAGTGGTTGACATACGCCCTGTAGCCGAGTTGGCGCACAGTCTGAAGGTGCCGCTTGCCTGTGAAAATACCTTTGCCACTCCAGTGCTGCAACGCCCGCTGGAACTGGGCGCGGATTTGGTGGTTCATGCCTTGACCAAATATCTTTCGGGACACAGCGATGCGCTAGGCGGAGCGGTGATCTTCGGGCAGAAAAGCGATCTGGCCGCACGCATCAAGGAGTTTCAGCGGGTCGGGGGTGCGGTCCTCTCTCCTTTTGACTGCTGGCTTATTTTGCGTGGGCTGCAGACACTGGTTCCCCGCGTGCGGCTGCATTGCGAGAATGCCCGCCGGGTAGCGGAATTCCTTTCCACGCACCCGGGCGTTTCGGTTGTGCACTATCCTGGGCTGCCCGGCGATCCGGGGCACGAGATTGCCAGCCGACAGATGCGGGATTTCGGAGGAATGCTCTCCTTCGAGGTGCATGGGGGACGGGAGGAGGCCTTTGCCTTCGCTTCGCGGCTGAAGCTGGTCGTGCGCGCTACCAGCCTGGGAGGTACCCACAGCCTGATCGAACATCGGGCTTCCATCGAAGGCGTTTTTTCACGTTCGCCGGAGTCGCTGCTCCGCTTCTCGGTCGGGCTGGAGGGAGCCGAGGATATCATCGCCGACCTGGACCAGGCACTGCGGGGGTAGAACGGTTGGGCAGGCGGTTGGCGAACGCATTTTTCCTAAGACTATCGCCTGGTGAGGTCTGTTATGTGCGGCCATTCTTTCCACCCCGGGCACGCAAAGATCGCGTGCCCCGTGGGCCCCGACTTCGACGGAATGGCCGCGTGATGTTCGGTTATCCAATCTGCACCATTAGGAAAGATGCGCTAAGCGGTTATCGTGCAGTAGGATGGTAGGCGGCCTCCGGATTGTGCCCGTAAAGTCTGGTGGCGTTGTCGAACCTCATGCGGCTTTCCTTAAGAAGCCGCAGACGCGTTCGTGTCCAGTGCAGCGTAAGGAAAAGCCGGTCTCCGGAGGGAGATCCGATAAGGGGGAAACTATGACGCGCAGACTGACCATGGCACAAGCCATTATTCAGTTTCTCAAGTCCCAATCCGTCACACGTGACGGCCGCGAGCAAAAGTTTTTTGGCGGGTGCCTGGGGATTTTTGGCCACGGCAATGTGGCCGGCATCGGACAAGCCCTGCAGCAGAATCCTGACTTCGCTTACTACCTTTTCCGCAACGAGCAGGCCATGGTTCATGCGGCAACGGGTTTCGCCAAGATGAGCAACCGGCTGCGCACGCTGGTATGCACTTCATCGATTGGACCCGGGGCGACCAACATGGTCACCGGCGCGGCCCTGGCGACGATCAACCGGCTCCCTGTTCTGTTGTTGCCAGGCGACATCTTTGCGCGGCGCAACGTCGCGCCGGTGTTGCAGCAACTGGAGTCGACTGCCAGTCAAGACGTTTCCGTAAACGACTGCTTTCGCCCGGTCTCTCGTTACTGGGACCGTATCCAGCGGCCGGAGCAGATTCTCACTGCGCTACCGGAGGCGATGCGCGTACTGACCTCGCCGGCGGAGACGGGCGCCGTGACGCTGGCTCTACCGCAGGACGTGCAGACCGAAGCTTACGACTACCCGGAGGAGTTTTTCGAGCACCGTGTTTGGACGATCGCCCGCTCGCGCGCGGATAGTGGCTTGCTCAGGCAGGCTGGTGAGTGGATTCGCTCCTCGCAACGGCCGTTGATCATCGCCGGCGGCGGCGTCATCTACTCCGAAGCAACGGGCGAGTTATCCGACTTCGCCAGCCGAACCCGCATTCCTGTGGCCGAGACGCACGGGGGGAAGGGCTCTCTTCACGCGGATCATCCGCAATCGGTCGGCGCGATGGGCGTTACTGGGACTTCCGCTGCAAATCAATTGGCTGCACAGGCGGATTTGGTTATCGCCATCGGCACCCGGTTCAGTGACTTTACTACGGCGTCGAAGACAGCCTTCCAGGATCCCGAAGTGCGGTTTGTCAATATCAACGTTGCCGAGTTCGATGCCTTCAAGCACGCCGCGCTACCGCTGACGGCGGATGCTCTGCAGACGCTGGAAGAGCTGGGCAGCGCGTTGTCATCGTGGCAGGTTCCGAAAACATACCAAAGTGAGGTTGGCCGCCTTCGTACGGCCTGGGACCAGGAGGTCGATCGCATCTACGCGCGCAGGCATGGTCCGCCGCTTAGCCAAGGCGAAGTGGTGGGGTTGCTCAACAACACGCTGGGCCCGCGCGACATTATCGTCAATGCTGCCGGAAGCCTGCCGGGCGATCTGCACAAGCTGTGGCGGACGCGCGACCCCAAGGGCTATCACATGGATTACGGCTACTCATGCATGGGCTATGAGGTTGCCGGGGGACTAGGCGTCAAGATGGCGGATCCGAGCCGCGAAGTGTATGTGTTGGTTGGAGATGGTTCGTATCTCATGATGGCGCAGGAGATTGTCACCAGCCTGCAGGAAAAGATCAAACTGAATATTGTGCTTTTCGATAACCATGGATTTTCCAGCATTGGTGGATTGAGCCGTGCCGTTGGCAGTGGAGGATTTGGCACCGAGTACCGCTATCGGGAGGAAGGGCTCACCGGCCCAGTGATCCCTGTCGATTTCGCCGCCAACGCCGCCAGTCTGGGAGCTTATGCCGTCAGCGCGCGCACCTATGAACAGTTGGGCACGGCGTTAGCGGAGGCGAAGAAACAGGATCGCACCTCGGTGGTCGTGGTGGAGACGGATTATAACGATCGCGTGCCCGGTTATCACTCGTGGTGGGATGTGCCGATCGCAGAAGTGTCCGAGAGCCAGGCTGTTCGTGAGGCGCGCGCTGCTTACATCGAGGCGATCAAGAAGGAACGGTATTACTGGCCGGCGCCGACGGAGAAAACGGTCGCAGTAGAACAAGTACAGCTAGCGAAAGGGTAGGCAGATCTGAAAACATTTCCACGAGGGGTCCGCTGAACTGTAGATCCCCGTTCGGCTTCGCTCAGGGCAGGCTCTGGGCTTCCTCCGGATTTCCTGTCGGACTTCGTGGTTTCGGTAAAGCTTATGCGGCTTTCTTCACGGAAAGCCGCATACGTGGCCGTTGATTAGCGCAGCTTAGTAGGAAGTCCGGAGTACGCTAGGGATGACAAAGGTGGGAGGGCGGCGCTCACCTCAGCAGCCGCTATCGGGGATGAACAGAGCCGCAGGTTCTTCGGCTATTTAGTGGAGGTTGAGGTAGCGGTCCAGCTCCCATTGGCTGACGCTGTTGTGGTAGCTCTCCCACTCCTCTGTCCTCACCTGGATGTAGTAATCCGAGTAGTCTGCGCCCAGTGAATTGCGCACTACCTCGTCCTTTGACAAGGCTTCGACCGCCGCTTGCAGCGTCGGGGGAAGATGGCCGATGCCTCTGGCTTGCAACTCGCCCCACGGGACTTCGTACAGGTTGTCGTGGCTTGGCTCTCCTGGATCGACGCGGTTGTCGATGCCGTCTAAGCCGGCCGCTAGCATCGCCGCACATGCGAGGTAAGGGTTTGCTGCCGCGTCCACCATGCGGTTTTCAATGCGGCCTGGACCGGGAACGCGGATCATCTGCGTCCGGTTGGCGCTGCCATAGGTGATGTAGACCGGAGCCCAGGTGGCGCCCGAACGAGGTCCCCTGCGGATGAGGCGCTTGTAGCTATTCACTGTAGGCGCCAGGATCGCGCTGAGTGCCGGCGCATGCTTCAGGATGCCGCCCATGAACCAGCGACCCTCTGGCGAGAGGCCGAGAGGATCGTCCTTGCTGTCGAAGAGGTTTTTCTTGCTCCCAGAATCCGCGAGGCTCAGATGGCAGTGCGAACCATTCCCTGTGAGGTTGGCAAATGGCTTGGGCATAAAGGTAGCCAGATGCCCATGCTCTTCGGCAACGATCTTGACCATCCATTTGAAGAAGATCTGCCGGTCGCAGCTGGTGAGTGCATCGGCATACTTCCAGTTAATTTCAAACTGGCAGTTGGCATCTTCGTGGTCGGCTGCGTAGGGTTCCCATCCGAGCTCCTGCATGTAACTTAATAGCTCGGTTAGCAGATCCAGGTTGCGGTGCAGCGAGCGCATATCGTAACAGGGCTTGGCCGCGTTATCCATTGCATCCCAGGGCGCGCAGGTGCCATCCTGGTTGCGCTTCAACAACATGAACTCCGGTTCAGCCCCCACCATCAATTCGTAACCGCGTTGGCGGCTAATCTCCAGTTGACGAGCGAGGATTCTGCGCGGACAGTACCTGGAAGGCTGGTTCTCGACCTGGAGCATTCCTGGAACCCAGGCAACGGTTTTTCGCCAGGGCAATACGATCATGGATTGCATATCCGGGATCGATACCAGGTCCGGGTGGTGGGGGCCCTGTCCCACATCTCCCGCGGCAAAGCCGGCAAACCCTGCGCCTTCGTTCACCATGTCCTCAAGCGCGGTGGCGGGGACAAGCTTGGCCTTGGGAATGCCGCTCATTTCGACGAAAGAGCAGAGAAAGTATTCAATCCCTTTTTGCTTTATGAGTGTCTTGAGATCTTCTGTCAACTCCGTGCCTCCGTGGTTGAAGTTACTGCGAGACCGCGGCCGCGGCTTTTTCTCCCAATAGCTTGCCGCTGGCGAAGCGGTTGGGCGAAAAGGGCTCCATCAGCGTCGCGGCTTTGCCGGTAGCAATTGTCTCAGCCGAACACTTGCCCGCTATCGGTCCCGCCTTGAAGCCCCAGGTGCCCCAGCCCACATCCATAAAGAAATTGTCCAACTCGGCGGCCGCTCCCATGATAGGAGCATAATCCGGCGTCATGTCACAGACCCCCGCCCACTGGCGAAGAATCTTGATGCCGTGGAGCTGGGGAAACAACTCCAGCGTATAGGTGGCCATTTGCTCCAGTGTGGGTAGAGTCGATCGTGTGCAGTAAGTCTGGTAGGGATCGACCTCGGAGCCAATCACCAACTCACCCTTGGCGGTCTGGCTCACGTACACATGCAGGTTCGAGGAAACGATCACGTAGTCGAGAAATGGCTCGATCAGCTCGGTGACGCAGGCCTGTAGGGGCTGGCTCACAATGGGTAGCGGGACTCCCGCCATGTCGGAGATGGTCGTGGCCCAACCAGCAGTGGCGTTCAGGATCGCCCCGGCGGATAAGTCACCCTTGGTTGTTTGTATACGGATGACCTTGCGGCCCGCGACTTCAAGTCCCGTGACGGCGGTAAACTGATGCACCTCAATACCCATGGCATCGCAGGCGTGGCCGTAGCCCTGCACCACTTCATCATGCCCGATGGTTCCTCCCGGCGGGTGATAGAGGGCCGCCAGTATGGGAAATCGCGGCCGATCGGACATATCCATCGCGGGCACCATGCGCCGCAACTCATTCCGATCGACCATTCGGCTGTCCACTCCCATCAGCCGGTTGTTCTCTGCCCGAATACGGAGGCCAGTGATCGAGGAGTCAGTGTGCGCCAGCGTGAAATGCCCACTCTGGTTGAAGTCCAATTCCCAATCCAGTTCCTGGGCTAGACCTTCATAGAGATGAAGCGAGGCGTCGTAGAAGGCGATGCCGGGATAGGTACGGTAGTTCGAACGCAAGATGGCCGTGTTGCGGGTGCTGTTTCCGCAACCGATATAGCCTTTCTCGAGCAGTGCTACCTTGCGGATGCCGTGGATTTTTCCCAGATAATAAGCCGCGGCAAGCCCATGCACGCCGGCGCCGATGATGGCCACGTCGTAGGTGGGCTTGAGGGCATGCCTGCCCCACATCACGGTATCCGGCTTATGCGCTTTCATGAGTCCCCATCCAACGCTGCTGTGCAACCATTCCGAAGGGGTGAGCGCCTACGTGCAACAATGTCTGCCAGACGTACTCTGCGACGTCGCGGGTATTCAATATGAGAAAGCCTTTGCTACGGAGGATGGTGGCGTTTACGTGCGCCAGCCGGGTCTGGCGGGCGGCGCCTAGGGGCATAGCCTTTTCGTTCACATTGAGCGTGGTCAGCTTCTGCAGCACTTCCCGCGACTTTGGACCGGCCAACAGAATTGCGCTGTAGATGGAAGTAACGTCGGTGACAGATGAGGAGGCCTTGAAGGCAATGGGCAACGGAGACGTAACCAACCCGTGTGCAGGAGTAAGCTTCCACAATCGGGCGGGCGGCGGAAACTCAGCAGCCGATCCTTTGAGGTCGAGTTTGAAGAGATAACTCATATCGCAGATACCTGCGGCAGAGCGAAGATGCTCGATTTCGCTCGACAGGTCGGTATACCAGGCAGGCAGCTGCCAACCCGAGAAGGTCTTGAGCTGAGCCTGAGCCTCGAGGTGACACCGATGCAATGCCGATCGCCGTTCCATCACATCTTTAACCGTCGACCCGCAGGGTCGTAAAAGACTTCCTCAACTACATGCGCAGAGTAGTCGACGGCGTCGGAGCGGAGAGTAATGCGCGTGCCCTGCTTTGCTTCCGCAGGTGTTACCCATGCCATGCCGATCACTTTCCTCTTCTCCCAGGAGAAGCGAACACTCGTTGCCAGACCAACTGGCTTGCCGTCGACCAATACTGGAGAACCATCGGGAGGCACGGTGGCTCCCTCTAATTCAAACCCGACGAGCATGCGCTCGGGCGAGCTCTGCTTCATGCGGGCGAGCGCAGCACGACCGATGAAGTCGGGCTTATCAAGTTTGGCCACCCAAGCCATGCCTGCCTCATAAGGGTTGCTGAGAGCATCGGTATCCACGCCGACAATGATGTGCTTCTTTTCCAGGCGCAGGACGCGCTGCGTCTCCACCCCAAAAGGCCGCAGGTTTACCGAGGCACCTGCCTGCAACACCTGCTCCCAAAGATGGCTTCCATATTCGGCTGCGACCACAATCTCCCAGCCCATCTCGCCCACAAAGCCGATGCGCATCATGGTGGCCGGCAAACCCGCGACGGTGGCCTGCCGCCAATCCATGTAGGGGAATGCTGAAGAGGATAGATCGCAATCCGTCAGATGGGCCAGCACATCGCGTGCCAACGGGCCGGCAAGGTTCATGGAGGCGAGTCCGGCGGTCAAGTTAGTAATGTTGATCTTCATGCCCGCGGCAGCGGCCCACCACTCCAGCCATTGCTGCACGAAGTCGGCGTTCCCCGTGGTGGTGGTGAGAAAGTAAAGCTGCTCGTCCATGCGCGAGATGGTCCCGTCGTCGACTATGGTTCCGAGCTCATCGCACAACACGGAGTAGCGGACACGGCCGACGGGCAGCGTGGAGAAGTTATGGGTAAAGACAAGGTCGAGCAGGCGTCCGGCATCGCTGCCTTTCACTTCAATCTTGCCAAGTGTACTGACGTCGATGATGCCGGCGCGTTCACGCACCGAGCGATATTCGTGTTCGACGCAATGGTCTTGATTTCCAGTACCGGCGGGGTCGTAGTAGCGCGGCCGCTTCCAGTCCCCCATGTCCATCCACACCGCGCCCAGCTGGTCATGTTGATCGTGCATTGGAGTGCGGCGCACAGGATGATGTCTCATGCCGGCGAGCAGACCGAGCGTCACCGGAGGAGCAGGAGGCCGGGCCACGGTGGTCCCCACCTGTGCGGTGGTTTGCCCGCTAATCTGCGCACAGAGACTCACGGCCGCCATCTGGCACATGCGGCCCTGGCAGGCGCTCTTGCCCAGCTTGGTAAAGCGCTTGATTAACTCGATGTGACCCATGCCACCGGCGATGGTCTCTGCCACATCATGGCCAGAAACGTCCATGCAAAGGCAGGCAATGGCATCCGTGGATTGCGCGGAAGGCGGCGGAATATAGGTTTGATTGGTGAAGCTCTCTCCGGCAGCAGCTCCTACCAGGCTTACTGACTGGGGTGAGGTTCCAGCCAAAAAGCCCAAGTCCGGAACCATGGGCCCGCACATCACTACCAGGTCCGCGTTATAGGTAACTGTTTCGGTTTTTAATGCGCGAACATGATCCTCTCCCACGGCGCTGATGACAGAGCCAATAGGCAGGCTTGCCACCACTTCGATCCCTGCGGTCTCGAGGTAAGTCTGCATCAGCGAACATCGGCCTGCATCTCCGATCAGAACGGCCCGTTTGCCGGGAACGATCTTGTATTGATGCAGCAGGCGCAGCACCGCGGTCGAAAGCATCACCCCCGGCAGATCGTTATTGGCAAAGAGAAACTGCGTCTCATAAGCACCCGTGGCGACGACCACGCGGCCGGCGCGTAGATGCAGCAGCGTCTCCGCATGAGGCCGGTCGTAATCGATGTGCACTGCGCCCAGCAGATTGCCTTCGTACAGGCCAAAACAAGTGCAGTTTACAAAGGTTGTGATCATTGGGTGGGCCAGGACTTCTTCCGCCCCTACGGAGTCTCCACCGAGCCCTGGCTGTTTTTCCAGCAATGCCACCTGCGCGCCTCCTTCTGCGGATGCGAGAGCAGCTTCTATCCCATGCGGACCGCCGCCGACCACAACCACATCGAATTGCAGGTAGGCATGCTGGTAATGGTGTTCTGACTCGGAGAGCGGCGGAGCCGGGGGGAAGCGTTTGACGGCAGGCGAATCGAAGCCGCGATAAACATTCTGGTTCTGCGAGAGCACGGAAAGGCCATTACGCGCCGGCGTGGTACAGCTACGCACGTTGGGCACGCCATCGATGTTCACCATGCAATTGGGACAGGAGCCGGTGAGGCAGAATAGACCGCGTGGACGGCCGTGTTGATAGCTATAAGTGAAGGCGCGTATCCCGGAACGATACAAAGCGGATGCCACGGAATCGCCGGGCTTTGCCGTTACGGACTTGCCGTTCCACTGAAAGAGGATCTCCGGCTTATCCATTATCCTCGCTGCTCCTCATCCTGCGGCAGCAGCGTTTCATGGACCTCGTTAGTCAGCGTGTTACGACTGGCTTTGAACCATTCGCCACAACCGCCGCGGTGATACCACCACTCCCACTGCACTCCAGCGATGTTTCGCTTGTAGAGTGCGTAGGTCACAAAGGCCTGGGGCTCGGCTTGGGGAGAAGGTCTTTGCCGGATCTCTCCGCCAAAGCGAAATTCATAGACGCTTCGCTCGCCGCAGTTTGGACACTTCAACAGAAAGGACATCGGCTCTATCTTCCGAAGACCTTGCGCGTGCCGGCCAAGGGAACGCCACAGATGATCGATGCTTCCATGGTCAACGCCGCCATGTCTTCCGGCTCCAGGTGGTGCACGTCAGACTTGCCGCAGGCGCGCGCCAGCATCTGGATCTCGAGGGTCATGGCTCGCAGCAGGTTCAACGCGCGCTCCGCTCCCTGCTCGATATCGAGCCGTTTCATCAGCTCCGGATCCTGCGTAGTAATGCCTACCGGGCAGCGGCCGGTGTGGCAGTGATGACAATGGTAGGGCTCGGTGCCGAGGGCGTGGTAGTCCTCGACATAGAGCGGCTTGTTACAGTTCAGGCTGATCAAAGCCGCGGTGCCGATGTAGACCGCATCGGCGCCCAGGGCCATCGCTTTGGCGGCATCCACGCCGTCGCGGATGCCACCGGCAATGATCAGCTGCACCTCGCCATACAACCCGCAGTCTTCCAGGGCCGCACGCGCCTCGCAGACAGCAGCCAGAGTGGGTATGCCGGTGTGTTCCTGCAGGATCGCGGGCGATGCGCCAGTGCCTCCCTCCATACCGTCCACCACCACCACGTCGGCGCCGGCCTTGGCCGCGAGCTTGACATCATCGAAGGTCCGGCTGGCGCCCAGCTTCACGAAGATAGGGACCTGCCCGTCGGTCGCCTCGCGCAGCTCTTCAATCTTGATCACCATGTCGTCGGGTCCCAGCATGTCAGGGTGCCTGGCCGGACTGCGCTGGTCGACCCCGACGGGTAGGTCACGTTGGTGGGCGATGGTCTCGGAGATTTTTGAGCCGAGCAGGAGCCCGCCGGTGCCGGGCTTTGCTCCCTGGCCAATGGTCAGCTCGATTGCGCTGGCCCCCCGCATATCGTGCACGTCGATTCCGTAGCGAGAGGGAAGCACCTCGTACACGTAATCCTTGGCAAACTCCCGCTCCGCAGGAGAGAGGCCGCCATCGCCAGTGGTATTCGAGGTGCCCACCTTGGCCGCCGCTTTGGCCAAGGCCGCCTTGGCGTTGTAGGAGAGCGCGCCCCAGCTCATGCCGGTAATCATGATGGGGATTTCCAGTTCCAGTGGGCGCTTGGCGAAGCGTCCGCCGAGAACGGTTTTGGTGGAGCACTTTTCGCGGTAGCCCTCGAGCGGGATGCGTGTAAGCCCGCAGGGCAGGAAAGTCAGGTCGTCGAAGCTGGCCCAACGGCGCTGGCGCAAGGTGCCATAGCCACGAATCTCATAGATGCCTGTCTCCGCCTTAGTGTGAATGCCCTGCATCACATCAGGCGAGTAGGTCCCGCTGGTTTGCAGCAGAGGGCGGGTCGGGTCTGAGTCATTCATCTAGAGCGCATCCTGCCAGTGTTTCCAATTGTGCTTGTCAAAGTTCCAGAGTTTACGCCCGGCGACTACCTTGGCGAAGTCACGGCCGGCTGGCTTTTGCGCGCGCACCGCGGGCGGAAGATGTTCGGCCAGCAGACGATCGAGCAGCTCCGCCTCTTCCGGCGCCAGCGGCTCAACCACCGCATCTGTGCCAAGGCCACCGATAGTGCCGCCGACATAACAGGTGGTGGCATACATCGAATCCGCAAAGGCGTGGCCGGTGTTGCCGCATACCACGAGTGTTCCCTTCTGCCCCATGAAGCCTGCCATGTAACCGCAGTCGCCGCCGACCAGCACCAGGCCGCCCTTCATGGAGACGCCGAGGCGCGCGGCCGCATCGCCGTGGATCACCACGGTACCATCGCGAATCGCCGCGGCTGCTCCGTTGCCGGCGCCCCCGTGGACGACTACGTGGCCATGGTTCATGGATTCCGCCAAGCCCCAGCCCGCACTCCCATCTACGTGAATCTCAGCACCATCGATCAGGCCACCGCAGTAGTAGCCCACGCTGCCCTGAAAACGCACCCGTCCTGGTTGCAGCAAAGCAACCCCGAGGTTGTGACGGGCATTGGGGTTTTTGACCGATATCTCTGCCGCTCCACCCTGCAAGGCGGAGCGGATCAGCGCATTGATTTCGCGGGTGGAAAGCGCTGCGGCATCGATGCCAACGTCTGCTATCTCGACCACACGCGCACCTCCTCTACCTGGGCTTCGGAGACTTTGTAATCTCCCGGAATGGCCGAGCGGATGGCGATCTCCTCGGTGGCCACGGCAACGAAATCGTCGGTCTCGGCAACTACCAGCGGCTTGAATGCGTAGGGATCTTTGACGAAGCCCATCTCGGTTGCTGTTACGGCTAGACAGGAGAAAGCGCCATCCATATCCCGCAGCACTCCGTCCAGGCCCTCCCGCAGAGTAGCGCCGCGATTCAGCGATTCCGCCAAATAGACGGCCAGGACTTCAGAATCGTTTTCGGTAGCAAAGCGCACGCCGCGCTGCTCATACTTGCGGCGCAACTGATGGTAGTTGGTGATGTGCCCATTGTGGACGATCGCCAGATCCGCGGCTCCGCGTCCCCAGAAGGGTTGCGAGTGGCTGAGATCCACGATCGATTCGGTACAGAGACGAGTGTGCCCGATGCCGTGGGAGCCGGCAAACGCGGAGATATGATGTTTGCCCTCGAGCAGATGCGGCGTTCCTACTTCTTTCGAGAGTTCCATCGCATGACCGATGCTGAGCACTTCGATGCCTTCGCCCAGAGACTCGATGGCGGCGGTCAAGGCGGGCAGATCGACTTTTCCTGCGAGCAAAAAGCGCACATAGACGCCGCTGCTGGAGAGATCGTAAGCGTCGTTGAGGATCCGGGTGAAGTTCTGGATGGCTCCGCGGTTGGCCTCGATGGCGAGGTTGCTCATCTCCAGTTCGTCGCCCGCTTGCACGCGGACGATGTAGGCAGCGCGGTGTGCGGGACCCACCAAGGCCACGCCAGCCGAATCAGGGCCGCGGCGACCCAGCGCTTCCAGCATACTGAGTATGGTGGCGCCGAGGTGGTGGTCTGTGTCCGCGGATTTTCGAAAGTAGCCAAGGATTCCACACATGGAGTGCCATCCAAGCTTAAGATACTTCTCGTATTCTTCTAGTATACCAGAGGAGGTAGCATGGAATCCGCAGCCACCCTGTTGTTGTATTGTGAAGACCGCAAAGGCTTAGTGGTGGGCATCGCCCAGTTCATCCTTGAGCATGGCGGCAATATCGTGCACGCCGATCAGCACCAGGATGCGGCACTAGGGATGTTTTTCATGCGCATCCAGTGGTCGCTGAGTGGCTTCGATCTTGACCAGGAGACGTTTCCGGGCGCGTTTACGCCGCTGGCGAACAAGTTCGGATTTACCTGGCGGGTGGTTATGGAACAGCGGCGCCCCCGCGTCGCCATCTTTACCTCGCATTATCAACACTGCCTAATCGATCTTCTCTATCGCCATCAAGTAGGAGAGTTGCCCTGCCAGCTGGCCCTGGTGATCAGCAATCACGAGGACGCCCGTGATCTGGCCGCCTTCTACAACGTGCCCTTTCATAACATTCCGGTGAGTGCCGCGCGCAAGTTTGCCGCGGAAGAGGAGCAGATAGCACTGCTCGAGAAAAACGAGATCGAGCTCATTGTGCTTGCCCGGTATATGCAGATTCTCTCTCCCCAATTCGTGGCTCGCTATCCGCAGAAGATTATCAACGTTCATCACTCATTTCTGCCCGCGTTCGTAGGGGCCAAGCCCTACCACGCAGCGTTCCAACGGGGGGTAAAGCTCATTGGTGCGACCAGTCACTACGTGACCCAGGTGCTCGACGAGGGGCCCATTATTGAGCAGGATGTCATCCGTATCTCGCATCGGGATCGGGTGGAAGACCTGATCGGAAAAGGCCGCGACCTGGAACGCATTGTTCTATCGCGCGCCGTCCGCTGGCATTTGGAACAGCGCATCCTCTGCTTTGGCAACAAAACGGTTGTTTTCGACTAGAGCACGTCTGCCGTCGCAGCTGGTCGGCGAGTGCCCTGCAGATGGTACTATCCCGTCCAGATAGTTGGGCAATGGCGGATCTGAAGACGTTGCATCATAATCGGACAAGTCATGCGGTTAAGCGGGTAAGAGTGCTGTTCCTGCTCGCGCTTTTACTGACCTATGCGCTCCAAGCCCAGGAGGGGGCGCAGAAGCGGGCGAAGATCGGCCTGGTACTCGAAGGAGGCGGGGCCCTTGGCTTGGCCCACATTGGCGTACTGCAGTGGCTTTATGAGCACCACGTGCCAGTGGACCTGGTCGCCGGTACAAGCATGGGAGGCCTGGTCGGTGGCATCTATGCGACGGGCAGCACACCCGACCAAATCCAGCAGCTGATTCAGAATGTGGACTGGGACCAAGCGCTCAGCGGCCAACTGCCATTCCGAGATTTGTCCTACCGGCGTAAAGAGGATGCGATCGAGTTTCCGACTCGACTGGAGTTCGGATTGCGCAAAGGCATTCAGCTGCCGGCAGGTTTCAACAGCGGCCAGCAGGTAAGCTTCATCCTCGATCACGTGGCACTTCCCTACTCCGAGATCAAGAGCTTTAACGACCTGCCCACCCCTTTTGCCTGCGTGGCAACCGACCTGACCACCAGCAAGCAACACGTTTTTCATGATGGCTCGCTGGCCCTCGCGCTGCGAGCAACCATGTCGCTTCCCGGGATCTTTACCCCGGTGCGCTCCGGGAACCAGCTGTACGCTGACGGAGGGTTGCTCAACAACCTGCCGGTCGACGTTGCGCAGAGCATGGGCGCCCAGCTTACTATCGCGGTCTATCTACAAACGGCTAGCTTCAACCCCAAACAACCGCTTAACACTTTTTCTGTTCTGGGCCAGTCATTGAGCGTGATGATCGCCGCCAATGAACTCAAGAGCATGCAGATGGCGGACGTTCTGGTCACAGTGCCCCTGGACAAGTACACGGCGCTCGATTACGACAAAGCAGCAGAGATCGTCCGGGCAGGTTATGAGGCGGCCGAAAGTAAACAAACCATCCTGAGCAAGCTGGCCGTGGATGATGCGTCCTGGAAGGAATACATTGCCAGGCGCGAGAAACGCACACTTGCGGTCCCTGTTCCTCAATTCCTCGAGGTGACGGGCACCACGCCGGCGCTGGCGAACAGGATACAACGCAGGCTAGGACCGGACGTTGGCAGGCCGGTGGAGCAAGATAACCTGGAGCAGCAATTTACCAGGATTGCCGGGAGCGGACGTTTTGCCACGCTGAACTACAGCATGACGGAAAAGGATAACGTGCCGGGCCTGCTGGTATCAGTGGAAGAAAAGCCTTACTCTCCACCCATCGTGCGTCCATTGATCATCATCGATGGAACCAACTACAACGAGGTGCTCTTCAGCGCAGGCGCGCGGATTACCTTCCTGGACTATGGCAGCTTTGGATCAGAGCTGCGCAACGACGTGGTTGTGGGATCACTCTACGAGTTAAATTCGGAGTATTACCATCCGTTCTCACCCACCACCCACTTTTTCATTGCTCCACAGGTCGCCCTCAATACCGACAAATTTTATTTCTATTACGACAATCACATCGACTCGCAGTATCGGAAGCGCCAGCTTGGCGGAGCTCTCGATTTCGGGTACACCTTCAGCAACGTTGGGGAGGTTCGCTTAGGTTATCAATCGGCGTATCAAAGATATTCTCCGGTCATTGGAGATACGGTCGTCTACCCTGTTCAGTCGGGGCGAATCGGAGTTACCAGGCTTCACTATAACCTCGACCTAACCGATGATAACGTTTTGCCCATGCGCGGCATGGCCGCAGCCTTCCGTGGAGAATGGTGGGATGCCAATACCGGAACTAAAAAGCCGTTCCCGCTCGCTGAACTTCGGACGCGCTTTCTTTTTCCCCTCACCGCGAAGTCCTCAGCCTATCTGACAGCATCCGGGGGTACGACCTTCGGCTATGAGAGTACGGGGATCCCTCCATTTAGCCTGGGGGGCGGAATGCAGCTCTCCGCTTTTGGCGAGAACGAACTGATTACCAATCAGTATTATCTTTTTCAGACTGGATATATTCGCCGGCTCGCCAAGCTGCCTCCCTTCCTGGGAGACAGCATCTCCCTGATCACCACCTACGAAGCGGGTAAGACGTTCTTTGTGCCCAACGAGCCCAGCGTGCCCATGGATGGAGTGGTAGGGATCGTAATCAAGACTGCGATCGGCCCGTTTGAGATTGCCGGAGCCGCCGGCAACGGGACGGGTCACAGGAAGATTTTCTTCCAGCTGGATAGGTTTTTTTGAGGTGGGACAACGCATGTGCGCGCGTGCAAGCGAAGCGGCCCACTTTCGCAGAATGCATTGCGCTTCACTGGAAACCGTAGCGGCTAAAGCCGAATCTATTTACAACCACTTACGCACGGGCTGAAGCCCGTACCCTTCAAAGCCGGAGTTTTTCCGCAAGCTCTGAAGCCGTGCTTTCGTTGAGCGGCTTTACCGCAAGCTTGAGCAAATTTATCGTGAAGGGTCTGCTGGCTGCGACGCGAGCCATACGCAAGCCTCGCGTACTCTCGCGACTTGTATTGCATCCACCTTTAGCAGGTACCGCTTGCCCTGCGGGCTGGGTTGGAAGCTGGTGACTCCATTCGACGAAACCGACACGTCGCCGGGTGGGGAGACATCAAAATATCCGCGATCGGGCCGCAGATCGTAGAGGACCGTGGTCAGATCCCAGCTGGGGCGGTCGTACGGCATCTTAGCGTATAGCTGGTATGCCTCGGCAACGGGATTGTCCTTGGGGAAGTCGTTCTCGATGCTGACAGCGGGATATAAGATTGCTGCTCCCACTTCGAAGCCGCTTATGTAGATGTCGGTTGGCCAGGCGGCAAAGAGTTTGGTTGCAGCGGGAATGTCGATCATTACGTTGTACTCGCGTTTGGGCTCGGCAAAGTTCCCGGCCATCACGGTGAGCAAGCGAACCTTTTTCTTTACCAGGTCCGTCCCATTGAGATCGCTATAGCGGTCGGGGGCAGACTCGAGCAACCGGGCCAGATTGGTGGAGAAGCCCACCTGGATCATGGTCACGGCGCCGTCGCTTTCGCCGGCCAAGGTCTTTCTCAGCAGCTCCACCGCGTCCTGTACGGCTTTCTTATCGAAGTGGCGGCCGTGTAGCTCGCATACTTGCCGGACATACAAGCCGTCTTGTTTTTCCTTGCCGTCGTGGACGATACCGACCGGGATCGAGCCTCGACCATAGTACTCGTCGACCATTCGAACGTATTCCGCGGCCCAGGGATTGTCTTTGCTCACGGTAACGGCCAACAGTTTCACCTCTCCTCGGGAAGCGAGTGCATGCAGCATGGCCAGCGCGAGGGCGTCGTCAACATCGTTGCCCATATCGGTATCAAAGATTACGCGGAGGGGAGTCGCTGCAGACGCGGGAGCAGCGAGAGCCAAGGCCAGCAAAATCGCGAGGAAAATCTTCGTCATTCAAGAGCCTCCAGAGGGCTTCGCGGGAACCATGCGATAGAGCGTCAACAAGTCTCTCTCATCATGGTCAAAGACGCGAAAGCTCGCAACCTTGTCCAGGCGGAAAGCAGACATAGAGCCGAGAATGTCCTGGTCGAGCTCGTTCCAGCCTACATACCAACCGGGCTGATAGCGAGAGAGTTTTTGAGCCAGGTCTTCGCTGCTGTATCCATCATTGATCGAGGGAATGCCGGTCATCAGCGACAACTGGTCGCCGCTTGAACCAAGCAGCAGGCGGTGTGTGTGCGGGTCCGCATTCACGATGGCCTTGATGGATTCTGCGGCGCTGTAGAACTGGTATTGGCGATGGGCCACGAAGCCGAGTACCCGAGCGGTATCGAGCACCAGGGCGACTGCAAGGGTGGCCGCAAGCAGCGATGCCAGAGTGCGGTTGCGCATCTTGAATTCCTGCAGGGCAAGAACCAGGATCAGGACCAATGGCACCAGCATGGCCAGAAAATATCTGGGAGCGTAATCATCCTGGCGGCGAAGGATATAGACGGCGTTGCCTGCGAAAGCTAGCCAGGATGCGGTGAAGAGGGGGTTTCTCCATAGGCGCCGCAACCAAACCAGGGAGAGGAGAAGTATGGCCAGCGCAGCGGGATACAGAATGGGGTCTATCCACGTGGAGTGACGTAATAGCTGCCGAAGGAAAAAGGCAGTGTGCTCCCATTCCACGTCCGCCAGTGCGTTGATGTCAAAAAAGTAGTGATAGTCGTCGGCGTATCGGGAATGTAGGACCGCGAACAGATACGTACCTATCCCTGCGCCTGCCACGGCGCTCACCCATAGGGCGGGCAATAGGAGTTTTTTCTTCGTTGCCATCCAGAGCAGCCATAGAGCCGCGGGCACTAACACGACTGCCGTGGTCTTGGTGAACAGCAGGATGGGGATGAGGATGCCAAGCAGGATCGAGGGCCAGATTCGACGTTGGCTGGCGTAGGACGCGATCCAAAGCATCAGGCAGAACTCGAAGTTCACGATGGTGTCTAACGTGGCCAAGCGGCTGAAAGCGAAGGCGAAGGGGCTTGCCGCTAAGAGCAGGGCCGCCAGGGCTGCTGCAGTCTCGGAGGCATAGCGGCGAACGAGAAGGTAAACGAGGCCGACGGTTGCAACGGAGAAAAACACATTCACTGCACGCGCGGCCACGATACTGACCCCAGTGAAGTGAAAGACCACGGTCAGCAAGAGCGGCCATACCGGAACTGCGACGGCGGGATTGTAGTCCCCTGGAATCTGCCAGTGCCCTATGAGGAAGTGTCGGACGGCCGCGTTTGCCCACCAACCTTCGTCGGTGAACTTCGACTGGTCCATCATCCATGGTGAGTGATTGGGGAAGTCAGCGCGCAGGTAAGCGAAACGTAGCAGGCATAGGACAAGCGCCAACGACAGAAAGATCTTATGTAGCCGGCGTTCCACCTTTGTCCTTTCGACGGATGACGGGTGCCCCGGATTTCCTGTCAAGCCCCGTGGTTTTCTTGAGGTGAATGGTTGAGGTTCTACGTATCCCACATCTCGCGGAAAACCAGCGAGATACCCCGAATTCCCTTACGTTGCGCCATTCGTGGCCGCGTGTGCGGCATTCTTCACGGAAAGCCGCACGAACTTCGTGGGTTCCACTCAGCCCACCAGGAAATCCGGGGGGTGGGCCACCCGTCATTCGATTGAAGGTAAGGATTAGCCTCCAAAATCCCGCTCTATATCGGATCTACCCATCATGTCGAAATCCTCTGGAACGGCGATTTGGCCCACCATGAAACCCAATCGCCGCACGGGTACCGGTACCGGATCGTCAACCGCGGTGACTTTGACGAGGGGCTTACCAGCCTTGGAAATGATGAACGGCTGCCCCTTGGAAGCCAGATCGACTAGCCTTGAAAGCTGCGCCCTGGCTTCAGAGATACTCACGGTGCGAGTTTTCTTCGTCATAGGTAAGGTAAGCCCAGTTTAGTTGCTTCCCCAAAGCTTGCGATGGACCTCTTTGAACCTGCAGACAATCTCCTCCTGCAATGGGTGCCTTTGATCGCGGATTACCCAGCGGCCGTTCACCACTACATCGCGAATGGCGGACCGGTTGAGTGAAAAGACGGCCAAGGGCAATAGATCGTTGCAGGAGTTGCCGGCGATCGACATATCGCCCAGATCCACGGTGAAGAAGTCGGCCGAGAGACCTTTGGTCAATTCGCCCGCGGGGACGCCGAGCGCACGGGCTCCGTTGACTGTGGCGCAATCGAAGAGACGCGAGGCCAAGGTCTGCTCTCCGATCTGGTCCAGGATGGCACGCTGTTGCCGCTCCAGCCGCAGATGATACTCCAGCTCGCGTGCATCCTCCAGGGGATCAATCTGCGCCTGGCTGTCCGACCCGAACGCAATGCGGATGCCCTTGCGCATCACCTGGTCGGCGGCGATTATGCCGTCGCCAAGATTGCGCTCGGTTGTGGGACACGAGCACACGGCTGCGTTGGCCCTGGCAAGCAGCTCGATTTCATCCGCCGTGATATGAATCGCGTGCACCGCAGTGAAGCCGGGAGCAAGAAGACCTTCCCTGCCCAGCAGTGCAACCGGAGTCAGCCCATACTCGCGCAAGCAGGCTTCATTTTCTCCAATTTGCTCCGCCACGTGCATGTGGAGAGGCAGCTGGCGTTCGCCGGTCCAGGCAGCAATTTCTTTGAGCTCACGCAACGGCACGGCGCGCAGGCTATGCGGCGCTACACCAAAGCGCACGCCGGTGGAATCGGCGGGGTATTCTTTGCTGAGCGCCTCCATGTTGCCGAGAAACTGCGATGCAGACTCGAAGAACCGGATCTGGCCTGGATCCGGTGGTAGTTCATATCCTGAGCGCAAGTACGCCGAGCGCAATAGGACGATGCGAATGCCTACGGATTGGGCGGCTGCAATGACCTGCTTGCTCAACAGGTTTGGATCGTCATATGGCCGGCCGCCTGGAGCATTGTGCAGATAGTGGAACTCGCCCACGGTTGTTGTCCCACTCAGCAGCATTTCCAGAAATGCCATGCGCGCGACGTCGTAGACGTCCTGTGGGTCAAGTTGTGCGGCAGCATGGTACATCGTCCCGCGCCATGACCAGAAGTCGCGGCCGCTCGTTACCCTGGATTCCGACTTGCCCCGGATCAGGCGCTGAAAAGTGTGCGAATGAGCATTCACAAAGCCGGGAAGAAGTGCTTTGCCCGGCAAATCGACAATGGAATCGGAAGGGTTTGTATCAGCCGCTGAGACATTTCCTGTTGGGCCGACCAAAAGGTCCGCGCCCTTAGCGAACTGTCCCTGAGAATAGAGCAACTCGGGGCGATAGAGCGTGCTCACGAGCGACGCGCCTGCTGCACCATTTCCACCAGCACCTTCCTGGTTTCAACGGGTGTGCTCACTTCATTGAGGAATGCTATGCGTGCACCTTTCATGCCCTCTTCGGTCTTCATACGCACGTGAAAACCAAGGCGATCCACCGAAGTCATCAGCGCCTCCCGGGCTTCGATCCCGGCATGGACGCGCGCCAGCAGGATAAGCGCGTCCTGGTGATCGGCATTCATGTGTTGCAGGATGCCAGCAGCCGCATCCGCCAACGGGTCTGCTTGCGCCTGGCTATACTCCGGCGCGGTAATCCATCCCATCACCCCGAAGCCACCGACGTAATAGACATCGACCACGTCCATAACGAAGAAGGAGAAATCATCGAAATCCACCCAGTACTTGCTGTTTTCGTGGCGTTCCAGATAAAGCTGGCGCGCTTTCCCCCGTTCGGCCGCGGGGATCGGCGAGACATTTCCCACCAGGGTGACCCGGCCGGCTCCGAGTGGATCGCCGCTCGCTTCAGGCTGCGTGACCAGCAAGCTGGCGCGCCCATCCTGCTGCAGGTTTTGCGTGTGCATGGCCATGGTGCTGATCAGGAAGACTGGCCGTCCTGCGCCGTCCAGGGCATAGGGCATCAAAGAGCCGAAGGGAAAGCCCGGGCGCTTGCGGGAAAGGGTAGAGAGGCTGCCGACGCGGCCCAGATGCAGGAGCGTGCGCGCACGTTCCCCGAACGATGGTTCAGGGATGGGCGGCTGTGTCCCTGATGCTCCGGTGCCCGCGTGCCTGTTGGTCGATGACGAAGCCATGAAGCCCTCTGAAGAAGTCTAAATGGTATAAGACAGATAAGCGGAGACGCGCATGTACACTCCCAAAGCCTTTGAGGTAACAGACCTCGCCCAGCTTCATGCGGCCATGAAACAAAGCGAGTTGGCGACCCTGGTGACCATGACCACGCAGGGGCTGGTAGCCACCCATCTGCCAGTACTGCTGGATGAGGCTAAGGGTGAATACGGAACTCTCACCGGACACGTGTCGCGCGCCAACCTGCAGTGGCGCGAAACGGACACCAATGCTGAGGCGCTCATCATCTTCCTTGGTCTGGACACTTATGTCTCTCCGAACTGGTATCCGGCGAAGCAGGAGACAGGCAGAGTGGTGCCGACCTGGAACTATGCGGCCATTCATGCCTATGGCCGTTTGACCTTCTATGAGGATCCAGAGTGGCTAAGGACCATGGTCACAGAGTTGACCAAGCGGCATGAGGCTTCGTTCCCTGCTCCGTGGCAGGTTACGGATGCACCCGCGGTATATATCGACTCCCAGCTGAAGGCGATTGTCGGTTTCGAATTTCGCATTCTCCGTCTCGAAGGCAAGCAGAAGTTCAATCAAAACCGTTCCGTTGAGGATAGGCTCGGGGTGATCGAGGGACTGCGCGAACTCGGGAGTGAGCGCAAGACTGAGGTCGCCAAGCTGATGGAAGAGATCGAGTCGCGACGCGGGCCGAGCGAAGGATAAAGCACTGGGAAGCGCGGAAAACCCTGTGGTACGCTACTGTCAAGTCTCTCTCCTCTATTTTTTCCTGGTGCCATGCAGTGCAGGTTCTCTTCATCGATGGGGAGATGCTCTTATTATCTTCAGCCGCCGCCTGAAAAGGAGATGTGCACGCGTGAAATCCGCCCGCCTGTTCGCCATCGTCTTTGCCACTCCCTTGCTGGCCGCAACCGCCTACGCCGCTTCACCTGCGGGTGCTGCCAACGACTCAACCAGCTCATCGCCCACGACATGGAACCAGGCGGCCGCCGCTCACTACCTCGACAGCCGTGAGGTGTGGTGGCAGGGCTGGCCTGCGGCGGTGCGGGATCATAAGACGGTTTGTGTTTCGTGCCACACCGTAGTGCCCTACGCGCTTTCCCGGTCCAGCCTGGGGCCCGCGTTGGGCGAAGATGCGCCTACCGAGCAGGAGCATATCCTGCTGAACAACGTGCTCCGGCGAGTCACCTTGTGGAACCAGGTTCAACCCTTTTACGCCAATAGCCCAACCGGCCCCACGTTGGCAGCGGACTCGCGGTCGACAGAATCGGTGATTAATACGCTTATCCTGGCCTCGTACGACCAACGAAAGAACCATCTGACCGACATCACGCGCAGCGCCTTCGACAACATGTGGGCATTGCAAATCAAGTCTGGCGAGCAGGCCGGGGCATGGGGCTGGCAGAACTTTCACTTAGCTCCCTGGGAATCGAGCGAGTCTCAATATTGTGGCGCCACACTGGCGGCAATCGCAGTGGGGAGAGCTCCTGATAACTATCGCAACGACCCGAAAATCCAGGAGAATCTGCGACTGCTGCGCGGCTTTCTACGCCGGGAGTATGCTTCGCAGCCCTTGCTGAACAAGGTCTATCTGTTGTGGGCTTCCGCTAAGTTGCCTGGGCTGTTGAACGAGAAGGAGCGCACCGCCCTGGTGGCGGAGCTCGTTTCCAAGCAGCAGCCTGACGGGGGTTGGAGCCTGAGCGATATGGGCGCGTGGAAGAGAAAAGACGATACTCCCGAGGAAACAAAGAGTGATGGATTGGCTACCGGCCTGACAGTCCTGGCTCTGGAACAATCAGGCGTAGGGCATGCCCCGGTGAAGCGCGGGTTGATCTGGCTAGCACAGAATCAGAGCCGGGAACAGGGTAACTGGTCGGCTTGGTCGCTGAATAAGAAACGCGATCCTGCGACAGATGTCGGCCGGTTTATGAGCGATGCCGCCACGGGATTCGCTGTGCTGGCGTTGGAAAATAGTC
Organism: uncultured Acidobacteriaceae bacterium; assembly: GCA_963743365.1. GTDB lineage: Bacteria > Acidobacteriota > Terriglobia > Terriglobales > Acidobacteriaceae > PALSA-350. The sequence goes on from CAVUQE010000008.1 coordinate 76,414, forward strand.
ACTAAGAATTGGGGACGCGGCCGGTTGAGCGAAAACATTTCCCCCAAACACACCCATCTTCACCGAAAGCGGCCCCAGGTTCAGTGCCGCGCCTACGGCGCTCAGATCATCTTCGGGATTAACCCCCCCCAGCCCTTCCGGGCTGGGCTCACGTTTGGCGGACGGCCCTCCGGGCCTCGCATCCACGGCAATTTTGCAGTGTCATTTTTTCTCAACTTGCCACAGACCAAAGTGGCTGCTCCCACGGCAGGCTGGGGCAGACGGGATGACAAAGGGTGGGCTGTGACCTTTATTGAGAGTCGTCGGAAAGGCCCACAATTGCCCTGTTGCAAACTGGTTGGGTTCAGCGACCCCCTATTGACGGTTCTGCATCGGTTAGGGCGTTGTCATCGGGTTCGTTGCCCTGCTTGTTGGCCTTCGGCGTCTTGGGGCTCTTAGCTTTGATGGCGGCCCGCGCCTGCCGCTCCTGAGCGCCTGCGACCACGGCCTCCATGCTCTTGAGAAATTCCGGCAGGTTCATCTTTTGGCGAAACTCAGGCAAGTAGGGCTGGATCTTTTGGAACTGGAAGTACATCTCCTGGCAGGTATCGAAAATGAGCGACTCGTCCAGCGCCCCGTGCACCACGAAAGCGGCGACCATGTCCCAGTATCCGTAGACCTGCAGTATGTGCCCACTTGGCTTGCCGCCGTCCTTAACCAGGTTCACAAACTCATCCACTGACTTGGGCTGGAACTCACCACCAACATAGTCGCGCGATGTACGCAGCGCTGTCTCGCGGCGAATCTCGTATAGCTTGAGAATGAGTTCCGCCTGCTTTAATGCGTTCTTGGTCTTCAACTTTCTCTCTCCTATGCCACTTTCCGGGCCTAAGTCATTAGACGACTGTTTCTAGCACAGATGGTTATTTGCGGAAGAAATTGCGAGCCATGAAGAGCAGGTTCGCCGGCCGCTCCGCCAGGCGACGCATGAAATAGGGATACCATTCGGTCCCAAAAGGAATGTAAACGCGCACCCGATACCCCTTCGCCACCAGAGACCTCTGCAGATCACGGCGCACGCCGTACAGCATCTGAAATTCAAACTGATCAGCCCGGATGCCGTTGTCTTTCGCAAAGCGGCAGGTGGCCTCGACCATCTTTTCGTCGTGGGTGGCAATGCCGTGGTACACACCGCTGAGGAGCAAAACCTGCATCAATCTTACGAAGTTGCGATCGACGTCGGCCTTTTCAGGAAAGGCCAGATTTGGCGGCTCCTGATAGGCCCCCTTGCATAGCCGTATGCGAATCCCCTGGGCCAGCAAGCGGTCGATGTCCGCTCCACTGCGATAGAGGTAGGCCTGAATAACGACGCCCACGCGGCCGCGGTTTTCTTCAAGGGCATGCAGCTTGCAAACCAGGTCAATGGTGGCCTGGGTGTACTCCGATCCCTCCATGTCAATACGAACGAAGGTATTGGCCGCGACTGCATGTTTGACCAAAGCACCCACCGTCGCAGAGGCCAGTTCCTGGTCGAGATCCATACCCATCTGAGTAAGCTTTACGCTTACATTGGCATCGAGTTGGCGCTGCTCGATCGAGTCGAGCAGGTGATGATACACATCGGCCGCCTGCTTCGCCTCCTGCGGAGAATGCACATTTTCGCCCAGGCTATCGAGCGTGGCCGACATTCCATGGCTGTTCACCGCGGTGGCGGCAACCAGTACTTCTTCGACACTCCTACCGGCGACGAAGCGGGCAGACATCCGCCCGCCAAGAGTAGAATTCTCGGCGAAGTTGCGTAACGGCGAATTGCGGGAGAGCGCGATCAGAATCGAACGCAGTATGGGCATGAGAACTGACTATTTTCGCACACGGGGTCCCCTCCATTTTGAGGAAACCCTTTGGTCCTTTTTTTGCTCTTACCTTTGGGGAGTTTCATGGTTAATCAATGTGCTAATCCAAGTTGTGGAAAACCGCTTCACTATCTTCGCGAGGGTAGAATCTTTGTTTTTGATTTGCCGGACCTGAACACACCGGTACCCGCTCCCGGGGGCCGGGCCCGCCGCCTGCAGCACTTTTGGCTTTGCGGGAGCTGTTCGGAAACGATGGTGATGGAGCAGACCAGCGAAATGCAAATTCGCGTTGCAGTGAAGTCAGGGAGGTTGCAAGTGGAAACGGCGGATATTCTCCCCAGTTCCCTTGCCTTATGAGGTTTTTGAGGAGATGAGCTAGCTTTTAACGACCGGCCACTCCGGTGTGAACTCGGCCACCCGCCGGTCGTAGGCACCCGCGAACGCTTCCCAACGGATGTAGGCGATTTCTTCCAACATCTTCACACCGTCCTTGAGGTAGCTGAGGCGTGAGCGTTCGTCGTGTCCCCAGGTAACAGGGACTTCGCGAACCGTGTAACCGCGCTTTAACGCAATAAACAAGAGCTCAGGATCAAAGCCCCAACGCTCGATTCGCTGCAATTGGAAAATCGTCTGCGCGACCGGCCGATGCAGGGCCTTGAAGCCGCATTGCGTATCGGCAAAGGGTAATCCCATAACCAGACGTGTAATGGCATTGAAGCATCGCCCAAAAAACTGGCGGTATAGCGGCTGTTTCAGGGTCTGCCGCTTGCGCTCCAGCCAGCGAGAGCCGATGGCAATATCGGCGCCTTGGCGCAGAGCATCAAACAGCCGCTCTGCTTCTTCCATAGGCGCTGATAGATCGGCATCAGTGAACATCACCACGTCGCCGACGGCGTGCAGGACACCCTGACGCACACTGAATCCTTTTCCGCGGTTCTCCGGATTGTTTAGGAGCCGTATTTCGGGATGCAACCCAGCCAATTCCTGCACGATGGCCGCAGTGCGGTCGGTAGAGCCGTCGTTAACGACCAGGATCTCGGCTTGCCAATCACGCTCATGGACGCAACGCAAAACCTCGTCCAAAGCTTTGCCAATGCGGCCGCTTTCGTTGTAAGCGGGAATAACGATGCTGATTAGAGGTCGTTCCAACGTAGTTCCATTGATACCCTGTAAATTCTACGCTACTCTGCTGCAGACTGGTGCATCTGTAACTCATTCCAGGAATTACCCCGAAAATCGAGATGAAATCTCACCGCGCCAACTTAGTTTTTGACGAAAAAGAGAGGAATTGGATATCAGGAGGCTACTGATCCACAGGCAAAGCGTAGTTGCAATTGTTTCCGATGTACCATCAAGTTGCTGCATCTACTATAGCTGACTCGGGTTACCTTTATATTTTGAGGAAGATAGGACCATGACCAAAGCAGACCTCGTTGAGGAAGTGACCCAGCTGGGCGATCTGACGCGCCGAGATGGAGAGATGATCGTGGATACCATTTTCGATTCCGTGATTCACGCATTGCGTACCGGCGACAAGATCGAAATCCGCGGTTTTGGTAGCTTCCGCATTCGCCAGCGCAAGCCCAGGACCGGGCGAAACCCCAAAACCGGAGCCAAAGTGGACGTCCCCGCTAAACGAGTTCCCTACTTCAAACCCAGCAAGGAATTGCGCGACCTGGTCAACCCCAAGGGAGCGGGCCCAGATGAGACCGAGCCGGACAGCAGCAAGGGAGAAGGACACTCGGCCGCGTAAAAAACTAGTGAGACCCCCCACGGGCGATGGCAATCACGCTCATCATCCGGCCGGTAAATCCCCGTTCCACGCGATGGGAGAAGAAACGATCCGTGTGGCAGCCGGTGCACTGGCCGGTCACAAAGATGGCCGATTCTTTGACACCGGCGGCGAGCAGCTGCCGCCGGTTCGCTTCCGCAAGATCCAGATGCATGCCGGGTCCGATTGCGCTATGCCCAGGAGCACGCGCGGTGAGAAAGAGCATGGGATATTTATTTCTGACCTGGTCGGAATCGTATACCTCGCGAAAGAGTTCGGATGCGTAGGTAAATTGCGATTCGAATTCCTGCTGCACTTCTTCTCCGACGGCATAACAGCACTGCCCTATGCCCGGCCCGATGGAGGCGATGAGATCTTCCGGACGGGAGCCAAATTCCAACCGCATACGCCCCACCCCGTTTTCCACAATGCGCGCCAGAGTGCCTCGCCACCCTGCATGAAAGGCCGCGACCGCCCGTTGTTTGCGGTCGGCAACGAGAACAGGGATGCAATCCGCCGTTTGGATGCCCAGCAGGACACCCGGCTCGTCGGTCATCAGGCCATCACCCTTGAGCAGCGCGGACGTTTGGTACTCCTGCACGTCTTTCGCCTGGACTCTCCGGATGAGCGAGGAATGGATTTGGCGGAGTGCGACGAGGCCGAGGAGGTCCTTGCCTTCAGCCACCGTGCTGACAAAGAGCTCCCGATTTGCCGCGACGATCTTGCGGTCATCGGAATCGGTGAAGCCGAGATTGAGATCGGATTTTCCGGTTTCTCCGGGCCGGTAGACGGTTGTTTTGCCGCCGATTCTGGTGCTGAATCCATGAATGAGCCAGGCAAGGTCAGGATGCTTCTTTCCTGCCCAGTCGGGTACACGAAGGATCTCCGGTGCGAGGCCTCGCCGAGCCAGCAGGCCGTCTCCATTGCGAAGCGCGCTGCGGTTAGCCTTGGAAGGTGTCATCCTCGCTATATTATGTCGTCCTGGCGGGGATGGGCGAGTCGTGACTGAACGTCGTAAACGGGAAGCGGCCAATCGAGAGCCATTATCCCACTCAAGCCAAAGTACGGCTTGAACCCGATTCCCTGCCACGCTGTGTTAGAGAACTCCGCGTGTGCGCCTTTCATTAAGGAAAGGCGCATGGATTGTATCAACGCCACAAGCCTCCGCAGGAAATCGGGCAAATGGGGCACCCAGCTTAATGGATTTCCACCAAAGATCCGTTTGCACTGCAGATCCCTCGGCGAACTCCGGATGATAAAGGGGAGGATAGCGCTCACTCATCAGGGCTGAGATTGCATGGGCCCGCCTTCCGGCGGGCCCGTTCGAGAGGCCTGTTAGGGAGGGGCAATCAGGGATTTGTTTGAGAAGAGCTCGCCGAGGCGAAGCTTCAATGAGGTAAAGAACTGCCTAGGTTGGAGAAGGTCGAAGTAGCCTCTGTTGTTACCTACTTCAGATGCAATCTCAGAATGAAAGTTGTCCCGCAATTTAAAAAAAATAGGATCGCGAAATCTCGGTTATTTGAGACCTTCCGGCCGGAATAATCGTTCGATCGCGCCAGTTACCACCGTACGCGGAACGAATCGCTGGGCAAATACCTGGATTCTCCCGGCGAGGTAGGGAATGACCCAATGTTTCCCCACCACCAATCCCTCCAAGCCACGCTGTGCCACAGCCGCTGCCGATTGTGGTTTCCGCTTGTCCCCCGTGCGTCCGCCGGCTACCTGGTTGAATTCGGATTCCGTTGGCCCGGGACAGAGGGCACTCACGTGAACTCCATGGCGCTTCATTTCTTCGGCCAGGGCCTCGGCCAACATGCGATCAAAGGCCTTGGTTGCTCCGTAGGTCGACAGGTACGGTACCGGCTGGTAGGACGCCGTGGAGGCCACAATCATCAGCCAACCACGCCGGCGCTCAACCATCGCGGGCAGGAACAGCCGGGTGAGGTGGACCACGGCTGTGCAATTCACCTGCACCATGCTCACCTGCATCTCCAGGTTGGAGCGCAGAAACTCGCCATATTCACCGAAGCCGGCGTTGTTGATCAAAACCTCTATCTGCAGGCCGGCTCCCTCGGTGGCATCGAAGATCTGCTGCGGCGCCTTGGGCAGGGCAAGATCGGCAACGATCACCTTGGTCTGGATCCCATTCCGAGCGCGCAGCCGCTCTGCCAGCGAATCGAGCCGCTCGCGGCGGCGGGCGGTCAGCACCAGGTTCACCCCGGCCTCCGCCAGCTCGACCGCGAGGGCTTCGCCGATTCCGGCGCTGGCACCGGTCACCACCGCCCACTTGCCCTGCCATGCCTTACGAAGAATCGCCGAGGCCATCGCTCGTCTCCTTCTAATGACTACTTGTTGGAGGAGCCGGCGAATTCCTCGCCCACCCATTGGGTAAAGGCATCCATCGTTTGCTCCCGACCGAGGAAATCCTCTATCAGCTGCGTACCGGGCTTGGATCCACCTGGCTCGAGAATGGCCTGGCGGTAGCGCATCGCCGTGGGGCCCTCCAGCAGATTGGCGCGATCGAACTGGCCGAAGAAGTCGAGGGCAATCACCTTGTCGAAGAGGTAGGTGTAGTAGTTCGATGTGTATCCGATGAGGTGGGTAAAGCTGGCATACATGCGATTGCCCTCGACCCACTCATAGGGCAACATGCGCTTGTAGCCCTGCTCGAGCATCGCATCCGGATCCAGCTCCTGGGCTGGCCGGTTGTGCACATCGAGGGAATAGCTGGTGTAGAAGAGCTGGGTACGCACTCCATCGGCTCTGCCAAAGGCACTGGCCCGGTTCATCCGATCGACCAGAGCCTCCGGGATGGGCTCGCCGGTCTGGTAGTGGCGGGCAAAGGACGCAAGGAGCTTGGCGTCGTGGAAGAACTCTTCCAGCATCTGCGAGGGCACTTCGACGAAGTCGCCTTCGGTTGCGATGCCGCTCACGCCCGCCCATTTCGGGTGGCCGCCGAGAATGGCATGCATCAGGTGGCCGAATTCATGGAAGAAGGTGACGACGTCGCTGTACTGGAGCAGTCCAGGATCGCTTGGGTCATCTGTCCTGCCGCCGGGGAAGTTGCAGATCAGCGCGGCCTCGGGAAGCTGGCGGCCTTCGATGCCGGGAATCAGCGGTGCTGCGCTGAACCACTTGCTTTTGCCATCGCGGGGATGCATATCCAGGTAGAAGTGGCCGCATAGCTCGCCCCCGTCGTAGACGTTCCAGGCGCTTACACGGGGATGCCAGACGCCGGCGTCGTGATTTCTTTGGAAACTGACGTGGAAGAGCCGAGCCGCGGTTTCCAGTATGCCCTTCTCGACCGCGTCGTAAGGAAAGTACGGACGGACGGATTGGGAGTCAAAGTCGAAGGCTTCGCGGCGGTACTGCTCGTACCAATAACCGCGGTCGCTACTTTTGAGCGCTGCCAGCCCGGGCTGTTGCTTGCGGGCAAAGGCGAGCACCATCTCGTATTCCCGCTGGGCTCCGGCGCGCGAAGCCTGCTCCAGTTCGCCGATGAATTTTTTAAGGTTGGCGGCCGACCCCATCATCTGGTTGGCGGTGGCCAGATCGGCCCAGGAGGCAAAGCCCAGGATGGAGGCAATCTGCTGCCGCACCGCCAGCAGATCAAGCAACAGAGGCCGGTTGGCCGGGTAGGCGCGAGTGTTATAGGCGCGGAACATGCGCAGGCGCAGATCTGCACTGCTGGCGAAGGTCATCACCGGCTGCATATCGGGATAGTCGGTGGTTAGCGTGATGATGCCCTGGGCGTCGAGAGGATGGTTACGAATGTAATCTTCCGGCAGCCCTTCAAGTTCAGAGGCGGCCGTCACCTCCACCCGATTGACGTTCTCCTGCACATTCTTGGCAAAGGTGAGCGATATTTCCGTTGCCTGGTCTGAGAGCTGGCGCAGCTTGGCGCGCGTCTCTTCATCCTTATCAACGCCTGCCAGCCGGTAATTCAAGAGGGTCTGGCTCACATAGTGTGCGGTTGCGGGGTCGGCGGTGGTCATATCCACGGCCACGAGAGCGCGGTAGACCTCCTGATTGAGAGACAGGGCTGTAGCGGCTTCGGCCACCGCTTGCGTCAGTTCCCGAGCTTTGTCGCGCACCGCTTTGTCGGGGTGCACGCTATCCAGCAGAGATGCCAGGGAACCAGCCGCACTCAGAGTAGCCAAGGCATCATCGTAAGGACGGAGGGTGTTACCCAGGGTCCTTTGCCCTTCAACGGCCAGGAGCTGATCGATCTGCCGGCCCTGCCAAGCCAGCCGTCCCTGGACCCAGCTTTCCAGCCCAACCGCGTCGATCTCTCCACGTTCTCCCCAGGGATGTAACCCGGTCGTATCCTCAGTCGATAGATGATTCAAGGTTTCTCCTTACCCATCCCAAGGGTACCCCAGCCCAGTAACCTATTCCAGGGCGCGGGATACAGTCCTTTCGCCGGTGGGTATGGGCGGTACGGCTTATTCACTTCTGCTGTATAAAGAGGAGCGCGTGCGAAAGCGGCTTTTCGTCAAGAAAGGCGCACATCGTTCGACTTGCCTGTGCAGGGCAGTAGTGAAAATGCATTAAGATGTCCAGATTGTAACCATGAACTCTACCGCTCCATCTCTGTCGCAGCACTACTTGCGCTCCCGCATGGGCAAAGTGTGCGTGGCGATCATCGGTTCCACAGCCGGCGAGATGGTGGATCGCGCCACCGAAGCTCTGCGGGACAGCGCGTTTTTGGAGTTCCGCCTGGATTACCTGGAGAAGCCTCTCCTGGCGTTACCAAAGCTGAAGGAGTTCCTGACAGAAAACACCGCGGTAACGGCGGTAGCCACCTGCCGCCGCGCCGCAAACGGGGGAAAGTTCAAGGGCGCAATTGCCGCTGAACTGGAGGTGCTGCAGAAGGCCAGTGCTTCGGGTTTCCATCTGATTGATCTGGAATTGGAGACGGCCGAAGCCATCAAAGGGTCTGACCTGGAGAAGCTGCGCACTAGTGGAGTGGCCCTCATCGTGTCGTACCACGACTATCAGTCCACCAAGGATTTGGATGGCATCTTCGAGCGTATCCGGCCCTACGAACCAGAGTTCATCAAGATCGTCTCCACCGCCAAATCGCTCGCCGACAACGTGGTAATGATGCATTTTCTGGAACGTACCGGCGACATGGCCAACATGGTCGGCCTGTGCATGGGGGACCAGGGAATCATTAGCCGGGTGCTGGCGATTCGCGCAGGCAGTGTCTTCACCTTTGCCGCCGCGACCCAGGGCGAAGAGACGGCTCCGGGGCAGATTGCCGCACGCACACTGACTGACACGTATCGCATTAGCCAGATCGATGCGGCGACCCGGGTCTACGGTGTGGCGGGCAACCCGATCAAGCACTCGCTCTCCCCGCTCATGATGAACACCGCCTTTCACCGCGAAACGGTGAATGCGGTCTACCTCGCTTTGCAAACCAGCAAGCTCAGTGACCTGCTAACCCTGGTGCGCGAGCTGCCGCTCTCAGGCTTAAGCGTGACCATGCCGCTCAAGCAGGAGGTGCTGAAGCATCTGGAAAACATGGACCCGATTTCGGCGCGGATTGGCGCCTGCAACACCATCGTTCGCGCGCAAGACGGAAAGCTTTACGGCTTCAACACCGATGTAGGAGGCATTCTGCGTCCGCTGGAAAAGCGAATTTCGCTGGCCGGCGCAAGGGTGCTGGTGCTGGGGGCCGGCGGCGCGGCGAGGGCGGCGGTGTTCGGCCTGGTCGATAAGGGAGCCGAGGTTTTAATTCTGAATCGTACTCCGCAGACGGCACAGAAGCTGGCACGTGAAGCTAAAGCCAAAACCATTCGCCGCGAGCAGGTCGCTAAGACCAACTTCGACGTGATCGTGAACGCTACCGCCGTCGGCATGCATGGGGTAAAGTCACAGCACATTCTGGAAGCCAAAGAGATCAACGCGCGCTTAGTCTTCGATCTGGTTTACAACCCCGTGGATACTCCGTTCCTGCGCATGGCCCGGCAAAAAGGAATACCCGCGGTGACCGGCGTCGAGATGTTTGTGCAGCAGGGCGCGCGCCAGTTCGAAATCTGGACGGGCAAACGGGCTCCGGAAGAAGAAATGCTGCGCGTCGTGGTGCACGCTTTGCGGCAACGGGCGGAGGCCTCCGCCGCGGAGCCGACGCGACACTAGGACTAAACTTTGGCCAAGAATGCGCGGTACTGGATTCACCACCTGGGCCTGAGCCCTCATCCTGAGGGCGGATACTACCGCGCCACTTACAAGTCCGATCTCACCATTGCTCGCACTGCTTTGCCTTCCAGCTACGAGGGAGACCGATCGGCATCGACGGCGATTTACTTCCTGCTCGATGAGGGAAATTTTTCTGCATTCCACCGCATTGCCTCGGATGAGGTGTGGCATTTCTATGCCGGGAGTTCGTTGATTGTTTATGTAATCGACCCTGACGCGAATTATTCTGAGTTGCACTTGGGTGATGGTAATGACGAGGCTTTTCAGGCGGTGGTGAAGGCGGGGTGCTGGTTTGCCTCGCGGGTGAAAGATGCTACGGGGTTTGCGCTGGTGGGTTGCACAGTGGCGCCGGGATTCGACTTTGCCGATTTCGAGTTGGGTGGGCGTTCGCAACTGATTCGTACGTTTCCGGCATACCGGAAACTTATTGAAGAGCTGACTCGGGAGTAAGACCCGTTCCCCGAACGCGAGCATCTAAAGATTATGAGCAACATTGATCGCCGGCGTTTCAACGCCATGGTCGGCACACTTGGATTGACGCCCGTTGGATCTTTATTTTCAGCCATGACTACGAAAAGCAAATCGACTCCGGCGCCGGAGATACTGCGTCTATCACTTAATGGCTGGATGCCCAACAATCCGGATCTTCCGGTTCTGATTTATCGCGCCGTGGCGGATGGACCTGCCGAACAATTGGCTTCGCAAATGGAGGCCGAATTTCGTCGGAACGGATGGCCCCCGCAGTGGCGAAATGGCGTGTATGACTTTCATCACTATCATTCCACCGCTCACGAGGTTCTCGGCTTCGCCGGCGGTCGCGCCCGGCTGATGCTGGGAGGTGAAAACGGCCATGAGGTCGTGGTACAGGCGGGAGATGTCGCGGTACTGCCGACGGGGACGGGCCACTGCTGCCTCGAAGCCAGCTCGGATTTTCTGGTTGTGGGAGCGTATCCGCCGGATCAGCGTTGGGATATCTGCCGTAGTGAGCCATCGCCGGCCGCAGTGGCGCGCATGAAGCAACTTCCCTTCCCTGCATCAGACCCGGTCAGCGGACATGCGGGGGCTTTGAACGAGATGTGGGTGTATGGGAGAACTTCCTGAGTTGCGAAGCTTGGGAAAACTCGCTTGAGAGTTCCAATTGTCAGCAAAGCTTTCGGGCCCCACGGGAGGGCGCTGGAGCAGTTGCGTTTGGGAAAGGCGCACCGCAGGTCCCTCGGCTTCCTCCGGATTTCCTGTCAAGCTTAGTGGTGTCGATAGACCTCATGCGACTTTCCTTACTGAAAGCCGCATACGTGGCCGTTGAATAGTGCTGCGTAGTAGGAAATCCGGAGTTCGACGGGATGACAAAGGGGAGCGTTGTGCTTCCAGGAGGAATTGGCTAGTGGCTGAAAGAATCACAGTCCGTCCGCTCCGGCTCATCGAGAAGCATGTGGCTTAACAGCGTATCGTCCCGCTCAAGCGAACAGAAGGCTTGAGTGGATCACCTTGCTCCGCGGTCGGCGCGTCTGCGCTTAGCTCCAGAAGCTGCGGTCTAACGTGCGGTATTGGATGGCTTCCGCAATGTGGCCTACCGTGATGCCGGGCTGGGCATCGAGGTCTGCAATCGTACGAGCTACCTTAAGTATGCGGTCGTGGGCGCGCGCGCTTAGGCCCTGCTGTTGCATGGCGCGCTCAAGCAGACGTTCAGCCTCCGGGGAAAGGTCACAGTGGGTGCGGATCTGGCGGGTGTGCATCTGTGCGTTGGTGTAAATGCGATCGGATTTGAAACGCTGGTGCTGCCGCTCCCGCGCCGCCAGAACCCGCATGCGGATTTCCGCCGAGCCCTCACCGGCGGCAGCTGAACGGAGCTCGCGGTACTGCACTGCCGGAACCTCTATATGGATGTCGATGCGATCCAGAAGCGGGCCGGAGATTTTTGAGATGTAGCGCTGCATCATAGGCGGCGTACACAAGCACTCGTGCGATTTGTCATTGAAGTAACCGCAAGGACAGGGATTCATCGCAGCGGCAAGCATGAAGCGAGCGGGAAAGCTGAGCGACATCGAGGCGCGGGAGATGGTGACAGTGCCATCCTCAAGCGGTTGACGCATCACTTCCAGCACGTTCCGGGGAAATTCGGGAAGCTCATCGAGGAACAACACGCCATTATGTGCCAACGACACTTCGCCAGGACGCGGAGTGCTTCCGCCACCGATGAGTCCCGCGTCCGAGATGGAATGATGCGGCGAACGGAAAGGACGCTGTGTGACCAGACCCGCCTCGGCGTCGAGCACGCCGGCAACCGAATGGATCTTGGTCGTCTCAAGCGCCTCTTCCAGGCGTAGCGGCGCGAGGATCGACGGCAGTCGCTTGGCCAGCATGGTTTTTCCGGAGCCGGGCGGACCGATCATGAGGATATTGTGGCCACCGGCGGCGGAAACCTCCAGGGCGCGCTTGGCCGTTTGCTGCCCGCGAACATCTTTGAAGTCGAGCGTGAAGCTGTGCTGCTCACTGAGCAGATGATGCGAGTCCACACGAAGCGGCTGGGCATGTATACCGCCGTTGGCGGCCGCGTTGAGCATTTCACGCACCTGAATCAGGCTACGGACCGGGTAGACGGTTAATCCCTCAACTACCGCGGCCTCGGCAGCGTTGCGCTCCGGGACAAGAAGATGGGGGATGCCCCGCGCGCGCGCGGCAACCGCAATGGGCAGAACACCGGGAACCCCACGCAATGTCCCATCGAGCCCTAGTTCACCCACCAGCATGAATTGTCCGAGGTCTTTTAGCTCGAGCGCTCCGTAGGCGCCGAGAATGCCGATGGCCATCGGCAAGTCAAAACCGGACCCTTCTTTCTTCAGATCGGCGGGAGCCAGGTTGATCGTAATGTCCGTAGGAGGAATATTGAAGCCGGAGTTCTTGATGGCAGAGCGAACCCGATCGCGGCTTTCACGCACCGCAGCATCCGGCAGACCCACCGTATGAAAGCAGTCCTCTTTCGTGCGGACGCCGGAGTAGTCGACTTCCACATCGATGATGTGAGCGTCGATGCCGTAAACCGCTGCACTGAGTGCTTTGAAGAGCATCGCGGCTCCAGTTGATCGGTGCCGCGAGTATAGCAAGGCTGAACGGTCGCCTTGCCCATCCGGAACATTAAGTCCTGCTCATGATTGCGCGCCCGGATTTCCTGTGGAGATTCCGCGCTCTACCGTTCCACCGCCATGGCGACGGAATTACCACCTCCGAGACAGAGGGCTGCAACTCCCTTATGCGCATCGCGACGGATCATTTCATAAATCAACGCGACGAGAACGCGAGCGCCGCTGGCGCCAATCGGATGTCCGATCGCGACCGCTCCACCGTTCACATTTACCTTGGCCGCATCCAGGCCAACTTCTTTCATCACGCCCAGGGCCTGCACGGAGAAGGCCTCGTTCAATTCGTATAGGTCCGGCTCGTCTTTTGACCAGCCCGCCTTCGCCAGCACGCGTTGAATTCCCAAAACGGGAGCGAGCATCACCCATTTAGGATCGATGCCGCTGGTGGCTTGGGCGCGGATGTGAACCATCGGCGTGAGCCCCAACGAGGCAGCTTTCGCCGCCGACATCACCACCACCGCGGCAGCGCCATCGTTCACGCCGGGCGCATTGCCGGCAGTAACGGTTCCGTCTTTCTTGAAGGCAGGCTTCAGCGCGCGCAAGGCCTCGAGTGAGGCATCCTCGCGCACCGATTCGTCGCGGTCGAACCAGGTCGCGGCCTCACCCTTCTTTTTGGCGGGGATTTCAATGGGCAAGATCTGCGATCGCAAGTAGCAAGCGCGCCAGGCAGCGGCAGCCTTGCGGTGGGAGTTGAGGGCATAGAGGTCTTGCTCCTCGCGGGTGATGCCATGTTTCTCGGCAACATGTTCTCCGGTGATGCCCATGTGGTAGTCGTTGTAGATCTCCCACAGGCCGTCGTGAATCATGGAATCGACAACGGTGGCATTGCCCATGCGGAAGCCGCTGCGCCCCTGGGGGAGGAGATAGGGTGTGTTGGTCATGGACTCCATGCCGCCTGCGATAACGATCTCCGCGTTGCCGGTCTGGATGGCCTGCGCCGCCAGACTCACCGCCTTCAACCCGGAACCGCAGACCTTGTTGATGGTCATGGCGCTGACTGCAGGAGAAAGACCGCCGTGGATGGCTGCCTGTCGTGCTGGATTCTGTCCCAGGCCGGCGGAGACGACATTGCCCATGATGCACTCGTCCACCTGGTCGGGATTGAGGCGCGCGCGGCTGAGGGCTTCACGCACCACCAGCGAACCCAGTTGCACAGCAGAAAAATTGGAGAGTGCACCCTGAAATTTTCCAACCGGGGTGCGGACTCCGGCGACAATGACTACATCTTCCATAACGGGCGGCCTCACTTCTTAGATGCCAAGCAACGCAACACGATACCAAGAGCTACCCGGCGCAGGCAATGAGCATCGCGTCAGGGGCGGCCCGAAGAAGAAACCAGGGAGATGAGAGGCACCGAGGGCATGACGACAATCGAACCTCCGCCGGCGGCAAGCGGGCGAGCATATGAAGAGGGCGGCCTGCTGGCGCCCTGGTGGCATACCGCACTGATGGTTTTGCTGATCATCGGGCTTTCGGTGGCCGGAGTAAGACAGCTGCGCAGCTTTGGTGACCAGCCCTTACGCCTGGTCGCCAACTACAGTCTGACCATCGCGTATGAGTGGATTCTGGCAGCTCTGGCGCTGTGGGGCATACATATGCGCAAGGTCCCACTGCGGCAACTTCTCGGAGAGCAACGTCCCGGAGCTCGGGGGTGGTGGAGCGATATCGGTGTGGCGCTCGGCTATTGGGTGGGTGCGGTGATTGTGCTCGCAGTGCTAGGCGAAGCGCTGGTAAAAATCTCAGGGTCACACATCGATCCGCAGAAGATCGGTGACGTAACCCAGAAACTCACGCCGGTCAGCGGCCCGGAGATGATGCTGTTCCTGGTTCTCAGCATCTCTGCCGGGTTCTGCGAGGAACTGGTCTTCCGTGGCTACCTGCAGCAGCAGTTCGCTCGCATGGGGCACAGAATCTGGGTCGGCATTGCGCTCTCCGCGTTGGTCTTCGGCGGCGCGCACGGTTATGAAGGAATTGCGGGAATGTTGCTGATCACCGCGTATGGCGCTATGTTCGGCGTGCTCGCGCTGCTGCGGAGAGGGCTGCGAACAGGAATGATCGCGCACGCCTGGCACGATTCCATCAGCGGTCTAGCGCTGGTGTTGTTGCGACATTATGGTCTCCACGCAGGCGGAAAGTGAGCGCGTGGGGAAGATGATGGTTGGCTTCAGCGATTCCGATGGGCGAATTCATCTTCACGAAATGCTATTTTTTTCTTGACACTCTTTTTTTAGGATTCTATACATTCGTTAACTGCAAAGTATCTCTTGCAGGTTCGATGTCGACTCGACAAAGGGAGAATAGGAAAAATGGCAACCAAGAAAGCAGTAGCAAAGAAGCCAGCGAAGAAGGCAGCCAAGAAAACAGCAAAGAAGAAGTAAGCAGGCAACGTAACAAGGCAACACAATCGGGGGACGCCAAAAGCGTCCCCCGAGGTGTTTTTGGGGAACGGTCGATCGCCAGTGTTCATGCGGCTTCGGCAGCTATTCCCGAGCGAGACTTCTGGATCTGAGTTGCGAGCGGTTCTCGGCAAGGACGCGGTCCACTCACCGCGGGGGGCGGGTGAACGGCATGGTGGAAAAACGGACATCTGGAGTTTGACGCTGGCGGTCGCAGGGGAATAAGCGGAGCGCGGCCCGGATACGCATATGCTTACCAAAGTGGTACTGGGCCATGACACCTTTTGAGGAGGCGGGCGCGCCATGACACGAAGACGGTGGATTGCCGACGAATGGGATGACACCAGCGCTTCCCTGAGGGGCGAGCAGGCAGCTCACTTGATTCGTGTGCTGCGCGCGCAAACCGGCATGGAGTTTGACATGGTTGCGGGAGACCGGGTGTGGCGTGCTGTCATTTCCGGGGTCAGCGGAGATGCGGTGCGCTTTGCGCTGCTCTCTGAGGTCGAAGCAGAGCCGGCGCTTCCAGTAACGTTATTGCTCTCAGTGTTCAAGTTCGACCGCATGGAGTGGATCATTGAGAAAGCAACGGAGCTGGGAGCGGAGAGGTTCATTCCCATGAGCGCGCGGCGCAGCGAAAAACATCTGGTCCAGGCCGCAGCGACCCGTGTGGAGCGTTGGCGCCGGGTTGCACGCGAGGCGGCAAAGCAGTCGCGACGATCCGATGTGCCGGTGGTGGAAGATCTGGTGCCGTTGAAGTCAGCGGTGGACATTAAACCCGCCCATCCCGGATTGAGTCTGCTGCTCGCCGAACAAGAGCGCACGACTACCTTGTATGCGACTGTCCAATCAGCACTGCAACAACCCACCCTGGAGAAGCCCGCAGTGCATCTCGCAGTGGGACCGGAAGGCGGATGGACGGCAGACGAAGAAGCCCTCTTCACACGAGAGGGCTGGCAGCCGGTGAGCCTTGGTCCGAGAATCTTACGCGCCGAGACCGCAGGAATTACGGCCATGGCTGTGGTTGCAGCGATGCTCGGCTGAGGCTTGCGGGTGGTTGTTGGTGCTTGTATCGAAATCGACTCTGATCGTGAGGAAGCTTTCCTCAGAGAAAGCCGCTTACGTGGCCGTTGTCGAGTTCCGCGTAGTAGGAAATCCCAGTTCGCTCCTCATAACACAGGTGCGAGCGGCTCAGGTTTAGTGCCGCGCCCTCGGCGCTCAGATCATCTTCGGAATATATCCCCAGCCCTTCCGGGCTGGGCTCACGTTTGGCGGTCGGCCCTCCGGGCCTCGCATCCATGGCGATTTTGCGGTGTCATCTCTTTCTCAACTGCCACAGGCAAGTTCACTCCGGGATGACAGATTTGAGGGTGGTGGCCCACCTTAGGATGGGTGGAGGTGGATGGACAGAGTCAAGTAACGAGGGGCCACCGCATGGAGGAAATCCAATCCCCTCCGATCCCATGGCAGGCCGGTGATAAGTTCGAGGGTGGTGGCCCAGCTCGGCATGGGTGGAGATGGATGGATGGACGGAGTTAAGCGCTCCATGTGCGGCTTTCAGTGAGGAAAGCCGCACATGGAGATTGTCGACAGTACCTAAAGATTCAGCGGGGATCAGCTGAAGAGATCCTTCATCTTGCCCAGCAGACTGCGTGAGGTGGGCTTGTTCTCGATGTGCATGGTTTCGCCAAGCTGGCGAAGCAGATCCCGCTGCGCCTTGGTGAACTTCTTCGGCGTCTGCACCACAATCTGGACCACGAGGTCTCCCCGGCCGTGCTCGTTGAGATGGGGCACACCCTTTCCGCGGAGACGGTATTCCTTGCCGGACTGGGTGCCCTCATGAATGCGGAGCATGGTGTCTCCTTCAAGCGTCGGCACTTGAATCTCATCGCCCAGCGCAACCTGCGGAAAGGAGACGAAGATGACACAATGCAGGTCATTGCCATCGCGCTCGAAGAACTCGTGCGCCTTTACCGACAGCACGACGTAGAGATCGCCCTTACCGCCGCCGGCGCGCCCCGCATCGCCTTCGCCCTGGTAGCGAATGCGGGTTCCATCTTCCACTCCAGCGGGCACGCTGACACTGATGGTGTGGCGGCGGTCGGTCAGGCCCGCGCCGTTGCACTGGAGACAGGGATCGGTGATCACTTGTCCGGTGCCGTTACAAATTGGGCAGGTGCGGGCGATGGAGAAGAAGCCCTGCTGGTAACGAACTTGCCCGCGGCCGGCGCATTGTTTGCAGGTTTCAGGACCGCGCCCGGCGGGCGCGCCGGTTCCGCGGCAATCAGTGCAGATCTCGGCGCGGCGAAATTGAATTTCTACCTGCTTGCCGAAGACAGCCTCTTCGAACTCGAGGGAGAGATCGTAGCGAATGTCGCGGCCACGCTGCCCGCGTCCATTGCGACGTCCGCCGCCCATATTGAACATCTCGCCGAAGAAGTCTCCGAAGATATCGCCTACATCGGCGTTGGTAAAACCTTCGAAGCCCGATGAGCCCGCACCGCCCACGCCCGCGTGGCCGTAGCGATCGTAAGCAGCGCGCTTTTGCGGGTCGGAGAGCACCTGGTACGCTTCGCTGGCGGTCTTGAATTTATCTTCGGCTTCCGGAGACGGGTTACGGTCGGGATGATACTGCATAGCCAGACGGCGGTAGGCAGTTTTGAGCTCCTGATCGCTGCAGTCGCGGGAGACGCCCAGAAATTCGTAGTATTCGACTTTGGTCACGTTAGATGCGCTACTCATGCTTCTTTCTGTTGCGGATTATTGACGATACGAACAAGGGCTGGACGGAGGAGCCGGTCGCGGATACGGTATCCGCGGCGAACCTCTTCCAAGACCTGGTGGTCGGGTAAGTCTGTGCGATCGACACTCTCCAGTGCCTCGTGCACACGGGGATCGAATCGAGTGCCGACGGACTCCACGGGTTGCACGTTGAGGGCGCGCAGAACATCTTCCATTTGCTTCACAATAAGTTCGATGCCGGCACGCAGCTGTTCCACTGAGCCGGCCGAACCGAGGGCGAGCTGAAAATTATCCAGCACGGGCAGGAATTGCTCGACCGCACCAGAGACAGCAAAGTCGCGGAAGTCTGCGCGTTCGCGCGCTTCACGCTTGCGCGCATTCTCAAATTCAGCCTGCAGGCGCGCCAGCCGGTCGATTGCCTGGTCGCGTTCGCCCTTAAGACGATCGACCTCGTTCTGCAGATGCGCTGCGACGGCGTCTGTACTGTTGGTTTCGACTTCGGCGGTAGCCGTCTCCACGGAGTCTGCAATCGGATCGTTATTCTGCTGCGCTTCGCTGGAGGGGTCAGTGACTTTGCGTGTTGCCATAGTGGATTGAGTGAAAAACCTTTCGCCTACTTGATGCAGAATCGTGATTAACGATGCAGAGCGCTCCGCGCAGGGGATCTGCACCTAAAAAAAGAAATGCGCTATTGCGTCGGCAATATCCGATCCGAGAGCTGCGCGATGAAGGACACTGCGTTGATGGTCTCCTGATAAGCAATCCGGGTAGAACCAATCACCGCCACCGTTCCCAGGCTCTGCGCGCCCAACCGCGTCGGTGCGCCGATGAGGACCAGGTTTCGCATCTCCGGGATGGTTTCCTCCAGCCCCACGACCACACGCACGGATTGCTGCCGGGCATCCACGTACGCGTCCAGCAACTCGATCAGGCGCTGCTTGGTTTCCAGAGCATTTAGCAATTGGCGCAACTGCTCGGCATCAGCCTCGCCCGCAACCAAATTGGCAACTCCCACAATAAATACAGATTGCCCCGCGCTTTCCTGTTCCAGCGCGCCTTTGCGGCACAGCTCATCGAGTGAACGCATGAGCTGGTCATATTGGCTGCGTTCCTGTTCCAGGCGCCGGGCGAGCTCGGCGCGGATGCGCTCGATCGACCAGCCGCGGAAGTTCTGGTTCAGAAAAGCCGCTGCGCCCTCCAGCTCAGCCAGCGAAAGATCGCGGTCCAGGGTAAGAACGCGGTCGAGAACCATTCCGGACTTGGTCACCACTACGGCGAGCACGCGACCGGTGGAGATTCTCGAAAAATGAATATGGTCCAACCAGTAAATCTCTGCTTGTGCAGCCATGGCCACACCGACCCCACTCGAAATCAGTGACAGCACGTGCGATGTTCTTTCCAGAAATTGCTGGGGGCTGCTCACGCCGGCAAAGCTATCTTCGATTTGATCTCTTCTTTCCTGGGTGAGTGAACCGGGAAAGATTCTCGTACCTCCATGAAGCTGCTCGACGTATAGGCGAAATGCAGACGCCGTCGGGCAGCGACCGGCCGAGGTATGGGGCTGCTCCAACAAGCCTGCCTCACCCAATGAAGCCATTACGTTGCGAATCGTCGCCGCGCTCATTCCATCCTTATTGTCTAATTGGCGCGCTACGGTCTGGGAGGCTACCGGCTCACCGGTCGCAATATAAAGTTCGATGATCGCGTTCAGGACCAGCCGGTCGCGAGGGCCGATCCGAAGGTCGGAAGACATCGTCCACCTGCCCTAATGCGCTCATTCCACACTGGTTTAAATCAACCAAAGCGCAGACTTCCCAGCCGTTATTCTAGAAGCTTGAGTGTTGTACTGTCAAGATAGTAACGACTGCTGGGATGCGCGTTTGTTGAGCACGGCTGAAGGGTCTGGAGCTTCAACCCGTCCAAGAGCGTGGCCGACAGGAAGGGGAGCGATTATCCCACTCAAGCCAAAGTACGGCTTGACCCCGATTTCCTGCCACGCTGTGCTAGAGCGGTCAGCGTGTGCGCCTTTCATTAAGGAAAGGCGCATGGATTGTATCAACGCCACAAGCCTACGCAGGAAATCGGGCAAATGGGGCACCCAGCATTTGTTCCTGCAACCGTACTATTCAGCCCACCTTGGTGATCACACACAGCCCTCGCAGTTCAACCCAAGGGACTAAGTTATCTCCAAAATGTTCTCGTCTTTCGACGACAACGCGAGCGCGCGCTCAGCAACCTTGCGCGCTACCTCGAAGAACTGACGGGCGTGCGCGTTTCCTTCTCCGGCCAGAACGATGGGCAAGCCATGGTCACCTCCATGGCGTACCTCCGGGTCTAATTCGATGGAGCCCAGGAATGCCAGGTTAGCTTGCTTCGCCAGGCGTTCCGCGCCGCCCCGGGAAAAGATGTCGATCACGTGGTTGCAGTGGGGGCAGGTGAACTGGCTCATGTTTTCCACCAGGCCCAGCACTTCGACATTGACCTGATGGAACATCTCGAGCGCCTTGCGCGCATCCTGGAGTGAAACATCCGAGGGGGTGGAAATAATGACAGCCCCAGTTAGCGGAACAGTCTGCACCAGAGAGATCACAACATCCCCGGTGCCGGGGGGAAGATCGACGAGAAGAAAATCGAGTTCTCCCCACTGCACCTGTTGGAGGAACTGGCGAATGATCTGGTGCAACATGGGCCCGCGCATCACCAGTGGCTTATCGCCGGGCGAGATAAAGCCCACCGAGATAAGTTTGACGCCGTGGGCGACCAAGGGCTCGATCTGGTTGTTTTCGAGCACGCGCGGTTGCTGGCCGATACCCATCATGAGAGGGACATTGGGTCCGTAGATGTCAGCGTCGATAAGGCCAACGCGAAAGCCTAGCTTGACTAGTGCGGTCGCCAGGTTGACTGCGAGCGTGGTCTTGCCCACTCCACCTTTGCCTGAACCGACGGCGATGATGTTCGATACTCCCGGAAGGGTTTGCGGCCCTGGCGGCGTTTGCATGTGTGCCATATAGAACCCCTTTAAGAACCTGCGTGCTTTTGACCGGCAGCGGCCAGAGTTTCTGAGCGCGCGCTCTGCTTGCGCTCGCGCTCGAGTTCGCGTTGTTCGCGGCGCCGCCCTGCATCATGGTAGCGGCGTTTGTCCTCTTCGGTCTCGGGTTCCAGCGGCGGCACCCGCACCCGGCCACCTTGCGGGCTGACCGCGACAAAGGTAAGGTACGCCGACGCAACATGGCGCAAGGTACCGTCAATGGTGTGTTCCACCCACACCTTGACGCCTACTTCCATAGAGGTGCGGAAAGCGCGATTGAGGGAGGATTTCAGAACCAGCAGATCTCCTACATGGACCGGCGCAATAAAGTCGATGTGGTCCATGGATGCGGTAACCACATGCGCCCGGGCGTGGCGATAGGCGGCCATCGCAGCCACCAGATCGATATAGTGCATGAGCCGGCCGCCCAGCAGGTTCCCCAGCGTATTGGTGTCGTTGGGCAGCACCAGTTCGGTCATCTCAGAGCGTGAGTCCGCAATCTTGCGGGGCGGAAGCGGCGGATCGGCCATAGGGTTGAGCCTCATAAAACGAATCGCTTGAAGCGCTGGTCTCAACCTAAGTCTCGACAATTGCGTCCATGAATGCAAATCCCTGCCAGGCGGCAGTGGCGAGAAAGGCTTGTAGAGTAGAAAGAAACCTATGGACAAGATAGCAATGCTTACCGAGATACTGACACAAAACCCAGGAGATGCCTTTGCCCGCTACGGGTTAGCGATGGAATATGCCAACCAGGGGAAGACGGATTCGGCGTTGGCGGAGTTTGAACGGCTGCTCTCGACCCATCCCGATTACACGGCCGGATATTTCATGGCGGCGCAGACGTTAGTGAAGGCAGGGCGCACGGGCGAAGCTAAGGCGCGGCTCGCCCAGGGTATTGCCAGTGCACAGCGGACCGGCAATGCGCATGCCCTGGGTGAAATGCAGGCGTTGCTCGAAGAATTGGAGTAAGGATTTGGCCCCATTGTTCAGCTCCTGAACGATCGTTCCGGGTGAAAATAAAAGAGTCTGCGCACCCGATTAAAGTAACTAAAGTTCAATCACCCGGATTTCCTGTAGTAGTTGTTGGCGTTGTGGAACTTCATGCGGCTTTCCTTGATGAAAGCCGCACACCCGGTCGTCTCCAGCGCAGCGTACGGAAAATCCGGGTCGCAGGGGATCAAAACCAGGCTCTTGACAACGGGCCGCAGGACGAGAAAGACGAGCATAATAGCAGCAGAATGAAGATACCTTTGTTTCCGCTCGAAGTAGTGCTGTTTCCCGAAGCAGCACTACCGCTCCACATTTTCGAAGACCGCTATAAAGAGATGATCGGCGTTTGCCTGGCAGAGAAGATCGCTTTCGGAGTGGTCTGTGCCCAGCGTGAAGGCCTGGCCGTGGTTGGCTGCACTGCCGAGATCGTTCGCATTCTAGAAAAGTATCCCGACGGACGGATGGACATCCTGTGCCAGGGAGCGAAGCGTTTCGAGATTGAGAACCTGGATAACTCGCGCAGCTTTCTGCAGGCGGAAGTGGATTTCTTTGGGGACGACGGTATTCCCGCTTCCCGCGCCATGCGAGAAGAGTGCACGGCACTGCATTTTGAAGTACTGGAGCTGATGGGCGGTGAAAAATCACACCGGGCTTTCGATCTGGATGAACCGGTTGCCTTTCGGCTGGCATGGGCCTCACCAACTGACCTTGCTTTCCGCATCGAGTTGTTGGCAATGCGATCCGACGGCGAGCGCACGGAACGGTTAATCGCCTTCTACACCGCGATGCTGCCAAAATTGCGACGGGGCGTGCAAGCAAGCGCAACCGCCGGCCGTAATGGCCATGTCATGTAGGCCCATTTAGACCAAGTCTCGTCATGGTGTAAGGTGACAATAGGGGCCTGAGTCCAGTTGGGAGAAGTGCTTCCCACTCTCGTTGTTCCATTGCAACCGGAAACTCGCTCTAAGGAGCAAAATTATGTCCTCGTCGAGCCGTCTTCCCCAGACTCTGGGTGAGCTAGAGAGCAGCAAGGAATTCTACGAAGCGCGCTTGAAGAAGCGCAGCGTGAAAGACGAGTTGCGCGAGAACCTGATTGCCCGGTTGAAGAGCCGACAGCCGATCTTCCCCGGCATTGTGGGCTATGAAGATACCGTTGTCCCGCAAATCGTGAACGCGGTTTTGTCGAAGCAGAACTTCATTCTGCTAGGACTGCGCGGGCAGGCGAAGAGCCGGATATTGCGCGGGCTGACCGAACTGCTGGACGAGCAAATGCCCTACATCGCGGGCTGCGAGATCCGTGACAACCCCTATCACCCTTTGTGCAAACGATGCCGCGACCTGGTCGCGGCGCAGGGCCAAGCCACGCCGATCGCGTGGCTGCCGCGCAAGGACCGCTATGTGGAAAAGCTGGCCACGCCCGATGTGACAGTGGCTGACCTGGTAGGTGATCTTGATCCGATCAAAGCGGCGCGCGGTGGCCAGGACTTATCCAATGAGCTGACCATGCACTACGGCCTGCTACCCAGGGCCAATCGGGGGATCTTTGCCATCAACGAACTACCTGATCTGGCAGGGAAGATCCAGGTAGCGCTCTTCAACATCATGCAGGAAGGCGATGTGCAGATTAAGGGATATCCCGTCCGCCTGGAACTGGACATCGTTCTTACCTTCAGCGCCAACCCCGAGGACTACACCGCACGGGGCAAGATCGTTACTCCGCTAAAGGACCGGATTGGCTCGGAGATCCGCACTCACTATCCCGAGACCCTCGAAGAAGGCATGGCCATTACCGCCCAGGAAGCCTGGAGCGAACGGGGCTCGACCAAGATCACTATTCCGCAGTACATGCGCGAAGTGATCGAGCAGGTGGCCTTCTCCGCCCGCGAAGACAAGAAGGTGGATAAGCGCAGCGGCGTGAGCCAACGTCTACCGATATCGACCATGGAACTGGTGGTTTCGAACGCCGAGCGGCGCGCGCTGATGCATGGGGAAAAGCTGGTGGTGCCCAGAATGAGCGATATCTACGCCGCCATGCCGGGCATCACGGGAAAGCTCGAACTGGAGTACGAGGGGGAGATGCGCGGCGCCGATGTGGTGGTGCGGGATCTGATACGGGCTGCGATCGGCAAGATCTTCGACAAGTATTTCTCCGGCACCAACACGCAGCAGATCGAGCAGTGGTTCAACCTGGGAGGCGCGGTGCGCATCGACGACGATCAGCCGTCGCAGGCCATTCTGGAAGAGCTGAAGCAGATCCAGGGTCTCTTTACGCAGCTGTCCCCGCTCTCCGTTAAGGCCTCCGACGCGCCCGAGATTGCGGTCGCCGGGGCGGAGTTTCTTCTCGAAGGCATGTACGCTCACAAGCGCCTGAGCCGCAGTGAAGAACGCGGGTTTAGCGCCCAGGAGAAACCCACGCGCAAGCAGGAGCGATTGGAGCAGGATCGCGATTACGACGACTTCCAGGAGCAACGGCGAACCCGTCGCGGCTTCAATTAGAGCGCCGTCGTTCTCACCCCTCATTCTCCCCCTTCACTCCGAGGTCTGTGGATGAAACGAATTCGCTACACCAAATACACCGGCGACCCAGCCTCGGAGATGAGCATGGAAGACCTGCTCAAGGCGCTGTCGGAATTTCTGCTGGATTCCGGTTTTCAGGATCCGTGGTCGCGCTTCGCGGAGCTCAACGGCGAGCATACGATGGACAATCTGCGCGAGGCGTTGCGGCAGGCTCTGGAAGCGGGCGATCTTTTTGATGGCGAGATGCAGCAACGCATCGACGAGATGGCGGAGAACGGCCAGCTTGACGAGCTCATCGACAAAATCCTGCAGCGCATGGAGCAGGAGAACTACATCTCCAGCCAGGGACGGCAGGATCCAAATCCGCGATCGGCCGGCGGGCAGGCCGGCATGGCCGAGGGTCAAGTGCGCTTCGAGGTGACCGACAAGAGCCTGGACTTTTTGGGATTCAAGACCTTGCGCGACCTACTGGGCTCGCTGGGCAAATCGAGTTTTGGACGCCACGATACCAGACATTTTGCCACCGGAATTGAAGCTAGCGGCGCCTCCAAGATGTACGAGTTCGGCGACGTGCTCAACCTGGATACGACTACTACCTTAAGTGCGGCGATTGCACGGGAAGGCATCTCCATGCCTCTCAACCTGGAGTACTCCGATCTGCACGTTCACCAGTGCGAGTATCAGAGTTCCTGCGCCACGGTAGTGATGCTGGATTGTTCTCACTCCATGATCCTGTATGGTGAGGATCGCTTCACGCCGGCCAAGAAGGTGGCAATGGCGCTCTCGCATCTGATTCGCACGCAGTACCCTGGCGACTCGCTTTCGCTGGTGCTGTTTCACGACTCGGCGGAGGAAGTGCCGATATCCCAGATTGCCCGGGTCAAGGTTGGACCGCACTACACCAATACACGCGAGGGGCTGCGCGTGGCACAGCGGATCCTGGAGCGGCAGCGCAAAGACATGAAGCAGATTGTGATGATCACCGATGGCAAGCCTTCCGCGCTCACGTTGCCGGATGGGCGGATTTACAAGAATGCCTTTGGGCTGGATCCGTTGGTGGTGAGTGAGACGCTGGAGGAAGTCGCCCGGTGCAAGCGGTCTAATATCATGATCAATACGTTTATGCTGGCGTCGGATCTTGGGCTGGTGCAGTTCGTGCAGAAGATGACCAAGATGTGCCGTGGCAAGGCGTACTTCACTACACCGGATACACTGGGCGAATACCTGCTGATGGATTACATGTCGCGCAAGATGAAGACCATCCACTAACCCATGGATAGTTGGACAACTAGCTAAAAGCATTCGAAAAAACCATTCTCGGCCCAGGTACGCTGGTGTGAACCTGGGGCACCCGTCCAGTTCCCTCAGCCGCAGCGGGGTTGAAATGGATGGGTTGAACGACTGCTTCCAGTTTCCTTAGAAGACGCCGCTTAGCTTTTTGACATATAGATGAAGCGGAGGATGAAAAGAGCCGCGAGGATGAAGAGCATCCAGTCCTGACGGGTGGCTTGTCCACGTAATATGCGCAGGATCGCGAAGGACGTGATGCCAAAGGCCAAGCCGTTGGCGATTGAAAACGTAAGCGGGATGGTGATCAGGGTGAGAAAGGCGGGGACCGCCACCATAGGGTCCGCCCATTCGATCTCGGTGACGGCCGAGATCATCAAGGAGCCTACCAGGATCAATGCCGGCGCCGTGGCCGCGATCGGTATGCTGGCAACCAAGGGAGCCACAAACAGAGCGATCAGGAATAGCAGGCCGGTGACGATCGAAGCGACGCCGGTCCTACCTCCAACGGCGACTCCCGCGGCGCTCTCGATGTAGCTCACTACAGTGCTGGTGCCCGCCATGGAACCAGCCAGCGTCGCCGTGGCGTCGGCAAAGAGAATCCGGTTGAGGCGAGGAATCTCGCCGTCCGGGTTCACTAAACCTGCCTTCTTGGTTACCGCCACCAACGTGCCCACGTTATCGAAGAGGTCGACGAACAGGAATACGAAAACGACCTCCAGGAGCCCGGCGCCGAAGCTTCCTCTTAAGTGCAGAGCCCCACGTATGTCGAGCTGAAATGCGGTTGCGGTGAGGTCCTGCATGCTGTAGTGAACGGGATGCCACTTGACGATACCCAGCGCGAATCCGGCGGCAGTGGTTCCCAGAATACCCAGCAGCATTGCGGTGCGCACCCGCCAGGCTTGCAGCACGGCTATGGTAAGCAGGCAGACGCATGCCAAGGCAGTCTGTGGCGCGCGCAGATTGCCCATGCCCACAACGGTTGCGGCGTTGGGCACAATGATGCCGGCATCGCGCAGGCCAACAAAGGCAACAAACAGCCCCACCCCCGCAGCCACGGATGCAAACAGCTCACGGGGGATGGCATTCACGATCAACTGGCGAATGCCAGCCGCCGTTAACAACAGAAAAACGCAGCCGGATATGAAGACGCAGCCCAGGGCCGTGCGCCAGGGAACGCCCATGCCCTGGACGACAGTAAAGGCAAAATATGCGTTCAGGCCCATGCCCGGGGCAAGGGCAATGGGGTAATTGGCAATAAGGCCCATCAGGATGCAGCCGATGGCCGCCGACAGGCAGGTGGCGGCGGCAACCGCGGGCACTGGCATGCCCGCCGCACTAAGGATGCCGGGGTTCACAAAGACGATGTACGCCATGGTCAGAAACGTGGTTGCCCCGGCGAGAATCTCCGTGCGCCAGGACGAGCCGCGTTCCTGGATATGAAATATGCGTTCGAAATAAGTCAGCGTTCGCATGTTGTACCCCGGCACCGTCGTGCTCATGGTTTCTCCTTTAGCTGCGAGCCCGGTATGCGATCCTGGTAGCGATCCCAATTCGTAACAATATCTGAGACGACAACGTTTCCTACGCGATAGGCGGCCTCGAGCGCCGGCAGGTACGCACTGTAGCGGTGCCCCTCGCTAGCGGCCAGGCTTTCAGCAGCCGTCATCCCCGTCGGCGGCTGATCGAAGTTGCTTACGGTGCGCAACACCATCACCCGGTCGAGATCAACGCGCCCGGCGTGATGAAGATAGCTCAGCGATTGCAAAACGCCGGTATCTTCCATCGCGGAAGTAACAAAATTTCCCTTGCCATCGGTATGGTAGCTGACCCATTGATTCGCCCATTGATCGAGCAGCTTTCCGTGCCAGAAGGTGGAGGAGGATAGCGTATCGCCCTTGAGTACGAACGGCGGGCGGCGGGCATTCGCTCCCGCAAAGTGCGCGCGCGCCGCTTCCAACTGGGGTGAGTCGTCGAGCTTGACCGCTTTTGTTTGCTGGTAAGCCCACTCCCTCAGATCCGGGTTGAGATGAAAGATGGCGAAGAGATCGTCGTTACGCGGCTGCTCGTAAGGCTTGGTTTTGTTCAGCGGCACATAGCCGGTGGTCCATTGCGGCGGAATCTCCCGCGCGTCGATCTCGTACGCAAGATCGCCATCCACCACCCACTCTGCCCAGACAGCGGAGCCCAGGGAAGCATCTTCGGGGTCGGCACCGGCAATGCCGGCGACCAGCCAATATGCCTTGCTGAAATCGAAGCGAGGATCAAGGCCGAGGGCCATAATGGAGGCGGCCGCCCGGGCCGTGCCGACCCCGGCCAGCACTCCCAAGACGCCTTGATCGTTCATGCGCAGGTCGTGAAAGCCCTGGGGAAAGGGGAAGACGTGGTCGAGGTGTTCGCGTTCGACCCAATACTGGTACTCGCCCGGCGTGTCGCCGTGATCGGCTCCGGGCTCAAAGAGCGCGATGACCACTACCTTGACGGGAATCGGCGCCGCCAATGCGCTCGCAGCAGACAGGATGCAAACCAAAAGGGCCAGCAATCGAGTGCTCATACGGGAGCATAGACGTAAGTCGGCTCAGGGACCAACAGAAAAGAAATTGCCGCCTAATACACGATCTTCGATTGGTGCTCCTGCCACGCGCGAAAGTTCTCGATGGCGAGTTCCGGCAACAAGCGCAGCATGGGTAACTTGCGTTGACCAGGCGGCACGCTAAGTTCCTCATAGATAAAGTGGTCGTCGAATCCGACTGCAGCCGCATCATGACAGGTATTGCCGTAGACCACCGAGTCCAGCCGGACCCAGTAGATCGCGCCCAGGCACATAGGACAGGGCTCACAACTGCTGTACAGCACACAACCTGGTAACTGAAAGGTCCCCAGCGCTTTGCACGCCGCGCGGATAGCATTTACCTCGGCGTGCGCGGTTGGATCATTGTCCGAGGTCACCCGGTTGACTCCGGTAGCGACGACTTCTCCATCCTTTACGATGACCGCTCCGAAAGGACCGCCCTGTCCGCTGCGCACGTTTTCCGTGGCCAGCCGAATGGCCAGTTGCATGAAGTCATTCTCGCTTTGCATTTCGTCCCTCGCAGGCGATTTCGCTTGCACTCTCCACAGGGCTGCCCGAATATCCGAGTATGACACAGGCCTTTGTCTCCAGCCGCGTGGTGACGCCCGAGGGAGTGCGGGCGGCAGCAGTGATCGTGGAGCACGGGCGCATTCAGGCGGTACGGGAGCCGGGGGACGTACCCGACGGAGCCCTACTGCATTCTTTCGGCGACCTGGTGCTGCTGCCCGGCCTGGTGGATTCACACGTGCACGTGAACGAACCGGGCCGGACAGAATGGGAAGGCTTCGCCACTGCCACTCGCGCTGCCGCCGCCGGGGGTTACACCACCCTGGTCGATATGCCGCTGAATTGCCTGCCCGAAACCACGACGGTTGCCGCGCTCGAAGCCAAGCGGGATGCGGCCGCTGAACAATGCCGCGTGGATTGGGTGGCCTGGGGTGGACTGACCGGCCGAAACCAGGAACACATAGGTCCCTTGGCGGCAGCAGGCGTGGCGGGGTTCAAATGCTTTCTGGTCGATCCCGGCATTGAAGGTTTGGCCTTGATCGAGCCGCAGGAACTCGAGGCCGCATCGCCTGCGCTGGCCCGTAGCGGCTTGCCTTTGCTGGTCCACGCAGAGTTGGCCGAATATCTCTGTCCAAGCGGAGATAAGGATGACTGGCAGCAGTACGCGACCTGGCTGCGCTCGCGTCCAGATGAGTCGGAGTTGGCTGCGATCCGTCTGCTCATCGGGCTTTGCCGCAAGTACCGGTTTCGCCTGCACATCGTTCATTTAGCCACGGCCTTGGCGCTCGAAGATCTGCGCCGGGCGCGCGCGGAGGGCCTGCCGGTTACAGTGGAGACGTGCCCTCACTACCTGCATTTTGTCGCCGAAGAGATTCCCTCCGGGGGCACACTCTTCAAGTGCGCGCCGCCCATTCGCTCGCGAGCTAATCGTGAAGCGCTGTGGCAAGGGCTTCGCGATGGCATCATCGATTTGATTGCGACGGATCACTCCCCTTGCCCGCCGCATATGAAGGAAGGCGATTTCCGCAGCGCGTGGGGAGGAATTGCCAGCCTGAGCGTAGCCATCTCCGTTATCTGGACGGAGATGCGCGAGCGCAATCTCCCCCTCCAGGACCTGGTGCGCTGGATGGCCGCGCAACCGGCGAAGCTTGCAGGACTCGAGGGATGCAAAGGAGCGATCGCCGCGGGGTACGACGCGGACCTGGTGGTCTTCGATCCTAGTGCGGAGTTTGTCTTGAGCAAGGCAGACCTGCATTACCGGCACGCTGTGTCCCCCTATCTTGGGGAGCCGTTATGCGGCAGGGTAAAAGCGACGTTCGTCCGAGGCGCCGCTGTGTTTAAGGACGGATCATTCCCTGACTCCCCCATCGGCAGGGAGCAGAAGCCCCGGGAAAAACTTGCGCAGGCATGTGTCCAGATTAAGAATTAAGGGTTAAGGATTGAGGGTTTAGGCTGAAAGAGGAGGTCCTATTTGCAAACCCGCGTCGTGGGCGTCTCTGTTCCCCGCAAAGAGGGCGTCCCCAAGCTAACCGGCCAAGCTCGCTATATCGACGATCTCTCGTTGCCGGGCATGATCTTTGGCGCAACGGTGCGGAGCACGGTCGCCCGCGGCGCGATTGAAGAGATCAAGTTCGGTGAGGGCATCGCCTGGCACGAGTTCACCATCGTTACCGCCAAAGACATTCCTGGACGCAATGTGGTTTCACTCATCATGGATGACCAACCCTGCCTGGCAGACGGAGTGGTCAATCATCCGGAAGAGCCGATCCTGTTGCTTGCCCACCCCGACCGGCACGCCCTGGCAGCCGCCGTGGCGGCAGTGAAGATCTGCTATAAGCCGTCGCCTTCGATTCATAGCATTGAAGAAAGCGAGCGCCGTGAACAGATCATCTGGGGCAAGGACAACATCTTCAAAAGCTACCTGATGCAAAAGGGAGATGTGGACCAGGCATGGAAGGACGCCGCCTGGATTGTCGAAGGAGAATACCGCACCGGCGCGCAAGAGCAACTGTACATCGAACCCAATGGCGTGATCGCACAGGCAGGCGACACGGGCGGACTGACCATCTGGGGTTCGATGCAGTGCCCGTTTTACGTACACAAGGCCCTGGTTGCGCTCACCGGCTTACCCGCGGAAAGCGTGCGCGTGATACAGGCCGAAACCGGCGGAGCTTTTGGCGGCAAAGAAGAATATCCCTCGATGATCGCCGGCCACGCTTCCCTGCTGGCCATGAAATCAAAACGTCCGGTGAAGATTATCTATGACCGGATGGAGGACATGGCGGCGACTACCAAGCGGCATCCCTCGCGCACGCGGCACCGCACCGCGGTCAGCGCCGACGGCAAACTGCTGGCCGCCGAGATCGAGTTCGTCACCGATGGGGGCGCGTACGCCACCTTGTCTTCGACGGTGTTGTCGCGCGGCACCATCCATGCAGGCGGCCCCTACTTCTGGCCTAACATTCGGGTCCATGCCAAGTCGTACGCCACCAACACGCCGCCGCACGGAGCTTTCCGCGGCTTCGGCGCTCCGCAAAGCCTGTTTGCGATGGAACGGCACATGGACCATGTGGCCAAGACCATCGGCATGGATCCTGATGAATTTCGGCGGCGCAACTTGTTGCAACAGGGGATGACGACGGCAACCAATCAAATGATCCATGACCCGATCGTCCTCGATCAGATGCTGGATCGCGCACTCAAACTCACGGATTATCACGCCAAGGTGGAGCGGTTTGCAGCGGACAATCCGGGCAGCACAAAGAAGAAAGGTATCGGCATCGCGGCGTTTCTGCACGGGTCCGGCTTTACTGGTTCCGGGGAACGCTATCTCAATGCGCTGGTGGGCCTGGAAGCGGCGGCAGCGGGCGGCCTGCGTGTGCTGGTGTCGAGCACCGAGTTTGGCCAGGGAACCAACACCATTCTTTGCCAGATAGCCGCGGAGACATTGGGATTGGAGTACGACGACATTGGCATGGCGCCGGTCGATACCAGCATCAGCCCTAATAGCGGACCGACGGTGGCTTCGCGCACGGCGATGATTATCGGCAAGATTGTGCAGACTGCTGCTTTGAAGATGCGGCAAACGCTGATCGATAGCAGATTGCTCGATCCTGACGGCGGCCGCGAGCAGTTCCTGGCCGCTTGCCAGGCTTACCGGAAGCAATTTGGTGAGCTGCAGTCTTTCAGCCGCTATGAGGCGGCGCCGAATATTTTCTGGAATGATGAGCTCTATAGCGGCGAGGCGTATGGGGCCTATGGCTGGGCAGTCTACGTGGCTGAGGTCACGGTCGATACTTGCACCTACAGCGTTACCATTGATGACTTTGTTGCCTTGCAGGAGGTTGGCAAGGTGCTGCATCCGGTGCTCGCCGCCGGACAGATTGAAGGTGGGGTCGCCCAGGGCATCGGCTACGCGCTCTACGAAAAGGTGCAGTGGGAGGACGGGCGCATGATCAACAACCAGATGACCAACTACATCATGCCCACGGCTGAAGATTTACCACCGATTCGCGTGTTCTTCGAGGAAGTGCCTTACCAGTACGGGCCTTATGGCGCCAAAGGCATCGGCGAGTTACCCATGGACGGTCCGGCACCCGCGATTGTGAACGCCGTCGTCCAGGCGACCGGCGTCAATTTCAACTCGATCCCGCTGCTGCCGGAAGATATTTATCGCGGCCTGACGGCCGAGCCTGAGCGTCCACCGGAATCTTTAGCGACTGCGCTGGCGGCGGAGGGAAGCCAATGACCGCCAGCCTCTGCGAAGTCTCCTTCACGGTGAATGGCGCGGCGCATACGGTTTCGGTTTATCCGATGGAGCGGCTGCTCGACGTCTTGCGCACGGAGCTGGGGCTTACGGGAGCCAAGGAGGGCTGCGGCGAAGGAGAATGCGGTTCCTGCTCCGTGCTGATGAACGGCGCGCTGGTAAATAGCTGCCTGGTTCCTGTGCTTCAGGCCCAGGGAGCTGCGTTGTGCACGATCGAAGGGCTTGCTTCTGACGGCGTCTTGCATCCGGTACAGAAGGCGTTTCTCAAGTGCGGAGGCGCGCAATGCGGCATCTGCACACCAGGCATGGTTATGGCGACGGTTTATCTTCTGCGCCGCAATCCTTCACCAACGCTGGAACAGGTCCGCGAAGGGCTGGGTGGAAATCTGTGCCGTTGCACGGGGTATACGCGGATTTTTCAAGCAGTGTTAGAGGCGGCACAGACAGGCATAGAGGGATGAGAGCGCAGCCATCGGAGTACGAACTGGTAGCACCCGGCAAGCTGTCCGCAGTGCTCGATCTGCTGGCGCGCGAGCCGGGTGTGTGGCTGCCGATCGCCGGCGGCACCGAAGTGATGGTGCAATACGGCGCGGGCAGGCTCGGAGCGCGCAAGCTGGTTAGCCTGTGGGGACTGCCGGAGCTGCGGCGCATCGAGCGCACCGAGCAGGAACTCATTATCGGCGCGGGATGCACCTATAGCGATTTGAGAAATCATCCCTTGGTTGCGCAGGAGTTCCCCTTGCTGGCGCGTGCGGCCTCCTGGACCGGCAGCATTGCCAATCAAAACCGCGGCACGCTCGGGGGAAACATTGTGAACGCCTCGCCCGCTGCCGATTCCCTTCCCGCCTTGCTGGTTTACGAGGCGGAACTGCTTCTGATTTCTGCTCGCGGCACGCGGCGCGTTCCGTATAGCGATTTCCATACCGGCTACAAGAAGACCCGGCTGGCGCCAGACGAGATCATCTCCGGCATTGCTCTGCAACCGCGATTTGCTGTCTATCATGCTTATTCCCGCAAAGTAGGCACGCGCAATGCGCAAGCCATCGCCAAGCTCTGCCTGGCTGGGCTGGGTAGAGTCTCCGACAATAAAATCGAAGAGGTGCGGCTGGCCATCGGCAGTATGGCGGTCACGCCGTTGCGGCTGCGGGGCACGGAAGAGGTGCTGCTTGGCCGAGCGTGGAGTCCAACCCTGGTTGGCGAAGCGCGCCAGGCGCTGGAAACGGAAGTCGCTCCCATCGATGACATTCGTTCCAGCGCGGATTACCGGCTCCATGTCGCGGGCAATCTGCTGCAGGAGTTTCTCCAGGGCCTCTTCCAGTGAACCCGGTATTGGCGCGATGGCATGCGCTGCCGCGCGACGAGGCGGCACAAGAAGTTCTCTCCTGTTGCGGCTCTCGAGCCTGGGCTGCGCAGTTAGCGGCGATGCGCCCATTTACCGACGAACCGGGTCTCTTCGCAGCCGCGGACCGCTGCTGGCAGCATCTGCCCGAAGCGGACTGGCTGGAGGCATTCCGCAGCCATCCGCGGATCGGAGAAAAGCACCCGCAGAATAAGACCACGGCAGCCTCTGCCGCGTGGTCCAGCGCAGAGCAGAGCCAGATGAAAGAAGCCGATGCTGCTATCCTACTGCGGATGCAACAGGGTCATCGCGAGTACGAGGAACGTTTTGGGCGGATCTTTATCGTTTGCGCCAGCGGGAAAGAGCCCGCGGAAATGCTGCAGATCATGGAGCGCCGCCTGGGCAATAATCCCGCGGAGGAGTTGGTTGAGTCGGCGTTACAACAACAGCAGATCATGCAGTTAAGGCTGCGCAAGTGGCTGGCTGGACCGGGGGTTGTGTGAGCCGCATCTCCACCCATGTACTCGATACTGCTCTCGGCCGCCCGGCCGCTGGCATGATGGTGCATCTGGAATACGCGGGATCCTCTGGTGAATGGGAAAAGCTGGGTGCGCACGAGACCGACAGCGATGGGCGCTGCGCCAACCTTTTACCCCAGGATGGAGCTTTGCGGCCGGGACAATACCGAGTACGCTTCGAGACTGGCACCTATCACGCGGCACAAGGGGTCAAGGGGCTTTACGTCACGGTTGAGATCATCGTGACGGTGCGCCCGGACGACACCCATTTGCACGTTCCGTTACTCTTGAGTCCGAATGGATATACCACCTACAGGGGGAGCTAGCCGGTGATTACCCTGGCAGAGAATACCTACGGAAAATCGAGCGTGCGCGTGATGAAGGTGCAGCGTGATGGGCCGTTGCATACCGTGAAGGAGTGGAAAGTAGAAGTCCTGCTCTCGGGTGATTTCGAGAGCTGCTTCACGGCGGGGGATAACAGCAAGATTCTGCCCACGGACACGATGAAGAATACGGTGTATTCGCGGGCCCGCGAGAGCACGGCCGAGTGCATTGAAGACTTTGCCCGGGAGCTGGCTGATTTCCTTCTCGCTCGCAACCCGCAGGTGGAACGCGTCGCCATCAATATTGCCAGTACAGCCTGGGATCATGCGTTGGTTCAGGGCAAGCCGCATCCCTCTACCTTTGTTCGCGGCAGCGGCGAGACCCAAACCACCGCGGTTACGTATGCCCGTGGGGGAGGGGTCTCTGTTGCGTCGGGCCTGGACGGCCTGGTGGTGCTTAAAACGGCCAACTCAGGCTTTGAAGGATATCCGAAAGACTCGCTCACCACGCTGCCGGAGACCGCGGACCGGCTTTTCGGCACCTCGATGCGTGCGCAATGGAAGTATGAGTCAGCGGGTTTGCCTTTTGAACCTTTGCGTAGCAAGCTGCGGGAGACTCTGATTCAGGCCTTTGCCGAGCACGACAGCAAATCGGTGCAGCACACCCTCTATGCCATGGCGCAGGCTGCGCTTGAGGGGGTACCGGAGATCATGGACATTGAGCTGGCGATGCCCAATAAGCATTGTCTGTTGGTGGATCTCTCCCGCTTTGGGCAGACGAACCGCAACCAGATCTTCGTGCCCACGGATGAGCCGTATGGCAACATTACAGCTCGTATCCGCAGAGAGCCGTAATCTGCCCCATCCTTCTCTTAAGCCTTGGTTGAGCCCCCGACAGGTTAATCTAACAATGGTTCCCACAACTTGCGATTTGTGGTTGGGAGCGAGGTATCCGAGGGGTATGAATGGAATTTGAGATGCGGGAGCTGGCGGAGAAGGCCGTTGCCCGCTGCCGCTACCTCGCCCAGTTCAGCGAAGAGCCAGGCCAGATCAAGCGCACTTTTCTTTCCCCTGCAATGCGCGATTGCATGCAGGCCGTGCAAGGCTGGATGGAGGCCGCGGGCATGCAGGTGGTGACCGACGCAGCGGGCAATCTTCGCGGAAGGTATCCTGGCTTCTCGAACACTTCTCTGATGATCGGTTCGCATCTGGATACAGTGCCTAACAGCGGGGCCTTCGACGGCGTGCTGGGCGTGATGATGGGGCTGGCCCTGATCGAGGCACTGGAGCGGAAGAAACTGCCCTTTACCGTCGAACTGGTCGGATTCTCAGAAGAAGAGGGAGTTCGTTATAGCCTTCCCTTTATCGGCAGCCGGGCACTGGTTGGGCGCTTGGATGCGGAGTTGTTGGCCAGCAAAGATGGCGACGGAATCTCCCTTGCCCAGGCGCTGAAGTTGTTCGGATTAGATCCGATGAAGATAACGGATTGCCAGGTGTCCGATGACGTCGCGGCCTATCTTGAGTTCCACATCGAACAGGGCATCCTGCTGGAAAGCGAAGATGAGTCGCTTGGCGTAGTGCGGGCGATTGCCGGCCAGAGCCGCGCGGAAATTACCTTTACCGGCCGGGCTCGTCATGCAGGCACGACGCCGATGCGGCTGCGCAACGATGCCGTCGCTGGGGCGGCGGAGTGGATCAGCGAAGTGGAGCGCGTGGCCCTGAGGACGCCGGGCATGGTGGCGACTGTGGGCGATCTGCGTACCCACCCGGGAGCGGGAAATGTGGTGGCCGGGCAGCTGCGCGCCAGCCTCGATGTACGCCATGCAGAGGATGCTGTTCGTCGTGATGCTGTGGACCACCTGCTCGCCGAGGCGGTGTCCATCGCCGCGCGGCGCGGCCTCACGACGATGAGTAAAATGCTCATGGACCAACCGGCGGTGAGGATGGATACCCGGTTGTGCGCGCGGGCGACGGACGCGATCCGCGGGATAGGGATCGAACCGGTCTCGATGGTGAGCGGGGCGGGCCACGATGCCATGATTTTGGCGGAGCGGGTTCCCAGTACGATGATCTTTCTACGCAGCCCCGGCGGCATCAGCCATCATCCGGACGAGTCAGTCCGCCCTGAGGATGTTGAAAATGCACTCGCTGCGGGCCTGGCATTTTTGCGCAACTTCGACAGCTACTGCACGCCACCCATTCTTAAGGAGCAAAGCACTCCGCATGCATAACCTCGGACTTACCCGCAGCGATCGCCAACCCACGCACCTGCTGCAAACGCCGGATACTTTTGTAGGCATGCCCCTGCCGGGTTTTGATTCTGTAACCGTGATTGTGCACACAGCGCCCGCCATCGGAGCCGCGTTCACCCAGTACACGGCGGAGTTCGAGCCGGGAGGTTCGCTGGGGCCGGCTCATGGTCAGCGCTTTCTCTATCTGCTGGAAGGCGCGGTATCGGTGGTTGTGGGCGGTAAGACGCAGCAGCTGGCTCCGGACGGATTCGCCCATCTACCTGCCAACCAGCCACACACCGTGAAGGCTTCCACAAGAAGCCGGGTCGCAGTCATTGAGAAGCCGGCTATATCGCTGCTGGATGAAGCCCCCGCGGCCGCTCTTTTCGGGAGCGAGGACGCGGTGGCCTCGCAAGCACTCGGCGGGGACGAAGCGCTCCAGGTAAAGCAGCTGCTTCCTACTGTGCCGGGCCTCGATTACGCGGTAAATACGATGACCTACCAGCCCGGCGCTGCCCTGGCCCAGGTGGAAATCCACGTGATGGAGCACGGGTTGCTGATGCTTCAGGGCGGCGGTATCTACCGGCTCGGAAACTCCTGGTATCCGGTGCAGACAGGAGACTTTATCTGGATGGCGCCTTACTGTCCGCAGTGGTTCGGCGCGCTCGGCAAAACTCCGGCAAAATATTTGATTTACAAAGATTGGAATCGCCACCCGCTTCCCGGAAGGTAAATCCATATGCAAGTGCTAATAGATCGTGATCGACTGCTCGCCGACATCGAGATGCTGGCCTCGTTTTCCGATGACACGCCTCCCGGCATTTCGCGGCTGGTCTTTGCCGAGGCAGATCAAGAGGCCCGCATCTGGCTTAAAGCTCAATGCCGGGATGCCGGCTTGTCGGTGCGCGAGGACGCGGTCGGCAATATGTTTGCCCGCTGGACAGGCGCCCGGCCTGAACTTGGGGCGGTCGGGACCGGCTCGCACATCGACGCCATTCCACACTCCGGAAAGTTCGACGGCACGGTAGGCGTGCTGGGGGGCCTGGAGGCGATTCGTGCTTTGCGAAAGAGCGGATTCCAACCGCAACGCTCGATCGAGCTGTTGCTCTTTACCGCTGAGGAGCCCACACGCTTCGGCCTGGGGTGCCTGGGCAGCCGGATGTTGGGCGGCGGCCTGGACAGCGCCGCGGACGCGCGCCTGCGAGATCCAGAGGGCAATACGTTGGCCCAGCTGCGCGCAGGTGCCGGCTTCCACGGCTCCCTCGACGAGGTGCGCCTGCACGATGGATACTATGCGGCCTTTGTCGAATTGCATATCGAGCAGGGTCCGCTACTGGAGAAGGAAGGTTTGGCGGTGGGTGTTGTCACCAGCATCGCTGCGCCCGCGGCATTACGTATAAGCGTTGAGGGCGAGGGAGGTCATGCCGGAGGAGTGCTCATGCATGACCGCAAGGATGCCTTTTGTGCTGCCGCGGAAATCGTGCTGGCCATCGAAGAACGCGCGCTTGCGACCGGCTCTGTGGACACTTGCGCCACCGTCGGCAAGTGCCATGTCTATCCTGGCGCCGTGAACAGTATCCCGAGCAGAGTAGAGATGGAAGCCGATATCCGCGACACCGACGAGCAGCGCAGAAACCAGGTGCTGCGTGAGATCGAACATGCCTGCGCGCGGGTCGCGGCCAAGCGCAATGTCCGGGTGCAGGTCACGCCAATCAACGCCGATGCTCCCGCCACATGCTCGTCGCGGATCATCGATGCCGCAGTGCAGGCTGCGACTGAGAACGGACTCGCGTACAAGAAGATGGTCAGCCGGGCGTACCATGACTCTCTGTTCATGGCCCGCATCGCGCCGGTTGGGATGGTGTTCATCCCTTGCCGTGGGGGAGTGAGTCATCGCCCTGACGAGTATTCCGCACCGCAGGAGATCGAGAACGGCGCCAAGGTGCTTGCAGGGACGCTGGCCAGGCTGTCACAGATGGAGGGTTGAAAAAAACCGCAGGTTTCTCTATGCCTGGCCCTCGACTTCGGGCATGACGAGATAGAGCAGAATAATACCCGCAATCGCGAACATATGATCGGCTCCGGATTCGCCGCTCCACTCCTTCGACTGCCACATCAGAAACCACTCGTTGCCCACACTCAAGAAAGCGGAGAGCCACATCAGCAAGCTGAGTGTGAGGGCCACAATTCCCAGTTTCTTGGCGGCATTGAAGGTGGCCGCACTCGACCGGAGGTTGCGGATCAGGCTGATCCCTCCCAAGTAGAGGAGCAGACCGGTCAAAATCTCCCAGCAGACGATGGATACGAAAAAGAGCCAGGGGACCGCGGGCGAGTGGATGGAACGCCACATACCGTGGTTTCCCGGGAAGGTGGTATCCATCAGCAGAACGTGACGCACGAAGGTCAGGTTGGAGTTGTAGTCGTTCGTGTTGTTAAAAACCACCAGCGTGTAATAGAAGCCAAGCGCAAAGAGCAGCAGGGCCTTGGAAACACGGATCGTCATTTTTGTTCTCCTGTTGCAAAGGTGGCGAAATAGGCGCGCAGCGCAGCTATGGTCTGGTCATCATAGTCGGGGCTGGCGGCCATTCTGCTGTGCGGGTTCAAGGCCTGCGGATTGCGCACGTACTTGGCAAAAAATTCCGGACTTCCCGTGGCCATTGCGGCCAGCACAGGCCAGGCGAGAGATGCCATGTGACCGCCCTCGGCGCCCATGTTGTGGCAGCGATAGCAATTCTGTTGCGCGATGCGGTAGCCATCCATGACCGGAGAGCCAGGGGCGAAATTGCCGCGCGGGGCAATGGGCCCGAAGACTTCGCTCTCGTTACGGAAGTCGAGGCGCACGACCTGAAAAGGAATCTGCGCTTCGTCGTTGTGGGAAAGCACTTTGAAGGAGGGAGTAAAGCTGGGGTTCGCGACCACATAGGGTCCCAGCTCGCCGCCGTTCTCCGCCTTGGGCCAACTCTGCTGCGATTTGCCATTTACCGTCAGCACCAGAACGGGGTGGTGGGCTGCGAGATAGGAGGCCGGGTAGTTGCTGCGATAACCGTCTTTGCATATCGCCACTACCATATCCTCGCGGGCGTCCAACAAACGACGCAACTCATCGAGAGCGACGCCGCCGAGGCGCGCCGGCGCAGGAAAGTTGGAGTCATTGGAGGCCATGAAGCTGACTTGGGGTAATTGGAGCAGATCCTGGTAGGAGATAAATTGGCCCGCGCCTGAGATCGCTCCGCCCAACTTAAGGTCTGTCGGGGCTTGCCGCGTTGCGTGCAAGAGTGCACTGTGTGAAGCGGTTTGCGCGGAGAGCAACAGCGTGCCGGCAACGATCAGGGCGGCAACCACTCGTTTCATTGGCATATGCTAATGCATTTTTCTCCAAGCAACTGGAAAAGTGACTGCGATTGCGACTTGGTCTATTTTTAAACCGCCGGCGTAGTATTGGGCGTCTCACCTTTGCGCACGGCGGCAACACCTCTCCAATCTTCCAGATCCTGATCCGGTTTTTCTTTCCGGTACTTGGCATAGAGTGCAATGCCTTCCGGATCCTCAAGAATGTCGACCTGAACGCCCCTATCACGCATCAACTGCTCGGTCCCGGAAGCATTGGTGACATCGCCGACGACCACCCTTCTGAACTGGCGCATGTAGATGAGCGTTGCGCAGATCTCACAGGGAGTCAGGGTCGTAAACATGGTCGTCTTGCCGAAGTCCAGACGCCCGGCATCGCGCGCTGCGGAGGTCTCACCGTGATTGTAAGGGTGGTTTTCCTGGACCAAGGTGTTATGCCCCTTGCCCACGATCTTGCGCGTCTCGTCGTCAATGATGACGCCTCCAATCGGGCAGCCGCCTTCTCCATACCCTTTGAGCGCGAGCAGGACTGCGATACGCATGAAGTCCCTGTCGGTCAGTTTCTTGAAGAATCCATCTTCGACAATCGCCGCCAGGCTCCTGGTCGGAAGATGAGCAATGGTGTTCAGAACCTCTTGGGAAACAGGTGTATCGCTGGTAATCAACGCTTTCATAGGCTCCTCAGGATAAGGGTTCCCATTTTCCAAGGAAAATGGGAAAAAAGGAAGAGACAGCTGGTGCGCCAAAAATTTGATATAGATTACCAACACATGAGTGCTGAAAAGCGATTGCAGGAGCTGGGAATTGTCTT
This sequence comes from uncultured Acidobacteriaceae bacterium, assembly GCA_963743365.1. Taxonomy (GTDB): domain Bacteria; phylum Acidobacteriota; class Terriglobia; order Terriglobales; family Acidobacteriaceae; genus PALSA-350. The sequence goes on from CAVUQE010000008.1 coordinate 117,733, forward strand.
GCCGGAAGGACCCGCGCCGGGAGGCAATTATCTTTCTGCGAAGACGGTCGGGAATCTGGTCTATCTCGCGGGGGCGATTTCCGCGGGAGCGGACGGTGTGATCACCGGCACCGCCGGCGCCGATCGAAGCATTGCCGAGGGCTACGCCGCGGCCCGCGCCTGTGCCTTGACACAGCTTGCGGTGTTGAAGCACATGCTGGGTTCGCTGGATAAGGTTCGCGAAATAGTCAGCGTGAACGGCTATGTGAACGCTGTTGCAGGTTTTCCAGATTCGCCGGCGGTCATCAACGGCGCTTCCGATCTATTAGTGGCCGTGTTCGGCGACCAGGGCCGCCACGTGCGCGCCGCCATCGGCGTGACCGCTCTTCCCCGCAATGCGCTGGTTGAGCTGCAAATGATCGTGGCGGTATAAGGAATCTCATGGCTGAACACCCGTTATCAGCTGAGCCCACCCATTCGCGCTGGAACCGCGCACTCGAGCCGCGGCTCACTATCGCGTCTGGAGATACGGTGCATATGAGCTGCCTTGACGCGAGCGGCGGCCAGGTAACACCGGACTCGAGCGTGCAGGATTTTCTGGCCATCGACCGAGGCAGGATTCATGCCTTGACCGGACCCATCCGCATCGACGGCGCGGAAACCGGTGATGTGCTGCAGATCGACGTGCTGCAGGTGGAGCACCGCGGATGGGGTTGGTCGAGCGTGATTGCCGGCCTTGGTTTTTTGAAGGAGCAGTTTCGTGAGCCCTATCTCTTCCATTGGGCGCTCGACCCCCAGGTGAGCCTTTCGCTGGGACCTGCGATTGTTCCGCTGCGCCCTTTCTGCGGCGTGATGGGCGTTGCCCCTGCCGAAGATGGCGAGTTTCGAACTCGCCCCCCGGGGCGCTTCGGCGGCAACATGGATGTGCGTGAACTTTGTACCGGAGCCACTCTCTATCTGCCGGTGCTGAACCCGGGCGCGCTGTTTTCCGCCGGCGACGCGCACGCTGCGCAAGGCGATGGCGAAGTCTGCATCAACGGTATCGAGTGCCCGGCAGACGTGACTTTGCGTTTTCGGGTGCACAAGCAGCAGCCACTTTCCGGACCGCTAGTCGAGTCCGCCGAGTCGCGCTCTCCAGACGCGCCTTCGGATGCATGGATCGTGGTGGAGTCCGATGCGGACGCCTTGCAGGCTGCGCGCTCCGCCACCCTGCGCATGGTGGAGCTGCTGATCGCCCGCTGGTCGTTTTCCCCCGTCCATGCCTATCTGCTGTGCAGCGTGGCCATGAAACTGCGGCTTAGCCAGGTGGTCAACGAACCCATGATCTCGGTGAGCGCGGCGATGCCGAAATGCGTGCTGCCGGCCAGGAAGATGTTTTGACGAAGATGGTAATCAATGACCCCGCCACAGTTGCCGAGCTACAAGAGCTGTATCCGCGCTACGAACAAGCCCTGGTCTCGAACGACGTGGAGACGCTGATGAGCATGTTCTGGGCCTCGCCCTACGTAGCCCGCTTCGGTCCCACCGAGAGCCTCTACGGCATCAGCGAGATTGAAGCCTTTCGCAAAGGACGGTCTCCGGCCAACCTCGAGCGAACCATCAAACGGCTCGATGTTGTTACTTTCGGTAAGGACTTCGCCAGCATCACGCTGGCCTTCGAGCGGGAGATCGAGGGCCGGATTACGCGCGGGCGGCAGAGCCAGACCTGGGCCCGCCTTCCGGAGGGGTGGCGTATTGTCTTTGCCCACGTATCGCTGCTGCCCTGAAGGACTTCCCGGAAAACTGCCTGGAAATGACGTTTTTACCCTGCATCTTTCCTGGTGCAGCCAGTGTCCTGTTTCAGGTCATCGCAGTTAATGCAATTTTCCTTGGCTCGACAATCCACTTTAAGCTATTCTCAACGCAGTCCCGCGAAATCCACCCCGGTTGAGTTTTTGGGCCGTCACCCTGTCGTGACCTTTCTGGTTACACCGACCTCGTAGTCGCATAAAGAAAAAAATCAGAGTCTAGAGCAGTTTCGCAATTACTGTGGCCTGATAAAGATCGCGAGGAGTGGTTTTCTTTGGAAGAAAACCACGAAAAGCCTGGCGCTCCGGTCTACACCCATTGCAAAAATGCTTTCGTTCAAGCTTCTCTCATGCGAGGCACAGCCACATGCATTTGAAGTCCAGAAAGTTCTTTTCGACAGCAGTCCTGTTGTTGTCAGTCGTCCTCTTGCAGCCGCTGGCAATCAAGGCCCAACAAACCCTCGGTGGAATCACTGGGACCGTAGTGGACCCTTCTGGAAGCGCCGTCCCCGGCGCCGAGGTAAAGGCCACGTCGGAAGATACCAAGCTGGAGCGCACCGCGCAGAGCAATACGCAAGGCAGCTACGTATTCAACGATCTGCCGATCGGCAAATATACCGTGACGTTCACCAAGGACGGCTTCTCGACCGAGCGTTACCCGGGCATCCTGGTGCAGGCTGATCGCACCATCCAGCTGCAGGCCCAGCTGAAAGTGGGCACTGTGGCCGACTCGGTTGAGGTCGATGTGAATCCGCTGCTCAACGCCGTCGATACCACCAACGGCTATGTCATGGATCGAGCGCAGATCGAAGCCATCCCGCTGCCCACCGGCAGCTTCACCGGAGTGGCCATCTTTACGCCCGGCGTCAATGCTGAATTGCCTGGAGGAACCGGCGTCAATTCCGGCTTGGGCAATGCCCCGATCTGGGCCAACGGTGAGCGTGACACCAGCAACAGCTTCCTGCTCAATGGCGTCGACGCCAGTAACCTGTTCAATGGCAAGAGCACCAGCCAGGTAGCATCCTATCGTGTGGGCCCCAGCACCGGCGTGGGCAACACGGGCGGTGGCGGCGTCATTCAGTCCAGCGCTTCGGTGTATCTCTCCATCGGCAATGCGCTACCGTCACCCGCCCCGGAAACCATCCAGGAGGTTCGTGTCAACGCATCGATGTATGACGCGCAGCAAGGCGCAACCAGCGGCGCGCACATCGACTTGAGCACCACCTCCGGCACCAACGACTATCACGGAACGATGTATCTGCATCGCGCCACCAACTGGCTGAATGCCGCGCCCTTCTTCTTCAATCAAGACCAAGCTGTGCCTGCGAACGACAAGAATCCGCAACTGCACCGCTACACGTTGGGCGGAGCGGTGGGCGGCCCGATCATCAAAGACAAGCTCTTCGGGTACCTGGCTTACCAGCACTTGCACGTCAGCGATGCTGAGATTGGCGACGGCTTCCTGGATGTGCCGGTGGGCCTCACGGACGATCGCAGCCCGCAAACACTGGCGGCTATCACCAATAACTCGTTCGGCTCGGGATCGGTGCCTGGCGCGATTGATCCAGTCGCGCTAGCGCTCTTTAATGCGCCGGCAACCAAGGGCGAGCAGGGCAAGTGGCTCATCCCCAACGCGCAAAACGTTACCCTGGACCCCACGCATGTTTTCAATGCGTTTATTCCAGGGACGGCGTACTTCATCGGCGACCAAGCGGTGGCCAACCTCGACTACAACGCCACCAGCAAAGACACCCTGGCAGCCAAGTACTACTATCAGCACGATCCCACAGTCGCACCGTTCGCCTACTCCAACGTTCCTGGTTTCACGCAAAAGCTGGACGCCGGAACGCAGGTGTTTTCCATCAACAACACTTACCTGGTTGGGTCGAACCTGAGCACACAACAGACCCTGGGCTTCATACGAGAGAAGCTTTACAACACCAATGACCAGGCCTTCGGCCCGACAAACATACCCAGCGGGAGCTACCCAACTGCCTCGATCGACACCTTCGGGTCAAATTACTTCCCCGGGGTTTCTATCATTCATGTGCTTGGCAACAGTAAGGTCTCGGGCATCGGCGACACGCTGAATATCGGTCCAGGCGCTGGCGACCAGGGTTCGTTCACTGGTGTATTCCAGAACCGGCTTATGCCCTCCGGGAATGCCATTTGGGTAAAGGGAAAGCACAGTATCGGTTTCGGCGGCAGCTACAGCTTCACCCAGCTCAACATCAGGGATCGCCGAACCGGCATTGGCAGTGGCGTTGCCAGCGCGGATCTTGGCCAGTTCATGCAGGGACTGGTCACTCCCAACGACGACTATAACGTCACCACTTTCATGCAGGGCAACGCCAACCGCTATTACCGCGCCAATCAACTTGGGTTCTACTTGCAGGACAAATTTCAGATAAAGCCGAACCTCACGCTGACCGCCGGCCTCCGCTACGATTGGGACGGCGGATTGACTGAGAAGTACGGCAACATCTTCAATTTCGATCCCTCCCTTTACACCTACGACTCGACCACCGGTCCCCTACCGGGCGGCGAGACCGCGGGCAGCCTGGGTCCGGATCAGAGCGGCTTCATCATTGCCGGCAACAACAAAAATGGAACCGCAGGCGTTAGCAAGACCACGCTGACGGGACGCCAATGGGGCTTCGCTCCCCGTATCGGCGCGGCATGGGAACCGTCGAGGTTCAACAATAAAGTCGTGGTCCGCACCGGCATGGGCATTTACTACGACCGTGGAGAACTATTCAGTTACTTCTCGCCTGGCTATGCCATCGGGTTGGTCACAGGAGGACCGTTTGGCGTCAACCAACAGGTTCCCTTCGTCACTACCCAGACCTGCCCGGTCACAAGTTACTACGAGGGGTACATACCCACCTGCGCCGGTGGCACCGGGGGCTCGCTCGAATACCCATACACGAACGTCCAAAGTCCAGCTCCTACCAACCCCAAGGCATCCGATTTCGCAAAATACCTTCCCAACGCGACGGCCATCATGGATGGGGCTGCGCCGGTCTCCCTGGGCGTCTATGACCGGCAAAACAAATTGCCTTACTCGATCAATTACACGCTCGATTTCCAATGGCAGCCGCGCAACGATTTAGCATTCGATTTCGGCTATGTCGGCAACCTCGGCCGCCATCAGATTGTCCCCGTCCCGTTCAATCAGCCCAACATTGCCTCACCCTCGGCTGCGGTTCACTCTCAGAATTACTCCTACGGTTACACGCCCACGAACCCGGATGGCAGCTTTCTTCAACTGGGAGACGGCACCACCGCACAGCTCAACTACGAAGGCGGCAATATAGACCTTCGCGTCCCCTATATTGGCTACGCGGCCGAATCCATTGGTTATAAAGCGGCGGGTGTTTCGGCTTACAACGCGCTACAGGTCCATGTGGACAAGCGCATGAGCAAGGGGCTGCAGGTGGGGGCCTCCTATACCTACTCCCATGCGCTGGACGAGCAGAGTGCTCTGGGCCTCTTCTACAACGGCAATAATCCGCTCAATCTGCGCGATGGTTACGCATCTTCCGACTTCGACCGCACGCATGTATTCAACTTCAACTACATCTACCGGCTGCCCGACTTCTATGGCAAGAACACGTGGGAGGGCCGCGCTGCCGATGGATGGTCCCTGGTGGGCGCTACGATTCTCCAGAGCGGGCAACCTTACAGCGTGGTTGACTTTAGCGGCGCCGTGGGCAGCCTATACTACAGTGTCTACGACGGCGTCACCAATCCCATCGTGCCGCTGAACTACGGCGCTTGTTCTCCAAAGAAGGCCGAGACCGGGCACTCCGGGGCGTTTGGAACAAATTATCTTCCGGCGCTTAATCCGCAATGCTTTACTGTTCCGCTGGTGACTGCTTCGAGCCCTCTGGCTGCTGCGGTGCCCGCAGGCGACAACGTTGAAACCGGCTTCACCACTGGTCAACGCAACATCTTCCGCCAAGCGTCGCAAAAGCGGGCGGACATCTCGTTGGTCAAAATGACCAGCATCACCGAACGCTTCAACCTGAAGTACACCTTTGACGTGTACAACCTCACCAATACCACCAGCTTCGATGTCCCGGGCAACGAGGTCTTTCAGAATCAATATTTCGACCAATTCCCGGCGGTGGGCGGGACTGCCCTACCCACCGGATGCGACAGCAACGGGAACCAGACCAACAGCAGCTTCTATAATTGCCCGGCCGGCCTTGGCTATGTAACCCATACCATTGGCGCGCCACGGCAGATACAGATGTCGCTGGCCCTCACCTTCTAAGCAAACTAAGTTTTAGCCCTATAGAGCCGGATGGCTGAATAAGCCATCCGGCTTTTCTTTGGTCCCGAGGAGAGCAATTGACATTCAGTTGAACTGTAGAGTTCAATTATATAAAGTGGAGAGTTTATGCCGATTGCAAGGACCAAAAAAGACGGTGCGATCGTAGTCTCGGCCCTGAACCTGCGTACCAATTTGGGGAGGATCCTCCGCCGCATGGAGGCGGAGCGGCGATCGCTGGTAATCGAGAAACGGGGTACACCGACCGCCGTTCTCCTGAATATCCGCGATTACGTCAAACTTGCAGCGCCGGAGCCCGAAGTCCTCAAGATCATTGGGGTTGAAGCGAAGCGTAACAAGACCGCCGATCTGAATTCACGTCAGATCGATAGGGTTATTAAGGCAGCGAGATCGGAAAAGAAAAAGCGCTGATGCTTGCATTGCGCCTGGTAATCGATACGAACGTGCTAGTGTCCGCGGCACTGAAACCCGACGGTCTTCAGCGAACTACATTCCTTCTGGCGATCACAAAACCTGCGCGTTTGTACGTTTCTCTGCCTATTCTCGAAGAGTTCGCGGAGGTGCTCTCCCGTCCTGAATTGTCCATCCGGAAGGGGTTGCGACTTCAGTTACTTCAACTCATCAAGAATCACAGCTATGCGGTTACTCCCTCACGCCAGCTCGCGGTAACAAGCGACCCCGACGACAATATCTTTGTTGAGTGTGCCGATGCCGCTCGTGCCGATTTTCTGATTACTGGTAACCGCAGACACTTTCCGGCATTCTGGAAAAACACAAAGATCATCACGCCACGTGAGTTTGTTAGCCTGGTTGCGCCGCATCTGATTCGCTGAATCCAGCCTGGGCTTTTGGTCATTGCAGGGAGGCTACATACTAGAGCATGACCTTACAGATTTTCTATCCTTTCGATCAGCTGGCAGCGAAGCTCCTGGATGCCTCTGGGGACGATGAAGACGGAGCACACGATTTATCCCACATCGTTCGCGTTTGGCGTAATGCAAAGCTGATCCATCGGGAAGAGGGCGGTGACCTCGAAGCGCTGGCGGCAGCCGTGCTCCTGCATGACTGCGTTCAGGTCGCGAAGGATTCTCCCATGCGCAGCAAGGCGTCGCTACTGGCGGCGAAGGAAGCGCGGGTTCGCCTCGAATCACTTGCGTGGGAGGCATCCCGCGTCGACATCGTTGCAGCCGCTATTGAAAGCCACAGCTTCTCTGCTGGAGTCGCCCCCACGAGCATCGAGGGTTGCATCCTGCAAGACGCAGATCGTCTGGACGCCATCGGCCTTAGCGGTATCGCACGCTGTTTCTATACCGCGGGCCGTCTCGGGTCCCGCCTGTATGACTTGGCCGATCCAGAGGGGAAAACACGACCGCTCGATGATGCCCGCAATGCATTGGATCACTTTCCCAGGAAGCTGTTGACTTTAGAGGGCAGCTTCAAGACACACAAAGGCCAGGAACTCGCAAAAGAAAGACATCGGCGATTGGATGAGTTCTATCGGGCCATGCTCTCCGAGGTGCAAGCGTAATCCTCTCTGCAAAAGCGACGTGTCCAATCGGTGTTTACGGATTGGCTTCGCCGGAGGCGGCAGGGTCATAGTATTCACGCCAGGAGGCGATCTTGCCCCCAACCAGATCAACGATGATGGCATCGTGTGAGACGCCGCGCTTGCCGTCTTTCTTTCGCGTGATGGCCCAATCCCACTCAATAGCCAACTTCTTGTTGTCGGGGGAGGCAAAGACATTTTTTATGGTGACGTGCAGATCGCTGAAGTCTTTGAAGTAGTCCTTCATGGAGGCGGCCATTTGGGGGGCGGGCGTGTTTCCTTCGGGCGACATCAATACTGCAGTGGGCAGCCAGTCGGACGCTGCTAAATTAAAGTCCTGCTTTTCCCAGGCTCTCGCCTGACGTTCCACCAACTGCCGGGCTGGACTTTGCTGGGCCATCCCAAGTGCGGACGTAAGCAGCACAACTGCCAACATGAAGTATTTCGATCGCCTCACTCTTTTCCCCCTTTAGGGCAGTTTCGCAATTACTGTGGCCTTATTATGGTCGCCAGTCGTTCCAACAATATCTACAGTAAATCCGGGTTCGGTTTACGCCGATTGCGAAACCGCTTTAGCGCGTGATTGTAACCGGCAGGTGCACCGGGGCGGCTGCGTAAAACTTTTTCTCCAGTTCCTCAGCGCTCGTGAAGTGTTTGCCTTCGATGTGGCGCCCGGGCAGGTCGAAGACCACCGGCGACGCGGCGAGAGGATAAGGATCGAGCCGGAAGTGACGTTCGCCCAGCCGTTCGACCGCAATCCGGCTCTCGCCGCCTTCGCGCTGAGGCAGCGCGTGCAGCAGATTTCCAGGTTTCGGGTAGTCGACGCAACTCAGCAGGGAGAGGTTGTCGCAGGCTTGCAGGAGGCGGAAGTGATTGTCGATCCGCGAGGACGAAGTCTCTTCCGGGGTTAGGTGCTTGTCCGCAGCCAGCCGAGCTCGCAGCTCCTCTTGAAATTGTGCCTGCCTTGCGAGGAATGCGTCGAGGAGCGGGAGCTGCTCCGGTTGAATGGTGGTGCGGTCGGCGCGGGCTGTCAGCAGATTGTAGGTGTGCATGGAGACCAGCAGGGCGGCATAGGGATCTCGCTCGGCTACCATGCGGACGGCGCGGTCGCGCACCGCGAGATAGTCGGCCAGGTCTATCTCTTCAAAGGCGGAGTATTTACCTACCAGTTCGACGGAAAATGCACTGGGTTTTCCCTGGCGGGTAATTTGCGGTTGCTGATCGCGCGCCGCCCAGCCATCATCGTGGACGGTGACGCCGCGCAAGACTTGCTCGCGCGGCTCAGGTGCGAGGAAGAGGTCGTTGCCCCACTTCTCCGCGAAGGCTCCCGCCAGATGCGCGTGGTCCACGTGGGTTACCAACCACCAGCCGGTTTCAGTTTCCAGACGAAGCATCGTTCCTCCCTCAGCGGCTAGAGCCGGACCTGTTCATAAATACCTGCGTACGGCTGAAGCCCGCACCCTTCGTTCAGATCTATTCGTCCGTCATGGTGCGCGCGGATTCATGCCAGTTGTGCAGGAAATACCATTCCAGAAACATGACCAGGAAGAAGAAGGCGAACCCCAACACGGTTGCGGCCAGCACCAGAGCGAAGAGGTAATCGGTTTGCAGCTGGGCACTCGCGTAAAGGATAGAGTAACCCAGACCACCCTCGCCTACTCTGCTGGAGCCGGCAAAGAGTTCCCCGGTGATGGCGCCGATCACAGAAATGCCGGCCGCAATGCGGATGCCGACAAAGAGCGAAGGCACGGCATGGGGAAGACGCAGCCGGGTTAGGATCTGCAGGCGCGAGGCATTGTGCATCAGGAAGAGATGGATGAGATTCGGCTCCACGCTGATCAGTCCCTGGGTGGTGTTGGCGATGATTGGCGCCAGGCAGATGATGAAGGCGACCAGCGTGACCGACAACGTGCCGGGACCTACCCACATCAGAATCAGAGGCGCCACCGCTACGATGGGCACAGTCTGCAACAGGATGGTGTAGGGATAGAGCATGCGCCGTATCCAGCGGGATTGCGCGAAGAGCAACGCGACCAGTACCCCCACGACGATGCTAGCTACGAGGCCGCCGGCCGCCTCCTCCGAGGTGATGGCCAGCGACGCCACCAGCGACGGGAAGCGAGCAACGACAGCCCTGCCCACGGCCAGTGGAGGGGGCAACATATAGGGCGGCAGATGCAAGACCATGTCAAGACCCTGCCAAAGCAGCAGAAGCCCGGCAAAGACGGCCAGCGCGTTGAGCAGGGTGACGGCATATTTCCTGACATTCATGCGCTGTGCACTCCGCGCAGCGCTCGGGAAACATGTGTCACATAGGATTCGAACTCCGGACTCTCTCGCGTGACGCTGGTGCGGGGAAAGGGGAGGTCAATTTTTATTTCTTGGGCGATGCGGCCCGGCGATGGCGCCAGCACAATGACCCGGGTGGAAAGAAAAACAGCTTCGGCAACAGAATGGGTGACGAAGACGGCGGTCCAATTTTGTTCCGCACGCAGACGCAACAGTTCTTCGTTGAGACGATCGCGGGTCATCTCGTCAAGCGCGCCGAAGGGTTCATCCATGAGCAGGAGGCGCGGTGTGGTGGCGAGGGCGCGCGCGACGGAAACGCGCATTTTCATTCCACCCGAGAGCTGCCGGGGGTAGGCACGCGCCACATGGGTTAGACCAACCAGCTCGAGGAGGGATTGCACTCTTGCTTTGCGGACTTCGCGGGCGACGCGCTCCAACTCCAATCCCAGACCCACATTGCTGGTCACGGTTCTCCAAGGCAACAAAGTGGCATCTTGAAAGATGTAGGAGATGGTCTCGCGGGCATTGACGGGGGTCATCCCGTCGACCAGGATGCTGCCGGAGGTGGCGTTGGTAAGGCCGGAGATCAGTTTGAGCATCGTAGACTTGCCGCAGCCTGAAGGGCCGATCAGGCTGACAAATTCACCCTTGGCTATGGTGAGGTCGACCCGTTGCAGTACCGGCGGATTGCTCCCATAAATCTTGCTTACGCCGGAAAAGGCTACCTGTGGTGCTCGCACTTCTGTGCTCATGGCTTGGCCGCCACGGGCAATTCCAGCCGGGATGGATGCTCCGCATCGTGCAGCACCATCTGAGTGGAGCGCTGCCAGCTCCATGAATTGGCAAGCCAGGGCTTCACTTCAGTGGATGGATTGCGGTCGTACAAGGGAAAGGCGCTGCTGGCTATTTCCAACCGGATCGCATCGCCGGCAGCAAAGACACTGGAAGTGGGCTCGAGATCGATCTGCCAGTAGTGAACGGCGTCCGCGGTGTAGCCTTGCTCGCGAAAGAGAAACGATGAGCGGGCAATGCCGATGCATACAAAATCGGCCTGACCATTGGGACGCACGCGCACCAGTTTGCCGGTGAAGTCGGCGTGGCCGGCAGAGGTGACGGCGTAGAGCTTGAGTTGCGGCGATCCGAATATGTGGACTGGCTCCGTAAGGGGAGGACCGGTGTAAACCAGGAGGTTGTTGCCTAGCTCTATCTGGGCTTGGTTGGAGGGTCCCGCGAGCGCTGCCACGCCCCCTGGAGCGAGGACCGGGACTTCCGGATCGTAGATGAAAATGTCACGTGGCTCGGTAGAGGTGGGAGCTTTGGTCGATAGTGCGCCATCTCCTTTGCGCGAGTCGGCGCGGCCTTCGCTGTGCAGATAGAGAGAGAGGCTGGCTGCGGGAAAGCTCTCAGCATCGAACCAACGATTGGCGCCCAGCGCGAAGTGGCGAATGCGCGGTTCATGGGTGAATTCCCCGCTGTCTTTAAGCCAATGATTGAACCAGCGCAGCAGGAGCGCGTCGGTATTGAGCAGAGCCTCGGGACCGAGGTTTTGCTCGCCGATTATCTCTCCCCATGGGATATGCACCCAGGGCCCAGCTACGAGATATTGATCTCCGTGGGCGGACATGGCTCGAAAGCCGTCTATGCTGCCTCCCAGATAGGTATCGAACCAGCCGGAGAGGTGGAGTGCGGGGATGGTGATGCGATCGAGGGATTCGCTTACATCGAGGGCAGACCAGTAAGGACCGGGGGTATCGTTGTTGATCCAATCATGCACGTAGGTGGGCAGGCCCTCGTGTTGCAGTTGAGGATGCAATCCGTAGGGCGTAACCAGGGGCTGGCTGCGTAGATCAGTCCATGCCTTTTCCAGGCCGTCACTGGCGGCGCGGAGTTTGCGTCGACGGGCATCTGCTTTCAACATCTGTAGACCCCAGCCCAAGCTGGAGGCTAACCGCAGGGCTCCCTGGCGATAGAACCATCCGTGATAGAGATCGCATGCGGTCTGCGCGGGGGCTATGCAGATTAGGCCTTCGGGCTGCTCGGCGGCGGCTAGCAACTGCGTCAAGCCCTGGTAGGAGAAGCCGTACATGCCGACCTTACCGTTTGATTCATCGCGCGTGCGCAGCCAGCGGATGGTCTCCGCTCCGTCGCGTGCTTCGGCGCGAAAGGGATAGAAGTCGCCTTCGGAGTCGCCGCGGCCCCGCACGTCCTGGATGACGACGTTGTAGCCGTGCGCGGCGAACCAGACCGGGTGAGCGTACACCACGGTCGAGGCGATGTCCCTACCGTAGGGCTGACGCATGAGCAAAGTCGGGTGCGGTCCGGGCGCGGGCGGATAGTAGTGATCGGAGATCAGTATTATCCCGTCAGGCATCGTGCAATGCACGCCGCGTTCGAGGCGAACTCCGGAGCCGCAGTCGATCATGGTTTAACCCTGTTTCGAATTTCCATCAGGTGTGACGGTCGTACAAGAATCTGATACTAACTTCTGGTCACCCCACTCAAGCCAACGGCAGGCTTGCATGGAGAACCCAGGATTTGTGGTGACACCTACGCACCCAGGATCAGGGTTTGTGCCAGTTCTCGTAGGCGGCCATGGCGGTCAGGGCAGCCGCGATTCTTGTGGCAGCTTCGTCGATCCAGAGCGCGCCCTTGTCTGCTGTTGCGGGATTGGGATCGCCCATTACCCCGCTGGGCGCAATGTCTCGAGTGAGCCACGCGAAATTCGCTGCGGAGTTTTCGGGACGCAGCAGCTCGGGCTTTTCAATATCCGCGATGTAGTTCACGGTGTACTCGCTGGTGTGTACCAGCTCCGGTATGGCGCTCAACAGGAATGAGGTTTCCACTTCACCGGCGTGGAAGCCATAGGCACGTTCCTGCGCGCCAAGTCCGGTGAAGACCGCGCCTCCGGAGCCAAAGAGCGAGAAGAGGCGCAGCCCGAATTCTGCCCGCAGGTCGCGCGCCATCACATCGACCAAGGACGAGTTGCCACCGTGAGTGTTGAACAGGACCAGTTTTTTGAAACCGGAGGCGGCGATGCTTGACCCCAAATCGCGCAACACGGCCATGAAGGTAGTGGAGGACACGGAGAGCGTTCCAGGAAAACCAAGGTGCTCGTTGCTCTTGCCGTAACAGACGGCAGGTAGGGCGTAGACCGACGTTTCCTGCGGCAGCCGCGCCAGCGCGGCGCCGAGAAGAATGCTGTTGATGAGCGTGTCGGTGGCCAGGGGAAGGTGGGGACCATGCTGCTCGATTGCCGCTGTGGGCAGTACCAGAAGCGTCCTATCGCGGGGTAAAGCGTCGACCTGCGTCCAGGTGAGATAAGCGAAGTTGCGGTTGTCGGGGATCCAGCTCTTCATGCGACGGAGGCTCCGGCAGGGGCCTTCTCGAAGGTGACCATCTTGCCCGGGTTTAACAATCCCTTGGTGTCGTATTTGTGTTTGGCCAGCAGCTGCACGTTGTCGATGCGATAGCGGCCGCCGCCTTCGACATTGTTCACATGGGGATTGGCGACGCTGACGCCGATCTCGCGGCAGTAGTCGATCATTTCGTTTAACCGCTCCTCGGTGGTAAAGCGGACTACGGGAATGGAGCCGGGAAAGACGACGCCCTGGGAGTTCTTCATAAATTCGAGGTGAAACAAAAATTCGTTGCCAAAACGCTGCTTCAGCCGGGCGAATTGGCTGCGCGCGGCCACCGCGTCAAACCCACATTGCAGATAGGTGTACGCAGGATCGGCCTTCATGGCCCATAGGGTGGTGTGATTCCAGGTGTAGTCGGAGAGCAGGGGCACGGTACGGAGACCGTTGTAGGGTGCGGAGTGCGTCATGACTCCTCCGGCGCCGCGAACCGCTGCTTCCAGGCTGGCGCGCTGAGCTTCCGCGATCAGGAAAAAAATCAGAGCCTTGCCCTCAGGAGCGAGCGTGGTTATCGGGCTGAAGAACGAGGGGATGGGCCACTCGAAGGTGGTGACGAGGCGCTTGGTCCAATCGTCTGAGGTGGCGACGCGCTCACTGAAATCGAGTGCCTGGTCAAAAGTATCGAAGGCCACGGCACATTGTCCCCAGTCGACACTCGGGGTCAGCGCAAGCCATGCGCGGGTAATGATGCCATTGGTGCCCCAGGCGTGCAGGATCTCGTGGATGGCTTCTCCGTCATGATGGACAAGGCGGGGTTGCTCTTCCATGGTCACGACGTCCAGGGCGCGCACCGTGGCGAAGTCTCGCAGGCCGCCATGCGCGACCGAACCAATCCCTCCCGAGCCGCCAGCCAGGAAGCCTCCCACCGAGGCCTTCACAACGGTTGAGGGGTAGCAACGCAGCTCCCACCCCACCTTGCGCGCCTCTGCTTCGAGCACGCCCAGGCGCACGCCGGGCTGGCAAACGGCAACACCATCTGAAGTGATGGATTCGATCTGATCCATGCGCGAGAGGTCCAACAGCACTCCGCCATGAAGGGGCACAGCCTGGCCATAGTTTCCTGTCCCCGCGCCACGCGGCGTCACGGGAATGTCGTTGGCATAGCAGTAGCGAAGGACGTCCTGAATTTCCTTGACGTTCAGCGGGTGAACGACCACGTCGGCGACTTTGCCATCGAGCCGCTTGCGCAGCACGGGAGAGTACCAGTAAAAGTCGCGTGACAGGCGACTGACCACCTGGGGAACGGTCGAGACCCGCGCTGGGTCGCCCAGGATGGTGGTTAGGGACACTTCCAGCGGCGTTGTCATGTGGCTGCTCCTTTCTCTCTCTTATGCCTTACGGGTGCTCCAGGTGGCGAAGGCCTCCAGCATCCGTGGGTGGGTAAACAGGGTATAGCAAAGTTCTCTCAGGACGGGCCCGGTTACGACGCACTGCATGTCGCTGCGCCGGGAAAGCTCGGCGGCTGGAATCTGAATCTGACGGCAATGCCGGTTGGCATCCTCGATGGTGGCGCCATAGACCACGCGGTCAAGTCCCGCCCAAAGAGCATTGGCCATACACATGGGACAAGGCTCGCAGGTGGAATAAAGTGTATAGCCCTGGAGCCCATAACTCTTGCGTTTTTTGCAGGCGAGGCGCACGGTGCGCAGCTCTGCGTGCGCGGAGGGATCGTTTTCGACGGCCACGGCATTGCGAGCCCGCATGAGCGTCTCTCCGCTATGGCTGTCAACGATCAGGGCGCCAAAAGGCACCGGCCGCGGCGTCTTAAAACTGAGAGCAGTAAATTTGACCAGAGCTCTGAGGTGGGCCTCATCCGCCGCGGAGGCCTCTTGGTCAGAGGATTTTTCATTGCTCATGCGGCAGTTTAAATCATTTTCCGGCGGCCGGGTGCAGGTAGGGCGTGGTATACACAAACCGATATGTCTCTCTCTCCTTTGCAAACAGCCTTGTCTACGCGCGAGCCGGTTTTACAGGCGCAGGAAGCGCTGGGGCGCGCCAACAGCAACGCCGGCCGAAACGTATATCTCGCGTTGGATCGCGAACGGGTGCTCGCGGAAGCGAAGGCCCTCCCCGCTCGCTTCCCTGACCCGGCGCGGCGGCCTCCGCTCTTTGGCGTCCCTGTCGGGGTTAAAGATTGCTTCGATGTCGCGGGCTACCCCACCACTTGCGGGTCCCATTTCTATGCAGAAAAGAATGGCATCGCTGCGACTGACTCCGCCGTAGCTGCGCGCCTGCGACAAGCCGGCGCCGTGATCATGGGCAAGACCCATCTGCATCAACTGGCCTATGGCATCACCGGCGAGAACAGCGAGTATGGCGATTGCGTACAACCTGCCAATCCGCGGGCGCTCACTGGAGGCTCTTCGAGCGGAAGCTCGGCCAGCGTCCAGGAGGGTTCGGCGGTGGCCTCGATTGGCACAGACACGGGCGGCTCCATTCGTGTGCCCTCGGCGCTGTGCGGGCTAGCCGGCTATCGCTCTTCCCTGGGGCTCGGCGGCGCCCAGGCTTGGGAGGGCGGCTTCCACCTGGCTGTCTCCTTCGACACCCTGGGATGGCTTTTCCGCGATCTGCGCGACGGGCCGGCGCTAGCGGCCGCGCTGCTCGATGTGCCGGTGGTAGCGGGTCCGCATGGTGTGACCGTCGCGGCTGTAGACGAGGCTTTCATGCACGACTGTGAACCGGCGGTGTTGGAGATGTACCGCGGGTGGCAGAAGGAGCTAGGCGGGAATGGCGCCCAGATCCGCGTTTTCGAGCCTGACTTCTGGACAGATTCGCGGGAGATCTTTGGGGGCATCCAGGCACACGAGGCGGCAGCTGTGCATCGCGGTTACTTCGAGCATTTTGAACCTACGATCCGGGATCGGCTGGCCTGGGGAGAATCCCTCTCCGCCGCCACCATTGAGGATTTGCGCAAGCGCCACGTGGTGTTTCGCGGGCTCATGGATCGTCTGCTGGAACAGCATGACTTCCTCATGCTGCCGTGTGCGCCGATGACCACGCTGCCTGTGGGCGCGGACCACTCGGAGACACGACTGAAAATCTTGCGCTACACCACGCCGATCAGCCTGGCTGGTACGCCCGCGGTTACGCTCGCGGCCAAGGGAGGCGGCGTGCAGTTGGTTGCGGCGCGGGGCAGCGATGCGCGGTTGCTCGCTTTCGCAGCTGACCTGGGCGAGAAAATTGCTCTCCGGCAATGAGGACGAGAATGCTACGCTGCAATGCATGAGGATGCCTTTACAACTTACCGCGTGCTTGCTGGGCGTCTGCCTGGCGCTTGCGGGCTGCGAGCGAAAGCAGGCCTCGAGCGGTCTCACTCCGGTGAAACTGCAAACGGACTGGTATCCGCAGCCGGAACATGGCGGCTTTTATGACGCCCAGATTCGCGGCTACTACAAAGAAGAAGGCCTGGAGGTAACCATCCTTCCCGGTGGCCCTTATGTGAACTCCAACCAAGAAGTCTCGGTGAACGCAGTGCAGTTCGCCATGGGTTCTTCGGATAATGTTCTAGAGTCCGTCGGCAACGGTGCCCCGTTGGTAGCGGTGATGGCAACGATGCAAAGCGATCCGCAGGCGGTGATGGTGCATCAGGATTCGCCTGTGCGTAGCTTTAAGGATCTGGATGGACACGCAGTGGCCATCCGGCTTGGCGCATCGACCTGGTTTGAGTATCTGGTAAAGCGATATCAGCTAAAGAACGTGCGGGAGATTCCGGCAACCTATAGCGTCGCCAACTTTCTTCAAGACCCTGGTTATATCCAGCAGATCTTCGTCACCTCCGAGCCTTTCTTCGCACGCCAGGCGGGCGCGCCGGTGCGCACCATGCTCATCAGCGAGACGGGATACAACCCTTATCGGGTGGTGACGACTTCTCGCGCGTTCCTGCAACAGCATCCGGAGACGGTGGCTAAGTTCGTGCGTGCATCGGTGCGAGGGTGGCGCGATTATCTCAAAAATCCAGATGACATCAATGCGGCGATTTCCAAGCTGAACCCGGCAATGAGCGTGCCCCAGATGAAGTTCAGCTATGAGGGCCTGAGGGATCAACACTTCATTGCCGGCGACGATCCTGGCGGAGCTGATTTGGGCCGGTTCGATCCGGCACGGTGGACGAGCATGTATCAGCAGCTTTTGGATCTGAAGGTGATCTCGAAGCCGTTTGATCCAGCGATTGCTTATACCTTGCAGTTCATGCCTAAAGGGAGTTAGAGGGCAGGTCTGCAATCCCACTCAAGCCAAAGAGGGCTTGAATGGGGCACCCAGCTTCCGTATTACCGAAAGGCAAAACGTTCGAACCCCGTTCTGTTTTAAGTAGCTTTTGGGCGATGCGGGATTCCCCAGCCGGCCACGAGTAGCAGCACGATGTAGATGACCTGCATCGCTAATCGAATTGGGACGCTGGGCATGTGCAGGCCGCCTACGACTTGATTGGCAGCATAGACGTTGGCGGGAAAGATCGCGATCATCAATAGCGCAAGGCAGACGGAGGCCGAGCGCGTGAAGGCAGGCAGAAGTAGCCCTACGGCTCCCGCAAGTTCGAGCACGCCGCTGAACAAAACTAATTGCGGGCGGTAGGGGAAAAAGGGTGGAATGATCGTCGCCAACATTGCGGTGCGGGTAAGGTGAAGCAGTCCGGAGAGCAGCAGAGGTAGCGCCGCAAGCACGCGCAAAGCCCATTGTATCCAGCCAAAGGAAGACAGACCTCTCCGTCCCCACAGAAGACAGGCGGCCACGGTAGCGATCAAAATTGCAGTGCTAATCGAATAGACCATCCCGGTCTCCGTCTGTGATCATAGCGGGGCCGGGAGGATAGTTCTTCCGAAATCAAATCGATTGCCGATACAAAAACAGAGTATTACCCCAAGCGTAAAGCGGTAGCTCTTCAAGAGAATCAGTTTTCTGCGGCGGCTTAGTGCCGGTTGGCGGCAACCAGGCTATTCTTCTCGATATAAATCCGATAGGCCCTCTGACCCGATTCCGCAGGAGGAAACCATCGATCGTCGTACAAGAAATAATGGGTGGAAAGTTCTTGCTGAAAGAGCGGCCATGACGCGAGCTTTCCGTAACCAAAACCATCCGGGTACAATCCGCTACCAACCACCACCACCTGTGGAGGGTTCTTTTGAAATTGTTGCCAGAATTGCCGACGTGCGTCGCGGATGACTTGCTGGTGCGCCGACCCAAAGATCAGGTAATCGTAGAACAGGCCGGTGGATTGCACCAGGCGCAAGCGGTAAAGGGCGTCGTCGCAGTCCGCCGGCATGTAGATACATTGCACGTGACCCGAAAGTTCGTGGCCGCCCAGGTGATTCAGATCCGTGGCGAGGGAATCGATGAATTGAGGATCCCACACCTTGCGACTGGCCTCACGCACGTAGAGAGGCACGAGGATCAGCACGAACGCAAGTCCAGTGATAGCTAGGATGCCTACCATTCCGCGTGCTCTTAGTCCAGCGACGATTTGCATCGCCACCCACAGGAAGAGAAAAGCCAGCATCGGATATCGATGATAGGGAAAGCCCTTTCCTTGCCCGAAGAACGACGCGACGCCAAAAAGAATTCCGGCGACAAGCAATTTGCTCTCCCAGCTCCATTCCTGCCGCATCAAAAGTGCGATTGCCAAAGCGACGAGCGCCAGGGTGCGGACCGACGTTGATGCGACCAGCGTTAACAACGTGGGAAAAGGAAGGCGCCCGAGGCTCTTGTAGAAGGGTAGCTCAACGTGCAAGAGGTACCAGAAGGAGCCAACAGAATGTTTGGAGATCAGGAAAGCGCACACCACTGCGAACGGAAGCAGCAAGCCCAGCAACGCGTAAAGTGAAGGCCGCAGGATCGGCTGGCCTGTTCGTTTCAAGTGAATTGCGGCCAGCACCAGGATAAGGGCAATGAAAGGCAAGGGCGTCGGCTTGATGGTTGCCGCCATGCCGGCGCATAGGCCAAATGCGAAGATGGCCCGCTGGCGGCGGTGGCGAAAGAATTCAAAGAGGAAGGCGTATGCGCACAAGAGCAGCACCGCGATAATAAAGTCCCGCTGTCCTGCCTGTCCTGCTCCATCCCTGCCGTGGTAAAGAGCAAAAAGCGTCGCACCTAAAACACCGGCAAGCCAGTCATAGGGCCGGGCGATGACAATCATGGCCCAGCCGGCAGCACCCATAAGACTGAAGTCAAAGATTCGCCACGCGAAGGAGCCCTCGCCGAGCAGGTGCATTACGCTCCAGTTCACGAGGTAGATGCCCGGCATGTTGATCTCGAGCAGATCGCGGTAGGGGGCCATGCCGTGATCCATCAGGAAGCACAGGTAGCTTAGCTGCGCGGGATCGTTGACTTGCTTCCAATGGGCGGTGCAAAGAACGAAAATGCCCATGCAGACGCAGAAATAGGCGCTGAGGATTACTTTGAAGCGTGTAGAAATATACATTGCAGAGCTGGCCCTGTCAGGTTTCGCGGCGATGCCTTGCACGATAAACGGACCCTGACCTTGCCATGGGAACCGTCTTTTTTCTAGGACGCGGACGGGTTGGAATTTGATTACAGGAAATGCTCGAGTTTTTTTGAATTCACGTTTTTTCTGTGCACGAGAAAAAAGTCAGCCGATTGGGGCATCGACAGGGCAGCAAAATTTTGCGTTGACGCATCTAAACTGGGTTGTTCAGTTTAATGTAACTATTGCAGTGACTTTGCTACGGCCCCGAAAAATGACAGGTCGTTTACCGGGCTGAACTTGGAGTCTGGTTTGGGACGCGCACTCAGCACCACGATGACCAGCTTCTGTTGCGGGTTGACGTAGAGGTGCTGGCCAAAGATCCCAATCGCCTCGAAAGCACCCCGATGAATGGGATCCCCCGCAGGAACTGGCCACCATAGGTAACCGTAGTCGACTGATTCTCCACCGATGATGTGCGGGCTGCCGGCCTGTTGAAACCATCCCGCGGGCACAACTCGCCGTCCGTCGATGACGCCATCCTGTTGCGCCAGCAAACCGAACCGTCCGTAATCCCGCAGGGTCGCTCCCAAACCACTGCCAGCCAACCCCATGCCGCCCGGAGCTTCGATCCACCAGGTGGCATCCTGCTCCATGCCCAGGGGTGACCAGAGGGTCTGGGCTAGATATGTGGCGAGCGGCTTATGCGTCGCTGCCTCCAGCAATGCTCCCACCAAGAAGGATTCCCCGGTGCTGTAATTCCAGATAGAGCCGGGAGGGCCGGCCTTTGACAGAGTATTCATATAAGCCACGATGCTCCCGGGCTTGCGCTCTAGTTGCTTTTCCAGCAGCTTCCTGCGGTCCGAATGTGGATCGGTGTATGTTTCATTCCACTTCACCCCGGAGGCCATTTGCATGATGTTGCGGATGCTCACGCCTTCGTAGGGACCGGCCTTGAGCTGGGGCAGGTAATGGGTGAGAGGCTCATCCAGGCTGGTGATGAGGCCCTGCTGGACAGCTGCACCCACCAGCGTCGAGGCCACGGACTTGGCCATGGAGAACGAAATCCAGCGGGTTGCCGGGCCGGCGCCGAGTTCATAATCCTCGAAGGTCACCTTGCCATCCTTGAGAACGAGCAAACCGGCAACCCGATTGTCCGCGAGATAGTCAAACAGGTCGTACTCGGCGCCGCGCGATTGGAAGTGAACGTTCTGCAACTGTTTTGCAGCGGGCAGAAGTGGGCGGACGGCTCCCCCACGCGGCACTCGATTGACGGGAAAGAGGGTATCACTGTGCTCGAAAGTGACTACCTCTACGCCGGGTAACATGGCGCCATTAAATACTTGACGGGCACCGGCAAGCTGCTGCGACAAGGCGGATGTAGCGGCTAAGAAAAGCACTATGCCGAGAGCCGTTTTGCGCCTGGGCGGATTAAAGTTCATGGTTGCGAGTCTATGGGGTGACCTAAGTGCGGACAAGCGAAAAGCTCGCGATATACGAGGTTAGGGAGTACCGTCACGATACAACGCAACGGATATGATGGAGATGATGCGGAATAGGGATCGAGCATGAGTGTGGTCACGAAAGCTGATTCGTTGCGATCGCGGCTGAACTTTGAGCCGCAAGTGTTGGGATTTGGAACCAGCGGCCGGCGAGGTAAGGTGGTGGACCTCACGCAACTGGAGATCTATCTCAACGCGCTGGCGGAATTGGAGTACCTGCAGTCGTTGCCGCTCTCGGAGGGCGGCATCCTGCGAGGCGAAAGTCTTTATTTTGCCTATGATCTACGCCCTAGCTCCAGCGAGTTCGTTGCGCAAGAGGAGGGCCGGGGAGAGATTGCCCAGGCCATCGTCCAGGCCATCGGCGACGCAGGTATGCAGGCGGTGAACCTGGGCCGTATACCCACGCCCGCGCTGGCCAGCTTTGCGTTGTCGCGCGGCAAGGGCAGCATCATGGTGACCGGCAGCCACATACCCTTCGAACGCAATGGTTACAAGACCTATAGCAGCCGGGGTGAACTGCTCAAGGAGGAGGAAGCACCGATCAACGAAGGGGTGAGGCAGATACGCCAGAGGCTGTATGAACAGCCCTGGGAGCAATCGTTGTTCAATGAACGAGGCATGCTCAAGTGTGGCCATCAGGATCTTCCGCCGGAGCAGGGGGACGCTCGCGCCGCGTACATCGAACGCTTTGCTGACTTCTTTAAAGGGTCGACGCTCAACGGCAGACGCATACTTGTCTACCAGCACTCGGCAGTGGGTCGGGATTTGCTGGTGGAGATTCTGGAGCGTCTCGGCGCACAGGTGTTGAAGGGCGGGCGCAGCGATACGTTCGTCCCCATCGATACGGAGAATATCGATACGGCGCAGCTGGCGGTGATTCAGGAACTTGCCACCGCGGCCGCGAGCAGCGGGCCGCTCCACGCCGTGGTTTCCATCGACGGCGATAGCGATCGCCCACTTGTTCTGGGTGTAGACCCGCTCACCGCCCAAGTTCATTTTTTCGGCGGCGATCTTGTGGGCATGGTGGTGGCTGAATATCTGCAGGCAGACGCGGTCGTGGTTCCCATCAGTTGCAACGACGCCATCGACCAGGGAAAGCTCGCGTCCGTAGTGGAACCGAAGACGCGCATTGGCTCACCCTTTGTGATCGCCGGCATGGAGGCCGCACTCGCGAAGGGAAAGAAGCGCGTTTGCGGGTGGGAGCCGAATGGAGGCTTCCTGACTGGCTCGCCCATTGTCCGCAACGGAGCCATCCTGCAGCCGCTACTGACTCGGGACGCGGGCTTGCCAATCCTGGGCGTCCTTTTTGCCGCGGAGCAGCACGGGCTCTCTCTGGTGGATCTTTTTGCCCGGCTACCCAAGCGCTTCAGCCGCGCTGCGCTGCTGAAACAGTTCCCTCGCGCGACGGCCTTGAAGATCGTGGACCGATTCTCTCCAGCCGGTGGCAGTGCGGACGCGATTCGAAAGGATCTGGCGCAGTTTTTTACACCGGCACTCGGTTTTACCGATATCACTCATGTGGACTATACAGACGGTGTACGCATTCTCTTCGGCAACGGAGAGGTGGCACATGTGCGCCCCTCAGGAAACGCAGATGAATTGCGCATCTATGCGGTCGCCGATACGCAGAGCCGCGCCGACGAGATCGCCGCCATGGGCGTAGCCGAACCTGCAGGGATCCTGCGCAAGATGGAGAAGGCCGTCAATGGTTGAAGCTGGTGTACTGACGCTGCAGGGAGTGATCCAGCACTATGACTGGGGTGGCCACAACTTCATCCCCGATCTGCTGGGCATCGAAAACGCAACGCGCAGGCCGTTCGCAGAGTTATGGATCGGCGCGCATGCGAAGGCACCGTCCCTGGCCGATGTCGCGGGCGCCCAGGAGCCTCTGGACAAGGTGATCGCCGAGGCGCCCGATGCCATCCTCGGGCAGGCTGCAAATGCTCGTTTTGGGGGTCGGCTGCCCTACCTGTTCAAGATTCTCGACGTGCACAAGATGCTCTCCATTCAGGCGCACCCTACGCTGGAGCAGGCCCGCCGCGGATTTACGCGCGAGAACGCTGAGGGCATCGGCCTCGCGGACAGCAACAGGAACTACAAAGACGATAACCACAAGCCGGAAATCGGCGTGGCACTGACAGAGTTCTGGATGCTGCATGGCTTTCGGCCGCTGGAGCAGATCGCAGAGACCTTTCGTGAAACCCCCGAGTTGGGGGTGCTAATGCCCGACTTTCCCAAACGATTGGTGGAGGCTGGCCACGATCATGAGGCCCGCCGGGGATTGCTACGCAAACTCTACAGCACGGTCATGACCACGCCCCAGGAACAGGTAGACATGTTGCTCAATGGACTGCTGGCACGGCTGCAGGCAAAGCCACCGAAGGACAAGAACAGCGCCGACTTCTGGGCGTTGCGGGCGGCTGAGAATTTTCCCTTGCCGGGCAGGCACCGCGATCGCGGAATCTTCAGCGTGTACTTGCTGAATCTGGTGCATCTGCTCCCTGGGCAAGGCACCTACCAGCCGGCGGGAGTCCTGCACGCATATCTGCAGGGGGTCAATGTCGAGCTCATGGCCAACTCCGACAACGTGCTGCGGGGAGGGTTGACGACCAAGCACGTCGACGTCCCCGAACTGCTCAATATCCTCACCTTCGAGGGCGGTACCCCCAATGTCTTTGGTGGAGAGATGGTGAGCAGCCAGGAACGTGTCTATCGAACCCCGGCGGAGGAGTTTGAGTTGAGCCGCATCGCGCTCGCCCCGGGCAGCCGATACACCGGTGACGCGCCATACGGCCCCAAAGCGCTGCTGGTATTGCATGGCTCGGCCAAGCTGACTTCGGGCGGCCAATGCACAGCTCTCCGCCAGGGCTCTATCGCCTTCGTGCCCTGTGGCACACAGTTTGTCATGGAGACGCGGGCTGAGGATCTAGTGGTTTTTCAGGCGGGCGTTCCTCGCCATGCCCGGGGCGCATCGTGATGGCGACAGACTGCGGTTGCTACGTTCTGTTCCTTTGGGGTGCCGCTGGAACGAAGACTCCCTGGAGGACTTGGTTCTCACGCAGATATCAAACCCAACAGATTCTCAATCATTTACGCACGGCGGAATCGCTTGCGGAAAAGTGTGCTTCTTCGAAAGGAAATCGTCCCTCAGCGGCTAAAGCCGGATTCATTGCGAAGCATCTAAGTACCGCCTGAAGGCCGTACCCTTCAGAAGAATGAGGTTTCCGCAAAGCTGTAAAGCTGTGTCCTTCGTGCTGACCTTTTTCACTGTCTGGCGAGAAAGGCTTCGACTTCAGAGGCAGATGGCAGAGACGGTTGAGCTCCGGCTCGAGTGACAGAGATCGCTGCGGCAGCGGCCGCGTAACGGGCGGCGTCGGCGGGTGGTTTTCCCCGCGTGAGAGCAACCGCGAAGGCGGCATTGAAGCAGTCCCCGGCTGCAGTGGTGTCGACAACCTTCACCGCGAATGCGGGGATCTGCTGCGCGGCGCAATCGCGGCCGGCCAGGAAGACTCCCTGCGACCCAAGCTTGAGGGCTACGTTTCGCACTCCCATCGCCAGTAATTTCTCCGCGGCAGCAGGGGGATCAATACTGACGCGGCCCAGCAGGATCTGCGCCTCGGTTTCGTTGGGCGTGAGCCAAGTGGTGCGGCTGAGCAGAGCTTCCGGCAAGGGGATGGCGGGAGCAGGGTCCAACATCAAAGGAGTTTTCGTCTCCGCGGCTTGTTCTGCCAGGCGGATAACCGCCTCCAGTGGGGTTTCCAACTGCACCAGGATCATTTTTGCTTGCTGCACGATCTCCAGGTGGGTATCGATATACGCGGCAGAAAGCAAACGGTTCGCGCCGGAAACCACAATGATGGAGTTCTCCCCATTGTCTGCCCTGGAGATGTGGGCCACACCGCAGGGTCCGGCCACCATTTGAACCGCGTGGGTATCGACGCCGGCGGATTTCAGACCAGAGAGCAGCCTCTCGGTGAAAAGGTCCGTTCCGAGAGACGCGATCATGTCCACCTGCGCGCCCAGCTTGGCAATGGCTACCGCCTGGTTGGCGCCCTTGCCTCCGTTGAATACATCGAAGCTGCTACCGAGAATCGTTTCGCCCGGGGCTGGGAGGCGGCTTGCGCAAGCCACCAGGTCGATATTGATGCTGCCCACTACCAACAGCTTTTTTTCCACGCTCTTTCTCCCATCCATGCGCGGTCACACAGAGTTCGCCGCTGGGAAAGGATATCGCAGGAGAGTGAGTGGAGGCGCGGGCCGGAATCGAACCAGCCATAAAAGGCTTTGCAGACCTTCCCCTAACCGCTTGGGTTCCGCGCCATTCTGGAGGGATTGCCCGCTTTTAACAGGCGTTCGGTTGCTAATGGGTGAAGTAACTTTAGATCGATCCTGCTGTGGAAGACTACACCATTTGACCCGCGTCGTTACCCTTAGTAACCGGAATGCAGCATCGCGGTACATGACCCGTTGAGCAAAGCTGTTGCTGCCTGGGTAACTGCCGGCTGGGCCGCGAAGGGCGATAGGACGCGCTCAGGCGTAGTTTGCCCCTGCCGGCTACCGAGCTGGGGTACCACCGAGGGTGATCCGGGTTGAACCGAGAGTGAGTGGAGTTGTGGTATCCCATGCAGCCTCAGGCCATTCACCGAAACCAAAAATCGGGCAACGTTATAGGAAGATTGATCGCACTCGAATGACCGTTCCATGCTGAACCTCAGAGCCGTGACAACATTCCCGCCGTGGTGAATGCGGTTGTTCTAGCGCGTGAGCATCTTCCACGTCACTCTTGTCTGCCGCAACTTTTTCCGATGACGTTGTGCAGATGAGTATGGGTAGAAATTTTGTGACGTCACTTTTATGTGCTGGAGCAGCGACCGGCATGGCACTCCTTTTATCCAGTGCGCTCCCGGCAAATGTTGGCGCGCAGAGCAGACCCGCGGCGACAGACCACGTAGCGGCGCCTGGGTCGGAGGCCAACAGCGTCATCGTCTTTTTCTGGCATTGAGTCTCAGCAGCAGCAGCAGCAGGATTTGCTGAAGTTTTTGCGATCCCTGTAGCGTCTGTGGGGATCGAATGGCGTAGTCGGCGGAATTACGACTCTGCCCACAAGAAACTATTTTATTTGTCGGGGCCGGGAGGAGATACTCTTATTCCAGATTTTCACAATGTTTGGAGGACGGGATGGTCTGGGAAAGAGATAACAGGCGCAGAGAATTCCTGAGGCTTGCGGCATTCGGCCTGGCTGGGCTTACTACAACTTCAGCCCGCGGGCTGTACCAGGCACAACGTGAAGCAATCCAGCGGCCGGAGACACCGGAGCGCGCAATGGAGTTGCTGATCGAGGGCAACCAGAGGTTCCTGGCGCAAAATCTAGTCTCCTTTCGAGAGGATCTGGACATTCTCAAGGCCCACTCTGAGGAGCACCAGGAACCATTTGCGGCCGTCCTTTCCTGCGCCGACTCGCGCGTGCCTGTCGAGTTGGTTTTCGACCAGAGTATTGGTCACGTCTTCGTGGTCCGGGTGGCCGGCAACATTGCCACTCCAGACACCATCGCAAGCCTGGAATATGGTGCGGCTGTGTTGGGTGTGAAAGCCATCCTGGTACTCGGGCATAGCAATTGCGGAGCTGTCAAGGCTACCATCGCAGGCAAGGCAGTGCCGGGGCAGATCAGCACACTTTATCAGTACATCCATCCCGCGATAGCCGGAGCCAACGGGGATCTGACAACCGCCAGCCGGCAAAATGCGACTCTACAAGCATCGGTGTTACGAGATACTTCCCCTGTTCTAGCCGACCTGGTAAAGCAGAAGAAACTGGCTATCCGTGCCGCAATCTACGATGTAGGCAGCGGGAAAATCACCGTACTCTAAGCCTGAGCTGTTTTCCCTAAAAAAGTCGTCTCGGTCGGGGCGTACTGGTCGCGGGCTCTGGTGCGTCTTCTTGAAAGAAACAAAGCATCGATAAAGCCGCCCGTCTTGTTGGGCACATTAGAAGGCCTCACTCATGTCGTGTGTGGCCTTTCTTTTTTTGTGCCAATGGGCGTTTCATCTCGCCTCATTCAGGAACTTCTTTGCTTTTCGGGGCTTTCTCCTTCCGATTTTGAAATAAGCAACAAGGCAACTCATCCTCTTAGACCGCTGGCCGATAGCTCTAGGGACATCGCCCGGGAACTTAAAAGCAATTGGAGCGGAAATACTGGTCAAGCGAAATGGGTGGCGGCCCACCGGAAATTAATTCAGCGATGGCCCTGATGCAAGCCGTCGACGTATCCCTTGTTTATTCACAAAGCTCAATTGCCTTTCCCTTGGCCCAATAGGACTTGTTTGAATGTGGAATGTATCTTGTGCCTATAGTCGAATTGTATCTTTTTACCAACTGATTCCCAGGCTGTTGCTGACGGTTGCGTTTGGCTTGGCAACGGCAGCGCAAGCGGCTCCACTCGCCGTCACGACGACGACACTCACACTTTCTCCGTCGTCGTTGGTGTGGTCAGCAGCAGAGCCAGCATTCGTGACCCTGACAGCTTCGGTGACGGGTAGCCCCGCGCCGGCAACGGGCACAGTTACCTTCTGCAATGCGTCGGCGGTCGTATGCGAGGATGCAGCCATCTTAGGGAGGGCGCAGTTGGTTGCTGGAAACGCAACCCTTCGGATTATTCCCTCGATTGGGATTCATGTGTACAAGGCAATTTTCAACGGGACTGCGAGCGCCGTGTCTAGCACTTCCCAATCGCAGACGTTAACGGTGACTGGTCTCTATCCCACAGCGACGGCGATTGCAGCCACCGGCAATCCAAGCGGTTATGATCTGACCGCAACCGTCGTGGGCTTTGCTAGCCAACCGCCGGTGCTGGCCGGAAGTGTAACTTTTCAAGACACAACAAATAACAACAGCCTTCTGGGAATTGGGCCCTTGAGCGCCACCGGCCCTCGCCCAGGGCTTCGCCGCCTCGCAAGGCTCACCGGTGCAGACCGGTGACAGTCCAGCCATCGCGGGTGTGGGGGACTTCAACGAGGACGGAATACCGGATTTGGCGATAGAGAACGCCGAAGATGACACGATCAGTATCCTGCTCGGCAAAGGCGACGGCACGTTTTTAGCGGCTGCATCGATACCAGCAATTGGAACATATCCTTGCGAGAGCATCAGCCTGCAATCGAATTGCGCCATTGTCGTGGGAGATTTTAACGATGACGGCCACGCCGACTTGGCTCTTACCAGTGGCAACGACGGTACAGTAGCCGGTACAGTGGTCATCCTGGAAGGCAATGGGAAAGGTTCGTTCACCCGCGGCATCCCTATTTCCGTGGGCTATTTCCCGCAAGCGCTGAAAATCGGGGATTTCAACAACGACGGAATCCAGGATCTGGCAGTCGCCAATGGCAACGACAATACCGTAACTATCCTGCTGGGCAATGGAGACGGCACGTTCCATGCGGCCAGCGGCTCGCCCGTGAGCGCCGGCATCGGCAGCTTTCCATTCTTTTTAGCAGTTGCGGATTTCAACAACGATGGCAATGCTGACCTGGCTGTGGTCAACGGCCGAGATAACAGCGTGACCCTCCTCGAGGGCAATGGAGATGGAACGTTCACGCCGTTCGCCGGCTCTCCTTTGCCCACCGGCTCGGGACCGTGCCCCATCTTGGCAGCAGATTTCAACGGTGATGGTTACGTTGATCTGGCAGTAGCAAACTTCAATGACAACAGTGTGGACATCTTTTTGGGCAATGGAAAAGGTACATTCACGGTTTCCGCCCAATCACCGATAGCGGTGGGACCGAACCCATTCTCCATGACTGCCCTGGACTACAACGGCGACGGCATCATCGACCTGGCCGTTGGCAACTATAACTACAACACCAATCCGGACCCACCGCCTGGCTGGGTTACGCTGATGATAGGAAAGGGTGATGGTACATTTCAGTTGCCGGGCGCGACGATTCCTGTTGGGCAACTTCCCAACGATGTGGTGACGGCAGACTTCAACGGAGATGGCAAGCCTGACCTGGCGATACCCGATTCCTACGACACCTACACAACCATCCTGCTAAATACGGTCACCCAGACGTCGACAGCTACGCTCGATGATGTCATCCTTGCCGGCGCCGGCACCCACGTCGTGAAAGCCACCTACCCGGCAAATGCCGAGTTCGTGGCCAGCTCCGCAACCATCGACTTGTCGGGCTTAATCATTTCGACGACATTGACGCTAAGCGCTAATCCCACCCAGCAAATGATAACCATGCCGGTGACGTTTACTGCGCAGCTGGGCCCAACCACATCCGTCGCTCCGACCGGAACGGTCATCTTCTACGATCAGAGCGTCGGTACCCAGCTTGGTAGTGCGCCCATAGGGGCAAACGGACAGGCAATCCTAACCGTCACCACCATGGGCCCTGGAGTGCACAGCATCGCCGCTAGCTATAGCGGAGATCCCATTTTCCCGGCCAGCAGCTCGAATGCCGTTTCGGTCACCATCGATGAGTTACGCATCCTTCGGATAGGAAACAACAACAGCACCATTCTGCCCGGCACCACGGTGGTGTATACGCTCCAAGTAGAGCCGCAGGTTGCGACAACGTTCCTTTACAACGTGAGCTTCACGGCAAGTGGCTTGCCAGCGGGAGCGGCGGCGACCTTCTCTCCGGCTAGCCTTGCAAGCGGCACCAACACAACGAATCTTGCTATGACGGTCGTGACCGCAGGGACCGCCTTGAACGGGCTCCCGTTTACGCGGCTGTCGCTCGCCATGGGACTTCTGCTTCCCCTCTTCACTGCACGAAGAGTGCGAAAGCGGCTGCGGCAGATTCACCAATTTTTCGCAGTGGCGCTGTTTGCGACGCTCAGCCTGGCGGCCGTTGCGGGACTGAGCGGGTGCTCGGGCGCCGGCCTGTTTGCGGCGCGAAAAGCTGTCTACTCCATCACGGTTACGGCCACCGAAGGAACGGTTCAGCGATCAACCGAGGTATCCCTTGCGATCCAGTAAGGGGAGCATTCTGCGCGGTGTGGAGAAGCTATGTATAGATCGTTAGCCCTGGTTTTTATGGGGGTGATGCTGGGATGCAACGCACTCCGCCTCCATGGCCAAGTCGCGCCGTCAGGAAGAGATTTTTCGTTACCCCGCGCGGAGGTCTCGTTCACCTACAGTCCGACAGAAGCGAACTCCGGGCCGGGCCAATGCGGTTGCTTCTTCATGAACGGCGCCAGCGCGGAGGGAAACTTTCGCACCTATCGCGGGTATACCACGGTGGTCGATGTAACCGCAGCACACACCGGCCAAATCCAGAACACGGGTCAACCTTTTTCGCTGCTTATGGTGACAGCGGGAATGCGGCTCAATTTCAGGTTTGGACACCAGCGGGAAGATGGATGGGATTCATACCACCGATTCAAACCCTTCGTACAAGGGCTAGCGGGTTTTGCGCATGGCTTTGATTCGTCGTTTCCCGACAAAGCGGGATTGATTCAACCCACGGCTAATTCTTTCGCGTTGCTGGCGGGCATCGGGGTGGATTTAAAGTACAGAAGGCATCTCTCCTTCCGCTTGATCCAGGCCGACTACGGCTATACCGGGTTGCCGAACCTTGCCGGCAACGACCAGAACCTGTTGCGGATCTCCTTCGGTATCACGATCCACCTCAAGTGATCAAGTGTAAGAGCCCGCAAACGTTCTTGACGAGCCATGCACAGTGCCGGTAGAAAGTGGGACCGCAACCGGAAACTTAGAAATTGAAGACGGCTTGGAGAAAGACGCTGCGGTTTCCGGCTGTTGAGGCGCCAAAGAATCCCCCACCGGCCAATGACTGCGATTCGCCGAAGAAGGGCGACGAAAGCGTTCCGTTCGGTGCTCCCAGGTTCTGATGGTTGAACACATTGGTCGATTGCGCGGTGAGGGTCAGGTTGTACCGGCGCGACGTGGTCTGGTCCAAGCGACCAGGGCCACCCCGGCTTCCGCTCAGACCACCAGGGCCGAGTCCGCCGCCGCCGCGACCTCCTCCGCCGCCGCCTGTCCTCGCAGCGCGACCCCCTTCCACCTTGGGGCCGATGCCGATCACTTTACTCACGCGCATATTCAAGCTGACATTAGAAGGCCCGGTGCCGAGACCGTACGGGATGATCTTTTCGTTGGTGCCGAAGGGGTTCGTATCCAGACAGCCATATTTCGTGTCCACCACGTCCGCTTCGCTGCAGCTCGCGGCAAAGGTAGGGCGCGCGTTTAACTGGTTGTTTCTGGTCAGATCGCTGCCGATGGTTACGTTATACGGGGCGCCAGAGTTATAGGCGAAGAAGGGACTCAGCGAGATACCGTAGGGAGCAGAAAAATTTCCCAGGATCACGAAGCGGTTGTGAACATCGAAGCTGCTTCGTCCATAGTCAAGCCCGGGATCCTGAGCAACGGAAGGAGTGTAGGTAACCCCATTGGTATCGGCCTTCGCCGCGTTGTAGGTATAAAAGGTGAAAAAGCTGAACTTGGGATAACTCGCCCTACCTGAAACGATGATCTGATTTTGCCGGTACACACCTCCCGACTGGTATTGCAGGTTGTTCTCCTGCGCAGTCGGTAGCGGGGAGTCGGGATAGATGCCGAGGGCCGCAGTCGCAAAATAAGGAGCTCCAATATTGTTAGTTAGGTATTGGTGCACTCCCCGTCCGTAAAGATAGGTCACATTTCCCGTGATCCTCTTGGCCAGCTGTCGATCAAGGCCCACAGCCGCCTGTAGGTCGACGGCGGCATGGAAATGCGGGTCGAGGGTATAGAGCGTGGGTGCCGTATTCAAACCCTCGCCGGCAGCCGGAACCTGGAATGTGGTCGTGGAAACGGTTTGGTTGATTCCGTTCTGGTGGATGGCCTGGATGATATACGGAGTGCCGGCGTTGGAGCCGAAGCTGTTGGGCACAGTAAACCGCTGGTAGAACCAGCCATACCCTCCACGTAGCACCGTCTTCGGCGGGTGCTTTGCATCGCCGTGCCCAAGGGCGTAGGCAAAGGAAAGCCGCGGCGCCCAGTCACTCTTATCGTTGATCCTGTTCTGTGTTTCCCAACGCAGCCCGTAGCTGAACGTAAAGCGCTGGTTAACTTTCCAGTCGTCCTGGTAAAAGAGCGCAGCATCGAAGAGAATCGCGCGCGCGGTGTATTGGTTCACATGCGTCACCTGGTACGTATACGGGGTATTGTTCAGATATTGCTGCAAGGACTCGAAAATATATTGACCGTTCGTACCCCCATTGGTGTAGTCCGCATCGCGATAGGCACGCAGACGAGTGCCAAAGTTTAACGAATGGTTGCGCTCGGCCGCCGCGAAGTAGTTCTGCAGTTCGAAAATATCCTGGTTGTCGCGTACGGTTCCACCATTGTTGCCGCCGTCGGTAAAGGAGCCCTGCACGGTGATCGTGGGTGTGACATTTTGGGCGATGTCCTGATAACGGAAGCGGCGGTATTGAAAACGGATGTCATCGACGATGTTCTTGCTCAGCACCAGGCTGTCGCTCGCCTGCAGCGTGTTCTCCATACTTTGCGTGTTGGTGGCCTGGGCAGGAAGGGCAAGTGGGCCTACACCTCCGTTGGTGGTAACCGCGCGATAGAAATCGTAGCGCAGGGTCAAGGTGTTCTTTTGGCCTAGCTGCAGGTCCAGCCGTGGACTGATGTCGAGACGCGAGCTCGGGTTGGGGTAGGCTTCATTCAAGCGTACTCCCGTGGGATCTTCCGGCGTGACGCTGGCCGGATCCACTGCATCAATCACACTCACATTCTGATTGTTGCGCCCGAAGGCACTGACGTAATACGAGGCGTTTTTGGAAATGGGACCGCCTACACTTCCCTGCAAGTTATAGGAGTAGTAAGGCGGTTCCGGTGTCTGCAGGATCGGGTTGCGCGAGTTGAAGGCGGAGTCGTTACCGCGCGCTTCGATCTGGCCGTGGAGCTTATCCGTGCCTGGCTTGGTCAAGATTTCTATTCGTCCGTATCCGAGGCGATCAAACTCGGCGGAAAATGGGTTCTGGTTGATACGAATCTCACGAATCGAAGCCTTTGGCGGGATCTGTCCCCCGGTAAACCCGTCAATGTAGATCTCGCCCCCGTTGGGACCAGCCGCCGGCCCAGCCAGAGCCTGGAGTTGGCTTTCCAGTTCATCGGGATCGTCAGACAGCGCATCGAGGTCTTTACCCTTGAGCACCACCGCGTTAGCGTTTGAGTCCGGGCTGGTATCGACCGTCGGTGCGTCGGCTTCGACCTGCACCTGCTGCTGTTCCATCTGGATTTGCATCGCGATATTCAGCGTCTTCGTTTGCCCGCCATTGACGGTGACCGTGGAGGTGAAGGGGGCAAACCCCGCCGTAGTGGCGTTTACCGTGTAGGCGCCGGCCGCCAGACCCCGCACCTGGTAAGAACCGGTACCATCCGACACCGCGCTGGCGGCTTTTCCAGAAGGAGAAGTGACTGTGACCTGTGCATTGGGGATGACCGCGCCGGTCGGATCCAACACCCGGCCCCGGATTGTCCCGGTCGACTCTTGACCGAAAACCGTCGCCGGCGAGACGAGGGCGCCCAGCAAGACCGCGATCATGATCAATAAGTGCTTTGCAGGCTTCATCATTATTAAGTTGCAGCTAAACCGGGAAAGATTGCCGGCAAACGGCGTCACAGCTTATGAGATTGACGCGCCGGGGTGGCCGTAAGTTTCCTGGGCCAGTTAACCCAAGTCTTATAAACGTCAACCATTTAGATGCTTGCTGCGGGAGGAGACAAAGGCTAACGAAAGTTTTATTTGGTGAAGAAACGGTAGCGAATGTTCCATTTACCCGTCTGACCGGGTTGGACATTCACGTGAATATAAGCTTCCGGGCAAATAGTGGTGTGGATCGACCAAAAATTGAACTGCGCGATAGGAGAGTCGGACGTTTGCTCGACGCCCACTCCGGTATTTCGGTTTTCCACCGTGAAATCGTAATCGGACGGGCTAGCCGAATAACCTGTCAGAAAGCCGGCAACAGCCTGTCCTGGCCCAGTACCCAGCTCCTGCAGGTAGACAATGTCTTTGCCGTCAATTTTTGCGCGCGGTTCCCAAGGCTCTTTTGCCTGCGGCTCAAAGGCGAAATGAACCGCCATTCCGGGGCCCGTCGGAGCGCCATCGAGCATGAAGAAGTCATGGTCGTAGACCTGGGTGTCAATCGCCTTGGTGCCCGTATTCTTGAGGTGGTGCTCCAGCGTGAGAATTGGCTGATGTTTATCAAGTTTTAGGGTCTTCTCGTAGACGTACGCAAAGCCCAGCGGGGATTGCAACGTCTGGGTGAAAGTAACTTGGTCCTTCTTGACACGAACCTTCCATTTCCCCAGGTCCACGATGGGATAGCGGAAACCAAATCTATAGGGTGAATCGTCAACCTTGCGCAGGACACCAACTCCAGGCTTGATGAAGAGTCCGCCTGGTTTTGCTTCGTTGTAATTTATCGAGCTGAAGCCGTCGCTCGAACGGAATTCTTCTACCGGGCCGGCGATCGCATCGTTGATCAACGGATCGTAATGTTTGAACCAAATTCCAAAATAGGTGTGGCCCTTGTAGGTGAGGCAAGGAACGACGCCCGACCAATCGAAGCGCGTCGAGCGATAGTAACCTTTCGCGGCATCGGGCAAATAAACCACAGCCTGGACCGATCCATTGGAAAGGACAGCTTTGGGGAAATCGCTGTTGATAAACGAGGCGCATGGGGAAGAGGAGTCTTTGGCAGCCTGGGCGTCAGCCGATGGGAAAGCGACCGCGGAAAAAAGCAGGGCGGCCAGGAGCAGGGACTTTTTATTTTGCAATGCAATTTCCCTCAGCAGATCTTTTGTGGTCTCCCATCCTAACCTAGGGGAGTGCAAAGGCGACATAGACGCCACCGGATGGCTTCTTGCTTGTTTGTCCTCCACTGGCGGCAATCACGACATATTGCTTGCCATTCACCATGTAGGTTGCAGGTGTCGCCAGGCCGGCAAAGGGGAGTTGCGTTTCCCATAGCAGCTTGCCCGTATGGCTGTCGTAGGCATGGAATTTTTCATCAAAGACAGTGGCTCCAATAAACAGCAGGCCTCCCGCGGTAACGACCGGGCCGCCGTAGTTATCCGATCCTGTGTTGCCCATGCCTTTAGCGACCAGCTCAGGGTATTCGCCGAATGGAATCTTCCACAGATACTTACCGGTGTTCATGTCGATCGCGCTGAGTGTTCCCCAAGGCGGCGCTGTCGCCGGATAATTTTCGGGATCAAGAAAGCGACGAAAGCCGATGGTCTTGTAGGGCATGTCGTTCTTGGCGCCGCTGTCTGCTGCTTCCGCGGCTACCGGCTCAGCAGAGGGACGCCGCTGCTGCTGCTGTGGGGCCCGGGTCAGGTAGTGCACAACGTCCGCAACTTGCTCGTCGCTCAGGCTGTTGAAGGGCGGCATGCGGCCCTTGCCGGAACGGATGGTGGCGGCAATCTCCTGGTCGGTGAGGATACCCTCAATCCCACGCAAAGCAGGAACGGAGGGTGGAGAGCCGGCGCGGTTGATTCCGTGGCACATGCTGCATTGGTTCTGATAGATCTTTTCTCCCGGGCTTCCAGGCGGAGGAGGAACCGTCAGGCCAACCAGCCATGCGGTGTCGTTGGCGTTGACGTAAAACACCCCCGTGGTCGGATCAACCGCCGGTCCGCCCCATTCGCCGCCTCCGGCGAAGCCCGGCATGTCGATGGTCAGCTTATCCACGCTGGGAGGAACGAACTGGCCGCCGGCGATAAATGTCCTGAATTGCTTGAGCGCCCAGGCATGCGCTTCTGGTGTGCGGTTGGTCAGGGTATCTTCGGTGACGCTCTGGTGCGTGTACGGCGCAGGCGCAGTGGGCAGCCACTGCGTGGGGGAAGTAACTTCGCCTGGAACAGTGCTGGCGGGATAGGCCGACACCTTAAGCGGGAAGAGCGGCTTCCCTGTCGTGCGATCGAGAAGAAAGACAAAACCCGACTTGGTCGTCTGGGCGATGGCGTCCACCCGCTTGCCGTCGCGCGTGACCGTCAACAGTGCTGGGGGGGCGGGAAAATCGCGATCCCAAAGATCGTGGTGTACGCCCTGGAAATGCCAGATGCGTTTGCCGGTCTCAGCGTCGAGAGCGAGCAGCGTATCGGCAAAGAGGTCGTCGCCTACGCGATCGCCGCCATAGAAGTCGAAGACGGCGGAACCGGTGGGCACATAGACGATGCCGCGCTTGGTATCGACCGTCATGCCGGCCCAGTTATTCGCTGCACCGGCATTCTTCCATGCATCTTTGGGCCAGGTGTCATAACCGAATTCGCCGGGGTGAGGGATGGTGTGAAACGTCCAGCGCACGACGCCGGTGCGGACGTCAAAGGCGCGGATGTCACCCGGGGGCGCGGGGTGGGTCTCAGGATTCTGTCCACCCACGATGATCAGGTCTTTATAAACCGTTCCCGGAGTGGTGAGCGAGACGGACTGCTCCTGGTAGGGGTCGCGCAGGCCTTTGCGTAAATCGATGGATCCATTCTCGCCAAAGGTCGGAATCGGCTTGCCCGTATTCGCGTCCAACGCAAAAAGAAAGTTGCGCAGAGGAACAAAAATGCGGCTCTCATGGCCGTCGGTCCAGTAGGAGACGCCGCGCGATCGGGCAAAGCCCGGAACGGTTGCGTCCCACTTCCAGAGCAGTTTGCCCGACGCCGCATCGAGCGCGATTGCTCCATGCGACGGCGTGAGGGTATAGAGAACCTTGCCCACAATAATGGGCGACGATTCCAGGTCTCCGGCTCGTTCTCCAGTGTCATACTTCCACGCGACAACGAGATTCTTCACATTGCTGCGATTGATCTGCGACAGACTGGAGTAGTGATCCTGCGCGTCCTGGCCGCCGTAGACCGGCCAGTCTGCTTGCTGCGCTGGCGCATTCGCGCCGTTTAAGATAAAGGGCCCGGCAGTGCATACGCCTACGCCCACAGCGATCGCCGCGAGTACCCGTCTTTTCCTCATGCTACCGTGGCCTTATGCTCCCCCGGATTTCCTGCGGAGCTTGGTGGCGTTGGCGAGCCTCATGCGGCTTTCCTCACTGAAAGCCGTGCTCGCAGTTATGGATGGACCCACGTACAGGAAATCCGGGTCAGGCTTCCGCTTGCGCCCGATTCTTCAATGCTTTCATATACGCGAAGCCGTAGGCCTGTTCGGGGAAATGGCCACCTACAACTTCCGGTGTGTGGTCGAGGATCACGATGCCGTCAAACTTCACTTCAACCAGGGCGGTCATGATCTTGGACATATCGTAGTATCCATTGTCCATAAAGGTCTCGACGAAGTGGGGCAGCGGTGCGCTGACATTGCGGAAATGAATCTTCCAGATTTTCTCCGGGCCAAAGTAGCGGATCATCTCCGCCGGGTCCTTGTGCATAAGAGCAGGGCCGCCTTCGTTCCAGCATCCGCAACAGAGACAGATACCGACGTTGGGGCTGTTGGCTATCTCCATCGCTCGCTTATAGCCTTCGAAGTTGGCGAAGATGCAGCGTGGAACCCCAGCCAATATGGGCTCCGGTGGGTCATCCGGGTGAATTCCAATGCGGACGCTGTTTTCTTCCGCGACCGGCGCAACCTGCTTGATGAAGTAGGTGTAGTTCTCCCAAATCTCTTCTTTAGAAAACACGCGGCCGTGGGAAAGCGGCTCGTAGAATTTCTTATCTCCCCAAACACCCACTTTGTTGGGGCTAGCCATATCAAATTCTCTGGCTGAGGCGCCGCGGATGGTGGCTCTCCCGCTACTCCAGATGCCGTTGCCCATGTGGGCGTAGGTGGTGTAGTAGATGCCCGCCTGGCCCAGGTTACGAATGTATTGCTTGTACTCCTCGATTTTTTGATCACGCCCGGGCAGATTGAGCGTGACCTCAGGCATGTTGTGCACGCTGGAGTTGCCGATGTTCCAAACCGTAATGCCCGCATCCGCATAGCGCTTTTTGATCTGCATGAAGCCTTCCGCGGTCCTGAGGTCGGGGGTGGAAGCCACGCTGACATATTCAGCACCCATCTGCTTGAGAAAAAGCAGATCATCGTCGCTGGGTTTGGCCGAAGTTTGCGCGCACAATTTGATGCCCGGGGCGCTTTGGTGCACGGTGGCTGAGGCGGTTCGGGCTGACGCAAAAACCCCCGCGGCGCTCAGGGCTCCGCCGACAGCCAGTTTGACAAACTCTCTTCGGTCGGGCGTAAACGCCGCATTCGCCACATCAGACGTCTTCGGATCGGTTTCGTTGTTTCCCATGTTGTCTGCCCTCGGTACACCGATTGCTCTTGCTTACCACCATGCATGATAACGCTTTCGCGATCGTCATCGACGGCTTTGCCGGAAACCTGAGGTGTTTGTGGCCCAACGCAAATGGGCTGTGGTGAGAAGAAATTTTGTGTACGATGGTGAACCATATGCCTCTTCAATGCTTTCTGAGATCCCTTGCCCTGGTCGCCGGCGTGGGTTTTAGCGCATTCCTGCCCTTCTGGGCAGTCGCGCAGTCTTCCACCGAACCGACAGCAGCGAACAGCCCCGAGTCCCTGGCTGAGGTTTGGCAGAAGGCGAGTGCAAAGTATGACGCCCCGCGCAACGCAATACTGGCGGACGTAGAACGCGTAGCCAACCAGGGGCCGTTCCGTCCGGATTGGAATTCGCTGTCGCAATACCAGGTTCCCGAGTGGTACCGGGATGCGAAGTTTGGCATCTTCATTCACTGGGGGGTGTATTCCGTTCCCGCCTTCGGGAGCGAGTGGTATCCGCGCCAGATGTATCTTGCTGGATCAGAAGAGAACAAACACCATGTGAGCGTCTATGGTCCGGTGACGAAATTTGGGTATAAGGACTTCATCCCGATGTTCAAGGCCGAGCATTATGATCCGCAAGCCTGGGCGCATCTTTTCAAGGAATCCGGCGCACGATATGTGGTCCCGGTTTTCGAACACCATGACGGCTTTCAAATGTACGACAGCAATCTTTCGGATTGGACCGCCGTGAAGATGGGACCGCATCGAGACCTGGTGGGCGATCTGGAGAAGGCAACCCGAGCCGAGGGGCTCCACTTCGGAGCTTCGTCGCATCGCATCGAGCATGACTGGTTTATGGACGGCGGGCGCAGCATTCCCTCCGACGTGAACGATCCGCAATATGCCGCCTTCTACGGACCAGCCCAGGTACAGCTGGAGGACAAACAGGATAGTCTGCAGGACGACTGGACTTTTGTCAGCCATGCCTATGCCAACGATTGGCTCGCCCGGGATGCGGAAATTGTCCAGAAATACCATCCCGACATCATCTTTTTCGACTGGTGGATTGGACAAGCTTATGTCCGTCCCTCCTTAGCTAAGTTTGCTGCTTACTATTACAACGAATCGAGCAAACGCGGCCCGGTCGGCATCATCACTTACAAATTGGTCGATATGCAGAAGGATTCGGCCGTGCTGGATATTGAACGCGGCCAGTTGGACAGCCTACACGACCGCGTTTGGCAGACCGACACCTCGGTCAGCAACAAGTCGTGGGGATATATCGAGCACGACACCTTCAAGACACCGGAATTCATCGTGCACCAACTTGCCGACGTGGTGAGCAAGAATGGCAATCTCCTGATGAATATCGGACCGCGTTCTGATGGCACCATTCCAGACGAAGTGCAACAGGTGCTGCTGGCCGTGGGTGGCTGGCTGAAGGTCAACGGCGACGCGATCTACGGAACCCGGCCCTGGGTAACCTACGGCGAAGGCCCTACCAAGGTCGCGGCAGGGTCGTTTCAAGACACCAAGACGCAGGAATATACGGCCGAGGATTTCCGCTTTACGACCAAGGGCAACAATCTTTATGCGATCGAGCTGGCGTGGCCCACGGGCAAAGAAGCAGTGATTCATTCGCTGAGCGCAGGCGCGCTCAAAGGCAAGCAGATCCGGAGCGTTGCGCTGCTTGGTTCCGATGCCAAGCTCACCTACGATCTGCGGGAAGACGGGCTGCATATCCAGCTTCCAACGCAACCAAAGGAAGGCTACGCTTATTCGTTCCAGATCGCGCTGGACGGGCCGGCGCGCTAGTGTGCAGGGTTAGTCTAAGCGGCTGGCTCTTTTATTTCAGACAGATTGATCGGTGATGTTTTCGTTTTTTGAGTCCCAGTACAGCCTCTTGCCAGCTCCAGTAAGACTGCGCAGCCATGATGCACACGATGGCGTGGGAAAAGCCATTGTCGACAGTGGCATTCGGCTGTTTACGCGACTGCATCGACTGCAGCCAATTCAACATGTGCGTAACATCGTCATCGTCTGGACCCACCGAATTAGGGGCTGGCGCGTTGGGAACGCGGACAATCTCTTCGCCGTCGGCGGGCGGTCCAACGATAGGTAGTTTGGAGTAAACCGGTCCTACGTCGAAGGGATCAAATTCGTTTCGGCCTCCTTCCTTGGTGACGGTGAACAAGGATGCACCCTCGCCACCGTAGTTGTCGATCGTGCCGTCGCGACCTTGAATGCGGGCGAAACTGCGATAGCTGTTTCCGAAGATTGTCTTATAGGTATAGAGAAATCCCTTTGGATAGGTGACCGCGGCAAGGGCGGTATCGGGGTTCTCGCGGCCATCCGGCCAGGTGAAGATTCCACCGGTTGCCATCACGCTGGTTGGATAAGCTTCATCTGTCCAAAGATGGACCAGGTCGGATCCGTGGCTTAACCACTGATCGAAGATCCCCGAAGAAAAATCCTTATAAAGCCTGAACTCCAGGTATACGTGAGGATCGAAGGGACGAGCTGGTTTTCCCAGCAGCCAACGGTTCCAATCCGTGTCTTCTTCGCGAAGCTTTGATTTTCGTCCGTAGAGCCATTGCTTCCACTCCAGGTTGACATCCATCAGCATCTCGCGGGTTTGGCCGGTATCGTCCGGCGTGAACCTCCATCGCCCTTCATTCACATTCCATTCCTGCTCGATGTGGACAACTTTGCCGATTCGACCGGAACGGATGATGTCGCGTATGGCGAGGGGGTAGGGTTGGCTGCGATGTTGCGTGCCCACCTGCACGATCTGCTTCGATTGCTTCACGGTATCGCGCGCGTCGATAGCCTCCGAGAGCACATTGGCGAAGGGCTTTTCCACATAGCAATCCTTGCCCGCCTTCACCACTTCTGTGCACAGCTTGGCATGCTGAAAATCGCCGGTGGCGATCATCACCCCGTCGATATCTTTGCGCGCCAGCATCTCTTCGGAATACTTATAGCTTTGCGGCTCGAGGTTGAAGGCCCGCTTGACCTGGGCCGCTCGGTGCTCCCGGGCTAACGTCCAGAGGTCACAAACGGCGACCGTCTCGACGGGAATTTGTTTGGCCGCCAAGTGGACCATGTGGACGTGACCTTGACTACGGTCGCCGCAGCCAAGTTGGCCTAAGCGGATGCGGTCGTTCGCTCCCAGCACGCGCGCATAGGAGCGGGCGTCCATTCCCGTAGCCAGCAGCGCTCCCGCCGCCTGCTTCACGAAGGTTCGCCTATCGATTCCCAGGTTCTCCTCGTCCGTCATCTTTTCCTCCAGTGCCTTCGAGGCGGAGAAGAGGGCCTTGCTTTCGCCGACCTTCATGGTTACGTTTACCGCGAGACTGCAGCCAACATCGAGAACGATGTTGGATTGACTAGAGCTTGAAAGGTGATAGGCGCCACGTCTCTTCCCAGCAGCAGATTAGAGGAAAACAAGAAAAATATCCACGATGAGGGAAAGTTCTCTCACTTCTGAGGCATGAGCACAAGCACCGCCTTCCCCTTAGAAGGTTCACGCTGAATTCGATGGCGCGCGGCCCTCAATCCAACTAGGGGACAGTGAAGTCGCTAATTTTTCTTGTCACTTGTGAAAATTTTCTTTATGTTATCTTTGCCTGTAGGCGATTGAACACCACTCTGCTGAAGGCCGTCAATGGCTTTCGGACTTCGATCGGATCCAGGACTACGAGACTTGATCAACGATGGCCCCGAGGTTCGGTTCCAAGCGCATGAAGAAAGCATCTTCTAAAAAAAGCAAGGTGGGGCTGCGAGAAATCGCATCTGCCGCGAACGTGAGCGTTGCCACGGCCTCACGAGTGTTGAGCGGAAACACACGTGTTGATCGCGATATTCAAAAGATTGTTCTGGAGCAGGCGAAGAAACTGGGGATCGATCCCGCCCAGCGCAACAAGACCAAGACATTGGCCTTTCTGCTCAGCAATCGTGCGATGCTGCATGCATTCCACTCGCGGATTTTAAGTGGTGCGGAGGCACACTGCACGGCGAACGGCTGGGACATGGTGTTTCTCGCATTCAATTATTCGCCTCAAGTGCCCTGGACAGAGCTTCACTTGCCCAGAGTGCTGCAGCGTCACGATGTGATCCGAGCGGTCATCCTGGCGGGTACGAACTCGGAGAATCTCATCAAACTTCTGGTTCACAAGGGCATCGCTTTTGTCGTTCTGGGCAACAACGTAGTCGGCGAACAGCAGGACCTGAAGAATAACGACGTGGTCTTT
The DNA here is from genome assembly GCA_963743365.1 of uncultured Acidobacteriaceae bacterium. Lineage (GTDB taxonomy): Bacteria > Acidobacteriota > Terriglobia > Terriglobales > Acidobacteriaceae > PALSA-350. The sequence goes on from CAVUQE010000008.1 coordinate 160,458, forward strand.
GCGGATGATATCCAGGGCGGCCAGGATGCGACTCGCTATCTGATCGGGCTGGGCCACCGGCATATCTGGTTTGTCGGCAATTCCCGCCTGCCTTGGTTTGCACGCTGCTTCGAGGGCTACCGGCGAGCCATGGAAGAAAAAGGGCTCTCGGCCCGCGAGAGCAGCATCGACTCCGAAGATGAAACGGAGATCGGCTATTTGGGCACGAAATCACTGCTGGCCCGCGACGAACCAGTTACAGCAATTCTGGCCGGTAATGATCCTACTGCGCACGGCGTTTATAAGGCACTCCGGGATAGGGGCTTGAAGGTCCCGGACGACATTAGCGTGGTTGGCTGCGACGATACAGTCGGCACCTGGCTGTCTCCTGCATTGAGCACCACTCGTGAATTTCCTGAGCAGTTAGGGAAACAGCTGGTGGAATTGGTCCTCAAGCGGATTGCCCAACCCGATCAGGACCCGCAGTGCGTGGTGATTCCAACCGAATTCATTAAGAGAGACTCGTGCGGGCCGCCCCGTCCTCCTCGCATCAAAACCGTCAGCGAACCCGTGCGGGGAGCCACCGTCAAGTGATCTAGATCCGCTGGGCTTGCCTGGCCGCCGGAAGGCTCAGAGCGTCCGGCGTGCGCTCGGAGAGCCGATCTCGACAGCTTGCCCGGCTACCATGCTGCGCACACATCCGGACGTAACCTTGTATCTGGATCTGGAGTCCGCGTCAGAATTGAATGGCTTGTCGCCATCGAATTGAGGGACCGAGCGCCAGTGAGACGCATACGATGAACGGGATGCAGCGGGAGATCGATTCCCCACGGAGAGTTCGGACTTCCGGCAGAACGCGTTGGTGGATTGTCTGGACCCTCTTCTTTTCGACGGTTACGAATTACATCAGCCGGCAGACCTTCTCCGTACTTGCGCCCATGCTGGCCATTCAGTACCACTTCAGCCATGCGGATCTGGGTAGGATTCTTGGTACTTTTCAGATTTCCTACGCGATTATGTGGCTCCTGGGAGGCATCTTCCTCGATGCTGTGGGCACCCGTCTCGGCTTGGCCCTGGCAGTAAGCTTCTGGTCGGTGGTGAACATCTTTACCGGCTTCGCCAGTTCTGTTTCCGGTTTTGCCGCATTTCGATTTCTGCTGGGGATTGGCGAAGGCCTCAATTGGCCTGGCGCCAGCAAGACGGTATCGGAGTGGTTTCCCAGCCAGGAGCGCAGTGTTGCCGTGGCGATCTTCGACAGCGGCTCCAGCGTGGGAGGCGCACTGGCGGCTCTGATCATTCCATGGATAGCCATCGCCTTTGGCTGGCGCTGGTCTTTCGCATTTTCCGGCGCTCTGGGCTTGGTTTGGCTGGTGATGTGGTTGCGCGTATACCATCCCATCGATCGCCATCCCAGGGTCAGCCCGGAAGAGGTAGCTCTTATTCGTGCCGGCCAGGAGCCGACTGTCAAACTCAAGACGGGAGGCATGGCACGTTGGCTTGAGTTAGGCAGGAACTCCAATGTTTGGGGCATCGTGCTTGGCCGCGGGCTGACTGATCCGATCTGGTGGTTCTACATTTTCTGGCTGCCTCAATACTTAAGCGACGCGCGAGGATTCAGCCTGAAGAGAATCGCCCTGTTCGCATGGATACCATTTGTTGCCGCCGATCTGGGTAACTTCACCGGAGGATTCATCTCAGGCTATTGCATCCGGCGTGGGATCCCCGTGATTCGCGCCCGCATGTGGGTGTGCGCTATCAGTTGCCTGCCCATCCTGGCGGGCATTCCCGCGGCGCGAGTCCACAGCGCGTACACGGCTTTGGCTTTGATTTGTGTGGCTCTGTGGGGCTATGCGAGCTGGTCCACAATGGGCCTAACCTTGCCCTCTGATCTGTTTCCCCAGGAAGTGGTGGCCACGGTTACTGGTTTAAGTGGATTCGCCGCCGGCCTGGCGAGCGCGGTTTTTACCTTCGCTGTAGGGTTTCTGGTCGATCGGTTTTCCTATAAACCCGCGTTCCTGGTGGCCGGGTTGCTTCCCATCGTTGCTACCGTCTGCGTGTTCCTGCTTATCTCTCCGCCAGCAACGGCTACGCCGCAGGCTTGAAGCAGCCCGCGGCGGGTACTCGTGGGTAGAGCAGTGGTTGAGAAAGATCTGTGTATCCGCCCCTTGGGGCGTGCCAGGGGCGGCGGCCCTGGGTGGAGGTTGGGTTTCAGGAACGCGATGTGCGCGTCCTGGCTGCGGCTAAGTCCTTTGTTTCACGAAGGGGTCCAAATTTTATTTTTCCCGCCCCCATAAGTTGCTTAGGAGAGGGTACTGCTTTTCAGCCGGCTGATTCGTTGGGCGGCAGGCCCAATGCGATGCGCCGAGGATGCTCTGCTCTGCCGGGTTACTTCCTGCGATGGTGCGGGGCGCGTCTTCATTGTTGAACACACCTCTCCGTTCCGCGTGTCGCGGTTTTTAGGGAGTGAGTGGGACTCTTAGTTAGGACGGTATTACGGTTCAGTCCTGGCGTCCAGAGTGGTTGAAAAAAAAGATGTGGATGCAGGGTAGGTAATCTAGTCTGTGTTACCTGGCGTCAGAGCTGTCCAAATTAGCGGAATGTTCGAATGTGTGGCGTTGATTTTATTGAACAATCGGGTGCTGCGGCCGGTTATGTCGAAATCAGGTTGGGGGTCGCGGAGTGAGTGCCGCGCCTCCGGCGCTCAGAGTCGATTGATTAATATTCCCAGCCCTGCCGGGCTGGGCTGACGTTTAGCGGTCGGCCCTCCGGGCCTTAGGAGCGGATGGGTTATATTTTGCGGCTCTCTTGGGCAGGGACTCATGAGGCTTTGGCATTGCCAGCGCTGAAGCGCTCGATCGGAGTCGAGACTGCTCACAGAGCGCTAAAGCGCTCGTTCCCCCGCATACATGCAAACGGGGGCTCACACCTCGAATTTGGACAAGTATGACTCTCAGCCGTCCCCTTCGACAAGCTCAGGGCAGGCTCTGCCGGACTGATCGCGATTCTGCCTTGGTAGCTGACTTGTTTCAACGAGTGCTGTCCAAATCGGCCGATCGAAAAAAAGTTAATTTGGACAAGTCTTACCTGGCGTGGCTCCGGTGGATAGGATGTGGATCCACTGCTTGCTTTGGGTTGATCGCTGGGTGAGTGCAGACCTGATCCTGAAAATGTTGGAAGGATAAGGAAGACGGCGGAAGGGCGAGGAAAGGAGCAAGAATCCACATCGTTCCGCCATGGTGGTACTCTCGGTCGGAAGAGATAGCAGCGGGAGGCGCCCTTCATGAAGTTGTTGGCCAAGTTCAATCTGATACTGCTGGTGATTTTTGGGGCGAGCGGCCTTCTCATCTGCCAGCTAGCCTACCGCTTCCTGATCAACAACGCCCGCCGCGAGGTTCTTGCTCAAGCCGAGCTCATGGTGGCCGGCACACGAGCTGTGCGCGATTACACTGCTGATGACCTCTCGCCGCTGCTGCAACAGAATCCACGCCACAAAGTGAGATTCCTGGCCGAGACCATCCCCTTCTATGCGGCCACAACCACGTTCAACATGGTGCGCAAGAGCTACCCGGAATATTCCTACAAGGAAGCCACGCTCAATCCCACGAACCCTGAAGACCGGGCCTCCGATTGGGAGGCCGATGTCATTCACGAGCTACGCGATCATCCGGAGCAGGAACGGGTGGTGGGCGAACGGTCCACCCCAGCCGGCCAGGCACTTTTTCTCGCCCACCCGATTAAGGTTGATCCCGCCTGCCTTGAATGCCACAGCACTCCCTCGGCCGCGCCGCACGCCATGCTCGCGGTCTACGGCTCTGCCAACGGCTTCGGCTGGAAACCAAATGAGATCGTCGGCGCGCAGATCATTTCTGTGCCCATGTCGGTGCCGGTGGCGATTGCAAACCGGGCTTTTCGCAGCCTGCTAGTGATGCTCATTCTCACCTTGCTGCTCGCCATTCTCGCGCTCGATGCAGGTGTTTACTGGCTGGTTATACGTCCGCTCAGGGTCGTTTCTGAGAGTGGAGACCGCATCAGCAAGGGGGATAAGAATGTGCCTCCACTGGTGGTTTCCGGAAAGGACGAGATCGCCAGTGTGGTCGCGTCTTTCAATCGCATGCGGGTAAGCCTCACCAAGGCCCTGGCGATGCTTGAAGAGAGTTAGACTTAAGGCGGTTTCGCAATTACTGTGGCTTGATAAAGATCGCGAGGTGTGGTTTTCTTTGGGAGAAAACCACGAAAAGGCCTATCGCTTCGCTCTGCACCCATTGCGAAAACTGCCTTAGAGCATTTTCACTTCTATTCTGCACATTCGAGTTCAGCGAAGTGCGGCTTTTCTTGAGGAAAAGCCACGTCGGGGGCGATGGCTCTGTATGCACCAGAAGTGAAACTGCCTTAGAGCATTTTCACTTCTATTCTGCACATTCGAGTTCAGCGAAGTGCGGCTTTTCTTGAGGAAAAGCCACGTCGGGGGCGATGGCTCTGTATGCACCAGAAGTGAAACTGCCTTAGAGCATTTTCACTTCTATTCTGCACATTCGAGTTCAGCGAAGTGCGGCTTTTCTTGAGGAAAAGCCACGTCGGGGGCGATGGCTCTGTATGCACCAGAAGTGAAACTGCTCTAGCGCCGGCAAGAATCCAGGAATTTAGCCCGATCGGCGCTCGACTCAATCTCCTGTGAAACGATGGCACAAAGATCTGTGACGGTTGTGCTGCGTTTGGCAGCGCGCTTTATCACGATTTCGGCGATGGGGCCGATATAGGCCGCAAGCTCGCGGCTTACGCGGTCGAGGACTGCCTTCTCGATCCCGATTGCATTCGCGGGCGGAGCGGCCTCGACAACGGCCTTCTTCGTCAGACCGGCTTCCAACCGGGTGTCTCCTTGGGGAGATACTTCTTCCCCCGAAGCTTTCATATGAGGCCGCAATGCCTGGATCAGCACCTGGACATCAGACTTCCAGCGCGCATGGGTTAATTCAACCGCGTTTCTGTAAGCCAGCTCCTGCAGGTCGGCGGGAAGTTGCTCCGCTCTTGGCATCCTTGCACCCCGAACCAATACGGGAACTACAGGAATATCCCGCCGGAGAGCGGAGGCAATCTCGAGCCGAACAAAGTCCGTTTCGTCATCGAGACGCCTGCGGCCTAATGCGTCCTTCGACTCGAGCCACTCGCGCCCCACGATTGCCAGCAACACGCTACATTCGAGGATGCTATCGTCAATTGCTTTTCTGAAATCACGGCCCGGCTGAATCGCATTCACATCCATAAACACAGATCCTTCGTGGAAAGTCTGTGCCAGGTCGTCGGATAGGCGTCCGGCCTCACCCTCAGAATCATCGCGGCGATAGCTGATGAAGATCGTGCGCAGAACGGATCTCCTCGGAAACAACTCCCGTTGCCTTACGGGGCAGACAGCCCTTACGGGAAGCTTGGTTGTGAGTTTACCCCCAGCGCGCAGCGCCGCGTAAGATACCTGGATTGGTACGACCGCCGGATGATATTTGCCAAGGCCAAGAATAGAAGTAAGGCGCCACTGGACTCACGGCAAGAGAACAAAACGGGGGTCGAAAACAAAGTCCTGTGATTGTTCTTGAGTGATCCGGCTGAAATCTGGGTGAGAGGTGTTCAGCACATAATTAAACTCTAATTTGTTGACAGCAATGCCAGGCACGCTGAGCACGGCGGTTCGTTGCTCGCGAAACCAATCGGAGCAATTCGTCGCGCCCGCAGCACCCGGCCCCGAGGCATTTCCGATCAAGGCTAACGACTACTCGGACAAGACCCTCCTCTCCTATCGCCACATCCAGTTCCGGTAAATTGGCCCATGCATACCGCGTTCCACTGCCAGTCGCTTTAAATCCGACCACTAGCACTTGCCCAGAAGTGAGCTTTGCGTAATTGCCCATGCAGTCGGGAATTTCGCGGACAGCTGTCCTCGAAACGTCAGAGTTGCAAATCTTAAGGGGACAGGTCCGCATCTGTCCCCTTGCGACCAAGGTCGCGTCTGACGTAGCTATTCTTTTTCGCAGGTCACGTGCGTGTTCCAGTCTACGTACGCACCGTGCGGATTATCGCGCCATGCCCAGACGTGCAGCTCAAACAACCCGGGCAAGCCGTATCGGTTAGGCGCGCCTATGTATTGCAACAGTTGACCGTCGAGCACCGGCGGAGCCTGCTGGTGCGCCGTCAACCAGGGATCCGCAATCGCGATGAACTCGACCCCTACCAATTTCATGGCTTTGCCCACCGGCTCGTAGATCAGCGCTTGCGGTTCTTGGGCATTGAGTTGGCCGCCGCTGACCAGGGCGCCATTGATGTAGTGCACGCCCATGGCGCCCATATCCGGCCCGGTAACGCATCCAAAGGCCGGCGCGTATCCGGCGGCAGTGGCCGCGTTTACGTCGACGAATCGCTCGGTAGCTTCGCGAACGATCTGCACCAGGTTGGCCGGGGCGGCTTGCTCGTTTTCGGAGCCGTCACCCCCCGTACCTGCTGCGAGTAGCGGTCCGGCCGCGGCAAGACTGCTGAGCAATCCCAAACGCAGGATGCACAAAGTTGATTTGTGGATCAGGGTCATAAGGGAAGTTGTCATAAATTCTCCTTGTAAATCGGTTTGTGAACATTTGCTGCCTGTGATCTCTTCATCGCTCAAAGCTATTAATCTAAGGGCCGCTCTACTGGTTGATAGTCCCTTGGGACATCCATCCTTCCCCCAAGTTCTCTCCATGCTAAGCCATTCATTTTCAATCAGATTCACGCGGGTGAAGAGAAATTATGGACGAGCGCCGCAGACTAATCTGGGGTCTTCTAACGCTTTTCCCCTAAGTTCGTGGGTTTCCTTCCCGTACGTGTCTTTGCGATTCGATCTGTTTGAACTCAAGCTGCGCGCCCTTACTGATTGAGTGGACGAGACCGTTCGCCTCTTCCAGTAAACGGTTTTCGTCGCCGATCAATGACCGAAAAGGTTTGAAGCCATCTGCGTCTGTTGGGCAGAAGGCTTGAGCCGAGCGAGCTGTTGCTCGATTTTGCTTCTGCGGAGCACCTGATCGATGCCATCGTGATTCACTTCCTCAAGCACCCAGCTGTTGCCGTAGCGCTCGAACTTCAGGTAGGACTCATAGGATTCTTTGCCGGGGTGCACATCTCTGATGCTGAGCGCTGCCGCCGAGCGACCGGGTGACCTTAGGATGATCAGGCCCGTATCCTTAGTGATCAATACGCTGTAATCCGCGGCCGGCATGTTCTGTCCCGCCGCGACAAATGGAAACGGCACTAGAACCCGTGTAGTTTGGGTGATCTGTGCGTCGGCGGAAGCTGCCGCCAGCAGTAAAGCGAGACCGAATACACCCACGATGTGGTTTTTCATGGCTTCCTCTGCTTGGGTAGCGGCGTCAGATTTCCGCCTGACAGCCGCGTTTATTTGTGCTTCACTCTCTTTAGCGAAAACCGCGGGCAAGAACTGTAAACCCGGCAGAGAATAATTTCCTGCGGTAAGGGTCGCAAGAAATGATGTCCTGACGGGACATAGTTCAAGTGCTGTCCTCACGTACGAGGCCGTTCGATGACCGGACCTACGGGGCATGAAATTACGGAGCTTTTGCAGGCGTGGCGGGAGGGCGACGAACGCGCACTGGAGAAGCTCACGCCGGAGGTTTATCGCGAGTTGCACAACGCGGCTCACCGCTGCATGGCCCGGGAACGCGACGGCCATACCCTACAAACTACTGCACTGATCAACGAGCTTTACCTGAGGCTTTCCGACTTACGAGAGGTGGACTGGCAGAACCGCGCCCATTTCTTTGCGCTGTGCGCGAGGCAGATGCGACGCATTCTGACCGATATGGCGCGTAATAGCCGCTCGAAAAAGCGAGGCGGGGGCGCGTTTACCGCCTCGCTCGACGAGGCGCCTGAGGTTGCTTCCTCATCGCACGCAGATGTAATCGTCGTTGACCATGCGCTCAAAGCGCTGGCGCTAATCGATGAACGCAAAAGCCGGGTGGTTGAGTTGCGCTTCTTTGGCGGGCTGAGCGTGGAAGAGACAGCCGAAGTCTTGAAAGTTTCTCCCGAAACGGTGGCTCGCGACTGGAGGCTAGCCAAGGCGTGGCTGCTGCGTGAAATGGGTGGCAAGAGCGATGGATCCTGAGCGGTGGGAAAGGATCGAGAGCATTTTCCAGAAGGCGCTGGACGCCGACGAAAACCGCCGGGAGCGCGTTTTAGTGGATTCATGCGCCGACGACCAGGCGTTGCGGCGTGAGGTTGAGTCTCTGCTTGCCCAGCATAAGAATGCAGGAGAGTTTATGGAGCGGCCGGCTTTTGCGGCCCCCGCGAGTACATCTCTCCCACCGCGGCCTCGTTCCGAAGACTCTCACTCGGCAGGCATTCCGGCCGGGACGGTCATCGGCCACTACCGCATCGTAAGCAAGATCGGCAGCGGCGGTATGGGCGTTGTCTATGACGCAGAGGACCTGAAGCTGGGCCGTAACGTGGCGCTGAAGTTTCTTCCTGAAGAGGTTGCCCGGCATCCCCGAGCACTGCGGCGCTTTCGTCTGGAGGCGCAGGCGGCTTCGTCGCTGAACCATCCGAATATCTGCACGATCCATGAGGTTGATGAAGTGGACGGTCTGAACTTCATTGTCATGGAACTGCTTGAAGGGCAGACGCTGAAGCAGACGATTGCGGGCAAGCTGCTACCGCTCGAGAGTGTGATTGATTTTGGAGTTCAGATCGCAGGGGCGATCGATGCAGCGCATGCGAAGGGCGTCGTGCATCGTGACATCAAACCGGCAAACATCTTCGTGATCAAGCAGCGCCGCGTCAAAGTGTTGGACTTCGGCCTGGCGAAGCTGACACAGCTACCGTCGAATTTCGACGAGACTGGGATGACTGACCGGACAGAGCCCGGCACGGTGATGGGCACAGTCGGCTATATGTCTCCCGAGCAGGTACGCGGCCTGGGGATCGATGGCCGGACAGACATCTTCGCCTTTGGCGCGATCCTCTACGAGATGCTGGCTGGTCGTCGCGCTTTCGAGAAGTCGACCACAGTAGACACGATGGCCGCCATCCTGAATGAGGAGCCGCCCGCGATCTCTGAATTTGCCCCGAATACGCCGCCCGCTCTCATACGCATCATCAAACGTTGCCTGGAGAAGGATCCCGAGCAGCGCTTTCAGTCAGCATCGGACTTGGCGTTCGCGTTGCAGGCATTGCTAGAATCGAGCGGCGCGATGGCGTCTGCCAGCGTGAAGCGCTATCTTCCTGGCCAGCTTCGACTCCTGCGATTCGGAGATTTCGAGGCTGATCTGCGCTTCGGTGAACTTCGCAAGGCGGGAGTGAGGTTGAAGTTCGGAGGCCAGCCGTTTCAGGTTCTGAGCATTCTGCTTGAGCAGCCAGGCGAGGTGGTGACGTGGGACGAACTGCAGAAGCGTCTTGGGCTGGAAACGTTTATAGGTGTCGAGGACAACCTAAACACCGCCATTAACAAGATTCGTGAAATATTGGGTGATTCGGCCGAGAGTCCACGCTTTGTCGAGACGCTGCCGCGGCAGGGGTACAGATTCATCGGTGAGTTGGAGCCGCTGGTTCAGCCTGTAGCCGGGGCAGTGGTCGGGCCGGTAATTACAGTCGAACCGACTCGCGGCTCGGGCTCTCGTCCAAGGTGGTTGAAGATTGCCGCAGGCGCTCTCTCCCTTTTGGTCGTTGCGCTTGTGAGCTTCGTTGCGTATCGATGGTATCAAATGCAGCGTCCGCAGGAGCAGGCGGCCTTGACTGCCGTTCCGTTTACGGCTCTGTCCGAAGAGGCGATTGCCCCGGCTTTCTCTCCGGATGGGTCGAGAATCGCGTTCGCATGGAACGGCGGCCCTGCACATGGGATAAAAGGCTTCGATCTATATGTGAAGGCTCTGGGAAGCGAAACTCTTCTCCGGCTTACGCAGCATCCGTCGGAGTCGATCAGTCCTGCATGGTCCCCCGACGCCACGCAGATCGCATTTCAACGCCTGTCCGGGGATGACAGCGGAATCTACGTTGTCCCGGCGCTTGGCGGCCCTGAAAGAAAATTGCACGCCACGCGAATGCCCTCCACCAATTTCAATGTTTACAGCTCGCATAGCCTCGCTCTTATCAGTTGGTCACCGGATGGCAAGTGGATTGCCTTCGCAGATGTGGCGCCAGGAGAAGAATATGGAAGGATCTATCTTCTCTCAACGGAGACATTGGAGACCAAACAAGTTTTAGTCAGTCCAACGTGCGTGGGCGAAGGTCTGCCGGCGTTCTCCCACAACAGCGAGTACCTCGCGTACTGGTGCTTCCTAAGCGAGAATGGCGCGGCGGTCCTGCAATCCTTACCAATTCGGGGTGGTCAACCGAAAACGATTTCACCATCTCGGCCTTTTCCAAATCCAAACGGGTTAACGTGGTCGGCTGACGATGAGAAACTCATTTATTCTCTCTATTCCCTTGCAAATGGGAACCTCACATCGGAACTCGGTCAACTTACAGTCGCGAGTGGTTCGATGAAACAACTCTCCTTCGCAGGAAGTGCAATGCAACCCGCTGTGTCAGCCAGAAACGGCGAGCTTGCGTACAGCTCTCTTTCCACCAGTTTAAACATCTGGCGGAGGGACCTGCTTCACCCGAAGTCTCCAGCGGTAGAACTCATGCCTTCGTCGCGGGCACAGTTCGACGCTCAATACTCTCCGGATGGAAAGCGCATTGCCTTCGTCTCTTTCCGCTCAGGCATACAAGGCGTATGGGTCAGTGCCAGCGATGGAAGCAACCTGGTACAGATCTCGAACCCTCACGATGAGAGTGGCAGCCCGCAATGGTCGCCGGACGGAAACAAGATAGCGTTTGATTCGCATCCTCGGGACCGCTGGGAAATATATGTAGTGGACGTGGGCGAAGGAAAACCCAAAAAACTGGTCACAAACATCTCCGGCGTAATTCGACCTCACTGGTCCCGCGACGGAAAATGGATTTATTTCAGATCCAACGGATCTGACAGAACCGGAATCTATCGTTGTTCCGCCGTCGGCGGAGAGGCCATTGCACTCTCTCAAGATACCGATGGGCTGGTTCCGCAGGAGTCTTTCGATGGGAAGACAGTGTATTTTGCAGACAGCTCCGCGAGAACTGTGCTGAGGAAAGTTTCTTTGCGAGCATTGCCCGGTACGGGGTCAGAAGGAGGAGATGGGTTGCCGCGCGTGAGCAACGCAGGGGTCTGGACCGTTTCTCCAGGTGGTATCTATTACGTTCCGGCCGAGGCACCCAAATCAGTGCGCTATTTTGATTTCGCAACCAAGCAAATGCGGCCAATTCTTGAAGTGGACAAGTATTTCGGCAGCGGCCTGTCGGTCTCGCCCGATGGCCGCTGGATCCTCTACTCGATGGTCGGCGATGTGAGCAGCGACATAATGCTCGTCGATCACTTTCAATAGCGTCTCCGCATTGTCCTGTGACGTCTTAGTCGTTGTAACCGGGAAACCTTCACTTGACCGAATAACCGGCATCTCGGACACTGACTCGGACATCCATTCATCGCATGACCTGAACCCGCCGGAAGCGGAGCGCTCCCGCGTCGAACTCGCCAATTTGAACATCCTGAAAATAGATCTTGGGGGGGGAATTGGGGACGTTCACCACGTTTACACTAGCAACCGCTGATCCGGCCATGGCATAAATCACAAAGGCCATCACTTTAGGTCCACATAATTACCAACGTAGTCCCAACCGTTTGGAATCTCAGCAAATTCGCGATACTTCAGATCTGGTTCCCGCGCCAGAATTCCAGTAATCGCAACCGGGCGCAACGAGGATGAACTTGAGGAAGTAAGGGCGTTGGGCGCCGACGTGACGATTCCGTTTACGCTGGGACCCTTCACCCCTTAGGGGTGAAACGGTATGAAGCACTGATGCGAGAGTTCGCAAATGGCATTGACGTAGTTGTCGACTACCTTTGGAGCGAAAGCGCAAGAACGATCATCGCTGCCATCGCGAAGAGTGTCGAGGATGCGACACCGTTCGTCTCGTGCATGTCGGCGGCGCAAGTGGTGAGCAGAGTAAAGACCTGCCAGGTGCAGGCTTACGTTCTTCCCCAGCTGTGCTCATGGGGAGCGGGCTCAAAAGCGTACGTTCGTCAGGTGTTTTTGAAGCAATCAAGGGCGTGTTCGAAGCGACCCTCCCTGCCAAACTGCAGATCGCAACGAAGACCGTCCCCCTTTCGGAAGTGGAAGAGTATTGGAACGCAGCCGGTAAGCCGCGAGTGGTCTTCACGATTGGCTGAATCACCCAGCACCACTGTTCTTAGCGGCGCTTCCGGGGGCGAAGTGTCCATCTTTCCTATTCAGGAGGGCTTAATTGTCATCTCATGGGGGAGCCAAATTCGCAAGACGCGAAGTATTTCGTGGATGAATTCGCAAAATGCGAAGTAAACTAAACAGTGCATATTATCAGCCGGAAGGCGCTCCTGGATGCGGCACAAATTCACGGAAGCGATTTGGGTGCCGCGCTAGACGTTTGGTGTCGGTTTGCACTTAAAGCATCTTGGGAATCTGTTGTAGACGTTCGGAAGGTATTCCCGTCGGCAGACGCTGTGGGGGTTTATACGGTCTTCAACATCAAAGGGAACAGCTATCGGCTAATCGTAGTAATACGTTATCCGAAGACGCTGTTCATTCGAGACGTACTAACGCATGTAGAGTACGACAAAGGAAGGTGGAAAAAATGACTGGCCCACCAGTAGCAGCAGCAGCCTATAAGAAACTTGTCGCTAAGACTCCTCCCAAAATCGTTCGCACTGAGGATCAGAACGAGCAGTACGTCAAAATCCTCTTTGATTTGACTAGTCGCAAGATGACAAAGGAGGAGAGGGAGTTTGCCGACTTACTGACACTTTTGATTGAGGATTTTGAAGCGAAGAACTACGCCTTGCCGAAGGCCTCACCGACCGACACGATCATGTTTCTCATGGATCAGCACGACCTGAAGCAGAAGGACCTGATAGACGTATTCGGCACGCCGAGCATCGTGTCTGAGGTACTCAGCGGTAAGCGCGATTTGAACAAAGATCACATCGCAAGGCTCAGCAAACGATTTCACGTTTCCCCAGAATTGTTTTTCTAGATTGCAGACAGAGGCCCCCCCCGAGATCTTTATCGAAACAGAAAAGGGCCATCTAAACATCGGGGCGATCGGAAAGCAGGAACAGAGATCGCAGACGGGCCACGGCGCCAATTCAGTCCAATCGGCCTGCAGAGCACAAGTGGTTCGCTGCTCTCATAATTTCAATGGGTTAGGGCTCTACTATTCCAACCCGTACACGTCCATCTAAACGGACACCCGCCACATTTTCCGCTACAGCCGTTCCGCATATCCCAGGCTGCGCTCATGATCGAGTGACGTTGCGTGGCTGGCGTCAACGTTGTTGCTGCGTGAGCTTTGGGTGCGGTACGCTTTCCCCGTCGCTCTGTCATGCTTACTTAATCACAGCTTGTGGATTACCTGCGCGCTCGCCATCAGCGCGAGCCGTGGTGCGCGATTGCGGCTAGCCTCGGCGTGTCCCGGCAGGCCGTGGATGGATGGCTTACCGGGTCGCGGCGTCCCTCCCGTACACTGCTGATTCTGGCCGGACTGCTGGCGCGGCGGGATGCTGGATGTTGGCCGATGGATGATCCGGTCGACTTATGACTTGTCCAGACCCGCCGCCCGCGGTGGCCATGACGTGTCAAGTCGCCTGTCAGTTTGTCGTCTATGCTATCCCCGTATCTACGGCCACCGCTCATTGCTATATCGAGTTCTGTGGAACCGGTCAACCTTACAGCATCTCCATCGTTAGAAATGGGCGGTCACGACAATGATCCCCGCAGCTCCACCTCCGCCACCAAGTCCGGCTGGGCCTCCCGATCCTCCTGATCCCCCCGCGCCTATGGCATACAGATAGGTTGCTAACGGGGAAATAATCAACTTATTGACATACCCTCCGGCACCCCCACCGCCTCCGCCTGCTTCCTGGGTAATATCTCCCGCGCCGGCCCCCCCGGAACATGAATTAGCAGATGCCCCAAGGTTGGCCACGGAACCAGTAGTTGGAATTGATGTCCCTGCCCCGCCCCACGGTCCGGCTGCACCATTTCCTCCCATACCAGTAGGCCCTGGGATCGCGCTTGATCCAGGACCCCCGGAAATATTTACGTCTCCTCCGCTTGCCACTCCTCCCACTCCGCCGACGTCGAACCCGCCCCCACCGCCCCCGCCAGCGAGCAGCAGAGAAGTTCCAAATATTGTGTTGCCTCCCCCGGCGGCGCTCTCTCCCTGGTTAGAACCTTGGCCACCTCCGCCACCGCCGCACATGACTACTTCGAGAGAGGTCGCTCCGCTTGGCGTCGTATAAATGCCTGATCCGCTGGTGAAGACAATTCTCTGCGGGGGAGAACCCGCTGGTCCTTGTGGACCGGTTGCTCCGGTCAAACCGATCGGCCCTTGCGGACCGGTTGCTCCCGTCGCTCCGGTTGGTCCCTGTGCTCCTTGGGTTCCTTGAGGACCTTGAACTCCCGTGGCCCCGCTCGGTCCGGCTGCGCCCGCCTCGGCCATCAAGCTCCATGCCGCAGAGTTAGCGTCTGGCGTCGCATTGTTCGGACCCTGGTTGATCGCAATCGCAACGTATGTCGAACCGTTGTAGGTCGCCACGTCGTTCACTGCATACGAGGCAGAGGGATTAAACGCAGTGCGGAAGTTGAAGCCCGTTCCGTTGGTGCCGTTGGTTCCGTTTGGTCCTGCGGAACCTTGAGGACCTACTGGCCCAGTTAGTCCTTGCGGCCCGGTCGCGCCTATCGGTCCTTGTGCTCCCTGGATTCCCTGCGGGCCCTGACTTCCAGTTGCGCCTGCAGCACCCGCGGCGCCAGCCTCTGCCATTACGGTCCACGCTGCATTCACATCTGGAGTTGTATTGTTCGGTCCTTGATTTGTCGCGATCGCTACATAGGAAGAACCGTTATAGGTTGCTACATCATCCACCGCATACGAAGCGGATGGATCAAAGGCGTTGCGGAAGTTGAAGCCGGTGCCGTTGCTCCCATTGCTTCCGTTCGCACCTGCCGGACCCTCTGGCCCCACAGGCCCAATCGGACCCTGTGCTCCCGTCGTACCGATGGGTCCAGTGGCTCCGGCTAAGCCTGCCGGTCCCTGAAGTCCCTGCGGGCCCGTCGTCCCCGCAGGGCCAGCAGCGCCCTCTAATGCCATCAGGCTCCATGCTGCAGAGTTTAGATCCGGGGCAGGGTTGTTCGGTCCCTGATTGACCGCAATTGCGATGTATGTCGACCCGTTATAAGTCGCCACATCATCCACCGCATACGAGGCTGATGGATCAAACGCATTGCGGAAGTTGAAGCCTGTTCCGTTGGTCCCACTGGCGCCTACAGGTCCCGGCGGGCCGAAAGGCCCGAGAGGACCTTGTGGTCCAACTGCGCCTGCCGGCCCGACGGAGCCAGTAAACCCAACCGGACCCTGGGGTCCTACAGGGCCGGTGGATCCCTGGATCCCCTGCGGGCCCTGAGTTCCAGTTGCGCCTGCAACACCCGCAGCGCCAGCCTCGGCCATTAACGTCCAAGCTGCATTCACATCCGGAGTTCCATTATTCGGTCCTTGACTTGTCGCGATCGCTAGATAAGTGGACCCGTTGTAAGTGGCCACATCATCCACGGCGTACGAGGCCGATGGATTAAATGCATTGCGGAAGTTGAAGCCGCTTCCGTTGGCTCCGTTCGCACCCGCGAGGCCTTGTGGACCCACGGGCCCAAGCGGACCCTGCGCTCCCGTTGCACCTGTGGCTCCAGCGGCACCGCTTAGGCCCGCCGGCCCCTGAAGTCCCTGCGGTCCAGTCGTCCCTGCAGGGCCCACAGCCCCTTCTAATGCCATCAGGCTCCATGCTGCAGAGTTTAGATCCGGGGTGGCGTTGTTCGGTCCCTGATTGACCGCAATCGCGATGTAGGTCGACCCGTTGTAAGTTGCCACATCATCTACGGCGTACGAGGCCGATGGATCAAACGCATTGCGGAAGTTGAAGCCGCTGCCGTTAGTGCCGTTATTCCCATTCACGCCAGCGGGACCCTGCGGACCCAGAGGCCCGATTGGTCCCTGCGCTCCCGTCGCGCCGCTGGCCCCATTGGCGCCGGTCAATCCGATCGGCCCCTGTGTTCCCTGCAGTCCTTGCGGCCCGGTGGCACCTGCAGGGCCTGGTGTTCCTTGGGCCCCTTGCGCTCCGGCCGGACCGGTCGCTCCCTGCAGACCCAGCGTGCCCGGAGGACCCTGGATACCAGCGGCTCCCGTTGCACCAGCCGCTGCCATGAGGCTCCAGGCCGTATTCACATTTGGCGTCGCGTTGTTGGGGCCGTGGTTGGAAGCAACGGCAACGTACGTAGATCCGTTATAGGTGGTTACATCGTCGACTGCATAGGAAGCTGAGGCACTGAAAGCATTGCGGAAATTGAAGCCGCCTGCGTTTGTCCCATTGGTCCCATTGGCTCCCGCAGGCCCCTGCGGCCCTTGTGGCCCAACCGGACCCTGCAGACCCGTCGCGCCCTTTGCTCCTGCTAAGCCTTGCGGGCCTGCCGGTCCCGTGAGCCCTTGTTGTCCTTGCGGACCCTGGGGTCCGGCAGGACCGGTTAGCGCGATCTCCAGTTCCGGCTGATGGCTCGTGGCGCTACTCTCTTTACTGTCGAAGGCAAATGCACCGCTGTTGCCCTGCAGTGATAGGGCCACTCCGTTGTTTGCCTCGCTGCCATTGACCCAGGCCTGGACGAGCGGCGTGATGTCGATCACCACGAACTGGTTCAGGCTCGATGCGGTCACTGCAACGGGATGAGCCCCGGTCGCAGACGCGCCCAACGATGGCTCATTCTTGTAGGTGAGCGTGCTTTCGCCCCAGCTGTTATTTAGTTGGTAGACGTCAAAGCTGCCGTTGGCGGCAAACGCGTCCACATACAGCCGCAGTGTTGCTTTGCTGACACTCACGCCCGATGGGAGCGTCGCCAGGTTGAACCGGAGATAGCTGTTGATCCCTTCCTGCAGCACAAGAATGGGCTGCGAGCCGAAATTCGCGGATGGCTCTGCACTGAAAGAGTATGTATCCGCCGCCGGCGGAGCGGACTGGGCGAGGCCAAGGCTTGCGGGAAGTGCAAACGCTAAATATGTAACAATGATCGTCTTCGAAAGACGCAGAGACATGGAAACCTCCCCCAAGTGCAACCGATTCTCGAGGGAGTCTCGTGCAGAGCAGATAAAGTGAACAGCAAATCCGAAATGCCGAAGCAGATACTAGCACAAGCTTTTCCGATAATCGCCACATATTTTCTAAAAGTTGATTATTCTCGCGGAGGGTTAACGAGAGGGGTTACTCCTGGCCCGTTTTTAAGGGAAGTAACTCATCTTAGATCATTTGTTATCCAAGACCGGCTGAAACCGAGACAAATAAAGCCCACATCTGTTACATTTGTTAACCCAAACGGTGAATGGACCACTTCCTCAACTCGGCAGATCCACGCTTGAATGACGCGCTTATCCGATCCGTTGTCGAACAGCAACTGCGATCAGGGGGCGGAATCTTGCCGGACCCTATTAGCTCCGTCAGCGTCTCGTCGACAGGCATTTCGAATGCCATTCGGGTCCGTTGCAAGCTCCACGAGCGGTGATTCTGCGGTGGATGCTGGAAAGCTGAGTCTCTGGTTGGCCGATGAAAGATCCAGTGAACTTATAACTTGTCCATAGGTGCGCCTCGGTGTGGCTATGACGACCTTTTTTCCGTGCAGACTCGCTCTCAGTTTGTAACGCGGCTTCAGTCCCGCCGATCCGCTGGCGAATCGCTGGCGTCTATGCGCGTAGTTTGGGTGTCTCTGCCGTCACCGTCAAGTTGTTGCTCGACGGCAAGCGGAACCCCTCCCGCATGGCGCCGGTGCTGGGCGGACTGCTGGCGCGCGGAGAGGAGCAGCAGAGGGGATGATTCAGTGAGAAGAAACGGGGAGTAGCTGCAATTTCCGCTACAGTGGCTCTTCGAGCTCTGCCATGAAGTGACTCTAAATTGTTGAAGAAGGATGGAGGCGCGGGTCGGAATCGAACCGACGCATAAAGGTTTTGCAGACCTCTCCCTTACCGCTTGGGTACCGCGCCATCTTGGACAATTGTAACCGCCCGGCTGGATTAGAACCCAGTCTGGCAGATGCGACTTTCAGATCACTCCGGCTCGCTTCGTAGCCAAAGAACCGAGATTTCCACCATGCCGGCTGCGCCGCAACGATTTTTGGCTTGATCCTGGAGGAAATCCGGCAATATCACCCCTGCCGCTCCTCAAAAAAGCCGCGACAGCTCGGAAGGTAGCTATCTGGAGCGGGAGACGGGACTTGAACCCGCGACCCTCGCCTTGGCAAGGCGATGCTCTACCACTGAGCTACTCCCGCATACGTCCTGAGGCAGTATATCGGGCGGTTCGCTGCCCGGTCAACGCGGTGCCCTATTCTCCCTCCCTAAGATAGCTCTCGACCGCCGCCAGCTGCCGGTCGATACCTAACGTCGTATCGACCTCCAACTTGGGCTGCCGGATAGGCTCAAAGTGCTGTTTGATCCTGCGGTAGAGCGCCGGACCACGATTTTTTGCCGGATGAGCGGGATCGTTGCGGGCCAGGCGCTCTTCCGCAACGGCATCGGCACACGTCACGTGCAGGATGCGCCAACGCGCGCCGGCTTGCTTTGCCACCAGCAAAACGCCCTCAATTTGCTCCTGTGTCGAGAAGGTCCGTCCATCGAAGAAGATGTATTTCACCCGCCGGCGCTCCGTCAGGTAGACGGCCGCTTCCAATAGCGCGCGCACGCACAATTGATCCTGTTCGGTGCTGTAGTCGGTCAAGGCATCGGGAAACAGCGCCGCACGCACACGGTCCTTATCGAGAACGGCCGCGCTCAAGCGCTCCGCCAAGGCCCTGGCAAGCGTGCTCTTACCCGTCCCAGGCAAGCCGGCAAAGATTACCCAAGTGCTCGAGTCTCCAGGCAAGGAACCGCCTATTCGTCCAGCATCCGGCCGTCGCGCATATGCAGGATGCGGTCCCCAATGGCCGCCGCCTCGGGGTTGTGGGTGATCATCAACACGGTTTGCTTGAATTCCTGGGTCGAGCGGCGCAGCATCTGGAGCACCGCATCGGAATTGGCCGTGTCCAGATTGCCCGTCGGCTCGTCAGCAAGAATGATGGCGGGACGGGTAACGAGTGCGCGGGCAATCGCGACGCGCTGCTGCTCCCCACCGGAAAGCTCCGCCGGACGATGATCGAGGCGGCCGGCAATACCAAGCAAATCGGTAAGGTGACGCAGCAGCTCTTGGTCCTGGGCGTTGTGGCTGCCCGCGATCTCCCGCGCAATTTCGATATTGCCTCGCGCCGTCAGCGTGGGCAGCAGGTTGAACTTCTGAAACACAAAGCCGATTTTCGTCTTGCGCAATACAGTGCGCTTGGAGTCGGTCAATTGGGCAAAATCGATGCCATCGATCAAGACGCTTCCTGACGTTGCACGGGTCAGGCCGCCAAGAATGTAGAAGAGCGTCGATTTGCCGCTACCCGACGGGCCGACGATGCTGACGAACTGGCCCGGTGGGACAACAAACGAGACATTACTCAGGGCGGGAACGTCCACCTTACCCGCCCGGTAAATCTTGCTAACATTTTTTGTCTCAATGATGGGCTGCACTGGTTGATTGTAGCTGGCTTGATGCTAACCGGCAGTGGCCCTGTTCGAGAGCCCCAAATTCTCAGCTCTCGAGCAAGGGCGTAATCAAGCGCCGACCACGACCGCGTCGTTGGCCTCCGTCCGACGCTGACCAACCTCCTCCGTAACCAGGGGACGCAGGCCATGTCCCTTCTTGGGACCGCGCTTGCGGGCTACCATCACCCGGATGCGCTCCAGCATCTCGACCGGCGAGCAGGCGCCCTTGGGCAAAAAGGCGTCGGCACGGTTGGCGCGATCGAAGGCCTTCACGCTCCCGCTGATGAGAATCGCCGGCACCTCCGGCGCCAGCTCCTTCATGCGGCGGACGAGCTCGTTCCCGTCCATATAGGGCATGATCAGGTCGCTCAGCACCAGATCGATGCCTCCTTCGCGAAACAGCTCCAAAGCTGCTTCGCTGCCCATAGCTGTCAGCACACGATAGCCTCGGGTCTCCAGCATGAATTTGCGCACGGAAAGTGCCTGTTCATTGTCGTCAACACACAAAATAGTTTTCTTCGGCCTCATAGGTCCTAAAATTCTCCTTTCAAAGGAGCGGTGAAACGCGGACGCACATCGAATGTGCGTGGCCGCTGGGTTGGGGGAGAACGGAAGAAGCCGCGTCGATGAATGGCTGCGGCGGCAACAGATCCCGCTTGCGCTCAAGAGCCACAAGGTGACATCAGGTTCTGCTCAGCAGCAGCGCGCATCCTGCGCGTCCGGTCTGAATTCAGTTGTCAGATTTAATGGCCGACAGTTGCGTTACCTGCAGGGGAAACGCTTGGACAGAGTACGAAGATGAAAGCGATGTGTAAACGGAGAAGATGAAGCGAAGTGCGGCTTGCTTTTTTGCAAAAGTTCCACCGCGTAACGGCGTCTTGTTGCCAGTGTTGCCTATGAGCGTTATCAGCCCTGTTGAAAGCATGTGAATCATTCAAGGAAAAGCTGCTCTTTTGCAGCAGGATCAGTGCTGCCACGAAAAATAAATCACAACAAATCCTCATCAACGACTTCGCGATTCGAGACGTCTCGCACGTTGCAGGCGTGCTCACCTGTCCGCGTAGCTTCGATTTGTGACCGTGCTTTGTCGAAAAGAGTAAGCCCGCAGAGTAAGAGCCTGCTGTCTCTCTTCCAGGTTCTCACGGAGGCTGCGGGGCCCATGGTTTTGCCAGCAGGATGTGCAGACGAAACCCGTTCCTGCAGTGGGTTTCACACCTTGGGCAGGCTGCGCGCCTGTGACACTCCCGGGCTCGCCGGCCGGAGCAGAGTTTGACACGTCTTGCCGTGGGCTCTATCCTGTTGTCAGTCGAAGAGTTTGCGAATACCAAATTAAGCGAATGGCACTCACCTCTCACCGCCCCGGCTCACACTGTTGCAGTTGCTGTTGTTGCTGCGCGCTGCGGGTGGGTTTCTAGATCGAATCGCAAGCTTCGAATCCTGACACAAGAACCTCTCATCCACCCGCAGCCGGCTCCCGCCGCGGGATCCCTCGTGCTTGGAATCAAGCCCGGAAACGATGCGGACGGCCATCTGCCAACCAAGTTTCGACGAGGAAGAGAACATGAGTACAACCACAGAAGCACGCATCCCACGCATCCTTGAGCAGGCGCCCGACTTCAAAGCGAAAAGCACCCATGGCGTCATCCAGTTAAGCGATTACACAGCCAAAGGCAAGTATGTATTGCTCTTCTCCCACCCCTCCGACTTCACCCCTGTGTGCACGACGGAGTTCATCGAGTTTGCACGCCGCTCCGATGATTTTGAAAGATTGAATGTGCAATTGATTGGCGTCTCGATCGACAGCATCTACTCGCACATCGCATGGGTACGCGACATTGAGCGGAACGCGGGTGTGGAAGTAAGGTTCCCGGTGGTTGCCGATCTCGACCAGAAGGTGTCGCAAGCCTACGGCCTGGTGCATGAAGCGGCCTCTGACACAGCGACGGTGCGCGCGGTTTTCGCCATCGACCCAAAGCAGAATATCCGCGCGATTGTCTACTACCCGATGCAACTAGGGCGTAATGTGGATGAGTTGATTCGCATCTTCGAGGGGCTGCAGACCATCGATGGCAACGGTGTCTCAGTCCCGGCAAACTGGAAGGTGGGAGAGCCGGTGATCGTGCCCGCGCCGGCGACGGTGGAAGATGCACGCAAGCGCACCAACGGCGGCGGAGCGGGGCTCACGGTAGAAACCTGGTATCTGTCAAAGAAGGATCTTGCGACCCAGGGCAAGTAGCGAATTTCTAGGGGCAGTCTCGCGGTTGCGACTGCCCCTAGAGCGATGAGATGAGCACCGGTGGCGAAGTGGCTAACGCGCTGGTCTGCAAAACCAGTATTCGCGGGTTCAATTCCCGCCCGGTGCTCCAGTAATTTTACAAATGCGCACTAGCACGTAGCGAAGACTGTTGTGTGTGCCGCGCTTTTCTCTGCAGCGCTCCTCTGCCTTTCGAATGACAATCCAAGCACGATGCGCCCCTCGACCGTAATGGTTGCACAAGGCGCCAGACATGCCGGCTCGCGGGAGATCTCAGCCGCTGTTTAGTCCGGATTCGCTTCTTACCCTGCCTGAATGGTTTTGTACGCCACCAGAGCTGTCCAAATGAGCGGAATGTTCGAATGTGTGGCGTTGATTTTATTGAACAATCGGGTGCTGCGGCCGGTTGTGTCGAAATCAGGTTGGGGGTCGCGGAGTGAGTGCCGCGCCTCCGGCGCTCAGAGTCGATTGATTAATATTCCCAGCCCTGCCGGGCTGGGCTGACGTTTAGCGGCCGGCCCTCCGGGCCTTGGGAGCGGATGGGTTATATTTTGCGGCTCTCTTGGGCAGGGACTCATGAGGCTTTGGCATTGCCAGCGCTGAAGCGCTCGATCGGAGTCGAGACTGTTCACAGAGCGCCAAAGCGCTCGTTCCCCCGCATACATGCGGGGGCTCCCACCTCCAATTTGGACAAGTATGGTACGCCACCGCCGGTGACAAACGCGGTAGGCATTTCGCATTTCAATCCGTTTCTCGTCCACGACCATGAAAGCGCAGAACTGCGACTTCATGCGAGCGCACCGGCAGAGCAACTTAGTGACGCCAGGGCTAGCAAACAGCCGCCCACATAATGCAATGAGCTCAAGTGCCGATAACAAGGACTGAGGCGCATGGCCACGATGCTGCTACTGCGAAGAACTAAGTCGTCATTGCAGTAGATATGGCAGCTGTTGGCTAGTTCTAATTCGATACAAATCAGGTAGATCGATGTCCACGGGTGTCCAGACACATACTGTCCTTAAGTGACTGGAGCCCATTGGCCTTATTGGCAACGGATTGCAGTGAAGGAGATCACGCCAGTTACCCTGGTGTCGTCTTCTTATCACGAACTACACGATAGTTGCCGATTGTTCCTCATGAAGCTTTACGTGTGCATAGAGATCTACGGATGATCTGCTTGCCCATGGCGGCAACCGGTCGAGCAAGTCACTACGCGCCCGCAAGCTGTCGCTTCGACAGGGGCTGCTAAGGGAACCATGAACAGGAACTCCTTATCTGGAAAACAGCTTCTCCGGCAATTGACCGCCATCGTGGTTCTCTTTGGCGCGCCAAGCATCGCGTTGGCCCAAGTCGGTCCAGCGTTCCACCAGGCACCAGAGATCGCCATTTTTGCGACTGCCACGGATGCCAAGCCCAATTTCCGATATCTTTACGACCGCGCTGTCTACGGATTTTCTTTGGGAGGCTTCGTCCAAACGCGGCACATCTTCGGTATCGAGGCGCGCGGCTCACTGCTCAGGTGGGGTAGCGACCAACACGAAGAGTCCGCGCTGGCGGGCCCACGATTCGCGCTGCATTTTGGCCGTATTTCTCCTTATGGGAGCGTTCTGGCGGGTGCCGGCAACGCGTGGTCTCGCAACCTGCCCGACAATGTGCCACCCTTCATTATTGAGGCGGTCGGTCTCCAATGGTCGCTCGTGGGCGGAATTGACTTCAAGCTCGCTCGTCGCCTACGCCTACGGGTGGGCGAACTCTCTTACTCGAAGATATACCTGACAAACAGAACCCCTACAGCGCTCAACGCCAGCGCGGGCTTTGTCTATCGAATCAACTAGCGCTCTCACCATCCTGGTAAAGTACGAGGAAAGCATCCATCGGCCAAAGGCGCCTAAATGACTTCCTACCGGCGCCCGCCCTTCACGACTTCGATCACTTGCTCAATCACAAAGCCGACTTGCTCCAATGACATCCCGGGATAAATCGGTAAAGAGAAAGACCGATAATATTCCCTCAGCGCAACCGGAAAACTTTCGTGGCAATAATGGTAGGAATCACGATAATACGGATGCATATGGAGAGGAATGAAGTGGACACTGATGCCCACTCCTCTCTGCTTCAACTGCTCCACCACTTCAGATCGCCCAATCCTTAGCCGTTCCAGATTGAGACGCAGAACATAAAGGTGCCAGGCGGATTCGCGATCACCGAGAACCGTGGGAGTTTCAACTTCCTCACACTGTGAAAAGGCATCCGTATACTGCTTTGCGATTCGAGCACGAAGATTGCGCATTTCTGTGCACTTATTCAATTGAACGATACCGATAGCAGACTGAATGTCAGTAAGGTTGTACTTGAACCCTGCGTTTTTTACCTCGTAATACCAGGAACCTTCGCTACTATAACGCCGCCAAACGTCCTGACCGATGCCGTGTAGCCGCATGATCTTCATCCGGGCGGCGAGCTCGTCATCATCGGTGGTGACCATACCGCCTTCACCGGTGGTGAGGGTCTTGGTCGCGTAAAAGCTGAACGCAGTCAATTTTCCGATGGCCCCTACGGGCGTACCGCGAAAGGAAGCCGGGAGCGCATGTGCTGCATCTTCGATCACGTGGAGACTGTGGCTAGCCGCGAGCTGCTGGATTCTATCCATATCGCAGGGCTGACCGGCAAAATGGACTGGGAGAATGGCGCGGGTCCTGCTGGTGACCTTCTTGCAAGCTTCTTCGGGATCGATACAGAGCGTGATCGGGTCCACATCCACCAACACAGGAACAGCCTTGAAGTAAACAACTACCTCGGCAGTCGCTGTAAACGTGGTGGTGGGTACAAGCACTTCATCGCCTTGTTGCAATCCGACCGCTTCCAATGCGATGTGCATCGCCGCGGTGCACGAACTTACGCCGATTGCGTGCCTGGCGCAAACATAGGAAGCGAAGCTGCGCTCGAATTCGATGGTCTTCGGCCCCATGGTGAGCCAGCCGGAACGGATCACTTCAGCGGCAGCCGTGGCTTCGTCTTCTCCGACACATGCGGTGTGAAATGGAATTGTCTGCTGTTTGATTTTCATCGACGGATTCTGCTCGTGAAGAACGTTGAAAGACCTTGCTCCGTTCCAAGCGGGTCCGCGGAACGATGGCGTGAGTGGAGCGGGCGGCGAGTGGATCTTCCATTGCGCCCTTCTACCAAGGCGCTCCTAGGCCATCGCGGCAGTCTCCGTCCTCAAATTGAAAACAGACCAGGCTCGCAGCAAGTTCACAGCGGGCAATAGCTTCATTTCGGCTCGTCGCGGAATATAGGACATGGCCGTAACGGTCAAGGCTGGAACGGATCTCCCCTATGGCAAAGCCCTTGCGTAAGGGCCCATCCCGCTCGGAGGCCGGGTAGACTACTTCCACGCCCGGAATCTCATGGAGCCTACGGAGACCATCGACACTTCTCAGCGTGCCGACACGCTGGACATCGAAGTATCGGACGCACGCGGCGCGCTCCCAGATGCGCGGCGATTGTGGGCGCTGCCCCAACGCCAGCAGGATCGCGACTCTCACCAGATTGACTCCAGTCGATAAAGGGGTTAAATGAGTGGAGATGCGGTCGCCTCCGAGCCGGGCGCCGATCTCGATCAACTTCGCTCCTTTTGTAGAGACCTTGACCTCGGCATGAAAAGCGCACCAGGTCAGCGCTAACGCGCTCAATCCAGCCTCGACAGCACTGTGGATTTGCTGAGTGCGCAACGGTGCATGCATGGATGGCTGGCAGTGGCCAGCCTCAACGAGTGAAGCGCCGGAGTACAGGAATTTATCCGTAGTGGCGACAATGAAGCGCTCGCGATCCGTGCAGTAGCCTTCGACACTTACTTCGTCACCGTCTACCCATTCTTCTAAGAGCAGCGGCCCATCTTTCTGCCATGCACGGCAGCGTGCATACGCGGCGGGAATCGCCTCGTCGTCGTCAATACGGTAAATTCCGCGGCTCCCCGAACCCCGGCCGATCTTGAGCACTACGGGAAATCCGAACGACCCAGCCGCCCCTCGCGCTTCTGCCAACGAATGGATCAGCCGGGTACGCGGGGAGGGAGCGCCGGATTCCGCAAAAGCTTCGCGCATCAAACGCTTGTCGGTTGCGCGCGCTGCCGCTTGGGGCGACAATGTAGTGAGGTCCATGCGCTGGCCCACCGCAGCAACCGTGGACACCGCCGCGTCCGTACATAAGGTCATCACACCGTCGATACCCTCTCTCTTGGCAATGGCGCAGACAGCATCCGCGTCGAGAATGTCGGCTACATAGGGCGCATCACACAAAGCAAGCCCGACAGCAGAAGAGTTACCATCCACCGCAATGCTGCGAATCCCCAGTGCGCGAGCCTCATGGACTGCGGGCACCTGCAGTGGACCGGCACCCACTACTAACAGGCTGGGAATCAAAACGCCCCCTTCGAGCGATCGGTTCTTGGAATTGCAGTCACGGTGCTTGCTCCGTGAACGCCGGGAACGCACGTCGAGCGAACGATGGCTACTCCGGGAAGGGCGGAAATTCGTGCGCCAACATGGAAAACAGGAGACGGTCGACGAAGCGGCCGTCCGCAAATACCGCAGCCCGCAAGATGCCTTCCTCAACAAAGCCAAGGCGCCGGTAGAGGCTAATCGCGGACTGGTTGGTGACATTGACCTGGAGAAAGACCCTATGCAATCCCAAGGTGCCAAAAGCAAATCGCAGCAACAACCTCGAAGCCTCCTCAGCGAGGCCCTTGCCGCGCGCCAAACGATCTCCGAGGTAAATCCAATACTCCGCGTGACGCGATCGCCAGTTGATGCCGCGGAGACCGAGCGCTCCTACCGCGTTTGCCTCGTTCCCTTTACCTTGAGCGATCAGGAAGATACGCTGCGCAGGATCCTCCATGACAGATGCGTACCATCGCCGGTGCGCCCAATCGGAGACCGGGCCTTCGGTGCCAGTACCCTGCCGCACCTCCTCATCGTTTATCCAAGCTCTTACCAAGGGCAAAGCCGCTTCATCAAAGGGGAGAAGCGCTCCTAGTTTTCCGTTGAGCATCGCTGCGCCTCCACTCCGTGTTCGGACGACGCATCCGGGAGCGGCCGATTGATTCCTTGGCTGACCACGACCATTGCGATCGTCCTGCAGAGGATCTGCAAGTCCATCACGAAGCCGGCGTGGTCGGCATACCAGGTATCCAATTCACGACGCATGCTTATGGGCACATCATTGCGTCCATGCACGACCGCCCAACCGGTCATGCCGGGGCGAACATTCAGCCGCCTGAAGTCGGCCGGACGATAACTTCGAACGCCTTCCGCAAGCTCCGGACGCGGCCCGATAAGACTCATCTCGCCAAGGACAACATTCCACAATTGCGGGATTTCATCCAGGCTTGTTCGGCGAAGAAACTTACCCAAGGGCGTCACACGCGGATCTGTGTCCGAACTATAAGCACTACCGTCAGGGTTGCGCATATACGGCGCATCATGCACCATCGATCGGAACTTAATGATCTGAAACATTCGGCCCCGCCAACCAATGCGCTCCTGCATAAAAAACACCGGCCCTCCGGAGCTGAGCCTGATTGCAATCGCAATCAGCCCCAGCATCGGCGCGAATACGATCAGCGCCGCGATAGCCACCGTGAGATCAAAGAAACGCTTCCAGGCTGGGCCTAGCCACTTGATCACAATCTGTACCTTGGGTCACTCAAACTGCTGTACCGATGGGCCGGTTCCGGGTTGTGCAGTCTCAAGGAGCAGCTGGATCATCCTGGGAAGGTTAGCCTCTCGGGTCAGGTTGCAAAGGGCATAATCCAGACCGCGGGCTCCGGCAGCGCGAACATCTTCAGGAGCACTCGCGGCAATCACTTTCAAGGCTGCGGCCGTTCCTGCCGGATCATCCGGTGGAATCACCCATCCTGCTTTCGCTTTGAGGATCAGTTTCGCGGTGTCGGAGTTGCCGAGTACCATTGCGAGTACCGGACGGCCGGACAACAAGTACGAAATGAGTTTCGAAGGAACCGAAACCAACGACTGCTCGCCCTGCGTTGGCAGCAATAGAACATCCGCTGCGCCTAAGACGATTCCTGTGTCCTTTTTTGCCCAGGGCGTATGAAAAAAAACGCGATCCTGAAGTCCCTTCTCTTCGACCAGCTGCTGGCACGCTCGCAAAGACGAGCCCACTCCAGCGATCAACATACAAATATTCTCGTCGTTCCATAGATACTCAAACGCCTTAATCGCGGTTTCGACTCCGGCTGCCGTCCCAATGTTGCCCGCGTAGACTGCCAGGATCGTTTGATCGAGTATGCCGTACCTTTGACGCAGGTCATAGGCGCCGCGGGCATCTACGTTCATTGAGCTCGTCTCTCCCCAATTCTGCAGCACGTAGATGCGCTCGGCGGGCACTCCACGATCCAATCGATAAGTTTCACGAAACTGGTCAGAGATCACGATGAGCGCTTTCGCCGAGTGTGCGATCTTGCGATCAAGCACACGCAGAACTCTAAACAAGAGCGAATGCGCGCTGATCCTCTTCTGCTGGGAGAGCGATTCCGGGTAAACATCCTGAATACTCATCGCGACAGGAATACGTCGCAACCATGCTGCTGCGGAAACCATGCCGGAACAGACAATCACCCATGAGTTCATATAAAGGACATCAGGCCGCCGCAGAACAAGAAGGCGAGCGGAACAGGTGATGGCGAACCCAATATTCTCCAGCAACCGGCTGCCCATGGTTGACTTCCTGGACAGAAAGGAGAAGCAGCGGATCACAGAGAAACCCATGCTCTCCCGGCGATAGAGCGACCTTCGGTAACCCTTGAAGAGTCGGCCGTCGGGGCGATTGGGAAACGGGGCCAAGACAGTAACCTGGTGGCCATGGCGAAATAATTCGTCGGCGATTTGGTAGCTGGTCTGCGCAGTCACCACAGGTTCAGGCGGGAATACGGCGCTCACGATCACAACGTTCATGGTCATACTCCCGCGCTCTGGGGTCAGGTTCGAGGTTCCCGCCAAGGCTTATTTACGGCTCGATTAGGAATAGGGTTATTGCATTGTCTCCGCTTGGGAGCCAACGCCACGAACCACGGCGGCTACTGCGTTCTTGTAGAACTTCGATGATTATCCCGCGATCGGTCTTGCACATCCGACCTCAGTGAAGACGTTGGGTCTATGCGCTTGCTTTCCTTTGACCTCTTGGCCATCCGGGCTGTCTTCGTGTGCGGCCCTGCATTGTGCCGCTTCATTGCTGGATCGTTTTGTAGCTGTTCCAGCTTGATGCGCGTGCGAAAATCGGGCGCACTTCGTATCGCCTTGCGTAGCTTGATCGAACTTATGTAGGCGTGAAATGCGCGACCGTTCATCTCGTCTGCGGGTTCGCCCGGTCCGGTTTCTGACCCAAGATACTTGGCGGCCGAGGGCGTCGCGCTCGGCGTCATCCAAACCGGCTTCAGGCCCTCACTCCCACTCGGATGGAACGGCAAACTAGCCTGGAGTGGCACAACACTGCCGGGTTTCGTCGAACCGGCAGATCGGATGGCTGAGGAGTGATCGAGGATTGTGAACTTTCCGACTTCAGCTTCGGGCGCTCTTTTTTCGGTCAATATTGCGGCGCACTGGACGGCGTCCGCTTGCTTCGCGCTGGATAATCTTGCATATACCGATTTTGGGTTGGCTCTCCCGGCCGAGCCACCTATATCGAGGCCGATCGAAGTGCCCGTGTTCCGCGTGGCAGCTTCACTGGGTCGCTCCGTAAGGTCACTTTGCCAACCGACTCCCGGCTGAAAGCAGAGCCCTCGCGACGCGCTTGACCTTGAGCCTGGAGGCGGCGAACTCCTGCTATTTCCCGGTTTGCCGGTTTTGCCCATGACCACGTGATGGGTTGGCGGACCGCCCGGTGCTGTTTGAGGCGTCGCCTGCGGAGCAGTCACCAGCAAGGCCAATAGGCCGGCAAGCAGTCGCGTTCCAGGCTCGATCATCTGGTCCTATCGAAGACGCGCATTGGAGAAAGCGACGGTTGTGTTAGGAATAGAGCCATAGCACGTTCCACGGTTACCGAAAAATCAACCGCAAATTGTTTCACTCGATGCTGAGAGGCCGCGATGGCCTCTTTCTCCCGGTCGCACCGTGATGGGGCAGGGAAATCCTCGTGTCGAGCCAGCAGCGACGCAAGCTGCCCGGCTGCTTCCGCGTCAAAATAGCATGCGCAATTCCCCGCCTGTTCTCTATGAACACGTAGATCGGAAAGCAGCATAGGCACCCCAAGCGATTTGCCTTCTTCCACGGTGGTGCTCCAGCCCTCGGACAGTGAGGGATTGATAAGCGCTGTACAAGCGCGCATCAATGCGAAGACGTGGGGACGCGGCAATATCCCAAGAAAGCGAAAGTTATGCGTCAAGCCGTATGCGGAAACCAATGTTTGAAGCCCGGCAAAGTGTTCGGGATGGCGATAATCCTCTGCTCTTCCCGAGGCGGCCACCACCGTGTTGTGACCCTTTTGCCGCAATATGCGTAGTGCCTCGATCACCGTGCGGTGGTTTTTATGTTTCCAGAACTGGTTGGGCAGATAGAAAAACTTCTGAGGCAGTTGGTAGCTGAGCGCAATTGCACGATTGCCGTCAAGATCAGATAACTCAGGCGTTAACATCGCGGAGCGAACGACCGAGGTTCTGCCCACCGATTGGGGAAAGAAGGATTCACAATCAGATCGGCTATCCTCGCTGCTGAGCATGACTTGGCGGCGGCTCAACATTTGGGCGCGAAAACCGAGATCGCGTTTCCAATATGCGCCGAAGCTAAACAATTCAGGGAGACGCCGGTGTTGAAAGTCGGTTATCCAGGCGACGCAGGGAAAGGGAAACCGCCAGCCATAAAATTGTGCGCATTCGAAGAGGACGTCGATCCGATGCTCGCGAAATGCTTGGGCTGCGGCCCGATCACAGCCGATCCATAGAGCCTGGCGCAAGCGCTGACTCCTACGTGCGTCGTTGAAAGCCGAAACACGAACTACCTCCACGCCCGGGATGGCAGCAAAGGGCTCAACATTGGCAGCGGCGGTATCATTGCCGACGAACAACACCATCTGCACGCGATCCAGCGCATGCGCAGACAGCACTTGGGCAAGATTTACCAGGTAGTTATAGCCGCCCGTGCCCAGCCAGTTGGCGCCGCTAATCAGTGTGAACGCTACCCGGATCAAAGCTCGCTCCTTGAAGATTGCAGGTACCAGCGCACATAATCACGAACACCACTATGCACGGGAACGCGCCATGCAAAACCCTTGGACTGTAGGAACCAGCCATCCGCCACCAGGCTGCAGGGGTTGCCGGGACGAGCCTTGCCATTGAATACGACCTCGGCCGGCGCAGGCCAGGACTCCAACAGCATCGCGGCAATTCTGCCTACGGTGGTCCCCTGTCCCGAGCCCACATTGAAAATTGCCAGCGCGTCCGGATCCGAAGCCAGTTCCATGGCGAACTCCAAAGCGCGCACCACGTCCCGGATGTCGGTCCAATCGCGTAATTCCTCGCCAGTGCCACCCAGCACCAATGGCCGCGTACCGGCAGTCAAGCCTGAGCATATATCCCACAAAACCTGCTTCTTCAGCCAACTGCCGTAGACCGAGAACAGCCGCACGACCACCAGCGACAAACCATAATTCGCCGCGTACGACAGGCATAGCTTCTCCATCATCAGCTTGTGGAACCCATAGGGTGAAAATGGCAGAAGCACCTGTTCTTCCCGGATTGGTCCGGTATGACCAGCTCCATAAACTGCTGCACTCGATACAGAGACGAGCCGTGCATTCCGCGCTCCAATCCGCATCCACTCAAGCAATTCCGCCGTGGTAGCGACCGTGCGGGTAAAGTCTTCATAGGGATTGGCAATCGACGCGCCAACCGAAGAGCCTCCGGCCAAGTGAAAGATATAATCCGGAGGCCCCCCGTCGCGCAGTAGTTGTTGCAGATTGCCGGCATGAATTCCTCCATTGAGCCAGCATTGCACGCCCCATGCTTGAGCCTCCGCTGGTGGCCAGGGACCGTGACCGATACCAATTACTGTGTGGCCCTGGCGCGAGAGCCAGGAGGCAAGATGGCGGCCAATGAAACCACGACAACCTGTGATCCAGATGACTTTCGGGAGGCGTCTCTGCTGTTTCACAGAATGTTGCCGAAAGAGCTTACAGCGACGGAAATAGGTTGAATGACAAAGCCGTGTTGCCGGCGCAGGTGTTCAATGTACGCTTCCTCCGTTGGTCCCTCGGTAACGCTATTTGCAGGCCACGCAACCCACTGCCTGGAGGAGAAGTCGAAACGCTTAACGACCCTCGCGGGATTTCCAACCACCAGTGAAAAGGGAGGAATATCACTGCGAATCAAGGCGCCGGCACCAATTACACTGCCGTGCCCAATGCGAACATTGCCAATCACTTGTGAGCCGTACCCAAAGAAGCAATTTGCTCCCACATAAATATCTGCATGCAGCGTTACCCCAGTCGTCATGTAGGCACTCATGGGATCGCCGTAGCGGTGTGAACTCCCGATGAACGCGCAGTTCAACGCCGTAAGGCAGTAATCCCGGAGGACGATCGACCGTCCAACAGAGAAAAAGTTTCTCTTGCCAATGAAGCAGTTGTCACCAATGACCAATCCATCCGACTGAGACTCTCGGTCGTTGATATTCAACCAAGTACCACTGCCGATGGCTACATTTGATCCGATGCGCATGCGGAGTACACCGATGAGCAGTACGTCAGACGCAATGTACACGGATGGGAAGCGGAGAAAAAGAGCTACATTAGCCCTCAGTCCAAGCGCGAAACTATACGCTCGCGCAACGGCGAGGACCATCGCCGGGCTTCGTCGCAGGCCTTTTTTTAGTGACTCTTTCACTTTCACACAGCTACATTTTCTGTCTTACAAATGCGTTGTTTTACAATCCACTACGTGCTGGCGATCAGTGCCTCAAAAGCACTCCACTGAACCTGCTTTGAGTATTGACGCCTAACCATTTCATGGCCCGCCTGGGCAATGCCCATCATCACTTCCGGAGCCCGTAATAATTCGCGAACCTTTACCACAAGGTCGGTTGCAGACTGATAGGTAACCAGCGTTTGGCCCGCGACCATACCTGCCGGGTACACGCCGTCGTCAGACAGAAGGAGTGCTTTGCAGCCCATACTTTCAAAACAGCGCATATTCCCGCGGTCGTTACCCGACATATCTATGGCGCCATTCAAGACGATCTTTGCCCGGGAAACACGCGAGTACAGGTCGCGACCATAAGCGGGGTCGTGCGAGACAGAGCGAATGTGGCTGGGTCTTCGGTATTTCCCTACCGGCGCAAGGTAACCAAGCGGCGATTCCGCCAAGCGTGTAAACCGGGAACGCGCAAGGCAAAACTCCACCCTGTACGTATTCCTGAGAGAGGCGACAGCGTCCAGTGCAGCCGCGCGCCTCATATGGTGCCGGGAATAGCCGCCCACGAACAGCAGATCGATCGGACGGTCGTTGTTGGCGGCATATTGGTCCATTGCGGGATCGTGGGCGGGCGAGAAGTACGCGGCTCTCCAGCCGGAATCTTCGTATCTCCTGAGAAGCGTGGGTGAGTTGCACACTATAAGGTCGTAACCGCCGAAGTCTACGACGGGAGACGGAATGTTACGCCACGCAACCGCCTTGCGCACGCATCCCGGTAGCCTATGGACAAACTCGCTGTTGTACCGTACCGGGTCCAAATTGTAAAAAACCTCTGTGCGATGAGATTCAATCTGAGCCAGCAGGATGTCGCTCAGAGTTACCTTTCTCCCCAAGCCCATTTCCCGAGCCCAGGTGCGTTGCGACACCTCGTCATCCCCGTTTGAAAAAAACGCGGTGTCCTCGCGGCTTAGCACCGGAGCCAGAAAGTGTAGAGCCCCATAGCGGTGGTCAAGGAAACGTGTGATCTGATCCTTGAAGGTGACTCCATCCTGGGTCTCGCGGAAAGACAAAGACGAAGGGATTCCCGAGTTCTGAAATAATCTCATGTGTTAGACCCTGGCCGCATGAGTGAATGCCCGGTCATCGTTACGATGTCCCGTGGGGACGTCCGTGCATTGCTTGGCGCCCGGGCTGCTGATGGCGCTTTCTTATCTAGCGGGGATGCAGGGCCAAGCCGCCAACCGCTCCGGCCGCACTCGAGGAATATCGGCGCCAAGCACAACCGCCATCATCCCCCACAGCGCGGCGTTGCCATATAAGCCACCCGAGAACATGGATCCAATGAGCTGCTGAAAGAAGCAGAGCGAAATCCATGACATCGCAACATCTATCCGGGTGAGGATGATCGCGCGGTAAATCGCCATCAGCAACATCAACAAAAAGATCGCTCCACCGAACGTACCCGTAGCCATGAATGCCTCGACAACACAATTGTGGGGATATGCCAATGATCTTCGCTCAACGATGGAACTGCCCAGGATAGGATGTTGCAAATATTCGTGCCATGCGTCCCGCGCCAGGTTCTGGCGCTCATACACGCTGATATTGGAGATACTATAAGCTTCGGCTGAACCTAAGAGGCGCTTGACGTCTGTACCACTCTGCGTAAGGTAGGCCGCAGCCGCAGAGATCACGAAGAAAAGAACAACACAGATGCCAATGGCGAGCAACCTGGCCCCCCTACGTAGCCCGAGATACACGACAATGGGGAGCAACAAAACTGCTGCAATTAAGGCGCCGCGACTGGACGCAGCCAAAATAGAGAACGCTCCAAAGCAAACTGTCGCGGCGGCCAAAAGCCTGAGAACCCAACCCCTCTGCACTCTGCCAATTTGTAGCAGGACAAAGAGCCCAAGGATCATGGCCGTCAAACCCATGTGTCCATATCCGATATGGTTGAGAATATCGTTTCCCATGTGGAGTCCTTGCAATTTGTCCGCCTGGACGCGCGTCAGATGCATCGAAAATGCAGAGCATACGCCGAGCGCGAGCATGCTCCAGACGAGCGCTTTGCTGTATAGATGAATTTCTCCAAACAGGTAGAAAACGGTAAACGTAGGTAGGCACATGCCGAACAGAAACAGGGCCATGTCATCCGGGTTCTCCCCAATGGACACTGGAAACAACACTGTGTCGCTTATGAAGCGAACGACATATATGGTCCAGAACGCGACCGCCAGCAAGGTAGTGACCGACACAGCTAATCTAAGATGGGAAAGGGCGAGTATCTTGTAGACCGCGTATGACGACAAAGCCAACACTAAGCATCGAAAGGGCACAGTGGCAGCGCGATGGTTGATATGCAAAATACCGGGGACATACGAAACCACGAGAAAGCCGGCCAAGTTCAATGTCAGGCACAGACTCGCAATGCCGACAAGCCGCTGAGACCCGGAACGGCCCGCAGGGAAAATGTTGTCACACTCCATTTTTCTCTTCCTTAATCGGTCCGACCTGCAGAGAGGGGTAGGAACCACGTGCGGCCGAGATTCAGAACGGTCTAAAATCAGCGAAGCTGAAGGACGCTGAGTGCGCCTCACTCAGTGCCATCGCCCGTGGCTTTCCACTGATAGTTGGCCCAGGGACGGAAAGGATACCCGTGGCCCGGTTTCTTATCGCCGCTATGGAATCATCCGGACATCGTGCCCGGCTCGTCCGATGGGTGATGGAGTCGGAAGTCATGCGCAGGGTGGAAGTCATCCTGGCTGGACCGAAAAGCCTTCTCGAACACAAAGAGCTGTTCGACTTGCAGGAAAGGTTTGTCCCGCAAGAAGTCTTTGTCGACGAGGCAACGGCCACAGCCCTTGCCGGCTCCTCTTTGGCCGATCTGGTGCGCAAGCAAAAAATATTTCGCTCACTGTATATCCAGGCCGTGCGCCAGGCGAAGTTGCGCGGCGCGGTGAACCTTGTGATCTTGCCTGCAGCGGATGATGCCCTGGACGCGTGGGCTGTATTGGGGACCGGCTTTGAGGCGACCCCGTGGGTAGGAATCAGCATGCGCCCGGTATTTCACCTGGGAAGCATGAGAGACGTTGTGGCTCCGTCGCGACGGGATGATTGGCTTCGGAACAAACTGTACAGAAGAGTGTTGCGAGATCGAAGTCTCCATAAGTTGCTGACCATCGATCCCACGATGATGGACTTTGCCTCCTCGTCCTTCAGTCTCAGAGAGAGAGAGAGGCTTGCCTACCTTCCCGACCCGAGCCTGGAGTATGATTTACCCGATCGCGACGCCAGCCGCGTAGAGCTGGGTATTCCCGATGAGGCGCACGTTGTACTGCTGTACGGTTCTCTTACAGCGAGAAAGGGAGTGAGCCAATTGATTCGCGCCGCAGCTGCTCCGCAGTGTCCCCAAAGCATCCACATCCTGCTGGCCGGGCTCCAGAACGAGGACGTAAAGCAATTCCTCCAACAGACAGAAGCAAAGACATTGAGTGTCTCCGGGCGGCTGCATGTCTTACAACAATATCTCGATGATCGGTCTGAACGAACCGTGCTGAGCGCGACGGATACGATGTGGCTCGGATATTCAAAGTTCTATGGCATGAGCGGTGTCTTCGTCCTCGCCGTGCGGCACGGTTTGCCTTGCATCTTCACCCGCGAGGGGATTATTGGGTACCTGGGCCGTAAATTCCAAGTGGGACCAGAAATTGATCCCGACAACATACAAACGGTCATTGAGGCGCTCGCACGTTTGACCATTGGGCCTCGGCAATATGACCGGTCTCTCGCTGAAGTCAAACAACGATTTGCAGTGCATTCCATTGAGTATTTCCGATCCGTGATTTCTGAGACCGCGGTAGGCGCTATTCCGTCTGAGGGCAAGGGGCGATCGCATGCTTCTTGACGCCACTCACCTCGGCAGCGAAGAACACTGCCAGGCCGTCACCCAACGCATCCAGTGAGAACCAGCTGAGCCTGCTGCAATCTTGGCAGCCGCCAGGCGGTCCAGAACAAAATGGAGCAGCAGATTCCGCACAATAGCGCCTTGGGTCCGCCGAGCGCGGTAAGCAGCGGCACAAAAAGAGCGAAGGCCGCTGCCCTTTGGAAGACCGCGATGGCTGCCTCCCTCAACCGTCCGAGGCCCAGCGTCAGCAGAAAATAAAATTGCTCCCAAATGGACAATAGGATGAGGACACCGATCACTCCCCTGGTCTGCCAGCCCAATGTGATCGGTTGCCGAATCCAAAATCGCACCATCGGCTCTCCCACCAGAAGCATCGCCGCCACTGTGCCCACGCCACCAACTACAATCGTCAGGCGCCCCTTTTTAATCTGCCTATCCAGCCAAGCGTGATCTCTGCGCGCGTGGGCATCCGCCGTGGAGGACCACATCGGGCGAAGAAATCCCAAGGCGAAGGAGAGGGAAAGAAGTACGATCTGCATGGAGATCGCGAAGGGAGCGCTTTGCCTGGCGGGCAGTGTTCGCGCTATCCAATAAATGGGCCATTGATAGACCAGGACAAAAGAGAAAGAGGCGAGCACGTAGCGAAGACCATCCAGTAGAAGCCGCCGGCTCTCCCACATAGGAAAGCGACTGCGCATGCGCAGCAGGTAGGATTTTCGACCGAAGAGGCATCCCCAGTTGACGATCTTGAAGGCAAGCGGTGGCAGCGTCAAGGCGGCGATGAAAGCCACAAGGGTCATTGAGTAATGCGCGGCGGCCAACAGCGCAAGGCAGACGACCACGTTCGATATCGCCCCGAGAAGATTGCTGATATGCAGTTCCTGAAACGCCTGGCGCAGGACATCAATGGATGACAGAGGAATGGATAGAAGAGCCACCGTGACTGCGAGCAATATCGCCGTGTGCAGATCCGAAACACTGCCTACACCGGCCTTACCCAAGAGCGCTTTAGGGGGCAGCAAGGCAACGGCTGGTATTACCACCGCCATCCCGATCAGGGAGAGCGCGGTCAGCGGCGCCAGGCCGGCCTGTACCAGCACCGCCTGGCGCTCTTCGTCACCTTCCGCTCCGGCCGCGGCCAAGGGCGTCACCAACGATCCGCCAACCCCGAGATTTAAGACGCTGATGACGCCTGCAGCCGCAGTGATCGATGCATACGCCGCATATCCACGTTCGGCGAGCGAACGATAGACCAGAGGAATAGCCAGCAGCTGGATCGCAACGGTAGTCACAGTGGAGAGAAGGGACGTGATCCACGCAAGCTGGATCCGGTTCGTGCGGTCCCGCCGGGCATCAAGGCTCGGATCAACAGGCAGATAGTCTACTTTACCTGGAACCCGCTGAAGAGGAGTGAGCACTGAATTTCACTCGTGCCGTCTCTGCTGCATGAGCAGCATGGGCGTGAGCATCTCGTTGCGAATCGGCTCGAGGGACGCGATGAAGATCGCCCGCTGAAGACTCGCTCCGTGTTCTTTCGGCGCGTTCCAGTCCGTCGGAAATTCCTCATGGTTGGGCTGAGTCCGCGGAACGTAGACATGTGGGTATAGCTGACGCAGTTCGCCCCAAACCCATGACCGCGACGGCCTGCACCCCATACCGCCGAACGCCTGGGTGGGGCTCTTCTGTAGTTCTTCCGTCAGGTTCACCCCTGTATCCCGGTCGAAGGAAACGCATGTCTCCAGCAGCAGCATCTTGCCTGTGTTCTCGCGGAGGAACGCCAGCGCTTGTGCAGGGTTGCTCAAGTGGTACAACAGTCCGTAGCAATAAACGATGTCGAACGGCGCTCCGGCGACGTGCCCTGGCGGGTGCTCCATATCGAGTCGTCGTACGTCGCTGGCCGGAAAGCGCTGCCTCGCGTACTTCAATGAGCTTTCGCGCATTTCGGTAATCGTCATGCGGCATCCCCGATCCAGGAAGTAGTGAGAATGATCCCCGATGCCAGCGCCAACCTCCAGAACCGACATGCCCGCAACGGGGATGTGCAAGCTAGCAAGGTGCTCCTGTCGCCGCGCGTTGTGGCGGAGGTAAGCGTCGGAGTGGAAGTGCAGGACAGGGTCAAACCTGGGAACGATGCGAAAGCCTGTTCTGGCGATGATCCTTCTTGGAATTGTGGTCAGCAATGGATGCTCCCAGCCTGGTGCCTCCGGCAAGGCACAAAGAGACGCCCAGTTATGAAGGGTCGCACTTGGAGGTGATCTTTGCAGGCTAAGACTCTACTCATGCCGCCTAACTCCTAACATGCGTTCGTAGCGTTGGTGTCTTGCTTGGTGAAGACAGCATCCACCTGTAACAACCTGCCCGTGGTTGGATCCCTGAACCCCGGTTGCAGATCCCACAGCTCAAAACGCTTCTCCCGTAGGAACTGGCACATCTCCGGCATAAGGGTTTCTCCCTGGTAGAGCGGAAGCAAGGACATTTCCAGCTGCAAGGCTAACGCGTTTGCCAGGATGTGTTCGGCCCCATTCAGCACGTAACCCTCGAAGCCCTGCACATCCAGCTTGAGGAAGACCTTTCGCCCACCGACGGTCGACTCCAACAGGTCGTCTAGGCGGCGCAGTGGAACGATCTCCTTCCCGATATATCGGGAATGTGGCGCAGCGGCCAAATGCGCGTCCAGCATGGGCAGCACGGAACTGGACGAACTGTTTTGAGCGAGGTTGATTTCAATCTCACCGGATCGATCGCCGACTGCCACTCGATCGGCGATCGTCCAATTCGGGTCGTTTCTGGCAAGCGCCATCAGCGTGGCGTGCGCGCTGCTTAGGGGTTCAAACGATAGAATTTCACCTTTGTAGCCACTGGCCCGCCGCGACAGCGCATACTGCCCCCGGTTAGCGCCAATGTCGATCAGTAAGTCGATGCCGAGTAAGGAGAATAGGGTATTGGCCCGGCGGTCGTGGGACTTGTAAATGTCGTACCCGCATGCGTGGACAGCGGACCGCGCGCGCGCCTTCAGTGTTTCCCACATTCTCTCTATCTCGCAGAAGCTTGCGTGCTTCCATGCCCAGCCGGTTCCGGCTCGGCTAACCAGTCGTACTGGTCAAGTTGTCGAAGCCTATAGCCGAAATCCCGAACATAGTCCAACAGATCGAAAACGCAGTAACCAAAGGGTTGACAGTTATCTTCACAGGCTTCAAAGACCAGGACCGGCCTGTTCGCTCCAGACAGCAACGCCACTGCTCCCCGGAGAATTGGTAGTTCCGCGCCTTCAGCGTCCATCTTGATGAGGCCGATATCCGGGCTTCCCAATTGTTGCCACACATCATCTAATCGCCGCGTCTCAACATCGACGATCTTTAGCACTGCAAAACGCCCGTTCGCCTGCATGCTCCCATGCGATTCGCCTCCTTCCTGAGGGACATGAAATGGCGCACGGCCCGAAGCGTCGGAAAGCGCGAACGGGAACACTGTTACGTTGGGCAGGCCGCTCGCTTGAATGTTGCGGTGCAGCTTAGCGACCACATCGGGTTGGGGTTCAAATGAGAAGACTCGCTTGCCTGGGCCTATCCGCTTGGAGGTAAGGATGGTGTAGTAGCCAATATTCGCACCGATATCGATTACGTTTACCCGGCGAGACGCAATTCGCTCGACCTCGCGACGAACTGCCGGCTCAAACGCCGCCTCACACCGGATCCGCCGTGCGAGGCGATCGTTGGTATCAAGAAACATCTGACCGCCGCCGGCAAGATGGTGACTCACTGTCTTTATTCCAGCCGCACCCATGCCCTGCAGAGCCCAATAGGTACAGCGGCTCTTAATGTAGAGCGGAATCAAGTGTTTCCTTGGGATAGGCATCCGATTTGCCAGGCGATCAGAGAGTGGGTGGGAGCCTTGGACGGTGACGACGGTCCCTCAAAAACGTCGGCACATCCATCTTCATTTTTGGTCACGGCGAATGCTGCTTGCGCTCGGTTTGATGACCGGTTCGTGCCTCTCCCCCTCTTCCGAGTAATAGCGATTGTAGTTTCCGTATCCATACCCGTAATAATGGTCGGCTACACGCACATCATTGACCACGATCCCTGTGAGGTGGCCCTGGCCAAATTGCAGCAGCTCACTGGCGCGATGCAGGCCGCTGCGCGGCGTGACAGCGATCCTGGAAACGAGAAGAACCACGTCCGTCTTTTGCGCCACCAGCACAGCGTCGGTAACGACCAGGCAGGGAGCACTATCGATAATCACGTGATCGTACTCTGCCTTACACTCCTCTAGAAGTTCGTGCATCTGAACGGATCCGAGCAGCTCCGCGGAATTCGGCGGACGCGGTCCGGCCTGAAGAACAAACAGATTCGGAGCGTTGGGTAACGCTTCGACAGCGTCTCGCCAGTTCCCTGCTCCGGTGAGGGAGCCGCTCAAGCCAAGGTTTTTCGGGATCTCCAATCGCTCCGCCAGCGCGCCGCGCCGCAGGTCCGCGTCAACCAAGAGCACGCGCGCCCTCCGCTGGGTGAGGGCCGCAGCAATATTCATGCTTACGGTCGTCTTGCCCTCCCCGGGCACTGCGCTGGCGATCAGGATCGTCTTCGGGGGCGTGCCAGCCGATGCCAGAAGAAGCGCAGTGCGCAGCGCGCGAAATCCTTCCGAAGCCTGCGAGTTCGGCCGAAGTACGGTGACCAGAGAACCTTGCCTCGTTCCATCCCCATTCGCTTCTCCATCCTGCCCTGCGTTCTTCGCCCGCCCAGGCTCAATCTGCGGGATCATTCCCTTGATGTGCGGAATCATTCCAAAGAGAGGAACTCCGGTAAGAGACTCGACTTCTTCCGGGCTCCGGATCAGGTTATCCAGGTTTTCTGCGGCCAAGGTGCATGCGATTCCCGCACCCAGCCCCAGGAGGATGCTCAACGCCAGCACCAGGGAGGTGTTGGGTTCCACCGGCTTGGTGGGGAGCGTGGCAGGATCGATGATATCGACGGTAGCCGCCTTTAGACTGGCAACCACTCCCGCCTCTTTCAGTTTCTTCAATAAGTCGTCGTAGAGGTCGCTGCCGGATTCCACTTCACGCTTCAAAATGCCGTATTGGTCGAGTCCCTCGCTCATGGCGTAGGCTTGCTGCTTCTGCCCATTAAAGGCTGCCCGCAACTGCTTCTCAGCGCCGGCAGAGATCTGGTAGTCCGTGCGGAAGCGTTCCTGAATATCCGCAATCTCCTTTTGCAGGGACTTTTCCACCTGGGCTAATTGACTTCCGAGCTGTATCACCTTCGGATAACGGGGACCATACTCCGAGTTCGCTTGCGCGAGTTGGTTCTCCAAATCGGCTTCCTGTCCACGCAGGATCGGAAGAACGCTGTCAGGGACAATGGTGCCGATCAACTCGGGGTTGCCCGACTGGGCAACGCGATACTTTGCCTCTTTCACGATCCGGTCGGCTTCCGCGTCCGTCAACTCCTTGCTGAGATCGTCCAGCTTGGAGAGCACAAGGTTGTCATTCTCATCGGTCCCGAAAATACCTGTCTGTTTTTGTAACCTGGAAAGTTTGGATTGCGATTCCTCCACCGCCGACTTGAGTTGAGCTAGTTGGCCCGACAACCAGTCCGATGCCTTCATGGTGTCGTTGTACCGGGTCATGAAGGTGCGCTGGGTATAAGCGGACACAAGATGATTGACGATCTCCCGCGCCAGTTTGGGATTGGCATTGCGAAAGGTAATTTCTACCGCTTGGGTGCGCGCAATCGTTTGCACGGTCAGCGCCGCACTAAAGATCGCCAGTAGCTGGTTGCGGCGTTCCGGGCTCGTCTGCTCGATGTGGTCTGGCGCGTCCGGCACAATATACGGGCCGATGAAAATGAACCTGTGGTACCCGGCAAACGTAGGCTGCTTATCCAACTGCAATTCCCGAATGACCGTCCATGCCAGGCTGTCGCTTTTCAGAATATGGACCTGGGTCTCGAGCTTTTCATCAAAACCGAGACCACCGCCTCCAAGGCTTGCAGTGATGTCGCCCATGTCCAGGGCATCGGAGCCTTCGGGGTTGATCGCCAGGTCAGCAACGGCTTCATAACGGCGGGTCTTTACGGCGCAATACAACACTCCCAAAAGGAACACCACGATGACCGAAGCGGCGATGATCTGTTTGCGGCGCCGCAACACGCGCACCAGGTCGGAGAGGCTGATCTCATCAGATCTCCTGGGATCACCGGCCTCCCCGCCTCCCCGAATCATTCCCGGGCCCCGACCCTCGGAGCGGTCTTGCGTTGCATGCCTCACTCAGTTCCCTCTCCTACTGCATTGTGGTTAATGGAGCTCGACCGCGTATATGGAGTAAACTGCAGCCTGAATCGCGCCTTGCAGCCCCATGGCTCCGTAGTTCTTCACGTTGCTTAAGGGAACGAAGACAATATCTTCCGCATGCAACGGCAAGTCTGTGGCCTTACCGTGGTAAATCTTGTCCAGCGAAATCCTGGTTTCCGCCGTCCCTTGCGGAGACTTCCTGAGGATCACGGAATCCTTCAACGACGCCAGCTTCGTCGTGCCCCCAGCCAGGGCCGTCGCCTTCAGGACAGAGATCGAAGTATTATCCTCCATGAGAAATGCGCCCGGCTTGTTGACTTCCCCCAGCACATAGACCACGCCGGCCTTGGAGACGATGATTTTGTCGCCTGGATAAATCGTTACGTCCGCATGCTCAATGGGATTCTCATTCGTAAGGGTGATCACTTCGGGGTGGTCTCTCTGTGTGGCATGCAAAATCGTCACTGTGCCGCCAGATTTCAGCGTCAAACCACCCGCCGCCGAGATGGCATCGAAGAGCCGATGCGGGCCCATCAGGGGATAGATTCCCGGCGTATTCACCTCTCCGTATACGGTGATGCCCTGAGTCGCAAACTCCTCAATAAATAGCGACACTTGCGGCTCCTTCACCATCTGGTGCTCAACCAACTCGCGGGCAATGAGCCGTTGCGCATCGCGAACCGTCATCCCTGCAAGCTTCAGGTCTCCCAACAAGGGGAGACTCACGGAGCCGCTGGCATCTACCCGTACCTTCAATACAAGCTCGGGAACATCGAAAACGGTGAGATCGATCAAGTCACCCGGGCCAATGGTGATGGCGCTCTGATCTGGTAATCCTTTTGCCCCTTCTTGCGCGCAAACGAAAAGAGAGGTAATCGCAATCAGGCCCCATGCCAGCGCGAGCGTCCAGTATCTGAATACGATCATCGATAGTTAACCCTACAAACTTCCTCATCCCGAGCGGATGCTCGATGCAGAAACAAAGCATGCCCCGTTTCCTGCTTTCAAGGTAGATTTCCGCATTGACCTATGGGGCTAGTCGCGACGCCGCGACGCCTACGGAATGTCCTCTTTTGATGAACACATTCTTGTTGCAGAGAGGGTTTTCAGTTCAGCAGAGTAACCCGCCTAAGGCGGGTCTGCGGCCCCTCGGTCTTCGCTGCCGTCGAGGGATTTGGGCTAAGCGCCAGAGCCTGGGTTTCGGTCGCGGACATAGCGAGCTTTAGGAGTGGGGAGCCAGGATTGTAATCCGGAATTAGTTCCTTCAAGTACAAGACCAGTCGAGCGACATCTTTGC
Organism: uncultured Acidobacteriaceae bacterium; assembly: GCA_963743365.1. GTDB lineage: Bacteria > Acidobacteriota > Terriglobia > Terriglobales > Acidobacteriaceae > PALSA-350. Next base: position 204,829 of record CAVUQE010000008.1, read on the forward strand.
GTTCGGAGATCTGGCGAAGTTCCTCCAAAGCAAGATGCATCACGTTTACGTCGGCCGAAAAAGGCGATAGATAGCTCAGAATCTTCGCATGCCCAGTTGGCATGAAGCGTTCATTTTGCAGATTCAGCTCTTCGAAGAGCTTTTCCCCTGGGCGTAGGCCGGTGAATTCGAATTTGATATCCCGATCGGGCCTAAGTCCGGATAGTAAGACGAGATTACGGGCAAGGTCCACGATTCGGACGGGCTCGCCCATATCAAGTACAAAGACCTCTCCGCCTTTTCCTATGGAGAATGCCTGCAATACGAGCTGAGTGGCTTCGGGAATGGTCATAAAATAGCGACACATCTCCGGGTGAGTAATGGTTACGGGGCCCCCAGCGGCAATCTGCTCCTTAAATATCGGGACAACACTGCCGTTGCTTCCCAGCACATTCCCGAACCGTACCGCCATAAACCGCGTGCTGCTTTGCTTCTGGAGCGCGCTGATCACTAACTCCGAGATGCGTTTGGTGGCGCCCATCATGCTCGTCGGGCGAACCGCCTTGTCAGAAGAGATCATGACAAAATCTTCCACGCCATAATCCATCGCGGCGCTGGCTACATTCCAGGTTCCGAAAATGTTGTTTTCTACGGCCGCAAACACATGCCTCTCCATCATGGGCACGTGTTTATATGCGGCAGCATGGTAGACGATCGACGGCTTATAGCGTTCCATCGCCTGCCGTACATTCCCGGGACGCGTAATATTGCCAAGTTCGGGGAAGAACGCCAGCTGGGAAAACTTGTTGTTTAACTCTCTGTCGAGTTGAAACAGCGGAGTTTCTGCCTCGTCAAAGCCGACCACCGCAAGCGGGTTGAATCTGCCTATCTGGCGACAGATCTCGGAACCGATTGAACCCGCCGCGCCAGTCACCATCACGGTCTTGCCCTCGATACGTTCGCGAATCTTCTCCTCGTCCAGAAGCACGGGATTTCTTCCCAGCAGGTCTTCCACCGCGACATCGCGAATTTGTTTGCCCAGTTCCGTGCCGTGGATGATGTCTGCTAATCCCGGGACCATCTTGTAGTCAACTTCCGCGTCAATGGCTGATTGCAACATGCGAACCAGCTGGGGGCCGGTGGCCGACGGAATCGCAATCAACACTTGATCGATCTCGTACTTTCTGGCGAGAGCTCCAAGTGCTTCCCCGGAACCCAACACTCTCTTTCCGTGGAAGGTCAAACCGACCTTACGTGCATCGTCATCGATCAAGCCGACCAACTCGACCTTCAACGACTGATTCTCCCGAATCTCGCGGGCAAGCGCCAGTCCTGCCGCTCCAGCGCCGTAGATAAGCGTCCTCGTCCGACGTCCATCACTCGTCTCGCCGCCCCGTTTCACGGTCTTGGCTAACCTGACTGCAAATCGAGTGCCCAAGGTCAAAGAGCATGACGCCAGCCATTCCATGATGTAGATGGAGCGCGGGATTCCTGGATGCACTGCAAGAACAATGATCGCGCCGCCCACCATCGACCCGGCAGAGTTGGCCAACCCGATCCGCACAGCTTCATCGAGAGAGGTATAGCGCCAGTAGCCGGTATTGACCGCTCCAAAGAAAAAAGCAGCCGACTTGGCTACCGCCCATATAAAGACCGCCTCCCGCATTCCATGAGCGTAGATAGCGGGTACAGAACCGTCAAAACGCAGTTGGAAGGCAACGAGTCCGCAAAGGGTGAATCCCGCCATGTCCATCATGGATGTGAGAAGCCGACGCGGCACTTGTTCCGGGTTACCCGCAGGCGGAAAAAACGAAGGCATATCAGAGTCTCCCGGGAAGGCAAAGCTTGCTGCCTGGTGCCAATTACCCAGTTCTACAAGTGTCAAAAAGAGCAGGCCTGCATAGCATCTTTGCCACGCAGCAAGGAGCCGCCCGTTGCATCAGGCAACAGCATTTCGATGTTCGGCAGACAGGCTGGCGCAGGAGGCGATTCGTTCCAGGGCGCTTCCGTCAATGTCCAGGGACACGCTCTTACCAATCACATCCAGGGTCACAATGAAGCGAAGGCCATTGCCTTTTATTAGAACAACACCAATCAGGCCGGCCAAGGGACCCGTCACGACGCGCACCCTATCTCCTTTGGCTAAAAAAGGGTGGGGCTCGATCGTTTTGCAGGCGATGACGCGCCGCAGCAACTCTATATCACCGTCCGGAATCGCCACTGGCCCCGCGGCATTGCCCACAGTGCTTAACAGACCAGGCAACCTCATGAGCGGGCCATGATCTTGGGGCAATAATCGGACAAACAGATAATTCGGAAAGAGCGGCATCTGGAGATCGACGATCGTACGGTTCTTCCACAATTTCCGTGAGGTGTACAGGGGAAGGAACTGTTCGATGCCAATACGCTCGCAATGGGAAGCTATACGCTTTTCGTGCCGGGACATCGTGTACACTGCGAACCACTCTCGCGGTGAATCGCCCGCAGTAGCTATGCATTCTCCCCGGAAGTGTTGTTCGGGCGCAGCTTCGCCATTGTCACTTAGCAAGTGATCATCCCCTTCTAACGCGCTTAGATTCTACGGCCGGCTAGTGCCTTGCTTGTAACAATCTTGCCGTTGCTCTTCGCAGGTATCATCGGCGAGCGGTTGGATTCCATCATGCCAATCGCGACAGACCGACGGTAACCGTCATGACCTGTTCTGCGGCGATTTGCGCCGCTAAATAGCTACTATCGTGGGATTGTTTCCGCTGCCTGTGAAGCGGATCCAGTAGCGGAACGGTCGAGGCCTCCCGCTCACCTATTGATCGCTCTGCTGTGCGCAACTTGTGACAACCTTCTTAGTTGAGCGGTCATCATTGCGGTGACGTAGTTAGGCTCGAAGGGTTTTGAGAGCGTTCAGTAGCGGCTTCCCGCGTCGCTCAACAACGGGGCTTCCTTCGAAACACATCTTCCAGTTAATGAAACCGATGCTGCTTTTCTTCGGGATTCTAGGGGGGAGCGATGCGACTTTGAGGCTATGAATCAGGCCACGTCTCATGCCGTAAGAGTGGTAGCGTCAATGACCAAAGAGCTGAATGGAAAACATCGACGACTACAAGCTTTCGCCCAGATTTGCCGAGGTTTAAAAGGATATGACCCCCAACAATAAGTCGTTCGCAATGCTACCTACTATCGCCAAAGAAACAGTAAATACACCTCAGTGTTTCGGTGTCTCTACGCAATCAGCAACCAGAACTGCCGATTGTGTGTCGTCCAGCCTACGCCCGATTCACACGCTCGCCAGCCTCGGTCTTACTTCGCTCACGCTGTTGGCGCTCGCCGGTTGCAGTGTCCACCGCGTAGTGACGGTGGCACCCCCGGCGGTGGCGCCACCGCCGGCTACGCAGGCCAAATTTATGGTCTTCGATGCGACGTTATATTCGGCAAAGCCAGACCTGAGCCAATCCGGCTTGACTCCCCTCAGGGTTGCTTATCCGTCCGCTCTCTGGCCGGGAACGTCACCCAATATGCAGAATGTTCCGGCGGCAAACGTGGTGGAAGATATAGCCGCCAGTGCAAGCCAAACGGGCAGCACTGCTGTGGTGGACATCGAGCAGTGGCCGGTGGTGGGCGATCCCGCCACGGTGGCTCAAAGCATCGCCCAATATCAACAAACGCTGCAGATGTTTCAGCAGGACGCGCCATCGCTCCAGTTTGGCTACTACGCCACCGCCCCGATCCGAGACTACTGGGATGCAATTGCTGGACCCCAATCGGCGAAGTACATCGCCTGGCAACAGGAGAACGATGCAGTGGCCCCGATCGCTCAGCAGGCGAATGCACTGTTCCCCTCTCTCTACACGTTTTATACAGATCAGGTTGGGTGGCAGAAATACGCGATTGCTAATATCGCGGAGGCTCGCAGGATAGCTCCGGGTAAACCGGTCTACGTCTTTCTATGGCCCCAGTACGACAATGGAACAGGCGCCGCGGGTGGCGACTATCTGCCGGATGCGTATTGGCAGATGGAACTGGAAACTGCTAAACAATATGCGGACGGTGTCGTGATCTGGGGTGGATGGACGGAAACCTGGAACGACAATGCCTCCTGGTGGATCGTGACTCAGCAGTTTATGACAGAGATTGGAGCGGACCAAGCCGGCAAGACTGGTAATTGAGACAGTCTTGTGGCCGATACTGTAACCCGGCACCGGTTTAGATGGGTTTGCATAGACTTTATGCGAACCCATCTAAACCATTTTAAGCTGCAGGCCAACCTGGTGCAGGCCTATACATAGGCCATACCAAGATTCATTAAATCTAATCCAGCAAAACCCTTGCGAACACGTCGTGGTCCACGTTGCCGCCCGTAGCCACCAGGCCTACACGTTTTCCGCGCAGCGCGTGTTTCTCTTTGAGCGCAGCGGCCAGTCCGGCTGCTCCCGCTCCCTCCACAACATTGTGCGTGTCGGTAAAGTAAAACTTCATAGCCATGCGGATTTCCTCCTCGCTCACGCGCACCACGCGATCGACATTCTCGAACACCACTTCAAGCGCAGCATCGTCGGGCACGCGACAAGCCATTCCATCACCCAGCAAGGTGCTTACCGGGGCGGCGATCTTGCGTTTCGCCTCAAAAGAAAGGGCATAGGCGGGCGCGCCTTCCGCTACCACTCCCACGATCCGCGTCTTTAAGTTCATTCCGTTGCGAACAGCGCTGCAGGAGCAAATACCCGATCCCTGTCCGATGGGTACGTAAACAACATCCAGACCGGCCACAGCGGAGAAGAACTCAAGCCAATAGGTAGCTACCCCTTTGACAATGTCGCGATGATAGTTCGGTACGAAGTGCCAGCCGTGCTCTTGCGAGAGGTTCTGCGCATGCTCCTTCGCTTCCTGGAAGTCGCTGCCAAACTCTATCAGCTCGCCACCCTGCGCGCGCATGGCGGCGTTCTTCTCTGCGCTGTTACCCCGCGGTACCACTATGTGTGCCGGCACCTTGAACCTGCTCGCCGCCAGGGCTACGGACTGGCCATGATTGCCGCGCGTCGCGGTAACCAGTCCGGTCACGTTTTTCGATTGCCGGAACAGCTCTGCCGCATAAACTACCGCGGTGCGAGCCTTAAACGCCCCGATCGGAGTCTGGTTCTCATGTTTCACCCACACTTCGGCTCCGAGACGCTCACACAGCAGCGGCCAAACAAACTGTGGTGTTGGCGGCATCACCGCGTACACCAACTCCTGCGCTGCTTTGATCTCTGCGATCGTTGGCAAAGCGGTAGCAGTTGAGACTTCTTTGGGCATGATCAGTTCGTCTCCATGTCTCCCACCAGTCTAAACCGCGTTCGAGCTACAGCTGTATTCTTCCTGAGTCAAGGTCGCTGAACCATGCTGATAGATTGGTCTGGTGAGCTCTCCCACTCAGTTTGCCCCGCTCCTCGCTGTTCTGCTGCTGGCACAGATGGGCTGGGCGCAATCACCAGAATCCGCCACGGCATCCGGCGCGGCAATCATCCACGTCGACACCCAATTGGTCCTGCTCGACGCCGTGGTAGAGAACAAGAAATCAGGACAAGCGGTCGATACGCTTTCGGCGAAAGACTTTCAAATCGCGGAAGATGGAGTTCCGCAAACGATCACCTATTGCAGCCGCGATCAACTGCCTCTCTCCGTAGTGCTGCTCTTCGACATGACCGAGACCGTGCATGCCGCCCTTGAGCCCTTGGCGCGAGCCGCCATGGAAACCCTTGGCCACCTGAAGCCGGACGACGAAGTAGCCGTGATGATCTTTTCTTCTCGCACTGAGCTGCTGCAAGACTTTACGAAGAACCGCGCGCTGGCGGCGAGCGCCATCAAGACTGCATCGTGGATGGCCGACGTGGAAGGAACCTTCCTCGATGAGGACATGTTTGAAGCCGTGGACCAGGCGATGAAGGCAAGGGCGCCTGGGAACCGGCGTGTTCTGGTGTGGCTTACAGACGGCACGGCAAACGAACAAAACTCCATGACCCAGGCAGCGATCGGTCAGCATTCTCCCGCGCATTTACATTCGCAACAGGAGGCCATGACCAAGCTACTTCAATCTGGAGCGGTGGTCTCGGCTCTGATCGACAGGACTGCGGAGACCAACCGTGCGATCGTTGAGTCGGCGATGGGCGGGACTCGATTGGGTGATATCGATCAATATGCCAAGGCTACAGGCGGCCTCGTCATGAACACCAGCACCAGGGAGGCGGCGGACCGCCTCGCCCTTCTGATCGATCGAATGCGAGCGCGCTACACGCTCGGATTTAAGCCCACCCGCGTTGAGCCACAGGGCAAGTTTTGCAAACTTGGTTTGCAGCTCAATCCTGAGTTTCTGCGTAATCACGAACTGCGCAAGTCGGATTTCGTCGTTCTCACCAAGTCGGGCTACTATCGCTAGATCAACAGACGCGATTATCGTTTCCGTGGCATGGATAGGTCCAGATCGGCGCCGCTGAGCTGCTTGGTAAGCATGATGATTTGGCCCACGTGCAGCTGCAGATGCCCAGTGATCCGGCAAATTGCTTCGAGAATGGTCATGGGCGGCCAACTTCCAGTCGGCTGAGGATGGATAATTTCCAGCAGGCGCGCAGACGGAAGCGACCCGATCACGTTTCTGCTTTCCGCGATGGTTGCGGCAAAGCGGCTGCGAATCTCGGCGCACCGTTGCGAAGGCGAGAGCGTGAATTCCGAATCGCGGTCGCGCACATCCGGCTGGCCGTCAATTCCATGCAGGAACCACTGCCGCAGATTGCCTTCAAGATGAAGGAGAAGATTGGCGATGGAATTTTCGTGGTCAGCCCCACGGTGCCACATCTGTTCATCGGATAGCTTCGCGATACAGCGATTGATCGCATCTTCGGAGAGCTGCATTCCCTTCACCGAGGCGGTAAGGAATAGATGGGGTATCTGGTCATCCATGAGGCATCATCATAGACGCGTACGGGCAAGTTCTTCAAGCGCAATGGCAAGCTGCTGAACTCCGCGCCGGATTTCCTGTCCGTTCACGGCGGCGAACCCCAGTTGCAATCCTTCTCTCCGCAGGGCGCCGTGGCTGTAGATACTGAGGGGAGTCACTTCCACTTTGCGGGCTTGCGCCACCCGCCTTGCTGCCGCGCTATCGATTCCCGGGCACAACCAGCCCACGGTCTGCAGACCCGCTTCGACGCTCGAGAGTTCCAGCAATCCGGTGAGTTTTCTACGCGCACTTTCCATCAAGATTGAGCGGCGCTCGGCGTACACTTCGCGCATGCGCCGCAGGTGCCGGCCAAAGTGGCCCTCAGTGATAAAGTCGCACAAGACCGTTTGTTCAAAGGGAGGTGCGTGCCGGTTGAGGACAGATTTCGCCGCTGCGAAGGAATCGACGAGATCCGGCGGAATCACCAAATAGCCAAGACGCAACGAGGGAAAGAGCACCTTGCTGAAGCTGCCGGCAAAGAGCACCAGCCCGTGTTGATCCAGCCCCTGCAATGCAGGCACTGGCCGCCCAGCATAGCGAAACTCGCTATCGTAGTCGTCCTCGAAGATCAAGGCACACGAACGGCGGGCCCATTCCAATAGTTGCAGGCGCCGCGCCAGGCTCATGGTCATGCCAACAGGAAATTGATGCCCGGGGGTTACGTAGACCAGCTTGGCTTTCCGCGCCCGCCGCCCGGGCAACTCGATTCCTTCGCTGTCCACCGGCACCGCACATATCTTCGCTCCAAGCGCTGCAAAAGCCATGGCAGCACCGGGATATCCCGGCTCTTCCAAACACACTTCATCGCCAGGGTTCAGAATCAACCGCCCTGCCAAATCGAGCGCCTCCTGCGTTCCGGAAACGATTATCACTTGTTGGGGATTACACCGGGTTCCGCGCGAGGTGTTCAGATAGTCGGCAACGGCAACACGGAGCGGCAAATAACCCATGGTGTCGCAGCCCAGCAGTTGCGGTATGGATAGGCGCCGCAGACGACGCTCCGCTATGCGTGTCCAGATTTTGGTTGGGAATAGATCGAGGGCGGGCAGATTGGCGCGGAAGGCTCGCGTTGGCCGGCTCTCGAGGTTCGAGAACGGCTGAACGCGCAGTGCATAGCCGGAAAGCCGCCGCGGCTGTTGCTTGATCGATGAAAGTCTCTGCCTTGCCTGCGGCGCCACTTGCAGCAAATTTTCGGGTAAGACACTGCTTATATAGGTCCCGGACCCTCTGCTTCCATGCAGATATCCCTCCGATTTCAACTCCTCAAATGCGCTCACCACGGTTCCGCGAGAGAGCCCGTATTGCGTAGCTAAATCCCGAGTGGCGGGTAACCTTGAGCCAGGGCGCAGGCGGCCGCCTAGAATGTCACCACGCAACGCCGCGTAGAGCCAGCGAAATGCCGGCGTCTTTGCTTCCCGCGGTGGCAGGACGAGGTTGAAGGGAGCGCTGCGCTTGGCCATAGCCCGTAATCCAAAGTGGTACAGCCGAAACCACGATATGTGGCCCTACTCGACAGTACCACTTCTTGCTAGCTTGAGACATGCGGAAACGATTCCAGATTCTCGGACTTATATTGGCTCTTCTGGCGCCGGCTGCACTTGTTGCCATCCAGGCCACGAGTCCCACACTCTCTTCGCCGCCGGGGGCTCACGTCGGTCCCGTATTTTCACAAGCATTGCCGCAGTTAGATGGAAGCCATCTGCACGTGACGACAGTCGAGGTGACCTATCCGCCGGGCGGTTCGTCGGCGCCTCACAGCCACCCTTGCCCTGTGATCGGCTATGTCCTCAAGGGCACTGTGCGGATGCAGGTCAAAGGCGGTGCGCTTTCCACGTACACAGCGGGTGACAGTTTCTACGAAGCGCCCAACGGCGTTCATCTGGTTTCGGAGAACGCAAGTGCAAAACAGCCGGCAAACTTCCTGGCTTTCTTTATCTGCGATCATGCCGCCCCACTCTCGGCCAAAGTGCCGGCGGGAGGAGGCATTCAGCCATGAACGACCGTCAGCGCTGCCTGGATTGGGCCTTTCTTTATGCTCGGGTCACGCTAGGCATCGCGTTCCTATCTGGTATTGCGGACCGGTTCGGCCTGTGGCGCGGAAGGAATGTGGGTTACGGAAACTTTGCCGGTTTCATTCGTTACACGGCCAAGGTGAACTCTTTCATGCCCGCGTCCTCGATTCCCTTCCTCGCCTGGAGTGCCACGATTGCGGAATTGGTTCTGGGCATTTTGCTGTTAATCGGAGTGTGGCTGCGCTGGACAGCTTTAGCTAGCGCGCTTCTGCTGATACTTTTCGGAACTGCCATGGCCATCTCGTTCGGTCTCAAGTCGCCCCTGGACTACTCGGTTTTCTCTGCTTCCGCTGCAGCAATTTTGCTCGCACTTTATCAGCGCAACACGTCAGGCACGCAGTCTTCGGGTTTTGGCATCGGAACCAGTCCCGAAGGGACGGCTGAGAGTCAGAGCTGTCCAAATTAGCGGAATGTTCGAATGTGTGGCGTTGATTTTATTGAACAATCGGGTGCTGCGGCCGGTTATGTCGAAATCAGGTTGGGGGTCGCGGAGTGAGTGCCGCGCCTCCGGCGCTCAGAGTCGATTGATTAATATTCCCAGCCCTGCCGGGCTGGGCTGACGTTTAGCGGTCGGCCCTCCGGGCCTTAGGAGCGGATGGGTTATATTTTGCGGCTCTCTTGGGCAGGGACGCATGAGGCTTTGGCATTGCCAGCGCTGAAGCGCTCGATCGGAGTCGAGACTGCTCACAGAGTGCTAAAGCGCTCGTTCCCCCGCATACATGCAAACGGGGGCTCACACCTCGAATTTGGACAAGTATGACTCTCAGCCGTCCCCTTCGACAAGCTCAGGGCAGGCTCTGCCGGACTGATCGCGATTCTGCCTTGGTAGCTGACTTGTTTCAACGAGTGCTGTCCAAATCGGCCGATCGAAAAAAAGTTAATTTGGACAAGTCTGGCAGAGTAGCGAACCTTACGCGAATGCTGACCGGCGATCACCAAAGCTAACGGAATCCCGTTGAAACGGAGGAAATATGCATCGCAGATTCTTAACCGTTGCCGTTGTCATCCTGGTCGGATGGAGCACAACGGGCATCGCTGCCAACCCGGATGAGGGCTCCGCTCTACTCAAAGTGCGGGAGGCAGTCTGGCGATCCTGGTTCGCCAACGATGCCAAGACCCTCAGAGAACTCGTGCCACCGGAAACCATCGTCATCAGTGCCGGGGAGAAGCAGTGGAAGCACCAAGCTGCTGTGCTCCAATCTGCTGCTGAATTTCATGCTCAGGGAGGCAAGCTGATCCGCCTTGAGTTCCCACGCACAGAGATTCAGCAATTTGGCGAGGTGGCAGTTCTATACAGCGAGTACAGGCTTGAAACGGAGATGCACGGCAAGCGTTCCGTCAGTTCCGGCCGGGCGACCGAAATCTTCGTGCGACGCAACGGCCAATGGACGAATCCTGGTTGGCACACGGATGAGGAGAAGTAAGGCCACCTACTCCAATACGCGGTCAATCGCCTCAACGAGAGAAGCAAAGTCATACGCACCATCGTGCCGTTGGCCATTGATGAAAAAGGTCGGAGTTCCATTGACGCCGCTGCGCACTCCCCCGCTGAAATCGGCTCGCACCCGGGGCTGAAATTCTTTCATCTCCAGGGCTTGAAGCAACTGAGCGGGAGCAAGATGCAACTCCTGAGTCAGCTCGACCAGGAGATCGTCTTCCAGGCGATCCTGATTCTCATAAAGCAGGTCGTGCATCTCCCAGAACTTTTCGTGAGCGCCGGCAAACTCTGCGGTCTCGGCCGCCGGCTCCGCATAGGGATGCAACTGGGTTAGAGGAAAGTTGCGAAAGATAAAGGAGAGCCGCTTACCAAAATGCTTTTGCACACGTTTGACGATCGGGTAGGCATGCCCGCATGAAGGGCACTGATAGTCTCCATACTCTACCAGCGTGCACGGCGCATCCTCATTTCCCTGTCGATGATCCCTGGCGCTGACCGCCACCGCAAGCTTAGTCATATCCGGCCTCCTATTTTTCCAGTGCTTCCAATGCCTGCAGTATTCCGTCTGCGCCAGGATTGACCTGGACGGGCGAGCAATAGCTCCAGGTAATAACCCCGTTCTTGTCGATGACGAAGAGTGCCCGTTCGGAGAATCCCTCCTTCTCGCGGTAGGCCCCATAGGCGCGGGAGACCGCACCCTTCGGTTCGAAGTCGGCGGCCAACGGAAAATGGAGATGGTGATCCTTAGAGTAAGCGGCGTGGCACCAGGCGCCGTCGACTGAAATGCCAATCAGTTCCGCCCCGAATTTCTGAAACTCCGGCAGCACTTCGTTGTAGAGCGCCATTTGATCGCCGCAGACCGGACTCCAGTCGGCGGGATAGAAGGCGAGAATTACTGGTCTTCCGCGTAGATTGCTGAGCGTAATCTTCTGATCGGGTGTCACGCTAAGACTGAAATCCGGAGCCTTGGCGCCGGCATGCAAAATGGCAGACATGGATGATCCTCTCTTGTGGGATGCACGAACTGGAGATAAGCCTCTCCTGTTTCTAGCAAAAGAAGAGGCCCTGCGTGCCCTTAGCCGCGGTAAGCTTCAGGCGTTGAGGCCGAAACGAGCCAGCATTTCGCGCCGGCCAAAGCTTGTAACGGCAAGGGCTCTGCAATCGAGATCCTGTGTCAGCCACTTTTTTCTCAGCGCCAGTTTCAAGAGGGCCGCTCCCAGCGCCCCGCCAACATGAGGGCGCCGCTCGCTCCAATCGAGGCATGCGCAGGCAAAGCGCCGCCGCAGCTTTCGGGTTGCTTCGAGGTCGATGCCCAGGCCCTGAATCGCCTTGGTTCCCGCGGGAGTTAACTCGTACATGTGGTCGCCGGCCGCTGAACCGGTTGATAGCCAACCGAGGGCTTTGAAGCGATCGTGCAGTGCCACGGCTACGCTTCCTGCCATGTGGTCGTAGCAGGTCCGCGCAGCGCATAACCGGCTGGGGGTTGATGGCACAAACTTGTCCCGACCCGCGCCGGCGAGGACGCTCAAGCCTTCGAGCAAATGGGCTACATCGGGGCCTTGCAGGCTGTAGTAGCGATGCTTTCCCTGCACCAGGACTTCAACCAAATCCGCCTCTTTCAAGCGGCTTAGGTGGGCGCTCGCGGTGGAAGGACCCACTTCGGCCACCACGGCTAGCTCGGTGCTGGTGCGCGCACGCCCATCCATCAGGCAGTAGAGGATGCGCGCTCGCGCCGGCTCTCCGATAGCCGCTGCAATGCCCGAGGCTATCTCGTGATGCTTAAACATTCATATTTCGTCCGCTAGCGAAGTGTCGATTTCAAGTAGCCAGCATACTACCAATTATGCAGTCAGCAAAGCCCAGGCAATTGAACCGGCGCCAAGCGATCGTGGGGCTTGCGGGAACGGGTGCGGCATTGTCCTTTTCTGGCGAGGCGCTGCCCAAAGCCGCGACCAGGAGGAAATCCATGGCTATTACCTGCGTCATCCGCTACCAGATTGATCCCTTCCAGCGAGAAGGTTTCAAGCAGTACGCCGAGAATTGGGGCCGCATCATTCCCCGGTGCGGAGGCCACCTTGTCGGCTACTTCCTTCCCTATGAAGGGACGAATGATGTGGCGTGGGGACTGATTGCCTTCGACAGTCTCGCGTCGTATGAAAGCTACCGGGCGCGGTTGAGGTCAGACCCAGAGGCGCGCGATAATTTTGCCATGGCGCAGAACAAGCGACTCATCCTTCGCGAAGAGAGAAACTTCGTGGAGGTCGTCGATGGCACCTTTGGCCTTCCCTCGAAACTCACAGGATCAGCGTAACCACCAATGAGCTCACAGACAGAAAAAGGACTAGCCTTCCGTGCCCTCCACCACCGTGACCACGCATTTATCATCCCTAACCCATGGGACATCGGCACGGCGCGGATGCTGGCCCACCTCGGCTTTGAGGCTTTGGCCAGCACCAGCGGCGGTTATGCCTCCTCCATGGGCCTGCTTGACGGCGCAGTTGGCCGCGAAGCCATGATCGCGCACGTATCCACGCTGGCCTCAGCCACGGACCTGCCGGTGAGCGCCGATCTTGAGAATGGCTTTGCGGACGCGCCTGAGTTAGTTGCCGAAACCATCCGCTTCGCGGCAGCCGCGGGAGTTGTCGGGGGCTCAATCGAAGACGCAACCCAGCGCGCAGAACACCCGATTTATGACCAAACTCTGGCCGCGGAACGAGTACGCGCGGCGGCCGAGAGTGCGCGTTCCCTGGGCTTTCCTTTCACGTTAACGGCGCGTGCGGAGAATTACATCAACGGCCGCCCTGATTTGAGAGACACTATCCAGCGGCTTCAGGCCTATCAGGAAGCGGGCGCCGATGTTCTCTACGCTCCAGGCCTCACTAATAAAGACGACATCGCCACCCTGGTTCGCTCTGTGGATCGCCCGGTGAACGTCCTGATGGGTCTGCCGGGCGCTTCGCTGAACCTGGCGGCGCTCTCGGCAATTGGCGTCAGGCGCGTCAGTGTTGGCAGCGCTCTGGCGCGCGCCGCCCTTGGCGCCTTTCTGCGCGCTGCGCGGGAAATGCAACAAGACGGAACCTTCGGCTTCGCCGGCGAAGCCGCGAGTAGTCGAGAGATTTCCGGCATGTTGGGGACGACAAAATAAACACTGAATCGTGCATCGCAGCCCTCGATGCCATCAGACTAATGCGCATCAGGGAGTGAATACGCGAAGTCGTACGAGTGTTTTCCATCGGTGATGATGATGGTCATCGCACCCGTGAGTCCCGCCAACTCGCCCGTACCTGAATCCGGCACCACCGTAACATGTAAGGTCGGGGCGCCTCGCACCATGATCCCCAGGTGATGCAGGATGAAGCTGCCTCGGCGCCCGTTAAGCGCTCCGGTCACGCGCTCGATGGCGACGTAAGCCCCTGAGCCTTGCACCGCAGTCATGCCGGTTAGCATCTGCCCCTGACTTACAGCTTCCAGGTCGCCGTGGAATTGCTTGTCGAGCAGCATACGGCCGAGGGTTAATCCTTCGCTTTTGTCCTCCGGTAGCTGCGGGGTCAACTTCACATCAAATGCCCCACGGGCGTGTACTGTCATAGGTGAGCCTTTCTCCACTGCTTTGGTTGATGCGATGAGGCCAAAGACCAGGCCGACCCCGGTAGCCAGCGTGGCGCATAGGCCGATCTTTCTGAAACCATTCGTCATACACGCTACTCTCATGGAGAGTAAACGTGAGACGCCAGGGATGATTGGAAAAACGCGACAAAGCGGCCATGGAGCCTGCCAGGCCCCGCCGATAGGGTCACGCGGAGTTCTCCACCTGCCGCCCGAGTATGCCGGACTCAACGTTTCGCGGCATAAGCCGTCTTGCGATCTGGCACACTGGATCGCCTACTACTGGAGGGTGAGCTGGGACCTTCGGGGCCGGCCACCGCACTTGCAGGAGACGCTGCCCCACCCGAATATTTACCTGGTATTTGAGAACAATCGCTTAACTGTCGGCGGCGTCTCCACCCGTAAGTTCACGCGCGTCCTCGCGGACAAGGGCTTTGCCTTCGGGGTTAAGTTTCGCCCCGGTGGCTTTCGCCCTTTCCTCCACGCCTCTGCGTCCTCTCTGACCAATCGAATCGTAGACGCAAACCATATATTCGGCGCCGATGGCGACGCGCTGGAAGCAGCATTGGTTTCATCCTGCGGAGAAGACGCGATGGTCGCCGCTGTCGAGGCGTTCTTTGTTCGGCGCGTACCGGAACCCGACAACAATGTGGAACTGGCAGACCGTCTCGTGGGCCAGATCCTTCATCAGCCGCAGATTAGAACCGTGGACGACCTGGCGGACCAAACAGGCATCAACAAGCGATCTCTCCAACGGCTGTTTCGCGAATATGTCGGAATTCCTCCGAAATGGGTCATCCGGCGATATCGTTTGCACGAACTGGTCGAACGTCTGGATGCAGGCGATCCTCTCAACTGGCCCGATCTCGCCTTGGAACTCGGCTACTTCGACCAAGCCCACCTCATCAACGATTTTCGAGCGATCACTGGGTATTCTCCTGCGGAATATCAACGCCGGTGAATGATTTAACCCATCATGCAAGAACAACAGAAAGGAACGCCAAGATGTCGGAGCAAGCATTGGTCACCGCTGCCGTGAATTCCTGGAAATTAAACATCGAGAGAGCCGATCGGTTTTTTTCTCCGCTCACAGAAGAGCAACTTCTCAAGGAGGTAGCGCCGGGGAAGAACCGGCTGATTTATCTTTGGGGACATCTGACGGCCGTACATGATCGTATGCTGCCGCTTTTGGTCTTGGGCCCACGCCTTCATCCCGAATACGATGCCCTCTTCCTTACCAATCCCGACAAGGCGGCGCCCACGCTGCCGGCGGCCGCGGAGATAAAGAAAGCCTGGGATGAAATCAATGGCACTTTGCTCGCCGGCTTTGAAAGCCTTTCGGCGGCAGACTGGCTGCAAAAGCACGCCTCTGTTTCGGACGAAGACTTTGCCAAAGATCCGCAGCGCAATCGCTTTTCCGTCTTGCTCAGCCGGACGACTCACATTTCTTTCCACCTGGGGCAAACCGCGTTGATCCCGAAGTGAAGTGGCTAAAGAGTCTGGGTGAGAACGGGAAAAGAAACCGCAGACTCTTTAGGCTATACCCAACAGCGACTTTCAACCACAGCCTGTGATTTTCTCCACGGCTCCGGCCTACGCAGCAGGTTGTAGCTTCAGCTTGACCAGCAAGCCTTGAAAATGCGTGTCACTGCGGCATCCGTCGAAGAGAGGATCAATGCCGAGAATGTCCACGCCCTTATCTCGGTTCACATACGCCCTATTCAGCCAGCGCATTGCGGCGTCTGGCTGGCGAAGTGCGCAGTAAACTGCGGCGATATCTACGCCGGAGACATAGGTATGCGGCGACGCCGTCTCCAAGTGATCGGCAATTTCCATGGCCGGCTGCGACACGCCCGCCAGAGCAAGGGCGTGGGCCTGCAAAGCTTCCACGTTCGTGCCACCGCCAAAGAGCATTAGCGCTCTCTTGAACTCGTGCAATGCCTGCTCATATTGTCCTTGTTGTTCGTAGATCTTCCCACTTACCAAATGGGCTTCGGCGAAATCAGGATTGAGTGACAGGACTTCATCAATCCGCTTTCTAGCCTGCTCAGGCTTGCGCGCCCAGTAGGCGGTCTCGGCAGCATCGGTGCTAATGATCAGTGATAACGGATCCAGGGCGCGAGCTCGCTCGATTTCAGCCTCGGCCTCCTGCGTCCTTCCCAGGCGCGAAAGGTGCAAGCTGTACCAGTGGCGGGCAGTGGGGTAAGAAGGATTCAATTCCAGCGCCTTCCGATACTCCGCTTCAGCCGCGGGCCAATCCCAGTCCCGGTCAGTTCGCACCGCGCCTAAAACCGTATGAGCCTCAGCCAGGCCTCCTCCGAGCCGCAATGCATGCTGCGCAGCTTCCTCTGCTTTTCCCAGCGCAGTCGAAGGACCCGCCCCTCCATAGCTACTCAGCAGCACATACGCATCGCCCATGGCGGCATAGGCTTCTGCAAAGTCAGGGTCGGCTTTGATCGCCTTCTGGTAGTACTCAATCGATTTTTCTATGCTGTCGAGCGTGCGCTTGTTCCACAGAAAACGCCCGCGCAAATAAGCGTCGCGAGCCGTGACGTTGACCGGCCGCAACCTGGAAGCGGATACGCCGCTGCCTAACGCTAGAGCAACTTCGCGGACGATGTCACTGGTCACTTGCTCTTGCATGCTCAGCAGGTCGCTCCCAGTCTCTTCATAGACTTGCGCCCAGAGGTGACGATCGTCCCTGGCGTCAATCAGATTTGCCGTTATGCGCACCTCCTTGCCGGTGTGCAGGAATGACCCCTCCAGCACCGCGTCTACATTGAGAGAGTGGGCAATCTCCCACATCGGTACCTGCTTCCCTTTGTAATGCATCATGGAGCTACGGGAGATGACACGGAGAGGTGTGCTGCTAGCCAAGTCGGTTATGAGTTGGTCGGTCATCCCGTCCACGATGTAATCCTGATCCGAGTTCTCCGCCAGGTTGACGAAAGGCAATACCGCAATCGAATGGAATCCGCCTGCCACGCTTGCCGGCCGCTGCACAGGCCGCCAATCATGCAACCAAACGGCGGCGGCAGCCGTAACCAACGCTGCAACCAAAACCAGGCCGGCGAGAAGAGCCATTAGTCGCCATCGTGCAGCTGGCGATGGCGGCTTCTCATGCTCTATCTTCTCTGCTGGAAGCGGCGGCGTTGAAAAGTCTGTGGGCAGTACGGGAGGAATGCTAGCCTCCGCCACCCTCCCCTCGAGGCCTGGACCGGAACCGTTGTGGGCAGCGGTTGCCGGGTGGTTTTCTTCTCGTTGCCGGATGACCGCGGCGGGGACGACGGCTACTTTGGCGATGAAGCGGTAACCCTGCCCGACCACGGTTTGAATAAAGCGCGGCTCCCTGGGATCATCACGCAGAATGAACCGCAGCTTGTTTACTGCAGTGTTAACACTGTGCTCCGTATCCTGCAGGGCATTCTCGCCCCAAAGCCGACGGTTGATGGCTTCCCGGCGAACAAGCTTTCCGTCGCTTTGGAGCAGCAGGATGAGCAGCTCCATGGGTATTCTTTCGAGCTTGACGGTGCGGCCAGACCGCCGCAGCTCGTAGCGCTCAACGTCTAAATCAAATTCCCCAAAGCGGACTGGTTCGGGCACGGACTAGCTCACTCGCTCGCGGTCGTTCTAAACCCCTGTCCCATTCAAATCAGGCAAAGGCAAAAATTGCTATATCGATTGGGTGAACGCCAAGTCTATCGCGCAGTGCCCTCAATCTGCAACAACGGATCCAATGCATCTTGAACATAGAGAGAGCTTTGCGGGGTTAGACGAACTTTAGATCGAGAGATAAAGGCTTTATAAGTTTTTCAGTTGACTGGATCCCCGGGTGCAAAGATGATTCGTCACGATAACCGCCCCGGAATCTCCCCTCTTTCGCAGCGGTCTTCAGTGGGTCTTTCTCCCCCGGTAATCCTCGGTTATGCCAGCGTCGGCCCAGCAACCAATATGTTCCTTGGCCCCCCATTCGTCTTATGATCCGCCTCCCGTTGTCTGGCGGAAGGAGCAATTATGGAAAGACTACGGAATGTTTCCGAACTCAAAATCCGCGCTAACAGCCGTCTCCGACGATTGGTTTGTTTGGCCGCAGGCGCACTCTTGATTTCCACAGCCCAGGCGCAGACTCCTCTTGCGGCCAAGATCAACGTAACCCCCCTTACCAGTTACACGGGCAGTAACCCTTTGCCAAAGCCAGAGAAGATTCTGGTCTATGACTTCGCGATCAATACTGACGACGTCCAGGTGGACAAGGTACAGTCACTTCGTCCCCGCCATCTGATCACTGGAGACCAGAAGCCGGAATCCATCGCCGCCAGCGCGAGCAAGAAGTACTCCGAGGAACTGGTCAAGGCGCTGAAGAAGACCGGTATCCCCGTGGAACATGTAGTGGCAGGCACGCCACCCGCTGACAATGCGATGGTGATTCAAGGCTCGTTTACTTCCCTGAAACAGGGTAACAAGGCGGAGCGCGACACCATCGGCATGGGCGCTGGAAGCGCCGATGTGCAAACCAAAGTCGATGTCCACGTCGATACAGCTTCCGGCTCGGTTCTGCTCTCCCAGTTTCAGACCGATACTAAACCGGCCGAGAATGTTGGCTCAGCAGTACCCGTTGCTGCCGGTCTGAACCCCGCCGCAGCCGTCGCCAAGTCCACCGTGGGCGACCGCAAGAAGACGGCGAACGCATACGCCTCGAAAACCGCGGATGCCGCGGCGAAGGAAATCATCAAGTCCATGTCTGCACAGGGCTGGGTCAAGACCAACGACAAGGGCGAGCTCGTGGCCTCAACCAAATAGAGACTCGCGTGCCGATCGCTGTTATTCAGTGAAATGACAACAACAAGGCGGTCGAAAAGGATCGCCCTGAATTTCTTTATAAGGAAGCAAGAAATATGAAAAGGAATCTACGTGTTCTTTCGCTCTCCATTGTTATTGCGGCGCAGCTGCCAGTGGCGTTTGCTTTTCCCCAGGCAACCGCCTCCAATCCCGCCACGGATAAATTCCATCAGGACATCAAGGCCGCAGTCTTGAACGGCAGCATAACGATCCCACAGCTCAAGGAGTTACAGACCAACTCTGAGGCCCTTAAGGCCTATAAGGCGGCACAGACGCCCGGCGGACCCGTCGATTACATCACGCCCTGGCAAGCTGTTTCTAATATGAAGGCAATTATGGCCACCGTGAAGCAGCCAGATCGTGAAACCTTGGAACAGGATCTCCAGGTAATGATGGCTAGTAAACAGCCGACGACCGTCTCTACCGAAGCTCCGAATCCCGGGGCAAAACTCGGCAAAGATATCTTCACCGCTATCATGCACGGCCAGCCGACCGAGCCCCAGGTGAAGTCATTGCAGGATAGTATGAATTCGCTGCAGAACATCAAGACCGGCGGCGGCGGCAAGCTGCAGCAGCTTATGGCGCTTAAGAAGGCAAAATCTGAAATTGAGCAAACCATGGACGCAGGACAGTTTCGTCCACAGGACCGGCAAACGGTGCTAAATGACCTGAACAGCCTCGGACCGCAAGGCGGTGGTGGTGGCGGCCTCAGGGGAGGCCGATCCTAAAAGAGATCTACCCTCGCTACGAGTACAATTGCGATTCAACAATGATGCGAGTGAAGTGCAGCAAGCAGCTGGGCTGGGCGATTGCCGGGACCGCGCTGATGGCCGGGGTGTTATTGCGGGGGGAAGACGCCCCAGCGGACGCCCCGGTCCTCTCGCTTTCGCGGGCGGTCGAGATTGCTCTCCAGAATAACCGGCCGGTGAATATTGCCAAACTCGACATAACCAAATCGAATTGGGAGGTCGCGCAAACCAAGACCAAACGCTTTCCCGCGATCACTACTTACCTCTTTGCCTCGGGAAATATCACCTCGCCCACATTCAATTTTCCCGCAGGGAGCTTCGGCCCCGGATTGCCCACGAGCTTTGCCCTGTCCCACGGCATTACGGGAAATGCGTCGGTGCAGGTAGCGCAGCCCCTCTCGCAGCTATATCAGATCAATCTTGCGGTCCACTTGCAGCAGCTGTCTTCTGACCTCTCCAGCGAGCAGTACAAGGGTCAGCGGCAATCGCTGGCTGCGAATGTAAAGCAGGCTTACTACTCTGCCCTGCAGACGGAGAGCGCCCTGCAGGCCGAACAGGCTATGGTCAAGCAATATGAGGAGACGGATAGGGTCGCGAGCGATTATCTTTCCCAGGAAGCAGTCCTCAAGTCTGACAGTCTGCAGGCGAAAGCCCAGCTGGCCAAGGCGCGATATCAGGTCGTCCAGTTGCGCGACACGCTCGAGACCCAGAAAGAGCAAATCAACGAACTTATGGGGCGCGATCTCGATATCCCTTTTCGCACCGAGCCTGTGCCTCCGATTACTCCCGCGGAGATGGACATGAAGTTGGCCCGGCAAACCGCGCTGGCGCAGCGACCCGAGGTCAAGGAAGCGACTATCGATGTGAGCCGCGCCGACTATGACCGCAAGCTCTCCAAGGCTAAATACATTCCCGACGTGGGCGCAGCCATCCACTATCTCGAGCCCATCAACACCGAGATTCTGCCGCAGAATATTCTCTCCGCGGGGCTGGAACTTAAATGGGACCCTTTCGACTGGGGGGGACGCAGAGACGAAGTGCGGCAAAAAGATGTGGGCGTCCAGCAAAGCCACTATCAATTGCAGGAGACGCAGGCCCAGGTATTGCTCGATGTCGACAACACCTTCCGCAAGCTGGAGGAGAGCCGTTCGATGCTCGAAGTGGCCCAGGCCGGCCGCGACGCGGCCAACGAAAAGCTGCGCGAAGTGAGCGATCAGTTCAAGCATTCCGCCGTACTGCTGCGGGATGTGCTGCAACAGCAAGCCTCGGTCGCCAACGCCGACCACGATTATGAACAGAGCCTGCTGTCCTTCTGGAACGCCAAGGCTGCATTTGAAAAGGCTCTTGGGGAAGAGTGAACCAATGAATCCCACAGCCGTTATTTGTCTCACTGCGCTGGCGACTGCTCTCACGCTGAGCGGCACCGGGTGCAAACAGCAGAACTCCGCCGAAACCCTGCCGCTACCCGTCCACACGGCAATGGTGCAAACCATAGCCGTAGGCAACGGCGCCAAGTACTCGGCCAGCATCGTTCCCTATGCCCAGGTCGATCTTGCTTTCCAGTCGGGGGGATATGTCGACAGCATCCGCCAGGTCAAGAGCCCGAGCGGGGGCATGCGCAATATCGATCAGGGAGACTGGGTACCAAAAGGGACTGTGCTTGCCGTGGTGCGGCAACAGGATTACAAAGACAAACTGGAACAAGCCAATGCGCAGCTGGCGCGTTCGCAGGCAGAATACGACAAGGCAAAGCTCACTTTCGATCGAACGTCTGCCCTCTATGCGTCGCACAGCGCAACCAAGCCGGACTTCGACTCAGCCACCGCGCAACTGGCCAGCACCACGGCCTCTGTTTCCGGCGCCAAGGCACAGGTCAGCGAGGCAAACGTTGCGCTCGCTTATTGCGAGTTGCGGGCGCCGTTTAGTGGCTGGGTGGTCAAACGCAGCATCGATCTCGGCAGCCTGGTGGGGCCGGCAACCAACGGCTTTACTTTGGCAGACACGGAATCAGTGAAGGCCGTCTTCGGTGTCCCGGATACCTCCATCAGCCGGGTGCGGCTGGGCCAGCACCTTGCCATCACCACAGATGCGCTGCCGCAGCAATTCGCCGGGCGCGTAAGTGCTATCTCTCCCTCGGCCGATCCCAAGAGCCGGGTTTTCTCTGTGGAGGTGACCATTCCGAATGCGAAGAATCAGTTGAAGTCGGGAATGATTGCTTCGCTGGCGCTGAACGGTGTGCAGCTACCGCAGTCGGTGCTAGCGGTTCCCCTCTCGGCGGTCATAAGGGATCCGGGGCGCGCGGACAACTTCGCAGTCATGATTACGGAGGGCAGTGGAGATTTTGAGACAGCGCGATTGCGTCCTGTCGAACTGGGCGATACCTACGCGAACATGATTGCCACAAAAGGCGGCCTTGCATTCGGGGAACGAGTCATCACGACAGGCGTCAGCCTGATCAAGAACGGCGACAAGGTTCGCGTCATTCCCTGAGTGGACAATTACGATGAGCCATAAATCCGAAGCCGAATACATTGAAAAAACGCACAACACGGCGCGTTTCTTCACCGAGCATCGCCAGGTCTCGATGGTCCTGCTCATCGCGGTCTGCCTGTGGGGCTGGTATGGCTACATGCACATGCCCAAGCGCAAAGACCCCAGTATTCCGGTGCGGGTTGCTGTCGCCTCCACTGCTTGGCCGGGAGCAACGGCGCAAGAGGTAGAACAGTTGGTTAGCCGCCCAGTGGAGCAGACGATGGCGCAAAACGCGTTCATCAAACCTCCCTTGGCCTCAGACTTTGGCATCCGCTCCATCAGCTTTCCCGGGCTTTCTTTGGTCTATGTTCAACTGGACGACACTGTAACCGATACAAAAAAGCAGTTCTCCGACATCAACCTCAAATTGAATGCGCTGAATAGCAGGCTGCCCCAGGGTGCAGGTCCGGTCCAGTTCAATAGCGATTTTGGCGACACCGCGGCGCTGATGCTCACCATCGCCAGCCCTCGAGCAAGCGACGTAGACATTGCGTTGCGCGCCCGGTCGATCCGTAACGCTATTGAAGCAACGCGCGCGGCAGAACCGGCGCGGTCTCCGCAGCCGAGGGTCAGCATTGTTTACGCCTTTCCGGTATCCGTCTCTCCCGACCTGGTGCACGACGCATTTGTTGCTGTCTTGCAGGCGGGAGGGCAAAACAAATATGTCTCCGACCCCCACTTCTTTTCCGGCAGTGGCTTCATCGGGGCCGACGTAAGCTCACCTCTCAGCGACGATGAGCTGAGGGCTTTGGGCGACCGCCTTATCGTCGAGAGGTTGCATCAATCGGAGATCCACCCGGATAGTTGGCCCGCAGCATTTATACGTAATCCGGCAGACACCGAAGCTCGGTTGGCCGCAGTAGCGGGGGACAAGTACTCCTATCGGGAGCTGGACGACTTCACCGACTTGATTGGAAGAACCGTGCAGGGGGCCGCGGCCGTCGCCAAGATTGAACGCAAGGGCGTGCTGCCGGAACAGATCTACCTGGATTACTCGCAGCAACGACTGGCTGAGTATGGCATGACGCCTTCCAACCTGAAGGACATTCTGGGCGCCCGCAATAGCACCCTGCCCGGCGGGCAGCTTGAAGTCGGCCCGCAGAATATTCTGATTGACCCATCCGGCAAATTCACTAACCCGCAACAGATCGGGGATGTGATTATCGGCTCTTCCTCATCGGCGGCGCAGAGTCCCGTCTATTTGCGCGACCTGGTAGATATTTCGCGCGGCTACCAAAGCCCGGCAAAATATTTGAACTACCTCACCTGGGCAGACAAGGATGGGCACTGGCGCCGCAGCCGCGCCGTAACGGTTGCGGTACAGATGAAGGATGGCGAGCAGATTGACGCTTTTGGCAGAAACGTCGATGCCAAGCTTGCGGCGGTAAAGCAGTATCTTCCTGAGGACTTGATCATCGCGCGCACCTCCGACCAGCCCTTGCAGGTGAAGGAGAACCTCAGCCTGTTCATGGATGCGCTCTACGAGGCGATCGTGCTGGTGGTGCTGGTGTCGTGGCTCGGCTTTTGGGAATGGCGCTCCGCTGTTCTGATGGCCCTCGCCATCCCCATCACCCTGGCAATGACCTTTGGTGGAATGTATCTCCTGGGCATCGATATCCAACAGGTGTCCGTTGCCACCCTGATCATTGCCCTCGGTTTGCTGGTGGACGACCCCGTGATCGCCGGCGATTCCATCAAACGCTCGCTGGCCGAGGGCCATCCCAACATCATTGCTGCATGGTTAGGGCCCACAAAGCTGGCGACCGCGATCATGTATGCCACGGTTACCAATATCGTCGCGTATCTGCCGTTCTTGTTGGTGACCGGCAGCACTGGAGAGTTTCTGCACAGCTTGCCCATCGTGATGACGGTGTCGCTGGTAGCCTCTCGCCTGGTTTCGATGACCTTTCTTCCTGTGCTCGGCTACTATCTTCTGCGGCCGGAAAAGAAGGTGGAGAAAACGCTCGAGGAGCGGCGCAACAGCGGCTTCTTTGGCCTGTATGCGCGAGCGGCGAAGTATTCGATCGAACACCGTTGGAAGTTTTTTATTGGTTCGCTGGCCTTCCTCGCGCTGGGCGTCTTCATCTTCTCCCGCTTGAACTCTGCGTTCTTTCCTGAGGACGTCCAATATTGGTCCTATATCGACGTGTGGCTGCCCAACGACGCCACCCTGGAAGCCACGAACCAGACCGCCCGCCAGGTGGAGCAGATCGTGCGCGAACAGGCGGAGCGGTTTTCTAAAGAGCACCCGGGGGATGGCCATAACGGGGATGTATTGCGTTACGTCACCTCCTTTATAGGAGGGGGCGGGCCGCGTTTCTGGTTCTCTGCCTCTCCGCAGTTGCAACAGTTGAATTACGCGCAAGTATTGATCGAGGTCAAGGATAAGGAGATCACTCCGCAGTTCATCAAAGAGCTGCAGCCGGTGCTGACTGCATCGATCCCGGGCGCGCGCATGGATGCACGCCAACTGCTTACCAATCCTATCGACTATCCCATCGAGATTCGCATCTCCAGCACGGCCGACGTGAACGCCAAAGACGAGGCAGCGGATATTCGCGGCCTGCGCAGCATCGCCGCCAAGGTAGAAGAGATCTTCCGGTCGATTCCCATCGCCGAGCGCACGCGCAATGAATGGGGAGACGAGAATACACAGATCGCGCTAACCATCGATCCGGATCGCGCCAACCTGGCCGGCATCACGAATATGGATGTCGCCAACTCCTCGACGGCCGGTATGAGTGGAACCACAGTCAGCGCTTTGCAGGAAGGTCAAAAGCAGATCCCGATTGTAGCCCGACTGCGCATGGATGAACGTTCGCAGCTCTCGGACATCCAGAACATGTATGTCTACGGCTCGCAGGACAACAACAAGATTCCCCTGGTGCAGATTTCGAATATCGATCACGACCTGGTAACCGGGCGTATCGTGCGCCTGGAACAATTCCGCACCATCAATGTGCGCACCTTCCCGGTGGCAGGGCGCTTGAGCTCCGAGGTTCTGAAGGAGGCGATGCCACGCCTGCAGAAGCTGCAAGCCGAGCTTCCTCCAGGCTACGAGATGAAGATCGGCGGCGAGTATGACAAGACCAAGAGTGGCTTTAAAAACCTGGCGATGGTGATGCTGATCTCGACCGTCGCCATCTACATTGCTCTGCTCTTTCAGTTCAAGAATGCCATCAAGCCTCTGCTTGTTCTGGCGGCCGCGCCTTACGGCATGATGGGCGCATTTGCCGCGCTGTGGATTATGGGCGAGCCGTTCGGGTTTATGGCGTTTTTAGGAGTGGCCAGTCTGATCGGCGTGATCGTAAGCCACTCCATTGTTCTCTTCGACTTTATTGAAGAGCGGCACATTGCCGGAGATGACTTCGAGCTGGCCCTGATCGATGCCGGCATCCTGCGCCTGCGGCCGGTCCTGATCACCGTCTTTGCCACGGTGCTGGCCCTGTTGCCGCTCGCATTGCACGGCGGACCGTTGTGGAAGCCGCTCTGTTACGCACAAATCGGCGGCCTGCTGGTGGCGACCGTTGTAACCAAGTTGCAAGTGCCGGTGATGTATGCCATCTTTGTCCTCGATTTCAAGATTCTGAAATGGGAAACGCCTGAAAATGAGCCATCCGCCCCGCCCATCAACGCGCCACCGCTCCACAAACCCAGCTTCAGCTAACAAAATCGGAGGAAAGATCTTCTGGCTCCTGCTCGCGTGCATGGTCTTGTCCCTGCCTCTTCACGGGCAGACGCCGGCCCCGGCCGCCGCCCCGGGCATCCTCAAAGAGTATGACCAGGCCATTGATCAGATTGCCGAGCGCGCGATGCAGTCCGTGGTGGAGATTGAAGTAACCGGTTACGGAGTTCCCGAGCACGACAAGGATCAAGGGGATTCGCAACAGGTCCTGGAACGGCAGCGTTCGATAGGCTCAGGGGTGATTGTTGACCCGGATGGATACATCATCACCAACAACCACGTCGTCGCCGGCGCGATGCGCATTCGCGTGATCATCGCACCGGCGACGGTGGAGCTGGCAATGGGTAATGCGCAATTGCACAACCCCCAGCGGGTGTACGAAGCGAAGCTGATTGGAGCCACCCATTATGCTGACCTGGCGCTCATCAAGATTGAAGAAAAAGGTCTCCCTTTTATTCCCTTGCCAGAACAATTCTTTTTCCGTTTAGGGCAAACCGTTGTGGCCATTGGTGCGCCTGAGGGCCTGGACCACACCGTCACCAAGGGCATCATCAGTGCGGTGGGCCGCCAGCCCGAAGTAGATAGGCCCATGATCTATGTGCAAACGGACGCCCCCATCAATCCCGGCAATAGTGGCGGCCCATTGATTGACCGCAATGGAAACCTCGTTGGTATTAACACCTTTATTGTTACTTCTGGCGGAGGTAGCGAGGGCTTGGGCTTTGCGATCCCAGAGCCCATTGTCCGCTTTGTTTATAACGAGCTCAAGGCGCACGGAATTGTTCCTAATGTCACCATTGGCGCCCATGCCCAATCGATCACGCCTGCCCTGGCAGCCGGCCTCAAGCTGCCGCAGGATTGGGGCGTCATCCTTTCGGACATCGACGCCGGCGGCCCCGCTGCGGCGGCGGGGTTGCGACAGCGGGATGTGGTGACGGCGATCGACGGCGCAAGGATTGATTCGCTGCCCAAGTACACTGCCCGCCTTTACGTTCATCCGCGAAACACACCTATAAGGATGGAGGTTCTCCGCAACGGCAAGCCGGTCACGGTTTCCCTCACGGCGGTCGCTGCGCCGCCGATGATCGACAACTTATCCGACCTGATTGATCCCAGCAAGGATCTGATAGCCTCTCTGGGAGTGTTCGTGATCGACCTCAAACACTCCCAAGTCGGAGCGATGTTGAATCTCCGCTCCGAAAACGGTGTCCTGGTGGCTGGTTTGCTGGGAGGGGAGCCTGCCACCGCAGCGGATCTCTCGGCCGGTGATGTGATCCGAGCCATCAACGGCACGCCACTGGACGATTCCCAGCAATTGCGTCAGACGCTCGCCGGCCTAAAGCCGGGGGATGCCGTGGTGCTTGAAGTGGAGCGCCAGTCTGTCTTGCAATATGTGGCGTTTGAGATGGAATGATGAGGGGGATAACTCTAGAGGCAAAATGGTGCATCTAACCATATAGGAGATACAACTATGCCCAATCAAGCCACTCCAAACCTGGGAAAGACCGAAAAACCGTCGACTCTGGATGTTAACGACCCAACGACCGGTGAAGAAAAAGAATTGGATCGCATGGCCGAACGGGCGGCCGAGAAAGCTGGAAAAACAGAAAAGCGGTACGACAGCGACCACGGCATTTTTACTAAATAGCCGTCGGAAACGCTCGGTCAACGCTCTGGCTTGCCCAACAGGCCGGGAAAACTGATCACAGGTCGGGCACGGGTTAGCCGTGTCCGGCTAGAGCTGGCTACAAAAACGCCGGGAGAATGCCCCCTCTTACGCCCAAGAATGGGCCTTGGCTGCAGATGCAATGCACCCATCTTGCTGCTGTTCTTTGCGTAAATTTAGATAAAATTCGGGGATTTTTGGGCTAGACGACGCGGTCGAACCGATTTTCTCGAGATGCAAGAAAAGTTTTTGGTAACCAGGCGCGCCGTGTTCCTTCATCATCGCGCAGAGAAATGATCACCGATTTATCCGGTTTACTCTCTCATCAAGTGAATTTCTCGGATTATTTGAGATGGATAGTGATACCGGAAGAGATGCGTAGCAGGTTTTGGTCGTTGCCGGCGAGGTTGGGCAGGCGGGTGTATCCGTAGTCGGCCTGGATGACGCGGAAGGATAGATGCCTGCGGTATTTGTAATCGAGCCCAATGCCCGCCAACAACGCAAAGGAGTTAGCCGAGGATTGAATAAAACCTGACTGGTCGGGAAAAGCCGAATCGAAGCCGTGGGCAAAGCCCGCCAGACCTTGCACGAAAGGCTTGAGGCTGTGGAACGTATCCTCTCCGTCGTCGCGTTGGTGACCCATCCTAAAATTGAGGCGAGTGCCCCCAGTCACCATCAACAGTGAGAAGGGTTCACCCGTATTGTGGATTTGCCCGGTATGCGCGACGGTCACGTCAACCACTGTGGTGTATGCACGATACGTGCGGAAGTTTCCCTCGGCGCTGGCGCCGTTCATGAAAAAGCAACCGCATTGCCCGGGACCGGCGTTGGCTTCTGTCGCATTGTAGGCGAGGGAGACCTCGGCCCGGGGCAAAGAAAAGTCTCTTCCTCCGGGTACGTTCTGGCCACGGAGGCCGACCGTCGAGAATACGACCATCGTGGCCACAAACAACTGCAGCGCGCCCCGCTTACTGGATGTCAAGGGGCACCTCCACTGTGCGCTGAACGGTTCCCTCAGTGGCTGTAACGGTGATGGAGTAGGGAACTTTTCGCGCCGCGAACAGGCCCGCACCGGAGCACCCGCTCAGGCCTGCAACTGCAGACAGCGTGAGCGCTGCGAAGAGGGCAACACCCAGCGACGGGGGAATCTGTCGCAACCGCCGTCGTCCCGCTTTCGTTCCCAAGAGCGGAAGCAAAAGCCCCAGGGCGAGCGGCAGGCGCTCGAAGGGAGAGGGTGGTGGCTCGTTCAAGGCAGTTGCTGCTGTCTTGACCGTCATGGTGATATTGGTCATTTGCCCGGCCGCGGGCAGCGTCGCCGGGGAAAAGGTCGCGGTTGCCCCGGCAGGCAAGCCACTGGCCGAGAAGCTCACGTTGTACAGGAATGCCGTCGCAACCTGCGGCTGCACCTGGAGCGTATACACCACCGTGGTACCGGGCAGGATGGTCGTGTTGTTGTTTCCTACGCGAAGGATGCGCAACTCGTCGATCTTGACCGATACTGCATTCGAGCCGCTGGGCAGGAAGGCGGAATCTCCACCATAGCTGGCGGTGATGCTATGCACACCGGGGCCTATGTTGGTGAGGGTTAACACCGCTTGTCCGTTGGCGCCCATGGGCGCGCTCCCAATCTGGGCGCCAACACTCTGATCGTAGAAGGTGACCGTGCCGGCCGGATTAGCAAAGAAAGGCTGGTTCGAAACCGAACTCAACTGGGCCGTAAACGTCACCGGCATAGTAATCATTTGCTCGGCGGGGCTGGCGGTTAAGGTTAACGCCGTAGCGACAGTCGAGCCCTGCAACGGGATGGTGGACGAGGTACTCGGGGCAAACCCACTATTTCCCTCATAAACAGCGTCCACATAGTGGGTTCCGGTGCCGGCGATGGTAATATTCGACACACTTGCGGTTGCTGTCTGCGTGAATTCGTTCAGCAGGATGGTAGTGTTATAGTTCGCTACATTGGGGATGGCCAGGTCGAGGGCACCATCTCCGTTGAAGTCTGCCGCGGCTATGTCGCTGGGCGATTGTCCCATCTGGATCGGCGGTCCTAACGGTGCGAAGCCGCCGTTTCCATCTCCCAGAAAGACCATCAAGGTCTGGGTCGGGAAGTCGGTAATGTCGCCCCCATTCATGACGGCCAGGTCGGTCTTGCCGTCCTGGTTAAAGTCTGCGGCAAGTACGTTCGTAGCTTCCAACCCCACCGTAATCGGTGATCCCGGCGCAGGGGAAAAGGTACCGTCTCCCTTGCCCAGCATAACGACTACATTGCTCTTTTGCTGGTCTAAGGGAGGCGTTTGGTCGACGGCGGTATAGTCTGCTACTGCCAGATCGGGCTTGCCGTCTCCGTTGAAATCGGCGGCGGTGATCTGGACGGGATTGTAGTTGAACCCGGCAATCGGCGAGCCGGGGGCCTGGGTGAAGGTACCGTCTCCGTTGCCCAGCAGCACGCTCACCGTGCTGTCGTCTGCGTTGGTCACTGCTACATCGGCTGAACCGTCGCCATTGAAGTCTGCTACCGCCAGGAAAAAAGGAAATCCGCCCACTGGAACGGGCGATCCGTTTGCAGCCGTGAAGGTGCCGTCTCCGTTGCCCAACAGAATACTTAGGGTATTGTCTTTGCCATTGGAGACCACCAGATCCTGAATGCCGTCGTTATTGAAGTCTCCGATTCTTACCGTCTGAGGAAAATTGCCCACGGTGATCGGGGAGCCGCTGGCGGGCGTAAAGGTGCCATCTCCATGGCCCAGCAGGATGATCACGGTATTGTCGAAGTCACTGGTTGCAACCAGGTCGGCATTGCCGTCGTGGTTAAAATCACCCACGGCCACGGAGCAATTCGAACGCTGGTTCAAGGGGTACGGGATGCAGGGAGTGCTGCCAACGTTATTGATGGTTGTGCCTTGGGTGAAGGTGCCGTCTCCGTTTCCCAGGAAAATAGTGATCGCTTCCTGCTGGGTGATCATGATTGCCAGGTCTGGCTTTCCATCCCCGTTGAAGTCGCCAATGCCGACGGCTGCAGGCTCATTGCCGTTAGGGATTGGGGATTTATTCGCCGGAGTGAAAGTCTCCGCGAAGGCCGGTGCGCTAAGGGGAGCCGTTCCCAGAACGAAGTCTCCATTGCTGGTGTCCTGAAAAGACACAGTGCCCGCGAGCAACGGCGGATGATTTGCGTAGCCGACCACCGTTGCCGTCAGACCATAGCCGCTGGGGTTACCGGTTGCTGCAATCGCAGTCGTCGTAGGGTAGAGGCCAGTCACCGTCAAGCTTTGTGCACTGGAGGTGCTGGGTGCGGCAGCCGTTGTGCCGTTGAACATCGCCGTATATTTATGGCTACCGATCGCAGGGATCCATGAGAATGTCGCGGTTGCTCCGTTCAACTGAGCCCTGCCTACGACCGCCGAATCTTCACACAGAGGATAAAGGCCTGTCACATCGCAGAAGGTGATGGAGCCTGTTGTTACGGGAACGCCGCCGGCTGTCACCGAAGCCGTCAACGTCACCTTTGCGGGCGCCGCCGCCGATGACGAAGAGAGGGTGAGTGTCGTCGTCGTGGGTAGCGGAGCCGCTTGTGCAGCCATCGCCAAAGTACAGGCGGCAGCCAGCACTATCCTGGAAGTCAGGCAACGGAACGATACGATTCGTCTACAGGCAGGAAGAAATACATTCCACATTTAACAGTCCCTGGTTCATACCTCACAGCGCTTGTAACTCGTTCGGTAGCGTGAAGCGAACCTTATACTAACTACGAAAGTAAAGTAGCTACCCAACACGGCGCAATCCTAAAGATATCGGCCGACCGCCCGGTAACATTACGCAGCGTATTACGGAGGCATTAGAGAAAGCTAAAGTTGAGAAACAGACACACAGGCTAAGGTTAGTACTAACACGAAAGAGTTACTCTTATGTTTTCCCAGCATCAAGATACCCTTTCTGGGCTATATCCAATCGATCCCAGGCCATTAGGTTTATCCTCATTACCTCGAGGGCTCCGAATCCCTATTTCCAAGACTACAGACTCCAAACACATGAATGGGTGCGACATGCGGTATATGCCGCTGAATGGTCAGCCAGTAGCGGAGGAAAATCCTGCCGCTTTACGCTCGGCGAGGCAGCGAATCGGATACGGTGTTATTTGAGTGCGACATACCATTAAGGACCAAAGCCACAGCTACTGAACTAGAACCGCCATAGGACCATGAGCACTAGCTCCGGGGTGCCGAGATGTAACCGGCAACTCGGAAATAAGCAGTTGAACAATACATACGGCGCAGTGTTGCCGAAGTGATTATTTCCGGGTTGGCGGCAACACTGGAGTTAGGATTTTCAGTCGAGAATTCTCAAGGGATTTATCGCGGCGCGAGTCCGGCGGCCACCATTTTGTTGGCGTGATAGTGCGCCACAATCTGGCACTGCTTCATCGGCGAAAAATCCGCCGGTCGCATGTACGTTCGGTCTATCTTTTCCACCAGCTTGTTGGCCTGCTCGGATTTGATTATCTCCTGAAACTCCGGGTCGGCCATCATCGCGTCCCAGTTCTTTTTCGCCTCCTCCCGGCAGGAATGAGCCACGAGGAAGTTGAATGTGTTGTCCCAGCCGGGTGTCCCCTCAGGAACCCAGTAACCCACGACCTTCAGATCGTGTTTGGCGAGCAGCTTTGCAGTAGTGTCCCGAAACTGCGACTCCAGTGCCGGCACTTTGCCCGGTAGAGTGTGATAAACGCGAAGCTCGAAGACGTGATTGCTGTCGGCCCTCACCTGATCCATGTGAGCCAGGCGAGCAGTAATGGGCGATCCAGCGGCAAAAGAAAGCAGGGCGATGGCGCAAACTCTCCATCTCTTGGATTCCCCGACTCTGAATCTGCAGCAGTTGAGTGTCACGGAATTCTCCATTCATTGCCGGCAAAATATTAAATCTGAACCCGACAAGTTCATGCTTCGCGAATGGCAACCATCGGATCTACCTTCGTTGCGCGCCTCGCTGGAAGGTAGCTGGCCAGCACTGCGACCGCGAACAGAAGGAGAGGCACGGTCAGAAACACACGCAGATCGTGCGGGTGAACGCCGTACAACAGACTTGCCATCATGGATGCGGTCGCTGCCGAAACGATTACGCCGGCGACAATTCCAACACCAGCCAGGAGGACACCCTTGCTTAAGATCAGTTTCAGAACGTCCCATCGCCGCGCTCCCAACGCCATGCGCACTCCAATCTCATGAGAGCGCTGACCCACCATGTAGGCCAACAAGCCGTAAACTCCCACCGACGCGAGCAGAAGCGCTACGACTGCGAAGACGCTCACCAATTCAGCGGAGAAGCGGCGCGAAGCCAGAGAACCATCGATAACCTCATTCATCGTACGTACATTGAATACCGGTACATCGGGATCGATGGCCTGTATCTCCCGGCGTATCTGCGGTTCGAGGGTAGTGGCAGACAAAGATGTGCGAACCGCCACGCTTAAAGAAAACCGTCGTGGGACTTGGTAGATCGGTGAGTAGATGTGTGGATTTCCGGATTGATCGAGACCATCATTCTTGATGTCCTTGATCACGCCAACTACGCTCCACCACGGCGGGTTGGTGGCCGCACGTCCAAAGCTCAAACGCCGGCCAATCGGATCGCGATCCGGCCAGAAGGCGCGAGCCGTCGTTTCATCGACGATGACCACCGGCTGTTTGCCGTCTTCATCGCCTTCGGTGAAAAAACGGCCGCGCACTAACGCGGCCTGCAGCACCGCGAAATACTCAGGGGTCACGCTGGTGACTTCAGAAAACAGACCTTTGCGAGACTCGTCTGGACGGTCCCCAATGTTGATGGGGAAGCGCGGCGACAAGTGGGTGACCGGTAAATCAGTGGCTATGGAGGCGAGATCCACGCCCGGGAGAGCCCGCACGCGCCGCACGGCTTCCCGCACAAAAGCGTTCAAGACCTCAAGGTGGGCGTAGCGATTCATTTGGGGATCGTCGGGTACCGGAAGCCAGAGATTGGCAGTGACAATTCTCGATGGATTGAAACCGGGATTTTCCTGCAGCAATCCCCAAAACGTGCGCAACAGCAAACCCGCTCCCACCATCAGCACCACCGCCAGGGCCGATTCTGAGGCGATCAGCAGACCGCGCAGGCGGTTGGTCTTACCACTGATGCCGGAACCCCGGGCTCCTTCTCGAATCGCCACCGCAATTGCTGCTTTCGAAGATTGCAGTGCGGGAACCAATCCGAACCCCAGCCCGGCAAGCAAGGAAACCAACAAAGCGAAAACCAGCACCGTCCAGTCCACCTGCACCTCGGCCAGCCGGGGAATGCCGGCCGGTAGAAACTGTACAAAATGCAGAGCTACCATCGCGGTTAGGACACCGACCATGCCGGAGACCAGAGACAAGATCGCGGACTCGGTGAGCAGTTGCCGAATCATGCGCGAGCGGCTTGCGCCCATGGCCTGCCGCACGGCCATCTCCCGTTGTCTTCCGGAAGCCCGCGCCAGGAGAAGATTGGCAACATTGACCGAGGCCAGAAGAATGATCAGGACCACCGCGCCCATCAGCACCAACAACATGGGCCGGACATTGCCGACCAGCGACTCCTGCAAGGATTCAACCTCAATCGACCAGTCGGAGCCCGCTGGATAGTCGGTGGGAAATTCCGCCCGCAGCTGGGCCGCAAAGGCATTCAACCTCAGTTGCGCCTGCTCCGGGCTGATGCCGGGCTTCAAAAGTCCGATCAGTCCGGGCAACAGCCGCAGGCTGCGATCGGGTTTCGGGAAGGGATCGGCCCTGAATCCCGCTGTTGTCCATACTTCGACATCCGTTGCGACCGTTCTGCCCGGATGGCGGAATCCGGGCGGGAGAACACCGACAATCGTGTTCGGATCATTGTCGAGTCGAACCTTGCGCCCCAGAATTCCGGGATCTCGGCCGAACTCGTTGGCCCACAGGCTATCGCTGATCACCACCGGGTCCGCAAAACCCTGCTCCTCGTCGCCAGGGCCAAACACCCGCCCGAGGTGCGCCGAGGTGCCAAGCATAGAAAAATAGTTAGAGCTGACAGCCAGCATCTCGAGACGCCGAGGATGCTCTGTGCCGGTCAAGTCAACATCGTTTGGCCAGACCACGGTCACTTGGTCAAAAACACCAGCCCTTGATCTGAGATCGTCCAGTTCTGGAACGGAAAATCCAATATCCCGCGCGTCCACGCCGCGGTTGCTGGCGACGATCTTTACCAGGCGGTCCGGATGGGCGAAGGGAAGAGGGCGCAGCAAAACCGCATTTACGATGCTGAAAATCGCGGTGTTCGCTCCAACCCCCAAAGCCAGGGTCAAAACCGCAACCGCCGTAAAGGCGGGATTCTTGCACAATAATCTCCATCCGTGACGCAGGTCCGAACCCAGTTCACCCCACCAGCGCACGCCCACCGATGCCCGCATGGCATCTTTGTAAGACTCAATTCCGCCGAACTCAATCCTCGCCTGTCGCATCGCTGCTGGCTGGGAAAGGCCTTTGCGAACTAGCTCCGCGGCGTAGCTCTCAATGTGGAAACGCACTTCCACTTCCATTTCACGTTCAAGCCTCCGGCCCTTGACGATCCACTTCAACCACGAGCGGGATCGAGCCGGAAGATTCATATCTGCTCCGAAGTGGTGCGCAGAATACTGGCGATCAACGACGCCATGCGGTTCCACTTTTCGGTTTCCACATGGAGCTGGCGCCGCCCGGCCGCGGTCAGACTATAGAACTTTGCTTTGCGGTTGTTGTCTGATTCCCCCCACTCGCTGGCGATCCAGCCCTGATGTTCCAGCCGATAGAGCGCCGGATATAACGAGCCTTGCTGGATTTCCAGTTGTTCGCCGGAGATCTGCTGAATGCGCAGCAAAACCCCGTAGCCGTGCAGCGGGCCAAGCGAGACAGCTTTGAGGATCAGCATGTCCAGCGTGCCTTGCAGCAAATCAATCTGTTTGCCCACGATCTCTCCTTGTGCGTCTAGGAGAGACACTAACAGAACTCCTCCTAGGCGGTCAAGGAGAGAGTATTTTGCGCGGGCCAGTTCCTGGGTGAGTAGCCCCGGGGAATTTCACCCCGAAGCCCGCTCAGAACCGTAGGTGACTTTCGCGTAATACTGCTCCCATCAAGTTGCGAACGTAATCTCGCTCGATCGAGAATACTCAGCCAGCTGTCTCCGCGCTATCTGTTACTCGGCGAGAAACCCCAAAACAAAGGATCGGCAGCAACCCATTCCGGCGCTGGCATGCTGAAATGCGGACGTACGGCAAAGATTTTGGCGCCTGGACCCGCGGAAGATGCCTTGGCGTTCGCCTCCGCTCGTGTCTGGGCCGGTGTCACGATAAATCGCACGCCTTCCTCAGTTTCGAACACGGTTCCGTCACTTTGCGGGTTGCCGTTCGTCACAACGATCACCAGGAATCGCCCCTGCCCCATAGTCCACGGAACGCCGTGGCTCAATTCAGGGCGGTAGTTTGAGAAGCCATCTTTGCCTGGCTCCGACTGGAACGGAGCTCTTTGTTGGGTGAATCGATTCATCGCCACGAATAATCCTTTGTTGTTGTATTCCTCCGTGACGCGTTTTTGTTCCTCGGTCGACGTGAATCCGTTGAGGTACCACACCTCCTTTGATCCCGTCAGAGACTCGATACCCAGGTAAGGATGAGGGCATTTAAGATCAATGCACATGCGCGCGCCTTTGGTTTCGATTCGGTTCAAAGCCGCTTGAGCACCCGGTTCCCAGAACTCGCGGTAGATATACAGAATTCGAGGCGGCTGCGACTGTACCGTCTTGGGCTGCGGTTGTGGGAGTGCCTGGGAGCTCCCACCCGACACCAGCACCCAAGCCATCAACAGGGCAAGTACACCGTCTCGGATTCCCGGTGGCCTCGATTTTCGATTCATGTCTTCATTATGTCTGCAAAGGCGGCCGGCAAATCTATTCATCCTCCGCCATGAGGCGCTTCAAGGTGACATTTCTGGCAATGATCCCAGTGGGTGATTGTTATAGTCCGGCCCGACGAGGTGTTGGCTCGGCCTCACGGTAGCAACGTCAAATGCCGGCGCCGTTCATGAGGTTTGGCCGACGGAGACTAAACCCGAAAGCAAGAGAGAATGAAGAAGCACAGGACCCGCATGGCCATCAGCATATTCGCCGGGAGATGAGATCGGCAAATCGTCCGTCGCGGATCTCCGGCAGGCGAGCATAATCCTGTTTCTACGGGAATTCCATTTTCCCGACAGTACTCTCTGTTCGATACCAAGGACCTACACGGGTACTAAAATCCGCTTTAGGGCTTGTGTATAAAGGTTCCACGATCGAACTGGGCTAAAGACACTCATGTCTCCTTATTTCTCGGATGTGAAACTCGCGATTCGCAACTTGTCGCGGTCGCCGTGGTTTACGGCTGTCGGCGTACTGATGTTGGCCTTGGGTATCGGTGGTGCAACGGCCATGTTCTCGATCGTCGAGGGCGTCTTTATGCGGCCATTGGCCTTTACGAACGCGGAAAGGCTGATGGTGATATCAGATGACATTCGCAGCGAAACCGGTGAGGATGACGGCGAAGCCGGCGTGACCGCTGCCGACATTGGCTACTACAGCCATGAGACGCAGAGTTTTGAAAGCCTGGGGAGTTATGAGGCGGCATTTTTTGAGCTTTCCGGCGACGGAAACCCTGCTCAGATCAACGCGGCGAGAGTAAGCGGAACGCTCTTTCCAACACTCGGAGTGCAACCCCTACTCGGGCGCGTATTCACGCAACAAGAGACCGAGCAACAGGAACCTGCTGTTGTCCTTAGCTACTTTACCTGGCAAGCCCGCTTTCATGGTCAGCCGGACATACTGGGAAAGAAGATTATTCTCAACCGGAGACCCTATGTAGTCGTCGGTGTCATGCCACGTGATTTTCAATTTCCGTTAAACCCCGGGCATGGAAATCGAACCGAATTGTGGGTTCCATTGATTTTAGAGCCGAATGAGCGGGACATGCTCGCGGCTTGGGCCATTTGGAAATATCAGATGGTGGGCCGTTTGAACCCGGGCGCTACGCAGGCGGAGGCCATGAGCGATGCCGGTAGAGTCGCCACGCAGATGATGCGCGACGGACCTCCATTCATGGCGCAATATCGTATTCATCCGATCGTGAGGCCGCTGCGCGAAAGTGTCGTTGAAGGAGCTCGTCCACTGGTCTGGACACTGTCCCTTGCCATTGCCGCCGTTCTGATGATCGCCTGCGCCAATCTGTCCGGACTTCTGCTAACACGGGCAATTCGCAGGCGACAGGACGTTGCGCTTCGACTTGCTTTGGGGGCGCGTGCAACAACCCTTTTGCGACAGGCGATTCTAGAAGCGATGGCCTTGTCTGTGACCGGTGGGTTGCTCGGACTTGGGCTGGCCGCTACAACCTTGAGAGTCGTGGTCAGCCTGCTACCAGAGACGTTTCCGCTTGCCGACACAATAAGCCTGGATTGGCAAGTGGTTGTGTTCGAGCTGGGCCTCGTTGTGCTAACGGGAGTTACCTGTGGACTGGTGCCGGTGATTGTGGCTCTGCGAACCAACGTGAACGACGCCCTCAAGCAAGGTGGACGTTCGGGTGCTTTGGCTGGCGGACATTCCCGGATGAGTTCGGCTCTGGTAATAGCCGAGATCGGATTCACCATGGTCCTGTTGACAGCATCTGGCCTGCTGCTGCGCAGCTTCGAAAAAATGCAACGAGCAGAACTAGGCTTCCAGCCAGATAACACACTAATCGCCGCTTATGCATTGCCTAAAGAACAGTATGGAACACAGGCAGCCGTGGATGCATTCAACAAAGAGATTTTACGTCGCTTGCGGGCCGTGCCCGGCATAACGAAAGCGGGATTAACTTCATTCCTTCCTATCTACAGCAGCGACCAGGGAGGCTTCATCGCGGAGGGCTCTCCATCCGCAGCCAATGGGAACCTACACGATCTTGCAACTCAATCCGACGTGAGCGGCGATTACTTCGACGCGGCTGGTATCCCGTTAATACGCGGCCGGCTTTTCACGGAGGCCGACAACGCGGGCGGGCAACCAGTGGTCATTGTGAATCGAAAGCTGGCAGAGGAGTCTTGGCCCGGGCAGAATCCCATCGGCAAGCGCTTGAGAGGGGGAATGCAAGGGGTACCCTCGACTTGGCGGACCGTTATCGGCGAGGTAGCCAATGTGAAGGAAACATCGCCGGATTACCCGGCGACTGAGCAATACTATGTTCCAAGTGTTCAAGTGAAACCGATCGTTTCTTCCAACGTTTTATATGACAGCGAGCGGTATATCGTGCTGCGTACAACCATCGCGCCGAAACAATTGGAAAACATGCTCTTCCGAACGGTGCATTCTATGGATTCTCAGCTTCCATTGACTCAGGTACAGACGATGGTCCAGGCTGTTTCCGCCAGCGAAGCTCCACGTCTCCGGGGTACGGCAGTTGTCTCTCTCTTTACCGCACTTGCGGTTTTATTGACTGTATCGGGGATATATAGCGTAGTTGCGTTTTCTGTCGCATTGCGGAGACGGGAGATTGCGATCCGCATGGCTTTAGGATCGCAGCGTCTGGGGATGATTCGTCTGGTCATCTCTTCTGGAGCCAGGCTGGCAATCATCGGATGCGCGATCGGATTGTTGGGGTCTGTGTTGGTCTCGCGGTTATTAGAGTCGTTTCTTTTCGAGGTGCAAGTGCTTGATCCCCTCGTGATCACGGTCGCTTCGTCGTTGGTGCTAATACTGGCACTAGCCGCGTCTTTGCTACCTGCGGTTCGCGCAGCCTCAATCGATCTAGTACAGGCTTTACGAGGTGATTGACTGGTCTTAGCCCTACGTTCCCACACCAAATCGCACAGGAATACCTAACCCACCCACGTTCCTGCAAAGTCGCAATTTTTGATTATCGGCAGTGTACGTATTGCAGGTGTATTCTTTCCCCAAATGGGGGACAGAGGCGGTTGGCGTCTTTCGCGATCATCGTTAGGGGCACAGAAAGGATTCTTCGACATGGGAAGCGAACGGGCAGGGTGCAATGTGTGTTTTGCCGGCAAGCCGTTGCATGGGCTCCGGTTTGTCGAGGCAGCAATCGTTACAGCTCTGTTAATGATGTCCCTCGGGCCGGTTGCGCATGCGCAGGCCGCGCCAGCCCCGGCGACGGCTGGACAGAGCCCCGCAACGCCCGCTTCAGCGACGGACATTGTCGGGACCTGGCAGGGGACGCTGCACATTCCACAGGCGAATCGGGATCTGCGTATTGAGAACAAGATCAGCAAGGACGACAAGGGCAACCTGAAGGTGGTGGACTACAGCATCGATCAGGGAGGTCAACCCCTGGTGGCGAACAAGGTAAGCTTCGATGGCGGAGTGCTGACGTATTCCATCGACAGGATTGGGGGCAAGTACGAGGGCAAAATGAGCCCTGACGGAAAGACGATCACCGGGAACTGGACACAAGGACCGAACCCGTTGGCGCTCAACCTTGAGCGAACGACGGAGGATGCGGCGTGGCCGATTCCCGAACCGCCGAAGCCGATGGCAGCGGATGCCAATCCGAAGTTCGATGTGGTGACGATCAAACCGAGCGATCCGAATCGACCCGGCAAGCTGTTTACTATTCGCGGGCGTCACGTGATGACGATCAACACTACCGTGAATGACCTGGTTACGTTCGGCTACTCGATCCAGACCAAGCAGATGGCGAATGCGCCGGCATGGTTTGACGAGAAGTACGACATCGACGGCGTGCCAGATGTGGAGGGCCAGCCCGACATCCAGCAGATGCGGATCCTGATTCGGGACGCACTGGTGGAGCGGTTTGGCCTGAAGTTTCATAACGAGCAGCGCGAGCTCTCGGTCTACGCGTTAACCCTTGCCAAGGGCGGCCCAAAGATGACCGTCACTTCGGACAAGCCGAGCACGCCGGGGAACTTTATCTTCGGGCGCCTGGGCCAGTTGAGGGTGACCAACTCGACGATGAAGGACTTCTGCCACGGCATGCAGGAAGCGGTGATGGACAAACCGGTGGTGGACCAAACCGGGCTGACCGACCGGTATGATTTCAACCTGAACTGGACGCCGGACCAGTCACAATTCGCGGCGATGGGCGCCCATGTTCCGCCGCCGGCTGATGATCCGAATGCGCCGCCAAGCCTGTACGTAGCATTACAAGAGCAATTGGGCCTGAAGCTGGAGGGCACCAAGGCGAACGCGGACGTCATGGTGATCGACCACGTGGAGAAGCCGTCGCCGAACTGAGTTGGACGGAGGATGCTGTTCCGGTCGGATACCGCCAAACCGGACATAACTTGAAAATCGGGGTCATGTACAGTTTGCCGACCAACCGGGAGTTGTTTGAAAGGCAAGATGAGCAGGGAGCAATGATAGGAGCGCCGTCGCGTGGCTTAGCGCGCCCAGGCGGTCACGCCGCCATCAACAATCATGGACAGCCCCGTTACATAGGACGCAGCATCGCTGCACAGCCATAGCGCAGCTTGCGCCGCCTCGTCTGGTCTGCCGATGCGGCCTGCCGGAACCATTCCAACAAAACCCTTCAATACTGCTTCGATCTTTGCGGCGTCACCGCCTACAGCTTGGCTCACGGCGTTATATAGCAACTCCGTGTCGAAACCGCCCGCGACCAATGCATTCACTCGGATTCCGTCCGCCGCATATTCCTGGGCCGCTGATTTAGTCAGACCTAATATTCCTGCCTTGGACATCGAGTACAGAGCTGCCCCTCTTGCGCCTCCAAGTCCGTTCAACGAGGAGGTGTTTACGATCACGCCTCCACGCGGTTGCTGGCTCTGCATCTGCTGCAATTCGTATTTCATGCAGAGCCAGACACTCTTCAGATTGGAGGTTACCTCGGCATCGAAATCAGCTTCGCTGAAATCGGCTGTGCGGGCGTTCTTGCCCAAGACAGCAGCGTTATTAAAAGCACAATCGAGCCGGCCAAATTGTTCGACGGTCTGCGCAATCAGAGACTTTACCTGTTCGGACTGAGATACGTCGGCCTGCACGAAGCGAACATCCAAGCCGGCTTGCCGCAGCTCCTGCTCAACCCGCTGTCCGCGTTCGGCTCCGCGCGCGGCGAA
Source organism: uncultured Acidobacteriaceae bacterium (assembly GCA_963743365.1). Taxonomy (GTDB): domain Bacteria; phylum Acidobacteriota; class Terriglobia; order Terriglobales; family Acidobacteriaceae; genus PALSA-350. The sequence continues at coordinate 246,452 of CAVUQE010000008.1, forward strand.
CGCGACGCTTGCTCCGGCCTCAGCGAAGAGCTTCGCCGCGGCTTTGCCGATTCCTGCACTTCCGCCCGTGATCAGGGCCACTTTTCCGTCTAGTGCTGCCGCCATGGAATCATCTTATCTCGCTCGGCGCGGACGCTTGAGGCCGGTAGGCAATCATTCTCTCCAATGCGGCACGGACACGGCTGCATGTGGCTCACGCTTTCACCGTGATGCTGCGCACCGACAGCGAAAGCGGCCGCAGGTTGAAATAGTCTCTGAAGGTGTTGCCATGAGCGGTCAAGTTGTTGAGGTACTTCGCGATCGAATCCCATACATTCTGTTTGGTACAGTTTTCCTGTTTATCGGGTTGTGTGTCTGCGGCATCGCCGTGATGCGGCGCCAGAGCGGGGGAAAATTCTTCCCCTGGCTCGGAATCTGGAGTGCGATTGAGGGAACCGAATACCTGTTTGGTTCGTTGGCTGACCTCGGACTTTTGCCGAATTGGCTTTTGGCCAGTCTTCCATACGTGGGCAATGTTTTGTCGTTCTCGGTCGTGGTGATTGCTCTGCTGGCCTTTCTCGACCTAAGCCAGGACAAACTGCGGTTCTTTCTTCAAGGAGCGATTGTAGCGGGGCTCGCGATTGCTGTGGCAGGCGTTGCTCTTTTCTTATTTACCGGCTCTTCGTTCAAAATCATGCCATACAATCATCTCCTCGCAGCCATTTCGCTCACAGTCCTGTCAATCGTCGTCGCTGTGCCAAAACTCTGTCGGAGATACCTCGTCTTGCCCAACCGCACTGTTCTTTCTCTAGGCATCCTTCTTTTCGCTTTGGAGGCGGTTTATGGCAACTTGTCGCTTCCATTGAGGCTGCCGAGTCCACCCGAGATCCTGGACCCGCTGGGGTTTGCTGTCCTCCTATTTTGCTTTGGATATGTTGCCGTGCAGAGCTTGGAAATGAGCTCGTCACCATCCGCAAGGTTTTGAGAGCCTGGAACAGGCTCCAGGGTATTGCGATTCTTGCTTTACCGAACAGCCGACCGTGAGGCTTACACAGCCTCTGCTGATAAGGTGGCCCGAGAGTTCCGTGAGAAATGCCCGGATACATGGTTTTATGGGCTGGTGCTTGGGCTTGCAGTCAGCACAGGAGCGCCTTTTTCAGTCGATGCTCTATGGAAGCCGGCCGCTGGATCGAGCGATCTTTGCGGCTGTGGCTAGAACGCTGCTGTGGTGGCGGCGCTGGCCATGCTTGGTTCCGGCATGGAGGGCGTCGCGGATCGATCCGATGCAGGCATTGCGAACTAATAAGCTGATGTTCCGCCATCTGCCGCAGGGAGGCTCACTTGACGACAAATCGCCCATGCGCTCATCAGACGACGATAGTTGCTAGTCCTTCCAACGGGATATGCAAGACGCTGGCGTTCGGAGAATTACTCACGCGCAACCGTATCAGCTAGCGTGGAGCGACAACCCACTTGGAGCGGTAGTACCTGTGAGCCGCTTTATAAGCGGGCATCATATCAATTGAAAGATCAACGATGAGCCATTTAACTCTGTTGTCAGATTGGGTTCGCTTCGAAGAGGTCTCTCGAACGGCCCTGTAATGTTGTTACCGCACACATCTTCAAGGCTGGATCCGACACGTATGCGATAGGCCCCCGGGACCCAAGGTGAAGTTGGTGTGAAGCTCCACCGTCTTTCGCATTGATCGATTACAACTTGTCCGTCTAGGACAGCCCCATCTACCGATCCGATCGTAATCGTCTGCAAGAGGAGTGCCCAATCGAGCGGCTTTGTAAACATGAGCACGAGAGCCTGTCTGCTACCCGTCGTGGGAGTCAGAATCTTCCAGGATTCAACCGCGATGGGTTCGCGAACAGGATTCCCGACAAGGAAAGGCTTACGGAAGCGCTCACCTAATGAACGACCATATAGGTCAATCATCCCTGAACCAATTTCCAGAGTGTACTCTCGACCTATCCTCAATGGTGGGCCCAATTCAACATTAGGACCTACCCAACGTTTGAGTCGCCCAGGATCCAGCAAGACCGTTAGGTGTCGCATGGTTCTATCCCAGAGTTCAACAGGAGGCCGGTAAAGAGCATCTTCCACCGGTCGTCCGTCGGAATCGAGGAGCGAGATCTGGTCCAGCGCTCGTCCGCGTCGCATAGAGCGTGAAAAACAAACATAGAATCGCAGCGAATTTTCAGGAAGGACATCGCTTGAAGGGAAGATATGGGTGACAGTCGTAAGCGAGCGTGCCTCTTGCTCTGGAGGGATCAGGAACTCAAGATCGAACGGCTCAGCCGTGAGAGAAACACCGAGCGGCCGCGGGTCGAAAACTGCACGATATTTGACATCTCGTTCAAACGGGAAGTAAGGGATGAATTTCAACCCGTTTTCCAGGACCTGATAGCGGCCGAAGACATCCGGGACCCCCTCTTCCCCCCGCGCTTCTGGTTTGACGACTCTTACTCGAAGGATCGACCGCAGCAGAGAAGCTGACTGTGCACATCCGTGGAGAATGGAAACCAGATCCGGATGAAGGTTATCAACGCAAACGCACCCGGACCTGGGTTCACGCTGATCGGAGTCCAACACCAGCTTTGGTTGGCCATTCATACGGTATGTCAAAAGACGACTTCAGGCCGGCCACATGCGGCCAACATAGTCGATCTCGTTGCGATGCTCCCGATAGTGGAAAGGGTCCGGTCCATTTGGCCAGTTCATTTCGGACATGCCATCTTTGCGCTCGAAAAAGTAAGGCAACGCCAACGTACTGAGGTCCAAGCGGTAGGTCGTCCGTGGGTGCCGCCAAGCTATGACCGCCCATTTGGAGTTCAGAATCGCCATATGCTCGGCTTTGATCGGTAGGGCACGCTGCGTACGCCCCAGGCCACCCGGTCCGAAATCGATCTGGCCCCCGGTCGGCTCGGGCGGCGCCGAAGCTAAATCGGAGACAGCGATTTGCGAAGCGCTTCGGGTGTCGATGGTAACCAACAAATAATCTTTGGAGTCAGCAGGACTGGTGAAGGCAAGCATGTCAAGCGGATTCGCACCGTAGCCCAACTCTCCAATCACTTCGCCGCGAACGTGAGCACCATCCTTCAATGCTGATAACGGAAAGCGCACGAGCGGGGTGCACCCATAAACCGCGAACAGATATGGCCCGTCATTCAATTCCCGGATGAGATGTCTTATGATCGGCGCGCGCGTCTCAAATTCGCCGTGGACTGGATGCCAGATCTCCACGGTACAGGTTGCTACGCTGGAGTTGAAGGGATAAGGGATCCGGTGCAGTGTCGAGGCAAACCGCTGGTTCGTGATCCCCGACACAAAAATCTCGCCATTGTAGTATTTGACATCCGTAATCGCATAAATCCGTTGCGGATCAAACTCCAGCATGGTCTTGGCATCGGGTTCGTTTGGAATTGACACTTGCGAGTGTGGAATGCCGTCTAGCTCCAGAATCTCCAACTTGCCGTGGTTAACCTTCACGATTGCGGGAATGGCGTCTATTCCGCGACCGCGTTCAACCGACAAGAAGACCTGCTGTGTCGGTTGATGAACCGCAATGTCATTGACGACGATCTTGTCGATGGTTGTACCGAAGAGCGCGGCCAGCTTTTGATCCAGCCCCACCACGTGGTCCCGACCTTCGAAGTTGTGAAAATTGCCGAGTTCTACACCCGTCTGCGGTGTCAGATCGGCCTGCCGGAGCGCAAAAGCATGGATCTTCGCGCCTGTCATGTCGCCCACAAATAACACATTGCCAGGTCCAAACGTCAGCACGCCTGATGACTGGAGTGGTCCGGAGACACCATCTTGTGCAGCAGGTGCTTCGGACGCAGCTGAGAGGCCGCTAGGCAGAGCGAGCCCAACGGCAGACGCAGCGGCAAATCGCAAAAGATCCCGCCTCGTGTGGCCATCAGATACTGATTGTTCACGCATACGATTACTCCTTGGAGTGGTTTAGATGCCCAGCTCGCGCCAGACCGTACTTTCAGCCGCTTAGCATTTGACCTCCACACCACGTCGGCCCTTGTGCGTTAGCTCCAGATTTCCAAAAGTCTGGTCCAGGACACGCACCGCGTTGTTGTAGCTGGGCCAAATCCGCCTGATCAGGCTCGAATGGCACAATCCGACTGCCACCCGTGGTTGGTTGGCGCGTGAGTTCCCCTGCTTCCTTTTGGATCATCAATAAATTGAAAGCCCGTCCTAATTGCGAAATGTGGAGCGCAGTCACGCAGCAGTTGAGGGCAGCATCCGACATTGCAGCACGGTTCTCGAACCGTTCCTGCACCAGCCGCGCCATCGCAAAACCTCGCCTCGTAAGTATCGGTTTGATGCCGCTCCTAGCAATACCGTTCGGGTACGACCCGAGGGAGATTCTCAAGGCTATCCAACATATTGCGAAGATCTGTCGGCGCCTTCAGACGTCAGATTTCGACCTCACCGCCATGAGGGTCGCTCTGGAACTTCCAGGTCCCGCCGGAGCGGAAACTCGAAGCTGTAGCGAAGGTGTCCTCCATGAATTGCATGTACGTCACTTTCCCACCATGCACCATGCAATAGATGGCGAATGGAGTGGTGACTGTTCTGTGAAGTTTCGTCGACGTGTAGGTGAATCTGCCAAAGACAGCCACGTGTTCGCCTTCGCCGAAGACGGCTTCCGGGGTGAAGGTATCGATGCTCCAGTACTTAGAAACATCGTCGAAAGTCTTGCTAATGGCGTCCACGCCATGACCGGTTCCACACCAAGGCATGATCTTATGAAGGTCGGGGTTGCTAAAATTTAGCGAGACGTACGTCACATCTTGCCCACATAGGTCTCGAACCACTTCGGGGTTCCTGATGCCGTTCAATAGGGATTGAACAATCTCCTTAGGCTTCATTGCAGACTCCTTGGATCGTCGGTGCCTTCATACCGTACGAAACTCAGCTTGTTGAATATAGGCTTTCTGCAGTTGCCACACTAGGGAAACAAATGGAAATGTATTTTCCAAGTATGGGATAGTTTGTCTGCGTCTCGCGAGGGCTCATCATCGCTGATCCGCTGGACATCAGACCCCAACCTCTGTTCGAGAAGCGGCTTTATTCAAGTTGGCTAGTGTTTTTACTCATTCCCGGGAAGACTGGGATCTCGACTGTCACCCACGGCCTGTTCGAAAGCATTGCCGAGCATCGCGGCCCGACTTTTGATGGAGAAATGACTCGCCGAAGAGACTACAGGGTAACCACAATCCGGCCTGGGCGGACTGGATGCTCGACAAGCTCATGAGCACCGGCAATCTCCGCGAGCGGAATTCGTCCGGCTATCTGGAAACCGGGCCACCCGGCATCAAGGGCGGCATTCAAGTCGCGCGTTGCTGAGAGCTTCGCGTCCACCGGAAAGTCGTCGCTGCCCAGGAAAAATATCCGGATATTCTTAAACACCATCTGCCAGAACGGAATTTTAGGGGTGGCATTATCAGTCGCATAGGTCGCGATAGACCCGCCCATCTTCAACAATTCGACATCGGCATCGACATTGGCTCCAAAGGCCACTTCGACGATGTGGTCGATCCCGTCCGGAGCGAGCGCTGCCAGGCGCGCACGAAATTCCTGATCGTTGCGAAGCACTTCATGGGCACCGGCATCTTTCGCCGTCTCCTCTTCCGAAGACGATCGGACCGTCCCAATCACATGTGCTCCTGCGCGACGCGCCAGTTGGACTGCGCACAAACCCACGGATCCTCCTGCTCCCTGGACCAATACGATGCATCCGTTTACGGGGCCCGCCACAAATACGCCCCGGTGGGCAGTAATACCGGGGATACCAAGACATGCCCCCTGTTCCGGCGCCACGTTATCCGGCAGAGGAGCGACTTTCTCTAACGGAACCACAGTAAATTCGGCGGCAGTACCAAACGGCCGATACGACTGTGCCCCGTAGCACCAGACTGACCTTCCCACCCATTCAGGAGGAACACCATCGCCAACCTTGTCCACCCGGCCCGCCCCATCACTATGCGGAATGACACGAGGATATGCCATGCCAATTCGAAATGAGTCCTGACGCTTCTTGATATCGCCAGGATTGATGCCTGATGCCGCGATGCGAATGCGAACTTCGTTCGGGCCTGGAATCGGATCTGGCATTTCACCAACGGTGAGAACCTCCCGAGCTGGCCCCTGTTTCTCATACCAGGCTGCCCTCATTTCATTGCCTCACTTTCCTGGAAATCAGAGCGTCCAAAGCCTAAATCGATCAAGGTAGGTGGGCAACTCTGATGGCCCTGGGGGACCAAACAGGCGCTGGGAATCAGAGAACCTCGAAGACGCTATAAATCGGTCCCTCAGGAAGCCGGTGTCCTGTACCGATCGCGATGATACGGTTGATGCAATTGTATTTTTGGGCGCTGGTCTCGAACATCGGATTCATCCGGAAGTAGTAGCTCGCCGGGTCAACAGACTCGCCCTTGTCCAACTTCTCGATGACGCTTCGCGGTCCGGTGCGCAAGCACTGATAGGTCATTACAATCAATGCCCCGTCCGTCGTCCTGAGTACAAGCCGGACGTCCAGTTTGATACACGAATCCGTGCGTACCACCTGCCAATCGTTGCCGTTGACGACTTCGCCAGATAGCCGCTCGCCCTCGAATGTTCCTCCTTGGATCACGCCGATCCGACGGAATGCATCGGGAGTTTGACCGACGACGAGCAGCGGCGGCACCAGCTCGCGCAATACGAACAATGGCCGTGTCTGCAAACTCTTCAGAGCCTCGGGCAGGCCATTACTCAGCGAACTCGACATGTCATTCTCCTTTCAGGGTAAGGCAAAACCGAAGACTCCGACCACTAGCGCGGACCGACGTCCCACTCGGCATAAACCAATGCCGTCCGGCAATGGCTCGCCGCCCAGATGTCGACGCCTTCCAGCCTTTGGACCCAGCGTTTCTTGACTTCCTGTGCGCACTGATCCACTTCGTTATCGATCAATACGCTGGAGATGGCCCATTTATTATCGCCATACTTTCGTGCCGCCTCGGCCAACAACGCCCGATGATTTTCGACGAGGATGCGCGACACCTCGTTGTAGACATCGGTCACATAGTCCTTTGCGATCTGCACATCCTCCCGGGTGGCCGGCGTGCTGTGATGTCCCGGGACCATCACGTCAAAATCCATCGCCAGAAGCGTGTCCAATTCCTTGAGGTAATCGTGCATGTTCATCGTCAGGTCAAATCCCATGAAAGGCGTAGCACCAGCTGAGAACGCATCGATGGCAATCACAAATTTCTTATCCGGAATGGCGATGAGCAGATCGCCCTCCGGAGTATGCCAGTAACCCACCTTCATCTCAGCCGTCAGAGAACCTCTCTTGAGCGTGTAGTGATTGTTGAATGTACGAGTCGGCACAGGCCGATGCGGATCGTGCATCTCACGCAGGAACTCCGCTGTGCCGGCTTCCGCCAGAATCTCCAGCGACGGATTGTCCTGCAGGATCAGGCTCGCACCGCCGATGTGGTCCACGTGGATATGCGTGTACACCAGCTCCACAATCGGTTCCTTGGTTGTTTCCGACACGGCGCTTACGATGTGTTGTGCAAAGGACGGGGGCGCGTCAAAGAGGACGACGCCGTTGCCTGTGGTCGCAAAGACGGACTCGTAGGCCCCGTCGGTGATCATGAATATCCCCGGCTTCAATTCCTTCACTGCGTAGCCCTTCTTGGGATCGATCGCGATCGCCTTCGCCTGGACTTGCGGCAACAGCGGCGCATAGTCGGGGAGCGTGGCCGGGGTTTGCGCGTTTGTGTTTCGAGTGAAGAATGGAACGAAAGCCGAGAGCGCGACAACAAACGACAGTATCTGCAGGTTCGTAACCAACAATGGCTTGGTTGGCAGTCTCCTGAAAGAGTCCTTCTGGCCTTCGCTCAGCGAAGTCGACATGATGTTTCCCCCTTCAGTCAGCTCAGAGCTACTATCTCGCGCCAAGGAAGGAGATGAGAGCCTTCGCTAGTGCCTCGGGCTGCTCTTCCGGTACAAAGTGCCCTGAGTCGGAAATCACCACCGAAGTGACATCCTCAAAGTAAGGCTTCAGCGCGTCTCCCATGTTCGGAATTGAATACTCGCCGCCAACCGCAAGGAGTCGGATGGACAGTTTGCCCTTGTACTGTTTGCGGTTAAAATCCATGTCCTCGATGATCCGGCGGCAATAGTCGAAAGCCGCATCCATGCGGCCTTCCCGCGAATACGCCTGCACGTAGGCATTGACGTCACACGGAGGAATCGCTCCCGGCCTGTGCGCTTTGTTTTTGAACCACCATCCGACATAGACGTTCTCTTTGCCTCGAGTAAGCTCGGCAGGCAAATCGGGAAGCATTTGAAAAATGAAATTCCACTTCCGCTTGAAGTCTGACAGTTGAATCTCGTTGGTCAGAGTGACGCCTGGAATTCCCGCGTCAACGAGCGTCAGCGACCTGAAATCGGCCGCGAAGAGAAGAGACCAGCTGTACGCAACCCATGCGCCGAAATCGTGCGCAACAACGTGCAAGGGCGCGCCCAGGTTCGCAACAAACTCATGAAAGACTCGTGCGACATTTTCGGTTGTCGCCGGCGCTGAAAGGATTTCCGAATCTCCGAAGTTCGGTAAATCCGCCGCTACCGTTTCGAACCTCCGCGATAACAGTGGAACCAACCTGTTCCAGGACAGGCGCGTCTGCGGGAAGCCAGAAATTAAGAGGACTTTTTCTCCGCTCCCAACTTGGTCGAATGCAATTTTCTTTGCTTCGATCGCGGGATCCATGCGTCCCTCCTTTGCCGCTTTAATCGATTCGGTGAAGATTCAGGTGAGGGCAACAATCTTTCCGCCGGCTCGTGTTCTTCCATCGTGCGATGGGGCCTCCACCATCTCGTCCGAAAGCGAATATAGTCTTTTCCAGCCTGTTCCTACTAGATGGATAAATGGAAATATATTTTCCAGATATGGGATAATCCAGGATAGGGCCTGTTGACCTTAGGCCGGCAGCTTCGGAAAGATCTGTGGCGCCATTTTGGCCGCGAATTCCTTGAACACTTGAACGACCCGAGGTATGTTTCGATGGCCCGCATGAACCAAAGAAAGATCAAAGTTCCGAAATTTCCACCTTGGCATAATCTCCACCAATCGGCCTTCGCGCAGCAGGTCTGGCTGCACCACCGGCGGAAGATCACCGATACCGGCGCCCGCAACCAGCGCGGTCGCGAGTCCGGCATAATCGTTCATCGAAAAATACGGCTGAAACGTCAGCGTTTCTTTGTCTTTTCCGTTTGCATGAACAAAGGTCCACCGGCATTTCGGCTTCCAGAAGGAAAATGCCAGCAGCCTATGTTGGAGCAGATCGTTCGGATTCCTTGGTGCTTTGTGTTTCTTCAAATACGCATGACTCGCGACTAGCTGATGCCGGTACTTCAAGATCCTACGGGCGACCAAAGAGGAATCTTCAAGATCTCCAACTCTGAAGGTCAAATCGACGCCTTCGGAAACATGGTCGACGATTCGGTCCGTGATGAAGATCTGAACGCGAACATCGGGATATGTCTCCTGAAACGCTCCGATGATCGGTGCCAGCAACGTGTCGGAGATGCTGGGCGGAGACGCCAGCCGCAGCGTCCCGGAGACATGCGATACGCGATCCGAAGCCGCATTGTCGACGGCATCGCTGAGTTCAACCATGCGCCGCGCGTGTTCGAGAATCTCCGATCCAGCGTCAGTCAGCCTCAGTCTCCGCGTGGAACGTTCGATCAGACGCATTTCTAGTTGATCTTCCAACTCGGCGATGCGGCGGCTTACAGTGGAGGTGGGCATTTTGAGAATGCGGGCCGCACCTGAGAAGCTGCTCGCCTCGACAACGTATGCGAAGACCACGAGTGAATTCAGATCGGTCATTATCTACGCAAAAATGGGATTCCAGGTTCTAATCTTACTGGTTAGTGGACGCTCCGGACCATCCACCGCTGTATTTCTTTCCCAGTCCTGTTCGCGGCTGAATGGCTCGTCGCATCGGTGTGTTGGCGTCAGTCGAAGCGGTTGATCCGCATCAATGAAGTCGGAATTTCCCGCCTCACGCAGGTCCTTCAGGATATGTTCACCGTACTGTTTACTGGCGTCCTGCACCCATTTCCGGACGTTTTCCAACATGTCCCGCAGCCGATAGCCGTTGGGGAGCTTTGTAGCCACGTGATGAGTCATTGCTGTTGGCGTCGTAACACGCCGGGATTCCCTTTGCCAAAACTATCAAAGCCGTCGACCGGTTCCGAGGAAGTCCCCAAGGAGCGCAGAATCGCCAATAGGACGCATTGAGCATTACAAGCGGAGAATTCCTCGACTTTTCGGAGTTCCGGGCGGGTCACCGCCCACCCGCAAGTTACCCCAGAACGGGTGTAATGTCCGGTTAGGCGACATCCGCTCATGACCAAAGAGGAAGGCTCCATCCAATTGGCGGACGCGGCGTGGACCCTCCGTGGTGCCAGCAAAGTCTCATCCCATTAACTTCCCTCACCCAGGCGGGTCTGGCAGGCAAATTACCGATCCCGTTTTCAGTCGATATACGAGCTTAGATCGTCAGTCGGGAGCATGAGGTCCCGAATTGTCGACCATGAGAATGGCCGCGCCGCGTCAGAGCAATGTCTCACGACACGAGCGAAGGGTTCAGGCGCCGTACCCTGGGGGCGCTGTGAAACCACCGATCTGATCGCTCAGAAGAGCCGCAAACTCAATCGACGTCGCATCTTCCCAGAATGGCCCCATGATCTGGATTCCAACCGGCAGGCCGGACGAACTTTGGCCGATCGGCGCAGCCGTCGCCGGGCAGCCGGTCAAGGTCGCGGTCACTACCCACGGCAGGAGTTGCATATAGGGGCGAATTCCATCAGGAGTGTGGATAGTCCGCGTCAAGAGATCTCCCTTGTGGTCATGTTGGAAGGCAACGGTAAAGCAGGTCGGCATCAAGAAAACGTCAACCTGTTCAAAGTATTCTTGCCACATGGCGCGAAACGAGAGCTGCCGGAAGCGTTGCTGCTGCCAGTCAGCGTATGAACTGAGCGAGCCGGCGGCAAAGGGATTTTGTGGATTCTGCTGGTACCTTTCGCGGTCCATCTCCTCCGCTTGCTTGCCCTCTGTGCTGAAGTTGAAAGCAGCAAGAAGAAAAACATAGTTGTTGTAGGCTTCGCGCAGGTCGTAGCCTGGCGGCCAGCCGGACCGCAATTGTGCTCCTGCGCGCTCGAGCGCCCTGAGCGTTCTGTCCAGCAGCGGCCGCACTTCGGAAGTCGGGCTTGCCATGGGGCTGTCCAGCACGTACCCAACCCGAAACTCCTTTAAAGCGCGCTTGCGGGGCGGCGGTAACGTCCAGGACCAGGCCTTTCGCTTGTATCCCACGGGGCCACCCAGCACCCTAAGCGCCGTCATCAGATCGCGCGGGCTACGTGCCATCGGGCCCGCCACCGCAAGCCCGGTCGAGAACCCAGGCAAGCCAGGGACGCCCCCCGGGACTTGGCCGTTTGTGCTAACGAGATCGAGAGTCGGTTTGTGAGCGAAGACTCCGCAGAAGCTTGCCGGGACACGCAACGAACCAGCGATGTCACTACCAATGCTCAGATATGACAGGCCAGCGGCGAGGGCGGCGGCGCTCCCGCCGGAAGATCCCCCGGGCGTGCGGGTCGGATCCCAGGGGTTATTGGTCGTGCCGTAAATGTCGTTGAATGATTGCCAGTCCATCAAGTCAAGCGGAACATTGGTTCCACCGAGCAGGACGGCCCCGCTATCGAGCAGGCGCTCGACCGCGGTGGAGTTTGCGGGCGCCTTCGAACCCTTGAGGGCTACGATCCCCCAGGTGTCGGGCTCGCCTTTCACGCCGAATGACTCCTTGACGCATATCGGCACTCCGTGAAAGGGTCCAACCTGATCGCCTCTCGACAAGGCGGCATCGGCACGGCGTGCTTGCGTCAGCGCTTGATCTCTCACCTGGTACGTGAAGGCGTTTATTTTCGGGTTGTATCTATCAATGCGGGCGAGCATGCGATGCGTCAGTTCGGTAGAAGAAATTTGCTTCGCCTTGATCCTGGCAGCAACGTCAAGCGCCGAGGCAAAATCGAGATCGCTCGTGTTCGCTGAGAATGTGCGTGGAATCATTCCCGCAGCGATGAAGGCCGAAGCAGAGGTCAGGAGTTCGCGGCGCGTCATGTGCTTAACGTAACTCAGTTTCTATCGTGCTGGAAGATCGCCCAGAGAGCCAGTTGTAGCGATAAGGACACGTTTTTGCCATCGATGGCGGTCGTCACGCTTGTCGTGTGCTGTTAGCCGATGATAACGCATGGGGCAGTTGTCGGATCACGGACAATCCGGAAGTGATTTTCTGTTGCGCCTGTAAAGTCTTAGGGTTATCGGTAACCTCCCAGCGGTGAGAGGTGAAGCAACCGGAGGTTTCCGAAATTCCCGTTTTACATGCACTTCACCGCTGCCCTGAGGTCGTCATTCAGCAGAATTGCTTCCGAGTAGGCCACAACCCTACCGAGATGTACCCTAGACGCATTAATATGCTCAGGAGCCCACTATTCAGAGCTTTTCTGATTTGCTCCCGCAGCAGGTGGACACAGACCTTTTTGTCTCGAGGTGCGCGATGAGTCGTACATTCAACGCGGTGATGCGCGTGATCAGCAGCCTCATCGGTGTCTTGATGGTTCTGATGGGAGGGATCTGGATTCTGCAGGGGCTGAATCTTGCTTGGGGCTCTCTTAGTCGCAGCTTCATGCAAGGCGATCAACATTGGGTGTTCTACGGAGCAATCATGCTGATTGTCGGAGTGTCTCAGGTCGTTTGGAGCAACACCCGTCAACGGGAATGAGATCCGTCGACCATACGGGCGACAGAACTGAAGACTCGTCAGGGCTCAGCGGCTCATCCGAAGCGACGTAACTTCCGCGTTGGCGACGATCCGACCGGTTTTCACGAACTGAGATCGAAATTTCCGCAAGAATGATTTGTTGACGCATCCAGTCGACATCAGCCGAGATATTCTTTGAGGGCGGCCCACAGAGGCCGATCCGAGGTGCGGCCCGAATGAGGATCCAAGTCTGCAATTTGCCAGGCTTCTTAATTTGCCTTCTCGTAGTCTTATCTGACTCCCGTGGTTACGGCCAATTTGAAACCTCTCAGGTTCCAGTAAACGAGACGGCTCCGTACAGTGCACTCAAGGTGGAGACCAACTTACCTCGAGAAGGGTTAATCCACTTGGATGTATCTGTGACCGGCAGTCAAGGAAATCCATCCGCGGATTTGACGGCAAAGGATTTCACCCTTACAGACAACGGTGAGCCGCAAAATATTATTTCCTTCGCGGCTTCAAATCAACACCCGGCAACTGAGAATGAGCAACTAACCGAGGTGGTGCTAGTCATCGATGAAGTCAACCTTTCGCCCAAGCAGTTGAAGATTGTAAAGGCCGAGTCGATAACATTCCTGCGGCAGGATGGCGGATTGCTTCCCCACCCAACCACCGTTTACTTGTTCACGAACTTTGGACTATACGCTACTTTAGCGCCGACAAGCGACGGTAACGCACTGGCCGATGATGTTGCGCGACATCGTTATCAGCGCAAGGTCTGGACTCCTTCACGAGTACAGGATCCATTGTTGTCATCTTCGCTAAGGGTCGAAACCGAAGCGCAGAGAAACTCCCGCTGGGAGTTGAGTTTGCAAGCGGTTTACAGCATAGCCATCGAGCGAAGGCTTAAGCCTGGCCGCAAGCTCGTGCTTTGGATGGGTTTCGGGTGGTTGAAGGTAGACCGTACGTCGCAATACAAGGACCGGGCTTTCCCCTGGTTGGTGGAGCTATCCACGCGCCTGCACGAAGCGCGGGTGGTCATCTCAGAGGTTACCGCCCGGAGTGAACCGGTAACCCCCAACACGGAAAGGGACACTCGCACGCATACTGAACCGACGATTTCAGCATTCATCGATGCTTACAAGAATTATCTTTCTGAGGTTCGCACACCGTCAGAGCTGGAGGAGCAAGGCTTTGCTCCCTACTCGCATTTTTCGCTTCCGGTGTTAGCTATTCAGAGCGGCGGGCTGGTGGTCGATGAAACTACAGAGATTTCGCGCTCTATCGAACGTTGCGTTCAAGCCGCATCGATGTTCTACACTTTGTCCTTTGACCCGCCGCACGCAGCCCATCCGGATGAATATCACCGCATTAGGGTCGAAATCGATTCGCCAGGGGCAACTGCGCGCACGAACATCGGTTATTACAACCAACCCGTGTTCTATGATCAGTCTTTCTTTCCGCCCGTACGCGTCAGTGTTCGCGAGCTGGAACAAATTCTCGCCACCTCCGGCGGTGAGGAGGATGACGCCTTGGCAAAGCGACTGGAAGATATGCGCTTAAGCGAACGTCTCAGCAGTCCTCTACTCTCGCTCTGGCAGAAGCGTTTGCGGGGCAAGAAGTCGATTGCTGCGCTGGTCGTTCTAGCAGACAAGTCTGCTTTCCTTGACCCACCAGCATCCGAGGTTCTCTCCGACCCTGTGCCTGACCCCGAGGCACAGCGCCGGATGATTTCACGAACGGTCACATACCTGAAAGACGCCCTCCCGAAACTGCCCGATTTCTTTGCAGTGCGCACAGCTACCGAGTTCGAGCAGCCATTGCCTCAACAAGAGGGCGTATGGAAGACCTCATTGGCCGATCAGACGTTGCGTGAAGCTGCGACCGAAAAAGCGATTCTCCGGTATCGCAACGGCCATGAGGAACAGGATCAAAAATCTGTGAAGCTGAGCCGACAAAGCAGGCAAAAACACGTGAACCTTGTTGGTGTTTTTAGTCCCATGTTAGGCTCCGTGCTCACTGACGTAACACATGGTGGCAGCATTTTGACATGGAGTCATTGGGAACGCGGCGACCGGGGCAAGGGGGCTGTCTTTCGTTACTTTGTAGGTGCCGATGATACTCACTACTACGTTCAATATTGCTGCCTGGTCGGAGGTGGTACCTTTTCGACGTGGCCCAGATATGTGGGTGAACTCACAATTGACCCTGATACCGGAGCGATTCTTCGGCTGACGCTGGAGGCGGAACTGGGATGGATGAAAGAACCAAACCTGACTCCGATACAACCCGCGGATGGTGCGGCGACCATGATCGAATATGGGCCGGTTGAAATCGGAGGGAGAGAGTACATCTGCCCGCTTCGAAGTGTTCAGATTCTGCGGGTTAGAACGGTGAGTTCATTGACGGTTCTTGAACAAACATTTGAAATTTACGCCCCATACGAGACGCGACTTGACGACATTGTCTATTCGGACTATCACAAGTTCGGGGCAGAGGCTCGAATGCTCCCGCAATACAAAGGTGTTCCTGACGCGAACGGACCCCCAGTCCCTGCAGACCCGATTTACCCGAATCACTGACCAGAAACACCGGTGTGCTTAATGAAACGGGATCCGTAAGTTTCAGCGTCGCAGCTGGATTCGTGACAAATCACCGAGGCGCGAATCGAGCATCTGTGAGACCGATCCTGTGATTCCGGCCGTATCACCGCCAATCCGGAAGTAATCCCCAAAAAATGCGGTTCTGTCCGGCTAGGCGACCATCCGGAAGTCAAGTTACGGGATGCGCGATTGATCGGCATTGGGGCAGCGAACTGTCGCGCTTCCGCGGTCCTCTTACACAGGGACTCATGAGGTTTTGGCATTGCCAGCGCTAAAGCGCGCGATCAAAGTCGAGACTCTTTCACCGAGCGCTAAAGCGCTCGTTCCCCCGCATAAATGCGGGGGCTCCCACCTCGAATTTGGACAAGTCTGACTCTCAGTCGCTCCTCCTGGACTGGTCCGTGCCGGTCATAATTCCAGCTCCTTTGCTGCGGTCATTTGCGCCTTCGTGCCTGTTCCAGGGTTCCGTTCGTTGGCAACCTCGGCGATTAGGTTGTGGTTGTAGGTTTCATGGGCTGGCCCTGCGCCGCGTTCGAGACATCCTCCCAGGCTTCCCATGTGGAGATGCGATCGGCGTACAGGGAGCGCGCGCCGGGCAGAATTTGGGACCCCAGTGCTAGTCGCAGCGGCGGATTCTCCGTGTCCACAAGCTTCAGGATGGCTTCTGCGGTTGCATTAGGATCGCCGCGTTCCAGGCTGGTCAATCGCGCCATGAACCGCTTTCGGAAGTCCGCATAGGGTTCCAGAACATCGGCGACCTTCGCGGATTTGCCGAAGTCGGTGGCGTAGGCGCCTGGCTCGACGATGGTCACGCTGAGGCCGAACGGCTTGACCTCCTGCGCCAGCGATTCGTGGAGCGCTTCAACTGCCCATTTCGTGGCGGAGTAGAAGCCGATGAGCGGGAGCGCTCCAATTCCGAGGCCGCTGGAGACACCGAGAATGTGTCCGCTGCCCTGTTGCCGCAGCAGAGGCAGAGCAGCACGAAGGACCCGGACCATTCCGAGATAGTTCGCGTCGAACAGGTCCCGGATCTGCTCGTCGCTTGCTTCCTCCACGGCGGCGAGCAGGCTGACACCGGCATTGTTGACAAGAACGTCCAGCCTGCCGAAGTGCGCGTGTGCCTGTTGAACCACCTGCTGCACCTGCACAGAGTCGGTGACGTCGAGGGCCAGGGGCAGCACTGTGTCGCCGAAGCGTTGGGCGAGATCGGCGACGTCTGCGAGTTTGCGGGCGGTCGCTGTGACCCGATCACCGCGTTTGAGAGCAGCCTCGGCCCAGATACGGCCGAACCCGCGCGAGGCGCCGGTAATGAACCATGTCTTTTTCATGTCGATTCCTCCGTGATTGGTAGTATTGCGTTGGCTTGCAGCAGCAGTTTGTCTTGTGCAGCCTTGACTCCGTTTGCCGATCGTTCTGCGGAGTTGATTGGGCCGCTTGCTGGTGCGGCCCGACATTGTTCAGACCCAGAAATCGTTTAGAGCTGGGAATAGCGCATGTTCCCGAGATCGGTGAGAAGGGAGGGGCCGGTGGGGTTCCATCGCAGTTGTTCCCGGGTTCGCGCGCTGGAGACCGGGCTATCTCTGCCGGCGAAGAACCCGAAAAAGCCAAAATGCTCCTGGGCCTGTTCCTTGGAGATGGAAGTGACGGGCACGTTCAGGCCGCGGCCGATGGCGGCAGCGATGTCTTTGAGCTGGACACCCTCTTCGGCGACGGCGTGATAGCGGGCCCCCGCAGTGCCTTTTTCCAGGGCAAGCCGGTAGAGACGGGCGGCGTCGTGCACATGCGCGGCAGGCCAGCGATTGTGACCATCGCCGACATACGCGGAGACGGCCTTCTGGCGGGCTATAGCGATCAGCGGAGTAACGAGGCCCTGTTTTACCGTATCGTGGACCTGCGGCAGGCGCATCACAGACGCGCAAATTCCGCGCTCGATGAGTGCGACGGCCGTCGCTTCTGATACACGAGGAAGGGATGGGGAGGGGGACAACGGTGGATCGTCCTCGGTGGCGACGCGGCCCTGAGCCACTCCGACTCCGGAGCTGACGATGAACGGACGGCTGGAGCCCTGGAGCACGGCGCCGATGACCTCGATAACCCGCTTGTCCAACTCGCAGCTTAGTGCGAAGCTGGACCAGTCATGGCGGAAGGCGGTGTGGATGACGGCATCCGAAGCGGCTGCTCCGCTGCGCAGGCTTTCCAGGTCCTCCAGATCGCCTCGATGCGCGTGAGCGCCGGCGGCTTCAAGCGAATTTGCGCCCGCGTCCGACCGCGCCATCCCGAGGACCTGGTGGCCCGCGCCGATGAGTTCCTTCACGACGGCGGAACCGATGAATCCGGTAGCGCCGGTAACGAATACACGCATATGTGCCTCCCTGATCTGTTTACAACCAGCATTGACGAAAGGCGGCAGTCTCTACTAAAACGGAGATTGCCTCCGAATAGATAGATAATCGGAGACTATCTCCGGTTGCAAGAATTTTAGAGATGACGAGGAAGCGATTAGCGCCGGCCCGGAAACCGCGTACAGACGCGTTGCGCAACCGCGAGCGTATTCTTGAAGTGGCTAAGGGAGCGTTTACCCGCCAGGGAGCGGATGCCAGTCTCGACGAAATCGCGAAGCAGGCGGGCGTGGGAGCTGGTACCCTATATCGCCATTTCCCTACGCGGGATGCGCTGATCGAAGGTGTTTACCGGAACGAAGTGGAGAAACTTGCGGCGGCGGCGGGGCGTTTCGCCGAGACGATGTCCCCTATCGAAGCCCTTCGAGCCTGGATGCTGCTGTTGGTCGATCACATCGCGGCAAAGCACATCATTGCGCCCGCTCTCAATAACATCGTCGGCGGCCCGTCCAGGCTCTATGAAGGTTCTCGCAGCCTGATCCAGGGCGCGATCGATGAGCTGGTGAAGCGCGCGAAGAGGAGCGGCGATCTGCGAAGAGACCTGGATGCATTCGACCTGCTTCGGGCGCTGATCGGCGTCTCGCATGTGGGCTCCGGCGCTGATTGGCAGCAAAGCGCCAGAAGACTCATAGACATCCTCATCGCAGGCTCACGTCCGCTGAAATAGAGCCGCGTCTCGCAGCATTTCGACCGTGCGTTACTGAATCACGCAACCACTTGATCGGGGCGTGACATGGTGACATTCTCTGCAGGACCGATTCGTTTTCGATCTGCTCGGCTGGCGAGAAACTCGGCAAATATCCAGCATGCCCCGATCGCAGCCACATTGTAGACGGCGGCACCCCATGTTGCCTGATTGTGCGGTCGGCTAAAAATAGGAGGTATTTCGACAAAACCTTCAAACAGCAACAGCATCAACGCAAGAAGCCTGGCGGCCGGGACATCCATAATTCCTAAGCAAATTGCACATCCTGCCAGCAAGAAGGCGACTCCGGTCAGCCCCGCCCAAAAATATCCAAACGACATCCAGTGCGGGACGATGCTCGCGAAGACGCGAATGCTGGTGAGGTGAAATAAGCCGAAGATGACAGGAGGCAATCCGAGCATCCAACGTGCCGCGATAGCTGCTCTCTTTTGCAAGAGGGAATCCGGTGAGCCGGGGAAGGTGAAAACGATGGCTGCCGGAGCGACCAGCATTAACTGTTGAGCGAGCCCGAAAGAAATGCCTACGAAGACGGCGATTCGCCAGCCATACGCATGAATTCCAGCATAGTACCGAGGGAACCACAGTGCCGCGAAAATCAGGTAGGCGATGGCGGATGCCGCGGCGCCAATCCTTGCGCTACGCCGCCACAAAATTGCAAGACCCGCTGCGACCAGCCAGACGCCCACGACGTAGGCCAGTACGTGTTGGCCAGGAAGATTCTTGCCCAGAGATTTGATGGGCTGATGAGAGGCATCGAATGCACCCCAGGCGATATCCAGAATGCCGGTGAGAGCGGTGCCCAAGCCATAGAACCAAACTCCAACTTTCATCTGTTGATCTCCCGTGAGTCACTTAAAGCATTTTTCCCAATACTGTGGTCTGGTGAGATCGGTTGTGTGCGGCCGTTCTTTGACGGAATGGCCGCGTCAAGCGCAGTTCTTCGGTCTACACCATTAGGAAAAATGTTATAGCGAGAAGCCAGAACCCAATGACGATCCATGCGTTCTCGACTTCAGACCTGATCGTATGGCCGCAGTGGTACATTGAACAGAGCCATTTTCGTAAAATTTATTGGACCATTTGAGATGCCGAAAGCCGTTAGCTCGTTCGAGCTCACTCTCAAAAGCCGGTCGCGCCATCAGACCCTGACCAATTGGCTATATGGCGAACTGCGCTCTGCCATTCTAGAGGGCCGGCTCGCGCCGGGCGCCAGACTGCCAGCATCCAGAGATTTTGCCAGCCAGTATGCACTCTCCCGGGGTACAGTCGTCAGCGTTCTGGAGCGTTTACAAGCCGAGGGGTATATCACCTCCCGTGTCGGATTCGGTACGTGGGTCAATCGTGTAGAGGCGCCTCGTCCAGCCCGCCAGGCAACCACGACACCGGCATACATTCGTCGCGTCATTTCGACATATAAACGGCCGCAACCCTGGGTCGACCTGGCTTTTGTTGACGGGATCCGCCCCTTTCGGATCGGGGTTCCAGCCATCGACGAATTCCCGTCCGAGGTTTGGGGACGTATTGCCGCAGACCGAGCACGTAAGTTCAGGTCATGGTTAAAGAAAGAGGCTGATCGGCGCGGGTATCGGCCATTGCGCGATGCAATCGCCGAGTATTTGCGCACGTCCCGTGGGGTGCGGTGCACTGCGGAACAAATCGTCCTCGTTTCCGGAATACAACAGGCGCTCGACCTGTTGGCACGGCTGCTCTTGAAAAAGAGCGATCCGATATGGATGGAAGATCCTGGATATTTCGGAGCCAGAATCGCGTTCGACAATGTCGGAGCCAGGATGATTGCTGTACCAGTGAATGATGAAGGACTGTCTGTTTCTGCCGGAATGAAGATCTGTCCGGATGCGAAGGGCGCGTATGTAACGCCGGCTCACCAATTCCCGCTTGGGGTAACGATGTCGCTGGAGCGGCGGATGGCCCTTCTTAGCTGGGCCTCCCGCGCCGGCGCTTTTGTTATTGAAGACGACTATGACAGCGAATATAGGTTTGAGGGACCGCCTGTGCCTGCCCTGCAAAGTCTCGACAATCACTCAAGCGTTATCTTCATCGGGTCGTTCAGCAAGACGCTATTCCCAGCCTTACGCGTGGGCTACGTCGTATTGCCTGCGCCGTTCATAGATTTCTTCCTGGGTTTCCGTTACCGAACCGATTTCCGGAATTCATCCTTTGACCAGGCGGTGCTTTGCGACTTCATCGTCGATGGGCACCTGGCACGTCATCTGCGGAGGATGCGGAATCTGTATGCGGAGCGCCTCGCAACACTCATGGAAGGAGCCAAGCAACATCTGGGTGGGTTGCTTGAGATCTCTAACGTCAGGGCCGGCCTCTACACGATCGGGTATCTCAAGAATGGAATGACTTCACGACAGGCGGAAAAGTTGGCGGCGGACCAGGGCGTTGAGGTTCTTGCCGTCGATCGATGCACCCTGAGACGTCCTGATCCGAATGCGTTGCTCCTCGGCTTTGGCGGATTTGACGAGCTTGCGATACGGCAGGGACTCATTCGACTCGCAAGGGCATTGAGCCAGTCAGACCTCGGGACGTGAGACCAATTCTCTCAACGCGA
Organism: uncultured Acidobacteriaceae bacterium; assembly: GCA_963743365.1. GTDB lineage: Bacteria > Acidobacteriota > Terriglobia > Terriglobales > Acidobacteriaceae > PALSA-350. The sequence continues at coordinate 267,557 of CAVUQE010000008.1, forward strand.
GGACGAAAGAACTGCGCGGTTAGCAAAGATTCATCTTGATGAGCGTACCAACCAGCCGGTATAGTAAACAACATACCCACTGGTTGGTACCAAAAATGCCGATAGCCGAAGCGAGACACGAATCGAAAACCAAACTCCTGCAGGCTGCGATCCGGGTGATCCGCATCAAGGGATATACGGCCACGCGGGTTGAGGATATATGCGACGCGGCTGGTCTGACCAAAGGAAGCTTCTTCCATCACTTTGACAGCAAGGACGAACTGGCGCTGGCCGCGGCCGACTATTGGATTGAGGGCACGGAGGCGCAGTTCGGCTCCGCGTCCTACCACGAGCTAGCCGACCCGCTGGAGCGGTTGTTGGCCTATGTGGACCTTCGTAAGGCGCTGCTGACGGGAGAGTTGCCCGACTTTACCTGCCTGGCGGGGACGATGGTGCAGGAGGTCTACGACACGCACCCGGCTATCCGCGAGGCATGCAACCGGAGCATCAGCGGGCACGCGGCAACACTGCAGGCGGACATTGAAGAGGCGATGCGGCAGCGCGGCATGCGCCCCGAATGGACCGCCGAAAGTCTCGCACTCTACATCCAGGCCACCCTGCAGGGCGCGTTCATCCTGGCCAAGGCCCGGGGTGGTGCTGCAATTGCGGCGCAGTGCATTGATCATCTGCGGCGATACATCGAGCTGCTGTTCCAACCATTGCCGCGTTCCGCGCCGCGGGGGCGATCGGGAGTTTCGGCAACAGTCCCAAAACGGCGCCGAAGAGGGAAATGATTCGGGGTTGCCGATTCGATAGCGTGGCGCCAGAAGCCACTAACCCAAGAGCTGGAAAAGGCGGATGGACATGACAAGGATCGGAGTATCACGGCGGAAGGCGCTCCAATCGGGAGCTTGCGCACTGGCTGGAGCGGCGGGCCTCCTGGTAACGGCACGGGCGCGCGCAGGTACGGAGCGGAGCACGACATACGAAGAAATTGTCCGGAGGTGGTATAGGGCATGGGAGAAAAAGGACCAGGGTGAATTTGAGGCCATGATGGCCGACAACTTTACCTTCACCAGCGCGGCCGGCGACGACCACATCAGTAAGAGCGCTTTCAAAACGCAATGCTGGGATACACAGGTTAACTTTATCGATCAATTTGATCTGGAGCGGGTGTTCGGAAGTGGCAACGAGGCGTTTGTCAAGTATCTATGCCACACAAAGAACGGTAAATCATTCCGAAATGTAGAGTACTTCCGGCTCAGAGACGGAAAAGTGGAGAGCATTGAGTGCTACTTCGGGGGCAAATCCACCTTTCCGTCAGCAGTAAGCAAAGGCTGACGTGAGCCCGTCGACCAGCGTCTTCGGAGCGGCCCTGGGTGCCGACTCGGATCCACGCATTCTTCAGCTCAACGCGAATAGCAGCGGAGTGAAAGAAGTGGCGAGAGACTTGTCAGGAATTGCACCCGTCATCCCTATCGACCGCCTTGATACGCATCCGCTGCAACACCAGATCTGCGAAGGGTTCCGTGCCGCAATTCTGCGTGGCAATTTGCAGCCCGGACAACAGGTACCTTCCAGCAGGCACCTGGCGGAAGATCTGGAGATATCCCGCTTTCCGGTCCTCGGCGCCTATGCACAGTTGCTTTCCGAGGGTTACTTCGAAAGTCGAGTCGGATCGGGAACCTTCGTTTCGGCATCACTGCCGGGTCAACTCCGACAGGGTAGAAAATCACGGTCAACTAACGGAGGATCTCGCTGTCTTTCCCGGCGTTCCTCGTTCTTGCCGCGATGCGAAACTGTTCCGTGGCGAGATGGCTGGGGGCCCTTCGGAGTCCACCAGCCGGCGCTCGATCAGTTTCCCTTCGGAGCGTGGTCGAAACTGCTGGCTGAACACGGTCGAAGACCACGTTTGCGCGCCATTCATGACAACGACCCGATGGGGCTTGATCGCCTGCGAGAGGCAATCTGCTCTTACCTCCACACCGCGAGGGCCGTCGAATGCGACCCGTCGCAAATCATGATCGTATCGGGATCGCAACAGGCTCTGGAAATTACGGCGAGGGTGCTGCTCGATCCTGGCGACCCGGTGTGGATGGAAGAGCCGGGCTACCAGCTTGCACAGTCGGTTCTGCTCGAGGCAGGCTGCCGAATTGTCCCGGTCCCGGTAGACGACGAAGGCATAAATGTGTCTGCAGGGGTTAATCTGCTGCCGAAAGCGCGTGCGGCGTTTGTTACGCCGTCGCACCAATATCCCCTAGGCGTTACCATGAGCGCTTCTCGCCGGCTGCATCTGCTGGATTGGGCTCGGGATAACGGCGCATGGATTGTGGAAGACGACTATGACGGCGCATACCGTTACGACACTCCATCGGTTTCCTCCCTTCAGGGAATCGATTCAGACGCACGCGTGATTTACATTGGGACATTCAGCAGGGTTATCTTTCCGTCCGTAAGAGTGAGTTATATTGTTATCCCGCCCGATCTCATTGAAAGATTTATGGCAGTACGATTCTCGTCAGGTATCTTCCCTTCCTACTTATTCCAGGAAGTGCTCACAGATTTCATCCGTGCCGGTCAATTTTCCCGGCATATTCGCCGCATGCGGGCACTCTATAAGGAACGCCGGACTGCTCTGGTGGAGAGCGTGCAGAACACTTGCAGGGATATGCTCGAGATCCACGGCGCGGGAGCCGGAATGCACCTGACGGTGACCCTCCCATCAGGATTTAGCGACGCAGAAATCGCGAGTCAGGCAGCAAAGTACGGCTTATGCCTATGGCCACTGTCGCCCTGTTATGTGAATGAGCCACGCCATGGGTTCGTGCTTGGGTTTGCGGCCACTCCGGCAGACCAGATGGCGGGTGCGGTGCACCAGTTATGGAGGCTTCTGAAGAAACAACCCGGTCAATCTTAGTGCACGCTAACGGTCCGCGCCCTCTCGTTCAGAACAGCGTGCATCTGGAGCGCGGGCGCTTTATATGACCGCAGCCTGCGGGCGGAACGGTTCAATTTAGCCACGCTCAGTCGTCGATGCTGCTCAAAGGATCTGCTGCAATTTTCAGGATTGCAGCCACACTGCGGCTAACGTCGAGGTCCGTGGTTGCCCAAGAGGACACGCTGATTCGCATTGCTTTGCGCCCTCTCCAAACGGTGCCGCCACACCAACAGGTTCCTTCTGCTTGCACAGCATCGATGATCCTGGTGTTGATTTCGTCGTCTCCGAAAGAGACCAGCACTTGATTCAGCACCACCTCGTTAAGAACCTCACACCCTCCGGCACGAAGAGCCTCAGCGAATGTTGCAGCGTGTTGACAGCAACGATCGATGAGGCCGGCCACACCTTGTTTTCCGAGGGATCGCAGTGCTGCCCAGATTTCAACGGCCCGAGCGCGACGCGAAGATTCAGGCCCCCATTGCATGGGCTGCCGTTTCGCGTCAGCATCCGGAGGGTAATAAGCTGCTGCAATCGACATCGAGCGACCCAGGGCTTCCGCATCCTTTACGATGGCAATTCCACTATCCTGAGGCACGTTGAGCCATTTATGCGCGTCGGTCGCCCAGGAGTCTGCCCGCGCAAGACCCTCCACTAAATGCTTTCGACGAGAACTAACGGCAGCCCAGAGACCGAAGGCGCCATCGACATGCACCCATGCGCCCGTTTGGTGCGCAATGTCGCAGATCTCAGCGATTGGATCGCAGGCACCCGTATTCACGTTACCGGCCTGGACGCAAACGATGGCCGGCCCAGACACGCGAGGTAGAAGCGACGGCTTCATGCGCCCCTGAGAGTCCGCGGGAACGATTTGCACTCGGCCTTGCCCGAACCCGAGCAGCGCCAAGGCTTTCAACATCGTCGCGTGAACCTCTTCACCGACGATTAGGGTGACCGGAGGAGCTCCGAATAATCCGTCCCGTTCGACATCCCATCCCACTTTCCGCAGGATACTGCTTCGCGCCGCGGCGAGAGCGGTCACATCAGCCATCTGTGTACCGGTTACAAACGCGCCGCCACTGCCTGGCGGCAGACCGAGCAATTCGAGGATCCAGGAAAGAACGACGTCTTCGAGATGTGCTCCGACCGGCGAAATATCGTACAGGCACGCATTTTGATCCCAGGCATCGGCCAACCAGTGAGCCGCAACGCTGACTGGCAAAGCGCCGCCGATGACTCCTCCGAAGAAACGCCCACCCATACTCGCCACGGTGGCCGGTGAGCCGGCGTGGTCGAGCAGTTTCAGGGTTTCCAGTGGACTCTCTCCCTGGAGGGGCAACGGACCGCCGAGCGCACTCATGCCTTGGATCGCTTCCGGTGTCACCCCAGTGTGACGCTCTCGAATCGTTCGGAGGTAGCACCGAGCCTGTACCGCTGCTTGCGTTAAGACCTCTTCATACAGATCGTTTGAGTCCACACTTTCTCCTCGTTTTGCTCTGAGTGCTCATAACCGCCTTAGCCGCGTATTGCTGGTTATAATTTATGGACAGCGATATAACCTGTCAACGGGGGTGAAGGCGGTTACAATCAGTGCTAAGCGTATGGCAAACGATTTTCAACTCGTTGCGGGTCATTTGGCGCTTGATTTCGCCAATACGTTGGACTTTCGCTACGATCGGGATCGCCTCGTCGATTTTCTCCCCACCTATGAATGTTTCCTTGCCTTTTGCCGACAGTCAGGGGTTATTAGGACGGCTCAGATGCGCAAGCTTCTGGGTGACGTGAGTGAGTTTGACTCCCAACGCGTTCTCAAAGACGTCATCGAGTTGCGGGAGGCCCTCTACTTCTTAATTCTGTCTGCGGTCCATCGTCGAAGCCCCGACGAATCGCATTTGCAAGCGCTCAACAGGTTTCTCTCCCGAGCTCGAACCGTGGACGAAGTTGTGTGGCACAAACGCAGGTTTGTCCGTAGCTTTCCTGATGTTACAGAGAGACCTGATGGACCCCTTCGCCAGGTAGTACAAGCCGCAGTAGTTCTGATTACCTCATCGGATATTGACGATGTTCGCGAATGCAGTGAGAAAACCTGTAGATGGCTCTTTCTGGATCGAAGCAGGAACCACTCGCGACGGTGGTGCGACATGCAACTCTGTGGCAATCGCTCCAAAGCTAAGCGATTCTATGCTCGAACGCGCAACGATCTTTAGACGGACCAGCGACTGATAATTGCCATTCCTGGTGGTTTCCTCTCAGTGCCAACCGGATGGGAATCCGATTCTGCTGGCACGCGGGCAAGTTGACAGCACGAGCCTGGAAGCAAGTGCGCTACGCCGCAGCAGGCGGTCCGAACCAGGTGGTTAGCGCGTCAGCGAGATCCGGTTGAGTTTGATCTCCCACCCACGCCACATATCCATCGGGCCGGATCAACACTGCGGTTGGAGCGGATACCAAGCCTAGCGCAGGCAGCTCCCATGGACCGTCATAGTTGGCGTAAACCAACTTGATGCGGTCTGACCACGGCGTGATGTTGAAGCTGCCGGGCGCGCCGAGATGCAAGAGCAATGGCCGCGCATTTTGGAGGAGCGTAAAGACACGCACAGGACCATCGGGCGTGATCAGGTCGAGGTCAGGCATACGGCGGCCGACCAGCGGATGCCCGTTGCCGAGGTCGTAATGAATACCAAGTCCGGAGATCTCGGCAGCGATGCGCTTGCGAGGCTCCTCCATGCCAAGGAATTCCAATACGATTTCACGCAAGGCTTCAGTACGATCATCCGTACGTTGCAGTGCGACCTGTGCCATTGTCGTGCGCAACACGCGGGCCGCGACCGGATGCCGCTCGACGTGATAAGTGTCGAGCAAGCCTTCAGGGGATATTCCTTTCACCACTTGGGCCAACTTCCAACCCAGATTCACTGCATCCTGCACACCAATATTGAGGCCTTGTCCGCCCACCGGAGAATGCACATGTGCAGCATCGCCAGCCAGGAGAACCCGGCCCTTGCGGTAAGCCGCCGCCTGCCGCGACATGTCGGTGAACCTGGAAATCCAAGTTAGATTATGGATTCCGTAATCTGTTCCGCATACGGCGACGAGTGCTTCGCTGAGATCGCGCAGCGTCGGCTCGGTCGTGGCGCCGACCGTCTTTTCAGTGACCATGACACCGATGGGACCTTGCTTGGCAAAGACTATCTTGCCGTCGCGAATTTCGTACTTCTCCCTGCCGAAGGCATGGATACCAGGTGCTGTGCGATGGATACCTAATGGCGGCTCCTGCGCCATCTCGGCCTCGGCGAGAATGCTGCTGGTCGTTGCATCCCATCCTCGAAACTCAATGCCAGCAGCTTTGCGGACCAGACTGCGGCCTCCATCGCACCCGACGAGATAGCTTGCCCGCAGCAACTCGCCATCGGACAGTTCGATGGTGACGCCAGTGCTGTCCTGCGCGAAACATGTTAACTCACGGCTGCGATAGATCGGCACCGCCAGCTCGCTGACCCACCCAGCGAGAATGCGCTCAATATGCTTCTGCCTCAGCGCCAGCCCGTAGTTGTGGCGGGTGGGAAAATCGCTGATGTCTAAACGCGTGACCGCGAATCCCGTGACTTGGGCTATTTGTCCTTCTACGAGGAACCGGTCCACGATTCCGCGCTGATCGAATACCTCGAGAGTGCGTGAGCTTAGACCGCCAGCACGCGAACCGGCAAGCTCCTGGTTAGGGCGGCGTTCGACGATGGCTACGTCGACGCCCGCTAACGCCAACTCGCCTGCCAGCATCAGGCCCGTCGGACCTCCTCCGGCAATCACTACCGCATGCTCTTTCATCGTGCCTCCCTTTGTAGGTTCTTGTGCTTCAGGCGACGATGATGCAGCATGCCCCGGGTCTTGCCGCAAGCCCCCCGGTAGGTAATAATCTAGAAGTGGGGGAGGAGAGGAATACTCCTCCTTCGTTTTTCCGCGGTGGGCGGACAATCCCTTTACGAAGCGGGTGCTCCTTTTCGAGCAGGGGCGTTCAACGATCCGCCGTCAACTACGATGTCGGTTCCTTTGATGTAAGAGGACTCATTCTTGCTGGGGCATCGGCAGTCCGAGTTACTGAAATTTCCGTCTTAGGGAAGTTCGACTGCTAATTCGGTGACGGCTTCTCCACGCGATCGATCACCATCACATCCATAAGAGCCTTTGTCGACTCCAGCTTCAACCCCAACTGCTGCTGCATCGCAGTGAAGATGTCCGGGGGCGCGTCCGCGTTGTCAGCAGGCGGAGCACCCGCGGCCATACCACTGGGCCGATCTGGCGTCCACTTCAGGACAAAGTTGTACCGCGCCGAGCCGAGTCCTGTCTGATCGACCACCGGCAGGCCAAGAGAGTCGTTCAGAACAAAGCCGATGAATTCCGCTATGGTCGAGTTGATGACTCGCATCCCTGCAGGTCCGCCGCCATAGCCAGGATTGCCATCGGGATTGGTGTCGTTCCTGGTAAGCTTCGGTCCGCCTTTTGCCACGGTGACTGCGTAGACGGGGAGCTCAATCTTCTCGCGATGGAAAGTAAGCTGAAAGCGATCGGCCAGCAGCTTCTGAACCATCACCCTCATTTGCTTCAGGCTGGGCTGGCCCTCCATGTCGGGCTTGGCGGTCAAGTCATATTTATCTGTGTCAAGCCAAGCTGGTCCCTTCGTGATCTGGCGAGGGTGAACTTCATAAGCGAACTTGATCAGGTAGGCAAGAGACGCGTCGGTTGCGACGAGCTCGCCGCTGCCCGTGGGATGGATTGAAAAGCGGGTCCCCTCTTGGGTGGGCTTGATCGTGGCTACTTCAAACGTCGGGTTAGCATCCGCTGGTATCCGCTTCGGCGGAGGAGGAGGCGCGGGAATTTCCCACGCCGTCTCCGGCGTGGCGCGTACTAAGGTCAACGGAAGCGGCTGCGTCCCCTGCGTCCACGCACCGGCAATCGTCTTGCGGTCTTCGCTCAGCTTCCCCTCGAAGGTCCCGCCGATCATGTCGACCGATATCTTGATGCTCGATCCGTGCTCGGTTACCGACGAGACCGGAATCGGCTGCCCGCCCTGATCGATGCTGTACATCTTCGCGCCCCACCCATCCTTTTCCCCCTTATATAGGTTGAAAATAACGCGCAGGTCTTTGCCGGCCTTCAGCGTACCCTGCCAATTGCCAGAAAGATCCTGCGCTCGCGCGCCCATTCCAAACATCGCAGCCAGCGCAACGACTGACAGCAGCAGCCTCTTCATCGAAATACCCCCGGCGCGCCAAAGCGTAGACGTTTCTGTGCCTTCCATGTCAACAGCGTATGTCTCGGTCTATCACGGGTAAGCTTTGTCGACAGCGTCCTTAATTTGTTTGAAGAGCGGGATCTCCGGGGTGTTGAGCCCGTCCCTTCTTGATTGCATCCAGATTTGCGGGCCGAGCCTGCCTCCGGGGCTCACTACGTCCACAAAGAGGAAGTCATCCGGAGAACCAACCTGGCCGGATGCTCCGACCTCCGTTCCAGAGTTTGGGTATTGCGCGGGATCCCGGTTCGGGTCTTGATCAGGCGTCTGGGGGCCAGAAGTCCGCGCGCCAGTACGGACCCCTCCAAACACGTTCGCGACGGCTAGGCGGCCCTTGCGCACCACGAAGACCAGATCCGCGTCCTGCCGCCGGATGGTCAGCGTGTATCGATTCCACACCTGAAGGGCGTGTCTCACATCTGCAATGGCCTGGCGATCTTCAGGATAAAGTCGAGGGTTGAACTCATCTCCATCGACCGCCTCCACGTACACATAACGGGCCTGGCGGAACAGGGCGGGGATGTCGGGATCTTTCTTCTTACTCTGCGCGGGACCTGGCAAAAACAGGAGAAGAAGCAATAGGCAAGGTAGGCAGCGCCTCATGGAATCCCCCTCTGCCGTTCGTGCGACGGCTGGGTCTTGTTCGCCTAAAAGCATACTCTTCCCAGGGGCATAGTGCGGAGACCTTGTAACTCGGCGGTCGCGTTCTCGCATGGTTGAAAGGGGACGATGGAGAGTCTGCGCTTATCAGCCTGGCCGGCGGTCAGGACGCCGGAGAAGGTACCGGGTTCCCCCTGGAAATCAGTGAATACTACCGGGTTTTCGGGGTTTTTTCTGGAATGACCCGATCGTTAAGGCAGGTCGAGACAATAGTCAAAAGCGGCTGGAGCGGAACAGTCAATGAACCGCCCGGCTTCCTGTTTGCTTAGTGCCTTCTCGAAGGTCTCCTGAGCGTCAGCGACGAACTCCTTATAACCATCGGGGTCGATAAAAACATGGGGACCCGCTTGCGGATAGCGCTTCAGTTTGGTGAGCATGTCGAAGTACCCGCCGTGGGCACCCAGAAATACGTCGCAGGGCAAAGCACGCAACACCGAAAAGGTATGCTGGAAATCCTGAACGATGCCGGGGTAGCTTACGGGATGGCCGGGGGTAACGACGAAGTGGTACTCCGACCAAAAGGTCGTCCCTCCGACGATGACGATATTCCGCATCGTTTCCGCGGGCTCCCCTGGAAGGTGAGAGCGCATCGTCCATGTGGTACATCCGCGCGTATGGCCGGCGGTTTTGTGGGCCGTCAGTGTCACACCTCCCAGGCTTACGGTGTCTCCGTCATGGAGAACTCGATCCACGTGTGCAGGAGTGTATGTGGGGATGTTAGGCGAAGGCGATAAGAAGTCCGCCCGTCCGCCGGTTTCAACAACCTTCACGTCGCCGTCCATCACCATGTTCCTGGCATGTGTCTCGCGCATCACTTCCGCCGCGCCAGCCATGTGATCGGCATGCGCCTGGCTGTTGAGCAGAATCCTGGTGTCTTTCCAATGAAAACCGAGCGTCTCCACACTCGCCCGTAGCTGCGGTGGAGAAGTAGCCCAATTTGCATTGATGAGGATATTTCCTTTTGGCGTGACGACGAGGTAGCTGGCAAGATCCTGGCTCCCCACGTAGTAGAGGTTGTCAGCAATGCGAAAGGGAACAACTGGAGTCGTCCACGAAGGTCTTGGCTGATCAAGGATGAGTTTGGGGCTGCAGAACAAGAGTAATAACAGGCAGGAGCGGATAGCGCGCATTCTGCTTTTGTATCAGAGCGGGAAGAGACAAAGTCGCCCCGAAATGCCGATTGCTGCAATTTCTGGGGATGAGTTGATGTGCCCTCATCTCCCAACTCGGTAAACCCCAAACTGAACCTGGGTAAGCATTTAGTTTATTAGCCTCGGATGAGCCCCGGGGCTTGACGCCATACTTAGATGTCTATATAAAGACATCTAAGTATGACCAGAACCGACTCACTGCAGGGCTCGCTCGATCTGCTGGTGCTCAAAATCTTGTCGCGGCGCCCGCGTCTTCATGGATACGCCATCATGGCGGCCATCGCCAGTACATCTGCCGAAGTATTGCGCGCAGAGGAGGGCTCGCTCTACCCAGCGCTATATCGGATGGAGGAAGCGGGCTGGATTCGCGCGGAGTGGATCAAGAAAGATACTGGCCGCCGGGCTCGCATCTACGAACTGACCTCTGCAGGGAAAAAGCAACTGGTCGTGGAAGAGTCTCGCTGGCAGTCAGTCAGTGTGGCAATCAACCGGGTACTCCGGGAGGCCTGATATGTCCGTGTGGTCGCGTATTTCGAACGCCTTGCAGGGCGAACGGTTGAACCGCGAGATCGACGAAGAGTTGCAGTCGCACATCGACGAGGCCATTGCCTCGGGGCGCGACCCCGGCGAGGCACGCCGCACCTTCGGTTCGATACTGCGCCAGCGCGAGGCGAGCCACAGCATTCGTGCTGCGGGATGGCTTGAGTCGCTGCTCGCCGATACGAAATTCGGCTGGCGGCAGCTCTGCCGCAACAAGGTCACGTCCGTGGCCGCTGTGCTTTCCCTCGCCCTCGGCATCGGCTCCTGTGTCGCCGCCTTCCGTCTTATCGACGCCCTGCTTTGGCGACCGCTGCCCGTCTCCGGTTCCAGCAATCTCTACGAGCTCTCCCGCAAGATGACTGGCTTATACGGCAAGCCTGCCGAGGACGACGCGTGGGCCACGCCGGACTTCAAGCTCATGCGCGATGCCGTCAAGGGCCAGGCCGACCTCATCGCCATTAGCTACACCGATCGCACGGACATCACGTGGTCCACCGACGACGACATGGAGAAGGCCCAGGTCGTTTATACCTCCGGCAACATGTTCCCGCTCTTCGGCCTTGAGCCCGCGATCGGCCGCCTGATCGCCCCCTCCGATGACCGAGGCCCGGGTGTTGATCCCTATGCTGTCCTCTCTTGGGACTATTGGAATCACCGCTTCGGCCGCGATCCCCACGTCCTCGGCCGCTCGCTCCACATCGGCGACCAGACCTTCGAAATCATCGGCGTGGGCCCGCGCGATTTCACTGGAACCGAAAAAGGAACTGTCACCGACATCTTTCTGCCCCTCAGCATGAACAGCCTCGCCACCCGGGACAACACCGCCTGGCACCGTATTTTCCTGATGTTGAAACCCGGCGTCGATCCGGCCACCGACCTCGAGCCGCTCCGCCAGCATCTCTCCGCCGTCAGCCGCGCCTTCGAGGCCGAACACTCCAACCGTCTCAGCGGCATGAACCAGGCGTCCATCGACCGCTTTCTCAATCGGACGCTGGTCTTTTATCCCGCTGGGGCCGGCATCTCCGATCTCCAGAAAGGCTATCGCCGATCGCTTGGCATCCTCGGTCTCCTGGCCGCTCTCGTCCTGCTCATCGCCTGCGTCAACGTCGCCAACGTGATGACCGCGCAGGCCGCCGCCCGCGCCCATGAGATGGCTCTGAGAATCTCGATCGGCGCCGGCCGCCGGCGTCTCGTCCAGCTCATCCTGTCCCAGAGCGCGCTACTGGCCCTCCTGGCTTCCATTCTTGGCGCATTCTTTGCCGCCTGGTCGGCGCCCTTTGTGCTCAGCCTGGTCAATCCGCCTGACAACCCTGCGCGCCTCGCCCTTCCCGCCGACTGGCGTGTGCTTCTCTTCGGCTTCGGGCTCATTATCCTCGTCATTCTCATCCTCGGTTTGCTTCCTGCTCTCCGTGCCTCTGCCGTCCGGCCTGTCGCTGCCCTTAAAGGTGGTGAAGATCCGCACTCGCCACGCCGTCTCATGCGCGGAGCCATTGCTCTTCAGGTCGCCTTCTGTTTCCTCGTACTCTTTCTATCTTCGCTTTTCGTCGCATCCTTCCAACGCCTACAGAATCGCCCCCTCGGTTTCTCTACCGACCGTCTGCTGCTACTCGAAACCGTTGCCGGCAAAGGCCAGCTCCCCGTCGTCTGGAATCAAACTGCCGCGGCGCTCCGTGCCGCCCCCGGCGTCGACTCAGTCGCCATCTCGCGCTGGCCCCTTCTCGGGCGCATCGCCATAAACAGCGACATCTCCATCAACGGCGCGCCTCCCAGTCCGACTCCGGCGTTTTTCCTGATTGTTTCCCCGGGCTGGCTCTCGACGATGAAGATCCCCCTCGTTTCCGGCCGCGACTTTCGCCCTGAAGACACCTCTCCGGGAGCCGCCATCGTGAACGAAACCTTCGCGAAGACCTTCTTCCCCGGCCAGGACCCCATCGGCCGCACCTTTGAACGTGGCGCCAACGAACCCATCAACAAGATCATCGGTGTCACACCCGACGCTCCTTACCGCGAACTGCGCGAGCCCAACCGCGCCGTCTTTTACGTTCCCTTCGTCGAAATCGACGACAAGTCCGCCCCCAGTGTCGTGGACTTCGCCACCTTCGTCCTTCACACCGACGCCCAGAACCCGCTGGCTCTTGCCAACTCACTCCGCCAGCTCATCGCGCAGCGCCACAACGGACTTCGCGTCTCCAACATCACCACCGAGCTCGATTTGTTCCGCGACCAGACCATTCGCGAGCGCCTGCTCGCCATGCTCGCTGCCTTTTTTGCCGCCGTCGCGCTGCTCCTTGCCGGCGTCGGGCTCTACGCTGTGCTCAACTACTCCGTCCTCCAGCGCCGCCGCGAGATCGGTATCCGTATGGCGATTGGCTCGACTCGTGCCGGCATCGTGCGCCTTGTGACTCTCGACGTCTTCCTGATGATCGCGCTCGGAGGCTGCGCGGGCGTCACGCTCGGATTCGGCGCGGCGGGCTATGTCGAGTCGCTTTTCTACCAGGTGAAAGCAACCGACGCAAGTATGATCGCGCTGCCGGCGTGTGCCATGCTGCTCACCGCGCTCGTTGCCACACTGCCTGCCGTGCTTCGCGCGCTGCGCACAGACCCCACCGAGATCCTGCGCGCGGAGTGAGGGACGGAGAGCGTCCGCCAATTTAATCGAGAGTTGGACTGTGCTTCTTTGGGAAGCCTCCAATACGTGATATGCAGGCGCTCCGAAATAGCGGCTCGAGGTACCGCTCACTTTACTTTCCGTCGAACGGTATTGGTCTATGAACCCTCAATCACCACGGTTCGCCATTGCCGAATGACCAATCGTCGCGGTCGACGAAGACCAGGCTGATGAAGACGTCTTCACGGCGTACGCTGAGCCAGCGATTGAGTTCGTTGGCCACCTGCCGGAAAAAGGCAAGTTTCTGCGCCTTGGTGTTTCCGACGAAGGCGGCGCCAGGTCTACGAGATGCCGACTAAACGGCCAAGTGGAAACTCGCAGCTGGAAATCAGTGGACGCTAGGGCGTTTTTCAATACCGATCCTGATTTTCGGGCGCAAATAGATCTCAATGAGTGCGTTGGTCTGAAATCGTGAGTTGAGACGGGCCGGACGCCTTCGCCGTGGCCTCACTCCCAGTTCTTCATCTTTGGCCACAGCGCCTGGAGATTTTCATGGAGACCTCTGCAGATGAAAACCGGCCCGCGCTCATACGGCTCCAAATACGGATTTGCATCCTGTGTAAATTCCACTACCGAGTCGAAGTTGGTTTCGAGCTTCCTGCGGCTTTCGCCAAACACGATCATCACGCTACCCGTATAAGTGCGCGGTCCCCAGAAGAAGTAGTTCTGATGACCGCTGATGGCCTCCGGCACATCCGGCCGATACACGTTCACCGCGCTCGCGTCGCCATAGTTTTCCGTGTAGATCACGGCCTGTGCGCGCTCCGCCTGCGGCAGCGAGTACCAGGCAGCGGCCAGCAAGTCCGCCTTCTGACGCCAATCCAGCATGTCGGCGAAGTACTGCGGCAGCGGCGCGGTGGCGCCATTCTCCATTTTCGGAGGCTGCAGATGCAGCCGCTGTTGATATGCAAGAATTTTCGCCGGTGGCAGAACCGGGAGGACGATTGGCAAAAGAATCGCGATGGCAAGCACGTTCAACGCCACGTAAACGGGCGTGAGCCCGCGCCGCAACCAGGCCTTGCGGAAGAGAAGATCCCAGGCGGCCGCCCCCGCGGCAAAATAGAGCGGATAAATGGCCGCAAGGTAATAGGCCTTGGCGTGCAGAATCATCATCAGGGGCAGATACAGCAGATAGGTCACGCCCAGGAAGCGGAACGCCTGAGCCGCCCGGCTGAAGAGCAGCCACAGAATGCCTCCCACCCACAACGGCGCCATCAGAGGACCGAAGTCGAGCACCTGTTCCAGCACAAACGCGAGGGGGCCCACACGAACGTTCTTGCCGTTAATCTGATCGTTGTGCAGCAGCTCGAGCGTTGCCCAGTGGTGGTGCATCTCCCACAGCAGATTGGGCAGAATCAGCACGACCAGGAGCGCAAGGCCGATCGGGAACCATTTCGAAGCCAGTAACTTTCTCTGGCTGGTCATCAACAGCGCTGCCAGCAGACAGGTGAGGAAGAAAACCTCGTTCCACTTGTTTTCGAGGCCCAGGCCAGCCGTCACACCCAACAGCACCCACCACAACGCCACTGTACGGCCACTGCGAATGCCGCGACCGGCCAGCCGTGCCAGTTCGATTGTCGCCAGCGCCACCGTCATCCAGAAGACCGGCTCAAAGGTGCTCGTGGAAAAGGTCGCATCGGTGCCCATCACCATGGGCGCCAGCAGAATCCCCGTCATTGCCAGCGCTTGCGCCCAGCGCGAAGCGCCCATCCGCCATGCCAGCAGCCCCGTCATCGCAACTTCCGCAGCGCCCGCCAGCGAGGCAAAGGTCCGGAACAGGGCCAGCGATTGCAAGCCAAACAGCAAATCCGAAATGCGCGCGATCAAAGGAATGAAGGGCGGCTGATCCACATACCCCCAGGCCAGATGCCGGCCGCACACGATGAAATACAACTCGTCACGAAAAATGTCGTACCCTGCATGTTGGATCGTTATCTGGCCGAGCGTTGACAGAACATACTTCAGCAGGCCAAACCCTACCGCCAGCCACAATGCGCCCTTCACCGATGCGGTAAATTCCTGAGGGTCGGCAATTATCGTCTTAGTCGTCATCCCGGTCGTGCCTCCATCGCTGTACAAATTCTTCGCCGGCATCGAATTCTACGCATAGCTTATCCCCGGTGTTCCGCGATTATGTATCCCTGAACCCGAAAGAGCGAATTGGACGTTGATTGGTGCCAATTCGCCAATGCGCTCATCGAGCCAGATTAATACCGGAACGTCGGCTAGTTTTCAGGAATGTGGTTGGATCCACCTGGACTGAAATGTTTGGTTCGAAGCAATGGACTAATGAGCGCGAAGTGCGTCCATAGGATCAGCAGCCGCGGCGCGCGCCGCCGGGAGCGCGGAGGCCAGGAGAGCCAACAGCAACATTGTCAGTGCTGCTACCGAGTAGACAAGCGGATCAGTCGCGCTTACATCAAACAGGAATGCATTCACCAGCCGTGAGATTGCGAAGGAACCGAGCACGCCGAGTACACATCCAAGCATAGCGAGTTTCGCTCCAGAAATTAAGACGAGGCGCGCTATGTTCGTGCGTTGCGCCCCGAGCGCGATGCGAATGGCAATCTCCTGAGTGCGCAGAGAAACAGAGAAGGCCACCACTGCGTAGATGCCTGTGAACGCTAACAGGAGCGCACCCAAGGCAAAGCTGGTAATAAGGTCGGTGTTGAAACGCCGCGGCGCCTCAGTATCTGCGAGCACGTCGCTCAGTGGCTGCACCTGCTGCAAGGGGAGCAGCCGATCAACCCCGGCCACTGTCGAGCGCAACGTTTGCGCCATCTGAGCAGGCGGGAGCGTTGAACGGAGAGTGACATATCCCCTTGTCGTCCTGGTCAGCTGTCCACCTGTATCGTAGCCGTTGAGGGTTGCCGACTGCAGCGCTGGGATATACCACTGTTCTTTATCGGGCTCATCACGGCCCCCGACCTTGGTGTCTGCAACCACACCCACGACGGTCGCCCACGGCATGGGTTTGTGAGGATTGCCTGCATGCATGCGTTTGCCGATTGCACTCTGGCCGGGCCAGTTCTGTTTGGCCATCGACTCATTCACGATCACCACCGGTGGTGAGTCGTCACGATCGTTCATGGTGAAGGTCCGCCCCTGCAGCAAGGGGATGTCCATGGTTCGAAAGTAATCGCCATAGGTCGAAGTAAACAAGGCAAACTTAAGCTTCCAGGTGGAAGCAGGCTCACTTTCAATCGTGTACGCGGATGCTCCGTAGAATTCCGTTGGCAGAGTAGTTGTTATGCTGGCAGCCACAATTCCCGGCTTGGCGGAGAGACGCTCAACCACCATTCTTTCAAAGGCATCGACTGCATCGTTTGTCGGGTACTGCTTCTTGGGCAGCTCGTACCCGGCGACCAGCACGTGAGCCGGACGGAAGCCGGGATCGACCGCGCGCATCTTTTGGAAGCTGCGTAGAAAAGCTCCTGAAACCGTAAGCAGAACCAGGGCGATGGCAATCTCCGAGACGACCAGGGCAGACCGCAACCTTACGTGGCTGGCCGCTCCAACCTCCGTCCGGGCTCCTTCCTTCAAGCTGTCTGTAAGGTTGGTCTGCAATGCTGCAAATGCAGGGGCCAGGCTGCACAGCGTGCCGGTCAACAGCGAGAGCAGAAATCCAAAGGCAATCACGCCTCCGTCCATGGCGATTGAGTTCAGCCGCGGCATAGAGTCAGGCAGCAGATGGAGAGCGGTCCGGATGGCGATCGCAGCAAACGCCAGACCGAGTACGCCGCTGACAAGGCTCAGCAGCACGCCTTCCAGGACGGACTCGCGCAGGATTGTACTGGAACGGGCACCCAACGCCAGGCGAACCGCAAAATTGCGCCGCATGCGAATGGCCCGGACCAACAGCAGGCCCGCCACATTGATGCAGGCAATCAGCAGTACCACGATAACTGCCACAAACAATGTCCGCAGCAATGGGCGGACTTCAGAAACAGCTTCTTCGCGCACCAGCTTGACGTCGCCACGTATGCGGAGCGCGGACTTACTGGGAGGAAAATCGCGCATGATCTGCCGTGCTACCCGGTCGGCGTCCTGCGCCGCCTGAGGTAGAGTCACGCCAGGCTTAAGGCGGGCCACGATGCTGTAACCCCACAGGCCTGATTCGGGGTCCAGTTCCCGGGCTGTGAGGCTCAACGGCACCCAGAGCTGCGACTGGTCGAGGTAACCGGTCTGCAGCGGATACTCGAAGGCGCGCGGCATCACACCAATGATCGAATAGGGTTTGCGATCAAGTACGATGGTGCTGCCCAACACCTGTGGATCGCGATGGTAGCGGTTAAGCCACAAGGCATAGCTGATGACTGCAAGTGGTCTATCGGCATCCTCTTCCTGCTGGTTAAACACTCGCCCCAGAATCGGTTGAACGCCGAGCGTCGGAAACACACTTGCGGCCAACCGTCCAGCGGGGATTTCCGCCGGCTCTCCACCCAACGCAGTGTCTCCGGAAAGTTCAAAATGTGCCGGCGCGGTGGCCCCCATGGAGGAAAAGGCGCTGGTCGCCTTGGCATAGGTTGCAATCTCAACGGCGGTGACGCCGATGCCGGGGCTATTTCCCAGGTGATCTCCCAGCAGCACCAGCCGGTCCGCATCCTTGAACGGCAAGGGTCGCAGCAAAATGCCCTCAACCAGGGAAAAGATCGCAGTCGTCGCCCCAAGGCCGATAGCAAGGGTGAGAATGACCGTCAGACTGAAGGCTGGCGTCTGGCGCAGGCCGCGAACTGCGAATCGAAGATCATGTAGAAACGCGAACATATCTTTTGCGGAGCAATTGACGCGCCGAAACCAGAGAACACTAAACATCGTCGTTTCAAGCGAAATGATGCAAAGCCCACGAAGCCGGGCGTCCGTTCCTGTGCTTCAATGTCCACATGTGGACAGGTTCCAAAGACCGGTCATTCGACGAGTCCGACGGCTTCGATGGGAATGATGTCGCCGCCGGCACCGATCGGGCGTGATCATCTCTTGCAAAATGGCGACGGCGGTGGTCTGAGCCGGGCAACTGATTCGGGTTGGTGGAAGACCTGACAACCGGCTTCCAATTTACCGGAAGATGACGCAGTCTGGTGTATATACGGGGAAGGAAGAGGTTTGTTCATGCGTCCGAATTGTCTGCTCGCCCTACATGCCTTGGGGTGGCTGTTGGTTTGTATGCTCTTTGGTTCCGGGCGGGCGGTGAGTCAGACGCCGCACCCTCAAACAGGCAATTCGGGTTTCAATGTGACTCCGCCAAAGGACGAGGTGATAGGGAAGGATGCGGCTGCGCAGCCAGCGCCGAAATCCCAGGCGAGCAGTCCGAACCGAACGGTAGGGCCACAGCAGGATGGTTCGATTGTCGCGTCGGACAACCAGACGCTCACACCAGCGGGAAAGATCGTTGCCCTTGGTGCGCCGGTCCGAGCTAAGGCCATTGCGCTGAATCCAAATGAGACGACCCATAGCGCGGCTGTGCTGCTGATGGGTTCGCCGCAACCGATCGTCGTATTCAACACCGCAACGGGACAGGTCCTTCAGCGTTTCATCCCAGAGGATGCAACGGCCGCCTCGGACAAAGACAGGAGCGCCGGTTCTTTCACGGGCATCACGTATTCCGCCAACGGCTCGAAGCTGCTCTTCAGCCAAGACAATAACTATGTTGTGATCGCGAACGTGAACAGGAAGACGGGCCTTCTCAGCCATGAACAGCGGGTTCGCCTGCCTGAGCCGCCCGCCGACGGCCGTCCGTACCACAATGCGAAGGCCATCAATCCAGGGGGCATCGCGCTTTCCAGTGACGGCAAGCGCGCCTATGTTGCGCTGAACGCGGCGAACACGCTCGGGGTGATCGACCTGGCGGCCACTCCGGCGAAGCTCGTTGGCCAGATCCCGGTTGGCAACGTCCCCAACAGTGTTGTCGTCCGCGGCAACTACGCCTACGTGAGCGACGAGGGAGGAAGGCCGGCCAGCGGCGCCGACTTCACAAATTACTCCGACGGTACGGCGATTGTTGTGGACCGCAAGGATGCCTTCACTCTCACTGGTACCGTGTCCGTTGTGGACCTAGCGGCGGCCAAGCAAGTCGAGTCGATACCGGTGGGTCTGCACCCAGCCGGAATGACGATCTCGGGCTCCCATCTTTATGTCGCCAACGCCTATGGTGACAGCCTTTCCATCATTGATCTCAATACGAATAAGATCGAGCGGACCATCAGTCTCAGCGTTCCGATCGCCGGCGGCGTCTTCGGTTCCGGCCCCAACGGCGTGGCTGTGACCGAGGATGGAAAAGCGTATGTGACGCTGGGCCAGGCCAATGCTGTAGCCGTAGTCAACCTGCAAGGCCGTGAGGCCAATCCGGTGATTGGCTATATCCCAACCGCCTACTTCCCCACTGCCATCACATACGACAAAGTTCGAAAGCAGCTTGTGATCGCAGATGACAAGGGTCTGGGAGCGCGGGGTAACCCCGCTACGAAAGGCGGCGTGATTGGGTATAACACCCATGCGGATATGGGTGTGGTGAATTTGATCCCGGAGCCCAACGCGAACGAGCTGGGGAAGTTTAGCAAGCAGGTCTTCGACAACAATCACTGGAACCTGACTACTAACATTGAAGTGGGAAAGGAGTACATCGATCCCGCTGCCACGCCAGTCGCGGTTCCCAGGCATATTGGCGAGCCTTCGCTGATCAAATACGTGTTCCTCATCATCAAAGAGAACCGTACGTATGACCAGATGCTGGGCGATGTGGCGTGGGGCAATGGCGCTCCGGAGCTTGCCGTATTCGCCTCTGCTGTGCCGAATCAACATGCGTTCGTAAAGCGGTTTCCTCTGCTCGATAACGTTTATGCGCCGAGCCGCCAGTCGGCAGACGGCCATCCGTGGATCGGCATGTCAGGATCGTTCTACTCCAACGATATTCTCTCCCCGGACTGGATTCGCTCTTATCCAGGAGGCGAGGCAGAGGATGCTCTCACCAACACGCCTCAAGGTTTCCTATGGTCAGGGGTAGAAGCGAAAGGGCTCACGGCCAGGTTGTACGGCGAGTGGAGCACGGGCACTACCGTAGCCCCCAGGGCGGACGGTTCAGCGTATACATGGAATGACTTTTACCAAACTTCTCTCTGCAAGGAAGGCAAGGCGCCTGCGACAAGCTGCATCGTCCCGGATGACGCGATCCATGTGACCTCCGCTATTCCTTCGGCGGCGAAGATTATGGACCCGCATTTTCCGCCGTTCAACCTCGACATTCCTGATCAGTATCGGGTCGACTACTGGACGAAGGAGTTTCAACGCCTGGATGCGGCCAACGAGGTTCCGAACCTGACTATTCTTTGGCTTCCAGACGACCACACGGCCGGTACCTCGAAAGGTCATCCTTACCCCATCAACTACCAGGCGGATAACGATCTCGCGCTCGGCCGCATGGTGGATGTAATCAGCCACAGCAAGATCTGGGCGCAGTCGGCAATCTTTGTGGAGGAGGATGATTCCCAGGCCGGGACCGATCATGTGGATGGGCACCGTCAGCCGATCTATATCATCAGTCCGTACACTGCGGCCCCGCAGGCTCCTGGTCAGGGCAAGACGATTCACACGACCTACACTGCTGAAAATATCAATCGGACCATCGAGAACATACTAGGCGCTCAGCCACTGACACAGTTCGATCTCGTGGCCTCACCGATGTTTGACGCCTTCCAGAACGTGCCGGACCTGACGCCATACGATCACTTGGCTGCAGTCATTCCGCTCGATAGCGGTCCCGGTCTGCCGGGGGACACAGTTTCCTTGACCAGTCCCATGGCGAGGGCCTGGCTGAAGGCAACGGAAAAGGTCATGAAGGGCAAGTACGACAAGGCAGACGCCGTCGATCCGAATTTTCTCAACCATGTGATCTGGTATGTTACTACCGGCTGGAATCGCGCCTATCCGGGCGAAGACAAGATTCTATCGCCCGAACCCTTAGTCAAAGCGGCTATGAAGTACAAGTCCGATGACGATGATGATTAAGGAGACGGGAGCGAAGCTGCGAAGCAGCTAAGCATATCTAGCTCCCGAGTTACCTAGCTCCCGAGTGGGGGCCCCGTGCGAATCGGTGTGGGCCGGAATTGTGGATGCGCTGGGTGATGGGAATTCTGCTTGTCATCACCGCCCCGCAGCAAACGTGCTGGCTTTGAACGATTCACACGGCCGAATAACCGGGGTCTCGGAAATTTGGCGTCTCGTTGGTAGCGCGGGTGGGCAAGTGTCCGGGACGCCGACTCATCGGACAGATGGCTGCTAAGTCGCCCTATCGATAAGTTTGATTTTTTTTTGACGGGCTAGAAGAATCGGATTCGCAGGAGACTAGCGCTCCAAGAAGGCACTCAGACAAAGGTTTTCCGGAGGAAATAGGGAAATTCCACAGCAAAAATTCGGGGTTAGATCCGGGAACCTTGACTACGGCGGTAGCGTGACCTATGATTTCGCGGTTCGTTTACGCAAGTTTCCGCCCGGCCCAAGTCAGCAAACTTACCTTCATCCGAGGAATGAGCTATGAAGAGGTTTCTACTCTTGCTGATGGCGATCATCGCGCCATTGCTTGCCGTCCTGGGCCACAAAACCAGCTCGGCACAAGGCAGACAGGACAAGTACACTCTGAAGATCCCGGGTGGGCTCGCATTTTCTGACTTCAAGGGATACGAAGACTGGCAGGCAGTCGGTCCGAGTCAGACCGACGCCCAGAACGTGATCAGACTCATCCTTGCGAATCCCGTGATGATCAACGCGTACAAGCAAGGTGTTCCCGAAAATGGCAAGCCCTTCCCTGAGGGCTCCAAGATCGCCAAGATTGAGTGGAGACCTAAAAAAATAACCAGTCCACCTTTTTCCGCGAACACTCCAGACACAGTGCCTGGGGACCTGACTCAGGTCGAGCTCATCGAGAAGGACAGTAAGAGATTCTCAGATACGCACGGATGGGGATACGGCATGTTCGACTACGACACCTCATCAGGTACGTTCAAACCCGCCACGTTATCGAGCAAGCCGCCGGTGGGCAACGACGCCAAATGCGGCGCTACGTGCCACAATCTGGCAGCGTCAACGGATTATATTTTCACCGCTTACTCCAAAAGATGAACTAAAACGAGATGCTTCAAAATTCCGCTTTGTCTTGTTACCGGATATATGGGGCCACGCAGCGGAGGAACGAGACATGAAGAAAATCCTGCCCTTGTTGCCGGTGATCATCGCACTAGCCATCGTCATGCTGGGCCGCAGGACCGCCTCCTCGCAGGACAAACCGGACAAGTACAGTCTGAAGGTGCCGGGCGGACTCGCCTTCTCTGACTTCAAGGGATATGAGGACTGGCAAGCTGTCGGCCCGAGTCTCACTGACGCTCAAAGCGTGATCAGGCTCATCGTGGCGAATCCGGTGATGACCGGGGCATACAAGCAGGGTGTTCCCGGCAATGGCAAGCCCTTCCCCGACGGCTCCAAAATTGCCAAGATTGTGTGGCAGCAGAAAAAGTTAACCACTCCTCCTTTTTCCGCGAGCACCCCTGACACGGTGCCTGGTGACCTCATCGAGGTTGAGTTGATTGAGAAGGACAATAAGAGATTCCCGGACACGCACGGATGGGGATATGCCGTGTTCGACTATGACGCCTCGTCCGGGTTCAAGCCAGCCACCATGACCAGCAAGTCGCCGCAGGCGCAAGACGCGAAGTGCGGAGCCGCATGCCACACGCTGGCAGCCTCCAAGGATTACATTTTCACCACATACCCCAAAAGGTGAACTTCAAGTTAGTTTGCGACCCAGGCAGCACTTATCCGGACTGTTCGCGCGCCATATACTCTGCGTGCGAGTTAGGCCAGTCGGGGTCAGCCTGCCCGAACCGTTGCTCGTCCTGTCCGTGCGCCTTTGCCGCACGAATCAAAGCCTGGGCAAGATCCTGCGCTGATGTGAACGTGATGTTGCCCGCAACGCGGCCGGCCAGCCGCTGGGTAACTTCTTGCAGCACCCAGCCATTGCCGTCCGGATCCTGGAACGAAACAAAGGATTGATAACTAAGACGCTCTGGCTGAGGGCCACTGACCCGCGCCCCAATTCCGGGAAACCTGCACGAAGTCCCGGATTCACAGTGAAATACCCCGCTTGTCTCGATGCCTTGCGCGGCCAGTTGTTGGCGGGCCGCCTCGATATCGGAGACGATCAGCAACATTGCCCGGGCCGAACCGGGTATGGCCGGAGTAAGGTTGACGCCGAATTGAATGGAGGCGCCGGAACCAGGTGGCGTGAACTGGACCAGGCGGAAGTTGTCGCCGACGACCCGGTCAGCGTCGAGTCGCCAGCCAAGCCTTGCGTAGAATTCCTTCGCGAGATCGACATTCGAAACCGGGATGACGACCACCTCCAACTTCATATCGACAGTTACCGGGCTTGCGCGATGGATGGTATCGCTACCGCGGACCTCGTTGGTGTTCATCGCTGACCTCCTTCATTGCAACCGATAGCGATCGTGCTTAAAAACTGATCGCGGCAGCGGAGCGGTCCCGTTGCTGTTCCCCAGAGTGCATGGATACAGCATCAGGGATTTTGAGTCAGACTTAACGGACCGTCAATACTGATTTGCTTCCGGCACCGATCGAATACGTTCTTGGGTGAAGATGCCGCAATCTGAAATTGGTCGCCAACTTTCGCCATTATTGGTAGGATGATGAGGCTTCAGGCGTTGTGCAGCGCTGGGTTGGCTCGTGTTACAAATCCTGATCTTAGTTGTTGAACACAGGGCGAGTCACTTGTTGAGCCAATCAGCTGGGTCTATGATGTCGGGCACTCTTGGCGGAGGTG
Organism: uncultured Acidobacteriaceae bacterium; assembly: GCA_963743365.1. Taxonomy (GTDB): domain Bacteria; phylum Acidobacteriota; class Terriglobia; order Terriglobales; family Acidobacteriaceae; genus PALSA-350. Next base: position 291,602 of record CAVUQE010000008.1, read on the forward strand.
TTTAGCGAGGAGCTCACTGGGGGCGACCATCCGTTCAGGGTCGCAAATTACGATCGAGCCAACCCTCCTGGCAACTTGGCTAGTGCTTGGCGTGGACAACATGAAGACCAGCTTGTCCGGGCGCGAGTTCTTGAACGGCGCGGCCGAACCTGGACCTGATCTCCTGGAAGTTGATGTCTTCGATGTTACAAAATCCGTGGGAGCGAAGAATCGCTGCCATGCCAGCGGGCTCGAAACGGCTGGCCCAACGTTCACCAATTTTCTCAAGATGTTCGGTCCGCTTCGTTACTAATTCTTTCATCTCTTCTGAGAATCCCTGGGCGGATTCCATGTAGTCAAACACCACCTCCGAGTTCGGGATGGACGCCATGTAGTCGAGAGTGCTGACGATAGCTTCCTCTGTCAGATATGGCACAACACCGAGCCAGGTGAAAAACGCGGGCGAGTTCTGGTGGAAGCCTGCGCCGACAAGTGTCTCCGCCAAATCGTCCCGCTCGAAATCGACTGGCACGAACATAAGCCATGGGGGAAGCGCGAGTTGAGCTTCAGCCATGCGCTCGCGTTTCCATGCCTGGGTGGCGGGGTGGTCCACTTCATAGACACGGATCTGTCGTGCGCCATGGGGATTCCGGAGAGCGAACGTGTCGAGTCCGGCGCCAAGGATGACGATCTGGCGAATTCCTCTTTCGACAGCTGCTGCCAAAGCATCTTCCGCAATCCGGCTTCGTGCGGTGGTGAATAGACGTCCGATGCTGGCCAAGGGATGTGCGTTCGCAAATTGCAGCACTTCGCTTTCGTCTTCGTGCAGAATCTTCATGGCAAATGGGTCACTGAGGATTGAGCCATGATCGAGCAGCTGATGAGCAGCTCGTTGGCGGGCGGGTATCAGGGCGGTGCGGCTGGGCTGATTTGGTTTCATAGTCGATTAGGAAGTCACCTAGAGCTGGTTCATGTTGGTGAGGAACTCGGCGTTGTTGCGCGATTTCTCGAGGTACGTGATGAGCATCTCCATGGATTCAACCGGAGAGAGCGGGTGGAGCACGCGGCGCAGCACGAAGATGCGCTGCAGGTCCTCTTTCGGGATCAGCAGCTCTTCCTTGCGCGTGCCCGAGCGCTGGATGTCGATCGCCGGGAAGATACGCTTGTCCACAAGCTTGCGATCGAGAATGATTTCCATGTTTCCGGTGCCCTTGAACTCTTCGAAGATGACTTCATCCATGCGCGAGCCGGTATCCACGAGCGCGGTGGCGATGATGGTCAGCGAGCCGCCTTCTTCGATGTTGCGCGCCGCGCCGAAGAAGCGTTTCGGCCGCTGCAGCGCGTTGGAGTCGACGCCGCCCGAGAGCACCTTGCCCGAAGGCGGGACAATGGTGTTGTAGGCGCGCGCCAGACGGGTGATGGAGTCGAGCAGGATCACCACATCGCGTTTGTGCTCGACGAGACGCTTGGCCTTCTCGATGACCATTTCGGCAACCTGCACATGACGGGCAGCCGGCTCGTCGAAGGTGGACGAGATGACCTCACCCTTCACAGACCGCTGCATGTCGGTGACTTCTTCCGGGCGCTCATCAATGAGCAGCACAATCAGCGCTACCTCAGGGTGGTTGGTTGTGATGGAGTTGGCGATCGACTGCAGCAGCATCGTCTTGCCGGTGCGCGGCGGGGCGACAATCAGGCCGCGCTGGCCTTTGCCGACGGGCGTGAGCAGATCCATCACGCGCCCGCTGATATTTTCGCGGACGGTTTCCATCTTCACCCGCTCCTGGGGGTAGAGCGGCGTGAGGTTGTCGAACAGGATTTTGTTGCGCGTCTCTTCGGGCGACTCGAAGTTGATGGCCTCGATCTTCACCAGCGCGAAATATTTCTCGCCTTCGTGCGGCGGCCGAACGTTGCCGCTGATGGTATCGCCGGTTTTCAGGTCGAATTTGCGCATCTGCGACGGGGAAACATAGATGTCGTCGGGGCCGGGCAGATAGTTGTAATCAGGGGAGCGGAGAAAGCCGTAGCCATCAGGCAGAATTTCCAGGACGCCTTCCGCGAAAATGTGGCCTTCCTTTTCGCTTTGCGTCTGAAGAATCCTGAAAATCAGGTCCTGCTTGCGGAGGCCGCTGGTCCCGGGAATTTCCAGACTGCGCGCAATGCGGCTCAATTCTGTGGTGTTTTTCTCTTTGAGTTCTGCAATGGTCATGTTCACCTGCGGGTGAAGTGGGATTTAGGTGGCTGGAGGATCGGATAGGATCTCGCTTAATCGGCTCGGACCAGAGGAAGAAAAATCCGATCAATGATCTCTTCCATGTCCTGCGCCGACAACGGCTGCTGCAGTAACACGAGCTGATGGCGCACGAGGTCGAAAGGCAAAGCAGCCAAGCGAGGCGTAAGTTTTTCCGCAGCGATTTCGCCGCGTCCAACCCCGCGGTTTAGAATTTCCATCATTATTTTGGCGTTGCGTTCATGCACTTCTGCAAAGAGCGATGAATCGCTTTCGTGGAGAAGCTCTGCAATCAAGCCAAAGATTACTTCCGGACTTAACTCGTCCACCATTTCTGAAATGCGGCGCAGAATGAGCATGATATCGCCCCGGACGCTTCCGGTGTCCGGTGTCTCGAATGAAAGAGCAGGTTGGTTTGCTCTCAATGCGGCGTATACAAGCCGAGCGCGCGTGGGCCAGCGCCGGTAGATCACCGGCTTGCTGGTGCCGACCCCGGCTGCTACCCTCTCGATCGAAAAGTTGACGTACCCCGTTTCAGCAAGCTCTCGCAGCACGGCCTCAAAGATCGCCGCCTCCAAGACCTTACCCCGTCTACGGCTACCCACTGCCCTCGCCTCGCTGGTCAGCCCGCCATTAATAACGAACTCCACTAATATTAGACACGCTGCGTATCTTATGTCAATAGGATACCCAGCGTATCTTATTTTTGGGGAACCCCAATCAACGCGGTGTGGAGCTGGGCATCTCCGGGCACGGCCGGGTTGGAAGTTCGGGACCAATCATCGCCTACTCGAAGTTGCTTGCTGTTTAGCGACGCGAAATTGGCTCAAGCTGCCTGAAGAAATCAGTACCGGCAAGTCAGAATTTGTACGGCTCGATGACCGGCCGGCACTGCTGCATTAGGAATTGTGCGGGCTATTCACCAGTGCGATCATTACCGCATGCGTTGGCAAGGTGAGTTGCTGAACATCCACGTCGCACCGACAGGGTCGGCGCCGATGGTTGGGCTCTCGGAGGTGCGCTTGGTCGCCGGCATCGGGCTAGAGGGCGACCGTTACGCGATGCGGCTCGGGACCTACTCGAAAAACCACCACATCGATCGTCAGGCGACGCTGATTGAAGCCGAGGTGCTAGAAGCGCTTGCTCGCGACCGTGGAGTCGAGCTTGCGCCCCACGAGCATAGGCGAAACTTGACGACGCGCGGTGTGCCGCTCAGCCATCTCGTGGGGCAATACTTTCGTATCGGCGACTGCGTCTTGTATGGCGGGCGGCTCAACGTGCCGTGCCTTTATCTCGAAAATCTAATTGCCAAAAAGGTGTTCAAGGCGCTGCTGAACCGTTCGGGGCTCAACTGTAGAATCGTCGTTGGAGGAATCATTCGCGCCCACGATCGCATCGAGTGGTGCGATCCGAGCTCGCTCGATTTCTCTGTTCGTCTGGCGAACGAAGCAATTCCGCTCCAACGCCCGCCAGAAGCATGATGGAGAGTTTTGCGACGGCTCCGGCCCAAAGTTGCCCCTACCGAGGTTCTGCAAACCCACCGCTTTTGAAGACGGAATTTAGTGAATTCACCGCCAAGCGTCTGCACGTCGACAGGGCGACGCGCCAGCGGCTTCGTTCAAACGGAGCTATCAAAACTGCCCCGAGAAAAACCTCTGCACATCTTTGCCTCATCGAGCGGGGCAGTCCTGATAGGGGTCCTATCGTTTACCAGGACTAATCTTCGCATTCAAGCTTTAGAACTATGCTTTTTGTGAGGTGGTTCCCGCGGCAAACTAAGCCCCTTTAGACTCATTCGCGTTCGAAAACGAGGATGTTCGGCTTGCGTCCATTTGCCGGCTGAATAGTCATGGTCAGAGTCTTGCCGTCTGGAGAAAGCTGGATATGTTGTGTGTCGGACACCTTGCCGTTTCTCTTCTCAGTGAACTCGAGTGTGCTGGCATTCACGCGGCGCGTCGAAGACGTGACGCCCGCGGGCGCGTTCGCATCCTTTACCGGATAGTCCTTGCCGTCAAAGATCATATTTTTCGTGGAGTGCTGTGTCTGGTTGATGAAGGAAAGGCCCTTATCTTGGTAGGGCTGCACCTCGATTTCCACCCGGCCGGGCTTTTCGGTGGTGCTATCCCACGTAGCGGCAAAGCCGGAGGCTCCTCCAATCGGTGTGTAGATGTAATGGATGGTGAAGCTGGAGCCGTTGGACGGGTAGCCGGTGAAGTCGTCGCGGAGTGAGTTGCCGTCTGGAGAAAGCGTCCAAATGGCGGAGATCTGCATATGACCGTTTTTCTTGCGGACAACTCTCCAGACACGAGGAGCTTGTGGAGTTACAGCAAGGGTAGTTCCTTCGAGACCGGGTTGATCGGTGCCGTTGGCGACAATGAATTCCGGACCGCCGCCAAAGTCGAAAGCATAGCGGTTCGTTCCCGCAGAAACGACCTTCATCTGGTCGTGCTTCGTGCTTTTTTCCGGGTTGAGCTTCCACTTGCCGACGAAAGAGCTGTTAGCGGCGTGAAGCCCGGTGGTTGCGATCGCGACAACAAGCAGCAATAGAAAGAGCCGTTTCAGCATGGCGTTCTCCGGAGGGCGACTCCGGAGCCCTGTTTGGAGAAGTTGCATTGCACTTAGATGGCCGATGGATCGCGCAGACGGCGCAGAGAGGATCGAGTGCAGATAGAGACGCAGTTAACCTGTAGTCGATGAGTAGGGGCTTTCGTCGCAGCGAGCGATAGAATCGTTCGGAAACGAACAGCGCCGTCTGAAAGCGGACACCGTTATTTGAGGTGCCTGTCCCCTGTCCGATGTTCAATCACTCAATTTTCTGAAGGCATCTCAGCATGATCGATGACGAGAACCTGTACCTTCGCTCTTGTAGATTCCAGTTTCAGTCCAAGTTGTTCCTGAATCGCAGTAAAGATCGATGGTCCGGAAGGGGCTGGTGACGCATTGTCACCTTTCACAGGAGCCGCATCGATGTCTGGCGTCCACCTAAGCGTAAGATCATATCTTCCCTTAAGGTCGGTTTGATCGACGACGATGCGGCCTAATTCCCCTGACAACTGCTGCGTCATCGCCCGTGCTATCTCCTGCAGGGTACGGTCCTGTGCGATGAATTGGCCGGTGATAAAAAATGTATGGGGGCCACCGTTGGGTTCGGTTGACGCATGGAGATTGGCACCTTTCTTTCCGACGACCAGAGCATAGACCGGAAGGTCTTTCGCGTCCCAATGGGTAGCCAGTTTGAAGCGGTCCGCCAAGAGCTGTTGAAGAATCCGTTGCTCCTCAAGTGTCCGCTGGTCGCCTTCAAGCATCCGCAACTTATCGGCTACGGAGCTATCCGTCTTTGCCTCGATGTCGAATCTTTCAGAATTCAGCCATTTGGGGCCGCCCAAAATCTGAAGGTCCGTGATCCCGTAAGCCTCACGTCCGATGAGGCTCATCAGTGAGGCATTGAATGCTGTAAAGCGTCCGTTTTGAAAACTGAATATGGAGCCCGTATTGCGGGACTTGTTCTGCTTTACAGTACTTACTTCGAAGGCTGGAGGTGGGCCTACAGTGATCGGTGATGGCGAAGTCGCAGGTGGTGGAGTAGAAGCCTGCGTCCTGTTGCCGGTGAGGCTCTTTGTGTCGCCGTTGTTCCCTACCGCCAGGAAGCGTCCGCGCTCGACGGCACAGGTCTCGGCTTTGGCATCCGGGCGTTCGACGACGGTGCAGACCGGTGCGCAAAGCACGACAATTAGTAGCAATCGAGCCATTAGCAAAGATAAATTACTTTACGGAGAGAGGGGGAAGCGAAGGCAAGTTACGCCAAACCCCGTTCAGGAACTCCGGTTCGACCGGTGGAGGGCCACGTGCCTGGCGAGCCGACTCCCCCAAAGTGGATTGCTGTTCTCGGGCCGCAACAAATCGAGCAGGCTTGCTACAGCAGCTTTGGCCATTTCAGGAGCCCTGTCACGACTGCGAAAGAGCCGAACGCAATCAAGACTGAGCTATACGGAAGGCAGATCAGCAATGTCTGCCACACGCTGTCCTGGTCTGGAAAGTGTCTCACGTAGATCATGAATACACGTTGGAACAACAGCCCAAGCGGGAAGTAACATCCCGCGCCGATGAGCCAGAGACCCGCCGGAATTCGCTTCCACAAGGCCAAGACGCAAGCCGGGGTTGGCGTTGCAAACGCAAGCGTAAGGGCTAAAAACTCCGGGAAGCTGTCGTTCTCGCCTGCAACAAACATCGCGAAGGCGTAGCGAGAGCAGCTCCAAAGGCCGCCCAACATGCCAAGGCCAAATACGGCAAAACTGATTACCCTTTTCTCTTCCTCTTTATTCACATCGCTCACTTTACTTCAAAACAGGTGGACTGAAGCATGAATCAAGCTGCCGAATTAAGGGGTAGGAAGGAGCCGGTGCTGCCGGGCGACAGGGGTGCGGTTCCCGGTTTTGAAGGACTTATCTGGGCTCTCCCACACGTTTTCGTTGGCGATCAAGCGAATACGGTCGAGTGAGCAGCACCTCGCTGCCCAAAGTCTCATGTAAGTCGCCGCGCTGCTGGAATGACTTGCGGTAGCTGGAGGGAGTGATGCCGCGTACGCGGCGAAACTGACGATTGAAATTAGCTAGATTCGAGAGACCTACCTCAAAAGCAATCATGCTTATGGGAAGATCCGTTTCCGCGAGACGCATACATGCGCGTCCGATGCGGAGGTTGCACAGGTACTCGGTTACGCTTCCACCTGTGTGTTTTACAAACAGGCGATGCAGGGATCTCTCAGAGATATTGCCAACCTTGCATAGTCCCCGGATGGAAACAGGCTCCTGGAATCGTTTGTGAAGATGATTCAGCATGCGGGTGAGCTGAGCCGATTCACCGTCACTGGAAGCGGGAACGGTCATCGCATTTTTGGAAAGATTCGTTGCTTGCTCTCCCGCTATAAATACGAGAAGGTCGAGAGCTGAATGCAAACGCTCCTGAGGAACTTCGGATAGTAGATGCGGAAGGCGCCCGGCCATCTGCGCGGCTGTTTCTGATGTGAATGACAAACCTGTGGAAGCATTCTGCAGCAGCCGTCGCATGGCTGAATATTCCGGACAAAGCTCCGTAAGCCGCAGTGCCCATTCTCTCGAAAACCAGATCACAATAGCCGTGTGCAGGTCACTTTTCTCAAGGGCTTCGGTAGAGGCCCAGGTATGCGGCATATCGGGAGGGACCAGGACGAGATCTGGCGCCTCATATTTCCCGATGTGATCGCCGATAAACCGCCAACCACGGCTATTCAAGGTCAACGTAAGCTCATATTCGGGATGATGGTGCCATTCGAAAGGTATTTCCGGCACGCGGCGGTTATAGACGCGAAAAGAACAGCCCTTGGGAAAGGTCACGCGCTCGAATTGAGGTTTCATCGGCTACCTATTCAGACATCTACCCGTAGCTTGGTGTCCGAATAATATCAATAATTGGCTCTTCTGCATCATCGAACAGTCCTCCCAAATCCTAGACTTGTCTACGCGGCTCCTTAGGCGGGAGTCGCACAAATACGAAGGCATGATGTCAGAGTCTTTGGGGTTACTGGCCCGCAGTCCCCACGGGGCACCTCTCATTCAGCCCTGACGGCGTTCTACCGCCTGCCTATCATCCTTCTTGACTTGAAGTGAGGTGTAGCAATTATGGCATTCATAATCGACAACCTTCCGGAAGCGATCCGCAGCACGAAGAGAGCGTTACGTGAGGCTCTTCCCAACCACGCTGAAGTTTTCCGTCAAGTCGAAGCGGAAATGCGCCGGCGCGTAAACGCCATCGTGAAAGAGCGCGAAGCCGGAGAGCCGGTTATTCCGATCGTGCACTACTCGGATGTGAAGGCAGGAGTGGTGCCGGCGGAACTAATCGCCAAAATCCGGGATCGTGGTGCTTGTGTGGTTCGCAGGACATTTGCACCCGAACAAGCCGAGGCCTGGGACAGAGAGATCGCCCACTACGTCGACGAGAACGGGCTCGACGCGAAATTGGCGAATGCTGCCGAAGACAAATACTTTGGCACGCTCGTTTCAGCCAAGCCCCAGATCTACGGTATCTACTGGTCACGGCCGCAGGTACAAGCACGACAGGCCGAATCATTGACGCAGGTCCGCATCTTCCTTAATAAGCTTTGGAAGGCGGAGAGCGAAGGCCAGCGGCACTTCAATGCAAACGAGACGCCTGCCTACGCGGATCGTATTCGCCGCCGTCCTCCTGGGTCTGCTTCGCTGGGGCTCTCGCCTCACGTAGATGGCGGGTCTGTTGAACGCTGGCTCGATGAGAACTTCCGCAAAGTCTACCGTCACGTCTTCTCTGGGAATTGGCAAGAGTACGACGCCTATGACGCCGCGTACCGCCCCGACGCTCGCGAAGTAGCGTCTCCGGCGGTCTGCTCTATGTTCCGGACGTTCCAGGGCTGGACGGCATTGACCCGTCAGGGAAAGGGAGACGGTAGTTTGCAGCTTATCCCGATCGCAAATTCGATGATGTACGTGCTGCTTCGCGCTCTGCAAGATGACGTTCCCGAGGATGATCTTTGCGGAGCAGCGCCAGGACGCGCTCTCTCCATCAACCCGCAGTATCACAGTCTCTTAATAGAAGGTCTGTCGTCGATCCCGCTCATGGAGCCTGGCGATACGGTGTTCTGGCACTCCGACGTGGTGCATGCGGTCGAGAATGAGCACAGGGGAAGTCGCTATAGCAACGTCATGTATATCTCGTCCACGCCCGGATGTGCCAAGAACACGGCATACCTGGCAAAGCAGGCGCCCGCCTTTCTTTCCGGGAGAACTCCGCCTGACTTCGCCCCTGATGATTTCGAAGTGGACTTCGCAGGACGCGGCACTGAGACCGACCTGACACCGTTGGGCAGATCCCAACTTGGACTCTCCCAAAATGTCGATCGTGAACGATCCGTTTTGTCATCCACATCGGCGTAGATCATTCGATCGCTCAGGCACACGACAGAGTGGTGGCGCTCGAAGCCGATGTCAAGGCGAAGGGAATTCCGACCTCGTACAAGGAGATTCCCGGAAGACACTACTGGTTCCTGTGGAGAGACTTTCTCGGAGACTACGCCAGCCTGATCTTCAAGTAGGCCAGATCGGCAACACTTCCGGACCGGTCAATCCGGAAGAAGGTGTGTGAGTACGGGAAAGGAAACCGCAGGTCCCTCCACTCCGCTACGCTCCGGTCGGGATGACAATTCTGTTGTGCCCGCAAGAGCTTCAACGAAAATACTTCGGTAACTCCCGGGCCCTGGCATTCCGGGAGGGCAAGTTACCGGAAACCGCAGCGTTTTGCAGGAGAATGGGCACTGGGACTCTCGGTCAGTGCGCCAGGAAGGGAAACTTAGTCCTCGGCAGTAGCGTCTTATGATCGACGCCTTTGGGCTCGCTGGTGATTACAGCCCGACGCCAGGTGCAGCCGCTATGCAAAGGCTCTGCGTATCACTCGCCATTTCCATTCTCTCCTCCATCACTCTCACAGCACAGCAAACCAGTTCCCCTTCGGCTCTCATGCCTCCCGTTACTCCAGTTGTCGAACAGCAAACGCAAAACGTTACCATCGATGTAGCGGTAAGCGATAGGTCAGGTAAGCCTGTGCGTGGCTTGCAGGAACGAAACTTTACTCTACTGGACGACAAGCAGACGAAGAACCTCACTTCCTTCCGCGCTGTCGACCTCGATGCCGGAACGCCGGCGCCACCCATCGAGATAGTACTAGTCATCGACGCGATCAACGCCGATACAATGAAAGCGGGGCGTGAACGAGAGGGCGTTAGAAAGTTTCTGCAAAGCAATGGAGGTAAACTGCCATTGCCCGTGTCGCTGGTCACCGTTACCGATACCGGTATCCTGCCGATAAAGGCTTCCCGGGATGGGAATGCTCTTGCCGCCAGGCTCGATCAGGACGTAACCGGACTGCGCCTGGTGAACCGGAGCACCAGCTTCAGCGGCAGCGACCGCTTCAATTTATCTCTCTCCGCGCTTGATGCTTTGATTGCGCAGGAGTCAACGAAGCCAGGAAGGAAACTCATTGTATGGATCAGCCCAGGCTGGCCCCTGCTCGCACAGGCCGTGAGGGATACCACCACGAAGGATCAGCGGCAAATCTTCAACGCCATTGTGAAGACCTCGACCGCCCTGCGCCTCGGCCATATCACTTTGTATAACGTGGTTGCGCGTGGAATCGAAGGAAACGACGTCTCGCAGTTTTCCTACTACACTTCATTCCTCTCGGGTGTAAAGACTTTGTCGCAGGCGTATCCGCAGAATCTGGCACTCTCCGTGCTCGCCGTTCAGTCGGGCGGGCTGGTGCTGAACGGAAGCAACGACCTGGCGGGAGCGATGGCAAATGAAATCGCGAAAAGCGCAGGCGATGCGCAGGCGTTCTATGTATTGACGTTCCAAGCGTCGCATGCCGACCACGCCAACGAGTACCACACCCTGCAGGTAAAGGTCGATCAACCAGGGGTAACGTCCCGGACGCGCACAGGATATTACGCCCAACCATAGGCTTCAAACCACCGTCGCTAGAAACTTCGGACAATGCTCCTCGAAGTGCCGTTCCCCTCAGCGCGATGAATCACTCTGTTCTTAACGCCTGCATTGGATCGAGCAAAGCAGCCCTTAGCGCTGGGATCATCGCGGCAACTGACATGCACGCGCCGAGCATGGCAGCAGCGCCTACGAAGGCTACGGGATCGCCGGCGCTCACCTGATAAAGCAGGTGCTTCATCATTCGCCCGACTGCCAGGCTGGCCGGCACTCCGATGGCGAGGCCCGCAAGAACCTGCAGGAATGCACTGCGCAGCATTAGCGAAACGATTCCGGAGCGGGAAGCTCCCAGGGCCATACGAATACCAATCTCGCTCGTGCGTCGAGCTCCCAAATACGACATCACGCCGTAGAGGCCAACCGAGGCAAGAATCAAAGCGAGCATGCCGAATGCCTCCGTCAGACGGGCGAGCAGTCTCTCCTGATTAAAATTGCCCGCAACTACGTCCGGATAGGGCAGGACGCGAATGACCGGTATATTCGGACTCACTTCCGCCACCACAGATTTCACCAGCCGCTCGGCATCCGGCTGCGCGCGATCGAAACGAAGAATCATTCGATCCAGATAGAGCGAACTCGCTTCGGCCGCCTGCAGGTCGGCAGTTTTGTATCCCGAATAAACCTGTCCGAGCGGCCGTAGAAAGAGCGGCTGCGCCTCTCTGCGCGGGTCGTTCAATACGAAATCCGCAAAGACGCCGGCGATTTGAAACGCCCCGGCGTATTCCGCTCCATTGAGACCGAAGTGCTGCCCCACCGGATCCTGGTTGGGGAAGAACCTTTTCGCGAATGCCTGATTGATCAGGACGACGGGCAACCCGCTGCTCTGGTCGCTATCCGCGAATCCACGTCCGCGAAGGATTGGTACTCCCAGTGAATCAAGGAACTGTGGACTCACCCTATCCCAGTCGGAAAAACAGTTGTCGGCCGGTCCCGGTACCGGGCGCCCCTGAAGCATCACGCATCCTCCCCATTCGTTGCCTTCAAGCGGAAGATAACGTGCGAAGCTCACGCTCACGATCCCGGGAATCGCATGAAATCCGTTCTCGATCCTGCTATAGACAGGGTTCAACTGGTCAGACGTGTAACCGCCGCCTTTCAGATCGATTTGTACTGTATACCGATCCGTCGTGTTAATACCCATTCGCTGATTTTCAAGGTTCGCGAGGGATCGGGTAGCGAGAAATGCGCTGGTGAGGAGCACGATCGAGAGCGCGAACTGGAAAATGAGCAGCAGACGTTGTGGTAACGAAGCATAATCGCGCGACGCATGATTGGTTCCACGGGATGCCTCTGCGGGCTGCGAGTTCGTTGAAACCCATGCCGGTGCGGCGGCGAAGATCAATCCGGTAAGAAGCGAAACCAGGAATGCGAAGATCAGCACGGCCCATGATGGATGGGCCGAGATGGGCATATCTTTCGAGAGCGGAAACGCCAGCGCGAGAATTGCGCGGGAGCCAAGGACGGCGAGCGCCAGACCCGCGGTTCCCCCGGTCACGCTCAGGATGAGACTCTCTGTGACGATCTGCCGGATGATTCGCGCGCGCGAAGCACCCAGGCCAATACGGACCGCAATTTCCGTACGCTGCGCCATGCTCCGCGCCAGCAGCAGGTTGGCAATGTTGACGCAGGCGATGAGCAGCACCACACCCGAGAGAAGCATCAGGATGCGAAGGCCGGTTCCAGTTTGCTGCTGGATTTTCTGGATGCCGCCCCCTGCGGGCGAGAGCACGACATGCTGCTTGGGGATCTCCGCCGCACCGCCGTGATCCGAAAAAGCAGGCGTCGTGCTCATCCATTGCCGGAGCACGCTGGACAACCGTGTTTGCAGGGCAGCCAGCTGGACATTCGGCCGTAACCTGCCGACAGCGTAAAGCCAGGCGGATTCGGGCTGCAACAGCGCAGAGTTGGCTCCTTCAAACAGTGGCTCGCTGGCGAGCGGCAGCCACATATCAGGTGGAAATGGGACAATGCGATCGCCATAGAACCCTGGTGGCGCAATGCCGGCCACAGTAAATGCGTGCTGCTCGAGGTACAAGGTGGAACCGACTATGTCCGGCTTTCCTCCGAACTCCGTCTGCCAGGCTCGATAGCTCAGTACCAGGACAGGAGTGGCTCCCCTCGTATCGTCGCTGGGCGCCAGTGGGCGCCCGGCATATGCCCCGACACCGAAGGTGGTGAAGTAGTTGCCCGAGACATATTCGGAGCGCATCGCTTGGGCAGGAGCAGAGCCCCAGCGCACGCTGAAACCATCGCCGCCAGCCTGGACCGCCGCCAACTGTTCGAACTCCGGCGCCGCTGCCTGAAAGCGGCGATAGAGATCGTAGGAAAAGAGGTCGAAATCACCATCATCACTTTCGAAGCTGCCGAAGTAGCAGCAGTGGGTACGGTCGCCTATGCGATAGAGCCGGGAAGGATCGGTGACTGGCAGCGAACGCAAAAGAATTCCCTGAACCAGCGTGAAGATCGCGGTGTTGGCGCCGATGCCCAATGCGAGTGTCAAAATGGCGACGATGGTGAATCCCGGCGAGCGGCGCATCTGCCGCACGCCATAGCGGACGTCCTGCCACACCGACACCGCCAGCGACTCCCATCCGGCAGACCAGACCTTCTGCCGCACAGTCTCCGCGCTGCCCACCTCCCTACGCGCGGCACGTTCCGCCTCTGCCGGGGTCATCCCGTTGCGCATCTTGTCGGCGATGGACGACTCGAGGAAACCGCGCAGCTCTTCCTCAATCTCTGCGTTGCGCGCTCCAGGCCGTAGCACCGCCCGCAGTCCCCGCGCCAGATTCCGCAGAACGCTCATAGCATCCTCACGCTTCCAAGATTCTGGCGATTGCCGTTACCTGGCGGCCCCACTGCCGCCGTTCTTCCTCCAGAGCCTTGCGCCCGGACGCCGTCAGCAGGTAATACTTCGCCCTGCGGTTGTTCTCCGTCTCTCTCCACTCGGATTTGATCCGCCCCGCCCGTTCTATGCGGCTCAGGGCGGGCAATAGCGATCCAGGATTTACCCGGAAGACGCCGTCACTGATCTGCTCAATCCGCAACGCAATTCCATATCCGTGCATTGGTTCGAGAGCCAGAGTCTTCAGCACCAGCATCTCCAGCGTCCCCTGAACCAGATCTCCCGCCTTTTCCGCCATCGCAACTCTCCAGTAGATAATCTAGATAAGTACGCCGCGTTCCTCCAGATTGTCAAGAGGAGAGAAAAGCTGCCGATTTTGCCCGGCTGATGCCGCTCGATTCCCTGCTCCCAGCTGGACTGCGGCAACTTCCACGTCGGCAGACAAATCACAAAAGAAACGAAGTTGACGAATTCCGCTATCTGTATATACTCAGTATACACAGATGAAGACATCGATCGTCATCTCGCAAACCGATGGCCGCCCAATGTACCTCCAGATCATGGAGCAGATCCGGCAGAGGGTGATGCTGGGGGAGTGGAAGCCTGGCGAGCAGATTCCCTCGATTCGCGCCATGGCGATTGCGCTGCAAATAAGCGTGATCACCGTCAAGCGCGCCTACCTGGAGCTTGAACGCGAAGGCGTAATCATTACGCAACATGGAAAAGGGTCCGTGGTTGCGGCTGACCCTGGTTTGGGATCGCGCCTCTACGACGAAGAGTTTGAAGAACATATACGGCAGGTGGTGCGGATCGGAATGCTGCTGGGGCTGACCGAGGAAGAGATAGTCGAGAGACTGCGACGCGCGGCCGTGCAATTGGAAACGGAGGAGCCATGATCGACAATGCTGTGGAGTTTTCCGGAGTCACCAAGCGATACAAATTTTTCACCCTGGACCAGATCGATCTAAAGCTTCCGACGGGATACATCATGGGCTTCGTTGGGGCAAACGGGGCGGGCAAATCAACCACCTTGCGTATCCTGATGGGCCTGGTGCATCAGGATGCGGGCTGTGTGCAAGTGCTAGGGCACGCGATGCCCGAGGACCAGGCAACGGCGAAGCGGGAGATCGGGTTCGTGTCGGAAGACATGCGGCTCTATGGCGCAGCCACGCTCGAGTGGCATATGCGCTTCGTGCGGTCGATCTACCCGCGTTGGGACGATGGATACGCCAACGACCTTCTTCGGCGCTTCGATTTGAAGGCCCAGCAGAAGATCAAAGGAATGTCTCATGGTCAGCGGGTGAAAGCGGTTCTGCTGCTCGCGCTCGCGCGCAGGCCGCGACTGCTGGTGCTGGATGAGCCGACGACCGGGCTCGACCCAATTGCGCGCCAGGAAGTGCTAGGCGAGTTGATGGCTGTGCTGGCTGATGAGGAACGGACCGTGCTCTTCTCGTCGCACAACACACTTGAGGTGGAACAGATCTCAGATCAGATCACCTTTATTGATCGTGGGCGCATCCTGGAGTCCTCGGACAAAGAGGCGTTCCTGGATCGGTGGCGGAGACTGCGATTGGTGCTGCCGCCGAACACCAAGCTGCCGGGTCTGCCCGGAGTCGTGAAGGTAGATGGAAGCAACCGCCTTCCCGTGATCACCACAAACAGGTTCGAGCCGGCGATGATGGCTGCTTGCTCGGAGGTAGGTGTCTCGGTGCAGGCCGTCGATGTAATGACCTTGGAAGAGATCTTTATTGCCAGCGTGCAAAGCCAACGGGAAGGAGAAGCGCTATGAATATCGCGATGGTGTGCCGGTTGATCTGGAAAGACTGGTACCTGAACAAAGCGGGGATATTGGCTTCGCTGATCGGAGGCGTGGCAACGCTGGCAGTGGTAGCGGCGATGCATGCCTCGCAAATAACACTGATATTGGGGATCATCGTGCTAGCCACCATCCTGATCGGCATGGGCGCGATGGTGATGCTTTCAGCCGCGAGCGAACGAAAGCAACTGACTCTACCGTTTGTGATGAGTCTGCCGATCAGCTATCGGGAGTACACGGTCTCGAAGATTGCCGGCGGCATGCTGATCTTTCTCGCGCTGTGGGTTCCGCTGGTTGCTGCTGCTGTGGCCACGATTCTGCTGACGTCAGGTATTCCTCACGGCATGGTTCCGTTCGTGTTGATCATGGCGGTGGAGATTTTGATGAGCACGTGCCTGATCACTGCAGTGGCGGTTACTACTGAGTCGCACGGCTGGACCGTGGCCGTAGCTCAGGTAGGTGCGATCAGCTTGAATGGCATCGGGTGGTCCATCGTTCAGCTGCCAGAGATCGGCGGATTGATGAGGAGCGCGACGGTGCAATGGAGCGAAACTGCGACGGCGTTGCTGATGGCGGAGCTCGCATTGATTGTGCTGATGCTTGCAGTTACGTTTTTTGTGCAGGCGCGCAAAAGGGACTTTCTCTAGACATCTCTTCCTCACCCTCGTAAGCAGTTGACTTAGTGCCGAGTAAGCCGCGCGGCGGACGGAATCATCTGTCCGCGGCCAGGGGATAAGTGTGTTCACACATAGTTTGGGAAAGGCGGTACCTTATGCAAACTCCATCGACACAACGACTATTTCAGCTTTCCTACCTGCGCGCATTTCTGACAATGCTGGTGGTGATACATCACTCCGTGCTCGCCTACTTTTCGATTAAACCACCGCGGCTTGGGTTCACATCTCCGACGCTGTGGTGGGCACTCGTGCCCATCAGCGACAGCGTAAAGTGGCCGGGCTTCGATTTGCTGGCTGCATGGGACGACATTTTCTTCATGGCCCTGATGTTTCTCATCTCCGGGCTCTTTGTGTGGCCGGGTTTGCAGCAACACAATGCGGGGCCGTATTTGCGGCGGCGCTTGCTGCGTCTTGGCGTTCCGTTTGCAGTGGGAGCAGCAGTGCTGGCTCCTCTTGCGTATTACCCGGCATATCTCCGGTTGGGCGGCCAGGCGCACCTTGGCAGCTATGCAAACGCGTGGTTTGCGTTGGGCAAATGGCCTGCCGGGCCAGTTTGGTTCCTATGGGTGCTCCTGGTATTTGATTGCATAGCGTCGCTGAGCTTCGTGGCGATGCCGCGCACTGTAGACGCGATGGCGAGCCGGGTGCGCGCGTTAAGCAAACGACCAATGCTGCTGTTCCTGATGCTTGCCGCGATGTCGTGGGTCGCCTATGCGCCGATGTCCATGCGCTTCGGCCCGCTGACCTGGTGGAGTTGGGGACCATTCGCAGTGCAGGCCAGCCGCGTGCTGCATTACTTTATTTACTTCGCGATGGGCGTGTGCCTGGGTGCGTTCGGACTGAGCATAGAGATCTTTGAGCGAACTGGAAGGCTGGCACGCAGATGGTGGTCTTGGGGTTTGCTGGCTGCGCTCATGTTGGTGGTCACGATCATGTGTGTGCGAACCCGCAACGCAACGGGCGGGATGATCGGGTTCGCATGTTCTTGCGCGGCATCGAGTCTCTTTGTGACGGCGCTGGTCATTCACTTTGCGCGTCCCTGGCGATGGGCAGACAGTCTGAGCGCAAATGCGTATGGAATCTACCTTGTGCATTACGCGTTTGTCATCTGGATACAGTACGTGGCACTGCGCTTAATACTGCCGGCTTTTGTGAAGGGCATCGCAGTATCGCTGGCCGCGGTGGGAATCAGCTGGATCACAGTAGCGCTTTTGAGGCAGAGCAAGCTGATTGCGCGGGTGGTCTAGTTCAACAAACTGCGCCGCTGAGCAGGCACCTCCTCTTGCGTTCCCATAGGTGTGCCTATATAGTTTTCCTATTGCTTGGCAATAGGAGAAGCACCTTGGGTGAGAAGACCGATGTTTGGCAGGGCACGCTTGCGTTGATGGTCTTGCGCACGCTGGAAACGCTGGGCCCGCTGCATGGTTACGGGCTGGCGCGCCGGATCGAGCAGACCAGCGGCGATCTGCTGCAGTTGAATTACGGCACGCTTTATCCGGCATTGCTCAAGCTGGAGCAGGAAGGCTTCATCCGCTCTCGCTGGGGCTTTTCTGAAAACAACCGCAAGGCGAAGTATTACGAACTCACCAAAGCAGGCCACCGCCAGTTGAAGAAGGCCGCTGCAGAATGGGAGCAGACGACCGCGATTCTGGCGCGCTTTCTCGCTCCGACGGGAGAAGCATAAGGAGGAGCGGTGCACACACTGCGAGCATTGGGTCTTCGTCTTCTAGGCTTCTTCCGGGCGCGCCGGCCGGAAGACGACTTCGCCGCTGAAATTGAATCTCATGTGGCGCTGCATACCGATGACGGCATCCGCGCCGGCCTGACGCCGGAGGCGGCCCGCCGCCAGGCCCTCATCCGGCTGGGCGGCGCAGAGCAAATTCGCCAGGCTCATCGCGAACGCCGTTCCCTTCCCTGGCTCGATTCCCTTCTCCAGGACCTTCGTTACGGTCTGCGCACCCTGCTCCGCAGCCCCGGATTTACCATCACCGCCGTGCTCACGCTGGCTCTCGGCATCGGCGCATGCACCGCTATCTTCAGCCTGGTGAATGCGGTGCTCATTCGCTCCTTGCCTTACGGAGATCCAGAGCGGCTAGTCTACCTATTCACTCCCAATCCCCACGTCCCTGTGCCGCCGGATGTCATGACTCCCAGCTATGCGGACTTCTATGACATAAAACGAGAGAGCCACTCCTATAGCGACATGAGCGTTTTCGAGCAGGCAGCCTACAATCTCTCGTCGCAGGGATCGGTGGAACGGGTTGGCGCGGCGCGTGTGGACGAGAACTTCTTCACCACGCTGCAATCGGCGCCGGAGTTTGGCCGCGCGATTGGCGCGGATGACAACCAGCCAGGCCACGATAAGGTGGCCGTGATCAGCCATGCGCTTTGGCAGTCGATGTTTGCCGGCAGCCCGGACGTTCTGGCGCGCTCCTTACCCCTGAATGGCGTCAGCTACAGGATCGTTGGCGTCATGCCGCCGGCGTTCGAATACCCGCTGGGCTCCGACCTACCTTACGGAAACGTGGAGAAAGGGACACACATCTGGATTCCGCTTGCGCTCACCTCCAAACAGAAAGCGGAGCGCGAACTGGGAAACGTTGCCGGCGCGCTCGCTCGTTTGCGCCCAGGGGTCTCGATAAGCCAGGCCCAGTCGGAGATGAGCACAATCATGGTTCGCCTGGACAAGCTTCACAGCGTTTCGATGTTTCCGGAGAGAGGTTGGGGTGCATTAATAAAAGGCTTTATGGACTACGCCGTCGGCCAGGTCGGCCGGCTGCTGTGGCTGCTGCTTGGTGCGGTGATCATCGTACTGCTGATCGCCTGCGGAAATGCGGCCAACCTGCTGCTGGCAAGGGCCTCGAACCGAATGCGAGAGCTGGGCTTGCGCGTCGCCCTGGGTGCGGGCCGCAGACGCATCATTCGCCAACTCCTGACTGAATCGCTGCTGATCGGCGTTGCTGCGGGCGTCATCGGTGTTGGTCTCGCTGGTATCTTCTTGCGCTTCCTGCCACTTCTTGACCCTGGCAATATTCCGCGGCTCAGTCAGGCGTCGCTGGATATTCGGGTGATGCTCTTCACCATCATTGTCTCTCTACTGACGAGCGCGTTGACCGGCATCCTGCCCGCAATGGCTGTGTCTCGGGTGAGTCCTGGCGTGGTCCTCGCAGCCGGCAGCAGTGGCAATGTGGCAGGGGTGCATGGCCGCTCGCAAAGCATCCTGATCGTGGTGGAGGCGGCGCTTGTCGTGGTGCTGCTTGCCTGTGCCGGTCTGCTGATTCGCAGTTACATCAATGTCGAATCGGTCGATACAGGATTTTCGCCATCCACCGTCACTGTAAACATCGGGTTGGATTCGAAGTATAGCCAACCCCAACAGCGGCGTGCGTTTTTCAAGAATTTTATTGGCAAGGTCGCTGCTCTTCCGGGTGTGAGCGCGGTTGGAGCGGTGAGTTACTTGCCGCTTAGCAACTCGGAAAGCCTCGGCTATATCTGGGTAGACGAATTCGCAAACAGCAAAGACCAAATGGCTGAAGGGCGCGGGGTCACACCACAGTACTTTGCAGCCATGAGCATTCCGCTGATCGCCGGACGCTACCTCACCGAGGATGACGACTCCAACGCCCAAAAACCGATCGTCATCAACCAGCGATTTGCCCAGCTATATTTTGCCAACCGCAACCCTCTTGGAGGGCGGATCAGACAGGAGGACAACCAGTGGAGCACCGTTGTCGGCGTCGTAGCCGATGTACGCCATTCCAGCCTGGAGGAAACCCCGCAACCCCAGATGTACAGCCTGAATTACGATTTGAACGGCGCCTACATCGCCGTCCGCTCTCTACTGCCACGCTCCACCGTTGCTTCCGAGCTTCGATCAACGTTGAAGTCTCTGGATCCCGGCCTGCCTTTCGGCGATGTTCGGACCATGGGTGACCTGGTATCCGAAGCAACCGCGCGCCGCCGATTTCAAACATCCTTGCTCACCGTTTTTGCGGCTATCGCTCTGTTTCTAGCTTTGGTTGGCCTCTACGGTCTGATGGCCTATTCCGTGAGCCGGCGTACCCGTGAATTGGGCATTCGGATGGCCCTCGGCGCGCAGAGGAAAGACGTTATGCTGCTTGTTTTAAATAGGGCAGCGCTCCTGTTGGGGCTAGGTCTTATCGCTGGACTTGCCTGCTCATGGATCGCGACGCGGGCTCTAAAGGCCTTCCTCTTTGGTGTCGGCGAACACGATCCAGCGACGATTTTGCTGGTCTGCATTCTGCTTGCCGGATGCGGCCTCGCCGCCGCGCTGATCCCTGCCCGGCGCGCTGCATCCATCGATCCCATGCAGGCGCTGCGAACGGAGTAGGAGTTCAGCAGTTGCGTGCGGTCTGAGTTAAACTGCAGGTCCCCTACACTACCTCGGATTTCCTATCTAGCGTAGTGGCGTTGGCGCACTTCGTGCGGCTCTCTTACAGAGCCGCATACGTCGCCTTGGCAGTGCCGTGATGTTGGAAATTCGAGTCCGCTGCGGTCGGGATGACAAAGTTGAGGCTAGTGGCACACCTCAGCATTGGTGGAGGTGGATGGACAGAGTCGAAAAACCAATTGAGATCAGCAGGCTGATTTGATTTTCAGCGAAGCCTCGTCCCAAAGTACGGGGGTCTTTCGAAAGTACGACTCATTGGCAAGGTGGCAGCCAAGCGCGGCGTGGTGCCCGAAGACCACGTCTTGGAGGACCGGCTGGCGCGATCGAACTGACTGGAAGAACTTCCACAGATGCGGCCGCAGGTCGTCGTAATCATCGCCGCTAAAGCTTACGGTTTCGAGGGTCGGCTCTTTATCCGGGGGAGGGTCATGTTCCTCGTGCCACTGCTTGACATAGGCAGCTCTGAGAGGGGCAGGGTAGGAGCTTGTGTAATAGCTCGGGGACTCGTCTACGCCCGTCTGCGGGATATGGGTAACACTGGTCCCACGCAGTTCGATGATCCCCTTCGAGCCCATGAAGCGCGTAACTTCGTTCGACTCTGTGCCTAGCGTTAGCCGCATATACACAGGAACGTTGTCGTATTCGAAGAGAACGGCTTGGACATCGGGCATGTCCCGTCCGTCTTTCCAACGATAAATGCCGCCAAATGTCGACACCTTCTTGGGGACTTCGTTGATGCCGAGCACAAACTGCATGCCGCTGATCAGATGGACAAGCAGGTCTCCGGCGACACCGGTGCCATACTCGCGCCAGCAACGCCAGCGCGCAAACAGATCGGGATCGAGCGGCCGTTTCGGCGTGTCTAAAAGCCAGGTGTCCCAATCCAGGTTCGCGAGAGATAAGTCCGGGGGAGGGGGGTATTCCCAGGCGCCTGTAGGACTGTTTCTGCCCATGGTGGCTTCGACCAGGCTCAATTCGCCGATCGCGCCCTGCTGATAAAGCTCCTTGGCCTTGGCACACAGGACGGAACTGGTCCGCTGCGCGCCTACTTGTACGATGCGATCTGTCTTCTTCGCCGCCGCGACCATGGCCAGGCCATCAGCCGGACTGTGGGACATTGGCTTCTCGCAGTAGACGTCCTTGCCTGCGGCCAAGGCATCGACCACTACCTGCTTATGCCAAAAATCAGGGACCGCCACGATGATGGCGTCAATGCCTTTGTCGTCCAGCAACTCCTTGTAGCGCCGGGTGGTCTTGATGGGTTTGCCGACGATTTCCGTGGCCAACTCATGACGGCCGTCATAGAGATCAGCGGCAGCTACACATTCGACGCCTTGCAGTTTAACCGCCGTGGTGAGGAGCCCGGAACCCTCCATGCCGACGCCGACAATGCCAAAACGAACCCGGTCGCTGGGAGCGGTCGTTTGCGTCTCAGCTGCCGCAAGGCTGGAATCCAGAAACATAGAGCTGCCGGTCAGGGAAGCTCCTGCAACACCAGCAGTCGTCTGTAGAAACTCGCGGCGCGAGAGGTAGTGCTTAGCCATTGGTTCGATTCTCCTGCTCGGCACATTGTATCTTCTGCGTGCAATCGAACGCCAAGGCTCCCCTAAAAGATGAATCGAAAGGCGAATTGCATTTCCCGCTCCGAAGATTCCGTGGCCGTCGAGAGACCGAAGTTATTTGAGCCAAGTGTGCTCCCACCGGGATTACTGATGCTCCCGCTGGGCGTGGCAATCGTGGGGTGGTTGAAGATGTTGAAGAATTCCGCGCGGAATTCCGTGTTGAGCCATTCCTTGATTTGAGTCTGCTTGATTACCGAGAAGTCGAAGTTCCACCAGGCAGGACCTGTGTACGTGTTGCGTCCTAGACTTCCAGGGTCTGTCTGCACGGTGCCAAGTCCGTTTACCATGCTGGTGGTGGTCGGAATACCGAAGTAGTTCTCGGTGTTCTCAATTACGTCATCGGAGAAGAATTGTTTGCGGTGCTGCGGGTCTCTGGGCGCGGTCTTGATGAAGAAGGGCCGCGCGCCCACGCCGTTGAAGGTGTCATATCCGTACTGGTAGGTGCCATAGGGCCCAACCACGGTGAAGGGGAATCCCGATTGAGCGTTGTAGATCCCCAAGGCCTGCCAGCCGTTGCTGATGGCACCCGGGACAACGCCCCAGCGGCTGGGAACATGATAGGCGAAATTGGCTGCAAAACGTTGCGACACGTTGTAAGTTGCGCGTGCGTACTCGCAGCGAATGCAGGTTGGATTGTTCTGTGTGATTCCACCGCTGGCGCCCGGAGCGGCGCCGCCCCATATCGCGTCGGCGTCGGTAAGGTCTTTGCCCCAGGTGTAGTTAATCTGAAAAGTAGCGCCATGCAAGGGAGAGATCTTTCTCATCTGCACTTGCAAAGCATCGTAACGGGAGATGGCATCGTTGTAGAAGAGCTCAACCTCGCCCAAACCGGGAGTTATGTTGGTAAAGGGCGTGTTCGCAGGCTGGCCGCTGGTAAATGCGTTGGGATAGCTGCTTTCGTTGACGCTGTAACCGTTGTTGAGCAGATAAGACATCTGCAGCGCCATGTCACCCGGTAACTGCTGTTCGATGGTGAAGTTGCCGGTAAGCGTGTAGCCGTTTTTCAGCTTGTCCGATGCCCAATCACCGATGATGTCGCCGACGACTGCCGAAATCGGCCCCAGGTTCACCGGCGTGTTGCGCGGGATATCCTTGGGACCACCACTCGGCGGTATCACGGCGCCCGAAGTGCTGGTGAGAGCGGGCAAAGTTACAGGCAGAGGAGTGAGCGAGTACGGCGGGTTGGTAAGCGCGCTGTAACTAGCGAGAGGAAAGTTGACCGCCGACTGGTCGGGCTCAACCAGGGGGATTGCATTGGTGAAGATCGAGATGCCCCCGCGAACGACGGTCTTCGGTAGCGCCCTATAGGCGAAGCCGAGGCGGGGAGCAAAACTCGTTTTGTCCGGTTGGTAGAGCGGTTTCGGGTTGAGCAGGAACTGACCGTAGGTAGAGCCGGTATCGGACACTTGGCCCAGCCGGTTCTGAACCTCATAGGGCACCGAGTTGTACTCGTAACGTAGGCCGAGATTCAGGGTAAGTTTTGGATTGACCTTGATGTCGTCCTGGAAGTAAGGCGCGATATGCCATACACGCAGACCCCACCAGACGCCGCCACCACCGACAGGACCGTAACCGGGCATGGTTGTGGCACGTTTGTAGTTTTCCGGATCCCCTGCCATCACACTGACCAGCCCACTCGGGCTGCCGGTCCCGGCCAGGAAGGCCGGGCCGCCGTTGGTTGACGGGATATTGACGGTCAGCGGCGTGCCGGAGTTAAAGGTGTACTCTCCGTTTGGTCCGGCACTGGTTACCCCGAATCCGTTGTCTTGACCATAGCGGTAGTCATTGCCTATGGTGAACATATGCCGGCCGCGGGTCCAATCGACCTTGTCCGTCGCGATGTAGTAGGTCTCGACATACTTGGTAATGAAGGTGTCGGGCCCATAGTTGGCGAGCGATCCGTCCGCGGTGGTGGTCTGCGTATATTCCTGCGAGGGCGGGAGATCACCCTCGATCTGCCGGTTGACGGTGAAGATCAGGTTATTGATCAGGTCAGGTGTGAAGATGTGCGTTTCGCTGATGGCAAAGTTGCGCGGATTGTTAAAGAGCTCCGGAGACCACGACGCATTCTCGGCAGCGGCGACGGGATCCGTTTCCAGCTGACCGTTGTTGATCACCGAGGCGCGGCCGAAGATGCTGTCTTTTTCTGAGATTTTGTGATCGATACGTATGGAGTACTGATTGTCAGTGGTCGGCTCTTTTAAGATGATGTTGAAGGTGTTCGCGCCATAGATGCCGTTAGGTTGATTGGGCTGCGGATACCCAGCCAAGATCTGTTGCGCCACCGAGTTAAGCGGCACCTGGTACTGGTAGTTGTTGATCGTCACCAACCCTGTTCTCTGTGCCGCGGTGGGCACCAACATCAGCGTCGGTGTGCCGGTCAGCTGGCGGAAGCCTGCGTATTCGCCGAAGAAGAACGTACGATCGCGGATGATCGGTCCCCCGATGGTGGCCCCGAACTCGTTTCTCTGGAGGGGCGAGACACCGCTCGAAGAGAAATAGTTGGCGGCGTCGAAATAACTATTGCGAATGAATTCAAAGGCGCTTCCATGAAAACGGTTGGTGCCCGACTTGCTCACGATCTGGGTAACCGTGCCACCGCCTTGTCCAAACTCAGCCGAGTAATTCGCCTGCTGCACCTTGAATTCGGCAATGGCATCGAGGTTAAAGTTCCAGAATTGCACCGTGCCCATTTCGGCATCCGTTGCATCGGAGCCATCCAAGGTGGCAACTTCTGTCTCGCCGCGATTGCCGTTGCTGATCCATTGCGGCGCTAGCCAGCCCATGCTTCCCTGATCCTGGGCCATCCCGGGTTGCAACATCACGAGGTTTTGAATGCTACGGCCGTTAAGAGGAAGGTCTTCCACTTGCTGCTGTGAGACCAGACCAGCCAATGAACCATTGGTGGTGTTGATCAGCGGCGAGGCTGCGGTAACCCCGACTGTCTGCACCACGCCGGCGGCCGACAAAGTGAAGTCCAGATTACGGGTTTGGCTCACATCCAAGGTGATACCAGTGATGGTCTGCGACGAAAAACCGCCGGCATCCACCTTCACCGTATAAGTGCCCACGTCCAGATGAGGAATGGCGAAGGTGCCGGCGCTGCCCGTTACCGTGGACTGCGCAACCTGCGTAGCATCACGGATGGCCGTGACCTTTGCTTGTGGAATCACCGCCCCGCTCGAGTCAGTCACCGTGCCCACAATGGTGCCGACCGCCTGGCTCCAAAGCGGAGCCGGTACCAGGCTCATGAGCAAAAGCAAGCAACAAAATCCAAGCCACTTGACACGTAACTGCCCTCGCATAACTCACTCCTCATTCGGGAACGGCAACCCGATCAGCAGCCGGTCCCGTGGCGCTCCAATAATGGTCTTTGAGAAATCTCTGGGTTTTATTGGCGAAAACTTTGGCCCACTACTGCGACAAGCCGTTCTACCGAGGAAGGCAAAGACGAAAAGCCTGAAAAGGAAACCGATTACCGTTAACCGGTTGAGAGGATTTTCAACTCGGTTTGTAGCCCTGTCAACATCTTTTTTCGGAGCGGCGAGTGCTGGCAAAGGTTGCAAGATATCTCTTAGCCAGAATTGACTATCTCTTAGCCAGAATCACACTTTCACAAATGACTTCGTGCGGTACATCCAGTACAACACCAGCCATATGATCGCAAACGCAGCCGTCGCCTCAAGAAGGCTGCCGAAGCGCCCAATCCGTGGGACGAGATGCCCAACGAAGATGTTCCCAATCTTTCTGAAGTCGAAGAGCATCGTTGCCATGTAGACCGCCAGGGCGTTTACACCAATGACGACAAAGCCGAAGGCCCATTTCCGATAACCGCGCACATCGATAGTCAAATAGAAGGCTGCCAGCAGCAGACAGCTTATCCCGCCAGTAACCAGAACGAACGAGCTGGTCCAAAGCAATTTAATAATTGGAAACCAGAGGCTCCAGATCAGGCCCAGGATCACCATGCCAACCCCGCCGGCAGACAGGATCAGGCACTTGCCCTTTGCTGAACGGGACGAGCGAAGCAGGTTGCCGGCCAACGCACCGATCAAGACTGAGGCGGCAAAGCCCAGGTAGCTCAGAAACCAGGTGTTCTCTCCGTAAGCGAACCTTCCCAGGACGAGGTGGTCAATGTACGTTGCCGCATTCCCAGTAGGAGTCAACACACCACGTCCCACGCCCGGGACTGGAATGGTGATGAGCAAAATCCAGTAAAGAATCAGAAAGGCGGCGGTGGCGATCGCTTGTCCCCTCGGCCCAAGACACAACACCACCACGGTTGCAATGAGGTAGCCGGCAGCGATGCCATGGAGCACGCTATAGCAGGGATGAAGCGTGGCCAAATCGAATTGCAGCAGATTGCCCTGGGCCATCATTCCAAGCACGAATAAGATCAGGGCACGCTTCAGAGCGTGAAGGTACAAAGATTGATGAGAGGCCCCACTCAACTTTCGCTTGGCCAGGGAGAATGAGAGCGAAACTCCCACCATAAACATAAAGAGCGGCCAGATCACGTCATAAAAATGCAAACCTTGCCAGCGGACATGCTCCAGTTGGCCGACGGCTATCTCTGATAGCCTGCCGGGAAACACCTGGGCCAGGCCCTTGATAATCTCCTGACCCCCAATGATCCAAACCATGTCGAATCCGCGCAGGGCGTCCAGTGATAACAATCGTCCGTATGCGGGCTGGCGCAACTCCGCTACCGGCTGATCCAGTTGCATCGTCTTTGTGATCACGCCTCTACCTCACGTAGAGCAGTTTCGCAAAACGTTCAATGCTACATCCCTGTGGCTCGTCTTTGCCAATATGTGACAACTTAACGTGTTGACTTCGGGGCCGACGCGAGCGATTCGAGCTTCCCTTTTTCAAGCCGCAACTTCCCCTTGCGTGCCGGAGCAGTCGATTTGCGGATCACCAGCTCGGTTTCCAACCAATACTCCGATCCTCTCTGCCGCTTAAGCTTTAGCATTCTTTGCAAAGCCTGGAAGGCGGTTACACCAAGGCTTTCACGATCCACACGGACGGTCGTCAACGGCGGACGCGCCAAACAAGCAAACGATATGTCATCGATGCCGACGATCGACACATCCTCGGGAATGTTGACCCCCGCCTCTTCAAGAGCAGTCATGGCCCCCAAAGCAATAAGATCGCTCCCGCAAAAAATCACCGTAGGAATGCAAGGAGCTGAGAGAATCTCACGTACAGCGGAAGCTCCCGCGTCCACCCTGTAGTCGCTATAGATCGTGAGAAGCGGGCCCATCCCCCTACGCGTTAATCCGGCGATAAGAGCTTCCCGGATGTGTACCGCGGTCCTATTGGTCGCCGGGCCGCTGATAACGGCGGCGCGCCTGTGACCCAGAGCTGCGACATGTTCGATTGCCTGGAGAATACCCCGCTCATAGTCAATCGAGACATTGCTGATCAGCCTGTCGGCGCGTCCCAGATTCTGGAATACTACCCCGATGCCCGCGTCGGTCAGAGCCGCGGCCATGTGGTTCTCGATGGAAGATGTCATGATGGCAACACCGCGGACGTCACTTTCGACCAGCTTGCGAATCACCGATTGGGTGCGGGCTTCAATGTATTCGGTATTGAAGAGAAGAACGTCAAATCCAAGGTCCCAGGCAGCCCCCTGGAACCCCCTGATGACTTCCGCGAAAAAAGGATTTGCAATCTCGGAAATGACCAACCCAAACAGGTCGCTTTCGCCGGTCGACAGCCTTCGGGCGTGGACGTTCTTGTAGTACTTGAGCTCGTGCACGACCTGTAAAACACGCTTTTCGGTTGCAGCGGAGCGGTAGTGAGTCTGATTCAGGACGCGAGATACGGTCGCCGGGGAAACCCCAGCTAACTTGGCCACGTCTCGCATTGTGTAAGCCATGACTGCTCCCTTAACCAACTTTGGAGCTGTTCACACCGCAGAGCAGAGAGCAAACCGTTCGAGGTTTGTCATGCGCTGCATCATCCCAATACCCAGGCCTAGGGGACGAAAGCCTCAAGGGCAAACGCAGGGAGAAGCATGTAGCCTGGAGCGCGTCCTTGACAAGAATTCTTTTTACTATGGTAGAGTCATAATTCGTTAACGGTAACCGATTTCCTATATCTAGGAAAACTGGAGAATTCATGCTCCCTCCTGAGGATGTGCACCTGAATTCAGCGAAGGAATCTTCTTCAGGCAGTATCTCCAGACGCAGCTTTCTTAAAACAGCAACCGCGGGCGCACAGATGCTCGCCATGCCCGCCTGGGCCCGAGTCTTGGGAGCGAATGACCGTGTCAATGTGGGCATGATCGGGATAGGCGCCCGGGGAACCGACCTTCTGAGCCTGGTGCTTCAGCAACGGCAAATCAAGGGCGACGTGGAGGTGGTGGCACTTTGTGACGTCTACCAAAAACGGCTGAACATTGCTGCACGCAAAGTGCCCGGCGCCAAGACGTACACGCATCATCAGGAGTTGCTGGCGCGCGGAGACATCGATGCGGTGTTCATCGCGACTCCCGACCATTGGCACGCTCCCATCACGCTTGCTGCTCTGGAGAGCGGCAAAGATGTCTACGTCGAGAAGCCGATGACGCACACGGCCGAAGAGGGCCTAGTGGTCGCGCGGCGAGTGAAAGAGCTCCATCGCGTGTTGCAAGTGGGTGTGCAGGGCACCTCCTGGCAACGATGGCATAAGATCCGCGACATCATCCAATCGGGCATGATCGGCCAGGTGGTCGCAGTACAGGGGACCTACAGCCGCAATGCACCGGGCGGCGATTGGAATAGCGGGGAGTTCTGGTCGATCGATCCCGCTGCGGGGCCGGACGCCCAGGGCGACGAACACATCGACTGGAAACAATGGCTTGGCCCGGCTCCCGAAATTCCCTTCAATGCAGACCGCTTCTTCCGTTTCCGCAAATACTGGGACTACTCGGGCGGCATCGCCACCGACCTTCATTATCACGTCGTGGCTCCTTTCCACATTGCGGTGGCAAATGACTTCCCGACCCGCGTCGCGGGCATGGGCGGTCTTTGGGTCTACAACGACGGGCGCCAGGTTCCCGATACTTTCCTGACCGCCGCCGACTACCCAAGCAAGTTCTCGATGATGATCCAGTCCTCACAGGTCAATGAGAATGGGCCCACGATGATGATCAGGGGAACCAAGGCGACGATCCATCTAAGTGACGAGTGGGAGGGGCCTCCGACGCGCCAGTACGATTACGCTGATATCGTTCCTGAATCATCGTATGTTGAAGAGTTCGTAAAGAAGAATGGCGATCAGCTGGTACGCGTCGATGGGGTTGGCAACGAGGGTGACCTTAAACATGTGAACAACTTTCTGGAGTGCGTTCGAACCCGGAACCAACCCAATTGCAATGCGGACATAGGCCAGAAAGTCACCATCGCCACCGATCTCTCGGTGCGTTCTTACCGGACTGGGAAGGTGTACTACTTCGACGCAGAACGAGAACAAGTGTCGGAAAAATCATAGCTCGTTCGTGCAAAGAGGTGGCAGTAAGCAAGGGAGATGACGATGCGGCGATCTGCTGTAGCGAGGCTGCTCTTACCACCACTCGTGGTGGCGATTGGGGTTGGCATGTTCGTATGTGCTCTCTGGGCTCAGGATCTTAGCGGACCATTCTCCGGGCGCTGGGACCTTACGCTCAAGGGAACTACGAAGGATTTGCCCTCCTGGATAGAGGTCTCCCAGGACCATGGCCAGCTGAAGGTGGTCCTGGTGGGTCCAACCGATCACGCTACGCCACTCAAGCAAGCTGCCATCAAGAACGGTGAACTGGAATTCGTTTCTCCCAAAGGCGAGTCGGGTTTTGATGCCGATACGACGTACAAGGCCAAGCTGGCTGGAGGGCGACTGGTAGGGACGGTCACGAATGCCCATCACACCTGGCAACTGCTTGGCAAGCGCGCCCCGGCGCTCAGCGAGACAAAGAATCCTCAATGGGGCACGCCTGTCCATTTGTTCAACGGCAAAAATCTTGAGGGATGGAGGTTAAGCGATCCCAGCAAGAAGAGCTGGGAGGTCGTAGATGGAACTCTGGTCAGCAATGGTCATGGATCAGAGCTGATCAGTATTCCGAAGTTCTTCGATTTCAAGTTGCACTTGGAATTCAATGCCGGACACAATTCGAACAGTGGCGTTTTCCTGCGGGGCCGCTACGAGGTTCAAATAGAGACGGAATCGGCGGCGGAACCCCCGAGCCATCACACGGGCGGCGTCTACGGATTTCTGGACCCGATACCCGAACAGCCGCGCAAGGCCGATCAATGGCAGAGCTTCGATATAACGCTGGTGGGGCGCACGGTCACCGTGGTTCAGAATGGCGTGACGGTTATCGATCATAAGGAAATTCCTGGGATCACCGGGGGAGCTCTCGACAGCAACGAGGGATTGCCTGGTCCCATCTACCTTCAAGGCACCGAAGTGGGACGGGTCGCTTTCCGCAACATCGTGATCACGCCTGCGCAGAAGTAGCAAGAACCTTCATTGCGCACAGTGGGCAAAAGTCAATTGCTCGTCCGCATTTTGTGTGCGGTTCGAGTTCTCCCAGGACTGACGTCCTGGGCTACTTTCAGCCAGAGCTGTCCAAATTAGCGCGCAAACGGCCCTCTGGACGGCGCAACTTGCTGAATGGGTGGAAGAGAATGTAGACAAGCGAAATCGGCTTGGTGCTGCGGCAGTGCTTGCGTCCATCCACGTCCACCAATGCCAAGGTGGAGATGGATGGACGGAGCTGTAGGGAGTTGCTAGAGGGAAGGGCGCACCGCAGAGCCTGCCCTGAGCTTGTCGAAGGGTCCCTCGGCTACCTCCGGATTTCCTGTCAATCTTTGTGGTGTCGATATACCGCGTGCGGCTTTCCTTAGAGAAAGCCGCATACGTGGCCGTTGATTAGCGCAGCTTAGTAGGAAATCCGGAGTTCGCACGGGATGACAAAGTTCAGGGCAGTGGCCCGCCTTGGCATGAGTGGAGGTGGATGGACAGAACCGAAAAAAAACTAATTTGGACAAGTCTGACTTTCAGCCGCCCCTTCGGGTTCGACTATACCCTCGCCCGTCCGCGCGTCCGCCATACTCTGCTAAAGTGCATTGCTATGGAACATTACTCCCGTTTCGCTGTCATGCACTCTTGCCGAATTTCGATGGCCGTCCTGATGCTGTGTGCCGCACCACACCTACTGGATGCGCAAGCGCCCGCGGTGCCGGACTGGGCGCAGCCGGGGTCCCCTACCCATGTGCAGGTCCCACCACCCGCAGATTTTCATCGGCCGAGCACAAATTTTGATACGCCGATCGGCGTTTTTCAGGGCCAATCGGATATTGGGAGCGCCGTGGTGCCGGGGAGCGCCAGCTATGATCCGGCGACCAAGCGGTACACCATCACGTCGGCCGGTTACAACATTTGGTACTCGCGCGATGAGTTTCGCTTTCTGTGGAAGAAGATGTCCGGCGATGTTTCGCTCGCGGCCGACGTCACGTTTCCTGACCCCAAGGGCTACGGCGACCGCAAAGTGGTCCTGGTGATTCGCCAGAATCTCGAAGACGACTCCAAAGAAGCCATGATCGGCGAGCATGGCGTGGGCATGATCCACCTGGCATGGCGTGCTGACAAAGGAGCGCTCATCAAGGACATGCAGTATCGCTTCGGAGGAACACTCGCGGGGGTTAAAGCGAAACGCATCGGCATCGAAAAGCATGGCGATACCATCGCGATCTTCGTCAGCCTGCAGGGCGAACCCATGCACCAGCTTGGCCCACCCATCAATTTGCACTTTGACCAACCGTTTTACGTCGGCGTGGGCTTCTGCTCGCATTTACCCGCCACAACGGATACCGCCGTGCTGTCCGATGTTGTTCTTGAGCACTCCGCGGGCAAACTGCGCTAGTTGAGGTCTAGGCAATGGCAAATTTCATCCGCTTTATATTGGGAAATTTCACTCTTACCTTTCTGGTGATCGGCCTGATCGCATCCGGGGTGGCGCTGCTTCGCAAGCCAAAACCTTTGACAGCGCCGGTCGTGGTCGAAGCCCTCTTTTCCTATTTCTTACTTTTCTCCATCGGGTTCAGCCTATTCTATAACTTCGTGCTGCATAGTTTTCTTGGGGCGATGACCGCCGGCTTTATCGGTTGGGCGAACAGCCCTTTCCAAGCGGAGGTTGGCTTCGCCAGCTTGGGGTATTCGGTTGTCGGCTTTCTTGCCTTCAGGCGCAGCTTCGATCTTCGACTGGCAGCAGTCATTGGACCATCACTGTTTCTTTTATGCGCCGGAATCGGTCACGTTTATCAGATCATTACTACTCACAATTTCGCGCCTGGAAATGCGGGCGTGATCCTGTATATGGATTTTCTGCTGCCCGTGATCGGTTTCATTTTGCTGTGGTTGCAGTACCGATGCGAACGGAGAGTAGGCGCGTAGCGTGCGCTGCGTAGAGAGCGGGGGGAGGAAACCGCAGACTCTCTAGCCCCACCAGACCTCTCCCGGCGCAAGGTGAGCGCGTACGTAGTCAGGATTGGGTTCTACTCCCAGGCCCGGCTTGTCCGGCACTTGAATCCTGCCATCTTTGACCAGTGGTCCGTCGTGCAGAACAAATTTCTCCCAGGTTAGGGATGGATCGCCCTGGTAAAAGCCCCAGGTAAGTTCGTGGGTCTTCGCAGCATCGGGGCCCAGCGGTGGGCTAAGGGCGAGCTCGTGCGCTTTGAAGTCACGGATGGCGGCTGCGCAATGTGCCGAAGCAATCGCTCCCAGGGGACCAATTGCGTTATGCGCCGATACGGGAATGTTGAAGATATCGGCCAGATCCGCAATCTTCTTCGATTCCAGTAACCCACCGGATTTTGGTATATCGATTTGCACGATCTTGCAGCCCTGGTGGACGATAAACGGCATAAAGCCACGACGCGTGTAGAGGTTCTCACCGGTGAGGATCGGGACCGGAGATTCTTCGGTGAGCTTGACCCAGGATTCCGAGAAGTCAGGATCCATGGGGTCCTCGAGCCACATCGGCTGGATGGGAGCAACGGCGCGCGCCAGGTTCAGCGCATCCGACATGTCCAGCTCCCAGTGGCAGTGGATTGCGATTTCGAAACGGTCGCCAAGCGCCTCGCGTACGTTGGCAAAACCTTTGGCGTTGATTTCCAAATCATGCAGGCTAAGCTGGCGGCTATTAAAGCGGGGGTCCGCGGGAAAAAGACCATAGGGATCACCCGCGCGCCGGATGTCTGTCTTAACGGCTTCGAAGCCATAGCGGTGCTCCTTGACCATCGCCGCCCACTCGCGACAGGATGCAGGGTCAAGAAAATCCCGCGGGCTGGTGGTAAAGTAGGCACGCACGCCGCTGCGGTATTGACCACCCAATAGCTTGCAGACCGGCACTCCGAGAAGTTTTCCGGCGAGATCCCAAAGTGCAATCTCGACGCCGCTGATCGCGGTGATGGTTACACCACCAATTGCGCCGGCGCCCCCCGTACGCAGGATCATCTCGGTGTATAGCGGGTCGATGTCCAAGGGGTCCTGGCCCATGACCGCATCTCGCAGATATCCCAGCATCACATCCTTGATGCCGAATCCCCAATAGGCCTCGCCGTATCCAGTGACACCCGCGTCGGTATCGATGCGCACCAGGGTATTGCCTCCAGGCCTGCCGAGGACCATCACTTTCAAATCGGTGATCTTCACCTTCTTACTCAATGGAGCCGCAAGCGCTGTGTAATGTGTCAAAGCAGTGGACGCAGGAACCAACGCTGCGAGCCCTTGCAACAAATCTCTTCGTCTCATCGCCACCTCTGATGGCAGGTCAGTGTCACAATTCATGGAGCCACACCACTGCTCCGTTCATTACGGAACTACGAGCATGGTGTGGCTCTCGAACCCCATTTATAGTCTCAATTGATGAAGCTGTGGGTAACGAATCGTCTTCCTCGGCGGATGAGTTCATCAGGGAACTTACACGTTGAGAGATTGAGGAACCGAATGGAACATGATTTGCAGAATACACTCTCACTTCTCAGCCGCACACCCGGCGTCCTTAATGCCCTTCTGCGTGACCTGCCGGAAATGTGGACGTCGCGAAACGAAGGTGAGAACACCTGGAGCCCGTTCAGTGTGGTGGGCCACTTGATTCACGCCGAACGCACCGACTGGATGCCACGGGTGAAGATGGTGCTGCAGTTTGGAGATGCCCAGGCGTTTGCGCCCTTTGATCGCTGGGGAATGGCGCGAGAAACCCAGGGTAAGTCCCTGGGGCAACTGCTGGATGAATTTACCCAGTTGCGATCAGAGAACCTGGGGCAATTGCGGGGCTTAAATCTGCAGCACGCCGACCTTCAACAGCGCGGCCGGCATCCCGCGCTTGGAGTAGTTACTCTATCAGAGCTGCTGGCCACCTGGGCGACTCACGATTTGACTCATTTGCATCAGATCTCGAGAGTCATGGCGCACCAGTATCGCGAAGCTGTGGGCCCGTGGAGCGCGTACCTCGGCGTGCTGCGGTGCGCCGGGCACAGCTCTTGATTGGAAACGCCGGTGGAGATCTAAGCCGTGGGAACCAGGATCTCGGTGATCAAATCTGCTTCTGGTGTCGTTTTTGGATCGTTCAGGTAGTTCTCAATAAAGTAGTCATCCCGTATCGGGAGCTTGATTTCGGAAACAATCTTCATCACACGGCCGGTAGCCGGGCCGAGGTTCGAGTAAGGACCGGTCAAGACAAAGCGGCTAAACTTGCCCCCGTTAAGTTGGGTATAGCCAAGGCCTTCGGGCAACACCGCGGGATGAGCGGCGACCGAGACTCCAGCCCGGTATATTTGCGGCCCCATTTTGTAGAGGCTCATGTATCCCGTGATGTGATTATGCTCGGCAATCGTGGGGACAAATGTATGTAGGTCCTGCCAAGCCTGGGGCGCATTTGTCCGGAACGGTCCCACTTTCTCCACGAAGACATAATGCGTTCGAGGCCAGGTGACTACTTCGGGCTCTTCCGTTAGTTTCATGGCTTCTCCCTCGGAGATGAATCCTTGGGAATCCAGAATACGCGCTTTTTTGTCTCTCAGAGCGCACGACATGGTGCAGTCCCGGCGTAACCGGGACCGCGCACCACGTTCGCACCTTGTCAGCTTTTCTTAGAACGAAAACCGCGCTGCAATTTCGATCTGACGCGGGGTGTAGAGGAAGCCACTGTTGTTCGAGCTCGTGATTTGACCATAGGTGGGCTGATAGGTCGCTGTACCGCTCAGAGCCCCAGTGGAAGAAAGAAGGTAAGCGGTAGTGTTGATGCCGTCAATGTTCTGATCGTTGGCGAGGTTGAAGACATTGGCCAACAGTTGCAACTGGTAGCCCTCCTTAATGGTGAATGCCTTCTGAGCCCGAATGTCGTCAACAACGTGCCGCGGATATTGTTTTGTGTTCGGCCCAATTCCAGGAATAAGTGCAGTAGAACCGCCGGCTCCATTCCAGTTCGTCAGAACCGCGTCGGAGGAGTTGTAGCTGCTCACGCTGACTGTGTAGGGCAGACCGTTTTGCATCTGGAAGCTGTTATCGAGAGACCAGTCATTGGTGAGATATTTGAGCCAGCTTCCGGAGTGGAGGTTAGGGAAAGTGTAAAGGGCATAGGCCACAAATCGATTAGGAACGTTATAGGAGGAGTTTCCGTAATTAATGCGCGGATTCCCGAAGGGGTCGTACCAGCTATTTGCAGTAGTAGTGGTGGTGGCGTTTTGGGCGAAGTCCAGAGCGTGAGACCAGGTATAGTTCGCGTCAAACTGAATGCTGTGCAACGAGTGATTTTGAATCTCGGCCACAAAGGCGTTGTAGTTTGAATTAATGTTGCTGGTCACCTCGGTAATGCTTTGGTATTTAGCCGCGGCAGGACCGAAAAGGGCAGTGTTGCCGTAGCCGGTGTAGGTGGGAACGCTGTAGACCGTTCCGTTCTGCAGAGGACCTTTTTGCGTGTTATCGACAACGGTAATCTGCACGTTCTTCACGGTCGCTGGATTGAGATTGAGGTCCAGGAAGTTGGGCAGGTCGCGGCCCAAGGCACCCAGATAACTCACCTGGAAGACCGTACCCCGGCCGATAGCTTGTTGGACCATGAGATCGAACTCATGCACCATGGGGTTTTGCAGGTTGGAAGCCAGGAAGTACGAGCTTGGGGTGGGCGCCGCGCCCGCAGTGCCCACGATTTCAGGAAGCAGCGGACCGGTCGTAGGCCTGTACTGCGTGGTGTATTGGCCGTTGGGGCTGCCCGTATTGAGCAGCACGTTGAGCAGAACTCCATTGGTTATCCGCCCATAGTACATACCGTAGCCACCACGCAAAACCGTTTTGCCTGAACCGTAGACGTCGTACGCAAAGCCAATTCTCGGTCCGATGTTGTTCCGGTCGCTGGGGTGGTTGGTCAACCCGGGATAAGGAGTGTAATTGCCAACGGCCGTAGTGAGATTCGCTACCGGAGAAGGCAATGCTTCGTAGTCATAGCGCACGCCCAATTGCAGGGTGAGACGCGGGTTCAACTTCCAGTTGTCCTGGGCAAAGAAGCCGTAATCCATTGTCGATATGGCGAAGATGGGAGGTCCGAAGCCCTGGTAAAAGTCCGCGTAGCAAGGATATTTGCCTACGGCGCTGGTGGTAGCGGTCGCTGCAGCGGAGGCACTGCTATTGCAAGTTGAAGCGGCTTTGCCTTTATTCAGCAGGTCGTTCATGTAGTTGCCTAAATAGCTATAGGTGTAGTCACCGTTGCTCTCGTAAGTGTTGTTGATAAGGTCGTAGTTGTGCACCGTGTCCACGCCAAATTTAAGGCTGTGATTGCCACGACTGTAGTAAAGCGTGTCGCCAATCTGCCACTTCCGTTCGTCAGGGAGAGCTTTGCGATAAGAATAATAGGGAGAGCCTAGATAGAAGCCGCTGGTCGACGTGGCCAGCCCCACCTCGGGCACATTACCGCCAGTGCCGACCAGGTTGGCCTGGGTATATGCGCTGTAGGGCTGCTGGCTCTCGTCGTTCAGTTCCCGCCCATACTGATAGAGGAGCTCATTGCTGATGTTGCTCCTGATGAGGCTGGTGAGCTTGGCGACGCCGTAATCGAGCTTAACGTAGTCATTGCCCCAGGTATCGACCGCGTAGTCGTCTGTTGCTGAAGTCTGCACGCCGCCTGGGGAGGCCCAGCGAAGACGATGGTAGAGCGCGCTTACGTGTTCCCGGTCATTGATTTGATAATCCAGCTTGGGGGTGTTGATTTCCTGGTAGCCGGTGCGGGGCACGGTTCCGAGATCCGTAAGAAGGCCGGCGATCCCGGCGTCATAGGCGCTGACGCCGGCAGCGTAGGAGGCTAATCCCTGACGAGCGGCCAAGGTACACGCCTGGCTGTCCAGGGTGTAGTTGGAATCAGCGTTCGCGCCCGTGCCGTTGCTCAGGTAACCGGTGGCAAGATTGCATGTATTCGTACCTGTCAACGTAGCAGACGGCTGGGCGTAGAAAGCACTTGCGGAGTGCGGAATGCTTGTTCCCGGGAAAATGTGGTTATGGGTGTCGAAGGTGTAGATCCAGAACAGCTTGTCCTTGATAATCGGTCCGCCCACCGTAAATCCGTAAATCTTTCTCAGGTCCTTGGGTTTGAAAGGAGTACTGGTAAAGGTATAGGCGCCTGTAGTCGGGTTCTCAGTAGCTACGGTTTTGTTGGTGAAGGCGTTGTAGGCGGCCCATTTGCTCTCCCGATCGTAGAAATAGGCTTCGCCATGGAGGCTATTCGTGCCGCTCTTGGTTACAGAATTGATAACGCCTCCGGCCGCGCGGCCATACTCTGCCGCGTAGACGCCGGTGTTCACCGCAAATTCCCGTACGGCACTCGCCGAGGTCGAGTAGGCTTCGCGCGTGCGGCCGCGTTCCTCCGAGTAATACGCCTGGTTGTCATCCGCGCCGTCAATCTCTACATTATTCAAAATCGGGCTGATCCCCCGAACGCTGATTAGCCCATATCCATTGCTATCTGAAACGACACCGGGGGTAGTCATGGCCAGGCTTGACCAGCGCCGATTGTTAATAGGAATGCTGTCCAGTGCGGTTTTGTTCAATGTGCTGATGAAATCAGGGGAATCGAAGTTGAGCACAGGCGCCTCGCCAGTGACCTCGACGGTAGAGTTCGACGAGGCAACGGAGAGATGGGGTTCCAGGTTGGTCATCTGTCCCACTTGCACAATTACGTTGCTTTCACGAAAGGGCGCGAACCCGGCCGCGGTAATTGAAACCGTATAGGACCCAGGTTCAAGCAACGGCGCCTTGAAGTAGCCGCTGTCGTCGGATTTTTCCTGGAATTGTGCTCCTGTCCCATCGTTCACGATGCTTAGGGGCGCGTTTGGTATGG
This sequence comes from uncultured Acidobacteriaceae bacterium, assembly GCA_963743365.1. Taxonomy (GTDB): domain Bacteria; phylum Acidobacteriota; class Terriglobia; order Terriglobales; family Acidobacteriaceae; genus PALSA-350. The sequence continues at coordinate 330,100 of CAVUQE010000008.1, forward strand.
CCGCGCCATTGGTATCAAAAATCGTTCCGCCGATGGCTCCCTGGGTTGCGGATTGTGCGTTTGCCCGACATGCAAGACCCAGACAAACCGCCAGAAAGAGGGCGCAGGCTCTGCGCGTGAGATACCAGCGATGCATTGAAAATGCCTCCCTTAAGCAGAATGGATAGTCTGCGGCGCTTCGCAGCTCAATTGTCGAAGACGCCCGGAAGTGAGTAAAAGCCAGGCAGCTCTTCGGAGAAGAGACACTGCGCTTCAGGTTTCTCCACCGGACTCAAGCTTTTCTTGCTAACGGTACGATTAGGAAGATCGCGAACTCGTTTTTTTCGCCGACCGATGTGTTCCGCGCGCGGTCTTTTTAGAACATGCAGATCAACTCTGCCCACACAAATCTGCAGCAAGCCAATACGGACACAACATTCTTATAACACCATACAAGTTTTAAAATGCCGTGAACCGCAAGCGATAAGCGAGCTTCGTTCGAGCGCGCCGGATTCATTTCACAATATCAAAACGGACTGTGGCCTCGGCAACAACGACCCAAGGATACGGTGAAGCACCGGTGTATTCGGCACAGTGCTGGTGTCCGACCAAGGAAGTCGAGCCCTTCCATCACATTGCCTAGTACGGATGGGCCGTTCGGACAACGCTCCCGTGTTTAGCGATGGTAGAAAGATTATTTGGCGGATCGTGGCGAAACCGGCTTGCGCAGTTTTTGCCGCGAGGGGCTGGTCGATTCGCGGACGATCAGTTCCGGCTCAACTGCTACCTGTGCTGGCGCCTTGGTATCCGAAGGGCGAAGTTGTTGCAGTAACAATTCGACGGCCAGTTCACCCATCTGGTGAAGGGGTTGGCGAATCGTGGTCAGGCTCGGTGTCTGGAACCCTGCTTCTTTGATGTCGTCGAAGCCCACTACAGAGACATCCTGAGGAACCCTTAACCCGGAATCGTGGAGCGCACGAATACAACCTATGGCCGCCACGTCGTTGAACGAGAGAACCGCGGTAAAGCTGCGATGGTGAGCGAGTAGCTGCTGAACGACCGGATAGCCCAGCTCGGGCGACGTCAAATCCTTTTCCAATTGGATGGTCAATTCCGGCCGGATAGAGATACCAAGATCTCGCGCCACCTGGACAATACCTTGCCACCTTGCGTCGGAATCGGAACTGTACGGCTGCCCGCGCATGAAGGCGATCGTGCGGTGCCCGAGGTTGTACAGATGACAGAGCGATAATTCCGCGGCGCGGCGATGATCAAGCACGACGTTGGTAACTCCGCTCATCCGTTTGTGACCGGCAATCGCAACTACCGGCAGCGGAATTTTGTGAACTAAATTCGTGTCGATCGCTATCAGACCCTCGGCACCCCGGCTGATCAGCATGCGGGGGTACTGCTCGATCAGGTCTGGCCGGTGCCTGTGATGGGCGATGAAGTAGAAATACTTTTCGTCGAGAAGCCTGTCTCCAATCCCTGTCATCACTTCAGCGTGATAGCCGTCGGCGAGCACAGGAACCAGGATACCGACGGTCATGGTACGGCGATTTCTCAGGGACCGTGCGAGGAAGCTTGGCTCGTAATTAAATTTGAGCGCTGCCTTGCGGATTCGCTCCCGCGTAGCGTCGGGAATGGAGCGTCCTGGAACATCGTTCAGAACGACTGAAATTGTCGTTGGATCTAGATTGAGGTAAGCCGCAAGGGTCTTAAGGCTGACAGGGCCAGGAGTCTGGCTATCGTCGCGCGTGCGCTTTCCCATCGCTGCCGTAACCTCGTTCTTGCAAATGGCTATTTAGCTTATAAAAATAGCAGCCGCAGGGCTCCTAAACAATAGTTTGTCTGGATACTTTGCCGGCAGTCACCTGCACCGCCGCCGGGTCAGAAGCCGTCGCCCGGGCTTTGCGGGTGCCCGGTTGCGCCGTTGGGCGCGGGAAGAGCTCCTTCGCCTTCCTTCAGAAGGTAGAAGTGATCTGCCCCCAAATTGGTCAACGTTTCCACCTTTCCCGAGGGCCAAAAAATCTCGAGTTTATCCACCTTTTCGTGTTGAGCAAGGCCAAAGTGGATCCGCAGATCGCTCTGAGAAAGATAGCTTCCCCCGCTCTGCACCTGATCTTCCTGCACAAGATCGCCTGCAGTCGCGCGTAGCCGCGCATTGAGGGCGAGCCGGTTGCCTTTCGCGCCCTGCAGCTCGAAGCTGACCCAATGATTGCGAGGTCCTCCCTGGGGCTGCAAGATCATGGGTTCGCCTTCGAGGTTCTCAATCACCATCTCCAGGCGCCCGTCATTGAACAGGTCGCCAACCGCAAGCCCCCGGCTTACCTGCGGTATCTGAATCGCAGGACCGGCAAGCTTGCTGATGTCGCGAAATGTGCCGTCGTGTTGGTTGAGATAGAGGAGCTTGGGCTCGCGAAAAGTAGTGCCGATGTCCTTCGTATCCACCTGCGGATAGACATGCCCATTGACCATGATCAGGTCGGGCCAGCCATCGTTATCCAGATCGAAGAAAGCATCTCCCCAACCCACATAGGGCGTTGTGCCGCGAGCGATACCGGAAGTGTAGGAGACATCGGTGAAGTTGAGGGAGCCGTTGTTACGGTACAACGCGGCATACTCCTCGCTGAAGTGAGTGATGGCGAGCGAGAAGAGGCCCTTGTGTTCGTAGTCGCCGAGCGCCACGCCCATGTTGGCCTGTTCGCTGCCGTCAAGGTTGACGGCGACTCCGGCATCAAGCGCGACATCGGTAAAGTGGCCGTTACCGTCGTTGCGATAGAGGTAGTTAGGCTCTCCATCATTGGCTACAAAGAGATCGAGCCGCCCGTCGTTGTTGAAATCGCACCAAATGGCCGTCAGCCCAAAAAACTTCTGGGGATCGTCCACCCCGGCCGCTTTCGAAACCTCGGTAAAGGTTCCGTTGCCGTTGTTGTGATATAGCGCGTCAGGAGATCCCTTCAGACCTCGGGGCCCGCACTGCACGGCTATGCCATGGTACTGACAGGTTGGCTTAGAGCCGAACTCCGGCAGATCCTTAAGGTCTAAATCCACGTAATGTGCAACAAAGAGGTCAGGCCAGCCATCGCCGTCGTAATCAGCAAAAGCCGCACCCGTCGCCCAACCGGAGTCCTTGCCCAGCCCCGACTGAGTGGTTACGTTGCTGAAGGTGCCATCGTGGTTGTTGCGGTAAAGGACAATCCCGCCAAAACAGGTGACCAACAGATCGGGCCAGCCGTCATTATCGAAGTCTCCAATGGACGCCCCCATAGCCCAGCAGGGATAGCCGACTCCGGCCTTTTCCGTAACGTCGGTAAACGTTCCATCGTGGTTGTTATGGAAGAGCGCGCTGCGCGCTTTGCGGCCGGCCAACGCCATGTCGATCCCGGGCGCGTTGGTGAAGTAAATGTCCGGCCAGCCGTCGCGATCATAGTCGATGAGCGCCACGCCCCCGCTCATCGACTCCACAATGTACTTTTTCGCAGGCGAAGACAGATGATCGAATTGGATCTTCGTGGAGCGGGTGATATCGACCAGTTGGGGAATTTGCGTGGTGAGCGACGGCGCCTGATTACCTGCTTGGGGGGCAGGAGCGGGGTGTTGAGCTCGACTGGCGTGAGGTGGGCAGAAGATGGCGAGCGCGAGGCACAGAAGAGCCAGGATTCGCCACATGCGGGCTCTTCGCATCCATATCTCCCTTGGGCTGGTGCTGACGGTCGTTACTTGCTCTCCTCCTCGGTGGATAGTCCCGCCGGATGGAGTTGCATTTCTTTAAAGACCGCCTCCAGCTTTTCCTTCATCTGTTTGTATCTCTTGTACTCTTCGACCTCGTGTTGTGAGTCGCTAGTACGCCCCATCTCACGATAAAGGGTGCTTAGGCGAAAGTGCGCAGCGGCGTTGGTGGGTTCAAGCTGGACGGCCCGCTCAAGAATCGGCAGTGCCTTCGCTTGCTCGTTCATGGCGATCAAAGTTTTGGCTAATCCGAAGCTGGCCTCGGCATCTTGCGGTTGCAGACGGAGGGCGGTGTTGTAGTACTGCAGGGCCTGGGCAGAATCTCCTTTACGGCTGGCCAGGTCCCCCAACCTGGCTTGTGCCTTTTCGTCCAGGGCGTTCTCGGCGACCGCCGCCTTGTACTCTGATTCCGCTTCCGCTTTGGTCTTTGCATCGTCAGAGAGGTTAAGCAGTTCTCCCATTTCAAAGTGGATGCCGGGCAGTTTAGGGTCGATTTCAAGGGCTTTCTGGAATTGGACGCGAGCACCGGCGTTGTTGCCTATCCTTGCCTCCTCATGGGCCATCACCTGATGCATCTGCGCCGATTCCGGAGCGGCCAACGCCAGGCTCAGCATGGCTTCCCCGGCCAGGTCGGAATAGACGCGATAGGAGGCGTAGAGCACCGCAGGATTGGCCGGGTCGGCCTGGCGCATGGCGTTCACCACCGAACTGGCCTTATCCAATTCCTGGCTAGCCGTGTAGAGCTCTACCAGTTCCATGCCAATTTGCACTTTCAATTTTGGCTCGTCCACGGCCCGAAACGATGTTTCCAGGTGGGTGCGAGCGTTGGCCGTGTCACCGGTGCGCTTCTCTGCCATACCGAGCAGGGCTTGAATTTTGGTCAGGTTCGGCTGCATCTCGAGGGCGGCGCGCAGATGGGGCTCAGCCTTGACATAGTCGCCCTGAAAGAAGAGCAGAACCCCGAGGTTGGCCTGAGCATCCAAGTTCCGCGGTTCGAGGGAAACCAGCGCCTGGAGTTCCGGGATGGCCAGGTCGGGCCGCCGCTGGTTCAGGTATTGCTGGGCCAACCGGGAATGCGCTGCTATTTGGTCCTGGTTGTTAGCCGGAGCCTGGGACAGGAGGGGGAGAGAGGGGAGGGATGCCAGCAACAGGGTACAAAGTTTTTTTTTACGCACATCGCCTCCGAATGATACAGCGGCACACGGTTCCAGACAAAGGCTTGCCCTCGAGTACCGGCCTTGGCCTGCTGAAGCACGGGGCTCCCCGCGGCTGCGTGAGCCGGACCCGAAAGTGGCTATCTCCGCGGACGGGATAATTGGTTTTCCTCCCCAAGACACACGGTTGTCCTGTAAGTGACAGACTTTTAACGAGTGGAAGATATTCCTTGACAACTTTGACCGGCTTCCTGTTATATTGCTCGCGCGCGCCCAGATGACGATAGACAACCGTTTGTCTAATCGAATTCCGGCGTAGAAGACGATGGACAGGAACCAAGACTATACATGGCGGCAACAATTCTTTGGAGGCAGGTATGAAACCAGGACGATTGGCCTTACTGGTCGGAGTTCTTCTCACAGGATCATTCGCAGCAGCCCTCGGACAAGCAGTAAACCAAGGCGACATCAGCGGTACTGTTACCGACAGTACAGGCGCTGCAGTCCCGGGTACAACGGTGACAGTTCTAAATATTGAAACCGGTGTGACGAAGGACTACACGACAAATGACGCCGGCGTATACGATACGTCCTCAATTGTCGCTGGAGCCTACAAGCTCACGTTTACAAGACAAGGCTTTACCACGCTAGTCCGGCCATCGATCACGGTGCCCGTCGGACCCACAACAGTCAATGCCCAGTTGGCGGTGGGTACGGTAAACACGCAGGTGGTTGTCAATACCGATGTTCCCCTACTGAACACAGAGAGCGGAACCATATCGACCACCCTCAACTCAACGACCCTGGCTCAGCTGCCACAGGTAAGCTCGATAGGGCAGGATTGGTCAAGCTTCAACATTCTGCAGGCGGGGGCCGCGGGTGCGCCGGGCGGAAACCAGGGAGTCGTGGGTGCCGGTACCTCCAATGGCACGATGCTGTCAGTGAACGGCAACTTGCCCTTCAGCACGGTACTCGCAGATGGAGCGGAAACTACTCTGCCGGCCAGCGCCAACTCCGATATCACCGTCCAGGAGGACATCGAGGAGGTGCAGACCAGCAGCTCAGCCTTCAATGCGCAGTACGGCGTGGGCGGCATTCTCTACAACCAGATCAGCAAGGGTGGCTCCGATCGCTTTCATGGTTCGGCATACGAGTATTTCCAAAACACAGCACTGAACGCGAACAATTACACCTTCGGCGCGAATACGCCGACGCCGATCATCCACTTCCACGAGTTTGGCGGTACAGTTGGCGGCCCGATCATCAGGAACAAGCTCTTCTTCTTCTTCAACTACGATCACATCATCGATAACGGAGGCACTGCAGCCAGCTTCTACACCGTCCCGACGGCTGCCGAGCTGGCCGGCAATTTTGCCGGACTGCCCCCTATCTATGACCCTGCGACCACGACCGTGATCCAGCAGACAGGCACCTACACCTACCCTGGAGCGAGCAGCCCGACCACATGCCCGTGCATCAGCCGCACGGCTTTCCCGGGGAACGTGATTCCCGCTGACCGGTTCGATGCCGTCTCCAAGGCTGCACAGGCTTTTTTCCCCGCTCCCAACACAGCCGGGACCGTCTCCAACGGCCAGGCGATCAACAACTACACCTATACAGCTCCGAATATCAATCCATTCACCAAGTTTTTCGGGCGCATCGACTATAACGTTACCCCCACCAACAAGATCAACGGCTCGGTGACAGAAGGAAATAATCCGGGCAAAAATTTCGGCTGGGGAGACTGCCCTATCGGCTGCCAGAGCGGTGATGTGAGCAGGATCAACAGTCAGGTGACGGACGTCTGGAGCATATCCTCGCACGTGACCAACGAGGCTAGGTTGGGCTATACCAACCAGCTTAACTTTTTTGTGCCCTATACGCTCGACAAGGGATACCCGGCGAAGCTCGGATGGCAGTATGCCAAGTCGGATAACTTCCCCATCATCCAAATCACAAATTTCAACAACTTCAACGGGAATACCCTGCTTTCCTCGCAAATCAATGCGGTCTACAAAGAGCATGCGTACGATCCATCCGATGTAGTTACCATGATCGTCGGCAAACACGTTCTGCATTTCGGAGGCGAGTTCCTGATTTTCCAGAACAACTCCACGGCCTGGGGCAACATCAATGCCGGGCAGTTGAGCTTCACCGGGCAATATACCTCGCAATATGTCGGCAGCACGACAACTGGTACGCCCTACGCGGACTTCCTTCTTGGGCAGGCGCAGCAATGGCAAGCAAATGAAACACCAGAGTATGGCGGCCGCGAGAAGCTTCCGCAGATATTCGTACAGGATGATTACAAGATCAAACCCAACCTGACCCTGAATCTCGGTTTGCGCTACCAGATCCAGACCGGATGGAGCGAGGTTAAGGGCAATGAGGCCTCATTCGATCCGACAGTGCAGAACCCGGTATCGAACAGCCTGGGCGCCATCTGGTTCGGATCTACCCACGCAAATGGCCGCACACACCTGCAAAAACCCGTCTACAACACTTTTCTCCCCAGGGTTGGATTTTCCTACCTGCTCAATCCGAAAACCACAATAGGCGGCGGCTTTGGCCTCTATGCGTATAACTGGAGTAATGACATATACGGCGGCGGAATGGGTCAGGCTTTTGGGTCAAAGGGCAACGTTACCGATCTGACAAACGGCATAACTCCCGTGGTTGCGTTTTCCGGATCGGGGTCGAACCTTGCGTACGTATCAAACTCGAACGCTCCCGGCGCATACAACGGACAGAGCTTCAACTACAACGCGTATCACGAACCTGTCGGCGGCTCCTATCAATGGAATCTCCAGGTACAACGCGAACTGAGCACCAACTTTGTGGCCTCTCTCAAGTACGTGGCAACCCATGGTCATAACCTCCCCTTCCCGGTTGACGTCAACCAGGTGCCGGAGAATTTACTATCCGCCAACGACCAGCAATCGCGGCCTTTTCCGCAATTTGGCTCGCTCAACACCTCCGGTACGCCGGCCAATGAGAATGCAGTCTCAAACTACAACTCGCTGCAGGCTGTCGTCGAAAAGCGCATGAGCCAGGGTCTCAATCTTGAGTTCAGCTACGTCTGGTCCCACTTCCTGGATGATTTGGACGTTGCCGGTTGGGGAAGCCACGGGGGCGCCCAGTACGTTCAGAACTCTTATGTTCCTTCCGCGAGCTACGGGAACTCCAACTTCGATATTAGGAACGCATTCAGGGGATACGCCATTTACGAGTTGCCGTTTGGGAGAAACAGGCAGTTCCTGAACAACAACGCCCTGCTCGATGCGGTCGTCGGCGGTTGGCAGCTTGCCACCACGATCATCGTTCAGAGCGGTCAGCCCTATAGCGCAATCATGTCGAGCGGCACCAACTCGTACTCGCTGGGTGGTACTAATTTTCAATGGTTTCCCAATGTTATCGGGAACCCTAAACTGCAAAACCGCGGTCCGAACCAGTGGTTCAATGAGGCTGCCTTTGCCGCCCCAACCCCTGGAACGTTTGGCGACGAGCGCCGGAATCAGTTGACCGGGCCTGCATTCGAGCGCGTCAACCTTGGACTCGGCAAAACCTTCCACTTCACGGAGGGGATCAATTTAGAGGTCCGCGCCGACGCGAACAATGCGTTCAATCATCCAGCCTTCGATTTGCCGAATCAAAACCTCACTGTATGTCCATCATCCGGCACGTTGTCTGCTGGATGCAGTGGATACGGTGCGATTGCGACAGGCACGTCGACGATCACAAGCCTGACTGATCCTGGCCGTACGGTGCAGCTCAGCGCCCACGTAACGTTTTAAAGCACACCCTCCCTCTCAGGTAGATACTCCGGGGTACCAGGATTCTGGTACCCCGATCTTTTTGTATTTCGAGCGTAGGCCGCGATTCGATTCGCGAGGGTTTTGCTCTCCATGGGTTGGTTGACCTAGGAGCGCTTGACTCTGTGCGAGTTGGAGTGGCCGTTTCCAGAAAGCCTTTTCCGAGCGGGTCCGGTGGATTCGCGGACGATCAGTTCAGGCGCGACGGCTATCTGCTCAAAGTCCCGGTTATCAGAAGGACGAAGCTTTTGCAGCAGGGTCTGCACCGCCAATGCTCCCATCTGGTGGAGGGGCTGGCGAATGGTGGTGAGGCTCGGTGTCTGGAAGGCCGCCTCTTTAATATCGTCGAACCCAACCACGGATACATCTTGCGGCACTCGTAAGCCCACATCATGGAGAGCGCGAATGCAGCCGATCGCGGCGATATCGTTGAAAGAGAGAAACGCGGTAAAGTCACGGTGACGCGTAAGGAGCTGCTTCACCACGGGATAGCCAAGCTCCGGAGACGTCAGGTCTTTCTTGAGTTGAATGGTTAGTTCCGGGCGGATGACCAGGCCGAGATCCTGGGCTACCTGGACGATACCTTGCCACCTGGCGTCGGAATCGGAACTATAAGGCTGGCCGCGCATGAAGGCAATGGTGCGGTGGCCCAGGTCGTAGAGGTGACGCAGCGATAGCTCCGCGGCGCGGTGATTGTCGAGCACGACATTGGTTACCCCGCTCATACGTCGATGGCCGGCAATGGCAACGACTGGCAGAGGCAGATTGTCTACCAGGTTGGTGTCGATGGTAATCAAACCCTCGGCGCCGCGGCTGATAAGCATGCGAGGATACTGCTCGATCAGATCGGCTCGATGCCGGTGATGGGCAATAAAGTAGAAATACTTTTCTTCTAGGAGCCTGTCTCCTATGCCGGTCATTACTTCCGCGTGATAGCCGTCAGCCAGTACGGGAACCAGAATGCCGATCGTCATGGTGCGGCGATTCCTGAGAGACCGGGCTAGGAAACTAGGCTGGTAGTTGAATTTAAGCGCTGCCTTGCGGATACGCTCCCGGGTGGCTTCGGGAATGGAGCGGCCGGGGACTTCGTTCAGGACGACCGAAACCGTCGTCGGGTCGAGCTTAAGGTAAGCCGCGAGCGTCTTGAGACTGACGGGTCCGGAAGGCGGATCGATCGTGCGCTTGCCCATCGGGTGGCTCTGACCTCATCGATTTCGATTCTTTATTGATACGAATCTTATCGCTGGCATGTCTTCTAGACAAGGGTTTGTCTAAAGAGATTTCACGCCAGGCAGATGGGTCAGGGCAACTATAGGGTGCGTTTAAATAGCGGCGTTGCAATCAGCAGGGTGACGATCCCAAAACCGGACAGGAACAGCAGGTCCATGCGGATCGCAGTTAGACCGCCGTCTTTGAGAAGTATGCTCTTAAAACCATGTACGGCGTAAGTAAAGGGATCGAGGTGTGCGATTACCTGCAGCCACTTTGGCAGCCCTGAGACGGGAGAAATTGCTCCGCTGGGAAAAAACAGGAGCGTATTCAGTACGCCAAACATCATGCGCGGCACCAGTGGATCCTCGACCCGCACCATCATCAGAAACATCATGCCGTTAAACGCCATGGAGGTTGCGATGATGAGCAACAAGAGCAGGAACGCAGATTCCGGGTTAAAGATAACGCCCAGCCCGGCCAACAGAGAGCCAATGACGGTGATGCAGATGCCCGACAACACGGCCTTGATGGTGCCTGCGAGGTTCAGTCCCATCACCAGCTCGAGACTGGTGATCGGGGTTACCAGGTAGCCTTCATGCACGCCCCGTGCTTTGTCGTCGATATACAACATGCCGCCACCGATCATCACGGCCACGTACATGGCGAGCGCCACGGAGCCGGCGAGAAGGTATTTCATGTACTCGACATAGGGATAGAGCTCGACGATCTCGAGTGCGATCTGCTGCACCACCTTCTGCTGAATGACGGGGGCATTCAAGGCGTCGACCAGCGATTGCATCTCGGCTTCCAGGCTGCTGCTCATAGTCTGGTCGCTGTTGTCGACCACCAGGCCGATGGCTGGAGAATCGCCCGCCAGTACACGCCGCGAATATTGCGCCGGGATAATCACGGCTCCGTCGATCTTGCCCGTGCGCACGTCTTCTCTGGCCTGCTTCTCATCGTCATAGGCGACCGTGGTGAACGTGCGGATATTGACAGCGATGGAATTGAAGGCCTCTTCGATCTTGAGGGCTTCCGAGCCCCGGTCGTAATCAACCACTCCCATCCGGGCGCCACGAATCTTACCCCCGAAGGCGTTCCCTAGGATGACCAGTTGGACCAGCGGGAGCGCCATCGACATGATCATCAGCGTCGGTGAGCGGAAGAACTTCCGCATCTCTCGTTCCACAATCGCCATCATTCGTTTCATGCTTGCACCCCTGGACGCGGCGGCATGACGAAGCCCAGCGCCTTGACCTGTTCGTCACGAAGCGCGCGCCCCGTGTAGTGCACGAAGACGTCATCGAGCGTGGTGTTCTGTACGGTCAATGACTTGATGCTTTCGCCATACTTGTTCACCATTTCCACCAGCTGGGTGGTGGTGAGCGAACCGTTGGAGGTAAGCAGCCTGTACATGCCGGCGCTCTTGGATTCCACAGCGGTCACACCCGCCAGCTGCTCCAGCCGTTCAGACCATTGCGGAGATTCATGGGAGAGATGCACTTCCACTACGTTGTCCCCGGGAACACTTTCTTTGAGCGCCATAGGGGTATCGAGCGCGACCAGCTTTCCGTGGTCGACGATTGCGATCCGGTCGCACAGGCGGTCAGCTTCGTCCATGTAATGCGTGGTAATCAGCATGGTGAGATTGCGCGTGTTCTTGAGATGATTGAGCATTTCCCACACGGCCACACGGGAGACCGGGTCGAGCCCGGTGGTGGGCTCGTCGAGAAAGAAGATGCGCGGATTGTGGACCAGTCCGCGTGCAATCTCCAGGCGACGACGCATGCCGCCGGACAGGGTCTTGGTCTGCGCATTGCGCCATTTGAGTAGATCGACTGCTTGCAGCAGATCGTTGATATTGCGCTCGCGCTCTTCTTTGGGAACCTCGTAGAGCTTGGCATAAATGGAGAGGTTTTCTTCAACCGTGAGATCGATGTCGCTGGTAAGCGCCTGGGGAATGACGCCGATGGCTCGCCTGACTGCGTCGGGCTCGCGCGAGACGTCATGGCCGGCGATGATCGCCTTCCCGCTGGTCACCGGCAGCAGCGTTGTCATCATGCGGATAAGCGTGCTCTTGCCGGCGCCGTTTGGCCCCAACAGGCCGAAGATCTCCCCTTCGGCAACCTCGAAGGTGATGCCGGCGACGGCTTCGAAATCACCGTAGCGCTTGACGATGTTGTCGACGACGATCGCCGGCTGGGGCTTGCCGTCACTCATTGCGCCACCAGCTTGTCCTTCGGGATATAGACTTCTGCCAGCATTCCGGGCACGTAGCGCATGCCAGGGTTGTCAATGAGGAGCTTCAACCGAACAGTCTTGATATCCCGTTTACGGCGGCTCACGTCGCGTTGCGTGGCAAAGTCTGCTTCTGCGGATTTGGCGATCACTTTGCCGTGAATCGTGGCGCCGCTCGGCATCACGATTCGCAGGCTATCCCCGAGCTGCACGGAGTCGGCCTCGGTCTCGGGGAGGGGCGCATAGACCCACGTTTGGGTTAAATCCGTGATGGTTACAATCGGCGTTCCAGCCGCGACCACCTCGCCTTGCCGCGCCGCTCTCACGTTGACCTTGCCGGAGATCGGCGATAACACATGCGAATAATCCAGTTGAACCTGCGCCTGATCCAGCAGGGCGCGTGCGTTCTCCATATCACCGCGCGTTGCCGACACCGTTTTGGCGGCTGCCTCGGCTTGGATAGTGTTAGCTATCGCGACTTTCAGAGATGCTTGCGCAGCGGCGACATTCGCCTTGGCCGAGTCGACCGCCGCCTGTGAGGCATGCAGCGCTGTGGCCGCTTCATCACGCGACTGGTAGCTCATGATGCCCTGTGCGGCCAATGCAACCGTACGCGACGTATCGGCATTCTGATGCTCGTATTGCGCCTGCGCCTGCACCAAGGCAGCCTGCGCACTGCGCAGTTGCGCTTCGGCGTTGGTCACCTGGCTTGAAGTGTCACCTTTTGTCTGACGCTCGGTGTCGCTCGCTCCCTGCAGCTTGAATTTTTGACTGGCAGCGGTCGCCTGGGCAGCCTGCCGGGCCGCCTCCAGATCGTCGCTTTGAATGGTGGCGATCAGTTGCCCAGCGCGCACGTCGTCGCCTTCATCGACGGTAAGAGTCTGGATCCTGCCCGGGATACGCGAGCTGACGATCACTTCATTGGCATCTACCGTGCCGATGAGCTGCAGGTCGTCCGACCGCTGGGCGGTAAAGAAATACCAGCAAAGCGCGATGACCAGCAAAACTCCGAGCAGGATAAAGACCCGGTTGCGTGCATTCATAAATGCTTTCTCCAAACCTGAGCGTGGCTGGCTTTGGGCATCGGCATATCAGCCAGAACGCGCTTGACCAGCCTGGCGCCATGAGCGCGGTCAACAAACAGAGCGTTGCCCAGATACTGCACCGCGGCTCTGCGCCGACACTCGATCGCGGCTGGGGACATGGGGTCGAACGGCAGCATCGCGCGCATCATGGGTGCGCTGAGAAAGTAGAGAACATTCGCCCCCAGCACGGAATAGACGACCTGTAGCCAATCCACGTGACACAGCTCGCCGGTCTCGATGCCGTCGTGGACGGCCTCCTGTAGCTTGCCAAGGAGGGGTTTGAAGACATTCTCCACCATGGCTGGCAAGGCCTGGCTCTCGCCTCGTCGCATCCGGACCATCTCCTGTTGCATGAGGCTTTGAAAGTCGCGCTTGGTTAGGATGCGGTCGAAGTGACTCAACGCTGTGCGCAGCAGGCGTTCTCCCGCACTGTGTTTAGGGTCGAGGGCGGCGAAGGCCCGCCCAGCCACCGCTCTGGAGACCTCATCGATGGCGGCTGCATAAAGACCCTTTTTGCTTTTGAAGTAGTAGTAGAGGAGGGCTTTATTGACCTTGGCCGATTCTGCGATCGCATCGGTGCGCGCACCCGCCAGGCCGTGCACGCTGAACTCGCGAATGGCCGCGCGAAGGATGACCTTTCGCGTGCGCTCCGCACGATTCAAATGAGAAGCTTTGTCGTCCATTGATTAACCAGTTAGTTAAAGTATACAGCGGCCACGGACGTCCGCAACTGCATTGCGGGCAGACAGCTGTCGACATTGCGTATCATCCGCAGTGGAACTCTGGTCCCGCGCTAACCTTGGCGGGCTTCGGCCCGTCCTAATTTTGTTGTTTCTCTGTTTTGGAGGAATTTCTGTCCCCATCGGATCAAGCGGTTCCCGCGCGAATTCCGCCCGCGTGGCTTGTAGGCATGTCCATCTTTCCCTTCGGACTGGTGGTCGGTTTCACCATTACCGCGCTGCCATTTTTGCTGACGAATCTGGGCATCCCGCTTTACCAGGTGGCCGGCGTCAGCGCTACGGTGATGTCGCCCACCTTCTGGGGATTTCTGCTGCAGCCGATCATGGATACGGGACTCACTCGCCGTGCTTATAGCTGGCTAACGGCGACCAGTTCGGCAATTTGCCTGGCGGCGGGACTCCTATTGATCTCGCCCGCACATCTGGGAGCGGCAACCGCACTGCTCATGCTGGCTGAGTTGGGAATGGTGTTATTTTCCGGCGCGGTGAGCGGTTGGACTGCGCAGTTCACACCCGACCATTTGCGGGGCTCGGTAAGTGGGTGGACCAACGTAGCGAATCTCGGCGGCGGCGCACTGGGTTCGTTGGCCGTGATGTCTCTGGTGCCACACCTGGCTGTGTATTGGATCGGCCTGGGCCTGGGCGTGTTCATTTTGCTCGGTACTTTGCCGACCGCTTCCTTTCCCCCACCCAGAAAATCCTCTTTCTCCTTCCGGCAGATATTCACCGATGCTCTGAAGGCTACATGGCGGGCTTGCAAAACCAAGGAGGTCTTGGCCGGCTTTGCTCTCTTCCTGGCGCCGGCCAGCGCGGTAGCGGCCATCAACTTGTTTTCCGGGATGGGCAAGGATTTCCATACAAACGAACAGACGGTTATCTGGATAACCGGCGCAGGGTGTGCCATCAGCACGTCGTTGGGCGCACTGGCCGGCGGATACGCCGCGAACCGCATTTCTCGCGGATATCTTTATCTCTTCGCGGGATTAGCCGCCAGCCTGTTTGCGATCGCATTAGCATTCGCTCCGCACACAGCCACATCGTTCATCTTTGGGGTGCTGATCTACAACGGCATCGCAGGGGTTGCGTATGCGGCATTCAATGCCCTTGGTTACCAGTTAGTCGGGCAAACGAACCCCGTTGCCAGCACTCAACTGGGGCTCTTTTCAGCTTCGACAAATGGCGCCATCGTATACATGACGTGGTTCGACGGCCAAGGCTACAAGCATTTTGGCGTGCGCGGGTTACTGTTGACTGATGGCCTCGCCGGCGCAATCTCCGCGATCCTGTTGTTGTCGTTGCTGGGAAAACTGCTCAAGAAGAAGCAGCCAGATGCGGTGGAACTCGCTGCCTTGGCAGATGCCGGGTAAGAGCGGACTAGCTGCGTCGCTTTGCCTTAGCGGCGGTTCTGGCGACCGATTTTCGCCGGGATTTGGGCACCTTGCCGATGCGAGGATCCCGGGCGAGGATCAAGTCACAAGCGTGCAGCGCAGCTTGCTCGAAGTCCGGGGCGTCGGCGGGAAGAACCTGCCAGCCGGTAATTTTATTCCCAAATAATTGAATGGATCGCATGCTTGGGAACTCGCGCGCCAGGCTTTCGTGGTGTTCCTCCGTGGTGGCGAGCCAAACACCATTGTCCGCAGGAGGGTCCCGCCGATCGCGGAGTATAAACACAATCTTGTCTCCTAAATAAACAGCAAGGCAGCCGAACATGGTGCGGGTTTCGGTTGGAAGTTCCGCGAGGGCATCCAGCACAAACTGATGAGGTACGGCCTTGTGCTTCTTCACCGCAAAAATCCTGTCGTCCGGCGCCAGAAAGGCTCGATTGGGAGGCGGTTTTCGCATCGCATCCATTTTGAAGTTGATCCTTCGAATGCGCAACATGGTTTCTCAGCTGCTCGCGACCCGCATATATTCCTTGCACATATAGCCGCATCGCATATAGCATGCCGAGATGGCCGATGAACGCGTCACGTCTCTCCTTCCGCTGCAACCCACTACCTTTCATATTCTTCTGTCGCTGACGGATGAAGAGCGACATGGCTACGCGATCATTCTTGAAGTAGCCCGGCGCACCCAGGGAGAACTGAAATTGAGTGCGGGCACACTCTACCGTTCCATTCAGCGCATGCTGGAATCTGGCCTGATTATTGAAACCCGAAACAGGCCTGCGCCCGAGATGGACGATGAACGCCGCAGATACTACCGCATCACGCCCTTGGGAAAAGCAGTGGCAGAGGCGGAAGCGGGACGCCTGCGCGACTTACTCAAGATGGCGCGCTTGTGCGGAGTCGCGCCAAGGACAACCTAATGAACTTCTATCGATTGCTTCTTCACCTTTATCCCTCGTCGTTCCGGGCGGAATACGGCGACGAGATGAGCGCCATCTTTTCCGTGGAGCTGGGTCGCAGCACCGGTATTGCGGCGAGATGCGGGATTTGGCTTTCTGCGGTGGCCGAAATCTTGTTCAACGCGGCCATGGTTCATTGGGAAATTGCCCGGCGAGACCTGTTCCATTCCGCGCGCTCACTTCTTGGCTCCCCCGGCTTCACGCTGACGGCGGTTCTACTGGTCACCATCGGCATCGGCGCCAATGTTGCCATCTTTACTCTGGCGAATTTCGTGTTGGTAAGGCCGCTGCCCTTTCCTGAGCCGCAACGCCTGATGAAAGTTTGGGAAAGGCACTCGGGCTACTCCCGAATGGAACTTTCCCCAGCCAACTATCGTGACGTGATCGCATCCACTACTTCGTTCACCGCTTTGGCCGCTTACAACGGCAACTCGATGAGCCTGGTTGGCCAGGGCGAGCCGCAAAGGATCGAAGGCGCCTCGGTGACTGGCAATCTCTTTTCAACCTTGGGCAGGCCCGCCCTGATTGGCCGCTACTTCAACGAGAAGGACGATCAGACGGGAGCTCCAGGCACGGTGGTATTGAGCTATGCGCTATGGCAGGCAGCCTTCGGGGGCGATCCCAACATCGTCGGGAAGCCCGTTTCGCTCGACGATCAACCCTACACAGTCATAGGGGTGATGCCACACGATTTCCGGTTCCCCGCACGCGAGACACAATTCTGGACGCCTTTTCGATTCAAGGAAGAGAATTACCAGGATCGCAATGACAATCTTTTGGCGGGAATCGGCCGGCTCAAGCCGGGTGTCTCGCTCGCCCAGGCGCAAGGCGAACTGTTGCTGATCGCGGCGCGATTACGGCGGCAGTACCCAAAGGAGAACGAAAATGTCGACTTCTCCGTGATCGGGTTGCGCGATGAGCTCACCACCGAATCCCGGCTTCTACTCCAGGGCTTATGTGGAGCAGCACTCTGTGTGTTGGTCATCGCGTGCGCTAACCTGGCAAATCTGCTACTGGCGCGCTCGCTGGCCCGGCAAAGAGAGCTCTCGATTCGCTTGTCGTTGGGCGCTAGCCGGCGTAATCTGCTTCGCCAACTCCTTACCGAGAGCTTGCTTCTCGGGCTGGCTGGAGGGGCCAGCGCAACCGCCGTCGCCATAGCAGCCTTGCCGCTGCTCTCGCGTTTAGTGCCCAACGCACTTCCTATTCAGCAAGTGCCTACCGTGGACACACAGACGTTGCTGTTTGCTTTAGGTCTCACACTGATTACAGTGGTCGGCTTCGGTGTCTCTCCTGCACTTAGGGCATGCAGGGATGCGGGCTTGAGTGGGCTTCGCGTGGGCGTGCGCACCGGTGGAACGGGCAATCACCAGGCAAGATCTGCGTTGGTAATTGCCGAACTCGGAGCCTCCGTCGTGCTGCTCGTTTTGTCAGGGTTGTTGATTCGCGCTTTGTGGAAAGTGCAATCCGTAGACCCCGGTTTCAAAACCAGCGGGATCCTGTCCCTGCGTACGGAGTTGCCCTTCCCCAAATACAACAAAACCAGCACTCGCGAACAGTTTTATAGCAAAGTGATGGCCGATGTACGTAGCCTACCAGGCGTGACCGACGTCGCCTACATCACTAATCTTCCCCTGACGTGGGGCGGCGGCATTTGGCCGGTCGTGGTGGACGGGCGCAGCCAGATTCGGACCGAAAGCAATTCGGCCAGCATGCGCTTTGTAACCCCCGGATTGTTTTCAACCCTGGGTATCCCTATCAAGTCCGGACGCGCCGTCAGCGAATCCGACACGGTGGATCGACCTTGGGTTGCCGTGGTGAGTGAATCCTTCGTGCGGCGATACTGGCCCAATGAACAGCCGATCGGCCGGCACTTTAATTTTGCTTTTCACGATCACGAGGTCATCGGGGTCGTTGGGGACATCCGAGCGCGGGGTTTGGAGAGGACCAGCGAACCCCAGGTGTACCTCAGCTCCAAACAGGATGTCGACGATGGCTTCACTTATTACGCGCCCAAGGATCTGGTGATTCAATCGACGCAGCCACCGGAGCGTCTGCTGCCGGCGATCCGGGAGATTATTCACAAGGCGGATCCCGAGCAGCCGATCTCGAACATCAGAACCATGGAGGAGGTCCTCGCCGGAGAAACCGAATCGCGCACCATCCAGATGCGTGTATTGATTGTCTTTACCGGTGTGGCGATCGTGCTGGCCGGCCTGGGCCTATACGGGCTGCTCGCATTTATGGTCTCGATGCGGCAGCAGGAGTTTGGCATCCGGCTAGCTTTAGGCGCGGGCCCGGGCGATCTCTTCAAGATGGTCCTGCTCCAGGGCGTCAAACTCGCTGTGGCGGGCTTGTTGCCGGGACTGCTCCTTGCCTACATTGCAGCCCGGCTACTGGAGAGCCTGCTTGCCGGCGTGCGGCCAGCCGACGCGCTTACATTCTCTACTGCAGCAGCTCTGTGTCTCATCACTACGCTGCTGGGAACATTGATGCCTGCGCTTCGTGCTGTTCGGGCTGATCCTACTGCGGTGATGCGGGCAGAGTAGCGGGCGGACACCTAATGTTTACCTGCCCCTCGCCGTGGCCTAGAATGAGGGTATGGTTAATTCTGGGTCCCAAGGCCGCCAATGACCTTTCCTGAGCATGAGCTCCATTTTTTTCAGAAGTTTGGACTGACCGGGCGCCTGATCGAACGCTGCCTGGGCGAGGCGCTCTCAGCCGGCGGTGATTTTGCGGATCTTTATTTTGAATCCGTCGCCTCTACCGCGATCTCGGTAGATGAATCACTGGTCAAATCCGCCAGCCAGGGCGTGAGCGCGGGCTGCGGTATTCGGGTTGTCTCCGGAGATCGCACCGGCTATGCCTACACCGACGACCTCTCCGCGGAACGGCTCATGCGCGCGGCGCGCACTGCGGCACTGATCGCGGATGGACCTTCCAAGCAGAGTGTTGCCGGGTTTCGCGAGACGCCAAAGGCAAGCCTTTACCCTATCGCTGCGGCTGACGCCGATCCTGGTATCGCACCCAAACTGGAACTGGTTATGCGCGCCGACCGCGCGGCCCGCGCCTATGACTCGCGCATCGTGCAGGTGCGCGCCGGCTACAACGACGAACTGCGCCATATTCTCATCGCCGCCTCCGACGGCACCTTCGCCAGCGACACCCAACCGCTTGCCCGCTTCAACTGCTATGTCATCGCACGGGATGGATCGAAGAACTCCCGTGGAGGATCTGGCGGTGGTGGAAGAGTTGAACTGAGCTTCTTTGAAGGCGATAAGTCTCCCGAACACTTTGCTACGGAAGCGGCCCGACAGGCCATCCTGCAACTCAATGCTGTTGCAGCTCCGGCAGGCGACATGGAAGTGGTTCTGGGACCCGGCTGGCCTGGTGTTCTCTTGCATGAGGCGGTGGGCCACGGGCTGGAAGCGGACTTCAACCGCAAGAAGACTTCAGCCTTTGCCGGACTCATCGGGCAACAGGTCGCTAGTTCCAAGGTGACCGTGGTGGACAACGGAACGATGCCGTCGCGCCGCGGGTCCTTGAATGTTGATGATGAGGGCTCGCCCACCCAGGAAACCGTGCTCATCGAGAATGGCATCCTTAAGGGTTACCTCAGCGACAAGCTTTCTGCGCGCCTGATGGGCATGGCCGACACCGGCAACGGACGCCGTGAAAGCTATCAGCACATTCCTATGCCGCGCATGACCAATACCTACATGCTTTCCGGCGAAGACAGCCCGGAGGATATCCTGCGCAGCGTGAAGCGAGGACTTTACGCGGTAAACTTCGGCGGCGGCCAGGTGGATATCACCAGCGGCAAGTTTGTCTTCTCCGCATCGGAAGCCTACCTGATCGAAGACGGCAAGATCACCGCTCCGGTGCGCGACGCCACGCTTATCGGCAACGGCCCGGAAGCGCTCAAATACGTATCCATGGTAGGTAACGATCTCGCCCTCGACGAAGGCATCGGGACCTGCGGTAAAGACGGGCAGAGCGTTCCGGTAGGTGTGGGTATGCCAACCATCAAGCTGGACCGCATGACCGTGGGCGGCACAGGCCGATAATGTCGACAACCACATCCATCCCCGCGGCGGAAAGCAAAACGGAGCTGCAGCAACTGGCGGCCGATGTGGTCGCGCGCGCGCTGCGTGCCGGAGCCACCGAAGCCGAAGTAGTGATCCGTGAAGGCGACGAATTCTCCACCCTGGTGCGCTTGGGGCAAGTGGAGACGTTGAAGGAGTCTGGCGCGCGGGGCATCGGTCTGCGCGTCTTTATGGGTCCGAGCGGGGCTTATCGCACGGCTAACACCTCCACCAGCGACTTCTCTGAAGCGGGACTGGCTCACCTGGTCTCCGGCGCCATCGATCTGGCCAAGGTCACTTCCGAAGATCCCTTTGCCGGCCTGCCGGAAGCGAGCGCGATGGGCCAGCTATCCGGGGATCTCGAGCTTTACTACGAAGACGTCTATGGGCTGCCGGCGGCGCAACGCATCGACTACGCACGGCGCGCCGAAGCCGCGGCGCTCTCCGCCGATCCCCGCCTCAAGAAGAGCGATGGGGGCAGCTTTGATGCGGCCACGGGGCACAAGGTGATGGCCAATTCCCGCGGCTTTGTGGGTGAGTATCGCCGCTCCTATTGCTCGCTCTCTGCGATGCCTATCGCGGAGACAGAGAAGGGTGGCATGCAGCGGGACTATTGGTACTCGAGCGCGCGTACCCTAACCCGGCTGGATTCTCCTGAAAGTATTGGCGCCGAAGCGGCCCGGCGCACCCTGCGCCGGTTGGATGCACGCCGCGTTCCCACTCAAAGCGTGCCCATAGTCTTTGCTCCGGAGATTGCGCGTTCGCTGGTCGGCAACATTTTTGAAGCCGCCAATGGAGACAGCATCTATCGTGGAGCGTCCTTCTGGGCCAACCAGCTGGGGCAGCAGGTCGCCAGCTCTAATGTAACTGTCATAGATGACGGCACTCTGCCCGGCCTCTTTGGAACCTCGCCATTCGATGGAGAAGGCCTGCCCACGCGACGAACGGTCATCGTGGAAAACGGCATCCTGAAGAATTACCTGTTGAACACCTACACCGCGCGCAAGCTCAATATGCAGAGCACGGGGAATGCAGCACGCGGGCTGGCCGGCACTCCGGGCATCGGCGGCGGCAACCTCTTTCTGCAGCAGGGGTCGGTTGCCCCGCAACAGCTGCTAGCCGACGTCAAGGTGGGCTTCTATGTCACGGAGCTGATGGGATTCGGCGTCAACATGGTGACCGGCGACTACTCCCGTGGCGCCGCTGGTCTTTGGATTGAAAACGGGGAGCTGACCTTCGCCGTGGAAGAGGTCACTATCGCTGGCAACTTGAAGGAAATGCTGAACAACGTCACGGCTATCGCCGACGACCTGGAATTTCGCGGGTCGGTTGCCTCCCCCACCCTACGCATCGACGGAATGACCATCGCCGGGGAATAATCATCTCGTCGGGCGGAGACGGTCCGGCAAGTGAATCTTCCGGGGGCCTATGAGAGCCGGTCTAGCCAACTCTATCCGCTTCGATCCGGCTGATCCCCGCGCCAGCCTGGGCGGCCTCCCTGAGGCTCCGGCGGTGTTCGCGTTGTGCGCGGCCGACCCGGCAGCCGAGCCTTACCTGAGCAAGACGCCCAACCTGCGCCGTCGCCTGATGCGCTTTCTGCGCGGGCCTCAAACCGCCGAAGGGCAAAGTGAACCACCCCGCACCAAGCGTTTGCAACTGGCGCACATGGTCGACCATATTGAGTTCACGGTCACCGGCTCCGAGTTCGAGTCCTCGTTATGCCTCTACCAAGCCTCCCTACGCGCCTTTGGTGATCGGGCGAAAAAGCGTCTGCGCCTGCGCCCTCCGACCTTTTTGCGGATGTCAGTTGATAACCCCTATCCGCGGGTCTATGTGACGGCCAAGATAAGCAAGACTGCGGCCAACGCTCTTTTCGGTCCGTTCCCCTCGCGCGCGGCAGCCGAGCGGTACGCGGATGAGATGTTGAACCTGTTTCTGTTGCGCCGCTGCACCGAAGACCTCAACCCCGATCCGTCCTTTCCTGGCTGCGTTTATTCCGAGATGAAGATGTGCCTTGCTCCCTGCTACAAAGGGTGCTCCGATGAGCGCTACCGGCAGGAGTCGGCCGACGTGTTCGCTTTTCTCTCCACGAGCGGAGCCTCCATGCTCGCGAAGCTGGAAGGCGAGCGCAACGCAGCCTCCGAGGCAATGGAGTTTGAACGAGCTGCCGCCATTCATCTGCGGATGCAGAAGGTGCAGAGCGTAGCCCACCTGGCCAGCGAGGCGGTTCATCCACTGGCGCAACTTTCCGGCATCCTCGTGCAGCCCTCGGCTGAGCTTGACCAAATCGCGCTTTTCGCCCTGCGCCGAGGAGTGTGGAGTGGGCCGGCGCTGTATTCCATCGTTGGTATGCGGTTGGCGAATGAGCGCTCGGGGTCCAGCTCCCTCTTTGCTCATCCCTTCGCGCTGGAGCCCGTCCCCTTGGAGGGAACGCCTGTCGTAGCCGCGAAAGATCGACTGGAAGCGCGGCTCGAGGAGGCGCTGTCGACGCTCGCTCAGTCCGCCCCTACATCAGTGTCTTCGCAGACCTTATCAGACCACGTGGCGCTGTTTACGCAATGGTTTTACCGGCCTTCGGCGCGGTCGACGGGAGAGATGCTCTTTGCTGGGGCGGATGGTGAGGTGGCGCGCAAGCCCTTGTTGCGCGCCATCTCCCGCGTGGCGGCTAAAGCCAATAGCGCCAACCCGGACGAGCTGGCCAAACCGCCGATCCAATGGCACGCTTAGGCGGATAAAGAAAATCCAGCTTTGAACTCTCTCCTCTCCACCAACCGACGGGTGCCCCACACTCCGGATTTCCTGCGGACTTCGGTGGCGTTGACGGGCTTCATGCGGCTTTCCTCAATGAAAGCCGCACTCGTGGGACTCCTTGGTGCCTCGTACAGGAAATCCGGGCATCTCGCTCGTTTTTCGCCAGATGTGGGAGACCACGGCGCTAAACCGGCAGTCTTTCGGACGTCAAGACCTAGGAGGGGAGCCTCGTGGCGGGGCGAGAGTTTAAGAGCTGAACTCCTGCTACACTGGGGGCTGTTGAGGGGTAATCATGGTTGAATTAGTGCCATCCATCCTCTCTGCCGACTTCTCGAAGCTGGCCTTGGAAATCGAGGCCGCCGAGCGCGGTGGTGGCTCTGTTATCCATATCGACATAATGGATGGCCACTTTGTCCCTAACCTCACCATGGGGCCTCCGGTGGTGAAGTCTCTGCGTAAGGTCACCAACCTGCCGCTCGACTGCCACCTGATGATCGACAATGCCGCCGACTTCATCGCTGAGTTCGCGGATGCCGGGGCCGATTGGATCAGTGTCCACTACGAAGCCTGCCGACACCTGCACCGCACCCTGGAGATGATCGCCCAACACGGCATGAAGCCCGCGGTGGTGATCAATCCGGCCACCCGGGTCGATCTTCTGATCGATATCCTGCCTATGGTTCACCACGTGTTGGTGATGAGTGTGAATCCGGGCTTTGGCGGCCAGAAATTCATTCCCTTTTCACTGGACAAGATCAGACGCGTGGCCGAACTGCGGGCCGAACTTGACCTAAACTACAGAATCGAAGTCGATGGGGGCGTTGCTCACGAAACCATCGCATCCGTGGTCGAAGCAGGTGCCGACCTGCTGGTGGCCGGAAGTGCCGTTTTTGACTCCGGACACCCCGAAAAAGAGGCGCGAATACTGCTGAACCTGGCGTTGGAGGCCGAACAGCGCCGCCAGGGCCAAAATTTCCATCCCGCACGGGCTGCCGCCATTTAAGATTAGGCAATACCGACCGGCAGTGGCAGGGCACCACTGCGGGTTAGACTTCGGCTCCCTACTCGAGCATCTGCCCATGAGGTGCTATGCAGCGTTTCCTATTCCGGCTTTTCACCCTGTGTCTGCTCTGCGCGCTCCCCGCGCCCGCTCAGTTCGGCATCTTCAAACCTTCCAAACCGGCAACCAAGCCGTCGCCCGACGACCCGCTCGCCGGCCGCGCTTCGAAGCAGCCGGATAAGGAGCTCTTCGACAAGGCCCTGGTGGCCATGAAGAAGGGCAAGTTTGACGTCGCCCGCCTGGACCTGCAGACGCTATTGAATACCTACCCGGAATCCGAGTACCAGATGCGCGCCAAGCTGCTGGTTGGTGATACCTGGTTCAAAGAGGGGGGCACCGCCGCGTTGACCCAGGCGGAGGCTGAATATAAGGACTTCATTACCTTCTTTCCCAACCAGCCCGAAGCCGCCGAGGCACAGATGAAGGTCGCCGACATCTACTACGACCAGATGGAGAAACCCGACCGCGACCCTAAGAATGCCGAGCAGGCGGAGCAGGAATACCGCACCATGATCCAGCAGTTCCCCGATTCAACCTTTGTGCCCCGGGCGAAGCAGCGGCTGCGGGAAGTGCAGGAGGTTCTGGCCGAGCGGCAGTACCAGATCGGGAGCTTTTATGCCTCGCACGAGAACTGGGCAGCGACCATCGCGCGCCTGCAGACCGTTACCGATAGCTACCCGCTCTATAGCCATAGCGACCTGGCGCTGATCGGCTTGGGCGACGCCTATGCAGCCGAAGCCCGCTACGTTCAGGGCCTCCAGCAAATCAATCCGAAGGCCAAGCAGGAACTGATGAAGGCGTACGACGACCAGGCCGCGGATGCCTACGCCCGCGTGGTCACGCACTATTCCATGGCTGCTCACGTGGAAGATGCCCGGGAACGCCTGATCGCACTCAATCGCACGGTGCCCGAGCCTACCAAGGAGGAACTAGCGAACAGCGAAGCGGAAGAGCAAAGCCGGACGGGTATCACCTTTAAGGATCGTGCGTTGTTGCTGGTAAAACGCGGTCCGGTGACTGTGAATGCTGCGCGTATCGGGGAACCGACGCTGACCGACCCTCCAGCCATAACGGCGCCCGAAGTTCATAAGCGGGACACCGCGCTGTTTACCGCGGCTCTCAACAATCAGCCGCTCCCCGCTCCAGCTCCGCTGGGGCCGCCGGCGGCTACAGCAGTAGCTAACGGAGCTGCTGCTGCGCCCGAACCGGCAGCAGGCTCTACGCTGCAATTGGAAAATGTCCCTTCCGCTGACAGTGGAGCACCCTCTGGTGGCGGCCCGGCGATCGGAGCCAGCATCGTCAGCACCGGTGAAGGCAGCACAGGCTCGGCCCCAGCCCAATCGGGGCCACCCACCTCTACGCCAGCCCCCGCGTCTACACCGGTAGGCCCAGCGGTGACGTCGGAAGGCGCAGCCACTGCGGCTGCTGCAGCTGGCGTACCCGGCGCGCAGAACCAGGGCGGGTTAGCGACAGTTGGCCCGACCAATAACCAGCCCCTGCCGCCGGTGGAGAAGCCGGCCGAGGCTCCGGCACAAACCAACGATGTGAAAAGCGGGAGTGCTGCTGCCCAGGTCCAGACCGGCACCGATGCCGGTGCCAGCAACGGCAAATCCAAGAAGAAGACGCCGGCGCCCAAGTTTGATTCCAGCGACGAGTCTTCCAGCAAACACAAGAAAAAGAAGGGCCTCGAAAAGCTCAACCCGTTTTAGGGAGTTGCCTCCCCAGGGTCTAAAGCAGGTTGCGGAAAGCTCTCCGGGACGATGGGCACGGGCTTCAGCCCGTACGCACTTGGTTATAAACAGGTTCGGCTTTAGCCGCTGAGGGACTTATTTTCGTCCCCTTCCGACTTTTCCGCAGCATCTTAGGCCCGTCAATGGTGCTTCCCACGGCCTGCCTCACGACGAGCGGGGCAGGCGAGGGGCGAGGGTGAATCGTCCCTCAGCGGCTAAAGCCGGATCCATTGCAGAGCATTTACGTACGGCCTGAAGGCCGTACCCTTCAGAAAAATGAGTTTTTCCGCAAACTGTGAAGCCCGTACCCCTTCACTGGTGTTGAAAGAAAACGCCCATGCCTCGTGACCTGCCCAAAGCATACGACCCGGCTGCCATCGAAGATCGTTGGGCAGCCTACTGGGTCGATGAGAATCTCTTTTCCGTGCCTCGCACGGCAGCCGCCTCCTCGGCGCCCATCTTCACCATGTTGCTGCCCCCGCCAAATGTCACCGGCCGGCTGCACATGGGGCACATGCTGGAACACACGGAGATGGACATCCTTACCCGCTGGCGTCGCATGTGCGGGGATCTGGCGCTTTGGCTCCCGGGCACCGATCATGCCGGCATCGCCACGCAGTTGATGGTCGAGCGCCAGCTCGCCGAAGAGCACAAAACGCGCCAGCAGCTGGGCCGCGAAGCTTTTGTCGAACGGGTCTGGCAATGGAAGCAGCATTACGGCGCCGCCATCCTCGACCAGATGCGCCGGTTGGGTACCAGCGTCGACTGGTCGCGCGAGTACTTCACCATGGATGCGCCCCGCTCCGCAGCGGTTCGCGAGGCCTTCGTCCGGCTCTATGACCAGGGGCTCATTTATCGCGGCGCTTATATCGTCAACTGGTGCCCACGCTGCCAGACCGCCATCTCCGACATTGAAGTGATCCACGAGGAGCAGCAGGGCAAGCTATGGGAGATTCGCTACCCCGTCGTGGGAGAATCCGGCTTCGTCACCGTGGCCACCACGCGCCCCGAGACCATGCTGGGCGACGTGGCAGTCGCCGTTCACCCGGAGGATGAACGTTATGCTCACCTGCACGGCAAAATGCTGCAGCTGCCGCTGGCCGGACGCGAGATTCCTATCGTGACCGACACCTGGGTAAGCCGCGACTTCGGAACCGGCGCGGTTAAGGTGACACCTGCGCATGACCCCAACGATTTTGCCCTGGGGCAGCGCCAGGGCTTGCCTTCGATCAGTGTCATGGACGAGACAGCGCACATGAATGCCGCCGCCGGCGCCTATGCCGGTCTCGACCGCTACAAGGCGCGGCAGCGTGTCCTGGCCGATTTGGAAGCGCAGCAGCTGTTGGCGGGCGTGCGCGAGCACGTGAATTCCATCGGCAAGTGCGATCGATGTAAGACCGTGGTTGAGCCCTTGCTTTCGACGCAATGGTTTGTCCGGATTCAGCCCCTCGCCGACAAGGCCATCGCCGCGGTTGAGCAACGCTTTATCCGCTTTACGCCGGAACAATATTCCAAGACGTACTTCGAGTGGATGCGCAATATTCACGACTGGTGCATCTCGCGCCAGCTATGGTGGGGCCATCGCATTCCGGCCTGGCACTGCGCTGCGTGCGGCAAAATAACCGTGGCTCGCACGACACCCGAGGTCTGTGCCCACTGCGGCAGCGCTCGCATCGAGCAGGAGAAGGATGTTTTGGACACCTGGTTCTCCTCGGGTCTGCTGCCCTGCTCCACATTGGGCTGGCCCGAACACCCGCCGGATCTGGACTCCTTTTATCCGACCCGCTTGCTGGTCACCGGCTTTGACATTCTTTTCTTCTGGGTCGCGCGCATGATCATGCTGGGCTGCCACTTCATGCTGGAAGAGCCGATGGCTGACGGCAGCAAGCGCACCTTGAAGGACGCTGTGCCTTTTCGTGAGGTGTACATCCATGCGCTGGTGCGCGATGCGGACCGGCAAAAGATGTCCAAGACCAAGGGAAATGTAATCGATCCCATCCAGGTGGTGGAACGCTTCGGAACGGATGCGGTCCGCTTTACGCTGGCGGCGATGGCCGCGCCTGGTACGGACATCGCTTTCAGCGAGGATCGCACCGACGGCTATCGCGCCTTCGCCAATAAGATCTGGAATGCCGCGCGCTTCATCTTCATGCAAATGGAGCGAGCCGCGGAGGCCGGCATCACCGTCGATTTGAGTCAGCTTGCGAAGGGACCCGCTGAGGGTCCCGACGCCCCACTCGAAGCCCGATGGATTCTTTCCCGCCTGCATCGCACTGCGGGTGAGATCAACGTGGCACTGGGGGAGTATCGCTTCCACGAGGCGGCCAATACGCTCTATAGCTTCTTCTGGGGCGATTTCTGCGATTGGTACCTCGAGGTGGTCAAGCTGCGTTTCGATTTCAGCGGCCCTCCAACCCCGGTACGCGCGGCGCTGGCTACCCTGCTTAATGTTTTCGAGGCGGCCCTGCGCTTGCTGTCTCCCTTTATGCCCTTTATCACCGAAGAGATCTGGCAGGCGCTACACGAAAATCGTGTCCCCGACAGGTCGATCGCGCTCACACGCTATCCTCAGGCCCAACCAGATCTTGTCGATCGCGCGGCCGAGCAGCAGATGGAGCGGATGCAGGAGCTGATCGTTGCGGTGCGCGATATGCGGCGACAGCTCGCAGTGGAAGAAAGAGCCACGGTGCCTATCCTCTTGCGGGTTGATCCTGCCCAGCGGGCGGGCATTGAACAGAACAGTGACATCATCGGCCGCTTGGCTAAAGTCTCGGGCATTGAGTTTGTCGACAATATGCCGGAGGGTACCGGCGTGCGCTCCGCTCCCGGATTCGACGTGGCCGTCGTCTATGAGCGTACGATCGATGTTGCGGCGGAGTGCGAGCGGCTGACGAAGGAGCTGGCACGCTTTGAGAAGGAAGAATCCAATGCCGGTCGCCAGCTGGCAAATGAGGGCTTCCTGGCCAAGGCTCCAGCGAGCGTGGTAGAAGGACTGCGGCGCCGCGCCGCCGAGTTGAGTGTGCTGATTCCTAAAACACGTTCCGCGCTCGAAAGCCTGGACTGCGACACTAAGGCCCAATAAGGAAGGCCAATGGATTGGAAGAGCAGGCGCGTTGAAGCCACCCTGGAACAGGCGCTGGTAGAGGATCGGGCGACCAACGACGTCACCACAGCGATGACCATCGAACCCGGGCTGCGGGCATCCGGTACTGTCTTCGGCAGGCAGGATTGCGTCATTTCCGGACTCGGTTGTATCCCCCGCTTTCTGGAGATCTTCCTCCGGCTCGACAAGAGGACCTCGAGCCGTTTTGAGGTCATCAACCACCCCGAGATGTTCGACGGTGTCCGGGTCAAGAAGGGTCAGGCGGTGGCGGTGATTCGCAGCAATGCTCGCGTGATCCTGGCCTGCGAACGCGTCATCCTGAATTTGATGCAACGGATGAGCGGTATTTCTACCTGCACCCGGGAGTATGTGGACGCAGTGGCCGGCACCAAAGCCAAGATATTGGATACGCGTAAGACGGTTCCCGGCCTGCGCGTGCTGGACAAGTACGCTGTCCGTTGCGGCGGAGGCGAGAGCCACCGGCTCGATCTCTCCGACGGCATTCTGATCAAGAGCAATCACATCGGACTCGGCGGTGGCATCCCCAAGGTTCTGGCCCGCGCTTTTGCCGCGCGCACGCCCGGCCAGACGGTGCAGTGCGAGGTTCGCAATCTGGCGGAGTTGGAGCAGGCTCTGGACGGTGGCGCGGAGTCTCTGCTGTTGGACAACATGTCCCAAGCAGAGACCAAAAAGGCGGTAGGCATCGTGCGCGCTCGCGGTCTGACCATCCCGATCGAGGCCTCGGGCGGCATCATCACGCTTGAAAATATCCGCAAATATGCCCTTGCCGGAGTGGACTTCATTTCGATTGGTGCGCTCACGCAATCCGCAGCTGCGGTTGAACTGAGCATGCGGGTAACGACGGATATTTTCTAGGACTTTAAGACCCGCAATGGAGCTTGGGTGACAGGTGAGGATGCTCATATTGGTTTTTCCCATTGTTTAATCCCGCTCAAGAAGATGCTTACGATCTGCCCGCGATCGACGTGGCCCTGGCTGGGATGGCCTTCGCCGGCAAGATTCACTTCTTCCCTTCCATCCACTCCACCAACGTATTAGCCATGCGTGAGGCCGACGAGGGCGCGCCGGAAGGCATGGTTTACCTGGCCGACGAACAGACCGCGGGACGCGGCCGGGGCGCGCACAGCTGGCACTCCGCTCGAGGAGCCGGCCTCTATGTCAGCGTCCTTCTGCGTCCGCGCGTTGCGCCGGCGGACATCCTCTGGCTCTCCCTGGCCGCAGGTCTCGCGGTGCGTGAAGCGGTGCGGCAGGTTACCTCGCTCGAGGCCGATATCCGCTGGCCCAACGACCTGCTCTTCGGCAAGAAAAAGTTCTGCGGCATTCTGACCGAGCTGAACGCCGAGGTCACGCGCGTGCGCCATGCAGTGGTGGGCATCGGCATCAACGTTCACCAGGAGAGCTTTCCCGGCGAGCTGGCACTCATCGCTTCCTCACTGCGCAGCGAAACCGGCAGGTCGTGGGCACGGCAGGATCTGTTGATCGCTTTGCTACAATCGCTCTACCGGGAGGCACAAGCGCTCAGTGCGGACACAACCAGCGCGGCCTTGAACATCCTCAGCCGCCTGGAAGGTGCTTCTACCTGGATTCGCGGCAGGCGCGTGCACGTGGATGAAGGCCCGGGCTACTCCGGCGTCACTGCAGGCCTTGACACGCGCGGTTTCCTTCAGGTGCGCACAACCCAGGACCTTCGCACCGTGCACTCCGGTGGCGTCCGGGATGAATGACGGGAACTCTATGCTGCTCACCCTCGACGTAGGCAACACCAATACCGTCCTCGGCCTTTACCGCTTCGCTTCCGACGAGTTGGTCACCCACTGGCGCGTCAGCACACTCCGCACCCAGACCGCCGACGAATACGGTGTGCTTTTTCTCAACCTCTTCGCTATGCGGAAGGTCGAAGCCAGCGAGGTCTCGGCCATCATCATCTCTTCGGTGGTGCCGCCGCTGGAGTCCACTCTGCGCCAGGTGTGCGAGCGATACTTCAACCTTAAGCCCATGTTCGTGGAACCGGGCATCAAAACCGGGATGCCCATCCTGGTCGACAACCCCACCGAGGTGGGCGCCGATCGCCTGGTAAATAGTGTGGCGGCCTTCGCCCGCTACGGTGGTCCCTGCGTGGTGGTCGATTTCGGCACCGCCACGACCTTCGACCTGGTATCGGCTAAGGGCGAATACATGGGTGGCGCGATTGCTCCAGGTCTCGCGATCTCTGCCGAAGCACTCTTCGCGCGGGCCGCGAGATTATCCCGGGTGGATGTAAAGAAGCCGGCCAAGGTGGTGGGCACAAATACGGTTGCAGCAGTCCAGAGCGGGCTGTACTACGGTTACATCGGCCTGGTAGATGGCATCCTGGAGCGCATTCTGAGCGAGACCCGCGTCCCGGACTCACCGGCTCCAAAGATCATTGCGACCGGCGGCCTGGCTCACCTCATCGTCGATGATTCAAGGTTCATTCAAACCGTCGATGACATGCTCACGCTCGACGGTCTGCGCCTGATCTACGAACGCAACCGCGTGGTCAAGGTTAAGCACAGCCAAAGCGAAACTGCCGGAAAGCACGCCTGACGCAGTCGTGCAAAATTACTTCAACTACTTTACTGAGATTGAAGAGCACTTCCAGCGCCGGCGTGGCTCGCTGCTTCTGCTTTCCACCATCGACTGGGCACTGATCGAAACCTGGCGCGAGGCCGGAATCCCGCTGGCAGCGGTGATCAAGGGCATCGACGCTGCCTTTGACAAGTACGACGCGCGAAAGAACAAGGCCCGCGTGCGGCGGGTAAACGGCCTGGCTTACTGCGCCCAGGAAGTAATCTCTGCCATGGAAGAGATGAAGGAAGCCGCTGTTGGAGCGGCCCCTGCCCGGACAAGCCCGGCGGACCAAGCTGCAAACCAGGGCTTCGAACAGGAACGAATCGCAGCCCACCTGGAAGCAGCAGCGGAGCAGCTCCGTGCCGCCTCGCAAAGTGGATCACTCACCGAGATCGCCGATCGTCTCCGGGCGCTTGCCGGCGAGGTAAGAGGCAGACTGCCGTACCTCGAAGAGCTGGAGCAATCCCTCACGCTGCTCGAAGAGAAGCTCTTCGCCACGCTCCTCACCACAACACCGGAAGCCGTATTGCTGGCCCTGCGTCAACAGGCCGGCGCCGAACTGGCCCCTTACCGCAGCCGCATGCCTGCGATGCAAATACGCCAGGTAGAGCAGCAGTTTCTGCACAAGCGGCTGCTGGAGAAATTCAACTTGCCGCGGCTCAGCCTGTTCTATATGAGTCAGGCATGAAGCTGCGCATCGAGAAGGCGGTCTACGGTGGTGACGGCCTGGCGCGCATTCCCGCCGACGAGGCCGCATCGGGCGGCAAGACAGTCTTTGTTCCTGGAACGCTGCCCGGCGAACTGGTGGAAGCCAGCATCGCCGCGGAGCGCCGCAGCTTCTCCACGGGCGAACTCGACGCCATCCTCGAACCCTCGCCGGAGCGAGTCGTACCCGGCTGCGAATACGTTCCCCGCTGCGGCGGCTGCCAGTACCAGCACGCCAGCGCTGCCGCCCAGTTGCAGATGAAGCACGACATTCTGAAGGAAACGTTGGCGCGAGCGCACGTGCCCTTTCCCGCCGAGATCGCCAGCCTGACAGGGCCGCCCTGGGGCTATCGCAACCGGATTCGCCTGCACGTGATGAAGCGGGCGCTGGGCTATCGCCGGCGTGGGTCGCACGATCTGCTACCGGTTACTCGTTGTCCGATCGCCGCTCCTCTCCTCGAACAAGCGGTCGCCGCGACCACCCGCATTGGCGCAGAGGCTGGCCTCGATAGCCTGTGCGAGGAAGTGGAATTCTTTACCAACAATGAGCAGGATCAGTTGCTCGTCTCGCTGTGGCCGGGAGCACATCGACAACCGGCACGCCTGCGTGAGCAGACCCTCGAAGCGTTCGCTGAATTACTTCATACGGAAATGCCCGTCCTCACCGGAGTGGGACTCTTCGCAGAGGGCGAGATGATGCATTGGGGCCAGCGCTCTCTTACCTACACGGTCTCCGGATACTCCTATCAAGCGAGCCTGGGCGGGTTTTTCCAGGTCAATCGCTTTCTGCTGCCCGGGTTGCTGCAGCTGGCGGTGGAGAACAGCGACGGCGAAAAACGATCAGGCCGCACAGCCTGGGATCTTTATTCCGGCGCCGGACTGTTTGCGCGGGCGCTCAACTTTGAAAACGTAACCGCGGTAGAATCCGCTGGATTCTCCGCTGATGATTTGAAGCATAATCTCGCGGGAAAGGCACATCGCGCTGTCCGCTCCAGCACCCTCGATTTTCTGCGCAGCCAGACCCGCGGCATAGCGCGGGCCACGCCCGAACTGATTTTGCTCGACCCACCCCGCGCCGGCCTGGGTAAGGAGATTTGCAGCCATCTGGGAAGTATCGGAGCGCCCGGTATCGTCTACATCTCCTGCGATCCGGCGACGCTCGCTCGCGATCTGCAGTTACTGTTGCAGTTTGAGTACTCCGTGCAGACGATTCACCTAGTTGATCTTTTTCCACAGACCTTCCACATGGAAACTGTAACTTTCATGAAGCGTAATTAATGTGTAGCTCACCCGAAGCTTAGTAGGTCCTAATAAAAATAGGACAGGTGCCCCACGTTCGCCTCAGCTACGTGGGCCCATAATGATATGTTTCGAACGCTTTCCCTGTCCCACACGGGATTTTTGATCGATATCGTAAGAGCGATCATTCGTTTGTGGTTCTAGCCGGTCCGATATGAGACAGAGGGCTGTGGCGAGAAGTCGAAGCCTCGAACGGCTTTCTTTCGCCACTGCGCCCGCGCTCTATGCCGCCTTGTGGCTTTCCGCCGGCATCATCCTGACTACCTATAACTGGATCGCCCCAGGCGTACTGATCGCCGCCACTCTGCTCTTCGCTCTTGTATCCTTGCTGGCCGCGCGGAAAGCCGTCCGCGTCGCACTGCTCCCCTTGGCCTGCACCTGGATCCTGCTGGGCATGTTGCTCAGCGAGGTCGAGCCCGTCCCCGACCCGCAGACACAACTCGGCCTGATAGCGGACGCCGGCAGGGCCACCATGATCGACGGTGACGTTACCCGCACCACGCCCATCCGGCTTACGCAATCCACTCTGCCGTTTGGCAACACCACAAGGGAAGAAC
The DNA here is from genome assembly GCA_963743365.1 of uncultured Acidobacteriaceae bacterium. Classification (GTDB taxonomy): domain Bacteria; phylum Acidobacteriota; class Terriglobia; order Terriglobales; family Acidobacteriaceae; genus PALSA-350. The sequence goes on from CAVUQE010000008.1 coordinate 364,296, forward strand.
AGAGCGAGAGTCTCGACCTGCGTATCACCTTCGCGGATGGCCACCCGGTTGCAGGCGGTCTTCGGGCTACGCTCTACGGCCCTGCCAATCAACCATTCCCGGCGATCCACTGCGGGGACGAAGTCCATACCCTGATCGCTATGCATCTGCCCGAGCGCTATCTCGACCCCGGGGTGTGGGATGCGACCGCCTGGCTGCGCCAGCAAGGCATCGGCGTGGTGGGTTCGCTGAAAGTCTCCGGCGTTACGTTCACCCATGGACCCGCCAGATTCAACTTTGCCTGCTGGCTGCATTCCGTGCAGGAAGCCGGCAGCCAGCGGTTGATCGATTTCGCTGCTTCTTCGACGGCATCCCGGCTGCCACGATGGCTGCTGATCAGCCACGAGGACGCGGGCATGCTGAGCGCCATGATCCTTGGCGACCGCACCTATTTGAATCACCAAGCCCGCGTGGGCTTTGAACGCACCGGCTCCTTTCATCTGCTAGTCGTTTCTGGCATGCACCTGGCGATTTTCGCGGCATGCATCTTCGCCCTGGCTGCCCTGCTGCGGCTGCCCCGCATTTGGTCAACCACCGTGACCATCGCGTGCTCCCTCTGCTACGCACTGCTCGCCGGCTTCGGCGAACCGGTGCAGCGCTCCTTCTGGATGGTGACGCTCTATCTGTTGGCGCGCCTGCTCTTCCGGGAACGCAATAGCCTCAACGCTATTGGCTTTGCGGCCGTCTGCCTACTCGCGCTCGATCCTCGATCGCTTGCCGGGGCTAGCTTCCAGATGACGCTGCTCTCGGTGCTGATCGTCGCCGGGGTCGCTGTTCCTGTCGCCGAGCACACCTTTGGTCCTTACCTGCAGGCGGCGCGGAACCTGGGGCTGATTGCGATCGACCCCAGTCTCCCCCCTAGGCTGGCGCAGTTTCGCGTTACCCTGAGGCTCGTCGCCGATCACCTGCAACCGCTGATCGGCCGCCGCCTCGCCCGGTTCCTGCCGCCCGCCCTTGTCCGTCTTACGCTGCGCATCTTCGAGCTGTTGCTGGTCTCAGGGTTGATCGAACTGGCCATGTCCCTTCCCATGGCCATCTACTTCCACCGCGTCACGGCACTCGGTTTACCGGTCAATCTGCTGGTGGTGCCTCTGATCGGGCTGGCGCTTCCCTCCGCCCTGATCACCTTTTCCACCCTGCTTCTGTGGCCCTCGCTGGCCATTGGGCCGGCGGCGGTTACGGCGGCTCTCCTGCATGCAATCAGCGGAATCGTGCAGCTCTTCAGCACCGTGGCAGCAGGCGACATCCGCCTCTCCAGCCCAGGGACCCTCGCCATCGTTACGGGCATGCTGCTGATCGGACTGGCGGTATGGGCGGCACGCAATAGCCGCTTCCCTGTGGCGAGCCCTGTTCTCGCGCTGGCCTGTTCCGCCGCCTGTGTTTTCTATCCCCGTGCGCTCGCCTATCACCCCGGGGTGCTCGAAGTCACCGCCATCGATGTCGGCCAGGGGGATTCTCTGCTGCTGATCTCGCCCCAGGGAAAGACCCTGCTCGTCGATGCCGGAGGCCCCATAGGGGGCGCCCAAGCCTCGAACGCCAACTTTGAAATCGGCGAAGACGTCGTCTCCCCAGTGCTATGGTCCCGCAATATCCGCCGGCTCGATGCCGTCGCCCTCACCCACGCGCACAGCGATCACATGGGCGGGATGCCTTCCGTCTTGCAAAACTTTCGTCCGCGGGCGCTTTGGGTAGGCAGCAACCCGGGCATTCCCGCCTACAATGCGCTCCTGGAAGAGGCTCGCCGGCTCAATATTCCAGTGCAATCCATGGCTGCCGGCAACCGTTTTGCCTTCGGCGGCGCCCAGATCGAAGTGCTTGCCCCACCAGCCGGCTACGCTCCCGGCCCTGCCGCCAGTAACGACGATTCCCTGGTACTCCACGTCGCTTACGGGCAAACCTCCGTTCTGCTCGAAGGCGATGCCCAGGCGGCCAGTGAGGAGCGCATGCTAGCCGAGGAGCTTCACTCCGATCTGCTGAAGGTCGGACACCATGGCAGCAAGACGTCGACCACTCCGCGCTTCCTGGCTGCGGTGGCGCCCAGGTATGCCGTCGTCTCCGTCGCCCACCACAACCCTTACGGCCACCCCAAAATGGAAATCCTCCGCCGCCTGCAGGACGACCATGTCCGGACCTTCCGCACCGATGCCCTGGGCGCTACGTCCTTCTATCTGGATGGCAGCACGCTGACGGCAGAGCCCCTGGCGGCGAAACATCCGTAGCAGCAAAGTAACCTGCGGGGGCACGCCCTGGCCCTCGAAGGCAGCTTTTTGTGTTTCCCCACCCCGGGTTCCGTTATACGATTCGCAACAAAGGAAGACTTCAACTTCGGAGGAAGGGTTTCCCATGGGGTCACGCGAGTCCGGTCGCAACGAAGAATCTTCCCCCCTGCCACTCAGTTCCAGTCAATCCGCTCAATCCGCGCAGGAGAAAATCGAGGAGCAGCGCAAGATACGCCGCCTGCAGATGATGATGGACATGGTTATGTCGGTGATCAGCCAGGATGGAAGCCTCACCGTAGACCAGGCCGCGGAGCTGGTAGCGGACAGCAAAAGAGCCGCGCTGGCCATGTTTCCCGATAAGGAACTGGCTTACAACATCATCTACAAGCCAAGACTGCAGCGCTTGATGCGCGAACGCTATCGCATTCAATAAGGCTTATTTTGCCGCCATGCTTACCAGGCGCATGGTGATCGTTCCCCAGAAGAGCCGGGCCCTCATCTGCACCGGCATGCGACGGTCGTCGTCGCTGTACCAGATCCAGATATTTCCGCGGTTCTTGACCACGCCCGCATCCGCCATCGGTTGCACTCGAATGGTCTGGAACGTTCCAGCCAGCGTCACCACCTGTTCCTTTGCCTCGGCCTTCATGGTCACATCGACCACCCGCATAGCGTCGGCTACCGGCATGTGAAAAGTCCCTCCGGGCTGCAACGGTTGCGACCCGCCATAAAAGATAGCGGACATCAGGTCGGTCACGCAGGGTGGAATTGGCGCTTCCTGATGCTTGCTGGTTCCCGTGACCAGATTCTTCTCTTCCAGAACCTGTTTGCCTTCACTCGAAAGAAATCGCAGAGTACTGACCAGCTGCCGTCTGCCCTCCTGGAGCTGCTTGGCAAAGCTGGTGGAACAACCGGTGGTGCGGTTGAAATACGACTCAAAGCGATCATTCACTCGAAAAAGCAGGTTTACGGCGCCGATCGACTCGCCGGTGGCAACTATGTGCTGCATCCCTCCCACCTGCTCGAGGTGGAAAGTGGCGGTACCCGCGGGGAAGACGCGCCAATCCACGGCATAGGTGAGCGTTTGCTTGGTGGGGAAGGAGAAATTTGCTGCCGGGGGAAGCAAAGGAGGAAGCGTCTGCCCGACGGCGATCAGCACCGCACAGACACATGCCATGGCCGCGACAAGTCTTGGATACCGTATCACCGTCCACTCTCTCCGGGGAATCAATGGCGGAGCCACAGCGTGGCCACCAGTACAGCGTAAACGGCACAGGCACCCAAAAGTGAATTGTACTCGCGGTGTTGACGATAGAGCGCCCCAGAAAAGCTACCCTCGCCGCCCGGAATGCGGGCCGGGGTCAGCCGGGGCAGCAGCCGGGGAACGCGTTGCGAGTAGCCGGCAAAGGCGGGAAAGGTGGCGCGCAGAAACTGTTCCTCGGAGTAGATGGTGGGCCCATAGATGATGGCAAAGAGGAGCGCCAGCAGCACAGTGATCCACCAACTGCGGGAGGCCGCGGCAAAACCGAAGGCCATGAGAACTGAGCCCAGGTACAACGGATTGCGGGTGTACGCGTATGGCCCGGTCACGGTCAACTCCGCGTTCTTCTTCACGTAGCCCGAGGCGTAGGCGCGCAAGAGGAGCCCGGGCACAACCAGCAGCAGGCTCCACGCTAGCGAAACTATGCTCGGGTGCGCTCTCCAAAGGTAAAAGGCGGCAAAAAGAAACCCCGTGGGCACGCGAATACGCCGCGCCACCCGGCTCCAGTCACCTAGCATTGTTGCTCCAGCAGATATTTCGCTGCGTCCACAACGTGCTGCGGAGTAATGGTCAGCAGACCGGCCTCCGGCTCCGGAAGCCGGGAGTGGTCGCGCTTGCTCTTCGGGTGCCGCAGGACCCGGAACGGCACCCCAAAAGGACCATTCCGTTTGGGATCGGTAGGCCCATAGATCCCCACCACTGGCTTACCCAGTGCGCAGGCCAGGTGCAGTGGTCCTGTGTCTCCCGCGATGACCAGGGAGACCCTGCGAGTCAGGGCGATCAGCCGCTCCAAAGTTGAGTTGGGGGTGGTAAAGTCGGGCGCCCGGGCGACGCCGCCACTGGCTCGCACTACCTCGGCCGCGATTTCCTTCTCGTTTGGACCGGCGTTGACCAGCACCGTAAAGCCTTCTGCGTGCAGCTCCGCAGCCACCGCTCCGTAGCGCTCGCTGGGCCAACGCTTCGCTCCCCAGCCGGCACCCGGGCTCAGCAGAACGGCTGGCCCGGCAGCTCCGCACAACACTCCATCGGCCCACTCTTCTGCATCTCGATTGACTGGCAGCGCAGGGAGAATCGGAGAAAGCCGCTCCCCAGCGACGGCTGAACAGACTTCCACTGCCTGCTCGATCACGTGCACGCCATGGGTCGCAACCCGCTCGCCAAAAAGCCACCGCGCTGGCCATTCGCGCGGCCGGTCTTCTCCTATCATCCGCGGGGCGCCGGCCAGCCGCCCGGCAAGCGCCGAGCGCACTGCACCCTGCAGATCGATGCACACATCGTAGCGTTCAGCCCGCAGCGCGTGGCGCAGAGCGGCGATCTCCCGCAGCGTTTCTCCCCGCAGCGGAGCTCGAGCCCATTCTTTGGCTTTTACCAGGTGCGTGCGATCCACCAGCGGCATCTCGCCGCCATCCCCGCTGAGAAGAGCGTGCCAGCGAGGCTCGACCGCCCAACCCAGATACCACTGGGGATGGGCCCTCCGCAAAGCAGCAACCGCCGGCAGGGCATGCAGAATATCGCCCATCGCGCCCAGCCGCACAATCAGGACGCTGGTTTGCTCAGATTGCAGTGACAATGGTCGATTTTCTCATAAATCAGAAACCACTCGGCCACCTTGCAGCGGCGCTGCGGGATTGAACTCCAGCCCTTCAAGCCATGCTCCCTGATTTCCTGACGAAGGACGGGTGCCCCACATCTCGCTCGTTTTTCGCGAGGGAACGAGCGGCAGACCCCCTGCGGGACTGAGTCATTTCTTTCTCAACTTGCCATACGCAAGTTGACTGCTCCCACGGCTTGCCGGGGCTGGCGGGCTGACAATTTTGGTCGCGAGCTGGGCGAGCACTGCGGCTTCGTCTTCCAGCTCTAGTACAAGCGATGCAATACGCAACGGCGCCACCGCGGTCAGTCGCTGGCGCATGGCGGCGTCCAGCTTCACTTCGTCCTTGGCGGTGGTTACAAATGCGTCGCAGCCGTGGCGCCGGCCAAGCTCGGCCAAGCGGTCGATGTCGGCCGCGGTATAGCGGTGGTGATCGGGGAAGCTCTTGTGATCCACTAGCTCAACTCCAGCCACTTCCAATCCTGCGAAAAATTCTGCCGGCCGGGCAATCGCACAAAAGGCCAGCGCGCGCTTGACGGGGATCGGAAGGCTCAGCGTCCGCCGGACGAGCCAAAAACTGCATTCCTTTCCCGCATAGACACGAAGAGTGGACTCAAGCTCCGCGTCCTCCTGACGGAGCACGATCACGTCAGCGCGCTCCAGCGAAAACAGCGGCTCGCGCAGCCTTCCCGCTGGCAGCAGACGCTGCTGCAGATCGCTACGGTGGATCACCACAATGTCCACATCGCGCGCCAGTTGGCGATGCTGAAATCCATCGTCCAGCAGATGCACGTGCCGGCCTTCTCCTCCGAGGTCGGCTTCCGCCAGCAAGCCGGCGTCATACCGGCTCGCCCCGACATACACCGGCACCCCCGCCGCATGTGCGATGAGCAGTGGCTCGTCGCCAAATCGCTCTGCACCCCCCGTACTGTCAACACGCAAGATCTCTTTGCCTGATCGCCCGTAGCCGCGCGACAAAACGTCAGGATGGAAACCCTCGCGATCGAGCAGCTGCGCCAGGCAGATCACTAACGGCGTCTTGCCTGTCCCGCCTACTGAGAGGTTGCCGATGCTAATCACCGGCCAGCGCAGCTGCAGTGCCGTCCTGCGGTCAAAGCGCGCATTTCTGGCCCGCACCAGCGATGCATATACCCATGCGAAGGGAGCCAGCAGAGGAGTCATGAGGCTTGCTGCTGGGGCAGCAAGCCCAGTAGCGCGGTGATCGCCCGCCCTGTTGCCCCCGATTGATGATGGAACACCTCGAGCGCTCGCACTCCCAGAGCGTTGGCCGCCTCCTCATCCGTAAGCAGGTTTTCCAGAATGGGCACCAGCGTTTCCAGGGTGGCCAGCTTCAATGCTTCGGCGTAGACCAGGGTGTCGATGATCGCGCGGAAGTTGGCATAATGCGTCCCGATGACCACCGGAACGGCGAATTGTGCCGGCTCGAGGGGATTATGGCCCCCCGCCGGAATTAGGCTTCCGCCCACGAACGCGACCGTGGCGAGCGCATAGACAGAGGCCAGTTCCCCGATCGAGTCCAGAAGAATCACCGTGCCCGGCTTGATCTTTGACGGCCGCTTCATCCAGTTGGAACGGCGTACGCTCTGCTGTTTCCGATTCTTGAGCAGCTGGGCAACTTTGCCAAAGCGCTCCGGATGGCGCGGGGCAAGGATCATGACACAGTCCGGAATGGTCTTGCGCAACTGCTCAAAGGCGTCCAGCAGAATCTCTTCTTCGCCTTCGAGGGTGCTGCCGCACACCAGCACGCGGGTTCCGCTGGGCAGCTTCTCACGCAGCGCGGTGGTAATCGCGGCCGGTTCGGCGCTGCGTACGTCAAACTTCAGATTGCCGCCGAAGGAGACTCGGCTGGTGGGTGCTCCAATCGCCTTAAGCCGTTTGGCGTCTTCCTCGCTCTGCGCCAGCACGATCGAGACCCCCGCCAGGATTTGTTTCCATAGGAAGCGCAGCCGCAGATAGCGCGGCAGGGAGCGATCGGAGACCCGGCCATTGACGACTGCTACAGGAATGCCCTTACGGCGGCACGCGGTCAGCAGATTGGGCCAAAACTCCGTCTCCACCAGCACCAGGAGCACGGGATCCAATTTCTTCAGGTAGCGGCCGATAATCCACGGAAAATCCAGCGGGAAGTAAAACGTATGGTCGGCGCCGGTGCGCTCCCTGGCCAACCTCTGGCCCGTCCGGGTAGTGGTGGAGAGCAGCACGCGATACTGCGGCGCGCAGGCACTCAACTCGTTGACCAGGCGGCTGGCTGCCAGCACCTCGCCTACCGAAACTGCGTGCACCCAAATGGTCCGCCGGGTGTCCCCTTCCCGCAGACGATCGGGCACCCACCCCAGCCGCTCGCTGAGTCCCTCGCGATACTTGCCGTTGGTGGCCATGGCCAGCAGGTAGTAGGGGAGGCCCAACAGCAATGCCACGAACAAGGCGAAGCTATAGATGAGGAGCGGCATGGCCGGCCCCTTTGTGCGCAACACCTTTAGGCGCGACACCTTTACTCGCGACGCCGGGGAAGCTCATAATCGAAGGCGGGAATGCCTCGCCGATTCGTTCTGTCTGCACTGCTTGCCGTTGCGCTGCTCTCGTCTCCGCTGTTGCTCTTCCGGGCCCGCGCCGGCGAGCATGCACCCCCTCCGGCTGGGGTAGCCACCAGCTATCCGGCTTTTGACCAGCATCCCAACGAACAGGTGGCGATCGCCGCCGATCCCTATAACACCAAGGAAAAGGCATCGATCTTCCGTTTCAAGTACCTGGAATATGGATTTATGCCCATCCGCATCATTGTTACCAATAATGGAGATAAGCCTATCTCCCTCATCGACTCGCGTATCAACTTCATCACTGCCGCGGGCGACAAGATTCCGGCAGCCGAACCAGAGGACGTCGAGCGTCGCATCGGCGGAGTGAAGCGCCCCGACGGCGGCTACAAATTGCCCGGCCCGTTGCCGCGCATCGGCAACAAGTCCTCCACCAAGAATAAAGACGTCGATGAGGACTTTCATACCTTTGAGTACTCGGCGGTGGCCGTTGAAGCCCACACCACACGTTCCGGATTTCTCTTCTACGATGTGCAAGGGCTCGCCAATCCGCTGGTGGGCGCTAAGCTCAATCTGCGCGAGCTGCGCAATTCTGACGGCAAAGAACTCTTTTACTTCGAGATCCCGTTTGACAAGTACCTGGCGACCCAGGGTGCCACCGCAAACTAGAGCACTGAACTACTCGTAGTAGGTCGCCGTGGTCGCGTCCGTCTCCCAGATAGTGCAGTCCTTGACTACCACGCGGCCGCCGGTCATCTCGCTTAGCTGACGGTTGGTTTCATCGTAGAAATAGCGTGCCAGGTTTTCCGCCGACGGGTTGAGTTCGATGAAAGGTTCGAGGTCATTGAGCATCTGGTGGTCGATGCGGTCGATCACTGGCCGCATCACCTGCTTGAGCAGCTTGAAGTCCAGCAGCAGTCCGGTGGCGTCCAGTTCCCTGCCGCGCAGCGTCAGACGGACTTTGTAATTGTGGCCGTGGGGGTTCTCACACCTGCCGCGGTAGTTGCGAAGGTAATGCCCTGATGAGAATCCCGATTCGACCGTAACTTCGTACATGGCCGTATTTCCCTCTTTCGATTGTAGCTGGTATCTATTTGCGGCCTTTATTACGGCTGAGCTGGGCCAGGCCCTCATCCAGCTCCCGCCGCATGCGTTCCTCGCTCCGGCGCTCCACCTGCTCGAACATCGCGGTCAAGATGCCCGCGAGAGCAGAAATGAGAGAGGCGAGAAGGAGAACCAGGCCGATCGTCTTCCATATCGAGCCGTTCGCCGGCAGGCCGGGCTGCAAGGGATTCGGGATCAGGCTCATCCCGCAGGAAACAAGCGAGAACAGCAGCAGTGAGGCTGCCAGCAGATAGAGATTGCGGGACATTGCGCCTTTCATACAGGAGCCTTATTGGAAGAAGTTTTCCACTTCCGCGATGTCGCGCGTTAGCTGGTACGGTGGCAAGCTCTCCAGGAAGACCTTTCCATAGCGTTGCCGCTCGATGCGCGGGTCCAGCAGCACCAGCACGCCGCGGTCTTCGAGAGAGCGGATCAGCCGTCCGAAGCCCTGCTTCAGCGTGATCACCGCCGCCGGCACCTGGTAGTCGAAGAAGGGATTGGCTCCACTGGCCGCCACCGCCCGCATGCGTGCCGAAACCACCGGGTCCGTCGGCACCGCGAAGGGCAACCGGTCGACAATCACGCAGCTTAATGCCTCACCTTGCACATCCACCCCCTGCCAGAACGAAGAGGTTCCGAAGAGCACGGCGTTGGGCGTGTTGCGGAATTCCTCCAGCAACGCCTTGCGCGGCGCCGTCCCTTGCAAAAGGCAGGGGTAATCCAGCTCCGGCAACAGCCGCTCATAGAGGTCGCGCATCTGCTGGTAGCTGGTAAAGAGACAGAAAGCGCGGCCGCGCGTGATATCCAGCACGCGCCGGATGCTGCGCGCAGCCTGTGCGGCAAAAGCGGGCTCACGCGGATCCGGCATTCCCGGCGGCAGGTAGAGCAGAGCCTGCTCCTGGTAACGAAAATGAGAAGGCACCACCAGCTCCCGCGCATCGCGCAAACCTAGCCGCTTTCTGAGATGCGCAAACCCGCCCTGTACGGTCAGCGTCGCAGACGTAAGAATTACGCTCGGATATTGGTCGAACAGCAACTCCGAAAGCAATTCGGAGACGTCGATCGGCGTCGCCTGCAGGTAGGTATTGCGTCCTCCCTGACGGGGAGAGCCGCCTCTGCGCTCGATCCAGAAGACCGTGTTGACACTCTCCGCCTCCATCAGGAAGCGCAAATGCTCGCGAATGTCAGCCACGCGCTTCTTCAACCCCAACGCCTCTTCCACGCCGCGCAGCCTTTCGAGCTCACCCTCCATGCGATGCAGCGCATTCATCACCGCCAGGTAAACGTCGCCATGCTCCTCCAGGAACTGCTCCCGCTGCTCGAAGGGCATGCGTCCCTCGCCCTGCCCGCCACCGCGTGGTAGCGCCGCAAAGAACATCCTCGCCCGCTCGCGCAGCATCTCTCCACAGCCCTTCAGTGCACTGGAGTGAGCCTGCCGGGCGCGTAAAACCGTCTCCATGTCGCGCACCAGCTCTTCCAGCCGCACATTGCTCAGGCTGATGCCGAAATAGCTGGAGGCAATATCTTCCAGCTCATGGGCCTCGTCGAAAATTACCGCCGCCGCTTCCGGTAGCACACCCGCATCCGGAGCCACCCGAGCCTGCTGCTTGATGGCAAGGTCGGCAAAGAAAAGGTGGTGGTTCACGATGATGACATCGCTTTCAAGTGCGCGCCGGCGCATCTCGGTGATGAAGCAGCGTTCGTAATCGGGACAGCTCTGCCCCAGGCAGGCCTCCCCGCGCGCGTCGACTTTGGACCATACCTGGCTGGCTTCGGGTAGGGCGTCAATCTCTACCCGATCTCCGGTCTGCGTTGTCTTCTCCCAGGTTGCGATTTGCTGGAATTGGTCAATCTCTTCCAAGCCATTCAGAATCGGCTGGTCGCGCAGGGCATATAGCTTGTTGCGGCAGAGATAGTTCGCCCGGCCCTTCATGTAGCAAACCCGCAATGGCCCCAGCAGCGACTCCAAAAAAGGCACGTCGCGAAAAAAGAGCTGTTCCTGCAGGTTCTTGGTGCCGGTAGAGATAATGACCCGCTGCCCGGTCCGCAGTGCCGGCAGCAGGTAGGCCAGCGTCTTGCCGGTGCCGGTGCCTGCTTCGACGATCAGGTGTTTGCTTTCCTGCAGGCTGCGTTCCACCGCGCGCGCCATATCCAACTGCCCGCGCCGGAACTCGTAGGGCAGCGTGGAATTCGAGAGCATGCCTCCAGGAGCGAAAAAATCATGCAGTGAAGGGAGCGGCTGGGCGGAGATGGATGCGGTCGACAAGGGGGAAACCGGTGAAACTCTAAGTCTAGAGCAGTTTCGCAATTACCGCGTCCTGGCAGAAAGCGCGAGGTGTGGTTTTCCTGGGGAGAAAACCACGACAAGACTTGTCGCTTCGTCTATACCAATTGCGAAACTGCTGTACGGTGGGCTCGGCGATGTATGAAAGACTGAAAGAGAGCTTTCATTCATGAAACCCCTAAAAGGAACCAAGGCGAGAAAGCCCAAGCCGCACTCTAAAGGAGGCAAGCGCGCCGCGCAGGCAAAAGCTGCCCGCCGGCCCACGCCCGCCACCCGCGGCCAGCACTCGCGCGCCGAGGTCAAGCGCGGAACGGCGGCGAAGGCTGCCGCCGAGGCCAGCGCAGCGCGGCTGGGTAAGATCCGCAAGCGTCCAGTGCAACGCCAGGGACCGATGGGCCGCATTGATGCCGACCTGCCCGATCCGCTGGCGCTGGAGCCTGAAGCGCCCGCCATCCGTCGCGAGGCGGCGGTAGACACTTCGCAGTGGCCGGTGGTGGCCATCGTTGGCCGTCCCAACGTGGGAAAATCCACTCTTTTCAACCGTCTCACCAGCTCGCGCCGGTCGATCGTAGGCGATGAACCGGGCATCACCCGGGATCGGATCTACGGCGAGATCGAGTGGGCTGGACAGCATGCGCGGGTGGTCGATACCGGCGGCATCCTGCCCGACGACCCGGAGCTGATTCCGTCGGAGATCTTTCGCCAGGCCCGGGTAGCCTTGGATGAAGCCGAATCGATCGTGATGGTAGTCGACGGCCGGACCCCTCTGGCTGCACCCGACTATGACCTTGCCCGGCTGCTCTTGCGCGGCGGCAAGCCCCTGTTGCTGGCGGTCAACAAGATCGACACCGAGCGCATGGAAGAACAGATGGGCGAGTACCGGCGCCTGGGCATTCGCGAGGTGCTCCCGATCTCCGCCGAACATGGAGTCGGCATTGGCGACCTGCTCGATCACGTCTTCGCCACGCTCACCTTTCCTGAAGCGAAGAGCAGCGTGGAGGCGCCGCCAGAAGGAGAGCGTGAGGAGGAAGAGGGCAAGGTGCACCACCGAACCCACGGCGAGTTCCAGCAGCACGAAACCTCCATCGCCATCATCGGCCGACCCAATGTCGGCAAGAGCACACTGCTGAACGTCCTCACCGGCTCTTCGCGCGCCATCGTTTCTCCCGTGGCCGGCACCACCCGCGACGCTGTCGATGAGGTCGTCGAATACGACGGCGGCCTGCTGCGCTTTGTCGACACCGCCGGCATCCGGCGCAAGGGCAAAACCAAAATGATGGCGGAGAAGCTCTCCGTAGTCATGGCGCGCCGCCATCTGGAAGCGGCGGACGTTGCGCTGCTGATCATCGATGCCACCGAGGGCGTCACTTCTTCCGACGCCACGATCGGCGGCTACGCGCATGAGAGCGGCCGCTCCGTAATCCTGGTGGTCAACAAGTGGGACCTGGTGACAACCGGAAGAACTGACGGCAAGCCGCCTGCCGACAAGGTGATCTTCGAAGAGCAAGTACGCAAGGTCCTCAAGTACCTGGCCTATGCGCCAGTGGTTTTCATCTCCGCCGCCGAGGGCAAGAACATCCATACCGTGCTCAAACTGGTGCAAGAGGTGGCCGCCGAGCGCCGCAAGCGCGTCTCCACTGGGCAGATGAATCGGTTCCTCGAAAAAATCGACTTCCAACGCGCCACCGTCCCCGCCGCAAACAAGGTTCGGATCTTCTACATGACCCAGGCGGCCGTGGCGCCCCCCACCTTCATCCTCTTTACCAACCGGCAGGTGAAGCTGCATTTCGCCTTCCAGCGCTTCCTGGAAAACCAGATACGCGCCGCGTTTGGCTTTCGCGGTTCCCCAATCTGGTTCAAAGTCCGCGCCCGGGAAAAATAGGGTTCTCCCTGGGCACACGTGCACCTTTCTTGCTATTCCCTGCCCCACTTTTTCATGGGATCTTCGATGAATTCGCTATCATCGTTCGTCCAATGATGAGTAAGGAGTAAGGGCTATGTGGAACTCAATTGGTTCTTGGTTTTGTATTATGGGCCTCATCATCGGGCCTTTCTCGATCGGCATCCTCTTTGAAGAAAAGCTGCAACGGGCCAATCGGGAACTGGGCTCGCGGTTGCTGCGCAGGTACTAGAGCGAACCCGGCCGGACTCCCCCATCCTTAGCGCGTTCCGTCGCTTAGTTTTCCCTAGGCCTGTTTCGTAGTACGTTTGCGTATGAAAAAAATTACGCACCCCTGCGCGTACGCAGCGGTGCTTTTCTGCGCCTTGCTACCGATCCACCCTGCCTGGACTCAAGCCGCAACTCCGCCTGAGAAATATCCTGATTTGCCCAGCGAAACACCAGCCACGCTGGAGACACCCACAGCAGCCTTCGATTACCTACGGCGTGAAGTGATGATCCCCATGCGCGATGGGGTCAAACTGCACACGGTGATCCTGGTGCCGAAAGGGGCCACGGGCGCGCCCATCTTGTTGACGCGCACGCCCTACGATGCCAACGCACTGACTACGCATGAAACCAGCGCGCACCTGGGGCCAAGTCTCCAGGGATACGACAACGCCACCGAGGTGATCGTGGAGGGTGGATATATCCGGGTAGTCCAGGATGTGCGCGGCAAGTATGGCTCCGAAGGCGACTACATCATGAACCGCCCCATGCGCGGTCCGTTGAATCCCACGCCCGTCGACCACGCCACGGATACCTACGACACCATCGACTGGCTGGTGAAGAATATTCCGGAGAGCAACGGCAAGGTCGGCATCCTCGGTATTTCCTACGATGGCTTCACGACACTAACCGCGTTGGTCAATCCCCACCCCGCTCTCAAGGTCGCTGTGCCGATGAACCCCATGGTCGACGGCTGGATGGGCGATGATTGGTTTCACAATGGCGCATTCCGCGAGCAGAATCTTCCCTACATCTACAACCAGGAAGCGACGCGCGACGGTAAAGCCAAGTGGTGGAGCGACCACGAAGACGACTACGACACCTACATGCAAGCGGGATCCGCAGGGGAACTAGGGCGGCAACACAACCTCGAACAAGTCGGATTCTGGCGTAAAGTTCTCGTGCATCCGAGCTACGACAGTTTTTGGAAAGACCAGGCGATGGATAAGATCCTGGCCGCCCAGCCACTCAAAGTGCCCGTCATGCTCGTGGACAGCCTGTGGGACCAGGAAGACATCTACGGCGCCATGGCCGTCTACAAGGCCATCAAGCCCAAGGACAAAGATAACGACAAGGTCTTTCTGGTGATTGGTCCCTGGCATCACGGCCAGGAGATCGACGACGCCAGCACCCTGGGTGTTTTGAATTTCGGCACCGACACCGGGCTCTACTTCCGCCAGCAGATCCTGCGCCCCTTTCTCGCCCGTTATCTAAAGGATGAAACGCCTAAGGAAGAGATTGCTCCCGTCACTGCGTTCGACACCGGAACCAACGTTTGGCGGCGCCTGCCTTCCTGGCCGGCCGGCTGCACCGCCGGTTGCTCCGTTCAAGCTACGCCACTCTACCTCACAGAAGGTTTGAAGCTGAGCTTCACTGCGCCCAAGCCCGGCGGCCCGGCATTCGAGGAATACATCTCCGACCCCGCAAAGCCGGTTCCTTACCGCGCGCGGCCCATCCAGTCCATGGGCTACTCGGCGGGGATGACCTGGTCTGAATGGCTGGTCGACGACCAACGCGAGCAATCGGGCCGGCCCGATGTCGCAGTCTTTACCTCTGACGTCTTGAGCGCGCCCCTGAAGATCAGCGGGCAGCCGATCGCCAATCTCGTGGCCTCCACCAGCGGCACGGATTCCGACTGGGTGGTGAAGCTCATCGACGTCTATCCCGACGAGGTGGCCAGCGATCCACGCTTAGGCGGATATCAACTGATGATCTCCGCTGACATCTTTCGCGGACGCTACCGCGAGAGCCTGGAGCAGGCCAAGGCCATCGCGTCCAACCAGCCCTTGGTTTATCGCTACGCGCTGCCCACGGCAAATCATGTCTTCCTGCCCGGGCATCGCATCATGGTGCAGGTGCAGTCGAGCTGGTTCCCTCTCTACGACCGAAATCCCCAGACTTTCGTCCCTAACATTTTCTGGGCCAAGCCGGCGGATTATCAGAAAGCCACACAGCGTATCTATCACACGCCCGGCCAGGCTAGCTTCATCGAACTGCCGGTGGTGAAGACACCATAGCGGCGGAAGCAACATCGAAGCGGAGGAGGATTCCATGAGCACCGCGAAATGTACGCACACAAAAGATCCTGTGAAGAAAGTTAAGCCGGCCGCCAGGGGTTGCGAGGAGTGCCTCAAGATCGGGTCTACCTGGGTCCACCTCCGCATGTGCCTCGAATGCGGCAAAGTTGGCTGTTGCGATTCCTCCAGGAATCGCCATGCCACGGCCCACTTCCACGAAGCTGGGCATCCGGTCATGCAATCCGTCGAACCGGGGGAAGACTGGCGCTGGTGCTACGTCGACCAGACGTATGTCGACTAGCCCTCTGGTTCTTTAACGAAGGCCGGGCGGCTCGAGCTCATCTGCTTTGTCCTTGATGAGGATGAGCGCGACGCTGGCAACGATCAGCGCAGTGCCGAAGAGCATCCGCGGGGTTACCAGCTCACCGGCAAAGAAATAGCCGAGTGCAACAGCGACCACCGGATTGACATAGGCATGGCTAGCGACACGCGTGGCAGGCATACGGCCGAGCAGCCACACAAAAGCGCTGAACCCCAGCAACGAGCCGGCTACCACCAGGTAACCCAGTGCAAGTAATGCCTTGGTCGAAACATGCGGGAACGGGTGCATCTCTCCAATCAAAGCCGAGAGGATGAGCAGGATTGCCCCCCCAAACATCATCTCCGCCCCGGCGGTAATTCCCTTCGACTTGGGCAGCACCATCGAACGGGTCATGACAGCTCCCAGTGACCAGGCCGTCCCACCGAGCAGGATGGCGGCGCAGGGCAGGATAGCAACGTGCTGCGCATTGTGCAGCAGTAACAAGAGAACGCCCACGAATCCGAGCGCGATCGAGGCAAGCAGGCTCCAGCGAAATCGCTGTTGACGAAAGACAAACACCTCGAGGGCGATGGTGATGAGCGGCAGCGTCGCCTCGAGAACAGAGGTGAACCCGGAAGGCACATATTGTTCTGCCCAGAACACCGCGCCATAAGTCACCACGAACATCAGCGAGCCGATGGAAAGAAGACCGCCCCACTCCTTGCCCACGGGCCGGGGCCGCCCCCAAAGGCGCATCCCCGCGTAAAGCAAAGTGCCGGCAAGAAAGAATCGCGACCCCGCGGCAAAGAGAGGCGGCACCTCTTGTACCGCAATACGAATCGCCAGATAGGTCGATCCCCACAAAACGTAAATGACCGCAAACGCGAGGTAGACGCGCAGGTCGATCTTTTTATTCTGTTTCGCGGCCCTGCTCTCGCTAACCGTTGTAGTTGCCATGACTGGTTACATTGTAAGCCCATTACAGCTAACCCTTGAACCTATTTTTAGGAGTTATACTGATTTTGGTGAGTAGTTCTGTTTCCAAGCCGTTTCAGTTGTTTGCTGGACATCCCGCCCTGGAGCTCGTCAACACACTTGACTTGCGCTTCTCCGCAAATCCACAGGAGTTGCTTCCCACCTATGCGGATTTGC
The DNA here is from genome assembly GCA_963743365.1 of uncultured Acidobacteriaceae bacterium. Classification (GTDB taxonomy): domain Bacteria; phylum Acidobacteriota; class Terriglobia; order Terriglobales; family Acidobacteriaceae; genus PALSA-350. The sequence continues at coordinate 380,987 of CAVUQE010000008.1, forward strand.
TCCGCCTCGCCGTGCAATTGCGCATAGTGCCGGCGGACCAGGCCCGAAAGCTGGGCCGCACCGTCCACGAGAACGATGGCCGGCGAGTGCTTGCATCAACGGTCGAGCTGCGCGAAGCGCTGGCGGCGGTTCTCTACTCCTGGGTTGACGGCGGTAAACCCCCTGCGGGGCAGATAGAAATACTCGAAAAGCAATTCCACGACGCGGCCCTGCACCGCAGCCTTCGCAGTGGCCATGAGCGCCTGCTCTGGAGCTGGTCCGGCTTCGAGCAGCAAGCCGAATTACCGCTGTGGAAGCTGGCCCAGTCAGCATCCGATTTGCTGGTCTCGGAGGATGCGGAGCGGGTGAAAAGCTGCGGCGATCCCACCTGCCGCTGGCTGTTTCTGGATCTGAGCAAGAACCACACCCGGCGATGGTGCGACATGAAGACCTGCGGCAACCGGATGAAAGCGCGACGACACCAGGCGCGCCTCCAGGAGACGTCGTTATAAACTGGGTTTCAGACGATGCATTCGATCCGCGCTGCTACTCCCGCTGACATTCCTTTGATTCTGGATCTGATCCGCGCTCTCGCTACCTATGAGCGGGAGCCTAACGCAGTCAAGACCACTGAAGCCGATCTGTTGCGCGATGGCTTTGGCGAGCACCCGCGCTTTGAGTGCCTGATCGCCGAAACCACCGATGGGAAAGAGCCGGAAGCGGCAGGCTTTGCTCTCTTCTTCTACAACTACTCCACCTGGCGGGGTCGCTCCGGCATCCACCTGGAGGACTTGTTTGTGCTGCCCCGCTTTCGCGGGCAAGGCATAGGCAAAGCGCTGCTGGCGAGGGTCGCCGCTCGCGCCGCGGAGCAGGGCTGCGTCCGCCTGCAATGGGACGTGCTGGAGTGGAACCAGACCGCGATCGACTTCTACCAGGGCCTGGGAGCGAAGTTTCTCGATGAGTGGCGCATCATGCGCGTCAACGATGACGCCATTCACTCCCTGGCGGCTTTGGAGCCTGCCGGTTGAGCGGACCAGCTCGCATTATTGTCATCGGAGGCGGCCTGGCCGGCCCGGAAGCTGCGCTCATGGCGGCCCGGCGCGGATGCCACGTTGATCTCTACGAGATGCGCGCGGTCGTGGACGGCACTCTCCGCTCCACGCCCGCACATCAGACTGCCGACTTTGCCGAGTTGGTATGCTCCAATTCGCTCAAGTCGGAGAGTGAAAACACCGCGCCCTGGCTGCTTAAGCAGGAAATGCGCCGGGCTGGCTGCGCCCTGCTTAGCTGCGCCGATGCCAGCGCCGTGCCCGCCGGCCATGCCTTGGCTGTCGACCGGGTGGAATTCTCCCGCCTGGTGGCAAGCGCCATCGAGCAGGAAAACCGCATCACGGTACACCGCGAAGAGATAACCACGCTGGATCCAGAACAGCTCACCATCGTAGCCACCGGCCCGCTCACCTCGGCTCCACTCTGCTCGGAGATCGCCCGCCTCACAGGCAGCGGACAGCTGGCGTTTTACGACTCCATTAGCCCCATCGTCGAAGCTGATTCAATCGACATGGAGCGCGTCTACTTCGCCGCCCGCTATGACAAAGGCACCGCCGATTACATCAACTGCCCCATGTCCAAAGAGGAGTACGAGCGCTTTTACGACGCCCTGGTTTCGGCCGAAGCTGTGGAGAGCAAGAAATGGGAGAAGCTGGAGTACTTCGAAGGCTGCCTGCCTATCGAGGAGCTGGCACGGCGGGGACGGGAGACGCTGCGCTTCGGCCCCATGAAACCGGTGGGCCTGCGCGATCCGCGCACTGGCAAAGTGCCCTGGGCGGTAGTGCAATTGCGCTGCGAGAACCTGCGTGCCGACTCCTACAACCTGGTTGGCCTGCAGAACCACTTGAAATTCGGCGAGCAGGCCCGGGTTCTGCGCCTGATTCCTGGCCTGGAGAAAGCCAAATTCCTCCGCTTTGGCCAGATTCATCGCAACACTTACGTCAATGCGCCCCGCGTGCTCACCGAGACGCTTTCGCTGCGAGATCACCCCAATATCCTCATCGCGGGCCAGCTATCGGGGGTAGAGGGCTACACAGAATCGATTGCCACCGGCATGTTGGCCGGACTGTTTGCCTCCCAGCTGGCCCACGGGCAGCCACCTGTTGCCGTGCCTCGTGGAACTGCGCTGGGGTCCCTGGTGCACTACATTAGCCACGCCCAGGCCAAGGATTTCCAGCCGGCGAATATCACCTTCGATCTCCTACTGCCTCTAGAAGAGTCGCTGCGCAAGCAGATCCGCGATAAGCGGGAGCGGCACCGCTTGCAGTGCGAACGCGCCCTGGCGCTATTTGACGCGTGGCGGCAGCAACATGCCGCCCTCGCCCCGGCCTGATGGGGCCGAGAAGGTCACTTTTTTTAGACGGCCTCTGTCTAAGACACATCCAAGATTATGCAGCGGAAGGCGTTCGCAAGGCCGCTGAGTCGCCCCGGCCTTGAATTGTTGTTGCCTTCCATTTAACTTAATCCTGCTATACGGGCGGATTATCCGTTCGTTACAGAGCCGGCAGCCGGTCACTCCGGCAGCAAATCACCCAATCGCTGCCGCTTCGAGGAGATAAATCATGCGTAAGAAACTCATTGTTTGGCTCGCGAGCGTCATGCTTGCCCTCGTTCCAGCCCTCGTGGCTGCTCAGGAGGTCCCGGCCAAGATCCACGGCCACGTGCAAGACCCGGCCAACGCCCCCATCGCCAACGGCCAGGTGGTGCTTTCCACAGATGGCAAGACCCCCCTGTACACCTTCACCACCGACCAGAACGGCGACTACAAGGGCGAAGGCATCAAGCCCGGCACATACTACATCACGCTTTACGCGACCCCTGGAAAGGCCGTCGACCGCTTTGACAACGTGAAGATCAGTGCCGGCGAGGACGCCCTGCAGGATTTCGACCTGAGCCGGCCAGAGTATGTGAATAAGCTGCCTCCGGAACAGAAAAAGGCGCTAGAGGAAGCCAAGAAGAAGAACGCGGAAATCAATAAAGAGAACGCAAATGTCGGCAAGCTGAATGAACTGCTCAAACAGGCGCGCGCGGACAACGCCGCCAAGAAGTACGACGATGCAGCCGCGGCTATGCAGCAGGCTACGTCACTGAAACAGGACGCCGCTGTTCTGTGGCTGGAGCTGGGCATCGCTCAGACCGGGCAAAAGAAGTACGACGACGCCCTGGTCTCGCTCAAGAAGGCGCTGGACCTCGATACCAATTCGAAAAAGCCTAATCCTGACGTAGAAGCAGCCGACGACAACGCCTTGGGCGAGGTGTACGCCAACACCAACAAAATCCCTGACGCAACTGCAGCGTATGACGCCGCAGCCAAGCTTCAACCTTCCAACGCGGGTATGTTCTACACCAATGAAACCATTGTCCTCAGCCGGACGGGACAAACCGACGCAACCATCGCCGCTGCGGACAAGGCGATCGCCGCGGATCCGACCAGGCCAATTCCCTACTACCTGAAGGGACAGGCGCTTATTTCCAAGGCAACCGTGGACCCTAAGACGCAGAAGATCATCGCGCCTCCGGGTACCGCGGAAGCCTACAACAAGTACCTCGAACTCGCCCCCAACGGGCCTATGGCGCCGGAAGCAAAATCGATCCTGGCGGAGATCGGGGCGAAGGTTAACACCAAGTACTCGGCCAAACACTAATCTCGATTGGAAGATAGGTAGACGGGACGCCGCATCAACGGCGTCCCGTCTCTTTGTGCGCTCTTGAACAACTCCGCTCCATCCCGGGTGGTCAGCTTTGCCGAAGCCAGCCGGATCGTCCGGGAACATGCGGATCGGCTGGCCGCCGCGACGCGGCATCCACCGCAGTTCACTTCTCTCCTCGATAGCCTGGGAATGGTGCTCGCCGAGCCGGTGTATGCGGACCGGGATCAGCCGCCATTTCCCCGCTCTACGCGCGACGGGTTCGCTTGCCGGGCCACTGATCTTGCGTCCGGCCTGCCGCTTAAGGTCATTGGATTGATTCGCGCCGGCGAGATGGGTCCCACCGCGGTCTCTCGAGGACAAGCGATCGAAATAATGACTGGCGCACCTGTGCCCGACGGCGCTGACTGCGTGGTTATGGTGGAACACGTGCAGCGTGACGGCAACACAGTTAAACTCGCTCACGGCCGCAGCATAGCCTCCGGTGAAAACATTGTTCCCAGGGGAGCCGAGGCCCATGCCGGAGCAGTCATCGTGTCCCCGGGTACGCGTATCTCTGCTGCTCAGGTCGCCGCGGCCGCCGCCTGTGGCGCGGCCCAGCTCAACGTCTTCGCCCGGCCGCGCGTCGCCATTGTCGCCACCGGCGACGAACTGGTCGAAGTGGATCAGCAGCCTCTGGTCCACCAAATTCGCAACTCCAATAGCTATTCGCTCGCGGCGCAGACTCTCGCCGCTGGAGCCCAGCCCGTGCCGCTCCCGATTGCGCGCGATGAACGCGGCGATCTTGAAACCATTATCCGTAGCGCGCTCCAGTCCGACCTGCTGCTTCTCTCCGGCGGGGTTTCCATGGGCAAGTACGATCTGGTAGAGGAAGCCCTGCTTGATTTGGGAGCCGAGTTCTTCTTTACCGGCGCGCTGATCCAGCCTGGCAAACCAATCGTCTTCGGTAGACTTGCCCTGGAAGATCGTCCGACTTACTTCTTTGGACTTCCCGGCAACCCTGTATCTACCATGGTTACGTTCTCGCTTTTTGTCGAGCCCCTGCTAGGTGCCCTCTGCGGCGATCCCTCTCGCGGACCCCGCTTCGCGCAGGCCCGCCTGGCCAGCGACGTCCATGTGAAGACGGGCCTGACGCGCTTCCTGCCCGCCAGCATGCGTTCCGTTTCCACGGATGTGACCGTCGAGCCAGTCACCTGGCAAGGCTCCGGAGACGTTTCCGGTACCAGCCGCTCTAATTGCTTTCTTGTAGTGCCCCCTGACCGCCCCCATCTCGCCGCTGGTGAGACAGTCGCGGTGCTGCTAACCTGACGAGACGATGGATAAGCTCTCGCATTACGACGCCGAAGGCAGTGCGCATATGGTCGACGTGAGCGCCAAAGATTCCACACGGCGCGAGGCCGAAGCTTCAGCCTTTGTTGTGCTTTCTGACGCAGTGCTCGCCGCACTGCCCAAAAACCCCAAAGGCAACCCGCTCGAAGTCGCGCGGTTTGCCGGCATTCAGGCGGCCAAGCGCACTGCTGACCTGATCCCCATGTGTCATCCGCTGCCCTTGAGCTTCATCGATGTCTCGGCGAATGTTGTCGCAGGCGGCATTGAGATCCGAAGCACCGCAGCGACGGTCGCAGCCACCGGTGTCGAAATGGAAGCGTTGACCGCGGCTGCCGTGGCCGCGCTCACTATCTACGACATGTGCAAGGCTCTGGACAAATCCATCGCCATTCGCGAAATCGTCCTGGTAAGAAAATCAGGGGGAAAGAGCGGCGACTACAGGCGCGCCGAAGAGGCTGATGGGTAGGAGAACCGGAAAACCGCAGGTCCCGGCCGAGCGTAACGCAGTGAAGCGTAGTGGAGGGACCCGCGGTTATTTTTCACCTCGAACAAGCTGTTTAAGCGTTGCGACGGAAGCAGCGTAGCTCGTGATCGTTGACCATCCCCGACGCCTGCATCCAGGCATACACAATCACTGGGCCGACAAACTTGAAGCCACGCTTTTTCAGCGCGGCTGAGATCTCCTCCGAGAGAGCAGTCTTCGCGGGCAGAGCACCGGTCTTGTTCTTGATTGGCTTTCCCCCGGCCAGCTTCCAGGCAAACTTGGAGAAGCCTTCACCGCTGCTTTCCATCTCCTGATAAATCCGTGCACCCTGGATCGTCGCCTCGATCTTGGCCCGGGAGCGAATAATCCCGGGTTCAGCCAACAGCCGGGTAATGTCCCGCTCGCTGAAGGCTGCCACCTTCTTCGGCTCGAAGCCATGGAACGCCTTGCGAAAGGCCTCGCGCTTGCGCAACACCGTGATCCAGGCCAGGCCGGCCTGAAATCCCTCCAGCATGAGCAGCTCCCACAGGGCGCGGCTGTCATACTGGGGCACTCCCCATTCCTGGTCGTGGTAATCGCGCAGAAGGGGATCGCTTTCTGCCCATGCACAGCGGTGCGGCTTGCTCATTCGGTTATTCCTGTATTCAGGGACGAATCACCGCCATTGGATGCTTTGATGTTGCAATAGTTGCAGACTGGGCGGCCCGCGTTCCCCCGCGATATATAAGTATGAGACAGGAGATACAACGATGCTGGCAATCGACGAAATAAAGCGACTACAGGATGAGATGGTGAACTGGCGCAGAGATCTGCACGCCAATCCTGAACTGGGATTTGCCGAGACCCGCACCAGCACCTTTATTCAAGAACGCCTGCATTCGTTCGCGGTCGACGAGATCCATGCCTTTACCGGAACCGGTGTAGTCGCGGTTATCCATGGCCGCGATGCGGGCCGCGACGGCGACCAGGCAATCGGTCTGCGCGCGGACATCGACGCCTTGCCCATTCCGGAAGAATCCGGTGTGTCCTACGCTTCCAATAATCCAGGCGTAATGCACGCCTGTGGACACGACGGGCACACCAGCATGCTGCTTGGAGCCGCCAAGTACCTGGCCGCAACCCGCAAATTCAAAGGCACCGCCTACCTGATCTTTCAACCCGCCGAAGAAATAGGCGGAGGCCGGCAAGTCGTAGCGGATGGATTGTTCGATCGTTTCCCCATGCAGCGCGTCTTCGGCATGCACAATATGCCAACCATGCCTGTGGGAGAGTTCCACTGGCGCAACGGAAACATCATGGCCGCAGCCAACTTCTTCGAGATCAGGATCACCGGCCTGGGCGCGCACGCCGCGCAGCCGCATTTTGGAATCGATCCTATTGTCGCCGGCAGTTCCCTGGTAAGCGCGCTACAGACGATTGTTTCCCGCTCGGTCGATCCCAAGCATGCCGCGGTAGTCACGGTGGGCAGCTTCCAGGCCGGCGTGGCCGCGAATGTAATCCCCAGCGAAGCGGTGCTGAAGGGAACCGCACGCTGGTTCGATCCCGGAGTCGGCGAGAACATGCAACGAGCGATTGTCAGGTTGGCTAAATGCGTTGCTGAGAGCTATGGCGCTAGCGCCGAAGTAGAGATGCACATGGTGGCTCCGGCCACAGTCAATGATGAAGCCGCCATGGCCCTTGCCCGCAAGGCTGCAACTGCCGTTGCCGGCCAAGCCGGAGTAGTCGAAATGGAGGACCCGATCATGGGCGCGGAAGATTTCTCCTACATGCTCGGGGTCAAGCAAGGCGCCTACATCATGCTGGGTGCGAAACGGCCGGGGCAGCTCAACCCGATGTTGCACCACCCTCGCTACGATTTCAATGACCAGATCCTCTCCACCGGCGCCGCCTACTGGGCAGCCCTGGTCGAACAACAACTAGCAATCTAGTCGTCGTGAATGGAAGGATTCGCAGCTCGGGGTTGTAATCGGACCAAAGTTGTCGTATATTATACCTAGTGCGAATGAGTCGCAACTAGCAAATGACGTTGAAACGCTGCGAGCTGTTGAATGAGGTAGAGGCGAGAGGGGTTCGGTTGACCGCGCAGCGGCGTGCGTTGATCGAGACTATTCAAAGCGCGGACGCCCACCTTGATGCAGCTACGCTCTTGTCGCGCGCACGCCAGCTGGATCCCAATATCGATCGTGCGACCGTGTACCGGACCCTGGAGCTGCTGAAGCGGCTCGGGCTGATCGATGAGCTGGACCTGATGCACCTCAACGGAGAGAAGCATTATTACGAAGTCAAGACGCAGAAAGACCATCTGCATCTTGCCTGTTTTCGTTGCGGAGAGATTGAGGAGTTCGACAGCCCCACGTTCCAGCGGCTGAAGCGGGAGATCGCGACACAAAATGATTTTGAAGTCCAGGTCATGCGTCTCGAGGTTGGAGGGTTGTGCCGGCGTTGTGCCGCGCAGAAAAAAGTTTCCTGATTCAAATTTGAATGATTTAACCAGATCCCCGCGGATAGCTCTTGGCGGAGACCGCGAGGACCTGGGGGCCACAGCTAAATAGACTGCGGGCTTCCTTCACTATAGGTCCCCTGCCCGCAAGGTTTCAACTGTTAGGATGACCGCCGCTCGATTTCGCGGGATGTCCCTACGATACGTGTGCCTGGTGAGGCTAAGGGAGTCGTTGTGCGTGCTCAGGTGGATCTTCCAAGCAGCCGTGTGTGTCTGGCGTTGCGCATCGCTTTTTTCCTTTTGATTATTTTCCCAACTCTGCTTTCTGCCATGGCACAGAATAACCACGGCCGCGGTGCGATGTCAGCGCAGGATATGGATAAGATGACCTCGGCGGCAGGCGCCAAGGTGGCCTCACCTGACGCCTCCGCTGCCGACCCGGCAGATCAGGTCTGTGCCCGCTTTGCTGCCGGTTCGGCAACCACCGCACCGCCGGAGTTACAAAGCCAGAACGGTGTATTGGAAGTTACGCTCAAGTTCCTGACCGCAACCGATTCCCAAGGGCTTGTTCGCTACTGCTACGTCACCGACGCCGGTCTTCAGGCACCCACACTTCGAGTAAATCCCGGTGACCAGCTAATCATTCATTTCCAGAACGACCTGCCTGCGTCTTCCGCCGCGAGTGCCAGCGACAATATGGCCGGCATGAAGATGACACTCTCCTCCGCAGCAACCAGCAGCAGCAGCGCCTGCAACGGAACAATGTCAGCGACTGCAACCAATATCCACTTCCATGGAACGAACGTGAGCCCAGTCTGCGGACAGGATGAGGTTGTCCACACGCTGATCCAGCCCGGCCAGAGCTTCGACTACAACGTGCAAATACCGCAAAACGAGCCCCCGGGACTTTACTGGTACCATCCCCACCCGCACGGCTTCTCTGAAGGGCAGGTGCAGGGAGGCGCCACCGGAGCGCTGATCGTCGAAGGTCTGCAAAACGTCGATCCAGCCCTGGCGGGACTGACTGAGCGCACCTTCGTCATCCGCGACCAACTGCTGCCGGCGTCGGAAGCCAACGACACGAACATTCCGGCCTGGGACCTTTCTATCAACTATGTGCCGGTGACGTATCCGAAATACACGCCGGCCGTCATTCAAACCAATCCATCGCAACAGGAGTTGTGGCGAGTAGCAAACACCGCCGCGGACACGATCCTGAATTTGCAGTACGTGGTGAACGGAACGCCGCAGGCTATGCAGGTGGTGGCCATCGATGGCTACCCCATTGCTTCAGGCAGCAGCGGACAATCATCCCAGAGCGAGACCAGCATCCTTTTGCCTCCCGGCGCGCGTGCGGAGTTTGTGGTGACCACGCCGAGCGCGGGTGCCCAGTCACAGTTGATTACTCAGAATTGGGATACCGGGCCGGATGGGGATTTCGATCCCACGCGGACCATCGCGAACATTGTGAGTCAGAGCGGAATAGAAGGCTCGTCCGCAAGCAGTGGCGCAGTCAAACAGTTGCCGTCGCATGCCGTGCGGACCCGCGTCACCCGCTTCGCGGCGTTGGCAGCCGCCACTCCGATCGCGCAGCGTAATCTGCAGTTCTCCGAAGTATTGGAAGACCCCACCAACCCGAATAGTCCGACCAACTTCTTTATCACCGAAGAAGGACAGCAACCGGCGTTGTTCAGCATGAACAACCCGCCCAATATCGTTGTGCATTCGGGCACGGTCGAGGACTGGGTCGTCGAAAATACAGCGCTCGAAGATCATATCTTCCACATCCATCAGATTCACTTTCAAGTGCTCGAGGTGAACGGCCAGCCGGTGAACGATCCAGCGATTCGCGACACCGTCGATCTGCCGTTCTGGAGTGGCAGCGGAGCCTACCCCAGCGTCAAGTTGCGCATGGATTTTCGCGATCCGAACATTGTTGGCACCTTCGTCTATCACTGCCACATTCTGCAGCACGAAGATGCAGGCATGATGGGTGCGATTCAAGTACTGCCTTCCTCAGGATTGGCTTCGACGACCACCGCCGCAGCGTCTGCGGGCAGCATTACGCCCAACGGAAAACTCACGTTGACGGCAAATGTCGCCGACGCCTCTACCGGATCTGCAACTCCTACAGGTACCGTGCAATTCCAGCTCAATGGGCTCAACGTCGGCAACCCGGTAACACTCACCAACGGCCAGGCCACGCTGACCACGGCCGTGAATGGAAATTCGGGCGCCAATAACCTGACTGCTTTTTATGAGGGCGATGCCACTTATATGGAATCGGTATCGGCAAACATTCCCATCACCATCTCGAATTTCGCGCTCGCTTCGACCGGGGACGACCGCTGCCGTGGGATCAGCCGCAATCGCGCCGGTCACAGTGAACGTGGCTAACAACTACACCACGCCTATCAGTTTCTCCTGCACCATGCCCGCGAACCTGACGCAATCGGCATGCTTTGTGAATCCCAAATCGATGACCGGGGCAGGTCAGGCTTCACTCACCGTCAACACCACACCGCCACATCCCTCCATCAGCAAACGAACGGGCGCGCCCGGCTGGCTCGCTGCAGGCGGTGGTGCAAGTTTCGCGTGCGTCTTTTTGCTCGCCCTGCCGCGGCGAAGGTGGCGCGGTAAGGCAATGTTTGTTCTGAGCTTCATGGCGATCCTCTTCACGGCCATCGGGTGCGGTGGCACGGGGCAGACCGATCCTGGAACCCCCAAGGGTTCTTACACCGTTGTGGTTACAGCTACGGCAGGCAGCGGGTCATCGCAAGACCAGACCAGCGTGAACGTTGCGATCACAATCCAGTGAGAACCAACGGCAAGCGAAGAGAGCAGGAGAAGAGTATGTTGATGAACGTCTGGCGCCTCGCGGGCAAGTTGGCGAGAACCCTATGCGTTATTGGAGTCTTGTCTGCTGCTTTGGTCTGGGCCAGTGTAGGCGGGAGTATCTCCGGCACGGTCAAAGATCCTTCGGGGCGCGTGATTCCAAACGCGGAGGTGACTCTCCGCGAGTCAACAACAGGGCTCTCCTACCAGGCACACAGCGACAACAGGGGCCTCTATACCTTCCCGGTTCTGCCCGTTGGCCATTACGAACTGCAGGTGCAGGCTACTGGTTTTTCCGGCTATCAACGTACCGGCGTGGTGCTCGATACCAACGCGGCGCTCGCGCTCGATGCGACGCTCCAGGTCGGCAACGTCGCCCAAACGGTGAGCGTGGTTGATAACACGCTCCACGTGGAGACAACCAGCACCCAACTGGGCCAGGTGATCACCGGCCGGCAAATGACCGCGGTTCCGCTCGACGGCCGGAGCTACACCGACCTGCTCTCTCTGCAGCCGGGAGTCGCACCCCAAACATCGATTACCTCCACTACCGTGCAGGATGTGGGCGCTACCGTTCTCAACCCTTCAGGCACCCTTAATCCGGGCACCATCTCCGTGAACGGGCAGCGGGAGTTCGCCAACTATTTCAGCGTGAATGGCGCCGACGTGGAAGAGGATGTCAACGCCGGCACGGCCGTCATCCCCAACCTGGATGCGATCGATGAATTCCGCATTATCACCAGCAACTTCGACGCTGAATATGGAGAATTCAGCGGCGGTCAGATCAATGTCATCACCAAGTCCGGAAGCAATGGATTTCATGGCAACGCATTTGATTTCTTACGCAATACCGATCTGGACGCGCGCAACTACTTTTCTCCCACCCGTGGAGCCTTCCGCCAGAACCAGTTTGGCGGGACCATCGGCGGACCGATTCGTCGCGACCGGTTTTTCTTCTTCACCGACTACCAGGGGACGCGGCAGACACAGGGCATCGATACCGGCACCATCAGCGTGCCCTCGAACGCCGATCGTCTGGGCAATCTCGCCGACCTTTCCAGTAACCTGGCCGGTGTGGTGGGCGGCCCTTACTTCGCCAACCTGCTCACCCAGAAACTGGGATATCCCGTGATTTCGGGTGAGTCTTACTATGTTTCCGGATGCGTCAATTCGACCCAGTGCGTTTTTCCCAGCGCGGTCATTCCACAAAAAGCGTGGTCGGTTCCGGCCCAGCGAATGCTGCAGTACATCCCGGCTCCCAACACCCCCAATGGCTATGCGACCTCGTCGTTCAACCAGACGGTGCGCGACGATAAGGGAGCGGTTCGCCTCGATGTGAACACCCGCCTGGGCCTGCTCTCCGGTTATTACTTCATCGACGACTTCGATCTCGATGACCCATATCCAGTCGCGCAGAGCGGCGCCAGCGTCCCTGGTTTCAATGCCATCACCACTGGCCGGGCACAGCTCGTCGCGCTGGGCCTTACCAGGACCTTCCATACCACCATGGTCAATGAACTCCACTTCAGCTACATGCGCGATAACACCGATCTCGGCCAGCCGGTGGGCGGCCGTGGAGTAACCCTGGTCTCGCAGGGCTTCGAGAACGCAGACGGCTCGCCCAGCATCGTCCCTCTCGACCCCAAGGGGCAAAGTGTGGAGAATTTGAACTTCAACGGATACTCCACCGGCGCTGCAGCCAACCAGCTCACGCAGGTCAACAACACCTATCAAGTCACAGACGCGGTTTCCAAGGTGTTGGGCAATCACACCATGAAGTTCGGCGGAGAGTTCCATGCCGACCAGGTCAATGCCCATCCCATCGCGCAGTTCAATGGCAGCTTTGTTTTCTCCGGAACGGAGACCGGCGTCGACTTTGCCGACTTCCTGATCGGCGTGCCCAGTCAATACAACCAGAGCCAGCTCAATCCGTTTTATGCGCGGAATAAATACATCGGCCTCTTCGCGCAGGATAGCTGGCACGTTCTTCCCAACCTGACCCTCAACTACGGCCTGCGCTGGGATCGCGTCGCGCCTTGGTCGGAGAAGTACAACCAGATCTCTACTTTCGTTGCCGGCGCCCAGTCGGTCGTCTTTCCCGGTGCCCCTCCCGGCATACTTTATCCCGGCGATCGGGTCGGCGGTCAGGGCATACCGAATACGCTGGCGCCGATCGGCAACCTGGGCTTTTCGCCGCGCGTGGGCATCGCCTGGTCGCCGCAGGGAGACGCCGGCAGCTTCCTGGGAAAGATCCTTGGGGCACCGGGCACGACCAGCATTCGGGCCAGCGCGGGAAACTTCTACACCGCGATTGATGCGCTTTCGATCGGCGTCCTGGCTGCGAACGCTCCATATGGAACCACCTATACGAGCCCGGCTCCTCCGCTCTTCGCGACGCCGTTCATTACCGCGGCCAGCGGTCAGGATAATGGCCAGCCTTTTCCATATACCTTCGCCCCATTGAATTCTTCGCGCCGCAACCCCGATCCCAACATTGACTGGGCCACCTACGAGCCAATCGAGGGTATTCCGGGATACGACATCCATGGCCGCGCACCCTACACTGAAGAGTGGATGTTTTCCGTTGAACGGCAAGCTGGACCGAACACCGTCTTCAGCGCGAGCTACGTCGGTACTTCCAGCCATCGCCAGCGTGTTCTCATTGAGCCAAATCCAGGAAATCCCGCGCTCTGCCTGAGCCTTAGCCAGACGAGCGAAGTGCAACCGGGGACCCTTACCTGCGGCCCAGACGGCGAAGATACGGTCTATTATCCGATCGCTGGCGGCCAGTTGAACGGTACGCGCGGGCCGCTGGGGTCAAACTTCGGCAGCAACGCCCTCCAGTCCACCATCGGCCACGCCAACTACAACGCACTCGAACTCAGTGCCCGCCACACCAGTGGCCGTCTCGAATTCTCCGCCGCCTACACCTATGGCAAGTCGCTGGATCAATCATCGAATGTCGCCGAAGAAGTGAACCCCTTCAATCCGGCGCTCAGCTATGCCATCTCCTCGTTCGATGTGAAACACAACTTCGTCGTCAGCTACGAGTATCAGCTGCCCTTCGACCAGTTCTTCCGTGCTAACCGGCTGACCCGCGGCTGGTCCGTGTCGGGGATCACTCACTTCGCCAGCGGGTTTCCGGTAACCATGGTTAACAATGGAGACAACTCGCTGATCGGGACCAACCCAAATGGGATCAACAACAGCAGTATCGATGAGCCCGACTACAACGGCGGCCCGCTCCATCTGAGCGGCAATCCCCGGAAGAACGGAAACAATTATTTTGCCACCTCTGCCTTCTCCATGAATGCGCTGGGCACTCCGGGCAACGCCAAGAGGCGATTCTTTTATGGGCCCGGCGCGGATAACTACGACATGGCTGTCGCCAAGCAGCTGCCCCTCAAAGAATCAAAATCCCTGCTCTTCCGGGTGGAAGCGTTCAACGTCTTTAACCATACCCAATTCAACGGCCCCACCGCAGTCGACGGCAACATCGGCAGTTCGACCTTTGGAAACGCCATCAGCGCGGCGCCTCCGCGAATCCTGCAGGGAGCGCTCAAGTTCAACTTTTAAACAGCGTTCATTCCGCCCCAAAGAAAATACGGCTAGGGCGGATCAAGCGACGAGTTTCGCGCTATGATTTCATGCGCCCCCTAAACCATGGGCACGTCAATGAAATGTTAAAAACATTTCTGAAACGAAATGCTGTGTCATGGCACTATCGCCTTGAATTCGGGCTTTGAGCAGATCCCTAATATTTTCGCGAATTGGAGAATGTAGACATGAGTGGGAGAAGGTTTCTGTACCATGCACATGGATCCGCTATTGGGGGTTCGATCACTCAACCCTTCAAGGCAGACATCGCCAGCAGCTCAGCGACGTCTCTTCCGATCATTGGCGGTTTTGCGTCCGCGAAGGATGGGGCTTACCAGTTAAAGGACGTTATCTCCTACCAGTCGGCGCACACCTATGTGTCAGGCATCCAGACGGGTGACGGAGCCTACAATTCCGTGGTCACTTGCGTCGTCGAAGGTTTGAACATTCTTCATATGATTACTGCGGATGCGGTCATCGGCAGGGTGTCCTCAAACCACAAGGATGGCGAACAACCGGAGATCATTCCACTGGGAAGCTCGTTTGAAAACCTCAAGATCGCGGGCCAGCCGGTGCAAGTGGACCTGAACCACGATCTTTTTACCCAAAACCCCACTCATGCAGCGTTGTTTAGCCATCACGAGTCCGGAAAGGGAAACAAAGGCAGCACCAAGAGCACGACGAAAGCCCGATATCATTGGGGGGTCGACAGCGAAAAGGTACCACCAGCACTTGCGAAGGGTATGCTGATGGAACCGGGTGCTGGCTGGAGCAAATCCAAATCCAATACAGTGTTGCACACCAGTCTGGTAAAACAGGTTCGCCCGGTAGGGACTGGCAACTCTGCAGAGGAGCTTCCGTACGCGTACGCGATCTACATCCCGCACGTTGGCAATCTTTATCTCGCTGAAGTTTTTTCGTCGGCGGATACGAAGCGCCTTACCATGCTGCGGCTTGAACTTGGAAGCCCTTTTGCGGGCACGGTGGCGGCAGCGGAACCTGTTACCAACGGCGTTTGGTTTCCGTAGATTAGCCTTTACGCTCTCTCTTGGCGTCCTACTATTGGCAGCTTGCAGACGAGAGCCTCCCCGATACGGGCCTGACACCTCATATCAGCGCGCTGAATCCAGCTTTCAGCACGGCGATCTAAAGGGCTCCCTGAAGGAGGTAGACGATGCTAGCCGTTCGGTTAAGAACGAGGATCCCGACACGTTCTGGCGCTTCCGCCTTTTGAAGTCTGAGATCCTCATCTGGCAAGGTCTCAACCAGGATGCCATCGCACTGCTCAAGCCTGGAAACCTCCCTGAGCCGAGGAGAGCCGTGCTGGCCGCACACAGAAGTGCGCTGCTAGGGATCGCCGAGAGCAACCTTCAACAACTTGCGCTTGCCGACCAGACATTTCGCGCAACGGAAAGGATGAGCGGAAGCGAATCGCCTGAGGTCATGGGCGATTTATTGCTTGGAGAGGGAAAGCTCGCGGCCTTCCATCGTGATCCCTCAAAATCGGAGTTGCTTCTCAGGCGTGCGCTCCAAATCGCTCAGGAAAATGACCAACCATTCCTGGCCAGCAAGGCACTTGGAAATCTAGGTATGCTGCAGATGCAGCAATATCACTATGCAGACGCGGTAGATTTATTCAACTCGTCGTTGACCGCCGCCCAGAAGGCGGATGCTCAAGCAGCCATGGTGAGGCTGACGGTCAATTTGGGTTGGGCCTACCTGCGCATGGGGGATTTTGAGCGAGCCTCCGAGCTTTTCGAGGAATCAGAGAAGCGATCGGAGCAGCTTGGGATGCTCACCGACCAAACGACCGCGCTCATGAGCATTGCTGCGATCCGATTCGTTGAGCATCAATTGTCTGCCGCCGAAATGAACTATCAACAGGCTCTGCAACTTGCGCGACGAGCAAATAATCGAGAGGAAGTTGCCTCTTGCCTTATAGACCTTGCGCAAACTGCAATCGAAAAAGGCGAGTTCTCACTGGCAGAAAAGTACAACAATGAGGCATTAGAGCTGGAGCATGCCATAGGTGACCGCAATATGGAGCTCTATTCGCTGGTCAATGAAGCGCAAATCTCGGCCGGAAGGGAGGATACCGGGACTGCCGAACACCTGCTGCGAGAAGTCGTTCACAGTTCCGGAACAGATATACACCTCCAGTCCTGGGCCTTGTCTACGCAGGCCGGCATCGATGATCAGCTTAATCACAGTGAAGACGCCAAGGCCCACTTCAAAGCTGCAATTGCATCCCTGGAAAAGGAACGCCAATCGCTCGGCCGCGACGAACTTAAGCTTTCCTATCCAACCAGAACGAAGGACATCTACAGTGACTATATCGACTTTCTCGTGGAACATGGCATGGCTGACGAAGCGTTCCGCGTCGCAGAGTTGCAACGAGCGCGCACACTCACCGATGGGCTGGGCCTGAACGAACTCCAATCGCAGGCTTTTAATGTGCCAGAAGCAGAACATGCCGCGGCGCGTCTCGGACACGTAATTCTGTCTTACTGGATAGGTAGAAAGCGGAGTTATCTATGGATTCTGCTACCCAATCACTCACAGTTATTTGTGCTTCCAGGTGAGGATCGGATACGACCCTTGCTTGAGCGATATCATGCTCACCTGGTTGGGGCCTTTAACGCCAACGATCTCGGCAATGCCGACGGGCAAGAACTCTATCGAATATTGATCGGCCCCGCAGAGCAGTGGATAAAGCCACAGTCACAGGTAACCATCATCTCCGATGGGGAGTTGTGCGGATTGAACTTTGAGACTCTGCTGGTTAGCTCGCCCCAGCCACACTATTGGATCGAGGACGTCTCTGTCACCAACGCCAGCTCTGTGTTCCTACTCACCCTGGGGACGCATTCGGCTGTTCGGCGCTCAACAGATTCCAGCAAAACGATGTTGCTGATCGGAAATCCGCAATCGCCGGCAAATTATCCGGCACTCTCGCATGCCGGCGAAGAAATCCGTTTAGTTGAGGGACATTTCAGGCCGGACCAGGAAACTGTGCTATCCGGGAAAGATGCTACTCCAGTGGCCTACTTCAAGGCGAAGCCGGAGAACTACGCCCTCATTCATTTCGTGGCTCACGGTACTGCGAGCCGTCTGAGCCCACTCGATTCCGCGGTCGTTCTTTCAGAGGATGGCACTTCGTACAACCTCTACGCGCGCGACATCGCACGCAACAAGCTCAATGCCATGTTGGTAACCATCTCCGCATGCGATAGTGCGGGCAACCGGATCTACTCCTCGGAAGGACTGGTGGGCCTTTCGTGGGCATTTCTAAGAGCAGGCGCCCAACGGGTGATTGCGTCGCTGTGGGAGGTAAACGACGCATCGACCCCGCAGTTCATGGATCATTTGTACTCCGCGATGGCTAAGGGAGAGGATCCCGAGTCCGCACTGCGCGCAGCGAAGCTTGCGCTTTTGCGCTCGGAAACGGTCAATCGGCGACCCTTCTATTGGGCTTCCTTTGTTCTATATGAGGGCGTTTGAGATTCTGCGTGAGAACTCCGACGATTGGATAGGTCCGGGCTTTGCGCAAAAACTCGCGGAACGAAGGGCACGGGTTCAGCCGTGCCGTAAAAGCCGGTACGGACCGGGCAAGTAGGTAACACAAGGTACCGGGCAAGTGGGTAACACTTTTCGTTGCAAGCGCAGGGCAGTAGAAGAGGAGCATGCCCTGGAAAGCGACGGAAGTGGTGGACGAGCGGACACGGTTTGTTTTGGAGTACGAGAGCGGCGAGTACACGATGTCTGAGTTGTGCCGGATCTACGGCATCGCCCGCAAGACGGGTTATGAGTGGGCGGGGCGCTATGAGGTAGAGGGTCTGAGCGGACTTCATGACCGTCGTTATGGAGCTGGGAGCCATCCCAACCAGACCAAAGCCTGTCTTGAGGAACAGATTCTGCAACTGAAGTATGCGCACCCGAGTTGGGGGGCAAAGAAGCTTCGGGCCTACCTGCTGAACAAGCAGCAAGATGTTGGCTGGCCAGTGCTGAGTACATTTGGGGAGATTTTGCGTCGCGCAGGGCTGACCACGCCGCAGCGCAAACGACGGCTAACGGCTGAGTACAACAAGCCATTTCAGGCGGTGGAGAAGGCCAACCAGGTATGGTGTGCAGACTTTAAGGGATGGTTTTTAACCGGCAGGGGTGAGCGCATTGACCCTTTGACGATCAGCGATGCTCACAGTCGCTATCTGCTGCGTTGTCAGAGCGTGGAGAAGACCGACACGGAGCATGTGGAAGCGGTGTTTCGAGCCGCCTTTCGGGAATATGGTCTACCGCAGCGAATGCGTACCGACAACGGAGCCCCGTTTGCGTCTCGGTCGGTGGCCGGCATATCCCGTTTATCGATTTGCTGGATGAAACTGGGCATCGAGCCGGAACGGATTAAGCCAGGTCATCCGGAACAGAATGGGCGACACGAGCGGATGCATCGCACGTTGAAGGCGGAGACGGCCAAACCGCCGGCAGCCAACCGGCGGGCGCAGCAGGAGGCTTTTGATCGGTTCCGTCAGCAGTACAACGAAGAAAGGCCGCATGAGGCGCTCAAGCAGCAGACGCCAGCATCTCAGTACCAAGGTTCTCCGCGCAGCTACCCAGATCGCGTCCCGGAACCGGAATATGGCGCTGAGATGAAGGTCAAGCGAGTCTATCCGGACGGAACCTTCTTCTGGAAAAACACGCAGGTATTTATCAGCAAGTGCCTGGGAAAAGAAACCATCGGCCTCCGGCCGCTGGACGATCGCTACTGGGAGGTATATTTTGCAGCGTTTGCTCTGGCGCAGTTCGATAGTCACACCCGTCTCGTGCAGAATATGCCCCCGGTTAACCAGCAATCATCGGCTAGGAAATGACGCCAGTGTGCAGAGGGAGGAAAAGAAAAGCCCTTTCCCTCCCTCCCCACACTGGCTTGGAAAGCTCGCAAACAACGCGACCTTCCCACATTTCCATAGCCTCGGCGACGGGTGGAAGATCTCTTTCTCTCAAACCCGTTAAACTTCAACTCAACGAAAAGCGTTACCAACATGCCCGGTACCTGTTGTTACGGACATGCCCGTCCGCTCAAGCCCTTTTCCAAGAGTAAGGCTTTAGCCGCTGAGGTACGGCCTTCCAAAGCTTCTCGGCCGAAATCACCACTTCAGTAGCCGAAAAAGCATAGATTAAGGTGGTCACGTTCGCGCTGAACCAAGGAAAAGCCGTACCTCAGGGGCTGAAGCCCTCATCAGTCGTTGGCCGATATGGCATGGCTGAACCCGTGCCCTTCGTTCGATCAGTTTTTCCGCCAGCTGTAAAGCCCGAGCTTACCCAACGATTGGAACTCTCACGCAGCCTCCCTTGAGCCTGTCATACGGCTGCCCTAATCCCTTTAAATCATATACTTAGCGCGGGTGTGAAACGTATCCCGCACGAATTACACTACTGTAATATGGGAAGGCTTATGGATCATGCAGAGGCGCTCCAAACCCAAGCTGTTGAGAAATATCTCCTGGGAGAGCTTTCTGCTGCGCAAGTGGATGAATTCGCGGAGCATTTTTTCGACTGCGAAGAATGCGCAACCGACTTACGAATGACGTCGGCATTTGTCGATACCACCAAAAAAGTTCTGGCGACGGATCGAGCAAAGACGCCGCAATCGACTCCGAAACGGGGGAGCAGCCAATGGCAGCCCGCGCTATACGCAATTGCAGCGTCCGTCGCCTTGTTTGCGTTCGTCCTCTACCAAAATACGGTGACGATTCCCAGGCTTCGTAGCTCTTCCGCACCTCAAGCATTGGCCTTCTTTTCGATGGCCGATCTGGGCGCGCGTAGCGCGGTTCAACCGGTCATCAACCCAGTGCCCGGCAAGCCGTTTATATTGTTCCTCGATATTCCACCTCACCCAAACGTAAGCGAATACCGTTGCCAAATCTCAAGGCCAAACGGAAGCCAGGTGTTATCCATCGACGTTCCTGAGGCGGCTGCAAGCAAAACTGTTCCACTCTACATTCCTGCATCCGCTCTTGCCCATGGAGACTATCTCTTCACCATCTCGGGCCGATCAGGAAGTGAGACTTCTTTCACTGAGCTGGAAAGACATCCGTTTCAGGTAATGTAACGGCGTAGTCAGGTGCATCCCGGCGCTGCGATACTGTAGCCGATGCGCAACCTGTGCCGGGCCTCAGCTCTCCTCCTGTGCTTCCTGCTTGTCTGCCGACCCGCCGGAGCCTACTCGCTACTCACCCACGAGCAGCTGATTGATCTGACATGGCAGAGCTCGATCGCCCCACTCTTGCGCAGCCGTTAT
Organism: uncultured Acidobacteriaceae bacterium; assembly: GCA_963743365.1. GTDB lineage: Bacteria > Acidobacteriota > Terriglobia > Terriglobales > Acidobacteriaceae > PALSA-350. Next base: position 401,647 of record CAVUQE010000008.1, read on the forward strand.
CCCAACATCACGCCGCAGCAGCTGGAACTGGCACGGTCCTACGCCTATGCCGGTTGCGTCATTCAGGACATTGGCTATTACCCCTTCGGCGACCCCTTCTTTTCTGACCTGACCCACTACGTTCGCTCGGGCGACTTCGTCGTCCACCTCTTCCGCGACGCCAAGAATGCCAACCAGCTGGCCTTTGCCGTTGGGGCGCTCTCCCATTACATCGGCGACAATATCGGCCACTCCCAGGCCACCAATCGAGCCGTGCCGGTGGAGTTTCCCAAGTTGGCCGCGAAGTATGGCCCGGTCGTGACCTACGGCGAAGACGAGCATGCGCACATCCAGACCGAGTTCGCCTTCGACATTAACGAGATTGCGCATCGCCGCTTTGCGCCCGTTCACTACCTTCGCCATGTCGGCCTGAACGTGCCCACAGAGCAGCTCGCAGCCGCCTTCTACGAGACCTACGGTCTCAGTGAGGACTTCTCCAAAGCCCGATCACGGCGCATCAACGCCGGTGGGTTTCGTTTCGCCGTTCGCAGCTTTATTCCCCGCATCGCCTACGCAGTCACTCTTCTGCATCGCAGCCACATGCCGGCGGACTCTACCAGTCCGGAGCTCCAGAAACTGGCAGACGAAGTGGCGCGGGTGGCTGCCGAAAATAATTGGGACCAATACCGCAAGAAGGCCGGCATCGGAACCTATTCGCTCGCCGGGTTCATTTATATCCTGCCTAAGATCGGCCCATTGAAACTGCTGGCGATCAAGGGGCCTACCGCTTCCACTGAAGAGGAATACGTCCGCAGCGTCAATCAGTCGACAGATGCGCTAAGCTCCGTGCTGGGCCGGTTTGGCAAGCCGCATCAGACGCTTCCCAACCGTGACCTGGATACCGGCGCGCCGGTTCAGCCAGGGGTCTACCGGCTTACCGATGAAACCTATGCCAAGCTGCTGCATCGCCTGGTTGCCGACCCCAACCATACCGTCCCGCCCGGGCTCAAGGCCGACATCGTGAACTACTATGCCGACCCAAACGCGCCCATTCACACCAAGAAAGATCCGCAGAAATGGGCCCGTGTTCAGTCCGAACTCCAGACGCTCAAAACCATGCCCGTGAGCAACCAGCCCATCGCCACAGAAACGGATTAAAGCAGTTTCGCAATTGGTGTAGACCGAAGCGATAGGCCTTTTCGTGCTTTTCTCTCAAGGAAAACCACACCTCGCGATCTTTATCAGGCCACAGTAATTGCGAAACTGCTCTAGATGGACTGCAGGCGCAGGAGAGACGCGGCATTCCGATGAGTGAGTTTGGCCATGTCTTCAGGGCTTAGCAGTGCGCCAAGAGTGTCCAGGAAAGTTCGTCCGCGCATGTTGGAACTGAAGGGGTAATCCACTGAGAAGAGAAGGCGATCGAGCCCCACGACCTCCATTGCACAGCGGAGAGGCGGATGAGTGAAATAGCCGCTGGTGGTGAGATGAATGTTGCTCTGGAAGTAGGCGGCGACAGGCTGCCGAAGGTGCGGGCGGCCGCCGAGAGGACGCCACTGGAGCGAGCAAGCGCATAGGGCAAGCCCTCGCCCATGTGTCCAATGATGAGTTGGAGCGTGGGAAAACGATCAAATAGGCCGGCAACAATCAGCCGAAGAGTGTGCAGGCCGGTTTCTGCATGCCAGCCCCAGCCGGCGATCGAGAGCAGGAAGCCAAGGTCACCGGGAAGACCGGAGAAATATGCCTGGCGGACGGGTTCCGGCGGCGGCGCAGGATGGAGATAAATGGGAACGTTCAAGTGAGCCGCGGCTTCGAAGACGGGAAGGAACCTGGGATCGTCAAGGAAGACACCACACGTGGTGCCGTCCACCAGGGCTCCTGGAAATCCCAGGCGAGTCACGCAGCGGTCCAGTTCCGCGGTAGCCGCCTGAGGATCCTTCAAGGCAAGGCTGGCAAAGCCGGCAAAGCGGGTGGGATGGGCGCGCACGGCGCTCGCCAGCTCATCGTTGACGTCGCGCACCACCGACGTCGCGGTCGCGGCGTCCAGCGCATCGATGCCCATGGAGGCCAGAGACAGGACCTGGAGGTCGACGCCGGCCTCGTCCATATCTGCAATGCGGCCGGCTGCGAGATTGAGTAGTTTGGGTTGGAGCTCGGCGAACCGCGGAGCACCTGTGGCTCGAACGAAGGATTCGGTAAGGAAGTGCTCTTCAAGAGTAATGACACGCATGAATGATTAGACGCTGGCAGGGCTTGCAGCAGAATGAATAATTACATGTCGAGGAAACCGCGCTTCAGCGCGATCATGACTGCGTGCGTACGATCGGTGGCGCCGAGTTTCGACAGAATGCTCTTCAGGTGGCCCTTGACGGTGTGCTCCGATATGCCAAGCTGTTCGGCGATTAGCTTATTCGAGCTTCCACTAGCGACCCCACGAAGCGTTTCCAACTCCCGGTCAGTGAGCGCATCGTCAGCGACATGTTCGGCCATTTCGACAGCGATTTCCTGGGGGATGCGGCGGTGGCCGGCGTGCACCAGCCGAATGGTGTCGATCAATTCCGTCCGCAGCATGCTTTTCAAGAGATATCCGGAAGCTCCCGCTTTGAACGCGCGCAAAGCCTGTACATCTCCTCCATAGGTGGTGAGGACAATGATGCGAGCCGTGGGCCACTCCTTGCGAATCGCTGTGATCGCGTCGATTCCGTTGGCCTTCGGCATGCGGAGATCCATGAGTGTGATGTCGGGCCGGTGGACGCGAAACAGCGCGATTGCCTCGTCTCCATCGGTCGCCTCAGCCACGACGGTCATGTCGGGTTGCGCCATAATCGCGCCCGAGATCCCGCCCCTCAAGAGCGGATGATCGTCTACCGTAAGCACTCGGATTGGCTTTTGGTTAGCCATGCTCGGCCACTTTCTAGAGCGGTTCCACAATGACTGTGCCCCGGCTCTCAAACCCACTACGCGAGAATGGGCAATTTTCTCTGGGCCGCCGCCTGGAGAATTACTTTTGCGGGCAAGCCCAGAATATTCTCCGCTGGCCTATCTGGCCCCCCTCAAAAGGGTCGCTTCTTTAGCCCCCTTTTCATGTTTGTCCGGCCGGGAAGAGATGGTTAAAGTCGGTGCCATGCAAAGACTCTTCTCCATGTTTCCCACCGGGGCGGCGGGCATCGCGTTAGCTCTGTTGAGGTTGACGGCTGCCGCAATGTTGCTCATGATCGCCTACCCGCGGGGCGATTTCATCTTGCCTCCATGGGCCTTTGCCGGTCTCTCCGTGCTCGCGGTTTTTCTCTTTCTTGGCGCGTTTACTCCCATACTTTGTACACTCTGTTGCTGCCTCGAGCTGGCAGCGGTATTTGGCTTACAAGGAGTCGATGCCGTGCACATGGTCTTCTCGATTGTCGACACCGCTGCTTTAGGATTGCTCGGACCGGGAGGCTATTCGTTGGACGCTCGCATGTTTGGCCGAAGGCGCGTGATCTTGTCCACCGGCGTCAAGTCAGACATGAATTAGAAGGAATGGATTTTCAGGCAAGGACAAGGTGCAGCGCCGTGGCATCGTAGAGTGGTCGACCGCATCACCTTCTCGACGAGACAAAATTCGCTACTTCGGCATTGAGTCCGCCGTCTGGCCAAACGGCTCCCTCGCCTGAGGAGATCCGTCTTGCCGATGCAACGGGCTTGGCGACGGTCACCTGGTAAGACTGGTACTCGATGGTCAGAGTCGCTACTCCTCCCAGCCGGACGCTGGTCACGGTCTTGTTCTCCTTCGGCAGATAGAATCCGTTGTCCACTTTTTGATAGGTGTGATGGATCTCGGACTTCGTCGTCCAGAACGATGGATTCCGCGCAGGTTGCGCCTCAATGCGCGTGACGGCAAAATCGTGTGCGTCTACCCAGATCTTGCCTCGATACAGAAATCGGCTGTCCACCTTGGGCTCAACATTCAACACATAGTTTGATCCCTCGGTCCCGGCAAGAGAGAAGGTGTAGTTATCCGGACCTAGCTCGGTGTTCTTTCGGTTGCTTGAGTCGCCGGCTTGCTCTTCGCTCTCCAGCAGCCGGTGAAAGACGCGATTCTGGATCAGCTTCGACCCGGTAGCGTTGACCACGGTGAACCGCTTGGAAGCGGGTGCGTCAAAGTTCACTTCCACTTCCATCGTCGCCTCTGTAGCGGAAGGAAAGCCGCGATATTCCAGGCGATAGGTACGGGTCCCGGTGTAGTGCTGCAGACTGTCCGCGCGTTCCTTATTCTTCTCCATCAGGCGCTGCACTACCTGGTCGGCGCCTAGCTTCGGCAACGCCGGCTGGGCCTGCGGCCACGCTGCAGGTGCGCATACCAGGATCGCCAAAATTGGAAACCATGCGCCCGATCCGGTGCCTCGCAGCAACGCATGCTTCCGAACCTGTCTATCCCGCCAGCCGATTGTTTGCATAAATGCCCCCTGCGGTTACGCGATCGGTTGCAGACCTATGATGCGGTACGCCTTTTCGTGGTCCGGCTAACCTGGACCACTCCTCACGTTCTTTTCGGGGGCAGCGTAATTGTGAGACCGCATTTAGTCTGCCCTTGTTGGATGCAAGTTGTCCTCTGCTTCTCTTCCTCGGCGGTTACGGAGGGCACCTCATGTAACGTAACGGGGAGGTAATTTTTTCAACCCCCGCCTAAATTTTGGCTGTTCAGGCACGGCTGGATGCATAAGCCGCCTCTGCCCGCAGTATCGGCGGCGCCCGGCCTCGAGCACGTTAAAACTTGCCTAATAGATGGACCAGGGGCCCAAGTTGGCAATGCTGTGCATCCTCCGGTATACAGCTACAGCAGGGAGGATTTATGTCGAAACTGCAGTACCAATCGGGGTTTGCCAACGAATTTGCGACGGAAGCGGTTGCCGGTGCTTTACCCAAGGGCCAGAACGCACCCCAGAAGTCGACCCTTGGACTCTACACCGAACAGTTCAGCGGAACCCCCTTTACTGCTCCACGAGCCACCAACCGCCGCGCCTGGCTCTATCGCATCCGCCCCTCGGTCACCCACAGGCCCTTCGTCGAGCTTCCTGAAAATAACCTGCGCAGCGGGCCGTTTGATGAGGTCCCCGCTACTCCCAACCAGCTGCGGTGGGATCCGCTGCCCATTCCCGACGCGCCCTGTGACTTCCTCGACGGCATCATCACCATGGCCGGCAACGGCAGCCCTGCAGGCCAATCTGGTTGCGCCGTACACATCTATGCCGCCAATCAAAGCATGTCTGGCCGTTTTTTTTCCAATGCCGATGGAGAGATGCTGGTCGTGCCGCAGTTGGGGAAGCTGCATTTTTTCACCGAGCTCGGCATTCTGGAAGTCGCACCCGGTGAGATCGGCGTTCTTCCCCGCGGCCTGAAGATGCGCGTGGAACTACTGGACGAGTCTGCCCGCGGCTATATCTGCGAAAACTATGGACTCCCATTCCGTTTGCCTGACCTGGGTCCCATTGGCGCGAACGGGCTGGCCAATCCTCGCGACTTTCTTTCTCCGGTCGCCGCCTTCGAGGATGTGGACGGCAATTTTCAAAGTCTGTGCAAGTTTCAGGGCAAGCTGTGGTCCGCGGGGATCGATCACTCCCCACTCGACGTCGTTGGATGGCATGGCAATTACGCGCCTTACAAGTACGACATGGCAAACTTCAACTGCATCAACACCGTCAGCTTCGACCACCCTGACCCTTCGATATATACCGTGCTCACCGCGCCCACTGCGGTGCCGGGCTCAAGCAATGTTGATTTTGGCATCTTTCCCCCGCGCTGGATGGTGGCCGAGCACACCTTCCGACCGCCCTGGTTTCACCGCAACGCTATGAACGAGTTCATGGGCCTGATCTTCGGCCAATACGATGCCAAGGCCGAAGGCTTCATTCCCGGCTCCGCCAGCCTGCACAGTTGCATGCAGGCCCATGGGCCCGATGCGGAAACCTTCGAGCGGGCAGAGAAGGCCGAACTCAAGCCGCACTATCTGGCTGATACGCTGGCCTTCATGTTCGAGACCCAGTTGGTGCTTCATCCGACCCGCTTCGCGATGGAGACGGAATGCCTGCAGCGGGAATACTTCCAGGTGTGGCAGGCGCTCAAAAAACACTTCACCGGGAGCCCCATCCGATAAATGCAACCATGAATGCTACACATGATCCTCAGCGGCAAAGCTGGGTAGCCTCGGCCAATCGCCCCGGTTGCGCATTCCCGATCCAGAACCTGCCCTTTGGCGTATTCCAAAGTGCAACGCAGCCTGCCATCGGCGTAGCCATTGGCGACCAGGTACTGGACCTGCGCGGCTGCTGCCACGCCGGTCTGTTGGCGTCGCTCACCTCGGAGACCAGAGAGGCTTGTGCCGCCGCCACGCTCAATCCACTCATGGCGGCTGGCCCGGAGTGCTGGTCGCCATTGCGCGCCCGGCTCAGCGACCTCCTCCGTGCCGATCATCCTCATGCTGCCGATCATCAACGATCCGTGGCGCCTCATCTGTGCGCGATGGCAGAAGTCACCATGCTCAAGCCTGCATGGATCGGCAACTACACCGACTTCTATGCATCGATCCATCACGCTACGAATGTGGGCAGGCTTTTCCGGCCGGAGAATCCCCTGCTGCCCAATTACAAATATGTGCCTATCGGCTATCACGGCCGGGCATCGTCGATCGTTGTGAGCGGCACACCCGTGAAGCGCCCGGCCGGCCAGATTTTGTCTGCTGACGGCGCACCGCCTCACTTCGCCCCTACCCAGGCGCTGGATTACGAGATCGAAGCCGGCTTCTTCGTGGGACCGGGAAATAACCAGGGAGACGTCATCGCCATCGATCAGGCTCCTTCACACCTTTTTGGTGTGTGCCTGCTGAATGACTGGACGGCGCGTGATATTCAGGCTTGGGAGTACCAGCCTCTGGGGCCATTCCTGGCTAAGAGCTTTGCCACCACCATTTCACCGTGGGTAGTGACCATGGAGGCGCTTACCCCTTTTCGTGGGCCGGCGTTTGCGCGGGCGCCTGAAGACCCGCGCCCTCTTCCCTACCTCGACTCGGAGCAGGATCGTCATCAGGGCGGAATCGACCTTACTCTCGAGGTGTACCTTCGCTCCGCCAGCATGCGCGCGATCGGACGCAAAGCAGTCCTGCTGAGCCGCGGCAATTTGGATTACCTCTACTGGACGGTCGCTCAACTACTCACTCATCATGCGAGCAACGGGTGCAATCTTCAGCCCGGCGATTTGCTGGGCAGCGGCACTATCTCCGGGCTAAGAGACGAGACCCTTGGGTGCCTGCTCGAGCTCACGCGGCGCGCTGTCAACCCCATCACTCTACCCAATGGTGAGCAGCGGGGTTTTCTGGCCGACGGTGACGAGATCACTTTTCGCGGATACTGTGAGCGGGCGGGACTTGTGAGCATCGGGCTGGGCGAATGCTCCGGCACCATTACGGAAAACACTTCCTCTGGTTGAGCAGAAGAACGAGTTCTAAGGGTTCAAGGCAACCGGCGAACCCCCATCACCCGCGAGCAATGCTTTATCGAATCCCGGGTCCTGGCCTCGCAGCAGATGCTCGATGATCTCGTGGATGCGAATCTCCTCGAAGGGAGCGGTCACAAGTTTCTCTGATTCCTGTCCGGGAAAGTGAATCATCAAAACCGGCCGCGTGTCGAAGTAACCGCGACTTGCCATCTCTTCTTCCTTGGTCCACTCGGCTTTTGGCCGCCATATCGGTAAACGCCAGGAGTGGTCGGAGCAGACGATCACCGTGGTCTTCGCGGCCATAGTGGTCGCGTTCAAGTTCTTCATCAACTCGTTCAGCACCCGGTCGCTGAGCGCCAGGTTGTCGATGTACGTGCCACCGTCGCGCAGAGTTCCAGTCTTACGGTCGTAGATGCCTGGAGGGTGCGGCACCGGCAGGTGGATAAAGACGAAGCGGATGCTCTGATTGCGGATCAATGCCGTTGCCGCCGGCATGATGGCCGCGAGGTCTTCGGCATGGACTCGCTGCGGGAAGTCCGGCTTTCCTTCCATCGCCCACACATCGTTCTGAAGGGGCGAAATAGCATTCTCGAGGGAAGACTTGGTCGAGATCGGCCCCTTCAATTCTCCGTCGCCCATCCTCCAGAAACAGGAGTCGAGGGTTCCTGCGAGAATTCTGCAATAGGGGTTGAACCAACCGACCACGCCCGTGGTCCAGCCCAGGCGCTGGGCATCCGCGAAGATCGTCGCGTGGGCATCGAAGGCTTGCCACTTCTCACTTCCGCCCAATTGAAATGTTGGTTTTCCGTCGAAGCTGCTGCGGATATTATCGATCCGCTTACCCAACAAAAATGCCGGTATGACAAGGTCTGTGTTGTAACCCACCGGCTTGAGGTTGCTGAAGACAACACTCTCGCTCTTGAACCGGTCAAATGCGGGCATGGCGAGCCCGGGGAATCGATGATCGAAAGTCTGATCGTAGGAAAGTTCGTCAAAAAGGAGCCACACGATTCGTTCGCCGGCAACCGCTGGATTGCTTCCTGCTGAGGCGAGCGTGGGATGGCCCTTGTCCACCAGCACGTCCGTCCGCTGCGCTCGCAACCCTTGATATACCAGTTCAGGCACCATCCACACCGCGGTGCATCCTGCGATCAATAGCAGCACCAGCAAACCGCGTACAGCTATGCGGTAGGCCGGTGGCCGAAGCCACCACAACGCCAGCGCGCCAACGAGAGTAACGACGAATACTGCCGGGCGGGTGAGGCGAGGAACCGTCCAGCCCAGCGTCACGACCAGGCCTCCGACTACCGTCTGGGCAAGCCTGGCCGCGATGAGCACCCAAATCAAGGTGCGCAAGCCGGTCTTGCTCTTCTCCAGGTAGCCAAAGAGGAGGGCGAACAATAAGGTGCCGGCCGCCAAGTCGATCAGGGTGCCCCACACAACGCTGCGCATGGGCAAGACGCTGTGGTAGAGCACTGAATGGTAGGGCGAGACCAGTGCCGCCAGATGGGAAATCATGAGCAGCATCACGGCCCCAAAGCCCTGAACAATGGTCTTGAAGTTCATTTTTTCTCGAATAGAAAGAGGACGCGGCCGTTGCTCAATTGCTCACGAGCCACGACCGTGAAATGGCGAGTGAACTGCTCTACGAACAGATCTTCGTTCAGATGCTGGTAGAGTTCATCTCGCCCACGGCAGAGGTCGATGTAGCGCACGTCGGTCTTGGGAACCCATTCAACGATGCTGGAACGGCGCGTGAGCGATGCCAGGAGCAGGGCCACGTCGGCCATGGGAATCTGGTCGGCAAGCAGCAGATGATGCAGGATGCCGAGCATCATGACGCAATCGAAGCGATCACGCGCCCGTTCCAGGAGGGTGAGCGATTCGTTGTTGCACCATCCCACTGCAGGAGTCGGCCGGGCCACATCGGCGACCAGCGGCAATATCGGCAGGCCGGCAGTCCTGGCTTCTCTCCAGTTGAGGTCCGAGGAGGCAACGTCGGTGTCCCAGGCGACAACCCGCGCGCCCACGCTGGCGGCAATACGCGAATATTGCCCGGTGTTGCCGCCGATATCGAGCACTGAGCCGGGGCGCAGTAGTTGCATGGCCCGGTCGACGAATTCCTGCTTGTGTTGCCGTTCCTGGTCGGTGTAGTGATCCGCGGCTGTCTGGTACTCACTCCAACGGGAATCGCGCCCCTTTGGTTCCAGCGCATGCAGCGCGCGAGCAAAGCCTTTGAAGTTTCGCTCCATCACGGCGGTTGCGATTTCCGGCTGCTGCTTGAGCCTGGCCGGCGCCCCGGCTGCCCCTTTCCGCTTCTCGAACAGATAAGGAAGGGTAACCAGTGAACGAAGCGGCGCGCTCCAGCGTTTCAGACTTGAGAGGTAGGGATACAGGTCGACGGGTTCATAGCCGTCGCGGCGGTTCAGTGTAGCTGCCAACGGCCAGCCGAGGTGCTTGTGCGCGGCCAGAGGAAGAAGAAAGGTGCGGGCAAATTGTCCGTAGGCAAGCCACAAGGGGCTGCTGGGGTCGCGCCGCTCGATCGATAGCAAATCGACAAAAACCGGCCGCGAGCCCTCAAAGAGAATGTTCAGCGGTGTCGCGTCTTTAAGGATCCAGCCTTCGTGGAGCAGCTGGCTACAGAGTTCAAGGGTAAGTTCCCCAGCCGCGACCCACTGCCCGGGCGTCCATTCCCAGGGATAGGAAGGAAAGAAGATCCGCGGATGCTTCAGCAGGAGGGGTTGATCTGTTTCAGCGGACAGCACCTCGCTCTCGACCAGATGGCCTTGCTCTATCCAGCGCGCGGCTAAGTCCGACTTTAGGAAGCGCAGCGATTCCGCCGCGTAGAGAGGGTGAACCGTTCGCAGAACCTGTTCGCCACGGATGCGCAGCGACCCAGCTGGATCGCGAAACGTCGCAATGTCTTGCGACGTGCCCTGGCTCATGGTTGGTTCTCTACGACCTCTGTCTGGGTACCGGCTGTAGAAGAAATTGGAGAGGATCTGCGCATCATACCGAGGAACCGCTTCAAGCGATGACGCATATAGTAAAGCGCGCCGGCGAACATGGAACCGGCAACCTGAAGGAAAACGAAGCCGGATCCCGGATCGACATAGGCTCGTGCCGGGCGTTCAAACGCGACAAGCAGCGCTGCAATCTGCAGAACACCGAGCAAAAAAGACAAGGAACCTAGAACGCGGGGGGAGCGACACGATCTCTTCACAAATCTCCTCGAGGCGCGAGTTTACCTACACTCTCTAACGTTTAACCCTACTTGAAAGTTGCCAAGGTTTCATCTTTTTTTCACTACTAATTCACGTTGCAGTGGGCCAATTTATGGTGTGGCAGGGTCTTGGTTGATAGACGAGATATATTTGGCCGGGTTTACCGGGATTTAACATGGTCCTATGCTTCCTGCAGGCGACGCCCAACTGGTGCAAATCCTCGATGCAGCACTGGCCGACACCGCGCAGCGCAGTGGCGATTGGCTTGTCTGCAAGCCCGGTTGCACACAATGCTGCGTCGGCGTCTTCGCCATCCATCAGCTGGACGCGGCCCGCCTGCAGCAGGGACTTGCAGAGCTCATCGACAGCGAACCGGAACGAGGTCAAGCCGTTCGCGAGCGGGCGCGGAAATCGGTCGAGCGCCTTGCCCTGGGCTTTCCTGGCGATCCCATAACAGGCCTGCTGGACCCCTCCGAAGAGGCTGAAGCCCGTTTTGAGGACTTCGCCAACGACGAGCCTTGTCCGGCTCTCGATCCCGCCACCGGCCTCTGTGACCTGTACCTGGCCCGTCCTATGACCTGCCGGGTCTTTGGACCACCCGTTCGCTCGGAGCAGGGCCTCGGCGTCTGCGAGCTCTGCTATCACGGCGCCACGGAGGAGCAGATTGAAGCCTGCGAAATGCCCGTCGATCCTGAAGGACTCGAAGGTAAGTTGTTGGAGGAGTTTGAGCTATCGTCCGGCCGCCATGGCCGCACGCTGGTTGCCTTCGCCCTTGCCCAATAGTCCTAGGTATACGTCTCACCGCGACCAGTCCCGAAGGGACGGCTGAAAATATCCAGGACGTCAGAATAGGTGCGACGCTGGACCAGCCCACTCCCCGATACAATCAATTAGACCTACGCAGGAAAGCAGAACCATGTCCACGAAAGAAGCCCTGAGTTCCTCCCTCGGCATCGCTGCCGCCAACGCTGGCTTGACCGTCCTCTCCTCCGAAGAGGGCATCGATTTTAACGGCCGCCCCACCACTATCTTCCGCATCGGGCTGTCCAAGGATGCTCCTGCCGAGCGCACGCTACGGCTGGAGTTGAGCGAGGATTTCGACTTCAACCGTCCCGAGTTGTTGCCGGAGATGACCTCGCACTTGCGCGACGAGGCCAAACGGCTGCGCAATCCGCGGCCTGACGCGTACGTGACGATGGCGGGTATGCCGATCATCTTTAGCGACTTCCGCTGGCCCTTCCATCGCTCCGTCTCGGGCGCCGATACCTACATCGTCCACGGGGTGCTCCACGTGGCCGACGGTACTGATTCCCTTCTGCACGCCAAGATTTCCGCCAGCATGACAGTGACCTTCGCGGAGATCGTGCCTGCCCCGGAACAGCCCTATGCGGAGACCTTCATCTACAGCGCAATCCGCAAAACACTGGACCAGGGGCAGCTCGAACTGCTGAAGAGCGGCAACCGGCAACCCGTTCCCGTGACCACCCGTTATTACAGCCGCTGGCAAAAGAAGTTTTTCTTTACCGACACCGACGACGAAAGCCGCCAGGAATTTTTGCTGGCCAAGGCCTTCTGGCTCTCAGGCGTCCTGGGCAACTCGCAGCCGGTCTGGATCGCAGACCCGCGGGATGCGCAATACCTTAACACCACCCCGGAAGATCTGGTCCGCATGGCCGCCGCGATGGCGACCAAAGGGCTGCTCACCTTGAGCGCGGAGAAAGACGGCGGCCCGGAGTTTGCCGCCGCTACCCCCGCGCTGCTGGCGCGCGAAAGCGAGTTCCGCGCCCGGCTGCAGCAGGCTCTCAATCTCACCAAGCCGGCATTTAATGAGGAAATGCGCGCCGGGCACACAAACATGTAGAAAGCACCGCGGGGAAAAGGTGCGCCTTAAGCGCCCTATGCGCCGTAAGTCTCTATCCAGCCCTGCCCTGGACACAGAAGGCTTGTAACTCTCCGGCCGCGGTCTGCGTCCTATGCGCAACCGGGGGAGCGATGTACAGACAAACCAGGCGAATTGTTGCAGGAGTGGCCCTTGCCCTTACCATGGGCCTGCAGGCACAGACAGGTGCGGATGTGCCGGCACAGAAGGTGGTGCTGGTGGAGCTATTCACCTCGGAAGGGTGCTCCAGCTGCCCTCCGGCGGATGCTTTGTTGCGGCAGGTGAATGGGACCCGGACCACTGCGGACCAGTTGGTGGTTGGTATCAGCGAGCATGTCACCTACTGGAACGGGCTTGGCTGGTCCGATCCCTTTTCCTCCCCGGCCTACACTGACCGGCAAAATGCCTATAGTGAGCGATTCCACCTGGAAGGTGTATACACTCCGCAGATGGTGATCAACGGGGCAGAGCAGATTGTCGGCAGCGACCAGGCTGCGTTGGTGCGGGCGGTGCAGGCAGAGCAGGCACCGCATCCCCGGGTCTCTCTCCGGATTCTCTCGTTGCACGTGGAGGGAAACACTTTGGCGGTGAATTTTTCCATCAGCGGAGACGTGCCGGCCCAGGGGGCTGATCTTATGGCAGTGGTGGCCGACGACTCCGATCGCTCCAACGTCCTGCGCGGGGAAAACTCCGGTCAGAACCTGGAGCACGTCGCCGTGGCGCGATCCTTCTCCCGTGTGGCCAGGCTGCGGAGCGCGGGGGAGCGAACGGTGCAGGTCCAGATCCCAGACACGTTTCAGGCGGCGCAGAGACATCACCTGATCCTCTTCGCGCAAACGCCGGGGAACGGGCGCGTGCTGGGCGCGGATACTAAACCGCTGTAGAGAGCGTGCATGGCGGCAACTACCGAAGTACGGGACGAAGCACAGATGATCGCTAAGATCCTTGCCGGGAACTCTCAGCTCTTTCACGAGCTGATTCGTCCCTATGAGCGCAGGGTCTACGTCATGGCTCTGTCCTTTTTGCGCAATGAAGCCGATGCAGAAGACGCCGCCCAGGAGGCATTTCTCAAGGCCTTTCGCAACCTCTCCAGCTTTCGCGGCGAATCCAAATTCGGAACATGGTTGGTCAGCATCACGCTGAACGAGGCACGAACTCGTATCCGTAATCGGGATACGGTTAAGATGGAGTCGCTGGACGAGCCCGCGGACGACCAGGGACATACGTTGCCGGCGCTCTTACGAGACTGGAAGGAGATACCGTCCGAGGCACTGGAACGCAAAGAAGTCAGGCTTCTGCTGCAAAAAGCCATCACCGCTCTGCCGCTGATTTACCGCGAGGTCTTCCAGCTGAGAGACATCGAGCAACTGAGCATCAATGAGGCAGCGGCCGCGTTGGGCATCAGCATCTCCGCAGTGAAAGTCCGCTTGCATCGCGCGCGCATGATGCTGCAAAAGCAATTAGCGCCCGAGTTGAAGCAGATAGCTCCCAAACGGAGGAGGTGGGCATGGTCCTAGAGTGCAAACACGTTTGGCAGCACATCTCCGGCTATCTGGACGCGACTCTCCCACCGGACGTTCTGGAGCAGGTGCAAAAGCATCTGGAGCATTGCGAGGTCTGCTCGGCGATCCTCGATTCAACGCGCAACATCCTGATCCTGACCGCAGACGAGCGAGTCTTCGAGTTACCCCTGGGCTTCAGCGAGCGGTTGCACGCCCGTCTGGAAGAGGAGATACGAGGCCTGGCTCCCTAGCGCATTTTAAGCATTGTGCACGATGCGGTGAGTGATCCATTCCGCCACGACGAGTGCGAGGGTGATCAGCGCAAGCGCAATCTGGAAGGCCTCGGCGCGCTTCTGTTTGGGGGTTGCGGGGGTTGTGCGCCACTGCGAGGACGGCCGGGAGCGCAGGCTGCGGATCCTCCAGATCACATACAAATTGATGAATGAGCCGATGAGGGCGATCGCCATCATGGGAATACGAATCGCGTCGGCATGAAATCCGCTGGCTGGCCGGCCGAGCCCAGCCGCAGCGGCCAGCGCGGTCAGTCCGATGATGACGCGCACCCCGCTGATCGCCATCACCGCGGTGCAGGCGCTTTGCAGCAGGATAAAGAAGAAACTGGTGAGGGCCACCGCCCAGGAACGGCGAGTGGTTGCGGCGCTACCTTCCATGGCAGACATATCTTTATCCACGGTACACCCGTCCGGCGTATTTCCTGTCTAGCCGGATGGCTGCGGTGTCTAAAAGGGCATTTGCTCGGGCACAGCTTCTCCGTCAGCCCTGGGATCGGTTGCTCCGTAGTGAACCGGTGTTGAATCGTTTGCCTCCACTGCATTGCCCCGGCCCATGCCCTGGAAATAGCGTGGCCACACTTTTACGTCGTGACCCTGGCTTCGTAACCCTGCGATCGCTTCCGGGGATATGCCGTTTTCGACCCACACGCCACAGCCAGCGAAGTCGCGCTTGGTGAAGCGCGCTGCTTCGACGGCAGCTTCAATGTTCATGCCGAAATCGACGACGTTGGACACAAATTGCGCGTGCGCCTGCGCCTGGTTGAAGCCGCCCATGATGCCGAAGGCAATTCGCCGATCGCCGCTTTGCATAAACGCGGGAATGATGGTGTGAAGCGGACGCGTGCGTGGGCGGAGGGTATTTGGCCGGCCCGGCTCGAGGGTGAAACCACCGCCGCGATTCTGCAACGGGAAGCCGGTGCCGGGGGCAACCAAACCACCACCGAAAGCTCCCGCATTGCTCTGAATCAGAGAGACCTCGTTGCCATCACGATCCACCACGGCAAGGTAAGTGGTGTCGCTCGATAAATGAGCAAGCCCCTCCTGCACATCGGAGGGCAACACATTGCACGCAGCCTTATCTGTGATCAGCTTCGCCCGCTGTGCAGCCAAATCTTTGGAGATGAGCGCTGCTGTCGGGATGTGGGTAGAACGGGGATCGCCCACATACTTCTGAAGGTCGGCATAGGCGAGTTTCTTGGCTTCAATCTCCACGTGCAGGCTTTTCTGGCTGTTGTGCCCCCACTCCTTGATAGGAAATTGTTCCATGATGTTCAGCATCTCGAGCGCGGCGATTCCCTGCCCGTTGGGCGGCATCTCGTACACGGTCCAGCCGTGATAGGTGGTACTGACTGGATCAACCCATTCGGGCTGGAATGCCGACAAATCGTCGGCTTCCATGAAGCCGCCCAGCTGACGTTCGAGCTTCAAGATGGCAGCCGCCGTCTCTCCCTGGTAGAAGCCATCCCGGCCATGTTTTGCGATCCGCTCGAGCGTCCGCGCCAGTTCCGGATTGCGAAATAACTGCCCGGCGACAGGCGCTTTGCCGCCAGGAAGAAAGACGCGGGCAAATTCAGGATCATTGCGAAACGGCATTCCGTAAGTATTCCAGTTGTCCGCATCCGTCTCTGTTACGGCGATGCCTTTGTCCGCGAGAGCGATGGCGGGCGCCATATCCTCGGCTAGCGAGAGCTTTCCCCAACGTTGATGCAAAGCATCCCAGCCGGCGACAGCTCCGGGCACAGTAACCTCGTCAATGGTGCGCATCTTCGTCAGACCCTTGGCCTGCAGTGCTTCGGGGCTGAGATTTTTCGGCGCCCACCCGCTGGCGTTGAGACCATAGAGATGCTTCGCTTTCGTATCGTAGACGACGGCAAAGAGGTCGCCGCCCACTCCGTTCATCATGGGCTCAATCACCGACAAGGCGGCGTTGGCCGCGATGGCCGCATCCACTGCGCTGCCGCCCCTGGCCAAAATGGCTGCACCTGCCTGAGAGGCTACAGCCTGCAGAGTTGCCACGACGCCGTACTGCGTCATGACCATGGAACGAGACTGTTCACGGGCAGGGTCTTGCGCTGCCTCAATCGGTGGCGCAGCTAACAGGCCAAGCAGGGCGATGGATACTGCTTTCTTGATGTGGTCGCGCATAGACTTCAAGAGACTCTCCCTATTCTCTGGTAAGGGTATAACTATCATCTTCCCTTTATCCTTGTTCGCACGAATGGGTAAAATGCGGAACCTGATGATCGGGAACGAGAACGCGGGCCGCCGAAGTTCGCAACCGCCGATGTAGCTTATCCATCAGCACTTCCTCCAAAAACTACTTCGCTGGTGCGAGGATCATATCCAGGCGATCGGGCGATCCTTCGACTTTCTCCAGGTGCGCGTATCGCATGCCGCCGTGGTAGTCCAAAGAGACGGTAACAAAGTCATTGCCACGCTTGAGCAAAAGCTTGATCGGCTCTTTACTGTGCTCCGTTGAGAGCACTGCCTCTTTCAGACCCGCAACTGTGTATTTCTCATCGTTGACGGCTTGCAGCTGCATATCGGGAGTGATGCCTGCTTTGAAGGCCGGACTATCCCACCAAACGCCGGTTAGGCCGCCATCCGGCTTAATCGAGAAGCCCAGAGAAGTCGCGAAGCTCGTTGGACGAGAGCTGTCCTCCTTCTTCAGCCACTCCGGTTCTTGATCGTTGTACACCAGCCGGTAGCCGCCCTGGGTGAAGCCATTCTCCGGTACCTTCGGGTCGACTTCATAAACCCGCGCGCGGAAAAATTCCGCCCAGTCGTACGGCTGCACGGTGTTCAATGCTTTCACCAGGTCATCCAGGGTATAAGTAACAGTGATGTAGCTCCCGTTATCGACGCCGAAAAAGAGCTTCGTGAAATCGTCAAGAGACTTGCTTCCTCCGCTCAGTTCGCGGATTTTGGTGTCGGCATCGAGCCAGATGAGGTCTGACTCGGGGTAGTAGTCGTAGGAACGCTGCCAGCTCGGCCAGGGCTCCGGGTACGCCCCGTGCGAGGAAACAATGGGCTGGCTCGTGGTGTCTTCCAAAGATCGCCACGTTCGCCCCGGGCTGATCTCGAAGTTGGCGGCGGTTTCTGCGAATACATCGCGCTCCTGCTCGGGTGTCCGCATGCCCGACCTGGCTGTGAGCACTTCGCCGTAATAGTCGGTCAATCCCTCATAAACCCACAACAGGCTATTGCGCATCGGTACGTTGAAGTTGGGCGTCCACAAGTCTGCCGGCCGGCGGAACTTACCATTCCACGAATGGGTGTATTCGTGCGGCAGCAGAGCGCGGTGGGCGAAGTTCGCATCCCAGTTGGTAAAGTAGTTGGCCGGAGAACCGTCCTCGCTCGACTGGTGATGCTCCAGGCCTTTTCCGCTGACAATGTCGCTGACAGAAAAGAGAAAATCATAATGATCGTAGTGATGCGACTTAAAGAGTTTCTGCTCTTCGATAACCAGGTTCTTCTGATACTGCAGCTCTTGCGGAGAGACTTCCAGATCCCCAGGTTTCTCCGCGAAGACATCCAGGTATACCGGGTTGTCCGGTCCAGTCGAGAGATCGAAACGCTTGAAATAGGGACCTGCATAGAGCGGCGAGTCGACAAGAGTATTTACCGTGGTCTGTTTGAACTGAACCTGGCTGCCGCTCTGTGACTTCACTTCGAGCGCGCAGGCGAATTTCCATCCCTCCGGCAAACGGAGCGCAGTCTCAATTTCGATATCGCGGGTGAAGTATCCCGCCGGATAGAGCAACACGCTGTTCCACGTGAGGTCTGCGAACTTTGCGGAAATCCGGCTTTGTTTGGGATCCATGGGCGCCAGGTATTGGAAGGTTACGTCCAGCATCGTTGCACCCTGCGGCAGGCCGACATGAAAGGCATACATATCCACCGGGTCGCGCATCCAGGGGATGTTTTTGCCGTCCACCGTCACGACCAGACCGGCAATTGCGGCAACCTGGTTTGAGGGAGCGTGGTTTCCGGGAAGCCACTGAGGGTAGAGCAGCGTAATCTCGCGTCCTTTGACTGGGATCGTCTCATGCACTTGCATCACGCGATCGGTGACGTTCGTAAAATCGACGAGCAGCGAAATGGTACCGAAATACTGCGTATCGGCCGGCGCAGTAATGGGCGGAGGCATCGGCGCCGGTTTTGGGCCCGGCGAATTCTGGGCCCAAGCGCCGGCGGTGAGAACAATACTTAGAGCCGCGAAAATTGCCGCAGGGCCACGACGACGGAGAAATGAGCCAGGCATGCGAATCCCCTCAAATGTCTGAGTTTGATTCTCTACCATGACAGAGGACCGCGTCATGCAGATAGCCGATTATGGAGGACGGCACTTGACGATTCAAACGAAGCCGAGACGTATCACCGAGAGTCATGCCCCGGTATCAGAACTTCCCCAGGCGAACATGCAACACTTCCGGTTCCTGGTGGAAACATAAGCCGCGATCCGTCTCGTCGCCGTTCCACAGGCGAAGAGGTTTCCACACGCCGTTTTCATAGGCGCCCTGCTCCGCGGTAACCAACTCGCTGCGGATCCAGGGAAGTTTGCCCGGCAGATGAAAATTGACGCTCGCGTCGACGCCGGTCACGAGGAACTCGTTGGGACCAAGGCGGGCTACGAGCGCGGATGCATGGGCGTCTTTGGTGCCCGGCGCTCCGCGCCCGTCCGGCTGGGGAAAGCCGAAGGCCACCGTTGCCTGCCAGTCACCAAAATCGATCTCCTTTGTGGTGACGCCCGGCTCTTCGACCGCGGTTTGCAGTTTGCCATCGAATTCCAGTTGCGCGATCTCGCGGCTCATGGGCCCGACAAGCGCAAAGTTGTGGGCGTGCACTTTGAAGGGCTGATCGCCAAGGATATTCCAGCCGCTACGATCCACCCCGAAGGGAGAAAAGCCGATCGCGCCATCACCCAGCGCGTAGAAGAAGAATTTGGCGAAGCTGTCGTCCCTGCCCGTTTCCGGAATAAACAGGGGATTATCCGGCCGGTGATAGGCGCGTAATGTCTCCAGGTAGAACTTGGAGTTATCGGAATACATATCCGGTCCAATCAGGTCGATCGCCGGAGCCAGCGCTCGCCAGACGCCGACGAACTTCTGCACGGGACCGCCGCTCGGATAGCCAATGCCCGGCAAATCCATTTGCCGCTGCGGCAGTTCGGCGGCGGGGTAGTCAATCCAGACGTTGACATACATGGGGATTTTGAATTCGGCTTTTCCCGCCGCTGCAATCTCGTTGACGTACTTCGCCTGGTAGTACATCTGGAACGTCTCATCCGCTTCCGCGCCGAACACCTGGCTCCAAGTCCCGGGCTGTTTGTGAGTAATGGCCAGTAAGTCGGCGGGCACGGGGCCGTTGAACAGGTGGTTGGCCTGGGGCGAGTTGTCGCGAACGCTGCCGATATTGCCGGTTTCGTTTTCCACCTGCACCATCAGCACCGTGTGTTGCTCGCCATCCATCTCTTTGAGGTGGCGCATGAGCGCAACAAAGGCGGCCTTATCGGCCTGCAACGTAGCTTGCGAAAGGGGCGAAAGTACGTCGATCGGCTGCCCATCGGGGCGCACGACACGGGGGAAGCGGCTGGAATCGCCCTTCACCCATGCCGGCGCGTAGTGCATGTTGCCATTTTTCCAGGTGCCGAACCACGTTAGAACCACATGCAGATGGTGAGCGCGCGCACCCGACACGATCTGATCCACGTTGGTGTAGTCGAAGTTACCCGGCTGGCGCTCGAACTGCTCCCAGTAGACGGGCGCCTCGATGGTGTTGGCATGCAGAGTTTCCATCGACTCCCATACCTGCGGCAATTCGCTGGGCCAGGCGCTGGAGTTGTGGATTTGACCGCCGAGAATCAAGAACGGACGGCCCTCCACCAGCAGAGCGTACCGGCCCTCTTTCTGCTCGATCCGGGGCGCTTCTACGCCTTGTGAAAAAGCATGCAGCGAAAGCAGCATGTTGGCCACGAGGCCAACAACAAAGAGCTGAGAACGGGTAGGGTACATGTTCGTTTTTGCTCCGCGACAAGGGTAGCATTTCGGGGGCAGATCGACAGGCCATCGCTCTGCAGAACGATTTGCGCCCAAAATGGGCGCATGGTAATCTAACGCATGCGCGTGATTTCCCGGAGGACGCTAAGGGAGTACATCGACTCCAAAGCAGGTCGCCGGGATCAGAGATCCCTGAAGAACGCTCTCGATGCATGGTTCGCTGAAGTGCAGAAGGCGGATTGGAAGAATACAAACGACGTCAAGCGAAACTACACATGGGCCAGCATCATTTCATCGGATCGGGTTGTTTTCGATATCCTGACCAACCGCTATCAGTTGGTGACCGCGGTAGATTTCGAAAAGGGCATTCTCTGGATCAAGTGGATTGGGACGCACAAGGAATACGACAAGATTGACGTAAAGAGGGTGAAACATGGCAGACGTTAGGCCCATTCGTTGCGAAGATGACTACGATGCCGCGCTGTTGGAAGTCGGGCGCCTGTGGGGCGCTAAGCTGGGTACGCCAGAAGGGGACCGGCTGGATGTCCTCGCGACGCTGATTGATTCCTATGAACAGACACACCACCCGATGGACCCGCCGGACCCGATCGAGGCCATCAAGTTCAGAATGAGCCAGAAGAAGCTTACGCGCAAACAGCTAGAGCCGATGATCGGGACGAGAACGCGGGTCGCCGAAGTTCTCAACCGCCGACGTAGCTTATCTATCAGCATGATTCGTCGTCTGCATGCAACGCTCGGTATTTCTGCAGAAGTGCTCATTCGACCATCTCGCACTGTGACGGCTGGTAAACGCCAGTAGCCGGTTAGAAGCAATGAAGGCGTGGTGTCAGGGGATATTCCGTCCGTCCCCGCACGGAGCTTAAGATGCCACAGGCCGAGGTCATCATGCGTTGGTCTATATGCTTCCGGGATATAGTTTTTAACAAATGCCGTCTATATTGATCCAGCCGGACGAACCGCTTTTGCGATCGCTGAATAAGGTCGCGCCAGCCGCCAAGCGGCAGCGCGCTGAGTTCATCCGGCAGGCCGTAAGAGACGCAATTCGGAAACGCGAATACGAAGCTATTCGCGAAGCATACCTGCGGCAGCCCGATTCGACGGATGATGCCGACGACTGGTCCAACGCGGACGAGTGGAAGCTATGAAGCAGTACGAAATTTGGTGGGCGGACCTGCCGAAACCGGCCGGGCCGGCCGGTGCTTCTGCTGAGCCATGATGACGCTTATCCGGTTCTTAACAAGTTCGTTGCGGCTGAAATCACGGCGCCCGTTCGCCATATTCCGATCGAAGTTCGTCTCGGCTCAATCGAGGGCATGCCCAAGCCCTGCGTCGTTAACTGCGACAACTTGCCAACGATTTCGAAAGTCCACCTGGTGAAGAAGTTTGCAAAACTCTCGCAAAAGCGGGTCCACGAGGTGAAGCGCGCGGTTGGCTACGCCTTGGCGTGGGAGGAACTGATCGCTGCCGGAGAGTAGCGGGCCCGGGCGACGGATTTCTGCACCAGCGCGGCTTGTTCCGGAGTCAGCGGAACCCCGGTTGGACCTTGGCTTGGGCGGCTACGCTGACGGACAAGAAAACGGCAAGAATGGAAAGCCTGCTTCGCAACATCCCCGAACTCCTGATCGTGTTTCTACCGCGAGTTCTTCTCCCGGCTGATTAATGAGATGCGTTGTTCGGGTGCAACTGCTGCGTATGATTCATCCTGGCCCTCAACTGCTCACGCGGGAGGCATCTACAAATCACAGGGGGGCTTATGCAATACAAAAAGCCTGGCCGGCCGTTCGACTCCGCGGCGCTTACGGCCTTGATTGTGGGATTGCTTGGAGGCATGGCGCTGCAGAGCCTGGCTAACTTCGGACTCCTGCCGTGGAACAATGCGCCCAATATGCGATTGATCTCCCAGGCCAGCCTTCTGATTCACCGGTATTATGTGGACCGCGCCGCTGAACAATCGCCCACGCTCACTTATGGGGCGATCAGCGGAATGGTGGCTGCGCTTGGCGACACGGGCCACAGCCGTTTTCTCAGCCCGCGCATGGTCGAAGAAATGGCTGCAATAGAGAGGAACAAATTCCAGGGTATTGGCGCCGAAGTGCAGTCGAAAGGTGGTCATGTTGTGATCGTGGCTCCGCTGGACGGGTCCCCGGCAGAGCGAGCAGGTCTCAAGCCGGGCGACATTATCCTGCAGGTCAACGGCCACGACGTCGCCGGCGAGCCTTTAGATCAGGTGGTCAAGAAGACTTCCGGACCGGCCGGCACCACAGTGACCCTGAGCATTCTCAGGCCGGCTACCGGGCAGACGCGTCTGGTAACCATCACGCGCGCGAGTTTCCAAATCCACACCGTTACCTGGCGCATGCTGCCTGGCACCCACCTGGTGCAACTGCGCGTCGCCGCTTTCGATACCGGCACGGCCGCCGATTTGCGCAAGGCACTGACCGAGATCAAGAAAGAGCCGACGGCCGGCATCGTCCTGGATCTGCGCAATGATCCCGGAGGTTTGCTGAATGAAGCTGTGGACTGCGCGAGCGAGTTTCTTAAGGGAGGCAACGTGTTGCTGGAGAAGAACGCACGCGGCGTGGAGCAACCTGTTCCGGCAAAGCCTGGCGGCGAGGCAACGGAGATCCCCCTGGCGGTGTTAGTGAATGGAGGCACAGCGAGTGGGGCTGAAATTATGGCGGGCGCGTTGCAGGACGCGCATCGTGGGTTGTTGGTGGGGGAGACGACGTTCGGCGCCGGTACCCTGCTCAATGAATTTCAGCTGGCGGACGGTTCCGCTCTCTTGCTTGCCATTGAAGAATGGCTCACCCCTGCGGGCGGCGTCATTTGGCACAAAGGTATCACGCCGAATATTGTCGTGGCATTGGCAACGGGAGTGTCGCCGGTATTTCCGGAGAGCGAGCGCGATATGAGCGAAAAACAATTTGAGGATAGCGGTGACAGCCAACTCCTGCGGGCGGTGGCGCTGCTCCACTGACATGCGGAACTGGCTGCTGAATAAACCGGGACTGAGGCTAGAGGTGCCCGGTCATCACAGGCTGGGCGCAATGCCGAACCGGAGGGACCCTGCTGGTCCCCCGCGCCGGTGCTTGAGATCAAGGGGAGTCCATTTCCGGTCCGGCGGAAAAGAAGTGCCGGCAGCGTAGTTGAATAGAGCATTGTCCAGCTTCCGCAATCCCGCTCCCCATCGTGTGCTGGTAGAGAGACGGAGTCGCTGGTATAGAGCCGCGGGTGCCCCACATCTCGCGAAATACGAGCGAGATGTGGGGCACCCGCCGGTTGTTGCGAGGAAAAAAATAAGGGCGGGCTTCGCCCGATCGTCTTCAACCCATGTACGCGGAAGTCGCGAACGTGGGACACCCGTCCAGGGTGCAACGTATGCGGTGACTCTCGCGTTTTGAGATGAGAAAGGTCGATTGATGTGCACCTTTGGGGCGTGCCTAGGGCGACGGCCCTGGGTTGCGGTTTGGTTTCAGGAACGCGGTGTTCCCGTCCTGGTTTCTCTCGAGGTGGCGGCTAAGTCCTTTGTTTAACGAAGGTGCTCAAATTTTATTTTTTCCCGCCCCCGTAAGATACTTAGGGGACCCATACTTGCCGGCTGCTGACGGCCATCTACAGGATAGGGCGATCTTGGGGGGCTCGCAGCGAACAAGGTCCGTTACGCTCCACGCTACCGATCATTGATTTGCTGTTCATATAGATGCGAGTTAGGGTGACTTCGGTTAATTCTCTCGGCGAACTTGGGGGCCGGGAACGCAGGAACCCGCACTTGCTCCTACCTTGCGCGGCGCCAAATAGCATCTGGACGATAGCATGGTAACGATTCAAAGATAGCCTCTTAAATATCCTTCGATAGCTTTCGGTGGGGAGTGGCTTTTGCCTGCAACTATTCGTGGCGCCTCTCGTCCATACCCTTGAAGACGAGCGCAGACGTCAGCTTCCCTTTCTCTCCATGCCTGCCAAGTGGATTGCGCGACGCTCGTCTGGTTGATGCCGGGATTGGAGATGCATGTCTCTTACGTTTTTTGTAAAGTGTCGCCGCAAAATTTGCATTTGGCTTATACCTGCGGGCGACCTGTACCAAATCGTAAGGGCTGCTTATCTTAATCCACTTTTCGCGTGTCAGCTCTGCATTTCCCGGTGGCAGTATCTTCGGACACCAAGGGTGGGGGATGGTCGTAATCAGCCACCAGCCAGTACACGATTATTATGGGCACATAGGAATGAAGAGGCACTCCGCTTTCCATCGGTGGTGCGTGTACTACGAGGGGTTGCATTTTCGATTACCCTGATGCTGCCCGCGGATGGATGGGCACAGGCGATAGCCAGCTTAGAGAACCTCGCCCTTCCGGATGCTCCGGTCGTGCAGCACAGCGATGCTGATCCACCACCGTCGCCCACGTCGAACAACAGCCCGGCAAATGCTCCCCAGGCCTCTAGGACGCCGACGGAAACGACTGCAGACATGCTGAAGAAGGAAGAGCACCAGCGCATTCTAGGGGTGGTCCCGAACTTCAATACGGTCGAGAGTACAGACGGGATGGCGAAGCTCTCGCCTCGACAGAAATTCCATCTGGCCTACAAGAGTACTGTCGATCCCTTCGTATTCGTCGCAGACGCGTTTGTCGCCGGACTTAGCCAGGCGCGGAATACCAATCCCGGCTTTGGGCAGGGCGCCCAGGGATACTTCAAACGGTTCGGCGCGTCCTACCTCGATACGGCAGACGGAACACTTTGGGGTAATGCGATCCTGCCTGTGCTGTTCAAGGAGGACCCGCGTTACTTCCGTATGGGCCACGGTTCGTTTAAACGCCGTTTTCTGTACTCGGCGTCGACGACTGTCTGGTGCCTGCGCGACAACGGCAAGTGGGGCCCAAGCTACGCGAATGTGTTGGGTAACTTTATTTCTGGTGGGATTTCCAATGCCTATTACCCCGCGGCCGACCGGGGTCTTGGACAGACATTGGATGGGGCTATTACCGTGACGGCAGAAGGTGCGATCGGTGCGGAGTTTATCGAGTTCTGGCCAGATATCTCACGGCATCTGTTCAAGAAGCATGCAGTGCAACCGTAAAACGCAGGACGATCCTTCAACAGCTTGGGCTTCGATCGTTTTGTCTTTTTGGGGGAATTGGTAGCTCGCGCGTTTCCTTTAGAGCCTCTCCGCAACACGCCAGTCCATTCCGTAACATTTCGCGCTACTGGAATCGCAGCTTCCGCCTAGTATCGGGCCCACTGCGGAGCTGCCACTTTCACGGAAGTTTCGTCGACAACAGCTTCTAAAAGTGTCAGATCCGTCTGTTCACGAAACGGGCCGCACTTGTGGACCGGCCCCGAAATGCCGCTTCGACACTCGCTTATCGTGTACCAATTGCACGGCCTTGCAAATCAGAGCTTGGAGCTAGCGAAGATTCACCGGATTGAAGGGTGAAACCTGAGCCTGGAACAAGTTCCTCCCCGGTCTCCACATCAAGTCCTAACCTTCTACGAACTGTCTCTTTCAATTGCCTCTTGGCCGCCAGAAGCTCAGGATACTGCGTATTCCAAATATTATCGAACTCGCCTTGTTTGAGGCTCTTGCGCACGCGATCGAGTATAGTATCGATCTCCTGAAAATGACTGCCAATCTCGCTGCCACACACGATTTCGATTGCTAATTGCGTTCGCCAGAAATTGTTGAGTCTCTCAGCATATTTTTCGTTCGCTTCTTTGCGTCGCGTCTCCCACCCCTGCGGCCAATCTTTCGTATCCACGAATGTCTGTACCAGGCGCACCAGAAACGTTTCGGCGGTAGCAAGGTCTTTCAAGCTGTCTAAAAGCGCTGTCTTTTGAAGATCCCAGCGTTGTTGTTTTGACCATACGCCGATGGAAATTCTTGCTTCGATCTCTTTTGTCGTTTGGGTGAGTATCCTCGTTTGCCTGGCGAGCTCCTGTATATCTTCCTTTGTGGCAAGGTTCTTGCCTTTCTCTCGCATGTAGCCGGGCAGAAAAGACCAGCTAAACAGACCCACTACAAAGGCAAGAATGCAGTAGAAGGCTATGACAAAGAAATGGTCCATGTACGCCAGTTTCTCATTGTTAGCCACTGGCCGAAAGCATCTCATTGGTTACTGAAGATGCTGCCTTCAAGGCTATATCCCTCAAAGCCACGGGTTCCGGGTTGACATGAAAGGTTCCCTTTGCCGCCGGGTTTCTCAGGAGCATACCTGGAGAGCGAAGATGTCAGCCGGTCTTGGTCTTATTTTCGCTGCACTTATGACCATTTTTACGGCACCGGGACGCCGAATTCTCAAATGGGGTTGGTCAATACCCGCAACGGACTACGGCAATGTTTGTCCCCGATCTAGTGTGAAGGCACTACTCGGCGGGACAGGCAATCCGGACACGGAGCGCCGTATTTCTGCTCCGGTGGATGGGACGTCCGGGCTATAGTGAATCGTGCGCTCGGGAGGAACAAAAGTGGGCGGTTACATTGGCATGCTGGTGCTGCTGCTTCTGCCGGTGGGGGTGCTCGCCGGACAGGAGCAGGCCGCCGTCACGCAGCCGCAGTTCCACGGGAAGTATGAAGAGCTGAAACCGGCGCAAAAGCAGCTCATCGATGAGTGGTATGCGGAATATAACCGCTTGACCAATGACCACTCGGAGCCCACCGAGTACAACCAGTTCTCGCTTTCGACGCGCACTACGTACGAGGCGGTGACGCACGCGCTGATGACCACGAATCTGACGGACAAGTTGGGGAAGCCGGAGGGAACAGCGCTGGATTTGGTACAGGCGATCGAGACCATCAACGGCAAGGTGCCACGTGCGCGCGGCGATCAGCAGTTTCGCATGTACGTGCTACTGAAGCCGGACGCCCTGCAGAAGCTGAAGGACTCGAGCGAGTTCTTCCGCGACCGGGACAATACGATCTATCACCATGGCTTTCCGCTGAACTACCGGCAGGATGGCACGCCTTCGATACAATTCTCGATGGCAAAAGACGGCAGGCACGCCGACATCGACGTCGACTACCGCTCGTCCGGCTTCCCTACGGGGCTGTTCAACGGTCACCTGACATCGGCGAATTCGGATGTACGGGCAGGAAACAACACGCAGATCCACTTGCAACGCTGGCAGGGGTTGCCGGACTGGTGGCGCAGTTTGTTCGGACTGCCGGGTGTTGTGGACGACCCAAACGCCGATTTGCTGCCCGGCGATGTCCCGCCTATACCGCGGAAGGCCGAGGGAAAACTCGAAGATGCGGTGCAGGATTTTCTGCTGTCGTGGCTAGTGGAACGGAAGCCGGAGTTGTCAGCGTCCTACCTTTCGGCGCGCTCGTTCGCCTGTCTGGAAGAGTATGGCCCGCAGTCGGGCAACGAGATCAACGCGGGGGTGGCTCCCTATGTGGCCGCGCGTGGCCTGGCTGCCACCAGCCGCGCGGTGGGCACGGTCACAAGTTTGCAGGCTGCCGTGCAGCCTTCGAGCCTGGATGAACGAGACATCAAGCCCATGAAGCAGCCCTTTCAGGCGATGTTTTCGCTATACCAGGTGCCCAACGGAGTGGCTGCGGACTTTGAGTGCGATCCGGCCAAGGCTTTTGACGATTTCGACTCCTCGCGGGTGTCGGGGACAACTGCAAAGTATGGACGCTACTTTGCCGCTGTTTTCCGGCTCAAAGCGCTCAGCGGCAAGAGCGACGCGATCACGCTGCTGTGGACCAAGGAAGGCAAGTACTGGAAAGTGGTGGCATGGGAGATGGAGGCGGAGGAGGCCAAGCCGGGTGTGATTCCCGATACCCGGCGACGCAAACGGTTGGCGGCGACGCCGCCGGCGAAAGCGCGCGTCACGGCCGATCCCGCATTGCTGGAGGCTTCGCATGACTTTCTGCACACGTGGCTGGTGGACGACAACTTTGACCGCGCGGCCACGTATCTTTCACCACGTTGCCATGACTGCGTAAATTTCTACCTGGCGGAGGGGGAGAAGCCGCCGGCGACGACGGAGGAATACTCGGCCTACATTCGCAAGGCGCTGAGTACCGTAAACAAGGATCTGGGCAAGGTGCCACACCTGCATGACGCGCTGGAACCAGTGCGCCCGGAGCACGAGGATCTGCAGGTCGTCGAGCACGCGGGAGAACACGCTTACACGCTGGTCGCGGTGCCGGACTACCTGGTGGGTTCGTTTCTGTGCGACAAGAGGTCGTCGAAGAACCCTTATGCACCGGCTGACGGGCCGGCCCAGCAGAAGGTATATGGAAATTACTATGCGACTCTGTTTACGTTGCGCGCGCCGGGGGATCACCCGGCGGCGCTGACGTTGCTGTGGGGAAAAGAGAACCAGCAGTGGAAGATCATCGCGTATGAAGTGGTGGCGCCGTAGGGGAAGTTAGAGGGGCAACGCGTTGGCGCGAGTCACCACGGCTGACGCCGTTTGAGATGCTGCGCGATTAGAGTGTAGCCAGACGTTCGAGAAATCTCCGCAGCGTGATGACAGGCTCATTGCCGAATGCGTGACCCTAGCGAAGTTGCCTCGAACAGTCTTGGTGACAGATACGATTTCATTAGGGTGATTTCCGGTCTGTGCTGCCTTCCCCACACCGAATTCGGAATCCTACCGAATGCTGACGCGATGGTGGTTGTTCCGTCTGCCCCGCCTTTGCCTGTCCCGCCTTTGCCGGTCTTGGAATTGTGTCAGCTGGCCTGTTAAGCCCGGTTACCTGTTTTCGGCCAGCTTGCATCTAACATGATGTGCGCCGAGCGCAGGTCCACGAAGGGAGACGCTCTGCCGATGAGATATCTGCGTGCTGTTGTTTTCTGTCTTGCGATACTTTTTGTGTCAACCGCTGTCGCGCAAACCATCCCGAAGGACACCCGACTGCTGGTACGGCTTGATTCGACAGTCAGCTCCCAGAGCGCCCAGGTCGGCGATGTTGTGGCCGCCAACCTGGCCGGCGATCTTGTGGTCCACGGAAACGTTCTGGCCAAAGCGGGAACGCCGGTAAGAGCGATCGTGACCTATGTCCGAACGAGCGGGCGCTTTAGCAAGCCAGGCTACGTGACGGTTCGCCTCGACTCCATCGATATTGACGGTCACCGCTATCGTCTGCACAGCACAGCAATCCGCGACGAAGGGAAAGGTCACACGAGAAGCAACGCCGAAAAGATTGGCGGCGGAGCCGGGCTGGGAGCCATCATAGGGGGGCTTGCCGGTGGCGGGAAAGGGGCGTTGATCGGCGGACTGCTGGGTGGTGGCGCGGGCACAGGCTTTGCGGCTGCAACTGGAAAGCACCCCGCGGAACTTCCGGCGGAAACGGTGTATACGTTCCGGCTTACCGCCCCTGCGGAAGACTGACGGACAGCCCCGATACTCGTGCATCAAATGTTTCGAACAGTAACCTACCTTACCTTTCTTTCCGACGATGTTGTTGAAGCTCAAGCAGCGGACGGAGAACTGTTCGGAGCCTTTCAAAAGTTAAATAGGGTCGTCAGATCTCCAACTGCCGGGCTGTTGCCCGGTATGTACGGAGTGGGTCCGGGCGCGGGATTTGGCAGGTTATCGCGGCTGGTCGCGGACAAGGGTTGGAGACTCCAATTGTATTCGATGAATTTGAGGAGAGATGCATGATCGGTGTAGGTGTGGTCGACAGAGCCGGTCTTGGCATATTTGGATACGACCAGAAGCATGATCCGGGGCCCATCCCCGAAAAAGTCGATCGGCTGGATGTAGCCGGAATCGTAAAGGCCGCCGGATTCATCGGTGGTAATCAGAATCGCGGTCGAATCCCACACGTCGGGGTTGGCCTTCACGGTCTGCACAATATTCTTTACGAATGCTTCAAACATCGCGGGGGTCGATGTGCCCGGGTGGCCGTCGACGATGTCGTCCGGCTTGACGTAGGACACGGCCGGGAGCGTGTTGTTCTTCACATCGGTGAAAAATGAGTTGAGGTCGACGATGTTGTTCTTGAGGTCGGTGGTCATGATGGACTTGGAGTACTGGAATGGGTTGCAAATGTCGCAGTAGTGGCCGTAGAGAAGCTCGCTGCTGAATCCATCGCCGTAGTAATGCCAGGTAATGTGGCTGGCCGACAAGGCGTCGCCGATGGTGGGCACAGAGGAGGGACCCACCGTGTGGCTGAGATCCTCGGGTGACTGTCCCCCACCATTGCGCGAATACGACGGCAGCTGGTTGTTGAGAAGATAGTAGTAGCTGGCCGTGCTGTTACTGCCCGGGAGCGGCTGGCAGTTACCGCCATTGAAGGGCTTATACGGCAGCGAATTCAGGTAATTCATAATGGCGGCAACACCCGGCTGCGTTGTGTCTGCGCAGTTGGAATAAGAGCCATTGCTGGCATTCCCGGTGTTGGCGATCCAAAAGCCATCGTTCCAATACCAGTTGTTGTTGGTTGGATAGTAGCCCTTGTCGTTGTAGGCGTTGGGATTTTCTACCTGATCCGCGGGCGGAGTTGCCGGATTGCCATTTGCGTCGGAGTAGATGAGCGGCGCGGCCGTGCCCGTGGTAATGGAGTTTGGACCCGTGCCGCCAAACATGAACTGATGGTAGTTATCGCTCAGGGCGTATTGATCCGCGAGGGACTTCATGTACGGCAGATCGCCGTTCGCCATATTGTAAAAGCCCATCGCGGTTCCACCCTGGAAGGTGGTGTCCTGGTCAAAGTTTGCAGGCGGCGGAGTGTCTACTGTGCCCCAGCCTACGGTGACGGCAACCCAGGCATAGAGATCGTGCAGGCAGCCGCTGGGGTTGTTTTTTGTTGCGTGCGCTACACTGCAGTCCGACTGTTGCCAATTCTGATAGAAGCGATGCATTGGATCGCCGGTGTTGTCTTTGGTGTTCAGCTTGCGATAGCCAGGTTGGTAGTTCAAAAGATTGAAGTCGTAACTGAAACTGGTTATGTTGTAAGGCCCATTGTTCGTTGCCGCGCTTAAACGCGGATCGGGGGAGAAGCGGCCGAGGAATCCTCCCTGATGCAACAGGTGCTGGTCTTCCTGTGCAAGGCCAGGCTCCGACAGTATTCCGTATTCGAGGCTGTACGGCAGTAACAGCAGGTTCAGGCCCATGCTGGGCTGGGGCAGGGTGGCA
The DNA here is from genome assembly GCA_963743365.1 of uncultured Acidobacteriaceae bacterium. Lineage (GTDB taxonomy): Bacteria > Acidobacteriota > Terriglobia > Terriglobales > Acidobacteriaceae > PALSA-350. The sequence continues at coordinate 433,093 of CAVUQE010000008.1, forward strand.
AAGGAGCCGGTCTGCGGGGGGCTGAGCATGAATTCGTCCGCGGGAGTGTCTAATGCTTGCTGCTGCGCGGCCTGCTGAAAGTTGGGTCCGGGGCTGCCGTCTCGATTGACAATGCCTTCCGACAGCAAATTGAATACGGTCTGGCCGTGGGCCGGCGGTTGATAGGTGGCGAAAAGATTGTCGAAACTGCGGTTTTCGCCGATCACAATCACCACATGATGGATGGGGGTCACCGTGTTCGAGCTGTTGTCTGCCCCGGGCGGTGCAAACTTGGCGGAGGATCCGCAACCGATCAAAGTAAAGGCAGAAAGATACAGGCAGGACCGGTACAGGGCAGAACAGCGGTTCATCTTCAGCTCCGCAGCAGTTTTTCAGAATATGGAGTTCAAATATAAAGCAGCGGCTGGGATTGGGTAATGACCCAAAAGATTCCTTTTGTTGGGCCGATGGGTTTCTTGTCCAGTTTCGAGACGCCTTGTCCTTGGTACATTCAGGGCCGGTACGGGTTTGCGTAATTGATACTTCCACTGTTCTTTTGAGTCCCTCGGGGGACTGGTGGCACCAGAGTCTTTGCGCGTGTAGCGGTCTCTCATCGGACGGGGCTTCGCCCCGGCTTTTTCAACCCATGTAGTGCCCTGGCTTTGCCGGTGCAAACACCCCGAATTTCCTGCAAGCTGCAATAGACACGTCAACGTGTGCGCCTTTCTTTGAAGAAAGGTGCATGAAGGTCTGCGGAACCCATTGCACCCAACAGGAAAATTCGGGGACATGGGGCACCCGTCCAGAGGGTGGGGTTTGTGGGGGGAAATTGAGATTGGTTGCGGGGATAGTGACCAGACGTAACGTAACCCACGATATTCTCTCGCGGCTCAGGGAAACATTTCGTCCGGCCAATAATTTCGGGCCTGGCCAATTCTGGGGGAACTTGCCAAGAAATGGGATGAGCCGATAATCATGACGACCGATTGAGGATCGTTAGAACTGGAAGCGCGCCAGGAAGGTGATCTGGCGCATGGGCTGGAAGGCGTCTACCTGGCCGTTCGAGGTGGAATCAAACTGGGTGTTCACGCCCGCATATTGCACGACGTTGAGGGCGTTGTTCGCGGTGATGCGGAGCTCCAGGGTCTTCCCCTCGGGCAGAGCAATGATTCGTGACAGCGACAAGTTCAAATTATCTACGCCAGGGCCGGGGATCGAATTTCGTGCAGCCGTGCCGTATAACTGGCCGGGGGCAAAACCGGTAGAGAAGGCAGCGGTATTGAACCAGTGGTGCAGGTGGCCGCCGCCTGCGCGGATGGAAACGCCGGGAACCCGGTCCGGGCGCACGGAACCATGGGTACCCCGCTCCACCTCAGTCGCAGAAGCCGCGATCATGGGCGTTAGAGGCACGCCGGTGGCACATAGAAAATAGCCGGCCACTGTCCAGCTGCCAAGAAGGCTGGACGCCCAGCCGCTATTGCTCATATAGAGCTCATTGCGGCCAAAGGGCAGCTGATAGAAAAAGCTGCCAGCGACCTGATGGCGTATGTCGAAGCTGGAATTCCCTTCCTCGGCGCGCAGGTTTTGCCAGTTCTGCGCCACCACGGGGGCGCCCGCGTTGATCGAAGAAGCATCGTCAATCGAATGGGAGTAGGCATACGTGACTTGCAGAGCGAGACCATGCAACAGGCGCTTGTTGGCGCGCACAATGAGCGCGTTGAAGTTCGAGAAAGCAGTGGAATCCTCGAAGTTGAAAAACGCACTGGCAAAGGGCAAGTTGTTGTAGAACCCGGGGGCGCTGATCACGTCGAGCCGTGTGCCCTTAGCTCCGCTGTAGCCCACGTTCATCACGATGTCGTGGGGGAGCGCCTGCTGCACTTCCAGATACCAGACCTGCGTATAAGGGAGCCGGTAATTCCGGCTGATGGAATAGTTTCCATGATCGGCGCTGTTACCAAAGCCTCCGCTGAGCGGAAAGAAGGTCAGATTGGGGGGGAGATTCAGATTCACCTCGACGTGCGCAAAGGGCGGCTGGTAGGCCAGGTCCTGGGTGAAGCTGCCATAGATGCCGACGGTGTAGTTGATACCGTAGGCGGACCGAATCACAGTACTGCGAGATGCCTGCCAGGCGAGGCCCACATGCGGGAGAGAAGTTATCGCGGTCCGGAGAGACGAGGGTGCGGGGATATTTCACGCCGGAGACGCGGCCGATCTCGTTTGGCCGAACGGGAGCGACCCGGGTAAAGCCGGAATTGTAGTCGAGCGTCGAAAGGCGGTCGTCTTTCTCCGCATAGGGCGAGAAGTAGTCATAGCGCAGCCCTGCGAGCAGGGTGAGGTGGGGCAGCGCCTTCCAGTCGTCGCGGATGAAGCAGTCCCAATTGTTCTGACGCATGTAGGCTTTTTGGCGCGCAGACTCGATGTTGGTTTCGTGGGGAAGCCCGAGCAGGAAATCGGCAAACGACGAGCCGGTGACCGCGACCGGATTTGTCGCGGCTACTCCGGGCTGTTGGGTGTACACCCCGGTAAATATGAAGGTCCCGGTAGCGTTCGTGCCGCCAAACAGATTGAATTCGATGCGGCGGATATCCCCGCCAAAGCGAACGATGTGCGCGCCGTGCTCCCAGGAGGAGGATGTCGAGATGCCGATCGCCTGCGTGAGTTGATAGTTTGGCTGCGTCTGGCTGAGACTGGTGAAGTTGTTGAGAATCAGGTTGGGCAGGCCATAGTTGACGTGGATTTGTGTTGAGGCGGCGGTTGGATGTCGTGTCCAGAAGAACACCGGCTTCGGTGGCGACATCTTCGACATTGGTGTAGTGATTGCGCAAGTCGGCGTTGTTGCGGTTTGAAGTGACGCTGAAGTTGCTGAACAGATGGGTTGTGTTGACCGCGTACGCCGCAGTGAGCGCATATCCTTGAACTACCCGCTTGCCGCCGAAGGCAGGAAAGACGTTAATGACGTCGTTGGCGACGCGGTTGAGGTTGAAGTTCACACTGAGACTTTGACTGTTGCCAGAAGATGCGGCAGGCGATGCAGCGAAGCTATGGGTATAACCAGCGCCTATGGTGTTGGTGTGTGTTCCCTGGGGTGTGATCAGACGATAATTCAGGCCCGTGCTGTTCAGGTTGGCCAGGGGCAGGTATTCGAGCAGGGCCAACGCTACGGGATCCAGCGGCTGGTCGATGGTGTTATTGGGGTAAGGTGCAGATGCGACCTGGCGGGTAGATGGGAACCAGTGCACCGGTGGGCCCCCGGAGTTGGGAGAAGTTGCCTGTACGCTCCAGATCGGTCGGCACGGTGGCGTAGTCATTGACCAGAGTGGACGCGATCTGACCAGCGAAGGAGAAAGAGACGGAGTCTTTATTGCTGGGCCGGGTTATCCCGGGAAGAAACGGATGACCTGTGATCACAAGTCCGTAACCGTTACTGTCGTAGCTGGGATTGGGACTGGGCTGCCCTGCCAATAGAAAGGGGTTGGCATTCAGCACGGAATTGCCGCCGTTCCAGAAAGCCAGGCCATGAATCTGGTTAGGACTGCTGGAAGTTACCGGTCCCACAGTACGGACGTCCTCGTCCGATCCAACGGAGGTTGCCTGAAGCTGGTGCCCGTCTTCGAAGGACTGGCGCATCAGGTCATCCATTTGAAAGAAGGGATTCACGATCGAAGGCTGCCCGTCGACGGTGAAGGAATCACCGGAGAAGTTGGGGTCGCCGGGAAAGGAGGGGACCTGTGCGCCGGAACTGGCCCCGATGGTGGAGAACGCGGGTCGCAGGCTAACGCTGCTGGCGCGTTACCGGGGGTAAGAGCGCGGCCTCCCACAGCGATGAAAGGCTGTCTCCCCCACTTTTGAGAGAGAAATCCACTTGTTTCGTGCCGACGTTCAGCAAAACTTCTGTGCTGGAAGGGGCATAGCCAAATCGTTCTGCTCGAATGAGGAAACGCTCACCGCGCGGGAGAGTGAGGGAATAAGCGCCGTTGCCGTCAGTAGTGGTGGTAACTTGTTTCCCGGTGCGGGCGTCGCTTGCGATCACACGCACACTCTGAAGGGGCAATGTCCCAATTTTTACCGTTCCATGGATGACCGATTCCCGCGTTGTTGTTCGATCACCAGGCGGCGCATGGTGGGGCTGTTTGTGCGCTCGACGCGATTCCGCCGCTCGCGGCTAGCCCAAGGCCCATCGCGAGCGAAATCACCCAGGTCCATGGCGACCGCAGTACGTCTACGTGCAGCCATTCAGAAGAGAGCCGTGTGCGGAGCTAGACAAGCTAGCACACCGTAGTTTGCACGAAAATGGGAACACGCGAAGAGAGTTTACCAAACGAATGTTTTACCATCCGCGGAAATATGGCGGTGCAGGATGGTTAGAGACTCAGTAAACACAGGGCGAGCCGGTCTATCGAGAGGATTCCACGGAGCCGCGCCTTGGCCGGTAGGCACCCACCAGCTTTGAAATCATTACCGCGAGATACAACACCGCCAGAATGGATTCGAGCATGGACAGCGAGCGGATCCGCGGCGAAGCGGCTTCAATGCCAACCGCGCCGGCCGTCGTCATGCTTCCAAAGCTCTAAAAAATAAAATCGAAAACCTCAGGAACACCACGCGGATAGATGGCCGGAGCGAGATAAAAGGCATGGGGCCGGATGCCGGCAATGATGGCATAGAGGCGTGCGAATGAAAATCCAATGATGAGATAAATGCATACCGCGCCGAAAAGCGTTTCGGTGGTTCCTCCGGGCGGGCGAGCACCTGCTTCGAAATTTAGCTCGTAGACATAAGTTCGGATACACTGGACCGGTTCTAAACGCGAGTCAGTCTTGGTCGTGAAGGGGAGAGTAATGGCTACAAAAGGAAGCACAATTGGACGGCGTTCGTTTCTGAAGGGGGGCGTGGCAGCCGCGGGGCTTGGCCTCTGGGCCGACCTGGAAGCGTATCCCCAGAATGTCAACCGGAATTCGATTGCGTCGGACTTGAAGATCACGGACATGCGCATCGCCGTTCTGCGAGGGCCGGGAGGCAAGCCGGTCCAGGAGGGCAATGGCGGCCCGAGCAGCGCGGGTGGCCCCGGCCTGGGCCTCGGCGGGCCCATGCGTAGCGGGCCACCTAGACGAGAGATACCTCCCGCAACTCCCGGAGCGGGAGCGGCCTCTGGCGGCACGATCGTCGTGCGGATCGATACCAATCAGGGAATTTCGGGTTACGGCCAGACGATCGGAGACGGCCCCCAGCCGAACTACGTTCTGATGCATAAGGCCCGGCTACTCGGCGAGAATCCCTGCAACGTCGACAGAATCTTCCGCAAGATCAAGATGCATGGCGGATATAACCGCCAGGGGAGCGGCGTTAACGCGATTGAGAACGCGTTGTGGGATCTGGCCGGCCACGCTTATGGCGTACCGATCTACCAGATGCTTGGTGGGAAGTTCCGCGACAAGATCCGCATGTATAGCGAGGGTGACCCGAAGTCGAACTCCATCGCAGACATCGCCGCCGATTATAAGGAGAGAGTCGCCTCGGGGTTTACGATGCTCAAATACGACCTGCCCGTAGCTCCCATCCTCCGAGGCAAGCCGGGCACGATCTATGCTCCGAATGACTATTACGGGGAGCCGGGGGGTGTCCCCCCCGAGAACTACTATGAGGGATTAGAGATCAGCGACAAGGGATGTGAACTCGTAGCGGACCACGTCGCTGCAATTAAGGAAGCCATGGGCGACGCTGGTGACACTCCCATGGGTCACGACCATTTCGGGCACCTCACCGTGAAAAGTTGCATCAAGCTGGCGAATGCGCTGGAGAGGGTTACTCCCTCGACTTTGGAGGACATGGTCCCGTGGTTCCGGGTAGAGGAGTGGAAGCTCATCACCGATTCGATCAAGGTGTCCACCTTGACCGGCGAAGATGCCTACCTGGTGGAATCGCTCGAGCCGCTTTGCCAGGCGCGTGCAGTCGATTACATCCACCCGGATCATCTTGTGATCGGCGGTTGCCTGGAATTGAAGAAGACCTCCGACATGGCGGCCAAGTATTCGGTGGGGATGATGGTCCACAGCAACGCTACGCCGATCGGCTACGCGGCCGGCGCGCACGCGATAGCCGCCTGCGAAAACTTCCTGGCCATGGAATGGCACCAGCCGCAGCCAGCCTGGCACAAAGACTTATGCGACAAAGGGGACCTGGTGGTTAAGGGTTACATCCCCGTTCCGACGGGGCCGGGCATGGGCATCAAAGTCAATGAAGAAGCAATGCGCAACCTCTGCAGGCCGGGTGAGTTCTTCACCGATCCTACGACGTATTGGGATTCGCAGGTCGGCGGAGAGAAGGCGTACACGTAAAGAGTTCCCAAAATCCTACCCAAACGATCCGCAAGACAGAATCATCGGAGTAACCGTGATTGTTAAGGGCATTCGCCTTCTGACGCATGACAAGATGATCGTGAAGTCTGGTCTGGTGCCTCTGGCAGCGTAATCTGGCGCGGTTAGTTCGTCGGATACTTTTCGTCCCCCACGCGTCCCGAAACGAGGTGACCGTCCCCGGGTTAGGTCCAAGGATTTTACGAGAAGGTTGCGCGAAGGCCGAGTGATTCCGCAACTCTGCCGAGAGGCCGATCGACGGTCCAGATCTGCGTGCCGTGCGTGGCGACGCACGAGGCAATGAGTTGGGCATCGATGAAGCCGATGCCTTTGGAAAACAAGCCCCGAGTTTCGATCATGTATCGCACGTCCGCCGTGCTTATGGTTGGTAGCGCGATGAGTTTGTCGAGTTCAAGGAGTGCTCCCTCCCGGTCTGGGAGATAGCCGCAGGCTAATTCCGCGAGCACGAACGGATGGGTGCAGAGCTGGTCATTCCCGATTAACGTTGCCAGCTCTGTTTTGAATCTTCCCCTCCGGAACATTTCAACCCAGATGGAAGTGTCGACGAGGATCATGGTTCATCCACTCGCCGCCTGCGCACATCTTTGATATTCGGAGCAGTCCCGGCAAGAGCCAGAAGCCTGCGTCCGGCCTCCCGCGCAATGATCGACTTCAGAGCTTCGCGAAGCAGTTCCGCCCTCTCCGTCATCCCCGTGTACTCGTGCGCAGTCTTCAGCAGGTCGTCATCGAGTGTTACTGATGCTCTCATATTTTCCCCTTTTACACCAATTATAGCACCGCAACGCACCTCTTTCTGGTGTCCAATCGGTTGCTGGATCAGGTTGCACGATTAGTGTTCTTCATGAGAAGAACAATTCCTTATTAGGCTGCCGGCTGGAGTGTGAGGCCCAGGATTGCGATGTACAGGGGCGTATAGGAGTGTGTAATGGTGTTGGTGGCCAGAGACGGCTTTGTTCAGCATTACGCACCTTTGCACATCTCAATTAGCGATCTAGTTCTCCGACCGGCAGCATGAGTTAACGAATCGATATTAGGCGGCTTGTCCCATCCTTGACTTGAAACAACCGGCACCCTTATGAAGGAAAGGAGCTGCCGAAACCGACCCTATTCGGAGTCGGGCTTGACGCTGAAGGGATAAAACGTGATCCCATATTAAAACGTGGACGAACTCCAAGAGAATGGGGTATTCTTCGGCCCTCCCGCGGCTGTCCCTTATCTACCCAAGAATGGCAGAGCGCAGTTCGCCATATAACCAGTTGGTCAGGGTCTGATGGCGCGGCCTTACGAAGGAACTGAGTAATCCGAAGTCGTTGACTGGACGGAAGACGGGGTGATTATTACTCCGGTCTGTCCCTTGAATGCCCGATAGAGAACTGCGTAGACACTACGCTTTTTCGGTCTACACCATTACCTAAATTGCTCTAGTTCGGCAGTGACCATATCTGGGAGGGCAGGTTGTGTCCGCAGGCATCCAGACTCAAGCCCTGGGTTCCGGACGACGGATCGCCAGTGCTGCTGAGGCATTGCTGGTTGGACCCAATAAGATTGCCTTGCAGGGTGTATGCCCAGTGCTGATCTGCACTTGAGGAGCATGCCTGCATCACGGGCTTGCCATCCGCAACGGCAAGGCAACGATCTCCCGACCGGAGGGCTCCGTTGCTGGTAACGGTCCAGCTCTCTGACGGAGTTCCGGAGCAGCTCTGAACGCTTCCCGGAACAGTGAGACAACGGGTGTACGAGTCGAAATTCTGGTCCCTTCCCTTGCCACTATCGACGATCGTGACAATCGCGCCGGTGCGCGTTGGGGTGCCGCAGGAAGATGCCGGATGCACCTTCCAGATTCCGGTATCGTGCGACGCAATGCTGGTCTGCAAGGTCGATGCCGCGGAGCGATGCCCGGTCCAGAGATCTTCCGTATTCAGGCGGCACTTGCCGGCAAAGCCGAAATCAGAGGGATGAAGATCGACGCTGATGGGGTTCTCGTCCCGGTTCAACACGGCGATGGCGTAATCGCCACTTGCCAGCGGCTTGAACAGAATATCCATTTGATGAGTACGGCGTACCAGGGTGGCCATTTTACCTTCTGCATCCTGATCCACTGCGAGGATGGCTTTATTGCGGAGCACTTCGATGGACTGAGGGCTGAGGTCATCGAGGTTCGAGCTGAGGATGAGCGGCGCGGACATCATGGACCACAAGGCGATCTGGCTCCGGGTTTCCGGGAGGGTCATGCCGTGGTCGCCACCAATGATGAAGTCGGCGTCATTCCAATTGCCAGGTTTTTGGAAGCGCCCCAAGGGAAGGTTATAGGAATAATTCCAGAGCACACTATGGAAGCGGCTTCTATCAGGGTCTGTTGTGCCTGAAGGTCGCTACGTCTGTACCCTCGCGCCAGAGTTGGCCGTAATCTCGAACCCAGGTCAATACGGTGTACCAGTCCGGTGTTCCCTGAAAGTAGGCAGGGGCAGATTCAGAGAAGACTATGGGACGCTTCACTTGCTTCAGCGCTGCGTTCTGGGCTGCGTAGGCTTTGCGGTAGGCGGCCTCATTGCCGTTGGGAGCGTATAGGTTGCAGCCATCCAGCTTCAGGTAGTCGACTCCCCAGGACTCGAACAACTTTGCGTCCTGAAGGAAGTGATCCTTGCCTCCGTCTTTTGATTCGCCGCTGCCAGCGAACTTTCCGCAGGTTAGATAGCCCGCGTCTTCGTAGATACCGAACTTGAGCCCCATTCCGTGGACTGCGTCCGCGATGGGTTTCATTCCCTGGGGAAAACGGCCGGGATCGACCTGAAGATTGCCGCTGGCGTCACGATCTTTCAGCATCCAGCAATCATCGATCGTTACCGTGTTGTAGCCACGAGCGGACAGACCGGTCTTTACCAGCGCCTTGGCATTATCGAGGACTGTCTGAGCGGTAAATCCGCACTTATAGTGCGCCCAATCATTCCAACCCATCGGTGGAGTCGGCGCCAGCAATCCGCTACCGGCTGACGCGGCAAAGCCAGGAGAGGCCATTCCGCAAACAAGTGCCCCCAGCATGGCGGCCCAGATAAGTGACGGAATACGGCAAGGACATAAAGTTCGAATCGTCATAGAGGCTCCAAGATAGGTAAGGAAGTGTATAGCGAAAATGCTACTAGCTGGTCCTTTTTTGTCTACTCTAGAAAAGACATCCATGGAAGCTACTTGGGTTGCCTCAGTTACAACATCATCCGGTGGTTCAGCATACGGCGCAGATGGCCGGAAATCTGCATGTGCGCAATCTTGATGACGATCTCATTGCCCGTCTGAAGCGCCGGGCTGCGCGCCATGGGCGCTCCACCGAAGCCGAGCATCGCGAGATCCTTCGTCAGTCTCTGGCGACCGAGGTTGAACCATCCTTCGATCGGCTGGCAGCCGATCTTCGTAAGCTGACCAGAGGGCGACGTCAAACGCCTTCTGAGGTTCTTCAGCGCGAAGGGCGAACGGAGCGTTGAACACGCTGGTCATCGACGCCAGTATCGCCATCAAATGGGTGGTTGAGGAGGACGGCACGGGCCTGGCGCTGGCATTGCGAAAGAAGGCGAGACTGATGGCTCCCGACCTGATCGTCGCTGAATGCGCCAACATCCTATGGAAGAAGGTCCAGAGGAAGGAGCTCAGCAAGGACGAGGCGCTTATCGCGGCTCGCCTGCTTCAGAGCGCGGAGATTGAGTTGGTCCCGACTCGGCGCTGATGGAGTCCGCAACACGGCTCTCGATTGCGTTGGAACGTCCGGCTTACGATCGCCTGTATTTGGCTTTGGCGGTTGAGAACGGCTGCCGATTTGTCACTGCCGATGAACGTCTCGTCAAGAAGATTCGGCGGGATAAGAAAAGCCCATTTCATGACCGTATTGTTGGCTTAGCAGAGTCGCTTTCGCGCAAGACTTAAAATTCGCGGATCCATGCCAATGCGATCGTGCGGGCGGTGTCCCGTCTAGTTCACAAACTTTTCGCGATGGGGGTTATCCCGTCCGTCCCGCAAATAGCCGGCACAGTTGAACGTTCCGTCTGCAAGTAATTCGCGAAACGAGGTGACCGTCCCCGGGTTAGGTCCGAAAGCGGCCTGCAATAGGACCGAAGGCAGACCCATTTGGGATGAGAAAGATCGATTGGTCCGCCCCTAGGACGTGCCAGGGACCGGCGGCCCTGGGTTGCAGTTTGGTTTCAGGAATGTGATCTTCCCGTCTTGGTTTCTCTCGAGATGGCGGCTAAGTCCTTTGTTTAACGAAGGTGGTCAAATTTTATTTTTCCCGCCCCCATAAGCTGCTTAGGAGAGCCGTAGATGCCCGCTGCCGGCGAGCATCTACGAGGGTCGGACTCTTAGGGCTTGTTTCCATCGCGGTGACCCGTTGCTGGGGATTGGGGCGACTTCTTCGCATAGCGGTCCCCATGATTCAAGGGATGCCGTCACGGCACGATCGTCGAGCTGCGCTATTCTCGCAACGACGTCCGTCAGGCTCTGCCCTTGGCGGTATTTGATTTGCTACCTGTATAGATGCGAGTTAGGCGGACTTCGGTTATTTTTTTTGGCGAACTTGAGGATGGGAAATTTTGCTCGTGCTGTGAGGAGGGTCCCAAGCGTTTTGGCCTTGAAGGGACGAATAAACCCATGTTCACCGCGGCGGCAAGGTGATCTTGCACACGAATTAGGCGCCGAAGCGATGCTGCGGCTGAACTGCGGGACGGACGGGACTCTATCTGTGCCATAACAATCATGACAAGCGAGGAAACGCCCCGTCTGTAGAGCCATTGCGAGCCTCACGATGCGAGCATTTGCTTCGGGGGTACTTCCGTCCGTCCCGTGGTTGTTTCGTCCCGCATCTCCGAGCAGATTTTTCCAATACCTGGAGGTTAGAATTGGACGGCTCGATGACCGGCCGGCACTGCTGCATTAGGAATTGTGCGGGCTATTCACCAGTGCGATGATTACCGCATGCATTGGCAAGGTGAGTTGCTGAACATCCACGTCGCACCGAAAGCGTCGGCACCGATGGTCGGGCTCTCCGAGGTGCGCTTGGTCGCCGGCATCGGGCTAGAGGGCGACCGTTACGCGATGAGGCTGGGGACCTACTCGAAGAACCACCACATCGATCGTCAGGCGACGCTGATTGAAGCCGAGGTGCTGGAAGCGCTTGCTCGCGACCGCGGCGTCGAGCTTGCACCCCACGAGCATAGGCGAAACTTGACGACGCGCAATGTGCCGCTCAGCCATCTTGTGGGGCAATACTTTCGTATCGGCGACTGCGTGTTGTATGGCGGGCGGCTTAACGTGCCGTGCCTTTATCTCGAAAATCTAATCGCCAAAAAGGTGTTCAAGGCGCTGCTGAACCGTTCGGGGCTCAACTGTAGAATCGTCGTTGGAGGAATCATCCGCGCCCACGATCGCATCGACTGGTGCGATCCGGGCTCGCTCGCTGTCTCTGTTCGTCTAGCGAACGAAGCAATTCCGCTCCAACGCCCGCCGGAAGCGTGATCGAGAGTTTGCGACGGCTCCGGCCCAAAGTTGCACTACCGGGGTTCTGCACCCACCGCTTATATCGAGGGAATCTTGTGAATTCTCCAATTCCCCGTCAAGCGTCTGCACCGTCGACGGGGGCGGCGCGCGGGCGGGCGGTGACTTTCCGCTGATTCGGATTGAACACCGCGTCAGCAACTTCCGCGTTACCCGACCCGGGAGTTCAGCTTTGCACAGTGATCTGTACGGAAAGCAAACATACTCGGCCAGATGCCGGACGGGGGATGCGAGACGGATAACTCCCAAGTCGATGAGCCTAGAGTTTGGTGGTTATTTCGTCTGTCGCGGATCCTCGTCGCGGATCCTCGGGATCTGCAGGATCGCGTGTCTCACTTTTTGGTGCAGTCCAGGATGTATGGAGGCCGGCAGGCGGGCGCCAGGCGCGAGCCGGCCATCCAGAATGGCAGAGCGCGGCGCCATACAAACCTGTTAGTCAGGGTCTGATGACGCGGCCGGCTTTTGAGAGTCAGCTCGATCGAACCAGTGGCGTTCGGGCATTTTAATGGTCCAATAGAAATGGAGGAAAATGGCTCTGTTCGATGTACCACTCCTGGCCTAGTATCAGTTCTGATATCGACAAACGCAAGCGTAGGCGTTGCGTTTTGATTGCGACTCGTGGGAGATCGACAGATGAAAATTGGCGTTTGGTTCTATGGTTTGGGCACCGTGCTCACCGGCATTCTCAATATCGCGTGGGGTGAGTTCGATGCCTCTCATCAACCCATCAAAGCCCTGGTCACCAATGGTGCTGGTCAACACATGCTGGCTTACATCGCGGGCATTTGGCTGATCGCAGCCGGTCTTGCGATGTTGTGGCCGCGCAGCGAAAAGATCGGCGCCGCCGCAGCCGCCATCCTCTACTCGATTTTTGCGGCACTTTGGCTAACCCGGTACTATGGCGGAATTCACACGCTGGGCTGGCGCATCGATGTCATACTCGGCGTTTCTTTCGGGCTCGCTCAGCAATTGATGCTCGTCGCTGCGGCAGCACTCCTCTACGTGTCCACCACCTCACCGGATTCCCTGTTGCAAACGAGAGTGCCTATCGCCGCACGTTGGATGCTGGGATTGCCTCCGATCCTCTTCGGCTTATTTCACCTGATCGGCATTCGCGTCTTCGCGACCATCGTTCCGCGGTGGATGGGGTTTGGATATTTTTGGGCGGGGCTGACCGGAGTCGCCTTCCTTCTCGCGGGCCTGGCCATTTGCTCAGGAATCAGGGATGTTCTGGCACTCAGGCTGCTTGCCTTGATGCTGTTGCTGTTCGATGTTCTTGTGGAGATGCCTCCTATTTTCATCCGCCTGCACGATCAGCCAACATGGGGAGCCGCTGTCTACAACCTGCCTGCGATCGGAGCATGCTGGATATTCGCAGAGTTCCTGGTAAGCCGCGCAGGTCTCGTAAGAACAGGGGATGTCCCTGACGCCCGATCTGGCAGTTATCAATTCGATGTTGCCCGGTAACAAGACGATGAAGAGCTGATGCCTGGCTTTCTCATGCTTAGAGGCGTGATGGCGGGCATTGCCGCTGGGTTTGCGTCAGGATTACTTGATGTCACTGCCGGCGGAATTCTCGTCCCTGTCCTATCCAGATATTGTCCCTTCGATACCCGCTGTCACGTAAACTCGACAGCGGAAAAGAGGTCATATTATTCTGGTCATATTGATAGGGGCATTGTCATGCAGAAAATGGCCGCAGCGCAGTTCAAAGCTCAATGCCTTGCCGTGATGGATCAGGTATCGCAAAGTGGCCGCCCCGTCGTAATTACCAAGCATGGCAAACCTGTGGTGAAACTGGTTCCTGCAAACGAAGGCGAGGATGAGATCTTCGGGGCCCTGGCAGGCATCGCCAGAATTAAGGGTGATATTGAGAACACGGTTCCGGCCAGCGATTGGGAAGCGGAATGATCCTTCTTGATACTCCTATTCTCGTCTGGCTTCTGATCGCTCCTGAAAATCTTTCACCAAAAGCAAAGAAGGCAATCCTGGCGGCCCGCAAGTCTGGGCCGCTTGCTCTTTCTGCGATCAGCCTTTGGGAAATTGCATGGCTGGCAGTGAACAAGCGAATCGATATCGATGTGAGCGTCGATTCGTTTGTGAAGAAATGTGCTTCCTATGTGCAGGTTCTCCCTATTACTCCAGAGATAGCGGTTCGTTCTGTTCAGTTCCCAAAATCCTTCCCCAAGGGTCCGCAGGACAGAATCATTGGAGCAACCGCGCTTGTTGAGGGCATTCGCCTTCTGACGCATGACAAGATGATCGTGAAGTCTGGTCTGGTTCCTCTGGCAGCGTAGCGCTCAGGACTCCGCCGGGGACGGACGAAACGCACTCCGTCATAAAAGGAGGCGTTGCGTCGTGTAACCTGGCGCACTTAATTCATCGGATACTTTTCTTCTGGGTCCCGCGCGTCATTACACATCTTCCGGTCCCCTTATCTTCTCGTCCCCTTACCTTCTCCCGAGTGATAGATTGGCAGTCACGATGTAATCGGAGTGAATCTCCTTGTTGATGCCACCGCGCCCTGTTCTGCTGGCTGCCGCCGTGCTCATCACCGCCTTTCCCCGACCCCTGGTTGGGCAGGCAGCGGCCCCTTCCACGACGACAGAGATCCACCCGGATCGCAGCGTCACCTTCCGCTATCAGTCTCCCGGGGCTACCAGCGTTGCACTTAGCATCGATGCGAGCGCCAAGCCGCTCGCGATGACAAAGGATGCCACGGGTCTGTGGACGGTGACCACACCTCCTCTGCCGCCGCAGATTTACGGTTACACATTTGAGGTCGATGGCCACGCCCAGTTCGACCCGAACAATTACCTGCACATGCTGCCCAATTATTCCTTTATCTGGGATCAGTTGGAGGTGCCGGGCGATGGGCCGCAGATGTGGGATATACAAGCCGTGGCCCACGGGGAACTGCACCTGCACCACTACACCACGAAGGTCGTCGAGGGACTGCCGGCACAGCAGGACGACTACATCGTTTACACCCCGCCAGGATACGATGCGCACGCGGAGACGAAATACCCGGTACTGTACTTGCTGCACGGCTGGGGCGGGGACGCTCATGAGTGGACGTCTGGGCTGCAGGCCGACAACATCCTGGATAATCTGTTGGCCCAGCATAAAATTCGGCCGATGGTGGTGGTGATGCCACTGGGCTACGGGGACCTGCGCTTTCTAGGCAAGTTCGGCGTGGTGTGGCGGGATCGCCTGCTGGTGGATCACAACACCAGCTTGTTTTCGCAGGCGCTGCTGGCAGAGATTATCCCGCGGGTGGAGGCGGAGTACCGGGTGTCGGCCCGGCGTGAAGATCGCGCGACGGCGGCAGGACCTTTTCGGGTAGGGACATTGCGCAGGTGGAAATCCTCGCTATCCCGAGAATTCAATTCTGTAGCCCGGGTAAGCTCATTGAGTGCCTGCACGCCATCGCCACGGTTGAAAAAGATCATGCCTCCGTAATCTGTATGCGCTCGTGGGAGACTGTCGTCGAGATCGAGCGCCTTCCTAGCCGCGGCTTCCGCCTGCGGCAATACCTGGCGGGGATCCAATTCACCACGGAGTGCCTCCATTGCGTAATAATCGGCAAGCCCGGTCCAACCAAGGGCATAGTCGGGCTGAATATTGACGGCCCGCTGGTAGTACCTGCCGGCATCTTCATTTCGTCCGACGACCCAAGAGTAGTGGCCGCGCAAGTAGGCGTCGTAAGCTTCCGGTCTGATGTAGCGGGCGTTGGCGTGCGGCGGCGTTGCACTGTGCAAGCGAGCCGCGATGACTCTGGCGGCATCGTCGGGCAGCGCAGCAACATCGTTGGTGTTGCGATCGTAGCTTTCCGCCCATAGATGACTATCCGTGTCACCGCGGATAAGTTGCAGGGTCATATGTACCTGGTTACTGGAGCGCGAGACTGAGCCTTCGAGGATGGCGTCGACGTTGAGGGCGCGGGCGATTTCCGGCAGCGACCGGTGCGCCTCCTTGAATTGCATGGCGGAGGTGCGGGAGACGATCCGGAGGGTGGAATCCTTGGCGAGCATGGTCGTCAGTTCGTCGGTCATGCCGTCGGCGAAGTACTCCTCATTAGGATCGCCGGAGAGGTTGTCGAGGGGGAGAACGGCGAGGGAGGCGATCGGAGCGTGGGTGTCTCGATCGAGAAAGCGGGCAGCCAGCGGATGCGGGCCGAGGGTGAGTATAGAAATGATAGCGAGCACGGAGGCACATAGGGTGGTGATCACCCATAGTCTGTGACCGGGTTTGGTAGACGATGGGAGGACGGGCGTAGCAGAGATCTCCGGCGGAGCAGGAGGCAGGTCGACCGGCCCCCCGCAAGCTTGCGTTGGCTCGGTGAGCTCAACGGCCGTAACCGGTGCGATGAAGCGGTAACCAGAGCCGGAGATCGTCTGCACAAACCGCGGCAGGTCCGAACTGTCATCAAGGACCTGGCGAATTTTACGAATGGCCGTGTTGATCCCGTGTTCAATATCGACGAAAGACTTCCCGCTCCCAAAGGCACTGGGCAATTTCATTCCGGGTAACAACTTGTCCGTGTTTGGTGACCAGGAGGACGAGAAGTTCGAGAGGCTTGCGCTCAAGCTTGAGCCTGCGGTCCTTGCGGCAGAGCTCAAATTTGCCGCAGTGGAGGCTGAAGTCGCCGAATTGATAGACGACAACGCGCACTGTCTCCCCCCTCAGCGTGGCTGAAGTATAGCACCGGTCAGAACCTGGACGGAGGAATCTCTCCCAGGTTCAGTGACTTACGCCTTCAGCTTTCTTCACCTCTGAATTTACCTTCCTGTATTGTTCCCCAACCCGACTTGGGTTTTATCTCGTGCGAGCCGGCAATTCCCCGGCAGAGGAGGAAGTCATGAGATCAGGAAGTTGGAAAATTGTGCCGGCGCTGAGCGCGCTGGTAGTCGCAACCATGTTTGCTCCCGCTGCCCACGCCGGCTGCGGCCTCTATAGTCCAGCACCACACGGCGCCAGTTGGCAGCCCCAGATGGCCTCGCCGCGACTTGTACCAGCGGCTCTCAACATCGAAGACGAGGCTGCCACCCCGCACGGACCCAGCATAGTCGGAACCTGGAAAGAGCATTGGATCTCCGAAGGCAGTGATGGAATCAAGGACGGCACGGAGGTGGACGCTGGCTACGCTCAGTGGCATAGTGATGGCACGGAGATCAATGTCTCCGGCATGCGTGCTCCCCTAACCGGCGACGTTTGCCTCGGTGTATGGATAAAAACCGGCGCATGCACTTATCAGCTGAACCACTTCGGCATCTCGTACGACGCCACAGGCGCCAACATCGTCGGCCCCGCCCGCATTCAGCAATGGCTAACCCTCGATGCCAAAGGGAACGCAACCTCGGGAAAATTCACCATCGATCAGTGGGACGAGGCGGGCAATTTGCTCGGTCACGTTCAGGGCAATGTCATCGGAACCAGAGTGACCATGGAAACTGGATTCCAGAGCGTTGAGTAAGTTCAATCCCGATTGGCAAACGCGGGTCTCGCTCGACGCTAATTGAATCGAAGCGTGACCCGCGTTTGCAGATCGGACCGCCAATCGCGGCCCACGGGGAGCTGCACCTGGACCACTCCACCACGAAGGTCGTCGAGGGACTGCCGGCAAAGCAGGACGACTAGATCGTTTACACCCCGCCAGGGTACGATGCGCGCGCGGAGACGAAATACCCGGTACTGTACTTGCTGCACGGCTGGGGCGGGGACGCTCATGAGTGGACGTCTGGGCTGCAGGCCGACAACATCCTGGATAATCTGTTGGCCCAGCATAAAATTCGGCCGATGGTGGTGGTGATGCCACTGGGCTACGGGGACCTGCGCTTTCTAGGCAAGTTCGGCGTGGTGTGGCGGGATCGCCTGTTGGTGGATCACAACACCAGCTTGTTTTCGCAGGCGCTGCTGGCAGAGATTATGCCGCGGGTGGAGGCGGAGTACCGGGTGTCAGCCCGGCGTGAAGATCGCGCGATCGCGGGCCTGTCGATGGGCGGGTTGGAGAGCCTTACCATTGGGCTCACCCACCCCGCGCAGTTCGCGTACGTTGGCGGCTTTAGCTCCGCAGTGCATCTGTTGGACCCGGCGACGCAGTTGGCGGGCGTGGATGCGGCGAAGCTGCGCCTGCTGTGGATTGCGTGCGGCGTGGATGACGGCCTCGTGACCGCGAACCGCAAGTTGATCGCCTATCTGAAGGCCAAGGGGCTTACCGTCACCGCGGTGGAGACGCCGGGCGCGCACCATTTCAACGTGTGGCGGGATAACCTGGTCCAGTTCGCGCCGCTGCTGTTTCGCTAGGGGGAGAACTCGGAACTTGGGGACCAGACAGAACGTTTCCGCGTTTGTGCGTGATTGCAGGTAAACGGGGTCCCCGGGTTACCTTCCACGAAACTTCTGTCCACGAAACTTCGTATAAACGGGAATGTCGATGATCAGGGTCTTGTGTATCAGAGCTATTGTCCTTGCGCTATTCCTGACCGGTGCGGTTGCTATTGGTCGAGCACAGGATCTAGCGATCACGCGCGCCACTGTCTACGCCGCGCCAGATGCGCCGGCGCGGAGGGACGTAACAATCGTGATCCGTCATGGAGTGATCGCGGGAGTTGGGGAGCATCTGCGCATCCCCAAGGGCATGGAGACGATTTCCTGCCAAGCCTGCGTGGTGCTTGCCGGTTTCTGGAATGCGCATGTCCATTTCATGGAGCCGCAGTGGAACGACGCCGCGAACCAACCCGCAGATAAATTGGCACGCCAGATCGGCGAGATGCTCACGCACTCGGGCTTTACGACAGTGGTAGATACTGGCTCGGACGGGGAGAATACGATTGCACTGCGGCGGCGCGTGGACAGCGGCGAAGTCCTGGGACCGCGCATCTTTACCGCGGGCATCCCTATCTTTCCCGCGCATGCGTTGCCGTACTACTTAGCGGAGCTTCCGCCAGAATTGAAGGCAAAGATGGCACAGCCTGAAACGGCTGCAGACGCAGTGACCATTGTCGATAGAAACCGAGCGGCCGGATGCGACATCGTAAAGCTCTTCACCGGTTCGATTGTAAGCCCCGGCCACATCACTCCGATGCAAGTGGCGATCGCGCGTGCCGCGGTCGATGAGGCACATCGACATGGGCAGCTGGTCTTTTCGCATTCCTCAAACCTCGAGGGCACGAAAGTGGCCATTGACGCTGGGGTGGACGTTCTGGCGCATACGCCGGAGGCTACCAGTGGAATCGATGAGGCAATGCTGCGGCGCATGATTGCGCAACACATGACGATCATTCCGACACTCAAGCTGTTCTCGCGCGACGACAATATCGCGAACATTCGCGGGCTCGACTACCGGTTTCACCAGCTTGGGGGAAGGCTGGTTTATGGCACCGACACCGGGTTTCTCACGGATTACGACCAGAGCGAGGAATTTCGTCAGCTGATGCAGGCTGGGTTTGGATTTCGCGACGTGCTGGCCATGTTGACGACGGCTCCGGCGGAGCTGTTTCATCTATCGCAGCGCGAAGGCAGGGTGATGCCCGGAATGCGCGGTGATCTGACGATTCTGTCAGAGGATCCGGCGTCGGGGAACCCGGAGGCGTTCACCAAGGTCAGATATACGATCCGTGGCGGCAAGGTGATCTGGCACTCGAATTAGGGGGCGAAGCGATGCGGCGGCGGAACTGCGGGACGGAAGGGACTTTATCTTTGCCATCACAATCGTGACACCCAAGTAAAGGTTCCGTCTGCCCGCAGTGGCTCGTCTGATAGTCCTCTTGCGCTTCTCGGCGTAACCAAGACGGAAGAGCGGACCTCAGCCCCTCTTCTTCTTCAACAACTGACTCAAATCGTCAACCCCTTCGCGTTCGAGAACCGTACCAAGCTTGGTGTCGCTACGATAACCCTTGGCAAAATCGTCACCGTATTCATCACGGAGTGTCCCAACTAGGGTGTCACTACGCTTTTTGCGAATTTCACCGTCTTCGTTGCGAGAGCGGCCATCGAGACCGGGATGTTTCGGTGCTTTTGCCATATTTTTCTCTCCGGGCCGAATGCTTGGGTCACTTTGAAATTCTTGCTGCTGGAGTGCCTGATGAATCAGCATTTTCAGATAGGTTTGATACTTGAGACCTTTTTGTTCTGCATGAAAGCGAGCTTTTGCGATATCTTCGGGGTCTAGCCGGATTGTTGTGGTGGGGGTATTCCCTCGCCGCGCGACAGTTCCACGCCCGAGTTTTCCCTCAGCTGCAGCTCGCTCAAACTGTTGGGTGAGCTGATCCTGATTGGCAACCCACCAATGCGCTTCGTCGCGTTCGGTCTTCAACTTAGGAACCTTGAGGGTTTGTTCCATACAAATTCCCCTTCTGGACGATGTAAACACGTTTCATCGCCTTGGGTGCATCGAACGCTGTAATCACGCGGATCAAGGTCTTGCGCGATGTGGACACTACGACCAAAATGCGGCCAGCATTCGTTTCTCCTAGTTGTACAAACCGTTCTTCGCCGTTCTCTGTTTGAAATTCAAGATCGAACGGTTCGTTTTTGATTACTTGCTCTGCTTCCGCGCAGGAAACATCATGGGCTGCGACGTGACTGCGGTTCTCATCGTCCCAATCGAATTGCAGCATCTACTGTCCTCCAAAACACCACGATCGCTTGTGCGAAGTGGCAAACATCTCTTGATCTGCATCTGTTTTCTCCTTTTGGTCTTTTTCGTTTGATGTGAGTTTTCGCTGCGTCTTTAAGTGGATTCTGTGTTGTGACAGTAGTTGTATGCGATCAATGGTCGTCGATCAAAAGTCTCAGCAATAAGCGCATTGGCCGCGCCGAAACGCTCTGTGGTTCTAGTGTAAATACAGTGTAGCTACAGTTCAAGAGGTATTTTTGTACGGTAAACGTGGTGAACGTCCCCACCTTATCACAAATCGCGCCAAGTGACTCTCAGGCAGCCAGTCCTGCAGAGAGGGCGGAAGCAATAACGGCTGGTCGTGGCTACAAACTCGAAAACGCTTGTTCACCAGCCAATCCTACGAGATTCTCCTCCGGAGCGCGACCACTTTTCGTGCACTGCTCACATCTATCTCCGACACACTGTCCGTCCGTCCCCTTATCTTCCCGTCCGATGCTGATCGCACCGACGCCCACCTGCACCCAAAAATTTAGTTGCTTCTGCAGGGCAGCGAAAACGGTCGTACCAACGATAGTCGAGAGCATTACTGCCGGGATTCCGATCGCGTTGTGCAGTTTGTCGAAGTGCTTCGCCGATTCATAGTGTTGCCACTGGTTGGTCCTTGCGCGATCCAACCACTTCGACAAAAGGCCCGCAACACCAGTCCAGTCGGACTCATTCGACATGATTTCGCCCCCCAGCTATCCGAGCGATAATAATCCTCCGGGGCGGGGGTGGCGAAGAATTTCTGAAACCTGCGGGAACGCCCTGGAGCAGAATGCGGGACCACACGGGGAGATATCACAATTGTCTGGCAGCAGCGTGAGGCGCAGTTAATGTGGCCAGGGGAATTCGCTGAAGAAAACTCGTGGACATCGTACCACCGACGAGTGGACATACTGCATAACAATACTGTCCTTCTTAACGAGTTGAGCCTCGAGACTAATACGGTGACCGTCCCCCAGTTCCCGCCTCAGGTCCATGATGGTGAGCGTCGATGCGGATTCTCAAAGATTAGCTTACGTGAGCGACAAGCAAACTGTACCTCGATAGGGGCCGCATCGATTAATTGAATTCCATTCGCCACGAATTAGCCTTGAGGGTTTCTCGCAAGATTTACCTGATACGGAGTTTCCGGACTGTCCCGAATCTCCCCACTAGGTACATGGGAAGGCATTTCGTAGAGCACTTTGTAGCTCCGGGGTAGCTGCGAAGTGCAACTCCTCTGGATGGTCATCCATGTACTTGAGGAAAATCCTGATGGCTTGATCGGTAGCGGCTTCCTGCGGCATACAAATAGACCCCGCCTTCGGTGCCCATTTCCAACCTCTCACGGCTTCGAAGGTGTCTAGCGTTCCCTGTATGTAGCCGACACATTGAGATGAATCGCCAGCGTCCGAGACAGTTCGTGATTTGTCCTCCAGTCGTATTGCAGCCCTGCAAACATCCGCTAGGGCCGATGCACTCATGAAAAAGCGAGTTTTTGTTTCCTGAGCCTGCGAGGCTTGCGCCAAGACCGCTAACAATGCAGTGACAAGTCTCCAGTTCATCTGGATACCTCCTGGTTGAATCCTTGGCAGACTACCACGGCCCCGTTCCCACTCCACGCCTTTCCCGAGACTCCCCTTGAATCGCCCGGAAGAGCACTGAAGGGCCAGACGGAGTAAGCACCATCCGCACCGCGCACATAAGAGAGTTTCAACTGGTGATTACTCCGCAGTGTGTCGGAGATAGATGTGAGCAGTGCACGAAAAGTGGTCGCGCTCCGGGAGGAGAATCTCGTAGGATTGGCTGGTGAACAAGCGTTTTCGAGTTTGTAGCCACGACCAGCCGTTATTGCTTCCGCCCTCTCTGCAGGACTGGCTGGCTGAGAGTCACTTGGCGCGATTTGTAGCTGACGTGATGAACGAGCTGGACCTGTCTTCTATCTACGCCAGCTATGAACGAAGTGATGGGCGAGGTTTGTCAGCGTACCATCCAGTGTTGATGGCGCGGTTGCTGCTTTACGGTTACTGCATCGGAATCACGAGTTCCCGCAAGATCGAGCAGGCTACTTACGATAACGTTGCATTTCGCTATTTGTCTTCCGACCAGCATCCCGACCACGATACCCTTGCTGCTTTTCGTCAGCAACATGTGGAAGCGCTGGCGAGCTTGTTCGTACAAGCCCTGAGACTGTGTCAGAAGGCTGGTCTGGTGAAGTTGGGAAATGTGTCGATCGACGGCACGAAGATGAAGGCCAACGCTAGCACTCGGCGCTCCGTAAGGTACGAACGCATCAGCGAACGGGAACAACACTGGCGCGCCGAGGTAGCGCGATTGCTGCGGCAAGCACAGCAGACCGATCGTGAGGAAGAGCGGCGCCTCGGGCTGGACCAGTTGGCCAATCAACTACCCGATGAGCTAGCAAATGCCCAAAAGCGTTTCGAGCGGCTGCAGCAAGCCAAGGCGGAGTTAGAACAGGAAGCACAGGCACAACTAAAAGCCGCATTGGACGGCTATACTCCGGGCAAACGTGGTCCCCGTGGAAAAGCGGAACAGACAAGCCAGGCGTCTAAGGATCGCAGACAGCGCGAGAAGGATAAGAAGCAGCGTCTGCGAGCGAGAAAGAACGCCGTCTCGCCCAGCCGGCAATATAACTTCGTCGATCCTGACTCGCGAGTGATGAAAGACAGCGGGGAAAGAGGCTTTGTGCAGGCTTACAACGCACAGGTCGCCGTAGACTCGAACGCGCAGATCATCGTGGCCGCAGAGCTAACTCAGCAACCTATTGATCGTCAGCAGTTGCTACCCATGGTGAAGACTCTACGGAAAACACTGCAAGCGGTGCCAACAACCATCACCGCCGATGCGGGCTACTGGGACACCACCAGCCTGCAGGATCCGGCGATGAGCGGCATTGAAATGCTGGTCGCACCTGACTCCAAGCCGCATATACCAGGTAAACCTTTGCCGCCCTGCGCACCGCGCAGCCAGGAAGCGTTTGACATGAGAAAAGTTCTGGCCACAGAGGACGGTAAAGCGCGGTATGCACTTCGACAGACAACGGTGGAACCAGTATTCGGCCAGATCAAAGAAGCACGTGGTATCCGCAGGTTCCGCTTACGAGGCCTGTTGAACGTGACATCAGAGTGGAAATTTATTTGCGCCACGCACAATCTTCTCAAACTGTTCCGCCATCGAGCGGCTCTGGCTCACGCTTAACGCCACGAACGCAACTACACCGCACCCACATCACTTCAACAGCTCATAGCCTCTCAATCAGATGTTGCTAGCGGCCTAGAAAATCTCCCTTCCACAGACCCCCCTACTGCTTCCTGCCCCAATAATGAAGCAGTTTCTCTCCGACACACTGTCCGTCTGTCCCTTCAATATCCCCGGGATGAGAAACTGGCCGCGCTTACGACCAGGATCCAGCTCACTACAGCGCTTCGCAGTAAGTGCGCCGCAGATCCGGGCGGCACCAGTTCCGGGAATTTCATTACCGAGTGATTGCGATGTTGTTCTGGTGCCGAATGGAAGCTTGCAGGCCGAGCAGTAACGTGCATCCGGGAGAGCCGCACACGTAGTCGTTGGTGCGACTGCCGGGGGATGCGAGATAGATAGAGATAATTCCCGAGTCGATGATCGTAGGGGAGATTAGGGACACGATACGTATCACCCGGATTGCTGCAATAGGTATGCCGTCCCTGCATCTCCCCTCTTGTCGCGGATCCCTTGTCGCGGATCCCTGTCCCATCATGACGGAGTTTTTCGATTCTCTTCAAGAGCGCCGAGGAAGCGGATCGATGCGGCGATGCTTTGATAGATGAAGTACGCCTCATCTTTGTTGATTAGCTCTGGATTGTCGTGAGCTAGCGTCTGGTTGTTTCGGACGTGATTGAACTCGTCGAGCACTTTGGTCGACAATTTTAGAATGTCGGAGGTTAATTTGGACTGAATAACGCCTTTCTGACGAAGGTCGTTCGCAAACTCGCCAAGGAGACTGTTCGCTGTCGCCATGCGATTCGCAGCTTTGCCAAAGTGGCTCTCATAGACTTTCCGGATGTATTTCACAACGAATGTGTGCAGGCGATCCAATCCCAGTTCTGGAGTTCCGTTTTCGATGGCTGATCGAGCTTGCTTCGCAAGCGCATCGAAATTCTCATCATCCTCGTTCGGCTGGAGGGAGTCGATCCCTTCGAGCCGGCCGCCCGCGCGAAGTGTCGTTTGTGTGGCGAGGCGCAGATACTTTGCCCTATTACATTGCTCCGCAATCGAGTCGCACAGGACCCCTCCCTCTTCGCATACACGATATCGGTAATTTGACTCCTCTGTATTGGAGGGGCGCGGTTGCACCTTTAGTTCTTTTAGCTTGTATTTCGTCGTGGAAACAAAACGCTCAAGCTCGTCATATTCTTCATCGGAGAAAAGGCGATAGTCTAACGCAATCATCTCCTCAACGTGCAGCAAAAGTCGAGTCAACCCGGGCCTTAGAGGCGCACCAAATAACGCGCCTAGAAAAGCTTTAGCATCACCCTGCCGTACCAGAAATTCAGCGATCAAAGGCAGTTCGGAGTTGGTTCTGTCAGTCTTGCCAGCGGTGAGGAGGTCCTGCCCCACACCCTTGAAGGAATTCGGATGAGCCAGCGGCTCGCGGAGTTTCCCCAGAAACAGCGGACGCTCATTTGGCGCGATGTCTTCAAAGTATGACTTAAGGTAGTCGTAGTTGCGGCTTTGCAGGAAAAAGTAGCCAGGTGTTTCGGACACCGGTCTGGGATGGCGCCCTCGCTGGCCAAGGGCGCTCATGACGAAGGCGGCCTCGTTGGCGAACGGTGCTGGGGAGATATAGGTGACTGTCGGGCTCGTACGTTCTGCATCAAGAATTCGACTTGCATTCTGCTGGGCTTCTATCAACCTCATGGTTCAGTGGCCTCCAAATAGGGTGAACAAACCAGCACAGACCGGAACTGACACTGAAGGAAAGCGCCTCCGGAAAATGTGCGACAGACGAAATAATCCCACAATCCGTTGTTGCATTTCATTAAGGGGTTAATTCGTGTGTCGCGCATCTCTAGAGCGGAACCCGTTCCGGTGAATGTCGTCAGCGATAGGTCCGTCTCGCCCGGATGTGTGCTCCGCTCCCGTTGAGCCGCATACGGAGGAGGGGTAGGCTTACCCCATAGGTTTCGCAGGCTGTCTCGGAGTCCATCCCGATGCGAACGATGTGGAGCGCAGCTTCGTTGGAAACAAGGATGGCTGCGCCAAGCCATGTCGCCTCTTCCTCGATATCGTGATCATGGTTCCTGCAACCCGATGCGTCAATTGGATAGGTGAATGGATGCCCTAAGAGGACGTGGGATAATTCGTGCGAGATATTACTTCTCTGTCGACGGCGGTCATGTGAATCATTGTGGATGATCACTCTTTTGCCCATATCGATTTTCAGTGTGGTCGCTGAAAACGCGCCGGAATCCGTGACAGTAAGCTGACGGACCGCTGCGGGGTGCTTGGCGGCAAATGAGGACAGGGGCGCAATCTCGATATCGAGCCTCTCGGCGATGATTTCGAGATTGATCGGTGCCTCCGGTGAGAGGCCCTGGCCGCGCCGGAGTCTTACCGCTATACGATTGGCACTGGCCTTAAAGCCGCGTCTCAGACTCATGATTCCGGCTCCTTGAAACGCTTGTAGGCAGCCCTCAGGATCTGCTCGATGGCTTCCGTGCTTGCCTTACTGAGACT
Source organism: uncultured Acidobacteriaceae bacterium (assembly GCA_963743365.1). Classification (GTDB taxonomy): domain Bacteria; phylum Acidobacteriota; class Terriglobia; order Terriglobales; family Acidobacteriaceae; genus PALSA-350. Next base: position 459,364 of record CAVUQE010000008.1, read on the forward strand.
CTTATCCGCGCGAAGAACGGCAGTGATCTGCGCGAGCGGCTCCGCTTTCTTCTTCGTCGCATCCTCCATCGGAATAAACATCTCCGCACGCAGCCCTGACCATTTCAGCAACGCCGCGAGACCATCTACGTCCGGACGCTTCCCCTGAGACATCCGCGTGAGCGTCGATGCGCTGACTCCGGCTTCGGCAGCCACGTCCTTCCAGGTCATTCCCATTGCCAAACGCTGGCTGTCGAGGGCAGCGTAAAAGGCTTCTGCGTCGAAATTTACGGACATTCATCTACTCCCTTAATTGCGATATTGCAATTTAAAGTCACTTATGCAATCATCCCTGTTGTGATTCGACTTTAGCAATTATACGTCTATCTAACAATCAAGGAGCCCACCATGGAACCTGAACAGCAAACCCCGCATGAACGCAGTGAACTTTACCACCATCATCATCCAACCCATCACCCCGAGCCGGTCAAGATTCACGTCAACGAGAAGCCGGTTCACCTAAAGGGACATCACCACACCGGACTTCAGATCAAGGAAGCCGCCAAGGAACAGGGCGTCAAGATCGAACTGGATTTCCTCCTGTACCTGCTGCGGCATCACCAGCCCAACAAACCAATCGGCGATCACGAAGAGGTACATATCAGCGACGAGAGTCGGTTCCACGCTATTGCTGACGACGACAACTCGTGAGGTCCTGGCTCGATGACACCGGAAGTTCAGAACGCAGTACAGGAAATCCGCGACGCTTTTCCTTCGTGCCGTCTTGACTCAGCTGAGGACGGTCAGGGCGGCGCGTTTCTCACCATCCACGATGTGCCCATTGAGGGCGAACTCTATCAGCAAGCTCGGTCGTGGTTCGGCTTTCACATTACCCATACCTATCCTTACGCCGACGTCTATCCGCATTTCGTTCGTCATGATCTGAGCCGGAAAGACGGAAAGGCTCTCGGGGGGGGCACTTCAATCGGCTCTTACCGGGGAGCTCCCGCCGTTCAGATTTCCCGGCGGACCAACCGGCTCGACCCCACTTCACACACAGCTCTGCTCAAACTGTGCAAGGTGCTCCGATGGCTGATTACCCGTCCATAAACAAACCGTGGCGTCTGATTCTTCCTCAGCAGCTTTATACGCGGCTTCACGACCATCTATTTCCCGGAGATGGCGAGGAGCACGGAGCTGTCATCGTCGCCGGAATCGCTGAGACCGAGCAAAGTGTCCGTCTGCTCGCGCGGGATCTGCATCTCGCAGTGGACGGCGTCGACTATGTTCCGGGAAAGCGCGGTTACCGGATGCTCAAGGCGGGGTTCATCGCAGACCGCATAGCGCACTGCGCGGGCGAGCGGCTCGTCTACCTTGCGATACACAATCACGGTGGGCGGGATCGCGTCGGCTTCTCGGGAGACGATTGGCGTTCCCACGAGCGTGGATACCCCGCTCTTCTGGACATCAGTAACGGGATACCCGTGGGCGCGCTGGTGTTTGCGGAAAATGCGATTGCAGGCAGCATTTGGTTGTCAACGGAACGCAAGCTTGAGCTTGCCGGGGCCTCCGTTATTGGTCATAGCCTGAAACTGCTTCATTCAGCGCCTGTTGCCAGACCCAAAGGCAGAAGTCCGCTCTATGATCGTCAGGCAAGGCTGTTTGGCGATGCAGGTCAGGATGTCCTCTCTCGAGCGAAGGTCGGTATCATCGGCCTGGGAGGAGCAGGATCGCTGCTTGCGGAGTATCTCGGTCGGCTTGGGGTAGGCAACTTGGTTCTGGCCGACCCGGACAGAGCCGCGCTCTCGAATCTGCCACGACTTACCGGCTCAACCCTGCGGGATGCGCTGTCCTGGTTCGCCGCCGATACGAAGCCTGCATGGATGCGACGTCTCGCTGTACGCTTCGCAAGGACGAAGGTCGCCTTGGCGCGTCGCAATATTCTCCGCGCCAATCCCCGCGCAAAAATCAATGCTATATTGGGTGATTTTCTGGAAGCAGAAATCGCGTCCAGCTTTCTCGACTGCGACTACCTTTTCCTTGCAGCGGACAGCATGCGTGCGAGACTGCTGTTCAATGCCATCGTGCACCAGTATCTGATTCCTGGGGTTCAGGTCGGCGCCAAGGTTCAGGTCGATAGAACTACAGGCGAGGTAGCCGATGTATTCAGCGTCGTTCGGCCGGTGACGCCGGAATTCGGCTGCCTGCTTTGCAACAGGCTGATTAACAGCGCAAAGCTCCAAGAAGAAAGCATATCGGAAGGTGAGAGGAAAGGACAGCGGTACGTCGGTGAGCCGGAGGTCGTTGCTCCTAGCGTCATTACATTGAACGCCGTTGCGGTTTCACACGCTGCTGACGATTTTCTCTTTTATATGACGGGTCTTAGAGATCAAAATGCACCAACAGCATATATGAGGTTTCAACCTCTTTCCCGCCGGGTCTGGCTCGATGAACCTCGTAAATCCGTCGGATGTCCGGAATGCGGTACAGGAAGCAAAAGCCGACTGGCTCGGGGCGATGGCCGCCGACTTCCGGCAATCGAGAGAGAACCAAGTCCTAGACGGTCGCCGGTTCTTCGCAGCTTTCTGTCTTGTCCTCCAACCCGAACAAGCGGTAAGCACTCTGGCTGAGATCAGGTCAGCGGATGAGACTAGAATAAGGGAAATTCTGTTCCCTTATTCCCCTAAGAGTATCTCATTCAGCACCGGGTGGCGGCGCGTTGACTGTATGTTTCTTGGTTTCTTCACTAGGCGACTCGTTTTGACAATGCTTGGGAAAGCTCGAACCTGAGGGCCAAGTTGCAACCTCATTTTTCACGTCCCGAATCACTCGACCAAGCCAACCCTTCTCCAGTGGTTCCTCAATTCTGCTCATTTACTATTCCTTTCTCGACCAGTTTTCGGCTGAAATAGTTGATCATTGCTGTCTCTGCAACACCTACTGCATCAGCAGAGTATGAGACAGAAAGATGTGGAAATGAGGACGATGCTGTCCACTTTATGATCTTTCCGTCCTTGTCCTTTCTTTTTCTACCAGGTGTCGATTTAAAAAGTTCCGCATACACGGACGGTGCAATACCCACAAACGGTACAAATTGAATTCGCTGGTCGCTCTGTTGATTAGCATCGACCGATATCGAGTCGCGGAACAGCTCCGATACCAAACTCTTGGGGTAGGGTTCGATATAAACGACCCGCTTGATACCGGAGATTACTATGTGCCTAGCGCATTCATGGCAGGGAAATGTCGTCACATAAAGAGTTGCTCCGCGAGCAGCGTAGCCTGCGGAGAATAGAGCGGAGGCTTCTGCATGAACCGCCCGTATAAAGTCAATCGTGTCGAACAGCTGTGCGTCTCTTAGGGATTTATAGCTCTCTGAGTCAGGCGCCAAGAGTCCACTGATTCCAGGACAGCCGCCGGAGAGACAACCCAGCTTTCGCAAGCGATCGATCACATCAGACAACAGATTCATTCGCATTTTGTCACTAGTGTCGTAATCGCTATAAAGAAAATCCCTACCGTCGTCGCCGTCACCTTCCCAATATTGACCGCCCCCAGGCTTGGCTACTTCATTTGTTCCGACACCTAAAACACGGCCAGCATCGTCGGTAATCGCCGCACCCACCTGTCTCGCCGGAGACGCAGATCGAAGGCTAGCGATACTTGCGAAGGCCATACCCTCCTCATCCCTGCTCGGGGTTCTCCAGACGTCCCCAAATAGCAGGTGTACAAAGCGGTCTATGGAGCCCTGTAGATTCGCAACAGACGAGGTCCGAACGAATAGGTCAGCAAGCGGATAAGCCTTCCGCACACCCTGACCATACGGGGAGCTTTCATTCTCGTCCCGTGTGATGAGTACCTCGGCTCTTCCGCGATAGGCACTCGATTTATTGTCGTGCTGTCGCTCGGCTAAGAGCGTTGCAAGCCTATCTACTCGTGACGCTCTAGTTGAATATGCTGAGACGATAAAAACGGAGGGGCCATAAATGCCTCTGAGACAGTCGATCTCTTCGGGCCGTTTCAGGGAATTGAAAATATAGGCGACCTTCCTTCTTTCATCCTTGCCGGCTTTATCGCCCCTTCCCCGGATAGACGCTATTGCGAGTTTTGCAAGAACCCCCGCATCCCCCAACGTTTCGCGCAGCTTATTTCCGGCATCCATAGCCCGATCGTAGTATTCAGGATCATCTCGACCCGGAAATGTTGACCAGGGAGGATTCAATTCACGCATCAGGTCGCTTACCTTAATCGGTACTACGGCGTATCCAACCGAAATTAGGCTGTTCGTCAGAGCATCTTCGACTTGATTGAGGTCCGTCCCTATAGCGCCCACTAGACCGAACATCAGTTCCGGAAACGAAGCATTCATGGTCGTCGCGACAAACGCACATACCACATTTCAGTTGCGTTGAACATCCCACAAACAGTATAGGCGAAGGAACAGCGAACGTATAGACGCGAATTTTGAGTCGACGCGTGGCCCCGGCTTCGGGGGCTTCTGGAAATAGTGACAAGACGGGACTTACCCCCGTGATAATCGCTCTCGGCGCAGGTGAATGTTCCGTCTTGCCACTAACGCGGTGACCCCTGACGTACAAGCTGGGCATTGTGCCGTCCCTTCGGGACTCGCCTCATAAACCTCACCCTACCCGGCACTGACGTGCCGGGCCACAGATTGTGTCGTCCCTGCGGGACTGGCGTCCGTTGCGGTGTTGAATTCGCTCGCTCTGCCGCTCTGCCAGAGCGCATTGCGCTGCGTCCGGACAATTCCACCCGGGTGCAAGATTTTCCCCTACCTTACATACAACACAAAGGCCGCGATTGCTCGCGGCCTTTGTGGTTTGTTTGATGATGCCGAGTTACTCGGCTGCCATTTCTTCGGCTTCGCCTTCCTGCCGCATCAGTTCCAACTCGCGCTCGGCTTCCTCGAAGGCGGCCGTTACTTCTTGCTGCACGCGGGCAGCGGCTTCTTCGAGTTCCTGCGAGAGCTGGATGTTGCGGTAGTACTCCATGCCCGTTCCTGCCGGGATGAGGCGACCGACGATGACGTTTTCCTTGAGGCCGCGCAGGCTGTCTACCGAGCCGTTGATGCTGGCTTCGGTGAGAACACGCGTGGTCTCCTGGAAGGAGGCAGCGGAGATGAAGGAGTCGGTCGAGAGCGAGGCCTTGGTGATGCCCAGCAGCAGCGGACGGCCAATCGCCGGCCTGCCACCCTTGGCAATCACACGCTCGTTCTCTTCGCGGAAGCGGAACTTGTCGATCTGCTGTTCCAGCAGGAACGACGTGTCGCCGACTTCCTCGATCTTCACCCAGCGCAGCATCTGGCGGACGATGGTCTCAATGTGCTTATCTGAGATCGCCACGCCCTGCAAGCGGTAGACTTCCTGGATTTCGTTGACGAGATAGCCTTGCAGCTCCTTCTCGCCAAGTACGGCCAGGATGTCGTGCGGGTTCAGCGGACCGTCCATCAAAGGCTCGCCGGCCTTCAGACGCTCGCCTTCCTGCACGTTCACGTGCACACCACGCTGCACCGAGTATTCTTTCTCCTCGCCGTTGTCCGCGGTGACGTAGATCTTGCGCTGACCCTTGGCCACTTCACCGAACTTCACCACACCATCGATCTCGCTGATGATTGCGGTTTCACGCGGCTTGCGGGCTTCGAACAGCTCGACCACGCGCGGCAGACCACCCGTGATGTCCTTGGTACGGGTCGTCTCACGCGGGATCTTGGCCAGTACGTCGCCAGGAAAGACCTCGTCGCCATCCTGAATCATGAGGTGAGCACGGCTGGGCATCAGATACCGCTTGTTGCCCTTGGCGCCCTTGATGACGATGGCCGGCTGACGCTTCTCATCGGCTGCTTCCGCAACCACGAGGCGCGACAGGCCTGTCACTTCATCCACTTCTTCGTTCAGGGTGATGCCTTCCTGCAGGTCCTTGAACTGAATCGTGCCTCCGATTTCCGTCAGGATGGCAAAGGTGTAAGGATCCCACTCCACCAGTACCTGGCCGAGCTGCACCTGCTGGCCGTCTTCGACCTTGAGCTTGGCGCCGTAGACGACCTGGTAATGCTCCTTCTCACGGCCGCGTTCATCCAGAACCGCGATGGCGCCCGACCGGTTCATGGCCACCAGATCGCCCGACTTGGCGCGCACGGTGAGCATGTTGAGGAAGCGAACCGTACCGTGGTTCTTGGCTTCGAGTGAAGACTGCTGCGAAACACGGGAAGCGGTACCGCCGATGTGGAAGGTACGCATGGTCAGCTGTGTTCCCGGCTCGCCAATCGACTGGGCCGCGATCACACCGACTGCTTCACCCAACTCCACCATGCGGCCGGAAGCAAGGTTGCGTCCGTAGCACAGAATGCAGACGCCGCGCTTGGATTCGCAGGTCAACACCGAACGGATTTTCACCTTCTCGATACCGGCACCCTGGATCGCGTTGGCAAACTCCTCGGTGATTTCCTGGTTCACATCGACGATCACCTGGCCTTCGAAGTCCTTGATCTTCTCGAGCGAGACACGGCCGATGATGCGGTCGCGCAGCGGCTCGATGATCTCGCCGGATTCGACGATGGGACCTACGTAGATGCCTTCGACCGTACCGCAATTCTGCTCGCTGACAATGACGTCCTGGGCCACGTCGACGAGACGGCGGGTAAGGTAGCCCGAGTCTGCCGTCTTCAATGCCGTATCCGCGAGGCCCTTACGAGCGCCGTGGGTGGAAATGAAGTACTGCAGCACGGTGAGACCTTCACGGAAGTTAGCGGTGATCGGCGTTTCAATGATTTCGCCGGAAGGCTTGGCCATCAGGCCGCGCATGCCGGAGAGCTGACGGATCTGCTGTTTGGAACCGCGAGCGCCGGAGTCGGCCATGATGTAAATCGGGTTCATGGCTCCTTCCTTGTCGGCGTTCTTCATGTTGTCGAACATCTCATCGGCAACCTTCTCGGTTACCGCTGACCAGATCTGGATCACCTTGTTGTTACGCTCGCCGTTGGTGATGGCGCCGTCGAGGTACTGCTGCTGCACGGCGATCACATTCTTTTCCGCATCGCGCACCACGGTGTACTTGGTGTCGGGAATGACCATGTCATCCAGACCGACCGACAAGCCGCTGCGGGTGGCGTAGGCGAAGCCAAGATCCTTGATGCGGTCGAGCATCTTGACCGTCACTTCAAGACCCAGGTTCAGGTAGCAGTAGTTCACCAGCTGGCCAATGCCCTTCTTCTTCAGCAGGCCGTTGACATAAGGCATGCCGTCGGAGAGCGCATCGTTCAGGATGGCGCGGCCCACGGTGGTCGAGATGTACTGCTTGTCGTACATCACCGGCTCGGTGTGGGTGAGATCCTGATCGTCGTAGGCGGTGGTCATGTCGAGCACCGGCCCGGTGAAGCGCAGACGGATCGGGGTCAGTGTTTCGACCTCCTTGGCCTCGAGCGCCATCAGCACTTCTTCGGTGTTGGCGAAGACACGGCCTTCGCCCTTGCCACCCTTCTTGGCCTTGGTCAGGTAATAGAGACCGAGGACCATGTCCTGCGTGGGCACGGTGATCGGCTGACCGGAGGCGGGCGACAGGATGTTGTGCGAGGCCAGCATCAACACGCTGGCTTCGACCTGGGCTTCGGGCGACAGCGGAATGTGCACGGCCATCTGATCGCCATCGAAGTCTGCGTTGAACGCGGTGCAGACGAGAGGGTGGATCTTGATTGCCTTGCCTTCTACCAGCACCGGCTCAAAGGCCTGGATACCCAGACGATGGAGCGTAGGGGCGCGGTTGAGCAGTACTGGATGGTCCTTGATGACCTCTTCCAGAATGTCCCAAACGATGGGCTCCTGCATTTCGACCATTTCCTTGGCTTGCTTGATGGTCGTGCAGTGCCCGGTCTGTTCCAGCCGGTGATAGATGAAGGGCTTGAACAGCTCGAGCGCCATCTTCTTGGGCAGGCCGCACTGGTGCAGCTTGAGCTCGGGACCGACCACGATGACGGAACGGCCGGAGTAGTCGACGCGCTTGCCTAACAGGTTCTGACGGAAGCGGCCCTGCTTGCCCTTGAGGGTATCGGAGAGCGACTTCAGCGGACGGTTGTTGGCGCCACGCAGGACGCGGCCGCGACGGCCGTTGTCGAACAAGGCGTCTACCGCTTCCTGAAGCATGCGCTTCTCGTTGCGCACGATGACTTCGGGCGCATGGAGGTCCATCAGCTTCTTGAGGCGGTTGTTGCGGTTGATGACGCGGCGATACAGATCGTTCAGATCCGAGGTCGCGAAACGTCCGCCATCCAGCGGCACCAGGGGACGCAGTTCCGGCGGAATGACCGGGATCACGTCAAGAATCATCCACTGTGGCTTATTGCCGGACTTGCGGAAAGCCTCGACTACCTTCAGACGCTTGGCGTACTTGAGGCGCTTCTGCAGCGAGGTCTCGGTCTTCATGCGCTCGCGGAGCTCGATGGCCAGCTCGTCGACTACGACGCGCTTGAGCAGCTCCTTGATGGCTTCCGCGCCCATCATGCCCTTGAAACCGGTGGGGCGATATTGGGTGTCGAGCTCGCGGAAACGGGCTTCGTCCTTGATGATCTCGCGTTCCTTCACCGGCGCGTCGCCGGGATCGACCACTACGTAGCTCTCGAAGTAGAGAACACTTTCGAGGTCACGCAGGGAGATATCGAGGAGATGGCCGATGCGGGACGGTAATCCCTTGAAGAACCAGACGTGCGAACAGGGGGACGCCAGCTCGATGTGGCCCAGGCGCTCACGGCGAACCTTGGAGAGAGTGACTTCGACGCCGCACTTGTCGCAGATGACTCCGCGATGCTTCATGCGCTTGTATTTGCCGCACAGGCATTCCCAATCGGTGACCGGGCCAAAGATGCGGGCGCAGAAGAGTCCATCGCGCTCCGGCTTGAAGGTGCGGTAGTTGATGGTTTCCGGCTTGGTCACCTCGCCATGTGACCAGCTGCGGATCTTTTCCGGTGAGGCGAGCGAGATGCGGATGGCATCGAAATCGGTAATAGGGCTGGTCAGTTCAAATGGGCTGGAACGGTACAAGACGACCCTCCTTGGCACCTTGCTTCAGATGAGTACTCCGAAGCGTGCCGGCTACGATCCCGGGATGAATCTGCTCGGCCTGTCCTCCCCGGGAGCGATTCCTGTGAGGACAGGTCTGTTTCTTAGAAACCTGGGAAAAAACCCAGGGGCTAAAGCCCTGAAGTTTTGGATCTCTTACGGCCCGACTAAAGTCGTGCCCTGATACAAAACCCCAGTTTTCCCGCAACCTCGAAAGCAAATTGAGGTTGCAGGACCATCTATTCTTCTGCCTTAGTCCGCCGCTGCGACAGCCGGCGCCGGAAGTCTCTTTTCCGGTTGCTTGATCAATTCCACATCGAGACAGAGGGACTGCAACTCACGAATCAGCACGTTGAACGACTCTGGAACGCCAGGCTCGATGGCCGCCTCGCCCTTGACGATGGCCTCGTAGATCTTGGTACGGCCATAGACGTCATCGGACTTGGCAGTCAACAGCTCCTGCAGGATGTAAGCAGCGCCGTAGGCTTCGAGGGCCCAGACTTCCATCTCGCCGAAACGCTGTCCGCCGAATTGCGCTTTGCCACCCAGCGGCTGCTGCGTGATGAGCGAATACGGTCCGATCGAACGCGCGTGGATCTTGTCGTCGACCAGGTGGGAAAGCTTCAGCATGTAGATGTAGCCCACCGTTGCCGGCTGCTCGAACTCTTCGCCCGTCATGCCGTCGAAGAGCGGCGTCTTGCCCGAGCTGGGTAGTTCGGCTGCCGCCAGCAGCGCCTTCATTTCCGATTCCTTGGCGCCGTCGAAGACGGCGGTACCGAACCAGATGCCGCGCTTCATGCCCGCCGCGACCCGTAACAGCATCTCGTCGTCGAGTTCCAGCAGTTGGCGCAGCGTCGCCGTGTTGGCGAAGCGCTCCGTCACCAGGGCGCGGACCTCGTTGGCATCGTGATTGCGCTGCACCACCTCGGCGATTTTCTCGCCCAGCTGATGTGCGGCCCAGCCCAGATGCGTCTCCAGGATCTGACCCACGTTCATACGCGAAGGAACACCGAGCGGGTTGAGCACGATCTCCACCGGCGTACCGTTGGGCAGATAGGGCATATCCTCCTCGGGAAGAATGCGGGCAATGACGCCCTTGTTCCCGTGGCGGCCGGCCATCTTATCGCCCACCGACAGCTTGCGCTTCATGGCGATGTAGACCTTGACCAGCTTGATTACGCCTGGCGCCAGTTCATCACCCTTCTGCAGCTTGCCGATTTTCTCGTTGGTGATCTTGCGCAGCACATCGATCTGGCGCGAGGTCATCTCCTCGATCTCGTCGATCTGCTCGTTCACTCGCGGATCCTTGTCGGCGTAGCGGATACGCTTCAGGTTGCGGGTGGAGATGCGCTCGATGGTGTCGCGATCGATGATCTGTTCCTTCACGATGAGGCGCTTGTTGGTGCGCTCGTCGTGCAGGTCAGCCAGCACTTCCTTGCCGCCCAGAATCGATTCCAAACGCTTCAACCGCTCGTCGGTGAGAATGCGGATTTCGTCAGCCAGGTTCTTTTCGAGCTTGGCAATCTGCTCGCCTTCGATCAGCTTGGCGCGCTCGTCCTTCTCCTGACCCTTGCGGGAGAAGATGCGGACGTCGACCACGGTGCCTTCGATACCCGGAGGGCAGGTCAGAGAGGCGTCGCGCACATCGCCGGCCTTTTCACCGAAGATGGCGCGCAGCAGCTTCTCTTCCGGTGTGAGCTGGGTTTCGCCCTTGGGCGTTACCTTGCCGACCAGAATGTCGTTGTGCTTGACCTTGGCGCCGATGCGGATGACTCCGCTTTCGTCCAGGTCACGCAGTGCCGACTCGGAGACGTTGGGAATATCGCGCGTGATCTCTTCCGGTCCGAGCTTGGTATCGCGAGCTTCGATTTCAAACTCCTCGATGTGCACCGAGGTGTAGTAATCGTCGCGGACCAGTTTTTCGGAGATCAGAATCGCGTCCTCGAAGTTGTAACCGCGCCACGGCATGAAGGCCACGAGTACGTTGCGGCCCAGGGCCAGCTCGCCCTGCTCGGTGCAAGGACCATCGGCGATCACCTGCCCCTTGATCACCCGGTCGCCCTGGCGAACGATCGGCTTCTGATTGATGCAAGTGTTCTGGTTGGAACGCTTGAACTTGATCAGCTGATAGATATCCGAACCGACTTCGCGGGACAGCTGGGTGGGATGATGCTCACCCTCCACGCGGACGATGATGCGTTCGGAGTCGACCGAATCGACGATGCCGTTGCGCTTGGCCAGAATGACGGCTCCGGAGTCGCGCGCGGTCACGCCTTCCATCCCGGTACCGACCAGCGGCGCTTCCGCCACCAGCAGAGGAACCGACTGGCGTTGCATGTTGGCGCCCATCAGGGCGCGGTTGGCGTCGTCATGCTCGAGGAACGGCACCAGCGAAGCGGCGACGGAGACCAACTGCTTAGGGCTCACGTCGATGTAATCCACTTCGGCGCGGTTCACGAGCACGAAGTTGCCTTGGCGGCGGGCGTTGACCAGATCGTCGACGATGTGGCCGTCCTGATCCAGTTCAATGTTGGCCTGGGCAATGGTGTGACGGTCCTCTTCCCACGCGGACAGATAGAAGGAGAAGGGATCGAACTCAATGACCCGCTTGTGTTCGCCGGCCAGCTTCTCGTTCAGCCGCAGCGCTTCCTTCTTTTCCAAAGGATCGCCGACACGAAGCCCGCTCTCGCCGGCATTCGTGACCTGCACGTAATCGAGAATG
>CAVUQE010000009.1:0-93001 GCA_963743365.1 uncultured Acidobacteriaceae bacterium
CGCGGACGCTCATGGAACCGAAGGCATCCGCGTGAACCAGTTAAACGTCGGTTGGACTCTGACCCCCAATGAGTTTGCTTTGAAAATGAAAGAGGGCCTGCCCGAAGATTGGCCCAGCAGGGTCTCCAGAACATTTGCTCCCTCAGGCCGCTTGCTCTCGCCAGAGGACATCGCCTGGGCCGCGGTTTACTTCCTGTCCGATGAGGCCGCACTGATCAACGGCGCGATTCTCGATGTGGAGCAATACCCTGTCGTTGGCCGGAATCCCGTGAAGGAAAGCTCGGACGGAACCCTTTCATGAAGCCCAAGCTAGCCGCATTTCCTAAGTGCTACATGGATGAGCTGTGCGTCGATCGCACCATGACTGTTTTCGAATGGATTGAGCTGGCCGCAACGCTCGGCGTCGACGGACTTGAATTCTATGCGGGCTTTGTGGAAGACAATGAGGCCTTTCTTAAAGAGGTGAAGGCCGCGCTCGCGAAGCACCACCTTGCCATGCCGATGCTCTGCTGCTCTCCCGACTTCACTCAGCCCGACCCGGTTCTCCTGCAGGCGGAGATCGAGCGCGAGAAGCGGATGATCGAAATCACGGCTTTTTTTGGCGGCCAATTTTGCCGGGTCCTCTCCGGTCAGCGCAGGCCCGAACTCACGCGGCAAGCAGGCGTTGCCCAGGTTGTCCAGGTGATCAAAGGACTGATCCCTTTTGCCGAGGAACATGGCGTCGTCATGACCATGGAGAATCACTACAAGGACAATTACTGGCAGTACCCGGAATTTGCTCAGAAGATGGATGTCTTCGTGGAAATTGTGGACCAAATCGATTCGCCATGGTTCGGCGTGAACTATGATCCTTCGAACACGATCCTGGCAGGCGAGGATCCTTTGGTGCTGCTGCAACGGGTGAAGCACCGCGTCGTCTCCATGCATGCCAGCGACCGCTATCTCAAGAGTGGAACGATTGAGGATCTACGCAAGGAAGAGAATTCAGTCGGCTACGCCAGCCGGCTGTCCCACGGCGTGATCGGTAAAGGCATGAACGATTACGACAAAATTTTCTCCATACTTGATTCAGTTGGATTTCACTCCTGGGTCTCCATCGAAGATGGATTGGATGGGATGGACGAGTTGCGGGAATCGGTGCGTTTTCTGCGCGCCAAGATAGATAGCCATTTCAAAGACTAGATATGGAAACCATCGTACAAATCTCGTTAGATATCACATCGATCCCCGAAGCACTCGAAACCGCCCGGCTCGCGCTGCGTGCCGGGGTTGATTGGCTGGAGGCGGGGACTCCTTTCATCATCGCTGAGGGAATGAACGGCGTTCGTGCCTTGCGCGCCGAGTTCCCTGGCGTTCCGATCGTCGCCGACCTAAAGACGATGGACGGCGGTTGGCTGGAGGCCGAGATGATGGCCAAAGCCGGCGCGACGCATGTGGTGGTGATGGAGCGTGCTCACCCTGAAACGATCAAAGTGGTAGTGAAAGCGGGGAAAGATTTTGGCATCAAGGTCATGGGCGACAATCTTGCGGCCGAGGACATGGTCGCGGCGGCAAAAAGGCTAGAGGATTTTGGGTGCGATTTCGTGATTCATCACGTCGGTTACGATGAACGCCGCGGCCTGGCGGCAATGGGAAAACCATATCCCAGCCCGCTCGATCAATTGCGCGAAGTGGTTGCCGCGGTTAAGGTGCCGGTGCAGGCGGTTGGCGGTCTTTCCATTGAAGATGCAATTCGTACTCCTGAACTGGGCGCTCCGCTTGTCGTGCTAGGGGCTCCGCTCACCATCGACGCCGACGCGTTCAAGACGGCTTCCGGGAATCTTGAAGATAGGCTGCGGCTGGTTTGCGACCGCGTACATGCTTACCGCAGCTAACATGCGGTGGATAGGCGCGCTTGCGCTCGTTATGCCCTGGGAACACGCTGCCACCGATACCAGTCCCGCAGGTACGAGGTGGAGCCCCCGCATTTATGCGGGGGAACGAGTGCTTTAGCGCTCCGTGAAAGAGTCTCGACTCTGATTGCGCGCTTTAGCGCTGGGTGAGCCCGAGTTTTGGAGAATGGTTGACGGGGCCCAGGATTACATCCTGGGGCATTTTCAGTCGTCCCTGGCGGGACTGCGTCATCCTTGCAAATATTACCCAGGACTACCCCGGATTTTCTGCACGCCGCACCGGACAGATCTGCGTATGCGGCTTTCTTCACGGAAAGCCGCACGAGGCTCGGTGATTCCACCGAGCTGCACAGAAAATCCGGGTCCGTCCTGGGCTACTCTCAGCCGTCCCTTCGGGACTCAACTCTAGATCGGTGGATTCTCACACAGACTCTTCCGAGTCATGCCTAAGCCTCATTAGTCCCTGCGTAAGAGAACGGCAAAAGAGAGCCCATCTGCTCCCTAGGCCCGGAGGGCCGACCGCTTGACTCCAGCCTTACCTCATTAGATTCGTGTGATGCGTGGCTAACAGGATCGCCCCGTAGATCCAGCCCAGCACCATATATATGAAGGCAATCACTATGCCTGCGGGAATAGACGCGATGGCAATTTTGATCAGGAATCTGACCAAAGGCCAAAAAGGCATATCAAAGCCGATGACCACCACGGGCGTAGCTGAAGCGGTTGAAATCTCTGACATGAAAAATACCCTTCCTTTGTCAATGTGTTCCTGGATCTCGAATCGTTGGGCACATCGAGAGCCATTATCCCACTCAAGCCAACCTAAGGCTTGAATGGCGCACCCAGCCGTGTTACGGGAGGCCGCCTGAGTCACCCTCTCCTAATTACCCCAGTGTTATCCGATGCGCCTTTTCTCTTCTTGCTGTGATCGTGGAGGGCTAAGTTTCCTCCAGATGAAGGAACTACATCTTCAAATCTGGCGAAATGAAGCGGCCGAAGACTGGTCTGTCGTAATTAACGGTCTGCGTTACGAACACATCTCCAGTCAGATTTTGGAAGATCTCGTCGAATGCGCGGTTATCGTTGCGGAGAATTCGTTGATAGGACCGGCACTCGTGGGCTCGGGCACATTGCCTGCCACTCCACAGGAAAACGTCCAAGAACAAACTGAGGGCCGGATTCGGGGCCTGGTGCAGAGCAATGATGACTTGGCAACCGCACTAGAGCGTCTGTGGGAGTCTTATAACCAGCTCCTGGCCGGAAAACCGGTGAAAAATGTCGATGAGCTTTGGGCCCAAGGCAAGGCGGCCCTGAACAAAGCGGCAAGAGCGAAGAATGTGAGCTAATTCCTCGGCGCGTTAAGAAGTTTTTTGTACAGCGGGTGCTGTTGACTGCACTGCCGCCGAAGACGAATGAACCTCGAAAAAGTGGAAACCCCAGGGGCCGAGTTTTACGAAGAGGCCCATGGATTCTATCTCGTCTAGGTCGCGAAGGTAGTCCGTCCCGGGAAAGACACTCACCAACCGGCACTGACCGACGCCCAGGCCGTCCCACCGCGCATGGACCCGGCCCACAGCCTCTCCCTGGTTCAGGTTAATAACAACCAGCCGCCGATTCTCGCCCATCGCCCAGCGCCAGGCCACGAGATTGTCCGCACTGTGGTTATCCGGCCATCCCGTCACCTCGCAAAGCTGCCATTCCCCATGGCGAAATATTGGATCTTTGACGGCCTTTAGCAGCTCGTCGTAGAACGTTTGCAAGGGGAGATCAACCGGCTCCTCCGGGCGGCGCCGCAGGAAGACCGGGACTCTGACCCTCCGGCCTTCGAACTGTCCTTCGTGGAAAAGCGCCACTCCAGGCAGGGTGGCAATTGCCGTAGCCCCCGCTCGTAGCTTCGCGGGCGAAAATACACTGGCGGATCGGGGCTCATCATGGTTCTCGAGGAACGGGACGAGCTTTTCCTGGTAAGCAACCGGCGCCGAGAGATGGCGCCGAACGCCGGCTACATCCCCACTCCGAAACTCGTCGTATAAGAACTTGTCATAGCAATAGTCGAAGCCCTGTTCCTGCAGTTTCTGCTCGTTGCCCCAATAGGCTTCGGCCAGACAGATGAGCCTCGGATGAACACGACGAACCGGCGAGATGACCGCACGCCAGTAATCCATTTCAGGCGCCTGCCCTGCGCGTCCGTGCCAGGTGCGGGAGAACACTTCGTTGAGCAAGAGTTCTGCCATATCGCAGCGAACCCCATCGCACTGGCTCGCGATATCGAGCAGAGTCTCCACCATCGCTGCACGTAGTCCAGGGTGAAAAGCGTTCAGCTGTAACACATCAGGCCAGGCGGGAAAGTTAGGATCTCGTCCGGCGGCGAGAATTCGTCCGCCTGCCCGCACGTACGAGCCAGGATCGTTGGTCAGGTCCTGCTCACTTCCCGCGATGAAGTACTCCGGGTGTTCCGTGACCCACGGGGAGTCGGGCGCGACATGGTTCGCGACGAAATCAAGGATCAGCTTGATACCGCGTTTGGCCAGCTCGTTCCGGGCAACGGAGAGAGCTGCGGGGCCGCCCAGGTGTCCATCGACCACGTAACGCCGTATGCAGTAAGCCGAGCCAACGTTATCTTCGACCGCAAAATCGGGGAGAGTCCGGCGAAATTCGTCCACAAGATTGTGGTTGCGATTGGCAATGGCAATGCCTGCCGGGCTGCGTTCCCAAACGCCCATGAGCCAGACCGCGTCGAAGCCATAGTTGGCAATGCTGTCCCACTCGGCCGCAGGGACGGAGCCCAGATCGATCGCGGTCTTCCATTTCCGGCTCAGATCAGACAGCCACACCCAGGTGTTGATCTCGTAGATCGAGCGCAGTCTATCGGAAGTCAAGTCTCATCTCCTCAACTTCTCGATGCGCCAAGGGGTGAGAGAGCCTCGCGGCGAATAGGATGATTACTCTAAAGGGGTCCAATCAGGGATGAGTTGGTGGGCAGCGAGGGACTCGAACCCCCGACATCCTGCTTGTAAGGCAGGCGCTCTAACCAACTGAGCTAGCCGCCCAACTGGAACGATGGTAACACGACGCTGGATTTGAGCAGCGCTTCCATCCCGTAAAGCGGCTTGGAGTTAATTCACAAACGACAACACGAACGGCGTATTATGGGCGCGAACCTAACTGCACAACAAAGGAGCAATTATGGGCTTACTCGACGCCTTGACATCCATTGCCGGCGGAGCTTCCCCGGAACACCACGGTGTAG
Organism: uncultured Acidobacteriaceae bacterium; assembly: GCA_963743365.1. Lineage (GTDB taxonomy): Bacteria > Acidobacteriota > Terriglobia > Terriglobales > Acidobacteriaceae > PALSA-350. The sequence goes on from CAVUQE010000009.1 coordinate 5,143, forward strand.
CCGACGCACTCAGCCAGGTGATGCAGGAGCATCCCGGTGGAATGGACGGCATCCTTAACCAGCTGAAGCAAAACGGCCTCGCCGATCAGGTGCAGTCGTGGGTGAATCCGGGAGAGAACAAAGCCATCAGCCCCGATCAGGTGCAGCAGGGCCTGGGCACTTCAGCCATTGAGAATATTGCGCAGCGCGCCGGCATTTCTCCAGCCGTGGCGAGCGGAGTCATCGCTGTGGTGCTTCCTCTGGTCGTGTCCCACCTCTCTGGCAACAGTGGTCAACCCGCGCAAGCTGGTGGCTTGGCAGGGTTGGCGTCCAAGATCTTCGGCAGCAACGCCTAAATGTTGAACCCGTGAGCCCGGCGGAGCCGGAAACATCCACTTCCGTTTCCGTTCGGGCTCGCCAACTCTCATCTCCCAATCAGCCTGCGCCGCTTCCCTGGATTTCCTGTCGAGGTCGGTGGCGTTGGCAAACTTCATACGGCTTTCTTTACGGAAAGATGCACACGCTGCCATATCCAGCGCGGCGTGGCAGGAAATCCGGGTCGGCTTGTTAACGTCATAAAGGCGAAGTGCAAGCCACAACGGCACCCAAGGGGCATTCAGTTTTGACCAAGCAGGAGATTCCATCAATAGCGAAGCCGCTCGCCACATCGAGCGACAAGAAGGGCCGTCTCACCGTCGGTGTCGACCTGGGAGGGACGAATCTGCGCATTGCCGCCTTCGACCCTGCATGGAACCGTCTGGCCTACATCAACCTACCCACTCGCGTGAGCGAAGGCCCCGAGGTGGTGGTGGCCGACATGTGCGACGCGATCCAACGCGTGCTGGAGCAGTGCGGGCCAAACCAGGAGCTGCTGGGTGTCGGTATCGGGGCTCCCGGCCCGCTTGAACTGCCTTCGGGAAGATTTCACCGGCCTCCCAACCTGCCTGGCTTCGATGGCTTCCAGCTTAAGGATGCGATGGAGTCAAAACTACACTGCCAGGTCATCGCCGAGTGCGACGCCAACGCGGCGGCGTTGGCGGAGTGGAAGAGCGGGGTGGGCAAAGAGATGCCGGGCGATTCCATGTGCATGCTGACGTTGGGGACAGGCGTGGGCGCGGGCATTGTTTTGGATAGAAAAATCTGGCACGGCATGAATGGCATGGGTGGGGAGGGAGGACACATTCCGTTGGTTGAGAATGGCTTTCCCTGCGGCTGCGGCGGCCGAGGATGCCTGGAACAATATGCGTCCGCAACCGCCATTTGCCGGGCTGCGACCCGGGCTGCCGCTCGCGGCGGCGCTGACCGTATCGCAAAATTGATCGCCCGGCGCATTGAAGACCACGGAGAATTCACGGCGCGCGATCTGGCCGACCTGGCCCGCGAAGGGGACGAACCCTCGCGCCAGATTTTCGCCGATGCGGGCAAGTATTTGGGGATGGGCCTGGCGATGCTGGTGAATGTTTTCAACCTGCCGCTCTATGTCATCGGCGGCGGAGTGGTCAGCGGTTGGGACCTTTTTGCGCCGCGGATGTTCGAAGAATTGCGCCGGCTGAGCTATATCTACGGCCTCACCGAGCCGGGGGCAGATCAGGGCTTCACGACGGGTAAGACCTATGTCGTTCCCGCCGCCACCGGGCCAGATGCTGGGCTGCTTGGGGCGGCGATGCTGCCCTATCTGGAAGCCGGCACACTCTAGCGTTCCCATATTGAAGAGCTGTGGTATCCCACTCAAGCCCCGCGGAAGCAAAACCACTTAAAGGCGAAATTACTTACGGGCTCCGCCAGCCTCGTTCGGCACCGGCGTGGTGTGCTTGGTGCGCCGTTCGCCGAGCTTGCGCAGTGGGACGCCCATCTTGAGATTTAACTCCATCTCCTCCAGGGTGATTCCCTTCGTCTCGGGCACGAACATAGCGACAAAAACGATGGCCAGCACACAAAAGCCTCCGAAAACATAAAAGATGGACGCGTTCCCGTGCGCCCTCATAAATGAAAGCGCGTTGCCCATCACCAGACCCGCGAACGTCCAGTTGACCATGGTCGTAATCGTCATCCCGACTTCCCGTCCCTCGAGCGGGAAAATCTCGGAACAGACGAGCCAGGCGACCGGTCCCCAGGAAACCGCAAAGCCGAAAATGTAGACCACCACCGATACAAGCAACACGGCCTTCACGGTGCCGCTGATCGTTGCGGGATTGCCCGCAATCGACTGGAAGGCGACACCGGCGGCAACCATGGTGACTAGCATCGCCGCCGCGCCCACATACAGGAGCTTCTTGCGTCCCCATTTCTCGACGAGATGGATCGCCGGGAAGGTGAAGAGCATGTTGACGGTTGGGACGGTCATCGCCGCCAACAAGCCGGTTATGCCCGCGTAGCCGAAGATCGTCGGCGAATAGTAAATCATCATGTTGATGCCGACGAGCTGTTGGAACATCTGCAGGACTACGCCGACCACGAGAACCTTAAAGAAGTAACCGCGCAGGACAATGCCGATACCGGCGCTCTGCGGCCCATGCAGGGCTTGCTCCATGTCCGCTATCTCAGCGTCAATCTCCTGCTGCGTGTTCATCGTCCGCTGCAGCACGGCTATTGCCTGCTCCTTCCTTTGCTTGAGCATCAACCAGCGCGGGCTCTCGGGCAGTATGAAGCCGCCGAAGAACATCATCGCCGCGAACAATGTGATCGTCAGAAACATGAGCGGCAGCGAAGTGGATGGTTTGGTGAATGCTCGAGCGATGAAGACATTCGTCAGCGAGATCAGGAAGATGCCAATCGTGATCATCAGCTGAAAGAGTGTACCCATGGCGCCGCGGATGGACGCTGGGGCAGTTTCGGCCAGGTACAGCGGCACGATAAAGGATGCAACACCGACCCCGAAGCCGAGGGCGAAGCGGCAGGCCGAGAGGACCGGCAGCGGAGGTAGCATCGCCGAGAACCCTGAAGCTGCAGTGAAAATAAACCCCGCAAACAGCAGGCTTTTTTTTCGCCCGAGGAAGCGTGCGAAGATGCCCGAGAGCAATGCACCGATAATCCCGCCAGTTGCGAGGATGGCCGAGTAACGCTCACCACCCTGGACACCGAGATGATACTGCCCATCGATGGTTGTAAGTGAGTTCGCGATGAATCCTTGGTCAAGGCCGAACAGCAGGCCTCCCAGAGCAGCCACCGCGCAGATGATGTAAACGATCCTCTTGTAGCCCCCGGAGTTGCTTCCGGACTTCGCACCTATGGGCGCGACTTCGCTTGTGGTTCGGCTGGATGCTGAACTTGTTCCTTCGGGAATGGCCATTCCTATTTCTCCTACCACCACGTTTCTGCCTGCACGCCGTACGTAAGCCCGTCAGTCCGGTTCTGGAAGGAATGTCACCTCTCCCACCGGCCGGAATTCCCGGGCGCAGGTGAGCTCGAAGATTGCCTTCAGGTGGGGTATGAGAATCGCGCGGTAGTTGCTGGGGTGGTCGCTGCTGCTAATTGACGTCTTGGTTACGGCTGCTTGAACCATGAGGTAGGAGCTCCGCCGGTTTCTGTGGTCCGTCTCAAACCGGGCGGATCAGCTTAGTCTTGGATGCAAACCGGTAACGCCGGTCGCACGCCCAAAGTTAACACAGGGTAGCTTAGCGGGGAATGCGCAGGTGGGTTCAATGTTAAGCTGGTTGCCGTTTGTACTTCCGCCTGCGAGGAATCCCGGATCATGCTCTCTGCCAAGCGTTTACGCGGTCTCCTTTGTCTCCTCTGCCTGGGTGGGTTGGGCTGCCTGCAGGTGCCTGCCCAGAACCAGGAAGCACCGTTGCCCTCGATTCTGACCCCGGAATCGCAAAAGGTCCTGGACAAGCTGGCCAGCTTAACGGCTCTCCCCGAACCCAGCTGGCGCTATCATGCCGGCGACCTGGCGCACGGCGAATCGCCTTCCCTCGACGATTCCGGCTGGGAAGCGGTAAGCTCGTCCGCGACCTTGCCCGCCGAGGCCGTGTGGATGCGGGCCTCCATCGAAGTGCCCAAGAACCTTAACGGATACGACCTGACCGGCACGGAGATTTCCTTCCGTCTGCTCATTGACTCCAACGGTCCGGTAACCCAGATCGTCTACTTCAACGGACGCCGCGTGGCCATGGGCACTGACCTCGAGCCAATCACCCTCTTCGCCGACGCGCGCCCGGGTGACAAGGTGCTGGTAGCCGTAAAGCTGCTGCATAGCGAAGATCAAAAGCGGCTTCGCGGCTCGAAACAGATCATTCACTTCGCCGCCAACCGTCCCAATCCGGAGGATTTTCGCCAGGAGGCGGTTTCCGCTTCCCTGCTGCTCCCCGCTCTGGGAGATAGCGACACCGCGCAAAAGCTTCAATCCTTCATCCATGAAGTGAGCTTGGCGGCCCTAAGTGATGCCGACCAAGGAGCTTTTGACGGCTCCCTACGGGAGGCACAGAAGGGTCTGATGACCCTCCGCCCCTTGCTGCAGAAAGCCGATATTCACCTCACCGGAAATGCGCATATTGATGCAGCGTGGCTTTGGCCATGGACTGAGACCGTCGAGGTGGTCCGGCAAACCTTCGGCACCGCGCTGCAGTTGATGGATGAGTATCCGAAATATACGTACTCGCAATCCGCCGCGGCTTACGACGAGTGGCTGGAGCAGAAATACCCTCCGGAGTTTGCAGAAATTCAAAAGCGGGTGAAAGAGGGCCGTTGGGAGATGGTGGGGGGCATGTGGGTAGAGCCTGACCTGAATATGCCCGACGGTGAGTCTCAAGTGCGGCAACTGCTGGTCGGCAAGCGCTACTTCCAATCGCGTTTCGGAGTCGATGTGCGCATCGGGTGGAATCCCGATTCTTTCGGCTACAACTGGCAGCTGCCGCAGATCTACAAGCGCTCTGGGGTGGACTACTTCGTTACCCAGAAGATGGCGTGGAATGACACCAACCAGCTTCCGCTGAAGCTCTTCTGGTGGCAGTCACCGGACGGCAGCCGGGTGCTCACTTACTTTCCCCACGACTATGTCAATGAGATCGATCCGGTCGACATGGCCAAAGCATTTGCCCACGCACGTCAGGACAATCCCGGAACCACGGAGATGATGCACCTCTACGGCATTGGGGATCACGGCGGCGGCCCCACGCGCGCCATGCTCGACTCGGGCGATCGCTGGCTCGCACCCGACAAAGCTTATGCGCAGCTCCACTTCGGTGTTGCACAGAGTTTTTTCTCCGCAGTGGAGAAAGAGTTGGACACGGCGCACGCGCCGGTCTGGAATTACAAGACCCTGGCCGCGGGTGACACCAAACTGCCCCCACCACCGGCCGGGTTGTGGAGCCTCCCGGTCTGGAACGACGAACTCTATTTTGAATACCATCGCGGCGTGATGACCACCCAGGCGGCGCATAAGCGCAATATGCGCGAGAGCGAAGAGGAGATGCTGAACGCCGAGAAGTGGTCTTCGATCGCCTGGCTTAGCGGAACTCCCTACCCTGCGTCCCAGCTCAATGAAGCGTGGAAGAAGGTGCTCTTCAACCAGTTCCATGACCTCGCCGCGGGATCGGGGATTGGCGTCATCTATAAGGATGCGCAGAAGGATTACGACATGGTCCGCTTTACCGCGGACGCGGCTACCAGCCAGGCGCTCGGCACCATCGCCAGCTACGTCGATACGCAGAGCCGCAGCAAGGGGGTCCCGGTGCTGGTCTTCAATCCGCTGGCCTGGGTGCGCAGCGGAGTAGTCGACTTCACGGTGCAGTTGCCGGAGTCGGCTCCCGCGATTGAGATTGTGGATGAGGTGGGTCAGGTTCTGGCCTCGGAAAGCTCGCTCAGCAACGCTGCGACCCACACCTTCTCCGTCCACGCGCTGGTGCCGGATGTTGAGCGGCTGGGCTACAAATTGGTCTTTGTGCGGCCCGCCACGGCTCGGACTCAAACGGTCTCGGGTGTTCAGGTCAGCGCGGATGGCCATACGCTGGAGAATCAGTTCCTCCGGCTCACCGTCGACCCTAAGACTGGTTGCATTAGCAGCCTGGTGAATAAGAAGACTAACTTTGACGCCATCGCCGCCGGAGGATGCGGCAACCAGCTGCAGGCGTTTGTCGATACGCCCAAAGATTACGACGCGTGGAACATCGACGCGGACTTCGACAAGGTCGTCACTAATCTGGACATGGTGGATTCCGTGCAGGTGGCGGAGCACAATTCGCTGCGCGCGGTGATCCGAGTGACGCGGCATTGGCAAGCCTCCACCTTCGTTGAGGACATCACGCTCTACAATGGCCTGCCGCGGGTGGATGTCGTAATGGATATCGACTGGCACGAGCGGCACAAGCTCCTCAAGGCTGCTTTCCCCCTCGCTGCCAGCAGTTCGCAAGCTACATATGAAATTCCCTACGGCAGTATTGAGCGGCCGACCACACGCAACAACAGTGTCGAAAAGGCCAAGTTTGAAGTGCCGGCGTTGCGCTGGGCGGACTTGGGCGACGAGAAGAACGGCTTCAGCCTGATTAACGAATCGAAGTATGGATACGACGCGAAAGGAAATGTGCTTCGCCTCTCCTTGCTGCGGTCGCCGACGTGGCCTGACCCCGAGGCCGACCAGGGCCACCAGCATTTTTCTTACGCGCTGTACCCGCATGCGAGTAGCTGGAAGGAGGCGCTTACTGTCCGGCAAGGATATGACTTTAACTATCGTTTGGGGGCCATGCAGGTTTCGCCCCATGCGGGAAAGCTACCGGGCAGTTTCCATTTTCTTGATGTGGATCAGGACAACGTGGTTGTGACCGCAATGAAGAAGACAGAGGACGGCGATGGGTTGCTGGTACGGTTCTATGAGTGGGCCGGCAAGGGCGGGAACGTTACGCTGACGCTGCCTCCGGGCATCGTCTCAGCAAAGCTTGGCCAACTTGATGGAAAAGCCGGAGGGTTCGCCGCTGGCGGTCGTCGCGGGTCAAAAGGTCACTGTGCCGGTTACACCGTTTGAGATTCAGACGGTGGTTATCCACTATCCTTCGCCTGCGCAGAGTTTTTTGGCGGGCATTGCTGGGGCGTCGAAATGACAATGGGGAGAGGGATCAACCGTATGGGCAGTTGCGTCAGGGACAGGCGGACTCAGCCGACCACCACGCGGGCCATCGCCAGGTCTAGGATCTCCGGCGTAAAGACAAGGTCCGTTGCTTGTTTGCTTCGCTTGCGGTAAAGGGCGGTGGTCTCGCAGAGAGCTACGATGTCCTCCACCTCGGCGGGATTGATTACGTTTTCTAAAATGCGCTCGCAAAATAAATGTTCGTCTAGACCCTGTAACACGAAACCGCGACGCTTCGCTTCGCTTAAGTAGAAAGTGGTCACATCCGCGAGCATTCGCTGCGCGTCTTCCGGGATCTCTTCGCGATGTGTCTTGCCTACCTTGGCTCCCGGAAGCACCAGCTTGATGCCGAAGATGTTGTCCAGATCGCTGTTGGCCTCAAAGGACACCGTGGTGGCTGCAACCAGAACGTTTTGCCGCTCGGATGTAGTCTCAATCAGAGCGTCTAGCTCGGTGAGAACCTCAGGATCGCCCTGCTGGTAGGCAAGGTCGATGCGGGGCAGCAACAGCATCACCTTCTGCCACTTATAGCCGCGCACCAGACTTTTCGCCTTGGCCAGCGCATCGCTGTCCCGGGGATTGAAGACCGTGACCACGCGGTCCATCCCAGCCAACTGCGCGATCTTCTGCGCCAGGCTCTTCTTGCCTGTCTGGTTGGGGCCGATAATCAACACCTCGTTGCCTATCTTCAGGTCCTGATAGGCAGCTGGATTGCGCGCACGATCGATCAGATCAGCAATACTGTTGAGCAAATCGTCCATGCCCGCGACCCTGGGCCGAAGCGTGCTCACCAATTCGTCTTCCAGGCTCAGATCGATGCGCTCCTTGCGCTTGCGCACCTCGGTGATGAATTCGATGAATGCCGGCAAGGCGGCTACGGAGCCGACGAAGACCGCGAAGACCAACACCTGCTCAGTAATCAGAAGCGCCGAGGTGTTGCCAGCTGCCGGGTCGAACATATGGGCAGGATAGCAGGCAGCGGTCACCCGAATTTCCTGTAAGTCGCACAGGACGCGCCCACGTGTGGGGCCTTCATTAAGGAAGGCCCCATGAACTTTGCCAACGCCAACCAACACGACAGGAAATTCCCGGTCAAGGGTTATCTTCACCGTTACCCATGACCAAAGGTGGATTCCCTGGAGCGATGGTTCTACTAGACTTCATAAGGCGTGGGAATCATTCCAAGCATGCTGCAAAAGAGCCTCGTGCAGGCCCTCGCCAATTGGGTTGGAGTGGCTGTGCTGGCGGCCTTGTGTTGCGGCGGTGCCTGGGCCGCGGACCGGGTCATCGCACAGGGGGATGACAATAGCCTGAGCAGGCTCGCCGGCAACACCAGCATTCATGCGCGGCGGGAGTTTGACCGGGGCCGTGCGCCCGATAGTCTGCCCCAGGAACACATCCTGATGATGTTGCGGCGCAGCGAGCCGCAGCAACAGGCATTGGAGCAGTTCATCGCCCGGCAGTACGACCCGCAGTCCCCTGACTTTCACCGCTGGCTTTCGCCGCAGCAATTCGGCGCGGAGTTCGGGCCGTCGAGCGAGGACATCGGCAAGGTCACCCAGTGGCTCACGCAGCACGGATTCCGGTTGAACCGAGTACCCGCCGGGGGCCTCTTTGTGGACTTTAGCGGCACCGCGGGAGAGGTGGCGCAGGCATTCCACACCGAAATCCATCGCTATCGCGTGAACGGGCAAGACCACTACGCCAACGCCAGCGATCCCTACATACCCTCTGCCCTGGCGCCACTGGTCTCGGGCTTTCGCGCCCTCAACGACTTCCATCCCCACCCCATGGTCCACCATCTCGGAGCGGCCCATTTGGACCGGACCACTGGAAAGTGGTCGCGATCGAACACGGAGAGCGGGCACTTGACAGCCACGGCAAACGCCCTCTATATCACCGGCCCCCAGGACTACGCCAAGATCTACGGGGTCGACAAGGTCTGGCAGGAAAAGGTAGATGCAAGGTCGTGGGCGCCCGCGATCGTTGGCACCGGGCAGACCATCGCCGTGGTGGGCGAGACCAACCTGGAGAGCGCCGACATACAAAGCTTTCGCGATACGTTCGGGATTACGGCGCTGGGCCCTAACGGGTCGGTGCAAATGGAGAATCCTCCCTCAAGCGTGTGCGCGGCGCCTGACCCAACCGATAACGAACCAGAAGGCTACCTCGACGCGGAGTGGTCCGGCGCTATGGCTCCGGACGCCACGATCGACTTCGTCGCCTGCGGACAGCAGGACGTCACGTCCGGGGCCGATCTGGCTGCCGCCTACGTGATTGGGGACCCGGCTCACGTACAACGGATTTCCGTGCTGAGCACCAGCTACGGCGATTGCGAAGCCCAACCGCAGAGCGAAGCCAACCAGTTCTACGTCTCGCTGTGGCAGCAGGCAGCGGTGGAAGGGATCACGGTGGTGGTCGCAACCGGAGATACCGGCGGCGATGGCTGCCAGGATGTTGAAGCCTACGCGACCGACGGTCTCTCGCTGGTGAATGAAGCCTCTACGCCCTACAACATTGCCGCCGGGGGCACCGACTTCAGCGATGTCTTCAGCGGAACCACCAGCACTTATTGGTCCGCGGTCAATGGCCCCAACTTTGAGAGCGCGCAATCGTATATCCCGGAGATGACGTGGAACGAAAGCTGCGCCAGTCCCCTGGTGCTTCAGTACTTTGGCCAAGGATTCACTAGCAGCTCCGGGCCCAACGGATTCTGTACCTGGGCGGCGCAGCAGCCGGTTGACCCCAATACCGGCTTCTCCCCCTACGCAAATGCCTGGGCGGGGAGCGGCGGACTGAGTATGGTGTCGGCGCGGCCAGCCTGGCAGACCGGCGTCCCAGGGATTCCACAGCAGGGTGGCAGGGCGGTTCCCGATATCTCCATGTTCGCGTCCGGGGGTTATACCTGGTCGCAAACGCTGATTCTTTGCGACTCCGGCTTGGCGGGGATGCCGGCGGGGACTGCCTGTGATTACACGAATGCTAATGACGTTTTTGCAAACTATGGGGGTGGGACATCGTTCGTTGCTCCGGCCTTCGCCGGCATCATGGCGTTGATCAACCAAAAGAGCGGTGATCGCCAGGGGCAGGCCAATTATGTCCTTTACCCTCTAGCTGCGGAACAGTATGTCAGCTATGGCAGCTCCACCCAGCCCAGCCTGGCCAATTGTGCAGCTTACCTGGGTCCCCAGGTCGTCAGCGGGTGCTACTTCCATGACATCAGCGCCACGCCCAACACGGGGACTTCGCCGTCCACGCCATTTGTCACCGGCACCACGTCTGTACCCTGCACCGGCACAGCCACCACCGCCGGGACATTCACCGATAGCAGCACGGATCCGGCTTCGAACAATGAAAACTGCTACGGATACCAAATCACTGTTACCGCCAATGGCGGTTCGCTGACCAACACGCCTGACTACTATGGGGTGCTGAGCACGGCGGATAATGCCACCTCTCCGGCCTTCGCGGCGGGTCCAGGCTACGATCTGGCCACAGGCCTGGGCAGCCCCAACGTCTATAGCCTGGTCAACGCGCCGCAGTGGTCGGGGGGCGGCCTGGCAACCAATGTGACTCTAACGCTCAGCCAGGCGACCATCGAAGCAGCTCAAAGTGTGACCTTGCTGGCTACCGTGACCGACCAGGGGCGGCTGCCTGTGCTGGGGGGCACGGTTACCTTCTACTCGGGGAACACGGTCTTGGGTTCGGTCACCAACCAATGCTCGCTACGCGGGATTTTTGGCTTGCAGTTGACCGGATCGACCCTGGGAGGAGCCGGGAGCTATCAAAATATATTTGCCTCGTTCACGGGAGGCGCGCAAAGTTGCCGGCGAAGGACCGCCACCTACTACGGGTCGCAGTCGGCTCCAGCTACCCTCGTGGTGAGCCAGGGACAGCTCGGCTTGCTGTGGCCCCCGCTCCATGCAGATGTGCCAAAGGCCGTGCCCGGGCCGGGGAAATAGCCGGCTAAAGCCGAACCAGGGGTCTGACGAAGGACGGGAGGCAGACCCCTGCGGGTTATGGGAATCCCGTCTACGACTTGTCGCGTGTTGGTGCTTCCAACATACTGATGGGAGCGCGGTAGAGAAAAGAGTAGAGCAACGGAAAAGCAAATGAACCCGGGCGGGAGCGTCTACTCACCTGAATTTGATCTTGTGCTGGCCTGCCTTCGCTGGCCGCAGGAAATAGTCGACGGCGATCGCATCCGGTCGCTTGCGCAGCAGCCCATCCGTTGGCCTCATCTGCTCGAGATTGTCGACCATCACAAAGTGGTCCCGCTCTTCTCTCGCAACCTGGAGACCTTCGCCCCCGGTTACATGCCAGACGAGCAAGCCGCCGTGCTGCGCGCCAACCGCGTAGCCAATGCGCACGCCTGCCTGGGCCGCATCGCGGAGCTTGTTGCCCTCCATCGGCAGTTCCGCGAGCAACAGATCGATCATAGGATTTTCAAGGGCATTCCGCTGGCCATTGCCGCCTTTCAAGATCCCACCATGCGCGATGCCGGCGACATCGACCTGCTGGTTGCGGAGAAGGACATTTTCAAAGCCGGCGAAATCCTCGAAAGCCAAGGCTATATGCGTTTCGAGCCGCAAGCGCGGTTGACCCCACGCCGGCTGCGCTCTTACCTGGCGCACCAGAAGGATTTCTCTTATGAAAACCCCGCAACCGGCATGGTCATCGACCTGCACTGGCGGCTCTTTCGGAATTTGTTCCTGCCCGCCAACGCCCGCATCGAGGAGGTGGGCGACGACTGGATCAACGTCGGCTCCGAGCGTCTTCCAACCCTCCCCGCACTACGGCTGTTGCTTTATCTCTGCGTGCATGGAGCACTGGACGGATGGCTGCGTCTGAAATGGCTGGCGGATATCGGCGCCCTGCTGCACACCATGACCGCGGAGCAACTCACTGCAGCCGCAACTGCCGCAGAAGAACAGCAAGCGTTACCGCAATTCAGCGCTGCTCTTCTTCTTGGTCACGATTTGCTCGGCTATGACCCCGACTTTCTACCGGCTGGGTGTCTCAACCGGAACGACCGCACAGTCGCGCACATTCTGCACTTCGGAAAACAGCTGCTGACCTCAAACCAATACCGTCCGATACGAGAGCGGATAGGGTCCGGGCGATGGTTTCTCAATGAATTTCGCCTTCACACCTCTCTGCGCTATCGCTGGAATCTAATCGGGCGATCGCTCTTTCGTCCGCGGATCTGGCACACGTTCGATCTACCCGATGCGCTCTTCCCTCTTTACGCGCTGCTCAGTCCCTTTGAGTCGCTCGGCTTTCACCTGAGCCATCGATTGGAAACGTTCAGGCGGTCCAAGCCGGCTCTTCCCGCGCAAGCTGGCCCACGCGCTCCATTCACCCGCATGCTCTTGCGCCGCCTGATGCAACTGCCCGCTGCCGACATCGCCCTGGCTATCGAAGCTGCGTGCATGCTCACGTTTTTCCGCATTGCACTCAATTTTCTCCCTGTGCAAACGCTGACTGCCTGGATGGGCAAAGCCCAACAATCCTCGCTTGCGGAAAAGGAGCCGGCACAAACGCTGCGCCGCATTGAGTGGTCCATTGAAGCAGTGGTTCGTCACCTCCCCGTAACATTTGTCTGCTTTCCTCAGTGCCTGGCTGCGTATTTCATGCTTCGCCGCCGCCACATCGCGAGCAAACTCTTCTACGGGGTCACGCGCGATGCGGATCAGCTCAAGGCGCACACGTGGGTCAAAGTGGGAGATCGCACCGTGGTGGGCGGCAACCTCGAGTCGCACTTCACCGTCCTCACTACTTTCCCGTGAAGTCGCGTGCAGCAAGCTGTCTACTCGTCGAGCAAAAATTTCTCCACTGTATCCACGGTCGACTGCAGGTGATCGAGTCCCCAGGGACGAATCAGACGATACGCCTTGGCTTGCGAGAGCACCCGGCCGCAACGCAGAAAGTTTTCCTGCCGCTGGCCAGTCGCCTCCAGCAGGTAAGCCTGGTGAGTGAGATTCATCAACAACGGAAGTGCTTGGAGAGGGGATACCTCTTCCATTCGTATGGACGCATGGGACTCCTCACCGCCCTCGAGAAAGACCAGTTTGCGAATTGGTTCCCGGTTCCACGCAGTCACTAGCGGCAGGCGATATTTGTCGTCCTCAGTGAACACCCGTTCGAGTCCTTCTGCTTGCCTTCCGAGGTCCAGCAAAGAATTGCGCCACAGCTTAAGCCATGGAGCGGAAGGGATCACCACCAGGTCGTCTGCGGGCGCAGGATCGATGAGGCAGACGTCATCCGCCAGCACGCGCAGTCCCCTTTGCGCCAGATGCGCGGCTAAGGATGACTTTCCCTGGCCGGAGCGGGCCAGAAAAGCGACCACGCCCTGCCGGCCGTTTACCGGCTCGCTGCTGACAGCGCTGGCATGCAACGGAAGCAATCCGCGCTGCTGACACAACACGACGAAGATGGTGCCCAGCAGCCAGGCGCGCACATCCAGTGGACAAGCACCGGCCTCCGGGCTCACGACAATCTCGCGCCCATCGGTGACCAGATACCGTGCAACACCGTCGATGCGCAGGAGGTATTGCGATGTGGTCGCGAAGCAATCAGGATCGAGCTCTACGGCTCCCGGCAAATGACCAGGAACGTCGCCGAGCCGAATTGTGACCGGATGCGGAGTGGCCCCTTGGTGTTGTATGAGGGGTAATTCCGGGAGCACAATTTCGGATGAAAAAGTAATCCCACCTAGAAGATACACTCCAGCTACCTTTATCATTCACTATCCCCAGAAAGTGTCAGCCGGGTCCATTGCCAGTTAACCTTTAGATGGTAGAAAACCCACACTCCAGGGTTTAGTATCTACTCTAGTAACTAACACGGGGAGGAACGCATTGACGCTGGTTACCTCCTGCGTTACGCTCTAGCTGTACCGGGTGGCAGGGCGTTAGTTTCAAATTCACGGGGTCCAGGGAGCTTTCAATGATGAGCTACGACGCTAACGATCACGGCGCATCTGACCAGGTCGGTGGTCAGGCGAAGAAGCCGTGGGTCACTCCGTCGCTCGAGATAATCGCCCTAAAGAGTGCTGAGGGTGGTACTCATCCTTCGCACGCCGATGGAGCCGGCGGACACTTCAATCGTCCTAAATCCTAGCTCATTTCCTCCTAAAGATGTGCAGAGGCGTCTCCTACTTAAGACTTCTCACTCGAGAAGTTACCGCAGCATTAAAATCCAAACATTGACGACTCCATTTGATCGGCCCCCCGGACACTCAGGCCCGGAGAAATGCTCTAATTTCGCCGTATGAGTGCAATCGCGGGAATCTGGTCATTTGATGGCGGAGTTCCAGTCTCCTCAACCTGCCATGCGATGCTCCAGGCTCTCAGCGTGTACGGCACGGACGACTGCGCGCAGTTCAGCGGACCGGCGCTTGCCATGGGCCGCTGCCTTCTGCGGCTTCTCCCCGAAGATCGCTTCGATCGACAGCCGCTCTCAGCCGGTAACGTCACCTCGTTGGTGGCGGATATACGTCTCGACAATCGCAACCAGCTTGAGGCCGAATTAGGTCTTTCGCAGCAACAGGCTGCGGAAATGGCCGACAGCGATCTGCTGTTGGCGGCGTGGCAGCGTTGGGACGAACAGTGCGTTGACCATCTTTCCGGCGCCTTCAGCTTCGCGGTTTGGAACCACCAGGAACAACACCTCTTCCTGGCCCGCGATCACGTCGGCGAACGTCCGCTCTTCTATGCTTCCACGGCGAACTGTTTTGCGTTCGCATCCATGCCCAAGGGACTCCACCGGCTGCCATTTGTAGGCGCGGAGGTAGACGAGGATTACCTTGCCCGCTATCTCGTCCTGGCCAACATGCCGATCGAACAAACCATCTTTCGCGATGTGCGGCGCCTGCCAGCGGGATGCTCGCTAAGCATTCGTCGGGAAAAGACCAGGCTCACGCGCTACTGGCGCACGGACAGCCTGCAGGATCTTCGCCTGGGCTCGCCGGAAGAATATCTCGATTGTTTCCGAGAACGGTTTGATGGCGCGGTGCGCTCGCGTCTGCGCACCTGCGGGGCCATTGGCGCACAGCTAAGCGGCGGGTTGGATAGTGGGGCGGTGGCTGCCACCGCAGCTCGATTGCTTGGTACTGAAGGCCGCGAGCTCACCTGCTTTACCGCCGTGCCTCGCCCCGATTTTGCAGGCCTCGATAACAAGACTCACTTTTACGATGAGGGAGGACCTGCATCCGAAGTGGCCGCGCTCTACCCCAACATGCGCCATGTGTTGGTGGATTCGAGCGGGACATCGTTTCTCGACATCCTGGATCACAATAACAATCTCTACGACCATCCATGCTTCGGACCGAGTAACGAGGTCTGGTCGAACGCCATCTTGGACCGCGCGCGGGCGAGCGGAATCACCGTGCTGCTCAATGGAAATTGCGGCAACTCAACCCTCAGCTATGACGGCATGCACGCCTTCTCGACCTGGTTTCGCTCCGGCCAATGGGGAACGCTGGCCCGCGTGGCGCGGGAGCTTAGGCGCACGCGAAGCGCTTCCCTGCGCTTGATCGTTCGCAATGCTGTCTGGCCATCGCTGCCCTTCTGGCTGCGCAGTGTTACCGACCCGCACATGCGTGGCTTCTCGCTCGACTACAGCATCCTGCATCCCGAGATAGCCCGGCGTTTTGATCTGCAGCGTATCGCCTTTCGTGATCTGAACCGGAATTCTCCTGACGGCCGCACCATGCTGCGCACGCTGCTTGAATATGGCGATATAGCCGACACTCCAATCGCAGCCCAGGGAGGATGGCAGCTGGATTTTCGCGATCCCACTTATGACCGGCGCATTGTCGAGTTCTGTCTCACCGTGCCGCTGGAGGAGTTTCTCCGTGGAGGCCAGCTGCGTTCCCTCGCCCGGCGCGCCATGGTGGGGCGTTTACCGGCCAGCACCTTGCACAGGACGCAGCGCGGCCGTCAGTCGGCGGACTGGTACGTAAACATGGGAGCGGTCCGCGGCCGGATGGCGGCAGAGGTGGAGGGGTTGCAGAGTTCTCCGCTGGCGAGCCGTATGCTCGACCTGGCGCGCATGCGCTCGTTGATCGAGCATTGGCCCAGCAGCGGCTTTGAACGGCCGGATGTGAATCGCTCATATCACATTGCGCTCAGTCGTGGTTTTTCCGTGGGGAGATTTTTGCTGCAGTACGACCCAGAGGTTAACCAAGGGTTGTGTTGATGTAGGAGTGCCGCGTCTACGGCGCTCGTCATCATCATCATGGATACCCAGCCCTCACGGACTGGGCTCACGTTTGGTTCCGGCCCTCCGGGCCTCGACGACAGGGAAAGAACAGGACGGGTCTGTTTCCATTGGCCTCTGTTGTGACACAGACTTCGAAACACTAGGAGGCCGCTGTCACTATCACCGTGATCGGTATTGCGTGCGAGATGGTCGTACCTTCCGTGCCCGTCACCACGATGGTGTAGGTACCGGCGGCCGTCGGAGTTGGACTGGGCGTTGGCGTTGGAGTCGGCGTCGGGGTTGGTGTTGGAGTAGGTGTGCTGCCGCCGCCACCGCAGCCGATTCCGGCGGTTAGAACTGCGAGCACAAGCAGGCTCAACATGGCACGCCATTTCCGCCGCCGCGCCGGAATCCCCCAGAGGAATACGCAAGCCAACGTGGCGCCACCGCTGGCGGCGAACCAGCGGATGCGCCGAGCAGACAGACCGGCAATCTTGATCGCGCTGCTGGCGGGGGTAGAGGCAACGATGGTGAGCGTCGCCGTAGTGTTTCCATTGACCGTAATGGAAGTGGGATTCAGGCTGCAGGTCAATCCCGTCGGCCCAGTGCAGGCGAGGGCTACCGGCGAGTTGAAGCCGTTGATCGAACCCAGGTTCAGCGTTGCCGTTCCGGTCGCACCCGCAACGAGGGTGACGACTGGCGTTTGCGCCACCATGGAAAAGTCGGCCAGAGGATTGGCAAGCGACAAGCTGGCCTGAGATGGAGCGTAGACCGCGTCTCCGGAATACGTAATCGTCACCGCATTATTGCCTTGCGGGAGAGACGCATTGACGTTGTCAAAATAATAGGTCGCGGTCGAGGTGTCACCGGAGGCCGCAGGAGCGAGCTTGATGCCCGCGGGCGTAAGGTCAAGTCCCGCCGACTGAAGATCGACTGTGCCCGTCGGCGCCGCCGAGCCGCTCTTCCCAGTGACCGTGATCGATAGGTTGATGCGCGCGGAGGGTGACGACGTATCACTGCTTGCCGTGGCCGTCGTGGTCGAAGCCAACAGCGCGCTGGGGCCGGTGACGGTCAGCGTCCCGGGTAAAGGTGAATTGCCGGTGAAGTAGTTGCTGTCCCCGGAGTAAGTGCCCGTCAGGGCAACCGGCCCAACCGGCAACGCCGTGCTCTGCGCGCTGGTGATGGTATAGCTCGCGACCCCATAGCCATGTTCGAAAGCGCTGACGGTTCCCGTTCCCAGCGTTGTCGACCCGGCCAGGAAGGTCACCGAGCCGGTCGGAGCAAGGCCGTTTGCGAGTGTTTGCACCAGCGCGGTCAGCGTGGTTGTCTGTCCCTGGGCGATGGTCGAGACAGCTGCGCTTACCGACACCGCCGTCGATGCTTTGGTGACCGTGAATGACACCGATCCCGGCGTGCTCGAGGATTTGTTATAGCTGGCATCGCCTGAATAGGTGGCGGCGATCGAATGGGCGCCAGGGGGAAGAGCGCCGAAGGTGAACTCGGCGTCGCCTTCCGAATTTAACACTACCGTGTTCAACGTATTGCCGTTGTCGGTAAACGTCACCGTGCCGGTGGCGGAGGTGTAGGCATTGCAATTGGAGGAACAATTGTAATAACTGGTTGGGACCGGATACCCGTTAAGAATGGCGGCCGTACCATAAGGCACTTGCTGACCGCTCAGGTTGCTGGACTGCCCGCTGGCGCTGTAGGTTACCTGAAGAGAAAGGGTGCTGGCCTCGGGTGTCACCGTGATCGCCGTCTTGCTCGACGTGCTCGGGGCAAACGTTCCATCGCCGGAGTAGCTGCCCCAGATGTTATAGCTGCCTCCCGGCAGCGTGGTTGCACTCGCCGATGCCGCTCCATTGGCCAGGGTGAAAAGGCCGATCCCCTGTGCTGAGATGAGCGGGCTGTCCGTCATCACCACCACATCGCCGGTGGGCGTGCCCCCGCTGCCCGTCACACTGGTCTTGAGGGTAACCGCCGTACCGTGGGCGAAGGAGGCCGAAGAGGTGGTAAGACTGGTGGTGGTGGCAGTCCCGTTGCTGCGGCTGTTCCAGTTGGTAACCAGGACATTCGCGTCGATAGAGCCCAGGCCGGTGGCCAGATCGTAGCCTGGACCTGCGGCGTAGCCGGTCAACTCACCGTTGGTGCAATTGGGCGAGCCTGCCTGGCAAGGCATCTGGTTGGTGCCCAGCGTCACGTCACGAAATGCACTCGGCTCCTTTGCCGCCAAGGGGTAAAGCTCGTAGTCCGCCTGCCCCTGAGGTCCATAAGCCTGGTTGACAATCGCCATGATGCCGGCAAAGGCTGGGGAAGAGACCGAAGTTCCCCCGAAACCGCTGATCTGAGGGTTGGTCGTGCTTTGGCAGTCGCCATCCGCGGCGCACACGGCATAATAGCTGCCGTTCAAACCGTTGGCGGCAAAAAGCGAAATGTCGGGAAGGTCGCGGGCACTGTCCGTGGGTACCCCGGTGGCCACCTGCCATGAAGGTTTCGGAGTAGGCGCACAAGCGGTCACCGTGGTGTTGCTGGAGTCCAGTGTTGGATTGCCGCAGGTGCTAGGCCCTCCACTTCCGCCGGAGATGGAGCCGCCGGTTACGGTCAAGAGGTTCAGCCCATACTGGCTATCATTCCAAGCCTGCTCGGGAATAGGGGTTTTCAGCGAGCCGTTCTTGCTGTCGTTGGTGCTGTTCCAGTAATTGGCGAGCGCAGCGGCGTTGGCGTAGTAAAAATCGGTGCCCCCGACCGCCACGTTGAATGGGGTTGACGCAAAGCCACTCACCGCCAAGCCTTGCGTCGCCACTGTTTCGGTGTCGGGATTGTCACAACCCGCGGACCCGCTGTCACCGGTCGAAACCATGACGGTGATTCCCTGGGCCGCCGCCTCTTCCCATAGTCCAGTAATAAAGGAATTGTCCACGCCCAGCGAGTATTCGCATGCGCCAAAGCTGATGCTGATGACGGGCGCGATGTTCGAATACACCGCCCGCTCCGCGGCCAGGTACAAACCTTCTTCCATGCTGGTATCGCCGGCGATCACCAGGTCGATGGTGGCGCCCGGCGCCACGGCCCCGGCCCACTCCACGTCCAGGTAAGCTTCGGCGGAGGCGCCGTTGAGTCCATCCGGGTTATTCGCGCCGTCGATTCCCGGGTCGTTGCCGTCGATGATCACCTGCGGGGTCGAAGCCGGTAGCCCGAAGAGGGTTCGAAAATTGTTGACGAAGTTGATGTTGATATTCGATTCGTTGATGATCGCGATGGTCTGGCCGGTGCCATTGAGAGGCTTGGAAGCGTTGTAAAGCGGGGTCACGTCGTACTGGGTAGCGAAGTCTTCCGGCGCCACAGCGAAGGTGTTGCCCAGGGCGCCCCCGGGCAACGTCCACCGCGGTGTTGCCCGATGTGTCTTGGGGTCGTATTGTGCGCTCCCCAGAAAGTGGCTGTAGTGGCGAAGGTGAAAATTATTCAGCGAAACAAAGCCGCCCAGCACGGGCGCCAGCGCGACGGGAATTTCCGGCGCCACCGCATTGGCATAATGCTGCTCGCCATTGACTTCGTATTTGTGAATCGAAGTATGAAATGCCTGCTGCAAAGCGCCAACCGTACCGGAGATCTCGAGCGTCTGCTTGCCTGGATTCACCTTTAATATCTGGAAGCCCTGGGTTTGGAGCCAGTCCTCGATGGTCTGCACATCCTGGTCGCTGGGTCCGAACTGCTGTCCGAACTGGTCGGGGGTCAGCCATTTGTGAAAGTTGGCGCTGCCCGGCGTATGCATGTCACGCAGCAATTGCTGCAGGGTCGCCTCCCGTTGCGGGCTGCGCTTCAAAATGATCTGCAACCGGTCCAGTTGCATATCGGGCGAAGCCGCGCCGCGGTCGTTGCGCGCATTGGCCAGCGGGTGGACCGTACCGGGCAGAGTAACCCGGGCACGGTTATCTATCGGCTGGGTCAGGCGCGCTACTTCCTGCGCCGTCATGGAATGGACTGCGCCAAGGCATACCAGCAGCAAAGCCAGGGAGAATACGTATTTCCGGTAGGAAACGGAGTTCGGTCGCATGATCTTCCTTGCTATCTTTCGAGCGGGTTCCGTTGACCAGGAAACGGCTCCACGAGGCATTTTACTTACGCGATACCTCACCCGGGGTTTATTCCTACCCGGGTACCAGAAGTGGTAGGGGCGTGTTCTTCTCCCTCAGCGGAAGGCAAGGCACACGGGGGAGCTCAACGGGTATTGATTGCCGGTTGGAGTCAGAAGTCCAGATCGCGTGTTGCGCGCAAAAACGACGATGTTGGAGGAGTCCTGGTTGGCCACCAGCAGCCACTGATTGCCGGGATCGAGGGCGAAATGGCGTGGGGTCTTGCCTCCACAGCCCACATGCTGAATCGGTTTCAGCGTTCCCTGGCGGTCGTCGACGGAGAAAACCGCCAAGCTGTTGTCCCCGCGATTGGAGGCATATACGAACCGGCCGGCAGAATCGACCGCGACGGTAGCCGCGGTATTCGAACCCTTAAAGCCTTCGGGGAGGGTCGAGATGTTCTGGATTCTGGTCAGAGTCCCTCGCTCGCCATCCCAGGCCAAGGCGTCGAGTGTGCTGGCAATCTCGTTGAGGGAGTACGCCCATCGTCCGGTTGGATGAAAGGCGAAACTACGCGGGCCGGAGCCGGGGAGTGCCTCGTACCAGGGAGGAGTGTTGGCAGTGAGCTGCGCCGTGCGCGGGTTCAGGTGATAGACGGAGACGCGATCCAGGCCCAGGTCATTGACCAGCACATAGCGGTTGTCGCGGGATACGGTGGCGCAGTGTGTGTGCGGGGCGGCTTGGCGTTTCGGATCAGCGCCGTGGCCGGTGTATTGAAAACTGGAAACTGCCTCGCTGAGTCCTCCCCCGGGCAGCACGCGAAAGGATGCGGCGCTGCCGCCACCATAGTTAGCGACAAAGACGGCTTTCCCGGTGTAATCGACGGCGACGTTGCACGGCCCCGTCCCCTTGGAGGAAACGACATTGATGAATCGCAACTTGTCCCCGGCGACCGCAAAGGCGGAGACGGACCCGCTTTGTTCTCCGTGGAAGCTATCCACCTCGTTGACAGCGTAGAGGTGGCGGCGATCGGGCGAGAGCGCCAGGAAGCTGGGATTGACGGTCGCACCGGCCAGCCCGAGTGGCGCCAAGGTGCCCGCGTCCGCATCCCAACGAAACCCGTAGATGCCCCGGCTGGTACTGCCCTTTTCTGTATAGGTGCCGGCAAAAACGAGCCCGGCGGGTGTGGCGGCCCATCCCCGGACGCGAGTTGAAAAGGCCAGGGCGGAGATTTTTGCCAGGAAGGAGCGGCGGCTTGTGTTTTCCATCCCCGTCATACTACTGTAAGTCGTCGCCGCGGACGAGGTGCTGTCGTTGTTGCCGCGGACCGTTGTCAGGCATTGGCCTGCGTGGCACTCGTCTGACTTATGTGAGGGTTACAGGCGATTCTTCATCTTTAGCTGCTAGGGTAGTGGCACGAGTTTTGCGGAGGAGAAAGCATTGCGAGTTGGACTCTTCACTCGGGAATACCCACCGCACGTCTACGGCGGGGCCGGCGTTCACGTGGAGTATCTGAGCCGCGAACTGGCGCGCAAGGTTCAAGTGGAAGTGCACTGCTGGGGCCAACAAAATTCCGATCAAGGCAACCTGCATGTGCGAGGACAGGAACCGTGGAACGAAATCAGCCAGGGCACGCAGGAAAAATTCAAGGGAGCCCTGGAAGCGCTATCACTGAACTTGACCCAGATTAAAGCGCTGGCCGGAATCGACATCGCGCATACCCACACCTGGTATGTATCCATGGCCGGCTTTCTGGCCAAGAAACTGTACGACATCCCCTTTGTGCTTACCACCCATAGCCTGGAACCGCTGCGCGCATGGAAGGCGGAGCAGTTGGGTAGCGGATACGCGATGAGTTCGTGGATGGAGAGAACTGCGATCCTCGACGCCGACGCGGTCATTGCCGTCTCCAACGGCACGAAAGACGATATCCTTCGCGCCTACCCGGTAGCTCCTGAGCGGATCCACGTCATCTACAACGGAATCGACCTGGAGCAATACCAGCGTGTTCCGGAGACCTCGGCGTTGACGGCCTACGGCGTCGATCCGGCCATCCCCTACGTGCTGTTTGTGGGACGCATCACGCGCCAGAAGGGCGTGACCCACCTGGTCGACGCGATTCGCTACCTGCCCGCTGGGACACAGGTGGTTCTGTGCGCGGGTGCTCCCGATACTCCGGAGATTGCTGTTGAGTTGCAGC
The DNA here is from genome assembly GCA_963743365.1 of uncultured Acidobacteriaceae bacterium. Classification (GTDB taxonomy): domain Bacteria; phylum Acidobacteriota; class Terriglobia; order Terriglobales; family Acidobacteriaceae; genus PALSA-350. The sequence goes on from CAVUQE010000009.1 coordinate 27,656, forward strand.
GCAAGGTAGAGGAGGCACGCGCCTTTAGCCCACGAGTAATCTGGATCGAGAAGATGGTCAGCAAGGCGGAGACGATCCAGTTCTATAGCCACGCAACTGTGTTTTGCTGCCCGTCGATCTATGAACCATTCGGCATCATCAACCTCGAAGCCATGGCTTGCCGGGCGGCCGTCGTCGCCAGCGCGGTGGGCGGTATCAAAGAGGTTGTGGTGGATGGGGAAACGGGATACCTGGTCCCGTTTGATCAGGATCCGGTCACCGGGTTCCCTCTGGATCCGGATCGCTTCGCGCGCGATCTAGGCGGCAAATTGAGCGATCTGCTTGGTGATCCGGCGAAGTGCAAACGATTTGGGGAAGCCGGCAGGAAACGGGCGGAAGAGAAGTTCAGTTGGACCCGCATTGGGGAGCAGACAATTGAACTCTATCAATCCTTGATTGAGGGTAGGAAACGCTCGAAGTAAACGCACCCGCCTGACCACTGACGACGGGTGGATACCACAGCCCTCAACCTCCTGTGCCTATACGGCGTCGAAACGGGTGCCCCAGAATGGCCATCAGGGATAGTTCCCTACCGGGGTTCCTCGGGATGAGGGTTCTCTTCCCTCGGCTTCGGTTCCTGTTCTGGCCTAGCTTCCTGCTGCGGCCTTACTTCGGGTTGCGGCCTCGCTTCCGGTTGTGGCCTTTGTTCAGGTTGCGGCCTTGCTTCGGGTTGTGGCCTCTGCTCTGGCGCCGGCCTTACTTGCGGAGCTGGGCGTTCTTGTGGCGCTGGGTGCTCTTCAGGAGCTGGCCTCGCTTGTGGGGCCGGATGGGCCTGCGGAGCCGGACGTTCCTCTGGTGTTGACCTTACTGGCTGCGCGGGACGTTCCTGAGGCGCGGGTCGCATTTGCTGAGCGGGTGCCGTTTGCTGCACCGGCCGTCCTTCCTGAGCCCGTTCGACGGGGGGCCTGGGTTGTTGACGCGGCTGCACCGGCGCGAGAGCGGGCTGATGATGCTCCACGGGAAGCGGCTTCGCCGCTACCACCGTCTGCGGCTGGCCGCGGTTGACTGCAACAAACTGGGCGCGGTTTGTACTGGCTTCGACCCTGTGCTGTTGTTGAACCGCTAACGGCGCCAGGCGCGGCTGCCTGAGAGCGGCCAATTCCGCGGGGCTCGGGGGCAGATTCACGCCCCCACGACCACCGCTAAAGCTTACGCGGTTGTAGGTAGTGATGTTCGTGACGTTGCGAACATACGTGTTGTGAATGATGGTGGTGTTGACGTTCGTGACCTGGCGGTTGTAATTGAACTGGTTGTTATTCCAATATCCGCCATAGTAGCCACGGCCCACATAGCCGTTCCCGTAATTCACCCCGCCGTAATAGCCGATGTAGCGGCCCCAGTAGCCTTGGTGCCAGCCGTAACGCCCCGAATTGTAGCCCCAGTATCCTGGAGTCCATAGCGCCCCGATATAGGGAGCCGCGGCCCAAACTCCGGGCACCCAATAGTAGCCGGCCGAGGCATAAGACCAGTAACCCGGTGTCCAGATGTAATTTGGATCAGGGCATGGCGGCTGCTGATATTCCGGCAACGGCGGAGGAGGCTCGGGAGCGTATTCCGCGACTGCATCCTGGTATCCCTGATCGTAGCCCTGATCGCTGTCCTGACTCGTGTATGGCGGACTTTGATCTTGCGGCTGTTGATACTGCGGCTGTTGCTCTTGTGGTGGATATTGTTGCGGGCTCTGCGCTGGATAAGCAGGAGCGGCGCTTGGCTGCTGCGCCGGGGCCGCGTAGGTCGGGGCACTCGGAGCAGCTTGACTCTCATTCACCGGGATAGGGGTGCCATTGTCGCTGACCGGTGCGAGGTTTCCATTCGTTGCCGCATCGACCTGGTCGCTATCGTTCTTGTGGCAACCGCTGGTCAGCATGACCAAAGACAACGCCGGTAACAGGAACAGCTTTAGGGGGGTCTTCATTTTTTCCTCTGCGGGCGCTCAGCTGGCCGCAACAAGCCTTCACTCGATGGTAACCCGTGATTGCCGGCTAAGTTCTCAACAGAGATGGGACCGAACCACCATCGGTTGCCCGAGCATGCAGAAGGATAGCCTACATGCTTGATTCGATGGCTCTTCCGGGAATAGGTAAGGTAAACAGCCGTTTCCCGGTTCAGGGCTGTTTTTCGAGGATGACGGCAGTACTGTCGTAATCACCGTGCAGCGTCAGGTTGACGCCATGGTGCATCAGGTAAGCACCGCTTACGCTCTCCGTTGACGTCAGTTGCTTGGGATCGATTCCCTCGACCTTATACATGGCGCCCTCATCGAGGCCGCGCAGATAGACAGTTGGGAAGGGCGTCCCAAATTGCTGTGAATGCAGGAAGGCAAAAAGCACCGTCTGGCGGCCGTCCTGCGAAACATACTGGGTGGCGGAAATTTCGCTGCCCTCGGGTGCAATCAGGCGATAGAGCCCACCCCGTTGCACCGTCGCGCGCACTCGCTTGTAGAACGCTACGTATTGGGCCGCCGCATCCATCTCCTCGGGAGTCCACTTGTTCAGATTCCCTCCCACTCCGAGTGAGCCGGTCATGGCTACGAGAAAGCGAAACTTGAGCGGCACCACTCGCCCATCGATGCCACTGGGGACATCGGTGACCCAGGCCATCATGATGCCGGGGGTATAAACCTGAGTGAATCCATCCTGCAGCGTGAGGCGGTCCAGGGCGTCGGTGTTGTCCGAGGTCCACACTTGATCGACACGGCGCAGAATGCCAAGATCCACCCGCCCGCCGCCCCCGGAGCAGGACTCGATTTCCAGCTTGGGGTGCTTCGCTCTCAGCCGATCGAGGATGTCGTACAGATTGTGAACGTAGGCCACGTAGATCTTCTTCTGATCTTCGACGGGAACCGCGTCCCAGCCGGCCTCTGCCCAGTTGCGGTTGTAGTCCCATTTGAGAAAGGCGATGTCGTTGTTGGTGACCAGCTGATCGAGCCAGTTAAATACGTATTCCTTCACGTCGTCCCGGGCCAGGTTCAAGAGCAGTTGGTTGCGCGCCTCGGTGCGCGGGCGCCCGGGAAAATTCATCGCCCATTCGGGATGCTTGCGATAGAGGTCGCTGTTGGGGTTCACCATCTCCGGCTCTACCCAGATGCCGAAATCCATGCCCAGTGCGTGCACACGATCGATGACCGGCTTCAGTCCGTGGGGAAACTTCTGCTGATTCACATACCAATCGCCGAGGCCTGCGTGGTCATCTTTGCGTTGGCCGAACCATCCATCGTCGATGACAAAGCGCTCCGTGCCCAGCTTGGCGGCCTTTTCCGCCAGTGCAATCTGCCCCGCTTCGCTGACATTGAATTCCGTGGCTTCCCAGGAGTTGTAGAGGACAGGCCGCAACGGCGCTTTCTCTCCTCCGGGCAAGATGGATTGGCGTTCAAAACGATGCAAGATGCGCGACGCCTCGCCCCAGCCACCATTCGTGAATCCGCCATAGAACGGCGGAGTTTCCAACTGGTCGCCCGGCTTAAGGTGGTAGCCAAAATCAAATGGATTGAAGCCGCCGGTCACGCGCACCTGCTGCATGGCTGTCTGCTCCACGGTAATGCGCCAGCTGCCGCTCCAGCCCAAAGCGCCAAACCAAACCGGACCGCTCTCCTCCGTAGTCTGCTGCGGGCGGTCGATAGCAAACCATGGGTTGGATTGATGCGAGGTGCTGCCGCGGCGGCTTTCGATGACACGCGCCCCGGTTTGCAGAGGTTCGGAGTGTAGCTGCCACTCCGCTCCCCAGTGGCCGGTGAGATAGTGCCAGCCGTAGCCCTCACCGTGAGGCAAAGTCCAGGAGGCCGACTGCGCGCTCTCCAGCGTGATGGCCTGGTCAGTCTTATTTTCTATGCGTGACCACCGCTCGAGAATGCCCGTCTCCGGATAGATCCGGTAGTAGAGGTGCACCTCGAGGTCCGTTTTAATATCCTTCAGCGTGATCTCCAGCGTGTTGCCTTCGAGATGCTGGTCTACGTAATGCAGAACTACGTCGCGATTACCGTCGGTGTAAGTGGCCTTCAACGCCGGTTCGTTGTACAACTCAGCGCCCCATCCCGGATACTCCTGCGGGGTTGTGGTCGTGGAAAGGTCAAACGAGGCGACCTCTGGCCTGCTATGCGCGGCAGGAAAATCTCCATCGCGCGTGACCCGCTCCCCCCAATAGATCGACTGCAGTTCGCCGCGCTCGTTGACGCCGAAGGCGTAGGTGGTTTCGCCGGCCTGCAGAACCCAAACCTTGCGCTCGGGAAAATATTGAATGTCCGCCTTTGCCCTGAGCCAAGGGCTTAGCAACAGAAAAAGGGCCAGAAGCCAACGGGTTCTCATTTCGTTTTCAACTCCAGAACTTGAATGGTGAAGCCGGGAATAGTATGGGCAAACTCAGCCGCTGCGCCGCGCAACTCACTCTCCACCGGCACGATTGCCGTGGGCTGGGTGATGCTGTTGGTTGCCGCGGTTGTCTTGGCCGACAGGGTGATAAGTTTTCCCGTCTTATCAATGGTGGACGCGCCTTTGAACTGCAGGCGCAATGGCTGCGAGGTGGAGCTTGCGTTTACCAGCTTCAGGTAGATGGTTCCATCGCTCGATTTACGCGTGACGGAGTAGAACAACTTAGGAGCCGCCGTTCCATCCAATGTCGAGTTCAATATCTGGTCGCCGAAATGGTTGCTGAACATTACCTGGGCGTAGTAGCTCGGCGAGCCATAACTGTTCATGGCATCGTATCCGATCAGGTCGGACTCCCACTGCATGCCGCCCGGGTTCACATTGACCAGCAGGGGTGCATAACTGGCCATGATGACGATGTCGCTGTTGCGCTCCATGCCGGTCATCCACGCCGCATCTCCCAGCGCTGATCCGAAGTTGGGGGTAGGTGTGCCCTCGCGGGTGGCCCACTCGCCGACGAAGATCTTGGGCCCGTTGCGATCAGTCTGATCGTAGTGGTGTACGTCGTCGTAAAACTCCTGGGCGCGGCGATAGAAGTGATCGTCGATCACATCCGGTTTCATAGAGTTGATGGGAGTGGTGGCAATCAGCTGCAGCTCAGGGTATTTGGCCTTGATGGCCTTGTAGTACTGGGCGTAGCGGTCACCGTAGCTTCCGGATTTGTCGAACCAATCCTCGTTGCCGATCTCGACGTAGCTCAGTTTGAAGGGCGCCGGATGACCATCCTTCACCCGCTCCGCGCCCCACTTGGTGTTGGCGTCGCCGGTCACGTATTCAATTTCATCCAGCGCATCCTGGACGTACGGCTCCAGATCCGGTCCCGGCTTTACGAACTCCTGCTGCAAGGAATAGCCGGCATACACGGCCAACAGGGGCTGCATCTTGAGGTCCTCGCACCACTCCAGGAACTCGAGCAGGCCCATGCCGTCACTGGAGCGATAGTGCCAGGGGCTGGGGTGGGTCGGGCGATCCACCAAGGGGCCGATGGTCTTCTTCCATTCAAAGCGCTCGTTGATGTGGTCGCCCTCGAGATAATTGCCTCCGGGGAAGCGCAGGAACGCCGGCTTCATCGCCGCCAGCTTCTCCATCAGGTCGATGCGATTTCCATTGCTCCGGTCGTGGTAGGTGGGAGGAAACAGAGATACCAGGCTGAACCAGACCGTTCCTGGCTTAGCCACCGAGAGCACCAGGTGGTACTGCGAAGATTTGACGGCAGCTCCGGAATGAAGCGTGAACTCGTGTTGCTGCCACGCAGTGGTCAGTGCAGGCACGGTGGTGCTGATGGCCCTGCCGGTTTCGTCCTCGACCAGGCTCACAGTCACGGATCCGATCGAGGGATCACTCGTCTTGGCGTAGAAGGAACCGTGATAGGTGGTTTGTGGACGTACGGGAAAGCCCCAGTACCCCAGGTTGCTGATACCGGCCTGGTCGCGATCGCCGGCACTCTTGACCGTCAGTTGCAGGCTCAGCGGCAGGGCTGCGCTGGGACCGGTAGTGCGATCGATGGCCATCGACGCATCCGCACTGCCCCACTCGTAGAGAAACCAGTTGGGGGGGATCTTGCCCCTATCCTGAAAGGTCCGATTCCTTACCAGCTCGGCATAGAGACCGCCGTCGTAGGAATAGTTGATTTCTTCTGTCATCAACCCATACAGCTGAGGACTCGCTTTCGCTTTCACCTGTGCCAGGTCGATGGTCAACGTGGGACCCTGTTGGGCGATGGCACCGGCGGTCGAAAGCAAAATAGCCGCGAACAAAAGCAAAGACGAGCGGTGCACGGTGGTCTCCTGGTACGAAAGCCCGGTGATAGTTATACCCCATCGCCATGGAACGGAGTTTGGGGCTATAAAGGATGGCTGTTGTTTTCTGGAGGAGCGCGGATGAAGACGTGGTCGGCAACGCAATTGCTTGTCTGCTCATTTCTGGCCCTGGCGGTGCCTGGTGTGCAAGTGGGGGCGCAAAGCGCGGACTCCGCCGGCGCGAAAGCGAAACTTTACAACACCACCAAGCAGAAGCTTCTCGATGGCAAGCAGGTTTTCAGCTTTACGCAATCGAAGATGGATATCGCCGACTACTGTGAGCGGGCCAAGCATTACGACTTCACCTGGTTCGAAATGCAGCACAGCACGCTGGAGTTCGCGGACATTGAGAAAATGATTGCGGCGTGCCCGCACGTCAAGGCGACTCCGATGATTCGGCTGCCTGACGCACAGGAGTGGCACATCCAGCATGCCACCGACATTGGCGCGCTCGGGGTGGTTATCCCCACTGTCGACGATGTCGATCGGGCGCGGGAAGCGGCGAAATGGGCCCGCTATCCTCCGGTCGCGCGCCGGAGTACGGGCCAGGGCCAGGCACCCAGCATCTGGGGTATTAATGGTATCGACTACCACCACACCATCAATGACAACATGCTGGTGGTGGTCATGATCGAGACGCCTACCGGCGTGGCCAACGCATATGACATTGCATCGGTTCCGGGTGTGGATGTAGTGATCATTGGGAACAACGACCTGCGCTGGTTCTCTGGATACGAACAGACCGACGAACGGTATCACCAACTGGTGGATAAGGTTCGTGCAGATACGCTGCGGGCGGGAAAGTTCTTCGGGCAAGCCAATGCGACCTATGCGACTGGGCCTTATAGCAAGGATTCGGTTTTCTTTCAGAATGGTCCATCAAATGATGGTTGGCAGCCTCCTAAGAGTGGTGCGCCTGTGAATGCTCCCCCACCAGGGGAGAGGTAGCATTCGGTTGCAGGATTGAAGTTGTTCCAAATTCTGTCCTGACCGCCGAGGCAATCGGGGATCTGGGCAACCTTCGATCAGGCGCGTTTGGTGGGTTAGGGGGGCTTCAGCTTGGCTTAACCTTGCTTGGGGGATACTGCACTCATGCGGGTTCTGGTGGTTGAGGACGAGGTGCGGCTGGCGGAGAATGTGGCTTCCGCCCTTCGCGAGGGCCCCAACTTCGCTGTCGACTGCGCCGAAGATGGGCTCACCGGGTTGGATCTCGCCGAGAACGGCTGCTATGACTTGATGATCCTGGATTTGATGCTTCCAGGATTAGATGGCCTCGGACTGTTAAAAAAGGTGCGAGCGCGCGGGGATGCCACTCCGGTGCTCGTCCTGACCGCCATAGGCGAGGCCAGTTCTATCATCTCCCTGCTGAATGCCGGCGCCGACGACTACCTGAGCAAGCCATTCGACCTGGGGGAATTAATTGCCCGGGCCAAGGCGCTCATCCGTCGCGGCAAAGGAGTGGCCAATCCCCTGCTCCGCCTCTCCGATCTGGAGGTCAATACCGTCGAGCAGAGCGTCCGGCGCTCCGGCAAGCTGGTCGACTTGTCGCCGACCGAGTACCGCATCCTCGAGTACCTGATCCATCGGCCGCGTGTGATCGTATCCAAGCGGGAGCTGCTGGAACACCTCTACGATTACAACTGGGAACACCACTCCAACGTTATCGAAGCGCACATCTCGAACCTGCGCCGGAAGCTCGAGGCAGCTACCCAGCAGCCGAGCATCGAAACCCTGCGCGGGCGGGGATACCGTCTGCTGATGGGCTTCGAGGAGAGCCGATGAAGAGCTACTCCATCACCCGTCGTCTGATTACCACGATTCTGTTGGTCGAACTGCTGGCTGCACTCTCTATATCGACCGCGGCCATGCTCTATGAGCGCCACCAGCGTTTTCGCGCCTTTGACATCATGCTGCGTGGCCGGGCGGATTCGCTGTTGGGCGCCGTCCAGGATGCCGAAGATACCCAAGACAACGTGATGCTGGATGGAACGGAAGTGAATTTTCCGGCGGAGGACATCTACCAGGTGCAGGATGCCAGCGGGCGCGTCCTGGGCCACTCGCCGAACTGGAACGGGCCAGGATGAACGCTTGCTGGCGGAGAAGAGCGGGAAGTTCCTAAGAGTCCATGTCAACGGTATCCGTTATCGGGCAATGAGGATTGAGGGCCTGCGGATCGTCGACCCCGGGGATAAAGGCGGAGGCATTCCCCGGCGCGTCAGCATCTTTTACGGCTCGCCCATCGATGGCGTCTGGAGAGATATCTGGAGAGCCGTCGGGTTTTACGCGGCCACTAGCTTAACGTTGCTCGCGGTTTCAGGACTGTTGATCTTCTGGCTTCTCAATCGTGGATTGGCTCCTCTGCGAGAGTTGGCGGCAGCAGCAGCCGGCGTGTCGGTGGACTCATGGGAGTTCGCGACCCCTGAACGTGCGCGCATGATTTTGGAGCTGGAACCTCTCACCGTTGCCCTGGAAACGGCAATCAGCGGCCTGGAGCGCTCATTCATGCAGCAACGCCGGTTTGTCGGGGATGCCGCGCATGAGCTCAAGACCGCGGTCGCGGTTTTAAAGTCTTCGCTGCAACTGCTCACGCTGAAGCAACGGACAGCAACCGAGTATGAGAAAGGCATCGAACGCTGCCAATTGGATTGCGATCGCATGGAAGAAGCAGTGGCCAAGATGCTCACCCTGGCGCGGGTGGAGACAAAGACCGAATTGCCATCAGCGCCCGTTGCCACGGACATGGCCCAGATGCTGCACCAGGTGGCAGAGCAATTTGAATCCATGGCGGAGTTGAAGCGATTGCGCATTCTGGTGACGGCTGAAGAGGCGGTCATGGTCAATGTCGAGGCGGAGCAGCTGCAACTGCTGTGCTCCAACCTGCTTTTGAATGCCTTGCAGCACAGTCCCGCCGGCTCTTCGATACGCGCCATGGCGGAGCAGGATGGAGAGCTTGCCATCGAGGATGATGGCGACGGCATCGCGCCCCAGGATCTGCCCCACGTCTTCGATCGTTTTTACCGCGGCGATCCCTCGAGGAGCCGCAACACGGGTGGCACCGGTCTGGGGCTTTCTATCTGCAAGGCCATCGTATCCCGGTGTCAAGGAACGATTGAGATCACGAGCGAGTTAGGGATTGGGACCAGGGTCGTGGTGCACTTGCCGCTTTCTGGAGTGCCTTCAGCTTCGGTTAAGGTAGCTGTGCGAAATTGAGATCGATTGGAGATTCTATGCGACTGAACTGCCCTTGCCATACTCTGCAGACACTAGCCCTTTCCGCGTCGATTTTGCTGGCGCCTTCCGCTGCGCTGGCGCAGACGCCGTACAGCGTCTTGACCAAGTGGACCATTGGTGGCGAAGGCGGCTGGGACTACCTCACTTCCGACCCTAAGGCACACCGCCTCTATGTCACGCACGGACCGCGAGTGGAAGTGCTGGACACTGATTCCGGAAAAGTGGTGGGCAGCATCACAGGCCTCAAAGGCACCCACGGCGTGGCGCTCGACGATCGCGGGAAGTACGGTTACGTCAGCGATGGCGGAGCCAATGTGGTAGTGGTCTTCGACCGCGCCACGTTGGCCACCGTAGCCTCGATTCCCGCAGGCACCAACCCGGATGGCATTGCTTTTGAACCAGTAACCAGAACGGTGTGGGCCTTTAACGGCCGCAGCAGTAATGCAACTGTGATCGATACCGCACAACGCAACGTGGTGGCCACCATCCCACTCGACGGTAAGCCAGAATTCCCAGTCGCGGATGGAAAGGGCACGGTCTTCGCCAATATCGAGAGCAAGAACGAGATCGTCCGCCTGGACGCGGCCGCCAAGAAGGTCACCGCGACGTGGCCGTTGGCCAACTGCGAATCGCCCTCCGGACTGGCCATCGATACTGCAGGCCGCAGGCTCTTCGCCGTATGTGATGGAGGCAAGATGGCGGTGGTCGATGCGAACTCGGGAAAGACCCTGGCTAATCCCTCGATCGGCGATGGTCCGGATGCGGCGCGCTACGATCCCACGCGCAAATTAGCTTTCTCCTCCAACGGCGGGGGCACGCTGACCATCATTGACGCCGGCAGTAACAGCTACCCAGTACTGCAAAATCTGGCTACGCAGCGAGGTGCGCGAACCATGACCCTGGATACGGCAACCGGACGAATCTACCTGGCCACGGCCACCTTTGGCGAGCGGCCGGCCCCCACAGCGGACAACCCGCGTCCGCGGCCTTCGATTGTTCCAGGGAGTTTTACTATCCTGGTCGTCGGGCAGAAATAACTTCGGGGGTCTATGCGTCTTCCCAGAATGACGAGCCGGCTATCTTTCATTGTGTTTGCATTGTTCGTGAACGCGGCGTTGGCGCAACAGGCAGGCCCAACGCCCACGTCGATCACCCGCACTTCGGTCACCTTGGAGCAGGCCATCGCGCTGGCGCGTGCGAACGAACCTAATTTCGCCGCTGCGGCGGCCAACAAGCGGGTAACCGCACTCGATCACTCCATCGCCCAGGCAGCCCTGCTGCCCGGCGTCAGTTATCACAACCAGGTTCTGTACACGCAGCCCAACGGTGCAATCAATGGAGGCGGCCCGGTGGGAAGCCAGTCTGCTCCACGGTTTATCGCCAACAACGCCGTCCGCGAGTACGCTAGCCAGGGCGTGGTCACGGAGACGTTCGGACTGCAGCAATTAACTGCTGTCTCGCGCGCGAGCGCAGCCGATGCGGTTGCCGCGGCGGAATTGGAGGTCGCCCGCCGCGGCCTGGTTGCCACCGTGACCGGCCTCTTCTACCAGAGCTTAGCGGCCGATCGAAAGGTGGAGGTGGCGCGTCGTGCCGCAGGCGAAGCGGCCAACTTCACGCAACTCACGCAACAGCGGGAGAGCGCGCGGGAAGGCGCCCATGCCGACGTGGTGAAGGCGCAGCTGCTTCAACAGCAGCGAGATCGCGATTTGGCCGATGCCTTGCTTGAGCAACAAAAGGCTCACCTGGATCTGGGCGTGCTGCTTTTCCCGGATCCTCGGGCTGCTTACACGCTGGTGCCGGGCGCGGTTGTGCCGCTACCCGATCGAGCTGATGTGGATGCGGCGGCGATGAAGCTGAATCCGGAACTGCATCAGGCGCTGGCTTCGCTGCGTGTCAGTTCTCTCGACGTGACCGCGGCACGGGCGGCGTATCTTCCCGATCTTGCTCTCAACTTCAATTACGGTATCGATGCCGTGCAGTTTGCCATCAATGGACGTGAAGGGGTAAAAAATCTTGGCTACTCCGCGGGCGCGACGCTCGATATTCCGGTGTGGGATTGGTTGTCTACGCAGCACCGCGTTCGCCAAAGCGAAATTTTGCGGGACGCCGCACACACTGCGCTGACTGCTACTCAGCGCCGGCTCATCGCGCAGTTGGACGAGTCCTACGCGGAGGCGGCCACGTCGCGGGATCAGTTGCAGTCGCTCGATCAGAGCGTGCAGACCGCAAGCGAAAGTCTGCGGCTGACGCGGCTGCGCTATACCGCGGGGGAATCGACAGTGCTGGAAGTAGTGGACGCCCAAAATTCCTTAACTACAGCAGAGATCGCACGCGAGGACGGAACCGTCCGATACCAACTGGCTCTGACAAATCTGCAATTGCTGACAGGAGCGATCTAAGGGATGAGCCCGCTACCTAGTCCTGTCCCGGCTACAAATCGACGCTGGAGATTTAGATTTCTCAGGTTGAGTGCGCTATTGCTTTGCGGCGCTTCCCTGCTGATCGCTGCTTGCAGCAAGCCTGCGGAGAATGCTCCCACGGAGGTCTACGTGCAAGCGGTCCATCCGGAACGCGGCGCCATCTCCGAGCCAATCACCGCGGATGCCACCCTGGCGCCATTGGCCCAAGCCGCTATCTCGCCGAAGGTTACTGCGCCGGTCAAGAAGTTTTATGTTCAGCGCGGTTCTCACGTCAAAGCCGGTCAGCTTTTGGCGACGCTTGAAAACAGCGACCTCGAAGCAGCGGCACTCGACAACAAGGGCGCATACAACGCCGCCCAGGGAAGTTACGACATCGCCACTGGCGCCACAGTTCCTGAGGACGCAGCCAAGGCCGAACTCGACCTGGCGGAGGCGACCGCCAACCTGAACCTGGCGCAAAGCATCGTGGACAGCCGCACCCAACTCTTTACCCAGGGAGCGATCCCGGGCCGCGACCTGGATACCGCCAAAGCAGCCCTGGTTCAGGCCAAGGCCGCGCATGATATTGCGCAGCAACATCTCGAAGCAGTACAGAAGATCAGCCACAAGGCGGCGCTGGAGAGCGCCCAGGGTCAACTCACATCCGCTAAGGGCAAGTACCTGGGCGCGGAAGCCCAATTGAGCTACACGGAGATTCGCAGCCCTATCTCGGGTGTGGTCACCGACCGGCCGCTCTTTGCCGGAGAGACGGCGGCTGCCGGTACTCCGGTGATCACTGTCATGGATACCTCGGCGCTGTTGGCTAAGCTCCACCTCGCACAAACCCAGGCCCAGCAGCTCTCGAATGGCGCGCCGGCCAGCATCGTTGTGCCGGGCATTCCCGATCCAGTGCCGGCCAAGGTCTCGCTCATCAGCCCCGCGCTCGACCCTGGAAGTACGACCGTAGAAGTATGGCTGCGCGTTGAGAATCCTCATGGAACTTTGAAAGCCGGCACGCCCGTTCACGCCACCATCACTGGCCGTACGGCATCCAATGCCCTCCTCATTCCTGCGGAAGCGGTACAGACCGCGCCCGATGGCGTCTCTAAATCCGTGATGATCATTACTCCGGCCGGCACGGCCGCCAAGCGCGCCGTGACTACTCGGCATCCAGGCCGCGGACTCGGTCCAGGTGCTCAATGGCCTAAGTCCGGCCGACACGGTCATCACTACCGGCGCATATGGGCTCGACGAGGGGACCAAGGTAAAAATCGGCACGGCTCCAACCGGAGACAAGGAGTGATGCCCGACTCGCCTGCAAAGGCGACTGACGAGAGATCTTTCTGGCTCGCAGGCGCTGCCAAAACCATCTTCTTCTTCCTGTTCTTATTGACGCTGGCGGGCATATACGCCGCCTTCCAGGTGCCTATCTCCGTCTTTCCAGAAACCAGTTTCCCCCGGGTGGTGATCGGGGTCGACAACGGCGTAATGCCTGTGGAGCAGATGCAGGTCACCATCACCAAGCGGATTGAGGACGCGATCAACAGCGTTCCCGGCCTGGAGACGGTGCGCAGCACCACCAGCCGCGGCTCGGCGGAGATCAGCCTGTTTTTCAATTGGGACGTGGATATGTTCCATACCCTGCAGCTGACAGATGCAGCCCTCTCCAAGGTCGCCCAGTCACTGCCCGCAACCGCGCGCATCACGACAAACCGCCTCACTTTTGCCACCTTCCCTGTCCTTGGCTATGCCCTTACAGCCGACGACCGCGGCAAGGATACGGTTTCGCAGACACGTCTCTGGGAGATCGCCACGTACGATCTGAAACCGCCATTGAATCGTGTGGACGGGGTCAGCACGGTGACCGTGCAGGGCGGCCAAGTGCCTGAGTTCCACATTGTGCCCAATCTCTCCCGGCTACAGGCTGCCGGAGTCACCCTGCTCGAGCTGGTCAACGCAGTGCAGGAGTCGAACATCATCGACTCGCCTGGCCTCTACGAAGCGAACCATGAACTTATTCTTGCCCTAATAGGCGCACAGGCGCACAGTGCAGCGGAGTTGAGCAACCTGGTCGTAAAAACCTCGGCTGCGGGCGTGCCCATCCGCGTCGGCGACCTGGCTACCGTGGAACCCTCCACCATGCCCGTCTACACCTCGGTTACGGCAAACGGCAAACCCGCCGTGCTGCTCAATATTGCACGCCAGCCCTCGGGAAATACGGTTGCCGTGGCCAAGGGCGTGGCCGCGGAGATAGCCCAGCTGCAATCGAAGCTGCCCAAGGGCGTCCACTTGGAGGCCTTCTACGATCAGTCGGAACTGGTGCGCGAGAGCATCCTTAGCGTCCGCGACGCGATTCTCATCGGACTGGTGCTGGCCTGCATCATCCTCTTTCTCTTCCTTCGCGATTGGACCTCTTCGCTGGTCGCGGGCCTGGTCATACCTGTCACCGTCGCGGTGACCATTCTCTTTCTTCGCCTGGCGGGGCAAAGTTTCAACCTGATGACCCTGGGAGGGCTCGCGGCGGCGATCGGACTGGTCATTGACGATGCCATCGTCGTGGTGGAGAACATTGCCGTGCATCGCGAGGCCGGAGACTCCCGCGTGGAAGCGGTGAGGAAGGCCATCCGCGAGATAAGCCGGCCGCTGGTCTTTTCCACCATCACCCCGGTCATTGTCTTTCTTCCGCTTATCTCCGTCACGGGAGTAACGGGCAGCTTTTTCCGCGCTCTTGCTGTCACCATGACGGTGGCTCTTTTGATCTCGCTGCTGCTGGCGCTGACTTTTACCCCTGCCCTCTCGCTCAGGCTCACCAGCAAGATCCACACGGCTGCTTCCCCGCCTGCAAACGCTGAGACGGACGAAAAGCGGGCGGGCAAATTCACCATCGCACTCCGCAAGGCCGGCCAACTCTTCGACCGCCTGCTCCGGTTCCACGAGCGCTCGCTCGACTGGTGCCTCCGCCGCCCCATCGCCATGGTCGCGGTCTGCGCGCTGCTCGTCCTCGCAGGCTACTTCTGCTATAACGCTCTGGGGTCGGATCTACTGCCGGAGATGGATGAAGGCGCGTTCATCCTGGACTACTTCACTCCTGCCGGCGCCTCACTTACTGAAACCAACCGCATCCTGCACCACGTGGAGCAGATCCTTCAGCAGACTCCCGAGGTGCAAATCACTTCCCGTCGAACCGGCCTGGAGATGGGGCTCGCCGCCGTGACTGAGGCCAATCGCGGAGATTTCACCGTTCGCCTCAAGCCCGATCGCTCGCGTTCGATTGAGGAGGTGATGGACGACGTGCGCGAACGAATCAGGTCCGCTGAGCCGGCGCTGGATATCGAGTTCACCCAGGTTCTGCAGGACATGATCGGGGACCTCTCCAATTCGCCCGAACCTATCCAGATCAAGCTTTTCTCCAATGACCGCGATCTCCTGCTCTCGCTCGGTCCACGCGTACAACAGGCGATCGCGAAGATTCCTGGTGTCGTCGATACCCAGAATGGCGTGGAAAACACCATCAGCGGTCCAGCGACCAGCTTCCAGATCGATCCCGTTGTCGCTGGACGGCTAGGCTTTACTCCGGCCGAGATCGCGGAGGATGCCACCTCCATCTTGGATGGCTTGCCCACGAATGATCCGATGATCGTGGGCGGACGTCCCTACACCATACGGGTGCGCCTGCCGGAAGCAAATCGCGCTTCGCTCGACGCGATCCAGAACACCGTCTTCAACAGCGCCAGCGGCCACACCGCGACACTCGGCGCGATGGCCACAGTGACGCAATTGCCGCCGCAAAATGAGATTCGCCGCGAAAACCTGCAGCAGGTGGTGCTGGTGAGCGGCCGCCTGGAAGGCTCCGATCTTGGAGGAGCCATGGTCGCGGTGAAAAATGTTGTCGACCGGCTGCAGCTTCCTTCCTCGGTCCGGGTCGAGTATGGCGGAACTTATCAAGAGCAGCAACGCTCTTTTGCGGATTTGGCGCGCGTTCTGGTGCTGGCGCTGGCGTTGGTTTTTGGAGTGCTCCTGGCCGAGTTCCGCAACTTCTCGGCGCCAGTCGCCGTGCTGACCAGCTCTGTGCTCTCGCTCTCGGGGGTCTTCTTCGCTCTGCTGATCACCGGCACGGACTTCAACGTGGCCAGCTTCATGGGCCTCATCATGGTCATTGGAATCGTGGCCAAAAACGGAATCCTGTTGCTTGACTCCGATGAGCAGCTGCGCGCCGGCGGGCTCGATGCTCGCCAAGCCATGCTCCAGGCGGTGATGCGGCGCAGGCGGCCCATCCTCATGACTGCCATCGCGACGGTATGCGGTATGTTTCCCCTGGCGCTGGCCCTGGGCGCCGGCTCACAGATGTTACAGCCTCTAGCCATCGCGGTGATCGGAGGTCTGTCGTTATCGATTGTGCTAAGCCTGGTGGTTACTCCGGTGGTCTATTATCAGCTGACCCGGCGTAGGGGCCAGGCTCAAATCGATTCGTAACTATGCCGCAATGGGAAGAAGATTTTCATTTTCTGGTTGCATTCAACCCCACTTAAGGTTAGCTTAACTAAACACTACGAATCTGTAGCGCTAACGGTGAACGCCTTCCTTGTCGAAGCGCGATCGTTCACCTCCCATGTGCCTTCCTCGTCGGAACAGGCCTGTAGCACCCTTCCAAGTCGAAGATAGGTCGAGTGATACTCATCCGCCCCAGGGTCTTAGAGGGTCTGGAAGAACTTTCTTTCGCGCAATTCTTTGGAGGTTGTCACATGTCTTCTGGCAATACCCGCATTCGATCTTTCCCCCTACCCGTTTTACTGATGATGCTGCTGCTCTGCGTAACCTTCGCCGCGGCTCAAAACTTTCGTGGTGGCATCAATGGCACAGTGACGGACCAGGGAGGCGGTTCTCTTCCAGGCGCGAACGTGCAGATTACCGACGATTCTACGGGTGTCGTTCACTCCTCGG
Source organism: uncultured Acidobacteriaceae bacterium (assembly GCA_963743365.1). GTDB lineage: Bacteria > Acidobacteriota > Terriglobia > Terriglobales > Acidobacteriaceae > PALSA-350. Next base: position 44,486 of record CAVUQE010000009.1, read on the forward strand.
TCACGTCCAGCGCAGGCGAGTACAGCTTCCAGGACCTTCCATTGGGTGTGTACACCGTTTCGGCGACGTCGTCCGGCTTTGAAACACTTAAGGTAGAGAAGGTTCAGGTCTCCGCCGGGACAATCTACACCCTCCCCCTTAAGCTTGCCGTCGCTTCTCAGGCGACGACGGTCGAGGTGAATGCAGCCGGGGTCGCACTCGATACCACGACTCCGACAGAAACCACCGTCTTGTCCGGCAAGGCGATTCAGGATATTCCGCTGAACGGCCGCGATTTCACCCAGATGATCGGCATGGCTCCTGGCTTTGCGGGCTATTCTTTGGGCGGTTACGGATCAGTCAATGGCACGCGCGCGAACCAAATCAACTGGCAGATTGACGGCTCAGATAACAATGATCTGTGGCATAACATTCCCGCGGTTAACCAGGGCGGTGTAGAAAACATCGCCGGCATCACCTTGCCCATCGATTCGGTGGAAGAGTTTTCGCTGGAAACGCAAGGCTCGCCTGAGACCGGACGAAACCCGGGCGGATCGGTGAACCTGGTCACTAAGTCGGGCACCAATCAGATCCACGGCAGCGCCTACTACTACAACCGCAATGAGGCATTGGCCGAGGTCTCGCCGTTCCAGCAAGGCAACCCGCCTCTGCGCAATCAACAATGGGGCGAGTCCGCCGGCGGTCCGTTCTGGAAAGATCACACCTTCTGGTTTGAAAATTTTGAGAAGCAGAATTTCAAGATCGCTACCGGCAACCAGGGCACCGAGCCATCAGCCGCCTACCAGGCTGCTGCTTTGCCACTACTCGCTTACTATGGGGTTCCGCAAAACTCTGCTACCACTAATTTGCTGCCAGTTCTGTGGCCGGCCGATTCGTTAACCGGTCCTGCGTCCAGCCCCAACTTTTTGCCATCCGCCCCGGAAACCGGCTATAGCTACAACGGGGTAATCAAGGTCGATCACAACTTCAATGACCGTCAATCGCTTTCTGCGCGTGCCTTCCTTGGCCAAGGCAACCAGATTGCGCCAGTTTGCAATTGCACCATTCCGTATTACTTCGAAGTAGCTCCCATCCATGTCTATAACTACTCGATCGTTCACAATCTGACCTTGTCTTCTCACATTACCAACCAGATCACCATCGGTGTGAACTACTTCAACCAGGTGTTCAGCGATCAAAAGACCGGTTTCGACGTCGACTCTCTCGGCTTCGTAACCAGCTCGCCCTATAGCAACTCTCCGAATATCGCGATCACTGGATTTGAGACGATAGGCCAGACGGCGCCCGAAGGCCGTAACGATATCACCGGACATCTGGACGAGGCTCTCTCCTGGATCAAGGGCAAGCACCAGTTTCGCTTTGGCGGTGAGTACCGTCAGGCGCAGGTGGACGAGTTCTACCAACGCCACTCGGTTGGCAGCTTCAAGTTCACAGGGGCTACCGGGCCCTGGGCCAACGACTACCAAAGTGCCACGGGCGGAGCGCTTTGCACCGGTTATTTCGCCAGCAACCCTACCGTGCTGGCAGCCTGCCAGGCACAAAGCTTGGGTAACGTGCTCGCACTCGCCGACTTTTTGGCCGGCGACTTGGCTTCCGGCACGATTGCCCGCGGCGACGCAGAACGGCAGGTATTTATCAATACCTTTGACCTGTTCGCGCAAGACAGCTGGCAGCTTACGCAAAACCTGAGTATCGACTATGGGCTACGCTATGACTACCTGCAGCCGATGCACAGCGACTTTCAAAACCTCTCCGTCTTTCGCCCAGAGTTGACAGCGGATGACGGGCTGGCTTTTCAGGGCAACCAAATCAGCTCCGTCTATCCCAGCGATTGGGCCAACGTCAGCCCGCGTGTCGGCTTTTCCTACGCGCCAGCATTTAGCAAGGGCACCGTCGTGCGCGGCGGCTTCGGTATGTTCTTCGATACGCCGAATGCGAATCCGTTTCTTGACAACCGGCCGGGCAACAATGCGCCCAACGGCCTTGAGGGTAACCCCGGCGGCCCAAACCCGGTCTACACGCTTTCATCCTATGGAGCGACCATTGTGCCCGGGCAGAACATCTTCCCCGTGGTCACGCCCACCACAACCAACCTGTGCAATCCGGCAAATCCTTGCGGCATCTTCTCCGTGGACCGGCGATTCAAAACCCCGTACAACTTCAACTTCAGCCTGCAGGTTGAGCAAGCCATTGGTTCCCACGCGCTCTTTCAAATCGGTTATGTCGGCAGCGAAGGACGCCGCCTGCTTAGCCTCCTGAATATCAACCAACCTTACCTCGGCGGTCCGACAACGGACGGCGTGCTTTACCAGGGCGCGGTCTATAACGGTGTTACGCAGAGGCCCTATCTCGCCACCTATCCTCAATATGGGGATATCAATCAGATTGAGAGCATCGGCACTTCGAACTATAGCTCTCTTCAAACCACCTTCAAGATCCGGTCCTATCACGGCCTAAGTTCGCAATTCAGCTATACCTGGGGCCACAACCTGGATGAGGTAACCCAGTATCGCGGACAATTGCCGCAGGACAGCACCAACTTCAAGGGTGACTACGGCAACAGCGACTTCGATACTCGCAATGGTTTCGTTGGCTACGCTAACTACGAGGTTCCAGGATTTCCCGGACCGAAGTTGCTTACCAATGGGTGGGAGCTAAACACGGTCATTACCCTTAAAGGTGGCCAACCGATCAACCTCTTCACGGGTACTGACACCACAGGGGAAAACGAATATACGCAGCGGCCAAACATCGTTGGCAATCCATTTGCCGGCGTCTCGCACAAGATCACGAATAACGTCGTGCAATGGTTCAACCCCTCGGCATTCGTCGATCCACCGGCGGGGACCTACGGAAACTTCACCCGCAACAGCATCTTTGGCCCGGGCCTCGAAGACGTGGATCTTTCGGTTTTCAAAAACACCCACATCACGGAGCGGGTCAACGCGCAGTTCCGGGTAGAGATGTTTAACTTATTCAACCACCTGAATCTTGCCAACCCGGGGCCCACGCAGCTCGACAATGCCTACACGGACACCGACAGCTTTGGGCAGATTGGGTCGACCATCGGGGCCGGCAACTACTCACCAGGCATCGGGCCCGGTGAACCCTTCAACGTCCAACTGGCTCTCAAGATCCTTTTCTGAGAGCCGTTTGAGGGCTTCCTCCAGCACTGGCGTGACTGCTGTCTGCCGGTGCTGGGGTAAGTTCCGGGTTAAGAGCCGGTATCCTCGGGCGCTGCTTTCCGTGCTCGCAGCTCATCCAACAAGTGACTGGTGTAGACGCCCGACCCTACTACGGTCGCCCCGTCGCGCATAATCATGGAGAGCGCTTCTTCACCGCTCTTGTCGATGGAAGTCACCTTATCGAGATTGACGATGCGGCGCCTGCCTAGGGGACAGGCGGATGCTCTCCAACTGGAGAGCAACTCGGGTACCGAGCCCTTAGTCAGCGTGCCTTGGAGGATCCACTGGTCCTCCGAGGCTTTCTCCACAACGGTGATTCTCAACATCTTTTCGGTTCCTTCGTTAGAGCGGCCGTCCATTCCCGACGGCGATTCCTCCGATCCATTTTGCTTCAACAGCAGGTATTCCTGGTGATTGGCTTATATGCAATCCGCGTGCCTAACGCGCAATGATGAAGACAGGCCGGAGATTTGTGTTCCCTAGACAGCGGTCTTCTATAAAGGCGGACGATCTCATAAAGTGACGCGCCGCCAAATGGTTGGCATTCTGCCAGCTTGTTGGCATGGGTTGTGCGGGGATGGATATCCGTCCCTTCGGGACCCTGTCATAGCGGAACCCAATAAGGAGCAGGCATGACAGAGTCCCGCCAGGGACGGCTGAGACTATCCCAGGATGAAATCCTGGGCGTCCGCACCCCGGTCAAAAATCCCAAACCAACAACTAAACCCACGCGTCTTTTGTGCCGGACCGTCTTGCCGGCTAGGGTCTGGCTGGCCGGGAAATTCCTAGCTTTTGCATGCGAAATTGCAGGGTCGGGCGCTTGATGCCCAGGCGTGCGGCTGCCCCGTTGGGGCCGGCGAAGACCCAGTTGGTTTGCTCCAGGACCGACAGGATATGCCTCCGCTCCACTTCCTCGAGCGTCGCCGACCCATTCCCGTTTCCATTCGCCCCATCCAGTGAGCGAGGCTTCAGGTCGCTCAGCGGGACCTTGAGCGACGATCCCTTGGAAAGGATGACCGCTCGCTCTATGACATTCTGCAATTCCCGGATGTTTCCCGGCCAGGGGTATCGAACCAGCGCGTTCATCGTTTCAGAAGAGATGGTCTCGATCTGCTTGGACATATTAAAGGCAAAATGTTGCGCGAAGTGGCGGACCAGGAACGGTATATCTTCCGGGCGTTCGCGCAGCGGGGGAACATGGATGGGAAAGACGTTCAGTCGATAAAAGAGATCGGAGCGAAACTTCTGCTCGTCGACCATCGACTGAAGATCACGATTGGTCGCGGCGATCATCCGAGCGTTGGTACGAAGAGTTCGTGAACCGCCCAAACGCTCAAACTCCTTCTCCTGCAGAACGCGCAACAGCTTTGGTTGAAGGTCGAGGGGGATCTCACCCACCTCGTCGAGGAAGATAGTTCCCTGGTTGGCTAATTCGAAGCGGCCGATCCGCTGGGTGACGGCGCCCGTGAATGCTCCTCGTTCGTGCCCGAAGAGTTCGCTCTCCAACAGGCCGGTGGGGATAGCCGCGCAGTTCAGTTTGACAAACGAGTTGGCCTGACGCTGGCTAAGATTGTGGACTGCACGGGCGATCAGTTCCTTGCCCGTGCCGGTCTCCCCGTGGATCAGCACCGTCGAGCCCGTCGGAGCTACCGCTTCGACTTGGCGGAGAACACGGCGCAACACCGGGCTGTTGCCGATGATCTCCTGGAAATTCATTTCGCTGCGGAGTTCATCTTCCAGATAGAGCTTTTCCTGGGTGAGCTTGTCCTTGAGCTCCGTGATCTGCCGGTAGGCGAAAGCGTTATCGATGGCGATCGCGACCTGCCCGGCGATCTGCGATAAGAACTCCAGCTCAAGCTGGTTGAAGGCGTTTTTCTCGGTCCGCACCAGGCAAAGCACGCCCAAGACACGGTTGCCCCGCAGCAGAGGCAACATACATAAGGTCTCTACTCCTGCCGCGGAGGCGATTCTGTGGTTCAGTCCCGCCCGCTCCAATTGCCCGATATCCCCGATCCATGGCTTTCCCGAGCGAAAGGCCTGGCCCGCAGCGGAATCGTGGAGCGAAACGGGCAAATCCTGGCGAACCGCGGGGTTGCCATCTGGAAAATCCAGCGCGCACAGTTGGAGCTCTTGACCCTCCGTGTCGGGCAGGAAAAGGGCTACCCCGTCCACACGCAGCGCCTTGCGAATCCCCGGTGAGATGGATTGAATAACATCGCGCAGTTCGAGGTTAGAAACCACGCTGTTGTTCAGGTCCAGGATGAGTCTTAGTTTGGCCCGTTCCTTTTCCAGCTGAAAACGCACGCGCTCAAATTGGGCAAAATTAAGCCGGTCATCGATGGCCAGGGCAGCGTGGTGGCTTATCAGGGAAAGAAGGTTCACTTCCTCCTCTGAAAAGGCATCGCGATGCTTGCTTCCGAGACAGAGCGCGCCCAGGCGATGAAGCGCTGTCCTTAACGGAAGTAGACAAAGAGATTGATTGCCACATTCCCTGAAAAATCGGACCGCCTCAGAAAATCCCTGGGTTGCGTCGTGCGAGGGATGATCGAGCATTGGAAGAACGAGCGCTTTCTCTTGTTCAGAGATTGCTTGCCAAACCACCTGCGGCCAACTGCCGGCCGTTGCCCCATCGCTGACCAGCGCATTTCCTTCACTACCGACCACGTGCGTGGTGAGCTGCCCCTCATGCCAGTGGATGAGGGCTGCCGTAGAACAATCCGCCAGCAGACAGATCTCAGCCGGCAGCGCGCGCAATAGCTGCTCGTGATCGCTGTGGCCCTCCAGCTTTCGTGCAAAGCGCAGAACTTCCTCAACTTGCTCTGCACTGGGGGGCATTCCGTTCGACTGATGAAGGTTTGGGTTGGGCGACCTCTGCATATCCAGCAGTACGAGCTCCTTTCTGCAGATGTTTCATAGATGACTATTCAGACAAGAAGTAGCAGCAATGGGATCGCGTCATTTGACGCCCATATCGTTTTTTAAACCTACGTGCCCCACGGTTGGTGCCAATTGGCTGACACCGGCGGTGCTTTGTTGGCACTCCCGGGCAAGGGGCGGACTGCTTTCGGCGAGCCTTTGATTCGACGAGTGCTGCTCTATCAATCACTTACCCAGGGACCAACGGGTGGGACGCCATATGGCACGTTACTTGCACAGCGATAGCTGGCGGTCCTCCAGCTATCGCTTGATCTCCGGGCCCAACTGTTTCCATTTCGATCCTCGTGGGGGTGCGATGAATCTCACCGAACCCAGCGAACAATCTACGAGCTTCCGGCTCGATGTTCCGCTGCATAGCCTTCTAACCAAGTCCCAACCTCCTCTCCCCGGGTTGCAGCCGATCGGGGAGCCACAAAGATTTCCAGATCCAATTTTTCCACAGCATCCCGACCTGCTGGGAGCCATCGATGAGGAGTCCGACTGGAATCCGCCGGATAAGCGCCATTGGAAACCAGGCCAGATCTATCATGCGATGCGGGGCTGGCTGTTCCCGTACATCCGTTCTCGGGTCACAGCAGGGGACTTCCACCCACTCATCGCATATCTGTTCACAGAATTCAAATGCAATCTTGATTGCCATTACTGTTGGGCCTTTGATAACAAAGTCAAAGGGATGACGGAAGATACGGCCAAACGATCGATTGATTGGCTGCACGGTACAGGCTGCCGGGTGCTCGCCTACATGGGTGGAGAGCCCCTGTTGCGGCCGGACCTGATCCAGCGCATCACCTACTACGCCGCCAAGAAGGATTTTTGGATCTACCTGCCCACCAATGCCCGCCTGCTGCGCATCGATGTAATAGATAAATTGGCGGATGCTGGAATTTCCACTTTCAATATTGCTGTAGATGCGGTAGATATCAAACAGGGCCTTCCAAAGGCACTGGTCCCCATTCGGAAACAATTCGATTACCTGGTTCGTAAACAGTACGGGTACGGCTATTCAGTTTTCCTGAACATCAACATCTGTCGCAACAACCTGGACGATGTGCGGCAGCTGACGGAGATAGCCCATGACTGTGGCATTGCAACCGACTACCACATCAATGAGTCGCCTCTGTTGGAGCAGGACGAGCATTTCAAGCACGCCGACAACAATGTCACCTACATCACCAAGGATGACTGGCCGGCGGTCGAAGAGACGATTCAGTGGTTGACAGAGAAACAAGATAGCGGTTACAAAATGGTCAACTCGAATACCCGGCTATGGCAGATGGTCGACTTCATGAAGGGGAATCATTTTCCCTGGAACTGCCGCGCCGGGCAGAACTCGATGATTATTCGCGTCGATGGAACGCTCGCCCCATGCTTCCCGATGTATACGGCCAGCTATGACTGGGGCGTGGTCGGCAGTCATAAATTCGAAACCAAGCAGCTGGACCACCAGAAGGAGACGTGCCAGACGCACTGTTTCTCCACCCTTAACCACATTCTGGGCTGGTGCTACAACGATCAACGGGTCATCAAGTATTTCTTCAAGCAGCTCGCACATGGATTCCAGGGGATGTCGGGCCAGATGTAGCCGTTCATCCTTCTCAACCGGGAACGAAATCAACGAGGCACGCGAAGAACAGGAGATCCCCCATGGCGGTAGTCGTGAACGAGATTGTGCAAACCGACTTTGAAGTAGAGATTCAAGCCCGTATCGATGCCGAACGGGCGCGTCTCCGAGCGCAAGCCGGTTTGGCGCGCATGCGCGAGTTCAAAAAACCGATAGAGCGCACGTTCACGGGGCCGGAACGCGACTACGTGACCATCCTCTTCGGGGGTCTCACGTGGAAACACGAAGAGATGATCAAGGCCGTCTTCCACGGCAGCGGCTACAAGTGTGAGAACATCCCTACCCCGGAGGTCGCCGACTTCCAGGCGGGGAAGGAGTTCGGAAACAATGGCCAGTGCAACCCGACCTACTTTACGGTCGGCAACCTGGTCCGCTACCTCCAGAAGCTGGAGCAACAGGGGGAGACCCGGCAGCAGATCATCGACAATTACGTCTTCTTCACCGCCGGCTCCTGCGGCCCTTGCCGCTTTGGCATGTACGAGGCGGAGTATCGCTTTGCGCTGCAAAATGCCGGCTTTGAAGGCTTCCGCGTATTGCTCTTCCAGCAAACGGACGGCATCAAGGCCGCCAGCGGCGAACCGGGCTTGAAGTTCTCCGTCGACTTTGGGATGGGCATGCTCAATGCCCTCAACCTGGGCGACGTGATCAATGAGCTCGCGTACCAGGTTCGGCCCTATGAGGTGAATAAAGGGGAAACCGACCGGGTGATTCGCGACTCAGTGAAAACGCTGACCGACACGTTGCGCGATCGCAAACGCTGGCACATCCTCGAGGCGGCTCCCAAATGGGCCAAGCCTTATATCGAGAAAAACAAGAAGATCGAAGGGCTGGGTTGCACGCTGGGAAAGATCGCCCACAACCTCTATGGCAAGGAATACGTGGGTGCCCTCCACGCCTGCCGCGACAGCATCAACGCCATCGAAGTGGATCGCCTGCGGGTGAAGCCGGTCATCAAGATCACGGGCGAGTTCTGGGCGCAGACGACCGAGGGCGACGGCAACTTCAACATGTTCGCATTCCTGGAGAAGGAGGGCGCGCAAGTCCTGGTGGAACCGATCGCTACCTGGATCGCCTACATGATGTACGTAGCCAAAGCGGGCGCCAGGGCTCGCGCGGAGGCGGAGGCTCCCTACCAGGATCCTAAGTGGTACGAGGTGAAGAAGCACTTCGCCAACCGGCTGAAAATTTTCAAAAAGACGGGTGGACTCAGCGCCGGCAGCGTGATGTGGAACCATTTCTACCACCGCACCATCCGTCACATGGGGGACACGGCGCATCACCTGATTCCGCAACAAGAGCTCGCCCGGCTGGCCCATCCCTTCTACCACCAGCTTGCGCGGGGCGGCGAAGGCCACATGGAAGTGGGCAAGAACGTTTACTACACCGTCAATCACCTCTGCCACATGGTGCTGGCGCTCAAGCCCTTTGGCTGCATGCCCTCGACGCAATCGGATGGCGTGCAATCGCGGGTGGTCAACAAATTCAAAGACATGATCTTCCTGCCGGTCGAGACTTCCGGCGAAGGCGAAGTCAACGCTCACAGCCGCGTGCAGATGGCGCTTGCAGAAGCCAAAGCAAAGGCTCGGGCGGAGTTTGAGGGCGTTCTGAGCGAGACAGGGAGGACACTGGAGGAACTCCGGGCCTACGTCAATGAGCATCCGGAGCTCAAGCACGCGCTCTATAAGTTCCCGCATCGGCACGGTCTTGCGGGAACGGCTGCCCAGTTCGCCTGGCACGTGAACGATCTGATGAAAAAGGATCGAGCCTACGCCCGGCGTCCCAAGGTTTCCGTGGCCACAGCACAAGTAGCCTGAAGCGGTTTGACCGGCGTAAGTCTGCCGCCTGTGATCCCACTGTTGTCCGAGACAGCAACCCCAGGGAGACGTGATGCAGCAATTTTTCGTTGGTTTGGACGTCGGCTCCACCACGGTCAAAGCGATCGTGGTGGATGCCGCCACAGATAAGACCATCTGGCAGGATTACCAGCGCCACGAAACACGCCAGCCGGAAAAGTGTCTCGAGTTTTTGCGCCGCATGGAAGCGGAAGCCGGAATAGCCCCGGGAAACACCCGCATCTTTATTACGGGATCGGGCGGCGGCACGATCGCCGAGATGGTCGGCGCCAAATTCGTCCAGGAAGTGCACGCTGTCTCTCTGGCCGTCGAGAAGCTCCATCCCGAGGTCTACTCGGTCATCGAGTTGGGTGGCCAGGATGCGAAGATCATCATCTTCAAAGATGACGAAGAGACCGGGCGCAAGAAAAAAATCCCCTCGATGAACGACAAGTGCGCCGGAGGTACGGGCGCGGTCATCGACAAGATCAACGCCAAGCTGAAAATCCCCGCGGCTGAGCTAGCCAACCAGGCTTACCACGGAGTCAAGCTGCACAAAGTGGCCGGCAAGTGCGGGGTCTTTGCCGAAACCGACATCAATGGCCTGCAGAAGACGGGCACGCCTTCGCACGAGCTGATGGCTTCGCTCTTTGAGGCCATCGTCCTGCAGAACCTGAGCGTATTGACGCGCGGGCATACGTTGCGTCCGCATGTTCTGTTGCTCGGCGGCCCCAACGGGTTCATCCAGGGCATGCGCGAAGCATGGCAGGTCAACATCCCCCGCATGTGGAAGGAGCGGAAGGTTGAAATCCCGGAGGGTGTGAAGCCGGAGGAGCTGATCAAGGTTCCGGAAAACGCACAGTACTTCGCCGCTCTCGGCGCGGTAGAGTTCGGCAAAGATGAAGAAGCGGAAGTGGGCCAATACTTAGGGATAGAGAAGCTTCTCTATTACATCGACTATGGCCGCGCCGAAGAAAAGGCGCAGTCTGGCGGCAAGGGGTTGGTTGCAGATAAGTCCGAACTCGAACTTTTTCGCGAAGAATATCGCAGGAAGAAGTTCGTCCCCGCGGAATTTCTGCCCGGCCAGACGATCTCTGGTTTTATCGGTATCGACGGTGGATCTACGTCCACCAAGGCTGTCCTCCTCGGCAAGGGGGGCGAAATCCTGTGCAAAACCTACCAGCTTTCCAATGGCAATCCAATTCAGGATGGCATTGAGATGTTTGAGAAGCTGCGGGAGCAAATCGAGACCAAAGGCGCCAAGCTGGAGGTTCTAGGGGTAGGAACCACCGGGTATGCGAAGGACATCCTTAAGGATGTCCTGAACGCAGACGTAGCGCTGGTCGAGACCGTCGCACACACAGAGTCCGCGCTCAAGTTCTACGAGGATCCCCACGTCATCATCGACGTCGGCGGCCAGGACATCAAACTCATCGTCCTCAAGGATGGACGGGTTAAAGATTTCAAGCTGAATACGCAGTGCTCTGCTGGAAACGGGTACTTCCTGCAATCGACGGCTGAGGGCTTCGGCAAGAAGGTGGAAGAGTTCGCAGATATCGCTTTCTCCGCCACATCCATGCCCTCGTTTGGATATGGCTGCGCCGTCTTCATGCAGTCCGATATTGTCAATTTCCAGCGCCAGGGCTGGCGTGCCGAGGAGATTCTCGCCGGCCTGGCCGATGTGCTGCCGAAAAATGTATTTCTCTACGTCGCGAGTATCCCGAATCTGGCTTCGCTGGGGTCACGCTTTGTTTTGCAAGGCGGCACGCAGAACAACCTCGCAGTGGTAAAAGCCGAAGTGGATTTCATCAAGTCCAGCTTCCGCGCCAAAGGCAAAGTGCCGGAGATTATCGTGCACGAGCACTGCGGCGAGTCGGGGGCCATTGGCGCCGCCCAAGAAGCGTTGCGCCTGTGGACGAACGGCAAGGAGACAACATTTATCGGCCTGGAAGCGGTGGCCAACATTCGCTATCGCACCACGCGTAATGAAGACACACGGTGCTACTTCTGCAAAAACAATTGCCTGCGGACCTTTATCGACGTCGATGTGACTGCTGCCCAGCACAGTCATGATCACGACCACGCATCGGCGCCGGCACTGGCGGTTGCAGAGGATCACTCGGCTAAGGTTGTCAATCCGCTGCCGAGTCTGGAACAAATCCAGGCGAATGCGGACGGCGGATCTTCCTGCAGCACCGGCAGCAGCAAAGGGTCGTTCAAGGCCAAGGTGGAACCGCTGATCCAGATCCAGATTTCTCCCGGATCGAGCAAAGTAATTGAGCTACCCAAGCCGGTCGACTTCCAGCCGCGCAAAACCAAGGTACCTCTACGCGTCGGCGAACAGCGGCTGATCATTGCCACCTGCGAGAAGGGTACTGTAGAAGATCTTGCTGATATGAAGGACATCAAGGCGGACATCGACAAGATAAAAGATGCGAACCCGAACTTTGTCGATATTGCAGCGCGCGACGTCTTCCGTCATCGCCAGGTCGAGCTGGTTGCCGATGCCGTTCCCAGCACCAAGGGATTGTTCATTGGCAAGGCAGTGAAGGAACGTGCAGCCTTAATGCAGAAGCGCAGTGAGTTTCGCATCGGCATGCCTCGGCTGCTCAATACCTACACCTACGCTCCAATGTTCAATGCCTACTTCGCGAGCTTAGGGCTTAAGGCTGAAAATCTTATTTACTCCGACTACACGACACCGGAGCTTTACCGCGCTGGGGCGAGCCGAGGCGCTATCGATCCTTGCTATCCGTCAAAGATCGGCATCGCGCATGTCTATAACCTGATCACAACCAAGCACAGCAAGAAGCCGTTAAACGCCATCTGGTTCCCCATGTACGATCGGCTGCATACGCCGTTGGTCAACCTGACGGGCTCGAATGCATGCCCCACCGTGACCGCTACACCTGAGGTGGTGAAGGCTGCTTTCACCAAGGAGAGTGAGATCTTCGCCGAGAACGGCATCAGCTATATCGATCCGATTCTGGACCTGCAAGACAAGAAAATATGCGCCGACCAGATGTTCAAGGCGTGGGGACCGGTGCTGGGCCTGTCTCGCGAGGAGAATGAACGGGCCATCGAAGCCGGATTCAAAGCCCTGCTTGACTGCGAGGCTGAGATTCGCCGCCAGGCGCGGGAGACCCTCGATCAGCTCGAGCGGGAGGACCGGATTGGCATTGTGATGCTGGGCCGCGTTTATCACCATGACCCGGGCTTGAACCACGAGATCATGGAAGAGTTCCAGAAGCTTGGCTATCCCGTCTTCTCGCAGAGCACGCTTCCGATCGATGAGGATATCCTCGATCGCCTCTTTGGCGATGAAGTGCGAGCCGGGCTCATCACTCACCCTCTGGACATTCAGGATGTCTGGAAGAATCGGTATTCGACCAGCACCAATCACAAGGTCTGGGCGGCGAAGTTTACAGCTCGCCACCCGAATCTCGTAGCGCTTGAAGTTTCCAGCTTCAAGTGCGGCCACGATGCGCCTATCTACGGTGTGATCGAAGGCATCATCGAGCAATCGGGAACGCCGTATTTCTCGTTCAAGGATCTGGATGAGAACAAGCCTTCGGGGTCGATTCGCATTCGCGTCGAGACCATCGACTATTTCCTGCGCCGCTATCGTGAGGACATCGTCAAGCGTCGCGGCCTGGAAGTTGATATCGAAGCACAGCTTGCGGCGTTCGAGCAGACCCTTAGGAACCAGTCGACTGAGACCTTGGAAGCCGTAGCGGGAGACTAACAGTTGCGGAAAAGTCGAGAGAGAGGGATGAAATGAGTCCCTCCGCGGCTAAGACCGGTATGTTTACAGACTGCGGAAAAACTCATCTCCCTGAAGGGTACGGCCTTCAGGCCGTACGTGGATGCTTTGCAATGAAATTCGGCTTTAGCCGCTGAGGGATGCCTTCCGCTCTGCGTATATACACCATCGGCCACTCGACGCGACCGATCGCGGAATTCATCGCGATGCTTAAAGCGCACCGGGTCGAGCGGCTTGTCGATGTGCGCACCGTACCCCATTCACGCCACAATCCGCAGTACGAGCGCGACGCGCTTTTCGAGGCGCTGGAGCGTGAGCATCTAGGTTACAAACACATGCCCGGGCTTGGCGGTCTTCGGCATCCCCGCAAAGGCACGATGACGAATCTGGGCTGGCGCAATCCGAGCTTTCGAGGTTACGCCGACTACATGCAGACTCCAGAATTTGCGGCGCAACTGGAGGACCTAATTAAAATGGCGCGGCTGGAACAAGTCGCGGTGATGTGTGCCGAGGCTGTCCCTTGGCGATGCCATCGCTCGCTCATAGCGGATGCCCTGCTAGCGCGAGATATCGAGGTGGGGGAGATTGCAAGCGCATCACAAATCAAACCGTTCAGCTTGCACCCATGGGCCCAGGTGGATGGAACACAGGTAAGTTATCCGGGGTTGCCGCTGGAGCCGTCTGAGGTGGAGCGATAGATTCGCGCGGCTTGGGCAGCGCGTGCGATCTTTCAGCCACTAGCCAATTCTCTTGGAAGCACTGCATTCCATGGTCAATACGAGTCTTAAATAGGGATTATGACCGCTTCCTTCTTGGCGATCTTGTCGACGAATTCCTCACCGGTGAAGAGGTGCTGGTTTACCAGCCGCGCCGGAGTGTGGGCCAGCCACTCAGCGGCTGATATGTCCTGATAGGTCCCAATGGGGAAGACTTCGAGAAATAGCAGATCTTCCGTGCCCGTGTTCTCAATGTAGTGAGGACGCGACATTTTGATGTAGCCCACGTCGCCCGCCTGAAAGTCGAAGGTACGCGCCTTGCCGCCTGCCTGAAAGACCGTCATGCGGGCTTTACCTCTTACGTAGTACTGCCACTCATCCGAGAGCGGGTGCCAGTGCAGTTCGCGCATGCCGCCGGGCTTCACGCGGACAATCGCGGCGGCGATATCCGTTGCCGGGAATTCCTTCTTCGACACAATGCGCACTTCGCCGCCCGCCATCACTTTGGTCGGCGCCATGGTGCTTGCCCTGAAAACGTAGTCGCCGTCGATCGCGCCCGTGCCCTCCGCCGCCGCCTTTTGCTCTTCCTCCAGAGGACGCGGCAAATCGGCAGCGAAAATAAAGAGCTCCTTCTTGGGAACCTTATCGAAGGTCGACGCAGGCACAGAGAAGTTCTTGGCCAAGACCTCTTTCGGTGTGTGCTTGAACCAATCGGTAAGCAGAAAGGTCTCAAACTCGTTGAAGCTGCCATCGTTGAAGACCAGCAGGAACATGGCTCCATCGGGTCCCAGCCCCTGGATGGAGTGCGGAATACCGCCAGGAAACAGCCACAGATCTCCCTTGGTCACGTCATTGACAAAGCTGCGCCCCTGCGCGTCGACCGCCGTGATGCGCGCGTTGCCGTAGATCATGAATGCCCATTCGGCGCTGGTGTGCCAATGCAGCTCACGCACTCCACCCGAAACCAGGCGCATCTCCACCCCCGCCAGGGTCTTCGAAATGGGCAACTCCCGCTCCGTTACCTGGCGCGTCCAGCCGCCATCCTCGATGCGCTTGTGCGCCAGGGAAAAGGAATACTTGAAGGGCTCGACCGTCCCGTTATCCGTCTCCGGCGACCACACGGAGCTTGGATTCTCTTGATCGAGCGGGGTATTGTTCTCTCCCGGCTGCTCCTCGTTTGGTTTACTGTGGTCGTCCGACCGCACCTGCTGCGCATTCGCCAACGGCGCTATCGCCGCCGTCGCCAATGCGGCTCCCAAAAACTTGCGCCTCGAAACCTCATCAGACATAGCAGGATCCCCTCACATCAAGTCTAGCGGATGGCCCCATCACCAATGAAAGAGCGTTCCATCTTCCTTACGGTTGACCGGCAAGTACGCCCGTTGATACGGAAAATTCGCAGCCACATCTTCCCTGATGTCTACCCCGAGACCGGGCCCATCCCCGGGATACATCGAGCCTTCCTGGAAGACGTATGCATGGGGGAACGTCTCCTCCGTCTGGGCGTTGTGCAACATGTGTTCCTGAATGCCGAAATTATTGATCGCGATATCCAGGTGCAGCGCCGCGGCCATGCACACTGGCGACATGTCGCTCGCTCCATGGCAACCGGTGCGCACGTGGTAGATCGCCGCGAAGTCGGCAATCTTCTTCATCGCGGTGAGGCCGCCGCCGTGCACCACGCTCATGCGCAAGTAGTCGATCAACTGCTCGCGCACCAGTTGTTCCGCGTCCCAAATGGTGTTGAAGACTTCGCCAACGGCCAGCGGTGTGATGGTGTGGCGGCGGATGAGCGTAAAGCCTTCCTGCAGCTCGGCCGCAACTGGGTCTTCCAGCCAAAAAAGATGGTAGGGCTCCAACTCCTTGCCCAGACGGGCTGCTTCTATGGGAGTGAGCCGGTGGTGAACATCGTGCAGCAGATCCAGATCGTCGCCCAGCGTCTTGCGCAATGCCTCGAAGAGCTTGGGAACATGGCGCAGATACTTCTCTGTGGACCACAAGCTCTCAGAAGGCAGGCCGCGTTCGGCCGGCTCATAGTACTTGTCATCCTTAGAGACGCCATACGTCGACTTGAGCCCAGGAACTCCGCTCTGGGCGCGAATGGCGGTATAGCCCATCTGCCGGTAGCGCTCTACCTCGTCCACGGTCTCTGCGATGTCGCGCCCGGTAGCATGGGCATAGACCAGGACATGGTTGCGGCTCTTGCCGCCGAGCAGGTTGTAGACAGGGACACCGAGCGCCTTGCCCTTGATGTCCCAAAGCGCCATATCGATGGCCGAGATGGCGGTCATGGTAACCGGTCCTCGCCGCCAGTACGCACCGCGATAGAAATAATGCCAGATGTCTTCAGTCTGAAAAGGATCGCGCCCGACCAGGCACGGAATGAGGTGATCTTGCAAATAGCTGACGACTGCCAACTC
Source organism: uncultured Acidobacteriaceae bacterium (assembly GCA_963743365.1). Lineage (GTDB taxonomy): Bacteria > Acidobacteriota > Terriglobia > Terriglobales > Acidobacteriaceae > PALSA-350. The sequence goes on from CAVUQE010000009.1 coordinate 60,960, forward strand.
GCGTCCATTCAGGGTCGCATCGCCCAGGCCGTAGATGCCCTGGTCGGTTTCGATTTTCAAGGTCACGAAATTGCGGCCCGGACTGCAGACAATCACTTTCGCGCTGAGAATTTTCATCTATTGGTTCACTCCGCTGGCCAAAAACCCGCCATCGATGACCAGCATCTCTCCGGTCACAAATGAAGCTGCGTCCGAGACCAGGTAGATGGCGCCTCCGACCAGTTCATCCGCCTCTCCAAAGCGTTTCATGGGGGTACGCATCTTCAACTCGCGTCCTCGGGGCGTATGCAGAATCAGCTCGCGGTTCAGGTCAGTCGGAAAGACTCCGGGGGCAATGGCATTCACGCAGATGTTGTGGGGAGCGAGTTCGATGGCCAGCGACTTGGTCAGCGCGCCCACTCCCGCTTTGCTCACCCCGTAAGCAGCCACATGGTTGAAGGCAACGAAGGTGGAGAGCGACGCGATGTTCAGGATTTTGCCGAAGCCCTGGGTAACCATCGTCTTGCCGAAGATCTGGCAGGCTCTCCAGGTGCCATTCAGGTTTATGTCGATGACGCTGTTCCAGCCTTCTTCAGAGCATTCGAGCGTGGGCGTCTTGAGCGTGATGCCGGCGGCATTGACCAGGATGTCGACCTTCCTGAAACTCTCGACCACCTTTTGGTGTAAAGATTCGATGGAGGAGCGGTTGCGAATGTCCACCGTCGCCCGCAGTGAGCGGCGTCCTAGAGCCTCGATCGCGCCCGCAACTTGTTCCGTCTCTTCGGGGCGGCGGGAGGCAGCCACTACATCCGCTCCAGCATCTGCAATTCCCAGGGCGATCGCCTTTCCCAAACCCGACGTACCGCCAATCACCACCGCGCACTTACCGCTCAGATCGAACCGGCCAGGACCCAATGTTTACTCCAGGATGCGAACAAATTAGGATGATCCCGCAGCTTATCATGAGGAGCCGTACCGGGGAGCGGGACAAGTGCAGGATGAGCATGTGGACCGGCGATCTTTTCTGAAGGTTATGGGCGCCGTCGGCATGTCATCGAATCTGCTGCCAGAGTCGGCCTTCGGCTTGCATCCCGCCAGCGCGCCTATCGTTGAGCAGGCCGCTGGAACGGGCCCCGACCCAGTCACAAAACCAAAGTACTCAATCAAGTTTGGGGTGATCGGCCTCGATCACTACCACATCATGGGGATGACCGCGGCGGTGATCCGCGGCGGTGGCGAGCTGGTCTCTTTTTATTCCAACCTGCCCAAGGCGATCGCCGATTTCCAGAAGCTGTATCCCAATGCCAAGTTGGTAAAGAGCGAAGACGAGATCCTGGACGACCCTTCGCTGAAGCTGATCGCGGGCGCGCCGATTCCCCGGCTGCGCGCCCCGTTGGGCATCCGCGCCATGAAGCAAGGCAAGGATTTTCTCAGCGACAAGCCGGCCGTCACGACACTGGAGCAACTGGCAGAGGTACGCAAGGTTTCAGTGGAAACCGGCAAGATGTTTGCCATCATGTACTCCGAGCGGTTGGAAGTGCGGGCGGCCGTGCAAGCCGGTTACCTGATCAAAGCCGGCGCCATCGGCAAGGTGGTGCAGACGGTCAATATCGCTCCCCACAAAGTGAACGACATTACTCGCCCCGATTGGTTTTGGGATCCGGCGGAGTACGGCGGCATCCTCTGCGATATCGGTTCCCACCAGGCGGACCAGTTCGTCTACTACACCGGATCCACTACAGCCGAGGTGACGGCATCGCAGATCGCAAATGTGAATCATCCCACGCATCCGAAATTTCAGGATTTCGGAGACATGATGATGCACGGCAACGGCGGAGCAGGCTATGTCCGCGTGGATTGGTTCACGCCCAATGGCCTCAACGTCTGGGGCGATGGCCGTCTCTTCATCCTGGGAACCAATGGTTACATTGAGCTGCGCAAGTACATCGATATTTCCGGTAAGCCCGGCGGCAATCATCTGTACATGGTGGACCAGAAGCAAGTGACGTATATCGATTGCAGCAAAGTAGAGTTGCCGTTTGGTCCCCAATTTGTCTCTGACATCGTCAACCGGACGCATACCGGACAGAACCAGGAACAGGCTCTGCTGGCTGCGGAGCTGGTGCTGAAGGCGCAAAAGAATGCCAAGGTTCTGACCTTCACTACTTAGCCAGTGGCGAGGAGGAATATGTTGAACTCGCGCAGAGACTTTCTGAAAACTAAGCGCAGACTCTATTGGGATCCGTTAAAGAGCATTTTCAAAAACGACGACGACGCGAACTGCCTGCTATCCCGTCCCCAACGTACTCCGTACATGATGGACGTGTAGAGACCATGGCATGAGTTCACCTGCGAACAAATCGAATCTGCGCTGGGTAGTTTGCGGCTTGTTGTTTATGGCCACCACCATCAACTACATGGATCGCACCGCCCTGGGCCTGGTTGAGCCCATCCTGAGACACATACTCGGGGGCGATCAGAATATAGCGCTGTACAACCGGCGCTACAGCGACATCGTCAACTGCTTCATCTTTGCCTATGGTCTGGGATTTTTGATTGCCGGGCGGGTGGTCGATCGCGTCGGCGTCAAGAAGGGATATGCGTTGTCGATCGCGGTGTGGGCGCTCGCCTCGCTAAGCCACGTCTTTGCACGGACCCCTGTTGGCTTCGGGATGGCTCGTTTTGCGCTGGGAATCGGAGAGTCCGGCAACTTTCCTTCGGCGCTCAAGGCGACGGCCGATTGGTTTCCCGCCGAGGAACGAGCGCTGGCCACCGGCATCTTCAATTCAGGAACCAGCGCTGGGGCGCTGATCGCTCCCATGATGATTCCCTGGGTGGCAGTGCGCTATGGCTGGCAGGCAGCCTTCTACACCACCAGCAGCCTGGGACTGCTCTGGCTTATCGGCTGGCTGTTGTTTCCCTACAACCGGCTACAACCCCTGTACGGCAGTACGACAAAGGCTGTGGCCGCCGCCCCACCAGTGGCGTACAAGATTGTTCTGTCTAGCCCGAATACTTGGAGGTTCGCGCTATCCAAGGGAACAACGGATGCGATCTGGTGGTTCTATCTATTCTGGCTGCCTAAATACTTCAACGAGCGTTTCCATGTAGATATGCAGCACCTGGGGCTGCCGCTGATCATTGTGTACATTGGCGCCACGGTCGGCAGCATTTTCGGGGGTTGGCTGGCGGGTTTCTATATACGCCGTGGGCACTCGGTCCGGATCGGTAGAAGGTTTGCCATGTTGGTGTGTGCGCTTTGCGTAATGCCGGTGGCACTGGTTCCCTTTGTTCATCCGCTCTGGCAGGCGATTGCGCTGCTTTGCCTGGCGGCAGCGGCGCACCAGGGGTGGTCTTCCAATCTGCTTTCTACGCCGTCGGATATGTTTCCATCGAGCTCCGTGGGCACAGTGGTGGGAATCGGAGGAGCCGTGGGCGCCGCAGGCAGCGTCCTGTTCACATTCCTGGTGGGGCTGTTGTGGACGAATTATGCGCTGCTGATTTTCTTTGCCGCGGGGTCTATTTACGTGCTCACGCTGTTCGCATTTCAATGGCGGGCTCCGGCGCCGCTCCCCGTAGAACAGATTTCTGCGGATTAAGCTGGGAAGCGCAGAGTACCCACTCAAGCCAGACAGAATCGTCAGTCCTGGGCGAAACTAAGCTGATACGTATTCCGCGAAGGCGCTACCAATCGGGCGATCGAAAAAGGCCAATTGGACAAGTCTGAAAGAGCGACAAGAGCTCCTTGACTCTGGGCGGGATTCAGGAGCGCGGTGCGAGCTGCTCTTCGGCCAGCTCGCAGATGGTATGCAGCAGGAACTTATGACCTTCCTGGATGCGGGCAGTGACCTTGCCCCTGACCAGTAACTCCACATCGGCCAGACCCGCACATTTGCCCCCATCGCGGCCCAGGAAGGCAATCGTCTTTACGCTCAAATCTTTCGCTGCGGCCAGGGCGCGGAAAACATTCTCGCTGTTGCCTGTGGTAGTAAACACCACCAGTACGTCGCCTGGCCTTCCGTACGCTTGCACCTGCCGGGCAAAGAGATCGGCGAAGGAGTAGTCGTTGCCGATCGCTGTTAAATCGCCGCCGTGCGTTGCTAACGAGATCGCCGGGTAAGCGCGGCGTTCGCGGTCGAAGCGAGCCACGAACTCTGTGGTTAGATGCGATGCATCCGCGGCGCTGCCGCCGTTGCCGCAGGCCAGCAGCTTATGGCCCGAAAGCAAAGCAGCCGCGATCATCTCCGCGGCTGCTTCTATGGTTGACTCCAGATCCGCCAGTTGCTCCAACAATGCCCTGGCGTCGGCAATGTTCGTGCTTATTACCTGGCGGGCGCGACCCTTCACGCTAGACCCCGATCACGGCGCACAGCTCTTTCACCGCGTCGGCGCTCTTCTGGAGCGCTGCAGCCTCTTCCTTGGTGAGCTTGATCTCGATGATCTGCTCCAGCCCGCGCTCGCCCAGCTTGCAGGGAACACCGACATAAAGTCCATGGATGCCGTACTCGCCTTCAAGATAAGCGGCGCAGGGCACAATTTTCTTCTTGTCTTTGAGGATGGCCTCGACCATCTCCACCGCGGCCGCGGAAGGAGCATAGTAGGCGCTCCCCGTCTTCAAATGCTTGACGATTTCAGCGCCTCCATCCCGTGTCCTCTGCACCAGGCGCTCGATCGTGGCGGCGTCCATCAGTTCGGTAATCGGGATACCAGCCACCGTGGAATAGCGAGGCAGCGGGACCATCGTATCTCCATGGCCCCCGAGCACAAAAGCGGTTACATTCTCCACCGAAACCTTCAGCTCTTCCGCAATGAAGGTGCGGAAGCGGGCGGAATCCAGGATCCCGGCCATGCCGATCACTCGCTCGCGGTTGAACTTGGCCAGCTTGAACGCCGCCTGGGCCATGGCATCGAGCGGGTTGGAAACAATAATCAGGATCGCGTTCGGCGAGGCGGCTACCACCTTGCCCACCACCTCCGACATGATCTTGTAATTGGTGTGCAGCAGATCATCCCGGCTCATCCCGGGCTTGCGGGGAATGCCGGCGGTGATCACCACAATGTCGGAGTTCACCGTATGCGCGTAGTCATTGGTCCCGATTACGTGCACGTCGCGCTTCTCGATAGGCAGCGCTTCCAGCAAATCGAGACCTTTGCCCTGGGGCACGCCTTCGACTACATCGACCAAGACGATATCAGCCAACTCCTTGGCCGCGATCCAGTGGGCCGAAGTCGCACCCACATTCCCTGCTCCCACGATGGTTACTTTCTTTCGCATATCGCTCCTAACTCATATTCTCGATCATTCGCGTGGCAAATTCACTGGTCTTCGCCTTGGTGGATCCAGGCATCTGCCGCTCAAAATCGTAGGTGACGTACTTCTGCTGGATGGTTTTCTCGAGAGAGTTCTCGATCAGCTTGGCCGCCTCTTTCCACCCCAGGAATTCGAACATCATCACGCCCGAGAGCATCACCGACCCGGGATTGATGACATCCTTGTCTGCATACTTGGGCGCCGTGCCATGGGTAGCTTCGAAGACCGCGTAGCCATCGCCAATATTGGCGCCGGGCGCAATGCCCAGGCCGCCCACCTGCGCCGCGCAGGCATCGGAGATGTAGTCGCCATTCAGATTCGGGCACGCCAATACGCTGTACTCCTCAGGCCGGATGATCACCTGCTGAAAGATGGAATCGGCGATCCGGTCGTTGATCAGCAACTTCTTCTTCCATTGCCCGTTGCCATGGGTTTTACCGATGGAATCGATCACGTCCTTCACGCTCTTGTAGAGGCCGGCGCGGAAGTCATCGGATCCAAAGGCTATGCCTGGCTCGATCAGCGCGGCGTTTTCTTCCACGGTCAATTTGGGGTTAGCTTCGACGTTGCCCAGGATCCAGCTCTCCGTCTCGGTCACGGTCTGTTGGCGAAACTCCTGCGTTGCTACCTCGTATCCCCACTCCCGGAAGGCGCCCTCGGTGAATTTCTGGATGTTGCCTTTGTGCACCAGGGTTACGGATTTGCGTCCATTTTCGAGCGCGTACTTGATCGCGTAGCGCACCAGCCGCTTGGTGCCAAAGATGGAGATCGGCTTGATCCCAACACCGGAGTCCTCGCGAACTTTCTTCTTGCCGCCCTTGAGCATGTCGTTGTTGAGGAAGTCGATAAGCCGCTTGGCTTCCGGCGTGCCCTCCTTGAACTCGATGCCCGCGTAGACGTCTTCCGTATTCTCACGAAAGATCACGACGTCGAGTTTCTCCGGGTGCTTTACCGGGCTGGGGACGCCCTGGTAATACTTCACCGGCCGCACGCAGGAATACAGATCGAGGATTTGCCGCAGAGCTACGTTCAGCGAGCGGATGCCGCCGCCAACCGGAGTGGTCAGAGGCCCCTTGATGGAAATGCGCAAATCGCGCGCGGCGCTCACGGAATCGTCCGGTAGCCAGGTCGAAAACTGCGAAAATGCCTTCTCGCCGGCGAAGATCTCAAACCACTTCACCGACCGGCGGCCGCCATAAGCCTTTTCCACCGCGGCATCGAAAACCCGCTGGGATGCACGCCAGATATCCCGCCCGGTGCCATCGCCTTCAATGAACGGGATGATGGGATGGTCGGGGATCGTGTACTTACCATCGGCATATTGAATCGCCTCGCCCCCGTTGGGCAAGGAAAGACCGTTATAGCTTTTTTGCATGGATGCGTTTCTCTCCGCGACGGATAAGTGGAAGCCAGGACGAATAGTCAGGCTAACACCATGCGAATTGCAGTGGCAATCGGGAGCGCCCGGCGAAGGCGTTTTCCGCGCCCGAGGAGTAATCTATATACATGCGTCGTTGGACCTTGCCCGCTCTTGCGTTAGCTCTTACTTTAATAGCGCCCGCCTGGTCGCAGCAGTATTCAGCGGACAAACCGATGGGCGCCACGGCGCAATCCACCCCGGCTTTCCTCAAAAAGGCCACCATCAATCAGAACCTTAGTCAGCAGCTCCCGCTGAGCGATCGGTTTGTCGACTCCAGCGGTACTGAAGTACCTCTGGCCACCTACTATCAGCAGCGGCCTGTCGTGATGGCTCTGGTTTATTACAAATGCCGCATGCTTTGCCCGCAGGTTCTCAGTGGCATGGCCAAAACTCTGCGCGAGGTGGGCTTCACGCCGGGCAAGGATTACGACGTCGTTGTGGCCAGCATCGATCCTGCCGATACCCCCGCTGACGCGGCGGTGGAAAAGACACGCTTTCTGCAGTCGTTGGGAAGGCCGGACGCGGCCTCGAGCGTGCATTTCCTGATCGGGCCGGAAGCTTCGATCACCGATCTCGCCCACGCCACCGGCTTCAACTACGTGCGGGTACCCGGGCCGGACGGGAAGATGGATCAGTTTGCCCACTCCAGCGTCATCATGATCGCCACGCCGGATGGCCGCATGTCGAAGTATCTCTTCGGTATTGATTACCAGCCTCGCGATTTGCGGTTGGCGGTGATCGAGGCCAGCAATCACCACATCGGATCGCTCAGCGACTTGATCCTGCTTTATTGCTGCAATTACAGTCCCAGCGCCGGCAAATACACGGTGTCCATTTTGCGGGTGATGGGGCTGGCGGCCATGGGCTCGCTCTTTATGCTGGTGGCGCTGCTCTACGCACTCTCCCGCAAGCCCAAAACGACCGCCAGCCACGCCTGAGCTAGCAGAGCCCAATACTTCCTGGGCTACTCTCAGCCGTCCCTTCGGGACTGTGTTCTTGCACTCATCACTGGCGTTGTGTACGAACGGGCATAGAGCTTGGGTACGGCCTGACAAAGGCGGTCGTGGGCCTTCGGCCATCTTTTTCGGCCCATGTACGCTGGGGCGAACATGGGGCACCCGTCCAGCGTTCTGAGATTGCAGTTGGGGTTTGGGGACCTTCAACCTACCGGCATCCTGGCCGCTAGTCGGCGACCATCAGTTGCCCGGGTACGATGGGCCGGGTGCGGGGCAGCATCCCCAGCGCTGCAGCTGCGCCCACAGCGCACAAGCTCAGCACAAAGGCCGCTAGCTTGATCTGGTTGGTGGCCGGTGAACGGGGCAACGTCTTCCACAGCAGCAGCAGAAGGGTTTGCGAAATTGCCGCGGCCCAGACCGCGCCGTAGAAATACCGGCGCTCGATGCCCTCTCCCTTGGTCGAACGCCCCACCCTGGGCAGCAGGCCGAGTAGGCCCAGCAGCAGCACGATCGCACAGAGCGGGAAATACGCCTCCAGGTAGAGCTGCTTCATCAGCCACTTCCCGGTCGCGGCGGCGATCACCAGCCCCGCCAGGTTCAACAGGGTAAACGTAATGACCGCGTTCCACGCGAAGGTGTAGCAGATCTTGCGGTACAGCGGATTGGGCTTGTCTTCGGTAAAACGAAGAATGTAGGGCCGCGGCTCGACGCCGGGAAGCTGGCCGAAATAGCCCGCAACCGCGGTTCCCAGGATCACCAGCAAAAGCCACGCAAGGTTGCTTCGGCTTCCGCCGTGGGCAAAGAGGTCGAAGGTGAGGGGTCCGGGGGCAAGGAAAAACACCCAGATCCAGATCGGCAAGTGGGCAATGCGATAGCGCGTGGTGTTGCGCTGGCGCATGTTGCGGTTTTCCGCGTATTCCACCTTGATTGGGTAAGCCATCTCTCTGCTATTGTGCCTCAACCCGCATCTTTTTCAATCAATGACAGGCCCAGCCGCATCCATTCATAGGTTTGTGTTAGGTTCGTTTTGGAGGATACAAAGCATTGGGTAAAAGCATGGTCCCGAAGCGTCTGTTTTTGACCAAAGGCGTCGGGAAGCACAAAGAACGGTTAACTTCTTTTGAATTGGCTCTGCGCGACGCCGGCATCGCGGCGCAGAACCTGGTTCGGGTTTCCTCTATCTTTCCGCCACAGTGCAAACTCATTACCCGGAAGGAAGGGCTGAAGTATCTTTCACCCGGTGAGGTCGTCTTTGCCGTGGTGGCGGAAAATTCCACGCGCGAGCCGCATCGACTGGTTGTTTCCAGCATCGGTGTTGCAATTCCGACAGATCGCAACACCTACGGTTACCTGAGCGAGCACCACAGCTTTGGCGAAGCGGAAGATCAGGCCGGCGAGTATGCCGAAGAGCTGGCGGCGGAGATGCTGGCTACCACGCTCAACGTGGAATTCGATCCCGACAAAAGCTGGGACGAGAAAAAGGAGATGTATCGCATCTCCAATAAGATCGTGCGCACGGCAAACATCACGCAGTCGGCCGTGGGCGATAAGCGCGGCCTGTGGACTACGGTTATCGCCGCAGCCATCCTGATCTTTGAGTAGTTCACTAGAGAAATGAATATGGCAAGCAAAACGAAATACCGCGTGGGCGCGGTGCAGATGTCCTGTTCGCCCGACCCCGACGCCAATCTCGACAAAGCCGCTGACCGTGTGCGTGAAGCAGCGCGCGCCGGCGCGAACATCGTCTGCCTCCCAGAGCTTTTCCGCGCTCAGTATTTCTGCCAGCGCGAAGATGTCGAGCTTTTCGACCTCGCGGAGCCCATTCCCGGGCCTTCCACAGAGCGGCTGTCGGCTGTCGCGCGTGAGGAAAAGGTAGTGGTGGTCGCTTCCCTCTTCGAGCGCCGGGCGGCCGGGCTCTATCACAATACAGTGGCGATGCTGGAGAGTGACGGTTCGCTGGGCGGGATCTATCGCAAGATGCACATCCCCGACGATCCCCTGTACTACGAGAAGTTTTACTTCACGCCCGGCGATCTGGGTTTCAAGTCCTTCGATACCTCGGTGGGCCAGGTGGGCGCGCTCATCTGTTGGGACCAGTGGTATCCGGAAGCGGCACGCATTACCGCGCTGCGCGGAGCCAACCTCCTGTTTTATCCCACTGCCATCGGCTGGCATCCGGCGGAAAAGGAAGCCTTCGGCGTAGCGCAGTACGAAGCCTGGCAGACCATCCAGCGCGCCCACGCCATCGCCAACGGTGTCTACGTCGCTGCGGTGAACCGCGTCGGGCAGGAGCAGGGAGATGTCCGCGGCAAACGCGCTCCGGGTGTCGGGCTCGAATTTTGGGGTGGATCCTTCATTGCCGACCCCTTTGGCCGCGTGCTGGCCCAGGCGCCCCATGACAGCGAAGCCATCCTGATTGAGGAAGTCGACCTCACGCACCTCGAGGATACGCGGCGCAATTGGCCCTTCCTGCGTGACCGCCGGATCGATTTCTATCCTCCAATTACGGCTCGCTTTCTGGACGAGCCGACCGAGGAGCGGAAGAAGACGCTCGGCCATGGCCACTGAATCGGCAACCCCGCGCAGCCAGGGCTATCGCATGCCGGCGGAGTGGGAGCCCCATGCCGCAACCTGGCTGGCGTGGCCGCACAATGCGAATGATTGGCCGGGCAGGTTTCACCCCATTCCCTGGGTGTACTGCGACATCATTCGCCATCTCTCCCGGGTCGAGGATGTGCACCTGCTGGTCGAGAATGCGGCCGCCGAGCAACGCGCATTCGGAATGCTGACCCGGGCGGGCGCACAACTCGATCGCGTGCACTTTCACCAGTGGCCTACCAATCGTGTGTGGATGAGGGACTCCGGGCCGATCTTCGTCACCAAAACGGAGGCGCCGGTCAATATCACCAACTGGCACTTCAATGCCTGGGCGAAGTACCCGGACTGGCAGCTGGACGACCAGCTTCCTTCGAAGGCCGCCGAATTGCTCGGCGTGCCCAGCTGGACTCCGGTGTTTCCGCCTGACCACCGAGTGGTTCTGGAAGGCGGAAGTATCGATGTAAACGGCCGCGGAACCCTGATCACCACCGAGGAGTGCCTGTTGAGCCCGGTGCAGCAGCGCAATCCTGGGCTTACCCGCGAGGATCTGGAGCGCGTCTTCCACGACTATCTCGGCGTCGACCAGGTTTTGTGGATGGATCGCGGCATTGCCGGGGATGACACACACGGCCACGTGGACGACATCACTCGTTTCGTTAGTCCCGTTACCATCGTCACCGTCACGGAGCCAAATTCCGCCGACGAGAATCACCTGCCTTTAGCCGAGAACCTGGAGCGGCTACGCGGGGCTCGCGACCCGCAGGGCCGGCCATTCACCATCGTTGAGTTGCCGATGCCCTCGCCCGTTGTCTTTCAGGGCCAGCGGCTCCCCGCTAGCTATGCCAACTTCTATATAGCGAACGGGTTGGTGCTGGTGCCTACGTTCAACGACGTCAACGATCGCAAAGCGCTTAATCTGCTGGCTGAGCTCTTTCCCGACCGCCAGGTGGTGGGGTTTTACTGCGGCGATCTGGTTTGGGGCTTGGGGACGCTGCACTGCATGACTCAACAGCAGCCAGCCGGGTAATGACAGACGGAGAAGCACTCACGCTGGCCCTGGACGAAGCACGTGCCGCAGCCGCGGCCGGCGAGGTCCCCGTGGGCGCGGTGGTGGTCGAAAACGGCGTGGTGGTCGGCCGGGGACAAAATCGCGTCCTGCGCGATGTGGATCCGACCGCGCATGCAGAGATTGTCGCCCTACGTGAAGCGGCACGCACTTTGGGCAACTATCGCCTGGGGAATTGCGAGCTTTTTGTCACCCTTGAACCCTGTGCCATGTGCGCCGGAGCGATGATCCACGCCAGGCTTAGCCGGCTCATCTATGCCGCGGCAGATCCTAAGGCGGGCGCGGCCGGTTCGGTGCTCGAGGTCCTGAATCACCCCCAGCTGAACCATCAAATGCTGGTAACCAGCGGCGAACTCGCGGAAGAAAGTGGAGAACTGCTGCGCGATTTCTTCCGCCAGCGCCGGATGTAACGTTACTGAAGTGAACGTTTCGTCCAAGGTATGATTAAGAAATGCATGTGTTGGTTTATTCTGCGACATGGTGCCGCGATTGCCGCGAGGCCAAACGATTTCTCGACAAACACCAGATCTCCTATAGCGAGATCGACATTGAGTCCACTCCCGGAGCCGCAGAGGAAGTGATCCGGCACGTCGGCAAGCGGGCTATCCCGCAGTTCGTCATCGACGGGAAATGGGTTCAGCCCTACCGTCCGGGCCAGGGCTTCCTGCACCAGGAGATGAGCGAGCTATTCGGAGTGGCGGGACCACAGGCCTCGGTGCACCCCCGCTAGCTTCCTCGTTACGAAACCGATTTAACCTCGCCGTCCGGCGGTCCGGGATCATTCAGGATGCTGCGCGCATCCTCCTCGTCCCTGGGGCTCACTTGTAATTGCAGACCGCCTAGCCCGGTTCCGTAAAGCATGGCAGTGTTCTCGCCTACCAGAAAACTGGTAATTCCTGCAGAGTCCAGGCGTGTTTTGGCCAGATCGGCCTCCAAGGCGTCGCGATAGCTTTCAATTGTGACCAGTTCCGGTTCTTCTTCCATATCTAGACCTCTCCCTATTGGTGAGATGCAGCAACGATAGAATAGTACGTTGAGCTTGGAGGCATTGGTTGATCACTCGTTACACACGCCCGGCCATGGGCCGGATCTGGAGTGAGGAAAACAAATACCGCATGTGGCTGGAGGTCGAAGCCACGGCCTCTGAGACCCTGGCCGAAGCCGGCATCGTGCCCCACTCGGCCGCCCGCGCCATCCGAGCCTACGGGGATGTCGACGTGGACCGCATTCAGGAGATCGAGGCCGAGGTGAAGCACGACGTCATCGCCTTCACCACGGCCATGGCGGAAAAGATCGGTCCGGAATCCCGTTGGCTGCACTACGGTCTCACTTCGAACGACGTGGTCGACACTGCCCAGGCGCTGCAGATCAAAGCCGCTTCCGGGCTGATTCGCCAGGACATACTGGCCCTCGCCGCCGTGCTCCGGCAGCGCGCCCTGGAGTTCAAGCACACACCCACCATCGGCCGCACCCACGGCATCCATGCCGAACCTACGACCTTCGGCCTCAAGCTGCTCAACTGGTATGCCGAGGTCATGCGCGATCTGGTTCGCTTCGAGGCCAGCGCCGAGGACATGCGGGTGGGCAAGCTTTCCGGAGCCGTCGGCACCTTCGGGCATCTCAAGCCAGAGCACGAGGATTCCATTTGCGCCAAGCTCGGACTGCGCGCCGCACCGGTGGCTACCCAGGTAATCCAGCGTGACCGCCACGCTGCCTACATCGCCACGCTGGCGGTGCTGGCTTCGACCCTGGATAAGATTGCGGTCGAGGTTCGCCACCTGCAACGCACCGAAGTCCGTGAAGCGGAGGAGTTCTTCTCCGAGAAGCAAAAGGGTTCATCCGCCATGCCGCACAAGCGGAACCCCATCACCTCGGAGCAGATCAGCGGGCTGGCGCGCGTGATGCGCTCCAATGCCCAGGCCGCTTTGGAAAACGTTGCGTTGTGGCATGAGCGGGATATCTCCCATTCATCCGTCGAACGCATCATCTTTCCCGACTCGACCATCCTGGCTGACTACCTGTTGGCCAAGACAACTTCGCTGATCGAGAAGCTTCAGGTCTATCCCAAGCGCATGCTCAAGAACCTGGAGAGCACGGGCGGGCTCATCTTTTCGGGCCAGCTCCTGCTCGACCTGACCGAGGCCGGTATGTCCAGGGAAGAGGCCTACCGCCTGGTGCAAAAGCACGCCATGCATGCGTGGAGAAACGACCTGGTCTTCCGCGACCTGGTGGCGGCCGATCCCGCGATCAGCAGCAAGCTTCCCCACCTGGAGAAGACCTTCGATCTCCAGCGCCAGCTATCCAACGTGGATGTGATCTTCGATCGGGTTCTGGCGTGAAAAACCTGACGGTCGCCCTCACCGGAGCCAGCGGGGCGATCTTTGGTCAGTGTCTGCTGCGCGCGTTGGAACGCGACGAGCGTATCGCCCACATCAACTTCATTGCATCGGAAAATTCGCTGCGGGTGATGGCGGAGGAGCTGCAACTCAGCGGCCGCAGTGAACTGGTGGCGAAACTGTTGGGTAAGCCTTCGGGGAAGATACAGCAACTGGCGGAGAACGACATCGGCGCAGGACCGGCCAGCGGCAGTTATCCCTCGGACGGCATGATCATCCTGCCTTGCAGTATGGGGACCCTGGCGGGAATTGCGCATGGACTCGCCGCGAACCTGATCGAACGCGCGGCCGACGTAAGCCTGAAAGAACGCCGCCCGCTCATTCTCTGCATCCGCGAGACGCCGTTCAACAAGATCCACCTGCGCAATATGAACCTGGCAGCGGACGCCGGCGCAGTGATCTTTCCCGTTATCCCCGCTTTTTACAACCGGCCCATGGACTCAACCGAGATGGCAGAACAATTCGTCTGCCGGGTGCTGGCGCACATTGGATTGCCGCAACCAGATGCCTATATCTGGAAAGGCGATCACTGACCGGGAAATACGCTGTCGTTGGTGGACGTACCCGGGATGTGCCGCACAATCGCCATCCGCGCCGGCTGGGCGTTTAGAAAACCCACCACACTGGGCGCGACCTGGCCGACACACTGCCCCGGCGCCAGATGCCCGCAGTTGGCATAAACATCCAGCTCCGATTGCAGTATCTCGGCGTGCAGTCGATAACCGACCGAGAGCGGGATCAAGCGGTCTTCCTCTCCCCAGCCAATCAGCACCGGCATGGTCAAGGCGCCAAGTTTTCCATCCACCAAGTCCTCTCCGGTCATCATGGATTGCACGCTGCGCCGGACCACCCACCCGATGTCATCACCCCGGCGCAACATCGCCATGGCCAGGAAGCCAGGCAGCGGCCGCGGATGTGGCACCAGCAACTCTTCTAGCGCCGCTAAATCCGTCGGCGATTCCGGCTGAAACAAAGCGGGATCAAAGCCCAGTTTGAAACGCAGGCCTGCGCTATCCAGCAACACCAACCGGCGGATGCGCTCGGGATGCTGCAGCGCAACCTTCATCGCGATCCATCCACCCATGGACCAACCCGCCATGTCCACCTGCTGCAGGCGCTGGCTATCCAGAAACCCCTCGACCATGACTGCCTGGTCCGCGATCGAGTAGCTTGCATTCTTGGGCTTTTCCGAACGTCCATACCCCAGCAAATCCACGGCATAAACACGGTGGCCGCCCTGGATGAGGCGCGGGATCAGGTTGGCCCAGTCCAGGCCGCGGCTGCCCAGCCCGTGCACCAGCACCAGGGGCCGGCCGGTCCCACCCACCAGGTAATGCATTTTGTAACCGTTGACGGTCACAAACTCACTGTGCACGCCCTGCAAACGCAACCTCGCGTCGACCTGTTTGTCCACCAGCCACAGCGGATTTCTCCAAGCCAGGACGCCGAAAGCTAACATCAGCAGAAGCAGAACAAGCACCAAGCTGCGCCAGCTCCGCCGATCCGTGCGGCCCTGCTTCGTAGAATTCAGATCAACAGTCATGCTTCATTTTCCTTATCATCGGATCGATCGCTCGCCAGGCGCAGCCCGAAAGCCTTCTCAATTACCTGCACGGTCAATGGCGCCAGCCGATAACCACCCTGTTCATGCAATTCCTCTTGCTCCACCCAGCGCGCCTCTTCCGCATCGCTGCCGCCGCGCAGCGTGCCGCCGGCCACGTGGCATAGAAAGTCGACCAGCACGTAGTGATAACGAATCCGCCCCGTGAGATCGTCCTGCACAATACGGTCGAGGATTTCGACAATTCCGTCCGGCACTACGGTCAGGCCGGTCTCCTCGAGCAATTCCCGAACCACGCCCTGCTGCAGCGTCTCCCCCAGTTCCAGGGCGCCTCCGGGCAATGACCATTCCCCTTTGAGCGGCTCCTGGCCGCGACGCACCAGCAGAACCTTGCTATCGTCGATCACCACCGCGCCCACACCTATGATCGGCGCCTCAGGGTACTCTCGACGCAAGGAATTGCTCCTGCAAACGGCGTTGGCCGTGGAAAACCCGTCTTTGGATTTGCGCGGGGAAAGAAGCTTGTTACAACCTGGTTAATTCTACTCTGAAAATCTGATGGGTTTGCCGTACTCTTCGGCAAAAACGGTGCGCGCCATATTGAAGCGTTCGCCGTAAAACTTGTCCGGTCCCTTCAAGTGCCCTATGCCCAGCAGCGCTACTACGGAGTAGCTGAGAGGCAGCTTGAGTACTTCACGCACCTTTTCTTCCTCAAAACCCTCCATAGGCGCGGTGTCGTAGCCCAGCACCTCTGCCATCAGCAGCATGTGGGTAAAGGCGAGCATAACCTGGCGATTCAGCCACAGGGGCATATTCGGGTGGTTGGAGAGGAAGTTGGGAATGGTGACTTTGGCCTGCTCGGCATAGTTTTCCGGCATGCCGCGCTCTCGCCCCATGCGCAGCATTTCGTCCAGATCTCCGCTGCGCCAGCCGTCGGCATCGCCGCAAGCCACAATCATGACCGAGGCCTCCTCCACCTTGGCTTGGTTGTAGCAGGCAGCGCGCAGCTTCTTCTTTTGATCCGGGCTGCGCACGACGATGAAGCGCCATGGTTGCAGGTTGTATCCGCTGGGCGCCTGCAATCCGGCCTGCAGAATCCCCCTCAGGTCCGAATCCGGGATTGGGCTGCCGTCAAAACTGGGCGACGCCCTTCTCTCGGCAATGGCTCTCGACAACGTCTTTTCTCTCTCGTGATCCATACAGCAGCGTATCCTCGTCAAACCTGCATTTCGGATGTTCTTCTCGGAAAGTGCAGCAGATATGCGGGTGGCCCATCTTCACGTGGTCCTGGCTAGGATGCAAACCCGTCCTAATGAATGTCGCCCATCGCTAATTCATTACCGAACGGCCTTCCCGTCGGGGCTTGGGCGAAGACCCACAACCCGTGGAATCCCTCCCGCAGCTCAGGATGCGCCGCCAGCGTCGCCTTCATGACATCCAGGTTCTGGGCTCGGGTGGCCACGGGATCGCTCACATCTGCGGCTGCATAGCGGATCACGAGGTCCAGGCCGCCCAACGAGCCATCCGTATGCAGGTCGTTGATGGAGTAAGACTTACCACCGTCGGTAACCACCATGGGCTGAGCTCCTGGCAGGCCTTCGGGCCTGGAATTGACGGTTTCCTGATTCAGCTTTTCCAGGTTGGTGCTGGTGAGAAATTCGGCCGGACTCGCCAGGTAGGCTGCCGTCGTGTAATAGAAGTAGGCGTTCCATTTCTGGTTTTTCTGGTCAAAGGCACGCGCCCGGCTCCAATACCACAGGCTGTCATGCCCCGCCACCAGGAGCGGTTTCACAAAAAAGCCGGCCATCTGCCAATCCCCGTTCTTTTGCAGCAGGAAGGCGATCTGCTGGGGCTGATGCACCCCCGTCGCGTGCACAAGAGCCAGTGCATATCGGCCTTGCGGAAGCTGCGGAATGGTGAAGTCGACATGGAGCGGAGAACCGGGGATACCGCAGAAAAACTGGGTGTCCTCGGCCGACGACTTCAAATCGGAAGCGTCCAGGCCGTAGAGTGCGTCTATGGTCACAGTGGCGCCGGCCATCAGCGGAGCTGTCTGCACGATGGTGCTTGCGATGGAATCAAATTGTGCTTTGACCTTGGGAATGGTCAACGCCTGCACCGCGGCCACGTTTCCGCTCTGGACGTCGGACGCGAGGGTGGTCGCGGCCTTCACCAGGTTAGAGCGGTCGGCCTCGGACATCTGCGCCTGGGTAGTGCAAGACACAGCAAAGATCCGGCCGGGTGTCAAAAGCGTAAAAAGAGAGATTACGAGTGCAAAGCGAGAGTGCGAGCGGGCGAGGAGAAACATACAGGTTAGACCGTTTGATCGGAGCACCAGGAAGCTCAAGACGCCAGCAACCGCGGCTCGCTCTCGGGTGCAACCACTGCTAGTCTAGTACACAGCAGGTCTAATCTCCGCGGCGGATGGCGTTTCATCTCTGCGGGCTGAAGTTCGCGGGTAGTTCAAGAGGTATGACCATGGCGTGCATGAATCGGCAGTTTGCTCGGATCGTCACGAGCAAGGGATTGACGCTCCTGGTCTCGGTCCTCGTCCTGGCGGGCTCTCAGCTCTACGCGCAGAATGCTCCTGCTCGCCTACGGGGCGGCCCTGACCGGGATCAGCCTGAACCACCGCCGGCAGCGACGCAACCGGCCCCTGCCAAACCAGCTGCTGCGCAACCAGCCGCGACTCCGCAGCCGCAACCAGCTCCCCTAGCCAGCCAGGTTGCACCTTCCATGCTGCAGCAGCCGGCAGGCGAAGCCCAGGTTGTCTTCTCCGGCGACACGCTATCGATTCGCGCCGATAATTCCAGCCTGAGCGCCATTCTGCACCAGGTGGCCAGCAAGAGTGGCATGCAGATCGAAGGGCTCAGTGGGGACGAGCGGGTCTTTGGCACCTTCGGCCCGGGAGCTCCGCGCGATGTGCTGGCTGACCTGCTGAACGGAACTGCATACAACCTGGTTCTGCTGGGAGACCTGAGCAACGGCGCTCCCCGGCAACTCATCCTCACCCCTACTACCCATGCAGGCGCGGCTCCGCCGTCACCTCCTCAGGCCACTGCCGATGAGGCCAGCAACGAACCGGAACCCGAGCCGGTCCCTCAGCCGGAGCCTGCGCCATCGGGAACAACGCCGCCCCCCACACCGGGGGTAAAGACTCCACAGCAATTATTCGAGCAGTTGCAGCGCATGCGCTCGGCTCAGCAGCAACAGGTGACCACACCACAAGAGCCACAGCAACAACAGCAGCAGTAGAAGATGCATCCGGACGGGTGCGCACCCCTCTCAAGGCAACAGAAGGCTTTGAAATGCGGCACCCAGCATTTTTAATTCGGGAAAAGAAAGGGGGAGGAAATTTGGGGATGAAGGCCAATGGTCTGGCCTTGCACGTTTCGATCAGTCCAAGGTACAGAAGCGAGATCTCCGCATGACCGCGGATTCCACTTCAAACCTGGGCAACGACACGGGCCTCGGCCTTGGCGCCATTCGCCGGCGACATCCGGGCGGTGAAACGTAAGAGTTCGAACAAGGTCTTGCAGCACATGTAGCCCAGCATGACACCGAGCGCGAGGGCGGCAATTGCCGCACAAAACACCATCAGCATACTTACATCGATTCCCATAATGGCCCTTTACACCAGAGTTTTTGCTCACCCATCGTGCGTCGTGTGCGCACTTCCGTTTTCGACAAGCGTGTATTCGCTCGTATCATTCAGTGTGTCATTGTCACAGACCAGCAGCCCTACATTGACCCTCGTTTCTATTGCCGAATAAGATACATGTAGCAGTTACTCGTGCCATGCGCCTTCCGTATTCCTTGCCCGTGGCCCACATCCATCGTTGCTGCACTTTGCTTCTAAAGTTCTAGCTGAGCCTCATGCCCATTACTCATATCACCGTGCGCGGAGCGCGTCAGCATAATCTGCGCGACATCAACATCCAAATTCCCCGAAATACGCTTACCGTAGTCACCGGCCTCTCGGGATCAGGCAAGTCTTCGTTGGCCTTCGACACCATTTATGCCGAGGGCCAGCGCCGCTACGTGGAAACCCTCTCCGCCTACGCCCGCCAGTTTCTTGACCAGATCGAGCGCCCGGATGTCGATTCCATCGAAGGTCTCAGCCCGGCCATCTCCATCGAACAAAAGACCACCAGCCGAAGCCCCCGATCCACTGTCGGCACCATTACCGAAATCTACGACTACCTGCGGCTGCTCTACGCATCGATCGGAGTGCCTCACTGCCCCAAGTGCGGCAAACCGATTTCCCGCCAATCCGCCGAACAAATCGTGGAGCGTATTCTTTCGCTCGCTCCCGGCGAACGCGTCATCATCTATGCGCCCATCGTGCGCGGCCGCAAAGGCGAGTTTAAAGACCTGCTCGACGAACTGGATCAGCAAGGCTTTCGTGCTCGCATCGATGGTGAGATGCGCGATCTTGCCGACTCCATACGTCTCGAACGTAACAAGAAACACACCATTGAAGCCGTCATCGATCGCGTCGTTCTGAAACCCGGCGTTGAAAAGCGCCTGGAAACCTCCGTCGCCAAAGCTCTGCAGTTGGCCAATGGCCTGGTTCTTACTGCAGTTGCCGGGGAAGAGGAGCAGCTTTACTCCTCTTCCATGGCGTGCCCTGATTGCGGACTCGACATCCCTAAGTTGGAGCCTCGTAGCTTTTCGTTCAATAGCACTTACGGCGCATGCGCCGAGTGTCATGGGCTGGGCAGCATCTATGACTTCGATGCGGCTAAAGTGATTACCGATTGGTCAAAGCCGCTGACCGACGGCGCGCTCGGCCCGGGTGGCGGGTCGCAATATCTCAACCGCCTGCTGCAGTTGGCTGCGCAACGCTACAAGATCGATCTGAGCAAGCCGTTCGAGGAGCTCAGCGAGCGGCACCAGAAGCTGCTACTCCACGGGCCGGGACGTGACGAGGCGCCGCGCACCGGCTTCCACGGCATCCTCGCCTACTTGCGCGACTCGCTGGAGGAGTCCAAGTCAGAAAGCTATCGCGATTGGCTGCTGAACTACATGTCGGCAACCATTTGCCCGGCCTGCCAGGGCAAGCGTTTGCGGCCTGAATCGCTGGCCGTTAAGGTGGGCTCTTTCTCCATTGCCGACTTCACGGCGCTGCCCCTGCGCAGGGCCCTGGATGCGGCCCGCGGCTTCGAATTTACCCGCCGCGAGGCCCTGATTGCCGAGCGGCTTCGCCGCGAGGTGGTGGAGCGGCTGGAGTTTCTCAATTCTGTCGGTCTGAGCTACCTCTCGCTGGATCGCAATGCGGCCAGCCTCTCTGGTGGCGAAGGACAACGCATTCGCCTGGCCACCCAGATCGGTTCTCGTCTGCGCGGAGTGCTCTACGTGCTCGATGAACCTTCGATCGGCCTGCACCAGCGAGACAATCAAAGGCTCATTGAAGCCCTCAAGTCTCTGCGTGACCTCGGTAATACCGTGTTGGTGGTGGAGCACGATGAAGACACCATTCGGCACGCCGATTATGTCGTCGACCTGGGCCCTGGAGCGGGTAAGCTAGGGGGCCACGTGGTCGCTGCCGGGACCCCGCAGCAGGTCATGGAAACGGACATTTCCCTGACCGGCCGCTATCTCTCCGGTGAACTGCAGATCATCAGCCGCGACGCACCGCGCGCTCTGAAAGGCAACTGGATCACCGTCGAGGGCGCCACCGGCCACAATCTCAAGAACCTGACCGCGAGCTTTCCGCTCAATGTCATGACGGTAGTAACCGGCGTCTCGGGCTCTGGTAAGAGCACCTTGGTCAACGACACCCTCTATCGTGCCCTGGCGCAGGAGCTCTACGGCTCGCGCGAAGTGCCAGAGCCCTACAAGAGCATCCAGGGCTTCAAGAATATCGATAAGGCAGTGCGGATCGACCAATCCCCTATCGGGCGGACGCCGCGCTCCAACCCGGCCACCTACACCGGAGTGTTTACCGCCATCCGCGACCTCTTCGCGCGGCTGCCGGAGTCGCGCGAACGCGGCTACAAGCCGGGCCGTTTTTCGTTCAACGTCTCCGGCGGCCGCTGCGAGGCCTGCCAGGGCGAAGGCCAGCGCCGCATCGAGATGAATTTCCTGCCCGATGTCTACGTGCTGTGCGAGGTATGCAACGGCCGCCGTTACAATCAGGAAACGCTGGCAGTCAAGTTCAATGGCTACTCCATTGCTGACCTGCTCGAGCTGGCCATCGAGGACGCACTCCCAGTGCTGGTTGACATTCCCCTGGTGCGGCAGAAGCTGGAGACGCTGGTGGACGTGGGACTGGGCTACATCCACCTGGGCCAAGCTGCAACCACGCTTTCAGGAGGCGAGGCTCAGCGCATGAAGCTGGCCCGGGAACTCTCCAAGCGGCAAACCGGCAAGACCCTCTACCTGCTCGACGAACCCACCACGGGATTGCACTTCGACGACGTGCGCAGGCTGCTCGAAGTGCTGCATCGCCTGACCGACCTGGGAAACACCGTGATCATCATCGAGCACAACCTGGATGTGATCCGGAGCGCGGACTGGATCCTCGACCTGGGCCCGGAGGGAGGAGAAGACGGCGGCCGGCTGGTGGCCAAGGGCACACCTACTGAGATTGCTGCTACACTCGGCTCGCATACCGGGGAATTTCTCCGTCGTTATTTTCCAGTGGCTGAGCTGAAGCCCGTCGTGGCGCCCTCCCCGGAATCCAACGGCAACCACGTTCACGCTCCGCGCAAAGGTGCAGGCCGGGCAAAGAGCTCTGTCCGCAGCAGGAAACCCGCCCTGAGCCATGTCGACTGATCCGGAGATTTTGTCCTCATCCTACGTCCCGGGCGACCCGCCGCCGGAGTTCCCGGCTCCTCTTGCGCCCGGCCCGCTGAATATCGAGCCTTACGCGCGTCCACGCCGGATCCCTAACCTCGGTCACACCATTCTCTTTTTCCTGGTGGCGATCATCGTGCTGCTGCTCACCAGCGTTTCCGCCTTCGCCCTGGTCATGGGCCTGCACCTCATGGGACCGGAGACGCCGGACCAGCTGCTGCGCGAGCCGCGTTTGCTGATTCCCAGCATGGCCGCGGGGTACCTTATCGCCGGGGGCATTGTGTGGGCCATTTTCACTTACATGTGGCAGGAACCCTTCCCGCAAGCGTTGCACTGGAACTTTGCTGTTGTGCGCCGCCGCTGGGTTCCCCTGCTGACGGGCGGAGTTGTCTTGAGCCTTGCGGTCCAGTTCCTGTCGAATTTTCTTCCTATTCCCAAGACGCTCCCCATCGACGACTTCTTTCGTACGCCTGCCGACGTTTGGATGGTGGCGGTGTTTGGCACCTTTCTGGCCCCGGTTTGTGAGGAGCTCGCCTTTCGCGGATTCCTGCTGCCCTCGTTAGCCTCCGCCTGGGACTGGTTGCGCGGCCTTCGGCCCCTGTCAGACGAAAGCCTCGTAGCCTCCGACAGAGGAGCGCAATACGACCCGCGCTGGAGCGTCGCGGCTTTGTTCGTTTCCTGCACCATCACCAGCATCGCCTTTGCACTGGTCCATGCCGATCAGCTAGCCCACGCCTGGGCGCCGTTGGCGGTGCTCTTCGGCGTCAGCCTGGTGCTCTGCGGGGTGCGGCTATGGACCCATTCCCTCGCCGCCAGCACTTTCATCCACGCCACTTATAACGGCACCATCTTTACCATCCTGTTTTTTGGCACCGGCGGTTTTCGCCACCTGGATAAAATCAACTAATGACTCTTGCCCATCGCGACGCCCTGCTCAAGATGCTGGCCCGCATCTCTTTCCGCCTGGGAGAGTTCACACTCTCTTCCGGAGCCACCAGCGATTACTACATCGATTGCCGCACCACCACCCTCACCGGGGAAGGTGGACGCCTTACCGGCTTGGCGGTGCTCGACCTCATTCGCCAGCACGAGTTGCGGGCTCGCGCCGTGGGTGGTCTCACCCTCGGCGCTGACCCCATTGTCTGCAATGTGGCGGCGGCGAGCGCCTGGCATGCGCTGGAGGCTCCCGGCTCCCCGGTGCTGGATGGTTTTCTGGTGCGAAAGGCGGAAAAGACACACGGCACCGGCCGCCGCATCGAAGGGTTTCAACAGCAGGACGCTCCGGTGATTATTGTCGACGACGTGTGCACGACGGGCGCTTCCACTATCACGGCGATTGAGGTTGCGCGCGAGGCCGGGATGCGGGTCATCGGGGTCGTATGCCTGGTGGAGCGGGAAGAAGCCAAGGGCCGGCCGGCTGTCGAAGCCGCGGCCCAAGGAGCTCCATTCTACCGGCTATTCAGCGCCGCCGATGTACGCGCGGAACATGTCCGCCATCTGGCGATGTAGGGCAGCTATTTCCTCCCTTCTCTTCTGCGGTTCTCTCACACAGGGAATTCATGAGGCATTGGCATTGCCAGCGCTAAACCCGGAAGCGCGTGATCAGGGTCGAGGCTCTTTCCAGGAGCGCTAAAGCGCTCCTTCCCCGGCATACATGCAAACGGGGGCTCCCACCGGCAAGAGCCATCATTGCGAAAAAAGAATGCACTTTGTGAGAGAAAAGAGAGATAAGCCTCCCGGCCGGCGCTTTCAAGCGGAAAAAGATTGAGCGATAAGCGAGATAAGACCTCGGCCGGCGGTGTGTAGTTCAATAATTACTGTCGTACCTGTTCTCCTGATCACGCGTTAGTGGGTGATATCTGTGCGTCCCATTTTTGGATTAGCTCTAAAACAGCGTTCTTTTCCGATTCGTCGACACTGTCTTCAGGCGCCCCAAAGGACGCCTTTTGCCATTCAGTATGACTCGGGGGCATGTCTGGCCTAGGCCTGAAGAACACGCCCTCCTTGACCCAGTAGTCGTTTTGAGGCTCGTCTTTACCTTCGGGCCATGTAGTGATGCGCCATCCGGCCTCCCTTTGCTCCTGCAAGCCACGCACTTTGTAGCCTTCGCAACATTCAGTCTGTATCCACATCTGTTCCTCCGCTTACGACCTGATCTAAGAATTTAAGCGCTAACTAATGAGCAACTCGGAAATTTGGCGAATCAGGCAGGCAAAAGATCAACGTTCGATTTGGAGATATAGCTGGCCATCGCTTGAGCGAGTTGTGAGTCTACCTCATCAGCTATTGCCATGACACCAACGAGTAAGAGGCTGAAGTCGACTCTGAATAGGTTATTTTGGAGGGTTTGGAATATGCTGACCTGCAGCATGCGCGATTCCTCGACCATCATAGCTGCGCTGTAGCCTTGTTTGCGGCGTAAGAGGCCGTGGGAAGCAGCAGAGGGTGATGCGTGGGCCCGCGTGCCTAACGGTAAGGGGTTGCGAAGACGAAAGACGACGTCGCGGAACAACTGGGGAAGGTGAGCGCAACGCTCCTCAGCGCGGAGCGGGACCGCGAATACTTGGGGCTCAAGTTCAACCCGCATGAGCCAGTCATCAATGGTCGACTGCGTGTCCTGTTCGAGGATAGTCGCTACGGTTTCTGTGCGTCTAGGGCGAGCCGCAGTGCCTCGCTTTAGGCGCTCTCGGATTGTCTGAATGAGTACCGTCGGCGCTACAGGCTTTACCAGAATCTCGTCTGCTTGAAGAAGTATCGCTGCCGCTGCTTCCTTCATCTCTGGGAATCCGCTGAATATGATTGTCACGGCTGCGGGATTGGAGTGACGCATCGCACTCACCACGGTCAAACCATCTCCGGCCCCCGGCATGTGCAGGTCACTCAGCAGTACATCAAAGACCTGGGAACCGATCAGTTTTAAGGCATCGTTCACACTTGCGGCTGTAGCCACTTCAAAATCCCCAAATTCGAGAATAAGACTGAGAGATGTGCGGACCGCCTCGTCGTCATCCACGATCAGCACCTTCGGTTTAGTGGTTGGCATCTCACCTTTGATCGCATCAAGCATCGAGCACCTTCTCTTACTGCAAAGACGAATCGACTGTTATTACATCGCTATCTCAATCGTGACAGTGGTGCGACCAAATGTCTGATCACTTGTGATCATGGTGCCCGAACACGCGTTCAAGCGAATCAGCATGGCGGATCGTCTGCAATCGGCGACGCGGTAAGTGTTGTCCCGTAGACTCAACAGCTTAACCCGGGCGCGCCGTTTTTTCCTGGTTTCGTAGAATCTGGCCCTTACGTGGCCAACGCCTGCATCTACAGCAATGCGCTCGACGCTATGCCGAAAGGAGGGCGGCTCGTTTTGAGAGCACGCGATCTCACCGGTCGCACGGGGGAAAGTTGTGTTCGGCTCAGTGTTGCCGATAACGGCGTTGGGATGGCTCCCGATGTGGTCGCGCGGGTTTTCGAGGCTTTCTATACGACCAAGGGAGTTTCTGGGACGGGAATCGGGTTGTGGCTAAGTCAGGAAATCATCGAGAAGTGCGGTTCGCGAATCCACGTAAAGAGCTCTTAAGGCCGTGCCACAGTATTCAGCATGTATCTTTCGAGTGGGTCGAAAATCGTCTGAAACCCAAACAACGATGACCGTTGTTTTCCAGGGCTAAGCCAAAACGCCATCACTTGGCGCGGAGGGGGGCGTGAGTGGGTTGCTCGATTGATGTACCGTGGCCGGGTGCTTGATAGAGCCAGAAACCAATTGCAGTCACCAGCGTGACGATGATGACGACGACGAGAAGCAATCGGGCGATATTTGAAGGGCAGAACTGTCCGACACGCGGCATATTGACTTCAATTCTATCTACCGGAAGCGTGTTGCCAAGGGCAGCTTATCGGCAAGCTGGTTCTTTTGGGAGTCGAGAGCGAAGAGCCAGGCCGGGTGCGCTGCGATAACTGTCCCGCCCCGATGGCTTGCAGTGGTGATCGCTTTCTAAGGCCTGAAGCGCTACATCGACCGGGGCGCTCCCCACAGTCAGAAAACACGCTAGACATATGCTATCGATGTTTGCATCCCCGTTGCGGCGGTGCGCGAATCGATGAAATAGAAAAATCTGTTTTGCCATCTCCAAATGTTCCTCTGATAAATGGTGCCACTGATTTCGTGGCAAAACTGATCACTCTTGCTCAGGATGGCGTAATATGACCAAGTTTTCAGACTGCCTCGGCATCATCTAGCCGGAGGCATGTCTTGCCCTGGACTGGTACTTTCGGGAAACAGGTTTATTGCGCGGGCAGCGCGTTGATCGTAGCGTAGATCTGACGGTAACTATCGGAAACGTCTGCCGGCGTCCAGCCGACCAACCCGAAATGGTCTACCGGCAAGGTTCCCATGTGATTTTTCAGCGTTGCCGATGCCAGGGGCACTACACCGTCATTCTGCTGTCCGGTGGAACAGAGCAGAATGGCAGGCACGGTCAAGAGTGCCGTCACCTGAGCGGCCGCGATCGAGCCGGCATAGCTGTACGCGGGCACGCCGCGCAGATCGCGCTGATCATCGGGAAAATTCTGCAGGCATTTCTCCGTCGTCAATTCGCTGAGGGCTCCGTCATCCAGCGAAAATAAGCCGCTGAAATACGTAGCCAATCCCGAGTAATCCCCGTTACCAAGGTTGCCCACCGCAGCATTCAATTGGCCGACGGCGAAGTGGGTCGTAGCCTCTACGTCAAACGGCCACGCAGCGGCCACTCCTACCTGGTAACGTCCGATCGCCGCCAGCAGCTGTGCAGGATTTACCTGAAGCAGCCTGGCAGGATCGACCGCCACGTCCGCCGCCAGCGTACCGCGAAAGGGAGTGCCGAGTGTCGTTAAGCTGGCGATGTTTGTGGCGCCGCCGGCGATGAGAGAGCGGGCGTCGAGTCCGCCCATGCTGTGGGCGATCACGTGAACCTTTTGATCGTTGAACTGGGCATTGATCTGCTGGGCCAATTGTGCCGAGCGGGTCTGTAGCGTGCCTTTCGGAGCCACATCCGGAGCAAACACCTGGGTAGCTCCCGCGGCCCGCAGTATCGAAGCAACGTTGTTGAAGTAGTTCAGCGGTCCGAGGGCGCCAAAACCCAAATAGCCGTGGGCTAAGACGATGGGTAAGGAAGGCATTGCGAACAACCTTTCTGCCGGTTCCGTGCGGAGCAGTGCAGATAACTATATCTAATAGTCGTTCCGGCTTTGCCAATGGCGTTGGATGCTCCCAGCGGATGAAACGAAAAGAACATGAGCTGAAAAGATAGTGCCGGTTGGCGGGCAATCGTTTCATGTTGCGCCGATACTGCGAATCGAGGCTGGCCCAATCCGAGATTCCGTGCAATTGACACCAAGAGGCGAGCTTTCGCGCACAAGGTGCTCCTGGACATTCCTTGCGCAGCACAGTGAGCGAGGTATTGGCCGCGTTCATGAATGAGCGGCGCTGAGTGCTGGCGCGTTAATGCGTCAGACCGGAAGAATAGCTGCCCAAGCATTTAGTCGGACTCCTTATGAGGAATGGAAAAGCGATCCGACGATACACGGTCGCTGTCCAGTCAGATCGGAAACTGCCTGGCTAGATCGAGGTGAATATCCAGCAAAGAAGTGATCGCTCGACCAGGCGCGAGAGGCCGCAAGCCAGTACCCAAGAGCGATGCACAGGCGCAAACTAGAGGCACGAATTGCGGCACCTGTGCAGCCGAATGTTGAACGAATCCGTGTGCGAATCACGGAGTAAAATTCCGAGGATGGTGATCATCGTGGGCCATCAGTTTCCCGTTCGTGCAGATTTGCTCAGTCCATTTCGACCTCATTCAGGTGGCCATCTCGTGAGGATGTATTGGACGATTCGCTCGACCTTCATCGCTTTCCAATCCACGAAAGAGGACTTTACTAGTGGAGATGCAATCGTTTGCGTGCTGGCAGGGGCGACACTAAAATGAGACCTGCCAACTTGGAAATCGACTACGCAATAGAGCAAGATCGGATGGGGCAATGCATCCTTCGCGCCGGGCGTGTCTAGCAATCGCCTTACTCCTATGCTCCGTGTTGTGCATGCAATCAAGCGGCGGAGGGTCCAACCCCTCATTCTTGTCGTCTTCCGCTCAAGCTCAGGAGACCGCGCAGCCAGCCATTCCTATGCTCGATGAAGGAAAGGGGCTTATTCACCTCGACGTTTCGGTAACAAAGACAGATGGAGAGCCGGTATCCGGTCTGAATCGCGAAAACTTTGAGCTTCTGGACGACGGTCGTCCGTAACCTATCCTGTCGTTTCACGCCGTCAGTGGACAATCTGCCGGACTCGAACCGCCCGCGCAGGTCATTTTGTTCTTTGACACGCTATGCAGGATCTACCCCTCTTGCATGTCGAAAGCAGATGCGTTGCGCGCACAAGCTGGGATCGAAGTATTCGTGGAACAGAATAACGGTCACCTGAATCAACCCGTTTCCATTTTCGGGATATCAGACGATGGTTTGTGGACGGTGCCCCATCACGATTCGACGGATGGAAATTCGCTTGCCTCGGATCTGTCTTCCGGCAAACGAATCGTCTTGAGTCGCCGGCCTGATGCGCTGCGTGCGCTCGGCTTCATTGCAGCCGAGGAGAGGAGAAAACGCGGCCGCAAGGTTCTGCTTTGGATAGGCCCGGGTTGCGGCGAGGGAACCGGCATATTTCCCGCGAGCCACAATGAGGGACGCAAGACATTCGACGGTATTTACTGGTTCACCATGTTACTGCGTGAGGCTCGCATGTCCATCGACGAACTCGCAGTTGACCAAGAGGGCCCATGCGCGCCCGGATACCCGCTGTATCTAACTGGACCTCGCACAGTCCGAGAAGCAGACGACCGGTTTCTGTACAAGAAGATTCTGGCGATTCAGAGCGGGGGGAGCGTCGTGAATGATAGCAATGATCTCGTGGCGAAAATCAATCGCAGCGTGGAGAGAACACGGACGTTCTATACGCTTTCCTTCGATCCGCCCATCGCCTTTCAAGACCACGAGTACCACCGTCTCGCGGTGCGAGTGGCGAAGCTGGGATTGCTCGCGCGAACCAACACGAGTTACTACGACGAGCCGTATTACTCTGACCAGCCGAATCCCTCTGTTCGACAGGTCACGGTCGAAGAACTGGAGCAAATCCTTGCTGGACGAGGTTTTACGGCTCAGCAGATCGCTCAGCGCATGCGCGGAAGCGACACCGTCTTCAACTCCACAGAAGGAATTAGCCCGTTGGACACCGGAGTCGAACAGACAGATCTGTCGAAGGTCGAACTGACAGAGCGCGTAAGCGTTTCAAAGCTCTCTGACTGGACGGCACGATATAAGAGTCGGAATTTTCAGCAGTCGTTGATTGCAGTTGCAGATGCATCTGCTTTCCTCGATCCGCCGCCTGCGGAGATTCTGAAGCAGCCGGCACCCGACGAGGTTACGCAGGGACACATGCTCGGCCTGGTAAAGAGCTATCTCGATACGACCATACCGAAATTGCCGGATTTGTATGCGACGAGAACAACCGTGCGCTATGAAGACACACCGCTGTTCGACACGGAAAACATTAGCGTCAAGTATCAGCCGCTACGCGTTGCGGAGACGTCAAAGGCGACAATCCTCTACCGCCACGGCAACGAAGTTGTCGAATCACACGGATCGGAACCTGACGAGTCTTCCCACAGATACCTGATTACGCATGGGACGTTCGGCCCCCTTCTGGCCGAGGTGCGGCGTGCGGTCGTTACGCCGAAACAGATCAAGTGGGTGCGTTGGGAGAGCGGCCCGGGGTTAAGTCTTGCTGTGTTCGAATTCGAAGTGCCGATGGCAGAATCCAAGGATTTCGAAGGCGGCTGTTGCTTGCCCGATGCAGAGGGAGAGGATCCATTTCGCAAGCAAGCGGGGTATCGCGCTGAAATTGCGATCGATCCATCGAACGGCACGATTCTCCGCATACAAGAGCAATTCGATATGCGCGGATATGTCCCGATGGACCGCGACAAGATCCTGATCGACTACGGTTCAGTCAAGATCGGTGGGAAAACCTATTTCTGCCCGGTCAGGAGCGTATCTATCGCGAGAGGGCGATCGATCATTTCACTAAAACTTTGGGATCAAAGCTTCTTGAGCTTCGGCCCATATTCTACGAAGCTGAATGACATGCGTTTTTCGAACTACCATGTGTTCCGGGCGGACTCTCGCATTTTGCCCGGTTTTCAACCAGATGAATAACTCAGTCCGCCGGGAGCTAACAGGAATATGGATCCACAAGCGACAACGGTCGACCGAAGCGTAGTGGCCGGGAATCATAGCTTTCCTGAGCTTCATCGACATCGCCCAGGCCGTTAGTCAGATGACCAATTATGTGGTCTTCGAATGGCGGTGGACTAATGTTTCTGCGCCCGTCGGCTCCGTGCACAACATAATGATGACCACTACATAAGAAATCTTATGTGGTGGGCCACATAAGATTTCTTATGTCCATTGCGCTCCATCCGGCAGTTTGGAGACAGGAAGGCAGTCCATCGTGTCGATGAAACTCGCCGGTTGCTTAGGCGATGCCCGCTTGTTTAGCTCTTTTCGGGGACGTCCATGATAGGTAATGGTCAAGGGGAATCATCTCAACCTGAGGTTTTTTCGAGGCCCAGCACTCGATTGGAGCAGGAGGATTCCAAAAGAAAGCCCGCGGATTTCTGCGGCGTCCACGAAGTAAGGATTCTTGTCACGTTATCGGCGCTGCTGCCAGATGCGCGGGTCGTGGCTCGCATGAAAGCATGCGGTCACCCGAAGCGCTCCCCCGTCAACGACAAAAAAAGCAGCGTCGCAGGAGCGCACGGCGAACAACTTTGTGGATCACGGCAAACTGTAGCGGATTTACACTCAGGCGTTCGACCGTAGCGGGAACTTCGACGCGAAAGCGTTCAGCCAATCCCGGTGCGCAACCATTTTCGCGGGCAGCCCTCGTAATTCTTTTTCTGCGCTCGCGGTAAAAGAGAGGCGGTAGCTAGCCACGCGGCAGTTTGCCGCTCTTGATAAGGTTCGCCTTCACTTTTTGAAAGGGAATGCGTTTTTCGTGACGGCGCGACTGTGAAACCAAGACATCCTCGATGTCTTCCCACAGTGCTCGATGTTTTTTCAAGTCGATTTGAACGGCAACCTTGCGGCCCCTCTCATCAGTAAGGAACTGAATTCCGGTCATGATGTTCTTGTCCCTCAATTGCGGTTTCGGCGGCAAGGTTCCTGGTTCCATGGAGAATGCGCAGAATCCGCAGCGGATCAGAGACCGCGTCGTAAACCTCACAGCTAGCGTGGTTAGGTCGGACCGATTATGGCCAGCGTATGGGCTGGAGGCCAGGAACGCCCAGGCGTTATGGAGTTCCGACTCCACTCTGTCGGCCGACTCCGGGCTATCCCGCGCGATGTGCAACCAAATTTCAAATAAATCTTCTTCGGCTTCCGGCGTGAAAACATAAGCGCTCATTCCAGCGGCTTTTGTGCTCGCCAAGCGCGCTTCCGCTCTTCCATCCGTGCCCGCACTTCCGTCTCCCCGCGCAGCTCACCGCGAGCCGCAGACTCCCAGCCCGCTTCCACCAACTTCGCAACAGTCGTGCGGTTTGTGGCAAGCCAGTCTTCCTGCTCGTGCAGCAAGCGAACCGCGTGCTCCAGGAAGTCGTCTACCGGGCGGTGGGGCCCTCGTTGCACATCCTCGAGGATCATGCGCTCTAACTCGGCGGGCAGATGAATCGTCACAGGCGTAGTTTACCTTCTCTTTCGCCGGGCCGCTTGGCAATCATCTGCGCTCCCCACACTTACGCGTGCAGTATCATCCCGGCGCGCTCCGCGGCATGCTCCACGGCATGCCGGGACATCCGGGACAGGCGGCCACGCGCGATGCTTAACCTCCGTGTTCGGGATGGGAACGGGTGTGAGTCCGGCATTTGG
>CAVUQE010000010.1:0-172287 GCA_963743365.1 uncultured Acidobacteriaceae bacterium
TTCAGGAGGGGGATTTTGTAGGGGCTTTTAGCCCTTACCCTCCGACGACGGGTGTCTTGTTGTTTCTGAAGGTGAAATGAACCGAGCAGGCGGTTGCTGGTGTTCACCAGCAATGGGGGCGGAAAATAGTGAGAACCGCGAGGTTATCTGGCAAATTCGGTAAAGACGCCCAGGACCATGTCCTGGGATGTTCTCAGCCAGAGCTGTCGGCATTTGTTGGGGGGTCGGAGTGAAACTGCAGGTCGCCGTTCGACTTCGCTCAGGCCACGCACTACGGTCGGAGCTTGTGATTTTTTATTGCCTTCATCGTTTGTGGCCAAAAACCTTCGAAGAGCATCCGCTAATTGGCATCGCCGAGGTCCTTCGACTCCGCGCCATAAACCCACCACTATGCGACAGATCTGCGAGGCGCTTCGCTCAGGATGACGACTTTTGTGGAGCTTGAAAAAACATCTGGTTGGTGTGCAAAAGCACGACAAAATCAAAAGGTCACAGGCTCTCCTAATGACAAGATGCGGGCGAGCCCAGGTTTAGTGCTGCACCTACGGTGCTCGGATCATCTTCGCGATTGAGCCCCAGCCCATCCGGGCTGGGCTCACGTTTGGCGGTCGGCCCTCCAGGCCTGGCCTCCATGGCGATTTTGCAGTGTCATTTCTCCCTTAACTTGCCACAGGCAAGTCGTCTCCTCGAGATGACAAGGTTGGGGGCGGTAGCCCACCTTCGCAGGAGTGGAGGTGGATGGATAGAGTCGAAAAAGCTAGTAAGGACGGTCAACTCGGCCGCTTCTGAAGTTGCTGTCAACGAGCATGCGGTTGTTGGAGTTCACCAGCAACGGGACAGGGAAATTGAAAAGGCCGGCAATCACCGGCGCCCCCACAGACTTAGCCCCCGATGCATAGAGAGATATATAGTGTGATCTTGTTCAATCCTTCGAAGGGTCGAGGTGCGCCCCTATGACTTCGTTAATGAGTCAGCTCCGGTGGTCGGATGCGGAGAAGAAGATTGCCCGACGGGTTTTCGACAAAGCGCTCCAGGATGAACTGGGCGAGGTCATGCGTAAGGTGAAGGAAATGGCGAGCGGCATCAAGGACCCATCCGACCTTTGGAAGCTGGAGGACTATCTTGCGCGCCGCCGCAAAGCCATCGATTCCACGTACGATTACCGGTACTCGGAGCTGCCGCTTGTCTTCGGCCAGCTGGCGCGTAAAGGTCTGATCTGTTTGGAGGATTTGCAGGGATTGGGTGAAGAGAAGTTGTCGTATGTTCGCTTCATCGCGAGTGAGGGCAAATAGAAAGGCAGCCTTCCCGTAAGCTAAGACCACTCCAGGTGACCAGTTAAGAGCCTGGAAGTCTGCGTGAGAGCTTGGTAAAGATGCCCAGGACCACGTGCTGCGTCCCCTTCGACAAGCTCCCACGGCAGGCCGGGGGCAGGCTCTACGGGACTGGTCCTGGAGCCATGACCTACCCAGGACTGCGTCCTGGGCTACTCTCAGCCAGAGCTGTCCAAATGAGCCGAATGTGTGGCGTTGATTTTATTGAACAATCGGGTGCTGCGGCCGGTTATGTCGAAATCAGGTTGGGGGTCGCGGAGTGAGTGCCGCGCCTCCGGCGCTCAGAGTCGATTGATTAATATTCCCAGCCCTGCCGGGCTGGGCTGACGTTTAGCGGTCGGCCCTCCAGGCCTTGGGAGCGGATGGGTTATATTTTGCGGCTCTCTTGGGCGGGGACTCATGGGGCTTTGGCATTGCCAGCGCTGAAGCGCTCGATCGGAGTCGAGACTGTTCACAGAGCGCCAAAGCGCTCGTTCCCCCGCATACATGCAAACGGGGGCTCCCACCTCGATTTGGACAAGTATGACTCTCAGCCGTCCCCTTCGACAAGCTCAGGGCAGGCTCTGCGGGACTGAGCCCTGGAGCAACGGAGCAACAGGTTCTCTGAAGCAGCGGCTAAAACCCACACCCTGCAAGGACGGTCAACTCGGCCGCTTCTGAAGTTGCTGCCGGCGAATACGCGGTTGCTGGTGTTCAACAGCAATGGGACGGGGAAATAGAAAAGGCCGCCAGTTTCCTGGCGGCCTTTTTGTTCATTTGAACAGCTATCGAACTTGCGAGACGGCGGTGGAGTTCGTCTGCGCCATGTTGGATAGAACCTGCACTTCCACGCGGCGATTTTGGGCGCGGCCGGCAGCTGTCTTGTTGGTCGCTACTTCTACGTCTTTGCCGATGCCGATCAGGTAAAACTTGTGCGGGGGCACGTTGAACTTGGCGGCAATGTATTGGACCACTGATTCAGCGCGACGCTGGCTCAATTGGTAGTTGTAATCCGCACTGCCTACCGAGTCCGTCCCACCGGTCACTTCCAGGATGTAGGCTTTGGCGGTGCCGAGCTGGGTCCCGAGGCCATCCAATTGCGCCTTGTCCGCCTTCGTCAGCTCGCTCTTGTCGAATCCAAAGGTTACCGAGACATCGCCGATCTGCTTGTAGTTGTCGAGATTCGCAACTACGCTGGCCAGCGAGTCGGCACGATTGACCGCCTCCTGCGCGCTGCCTTGCGCCTGCGTCGCAGCCGCAGTGGCCGCAGTGGCGTTTTGCGTAGCGGTATTGGCCGACGCCTGAGCCTGCTGGATGCCCGCCTGGGCGCGGTCATTGGTGCTCTGGATCGCACGGTTGTTGGCTGCCGTGGCATCGTCGAGCTCGTTGGTCTTCTGCACCAACGGGGTGGTTTGCGAGCGGACATAATTTTTGGTGGAGCAGCCGGCGGTGACAAACAGTGACACGGCTCCCAAGAGGATAGCTGCTTGCTGCGACGTCTTATCGATTCGGATCATAAAAGACTCTGCTCCCGTACTTCGCCCATCCAGAACTTACTAGCACGATCATTGCCAAAATAATCATCTCGCTTTACTAGTTTCGCTGCAATCACTTGCGGGTGAAAGTGTAAACCTTGGTGCTCCATTAATCGAGCAAAACAGGAAAGATTTACCTGCCCATTGCGCAAACTGCCGCCTGAAGTGCATAGCGGCTAAACTTTAGTCAGGGACATTTCATGGATCTGCACGAGAAGATACGCACCCTGCCTACCCGGCCAGGGGTGTATCTGTACCGCAATGCGCAAGGCGACGTGATCTACGTCGGCAAAGCGAAAAACCTTCGTTCCCGGGTACGTTCGTACCTGCTGGGAGCATCCCAGGCTAATGCCAAGACGGGCTCGCTCATGCGTGAGGCCGTGGACATCGATTACATCCTGGTGGAGAACGAACATGAGGCGCTGGCGCTCGAAAACAACCTCATCAAGCAGCGCAAGCCGCGCTTCAACATCCTGCTGCGCGACGATAAGACCTACCCCTACGTCAAGCTGACCCTGGCTGACCGGTACCCCAAGGTTTTTGTGACGCGCAGGCTGCGCAAAGACGGAAGCGCGTACTACGGACCCTTTTTCCCCGGCAACCTGGCGCACCGGGTGGTCGACCTGATCCACCGCAGCTTCCTCCTGCCTAGTTGCAAGGTCGATCTTTCGCGCTACCATCCCCGGCCCTGCCTGCAGTACTACATCAAGCGCTGCCTGGGACCTTGCGTCGAGAACCTCACCACACCTGAGGACTACCGGCAAGCAGTGCGCGACGCACAGATGTTCCTGGAAGGCCGGCAGACGGAATTGAGCCGCTCGCTCGAGGAGCGCATGGAGACCGCAGCAGCCTCGCAGCTCTTCGAGCTCGCCGCCAGGTACCGCGATCTGCTGATCACCATGAGCCAGGTGCAAGAGAGACAGCGCATGGCCACGACAGACGGCGACGATGCAGACGTCTACGGCTATCACCATGAGAATGGGATGCTGGCCGTGAACCTGTTTCATATGCGTGGCGGCAAGATCGTGGATCGCCGCGAATTCTTCTGGGAAGAGCTTCCCGAGTATCCGCCCGAACTGAACGCCTCCGAGCACGTTCCGCCTGAGGCAGAAACGGATGCTCCCGCGCCGGAGGCCCAATCGTATGGAGCTGATTTTGACGCTCCCTTCTTCTTCTCTGCCCTGCTCAAGCAGCTCTATATCGACCAGCAGTATGTGCCCCGGACCGTCTACATCCCGGTGGATTTTGCCGACCGCGAATCGCTGGCGGCGTTGCTCAGCGAGCGCGCGCAGCACAAGGTCGAGCTGGCCGTGCCCCGCCGGGGGGAGAAGCGTTCCCTGGTCGACCTTGCGGGACAAAATGCCAAACAGAGTTTTGACCAGCGCTTCCGGGTCATGCAGCCGACGCGAAAAATGATCGAAGAATCCCTGCAGGATCTGTTGACCCTGCCGGAGCTGCCGCGGCGCATTGAGTGCTTCGACATTTCCCACATCCAGGGCGCGGAGACAGTCGCCTCCATGGTGGTTTGGGAGGACGGCGCCATGAAGAAATCCGACTACCGCAAGTACCAGATCAAGACCGTAGAAGGCGTAGATGATTTCGCATCCATGCGCGAAGTCATTGGCAGGCGATATCGCCGGGTGCAGGAGGAGCAGTTAGGCATGCCAAGCCTGGTCCTCATCGACGGAGGACTGGGCCAGTTGCATGCCGCCGCCGAGGCTCTGGAGCTGCTCGGCATCACCACCCAGCCGCTGGCCTCGATCGCCAAACGAGAGGAGATTATCTACCTCTACGGGCAGGAAGACGAGCCCATCGTGCTTGACCGTCGGTCGCCGGTGCTGCACCTGGTGCAGAAGATTCGCGACGAGTCCCACCGTTTCGCCGTTACCTACCACCGCAAGCGGCGGGAGATCAGGGATCGCGAGTCTGAATTGTTGTCGATTCCCGGCGTAGGCCCGCAGACACGCAATCGCCTGGTCGCGCATTTCGGCAGCGTGCGCGGCATACGGGAAGCAACCCTGCAGGCGCTTGCCTCCGTCGTGGCGCCCCATTTGGCCGCAGCCATCCATGACTACTTCCATCCCGCGGATACGGTCGCGTCTCCACCCGGCCAGGCGGTGTAAGCACGGCATGCCAGAAATGCTAGACTCGCGTACCACCAATGAATATTTCTTCCCCATTGGAGCGCGGCACAACGTCCTCGGCACCGGACCTTCCACGCGTACTTGGCGTCTGGCATGCGACCGCGATTGTGGTTGGCACCATCATCGGCAGCGGCATCTTTCTCGTACCCCAGGAAATGATGCGCGCCGTCGGCTCCAGCAGCCTGGTGTATCTGGCCTGGATCGTCGGGGGAGTGCTCACGCTGTTTGGCGCCATGACCTACGCGGAGCTCGGGGCCATGATGCCGCACGCCGGCGGGGAGTATGTCTTCCTGCGCAACGCCTACGGGGACCTGCCCGCATTTCTTTACATGTGGACGTGGTTTGCGGTGGCCAAACCGGCCTCCATTGCCAGCATCACCACCGGCCTGGCCCGCGTTATGGGCGTCTTTCCCGCCTTCGCATGGCTCGATGGAGTCGTGTTGCGAAGTCCGGTCTTGATCACCTGGTCGCAAATCTTCGCCATCGGCGCCGCGTGGCTGATCACCGGACTCAACTACCTGGGCATTAAGAAGGCGGGGGACTTCCAGCTGTTCTTCACCTGGCTCAAGGTGATTCTGATTCTCGTCATCGCCGGTTTCTGCTTTGCCAGCCCACTTGGTGGTTTTGCCAATTTCCGTACCAGCTTTGCCGGTGCTCAGGGCGGATTGGAAGGGTTCATGGTCGCGCTCATCGCGTCGCTATGGGCTTACGACGGGTGGAATGATCTCACCATGGTGGCCGGCGAAGTAAAGCGGCCGGAGCGCAGCCTGCCCATTGCGCTGATCGCCGGTGTGGGCGTGGTGGGCGTGCTCTACATGGCTACCAACGCGGCCACTCAATACATTCTGCCGGCGGCCCGGATCGCAGATTCCTCGCGCCCGGCGGTCCTCGCCATGTCGGTGGTTTCCGGGCATTGGGGCGCATCCCTGGTTTCGATTGCCATGGCGCTGAGCATTCTCGTCGGGCTGAACGGGACCACCATGTCCGGCGCCCGCGTGCCCTTTGCGGCGGCGCGCGACCGGCTCTTCCCCGCCCAATTGGCTCATATTCATCCCCGCTTCCAAAGCCCTTCGACCGCGCTTGTGGCGCAGGGGCTATTGAGCACACTGCTGCTGTTGCTGGTGGGACGCTTTCAGCAACTCTTTGAGCTCGCGATTTTTGCTGAGTGGCTGTTCTACATGCTTACGGCGACGACCATTTTTGTCTACCGGCGCCGCATTCCCGCGAGCGAGCGTCCGTTCCGAATCTGGGGATATCCGGTGCTGCCGGCGCTCTTCGTCCTCGCGGCCGCCGTGTTGCTTTACTACTCGTTCGTCAGCAATATACGCGGATCTCTGGTGGGAACACTTATTATTCTCGCCGGCTTACCGGTGTATTTGTATTTCCGCGCCGCTAAACGAAAGGCAGTTTAGCCCCAAAGCATTTGCGAAGGGGAAAGTGGAACTGCAGATCCCTCAAGAGCGTCTGCGGACGATTTCCTCGTAAAGCTGGATGTATTCTTTAGCGGGCTTGGTCCAGGAATAATCGCGCGCCATGCCGTTGCGCATCAGCTTGGTCCACTGGTTCTTATCGGCGAAGGACGCGAAGGCATGGCGCAGCGCTTGCATCAACTCCTCCGGCCGGTAATCGTTAAAGCGAAAGCCTGTTCCTGTCTCCGCTTCCGCCGACCATTCCTGAACCGTGTCATCGAGGCCGCCGGTCGCGCGGACCACGGGCACCGTTCCGTACTTCATGCCATAGATCTGGTTCAGCCCACAAGGCTCGGAACGCGATGGCATGAGCACGATGTCCGATCCTGCCTCCACCTTATGAGCCAGGGTTTCATCATAGGTAATTGCCACTGCGACCTTATCGGCATACCGTTCCTGCCAACCACGCAACAGGTTCTCGTAATAAGGTTCACCGGTGCCGAGGATCACCAGGAACATGTTCTCCTGCAGCAACTGGTCGAATGCCTGCGCCAGCAAATCAAAACCCTTCTGCGTCGCCAGGCGTGAGACCATGCCGATCACCGGCGTCTCGTCAGGCAGGTTGGAAACACCGAAGGCATGCAGCATGTCCTTACGGCAGGCCACCTTTCCTTCCAGCCGCTCGGGAGTGTAATGGGCCGCGATCTTGCTGTCGGTGGCCGGATTCCAGACCTGGTAGTCGACGCCGTTCAGAATGCCGCGCAGATCCTGCGCCCGGGCGCGCAAGACGCCTTCCAGTCCGTTGCCATACTCCGGGGTCTGGATCTCTTCAGCGTATTTGCGGCTCACCGTATTGATCGCATCGGAATAGACAATCCCACCCTTGAGAAAATCGAAGGTGCCGTAAAATTCCGCCCGCTCGACCGTGTACACATCCCAGGGCAACAGCAGTTTTTCCACCGTCTCCCGCGGAAACCACCCCTGGCGATCTGAGTTGTGGATTGTCAGCAGGCAGGCAACATTCTTGAGCACCGGATCGAAGTAGTACACCGTCCGCAGCAGGATGGCGAGCACCCCCGCGGGCCATCCGTGGATGTGAAATACATCCGGCACACCCAGTATCTTGGTGCTGTCGAGCACGGCACGGCAAAACAACCCAAATCGCTCCGCATTGTCGGCATAATCGCCGGAGGCCGTCTCATAGAGAAACTCCCGATCGAAGAGCTCAGGGCAATCGATGAAATAAATCTGCACTCCGTCGGGAGTGCCTCCATTGACGACCGTCACAAAGCGGTTGTAGTAGGAAAAAGGAATGGTGAGACTGCGAATGGCGATCCGGCGCTCCTTCAGATGCTTCTGCACTTGCCGGTAGAGAGGTATATAGACCGTGACCTGATGGCCTTGCCGAACCAGTTCCTTGGGCAGCGCGCCAACTACTTCTGCAACTCCGCCCGTTTTGACGTAAGGAACACACTCCGACGCGGCAAAAACGATATGCATTGCCAACACCCCTTATTTTCCTCGGTTTTACGATTGCTAGCTCCCGCATCCGGCTTCAGCGAAGTGGGGCTCTTCCTGGTGACAAGCCCCGTACAAAGCATCTTCCCCGGCGAGATATATCGTAAGACCGCTTGACTCAGATCCGCTTCCGTATGATGCAGAGAAGGATCCTGGATTTCCTACTGCGCAGCCCTCGCCATGGTAGCGTGTGCGGCTTTCATTAAGGAAAGCCGCATGAAGTTCATCGTCCCCACGAGACTCTACAGGAAATCCAGGAGGAATCGCCCGCAAATGCGTAGTCTACCTATGAGAAACGGCGCCAGCAATCTGGGGCGAGCGCGCCATGTCCGATCGTAAGCAAGGCTCATCGCGCCATAAGCCGAAGTTGGGGCAGAATTTTCTGGTGAGCCCGAGCGCGCCGCGGGCTATCGTAGACGCTTTGGGCGATTTAAGTCAGGCCACGGTGCTCGAGATTGGGCCCGGCAGAGGGGTGCTTACCAGCCTGCTCGCACCCCGCGCCCAGCAGCTCATCGCAATCGAAGTCGATCCTGTTCTAGCTGCGGCGTTGCAACAATCCTTCGCCGGAAGCTCCATCGAAATTCTCTGCCGGGACATTCTGACCGTTGACCTCACGGAGTTGGCTGCCCAGCGCGGGGTTCAGCTGCAGGTCATCGGCAACCTGCCGTTTTACATCTCATCCCCGATCCTGATGCATCTCTTCGCCCATAGCGCGGTGATTGAGCGCGCCGTGCTCATGGCGCAGCGTGAGGTTGCGGAGCGCATCGTGGCGCCTCCGGGCTCGAGCGCATACGGACTGTTATCAGCGACCACGCAGATGTACGCGACGGTGGAGAACCTCTTCACGTTGCCTCCTGAGGCGTTCGCTCCGCCTCCGGAGGTCTACTCCACGGTCTTTCGCCTCACGATGCGTTCTCGATTCGATGAGTTGGGAGTGGAACCGGCAGGGTTTCTGCGCTTTTTGCGTCAAATCTTCGCCCTGAAACGCAAAACCCTAGCCAATAACCTGCGCGCCGCGGGATACAACCTCGCCGTGATCGACGGGGCTTTGAAACAATGTGCCGTGGATGCACAGGTGCGGGCCGAGGCTGTGTCGCTGGAGGCGATGGCGTGTCTCTGTCGCGCTCTGGGCGGCTGGACAAGCTGATCCCTTGGTGCTGTTTTGGGTGATTGCGGTCGAGGGGTCTCGAAAAGCTTACCTCAGCGGCTGAAGCCGTCTCTCGTAAGGCTCTTGCGGCACGACTGAAGCCGTGCCCTTCGTGAGAGTATTTCCGCAGCCTGTAAAGCCGTGCCCCCTTCAAGAACCGGGCGTCAGAGCCGCTGCTACTAGAGAACCCGCGCATTCCTCAAACCCTGGAGCTTACCCTCCGAACGGAACTTAACGGTGAGCCCCGGAAGGCCCCCCATGCGACGGCGGTGCCGAGTAATGAGGCGGAGGCGGAGAGGAATAGTGGGGCGTCGGCGTAGGCCGCGCTACGTAGGTCGAACGCTGGTTGTACGACCCTCCTGCGGGGTAACCCACACTGGGCCGTTGATTGGGGCTCTCCACCGCACGCGGCGGGTTGGCGCCCCAAAACGCGTTATTTGGCCGCTGCGCCGGCCGGATAGCACTGCCTGACAACACGGCGCG
This sequence comes from uncultured Acidobacteriaceae bacterium, assembly GCA_963743365.1. Classification (GTDB taxonomy): domain Bacteria; phylum Acidobacteriota; class Terriglobia; order Terriglobales; family Acidobacteriaceae; genus PALSA-350. The sequence continues at coordinate 9,547 of CAVUQE010000010.1, forward strand.
CGTTCCCGGCGCCGTTCCTTTCGCTGCAAGGAATCCCTGCTCACGCACGTCGACTCGACCCACGGGGGTAATCGTGCGCCCGTTCACGTTCAGGGCCTCCTGATGATTTGGTTTGGGCACTGCTCCACGCAGTCCCCACGGGCCTGTGGCTACCGGTCCGCGATCGACGGCAACCAGGCGCTGTCCGGCAAGCGGATACGCGCCGCCGCGAAAGACTGGCCGCACGGGCATGATCCAACCGGCAGGATAGTTGCGCACCACAATCACTGGAGACCAGACTCGGCCACATCCGCCTGGAGCCCATCCCCAGCCGAAGGAATAGTAGCCCCAACGGCCGCAATGGTACGGAAGCCAGCCCCAGGGATAACCTGAAACCCAGGTGTAGCCGATGGTGGGGTAAAAAGCCCAGTAGCCGGATCCATACGGATCCCAACCAGGACCCACGCCGGCAGGAACCCAGACGTTGCCGGTTCCCTCGACGGGATACCAATTGCCGTCAGCATCCAAATCATTCCAGTTTTCATTCTGCGGATTGGCAGAGTCATCGCGCACCGGCGTCTGCTGGGAGGCTTCCTGGGCGATCGCCTGGTCGCGGTCCTGATTCCAGTTATCCCAGGAATCGCCATTGATTCCCTGGGCTACCGTGTACGGAGCCCCGCTGTTCTCGGCGCCGGCACGAATGCTCTGGTTTTCCGACACGGTGACGCCTGGAATGCCATCTCCCTGCACATTCACCGAGCCGCTGATCACGGCAACTTCCCATCCGGCGTCCAAACCCACGCGCAAGATTGAATTGGCTGTCGGCTGGACATACAAATTGTTGTTGAATTGCACGCTGAAGGGCGGGTGTCCCTCGCCCACGTTGAACTCGTAGTAGCCCAAACCAGACAACTGCTGCAACTGGACCCGATCCTGTCCCAAGTGGTCGAACTGCAGGGCACTATTGGGCGTCAAACGGGCCACGCTGCCGTCCCCGAACTCGACCTCTGCCTGGCCGTCGGCGCCGGCCTGCAAACGCGATCCGTCCACCACCGGCATGTTCATCACTGCCTGCTGGAAATCGCTTCCCTGTCCGGCAAGCAGTTGTACTGAGCCTTGCACGAAGCTCACCCGGGCGACGTTCGGTCCGGAAGGGTCCTGGGCCTGCCCAAAGGCACGGCCGCTTTCCAATCCCATCCAAAGCAGACAAACTGCAGCTAGCGCCAAGGGCCCGGCAACGATCTTTCTATTTCGTGGGTGCTGCATCACGGAGCACCTCCATTTCCTGGTGGGACCTCTGCGTTCAAGTCCCCTATCGACTTAAACCAAAATTCACGCAATAAGTTTCCTTACGTAAATTCAATACTTTACCTCTTCTTTGGACGCGGCCGGGAACGATTGGTGAAGGCCGGCTGCGCGGTCAATCGTTCTTAGCTTGCGCCAATAGCGCTCGCGCGCGCCGCTGCACCCGCTGTAACACTGCCTCATCCCCGGCCAGCTTCTGCAAAATAGGGGCGATATTCTCCAGTTCGAGCGCTCTGCCATCACGCACCATCTGATCCAGAGATTCCAGTTCGCCATCCAAGCTTAGACGCTCATGTTCATACTGGCGCTCTAACTTACTGCCCTCGTCCAGGGTCGCGGCAATGGCTTCGAACTGGTCTGTAAGCTTATCAATCTGAGGGTTTTTGCTCCAGTTGTATGTACAACTTCCCTGGCCGTCCGGACCCTCGTATTGCAACGTCTTGGTGCCCTGGAAGGCGATGTTCTTTGCCCCGTCATCGCAGGCAAAGGCAAAGCGTTTGTTCTTGCGCGCGGTCACAAACATGCCCTCGCGCATGGCTTTTGAGATGTGGATCGGCCGATCCTGGGGCTCCGACGGAGTAGTGCCTGGGTCACTTGATGCCGGGCCCTGGCCCTCGGAGCGAAAGTGCCCGCTCCCATCCTCGTTGACGGTCAGAACATACTTGGGAGGCTGCAGCTTGGGGTTGTCGTAGCTAAAGCGGATCTGCGCCTGGGGCGCGGCCTGCGCGGCAGCCTGCGCTCCGCTGGGCGCAACGATGAAAAGCAACACTGCCCATGCCCATACCATCCTTTGCAGCGGATTCAACCCAAACCTCAAGCGCGGGATTCCGCCTGTAACGAAAGTGTCTGGGCGGTATGCACGTGGCATATGGCAATGGCCAAGGCGTCTGCGGCATCGGCAGGTTCCGGCGCGCAATCCAGGTTTAGGAGGCGCGCGACCATGAACTGCACCTGCTCCTTCTGCGCCAATCCATAGCCAACCACGGCGGACTTAATGGTCAGCGGAGCGTATTCCGCCACCGGCAGCCCGTGCATCGCCGCCGCCAACAAGGCCACTCCACGTACATGTCCCAGTTTTAGCGCAGACTTCGCATTCACGGAGTAGAACACCTCTTCCACCGCCACCACTTCCGGGCGATGCAATTCCAGCAAGGCCGAGAGCTCGGCATAAATATAAGCCAACCGCACCGGTAAGGGCTGCTCCTTGACCAGCTTGAGACCGCCCGCAGCCACCGCAATCAGGCGTGTTTCACGCGGCCCGTATTGCACATCCACGACTCCATACCCAGTGCAGTTGGTTCCGCAATCAATGCCAAAGACCCGCATGTGACCGAGTCTATCCCACCGCAGTGGACGCCGTAATAGTCATGTGGGTGCAGAAACTCTACTTGGAAAGGCCTTCGAGCGGCGAGCTGGCAGTTGCGTAAAGCTTCCGCGGCATTCGGCCGGAGAGGAAGGACTGCCGTCCGGCGAGCACCGCATGCTGCATCGCTTCGGCCATCAGCACCGGCTTGGCTGCGTGCGCGATAGCGGAGTTGATCAACACTGCGTCCGCCCCCATGTCCATGGCCAGGCACACATCCGACGCCATGCCCACCCCGGCATCCACGATAAGCGGGACCTCGGTAATCATTTCCCTCAGAATCCGCAACGTCGCCAGATTCTGCAACCCCATCCCGCTCCCGATGGGCGCGCCCAGAGGCATGACCGCAGCCGCACCCGCATCGATCAGGCGGCGGGCGTACACAATGTCATCGGAGGTGTAGGGAAGAACGGTAAAACCTTCCTTCACCAGCACTCGTGTTGCTTCCAGGGTTGCCTGCACATCCGGATAGAGGGTCGCCTGGTCGCCAATGACCTCGATCTTCACCCAGTCGGAGAGCCCCACCTCGCGTCCTAGCCGGGCGGCACGGATCGCTTCATCCGCGGTGTAGCAGCCGGCAGTATTGGGCAGCAGGAAATAGCGCTCGGGGTCAATGTAGTCGAGGAGTGATTCCCGCGTGCGGTCCAGGTTCAATCGCCGCACCGCCACCGTAACCATCTCCGCCCCTGAAGCTTCAATAGCCGCCTGGGTCTCTGGACCGTCCTTATATTTCCCCGTACCCACAATCAGCCGAGACTGAAAGGCCTTGCCCGCAATCACCAGTGGTTCCATGAGGTAATTGTAAGCCTGCGCGGCGCGGCGAAGCGAGCTAAGGCGGCTGCGCGCGTTCCCCTTTCCGTAGGCCGAAATTCCTACCGGCGAGGAGGCCAGCCTCTGTGTGACTAACGAAACGCAGGCATTCGTGCGGGAGCCGGGGCGCACCGCAGATCCCTCGGCTTGCCGAATTTCCTGTTGATTTCGGCGGCGTTGATCGAGTGGATGCGGTTTTCTCCTGCGGAAAACCGCACACGCGGCAGTGTCTCGGAGCAGCGTGGCAGGAAACTCGGCTGCGCTCCTAATGAACAACCGGAGCTATCGCTGCTTTTTGTTTCATACGGTCAATCACGGTTACGGAATGCCATGTGGATTCAGGATCAGCCACGGAGAACTATTGGCAACCTTAAAAAGGCTAACCGCATGCAGTGCTCGCCCTGACCAAGGGACGGGCCTTGGTGAGGGAACCGAAGCCAGACGTGGTAGAGTTTGCCGGAACCTCACGCGGAATACTGGGAATCTGAAAGGAAGGATTGAATGCGGGGGGCCGATTGCGAGCGATGCATTCCAGGGGCCTGTCTTGGCAGGCCCCTCAGAATCAGTGACATGTTGGGATTGGCCCAGAGAGCCGACGATAGAGCACGCAGGCTCTAGGCCTCAGTCACCTCACGTATTGAACAACAACTACCATCAGAATTTGTCATTAGCTGGATCATCCTCCTTTCCCGTGTAGCCATAAACTAAAACGATCATGGGCCCGAGGTCAAGCAGGGATCTTTGACAAGGCGGAATCCGTTACCACGAATGCCAGTAGCCATTGCGTTCCGTCAATTCGAGGTCCACGTCAAAGAGCTCGCGCAGCCTGGATGCTTGCAGCAATTCCCGCTTTGGTCCGTCGGCCACGATACGGCCCGCGCCCATCATAACCACGCGGTCGATCTCGGGCAGAATATCCGCCAGGTGGTGGGTGACCATCACCAGCCCTGTGCCGCGCCGCTCGCCCGAGCCCACGGCCACCTTACGCAAAATCTCGCGCAGTTCGCGCTGCGCCGCCAGGTCCAGTGCATTGCTCGGCTCGTCCAGCAGCAACATCTCCGGCCGGTGCACCAACGCGCGCGCGATCATCACGCGGCGCTTCTCACCCGCTGACATCTCACCCACCCACCGGTCGCGCAGGTATTCGGCGCCGAGCATGCCAAGCGCCTCCAGGGCGCTGCTGCGCATGCTCTCGGTCACGACCAGGTTCGGCCACAAGGTGGAACTGGAAAAGAACCCGCTGACCACGGCGTCCAGACCCCGCGTTACCGCGGTCCGTTCACCCGGCAGTTCCGTGGCCACTACGCCCAGATGCTTGCGCAGCTCCTGCACCTCCCAGCGGTCCCGGCCATAGACTTTCATCTCCATTCCCGGACGTACGATGGGATAGCATTCGCAGGTCATGGCCTTGATCAGGGTCGACTTTCCGCAACCATTTGGGCCCAGTATGGCGATGTGTTCGCCGGCGGCAATCCTGAGGTTCACCTCGTGCAGCACAACCTTCTGGCCGCGGGCCACATCCACATTGCGCATGCGGAGAAACTCAGATTCCCCAGCGCCCTTTTCTTGCTTCATTCGCAGTTATCCTAAGCCGCAACGATCGTCGTTCCCGCGGTTATGAAGATTGGTGTGTTCTCTTGATAGAGTAAAGGGCAATGGCTGAAACGTCTCCGGCTCACCCCACGCCTCGGCTAAACACTCTGCTCAACGACGACCAGGTGCCGCACGGCTTCTCTTTCTCCGCCGTGCGCGCCGGCATCAAAGCCAGCGGTAAGCCTGACCTTGCCTGCGCAGTAGCCAACCAGCCGGCGACCGCCGCCGCTATGTTCACCAGCAACAAAGTGATCGCCGCGCCCCTGATCGTCGGACAGCGCCACCTGCAACGCAGCCAGCATCAGCTGCGTGTTGCGCTGGTCAATGCCGGCAATGCAAACTGCGCCACCGGCGAGGCCGGCGTGAGCGCCGCACAGCAGTGCTGCTCCAGCGCTGCCGCCATCTTCGGCTGCGAGGCGCACGAGGTCTTTCCCTCCTCGACGGGCATCATCGGCGTGCCGCTCCCGGTCGACAACCTGACCGCGGCCCTGCCCGCACTGCACGCCGCGCTGGGCTCAACCGCGGCTCACCTGCAACAGATGGCGGGAGCCATCATGACTACGGACACGCGCTCCAAGATTGCCGTGGCAAGTTTTGCCGTGGGCGGAGTAACGATTCGCATTGCCGGCATTGCCAAGGGCGCGGGCATGATCTATCCCCAACTCCAATCCGCTGCGCCGGCCGCGCTCCACGCCACCATGCTGGTTTATGTCTTCACAGATGCCGCTCTCGAACCCGGCGTAGCTTCCGATCTGCTTCATCACGCTGTCGAGCGTTCATTTAATCGCATCTCCATCGATGGCGATACCTCCACCAATGACACCGTCCTGCTGCTTGCGAGTGGGGCCAGCGGAGTCACCATCCAGGGGCACTCTCACGAAACAGCGCATCCCATCGACGATCCGCCTACGGCGGCGTTTTCCTCAGCACTGGAGAGCGTTTGCTTATCGCTGGCCATGCGCATCGTGGAGGATGGGGAAGGCATTCAACACGTGGTAGAGCTGGACATCAGCGGAGCGCTTACCGATGCGGACGCCCTGCGCATAGCCCGCTCCATCGCCCACTCTCCCCTGGTCAAGACCGCGTGGGCGGGTTGCGACCCCAACTGGGGCCGCATACTGGCGGCGATCGGCTATGCCGGCGTAGCCATCGATCCCGCGCGGATCAATATTTCCTTCGGCGCGCTCGAGATCTGCCGCGACGGCTGCCTCTCACCGCTCTTCGATGAAAATGCCACCCATGAATACTTGAAGCAACGAGATCTGACGGTGCATATCGATCTCGGTCTCGGGTCAGGCAAGTGCCGCTTCTGGACCACCGACCTCACTGCGGAGTACGTGCGCATCAACTCGGACTACTCCACATGACCAGTTCGCTGCACCGAGCATCGAAAGCAGTGCAGAGAGCTAAAACCCCTATCGATTCAGGAACTGCGCCGCATCGAGGCCCGGGAAATACACAGGCTTTTTCACATTTCTGTGAAAAACTCCCGGCTGCTTTCCACCGTTGGGATGAAGTCGGTCATACAGATCGGTCACGGTGTGGTTTACAATCAGCCCTTTAACGCATCTTTACTAATACTGTGGTCGGGTGGGATCAGTTATGTGCGGCCATTCTTTCCACCCCGGTTTGGCGGAATGGCCGCGTCGGGTTCCGTTTCCTGGAGTACACCGTTAGCAAAGATGCTTTACTCGCTCCTCGTCATTCAATCTTCAGGAGAAAACCGTAACCATGGCTGGTAAGGTTGGGCAGGCGACCGCCGCCGCGGCCGTCTCCACCGGCGGCTCGCTCATCAGCGACGCCAAGCTGAAACAGCTTTATGCCACCATGGTCGAATGCCGGCTGCTGACGGAACGTGTGTGCCGGCTACGTGGCAAGCCCGGATCTGCGGGCCTCTATGCTGCTTCGATAGGCCAGGAGGCCATCGCTACCGGGTGCTCCATTGAGCTGCAGCCGGAAGACACCATCGCCCTGCCGCCCCAGAACGCCATTGCCGCCCTGGTCAAAGGAGCGCCTCTGGGTGAACTCGTGGCCCAAATTTATGCGCGCTCCACCGCACACAGTCAGTCGCCCAACATCCTCATGCCCTCGCTCACGCAATGCACGCAGCTTGAGCGGGCGACCAGCGTGGCCCTGGCGAGTAAACAAAAGAAAAAGGGCAACGTCGTAGTCGCTTTTAGCGATAAGGCAACAACCACTCTTGCCTGCTGGCATGAAGCACTCGAACTCGCCGCGAACAAAAGCCTACCCATCATTTTTGTCGTTGAGGATAATCCTTGGACCGATCCCGCCAGTTTCAAGGCCCATGACGATGAGGAGGCCTCGAGCGAAAAAGCGCGGAACTATGGCTTTCCCATCATTCCTGTCGACGCCAACGATGTTGTGGCCGTCTACCGGGTCGCCTGCGAAAGCGTGGAGCGGGTACGCCAGGGCGGCAGCCCGGTGTTGGTGGAGGGTAAGCCGTATCGCCTGTTCAGCAAAACCAAACGGCGCGTAGCAAACTCCGCCGCCTGGCTTCGCGAACGCGATCCCCTCACCCACATGGAACGCTACCTCAAAGCCAAGGGACTCTTCACACTGAGCTGGAAAGATCAGGTGGTGCAAGAGTTTTCGCGGAAACTGGACAGCGCCCTCAGGGAGGCAAAGAAGCAGTCAGGAAAGGCGGCGGAAAAAGCGCGTAAGCCGCGGCAGAAGTAGGGTCAGCCTTAACCAGCTGCCCCGTTATCTTCGCGCTTCTCGGCCTGCTGCAAACGATTGACCCCTAGTCCTCGTTTCGTTAGCTTGAGAAGAGGTGAACGATTCTCGTCACGTCTCTCGGCCCGATACCTGCCTCCGCCACAGGTCATATCCGGCATCAACCGCTTTTGGCTTTGAGGTGTAAGTGGAATTCCTAGCTGTCGTGTGTGCGTTGGTCTTACTGACCCCGGGAATCTCAGCCGCTTCCACCGTTTCTGCTCCAGATCAGACTCAGGCGACGCAGTCCGAACCGGCCGCGACGCAAGCACCTCCGCCGGCCGCCGTTCCACCACCTGCTTCTGCCGATCAACTGCCTGCTCCACGCGAGGCCATTCACTTTGCACCCTACGCGCCGCTCAAATCCATCGAGGGGATGAGCTCCACATATATTCCCTTAGACAGCTGGATCTACCCGGCGGTGATGCGGCTCTATGGGATGGGCTTTGTCGATACCGTTTTTCTCGGTATGCGTCCATGGACGCGTCTGAGCGTGGCCCACATGCTGGAGCAAAGCTCAGACAGGATCACCGACAGTACCAACGATGAGGCCATCGACATTTTTACCGCTCTGGAAAGGGATCTGCAGCCCGATATGCGCATCCCTCTCGACCAACGGTATGGGCGAGTGGGGCTCGACTCGGTGTACCAGGGCGTGATGGGGATCGCCGGAACCCCCTTACGCGATAGCTTCCACCTGGGACAGACTGACATCAATGATTTTGGGCGCCCATACGCAGGAGGCTTCAACAGCTACAGCGGCTTCAGCACGCGCGGACACTATGGCATGTTCTCCATTTACTTTCGCGGAGAGTTCCAGCATGCCCCTTCGTGGGAAGGCTACTCGCTTCCTTTATCTGAGACGCTAGCCAGAATCGATGATTTCGCCACCTTCAGCTCGGTTCCTCTGGAAGGAAACACCACCATCCCACTGGGGCCGGTTTCCTCGGTCAACAACCTCACCGTGCTCGAAGGTTATGTTTCGGCTCACGTCGTAGGCCACGAAATTTCCTTTGGGAAGATGGATAACTGGTATGGACCGGGGATGGGTGGCGGCATGGCCTGGAGCAACAATGCGGAAAATATCTGGAGCTTCCGCATCGATCGGGTTGAGCCGCTATACATTCCGTACATCTCACGCATCGCAGGGCTGATCCGATACGATTTCTTCGTTGGACCGCTGAAGGGCCACAATGCCCCGGTGAGCCCTTGGGTCCATGCGGAAAAGATTTCTTTCAAGCCCACGCCCAACTTTGAGTTCGGATTTCAACGCACTGTTATCTGGGGGGGCGTGGACCACGCGCCGATTACGCTGGGTACGTTCTGGCATAGCTTCTACAGCATCAGCGATACCAACGGATCAGAAAAGTTCTCGCGCAACGACCCTGGCGCCCGCTTCAGTGCCGTGGACTTCTCCTGGCGTTTGCCTTATCTCCAGAAGTGGCTGACGTTCTATTGCGATTCCGAAGTACACGATGACGTCTTTCCCATCACCGCGCCGCGCCACGCCGCCGTCCGTCCCGGCCTCTACTTATCCCATTTTCCTGGCGCCCCCAAGCTCGACCTGCGCGCTGAAGCTGTCTCCACCGATCCCGACACCGGCCTCAGCAACGGCGGCCAGGACATGTATATCGAGGTGGTGCAGAGGAACGGGTACACCAGCAATGGCTTGCTGATGGGAGATTGGATTGGGCGCGAAAACAAGGGAGGCCAGGCGTGGCTCACCTACCATCTCTCCCCCCGAGAATGGCTGCAAGTTTCTTACCGCAGTGACAAAGCCGCCAAGGATTTCATTCCCGGCGGCACTACGCAAACCGACTTTCGCTTCGATGTAGTCAAGCGCCTCACACCGGATGTCGAGTTGAAAGCCAATGTGCAGTATGAGCAATGGCTGATTCCGCTCTACAAATCGGGTCGGCAATCGGATACCAGCACCGGTTTCCAGCTCACTTGGTATCCCCGGATTGACCGGCGATTCTAGAGGCTCTGTGCTCGGCGCCTGATTTCGTACGGCTGCCTGAGAACTAGAAGAGCAGATCCCCTTCGATCGCCGAGGCCCAGAGGCCGACCGCTAAGCGTCAGCCCAGCCCGGCAGAGTCTGCGCGAGAACCCACTTACGAAGTCAGTCGCGAAGAGTGTGTGTCGTAGTAGGACCTAAAAAGGGGAACCGTAGATCTTCCCCTGTCGTCAAGGCCCGGAGGGCCGCAACCAAACGTGAGCCCACCCCGGCAGATCTCACGTTTAGCGGTCGGCCCTGCCGGGCCTTGGCAGAGCTTAGCAACAGTCGTTGTTATCGACTTAAGGCGTATCGCTCAGCTTAACGACAAAGGCGTCCTGGTTGTTGACGATGCTCGTGTTTGAGCCAGCCACATATCGATAACCCGTAGTGAAGACAGAGGATTGAGGAGCCGGATTATTGGAGGTGGTACCGGGCGTGAATACGGTAATGCCACCGATCGATGCTCCCAGGAAGGTGGTGGACTTGAGACCCTCCAGCTTGGGGCCGAATTCCGTGAGAAAGCCCGCTGACGGATTGACCTGGGTAGAAGGGGCGCCTGGAAACGCACCAGTTGTCGTAGAACCAGCAACATAAACATCTCCCGCCGGATTGATGGCGATGCTGTTCGCGCGCACCGCGCCATCCGGGCCGTCGAGATAGGTCGCGTGAAGAAGTTCGCCCGTGTTGCTCAGCTTGGCCACGAACGCGCTGGTATAGTTCGTGCCACCCGGCAAGCATGGTGAAGACGGCGTCAACTGGAAGGCCTGAGGGGTGGTAGGAAAGTTTGAGGAGCATGCAATGCCCGCAATGTATGCCTCATCGGCCGGGTCCAGAGCGATCGCCAAGCCTTCGTCTTCCGGATCGGAAGGTTGAGAAGTTTGGGTGCCGCCCAACGACTCGGAGTAAATGAATTGCGACCCGTCTTGCGAGAGCTCGGTGACGAACGCAACGTGACCCAGGGCCCCGGGGAATCCGCGGGAGACTGCGCCGTTGACCGGAAAATCTATGGAAGAGGTGATGCCGGTCACGTAGGCGTGTCCAACGCTGTCCACCGCAATCGCCTCCCCTATCTCGTAGCCCGATCCACCCAGGTAGGTGGAATATCCGGAGTTTAGATAACCGTCGGAGCCCACTTTCACCACGAACGCGTCCATCGATCCGTCGAGAGCCTGTTGCACCGGCTTCAGCGTACTCGTGGTGTAAAGCGAGGTGGGAAAGTCAACCGACTGGGTCGCGCCCGTAACATACGCATTGTGATCCGCATCCAAAGCAATGGCATACGACATTTGAAAAACCTGATAGTTGCCGAAACCACCGAAATCAACACACCAGAGCAGTTGCGTAAGATCGGGGGTGAGTTTAGCAACAAAACCATTCCAAACGCCGTTGCCAAATTGGGTGTGAGTCGCAAAATTTGGTGAGGTGGTGCCGCCGGTTACCCAAACTCCGGTCGAGTCAACGGCGATCCCGCCGGCTATATCGACCTCGCTGCCGCCGATCAGCGTGGAGTTCAACACCGCGCCCGTAGGCGAAAGTTCAGTCACGAAAATACGGGCGGGACAGATCATGTTAGGACAATCCTTCGCGACGGGAGTTCCTACGTTATCGGGAAAGTCGGTGGAGAGAGTCTGGCCAGTCACGTAGGCATCGCCTTGGGGATCGACTGTTACTGCTACACCATAGTCCTGAGAATTGCCGCCAAGGAAAGTTACGAATTCTACTGTCGGATCCACCACCAGGGAACTCCGCTTGTCGTAGTCCGCCAAGTGGAAGGCGGCCTGCCCGTTGCCCGTGATCTGGTAGTCTCCGGAGACTTCCACTTTGTCCTTTCCGATTTGTTGATATACCCGGGGCCGGACATGCCGCATCTCCGAGCCCGAACTGGTCTTTATGACCAGGTCGCCGGTTTTGCTATCAACATGCAGCGGTCCCACCCCATCGAAGGCGAGACGAATCTGGTTGGGGTCTCCACCTGGAGCTACGACGAAGTCGTATTCCAGGTCGCTGCCGTGCCCATAGAAGACCAGATCAATGCCGTCATATACGTTCTTCACGCGCAACCGGCCGTACTGAGGAATACCTGTATGCCAGTCCTTGCGATCTCTCCCCAGCAGGTAATTGCTCACCCCACCGGTCGGCTCCAGCCCCTCCACCTTGCTCCATGGATGGCTTCCAACGAGGTTCATACCAATCACGCTGACCCGGCCTTTGAGCGTGGCGGCCTGTTGCAGAGCCGGCTTACCCGGAATCGAAAAGCCGGCGTCTGCCGGCGAAGGCGCGACGGGCTCAGCCACCGTGATCGACGCACCCGACGACGTGAGGAAGAGCTGATAGCCCTGGCCGCGCGCCGTCCAGGAGACTTGCGCGGGAGCCTGCCCCAGATTGGGTTCGAAGGCCAAAGGCCGATCAAATACTGCGGGGCTGGGGGACTCAGCCAGCAAAGCCGGGCTGAGCATGGCGGAGCACAATGCCATCGAGTGCAAGAAAAGTTTGAACATGAAATGGTTCCTCCTCAAGTGAAGCTGCTACTCGTCTCACTCTGATAAGAAAAAAGAAGAAAACCATTTCATCGATTTTTTTGGCTGGACGCCGCAAGCCCACTCCGGTCTGTGCGGGAGTGGGCTTTGCGGCTGTTGCAACTGAGAAGAACCAGGCAGCGTCTTGCCATGCGCGCTTAATTACGGCTGTACATAGCTCAACTTCACGACAAAGGCATCAAGGTATTTGGTAGCTATTGAAGGGGAGCCCGATTGATAGCGGTAGCCCGCGGTAAGAATCTGAGGCAGCGCAGTTGGAGTGGAATCATCACTCCTGACCAGCTCGAATAGCGGTGTGTAGAGGGCGATGTTGGTAATGTCCGCCCCCAATAGGATGGTGGAGTCGATGGTCTTAAGCTCAGGATGAAACTTGATAAGAAAGCCCGCTGTCGGATTCAGCGGAACGGCAGGTGCGCCGGGAAAGATGCTGGTTGAGGTTATGCCGCCAACATAAATGTTCTCCTGCTGATCGATCGCAATGCTGTTGCCGTTTACGTAGCCATTGGTCCCGCCCAGATAAGTTGCATAGAGAAGCTTTCCGCTGCCATCCAATTTCGCCACAAAGGCACTTTGATAAAACTGGCCCGCGGTCTCCGGCAAACAGGCAGAGGGAGGCGTGGGCTGAAAGGAATTGGCATTGGTGGGAAAATCCGATGTGCAAGAAGTGCCGGTAATATAAGCCTCGCCGGCCGCATCCACAACGATCGCCGAGGCCTGATCCAACGGATACGGGTGTTGCACAGACTTCGTGCCCCCCAATAAAGCCGAATAGAGCGATTTGGATCCGTCCTTGGAAAGCTCGGTGATAAAAGCGACCGCGCCACCGTTGGCTAAGGAGCCGTGCGATGGCGCTGCGTTGGTGGGGAAATCCTTCGACGTCGTATACCCGGTCACAAACGCATGTCCGACGCTATCGACCGCAATCCCGCTGGCGGAGTCCTGGTTGGAGCCACCAAGATACGTAGCGTATCCGGAGGTCAGATATCCGTCGGGGCCTACCTTGACGACGAAGGCGTCACTCCCTCCGCCAAAGGCTCCCTGCTTCGCTTTCAGCGTCGAAGAGAAATTCTGCGAGACGGGGAAGGAATTCGAAGACGTCTCACCAGCCACATACACCGCGTGCGTCGCATCCAGAGCAATTGCGTTCGAGGTCTGGTAGATATATTGATCCCCAGTCCCGCCAAAAGTGACACACCAATTCAGCTTTCCCAGATCCGGGCTTAGCTGAGCGACAAAGCCATTCCAGAAGCCAAACCCGAGACCTGTGTGGGTGGAAAAATCGATCGAGTTGGTCGCGCCGGTCACCCATACTCCCGTGTCGTCCACGGCGATTCCAGTTGCTGTGTCGGTACCGCTGCCACCGATGAGGGTGGAGTTCATTACCGCACCCGCGGGTGAAAGCTCGGTCACAAAGATGTAAGCGGGGCAAACGTTATTGACACAAGTCTTCGCCGGCGTGCCGATGGCAGTCGTGGTGGGAAAGTCCGTCGAGTACGTTAGCCCCGTGACGTAGGTGTAGCCCGCGCCGAGTACAGCCATTCCAGTGGTGTAATCCTCTGCACTACCGCCGAGAAAGGTGGTGAACTCCACCAGGGGGTCGACGGTCAGCGCACGGCCCCGGTTATACGCCGCCAAGCGGAAAGCTGCCTCGCCATTTTCCAGAACCTGGTACCCGCCGGCGACTTCCACCTTGCGATCGCCGGCCTGCTGATAGACCCTGGGCCGCACATGACGCATCTCGCCACCGGTGTTGGTCTTGATCATCAAGTCGCCGGTTTTGCTGTCGACGCGCATCGGGCCCGCACCGTCGAAGGCCAGCCGGATCTGGTTGGGATCGCCACCCGGCGCAACCACGAAGTCATATTCCAGATCGCGCCCGTGACCGTAAAACACCAGGTCGATGCCGTCGTAAACGCCCTTCACCCGAACACGAGCATATTGAGGGATGCCCGAGCGCCAGTCTTTGCGATTACCAATCAGATAATTGCTGACCCCGCCTGTCGGCTCCAGCCCCTCGACGGAGCTCCACGAGTGGCTCCCGGCCAGCGTCATGCCGATTACGCTCACCCGTGCTTTGGGCAAGGCGGACAGTTGGGCGCCGGGCCTGCCGCCTAACGGCTCTGCCAGCACAATGGAAGCTCCCGTCGAGGTCAGGTAGAGTTGATAACCGGCGCCCCGGGCGGTCCAGGAGACTTGCTTCGGCGCCTGGCCAAGATTCGGTTCAAAAACCAGGGGCCGCTCGAACGGCACAGAGTTGGGGGTCGCCGCCAAGGCCATCACGGTTGAGCACAAGGCAATCAGGAATACGAGAGCTTTCGGCATGGGAATCACTCCTTCTGAATTTGGCGGCGAGACAAAAGACAGCGGCATGGCGTTGCTGCTAACCTGAGCACGGAAAGATTCCGCCCCCGCTGTCTTTTCTGCCTTTCACTCCTATAAGAGCGAGAACGGAAAACATTTCATGGCGGGCGCATTGGAGAGCATGCGGGGTGTAGGAGAGGCGGCGGACGCGGCGCCGCGTTGCTCCGCTGCCGGGAGGTTCACATGGCAAAAGAGCGCCTGAACCGGGACCCATCGACCTCGCCCAGCGCTTTCCGTCAATTTCTCCACTGGCTCGACGACGGCAGCGATTCTCGCGGCGAAAAATATCTCGAAATGCGGCGCAGGCTGGTGGCCTACTTTGACCGCAAGAATTGCGTTGCCCCCGATGATCTCGCGGATGAGACCCTGAACCGGGTAGCGCGAAGGTTGGAAGAGGAGGGCTCCATCACCGGCACCGCCCCGGCCCAATATTGCTACATCACGGCAAAATTCGTCTTCCTCGAATACCTCCGTGGCGACTCACGCTCCCACACCAGCCTCTCGGAGCTGTCGCCGGGAGAAGCAGACGCTGTGCTGGGCGCGGCTTCCGTAACCGATGACGAAGGGCAAAACAAGGAGCGCCTTTCCGGCTGCCTGGAGGAGTGCCTGGCCAAGCTGCCATCGAGTGACCGGGACCTGATTCTTGAGTACTACCGAGGGGAACAGCGAAGCAAAATCGAAAGTCGCCGGGGACTGGCGGAGACCCTGCGCGTCAGCGTGAACGCTCTCAGCATCCGGGCTTGCAGAATTCGCAATAAACTCGAACTATGCGTTCGAGAGTGTTCCGGTCAACCGTGAAATAGTTTCCTGGTTTCTGCTTATCGAGGTAGATGATGCTCTTCTCACCCCAGCAGCGAGTGGACGACCCAACCCTGAGAGCCTACCTCTTTGGCGTGCTGCCGCAGGATCAAACCGAGCGGCTGGACGAATTGAGCGTGGTCGATGACGAGTTTGCCGCACGCCTCGACACCGTGGAGAGCGACCTGGTCGATGCCTACGTCCGCGGGGAGCTTTCCGGGGATACCTTGGCGAAGTTTCAAAGTGTCTATCTGTCGTCCGCGAGGCGGCGGCAGAAAGTAGCCTTCGCTGAAAGCCTCTATTCGTTGGCTGGCAAGCAGCCTTCCCAGGCCGCAGCGAGCCGTGTAGAGCCGGCAAAATCTGCCCTCGGAAGATGGTTGGGCTTATTTGCATTCCCGCGTTTGGCGTTGGCAGGGGGATTGGCAATGCTGCTGGCCATCACTGCCCTGCTGGTCGATAATCTGCATCTTCGTGACAGCATGCGTCAGGCAACAGTTGACCGGGCGGCGTTGCAACAACGGGAACGCGATCTGCAAACCCAGCTGCAGACTGAGCACGCATCGAACGCACGCACTGCGAGCGAATTGGAGCAGGTGCGGAAGTCTCTTGCCCAGGTTGACAACAGTAGCGCCGCAAAACATGTAGCCTCGCAATTAACGTCGCTGCCGATGAGCGTGGTGGCCTTTGTACTTGCGCCCCAGGTACGAGGTGGTCCGCAGATGCCTGTCCTTTCCCTGCCCCAAGGGACCACCCGGGTAGATTTTCGCCTGGACCTCGAGACCAATGATTTCCCCCACTACAGCGTCGCACTCAAGAGCCTGCAGGACGACAAAGTCTTGTGGCATAGCGGCCAACTAAGAGCCGTAACGAAGGGTCAAAACAGTGCACTATCGACCAGCGTGCCGGCCAAGCTCCTGCAACCGCAAGGCTATGAATTAGACCTTACGGGAACGCCATCGGGCGGCGAGGGTGAGTTAGTGAGCAGTTATGTCTTCAGAGTTGTGACCAAATAGGGCCCCCGGAAAACCGCTTTGGAGAAAGAAGATGCGGGTGGAGATCGGGATGGCGGGAACCTATTCCCCCTGGACAGGAACGTTCAAAACGGCGGCCGCGATGCTTATCGCCGCCATGGTGCTCGCTGCGCCCCAGCCGGCGAGAGGCGATTCGTCACTCTCGCCGGGAAGGGCGGTGGAAAGCACACTGGCTGGGGGACAAAACCATAGCTATGGACTGTCCCTCACTGCCGGCCAATATGCCAACATCGCAGTCGAACAGAAAGGCATCGACACCGTCGTACGTATCGTCAGTCCAGCCGGAAGTTTCCTGGCAGCGTTTCCTAGCTCAAAAAGCAAAGAGCAGGTCGGATTGGCGGCGGAATCGAGCGGCTCCTACCAGGTAGTGGTGCAAGCAAAATATCCTCGGGACCCCGAGGCTGCGTACTCTATCGAGCTGCTAGAAATTCGCCCGGCGACACAGACCGACCAGCTTCTTTTCGAGAGCCGGGAGTTGAGTACGCAATCGCAGGCGCAAAGCGACGCGGGCAACTACGTTGAGTCGCTTCATCTCGCGCAAAAGGCACTCATCCTCGCCAAGCAAGCTATGGGCCCGCAGGCGAGGGGCGACGAAGAAGAATACCTGGGTGGATTGGAATCGAATCTTGGGTCGGCGCAGTTTGCCGCGGGCGATCGCGACGGCGCCCGGGCGTCGTTCGAAGAGGCGGTGAGAATCAATGCCGCAATACCAGGCGGCGACAACCTTCAGCTCGCGATCGCGCTTGAGGGAATGGGCAATGTATACATAGCGTCCAGTGACTACCCGCGGGCCCAGGATGCGCTGGAACGGGCACTTAAGATGCTGCAGGACGCCCAAGGAAGCGAGAGTCCGGCAGTTGCCGACTGCCTGGTGGTCCTGGCCCTCTTACATCAACGGCGAAGTGAGTTTCCCCGTGCTTTTGCAGAGTTGCAACAGGCGCTCGCCATCGATCAACAAAAACTTGCCCCGGATGATCTGGCCATCATCAAGGTGATGGACAGCCTTGCAGATGCCTATGGGGATTCGGGCGACTTCGACCGCGGGATACCAGCACTGCAACAGACACTGCATCTGGCAGAACAGAAGCTCGGCCCAGATCATCCGCTGGTGGCCCATCCACTGCAAAACCTGGGCATCATCGCCAAGGAACAACAGCAATATCCACTCGCGCTCGAATACTTATGGCGCGCGGAAAAGATTCGCGAGCATAGTTTAGGCAGCCAGCACGCCTCCACTGCCGCCCTCCTGGTCAACATTGCCAATGTCTACAACGCACAGGGCGATTATCCACGGGCCATCGAGACATATCAGCGCGCCCTCGCCGTTCTGGAGCGGGCTGCCGGTCCTTACCATGAGTGGACCACAATGACTCTTGGCAATCTTGCGCGGGCCTATGGGGCCGAAGGAGACGCCTCGAATGCAGTCCGCTACATGGCTCGTCTGAATGAGGCGGCTGAAACCAACCTTTCGCTCAATCTGGCCATCGGCTCAGAAGAGGAGAGGCTGGCTTATGTCGACAAGTACTATCCGCAGACCGGGCGCGCTATCTCTCTCAACGTCACTGAGGCCCCACAGGATCCCGCCGCAACCGAGCTTGCCGCACAGATGATCCTGCAACGCAAAGGGCGGGTGCTGGATGCGGTTGCTGACAGCATGACCGCGCTGCGCAAACGATTGGAACCGGAAGATCAGAAATTGCTCAGCGAGCTAAGCAGCACCATCGCCGTGCTCGCCAAGTCTGCCCTGCGAGGTCCGGGACAAACACCCCCGGAGGAATACCAGCGGCAGATCGAAGCGCTGCAAAGCCAAAGAGAAAGGCTAGAGACTGAGATCAGCCGTCGTACCGAAGGCTATTACCAACCGACCGGATCGGTCACTTTGGCTGCGGTTCGCAAAGCTATCCCTACTGACAGTGTCCTGTTGGAATTTGCGGTCTACGAACCCTACGACTTCCATCAGCCCAAACGCCCCGGAGAAATGGCCCTGCGCTACGTTGTATACGCGATTCCGGCTCAAGGGGTCGTGCGAGTAAAAGACCTTGGGGATGCGAAAGAAATCGATCACCAGGTCAGTGTGTATCGTCAGAGCTTGCGTGATCCGAAACGCACCGACACCCGGCAATTAGCGCGAGCTCTCGATGAAAGGCTCGTGTTTCCGCTGCGATCGATGGGGCTCCAAGCCAAACACCTCATCATCTCGCCCGATGGCGAATTGAACCTTCTATCCTTTGAGTCGTTGGTGGACGAAAAGGGCCACTACCTGATCGAGAATTACCAGATTGGCTATGTCACTGCGGGCCGGGACTTGCTGCGTATGCAGGTAGCACGTTCCAGCCACACGGAACCCGTGGTCATCGCCAATCCTTCCTTCGGAACCCCTGAAACGACGCCGGTCGCCGTCTCATCACCCGCCAAGGTAAGACCTGCCAGCAACACGACTGTTCGTCGCAACCTAAGCAGCGACGATACGGATGACATTTACTTCACGCCCTTGGCGGGTACCGCGTTGGAAGCTCGTGAACTCAAATCGCTATTTCCCGATGCAAGGATCCTCACTGGACCCCAAGCGAGCAAAGCGGAACTCGAGCAGGTCGATTCGCCCGCCATCCTGCACATAGCAACCCACGGATTTTTCCTGGAGAATGCCGCGGACGAAAAGGCTAACAAAAGCGCTGGTAATTCCGCCGGGGCCACCCGTGGTATTCATGCCGAACTTAATACTGATAATCCTTTGCTGCGCTCCGGCCTGGCATTGGCGGGCGCAAACCTGGACAAGAACGGCATCGAGGATGGCATTCTCACAGCACTCGAAGCCTCCAACCTGAACCTTTGGGGCACAAAATTGGTGACGCTCTCGGCCTGCGACACGGGGGTCGGTGAGGTAAAAAATGGCGAAGGAGTCTACGGGCTGCGTCGCGCTTTTGTCATAGCGGGCGCGGAGACCGTAGTGATGAGCCTCTGGCCGGTCAGCGACTATGTCACCCGCGAACTGATGACCTCCTATTACCGCGGCCTTAAGGCCGGGCTGGGCCGAGGCGATGCCCTGCGCCAAGCCCAGCTGGCTATGCTGAATCGCAAGGGGCGAGAGCACCCCTTCTATTGGGCCAGCTTCATCCAGGTGGGCGAATGGGCAAACCTGGAAGGAAAACGCTGAGAGCACCTCTCGTTCCCATACCAAGGACGGGAACGAGAGTCAAAGAGAGACACGACTCAATTGTTGCGCAAGGCAACCATCGGGTTGATGCGCGACGCCCTTCGCGCGGGTATATAGCCGGCGAGTAGCGCCACAATCAGCAGCAGCAAAGTCATGCTCAGGAACGTTGCCCGGTCCGTGGCAGCCGTTCCGAACAGAAGCGACGCAATAAGATTGGAGACCGCCAAGGAAGCCACTGTCCCGGTGGCAATCCCGATCAGTGCCAGTAACAGTGTCTTTCCGATGACCGCCAACTGTACTCGCCCCTGGCTTGCCCCCAGCGCCATACGAATACCAATCTCCTGTGTCCGCTGCATCACCGAATATGAGATCACTCCATAGATACCCAGAGAAGCCAAAATCAGTCCCAGCCCGGCGAAGACCCCTACCAGGATGACAAAGAAGCGGCGCGGCGAAACCACGTGATCCACCAGGCCCTGTACCGGCCGGAACTCTGTCGCCGGCTGGCCCGGATTGATTGCGCGAATCGTGCTCATCACCGCGGAAGCCAGCGTTTCCGGCGGCAACTTGGTGCGCACCACCAGTTGCGCGCCTTCAGGCCCAAACTGCGGCGACGCTCCGGAAAGGTACATCTGCCAACCCGGTTTGCCTTCAACGCTACTCTCGCGAACATCCTCCACCACGCCGATGACGCGCGCATCCATCCCGATCACATTGGCAATGCGGCCAATCGGGTCTTCGCCCGGCCAAAGGCGGCGCGCGATCGTCTCATTAATGATGACGACACCTACTTTCTTGTCCGTGTCATCCCAACGAATGTCGCGCCCCTTCACCAAATGCATGCCAATTGCGTTGAGGTACCCAGGCGAAACAATGTAGACGAAGGTGCCTTCCAATTCCCCTTTGCGGTAGTCTTTGCCCTTTACCGAGATGCCCCAGCTTCGATTCCGGCTCATTGGCAGGTTGTCTGAAATGCCAGCTGTCTCTACTCCCGGGATCTCCTCCACCCGGCGCAGAACCTCCTGCCAGAAGACACTTCGCTTGGCCGGATCGCCGCCGTCGTTGTAATCCAGGCTGATCGAAGCGGCCCGGCTGGGTTCGAAACCGAGATCGACATCGAGGATGCGCAGAAAACTCCGCAACAATAACCCAGCGCCCACCAGCAATACGCAGGCCAGGGCAATCTCGGAAATGATCAGCACCGAGCGCAGGCCGTCATGTTTCTTGCCGTCACTCGCTCCGTGCCCTGAGTCTTTGAGAGACTCCTGCAAGTTGCCGCCAGAGATCCTAAGTCCCGGCACAAGGCCGAACAAAACCGCCGCGCCCACAGCCACCAGGAGTGTCCAGGCCAGCGAGGCTCCGTCGATATGGACACGATTCAGCAGCGGCAGCGCAATCGAGCCTTGGTGGGCGAGATAGGCGGTGATGACGAAAGCAATCGCCAGGCCAAGCAAAGCGCCCGCGAAGGAAAGGATCAGGCTCTCGGTCAGCAACTGCCGCAGCAATCGGCCGCGCGTAGCTCCCAAAGCCGTGCGCATGGCAAATTCCTTGGTTCGCGCCGCTCCGCGCGCGAGCAGCAGATTCGACAGGTTCACGCACACGATCAGCAGAATCAGGCCTACCGCGCACCACAGCACAATCAACGAACGCCGCAGCTTGCCGGTTACGTAGTCCTTCAACCCGAACAGTTTGCCGGTGTAGTCTCCGCCATACTCCGGGTGCTTGACACTGAAATGCAGGGTAGGAAAGAGCAAATCGGCTTCCGCCTGTGCCTGCGCCAGGCTGACTCCTGGCTTCAGGCGGCCCACCAGGGCCATGGTGTTGCCCTCGTCCCGGATATCGTCGTAGATCACCGGCCCGTACATATCCACCTTGTAGCCGGGAGAGAAAATGGATCCGAAGTCAAAGCTTTCCGGCAATACGCCAATCACCGTGACCGGCGTTGCATTCACATCAATTGCCTGGCCCACAATACTGCGATCGCCGCCGTACTGCCGCTTCCAAAACGCGTGGCTCAGCAGCACGACAGGGCGGCTGTTATGCAGGCATTCCTCTGCCGTAAAGACCCTTCCCAGCATTGGCTGAACGCCGAGGGTGTGAAAGAAATTGCCCCCTACCATCAGACCGGTGACCGGCATCGGCTGACCGTGGCCCATGAGCTTGAGGTTTTCGGGCCCGGAGAAAGCGAAGTAGCCCGAGACCGATTCGAAGGATCGGTTTAACCGCTGAAACTCCTCGGTGGCATCTGCCGAATAGGTCATGCCGGATTCTCCGCCAGTAGCGTCCTTGGTGAGGATCCGGACTAGTTCCTGCGGATTGCGCAGTGGCAGCGGCCGCAGCAGAAGGGTGTTTACTACGCTGAAGACGGTGATGTTGGCGCCAATGCCCAACCCCAGGATGATCACCGCGATCACAGTAAAGCCGCGGTCCCGGCCCAGGGTGCGAAAGGTGAAACGGAGATCCTGCAGCAGCACATCGAGCCAGGGCAAACCGCGTGCCTCGCGTTGCTGTTCCTTCGCTTGCACCACTCCGCCGAAGCGAATCAACGCCTGGCGCCGCGCCTCGTCCGCAGTCATACCGTGGCGAATATTCTCTTCCACTGCCAGCTCGAGATGCTCTGCCACCTCCGCATCCAGTTCCGAGTCCCGCTGCGGCTTTTTAAAGAAAGAGCGCAAGCGCTGCAGTCCTTCCCCAAGAGCACCCATCACAGCTTCCCTTCCGCCGGCTTGGCCAATACACGGCCCATCACCCGCGACAATCTCTGCCAGTACGCGGCATCCTCGACCAGCTGCTTGCGGCCGCTCCGGGTGATCGAGTAGTACTTTGCCTTGCGATTGTTATCGGAGGTGCCCCATTCCGCGGCAATCCACCCCCGCTGCTGCAGCCGCACCAGCGATGCGTAGATGGTGCCCTGGTTGAGCAGAATCTCATCGCCGCTGACCTGTTCGATGCGCCGGGCAATGCCATAGCCGTGCATAGACCCCATGGTCACCAACGTCTGCAGGACCATCAGGTCAAGCGTACCTTGCAATAGATCCAGTTTCGATTCCGCCATCAACCACTCCTGTGCGCATGCCACATCAGGATGCCATATTTTCTGTGGTATTGCCACAGGATGATTAGAGAGGGGCTAAGTCGAGGGTGAGATGTCGTCCATAAAGACCAGTTCCGAGCTTATCGGTAAAGGCAGAGTGACAGTCAGCCCCCGGTCGAGCAGTTCGCGACCGGAAACAATTCGATCCGCAGCGCTGTGATCAGAAAAGTGCAGCCGGTAATTGTGAGCAGCCTCGACGCCCTGCAATGGAAAGCGGTGCTGGCTCTCATCGTTCGTCGAACCGCGAAAGGCATAAAGAACACCTGTGCGACGATTGGCGTCAAAATACTCCATGCCGTCCCAATGAATGCCATCGGGCCTTTCCGAGACATGGTAGAGATCGGCATCGCGGATAAGCGGCCGCAGCTTCTGCTTGTAGAGCGCGAACTCCTCCTTTGCAGCCGCATGTTCTTCCCCGGTCCACGTATTCGTGTCCTGCATGATGGTGAGCATGCCCATCATGCCGCTGCGCAGCATGTAGCGAAAATTCTCAATCTTTGGCGTTGGCCACTTCTCCACATAATCTTCCAGCATCGCTGCGGGCAGAACGTGGCTGGCATCATAGAACGCGCGACGGTTGGAGACTGGATCGTAACTGTCAGTGATGGAGAAGTAGTCGCCATGCGAGGCGCTGCCGAAGTCCACCATGCGTCCCCCGTCGTTGCATATCTCCAGCAAAAGCTCGGGATGTTCGTGCCGGACTTGGGAATAGATCTCGTAGTAGGCGCGCACCGCGTGATAACTGACGTCGGTCGAGCTGGCATTATCCACCATCGCAATGCCGTTTCCGGTAACCGGCGACATCTGAGGAGGGTTTGCCGGGGCGTGAGGATGATCGGTGCGGCTGCAGTTTTTCGCAACCACATATCCATCGTGTTCCAACATATCAAGGTGGTACTGGGTGATGATGCGTTCCACCTCTTGCCGTGCATAGTCCCTGGCGGGTGGAAACCCCAGGTCGATGGTCCTTCCCACGAAATCCGCGGGCTGCCACCCCGGCGGCACATCGGCAACCAACCAATCCCTGACTTTAGGATCATGCACGCTGAGAGCGCCCGGGTTGTTATCAACACCCGCTTGTGCCCAATCCACCCAGATGCCGAATTTTAGTCCGCGGCGATGCGCCTCGCTGACGATGGGTGCGAATCCGTGCGGAAACTTACTCGGGCTGGGATACCAATCGCCGACCCCACGAAACCAGCCGGCATCGATGTGGAAGAGTTCGAGGCCAAGCTCCGCGGAATCCCGCACCATCCGCAGCGCCAGCGCCTCGTCAATCTGCATGCCGCTTCCCCAACTGTTGTTCACCAACGGTGGATATGCGCTGTTTTTCCAGGTCGCGGGATTATTCAGCACCTGCCTCACCCATGGACGCAGAATATTGCCCGCACCATCCACACCGCCGCGAAAGCCGCCAAAGAAAACCGTGGGGGTTGCGAAGGTTTCATGGGGCAATAGACGAGTGCGAAAAGGCCCCGGATCAGGATCCAGGCCGGCGGCGCCGTCTATGAATGCCGCATCACGCTGCAACGTTAAACGCGCGCGCCCGCTAAACTCGATCCCCACATACCAGCCATCCTGAGTGCGATTGTCCCGCTCCACCATGAACCAGGGGATGATTTCGCGTTCGTCCTGATCTCTGGCATAGGTGCTCGACCTGCCTCTCCAGCGATAACCCTCCGGAACAGGCACATGGTGCGTACCCACGTCGGATGGCTTTCCTGCCCCCTTTTCTACGTACCAATGCTGCAGCGGTTGGCTTGGCTCCACCGGGAAACGGAAGCAAAAGCTATCCTGGAGCGGCAACCATATCTCTGAGGACGACAGGTTTTCGATGGTGATGGAGTGTTCGACTGGCCCGAATTCTGCCCGTGCCTCCCATTTCCAAGTCAAGCGCAGGCGAGGTGATGAGCTTTGATAGACAAAGCTTGCAGCACGTTCGGTTATGTGGCTGTCTTGCTCGTCGAGCTTCCAGTGCAAAGAAACGGTTCGGCCGCCTTCTTCCACAGAATCGATCAATCGTTCAGGGATGGCATTTGGCCACGCGGGAAGTTTTCCGCTCTGCAAGCTGACCAGTCGCGGCTCTTCCCTTCCGGCTTGCAGCACTAGAGTGGTTTGCCGGTTATTTATCGAGCCTTTCATCTGTGCATTCAGTGTTGTGCCCGAGGCCAGAAGCACGAAGAGTAGTTCACAGCACTTGCTAGAAAGACTCACTGGACAAGTCCTTGAGCTTGATGCCTTGGCGAATGCAGTGGAGGTTTCCTTTAATCATATGGGGCTACAATCATCATAAGGGTGGCAATTGGTCGGCCTTCGTCAAGCCGTGCGGCCACACCTGATCTGTGGGGACCCATCGCTCAGTAAAATCAGCACGTCGCCTTATGGGTAGACTCTTCCAGAAGACCAGATGGTGGTTCGCTGCGGCCCTGCTGCTAACGGCTTATACTGCGGTGCGTGGACCAGCGGCCTGGGCAGCCCCGGTTGCTGAGGCGACAAACTTCCACCACGATATGTGGACCTCGGACAATGGTCTTGGGGCGGTCGTCGACATCCAGCAGGCGGCCGATGGATACCTCTGGCTGACCACCTCGACCGGGGTCTTCCGCTTTGACGGCGTGCGCTTCCAATCCGTCGAAGAAGCCACCAACGGCGCTGTTCACAATAGCGAGATTCACGCGGTGTTTCTCTCCTCGTCGGGAGGTGTCTGGCTCAAAACACGAGCAGCAGGACTTCTGTTCTGGAAAGCTGGACACTTGACCACCTTTACTGACCGGCGCTGCACACCAGTCTTGCAAATGGAAGGAATCGCCGAAGACCGCGACGGCTCTCTCTGGCTGCAAGCGTCGGGTGGTCTCTTCCACATGCGTGGATCTGTTTGTCAACAGATTGGTGCGGAACATGGATACCCTGGCGGTTTTCCCGCGGCCATTCTGGTGGACCGTGAAGGAACGGTTTGGGTCAAGACGCTCGAGGGGGCTCTCCTCTTCATGTCCCCAGGTCAGTCCATGTTCAAACGGATGGCATATGACGCCGGTGCGACCTCGGCCGCTTTCGTTTTGGCCACGGCCACGCACAACACCTACCTCCATGAAGCCCCGGATGGTTCCATCTGGCTCTCGGATGATCATGGGCTCCGCCGGGTAGTCAACCCAGACCGCACACCCGCCCCATCCGTTCCTGACAAAGAGAGGAAAGAAAATGTCCAGTTCGGAGACTTTACCTTCGCCGCGGATGGTTCTATCTGGGCCGTGAGCGATAAAGGCCTGCGGCGGTTCGATCATGTGGACCAGTGGCCAACACCCCAGGCGACGCCGAGCGCACCCGGAATGAGCCTCACCACCAAACAAGGACTCAGCTCCGATGCGGTATGGAAAGTACTGATCGATCGCGAAGGCAGCGTATGGGTAGGAACCAACTCCGGCCTCGACCGGCTTCGCCGCACGGCGCTTTCCACCGCGGCGCTTCCGCCGGCACAAGAGCACGACTTTAGCATTCTGGCTGGAGATGATGGTTCCATCTGGACGGGAAACCTGAGCCTGCCACTCACCCGCGTGGCCACCGATGGCCGCATCACCACCTTCCCCGAAACACGAGGGACCGTTTGTCTTCGACTCGATCGTAATGGGACCATCTGGTCGGCCGTCGGTGGTGACTCCACCCTCTGGCATTCTGCAGGTGCAGGATTCGCTCCCATGCACTACCCGGAGGATGAAGTCGGGCCGGTGATTTCTCTCGCCGTCGATCGCAACAATGATCTATGGATCTCGACCGCGTCCGGCGGAGCCTACCATTTCACGCATGGCTCCTGGAGCAATCAGAACGAAGCGCTGGGCAAGAAGCCCGGCATCCTGGGCACGATGACGGGCGACGAGGCAGGAAACGTCTGGTTTGGCTTCTCCAACTACGTGGTCCAGTGGGACGGAAACAATTACCACCGATTCTCCTTTCCTAACGGTACGCGCGGCGTCTCGGAATCTACGATGTTTGTCCGAGGGGACCGCGTCTGGCTCGGCGGATCAGGCGGGGTCGAGCTGTTCACCAAGGGTCATTTCCACCTTATGGGTTGGAAAAACCAGAACCTGCCCGGCAGGATCTCAGGCGTATTGGAAACTGAGGCCGGGGATCTTTGGATGAATGGATCCTCCGGCATCACGCATGTCTCTGCCGCGGAGTTAACACGGTGGCTTCGCGACCCGAGCTACCTCGTTTCCGGCGAACGCCTCGATGCGCTGGATGGGCTTCCCGGGCTCTCCGCAGAAAGAATCCCCGAGCCCTCGCTGGCCGAGTCGCGTGACGGCCGGTTGTGGTTTGCCACCACCCGGGGCATCGCCTGGCTTGATCCGGCGACGCTGCACCAAATCCGCAACCGCTTGCCTCCGCCGGTATTGATCTCCTCCATCCTCTCCAACGGAAAGACCTACTCCGGTTCCGGCAATCTCAAGCTTCCCGCGCACAGCGAGAGCCTGCAGATTGACTACACTGCCCTCAGCCTTGCGATTCCCGACCGGGTGTTGTTCCGTTACAAGCTCGATGGCGTCGATTCTGATTGGCAGAACGCGGGAACACGCCGCCAGGCCTTCTATACCCGTTTGCCCCCGGGACACTATCGATTTCACGTGATCGCGTGCAATAACGACGGCGTGTGGAACGATGTTGGAGCGAGTCTGGGAGTTTCCATTGAACCGGCTTTCTACCAGACCTGGTGGTTCACGGCACTGGTATTGCTCGCCGCGATCGCCCTGCTGTCGTGGATAATCCGGCTGCGCATCAGCAGCATCGCGCACCAGTTTCAAGCCCGGCTCGCCGAACGAGTGGCGGAGCGGGAGCGCATCGCCAGGGAGTTGCACGACACCCTCTTGCAAAGCTTGTTCGGGCTGACGCTACGCTTTCACACCGCAGCCAGCCGTCTGCCCGCCGGCGATCCTGCACGGGAGGCTCTGGACGAGGCGTTGAAGCAATCGGACCGGGTGATGCAGGAGGGACGCGAACGAGTCCTGAATCTTCGTGGCCGGCGGAGCGACAGCATCAACCTTGCGGACGCGCTGGCCGAAACCGGCAATCAGTTACGCGCCATTCATCCGGCGAATTTCCATGTCGCCGTGGAAGGCCGTCCGCGGCCGCTGGACGAAATCGTTCAGGAGGAAATTCTGCTTATCGGGCGGGAGGCGTTGACCAACGCCTTCAGCCACTCCGGCGCGCAGAATATTGTGGCCGAGATCTCTTACCAGCCCGGTGCCCTGCACGTGCGCGTGCGCGATAACGGCCGAGGCATCCATGAGGGCGTGCTGAAAGCCGGCTATCGCAGCGGGCACTGGGGTCTTCCGGGCATGCGGGAGCGCGCCAACAAAATGCGCGGCGAATTGCGCGTTCGCTCCTCGAGCGAGGCTGGAACTCTGATCGATCTGCATGTTCCGGCGAACATCGTCTACCGCCCCGAGAGCCCCAAGGACCCGTGGCCGTGGAGTCTCTTTCGGCGCAAGGGTGGGCAAAAAGGCGATTTCGCGGCAGACTAGATGGTTGGCTATTCCTATGAAAAAAGCTTTGGTCGCAGGAGCGCTGGGGGTCAGTGGGCGCGCGCTGGTCAATCATCTGGTCGCCCTTGGTGATTGGGAAGTCATCGGGCTGTCTCGACGCATCCCGGAATTCGAAACGCCGGCCCGGTATATCGCAATCGATCTGTTAAATCGGTCTGCCGTGGACGCGTGCATGGCTCAGCTGGGAGAGATTACACACATCTTTTACGCCGCGCTGCAGATGGTGGGAAATTTCTTCGAAGAGATTGCGCCTAACCTGGCCATGCTGCGAAACACGGTGGAAGCGGTGGAGCACTCCTCTGGTGGGCTACGCAAGGTGGTGTTGCTCGAGGGAGCCAAATACTACGGGGCGCACCTGGGTCCGTACAAAACCCCCGCCAAGGAGAGCGACCCGCGCCATATGCCGCCAAATTTTTACTATGACCAGGAGGACTATCTTGTAGCTCGCTGCTTAGGAAAATCCTGGTCCTGGACGGCGTTGCGCCCCTCCTGCATTTGTGGCTTTGCCGTGGGTAATCCCATGAACATGGCTACGGTCATTGCGGTATATGCCTCGCTATGCAAGGAGATGGGCTTGCCTCTTCGCTATCCGGGCTCTGCTGCGTCCTACCAGGTACTCATGGAAATGACGGACGCCGAGCTGCTGGCCAAAGCCATGGTGTGGGCGGCGGAGAATGACCGCTGCAACGGGCAAGGATTCAACATCACCAATGGCGACTTCAATCGTTGGCAGCACGTGTGGCCGCGACTGGCGGAGTTCTTCCACATGCCCTACTCGCCTCCGCAACGCTTTCCGCTGGCGCAATTCATGTCTGACAAAGGGCCGTTGTGGGACGCCATAGTAAAAAAATACGGCCTGCTCCCTTACTCATTCCGGGATGCAGCCTCATGGCAGTTCGGCGAAGCGGTCTTCAATTTGGAATACGATGTGATGTCCGACATGACGAAGGCGCGGCGATTCGGCTTTCACGAAGCCATGGACACCGAGGAAATGCTACTGCGAATGTTCGCGCAGTTTCAGAAGATGCGATTCATTCCCGGTTGATTCCCGGCCGAGTACGAACTGGGAACCTGCAGTTTCCTCCATCCGCAACCAATGCCGCCCTGCGGTTCTTTCAACCACTAGCCGATTCACCTATCGAAATACCGCTCCACCCTTTGTCATCGCCGCACACACCGGGGTGCTGTTGGTGTGCCGTGTGAGAGTAGGGACCTGCAGTTCCCTCCGCGCTTGATCGCCATTTAATCGAGGCGAAAGCGCTCGCGAACTTGGTAAAGAGCTCCGGTGGGCCTGGTCACGCTTTCATAAAGAACGAATTCCTGGGCGACAAAACCGCTAAACGCTGGCTGGCGATGGATCTTGGCCTTCAGCTCGTGGAGCCCGTGCATTCGTCCCTTGCCCTTGGTGCGCGCGAGTGTCACGTGGGGATGATAAGGACGGGTTTCAGGGATGAAACCGCATGGGCCAGTCGCAGCAGTGACACGTTGTTGTAATAAGAGCAGTTCGGGCGTAAGACGTACCCCCGCGAAAAATACTCCCGCGCGCTCAAACAGATTTAATCCCTCCAGTCGAATAGGAACTGCGGGCGAGCACAGCTCGCGAAGTCGTTCCACCGTGCAATCGAACTGTTCCTGGCCGGTGTTCCCTAGAAATTGCAGCGTAATGTGCCAGGATTCCGGGGCGGACCAGCGCAGGCCGTCTTCGTTCGTTCGCATCCGGACAGAGACCGCAGATAGCTCATCGATAACCGCGGCCGCGAGGGGAATGCCAGCAAATAGGCGCATAAAAGAGAGTGTAGGTCCTACTCCGCAGTGTTCAACAAGCGGGAAAGCCTCTCGAGAAAAGGCGCTTGGCTTTTCAGAATGCGCTCCTTCGCCTCGGCGATAGAAAACCACGCCCCGCGATCCACCTCGGGAATCTCAATCACACGGCCGGATCGCGGCGGCCACTCTATCTGGCAGCGATTGCTGACTAGCTTGCCGGGGTCGCAATCGCCCTCAACGGCCCAAGCCGACACCACCTTGCCGCCGGCCTGCTGCACCGCGCCCAATTCGAGGAAGTCCCCTTGAGCAGCAAAGCCCGTCTCTTCCTCAAATTCACGCCGTGCTGCTTGGAGCGGAAGTTCTCCTTCCGCGTACTCACCTTTGGAGATAGACCAGGCGCCCAGATCCTTCTTCGCCCAAAAAGGGCCGCCCGGGTGCACGAGAAAGACTTCGAGCTGGTCATGCCGCCGATACATCAGCAAACCCGCGCTTCGTTTTGCCATGCTAGATTTTTATTCCTGGTGGCGCCACTCACACGTTTACCCGCTCTGTGAGAGGCGTTTCGTTAGAAGTCTTTGCCTGCCAGTTGGCCACGAAAAGAGCTCCGGCGTAGCACAGGGCGGAGAGTAGCAGAACGACGCGAAAGCCGAAAATCATGCCCAGCATGAGAGCAAGCACGGTGCCGATAACCGTGAAGAAACCGTTGACACCCCACGCCCAGGCGCCGATGGAAGTAGTCTGCGCGCTCGCCAGGCGCAGACCCAGCGGAAACGGCATACCCAGCGCCAAGCCGAGCGGCGCTACCAGCAGCAGGGAGATGGCAATGCGAACGGGAAGCGCGTAGCCGAGAAAGATTTGAAAGACGGGTGGCGTAATGAGCGCTGTGAGCACGACAACAGCCAGGGCTATCAACAACGATCGGCTGAGCGCATGGGATTGTTTCATCCGGCCGGCAATCCAGGAACCGGCGCCGGTAAAAATCAACAGCCCAGCGAGGATTACCGCGTATGTGTAGATGGGCTGCCCAAGGAAAAGCAAGAAGCGCTGTAGCAGGGCAATCTCAACCATGATGTAGCCCAGCCCCAGCGCGGCGAAGTAGGCCAACCAGGCTAGCGGGCGCTGCTCCCACTCCGTTTGCCGGTGAAAGACGATGAGCGGCAGCAGGATGCAAACAGCAGCGATCAACACCGACTGAACCAGCAGCACCAGCAGCGTTACCTCGGCGATCGGACGATCTTCAAGCGACAGCCTGGCGTCGCCGGGCTTAGCCTGCGAAAAGAGATCCACGATCGTGTGCCAGCGAATGCGCGACCAACGCATATGCTGATTGAAGAAGGGCTTGTCGTCCGTGGCCGGGGCGAGTTGTGAGTCCGAGCGGTCGTAGATGGACTGGAGATCGGGCGCGGTTGCAATCTCGTTATAGAGCCGCGAAGAGTTATTCGCGGACGGCTCGGGTGAATATAAGATCTTGGGCCTGAATCCATTGCCGCCGTCGTCCTTCAGAACTTGCCGGATTTGTTGCAACTGGCTCGGTTGAATCTCGGATTTCTGTAGCAGAAAAACGGCCGCAAAGGATGCTCTGCCATTGGACCCGGCGCTCTCGGCGGCATTTGTGAACGCAAACATATGCTTCGCCACCGGCCCCATGTTGCGGGCGGCAAAGCTTTCCCGAGCAGTGCTGAGCAATCGTGGGATCTGAGCCTCGGGCCGGGTAAAGAACAGAATCCCGTCGGGAGTCAGGTGATCGAGGTAATCGTCGAAGGCCTCGCGGGTAAAAACGTAGTTCTCGGCCAGACTGAGAGCGCCGGATGCTATCGCCGCATTGCTGATGGTATGTACGGAGATGATCGCGTCGTACTTTTCATGTGACCGGCGCAGAAAGCTGCGACCCTCATCGGTGACCAGGTGAACCTCAGGCTGATGAAAGAGGCCGCCCCAGTAGTCATTCATGCGATTGGAGACGATGTCGTTCGTCGTGGGATTGATTTCCACGGCCGTGATGGAGGCGGCCTTCTGCTTCAGCGCCTCCAAAATCTGGTTGCCCGCACCAGAGCCGATGATGAGCACATGCGCGGCAGGCTTGCCGACGTAGACGATGTCCGAGTCGTCATCGATCTCCTCCGGATGCTGCTGCAGCACGGTGCGGACACCGGGCCGTAAATCCTGCATGCCGGTCGCCGCCGTGCCGGCGTCGATGATCAACGTGCGGCTGCCCGGCTCGCCTTTTGTTCCCGGTGTCTCCTCTACCTGCACCAGGGAGAGCGTGTTCCATGCCTCATAGATCGGCACAATGGGCGATCTCTCCTTGTTGGCGCTGACATGGATGGGCAACAGCCGGTCCGCGTGAAAGCTTGAGGCCAGCAGGAGAATGGCGGCCACCGTCGAGGCACCGGCAAGAAGCTTCCGCGACGGCAAAGAGAAGCTGAGAGCGGCCAGCGCTCCGATGAACGCAGCGAAGACAACGCTGCCCGATCCGCCAAAACGTGGCAGCACCAGGGTGATGAGGCCACATCCCAGCCCTGCTCCGACCAGGTCGAATGCGTAGAGGCGCGTAACCTCGCGCACACCGCGGGTAAGCAACAGGGATATTCCCAGCCCGGAGCAGAAGAACGGCAGCGCCACCACTAAGAGATAAATGGGCATGAAAAGAAACTGGCGCCGATCGACAGCAATGGAGAAAGGATCAAATGGGATGTGTTGCATCAGCCAGAAGCTCAGCAACGTCGAGCAGGCGAAGCAGAGCGCACAGGCAGCCAGGCTACGGCCAAGGTCGCCGCGCTCCCGCAGGCGCGTCCACAGTGCCAGTGTCACTCCCGAGGCGCCAAAGCCGAGCAACGCTGTCGAGATCACCAGAAAGCCAAAGTGATACCAGAGGGAGACTGAGAGGACTCGGGTAAGCGCCAGTTCCAGCAGCAACGTGGCCAGCGAGAGCAGGAGCAAGCCGATGAACTGCAGCGGATGAACAGGATCGGCAGGTTGAGACTCGGGAATAGACATTTTGCAAACCTTCCAGCAACACTTTTCTTGTCCCGATGAGCGATCTTTCTGCAGATTCTGTGACGTCGGCCAGTATAGAACCTCCGTGCCGAATGACTCGCACCCATACGAAGGACGGGTGCCCCACACCCGTCCTTTGCGAGGGAACCGGCGGTTTCATGCCGGAGCGGATGAACTATGCTGGTTGCGCGCCAGGAGAAGAATCATGCCCCACGATCCGAGCCTCGTCACGCCGTCTCCGATGGAAGGGCAGGGCGGTTACAACCGCAGCTCGCAGGTACAGGCTGCGGGCCTTTCGCCGGCCGTTCCTATGCTCCAGCTTGCCGCGAGGACGGTCGCACTGCCGGCGGGATCGCAGCCAATCGTCATCGCTGACTACGGTTCATCGGAAGGTCACAATTCCCTGCTGCCACTGGGCGCCGCGATCTCCATTCTCAGGCAACGAATCGGCCCGGATCGCGCAATCTCGGTCGTTCACACCGACCTGCCCGAGAACGACTTCTCGGTGCTCTTCGAAACTTTGAACACCGATCCGAACAGCTACTTGCGCAGGGATCACGCGGTCTTCGCTGCGGCTGTCGGACGATCGTTTTATGAGCAGATTCTTCCCGCCGGCAGCGTGACGCTGGCGTGGAGCTCCTGGGCGGTGCAATGGCTAAGCCGGGCGCCGGGGCCCATTCCCGATCAAGTGCAGGTGGCCTTTAGCCAGGATGCATCCACGCGGGCCGCGTTTTCCAGGCAGGCGGCAGAGGATTGGCAGCAGTTTCTCACCCACCGGGAACGCGAACTGAGCCCGGGTGGCAGGCTCGCGGTCATGACCATGGCAGTCGATGAGAACGGGGAGTTTGGTTATCGCCCGTTGCTCAACGCCATGTACTCCGCGCTCGTCGACATGGTCGGTAGCGGCTTCCTCAGTGGCCAAGAACTGCGGCGGATGGTCATCCCCACAGTCGCCCGCAGCCGGGCAGACTTTCTCGCTCCCTTCGGAGCGGACGGCCGCTTTGGGAGCCTTCGTCTGCAGGAGTTGGATGTCTTTCTGGGAGAGGACCATTTCTGGTCGGATTTCGAACGGGATGGAGATGCCCGGAAATTCGCGGCTCGCTGGGCGGCCTTCTCCCGTGCTTCTGTCTTCCCTACTCTTGCCGGCAGCCTGGACGGCGGCCGAAACGATTCGCGGGCGGCTGAGTTTATTGCATCCCTGGAATCCGGCACAACCACCCGGCTCGCTGCCAACCCCAAACGTATGCTGATCCCGCTGGCCAAAGTGCTGCTGGCAAAAGAACTGTGAGTGTTTCGGCATGAAACCGGAGCAGACTTTACCATGAGACACATGGCAAATCGCTTCCCAACCTGCAGGGCGCTGGGGCTATCTCTGTGCCTCTTTGGCTTCCACTACTTAGGGGCGCAATCGACAGAACCCAGCTACGCCTTGCGCGGCACCCTGGTTACTCCCGGCGGCGTTGTTGAAAACGGAACCGTCCTCATTCAGCAAAACAAAATCCTGGCCGCCGGGGCCAAGGTGAAGCTGCCGGCAAATGCAACTGTTATCGATACCCATGGCGTCATTGCGCCCGGATTCATCGACCTGCACAACCACCTCACCTACAATGTTTTTCCTCGCTGGCATCCCATCGAAGAGTTCGGCAACCGCTACGACTGGCAGCAAAAGCCGATCTACCAGACCTTGATCGAGTCCCCGCATGCTTCCATGGTGGCAGACGGTCTGGAATGCGAGATGGAGCGTTACGCTGAGATCAAGGCGCTTTCCGAAGGTGAGACCTCGGTAGTCGGCAGTTTGAACGATGGCTGCATCTCGGGACTGGCGCACAACCTGGATGCCGAGGCGGACTGGCACGTCGCGTACAACGTCTTCCCTTTGCAGATGTCCGAAGGCGATCTCACCCCGATTCGCCAGCAGCTGGCTAGCCATCAACTCCATGCTTTTCTCATTCACCTCTGCGAAGGCGGCCGCGAGGATGCCTCCGCGGCGCGAGAATTCGCCATGCTAAAAGGCCGCGGCCTGCTGGTTCCCGGCGTAGCGCTCATTCATGGCGTCGCACTGAAGCCGGCCGACTTTGTCGAGATGGCTGGGCACGGAGTGAGTCTGATCTGGTCGCCACGCAGCAACCTCGAGCTCTACGGGAGCACCGCCGACGTGGCCGCAGCCAAGGCCGCGCACGTCAAGATAGCGCTGGCGCCGGACTGGAGCCCTACCGGCAGCGACGGCCTTCTTGCCGAGTTGAACTACGCTGCTGCCTGGAACGATACCCAGACCCCGCATCCTTTCACCGATCGCGAGTTGGTTGCCATGGCTACTTCCACTCCCGCTGAGTTGGTCGGAGCGAGCGATCGCCTGGGGGCGCTCGAGCCCGGCCACGATGCCGATGTGCTCATTCTTCGTCCAGAGGCAGAGCCTGCAAAGCACGACGCCTACTGGACCCTGACTCACGCAACTGCCGCCCAGGTCATGCTGGTGATGGTGGGCGGAGAACCGCTGTACGGCGATCCTGATTTGCTGGAAAAGATGGAGCCCTCGCGACCTTCTGAGAAGCTCGAAGTTTGCGGCACAAGCAAAACGCTGCACTTCAACGGACTACATGGGCACGTCGATGCTGCCGATGAGACCTGGGCACACAGCACCGCTACGCTGGAGATCGCCCTGCGTCACTACGGCCGAAATCTTGCTCCGCTGGCGGAATGCGGCCAGTAACCAGCTCAGGCTTCGCCGACGCACTCTTTCCACAAATCCGGGCGGGTGCGCTGAAACTTGGCGATCAGGTCGATACACTCCTGCGAGTGCAGATCGACGATATCGATGCCCTTCTCGCGTAGCCAGTTCATGCCACCCTGGGCATTCACGCTATCGCCCACGATCACCTGGCGGAAGCGGAATTGATAGATCAAGCCACTGCAGTACCAGCATGGAGCCAATGTCGTGACCAGGATCGTGTCATGCCAGGTCGGCCGTCGCCCAGCAGCCCGAAAGGCATCGGTTTCGCCGTGCAGTGAGCCATTGCCCTCCTGCACCAGGCGGTTGTGCCCCACACCCAGCAACGTACCGTCGCTGTGGAAGATGGCCCCACCTACGGGAACGCCGCCCTCGGCAAGACCAATGCGCGCTTGTTCCAGTGCAACCGCCAACATGCCATGTGCATCCAGAATTCCGACGACAGGTTCCATCTCCGGAGCCTAACATCGGCACTCTGCTCAACTCAACTTTGTAGCTTAGTGGGCGACAACCTTTTCGCCGCCGCGGGGATCGTTCTTCTGTAGGAAGAATGTCAGGCAGAACATGGAGCCCGCGGCTACCGTCAGAAGCCAGAACGTGTCGATGTAAGAAAGAGTGGAAGCCTGTAGTTGAAGTGTTCGATAAACCTGCCCATAAGCCCCATTGAGCGCATCGTGCGCGCTAAGGCCGCCGTGCCTTAACTGCTCTGCCAGGCCGTTTACGGTGCTGCGAAAGGCTGGATTGCCCGCTGTAATGTTGCTGCCGATCCTCTCCTGATGGAACTGGTCGCGCCGCGCAAGCACCGTGGTGACTACCGATGTCCCTACACTGGCTCCGATGTTGCGCATGAAGTTCACCAAACCGGCAATCGCGTTGTTCTTGTCCTTAGGCATGCCGTAGTAAGCAGCCGCGGTGGTGGGGATGAAGACCAGGCCTAAAGGCGCGTATTGTGCGATGCGCAGCCAGGTAGCTGAGCTGAAACTGATCAGGAGATCGATTCGAAGTGTGGAAAGGAACATGCTGCCCGTGAGCAGCAGCCATCCGGCTGCGATGAGATAACGGCCCTGGAAACGGCCGGCCAACATGCCGATGAACGGCAACGCGCCCAGCAAAACAAAGCCCGCGGCGGAAAGGACCATGCCCGCCGACTCTGCGGTGTATCCCATGTTGACCTGCAGAAACTGCGGCACCAGCACCGTGGTCGCAAACGACATGCCGCCCACCACGAACATCATCATGCTGGACGTAGCAAAATTGAAATGCCCAAACAGCCTGACATCCACGATCGGGTTCTTCTGATAGAGCTCCCATATAACCAAGGCACTCAGGCAGACGCTGGCAATCACAATCAAAGTGACAATAAAGTGGGAACCGAACCAGTCATCCTCCTGCCCCTTGTCGAGCAGGATCTGCAAAGCGCCCACCCCCAGGGCCAGCAGCGAGAAGCCAACGTAGTCGAGCTGAGCGCGCCTGCCAAGAGCCCGCGCTCGCGCCATATAAGGCGGATCTTCGACCAACTGGTAAACCAGAATGACTGCCAGGATGCCCACCGGCAAATTCATCAGAAAAATCCAGCGCCAGGTGTAGTTGTCGGTGATCCAACCGCCCAGGGTGGGACCAATCGAAGGGGCGAAGATCGCTGTGACCCCATAGAGAGAGAAGGCAAGCCCCCGCAGGCGGGGCGGAAAGGTGTCCGCAAGAATGGCCTGCGCCATGGGCTGCAAGCCGCCCCCACCGGCGCCCTGCACCACGCGGGCGACCAATAGAATTGCCAGGCTGGGAGCAATCCCGCAGGCAAGTGAGCTGATGGTGAAGATGACGATGCAGGTCATGAAGAAACGCTTGCGCCCGAAGACGCTCACCAGCCAGCCGCTAATGGGCAGAACGATGGCATTCGAGACCAGGTAGGAAGTGAGCACCCAGGTGCTCTG
The DNA here is from genome assembly GCA_963743365.1 of uncultured Acidobacteriaceae bacterium. Classification (GTDB taxonomy): domain Bacteria; phylum Acidobacteriota; class Terriglobia; order Terriglobales; family Acidobacteriaceae; genus PALSA-350. The sequence continues at coordinate 47,258 of CAVUQE010000010.1, forward strand.
GTCCTGGCTGGCGCCCAGGTTTCCTGCGATGTGGGGCAGGGCCACGTTGGCAATGCTGGTATCGAGCACTTCCATGAAGGCGGCCAGCGAAACCACAAAGGCAATCAGCCAGGGGTTTGTTTTGGGCTTCCAATCATGATCTGCCTGCGTCAGTGTGGTAGCGGCGGCGGCGCTCATTCGTTCTCTATACCTTTGGTGTAACCTGTGCAGGTGCGGTCAAATCAGTTTTCGGCTTTCAACACAGGCCCAATGAGCGGCAGAACACTCGCCATAAAGGATGCGAGAAGAGAAAAGTCGATTCGAATTCTGCTTCACCGAGTAGGTTACTACTCGCGCGGAAGGAGACCGGAAGGGTCGCGCAAAATTGACATCGGCAAAGTCTCCTTTTTAGGATGGTGTTTGGGTTTCCGCAGCGCATGTGGTGGACTCACCACTATCGAGAGACGCCGTCAAATCCCTTGGACGCGATGATCATAGTCAAAGACGTTACGAAAAGGTACGCTCGCGCGGTCGCCGTCGACCATATTTCGTTCTCCGTAGCCAAAGGCCAGATCGTTGGATTTCTCGGGCCCAACGGCGCCGGAAAAACAACGACGATGCGCATTCTCACCTGTTTTCTTCCTCCGTCGGCAGGCACAGCTTCGGTCGCGGGCTTCGACGTTCTCGAACAGCCCTTCGAGGTCAAGAAGCGCATCGGGTACCTGCCCGAGACTCCTCCGCTCTATCCCGAGATGGAGACTGGCGAATACCTGCGCTTCGTAGGCAAGTTAAAGGGCCTGGCCGGCGCTGAGCTCGAAAAGCGTATCGACTATGTCTGCGAACGCTGCTTTGTGGCGGATGTCAAAACCAAGCTGCTGGGCAAACTCTCCAAAGGCTATCGCCAAAGGGTGGGGCTGGCTCAGGCCATCATTCACAACCCTGATGTATTGATCCTTGACGAGCCAACAGCGGGCCTTGACCCCAAGCAGATCAATGAAACACGCGACCTGATCAAGAGCCTCGCCGGTGACCACACCATCATCCTCAGCACCCACATCCTGCCGGAGGTCGAGCAGACCTGCGAGCAGGTCATCATCATTAACAAGGGCAAGCTGGTAGCGACCGACTCAGTGCGCAACCTGCAAGCCCGGACACGCGGCGCCGAAACGCTTCTTCTCGAAGTCACCGCCCGCGACGGCCAACCGGAATCCGTGCTGGTGCAACAGAAGCTCGAAGGGGTTCCCGGGGTGAGCCGCGTATCGTGCACCGAGCACAAAGAGCAAGGCCTAGTCTTTGAAGTCGAGAGCCAGAAGGGGCAGTTGGTGCGAGGCGACCTGGCGCGTGCCGTGGTCGGTTCCGGCTGGGATCTTTATGAACTTCGTCCGGCCGCAAGAAGCCTGGAAGAGATCTTCCTCCAGCTCACTGGCAGCGAGGCCTCCGCCGGGGCTGAGAAAACCACTCCGAATGAGCCGCAAGTATGAGAAATACCTGGACCATTTGCAGCAAAGAACTGCGGAGCTATTTTGTATCTCCCGTCGCGTATCTGCTGTTGACTATGTTCGGCCTGATCTTCGGCTTCTTCTTCTGGAATGCCCTCGGTTATTTCGTCATAGAGGGGATGGAGATGCAGTTGCGCGGCCAGACATTCCCCATGAATGTCAACGAGCAGATCATCCGGCCGCTGCTCTCCAACGTCAGCGTGGTCGGGCTCTTCTTTATCCCCATGATCACCATGCGCCTCTTTGCCGAGGAGAAGCGCACCGGGACCATTGAGCTGCTGACCACCTCCCCCATCCGCGATGTGGAAGTCATCCTGGGCAAGTGGCTGGCGGCCATGATCCTCTACGCCTGCCTGCTGCTGTTTACCGCACTCAATTTTGCCTTTCTCTTCCACTACGGTAATCCGGATTGGAAGCCGCTGGCGGTGGGCTACCTGGGCCTTCTGCTACAGGGCGGAACTTTACTTGCGCTGGGAACCTTCATTTCGACGCTGACGAAGAATCAGATCATTGCCGGCGCTGCCACCTTTGGCGTTTGCCTCTTGCTGTGGGTGCTGGAGTGGTCCAGCGGCTATGATTCGTCCAGCTGGGCGAGGGTGCTTGCCTATCTCTCCGTCATTACCCACTTCGAATCCTTCGCCCGCGGGGTGATTGATTCCAAAGACGTCATCTTTTATCTCAGCGGGATCTTCCTCGGGCTCTTCCTCACCGCGCGCTCGATGGAATCCCTGCGCTGGAGGTCATAGATGGCAAATCAATGGCTAAAAGCGAGACAGACCAAGTACGGCGCATACGCGGGCATCTATCTCCTGGTGGTACTTGCCATCCTGGTGGTCGTGAACATGTTGGCGGACCGCTATAACAAGTCCTTCGACACCACTTCGAACAAGCGGTACAGCCTCTCTGAACAGACGCAAAAGATCGTGAAGGGGCTGAAGCAGAATGCGACCATCACCTACTTCAACCAAAGCACCCGTTTTGCCGAAGGCAAAGACCTTCTCGACGAGTATGCGAATCTCTCCCCCAAGGTGCACGTCGCCTATGTCGATCCGGATAAGAGTCCGGAGTTAGCGCGCGCTGCGGGAATTCGCAACTTCGGCACCGCGGTAGTGCAGGTGGGAGCCAAGAAAGAAATTGCGAAAGATATGACGGAGGAGGGCATCACCGGCGCCTTCATCCGCGATCTCAAAGGCACCACCCGGACGGTCTGCTTTGTGACCGGCAGTGGAGAGCATCAGATCGACAACACTGAGCGCGACGGTTTTTCTCACTTCAAAGACCTGTTAGCCCGGGATGAGTACCAGGCCAAATCGATTGACTTGCTGCAAAACGCTACCGTGCCGGCGGATTGCACGACGGTGGTCATCGCAGGCCCTACGCACGACTACCAGCAGCCCGAGGTAGACGCGATCAAGAACTACGTCGAAGGCGGCGGCCGGGCATTCTTTATGCTCGACCCGCCGATTCAATTCGGGAGTTCTGACATCGGCGCGAATGATGCCCTCACCAGCGTGCTCGGGAGCTGGGGCGTGACCCTGGACAAAAACATGGTCCTCGACCTGAACCCGGTGGGGCAGCTTGCCGGACTTGGTCCCCAAGTGGTGCTGGTCACCACTTACAGCTCCCAGCCGATTGTCTCTGATATGCGGGGAAGCGCTGTGGGCATTCCCCTCTCTCGTTCTCTGGAGATAAAGGATACGGGCAAGACCAGCGTGCAGAAGTTATTCGATTCGTCGGGGAGCAGCCTGGCCACCAGCAACCTGAGTTCCCCCGAGGTCAGTGTTGCCGATCCCAAGAACCGGAAGGGGCCGTTCACCATCGCTGCGGCGGGCACCTACAACACCGGCAAGCCGAATTCGCAGGGACGCTTTGTAGTCATCGGGAGCTCCTCCTGGGCGGCCAACCGCTTCCTTGGTTTCAATGGCAACGGCGATCTGGCATCGAACGCGATGAACTGGCTTTCCTCCGACGAGGACCTGATCTCCATTCGTCCAAAACAGCAGGAAGATCGCCGCATCACCATGACCCGGGCGCAATTGATCCTGGTGAGGACGGTCAGCCAATTTGTGCTGCCTCTGATCGTGATCATTGCCGGAACCATGGTTTGGTGGAAGAGGCGATAAGAGCCGGGCTTATGAATTTCCGTGGTTTGATTGTTGCTGTTGTTGTTCTTGCCGGACTCGGCGGCGTCCTTTACTGGTCGCAGCACCGCAAGCCGCCAGCGGAGACTGCGGCCACACCGGCCAGTGCCACGCCGGTGATCCTGAAAGTGAACGCGGCGGACGTAACCCAGCTCTCGGTCAAGCTGAAACAATCCGATCCCGTCACCCTGCAAAAAGCGGACGCTAATAATTGGCAGATCACCACACCTAAGCCATACCGGGCCGATCAGGAAACGGTCGCTAGCATGTTGTCCACCCTATCGGGCTTGAATGCGGATCGAGTGGTTGAGGACAAGGCATCCGATCGCAAGCAATATGGATTGGATCCAGCCGCGGTTGAATTGGATATTACCGGCAAGAGCGGAACCCGGCAGCTGCTCCTAGGGGATGACACGCCTGCCGGCGGGGACGCATACGCTGCTCTCGCTGGAGATCCCCGGGTTTTTACGATCTCCAGTTACAACAAGACCAGTCTCGCCAAAAGCCTGAATGACCTGCGCGACAAGAGCCTGCTGAACGTCGACGCCGACAAGGTCAGCCATGTGGCGCTGCTGAGAAAGGGCCAGGATATAGAGTTTGGCCGCACCAAGGATGGCTGGCAGATACTGAAACCTCCATCGTTGCGTGAGGACAACACCGCGTTGAGCCTGCTGGTGAGCGGCCTCACCAGCGCCCGGATCGATCTCGCAGGCAGCACCGACGCAGCCACCGAATTTGCCAAAGGCACTCCGATTGCAACCGTAAAGGTGACCTCTGATAGCGGCACCCAGACCATTGAGGTGCGCAAGAACAAGACCGACTACTACGCCAAATCGAGCGGCATCGACGGCGCTGTCAAAGTTGACGCCAATCTGGGAACGGCGCTCGACAAGAACCTGGACGACTTCCGCAACAAGAAGCTGTTCGACTTCGGCTTCGCTGAGCCAAACAAGATTGAGTTGCACAGCGGAACCCAGAGCTGGGTTTACACGCGCAATGGGCAAGATTGGTCATCTGACGGAAAGAAGGTCGATGCGAGCAGCGTTGAATCCCTGGTTTCCAAGCTGCGCGACCTTACCGCGGTGAAGTTCGTCAACTCCGGCTTTGGTCATCCGGAGATGGAGGCGACGGTAACTTCCAATGACGGCAAACGCGTCGAAAAGCTCTTGATTGCAAAGTCGGGCAAAGACGTGGTGGCGAAGCGCGACGGCGAAGCCACCCTCTATCAATTGGATCCAGCCAGCGTCGACGATCTTGCGAAACTGGCTGCAGACATCAAGCCCGCGTCGACTTCCGGCAAGTAAGTGTGCCGCCAAAAGAGATCAGGGAGCCACGCTCGCGGCTATCTCCACCCGTAGATCGCCGCCGGTCATTTTAGCCGGCTTATCCAGGTGGAGCATGCCCAGCAGGGTGGGCGAGATATCCCGCAGCGAACAGTCCGAGCGCAGCTGATACTTCCCCGCATCGTCGCTCACCAGGATCACCGGTACCGGGTTGGTGGTGTGCGAGGTGTGGGGACCGCCGGTCACTGGGTCGATCATCAGCTCGGCGTTGCCGTGGTCGGCCGTGATCAGCATCGATCCGCCCTTTTGCTTGAGCGTCTGATAGATACGGCCCAGGCACGCGTCGATGGTCTCCACTCCTTTGATGGTCGGCTCCAGCTTGCCCGAGTGGCCCACCATGTCGGCGTTGGCAAAGTTCACCACCACCAGGTCGAAGGCTGGGTCGCCAATCGCCTTGATCACGGCATCTGCAATTCCCGATGCGCTCATCTCCGGCGCCAGATCGTAGGTCGCCACCTTTTGCGAAGGGATCAGGATCCGATCCTCGCCGGGAAACGGCTTCTCAATGCCGCCGTTGAAGAAGTAGGTTACGTGGGCGTACTTCTCCGTCTCGGCGATGCGCAGGTTGCGCAGATTCGCCTGGGCCAGCATATCCGCCAGCAGATTTTCCATCGACTCGGGCAGGATCACCATGGGCAGGGTGAACTGCTTGTCATACTGCGTCATGCACACGTAGTGCAGCCGCTTCGGCACCTCAGATCGTGGAATAGCCAGGTCAAGGTCTTCGGCCCCAGGGAGCGATTTGCCGTCATCTTTGGTCAGGCCACTATTGCGCGCCAGCACGCGCGTGATCTGTCGCACCCGGTCAGCGCGATAGTTGAAGCAGATGACTGCATCTTCGTCGCCCAGTGGGGCGATTGGTTTTGCTTGTTCGTCGACCACGACGAACGGCTCCACAAACTCGTCGGTCACGCCATTGTGGTAGCACTCCTTCACCCGCGCAACGGGATCGGCATACGCGCCGCCTTGGGGATTGCCAACGATTGCGTCAAACGCTTTCTTCGACCGCTCCCAGCGCCGGTCCCGATCCATGGCGAAATAGCGCCCGCCCACGCTGGCTATCTTTCCCACGCCAATTTCCTTGATCTTCGCTTGGAGCTTCTCCAGGTAGCCCATTCCGCTGGTGGGCAGCGTGTCGCGGCCGTCGAGAAAGGCGTGCACGAAGACGCGCTCCACACCATGCTCTTTCGCCGTTTTCAATAAGGCGTAGAGATGCGCCTGTTGGGAATGTACTCCGCCGTCGGAGAGCAACCCCATCAAGTGCAGGGCGCGTCCCTTCTCGCCAGCATGCTTCAGCGCGGCCACAATCACCGGATGACGGAAGAATTCGCCCGAGCGAATCAGCTCGTCGATACGCGTGATGTCCATGTGGACCACGCGCCCCGAACCGATGTTCAGGTGGCCTACTTCGCTATTGCCCATCTGGCCATCGGGCAAGCCCACGAAGTGGTCCGAAGCATGAAGCAGATTGTTAGGAAATTCCCGCAACAGCTTGTCATAGGTCGGCTTACGGGCCAGCGCGATTGCGTTAGCGAATTGCTCCGCACGGTAACCCCAGCCATCCAGAATCGTCAGTACTAACGGCTTTTTCAGCGGCACGTTTACTCCCCGGCGTTCACGGCTTCGCGGCCGAGGAACTCTGCTCCCTGCCCCAGCTCCTCCTCGATGCGCAGCAGCTGGTTGTACTTGGCGATACGATCGGTGCGCGAGGCGGAGCCGGTCTTAATCTGGCCCACACCCGTAGCCACCGCCAGGTCGGCGATGAAAGTATCTTCCGTCTCGCCGCTACGGTGGGACATGACCGAGGTGTATCCGTAGCGGCGCGCCAGCGCAATCGCTTCGAAAGTCTCGCTGACAGTGCCGATCTGGTTCACCTTGATCAGGATCGAGTTGGCCACGTTCTGCTCAATGCCTTTCTGCAGGAACTCGGTATTGGTCACGAACAGATCGTCGCCTACCAACTGGATCTTGTCGCCCAGTTCCTTAGTCAGCACCTTCCAGCCATCCCAATCGTCTTCGGCCAGCCCGTCTTCGAGCGAAATGATGGGATATTGCCGCACCCAGTCCTCATAGAATCGGGTCATCTCTTCGCTGGTCTTCTCGCTGCGGTCGCTCTTCTTGAAGACGTAAAGCTTCTTTTCCTTGTCGTAGAACTCGCTGGATGCCGGATCGAGCGCGATGGCGATCTCTTCACCCGCCTTGTAGCCCGCCAACCCAATCGCTTCCAGGATGACTTCGATCGCTTCCACATTGGATTTCAGCGACGGTGCAAATCCGCCCTCATCGCCTACCGAAGTGTTGTATCCCTTCTTCTTCAAGACTCCCTTCAAGGTGTGGAAGACCTCCACACCCCAGCGCAGCGCATCGCTGAAGCGCTCCGCTCCCACCGGCATCACCATGAACTCCTGAAAGTCCACGTTATTATCGGCATGGGCTCCGCCGTTGATGATGTTCATCATCGGCACCGGCAGCACGGATGCGTTCGCGCCGCCCAGGTATCGGTAGAGCGGGATCTGCAAGGCGTTGGCTGCGGCCCGCGAGCAGGCCATGGAAACCGCCAGGATGGCGTTCGCGCCCAGCTTGCCTTTGTTTTCCGTGCCATCCAGCGCGATCATGGTGGCATCGATCAGGCGCTGGTTGGTCACATCCATGCCTGTTAGCTCAGGGGCCAGAACACTCTCCACATTTTCGACCGCTTGTAGAACCCCTTTGCCCAGGTAGTGCGTCTTGTCGCCGTCGCGCAGCTCCACCGCCTCGTGCTCGCCGGTCGAGGCACCGCTAGGTACCGCCGCCCGGCCCATGGCTCCGCCCGCGAGAAGCACATCGGCTTCTACCGTAGGATTCCCCCGGGAATCCAGAATCTCGCGTGCGTGAATGGCAACAATCTCGGTCATATCACTCCTTGAAATGCGATGTCGTAAACGATCATTGAGGCGAGGACGGCGATCGACGGCAATTGCTTTTCCATCCACTCCGCCGATTGTGCTGATGAAACTCCCCATCTCCACCAGACCCCGTATTCCTGTTGAGTCTAACGGCGTTGATGAAGTTCATGCGGCTTTCATTAAGGAAAGCCGCACACGTGGCCGTCTCATAGGCCCGCGTACAGGAAATCCGGGGCATATCGAATTCTAACAAAGGGCTTCGCGGTTTCCCGTGAAGCGCGGATTTGGCACGGCGTATGTTACCCCCGTGGTTCTTTCGTTTTGTTGTTAGACTGGTAGATGTAAGGTTGAACTAATCTGTAAGTGCAGTGTTACTACTGTAGAAACAGCTTAGGTGCAGCGATGACAAAGACACGGTTTTCCCTGACAGCAGCGGCCACGTTGGTTTTGAGCACAACCTTTCTCTCCGCGCAATCTGCGCCGGCCGACTCCGGGCAGAAGCCAAGCCCTTATCAGGGCGTCTCCGTGCCGCCGGCAAACGACGCGATCACCACCACGGAGCAGGCGCCTGCGGCACCCGCGGTCGTAACTCGCCCTGCGCCTGCCGCCGCCCCGGCGCCGGCACCACCGGCTGCGCCCAGCAATCCGGATGCGGGCATTGTCGAAACGCCGCTGCCGCCGTCCGCGGAGGGATCTACGCCTCACAGCTCGGCCGCTCTACATGCACCCAGCTTCGATTCTTCCAAGGACAATACCGACGACGGCATCGTTACCTATGTTCCCGGGCCGGCCAATGCGTTACCCGAAGGAACCGTCTTCCGGGTGAGCATGCTGCAGGATATCGACTCCTACGCCGTCACCCCGAATACGCCTTTCAGCGCCAAGGTCACCCAGGACATCATGCGCAACGGCAAGGTGGTTGTGCCTGAAGGTTCGGAGTTGCACGGCCGAGTTGTCTACGCCACATCCTCCAGCCGTCTCCGTGGAGGCTCTGTGCTTCACCTCCGTGCGGATGAATTTGTATTGCCCGACGGCACCCGCTACCACGTACACGCTCAAGTCATCGATACAGAGGGCTCCGACACCAACGCCAAAGGCGAAGGGAACATTGTCCCCACGGCGCAAGTGAAGCGCAACCTCGCTATCCTAGGCGCGGGCGCCGGCGGTGGAGCGATCGTGGGAGCCGCCATAGGCGGCGGAGTCGGTGCCATCGTAGGCTCGGCCATCGGCGCCGGAGCAGCTACGACGCACTGGTTGCTGGTTCAGCGGTCGGCTAATCTTCCGGCCTCCTCTGTCCTGATCTTTAGCCTCACGGATCCGATGGTTCTCAACCCGGTGCAGGACGAGAAGACAGAGTTACTGCCGCATACCTTCTGAGAGGGTTGAGGCGCACTGCAGATCCCTTTCCTGGCAACTAATCTTTAAGCAAGCTTCTCTGTGGGAACCCGCTCCAGGAGCCGGCGCCAGGTCTTCTGATTAACTCGGTGGCTCTTCTTCAAATCTTCCAGGATGCGTTCAAAATCGGCGTGACCATGCAGCCGGTTCCAGGCCGGGTTTTTTGAGAACCAGGGATAGTTCTCATTGCCCAGGTAAATCGCGCGCCGCAGCCAGTGCAGCGCTTCGCTCTCATCTCCTTCGACAGCGAAGTAGGTTGCCAACCGGTAGGCCATCTCGCTATCGACCTCCGCAGCCGAGAGCGAATCTTCTTCGATCAGCGAAGTAGCCCGCTCACGTTCCCCTACCTGCACATAGCACAAAGCCAGCGTGGGAAAGGCAATGCGCATGCTCTCATCGTCGTGGATCACCGCTTCGAGAATCCCGATCGCCTGCTGCATGTCTCCCTGGCGCATTCTCTGGTAGGCGATCGAGGTGCGCAGCAGGGGATGCCTGGGTTCCAGAGTCAGTCCCTTCTGCAGCTCTTCCTCCGCCAGTTCCAGCTGGTTCTGATATTGGTAGACGCGCGCCCGGTGGTTATAAATGATCGGCGCGTTGGAGGGATTCAGCTGCAGAGAGCGGTTGAACTGCTGCAGCGCTTCTTCATACATCCCGTCGAGACGTAGGGTCTGGCCGGCCACCAGGTGCACGTCCCAGTTATTGTCCGCGGTTAGCAGCAGGTGCTCGATGCCATGCCGGGCGCTTTCCTTCTCTCCTCGCGAAAGCAGCATGTAGACGCGATAGAGGTTCGCCTCCAGCGATCCGGGATCGATTTCGAGGGCGCGGTCAAAGCTGCGCCGAGCTGCCAGCAGGTGCATTTGGCCGCCCAATCCGTTGCGCACATATTGCAGTTGCGTAATGCCCAGCCCGCTCCAGCCCGGAGCGAACTTGGGGTCGCGGGCCACTACGCTCTCAAAGATCTCCCGCGCCTTGTCCAGGTCGCCGCGGACGCCGGAGCGCGACATGAACGACGAGAGCAGCGCCCGGGCCTGCAGGTATTGCTCCGATAAAGCCTCGGCCAAGGGTGCGCTCTGGGCCGCCTCGCCGCTCTGTTGCAGTTTTCCCAACCCCTGTAGGGTGGCGAAGACTTCATTGCAAATCTCCGTCTGCACGGCAATGAGGTCGAAGGAAGGTACGCTGATGGTGCCGCCGGAGCGCACGCTCTGCCCAGGCACGTCGAGCAGCTGCCAGTTCAGGTCGAAGCCTTGTTCCGAACGCATGAAGTTGCCCGCCAGCACAAACTGCACCATCAGCTTCTTTCCCACGGACAACGGGTCCATCTGCTGCATGGGCACGGGCAACTGCATCAGCGAACTCGAAGGCCGCACCACCAACGACGACATGCGCGCCAGCCGCGCGGCAATGGCATCCGCCAGCGCGTAACCGTACAGTGGGGATTCGCCTGTCTGCCCGAAATTCTGGAAGGGCAGCACGAGAATCGTGTTCTGCTTCTGTTGCAAATCAGCCGACTCGCGAAAACGTTCGGCCAACATGGAGAGGAATCCCGTTGCCCGTTTCTCGCGCTCAGCCGCCGGCACTTGTATATTGGTGGCCGTATCGCCGGGCAGAATGCCGGTCTCGAATTGCATCGTCTTCATGATGGTTCTCAAGGCTTCGCGCAGATCGGCCGCCGAGGAGTAGCGCCCACTGGGCGTCTTTTGCAAACAGGTAGCGATCACACTGGCCAGCTCGGCAGGCACCTCGGTCAGGGGCGCAGGATCGGCAAATTGAATCGCGCGCACGATCTGAAACTCCTCCGCCTCCGGCCGTACGAAGGGATGACGGCCGCTCAGCAGCTCATAAAGGGTCACGCCGACGGCGAAGATATCGCTCTGCACGCTGGTTTGGCCGGTCACGAATTGCTCCGGCGCCATGTAGGCGATGGTGCCGCCGCGCGCGGTGTAGGTGGTGCGCACCTGCTTCTTCGACGCATCCTGGCGCGGCTTGGACGGATCGAAATCGGCCTCGGCGGTTGAAAGTCTCCGCGCCAGCCCAAAGTCCAGAATCTTGACCACTCCACCATCGGTCAGCATCACGTTCGCCGGCTTTAGATCGCGATGAAAAATTCCCAGCCGGTGGGCGGCACTCAGGCCGTCCGCGATTTGAATGCCTACCGAGAGGCCAAGCTGCACGCTGGCGGCGCCGTTGGAGATGATCTTGTCCAGAGACTCGCCCGGCACGTACTGCATAACGATGTAGGCTTCGTCTTCTGACTCGCCCACCTCGTAGATAGCGCAGACGTTCGGGTGCTCGATGGCCGAGGCCAGCCGTGCTTCGCGCAGCACCGTGCTGCGCATCTGCTCGATGGTCAGCGCGCCGCGCTTTAATATCTTCAGCACCACCGGCCGCATCAGCAGCGTGTCGTTGGCCAGATAGACCACTCCACTGCCGCCCGCGCCCAGCTTGCGAGTCACTTCGTAGTGCTCAATGAGCCGCCGCTTCATGCTTTCAGTCTAACGGTTGGCCGGTTTCGCAGTTGAATGTGCGAACTATGCGAACGATGCGAACTAAGGCTCGCCAAGGAACCGCTTTATAATGCTTCGCATGGCCGAATCCGGCAACAAGAAGCGCAACGCCTATTGGAACTGGCTGCTCATCCTTCCCGCTTGCGGCCTGCTTTTCCCTGCCATCTATGCGCGCGAGACGCCCGCACTCTTCGGCTTTCCTTTCTTTTACTGGTATCAGTTTGCCTGGGTCTTCCTCACCGCAGCCATCACGGGCCTGGTTTACTTTCTAGTTAAGGACTAGAAATGGAGCTATAATACTCCATAGTTGGAGACCTCCATGCCCAGACCGCGGCCCGGCGCTCTCGCCTATCCTGACACCTGCTACTCCGCTCCTGTATTACCCGACTTATCTCGCTTCGAGGAGCGGCGCCGGCTTTCGGGGGCGGCGTTGAAGGCGCTGTTCAATATTGTTGAACACTGGCGGATACGGGATGAGGATGCACGCGAGTTGCTGGGTGGCATCTCCAACGGCGCTTACTATCAGCTCAAACAGAGCACCAAGAGCTCGGTAAAGACCCTGGAACAGGACAGGCTGCTGCGTATTTCGTACCTGATCGGAATCTTCAAGTCGCTCAACATCCTTTACAGCCAGCGCCTGGCCGACCAATGGATGCAATTACCCAACACCAATCCGATCTTTGCCGGCCGCACACCGCTTGACTACATCCTGCACGGAGGTACACCGGCAATGGACGTGGTGCGCCGGCTGCTCGATGCGCGCCGCGGCGGCCGCTAGAGCCATCAGTCATGGCTGCCCTTCCGCTGACCGACTTGCGCCGCTTCGATACGCACCGCCTCTTGCCGGCCAAGTACTCTCCCAATTACGACTCGGTGCTTACGCGCATCGCCGATGACGATGAGGACCTGCAACGAATCTTCGAGCTCGACAATGCGACCAATGCCCGGCTGCTGGCGGAAGAAAATCGGAGCCCGGGCATTAGCCAACGCGAACTCGTCTTCCATGTCCCGAACTATCGCGTGATCAACGCCGCCTTCACCCACCCCAACCCGCTGGGAGCACGCTTCTCCACCCCGGAGCGCGGCGCCTGGTATGCCGCTTTTGAACTGGCGACCGCCAAGGCCGAGGTGATCTTTCACAAAAGCATCGAGTTCGCGGAGGTTGATTGGAAGGAGCGGGAGGAGATCGGGTATGACGATTATCTGGCGGATTTCACTGCGCCCTTCCACGATCTGAGGGGGGTCAAGGACGAGGCCCTAAGCCCCACCAGCTATGTGCGATCGCAGCAATTGGCGGTGGAGCTGCTCGAGCTTGGCTCGCTGGGCGTTATTTATCCCAGTGTCCGGCGCGAAGGTGGTACCTGTATTGCCTGTTTTCGCCCCAGCGTTGTTGCCAATGTACGCAAGAGCATACGTTACCGGCTCATCTGGACGCCGTTGCGGGCACGGTTTGTGCGTGGGGACGAGAAGTCCGCCCCTGCGTAAGAACTCCTGGTTCAGCGCTCACCCGGATCGCTTAGTTGCCAGACCACTTCACGTCGTTGCGGCGTACGTCGTCGAGGGTAGAAGGGGTCCAGGTTTTGCCGCGATCGACGCTTACCCAATGCAGTTGAGTCGTACTCCGCAACAACACGGCTGCATAAGTTTGCTGATCGGAATCTGATCTTGGGGCTTGACCCCTTCCTGGCGCGGCAGTCAAGGGCGGAATGCCCATGAGTTCCACCGCTTTCCCGTCCCACTGCTGGCGGACCTGATGCCAATGCTTTCCCTGGTCGTCTGAGCGAAAGAGAGTTCCGTTGCTATCCAACGCTAACTGCGAGCGCTGCACCACCAGCTGGCTCGTCGCAGCAAGTCCGCTGGGCAGCGCCGGCGTTGCCGGAGCAGAGTTGGAGGCAGCTGCGGAGACCTGCGCTAGCGAGGAGTAACCACTGCCTGATGCCAGGACGCCGAGCGCCAGCAAAACAATCTGGAAGGATCGTGGACTCCGAATGGCACGGTGTGGGAGAGTCATGTGCAGAGCTTATCGGCCATAGAAAAACATGCAATGCCCCTTCCGTGTCGGTAATGTGGATTCACCCCAAAAAGCCCTCTACTTATGTGTCGCTTCCCGTCCCACGAATGTGGATCAAACAGCCTCTAGGCCCGGATTTCCTGTACGCTGCTCCAACCAATGTCCACGAGTGCGGCTTTCATCAAGGAAAGCCGCATGTAGTGCGCCAACGCTACCGACCCTCACAGGAAATCCGGGTCTCCCGGATTTCCTGTACGCTGCTCCAACCATTGTCCACGAGTGCGGCTTTCATCAAGGAAAGCCGCATGTAGTGCGCCAACGCTACCGACCCTCACAGGAAATCCGGGTCTGCCGTGCCATCAACAAGCTTCCGCCGCGGTGCGCCAGGCCCGGGTGCGCCTGTACTTCGACCTGCGCCTGCACGGCAAAACCCTGGCTCTCGAACAGAGCACGAGCGGCTACATTGTCGGCCCACACGTTCGCAGTAAGGCGGGCAAAGGCTCCGGCCCTGGCTTGCTCGATGGCCATCTTCACCAGCCCTGTGCCGATCCCCTGCCGCCGGTGTTGTGGCCGAACCGCGACACTGTTCACTAGAAAACTCTCCCAGTCCTGCGCCTGGTCGATCGGATCGAGGATCTGCACCCTGTCCTGAGGAAGGATGTCGCGCTCCTCCTCCCGCAGCCATGCGGCGGGAAAGGCGTTAACCATTCCTACCACGCCTTTGTCGTCGGCAACATAGCAATGGCGCCAGGAGAAGCCACCTGCATCCTGCTTCATGCTACGCGCCATCAGGCCGGCGAGCATTTCCCTGGGCGCCATATCTTCCAGCAGGAACTCATACATGCCGTCACCGGCCAGGATAGACAGTTCGGCCAGTGCATAGGCATCGGCCGGAACTGCAGCGCGAAAGACGATTCCCGCGGTCATCAGGCGGTTGCACCCAGCTTCTTGCGCGGGGCGAATTTTCTCTTGTAGTACGCGGTGGTCAAGGAAATTGCAGGGACACCGACGGCTGTAGGCAGCACCCAGATGACCCAGCTTCCATGGAAAAAGCGCCCAATCGTCGTTACGCTGAATGCCGTCCAAGCAGCAATGTAGCTGGCCAGCATGTTACCAAGGTGCGTATACCACCAGAACATCTTCTCCTCTGGTGGTCGCAGGAATCGCCATATGGACTTCCCTGCCAGCAACATGCCGATGATGCCGAAGACAATCGCCGGAATACTCAAGTGCCGCACTAGCGCCGGGTTGAACACACCCAACAAGGCTAGGACCAGGCTGGAAGCAAAGGTAAAGATGGCGGCGGCCCAATCGAGCAAGGTCACCTTTTGTCCCCGGGGCAGGTTCTTGTAAAACAGGACACGGTAGGCGGAGAACGCCGCATAAAAGCTAAACACCGCTACCAATGCCAAAAAGAGTATTGGACGATACAGTGCGAGCACCAGGGCTGTGGATGCGACAACCGCCATGGCCCAGAAATAGATCTTGCCCCAACGCCGATGCGCTTTGCCGCCCTTGGCCGCTATCAAGGCGAGGGGAGCCATCACAAAGGCCGTCGACCCGGCGGCGATGTGCACTCCTAAGAGGGACCTTATCCAGACAGGATCTTGCATTTCACCCTCCCTGCGTCGATCTGTTCACCATATCCGATACTATGGTCGCCATGTCCGTAGTTGTCGCAATGCTGCGCGCCGTCAACGTTGCCGGCTATCAGAAACTCAACATGGAAGGGCTCAGAACACTGTGCGGCGGGCTTGGGCTGCGCGACGTGCAGACTTACATTCAGAGCGGGAATTTGGTATTCCGCGAAGATAGCGGGGATGCGGAGGCTCTGGCGCGGAAGATCGAGGATGGAATCCACCGCAAACATGGGTTCAGGCCGGATGTGATTGTGCGCACGACTTCTGAGCTGCGGAAGGTGATTGCCAACAATCCCTTCGCGGGACGCCCGGAGGTTGAGCCCAACAGGCTTCTGGCCGTGTTTATGGCCAGTGCGCCGGCGCGGCAGGCACGGGAGCAGGTCCTTGCCATGCCTTGCGAGCCGGAGGAAATGCATATCAATGGCCGCGAGTTGTACATCTACTACCCCAACGGGATGGCTCGCCCGAAGATTCCCATGGCGCGGATTGAGAAGTTGCTGGCAACGCCCTGTACCGGGAGAAACTGGAATACGGTCAATAAGTTACTGGGTATGGCGGAGGCGTTGCACGGTTGAGCGATCTCTGGTCACAGGGTGCGGAACGAGTTCAAGTCAGACATAGATTATTTGCGGTCCGACGACAAAGGGCGGCGACGAGGAAGGACCTGCATGCCTATGCCCTTGACAATACCTTTCGGTTTATCGACGGGATGACAAAGGGTGGGGTAGCGCCTCCATGAGAAGTTCGCTAGTGGCTGAAAGAGTTGCAGGTCCCTCTGCTTCGCTCCGACGGCACGCGGGGTTGCGTTTCCATGAGAACTCGAAAGAACTGCAAGCCCTCCTCCCCGCGAGGTTTGTGCTTGGGAGGTTTAGACTGTAGGAAGCATGATACCTACCCTTGAATGGACTGCCGATGGCGTCCGCTTTCTCGATCAGACTCGGTTGCCGCTTGAAGAGACTTACGTGCTTGCCACTACGAGCGACCAGGTGGCAACGGTCATCACTACCATGGTGGTTCGTGGGGCGCCGGCGATTGGCGTCGCCGCTGCCATGGGCTTCGCATTAGGGGTCAAGAACAGCTCGGCTACCACAATCGCGGCGCTCACCGCTGAGATGGAGACATCGCCAAGACACTGGCAGCCACGCGCCCCACCGCGGTCAACTTGTTTTGGGCGATCGAACGCATGCGCCGCCGTTTCTTCGCTTTGACCGCCCAGCCCGGCATCCGTCTGGACGCGATAAAGGCCGGCCTGGTCGAGGAGGCCCGCATCATGTACGACGAGGACATTGCCGCCTGCCGCACCATGGGGGCTTACGGCGCACCGCTGATGCCGGCATCGGGTGGGGTCCTGACCCACTGCAACGCGGGTGCTCTGGCCTCCTGCGGTTATGGCATGGCGCTGGGGGTCATCCGGTCTGCTGTCGAGCAAGGCCACCAGTTGCACGTCTATGCCGACGAGACGCGGCCGTTCCTGCAGGGGGCACGCCTCACCGCCTGGGAGATGATGCATGACGGCATCCCAACCACGGTGTTGTGCGACAACATGGCGGCCAGCCTCATGCGCCAAGGCAAGATCCAGGCGGTGATCGTGGGCTCCGACCGGGTCGCCGCGAACGGCGACGTCGCCAACAAGATTGGCACCTATGGCGTAGCCATCCTGGCCAAGGAACACGGCATCCCGTTTTATGTCGCCTGTCCGTGGTCCACGATCGACCTGGCAACCCCGAACGGTGACGCCATCCCTATCGAACAACGTGCCGCGATCGAAGTTACGCACCATGGCGGCAAGCAACTTACCCCAAACGGAGTCGGAATCGAAAACCCAGCCTTCGACGTGACCCCGGCGCGGTATGTCACCGCCATCATTACCGAGCGCGGGGTTCTTCGCCAGCCCTACGGAGAGGCATTGCAAGGCCTGGAAGCGGCGACAGCTTCCGCTCGCTAACGCAAGTTTATTTCTGCAGAGACAGCAGACGCGAACAGGCGTTAGCTCAAACAATCAGCCGGATTTTTTCCGTCTCATCCTGACCGGCTCGCTAACCCGGCCGCCGTCTTCGGTAAAGTAAAGGCGACGGCATGGCGGCTCACGCAATGGTATTCAGTGCTCTGAACCCGCGCAATCGCTCGCTGCCGCGAGGCACGGCGCTGGTTCTCGGCAGCCTGATGCTTGCTTTCCTGTTGTCCGGCTTTCCTGAAGACCGGCCTTCGCTCAAGCTGCTCATCCCTACTCTCCTGGCCTTGCTTGGAACCTTTGACACCATGCGCTGCCTGCAGCCTCGCTGGAGCCTGTATCACGGCGCCGTGGTGGTGCTGATTTACATGGACATCATGGCGCTGTGCATGATTCTCTTCTTGCTGCTGTACCCCTACGGCCGCTGGCTCCTGTAATCCTCATAAGTCAGTTTCACCGGGTGCAAGCTCAAAAAACATTAGGCAGTGAGCCACTGCTCGTGCTGAAGTAGAATCTTCGGGCAGACCGGCCAAACAAAAATTCTTCCTACTCAGGAGAAAAAATGCTTAAAGGATTTCGCGATTTCATTCTGCGCGGTAATGTGGTCGATCTTGCCATAGCCGTTGTCATCGGCGCCGCGTTCACGGCGATCGTCAACGCTCTCGTGGCCGACATCATCAATCCCCTGATTTCAGCGATCGTCAGCAAGCCGGACTTTTCCTTCCTGGTGTTGCATGTTCACGGGGGCGCTATCAAGTACGGCGACTTCCTCAACGCACTGATCTCTTTCCTGATCATCGCCACCACGGTTTACTTTATGGTCGTGTTGCCAGTCAATACATTGATGGCCAAATTCAGGCCCAAGGTAGTTGTGCCGCCCACAACCAAGCCGTGCCCGGAGTGCCTGAGCGATATCCCGGTTGCCGCCAAGCGCTGTTCGCATTGCGCCCAACTGGTGGCGTAAATACCAGGGGACTGCCCCCGGGCCAACCGGCAGCAGTCCCCTTTCCTCCCGGAGTGTAAGTTCATTGGCAAAACGATTGGTCGTCTGTTCCCTGCTTGTCATTCTGCAAGCACCCATATTGGCCCAGGTTTCTCCCTTTCCGGACCGGGTCCTGGGCTACCGCGACTTCAGCCAGCAGGCAAAGATCGATCAGGAGTTCCTGGCGGTTCCCGATCCCAAGCTGGCCCAGGAAGAGCTGAAAACGCTGACCGCTGCTCCCCACGTTGCAGCCAGCAAAGAGGACTACGATACCGCCGTCTATGTGGCGGGCAAGTTCAAGGCTGCGGGCCTGGACACACAGATCGTCCCCTACAAGGCCTGGCTGAATCTGCCTCAGGAAGTGTTTCTGCAGGCGGTTAACACGGAGGGGAAAGTCCTCATGAGCGGGCCCACCCGCGAACACGTCGACGGCGATCCCTACCAGGACGATCCCCGTATCCTGCCCGCCTTCAACGGCTCCTCCCCCTCCTGTGACGTGACCGCCGACGCAGTGTACGTGAATTACGGACGCCCCGAGGATTTCAAGAAACTGGAAGAGATGCACATCAGTGTTGCGGGGAAGATCGTTCTTGCCCGCTACGGGATGAACTTCCGCGGAGTGAAGGTTTACCTGGCACAGCAACGTGGCGCTGCCGGTGTCATCATCTACTCCGATCCGGCCGACGATGGCTATTTCCAGGGAGACAAATATCCCCACGGCCCTTGGCGGCCGGATACCGGTGTACAGCGCGGCTCCGTGCAGTACATGTTCAAATACCCGGGCGACGCCACGACTCCGGATGTGGCCTCGACACCAGGTCTAGCGGCGGCGCGGCGTCTTCCGCTCTCTCAAGTCACCAGCCTGCCCACCATTCCCTCGATGCCGCTTTCTTATCACGATGCATCGCCCATGCTGGAAAACATGGGCGGCCCGGTCGCCCCGCGGGATTGGCAGGGCGCGTTGCCCTTCAGCTACCACGTTGGCGGAGCAGGTTTAATCAAGGTGCACATGCGGCTCAAGATGGACTATGCCGAGCGCACGATATGGGATGTGATTGGGAAAATACCAGGCTCCGAGTTGCCCGATGAGTGGGTAGTCGCCGGCAATCACCGCGACGCATGGGTCTTCGGAGCCGTGGATCCGAGCAGCGGGACCACAGCCATGTTGGAGGCCGTCCACGGTGTGGGTTCCCTGCTGGCGCAAGGATGGAAGCCCCGCCGCACCATGTTCTTTTGCAGCTGGGATGCCGAAGAGGAAGGCCTGATCGGCTCTACGGAATGGGCTGAAGACCATGCCAAACAACTGGCTCATGCCGTCGTCTACATCAATACCGACGCCAGCGTTTCCGGCCCTCACTTTGAAGCCGCCGCAGTGCCCTCGCTCAAACAGTTTATCCGCGAGGTCACGATGGAGGTCGCGAGCCCCAAGGGCGGTTCTGTCTTCGACGAGTGGAGAAAGGATCAGGGCGACACTGCTGGACGGCGGCGCAATGTTTTCAACGATGCTTCGATAGCGGCGCCCGCGAGTGGGGAGGTGCGGGTGGGCGACCTGGGCAGCGGTTCAGATTACACGCCATTTATTCAGCACCTCGGCGTCCCGTCTACGGATATCGGTTCCACCGGCCCCTACGGTGTGTATCACTCGGCGTTTGACAACTATGCCTGGTTCATCATGAACGCTGACCCGACCTTCGTCTACGAGCAGCAGATGGCGCGCGTCTTCGGACTTGAGGCGCTGCATATGGCGGATGCTGACGTGCTGCCATACGACTACATCACCTATGCCAGGCAGATACAAGCTTACTTATTTGCCGCCCAGGCGCGCGCCAAAGACGCCGGCATGGTGAGCGTCGACTTCAGCGACGCCCTGGGCGCAGCTACGCGGTTCACGGCCGCTGCCACTGTTATGTACTCCAAGCAATTGTCCGCAACTGGGAACCCGAATGCGCTGAATGCTTCGTTGCGCGCGGTGGAAGGCGATCTGCTTACGACCGATGGCCTGCCCGGCCGGTCTTGGTTCCGACACACTATCTTTGCCCCGGGAGAGTACACGGGTTATGCCGCGGTGGTTGTGCCGGGAGTGAATGAGGCCATCGATGCCCACAATCCCGCTCTCGCGCAGGCGCAGATGGCGAATGTTACAGCGGCATTAGTGCGGGCAGCGGCGACTTTGGAGGAGGGGATGTAGCGGAGTCCGGCTCTGGTTCCCTCACGAAGGACCCACCCTTCGTGAGAGAACCAGGCCAGACCCTGTGCGACCTGCGGTTTCTTCTAATCCTTAGCCGGGGTTTGGCTGGTCGGTTAGGATTTCTTCGCGGACGTTTTTCAGCACCGCCAAGGAACGTTGGACCCCGACTTCTCCGCTCAGGATTGGGTCTTCGTTTTCGATGCTCAGCATTCCGTTGTAGCCCACTTCCATGTAGGCAGCCATGATGTCCTTCCAGGCGCTTGCGCCGTGTCCGTAGCCCACCGCGCGGAAGAATTCCGATGCTTCGTGGTCATCTTTCTTGCCGAAGTTCAAGACCCCAAAACGATCTACGTTCTGAGGGAAGAAGGCGGTGTCCTTCATGTGCGCGTGATAGATCGCTCCCTGCTTGCCTAAAAAGCGGATGACCTCGACCGCGTTGCACTGCTGCCAGAAGAGATGGCTCAAGTCGCAGTTAGCGCCGATCTCTTCGCCCGCCGCCTCACGCAGGCGCAACAATGAGCGCGGGTTGAAGACTACAAAGTTAGGGTGCATCTCCAGCGCGATGCGGTGAACTCCCTGCTGGCGGGCAAACTTCACCGTCTCACTCCAGTAGGGGATGACACGCTCCTTCCACTGCCATGCCAGCGCCTCGCCGTGCTCCGGCGGCCAGTCGTAAACCACCCAGTTGGGCACAGTGTCGGTCGGTGAACCGCCAGGACAGCCGGAGAATCCCACCACCGTGGGAATTTCCAGCATGCCGGCGAGTTGCAGCGTCTGGCGAAAATCTTCCGTGGCCTGCTTGGCTTTTGCAGGATCCGGATAAAGGGCGTTGTTGTGGCAGCTTAAGGTCATGACAGGGATGCCGCGGTCGTCAAACTTCTTCTTCCAGGCGCGCGCCTTGGCCGGATCTGCTACTAGTTCCGGACGAGGACAGTGAGGCGAACCATTCGGACCAGCGGCGCCCACCTCGACCGCCTCAATGCCCAGGCTGACAAACTTGTCCAGCATCTCGTCCAAAGAGAGTTTGTTGAACGGAGGATCAAAGACACCGATGGGCAAGCTCTTTCGGGAAGCGGCCGGCTTATCCTGCGAAGTTGACTGTGCTGCTGCCGGCATAGATAGCGGAGCGGAAGCCAGCGCCGCCGCTGTAGTGCCTAGGAACTGCCTGCGATTCATGAAGTGCTCCAGAGCTGAATGGAATGATGACTCTCGCCACGCATAGCATACTAAGCTCAGCGAGCACTCTTCGTATATGAAACGCTGTCGTGTTTTTTGAAATCACATGGATTACCCCCATGCTATGCTGCTTTCATGCCGAAGACCGACGCCCCTCCCCGGAAAGCGACGGAATCCGCAAAAAGCAGCGCCGGCAGTCAGTACCTTTCACGCGCGGTGAGCAAAAGCCTGAAAGTGCTGGAACTTTTGCAGTCGGCCCGGTCGCCCATAGCGCTTCATGAGATTGCCAGGCGCATTCAACTTTCAAAGACTTCGACCTTCCGCCTGTTGCGTACGCTCGAGGCCGCGGGGTGCCTCGTTGCCGCGGGCGCGGGCGAATACCGTCTGGCCCCGGGGATCTATTCGGTAGTGCCCACGCTTTGGCTTGCTCGCTTACTCCGCGTGGCAACGGTTCGCATGCAGGAGCTGAATGCCAACCTGCGGGAAACTGTGAGCCTGGCGGCGCTCTTCGATAACCGGATTGAGGTGGTGGCGGTCATCGAAAGCCCACAGACCATCCGCATGAGCAATGTGGTCGGCCACATCGTCCCGCCCAACGCCAGTTCGCTGGGAAAGGTGATTACGGCGTTTCAAAGCCAGGAGCAGCGGGAGAAGCTGCTGCGTAGTTACGGCTTTTGGCGCTTTACTGAGCGCAGCATCACAGACGCGTTGCAATTACAACAGGAGTTCAACCGGGTGCGGGCCGACAAGTTCGCCACCGACCGCGAAGAGTGTGTGCCCGATGGGATTTGCTTTGGTGTTCCGGTCTTTAACGCCGCGGGCGAAGTGAATGTGGCTTTGAGTGCATCGCTGCCCAAGATGCGGGTGCGGGACCAGGACCATGAGAAAGCAATTGTTGCCGCGCTTCGCGCGACGGCGGATAAGATTTCCGCAGACTTCCGCGCTGCTCAAGCGCCCGAGTTAGCTAGTACGTCGCGCGGCCGCCGCTAGCGTCATAGCACTGCGCAGTGACGAATGAACACTCAGTGCTGGCCAGGAAATGAACCACGTAGGCGATCTCCTCCGGCCTGCCCGTGCGCCGCATGGGAATGCGGTCCGTCATGTACGCTACCTGCTCCGGGGTAAGCTGATCCAGTATTTGCGTCTGAACCACCGCGGGCGTGACGGCGTTCACGCAAATGCCGTCGGTGGCCAGTTCTTTTCCCAGCGATTTGGTCAGGCCGATGACGCCGGCCTTGGTCGCTGAGTACGGAATCATGCGCGGGTTCCCTTCCTTGCCGGCAATGGAAGCGATATTGACGATGCGCCCATAGGAGCGGCTGCGCATGTGGGGAACGACGGCGCGGCAGAAATTGAATACGCCGGTCAAATTGACGGCGATCACGCGCTGCCAGTTTTCATCCGTCTGCTCCCAGATAAAGGCGGCGGGGCCGGCGATTCCTGCATTGTTTACCAGGATGTCGATCTGGCCGGTTTGTTTGATTACCTGGTCTACCGCCCGGCCCACCGAGGCCGCATTGGCAACATCCGCTTCGACGGCGAAGGAACCATTGGGCAGAGCCGCGGCCACTTTCTCAGCTCCGGCTAAATTCAGGTCGACTACGGCCACGGCCGCTCCCGCTTCGGCCAGACGGGTAGCGATCGCTTCACCGATGCCGGTGGCTGCTCCGGTAATGATGGCAGTTCTTCCCGCAAGACTGAACATCGTGGGACTTTCAACTGCTGCCATTTTGGAATCCTCTCGGGAACGCACTGCCGGGGATTATATGAACGCGGAATATCGAAGTCAATAAATGGAATGCAAAATCAATTTTATGCATGCGTTCCATTTTTGTTCCAGAGTAAATCCTTGGCACTTCAATGCGCGGCGTCGAGCGAAGCCGAGGGACCTGCAGTTTCACCTTCTAACCAGAACCATGCGGTGGTTGCGGAGGTCACTCATTTCATGCCGCCACCCGATAAATTCCAACCAAGCTGGCTTCAATTCACCGCAGGTTAACGTCGCTGTCTAAAACTGGATCTCGTCGAATGAAAATATCCCTATGGTTAACTGTTGTCGTTTTGTGCCTCACGCATGGGTTGGTACGGGCCGAAAGTAAATGCCCACGCCCGGAGCCGGGGAGCGTAGTCGAAGAACCGCAAGACCTGCGAAGCCAAAACGGCGTTCTGGAAGTACGCTTGACCGCGAACGATGCGCCCGATGTAAACGGCTCGGTTCGCTATTGCTACACAGATGCAGCCGGCCACGAGTCACCGAATTTGCGCGTGCATCCTGGCGACCTCGTCATTCTCCATCTCACCAATGCGCTGACCAACCTGAGCCACGCAAGTAGCACTGCGCCCATGCATGCACATGCTCATTCTTCAGGAAACCATTGCACCAGTGGAATCATGAGCCCGGTCTCGACCAATCTTCATTTTCATGGCCTGACGATTCCTCCCGTTTGTCATCAGGATGACGTGTTGAAGACATCTGTGCAGCCGGGCGACGCTCCGTTCGAGTATCGCTTTCGTATTCCCGACGATGAACCGCCGGGGCTCTACTGGTACCACCCGCATATCCACGGCTTCAGCAAAGAACAACTTCTCGGCGGAGCCTCCGGCGCGCTGATTGTCGAAGGGATCGAGCGCGCAAAGAAAGCCACAGCAGGCTTGCCGGAGCGGGTGTTCATCATCCGCGACCTGGACCTGATAAATCCCAATGCGCCGCCGGCTAAATCGGAACCGGTAGTGCCGAAGTTCATGATCGACCGCGATGGAGACGCGGCCAACAACGGCACCGGCTTCGGCAAACCGGCGAAGGATCTTTCAATTAATTACATACCGGTTCCCTACCCCGACTACCCTCCGGCAACGATCGAGATGAAGCCCGGAGAACGGCAGCTATGGCGCGTGTTGAATGCTTCGGCCATCACCTACCTCAACCTTGTGGTCTTGTTTAATCGTGTGCCGCAATCTCTGGGCCTGGTCGCGATGGACGGAGTTCCGATGAACATGAACGATGCGGAGAAAGATTCCGTAGACCCGCAGACGCATATCGGCCTGCCGCCCGGCGCGCGCGCGGAATTCATCGTGACCGGTCCGCCTGAAGGTGAAACGGGCCTGCTGGTCACGAGAACTGTAGACACTGGCCCCGGCGGGGAAAACGATCCCAACCGCATGCTGGCGAAGATTACCGGTTCGTCGGATGCACCAGAATCCCGATCGCGGCTACAGCGTTCGCCGGAACCTCTTCCTCCCGCGACCGAGCCATGGCTCGGATCCGTGTTACCTGTGCGTGTACGCCATCTATATTTTTCTGAAAAATTAATCGATCCCAACGACCCGACGAGTGCAGTGGAGTTTTATCTCACCGTGGATGGTGAGGAGCCGAAGATGTTCGATATGAGTTCAGAGATCCCGAACATCGTTGCGCAACAGGGCACGGTGGAAGATTGGATTATCGAAAACCGTTCGCGAGAGCTGCACGCCTTTCACATTCATCAGCTGCACTTTCTGTTGCTCGAGTATTCGGGAAGGCAGGTGAATGAAGATTTTCTGCGGGACACGGTGAACGTGCCCTACTACGACGGCCGCTCGCTTACTTATCCCAGCGTTCGCCTGCGCATGGATTTTCGCGATCCTAATATAGTGGGCACATTTGTATATCACTGTCATCTTCTGGAACACGAAGACAAAGGGATGATGGGATCGATAGAAGTGAAGCCCGCGTCCACCGGCGTGGAACATATTGCTGGGTCACGCTGATTTCCACAATGTATTTTTTGGAACATCCGAGTGAATTCACTTTGTGTTTACCTGATAAAGATGCGGTGTTAATTTTCGAAGCCTATTTCTCGAACGGGTTGGGCATATAGCGAGCCCACTGCCGGTTTACATCAAAGCGAAAACCTTTACGTGGTCCGCCCTCATTGGGACCACACACCTCGCGATCCGGGTGTGGCACCAGCAGTGTGAACCGCTTAGAAGCTCTGACTCGGGAGGAAGTATGACTGCAAAGCACGTCGCATCCACAGCCATGCGGGCTGTACGCACGGGACTTTTATCCACCGCGGTGTTTCAGCTCGCAATTGGGAGCCCATTCGCGAACGCCCAGACTGCCCGCTCAACGTCCTCACGCGACAGCGAGACCACCACTCCAATCAAACACGTGATCGTCATCATTGGCGAGAACCGTACCTTCGATCATATTTTCGCGACGTATGTACCGCAAAAGGGCGAAACAGTCTGGAATCTTCTTTCTGAGGGAATTGTGAAGGCCGATGGCACGCCTGGTCCGAACTTTCCAGTCGCAGAGCAGAAAGCTGCGTACGATGTAGCGCCGGACGCATTTATGTTGAGCCCGGACGTCACCACCTCGTTCGCTGGAAATGTGCTTCCGGCCCCTATCAATGGCGGCCCCACCGACTCCTACGTCGCGAACGACAGCCTGACCCTGGCCCGGCAATCGGAAAACGGCCTTCCCTCAGATTATTACGCCTACCTGGTCACGGGTGGCTCGGGTCTGACAGGTAAGGTTCCCGACACACGCATCAAGAACGTGACCGCACTTCCTCCAGGGCCGTTTCAGTTGACGAACGGAGACACGTTTACTTACAACTCTTACGCCGCCAGCCCGGTGCACCGCTTCTACCAGATGTGGCAGCAACTGGATTGCAGTGTCGCGCACGCAACAGCCGCAAATCCTTCGGGCTGCGACTCGGCACTATTTCCCTGGGTGGAAACAACCGTCGGCGCGGGCACGAACGGCCTGAAGCAAGCGGCGGATTTCAGCACCGATTATTCGCCCAACGCCACAATCACTGGCGAAGGTTCGACCGCCATGGGCTTCTATAACGTGCAGAACGGTGACGCTCCATACTTCAAGTATTTGGCGGATACCTATTCCATGAGCGACAACTTCCACCAGTCAGTGAACGGTGGAACCGGCGCCAATCACATCATGTTCGGTCATGGCGACATGATTTTCTTCAGCGACGGCAAGGGTAATCCGGCGGTTCCTCCTCACAATGAGGAAGTTGCCTCGGGCTCAAAAAATGCGGGAATCGTAGACGAGGTGGAGAACCCCAACCCGGCTGCTTCTACCAATAACTGGTACACCGAAGACGGTTACGGCGGCGGATCTTATGGCGCCGCATCGTACGGAGGCGGCTCTTACACCAATTGCGCGGACACCACCCAACCAGGTGTAGCTCCGATTGTCAATTACCTGAAGTCGCTGCGCACACCGATTAAACCCAATTGTCAGGCGGGCCACTACTACCTGCTGAACAACTACAACCCTGGATACTTCGGCAATGGCAACAATGCATACACCGATACCAATGCCAACAACACCGTCTTTACCATTCCTCCGTCAGGGGTGCCGAGCATTGGCGACGACCTGATAAAAAATAACATTTCGTGGAAATATTACGGCGACCAGTGGAACGCCTATGTTCCCGATCCCTATCAGCTCAACTACAACGCCATTGGCAAGGATACGGACGAGTATTGCAACATTTGCAACCCATTCCAGTACGACACTTCCATCATGGCCAATGCCAGTGTCCGCACCGCCCATATTCAGGACACTGCGAATCTCTACAGCGACATCAAGGCGGGAACACTGCCCGCCGTCTCCGTCGTCAAGCCGAGCGGATTGGTCGATGGTCACCCGTCTTCATCAAAGCTGGACCTGTTCGAAGGCTTCACCAAGAAGATTATTGATGAAGTAAAGAAGAACCCGTCGCTTTGGAAGGACACCGCTATCTTTATCACCGAAGACGAGGGCGGCGGTTACTACGACTCAGGATACGTGCAACCGCTGGACTACTTCGGCGACGGCACCCGTATCCCGCTCATCGTTGTGTCTCCTTATGCAACGGGAGGTCACATCAACCACAATTACGCTGACCATGTTTCTATCTTGAAGTTCATCGAGGCCAACTGGAAGGTCGGACCGGTTAGCAGCCGCAGCCGCGACAACTACCCCAACCCGACTGCCACGTCATCCAACCCCTACGTGCCGACGAATAGTCCGGCTATCGACGACCTCATGGGCTTGTTTAAATTTTGATTTAGCAACAACCACTGTGGCCGGAGTTGGCTTGCCAACTCCGGCCTTTTTCTTTGCGAACGGGATTTGCGGAGATTATTGGTGGTAGGAGATCTCAGGGGCTCAAGCCCTCATCGTCCGGGTGGAAACGCAGAAAAACTCAAGCTTTGTATCAGGGCACGACTGCCTTGTCCTTGAAGGTGAGAGTGATGTTGCGGCTGTCGCCACCGGCGTGCTCGATCAGGATTTCTCCATCGCTTCGCTTGACTACGTTGGGAAATTTTTCACCCCATTCCACCAGCAGTATGGCGTCCTGCGCGGCTAGCTCGTCAAAGCCTATGGTTTCCAACTGGCGCTCGTCTTCTATGCGGTAGAGGTCGATGTGGTAAAGCTTGAACTCGTGCTCCTTGCCATCCACTCTGCGCCTGGCGTCGTATTCGTGAACCAACGTAAAGGTGGGGCTGGTCACTTCATCCGGATCGGCGGCATCGAGGGCCTGGGCAATTCCCTTCACCAGGGTGGTCTTGCCTGTGCCCAGGTCTCCGCGCAGAAAGAGCAAGGTGGGCGTTGAGAGACTTCGGGCTATCTCGCCGCCAATCTCGATCGTTTCCCGCGGCCCGTTGCTCATGAATCGCCGAACGCTCATTCCCTCTCCTTCAACATGCCTGGGATGCCCTGCAACCAAACATATCCTGCCGGGTCCTCAGCCCGGAAGCGGAATGCCTCGTAGAGATGCGATACCGTGTCCATGGCGAGCAGAGTGTGTTGGTCTTGCCAACGTAGCGCAAAATCAGCGGCCAGTCCGTGAAGATATATCGCAGCTTCCACTGCTTCGGCCGGCTGCTCAGGATATTGGCCGATCATGGCGGCGACGATTCCGGTCAAGATATCACCGCTTCCCCCCTTCGCCATGCCCGGGTTACCGGTGGTGTTGATGGCGATGCTGCCATCCGGATGGGCGATGAGCGTGCGCCACCCTTTGAGCACCAGGGTGACCGCGTGGCTGGTCGCGAACTGCCGGGCGATGCCCTCCCTGTCTGCCTCCACTTCTGGGATAGTCATGCCGGCGAGGCGGGCCATCTCGCCTGGGTGCGGGGTAAGCACCAGCAACCGACCACGGCCGTTCAAATGGTCAGGATGCGCGGCCAGCGCGTTGAGAGCGTCGGCGTCAATAACCATCGGAACCTTGGTCCGCTCCAGCAGCCCGAGGAAGAACTTGACCGCTTCCTCCTCCTGCCCCATGCCAGGTCCCACGGCGATGACCGACTTTTTTTCCAGAACCGGGTCGAGGAGCGTGGCTTCCAGGTTGCGGCTGGAGATTTCGCCCTTATCGCCTTCCAGCAAGGCAAGCGTCATCAGCTCCGGCGTAACCGCGGCGACTGTGGGGAGTATCGATTGCGCGATGGCCGCGGTGACCAGGCCCGCGCCGGCGCGTAACGCAGCCATAGAGCTCATCGAGGGCGCCCCGGACTTGCCCCGGGCTCCGCCTACCACGAGCACATGACCGAAACGGCCCTTGTTGGAGTCGGCGGGGCGAGGACGATCCGCGATCGTTTTGGAGCTGCCCGCCCAGGTCAGGCCGGTCGCCGACTCGACTGCCTCTGCCGGGGAACCGATGGGCGCCACCACGATGGGTCCTTGCTGATGATTGCCGGGAAGGTTGGCCCCGCGGGTGAGCATTCCCGAGACATGGGCCAGCTTGGGCGCGGTGAAGGTAACCACAGCATCGGCGCGATAGGCGTCAGGTGAGTAGAAGACGCGCGAGTCCGCATCCCAGCCTGAGGGCAAATCGACCGCGACCACGGGGGTTTGTGGATAGCGTTCCAGCAGGTTGCGGCCGGCGATAGCCAGTCCCCGCATCGGCGGATGAAAACCAGTGCCCAGGACCGCGTCGACAAAGAGCTGAGCACGTTCCAGGAGGCTTTTGCAAGGGTCACGCTGGAGGTCTGCTTCTTCGCCAATGACGTTCGGTACTACGGGGAGCCGGTCCAGGTTGACCTTTACTTCACCGTGCGCGGCGGTGGGATCCCCCAAGATGAGGACGGAGACGGCACAGCCGGCATCCGCCAAGTAGCGTGCCGCCACCAGGCCGTCGCCGCCGTTGTTGCCCCGGCCGC
This sequence comes from uncultured Acidobacteriaceae bacterium, assembly GCA_963743365.1. Classification (GTDB taxonomy): domain Bacteria; phylum Acidobacteriota; class Terriglobia; order Terriglobales; family Acidobacteriaceae; genus PALSA-350. The sequence continues at coordinate 77,106 of CAVUQE010000010.1, forward strand.
ACAGCACCACGATGCGCCGGCACTGGGGCATTTCATGCAAAACGAAGCGGGCGGTGGCGCGCCCGGCGTGCTCCATCAATTCCAGCGCGGAGATCCCGAAGCGGTCCGTAGTGACCCGATCGGCGACCCGCATCTCGTCAGCGGTCAGGATCTTCATTTAGACAATCGTAGAGCATTCCTGTGACATCCATGGGAGAGATGCTTGGGAAGCGGATCGGTTGCTGGTGAAGAGCACTGCAGGTCCCCTCGCTCCACGGCAAGGCGGGACAGGCGGGATGACAAATTCTGTTGCAAACAAGAAGGGCCTCCCGGTAAGGGAGGCCCTTGTCATTGCAACAGAACTGCTGTTATTGGCTTACGGTTTGGACGGTGGCGGTGTTGGTTTCCGGCTCAGCCGCGGTCTTGTCCGCAAAGTAGCTGTGGTCCCAGAGATTGCGGTAGAAGACTCCGGTCAAGGCGGCTGCCTTGGGGCCGAAGGTCGGACGGCCTCCCTCCAGGAAGAAGACGGTGACGATGCGGCCGTGAGAGGTGTTGGCAAAGGAAGCAAACCAGCCGTAACGCGTGCCGTTGTTGGAGCAGGTGCCAGTCTTGCCCAGAATGGGGAGTTGGCTAAAGCTGGCGCGCAACGAACGGGCAGTGCCGTAATCGACAGCTCCCTCCATGCCCACCGTAACTTCCGGGATCAGGTTGGCGATGTCCAGGGTCCGCTTTACGCGGGGCTGGAAGTTCTCAACCTCTTCCGCAGAGGTCGGATGCTGTAGGTAGTAAAGCGTTCCACCGTTGGCAATGGAGGCTACCAGCGCTCCCAACTGCAACGGCGTCATCGAGATACCCTGGCCGAAGGAGCACATGCGGCCTACCCCGCCTTCACTCTCGGGCAGCACCTGCTCGGGATAGATGCCCAGCTGCTCACCGGGAATGTTCCAGCCAGCCAGCTCGCCCAAGCCGAAGGAGTTTGCGTAGTGACGCACGCGCTCGAAGCCCAGACGACGGCCAAGTGTCTCAAAATAAAGGTTGTTAGACTTAGCCAGCGCCTCGGTCATGTTCACCCGGTAGTTGCCGCCCAGGTTTACCGGGGTGTCCTTGGTGACGATGCCCTCCTGCAGGGCGGCCAACGCGACCGACACCTTAATGGTTGAGCAAGGCTCAGCACCGCTGGAGAGGGCAAGCTTCTGATTCACCATGGCCAGGATGCGGCCATTGCTGGGGTCGATGGCTACGACGGTGCCATACATGTTGCCCAATGCGTCGATCGCCGCCTGCCGTACCACGGGATCCTCACCCGTAGTCACATCGCCCTGGGTGAGATCGGAGTCAGTAAAGGAGCTGGCGGAGAAATGTTCATAAGAACGATGGCGGACCAGCACGGCGCGGCGGAGATGCCCGGAACGAGTGCGGACCGTGACCACCGTCCGCTCGGTTGCCACCGGATGGGTATGGCGCAACTGCGCCATGTGCCGGCGAGCGTGAGCGGTCTCCTGAACATGGGCAGCGTGGCTGCGATGAGTAGTGGGGTGCGTGGGACGCGCAGAGGCAGGTTTCGCGAAAGCAACCGACGCCAGGCCTAAGATCAAAGAATAAGTGATGCGTTTTAGAATTTGTCGGTTCACCGCGAATTGTCCTCTCGAAACCTTGGCATTTAAGGATGATACGTGCCGCAAGGGCCGGGTACTCTAGTAATCCACTACTACCAGAGAGTCGAGTTCGTTCCGGACCCTCGATTCCCTGCCGCGAACCTAACTTTATTAACCCTACTCTGCCATAAAGTCTGTCCGCTTTTCCATATTCCAAGAAAGTCTTCGGCGTGTCCGTACCACAATTGGGTACACGCGCGTAACGCTAGAGCAAAAGAATCCATGCGCGGGGCATGCGCCGTTCAATTTACAGGACGGCGCAGAAATGCCGGGATATCCAGGTTGTCCAGATGCGATTCACCTTCGGTACGATTCGCGCTTTCGTGGCCACCAGCGTCGCCGGCTACGGTAGCGCGTTCTTCCGGCTTGCTGGGAATCAGGCGGGCGTACTCCTCTTCATACGGCTCATCGAAGTTGATGTGGAGAGGAGTGACAGGGACGGGGTTAACAGGGGCAGGCGGCTTGGGCGCGGCAGCAGCAGGACGCGGGGGCGCAGGCGCCTCTTCAATGAGGACGGGCTGCGGGTCGAGGGTGAAGGGCGCTGATTCCGGAGCCGGTTGCTTCACTGCCTGCTTCTCGGGGGCCGGGGTTTGCTCCGCCGCCTTGCGCGACTCGAAGAGCGGAGAAAATTCCTCGTCGGCCTGCTCTTCGCTGGCAAAGCGCGGTTTGGAGGAGCGGTCCTGGGTCGATACCCGGGGCACCGCATCGCTGACTACACGGTGGCGGCGGCCGAGATGGTCCTGGCGGAAGCCCGTAGCGATCACGGTGATTTTGACTTCGTCGCCCATGGATTCATCCAAGACCGCGCCAAAGATGATGTTGGCGTCTTCGTGCGCGGCGTTTTGGATCAAGGTAGAGGCAACGTTCACCTCGCTCAATTTCAATGAACTCGACCCGCTGATGTTGATAAGGATGCCCCGGGCGCCGTCAATCGCGCCCGCCTCGAGCAGCGGAGAGGCCATGGCTGCCTGGGCAGCGGCAATGGCGCGGTTGTCACCGCTACGCACGGCGGTCCCCATGACCGCGTAGCCCATGCCGGCCATGGTGGTTTTTACGTCGGCGAAGTCGCGGTTGATGATGCCCGGGATGGTGATGATGTCGGAGATGCCTTGCACCCCCTGGAGCAGAACGTCATCGGCGACGCGGAAAGACTCGAAGAACCCGGCATCCTTGGCCACGGCAAGGAGCTTTTCGTTGGGAATGACAATCATGGTGTCAACGCCCTCGAGCAGCTCTTCCATGCCGCGCTCGGCCTGCTGCATACGGCGCTTGCCTTCAAAGCTGAAGGGGCGGGTCACGACGGCGACGGTGAGCGCGCCCATTTCGCTGGCCAGCGAAGCGATGACGGGAGCCGCGCCAGTGCCGGTGCCGCCGCCCAAGCCGGCGGTCACAAAGACCATGTCCGCGCCTTCCAGGGCTTCAATGATCTTTTCCGAGTCTTCCAGGGCCGCACGCCTGCCCACGTCCGGATTGGCGCCGGCACCCAGCCCGCTGGTCAGCTTGACGCCCAACTGCAGCTTGACCGGCGCCTGGGACAACTGGAGCGCCTGCACATCGGTATTGGCCACGATAAACTCGACGCCTTCCAGCTTGGCCGCAATCATGCGGTTCACGGCATTCCCGCCGCCGCCGCCCACGCCTATGACCTTGATCTTCGCTCCGCGAGCAATTTCATCGTTGTAGTGAATGCGTATTTCGTCGGAAAGACTCATCGGGTTTAGCTCCATTCTTCGTATCGTAATCAGATCCGGCCGTCCTGGAAACCAGGACTACAAACTTCCTGCGAATATAGCGCGTAACTTGGCCCGCAGGCCCTGATCTTCCGCCGCCCGCAGCACGCTGGTGCGGTGGGTGTAAAGAAGCATGCCGATCGCAGTCGAAAACTCCGGCTGGATCAGTTCGTCGGGCATCCTGGAGAGCGGCACGGGGTAACCCAGGCGGGCGGGAACACGCAACAGGCTTTCGGCCACTTCGAGCAAGCCCGCCAGGCGGGCTCCGCCGCCGGTGAGCACGCAGCCCGCGCCGAGCGCGCCCAGCACTCCGCCCTGGCGGAGATTCTCCCGCACCATGTGAAAGAGCTCGCGGGCGCGCGGTTCAAGAATCTCGCTCAGGTAGCGTTGCTTGATGGTGCGGATCTCCTGGCCTCCGCCGGCCATCAATTCCAGTTCGTTGCCGGAAGGAACCGAGGTTACCACGCAATGCCCAAAGTCCAACTTGATTGCTTCTGCTTCCTGCACGGAAACATGCAGGCCAACGGCGAGATCGTTGGTGAAATGGTCGCCGCCGAGGGGTACGACGGCGGTGTGGGCTACGGCGCCTTCAAAGAAAACGACCAGTTCGGTGGAAGCGGCGCCGATATCAAGCAGGCAGGCGCCGAGTTCGCGTTCGTCCGCCGAAACGGTGGCTTCCGCGGACGCGATGGCCTCAAAAACGGTGTCCGTTACTTCCAGGCCGGCCTTATTGGCGCAGGTGATCACGCTTTGTGAGGCGCTGGCAGAACAGGTGGATATATGCAGATTCACTTCCAGCCGGTTGCCGACCATGCCCACGGGGTCGTGGATCCCAGGCTGCTCGTCGAGAATAAATTGCTGCGGCAACAGGTGAATGATCTCCCGATCGGCGGGCAGGGAGACAGAGCGAGCGCGATCCACGGCGGCGCGAACATCCTCCCGTGTAATCTCACGCAGACGGTTTCCCAGGCTGATGCCGCCCTGGCTGTTGACGCCGCGAATGTGAGGACCGCCCAGCCCGACCACGCAATTGGCGATGACTGCGTTGGCCATCTGCTCGGCCTCAGTAGCGGCGTGGTTGAAGGCTCGGCTGGCCGGCTGGAGATCGCTGATGAGCCCCTTCCGCATCCCTTCCGCGTTGACCACACTGTGCGCCCGATAGCGCAGTGCGCCCTCGTGTAACTCCGCTACCAGGACGCGAATCTTGGAGCTGCCTGCATCCAACACCGTGAGTAGTTCTTCGTCCTTTTGCATTAGCCCTTCGCTCTTCCCGCTTTGAGCGATTTTGCGGCCGGCTTTACCGCGGCGTGGCCGGCGTGTTTAGTTGCCGCGGCATCGGCCTGGTGCGGCCGGACGGCCGCCCCATCCTGCTCGGAGTCCTCATGGTTCATATCCAGCACCACCTGGTTCTCGTAGCGCATGTCGACCGAGGCCAGATGAGGATACTGTTGCCGCCATTCCGGCAGATGCTGCTGATAGCTGCGGTAGCGGGCCAGGAAATCGGAATCGCCGAAGTGGACCTGGATGTCCGAGCCCTCTGCCGGCAACAAGGCCCACAGATCTTCCGGATCGGAGAGATCCACTTCGCTGAGCTGGTTGGAAACTTTGGTCCCGCCGGAGTCGAGATCGCTGATGAATTGCTGGTACAAATGCATCCGCGCAGCGCGAACCGGCAGCGGATCTTTGGCGGAAATCCCGGTGACCACGGGGAAGGAATAGTGCTTGGCGGCCATAGCTGCAGGAGGTAGATGCAAGAGCACTCCGTGGACGTCGACTAAACCGATGGTGTTGTCTTGGCGGATGAATGCGATCGGTGTGCGTTCGACGATGGCGACACGCATCTGGTCGGGCATCAGCCGCATCACGGTTGCATGCTCCACCCAAGGCAGCTCTTCCAGGGAAGCGCGCCGCGCAGCCAATGGGATGAAGAAAATATTGCGGCCCAGGTCTGATCCGAAAACGGAGAGGAGCTCGGAGCGAGTTACCTGGCTATTGCCCATAATCTGGATAGAAGAAGAGGTGGCGATGCGAAAACGAGGATCGTCACGGAAAAAGTTGCGTATACCAATGGCCAGCAACAGCAGTACGCCGATCGCGAGGACGACTGCTGCCGCGGCACCCATACGACCAGTACGGCTGGCGGGAATGAGCCCACGACGAACCGGAACCCGGCGCCGTGCGCGCAGAAAGGCATCTTCTTCGCGGTCTTCGCTATCGCCGCTGGCCTTCCCGGCCGGCTTGCGCGCTGCGCTCCGCTCAGATGCGCTCTCCTGCGTCTTTTGGGCGCGCGTGGGTGATGGCGCCGTGGGGCGATAGAACTGTCCCATCGGTTCATCCGCTTCATCACCCGCGTACACCGCTACACGGCTTGCATGTGAGTCGATTTTTACCACGCCCGAGTCAGGTCGTGAGATTTGCCATCCAAACTATAGCGTGGTTTCCCCGCGATTAACTGGGCAAATTCAGGGAATCTTAGGGGTATCTGTGTTGGAAATAGGTTCAATAAACTTTGATCCAATGGTTCCTCATCTGCGGCCGCACCTTCTTGCCCGCAAAGTCGAAGACGATCAGGTTGGTTTCCTGTTTGGGCATGTGGCAGTCAACGCAGTTGTTGGTGACCGGGTGATCTGCCTTGGCAAAGGTCGCGGAGTCTGGCTTGTGGCAGGTGAGGCAGCGCTGAGAAAACTCAGCCAGGTTGTGCTGCGGGGCGTGCACGTTGTGGCAGGTGAGACAGGTCATGGTTGATTCGCGGAAGCAACGGCTCTGCTTGAGCATCTCGACCTGGTTGCCGTGAACATCCACTGGCGTATCAGGATCGGCCGGCGGGAAATGAATGTATTTGTTTAGAGCATTGCCGGGAACGTAAGAAAACCAGGGTAGAACCGCCTGGCCGTGACCGGCGTGGCACCAGGCGCAGAGATCCATTTGCCGGTCGCGCGAGAAGTGCGCCGGGTTCAGGATGGCTGTGGCGGAGCCCGGCTTGGATTTCTCTTGGTCTACATGTTCCCTTCCCGGGCCGTGACATTTTTCGCATTGGATGCCCAGGGAAAAGCCGGTGGTGCTGTAGCGGTTGTTTGGCGGAGGAAGCGCCTGAAAGTAGGTCGCGTGACACTCCAGGCACCGGGGAATGATGGCGCGGTCGAAGTCCGCAAAGCCGTCACGATAGCCTGGGCTGTTTACCCACCCCAGGTTGGCCCAATAGGAGACTGGCAGCTGAAAGAGCTGATCGTCGTCCCAGAATAAGTAGGTTTGGCCTTTCTCACCCGAGCCGACCACGAACGCAAAGCGTTCTGTCCGCGGGTTGGTACCCGCTACTGCGGTTTGAAAAAAGGCGCCTTGCTTCGCTTCCATTTGGAAATACAGATTTGGATTTACGGTTTTGAGGATGTTGTCGCCTGGGGTGAATTTGCCCAGAATGGATTGTTCGCTGGGGGCAGCGGACGTCAGATAGTGGGCGGTCTGGTGGAAGGAGTCGACTTTGGGGGTGTGGCAGGAGCGGCACGCTTCGTCTCCCACGTAGCCGGTTCTCGACGCTTGCGTCTGGGGGCGGCTTGGCAGTGCGGCTAAGAGGAAGAAAACGATGATTGAGAGCGATCGACTCACCGTTAAAGTATGACCCACACGCCGCGGAACTGTCCCTACAACGGCGGGAGCTCCAGGTTTCGGCTAGTAGAGGAGATAGGGCTTTCGCTTGGTGTCGAAATCGTGGAGTTGCTGCTGCCAGTCTTCGGCTATTCGCTGCGGATCACGGCCGGCCTGAAGTGCTTCGAGCACGGTCCGATTGGCTAGCAGGGTGTCGATCTTGTTTAGTTGAAATTTGTCTGCGTAGAGCTTGTGCAGCTGAGTCGCTATTTCAAGGCCCAGCTCCGGCGAGTCGATCACGTTGCGGTCGGTTACGATCAGCTCGATTCCGTGACAGAGCTGATCGGCATACGGATAAGGAGAGCGGGGAGTGAAATCCACCGGGACAAAGCGCACTCCAGGTAGGAACCTGGCGTTCAGCACGCGCGCTAACGCCAGACCATCGATCCAGGGCGCCCCTACATAGGCGAAAGGCGTGTCCGTTCCGCGGCCGACGGAAACATTCGTCCCCTCGATAAGGCCAAGGGCGGGATACAGGATTGCTTCCCGCAGGCTGCGGAGGTTGGGTGAAGGATTCGTCCAGGTGAGGCCGGTGGCGTCGAACCAGTCGCCGCGCTGCCAGCCGTTCATGGCGATGACACTCAGCGGCGCGCGCAATTTATATTCTCCGTTGAAATAACGAGCAAGCTCACCCAGGGTCATGCCGTGGCGCACTGGGATCGGCGCCACGTTGACGTAGCTCTCGCTGCCCACGTCGGAGATGGGGCCCTGCACCAAAGCGCCTCCCAGTGGATCAGGACGGTCGAGGACCACGATCTGAGTGCCGGTCTTCCCTGCTGCCTCGAGAAAATAGCGGAGTACCGTTTCGTAGGTGTAGAAGCGGACGCCGGCGTCCGCGATGTCGATGAGGACAACATCGAGCGAGTGCAGCGTCTCCTGCGCGGGACGACGCTGGGCTGCAGAGCCATAAAGACTGATTACCGGCAGGCCGGTCGACGGGTCGGTCGAATCCTGAATGCCTTCTTTATCGAGTGCGCCGTTAATGCCATGCTCCGGACTAAAGAGAAGTTTGAGCTTGAGCCCGGGAACGGCTTGTTGTGCGTCTTGGACCAGGACGTCGATGGTTCTGCGGCCGTGCGCGTCGAGACCTGTCTGATTGGTCAGCAGACCTACACGCAACCTGCCTCCGTTCCTGGCGGCGAGAGCGGCAAGTTCCGCGAAGTTGTCATCCTCAAGCATATCGATACCGGTCGTGACCTCGCCGTTGCGGTCATGCCAAAGGCGTTCCCCGGCGATGGATTCGTTGTAGCCGGTCAGCTTGGCGGCCAGAGTTCCGCTATCTGGCCGGATCTTGACCCATGCGGCCACTACATTTGCGACCGCTCCACGGATAGCGTTGATCCCGGTGGGCCCGTTGGGATAAACGGCGTTCGACATGAAGACGACATAGGTATCGCTGGTTGGGTCCATCCAGATGGAGGTTCCCGTGAAGCCGGTGTGACCGAACGAGCCCACCGGGAACAATTCGCCCCGGTTGCTGGAAAACGGCGATTCGATATCCCAACCGAGTCCACGAAGCGCAGTGCCGGTGGCCGGCTGACCGGGCGTGGTCATCTTTTCCAGCGTCAGCTGCTGCAGAGGAAAGTTGCTCGGCCTGCCGGCCAGGCGATCGAGCAGGTTTTGTGCGTAGATAGCGACATCACCGGCGGTGCTGAAGAGGCCGGCATGCCCGGCAACGCCGCCCATCCGGCGCGAGGTCGGGTCGTGCACCACTCCGCGCAGCATGACGCCGTGGTCGTACTGTGTGGGAGCGATGCGGTTGCGCCAAGCTTCGGGCGGCAGAAATCGCATGTGCTCCACGCCCAGAGGCTGGGCCAGGTTGCGCTGCTGGTATTGATCGAGGGTGAGACCTGAGAGCTTCTCGACCAACGCACCCAGGACGATGAAGTTGATGTCGCTGTAGCGAAATTGCACACCAGGAGCGGTAACCGGCGTGGATGCAAATGCACGGCGCAACCCCTCCTCCTTGCCCAGCCACGGATCTTCCAAGGAAACATCCGCAGGCAAGCCGGAGTAGTGGGTAAGCAACTGGCGAATGGTAATGTCCTGCTTGCCGTTGACGGCAAACTCAGGCAGGTAGTTTGCTACCGGGTCATTGAGCCGGAAGCGTCCCTGCTCGTAAAGCTGCATGACCGCAGGCGCGGTCGCCAGGACCTTGGTCAACGATGCGAGATCGAAGACCGTGTCCTCGGTCATGACTTCGGGTACAGGGCTCAGAGAGCGGTGTCCGTAGGCTTTTTCAAAGACGATGCGGCCGTTGTGACCGGCGATGACCACCGCACCAGGAAATTTTTTGGTAGCGATCCCGAGTTCGATAATCCTGTCGATTTGTTGAAAGCCGGGCTCGTTCGCCGCCTTTAACGGCGTGGTCCCGGTGAGCAGGGCTAGAAGCAGGACCGGAAGTAGAACTGGGATCTTCTGGCCACTCTTCTTATGGGGCAGGATTCTGCTCATTGCCCATCCTAGAACAAACGTGAGCAGAGATCCGATTAGCACGAACCACGTCCAGGCAATTTTGGGAAACAGGAACCGCGCGTTCCCAAAATTGAAGGGCAACGCGTGAGGCTGCTTCCAGAGCAGTATATTGGCTAGCAGACCGCCGATCATGCCGATCATGGCGCCGGTTTCGGTTGCGCTCCTGGTGAGGGTACCGAGCAGGAAGACCCCCAACAGAGCTCCGTAGGCGACGGACGCGATCGACAGGCCAACTTCCACCACATGACCGCCCCCGCGCGACATCAATGCCAGCACAAAGAGCAGCGCTGCCCAAAAGAGCGTCATGATGCGCGATAAGCGAGCGCGCTGACGTTCATCGGCAGCCGGCTTCCAGGCCAGGTAGAAATCCACCATGCTGCTGGAGCTCAGCGAGTTCACTGCTGCGCTCAGATTCGACATGGCGGCGGCCAAAATCGCGGCAACCATCAATCCAGCCACACCCTGCGGCATCTCCGCGACGATGAAGGCCGGGAAGACGCGATCGGGACTCCCGGGGGGCATACCTTTGCTCACATGACCGTAGAAATAGTAGAGCCCAGTCCCGATAGCGAGAAAGAGCGCGAACTGAACCAGGATAACTCCGCCGCTGGTCAGCAAGGCGATACGCGATTCGCGCAGATTCTTCGCCGCCAAGAGGCGCTGCACCATGAGCTGATCAGTGCCGTGACTTGCCATGGTGAGGAAGCAACCCCCGACCACACCCGCCCAGAAGGTATAGGTTTGGCTTAGGCTGAAAGCAAAATGGAAAATGGTGAGCTTGCCGGCAGCAGAGGCCATCCCATGGATGGCGTGCCAGCCGCCGGGAATGCGAGCTCCCAGCAGGACGACGGCAACAAGTGTGCCGGCGACATAGAGCGCCATCTGGACTACGTCGGTCCAGATGACGGCGGCCATTCCTCCTTCGAGCGTGTAGACCAAGGTCAGGGCGCAGATGATGGCAATCGACACCACATCCCGCGTGCCGATCGCCATGCCCACGACGATGGAGACGGCGAACACACGGACGCCCTCCGCCGCCGCGCGCAGAAAGAGAAAAAGAAATGCGGTGAGCTTGTGCAGCCGTGGGCCAAAACGCTCCCCAATCACTTCGTATGCGGTGAGCAGCTCGCCGCGAAAATAGCGGGGCAGAAAAATGATGCATACAACGATCCTGCCCAGGAGGTATCCGAGAACAATCTCGAGGAATCCCCAATCTCCCGTATAGGCAAGTCCGGGCACGCTGATGATGGTCAGCGTGCTGGTTTCCGCGGCCACGATCGAGAGGGCAATGGCCCACCAGGGAATTCTGCGATCCGCAAGGAAGTAGTTCTTTAAGGAACGATCCTTACTGCGAAACTGGAGCCCAAAGAGGGTGATACCCGCCAGATAGATGGCTACAAGAGATAGATCGACCGCGCTCAGCCGGTGGAGCATGAATCCTCAGGGGAGAAAAGTGGGCTTGAGTGTAGTTTAAACACCCACGGGTAGGGGCGGGGGGCAGCGATTTCAGGTCTGCTTGAGGCCCTCGCCTTCAGTGATGGTGATGTATTTGTCGATCGGCAGTTCGATAAACTTTTCCGTTTTGCCGCTGGGCTCGGGCCACTTCACTTCCAGCCAGTCGATCTTCGTCCGCTTACCGAGGCCGAGGACCACTCGCGGATCGTGGGACGACAAATAACTTCCGCCGCCCACCTTCGTTCTGCTGCGCTTGAGGTCTCCCGCCTGGTAGGTAATGCGCGCGCCAATGGCATCGCGATTCGATTTTTTGCCCACCAGCTTGATTCCCAGCCAATGGTTTCCTTTAGCCGCTGTATTGCGCAAAAGCAACGGAGCATCGTCGTTCACGGAAATGAGGACGTCGACAGCGCCATCGTTATCAAAGTCGCCGATGGCGAGGCCTCGGGCAGAGAGGTTGCGGGAAAAGATCGGCCCGCTTTCCGCGCTTACATTCTGCAGTGTCTTGCCGTCGTTATGAAAAAGCAGCAGCGGCTCCCGGTAGGTCACATCCTTTTGCATGGTCTCGATCAGGTCGTCAGGATTGCCGTTGGCCAGGAAGAGATCGAGATTGCCATCGTTGTCGTAGTCGAAAAACTTCAAACCCCAGCCGCTCATCAAGCGGGTTGCCGGACCGATGGACGTCTTGTCGGCCTGATCGTCGAACGTTTCGTCATGATTATTCTGGTAGAGGGAAAATCTTTCGTGGTCCAGGTTGGCCACGAAGAGATCCATCCAGCCGTCCTGGTTGATATCCGCCGAATCCAAACCCATGCCCGAACGGGCTTTGCCTGTTTCGCTGAATCCTACGCCTGCCATGGCGCCAATCTCTTCGAATTTGCCATTGCCCCGATTCATGAAAAGAAAATTCGCCATGGTGTCGTTGGCCACGAAGAGGTCCATTTTGCCGTTGTTGTTGAGGTCGGTAGCAACGACTCCCCAGGCTTTGCCCAGGTGCTTGGCAATGCCCGACGACAGGCTGACATCGGTGAAGGTGCCATCGCCGTTGTTATGGAAGAGCCAGCTGGGCGACGGCTTGTAGAGTTTGGGTACGCAGTATCCTGGCTTGTTGTAGGCGGTGCAAGGAAGGTTTTTTGATTTGCTGAATTCTACGAAGTTGCAGACAAACAAATCCAGGCGCCCGTCGTTGTCGTAGTCGAACCACACCGCGCTCGAAGCCCATCCAGGTGCTGCGACCCCGGCCTTTTCCGTAACGTCAGTAAACGTTCCGTCGCCATTATTGTGATACAGAATACTTCTGCCGTACTGGGTCACATACAGATCGGGAAAGCCGTCGCCGTCGTAGTCGCCCACGGCGACACCTTGGCCATAACCGCCGGCAGGGACGCCCGCCTTCTCGGTGACGTCGGTGAAAGTGCCATCTCGATTGTTACGATAGAGCGCGTTGCGCAAGGGTGGATTGGGATCGAAGAAATCACACTTGCCGCTGTTGACCAGATAGATGTCCATCCATCCGTCATTGTCGTAATCGAGAAACGCACATCCAGCACCGGTAGTTTCGGGAAGATACTTCTGCGGAGACTTGCCGGCGGTATGTACCCAGGTGATGTGGCTGGCGGACGACGGTACCTCTTCGAAGGGATACGGCGTGGAAGCAAGAGCGAAGCGACTGAGTGCAACGGATCCGGTGGCGCCTGCCAGGGCCCGGAGAAAACAGCGGCGAGATAGATCGAGGCAATTGCCGGTCACTGCGGATTCTGGGCTCCCTGTCCGCCTGCGTGGTCGGTGGCCTGCTGCTGTAAAGCAAATTCACGATCCGCCTCTTCTTTGCGCCCGGTACGGGAATAGGCAGTCGCCAGGCTGTAGTGCGCGGCCGGGTTACCGGGCTGCAGCTTGACCGCTTTTTCCAAAGGAGCCACGGCCTCGGCGTACTTTTTCTCGGCTAAGAGCGTCATGCCCAAACCAAGATAGGCATCGGCGAAGTTGGACTCGAGCTGCGTGGCCTTGGAGAAGTGCTGTTCCGCAGCGGATAGGTCCTGGCCCTGGCGCGCCAGTTCCCCGAGTACGTATTCTGCACCGGCGTTCGAGGGGTCGATGGCCAGTTCCGCTTGCAGCTCTTTCTTTGCCTGCTCCGCGAAATCCGGCGTTGGGTTGGGCTTGGAAAGCAGAAGGCGCGCCAGGCGGAAATGAATACCCGGATAACGTGGATTTTGTTCCAGTATCTTGCGATAGGCTTTCTCCGCGTCGTCCCACTTGCCCTGCATCTCGCTTGCATCCGCGTCCATTTCGAGCGCAGGAATCGAATTGGGAGCGGTGGTGGCCAGCTCTCGTGCAGCATGAGTGGATAGATCGGAGAAAGCGTGTGTTAAGACATACAACACTTCGGGATCGCGCGGAAACTGCCGGCTCAAGCTGCGCAGGAAGTCGAACAGGGCATCCTGCTGCTGCAGCACGGAGGCGCAGCGCACGCCATCGAGGCCGATTCTCTTCTGCAGCTCTTTGTCGGCGACGTGAGCTGACTTCAATAGCAGGGGCAGCGCCTCGGCACAATGGCCACTCTCAGCCAGCGACGCGGCGTGCTCGGCCGCTGCGGGCGTAACGGCTGCCGTCTTGCTCGAAACCTGCGCGATGGCGGATAAGCCGACTGCGAACGCGAAGCAGATCGGAGGGCCCAGCTTAGATAATGTACGCGGCATTCACCTACCAACAGAAAAGGGGCAGACGCTGGTGAAACAGCGTCTGCCCCTGAGTTTATCAGGCATCCGGTAAAGCTCCCTCAGCGGCTAAAGCCGACTCGCTCTACGGATTTTTTGGACGGCCTGAAGGCCGTCCCCTTCAAACAACAGATTGATCCGGTGCTCCCCTTAGAAGTAGAACTTCAGCGCGAATTGGATTTGCCTTGCGGTCTGCGAGTGACTTGTCAAACCGAAGGTTGCACTTGGGAAGCTAACTGCAGGAGCCCCCAATTGCACATTGTTGAAGGTATTCAAGAAGTCGCCCCGGAACTCGAAGTACCGGGCTTCGTTCAGGTGGAAGGCCTTCACCAGCCCAATGTCCGTATCGGTGTACCCGGGTCCTCTGTCGGGACCTTCCGCCGGGCAATTGCCAAAGGTTCCAGTCGCGGGTATTGAGTACCCATTCGGACTCTCCCATTGATAGCCTTGGAATGCTCCGCCGACAATGCTGGGTGAGCGACCGAGGGTTTGTGTCATTCCGCAATTGGGTCGCGGGCCGCGTCCGTTGGTTCCCGAGCTGTCGGTCCCGGTGGAGACCGCCAGAGGAAAGCCGGTGTGAAGGGAGATGATCGTGGAAGCGGTCCAGCCACCCACCACGCCATTTAGGACAGGATTCATGTTGTTGCCGAACTCCCTACCGTGGCCAACCGGCAGATCGTAGGTGGCGTAGGCGGCTACAATGCTGCTGGCGTCAGAGTAGCAGCTGGCGTAGTCGCCGTGAGGATTGTAGAGATTCTGGTAGTACGGCGAGGAAGGCGACCCCTGCGTGGCTGCGCCCCAGGTTCCATAGTATCCGCTGTTGTTGGTCAGACAGTGGGACCAGGTGTAAGCAACCTGTCCTTGCAGGCCATTGGAAACGCGCTTTTGTAAAACGGCCTGAAGTGCGTTGTAAGTGGTGAAACCTGTCGAGGCTGTCCCGGATACTTGGGAAATATCGTTGATCAAAGCGGGATTATCCCGGAAGTACAGGCTAGGCCCGACCACGCCGTTATTGAGTGTGCCCTGCAAGTAGGGCGTGGGAACCATCAAGTGCGTATCATGGCTACCTACGTAACCGAGCTGGAGCGTCGTGTTGCGGCTGGCTTCGGTTTGCACGGTCAGGTTCCACTGCTGATCCATGGCAGGCTGTACCTTCTTAGCCCAAACATACATGACAGCCCCCGCGAACGGATCGCCCGGGACGGAGCCACCTGGACCTTGCTGGGTCTGGTAAGTTGGCTTGAGATAGGTCGCGGTGACTTCGGATGGGGTGAACGGTGGATTGCGCGGGAGGCGCAAGTTGGTACCGGTTCCTTCCAGGTAAGAGGAGATGGTATACGCGCCGCGGAGGACTGTCTTGCCTCCCCAGACTGACGGCGACCAGGCAAAGCCGACGCGGGGTTGGAAGTCCGGCAATCCGTAAACAGAGTCGTAGAGGGAGCGGCTGTTGCCGTCCACACCTGCGTACTCGAGATCGCCGGTGGTCAGATCCAGGTTGTCCTGGCGGTTGTTGAGTTCCACCCAGGGAGTGCTCGCTTCGTAGCGCAATCCAAGATTCAGAGTCAGAGTGGGGGTGATACGCCAGTCGTCCTGACCGTATCCGCCAAATCTCCAGGAAAACTGGTGCCAGGTGCCGCCGGTGCTGACACCCTTACCGGTTGCTTCCGGATAGCCGGTGAAAAAGTCACCTGCCGGATCACCGGTGAAATTGCCCGCGAACAAGATGGAACCGTACTCACCACTGTTGCCGCTGTAGAAGGTGTTGATGCGGAACCGCCACATCTGGAAACCCGCCTTGAAGACGTGCTTGCCATGGGTAACGACCACGCCGTCGTCAAACTGGATCACGGTGTCGGCGAAATTCTGGTCGATGATGTTGTTACCCACGTTGGTGAGTGTGCCGGAACCGCCGGGCGAGGGAGCGGTGCCGCCGTCGAAACCCAGCAACAGCAGGCCGGGCCCGACTGTGTTGGCATTGGCAATCCCCAGATCTGTGCCCAGATTACCGATGCTGGGGACGAAGCTGGATCCGCTAAGAATCGTGATCCAGGATGCGCCCACACGGGCTTCGTTCAATATGTTGGGGCTTAAGGTGTGGGTCCACGTTCCGACGGTATTGTGTATCGGGACCTTGGTATAGCTGTTGCCGAGGATCAGCTGCGAGTTGGTCGCGGGGTCGTTCTGGTATGCCTGCGAGTAGCGGGCGGAGAGGCGATCCTTTTGCGTGATATTCCAATCAACCTTGGCATCGCCCTGATCGGCATTGAAAGCCGAGTTGGTCAGGTTGATTGCGTTGTTGGTCAAGTTGCCGTTGATTGGTTTGGGATAGTAGCTGGAGGCGAAGAGCGCCGCGGCAACCGGATTTATCTGGCTGAGGGGAATCTGATTTCCCGGGTAGGGAGCACCGGTGAGCGGATTCGTCAACTGGGTCGTAAGCTGGGAGAAATCGCCCGCCCGCTCGTTGTTGGTGAACACGGTCATGTTCGAGCTGGTTGTGGGATGATCGAAGCGCTGCCCTTGATAGTCGAAGAAAAAGAATAGCCTGTCTTTGAGAATGGGCCCGCCCACCGTGCCCCCGAACATGTTCCAGCGCAAAGCCTCGCGAGGCAATTCGGCCCCCGGCCCGAGGAATTTGTTTTCCCACTGGTTGGCATTGAGGACGTTGTTGCGGAAGAACTCCCAGGCATCGCCGTGGAACTGATTGGTGCCGGACTTGATGGAGGCATTGATGATGCCACCGGAGAAGTTGCCGAACTCAGCCGGGGCGTTGGCAGTAATGACGTTGAATTCCTGGATGGAGTCGGGCGAAGGCGTGACAGCCAGGTCATTTTCGGAGGTCTGGTTGTTGTCCATACCATCCAGAATGAAGTTATTAGACTGCTCGCGATGTCCATTGATGTAGGGACGGCCGCCGCTGTTGACGTTATCTCCGTTGTTCAAGGTGGTGTTATCCACGGTGACGCTGCCAGGCGAAAGCAGAGTCAGCTCGACGTAGTTGCGGGTTGCCAGCGGGATCCCAGTGATGGTCTTGGAATCGATCAGAGTGCTGACCTGGGTGGTGTCGGCCTGCAACTGCGGAGCTTCGGAGCTCACCTGGACGGTGTTGGTAACCGCACCCACCTTCATCTTGAACGTGAGACGTGCGACCTGGTTGAGCACCAGGGTGATGGGCGGCTCGACAGCAGTGTCAAAACCCGCTGCCTCTGCTTTTACTTCGTAGGTGCCAATGGGAAGATTGGAGAAAGTAAATACGCCGCCCTGAGTAGTTTGGGCGGTATTCGTCGTGCCCCGCTCAGTATCGCGCGCCGTGACCGTAGCGTCGGTAAGAGCCGCTCCAGACGCATCTTCGACTGTGCCAGTAATGCTGGCTGTGATTTGCTGAGCTAACAAGGGTTGGCTGGCGCTACAAAGCCCCAGGACCATTACGAGGGCTGCGCCCCATAAGGTAATTCGTTTCATACTCGCCTCCAAAGATCTACAGGGCCCTACAAAGACAACGATCCCAACTCTTCCAGGTCTTGCTTTCTAATCGAACCTTATGAAGGTCAGTATTCGAATATAACCATAGCCTGACAACAATGCAAGCGCGTTTGTCGCGAAAACAGCACTTTTTCTGGTGCTATGCCGCTGCGAAGCGTTCAGTGTAACAATCGTTTGTCTTCTATTGCTTTTTTTTCGCATGCCTACTTGGCAGGCGCCAATTCTTCAACAAGAATCTCGGAGAGCTTCGATATAAGAAGATTACCAGGATTGTCCACGCCGTAGTCGACTTCCGGGATACCGTTAATTGTAATCGCCATGGCTACGGGCCCGTGCGGCGAATAGACAATTGCCACATCGCTTCTCAGGTGGTCCAACGCGCCCGATTTGCTGGCGATGACGGTGTTATTCATATCTCTTCCCACGCCGCTATGATCATGCTGACGTTTGAGCACGGCGATCATTTCCTGGGAAGCGGCTTTGCTCACCAGCTCACCGCGGTAGAGTTTTTCAAGAAGAAGGACCATGTCATGGGGACAGCTTCTGCCCGTGCCCCAGCGGTCGTTTCCCGGCTTCTTGCCCTCCTCCGTCATACCCTCCGGCTTAGGTGTTGCGCGTGGATCGGGGAAAAGCTTGGCTTGCATGATTTTGCGCATGACGGCGGTTTGTTTTAACCCCAACTGAGCCATGCGAAGGTTCACTGCATTTCCGCCGATGCGGTCGAGGATCAAGTTGGTTGCCGTGTTGTCGCTGACGACGATCATCAGGTGCATCAGGTCACGGATGGGAAAGGCATCTCCTGAAGAGAACTCCGTGAGCACACCGCTGCCCGAGACTTTGTCCTGATCGGTCAGCAGGAGCTTCTGGTTCCAGTCGAGCCTTCCCTCCTCCGCTTCAGCAAAGAGCTCGACCATAATGGGGAGCTTGATGGTGCTGGCGGTGGGAACGGGTGCGTCCGCGCGAAGCCCATAGCTGACCCCGGTGTCGAGGTTCGTGGCATAGAGGCTGACGCTGCCGGGAAAGCCCTGAATCGCAGCCTGAATGCGCTGATCGATCGCCGCGGAAGGATCCGCCTGCTGGGCCGGCGCCGGCCACGCAATGACGCTGAGAGCTAAAACAAAGATCACCAGGAGAGAACGACCGATCACGATTTCCACGCCTCCGTACAGGTACGGTGACACATGGGGGCAAATCTTCCAACCTGGGCCTACGACCCGTGGGGTGAACCACCCAGGGGCTTAGAGGGAATTTATTGGCGGAGCACTGTACTGCTGTACCTTTACACTGATACAGTAGACCTCTTATGTTTTTAAAATTGACACCCACTTCGGGGCAGTCTCTTTACCTGCAGCTGGTGCAGCAAATCCGGCATGCGGTCGAGAGTGGCGCGCTCCAGGATGGAGACCAACTACCCGGCATTCGGACGCTAGCGCAGGAGCTGGTCGTCAGCCCCAACACGATCGCAAAAGCGTACACGGAACTCGAACATGAGGGGCTCCTGGAACTGCGCCAGGGTTCGGGAGCATTCATCTCCGCGAATCACCGTGCTCGCTCGTTGTCGAATCACATTCAAGCTGCAAGCCGAAGAGTGATTGACCTGGTTGAAGACCTCCGTGAACGGGATTTTCGCGACGAAGAGATTCGCAGGATGTTCGAAGCGGCTTTGCTTCATCAGCCTGAGACGGTGAGGAAAAGATGACCCAAGGACTAGCCATTCAAACGGAGCGACTTGCCAAGTCATACGGCGCGGTGGAAGCGGTCAAGGAAATCAATCTTTCGGTCAGGCCGCACAGTATTACAGCGTTTCTCGGTCTAAACGGCGCGGGCAAGAGCACCACGATCAAAATGCTGCTGGGCATGATTCGGCCAAGCAGCGGGGACGGCACGATTTTGGGCCAGCGGATCAGCGACCCGATCGAGAGTATTCGTATCCGTTCACAGATCGCCTATGTAAGCGAGAATAAACAGCTCTACAATTTCATGACCGTGGAGCAGATGATCCGCTTCACGAGCGGGTTTTACCCGGACTGGCGTCCCGACGAGGAGCAGAAGCTCCTGCGCCAATATAAGCTGCCCCTCGACCGGAAAGTTAAGTCCCTTTCCAAAGGGATGCGGACAAAGCTAGGGCTATTGCTGGCGTTCGCACGGCGGCCGGAGTTGTTGATTCTGGACGAGCCGAGCGAGGGACTTGATCCAGTGGGGATTGAGGAACTGCTGGAGACCCTGGTAACGCGGTGCAGCGAGGGGACCACAGTCTTCTTTTCATCGCATCAGATCGCCGAGGTGGAGCGCGTTGCCGATCAGGTTTGCGTTCTCCATGCGGGGCGCCTGGTGCTGGATTCCTCGCTGGACGAACTGCGCCAGTCGTATCGGCAAATCGATCTCGTCTTTCCATCCGTTCCAGCAGAACGTGACTTTCGCATCACCGGCGTCGAAGACGTGAGAACCCGCGGCCATCAGATGAGGGTATTGGCAAGCGGAAACACGGAGGGAGTCGTAGCCCGGGCGCACGATTTCCAAGCCACTTCGATCGACGTGACCCCCGTAGGACTGCGAGAGATCTTTCTGGAAAAGGTAAAGGAGAATTGAGCAATGCTTTGGTATAAGGCCTGGTTGGAGACTCGATCGCGGTTCCTGATCTCTCTGGTGGGAATGGTTGCCCTGTGCTCCATCTTTGTTCTGCATGGAGACCGCAACGTTATCGACGAGGTACCAACGGATTACTACAACTTCGTGTTCTTTGAAGGCCACCAGATACTGGTGATGATGTGGGCATTAGCTGTCACTCTGATCATGATGGGTGGCCTGCTTCGTGAGAAAGCGACCGGGTCTTCCGCATTCACCCTGGCGCTCCCAGTAAGCAGGACTCGCCTCATGATGGTTCGTCTATGCATGGGCCTTGCTCAAGCCATCGTGCTGGCGATTGTCCCATGGACGGCGATGTTTACGGTGGGTAGCATTTTTGGAAAGACGCATTCAGTCTCCCAAACCGCCTTCTACCTGGTGCTATTGCTCGGAGGCGGCCTGGTGTTTTTCGCGATGGCTGTCCTGATCTCCTCCCTGATTAGTGGTGAGTACACTGCCCCAGTGGTTAGTTTTGGTGCGGTCATTGTCACAGCGGTCGCACTTAGTGGTGCTGCTTTGCGTCGCTACAATCCTTGGGAGTTCATGACCGGCTTAGAATACTTGAATAGGCGGACGAATGCCCTTTTGTTTCCCATACCCTGGCTCCAGGCAACGATCTATGTTTTCTTAGCAGGTATTTTGCTCGCCATATCTGTCAGGGCCATCCAACAGAAGGAATTTTGACTAACTCTCGTTCCCACACTAAGAACGGGTGGGCGCCGTTCTTTCCTTCTGACTCTCGATTCATCCGACACCCTTAGTGATTGACAGCTGTGGTATCCCACATCTCGCGAAAAACCAGCGAGATGTGGGGCACCCGTCCTTAGTGTGAGAACCTACAGTTAGTCGTTGGCGTTTGCGGGCGGGATGCCAAGGTTGCTGGCTGCGGGGAGGGTATGGGAGTTGTCCCACTCCAGTTCCGCTGCTCCGACCTGATCGATGCGCTGGAGCCAGAGTTGGGTGGCGAGGTCGTAACGCGCAAGGTTGTAGCTCAGGTAGTAGGGGCGATTGCTCTTGAGCCACGCTTGCTTATAGAGATCGCGCAGCAGCGAATAGGTCTGACCGATGTCTTGCATTCTCCATTGGATTTCGCCCAATTGCCGCGAAACCTCTGCGCGGTCTTCCTTCTTTGTTGAGTCCCGGAGCGCCCAGGCCGCGGCGTAGCGGCCGGCGATCTCGTCAGAGACCTGAAATTTGAGGCCGATGAGGTCTAAGCGGCGGGCCCCCAGATCGAGAGCGTCGAGAGTATCGGTTTCGCGGAGAGCGGGGTTGGCGTTGCGGGCCTCGGCGACCAGGACAATGGCACGCTCGGCGTGGAGACGGACCGCGGAGACGACAGGCCGGATCTGCGCCGCCTTACGCTGGCCATCGACGGACCAGGGATCGCTCCAAAAGGTGTAGTCCGACTCATCGGCGTGGACCAGCGCTCCGCCGAGAATCTGAACGGCGGTCATGATTTCCTGCTGGGCCTGATCGATCTTTCCGGTCAGGTCGCCATGGAAGCTTGCGCCATATGAGGACTGAAAGCCGGGGATAGAGGCCTCGCCTTTGTGCCACGCGGCTTCCGCGCCAAAGAGGATGCCGTACCAGTTATTGTCGGCTAGCGTTTCACCATCGTCATCCCAGATGGTGTTGAGCTGGCCGGTGGCGCCGAGCTGTTGACCCTGCGCGGTGAATTGTTGGATGTTGAGAAGGCCCTTGTTGTAGTTGGGATAGACGCGCGACCAGTTATTGATGCCGGGCGAAACCCAGGTCTCGATATGAGCGTCGGTAAACGGAGTAATGAAGGGAGCGAAGCCTTCGGGATGAGGTTCGTACTCCCACGCAACCGCGATGGTGTTCTTTTTGAATTGATCGGGGAGTTGTTTCAAGAGGGCAGGATCGTGCATGGCGATGTCTCCCCAAAAGAGCAGTTTGCGCTTGAGGGGCTCGAGGTCGGTCACGATCTGCTGCAAATAATCGAGGTAAACGGCCCCGGCGCCGCGGGCTTCCACCTGCGCCTTGGTCCGGCCCCGGCCTAGGTCCGAGGTTTCGTCAGCTCCTATATGAAGAAAAGGGCCGGGATAGATGCCGGCCATCTCAGCGAACATCTGGTGAGTAAGCTGCAGAGCGCTTGGCTGGCCAGGCGCCAGGACGTCACCGTGTGGGGTTTCGGCGAGAGGAGAGTACTGTTCCCAGTCGAGCAGATAGTGAAGATGGCCGAATGATTCCTGCTCGGGAATGACGGTGATGTGATAGCGGGCGGCATAGGCGACGAGCTCCCGCGCCTGCGCTTGAGTGAACGTGCCGCCGCCGGGCGGTCCCATGAGCGGGATCCCTTTGTACTCCATGGCGTGCTGGAAGTAGAGGGAGTAGATGTTGAGCTTGTACGCGGCCATGATGCGGATCTGTTTCTTCTGGTACTCAACGGTGGGAAGCGGACCGCGCGCGAAGTCGTCGCTGATTCCGCGATAGCGCATCGCCGGCCAGTCGCGGATGCCGGCAGTATGGAGGATGGCGGCGGCACCCTCGCCTTCGATGAGTTGCTTGACCGTCTGCACTCCGTAGAAAAGGCCTTCCGCGGTGGCGCCGACGACGATGAGGGAGGCGGGCGTGGAAGTGATGACGTACCCCTCGGGCTTCATCTCGTCGGTGAATTCAGGGACGGCATGGTTGGCCAGGCGGGCGAGTTCAAGACGGAAGCCACCGGCTGCCGTGGTGGGGATATTACGGGATTGAAAAGTCGCAGCGAGGTCGTCCGCTGCGAAGCGGTCCTCCGCGTCGGATGCGCAGCTGGAGCAGATAATCTGGACACCACCGCGCAGAGGCGAGGCCGCGATGGTGTGGACTTCCCTCGGCACCGGAATGAGATGCAGCGCGGACTGCGCGGAGACGATGGAAGCAGGGATAAAGAGGAGTGCACCGAGAAGGAGATGCAGAGCGGTTTCGCGGATACCTGCACTGCCTTCTCCAGAATAAAGGATCATGTCTTTCTCCGAATTGAGCGAAAGCAAACCGCTACTTGGAGCGAACCGGTGCAGCGGTCGCTTCTCCTGCGAGCAAGGAAGAACCGATAGACGTTGAACCGGGTTGGCTGTGCTGCCAGGCTGCTCCACCCTCTTCCCATTGGTCGTCGGTGAGCTGTTCGACCTCGGAGCCGTCGTAACGCATCACGAAGATCTCGCCGTAGGGTTGGGGTGCGTTTGTGTAGAGCGCCTCGTCTTTGAAGCCCATGCGAGAACTGGTAAAGGCAAGCCGGTCCCCGTCGGGTGACCAGGCAAGATGAGCTTCGTTGCCCCTGACATCCGTCAACTGCTTCAGGTTCTTGCCGTCGGGACTGACCGTCATGACTTCGAAGTCGTGACCCATCCTTCGGATGAATCCGATCAGATTGCGGGAAGACCAAACGGGAAAATTATCGTACTGATCGGTGAGCGGGGTGATGGAGCGGTCTTCGAGGTTCATGATGCGAAGACCCTGGCCCTCAGGACCGGCGGTCCGATAGACGATCTGTTTACCGTCGGGCGAGAACGACGCGAATGCGTTATTGTTGTCGCCCGATGTGAGGATGTGAAAACCGGATCCATCGGCGTTGAGGATGCCCACTTCGGCACCTCCGTTGACCGGATCCACCGGCTTCATTCCGCCGGCTGCGAAGTCGAGAAATGAGGTAAAGTTGCCAACGCCAACGACGATCTGCTTGCCATCGGGAGACCATTGCGGCCCGAGGATCAAGTCCTTCCGCTGCATAATCGCCTGGGCGGGCTTGCCGTCTTCCACGAGGTCGAGGCTGGTTCCACTGGCATCGATCTTGGTGACTGCGAGGCGTTCGCCTTTGAGGTCATACGCCGGCAGATAAGTGGTGGTGTACAGGCTGAACTTCGGGTTGCGGCTCCAGAGCGGCAGCGGCTCCGGGGTCCGGTTGGTTTTCTGGCGACAGTACACAACACGCTTCGCGTCCGGGGACCATGCAGGTGGATTGCGTGCGAGGTCGGCGCCGGCCGGCCCCACCTTACCGCCAGCGTAGACAATTCTCTTTGCGGATTCTCCGGCGAGTACGTAGGCGATCTCACCGGACGGCAGAACGGAAGGGGCGAGTTTTACCTCCGGTCCTTTCGTCAGAGCAGTCGCCGAACCGGAAGCGATGTCGACTTTGAAGATCTGGCTCTGCTGGCCGGGGTAGAAACGGACGCGGTAGTCCCAGGTCTCCTCCGCCGACATGCAGTCCGCGATCAGGTGCTTGCCATCGGACAGCCATTTTGGGCTGCCGCAGAAGTTGCCGTGCTGCGAAACCCGCCTGAGGCCCGTGCCGTCGGGATGGATAACATAAAGGTCCACAAGCTGGAGGCGTTCCCAGCGCCCCTTGGCTGAAGGCAGCTCGCTTCCGCGATCGGAGGAGAACGCTATCCATTGGCCATCGGGCGACCATGCAGGGCGGAAGTCGCCGCCATCGCCGGAAGTGAGACGGGTGACTCTGCGGGTAGAGACATCGAGGGTCCAGAGATTTGCGCGCCCGGCAGCACGGGTAGAAACAAAGACAATACGCTTCCCGTCGGGTGAAAACGCGGCCTGATCGTCAAATGCGGGATCGTCGGTGAGGCGTTCCAGGCCTGAACCGTCGGGGTGCACACGGAAGAGATCGGCTGAACCGTCGCGCTCGGAGGTAAAGGCTATCCAGTCTCCCCGGGCCGACCACGCCGGGTTGTAGTTTATTGACCCAGGCGGCGTGAGCGGCTGTTCATCGGAGCCGTCAGCATCGGCGATGTACAAAGTAGATTCTGTAGGAGCAATGCGCAAGAAGACGATACGGTCGGCAGCAAGGGATGGGCTCGCAGCAGCAAGAAGCGATAGACCGCCGAGGATCAGTACGCGAATAGAAAGCATCGTTCTCTCCGGGCGGCGAACCGGCGTCGCCTTTCAATGAGGCCAAGTGCAAGCTTCGGTGGAGCTACATTCCAGACTGCTCGTAGGCTGTATGCAGAGGTAGAAAAATGCGGACGGTCGCGCCGCGCCTCCCTGACTCGCTATCGCTCTCAATGCTGATCCGCCCCCCATGCCCCTCGACAAATTGCTTCGCGACAAATAATCCAATTCCTGTGCCGACCGTGGCCCGCGTCGTGAAGAAGGCTTGGAAAACCTTGGGCAAATCCTTCGCTTCGATTCCCTCTCCATCGTCTTCGACTGTCAGGACAACGCCATTTTCCTCCCTCGGAGCATTGCAAACGGAGAGGGAGAGAGTTCCACCGCGAGGCATAGCGTGGATGGAATTCACCACCAGGTTAGAGATTACTTGCATCATCTCGCCCCGGCGAAGGACAACTTTCGTCGTTGGGTTAATTGATTTCCTGATGGTGATCCCGGTAGCACTACAGCGCGGTTCGTAGATGGTGAGTGTATGTTCTGCGATATCACTGAGAGACGCCAGGCTAGCGGCGGCGTGCTCGCGGTAGTACCCCAATGTTTGCTTGGCGATATGGGATACGCGTCCGAGCTCATCCTCAGCTTTCGCCAGAAAGCCGCGGCCTTCCTCGTCTGTAATCTTTTGCCGCAGAAGATAGAGCAGGTTCATCACCGCGGCAAGCGGATTATTGATCTCATGCGCAATCGTCGCAGCCATGCGCCCGGTCGCCGCGATCTTCTCCGCTTGTAGCAGGGATTGCTCTATTCGCTTGCGGCTTGAGACATCACGAAGAATCTTGGACGCTCCAATCACGCGGCCTTCTTCGTCCTTGATTGGGGAGACGGTAAGTGAGACGTCGATAAGCCTTCCGTCCTTAGCGCGGCGGATCGTCTCGAAGTGCTCGATTCGCCGCCCAGCGCGAATGTTTTCCAGGATCGTTCTCTCGTCGGAGTGAAGGTTCTCCGGAATCAGCTTGAGGATGGAAGCGCCGATCATTTCGTCTGGGGAGTAGCCAAAGATCCGTGTCGCCGCATTGTTCCAGCTCGTGATCGTGCCGTTCAGGTCCTTGCTCAAAATCACGTCGTCCGAGGATTCGACGATGGCTGCGAGTTCACTGAGCCGTTTGGCATTCTCTCGCGTCCCCTGTTCGCGCTTGCGGAGTTCCTGGGCAGCGGTTACTTCCCTTGTAATGTCCTGGCAAACCACGAGTACACCCAGCACGTTCCTGCCTGCCCCGAAGATCGGACTATAACTGTAGGTCCACCGGACGTCCTCCAACCTCCCATGTCGAACGATGGGGACTACCGTATTTTCGTGAAATACCGTCTCGCCATCTAGCATGACCCGCTCGAGGTTCGGGCCGACGATCTGCCAGGCATCCGACCAGCACTGCTGGGCGGTCTGGCCCAAGCCTGAGGGATGCCGTTCGGCGAGAAGCGGGATAAACGCATCGTTGTAAAGCTGTACCAACTCCTTACCCCAAAAAACCAGCGAGGGGAAAGCGCACGAAAGCATGAGATTTGCGGACAAGAGGAGGGCCTCGGACCAATTTTCGAATGGTCCCAGCGGAGTCAAAGTCCAGTCGTGCGTCCGAATGATCGCGGCCATTCGGCTGCTGCCGTGGATCGGACCTTCCGAATTGCTTTCCGTAGTTTTTCGTGGCATTGAACTTAGCCGGGTTGCGTTGACCCTGCCCCGCAAATGGTACGCCCTCAGTGTAAGGCGGGCGACCTATTTGGGCACCCGTCCAGGGGTTTAGGTCTTGTGTGCTTGGGTAGGTTTCTCACACAGACTCGGCAGGTTTAGCTGCTTCGAAAATCAGAAGCTCCGCAGGAGAAGGTCTCTTGCGCTGGCCAGCACTTTCTGTCGCATCATGGGTTCGGGCAGCATCCGCGCAATTTCAACGGCTCCGACCATGGTTGAAAAAATAGCGAAGAAGGCGCTCTCTTTGTCGGCTGTTCGCGGGCCCGGCATAAACGGAAGCATGCGGCTCCTGTATTTTTTCAGTTCTTCAAAGATACGAGGCTTCATCGCCTGATCGGTCCTCGCCAACTCCGGCGCAAGAGCGGGCAGGGGACATCCGTACTCGACGTGGTCGCAATATTCCAGGCTCAAGTAGGTTTTCACGATCGCCTTCCACGCGGTCTCGGGTGGAGACTGCTCGGCGGCGTGAACAAGGCGGTCGGCTATGTCCTGGAACGCCTCGCTCAGCGACTCCATGAGCAACTCATCCTTACTTTCGAAATGCTTGTAAAAACCTCCATGGGTCAGGCCGGCGTCCTGCATAACGGCTGAAACTGCAGCGCCGGTAACGCCTTCACTGCGAATGCGCCGGGAGGCGTCTTTCACAATCTTCTGATGAACTTCTGCTTTGTGTTCGGGCGGGTAACGCATGGGCAATTATAGGATGTCGGCAATCATCTCAGGGTTCAACTTGTCCGCTCTCGATCCGCCCGAAGAAAATCTGAATCCATTGGATGATGCCTATAATCCTATGCGCAGGAGGACCAATGTCGCCGCAAATTATCTTCCCAGTGCATCTCGCTTTAGGTTATGTCGCGTGCCTGCTGTGCTTCGGCACGTATGCCCTGCCCAAACTCAAGTCCATGGAACGGATAGAAGCGCAACGCGTCATCGCCACGGTGCATAGCTTCCGCTTCTTTGGGCTCGTTTTCATTCTTCCCGGCGTCGTTGGCCCTAACCTGCCGGCCACCTTCGCCACCTTCGCTGCCTACGGCGATTTTGCAACCGGAATCCTTGCCATCCTGGCGCTTCTCACGGTGAGGGTTCGTCCGCTCTTTTGGTCGCTGGTCGTCGCCTTCAATCTCGTGGGAACGGTGGACCTCATCCTCGCCTATTACCACGCCGTCAGGGGCGGACTGCCTGCGATGGCGGGGCAGTTGGGCGCAGCCTATGCGATCCCGATTATCTATGTGCCGGTGCTGATGATCACCCACATCCTGGCGCTCTATTGGCTGGTGCGTCCGCAGCCCAAGGTGGCTCTCGAAGCACATTTCATGAAGGAGAAACTCCATGTCTGAAGCTATACTCGTGACGGGCGCAGCCGGCGGGTCCCAAGGTTCCACAGGACGCCGAATCGCAGCCCTTCTGCTGGAAAAACGTATTCCGGTTCGTGCCTTCGTCCACAAGCTGGATGCTAGATCCGATGCCCTGCGAAAGCTCGGTACGGAGGTTGTACAAGGCGATCTGCTGGACGCAGACTCTGTCCGCGCTTCTTTCAAAGGAATCAAACGCGCTTACTTTACTTACCCCGTGACCGATGGACTGCTGGAAGCAACAACGATCTTTGCTATCGCCGCGAGCGAAGCCGGGACCGAGCTTGTGATTAACAATTCGCAACTCCAGGGCGCGCGTAAAGCGCCGAGCTTTCGCAATATGCAACATGGACTGGCGGATCGCATCTTCGATTGGGCGGAGGTGGGAGCGGTTCATCTGCACGCGCCGCCGTACTATGAAAATGTGCGGGCGCTGGTAAGAAAGAGTGTCGCCGAACAGAACACCGTGTTCCTGCCATGGGGCGACGGAAGCGCCACCATCCCGCTGGTAGGCGCGGAAGACGTCTCTCGTGTGGCGGCTACACTGCTGGCTGATCCAGAGACGGCCTTAACAGGCGGGTACGACCTGATCTCTGCCACACCCACCGTGAAGGAGATCGTCGACACGCTGAGTAGCGCGCTCGAGCGTCCGATACGATATGCCGGCATCACGGATGACCAGTGGGTCGAAGCGATGAGAGGCAAAATTAACCCTCACGCGCTCGATCATCTGTCGCATCTTTGGCGCTACTTTCGATCGACTGAAGGACGGAGCGGTGAAGGGCCTCGCAGCGTTACCGATACCATTCGCACCGTCACGGGAGGCGATGCGCAAACCCTGGAAGACTTCTTCAGAGCCAACGCGGCAGAATTCGGAAGTGTTGCGGCCGCAACCTGAGGCTGGTTTTGGTAATTGCACTTCAGCCCAGGCGTGCCTTGTTACATCAAGTTGCACGGGCAATCCGGGTGCCGTCCCGAGTCATTCTTTCAAATTAGCAAAGAGAAACAAGCTGGGGGTCACTTATAGGCATTTGCAGGTGGTCCGAGTGAAACTGCAGGTCCCTTGTCGGGATGACGAAGTGGAGGGCGGTGGCAGACGTTGGCATGAGTGGATGTGGATGGACAGAGTCGAAAGTGTCTGACCGGCGCCCGGTGGCGGTGAGATTTTTAAAATTTGATATTTTTGGGTCCTTTTTGACGATTTTGACTTAGCGGCGGCGAGGGGCAAAGGGGTTCTTTTTGATAGAGAAAGGAACTCGCAGGTCGGGAACGAAAACGAACTCGGGGACATTCGGGGCTAGCGGCGGTGCTTCCGACGGGCTCGACGGGTCGGCGATGGTGGACTGGCTGGGGCCAGGATGTGCCTCTTCCGCCGAGTTCGGAGCGAGCCCGTCTTCTCGCTGGGCGGGAGCGGGGTTTGGCTGCGGGTCATTATTATTAGTCGCGGCAAGGGTTGTGGCCTGCTGCTCGCGAAGCCACTCGGCAACATAGATTTCCGGGGCGGGCGCAGGGACCGATGTCTTTTCCACGGGGGCGGCGTGACGGTTGGGGATGAAGTTTTCCATGGCCACGATGATGGAGAGGGCCTTGACCTGGCCGGTAACGCTGCCTCGGGTTGTTTCGGGGCTGAGGTGGGCGATTTCCCAGAGGCGGTCCAGCACTGCTTTGCGGTCCAGGTTCGGGCGGTGCTGGTGCTGCACGGCAGCGCGGTGCCCGAGCATGTAGGCATGGACACGGGGCGTGGCTTTGGTGGAGGCGGCGGAGTCGGGGTTGAGGCCGACGGCTTCGGCGGCTTGACGGTCGGTCATGGCGCCAGAGAGGACCAGGTGGGCAAAGGCTACTTCCTGGCTGGTGATGGGATCGCTGACTTTATCTTCGGGCATAGGTGTCTCCTTGCATGTGAGAGAAGTTATGGACAGAGCTTCCCGCTGCGCCTTTGGGAGCAGTGGGGTGCGATAAAAAATCCCGCCGCGGCGGGATGCGTGGATTGCTTATCTTGAGACAGGGATCGGGTGTGCCACCGGACAGCGGTAAAACTGTCCTTCGCTCGCTTTAGGCCGAAACTACCGACAACTGCCGACCAGCGAGAGGTACGCGAGAGCCGCAAGCTGTGCCGATATCATCTGCTTACACGGTACGGCGCGTTGCAGAATGGGTTCCAGACGCAAAGATTGTTTTCTCCAATCGACGGTTATCGTTTCGGAAGTTACTTTAGATTTAACGGAAAGCAGAGCGCCAAAAGTCAAGCAGGTGCATGCGCCATGTAACGACATCAGAGAATAAAAAAACACTTCAATTCCCCGGACTGCGACAGAAACCGAACCCGCAGTCTTCGCCTGCAGAACGAAAGACTGCCTGCCCGGCTCCCATCTTCGACCAACCCCAGGGCTCCCTGTAGAATCAGACAGTTTTGACGTGGAATATCTGACCGAATCGACGGGGTGTGCAGTGGCAAAGATATTAGAGGCTATCCAGAAAAATCAGGATGCGCTTCTGGAAGAGTGGTTGAAAGGAATCAAGAGCGGAATTCGCAGACGCGACTTGATTGATGACCGGGAACTCAAGACGCAGGCGGTCGAAATACTCTCGGCGATCAGCACCGTTCCCACCGAGACTTCTTTGGATGATCTGAATTCCTCTGCGTGGCAGCCGCTGAAAGATTTGCTCGCCAGCTTGTCCGCTTCGCGAGCGGTTCAGGGCTTCACGCCGTCTGAAACTGCCATCTTCGTCATGTCTTTGAAGGCTCCCGTCTTCGGACTCATCCAGAAACAGCGGGGAAATGACGCCAACCAACTCTTCTCGGATATCTCCTCCGCCGGCGACTTCTTCGACAAGCTCGCCCTGCACACCACCGACAGTTATATTCGTGGACGCGACCAGGTAATCCAGCGGCAGCAGGAAGAAATGATGGAGCTTTCCACGCCGGTGGTCATGTTGTGGGATGGAATCGTCGCGCTTCCGCTGATCGGCACGCTGGACAGCGCACGGACCCAGGTGGTGATGGAGTCTCTCTTGCAGGCCATCGTACAGACCAACTCCCGTTTTGCGATCATAGACATTACCGGCGTGCCCACCGTGGATACCCTGGTAGCGCAGCACCTGCTTAAAACCATCACGGCCGCTCGACTGATGGGCGCCGAATGCATCTTGAGCGGCATCCGGCCGCAGATTGCGCAGACCATCGTTCACCTCGGCATCGATCTCCAGGATGTGATTACCAAGGCCCGGTTAGCCGACGCCTTTCGTCTGGCGCTGGAGCGCAGCGGCCGGGTGGTCACGCGGGTTGCTAAATTAAACGGCCCCACAGCATCGACCTCCCGGGAGCTATAGGCAGTGGATCGCATACCAATTTTGCGGATGGGCAACTTCCTTCTGGTCACCATCCAGGTTGACATGCATGACAAATTAGCGCTGACGCTTCAGGACGATCTGACCAACAGGATCGCCGACGTAAGGGCGCGTGGCGTGTTGATTGACATCTCGTCTCTGGAAATCGTGGACTCTTTCATCGGTCGAACGCTGGCCAACATCGCATCGATGGCTAAGGTCCTCGACGCAGAAACCGTCGTTGTGGGTATGCAGCCGGCAGTCGCGATCACCCTGGTGGAACTTGGGATGTCGTTGCCCGGCATCCGCACCGCGCTCAACGTGGAATCCGGGATGCAATTCCTGCAACAGACTGCAGCGGCCTACGCTGAGGATGAGGACGATGACGGGGATTTCCCAAAAGGCTGAAGTACTCCCCATCAAAGACTCTTCCGACGTGGTGTTTGTGCGCCAGAGAGTACGCGTCTGGGCGATCGACTTGAAATTAAGCCTGGTGGATCAAACCAAGCTCGTTACCGCCGCCAGCGAACTGGGGCGGAACACGCTGGAACATGGGGGCGGCGGCGAGCTGGAAATCGCCGAAGTGACCAACGGTGTGCGAAAAGGTATCAGGCTTACTTTCTCTGACAAGGGCCCCGGCATCACAGACGTGAAGCAGGCGCTCACCGACGGCTTCACCAGCAAACAGGGGATGGGGTTGGGGCTGGGCGGCAGCAAGCGCCTGGTGAACGAATTTGAGATCAAGACGGCTCCAGGAGAAGGCACCACCGTCACCGTAATCCGATGGAAGTGATGTTGCCGCCGAGCGTATCGGTCCCTATCAGTCTGGCGGACTCGAGCCAGGCAGGCCATGCGCGACGTCAGGCTTTGGCGTTGGCCGACCTTATGGACTTCGGAGAGCTCCGCCGCGGCCAGCTGGCAATCGTCGTAACTGAAGCTGCGGCCAATATCGCCGCCCACGCGGACCGGGGCGAGCTTCTTTTGGTGCCCTGGCGATTTCGGGACGATGCCGGCATCGATGTTTTGGCACTGGACAACGGCAAGGGCATCGCGGACGTTGGTCGATCTCTCGAAGACGGCTATTCGACGGCGGGCACGCCAGGTCAGGGCTTGGGAGCGATCTCACGATTGGCCAGCCTGCTGCAGATTTATTCTGCCCCCGGCGCCGGAACAGCTTTGCTTGCCCGGGTTGTCCGCGAATCGCCCACCGCCGGCCAATCTGCCAGCGACTACGCCCTGGGAGCCGTCTCGCTCGCGGTCTCCGGCGAAACTCAATGCGGCGATGCCTGGAGCGTACATTTCACTCCCAACCGCAGTATCTACATCGTGGCCGACGGCCTGGGCCACGGACCTGCCGCCGCCGAAGCAGCCCGGGAAGCAATCAGAGTCTTTCAGGAAGCTCCCCATCTATCCCCGGTCAGGATTCTCAGCGACGCCCACCTGGCTTTAGCCAAGACGCGGGGCGCGGCTGTAGCCATCGCGGAAATCCTGCATGATAAGGCAATGGTCAATTATGCAGGCGTCGGCAATATCTCCGGGTCCATATATGACGGGCGCAAAACGCGCAGTATGGTCTCGATGAACGGAACACTTGGACATTCGATAGGCCGCATCCAAGATTTCTCCTATTCCTGGGAGAAGAGTTCTTCGCTTATCATGCACTCCGATGGTCTGGCTACACGCTGGAATATAGATCAATATCCGGGACTAGCGGGTCGCCATCCCGCCCTCCAGGCCGGTATTCTCTATCGGGATTTCTGCCGTAAGCGTGACGACGTTACAATCCTAATTTCACGCATTTAGCCTCGCATCTTACCCCAATGATCGCCACCTTTGTCCTCTCGCCTTTAACCATCCGGCTTCGCCAGGAGCGGCACGTCGTTCAGGCGCGCCAGAGAGCGCGGGACATCGCAGCTCATCTTGGATTTGAGCACCAGGAGCAGATCCGGCTGGCGACCGCGGCTTCAGAACTGGCTCGCAACGCTTTCCGATATGCCGAAGGCGGTTTTGTAGAATTTCTGGTCCAGGACTCTTCCCCGCAGATGTTCATCATTCGCGTCGGCGATACAGGCCCTGGAATTCCGAATCTGAACGAGATCCTCAACGGCCGCTACGTCTCAAAGACTGGCTTGGGTATGGGGCTCATCGGCACCCGGCGCCTGATGGAGCATTTTTCCATCACCTCAACCCCTGCCGGCACGATGGTGGAATGCGGCAAGCCGCTCCCGAGAATCGCTCCCATCATCACGGCAACCAACGCAAAATCAATTGCGCTGCAGATAGCCAACAGCAGTCTGGCCGATCCCTTTGACGAGATCGAGCGGCAGAACCAGGAACTGTTAAAAACGCTGGCTGAGCTCAAGGAAAGACAGGAGCAACTGGCCGACCTGAACCGTGAATTGGAAGACACGAATCGCGGAGTGGTCGCGCTTTACGCCGAGTTGGACCAACATGCGGATGATTTGCGTCGAGTCTCCGACCTCAAAACAAGTTTTCTTTCCAACCTCTCGCACGAGTTCCGCACACCTCTCAATTCGATCACCTCCCTGACCAGCCTGCTATTGGGCAGGTTCGACGGCGATCTTTCTCCGGAGCAGGAAAAACAGGTTACTTACATCCAGCGCTCCGCCGCAGAACTCTCCGAGTTGGTCAACGACTTGCTCGACCTGGCCAAGGTGGAGGCGGGCAAGATCGATGTAAAGCCGAGACACTTTGAAGTCCAGGAGTTCTTCGGCGCGCTGCGCGGCATGCTTAAGCCTCTGCTGGCCGGAAACAGCCTGGAGCTGATTTTTGAAGCTGGCCCTGGAATCCCGACCCTCTACATGGATGAGGGAAAGATCTCGCAAGTATTGCGCAACCTGATTTCGAATGCGCTCAAGTTCACCAGGAAAGGTCACATCCGAGTCACAGCGGCGCTGGAAGAAAACGGCTGGATTGTGTTTCGCGTTGCGGACACGGGCATTGGCATCGCCCCGGAGGATCAGGAGCGGATCTTCGAAGAGTTCGTGCAAATCGCGGGGGAGCTACAAAGCCAGGTCAAGGGTACCGGGCTGGGACTTCCCTTATCGAGAAGGTTGACAGAACTTTTGGGCGGCACACTTACGGTGGAAAGTGTCCCAGGAAAGGGTTCGACGTTCACCGCCCGCGTCCCTCTGCGCGCCGGCGGAGCCGTGCAGGAGCCGTTGCCACCACCATCCAGGGCTGAACTTGCCGCGGGCGCGATTTTGTTTGTCGAAGATAACCGGGAGACCAGTTTTGTACATCAGATGGCCATGAAAAGCAGCCGCTACCAGGCCGTCTTCGTGTCCAACCTTCCAGAGGCCCGCGAAGCCATGAAGATCATGAGGCCGCAACTGGTCGTCCTGGATCGTCTGATCGACGAAAGAGATTGCCTCTTCTATATCGGCGAATTGAAGGCGCAGGGCTACGCGGGTCCAATTCTAGTTGTGAGCGTTGTGGATGATGAAAACTCCGCGCTGGAAGCGGGTGCGACGAAATTCATGGCGAAACCAGTCGCACCCTTCACCTTGCTGAGCGCGGTGCAGGAGCTCATCCAGGGCCAACCTTCCAAAACCGTTCTTCTGGTCGACGATGACGAGGTCACGCGCTACCTGCTGGGCGGCGAGTTGGCGAAGCTCGGTTATCGCGTACTCGAGGCCCGCGGCGGCCGGGAGGCCATCGGTCTGATTGAGCGCGATCCTCCGGACGCGGTCATCCTCGATATCGTCATGCCAGACGTGGACGGATTCGAAGTGCTGCGCCAGATCAGGAATAGCGCATCGTTCCCCTTACTTCCGGTGATTGTTCATTCCTCGCGGGAATTTACCGATGAGGAGCGAGCCACGTTGTCCGAAGCGGAAGCAATCCTCTATACGAAGCGCGCATCGAAACCTGAAGAGGCTTCCAGCGGCCTGGTCGAGGTACTCCAGGCAGCAGGGATTCGGGCGTGAGCTCCGGCAAAGACACGATCCTAGTGGTCGATGACCGGCCGGCCAATCGATATTCCACTGTCCATGCCTTGATGCGCTCCGGCTTTAAGGTGATCGAAGCGGAGAGCGGACGCGAAGCCCTGGAACTTGCCAAGCAGGTTCCGGCGGCAATCCTGCTGGATGTGAAATTGCCGGACATTCTGGGCTACGAGGTCTGCCGCCGCATCAAGTCCAATCCCCGCACGAGTCACATCCCGGTTTTACAACTCTCTGCCGCGTTCGAAGATAACGAGAGCAGAGTCTATGCGCTGGAGAGCGGAGCGGATGCCTACCTGACGCAGCCCGTGGAACCAAACGTTCTTGTGGCCACTGTCCGATCTCTGGTCAAGCTGCATGAGGCGGAGTCGCTGGCCAAAATTGCCTCCAAACAATGGCAGGCCACCTTCGATGCGCTGGGCGAGGGTGTAGCCGTGGTGGACCCTGCAGGAATCGTCCAACGCTGCAACCGCGCCATGACCGAACTTCTGCGACGCTCGTATACGGAGATCGAGGGTCATGATCTGAAGCAACTCCTTCAGGAAACCCTCCAGTTTGAGCTGCCTGAAGAGATCGATGTCGGTCCCCTCGAGCTGCTCGCCGGAACGCAATGGTTTCGGTTGAGCCTGGAGCCGGTCTATCTGGAAGATACGGTGATCAACCGCATCTTCATTCTGGCTGAAATAACTCAGCAGAAGATGGCGGAACATTCAGCGCTTCTCAACGAGCGGCTGGCGGCGACGGGAAGAATGGCGCACACCATTGCTCACGAGATAAATAACCCGCTCGAGGCCGTCACCAATCTCTTGTATCTCCTTCGCGGGCCGCTCGCCCAGTCGGCGGAGGGATCAGCCTACCTGTTTTCCGCCGAACGAGAGGTCCAGAGGGTGGCGCGGATCGCCCGGCAAATCTTGTCCTTCCATCGAGAAAGCGCCACGCCCCTGGTTGTCGATCTGGCTGAATTAATGGAAGACGTCCTGGCTCTTAACAATCGCGAAGTGGTGGATAAGAATCTAAGCATTGTCAAGGAGTGGAAAGGCCCGGTCACGGTCCATGGGTTCCCGGCTCAATTACGGCAGGTATTCTCAAACCTGATACGCAACGCGATCGAGGCTTCGGATAGGGATGCAAAGATTCAGATCAGAATTTCGAACTGCACGCTCTACCGCGAACCGCGAGAGCGAGGAGCGCGGGTGACGATCTCAGACAATGGCGTTGGCATCCTCCGGGAGAACTTTCAAAAGATCTTCGACGCATTTTTTACAACGAAAGAATTGAAGGGGTCTGGGATTGGGCTCTGGCTGTGTTCGACCATCGTTCAGGAACACCGGGGACGAATCCGGCTCAGGAGCAGTACGACCCCGAACCGCTCCGGCACTTGTTTATCAGTCACCTTGCCCGAAGCCGCTTTGCCCACGAACTAACAAACCGATCGAGGTGGAATCTAGCGCCAACCGAGAGCTGGGGCTACGGTGGTGAGAATTGCCTCCATAATATGCGCGTTGTAAGCAACCCCTAGTTGATTGGGGATGGTTAACAACAGAGTGTCCGACTCCGCGATCGCCTCGTCTTTCCTGAGCTGTTCGATCAGGAGATCCGGTTCAGCAGCGTAGCCACGGCCGAAGATGGCCCGTGTGCTTTCGTCAATGAAGCCGATCTTGTCCTCTTCCTGACTTCCTCGTCCAAAATAGGCGCGATCACGATCGTCGATCAATGGGAAGATACTGCGGCTTACAGAAATGCGAGGAGCGCGGGCGTGGCCAGCCTGCTTCCAGGCGGTGCGAAAGGCGCGGATCTGGGCAGCCTGCTGGATGTGGAGCGGCTCGCCGCTCTCGTCGAATTTGAGGGTTGAGGTCTGCAGGTTCATTCCCAGCTTGGCGGCCCAGGCAGCGGTCGCATTGGAAGCAGACCCCCACCAGATACGGTCACGCAATCCTTCGGAGTGCGGCTCAAGACGCAGCAGCCCGGGCGGGTTGGGAAACATCGGACGCGGGTTCGGCTTAGCGAAACCCTTGCCGCGCAGAAGCTCGAGAAATTCTTCGGCATGCCTCCGGCCCATCTCTGCATGGTCCTCACCTTCCATCGGGCGGTGGCCAAAATAGCGCCAACCATCGATCACCTGCTCGGGAGAACCGCGGCTGATCCCCAACTGCAGGCGCCCGCCAGCGATGAGGTCCGCGGCGCCGGCATCTTCCGCCATGTAATGAGGGTTCTCATAGCGCATATCGATGACCGCGGTGCCAATTTCAATTTTTCGTGTCTTAGCGCCGACCGCCGCCAGCAGTGGGAAGGGTGATGCCAATTGCCAAGCGAAGTGATGAACGCGGAAGTAGGCTCCGTCCATCCCCAGGCGCTCGGCCTCTACGGCGAGGTCAATGGATTGCAGCAGCGCATCCGCCGCTGACTGCGTTCGTGACTGCGGTGAAGGCGTCCAATGGCCGAATGAGAGGAATCCGATTTTCTTCATGCAAGATAAGTCTATCGTTGTGGCGAGTTGGGTAACCAGGCGGCGCGCGGTGCTGCAACAGGCCGGAAAAATCCATGGTCACCATTGATCTTGCGGGCGATCTAAGCCGGCATAAACCCTGACCCAAATCGCCAGCTGTAACTGCATCGACTTACACCATGCCCGATGCATGGCATCGACGTCCTCCGCGGAATGTCCCTTGGCCGCAAGGTACGGCTTGATGGTCTCATTCATCACTGCGAGGAAGGCGATGATATCGCGCAGCGGTACATATGGTGTCGATGAAACGCTATCGACTTTGTTCTTTTTCAGAGTGGTATGCCGCAGCGCGATTTCCTGTTGGTAATTGATCCAGTCCTGGTCGTAAGGTCGAAGGCAGGTATCGAGAATCCATTGCTCAAAGCGGAGATTACTGGCCGCCAGGTAATTGGGGAGTGGATTCCCTTCCGGACTACGAGAGTGCCTGGCGAGGTTCGGAATGCTGGCGATGATCCGGCTGCGCCAGTGCTCAACGACCTGCCTGGCCTGGTCCTCAAGCACTTCCCCAGCGAGACGGAGATAGCGCTGGTCCTCTTCGGTGAATCCTGCGCTGATTTTCAAATTCCCCAAATCCTCGACGGATATCGTGGAGATTGGGAGTTCAGGTGATCCGTAAAGATATCCCGGAATATGTTCCGCCATTGTTCTCATTAACAATTCTCCTTATCGATCCGTGCGCCACGAGTTTCTGGTCCGGTAGTAAGATGAGGGTCTCACGGCCACGTCTCCAGGATTCTAAGTGTCTACGAGGAGCGATATGTTGAAAGCCAAGTATCCCAGTCTTTCGCGGCGAGAATTCTTAACCACCGCGGCGTGTGCCGGCGGTGCGGCGCTGCTCGGGCCGATGGGTCTGGCGGCGGCGGGAGATGGGGTTGATCCGCGCGTGACGCAGGTGATGTCCAAGACCATTGGCATCGACATGCACAACCATGTCTATCCCGCGGGGACGGAGCCGCGTGCGCAGAATGGTCAGCCGGCGCCTCAGGAGGAGCATCCGCAGGCCCTCGGCCTGGCAGAAGAGCTGAAGAAGTCGGGGCTTACCGCGGTCTGTGCGAGCTTCGTGCTCGATTCCGCGCCATTTGCCAAGCCGGGCGATGCGCTAGACCACTATCTTAGCTGGCTCACGGCGATGGACGCGCAACTGGAAAAGGGACACATGCACCGCGCGCTAAACCTGAAAGACCTGCAGGCCGCGCACGCCCATGGCCAACCAACCATCGTCCAGACGGTCGAAGGGGCACAGTTCATCGAAGGACGCCTGGAGCGAGTGGAGGAAGTGTACAAACGCGGTGTCCGTGACCTTCAACTGCTTCACGAGCGAGACGACATCGTTTCGCCCTTGGGCGATGTAATCACCGCCCCCGCCCACCTTGGTGGTCTGACGCCTTTTGGCGCCAAGGTGGTGAAGGAGTGCAACCGTTTGGGGATCGTGGTGGACCTCGCCCACGCCAGTCCGCAGACGGTTCTGGGCGCGTTGAAGGTGGCCACGCAGCCGGTGCTTGTCTCGCACACCAGCATCGACAGCCGGACAGGCAGCGACCCCGCGATGGCCGCAAGGATGAAGCCACACTTGATCAGCAAAGAACACGCCAAGGTCGTGGCCGACGCCGGCGGCGTGATCGGCGTGTGGATCCACCTGGCCAGCTCACTGAAAGACTTCGTGGAAAGCATCAAGGCGATGGTGGATGCGGTGGGCGTCGACTACGTCGGTATCGGCACTGACTCAGATCTGCTCTCCTCGCGGGTGGGCCAAGGCACCAACAGGGCGTGGCCGGGCTTGGCCGGAGGATTTTTTCCCGCGGTTGTGGGCGAGATGCTACACCAGGGGTTCACGCCGGAAGAAATCGGGAAAGTCGGTGGCGGAAACTTCTGCCGCGTGTTTGGCAAGGTTACCGCCGGCAAATGACGGTCGGCAGCCAAGTGTATTGGGTGAATCAAGAGTCAGAAGGAAAAAAGCAATGACGAGGTCATTGCTAGGTGGCAAGAAACTCTACGCGGTAACTTCGCTTCGCCTCTAAGGTGACGCCGACACTGCCGTCTGGGTGGGCCCGCAAGGGAACTTCGCTTCCGCTCGCGATGCTGCGAATCTTCTGTCCGGCTGGAACGCGCAATTGATATTCGCCTGAGAAATCCGGTCGAATCATGGCAGCTACGGCCTTTCCATTTTCCCAACGGAGATCGATCTCTACAGAACCGCGTGCTCGCAGACCCTTGACTTCGCCCGCCGGCCACACCGCGGGCAAAGCCGGCAACAGATCGATCGCGCCCGAGTGGCTTTGCATCAACATCTCGGCAATCGCCGCCGTGGTGCCGAAGTTTCCATCAATCTGAAAGATCGATGTCTTCCCTGCCGGATGGGTGTCAAAGAGATTCAAATTTGTGCTGTGCTGCATCAACATGCCCAGAGACTCCCACGCCTTATCGCCATCACCCAGGCGAGCCCAGAAACCAATCGCCCAGGCGCGGCTCCAACCGGTATATGCGCCGCCGTTGGCCAAGCGCCGTTCGAGCGAAATGCGCGCCGCCTTTGCCAGCTCCGGAGTAGCGCGCGGGGTGATCTCACCGCCTGGATACAGGCCGTACAAGTGTGACATGTGCCGCTGGCCGGGCGTGCTCTCGTCAAAATCGACAGACCATTCCTGCAGTTGGCCATATTTGCCCACTTGGTAGGGGATGAGCCGTGCGCGCGCGGCCGCTAGCTTGGCCGAGAACTCTTCATCGATCCCGAGTTCCTTCGCCGAGTCAATGCAGTTGGTGAAGAGTTCACGGATGAGGGCCATATCCATGGTGCAGCCGGCGCTGGTCATGGCGGGCTTACCGTCCGGGGCCATGAAGTTGTTCTCGGTCGACTCCGAAGGACAGGTGGTGAGATGCCCGTTGCCATCGTCAATCAGCCACGCCAGGTAGAACTCCGCCGACCCCTTCATCAAGGGATAGGCACGTGCGCGCAGAAATTCGCGGTCACGCGTGAAGCGATAATGCTCGTACAAATGAGCACAGAGCCAGGGGCCGCTCATGCACCAATTGGCCCAAGTCGGCGCGCCAACGCCCATCCCTACAGGGTTGGCAGCGCGCCAGAGGTCGATATTGTGATGGCTTACCCAGCCAGGCAGGCCGTAGGTTTCCCGTGCAGCGCGCGCGCCGGTGTGGCTGAGATCTTCAATGAGCGCCAACAGCGGCTGGGTGCAATCGCTGAGATTGCAAGTCTCCGCCGGCCAGTAGTTCATTTGCACATTAATGTTAGCTGTCCAGTTACTACTCCACGGCGGCTGCACCTGGTAACTCCAAATGCCCTGCAGATTCGCCGGCTGCGTCTCGGGCCGCGAACTGCTAATGAGCAGGTAGCGCCCGTATTGAAAATACAGGGCCAGCAGCGACGGGTCGGGAGCTGTGGCAAAGTTCGCCAGGCGCTGGTCGGTCGGTTGGGATGCTGCCGCCTTTGACCCCAACGTGAGGGATGTGCGGTCAAAGAGTTTCCGGTAATCCGCCGTGTGCCGCTGGCGTAAGGAGGAGTAACTCCGCTGGGCTGCGAGATCGAGTTGCCTGGTAGCGTGTTCCGTCACCACGGCCTGCGACATATCGGGTTTCTGTTCAAATCCGCGGTAACCGGTGGCCGCGGTCAGCACCACCGTAATCGCGGTTGCACCGGTGACGACAAGTCTGTCTGCATGCGCGGACACGTGGCCGCCTTCAGCGTTCACCTGCAGCACGGCGGTATAGTACATGCCCTCGCCCGGCACATCCGAAAGTACTACCGGATTCTCGCTGCCTGGATGCCCCGCGCCGGCAATATGCTTTGCCGCCTTGCCGGTGAGCAGCAGGCGATTGGCGCCCACGGTTTGCACCGATTTCGCCAGTGGGCCATCCATCCACAGGGTTGCGTTCAACTGGGCCGCCTTGCCGGTGAAGACGTGCAACACAATCGCCTGATCGGGGGCGGAGGAAAATGCGGCGCGTTCAAATTCGACATCCGCCACCCGGTAGTGCGTCGTTGTCACCGCCGATGCAAGATCCAGTTCGCGGTGATAATCCGTTACCGGCCCGGGGTGAGTGCAATCCACATGCAGGCTGCCGATTGGTTGATAGGCCTCGGCAAACAGGCCCTGCATCTTGCGGCAGAGCTGGTCAGCGAGGTGATAGTCCTTCTGCTCCAGGACTGCCCGGCGCACCGCGGGCAGATAATTCTTCGCGTCGAGATTGTTACCGTCGACCGGAAGGCCGGACCAGAGCGTGTCTTCATTGAGTTGCAGGGTTTCTTTCGCGGGATCGGTGGGCACGGGACCCGCATGATCGGCCTTGGGATTCTTTGGATCGATGGGGTCG
Organism: uncultured Acidobacteriaceae bacterium; assembly: GCA_963743365.1. Taxonomy (GTDB): domain Bacteria; phylum Acidobacteriota; class Terriglobia; order Terriglobales; family Acidobacteriaceae; genus PALSA-350. The sequence continues at coordinate 118,917 of CAVUQE010000010.1, forward strand.
ATGGCGCCGCCGCCAAAGACCATCGCTCCCAGGCGCCCGTTGCCGATAGGCAACGCATCCACCCACTGGGATGCTGGTTTGGTGTACCACAGCTTGAGGTCGCCGGCGCCGGTCTCGGGCGCCTGGGCCCAACCCAAGCGTTTAGCCAGCGATCGAGTCGCGGCAACTGCAGAGGCTACAACGAGAAAGCGGCGGCGCGTGAATCTCCCCATGGGGCGTGTGCATCCTTAAAAACGGAGTAACCAGCAGACCCAAGGCTACTACGTGCCTGGGGTTACCGAAAAACGAGACCAGGTCTTGATACGGATTGCGCAATGGCAACACTATCTATTGACACGCGGCTTGAGGTCTGCCTCGGCAACAGGCGCCTCGAGTCAATGACTCCCGGATTTCCAGTCGAAGCTGAGGGACTGAGGTACACGTAGCAGGAGATTCGGGCTCGCGGAGGATGTACCTAGAAGATGAAGAAGACCAGCAAAACGTATCTAGTGCGGTTCAAGAACCCCGCTATCAGCACTCAACCGGTCGTCGCGTCCAGCGCCGAGATCCAAGGGGATCATATCGTCATGCTCGACGCTGAGGGAAGACTGGTGGCTTTGTTCTGGATGTCAATCGTGGAAAGCTGGTCCGAGATTTCGTGCCTCGCGGAAGCATCTAAAGAGCCGCTGCACGGCCTGTGCCGGCCGTTTCCGGTTTGAACGAAAAGCGAAACGGACATGGTCGCGTAACGGCCCCGTTTGGAATGAAGGTATTCCCGACTTGGATGGTTACCGATCAACCTCGAAGCGGGCGCGCCACCAGGTTGGACGGAGCGCGGTAACATCTCTTTGGTGCCTTCTGCGCGGATTTAATGCTTAGCAAGTTGCCGCTTGGTTTTGTTAGACTCGCCGTGCTCGTTCGCAGAAAGACCGTTTCGGCTTGAAGGACTGTCTCTGTGTCTGCAAACCCTTGGTTCAAGATTCCTGGCTGCTTGCGATCTATTCTGACCCCGTTTTTGATCTCGCCCTTGCTGCTGGTGGCTGCTGCCGCGCAGACGCCTATCTTTCCTACGGACAGCTTCACTCCCCCGGCGGGCGTGGTCGAGGGGGGAACCCTCGTTAGCGGCGACTTTAACGGGGATGGCCAGCCGGATCTGGCCTATCTTTCCGTGCCTGGAGAGGGGACCGCGCCACCGACACTGACCGTGCTCCTCAATCAAGGAGCGAACAATCCTCCGGTCGCGGTTACCACGAATTCTTTGACCGGTTGCGCGTCAGCTTCGCAGTTGGTGGCAGCTGACATGAACAAAGACAACAAGCTCGACCTGGTGTTCACCTGTCCCGCTGGATATGTTGGAGTGCTGATCGGCAACGGAGACGGTAGCTTTCAGAGCCCGGCTTATTACGCGGTATCGGCACCGGTGACGCTGACTCCGGTCGATCTGAATGGAGACGGCTATCCCGACGTTGCCGTATCCACATTCCTAAGTAATGCTGCAGGGTTAGCTGTACTGCTGAACCAAGGCAGCGCGGGACCGGGAACGCTTTCCACCGCCACAACCTATCCCGGCGTGTCGAAAGTGAATCCCGGGGCAACGGCCGCGGGCGACTTCAACGGAGATGGAAAGCAGGACGTCGTTGTCGGCGGCTCCTCAATGGCTGTTTACTACGGGAACGGAGATGGAACGCTGCAAGCGGCGCAAACCGCGGCCGGCGGATCGATTCTGATTACCTCAGACCTCAATCACGATGGCCTGACCGATGTAGCCTTCATCTCCGGACAAGCCGACATGGGCCCCATCTCCCTGCAGGTACTGCTCGGCACTTCCAGCGGAACGTTCACCACAGGCAGCAACGTGCCGCTCGATACGTGGCTAGGAAACGCGTGGGTCTTCAATGCGGGAACGACCAATAACGGCAGCAATGTTGACCTGGCACTCGTTGGCAACTATACCTCGATTCTTCTGGGCGACGGCAAGGGCGGGTTCACCTATGGAAGCTCCTACGCCCTGAGTGGTTACCCTGCCACAACACAAGCTGGAGCGAATGGGAATACGAATCTCGTCTTCAGCGCTGCGCCCGGCTTTTCTGTGCTGCAAGGCAATGGCGATGGCACGTTCCAGGGAACTTTAAGAATACTTTTGGGACAAGGTAATTTCTCCACCACCAATATCAATGGGCAATTTGCCACTGCGGACCTTAATGGGGACGGCCTCACCGACGTGGTCGGCATAGATGCCAATCTCAACCTTGGCAGTGCCCTGGGACGAGGCGATGGAACATTTTCTGCACCCTATACGACCGCCGGCAGCTCTCTCGCGAACGTTGCCACGGGAGATTTCAACGGAGATGGAAAGATCGACGTTGTAGCCGCCTCTTCGGGCGCCCTGGGCGAAGCTGTAGATATCTCTGGGCCGCAGGATTCGTCACTCTATTTCTATGCGGGCAACGGCAATGGCACCTTTCAGCCAAGCCTTCCTGGAATAGACCTGAAGACTGCCGGAGCAGAGGTCCCTGCCGTTGGCGATTACAACGGCGACAACAACCTCGACGTCGTGCTTCCGTATTGCCTTTATTTCCCTGAGAACGGGAGCGGACTGATCTTTGTGCCGGGTAAAGGAAATGGCAGCTTTGGCAGTCCGGTTTTGTTTTCTCAGCAGAACACCTCCGTCTGCCAGCAGGTTCTGGTCGCCGACCTGAACAACGATAAAAAGCTGGATCTGGTGTGGAATGACGCCGTCTATCTTGGCAACGGCGATGGAACCTTTCAGCAGGCGCCTCTCGGCCTCACTGGTACAGCCTTAGCCCTCGCTGATCTAAATGGAGATGGAATACCCGATTTGCTTATGGCATCGGGCGGTACCGAGGTTGGTGCTGTGTATGCGGGAAACGGCAACGGCACGTTCCAGCCAACACCGTTCTATACTCTGCCCCTGTCGGATCTGAACCTAATCATAGCGGGAGGGTCGGCCTCGATCGGTGATGTCAATGCGGACGGCCACCCGGATATAGTTTTGCAATACCGCACGGCCGAAAACATCGACCAGGTTACCGTGCTTTTAGGAGATGGAACGGGAAACTTTACACTCGATAGCAATAACTACTACTCCAGCTTCTTCAATGATGGATCTCTCGGTGGGGCGCTTGTGCGGTTGAACAACCAGGCGCCCAAGCTGGCTAACGATAATGCCCTGGATTATTTGAGTTTCTCTACCGGAGCCGTTATTCCGCTGCTCAACCAGACCAATCCTAAGCCGGTAGCTCCAACGCTGGCCAGCACAAGCACCGTGCTTTCCGTTTCTGCAGACACGGCCGACGAGAATCAGGCACTCACCTTCACCGTCGCCGTGACAGGATTCGCTCCCACCGGCAACGTGTCGTTTACTTCCGGTTCTACGACACTGGGAACCGCCGCTTTAACCAATGGGACCGCGACCCTCTCTTACTCATTTGCTGCCGCCGGCACTTATGCGGTGACCGCTAGTTATTCTGGAGACTCCGAAAACCAGGCCAGCACTTCCAACGCGGTTTCGATCACCGTGGCGGCTCCAACACCTCCAGCAGCCCCAGACTTTACGGTTACTGTGTCGCCGGCTACCGCCACCATTACTGCGGGGCAGTCGGTCGCAGCGACACTCACGATCACCCCGGTTGCGGGATATAACGGGACCGTGAATTTCTCGTGTGGCACGCTACCGAATTTAGCGACGTGTACTTTCGCTCCAACTTCGGTGACCCCGAGCAACGGGGCAGCCGCTACCACCAAGCTTACGATTACGACGACTGCACCTTCCGCGGCGACTCAGCGGGCAGGTATTCGACCTCTGGAACCAATGGCGTGGCTAAGCGTCACATTCCTGCTTTTCTTACCTGGGCGCGCGGCGAAACGCTACCGGCATCGGATTTATTCCGTTCTGATCGTGCTATTTCTGACGGGTGGTTTGATCTCGCTCTCCGGTTGCGGCGGCGGGAACGCGTCCGCCAACAATGGTGGAAGCCCGACCGGTACGACGACGAGTACGCCCGGTACGCCTACAGGTACGCAAACCATCACGGTGTCGGCCACTGACTCGACCGGTAAGCTCACGCACACGGCCACCCTCCAAGTCGTGGTGCAGTGATCAGGTAGCCAAAAGCACCTTTCAAGCAGCAGCTCGTTCGGCCGGTGAGGACGGCTCTTCGGAAAGTTCTTCGAGGCTCTTCCCCTTGGTCTCGGGGAGCATGAAGATGGTGACGATCAGACCCAGGCCGCTCACGATAGCTGCCGCGCCTTCGGCCGCCGGCAATCCGCGCCAGTGCATGAAGAACGGAAAGGTGAAGACTCCGACGAAGCCGCCGATCTTGCCCAGTGCGGCGGCAATGCCGTGAGCCGTGGTGCGCACTGTTACCGGGAAAATCTCGGAAGGATAGACGAAAGTGGTGGCGTTGGGTCCGAACTCGGTAAAGAAGTAGCTGAAGCCGTAGATGAATACGAAGGGCCAGACTAATTTTTCGACGTTAGGAATTACAGCAAGCAGCGCAAAGGTAACCGCCATCATGGCAAAACCAAGGCCCTGGATGGTTTTGCGGCCGAGCTTGTCCATGGTGAGTGCAGCGACAGCATAACCGGGCGCGGCAAACGCGGCGAAGATGCCAAGTTGGGTGAGGGTCTTTTGCAGCAGAGTGTGATCGCTGCCCAAAGCGGAGAGGACGAGTGGGCTCGAGACCGTGTTGCCGTAGTAGGCGAAGTCCATCAGGAACCAAGCGGCACTGGCGCCTAGCAGGCGGACCAGGATGAGCCTGTTGTCGACCAGCCGATGATAACCATCCCAAAAAGAGACCGAGTGCGTCTTGGGGTCGTAGTGCTTGGCCTTCTTGAGTTTTCCGGATTCATCTTCCTCTTGACCGACGGCTTTGAGAAAGCGCGGCGACTCTTTGAGATGACGGCGGGCACTGAAGACGGCCAGCGCGGGAATGGCCCCCACGGAGACCAGAATGCGCCAGATGATGTCTTGCGAAATGTGGGTTGAGAGCATGGCAGCGGCCAGCAGAGGGCCGACGATGAGGCCGGCCGCTTGCATGGCAAAGACCAGCGTGACCAACATACCGCGATGGGCTTTGCCGGCGTACTCGCTCATGATGGTGGCGGAAACCGGGTAGTCGCCGCCAATGCCGATGCCGAGTATGAAGCGGAAGCCGATCAGCCACCAAATACTGGGGGAGAAGGCACACGCAATGGCTCCGGCTGCAAGCACCAGAACTTCGACACCGTAGATGCGCTTGCGGCCCACCATATCGGCGATGCGGCCGAAGAGCAGCGCGCCGATCGCGGCGGCAAGCAGAGCTGTGGACTCGACCAGACCCTCTTCCACCTTACCGACGTGCCAGATGGGCTTGAGCAACGCCATGACCACGCCGATGATGAAGAGATCATAGGCATCGGTGAAGAAGCCCATACCGGAGATGAACATGATCTTCCAATGCTGTTTGGATATGCCCGCATCGTCCATCTGAGAAAAGTCGCTTCGTCTGTTATCAATCGATGTCGCCATGCCGGTCACCTCTCTCTAGCGTTGATGCCGGTGCGAGGAACCCAATATGAATGCCGTGTGAAAAATCAGAGAAAAGGCAGACTCACCTCTTCGTGTTGTACGTCGGCTTGGCGCCCACACCTCTTACAATGATCACAGCCTATGAATTTATTCATTCTTCGCCACGCCAGCGCGGGCAATAGCGTTGCAGACCCTGAGATCGACCGGAGGCGCCCTCTCGATAAAGAAGGTGTGCGCCACTGCCTTCAGTTGTCGCGCGTCCTGAATGCTATGAAAATAGGTTTTGACGTCATCGTCTCAAGCCCGCTCAAGCGCAGCCTTCAGACGGCCAATCTGCTCGCCACTGAGACCGGGTACAGGGGACGAGTCGTGCAATCTAGCAACCTTGCACCCGAAGCCACGCTCAGGGATTTTAAGAAGCTGCTGGATGAGTATCGCGAGCGCGATAACGTCCTTGTAGTAGGACATAACCCGAACCTAAGCATTTTTTTGGGGGGCCTTCTGGTTCCGGCCGCCGCCAGCCCAGCTCGCATCCGACTTCGTAAGGGCACCCTCGCCAGACTGAGTTTGACTCCCGGCACGACTACGCTGCAGTATGTGCTTGATCCCCGCGTTGTGCGCACGCTCTACTCCATTTCGGCTAAGGGCCCTGGCAGCAAATCTCGTAAGGGTAAGTCTTAACCCGGCAAGAGATTCCTGCGCGGTACTTAGGGAAGCATCGCTTCGGCTTCGATTTCGACGCGCCACTTGGGGTTGAGCATAGAGGCGACAACCATCGTCGCTGCTGGGCGAATCTCACCGAACACTTCACCGTGGACGCGGCCGATCTCTTCCCAATCTTCCTGGTGCGCAATGAACATGCGCGTGCGGTAGACATGCTCGAACTTCGCTCCAGCTTGTAAGAGCGCGGCTTCAATCAGCTTCAATACAGTGCGCGTTTGCTCGGCGGCGGAAAGGTCATCGGCGCCCACCGGACCGGTTCCGGAGACATGAACGGCCTTGCCGATGCGCACGGCACGTGAAAAACCGATGATGGGCTCAAAGGGACTGGTTCCGGGGATATTTTGGCGATCCATAACGAAGAGTGTAGCGTCTCGACAGGAGAACCGCATTCGCTTGTACCCGAGAGTGGAACCGGAGGTCCCTCGGCTTCCTCCCTATGACACAGGTGCGAGCAGCTCAGGTTTAGTGCCGCGCCCACGGCGCTCAGATCATCTTGGACGTGAGCCCCAGCCCTTCAGAGTCTGTGTGAGAACGCCACAGACGAACTCAGTCCCGAAGAGCCTGCCCTGAGCCTGTCGAAGGGGATGGCTGAAAGTCAGAGCTGTCCAAATTAGCGGAGAAATGCCCTTCTAGAGGGCGCAACTTGCTGAATGCGTTGAACAGAACGCGGGCAAGCGGAATCGGGTTGGTTGCTAGAGCGGATTTGTCCCGCCAGCACCCCATGCCAAGGTTGGAGATGGATGGACGGAGGTGTAGGGAGTTGCTAGAGGGAAGGGCGCACCGCAGGTCCCCTTCGACTTCGCTCAGGGCAGGCTCTCGGCTACCTCCGGATTTCCTGTCAATCTTTGTGGTGTCGATATACCGCGTGCGGCTTTCCTTAGAGAAAGCCGCATACGTGGCCGTTGATTAGCGCAGCCTAGTAGGAAATCCGGAGTTCGCTCCTAATGACAAGATGCGGGCGAGCCCAGGTTTAGTGCCGCACCTACGGTGCTCGGATCATCTTCGCGATTGAGCCCCAGCCCTTCCGGGCTGGGCTGACGTTTGGTACAGACCGGGCACATGGTTGACAGAACAGACCGGGCACATGGTTGACACTTTCGTTCCCACAGCGAAGGCCTATAGAAGACGACATGGCCTGGAGAGCGAGTGGTGTGGTGGAACAGCGGAAGAAGTTTGTGCAGGAGTATGAGAGCGGGGAGTGGACGATGGCGGAGTTGTGCCGGATCTACGAGGTCTCGCGGGAGAGCGGCTACAAGTGGCTGAGGCGTAGCCAAGAGGAGGGGGAAGCGGGGCTTGAAGATCGCAGCCGTGCACCGGTTCGACATCCCAATCAGACCAAACCATCGACCGAGCAGCAGTTGCTGGCATTGCGCCAGCGACATGCAACGTGGGGAGCGCGCAAATTGCGGGCTTACTTACAACAGAAGCAGCCGAGGCTCGTGTTGCCGGCGGCCAGCACCATCGGCGCGCTGTTAAAGCGAGAAGGGCTGACGGTGCCCAGGCGGCAGCTTCGCAAGACCCCGCCGTACACGCAGCCATTTCAGCAGGCGGTAGAACCGAATCAGCTGTGGTGTGCCGATTTCAAGGGGTGGTTTCTGACGTTGAGACCGTCAGCGCATCGATCCTTTGACCATCAGCGATACGGCGAGCCGCTATCTGCTGCGCTGCCAGGCGGTGGAAAAAGCCAACACCGAACACGTGCTCGCCATCTTCGAGGCGGCGTTCCGGCAGTATGGTCTGCCGGGGGCCATTCGCACCGACAACGGACCACCCTTTGCTTCCAGAGCCATTGCCGGACTTTCTCCCCTGGCGCTCTACTGGATGAAGCTGGGCATCATTCCGGAGCGGATTGCCCCCGGTCATCCCGAACAGAACGGTCGCCATGAACGCATGCATCGCACGTTGAAGGCAGAGACGGCCCACCCGCCGGCAGCTCATCGGCGAGCCCAACAAGAGGCCTTCGACCGTTTCCGGCCGATCTATAACGAGCAGCGACCCCATGAGGCGTTAGCCATGAAAACTCCCGCCTCTTGCTACACCCCATCGCCCGCTGCTATCCGACGAGAATTCCGCAACCGGAGTACGACAGTGGTTTGCAGGTACGTCGCGTACGAGCCTGCGGGCAGTTCAAATGGAATGGACACAATATCTTCATCAGCGAAACGTTACGCAACGAACCCATTGGACTGGAGTTGATCGACGACGATCAATGGCTGGTATTTTTTGCCAGCTTTCCGATCGCCTTATTCGACAGCTATCAACGATCGATTCATCCTCTACCTGCAGATGCAGATGCACCCAAGGGACGGAAATGACGGGACGGTGGAAAGCCAGGAAAAGCAAACAACGCTTTCCCTACCTTCCCACCGCCCCTTGGAAATCTCACCAAACACGGTGAGATTTCCACATTCCCATCCCACGGCGGATGACAAGATAGAAACCTTGCTGACCAATAGCAAGAACCCTCAACTGGACGAAAAGTGTCAACCATGTGCCCGGTCTGTTGTGTCAACTATGTCCCCGGCTGCACAGTTTGGCGGTCGGCCCTCCGGGCCTCGCATCCATGGCGATTTTGTGGTGTCATTTCTTTCTCAACTGCCACAGGCGAGTCGCTCCTCGGGATGACAAGTTGAGGGCAGTGGCCCACCTTGGCATGAGTGGAGGTGGATGGGCAGAACCGAAAAAAACTAATTCGGCCACCATGGATTTATATGGATAGGTTCAGTACACGGTTGAGGCGCTGCACGAAGGCGGCTGGGTTCTCGATCGGTACGCCTTCCATGAGCAGCGCCTGATCGAAAAGCAACCAGGCCGCATCCTCCTGGGTGGCGTCGTCGGGCCGAGCCAGCAGCTTGCGAATGATCTCGTGATCGGGGTTAATCTCCAGAGTGGGCTTGAGCGCGGGAATATCCTTCTGGCCCATGGCACGCAGCATTTGTTGCATCTGCATCGATGGCTCCGCTTCGTCGGAGACGATGCAAGAAGGGCTGTCAGCCAGCCGCACCGAAGCACGCACGTCTTTCACGCGATCCCCGAGCGTTGCCTTTAGCTTGTCAAGCAGCGGTTTGAGCGATTCGGCTTTGTCGGGCTCCGCCTCGCCTTTCAAGTCCTCGCTGGTCGAGGTCTTGTTGACCGACTTGAGGTCCACATCACCGTACTTGTCGATGCCGGCGAAGACGATCTCGTCGAAGTCATCATCCAGAATGAGGACTTCCAGATCCTTCTTCTTGTAGATCTCCAAGAGGGGCGAGGTGCGGAGCAGGGACTCGCCACCGCCGGTGATGTAGTAGATGCTCTTCTGCCCTTCCTTCATGCGCGACTTAACGTCCGCGAGGCTAGTCAGGCCTTGCACCTTGGTGGATTTGAACCGGACCAGATCGAGCAATGTTTCACGATTGGCATAGTCCCCGTACAGACCCTCCTTCAGGGGACGGTTGTACTCGGTGACGAACTTCAGATACTGCTCGGGCTGGTTGGCGGCAATATTCTTCAGCTCGGAGAGGATCTTCTTCACGCTGGCGGTCCGGATGCTGGTAAGCACGCGGTTCTGCTGCAGGATTTCACGGCTGACATTCAGGGGCAGATCTTCGCTGTCGATGATGCCGCGGACGAAGCGCAGGTACTGCGGTAGAAGGTCCTTGGAGTCGTCCATGATGAAGACGCGCTTCACATAGAGCTTTATGCCGGTCTTGTATTCCGCCTGGTAGAGATCGAGCGGAGCCTTGGAAGGAATGAAGAAGAGCGTGGTGTACTCCAGGCTGCCTTCTGCCTTGGTGTGGAACCAGAAGAGAGGATCTTCCCAATCGCCGGTAAGTGATTTGTAGAGCTCTTTGTAATCCTCATCCTTGAGTTCGCTCTTCGGACGGCGCCAGAGCGCGCTGGCGGCATTGACCTGCTCGGTGGTGCGCTTCTTCTCCGATTTTTTCTCGGCCTCGTTCCATTCGCTCTTGTCGTAGGTAAGGAAGATGGGGAAGGCGATGTGATTGGAGTACTTCTTCACGATCTCCTGCAGGCGCCAGCTATTGGCATACTGCTTCCCTTCCTCGTTGAGGTGCAGCGTGACCGTGGTGCCGGATGTGGAGCGCTCTGCGGGCTCAATTTCGAAGCCGCTCTTGCCGTCGCTGGTCCAGCGCCAGGCTTTGTCTTCACCGGCTTTGCGGGAGACTACCTCGACCCTGTCGGCAACCATGAACGCGCTGTAGAAACCGACGCCGAACTGGCCGATGAGGTTGGAGTCCTTTTTGGCATCGCCGGAGAGCTGGGCGAGAAAGGTTTTGGTCCCGGAGCGAGCGATGGTGCCAAGGTGCTCGATCAGGTCCTCCTCGTTCATGCCGATGCCGGTGTCGGCGATGGAGAGGGTTTTCTTTTCCTCGTCAAGCTCCAGATCGATACGGGGCTCGAAAGGAATGGATTTGTAGGCCTCGTCCGTGAGGGTCAGGTGGCGCAGCTTATCGAGCGCATCCGAGGAGTTGGAGATGAGCTCGCGCAGGAAGATCTCAGGGTGGGAGTAGAGAGAATGGATGATCAGCTGCAGCAGCTGATTGACTTCGGTCTGAAATTCACGTTTTGACATATTTATGGCTTACCAGAGGAATTCGTTAACTGCCTTTAAGAGTATAAAGGCGAGGTTGGACTGCGGCGATGGCTGCGACAATTACGGCCATCTAGCTAGAACGAGGGGTTGGTAGAAGCCGCTCTCGGCGGGCATGAGCCATCGTACATCCTGGAAACCAGTCGATTGCAACACCCTGGAAATTTCACTGCGCTGTACGGCGCGGTACTCCGAAACGAAGTGACGGGTCGTCCACTCCTGACCAGATTGAGTGGTAATGAAGAGGTGCAAAGTATACGTCGCTTCATCGATCCAATCCCAAACCTGATGAACGATTCGCCGCTTTCCCTCGCTGCCGTAGAACGCAGGTTGCTGCATGGCCGGTCTTTGCACGATGAGCGCGTCGTAATCTCGTATGCTCGCCATGAACAACCCATCTGACTTCAGTTTTAAACTTACGGCTTTGATTGCACGGACGAGTTGTTCCGGGGTGAGATGCGGCAGAGCATTGTCCAATGCCACCACAACATCGAAGTCGCGACCTGCAATTTCCTCGAGCGAGGTCATATCCGAGACGTGGAATGAGATCTTCAACCCACGCCTCTCAGCCTCGCGCGTTGCCCTGGTCACCACCGCCTGACTCAGGTCAGAGGCCACTACATGATGGCCAAAGGTTGCGAACCCGAGCGCCTGGGTTCCGATGCCGCAAGCACAGTCCAGAATTTTCAATGGGAAACCTTGCGTGGCAAGAAGCGGATTTAGAATGCGGGCTTGGCGCTCGATCGCCCGATCCCAATCGTCGAAGATCAGGTGATAGTGATCTGCGAGCGGTTCATAAAAGTTCAGGATTCTCTCGCCCAAGCCGACCTCCACACACCCTGAAATGATCAGGGTCCTGCTTAACGGACTGCTTACAATTAGTACATAGACTATGCAGCAGCGGAGCGACAGGCGGATCGCACGTCCCTGCGGGATTGGTCCGGCTGGGAACATCACTCAACTGGGTACTGCGCTACTTTCAGCCGTCCGTTCGGGAATGGTCCCGATACACCTTGAGGACTTGTTAGCGTTCAGCAAGTAATGTTTCAAACGGCCTGTGGGAAAAGCTACTTTGGAAAGGAACCGGTGTCGTTGGCTTAGGTACCACTATCATGAAGGCCAGGCTTGGTTCCGCAGGCCCCCCATGTGCTCTGCTTCTCTCCGTTATGGTGGCTGTTCTCACGCCCAGGGTGAGCGCTCAGAGTTGCGGCGCGAATGCACAAAGCGCGATTGCCACCGACCGGCCGCAGATCACCAGTTCGAGTATTGTCGTCCTGTGCGGAAGCCTGCAGTTTGAGAACGGATTCGAGGAGACCGGAAACGCGGGCCAGCGCGGCTTCGATTTCCCCGAGACATCGGTGCGGTTTGGAGTTGCCAACCGAACCGAACTTCGCCTTGAGTTTCCGGAATACTTTCAGAATGACAATACCGGATCCGGCTTCGCCAGCGGGCTGGGCGATCTAAGCTTAGGTTTCAAACAGCAGCTCGGACCAGCGCGCGGCGGATTTGATGTGTCCGTGATCCCCTCGGTCAGCTTTCCGACTGGAGCGAAGGCTATATCAAGTCACGGCTATGATCCGACGGTTCAAGCCCCCTGGTCGCGCTCGTTCAAGAAGAACTGGACGGCGGCCGGCATGTTCTCCCTGATGTGGCCAACCGAGGGGGCACGGCGAAATTTGACTGGCCAGTCGAGCGTGTATGTTGACCGGCAGCTTACGCACTCTTGGGACGGTTACGTGGAGTACTCCGGCGCCTTTCCACAACGCGGCGGGCCGCAGCACGCGATCGATTTCGGCACGGCCTATAAGCTTTCACCACATCAGCAGCTTGATTTTCACTGGAACTTCGGCCTTTCATCCGCAGTGCCCGATCACTCGATCGGCTTCGGCTATTCCTTCCGTTTGCAAGTGATTCACTCCAGGTAACGCGCGGGGCGCCGTGTCCTTTTCACGATGGGGCGCTCTACCTCTCAGGGCTCGGTCAAGTGAGCAAGCAGAAGGGGGACGATGCGATCGGATGCCTCCTGCTGAAGCCAATGAGATGCCCCATTGAGCCTCTCGAAGTGATAAGGGCCGGTAACGTATTTCGCCGTTTCCATGGCGGCTTTCTCACCCAGAGCGAGATCTTTGTCTCCCCAAACGTACAGCGTGGGCACGGCGATGGGACCGATCCGAAGAGAGAGGTCCAACGCCCGATACCAGTTCAATGCTGCCGTCAGCGCGCCCTCTTCCGAGAGTCGACGGACGTTGCTTTCGACAGAGGCCGCAGACAACTTTCCCTGGTAGACACTCCGGAGACGCTGAGCGTTATCCGCAAGCAGGTACGATTCCACCATGCCACCCGGCATGCGAAAAAATGGGATGTAGTTCGATTTTTCCTTTTGCTCTTCATCGGTCTCCATAGCCTGGAGAAACGCATCGACGTGCGGCGTGGACAGCACGGTAAGCGTGAGAAGGCGATCGGGATGCTGGGCGGCGATTTGCCACGCCAGGAAACCTCCCCAGTCGTGAGCGACAAGGTGAAATCGTTTGGCGCCGCAGGCATCCGCGAAGGCGAGAGCGTCTGAGGTGAGAAGGTCCACCGCATAGTCCGCGATCGCCGGAGGACGCGCGCCGGGCGAATATCCGCGCTGATCGACGGCCACGGCATGGAATCCAGCCTTGCTGACAGGCTGCATGATTTCCAGCCACGCGTCCGCGAATTGAGGGAAACCATGCAAGAAGAGCACCAGCTCTCCGCCCTCGGAGCCGGCCGAAAGCGAGTCGAAGGCATACCCGTTCCCCTTCAGCATCTTTCGTACTAAGCCGTCTTTATCCGCCATCGATACCGACCTCCACTTTTCCAGCCGCAAACCATGCTTTTCCGGAAAGCTGGCAGGGAAAATCGCCCCGCCCGCCCGTAGGCTCGCCCCTGGTGCAGTCTAAATCTCAGGGCCGCTCCGAAGTTGCCGAATCGGCGTATGCTGGTTGCGTCGTGGCGAAGGAGGCGAAATATTGAGGCGCGCATCTACTCTTTTTGTGGTGAGTCTGCTGGTGACCTTCGGATTCGCCAAAGACAAAAAAGCAATTCTACCGGCCTATGTTTTGAGCGCTAAAACCGTGGCCGTTATCATCGATCCCACGGCAGGCATTTCGATCGACGATCCACGGGCAAATCAAGATGCGCAAAAGGATGTGGAGGCGGCGCTGCTGAGCTGGGGCAGGTTTGAGCCCGTCCTGTCAACGCGCATGGCGGACCTGATCATCGTAGTGCGCAGGGGCAACGGGCGCATGATGAATGAGACGATCCCCGATCCGCGGCAGAACGACCGTCCAGGCTCCGTCACACAAACTGACAATGGAATTTCCATGGGCGGGCAACACGGTCCCCAACCCGGCATGTCGGGTGGACCGGGCATGGGCTCGAACCAAACCTCTCCCAGTCCCCGGACGGAGATGGGGCAGGCGGACGATTCGTTTGTTGTTTACAGAGGCGCCGAAGAAAAACCGCTCGACACGCCTCCTGCGTGGAGATATGTGGCCATCGATGCCCTAAGCCCTCACTCGGTTCCCGCCGTGGCAGCGTTCAAAAAGGCCGTGGAGAACGCAGAAAAGGCCGCCGCCAAGCACCCCTAAGGAGTAGGCGATGAAGGGAGGAGCCATCAAAGACTGGATGGCTCCTCGAATAGAGCCAAGGTGCTAACGGGAAAATAGCCAATTTTGTAGCGGAGAGTAAATCCATTCCAAGGCGCGCAGGTAAGCCGCGAACAGAGATACAAAGACGATGACGACAAGGGTTGTCGAACGAACCTCTCGCCAATTGGGATAATGCACCAGCTTCATTTCCTGCTGCACCTTTCCCAGAAATTCAAAGAAATCCTTGACGCGGCGGAGTACCCCGGCATTTTCCCGGGGAATAACGACGTAGGTTTTCTCAGCATCTTGTTGGGACAAGAGACACGCTTCCTTCCTGGATTCACCAGTTGTTCGCAACACGCATTAGCAAGCCGAGACGTCAGAAGTACGCCGGCCTGATGGGATGGCTGGAAGGAAAGCTAGGCTGGCGGCGCGCGGGCGGGAGAGGTAGAGAAGCACGGCCTGGGCTCAAGAGCGGGATCTTCCGCTTGGAGCCAGTCGCCGATCGATACTGCCAAAAACAGAAGAACAAAGAAGATGGGCAGAGCCAGCGCGATTTGGTCAAAATGACCTACGCCAGAGGTGATGGCAATCGACAGGGCCAGCACCAGAGCGATCACAAACGCGACCATTAGCGTCGAGATGAATCGAACTAGTGGTGACTGGTGTTTCGCTCTGCGCATCGTTTTTGATTCTACAGAAGGTATACTTCCCCCGGCTTCCCCAGGCGAGAAAAAGGGCGCGGGAGAGGTCCAGAGATTCGCCGGAGGGCGGAAAATAACGATGAACAAGCTTAGACTTTTCGCGCATCCTTCGCTTCCCAACAGAAGAAGCTTTCTCAGCGGAACGGCAGCCACTCTGACTGCGGGTCTTTGTGGATCACTTCTGATTCCCAAATCTGCGCAGGCCAAGAATCCGGTGAATCCGGAGCTGAATATTATTGGGCCCAAGGCCGGATACTCACCTCAGGTTGGCATCTTAGTCTCCATGCTCACCTGGATGCGCGAGGCCAACGGAGTTCTGAGTGCAACCGAGGGCCTGACGGCGGCTGATCTGGATGTTCTCTTCGATAAAAACGCCAACTCCATCGGCGCGCTGATGCTGCATCTGGCGGCTACCGAAACTTACTATCAGTTGAATACGTTCGATGGAAAGAAATGGGACACCTGGTCCGATTCCGTGAAGCAGCAATGGGACCCGGCGATGAACCTGGGGGATGCGGGACGGAAGTCGATCCGGGGGCATGACCGCGAGTACTACGTGGACATCCTGCAGAAGATCCGGGCGAGATCCCTGGAGGAGTTTCACAAGCGGGACGACGATTGGCTGATGGCCGTCGACAAAGACTGGCCGTGGGGCCCGACCAACAACTATTGCAAGTGGTTTCACGTTTGCGAGCACGAAGCGCACCACACCGGACAGATCGCGATGCTCAGAAAGCGGCTTCCCGGAGCAAAGCCGGTCACCACGTAACGGTAAAGATCCGACTGGTCCATAAGGTGGCTCTGCTACAAAATATTGGCCTCGCCCTGTAACCTTTTGGGGCAAACGCTGTCACAAGTGCGTGGATCATCATGGACGAGCACGAAAATAAGAGTGGCCCGATGCCCGAAGGCCAGCCTCCTACAGAAGGCGAAGAACCGGCGATTCATCCTGAAGTTGATACAACGGCATCGACTGAGCCGGCGACCGCGAAGCTGGCCGAAAACGATCCGGTTGCACCGATCCCAGCGCCGCCACCCGCCCCTCTGGCGCCGGTAGAAACGCCGAAGGTGCCTGTATCACCCAGCATTCGCCTGGATAAGAAGCATCCTCTGGCGATCCGCTGGATGCATTGGGTCAACTTCCCCGTGCTCTTCACCATGATCTGGAGCGGCCTCCTGATTTACTGGAACGACTCGGACAACGCCTATAAACATCCTCACGCGGTGTATCGGATTGGCGTAGGGCCGTTCACTCTCTTTCGATTCTTTCCAATGTGGTTCTGGAAGGCGATGAATGCCCCCTATCATGTGACCGAGGGGCTGGGATATCACTTCTTCTTTATGTGGCTCTTCGCCATCAATGGAATTCTCTATGTGCTGTACACAACGTTATCCGGGGAATGGCGCTTCGTGGTTCCCGACAGGAAAAGCCTGATAGAAGCGATCCAGGTAACACTCAAGGACCTCCACTTGACTAAGTACCTTCCGCCGCAGACGAAGTACAACGGCGCACAAAAAATCGCCTACACCTCTGTCATTCTGATGGGCGCCGGAAGTCTCATTACGGGCTTGGCTATTTACAAACCGACGCAGGCACACTGGGTGACGACTTTGCTGGGCGGCTACGAGATGGCGCGGTGGGAGCATTTCCTGCTCACCATGGGATTCTGCGGCTTCTTTCTGATCCACGTGACCCAGGTGGTGCTGGCGGGCTGGAATAATTTCCGCAGCATGGTCAGTGGACTGGAAGTGAAGCCGGTGAAGGAGCCGTCGCTCGAAGCCGAGAGAAGGAGCTGGGGATGAGCGATCTCGACGACACGCAAAGGGGCCCAGCGCAGCCGGATTTGGTTTCGCCCGAAGCTACGGCGGAGGAGCAGGAGGCGGCTGACGCAGAGGTACTGCGAGAGAGCCGGAAACACACTCGGCGCAGTTTTGCCATCGCCGCTGCCGGCGCGGCCGCAGGCTGGGGACTCTACCAATGGATTGATCGCAGTCCACGCCTGAGCATGCAGCCGGAGCCCTTTCGCAGGGCTTTTCAGGCCAATGCCAAACTTGCTCGCGCGGTTTTTGACGACCGTGCACTTGCGCCGACCTATCCCCTCAAGCGGGCCGAGGATCTGCGGGTCAACGGCGTTTACGGCTTGAAGCAGGCGCTGGTTCCAGAGAGCTGGCGTTTGCAGTTGACCGGGGTGGCGAATGCGAAAAGCTATCCTCAATACTCCGCGGATGTCACGGCATGGGAGTATCGCTACGCGGATGTAAAGACCCACGAAGACATGGGCCACGATACCAAAGTGGCTCCCAGCGCCGACACGGCGGAGAAGATGGCGCCGGCATCGATGGTGGCCGGTGAGAAAATCCGCCAGGAGCGCGTCGGCCGCATGCCACGCGGGCTAGAGGAGGCTGGCGAAAGCCGATCCACGCTTGCCCCTGGCACACCCGGCCTGCTGTTGACCTTGGACGATATTTTAAAGCTCCCGAAACATGAGCTGGTAACGCAGTTCAAGTGCATCGAGGGATGGAGCCAGATCGTGCATTGGGGCGGAGTGCGGTTGGCGGACTTCATTGAAGCGTACCCACCGGAGAAAGGGCCTGGTGGACGGTTGCCAAGCTATGTATACATGGAGACGCCTAATGGCGACTACTATGTCGGTTACGATATGCAGGTCTGCCTGCACCCTCAGACGCTGTTGGTTACTGAGATGAGCGGCAGCCCGCTCACGCAGTACCACGGCGCTCCGCTGCGGCTGCACGCACCCACCAAGTACGGTTACAAGCAGATCAAACGGATCGGGCTCATTGCTTATACCGATCAGCAGCCGGACGATTACTGGACCAAGCTCGGGTACGACTGGTATGCCGGGCTTTGAGGGTTGAGGTGGGTCGAAGCATTTCCCTCCGCGCTTAAAGAGCCTTCGTGAGAGGTAGAAGACAAAGCAAATCGATACCCAGCCCTTACGGGCTGGGCTGACGTTTGGCGGTCGGCCCTCCGGGCCTCAGCTTTCTTCATCGCGTCTACGATTGCGCGGGCTGTGGACCTAGGGCTTCTAGCACCATGGCGGCGGCTTGCGAGACACTCCCCGCGCCTAGAGTCACGATTACGTCCCCTTCCGCGGCTTGAGCGACGGTACGGCTGACTGCTTCCTCGAAGGAGGGCGCATACTGGACCTCTTTGCGGCCTACGGCACGGACCAATGCAGGGGCGTCGACGCCGGCGATGGGTTCTTCGCTAGCGGCGTAGATGTCCAGGATCTGCACTGTGTCGGCGTCGTTGAATGCAGTGGCGAACTCCGACATCAAGTCGCGTGTGCGGGTGTAGCGATGGGGCTGAAAGATCACGTGCACCTTGCGAAAACCAGACTCCCGGGCTGCGCTTAGCGTGGCGCGGATCTCCGTAGGATGATGGCCGTAGTCGTCGACCACGGTGACGCCGCGAACGGTGCCCTTCAATTGAAAGCGGCGATCCACTCCGCGGAAGCCGTGGAGGGCATGCGCGATGTCTTCACATGACACGTCCAGCTGCGTGGCAATAGCCACCGCTGCGGTGGCATTCAAGACATTGTGCCGGCCAGGCACATTCAGGGCAAAAGGGCCGAGCACCAGGCCACCCGCCGCCACTTCGAAACGGGATCGCACATCTTCGGCCGGGGGAAGGATGCGCAGCACGTAGTCGGCATGCGAAGACATGCCGTAGGTAAACACTCGCCGCTTTACGCGCGGCAACAACGCTGCGAGCTGTGGGTTGTCGATGCATGCCGTACACGCGCCATAAAACGGAACCCGCTCCATGAACTCGAGGAAGGCGGCTTCCACGTCTTCCATGTCGCGGTAGCAGTCCATATGCTCGCGATCGAGATTGGTGACCACGGAGAGAATGGGCGAAAGCTTGAGAAAGGAGCGGTCGCTCTCGTCAGCCTCGGCAACCAGGTATTGCGACTTGCCGAGCCGGGCGTTTGAACCCAGCGCATCGACCCGGCCGCCAACCACCACCGTTGGGTCAAGCCCCCCAGCGGCCAGCACGGTGGCAATCATGGAGGTGGTCGTAGTCTTGCCATGCATGCCGGCCACCGCGATGCCGTACTTGAGCCGCATGAGCTCGGCCAACATCTCAGCTCGCTGGATGACGGGTATCTTGCGCTGTCGCGCCTCCACGACTTCCGGGTTTTGCTCGTTGACGGCGGAGCTGGTTACCACCACGCCGGAGCCCACGACGTTGCCGGCCGCATGGCCCTGAAAGACAGTCGCCCCGAGGCTGCCCAGGCGGTCGGTAATGCTGGAACGGCGCAGGTCGGAGCCGGAAACGGCATAGCCGAGGGTTAGGAGGATTTCCGCGATGCCGCTCATTCCAATGCCGCCAATACCAATGAAATGAACGCGTTGTGCTTTGGCAAACATGGCTGGGGAAGGTAGGTTGGTGAGGCTCACTCCAACCTACTGTATCAGCCGCCGGAACTGCTTCCCCTTTGCCAGGCACTGCATCTAATATGTTGTAAAGGTTAAGCCAGGGGGCAAAAGGGCGGGCGCACACCGGGCGTCCGAGCAGGCAGTTTTTGTTATCGAAAGATAAGCAATTTGCTTGCCAGAGCCCCAAAAGCGGCGCAACTTTTTACAGAACGTTTGGTTTTAAGCAGTAGGCACCAAAAGTTAACCAGGGGTGCTCGAAGTACGCCAAAGCGGTTGGTTACGCAATGCAAAATGCCTTGGCGAGGAGGTCCCAAATGCGCGTCCGCTTCCTTAGATATTTTGTGCTGCTAGCAGCCCTGATGGTTCCCGCAGCGTTGCTGTTTACTACTCCCGCCAATGCCCAAGTGGCAGTCGGGATCGGAGTCGGACCCGGATACGGGGATTACGGCTACGGCTACCCTTATCCCGCTCCTGTCTGCTCATGGGGCTATTACAACTACTATCCCTATGCGTGCGCGCCTTATGGCTACTACGGACCGAGCTGGTTCGTGGGTGGACTCTTTATTGGCGCCGGCCCGTGGTATCACGGGTATTGGGGTCGCGGTGGATATTATGGCCGTGGAGGCTACTACGGCCGCGGTGGATACTACGGCGGAGCTGGATACCGGGGTGGCACGGCATACCGCGGTGGGGTAGGCTATGCTCGCACGGGTAGCAGCTATGCTCGCGGCTCGGCAGGCTATGCCGGCGGTGGACATGCGTTCGCGGGCGGCGGTGTTTCCCACGCAATGGCTGGCGGTAGCGCTGGTGGCTTTCACGGCGGCGGCATGGGTGGAGGCGGTGGCTTCCACGGTGGTGGCGGCGGCTTCGGCGGCGGCGGACACGGCGGTGGCGGTGGACACCGGTAAGGTATAAAACGATCCACGGGGAACGGCTGGCGAAATCGCCAGCCGTTTTCTTTTGCGCAATTTGGTGGGAAGCGGTGGGGGCGACGCCGATGCCGGCCGCTGTGCGCACCAGGTGAATCGTCTTGACTGGCCCGGTTCTGATGGACAACAGGAGCTAAGCTAATAACCTGTGGGCAAATATTAATGCCTAGTTCAGAAGGGGAGAGTTGGTCTATGCGCAAGCGGTGTGTAGTGGCCTTGACGACTTCGATTTTTTGCACCGCAGTTCTTCTTGGCGCAAGCCGACCGGCGGATATAGCGTTTCGTGTCCAGATGATTGATCCCGGCTACAACGAAACCGCGGCCGTGGCGGATCTGAACAAGGACGGAAAGCTCGATATCATCTCGGGGGAAAGCTGGTACGAAGCGCCCAAGTGGACCAAGCATCCCTTGCGGCAGATCGACTTCAGCCATGGCTACATTGATAATTTCAGCGATCTTGCAATGGATGTTGATGGCGATGGTTGGACCGACATTGTGCAGTGCAGCTATTTCGCACACAACATCGTTTGGCTAAAAAATCCCGGGAGAACGAGCGGCCCCTGGAAGGTCACGGAGATCGATAATAGCGGTCCCTGCGAATTTGCATTTCTGGTCGATCTGAATAACGATGGCAAGGCGTTGGAGGTTTTGCCGGAGTTCGACCGCCCGAACGTGCCGTTGGCCTGGTTTGAGGTGCAGAACGGGAAGTGGGTGAAGCACATCGTTTCACAACGAAGCTACGGACATGGCATCGGTGTCGGCGATGTGAACGGCGACGGCCGGAATGATATTTTGACCCCGAAGGGTTGGCTTGAAGCTCCGGCTGA
The DNA here is from genome assembly GCA_963743365.1 of uncultured Acidobacteriaceae bacterium. Lineage (GTDB taxonomy): Bacteria > Acidobacteriota > Terriglobia > Terriglobales > Acidobacteriaceae > PALSA-350. Next base: position 140,218 of record CAVUQE010000010.1, read on the forward strand.
TGTGCGTGCGCCAGGCGACTGGGTCTTCCATGCAACCGACTGGGATCAGCATCCAATCCCGGCCGCTGGGCACGATGCAGCTGAGCCCGCATCCACTGAAGCTGCGGAACCTCCATTGCGCAGTGCTCGTTTCGGATACATGTATCTCATCGACATCAACGGCGACGGCCGGAAGGACATGCTCACAGGAATGGCCCACGATTATGGAATTGCCTGGTATGAACAGACCGCGGATGGGCAGTGGATACAACACATTATCGATAACAGCTGGTCGCAGGCTCATGCTTCCGCACTGGTGGATATGAATGGTGATGGCCAGTTGGATTTGGTCACGGGCAAGCGGTATTTCGCGCACAACGGCGCCGACCCAGGTTCGCGCGAGCCGATTGGCCTTTATTGGTACGAGTATCGCAAGGTAGCCCCCACAGCCCCAACGGCGCATGATCCCGGAAACGGAGGCGTGGAGTGGATCCGTCATATCGTCAACTATGACGACCGCATGGGTGGCGGCTTACAGATCGTTGTAAAAGACATGGATGGCGACGGGGATCTAGACATCGTCAGTGGCGGAAAGGCGGGTCTGTTTCTGGCAGAGAACCTGACCAAGTCGCCAAAACACATGCAATCCCAGGCGGCCCAAAGTCACTAGCTCAGCCAAGGATTTCCCCACGGCGAGGCACCCGGGCATCAGCTCAGAAGCGGACGCGGATTCAGGATGGAAATGGTCTTTGTGGAACTCAACAAGGGCGATCGTAGAGGCTACCGGTTATGCGGATGACTGCGCAAGTCCAGCGACCATCTCTGCAATTCTTGCGGCAGCCCGGGGATGAGCGAAGGTTCGGGCGCGCTCTGACATTTCGCTCAGCTTTTCCCGATCCTTAAGCAGGCCGGTTAACGCCGCCAACAGGGCGTCTCTGCTCATGTCTTGTTCTAGCAGCATTTTAGCGGCTCCCCCTTCAAGCAATACTTCCGCATTCTTCCGCTGATGATCGTCCGCAGCCTGGGGAAACGGCACCAGCAGCGACGGCTTGCCACTGGCCGCCAGCTCGGCCACCGTGCTGGCCCCGCTGCGCGCCAGAATCAGATCCGAGGCTGCAAACTGGTTGGGCATGTCCTCAAGAAAAGCCTGCACCTTCCAGCGACCCGGGTCCGCCCCAGTGGCGGCATAGGCTGCTTCGGTGGTCTCGGCGTGGCGGGCTCCGGCCTGGTGCAGGATGGTAAGGCCAGGAACGGAATCCAATAGCGGCTTGGCAACCTCCGGCATCCGCTGGTTTAGGGCGCGCGCACCTTGGCTTCCGCCCATGACGAGCAAACGGGGTGCGCTTTCCTTGGGACGAGGAGGGAGCGCGAAGAACTCAGCGCGCACGGGAATTCCAGTGAGCTCGGCGTTACGGAAATAGGCCAGCGTGGGAGCAAAATTCACCGCAGCGGCGGTGATGCGCTTGCCGATCAGCCTGTTGGCAAGGCCGGGCACCGCGTTTGGCTCAAAGGCCAGAGTCGGCACGCGCTGCACCAGAGCGGCGAGCATCCCCGGCCCTGAGGCGTACCCACCAACACCGACCACGACCTGCGGCTGCCAACGGCGTAACAGGCGCATGCAATAGAAGATGCCACGGGGCAGAGCAACCAGCGTTTTGAGTTGAGTGGCGAGGCTGACACGGTTGAGCTGCCCTACGTCGATGAGTTCAAGCGCGTAACCGGCCTGCGGCACCAAGCGCGTTTCCATTCCCCTGGCCGTGCCGAGGAAACAGACTTCGGCTGCGTAGGCGGACTTGAGTGCGCCGGCTATCGCCAGGGCGGGGATCACGTGGCCGCCGGTGCCGCCGCCGGCAATCATCACCCGCATACCCGTCAGTCAATCTCCCGGGTAAGACTCAGCAGCACGCCAATGCTGGCCAGGGTGATGAAAAGAGACGTGCCGCCGTAAGAGACGAACGGCAGAGTAATGCCTTTGGTGGGCACCAGGGCAAGCACCACGCTGATGTTGAAGAAGGCCTGGATCAGAATGGTCGCGGTGATGCCAAAAGCGAGAAAGCGCGCGAAGACGTCCTTGGATAGGCTGGCCGCCCGCAGGCCGCGATAACCGAGGGCGACAAAGAGGGCGATGATGGCCAGCGCGCCAATCAGGCCGAGCTCTTCAGCAATATTGGCAAAGATGAAGTCAGTGTGCGGCTGCGGCAGGTAGAAGAGCTTCTGCCGCCCTTCCATAAAGCCGAGCCCGCGTATCCCGCCGGTGCCGACCGCGATCAGCGACTGAATGGTATGAAATCCGGAACCCTGCGGATCCGCCTCCGGATTCAGGAAAGCCAGCATACGCGCCCGCCGCCAGGGCACGCGGAAGAGCAGGATATAGAGCACGGGGGCAGCGGCGAGCACGGCGTAGCCGAAGTATTTCGTTTCCGCGCCTGCCAGGTAGAACATCAGCGCAGCCACGGCGGCGCAGACCAGGGCGGTGCCCAAGTCGGGCTCCTTGACGATGAGCAGCACAAAGACCAGCGTGGGCAGAGCTGCGGGCAAAAGGGTGTGGCGCCAATCACGAATGGAATGCAGCTTGTCCTGGAGAAACCAGGCAAGGAAGAGCACCAGAACAGGTTTCGCAATCTCCGACGGCTGAAAGGAGAAGCCTGAAAAGCGGATCCATCGATGAGTGTTGTGCGAGTCGCGCAAAAGAAAGACACCCAACAGCAGCAGAGTAGTGACAGCCACCGCGGGGAAGACAACGATGGGCCGATTGAATTTGCGGTAATCGATGCGCATCAGCAGGGTCATGGTCACCAGGCCGAGGAGTGCCCAACCGACCTGCTGGCTAACAAACTTATAAGGCGAACCATAGCGATCTTCGGCCATGACTGCCGAGGCGCTGAAGATCATCAACAACCCGATGAAGGTCAACAGGACGGTCACGCCGTAGAGCCACTTGTCGACTCCTACGCGTTTTGCCATACGCCCGCTCCTTCACCCGCTGCCTGTCGAGCCATCACCGTTTGCTTGAAGACTCTTCCCCGATGTTCGTAGTTTTCAAACTGGTCGAAGCTGGAGCAGGCAGGCGCCAGCAGGATCACGTCGCCGGCCACTGCCTGAGCTGCTGCCTGGCTGACAGCCGCCTCGAGCGTCCCTGATTGAACCACACGGGTCACTCCGGCGATCTGGCCTTCGATTTTTTCCGCAGCCGCGCCAATGGTGTACACCGCTTTGACCCGGGCCCTCAGCAACGCATTCAGCTGCGAATAGTCGGAGTCTTTATCCTTGCCGCCGAGGATCAGGTGAATATTTCCCGGAAAGGAAGCAATCGCCTTGGCTGTAGCGTCCACATTGGTGGCCTTGGAATCGTTGTAGTAGTCGACGCCGTGAATAGTGGCGACAAACTCCAGCCGATGCTCGACCGCATGGAACCCTGCGACCGCACGCCCAATAACCTCAGCCGGTATTTGCGCGACGCAGCCGGCGCAAACCGCCGCGAGTACATTCTCGACATTGTGCTCGCCCTTGAGCGGGATCTCCGCCAGGGGAAGGATGGGGAACGGTGAGGCCTGCTCCGATGCGCGGAACATCACCATGCCGTTCAGCAGGAAGGCTCCACTGCGGACGATCTTGCTGCGGCTGAACCATAAGACCTGCGACTTGGCGCGGCTCGCCGCCTGCTGGACGACTGGATCATCGCCGTTGAGGATCAGATAGTCATCCCCAGTCTGCTTGGCAAAGATCTTCTCCTTCATGGCGACGTAGTTCTCGAAAGTGCGGTGCCGGTCCAGGTGGTCAGGAGTAATATTCAGGATCATGGCGATCCGGGGATGAAAGCTCTCCGTGGTCTCGAGCTGAAAGCTTGAAACCTCGAGGACTGACCAGGCGCCTGCCTTGCTCTGATCGACCGTCTCGATCACCGGCAGGCCGATATTTCCGGCGACCATTGTCTGCAACCCGCCGGCACGGAAGATCTCGCCGCAGAGGGTGGTGGTGGTGGTCTTTCCGTTGGAGCCGGTGATGGCCAGAACCTCTCCCTTGAGAAAGCGAGCAGCCAGCTCCAGTTCGCCAATAATAGGCAGGCCCAGGTTGCGCACTTGAACCAGCTCCGGCGTATTGAGGGGCACACCTGGGGAAACCACGATCAGATCCTGGCGGCGGAAGGTCAGCAGTCCATGGCCCCCGGCTTCGACCAGGATGCCCGCCTCGAGCAAGGAGGGGATCTCTTTGCTCAACGCCTGGGCGCTGCGCAGATCGGATACCGTGACCTGGGCGCCGCGACGGCGCAGAAAGAGCGCTGCGGCAAGGCCGGATTTGCCCAGGCCAACAACCAATACTTTTTTGCCCTTCAGTTCCATCCGACCGTTCACCTGAGTCTCAACGCAGTTTCAGCGTGGTGAGCGCAAAGAGCGCAAACACCAGCGCGGCAATCCAGAAGCGCACAATTACTTTGGACTCCGACCACCCCATCAGCTCGAAGTGATGATGCAGCGGCGCCATTTTGAAAATACGCTTCTTGCGCAGTTTATAACTTCCCACCTGCAGGATGACGCTGATGGCCTCAATTACAAAGATGCCCCCGATAAACGGCAGCAGCAACTCCTGCTTGATGACGACGGCCACGGTACCGATAGCGCCGCCCAGCGCGAGCGACCCCACATCCCCCATAAACACTTCTGCCGGATGCGCGTTGTACCACAAGAAGCCGATGCTGGCGCCCACCATGGCTCCGCAGAACACAGTGACTTCGCTGACCATGGGCATACGCTGCAGCTCGAGGTAATCGGAGAAGACGGCGTTTCCGCTGACGTAGGTCAGCATGGTGAGCGCCGCCGCGGCAATGATGGTGCAGCCGATGGCCAGCCCGTCCAATCCATCGGTAAGGTTGACGGCATTGCTGGAGCCGACAACGATCAGGGTGACGAAAGCCACGAAGGGCAGGAAAGCGAGCACACCCAGGTGGGGGATCGCACCCAGCGCGTGGATGGATAGATCGGGGCGAAAGCGCTTGAGAAACGGCACCATGAGATGGGTGGAGTACATGCCCTCACTGCGCATGGCCAGAAGCGCGAGCGCAATAGCCACACCGGTGATGATCTGCAGACCCATCTTCTGCGACGGGGTGAGGCCCAGGTTCCGGCGGTGGACGACTTTGATGTAGTCGTCAGCAAAACCGATTGCGCCGAAGGCCAGCGTGGAAAGCATCACCAACCAGACGAAGGGATTGGAAAGGTCGCTCCACAGCAGCGTCGGCAAGAGGATAGCGATGCAGATGAGCACGCCGCCCATGGTTGGAGTGCCGGCTTTTTTTTGGTGGCCTTTGGGACCATCGTCGCGAATGTACTGGCTGATTTGAAACTCGCGCAGCTTCTCAATGACGTACGGCCCGATGAGAAGAGCGATGAGCATCGCGGTGAGACTGGCGAAGGCAGTGCGAAACGTCAGATACCGGAAGATGCGGAAGGGTCTGAAGTAGGGAAAAAGTTTTTGATACAGCAGCCAGTAAAGCAAACTTCCTCCGCTACCCGCGCAAAGAATTCGAGCGTTTGGGGTTATCTTACAGGCGATCGCGCGCGTGGATGCGTTTGCATTTTCGCGTGAACCATAGCGGCAACTAGCCGGTAGCTCTGTCCTATCGACCGAACGATGGTGAGGACAGGGTTCAATTGGTTTAGTCCTTTAGGAAGCTCAGCGCTCGTTCGAGACCCACGCCGCGAGAGGCTTTTAGCAGTACGGCATCGTCTTTTCTCAGCTCTGCTTTCAGCCACTCGCCGGCTTCCTCGGGAGAGGTGAGAAAGATGGCCAAGGCACCCGCCTCGCGCGCGGATTGGACTAGATGCTGAGCGTTTCCCCGCACTCCGACGACCAGATCGATGCCGCTTTCTGCGGCAGCAGCACCGCATTGCTGATGCAGCGAAACTGCTTCGCGGCCGAGTTCGAGCATCTCGCCAGCCACCAGGATGCGCCGCTTGGCGGGCATGGAAGCAAGGGTTGCGATCATGGACTTGAGCGCTTCCGGATTGGAGTTGTAACAATCGTTGATGACCGTGGCCCCGCCGATGTGCAGCACCTCACCGCGCTTGTCAGGAGGACGGAGACGGCCGGCAGCGGCAGCACACTCGACCAAGGGAATGCCCGCTTCGAAACCGGTGGCGATCGCCGCCATCACATTCCAGATGTTGTGGCGGCCTAGTAGAGCCAACGTCACGGTTGCCTGTTCTTCGCCCGCCGTCACCTGAAACCGCACTCCGTCGGCCCCAAGCTCCTCGATATTTGTGGCGCGCGGATCGGCGCATGGACCGATGCCGAAGTAGATAGAGCGGCCGTGAAAATCGCGCCCGAATTGGCCCACGTAGGGGTCGTCGCAATTCAGAAATGCGATGCCATGAGCAGGCAGGCTTTGCACCAGCTCATATTTGGCGCGCGCTATGCCGGCTACGCCATCGGGAAAATTCTGCGCGTGAGCGCTGCCGACGTTGGTAATTACTCCCCAATCGGGGTGAGCGATGCGGGCCAGCGCCGCGATTTCGCCGGAATGCGACATCCCCATCTCAACTACGGCAATTTCATGCTCCGGTTCGAGTTTGAGCAGTTGCAGGGGCATACCAAATTCATTGTTGAGGTTCCCTTGCGATCGCAATACACGGAAGCGTGTTCCCAGAACTTCCGCGACGGCTTCCTTGGTGGTCGTTTTGCCGGCGCTGCCGGTGACTCCGATGATGCGCTTGTTCCAATGCCTGCGCACGGCGGTGGCCAGGGTTTGCAAGGCGACGAGCGGATCGTCGACGATCAGCAGCGTGTTGGTATGCGCCAGGTCAAGAAGATCAACCACCTTGCTGCGAGCGACAACCGCGGCGCGAGCGCCTCGCTCCAACGCCGCGGCGACAAAGTCATGCGCATCGTAGCGCTCACCGCGGATGGCGAAAAAAAGATCCCCTGGGGCAAGTGTGCGCGTGTCGATGGAGTATCCCATCGCGGGCTGTTCCACCGGATCCCCTGCCCGCAGCCTGAGATCGGCCCCCATCCAATGAGCGATGTCCTGCAGTTGCAGCTTCATTTACTTTTTTCCCCAGCGAGCAATATCTGCCGTGCGATGGCCACATCATCGAACGGTATCACCCGATCGCCGATGGTCTGAGTCTTTTCGTGTCCTTTACCGGCCAGGAGTACCAGGTCACCAGGCCGCGCTTCGGCAATGGCCAAGGCGATGGCGCGTTGGCGATCGGGCTCGACGAGGACTTCGGCCGGGGTCTGCTTGAGCCCCGGCAACACTTGCTCGATGATGGCCAAAGCGTCTTCTCCTCGCGGATTATCCGAGGTAAGTACGACCACATCGCTACCCTCTCCAGCCGCCTGACCCATCAGAGGGCGCTTGGTTCGATCGCGATCGCCGCCGCAACCGAACATAGTGATCACCCGGCCGCCTGCGCGGCTTACAAACGCGCGCGCTACGGCGATGATATTGCGCAGGGCGTCGTCGGTGTGGGCGTAGTCGACCACCACGGCAAATTTCTGCCCGCAATCGACCGACTGGAATCGACCCGGTACATAGTCCAGAGAAGCTGCGCCTTGGGCAACCTCGTCGAGCGTCAGGCCACGGGCAACGGCAGCTGCGCTCGCAGCTAGCAGGTTATAGACATTGACGCCTCCGGTAAGGCGGGTGGTGATGGGGACAACTCCGTGCGGGGCGATCATGGTGAAGCGCATGCCCGCAGGCTCCATCTCCAGCCCGTCAGCCCAGAAGTCGCCGTGGTCCATTCCGTAGGTGTAAACCAGCTCGGACCCCGCCGCGCGCGCGGTCTCTTTCAGGCTGGCGCCGTATTCATCGTCATGATTGAGGATGGCTGCGCGCGGTGGTGGTCCAGCGGAGCCATCGAAGAGCTTGCGCTTGGCTTCGAAGTAATTGGCCATGCTGCCGTGATAGTCGAGGTGGTCGCGGGTGAGGTTGGTGAAGATGGCCACATCGAAATGCAGGGCGAAGATCCGCTCCTGGTCTAAAGCGTGGGAGGAGACCTCCATCACCGCCTCGGTCGCGCCGCCGTTCACGCCTTCGCGAAATAGCTCCAGCAGGTCACGCGATTCCGGCGTGGTATGGGGAGCGGGAAAGACTCTGCCCGCGGCGTGGTATTCGATGGTGCCGGCCAGTACAGTTTTGCGGCCTTGATGGCGCAGCATAGCCTCCAACAGAAATGCCGTTGTCGTCTTGCCGTTGGTTCCGGTCACGCCGCTCAGCTTGAGCTGCTCTTCGGGATGGGCGAAGAAATTTGCGGCAATGGCAGCGAGGGCGCGCCGTCCATGGGCCACCTCGATTACTGCGATCGACGGATACGCGGTTGCGGCGGCGAAGCCGGCAGCGGAGTCAGTGACAATGGCGCGCGCACCTTGTGCGACCGCTTGCGGGATATAGCGATTGCCATCCGTGGTGCCGCCGCGGAAGGCGACAAAGAGCGAGCCGTCGACCACCCGCCGCGAATCGTATTCGATGCCCATCACCGCGGGGCTGGGGCCCGCGCGTCTGATGAAATCGACACCATGCAAGACGCTATTGAGCTCCACTGATCGCCTTATCCCTGTTTTGAAGGGGCGGGGCTACAGCCCGCCGTGAAACATATCTAATTTGACGGCTTCAGCCTCTGAGGGATTTCTCTGACCGGTAGCATGCGGTCCCTCAGCGGCTAAAGCCGAAGCCATTTCAAGATCATTTAGGGTACGGCCTGAAGGCCGTACCCTTCCATGCCCGTTTGTGTACTCGAAACAGTGTATGAGAAATGCTTAGCGAGTGAAGCGGACAACGATCTCGGTGCCGGGGGGCACCTTGCTCCCGGGTGCGGGAACCTGCTCCCGGGCAATGCCGCTGCCTACAATCTGTAACGCCAGGCCGGCCGTGCTGGCCGACTCGACCGCTACGCGCAGAGGCTCACCCAGAAACGAGGGAACTCCGATCCGGTCCGCGGCATCGACTACGACACCATGAGCGGGAACATGCGGTTCGTGCGCGGCGACGGTAGCCGTCAACGGTGGCGTCTCTTTTTTCGTCTCGGCGGCATGCACGGGGAGCTTGGGCGGAGGCGGCGCAGGAGGAGAAATCTCAGCCATCGCGTCAGCATTCTCCGGGATGGTTCTCCGGGCCGCCTTTTCCACAGCATCGGTTGGGGGCACTTGCGCCTGTTCCGTGTCCGATGTCAGCTCGCTGGCCGCGGAAGGTACCGGTTGCTGCCCACTTCCCTTGCCACGAAGAGGATCATCCGCGGGTAGATTGTTGACTTCGGCAAACAGCGCATCGAGATCCCCGGTGTGGTCTGAAGGCGCGTCATCCTCATCTATCTTCGGATCTGAATTTCGCTTGGCCAACTCCGGTTGCTCAACCAGAGGCGTATCGTGGGGAACTCCCAGGTATTCCAGCGCCTTCTGCGCCACCTCGGCAAAGACTGGCGCGGAAACCGCTGTACCGTAATACGACGGTCCCTTTTGCGGGTTGTCGATGATGACGGCAATGGAGATGACCGGGTTATTAACCGGCGCGATTCCAACAAAGGACGCGATGTGCATGGTCTTGGAATAGAGATGCGTCGCCGGATCGATTTTTTGCGCGGTGCCGGTCTTGCCGCCCGCGGAGTAGCCGTTGAGCTGCGCCGGTTTGCCCGAGCCGTAGAGCACCACCCCTTCCATCATTTTGCGCATCTGCGCGGCGGTCATGGTGGAGATCACGCGATGCGCGCCTGACGGCAGCGGGTCGGGCAGGTCTTCACCCGACTTGAATGGCGACGGCTGCAGCTTGACTGGCTCGCCGTTGCGGTCCACATGCTCCGGCATGAGCACGTGGGGCGGCATATAGATGCCTCCATTGGCGATGGTCGAAACCATCGAGACCAGTTGCAGCGGTGTGACCGCGACCTCCTGACCAATGGCGATGGAACCGATCGACGACGGTCCCCACTTGCGCACGGGGCGAAGGAGCCCGCGGGTTTCGCCAGGCAACTCCACCTCGGTACGTGCGCCGAAGCCGAAGTCGTGAATGTATTGAATGAACTTGTCGGGGCCGACCTTCAGCGCCAGTTTCACCGCGGCCACATCGCTTGATACTTCGAGGGCCTTGTGGACTGGAATCACCCCAAAGTGTTCGCCTTGATTGTCGTGAATGATTCTTCCCGCGAGCTCGATCTTGCCTCCCTGGCAATCGATCATCTGGTCGGGACTGGTGACTTTTTGCTCCAGTGCCGCAGAGTAAGTCACGAGCTTAAATGTGGAACCGGGCTCATACACGTCGCTGACTGCGTGATTCTTAAGCAGGCTGGTGGTGGCGTGGCGAAAATCGTTGGGATTGAAGGTCGGGCGAATCGCCAAGGCGAGAATCTGGCCGGTATGTGGATCCTGGACAACGATCGTGCCATTGGAGGCATGGGTTCGTTCGAGCGCGGAATCGAGCGCACGCTCCGCCATGAACTGGATGTTCTCGTCAATGGTGAGAACCAGGTTTTCTCCCGGGTCGGGCTCGCGCTCCTGGCTGTCCAGAACATGGCGGCGGGCATCGATCGCGGTGAGCATGCGCCCTGGCACGCCGTGGAGATCCTGGTTGTATTTGCGCTCTATTCCCCCCAAACCGTTGTCATCCGTGCCCACGTATCCCAGCACCTGGGCGGCGAGTTGGCTGTTGGGGTAAAAGCGCTTGAATTCTTTCTGGAAGTAAACGCCCTTGAGGTTGAGCGCCTTCACCCGCGCGACCTCCGCGGGCTCGAGCTTACGTGCGATCCAGGCGAAGTTTCTCGAGGCGTTCAGGCGAGCCGCAATTTGATGCGCGGAAGTGAAGCGGTCCGTGGGATCGGTGTGCACCACTTTGGCCAGAGCGTTGGCGACCGCGAGACGCTTGGCGTCCCCATCTTTGTCGCCTCGTTCGGCGATCTCGGAGGGCACGGCGTAGACCGAATCGGCCAGCACGGTCATGGCCAGCTCGTGCAGATTACGGTCGTAGAGAATGCCGCGGCGCGGCGCGACCTCAAAGGTGCGCTGCTGCTGGCGGGCAGCACGGTCCACAAAATCCTTGTAATGGATCACCTGCAGCCACACCAGGCGGCCAACAATCAAGCAGACCCAGCAGACAAAGAAGAGAGATATGTGCAGCAAGCCAAGCCGGCGATGGATGGTTCCCGTCTGTACAGGACCAGCCGAAGAAGCGCCCGCCCGTTGCCCCGAGACCGGCTTAGTGCGCGCTGGTTGGCGAAAAAACAAGAACTGCTTCACCCGGACCTGCCATTGCCTTCGAGCTCGTTGCGCCCTTGATGGTTAAGGGTTGAGGTTCGCGGTATCCCACATCTCGCGAAAAACGAGCGAGATGTGGGGCACCGTCATTTGTTACCAAGACAGAGATTCGGAACTAGCGCAAATGGGGCAGCGGTGATGCTTCTGCAATGACAGGCGCATTGCTGTCAAACGTGCTGTCTCCGCGAACCACCTGGCCAGGGCGCGGAGCATCGAGACCCAGCTTTCGAGCCATGCGATCGATGCGGTGGGGGTCGCAGAGTTGCGCTTCGGTGAGGCGCAGCTCGCGGTTCTGTTCTTCTAGCGAGTTGCGCTGCTGCTTCTCAGCCTCTACCCGATATCCGTATTCGATGGCGCTGAAGTGCTGCCACCCATAAAACATGATGCAGACGAAAAGCACGGTCATAGCCGCGGTGAATATACGCATCTCGCGCACACGCACCGGATCGGCCGCCTTTACCAGGCGAGAGTTGTCCAGCCGCTTAGAGCAAAAGACCTCCGGGGTGGGCCCTCGACGGGCGCGCTGCTGCGCAGCGAAGAGATAAAGGTTCCGCTCCGCCACTTGCTGGCTGTTCCTTTTCGATCCGTAGTTGAGGTCGTATGCTGCGATTGCCTGTGTCGCCATTTTTCCGTCCGCCTTAGTCCCTGTCGTTCTTGATAACCTTTGCTGCCCTTACGTACTCTGTTCCATTTGCTTCCCGGTTCTCTCCGCGGCCCGCAGCTTGGCGCTGCGTGCCCTTGGATTGCGATCCGTCTCCTCTTCGCTCGCCGTCACCGGCTTGCGCGTAAGCACTTCAAAAATCCCTTGCCGCGCACCCTCGCGCAGGGCATCTTTTGCCAGCCGGTCTTCGAGTGAGTGGAAGCTGATCACGACCAGCCTTCCCCCAGGCTTCAGCAGCCTCGGCGCTGCTTGCAACAGCGCCTGTATTTCGTCCAGCTCAGCATTGACATAAATTCGGAGCGCCTGAAAAATTCTGGTCGCCGGATGGATTTGATGGCGGCCTCGCTCAGATTTCATCGCCGGGGCTGCGGTCGATAAGACTTTGGCCAGTTGTGCCGTGGTCTCGATCGGCCGCGCCCTGACAATGGCTCTGGCAAATCTCCGCGATCTCCTTTCCTCTCCGAATTCGTAAATCAGGTCGGCGAGAACTTTTTCGTCGGCCTGGTTTACCACTTGTTCGGCAGTCGCGCCTCTCCGCGGATCCATCCGCATGTCGAGTGGCCCGTCCGCCTGAAAACTAAATCCTCTGTGCGCCGTGTCCAACTGCATCGAGCTGACCCCAAAGTCAGCCAGCAACCCATCCAGGCTGCCTTCGGCAATGAAGCGGCTCATGGCGGAAAATGGTTCGCCGTGGAGCTCCCATTGCGGCATTCGCTCGCCCAGTTCTTCGCTGAGCGCCTGGAACCTTCCCCGCGCTAACTCCAACGCATCGGGGTCGCGGTCGAAGCCGATGAATTGGCCCTGACTGCCTAATTCCCGGGCGACGGCTGCGGCGTGCCCTCCTAACCCCAGAGTGGCATCCACATACGTTCCGCCGGCCCGCACATTCAGATATCGGATCGCATCTTGTAAAAGAACCGGCACATGCCGCTCGCTACCCGGTACCATGTGCTCCCCCTGGGGGGTGTCTTTGCGTTTTCACGATTCGTGAAGCCGCTCAGTTAAAGTCCAAAACTTGCTAATGTCTGCTGGTCGTCTGCGGTCAGCGGATCGGTTTCCATGGACTGCTTGAACTCGTCGTGGTTGGCCACTTCGAGATACGTCTGTTGCCCAAAAACCACTGCATCTCCTGCCAGCTTTGCCGTTTCCCGCAAGATCTGGGGAAGCAAGACCCGGCCCTGAGCATCCATCTCTGCCATCTGCCCGTAGTAATTGACCCGGTCCAGGAACTTCTTTCTGGCCGGATTCATGCTGGGTATTTGCGCCACCTTCTCCTCAATTTTTTGCCACTCCGACAAGGGGTAAATCTCGGCCCGCCGTCCATCTTTGCTAGTGATGTAGAACTGCGTTCCGTAACGCTCGTCGACCAGACGCTTGAACTCCGCCGGCAGCTTGAGCCGGCCTTTTTCGTCCACGCGCGTTGGGTGATTGCCACGAAACATCCAATTGCCTTCTTTTCCCTGCCGTTCACTTGCCTTCGCCCCAGGGTGCTCGGGTTTGACACTTCCCTGGAGACCGGATTCCCTGTTCTCATCGCTTTTTCCTCGAGCGAGTGAAGAAATCAGTTTTTTCTGGTCTGAATCGTTTCTTTGATTCCACTTTGGACCACTTTTGTCCACATCTTAGACCAGCTGAAGTGGCTGTCAAAGGGGAAATTCCAGCAAATCCTTCACGAATATGGGGTTTTGCGGGCCTATCGCAAAAAATACAACCTGTTAGGGAATCACGGAACTTACCTACAATGGGTTGTGTTGGCTTCGTTGATTCAGGTTGTACTGGATGTACTTGTCAAGAAGACAGAAGTCAGGCAAGCCGTAGGGTACTTAAGTTGTAGTCCGTTCCCCCGGATTTCCTGTTGAGTTTGGTGGCGTTGGCGAATTGTACTGTGGTTTTCTTTAAGGAAAACCGCACGCGTGGCTGTTTTCAGTGTCGCCAGCAGGAAATCCGGGGTCAGGGAAGTCCTTGTTAATCAGCGGTCGTCTCGACGGTTTGCTGGCGGGCGCGCACCTTTTCGTTGACCACAATGGCCAAATAGATAAAGACGAGCAGGTTGAGTAGGGTGAGCACTATCTTGAGCACCGTCACGTGGCGGACGATTTCGTAAAGCTCCCAAGGCAGGAACGATCCGGTCAGGATCAGGGTGAAGTACTCGGCCCACACTTTTTCCAGCACCAACCCGGTGCCTTCGATAATGTCCAGCGCCGCATAGAGGAAAATGGCGAAGCTGATCTCCTTGAGCCGGTGAGGGTTGAGCAAGGCCGACTTCTCCAGGAGCACGTTGACGAAGCGATTCTCGGGGTCGAAGCGTAAGGCCGTCGTGGCTCGTAACAGGACGTCAGCAACATCTTTGTGCAATAAGTTGATGACGCCGAAACCCATGGAGACGAAGAGCACCGCCTTCAGAAGCTTCAAAACGCCAATTGCGATGAGCCAGCGATTGCGGTTTGGATGGGAATGCGTTGTCAAAGCGCCGTATTAATCAAACCCTGCATTCAAGGCGATGATACACCCGCCATGGCGTGAACCGCTGCTCTGTGTAAATCAGAACTGAAAATTCTGTCGCGGCCTGCTCTACAGTGACGCAGTGCTGCGCACCGTCATCAGTCAGGAAATCCATTGGCCACCCCCGGGCCGTACTACCAGTGAATCGAAACGCAATATCAGGTGAAAGGAAATACCCGATGAACAAGAGAAGTGTGCTCGCAGCTGCCCTAGCCCTTATGTTTGGATTTTCCGCGCTCCACGCGTCCGCACAAAAGGATCCCATGGTCGGTGGTGCAGCGATGTATCCCACCAAGAATATTGTTGAGAACGCGGTCAACTCCAAAGATCACACTACACTGGTGGCCGCAGTAAAGGCCGCCGGCCTGGTCGACACTTTGGAGAGCCCCGGACCCTTCACAGTGTTCGCACCCACGAACGAAGCTTTCGAGAAGCTTCCTGCAGGGACGGTGGATACGTTGTTAAAGCCGGAAAACCTGGCTCAACTGAAGAAGATCCTCACCTACCACGTAGTGGCCGGCAAGCTCACCGCGAAGGATATCGCCAAACAAATCAAGGCGGGCGGCGGCAAGGCAACATTGACCACTGTTGAGGGGGGTACCTTGACGGCAATGATGAAGGGCGGCAAGCTTGTTCTCACCGACGAGAAGGGTGGAACAGCGACGGTTACGATCGCCAACGTATATCAGTCCAATGGCATGATTCACGTAATTGATACCGTGCTGATGCCTAACTAAGTCCGGTTGATTGTTTCTGTTCCTTGGTTCTCGATAGCAGGCGCTCAACGGCGCCTGCTTTTCTTTTATGCTTAGGCTTATGCGGCACAACTTCCAGACCGAACAGTGGATTCCCTACCCCAGGGAGAAAGTGTTCGCATTTTTTGCCGACCCGGCAAATCTGCCGCCGCTGATGCCCCGTTGGCAACACGCCCGGATTGAAGAGGCAGAGTACGTCCCCCCGCCTGTCGTATCCGTCACAACCTTTGCTGCGGGCAAAGGCTCACAGATCACCATCAGTTTTCGGCCGATTCCCTTTTTTCCCTTACGCCTGAAGTGGGACGCATCTATTGCGGAATTCCGCTGGAATGATTTCTTCTGCGACGAGCAACGCCGAGGCCCGTTTAAATACTTTCGCCATTGCCACCGCACGGCGGAGGAGACTCGCGAAGGAATTGCAGGCACCGTGGTTACCGATGAGGTGGAGTATGAATTGCCCCTTGGCTTGCTTGGTGAAATAGCAAACACGTTGGTGATGAAGAGGCAGATGCGGGCGTTGTTTGCCTATCGGCAGAAGATGCTGCCGGCGCTGCTGGTCATCTAACAGAGGACGGGTGCCCTAACGGGCGACGAGGCGCTTGCGGGTTCGGTGCTGGAGATAGGGCGCCAGTTTTTCCATCGCGGCTTCGACGCTGATGCCGTACTTGGCTCGCAATTGATCGATTTTGCCGTGCTCGATAAACCGGTCGGGCCAGCCGATGCGGACCACCGGCACGTCTATCTGCATTTCGCTCAGC
The DNA here is from genome assembly GCA_963743365.1 of uncultured Acidobacteriaceae bacterium. Lineage (GTDB taxonomy): Bacteria > Acidobacteriota > Terriglobia > Terriglobales > Acidobacteriaceae > PALSA-350. The sequence goes on from CAVUQE010000010.1 coordinate 156,111, forward strand.
GCCTCGAGAACGGCGCTGCCAAATCCGCCCATGAGAACGTGATCTTCCAGGGTGACGATCACGCCCACGCGGCGAGCGTAGTCAGCGATCAAGTCGCGGTCGAGCGGCTTGACGAAGCGGGGATTGATGACGGCAGCGGAAACGCCCTGCTGCCGGAGCTCGGCGGAGAGCTGCTGCGCCATCGGCAGCAGCGCACCCAAGCCCAAAATTGCCACGTCGTCGCCGTCACTGATGATTTCCGCCTTGCCAATCGGCAAGGCCACCGGATGCGCCTTGACGGTGGCGCCGGGTCCCGTGCCACGGGGATAACGCACTGCCGTCGGCCCAGGCTGCAATAAGGCGGTGTACATCATGTCCGCAAGCTCATCCTCATCTTTGGGAACCATGTGGATGATGTTGGGAACACCGCGCAAATAGCTGATGTCAAAAAGACCGTGATGCGTCGGGCCATCATCGCCGGAAAGCCCACCGCGATCCATACAGAAGACGACCGGCAGGTTCTGCAGGCAAACGTCGTGGACGATAGGATCGAAGGCGCGCTGCAGGAAAGTGGAGTAGATGGCACAGAACGGCCGGAAGCCCATAGTAGCCAAGCCGGCGGCAAAGATGACGCCGTGCTCCTCGGCAATACCCACATCGAAATACCGGCGCGGGTGATGGGGGCGGAAGAGGTCGAGCGCTGTTCCGTTAGGCATGGCCGCGGTGATAGCCACCACTTTGGGGTCTTCGTCGGCCAGCTTGACCAATGTGTCGGCAAAAACTTCGGAGTAGGTGCGTTGCCCTGCGGGCGTTGTCTCGCCAGTGTCTGGATCGTAGGGCCCTAGGCCGTGGAATTTCTTCTGTTTGTCGAGCGCCGGCTGAAAGCCGCGGCCCTTTTGCGTAATGGCATGCAGCAGGACAGGACGTTCCTGCGTCTTTAGGAACTGAAATGTTTCGATCAGCAGACCGATGTTGTGGCCGTCGAGAGGGCCGTAATAGGTGAGGCCAAACTCCTCAAAGAGCAAAGAGGGCCACAACATACCCTTGGCGGCTTCTTCGGCCTTGCGCACCATGTGCCGCGCCGTCCTGCCGCCCAGTTTTTCCAGCAGACGTGCAGCCGAATCGTGCAGATTGGTGTAGCGCTCGTTGGTGACAATCTTGTGCAGGTAGTTGGCGATCGCGCCTACATTGCGGTCGATCGACCATTCGTTGTCGTTCAAAACCACGATCAGGCGTTTGGTTTGCTCGGCTATGTTGTTGAGCGCCTCAAAACTTATGCCATTGGTGAACGCCGCATCGCCAGCGAAGGCAATTACGTTCTCTTTGGTGCCGGCCAGATCGCGAGCCACCGCCATGCCCAGGGCAGCGGAGAGCGCGGTGCCTGCATGTCCCGCGCCGTAGCAATCGTGATCGCTTTCCGTACGCAGCGCGAAGCCGTTCAGTCCGCCCGGCTGGCGCATGGTGCGGAAACGGTCGCGGCGGCCAGTGAGCAGCTTGTGGATATAGGCCTGGTGGCTTACGTCAAAGACAAACTTATCCGTAGGAGTGTTGAAGACGTAATGCATAGCCAGCGTCAGTTCGACGACGCCGAGGTTCGGCCCCAGATGGCCGCCCGTCTTCGACAGTACGAGGATCAGCTGCTCGCGGATCTCCTGAGCTAGCGCCTCCAGTTCCGGCACGGTAAAGCTCTTGATATCCGCGGGCGAGTGAATCGTATCGAGTAGTTTCCCCATGGTTTCTCGTGTATGCCCTTACCGCCAGCGCTTCATCTCCCCATCAAAAAAGACCCCGGCTGGGGCCTACTGTGCGCCTGAAGCTGTTCTGACCTTCGAGTATACCAAGCTTGCCCAAGCCACCGGTATTATCTTTGGGCTGGGGGTTTGGTTCCTGTGCACTTCCCGGTGTTCAGGCGTCTGTCACCGGCAGGGCCTCCACGGTTTCCATTGCCGGCATCTCGGAGCCGAATTCGCCTTCCCATCGCGCAACCACCACCGACGCCAGGCAATTGCCCACCACATTGACGGTGGTCCGCGCCATATCCATGAGGGCGTCAATACCGAGGATGACAAAGATCGGCTCTTCGGGCAGGCGGAACATGGCAACCGTGGCCAGCAGAACAATCAGCGTCGCGCGGGGTACGCCAGCCACGCCTTTGCTGGTGAGCATGAGCGTACCCACCATGAAGATTTGCTGCTTCCAACCCATGTGCACACCGGCTGCCTGGGCAACAAAGACCGAGGCCAGCGCCAGGTAAAGGGTGGAACCATCGAGGTTGAAGCTATAGCCCGCGGGGATAACGAAGGCGACAATCCTGCGCGGCACGCCCAGTGCTTCCATCGCTTCCATGGCGCGAGGCAGCGCCGCTTCTGAAGTGCTGGTGGCGAAGGCAATGGTCGCCGGCTCAGCAACCGCTCGCAAAAATCTGCGGACGGGCACACCCGCAATGAACGCAACGGGCAACAGTCCGAGCAGCCCAAAGGCGAGCAACGCGGCATACAACGTAAGTAGTAGGCGGCCGAGATGAAGCAGGACCCCCGGTCCCATTTGCCCCACCGTGTAGGCCATGGCGGCCCCTACTCCGATGGGGGCGTAGTACATCACGACATTGGTGAATGCAAACATGGTTTCGGTTAACGATTCGATCACCCGCAACAAGGGCGCGCGACTCTCGGCACTCAGCCGGCCCATGGCCACGCCGAACAGGATGGCAAAGACCGCTACTTGCAGAATCTGGTTGTCGGCGACAGACTTCGCGATGTTTTCAGGAAAAGTGTGCAACAGCACCTCATCCCAGCGCATAGGAGCGCCCTGGGAAGGAAGCGGGAGATTTGCCGCCACATGCTGCTGTGGGACATCCAACCCCACCCCCGCGTGAGTGATGTTGATCGCTGCCAAGCCAATCAGCATCGCGATGGTGGTAAGCGCCTCGAAATAGACCAGAGCCTTTAACCCCATCCTTCCCAGGCTGCGCATCTGTCCATGAGCGGCGATGCCGGTGATCAGGGTCCCTAAAATCAAGGGGGCCACGATGGTCTTGATCAAGCGCAGGAAGATGTCGCTGAACACACGCAGGCTGACGGCGACGGCTGGAGCGTCCGCTCCGAATTCGCCACCCGCGATCATGGCCCAAAAGATCCAGACGGTCAGCGACCGCCGCCGCAGGGCGGTCCACGCCAGCAGCAGCAGCCCGGCCAAGCGCAAGGGCATGGAGACGTGGCCCGTAGAGTGGCTCAGGGCGGCCAATAAGCCGGCGCAGTAGAGAGCCAGTCCCGCCGCTGCAACTGCATGTTTGCGCGCCACCAACATACTCTCTCCACTCGGTCGAACAAACTGTGTCTTCAACGGCTGGAGTCCTTGCGCAGCTAAGGGTGGTTCGGCTGAACAGGCTGCGTAAACTGGGCAAGAAAGCAACTTCTCAGGGGCTAAAGCCCTCGCCAGGCGCGTTGTGTGCGGCCCGACTAAAGTCGTGCCCTGATACAAAACATCAGTTTTTCCGCAACCCGCAAAGCCCTCATCCATACTCGCCGGTTACGGCCCGACTAAAGTCGCTCCGTGATACAAAACATCAGTTTCTCCGCAGGTTGTGAGGCCGTGTCCGACGTTCAGCGCGTTTTTTCCGCAGGTTGTAAAGTCCTCATCGATACTCGCCAGTGTGTCACGGCTAAAACAGACTGCGGAAAAAGTCGGGAGGGCGATCAAAGAAGTCCCCTCAGCGGCTAAAGCCGGACCTCTTTTCACCACGACTTACCTACGGGCTGAAGCCCGTACCCTTCAAGAACCGGAGTTTTTCCGCAAGCTGTAAAGCCGTGCCCTTCTTAGAGAGTTTTCCTCAAGCCAACACATGGCTTGAACGGAGCACCTAACATTTCTCAAGCCCGAAATATCCTCGGCGCAGTGTACAGCAAGGAGGGAATGCCTCAGGTTTAGTGCTGCTGGTGACGCGACTATTACTGGCGGCCGTTACCTTTCGGCTAGTGAAGGCCACGTCAGGGGACTCAACCGAACATCGGTAACCAGCTGTCTGCAACTTCGGGAGATTGTTGGCGGCTTCCCGCATACAGGAAGACCGATCTCAGGTTACGATGTACCCAGTTCTTGTCGCTCACCCCCCCAAGGCGATTACATACCCCCCGTTGGATGCCACGGACATTTTCCCGTTCGCATTCCATCTTCCCCCGGTAAATGGTTGGTTTGATCGTTGTGGGTTGATCATCGATCGTAATGTGGTGATCAGAGGATGCAGAGAATACCGATGCTTTCAAGTTCAACGACCGTGCAGCATGACGAGACGGAGCGCCTCAAGTCTCTGCTGCAATACGACATTCTCGACACGCTGCCGGACCCCGCCTTCGATGAGATTGCGCGCATGGCGGCTGCGATCTGCAACGCACCCTACGCGTTCATAGGCTTTCTTGATTGGTCGCGCGTCTGGTTTAAGTCCAGTATCGGTTTCAGCGGCCGCCAGATACGCCGCAACGGTTCGCCTTGCCAGTTTCTCCTGCTTGAGGCTAAGCCACTCATCATCAGCGATGCCGCATCGGATCACCGCTTTGCGGCGTCGGGCATCGTGCTCGACCAGGGCATCCAGTGCCGCTCCTACGCCGGCGCGCCTCTGATCTCCAGCTCGGGCACCATTCTGGGCACGCTCGCCGTTTGCTCTCCCGAGCCTGATGCATTTGGCCGCAACCACCTGGAGAGCCTGCAGGTTCTCGCTCGTCAAGTTGTCACCCGCCTGGAGCTTTACGCCACGGGTCATACCCAGGAAAATGTTGTCCGTTCGCGTCAACGCTCAGAGCAAGCGCTCACGGTCGAGCGGAATTTTGTCGCCGCTGTGCTCAATACCATCAGCGCACTGGTGTTGGTGTTCGATACTGCGGGCCGCATCGTGCGCTTCAATCGTGCCTGCGAGACGATCTCCGGCTACACCTTTGCCGACCTCGCGGGGCGCTCATTTCCTGAAGAACTCTTTCCGCCAGGGGAACGCGAGACGGCCATCCGGATCTTCGAGGAGGTGCGTGCAGGCAACGCGAACCAATCTTACGAGATGGACTGGCGCACCAAATCAGGGCGGATGCGGAGAATCGCCTGGACTGCCACTTCGCTGGTCAATGCCCAGGACGAAGTGGGCTTCGTGATCATGACCGGTGTGGACGTGACCGAGCAGCGCGAAGCGGAGACGGCGTTGCGCACCAGCGAATTGCGCTATCGGCAGCTGGTGGAAAGCAGCCTCGGCTTCATTTGCACCCACGACCTGGAAGGGGTTCTGCTCTCCATCAACTCTCATGCTGCGGCCACACTGGGATACGAGCCGGAAGATCTTATCGGCCACCCGTTGCGCGACTATATCGATCAGGATCATTTGGCCGATTACGATGCGTACTTTGCCGCGCTGAAGCAGGATCCGGATCAGGATCACCAGGGGCGTTTTTACCTGCGGGGAAAAACCGGGCAGCTGTGCATCGTCGCCTATCGCAATAAGCTGTTGCACCTGCCGGGCGTGGATCCCTTCGTGCTCAGCCACGGCATCGACATTACCGAGCAGACGCACGCAGAAGAGGAACTCAATGCACTGATGCGCCAGCGTCAATCGATACTGGACTCAGTCGGTGACGGCATCTTTGGCATGGATATGGAGGGCCGCCTCACCTTCATCAATCGCAGCGCAGCCGCGATGCTGGGCTACTCTCCGCAGGATCTGCTGGGACAAAACATGCATGCCCTGATCCATCACTCGCGTGCAGATGGAACGCCGTACCCGGCAGACGAGTCTGACATCTTCGGCAGCGCCAAGCGGGAGGCTCCGTTGCACGTCGATGACGATGTCTTCTGGCGCAAAGATGGCAAAGCGTTGCCGGTCGAATATGTCGCTTGCCCGCTGGTGGAAAGCGACCACACGGATGGCATTGTGGTGGCCTTCACCGACGTTACGGAACGGCGCCGGCTGGACCGGATGAAAGACGAATTTATCGCCACCGTCAGCCACGAGCTACGCACGCCGCTCACATCGTTGCGGGCTGCCCTGGGGTTGGTCGCCAGCGGCGCGCTGGAGAAGCGTCCGGAGAAGATTCCGCAGATGCTCGACATCGCGCTGGCCAACTGCGACCGGTTGGTTCGCTTGGTCAATGACATTGTCGACTTCGAGCGCATCGGCAGCGGTACCCTTCCTCTGCACAAGAGCGAATGGAATGCCATTGACCTGTTGCGGCGTGCCATGGACCCGGAGCGGTCGGCTGCTTCCCGGGCGGGCCTTACCTTCCGCATCGATGCGCAGCCGGTGGACGTGTGGGTGGACGGCGATCGCATCCTGCAGGTGATGGGAAATCTGATCCGCAATGCGATCAAGTTTTCGGAGAAGGGCGGAGAGATTCGTCTGGCCGCACGGGCGACCAGCGAGACGGAAGTCACGTTCGAGGTCCAGGATCAGGGCGCCGGCATTCCCGAGGACAAACTGGATTTGATTTTTGAGCGCTTCCAACAGGCGGACGCTTCGGATTCGCGCTTGCAAGGCGGGACCGGCCTGGGCCTGGCATTATGCCGCGGCATCATCAATCAGCATGGGGGCCGTATCTGGGCAACAAGCAGTCCGGGTAATGGCAGCACCTTCTTTTTCACGGTGGACCAACACGTCCCCAAGCCCGATGCTGAATCCGAAGCGGCGCCCAAGGTAGATGTAGAGCCAAAGTCAGAAGCCAGCCAGGACGAGACACTCTCCTAAGGGCGTCTTTTACTCTTCCGATCCGCGCAGTTGCGCGATGACGGTGAAGTCTTCGAGGGTGGTGGTGTCGCCCTTGATTTCGCCGCTGGTCGCTAGCTCGCGCAGCAAGCGGCGCATGATTTTGCCGCTGCGCGTCTTGGGTAGAGCCTGGGCAAACCGGATGTCATCCGGGCGCGCCAGCGAACCAATTTCTTTGGCTACCCATTCGCGCAGCTCCTCTTTGAGTTGCGGCGAAGGATGATGGCTGCTTTCGAGCGAGACGAAGGCTGCAATGGCCTGTCCTTTCAACTCGTGGGGACGCCCGACCACCGCGGCTTCGGCCACTTTGGGATGGGCTACGAGCGCGGATTCCACTTCCATGGTTCCGAGCCGGTGACCGCTCACATTGATGACGTCGTCGACGCGCCCCATTAACCAGTAGTCGCCATCGTGGTCCATGCGCGCACCGTCGCCGGTGAAGTAGCAGCCAGGAATCTCCGACCAGTATGTTTGGGCGTAGCGATCGGGATCGTTGAAGATAGTACGCGCCATGGATGGCCAGGGCTTGCGGATCACCAGCAATCCACCGCTGCCCGGAGGCACGGTTTCGCCCTCACGGCTGACGATGGCGGGTTCGATGCCGGGAAAGGGACGCGTGGCCGAACCCGGTTTGGTGGGAACAGCCCCGGGCAGCGGCGCCAGCATGATAGCCCCGGTTTCCGTCTGCCACCAGGTGTCGACAATGGGACACCGCCCCTTACCGATGATTTCGCGATACCAGATCCAGGCCTCGGGATTGATCGGCTCGCCCACCGTGCCCAGCAGGCGAAGGCTGGCCAGCGAGTGCCGCTGCGGATACTTGTCACCCCACTTGATGCAGGCGCGGATCGCGGTCGGAGCGGTGTAGAAGACGGTGACTTTATGGTCATCGACGATTTTCCACAAGCGATCGGCCTCGGGATAATTCGGGGCGCCCTCATACATGACCGTGGTCACACCGTTCTGCAGAATGCCATAGATCACATAGGAGTGCCCGGTGACCCAGCCCACATCAGCTGTGCACCAGTAGACGTCGTCCGGCTTGAGATCGAAGATCAGCTTGCTGGTGAGGTAGGTCTGGACTGCATAACCGCCAGTGGTGTGCACCAAGCCCTTTGGCTTGCCGGTTGTACCGGAGGTATAGAGGATGTAGAGGGGATCTTCTGAGTCGAGCGGCTCAGCCGGACATTCAGCCGGCGCTTTGTCTACGAGGTCCTGCCACCACTGGTCGCGGCCTTCCTTCATCGTCACCGGGGAACCGGTACGGCGAAACACAACCACATTTTTTACCGTCGGGCAGTGGATGAGAGCCTCGTCGACAATCGCTTTCAGCCGCACCTCCTGCCCCCGGCGATAGGAGCCATCCTGGGTAAGCAAGGCAACACACGATGCATCGTTGATGCGGTCCACCAGTGCGTTCGCTGCGAACCCTCCGAAGATCACGGAGTGAACCGCGCCAATGCGCGCGCAGGCCAGCAGCGCAATGGCCAACTCGGGCGTCATACCCATGTACACCGCAACCCGGTCGCCCTTACGGATGCCCAGGCCTTTAAGCACATTGGCGACTTTCTGCACCTCGTGGTGAAGCTCGCCGTAAGTGAGCTTTCGTGTCTCGCCCGGCTCGCCTTCCCAAAGAATGGCAACCTTATCCTTCCTGCTGCTCAAGGCGTGACGATCGACGCAGTTGTAGCAAAGGTTGATTTTGCCGCCCACGAACCACTTTGCCAGGGGCGGTTTCCAGTCCAGAACGCTGGTCCATGGAGTAAACCAGTGCAGCTCGGCGGCAACCTCGCCCCAAAATTTTTGCGGATCCTGAATGGAGCGGCGATAAAGTGCCTCGTACTCCTCAAGACTCTTCACATACGCTTGCGCAGCAAATTCGGCTGGAGGGGGAAAGACTCTGTTCTCGCGCAGGATCGAATCCAAATTGGGCTGCTGCGAAGTCGTACTGGATTCCATTGCTTTTATTCCTCTCACCATGCGCCGTACGAGTCTATGACGGTTACAAAATGGGACAATCCGAAATGGGCATCTAAAAACGCCGCCATGGTTACCACCTGAGCATTGTACTCGGCACAATCAGACTGGTTCGCTTTGGTAACGCTGCTGGTGCCATTCCCAAGCGCTGCGCACAATGTCGTCGAGCTGGGTGTACTTCGGCTTCCAACCGAGTTCTTTCTCGATTTTGGCCGAGCCGGCGATCAACACCGCGGGATCTCCCGGCCGGCGCGGCATCTCCTCTACCGGAATGGGATGCCCGGTTACCCGGCGAGCCGACTCCACCACTTCACGTACTGAAAAGCCGACCCCGTTGCCCAGGTTGTAAATCATGCGATCGCGCACATCCAGGCCTTCAAACGCCAGCAAGTGCGCCTCCGCCAGATCCTGGACGTGAATGTAGTCGCGAATGCAGGTTCCATCGGGGGTTGGGTAGTCCTGGCCAAAAATCTTAATGCTCTGGCGCCGGCCAAGTGCTACGTCGAGAATGAGCGGAATGATATGGGACTCCGGCTCATGCGCTTCGCCCCGGCCGGGAATCGCACCCGCGACGTTGAAATAGCGCAGGCTGGCATAACGCAGCCCGTGCACGCGGTGGATCCAGGACAGCATCTGCTCCACCATCAGTTTCGACTCGCCATAAGGGTTGGTGGGAACCAGGGCGGCATCTTCCAAGATGGGGGTCCTCGCGGGTTCTCCGTAGACCGCAGCGGTCGAGGAAAATACTAATTTTTTTAAATTTTTATTTAGCATGGCCTGCAACAAACCGAGGGTGGCAGCCGTGTTGTTACCAAAGTAAGTCTCCGGTTTACGCATACTGTCACCGGCTTCGATGAGGGCGGCAAAGTGCATGACGCCGGCAAACTTATCGCTCGCGAAGATCTCCTCAAGCCGTTTGCTGTCAGCTACATCGCCCTCAACAAAGGTGGCTCCCTGGGGCACCATGGCCCGCCGGGCATGGCACAGGTTGTCGTACACCACGACCGAGTGTCCGCGCTCCAGTAAAAGTTTGGCTACAGTCCCGCCAATGTAGCCCGCACCGCCCGTCACTAGAATCTTCACGAGTTCACATGCCCTTCTTGTACTCTTAGTGCAGAGCCTAAATGGCCGTCGCGCAGCGACAACGAAAAGGCGGCGCTGCGACTCAAATGGTGGTGGTTTATGGGCGACGCTGAGCTGGTTTCGTCATGGCGCTCCCAATTGGGGTATTCGCAAGCTTTGGGTTTGCAGAGCGGCTCGCAGTTGCACGCTATGGAACTCTTCATGCCTTATCCATACACTTCTGTTTCCAACGGCTCCACCTTTGGGTTACTGCATCCCTGTAGAAACTCGTCTATCGTGAGCATATCCGCAAGTACTTTGGTACTGAGAATTGACACGGGGCGGAAGTCGATACAACCTGCAGGATCCTCGGCAGGAACTCGGGAGTGTTAAGCATCGACCTCGAGTGTGCGTCTGTTTGAATGTACGAGTTTTTTCGCTGCTTCAGCAACACCCTGGTGGCTCGCACATTACCTTACGACTAGAGAGAATTTAGGGACTTTTAATTATGCCGAAAGATCTTCCGATTCGCGACACCTTCGGGCTCCTCCCAGAACCAGAGGGCCGTTGGGGCTCCTTTGGGGTCAGTATGGTCACCAACCTCACCATTATGGCGTTGGTGGTGCTGCTGACAGCTGCGGTCCACAAAGTACAGAAGGAAAAGTATATCGAGCACATGGTGTTCGTGCAGCAGAACACGCCGCCGCCACCGCCGAAGCCCATCATCCCCAAGGTGAAGGTTATCGCTCCTCCGCAGCCGCAAGTGGTCAAGCTGGAGCCGCCCAAGATTGTGATGCCGAAGATCCAGCCGCCACCGGAGATTCCCAAGCCGGTGAAGCTCGATACTCCGGAACAACCCAAGCTGCCGCCTGCGCCGCCGAAGGCAGTTGCGCCTCCGCCGCAGCCGAAGGTCGGACTGTTTTCCAGCCCGAAGCCTACGGAGGTTGCCAACAACCAGGTGAAGCCGGACGTCAAGTCGGGTGGTTTTGGCGATCCTGTTGGAGCCAAGCCGAATCCTAATTCAACCAAGTCACAATTAGTTGCGATGGGGTCATTTAACGCCGCTCCTGGGCCGAATACTGGCGCCGGCGCTGCGCGTAAGGGTGCAGTTTCAGGCACTTCCTTCGGCGCGGGTGTTGCCAATGGTGTTCCTGGCGGCCACGACATGGGCAAGGTGGCTTCGGCCGGCTTTGCGAATGGCGTCGTCGGTGGCACCGGCAAGCCAGGTGGCACCGGTACGGTGTCGACAGCCGGCTTTTCTACGAACATGGGTCCCGCTCCGAACCAGGTGGCCATCAAGACAAGCGAACCGGCTTTCGTTCCTCCGGTCGTTATTTCGGAGCCGCACCCGGAATACACTCCGGAAGCTGCTCAATTGAGGATCCAGGGTGAGGTAACTTTACAGGTGCGTTTTCTGGCTACTGGCCAAGTCGAGGTATTGCGGGTAGTGAACGGGCTGGGGCATGGTCTGGATGAGCAGGCAAAGCGTGTTGCCGAGCAAATCCGGTTCAAGCCCGCGGAAAAAGATGGGCATCCGGTAGATCACACGACTTTGATCCACGTGACCTTCCAGCTGGCATAAGCCAGTGGCTGCCCCCCGGTTCGAACGTTGTTCAAGTTTTACCGATTTCAGTTCTATGGATTCAGCAACAGCCACCAATCGTTTAAAGGTTACAGGAGCCAGGAAATGACCCTGCGTCGAGTTTGGATCACCAGTCTGCTGCTGACGCTCACCGCGTCCGTGGCACAGGCCAAAACAAAATATCAGCCCCCCTCACCTCTATCGCCGGAACAGAGCGCGCTGGTGCAGAAAGCGATTGCGGCCGAGAAGGTCACCATCAAGCAGATCCAGAAGCATTCGCCGCTGGTGCAGACCTACATCCAAAACATGAGGCCGGACCAGGTCCTGTACGCGGTGCCAGAATCGGACCAGTACCTTGGGCCGGGTCGACTTCGGCAAGTCGATTACCGACACCGCCTATTCCGGCGAAGGAAGCAGCCACGGTCTCTTCAAGGGCTCCATGAAGTACGTCTCCGGGCTGACCAAGGCGTTCAAGATGCAGTACATCTCGGCCGGTTTTATGGAGATGATGTTCCTGGATCCGATCTCCTTTGACCAGCAGCACTATGACTTTAGCTATGTCCGCCGCGACTTTCTGGGCGCGGTGCGCACGCTGGTGTTTGACGTGCACCCCAAGCCGGGCACTGGCAGCGGCCGCTTCGCTCGGCCGTATCTGGGTTGAAGACCAGGGCGGCAACATCGTCCGCTTCAATGGCACCTACACCGGTGGCAACCAAGACGACGACAGCTCCAGCTACTTCCACTTCGACAGCTGGCGCGAAAATCTGCAGCCTGGCCTCTGGCTCCCCGTCGGCGTCTACGTTCGAAGAGACGCAGAAGAGCTCCGAGCACCCGGTCTCCTTCAAGGCCCAGACCTACATCTGGGGATACGCCCTGAAGCTGCCCACGCACGAGTCTGACAACGAGTCGATCAAGATCGACGACGTGCAGGATCAGAGTGATCAGAACCAGGACCTGAGCCCGTTGGCTGCCCAGCGGGAATGGATCTCACAGGCGGAGGAGAACGTCCTCGATCGCCTGGTGCAAGCCGGCTTGCTGGCGCCGCCCAGCGACTTTGACAAGATCCTGGAGCAGGTGGCCAACAACATCGTGATCGGCAACAACATCCAGATCACCGATGCCATTCGCTGCCGCGTACTGCTTACCGCTCCGCTGGAATCGCTGGCGGTGGGCAACACCATCATCCTCAGCAAGGGCCTCGATCGACGTGCTGCCCACCGGAGGCCGACCTGGCCGCGGTCCGCTCGGTCCAGTTGGCGCACGTCGTCCTACGGCCACCACATCGACACCCGTTACGCGTTCAACGATCGTCTCCTCTTCCCCGACGAAGCGACCTTGGAGCGCATCCACATGTCGCACTCGGATGCCGACAACGAGCTGGCTGCCAAGAAGGCCATCGACCTGCTGAACCACTCCGTCTGCGTCCAGCCGACCTACTCGCCAGCCGGGCCTCTTCCTGTCAACCAGCTGGACGCGCGCTCGAAGCAGCTCACGGCGCTGAACACGCCGAGGCTGGGAGATTCACTGCTGCGCCCCACTGGGGAGCCGTGACGCTGAATGGCCTTGCTGCCCAAGGCGCCGAAGCTGGATATGAACAAGCTGGACCAGGTCGCCAAGCCCTGCCGCTGGGCAGCCAACTTGAGGATCGATGCCTGGGACGACAAGGTCGTTTTGATCCGCTTGAACGCCCGGCAGGCCGCCGATCCTGAACGCGGGGGACAAGATGCCATTCGAGGTCACTCCCTGTCTTCTTCCGCCTGACCCGCTACACAGCCCCCGGCGGCCGCGGCTCCCGCGCCGGCGGCGGGAGCGGCTGAGACGGCTGCCACCACCGCCGGCGGTCGACACGCAAGCAGAGCGCGGCTCCGGCGACAGGCTTCGGCCATCTCAGCCGAGCCCCCAGTAAACCCCTTGCAGCCCGTTACCAAGAGGGTTTCGCCGACGTTACGCAGGGCAGAGGCGGGGTCAGACTCGAGCCACCCGGCCGTTTGCATGTGTCTGGGGAAATCATCTGAGTGGTGCGCATGATCAAAAGGTATCTGCTGGCTAGCCTGCTCTCTCTTCTGCACGAGCGGGGCTCTCCATGCTCAGGTAGCACGCCGCCGGCCGAGGGGGCGCGCACGTGGTGGCACAGGCGGCTTCTTCTCCGCGTATCGCGCCCGACTACGGCCCCAACGAGCTGCTGGGCCTGGGGTGGCTTCCTGGACTTCAATGTGCGCGGGCATCTGGGCGCTGGAAGGGGAAGGACGCTTTCTGCGCCTCAACCAGGACTTACGCCGTGCATCAAGAATAACTACCTGCGTTAGGTCCCCGGTACCGGTGGCGCTTTGGCCGGTGGGAGCCGTACGCCGGAAGTTGCGCGATCGGCAACGGCCAGTTCAACTTCCCCTTCAGCTACGGCCACGGCGAGCTACCTTGTGCTGGCGCCCGGCGGAGGGCTGGACATTCACTTCTCCCGCTTCTCCAATCGCTTCACGATCCGGGCGGTGGACTACGAGATTACCAGCACTGGACCAATTTCCAGAGCAGTTCCCTGAGCCCGAACGGCTTCAGCAGCGGGATCGCCTACCGGATCTTTCTAGGGTCGGGAGAGGCTGCGCGTCTAGAGGAAATCATTCCTCGTCGGCTAGAGCCGGATCTGCTTGCTGTTACTTATGTACGGCTCTCTGCGGCGAGGCAGCAGGTACTCTTCGAGAACCTGACCTCTGTCGCAGATCGATGGCAGGAACGCGTACCCCAGGGGCTAAAGCCCTCACCTCTGTTGACCCTGTGCGGCCCGACTGAAGTACGTGCCCTGACACGAAACGTGAGTTTCTTCGCAGTCTGTAAAGACTCATCCACCTAACCGAGAGGGGCACGGCGGAAGTCGTGCCTGATACAAAACATGAGTTTCTTCGCAGTCTGTAAAGCCTCACCCACCTACAGCAGAGAGGGGCGCGGCGGAAGCCGTGCCCCTCGTGCCCGTGAAGTTCTTGAGCCTTCAGCAAATTTAGAAGTGGTAGGCGATACCGATCACCGGGTTGTAGACGTTATAGAAACGGCCTGTCTTCTGGGGATTCAGTCCGAAGTTTGGCGTCTTCATTAATAGGCCCCGGTACTCCGCACGGATGTCCCAGCTCGGGCTGAGTTTGTACGCCACACCGCCCCCGCAGATCCCTCCCAGGATGGTTTGCCCCTTCACATCGATTTGCGTGGTGCTGGCGTCGTCCAGGGGAGTAAACATAAAGGCCGCGGGACCGGCCTCAAGGAAGGGATTCCAGTTTTTGAAGTTCGCGTTCAGCACGTAGGCGCCGGAAAACTCCTGCATTCTGTCGTGGACTCTGACGTTGTTGAAGCTGGTGTAGGAATTCCGCGCATTCTGCGCGTACTGATAGTTGAGTTCGAGGCCGCTCCTCGGAGTCAGCATGTAGCGGTAGCTCCTCCTACCAGGCCACCAATCCATAGTTTGGGTCTGTTGCACATCATTGCCAGTGATAAACGGGGGAAAGATACCGGTCACGCTCACGCTTACATCCTGGCGACTTTCCTGAGCATGACTCGCAACTGCCAGAAATGGCAGAAGCAGAAATAACAACAGCGTTTTCTTCATTCGTTCCTGAACCTCTCGCCTGCGACCGCCAGCAGGCTCCACCCGCCTCTCGGGCTCGTCTATTTTCCTTGAGGAGTCTCATCCCTGACCCACTTTCGCAATTGTACCTGCGCCCAGCATTCGAGGCGACACCAGTGCCCCAACGTACACGCTTAAGCAGTCCGTTCGACGCGAAACTCATAGGGCGCACCGCGCTCCAGCGAGAGCGAGCGCACCACCTTAAGAAACGCAACCGCTGCGTGCGATAGGTTGGCTCGCTTGCGATGTACCAGGCGGAGGTGACGTTCGAAACGCAGCGCTTCCACCGGCACCTGGACCAGCTCCCCGCTGGCGAGCTCAGGCCCCACCGTCAATCCGGGAACCAATGCCACGCCATTCCCCATGGCCACGAAGCGTTTGACCGCCTCCAAACTAGGCAGCTCTACCCCCATGTTCAGTGGCGTCTTATGCTTTTGGAAGGCGGCAACGACTTGCCTGCGCACCGGCGAGGGAACATTGTGGGCAACGAAACTCTCTGCCCCCAGGTCTTCAATGGCGACCCCCTTCTCCCGGGCCAGGGGATGAGCCGGGTTGACCACGAAGGCCAATTCGTCGGTGTAAAAACAGCGATCGACCGAAAGAGGTCCCCCTCGGGGCGAAACGACAAAATTCCGATCTCCACCGTTCGCTGCAGCAAGTCGTCCGGGATCTTGCTGGCCAACGAGCGCTGGATGCTCACCCCTATTTGCGGGCAAAGCCGGCGAAACTGGTCCAGTACCGGAAGCAGGTAGAGACAGGTAAACTCGTCGGCCGCAATGAGCAGCCGTCCCCATCAGCGACTTCAGCTCATCCATTGCGCTGACTGCTTCCGCCCTGAGGTTCAACATTCTGCGCGCGTAGTCGCACAGCACCTCGCCCGCAGCGGTGAGGGTTCCGTCTTCTTCTGGCGCTGCGCTCGAACAGCACCTCGCCCAGATCGCTTTCCAGCTTGCGAACAACCTGGCTGACAGCGGGTTGCGTGCGGTGCAGGCGATTGGCGGCGCGAGAGAATCCTTTTTCTTCGGCAACCGCGAGAAAGGTCTCCAACTGATGAATATCCATAATGTTCTACCACTCAGACCATGAGTGCGATGCACCAGTATAAGTATTAATTATGATTTTTAAAAGAATAATAAATTTGATCTATGCATGGGAATATTGGAAAATGATGTTGAGCAGGATGCGGAGGGCGGCGCTTCCATGAACCAAGCTTTCTCCAAAGACAAGGACAGCGGCA
>CAVUQE010000011.1:0-37653 GCA_963743365.1 uncultured Acidobacteriaceae bacterium
CGCCAAAGTGAAAGATGAAACACACGAAGTCTGGAGCGTGACGTGGCTCGAGCGGTTATTACAGGACGTACGTTTCGGTGTTCGCACACTCTGGAAGAATCCTGGTTATGCGATGGCCGCAATACTTACCCTGGCGCTCGGCATAGGAGCCAATACTGCCATGTTCAGCGTGGTGCGTGGGGTTCTGCTTGCGCCACTTCCGTTTCATCAGCCTGAACGCCTGGTCATAATCGGGGAGAGCCGCCCAAACCTCAACCTCAAGGAACTGTATGTCTCCTATCCAGACTTTCAGGACTGGCAGCGTGATGCGCACTCGTTCGAACAGATGGCCACGCTCACGTGGAGCAGCTACGATCTGACCGGTTCAGGGACGCCACAACACATCGATGGCATGCAAGTTTCTGCCGGCTTCTTTGCCACACTGGACGTTCCGATGGCTCTGGGACGCGATTTTTTTCGATCGGAGGATCAGCCGCGAGGAGCGCAGAACGTCATCATCAGCAATCGTTTGTGGAAGGATCGCTTTCGAGCAACTCCTCAGGTTCTCGGCCAGTACCTCAAACTGGATGGCGCGGACTATACGATAATCGGTGTACTTCCGCCCGGCTTTCGTTTCTTGACCGAAGCGGATGTTTACACCCCGCTCGCGGTGAGTAATCCCAAACTGTGCGGCGATCGCACCTTTCGTGGCATCGTGAGCATTGCACGTCTGAAGCCGGGGATTAGCATTGCGCAGGCGCAAAGCGAACTGAGCACTGTACAGGCGCAGCTCGATAACCTTTACCCAGCCGCTGATCGCAATTTGGGGATCCACATCGATTCCTTGAAGCACGACTTTGTCGGCGATACAGCCGGGATGCTCTTTATGCTCCTGGGAGCCGTAATCATGGTGTTGCTGATCGCCTGCGCGAATGTTGCGAACCTCCTATTTGCACGGGCTGCGGCACGAGAAAGAGAATTTGCCGTTCGTTCTGCACTGGGAGCAAGCCGCATGCGAGTCGTGCGGCAGTTGCTGACTGAGAGTGTATTACTCGCTCTCACAGGTGGACTCATTGGCCTGGGTATTGCAAAGTTGGCGCTGGTTGTGGTGCTGGGCGGGATACGGGATAGTCTTCCGCGTGGAGAGAACGTTGGATTGGACTGGACAGTTCTGCTGTTCGCATTTGGTGTGTCCCTTGCCGTTGGGATTCTTTTCGGGCTGGCGCCGGCCATGAAGAGTACGAGCAAGACCGTGTTTGGTTCCCTCAAGGCGGGAGGCCGGGGATCGACGCGCGCGCATCTGCGCTCTCAGGGCATCTTTGTGATCGTCCAGATGGGACTTACCCTGGTGCTGCTCACCGGATGTTCTCTGCTTCTCCGTACGGTTCGCGAATTGCGGAATGTCAATCCAGGATTCGAAGCGAAAAATGTCGTTACGTTTAAGGTCGGTCTTTCACCCTCAATGAGTCGGACAGAAATCGACGTGCAGGTCGCCTTTCAGCAATTAGTCGATAGAATTCGCCAACTTCCCGGTGTCGAGGCGGTGGATGTTGCTGTTGCGCTATCGCTTCCTTTGAGCGAAAGGGACCACTCAGGTTCCTTCTGGGTAGGCGCACAGGAGCCGGCTTCCATGCAGGATGCACCTCACGCGCTCCTCTTTTGGACAGGCCCGGATTATCTGCGCACAATGAGGATCCCGCTGCTTCGAGGCCGCTTCTTTACGCCGGCAGATACCCTCAAGTCTGAGCGAGTGATCGCGATTGACGACGACCTGGCGCACACATATTTTCCCGGTAAAGATCCTGTGGGACAAACCATCAACGTCGCGTGGCAGAATTTCGGTCCTGCTCGAATTATCGGAGTCGTGGGGCACGTGAAGAATTGGGGACTGAACGATCCCGGGACCGACAACCCGAGTCAGATCTACATATCTGTTTACCAGCTTCAGAATCTGGTCGTACCCGATCTAGCCAAGTATCTGACGATCGTCGTCCGAACCCCCCTTGATACCGCGGCCGTAATGCCCGCGATCAAGAATGTTGTTTATGGCGCAGCGGAAGACCAGACAGTCTACAGAGTCCGAACCATGCAGGAGGTGGTTTCCGCCACGATGTCCTCCCAACGGTTAGCCATGGTGTTGCTGGCGGCGTTTGCAGGACTTGCGCTGCTTGTAGCATCCATTGGGTTCTACGGAGTCATTTCATACTCGGTGACCCAACGTGTGCAAGAGATCGGCGTCCGTGTGGCATTGGGAGCAAAGCCGCGGGACGTATTGCAATTGGTCCTCGGTCAGGGACTCCGACTCGCCATAGCGGGGCTGATCGTCGGCGCTGTCGCAGTGATCCTACTGGGTCGATCGTTGCCCAGCTTTTCCCAGCTGCTGTATGGGGTCAAAGCGACTGACCTCGCAACGCTGCTGATCGCATCGGGCGTGCTGTTAGGGGTAGCAATTGTTGCGTGCTATATTCCTGCCCGTCGGGCGTTGAAGATCGATCCGATCGTTGCCCTCAGATACGACTGACGATGTTGATCGCCATTCGGCCATCGAGCGGTTATTACAGGACGTACGTTTCGGTGTTCGCACACTCTGGAAGAATCCTGGTTATGCGATGGCCGCAATACTTACCCTGGCGCTCGGCATAGGAGCCAATACTGCCATGTTCAGCGTGGTGCGTGGGGTTCTGCTTGCGCCACTTCCGTTTCATCAGCCTGAACGCTTGGTCATAATCGGGGAGAGCCGCCCAAACCTCAACCTCAAGGAACTGTATGTCTCCTATCCAGACTTTCAGGACTGGCAGCGTGATGCGCACTCGTTCGAACAAATGGCCACGCTCACGTGGAGCAGCTACGATCTGACCGGTTCAGGGACGCCACAACACATCGATGGCATGCAAGTGTCTGCCGGCTTCTTTGCCACACTGGACGTTCCGATGGCTCTGGGACGCGATTTCTCTCGATCGGAGGATCAGCCGCAAGGAGCGCAGAACGTCATCATCAGCAATCGTTTGTGGAAGGATCGCTTTCGAGCAACTCCTCAGATTCTCGGCCAGTACCTCAAACTGGATGGCGCGGACTATACGATAATCGGTGTGCTTCCGCCCGGCTTTCGTTTCTTGACCGAAGCGGACGTTTACACCCCGCTCGCGGTGAGTAATCCCAAACTGTGCGGCGATCGCACCTTTCGTGGCATCGTGAGCATTGCACGTCTGAAGCCGGGGATTAGCATTGCGCAGGCGCAAAGCGAACTGAGCACTGTACAGGCGCAGCTCGATAACCTTTACCCAGCCGCTGATCGCAAATTGGGGATCCACATCGATTCCTTGAAGCACAACTTCGTCGGCGATACAGCCGGGATGCTCTTTATGCTCCTGGGAGCCGTAATCATGGTGTTGCTGATCGCCTGCGCGAATGTTGCGAACCTCCTATTTGCACGGGCTGCGGCACGGGAAAGAGAATTTGCCGTTCGTTCTGCACTGGGAGCAAGCCGCATGCGAGTCGTGCGGCAGTTGCTGACCGAGAGTGTATTACTCGCTCTCACAGGTGGACTCATTGGCCTGGGTATTGCAAAGTTGGCGCTGGTTGTGGTGCTGGGTGGGATACGGGATAGTCTTCCGCGTGGAGAGAACGTTGGATTGGATTGGACAGTTCTGCTGTTCGCATTTGGTGTGTCCCTTGCCGTTGGGATTCTATTCGGGCTGGCGCCGGCCATGAAGAGTACGAGCAAGACCGTGTTTGGTTCCCTCAAGGCGGGAGGCCGGGGATCGACGCGCGCGCATCTGCGCTCTCAGGGCATCTTTGTGATCGTCCAGGTGGGACTTACCCTGGTGCTGCTCACTGGATGTTCTCTGCTTCTCCGTACGGTTCGCGAATTGCGGAATGTCAATCCAGGATTCCAAGCGAAAAATGTCGTTACGTTTAAGGTCGGTCTTTCACCTTCAATGAGCCGGACAGAAATCGACGTGCAAGTCGCCTTTCAGCAATTAGTCGATAGAATTCGCCAACTTCCAGGTGTCGAGGCGGTGGATGTTGCTGTTGGGCTATCGCTTCCTTTGAGCGAAAGGGACCACTCAGGTTCCTTCTGGGTAGGCGCACAGGAGCCGGCTTCCATGCAGGATGCGCCTCACGCGCTCCTCTTTTGGGCAGGCCCGGATTATCTGCGCACAATGAGGATCCCGCTGCTTCGAGGCCGCTTCTTTACGCCGGCAGATACCCTCAAGTCTGAGCGGGTGATCGCGATTGACGACGACCTGGCGCACACATATTTTCCCGGTAAAGATCCTGTGGGACAAACCATCAACGTCGCGTGGCAGAATTTCGGTCCTGCTCGAATTATCGGAGTCGTGGGGCACGTGAAGAATTGGGGACTGAACGATCCCGGGACCGACAACCCGAGTCAGATCTACATATCTGTTTACCAGCTTCAGAATCTGGTCGTACCCGATCTAGCTAAGTATCTGACGATCGTCGTCCGAACCCCCCTTGATACCGCGGCCGTAATGCCCGCGATCAAGAATGTTGTTTATGGCGCAGCGGAAGACCAGACAGTCTATAGAGTCCGAACCATGCAGGAGGTGGTTTCCGCCACGATGTCCTCCCAACGGTTAGCCATGGTGTTGCTGGCGGCGTTTGCAGGACTTGCGCTGCTTGTAGCATCCATTGGGTTCTACGGAGTCATTTCCTACTCGGTGACCCAACGTGTGCAAGAGATCGGCGTCCGTGTGGCATTGGGAGCAAAGCCGCGGGACGTATTGCGATTGGTCCTCGGTCAGGGACTCCGGCTCGCCATAGCGGGGCTGATCATCGGCGCTGTCGCAGTGTTCCTACTGGGTCGATCGTTGCCCAGCTTCTCTCAGTTGCTGTATGGAATCAAAGCGACTGACCCGTTGACCTTGCTGACCGCATCCGGGTTGCTGTTAGGGGTAGCAATTGTTGCGTGCTATATTCCTGCCCGTCGGGCGTTGAAGATCGATCCGATCGTTGCCCTCAGATACGACTGACCATGTTGATCGCCATTCGGCCATGGATTCGCCCAGAAACGGCGGGACAGGCGGGGAGTTGCGGGACCGACGAAATTATCACCAATGGGAATGTCGCGCACCTGCAAGGGCCGTACAGGTGGTGGTCATTTCGTCCTTTCAAGGCCGAGACGCGTGGGGAACAGTGGGGAACGGATACCTAACCCCTACCGGAATTGCCGGGAAAAAATAACCGAAGCCAGCCTAACTCGCATCTATATAGGTAGCAAATCAAATACCGCCAAGGGTAGAGCCTAACGGACGTTCGTTGCGAGGATAGCGCAATTCGACGACCGTGCCGTGACGGCATCCCTTGAATCATGGGGATCGCTATGCGAAGAAGTCGCTCCAATCCCCAGCAACGGGTCACCGCGATGGAAACACGCCCTAAGATCGCCCCGACCCCCGTAGATGCTCGCCGGCAGCCGGCAAATACCGCTCTCCTAAACAGCTTATGGGGGCGGGAAAAATAAAAATTTGGCCCCCTTCGTGAAACAAAGGACTTAGCCGCCATCTCGAGAGAAACCAGGGACGGGAAGATCGCATTCCTGAAACCAAACCGCAACCCAGGGCCGTCACCCCTGGCACGCCCCTAGGGGCGGATCCATCGATCTTTCTCATCCCAGAATGCTTTGATTCGGTGACAGCGTACCGATTGCAGGAAATCAACCGATCCGCTCTGCCCCCGCCGCGTGAGTTGGGGGAGAAGGTATCCTGTCGCCGCGTTACCGCCCTCCTTCGTTTCGCGCCAACTGTGCGCGCCCCAGCCGATGGGTCAACAAATAACATCTGGAGCTGGGGCGCTCGCTTTTTAGCAAGTCGACGGAAGCCGCGACTTAACTGGCCTTGTGGGTATGAAGGGCGGCGCGGATCTTTTCCACGTGGGTTCCATGAGAGCGGATCGCTTCATGGAGTTGGGCGCCGGTGACACCGAACTCCTTGGACCAATAGGCGACGTCGGAGGCCATCTTGGGATTGATCTCCTTTAGGTCGTGAGGTCCTTTCGCATGTTCCTCGTGGATGGTGTGGGGCTCATGGACTTTTGGCGCATCACGGTGCTCAGACATGCGTGTTTTCTCCTTTAGGTTCTGTCAGGTGGATGAGTCTTAGCGGGTTTGAGATGTACGCAAGCCGCCGTGGTACGACCGCAAGTGCTGAAATGGGTAGATAACGCAGGATGATTTCAGAGTAGAGGGCCGGACGAGAAGTTAAAAAGACATCGACGAGAGGGACGATTTCTTTTCGAACATGCCGATTATCTGGCAAAGCGTGCAACGAGTAATGGATGCAAGCGGCCTGGGACCCCAGGAAAGATGAACACAGTACGAGGTAACTCGACACCTGCCAAAAAGCGTGTGGTTGAATTGCTCGTGTAGGTGAGATTACTGCGGAGCAGGCGGCCCCTTATCGGGTACCTGTTCGAAACCGGGCAGGACTCGGGCTGCACCACGGAACAAATGGTACTGGTCAAACGTGAAAACATTCATCTGCGTTTCGTAAGGCCCCCAAGTGAGGAAACCGGCGTTCCACTGAAGAAGGTTCCCAACCGAGCGACTTCTCGTGATATTGACGCTGCGAAGTGGGACAACGTACATCTTGCCGCCGATCTCCATGGGACCGTAGCTGACCATGATGTCCGATCGTTTCTCGGGAACGAAGCCGGACAACTCACTTTCCATTTGAACGCGGAGTATTGCTCCAGTCCCGGGATCGATCACAAATTCTGCATGCGAATCAGCTGCAAATCCGACCTTAGCGTCCTTACCACCATTCGGGTAGCAGCATCCACTTAGAGTCAACATCGGAGCACCCGCTAGGCGGTAACGAAATACAGCGCGGCGTCCGTGGATGCCCTGCTCCCACGCTTTCCAGGTGACATCGCCCGGCGACTTAGATGCGAAATGCGGCAAATTGAGAATCGGGCCAAACGTGCCATGTGTTTGCAAAGGCAGCACGCCGGTGCCGGTTTGCGGTGATGCGCTGCTTACGATCTCTTCGCCTTTGCGGTAGAGCACGGTGTCTTGCAATTGCCTCTCGGCATGAAGAGGCTCCGACACAGCTATTGTGGCAAGACCTGGAAAAGAAGCGACCTCTTGATAGTAAACCGCCGTACGCGTCGCGTAGAAATTGGGCAGCCTTGGAATGAGGCGGTCCAAATAATCGGCGGCAGCCTTCAGTATTCGCTGTTGCTCAGCCTGATCCGGCGGCGGATCAGCGGTGAGCTCCGCAGACGGCGGATCAAGAAATGTGGATTCATCGGCGATCAGCTCAAGTGACTCGCGGAGCTTCTTGTCATGCAACTCTGCCAGGAGTGATTGTAGCTTTACCTGGCTGAGCCGCTCAGTCAGCACGATGCCTGAAAGCCGCCGCGCAGCGGAGGCGCCGCCGTGGCTCGCCCGCAGAATCTGCTCAAGCTGTGAAACCGTGACACGCACGATCCCAGGATCGGGCGGGTCGTTATAAAACGGTTGATTGTAGTAACCCTTGGATGTGTCAGCAATCAGATTCGGCTGACTCAACTCCACTTTCAGGGAGTGATATTCGTCCGCGTGCGCGGCGAGAGGCGGATCGAAGGTAAAGGAGTAAAAGGTCCGGGCGTTCTCGATGCTGTCGTTCATCGGTCCGACCAAGCCGTTGGATGAAGGCAGGACTTGACCGCCGCTTTGCACTGCCAAAACGTTCTTGAACAGGTTCATCCAGGTTGCTTGCTGAGCCGAAGGAACCACTGTGAGAAACCTGCTCCAGGCGTCCGCCGCGGACTCGTCTTCACCTATGGAAAAACAGTCGAGCGTGACACGAGCCTGCCGCAGGAGTAGGGAGAACCAGCAAATCTTTTGAAAGAGATCGCGCTTTACTTCTTCACCCTTCTTACCAGAAGCGGAACCAAACAGCGCTCCTTGAGGGAAATGTCCTAAAAGGCCTTTGCCATCGGAAGCAAAAGCTCCACTTCCGCGATTTCCCAGGCCGGGTCCGACCCAGAAGAGCAATTTTCTACCCGGACGGCTAGCCTCTCCAGTGGCGATGGTCCATAGCGCCCTTAGTCCCGTTAAAGCGGGGATGTTGTCAAACGAAGGCTCGACGACTGCTTTCAACGGCGAATGTACTTTGGGAGCTAGAAAGTATGCTTCCACTTTATTTTCGGAAGTAACATCCGTGGCAAGTGCTTCTCCGTCCATCGACGGCTTCGCAGTAAGGAAGAATCCTGAATCTTCCAGCGAGTAAATGGTCACTGGCTGTGCCAGCTTCCCGGATTTGTAACGCAGGAATTGCGCCACCTGTTGCCGCTCCAAGGCCGCAAGGTACGCGGGCAAATCCAAGGTATCCAGGAGGATAATGACCGTAAGCGAATCCTCCACGCTGGCAGAAGGATCCTTTGACGCGTGGAAAGCAATGATCTTCTGCGGCTGGCTATTGTCGAGCAGTCTGAAATCAGTACGCTGAAGTCCGGCCACTGCCTTACCTGCCTGGTCCGTTACAGTTGCATCGAGACGGATGAGCCCTTCGGCGCTGACCGCTTCACTCGGAAGCTCCTTTCGTTGTCCAAGCTCAAGATTTCCCGTGCCGATTGCAGTCGGCCTGTCCGTAGATGCGACTGAACGTTGCCCCAAAGCAGCAGCGAGGATTACCAGAAAACCGAGTCCGGACAGAGTGAATCGGTAGAATCTGCGCACTGCGTTTTCGCCCTCCAGATCGCAGGAGCGAGTATAGGGCTTTCGACTTACCACCCGTCACCGGCTTCGAGGTTGCTCTCCAAGAGAATCTGATTGAACGAAACTGGTGACCAGACAGAAAGTTCCCTTCAATAGCGAAAGAGCTGGGCAAAGAAGCCGGAGTGCCCCCCTGTCTCTGTCCCGGGCCTGTTACACCTTTACGATTTCTTGCGCGTTCCCGCCCTTCAGCTTCTCCATCTCCGCATCGCCCAGCCATCCCGCTGCATCCTTCAGAAACTTTCTCCCGTGCTCTTCGGACGTAAGCGTCGTCTCAAGACCGTCTTGATAAGTGGATTAAACAATCAATCGCGCAGTCACCGCTTCGAACAGAAAAGAGCTGATCCGTACCCCCAAAGAAATCCCCCATCCGCGAGGCACATATATCAGCCATGTATCCCCTCTACACACCGAGTCCTCTAGAGAATGCAGGCACAACGCGGCGACTGGAGTGCACTCCGAGAGTGGGACACGGCGCTCTCTGTCCTGTTTTCCTCGCCAATTGACTTATTTAAGTCGTCTGCGCATAATCTGTGTGTATGAAGCCCAATTCTGTCCGGACGTCGATCGACCTGCCTTGCGACCTTCACCGCCGCGTCCATGAGGCCGCTGCGCGAAAGGGCTGCTCCGCACGAAAGCTCATCCTTGCCGGGATCGAGCGCGCCGTGGAAGAGGCCAAATCGACCCGCCCCAGCCGGCGACTCAGTCTCGATCCGCCACTGATCCGCCCTGCGGGGCGGCGCATCCGCGTCACCAACGAACAGGCTTATGAACTCATTGAGCTTCCCTGACATCAACGTTTGGCTTGCCGTGGCGGCACCCGAACACGTGCATGCCCCAATGGCAAGGCGATGGTGGGAACAGGAAACCGGGATCATCGCGTTCTCTCGTCTCACGCAGCTTGGCTTCCTGCGTCTTATGACGACGGCTGCGGTAATGGACGGCAAGCCGCTGACGATCACCGCAGCATGGCGAATCTATGACCGCTTGTACGAAGACGACCGTGTGACGTTTGTCTCGGAACCCCCAGAGGTGGAGAAGCGGTTTCGCGAGAAGGCATCGGGGCGAACGGCATCTCCCAAAGTTTGGGCCGATGCATGGCTGCTCGCGCTTGCCCAAGCGAGTGAGGGGGTTCTGGTCACGTTTGACAAAGCGCTTGCTTCGCGGGGCGCCTACTGCCTGCTTTCCAGATGAGGGGAAAGGGTCAGAGGTCAACGAAACTGGTGACCAGACAGAAGGGCTGTCATTCGTAGCAAGATACTACGTGATCAGAGAGGGAGAAAGAGGGTCCCTCCGCTACGCTGCGCGACGGGATGACAAGGGGGAGGGTAGCGCTCACCTCAGCAGCCGTTACTGGGGATGGACAGAGCTGCAAGGGATCCACGCTTTCATCACCTTGGGTGGGCCCAAGGCCCGGTCCCACCCCCGTTCCCACGTTGCCAATCTGCACGGCGCCCCGCCTCTGCTATCGTTTGAGGCATGCCGGCCCCCCGCAGCGATTCCCCTGCCACTCCTCATGGGCAGAGGACTCTCGCCGCGCTCTCTGCGGATCAGTTGGCCGCCTCCAGGCGCCCCATTCTGGAATATATTTCCAGCCTGATCCGCACAGCGCGCTGGCAACTGTTGGCTGCCGTGCTCATCATGACGTTTACCTCCCTGACCGAAGGCGTGGGCGTAGCCCTGCTCTTCCCCATCCTGCAGGTAGCCGGTTTCAACCTGGCCAACCAAGGGCATGTTGGACACTACACCGGAGAGGTACGCGCCCTACTGGTACGAAGCGGATTATCTCCATCACTGTGGCTAGCCACCTTGCTGCTGATCTTTATGCTGCTCATGGCTCTGCGTTCGCTGTTCAGCCGGGTGCAGTCGGTGCTTACCTTTCGCACCGTGCTCACCTACGAACTGGCCCTCAGCAGGCGTCTCTACCAGGCCATCATCAACGCCGATTGGCTCTTCCTGGTGCGCCGCCGTTCCTCCGACTTTACCCATGCGCTTACCGCCGAGTTGACTCGGGTGGCGACCTGCACCTACCTGCTCATCGGCACCTTGTCCAACGCCATTCTCGCCGTGGTTTATATCGCCATCGCGCTCAAGCTCTCCGCGGGAATGACTTCGCTGGTGCTGGCCACCGGCGCTGTTCTTCTGCTGGTCTCCCGCCGCTGGATGCGCGCCATTCACGCCAGCGGGACCGCGGTCTCGGAGAGCGTGAGCGAAGTCTACGCATCCGCAACCGAGCACCTGCAGAACCTCAAAGCAATGAAGTTCTACGACGCGCAAAGGAGCGACCTTGCGATGTTTTCCTCGCTCCAGTCCTCGGCCCTGCAACAGAGCCTCGAGAGCACCAGGAGTCAGGCAGCTGCTGCCTTCTGGTTCGAAGCCGGATCGCTCATGTTGCTGGGGGGCATCATCTTCGCCTCCCTGCAGATTCTCAACGTAGCTCCAGCCTCCATTCTTCTGTTGCTGGCGGTCTTTACCCGCCTTATCCCTCGGCTGACAGCAGGCCAAAACCAGTTGCAGGCCTTTCTCAGCGAACTCCCCGCCTTCGAAAACCTGATGACGATTTACCGTGAATGCGTGGCCAACGCCGAAGTTCCCGGCGCCGCCGGACCGGGGCCTTCCCTGGCTCACGAAATCCGCCTGGAGCGGGTCAGCTTCCGCTACGAGGCTCTACGGCCCATGGTGCTGGAGGATTTATCGCTGACCATCGCGGCGGGAAAGGTCACCGCCATCGTGGGCTCTTCTGGGGCGGGAAAAAGCACCGTCGCCGACCTGGTCAACGGCCTGCTCTCCCCTCTCACCGGACGGGTTCTGGTCGACGGCGCCGAGCTCACACCGCAAAGCGCCCGCGCCTGGCGGCGCAACGTCGGCTACGTTGCCCAGGACACGGTGCTATTTCACGATACCGTGCGCGCTAACCTGCGCTGGGCCAAGCCCGACGCGTCGGAACAGGAGATGAGAGAGAGTCTCAACCTTGCCGCCGCGGAGTTCGTATTTGAACTACCGCAAGGTCTGGACACGACCGTTGGGGACCGTGGAATGCTCCTGTCCCATGGGCAAAGGCAGCGCATCGCCCTGGCTCGCGCCCTGCTGCGCAAACCCGGGTTGCTCATTCTCGACGAGGCCACCAGCAGCCTCGACCTGGACAACGAGAAGCGAATCCTGGACGCGATCGAACACCTGCAAGGCCGGACAACGGTTCTGTTGATCGCCCACCGCGTTTCCGCCATTCAGCGTGCGCAGCTGATTTATGTCATAGACAACGGAAGCGTAGCCGAATTAGGCGACTGGCAGAGCCTAAGCAGCAGGCCCTCCCAGCGCGTAGGTTCGCTCTTCCGGCTGCAGGATGCCCTTGCCTGAGCAACCCAGCTATTTAGGGTCGCTCCAGCCGCCAACAGCGGCGGTCAGCTTGTCGGCCTGCGCAGGCCCCCAGCCGCCAGGCTTGATACGGGATCACGTTCGAGTCGTCAAGGATCGGATCCACAATACGCCACGCCTCCTCGACGTAGTCCTCGCGCGCAAACCAGGTCTGATTCCCGGCCATGGCATCGCCCAAAAGCTCCTCGTAGGGCAGCATGATGTCTTCCCCGCATTCCTGGTCGGCGATGAGCTCGATCGGGCAACCTCGCAATTGGTCGCCGGCAGTTTTGATGGAGGCTCCAATCGCGATTACCGGATCGCCGCTAATGCGGAAGCGCACGTAATTGGGCGGCGGAGGTTCCATGGCAAAGATCGCGCAAGGCGGCCGCAATTTAGCCACCACCTCGGTCTCCGACTTAGGCAAACACTTGCCCGCCCGGATGAAGAAGGGCACGCCTCTCCAGCGCCAGGAATTGATGGCCAGCTGTAGCGCCACGTAGGTTTCGGTCTTCGAATCCTTCTTGACTCCGGGCGTATCGAGGTAGCCGGTGTATTGCCCCCGAATCACATTCCCTTCGGCCAACGGAGGGACGCTCTTAAGCACCTTCACCCGCTCGTCGCGCAAACTCTCAATGCTCAGGGTCGGCGGAGGCTCCATGGCGATGTTCGAGAGGATCTGCAGCAAATGGTTTTGCACCACATCGCGTACCGTTCCGACAGCGTCGTAAAAGCTTCCTCTATCCAGAACATCGAACTGCTCAGCCATCGTGATCTGAACGCTTTCCACGTAGAGGTTGTTCCAGATCGGCTCCAGAAAGGAGTTGGCGAAACGAAAGAAGATCACATTCTGGACCGTGTTCTTGCCCAGGTAGTGGTCAATACGAAAGACATCTTCTTCGGCAAATACTTCATGAACCGTTTTATTGAGCGCCATGGCAGAAGCCAAGTCGTGCCCAAAAGGCTTTTCAATCACAACGCGCGCGCCCTGCGATGACCCCGAAGCCTTCAACTGGGTGAGAACCTGGCCAAAGAGGACGGGAGGAATGGCCAGATAGTGGATAGGATGTTTGGCGTCCCCCAGCTCTTTGCGGACATTGGCAAAGGTCTGCCCATCCTTGTAGTCCCCGTCGACATAGCGCAGCTTGTCCAGCAGGACGGGAAAACCGACCGGATCGACTCCCCCGTGTTTTTCTATGCTGTCCTGGGCTCGCGCCTTGAATTGTTCAAGGCCCCAGCCCGCCTTGGCAACGCCAATGACCGGACCAGTCAGCTTGCCTCGTTTTGCCAGTTTTTGTAGTGAAGGAAAGATCTGTTTGTAAGCAAGGTCGCCGGTTGCGCCAAAAAAAACCACAGCGTCGGAATATGGTTGCTCCATGTGAGTACTTTAACGCCTTCTTTCGACGGGACGCACCCCTCTAAGGGGGCGCTGTGAGGAACTTGTCTCTAGTGGATTGACTTCGCGAGAGTTGGAATGGACTTTGGACGCGCAAAACGGGTTACGAGATGTTACCACTGCGTTAATTCATGCACAGCGAAACCCTGTATCGTTTGCCCAAACGGTGATTTTCTGCAGATTAGGTTGCTCTGGTACCTCGGGGGAGGGCCCCAGGCGGCAATTCTGAGGAAATCACCGTTTGCAATATCAACCCGCCTGCGCGCGCCGCCGTTTGATCAGCCAGAATCTTCCCAGGGCGGCATCCATCCAGAGAATGCCGCCAAGTCCGTACGGGCTGGTCGTCAGATGACTTTCAGAAGCAACAAAATGATCACGATAAGAATGATCAGGCTGATGCCGCCGCCACCGTAATAGCCGAGCCCTGGTCCCAGACGGTATCCACCGAATCCGAAAACTAGCAGCAAAATGATAAGAATAATCAGCATACTTTCTCCTTCGCGGCGAGGGACCCGCGTTCCACCTCGTAATAACCGCGTTGCGTTGAAGGCTTACTGCACGCGGAACTCCTAATCACCGTTTGCAATGCAGCCCGATTTTGCACCACCAAAACACTTATGAAGATTCAATCTCCGTCTTTTTGGATGTATGTGCGCCCTCAGGTTGTGCCATAGACCCAAGGCGATACTAAAATACGGGCTGACATGCACCGGTTGCGGACGCAGCCGGCAGTAAGGAAGGCGGACGAACGCTTTGAAGGCGCTCCTAAGTGCAGGATTTCTATTGGCTTTATGCTCTCTATCTGCGGCGGCGGAAAACGACTCCTCCCCATGCTCCTCTCTGCAGCAGGCGAACTACCCAAAAGCATCCATTTCAAACGGGCAGGTCAAGGCCGTTCTCTATCTGCCGGACCCGAAGAATGGGTACTACCGTGCTTCTAGATTTGACTGGTCAGGGGTCATTCCCTGCTTAGCCTATAAAGGCCATACATACTTTGGCATCTGGTTTCCGCATTACGATCCGTTGCTGGCGGACGCCATTGCCGGTCCCGTGGAAGAATTCAGGTCGAGCGACGGCGCTCTGGACTACAACCATGCGAAGCCGGATGGGTTGTTCGTGAAACTGGGAGTCGGAGTGTTGCGGAAGGAAGATGACTCTGCCTACCAATACATGCACACCTATCCCCTGGTTGACGGTGGCAAATGGACCGTTCACGCCAAGTCCAGTGAGGTGTCTTTCCAGCAACGCCTCCAATCGCCCATTGGCATCGCCTATGACTATGAGAAGACGGTAAAGCTCGACCCGCATGAACCCGTCCTCATCCTTGAACATCACCTGAAAAACACCGGGACAAAGACCATCGACACCGAGGTGTACGACCACGACTTCTTCATGCTGGATGGCGCTCCTAGCGGACCCGATATGGTGGTCAGGTTTCCCTTTGCACCCCACGCGGAGAAATCGATGGAGCCGCTGGCCGGGATCGACGGGAAGGAAATCGTCTATCGCCAGGAGCTGCAGGGGGAGCAATACGTGGAAAGTTATCTGACCGGCTATTCCAGCAGCCCCTCGGATTACGACATTATCGTCGAGAATCAAAAGACTGGCGTTGGAGTCGAGCAAACTGGGGATGTCCCCATCTCTCGTTTCAACTTTTGGTCCATCCGCACCACCCTTTGTCCCGAAGCATATATTCACCTGGTGGTTGCGCCGGGACAAACAGTGCATTGGAACATCCGCTATCGTTTTTACGCCAAATAACGCGGGCAGATCGAACGCGTGAGCTTATGGAGGGGATGCAATTGAGCACGGAGTCTGCAGGAAAGAGCGGTGGTCTGGGCAAGGTAGCCATCATTACCGGAGCCGGCAGCGGTATCGGCCGGGCAGTTGCGATGGAGATGGCTTCTGCGGGATTTTCGCTGGTGCTCGCTGGGCGGCGCGTGGCAGAGCTGGAAAAAACAGCAACCATGGCGGGGCGGTAACATGCATGTTATCTCTACCGACGTGCGTCAACCCGATTCAGTGCGCGCCTTATTTGCCGGCACGCGGGCGAAATTCGGCCGGCTGGATGTTCTCTTTAACAACGCGGGCGTGAATACCGGAACTCCGTTTGAAGATCTGAGTTACGAGCAATGGTGCGAAGTGGTGAACGTGAATCTTACCGGTTCCTTTCTCTGTGCCCAGGAAGCGTTCCGCATGATGAAGGCACAGCAACCGCAAGGCGGGCGCATTATCAATAACGGCTCGATTTCGGCCTATGTGCCGCGGCCGCACTCTGCGCCCTACTCCTCTACGAAACATGCCATTACCGGGCTCACCAGGTCCATCTCGCTTGACGGCCGCCCGTACAACATTGCCTGCGGTCAAATCGATATCGGCAATGCAGGTAAGGAAATGAGCGGAGAGCCGGGATCTGCCTCACTGCAACCGCACGGACAAATGGTGGTAGAGCCAAGAATGGATGCAAAGCACATCGGGGAAGCCGTTGTTTTTATGGCCAGCCTCCCGCTAGACGCGAATGTTCAGTTTATGACCGTGATGGCGACGAATATGCCCTATATCGGACGCGGTTAAGGGAAACCGGAAGGGAAAGCGATGCTCTCTCACCGTTTGAAGCTGCTCCCTCTTCTGCTCGCGTGCCTCGTGCACTGCGCGCAATCCCAAGACACAGCCAGGATCACCGGGCCACTGGTGGTCTCCAACAACCCTCACTACTTCAAAGACGCCCATGGCAGGGCTCTTATCCTGGCTGGATCCCAGACCTGGAACACACTGCAGGATTGGGGTAGCGGTGGCTCCGTCCAGGCTCTGGACTTCCCTGCCTTCGTCAAGTTCCTCACTGCGCACGGACAGAACTTCACCCTGCTGTGGCGCGTGGAAATGCCGAAATTCTGCTCCCTGCCCTCCACCAGCAGCGCGCCACCGGATTTTACGGTGAGCCCGCAACCGTGGCAGAGGACGGGGCCTGGCAACGCGACCGACGGCGGCTTGAAATTCGACCTGACCAAGTTCGACCAGAGCTACTTCGATCGCCTGCGGGCCAGGACGCAGGCTCTGAGCAATGCCGGCATCTATGCCGGGATTTACCTCTTTACCGGGGAGTTCATCAACCTCTTCCGCTGCGCCAGCGATGGCTATCCCTTTACTGGCGCCAACAACATCAATGGCATCGACGATGGCTACACCAGCGGCCCCAAAGGCATGGCGTCCATGACCATGACGGCGCCCAACAACATCACCCCCTATCAGGATGCCTTCGTAGAGAAAGTGATCGACACCCTGAACGATTTGCCGAACGTGCTGTGGATCGTTTCCGAAGAAGCTCCGGCCAATACGGAGTGGTTCAACTACTACCAGATCGCGCACATTCGAAAATATGAGATGCAAAAGCCGCACCAACATCCGATTGGGTTGGCCGGGCTTTTGCCTGCGGGAGCGGGCACCGACGCGATTCTCTACAATTCCAACGCAGACTGGGTCGCGCCCAATAGCACCATTTCTCCGATCACGTCCTGCGGAAGCGGCAGACCGGCCTGCAAGGTGAACGTCAACGACAGCGATCATTCCTACTTCGGCGCGGCGTGGAAGGACACCCCACAACAAAATCGCAACTACGTATGGAAAAACTTCACCAACGGCAGCCAGGTGCTGTTCATGGACCCTTACCTGCTCTACTACCCGCGCGAGAACAGGAACTTGTGTGTCTCTCCCACCAGGGGAATCTGCACCGCTCCCGACAAGCGCTATGACAATTTCAGAGATAATCTCGGGTACACGGTGAAATATTCCCGCAGGTTGAACCTGGTGAACGTGACTCCGCATCCAGCCCTGACTACGACAGGTTATTGTTTAGCGCAAACCCCACCGGCCGGCGCGGAGTACCTGGTGTACGCTCCTTCCGGCGGATCGTTTACCGTCGATCTCTCAGCCATGCCACGTTCGAGAAGCTTGAAGGTGGAGTGGTTCAACCCGGCGACCGGCGCGACGATCGTCAAACCTCCCATTCATTCCGGCTCCTCCGCCCAGCCATTCACCGCCCCGTTCAGCGGCGACGCGGTGCTCTACCTGGTGGATACAGCCGGACATGCAAGCTAAGATAAGCTTTCGATCCCCACTAGAAAGCAGGGCAATTCCTTTGTTGAAATCGCAGATAAAAACACCGGCCCTCGTGGTTGACCTGGACGCAATGGAAGCCAACATCACGAAGATGGCTGCCTTTTTTGCCCAGGGCACAAGCCGGTTGCGTCCCCACTATAAGAATCACAAGTGCATTGCCCTTGCCCGGCGTCAATTGGCGGCCGGCGCCATCGGAATCACCTGCGCCACGCTGGGCGAGGCAGAAGCACTGGCCAGGAACGGGATGGGCGGCGTCCTGCTGGCCAATGAGATCGCGGGCGCAACCGCGATCGAACGCCTGGTGCAGATTGCGCGTGTCACGGACATCATGGTGGGGGTCGACAATGAGCGGACTGTCGCGGCACTCTCCGCGGCATCGGCCCGCGCCAAGGTGCCGCTCAGCGTGGTCGTTGATGTCAACACCGGGATGGGCCGTTGTGGAGTACTCCCAGGAGAGCCGGTTCTCGCCTTGGCCCGGCTTGCGGCGGCTCAGGGTCTCCTCTTGCGCGGAGTAATCGGCTATGAAGGGCATTGCGTCCGCCTGCCGCCCGGGCCGGATAAGGTCAAGGCTGTGCACGAGGCGATGGGCAAGCTGGTCGATTCAGCGAATCTCCTCCGCGCGCACGGTTTCGCGTTGGAAATTGTCAGCGCCGGGGGAACAGGAACCTATTCCATCTCCGGCAGGTTTCCCGGGGTCACTGAGATCCAGGGAGGATCGTACATGTTGATGGATACCGACTACCACACCGTATGCCCAGAGTTCGACCCGGCGATCAGCCTGCTGGGCACAGTGATTAGCAGGAGCGGTAACGAGCGTCTGATTCTTGACATCGGCCTGAAAGAAATCAGCGGCGAACGCGGACTTCCCGTGCTGAAAAATGCCGACGGCGCCCGTCTGCGCAGGCTAAACGCCGAGCATGCAATCGTCGATATCGTCGATCCCAATTTTCCCGCGCAAGTAGGCGACCAGATGGAGATCTGGGTCCACTACAGCGATGCCACCGTCAATCTCCATCGCCACATGTACGGCCTGCGCGATGGTCACGTGGAGGAGACATTCCTCTTCGAGAGCTGAGCAACTGATGAATGCTTTGCCTGATTTCCTTGAAGATGCAATCGACCTGCACGTGCACAGCGCGCCGGACGTGGACGTGCGGCGATTTAACGATCTGGATCTGGCCCGCGAAGCAGAGCGTGCCGGCATGGGCGCCATCCTTATCAAGTCACATCAGAACTCCACGGTGGAGCGCGCATGGCTGGTGTCGAAAGTAGTTACCGGCATCCAGGTCTTCGGCGGCCTGGTACTGAACGATACGGTGGGGGGGCTCAACGTCGCCGCGGTGAAACTCGCGCTGGCCATGGGCGCGAAGGAAATCTGGATGCCCACACGGTCCGCATTGAATCACCGCTTGTTTCACGGTGAGTCTGGAGGGATCACTGTTCTCGATGCCGACGGCAGCCTTGTTCCTGCGGCACAAGCTATCCTCGAAGCAGTGGCGCAGACCGATTGCATCCTAAGCACCGGGCACTTGAGTCCGCGCGAGGCGCTCGTCCTGATCCATCAGGCGCGTCAATGCGGAGTGCGCAAGGTGCTGGTGACCCATCCGGAATGGGCTCCAACCTTTTATCCTTTTGAACAGCAAAAAGAGCTGGCGGCGCTGGGCAACGTGTGGTTCGAGCGGTGCTTTGTTTCTACCACCCATCTTTGTGGAAACGTGCCCTTCCCGGTAATCGAACAAGCGATCATCGAAGCCGGCGTGGAGACAACCATACTCTCCACCGACCTCGGCCAGCCACAGACACCTCCGCCGGCGGAGGGTTTTCGTCTCTATGCGGAGCGGTTGTGCAGTTCGGGTTTTTCCGTCGATCATGTTCGCCAGATGATGTGCACCAACCCAGCTCATCTGCTGTCCCTCAAGGAGTAACCTCTATCAGCGGCTCTTGGGAGTTATGAAGCAGTAAGCGGTGTAGCGAATTTCACTCCAAGCGCGGTCGCCGACGGGATAGCCAGGAAAGAGCGGCCGGTTGACAGGGGTGAACTTTATCCGCACCCAA
Source organism: uncultured Acidobacteriaceae bacterium (assembly GCA_963743365.1). Lineage (GTDB taxonomy): Bacteria > Acidobacteriota > Terriglobia > Terriglobales > Acidobacteriaceae > PALSA-350. The sequence goes on from CAVUQE010000011.1 coordinate 19,623, forward strand.
ATTGCCTTCTTTCCTTTTGTGAGTTCGCGCGAGACAAGAAACTCGTCGTCACGGAATCGGCGATTGGATGTCTCGACGTTGTGCTCGGTGGCTCCCAGTTCCTCTTTCGGATTTGAGTAGACGACGGTGTTCGACCCAGCCAGATACCAGATGCCGGCCAACTTCCCCTCCGACTTGGGGTTGTCGCCTATATACACTTCGGCGCGCTGATCCGAAAAGGAGTAGTCCAGCTTGCGCCGAAGCAATACTCCGAGGTTGTCGGGGCGAAGACGAAGATGAAACTCCGATGTACCCTTGGTCGTTCGGCCTGTGTCCTGCTCCTCGGGATAGATGACCTTACCATCCAAAGTATCGACACCCCACTCGTAGCGAGACGAGATGGTATAAGGCGCTGAGGCTTGCGGCGAGGAGTAGCCATGTGCGTGCTCAGCCGCTTCATCACCGATCTGCAGCCGGTCGGTTTCGACCAGCGAGGGCGTCGGCAAGCCATACCAATACGCCACCGTCTCGTAGTGTTCCGTGGATTCGTTTTTCCCACCGTGTTCCAGATGAATCACCGCACTCTTCCCAAATGGCATCAGGTCGGCGAGCAAAAAGCGATAGGCGGACTCGATCTTGTCTTCCTCGTTCACCGCAAGCTGCGGGCTGCGTGCGCCCACCGGATGGCCGACGAAGGGCAAGGTCATGTTTAAACCGCCCCAGTAGTCGCCACCGCCGCCCCACTCTTCGGTCCCGGTTCCTTGAGCCTGCGGGGTAAGGCTGTCATCGAAAAAGAACCGCGGATCGCCTTCAAGAGTCTGCAGGTTTGCCCGGTGAGAAAAGATGAACGACGTTCCCACGAAGCTTCCCGACCACTGCTTCGCTCCCTCGGCGCCGGCGGTGTCAAGTAGCACCAGATCTTTACCGGGCGTAGGGGTGGGAAAGTCGCGGTACGTCGCATGAAAATAAGCCAGTTGATTCGCGGCCTGCCGCAAGGGCATGGACCGCACTTGCCACTCGACCCCATCGATTTGCTGGCCTCCACTCACCAGCTGTATCCGCGCGGAGCGAAAGAACGGCATGGGGAAATAACACGCCAGGTGGATTCGATCCTGGCTAAAGCGGATGCTGGATGGAAAGGCCTTGACCAGGTACTCGCGATGGTCGCGGTTGTAAAGTGTGCCGGCTCCATAGAAAAGAGCAATAGGAGCGTCGATGGAGGGCTGCGATCTTCCATCCCAGGTGACCCGTAGACGGACAGCTTTGAAGACAGGCGCCTGATCACGAGGGATTGAAAAGCTGAGGACACGGATAGTCGCCTTGCCCTTCAACTCCACCGCAGTGACAGCACCGGATGCGGGAACATTCACCTTTCCGCTGTAATCCTTGGCGCCAGTCTGAGGAGCAATGTCACTGCCCGATTTCGCAATCAAATCGAGCACATCCTGACCGGGAACCACGCTCTCGTTCCAGCTCTGGATGGGCTGCGATAAAGGAGTTCCCGGCACAAACTGGTCGTAAATGTAGTATCCCGTTCCATAGTGGGTGCGGGTGTACGCCATTTGAAAGCTGCGCTCGAAGGAAACGGGACTCCACACGAGGTCCGCTCCCTGGGTCGTGGCCCAAGTCTCATTCAGCGGGCTCGGGAATGGGGCCAGGGGAAGGAAGGTGGAATCGGGAGCCGGGTGCAGTGGGTCTTTTGTGCTGCTCTCCTGAACGATATGGTCGGTACCGTCGACCACGTAATGCCACGGACTTCCGTGCCAGTGGTTATAACGGCTGAAGAGAAGAATTCCCGGGCCCTCTACATCCAGTGTGACGCTGAAATCATCCGCAAGCTGATATAGGAAATGCGAAGCATCGGCGCCTTCATTGCCTCCCCGTCGATCGTAGGTGCTGCGCATATAGGCGCGCATTCCGATGCGTTGCCGAGGCCATTGGTCCCAATATCGATAGGCATCGAGCCCGATGGGAATAGGCTCGGAAGACGATCGTTGCGCGAGAGATGGGATGCCTAAGCAGAGCGTTAGCAGACACACCCAGAGAGAAAAGTGGTGTAACCATCCGTTTCGCGTCACAATGATTCCATGGCCTTTTGTTTCCATCGCCTTGGCGGCAAGGTTGGATGGTTCACATTACCAATTTGCAACGGCTCACGGCGAGAAGACATCTCTAGTTCATGTCTGTTGCCATGAGCCCTGCACTCAATGAGCCGACGCATGCAGTGTCAGAGGTCCTGGAGAGACGGGGCCTTCGCCCCTACCGCCAGGTATTCGCGGCATTTCTGTGCGGCATGTTCGCATTTATTGATCTGTACTGCACGCAGCCACTTCTCCCGCTGCTGGCTAAGGTTTTCCGCGCGTCAGAGGCCAACGTCAGCCTGACCATCAGCGCCTCCACGCTGGGTGTCGCCCTGTCGGCAGCACTGCTGGCCATTTTCGCCGAACGAGTCGACCGCAAGCGGATGATTGTGGGTTCTATGACGGTCCTGGCGCTCTGCACGCTGCTGACAGCAACAGCGGGCAGTCTTGCTACGCTCGCGGTGTGGAGGTTTCTGCAGGGCCTGATCACTCCGGGGATTTTCATCATTACCATCGCCTACATCACCGAGGAGTGGCCCGCATTGCTGGTACCCCGGGTGATGAGCTTTTATGTGGCCGGCACGGTCTTTGGAGGGTTTTTGGGCCGCATCCTGGGTGGCGTGATTGGCGCCAGCTACGGCTGGCATACGGTGTTCGTGGTGCTCGGTCTTTTGGGACTCTGCGGCGCGTTACTGGCGCGGTGGCTATTGCGACCGGCGCAGACCATGCGTGCACCGGTCCAATCGGGATCCAAGCTGGCTCCCCTGCTGAATAACCTGCGCAACCCTCGGCTGCTTTCCACCTTCGTCATCGGCTTCTGTATGCTCTTTGCGCTGGTAGCGACCTTTAGCTATATAACCTTTCATCTCGCGGCAGCCCCGTTCAACCTCTCGACACAACAGTTAAGCTACCTCTTCACGGTCTATCTTTGTGGACTAGTCACAACGCTGATTGCCGGGACGTTTTTGGCACGAGTCGGGCTGCGGCACGGATTGATCACAGCCATCGCCTCATGCATGATAGGTGTCGGCCTGACGCTGGTCCCCTCTTTGTGGATCGCAGCTTTGGGGCTGGCGATCGCCGGCTCGGGTGTCTTCGTGGCCCAGACCTGCGCCAATAGCTTCCTGCGGGATGCTGCGCCTGCCGGCAGCCGCGTCTCCGCCGCGGGTTTGTACATCTTCTGCTACTACGTTGGCGGTACCGTGGGCGGGATCCTCCCGGGCTTGCTCTGGAAATACGGCGGTTGGCCCGGCTGTGTCGCGCTGGTCATAGGGATTCTAAGCATTGCCGGCATGGCGGCAATTTTTGGTTGGCGCTTACGGCCACCTGTACCCGACCCAATCCCGCTTTAGCGCGTGGGTTTCAAGATCAGCTTCTGCACCCGCCAATTCAGCAGTTCGGCCACGTAGAGCTCATTTTCAGAGGGGCACGCAATCTCGTGAATCCATCCGAATTGCTTGAGTTGCTTGCCCGACTCGCCCAGGTAGCCAAGCACCTTCCCATCCAGACTCAGCTTGTAGATCCGGCCCGGATAGGCATCTGAGCTGAACAGCACCTGGTGGGGGCCGGGCGTGATGCAAAGAGCCCAGGGGGATCCGGCCTTCATGGTCCCGTTGGCGGCGGTTGCCTGACTCGGCGTCGGGCCAATTGCGGGACGAGCGTTGGGATCGAAAGGCACGTCAATCGTGATCTGGCGAAGGAACTTGCCCTCGCCGTCAAAGACCTGTATCCGGCGGTTGCCGCGATCAGCCACGTAGATATTTCCCGTAGCATCGACCGCGATACTATGAGGCACACTGAATTGACCGGGTTTGTCCCCAGGCTCACCCCAGGACTTTAGCCAGTTGCCGTCCTTATCCACCTTCGCCACGCGCGAATTGATGTAGCCATCGCTGATGTAGGTGTTTCCGGCCGCATCCCAAGCCATGTCGGTCACCTGGCGAAACATTCCGTCCACTGGCGGCAATGGCGGTTTGGGATGCTTGAGTGGTTCCGTGCCCTCGTCCGAGGCTTCCTGCTTGCGGCCGAAGACCATGACCACTCGACCCTCGGGATCGAACTTGATGACCATATCCGAGCCTTTATCCGCCACCCAGATATTGTCTTCGGGATCGATCTTTACCGAGTGACCGAACGACCACGCGTACAGGTGGTGGCCGATCTCACGGATGAACTTGCCATCGGAGCCGAATTCGAGCAGCTGCGATGCTGCCGCTCCATAAGCAGGACCGGTCGTATTGCCGCGAGTTAACGCAAAGACGTGCCCCTTAGAGTTGACCGCGACGCCGGCCATCTCTCCCAGATACATGTCAGGAGGAAGCTTGAGAAAATTCGGCACCGAGGTGTAGTCGATCACCGGCACGGGAGCTTGCTGCGCGAAAACAGAAAGGTTAAGCAGCAGAAACGATAGCAGCCACTTCAATTTGACCTCCCTAGATTGCCCCCTCACTCTATTTGACCTCGGCCCAGGTGTAAACCGCTGAAGCTGCCGGATCACTTGCAGCGGTTGGCTTGGTGCCGTTCTAATCAACTCAAATCCTCGTGGAACAAGGAGCGTCATGTCGCAAAACTACCAGAGTCAGGATGTATGGAGCCGGGCAACATCGGTCAACGGTTACGCTTTCGACGAACTGCGCTCTGTGCTACAGAAATCGATACGCCGGGGTTTGGTCGAGGAAGCGGTGCTTGCCGCCTATGAGTTCTTCTTGAGCGGCCCAGAAGCCGAGGAGGTGCTCTGGCGCCGGCTGGAGATCATCGCCACCGAGGATGTCGGCTTTGGACTGATGGAGGCTCCTGCCATCCTCGAGGCTCTGAACACTCAGCGTCTGCGCATGGTCGATCGTGGCGACCGTTGGATGTACTCCGTGCATGCCGTGCGCCTGCTGGCGACCGCGAAGAAGGACAACACCACGATGGAGCTCGCGACCTGGGCGCAATTTGCCGTCGCCCGCGGAGAGCGCCGGGTTGAAGTACAAGATTTCCAGATTGACATGCATACCCGCCGGGGGGCTGCGATGGGGCGCGATATCGTCCACTGGTGGACGCAAGGCGCAAAACTCGAGAACAGACTCGACCCGGCGCAAAGCAAGTGGGGCAAATATCTGGATGATCTCTACATGGGACGAAAGGATCCGGAGCCCGGAGAGAAAGGCTAATGAATTGGCTCATCGGTAGCGCTCTCGCACCCGCGTCTCGAGAGCGCCGGCAGCGTTGTAAAGCGCAACCGAGAGCGCCATGGCTACCAGGCTGGCGCCCCAAGCGCGTTCGGTCTCGAAGGCCTGGCTGCTAAGGGCGAACATGTTGCCCAAACCTCCGGTCTGCATCAGGTATTCCGAGATCATGGTCACCATGACGCTGTAAGCTGCTCCGATTCGCAGCGCAACCGCCATGCCAGGCACCGCGGCAGGCAATGCAAGCCACAGCAACTTCTGGCCTCGCGTTGCCGCCAGCACGGCGAAGAAGTCACCCGAGCCCGGCGGCAAGGTTGTTAAACCTTTGCTGGCAAAAACAAAGCCCGGGAAAAAGGTCATGATGGTCACGGTGACAAACTCAGTCCGGCTCTGGTAGCCGAAGATGCGCGCCAACAGCGGTATCAGGCAGACTACGGGTGTAGAGCTGAGCAGTAGCGCGGCAGGACTGATGGTGGCGGACAGGATCTGCGATCTCCACCCGGCTATTGCCAGCAGCAACCCAAGGATGAGCCCCGCGGCAAGCCCGCTGAGCGCGAAGCCGAGCGTCCACAAAGCAGGCAGTAGATAGACCACCGGATGCAGCACGATATCGCGCACTACGGCAACAGGCGAGACAGCCACGATACTGTTGTAGTGGGCCAACATGATCCACACTTGCCAGGCAGCAAAGATCAGCAATAGTCCCCAACTCTGAGCGAAGAAGCGCCGCATCATAAAAATCTCCGCGCGACATAGCGTTCCGCAGCATGCGCCGCCCCATAACCTGCTAGCGAGATCAATGCCACCAGCAACACGGCAGCCCACATCAGCGGTATCTCAAAGTTCTGCATGGTGTTCAAAATAACGATGCCTAGCCCTGTGGGGGCCCCGAACCATTCCCCGACGACGGCGCCGATCATGGCCGCTGTGACCGAAACCTTGACTCCGCTGAGCAAGGAAGGCACGGCGGAAGGAAGGTCTAGGTAGCGCAAGCGCTGCCATTTACCGGCTCCGAAGGTCGTCATCATTGCCGTCAAGCCGGCGGATGCGGTACGCAGGCCGGAGGCCACAGCAACATAGATGAGAAAAAAGACGGAGATGGCGGCAAGCAAGGCGGGGGTCAGCTCCCGGCTCACCAGCAGGATGAAGATCGGCCCCAACACGATCGCCGGAATCGCGTTGACGGTCACAGCCAGGCGATCCAGTCCCGGCCGCAGCGGGGGAAGCACATACGCAACCATGGCAGTGACCGTTCCCAGCAGAGCGCCCGCAACAAAGCCCCCCGCCGCCGAGCTTAGGGTGGCAAGTGTGGAACGGTAGAGCAACGCCGCAAATCTGGGCTGAAGATAAACCTGTATTACGCTCGCTGGCGTAGGAACGGTCAGCCCGGCGGCTCCCGAACGGGCCAACAGCTGCCAGGCGGCCAGCAGACCCAGTTGCGCCAGGATGACGTAGACGGGCGTCAATTTCTTTTCGGGTTTCTTTTCGCTCTGCACTTAGTGCTCCAGAAGCAAAGTCAGGTGATCGATCAACTGGTGAAACTGCTCCGAGCGCATGCAGTCGATGCGGCGCGGCCGAGGGAAAGGAACCTGGATAGCCTCCACAATCAGGCCCGGCCGGCCACTCATCACAACCACCCGATCGGCCAGAAAGAGCGCTTCGTCCACTGAGTGGGTCACCATCAGAGTAGTCAGGCTCCCCTCCAGCCAGATCTGTTGCAGCTCAAGATTCATGCGCCGCCGGGTGACTGCGTCGAGTGCGCCAAAGGGCTCATCGAGCAACAGCAGCGATGGTTCAAGACAGAGCGATCGAGCAATCGCGGCGCGCTGGCGCATACCGCCGGAGAGCTGGCTGGGCCGCGCCTCTTCGAAGCCCTGCAAACCTACCAGATCAATCAAATGCTGCACTCTTGCGTAGTCAACCGGCCGGCCGGCAATCTTGAAGGGCAGCGCGACGTTGGCTTTCACCGATAACCAGGGCAGCAGCGCATGATCCTGGAATGCGATTCCGAGCCGGTGCTGGTCGCGCAGCAGCGCCGGTGATTCGCCGTCGACCAGGATAGAGCCCGTCGATACTTCCTCCAGTGCGGCGACCAGGTGCAGCAGTGTGCTCTTGCCGCAGCCGGAGGGGCCAAGCAGAGCGACGAACTCGCCCTCTTCGATGGTCAGGTTCACGTCCTTGAGAGCGAGCACGGAGTCGCGTCGATCGAGAGCATACGATTTGCTGACGCCATGGATCTCAACCTTGGCCATAGGTCAGGCGATGGCCCTCTCAAAGCGCTCCATGAGAATGCCGTATTGCCTGCTCAGCCGTTCCTTCATGGCCGCCAGGTCGACGGTGAGCAAAACGCGGTCCTTCATCACCACCCGGCCATCGATGATGACTGTCCTCACGTTGGGGCCGACCGTGCTCTCCGCCAGCGTAATCATCGGATCGTAATTCGGGAACTGCGCATGGCCGGTGGAATCGACCAGGATCAAGTCGGCCAGCTTGCCTACTTCAAGCGACCCGATGTGCCGCTCCAGCCGCGCGGCGCGCGCTCCTCCGCTTATGGCGGCACGTAGCATCTGCTCGTGCGTGATCGGCGGGTCAATATGGTAGGGGGTTCCTCCCACTGCCTGCTGGCCAACCGTGGCCGCGTGCACCACTTCGAACATATCCAGACTGCCGCGAGTCGCCGCGCCATCGGTGCCCAGCCCCAGGCGAATTTTGCGCTGCAGCATCTCCAGCAATCGCGGCGCGCCCATGGTGTAGTTGTTGAATGCGCAGTGACAGGCCGAAACATCGCGTTCCTGGTAGAGGTCGAGCTCGTGCAGGCTCAGCAGAACAGAGTGGGCGGCATGGACACGCGCATCCAGAGCCCCGATGTTCTCCATATACTCAGCCGGCCGCAAGCCCCATTTGCTGATGGCATAGTCGACCTCGTAAGTTCCTTCTGCCAGGTGAGTATGGATGGGCGTGTCTAGCTGCTTGGCCAACGCGCTCATGCCGCGCGTCAACTCGGTTGTGTTGACCATGATCTGGCGCAGTGAGAGCCAGGCATTCACCCGCGGATGATGCTGCCAGCGCTTGACCAGCTCCTCATTTCTTTTGAGAGCCTCTTCGGTGGTGAAGCGCGAGCCTCTGGGAATGCTCTCATCCGTATCCATGGTGGAGAGAGCGATGCGGCCGCGGATACCGATCTCGTCCGCTGCCCTTCCCATCTCATCCGGGAAGGGTCCGCCCGCTTCGAGAAAGCAGGTGGTGCCGCTGCTGATCATCGAGGCGTAGGCGGCGAGTCCACTGCAGTACACATCCTCGGGTTCCAGACCGCTCTCGAACGGGATCAGGTAGCGGGACCACATGGGGCTCTTCAACTCGCCCCTGCGCCGGATGGCAGCGATCTTGCCGTGCAGAAACTGTTGCGCGGTGTGGACGTGGGCATCGACAAAGCCGGGCATGGCGATCAACCCAGTGGCATCGATGGTCTCCCGCGCGCGAACATGTTTCGCGCTCTCCGCCGTTGGCCCCATCCAGGCGATGCTGTTGCCCACGATGGCGATGGATGCGTCGCCCAGTTCGGTGCCGGCATCATCGAAGGCGACGATGCTGGCGTGATGAATCAGCAAGTCGGCCTCTCTCACCTCAGTCATGCTTCTTTCCTCTCCGTTGCCAGACTTTGGTAGGCCTCCTGGAGCAATGACATGTCCATCAGCCGGGCCGGATCAGGCAGGTTTGTGCGCCCGGCGGCGCTTGCGGCGCCATACATGTGGTTGACCAGGTCCTGCTGCGAGATCCAGAAGGGACCCGGCGACCCGGGCGCCTGGTACAGCGGCAACTGCAGTTCGTTGGTGCGCAGCTCATGCTGGTACGTGAGCCCGAGGTCGACTCCGAATTTGTCCACGGCGAGCCGCGCTGCATAGGCCGGGTCAAGATCATTTTCCGCCTTACCCCGGAGACGGGCCTTGAGCAACCCGACCAATTCAGCTCTTCGCGCATGCAGCGTTTTCCGGTCGACGAAGAGTAACGTCGATGGGACTTTGTAGCCGAGTTGGTCGAGCCTGGTCACAATGAAATCCACGCCCGGACGCATGCCCATGTCCTCAAGCATCAGCGGTTGGTTGGTGATGAAGCAGTAGTACGCATCTCCCGCACCGTTGAGCAGCGCTTCGGGAGAAAAGCCGACGGGGATCAGTTGATAGTCGGGCGGAAGATGATTCAGCTTGAACATGGCTTCGATGGCGGTCCGCTCGCTCGGCCCTTGTACGAGGAACCGAGCGTGCGGAAGATCCTCAGGCCGGCGGATTGGGCGACGTGGCAGAGACATCAAAGCGGCGGGATGCACAGGGAAGATGGAAGCAATGATCACGAAGTCGTTGCCGCGCAAGCAGGCGTCGAGCAGTGGAAGCCACTCTGCCTCTCCGATATGTGCCTGGCGCGCGGCCACTTCGATCACTGGCTGCGGTGCATTCGGGCCGCCGGGCCATACCTTCACCACAAGCTTTTCCTGGGCGAAATATCCCTTTTCCAGGGCCACCCACAAATCGGCGTACTCCACGTTGGGCACCCAGCCCAGGGCGAAGATGAGCTCTCTCTGGTTCAAGGATTTGCAGGAACTGAGCCACGGCAGCGCGGCGGCCAGCGCTGCGCCACGGCGCATGAAGCTTCTTCGACTCCATTTCGACGGCGCGGCCGGCATGTGCTCCATAGAATTTAATATGACAGGTTTGTCCTCGGGTATTGCATGCAATCTAGGGCGCGTGGGTGGGGCGTTGAGTGTTGCGTCTCCCACTCAAGCCCAAAAACGGGGCTTGAATGGGGCACCCAACTTCTGTTGCTGGGATCACAACTATTAGGGCGGCTCCGCGCTCGAGCAGCGATCTATTCCTTGGGGTCCGGGTTACGCCCGAAGTTGTTGGTTAAGTAATCTACGATCTGGTTAAACTGTTCATCGGTCGCGGAGGCTCCATGTTGGGCCATTCTTTGCACTGTCCCCGTCCACTCGTCGCGAGTCTGCCGATGGGTCGTGATCAAGTCGACTGAGTGACAGCTGTTACAGACCTTCTGCACCTGTTCCCTGCCGTTGCCTTCCGGCAGATGCGTTTGCACATGCAGAATGCCTGGTGTGCTCCCTGACGGCATTTTCCCGTCCAACGCGAACGCGACCAGGTTTTCGCCTGCTGCGACCGCGACATATTCCTTTCCGTTCTTGCCGGAATAGACAATGGGAACCGCCAAGGGAGCCTGATCCATTTTGTACGACCACAACTCTTTGCCCGTCTTGGTTTCCAAGGCCCGGAAATATTGATCGAGGGTACCGGTCATGAAGATGAGGCCGCCCGCAGTGGTGGTAGGACCCCCACGAGAGCTCGGTGCTCCTGTCTTGATTCCCTCCGGTACACCGGGCATGGTGCCGTACGGTATCTGCCAGGCAATGTCGCCGGTATTTACATCCACCGCCGTAAGCCGTCCCCAAGGCGGAGCCCAGCAAGGCCAGCCGTTAGCCGAGAATGAGTACGCAGAAAACGAGATCGCGGATTGGGCCTTGCTTGGCCTCGTGCTGTATAGGATTGGCGATTGACCATCTGGATCGGCATAGAGCGGCGCGGGCTTTGGATTGGGCTGGTCCTCAATAAAGTGAAGCGCGCCGGAATCCGTCGTATTGATGATGTAGTAGCCGAGTGCGGGATCGAAGGCTCCGCCCCACATCCAGGCTCCGCCCCAATGATCGGGAAATTGTAGAGTTCCATTCGGCGACGACGGCGTGTACGGGCCTTTATTGGGTACTCCACCACGCTGCAGAAATTTCGCATACCACTGGCGGCAAGCGGTCTCGTGTTGCGGGGTGATCTTGGCGAAGTCATTCTCCGTAAAGGTTAGCCGCGATAGCGGCGGCGGCTTCAGGGGAAACGGCTGCGTTGGCGAATACCATTCGCCCGGCGCATCTCCCACAGGTACGGGGCGCTCTTCGGCGCCGTAGATTGGTTTCCCGGTCACGCGGTTCAGAATGAACAGGAGAGGATTCTTGGTGATGACCGCAACGGCGGGGATTCTCTCGCCGTGATGGACAACGTCGAAGAGCATCGGCGCCGCGGGCATGTCGTAATCCCAGAGATCATGATGGATCGCCTGGAAATACCACTTCAGCTTCCCCGTCATCACATCGACGGCAACCAGGGAGTTGGCAAACAGATCAGGGCCCGGACGATCGACTCCATAGTGATCGTTGTTTACCGAACCAACCGGCATGTAGAGGATTCCGCGCTTCTCGTCGATGGTGAAGAAGGACCAGACATCGCCTCCGGCCATGTCCTTCCAGGTATCGCCGGTCCAGCTCTCGTGCCCTTTCTCGCCCGGCCGCGGCACGGTATGGAATGTCCACACCAACTTGCCGGTGCGCACGTCCCAGGCGCGTACGTCTCCAGCGGGTCCCTTCGAACCAGTTTCGTCGTCAATGTGACTGCCGGTGATCACCAGGTTTTGATAGATCAGCGGCGCGGAGGTGAGCCCGTAATGCATGCGGGGATAACTCTTCATCACCTCCGCCGTTTTTAGGTTGACGATGCCTTTCATGCCGAATTCATCAACGGGCACGCCTGTCTTTGCGTCCAGCGCGTAGAGTTCGCCCTCTTCGGTGCCGAATAGAATGCGCGCTCCTCGCAGCTTGTCCCCTGGCCAGTAGGCCACACTGCGCATCGACGACAACCCGGGGCCCCGGTAAGGACAATTGGGCGCGGTAAATTTCCAAAACTGCTGACCGGTTTCGGGGTCGAGCGCAGCAACGTGACAGAAGGGCCAGGCGACGTACATGCGGCCGTTCACCACCACAGGCACGGATTCGATTGTTCGGCTGCCAGTGCCGTCGGCTGGGTGGGTGAGCGGGTACGTCCACACCGGAGCCAACCGGGAAACGTTCTGCACATTGATCTGCTTGAGGGGGGAGTATCTCTGCGCCTGATGATCGTGACCAACATCAGGCCAGCCGCTTTGCGCTTGTCCACGCAAGAGAGAAATGACCATGGCGAGTCCGGCAAAGCCAAGGATTCGCCATCCCCGTACGCATGAGGAACTGGTACTCAACGCTCTCGGTTGCCGGTTCATTTGCTTCCCGAGGCAGAAGTCTAAAGCATTTTTCCTAATCCTGTGATCTGGTAAGGCCGGTTATGTGCGGCCATTCTTTAACGGAATGGCCGCGTCCTGTGCAGTTACCCGGTCAACACCGTTAGAAAAATGCGCTACCGGTTGCTATGGCGCGAAATCATCCGGCTGAAAGGCTCAACTATATAACACCGCCGGGTGAAAGCCATTCAAAGGCCGCGTCATCCCGGCGGTCGTTAGCACATTTTCAGGAACTCAATAGCCACTGTGCGAAGAGCGACTAGGGGGTTGCGTGCAACAACCTGCTGTTAGCCGTGCATTTCAAGGTCATCTTTTGGTCAGCCACGCTTCGAAGCCGACGGGAGAGGATTCAATACGCGGTTCGATCCAGCCCGCTTCGATGGCCATGCGCCGAATCTCTTCCAGGCGATAAGCACGTTTGATCAGCATGCCGCGGAAGACCGCCATCATGAACCAACGGTTCAGCAGATTTACGCCCAACCCATCCACATACCGCTTCAGCTCTTCGACTTTAACGTCCCGCCGCATATCGATCAGCAGCGCGGTTCCCCCCGGACGCAGAACGCGCCGCATCTCCGAGAGCGCCTTCACCGGCTCACTAAAGTTCTTGAAGGCCGCCCGGCACACCACGAAGTCCACGCTTGCGTCCTCTACGGGCAGAGCGCGCTGCGTTGCCCAACTCGAAGCGCGCTTGCACCCCGTCGGCGGCCGCGTTGCGCTGTGCGATCTGGACAAAGGTTTTGCTGATGTCTACCCCTTGCACCCGCAATCCGCGTTTGGCCAGTTCGATCGAAAGAAAGCCTGGGCCGGGCGCTACCTCGAGCACAGCGCCTCCGGCAGGGACCAGCGCCGCAATGCGCAGCGCCAATGCCTTGAACTCCGGCATGTCTTTGCGCGTGGTGCGGTCATACCAGCGCGCCGTGCTACCTTCCATACTCATTCCCTTGTAAGCTTTGACTGATGCAGTCATTTGGTTCGTCCTCCATATATCTTATAAACTAAGATATATGGAGAATAAGGCATAAGAGAGTTTCATGTCTATAGCCCTGCAAAAGAAATCGCGCCGCGTTTCGCCTGCCAAGGCGGACTTCACCAAGGTGCCGCCACCAGTCACGACCGCCGATCGCGTCGTACTCGAGATCCGCAAGTTCATCGCCGCGGGCATCTTCTTCAATGCCCAAGCGGCGGAAAAGGTTGGTCTTGGCCTTACCGACATGCAGCTGCTGCATATGCTGCAGCTGTATGGCCCCTCCACGCCCAGCCGGTTGGCAGCATGGACCCGCCTGAGCAGCGGAGGCGTCACGGTTGCGCTCGACCGCCTGGAGAAAGCGGGCTACCTGCGCCGCGAGGCCAATCCTAGCAGACCGGCGCAGCCTGCTGATCACGCTTATCCCCACCCGCCTACGCAAACTTGCCGGCATGTATGAAGGAGTCGAAAGCGAGACCCGCCGCCTGCTGGCCACGCTGCCGCAGGCCGATCTTGAAGCGGTGGTCCGCTTCTTCGAGGCCATGCACTCCGTCAGGACAGATAACGAAGAACCGGCGCAGCCTTAACCAGCATGTAGTCGAATCGCCCGTCTATCTGCGGCGGTTCGCCGGCCACGTGGAAACCGGACGCCACAGTCTTAGCGACCCGGCGATCCTCGGAGGTTGACGATTGGCCGCTATCGACGGCGCTTGGTTTCGGTGACCGCTGCATCCAGCCGTGCTGCGATCGCCGGGAAAGCAGCCGTGGGTCCGGTCCATCGCAATTGGTCCACGTCGTCGAAGAGTGGGATGTCAGTGCGCAGCGTGGCAAGGGTTCGAAAGAGCTGAGCGTGCTCCCACTCTCGCGCGAGCGTGATGGCGAGCGTGCCCGCACTCGTCGCGTTCACGCGCCACTCGCGATAGTCCTTGGGGATGGATTCCAGATGAATGTACTTGGCCAGCACAGCGGCCGATGACTTCGCGCCCCAGCCTGGCAACCCCGGATAGCCATCGGCCGCGTCACCCACCAGCCCGAGGTAGTCGGGGATCGACTCCGGGGTGACTCCAAATTTTTGTATCACACCAGCCTCGTCGAAGGTGACGCGTGTTCTGCGATTCAACTGGACAACACGGGTGCCGCGTACACATTGAGCCAGATCTTTGTCCGGGGTGCAGATGATCACTCGCTCGACGCGCGCATCCTGAGCGGCCAGGGACGCGGCGGCCGCGAGCGCGTCATCTGCCTCGAACTCGACCATGGGCCAGACGACGATTCCCGCGGCGGATAGGACTTCTTCCAGCGGATGGAACTGCGCCAGGAGGTCGGGTTCGACGCCTTCGCCGGTCTTGTAGCCTGGCCAGAGCGCGTTGCGGAAGGATTCGATCACATGATCGGTCGCTACGGCGACGTGGGTCGCGCCTTCTTTCATCAGGCCCAAGACGGACGCGAGCACGCCGCGAAGGGCCCCGACCTCGCGGCCTTCGGCGTCGCGTGCCGACGGCACCGCGTAGTAGTGGCGGAATAATTCGTACGTGCCGTCGATCAGATGGACGTTCAGGGCGAGAAGCTCCACAACAACCCTATAGGAGCCGTGGGGGTGGGATCAATCCCTCGATGGGGCTTGGGAGCCGCGTGTTCAGAGTTCAGTTCCCGATGAAAGCCACATACGTAGTCGTTGCTTGGTGCAACGTACAGGACACTTCTGTACAAAAGAAAACCGGTTCCATGGATCGCGCTCTCCGGAGTAGCATCGATACCGGCCATCACATTGTCTTCCGGAGGCTCAATGCCTGTACCGACCCACGTGGATGAACGGCCTCCAGAGGCAGGAGCCGCATCCTCCGCGGCATGGCTTCCGCCCGGGGTCATGCGTCCGTTCGTGCTCATCAGCGGGCTCTTTTTTCTCTGGGGCATCCCCAACAACTTGAACGACGTGCTCATCCGGCAGTTTATGAAGTCGCTGGAGCTCAGCCGGTTTCAGGCTGGATTGGTGCAGTCGGCCTTCTACCTCGGATATTTTTTGCTCGCCCTGCCCGCGGGTCTGCTCATGAAACGCCGCGGCTATAAACCGGGATTTCTGACTGGCCTGTTCTTGTTTGCGGCGGGATGCTTTCTGTTCCTTCCCGCGGCAAACTCTGGAAGGTATGGCTTTTTCCTGACGGCATTATTTGTCATGGCGAGCGGGCTCGCATTTCTCGAAACAGCTTCCAACCCATTTGTTGCTCAGCTTGGCCCCACGGCGAGCTCAGAACACAGGCTGAACCTGGCGCAAGCGTTCAATCCTCTGGGCTGCATCACGGGCATCCTGGTCGGCACCGCCTTCATTTTTTCCGGGATAGAGCTCACGCACGCACAGGTGGCGGCCATGCAAGCCGCCGGAACGTATACCGCCTATCTGCATAAGGAGACGATGCGCGTGGTTGCGCCCTACTTAGCTTTGGGCGGCCTCGCATTGCTTTGGGCATTGATGATCGGTGTCACCCGATTCCCTGCTTTCATCGAGGCGAAGTCTCACCAGGCTGAGGTCAGCGGAGATTGGCGCGAACTGTTGCATAGACCTCATTTTCTCTTCGCAGTTGTCGCGCAGTTTTTATACGTGGGCGCTTCGGTCTGCACCTGGAGTTACTTCATTCAATACGCCAAAGAATATGCCCATACGACCGACCGCATCGGAGGAATTCTGTTGGCGTGCAGCATCGGTCTCTTCGGCATCGGCCGCTTCGTAGCTACTGGCCTGATGCGGCGTTTTTCACCGGGCAAGATTATGACGACCTACGCCCTGGTCAATGCTGTTTTGCTGCTGGTGGGGGTTCTCTCACCGAGTTGGATGGGGCTCATGGCGATTCTGCTGACAAGTTTCTTCATGTCGCTGATGTTTCCCACCATCTTCGCCATGGGGTTGAAGGATCTCGGCCCCAACACCAACATCGCTGGTTCTTTCCTGGTGATGGCGATCGTTGGCGGGGCGGTGCTGACTCCCCTGATGGGCTTGCTTGCCGAATTCCTCCACAGCACCGCGTTGGCTTACCAGATTCCCCTGTACGGAAACCTCGGAGTCGCCGCGTACTCACGCTACATGGCGGGTTACAGCCGGAGAAGGCTGACGGTCTCGACCTTTGAAATCTAAAGCCTGGTTACGAGGAAGAAGGAAATCTTCCCTGTCCGGGTTGCTTTGTGCCTTACCGATTACGCAAAATGGTGGACTATGGTCGGTTTGGTTAATTACGCAAAGGATCCGCACTCGGTTGAGCTTCGCGAACTGCCTGTTCCTGGCATTGGTGAAGAAGACGTTTTATTCAAGGTTGAGGCCGTGGGCATCTGCGGCAGCGATCTGCATCAATACACCGGCAAGCAGAGTTGGCCGGTCAATTACCCGGTCGTGCTGGGGCATGAATTCGCTGGTTACGTTGCCAAGGCAGGCAACCGCGTAACCGAATTCAAAGAGGGGGACCGGGTGGTGAGCGAGACCGCCGCCCTCTTGCCGCCTGACTCGGCGTTCATCCGTC
Source organism: uncultured Acidobacteriaceae bacterium (assembly GCA_963743365.1). GTDB lineage: Bacteria > Acidobacteriota > Terriglobia > Terriglobales > Acidobacteriaceae > PALSA-350. The sequence continues at coordinate 36,424 of CAVUQE010000011.1, forward strand.
AAGGACTCTACAACCTGGATCCGAAGCGGCTCGGTTTCGGATATGGCGTCGATGGGGCAATGGCGCCTTTTGTCAGAGTGCCTGCGCGCTGCTTGCATCGGGTTCCTACCTCATTGGCCTTGGAGAAGGCATCGCTCACTGAGCCGTGCTGCGTTGCCTATAACGCGGTGTGCGTCAATTCACACCTGCGGCCCGGTGACACGGTTGCAGTGATTGGACCCGGGCCGATCGGACTGCTTTGCGCGATGATGGCGAAGCTCTCCGGAGCCGGACACCTGATCGTGATCGGCATTCCCGCCGACGCCAAGCGGCTGGAGGTCGCCAAGCGCATCGGAGCAGATACTGTTCTCGGTGCGCAAGGCGAAGATGTTGCCGAATGGGTCAGGAATTTCGGAGACGGCTATGGCGTCGACCTGGTCATCGATGCCGCCGGTGTTTCCGCTTCGCTCAAACTGGCGCTCGATATTGTTCGTCCCGCGGGCCAGATCACTAAAGTTGGATGGGGACCACAGCCGCTCAATTTTTCGCTCGATCCGCTGGTACAGAAGGCCGTCACGCTACAGGGCAGCTTTTCTCACAACTGGCCCATCTGGGAAAAAGTGATTTCGTTGCTGGCGAGCGGCAAGATCAATCTCGATCTGATACTCAATCGCATTTCCCCTCTGAACGAATGGCACGAGGCATTTGAGGAGATGCATTCTGGCGTAATCGTCAAAGGAGTGCTGCGGCCGTGAGCCAGCGCCTGAAAGACAAAGTGATCCTGGTGACCGGCTCGACTACCGGCATCGGGGAGGGCATGGTGAGGGTCTTTGCGCGCGAAGGCGCGAAGGTCATGATCCATGGAAGACGCAAAGAGGCGGCGCAAAAATTGGCCGCTGAACTGGGAGAAGCAGCGTTCTTCTGCATTGGAGCCCTCGACGATGCGCAAGTGCCTGCGCGGCTCATAGCGGAAACGGTCGATCATTTTGGAAGAATCGACGGCCTGGTCAATAATGCCGCCGCAATCGTACGGGGAAATATCGAGAAAACCGATTCGGAATTATTCGACCGGACGGTGGCTGTCGATCTCAAGGCGCCTTTCCTTCTCATTCAGGCCGCGCTTCCCCACTTCCGCCAGCAGCGGACAGGGCGGGTGCTGAATATCGGGTCCATCAATGCCTATTGTGGAGAGCGAAATCAATTTATCTACTCCATCTGCAAAGGGGGCCTGATGACCATGACGCGCAACCT
>CAVUQE010000012.1:0-184196 GCA_963743365.1 uncultured Acidobacteriaceae bacterium
TCAAGCCAGACCTCGGACGCGCACTTTTTCAGCAGCTCTTCGGTCCGATATCGGAGTACCGAAGCAAGAATGAGGTCATCGTGGTTCCCGACGGGGAGCTCCACTTGCTGCCATTTGGATCTCTCGTCGATGGCGGCGCGTACGTCATCGAGTCGCATACCATTGCGGTGAGCCCTTCAGGAACCGTGTTTCAGATCCTAAAGGATCGCGAACGGGAGATGAGTGATAACACGCATCCTTATGTCGGCGTTGCCGCGTGGACGCGTGTGAGTCAGTCGCCTCTCGAGTGTTCTCCGCGCAGTTGGGGGGCCGGAAGAGAGCCAATTCGTCCCGTTGCCTGAGAGCAAGAGAGAAGTGGAAACGATTGGAGCCGATTTGCCGAAACCGAGCACGATACTGCTTGGTACGGATGCTACAGAAACCCGTTTCAGACAGCTTCTGTTAGATCGGTACAATGTGCTGCACTTAGCGCTGCACGGTTATGCCGATGTTGCCAACCCGGATCGGTCGGCCCTTGCTTTCGCCCCGGAAAAAGATGGTGTGAACGACGGATTGCTCCAGGTGAGGGAAATAAGACAACTCCATTTACAAGCCAGTTTGGTCACGCTTTCAGCATGCAACACAGGTGTTGGACCAATTGGCGAAGCTGGCGTGAACAACCTCGTGACTGCCTTTTTCGATGCCGGCGCACACAGTGTAGTCTCTACGCTCTGGGAACTCGAAGACCATACGACGACTCAGCTCATGACAGACTTTTACGCTAACCTCAAAGATGACACCAAAGCGGAAGCGCTTCGTAAGGCTCAGCTCGGCTTGTTGAAAAAAGGCTTTGGACCCTTCTATTGGGCCAGCTTCGAAATGGTGGGAGATCCGGACAGCCGTCTTTTCGGGAAGCCTTCATTTTCTCCAAGCGCACAGGGCTCCAATCGGCAAGGAACTCGTCAGCACTCAAGGAAACTGTCATTATGGCAAATCCCCCAAATCTAGCTGCAGATGCAAAACAGGAAATCCTTCAGCGTGTGCTGAAGGCTTTGAATGAAAAGTTTTATCAGCCGGAGAAACTCGGAGCTGATTGGCAAAAGGCGGTTTCGCACCATCGGCCATCGATCGAAAGCGCACAGACCCCTGCTGACTTTGAGGAAGCAATTTCGAGCTTGCTCGGAACACTAAAGACGTCCCACGTTGGTTTTTTCCATGCATCAGCCCGCCGGGCGTCAAGTCGCGCAGCACTAAGTGCTACATATCTTGAGGACGATACGAATTGGGGCAGGCGTTGGATCTTTCAGGATGTCCACGTGGGCGGCGCGGCGGCTGAGGCGCAGATCCGACCAGGCGACATTTTGCTGCGCGTCGGCCGGAAGGAGATTCATCCTCCGGAACACCCAACCTTTGCGATGGGCGATAAGACAGCGATAACCGTGCTCACGGGAGACGGCACAGAACAGATGCGAAGCGTGACAGTCTCCCGGCCAAAAGGTAAGAAGCTCCACTTCGTCGAACCAACTCTGGTCATTGGCAGACGTCTGGAAGGCGAGATCGGCTATTTGAAGGTCGCCATGTTTCCAGGGATGCTGGGCGTCGACGTGGCAAACGACATTTCAGATAAGATTCAAAGATTGGGACAAGTCGACCAGTTGGTGGTTGATCTGCGAGGGAATACCGGCGGTGGGGTTGGTGCGTTGCGTGTAATGAGTCTGCTAACGCCCAACAGACTGCCGGTTGGCTTTGCCCTGAACAGAAAACTCGCAGCTCAGCAGAATATTGAAGAGAGAAAGCCTGGATTTCCACGTTTCAACCACATTCCTTCTTCGAAGAAGACCCTCTGGTTGCTCGCGCTGCGCTACGCGCCTTCGCTGTTGAAGAAGTCTCCCATCGTTCTCGAAACCGAGGGCCTGGGAGCAAGGCCTTTTCATGGAAGTGTTGTGCTGCTCGTCGACCGCCACACGGCCAGCGCGGCAGAAATGATCGTCGCCTTCGCTCGTGAAAACTCGCTTGCCACAATCGTTGGGGAAAAGACCGCAGGCCGGTTGCTCGCCGCAACATCTGTGAAAGTCGGGGCGGGCTATCGCTTGGCATTACCCACCGGGTCTTACTACACATGGAAAGGGTCTGTGTTTGAGGGCGCCCCGATCGAGCCGGATGTGCCGATCGGTTTCAACTGGCGAGAGGCGCGAAGGGGAAGCGACAACCAGCTCGATCGCTGCATTCGGGGCCTGATAGAACCAGTCGATTGATAGGGCGGCCGGCCAGAGAGGCTTGATCACGCGAGTAACCAGCGAGTCGCGGCATGATTGATACAACGGCTGCTCGCTGTTCTCACTGGATTGTCACGCGGTAGTAGTAGGGGGCGTCCTCGCCCTCGCGTTGCGTGGAGAGGACGTAGTTGCCGGGTCTGGCGGCCCTCAGATCGAGAGGCACCGTCACAACTGTTTTCTGTTCGGCGGTGACAGAGGTCCCGTTTGCGCGAGCGATGCCGTGCTGGCCGGTAGTGTCAGTAGCGACTGCTACGAAATACACACCCGGATGGCTGAGGCGAGGGAGAATGAGCTTGAGTTTCAGATTGGCGACGGGAAGAGCCAGTGAAGGCTGTGCTTCGACCGCATCCCCGCGATAGGTTCCGTAGTCGGAAAGATCAAGAGTACGTCGGACCATGACCGATTGAGTTGTAATGGACCGTGGTGGCGCGTGATACCAAAGCCTTACCATTAGTAGACCGATCAGCAGGCATACGAAGCCAGCGACTGCAACTACAGAAAATCGATTACCCAGGAAAAAGGCTCTCGGGTTCACGCCGTGCTGGTGAGCCGCGCGGATATCAAGGAACTTGTGAAGACAATAGTCGCAGGAAGAAACGTGTTCGACCCGGGGATCTGACAGCGAGAATTTTCTGGGAGCCCCGGCATAAAGTCTAAGGAACAATCCGTCTACGCAGGCAGGGGTCCTCTCACCACTAGGTTGATTCCGGATGTGGGCTTCAACCTGGTTGAGAAACCATTGCTCGGGATGGAAATTGTCCTTGATCTCAGTCCTCTCCTTCGAGGGAGCTTAGGCCGTCAGATCCAGGGGACAACAGTCTGCGGAGTTCCCTGTAGTAGGCCCGGCGCACGGCTGCATGGTTTACCTTCAGCTTGCCGGCAATCTGGCGCCAGGTGTGGCCCTCGGTCCGCCAGATGGTGATTTTCCTGGATCGGTCGGTCATTTGCGCGAGTAGCTCCCGCACGTAAGCGCTCTGTTCCGCCTCAGACTTCGATGTAAAGACATGTGCTTTTCGTTCCAGATCTTGCAGTGAGCCGGAAGGAACCTCGTGGGCATTCAGGGCTCGCTGTTTGGAGATTCTTTTGAGGACGCTGAGAACACGATGGAAAAGTTGCGAGAAAGTGCGGTTCCCATTGAACCGTTCGTAGTACTCCTCCGCATTCGAGACGGCGGCGTCCATGAGATCGTAGGCGGCGTGAACGTCATGGAGATAGCGCGTGGCACACAGGAGAGCGTAAGGCCACGCTAGCGCGCATACCCGACGGAAAAGAGCGTCTACGGCTCCATCTTGCGACCCCAAATACCAATAATCACCGGAGGGGGGAGGTGGCCTGTCCACGAAAACCTCCTGCGACGTCAGCTCTGACCCACAGCGTCGCAGTTAGCTGTAGCCGAAATTGTAACCTGGATGGACACGCTCTACGATAAAACGCAAAAGAAATTCATTGGAAGAGGCCCCAAACGGCCTAGCAAAATGCCTTATATCAGTAGAGGGATAAGCATCTGAGGTTGTTGCGTTCTTTCGTGAGCATCAAGCCGGTCAGATCGCCCTCAAAACAGATGTAAAAAAGTCTCTATCTCTCTCTTCTTTTTTCCCAGGTTGTGTGTATATGGAAGACTGAGGTGCGGTATGGCTACAGAGGATGTGCCTCCCAGAAAACCCAGGAAATATTTGTGGCCCGCGGAGGCGGTGAACATCGCGCAGAAAAAGCTCCATCCAGTCCGGCTATGCGAAGAACTGATAGCTCTAACGGGCCATGAGAAAGCTGCTTGCTGGCGATTCTTGAATAAATACGGCGTCGAGAGGCCGGGGTCAGGATCCAGGCGATCATTCGACCCGGCGACTGTCGAGTCGATCATTGAATATGTGTCGGAGCACAGCGTACAGGCAGCGACCCGACGCTTCCACTGCGACGCCAAGACACTGTACAACCTGATCCATCGGCGTGGATACACGCACTGCGGCAAAGACTTACTCAGTCTGCGTCAGATCTGCTCACATCTTGGGGTCCGGTATAGCAAAGTGATGAAGTGGATCGAGCAGGGGCTTCTCCAGGCAAAGCGCGAGCAGACACGTACTGGCAAACCCGTCTATTCGATTGAGTTTGAGGCCCTACAAAAGTTCTGCAAGGAACACAGAGACCTTTTGATCACTCGTCGCTGGGCGCCGCATCGGATCCGGTTTTTGGAAGAATACGTGTTTGCTCCAAAGCATGCGGAATTGCTGCGGACCCGCGAGAGCAAGCGTGAGAACGAGGCATTCGATCGTGGCGAATACTTAGACCTCGATGAGGACCTTCAACGCAGGGCCTGATTACACTGGTCACGCACGCCGCACCCGGAGCAGCGACCGCGTCGGTTATGGTTACGCTTCGCTTCTTGTTGAAGCCGAGCGGCCTGAACGGCAGAGATCGTCTGCATGAGCCATCTGCGGTTGGATTCGGTAAATTCCACGCGTCGAACTTGCTCGCCCGCATAGACGACCAGGCCATACGGAACGCGCTCTTTCATCTGATCTTCTACGAGTGCACCATAGGCCAGGTTCTGGATCATATGATTGGGATACACCTCGCCTCGAGCCGGTGGACGCTTCGATTTCTTCAATTCGACCGGGACGATCCCGTCCGCAGTTCTGATTAAGCAATCTGGTTTTCCAGAGATGCCCAGTTTTGCGGAACGTAGGCCCATTGCTGGAAATGGTTGCCCGACAAGATCCTGATAGAACACCTCTCCAGCGGGTATTCCAGTCTTCCTGCGGGATCGGGCGCTCAACCAAAACAACAGGATCGCCAGCACCATCGCTGTTGCAGCCATCAAAAGCACTGTCATTTCGCCCATCCCAGCCAGTAGTAGACAATGAGAATGATCGCCAGCATAAGGGCGGCGAAACCTGCCCATCGGTAGCTATCACCACGAGCAAGTGATCTACCCTGCTCGATATGCCATGCATTTGCCTCAGCCTGCAGTTCTCGAGCTCTAGGCGATACTTCAGCACCATCGAGGTACTTCAGATGCCACGCTTTTGAGCAGTAGACGAACTCTGCCAGTTCTGTGGCGCGAATGAGCTTTCGGTTCATCGGGTGCCTCGCTCTGAGCCATGAGACCAGCCTTTAGCGGTTGGTGCAAACGAGCGCGGAAAACAATCTATGAAGTGCGGTGCGCACGTAGCACACGGCCCAACTCGCGCAATCGAAACGCCGGCGACACAGGTACGCCGTGAAAAGAGAAAAAGTGTGTACTTCACTTTTGTAACGGACATGCCACGAGGTCGATCCCTTTCCTCAAGGCGGTAAAATCGGGTTCAATGCCTGAGCATAGCGACCAGTCTCTCTCGTCTGAGGAATACAATGCCCTTCTGGTTGACGTAACCCGGTGGCTGGAACAAGCGCGTAAGCAGGCGGGCAGGGCTGTCAACGCGCTGATGACAACAACGTATTGGCGGATCGGGGAGCGGATTTTTGAGCAGGAGCAGCGTGGAGGCGAGCGGGTGGGCTACGGAGAGCGCATTGTGGAACAGCTCGCCGGGGATCTGTCGGCAAGATTTGGCCGCGGGTTTTCTCGCGCCAACGTATTTCAAATGCGCCAGTTTTACCTCACCTATCGAGCCAAAGTCCAGACGGTGTCTGGACTTTTAGGCGCAGGGGGAATTGTCCAGACGCTGTCTGGACAATTTGACGTTCCCTTTCCTCTGTCCTGGTCCCACTATGTGCGCCTGCTCACGGTAACCGACTAATGCCGCCCGCGACTACTATGAACACGAGGCGCTACGCGGCGGCTGGTCAGTCCGAGACTTGGATCGCCAGATCGCAACTAAGGCGTACCAACGCCTGCGTGGAAAGCCCGGCAACTCGGTTGCGTCGTCCTCGCCAGGCGGCCTCAATCCCGAAGAACACATTCGGGATCCGTTCGTCCTGGAGTTCTTGAACCTGAAGGATGAATACTCGGAATCGGATTTAGAGCAGGCTCTCATCCTTGAGTTGGAGCGCTTTCTCCTTGAGCTCGGAAATGACTTCGCATTCGTAGCCCGGCAGAAGCGCCTCCGCATCGGAACCGAGTGGTACCGGATAGATCTGTTATTTTTCCACCGGCGGCTTCGATCCTTGTTGATCGTTGAACTTAAGGTGGGAAAGTTTACGCAAGCTGATGCGGGTTATGGAAAGCCGGACGTTATGAAATGTGCAGCATAGATTTGCCGGAAATTCGAGGCTTGTCCATACTCTTTCTTAACATAACGTCCCGCCATTTCTTATCTGCCTAGGCTCTGAAGCCAGTTCAGCAGTTGTCCATCCTGCTGCCATGACGGAAGAGCCTCGGAGGGAACAGTGTTTGTAAACGCTTCTTCCAGTGCCTTGCGCTTCATCTCTCCATCAATGCGCGCATAGATTTCAGTGGTTTTTAAGTCTGCGTGACCAAGGATGTCCCTGATGTAAACCAAGTTAACGCCGGCATGAAGCAGATGCATTGCTTTCGAGTGTCGGAAACTATGAGGCGATATGACCTCTGGCAGGACACCAGGATCTTTATTGCGGGCAGACTCAACGCATTTATCAAGGATGTATTTTATCCCTGCCCGCGTGAGCCTTTCCCCATGCCGATTCGGGAACAGCGGATATTGGTCAGGAAGAGGTTGCCGGTCGGGCGTACGACGCGCACGTCGTCCTGGATGTGTAGCGCGAGCTGGAAATCATCCCCCCAGTTCTGCCCTGCATAGCCATTGTCCGGTAGCACCGGATCGTTGAAGAAGATGCGCAGCCCGTCGAAGTCGGCGCGCAGTCGATCCAGCACGATGATGTTGGGCGCGATCAGCAGGAAGTTGCGCGCCAGCGTCGAACCTGCCTCGTAGAGCTTGTGAAAGTATGACCAGGCCATGAGCAGCGACAGGACCTTGGTCTTGCCGGCGCCAGTAGCCATCTTTACTACGAATCGTGGCCAGTCTTCATCGAACATGTTGGTTGATACCGCGCCGGAGGCATCGAACCGCAGTAGGTCGAATTTGTCGCGGGCTCCCCGCGCGTCATAAAGCCAGATCACCGTCTCGACGGCTTCACGCTGAGCGAAGTAGTACCGAAATTGGGTTTGCGCGCCGTCTGCTTGTTCGATCAGGTGATCCGTTTCAAACCACCATGCCAGAAGTGCGCGGGAAGTAGCCGATGCGCCGGCATAATCTGCATCGCGCCAAGCTTTGACCTCTTCCCTCACGGCCGCGACTAATGGCGGCAGAAGCTTTTCATAGGCCGTGCTGCGCAACTCCTCCGCTGCCGGAAACCAACGATAGGCAGGGTCTAGCGTTTCGTATGGAGATAGCGGAAATTTAGGATGCAGCGCCATTACGATATTTTCCCCATGTCATGTCTTCGCCTTGCACCTTGACGGCGCGCCGCCGCTGCTCGGCGGCCCGGTCAGGGCTGAAACTGGCGTAAATTCTTCGTGAAAGGTTAAGCAACTAACCTACTAAGGCAATCTAAATGTGAAAAATCGAAGTCCTCTCTATCTATAGGCGGCTTGGAGGCAATCTTCAACTGGCAGTACGTTTTTTCAAAATGTCACGCCTACAACGTACAAACCCACATCAGGTCATCCAGGCGGGTCGTGTAACACGGCGATAGAAACTCCGCCTTTGCCGCCCACCATCGCGCGTGCATAGGGCCACAGCCCTTCCAAACTACTTCATTTCCTCTTGAGAAACCAGTACCAGAGCTGCCCGCGCTGCGTGATTAGTTGGCTGGCAATTGGCGATTGAGGCGCTGCAGTTCATCGATATCGCGCTGAAGGATCTCTTTGGTGCACGCAACGCAATAGTGATCCCAGCCCCGACCGTTGCGGACCTTCAGTCGCATGTCGCCCCCCTCGATGCGGTGTCTGGCATTCGCTTGACAGTTGTGGGCCTTCTTCGCGTGGTCGATTTCAACCTGAATGACAATGGACTTAATCCGTGGCACCAAAGACCTCCTGCACTGCCTGGTCAACGATGGCTGGGAAATCTCTTTCTATCTGATCGAGCTGCGACCGAGTGAAGTCGCTGCGTTCGCCGCCGCTCCGCCCGACGGCTGAATTGACACGCCGGTCGATGGCGCTCTTCATAAGAATGAGATTAGTTTTCGTAAATGTCTTGCGGTCGAGGTCTTTTCCTTCGGGGTTGATCCCTCGCGTGTGCAGGATGCGGGCGGCTTCGTTCATCACGCGCATATCCAGACCGGATCGTTTCGCCTGCCGCTGACGAACCTTCGTGACCGGAACGGGCTGCAATTTTTCGAGGGCTTCTTTGACCTGATCGGGGCTATATCCCTTCTGCTGAAGGAGTTTTAGAGCCGTAAGCGCGTCGGGGTCATCTTGAATGAGTGGAATTTCCTCAAGCCGCACGTCGGTCTGCGCACGTACGTCTAACCGGTTGCTAGGCGGCTTCGAAGAGGGATCGATTTGCAGCTCATCGCCGCTGGAAAAATCCAGCCCCTCCATCGGAAGGAGCTGGTCAAAATACTCGCGGTCGGCTTCACTGTATTGCTGAAAGTCCTCCCAACGGCAGGCGACATTCGCGCCAGCATGGAAGACCACCACGCCGTTGTTGACGGGGTCGCCTACCCCATTCTGCTTTACAACACGCATAATCCGTCCGACGAACTGTACGAATGGCGAGAGATTGCCGAAGATGCTGAACACGGCCGCGACGGCAAGATAGCGATGATCGAAGCCCTCCCCGAGCTTGCGAACCTGCACGATCACATCAAGATCATGGTTTTCAAGCTTTTGCATGACGCGCTCGTTGACGGCGCTGTCTTCGCGCGAATGGACGTAATCGACACGTAGTCCTCGGGAGCGGTAGGCCTCAACAATCTGCCGGCAATGATCGTAGTTGAGGGCTGAAGCAATGATCTTCAGACGGTCCTCGCTGGCGGCGGTCCGGAGCTTTTGCAGTTCCCGGATCGAGGCATCAACGATGGTATTCAGGGTTTCCGTCGAAGTGACAATGCTACGGCGGAAACTTGCTTCCTGTTCTCCGAGCTGGCGGACTTCATCCAGCCCAACTTCTATTTCGTGCCCGTCTTCTTGCCGGACGTAACGTAAGGTGCGGGGATTGAGCACGACGGCTTTCAGGCGCTTTACATACCCTTCTTGAATTGCGCGGTACACGGGATAGGAATAGAGAATGCGGCCAGCCATGAGTTGCCCATCGGCACGGGTGGGCGTGGCGCTGAAGTTGACGATCTTCGCCTGCGGAAATTTAGCCCTCAAGGCGTTCCAGCTTGCGGCGACATTATGGTGGCCTTCGTCGAACTGGATCAGGTCAAAGAAGTCTTCCGGCAAGTCTTGAAGCCACCGGTTTTCGGTTCCCTGAAGCTGGTGAATATTGGTGATGACGACATTAGCGTCCTCAAGATCGGCGCGGTTTGTTGTGGTACCGCGAATTTCGACCGGTTCAGGATAAGGCTGGCCATCGAGCACGCCGCATTTGATGTAGAACATCTCCGGCCGGGAAGGATCGAAATCTTTTTGAAGCTGTTCGGCGATCGGCAAGCCTGGCGCAATAACAAGCGTGCGGTTGGCCTTGAATGCAAACGGCGTCAGGGTGATGCAGCCGGATTTCCCGCACCCGACCGGCAGAACGATTCCGATTTCACGGTCCTGCTCAGCGGGATTTGACGCGAAGCCGGCGAGGGCTTCGTACGCTTCCCGCTGCGGCGTGCGGATCCGGTCATTGTTGGCGACGTTCGGTTCCCGCGTTTGAAAGGGATTGTTTTCCATCTGCTCTCTCTGGGTCACAGTGGTTGTAGCATATTCTGCTATTAATGTTTAGGTCCGGGCGGAATTGTGGGTAATTTGTCTTACAGAGAGCTGGTTGCGAACACTGCTCGCATACCACTGACGGCCGCGCGGAGCACAATTAAATCGTACGAAAAGATTTGAGCAATTCCGTTCTTCGTGCGGAGTATGAAATCACTGAGTTTGCGCGACCGGCGTTGGCAGCGCTGGTCGACCAGTTTTAGAAGTTTCAGAACCGCCTGCGAGCTCTCGTGGAGAACGTTTCCTGCCCGCTTTAACCCGAGCTCGAGGGGAAGGAAAATGAAAGCGATGCGCCGGTCGGACGACAACGCTGCCGTCAAGTTAACCTGCGCGTCAGGCGACATAGCAATCCCGCTGGACAACTGAGCTGAAGCGACGCACGTGGGCATTGAAGCGTAATTTAACTGCTTTTTAGAGGTAAAATGGTGTATATTTAGATTTGCCGGAGGTTCCAATGGCAACAGTTCCCGCATCTCGCCCTGATCTTGCAGCGCATCGTGAAGCGCTTCGCCTCCCCATCCCGGAGATCGTCAAGCAACTTGTCAGCCTCATTGGGCGCAAGCTCACCGCCTACGTCGGCGGTGTCCGGGACGTGCGAGCCGTTGATCGGTGGATGAACGGAAGCGAGCTTTATGGTGATGCGGAACAGCGTCTGAGGTTTGCCTTCCAACTGGTCCGGATGCTCGCTGAAAGAGAAGATCCCACTGTGATCCAATCCTGGCTAACCGGCCTGAACCCTGAACTCGGTGACCGCGTTCCACTTCGGCTCATGAGGGAAAACGATCTGGAGACCGTGGCGCCGGAGATCATGGGAGCCGCGCGAGCTTTCCTCGTCGGCGGTTAGGAGCGAATTGAATGAACCTTGAATCGAAGCGGCCCCCAAGGCCGCTTTTCCGCGTCGGGAGGGGTGACGACGCTTGGGCGGTTCCTGATTGGGCCTATGCCAAGGAAGACGGAACCTTCGGCAATCGCTTTGACGACCCGATGCGTGTCTATAGGGTTCTGTATGCGTCTTCGCAACGGCTGGGATGCTTCATCGAAACCCTGGCGCGCTTCCGCGTAGACGTCTCTTTCGTCTCAGACTTGGCGCTCATGGAAAACGGCGAGGATGACTTTACGGCTTTCGGCGCGGTCCGCAGAGCATGGATCAAAGGACGCTGCATTGGCATCGCAAATGTCGAAGGCGATTATGCGGACATTTATGCCCTCGGATGGGTCAGTCATCTCAGGTCGACCCTGGCCGGGGTTGCGGTGAAACTTGGGATGAAGGACATCGACCTGAGTTCGCTTGAACGGGCCGAACCCCGCCTATTGACACAGCAGGCCGGCCGGATTGCATTCGAACTCGGATACGCGGGAGTCTACTACCACTCCCGTTACGGCCACTCGATCGAAAACTGGGCAATCTTCGAAGACTGGGCCATGTCGGAACGCTTCCCCATTCATCAGCCGAACTCGCGGAAAGTAGCTGAAGACGATCCAGATCTGCTCGAAGCCCTGCGAATTCTTGGGCTGGTCATTAACGACTGAGGGTCCAACCCCAAACCAACCCCAAATAACAGCTCGTCTATCGGTTTTACGACTCCTTAGCGCTCTTTGAAACTCCCAACCACGCTCTCCAACTCGTTGAAACTAGGTTACTTACATCACTCATAACCCAAAGGTCGCTGGTTCAAATCCAGCCCCCGCAACCAATAACGGCTATGATTCTAAAAGACTTCCATTTTCCGAGAATGGAAGCTTTTTTGTTTGATACCTGTTAAGCTGCCAAAAATCGTCGGAATCCTTCTCAGCGTCAGCAACAGCCTTCGCAAAGGACAGAACCGCACCTATACTGAGAAGGCCGCCTTCTCCAGCTGCTTCAACCTGTTCGCCAGCAATTCCCGTTCCCGCAGGTTCTTTGTCATTGCCATGGCGCGTTGGATTTCTTCACGTGCCTCAGAGAGCCTGCCCATCTTCATCAGCAGGTCTCCGCGAACGCTGGGAAAGAGATGGTAGCCGCCTAGCGCAGAGTCACCAGCGAGAGTGGCGGCTGCGTCGAGTGCTTCCAGTCCTGCGGCTGGGCCTTGGGCCATGCCGACGGCGACTGCGCGATTGAGTGCCACGATTGGAGATGGATTGATTTGCAGCAAGGCGTCGTAGAGAAGAACGATGCGGTCCCAGTCTGTCTCTTCGGCGGTGCGGGCGCGCATGTGACATCCGGCAATGGCTGCTTGCAACGCGTAGGGTTTCGCGCCACCGCCTAGTCTTTGCGCTTGTTCGAGCGCGGCCATTCCTCGCTGGATCTGCGCGTAGTCCCACAACGAGCGGTCCTGATCCGGCAATAAGATGGCCTCGCCGTTTTTGCCCCGGCGCGCTGCGTTGCGCGATGCCTGCAACTCCATTAATGCCACAAGTGCATGAACTTCCGATTCTCCGGGAAGAAGCTGCCCCAGCATGCGCCCCAGGCGCAGCGCCTCTTCAGAGAGAGCCGCCCGCATCCATTCATCGCCCGAGGTGGCGGTGTAGCCCTCATTGAAGATCAGGTAGACCACCATGAGCACGGACTCAACCCTGCAACGCAACTCGTCCCCACTCGGCGTCTCAAAGGGAACGTGTGCTTCCGAGAGGGTCTTCTTGGCGCGAGAGATCCGCTGGCCCAGCGTCTTTTCCGGCACAAGAAACGCACGCGCGATCTCCGCCGTGGTGAGGCCGCCGATCAGGCGCAACGTGAGCGCGGTGCGTCCTTCCACCGCAAGCACGGGATGGCACGCCGTGAAGATGAGCCGCAGCACGTCATCGTCGATCACCTGATCCAGCGAGTGCTCCAAAGCGTCTCCAATCCGCTGCTGTTGCCACTCCAGCTCGCGCGCAATCTCTTCATGCTTTTGTACGAGCATGCGGCCGCGCCGAAACAAATCGATCGCGCGCCGCTTCGCCGCCTTCATCAGCCATGCCCCGGGATTGTCAGGGATGCCTTCCCCGGGCCAAACTTCGAGGGCAGTCACGAGCGCATCCTGCGCCAGCTCCTCGGCAATGCCGATATCGTGGGTGACGCGAGCAATCGCGGCAATGAGGCGTGTGGACTCAATCTTCCACACGGCCTCAATCGTCTTGGCTACATTGCTCATGCAACCTAGGCTACGACCCTCTGGGAATCAAAAATCATCATGAAACGCATTGAGTTGCTCCTTACGGTTGGTTCTTCAAAGGCCCAGCGACCTTGTAGGCATTGATAACGATGCCTGAGGGCAGGGCTTTGGTGCTGGCGAGCTCGAAGGAACGTGCCGGCGTTCCCTCCGAGAAGAAGCGTTTCCCTTGGCCCAGCAGGACTGGATAGACGATCAGCAAGACCTCATCCGCAAGGCCGTGTTCGAGCAGCGTCGATGTCAGCGTTGAACTGCCGCAGAGAATCAGGTTAGGGCCGTCGTGCGACTTAATGCGGTGAACGTCCTCGACGATGTCCGGCCCAAGGCCCTCGAACGGGCCCCATTCAAGGCTTTCCGGCCGATGGGTCGCGATATATTTCTTCGCGGCGTTGAGGCCGTCAGATAACGGACTGCTCGGCGCCTTCGGCCAGAAGCCCGACCAGAGATCGTAGGTGCGCCGGCCAAGCAGCAGATCGAAGCTCTCGCCATACGCTGCGAAGACTGCATCTCTGCCAGCGGGGGTCCGATAGGACGCGGTCCAGTCGCCGTAGGGGAAATCGCTGTCTTCGCCCGAGCCGCGAACCTGGATTACGCCGTCCAGCGAGATGTGTTCGCAAATTTTGAGCTTTCTCATTGCGAGTCTCCCTGGCTAACTGATTTTCTATTCGGCCGGATTTTGAGGAACGCTCGCACCTCGACAGGAACCCGGCAGGCGACGACGGCTTTGCGTCCCCAGGCCAGCGCTTCGTCCATGTCGGCGCACTCGAGGATCCAGAAGCCGCCGATGTGTTCCTTGGCCTCGAGGTAGGGGCCGTCGGTGATGGAGACGTTGCCGTCGGGCTGCTTGCGCAGCGATTTAGCGTGGCTTGCCGATTCCAGACCGCCTGCGAAGAACCGGGCGCCTGCGGCATCCATCTCTTGGTTGAGTGCGCCGATGTCGCGAATCATCGCTTCACCTTCCAGCGACGGGTCGTAGTTTTCGGGGTGTTGGATAGCAACTAGATATTGCGGCATGTCTTCTCCTGTAATCGTCCTTCAGGCGGGTTCTCTGCCCCGCCTTCAATAGAACGACGAACGGCCAGACCGCAATTCTACAAGCCGTCGCAAAAACTTTACTTCTGGGATTTTTTTAGTTCTGGCCGCGGCTTCAGGCAGTTCGTAGGATGCACCTGGCATCCTCGGTTGAGATTGCGATTAGCATGTCCTGGCCGGCGCATGCCATCGATAGACTGCGATCAGCCAAGTTTGATCAGATTCTGAAACAGAAGGCCGCCAGGCAGCTATGAAGACGAAATCTCGCTGTCCGAGCAAGAACTTGATCTCATCGATGGTTCTGTTCTTCGTGAGCTCTTTGAGATCGCGTTCAAAAGGCGCGAGTCCGTCGCGGACGCCGGGCTCGTGGCGGACCTGATCTGCAGCAACGTAATGCGGGATCTTGCTGTGGTCTCCAGCGATGTGAACGGTCTCGTAGTACTTCCGGATAACCGACTTGTTCTTCGCTGTGTCCGCTGAAAGTTTTGCCTCTGTTGGACCGTCTATTTGAGTGTGGCCGCTTTCATTGGGCGCGGCCGCTTCAGTCGAGAAGGCCCAGTGCTTCACGATCAGACCGTTCTCAAACCTCCGTCGGCGCCATGAGGCGCGACGGTACAGAACACCGGCGTTGAGATATCTGCACTGCAGACCGAACTGGCTGGAGACCATTTCCTAGTGCAGGATATGAAAGATCGCTTGGACGAGGATCCAGGCAGCAATTCCAAAGAGGGTGCCGACGGAAAATACAAAACAGTCAGAGTGAAACTGCCATTTTGAGCTCGGCCCTGCCATTCCATTCCCGCCGACCTTATGAATGCCATCATCCGGATCCAAGTAGCGAATGGCGGTTGACACTTCTTTATCTGAAACTCTCCCTACAAGATTCATTGGGTTCACCTCTTGCTTGCACTACCGATCGTAAGTGTGTTGCTCACGGCAGACCGTGATCCGCATCACACTTTAGCGGCAAGCATCCCACATGTCCACTCCTTAATAGTATGAAGCTCACGCTGATTAGTCGCTGAGCGTAGGGATGACTGCTACGTGGGTAATTAATTTAACGCAATCACGATCCAGCCTTTTGGCGCAGTTCGCAATCCTGGTTTGGCGCCCGCTCCCCCAACCAGATGCAATCTGAAATCACCGGTCCGCGAGCCCGTTGAAACTCTACACCGCTCGTAAGATAAACGCTGTGATGGCGTTAACAACAATGGCTGGAGCTGGAGAATAGCGAAGGGAGGAGCGCAACGATCGTCTCGCCGAAAGGACAAAACGGCTACCTCACGAAGGAAGTGTGTAGCCAATAGCGATCCCACGACATGCATCAATCTGCTGGTGCTGCCAGGTCAGGCTGCCGCGGGTTCCCTAATCAGTTCCTGGAAGGTTAGCGCATCCATCGTTTCACGCTGCAGCAGTTCATGGGCGACCAGATCCAGTTGGGCACGGTGTTGCTCCAGGATGCGCTTAGATTCCGCGTATGCAGAATCCAAGATTCCGCGTACCTCTTCCTCGATTGCCCGAGCTGTCTGCTCACTGCAATCACGTGGCATCAGACCATCTTCGGCAAGAGGGAGAAAAGGATTCTGCGGCTGCCCGCAATGAAGCAGTCCAACTGACTTGCCCATCCCGTAGAGGCATACCATAGAGCGTGCGAGTGCTGTTGCGTGCTCGAGGTCGTTTTCCGCTCCCGTGGTGACTTCATTGAATACTACTTCCTCAGCCGCCCTGCCACCGAGCATTCCCTTGATTTTGTCAGTTAATCCCGCTTGACTCATTAGATATTGATCACCATCGGGAAGCTGGAGCGTATAGCCGAGGGCGGCCCGGCCACGAGGAATGATACTGATCTTGTGAACCACGTCAGCATGCTTGCTGTAGGCGGCTACCAGCGCATGGCCGACCTCATGGAACGCCACCCGGCGCTTGTCCTCCGGGCTCATGCGGCGACTCTTGCGCTCCGGGCCAGCCACAACCTTCTCGACTGCTTCTTCCAGGTCTTTTTGCCCAATGGATTTGCCGTCGTGGCGGGCGGTAAGCAGAGCCGCCTCGTTAATCACATTGGCGAGGTCTGCTCCGGCGAAACCGGGCGTCTCCTGGGCAATCTTGTGTAGGTCGACATCTGGAGCGAGAGGTTTCCCGCGAGCATGCAGTCTTAGAATCGCATCCCGCCCTTCTAGATCGGGGGCATCGACCACAATTTGGCGGTCGAAGCGGCCAGGCCGCAACAGCGCACGATCCAAAACGTCGGGGCGATTGGTGGCGGCCAACACCACAACGCCGATATTGGCGTCGAAGCCATCCAGCCCAACTAGCAGCTGATTGAGTGTTTGCTCTCTCTCATCGTTCACGGTCCCGATATGCACACCGCGCTGACGTCCAACGGCATCCAGTTCGTCGATAAACACGATGCAAGGTGCATGCTCCTTCGCTTGCCGGAACAGATCGCGGACCCGGGCAGCGCCGACACCAACAAACATCTGGACAAACTCGCTCCCGCTGATGGAGAAGAACGGCACCGCTGCTTCCCCCGCCACGGCACGCGCCAAAAGGGTCTTGCCTGTGCCCGGGGGGCCGACCAGTAAAACACCTTTTGGGATCTTCGCTCCCAAGGATTGATAGCGCTCGGGATTTTTCAGGAACGTCACCACCTCCTCAAGTTCATACTTGGCCTCCTCACAACCCGCCACATCGCTGAACGAGACCTTGGTCTCCTGCTCGGCAACCAGCTTGGCCCCGCTCGAACCAAAGCTCATCACGGATTCGCCGACGCCCTGCATCCGCTTTGACATGAACTGCCACAATAGGAACATGACTCCGATCGGCAACACCCAGGCCCATAGAAGTCCCGAGATAAAGCCAGGCCGTTCGCCAGAGAATGGCACCCCTGCCTTTTCCAGATCACTTACCAAGTCGGGATCTTCCACGCGCACACTGCGAAACATGAAGCTCGCGGATGTTTTGGGCTGAGAGTTAGCCTTGGCGGCTGGCGCCTCCGGCTTGGGCTTGGAGGCTGGGTTGGATCCGGTCGCCGTCTTGGTTTCGGATGACGATGCCGGCACCGGCGCGGATCCCTGTGTCGCTGGGATCTTAGTGGCGGTGCCTTGTGATGTCTCCTTGGAAGCGGATGGCTTAGGCTGAATCTTGCCCGATATCTCTGTTTCCTTGACCACGCAGTCGACTACTTCGCCCTGTTTGAGATCACGCTTGAACTCACTATAAGGAATAGTCCGATAGGTAGCGCGCTGAGCGCCCTCTTGCCAAACCCACAACATACCCAGAGTAAAAATTAAGTACCAAATGGTCCACTGCCACTGTTGCGGCGGACCGTCTGACGTTTTTTTAGGGCTGGGTAGAGATGGCATAGTGGCTCTCCGACCTGGCTTGATTGCCGGTCCTGTCTTGCAGAACATCCTCATATAGTTTATTTCGAAGCTCGTGTCGTCGCCGGCGAAATTTGCGGTTTACGTATGGTGGCCAAGATTGTCAGGATGCGTAAGCAGGGTACGCTCAGTGCGACCTCTTGATTGAGCAGTTTTTGACAACATGGAAACACCCAACCATCGAACGACGGCCTGGGGCCGGATGATGCGGTGCCTGGATGACAGACGGGACGCACGCTGATCCTTAGTGTGGAGACGGAGATATCTTCCCGTTTGCCCTTGGCCTGACCAGGTGAAAGGCAGAAACGGCCACCGCTAACCTGAATTTGCCTCGATAAGATCGATTGATGAGACCGGTTCTAGAAGAGCGGAAACGTCCCGTTCGGCAAAGGATCGGCAGGCTGAGTGTGAGACCCGCACCGGCAGGACTTAGTTCGCATTGTTCGCTTAATTCGCACACTTCTGCGCACGAACAAAAGATTAGAGGGCGCATTCTAGGTTAATCCAAGTTCTTCGAGCGCCAGGCGGGCACCCTTCAGATCGGCCAGTTTCATCTCAGAATACTTTCGTGACAGGATGACGCCATCGGCGCCGCCGCGGAATGCCGCAAGCACGGCATCCCTCGTCCCCGCCGGAGTGCACTTGCTGTGATTCGGAGCCGTCGGAATATCAATGTCGATTCCAGGCCACAACTGTGTCTTGGCGCCCTCGAGTCCCGCGCGTGCGCGTTTGGTTTCGCGGTATACATAATCGGCCGACCATCCTGTAAAGGGAATCTCGGCCAGGCTCTTTTCCTGGTAATCCAGCACACGGTAATGAAAGTCCAGCAGTTCCTGTTGTGGCACGTCTCCGTAGAGCGTCTGGTGAACACTCTCAATGTATTCGGCCATCCGTTCGCCACCGCAATTGTGATACATAACAATCTTCAGGAAATCAGAAACCGGCGCAATCGCCGCCAGGTCCTGCTCCGCGCGATAGATGGGATTAAACGAGTTCGTGTGCCAGATGTGCCAGCCAACGCCCAGCCCGGGTTTCACATCCTTCACCTGTTTGTAGATGGCTGCGTAGGTTTCACGCAGGCTATCGGTCCACAGCATCTCCCAGGCGAGGAGCTCCGGATAGCGCAGCATCAGCCGCCAGATGGCGACGTAGTATCCATCCACCGGCCTCTGGCCCTGCCGGCCCGCATCCACGAATTTTGCTAGCTCGAGAAACCCTTGCCGTGCCCGCTCAGGATTGATGCCGCGCTCCTTCGCCTTGGCTTCGCAAAACTGGCAAAAGCAAGTCACGTTATGAGGATTGTTGTTCCGCCCGCCCGCGCTCGCGCCAAGCGCATTAGAAAATGGACCCTGGCGCTCCGATCCCCACATCACTCCATCGATTTCGTAGGAGTGGGACCAGTCGTCGACAATCCCTAACAGAAAATTCCGGTAATTGGGATTATTGAAGCACAGCGTGGTTGCGTTTTGGCCGGACAGTTCTTTTTCTTGGAGCTGCTCGATGTTGGGCAGGTCGTTGCGGAAGACGTCTTCGAACCAGCAGATCGTTTTGATGCCACGCTTCCTGGCTGACGGCAGAACGGCCTGCAGCACGTCGTAGTCGCCCAGGTCGGTGGCGCGTGTGCCTTGGAACACCGTGTTCTTGTAGTACTGCGGGTGGATGGTGGCGTAGTTGCCGCCATAAAAAGTGCCTGTGTCATACTCCTGCTTGCCGTGATCCGGCAGTGGCTGCCCGGGAACCTGCCGTCCGGCGATGCCTCGTCCATAAGTAAATGTGGCCAGGAAAAGCGTGTTGACCGCAGCGTCCCGCTGAAATTCATCCAGTACTTTGTCTACTCCCTCATCGACAAAGGAAACGGCTCCCACCTGGATTCCGATCATCTTTTTCTTGGTCGTAGCAGGCGGAGGCTCCGCCTGTGCCGCTGCCGGCATGGAGGCAGTCACCGCCGCGGCGGCGGCGCTTTGCAAAAAAGCCCTTCGATCCACATTTACCATTAAAGTTCTCCTCACCCTGTCCAAACACATTCATGACGAGACCCCAGTGGGCACGGCTTAATACAAGATTATGCTCCGATCGATGCCGGTCACTCCTATCCCTCATGCGAGACGACGAGCGATCCTTTTGCTCTCGGATGCAGGTTAGGATTCATTGAAACGCGACTTTCAAGGCGCTCCCGCGCGTAGCAGTTAGAAGGCGGCCAGGCGCGTTCGGCTCGCTACCGACCCTTCCAAACTTGCGACAACTCGATCTCCTTGAGGCCAAGGTATCCTTGATCGTTGGCCACTTGGGCCCATCCGGAGGAGGTGAAGCTTTGAGAACGGAGACAACTGTTCTGCGGGTTTTCCTCCTTTGCTTTTTGGCTTTCACTTGTGTGCCTCGTTCTGATGGTCAAGTCGAAACCTCGCAGTTTCCAGCACAAGCTTTCGTGTCGCCTGAGGCATCCGTGATGCCGGCGAATGCTCCGCCGGCGGGCCTTCTCCATTTGGATGTCGCTGCAACGGACCGCGAGGGGAAGCCATTTTCGGGGCTCGCTGTGAAGGATTTCACGCTGTTGGATAACGGCGTGCCGCGGAAGATCGCTTCCTTCGCGGCATCGAATCAAGCCACCGATGAAAATGAGCGGCTTACCGAAGTGGTGCTGGTTCTCGATGAGATCAACCTATCGCCCTTCCAGTTTGAACTTGTGAAGAGTGAATCGATAAAGTATCTGCGGCAGAATGGCGGCCATCTCGCTCAGCCGGTATCCATTTACTGGTTCACCACTTTCGGACTCTACGCATCAGCGCAACCCACCACCGACGGCAACTTCTTAGCAGATGATGTTGCTCACGGCCGCTCGCACCGCGTGCTCTGGCAGCTCCCGCCACATCGTGATCTGCACGTGACCCCAGAATCAGGGATCAGACATTTGATATCTACGCCCCCTACGAGACACTCCTGAACGACATCGTGTACACGGATTACCACAAGTTCGGGTCGGAGGCTCGCATGCTTCCTGGATTTGAGGTTGTACCGGGGCGCAGGCCAGTCTCCGGCCAAGCCGCCGCCCAACCGTTGAACCATCGTTAACCAGGAATCCTGCCCACGCTTCGTGCGTAGCACGCAAGCCGGGCTAGCCTTATGATTCGTTTTCTGCGCAGTTCGATGTTCGTTGCATGCCATTCATAACACCACGGCGAACTATATCGCCATAAGGACTCTCCGGGAGACAGCCCATTCGATCGGCGGCCAATGCATAGAATCGTCTGGCATCCTTTAGGTTGCCGAGATCCTCGTGCGACCTTCCCATATTCAGATACAGTGAAGGATAAAATCCCAGGACGCGGTCGTCCCCGACTGCGTCAGCATTTGTTAGGGATTCCTGATTCCAACGAAGTGTCATTTCAGGCGTGGCTTGATGCCTCGCAACATAATGAGCAGCGATGCTTCTCTCAAATGCGTCCTTGCTCTGATCCCATGCAAGCATGAAGAGCCGCAATGCCTCCTTGTGCCGGCCCTTCTGCTCTCTCTCCATGCCCTCGGCGCAATACCGCACGATTTGATTCTGTGGATCGATCGTATTAGCCAAGATCCCTCCCACTATGGTGGACCCGATTCAGGGGATTACAGAATGCTGAATCTCTCCGGTCCGAATTTGTTTCAGGGGCCAGGGATTACCACTCCATACCTCTCCGCACGTTAAATCTCTGAACAGACGTACGGAGTGCTCTTCTATGGGATGGCGAGCGGCTCAGCGAACGGTCAGGGAAACGCATTTTCCGGAATCGTCTCTTGCAGGCAAAGCCGCAGATAGCGCACCAGGGCCAGATTGTCCAAACCATCCGGATCGAACAAGTGACTCAACGCCAGTCCGTCCATCACACCGCATATCGCAAGGCAGTCAGTGAGCTTCGCGCTGGCCGATCGCCCGTCCAATTGCGGGAGCAATCGGCTGATCTCCGGGATCGACGTGCGTAGGCGCATAGCCCGCAGCAAGTCAGCCAGGCGCTTGCGCTTATGAGGATGCCGTATCGCGTAAAGTTTGAATTCCACGTTTAACAACATGCGCTCAAGATCTTTGCTCAAACGCACAAGATACTGGGCCAGGGCTTCCATACGTTCCATCAGCGTCGGCAAAGCAAGCAACAGCGGCCCCAGCTCGGTCAAATCGCGAGCCATATCCTCTTCAAAAATAGCCAGAAATACATCCTCTTTGTCTTTGAAGTTGTCGTAAAAGGCGCCACGCGTCTTCCGCGCGCGCAAAGCAATGTCTTCGATGCGCGCATGTTCGAAGCCGTCGCGCGCAAAAATATATCTCGCGGAGCGAATCAGGTCGCTGCGGGTGGCGATGCCGCGGCTCTGTCTCTGTGTTCGCCCGCTCTCATGCTTAACGTCTCTTTTTGCATCCGCCATAGGCTTCCCTGAGTCAGATCATAGAACATACATGCACGAATGTTTTGCACCGCGCACTTAGGCAATGTTGGAGGGTAACGCCCAATGATCCAGTGGCTTAGACTCTTGGCCGAAGCAACTGGCCACAACCGAATGAATTGTATTCCCGGGGCAGGCATGCTGCTCATCGGGGTGGCGCTGGTCACCGGCTGTGGAAAAGCGCCGGCCAGCACAGGCCAGCCGCCGCCCCTGCCGGTCTCGGTGGTCCAGGTGGAGCCCTCCGACGTGCCCGTCTCCAATGAGTGGGTCGGGGTGCTGGATGGCTACGTCAACGCCCAGATCCAGCCCCAGGCGAACGGCTACCTGATCAAACAGAATTATCGAGAAGGCGCCCAGGTGACCAAAGGCCAGATCCTGTTCGAGATTGATCCTCGTCCCTTCCAGGCGGCGCTGGATCAGGCCAAAGGTCAGCTGGCCCAGGCCAAGGGACAAGTGCTGCAGGCCCAGGCGCAGCTCGGCCTGGCCGAGATCAACGTCAAGCGCGATACGCCACTTGCCCAAGCCCGTGCGATCGCCCAGAGCCAGCTGGACAACGATGTTCAGCAGAAGGCGCAGACTGAGGCCTCTGTAGAATCTGCAAAGGCTTCTGTAGCCGCCGCGCAAGCCGCCGTCGAAAATGCTGAGCTAAACCTTGGCTTCACGCATGTGCGGTCGTTGATTACCGGCGTTGCCGGCCAAGCCACCACGCAGGTCGGCAATCTGGTCAACACCCAATCGGTGCTGACCGCCGTCTCCCAGCTCAACCCCATCAAGGTCTATTTTTCCATTAGTGATGCAGAGTATCTGGCCCTGATCCAACGGGCTCGCGGAGCGGGCGGCGACTTGCTTAAAAATGAAAGCGCCATTCCCCTCACCCTTACGCTCGCCAACGGCGAGGTCTACCCCCTGAAAGGCCACATCGAGTTTGTCGATCGGCAGATGAACGCACAGACGGGCGCCATCCGCGTCGCTGCAGCGTTCCCCAATCCCAACAACATTCTCCGCCCCGGCCAGTACGGCCGTGTCCAAGGCGAGACGCAACTGCGTCACAATGCCTTGCTCGTCCCACAGGTTGCGGTGCAGGAACTGCAGGGATTGCAACAGATCTATGTCGCCGGAAATGACAATAAAGCCCATCTCACCACCATCCAACTCGGTCCACAAATCGGCACCAACTGGTTGGTAGAAGGCGGGGTCGCTCCCGGGGCGCGAGTTATCACTGACAACTTGCAAAAACTGCGCGAGGGCACTCCCGTCAACCCGCATCCGGCTCCGGCGACCGTTGCCTCGGCCAGCAACGCGACAGGGAGGTAATTGATGTCGAAGTTTTTCATCCGCCGCCCTATCGTTGCCATTGTTATCGCCATCGTCACCGTGATCCTCGGTGTCGTGTCGCTGGTGAGCCTCCCTACATCGCAATATCCTGACATCGTTCCGCCGGAAATTCTGGTAACCGCCACCTACCCTGGCGCGGATTCGAAGACCGTCTCCCAGTCAGTATCGACGCCCATCGAGCAGCAGATGAACGGCGTCGACAACATGATCTACATGGACTCGGTCAGCGCCAACAATGGCGTGGTCCAGCTCTTCGTAGACTTCGATGTCAAGACCGATCCCAACATCGACCAGGTGCTCGCCCAGCTGCGTGTCGATCAGGCACAGTCACAGTTGCCGGCACAGGTCACCACCGCCGGCCTGACCGTGCAGAAGGCGCTCACCTCGCCGCTGATGCTCGTGGCTGTCAACTCGCCCGGCGGTAAATTGAGCCAGGAGTTCCTCACCAACTACGCCATCATCAACCTGCAGGACCAACTCGCCCGCGTCAAAGGTGTCTCACGCGTGCAGGTTTTCGGCGGACAGTACGCCATGCGCGTTTGGGTGCACCCGGACCAGATGGCCAAGCTGGGCATCACGGCGCCCGACGTCATCCAGGCTATCCAGACCCAGAACAACGTGAACCCGGCCGGCCAAATCGGTGCTGAGCCCATCCCGCAGGGCCAGAAATTTACCTACACTGTGCGCACACAGGGCCGCCTCATCACGGCAGATGAATTTGGCGCCATCGTCATCCGCGCCAACCCCGATGGGTCCATCGTGCGACTCCGTGACATCGCCCGCGTGGAGCTCGGCCAGCAGGCCTACACCATCTCCGCCCGCTACAACCAGGCGCCCTCCGGCGTGATGGCCATCTACCAGCTGCCCGGCTCCAACGCTGTCCAGACTGCCGCCGCCGTCAATGCCCGCATGAAGGAACTGTCGGCGACCTTTCCTGCCGGCATCACCTACGATGTACCCCTCGACACCACCAAGGCCGTCACCGCCGGTATCCACGAGATCGTGCTCACGCTGCTGGAAGCTCTCGGCCTGGTCGTCATTGTCGTCTTTATCTTTCTCCAGGGCTGGCGTGCGACGTTGATTCCTTTGCTGGCCGTCCCCGTCTCGCTCATTGGAACCTTCATCATCTTCCCGGCGTTGGGCTTCTCCATCAACACCCTTTCGCTCTTCGGCCTGGTGCTTGCCATTGGCCTGGTAGTCGACGACGCCATCATCGTGGTCGAGGCGGTGGAGCATCACATCGAAGAAGGCATGGATCCCACCGCCGCGACCATCAGGGCCATGGAGGAAGTCGGCGGTCCGGTGGTCGCCATCGCCCTCATCCTCGCCGCCGTGTTCATCCCAACAGCGTTCATCCCCGGCATCACCGGGCGCATGTATCAACAGTTTGCCGTCACCATCGCGATCTCGGTGCTGATCTCTGCCTTTAACGCGCTGACTCTTTCGCCCGCGCTCGCAGCCCTGCTGCTCAAGCCCAAGGACGAAGAACGGAAAACCGGCCTTCTCGGCAGGGGCTTTAAGCTGTTCAACAGATTCTTCGGCCGCACCACCGACAGCTTCGTTCACACGTCGGATGTGCTCATCCATAAGTCCGCCATCGCCATGGTCGCTCTCGCCTTGGTTGCCGTGCTTGGGGTCTACCTGGGCACGAGTCTTCCCGGCGGCTTCATCCCCACGGAAGACCAGGGCTACATGTTTCTCGCCCTGCAGCTGCCGGACGCCGCCTCTGCCCAACGCACCGATCTTGCGGAGCAAAAGATCACCGATGCGTTGCTCAAAACCGATGGCGTACAGGGCGTGATCGCCGTCAACGATTTCTCCCTCCTCACCCAGGTGCAAAGCACCAACGCCGGCTTCTTCTTCGTCGCGCTCAAACCGTGGGACAAGCGCAAGACCAAGCAGCAGCAATTGGACTACATTCAAAGCCATCTGCAAAGGCAGCTGGCAGCCGATCCTGAGGGCATCGCGTTTGCTTTTCCGCCGCCATCGATTCCTGGTATCGGAACCTCGGGCGGCGTGACCATGATTCTCGAAGATCGTTCCGGCGGCGACGATCCCATGGTCCTTGCGAAAAATGTCTTTGCCTTCCTGGGAGCGGCGAGCAAGCGGCCTGAGATCGCGGCCGTCATTCCGTCCTATCAGCCCGCGGTCCCTCAGCTCTATGCCGATGTCGATAAGGCAAAAGCGTTGCAACAGCAGGTACAGCTATCCGATATCTACGCCACCATGTCGACTTTCATGGGTGGATACCTAGTCAACTACTTCAATCGCTTCGGCCGCCAGTGGCAAACCTACGTCGAGGCGGAAGGCACCTCGCGTCAGAACATCGCGAACATCAGCCAGTTCTATGTACGCAGCGCGAACGGTGGCCAGGTTCCGCTGTCCTCGCTGGTAAAGGTGACGCAAACCGCCGGCCCCGAATTCATCTACCGCTTCAACGAATACAATGCAGCGCAATTGAACATCACAGGCAGTCCTGGTTACAGTTCCGGTCAGGTTCGCCACGCTCTTGAAGACGTTTTCAAGCAGACCATGCCCGCGGGTGCAGGCTTCGACTACTCGGGCATGTCTTACCAGGAACAGCAGGCGGAGAAGGGCGTGCCATCGTGGGCGGTTTTCGGCCTGTCGCTACTCTTCGTCTTTCTCATCCTGGCTGCTTTGTATGAAAGCTGGACGCTGCCGTTCAGCGTGTTGCTCAGCACCCCGGTCGCCATCCTCGGCGGTTACCTGGCGCTGCACATTCGCTCGTTTGAGAATGACATCTTTGCCACCATCGGTCTGGTCATGCTGATCGGTCTCTCGGCCAAGAACGCCATCCTCATCGTCGAATTCGCCAAGGCCAATTACGAGTCGGGTCAGAGCATTGCGGAAGCCGCGCTCGGCGCTGCTCGATTGCGCTTTCGCCCCATCGTGATGACTGCGCTCGCTTTCATCTTCGGCTGCCTTCCGCTGTGGGTCGCCTCCGGCGCCGGCGGCGCTTCACGGCGCATCCTCGGCACCGTGGTGGTGGGCGGCATGTTCCTTTCGACCGCCATCGGCCTCATCTTCATTCCCGTGACCTTCTCTGTCGTCGAGTACCTATCGCATCGGTACGCGCGGGGCGGGAAGGGTACGACGATGGACTCGAAGGGTGATCTGGATCCAGTGGCCCTGGGCGCAGCCGCCGGCGGCCGTTCAACCCGCGGAGGTCAGGCATGAGCAACTCTTCGGTCTGGTTCAAGCGCGCGTACGCGATCATCTTTACAGCCGTGCTGTTAGCCGCTGCCGCCGGGTGCACAGTTGGGCCGAAGTACAAGCAACCGGCCTACCCCACGCCGCCGGCATTCCGTGGCGCAGATGATGCCGCAGTCATCAGCGATGCGAAGGAATCTCTCGGCGACGAGCAATGGGCCCAGGTATTTCGCGAACCTGAGCTGCGGGACCTGATTCGTAAGGCGCTCGCCAACAACTACGATCTCCGCATCGCGGCTCAACGCATCCTCGAGCAACAGGCACAGGTACAGATTACCCGGTCACAGCAGTTTCCTACCCTCAGCGTTGGCGGTACCGGCGCGGGCGTGGACATTCCGGGGATTAGCAGCTACACAGGTGGCGGAGCCAATTCGATCAGCAGCCCGATCGTGGTTGGATCCTTCAGTCTCTCCGCTGCGTGGAACCCGGACTTCTGGGGCCTTTATCGCAGGCAGACAGAAGCTGCCCGGGACACGCTCCTGGCCCAAACCTGGGCCCAGCGCGCGGTGCGCCTGACCTTGGTGCAGGAAGTGGCGACCGCCTACATTCAACTGCGTGCACTCGATCGTGAGGTGGAGGTTACCCGGCAAACATTGAAGGCCCGGCAGGACTCGGTCGACCTGACAAAGCGGCTGGAGAGTGGCGGCTCCGTCCCGCTCTCTGATCTACGACAGGCCGAGCAGTTGCTTTACACTGCATCCTCGCAACTGCCTCAGTTAGAGCAGCAGGTGCAGCAGCAGGAGAACGCGCTCCGCCTTTTGCTGGGAGAGAATCCGGGTCCGGTAGCGCACACGGACCCAAACGCGCTCGCGCCCCCGCCGCAAGATTTGCCAACCGGCATCCCTTCACAATTACTGGAACGCCGGCCGGATATCCAGCAATCGGAGGCGCAGCTCAAAGCGGCTAACGCGAACATTGGCGTGGCGCGTGCCCAATTCTTTCCCCAGCTATCGATCAGTGCTTCGGCAGGCGTCGGGGGAGACAATTTTTCCAACATCTTCGACAGCAACGCACGGACCATTTACGGAATTGGTTCATTGGCGCAGCCGCTTTTTGAAGGCGGCAAGCTGCGGGGCCAATTGAATCAGGCCAAGGCCGCTGATCAGGAGATGGTGATCACTTACCAGAAGACCATCGCCGGGGCATTTCGCGACGTATCGAACGCCTTGATCGCGCTCAACAAGCAGCGCGTCTACCGCGAGCAGCAAGAGAAGCTCGTGGCGGCGGCCCAGGATGCCAGTCGTTTAGCCCGCCTTCGCTACGAGGGTGGATCGACGGCATACCTCGAGGTCCTCACGAACGACACCAACCTCTACTCGGCGCAGCTGAACCTGGCAACCGCGCAGCAGGGAGAAGCGCTCAGCCTTGTTCAGCTCTACAGTGCACTGGGAGGGGGCTGGCAGTAAGTGTTTCGTAGAGTTCAAGCAGTCCAGGCTGGCGATCAAACCCTCTAGCGCCTTCGTCGACACACCCCTACTAGCGTCTACGTCAAGAGGCCACCTTCACACGCGCCACTTGACAGCTGACAGTCGGATGTCTACCATCGCTTACGGGTCGAGGGTCGAATGTCTTCTATAAATGAAATGATAGAGGAACTGGGAAACTCGGCATGTAAGCAGGCGGCGAACACTGTAGCACGCGTAATGTAGGCCGTCGGGGAGGAGCTGAGATGCGATGGTGGCAGATCAGGAAACGGGATGCCGATCTGGAGAGGGAACTACGGTCTGACCTCGAACTGGAAGAGGAAGAGCAAAGGGAAGGCGGCTTGTCATCAGAAGAGGCCCGCCATGCCGCCCTGCGCGCTTTCGGTAACCCGACCCTCATCCGCGAGCACACTCATGCTGTCTGGAGTTGGAACGGGCTGGAGAATCTTCTTCGAGATCTAAGAATCAGTGTACGCACACTCTACCGGTCGCCTGGCTTTTCGCTCATTGCCATCCTGGTAATGGCCTTGTGCATCGGGGCTGCGACGTCGCTGTTCACGGTGACGCGATCGGTTTTGCTTAGGCCGCTTCCTTTCCGCGATCCGGATCACCTGCTGATGATCTACGAGCACTTTCGCGATCCCAGCATGAACGCCCAGCAGTTCAATTACAACGTCGTTGCTCCCGCTGACTACTATGACTGGCGCGCGCAGACCCATGGTTTTGAAGACATGGCCGCGTGGCGCTGGGCGCAATTCAACCTGACCGGGGAGCACGGAGAGTTGCCCGAGCAGGTGAGCGCCGGCGGCGGGAGCTGGAACCTGTTTCCGCTACTGGGCGTGCCTGCGGTCGTTGGACGCACCTTTGTCGAGAGCGAAGATCGTCCGGACGGAAACTCCGTCATGATCACCTGGAACCTGTTTCAGCGGCGGTTTGGTGGGGAACCGTCGATTGTTGGTAAGCAAATCCACCTGGATGGGAAGCCGTATACGGTCGTCGGCGTGCTTCCGAAGTGGTTCAACTACCCCAATGCGAAGATGCAGCTCTGGGTCACATACGCGTCGGGTTTGCCGCCGGCGATCTTGCAGCATCATGACTTTCACTTCAGCCACGTGGTAGCCCGCTTGAGACCCGGCGTAAGCCAGGCAACCGCTCTAGGCCAGGTAGAGGCAGTGCAGTACCGGCTACACTCGCAAAACGTGCCTGCGCCCGTCGCCGAGGACGTGGCCTCAAGGACCCTTATCCAGGACCTCGCACAAGATGTTAGGAAGCCATTGATCTTTCTGCTTTGCGCTGTAGCCTGCATGCTGCTGATCGGCTGCCTCAACGTGGCCAACCTGATGGTGGCACGATCCGCGGCGCAGCAAAAGGAAATCGCCGTCCGGAGCGCGCTGGGGGCGCGGAGAATGACGCTGATTCGCGACCAGCTGATGGAGAGCCTGCTGGTCTCGCTTGCCGGTGGAGTGGCCGGAGTGTTGTTATCGTTGGCGGCCACAAAGTGGCTGGCCAACACGTGGAGGGACCTCCCTAGCGCGCAGAGTATCCACCCCGATGGTGTAGTGCTGGCGTTTGCCTTCGTGCTGGTCGTTGCTTCAGCGCTGCTGGCAGGCCTGTTGCCGGCGATCTCGTCCACTGGCAAGAAAGCGATCGCCGCACTGCAGGCCTCGTCGCGCAACACCGCAGGCAGCCGATCCCGCACGGCGCTGCGCAGGACGCTGCTTACGGTGGAGATTGCTACAACGGTAGTGCTGTTAATCGCCGCCGGTCTACTGCTCAAGAGCTTCTGGCGTCTGCGGACGACGGATGTGGGCAGTGTGACGGATAACGTGCTGACCATGAGCTATAGCCTTCCCGCAACGAAATACGATAGCCCCGAGAAGATGAACACATTCAACGAAACGCTCGTGGATCGGGTGCGTGTCATGCCGGGTGTTCGCGCCGCAGCGCTGGGATCGAGCGTGCCCGGAGCAGGAGCCGGCGAGGACGATAGCTTCACCATCCCCGAGCATCCACAGGTCACGCCCGGCATGGCGCTACCCGACGCGCTCTACCGGACGGCCGACCCCGGATACTTCAGCACATTGCAGATACCATTGTTAAAAGGACGGTTCTTCGGCGGCGAAGATCGCATCGGCCATCCGAAGACGGTCATCGTCAGCCAGCAGCTGGCGCAGCAGTATTTTCCCGGGGAAAATCCGCTGGGCAAGCATCTACACGTCGTTGCCTACGGTGACGCCGATTATGAGATTGTCGGGGTGGTCGCGGACACGCTGCACCAGGTAGGTCAGCCGGGCAAGCCGACCATGTACTTCCCCATTCTTAACGGGCAGAGTGGCCCGGGAGGGGTGATCCTGATCGTGCGGACCGCCTCCGATCCACTAGCATTTTCCGTTCCCATCCAGAAGCAGATTGCAGAGCTAGATCCAGAACTGCCGGTTTCCGATGTGCTCACCATGCAGCAGATCATCGAACGGTCATTGGGCAACGCCAGCTTGAGCGCGAGTCTGGTGTTGGCCTTCGCGCTGCTGTCGCTGATGCTGGCGTCCGTAGGGTTGTATGGAGTCCTCTCTTACCTGACGACGCAGCGTACTGGCGAGATCGGTGTTCGCCTGGCGCTTGGCGCGCAGCGCGAGCAGGTTGTGCGCCTGATGCTGGGCGACGGATTGCGTCCGGCGTTCTATGGGCTGGTGCTTGGCCTTGCAGCCAGCGCTGGAGCAGTGCGCCTGATCGAGTCGATGCTCTACGGAACCCGGCCGCTCGATCCAGCGATTTTTGCGGGTGTGGCTGCGACGCTGCTGCTGGTTGCAGCGCTGGCCTGCTTGGTTCCGGTGTGGAGGGCGTCGCATATCGATCCCATGCAGGCATTGCGCATTGAATAGGCTAATGCCTTCGAACCTGCACCAAGCTGCGTGAGGCTGGAGAACGCTTCGTCAGTAGTCTTTGAGGGTGATCGAGTTTCCTATTTTTAAGGGAACCTCGATCATCATGTTTTTCCACGGCGTGTAAGGCAGAACCTTCCACATCTGTTGACTCAGCCATAGTTTGAAACGGGTGCGTGGAACGAACCAGTCTGCACCTTCAGCAAGCTTCTGGCATTGCGTTACGAAGTCACGCATAAGTGTTTCGTAGCGGGCAAAAGCCACGGTATAGTCGCCGTTGGCCTCCTTCAGTTCACCGGCGAGAACGTAGGCTCCCACTATAGCCATGCTGGTGCCCATTCCGGACAGCGGGGAAGCACAGTGTGCTGCATCCCCAAGCAGAACGGAGCGTCCTGTCGACCATCGTTCCATCCTGATCTGACTGACGGAGTCGAAGTAGAAGTCCGGGGCGTCCTCCATCATCCGCAGAAGCCGGGGTACCTGCCACTGCTCGCGAGCGAATTTGTCGCCTAGAATCTGCCTCTGGTGGGCGATGTCGCGGCGGTCATACTCCAACGGGTGAGACCCGAAGAAGAAGGACGCCTTCGCCTCTGTATTCTCGCGGGCGCTGAAGATGCCCACTTTTTTCCCGAGTGTGCCGTAGTAGAGACCGCTGTGGTCGAGATTCATGAAGTTGGGCGTGGTGAAGATCGCAACGTAGTAGCCGAGATGATGGATGAAGCGGGACTCTTCGCCAAATGCGAGCGCTCTCACATTGGAGTGCAGTCCGTCCGCCCCAACTACCAAATCAAATCGCCGTGGCGCATTGCGGCTGAACGTGACTTCGGCGCCATCTTCATCTTCGCTTATGGCAAGGATGGAGTCGTCGAATATATATTCTGCGTGATCCCGCGTGGCCCCATAGAGGACTCCGGCCAGATCCCCGCGCATGATCTCCAGTTCGCCGCTGGTGAAGCCATCCGGCATGCTCGCGATTTTTCTGTTCGTTTTGTCCACGATCGTAATTGAGCCTGTGCGAGTTTCAAGCTTTCGTATTTCACCGATAATGCCCATGCGTTCCAAGGCTTTCATGGCAGCGCCACGAAAATCGACAGCATAGCCACCTGGCCGGACCGCGGGAGCACGCTCTACTACGGTTGGATTAAAACCATAGCGGCTTAACCAGTAGGCAAGTGCCGGTCCCGCCACGCTTGCTCCCGAGATGAGTATGTTCGTGTTCCTCATGCCTCTCCTTTCGTTTGTCAGCGGGATGCGTTTTGGGCCTATAGAACGAACGTCTCACACGCCTGTACTATACCCCTGTATGAGACATTTGTACAAATTTTGAAATAGACTGTATTTCGTGGGAAATCGAGAGGCCTTGCTGTTCGCCGCGAAGCGTTGTCTGCTGGAGAAGGGTTATGCCCGGACCACTGCCCGCGACATCGCCTCAATGGCCGGTGTTAGCCTGGCTGCCATTGGCTATCACTTCAGTTCGAAGGAAGCGTTGCTGACCGAGGCGTTGTTACTTGCCTTTGACGATTGGGACAAGGACTTTCGCCGCCTAATGAACGACAGCGTTCCTACCGATGCCAGTCCTCGGGAGCGCTTTGAGTCCACATGGACCCGTCTGATTGAGACCTTTGAAACCCATCGTTCTTTATGGGTGGCAAACATGGAGCTCTTTTCCCAGATACCACGTATGCCGGAGATCCGTCGCGCCCTGGGAAATAATCTCCAGATAGCCCGTTCAGAGTTGGCCTCTCTATTTCTGGGTAAGGAGCAGAATGCTGTCAGCGATCCAACAGCACAGACGATTGGAAAATTTCATCATGTGTTGTTGTCCGGCCTGATCATGCAATGGCTGATTGACCCGGAGCATGCCCTATCGGCTCGAGACCTCACCGAGTCATTGCTTAGCATTGCCGAAGGAATACGGAGGACCCGAAAGGCACCCAAATCCAAACCGGCTGGACGCTCCAAGAAACGATCGTAAGCTTCATGTCTGGGTGCCGGCGATGGGGTGGAGACCATTCGCTAGGCGTGTAGACGTTGCAGCGCTTCCCCCCGTCGAGCCTTTTGGTCGCGGTTGGCGTCACCGCCTCGTGTGCGAGATACTGTGGAAGCGGCGATTGAGTAAAGGAGTTCGCAATGGCCATCATCCGAAATTGCCCATCCTGCGGGAAGCCGAATCGAATTCCGTCAAAACACCTTGCCGACACAGGAAGGTGCGGTGCCTGCAAGACACCGCTACCCGCGATGGCTGAGCCCATTGAGGTCGGCACCGAGGAGTTCGACGAAATTATTCGCGACAGCAAGGTTCCGGTCTTCGTGGATTTCTGGGCGTCGTGGTGCGGCCCTTGCCGGATGGCGGCGCCGCATGTTGCACAAGTCGCGCGAGATCTCGCAGGCCAAGCCGTCGTACTTAAGGTCGACACGGAGAGATTCCCGGAACTGGCCTCACGGTACAAGGTGCAAGGTATTCCAAACTTCGCGGTCTTTGCGCGCGGCAGCCTCCAGTTCCAGCAAGCAGGCCTGGTGGACGCGACCACGATGAAGAGTTGGCTCGCACGCGCTGCCTGATCCAGGGATGCAATCCTGGGATACTTCCCCTGGGGAACCGTCAGCGGTCCCTGCGGAGTCGATGTCATGGAAGAACCCAATGGAGCCGCACGGGCGCGCCCGTCGCCCTAGCTTTTTCCGGATTTCCTGTCGACCTTGCGCGTCGATCCAAAGCACGCCGGGGATAACCTCTGAAAAAATGTGTTGCCGAGTGCCGCTGTTGGTGGGAGTCTTAGAGCGGCACAACACCGGCGAGCCCGTTCCTTCTTACCGGCGGGGAGGCGCAGTTCACATGACACCGACTCCAAACACCCCGGACCCCTCGGCACGTCTCTCCCCATGGCTGGGAGTTGTAAAGTTCCTTTTGTTAGCCATCTTGATAGGCATGATTTTTCTGCTTGGCCAACAGATGGTGCGGCACCGCTTCTTTCGAGGCGGCTGGGTCGACCAGCGCGATGTACTAAAACCTTAGGTAACCCTAGTCGAAACTTCGCAGCCAGATATCGCGTACGGAGATCTTGCACGGCTGGCTTTCGATCTCAAAGCCGATGAGTCCCGGTTGGTTATTGACGGAGTCTTTCGTGTCATCGATGAAGACTGCCATCAGCTGGCCGTTCATGATGTGCATCATCACGCCGCCGCGCGCGATGATCTCGTAGTCGTTCCAGTTGTTGTCATTCACATAACCGCCGAGCGCCCGTATGTCGCCGATGTTGGCAACCAGGCGATTGGTCTGGCCTGGCAATGCCTGCGTTACCTGGCCGCGGTACGCGAGGATGCCCTGCATCGTGTTTTCCGAGTACCACTGGCCGGTGTACGACGCAGTGCGGACGGTGACCGGGAACCAGAAATCCGCCTGTGGGCCGGTCATCATGAACTTGAGGTCATACGGCGGCTGGCCGTTGGGCTGCGGACGTGTCCACGGGACGCCGGTGACGCTGCGATATTGGATGCCGCCGCCACCGCCTTTTTCTATCTTCATCTGCAGCTTCAGGTCGAAGTCACGTGTTTTGTCACCGCGATAAACGATGTAGTTGTTGCCCTTCGGTTTGCCCTCGAAGGTTTCTCCCACCATGACGCCGTTTTCGATGCGCCAGATGCTGGGGTCGGCATCCCATCCGGTGAAACTCTTGCCGTCGAAGATCTGCTTGTAGCCCGTATGCTCGTTAATGTCGTAGGGTGCGGGGTCATGAAACTTGGGCATCCCAGGGATCTTCTGGCCGTTTGGACCCGCCTCAGGCGGCCCCGCAGCCGGAGACACCAGTGCCGGCGGCACAGACTGAGCGGTGAGCACGGGGTAAATGAAATTCAACGCGGCTGCCAGAAAAAGCGATTGACGAATTAAACGATAAGATGCGGGCATGGGTTTTGCGGCCTCCCGATTGAGTTAACTCAGGAACAATAGGAGTTTGGCTCGGGAAGGTCAAGGAAGCTGCTGCGCCCATCGGTTCAGCGCTTGAAATAGGCAATGAGATCCTGCCGCTCTCCGGCCTTAGGTACGTAAAAATCCATCTTGGCGCCTGGTACTAGCGAGTCCGGGCCGCTCAACCATTTCTCCAGGGTCTCGTCGTTCCAGGTCAGCCCCGCGTTTTTCAATCCCTGGGAGTAGTCAAAACCCGGAACGCTCCCGGCCGTTCTTCCGTACACTCCGGCGAGCTTGGGTCCTTCCCCGTTGAATTCCATCGCGTGGCAACCGGTGCAACGTTTCTCAAATAGGAGTTTGCCCCGCGCAGCATCGCCAGTTCCGGCCGCTCCTGCCACACTGCCGCCGGCATTCTTACTCAACATCGCAAGCGTGCGCATCGGATTGCCAAACGGATGCACATATCCCAACCCGGTCACCGAGGCTGTGGCGAGCAGCGCCATGATCCAAGCGCGCTTCATACCATCTCCTCTAGCGAGGAGTCGACCACAGCGAGGTACTTGTGCCCATGAACAACCTTCACGTTGGTCACCCCCAGCACGCTCTCCAGTCTGCCAGCCGGAACAGCCATGGGGCCTGGTCCCGGCGCAGCTCCCGGTGCAGGCTGCGGGAATGCGGTTGACATCGCCGTATGAAAGCTGACGTTGCCCTCAACCTTCTGAACGATTTGATGAATGTGGCCATTCAAGACCGTGACCGATCCAAAACGCTTGAGATAACTCAGCGCGGTCGCTCCATCCTTCGTGCCCCAGCCCCATTTCTCATAGACCATCCACAGAGGAATGTGTGCGAAGAGCACCACTGGAGTCGAAGCACTCAGGCCACCCAAATCATCCTTGAGCCATGCCAGTTGATCCCCGCCCAGGTTGCCCATTGCGTCGACCTGCACGCAGTTGTTCAGGCCTACAAAGTGAACTCCCTTGTAGTCATGGCTGTACCAGCCATTGCCCAGCGTCCCTTTGCCAAACCGCTGCTTGTACTGTTCGCCATCGTCCAGCGAAAAATCATGCTCACCGGGAACATAAAACACCTGTTCCGTTTTTGCGCCTTTGATCACCTGCTCGGCTGTATCGAACTCCGCCGGCTTTGAGCTCTGAGTGATATCGCCGGTATGAATCATAAAATCCGGTTGTTTCATTCCTGGGTCTCCCGCATTGATCTTGTCGATGGCCATCTTCAGCGTACCGGTGACATTCTGATTGGCCGCTTTATTGAAGCCGATATGGCTGTCGCTGATCTGTACGAACGCGAAGTCTTCTACTTTCCTTTTCTGTGCTGCATTTGTCGTATCAGCCAGCACCTGCGAAGTTGGTACGCCCGCAACCATGGACCAGACCAGCCCAGTGCCGGCCCATGCCATGCATTGCAGAAAGTTGCGCCGGTCGATGCCATCTCCAGCAACCTTCGGTTCATTTGTCGCCTGCGTCCGATGTTTCATATCGATCTCCTGCCTCATCGCTACTTACCTCTGCAGCAGAAAACTGCGCTCGTAGGTTTTTATTCCCTGGCACGCGCCAAAAAAATATCAATTTCTGCGTTTGCTACAAACGTCCTCTCCGGGCATGCTAGGAGTGATGAAAATTGACGGACTGAGTGAAAAGCAGAAAATGCTTCGCGGTGAACTTTACAACGCTACGGATCGCGAGCTTGTTGTAGAGAGGAAGCATGCCGAAGCACAACTCGCTCTGCTGAACGGAAGCACTGATCCGGTCGAGCGCGTAGCCTTGCTTTGCGGCCTGCTTGGCGCCATTGGCGAGGAGACCGTCGTCCGCTCACCCTTTTTCTGCGATTACGGGTACAACATCTCCCTGGGCCGCGAGGTCTTCCTCAACTTCAACTGCGTCTTGCTGGATGTGATGCCCATTCGCATAGGAGATAAAACGCAAATTGGCCCAAGTGTGCAGATCTACGCTGCCGACCATCCGCGCGGCCACGAGAAGCGGGCGGCTGGGCTGGAGTGCGGGAAGTCCGTAACCGTTGGCAGAAACGTCTGGATTGGCGGTGGCGCGATTCTGCTACCTGGAATCACCGTTGGCGATGATGCGGTCATCGGTGCCGGCAGCGTGGTGACGCGTGACGTCGCTTCTGGTGTGACGGTTGCCGGCAACCCAGCACGCTTGCTGCGCAGCTAACGATTGCTCGTTTTTACTTCGCTGTGCACTCGCGGGACAAAAAAAGGAATGGGACGAGCGCCTCTCGTTCCGTCCTTGTTGAGGAAACGATGGGCAGCCATACGCGTTAGCGGGAAATTTCTTCCAGCGTGAGATTCCGCGTGCGCGGCCCCATCAAGCCGATTGCTGCCAATACGATCAGCATTGCTGCCGCAATGAACGCGAATACGCCGGTCGTTCCGAAGTTCTTTAGTACACCAGCGATGGCAAACGAGGTGAAAATTGCCGAAAAGCGGCTCCAGGAGTAGACGAAGCCTACCGCGGTCGACCGGATGCTAGTTGGGAAAAGCTCTGTTTGGTAGGCATGAAAGCTGTAGGACATGATGTTGCTTGCGAGCGTCAGGCCCACGCCCGTGGCGATGAGGAGCATCCCACTTGAGAGCTGGCTGAATGTCAGCCCGCAAACCACGATGGCTGCCGCGGTGGCGACGATCACGCTCTTGCGTTCAAATTGGTCGGCGATCCATAAGCCAATCAGCGGCCCGACCGGCGCTGAAATGGCAATGATCGATGAGTACAGCAGGCTTGTCGTAAGCGTGATGCCCTGTTTGACGAGCAGCGTAGGCACCCAGTTGGCAAAGCCGTAGAAGCCGACAGTTTGACAGACGTTAAAGATGATCAACATCGCTGCGCGCTTGCCATAGGGCGCTCTCCACATGTCAGAGAAGCTCTGGCCTGTGGTCACAGGTTGGGGGTGTGCCGTAGCAGGGAGGGGAAGTGGGAACTCTCGAGCAATGATCTCCTCCAAGTGCGACAACACACGGTCGGCTTCTGCGAGCCGTCCCTTTTGCGCCAGCCACCGTGGGCTTTCCGGCAATGCGCGGCGAATGAACCAGACAAATACAGCTCCATGCGCTCCAATGATGACAACCCAACGCCATCCGTCGAGACCGAAGGGTTTCTTCGGCACCAACAGGTACGAAAGGAACGCCACCACGGGGACGGCCATAAAGCCCACTGCCTGCTCGCAGGCAAAAGCGCGTCCACGGATATGTTTCGGTACCAGCTCAGATATATACGTGCCGATGGTTACCAGTTCCACGCCAATGCCGAGCCCTGCCAAAAAACGCCAGAAGTTCAGGGCGGCAGCCGTGACCTGGAATGCCATGACGAGGTTCGCTGCGGTGTAGAAAAGCAGTGAGTAGGTGAAGATCGCGCGGCGGCCAAAACGGTCCGCGAGAAACCCGCAACAGATGGTGCCTATGAAAAGCCCTGAGAAGAGAGACGCGATGAAGGCCGCGACCCCATTCAAGCCAAAGAAGCCGGCGGTGGTGGTCGTCAACATGCCGCTCTTCACAAGCCCCGGCGCGATATATCCGGAATAGAGCAGGTCGTACAGTTCAAAGAAGAATCCAAGGCTAAGCAGAACGACGAACTTCCACATCGTCCGCGTGGCTGGGAGCCGGTCAAGCCGGGCGGAAATCATGGCTGCCGAAAGAGGGTAGGGTCCGCCGGGAATTTGCGTCGTTTGCAAGCTTCCCAAGGATATCGCAGCGCTTAAGCCTAACTATCCTTGGTGCCGTTCGTAGCTGATGCTACCCCGGACCGGACACTCCTGAGAATCCTGCTCACGCGAGGCCGATCGCGGATGGGATCAAACCGCGCGTCGACGGCCAGCCACGGCAGTTCAGCTTCTCTCTCTTCCCATGCTTCGTTCAGCAGGGAGATTGCTTTGTTGGCATCGCCCAGGGCCAGTGACAGCGCAGCCTTGCGAAATTTGCTGTAGGGATGTGCGGGATCAAGCAGTCCAAATTCCTCCACGATTCCCGCCGCCGCGGCTCTGTCTCCTGATAGAGCGTATATTTCAGCGATCGCTGTCTGGAAAAGGGATTGCGCCCCCGCACTGCGCTGCAGGGTTTGCGCTATCTTTTTCGCTTCGTCGGCGTGCCCCAGCTGGACCTGCACCAGTGCCTGGTAGATAAGCACTTCCGGCGGAAGAGGCCCATACGTCAGGGGCTTGGAGAAATGCTCGGACGCTTCCTTATATCGGCGGCTCCAGAAGAGCAGCCGGGCGTAGGATGCCTTCTGACGGTAGGAAAATGGATCGATCTCTTGAGCGATCTGGAGATAGCTCCAGGCCTCATCAAATCGTCCCAGGGCAGTCAGGAAAGTTGCGAATTGACGATAGGTCCCATGGTGCGATCCCAGTTCCAGGGCTCGCTTAAAGTTCGTCTCCGCCTCCTTCCAGTTCCACTCCATCGCCAAGACGCAAGCCATGGCCGAATGAGCTTCGATCATCTCCGGATCAAGTTCCAGGGTGTGCAGCGAGGCCTTCCTGGCCTGGGCAACAAGTTGGGCTGACCCTGGAGCACCCCGCTGAGCCATGCCAATGTAGCATTGGGCGATGCCGCAGTGGGCTCGGGCATATTCCGGCGCGGACTGCGCCACGGCTTGAAATCGAAAGAGTGCCGCCGGAAGGTCCGCCGCATTCCCCTGTTCCAGCAGTTCCTCGGCAGCGAGAATGGCCGGATAGAGCTTTAGCAGGGAGGGAGCGGCCGAGGCTTGAAGTTTGCGAACAACGGACTGCCGGGGCGCAACCCGGCTAGCCAGCGCGGAGGCAATCTGTTCTTCAATTCGGAATAGGCTGTTCGCGTCCGGTTCGGCTTCGAGTCTTTGCGACCATAGCTGAAAACCATCCGCGTTCACCAGCCTCGAAGTAACGCGGATACGGTTTCCTTCTTCCCTTACCGTTCCTTCAAAGACGAATTGAACGCCCAGCTTATCCGCCAAAGCGGGGATGTCATTCGCCAGCGAACCCAGCTGCATCATGGAGCTTGCCGCGATGACGCGGCAGCCATCGGTGCGCATCAGTATGTGGATAAGCTCGTCCGTGATTCCGTGGGCACAGGCGGCGGATAAAGGACTACCCGACATGTCAACAAATGGAATGACAGCTATGGGCGATCCAGTGCCCGGCACGAAGAGACCATTTTCGCCGGTAACAGAGGTTAACGGAGGGCTATCGAGTTTTCCTCTCCAGCGAAATACCGGGACGTAACTGCCAGGCCGGAAGTAGATGAAGATAGGGTCGCCCTTGCCCTCTCCCTCGTAATACTCCTTCAGCTTGCTTCTCAGGCGGCGAGCCTCAGTCCGTACGATCGAGTCCTGGCTTGGATGGTACGGCGGCTTCCGGTCATAGACCTCGGCGCCGATCAGGTACTCCTTAAGGAGATCCTGGGTGCCGCCGATGGCATGCTCGACCGTGAACCGCAGGAAGCGGCCCAATCGGTCGGATTGGGCAAAAATCGGGCTCTGTAGGAGGCGGTCGAGCTCTTCGCGGACTGCCTGCTCAGAAACCTCAATGTCGTTTGCTTCGCTCACTCGGTCAAGGCTCCTGGGTCTCCTGATCCAAATATCCCACGTCTACGCAGACAAAGATGACTAAGCCGAGGGGCAGGACTTATCTTATTCGCTTCGCAGCCCAGGCAGCCGTTTGACATCACGGTGATCTCACCGTTGCTCACGCAAAAATCGTAAGACCATTCTGTCATTCTCGAATCCATAGATCGAGAGGCGGGGTGTGACAGAGACACACGATAGGGTGCAGGTCTTTGCTTTAGCATCGCCAGAAATGCAACGAGAGCTGCGGCGCCAATTGGCTCCTCTCGGTGTGACCCTAATCTTTATTGAACGGGCCGCCGAACTCTCCTACATTACTCGCGGTCAAGCCCCCTACCAAGTGGCCCTTCTGCCTGCGGCGCTGCCCGACGCCGACTGGTGGGCGGTTTGGGGAAGCGTATCTTTGCTGAACCCACGGCCCGCCCTCTTGGTGTACGCCCACACGGCGAATTTTCAGCTATGGTCCGGGGTGCTCGAGGCCGGGGGATACGACGTCATCGTGGAGCCGTTCACCGACCGGGAGATTCAGGGTGCTGTACTCAGGGCAGCCGCAAACTTCGAGGAGCGGCGCCAGAGCGAGATAGGCAATGAATAACTTCGTGATCGTCGGGTCACAAGCGAGAGGCAGCGATGTTCCAAAAAGTCGTAGCAGCTTACAACGAGTCTCCTGAAGCAGAGCGGGCGCTCATTTCGGCTATCAGGCTCACAAAAATTATGAGCGGCGAATTGGCAACCATCACCGTTATGGCGGACCTTCCCGCTTACACTGCATTTGCCAGCGTGGGAGATCCCTCCCTACCGCACGCGCTGAGACAAGATCGCTCGGCCTTCTATGAGCATTTACAACAGAAGGCTCATACACTCGCTCTCTCTCATGGCGTCGAGCTCCGCACCCACCTGGTCGAGGGTCATGGAGTGGAGGCCATCGTGGATTTCTTACGTGCCCAGAAGGCGGATCTCCTGGTCATCGGATTACACCAACGCGATTTCTACATATCGCGGCTATGGAGCACTGTCTATGAACTGGCACAGGAAGCGCCCTGTAGTGTTCTCGGGATTCACTAACTGAGAACAATTACATTGCTAACCCGAAGTTACGGGGGAGTCAGAAGAAAATGTCGAAACGAAACATCATTGTTCCGGTGGTAACTCTGGGGGTAGCGGCGCTGCTCTTCTTCACCATCAACGGCTGCTGGAATTCATGGGAGGGCCGGGCCGGGGAACAGAAGACGGATGATGCCTACGTGCGCGCGGACATGACACCCCTCAGTACGCGCATATCGGGCACGGTGCGCAGCATGGATGTTGACGACTATCAACCGGTGAAGGTGGGTCAACTCCTGGTCCAACTCGATGATCAGGACTATCGCGCCAGGCTGGAGGAGGCGAAAGCAGCGTTGGCGGGTGCAAAGGCGGAACTAGC
This sequence comes from uncultured Acidobacteriaceae bacterium, assembly GCA_963743365.1. GTDB lineage: Bacteria > Acidobacteriota > Terriglobia > Terriglobales > Acidobacteriaceae > PALSA-350. The sequence continues at coordinate 41,752 of CAVUQE010000012.1, forward strand.
TGACAACCAGGCCGCGAAGTTTATCCAGGACGCCAAGATTCAGAACGCAGAGACTGGTGTAGCGAAGGCAACCGCAGCGGTAAGTGCTGCAAAGGCGGCTATCACTGCCGTGCAACCCGAGGTCGAGCGGGCAGAACTTGAACGCAAGCGCCAGCAGGCTCTGATCGCTGCAAAAGCAACGACTCATCAAACGTTGGAGCAGACAAACGCCACTGCAGACCAACTTTCAGGAACCCTTGCAGGTCAGCAGGCTGGTTTGACCAGCGCAGAAGCCGCGCTTGCCAGCAGCCAAGCTCTGCTCGAAGCAGAGAAGCGGCAGCGTACAGCGCTCGATACCAAAGACGACGTTTATAGGGCAGATATCCAGGCCAAAGAGGCGGCAATCATCGTTGCTGAGGTGAACCTGGGTTATACCCGCATACTTGCGCCCACGGCGGGGGCAGTCGGAGAACGCCATGTACGAGAAGGCCAGTTGGTCTCGCCCGGGCAGGAGGTCATTGACCTGGTCAGGGGGGATGTGTGGGTCGAGGCCAACTATAAGGAAACCCAGCTGACCAACATGCGTCAAGGAGACGCGGCAGACATCAGGATCGATACCTTTCCTGGAGTTGTGCTTCATGGAAAGGTGGCCGAGATTTCGCCGGCCAGCGGGTCGCAATTTGCGCTGCTGCCTCCCGATAACGCAACCGGCAACTTCACCAAGGTGGTGCAAAGAATCCCGGTGAAGATCGCGCTCGACCCGGGGCACCCGCTGCAGAACGTTCTTCGCCCTGGTTTTTCCGCGGTGGTTACCGTGCATGCCTCGGGCAATAACAATCGTGCGGAGGGCTCCCAGCCTTGAGCACCCCACCACCCACGCCTGCGAATCCAACGACTCCACCATCGGTGATTACGACGCACCCATTGCTTGGCGTTGCCGGCGTATTGCTTGGCGCGAGCGTTGCGACCTGTACGGGGCGTTTGATGAGCGTTGGCCTGTCTGACCTGAGAGGCGCTTTGCATCTGGGCGTGGATGAGGCTTCGTGGATTAACACAGCATTCAATGCGTCCTTGATGTTCATCGGGCCCTTTTCTGTATATCTAGGTGGCCTGCTCGGCGCCCGGCGCGTCCTGTTGGCTTGCGCGGCTTTGTTTACCCTGGTCAGCGTAGTGCTTCCCTTTGCTCCGAACCTTCCGGTAATGCTCGTCTTGCTGGTGCTCGCGGGCCTGACAGCCGGAACCTTTTACCCTCTCACTCTGTCCTTCGTTTTGCGCAATCTTCCCATGCAATACGTGTTGCTGGGCATTGCGATGTATGCCGTGGACATTCTGTTTACTACCAACTTCGCTACTTCGCTGGAAGCGTTCTACGTAGACCACTTGTCCTGGCACTGGATCTTTTGGAACAGCGCCGTGCTCACCCCGGTGATGATGGTCCTGGTGTATTTCGGTATCCCATGGCAGCCCTTGCCCAAGCCTAAGGAGGGGCAGCCTAAACCGAATTGGAGAGGTTTCCTCTACGCCAGCCTTGGATTATCGCTGCTGTATGTCGCGCTCGATCAGGGGCAACGGTTGTATTGGATGAACTCCGGCGTCATCGTCGCTTTGACGGCTTCTGGAGTCTTCCTGCTCGGGGCATCCGCCGTGCGTCATTTCGTCATCCCGAATCCGCTGATCAACTTCAAGTTTCTCGCCCGGCGGAACACAGTTTTGTTGAGCATAGTTCTCTTCCTCTTTCGTTTCGTGATGCTGGCGTCTGTGGTTGCCATCCCCAGCTATCTTGGCTCGATTCAGGGCTATCGTCCATTGCAAACAGGTCCTGTGTTGTTGTGGGTTGCGTTGCCGCAATGCCTGCTCGGGCTGCTCGCCATCTACCTGTTGAAGTACATCGACGCCCGGCTCATCCTGACGTTGGGTTTCGCGCTGGTGGCCATTGCCTGCCTCATGAATGCCCAAGTTTCGTCGGTCTGGTCGGGTGAGAACTTCGGCCCATCGCAGGCGGTCATGGCAGTGGGCCTGGCGTTCGCATTCAATGGCATGGTGGGATCTATCATTCTCGAAGTCATTAATACGGGAGCGCTCACTCGTCCGGTTGACGTTCTCACCTTCGCCGGCTTTTTCCAGACGATCCGGCTATTCGGTGGCGAATCCGGCACCGCGTTGATGCAGCATTTCATTCCCACGCGGGAACAGTTCCACTCCAATATTCTCGGTCTCGGGGTCGGTCTTGGGCAGACGGCGACGGATCAGCGGCTATTCGGGCTGACAGCAGGGTTGGCGAGTCAATCCGCGGGATCGACGAACGCCATTGGCCGAGCCGGCGAGATCCTCAACCTGCAAGTCAGGCAGCAGGCGTTCACGCTGGCTATCGCTGACAGCTTCCGTCTGATCGCGTGGGCCGCTATCTGCTGCTTGATCATCGTGGCCTGCATGGAAGCTGTCCCCACTCAATATCGCCAGGTAATGCGGGTTGCCCCCGGACCCGCTTGATGGGAAGCCGGGCCCTGAAGGATACGGATATGTGGCTAAAGATAACGAAGCACTGCTCACCTCAATCACTATCGCGGATGCTGGTGTGCGTCGTGTCGCTGACGGCAATCTTTCCGGCCGCCCGGGCGCAACAGACCACTGCCATGCACCTTACACTGCCCCAGGCCATCGATCTTGCCCTCAAACAGAATCGAAGCCTCGGTCTGGCACGTCTGGGTGTGGCAGACAGTGAGCACAAGAAGCAAATTGCTCGCTCCGATTATTTCCCTCACATCAAGAATGAGTCGAGTGTGCTCCACATCACCCAGCTTGCTGGAGTGGAAATTCCGGCCGGGGCCTTCGGTAATCATGCCTCCACGGGGCCTATCCCGGGAGAGACCCTTTTCCTCGATCAGGGCTTGCTCACTACGTACACCAGCGGCACAGGTCTGGCTCAACCGCTCACACAAATGTTCAAGATTCGCGAAGCCAACCGCGCAGCGACTGCCGATATCAATAGTGCGAAGATTCAGGTCGATCAGGCAGAAGATGACGTGGTGCTCAAGGTACGGCAGGTGTACTACGGGCTGTTGATTGCCCAACTCAAAAAACAGGCCGCAGTCGAAGAGGTAGATGCAAGCCAGGTCAAGGAACAGGAAGCCCAGGATGCTGTCCGCAACGGGAGCGCTCTCGATGTGGCTGCGCTTGAAGGGCGCGCGGGACTTCTGGATGCAAGGCAGGAGGTTCTCACCCAAACCCTGCAGATCCACTCGCTCTCATTGACGCTGAGCGATTTGCTCGGCCTCCCGCTGGAGACGCAGCTTGAGCTGGACAGCGATCCATCGCTGGGGTTGTCTTCTACTCCTACTCGCGAAGAGTGCATCCAGATCGCCCAGGACCATAGTCCCGAGATTCGCTCGGCGGAGCAGGCGGTGGTGAAAGCTAAGGCCGGGCTCGCCGCCGCAAAAGACGCTTACATTCCCGACATCACGGGGCTTGCGCGGTACAGCTATCAAAGCGGGATTCCGTTCCTGGTGCACAACTTCGGCTCCTTCGGCGCCACGCTCAGCTATGACCTGTTTGACGGCGGCCACCGGATCGCCGAGATCAAGGATTCGCGCACCCTCCTCTCCGAGGCCGAACTCAATCTCGCCAAGGTGAAGGACGAAGTGGCCGTGCAGGTGGAAACGGCGTACGACAAAGTAGAACAACTGCAAAACATGGTCGGAGTCGCGCAGGAGGCCTTGGAGGTCAGGGCTGAACTTGCCCGGCTATCAGACCGTCAGTTGGAACAGACCGAGGTGTTGGCATCTGCTCGCTCCGAAGCCCATGCAAAGGCGGCCTCGGCGAAGGCTTCTTACCTGGAAGCCACCCTGGGGCTATCGCTTGCGCAGGCAGATCTCAAGCGCACCATTGGCCAGTTGCCCCGCTAGAGCATTTTTGCAATGGTATAGACCAGAGAACTGAACTCGACGCGGCCATTCCGCTAAAGAATGGCCGCACATAACTGATCCCACCGGATGACAGTATTAGTAAAAAGCGTTAAACGCTAGCTGATCGCGCGGGTCTGCAGATTGACAGTTACGGTGTCATCCGGAGTCTTTGTCACGCCGCCGTCGCTCTCGGGGTGAAACTCGATCGTGAGTGTCAGCGCATTCGCCACCACCCGCAAGTAGCCGTAGTCCGTATCGTCGTAACTCTCGAGAGTTAACGTGTCGTCGATCTTATAGGGCGTGCGATACGTTCCTCGCATGGCTGACAGCGGGGAATGGCCGCCACATCCAGCAACGAGAAAGGGAATCTGCATGCTGTTTACGGCACGCGTGTAGCGCTGGCAATTGTGGGAATGTCCGGAAAATACAGCGTGCGGCCAAACACCGGCGGCGGTGCAAGCAGTGTCAATATCCGCCAACATCTAGGGACTGCCTGCGTGCGTTGAGTCTGAGGTAAATGGTGGATGATGCACGGCGATGATCACTGCCCCGGTGTAGTTCTCGCTTTTGACCCTGTTCAACGCAGTCGTCAGGAACGTAATTTGCCGGTCATCGAGAGAATTTGTTCCACCTTGGATTGAGATCACGCCTGGATCTTCCAGCACATTGCTGTAAAGCCCCAGGATGCGCACGAATGGAGCATCGAAGGTGAAATAAACCCCAGGCTCAATCATCGTCGTGCGCACCAGCGTTCCCGCATCGGGGGATGGCGCGGGGCTGGCGGCGCAGAAGTTACGCAGAAAGGCCTCGAGCGTAGGCGATGGATCCGTTGCATAGACCACGCCGTCGTGATTGCCTGGAATCGCGACAATGGGCGCCGGAAATAATAAACAACGTCTCCCAGATGAAAGAAGAAAGACGGTAGATCGGCGCTATTCGCCTCATCGAAGTCTGAGACCATCTTGTCTGCCACCAGAGATTGCGTATCGGGTCCGATGACGCTGCCCGTGTCACCTACCGAATGGAAGACGATCTGTTTCGCTTGCTGGATCGCAGTTACCTTTGCGTCGCCTGCGCTTCCATAGGTTTGAGCAAGTGTCAGGATCGGCTCAGCGGCGCCGCCAACTGGTTGGGGAACGGGTTCAAGATTGGCAATTTCTGTGTAATTCTGATCCCTCACCGGATTCTTGAAGGAAGTCGGATCGGGAGACGGCTGTGGCTGAGCGAAAACCGGTTCGTCTGTGTTGGGTCTCGGCTGGGCGGCACCTTTTGGGCGGCGTGGGGGAGTAGGCTTTACCATTCATCGGCTCCTGCATAAACGAGCACCCTATCAGCCTAGCTGTTCTGCATGCCGGGAACAACAAAGCTTCTTCCTGAGCCAACGAGTTTTAAATGCATTTTCATCGAGCGACCCGCAGTGGCGACCCTGTGTTGACTTTGCGGTGGTGGCGGCTGCTTCCTCCGCCATTGGTCCTAACTGAGCCAGTCCACAGCGGTCGTGCTTAGAATGACTGCATTTTGTCGATTCTTGCTGTATTGTCTTCGACAGACGAAGGAGACGCGAGTGACGGGGATCATCACGGGTATTGGATGGCACATGGTCGGCGCCGCATCGGCCGCGTCGTTTTACGCGCCGATCAGCAAGGTGAAGCGGTGGACATGGGAATCTACCTGGGCTGTGGCCGGCATCTTCTCCTGGGTCTTACTGCCTATTTGCGTCAGCGCCTTCCTGCTACCCGATATGCGATCTTTCTACGGATCGCTTGACGCGTCCGTTGTTCTCAGGACTTTCCTGTTTGGCTGCATGTGGGGAGTCGGCAATGTAAGCTATGGGCTCACCATGCGCTACCTTGGCATGTCGCTCGGCATCGGAGTTGCCATCGGCGTCACGCTGGTAGTGGGAACGCTGATTCCGCCTCTCATCCACGGCCAGGGTGGCGAACTCATCAGTACGCGTGGCGGCCTGCTCACGCTATTGGGAATTGCCGTGGCACTATGCGGCATTGTCATTGTGTCGATAGCCGGGCATCGCAAGGAAATCGCGCTGGGCGCGGAAATCCGCGAGTTTGATGTAAAGAAGGGGCTGATGCTGGCTGTTATGTGCGGCATCTTTTCCTCTGGCATGTCCTTTGCCATGGATGCCGCCAGGCCCATTCAGGCCTCGGCGATTCTCCTCGGGGTTAAGCCGCTGTACGCTGCGCTTCCCAGCTACGTCATCATCATGGGTGGCGGCGGCCTGGTCAATTTTGCTTATTGTTTCAGCCGGCTCTTCTTCAAGAAAGAGCTTTCGTTGAGAGCCGACCTCGCTATGCCCGGAGCCACGCTGCTCAAGAACGGATCGCTCGCCGCTACCGGCGGCATCATGTGGTATCTCCAGTTCTTCTTCTACGCGTGGGGAGCCGCCAGCATTCCGGCGAGCTACGCTTATGTGAACTGGATGCTGCATATGAGTGGTTATGTTTTGTTTGGTGGGCTGGTGGGGCTTGCGCTTGGGGAATGGGCTGGTGTGGGGAATAAGCCGGTTCGCCTGTTGTGGGCGGGGATGGTGGTCATCATTGTGGCGGCCAATATCGTCGGTCTTGGTATGGCTTCGTAGCAGAGCCAAAGGACGAGTGTCTCTGCTTTCCTAAGAAATGACCCGTCATTTGTTAGGAACCCGGGCCCGTCGTGTGCTACCCGGCGATGTTTATTTCCAGTTGCTCGCCTTCACGGAGTTGAACCGGCTCGGCCAGATAAATCCTGGTTTGCTCCTCGTTCTTCTCCAGTCGCGTGCTTATCTTGTTGCCGGCCAGCGATGCAGTTGCTTTGGAGCCTGTTGCGGCCAGCGTGCAAGATCGGCATGGCAAGGTGCCGGCCAGAGTTTGAATCGTGAAGTTGACCCCACCAGGTTGCGTGCGCTTGAGAGAATAGGTTCCCCAGCCTGTGCCTGTTGCCCAGAAACAATGGAAGTTGTCGTGCGGTAGCTTCGGCAGTGCCATCACGTGGGCACGATCCCCTTCATAGTGGAATCCGCTGAGAGCCACGACGCTCGACCAGGAAGACATAGCCCGGGCATAGTGGTGGCCGCACTCCGCCTCATCCCAGGGATTGCGCTTGACCCCGTCGAAGCGGGCGCGCAGATTCTCAACGTACTCTACCCCTTGCGGAATCATGCCGGAGTAGAACATCAGCGCCGCGGTCGAATGCTCCAGACCAGTCCATGCCTCTGCGTAATAGGGAAACGGAATATGAGGTCGAGGCGCCTTTCCGTAATCGCAGACCACTACGGCAGCTTCGTTATTCAGCGCATAGGTACGTTGCACGGTGTCATGGTCCACCAGGCTTCGTTTGTAGTTGTATCGATAAATAGATTCCAGCGCGGTGCGCACATGCTGTGGCGAGACCAATGGTCCCAGCCCGGCTATGTCGGCGAGATATTGTCCTAGCATCTGATCGATCAGACATCCCTCGCCAACTTGATACTCTGGCTGTTCCGTATTCTCGCTCCCCATGCCACTGCGCAATTGGGGAGAAATCTGGTCCGGACGAAAGCCGCGAATCTGCTGGATATAGAACTCATTGCGAAACAGGTTGGCGTCGATCCAGCGACTGCCCATCTCGAACAGTCTTCGATACTCATTCGCCGAGGCGTCATCGCCTGCGGCACGCCCCATCTCTTCCGCCGCGCGCAACGCCCCCAGGTAGTAGATTCCGCAGAGAGGATTAGGGCCGTAGAACTCAACGTCATAGGTATTATGCTGAACGCCATCCAAGACGCCGTCACGGTTCGCATCCCAGCCTCCAGGGATCCAGGCGAACTCTATAGCCCTCTTCACGCGCGGCCACATGGTCTTAAGCCACGCCTCATCTCCGGAAAGTTTCCAATCCAGGTAAGCGTGGATGATCTGTCCCATCTGCCCGTCTGCCGCCGCGATGTGGTACCGCTGCTTGCCGTCGGGAAGCAACTGGCGAAAACGCATGCCGCCTTGGTCGTCCATGCTGTACCCAAAGGCAGCCTCACGAAGCGATCGCGCATACGAAGGAAAGAGAAACACGGTTGCCGTCTCGTAATTCCATACATGGGTGCAATTTCCGAAGCAGCAGCCTAAATGATCGTCGGAGCCCTCGAAGCCATGGAATTCGCCATCCGCGGTGCGAAAACAGGTGGTCGTTGCCAGCGTGGAAAGGTTAGCGCTCGCCGCTTCTTTAACAGCTGCGGGCAGCGTGCTGTTGGCGAGAGCGTTGACAAAAGTGCGCGTGCGCGATTCCAGCGACGCGAGATTTGTCGCCGTATATTCGGCTACCTCCCACGCATCTTTGAAGCGCGTGGCGTAGTAGTTGCCGATGATGGTGTGGCCCTCGCCCGCGGGCGCGTCCCATCCACACCAATCTGGGGTGCGGCTGGGGAAGTGCCAGGTTAGCAGGAAAGTGAATTCCGCTGACCCGCCGACCGGGATCGATTTCTGTTGACAAAGTGCCCCGACCGCGCTCAGCGCCGCCGGCTCGTTGAGCAGTTCACCATCTTGCGAAAAGGCATCCCAAAACAACATGGGCGAATTCCACCAGCGCCCTCGCGGCCAGCCGCGCCAATGGGTTGTTCGCGCGCCTTGGGCGGAAATAGCCGCGAGCACAAAGCTGCCCTGCATCGGGTCGCCGGCAGCCACGCCTGGATTCGTCATCAGGAGACCTTCCAGCCGGTCCGCCGTGCGGTGCTCGTTCACGCGCGGGTCCTTGGGGTCACGCGCCTGGTCGTTTCTGGAAGGGGCCTTCACTGGGTTGTCGATGGAAAACGCAATGGCGACGTCGGCGCTTGAACGGCCCGGGTTGCTTACGCGATAGCGCAAGATCGCAACCGGCAGGCCGGAGGCGTCAGGATCATGCGGAATGAAGGGCGAAAAGGCGTCGAGTTCAATCTTGACTGGCAGGCTGGGGTCTTGGAATCGAAGATGCGCCAGCGGATACTGCGCGGTAAATTCGGCGGTAGCGATGCGGCTTAGACCTGGCGAATTGTTCGAGCCCAAGCCGTCCTGGCCTTCATAAGGGGGCAGAATACGTGCTTCCAGAACGCGCGCGATGGGCTTCGCATCCCCGGCTTTGATCCAGATCGCGGGAAACGCGTACGGCGGTGAAAAGCCTTTGTTCGGGCGATTGAAGATCTCCCAATCGCGCAGCTGACCACGCCCTCCCAGGGCCAGGCTTCCGGAGCCGACGCCGCCCAGGGGGAAGGCAAGCATCTTGAGCTGTTCGCCGGTGAAGACGCGCGGGAAGGCGATCTTTTCCGCGGTTTGGTGTGGGCGCGGTGTCGCGGTCTCCGCCTCTGCGAACGGAGACCAGTGGGGAATTTGCGTGGTGGCACCGATAGCGCCCGCAGCTTGCTTGAAGAAATCCCGACGCCCTATTCGATACTTGCCGGCCATTAACCCCTCGCACACGATGCGCTGTGTGGTCCTGCTGGAGATGCAGATCTAGTGTAGTCGCGCGACCCGTTGATTGACTTCGCGGGCTACCTTGCTCATGTCGTTTTTCTGCAAATGGTAGGTGTCAACCAATAGGTCTCCGCCGACATACACTTTGGCCAGATTCATGGCATTGCAGGCCAGCACCACGGCGGCATAGGGGTCGACCACAGGCCCGCGCTCGACCAGTTTGGGATCGACAATGATGATGTCGCCAAACTTGCCCACTTCGAGGCTGCCCACTTTGTCTGTGATCCCGAGAACCTCCGCGCTCCCCATGGTTTGGAAGCGCAGCACGTCAATGGGCTGAAGAATCTTCGCGCTTTCGTATTTCGCGCGGATGACATAGAGGCCCATGCGCATATTCTCGAAGGGGTCCGGCAGGTCCGAACTTCCTTCGCCATCCACCCCCATGCCCACCTTAATGCCCATTTTGCGATATTTGGGAATGTCGGCGATGCCCGACGCCAGCCGGCCATTCGACATCGGATTCCACACCATTCCGGAACCGGCCGCCGCCACCGTCTTCAAGATGGCATCATCGGTATGGATGAAATGCCCAAAGCTCACGTTCGGGCCGAGGATGTTGACTGCGGTAATGTATTTGAAATTGTCGCGCTGCGCCTGCTGATTCACTGGAGATTCCAGATAATGAATCTCCGAGTAGAGATGGTAATCGCGGAGAAACGAAGCATCGAGCTGAAGAGCCTGGGGCGTGGTAATCCATCCCGAGTAGGCCATTTTGAGGACGGTCGGGCGGCCCATATCCTTCTTGGCATAGGCTAGAAATTTCTCCAGGTTCGCGCGGCGAACTTGGGGGGTTGAGCTGCCCGAAGGCTCATAGGAATGAATGAAGCGCATTCCAGAATCGAGCTCTGCCCGCCACTGATATTCCTCGAAAGCCTCGTCATCTTTGCGCGCATAGGCGAAGTTGTATACGGAAGTGATTCCGTGAACCAGGTGATCGAGGGCGCCTTCCAGTGTGAACCAGTAGTAATCTTCCGGACGGGTCCCAAGTTCCCGGGTTTCGAGTGCTTCCACCCAGCCCGTCATAGCAGGGTACTGGTAGACATATTGGTCCGTAGCCAGTCCGCGAAACGCGCTCTCCGACAAATGGCTGTGCGCAGAGATGAAGCCAGGGAGAACAAATTTTCCTTTGGCGTCGTAGGTGGTCTGCGCTTGCATGCCCGGCGGAGGGTTGCCCTTGCCGACCGCCTTGATCTTTCCGTCGTTGCCCACCAGGATGTAGCCAACGAACGGCTCCGTCTGCCCGGGTTTCATGGTCAGGTTTGTACCATTGACGATGAGCAACTTATCGACGGCGAAGACGTGGTAGGGGCACAACAGAACAGCCAGGAAAACTGCGCAAAAATAGCCCCAGCGACCGGAAAAGAGCATTTTCTCGGATCCTCCATTTTTATCTCCGCGCAGTAGTCTCCGCGCGAGCGAACACATCAGGGCCTATGTGATTTGTCTGTCAGCAGGGGATATAGAGTACCACCACTTCCCCGGAATTCCTGGAATTTAGCGAGGTTCATGAATTCCCGGCTAGCCCACGGCGCGGCCCGGGGCCACTCCTGAAAAAGGTTGGCGGCGATATTGAGCTGGCTGTAAAGTCATTGTTGCCCCCGAAAGCTCAAGCTAGCCTGTGCCCCTGTAGACTGGAATGCGTTACCCAGTCCGCACAACTTGAACTTATGTCTGAAGGTTTCCTGAGGTGAGCACTTTGTCCATCGGCAGTTTGAGAGATGGCCTGGAATCCAGTTTTTCTGCCTGCGCCGCGTGCTTGGATGGAAGATCAAAGCGGGGCAATATCTGGCTTATCGCGTGCTGCCTTGCGCTGCTGGCGCTGGCCGGACTGCGCGCCCTCGCCGACCCGGTTTCAACCGGAACCAAATTGGAGATTCGCCTGAAGGAGCCGATCAGTTCCTACGCTACCAAGAACGGGACCAGGATCTCCGGCGTTTTGATTGCTCCAGTCACGGAGGGAGGCGATATGCTGCTCCCTCTCGGAACTACCGTGGAAGGTTCCGTTGTATCGGTGCGCAAGGTGGGGATCGGGGTGGTCCATGAAACGGCCCGGATCCAGCTGCAGTTCGATCGCGTGGTTCTCGCCGACGGAAAGACCTTTCCCCTGCAATGCCGCATTACGGAAGTGGAGAATGCCCGGGAATCCGTGGACAAGGAGGGCCGTATCCAGGGAATCCGTTCCACCGCCACGTTGAGCTATCGCGCTTCGGGTTTTGTCGGCAGCCTTGCTTTTGGCGACCCGATCGCAGCCATCTTCACTACCGCTGCATCCGCTTCAGTCCTCAGATTCTCAGAGCCCGAGATTTCTTTACCCGTGGGCACGGAGTTAATCGCCGAGCTAACCGCTCCCATTGTCCTTCCCAAGGAGGAAGCAGCGTTCGTCCCACCCATTGCGACCACAGATGAAATGAAGAAAGAGCTGAGCCATCTGGTGGAGCAGTTGCCGTTTCGGACATATACCGAAAAAGACCACATCCCTTCTGACATAACCAACCTGATCTTCATCGGCAGCGCCGGCGCCGTGGAGCGCGCCTTCGCCGCCAGTGACTGGGTGCAAGTGGACTCGCTCACAGCCGAGTCAACCTATGCCACCATACGCTCGGTTGCCGAGAACCAGGGTTACAAAAGCGCACCCATGTCGACCTTGCTGCTCGGCGACCAGGCTCCTGCTTATGCCTACGCCAAGACGTTGAATACCTTTTCCAAGCGGCACCATCTTCGCATATGGGGGAGCTCTCTCGACTGGTATAACCAGAGCGTCTGGACCTCGTCATCGACGCATGACACGGGCATCGGTTTTTCCAAGAAGAACAAGACGTTCATCCACCTGATCGACAGCCATATCGACAACGAACGCGCTAAAGTCGTCAACGATCTAATCTTTACCGGGTGTGTTTCGCATGTGCAACTAGTTACCCGGCCGTGGATTCCAAAGGACGCAAAGAATGGAACCGGGGAAGATCTCATCACGGACGGACGGATCGCGGTGCTCCAGTTGAACGAGTGCGTCGGACCGCAGGAGAAGCCGGAGCCTCCCGGTGATAGGTTGCCCATCCATGGCAATCGCGTGGACCGTGTGTCGCGGCAAACCGTGCTAACGCTCAAGAACAATATCATGCGCGACAACGTGGTCATGATGGCTTATTCCGGCATTCGCACCGGCGTTACGGAAATGAAGAAGAAGGACACTCCGCGGACCCCGAGAAGCATGGATGTCGAGGGGGATAAGTACACCATCAATGGGGCCGATGGACACCAGAACGATTACATGTTTTCTTCCTCATCGATCGCGCGCGGCGCCCCCGAGACGATGGACGCAGCTGACCGTTGGAGACCGCCCTCGGTCGAGATAGGGTTTCGAGGATCCTGGTTAGTCTACGGCGGCGGGAATGGCGGCGGAATCGGGTTCATCCTGAACTCCATCGATCCTCCCGGGCAGCAGATCGTAATTGCGCTCGGCAACTCCATGCACAACGGTTGGAATCTCGGAGGCTCCGTCACCCTTGATTCGCAGAAATATTTCTCTCAGGAATTTAGCTACAACTACAGTTTCACTACCTTTCGAATGGGATTGGCAGTAGTAGAAAACGACAGTACGACCGCTACCTTGGACAGTGACTTTGCTTTTGCAAACACCGGGCTCCGGACTTCCCAGGTGTCGTACAACCTCCTTATCCATATGGTTCCAAAGACAGCGCGGTTGCGGCCGTATTTCGCGGTTGGGCCTGCTCTACAGCTTATGCATTTGGACGACGCCCCGATCAAGAAGGCGCCCAACTACTTTAAGCTGGGGCTTAGCAACATCGGGCTCCTGAGCGCCGCCTATAATTTTGGCAGTACGCCCCCCCTGGAGGGCGGCGGCATTTTTCAGGTTGGACTCAACTACGGCGGTGGCATTCGCTATCGCGTAACGCCCCGTTGGATGATTCGCTTGGACTACCGCGAGACACTCGTGTCGCAGCCTGATTTCTGGACTAAGTCAAAGGCTAGCATTCTCAGCGGCATCGAGTTGGACAATGCGACTCTGACTTACGTCGGGCCCGTGCTGGCCGGACCCATGCGCCAACAGCGCATTGGCGGGGGGCTATCTTTCACCTTTTGAATTGGCGGTAGGCAAGGGCAGGAGGGCTGATGAACGCCGGCGAATTTCGCGAAGTCGGGCATCGCGTGGTGGATCTACTGGCTGAGTACCTGGAGACAATCGAAGAACTACCGGTGTTTCCCGATGTGCAGCCGGCAACCCTCACCAAGCTCTTCTCCGAGGCGCTGCCTCAGGATCCCAGCACTGCGGAATCGGTGCTGGCTGAACTGGAGCAGAAGCTTCTCCCTAACTGTACCCATGTTGGACACCCTGGTTATATGGGGTTGATTACGCCCTCGCCGAGCCCAATTGGAATCATCGCGGACTTCATCTGCTCCGCTCTCAACCAGAACATTGGGGCCTATACCCTTGGGCCTGGCGCGGTCGCGATGGAACGGCGCACGGTGCGCTGGCTAGCTGACCTGGTGGGCTACGGTGAAGATGCGGGCGGCAACCTGACTAGCGGCGGGATGATGGCGAACTTCACCGGGCTCAAGTTGGCGCGGGACTTCGTTTCGGGTGACAGGATTCAGCAGCAGGGGGTCCAGGAACGATGGGCTGTTTACGCGTCGGAAGAACGGCACGTCTCGGTGGATAAAGCAGTGGACGCGGTGGGGTTGGGACGTCTGGCGCTACGTGCGCTGCCCACTGACGGGGAATTCCGCATACGGCCGGAAGCGCTTGAGGCAGCTATCGCGGAGGATCGTAAAGCCGGTATACGGCCGATGTGCATCGTGGGCATTTTCGGAACTACGAACACTGGGGCGATCGATCCCGTGCGCCCGCTGCGGGCGATCGCGGATCGCGAAGGTATGTGGCTGCATGTCGATGCGGCTTATGGCGGTGGGATGTTGCTCTCCCACGCATGGCCCATGCACGACCAGGGATTGGAGCTGGCGGATTCGGTCACGATCGATCCCCACAAGTGGTTCTATGCGCCGCTGGATGTGGGTGCAATTCTGGTTAAGGATGAGCGTCGATTGACCGCATCTTTTGGCCTTAAGCCCGCTTATCTAACCGACGAGTTCGATCGTGCGAACGAGCGCTACCAGTATTACGTTCACAGCTTCGAGCAGTCGAGACGCTTTCGCGGGCTTAAGGTGTGGATGAGTTTCAAACGCTACGGAGCAAACCAGATCGGGGAGTGGATCGACAGCAATGTACGCCAGGCGAAGCACCTTTACTCGCTGGTAGAGAAACATCCTCACTTCGAGGCGGCAAGCGAACCGCCGCTGTCCGCGATCTGCATTCGTTATCGAGGCGCGGATCTGGATGAGGCGCAAGCCAAGGAACTACATGCGCAGGTTGCCAGGCGAGTGGAGGAGAGCGGAAAATTCTGGCTCTCGACCACGGAGCTGAAAGGGAAGGCTTATTTCCGCATCAGCCCGGTAAACTTTCGAACCCGCACGGAACACATGGACCAACTGCTGGCCTTGCTGGAGCGGGAATGTCAAACTGCGTTCGAAAGCATCCGCGCATAAGCGGCATAGAGCTTAGCGAGTTTGCACTTCTGCTCTGCACGGTCGAGTCCGGCTTTTTCTGGACAGCCAAGCCGCGATCTCAGCCTCGCGTGCGCGAAGCCGGTTTGCGCCGTTTTTTACCGGGCGAAGGGGGTTCGCACGCGGCCCTGGCGGTGGATTCCCGTATGACGAGCTCCGGTTCCATGATTACTTGTTGAGCGTAGGGCGCCTCGGGACGATTGATCCGGTTCAGCAATGCTTCGGCGCCCGCTTGACCCATCGCGCGGAGGGGTTGGCGAATGGTGGTCAAGCTTGGAATGCCGAAAGGGGCGCTGAGCACGTCGTCGAAGCCGATCACGGAAACGTCTTGGGGCACCCGGAGCCCAGCTTCATGAAGGGCCCGAATGGCGCCGAAGGCAGCGATATCGTTGAATGCGAAGAGCGCGGTGAAATTCCTGGTACGCGACAGCAGGGCCTTTACCGGGCCATAGCCCAGGGAGGGCGACCAACTGTTCTCAGTCAGCTTTATCAGCAGATCCTGGTGCACCTCCAGCCCGAAGGCGCAGGCGGTCTCCATGATCTCGCGCCAGCGATAGTCCGTATCGACCGTCTGTTCCTGGCCTCTCATGAACGCGACTCTGCGATGTCCCAGGTCGGCGAGATGCTTGAGGGCGAGATGAGCGGCCTGCTTGTGGTTAAGTTGAATATTGGTTACTCCGGCAATATCCTGGTGGCCGGAAATGGACACAATAGGCACCGAGACCTGCGGCGGAGTTGGAGTATTCACCAAAAGTAGGCCGTCCACGGAGCGTTCGAGCAACATCCGCGGATACTCCTCCAGCAACTCCGGCTGCCAGTAATGCGCGGCCATCAGGTAGAAGTATTTCGCCGCCATCAGGTACTCTTCCACGCCATTCATGACCAGCGTGAAATAGCCCTCACTCATCTCAGACACCAACACCCCCACGGACATGCTGCGCTTCTTGCGCAGCGAGCGGGCGAAGTAATTGGGTCGATACTTCAGTTCGCTAGCCGCGGCCAGGATTCGCTTCCTGGTGGCGAGCGGAATCGCCTGCGCAGCCGGCGCATCGCTCACGACGACGGAAACAGTCGTCAGCGAGAGCCCAAGGTGGCTCGCCAGGGTGCGTAGGGTTACCGGTCCATCCTTTTCAAGTGTTTTCTTCAAGGGCAAGACGGAGTGTTGCATTCTTGGTCGTAGGTTGTCAAAACGAAAACGTTTTCCATGTATCGCTCATTGCCCCCCTCTTCTGGGCTGGCCGGTAGCCAGACCCAACAAACTGAAAATAAATCGCTTGATAGTGCCCTAGTGCTTGGAGTCTAGGCTGGCCGATGGATGGAAAACCTCTATTCTAAGAATCCGTTCTGTTTTGCATGCCGGGGGGCGCCACACCCGGAACAGGGATGGCATGCGGAGGGCCCGCGCCAGGCGGTCAGATCGAGAACTCTCCTCTCTGCGTTTCGAAGCTGCGCTTCGCGGCTCTATCGATGGCTGGCAAAGAGCATCTGGACTTAACATCCTTCGGCGATTGAACTTTAATCCTATTGAGTGGCCGATGGCGCCGTCGTTTTTATGTGCTTATTGCTGTGACTATTTCTGCGAAACAAACGCGGATAGGGAATTTCATTTTATGTCACGCAAACTGTTGCTTTTCTGAAAAAAGCGGAGTGACGTCGAAGGGAAACGAAAAGACGCAAGGCATGCGTAAAACTCCTTCGATGACACGAAATCCCTTTAAAGAAACGATTCTTCTCTCGATCCTGACCTTGACAGCCGTAGGTTGCGTTCGATAATCTCGGCGTCGGTCGATCATCCTCTTCTCGCAAGTTCTGAAAATGACAGATCGCCGAAAGACCTGCCAGCCCGCGGGGCGCGGTGTGAGGCAGTAACGACAGCAAATATTTGTTCGTGCACCTTTCTGGAGGAAATATGTCTTGCGAGACGTTGTGGCAGAGCACTGCCCGTTACCCAAGTTATCCCGCCCGAACCCAATACAAGCAGGGATCAGTCGTTACCCATCCTCTCCTGAAGCCAGGGTTTTTCTATCAGCTTGCCTTGCTGGCACTCCTCTCCGTGTTCTTCCCCGGGACGAGGCTTCATGCGCAGACCGGCCTGATTACGGGGACTGTGGTCGACCCGTCGGGCGCCGCGATTCCCGGGGCTCATATCCAGATCATTAACCAGGCAACCGGCGCGGTTACACGTGATACTACAGCCGACGCGAGCGGCACATTTCGCGCGCTGAACGTGCCTGCCGCGACCTACAGGATCAAGGTGAGCGCTCCGGGTATGGAGGAACTCGATCGCGACGGGGTCGTGCTTGACCAGGACCAGAGTCTCGGCTTGGGGCAGTTGGCATTGACCCTGGGGCAGGCCACGCAGACCGTAACTGTCAGTACGCAAACGCCTTTGATTGACACGGCCACCTCGAATAATTCGCAAGTCATCGACCAGCGGCAAGTCCTCGAGCAACCACTGAACGGTCGCGACTTCGAGTCATTAATGACGACCTTGCCCGGCGTAGTGACGAACAACAACTCGCAATTCCGCCTGGTCTTCAACCAAACCGACGACTTCTACGTCAACGGGATGCGCGGCACCGCCAACAACTTCTTTCTCGATGGTGTGATCAATACGGACGTGGGCGCCAATGACGGCGAATATACGAACCTGAGCATAGACGCCGTGGGAGAATTCAAGACGCTGACCGGGAACTTCAACGCGGAATATGGACGTAGCCCGGGGGTTATGATTCTGGTTAACACCAAGAGCGGCGGCCAGCACTTCCATGGGACCGCGTACGAGTTCAACCGCAATACGGACTACAACGCCAACGACTGGTTCAGCAACCATGACGGTTTGCCCCGAGCTAATTTGAAATTCAACCAATTCGGCGGGAATATAGGCGGCTATATCCCAATTCCGAAGATTTCTCCCAGAAGCGATAAGAGAGCCTTCTTTTTCTTTAACTATGAGGGGACACGCGCCAACCGGCCCAATGGCTCTACCTACTACACCATGCCGCAACCGTCCATGCTGGGCATCGGCACACCGAATGGGGAGGCGGACCTTTCACCCGTCTACCGCGCAGGCAACATGTGCGATTTCAACGGAACCCAAACCTGCACGCCGATCCATGACAGCGCGGGTAACCTGGTGCAAAACGGCCAGGTCTTTGTGCCCGGGACCATCAAGTATGACTCTGTCGGCGAGGTTGAGACCGGTACAATTTATCCTGGCAACGTCATTCCTGCTTCGCAGTTCAACAGCCAATACAACGCGATGATCAAGTACTTCACGCCCGGCTACCGGGGAAGCTTTGTCCATCCCACCTACAACAATGGCTTCGGCGATGAGCAACAGATCAACTTTCAGGACACTTATGTGTTCTACAAGAACCAGTACGTAGCCCGTGTCGACTTCAATATTGGGCCCAAGGCAAATGCATTCTTCCGCTATGTGGATGACCGGCAGCAGGAGAGCGACGGATACGGCATTTTCTCGGGGAACAGCTTTCCCGTTCTGCCTCAGTATCGCAAAAAGCCCGGCAAAAGCTACGCCTGGAGTTTAGTGAACGTCATTTCGCCAACCCTAACCAATGAAGCGACGGTAGGCTGGCTTCACTTGACGCAAGAGGTGAACATTGTTCAAGGCACCTCTCCTTCGCTATACAACAAAGGCGACGTAGGGTTTACCTTCGATGACATCTATCCCTCGACCAACGTCCTCGACCTGGCTCCAAATATCAACACCGGGGACGGCTATATCAACATCAGCCCGTTTCCCTCCGGTTGGGTTTCAACCGGAAACACGGTCGTCGCCACGGATGACGTAACCAAGATCTGGGGCAGCCACGTGCTCAAGTTTGGTCTGTTTGCCGACTTGAACGAGAATGGCCAGGAGGGAACGTGGCAGGAAAATCCGTCCTTCAGTTTCGGAGCGAGTAACGAAAACCCGAACAATAGCAATTCAGGAATCGGGAACACGCTTCTGGGAAACTATACGACGGTTAGCCAGTCAAATATTTTCGCCTATGGCCACTTTCACTTTTTTCAATATGAGGGATACGCCCAGGACACCTGGAAGGTTAGCCCGCGACTTACGCTTGACTACGGTCTACGTTACGAATTCATAGGACCCACGTATACGGTTGCACCCTACCACGCATACTACTTCAGCCCGCCCGCCTACAATCCGGCGGACGCGGTAACTATCAATACCGCAGCCAATATTCCCGGGCAGGCTCCAACGCAGGGATCGATCATCACGGGTTCGGGAAATCCATATAACGGCATGGTCCAGGATGGTACGCCAGGTTTTCCTAAGGGCGGCGTGAACTACCGCTGGAACAACTTCGGCCCGCGCCTTGGCTTCGCCTATGACGTATTTGGGGATGGCAAAACGGCGCTTCGCGGTGGCTTTGGCATCTTCTACGAGCGCTACGAGCAGAACGTCTTCAACTTCTCAAGCGTTAGCAATCCGCCGACGGTGTATACGCCTACCATCTATGGTGGCAATATTGGCAATCTTTCTTCCGCGCTGGTCAATGGTGCTCCTCTGACTCCGTCTTCAGGAGTGCTGGGGACTGACCAGGCGGGTCAGATCCCCACGACCTACGGCTATAACCTTGGCCTTCAGCGTGAGCTTCCGCATAACCTGGTTTTCGACGTCAGCTACGTGGGCAATACAAGCCGTCATCAGATGTATAACCAGCAGCTGGAGCAGCTACCTCTCGGCACCACGACGAGTACAAATATCCTCTCTACCGTCAACAACGTAACCGCCGCCATCTTGCCTTACAAAGGGTACAGTTCCATCTTCTTCAACCGATTCGGGGCGCAGAGCTCATACAACGCATTGCAGGTGAAAGTGTCACGCCGCTTCAGCAATAAGCTGACCTTCAACGCGGACTACACCTGGTCCAAAGCGATTGACTTGGACGACGTAGATAACGACCAGAATGCATTTCCTGAATACACCAACCTCAAACCGTTTTATGCTCCTGCCGGCTTCGACCGCCGGAACGTCTTCAACTTTCAATACGTCTACAACCTGCCCGAATTCAAAGGCTCGAACAAACTGGTGCAGCTCACCGCCGGCGGTTGGGAGTGGTCTGGCGTCACTCAGTTCTGGGGTGGAACTCCCTGCCTTAGCGGCGGTGCTACCGGCGCAACAACGGATGATGCTTGCGACCTCGACGTTACCGGGGGTGGCAACTTAGGGAACGGAGGATTTGGCCACATCCGCCCCGACTACATCGGTGGACCGATCTTAACGCCCCATAGCCACAACCAGCCAGCCGGGCAATTTCCCTTGTGGTATAACCCAGCCGCCTTTGCAGTGCCGGCCAATGGCAGCTATGGCAACTTCCGCCGCAACTCGATCTACGGCCCGGGGGTCGATAACTGGAACATGTCGCTATTCAAGAACTTCAACTTTACCGAAAATACGCGGATTCAGCTGCGGTTCGAGGCTTATAACGTCTTCAACCATACGCAGTGGGGTACGATCAACAACGATCTGTCGGCGCCCACGCCAGGAACGTCTTTCGCGGGCGCGAATGCGGGTTCCTCCGGCCAGATCACCTCGGCACGTGATCCCCGTTTGCTGCAGTTAGGGGGTAAATTTTACTTCTAAGTTGTCTGGATGAAACAGGCCGGACCTACAGCAGTGGGTCCGGCCTATTTTTCTGTGTCATATAGCTAGCGCGCGCTAATCGGGCTTCTGGACGGCACAACTTGCTGCATTCCTTAAAGAGAACGCGTGGAAACGAAACCAGGTCGGTTCCTGTAGTCGTGGTTCTGTCCATCCGCCTCCACCCATGCTTAGCCGACACCTACCCAGGCTGCCGCCATCCGCAGAGTGTGATCTAAACTGAGGAAGCAGACCTCTTCATGAAACTTCTTGTATCCGCCATTTTGGTTGTCCTATTTTTCTCCCCAAACGCTATGCGGGGCCTGGGGGCGGATACAGCCAAGCAAATCTTTGAGTCTGCGACTCAGGCTTTGAACGCGGGCGACTATCCAGCGGCGGAAGCAGGTTTCAATCAAGTGTTGAAACTTGATCCGCGCAATGTCAGTGCGCTTGCCAACCTCGGTGTCTTGTATGCCAAAACCCATCGCTATGGAAAGGCCATCGAGGTATATCAACGAGCTCTCCGTATCGACCCTCAACTACGTGAGATTCAGCTCGATCTTGGCCTCGCTTATCTCAAGCAGGAAGATTACATTCACGCGTTGCCATATTTCCGGCAATTGCACGAGCGATTGCCTTCTGACCATCAGGCGACCATGCTTCTGGCTACATGCCTCACCTTCAGCGGGCATCCCGATCAGGGCCTGAGCTTATTGAAGCCATTGACGGAGGCGGACAATCCGGACCCGGCGGCACTGTACCTGTTGGGCGTCGCTTATGCGCGAGCCGGACAGGCGCAACAGGCTCAGGAGGTATTCAGCAAGCTGTTCGCCGACAGCGCCACTCCGGCACAAGCCAATTTTCTGCTGGGCCACGCATACTACGACGGAGCGCAATTTGCTGAAGCAGCGCAGGCTTACCAGGCAGTGCTGAAGGCCGATCCTTCATTTCCCGGCGCTCATCGCGAGCTGGGCAAGGTATACATCAGCCTGACGAAGAATGCTGATGCAGAAAAGCAGTTGAAACAGGCGATCGAGGCTGACCCACAGGACGCCAGCGCCTTGTACTTTCTGGGAGCGCTGCTGGTCCAATCGCAGCGTTACCCGGATGGAATGTCCTATCTCGAGAAAGCGCAGCGCATGACCCCGGACTCGTGGGCTACTTATTTCTATATGGGGAAAGCGCAGTTTCAGCAGCACGATACCGCGGCTGCGGTGCGCTTACTGCGTCAGGCCGTCGAGATGAATCCGGAGGACGCGGGATCGTTTTATCTGCTCGCGCGTGCCTTGCGTACCGAGGGCCATGTGCAAGAGGCCAATGCGGCCATGCAGCGTGTGGTGCAACTGCATACCACCTCGCTGGACGCGGAGAAACATGCTCTTAAAGACGCCGGGGTGGTGGGTGCACACTAGCGCTTAATTTGCGGCGGTGCTAGGGGTGCATCACCAGCGTTCGTTCCAGGCGGAAGGTCAATGCCGTCTCGGCCGGAACGCTGATTTCTTTACCCCGGGTGAATAGCTGGGTCAGCGCACCACCTCCGGCCCCCGCAAGGGCGCCAATGCCGGCGCCTTTTCCACCTCCAAAAACTGCGCCCATCAGCGCGCCAATGCCCGCGCCGCCGCCGGTGTATTCCGCCGTGCGGCGATTAGCTCCCAGACCGTTCCGGTTGCTCTCCGTCACCGAAGAGGTATCGATCCGGTATTGCTCACCGTGAACATCGAGGGAGTAAAGATCGAGCACCAATTCCGGGCTGTGGACCGCTCCCCCACTGCGGACGTTGCTTACCACCAATTGGGCGCGTGTGCCGGCGGGAATGGCAATGTTGCCGGCGCTTCCGTAGACATCCTGCTGGATAGTAGCGGGATAAAGTTGGCCGGAGGAGTCCTGGCCAGACTTGATGGCGTCCGACGTGAGGACCACGATGTCGGTTCCCTCCGGAATGACCACCGTAGGAATATGGTGCGACGCAGCGGGAGCTGGCGATCCGGTGAGGACGAGCGAGCTGACGTCGCGGAAAGGAAACTGATAATCGATGCCGCCGCTACCTTCGAAGGAAATCATCTGGGTTCCGTTCAGTTGGCCCGAGTAAGTTTTCCCATTGTGTAAGGTGAGGTGGTCAGCGGCATTGGAGAAGACAATCGACTGCACGTCGCCAACCGGCAGGTCATAGTGGATGCCCTGATTATCGGTAAATGAGAGGGTGCCATTGCCTGTGGGCGTGAAGTGTCCGGAATAGCTGGTGCCGTCGTGCAAAACAATAATGTCTGCGCTGGCAAACAGGGTGGTGGAAAGCAATGCCCAAAGTATCGCTTGTTGCCTTACCAGTTTCATTCGGCTCATCCCTCTTGACCAGAAAAGATTAGCGTAAATAGCCAACGGGCGAATAACAATTTTGGTCGCGGTTCGAGCCGGCCTCCTTGGCAAAGTTGCTCCGCCGCTGCGCTTCGGCGTTTACATGGGGAGCCCGGCTAGAAAAGGATCTTCAACCCAAACTGAATCTGCCGGGATGTGGTGGCTGTCGCGCTCACCACACCAGCAGTCGGCGACGGCTCTGCCTCTGCCGTTGGCGTCTTTGGGGTTGGGCCGGAACTGAAGACGACCGGGTTCGGCGTGGTGAAGTTGGAGTGGTTCAGCACGTTGAAGAACTCTGCACGAAATTGTGCGTGAATCCGCTCATGGATTGCCGTGTTCTTGACCAGGGCAAAATCCAGTTCCGACAGGCCGGGCCCCGTGAGCGTGTCGCGGCCGACGTTTCCAAATGTACCCGGGTAGGGCGCACTGAAGGCGGCGGGGTTGAACCACTGCGCCACGGTCTTGGCATAGAGCGGGCCATGAAAGCCAGGAGCGAGGTTGGGACGGATCGGGTTGCGCGTATCCCCGTTGCCGGTTGGGTTGTAGCCAAGCTGCGGTGAGAGGGGGAAGCCGCTCTGTAGCGTGGCGATGCCGCTCACTGCCCAGCCGCCCAGCGCCTCCTTTGCCAAGGGATTGGCAAGCAGCCCGTCTTTGAAAGGCAACTCCCAGGTGCCATTGATCGCGGCGGCGTGGCGGATATTGGTGGCTGCCGGTCCGTAGTCGAGCCGAGGGTTTCCCGGATACATGACGAATGCCGGAGTGTTGGCCGAGACGCTGGTATTCCAGGCCGAGCCGTCGTCCAGGTTGCTGGCAAAGGTATAAACGCCGCGCAGTTGCAGGCCGTGCGATAACTGGCGTCGCACATCCACCTCGAGACCGTTATAGTTGCTGATTCCCTGCGAGACCCAGGAGGTGGTGTTGGCTACGTTCGGGTTGGCCTTGGTGGAACTCGCGTAGAAGACGGTCCCTGGGGCAAGCGCTGCAGCGCAGGGCGAGGCCGGGCAGACCACCGTTGCGGGCGTGTTCTGATCTTCGGAGAGAATCTGGTGGTATCCGTGCGACCCGACATAGCCGATGGTGAGCGAAGTGGCCGGGGCGATCTGTTGCTCGATCTTGAAGGTCCAGGCAAGCACCGTCGGGGTAGCAATATCCGGCTGCACATTGCTGGGTGAGATCTGTCCGCTGCCTTTGCCCGTACCAGTGGCGAGGTCGGGGAGCTTGTCTACAGTCGTGTTACTGAAGGACAGAGTGGTGTTGAAGGGCGCAGTCTGGTCAAGCCGATAGTCCAGTGTATCCAGCAACGCGCGATGTACCCCAAAGTTCGCCCGCAGAGCAGTCTTGCCGTTGCCGAAGAGATCGTAGGCCACCCCGATGCGCGGCTCGGGCATAAACGTGGCACGGTTTTGTGCCAGGGCGGAGCCGCCGATAGTGGGATTGGTGTTGATGACACCGTTGGTGAAACCGTAGTTCGAGGCCCGGTTTTGGGCCTCGTTCCAGCCATTGCTTGATTCGAAACGGAATCCCGCGCGTAGCTCGAGGTGAGGCGTTGCCTTCCACGCGTCCTCGATAAAGCCTGCTCCAAAGAGCGACCGCCAGCCGAGCTCCGTCGGTGCAGGCACCACAGTAAACGTAGCGACGCTGCCTTTCAGAAAGCTGCTGAGAGTAGAGAAGGAGGCTTGTCCATACTGGTTCTGGGCCAGGTTGTCATTCGATTGCAGCCGCTGCAGCCATACGCCGACCTCGACCTGGTGCCGTCCACGGGTCCAGAAAATATGATCGTCTACGGTGAAGAGATTACGGACAGCCTGGTTGTTGCTGCCGGTGTTTGCACCCGCAAGCGTCACCTGAGAGGCGCCATTCGATGCCGTGCTGCCGGAGATCACGACAGCTCCGACGGGCGCGCCCGCGACCCAGCCGGGGACTGAATCCGGAGCCTGACCGGTAAAGTAATAGGCCGCCCGCGAATACCCAAACCGGAAGGTATTGAGCAGGTTGGGAGAGAAGACATGCTGCTCTTGCGCGCTCAAGACCTGCTCGCGCAACCGCTCGTAGATGGTCGAATAGGGGTTTTGCGAGGGAGTGTTGGCGTCACTGTCGTCCACGGTATAGACGCCAAAGAGCAGATCGTTCGCGGTCAAGTTGGTGTCGACCCGCGTGGTGCCAAAATCCTCACGCACGTGTTGTGGCGGGTTGGCGAAAGCTTCGGCAATGCCGCTTGGCGTGCCATTGGGGTTGAGCAGCTCGGGGCCGTTGGCTACCGGCCAAAGTGCAAGCAGCGGCCGGACGATGGCAGAGGCAGCGGCGCGCGAGGTGTTGTCGGGAACGAAGCTGACGGCGCTAAGCCCGAGATGCTGGCGGTAACCCTCATAGTTGCCGAAACCAAATAACTTGTCGTGACGGATCGGGCCGCCGAGGGCCGCGCCGAAGTCGTTACGTTGGAATTCGGGAATCTGCGCCTGGTCAAAATAATTACGCGCGTCCAGTGCGCTGTTGCGCAAAAATTCGTAGACCGAACCGTGCAGCTGGTTTCCGCCCGAGGCCGTGATGATCGATATCTGCGCGCCGGTCCGTTTGCCGTAATTCGCGCCATAGGTATCGCTGACCACGTTGAATTCGCGGACGGCGTCCACGCCCAACAGCTGCCCGCTGGTGCCGCCCGGGGTTACGTTGATGAGCGAGGCCCCGGTGTACTCGATTCCGTTCAGCAAGAAGAGATTGTCTTGTGGTCGCCGCCCAGAGACGGAGTACATGTTGCCTACGGAAGAGTTCGATGTGCCCACGCCTCCAGAGCGCTGGGTGGTGTAGCTGACCGATGCGGGGTTCAATTGGATCAGCTGGTCGAAACTCCGGCCATTCAGCGGCAGTTGCTTCACCTGCTGCTCATCGACCAGTCCCTGCGTTTGCAGAGTTGAGGTGTCCACCACGGCGGGAGTATCCACCACGCGAACGCTCTGTTGCACGCTGCCCAGGGTGAGAGCTAAGTGCAGTTGGACGTTCTGGCCGACAGTGAGCACAATGCCCGTGCGGCTGAGAGGTGCAAAGCCATCCCGCGAAACAGAGACTGTGTAGGTGCCCACCGCGACCGATGGCGCGGAGAATATGCCATTCTCCGCGGTAGTGAACTTGCGTTCGCTGCCTGTCTCATCGTTGCGGATAAGTACTTCGGCTTGTGCGACAGCAGCGCCCGCGGGGTCCATCACTTCTCCGGAGATCGTACCCCCCACCATCTGGGCCTGTGCCCCGGAGGTAAATAACGCCAGTGAGACCAGAGTAGAGAACAAGCAAAAGCGAAGTAGAAGCTGCAAGTCACGCATAATTAAACTCCGAGAGAAATCTGCCGCGCACGGCTGGAAACAGCAAGGGAGGAAGTACTACGAGCGGCTACAACAAGAGCGGAAGGGGCGCAGCGAGGCGATCGTGTCAGATACAAATCCTGCTAGATGGAGAGAAATGCTCACGTGCAGATTTCCCTAAATAGAAAAGTTGGTTTTAGAAGATGCTGTCAAGAAAGAAGCAGCTACGCTGTGTCCGTTTGCGAGTTAGCGCAAACAACAACAACCGGCCTGCGCCATGGCGGCGCGGCGACAGCTTGGACAGCGATGGAGAACTGACGTCACCCTAAAAGGGTAACACAATAGGTGCTGCGGATGACACATGCGAAACCCCGGGGGAGGATCGATCATCCCCGGGTCTCGGTGTCGCCCCCTTAGTGGGGCAACTCCGTGCTGGGCGCCCGGTGTGGCTGCGGAGCGAAGGTAGTCCAACGGTATGCTTCCGCATCGTGGGGACCGGGTGGCGCCGTCCATAAGTCAGCACTGATCCCATTCAGGTCGTAGACAATCTTTCCATCTTTGATTGTGAGTTCGCAGATTAGCCTCTGTTTGCCGTCCAGGCGTCTATTGATCATGTCGGTGAAGCCGAAATTACCGTTTTCGAGGCGGAGTACTGCAACGTCGGCGATCGCGCCTTGAGAGAGGTTGCCCAGTTCATCGTGACGAATTTCATGAGCCGGATGCGAGGTCATCTCAGCGACAACCTGCCTTAGCGGAACATTCATCGCCATGATCTTATCCGCGACATTGAGCTCATCTTTCATGGCGCCATTCATGCTGGTCACATGGAGATCGGTCGAAATGGAATCGGGGATGAACCCCGCCTTGATCAGGGGTACTGCTACAGACCATTTAAAGCTGCCGCCGCCGTGGCCAACGTCGAAGTAGATACCGCGCTTGCGCCCTTCAATCAAGGCCTTACTGGGGCCCAGCGTGACCGGGTCCTGCTCGTGCCGAAGGCCCGAGTACATGTGGGTATAGATGTCGCCCGGTCGCAGCTTCTTGGTCAGCAGGTCGTAGATTGGGCGAGTGGGGCGGTCTGTACCGAAGTCGACCATCACCGGAATATTGGCCTTGGTTCCGGCGATGACGGCCTGCTCCACTGGAGTCCATTCCGGGCCGGCAAAGTGCGCGGTCTTGATGCCGACGATGGTTTGCGGATATTTGAGGGCCATGGCCGCGGTGGCTGCTCCATCCATATCAGCAGTGTTTTGCTCATACTTGCCGCCACGCATGCCGGCGCCAACGATGTTGAGCATGGCGAAGACGCGGGTCTTGGAGCGATCGATGATGCGATCCTTGAAGTCCTCAAAATTTCTCCATCCGGAACAGCCCGCATCGACCACAGTGGTAACGCCAACGCGGAAAGTAAAGCCGTCGGGAGGGACGCTGAGGTCACCCGCATAGGAATTGCGCTCCCCCGTGCCAGCGTATACATGGACGTGAATGTCGATTAGCCCCGGGGTGACGTACAGGCCTTTCACATCGATTGTCTTGAGCGCCGCGTCAGAGGGAATGTGCGCCGCCACGCGGGCAATTTTTCCGTCCTTGATGGCCACGTCCATGACGCCGTCGATGTGGTTCTTGTCATCGAGTACGTGTCCACCGCGCAGCAGCAGATCGTACGACGGCACGGCCGGCTGGGCAAAGACGCTGATGACGGTGGCAAGTGCGAGCGCGATACAACCGTGGAAGGTCCTCTTCCCCGTGTATTTCCTAATCATGATTCCTAATGGCCTCCCAGGCCGCCTTACCATACTCTCCCAAATCGACCGTTCCTGTCATAGTGTTTCCCTGCACGTTGCCTTGAAACGTCCATTCAATAAAGTTTCCCGGCACCGCCATGGTGCTGCGCAACTCGATTTGGCCGCCATGGATCGCCCCCTTGAGAGCGGCGCCGTATAGCTCGCCCTGCTGCGTCCCACTCAGTTCGTTGCCTTTTTGCTGCAGCGTGAACTGTTGTTCTCCCACGCCGCGGAGGTACCGGATCGCAACCGCCCACTTTCCCTGCACCGTTGCCGGCGCGCCGGACGGCAGCACCGGATCCTGGTAATGTCCAGGCTTGGTGAGCCCCTCATAGATGGCGTCGGCGATGATGTGCTCTTCTCCGGCCTCCATCATGTACGGCATGATGATGAGCGAGCTGGCCATCTCAGATGGGCGCACCCCGCTGCTGTCGTGGACGACGATGCGCGGCGTGCCGGCGTCGAGCCGCGCGGCAAGTTCGGTTCCGGTGATGCCGAGCGTGCCGGCATCCCAGTGAATGCGTAGACGAGGCGATCGGTTGGACAGGTCTACAGGCTGCAGATACTCGGTCGTGAGGGAGGGCAGGCCTTGCACGCGCGACTCAATGTGTTGCAGCCATGAAAGCCATGCCCGCTGATCCGCCGCGTGGTCGCGCTTATACCACTGGCGCACCGCAGCGAGCAGCCCCATGGTCTCTTCTTTGCTGCATTTGAAGGCGCGGCCGTAGTTGTGGTTGGGCGCAGATTGAAAATAGGCGGCGCGGCATAGGTCCTTTTGGCCAATAAGCAGGCCGGAGGATTGCGGTCCGCGCAGGCACTTGCCACCGGAGTAGCCGACCAACGTAGCGCCATGCTGAAGGTGGACGTTGGGAACAAGAGGCTCCTCGGCGGCGGCGTCGACGAAGACAGGAACGCCCTTCTCTTTGGCAATGGCGCAGATGGCGGGGATGCTTAGCGGGCCATTTTCTGCTGCCGGGCTGGAAAGGATGTAAATCATCGCCGTACGGGCGGTCAGCCGGCTATGCAGCTCTTCGGCGGAATCAACTTCGACCACCTCGACTCCTGTCATGCGCACTCCAAAGTCGTACGGGTTGCGGGAGTGTTTGGGAATGATGACTTGATCGCGGCCCATGACGTAGGGCAGTGCCTGAGATTTTTCGGGGTCGGTACCGGCGATGCAGGCAACGACCGCGAGCGCTATCGCCGCCTCACACCCGGTGGTTGCTATGCCCCACTCCGCGCCGGTGAGTTGACCCAGCTCCCGGCCGACGGCCTCCATCAGCTCGTCGAGATGCACGAAGTAGAAAGAGGCATCGTACATGGCCTGCTTTACCTCAGGTAGGGAGCGCGATCCACTCACAATGGTGAATGTGCCGCGGCCATTCACCATCGGACGAACCCCAATCCGGGTAAAGAGGTTGTCGTATTCGGTGCCCTCGCGCGCAAGCGCGGTGCGGCCCGCGTGAGTGCCGGCCGCATCTGCAGATGGTAGTGACATGGTTTTAGATGTAGGCGATCAAATCGATTTCTACCAGCGAGTTGCCTGGAATGCCTCCGGCCGGCGCGACGGTGGTGCGGACGGGTGGCACCTTACCCCAGCGGCCTGCATATACGGTGTTCATTTTGGCCCAGTCGTTGATGTCGTTCAGGTAGACGTTGACTTTGAGCACCTTGTCCATCGAGGAGCCGGCACACTGCAGGTTCTTTTCCAACTCGTCGAGCACGTGCTTGGTGTGCTCTTCAATTGTGCCCTTGAAGTGTGCGCCGACCCCCGCCAGGAAGAGCAGATTGCCATAGGAAACCGCGGAGGAGAAGAGAGGCGCAGCGCTGGAGGCGTTGTCCGCAACGGGCTGGCACGAATAGGCCTTCTTTTCCAGTTTTGCCGATGCCTTGGCCTCGGATTTGCCGGCAACCATGGCACTGCCGGTTGCGATTGCGGCGGCCTTGGCCGCGTTCTTGAGAAGACCTCTCCTGGACTGCATTTCCATCGACTGACTCCTTTTGCTTTCTCGGTTGGATTGGTGATCGAACCCATTCGGGGTTTCGGACGTACTCGGTTCCGGCCGCTAAATTGTCTTCAGAGCAATGCTCTTCGGTTCGTTCACTACGGCGACTTCCGCTTTGCAGTGTAGCTCACCAGTTACACGGTCTGCTGTCATCTTGTAGATCGATCCTTTTAAGCCATCCAGGATGAAAAGGCTCTTTCCATCAGGCGTGGCCGTGATCTGGGACGGTGTCCCCTCTTCCAGTGAGATAACCTGCGTGCGCGTGAGCCTACCGTCTTTCGCGTCCACGTGCCACGCCCTCAAGTCGTTCGGATTTCCCTGGGTGGTGTAGAGCATCCGGCCCGTGGGGTGCAAGGCAAGGGAATGCAGTGACGCCATCGGCAATGATAGCCGTTGCATCACGTCACTCATGATTCCAGACGCCCCATCATAGCGGTAGCAAGCGAGCGTGCTCTCCAGTGCATGCCAGGCGTAGAAGAAGGAGCCTGCGGGATGAAGTGCGCACGCGCCTGGACCACTCCCCTCCCCGGTGGTGCGCTGCGAACGCCGCTGGAGCCTGGCGTCTTCGACCGCGAAGACGTTCAACCGGTCGCTGCCGAAATCGGACGAGAGCAGATGGCGGCCGCTAGCATCGAAGAGCAGCGTATGGGGATGCGCGGATGCTTGCGAAGGGGTCTTGGGTCCGGAACCAGCCTGCTTAAAAATGCCGCTCGCCTGCCCCAGGCTGCCGTCCCCTGCAATGGGAAAGAGGTTGTATATTGCGCCGCCATAAGCGGCCACGGCGAGCAACTTTCCGTCCGGTGATAGGGCCATATGCCGCGGGTGGGTTGCGGAAAGAGAAAGCGGTTGGCGGCCGAACAGGGTAAGCCTTCCGTCAAAAGGGTCGATGAGGAAGGATTCGACGGTGCCCCGCGGCAAACCCTGGTGCACATCTACCTCGTTGGCCACATATAAGACCCGCTGGGCCGCGGAAAGCAAAACGCATGCAGGTGCACGGCTGGGCATGCGCTGTGTCCTTGTCCAGCGCTCGCCGCGCAAGCTGAAAACATCCAGCGAGCCTTGCCCAGAGGCCACGTAAGCAAACTTAGGCGCAGCCGTCACATTCTGTGGCAGGTGAGGGAGCGCGACTACACCTGCCGCACCGCGCACAAACTCTCTGCGGGTCCATCTTGCCGCCGATCGTCGATCATCACTCAGCATAGGTCCTCCTAGGCGCGGATCGACATCTTGTGGTGAAAGATGTTGTTGGAGTCATAACGCCGCTTTACCTGTTGCAGAAACGGGTAAAGATCCTGCGTGCCGTAATAGAGTTGGGGCCAGAAGGGATACGCGAGCATGTCGCAGTCGGGATAATTGATGTAGCAGCCTTCGTAGTACTCGTTGGGGTAGGGCGTTCCGGCGTACTTTGGATCCACCTCCTGCGAGTAGAGGTCGGTGTAGAACTCGCGCATCCACTGCAGGCGTCCCGCGTCTTCATCCGGGTTGTCCCAATATTGCTGAAACTGGACCTTCATGATCGACGAGCGCTGCCAAACCGAAGTGACGTCGGCCAGGTCTTTCGCATTGACTGCTCCGCCGTATGAGTCGACGGCCATGACTGATCCGCGCAGATCGACACCGGGAATTGTGCGCGTTAGCTGCTTGAAAATGCACTTCGCTTCCGCGCGCGTAAAGTTCTGTTTCATGTAACAGGACTTGTATGCGGCGCGTCCGCTGTGACCGCTGCCACTGTCGCCAATGGTCGCTTCCAGCCAGAGCAGTCGATCGATGCCGTAGGGGCCCAGGGTCTGGTTTACCGCCGGCCTCCGCTGGGCAAAGCGCTTTTCTCCGGCGGCGGGTGCGCGCGTCTCCAGCGGCCCGAAACCCTGAAAGAGATCAAGGAACTCCTTTAGCGGCTTCAAGTCCTCGCAGGTTCCGTCGGGATTGCAAAACTGCAAGGAGAGGCCAAATCGGCCCGCGGAGGAGTGCGTGAGGCCGAGTCCAGCAAACAGACCCCAGGTATCTTTTTCGCTTCCACGCTTGGCGTGGTAGTCTCCGTATGCCATCAGGATGTCGGCGAAGTTGTCCTCGGTCATGGTGGCCCAGTCGAAGGACAAGTGGGCATTCACTATCTCAGAGGGCGCAACGGGTAACTTGTCGAAGAGAAAGCCGGTGATCACGCCGAAGTTTCCTCCGCCCCCACCGCGACAGGCTCGGAAAAGATCGGGATCATGGTCCTTGTCGATCCGCCCCAGCGCTACGTGGCCTTTGTTGTCGACGGTCAGGATCTCGACCGCCGAAAGCCAGTCGATGGTGAGACCATGCAGGCGCGAGAGCACGCCATAGCCACCTCCGCTAATGTGGCCCCCCGCGCCCACCTCGTAGCAACTGCCACCGGGAATGGTGACTCCGCGGCGCTTATATAGGTCGATGTAGGCTTCGCCCAACTCCATTCCTGGGCTGATACGGTAGCGGGTTCCATCGCCGGGCAAGCTCACGGTTTTCAGCAGGCTTAGATCCAGGATCGCTCCACCCGGATTGTTGACGACGAAGTCTTCGTAGCAGTGACCGCCGCTGCGGATGGTGGGTCGCATGCCTGCGTTGACGATGCGCTGCAGTGCTTCCGCCGCCTGCTCCGCGGTTTCGCACAGTTCAATTTCCGCGGCGGTCTCGGCCTCGTTGCCATCCCAGCGGAGATTACGGCTTCGGCGCAATATCGGGTAGCGCGGATCGGTGCGGGTAATCTTGATGGCCATCGATGAGTTCGATCTAAACCGGCTGAGTTTTTGCGGACCGCTGCTTCCGAAGAAATACGTGAACAGGTCAGCTACTGTATTTTAACTTTTGTTTACAAAGCAAACCAATCCCACTCGCGCGTTTTCTTGAGAAAAAGCCCGTCATCGGGAAGTAAAAATACTCTAGAACAGGCTAGCGAAAGTATAGCCTGCGTTGCGCACCGCGAGCCAGACGGCCACCAGCGCAAATTGTGCGCAAAAAAGGGACTCAATCGAAAACCAGAATACAGATGTGCCCGTAGCTCGGCGGGCAAACGCCAGGATGAGTGCAAGCAGAACAACCAGGCATACCACGCCCGCACGATATCCATAGCGTGCAGGGGAGAGAATTACCGCAGCCCGCGGAGGGAGTTGCCGTGCCACCCTGGCGGCGAAGTCATAGGGAATCTCCAGACGAGGTGGGGTTTCCAGGACGCGAAGGATCCTGGCATCGAGTGACTGCGCATGCGAAGCAGGATTCATCTTGTCTTCTGCCATGTTGTACCCCTTTCCACTGCCTGCTGCCGTTCAATACCTTCGCGAAGCTTTTTGCGGCCACGATGCAAGTGCGTG
Organism: uncultured Acidobacteriaceae bacterium; assembly: GCA_963743365.1. Classification (GTDB taxonomy): domain Bacteria; phylum Acidobacteriota; class Terriglobia; order Terriglobales; family Acidobacteriaceae; genus PALSA-350. The sequence continues at coordinate 75,053 of CAVUQE010000012.1, forward strand.
CGCACGGTGCCAATGGGCAGTTTGAGCGACTGCGCAATCTGCTCGTAACTCCGCTCCTCTTGATGATAGAGCACCAGCACCGTTCTCTCCACAGGGCTGAGCTCCTGTAACTGCTGCTCTACAGAATACCGAAACTGCCTCTCGGCAAACTGCTGCTCGGCATCGGGACCGGGATGCGGGAGGCGGTCTTCCCAGTCCGATTCCTCGTCAGCAAAGGACACGAGCGGACGCTCCTCCCGTCGGCGGCGCTTCCACTCATCCTGGGCCACGTTGGCCACGATGCGATAGAGATAGGTGCTAAGCAGGGATTCCCCGCGAAATGCTGGAAGTGCCCGGTAGAGGCGTAGAAAGACCTCCTGTGCCAGGTCGTCGATATGTTCCCGGCTCCCGGTAAGGCGAATGAGGGTGCCAAAGACCATCGCCTGATGATCCCGGACGATCTGCTCGAAGCTGGAGTCGGCGGCATGCAAGGAAAGTCAGACTACGATTTCGCCTGAAAGTTTCACGCCGGAATTGAAACTCTCAGGGAAACCGACAGTCTAAGGCGGTCGGAAGGGAAGGTAAAGGCTTATGAATTGGAATTGGAGTCCGTTCATGGTCCCGTTAGGGGCATTTTTGGTTGGGATCATAGCCATTGTTGCTGGTGTAGCCGGTGGAGCGTACAAGCAGAGGCTAAAGACCGAACAGCGTTTGGCCATGTTGGCGCGGGGAATGAGTGCCGGCGATATTGAAAAGGTATTGAGCGCGGAGGGCAAATCGGCGAAAGACCCGCTCCAGGGACTTGCAAGTACGCGCAGAACAGCGATCGTGCTGATCTCGACTGGCATTGGGGTCATGCTCTCTTTTGTCGTGCTGGCGTGGATTGTGAACGACCACGAAGTACTCTCCGGAGGCGCCTTCGGGTTGATTCCGCTGTCGATTGGGGTTGGCTTTTTTATCGACTACATGATGCAAAAGCGCGAGCTGGCGCACTTTGGCCTGGAGGTGGGCCGGGCAGATTAGGGGGCAGTCGTCATGACGGACGTTTGATAAGATCAGCCCTTGTGATGAGGAGGGCTGATGGAGCTGATTAAAGATAAAGTCGCCATTGTGACCGGGGCTGCCGCCGGCATTGGCGCCGGAGTGGCCACCTTATTTGCCGAGAACGGGGCCCACGTATTCCTCGCCGACCTGGATGAACCGCAGGTGAAAAAAGTCGCAGCGGATCTAAAAGCGAAAGCCGAAGCGAAAGGCGGCTCGGCGTTCGGCTTTGAAGCCAACGCCGGCAAGCGCCACGACATGGCGAAAGTTGTTGACGATGCCGTCTCTCGCTTTGGACGCGTCGACATCCTGGTTAATAACGCCGGAATTTATCCCCGGCAGCCCTTCCTGGAGATGACGGAAGAACATTGGGACACCATGCACGACATCAACCTGAAGAGCGTCTTTCACTGCTCAAAACTTGTCATGCCTCACATGGTCAAGCAACGATCCGGTGCGATCGTGAATATCTCCTCGGTCACGTTCTTTACCGGCCTCGAGAACCTGACCCATTACATTGCTTCGAAAGGAGCGATCATCGGCTTTACCCGTTCATTGGCCAGAGAGATGGGTCCCCATAACGTTCGCGTAAACTGCATCACCCCGGGCGCCATCGAGACCGAGGGAGAACGCAAGCTGATGTCCAAGAAGGAATCCGATAAGTTCCTGGACCTGCAGAGTCTCAAGCGGCGCATCGGCCCGCTCGACGTAGCCCGCGTGTGTTTGTTTCTATCCACCGAGTTGAGCGATGCGATGACTGGCCAGACGCTCAACGTTGATGGTGGTTGGATTATGTATTGATGAATGGCCGCAGATAATCTGAGCTGAAGGAAAGAGCCTGTTTGCGATGCGCGAGGTCGCCTTCGAACGCGCGGTCCTCGACCTCTACGCAGACCGGGCCGTCGTAACCCGAATCTTTTAGCGCGCGGAGAAACTTTGCCCAGTCGATATCGCCGCGCCCTGGCAGCTTCGGGCTATGAAACTGTAGAGGATAGGCGAGGATGCCTACCTGGTTCAGTTGCTGCCGATCGACGGCCACGTCCTTCAGATGAACGCGGAAGATGCGCGAAGCAAATTCTTTGAGCGGCGCGATATGGTCCATTTGCTGCCAGACCTGGTGCGACGGATCGTAGTTGAGTCCGAAGTTCGGGCTGGGGATCTCCTCGAACATGCGCCGCCAGATCGCGGGACTGGACGCAAGATTCTTCCCACCGGGCCATTCGTCGGCAGTAAAAATCATAGGGCAGTTCTCGATGGCGATTCGAACTTCCTGGTCTTCCGCATAAGCGATCAGATCGCGCCAGACCGATAGGAAGCGAGGCCAATTGTCCTCAACGGATCGGGTCCAGTCGCGGCCGACGAACGTACTGACGACCGTGAGGTTGAGCATCTTTGCCGTGCTGATGACAAGTTTCAGGTGTGCGGCCGCCACCCGCGCCGCCTCCTGATCGGGTGTAAGCAGATTCGGATAGTAACCCAGTCCGCTGATGTCGATGCCGTTAGTTTCTTCAAGGCTCAAAATCCGCGGAACGTCCGCTGGTTTGAAGTTGTTGACGTCGATGTGGGTCACTCCCGCGTAGCGGCGATCGGCTTTACCCACCGGCCAGCACATCAGCTCCACACAGCTATACCCCGTCTCTTTGCCGATAGTGAATACTTCTTCCAGCTTTTGATCGGGGAGAATGGCGCTTACAAAACCGAGTTGCATGGTATTCGATTTTACCGCCAGGACGCGGCATCGGCCAGTCTACGATGTGGCGGCCACTGTACTCAAAGCCTGTTTGGCATCCAGGCGCGCCTTTCTTAGGGTGGTTACCGGGTCTCCTGTCGGGTAGAACTCCATGGTTATGAACTTGTCGTATTTCAGTTGGCCAAGCTTGCGATAGATGTTCAGGTAGTTGATCTCGCCCGTTCCAGGCTCGTGGCGTCCGGGCACATCCGCAATGTGCACCAATCCAACAAGATCGATGTTTTGCTCCAACTTCTCTATCAAATTCCCGTAGGCGCGCTGTTCGTGGTAGAAGTCGTACAACACCCTGACGTGGGGGCTGTTGACCGCGCGAATCATATCGAAAGCCTCGCTAACCGATGTCAAATACATATTTGGATTTTCCAGGGGATCGATCGGTTCGACCACGATCTGCACCTGATTTGCCGCGGCAAGATCGGCAGCACGCTTAAGGTTCTCAACCGATGCCGCGTGCTGAACGCTTCGCGACACGTTGTCTATGCGATTGCCTGATTTGAGATTGATTTGCGGGCTCTCCAGCTCTTTTGCCGCTTTCATTTGCGCTGTGGCCTGGGCTAGGAACTCGCTCGCGCCGCCGGGGTCCGCAAAGCCGGCCTTGACTCCACTTAACATGTCGAAGGTCAATCCCAGCGAGCGCATCTTTGCCATCACCCGCCGCCTCTCGTCGCTCGACCACTTCTGAAATTGACCAGTCAGCTCTACGCCCTGGTAGCCGGCTTCGGCAACGATTTCGAGACAGCGATCGAATGGGGCTTGCTTCTCCAGTGTCCATAGCATGACGGAGAAACGGGATTCACTTTGCGGCGGTTGGGTCTGAGCATAACCACGGGAGAGGACCCCTCCCAAAGTTGCCCCGACCATCAGCTGGCCAAATTCGCGACGATGCATGGCGCTCCGTGTCTAGTTGCAGCAACCATTATGCAGCTATCGGAGTGTGGAGCGCTTCCCGCGCAATGTAAAGCCCCATCCTTGAGCCCAACGAACGGGGTGCAAGGATGGGGTCGTGTCAACAGAGCCTCGGGCGACCGGAAGCTCAAATCTGAGCGACGCCGCCATCCACGAACAGCTCGATGCCATTCACGAAACTGGAATCGCTCGAAGCCAGGAAGAGCGCTGCGGTCGCAATCTCCTCCGGGCGCCCGATTTCCCCACGCGGAATCAGCGATGCGAAGTACTTCTTTGCGTCTGGCCCGAGCGGATCCAATATCGGCGTATCGATCGTTCCCGGGCTAAGCACATTCACCCTTATTTTGCGTTCCTTCAGGTCGACCAGCCAGGTACGCGCAAAAGAGCGCACCGCGGCTTTGCTCGCGCTGTAGACGCTGAATGCGGGAAAGCCCTTGATGGTCGCGATCGATCCGTTCATGAAGATCGAACCTCCGTCGTTGAACAGCGGCAGCGCTTTCTGCACCGTGAACAGCGTGCCCCGCACATTCAGGTTGAAGGTGTTGTCGAATTGTTCCGCGGTAATCTCGCCCAGCTTCGCCAACTCGCCCATGCCGGCGCTGGCGAACAGAACGTCGATCTTTCCCTTCGTCTTCTTGACCGTTTCATACAGCCGGTCCAGGTCGTCCAGGTTCGAAGCGTCGCCTTGAACGCCGGTTACATTGCGGCCAATGGCCTTCACTGCTTCATCCAGCTTGTCTTGGCGACGCCCGGTAATGAAGACATACGCGCCCTCCTCCACGAATAGCTTGGCGGTGGCGAGTGCCATGCCTGAGGTTGCGGCGGTGATCACCGCTACTTTTCCGTCCAGCTTGCCCATCGTCTACTCCCTTTCGTTAAAAATGTTGCGTGTTAGCGGAGGCCCCCACCGGCAAGGATCTGTTCGCCCGTGAGCCAGCCAGAGTCGTCGGAGGCCAGAAAGACGGCTATCGAAGCGATGTCGCCAGGCTGGCCTACACGGCCAAGGGGGGTCTGGGAGACGATCGACTTCTCAAAGTCGGAGTCGTGGAAGCCGGCGGAGTGTGTGCCTTCGGTTTCGACCATTCCTGGATTGATTCCGTTCACGCGGATCTTTTTGGGGCCGAGCTCGCGGGCCAATACGCCGGTAATGGCGTCCACTGCGCCCTTGGTGCCGGTATAGATGGAAGAGGCCGCGGGTGTGATGCGGCTGACGAGGGAACCGATGTTGATGATGCTGCCGCCCTCGCTGATGTGCTTGAGGGCCGCCTGTGTGGTGAGCAGCAAGCCGAGGACATTGATGTTGAAAATGCGGTGGAACTCGTCTGGCGTAACCGCATCAATGGGGGAGAACTCGTAGACCCCGGAGTTGTTTACCAGAATATCGAGTCGGCCATAGTTCTTGATGGCTGCGTCGATAATCCCTTCTGCCTCGGAGGCCTTGGAAACGTCACCCTTGACGGCGACGGCACTACCGCCGGCCTCTGTGATAGCGTCGACGACGATTCTGGCGCCCGATTTACTGGACGCATAGTTCACCACTACAGATGCGCCTTCCGCGGCGAGTGACTTGGCGATGGCGGCTCCGATACCTTTGGATGCGCCCGTAACGACCGCTACCTTACCCTTGAGTTTGCTCATATGCTGTTCCTCTTTGCCATTGCAGGTGTCCGCTGGACCCTTTGCTGCAGGTTAAGATGGGCGGCAGTTCGGCAAGGATTCAATAGTTCTGAAATTACGAACTATTGAACAAGTCCGTAATGTGAAGATATGATGAACGGTTATGAGGCCACTCTTCCATCCTTCGGTTGAAGACGTTACAGTGGAAGCGATTCTCCACGCGCTCTCCGACCCCGTGCGTGTGGCCATCTATGCCGACATCGTAGGCTCAGAGTGTTCGCAAAATTGCTCGACCTTTCTCAGCGTCAGTAACAGGAAGATACCCAAATCGACGCTCTCGCAGCACTTCAAGGCACTCAGGGAAGCAGGGTTGATCCGCAGTGAGCGCCGAGGCGTTGAGATGCAAAATAGCTCTCGCTGCGCAGAGATAGAGAATCGCTTTCCGGGCCTGATTCAATCCATTGTCAATGCCCATTACATCCAGTTGAAAGGGAAGGGGCGGTCCGGCAAGGCGAAGCCGGCCAGGCGTAGTTCCGCCAATAAATAGGCTGCGGATTTCCTGCCACCTCTAGTTCCCCGTCCTTGGTGAGGGAACTAGAGGCACTAGGGGAACTCTTCTCAAGCGGCAGCAAGCGTCGCCCGCAGCCAGCCCGCGATTCTGCTGAGTGCGGCGTCGGACTGCGGGAACCGTGCCACCGTCGCCGGTGTACGGGGAAGTTATGATGCATATCCGGCGCGTGCATGTGGGTTACAGCAATGCCTGCCGCTGCCAACTTCTCCGCATACGCGATCCCGTCATCGCGCAAGACATCGTATTCCGCCGTTGCCACCAGGGCCGGAGGTAGCGGCGGTAGCTTATGTAATCGCAGCGGTGACACTGCGGGATCATCAGGGGAGAATCCGCGCGCATACTGCTCCCAGAACCAGCGCATGAGCTTTGCTTCGAGCCCGTATCCAGTCGCATTCTCGGTGTAGGAGAGATGGTTTCCGCTGGGGTGGTCAGTGACAGGGTAGAGCAGCAGCAAGCCGCGCAGCGCGGGCCCTTCCCGCGTCTCGCAAAGACGGTTGGCGGTCACCGCGGCGAGGTGGCCGCCAGAGCTGTCGCCGCCCAGAGCGAGCCGCCCAGCGTCCCCACCCCACCGCGCGGCGTTATTGGCGGCCCAGTGGACGGCGGCGAACGCGTCCTCTAACGCTGCCGGGTGAGGATGTTCCGGCGCCCGCCGATACTCGACCGAGGCGATGATCACGCCGGCTGCCTCGCTGAGCAGGCGGCAAAACGGATCGTGCGTCGCAACCGAGCCCGCTACCCAGCCGCCGCCGTGTAAGTAGACCAGCACCGGCAAGCTCTCGACGGAGTCCGCAGGCGTGTACAGGCGCCCGAAAAGCGCCCCTGAGATCGCGACGTCGCGTGCTTCGACCTTGTTGGGCAAACCGGCGATGGACGAGCGGTTCTCCAGCGCGCGGACAATGAGCATTCGCCGCGCACTTACCAACTCTGCATCGGAACTTGGCATTGGGCCTGCAGCGGCAGCCTGCGCGTCCAGAAAACTTCGCAGTGCCGGGTCCATCGGTTTCCGTTCTCGCATCACCGCTCCTTAGTGCGTTGCCATGGCAGCCGCTATTGCGTCGTTGAAGTTCTTGAAGAATGCATCATAGCCTCCGTTGGCCTCGGCAAAGCGCAACGGCTTCACCCGCTCGACGCAGATCTCGCTGGCGCCGGGCGAGGTTTTGAGAATGTTCATGGTTTCGGCGATAAAGTCTTTCAACGGCATCGCGTTGGGATCGTTTGCCTGCGGCGTCCCGGCCAGCTCCGTCTGTACATAGGGAGGGATGAGCTCCAGCACCTGCACGGAAGTGTCCCTTAGCTGGTAGCGCAGCGATTGTGTATACGAGTGAATCGCCGCTTTGGTCGCACAGTAGGCTGGGGTCGTAGCCATCGGAACAAACGCCAATCCAGAGGAAACCGTCATGATCGTAGCGTGTGGCTGTTCCAAGAGCAACGGTAGCAGCGCAGCGGTCAGACGGACCGGCCCCAGCAAATTCGTCGCAATGGTATCCTCGCAATCCGCAACTGTGTGGTCCCTCAGCGACTCCAAACGCATGATGCCCGCATTATGGATGACGGCGTTCAGGTGGGGAAAGTCGGCCTTCAGTTGGTCGGCGAAACTCGGGATCGTGCTCCCGTTTCCGATATCGAAGACAATAGACTTCATCCCTGGGTTTGCAGCCGTTGTTTCGTCGAGCAGTTCTTTACGGCGGCCCGCGATGACAACCTGGTTGTCCTCAGAGTGGAAAGCTTCCGCAAGAGCGCGGCCAATGCCGGAGCCTCCGCCCGTGATCAAAATTGTGTTGCCGGTAATCTGCATGATCTTCTCCTGATTTCGATCGTATGATGGACACAAACCATTGGGAAGTAGGCACTTGAAAGAGCCATACTTACCCAAAGGAGAGTGTCGCCCTGAGAAACGTCAACGAAAATTCCAAAGTATCCTCTCGCAACCATGGGACGCATCCTGCTCCGTCGCCTGGGCTGCCACAGCAGAATGACCCCGAGTTGGACGCGTTGGTTCGCGAAATCATCGGCCGGGTGGCCGATAAGTGGACGATGCTCGCTCTTGAGGTACTTAGCGATCATGGGCGCCTGCGTTTCACTCGCCTGGGTGAGTTGATCGGAGGCGTGAGCCAAAAGATGCTGACCAAGACGCTTCGCCAGATGGAAGCAGACGGGCTTGTCGTGCGCTCGGTTTTTCCCGTCATTCCACCCAGGGTCGAGTACGAATTGACCGAGCTGGGGCTGAGCCTGGGAGAAGCTTTCTGCGGTGTGTGGATTTGGGCTGAGCGCCATCGTGAAGCCATCCTTCGGTCGCGCAAAGCATTTAGCGAACGCGCGAGCTGATCTCCTCTCAGACTTAAGGGACTGCCGCTCGAATCGCGTCCAAAAAGAATCCTTGACAACTGTTTCCATGGAAACTAATATTTCTCCATGAGAGAACGAACTTCTCAAGCGGGCGTGAGCGATTTAAGAAGTCATACTGGCTTCTGGCTGCGATTCGTTTCCAATCACGTCTCACATAGCTTTGCCAGGAAGTTGGTTGGAAGCGGCGTGACCGTCGCCGAATGGGTTGTGTTGCGCGAGATGTTTGACGCCGGCACCACGTCTCCCAGTGCGCTTGCCGCTGCGACAGGATTGACGCGTGGCGCCATCTCCAAACTGATTGAACGACTGGTTCAGAAGGATCTCGTGAGCCGTGCCGAGGCCGCTGGCGATCGCCGGTTTCAGGACGTTCGCCTGACCTCCGCCGGCCGGATGCTTTTACCCAAACTCGCAGCCCTTGCCGACCAGAACGACCACGAATTCTTCTCACAGTTGCCCGTGGGGGAACGAGACCGGTTGGTCGCAACCCTGAAGAAGCTGGTCGCGGCCAACAAGCTTAAACAAATCCCAATTACCTAGAGGAGATAACCATCATGCCTGTTTCGGTTACAAAATATGTCCAGATAGAACGGCCTGTCGCCGACGCCTATGCCTTTGTCGCTGACCCGTCCACTATGCCCAAGTGGGCCATTCACAATGTGAAGTCCATCAAACCAGTCGGGAATGGGCGGTGGGAAATGGATACGCCGCGGGGAAGAGGTTACCTTATCCCCCATTATCAGAAGCCCAATGGAATTCTCGACCACGATTTCATCGATGCAGGCGAAGGCTTCTGGTCGGTCACAGCCCGCGCTGTCCCGATCGGAGCTTCCAGCTCCGTCTACATGATTACGCTAACCAAGCCCGAGGCCATGTCCATGGAGGCATTCGAGGGTGGCATGAAGTCGATGGATGACGAACTCACAACCTTGAAGGCTTGCATCGAAGCGCTCTGACTAGGTCTTCGATCTTTCAGCAGATCAGTATGGAGGTGCTCATGCAACGTGATCCCACGCAAACCGTCCAGGAAGTTTATGCAGCGTTTGGCCGCCGCGACCTCCCTAAAGTCTTCAGCTTATTGTCTCCCGATATCGAGATCGTGCAATCGAAAGAGTTGCCGTGGGGAGGCGTCTATCGGGGCCACGATGGCGCCCGGCAGTTTTTCGGCAAGTTGGGCTCGCAAATTGATTCCACGCTGGATATAGAAAGAGTAATCAGTGCCGAAGATCACGTAGTGGCGATCGGGTGGACACACGGAACGGTAAAAGAGACCGGTGTCAGCTATCGCGTTCCCATCGCTCATGTTTGGCATGTCCGGGATGGTTTAGTGGTGCAGACACAATTCTTCATTGACCACCCGGCCATGCTGGAAGCACTTCGCCGAGATCATGCCTGATCCATGCTTCATGGCATAGCCATCACGGCATTGGGTGACCACGGCATCATACAACCGCCCTCTTTTGCGGCGAATCCCGCTGGCCTAGGGGAACGAGCCCGTCGAAGAGTGCCTCGAGATGCGCTCTCGCATCCTCCATGGCGCTTGACGTCCGCTCGATCCGGCTGATCAGCAGGCTCCCTTCCAGAGTCGCTATCACGGTGTTCACAATGCGGACGGGATCGGTTCCGCTCGCCACCTCTCCCCGCTCGATGCCTTCTTTCAGAATTTGAAGAAGTCTGGATTTCCATGCCCGCAAGCCCTGGAGAGAGAGCCTGCGCAGTCGAGGGTCACCATCATCCGAATCGACCGCAGCGTTCATCAGGGGGCATCCACCCTTCATCGGAGAGGGAGTGGATACAAATCGATCCACCATGTAACGAAGCTTGTCGATCGCGTTTGGAATGTGGTTGGCATTGCCGGAGCGGGATTGAAAGACAAGGGCAAGTGAATATTTCAGGCATTCCGCAGCCAACTCCTCTTTGCTGGAAAAATGCCGGTAGAGTCCCCCTTTCGTGAGGCCCGTGGCATGCAGAATGTCCTGCATGGAACATCCGGCCATCCCGCCCTGGTTAAACAACGGAGCGGCCTGCTCAATGATCCGTTGCCGGGTTTCCTGTCCTTTGCCCATCGCGTCTACCAGACTAGCAAAAAAAAAGACGCATCGGTCTCTTTTCTGGGGAATCAATGTAAGAGCACAATCGCCGGGCGCGCTTCGGAGTGGTTGCCTGTTTCTCAATCAATGCATTTTGGGGGAAAGATTTGGCAACCAGCGTAGCGGTACCAGCTCAAATCCCACGGCAAGCGGCGATCAACCCGTGGGTGGTGGCTCTTACGGTGACGCTTGCGACGTTCATGGAGTTGCTGGACACGTCAATCGCCAATGTTTCTTTGCCCTACATAGGCGGTGGCCTGGGCCGATCGTTCGACGAGGTGACCTGGATACTCACCACGTATCTTGTGGCCAATGCCGTAGTGCTGCCTATGTCGGCGTGGCTATCGCGCGTCTTTGGGCGCAAAAACTACTACATGGCTTGCGTGGGCCTTTTTACTATCGCCTCGCTGTGCTGTGGCTTGGCGCCTACGCTCGGCATCATGCTCGCTGCCAGGGTCTTTCAAGGCGTGGGAGGAGGAGGGCTGGCCCCGGTCGAACAAGCGATCTTGGTAGATACTTTTCCCGCGAATAAGCGGGCATTGGCCTTCGCGCTGTACACGGTTGCTATTGTTACTGCTCCTGCGATCGGACCTGTGCTGGGCGGGTGGATCACTGACAATTACAATTGGCGATGGATATTTTTTATCAATATTCCGATCGGCGCCCTATCGCTCTTCCTCACCAACCGATTCGTGCACGACCCGCCCACGTTCGCAGAGGAAAGAAAGAGCGTGCGATCGGCAGACGGCAAACTCAGGATCGATGGAATAGGCATCAGCCTGGTCGGACTTGGCTCGGCCGCTCTCGAGTTTCTGCTTGATCGAGGTCAGATTGACGACTGGTTCGGCTCAAGCCACATCGTGTGGGCGACTATGATCGCGGGAATTTGCCTTACAACAGCTGTCTTCTGGGAGCTTCGACATCCCGATCCTGTAATTGATCTGAAGATGCTCAAGGTTCGCAACTTTGCTATCGCAAACGTCTTCTACTTCATCTTCGGCGTGGGGCTGTTTGCTTCGACCACCATGATTCCGCAGATACTGCAGTCGCTTTATGGCTATCGAGCCATCGACGCAGGTCTGGTGCTGGGGCCCGGCGCGCTGGTGATCACGTTTCTGGCGCCGGTGGGAGCCCAGTTGGTGCAACGTGGCATCGTCCACCCACGCATACTGCTTTTTGGCGCTGTTGTGGTGGTGGGTATCTCTTTCCTGCACTACAGCCACTTCAACCTGGATACGGATTACACCCACTATGCCCTGGCTCGCGGGCTGCAGGGCTTCGGGTATGCTTTCTTCTTCGTTCCGTTGACCGTGATCGCGTATTCGCAACTGACGCCGCAGCAGAATAACAAGGCATCGTCCCTGACCAACTTCTTCCGCAACTGGGGAGGAAGCGTCGGCGTTTCCCTGGTCACGACCATGTCGGAGCGCCGGCAAGACCTTCACCAGGCGCGCGTGGGAGACAACCTGACCACATCGTCGGAAACGCTGCAGAATGCGGTGAAGCAGACTGCGGCGTTTTTGCAGCAGCGTGGTTATTCGCCCGCGGATGCCATGACCGCCGCATACAGTCACTATTACAATCAGCTTATCGCTCAGACCAGGCTTCTGGGTTTTATGGATTGCTTCTTCATTCTTGGAGTGATCACGTTGGTAGTGGCTCCGTTGGCTCTATTGACGAAATACTTCAAGGTCGGAGGCGGTTCTTCGGCCGCGCACTGACAACAAATCTGCGGTTCAGAAGGAATCCTGGTAGTGCCCTCTGGGAACCAGATGCAGATCGCCGAGGACCGCTCTGATCCCGATTCCGGGTTCTTCCGCAGGCTGTTCAGGCGGCGTTACGTTTTTGGGGGCTGTCCTTCAGGAGGCCGAGGCGTACCAGGCTTTCGGCGGTAGCGACAATGGCCTCCTCGTTCGAACGCGGGGCCCAGCCCAGCAAGCGCGTGGCCTTTTCGTTGGTGCCGCTCTTCTTCTTGCCCAGTTCGGGCAGGATAAGCTTCACTGCCGGATCGCGCATCGCGGCAAGGCGGACCATCCAGTTGGGCAGTTGTTTGGTGGGGACTTTCCTGGCCGCGGCGCCCATGCGGCTCTTCAGCACTTTGGCGATATCGAGGAACGACAGGAAATCGCCGGCGACCGCGAGGAAGCGTTGGCCGTTTGCAGCGGGATGAGCCATGGCGCGGAGATGCAGATCGGCCACGTCGCGCACATCCACGGTGCCAAAATAAAGTTTGGGGCAGCCGGGCAAGGCGCCATCCATCAGGCGTTGCACCATGAGGATCGAGGCCGAATAGTCAGGGCCCAGGACGGGCCCAAAGACGCCCACCGGGTTTACGACGGCAAGCTCCAGGCTCCTGCCTTCCCTGGCAATGAAATCCCAGGCAGCGCGTTCTGCCAGGGTCTTCGACTTCCCGTAGGGGGCCACGCCCTTGCCATTGGGGTCGGTCCAGTCTGTCTCATCGAAGGGCGTTGTCCGCGGCTCATGCCCATAGCCGATGGCCACGAACGATGAAGTCAGCACCACGCGCTTTACCCCCGCGTCTCGCGAGGCACGCAGCACGCGGAGTGTGCCTTCGCGCGCCGGCACGATCAGCTCGTCTTCGTGTTTGGGAAGGTTTGGGGGAAGGGGCGACGCTACGTGCAGCACATAGGTGCAGCCGACAACAGCTTCCGCCCAGCCGGTGTCCTTTTCAAGATCGACAGCGACGAAAGACAGCTGCTCCCCCGGCTCGGCGCCGCCCTGTTTCAGCATCGCGCGCACGTCACCCTCGCGCTTCAAGCTTCGCACGGTGGTGCGCACCTTATAGCCTGCAGCCAGGAGCTGCAGGATGCAATGGCTGCCGATAAATCCGGAGCCGCCGGTGACAAGAACAAGTTCGTTGCTCATGGCAATATTTTACTCTACTAGACCGAACGTTCGCTCTATTAGGCCTTGACCGCCTCCCAGACTTTCTCCGCCACCGTTCGCAGGGTGGCTGGAGCCAGCTTGCGCGGTTGCCGGGCGAGCCGTTCCACGACCCCGAATGTCAGCTCTTGTATGACCTCGGGAGGCAGGTTATTCAGAACGCCGCCGCTCGATTGGCTGCGAAAGCGGCGCTGGAATTCCATCGCCTTCTGGTCGGGGTGCGGATTCTTCTCCGGCTGGCAGACGAAGCCCGCAGTCTCGTACTGGTGGAGAAAGCGCATCTCTCGCGGGTGCTGGCGATTGAAGTTGTACCAATTCGTCCACACCAGGATGAACGCTTCCTTGGCATCCATATCCGGCGAGTAGCCCTCCAGAAGGCCGGCGCGCTTCAGATCGCGGACCCGCTCATATAGGGCCAGGATGATTGCTTCTTTGCTCTCGAAGTGGTGGTAGATCACGCCCGCACTTGCACCCGAGCGCTCGGAAACAAGCGACATGGGAGCTTCGTGGAAGCCTCGCTCTGCCACCACGTCGAGCATCGCGTTGAGAACGGCCTCGCGCTTGTTGGGCTTTGGTTTCCTCGCCATGCTTTCCATTCTTCCGATGCCGTCAGATATGCAACCCTTCGATCAGGCAACGCATCAAGCTCAATGCACTCGCAAGACTATCACCGTAGCGTCATCCGTCGGGCCACCTCGGGAAAATTCGTCCATGGACGCGAAGATCTCGTGGACTAGGTCGTCAGCGCATTGTGCTTCGCTTTCGGCCGCTGCCTTTTGCAGACCCTCTACGCCCCACTCCTCGCCGGCAGGATTGACTGCTTCAGTGACCCCGTCGGTGTGGGCAACGACCAGGTCCCCCGGGTTAAGCTGAACTGTGCTTTCCACATAGGTGAAATCCGGGAACATGCCGACGGGTGGGCCGCCGGTTTCCAGCCAAATGATCGACTGGTCCCGCCGAATGACCATCGGCGGATTGTGGCCTGCGTTCACGTGCCGAAGAGTGCGCGTTGCTTCATCGAAAACGCCATAAAATACCGTGGCATAGCGGTCTGCGAGTGAGGATGCGTAGACCTGTCGATTCACCGCCCCGACCACTGCGGCCACGTCGCTTTCTGCGAATGAGGCGTCGGTGCGCAACGACGACTGGACATTCGATATCATGAGCGCCGCGGCGAGACCTTTGCCAGAGGCATCGCCGACTGCTAGCGCCAGACGATTATTCGGCAGTGGCAAAAAATCATAACAATCGCCGCCGAGCTCGCCTACCTGCCGGCAGCGCGCGCTGTAACTCAGCGTATCGATCGTTGCGCCCAGGTGCTGCATAAACCGTTGCTGTACCTCGCAGGCTGCGGTCCAATCGCTGAAAGTTTCCATGATTGCTGCATTCCCTGGCATCTTTGCATCCTCTGAAATAACGTCGAATCACAAACCGCGAAATCTACACAACGCTGGGAATATTTTTCTCCTAAAAATCTTTGTGCAGGATGTCGAGAACACGCCGCATGCTCCGACTACCCTGTGAAAGCGCAGCAACCAACTCGAAGATGGAAGGGAGCAGAAGACATGAAGTACATTTTGCTGATGACCGGCGCAAAAGCGGGCGTCGACGCGTATAGGGCATGGTCCGAGAAGGATATCGGGGCGCACTTCGCACATCTGAAGAGCCTTAACAAAGAGCTAACTGAATCCGGAGAGTTTGTTGCCAATGAGTCCTTGGGGCCGCTGGAACAGGCCAAGGTCGTGCGAGCGGGCAAGGACAGTACGCCCGTCACCGATGGAGTCTTCCCCGAAGCAAAGGAGTTTCTTCTCGGCTATTGGATGGTCGACGTCGATAGTCCGGAACGAGCCTATGAGATTGCCTCCCGATTGTCGGCCGGCCCGGGCCCTGGCGGCGTACCGTTGAGCATGCCGATCGAAGTGCGGCAAATCATGAGTCGAAGGACCGAAGAACTGCCGTGACCGACCGAGGGTTAGACATCGGTTCCGAGCATCTGCTGCGCGATCTTGCGCCGCAGGTGCTCGGCGCGGTGATCCGCCGTTTTCGCGACTTTGCCGCGGCCGAGGACGCAGTGCAAGAGGCCCTGATTGCGGCGGCTGCGCAATGGCCGAGCGAAGGCGTGCCCGACAATCCGCGGGCGTGGCTGATTCAGGTCGCCTTTCGCCGCATGACGGATCACGTGCGCAGCGAAGTGGCCCGCCGGCAGCGCGAGACCGCCGCGGCCCTGGAGATGGATCAACTGGCGCCACCCATTGACGCTGGGAATGAAACCGATCAAGACGACACGCTCATCTTGCTCTTTATGTGTTGCCATCCCGCCCTCACTTCGTCCTCAGCTATCGCGCTCACGTTACGGGCAGTCGGCGGCCTCACCACGGCCGAAATTGCCAACGCATTCCTGGTTCCCGAGGCGACCATGGCACAGCGGATCAGCCGCGCCAAGAACAGCATCAAAGCTTCCGGCGTGCCGTTCCGGTTGCCGACCAGCGAGCAGCGGGCGCAACGTCTTCGTGCCGTGCTGCATGTGCTCTACCTGATCTTCAACGAGGGCTACAGCAGCAGCGTCGGCCCGCATCTGCAGCGGCTCGAGCTGTCGAGCGAGGCTATCCGCCTGACGCGCGCCATCCATACATTGCTGCCGGATGATGCGGAGGTCGGCGGACTGCTGGCGCTTATGTTATTAACCGATGCGCGCAGCGCAGCACGTATGGGAGCTGACGATGAGATGATCCCGCTTCCCCGGCAGGACCGGACTCTGTGGGATCAGACGAAGATCTCCGAGGGCGTCGCGCTGCTAACCACGGCCCTGGCAAAGGGGTCGATTGGCGCCTACCAACTACAGGCCGCCATCGCCGCTGTGCATGACGAAGCGGCCCGACCCGAGGATACTGACTGGCCGCAGCTCCTGGCGCTGTATGACCTCCTCCAACGCATGTCCGACAATCCCATGGTGATGCTCAATCGTGCCATCGCCGCGGCCATGGTGCATAGCCCATCCAAGGGGCTGGAATTGCTGGAAACGCTGGACTCGGATCCGCGCGTTGCCGGACATCACCGGCTCGACGCGGTGCGCGCCCATCTGCTGGAGATGGCAGGCGACCATCAGACTGCAGTTAAGCATTACCGGATTGCCGCCGGGCGCACGACGAGTATCCCAGAGCGGAATTACCTGCTGACGCAAGCAGCCCGGCTCGGCGAAACACTGGAGAAGGCTCCATGAGGAAACGAATGCCGTTTGGCGGCGTCTTGGCCAAATCGACCCAATTTCAGTATATTTTCGTCTCATGATGCGCATTCAGTTTTCGAGACTTCTCGCGTTCGCGGCTGTGCTCGCCGTAGCCGCCCCCCTTTTCGCTCAATCCCCGGTAAAACCGAAGCCTGAGGAGACGGAAGTTTGGGAGCCGGTCCCCGCGGTTGTGACACCCGGCGCTACCTGCGGAGCGCCTCCTTCCGATGCGATCGTGCTCTTCGATGGCAAGAATATGGACCAGTGGCTTTCGGTCCGTGACCAGACTCCCGCCAAATGGACGGTTGCCGATGGAGTGATGACCGTAAGCAAAGGTGAGGGAAGCATCCAAACCAAACGAAGCTTCAAGAACTACCAGCTTCACATCGAGTGGAAAGTTCCCACAAACATCACCGGCAGTGGTCAGGCCCGGGGCAACAGCGGCGTATTTCTGGCCTCCACTGGGCCGGGCGATGACGGATATGAGTTGCAGGTTCTCGACTCCTACGAAAACAAGACTTACGTGAACGGCATGGCCGGTAGCATCTACAAGCAAGCTATTCCGCTAGCGAATCCGACGCGCAAACCGGGAGAGTGGCAGACATACGACGTAATTTGGACGGCGCCGACCTTCAATAGCGATGGCTCGCTGAAGACACCGGCCTATGTCACGGTCTTGTTCAATGGTGTTCTGGTGGAGAATCACTTCGAATTGAAGGGCCAGACGCTGTATATCGGCAAGCCGTTCTACAAGGCGTACACGACCGCTCCCATCAAGCTACAGGCGCATGGTGACAAGAGCGAGCCCATCAGCTTCCGGAATATCTGGATCAGGGAGCTTAATTAGAAGTGTGGCTGCACCTCTGCTCTAGAGGTGCAGCCATCCGGAAGACTACTGCTTTTTGGGGCCAACGAGCGCGAACATGGCTCCCTGCGGATCGACGCCAAGGATGATCCAAAGATCACCGGGTACCTCATGGGGACCCATCAGCACTTGGCCATTCTTCTGCTTGATGCGCGTTGCAGCGGCGTCAATATCCTCAACGTTGAAGTAGTAAAGCCAGAACGGCGCAGGCGAATTGTTGGGGTCCCGCGTCATCATCGCGCCTACCGCAGCGCCGCCGTTATTGAAAATTCTGTAAGTGCCCAACGGGCCCATGTCCATGGTCCTGTCTTCTTGCCAACCGAAGAGGTTGGAGTAGAAGGACCACGCAGTCTCTCCGTCGTTGGCGGAGAGTTCATTCCAGCCGACCATGCCAGGGGTGCCCATTGGCGGACGTGGCGGTGCGTAGTCGATCGCGCCCTTGAACATGAGGAAGACAGCACCCTGCGGATCCTGTGCGGAAACAAAGCGGCCCACGCTTGGGATGTCCATCGGCTCACAGTGCAGTTTGCCCCCGGCCTGTTCCACTCGATTGGCATAGCCATCCACGTCATCGACCCCGATGAAGCCGACCCAGGCGGCTCTCATGCCGGAGGCGAGCATATCCGGCGTTAGCTGCATCAGGCCGGCCGTGCCAAGGTCGCCGACCGTGAGCAGCGTGTAAGGCATGCCGCCGGGATCGCCGGAAGGTTTCGCTTGCCATCCGACCACATGGGTGTAGAAGTCCTGGGCTCCCTTGGCGTCTGTGGTCCTGAGCTCGTGCCAGACAAAGTCGCCTTTGGCAGCTTTGACCGGTGAAGTCACCACCTGCTGTGCTGCTGTGCTCATGGTTAGTCCTCTCTTTTCGTTAGAGTTTTGTCGTCTTTAACTGGCCTGCATCGCGGCTGGCTTTTCCATCAGCTCACCAAAAGACAGGGCGCGATCTGCCAGAGCTACCCACATTGGAAATTCTTCGAGGGCACGCATCGAGCTTTCTCTCTTATGGTTTTGGTTTCGACGACGCTTAGGGCGTGCTCGTCACAATGTGTACGCCGTCCACAGCAAGCTAACAGAGGAGGTGTGCCCTGTCCACAGGGTCCGGGTGAGAACTTCACTCACCAATGCCGCAGCGGTCCTCCGTGAGGAAACGAGGACTCTAAGTTTATTTAAATCGAATCCTATCGAGCGCGCCATGCGACCGGACGCCACTGCGGCCTCTGCACCGGCCACTTCAGCCCTTCCTCTCCGTCCGGTAACACAGTCGTCAGCACCCAGTCGATGCGCTCGGTCGCATCTTTGAGAATCAACTGCAACGACGGATCGTTCTCGACCGACGCCGAAAACACAATCGCGGTCAGCGCATTTCGGATATGGTGATTCACCTCGGCGGCAATTTCCATCCGGCGCGCCAGAATCATACGTCGACGCTTTTCGTAAATCAGCACCAAATACGAAAGCACGGATGCGACGATGCACGTGTACAGATCGGACGCATAGATCCTGCTCGCGTGATGCACCAGGCAATCCAGCCCGAAGCCGCAAACCCCAATCATCAGACCTAGTGACAGAGCCGAGACAAAAACGCGGGCGTCAAGAAACATGTGACTACCCGGGCTACGGCTAAATTTAAATGTGGGCATAACTATCGTTCTAGTCTCGATGGACCTTCCAGTCCAAAGTAGACAATTAGGTTCAGCTAACCAACCTTCGTGCCGGCTGGCTTGGAATTGAGAACGCTTGCGAATCTGCTGCGCGAATATCGTGAGGGACCGTTAACACCGGGCAATCGCATTTCTGGGCTAAGTATTCGGCAAGTTTCTTCTGAACCCGGTCAGTTGCAGAACCATTCAACGCAATCGCAACGAGTATTGCCTTGATGTCCTCCGCTCGCTCTCTAAGCACATGCTCGGGTTTTCCGAAGAGCAGAATCGCCCGTGCGCTTCTACTGAGACTCTTCAAGTTCCGAGCCAGCGCTTCGAGCTTGTACTGAATACCCATCTGCGCGTCAGGCATCGACGAATTATGCTCCGGATCGACGACGTGCACCAGCTCAAGACGTGCACGATGTCTCTGCGCCAAGGCGCAAGCGAATTCAAGCACGGGTTGGCTGTCGTTAGCGGGATTTGTAACAAAAAGCAGAGTGCCCGCGTGCAAGCTACTGGTAGAACTTGTGTGCTCATGGGTTGGCATGGTGGGCTCCTGGTGATCCGGCGCGGACCACCGACGCGATAGAGGCGGTCAGGCGGGGAGGTATCATTCGCTGACTTGCATCTCAACCCCGATTCCTATGAATGCTCAAACATCGGCGCTTTCGCTTCATTCTGGATCCGTTCCGAAGGCGAGCGAAAAACATATTCGCTGTAAGAGGCTCTGTAGCCCCGCATCCGAGCTATGGGAGCAAGAAAGGGAAATAATGCGCCTTGCAGCAAACGCGGAGGGCTCAAGAATTGGATAACGTCGCCGAATTCCTTGGCGATCAGTGAAAGCTGTAGGAGATTCGGCATAGCCTTTGGATTCGTTTTGCCATCCTGGGCTAGACCAATCATATTTCGGGTAAAGGCTTCAAATCGATTTGCCGGCCGAACGTCCATGATCAGTTTCGCCTCGATAATTCCAGCATTCCAGAACCGGTGAGGGACCCCGGGGGGAATTTCAATTGTCTTGTCCAAATCGGCAATCGAAACTCTCCCGTCGATCGATATGCCGACGGTGCCGCTCACCACTCTCAGCCGCTCATGGATAGATGGATGCAGATGCAGCGGAGAACTAAAACCCGCTCCCCGCAACTCCAGGTCGACCACCAGGCGGTCGCCTCTCGTTTCACGCGTGCCCAGGCGAATGGTTGCGCGTTCGCCCGTGATCGGATTGTCAAATACATCGCCCCGTTTGAACATAGAAATTTCCCCAGCGGGGCGCACAGTGGTTGCGCGCCCCGTAGTTTTGATTCGTGTCCAACCTGGTTGCATTCGCTACAGGCAGTTCGATGGACACCCTTAGCTATAGAGAACCAGGTTCAGCTAACCAGCCTTTTTCGGACCGCGTAGAGAACGATCTCAGCTGTATTGTGGATACCGAGTTTCTGCATCAGATTCGTGCGGTGGCTCTCGACTGTGTACGGGCTTACATCCAGCAGTTGGGCCACTTCTTTATTCGTTTTTCCTTCGGCGAGCAGTTGCAGCACTTCTTTCTCCCGGGCGGTCAGCAGGTCGAATGTATCGGAGAGACCCTGTTGCTTAAGCATCCGCATGTAATCCTCGAGCAGCGTTTCGTTGATTGCCCGGCTAAAGAATGGCTTGCCGTTCGCCACAGCCTTGATTGCCAACTGCAGGTCTTCTTCGGCCGACTCCTTCAACAGGTAGCCTTTAACGCCCACATTGAGCGCCCTCAACAGATAGCTCTCATCTGCGTGCATGGTGAGAATAATGATGCCCGTTTTGCTATTCACTTTTAATATCTGCTCCGCCGCTTCGATGCCATTCAGTATGGGCATGGCGACATCCAGGACCACGATTTGTGGAGAGAGAGCCGCGGCCATCGTTACCGCCTCCCGGCCATTGGCTGCTTCCCCTATCACCGCAAGCTCGGGATATTGCTCGAGAAGGAGCCGCAGGCCCTTGCGTACCACTCCGTGGTCATCTGCAATGAGCACCGTGTATTTCATGTTTTCTCTTGCTCTCTTTAGGCCATCGGTTCTTCGAGGCGTTGACGGGTGATCCTGGATGCTTGGCAAGAGGTCTATCATCGGGTCCTTCTCGTTGGAGAAGCAAAATTGCTTTCTAGAACAACGATAGGCGGAAGAAGCGCCGGAACAAATCCCTTGGAGGCACTATTGGAAAGTCTAAATGACAGGAGATGGCCAGGATGGGACGGCCTGGTCCATTACGGCAGTCTCGCGATTGGCTTAAACCGAAGCAAAAGGCGTTCCCAGGAAAACCACACCCCACGGTCTTTATCAGGCCACAGTAATTGCGAAACTGCCTTAGGATGGGCTCGGGTCGAGCCTGGCCGGCAATTCTAGGCTGATCACCGTTCCGCGGCCGGGCTCCGAGGCTACAGACATTCGCCCTTGCAAGGCGCGCACCCGCTCAGTCATACCCATCAACCCGAGGCCAGGAGTTTGTACCCGGGCATCGAACCCCCGCCCGTCATCCTGTACAGAAGCAATCACGCGAGCCTCGTCCTGCTTTACGATGACCGTTACGCGGCTAGCCTCGGCGTGCTTCCCGCAGTTGGTCATGGCCTCTTGAATCGCGCGGTACAGGCAAAGTCGAAGGGCCTCCGGCAGTTTGTCGAGCTTGCCTTCAATGTTGACAGAAACAGGGATCCCGCATCTTCGCGAGAACTCTTTTGCCTGCCAGTGCAGCGCCGGCTCCAGTCCCAGATCATCGAGCATGGAAGGCCGCACCAACAGAGCAAGATTTCGCACCGAACGAAGGGCTTCCTCCGCCAATCCCTTTACGCTTTCGAGCCGCTCCCTGAACTCGTCATCCGGGTCGTAATGCGACAACGTGCCCAACTCCATGCGCAAGCCTGTCAGTAGCTGGCCCACCTCGTCGTGCAGTTCTCGAGAGATTGTCTTTCTCTCCTCCTCCTGCACCCGGACCAATTGGTTGGATAACCGGCGGAGCTCTTGTTCCGCTTTTTCGGCGCGCTGCCGCTCTGCCTCCGAGACCTGGTCGAGCCGATACATGTATGCGGTACTGAATATCGCAATCGCGCACTCCAGCAGGAGAAGCATTAACGTCGCTGCGATTGCGATTTGCCGCAGTTTCGTCTGTTGATATTCGCTTTCCTGCTCCTCGCGGGCCAGACTGGCCTGGTTGAGAGCATCGATGCGTCCGGCAAGATCGAGAACTCTTTCCGGCTGGTTCTCCAACTCGCTAAAGAGGGTCTGTTCGCCCTGGCTTGTTCGCGATGTGCGAAGGCTCTGCTGAATTGAGCTCCAGTACTGATCCAGGCCCTCCTGTAGGGCCTGGATTTGCGCCTTTTGGTTTGCACCGATGAGCTGCATCAGGGCGGTGCAGTCATTTGCTGTGTTCCGCTGCAGTTCGGCGATTCGGTTCTCGGTTTCAACTACATTCGGACTGTTCAAACCGCTTTGTTCTATCAGGGCGCCCTTGTTGATATTCGCCTGGATATCGGAGATTGCGTCATCCGCTTTCTGATAGATCAGGTGCGCAATCTTTGTGCGTTCATGAATTCTGGCAGCCTCGCGTGAGACAAGCCACGCGAAGAGCGTCGAGAACAGCAGCAGAGCGCCGAAGGAGACGGCGACCGCGGGCCAGAGTCTTGCGCGCATGTGACAACTTTACTCCTGCAGATTGGAGATTCGTGCCGGGCGGCGCCGCTTGTTGGATGACTTACTGTTATTGCTAACGGGCCAAGGCGTTAGCTACCGGTAAGCACCCAACAACTCAGTGGAAATTTCCAAGTACGCTAAGCGCGCGCTTCAAACACCATGTTGAACGGCGTCTCACTTGCTTTGCGGAAGCGCGTGAAACCGCCGCCGCGGACCACCTTCTCTATTTTCGCGGGACCAGCCTGCGCTCCCAGGCCGAGCGCCACTTCCTGAGAAAGCGAACAGGGCACACACACCGATGCCGATGCTGAGTACATGATGCGTCCAATAGGGTTCAGATTTTGAGCGACCTCATCATGCGCAAAGGGTTCTACAATCATCCATGTGCCTCCAGGCGCCAGTGACTCGCGCACATGCCGTGCCGCACCCGCCGGGTCACCCATATCATGCAGACAATCGAAGAACGCCACCAGGTCGTAATCCGTGCCGGGAAAGCCCTTCGATGGCGCCACCTGAAAGGTCACGCGATCGCTTACTTGAGCCGCCTTCGCCTTCTTGCGGGCAGTTTCAATCGATGGCGCATGGTAGTCAAAGCCAATGAACTGCGACTTGGGGTAAGCCTTTGCCATCAGCAATGTCGACGCGCCGTGTCCGCAACCAATGTCAGCCACCCGGGCTCCCGTCTTCAGCTTTTTCTCTACTCCGTCCAGTGCCGGAATCCAGCTTGAAACCAGGTTGGCCAGATAAGTCGGCCGGAAGAATCGTTCGCAGCCTTCGAACAAGCCCCTCTCATGCTCATGCCAGGCCATGCCTTTGCCCGTGCGGTAAATCTGCGCGATCTTTTCCTCGTCTTTCATCACTGACGCCAGCATGTGATAGAAGCCTGGGAGGTGGATCGGAGTATCGTCCTGTGCCAGCGCGAGCGCTTGTTCCGGAGTCATGAAGTACGTACCGTTGGCAGCGTCATACTCCACAAAGCTTCCAGCTGCATTGGCATTCAACCACTCGCGGATATAACGTTCCGCAGTTCCGGTGCGCTCGGCAAGTTGCGCGGGCGTTACCGGGACACCATCTCCCATGGCGCGGTAGAGTCCCAGTTTGTCTCCGATAACGATCAGCGGCGCTTGCATGGCCGCGCCCATGTCCCGCACTGCTTGTCCCAGCAGGGCATTCAGCTTGTCAGGATCGATAGTTCGTCTCTTTTCCGACGCAATCGAAGGTGATGAAGCCATATTTCTCTCCTCCTTCTTGAGGACGGCCCAACTCGCAGTCAGCCGGTGTACGGGCAGACTTTGGCAGATATCGATCTTAAGTGGATCGCAGACGATAGCCATCCCGTCGAGGCACTAGAAGCGCACTGAAAAAGGAGGATGCAGAGGATCTTGGTTTTGCGGATCAGTACCAGAAGCAGCCTTTGTTTCAACGAATTCCAGGTTGCTAGACTATTCCGGCAGATGAATATCTCTGGCGCTAGGACCGCTCGTCTCGAATCGGTTGACCTGTTGCGTGGCATCGTCATGGTCCTCATGGCGCTTGATCATGTCCGCGACTTTTTGGGCATGCCCGGAATTAGTCCAACGAATCTCGCGCAAACCACCGTCTCGTTGTTTTTCACCCGTTGGATCACCAACATCTGCGCACCGGTCTTCTTCCTGCTCGCCGGCACCGGCGCCTATCTTGCGCTGCGGCGATATTCGAGGGCCCAACTTTCTCGATTCCTCTTCACACGGGGACTTTGGCTCATTTTTCTGGAAGTGGTGGTGCTGCGCTGCCTTGCTTTGCAGTTCAACTTTGATTACCACCTCACGATGCTGGTGGTCATCTGGGCTCTCGGATGGGCCATGATGCTGCTTTCCGCGCTTGTTCATCTGCCGAATGCGCTGGTCACTGGTTTCGGGCTGGTAATGATTGCCAGTCACAATTTGCTCGACCCTATACAACCAGAGTCCTTGGGCCGGCTGGCGCCGCTGTGGAATATTCTTCACGCGCCGGGTCTGATCGTGGCCAATCCTCAGCACCTTGTCTTCGTGGCCTATCCTCTGATTCCCTGGGTGGGAGTCACCGCTGCAGGATTTGGGCTCGGGCAAATCTTTGCCTGGCCTGCAGAGCGCCGCAAGACATTTTTGTTACGCCTCGGCATCGGCATGACAAGCGCTTTTGTCGCTCTGCGCGCCCTGAATGTCTACGGTGATCCGGCCGCTTGGACACGGCAAAAATCCGCTGTCTTCACAGCTCTGTCATTTCTGAACACAATCAAATATCCGCCGTCGCTTCTCTTTCTCTTGATGACCCTCGGGCCGGCGATGCTTCTGCTCTGGGCGTTCGACAGCGGGTTCCCGCGATTCATGCGTCCGGCATTGATCCTGGGGCGCGTGCCCTTGTTTTATTACGCAATGCATTTAGTGCTGATCCACGTGATTGCGGTTGTCGTGTGCTATGCCCGTTACGGCCAGGCGCACTGGATGTTCGAGTCATCCAGCCTCGGCGACTATCCGATTACAACACCGCCTGGATGGGGCTTCGGCCTGCCGATGGTCTACATGACCTGGGCCTTTGTGGTGATCGCCCTTTACCCGCTTTGTGCGTGGTTTGCGAGGTTGAAGCAACGCAACGGTAGCGTCTGGCTCAGTTACCTATGAGCAGCACTGTGCGATTCCGGACAGTGCTGCATAATTACGGAGAGAGCACATCCAGGACTTCCCGCGGTTCCGGGCGGACGCGGAAGTCGGCATGCGCGCCGGCGAATAGGATCGTGCCGTCTTTGCCAACGATGTAGGTTGCTGGCAGAGGCAGCCGCCAGCTTGCGTCTCCATTTACCAGCGGGATATTCACCAGGATGCTGCGGTAATACTGCTGCTGAGAAGGCGCGACCGCGTAGGCCAGTCCAAACTGGGCAGCCAGCCGGCATCCGGCATCGGTGAGCACTGGGAAGGGAAGCCCGTGTTGCACCGCAGTGAAGTCATTCTGGCGTACCGTTTGTGGAGATATGCCTATGAGCAGAGCGCCACGCTTGCGGACGGCGGTGTATAGATCCCTCCAGGACTCAAGCTCGGTAACGCAGTACGGGCACCAGCGTCCTCGGAAGAAGTTGATCACCAGCGGCCCAAGGGCCAGCAGGTCCGTGCTGTGCACAATACGGCCCGCGGCGTCGGGTAGGGCAAACTCCGGGGCTTGAGAGCCAACCTGCAGGATTCGATCCTCTACTCCCGCTGCATAGAGCTCCGCAACCGCGCGCTCGCTAATCTCGAGGCGCTCGGGTTGAACAAGGTTCCGCGTGTTGGCCGTTATCTGATCGAGTTGGTCTTGCAGTTTCGACATAAGGCGTTCTCAAGGGGCAGCTCTAAAATCCCTCAGCGAGACGGGCCGAAGACCCATCTGATCGTCTAGTAAAGTTATTCAGGGGCTGTCCTTAAGCGGTTTGACGATTTCCGCACAAGAACGGCTTCAGGAAAGTTGAGCTTTTCTTTGCCTGGCTCTAGCGCTTTTTACTTCTTGTGCAAAGCAGCCTCCCGACG
Organism: uncultured Acidobacteriaceae bacterium; assembly: GCA_963743365.1. GTDB lineage: Bacteria > Acidobacteriota > Terriglobia > Terriglobales > Acidobacteriaceae > PALSA-350. Next base: position 101,156 of record CAVUQE010000012.1, read on the forward strand.
TGGCCTTTCCTCAAGAAAAGCCGCACTTCGCTGAACTTGACGTGCAGCGTAGAAGTGAAAAACGCTCTAGCGTCCCGCGCCGCGCATGCCGCCCAAAGCACCCATCATCCGCCGCTGCATGCCGCCGCCCTTGCCCACAGTTTTGAACATCTTACGCATCTGCACATACTGGCGCAGCAGCTGATTCACTTCCTGCACGCTGGTTCCCGAGCCGCGCGCAATCCGCTTACGGCGGCTGCCGGAGATGATTTCGTGCTTGTCGCGCTCTTGTTTAGTCATCGAGTTGATGATGGCCTCGATGCGCGTAAATTGCGATTCATCCACTTGCCCGGCCATCTGCTGAATGCCCTGAAACGGGCCGATCGACGGCAGCATCTTGAGTATGCTCTGCATGGATCCCAACTTGCGGATCTGGCGCAGCTGGTCGCGGAAGTCCTCCAGGGAAAAGCCATCTCCAGAGAGCGCTTTGCGGGCAAAATCCTCCTGCTTCTTCTTGTCCAGGGTCTCTTCTGCCCGTTCGATGAGGGTCATCATGTCACCCATGCCCAGGATCCTGCTTACGATCCGATCGGGGTGGAAGGGCTCAAAGGCCTCCGGTTTCTCGCCCGTGCCAATGAACTTGACCGGCTGGCCGGTGACATGGCGGATGGAGAGTGCAGCGCCGCCACGGGCATCGCCATCCATCTTGGTGAGCACTGTGCCGGTAAGAGCTAGCTGCTTATGAAATTCTCCCGCAGAGTGGACCGCGTCCTGCCCCGTCATCGCGTCGGCAACGAAGAGGATCTCCTGCGGGTTGAGCAGATTCTTCAGACTCCGCATTTCCTCCATCAGCTCCTGGTCCAGGGCCAGGCGGCCGGCCGTATCGACAATGAGCGTGTCGCAGCCGGAATTGATGGCTTCGCGGCGTGCCTCTTTCGCCAGGCGCTCGACCAGTGCAGTTCCCGGCGCCTCGCCTTTGGTGTCGCCCTCGTAGATGTTGATCTTGATTGCGTTGGCCACTACCCGCAGCTGCTCCCGGGCTGCAGGGCGGTAAACGTCGACCGAAACCAGTAGTGGCCGGTGACCGCCCTTCCTGAGCCAGGCAGCCAGCTTGCCCGACGTGGTGGTCTTGCCCGAACCTTGCAGGCCTGCCATCAGGATCACGGTTGGTGGGCGGGAAGCGAAGTTGAAACGGGCCGTGTCCTTGCCCAGCAGCGCGATCAGCTCGTCACGGACGATCTTGACCACCTGCTCGGTAGGGGAAAGAGCTGTCATCACCTGCTGGCCCACAGCCTGTTCCCGGATGTGGTCGATAAGCTCCTTGACCACGTTCAGGTTGACGTCGGCTTCGAGCAGGGCAACACGAATTTCACGCAGGGCCTCGCCGATATTTTCTTCGGTGATGGTGCCTTGGCCCCGCAGATTTTTGAAGGCCCGCTGCAGCTTATCGGACAGGTTTTCAAACATGGTGGTTCTTACAGTCTAAATGAGGAGGGTGTGGAGGCTGGGGACGGGGTGTCCCCAGCCTGCCGGCTTATTCCTGTGAGGAAGCAGACGGCTCGCTCAGGTTGGGAACATCGATGCCCAGAGCAGTGGCCAGCGAAATCTGGTGATCCTGCTCCTGCAACAGGATGGTCCGGATATGCTCGGCGGTCGCGTACTCGCCCAACTGGTCGCATTGGCGAATCCGCCGGCGGTAATTGCGGATGGTCTCATTTTCGTTGTCCAGGTCGAAGCGCAGCATCTCTTCCGCCTTCTCCGACGTCTTTACCGGCTTCGGAACCACCACCGGCATTCCGCCCATGTAGTCGATTTGGTTGGCCAGAATGATGGCGTGCTGTAGTTCTTCGCCGGCATGCACCTCCAACTCAGCAGCGATGTTCATGTAGGCAGCGCCCTTCAGCACCTGCGAATAATTCACATACGCAATAATCGCCTGGTATTCCCGGGCCAGATCTTCATTGAGCAGGGCGACCAGTTGTTCACGGGTGATGGCTTTTTCGGTGGGGGCGGGGGCGGTGGCTGTGGGCATTGCTTTCTCCTCGTTCTTGACGCAATTTATCGTTTGCCGTGGATGGATCTGTGTGCTTGGGTGCAGGATACGGGCTAGGGGTTGCAGGACTTGGTCGCAGAGACACAGGACCATCGTCTTCACTTCCATGACATAACGAGCGTAGCGCTGGCCGAACTGCCGGAAGCGTTCTCCTGTTTGTGCAGATCCAAGGGGAAATCCAGTCTGTCTATCAGGCGATGGGCACTCAGCCGACCAGGCTGGAACGATCGTCGAGGAACCGACCAGCTGACGGCTAAAGCACAAGGAATCCAACGTTTGGATGATCCCCAGCCACCAACCGAGGCAATCCCAGCGCAAGCCCAAGGCTGAAATCCGGCCCTGAGGACGCGACTTCGGCCCCATCCGGGGGTCTGAAAGCCTAGATTGGTGTTTTGAGGAGTAGTTCGACCATGCCCTCATCCTTGTGCTCTCCTGCCGGACTGTTTAGCCGTGCCTTGGCTAGCTGCCTGATCCTTTCGCTGGTCCTGGAGCCGTCAATGTTGCTGGCTGCGGCCGGCCCTGGCTGGCATAGCAAGCGGGCTCCGGCCGTGCAGCCACTCACCGAAGAAGAACGCGCATCCCAGGCGCTGAACCGGCTAACCTTTGGCCCCCGGCCAGGCGATGTGCAACGAATACAGGCCATCGGGGTGAAGAAATGGGTGGAGATGCAGCTCAACCCGGAGCAGGTCGACGATAGCCTGCTTGAGGCACGCTTGCAGAGCTTTCCCGCCATGCATCTGAGCCAGCAAGATCTGTTGCGAGCCTTTCCGTCCGGGGCGGTGATTCGCGCCGTGGCTGACGGAAAGGTCGCCCTGCCCGCCGATCGGGTGGAGCGCGCAATCTACCAGAACCAGGTCTTTGCCTACGAAGAAAAGCGGCAGAAGCAGGCGCAGGAAGCGGCTCGGCAACCCGGTTCTGAACCCGTTGCCGCAGCGGGGACAAATGCGACCGTGCCCCCAGCCATGGCAGAGAGTAGTCAGGAGAACTCGAAGGCGGCGGCAAGCGAAAGTGTGATGGCCGACGCTATGGCGCTCGAGGACGTAGCCAGCTCCCCGTCGATCACCGTGCATGAGCAAAAGCTGTATGCCGACCTGGCCTCAACCCAGATAGTGAATCTATCTCCCGAACAACGATTGGATCGGTTGGTGAGTATGAGGCCGGGTCAGCTTCGCGGTTTCATGAAGGGCCTGACCCCGGAAGAGCGCGTCCAACTGACGGCCGGAATGACTCCCCAGCAAAAAGAAACAGTAGTTGCGCTGATTAACCCGACGTTACTGGTAGCCGGCGAACTCCTGCAAACCCGCTTGCTCACGGATATCTACAGCCAGCGGCAGTTGCAGGCGGTGATGACGGACTTCTGGCTGAACCACTTCAATGTCTATTTGAAAAAGGGGCAGTTTGCGCCCTGGTACCTGGTGGATTACGAGCAAAATGTGATTGCGCCGAATGCCATGGGCAAGTTCGAGGACCTGCTGGTGGCGACGGCGAAGAGCCCAGCGATGCTCTTCTATCTTGATAACCATTCCAGCATCGGCCCGCATTCGTTAGCGGCGGAACGTGCCCAGGCGAATCCCGCGGCCAAGAACAAAGACCTCGGGTTGAACGAGAACTATGCCCGCGAGCTGATGGAGCTGCATACTCTCGGCGTCGACGGCGGGTACACGCAGAAAGACGTAACCGAAGTGGCCAAGGTCTTTACCGGCTGGACGATCGATGAGCCTCGCAAAGGCGGAGGGTTTACTTTCAATGAGCGGCGCCACGAGCCCGGACCCAAGTATGTCCTGGGCCATGCCATTCAGGAGAGTGGCGAACAGGAGGGTCTTGCCGTGCTGCACCAGCTCGCAAGCAGCCCCGCGACGGCGCACCATTTATCGGAGCAGCTAGCGGAGCGCTTCGTGAGTGACACTCCACCGCCTGCGCTCGTGGACCGCATGGCGAAGACCTATTTGCACACCGACGGCGACATCCGCCAAGTGCTGCGTACCATGTTTACCTCGCCGGAGTTCTGGTCCCGCGAGGCGTATCGCGCCAAGGTTAAGACTCCGGAAGAGTTTGTTCTTTCTGCGGTGCGGGCGACTAAAGGCGAAGTGGAGCGGCCGGCCATTGTGCTCAACGCGATGAATCAATTGGGCATGCCCTTCTACGGCTGCCAGACGCCGAATGGATATTCCTGGACGGCGGGAGCGTGGGTAAACTCCGGGGACCTGTTAACCCGCATCAACATCGCTCTGGCGCTCGCCGGCCATAAGCTGGGCACGGCTACCGATCTCGATGCCTTGATGAAGATCAAGGGGCCCGATGCTGCCACTGCCGCGCAGAAGGAAACCAAGTTGGAGTCTTTGTTCCTGGATGGGCAGTTGAATCCGCAGGCGCGGCAAACGGTCTTGCAGCAGGCTGACGCGCTAACGGCGCAAGGACCGATCGCACTGCCCGGGTCAGAGCCACCCAAGCCAGGCGCCAAGCAAGCGGGAGCCATTCCCGTCCGGGCGGCATTCGTTCAGGTGATGGATCTGGCGACGCCGATACCACCGCCTGCGGACAAGCAAGCCGCGGTGGTCGCAGGCCTGTTGCTGGGTTCTCCGGATTTTCAGAAGCGCTAGCCGCAGTTGTCGCGCACTTCGACCTGACGGATTTTGTCCTAGAACCACAGTCTGCGGTTTTGGGACCTGTGCCCCTCGCTCGCCCACCTGCCCCGGCTTGCCGTGGGAGCGTACGTGGGTTGAAAAAGACGGGGCGCAACCCCTCCCATGCTTCTGCATTCGGAATCTGCCGCGCCTTCACTGGAGCCGAAAGAAATGACACCCCAAAATCGCCATGGATGCGAGGCCCGGAGGGCCGACCGCCAAACGTGAGCCCAGCCCGGGAGGGCTGGGAATATATTCCGAAGATGATCTGAGCGCCGTAGGCGCGGCACTAAGACCTAGGCTGCTCCGACCTGCAGTTCAGCGGACCTCTCTTGGAAATGTTCTTCGACAGAATGGCAGGTTCTACTGAGGCGAGTTGTTGACCGGTGCCGTGGGGCTGACAGGGCTGGGCGATCCACCGAAACCCGAGCCATTATTAGAGCCGGAGCCAGATCCGTTGTTGGAGCCGAATCCAGAACTGGACCCGAACCCAGACCCGTTGCTCGATCCAAATCCTGAACCTGAACCTGAACCTGAACTGGAACCGAAACCGGAGCCGTTACTGGAGCCAAAACCCGAACTGGAACCAAACCCGGATCCGTTGCTAGACCCGAACCCCGTGCCGTTGCTGGAGCCGAAGCCGGTTCCGGTCGTACCGGTCGCATTTGTGCCGGTCATGCTGCCGTTGATGTTGGTGGGGGCGCCGGCCGTCGCTTCAAGAGCGCTCTGGGTGTAATCGTAGACAAATTCCCATTTGTTGTAGTGGTTCTGTTTCCTGAAGACCTTGATCGATTCTTTCTTGCTGAGCAGGCCGACTCCCATGATCGGGGCGCCACCGAATGTAGCGCCAGGTGTGCCGAAGCCGCCGCTCCCCCCGGTCGTTCCGGTGGGATTTGTGGAGCCCAATCCGCCAGTCGTGACCGTACCCCCGATTCCAGGAGAAGAACCAAACCCACTTCCTGTGCTGGAACCAAACCCACTCCCAGTGGTGGATCCGAAACCACTGCCAGAACTCGATCCGAAACCGCTGCCGGAGCTGGTGCCACTGCCAGAGTCGGCGCTACTGCCGGAGCTGGCGCTGGTGCCGCCGGTGGTCGCAGTGGATGACCCGCTGTTGCCGAAAGTCGAGCCTGAGTTCCCGAAGGATGAAGACGAAGAGCCAAACGATGAACCGTTATTGCTACCGAAGGAAGATCCCGAAGACCCGAAAGCCGAATTGCCGCCCCCTAGCGATGACCCGGTTGAGCCAAAGGAGGAAGAGGAACCCAACGAGTTGCTTGAAACGCCGCCCGTGCCGTTGGTCACCCCGGTAGGCGTGATGCCGCTCTGTATTGTTTGTCCGAACAAACCCACGGCCGGAACCGTGGCCTCACCCAAATGGATGATGCGCCAGTCGTCCTTCCCTGTCATGGGGTCGAGATAGCGCTTGCGCAGGAAGCGCACATTGTCCGTCTTCATCAGCTGGTCGATGCTGTTGGGATACCGGTTGTACTTTGCGTAGTACATGTGGATGGCACGGGCATATTGCTTTCCGCGGTGGATGGTTTCTTCTTCTTTGTCGCGGCGGATGGATTCAGCTATCTTGGGCGCCGCTACGGCCAGTGCAATGGTGATCAGCAGGACCATGAAAAGCACGCCCAGCAGGAGAAATCCTTCCTCGTTTCGAAGGTTGTGACCAGGGCCGGATTGTGTTGCGTTGAGTCGCGTCTTCATTGGCGTAGCGGTAATGTTTGTGTGTTGTGGTACGGAATATCCTCGACCTGAACGGAGGCGGTCCCGATCTTCACCACCCGATAACGCCGGTCGACAACATCCCCTTCCGAGGCGATAAAGATATCGTCGCCGTGGAGCAGGAAGACTTGTTTCTGCCCCGTTTTCTCCGCCGCATAGCCATAGAATCCGAGATTGATGGGCGGAGGTGGGGGAGGCGGTGGAGGCCCGGTATCGACGTGCGCCTGGCGAATGGGAGCGATTGGCTTGGGTATCTCCGGGGGCGCCGAGAACATGGAAAAGATGTTTCTCCCTTTGCCCGTGTACTCGAGCGACTCGGCTTGGCGCATGATCTCCGGGTGCAGCGTCGGGTCGAGCGCGGCTAAGCCGCCGACCTTCGCCGCCGGGTGCGCGTATGCAGGCGCGGTGGTGTTCTCTTGCGGCGCCTCGCCGCTCGAAGGCGTGGTTGCGGGACGCGGCGCCGTGACCACCGGAGAAGGAGCCGGCGCCGGGGCTGGCGAAGGGCCGAAGGTCTGCCACAGGAAGCGCACCAGCAGGATGAGCATGACCAAGCCAAGGCCGGTTGCCAGGTATACCTTCTTCTTATCTTCAGTACCGACTTTGATGGCCATTATTGGGCTTGCTCCTCTCCGGGCTGTTGGCCCTCGTCTCCTTGGTTGGACGGAGGAAGCTCCTTCAGGTCGCTGGCACGAAGATAAGTATTGAGTTTCAGGCGCAGATTGACCAAGCCGCCTTGCTGTCCGGTGAGGGTAAGCCCGGTGATCAGGAAGAACGTCTTGCTGCGCTCCAGTCCGTTGATGTAGTGCATGAGCGGTGCGTACTCCCCGCTGAGGCTGGCATCCAGCCGGAGTTCAATCAGTCCCTTGATCGCGGGCCTGGGACTGTAGGCGAGGTTGGTAAGGCGCACAGAATTTTTCAGCGCCAGGTCGTTGATTGTTGCGGAGACGGTGGAGTACGCGGCGGGAAAACGCGCGGCGTAGAAATCGTCCGCCTGGGTCCGTGAAAGGTCCACCTTCTGCGGCAATCCGCGCAACGGGCTCATCTCCAACTGCAGCGCGCGATAGGCGGTCTGCCGCTGCTGCAACTGCTCGGGGCCGGCGGCGCGCAACGTATTCCAGGCGAGAAAGAGGCGTACGCCAAGAACCAGGTTGAGGATCAACAGCAGGGCCACTCCGGCGATATGCAGGTTGAGTAAGCTGAACAGGTTGCCGTTGAGCTTCTTCATGGCGTGGCCACCTTGCCGGCCGGCGGTTTACGGCTGGCTTTCCGGGCAGCGCCGGGGACCTTAGGCCGCTTGGTTCTGGTTGGACTCTTATCCTTCGGCCCCGCAGCAGCCGGCTTCTCAGCGATCTCCGGCAGCGGATTGTATTCCGCCAGCAGATCAAAGTTCACATTTGACGTGGCGCTGACCTGTTCGACCTGCCGACCATTCTGGTTGCTCTCCGCCGTCTCCCGAGCCAGGCGGGGAGCCAGAAAACGGTGCGAATGCTCCAGGTTCCGGACCAGGTCGACGGCCCGGTCATGGGGTCCGCTCACGCGCAGGCGGATGGTGACTTTGCCGTCGCGCGTCACCACCGGGTCGATGTTCAGCACCTGCACCCCGCTGGGCAGCACATTTTCCAGATCCATCATGACTGCGGTCCAGGAGAAGGCCTTTCGGGCGAAGACCTGCTGGTTAAGAAACTGCGATTGCGATAACACCGCGGCGTTTTTTGGCTCCTGCATCTGCATCTGAAACGCCTGCCTCTGAGACTCGATGGCCTGGATCTTCTGCTCCACCGCAGCCAGCCGCGCATGGGCTTCGCCTGCCTTGCGTTTTTCCGCGGCCAGCAATAACCAAAGCGGCGCTGCGACCAACGCCAGCAGGGCGATCAGGATCCGCAGCCGCAGATAAAGGGGCCCGAGCTCGACGAACGGACGGGAAGCGAGATTGAGCTGGATGCGCATCAGTTGGCGAGCGCTCCCACCACCCCGGCCAGGATGCCGCCAGGCATAGCCTTGCTCTTGTAGGGCGTCGGGACGACGTCACGCACCGGGATGTTCTCGTCGCCCAGCAGGCGGATAAGCTCCTCCGGGCCGCCAAGGCCGCAGGATAGCAACTGCCGCGGTGGCGATTCCAGCGTATCCTCAAAATAAGCAACCGCAACACTTACCGATTGCTGCAGTTCCTCCACGGCGTGGAACTGGTTGTCCTGGGGTAGCCACTCCTTCTCAGTGAGTTCAAGCGTCCGGTGGAGCAGCAGTTCGTTCTTGCGCGTAATCGCGGTGGTGACCGAGCTGCCATTGCGGTTGATCACCAGCGAAGGTTCCTCCCCGCTGACTGCGGCCAACGCAGCCAGCGTGCTGGGTAAGACCACGCCCGGTTCGTAACCCGCTTCGCGCACCGCGCTTTCGTATTCGGCCAGTACAGCAGCAGGGGAAACGGCGACGATCACCCGCACCAGCCCCGGCTTGCCAGGCATGACCTGGTAGCTGACGGCCGCATCTTCCACCTCAAAGGGGACCAGCTTGCGCAAGCGAAAGCGAATGATGGGCACAGCTTCGACCGCCTTTGGGGGCAACAGGTCGAAGTCCAACAGCAGCACGCGGACGGCAGCGTCGGGAATCACGACCGTGATCTGGCTTTCTTTGACGCTGATTTCATCCAGTGCCTGACGCAGTGCGCCGGCCACCGCGGCACGATCGGTGAAGTTGGGTGGCTTCAGGCCCGCGGCCAGCACACCTGGACGCAAGGGGGCAAACGAAGAAACAATCTCCTGTTCCCCGTCGCCAGGACGGCCTGCAACCACGCCGGCGCTGGTGATCTCACACGCCAGGCGCGGCCGCAGCGCGTCGGCTTCCGAGGGAAAGATACGATTGGTGATCCTGGAAAGCATGTCTAGCGGAAGGCCTCGATAAAGGTGACCTTGTTGATTTCCTTGAGAGTCGTCAAGCCGCGGCTGGCGCGATCCACTGCCGATTCGCGCAGGAACTGCATGCCTTGCAGCTGGGCCAGCTTGCGCACCTCGGAGGCCGGCTTCTTCTCCAAAATAATTTCTCGAATGGCATCATTCAGTTCCAGCAACTCGTGAATGGCGGTCCGGCCTCGGTAACCGGTACCCGCGCACTCGATGCAGCCCCCGCCCTCAAAAAAGTCAAAACTGCGCCACAGATCAGGGTCCAGTCCACTATTGCGCAGGAACTCATCGTCGTAGCGCACCGGTCGCTTGCAGTATTCGCAAATGGTACGCACCAGCCGCTGGGCCAGGATGCAATTGAGCGCGGAGACAAAGTTGTACGCTTCCACGCCCATGTTGAGAAAACGCCCCAGCACGTCGACGACGTTGTTGGCGTGGACCGTGGTGAACACCAGGTGGCCCGTCAGCGCAGAGTTGATGGCGATCTGTGCCGTTTCCTGGTCGCGGATTTCGCCCACCAGGATCTTGTCCGGATCATGGCGCAGGATGGAGCGCAAGCCACGGGCGAAGGTGAGCCCCTTCTTCTCGTTCACCGGGATCTGCGTGATGCCGCGAATCTGGTACTCCACCGGGTCTTCAATGGTGATGATCTTGTCCTCGTCGCTCTTGATCTCGTTGAGCGCGGCATAGAGGGTCGTCGTCTTGCCTGAGCCGGTGGGGCCGGTGACCAGCACCATGCCGTAGGGCTCGCGGATATAGCGCCGGAAGCGGCGCAGATCTTCCTCTCCAAAACCGACTACGTCGAGGGTGAGCTTGCGGAACTTCTCGCTCATCGACTCCTTATCCAGCACGCGGAGCACGGCGTTTTCGCCGTGCACGGTGGGCATGATGGAGACGCGGAAGTCGATCAGGCGCCCTTTGTAGCGAACGCGGAAGCGACCGTCCTGGGGCACGCGGCGCTCAGCGATGTCCAGTTCGCTCATGACCTTGATGCGAGAAAGGATGGTGGAGTGATGCTCGCGCGCGATGGGCGCCATGGCTGCCTGCAGTACGCCGTCGATGCGGTACTTGACCACCAGCGAGTCGTCGTAGGTTTCCAGGTGGATGTCGGAGGCGCGGCGCTCGAGCGCCGTGAAGATGGTGGTGTCCACCAGCCGGATGATGGGGCTGATGTCTTCTTCGGAGGTAAGCTTCTCGATCGAGATGTTCTCATCGGGATTGTCTTCGGCTGAAATGACATCGAACGTGAGCCCCTCGGACGCCTCGTCGAGCACGCGCTGCGACTGTTCTGTCTTCTTGAGCAGGTCGGTGATTTGGGAGAGGGTCGCGACCCGGGTGGTGATTCGTTGCCCCAGCAGGCCGCTGATTTCGTCCAGGATCATGAGCCGGCTGGGATCGCTGACCGCGATCACCAGCCGGTCTTCCATCTGCTCCAGGGGAACGAAGTTGTAGCGGAACATCATATCCACGGGCACACTGCGGAAGAGCTCGTGCTGGATGCGAAAGTTCTTCAGGTCGACGAACTCACAGCGGTAGCGGTGGGCCAGCGCCTGCGCGCGCGAGCTCTCTTCGGACTCTGGAACGAGGGTAGTGAGAAGTGCGGTGCTATCGGCCATGTGAAACTCCTAACGGCAGAAATGGACAAAGCGGAGGCAGGGCCTCCTCAGTGGCCCCCCATGGTGCTGGCTTGACCCAGGGAGAAGATGGGCAGATAAAGGGCGATCAGAATCACGACTACGACTGAGCCCATCACAATCAGGATAGCTGGCTCGATCAGAGCCAGCGCGGCGGTCAGCGCCGTTTGTACGTCTTCTTCGAAAAACTCGGCGACCGAGTTGAGCATCTGCGGCAAAGCTCCAGTAGATTCTCCGACGTCGATCATCTCTACCGCGAGGTCGGGGAAAACCCCAGTTTTTTCCAGGCTCTGGGCCAGGCTTTTTCCTTCGCGCACGGTGCCTACGGAGGCCATCACAGCCTTGGCAATCGTGTCGCTCGATATGGAGCGCGCCGCGGTTTCAAGCGAGGGAACGGGCGGTAGTCCACCGACCAGGAGGCTGGAAAGCGTGCGCACAAAGAGCGCTACCTGATACTTGCGCCAGATATTGCCGAAGATCGGCATATTGATGCGCATGCGATCGATGCGCGCCGTGCCGGCCGTGGTCTGGCTATAGCGGAAGAGCGCGTAGACGATGATGGCGATACCGGCTAGCAGCCACAAAATGTAATGCTGAAAATTATTGCCCACCGCCAATAGCATGCGCGTTGCCGCCGGTAGATTGGTACCCAGCTGGTCGTAAAGCATGGCGAAGCGTGGCACCACGAAACTGATCAGGAAGATGAACAACGCGATCACCATCGTGACCAGCAGGCAGGGGTAGAGCAGGGAAGCCATCAGCTTCTTGCGGAAGGAGAGCGAAATGCGCTGGAAGGCAAGATACCGTGACAGAACATCTTCGAGCTGCCCGCTTCGTTCTCCCGCGAGCAGGGTGGTGGTGTAGATCAGGGGAAAGCCGCCCTGGGCTTCAAAAGCTCCGGAGAGCGACTCACCGGTGCGTACGCGCGCGGCTACATTTTCCAGTTGTGCGCGGAAGGTCGGATTCTTCTGGCCTTTGACCAGCATATCGAGCGAGCCGACGATGGGCAGGCCGGCCTTGATCAGGGTAAGAAATTGCTGGTTGAAGATGATGAAGGCTTCCAGGTTGGCTTTCTTACGGCTGCCTCCGCCGCGCATCCCGCGTGGCCGCACCGAGTAGACGTAGTAGCCGGCCTGGGAGAAACGGGTGCGCAGCTCTTCCGCGGAGCCGGCGACCTGAACCTGCTCTTGAATGCGTCCCCGCTCATCTGCCAGCTTGACTACGAACTCTGCCATGGGCCCCTTACCAGTTTAACGGGATACTCCAGCCGCTGCCGCCGGCTTGGCCGGAAGCGTTCCCAGCTTGCCAATTTGACCGTGGGGACCGACGGCCCAAGGCAAGCTGAGAGCATTCCAATTACCACTATCGAGCCATTGCCAGGTCTTGCCATCGTCATAAGAGATATCGGAGCCATTGCTACCCACCGCGATCCAGGCTTCCTCTCTTGCGTCCCAGGCCACGGCAGAACGATACCCATGGGGTAGCTTGCCTGGAACGCTCCAGTGTTCTCCGCCGTCCGAGGTGTAAGCCGCGGTGCCGGTTGCCTCCTCCGGTTTGCGATAGTCTCCACCCACAGCGATCCCGTGCTTTTGGTCGCGAAACGCTAAGGAAAAGACGCCGGAGGAGTCGTTTCCGCTTGCCAGCGGGGTTTGTGCGCTCTGCCATGTGACCAGGTCCCGTGTCCGCAGCACCCTCGCCTTGCTGGTCCCTAGCCAGATCCAATCTCCGCTCGCCGTCATGGCGCTGTTGCTGGCTGCGAAAGCAGACTCTCCGGTAAGCGGCTCCAGTGGAGCGCCAGGACTCCACGTTTTCCCGCCGTCGTGGGTCACCAGTAAACCAAACCTCACATGATCAGTACGTCCCGGCACCTGCACCGGATCACCGTAGATGACACCCTGCTGCCGGTTGAGGAAGAGCAGCCCATCCCAGAAGCCGGTCGCATCGGGATTGGTCAAGAGCAGCTTCCAGCTGTTACAGCCATCCGTAGTCTGATAGAGGCGCGATTGGTCGCCGGGTCCACTCGACAAGGCCAAGACGTTACGCGCGTCCCAAGCCCAGACAGCGCGGAAGTCGAGCTTGTTTGCGCCCGGCGGCACAGTGCACTGTTGCCAGAGGTAGCCAGTATCCTCGCTGCGCAGTATGGTGCCGCCAGTGCCGCTCGCCCAAACCACCCCACCGCCCGCGGCATGGACTCCCCGCAGCCCGGCAGTGGACCCGCTATCCTCGAGTTCCCAAGGCCCGCTATGTTTCGTGCTTTGCCCCCCGGCAACCAGGACCGCCAGTAAACACGCCGTTGAAGCTGCCAAGGCTTTGATTCGCATATTTTGAAGACTAAAGGGATACCGCAGATCTCTCCACTCCCTAAGCGGTGGCGCCGGGGTGCCGCCCGACTAAACAGGTTGCGGAAAGGTCGTTGCGGACCAGGAAAGGAATTCCTCAGGGGCTTAAAAGCCCCTGGGGTATGCTTTCCAGTCGTTCTTGGCGGCTGACATTGTCTCTAAAAACGTACCTCAGCGGCTGAAGCCGATCAGAAAGCATGGCTTCTTCGGCACGGCTGAACCCGTGCCCTTCGTGCGGCTCCTCTCCGCCAGTTCTCACACAGACTCTGAAGCCCTCATCATCGATGACGCTTACGGCCCGACTAAAGTCGTGCCCTTCGTTCAAAGAGTTTTTCCGCAAGCTCTTTAGTCGGGCGGTATACAACGCACCTGATGAGGGCTTTGAGCCCCTGAGGTTTTGCCTTCTCCCGAGGCACACTCGCTTCGAGCGGCGCCTGTAGAAATATGCGAAATAAGCGAGATAAGAGAGATAAGGGTCCTGGGGTGACCCGACGGAATGGTAAACAGCCGGGAGCAGCGCCAATAAAATGAGCGCTAAAAGCGCCATAAGCGCTATAAGCCCCCCCTTCGATTGCGAGCCGAGGGAGCTGACGGCCCTCCACGGGCGGGCGGGGTGAGGCGGTCTTGGGGCATGTTTCCATCGCGCTTACTCCGGCATCTTGCTTGCATAGCGATCTCCATGACTCAAAGGATGCCGCCACGGTACGATTTGCCCGGGGTGCGCCATCCTAGCCACGAAGATGCCGGTTAGGCTCGATGCTCGTCAGTTTTTGATTTGCTACCGATATAGATGCGAGTTAGGGTAGTTTCGGTTAGAGGTTCGGTGAATTATTCTCCGGACGCACTTGGGGACGGCCAGAGCCTTACTCATGCTCTGAGGGAAAGCCAATCGAACCGAACCTGAACGTCAGCCGCGGGGTTTCGGGATCTTCTCTCCGTCTGAAGCCCTACACCGGGGGCAAACCGTCGACCACTGGAACACCCGGCGGCGGATGAAAAACAAAATCCGAGTCCGGTGCCGGCGCATCCGCCTGGCTTTCCTTGAACGTAAATGCAGTCCGCGCGCCATCGGTTTCGTCGATGACCATGGAGTGGATGACCCCATCGGTGCTCACCCCAAGGACAATCTTCTCCACCCGGTTGCGCATCCCCTTGGGCACTCCGGAGAGCTGCAGCCCACCGTCAGTTGTGGTCAGCGTCAACCCTTGGAGTTCCTTCTGCAGTTGCGTGTGGCCGAGCAAGAAGCGTAGCGGCGAACGCAGATCGTCCAGTTTTGCGGTAGGTAGACGCTGTACCTGGGCATCTCCGGGCGAATAGAACCAGGCATATTTACCGTCGAGCAAAAACACCTTCCCTGGCGGATTGGTGTAGCTCCAATGCATCTTTCCCGGCTTACGCAGCAGCAGAGTCCCGCTCTCTTCGCGGTCGATGCCCATCCCTTGAAAGCTCTCGGTGAAAGCGGTGCGCAGCGAATGGAGACTGTTGTAATACTTATCGACACGCTGAGCTATCTGCTGTGCGGTGGGTTCCGGTTGGGCGAACGAAGCAATCGGCAGTAACAGAAGCAGTACAAATACGCAACGGGCGCTTACTGAATCGGCTGAGTGCAATTCGTGCCACCGGCGGGGTCGGCCTTGATGTCCCCTGCGGAGTCGATGCAGAAACCACGATGACCCGACTTCCCAACCGATTGAGGAACCGCAGTCGCCTCGTAGGAGGTGTACATGTCCTGATTGTTGACCGTGACCTTGTTGCAGTTGACGATGTTGAAGGTGTAGCCCGATTTCTGTCCCGTCGCCAGATCGCCCTGAAGAACTTGCGCCGCCTGCGCGCTGGGTGGACCAGCGCTTGCGTTGCCACCAAGTGCGGATAAGGCACAGGCGAAGCCATTGGCGGGAAAGTTCGTCTGGTACTGGATCTGCGCCTGGTAAATGGCGCGAAGCGACTGGATGGCTGAGGTTTCGTCCGCCTGGGCCTTCATGCTGATGAAGTTCGGGATGGCGATCAACATCAGGATGATCATGATGGACATGACGATGAGCAGTTCCATCAAGGTGAAGCCGCGCTGGCGATTACTGCGGAGGATCCCGGTATTGCTGGTGTGAGTCATGACGGTCCCATTTTACAAATGATATGGACGCACCCGGCGGCAAAAGCGCTCAACGAACCTAGCAGGCCAGCTGCGCGCGACTGATCTTGAGCCCGTCGAGCCGGCCCAGGAGTGTCACTGCAACCTTGTCCGGGTCGAAGAGGGAATTGGCCATGGCCATCACCTCTTCGCTGGTAACGGTATCGACCTTCTCCATGATTTCGTCCACGCCAAAAAAGTGTTCGAAGTACATCTCTTGGCGAGCCAGGTTCGACATGCGCGACATGGAACTCTCCAGGCCGAGAATGATGTTGCCTTTGAGCTGATCTTTGGAGCGTTGCAGCTCGTCTTCCGGCAGCGCTTCGCACTTGAGGCGCCGGAACTCGCACATGATCAACTCGATCACCTCCAGGCAGTGCGCGGACGATGTACCCGCATAGACGCACAGCGAGCCGGTGTCGCGATACGGGTTCAGGTCGCTGAAGATGGAATAAGCCAGGCCATGCTCTTCACGCACCGTCTGGAAAAGCCGCGAGCTCATGCCGCCGCCCAGCACCGTATTGAGCAGCAGGGTAACGTAACGGAGATCGTGCGCGATGGGTGGAGAGGGAACGCCCAAACAAAGCTGCACCTGTTCCAAGGCTTTTTTGTTGCGCAGCACGATTTTCGAAACCGTGCGCGGTTCCGTCTCCGCAAGTGGACGGTTGGCCGGCGCTATGTGATCGAACCGCCTTGCTACCAGATCGACAAAGGCGTCGTGCTCCAGGTTGCCCGCGGCGGAGAACACCATGTTGCTGCCGGAGAAGCGCTGGCCGTAGTAATCGAACAAAATATCCTGTTCGAAGCGGCGCACTGTCTCCTTGGTCCCCAGGATCGGTTTCCCTAAGGGATGGTCCTTCCAGAAATTCTGCGTGAAGATCTCGTGCACCAGGTAGTCGGGATTGTCCTCGTCCATCTTGATCTCTTCGAGGATTACCCCGCGCTCGCGCATGATGTCGTCGTTATTGAAGACCGGGTTCAACACCAGGTCGGAGAGAACATCCAGCGCCGTGGGCACATGCTGATCAAGAACCTTGAGGTTGAAGCAGATCGTCTCTTTGCCGGTGAATGCGTCCAGGTTGCCGCCGATCGCGTCGACCTCGCGCGCAATGCGCTTGGCGGATCGCGACTGCGTTCCCTTGAAGACCATGTGTTCGACGAAATGCGAGATGCCGTTTACTTCCGGCAACTCATGCCTGGAGCCGGCCCGGATCCACACACCCATGGCAACTGACCGGATATGCTCCATGCGTTCGGTCAGAATAGTCAGGCCGGAGGGTAGGACCGTGCGTCGAATGCTGCGTTCTGTCACCATCTCAGTGTAGCGGCTTTCCCTGGGCTAAAGCGGATTTCCTGTGCCCGATTACCAAAATGCGGTGCACTTTGGGCAGGTCTTCCGGGGACAGAAGTTGCTCTTCAATGCACCCTGGTTGGTGCAAACGTTAATGGCAAATCCGCAAAATAATGGAGTGCTATGCTGCCCCAAGAGATGCCTGGTAGGGAAAATCTCGTCCCTGTATTAGACGGAGCAGCCCAGCCTGCCGCTAAGAATCTTTTTGGCCTTTCCCGTCAACAACTTACCGAATTGATGCTGCAGTTTCGCCAGCCCGCCTACCGGGCCGGCCAGCTGCTTGAGGCCATGTTTCATCAGCGGATCGCCTCTCTCGATCTGGTACATACCCTGCCTCGCGAGCTGCGAAAAGCTATGGCCGGCGAGGGCTGGAATATTGACGGGCCACGAATAGTGGAGACCTTTCGTTCCGTCGACGGTACCGAGCGCTACCTGGTTGCCGGGCAGGACGGGCAGACCGTGGAGACGGTATGGATGCCGGGCGGAGACGGGGGTGAGCAAGGGGATGGCAGCGGACCCGAGGTGGCCACCGCCGGCTCCCAGCGAGCCACCATCTGCGTCTCCAGCCAAATCGGATGCGCCGTCAATTGCCAGTTTTGCCTCACGGCCAAGATGGGGATGCAGCGAAACCTCTCGGCCGGAGAAATCGCCGGCCAGGTGATCGCCGTGCTGGAGCGCCAGGCAGTGCAACTGGGGCGCGACCGGATCAATCTGGTCTTCATGGGGATGGGCGAACCGTTCTTGAACTATGACGAGTTCATGGCGGCCGTGCGTCTGCTAGTGAACGAAGCAGGGCTGGCTGAATCCAGGATGACGGTCTCCACCTCCGGTATCGTGCCCGGCATTCTGCGTCTCTCTACCGAGGCGGTGAGGCCCCGCCTGGCGATCAGCCTGAACGCTCCCAACGATGAGATTCGCGAAACGATCATGCCCATTACCCGCAAGTGGAAGATCGATGAAGTCATCCAGGCGGCTGGCAAATTGCCTCTGAGGCCGCGGGAACGCATCACCTTCGAATACGTACTGCTGGGCGGTGTCAACGACGGCCTGCAACATGCGGAGGAATTGATCGCTCTGGCCCGCAGCGCTCCCATGCCGGTGAAGGTGAATCTGATCGCCTGGAATCCCGGCCCCGGCATTGCCTACGCGATGCCGGATCCACAGCAGGTGGCGGTTTTTCAGCAAAGACTCATCGCCAACGGCGTTCCCGCCTTTCTCCGCCGGCCGCGGGGCAGAGACATCTACGCCGCTTGCGGCCAGTTGAAGCGAACCGTGAAGGAAATTCAACCTGCAGTATCGTGATCCCAAACGAATCGACCCGTCGATTCGTTTGGGAACCAGGGAATTCCTTTTCCCTTATCGGCGTCCAGTGATACCCAAGCGCACGACGGCATCGGCTACACGATCCGCGGCGTGGCGGACTACGTCGCCTTCGGCGGCAAAGTCGCCGGCGATACAGCGGACGCCCAGGGCTTCGATGGCCTTGATGTCTGCGACGATGGGCGATGCCCCTTCTCCCGCATAGCGCTCGAGCAAGGCCTTTGAGACCGGCGCCGTATTCACCAAGGCGTAGTCGAAGACGGCCTGGTGCGCATGCTCATAAATGCGCTCGATATGTTGCGATGCGGTCAGGTTCAGGCTCTCATTGGCCTGGGTCATCAAGTTGCAGATATACACCCGGACGGCCCGGGAAGAAGCCAATGCCTCGGAAACACCTTTGACCAGAAGGTTGGTTATGAGACTGGTAAAGAGAGAACCGGGACCAACCGTGATCAGGTCGGCGCGTTCGATCGCCTCCAGGGTCTCGGGAAGCGGTTCAGCGTCCGCCGGCTCCAGCATGAGCTCAACGATCCGTTGCCGGCTGGCGGTGATGTTGGTCTCCCCGTCGACCAGCGAACCGTCGTCCATGCGCGCCACCAGCGAGACGTTGGCGTTGGTCACGGGATAGATGTGGCCGCGGGTGGCCAGCACCTGCGAAGAGAGTTTGATGGCCTGAGCGAAATCGCCGGTCATTTCCAGCAGCGCGGCCACAAAAAGATTGCCAAAACTGTGGCCTTCAAGGCCCTCGCCGGCGGTGAAACGGTGGCGGAAAAGCCGGGAGATCAGGTGCTCATCTTCAGAAAGAGCGACCATGCAATTGCGCAGGTCGCCCGGTGGCAGCATGTTAAAGCCGCGGCGCAGCCGTCCGCTCGAGCCCCCATCATCGGTCACAGTGACCACGGCAGCCAGATCGGATATGAGGCATGGAGCCGCATCGCCGTCGCCGGAAGACGGGTGGGGCGATGCCACATAGTGCCGGAGCCCGCGCAACAGGGTGGAAAGGCCGGTGCCTCCGCCGATGGCCACGGCACGAATGCTGGAACGGTCGGTGCTCCGTCGAGCAGGAATGGCTTTCGCTCGCCTCGGCTTGGCCAAGGTCGGGGACAGGGATTTCACCATGATGCCGTCACTCAGCTAGCCTACGCCCCGAAAGGGCACGCCGGCGACTCCCTGAAAGGGGAAGCAGGGGACGCAGCCGTCGTTGGAGCGGAAAACGGGGACGTCCGCTTAAGGAACTTCCGGATAGAGCAATTCGGTGAAACGAGGATCATCGGCCATATCCTGAAAGTCGGAATCGCTGCGAGCCTGGATGCGATTACGGGGGCTCAGCTCGATCGCCTTTGCCAGGTGCTCGAGGCAGGGCTCAGCCAGCCCGGTCATGCTCTCCAGAATCGCTAGACCGTAGTAGGCATAGTCAGCAGTCGGATTGGTCTTGAGAATGCCTTGAAACTGGTCGCGAGCCTCCTCGTAAAATCCAGTGTTCAACAGTGAAATGGCATAGTCGTACTGCTCCTCCGTGCTGTCGAAGGAAAGGCCACTTTGTTGCGCATGCCGTTGGCAGGCGACGAGATAAACCCGCACCCGCTCAAGGATCTCAACCGGGCCGTCCTGGCTGAGCTTCTCAAAGACCTGGCGGGCTTTCTCATACTTGCCTTCGTGCATCCATTGCAGCGCGGTCTGGTACTCGTTCAGGGCCTTCTGGTGCCCAACGTTCGGCATGGGGCGCGCCTTGCCCTCTATGGTGCGAGGATTGCGCCGAGCGGGGATACCCTGACCTGTGTTTTGCATAACCCACTCTTCCTTCTCCGTTTTTAAACAGGAGTCGACATCGATCAAGACAACTTGGATACGGAGCCGTACCGGCTATTAGATTCGTTTTTATACGCACAGAATAGGCGTACGTCAACCCGGCAGGTAGATCGGCATCCTTGGCAAGACTGTAGCACGGAAGCCAAATAAGGTGCCGCTAGGGCGATCCCACCTGACTTACGGCTTGGGCTGCGGGGAATAAACTGCCGGGTTGAGCGCCGGGTCGTTATACATCTTTAGCTGGCGATAGAGCTTGAATTTTCGCTGCCGGTCGAGGACTTGCTGCCACAAGCGATCCAGAGCCCCTGCTAGATCGTCCCGTTGCTCAACCAGGATGCGCAAACGCTGCAGATTGCGTTCACTGTGGCCTTGAGGCGCCTGGGGGCGGTCAATCTCTTCCCGGGTATGAAAGAGCTTCAGGGAGAGAATCGACAGGCGGTCGAGGATCAGGCCTGGAGACTCGGAATGCAGCTCGGCGCCCGCAGCGGGCAGGTTTTGCTGGCTGAGAAAGTTGAGCAGAAAGACATCGCACTGCTCGGTTAGATCGTTGCGGCGCTGATTGGTGCGGTCGATAAAGCGCTTGATGCGGGCCAGGTCGTGATCGCTGGTTTCTGGTCCGCGAGCCGTATCTTCCGCATGCCAGAGTTCGAAGTTGGCCAGGTGCTGCTCCGCCACCGTGCGCTCAAAGCCGGCCATAGATGGGGCCACGGCGGGAAATTCGTGGTGCCAGGCCGCGGTGCAACGGTCATGCAACGCAGTGACCTGCAATGAGTTGAGCGGCGCGACGCAAAACGGGGTGGTGGCCATGAGCGTTAATTGGTCAGGAGCGTCTCTGGCGGGGAGGGCACGCCAACCGGCTGCTCGGTGCTCCGAAACGTGGTGAGCTCGGTGGGAATCGAACCCACGACCCACGCATTAAAAGTGCGTTGCTCTACCGACTGAGCTACGAGCTCGTTTCCAATTTCCAAAGTATCACAATGAGTAGAGCTGACCCACGGCAAGGGGGAGCGGGCGAAGGTGCGCGTACACGACCTTGTTTGCGGTTTCGCCGGGGCCAGTCTGCCGTAGGCGCATGAATTTTGACAACGCCGCTCGCCTCAACAGCAAAATGCGGAGTATGTTAAGGAACTAAAGCTCCCCGGTAATATGTCGAAAGACGACAATAAGACTCTCCCCCGTTCGCCGAAGGACCAGCCCATCCTTGTGTCCGATTTGAACTCTGATTTGGGAGATTTGAGGGAGTGTCATGACAGAGAAACCACCTGACCCCGAGCACAGCGCACCGCCGGAGGATATTGCGGCGCTCTACGCTCGCGCCCGCATGCCGGGAAGCACTTACTGGGACTTTTCGGCGTCGCGAAAGGAGGTGCTGGGGCGATTCCGCTACCGGATCGTGCGCGAACCAGGAGAACCAGGAAGTGGCGCCGAGCCCGCAATCATTTCTCAGCATCCATCTCATCAAGCGAAAGAAGAGGCTCAACCGCTAGTGCCCCAAGAGAGCCTGGAAGCAACAGAGGCTCCGCCATCGCCCGGACCGGTGCGCCAAATGGGGCCGCAACCCATGGATGCGGCGGCGACACGCTGGTTTGCCCTGCACTCTATTTTCGCTCCTCCGGAGGTGATCACAACACCGAGCCTGGAAGACCGGCCACCCATGGTTGCCGTCTTTTCTCTCGCCGGCGGAGTAGGAAAGACCTGCCTGGTAGCTACGCTGGGGCGTGCTCTGGCAGCTTTCGGGGAACACGTCCTGCTGGCTGATACCGCCGTCTACGGGCCGCTGCCGCTTTATTTCGGTTCGCGCGAGTTTAAACCCGGCGTGGTAAGGACCTTCTCTCCTCCCGGAGGGGAAAACGACGCACCAGTACAGGTTTTGACCCTGGAACCGGAGCGCTATCCCGGGGACGGTGCGGATGAGCACGACCCGCTGTTGGGAGAGTTGGGTCGGGACGGCCGCGACGCGAGCCGCATCCTCGTGGACATAGGCACCGCCAGCCGCCAGGTGACCAGGCGGCTGCTGCTGCTGCGGCCGACGATCCTGGTGCCCATCCTTCCGGATATCAGTTCAGTAGCAACCGTGCGGTCCCTGGAGGCCTTTTTATTCAACCCGGCCAATCAGACCAACCGGGATAAAGAAACGGGATCTGCCTTCTACCTATTGAACCAATTCGACGCCTCATCCCCGCTGCATCTGGACGTGCGCGAGACCTTGCAGCAACAACTAGGCGATCGCCTCCTTCCCCTCGTCCTGCGCCGCAGCTCAGCGGTGAGCGAGGCGCTGGCCGAAGGAACGACGGTGATTGATTACGCGCCCGGTTCGGCGGTTGCCGAAGACTATATGCATCTGGCTAGCTGGCTGCGTAGCTTCTCGGCGCCCGCCGCAGTGGGGCACCCAGGAGTGCGCTGGAGCGAGCGATAAGTGGCTTCCGGCCCCCATTGCTCTTGACTTTGTCCTAGACAACAATCACCAGCAGTGGAGGGAGTCGGCCGAGACCTTTCTGTGACAATTCCGCCTACGGCGCATTCTATCCTTGGGTTCATGAGGTCAGTTCGCCCGAGACTTAGTCACCGAAGGCCGACGCCAGCGCGGTACTTGTTTGCCGCGCTGTTGTTGTTGCTGGCTTTGGTCTCCACGCACGCAGCGGATGCTCTGGCTCCCACCGAGATCGAACAGGGATTCCAGAGTATGTACAACCTGGATTTTCAAAAGGCCCATCAGGATTTCTCTACTTGGGAGCGCATGCACCCGGAAGACCCAATGGGACCGGTATCGCAAGCTGCCGGCTTCCTGTTTGCAGAATTCGCACGTCTCGGCATCCTGGAAAGCCAGCTGTTCACCAACGATAAAGAATTTGAAGCCCGGTCGAAGCTTCATCCAGACCCCAAGGTGCGTCAGCAGTTCTTCGCCGCCGTGGATCGTGGCGACCAGCTGGCGGACGCAGCCATTAAGTTGCATGCCGATGACAGCAACGCGCTGTTTGCCAAGGTTCTGGCCATGGGATTGCGTTCCGACTATGTCGCCATGATCGACAGGGAAGATCTGGCTGCCCTGAGCTATATGAAACAAGGGCGCATTCTTGCCCAACAGCTACTGCAGCAAAAGCCGGATGACTACGACGCTTTCCTTGCTGTCGGGGTCGAAAATTACATGACCGGGATCAAGCCGGCGCCCGTGCGGTGGATTTTGCGCATGGGCGGCATCAGGCCAGACAAGGAACAGGGCATTCGCGAACTCGAACAAACCGCGGCTCATGGCAACCTCTTGAAGCCTTTCGCCAAGCTGCTGCTGGCGGTAGCCGCGCTGCGTGATAAAAACGATGCCCAAGGATGTGGCTTGCTCCACGAGCTGGCGGTTGCCTATCCGCGCAATCCGCTGTATCGCAACAACGCTCCGGAATGCGCGGCCCACTGACCGCCAGGACCTAAGGCGCTTAGGGCGCTTAAGGCGCACACTTTCCCCAATCAGCTGCGGGGAATTGAGGTATTTGGCAGCTTTAGCGCTTGCCCTTGCCGATGGGGACCACCTGGACCGTGGCATCACGAATCTCGGCTAGAAAGCGATTGATCACCGAGCCCCGCAGAAGAATGTCCAGCCGCGAGCGAGCCGATTGCCCGAAGACCACGTGCGAGATGCCCTCCTGTTGCGCGAACTCGATGAGCGCATCAGCGATGTTCTTATCTTTCAGCACGATGACCTGGGCTCCCAAGTCGCGGGCCAGGCGCTGGTACTCTTCCATGCGCTGGAACTCTTCCGGATCCCCATGGCGCGAGTCCTCGTCTGGAGATTCAACCCGGACCGCGTACCAATTGGTGGCCAGGCGGCCGGCGATGCGCGCTCCCACCCGCAAGAGACGTTCCGCTCCTGGCCGGGGGGAGAGGCAGACCATGACCTTCTCCGGAATCGGAGCTTGTTCCAGACCCTCGCTGCGGCGATATTCCGCTGCCCGGGAGCCAACCTCCGCCGCAGTGGTGCGCAGCGCAAGCTCGCGCAGCATGCTGAGGTTGCCCTTGCGGAAAAAGTTGGCCAGCGACTGCTCGATCTTTTCCTGGGCGTAGATCTTGCCCAGCTTGAGGCGTGAACGCAGTTCCTCCACGGTGATGTCCACGTTCACGACTTCATCGGCTCGCTTCAGGAAACTATCCGGGATGGTTTCCCTGATCTGCACATCGGCGGAGCGGGAAACGGAGTCGTTGAGGGTTTCCAGGTGCTGCACATTGACTGCGGTCCACACGTTGATGCCCGCGTCCAACAGTTCCAGAACGTCCTCGTAACGCTTGCGGTTTCTCGATCCAGGCACGTTGGTGTGTGCCAGCTCATCTACCAGGCAGATTTGGGGATGCCGGGCAAGAATCCCATCGAGATCCATCTCTTCCAGAACCACGGAGCGATACGGGATCGAACGCCGGGGAATCACCTCGAGATCCCTTATTTGGTCCTGGGTATCCTTCCGGCCATGAGATTCGATCAGCCCAATGACAACGTCAACGCCCTGTTTTTTTATCAGGTGGGCATCTTCGAGCATCTGGTAAGTCTTTCCCACTCCGGGAGCGGCCCCGATGTAAACGCGCAGCTTGGCCTGCTCAAGCGCGCCGGGTGAGATGTCGGTCGAGAAGTCTGTCATTATCCCTTGCGAACCTGGAGCATTTCCCTTTTACGCTTCATGGTTAAGTGTAACGAGGTGCATCTTTTTCCTTGAGGAAAGCCGCGATCAAAACTTCCCCTTCACCAGAAGTGAAATGCTCAACCAATTTCGATGGGATGCCGGGTGGCAACAGTGGTGGCTACCGGGAGAGTGAAGCTGAAGGTGGCTCCGTGGCCGAGGCGGCTTTCCACGGAAATTTGGCCACCGAGCAATTCGACCAGCCGGCGCACCAGGGCGAGGCCCAAGCCGGTCCCCTGGTCATGCGCGGCATTGAAGCGGCCGAAGATGTTGGCCAACCGCTCGGTTTCGATGCCCCGGCCGGAGTCGCGCACGGAGAACTGCACCTTGTCTTTCTGTTCCTGGGCCTGCAACAGGATGGTTCCATTCTCCGGCGTGTAGCGCACCGCGTTGCTCATCAGGTTGTCCATAATGCTGCGCAGGGCGCGGCGATCTCCATTCACATAGGAGAGATCGGCAAATGCCTCGATCTGTACATCGATGTTTTTGGCCCGGACCTCATCGCGCGCCCGGGAGAGGGCGTCGCGCAGAATATCGATGGGACGGAATCGATCCATGCGGATTTCGCGCCGTCCGGTATCGAGTTCGGAGACCTCGATCAGATCAGACATGAGATCGTTGAGACGCTCCGCCTCCTCTTCCGCCCCATGGATCACGTCAGCCTGCAAGGGGCGCAAGTCTCCAGCGAAGCCCGAGGTGAGCGTGTACAAGCTGAGCCGAAGCTGCTCCAGTGGCCGGCGGAGTTTTTTGGATGCGACGCTCAGAAAGCGGGTCTTGAAGCGATCGATATCCTGCATCTCGGTAATGTCCTCGAGCACGCTGACCGCTCCCAGCAGCTTACCCTCGGCATCGCGCATGGGCGTGGTGCGCAGGCGGTAACTTCGCTGTCCCTCACCGAGCTTCATGGGCAGCATGGCGGCTTCGCCCTCAGTGCCGATGGACTGGCGCATGGAGACCGCGTCTCGCACCGCGCGCAGAATCCTCTCTCCTCCCGGGGTGTTGGTCAGGGCCATGCGATCGGCGGCTGCTTCCCCCAGCACTTCCTCGGCGGCATGATTGAGCTTGAGGACATGCCCTTTTGCGTCGGTGACGATCACTGGCTCGAAGATGGACTGCACGACGGCATCGGAAAGCTGCTGGTCCATCTGCTTGCGGCCGTATTCGGTGTCGCGGAGGTCGCGCAGCCGCACCGCCATGCGGTTGAGTTCGGTAGCAATTGTGCCCAGGTCATCACGGGTTCGCCACTCGATGCGCTGTTGCAGCTCCCCCTGTCCGATGCGGCGAGCAGCGGCGGCGGTGCGCCGGATTGGGCGGATGATGGAGATGAGAAAGCCGATGGAGATCAATACGCCGCTTAGAGTGCAGGCGATGACGATGGTGGTCGCCTGGCGGGCCAGGACAGCACGCGTCTGCGCTGCGGATGCGGCAGAGACGGATGGCTGTTGATCAAGGGCGGCTGCTTGGCGAAGCGAAAGCGAATCGTGCAGGCCGACGGCAAGCACCAGAGAGAGCAGCAACACGTAACCGAAAATAAGTCTCTGATACAGCGTCAACACGACTTGCTGGTCCTCCGATGGACGATTCCAGCTGCTATTTTGCGCCTTCTGTGCGGTGAAGCAAAGCACTGCGGAGCCGGCAGACGCGGACACTCCCATTGGTAAATGGACAAGGAAAGCGGGTGTTCGCCTGCGCCGGCAAAACGATCCAGGTGACGCCAAGGGGCAATAACCGGGCCAACCGCTGCTCATCGCTGGCGCTGTTGAGCTGCCCAGTGGCCTGCGACCCTTGCCACCAGGGACTTGCCGCCTGACGAAAATTGCTGGCGATGCCGCCGTCTTTGAAATAATCGGCGACTGCGCTCCTCTCCGCGATTGCGCGAAAGCCCTGGGCATCCTCCCCGGGCCATTCAATGTAGTCGTTATCCAATGCGAAGATCGCATCCTCAGGAGTGTTGGCCCGAACCCACAGGAAGGCCTGCCGCCAGAGATTGCGCGGTGATAACCCCGGCCACTCCACATGGCTGGAGGCTGGATAGGTCATCTTCTGAGCGGCAAACATGATGAGCAGAACCGCCACGTAGAGCGCCGCAATGCCGCGTTTCCAGCGTTGCGCCAGCGTTGCCAGCACCCCTCCGGCCAGCAGTACGCCGGCGATGTAGACGAAATGAAAGGCGCGCAGCACCTGCAACCGCGCCAGCAGCAAACTTCCGCTGCGGTGCACAAAACACATGGACGCCAGCAGCGCGCAACCTCCGAGGATGGTTGCGGAGATAGCCAGTGTGCGTGCAGGCCACGGCGCCCGCTTGTTGGCGCCGCCAATGCCGAGTAGGAGGAGCGGCATCAGCAAACCCGGATACTCATACCATCGCCAGCTGGAGAGGAAAAAATACGACCGGCTGAGAGCAGCGCGGTTGTACGCAACGCTGAGGTCCGGATGACGGGTGACCATGAAAATGACGGCGCACGTCAATAACCCGAGTACGGCAAGCAGACGAATCGAGCGCCACCTCCTGCGCCTGGTAAGAACCAGGATGAGCACCGCGAAGGTTGCATAGCAAGCCATCAAGGGGTGCAGCAGCGCCGCCAATGCGAGCCACACTCCGCAAGTCACCCACTTATCCTCGAGAACAGCCGCCAGCGCGAAGAGCGTGAAAGGAGTGGAAAAGGAGCGCGCGGTGACGTAGGGATCCATGATGGAAAGTGATGTGCCCGCGACAGGGAGGGTGAAACAGCAGGCAGCGAGCAACACCGCTCCCCAGCGTGCGCTTTGTTCGGGAAAGATTCGTGCCGCCACTTTCCACGAGCCGAGAAGAAAGAGAAAGATCGAAGCCGCATGGCAGATCAGCAGCAGGGCCGATAGGGAAATGTGTCCCCATCGAAGAACACCTGCGAGAAGATGAGCAAAGATGGAGAGATGGGTTGGCGATAGGGCGAAAACGGCATCGGGCTGATAGAGGCCTGGATTCGCCAGCTTTTTGATGCCGGTTACATAGACCGCGCCGTCATCAGCCAGCGGGTGGTATCCATGGACCAGAAGCACAGCGGGAGTGAGCAGCGCGAGGCTTATGGTGGGATGCCGGGCAAGAACGGAAACCGCGGGTCTCTCCACTTATTGCTGCTGGTAACGGCTCAACACATCTTCAAGCGACACGATGCCCTCCAGTGTGCCCTTGCTGGCCCGATTCTGGATAGGGAGAACAGGCCACCGGGCCAGGTAGGGAATCGCGCTATCCAGCGGCATGTCCGGGAACATGAGCGGCGCCCGATCGGGCTTGAGGGTACGTTCCAAAGGAGTATCCGGGGTTTGTGTTGCCGTAGCCGAAGTGTACTCATTTCGAGTCATGGAGTACCAGGAGCCATCCCGCAACTTGACCAGCAGGATCGGCGCATCGGCGACAGCCAACTGGGCTGAGACTTCCTGCAGGGTTGCGGCCCCGGGGAAGATGGGGACGTTTACCGGACGCAGAGCATCCTCAAGATGCAGAATGCTCTCCTCGCGCTGTTCTTCCATCGATGGCAGGTCGAGTCCATCCTGGTGGGTAAACGTCTCAAAGATTGGATACGGCTGCAGACTGCGCGAGACCAGGTAAGCAATGGTGTTGGCGAGAATCACCGGGAGCACAATGGAGTAGTTTTGGCTGACCTCAAGAACCATGAACACAGAAGTCAGTGGCACCCGTAAGAACCCAGCAAACAGAACCCCCATGCCCACCAACGCATAGGAACCCACTGAGATGGAAAAGCTGGGGAAGAAAACCTTCTCGAACGTGCCGATCGAGGCGCCCAGCATGGCTCCGATAAAGAGCGTAGGGGCGAACATGCCGCCAGGTGTGCCGCTGGAAAACGAAATCGTCGTGGCGATAATCTTGAGCAGTGCCAGGGCGAGAAGAAACTTCCAGGTGAACTGGCCGTGCATGGCCTGGTCGATGACGTTATATCCCGGCCCCATGACCTGGGGAGCGCCGAAATAAGCAATCGCGCCTACGATAAGGCCGGCGATGGGTGGCTGGATGTACCAGGTCCAGCGGGGAAGCTGGCGAAGCCTGGGCCGCAAGTAGCCGAGTGCCTTGGAGAAAATGAGTGAGGCGATGCCACCCGCCACACCAAGAACCGCGTAGGCAAAAAGCTCCTGCGGTCCCTTCAGGTTTACCGAGGGAATGCGAAACATCGGCTCCGCGCCCCAGAACCTGCGGGCAACGACGACACTGGAGATCGCGGCCAGCACGATAGATCCAAGCACAGCCGCGCTCCATCGGCCGATTACCTCCTCGACTACAAAAAGAATGGCCGAGATAGGCGCGTTGAAAGCAGCCGCCAGGCCCGCGGCTGCACCGATGGGCGCAAACATGCGTAGCCGCTCGCGCGACAGGTTGAGGCGGCGGCTGACCATGGAGGCCACGCCGGCTCCGATCTGCAGCGAAGGATCCTCAGGACCGAGCGAGAATCCGCCGCCGATGGAGAGCGCCGAAGTGATGAACTTCCCGATGACCGTTCTGAAGGAGATGTAGCCGTTGTAGATATAGAGCGCCGCTTTGGTCTGGTTGATGCCGCTGCCCCGCGCGCCGGGGAAAACCAACTGGACCAGTACAGCCACCAGAAGGCCCACGCCCATGGGCACAAAAAACAGCCGGAGCTGGCCCGGATGGGGCGATGACCCGAGCGTAAGCACCTGGATCCAGTTGATGGCAACGCGGAAACACACCACCAGGAGGCCGGAGATCACCCCGATAAAAATAGACAGAACCAGGAAGAGCCGCTCGTCCCGATTAGGGGCTAACCGGTTGAAATCCGCCGGGTTAGGCCGATAACGCCTTTCCTCCGCAACCGCAACCTGGTCAACTCCGGAAGTCGGATTGCCTGGAGCCGGGTCTATGCCGGGCGTTTCCGTGGCCGTGCTCATTCTTCCTCCACCAGGTTAGGTGCTTGGGCGATTCTCAGTAACAGGGCGTCGTCCCCCGCGGGCGCCCCGCAGACCTGCTGCGTAATCAATTCGGTGTCATAGATGAGTTGAATCTGGGTTTGGGCAAGGTCGGGATCGTTTTCGAGATCGCGCGGCGAAATTTTTGCGGGCAACTGCTTCCATCGTTCGGCCAGCGCCCGCAAAGGGTCGACTGGGGGAGGGACAGCCGTCTGGTCTGGTGCGGTAGCGGCCGAACGGCTTTTAAAATGAGATGTCAGGCTTTGTAGAGGATTGGAGCCCTTGGATGCGGTGGCGGGTGGCGGAGTGCTGGTCGCGGCGGAGTTTGCCGGCGCCTGGGGCCTGTCTTGCGTGCATTCTGCCAATCGCGCCATGGCAAGCTTCCGGTCGGTGAGAATCCGGGCACTCCGCTCGTGGGGGTCCAACCGCGAAGAAGGATAGAGCAGTAGCAAGCGGGTCGCTTCGCCCAGACGATCACGGTCTTGATCGAGAACGGCCTTCGGTTCCTGGTCGACTCCGGGGCCCTCCAGCGCACGCGCAAGGTATTTCTTCGCCTCCAGGTAGTGGCCTATTTGAAAGGCGGTGCGCCCTGCTCCGTCAAGCGCCTCCCGCAAGGATGGGTGACGGTGGAGAATTGTCTTGTAGAGGTGCAAGGCGTCGCTCGGTGCCTGCGCCCGCTCCATCATTCGGGCAATGTCCAACTGGACACTGATGTCGTCCTGGGGGGCGTTCCCCGAAGCGACCAGCAGTTCGCTGCGGGCTCGATCCAGCAGCTGATGGTCGATAAGGTAGTTGATCAGCTCAAAGCGCACGTCGCGGCGGCGCACATAGCCGTCGCCCTCCCAATTGCCGTAGATTGCCCTTTGATAGTCCTCGATGGCCTGGTTGATGTTATCCTGGCGGGCGGCCAGGCGGGCGAGTTGCAGATTGATCAATCCGCTGCCCTGCTGGCTTTCTAGCAGCGCATTGAAGTAAACGGCAGCTTCCTGGAGGCGTCCTGCGGAGGCCAGTGCTTCAGCGAGCTTGATTTCTGTATTGCGATCGCTAGGGGCAAAGGCCAGTGCGGAGCTAAGGGCGTCAATCGCTGCCTGGGGCTTGCCATCGTGCATGGCCTGTTCGCCCCGTACCAACCAGCGGTTGGCCAACTCCACCTGATGAGAGGCGTAAGATTGGTAGAGGTAATTGGTCATTACCGCCAGCAATGCCGTGATCGCGAACAGAGTGACCAGAGCCAGGGTATCTGCGAAGATCAGACGGCGCCGTTCTATACGGTCGCCGGCAGTCAGTGGAGACTTGAAAGCGAGGAACGACATCATCATCCAGTCTACTTGGAAATAATGTCCAGGCTTCGTAATCAACGAACCCGCTATTGACCATCTTACTCCGTGGACTCGGTGTTCATCATCGGGAGAGTGTTCAGGAATGACCCAGCAGACCGGCACCGCAGACAACCTTGTGCAGGGCACCATCAGCCTCGAGGACAAGGAGCGAGCACTGCAGGCGCGATTGCGCTCGCTGGGCAGCGTTATCGTCGCCTATTCCGGTGGCGTCGATTCTGCTTACCTGGCCTATGCAGCCCACACCGTCCTCGGGCCGCAAATGCTGGCGGTAATCGCGGACTCTGCCAGCCTGGCACGCTCGCAGTACAGTGATGCCCAGGATTTTGCCCGGGAACACGGAATCTCCCTGCGTTCGATTCAAACCCACGAGCTGGAACGGGAAGCCTATGCAGTGAATGGGCCCGATCGTTGCTTCCACTGCAAGGACGAACTCTTCAGCGTGATGGAGTTGGAACTGGAGCGCACGGGCTTCGAAGCTTTGGCCTACGGGTTAAATCTGGATGACCGGCAGGACTTCCGTCCCGGCCATAAAGCAGCATCGCAGCACCGCGTAGCCGCCCCGTTGGCGGAGGCAGGCCTGAGCAAGGCCGATGTCCGTGAGCTCGCGCAGCGGGCGCAGTTGCGGGTTTGGGACAAGCCCGCTTCGGCCTGTCTCTCCTCGCGCATGGAATATGGCCGAAGAGTGACTCCGGAGTCGTTGCGCATGATTGAGCAGGCCGAAGATTCGCTACGCGCTCTTGGGCTGAAGCGTTTTCGCGTGCGCCATCACGGCTCGATTGCACGCATCGAAGTCGCGGAGGAGGAAATGGCCGCCATCCTCCAGGTGGGGAAGATGAAGGCGATGGCCGCCGTGGTTCGCGCCGCCGGATTCCGTTACGTCTCGCTCGATTGCGAGGGATACCGATCCGGGTCGATGAACGAGGTCCTTCCCATCGAGGTGCTGACCGGTTTTGCAAAATAGGCTTATGCGGATTGGATACCTGGAATGTTTTGCCGGCATCAGCGGCGATATGCTCATGGGCGCGCTGGTGGATGCGGGCGCACCCGTCGAATTGCTGCAGCGAACTACGGCCTCCCTGGCGTTGGGAGCGGAGTTGCGCGTAACCAAGGTGAACCGGAGCGGCATTCAATCAACCAAGATTGACGTCATGGTCGGCGGGCAAGTGCATGAACCCGCAGCCCCCAGTGGACCGGTTCAAGAGGAGACAAAGCAGGGGCAAGAGGGGGCGCCCGGCCACGGGCACCACCATGACCATCATCATCCTCACGACCACGCCCACAGTCATGAACATACCCACAACCATGAGAGCCACCAACACGATCATGGGCGTAGCCTGCCCGAGATTCGCAGTCTGCTTATGCGGGCGGAGCTGACCAAACGAGCCCTTGACCTCAGCCTCACTGCATTTGGGCTACTGGCCGAGGCAGAGGGTCGCATCCACGGCATTCCTGCCGAAGAGGTTCACTTTCACGAACTAGGCGGGATCGACGCCATAGCTGACATCGCCTGCTGTGCCGCAGCGGCGGATGCAGTGGACCTGGAAGCGTGGTACTGCTCCCCGGTGAATGTGGGGAGTGGTTTTGTCAACTGCGCCCATGGACGCTTTCCCGTACCGGCCCCAGCGACCGCGGAGTTGCTGAAGAACGTGCCAACCTATTCAGCGCACGTGCAGGCAGAATTGGTCACGCCTACGGGCGCGGCGTTGCTGCGCGCCCTGAACTGCCGATTCGATGCCACCCCGGTGCTGCAAACCCAGGCGATCGGCTACGGTGCCGGTAGCCGGAACCCGGAGCGCTTTCCCAATGTCCTGCGGGTGAGCATCGGTGAGATCGCGACCGCGGCGCAGGCCTTCAGCGAGGACAAGGTGACGGTGCTGGAGTGTGCCGTCGACGATTTAAGTCCCCAGGTCGTGGCCCACACCACGCAGTTGGCGTTGGAGCGTGGCGCACTGGATGTGATGACCGCGCCGGTAACCATGAAGAAGGGACGATTGGGCACACTGCTTACCGTGCTTTGTAAGCCCGGCGATGCGGCCGGTCTTCAGCAGTTGATCTTCCGCGAAACGACTACGTTAGGTATCCGGGTACGGGAGGAAACTCGCGTGATTTTGGCTCGAGAAATCACACCAGTGGAGACGGATTTTGGCGTGATTCACATCAAGACCGGCTCCTGGCAGGGAGAAGAATGGAATGCCGCGCCAGAATTTGAGGATTGCCGCCGTGCCGCGGCAGCCTTCGATGTGCCGC
The DNA here is from genome assembly GCA_963743365.1 of uncultured Acidobacteriaceae bacterium. GTDB lineage: Bacteria > Acidobacteriota > Terriglobia > Terriglobales > Acidobacteriaceae > PALSA-350. Next base: position 134,183 of record CAVUQE010000012.1, read on the forward strand.
TCAAGACTGTCATGCAGGCAGCCATAGCGGCATGGCGTACGCGGCAGCCGGCGGGAGCGCGATCATGACCGCAGACACCATCCTCGCCATGCTGCAGTGTGTGCGCGATGGAGAACTACGCCCCGACGAGGCCATGGAGCGCCTCGCCAACCTGCCCTACGAGGAAGCAGGGTTTGCCAAAATCGATCATCACCGCCGCTTGCGTACCGGCCTGCCGGAGGTCATTTACGCAGCCGGCAAGACGCCCGCGCAAGTGGGAGAAATCTTCTTTCGCATGGCTGCAATGGGCGAAGATGTGCTCGCGACCCGAGCCGATGAGGCTGCGTTTGCTGCTGTCAAAGAATTAGTCCCGGAGGCGCAGTATCACCCGGTCGCCCGCATTGTCGCCTTGCGGCAGACACCGCCAGGGGAGAGCAGCGCTGGTTCGCTGGCCGTGCTCTGCGCCGGAACCAGCGATCTTCCTGTGGCTGAGGAAGCGGCTGTGACCGCCGAGGTGATGGGCGCTGGGGTACGGCGGATCTACGATGTGGGAGTCGCCGGCCTGCATCGGCTGCTGTCGCACCGCGACGTTCTGCGCGAGGCGGAGGTGGTGATTGTCTGCGCCGGGATGGAAGGCGCGCTGCCCAGCGTGGTCGGGGGGATGGTGGGGGCGCCAGTCATTGCCGTGCCCACGAGCGTGGGTTACGGCGCGTCATTCGGCGGCATCGCAGCCCTGTTGGGCATGTTGAATTCCTGCTCGCCCAACGTGACCGTGGTCAATATCGATAACGGATTCGGTGCGGCCTACGTGGCGTCCACGATCTTGCGCCGGATTCATAAGGCGGCCCGGAACAATACAACGCAGGAGATGATGCGCTAAGCGATATTGTCTTTGAGGTCACGGTTGCACTTTTTTCGTTGCTACCGTTGCGGCTGGAAAGGTATCTTATCCCCGCGGAGGAGCCATGGCATCGACAGTCTGGAAGGGCTATATCTCGTTTGGCCTGGTCTCAGTGCCGGTGCGGCTCTACGCTGCCGCGCGCGAAGAGCATGTCAGTTTCAACCAGATCCACGAACCTTGCGGCTCGCGCATCAAGCAGCAGATCTTCTGCCCTACCTGCGATCGCGTGGTCGAGCGCAGCGAACTGGTGAAGGGGTACCAGGTTGACCGCGATGCCTATGTGCTGGTGAGCAACGAAGAACTCAAGACCCTGCAGGCCGAGTCGTCGGAATCCATGAACATTACGCAGTTCGTCAGCCTCAACGAGGTTGATCCGCTCTATTTCGAGTCGTCGTACTACTCTGCCCCCGAGGAGCCGGGCCGGCGTGCTTATGCATTGTTATTGCAGGCGATGGAAAAGCTTAATGTCGCCGCGATTGCCAAGGTCACGCTGAACCAGCGGGAGCAGATCGTCCTCATGCGCCCGTACCACAATGGTATCGTGCTGCACACGCTCTACTTTGCGTCTGAGGTTCGGGAAGTTGCCGAATACGGCAAGACTGAAACCATGACCCTGCAGAAGCCTGAAATAGAGCTCGCTGAGCAATTTATTAAGCAGTTGACGGCCGGCTTCGCTCCCGAGCAGTACAAAGACGAATATCAGGACCGGGTGCTGGCGTTGGTGGAAACCAAGCGAGCCGGGCAGGTTGTGGCTGGGCAGCCGCAAAAGGCAAAACTGGCTCCCGTCATCGATCTGATGGAGGCTCTGAAGAAGAGTATCGCCGAGCGTGGAGCCCCTGCTGCGGCTCCAGCTGCTGCTCCCACTCTGGTCGAACCCGGCAAAAAGAAAGCATCAAAATCAGCCACAGTTGCAGAAAGCAAGCCCGCGCGCAGCCGCAAAACCGGCTAGACAGATTCACTGGCGGCCAAATCGGCCCCATAGAGAACAATTACAGTTTCTTAAAAGCTGAAACCCTGCTATTCGGTCCGAGTCCAGCGGTTTGGTTTATTGCAGCACTGCGACTCCGTGGGCAGGCAAAGTCAGTTGCGAAGACGGAGTTGCGTCCTTCGACAGCAGGTCCTTCATGGCAGAGGGCAGCGCGATCGATTGGCTGCTGGTGGAGTGATTGATAACGATCACGATCGATTTTCCATTCCCGCTCCGGCGGCAGATCTCCACCCCCTCGGGAACATTGGAAATGATGGGCTGGATCTGGCTCACCTGAATCCAGGACGCCGTAAGCTTGCTCATCAGTGCATCGTCTAACCAGGCACCCACGTAAGTGATGCTGCCCTTTCCAACCTTATGGGTAATTACCGCGGGTTGGCCATCGAGCCAACCATTGCTGGCTCCATAGCGCATAAGCACTCCGGTCGCGGTACTGGTGGGGTTAAGTATCTCTGCCCAGACGCTGGCCGAGCCTGATCCGATCTCTCCACTGACGGGCACTTCTTTTTCCAGGGCATAGAACTCCTCCACGTTCCCGCCTAAGAGTCCGATCAACGGACCTGGCTGACGGCCAGGATAGAGCGCGTTGTAGCTATCTTTCATCCCGCTGCGCGGGCCAAGCACCAAATTGCCGCCGTGGTTCACGTAGTCGATCAGGTGCTGAGCGACCGCCTCGGGCAGAACATTCAGCGCCGGCGCTTCCACCAGTTTGTAATCATCCAGCGGCGCGTCGGGTGCAACGATATCCACCGCCTGACTCATCTGCCGCAGTGGCCGGTAGAAGCTCACCAACTCCCTCACCGGATCGAAGGCGGCGGAGTGTCGCTGGAAATCGATCGCCCAGCGGCTGTCGTAGTTTTCCAGGATGGCCGCCTGCGAATGGGGAGTGGTTCCGGAAAGAGCTGGACCAGCCTTCTCAAATTCCGCCCCGATCTGTTGGATCTCGGCGTAGGCGGGGACAGGCAATCCGTCGCTGCCGACCAGTGTGCCGTGGTACTGCTCCTGCCCATTGAGCGCGGCTCGCCACTGCCAGTACTCGACCGCATCGGCGCCGTGGCCCACCGCTTGCCAGGCCATCTCGCGAATCTGCCCGCGATCCAGAGGATTATTCGTATCTCTCCAGTTCACGAACGCCGGTTCCGTCTCCATTACCCAGAAATTCTTGTGTTTGAATCCGCGATCCAGGTCGTGGGTGGCACCATTGAGCGCCGGATTGTAAGCGGGTTGGGCAACGTAGTCGTCCCAGGAGGCGATGTCGAGATTGCTATAGACGGTGTAGTGGTCAAAACCGTCGAACCAGCCCATGGTGTTGGTGGTAATGAACTGTCGCGGGTCTGCATGTGGCCGGATGGCGTCGATTTGGTTTTGCGAGTAGCTCTTCCAGGTGTCACTGACGAAGTGCTTCCAATCCAGCTCCAGTGCCGGATTCTCTTCGTTCGCTCGCACCGGGATCTCATCGAAGTTGTCGTAGGTCTGACTCCAATACGTTGTCGTCCAAAGCCGGTTTAACTCGGCAATGGATCCGTACTTCTTCTCGAGCCAAGCATGGAACTGGGTTTGCGCCGAGGGTCCAAAGTCCGCATTGCCGTACTCATTGTCCAGTTGCCAACCCACGACGTTGGGGTTGTGCCCATACCGCGTCGCCATCTGCTCGGCGATGCCGTGGGCCAGAACGCGATATTTCCCATCGGAAAAGGAGAACTGCGCGCGGTTTCCGTGCTCGGCGCGTTTGCCGTTCTCATCCACGCGCAAGGTCTCGGGATATTTACTGGTGAGCCACGCAGGAGGTGCGGCGGTCGGAGTGCCCAGGACAACAACGATGTGGTGTTTGGCGGCCTTTTCGATGGCGTGGTCGAGCCAGGTGAAGTCGTACTTGCCCTCCTGCGGCTCCATGGTGCTCCAGGCGAACTCGCCCATCCGCACCAGGTGAATGTGGCAAGCTGCCATGCGGTCCAGGTCCGAGTCCCACTGCGACTCCGGCCATTGCTCGGGATACCATGCCGCGCCCAAAAGCACGGGCGGTACGTCGGGGTATTGTGTTGCCTGTCCTGAGAGTGGGGAATGGCTGGACAGCAACACCAGCAAGAAGAAAGTTACGCAATGAGCATGGGTCTTGATCATGAGTAACGGCACCGTGCGGCCTCGTGGGAATTATGCACCCGTGATTAGCACGGGCCGCCTCAACTGCGCTAGAAGTGGTTTCCCGGGCTGCAGAAAAAAGTTTTCCGCGGCCTGTTCAGCCAGTGGCCTGAGCTCTAGGCAAAACGCAGATCCTGGCGGCGAGCACGACCAGGGCGATCCAGAGCAGGTCGGCTCCCAGCAAATGGACGATCTGCATCCACACCGGCGCCAGCAGCGTTACGTCTGCGATGCCCAGTCCAAACTGCAGTACCAAAAAGCAGAGCACCATGAGAGCCAGCTTGCGCTCCGACGGGCGCCCGAAGCTACGCATCAGCAACCAGCAGATGAAGAGACCGGCAATCACCGCGGTGACGGGATGAAGAATGCGCAAGCGCAGCAGCCAGCCACCGCTGGCAGAGAAGTCCTGCATAAAAGCAGCGGTGAGCGACGTTGCGGGAAAGAGGGTATCGCTGAGTGCGGCCAGGGTTCCACTCACTCCTACCAGGAGGACAGCAGTAAGCCCGGTGACCGCGAGCGGTAATTGAGCGAAGCGGATCGTGCGCCGGGCGAACGCCTCACCGCGCGATAGGAAGTGCGCCGCAAGCGTGAGGGCGGCCAGTAGCAGCAGAGTATTGGCCAGGTGGAGAGAAAGATAAACCGCGCGCGCCGGTGAACGGTTGTCCGCCGTGAGCCGCAAGAGCACCAGCAGCGCGCCCAGCAGCGCCTCGTTGAAGGTGAATACGACCGCGGCAATGCTGGCTATGCGTGCAAGGTGGCCCGAAACGGTGGAGCGAAATGTCCACAGCAGGAGGAGCAAAACCAAGGGAAGCGTCAGACCGCTGCTGACTCGATGAGCAAGCTCGATCATGGTTGCCAGTCGCGGATTGCTTTGCAGGACCACACCGTTGCAAAGCGGCCAATGATCGCCGCAGCCGGCGCCTGAGCTGGTGGCGCGGACGACGGCTCCCCACAGGATCACGACCACGTTGTAGACCAGTACGGCCCAGGCAAAACGTGGCAGCAGAGTTGAGGTACGAAATCTCTTTGTGGTAGCGGCCGCAGCCGGAAACGCCTGGGCGGAGCTCATGGGAACCTCTTGGCTTAATCTTACCCGGCCAGTTCCTTGGCGCGCTGGGTGGCGCGCATCACGGCTTTGATCAGGGTCACCCGCAGGCCGCCCTCTTCCAGTTCCAGGATGCCGTCGATGGTGCAGCCCGCCGGCGTGGTGACCGCGTCTTTTAAAAGTGCCGGATGATAGCCGGTTTCGAGCACCATCTTGGCTGCCCCAAAGGTGGTTTGAGCCGCCAGCAAAGTGGCGATATCACGCGGCAGACCGACCTTGACGCCGGCTTCTGCCAGCGATTCCAGGATGATGTAGATAAATGCCGGCCCGCAGCCAGAAAGCCCGGTAACCGCGTCCAGGTGCTTCTCTTCCACCATTACGGTGCGACCGACGGTGGCGAAGAGCAAGGACGCAAGGTCCAGTTGCTGCTCGGTGGCATAGCGTCCACGGCTGAGGGCAGCGATGCCCGCTCCCAGCATGGAGGGAGTATTTGGCATGGCTCGGACCACGCCGATTTCCATGTCCGCGGCATGCTCGATTTGTGTCGTCCGCACAGAAGCAGCAATCGAGATCAGCAGCTTTTGCGGCGTGAGCGCAGGACGAATCTGCCTGACAACTTCGGGAACCGTGACCGGCTTAAGCCCGATCAGGATCAGGTCCGCGGCCTCTGCGGCGGCCACATTGTCGGTGGATACATTGACCCCCCACTGCGCGGAGAGCTGCCCGGCGCGCTCTGCGTGCTCCACCGTGGCCAAAATCTGTTCCGGCTCCAGCACCTTGGACTTGAGGAAGGCCTGGAGCAGAATCCCCCCCATTTTTCCCGCCCCGAGAATGGCGACGCGGAGGCCGGCAAGCGGTTGGCTGACTGTATGTGCGCCCATCGAATCTCCTGTTATTTTTGTGTTTTCTGCTGGGCCGCGATCCAGGTATCGATGCGCTGCTCCAGTAGATCCAGAGGCAGCGCACCGGAATCAAGCAGCTGATCGTGAAAGGCGCGGATGTCAAACCGGTCCCCCAACGCCTGCTGCGCCTTGGCCTTTAGCTCCAGAAACTTGAGTTGGCCTATCTTGTAGCCCAGTGCCTGCGCCGGCATGGCGATGTAGCGATCCACTTCGGCTTGAACGTCGGTCTCGGGCACCGCCGAGTGCTGATGGAAGTAGTCGACCATCTGGTCGCGCGTCCAGTGCTTCGAGTGGACGCCGGTATCGACAACCAGGCGGACCGCCCGCCATATATCGGCTTCCAGGCGGCCATAGTCGTTGTAGGGATCCTGGTAGAAGCCGACCTCTTTTCCCAGACGCTCGGCGTAGAGTCCCCATCCCTCGGTGTACGCGGTGTAGTAGGTGTATTTGCGAAACTCGGGAAGGCCGGTCAGCTCCTGGGCGATCGAGATCTGCAGGTGATGCCCGGGCAGGCCTTCGTGATACGCGATGGCCTCCGTTGCGTAGAGGGGTCGCGTAGCAAATTTATAAGTGTTGACGAAGACTGTGCCCGGCCGCGAGCCGTCCGGAGTGCCATGCTCGTAGTAGGCCGCTGCTTGATCCTTTTCTGCATAATCCGGCACCGGCATGACCACCAGCGGCGCTTTCGGCAAACGCCCGAAGAGTTGGGGAAGTTTCGGACCCATCTGGTCAAGGTGTCCACGATAAGCATCCAGGAGCTGCTCTTTGCTGGTCGGATAAAGCTTCGGGTTGTTCTCGGCCGCGTGCTGCAGCGCCTTGATATCGGAGAACCCCAGCTTTTTGGCAATACCCAGCAACTGCTCTTCGTCTTCCTTAACCTGGTCGATGCCGATCTGGTGAATCTGATCCGGCGTCATGTCGGTCGTGGTGCTCTGCTTTACCAAAAATCGATAATAGGCCTCGCCATCGGGGAGAGCCCATATCCCGGGATCGTTGCGGCCGCTGGGGATGTATTGCGCCTTTAGAAACTTGCCAAAGCGGACATACGCCGGCAGCACCTGCCCTGTGATTGCCGCGAGTGTTTCTTCCTTAATCCGCGCCTGCTCGGTCGCAGAGACCGAAGGTGGAAACTTCTGTATCGGAAGGGCGAATGGGCTGTCTTGCGGTTTTTGGTTGGCGATGTCGTTGACTTCTCCCAGGGCCTTTTCCATGAGATAGGCGGGTGGCTCGCGATGGTCGTCCATGCCGATGGACATGTTGTCAGTGATCTGTTGAAAGGCGCGCGGGACTTTCTTAAGACGGGCAATGTAATCGTCGTAGTCTTTTACTGTAGTGAAGCTAAGTTGCGGTACAAGCTGCGGCAGATCTATCTGCAAGCCGTAGAACTGGTTGACCGGCAGCTCCCAGGGCTTGAATCGGGCTTCCTGCTGATCTTCGATCAGGTCGCGCACCATCAGTTCTTTACTCAACTGCTCCTGATCCGACATTCCAGCCGTATCCACCTCGGCCAGTCGAGCCAGAAAGGCACGCCCGCGCGCGAGGGATTCGTTATAGGCCTGCACCGAAAAATCTGAGACCTGATCGTTGTAGCGGTTATCACCGATTGAGGATGCGAACTCGGGGTTATGCCTGAGGCGATCTTCCCAGGCGTCGGAGAAGATGGTATTCAGCGTCTTCACGCGGGTGTTGAGAGGAAGAGCCGGCGTCGCACTCGACGCGCTTTGGGCGGCAAAGAGGGTGCCGGGGGCGAGAGCGATCAATATAAGACAAAGGACGAGGAGATTGGGTACTCGCAACAAACGGATTCCTGAGCGTGCAAAAGGGCTGGTTAACTCTAAGCGCAGTGTATCGACATTTCGTGCGGGCGAACAGGGCCGGGAACCGTAGCGGCGCGGGGGTCTGGCTAGGGCATTCGTATCAGGAACGGGGCGAGGTGCTTCTAAAAAGCCGCCCTGGCATTCATCCCTTTGCAAATACCCCGTAGTGAAAACGCTCTACAGCAGATTTTTGGTCAAGACGAGCGGGCTATGCCGGGAGTTCGTCGTGCTTCACTTCCGGGGTTTGCATGGGCATGGCGATATCGGTTTCGAGCATGCGGTAGAGCGTGGACCTGCTGATCCCGAGTTTGGAGGCGGCGCGTGCTTTATTACCGTCGCACGCTTTCAGTACCTGAAGGATATGCCGCCGGATCACGCCATCGAGGGTGTAGTTCTCGGGAATAGCGGGTTCGCCGTTCTTGGCGCCCGCTGGTTCGAGCGGCAGGATGACTAGATCGATTGGCCGCAGCCACTGACCTTCGCCCGACAAGCATGCGGCCCGGATCACGCTTTCCAGCTCACGCACGTTCCCCGGCCACAAGTGGCGCAACAGGATCTGCAGTGAGCCCGGACCGAGCCCTTGCAAAGGTCTCTGCTGCTCTCGTGAGACGGCGTCGATAAACATCTGGGCCAGCGATGGAATGTCTTCTTTGCGATCGCGCAGAGGAGGCAGCGAGAAGGAAACGGCGTTCAAGCGATAGTAGATTTCGGGCAGAAATGCTCCCGCCAGCACCTGGGTTCGCAGCGGCTTGCGGGATGTGCAGATGACCTGCGAGGGGCAGGGAAGCACACCCGCCTTTTCCCCGGAGAGCGCTGTTTCGAAGGAGCGGATATAGCGCAAGAGCTGTCCCTGGGGTTCGGGCGCCAATTCGTCGATGCTGCGCAGCAGCAATATGCCGTCGGCTGCTCTGCGCACGGCGGCGCGGAGGGGTTCGGGGCGAAGTTCGCTATGGGGGTTGACCTCGGGGCAAAACAGAGCGGCCGCCTCTTCCGCAACCATCATGCCCGGAGCGGCATGGCGCGCCTGTATGTGCCTGGCGAGCAGGTGTTTCCCGGTGCCGGCTTCGCCCTCAATCAGGGCTAGCCGGACGCGCGGGCCGACCTGCTGGAGCTGTTCACACACGCGGCGCATGGACAGCGATCGTGACACCAACTCGGGTAGTGGGCCGGCTACAGGCCGCCGTGGTGGCGCCCAGCGATTCGGTTCCCGGCCCGGTTGCATTCCCGTCTGCATTGTCTGATTCATCGGTCCACACCCTTCCCTGCCATCCCCCATCCCACCGTCAGCCCATAGCGAGGGGTCCATGGCGATGCTGCCTGGTGGCTCTTAGGCTTTATCGGCGGTGAAGAAAAAGAGTTGAGTTACAGAAGTGATCAGGCATGGAACCGGAACAAGCAAGGTGGAGATTCACGGCTCGACCACCCACCCCAAAGTCCGGTTTACGCCTTGACCGAGTGTCCCCGGGAGGAAACGGCATCAGAAGCGATCATTCCGTCGCGGATGTAGACCACGCGATGGGCGTACTCGGCAATATCCGGTTCATGGGTGACCAGGATGATCGTGTTGCCCCGTGCGTGCAGTTCATCGAAGAGCGCCATAATCTCATCGCCGGTCTTCGAGTCTAGATTGCCGGTGGGCTCATCGGCCAGGATGATTGAAGGCCGGTTGACCAGCGCGCGCGCAATCGCAACCCGCTGGCGTTGGCCGCCAGACAGCTCGTTGGGCTTATGATTCATGCGCTCTTCAAGGTTGACGGAGCGCAAGGCAGCCTTGGCCCGCTCAATTCTCTCGTCGGAAGGAGTTCCGTTGTAGATCAGCGGCAGCTCAACGTTGTGCAAAGCGGTTGCGCGAGCCAGCAGATTGAAGGTTTGGAAAACAAAACCGATCTCCCGATTGCGGATGCGCGCCAGCTCGTCATCGTTCAGCTCACTCACCAGGTGGCCGTTCAGCCAATACTTTCCCTTGGTCGGTGTGTCCAGGCAGCCAATCAGATTCATCAGCGTCGATTTGCCTGAACCCGAGGGACCCATGATGGCGACGTACTCATTGTGCCGGATGCGCAGCGTGATGCCGCAAAGAGCGTTAACCTGCTGGTCCAGGCCCATGGTGTACGTCTTCCACAGATCCTCGACGACGATGACCTCTCCTTGGGCAACATCTTGGGCCGTGCCAGCTGGCGTTGCCCCGCTGGTTTCGAGTGCCATCGTTCGCTCCCTGTTTTGTTACTGGTTCGACGCTGCGTTTGCGTGCCTCTCCAGCTTATCAAGCTGGCCCATTTAGGAGGATTCCGTCTCCTGGGTGGCAGCAGCGTTGTCCCGCTTTACTTTGACGTCGTTCTTGAGCGTTCGCAGCACTTTGTAGGGTCCGATCACGATTTCATCCCCGGCTTTGAGGCCCCCGGTTACTTCGATATCGGTTGTGCCGGTGATGCCAGTCGTGACCGGAACGAACTGCGATTCCAACTTGCTGCCATGAGACCGTAGCAAGAAGACCCCTTGCGTACCGGGGTCCTGGGAGGGCGTTGTCCCATCCCCCGTGGATGCGGCGTTTACCGTCTGCATCGAGGGGTTGTTTTTCAGGGATGCCGCGGTGCGCATGGCCAAAGCCTGAATGGGAATCGCCAAGACATTCTGCCGTCGCGCGGTGGTAATCTTCGCGGTGGCCGAAAGCCCGGGACGCAACTCCGCGGGTGGGTTGACGAGCGTGACCACCACCTTGAAATCCTTTGCCTCTTCCGTGCCCGTGGTGCTTTGGCTGGTGGCGATGCCGGTAGTGCGCAGAATGGCCTGGTCGCCGACCTCGGTCACCGTTCCCGGAAAGACCCTGCCGGGCAAGGCATCCACTGAGACTTCCACCGGCTGCCCCATGGCGACATTCAAGATGTCGGTCTCATCGACCTTAACCTCCGCCGTAATGACGGAAAGGTCAGCCAACGTCATCAGCGTGCTGCCCTGGGCATTCTGAATGCCGACCACGACGGTTTCTCCCTCGCGCACCGGCATATTGGTCACAATGCCATCGAAGGGCGCGATACTGATGGTCTTGTTCAACAGATCCTTGTCGCTGGTGAGCGTGGCCACGGCAGTGCCTAGCTTACCCCGCGCTGACGCCGTTTGTGCCCGCGCTTGTACCAGCGCTGCTTTGCTTTGTGCCAGGGTGGCGACGTCGGTGTCGTAGGCCGCCTTCTTGGAGTCGTATTCCGACTTGGCAATGAGCTCAGCCTTGTAAAGCGCCTGCGCCCGCTGCCAATCCAGCAGTTTTTGATTGAGATCTGCGACGGAGTGGTCCACCGTCGCTTCGGCTGTCTTCTCCGCCGCCAGGTAGGAGGCGATGTCGGTGTTGGCCGATTCAATGCTGGCTTGCTGGGCCACGACGCCGGCTTCGGCCTGGACGCTTTCCACCGTGGCCAGGACTTGGCCTTTCTTTACGCGGTCGCCTTCTTTGACGTAGAGGTGTGTAATCCTGCCGAAGGAAGTGGCTCCGATATTGACGTAAGTCTTGGGCTGGATATGGCCGGTGCCGCTGACGATGGAGACCAGATTTTCCCGCACCACCTTGGCAGTGAGTACTTTGGTGTAACCAGACTGGGCGCGAACGATGGTAAAGGTGGTGACGCCGACCGCCACCAGGACCACGCCGGAGATGATCAATATCTTCTTCAGTTTCATGGGTAGACGGTATCCCCCGTCCCTGCCTACATCATACGTGGAACGAGTCGCTGAGGTTCCAGGTTTAACGGTCCTGTGCTGTCTTTTGGGGCCCGACCGGCGGCCAAAAGAAGGGGCGGGGACTCTGCACCTTCTGCCATTTGGGCAGGGAGTACGAGGCGCCCCGTCGGGCCGGGGGGGCGGGAGTCATTCGACTGAAATACGTTCTAGTACCACAAATACGGGTTACCCGCGCCCTCCCATCGTCTGGAAGATAAAGGGAGAAATGACATTCGCCGCTTGAATTCGGTGTTACCGAACCTTAAACTTGTTGTGCCGTACGGGGAGTATCGCGCAACCTATGCTGAGGGCCATTCGAGGGGTATATTCGACCCTTTTTCTGTTCTTGTCGTTGGGTCTGCCACCCATGCTCATCGCTCAATCTGCGACCAGTCAGCCGTCGCAGGCCAATACGCCGAATGGGTCTTCGGCTGCTCCGGATGCCCAGAGCACCCAGGACCCGCTGAAGCGGCCGCTGAGTGACAAAGATAAGTTCAAGCAGCAAAAAGAACTCAGGAACGAGTTAAAAGGACCCTACAAGAAGTGGGTCGATGAGGATGTGCGCTGGATCATCACCGACCAGGAGTTGAAGGCCTTCAAGAGCCTTTCGAATGATGAAGAGCGGGACAACTTCATCGAGCAATTCTGGCAGCGGCGCAACCCCGACCCCGACTCCCCTGAAAACGAATACCGCGAAGAGAACTACCGGCGGATTGCATACGCCAACGAGCATTTTGCCGCTGGCAAGCCGGGTTGGAAGACTGACCGCGGGCACATGTATATCGCCTACGGCAAGCCGGACAGCATTGAGTCTCATCCCAGCGGCGGTTCCTATGAACGCCCCATGGAAGAGGGTGGCGGCGAGACCTCGACCTTCCCCTTCGAAGTGTGGCACTACCGCTACATCGAAGGCATCGGCGAGAACATCGACATTGAGTTCGTCGATACTTGTATGTGCGGCGACTACCACATGACCCTCGACCGCTCGGAGAAGGATGCGCTGCTACATGTCCCCGGCGCAGGCGCGACTCTGGGCGAACAGATGGGCACCTCCAAACGAACCGACCGCTTCAACGGGGGCCTGGAAAGCCTGGGTGGCGGCCCCATGGCGAACTCGAATCAGGCCAAGGAGTTTGATCGCCTGGAACAGTTCTCCAAGCTACAAGCCCCGCCGGTCGTCAAGTTCAAGGATCTGGAATCGTTTCTGGTGAATCACAAAGTGCTGAGTGGGCCCTTCTTCCCCTTCGAAGTCCGCACCGATTACGTGAAGGTCACCGAGGATACGGTTCTCGTTCCCCTGACTCTGCAGATCAGGAACCGGGACATCACCTTCAACACCAAGGATGGGGTCTCCAAGGGCGAGGTCAATGTCCTGGGGCGGGTCGCGACCATTACGGACCACGTGGTGCAGACCTTCGAGCAGACGCTGGAAGTGGAAGAGCCGAGTGAATTGCTGGGCAAGGCGCTCGACCAGGCCTCAGTCCACTGGTGGGCTTTGCCTTTGAAACCGGGGCGTTACCGCGTGGATATTGCGATCAAGGACGTGAACAACCCCGACCACATCGGCACCTGGGCAGAGGGCATCATGGTGCCCAAATACGACGATGAAAAGCTTTCGGCATCGTCGCTGATTCTGGCCGACAAAATGGAGCAGGTCCCGACCAAGCAGATTGGCACCGGGCAATTCATTATCGCCGGAACCTACGTTCGCCCGCGGGTGAGTTCGGGGCCGGGCGTTCCCGTCTCTTTCCATCGCAGCCAGAAGCTCAATTTCTGGATGCAGGTTTATAACCTGGGGATCGACGACAAGAGCAAGCAGAATGCAGCCACGATCCAGTATCAGATCACGGACATGGCTAGTAACAAATCCATTCTGGATACGTCTGAGACTAGTGCGGCGGCGGGAGAAAACAGCGCCAACTCCGACCAATTGACGGTTCGGAGGTCGGTGTCCCTGGCCAGCCTGCAGCCGGGCAAGTACCAGGTGACCATTACCGTCAACGACCACGTGTCCAAGCAGCAGGTGGCGCAATCGGCCCCGTTTACGGTTGACTAGCGCTCTGGTAAGCTGCAAAGAGTGACTTTAGTGGCCGGAGTAGAGCATATAAGGTCGGCGATCGAGGAACTGGGTTCCTGCACTGCGTTTGAGTGAGTAGCGTAACTGAGTGCGTAGAAAGTATTGCCAAATCGCAGCTCTCGTGGTGGTGACCGTAGCAGGTCTTTTGCCTGCCTCAGGTGCTCCTTTCCCTGCAGCCGTGAGCGGGATAGTGAGTGATGCGCGGGGCACTCCACAGATGGGCGCTGTGGTAGAGCTGTTGGCCGCCGACGCTACCGTGGTTGCCAGGGTCTACACCAACATGCGTGGAGGCTATGCCTTCGATCATGTCTTGCCTGGGACATACCAGGTAAAGGCGACCGGGGACTCGTTCCTACCCACTTTGCGTGAAGATCTGCACCTGGGGGCCCGCAGCAAACTTGTTGTAAACCTCACCCTGAGCACACTCTTTGAGGCCGTGCAATGGCTTCCAGCCCAACCTCGGGCGCCGAACGAGCCAACTGATGACTGGAAATGGACATTGCGTTCCTCGGCCAATCGTCCGCTATTGCGTTATCTCGAAGACGGGCCGTTGGTGGTAGTCGCCGGGGATGACCACGGATCAGCTCCCCAGTTAGCAGCCCGAGTGAGTGTCGCCGCCTCCTCGCGTGATTTCGGGGAAGGTGGTCCTCATCATGCCTTTGCGCTGGAGCGTTCCAGCGCTACCGGCGGCCATCTGATTTTGCGTGCCAATCTGAGCCCGCAACCGGCAGACAGTTCACAGTATCTGGCCGGGTATGAACTGGCGTTGGGTCCGGAACGTCAGATTCGAAACGTGGCCGCGGTGCAACAGATGAACGTTGTGGAAGGCGCCGGAGGAAGTCAAGGTTTATACGATTTCCGGTTGCGCAGCGCCGAGGCCGTCAACCTGGGTCCCAATGCGTCGTTGGAAGTGGGCAACGAAGTCCAGTCTGTGCATGGGCCGGATGACGTCACTTCGAGTCTGCCCTTCGTCAATGTTTCCTGGCACTCTGACGGAGCCGTGGTGTCGTACCGGCTTGCCACCTCTCCAGAAATGCAGGACGCCGGGCAGCTCGCAGACAACCGCACGCTGGCGCCTATGTTTTCTGAAGAAGACGGCAAAGTGAGGATCGAGCACGGTCTCCATCAGGAACTCCGTTTTGAGGACAATACTGCATCGCGTCGAGCGATGGTGGCCTTCTATCAGGACCAGGTGGCAAGCCCCGTTATCGGTGGAGGCGGTTCTGTAGAGCAGCAGGATCTGGCCTCAGGGAACCTGCTGTTCGATCCGGTCTCGCAGGTTTTTCGCGTTACGGGTCCCGGTTACACCAGTGGCGGGTTCAGGGCAGTCTTTGCGCAGAAGGTCACTTCATCCACTTGGGCAACGCTTTCTTTTGCTAACGGCAAGGCCCTGGCCTTCGAGAGTCCCGATTCTGCGGTCACGTTGGACGAGGCTGTGCAAGGCCTCACACAGCGCAGGACGCAAGCTATAACGGCAACTCTCGACGGTAAGCTGCAGCGCACCGGAACTGGCTGGCGTGCTTCCTACCGTTGGCAGCCGGTGAATACGGTAACCCCGGTAGCGGTGTACGACAACTTCGGGCAAAGTGCCTACCTCAATCTCCTGATCCGCCAACCGATCCACTGTGGTCGTCTGCTCCCCAACGGAACCGAGGCGCTGGTGGACGTTCGCAATCTGTTGGCCCAGGGGTATCGGCCCTTCCTTACGCGTGATGGCAGCACGCTCTATTTTGCCCAGGACGCGCGCTCGATTCAGGGCGGACTTTCCTTCTCGTTTTAAAGTCTCGGGCAGGAATTCGCAAGATCGCAGCGCAGGACCGGGTTTCGGACTTATGCTATATTTTTCTTTAGGCGTGACCCAGGCGCGCCCTCTCGGCCTTTCTGAATGTTGCTCAACATTCGGCCTATCCACCCTTCGGACGCGTAGCTCAACTGGCAGAGCATTCGACTCTTAATCGACAGGTTGGTGGTTCGATTCCACCCGCGTCCACCAACCTAAATCATTTGCAAAGTAGCGGATC
Source organism: uncultured Acidobacteriaceae bacterium (assembly GCA_963743365.1). Lineage (GTDB taxonomy): Bacteria > Acidobacteriota > Terriglobia > Terriglobales > Acidobacteriaceae > PALSA-350. Next base: position 149,760 of record CAVUQE010000012.1, read on the forward strand.
ATCTCGTACCGCTGTAGAACCGCCACGTCCCGCGTAAATCTCGCGCAGAAGCAATCGAGTCCTTAGCCCAGAGGAGACGGAGGATAGACAGAAGTAAATGCCGGAAAGGTCCTACTAGCGGGTAGTCCAGAGGTGATAATCGTCCGCGCAGAATCCAGGAAATGTGTTTGAGCATAGCTCTGCGATTGATCACGGACCGGCCTTTCTGGCCGCGATATTGGTGGGGTCGAACGTCGAAGCCGTAAGCCGCAAGCGTCAATAGCGGCTCGTCAAATCCCAACCTGAGAACCTTATCCGTCGTGCCCCCAAGCCGCGGGTTGACTTCAAGATAATGGAAGGTGCTCGTCTCCCCGGAATAGAGCAAATCGAAGTGAAACGGTCCCGTCATGCCCACACCGTTCGCAAAGTTCCGGCAACACTCCGCAAGTCTTCCGTCCATGGGAAACGGCCTCAATTCCAGCGACATGGCTTCAAACCTCATCCCAGCGATGAAGCTCTCGAGCGCAAGCAGTTCGCCCGATTCACTTCGGACTCCGTGAACCACAACTGTAGGCAGGGGCAGGAAAGGTTGAACGAGTAAAGGCCCCGGTCCCCAGATCCTGCCCTCTAAGAAGGCTTTCAGTTTCGATGGCGATTGCAGCAGTTCAATCTTGAACTGCGGTTGGACCTCGTGCGGCGCTGACGGCCGTAAGCAAACCGGGTACGCCGCAGGATCGATGCCGCAGACATCGCTCTTCTGGAATAGCTCCCACGTAGGCAAGGTGTTGAAGCCGCTGCGCCGTGCAATCGGCAACTGATCGTGTTTCGATTGAATGTCCAGCAAAGTCTCTTTGCCGGACATAAGAAACTTGCACTCCGCAGGAAGCAAGTCCTGATTAACGGCAAGCCACAACATATGAGGCTCCCAAAGCGGGAGCAAAGCCTGAGCGTTTGTCTCCTGGATAAAATCGTTTATCACTGAAATGCCCGCAGACGTTCCCACGTCATCAGGCCGCATCAAAGCGGCCCGACTTACGGCATTCGACCACAGAGATGACTTACCAGCCCCAATTTCCAAGACCGCGACTTCAATACCAGCGTCGCGAAATGATCTTGCTGCGGTGAGCAAGGATGGTCCGAATTCCCCAAACAGGGCGATTGTGGAGATCTTGCCTGCGATCTTCGGTACCTCGTTTTGGACAGTGCAGCGGGCTTTGTTCAATACCAAAATAGATGAGAGCCATGTCCCACTTTGTCACGGCAACGTCACTAGATTGTCAGCTCTCATGAAACGCTTTGCTGCGATCGCTGCCACACCAAGGGCGAACGCGCGCTGACCGCCCATTTCGATTGCGTCTGTACCTCATGGCTACTTTGTGGTTGTCTTATTCTCGAATAAGAAAAGCCCGCTCTTGCCGCCCACCGCGAAGTCGAGATCTCCGTCCCCGTCAATGTCTGCGACTCCGATCTCGATGCCGCCCCCGGTGCGCCCACCGTAGTCGATCACATGCTTGGCCCAATCGACGGAGTGGGTAGCAGGATCGAGTAGCCGCTCGTACCAATAGACGCCTAACGGCTCGCGCGCTCCGGGATCGTGTCCGTTATGCGCCATGTAGCGCTTTCCGGTCAACAAGCCTATATTCCCGCTCTTTCGAAAATCCACAATCATCATGGCGTGCGGCTGCGACCAGCTGTCGTCGATCATATGCTTGACCCATTTGCCGTCACTGGTGTGCTCCAGCCAGAAAATGCCGTAGCCGTGCGCCATCGAAGTGACAATATCCGGTCGGCCATCTTCGTTTACATCGCGTACGTACATAAAGCCGAGGGCATCTTCGAAATTCCAATCAGGATGAAAGGTCCAGTTTCCCTGCCGCGGATCGGCCGGAGCCTCCAGCCAGCCCCGAGGAGTGAGAATGTCGTTGCGGCCATCACCGTTTACATCGCCGACTCCAATCCCATGCCCGTAGCTGTGGTCGCTGACAACATGTTCCACGATCCCGCCATGTTTATCCCGTTCGTACCAGGCAAGGGGACGATTGTCCCCGAATTCGGGCAGAATCTCCTCGGCCTTACCGTCGTTATCAAGGTCAACCAGAAAGGAAAATTCGATGGGTGACCCGGTCGCGATAGAATGCTTTTTCCACATCTCGCCCGTGTGTCCGGGATTTCGCCACCATGCCAGTTCCTTGCTAAACCATCCCGAGGTAACCAGGTCCACGTAGCCGTCCCCATCCACATCAAGGGGCAGCGTCGAGAGATCGTCGACGTAATTGTTGGTGTACTCCAGCTCGCGGAAACGGTGCTTGGTCCAGCCTGGCGCTTCATACCAGTACTCGCCCGACACTAGATCGAGCTTTCCCGTCACGATTGATGTCGGCGAAAACCGCGGTTTCTGAAGCTCCGAGGTCGATGGTGTGTTTTTCAAAAGGGATTTCGTCGGGCCGGCTGGCGGAGCGGCCTGTTGCACAGAGAAAAAGCAGAGCGCACGAAGCAAACGTCGAATACCAATTACGAAACATACACAATCGATCCTTCCGTTAGCAGCATTTTATGCAGCGTACTCCTCTTGCTTGCGTCTTTCAGTGTTCCGGAATCCTGGATTCCGGAAAAGCTGCCAGATAGGCGTCGCCGTTATAGCCAAGCTCTTGCAGTAAGCCGATGCGGGAAGTGTAGTACCCATCTGCGGTCAGGCTCTTGATTGCCTTGAAGAAAGCAGCATCACTTCCATCTGCGTTTTGCCTGGGAGGCGTTTTCTGTTCGGCGGCTTCACTGAGCGAGGTAAGGATCTCTACCTGCTGCGCTTCGGTCAACTGCAGGAAGGAGCTGCTGGAGAACCTTGATTCACTCATGGTGTCTAAGCGTGGCAGCCCCTGGCGAAAGATGCCCTGCAGCTTCGGATCCTCGTTCACCACCAGATCGACGTATTGCGGAACACCGGCGGCTGCCGCGCCAGGGGTTTCGGTCGGTGGAATGATGAGGTCGGTCAAGCGGGAGATCACCAGCAGCTCCGCCGGTGTGAAGAATCGCGGGGTAGAGTCCGCCTTAGCTTCCTGGAACGCGGCTTCTCCGGAAGGGTGGACGTGCTGACCGTAGAGCTCGTTGGCGGAAAAGGGGAACGCGCAAGTGACACCGACGGCTCCAATAATTTTGAGGGCTTCTCGCCGGCTTTTCATCAGATCTCTCCCTTTTTGAAACGATCGCTGATGTGGTCGGCGGAGCGCGCTGCCAGGGCCATGATGGTCAAAGTCGGATTCTTTTCTGAAGAGGAAGGAAAGACGCTGCCGTCCACAACATAAAGATTAGGTACGTCGTGACTTCTGCAAAACGCATCGACCACCGAGGTGCGCGGATCAGCTCCCATGCGGCATCCGCCTAGCTGGTGATTGAACGTGGGCTCTTCAAAATTAGAAACAGAGAGCACTTCTCCGCCGGCTCGCTCGAGGATGTCCACCGAGGCCTTGGTCATGGCCTCGTAAATCTTTCTTTCGTTTTCCTGTTGGACCGCGATCGCTTTCACCGGGTACAAGCCGTACTCGTCCTTCACCGACTTGTCCAACTGAACATAGCTCTGGTCATTGGGAATCATTTCGCCAAAGCATTGAAAACTGGCATAAGCCGGAAAGCGTTGTTTGACTGACTGCTTGTACGAGGCGCCAAAGCCAGGGACTTCTTTGGCCCATCCAGTGGTGCGGCGAATACCCGTGTAAATCTGCACTCCGTAGCTACGTGCGTAGTCTCTTTTTTGGCTGTGCATGTAGGAGGGCAGGTAGGCATGATCGATGAAACCCTCGTCATTTACCACTGGCCGTCCGATCATCTCCGTTAAAAAGCCTTCCACCCCGGAGTTGAAGTGAGGAATGAAGTTGCGGCCGAGCTGGCCGCTGGAGTTTCCCAGCCCCTGGGGATAGAGCCGCGACTCAGACATTAAAAGCAGCCCTATGCTCTGTATGCAGGCACACGCAACAGCCACAGCGCGCGCGTGGACCTCGCCTTCCTGACCCGTGACCCGATGAAGATAACGCACTCCGGTGGCGCGGTTTTCATTGGAAACCGTAACCTCGCGCACAACCGAGTTAGGGAAGACGGTGAGGCGGCCGGTCTTCATGGCCGGGGCCAGGTGGACGTCAGCAGAGTTGTATTTTGCCGCGACATCGCAGCCCCCCATGCAATTTCCGCAGTAATGGCAGGCAGGTCGCGTTTGCGTCGCTTTGGTGAGCGTTGCTTTGCGCGTGTGGATGATGGGTATGCCTAGTTCCTTAGCACCGCGCTGCAGCAGAAGATCTCCCACCTTCAGCGGCGGAGGCGCCATGTATATCCCGTCGGGAAGATCTTGCAGGCCGTCACGGTTTCCGCAGACACCGACTTCCCGTTCGATGCGGTCATAGTATGGAGCCATGTCGGCATAGTCGATGGGCCAATCGGCTCCCGCTCCGTCGATGGTGTACCCCTTGAAATCACGATGGCTGAAGCGCAGGGCCACTGCGTTCCAGAGCATCGTCTTACCCCCGACGCCGCGGGCGCGCTCTGAGCCAAAATCAGGCTTACCTGGCTTCACGGTCGGGATGTGGCGGTTCGGATAATCAAATGGAAGAGCATGAGTGTTGAAGTCGGTGCGGGTATTCCTGGGCGGACCGCCCTCGACCAACGCAACCTTCACCCCGCGTTGAGCCAGATGGCCGGCAAGCGTGCCTCCGCCAGCACCCGAGCCAACGATACACACATCAAAGACCTGGTTTGCCATCTCACCTCACGACCAGTCGTGTTACTTCATCGTCCGGAGGTTCCCAAGTGCACCGGTCCACTATACAACCCACGGACATGATGGCGGAGGCTTAGGTATGGAGCCCGTAGGATTGGGAGGAATCCGTGCAGGCTGGGCTGCTTAAACCTAATGGCCAACCGGTGGAAGTGATGAAATTGAGGTAGGTGATGTCGCACATAAAATAGTACCCAGCTATTGCTGGGTTGGTGGCTGGCCCGGGCTATTCGGCGCATCGGTCTCGTCAGATTTAACTTCGGTTGTCTTGAGGCGCATCTCCCGGTAAACACCGCGGAGTTTTTCTTTCATCTGCTTGTATTTGCGGTAATCCTCCAATTCGTGCTGTGCATCTGCGGTACGTCCCGCATTCCGATATAGGAGGCTTAGACGGTAGTGGGCCACGGCGATGGTCGGGTCTAGTTGAATCGCTCTTTGCAGAAGGGCCTCTGCCTTTTCCGGTTGGTTCATTGAGATCAATATTTTTGCAAGGTCGACGTTCGCTTCTGCGTCATTGGGCTGAAGCTGTACGGCTCGCGAGTAATATTCGTATGCTTCTTTCTGGTCACCCCGCTCCGCAGCGATCTCACCCAGCCTACGTTCGGATTCCTCATCAAAGGGGTTAACAGCCAGAGCAGCTTTATACTCACCTTCAGCCTCTTGCTTCTCTGCGGGACTTGACGAGGCATGCAACGCCTCCGCCAGTTCAAAATGCAGTCCAGGAAGTTGCGGAGCAAGCTTGAGAGCTTCGCGGTAATTCCTGATGGCTGCTTCAGTGTCTCCCTGCCGCGCCATCTCATGAGCCATAACCTGGTGCATTCGTGCGGAGTCAGGAGCAACCATAGACAGGCTGAGCATGGATTCGCCGGCAAGGTCCGAATAGATCCGGTAGGAAGCGTAGAGGACGTCCACGTTGGTGGGGTACGACCCGCGGAGGACGCTGACGATTGCCGCAGCTCTATCGAGGTCACCGGTTCCGTTGTAAATTTCGATCAACTCCATGCCAGCTTCTATGCGAATCTTTTCCTCCTGTAGCTTAGGAAAGGCTTTTTCCAGATCGTCGAGAGCGCCTTGAGCATCACTCGTTCGCTTTTCGCTCATGCCCAGAAGGGCTTCAATTTTCCACAGACCAGGCTGTAGCTTGAGCGCCGCTCGTAGCTGGGGAATCGCGTCTGCGTAGTCACCTTGGAAAAAGAGCATCACGCCGAGGTTGCCGCGCGCGTCGACGTTGTTTGGATCGAGGGCAATGATCGCCCGCAACTCGGCCGAGGCGAGGTCGGCTCGATTTTCTTTTAAGTATTGCTGAGCTTGACGGTTGTGCGACTCGATCTGCTGTTGGCGGCTGGCACCCGATTGGGCGACGCTCTGAAGTGAGCCCAGAAAAAGCAGGATCGCCGGGACTGAGCGAATGACTTCTCTTGTCTTCATCGTTGCTAATGATATCGCCGAAATTGCCTCCTCTGCCTACTCGCAATAACGCGGCCCTTCGATCGGACGCCATCGGCATAAGAAGTCCTGCACTGCCTCCTGTCAAGGCAACACCGAAGCCATCGATCGGCTGAAAGCGTTGCTGATCATTCACGTCAATCGTAATGAGCTGAGGCTTGGATTCCGAGAAGGGCAAACCGGCTTGACGAGCGAAGAGGGCAGTCCGGTCTACAGTCGTCAATCAAGACTGGACCTGCGATGATGTTTGGACTCTGGGTGAAACCGGGGGGAATATCAAGAATACAAGCAGCAAAGAAAGCTTGAGTTTCAGTTTCATTGAGCCTTCGGATAATACGACGTTTAGTTCTTTAGCTTAAAGTCCAAGTAGGCGAAGTTCATGTTGCCCGTCTTTTCCACATGCAGAGTCAATACATTGATTCCCTTCGGGAGGGTGACCTCCGCCAGATCCTTCATAACATCCCAGTGGTGCCACTGCCTCCAGGCGATCGGGTCGGCAGCGTTGTAGGTCGACCGGATATTGAGCGGCCCGGTGAGTTTGTTCCCATTCAAATCAAACGCTATCTCCCCTCCAGCATTGGAAGTGTATAAAAGGTCGATGGTGTAGATACCGGTTTGTTCGACGTCGACGGTCATGTTGAACCATTCTCCCGGCACCGTCCAGCCGACATAGAGCAGACCTTCGGGTGGGTGCACCTGCTGGTAAGGATTGTTGTCGATCTGATCGTGATATTTGGTATAGGAGGTATCCACGCCTTCGCCCATGCGGAACTGATTCAAGTAAGTCCCATCCGCTGGGTTCAGACTCCCACTGCCGTTGTTTTTTGCATCGCTATCGTGGTAGGCAATCCCTTCCCCGCCTAAATCGTAATAAGCGCACGTGACCCGTCCGGGAAGGCGTTGCGCGCCGCCCCGATATACGCTGTCCTGGAACGGCTTGCCTTGGTATTGGCTAGTCTGGCCAAAGGTGGCCGCAGGCAGGCAAAGAGTGCCGAGCAGAATGAACGAGCGACACAACTCTATTTGTTTATCCATGTGTGCGGGATTCCTTTCCAAATGTTACTGACTTTGATCAAGCGAGGAGGAGCCTGTGCTTATAGTTCCACAATTCCGCCTCCCCGACTGGAAGCGGAAATTAGCTTAACCTTCTGGCCGCATCGTATTCGTTTTCGTTGTGACCTGTCTTCAAATGATCTTCTTCTGCCAAAGCTCATCAGAGCTCCTGGCTGTCCCGGCGTCCGGGACGCAGCGTTCGGCGAAGTGGTCATCTCGCAAATCCCAATTGCGCCCATGAACGGATATAGCATGCTGAGACCGGAGGCGCGGAGCAATGGACTAAAGAACAACCGTTTGTCTAGTCAGGAACCCTTCAAGTTTACGCTTGACAATGTCTGGAGACACAGACTACCGTTTCGCCTGCCAACCACGTCTGGAAAAAGCTGGATTATTTGTGGACTCTCTGGGGCGGGCGGCAGGAGTTTATAGGAATTATTCGTCGTTCATAAGCGTCAACGGCGGGCGGAGAGCACTGCCGTCAGGTGGAGTGTCGTCCTGGGTGTTTCACTACTGTTTCAGTGCTGGAGACGGTCATGAGAAAGTCAGTCCAGGTTGTTCTCTCACTTTGTTTTCTGCTGTGTGTGGCCGGTACAGGTCGCGCGCAAAATTCAAACTCCGGTGATGTTCGCGGCACTGTGACCGACTCGACCGGCGCACTGATGCCAGGCGTGGACGTCACTGTCACTAATAGCGATACCGGTGTGGTCAATCATTACGTGACGAATAGCGACGGTCTATACGACACTAATTCGATTCTGCCCGGAAACTACACGCTTGAATTCAGCAAGCAAGGCTTCGAAAAATTGAGGCGCGAGTCGGTCCCGGTTCAAGTCGGAATCGCTACCGTCGATGCCACCTTAAAAGTTGGGTCGGCCACCCAAGAGGTCGAAGTGAATTCCCAAGCGCCTCTGCTCAAGACGGAGGATGCGCAGGTGTCAACCACTCTGACGACAACCCAGTTGGCCAATCTTCCCAACGTCGATCCGGAGAATGGCTGGACCTATTTGCTGAAGCTGATTCCCGGCGCTACCAGCACGCCACAGGGCCCCAACGGTGGCGGCAGTGGTGATGAGGAACCCGGGCCCGATCAGGCAATCAACGGAACCATGCCATACTTCTCCAGCTTCCTGGTTGACGGTGGCTCGATTTGGTTGCCGCACAGCGCCAACATTGACCAGGGTCTAAGCGAAGCCGTGTCTGAGGTCAACGTGATTGCCACAAACGCCCCCGCTCAGTACGGTGGAGGTGGCGCGGTCTTCAACGTCATCAGCAAGAGCGGAAGCAATCAATTTCATGGCTCCCTCTATGACAATTTCCAGAACGACGCCCTGAATGCGAGAGACTACTTCAACACTGGCGCCAAAAGCAAGGTGCGCTACAACTACTTGGGCGGTTCGGTAAGCGGGCCGATCCTGAAGAACAAAATGTTCTTCTTTTACAACTATCAGCAGTTGTTCAACCCCCAAAACGCGATCACCAAGAACACGCAGCCAACTCAAGCCATGAAGGCAGGTTGTTTCAATCCTGCGCTTTTTGGAACAAGCCTGACCCTTGACGCTCGCCATGGCGGCACACCGTTAACCACCAATCCCGCTCAGTGCGGGACCTATGATAGTAACAATGGTGCCGATTTGGCGATTCCGCCAGCGGATTTCGATCCGGTAGCTGTAAACATCCAGAACGGTTATTACGTTAATCCCAATCTCCCTGGATTATCAAACAATTACAGCTATCTCGCGCCAGCCGTCAATAACCAAACCAAGATGTTTGGGCGATTTGACTACAACATAACTCCGACGAACCGCCTCAATTTTTCAATCGTGGAGCGCTACGCCCCGGTTGAGGTGTCTTACAATGGCAGTCCGAATTGTCCGGTCAATTGCCAGAATAATTCGTCCGACGGTGGGAACGCACAGATCTCAGACGTGTACACGATCAGTTCCACCATGGTCAACGAATTTCGTTTTTCGTGGAACCGGGAGGCGGATTACGATGCTCAACAGTCTTTAGGCCAGGGTATCCCGGCCAAGCTTGGATTGCAGTTCTCTACCGCGGATGTCTTTCCGACGGTGAGCGTAGGTGGAACCGGCGCGCCCTCGAATCTTGGCCCGGGCACGGAGGCACTTTTCATCCAGAACACCTACGCTCCCTCGGATACGCTCACTTGGATAAAAGGCAAGAATATCCTGCACTTTGGTGGTGAGTTGCTGATGGAGGAGGATAACTCGACTCCGTGGGGCGCCGTCAATGGGGCAACCGTGAACTTTACCGGCCAGTTCACCACCAGCAACCCCCTTGTCCAAGTTGGCTATGCCGACTTTCTATTGGGAGATGTGCAGGCATGGAATGCAGCCACTCAACCGAAACACTACATGCGGGCCAAGAACCCTTCGTTCTTTGCTCAGGACGACATTAAGTTGCGGCCGAACTTGACCGTCAACCTCGGACTGCGCTCAGAAACGCATGGCGGAGCGAGCGAAAAGTACAACAATGCGGGCGGATTTGACCCGACCATTCCCAATCCGGTGCCCAGTTCCCCCGCTTATCCTACCAACCCGTCTGGCTCGATTTGGTTCGCCGGCCTGAACGGGGCGCGGAGTAAAAGCTACGCGACAAAGACCATCGTGATGCCTCGCCTCGGTTTCGCGTACACACCTACGCAGAACTGGGTCTTCCGCGGCGGCGTGGGGCAATTCGCTACCCTGTGGAGCGAGGATACCGTGGGCGGAGTGATGGGCTTTGGCTCAGGCTGCGGCTATCCCAACTTGTGTGGCGCTGTGGGCAGTTCGTCCACTTCCAGCACAACAACACCTGTGGTGCAGCTATCGGGGAGTGGGGCGAATCTGCCCGTGGTTACAGGCGCTGCGGCCCGCAACCCTCTTTCTTACATCACCCCTGCAAATCCTCAGGGAAGCGGCGGGACAATCCCCTATACCCCTTACCATCTCCCAATTCAGAACGGCTGGCAGTGGACGGCGGGCGTCCAACGGCGTTTGCCCGGAAATATGGTCGCCGAGGGCCAATATGTCGGCAGCCACTGGGGCAACATGATGTTCGAGGCAGATGTCAACCAGCTTCCCGCGAATAAGCTCGGCCTGGGCCAAACGGCACGGCCATATCCGCAGTTCTCCGGCATTGGTGTCGGTTCCGGCGGCTCGCGCACCGGCCTCTACAATGGTGTTTCGAACTACGAGGCAGCGCAGTTCATGCTTCACAAACCTACGAGCCACGGCTTGGCTGCCGAACTCTCTTACACATGGTCGCGGCTGTATGACGACATGGACGATTCCGGCTGGGGGGAACAGTTCGGCGCCGTGTACTATCAGGACGCTTACAATCCCTCGGCCAACTATGGACCCTCGAATTTCAACCGGCCAAACGTCTTGAAGGGGTCGCTGATCTATCTGGTGCCGCTCGGGAAAGGACACCAATACATGAATTCGACCCTAGAGGATCTGGCGCTGGGCGGTTGGCAAGCATCAGGTGCCTTTCAGGCCGAATCGGGAGTTCCGTTTACGGTGATTATGAACAGCTCGATCCCGAGTGGCTCACTGGGCGGAAGTGATGGCAATAATCAGGCGGCTCTCTATCCTAACCGAGCAGGGAGTCCCCATGTCGCGAATCAGTCCCTCAACCAGTGGTACAACCAGCTCGCGTATGCAGCGCCGGCAGTGAATACCTTCGGCACCAACCCGAGAAATTCGCTCCGTGGACCTGATCTATCGAATTTCGACTTCTCATTGGCCAAGAGCTGGGGTATACCGGGATGGGAGTCAGGCAAAGTGCAGCTTCGGATGGATGCGGAAAACATCTTTAACCATCCAAGCTTCCAAAATCCCAGCAATGCCCTCAATCCAACCGCTCTGTCCACCGGGGTTCCGGATCCAAGTGTTGCACAGGTCACAGCAACCACCATCACCGGTCGAACGGTGATGCTCACAGGTCGATTCTCCTTCTAAGATGCAGAGGGTGGTATCCGTAGAAAAAGAAAGGGTGGGGATCGAAACCCCGCCCTTTCGTATTGTACTTGCAAACACGCTGATCAATTCACCGAGGATGTTCAGAGGCTACCTGGTGTATATGCTTCCCGTTGGAAATGGACACAGCTCCTAAATCATGGAGTAGGGGCCGCTGTGCTAGGCTGGTGGAACGTGTCGTCCATATTCCTTGCCAACGCGGGGAATCCATTCACTCCGATCATGTCCTCCGCCACGAATGCCGGCGCTCTGGATGGGTTCTGGTTTCCAAATCGCGTAGGCAATCCCAAAGCATCGAATCAATCGATTCATCAATGGTTCAATCGGCTCGCCTGTCCGACTCCAGCGAACAATACATTTGGGAACGTCCGGCGCAACTCGCTCTACGGACCGGATCTCAGCGACATTGATTTATCGATGGGTAAGACCTTCAACATCCCGAAGTGGGAATCGGCTCACCTTGAGATTCGGATGGATGCTACCAATTTCATCAATCATCCAAGCTTTGAACTGCCGGATAACCAACTCAGCGCCGCGGCTCTTGCTCAGGCGTCGCGAATCCAAGCGTGAGCCAGATTACCGCGACCACACAGACCGGTCGCACGATGAAGGCTTATGGCAGATTCTCCTTCTAGCGCAGCTGGAAGCCTGTTTTTTATTGCGGGTGACCAAGCAGTGATCTGATTGCGCTGAGCTCGATGAGGGTCGTGGCCGGAACTGGAATGAGCGCAGACATCGTGGCGGCGCTCGTCCAGGCGCTTCCATAGACAATGCTTGACAAACAAGGTGGGCGCTGTTTTCATCGTTTCTGTAATAAACAATCGTTTGTCTAATCGCGTAACGGCTATCTGGCATACGGCCAAGCGGCCGGTGCTTTGCAGAGGAGGCTTCATGAATTCGCGGCTCGCCTTTACGCTGTGTGCGGTCCTGCTTTTCCCGGCAGTTTCGGCGAGAGCGCAAGAGCCAGGTGAGGCCCGGCTGTGGTTGACGACCCCGGACCGATCCCAATTGCTGACCCTGCAGAAAGATCCCTTACACTTTTCCGCATCCGCCAATACTCTTCCTACGATCGACGTGAACGACGACCAGCAGTACCAGCCCATCGATGGTTTCGGTTTCGCCTTGACTGGCGGAAGTGCGCAGCTTCTCAAGCGCATGGATCCCGCTCAAAGAGGCGCACTGCTGAAAGAACTCTTCGCCACTTCCGAAGAGGATATTGCCGTCAGCTACTTGAGAGTGAGCATCGGGTCATCCGATATGAACGCCCAGGTATATTCCTACGATGATTTACCGGAAGGTCAAACAGATGGAGAGATGGCCAAGTTCAGCCTGGGACCTGATCGGATCGACGTCATTCCCATCCTTAAGGAGATTCTGGCGATCAATCCCCATATTCGGATACTTGGCTCACCCTGGTCTGCTCCAGCCTGGATGAAAACCAACCAGAACTCGAAGGGAGGTACCCTGAAGCCGGAGCTCTATGGGGCGTATGCAGAGTATTTTGTGAAATACATCCACGCGATGAAAGCCGAAGGCATCCCCATCGACGCAGTCACGGTTCAGAACGAACCATTGAACCCGAAGAATACTCCGAGCATGGTCGTATTCGCCGGACAGGAGGATACATTTATCGCGAAGTATCTGGGGCCTGCCTTTCAGAAGGCGGGAATCGACACAAAGATACTTCTCTACGACCATAACGCGGACGCCCCCTCGTATCCTCTATCGATCCTGGCAGACCACGAAGCCAGCAGGTTTGTCGATGGCATTGCCTTTCACCTCTATGGCGGCGACGTCTCCACGTTGACGAAGGTGCACGACGAGTACCCGAACAAAAACTTGTATCTTACCGAGCAGTCAGTGACCGAGGCTCCCGGCGACCCGCTTGGTATTGCGGCGGCCGTCAGTTGGGTTATGGTTGGCGCGACCCGGAACTGGAGCCGAAACGTCCTCCTTTGGAATCTTGCGGCCGATCCGAACAATGGGCCGCATACCAACAACGGCGGATGCACGGGATGCCGGGGTGCGATCACTCTCGACGGTGACAAAGTAACTCGCAATGTTGCTTATTACACCGTCGCGCACTTTTCCAAATTTGTTCCTCCTGGTTCTGTGCGGATCGGGTCAAGTGAGCTGGAACAATTGGGAGATGTCGCCTTTCGTACTCCTGACGGAAAGATCGTCCTGGTGCTATCGAATACCGCCAATTTCCCCGCGACCGTGAATGTCCGGTACCATGGCAAAGTATTTACGACGACACTGCCTGAAGAAGCGGTAGGAAGTTATGTCTGGTGAGCGCGCGGCACGGAGATGGACGGCCTCTGGAGCCGGATGCATCGTTCCACTAGGCGAACAGGACCTTATCCATGCCGAAACAGCATAGCTTGACGAGGTTGAGCATCGTTTTCGCCCTGCTAACCTCTGCTTTGTTCCCGGCTATGGCCGCCCGCGCGGCCGGCCCGGATTTCGGTCCGAATGTTCTGATCTTTGATCCATCCACGCCCGCAGCCTCTATCCAGAAGGCGATCGATCGAGTCTTCGCCGTGCAGCAGCATAATGAATTCGGAGCTCAGCGCAACGCTCTATTGTTTCTGCCGGGCGACTACCATGTCGACGTTCCGGTGGGGTTCTACACCGAGGTGATAGGGCTGGGCGCCTCACCCGATGACACGCGTATCGCGGGAAACGTCCACGTTGATGCCAACCTTCCGAACAATAACGCGACCACTACCTTCTGGAGGGCCGCTGAAGGTTTCTCGGTCACGCCTACGGGCGGCACTATGCAGTGGGCGGTCTCCCAGGCAATATCTCTGCGCCGCATGCACATTGCAGGAAACCTGGTACTCCATCAAAATCGCGGCTGGGCAAGCGGCGGCTGGATGTCAGACGACCTGGTAGATGGTGATGTCGATTCCGGAAGCCAGCAGCAATGGATCTCGAGGAATTGCGAGTGGCGTGCCTGGACAGGTTCAAACTGGAACATGGTCTTCGTGGGCGTGGTTCATCCGCCTGAGGGTAAGTGGCCATCGCCGCCGTATACCACGGTTCCCGCCACTCCAATCGTTCGCGAGAAGCCGTTTCTGCAGGTCAACAAAGCCGGAGATTTCAGCGTTCGCATTCCGTCGCTCCGCGCCGACAGTGTAGGCATCACCTGGCCCGGCGGCGAAACGCCCGGTAGATCCATCCCCATCAACGAGTTTTATATCGCGCGGCCCGGCGTCGACACCGCAGCCAGCATCAATGCTCAGCTTGCCAGGGGCAAGAACCTGCTCTTGACGCCGGGTATTTACGACCTTGCCGCTGCCATCCGCGTAACGCGAGCCAACACAGTCGTGCTGGGACTAGGCTTTGCCACGCTGCGCGCTATCCATGGCACTCCCGCCATGACAACCGCGGATGCGGATGGCATCATCATTGCCGGTCTGCTGTTCGACGCGGGGCCGATCGAATCGCCAGTGCTGCTTGAGGTCGGACCGAATGGAAGCATGGCCAACCATGGCAAGAACCCGATCTCCCTTCACGATGTCTTTTTCCGTGTAGGGGGCGCCGGGGTTGGCCGCACACGAATCAACTTGAAGATCAACAGCAACGACACCATCGTCGACCACACCTGGATATGGCGCGCAGATCATGGATCTGGAGTTGGGTGGGACCTCAATACCAGCGCGAACGGAATGGTAGTGAACGGCAATGACGTGACGATCTACGGTCTGTTCGTCGAACATCATCAACAATTCCAGGTCCTCTGGAACGGCAACGGTGGACGAACCTACTTCTACCAATCCGAGATTCCTTACGATCCTCCTGATCAGACGAGCTATTCGAGTGCGCCAGGCGTAGACGGCTGGGCCTCATACAAGGTAGCCAACTCTGTGACCGCCCACGAAGCGTGGGGGCTTGGGGTCTACAGTGTCTTTCAGCACCCCGGCGTCTTTCTTAGCCGGGCCATTGAAACCCCGCGAACCCCCGAGGTCAGGTTCCACGACATCATCACGGTCTGCTTAGGTAACAACGGTGGAATCAGTAACGTGATCAACGACACGGGCGGGGCAACGTCGATTCACCCACGCATCGACCCCAAGGTCACTGATTATCCCCAGGCGAGCACCGATGCCGGTCATTAATTGTTGCAGGTGATGTGCGCAAGAGCCCACTGCATGGCGGTCTCCGTATCGGTGGGTCGGAGGAGAATGGAGAGGCGGCGGTTAAGGTTAGCCCGCCGCCTCCGCAATTAAGAATGCCCCGTTGAAATTGTTGCCGCCAGCAATACGAGGCCTATGCTGCGCGGGTTAATCTGAGCCGATTTTGTATGCGGGGTCTGCAGCGTGTTGCTCTGCTGCAAAGTCTGCGCAGGTCTGGTTGTAAATGTCACCGCTATAATCCCGCAGACTGACAAAACTCGCAGGGTTCTGCTTGCAGTAGACTTTGGCGTTCTCAACAGACTCCTCGACATTGACTTTCGGCTTGATTGGGTTGTCAATGGCATTCACCTCACTTCTCGCGCTGTCGCGCACTCGGGAAATTAATGCTGATTCTGGGGTTCGAGGGTACATGCGGTGCGCACGGTTTTATGGCCGGCAGATCTGCGCAACCGTGTCGTGGCGCTCCTTTGCGCCAATGTCAGCCCGCGAACTACTTGCTTTTGGGGGAGAAAACAGCATAGACCTCTTTTTCGAATCGTGAAATCCAAAAGTGGCTCGTTTTGCATACCCCTACTTCCGGCCTTCCAAAAATGTGCCTTACGGGCAGACTGAACCCACGGGGGAAGGCGCCATTTGTAGAACATCAACCTTGATGGGATAACGGTAACCATTGAATGGGGTACTAAGGTTCATTCTCTGGGAAACCATCCCGTGCCGTGCCATCCGGATTCTTCACTTGTGGCGCTTTCGCGAGACTCGGGGCCGGGAGCGTAAGATGAAGCGTTATGCAAGATGACGAGGTTCAAGAACCGGAAGAAGAAAAGCCAGCGGGAGGCCCGACCGACTGGGCCGACCTACGTGCTCAGGCCGACAAGCTTGGCATCACGTTGAGCCAACTGCAGCAGCTACAGTTTGAAAAGAAGATGAGGCTTGCCAGAAAGACCCGGTCAGCCGCCCCGCCCGGTAAAGATGGACCTGCGGGTAAGCTGTAGCGCGGCAAAGTCTCAAAGCCTGAAATTTTCCGTGAGCAGCTAATCTTTTATGTGCGGCCGGGACTAACCAATCTCTAGAAGCATATGCAACGGAAACTGCAATTAGAGCAAACACCGACTGAAGTGTCCTGCCAGGTCTCAGATTCTGAACCATTCCCGCTACGACTATGTGAAATGCATCGTGGTCAGCGACCTGATGGATTGGACAGAAGGATGGGCGCTGGTCGGCACCGGCAGTCCGTTCGAGCCGGCGAATGTAGGTGGAAAAAAGGTTCGCGTTACTCAGACCAATAACTCGTACATATTTCCCGGGCTCGCCCTTGGTATCGTTGCCAGCAAAGCCCGGCGCGTCACGGACTGCATGGTAAAGGCCGCTGCTGAGGAACTGGTTCATAAGGTCCCCACACAGAAGGACAGGCAGGCGAGTCTCCTTCCGCCACTTTCGCAAGCGCGTAAAACTCGGTCGCCTGATTGGGATGGCCGTGGGAAGACAGGCGATTCGCGATGCTCAAGCACAAGTTACAGACGAGGACGCTTTGAAGCGCGATCTCGAGGCGAATTTTTGGGAACCAGTGTATGTACCATACGAACGCAAGTAACAGTCCCTTCAGCAGACACCGTATCTAATTCATCGGTTGCTCGTTTGTTGACAAGACCGAATCTCTAATTGCCCAGGTTAAATACGACGTTTATGGTCGTTTCGACTTCAACCGGCTCCCCGTTGAGTAGGTAAGGTTTATAGCGCCACGAACGGACGGTATCAATCGCTGCTCGCTGCAGCATAGGTGGACCGTTGATCACCCGGAGGTTCTGAATGGTGCCGTCTTTAGCGATGGTCGCCTGCAGCACAACAGTACCTTGGATGCGCGCTGCTCTTGCAATCGCCGGATATTGTGGCACGGGTTTTTCGAGCAGGTTGCCGGCCATTACACCGGACGAAATGCTCAGCGTTTGCGGAGTCGATGGCTTGACCGAGGAGGTGCCTGCTCCGATGCCGCTGAGCAAGTCGTTCAGTGAACCGCCGCGCGTACCATTGGCGGCGCCTTCCGCACCAATGACATCAACCATAAATGGCGGAGATGAAGATACTTCTTTATCGAGCTTGATGTTCTTAGGGATCCTGCTCGGCGCTTGAATCTGATTGTCGAGTAGCTCAGAGCGAACCTGTAATCTTTGTTGAGGGGCCTGCGGTAGCGAGGCCGGTGGTGGCGGCGATGGCGCCACCAGCAGCGCAGCCATAATCTGCACCGGCAGTGCGTCCGGATGCAGTAATGGCCAGACGATGAGTGCGATCAGCACGCTGCAATTAATTAAGACAGCTAAGAAGGACCAATGCCTGCTCCTGGTCTTGATCCTATGACTAGACTCCATAAGAGCGTCTTCGAACATTGTCTACCTCGAGGATTCGACCTTATGGTGACTTAGACACCAGCGGTATAATTTTTGCTTTTTGCTAAACAGATCGTCCTCAATGAGAGTCATGCTTGAAAGCTCTTCGGCCGGTAATTGATTGAGAGCGTTAGCCGAGTCTTGTGTAGGTGCGAAACCTCTTTTTACTTGTCTCCATCCACCTCCGCCCATGCAAAGGTGTGCCGCCGCGCTCAAATTTGTCATCCCGACCGGAGCGTAGCGTAGTGGGACCTGCGGTTTGCGTTATTGAGAAAACGGAGCCGAGGAGATTCGGCGAAGGCATACTGGCTCTGTGCGAGAGTGCAACCGCAGGCCTTCACTACGCGACCCCGGATTTCCTGTCAATCTTTGTGGTGTCGATAGACCGCGTGCGGCTTTCCTTACTGAAAGCCGCATACGTCGCCGTTGATTAGCGCAGCTTAGTAGGAAATCCAGAGTTCGATGGGATGACAAAGTGACGGCGGAGGCAGACCTTGGCATGGGGGATGGACAGAACCGCCACTAAAGCAACCAACCCAATCACTTGCCCGCGTTCTCTCCAGTACCTTCAGGCGAGTTTCGCCGTTCAGGCAAACGCAGGATCAATCACCGAACGCACAACCTGCACCGAGTCTGCCGGGAACTGCCCCAGCCGGGCATGCTCTCGTATCGTCGCCTCATCGGGGGCAATATAGACGCAGTACACCTTGTTATCTGTGACGTAGGACTCAAGCCACTGGATCTGCGGGCCAATACTTTTGATTACGTTGCAAGACGCTTGCGTAATGGCGGCGAGCTGCTCGTGATCCAACTTGCCGGCGCCCGGTATGTTCCGCTCTATAATGAACTTTGGCATAGATGTCCTCGAATCCACCCATGCTACACCCCCCTGCCCGGTGGAAAGCGACAGGCCACCTGAAAAAGCTCTTTTGGGGCCATGAACCAGGGGCAGCAAAATGTCATTAGAATGTCATTCTGTCGCCACGGTGCTCGAAAAGCCCAATCTTTGGAGCACGATAGAGGATGGAGTAAGTGATCGAGAGCAGAGTGGAGATCGTTTGCCATGAGTGAAGAACAGAGCACTATTCTCATCATCGAGGACGATCCTCGCATGCAGAAGGTGCTGCACCGCATTTTCCATGACGAGGGGTATAAGGTCGAGGTCGCATCCGACGGTCGAGCGGGCGTTGATGCTTTTACCTCCGGTCAGCCCTGTGCGGTTGTCCTGGACCTGATTCTGCCGCAATTGTCTGGCCGCGACGTGTGCAAACGCATCAAGAGCGCTTCGCCTGATACCCCCGTGATCATCTTGAGCGCTGTAAGCGAAGTGGTGGATAAGGTGCTTTTGCTGGAGCTGGGCGCAGAGGACTACGTTACCAAGCCCTTCAGTCCCCGCGAACTGCTGGCGCGAGTACAGGCTTCTATTCGCCGCCGGCGCAAATCGGAACCAGTCTCCACCTACCGGTTTGGAGACTGCGAGATCGATTTCCTCAAAATGATTGCCAGGAAAAGTGGCAAAGTCATATCCCTCACCGCCCATGAGTTCAAGCTGCTTCGGTTTTTCACCAAAAACCCAGAGCGCGTGCTCAGCCGCGACGAGTTGCTAAGTGATGTGTGGGGCTATAACTCCTATCCGACTACGCGAACCGTCGACAACCAGATACTCAAGCTCCGGCAGAAGCTTGAATCAGACCCGGCGAGCCCTCGGCATCTGCAAACGATCTATGGCGCGGGTTATAAATTTACTCCCTGAAGAGTCAACCCCTGATGCCGTCCTTCCGTGGTATCCGAACCCGCGTATTGCTCATCGCGGCGCTGATCGCGGTTACTACGACGGTCACCGGCGGTAGCCTGCTCATCATTCGTGACCGGATACACCAACATGTCAGCCAGGAGCTTTCAGACGATCTCACCCATTCGTTGGCCATCCTGCAGAATCTGCAACAGCAGCGCCGGGATGCCCTGATCCATGAGAATGCGTTGCTGGCCGACTTGTCGGATCTCAAAGCCCTGATGACCACGCACCACCAACCCACCATCCAGGATGGCGCGACCCTATTCTGGAAGGACAGCGGCAGTGACCTTTTCGCGCTGGCCGACCCCTTTGGCCGAGTCCTTACCGTGTACACAAAAGGCAAGCCTTCTTCCTATGTTCTTGAGCAGGCGCTGGAGCAGACGATGGCCCGGTCGGGGGAGCATTATCTGATCGCGGATGGCAGGTTATTCGATTTCTCAGTGCAGCCGCTTTATTTCGGTCGAAAAGGCCAGGGAACCCTCCTAGGCTACGTGGTGACCGGATATGTTATCGATCGCAACGTTCTCAATCTAGTCGGCCGGGCATCGGGGAATGAAGTTACTTTTCTCGCTGGGGGGGAGATCATGGCAAGTACTCTGCCACCCCAACTCCAACAGGAATTGCTGAGCAAATACCAGACGCTCGCACCGGTCGCAGGTGGTCGCCCTAAGGAAATATCACTGGGTGGAGAACAATTCCTGGGGACGCAGGCCGATCTTTCGGCGGAAGCAGCGCACCCGTTACGACTGGTGGTGCTCAAGTCATTCGCGCAGGCAAATCGAGTGGTTCACGATACCAATCGGCTTGTCTTATTGCTCGGCGTTGCTGCTATCGTGCTTGGGTCTCTCCTGATGCTGGCACTGTCGGGCTTCGTTACGAAGCCGCTGGAAATGCTGGCACAGGGGGTTCGCGCTTTTGGTTTTGGAGACAACTCCCGCGTATTGCCTAGTGATGGCACCCGGGAGGTGCGCGAATTAAGCGCTGCATTCGCGCGCATGCGCAACGAAATTATCAATACCAACCGCGCCCTCCTGGAATCAGAAAAATTGGTGACCATAGGGCGCATGGCAAGCTCTGTTTCGCACGATCTGAGGCACTACCTGGCCGCGGTCTACGCCAACGCCGAATTTCTCTCCTCGCCCCGTCTCTCTGAGAAAGAGCGTCAGGAATTTTTTGCCGACATACATATCGCCGTGCACGGCGCTACGGAACTTCTTGAGTCGCTGCTCATTTTCAGCAAGACAGGAGCCGTCTATCATCGCGAGCGCAATTCCCTGGTGAGGATCGTGGAGAAATGCATTTCTCTGCTCCGGGCGCACCCAGAGGCCGAAGGGGTCACCATAAACCTGGAATGCGCAGATCCATCCGGAGGCTATGCTCTGGTCGACGCGAAGCAGATGGAGAGAGCCGTTTACAACCTTCTGCTCAACGCGTGTCAGTCCGCCCGCAAGATTGAGGGCGCACGTGAAGTAAACGTTTTGATCGCTACCTCGGAGAACATGATTACCTTGACCATTACTGATTCCGGGCCAGGCGTGGCGGAACACATTCGCGATTCCCTCTTTGATCCCTTCGTGAGTGACGGTAAGCACAGCGGAACAGGTCTTGGCCTGACGCTGGCCAATTCAGTAGCAAAGGAACATGGCGGCGCCGTCACTTTGTTGAGCACGCAGCCGGGCGAGACCATCTTTCGACTTTCGTTGTGTACCGACTTTACCAAGGTAGTTACAAATACAACACCGGAACAGCGGGAGACCCCGTCCCCTACGCCAGGAGGGATACTACAATGAATCTCCCAGGATACCGTTTGTTGATACCCATGCTGTTGCTCGTGGCAGGCTTGGCGGATGCGCAGCAAGCGCCAGAGAGCCCCGCTGCTGCAACTGAGTCGGTACAGTCGCAGGTAGATCGGCTCGCGGAAATGGTGAGCCGGGAGCAAGCGGCACTCGAATCCTCGCAACATCAGATCGAGGAACTCCGCCGCCAGGTTGCCGAATTGCAGGGTCGACTTGTTGGAACTCGACAGTCGCCGCAACAGACACAGGACGAGGCGGTGGCCCGGCTCAACACCGACGTGGAGAATATCCGTGAACAACAGCAGGTGCAACAGAGCGAGATCGCTACCCATCAGCAGGACAAAGTCGAGAGCGCATCGAAGTTTCCCGTAAAGCTCACCGGCCTGATCCTAATGAATACATTTGTCAACACCGCCGCCGTGGACATCCCTCAGTCGCCGACGATGGCGACTGGACAAGGTGGGACAACCGGTATTTCTCTGCGCCAGACCGTCCTCGGACTGGACGCACGCGGGCCGCATGTCTTCGGTGCCAGCTCGGATGCGGATGTGCGGATGGACTTCTTTGGCGGTGTGGGCCAAGGGGGCGGGTACTCGCAAAATGGTGGAGTCGCGCGACTGCGCACCGCCCATGCTGAATTGGCCTGGGACCGGACGCGGGCGTTTTTTGAAATGGACCGCCCCATCGTCAGCCCCAATACGCCGACGTCCATTACGGCAATTGCCCAACCTGCACTCTCGTGGTCTGGAAATCTATGGAACTGGATGCCACAAGTCGGCGCGGAACATAATTTGCGCTTCAACAACGCTTCGCGCTTAAGCATGCAAGCCGCCATTGCCGACGTCCCTGATCCCCCGTCACAACAGGAGAACACCACCACCCCTGCTCAAGTTGCCAGTCTTGGGGAACAGAGCCGTTGGCCTGGGAGCGAAGCCCGGGTTGGGTATGCCCGCGGTAATGACCTCACCGGTCTGCGCATAGGAGTCGGAGGGTACTTCAGTCCTCATACCTTCGATGAATATTTTAATTTTGACGCCTGGGCGGCAACCGTCGACTATCGGATCCCACTCTTCTGGCACCTGGAATCGAGCGGGAGCTTCTACCGCGGCCTGGCACTCGGAGGATTGGGTGGCGGCGCGTACAAAGACTATCTGTATGCGCAACAAGGCAGCGAAGTTTATTATCGCCCGCTCGACGATGTTGGGGGATGGACGCAGTTGAAAGCGCGCGCGAGTGAGCGCCTGGAGTTCAATGTCGCGTATGGGCTCGACAATGCTTTCGCCCACGAGATACGGCCGTACGTGCTCAATGCAGCCACTGCCTATCAGGGCCTCGCGCGCAATTCGACCTGGTTTGCGAACGTCATCTACAGTCCAACTGCTTATACTCTGTTTTCGTTCGAGTACCGCAGAATCGATAGTTCCTATGCGATCGGGCCGCACTCGACGGCGGACGTGTATGGCGTTGCCGGGGGGTATAGGTTCTAAGGATGCAGATCACTCGCACGAACAGCCGCCATTGCGTGAAGCGCATAGTTTTGGCGTGGCTGCTCGGTTCTGCCCTGACGATGTACTCCCAGGAACTTCTCGATGTGACTGCGCAAGCCGGACATATGCGGACGCAACCGCCGGCGGCCATCTGGCTTACGCCGATCCACGCAACAAGCGTCTCCGCTCCCGCTATCGGCAAGACCTTTACGCTCCTGCAAAAGAACAAACAGTTCTCGCCCCACCTACTGATCGTGCCGGTTGGGAGTGTCGTGCGGTTCCCGAATGCCGATCCCTTTTTTCACAATGTTTTTTCTGAATTCGAGGGACGCCGCTTCGACCTGGGCCTTTATGAGGCAGGCTCGTCGAAAGAGGTTACTTTCGGCCGCGAAGGGGTCTCGTACATATTCTGCAACATCCATCCCGAGATGAGCGCAGTCGTGATTGCGTTATCTACCCCTTTTTATGGTGTGGAGGGATCGGGAGGCCGTTTTCATATTCCAAATGTTCCCGCGAATGACTACATGCTGCACGTGTGGGTGGAGGGCGAGGGCCCTGGGACACCGAATGTCTCTGAGCGCAGAGTAAGGATCTCTGCCGATCACAAGGATTTGGGAGTCATTCATCTGCCGCTGATTCCGCATGGGCCATTGCCCCATGACAATGAATACGGACAGAAATACGACACCAGGGAACCTGACATTTATTGAAAAGCTATCGCCGTGGTTAAAGTTGCATTTTCTCTCACACCCGGTGGGCAGATATTTCCCTCCGGCCGGTAAATATTGCCTAAGTTTTTTGTTTGGCGTCGTTTAGCTTGGCCGCATCCAATTAAAACGAGGACCAGAGCATGCTAAAGCAAAAGCCTTGTGCCAAATTGGAAAATTGGGCAGTTGTGGAAAGCGCGAATATTGCCAGCTATCAGGCGTTGCAAGCGGGAAGCTTATTGGTCGGCAAGGTCTTCAGCCACCCAAGAATAGGGGAGGGTACATTTATCTTTACCTCACCGATTGTGCGGTTTGATGAGAAGACTAATGTTGTGGAAACGAGAAATACCTCTTATCGCCTCGGCCAAGCCAGCCGCGAATACAAGACCTGGACTGAGGAGCAGCGGCAGACAGAAGCCGCAGCTTAGGACCTTGGTCTAAAGAATTCGCGGAAGTACCTCTGTCGCCGACCCAAGGACAATCTCATCGAACGCGCCGGCGTTCAGAGGTTCTTCTGGCCCCACATAGGTGGTAACTATGCCGCGCTGGTTGGCGACGTGTACAAATCCCGCAGCGGGATACACAGATCCCGAAGTGCCCACAACCAACAGACGAGTTGCGCGATCGAGTTCGGCATATATGCCTTCCATGTCGAGAGGAACTTCGCCGAACCACACGATGTGCGGGCGAACCGGCTCACCGCACTCTGGACACATGGGCAGAACGGCAGCGGTCTCATAAAAGGATCGATCTTCGAAAGGGACGTTGCAGTGCTACGCAGCGCGATTGGAAGAGGGTTCCGTGCATATGATGAACACGATGTGTTCCCGCACGCTCATGAAGATCATCGACATTTTGCGTGCAAAGATAAAAGTGATTGCCCAGTTTTCGTTCGATATGAGCTAAAGCCAGGTGTGCAGCGTTCGGCTCTACTGTCATGGCATCGCGGCGGCGCATGGAATAGAAGCGCCACACCAGTTCAGGATTGGCGTGCCAGGCCTCAGGGGTCGCCACCTCCTCCACCCGGTGTCCATTCCACAACCCTCCGGACCCCCGGAAGGTAGCAAGTCCACTCTCCGCAGAGATTCCCGCGCCGGTGAGCACGAAGAGGCGATCGTCCCGCTTCAAATCCATGACGAGTTAGTTAGCCGCAGTGGAACTGGGAGCATGAAACGCGAGGGCCTCCGCCGGAACACTTCCAGGGTGCCTGCGCTTTGCCGTTTCTACTGGGGGCATGCCTTCTCGGCACACCTTTGGCACATTCTTCATCTGCTTGGCAAACACCAGGTAGCTTGAGGTTCCAGGCCGCAGTGTAACCCAATAACTCGATGGTGAGAGCAGGGGTTTTCTCTGCGTAACGATTTGATTCTCCAGAATCTTCACTCCACACAATAGATTATTTCTGGGCTGCAGAATGGTTTTCGCCGGATCTTTTTCCGCTAGCGTCTTGTCCTGCTCCCAGTTGAAATCGCAGCCGTACCGCGTTGCGTCCATATAGGTAAGCTGCAGCAACCCCTCACTACGGACCATTCGTTTGGTGACTGTGTCCTCCACTGCCACCTCGGGCTCGGTATGGCGAACATTTGTGGTCGGTTTCAGGCCGGCCTCTGCACCAGCGAGCGCCTGAAAGGTGTAAGCCCAAAAGGCGCGTTTATCAGCTTCGCTGAGAGCGGCAAACCGGGGACAATAGCTTTTTACCTCGCGAGCCACCCTTGGTGACAGCATTTGCGGTGACAATGCCTGCTCGACAACGAGATCCCACTGCGGATCCCAGGACTGCTGTCCTAACTCGTCTTTCTTCTCGGCAATGGGCGTTGCCGGGGCCGGTTTCATCTCCGGCTGAGCCGGTTTAGGCGGGGGGCCCGGCTGCTGGGCAGCCTGGCCTGAACAGCCCGCTAGCATAAGCCCGACGCACAGGGGCAGTCCTGCCATCCTCCGCGTTGTGATCGCCCAAGCCATAATCATCCAGGTTAGATGCAGGATTTCGCTTTCGCGAAGAGCGAAAACATTCGTGAGGACTCTCCGTGGTCATGGGGATT
Organism: uncultured Acidobacteriaceae bacterium; assembly: GCA_963743365.1. Lineage (GTDB taxonomy): Bacteria > Acidobacteriota > Terriglobia > Terriglobales > Acidobacteriaceae > PALSA-350. The sequence goes on from CAVUQE010000012.1 coordinate 175,324, forward strand.
AAGGTGGGTCTGATGTTGCTGTAAACCCTAAGTCCTCAGCGTTGCCCGAGGATGGGATCGTAATCTATATCAAACGAAAGGAATCGCGTGCAGCGACCGAACGGTTTTTCTCTACTATCCCGCCGCCACTTCCTCTTGGGATCAGCCGCGCTTGCAGGTACAGCCTCTCGCTCTGCACTCGATGCCAATAAGCCCGCCATCGACGGCGCGGCTCCGCGAGGGAAGCGACGCAATCTCCTGAGCAACGCATGCAGCCCTGAGAGGCTTAGACAATCACTCATACCGCGGGATAAGTCCGGCCATTCCCCACCATTCAAGACCGCGGCGCCTGGGACGGGCTGCGCGCGGAGACGCGGGCGGGCTTGCTTGCAGGTGGAGAAAAATATCTGCGCTACCAATGGCCCGATGCCGGCCACGATCTTCCTCGAATACGCAAGGAACGGGAACCGTACCGATTACGAAAACATTCGCAACGCGCGCATCGCTGCCTTGCAGTCTTTGATATTTGCCGAGTGCGTCGAAAATAAAGGCGGCTTTCTTGACGACATTACCAACGGAGTGTGGGCCATATGTGAGGAGAGTTTCTGGGGCGTACCTGCTCACCTCTACATTCAGAAGGCAGAGTTGGGACTGCCGGATCCAAGCGATCCCATCGCGACGGAGGTTGTGAAGAGGGTCCCGGATATTGGAATGTGGCTGCAGGTGCAAAGTTCGACGCGCTCGAGCTTTTCTATTCTGCTACCTCGGGGGCGATTGATATCTTCAGTCATCCGCTGATAACGCAAATGGCTCTATACATGAATCGGGTCCACATCGCGGGTGAATATTACCTCAATCAAGGAGACGCCAGTCCCATCATTCACCTGGATGTGGACAAGATGTATCGCTTCGGAAGCAGACTAAGCAATCAGGATTTGATATCTCTCGCCGTGGCCAGCATGCCGGCCGCCTATCACCCCAACACCCTCCCTGCGATTTTGAAACTGACAATTTCCACCGTGTGAGAACGTTTCTTTTCGGTTGTGGGCGCAGATTCACGCGTAGTCTTCGCGGTAGGGAGTGAAGATGTCCAGAACCTCGGAGTCCTCCTGCGCGGAAGCCTGATGTTCCACATTGCCTGGGACCAGGAAGCTGTCTCCCGTAGTTGCCTCGAAGACTCCGCCGGGATGTTGGAACGTGAGATGGCCGCTAACGATATACACCAACTGTTCGTGCGGATGGCTGTGCCTGGCGCCGATCCAACCCTTCTTCATCCTATGCCGGACGAGCATCATGCCCGGGCTACAGGACATCACTTGCCGGCGAAGTCCCGGCTCCGGGTTAGACATCGATTTTTCCTCTGTGTGTAGTACCTCGATGGTGCTCAACGCCATGCATTCTCCTTCAAATTCCTTTAGAAAGGTTTACCGCGCCATCCAGCCGCCGTCCACCACCAGCACCTCACCTGAGACGTAGTCGCTCGCGGGCGACGCGAGAAACACGGCTGCTCCTGCAATATCTTCCGGTTCTCCCCAGCGCGCAGCCGGTATCCGGGCCAGGATTTGGCTGTTTCGTACTTCGTCCGCGCGCAGCGCAGTGGTATTTTCCGTTCGAAAGTATCCGGGAGCGATTGCGTTCACCTGGACATTGCGGGCCGCCCATTCATTAGCCAGCGCCTTGGTCAATTGCGCCACGCCGCCTTTCGAGGCGGCATAAGCCGGCACGCGAATTCCGCCTTGGAACGACAGCAGCGAAGCGATGTTGATGATTTTTCCCTGGCGTCGTTCCAGCATGCTGCGGCCGGCGAGTTGGCTCAATCGGAAAACGCTGTTTAAATTCACCTGGACTACAGTCATCCATGCCTGCAAGTCATGGCTCTCCGCGGGCTCTCGATAGATGGTGCCGGCATTGTTGACCACTACATCTGGTGCGCCCATAGCTCCCAACACCGCTTCATACAGTGAGTCCGCACCGTCCGGTTGGCTAAGGTCGGCGGCAAAGCTTTGCGATGCGCGTCCCAGGGAACGAATATGTTCGCTCGTTTCCTGCGCAGGGCGTCGATTGCCATGGCATGCGACCGACGCGCCTGCCTCAGCCAGCGCGATCGCGACGGCGGCGCCAAGCCCGGTGGCAGAGCCCGTGACCAGGGCGAGCTTCCCATCAAGACGAAACCTGTCGAGAATTCCCATTGTTTGCCCGCCTCTTCTTACAGTAGCGACTAGTCGATGTTCATTCTTTTGTTTCGGAAAGAGCTTGTCAACGTCCGCAGGGTCGCGGGTTAAAATTGACTTGTAAAGCTGCTTAAGCAATATGCCCGAACTAGTACAGATCGGTTCCCGGTCTTCGCCACCCTTCAGCACGGTGTGCTCTCCGCAGCGCTCGCATGCAGTTCTGTGGCTCCAAGTCGTTACGCTGGCATGGATGCTCATCGAATGCGGAGCATCTCTCTATGCGGCAGGTGCGGCACACAGCCCGGCGATGCTCGCTTTTGGCTCGGATAGCCTGGTTGAATTGCTGTCTGCCACGCTCGTGCTGGTGCAATTCTCCACACCCAAAATAATTTCCGAAAAGAATGCGGGGCGAATCGCTGGAGCGTTGCTTTTTGTGCTCGCCTTCGTCGTTGTACTTACGGCTCTGCTTTCTTTGCTGCTTCATATGCGACCCGAAACGAGTCGCCTGGGCATGCTGGTTACCGTGGCCGCACTCATAGCGATGCCCGCTCTGGCTACGTTGAAAGGCAGAGAAGCACGCCGTACCAATAATGTCGCGTTGGCGGCTGATGCTGTCCAGTCAGCTACTTGCGCCTACCTGGCCCTTGTCACCCTGACCGGTCTGACGGTGAACGCGGTCTTTCATATTCCGTGGGTGGATTCGCTCGCTGCCCTGGTTGCGGTACCGATCCTCCTGCATGAAGGGCGGTTGGCCTGGCAGGGTAACGTTTGCGGTTGCTGCTGAGCCGCGCAGCTCAGAGCAAAAAAAACCGCGCATAAGAAAAGTAATAGCGAAACTATTAAGGCTGCGGTAGACTACACAAGAAACGAAGGAAAAGTGCTATGTTAATCACCCGACAGATGCAATACCTCGCCCAACCAGTCCAGCCTTCCGGCGTATCGGACTTTGCCGGCTTGAAGGAAATAGAGCGCCCCTAGCGCCCTTCGTTGAAGAATTTGCGAAGGCCCTGAGGTGCAGCCTCAGGGCCTTTCTCATTTCGGGAACAGCACTTGGGGTAACTTCCTTTGTTGAGCCATCCGGCTCCAACTCCTCGCTGAGGCCTAGATGCCTCGCGATCTACCAGTTGTCCTGGTGAGTGATCTATGCGTGTTTCTCGAAATAACCAGAACGTGATGCGTGACGTGCTGACCTTCCTTCTTCGCCACTGGCGACGCGAGGCATGGCTGGTTACCGGCGTTGCTTGCTCCATGGTGGTAGCAACGATTGCCGACCTGTTCATGCCAGTCTTCGCCGGTCGTATGGTGGATGCCATTGCCATGCACACCACTACCCGCAGTCAGTCGTTGCACACCGCATTGTCGGCGTTGGCCACCATGCTTCTGCTGGGCGGCATCCTGGTCGCCGGGACGCCACCTGTCGCTCATGGGCATCAGCCGGCTCACCATTCGGTTGATGGCACGCCTGGCCAGCGATGCGTTCTATCGTGTGCAGCGATTCTCGACGGACTGGCACGCTAACAACTTCGCCGGCTCGATTGTCCGTCGTGTCACCCGCGGTATGTGGGCGGTCGACCTGATGGACGACACACTGCTGCTGGCTTTACTGCCGGCGTCGCTGGTGCTGGTCGGCAGCGCGCTCGTGCTGGGTTCGCACTGGCTCTCGATGGGCTTGATCGTGGCCATCGGTGCGACGCTCTATGTCGGCCTGTCCGTCGCACTGTCGCTGAACTTCGTGTCGCCCGCAGCCCGGCTGTCGAACGCGCAAGACACGCTGGTGGGCGGGTCCCTGGCGGACGCTGTGACCTGCAACGCGGTGGTCAAAGCCTTCGGAGCCGAAGCGCGTGAAGATGCGCGCTTCGGCCGCGTGCTTAACAAGTGGAGCCGTCGCACCTATCGTCACTGGACCAATGGCACCTGGAGCGGAACGACGCAGATGATCGTGTTGCTCTGTCTCAGGGGCTCGGTGACGCTCTATGCAATCTGGTTGTGGTGGCAAGGCCGCGCCACGCCGGGCGGAGTCACCTTTGTGCTTACCAGCTACTTCATCGTGCACGGATATTTGCGTGACGTTGGCCAGCACGTGGCCAACTTGCAGCGCAGCGTGAACGAGATGGAGGATCTGGTCGAGATGCACGTGCTGCCGCTAGGCGTCGCAGACCGGCCGGATGCAGAGCCGATCCGCATTGGCAAAGGCGAGGTGGTCTTCGACCGCATTACCTTTCGCTACGGTGCGCATACCGAGCCGCTCTTCCACGACTTCAGCTTGCGCATTCAGGCGGGCGAACGCGTGGGCCTGGTAGGCCACTCCGGCTCTGGCAAGACGACCTTCGTCAAGCTGCTGCAGCGGCTCTACGATTTGAACGAGGGCCGCATCTTGATCGACGGGCAGGAGATTGGCCGGGCGGCGCAGGTCTCCTTGCGGTCTCAACTCGCGCTGGTGCCGCAGGAGCCGTTGCTTTTCCATCGCTCGCTGGCGGAAAACATCGCCTACGCGCGTCCGGAAGCAACGGCTGCGGAGATCGAGCGTGCAGCGCAACTGGCCAATGCGCACGACTTCATCATTCGCCAGCCGAAGGGCTATGCCACGCTGGTTGGCGAGCGAGGGGTCAAGCTCTCTGGCGGGGAACGCCAGCGGGTGGCGTTGGCTCGTGCCTTTCTGGCAGATGCGCCGATTCTGATTCTGGACGAGGCTACATCCAGCCTCGACTCTGAGTCGGAGGCGCTCATCCAGGAGGCGATGCAGCGATTGATCGTCGGCCGTACGGCCATCGTGATCGCACATCGCTTGTCGACGGTGCGGATGCTTGACCGCATCCTCGTCTTCGAACAAGGGCGTGTGGTCGAAGAGGGCACGCACGATGCTCTGGTCCGCAGAACCGAAGGCACCTACAAGCGTCTGTTTGAGCGGCAGGCGCTGGGATTGTTTGTCGAGGAAGCGGAAATGGATGAAGCGGAGGAACTGAGCGCCTGAAAAAGGCGCTGAGGGCTAAGATGGGGCTCAGGGTTGCCTCGGATCGTACACGGCGACGCCGACACGGGAGTCTGCGCCGCCGTAGTACAGAAACCACTTGTCGTGGAAAAACACCAGCCCTTCGGCAAACGTGGTGCCCGCGACGTATTGTCCGCTCTGTTCCCATGCCTGCTGGGGCTTGAAGAACGGTTTATCGGTACGCGCGATGAGCTTGCGCGGATCATTGGCCGCAAAGAGAGCCTGTCCGTCCGAGTAGGCGCCGGCGGCGATTCCTGGTGCCCCGTGGACGGCCGCGTTCTTACCGTTATAGATGAGGATAATCCCGCGATCCGTGAGCAGCGAAGGCGGTCCCACTTCGGGAAACGCGCTGTCGAAGTGCCCGGGCCGGTTGTGCAGCAGACGATAGCTTTACCGGACGAATCCTCGACCGGTGTCCAGTGGATCAAATCAGGCGAAGTTGCCAGCCGCACCTGCACCTCTCCCCAGTACATCCAGTACTTACCTTGAATCTTGGCGGCGATGAGACGGCCGTTGAGCGAGGTGGGTGACGATGCTGGCGGATTTGTAGTCGAGATGTTGATATCTTTCGCCCTGGAGCGCAGGACCATGCTTGGTCCAGTGAATTAGATCAGTCGATGTGGCAATTCCGATATCGGTATTTTTGCGGTTCCACTGCGTGTAGGCAAGAACGTAAGTGCCATCTTCGCTCTCGACTATGCGAGGATCCTCCACGCCGCCGGGCCACTCCCGATCCTGCTGTGAATCGACATCGGGGTAGAAGACCGGGGTTGGCTCCTTCGTGAAATGGATACCGTCTTCGCTGGAGGCCATCCCCAGGCGCGAAGTGTGCATGCCGATGACCATGGTTCCGGAGTCGTCTTCAGCGCGATAGAGCACGTAAACTTTTCCCCCGCGCACGATGGCTCCAGGGTTGAAGGTATGCAGTGCCTCCCAGTGCACAGGTTTCTTCGTGATTGGATCGGTGAAGACGGCTTGCGGGTTCGGTTCGATGATCGGCGCATCGACGGGGCGCACAAAGGGACCCAATGTCCAGCTATGCGTCGACTGGGCAATCAGCGAACTCGCCGCCAGGAAAAATACGGAGGCGATGGTGCTGCCGGCCTTGCGCACGTGAGAAGCTTCGAATAAGTTCATGGGTCTGGCTCTGGTTCCTGAACGAATGACGGGCCCCATATCTCGCTCGTTTTTCGCGAGATGCGGGATACCAATGCTCTTTCCCTCTGGCTCTCGATTCAACCGACGCACTTAACGGTCCACATCAGTGGTATCCCATATCTCGCGAAAAACGAGCGAGATATGGGGCAACCGTCATTCGTTAAGGAGACCAGAGTCATTCAAACTCAAGGACGGTGGAAGCGACCCTCCAGAACCGCCTTGGCCAGGATGTGTCCGTCCATGGCCTTCATCACATCCGCCTGGGTTGCGTCGGGGCCCAGGCTCAGCTTGGTATCCAGCGCAAACAGCTCGTAGGTGTAGTGATGATAGGGGCCGGGTGCACGCGCGCCCATGCCCATGTACCCGACCTTCTGGCCGCGGTTCAGCGCCTGGATCGATCCGTCAGGTAACTGCGCTTGCGCCGGCACGCCTTCCGGGAGCTCGCGCGCCGTGCCCGGAATATTAAAGATCATCCAATGCAACACTTCGTTGGTGGTCTTGTTCAACGACGTATCTGGATCATGCAGAATCAACGCGAAGCTAACCACACCATCGGGCACATTCGTCCAGGTGAGGTGAGGAGAGACAGGAGCACCGTTCTCCGCCGCCTGGGTGTACTTGTTTGGGATAATCCCGCCATCGTCAAACGCCGTCGTCGTCAGTGTGAATCCCGGTTTAGCCATCGGTGGAGGCGCAGCCGCCGGGGTTTGCGCGACCGCTCCCAGAGTGGCCATCAGGGCCGCAATCATCATGAACTTTCTCATCGTCGCTCCAATCCTTACTTCCTGCTGCGATAGAACACGTGCCAGACTTTACCCTCCTGGCTGTCGGTAATGTAAATCGAGCCATCCGGAGCTTGCGCCACACCATCCGCGCGCGCCGCTGCGTCGGTAGGATTCATCAAAGGTTCTTTCCCTGCAAAACCACTGGCAAAAATCTCAAACTTTCCCGATGGCTTGCTCCCGGCGAATGGCTGAAAGGTGAGATTCGAAGGCGCCTGGGGGAGAGGCGCGCGGTTCCAGGAACCATGGAAGGCGATGAACGCTCCACCCCTATAGCGGGCAGGGAATTGGCTTCCCGAGTAAAACATCACATCCACAGGCGCCCAGTGTGCCGGGTAGCTTGCGATGGGGAGAGCGAATGCGCTGCACCGGCCTACTATTTTGCCGTCGCCGCCATACTCGGGGTTCAGCAGCAGCTTCTGTTCGCCGTAATCGAAGAAGCAATAAGGCCACCCGAAATTCAGGCCCTGGGTTGCGCGGTACATTGGCTCAGCAGGGCGCTCCGCATTCTCCTTGGCGGTAAATTTTCCCGCCCACAAAACATCCAGCTGGTCGCGGCTATTCATCACGATGTACAGCGCGCCGTCGTGCCAGGTGATTGCCGGCTCCTGCCGCAGTCCGGTCACAAATTTCTGGCCATCCGCTTCTTTCTGGTGCAACTTGTTTTCGTCGAACTTCCAGATGCCGCCATGGGTCTCCAGCAACGGACAGGGATCCTGCCCCGCAATGCCCTTTTGCCGATCCAACGATTGGCAGGCATTCGAGGGCGAGCCGATGTTAATGTAGAGCGAGCCTTTGCCGTCGAAGGCTATGCCCTTGTCGTGATGCTCGTGCTCGGTCGGCAGGTCCTCGACAACAACCTCGGGCGGCCCGGTGGGCTTCAGTTGCCCCGGCGTCATCTTCCAGCGTTCTACCGATTCCACTTTTGCGACATACAGATAACCATTGCGCAAAGCAATTCCGGTGCTGCTTCCGTCGCCAAAATACTCCTTGGTCTCGAAGCGCCCGTCGCCATTTTCGTCACGGAGTGCGACCACGCCGCCGGTCTTGCCTTTGCCGCTCTGCAGTGCAACGTACAAATCGCCATTGGGCGCCACGACCGCATGGCGAGCTGTGCCCAATCCGTCCGCAGCGAGCAGCGCACAGAAGCCCTCCGGTAGCGTCAACCCCGCGTTATTGGGATCGCAAGCCAGCGGCGTTCCCGCATGCGCCGTCAGGCTCGTCAGACAACATACCGCTGCCGCCAACACTCCAATGATTGAGCTCTTGCCACTGTTTACAATCATGTTGATCCGATCTGCAGTACGATCAGGGTAGTGTAATCTCTTCGAGGAGTAGACGCGGGTGCCTGTTAAAAAGACCGTCATACTAAGCTGCAGCCTTTTCCTGGTGGGATTTTCCTACAACCTTCTCCGTGGCCAATCCGCTCCCGCCGCGGATGGCATCTACAGCGCTGATCAAGCCCACCGCGGCGAAGCACTGTATCAGAAGCAGTGTGTGTCCTGCCACGGATCTGCCCTGGATGGCGCGGGTCCGTATCCGCCACTCAGCGGGAATGATTTCCTCTCCAAATACGAGGGCCAACCGGTGGTCAATGGTCTATGACATGATCCAAAAGCGATGCCGGCCACTAGTCCAGGTACGCTCAGCCGTCCAGAAGCCGCGGACCTTCTGGCTTATATTCTCAGCTTCAACAAATTTCCAGCCGGCAAGACGGATCTGCCCAGCGACGAAGACAGCCTGCAAAGCCTCGTGCTCCCCAAGCCCGCGCCCCCGGCTTAATCGGCTGAGTGC
>CAVUQE010000013.1:0-123532 GCA_963743365.1 uncultured Acidobacteriaceae bacterium
TCAACCTGCTGAACCATCCCGTGCTCGGCACGCCCAACACAGACTACAACTCGGGTCCGTTGTTTGGCACGATCAACTACACCGCCAGTACTGCCCGGGAACTTCAATTGGCTCTGAAGTTTCTTTTCTAAGCCAAGCCAGCACGGCAGGGGTGCATAATTTTTGAGTAACGCACTCCTGCCACCTAGATGAGGTCTCCCAAACTTGCGACCGGCGTGCCATCCGCAAATCCTTCTCCGCGTGACGCGGCCGGGATTGTGGGCTCGCTTATTGTTTCTGGTGCTGTTGTTCACCTTCCCCCGAAATCCGCTTGCCGCTGCTCCTGGTGTTCGAGCTAAGACACCTGCGAACGGTACCAAATCTGCGCCGGAGAATTCAGAGCGGAATAGAGAGGGTTATGTTGGATCCCGAGCGTGTGCGTCCTGCCACCGGGATGTTTACAGCGAATACGTGCAGACGGACATGGGCCGATCGATGTCCGAGATCACGCCGGCGCTCCTGGAACAGCTTCATATTCCGGCGAAGTTTTATGACCAGAAATTGGATCGCCATTACGAGGTGTACTCTCGTGATGGAAAGCTCTATCAAAGCGAATTTGCGCTGGATCCCACGGGTAGAGAGAGCTTTCGTGATACTCACCAGATCCAGTGGCTTGTCGGTTCAGGAGCGAATTCTATTGGCGGCATTATTCGGCGTGATGACTACCTCTTTGAGGCTCCTCTGACTTTGTATACGAAGCCGATGACCTGGGCGTCATCGCCAGGCTACGAATTCGCCGACTATTCTTTCAGCCGCCCCATCCTGGAGGGATGCATATTTTGTCACAGTGGTCGTGCGAATCCCATTCCCGGCACGAACGGGCGTTACAGCGACGCAGCCTTCTCGGAACTGGCAATTGGCTGCGAAAACTGCCACGGCCCGGGGGCCAAGCATATTGACAGCGTAAAGAGCGGCAGAAGTGTGAGTGAGGAGAACCTCGCCATCGTCAATCCGGCTCGGCTATCGCCGGCACTGGCAAATAACATTTGCATGCAGTGCCACGAGTTCGGAGACGATCGTGTCCTGCAATCGGGAAAAAGTTACCAGGACATCCGCCCGGGAGTTCCGCTGGACAATTTCTTAGCTATTTTGATGGTGCCACCCGACCGTCAGTCGCCTCCGCAGTCAGACCACTTGCAGCATTATTATTCGATGACGTTGAGCAAGTGCTATCGGGCCAGTGAAGGCCGGTTGCGCTGTATTACGTGCCATGATCCGCATGTGCAGCCCGCTTCGGAGCAAGCACCCGCCTTTTACAACAAGCGATGCCTCACCTGTCATACCGAGCAAAGCTGCCGTTTATCGCAGGCAGCGCGCCAACAAGGGAGCCCTCCGGACAATTGCATCGGCTGCCACATGCAGAAGCGGGATGTAAAGTTCCTCGCACACACCAGTTTGACCAGCCATCGGATCGTTGCGCGTCCTGATGAGCCATTTCCCGATGTTATGTTTCAACAAACCACAACGGAATTGCCGGACTTGATCCATCTCGATCCCGCCCCGGGCAAAGAAGCAGTGTCTCCTCCGCTCCTCACATTGCTGCAGGGGTACTCGGAACTGGCCGCTTACAAGGCGGAATATCAAACACCCTACTTCAAGGTTCTGAATCAACTGGAACAGACAGATCCCGGCAATGTTACGGTTCTGGCCGCTCTTGGCAGCAAAGATCTTAGGGACGGAAAGCTTTCGGAAGCGGTCGATCATCTGCAGCGTTCTCTAGCGCTCGATCCCAAGCAAGCCGCGGTGCGCGGGTTACTTGCGGAAGCGCTGGAGAAACTTGGCCGCAGTGACCAAGCGCTCGCTGAGCAGCAAAAGGCGGTTGCGCAGGATCCGTACAATCCAACTTTGCAGAGATCCCTCGTGGTTCTATTGATTCATCGAAAGCAGTATGGAGATGCGCAGGCGGCGATGAGCCACTATTTGGATATTTTCCCCCAGGACGCTGTCATGCGAAAGATGCTCGCGGCCTCCAAAGGGGAAGCGCACCAAGAATAATCTCTTGAACCCGAGTGATTAGGCGCACAACCTCAAAGCATAGCGGAAAGGGTATGGCTGTCGCGGTCGTGGCAAGGCAAACAAATGTCCTCTAAATCCTTAATTGTGGCACTCGTGTCGGTGTTGTTATCGGCGAGACTTTTGCAGGCCCAAAAGATCGATGTCTACAGCCGACCCGTTCATTACGAACGTAGTCGCGACTACGATGTGCTGCATTACCGGATTCATCTGACCGTTGATAAGGCCAAACGATCCTTCTGGGGCGATACAACCGTCAGTCTCAAGCCGCTGCGCGATGACTTTTCAACGTGCGTGTTGGATGCCGAAACCTTTATCGTGAGCAAGGTCGAAACGGAGACACATCAACCGTTGCGGTTTGTGCAGAGCGAAACGTCCTTGACCGTCTATCTTCCTCACCCCTATGCATATGGCCAGCGGTTATCGTTCGTCGTCTATTACCGCGAAGACGATCCTCATCTCGATCCCCGGAAGTACGGTATGCACGAGGGCTATGACCTTGGCTTGACGTTCAAGTCCGCGACCAAAGATCACCCCAGCCTGGCCAGCACACTATCCTTCCCGGAGGGAGCACGCCACTGGTTTCCCAGTTACGATTCTCCTGACGACAAAGCTACGAGCGACATGATCATCACGGCCGACCAAAGCGATCAAGTCATCTCAAATGGCAGGCTGGTGAGTGTGACAGAGGCTCCCCACGCACATCAAAGAACCTTCCATTGGTCTCAGGAGCAACCCATATCTACCTATTTGTTTGTCTTGGCGGTGGGCCCATATGTCAAGGTGAAAGACAGCCTGCGGAATTTGCCAGTCGACTATTGGGTGTATCCGCAAAGCTTGCCCGACGCCCGGCGATCCTTTCACAACACGCCCAAAATGATCCAGTTTTTCGGTGAAGAATTTGGCTTCCCGTATCCGTGGGTGAAGTATGACCAGATTATCCTTCCGCATTTCACCGGTGGCGCGGAAAGCACCTCGGCTACTGTAGTCGGCGATGACATCATTCACGACGCCAAGGCCGACCCCGATTTCCCGAGTGACTGGCTGATAGCTCACGAACTGGCACACCAGTGGTGGGGTGACCTGATAACCATGCGGGATTGGAGCCAGGCGTGGCTCAACGAAGGATTTGCAACGTATTTCCAGTACGTATATAGCAAGCACGAGTTGGGCGACGATGAAGGCGCCGTAGATCTTCAGGACAAAATCAACCAATACCTGAAGGAATCTCATAACAGCTACCAGAGACCGATCGTCTTCAACCGCTGGGATTATCCGAACGACAATTTTGATCGGCATATCTACCAAAAGGGAGCGGCCGTGCTCTCCATGCTGGACTGGATCATGGGAGACGTCGATTTTCGACGGGCGATCTCTTACTTTCTACACAAGCATGCATTTCAGCCCGTAGATACACATGACTTGGAGAACGCGATCATAGAGTCGACCGGCCAAAATTTTAATTGGTTTTTTGATCAGTGGGTGTATAAAGCCGGCCACCCGGTCTTCGCTGTGAATTACCAGTGGAACGAATCTGCGCAAAAAGTCGTCTTACAAGTAACCCAGACACAGCAAACGTCCGATCGGGTGCCTGTCTTTCAAACGCCCGTCGTTATCGGGATTACCACGCCCTCCGGCAAGCATTCCTACCGGGTATGGCTTCGCAAGCAAGAGGAGCATTTTGAATTTCAATGCCCGGAGAAACCTTTGCTGGTGAGGTTTGATGAAGGCGACCACCTGCTCAAGGAAATGACGTTTCCCAAGACGGTCGGTGAGCTCGAGTTTCAGCTCCAGAAAGATGACGTCCTTGGGCGCATGTGGGCTGCGTCGCAGCTATCCCAACATTTGGCCGACTCCGGCGTAGCCGATGCGCTTCGGCAAAGCGCGAGCGAGGATCCTTTTTGGGCGGTGCGCAGAGCGGCGATTCAGGCGCTATCTCCATCCTCGAGTGCCCTCGATATCTCCTTCCTGCAGAAGCGGGCGCTCGATCCAAAATCGGCCGTTCGTGTGGCGGCGCTTCGAGTATTAGGCGACCTGCACGAACGCTCCCTCGGATCATACTTTCAAGAGCGTTACAAAGCGGATGAAAGTTACCTGGTAGAAGCGGAAGCCCTTCGCTCGATCGGGAAATGCAAGGACTCCTCGATGATTCCTTTCCTCCAGGAGGCGAGCTTAAGAGTATCTCCGGAGAATGTTATTCATACTGCCGCGCAAGAAGCTATGAAGATGCTGGCAAATCAGTGAGGGAATCCTCGTGATCCACCGTCAGCCACTTCAGCAAGGGAACCATGGCCAGGAGACCGATGGCTGAGACGACCGCGATGGCAACGAAGATGAAATAGAACCGGCCCGCACGGATGACGTCGGAATAAGCAGCGAGAAAACCTGCAAGCAGGTTGCCCAGACCTTCGGCCATAAACCAGGCGGCCATGAGCCGCGAACCAAACTGCGCGGGGGCAACCCTGGTTATATAGGAGAGACCAACGGGCGAGATCAGCAATTCTCCCCACGATCGGAAGAGGTCGGTGGCGACAAACCACATAGGGCTGACGAGCAGTAGCGTTTCGCTACGAAAGCCGGCGACGGTGGCAAAGACAAAGCCTACCGCCAGGAATATGTAGGCGAAGACCATCTTTCGTGGTGCGGAGGGTTCCTTACCCCGCCTGCGAAGCCACTCCCACAGGCCTGCGGCCACAGGGGCGAAGAGCAGAATGACGACCGGATTGATGGACTGAAACCAGCTTGCTGGAATTTCAAAGTGACCCAAGGTGCGCGCAATATGGCGGTCAGCAAAGACACTCAGCGAACTGCCAAATTGTTCGTAACACGCCCAGAACGGAATGGTGGAGAACACGATCAGCAAGACAGCCAGGATTCTCTTGCGCTCCGCCGAGCTGATCTTCATCGGTCTCGAGTCTTTTCCGAGCCGCGCCGGCGACGGATATCCCATGCCGGGCAAGTAGCGCGCGCGGCCCCAGAGATAGAGCAGAAGCCCCAGAACCATCCCGACGCCGGCGGCGCCAAAGCCATAATGCCAGCTAACCTTCTGGCCCAGATAGCCGCACACCAGGGGTGCAAAGAAGGCGCCAACACTTATGCCCATGAAGAAGATGGTGAAGCCGGAATCTCGGCGCTCGTCTGCCGGCGCATACAGCTGCCCAACCATGGTGGATACATTTGGCTTGAAGAGTCCTGTTCCGATGATGACCAGGGTCACGCCGAGATAAAAGGTCGCTGTACCTTCCAGTGCCAGGACGAAGTGGCCTAACGCGATGATCGACCCACCCCATACTAAAGATCGCCGAGCGCCCCAGAATCGATCGGCCAGATACCCACCCAACAGCGGAGCGAGGTACGCGAGGGCAGTGTAATTGCCATAAAAGATGGCCGCGCGGCTCATGGGCCAATGCCGGGCATTCACCAGGTAGAGAATGAGCAGCGCTTTCATCCCGTAGTAGGAAAAGCGCTCCCACATCTCAACAAAGAACAGCAGGATCAGGCCGCGCGGGTGGCCCAGAAAATCAGATTTGCTGCCGCGCTCTAACACTAGATGCCCGGGTATTTCACCCGGAGTCATCGCGGAAGGCCGCCGGGAGCGATGTGCTCTTCAAGATAGCGCGTGAGCAGACGATGAAGATGGAGCGATGTGCCCTCGCCCTCTGAAATGGCATGAGTGCGATTGGGATAATCCATAAAGTCGAAGGACTTGTCCAATGCGATCAGTCGATTCACCAGCAGCTCAGTCACCTTGAAATGGCAGTTATCGTCGCCCGATCCATGAACGATCAGGAGCTTGCCTTGCAAACCCTCGGCGAAATTGATGGGAGAGCCGTCGTGATAGCCCTGGGCATTATCCTTGGGCAATCCCATGTAGCGCTCCTGGTAAATGGTGTCGTAGTAACGCTGGTCGGCCATGGGGGCAACGGACATTCCAGCGGCAAAGAGACCAGGAGAGCGGAACATCAGGTTCAAGGTATTCGATCCCCCGCCGCTCCAACCCCAGATGGCCATGCGCGAGGTGTCTACATAGGCGTGTTCTGCGGCGAAAGCACGGATGGCTTCCGCCTGCTGCTGGGAAGAGAGGACTCCGATGTCGCCGTAGACGGTCTTTCGCCAGGCGCGCCCTTTGGGCGCCGGTGTTCCTTGATTGTCAAAACTCAAGATGATGTATCCATCGTGGGCAATTGCGCGATGAAACAGGCCCCTCGGGCCGCCCCATTCGTCCTTAACCGTGGTGGCCGCCGGTTCTCCGTAGACATACACCAGCACGGGATATTTCCTGGCCGGATCAAAGTCCGGAGGCTTGATCATCCACCCATCCAGCGTCACATCGCCGGCAATCTTCGTCTGGAAGAATTCCGTCGGGGAAGCCAGGCTTTGGTTGACCTTTTGCGCCAGCTCAACGTTGCTTTCGAGCGTGCGCACCACCTGGTGGTTCGGCAGTCGAATCAACTCGGTGACGGGCGGCCGATCGAAAGTCGACCAGGTGTGGAAGGCCCATTCCCCGTTGGGAGATATGTTGTAGCTGTGGCTGCCCTGTTCGTTCTCTGGAGTAACAAGTTGAGGCGAAGAGGCGCCGTCCAGCGGTACGCGGTAGAGATATCGCTGGGTTGGATTGTTGGGTGAGGCGAGATAGTAGAAGGACCTGGAGTGATCATCCACACTTACTTCCTGAATGACATCCATGGCTCCAGGAGTGAGCAGTTGCAGTGGACCGCCCTCTCTCGAGGTTTTGTATAAATGCCGCCAGCCATCCCGTTCGCTCAGCCAGAGCAGGCTCTTACCTCCCTCCGCCCACTGGAATGAGTCCATCAGATCCACCCATTTCGGATCCGTGTCCTCGAGGATGGTGCGAACGTTTCCCGTCTCTGTCTCGGCCAGCAGAACGCGATTGTTGTTCTGCAGCCGGTTCAGGTATTCCAGAACCAGTTGATTGGAGTTTCCCGCCCAGTCCATTCTGGCGATGTAGTTTTCCCGCGGGTCTCCCGGGGTATGGATCCATCGGGTAGGGCCGCCTTTCACGTTGACCACACCTACGCGAGACGCCGAGTTAGTCGTGCCGACCTGCGGATAGGGATATTGCTTCAGAACCGGTAAGGCTTCCGCAGTGTCGTTGATGAGGGTGTAGACACCAACTCCGGTGGTATCGAATTGCCAGTAGGCAATGGAACGCCCGTCGGGACTCCAGCGAAACCCGTTGCGAATATCGAGTTCTTCTTCGTTGACCCAATCGGAGGTCCCATTGATCAGGGTTTGGGAGCCGTCTGTGGTAAGCGGCCGGATGGCGCCGGTGTCGATATCTTCGACGTAGATATTATTGGCGCGCACATACGCGACGCTGCGGCCATTGGGTGAAAACTGGGCAAACATCAGCGATGATTCGGGTGCGCTTCCCCCCAGTTTGCGCAGCTTGCCGCTATCGAGTTCCAGGACCCAGTAATCGCCGCGGGTATTGCGGCGCCAGACCTTTTTTGAATTGGTGTAGATAAGCAGGCGCTTATTATCCTGCGACCAGGCGTAATTTTCGAGAGTCAGCGGCTTTTTGTTAGGGGAGGGAACGAGCTGCGAGGCGGAAACCAATACCGTTCGTTTGGAGGTGGCGGTTTCATAGCGGACGATGTCTCTCGCTTCCGAATTTGGAAAGGCAGTGGAGGGTTCTACTGTGGTGTAGGCTGCGCCGTCGTCCACCCACCTCGCCGGCCCGAAGTGTTTCTCGTTGAAGGCCCGGCTTTGAAATATCTGTTTCAGTGTTTCGTTGAGGGCCGGTGAGGCATTGGCCGTAGCCGAGAGCAGGAGCGAGGCCATCAGCCACGCTCCGAGGCAGCTGGCAACGCGTTTCATCAAGCGGGTTGCCCCTGGAGACACGAGCGAAGGACGCCCAGCACCTCTTCGCGCTCTGCGCCGGTCAACTCAAGGCGGGGCGGACGAACCCGGGCTGAACCCATCCCTACTTCTTCCTGCACCAGCTTGATCATCTGGACGAACTTGGGCACTGTGTCCATCCGCAGCAAGGGCAGGAACCATGCGTAGAGCGAATCCAATTCGCTGGATGGACCCTGCTGGGCGAGATGAAAGAGGCGCACGGTTTCATCAGGGAAAGCATTGACCAAACCAGCAATCCAACCGATGGCGCCTGCCGCGACACTTTCCACCACCACGTCATCCATGCCTACAAAGAGCGCGAGCGAATCGGCCGCGAGGTGCTTGAGCTGCGTGATGCGCCGGAGACTTCCACTCGACTCCTTCACGGCATGAAAGTTGTTGTGCTCTTGCCGGAGTTGGACGATCTGCTCGGGCAAAATGTCTGTGCCGTAGGCGATGGGGTTGTTATACAGCATTGCCGAAAGCGGGGTTGCGCGAAACACTGCGCTCACGTGCGCCTTCGTTTCTGGCCAATCGCTGCGGTAGACGTAGGGCGGCAAAGCCATCAAGCCGTCTGCCCCGGCATCGGCGGCGGCTTTGGCAAGAGACACCGCGTCCGCGGTGCTCATGGCGGAAATCCCGGCGATCAGCGGCACGCGGCCGTGCAGGACCCTGGCGGCTTGCCTCAGGATTTCGAGTTTCTCTTCAGGTTCCAGTACCGGCGCTTCGCCCAGGGAGCCAAGGGCTACGATGCCCCGGCAACCGCTCTGGATAAATTTCTCAAGTTGCGATTCCAGCGCCTGGTAGTCGATCGTGAGGTCAGGCCTGAACGGGGTGGTGATTGCCGGAAAAACGCCGGCCCAATCGTGTTGTTGCAATTGCCGTCTCCTTGAACAATTGAATTGCTGCCGCGCTCAAATGTCCAACTGTCTCCCTCGACACTTTAGATTGCAGAGGACGGGGGCACAGGGAATATGGTTGATCTATCCAAGAGCGCCAGCGACGCGGTTCGAGTAGGACCAACCCGCGATCGACAGTTTCACGTATTTCTTTAGTGACCACATGTATACAGATTGCCAAAGGTGATTGCAACTGGTTTGTTGTCTTGCTGCCGAGGATGCCGGCCGTCGAGCCGAATTGAAATGTGGGAGCGATCACTGGCTTCCGCGAGCGTAAAGTCCGGTGAGCTGGCCCTCGGCAAGGACGTGATCCTTTACTGCGGCGGCTAGCTGCTCTTTGGTTTTTCCCGATGGAAGGCCGAGCGGGACATCCAATGCGTAGAGCCGGAAGACATAGTGGTGGGGTTTCGCTCCCGGCGGACAAGGTCCGGTATAGCCAACACTACTGGAGCTGTTGAGTCCTTCGACTGCGCCATGAGGCAGCGCAGCCTGAGAAGATGCGCCTTCTGCGATCTCGTGGGCTTCGACGGGAATGTCGTACACCAGCCAATGAACGAAGCCAAGGGGAGCGTCGGGATCATCCATGACGATGGCGAGACTTCTGGTGCCGGATGGCGGCGAGGGCCAGTGAATTTCCGGAGACAGGCCAGCGCCGTCGCAGGTCAATCGTGCGGGAATGTTGCTGCCGCTTGAGAAACTCGAACTCTCGACGACAATTGAGCGCTGGGTTTGTCCCTGAGCTATGTCGGCGCGCCCGTGCCGCCGCAGGAGGAAAAGAGCGCTCACCAGCATCAGAGCAAGGATGACCAGACAGAGCGCGATCCGCCTTGTCCATTTACCGAATACCATCGCGGCACCCGCGTCACGACTTTTTCTACCACAATCAGGGTCGTGTCGAGCTGGACGATTCGCTATTTCGGGGGTTCAAGCGGGGATTTTACCGGGGCGGGGGTGGGGCCGAGTGCCCGGTCAACCTCGTCATCGTTGGCCCAAACGGACTCTACTCCATCTTTAGGGACGTCGACGTGAGCACTCCACACGATGGCGTTGAGAACAAGCTTGCGATAGTCGTCGTTTTTCCAGTTGTCGTAAAAGTGGCCGAATGTCGCTCCAATGCTGCGTCCGGGTGTCTTGCATTGGGGTGTAGGCGGCCGATCGTAAGCCCACATGGTGATCTGATCTTTGGGACCGGCTAGCGGTCCGGGCAAGGCCTTGGGGTCGGCTGGAAGCTCGGGGACGCGCAGCAGGGGAGTGATACCGCGGTCTCCAGCAACGAAAGTGGCTTTGTAATAAAACTCGTCTGTGACTTGGAAAGGCTTCACCCCGCGCATCACGGGGTGGTCAGGGGATGGGAACAGGACTTCACTGGTGAGGGTCTTTTGCGTGAAAAACATCTGCGGGTGCTTGGGCCCGTCGTATTCTACGTAGCCTCCGGCCCATGCCAGACCCTGCTGCTGGAATTGATAGGGGATATAGGTTGCAAAGTGGAAGATCATGAAGCCGCATCCGCGGTCTATCTGCTTCTGAATGGCGGCAATGCGCTCCGGAGTAAAGCTCCACGGGGACCACTGCATGCCGTCGGAGATAAAGACAATCGTGTCCGCGGTATCGAGATCGGAGACATTCGTAGGCCAGCCATCGTAGATTACCTCGGTGTCGACGTTTTTGAGGCCGGAGCGGTCGAGCAGGACCTTCAGCAGACGGGCTGATTTCAGGTACTCGTGCAGGCCCGGTCCATGGGACTTGGAACCGGCTATGAGGAGGATCCTGCGGGTTTTTGGGGGATTCGTGGCGCTCACCGACTGAATCGCGAAGACCAGCACAGTGGCGGCCAGTATCCATTCGCTTGCTCGGCGCAGGAGCGTTTTTCGCATGAGGAGCCCTTTGGATTTGCCAGCTGATTATATTGACGCGGATCTTGTGCGGCGAGTACAAGCTAGGTACCGTTACCAACTATGACATTTGCAGATCTCGCACTCTCGCGGCGGCTGGAGAGAGCCGAAGGGCGTTCGTGCCTGGAATTTGCGGAGGCGCGCGGCCGGCTCTATCCGGAAAGCGGAGCTACCTGGATGGAGTGCGCGGGTGCCTACGCTGTCTTCGACGGATTGAGCTCTCCGGTGACGCAAAGCTTCGGCTTGGGACTCTTTGAGCCGTTAAGCCCGGCTGCACTGGACCGAATCGAGGCTTTCTTCCTGGACCGTGGGGCCATTGTCCTTCATGAGGTTAGCCCTCACGCGGGCATCGCGACGCTGGACTTACTGTGCAGCCGCGGTTACCGCCCGAGCGAACTGAGCAGCGTGCTCCAGCGGCCGGTGGAGCGGCCGGCCGCGAAAACTCACCCTGATGGGATAACAGTGCGGGTGGCCGGTGTCGAGGAAACAGAAGTATGGGTGCAAATCAACGCACGGGGATGGGGGCACGACGATCCGGGCCTTATGGACTTTCTGCGCGAATTCGGCCCGGTGGCATTTGCTCGCGAGCACACGGTGAACTTTATCGCGGAGCTGGATGGCCAACCCGGAGCCGCCGGTGGTCTCAGTCTCCATGAGGGGGTTGCGCTCTTTTCCGGGGCGGCGACGTTGCCGGAGATGCGCCGGCGCGGACTGCAGGCAGCCCTGCTCGAGGCTCGGATGCGTTACGCCTTTGACCATGGCTATGAACTGGCCATGATGGTTACCGAGGCGGGCAGCCAGTCGCAACGCAACGCCGAACGCAAAGGCTTTCACATCGCTTATACCCGCACTAAGTGGCAGCTGTATCAGTCTTGACACAAACCTGATAGTTAACCTATGCGTTCGCTGCTGGGATCGGTACACTGGCCCGGACGTGACTCTCAGCCCTCATCCCGTGCTGCACCCGATCTTCGAGACACTCGGCTATGTGCTCGCCTATGCCTTGTTCCGGCGAACTTGCGCCCGCAGTGGAAACGTGATCGAGGACGACCAGCGTTGGCTCATTATCGCCACGGCGGCGATCGGTGCACTGGTTGGCAGCCGGATGCTGGGCCTGATGGAGCAGGTGTTCCGCCTCCACATCACCTGGGGGACCTTCCTGTTACCTGGCGGCAGGACAACGGTCGGCGGTCTACTCGGGGGCTGGATTGCCGTAGGCCTGAACAATCGCTTGCGCGGCATCCGCGGCCGGGCGGGCGACCTTTTCGCCGTGCCGCTGTGCCTGGGCATCGCCATCGGCCGCGTTGGCTGCTTTCTGGCGGGACCTGCGGATGGCACCTACGGCGCTGCGACCACTTTGCCCTGGGGGGTCAATTTCGGCGATGGCGTCCTCCGCCACCCTACCCAGCTTTACGAGATCCTATTTCTCAGCGTTCTTGGATTCTTGTTGCAACGCTATAACGAAAAACCGCACCCCGAGGGTGCGGCCTTCCACATCTTTCTAGTTGCCTATCTTGCCTGGCGCCTGCTTATCGACTTCCTCAAGCCCCAACCCCTGCTCTATGGTCTCAATCTGATCCAGTGGGCCTGCGTAGCGGGAATACTGGCATTTCTGCCCGCTCTTATGAGACTCTGCTTTATCGAGCCAAACGCGATCAGGAGCACCGAATGAGCACACCGCCGATGCCGATACGGGCCGCACACAAGCCCATAAACCTGGCCAAGCTCGCTACCGTATTCGCGCTCACCTTCAGTCTCGCGTTCGGGCTGTGCAGCGTGAGCGGCATCAGCATCTCCGGCGGTGGCAACTACCGGGTGGCCCAGCTTTTGATCGCCACCTCGCTGGTCATCGAAGCCGTGTGCGCCGCCGGCTTAACGGTGCTTGGCATCGTGGCCTTGCTCAGAAGGTCACATTCCAAGCAGTAGTGAATCGGCGGTTCTCACACAGGCGCCTGATCAGCTTCTTAATTCGCCGGATCGGCCATGCGGCCCATAAACAAGATGCTGTTCGAAGCATGGTCCCGAATCAGAAAGACGAAGGGGTGGTCGGCACGGAAAACCGGCGGCGGCGGATTCGGCGCGCGAATTGCCATGGCCCTCATGGTCACGGACGTAGCTGCCGCGGCCTCGGTTCCTTCCTCGTTGACATCGATGTAAGCCTTATGGATCACCGCCGAAATAAAGAAATCGCGGTTCCCGGTCATTCCTGAAAAATTCGCGCTGGCCGTAAACGCCTGCGGCATCCCCATCGCCGCAAGCGTGCCCCCTAGCTCGAATTGTTGGGTTGCTTTGAACTTAGGCATGGTTACGATGACTTTGGGAACTGGCGCCAACTGATGTAGCCATTGCTGCATGCTGCTCGCACTCAGCGAGTGTTCCAAAGCAGGCAGGCCGCCTGGATCGTTGGGAAGCAAGACAACCATGGACAGTTCGTTGCCCTTGTAGGGAATTTCCAATGCCTGAAAGGTTCCGCCATTGAAGTAGTTGAAAGCGCCTTCGCGATGCATGAGTGGGGCTTTCTTTGTCTGCGCCGGGGAGAGATGGAAATCCTCCTCCTTGGTTTGTGCCTTGTCGAATTGCGTCTGCCAATCACCCTTGAAATAGATGGCGTTAGTCAGTACTAGCCTGGTAGACGGCGAGAGGGTGCCTGGTTGCAGCAGGTCTTGAATCTTGTTTGCTGTCTTCTGCGCAACCCAATGGTTGATCGTCAATCGCGCCGCTTCGGTCGAGCCTCTGAAATCCACCTGGTTCAATCCCGCACCGTAATCGTTGTTCATCAGTTTGATGAAGTCGGGGAGGAAGGTGTAGCCGCGTTGCGCCCAGAGAGCATTGGCTACGCTCAGTTGGTAACCCGCGTGCGCGGCATTAAGATCGCTTAGCAGTGCGCCCATCGCTGGGTCGAGTTGTTGCGGTGGAAGTGTGAAGTGCAGGGTCTTCGCCATCTCGGAGGCGGTGTCGCCGCGCGCCCCGGCATAGGCCATAGCCAGCGCGGTGGAAATGCTCTCGGGGGAGAAGAAGAGGTTGCCGTTTTGATTGCGCAAGCGGCCGTAGAGCTGAACGGCGAAGGCGTTGTTGCCCTCGACCAACGCTGCTCGATCAGCCACGGGCGGCGTCTGCGCAGCGCCCAAGGGCGGCAGCAAAACAAAACAGAGCATGAGTAAGCATAGTAGGACTTTCATGCGCATCTCCGTCAACCAAAGGGCCACAGCGCGTGGCGCGTCACTTAATGTGACGATGACGGATTCTAAACCGGGCAAAAAGCACGGTGCAGAAATTCCTATTTCGCTACACCGACCGGGAGAGCTTTTCCCGCCGTGCTGTCCATTCTGCCGTCGAGAAAAGACCAGGTCCTATTTCGATGAGCCGGGGAAGCATCTTGAAGACCGAAACCTGATTCCATAACTTCCCGTCGCGGGTGCGAAATCCCTTCTCGTTCAAATCGCTGGCTATGCTGGAAAAGGGAAAATCCTGGACCACCAGATCCATCATCTGGGTGAGCACGCGGCGTTCCCCAGGATGGAACTCCAGCCGCTGGCAATCGTCGGAAATGCGTAAGCCATAGGGGATTTCTTCGTGAAAGGCGCCTTCACTCGGTGCCTCATCCCCGGGCAGTTCGCGCCGCCACTCGATAGATACCAGTTGCCACCCGGCGGCCATTCGCTGCTGCATGATGGATGGACTGAATGGTCCGGAAACAACATCTCTAATCCGCTCAAAGTGCGCCATGCATACCCTCCTTGGAAGACACGACTATGACTTGTTGCTGCTCTGATTTGCAATCCAATGTCAGCAATCTATGCGCCAAACCACGACGCAGGCAAGCACCGGATAGGCAAATTGCTTTACATCGACTTACACCGGATGAGCATCAGCGAAAATCGTGCACTCGTGTTCGAAAACACGAATCGCTGTTCGACTCTGGACACCGAGGTTAGGGCTGAGTTGGTCGCGGAGGCGGGACGGGAAGCACTTTGCGGTTGTCTGGCGGCAGGTCAGGACCGCTGGTCATTTCCTCGTCGCCAATGTCGAAGGTCGGTGTACCTGCGGGCAACTTCAGGCGGCCGTCGACCAGGTAGGCCACCACGACCCCGCCGGCGACCTCGGGCGCCAAGGGCGCCAGAAAGACCAGGGGAAGAATATATTTCTTACTCTTGACTAGCGACTCGGCCACCCCGTCGACGGGGTGACTGCGAGCAATGCTGCCCGGCACCTGGGGAATGACGAAGGCGGTCATGTTGAGCTCAGGGCGCTTTTTACCGTAGGCCACCAGCGAGCGGGCGACCTGTTTGGGTGTCATCAGGCCGACGTCGGCGATGAAGTTGCGGTGGATTGCGTGGGGCAGGTAAATGTCGAGGACGACGCGGGAGAAGTCGGCGCAGTTGTGGAAAAAAAGGTTGAAGTGGCCGACGTTGCGGCGGTCGTTGAAGATGTCGATGAAGCGCTGGTCTTGTGCCGCAGTGCTGTCGACTTGGAAGCCGTGGATGGTGCGGTCGTAAGAGGAGCCAACCAGTTCAGTCCACTCGCCTTTGGGGGAGCGGCCCCGCCGCGTATTGGGAGCCAGATCGAGCAGGTGCTTCTTGCGGTAGGCGTCGCGTAGGGCTGCGACCTGTTCTTTGTCCACCGTCTGCGGAACGTCAGCCAGCGAGTCGACGGCGTAGAGATAGGGAACCAGGGGAATCGCGAGCCAGTCGTAGCCGTCAATCTTGTGGTAACGGCTGATGACGACGCCATATTCACCATCGTGGCAAGGGCGGAGCGAGGTGGGGGAATCGGCACAGATGCGATTGAAATAAACGGCTGCGTGGCCAGTAGGGTTCACTGCGCCAAAATCGCCGTAAGGCTCCTCCATCAGGAGCGCGACGGATGCGTGGGCGTGCGCGGCTGCAGCCACGAAAAGACAAAAAAGGAGACCGGGCCCGCGATGCATCATTCTTTTCAAATTGTTATTCTAGAGGGGTTATGGCTTTTCCGATTAAAGTTTGTGTGGTGTGTTCCGAGGAATTTGAATTGAAGCCGGATAAGCCCGGTTTTGCCAATCGCTGCCCGTCGTGCAGTGATTCTGAACAGGCGGACCCCGCCACGAAACGTCGCATGGATGCCGACGAACGCAAGACCGTGATGGAAGCGAACGAAGCCCGGAGACAGGCGATGCGCGACCTCCTGTATCGCAAGGATAGCTAACTGGTAACCTTGCCGGTCGGAAGACCGGGCAAGCTTCCCGATTGAATAGTGGAAGCCGCCGATCCAGCTACCGAGTCAACGGCTATCTTGCGCTTGCAGCAGTCAACAAAAAAGTCCTTTATCCACTGATTCGCAACCAACCCTTCATCAGCAAAGGTGTTCCCACTGCATATGCAAACGGCACGCGCCTCCCAGGTCAAGCCGATGGCAATCTGGTGCATTGCGGCAATCGTTTTGGTGGCCTCAGTTCTGGCCATCGCGGTCGCCCTGTTTCAGCGGCCGGCGACCACGCACTCTTTAGAGAAGCAAACCCCTTCTGCCGTGACCCATTGATCTCGTTGCGACCGAACGGTCTTCCGCGATGGCAAGCGTGATTCTTTAACTGAATCGATAGCCATCCTCACATAGGTTGTGCGATAGGGGTGGAACTGGTGCGCCCGGAGAGATTCGAACTCCCGACCTAACGCTCCGGAGGCGTTCGCTCTATCCAGCTGAGCTACGGGCGCGCAGGTTACAGGATACAACAGACCCGCAACTAGGGGACGCCTACCGCTGCGACTGACTCTCGCTCTTCAAACGAAGTTGCTCCATAACGGACTGAATCAGCTCTTTGGCGCCACCAATTTCGCTCAATACCGCTTCCAGATCGAGCGCAGGCTTGGAGGGATTGCGAGTGGATGTACAGTAGACGCCGTGCTGGCCAATCAGGATCAAAGCGTCGGTGAGCATATCGAGCGTCACCGCCAGACGGCCCCGCTCCGCTCCCATCATGAACTCGAAGCGCTCCAGGTCGTCACGGCGTTGCGCGATTGCAGATTCAGGTGCCGGCATTGTTCCTGCTTTCAAGATTTGTCGGAAACCGGGCGGGTGTAGCGCAGCACCGGTTTGCGTGCCGCCATCACCTCGTCGAGGCGCGAGATGCGTGTGGCATGGGGCGCATTGAGCACCAGCTCGGGGTTTTCCTCCGCCTCACGGGCAATCTGCCGCATGGCGTCAATAAACAGATCGAGCTCTTCCTTCGATTCGCTCTCCGTTGGCTCGATCATCAGGGCCCCGGGCACGATAAGCGGAAAGGAAGTGGTGTACGGATGAAAGCCATAGTCGATCAGCCTTTTGGCGATGTCACCGGTTTTGACACCCTTTTGCGTCTGCCGCCGATCGCTGAAGACCACCTCGTGTAGCGTGGGCGTGCGGTAGGGCAGCTCGTACACATCCTCCAGGTTTTTGCGGATGTAGTTAGCGTTCAGCACCGCGTCTTCGGTGGTCTGCCGCAGGCCGTCCGGCCCATTGGCCATGATGTAAGCCAGGGCGCGCACAAACATGCCGAAGTTGCCGTAGAACATGCGCACCCGCCCCACGGATTGGGGACGGTCGTACTCCAAACGCAGTGTCCGCCGGCCATCTTGATCCGGCGCACCCTCTACCACCACTGGCGTGGGCAGGAACGGCTCCAGGATCTTTTTGGTAGCCACCGGGCCGGACCCCGGACCGCCGCCGCCATGCGGGGTAGAGAAGGTCTTGTGCAGGTTCAGATGCATCACATCCACGCCGAAATCTCCGGGACGGGTCTTGCCCACCAGGGCGTTCATGTTGGCGCCGTCCATGTAGAGCAGTGCGCCTTTGGCGTGAAGGATGTCGGCGATCTTGTGAATTTCACTCTCGAAGACGCCGATGGTGCTGGGGTTGGTCAGCATCAACGCAGCGGTATCTTCGGTGACGATCTGCTCCAGTTGGGCGACGTCGACCATACCCAGCGAGTTGGAGCGTAGATTCTCCACCTGGTAACCGCAGATGGCGGCGGTGGCGGGGTTGGTCCCGTGAGCAGAGTCGGGGATGATGACCTTGGTCCGGGGATTTCCCTTGGACTGATGGTAGGCGCGGACCAGCAGGATGCCGGTGAACTCTCCATGCGCCCCCGCCGCGGGTTGCAGCGTGATCGCATCCATGCCGGTGATGTCGAGCAGGCAGGATTGCAGCAGGCGAATCACCTCGAGCGCTCCCTGGGAGAGCGCTTCGGGCTGGTAAGGATGGGCCTCGGCGATGCCCTCAAGGCGGGCGACGAATTCGTTGACCCGCGGGTTGTACTTCATGGTGCAGCTGCCCAGCGGATACATACCGAGATCGATGGCATAGTTCCAGGTCGAGAGACGGGTGAAGTGGCGAATGATCTCGATCTCGCTCAACTCGGGCATCAGTCCCAAATCCGTGCGAGCGGCTTCGCCCAGCACGCTTGCAGGATCGACTTCAGGCACATCGAGCGGCGGCATCCTGTAGGCCTTCTTGCCCGGAGAAGACTTTTCAAAGATCAGGGCCTCATTTTGAGTAAGGTGTGCACTCACCTTGTGGCGCGTGCCTTCAAAGGGCTTGTTGGCCGTCTTGTTTGCTTCGAGTTGCTGGCTGGGGGATGCCATACGGATTAGCTAGCCTTTCAAGCCCGGGTGAGGGCCGCTTCGGAGTCATGCTGCAGCAGCGAGGCGGCGTGGTCGATCTGCGCCCGGGTGTTGAGCTCGGTTGTGCACCACAAGCTCGCATGGCCCAGTTCGGGATACCAACGGCCAAGGGGCAACCCACCGATGACCTTCTGCTTGAGCAATTGCGCGTTTAGTTGCTCGGGCGATTCGGAGGTCTGCAGTACAAACTCATGGAAGCGTGGAGACGTCGGGAAGAGCAGCTGAGCTCCGCCAATGCTCGAAAACTGTTGCGCGGCATAGTTGGCCTTGGCCAGGTTATGCAACGCCAGCTCATGGATGCCTTCTTTGCCGTAGACGGTGAGGAAGATGGTGGCCATCAATGCGACCAGCGCCTGGTTGGTGCAGATGTTAGAAGTGGCCTTTTCCCGGCGGATATGCTGCTCGCGGGTTGACAGCGTGAGCACAAAGCCGCGGCGGCCCTGCTTATCGACGGTTTCGCCTACCAGGCGGCCCGGCATTTGCCGGAGATACTTCTCTTTGGCAGCGATCACGCCGCAGTAGGGACCTCCATAACTAAGCGCGACGCCGAAGGATTGTGCTTCCATGGAAACGATATCGGCTTCTACAGGAGGCCGCACGACGCCGAGGGAAATGGCCTCAGCGATAGAGACAATCAGCAGCGCGCCTTTCTTGTGCACGATCTCGGCGATGGCGGGAATATCTTCAATAACGCCAAAAAAGTTCGGTGACTGTATCAGAACGCACGCTGTTTCTTCGCTGACGCGCTGTTCGAGCGCGGCCAGGTCGAGCCGACCATCGTCACCGAAGGCCAGGGTCTCGGCGGCAAGCCCCGGGTGGTGCTGAGCGTAAGTCTGCATCACCTCGCGATACTCGGGATGCACGGTTCTGGCGACCAGAACTCCACTGCGTTGGGTGATGCGGACAGCCATGGTTACCGATTCGGCGGCGCCGGTCGACCCGTCGTACATGGAGGCGTTGGCAATCTCCATGCCGGTGAGTTCGCAGATCATGGTCTGGAACTCGAAGATGGCCTGTAATGTGCCCTGGGTGATCTCCGCCTGGTAGGGGGTGTAAGAGGTGAGAAACTCACCCCGCTGCACCAGCGAATCGATAATGACGGGCCGGTAGTGGCGATAGGCGCCGGCGCCGAGGAAACTGGTGTAACCAGCCGCGCTATTTTGCGCCGCGTTGCGAAAGTATTCGACGATCTCTGCTTCGCCCATCTGCCGCGGAACTTCAAGGTCCCGCTGCAGCCGGTATTCCTGGGGGATGGTAGAAAACAGATCGTCGATCGAGCTGGCGTCGATCTGCTTCAGCATTTCGAGCCGTTCGCCGGGCGATTTTGGCAAGTAGCGCATGGTGTGTCCTTTATCCCTGTTCTACGGCTTGATCGGCGGCGAGCTTAGCAGTGTCGGGCTTCAGTGGGTTTCCTCCTTGACGAACTTCTCGTAGTCCGCCGCATCGAGCAGCTGGCCGACTTCCGAGGGGTCGGCGATCTCTACCTTGAGAATCCACGCCGCGTGGGCGTCGGCATTGATCTTTTCCGGAGCTGTCGTGAGCTCCTCATTGACTGCGATCACGGTGCCGGTTACCGGGGAGTAGAGATCGGAAACGGCCTTGACTGACTCGACGCTGCCAAAGACCTTGCCCTTCTCTACCTTGGCGCCGGGCTTGGGCATCTCGACAAAGACAATGTCTCCCAGGGTGTTCTGGGCGTAATCGGTGATGCCCACTTTACCGGTCTTGCCTTCTACCTCAATCCACTCATGCTCCCGCGTGTAGCGGTAGGTTGCTGGATAGGCCATCCGTCTTGCTCTCCTTCGTCATTCTACGGGATCGTGCAATCTGCAGCGGGTCTCGCGCGGCTCCGCAGGGGAGGGTTTGAGGCCACTGGAAATTTGCCTGTCCGGCTACAGTTTAAGCGGGCTTCCCCTCAACCGCCTTTTTGCCCGCCCCGGCGTGCCGTGGGGCCCGGCGGTAAAAGGGGGTTGGCACTACCTTGGCCTTGACCAGGTTCCCGCGCACCTCGACTGCCACTTCCGTTCCCAGCGCAGTGCGGTCCACCGGTATGTAGGCGAGAGCGATGTTCTTTTTCAAATAGGGCGAGGGAGAGCCGCTGGTCACGTAACCGATCGCTTCGCCTTCGAGGCTACAGACTTTGTAGCCATCGCGTGCGATGCCGCGATCGATCATTTCCAGCCCCACCAGCTTGCGCTTGGGAGCACCACTCTGCTTCAGTTGCAATAGTGCCTGCCCACCGAGGAAGTCGCTTTTGCCGAGCTTCGAGAAGCGCTCCAGGCCGGCTTCGAGGAGGTTGATCTCCTCTGAGATTTCATGGCCGTAGAGGGCCATTGCGGCCTCCAGGCGAAGGGTATTGCGCGCTCCCAGGCCGCAGGCGAGTATGCCGAATTCCTTACCTGCCTCCATCACTTCATCCCATACCCGGGCGCTGGTCGGCTCGTCGGAGGGCAGGTATATCTCAAAGCCATCTTCGCCCGTGTAGCCGGTGCGCGCGATGAGCGTGTTGGGGAGTCCACAGACGGTGCCCCAGGTGAACCAATAATTTTTGATCGCGCTGAGATTCGCCTTGGTCAGTTTTGCCAGCGTTTCCTCCGCGCGCGGCCCCTGGATGGCAAGCTGCGTGTAGTGGTCGCTGTAGTCGCTAATGTGGACGCCGGCAAATGATCCTACCTGCGAGCGAATCCATTGGTAGTCTTTCTCCCGGGTGCCGGCATTGATGACCAGCAGATAGTCATTGTCACTGAATTTGTGCACCAGAATGTCATCGACGAAGGTTCCTTGGGGATAGAGCATGGCCGAATATTGCGCCTGGCCCACGGCCAGCTTCGACGCATCGTTCATGGAAATGGCCTGGATGGCAGAGAGCGAGCCCGGGCCGCGAAACTGGATATCTCCCATGTGGCTCACGTCAAACAACCCTACGGCTGTGCGGACCGCCATATGCTCGGCGGTAATGCCGGAGTATTCGACCGGCATATCCCAGCCTCCGAAATCGACCATTTTGGCGCCGAGTTGCCGGTGGACACCATTCAATGCGGTCTTGCGCAGTGCAGGAGCGACGGGAGAGGACACGGCGAATTCCTTGGAAAGAAGTGGCTAACATTCCACGTTAGCACGGACGGGCAGAGGATTACGTGGTGGGTCCCGTTTCAGTTTGGGCGGTCCGGATATCCGCTTTACGCGGCTGCGAAACGCGCGGGCTTTACAGACGAAGGGCATGGCTTTAGCCGTGCCGCTCTCAGCGTGCGATCGGAGAGGGCTTCAGCCCCTGAGGTACGGCTTTTTCAATGATTCCCCGCGAATTTCCTTGTGGCCACCAGCCCTCTGCGCCTTCAACTGCCCCGACCGGTTTTTGTCCGGCAGGTTGCCAGAACCGTACCTCGGGGGCTAAAAGCCCGTACCCTTCAGAGACGGCACTCTGTTGTTTCTGGAGTTGTGGTCGACCGGGTTCGCAGTTATTCCTGCCCAGCAGCGAGGGATGGAGACCTAGCCAAACCGCGGATAAGTAGGTCTTATCTCGCTTATCTCGCTTTTCACTCAATCTTTTTCCCGCACGAAAGCGCCGGCCGGGGGCTTATCTCTCTTTTCTCTCACAAAGTGCATTCTTTTTTTCGGAAAGCTTTGCGGAATGGGGAACGCAACGAGGTGACTCAGGAAACGGGAAAATAAAACCGCAGGTCCCCTGCGGTTTATTTTCCCGTTCTCACGCGGACTCTTTAGCCCTCATCGCGGTGGCTCTGCACGGCACGGCTAAAGCCATGCCCTTCGTTTTGGAGAGTCGCTTTGCAGCCTGAAACAAAACCTCGGCCGTTATTCGCCGCTTCGATTTCCGCCAAGAGCGGGTTGCCGATGGGAGTGAGGTCCCGCGAGGGGTGCAGGGCCCGCCCAAGCTAGTCCATCGACGCCCGCGCCGGCATCGATCAGCGAGTCTACCTTCCACGAGGACAGATCGACCACTGCAATCTGTTTCGCTTTAGAGCAGGAGACATACGCTACCTTGCCATTAGGACTGGCAAGCACCTTGACCGGATCGTCGGCAACGTCGACGGTGCGCACGACCTTAAGACTGGCGAGGTCCACTACCGCTACCTTGTTGGCTTTAGGAAGCGTGACCAACAGAAAGCGGCCGTCGCGAGTGGGATAGGTTCCGTAGCCCACCGCCGGCAATTCGACCCAGGTCTTGATCTTGTTGGTGGCGGTGTCGATCACCGCAAGTTGCGGCTTGGTCTGATCCGAGGTGAAGACCATTTTGTCGTCGTTGGAGATGGCAATGCGCTGGGATTCTTTGGAGATCGGGATGATGGCGATCGTCTTGCGCCCTGCTATATCCAGCACGGAGACCGAACCCGCACCCACATTCGAAGTGTAGCCTCGCTTGCCATCGCGGGAGATGACCAGCATGTGCGATTCCTTCTGCCCGGTGGGTATAGTGCCCACGATCTTCAGTGTCTTGGGATCGATGATGGTCACCGTCTGGTCGAGTTCCGTGGTCACGTAAAGCAAGCCATTTACCTTGTCGTAGACCGGGCAGTGAGGCCGTACTCCATGGCCAAAGTCGACGCGGTCCACGACCTTGCGGCTGGGGATGTCGATCACCACCATTTCCCGGCCATCGGTGCCCGGCTTACCGACCCCAGAGCTACCGTAGATCGGCACGTAGGCGGTGCGGCCATCCGGAGAGGTGGCTACCTCATGGCCGGTAATGCCCCCCTCGGGCACGGTCGCAAGCTGCTTGGCCGCGACAGGGTCGATGATGCTGAGGTCGCGGTCACCCTGGTTGGTGGCCACAAGAAGCGGCTTTGCCGGAGTTGCGGTGTTGGCGGAGGCATTAGTCATAATTAGGGTCAACGGCAGGATAAGGCAGACCGCGCAAAGCATAACGTACACGAAGATGGGTTTATTCATGGCGTGTGAATTATATCCGCGAACCGGAGTGCCTGGCAGGCGAAGCGATAAGCTGTTTAGAAAGGAACATGACCCAAGCTCCGGCTAAACAACTAAGCTCAGGCCAACCCTGGTGGCCGGCCGTGGTCGCCGTCTCGTCGATGTGTGGCCTATATCTTTGCCTACCGGAATCGCTCACTTTCGGGCCCTCCTGGCTTTTACTGGTGGTGGTTTTCCTGCTCATGGTCCCCGCGGTGATCGCCAAGATCCGCGGCTCCTTTGCACTCAACCAGGTGCTCGGTTACATCGTCTTGGGCGTCGTTACCGCAGCCATGCTTTGGTCGCTTTTCATGCTCGTCCACTCTCTCATCGTCCACAAAATCACTCCATCGGATCTGTTGCGCTCGGCAACCGCTCTCTGGGCCACGAACATCTTGGTTTTCGCGACGTGGTATTGGCGCCTGGATGCGGGCGGACCCCACGCGCGCCATCTTCGCGGCAAGCACACCGAGGGAGATTTTCTGTTTCCCCAAATGACGCTGGCTCCCAGGACGGACAAGCCGGTGCAGGAAAACTGGTCTCCCGGATTTGTTGATTATCTCTTTCTGGCCTTCAACACCAGCACGGCATTCTCTCCGACCGATTCGCCGGTACTCTCCCGATGGGCCAAGGTGGCCATGATGGTGCAATCCACCATCTCCTTTGCCACCGTTGCCCTGCTGGCGGCGCGGGCCATCAACATAATCTGATCTTCCTCAAACCGGCGGCGTCTTTTGGTATTCGCCAAATACCTTGCGCAAGCTTCCGGCGACCTCGCCGACCGTGGCGTAGCTCTCGACCGCGTCCACGATCGCCGGCATCAGGCTGCCGGTGGAGCGGGCCTGATCCGTGAGTCGGTCAAGAGCCGCCTGGCAGCGAAGGGGATCGCGTCGTGCTCGGAGGGCGCGTACCCGCTCGATTTGACGACGTTCCGCCGTCTCGTCAACATCCTGACCAGGCAGGCAAGGGAAGTCGTCTTGCGGGCTGGTGAATCGGTTGACCCCCACCACCACGGTTTCTTCGGCCTCGACGGCTTGCTGGTGGCGGTAGGCCGCCTCTTCAATTTCCCGCTGCACCCAGCCCCGCTCAATGGCGGCCACCATGCCGCCCAAGTCATCAATTCGCTCCAGGTAAGTTCGCGCCTCCTGCTCGATGGAGTTGGTCAGCGATTCGAGGTAATAGGAACCGGCGAGCGGATCAACTGTTTGTGCCACGCCGGATTCCCGGGCGAGAATCTGCTGTGTACGAAGCGCCATGCGGGCAGCCTCCTCGCTGGGGAGCCCTAGCGCCTCATCGTAGCCGTTGACGTGTAACGACTGGGCGCCGCCGAGAACGGCGGAGAGCGCCTGCAGGGCGGTGCGGGCGAGATTGTTTTCCGCTTGCTGCGCGGTCAAAGTCGAGCCGGCGGTCTGGGCGTGAAAGCGCAGCGCTTCCGAGTCCAAGCCGAATTGCTCGCGCAAAAGACGGGCCCAAAGCCGGCGGGCGGAGCGGAACTTGGCCACTTCCTCGAAGAAGTCATTATGCGCAGCAAAAAAGAAGGAGAACCGCCTCGCCGACTGTGCAAGGTCGAGGCCGGCCGCATGCAAAGCCTCGAGGTAAGCGCGTCCGTTCGCCAGGGAAAAGGCGACCTCCTGGACGGCGGTGGCGCCGGCCTCGCGCATGTGGTAGCCGGAGATAGAGATAGGGTTCCACTTGGGCAGGTGTTGGCCGGTCCAGGAGAATAGATCGGCAACCATGCGCAGTCCTGAGGGAAGAGGATAAATGTAGGTTCCGCGGGCGATGTGCTCCTTCAGGATGTCATTCTGTACCGTGCCCGAAAGCCGTTCCAATGCCGCCCCAGACCGTCTGGCCGCCACGACGTATAGGGCCAGCAGAATATTGGCGGTGGCATTAATCGTCATGGAGGTCGAGATGGTAGCCAACGGGATGCCGTCGAAAAGCCGCTCCATATCCTCGATGGAATCGATCGCCACGCCGGCTTTGCCCACCTCACCCGCCGCCCACGGGGAGTCGGAGTCGTATCCAATCTGGGTGGGAAGGTCGAAGGCTACGGAAAGCCCCTCGCTACCCTGGGCCAGTAGGAATTTGTAGCGCTGGTTGGATTGCTCCGCGTCCCCCATACCCGAGTACTGGCGCATGGTCCAGGGGCGGGACCGGTACATGGTGGGCCACACACCGCGA
Organism: uncultured Acidobacteriaceae bacterium; assembly: GCA_963743365.1. Lineage (GTDB taxonomy): Bacteria > Acidobacteriota > Terriglobia > Terriglobales > Acidobacteriaceae > PALSA-350. The sequence goes on from CAVUQE010000013.1 coordinate 25,444, forward strand.
GTGAAGGGATATTGTCCGGGGTAACCCAGGTCGCGATCGGGGTCGAAGCCGCCCAGATCCTCTGCCCGGTAAAAGGGGCGACGCATTCCCTAGGATCGCCCGCTGTTGCCCAACTTGGGTCCCCGCTTGCTCTTTCGGTAGGCCCGGGCGAAGGAGCTGACCGAAAACCAGGCAAAAAGGAAGGCCATTCCGCCGTAAAGCAGCAGGTGGGTGTGTTCCGGGCCCTGCCGCCAGGCGGTACGCACGCGATAAATACTTTGCACAAAGAAGAGTGCGAAAAGAGCGAAAAACAGGCCCGTGATTTCCAGCCACAGTACCCCGCCGGCGTGCGTAAATGGGCCTAAGAGAGCGCTGCCAAAGGCCTTAGCACCCTGTTTGGCATTTTTGACCCGGCTGCTCATGGGGACTACGGATCGTCCTGAGGTTGAGGCCGGCGGAGGGCCGTTTCCGGCCGTCGAGGCGGCAGGAGACGCCGCGCCAGCCCGTTCCACCCGTTCGCGGAGCATATTTGAGGCCACGCGGACGCCGATGCCGAGCGTACGGCCTACTTTCTTTGGCTCCATAGCAAAAGTTTACCAGTCGGTTGATTCAGATTGCTCCGCTACGCCATCACAAGTAAGGTAGGTAAAACCGCGCCCGGTGGTGGCGATTGGGGGTACTTCTTTGAACCAACGACTTCGTCGTCTTATTCAGCAGCTGGGGGAGGCCATCCATGAATCGGTTTCCGAGTCCGAGCAGATCTCTGAGGTCGTGCAGGACATCCGCAAGCAGGGCTTTGATGTGCTGCTGATGCTGGAAGCGACGATTGGCTTGAACGAGGTGGAACAACAGCCGGCCTCCGAGCTGGAAGCCCCTGTGAACGAAACTTCCCAGGGAGATGAGACGTTTAACGCACAGGATGTACACTTTCTGCGCTCCCTGCGCATCTCGGTCGAGGAGGGCTGAACGTAGGGGAGTTTGAAGCATCACACCTCAGGTATAGAGTTGGCAACAGCGCTTAACCCGGCCTGAGGGTCGTGGCAGCGCGCACGGTTAGCGCAGGGACGCGATGAAAGACACACTCGGAGTACTGCTAGCAGGGGGCGCCGGTGAGCGACTTTTCCCCCTAACCCGCGATCGGGCCAAGCCAGCGGTTCCCTTTGGCGGCAACTACCGCATTATCGATATCACGCTATCAAACTGCATCAACTCCGACCTGCGCCGGGTCTACATCCTCACCCAATACAAAGCCCTGTCTCTCAATCGCCATATCCGCGAAGGCTGGACCGGCATTGTGGCCCAGGAGCTGGGCGAGTTCATCGAGATCCTGCCGCCCATGCAGCGGGTCAGCGCGAACTGGTATATGGGGACGGCGGACGCCGTTTACCAGAACATCTACTCGATTGGGGCGGAGCAACCGAAGCATGTGCTCATCCTCTCCGGCGATCACATCTACAAGATGAATTATGGGTTGATGCTGGATCACCACATGGCGGCCGGCGCGGATGTCACCCTGGCCACGCTGCCCATCGAGCCTTCGGATGTAGCGCGTTTTGGGGTGGTGGAGGTAAGCCGGACGGGCGAGGTGATCGGCTTCCAGGAAAAGCCAAAGACCACCAACCTGCGCTCGCCGTTTAATCCGACCAAGGTGGATGCCTCCATGGGCATCTATCTGTTCAACACTGATGTGCTGTTGCCGGCGCTGATGAAAGACGCCGAGGATCCCAACTCCAAGCATGACTTCGGGCACAACATCCTGCCGGGTATTTTGGGGCGCTATAAAATCTCCGCTTATAACTTCGTCGATGAGAACAAGCAGAACGCGCTCTACTGGCGCGATGTGGGAACGCTGGAGGCCTATTTCGACGCCAACATGGATGTGGCGTCGGTTTCTCCGATTTTCAATTTGTATGACAAGGCGTGGCCCATGCGCACGCGGCAGCGGCAATATCCGCCGGCCAAGTTCGTCTTTGGCGAGCCGGGCCGCACCGGCATGGCCATCAACTCAGTGATCTCGGCCGGCTGCATCGTATCCGGCGCGGTGGTGCGCAACAGCGTTCTTTCGCAGGACGTCCGCGTGAATTCCTACGCCGAGGTCGAGTCCAGCATCATCTTCACCCACGTGGACATCGGGCGGCATTGCCGCATCCGGCGGGCGATCATCGACCGCGACGTGCACCTGCCAGAGGGCACGGTGATCGGCTACGACCGCGAAGAAGACCGTCGTAATTACTTCGTGACCCAGAGCGGGTTGACGGTGGTCACGCGCGATTATTCACTCTACGAAAATCCGGTATCGCCCGACTTCATGCAGCAGTCATAAGCCAAGGCGTCGAGCCTCGGTCATATGAGGCTGCGGAAAAACTCATGTTTTGTATCAGGGCACGACTTTAGTCGGGCCGTAAATGATCGGCTAATGTGGGCTTTAGCCCCTGAGGTATTGCTTTCCTGCCAAATGCAGAATTTTCTGCAGCCTCATATAGCACCCTGCCCTGTTACCTCTTCCCGCCAGGGAATATTTGACCGTATCCCATTCTGCTAAAAGCGTTTAGTGCGTCATCCGACTTGAATATGCAGGTCCGGATTAAGTCCGCGTCAGGCCATTTTTATCCTGTGATCTTCCGCGCAGCCTCGCCTCATGAAAAACCGAGGCTGTTACCTCTCACTCCTTCTTCTGACGCTGGCCGGCTGCGCAAACACCGTTTCAGCTCAGACGTCTGCACTCCAGGTGCAGGTTTACGACTACACCGGTTTGAGCCCGGCAGCTTTCCATGAATTCATCGCGCGCACCCAGGAAATCCTGGCCGGTTCCGGTGTCTCGCTGGAGGTGGACGCTTGCGGGAGAGGTGCGGCGGCGTGCGAGAGCCATACCGGAAGCTCCAGGCAGCTCGTGGTCAGGGTGATCGCTGATTCGAGTAAGAGCATGAAGAATGCTCGCTTGGAGAAATTGGGCATGTCGATTGCCGACCATGACGGCGGCACCTACGCCACTGTTTTTCTAAAGCCTGCCGAGGAGAAAGCTTCCGACGCAAACCTCCCACGGATCGTGGTGCTTGCCTACGCCGCCGCCCACGAAATCGGGCACCTCCTTCTGGGGGACGCTCACAGTCCCCAGGGACTGATGAAAGCGACCTGGGGCGCCAATGACTTCGTGGCAATGTCACAAAACGACTTACGCTTCAGCCGTGAGCAGGCCCGAGAACTGACCAGCCGTTTCGGTGCTCCGCGTCAGGCTGAGGCCGGTGGACGCACTGAGGTTGCGGTTCGCCACTGAGCGGCGGCGCCGCAAGCCTACCGCATCTGCATCATCCAGATATCACCCGCGTTCACCTGTGGCAGGTTGATCATGATCTTGTCGCGGGCGACGCTGAGCTCTGACGTATTTTGGTGCAATTTGCCCGAGCGGCCCGCAGAGTTGTGAAAGTGCTCGAAGGCGAATGGTGCGCCCAGCGGGCGTTTCGTAGCTGAATCCAGTCGCTGGGCCCAAATGCAAAGGTATCCATCGCGCGTGGACGTGAAATACAGCGTGTTCCCATCCGCAGAGAATTGAGGCTTGTCGTCCGAGTACCGCCCATCGGTGGCCGCGATCCATTCCGCTTCTCCGGCGGCCAAGCCATGCCGCACCGGTGCGATCATGATCTGTACGGCGAAGTCGGACAAAAACTTCTTAAAAACCACCCAACGGTCATCCCACGAAAAGAAAGGGTGATAAACCGGCTGCTCCGGATCGCTCAGGAATTCCCGCTCCGTTCGCGTGCGCAGATCGAGGGCGACAATCCGGTCCTTGTTGCCGTCAGTTGGGTCGTATTTCTGCAGCAGAACCACAGACCCGTCGGAGGAAAACCCACGCGGCGTGCAGCGCTCACAGACCTGCTCCGGCTTATCACCCGAAGCCGCAATCATGAAGCCGCACGGGATAGGGCGGTCACCCACCGGAAAAGTGCCCTGTTTGCAAACGCGATTAAAGATCACTTTCGATCCGTCGGGAGAAATCGAAGTCTCCCCCCCGGCGCCTGGCTGCCGGCCTTTATCGTCGAGGAAGTGATCTGTGCCGGTGCTCAGATCTCTCAGCAGGATGGTGTTGGGCTTGCCGGGATTGGAGGCGTCATACGCCATCCACCTTCCGTCCCGCGAAAGGGAAGGAGACCTGTAATCCCCACCCTCGGGGAAGGGCAACTGGAGAGTCGGTCCAATTTTCTGGCCCCGTTCGCTGATGGGAATCTGATAAATCGATACGCTGGAACTCAAGATATCGTAGGCTAGCCGGCCGTCGTCCGATGCAGAGCCGCCCGAACCGAGCTGACCATTGCCGGACGCGAGCAGTTCCGGTTTCTCATCTACTGCACCCCCGGGGGAGATTCCGATGCGCCAGAGCTTCCAGCTTTCCAGGTTGGAGGTAGAGTAGATAATCCGCTCGCGGTTGTCAGCGGTTCGAACCCACGCGCGCACGGCATCTTCCGGCTGGTAATTTTGATCTGCTCCCGGAAGGTGAGCTGGTCGAGGCTGGCCTTGTGGCAGCGGGGCGATCCACCAACCAGCCGGCTTATTTCGCTCATGGCGCCGAATCCCGTAGAAGAGAATCTCATTCCCATCGGGAGACCAGAACCCCGGGCCGCGCAAGCCGAAGTCCTGATTGAGCGCCAGATCGACCGGCTGGCCGCTGTCAACAGATACCGTGTATGCTTTGTTGCCACCTCGCAGGTCCTGCATGTAAAGGATGCTGTCACCCCTGGGAGAGAACCGGGGGTCGTCCGCATCGGAGTCCGCGACTAAGAGCCTGGGTTCGCCAGCTAGAGTTGGAGCGATGTAGATTCCTCCCTGGTTTTTATCCGAATAGAAAACGATGCGCGTGCCATCGGGCGAGAAGTCTGGACAACAAGCCGGGTAAGAATCTGTGGTCACCGGAGCCGCTTCGCCCCCCGCGGTCTGTTGCACCCAGATTCGGAAAGGGCTACTGCCGGCACTCGAAATGTAAGCAAGCAGTTTTCCATCCCGCGAAAGCGCAGGCTCGAAACCAAAGGAAGTCATGTGCGTGGTCTCCTGCAAGGCGGCCGGCCTGTGCTCCCTCAGCCACGCGACGGTCTTGATGCCAATAGCCGCCAACACCGCCGCGATGGCCAACGTGCTGAGGATCACCCTCCTGAACGGTGATTGATGAGGTGTGGGTTGTGCCGGTGCTGGAGTGGGGCCTGGGCTCAAGGGCGGGGGCGGGAGCTGCACTTCTGCTCCCGAGATCACCGCCACTGGCGCGATAAACCGGTATCCCCGCCGCGGAACCGTTTCAATGTATTGGGGGGTGCCGGCATTATCGTTCAATGCCTCTCGTACCCGATTCACCGCTTTATTCAGGGACTGATCGAAGTCAACGAAAGTGTCGCCCCAGATCTTCTCTTGCAGCTGCTCACGGCTGACAACCTCGCCCGGCCGCTCCGCCAGCATCGCCAAAACCCGCAAAGGCTGCTCCTGCAGCCGAATCGGCGCGCCATGCTTGCGCAACTCCATGGCGTCGCGGTCCAGTTCGTACACTCCGAAGCGGATCTTCCCAGGCATCGGATCACACCTTAGATGCCTACTCTACCGCAAAGTTAGTGGAGCGAGTCATGGGCTGATTGCACCACGATCCGGATCACGGTGTCGCCAATTCCACCACTTGCTCAACAGGCTGAGGGCGATTACTGCAACCGCGTCCATCCAGGTTTAGCTTCGCATCGGGGCAGGTTCATGGGGATCTTGTTGCGGTCGACGCTGCCCAATCTAACTTAAAACTGGTTAGCGATTCACGGTTCTTGCGAGGGGGCAGTGATCTCGCCCCGTCGCGGATCGCTACTTTCGGCTTAGCTCCCACGCTCCATGCGTGAGTTCCACCACGGTTTCGAACATCCGATTGTTCGTCTCCAGCCGTTCCGCTGCCCGGGTTACGTAACGTACTACGATCTCCACGCCTTCACTCGTCGGACGTATATCGACGGAAGGCGTCGCACTGAGATAAGACAAACCCTTTTTGTGGGTCGCCCGTCTCCACGCCTCCTCCGCCATCCTGGCATCCGATTCGGTAGCCCTTGCGACGGCTTCGTGGATCAGGTCGATCAGAGGATTGGCGCTGACTCCAGGCGGGATTCTCACCCTAATCTCGTCCCATATCCAGTGCCCGGCGGTAGAGAAATTGAAGTACTTCCCACGAATCGCATATCCGTTTAAAAAGGAAATCAATCGTTCTGCCGGATGGTCATTCGCCTTCCCGTCCCCCGTCTCCAGTAGCAAGGTGCGGAAGAGCCCGATCTCCACTACCTCACCTCTGACCCCTTCAATCTGCACCCGGTCGCCCGCCCGTATCCCGTTTTGTCCCCTGAGCACAAGCGAACCACAAAGCGCCAGGATGAAGTCCTGGAACACCAGGATCAACCCTGCCACAGCCACCCCTAGGATCGTGGCCATCTGGCGCGGAGGGCCGAAGATGACGACCAGCACCAGCAGCAAACCAATCGCTTCTGTCGCCCGGTTGAGAAGGATGTGCGGCGTCTGCCTCTCACGCCCGTCCCGCGACATGCGGACGAATGCCATTTGCAAGGCCCAGCTAGCCAGGATGGTCAGCAGAACAATGATCGCGATCAAGGCCAGCGACCGCAGTATCAGGCGCAGGATGATCTTGTGTTGCAGCTCTATCTGGTCGCTCCAGCGAACATAGACCGCCGCAAGCTGCTGCTGCGCCGATAAACGGTCGTCGACGGTGCTCAAAATAGTACGTTGCGTCGCCAGGCCCTGCAGTTCCTTAACCCGGGCCGTGCTCGATTCCTCGGCCGTTTTGGCGGCAGCATTAGCTTCGCTCGTCTCCGCCTGGTGCTGTATTCGGGCATGGTCCGCGGTCAGGGCAGCGGCATCCGCGCGCGCCAGCTGTTCTGCCTGCTCGATCAGTTGCTCCCTGCTCCGTTGTGCCCACCACGCCAAAGTCTGCTCCGCCAGAGTCGTGTGCCGGCCAGCCGAGAAGACCGCGCCCTGCTTTTCACCCCCAGTTGCCTGCAGGTCGTACTTCTTCGTCTCCGCTTCGTGCGCTGATAACTCCCGCTGAATTTCCTCCCGATGATCGCCACTCGCCCGCGCCAATTCTCCCCGCGAATCCGATAGCTCATCCTGGTCGAGGCTAAGCTGGGCCTTGGCGGTCTCCAGCTCCTCTGAGCTGGGTGAGGCAGGGATCGCGCCTTCCACGTGGTCGGCCACGTCTCCCTTCAAAGCCACGATCCGTTCTTGCTCCTTTTCGACCCTCTGCTGCAGTTCGGTGACCCGCTGCTGCAAAGTCAATGCTTCGCCGGTCAGCTGCCTGGTATCCGCGCCCGCCTGGCGCAGAGATTGAGCGAAATTCTGGTCTACCTCGTGGTTGGCCAGTTGCTCCGCTTCTCGCGCAAACCGAAGTTCTTCCGCCGAGGCGGCCAATGCGGTCAGCGTCTTCGCTGTGGACCAAGGCCGCTGGTCCACGATCTCATCGGGGCGGGGAATGAGCTTCCAACCTGCTTCTTGCCCATGCAGGAAGGGCACATTCTTCATCACTCCCCGGATCAAAAAGCTCCCCAGCAAACACAAAACCAGCACTGCCAGCGACACCGCCGCAGCTATTTTTTGAGCGCGATTCATCCTGGCCTCTTTTGCCGCACTTGACTCAGCGTAAACGCAGTATTGCCTGTGATCGATTGTGAGTTTCGAAGGGGAGTGTGGATAAGTCTACTGTATTAGCGCAGATCCCAACAGAAATCGAACAGTAAGGACGGCGCGGCTGAAGGGAAAGGGAGGCGCAATGTGAAAACTAAATGCCTTGGTCGGAAGTCTTTCCGATCGATTACTTCTGGTTCTCCCTGGCACCCAGCATCAGTTCGACCACCTTTCCGAATAGACGGTTCCGCGTCTCCAGGCGGACTCCTGCACGGGTTACATAGCGCACTACGATGTCCACGCCCTCACCCGCAGCCGCCGGGCGCATATCGACGGAAGGGATCGCACTGAACTGCGGTACACCTTGCTCGTGGGTCACTCGTTTCCATTCCTCTTCCGCCATCTTCGTGTCCGACTCGGTGGCCTTTACGGCTGCTTCGCGAATCTGGTCGATCAACGGATAAGACTTCGCCCCAGGCGGGATACTCACCTGGATCTCATCCCACATCCACTGCCCGGCGGTGGAGAAATTGAAGTACTTCCCGCGAATCGCATACCCGTTCAGAAAGGAGACCCGGCGCCCCGTCGGGTGACCATTGGCCGTCCAGTTTCCTGTCTCCAGCAACCAGGTGCGGAAGAGCCCGATCTCCACCACCTCGCCGCCAACTCCGTCAATCTCCACCCAGTCGCCCACCCGAATCCCGTTCTTCCCCATCAGCACAAACCAACCACAGAAGGCCAGGATGAAGTCTTGGAAGACCACCGTCAACCCCGCCGTAGCCAGTCCGAGGATCGTGGGCATTTGCCGCGGAGTGCCGAAGATAACCAAGAGCACCAGCAGCATGCCGATGAGCTGTGTCCCCAGGTTGAGAACGATGCGCAGCGTCTGCCTCTGCCGCCGGTCGTGCGACATGCGGTCGAAGGCCACCTGCAGGGCCCAGCCAGCCAGGATGGTCAGCAGAACGATGGTCGCGATCAACGTCAGCGACCGCAGCATCAGGTGGAGCATGATCTTATGCTGCAGCTCTACTTGATTACCCCAACGGATGTAGAGGGAAACCAACTGCTGCTGCGCGCCCAGCCGGTCGTCGAGGATGCTCAAAATAGTCCGTTGGCTGGCCAGGCTTTGCAGTTGCTTAACTCGCGTCGCACTCGACTCCCCGGCCGTTTGTGCGGCCGCGCCACTCGCTTCGGCTGTCTGGGCCTCCTGCTGCAGCTGGTTATGGTCCGCCGTGAGTGCGGCGACGTCGGCGCGTGCTAACCCTTCCGCCTGCTCGATCAGTTGTTTCCTGGTCCGCTGCGCCCACCACTCTACGATCTGCCCCGCCAGCGTGGTGTATTGGCCGGCGGAGACCACCGCTGCCTGGCCCTGTCCCCCAGCTTGCAGGTTGTACTTCTTCATCTCCGCTTCGCGCGCGGATAATTCCCGCTGAATCTCCCCTCGGTGATCTCCGCTCGCTCGTGCCAGATCCTCCATAGAATCCGACAACTCCTCCTGGTCAAGGCTCAGCTGTGCTTTGGCGACATCTAGATCGTCAGTAGCCGGGCTGACGGCGCCGGCGACTCCCGCAGCGGGACCGGCCTTCGCCGTCAATGCTTCGACCCGATCCTGGTCCTCTTTGACTATCTGCTGCAACTCGGTGACCCGCTGCTGCAGGGTCAGTGCTTCGCCGCTCAGCTGCCTTGTCTCCGCGCTCGCCTGGCGCAGAGATTGAGCGAAATTCTGGTCAACCTCGTGGTCGGCAAGGCGCTCCGCTTCTCGCGCCAGCTGCAATTCCTCTGCGGATACCGCCAACGCCGTCAGCGTCTTCGCGGTCTGCCAGGGCCGTTGGTCCACGATTCCGTAGGGGCGAGGAACGGCGTTCCAACCTGCCTTCTGCGCGCGCAAGAAAGGGAGATTCTCCATTACGCCCCTGGTCAGGAAGCTCCCCAACAAACACAGAACCAACACCACCAGCGACACCGCAACCGCTATCTTGTGAGCACGATTCATCCAGACCCCATTCTGGTGACTTTGTTCAGCGTAAACCCAGTATTCACTGTGACCGGTTGGGTCGGCGGGACAAATAACAGCCTGCGGACGAACTCACCATGCAAAGGGCACATCTCAACAGGTTGCGGAAATTCGTCGAACGAAGGGCACGGCTTTAGTCGTGCCGCAAAAGCGATACGCGAAAGACGGCTTTAGCCGCCGGGGTACGCTTTTCAAGACCACTTGGCAGAATCTCCCGCTTCGGCAGCCGAAACTAAGCGCCGGAAGCAGAAAAATGCCCCGGGCTGCAGCCCAAAGGCATTTCCTTGTACAGCTGGCGATGTAAGGGTCTAAGAACGAACGCTGACTACATTGGTTTGGCTTACTACCATCACAGCTCCCGGACCAGAGCCGTGCCCTGAGATGTAGCCCTTGCGATGGCCATTCCGGCAGACAAACCACTGCTCGTAAAACCGGTCGGAGTGCTTGGGAACACCGGCGAGGTCAACGGTTTCATAGGCAGCCGGTTGCTCAGTCATCATCTCACCGCACTGTTTGCAATGTTCAATAGGCATCGTTCCCTCCTCTTACATACTTATATGAAGCTGAATAGGACTTCGGCTACAGCTCCGGGATCGATTTCCAACCTTTAGTAATTAGGGCCGCCTCAAAGCGCCCCATGTGACTGGTTTGATAGACTTTCGCGATGAAACCACGAGGTCTTCGCGCCGTCCTCAAAGCCCTGCTTCTCGCTGCCTGCCTCCCTCTCTTTGCCTCTGCCCAAACGCCGGCCGCTCCTGCTGCACCGGCGCCTGCGATTCCACCCTATGTCTCGCCGGAGGTCCACTCCGATGGCACGGTGACGCTGCGCCTGCGTGCGCCCAACGCGCAGAAAGTCAACCTGGTGCTCGAAGGTGCAGTCACGGCGATGCAGCAGGGGGCGGACGGTTTGTGGACCGTGACTACACCGGTCCTGGCGCCTGAAATCTATGCTTATCGTTTTGAGGTCGATGGCACGCCGACACTGGACCCCAGGAACGTCGATGTGCGCGACAATCTTCTGACCCTCTGGAGCAATCTCACCATCCCCGGCACGCCGCCTGCGCCGTGGGAGTTGCAGTCCATCCCGCATGGCATCGTGGAACACCATTTCTACACCTCGCAGGTGGTCCTGGGCCTGCCTAACAATCAAAGCGATTACTACGTCTATACACCGCCCGGCTATAACCCCAAGTCAAAGGAAAAATATCCCGTGCTCTACCTTCTGCACGGCTACAGCGATGCGGCTGACGGCTGGACCCAGGTGGGCAAAGCGAACTTCATCCTCGACAGCCTGATTGCCTCCGGCAAAGCCAAGCCGATGATTGTGGTGATGACGCTGGGGTACGGCAACATGGCAGTGCTTAAGCCGGGGCGCACCCCTGAACTCGGTGAGCAGAACTACGACTTGTATCAAAAGGCGCTTGTCACCGAAGTAATCCCGCAGATCGAGGCCAATTATCACGTATCAAAGAAGCGCGAGGACCGCGCCATCGCCGGACTTTCCATGGGCGGCCACGAAAGCCTGTTCGTCGGGCTAACTCATCCTGAGCTCTTTGCCTGGATCGGTACCTTCTCCGCCGGCCTCAATGCCAAAGCCATCGCGGATCTTCCCCAGACCAACGCGCAGAAGGCCAACCTTCGTCTGCTGTGGATGGCTTGCGGTGTAGACGATGGGCTGCTCAAGCCAAACCAGGCCGTGATCGCCGCTCTCAAAGCCGAGGGGGTTCCGGTGACCGCCATCGAAACCCCGGGTCACCATCAATGGCCCGTCTGGCGCGACAATCTCATCCATTTCGCTCCGTTACTGTTCCAGAAGTAGAACTACTCCGAGTGAAGGACGGAAAGCAAATCGGTACGCGCTGCGTCGGCCGCGGGTAGAGCGCTGGCCAGCAGCGCCACGATCGTCATCAGCGCCCAGGCAGTCCAGAAGGAGACTGCATCATGCGCTGTTACGCCGACCAGCAGGCTGGCCAGCAACCTGCTCAACAGCAACGCAGTGCTTACCCCAAGCACGCCGCCCAGGACAATCAATCGCGCCGCCTGCATGACTACCAGGCGCAGCAGCCGGTTTCGCGGCGCACCCAAAGCCAGGCGTATGCCCATCTCATGCCTGCGCTGGTTGACCGAGTAAGCAAAGACTCCGTAGACGCCAACCGCAGACAGGATCACTGCCAGCAGCGCAAAGCAGACGATGAGCAGCATGATGAGCCGGCGCTGGGCGATGGCATCGGAGACACGCTCGATCCATGGTTTGGATGTCAAAGATAGGTTGCTCACTGTCAACCGCCGTGACGGCATGGCGCAGGGCATCCGCGAGCATCGCGGGATTGTTCGCAGAGCGCAGATGCAATGTTGAGGTGTTATCGCGGGAATTGAGCCATGGGGACAAAGAATTCAGGCTGCACATCCTGTTCCAGTCCACTGTGCCGTACGTCGTCCGCGATGCCTACAATCGTTATCCACTTGAATGGATTAGAACGTTTTTGGGCATCGCTCCAACGGGCGAATCGCTTGCCCAGTGCGTCCCCAGCGAAGTAACGCTTGGCGAAGGCCAGGTTGACGATGGCAACCCGTGGAGATGTCTGGTTGTCTTCTCTGGCGAACGCACGCCCTTTGAAAATAGGAGTGCTGCACTGCGCGGAAGTAATCCGGCGTCACACTGATGCGATACGAGAGAGGCAAGTTTTCTTTCCAGGTTGCCATCGTCTCGTTAAATACGATGGTGGTCGCCGCCAAAGCTGTTGGTTCCAGTGGAAGCGCATTCGTAGCAGCCGCTGCCTCGACTCCGGGGAGTGCCTGCAGTCGAGGCATTAACTCATCGACAAAATTGCGGATGCGCTGCTGCCCCGCATCGCCCAAATAACGCTGGCCAGTCAGCTCCGTGACTCCGGTGAGCAGTATTGCCTGGATCGAAGCCAGAATCGTAGTGCAGAACATTGACAAAGCTGCGGATCAACAAGCCAGCCGAGCAGAGCAGCACAACGGCCAGCCCGACCTCCATGATAAGCAGCGCGTGCCGCAGTAGTCGCTGCTCCCGTCCAGAGCTGATGCGCAGAGCGGCCGCCTGCAAAGCGTTCCTCAGATCAGTGCGGGTGGCACCGATTGCAGGCGCCAATCCAAAGAGCAAGGTGGTCAGCAGGGCAAGCCCCACGGTGAAGGCCACCACCCATCCATCGACATAGACGAACCGTACTTACTTTGCCGAAGGGCAGACGCAACAGTTGGGCGGCCCGCGAATGGAGAGACATCTGCGAGGCCTCGAGCGTCCCTGTGTCGTATCAGCGAAGTGACGACGAAGGCGAGGCGAGCCCCAAAGCGGCAGCCAGCGATGCGAGAATCAGACTTTCGACAAGAAATTGGCGGATGAGACGCAGGCGGGAAGCGCCGAGAGCGCCGCGCAGGGCCGTCTCATGCCGTCGGGATACGGCCCGCGCCAGTTGCAGATTGGCGACATTTGTGCACGCTATCAGCAGGACTGCAGCTACGGAGACGAGAAGAATGTAGAGTGGCTCTTCGGTCGTCACCGGTGAGATGACGCTGCAATGGCTCAACGATCATCGACGGCCGGCAAGAATGGCGCGATTTGACGGGGGATAGCCCTTTGCGCACGTCCGAAGAGAAGGCCTGCATCTCGGCTTGCGCTTGTTCCATGCTCATTCCTGGCGTAGGCGGCAATGACTTTCATCCTGAAGACGGCCTCTCGACGGGTAACATTGGTGTCGTTCCAAGACGGGGCAGGCGCATAGTACGTCGGGCTCCACGACATATCGGGAAAACGAAATGAGGCGGCATCACACCGATGATCGTCTGCTCTTTGCCGTTCAGGTTACGGCCTTACCGACAATTGCAGGGTCGGCATGGAACTTGTTGCGCCACAAACGATCGCTCAAGAGGATGAGAGGCGGTCCGCCGAAATGGTCCTCCTCCTCGGAAAAATTGCGCCCGAGCTGCGGCTCCACACCGAGCATGGGAAAAAAGTTAGCGCTCACGTTGATGCGATTCACGCTCACAGGGTCGCCACCACTAATCAGGTTCGAATTGAGACCGCGGTTACAGTATCCGGCGAACTGCTGGAAAGAGTTGGTGCCCAACTTTGCGCGCAACGAAATCGGGGGAGAGGATCACGTCCCATCTTCGGGCCTAGACAGCTCGGACGAGACGTACATTAGCTGATGCGAGTTGTAATAAGGCAGTGGGCGCAGCAGCAGGGAATAGACAGCGGAAAAGATGGCTGTGGTAGCGCCAATGCCTAATCCCAAGGTGATGACCGCGGTCAGAGTGAATCCGCGGTTGCGACCCAATTGCCGCAGGGCATAGCGCACGTCCTGCCAAAGGAGTTCGATCCCGGTGCCGGCACGGTGCTCACGCACCTCCTGCTTTACTTGCTCGATGCCGCCGAGCTCTGCCAATGCAATACGCCGCGCCTCGGACGCAGAGATGCCGGCTGAGATCTTTTCATCCGTGACCATGTCGACATAGCCACGGACCTCCTGATCGAGGTCGCTCTCGATTTGCGGCTTGCGGAAGAGATTGCGCACGGCGCTCTTAATGCGGGACCAGAGCTTCATTCTTCCCCCTTAGGTCGCCTTCAAAGCGTTTGCCATAGCCAGGGCGACCTTCTTCCATTGCTCCGTTTCAGCTCCAAGCTGGCGTTCTCCGGTTTTGGTGAGGCGATAAAACTTGGCGCGGCGGTTGTTTTCCGATTCACCCCAGGCAGAGATCAGCCAACCGGCTTCCTCCATGCGATGAAGAGCAGGAAAGAGCGATCCCGGCTTCACCTGGAAGGTTCCATGCGTGACCTGCTCGATACGCCGCGAAATACCTAGCCCGTGCATCTCGCCCAGGGCCAGCGATTTCAGGATCAAGAGATCGAGAGTGCCTTGCAAAAGATTTGTCTGCGTAGGGCTCACTGGATTGCTCCTATAGATGAACTATATGAATGTGAGCTGGTTTATATAGATTGTCAATAGGAGCCGGCGGTTTTTCATTGCTAGGCCAGCTCGGCAGGCTCGGACCCCGCCAGCAACGAATTTCCCCCTGATCTAAGAAAGGTTGGCCCATTTAGACCCTCGTTTTCGCATTAGTGAGTGAAGGCAGTTGAAGCCAGACATCTCGAGAAACGGAGACGGCGGTCATGAAGTATCAAAACCTGGTCTGCACTCTTCTTCATGTAGCCGTCCTGCTGGCATTTGGCCCGATACCCGCGACGGCAGAATCCTCACAGCCGGTAACCGTGTCCATGCGTCCCTACAAGGGTGCCCGCTCCGTGGTGGCGGTGAAGCTGAATGGGGCTGGGCCCTACGATTTCATGGTGGATACCGGCGCAACGGTTACTGTGGTCGACGCCGCTCTGTTCCAGGAGCTTGGGCTGCGTCCCCAGGGCTCCTCACAGATAACCAGTTCGGCGGGCGCGACCGATCAGATCCTCTCCGTTGTACAAGAGATCACTTTGGACTCTCTGTCGGCACGCAACATCGTAGTGGTAAGCATGAAATCCCCAATGACAGGAACGGGCTTGGCCGGCGTGCGGGGAATTCTGGGGGAAAACTTTCTGCGGCATTTCGACATCCTGCTCGACAATCAGCACCGAAGGATGATTTTGGATGCCGGAGACGGCCTGGCCAATTCGTTGGACGGCGAACACCTGCCGATTACCTTTCCGTCTCTACCCCAGGGAGGCGAGAACCGGTATCAGCCCATGATTTCGGTGACCGTGCAGGCCTATGGTCAGGCGAGCCTGTTGCTGGATAGCGGCGCGACCACGCTGGTTCTTCTTCGGTGGCGAAATCGCTTGCAGGCTTCGTCGAGCGCGATGAGGCTGAGAACCGTCAATGGATCGTTGCCATGCGAATCCACAGACGACAGAGTCTCATTGGGCAACAGTTTGGTGAGCCATTTCAGGATGCTGAGGTGCCAAAGTGAGACTGTGAAGCCGCAGGATCGCACGGGGGTTCTTCCCACCGCGATCTTCAAACAGATCTTCATCTGTCATGGCGGTTCCTATGCCATCATCAATCCCACCCAACGTTCTAACGCTGCGCAGGAGATGGCGGCAATCACGCCGGTGTCGCAATGACTCGGCAGCCCAGGGTGGGGACGGTTGCCGTCGAGATTCGCGTATGCGTCTGCCGTTGTATTGCCTAGCGATATCGCGATACCAGATGCAGCCAAAGCGTGGCTGTGTGGTGTTAAGCTATCGCGCGGACGGATCGAAGTTTTCCATCAACCACACATCAGATTTCTGCTCCATGATGCTCACGATCATGAGCTTTCCGTCCGGGCTCACGCTTGCGCCGTCCCGCTCGGCAACATCGCCGGGCAACGTTGCCAATGCGTTAACTTTGCTCGGAGCGGCGACTTGAACCTGGCTAATCTCTCGCCCCGAGTCTGCTCCGTTTTGCCGGATCGCGTAAAGGTATTTTCCATCCGGAGACCAGCCGGCAGGATAAAAGATGCCAATCGGCAAGAACGTTTCGGAATACGATTCCAGGGAAATAATCCAGATGCCCCAGCCCCCACCTTTTAGCCCTCCCTCGACGGCTATTTTCTTGCCGTCCGGTGAGAACACTGGTTTTGAATAAACGTGGTGCACTAATTCGTGGTCGCGCGGAATGACGGGTTTTTCCTGGTGTGTCTTGCTGTCGATCCGCAGAAGATTTCGAAGGTCCGGTTGTTGGTAGACGATGTCGCTGCCCGGCCACCAGGCAACTCTGTTGGTCGTCTCCGAAGCGTTTGTCTGTTCCAGTGGTTGAGCAGCGCCACCATTGGCGTCGATCAGCCATACTTTGGGTGTTCCCTTTTGATCGCTGATGAAGGCGATGCGCTGGCCGTCCGGTGACCACGCTGGGCTGGCGGTTGCGGCGCGCTCAAAAAAGGTGAGTTGCACCGGCTCTCCACCTGTGACTGGCATTTTGAAGATGTTGGTCTCGTCGGCACTCGGCCCAAGCGCGAAGGCTATCCAACGTCCGTCAGGAGAGAAACCAGGTGCGCCGTAAAAAGAAGTGCCGGAGGTCAGGCGACTGATTTCTGGTTTTGCACTCTTCCCGGCGGCTGGAAGCTGAACTCTCCATAGGTTCGCATGATCATCCTGTCGCGTGTACGCCAGCCGAGACCCATCGTTGGAGAGAGTGAAGAACTCGCCGGTTTGCAGGCCGTCGGCCAGTACTTCTGGTTGGGCGTCTCCGGGAGAAGTGGACACCTTTGAAAGCGTTTTTGTGCTTCCTTTTCCGTGTAGGTAATAGACTGAGTCGGCAGCCGGAGACCACCGCGCCGAGTAGATGCGATCGCTTTCTTCCAACAGCTTGCGTTCTTCGCTGCCATCCGGCCTGAAGGTCCGAATCTGAAAGTTGTTAGACGTCTGGGTCACTGCCAAAATCAAAGCTGCGCGAGCAGAACAGTCAATATCTTCCAGCCATACGTAGTCAGATAGCCGGACGTCCTTCGCCTCCGCGCTGCGCTTGTTCACCAATCTGAATCCCGCGTATCCACCCCCATAAGCCGTGACAATCTGAAACCCATCAGGGGAGAGCCAGCAACCATATCCCCCACCTCCTATGGAGCGAACAGTTCCACCCAACCGGGAAACAACAAAAATACCGAAGCTTTTCGCCGTGGGATCGGCCTCATGCCGCTCGAACAGCACTTCGGAGCCGTCCGGCGACCATCTTGGACGGCTTATGCCTGTGCCCTGTGCCAGCTCAAGTTCTGCTCCGTTGGACGCTTGCACCATCAGCTTCTGTTTCTCGCCGGGTTTCTTCGACACATACGACACAAACAAACCGTCCGGCGAGATGGCAGGATCATAAGCATCTCCTGAAAACGTGAATTGCTTGTGTGTCATCTGGGCGTGCGAGAGATTGCTTGGACGCAAGCTGTGCGTTGAATACAGCAATGCTCCGATCAGGAGAGCAAAGAGGACGAGGCCCGCTGCCAGCACCAATTTGTGTCCCTTGACGAAGATGAGCAATGCAGAGCCGCCCGCATCTTCTCTCGGAAATTTCGCGGCGTTACCGGAGGTATCCGACAACGCATCCAGAGCAAAGGCCAAGTCGGAAGCCGACTGGAAGCGCTGTTCCGGGCTCTTTTCCAGGCAACGATGCACGACTCGCTGCAGTGCCGGAGGAATGTTTGTGGTGACCTGCGAAATCCCCGCCGGGTCTTCGTTGAGGATGGCGCTCAACGTGTCCGCGGAGGTTGGCTTCTGAAACGCTCGCTTGCCCGCCAGCATTTCATACAGAATCGCGCCAAGGGCAAAGATGTCAGCGCGGTGGTCGGCAGCTTGTCCCCTAACCTGCTCCGGCGACATGTAGCCCACGGTCCCCATCATCACGCCCGGCTCGGTTCCCTCTGTGTGGTCCGAACTGGTACGCGGGCGAGTTAACTTCGCCAGCCCGAAGTCCAGAATCTTCACCCTGCCATCTCTGGTGACGAACAGGTTCTCTGGCTTCAGGTCGCGATGGACGATGCCCTTTTCATGCGCTGCCGCCAGACCGCGCGCGATCTGCACCCCATAGTCAATTGCCCGGCGCACTGATAGGCGGCTGCTCTTGATCTGCTCCCGCAGCGTTTCTCCCTCTAACAGCTCCGAAACTAGGTATGGAGCACCCTCATAGGTGCCCATCTGAAACACGGCAAGGATGTTGGGATGGTTCAGTGCCGCCGCCGCTCGCGCCTCCTGCTCGAAGCGCCGCAGCCGATCGGAGTCAGCGGAGAGCAAAGGGAGGACCTTGATCGCTACATCACGCCCGAGCCGCGCATCGCGGGCGCGATAAACCTCACCCATCCCACCGGAACCGAGCAGCGATTTGACCTCATAGTCGCCCAGCTTTGTCCCAGAGGTGAGCGTTACCACCCGCGGGGAAGCCTGCAGGAAGCTGGAGCGCACGTCAGGACTGGAAGCGAGGAGAGTTTCGACTTCCTGCCGCAAGGATGAATCGGACGCACAGTTTTTCTCCACAAACGCGGAGCGCTGTTCCGGCGCCAATTCCAGCGCCTCCTCCAGCACATCCCGAATCTGTTGCCAGCGTTCCGGCGTCATGGTCTTGTTGACTTGCTCAGCTCGTGATGTAGCCAAAGCCTGGCCGTAGTCCAGTATCTCTTCACGGTGGTTAGCGAGATATTGAGTGCCCGCGAGGTTTCTTCGATGGAAAGACCTCCGAAAAATCTCAGCTCCACGATGCGGCTCTGCAGCGCATCAAGTTTAGCCAGTTCGTTCAGAGCGTCGTCGAGAGCGACCATATCTACACTTCGGACCTTGAACGCCAACGCGTCATCCAGGGTCAAGCGGTAGCCTCCATCCCGCTTGGCAGCATTGCGGCTGCGTGCGTACTCAACCAGAATCTGGCGCATCAATTGCGCGCAGACGGCTACGAAATGTTCCCGATTCTGGAACTGACCTGCACCTTGCTTCTCCAGCCGCAGATAGGTCTCGTGCACCAGGGCGGTGCTTTGCAGAGTGTGGTCAGGACGGTCTTTTTGCAGGTGATGATGCGCCACCCGCCGGAGCTCGTCATAAACCAGAGGAAGTACGGCGCGCAACGCCTCGTCGTCACCGGCCTGCCAGTTGGCCAGTAACTCGCTGACGGTCTTGGGCGGAAGTTGCGACAACCAGCCTCCCAACGCGCACCCGCAGTAGCTTGAGCATCAAGGTAGCCGCACCCAGGGCGCATGTCAATCGATTAGAGAGCGTGTACTTCGCAGGCAAGCACCTGGTTACCCAGGGGGCAAATCTGAGATATCAAAAAATATTCATGATTGCTGGACCAAATCTCCAGGCAATTTCGCTTAAGCAGATAACAAGGAGTTCACAACTGATCGTTGGCCTCGCGAGTCACAAAGGGATATCTCGGGTAGCCGAGGTATTCGTATTCGTCCGGGACGGGAGAGGTTATGTAGGGGACTAAATCCTTGATTTTTCTCCGGGAGGAGCTATCTATGAACTGCCAATCGCAACAGAAGGTGCCGCTCAACCCGGCTCGCGACCACATCACGCCGTCTCACCTCAGCGCCCTGCGCGTCATGGTGTTGAAGGCCACGGTGATACGCCTTAGGAGGAAGGCACGCCTGCGCGAAGCTTGAAGAAGGTCGAGCGCGTGACCCCCGTCGTCCTCAGGAGGATAGGGATCGAGCAATCGTACCGGCCGGCCTACTCTGGGGGCAGGTTGTTCAATCCCGATTTAGGCCGAAGGGGATCAGTGTCACGGTCATGGCAAATCCGCTGCCTGCCCCGCTTGAACGCCGATATCCGGTATCGGACGTCCCCCTTGCTCTCAAAAACCGACAGGAGTACCGTGGTTGCATCGTACGTATGGACCTGGGGGCCAGATATGAAATGCGCCAACGTCCTCTCGCTCGCCGTCCTGCTAACCGGTACCTGTGCATTTAGCCAGGAGCCAGCCATGGGTTCCAACGCAAAGCTAGTACTAGCGACGCCTTCCTTGCACATGAACAGCACCAATTGTCCGGTCGGCCTGCAGGTAAAACATGGGCCTGGGCTCGCTACGAGCAGGGGCGCCGATGGTCCCTCCATCAATGGGAAGCCTCTTCGTTACGGCCAGGTCCAAGTGCCGGATCAGAATCAGGGCATCCACCTCACCTTGATCAATCTCTCGCCGCAGCCCATCGTGAGCGCGCAAATCGTCATTCACGGATTCAGTAACAAGTGGAGATACATCCCCTTGTCAGGAGCGGATCCCGATCTGGCAAGGACGGTCGATGTCGCACTGGACGTGCAAGGAAACGGCCAGGCTTCGCGCAACCTTTTGTTAAGCCACTTCACTGCGATCACTGCCGTAGACGTCGACGCGATTACCTACGCCGAAGGCTCCAGCTGGCACACCTCTTCACCGGAGGCCTGTAGCGCGTCCCCCGACCTGTTCATGTTAGTGAACGCTGAGCGATAATCAGGCGGAATGAACTGACATCGTATAGCTGCGCGTCTCGTCTATACAGAGGTCAAGCGTTCGTACCCTGCAAGCCATGGAGGAATTGTTCCGATGAAGAAGTCATTCAGTTTTCGTTTACAGAGCGCTGTCCTGGCCGTATGCCTGGTGGGTGGCGCTCACGTCTTTGCCCAGGAACCCGGTGGAGCTCCAGAAACCCCCGCGCCACCCCCAACCGGTGGCCATCGCGGGATGATGGATCCGGCGCAGCAATTGGAAGGGATGACCAAGCGCTACAATCTGTCCGCTGATCAGCAGACCCAACTCAAGCCCATTCTGGCATCCCAACAGCAACAAATGCAGGCGTTGCGCGGGGATTCTTCGCTATCGCGTGAAGACCGCATGACAAAGATGCAGAGCATTCGTGCCGACACCAAGACCAAGATTGAAGCGGTTTTGAACGATGATCAGAAAAAGCAGTTTGAAGCGGATCAACAGCAAATGCAGGAGCGGATGCAACAGCGGATGCAGGGCGGCGGCGGTCCGGGTGGTGGTGGGCCTCCACCGCAGCAGTAACGCCGATTTGCAAAGAGTGTGGGAAGGGTGGGAGGCGGCTCTATGGCTTTGCATGCTCCCACACTCTGTCATTTTGTAAGACTGGATCAGGGTTGTCTTAGATGGTCGCTGACGCTTCGCTGTGAAGCGCCAGGTACTGGTGAATGAAAGCAATGGCCATGCTGCCCTCTCCGACCGCACTGGAAACACGCTTCATCGAGCCGTGGCGAACGTCACCGGCACAGAAGAGTCCTGGCAAATTCGTTTCCAGATGAAAAGGGAGACGATTGGTTGTCCAGTTACTCAGCTCGGTGACGTCCCGGCCGGTTCGAACAAAGCCTCTCTCATCACGTTGAAGTGCCTCGGGGAGCCAGTTGGTTGTGGCATTGGCGCCGATCATGACACAGAGTACGCCCGCCTCTCGACGAACCACTTCCTCATCCTGGTGCCTGGTGTAGACAGCGTCGAGACGATGCTCTCCATCAACGGAGACGACCTGCGTACGACTCTCCACTCTGATGTTGGCCTTGCGCCCAATTTGCTGCACTAAGTAGTGCGACATGCCGTCTTCCAGCTTATCGCCGCGAATGAGCAAGGTGACGGACCGGGCGTAGTTGGCGAAGAAAACGGACGCCTGACCAGCGGAGTTGCCGCCGCCTACCAGGAAGACGTCCTTGCCGCGGACATGGCATGGTTCAGCGCCAGCGGCCCCATAGAATATGCCCTTTCCTATCAAACTATCCAGACCCTCGGCTTCTAGAATGCGCCACTCGACGCCCGTGGTTAGAACGACTGCCTTGCCCTTGATGTGTTCTCCGCCATCTACTTCAATCCGATACCCGTCAGGGAGTGTCACAATCGCTGTTACCTCTCGTGTCACGACCATCTCGGCTCCAAAACGTTTGGCTTGCTTGAGCGCCCGTTCGCTCAGGTCGTCACCTGAGATGCCGTTGGAGAAGCCGAGATAATTGTCGATACGCGATGAGGTGCCTGCCTGGCCACCCGCGGCTTTCCGCTCAACGAGAAGGACGGAGAGCCCCTCAGATGCCCCGTAGACTGCTGCGGCAAGACCCGCGGGTCCTCCGCCGACGACTACGACATCGTAGGCGTCTTTGTTGGGACAGGTTGGCATCCCGAGCGCCTCAGCGACCTTTCTTACGGTCAGAGGGTATTCCAAGCAGCAAGAGTCATCGACAACGACCGTGGGACTGTTATGGCTGGAAGGTACACAGGAGGGGATGCGTTCGGATTGCCGCCGTCGATCGACCCATTCGTAGGAGATTCGGTTCAGCCGCAGAAATGTCCGGATGTCGCTAAGATCAGTCTCCGGTCGAGAGCCAATTACCTTTACTCGAGGTGAAGGTAGTCCCAACGCATAGTTTTCGATGTCAGCGAAACGGTCTTTCAGCGCCTTGAGGATGGTTGCGCCGCAAACGGTGGAGCTCCGGATCAGTTCCTGGAGGTGCTGCACTCCAAGCTGGGCCACCCTGCACCTTGAAATAGCGCGTAAAGAACATAACGCGGGTATGCCAAAAAGCGCTGAGACCTCACCGAAGAAGTCTCCCGGGCCGAGTTGGGCGAGTACAACGTCCCGGCCCAGGAGTTCCTTACTCAACTCGAGCCGGCCTTCCAGGAGCACGAAGAAGTTTAGTCTCTCGCCTTCACGGATCAGGAACTCGTCTGATTCAAGACGCACGTCAGCTGCGACTTGAGCCAACCGCGCCAGGTCTTCCTCTGGCAAAGAGGCGAACAGGCTCCTGGTCCTTAACAAATCGGGAGTGATCATCGCGAAGACACCGCATTAGGGCCGAAGCATCGAATACGGCTGCATTTTCCAAGGACCTGAATCATGGGGTGGTAAGTTTTCCCTTAAAGATCGCTTGACACTTTTCATCTTCTCACATTGAATACCTACTAGTACGTATTTAAGTGGAGATATTCATGAATCGATTATCCGGCGTCTGTTTCCTTCTTTGTTTTCAAGCAGCTTCCTGCATCCTGAATCACGTCGGGATAGCGCAAGCCCAAACCAGTAGCCCCACTGACGACAAGAGCCCTTCCATCGTGGAGTGGACATCTACCAAGGTCGAACACGCGTACGGCCTGCCCGATACCAAGGCGAACCAGAAGGGTGTGCTCACCATCAACTCCGGAGGCTTCATCTTCACCGGGAACTCCGGCTCCTACACGATTCCTCGTCCGGCCCTCCTGGCCGTGAGTACCGGAAACGAGCGAGTGGAACTCTGGGGTATGAAGGGGAGGATCCTGCGAATGGCGATCCCTGATGGTGGAGGGATTGCAGCTGCGGGGGTAATGCAACACAAAGTAAACATGCTCTCGGTGGAGTTCAAAGACTCTCGAGATGGCTACCACGGAGCGGTGTTCTATCTTCCAGAAGGAGAAGCCGAACACGTCCTCTCTGGCTTCGCGGAACTACGGCCCACCCAAAACGGAATTTCCAAACTTGATGCCGCGAGATCTACGCCAACCTGCGAGAACAGTTCGATCAACCCGGGGAGCGTGCTCATCTTCATGCCAGACTGGAACCAGACCGAAGTTCCTGCGGCTTATCGAGCTTTCTTGTACGAACACGCTGTCGACCGGGTGCAACGACTGCAAGGCATCGGTCATGTTTATCGGGAAGGGGAAGGGTTCGGTCAGAAGATGTGCCCGGAGTACACAATTCACGTTTCTGTCTCCTCGTTCAGGCAAGGTAGCCAAGTTGAACGAGCTGTGATGGGGCCCGTCGGGATGTTCGTGGGTACCACTCAGATGTCCTTCCAGGTGAACATCACGGATACTACGGGGCAGCTCAATGTCACTGACCGGTTGAAGGCAACTGTCCGCGGCGAGTCAGAGAGCAAGAATGTTGCCGACAGTGTCGCGAAGACGATTGCCAAACGCTACGCTGCTGAAACTAGGAAATTCGAGAAGACTCGAGTGGCCAGCGCAGGGGGGTCCATACGCGAGTAAGGACGGCGTATTGCGTTTTGGGAGGCCAAGGCGCAGCAGATAGTCTCAAGACCCTACGACCAGCTCCGGGCCGGCATCTCTCGGCGAACTGCCGATCGTATGATAAAGAGATGACACCGGTGAAGCTGAACAAGCATCAGCTTAAGACGAAGGAAACGCGAGAGCTGTTGCTCCGCGCTGCCCAGGAGATCTTTGTTCGCGAAGGATACTCGGGAGCGGAATTGGGGGAGATTGCCGCGGCCGCAGGCCGGACGAAGGGTGCCATCTACGCCCAATTCGAGAGCAAGGAGGACATCTTCATGGCGCTGGTGGAGGACTATGCGCTGCGCAATCGCTCCGAGATGGTGAAGGCGCTGGCAAACTCGTCGGGCGTCGAGCAGAATCGGGAGATGTTCAAAAGGTTATGTATGAAAATGAGCGGGGATCGGACTTGGAACATCCTGATGCTCGAATTCAAACTCTTTGCCGTCCGCAATCCTGAAGCTAGGAAGCGCTACCAGAGATTCATGTCGAAGATGATTTCCCCAGATGATGAAAAGCGTCTAACACTCTTGTTGGGAGCCGAGCGGAAGGGGGAACACGCGCTTAGCCGTTCGCTCAGTGTTCAGCTCATTCAGCCCTTGCTGTCGGCGATCGCGCTGGAGGCGCTGTTTGACCCCGAGGTGCTCACGGCGGACGCTGGAAAGAAGGTGGCGCGCCGCCTCTTCGACGCCCTGTTTGACGCGCCAGGTGATGTACAGTCTGTTGACCTTCCCAGGCGATCAAGACATCAAGCGGTGTCAAAAAACGTTAAGTAGCCCGAAACGCAAAAGGCGTGGAGATGCAAAAAACGGTTCTGCCTCTTCGTATGTTTTGGCGCATCGGGATGCGCCTCCTCCCCGCCATCGCGATAAAGTACATCCGCGCTGTATCGCCCCACCGGGTGCAAGGGCTGGTAACGGATCAGACCGGACTCCGGCGTCCAATGCTCCCATAGAGTTTCCTGATAGCTGGTGGTGGCTCGCGTGGCAAATAGGTTCGGGAGCTGACGAGCGATAGCATATGGCGCTGGGCTGCTGAATCCGGCGCAGCGGTAGTAGGAATCTCCGCTGGGGGCAGATCGAGAAATGCCGACATGTCAGCCAGCGCCAATAACGCTTGCTGGGATTTCGGGCCGGGCAGCGCGCTTAACCAGCGCGATAATTTGACCGAGTTCAGCCGCTGAGTCAGTTCCAGGTTGGACAGTTTTCGGCCCACGTGGGCATCCTCCTGGGTAGGCGCGGCCGCTAACAATCGCTCCAGCTCTTCGACGGAGATTGGGTTAGCTGCAAACGCAGGCAAGGCGATCGCAAACAACAAGAGCAGAAGTGCGATCCTTCGCATCAAGCCATCAACGGGCTGCATACGAAATACCAGGCAGCTGAGATTGCGTGCGGCAACGGATTTATTTTGCTCTGCCCAAGGGCACTTCAAGGCTGCCTACCTGTCCGGAGACGTGGTCGTAGATGCCGGCACGAAGCCAGGCTGCTTGCGCGGGTATATCCAGTTGCTCGCGATAATGGATGCCCTCTTTTATGAAGCGGGCGTATTCCGCGGACGGCACGTTGAGGCTAAGCGTGTTGGCGACGGAGTTTAGCGCCTTACCGTCACGGTCATAAGCAATAGAGACGAGAGTGGCCTGGCCATGGAGCACACCGTCGGCAGATGCGCTGAGCACCAGCGGAGCCACATCAACGTCGTAGGCAACGGAATACCGCGTCACCGGCCGCGGGACGTTAGGATTGCTGCCCGCTAGCGGAGCTGTCGCCGGCTGCACGGCGCCGCGAACGGGAGACAAACGAAATAAAATCTGCGTGGACGCCGGAACGTTATGTTGCATGAGGGCCAGAAAGCTATTGTCGTGGGCAGGCGCCAGGGCTGGTGAATAACTGCGGCGATACGACAGATGGTAGTTACCGGGGTGGACGCGCACTTCGATGCGGCGAAGTTTGTTGTCCTGCGACTTATCCGAGGGAACGTAGGCCAGGGTGTAGTAGTGCGCTCCCGTGCGATCGACTTCGGCCAGCGCGCCCTTCAGGTCGTTGGTGTTGTAGATTGCTTCGCCGCCGGTGGCATGCGCAACCTGTTCCAGCGTCAAGCGCTCCTCCGCGTGCAGGCTGGAGTCCGCGGATTCGGCGGCGTCGACCCGATCTGGAGTGCGCACTATGCTGTCGCCGGCGGCGATGGCAGGAAGCGACAAAGGTTGCGGAAAGAGGCCGCGCGCGTCGATCGGGTAGACCGCGACGCGAGCATTGGCGAGAAGGCCGGCCGTATGGTTGACAGCCCCAGAAAAGTCACGTGCGGACTGGGTGGGATCTTTCAGGTCGGGGTTGGGCATAACGCCCAACGGAAACGAGCCCGAAAGCCACATCACATTCTTGCGCCCCGGCATGCCGGAGAGGTAGCGAGCCAGTTGATCGAAGGCGGAGAGGGTGTACTGCACGCGAAGATTGAGGTTGAACGAATCCTGCTCGGCGTTGAACTGCTGCAGGTGGTGCATCATCATTTCCCCTCTTGCCACGCTCTGCATGGCCAGACCTAATTCGAGTGCGTCATCCTCATCCTTCATTTGCCGCGCGGTGTCTTGTGGTGTCTTGAGCAAGGGAGACTTCTGCGGCGAACGAGTGAACTCATCCACAGCCTTCAGCAGTGCGCTGTGGTCGGTGGTGAAGCCTTCGATTTGTTGCAGTTGCGTGTAGAGAGTAAAGATGGCAATCGGCTTGTTGACGGGCAGAGTTTTCAGGTACTCCAGCATCACGCGGTGCGTCTGAACCTGGCCTGAGGGTGGTGTGTTGAGCGCATCCAGCAACAGAACATCCACTGTATCTTTGTCCGCAACCGCCTCAGCGTTGCTGTAGACGCCGGCCGGCAGCGGCGGTGGCGCCGCCGGCGCGAGCGGCGTTGCCGAAGGATGAGAGGCGAAGGAGACGATCTGCTGCGGCTGCCCGTTTTCCAGGATAGAAAAGTCGTCCTGGGATAAGCCTTCGACAGGGTTGCCGTGGTGGCCAGTCACCACTACATCCACAAGAACGTTGGTGGTGCCCGTCTTAAAGGTGGGTGGAGTGGGTGTAGCAGCGGGGTTCGATTGCGCGAAGGCGACGGACGCGAGGGCGAATATCCCGGAGAGAAATAGCAAAAGCCGCGTGGCGCGCATTGAGCCTTCAAGAAGTTTTGATCATTCCTACTCAGCTAATCTGCAGCCTCAGCGGTAGGACTGTACTTCGCGTTGGCGACAATGATACAAGAGCTGCTCTATAGTTCATGGTTGACCAGACGACCGGTCTTCGTCTCCCGCTTCGGTGAAACGAGCGGAAAGAAAGGGCGAGCATGAGGATTCCGGGCAAGGTGACGGCCGCGCTGCTACTGATGGGAATGACCAGCCTGGTCATGGCCGCCGACAACGATAGCAATCTGCTGAAGAACGATGGCTCTCTTGATCGGCTCTTGAAGCAGTCCGGCGTGTACAACGCATCGAGCACGGGCAAGACCCCGGGTTTCGTGGTCGATCCCGCGTGGCCGCAACCGCTGCCCAACAATTGGATTCTGGGCCAGATAGGCGGTCTCTATGTCGACCCGCATGACCATATCTGGGTCTACAATCGGCCGCGCACTATGACCAATGAAGAGGCCGGCCTCGAAGGGCCCGTGCCCGGCGCCGTCAACGACAAGGGTCAGCCGGTCAACGGCCTTGGCCAGGTGCGTACCTATGGCTCGATTGCAGATTGCTGCAAAGCCGCGCCCTCGGTGCTGGAGTTTGATACCCAGGGAAAGCTGTTGCGCGCCTGGGGTGGTCCTGCCGACCCTGGTTTTATCGGCGGTAAGTGTAAGGCGGAGGCTGGGTGCCTTTGGCCCAGCAGCGAGCACGGTATTTATGTGGACCAGAACGACAACGTCTGGCTCTCGGGAAATTCCGCTGCAGCCGACAGGGGAGGCTCGCCCTGGGCAACAAACAAGCAAGGCGGCGATGGCTTCGTCCAGAAATTCGACATGGACGGCAACTTCAAGTTGAGAATCGGGGGAACCTCAAACCGGCCGGATAGCAACGATACGCACGGCGGTGTGAATGGCACGCCGCTGCTTTACCAGGCGGCAGACATGGTGGTCGATCCCGCAACCAACCGCCTCTATATTGCCGACGGCTACGGAAATCGCCGGGTCCTGATCGTGGACGCCGACACCGGCAAATACATTGGCCACTTCGGCGCCTATGGAAACAATCCCGTCGATGATGCCGCAGCCGCCGCAGCCGGGACGTGGATCGAGGACTATACCAAAGGCAACAAGAAACCCGGCTTCTTCCGCAACCCCGTGCATTGCGTGAAGATTGCCAATGACGGCAAACTCTACGTCTGCGACCGGGGCAACGATCGTATCCAGGTATTTGACATTCACGATCCCGCGCTGGGTAGGCCCTGCAGCAATTCGACCGGTACGGCCGGCAAGTGCGGGTTCGTGGCCGAGCAATTTATCAGCGAGCACACCAATATCATCGGCACCGCTGTTTCTCTCAACTTCTCCAGAGACCAGGCGCAGAGTTGCCTCTACATCGGCGACAACGCCAACATGACCATCTATGTCCTGAACCGGAGCAATCTGCAGGAGTTGGGCCGCCTGGGCCGCAGTGGCCGCGCGCCGGGCGACTTCCACTGGCTGCACCAGGTAAGCCTGGACAGCAAGGGCAACATCTATACCGGGGAAGTGGACACGGGAAAGCGGATCCAGAGATTTCTCCGCTACGGCAGCACCGGTTGCAGCGGAACTGGATCGTCTGTCGTAGGTGGACCGATGGCCACGAAGTAGAAACCGGGGGTATAAGGAAGTGGATGCCCGGGTCGCCCTCAAGCCCTTGAACAGTTTGATTCGGGTAGTGGCCTCGCGGCTCAGATTTCCGAACATGTGCTATCCGAACAGAGTCAAATACTTACACCACCAGCTTCGGGATCCCGGCCATTTGCCGGCACGTTTCCTACCGGCGTTCGCGGCTAGATACCCTTTGGTTCTATTGCTTTTTTCGTCAAGACGGTCCCAAGATTCTCTTTGGGTGAATGGCAGGTTCGCTATCAAGGAAGGCGGCAGCGAAGGGGTGTCTCTCTTCCCAGAAAACGATGTCTGCGGGCGCCGAAGAAAAAGGATCTTTCGTTGCCTTAGGAAACCAACCTCCGATCAGAGACCTACATCTAAGGTCCAGCGCAAAAATAAATTTGGTACGTTTTGTAGCGCGACTTCAATGATCCGCCTCCGGACTGTCACTGTGTGTTGAAAGGGCCGCGGCAAACCTGATTGCAGGTTTGCCCGCCGCTAGACGCTTTGCGCTTAATTCAGGGAGATCGGCATGAGGAAAAACGGAACGCCCGTGTTGCCCGCACAGGAAGAAGTCACCCCCCGCAGGTCAAAAACCAATGGGCATAACGGCGCCGCTGCGCAATACGAGTCTTCGGAAATGGTTCTCATTCTGGAGAAAATGCAGGCCATGCGCGACGGAGATTTCTCAGTGCGCCTTCCCGGCTCATGGACCGGGCTCAGCGGCAAGATGGCTGACACTTTCAATGAAATTGCCATGGCGAACCAGCGCATCGCCAAGGAACTGCGGCGCGTCGGCCAAGTGGTGGGGAAAAAGGGCAGGACCCGGGAGCGGGCCAGGTTTGACGAATCTCGGGGCGCCTGGGGGGAGATCGAGGATTCGGTCAACACCCTGGTAGAGGATCTGCTGCGACCGACCGCCGAAGTCACGCGCGCCATTGCAGCCGTGGCCGAGGGAAACCTGACCCAGACGGTAAGAATGGACGTGGATGGACGCCCGCTCGAGGGCGATTTTCTACGGTCCGCCAAAATCGTCAACACCATGATTCAGCAGCTCGGCGTATTTACGTCGGAAGTCACCCGTGTGGCGCGCGAAGTAGGCACCGACGGCAAGCTGGGCGGCCAGGCGCAAGTACCGGGGGTGGCGGGCACCTGGAAGGACCTCACCGACTCGGTCAACTCCATGGCCAGCAACCTCACCAGCCAGGTGCGCAACATCGCTGAAGTTGCCACCGCGGTGGCCAGCGGCGATCTCTCGCGCAAGATCACGGTGGACGTGCGCGGGGAGATTCTGCAGCTCAAAGAAGCCATCAACACTATGGTCGACCAGCTGAGATCCTTCGCCTCGGAAGTCACGCGCGTGGCCCGCGAAGTCGGCACCGACGGCAAATTGGGCGGCCAGGCGGTCGTGCTCGGCGTGGCCGGTACATGGAAAGATCTGACTGACTCAGTCAACGCCATGGCCG
The DNA here is from genome assembly GCA_963743365.1 of uncultured Acidobacteriaceae bacterium. Taxonomy (GTDB): domain Bacteria; phylum Acidobacteriota; class Terriglobia; order Terriglobales; family Acidobacteriaceae; genus PALSA-350. The sequence continues at coordinate 55,770 of CAVUQE010000013.1, forward strand.
GCAACTTGACCGCTCAGGTGCGCAACATCGCTGAGGTCACCACGGCGGTAGCCCGGGGCGATTTGTCGCGCAAGATTACCGTCGACGTCAAGGGCGAGATCCTGGAACTGAAGAACACCATCAATACCATGGTGGATCAGCTGAATGCCTTTGCCGGCGAGGTGACGCGCGTAGCGCGTGAGGTCGGCACTGAAGGCAAACTCGGCGGCCAGGCCCAGGTCCCCGGAGTCGGCGGCACCTGGAAAGACCTTACCGACAACGTGAACTTCATGGCCAGCAACTTGACCGGCCAGGTGCGCAATATCGCAGAGGTCGCCACGGCGATCGCCAGCGGCGATCTCTCGCGCAAGATCACCGTCGACGTTCGCGGTGAGATTCTGCAGCTGAAGGAAACGCTGAACACCATGGTGGATCAGCTGAACCGTTTCGCGGGCGAAGTCACCCGCGTAGCGCGTGAGGTTGGGTCCGAAGGGCGGCTTGGCGGGCAGGCCAATGTGCCCGGTGTGGCTGGTACCTGGAAAGATCTGACCGACTCCGTCAACTCCATGGCCGGCAACCTGACCGCCCAGGTGCGCAACATTGCTGAGGTGACCACCGCCGTAGCCCGTGGCGATCTCTCGCGCAAGATCACGGTCGACGTGAAGGGCGAAATTCTGGAGCTGAAGGACACCATCAACACCATGGTGGATCAGCTCAATGCGTTTGCGGGCGAGGTTACGCGTGTCGCGCGTGAAGTCGGCACCGAAGGCAAACTCGGTGGTCAGGCGCAAGTCCCGGGCGTCGCCGGCACCTGGAAGGACCTTACCGACAACGTGAACTTCATGGCCAGCAACTTGACTGGCCAGGTTCGCAACATCGCCGAAGTGGCCACCGCCGTGGCGCGCGGCGACTTATCACGCAAGATTACGGTGGACGTGAAGGGCGAGATCCTGGAGCTGAAGGACACCATCAACACCATGGTGGAGCAGTTGCGGTCCTTCGCATCGGAAGTTACCCGTGTCGCGAGAGAAGTGGGCACGGACGGAAAGCTGGGCGGCCAGGCGCAGGTTCCTGGAGTCGGCGGCACATGGAAAGATCTCACTGACTCAGTAAACTCAATGGCCAGCAATCTAACCGGCCAGGTGCGCAACATTGCCGAAGTAGCCACGGCGATCGCCAGCGGCGATCTATCAAAGAAAATTACCGTCAACGTTAGCGGCGAAATTCTCCTGCTTAAAGACACCATCAACACCATGGTGGACCAGCTCAACGCGTTTGCCGGCGAGGTAACGCGTGTGGCTCGCGAAGTCGGATCGGAGGGCCGGTTAGGCGGACAGGCCAACGTTCCTGGCGTGGCCGGCACATGGAAAGACCTCACCGACTCGGTGAATTCCATGGCCGGAAATCTCACAGCGCAGGTCCGCAACATTGCCGAGGTGACCACCGCCGTTGCCCGCGGCGATCTCTCGCGCAAGATCACCGTCGACGTCAAGGGCGAGATTCTCGAATTGAAAAACACGATCAACACCATGGTTGATCAACTCAATGCCTTTGCGGCAGAGGTAACGCGCGTGGCCCGCGAGGTAGGGACGGATGGAAAGCTGGGCGGCCAGGCGCAGGTACCAGGCGTCGCGGGTACCTGGAAAGATCTCACCGACAACGTCAACGTCATGGCTGCCAACCTGACCGAGCAGGTGCGCGGCATCGTTAAAGTAGTCACCGCGGTTGCAAATGGCGCCCTGACCCAAAAACTGACCGTGAACGCCAAAGGCGAAGTCGCGGCGCTGGCCGAAACCATCAACAATATGACAGATACGCTGGCCACCTTCGCCGATCAGGTAACAACCGTTGCGCGTGAAGTGGGCGTCGAAGGCCGCTTGGGCGGCCAGGCCAATGTGCCCGGAGCGGCCGGCACATGGAAGGATTTGACCGGCAATGTGAACCTTCTGGCCGACAACCTCACCAACCAGGTGCGCGCCATCGCCGAAGTAGCCACCGCCGTCACGCAAGGCGACCTCACCCGTTCCATTCAGGTAGAAGCCAGGGGCGAAGTGGCGGAACTGAAAGACAACATCAACACCATGATCAATAACCTCCGGCTGACGACGGAGCGGAACACCGAGGAAGACTGGCTCAAGACAAACCTGGCGCGGTTCACGGGCATGCTGCAGGGCCAGCGCGACCTGACAACCGTGGGCAAAACTCTGCTCTCGGAACTGGCTCCGCTGGTGAATGCTCACCAGGCCGTCATCTACCAGATGGAAACCGAGGACGAGAAGAAATTGGTGCTGCTCTCCGCCTACGCAGGGGACCGGCCGGACGGCCATCTGCGACGAGTGGATCCAGGAGAGGGGCTGGTAGGCCAATGCGCGGTAGAAAAACGACGCATCCTGATAAGAGATCTGGGAGAGAGCCAGGTGACCATTCGCTCCGGACTCTTTGAGGCTGTACCGCGCAACGTGATCGTCTTACCGGTGTTATTCGAAGATCGCGTCAAGGCGGTGATTGAGCTCGCGTCTTTGGGGGTCTTTACTGCTTCGCATCTGGCATTTCTCGAACAGTTAACCGCCAGCATCGGCATCGTGCTGAACAGCATCGAGGCCACCATGCAAACCGAAGGCCTGTTGAAGCAGTCGCAGCAGTTGGCGACCGAACTGCAGATGCAGCAAAAAGAGCTGCAACAGAAAAACGAGCAGCTGGCGCAGAAAGCCCAGCAGCTTGCTGAGCAGAACGCCGAAGTGGAGCGCAAAAATCAGGAAATTGAGCAGGCCCGGCGCGAACTCGAAGGGAAGGCCAAGGAACTGGCGCTCACTTCCAAGTACAAGTCCGAGTTTCTGGCCAATATGTCGCACGAACTGCGGACGCCTCTCAACAGCATTCTGGTTCTAGGCCAGCAGCTGGGCGACAATCCGGACGGAAATCTGACCGCCAAACAGGTCGAGTTTGCGCGCACAATCCACGGAGCTGGTACGGACCTGTTAAATCTGATCAGCGACATCCTGGACCTTTCCAAGATCGAATCCGGAACGGTCTCGGTCGAGGCGGAAGAAGTATTCTTCGCCAGCCTTCTCGACATGATCGGACGTCCGTTCCGTCATGAAGCGGAAAATCGGCGTCTCGAATTTGAGCTGCTCACCGATCCGCGCCTCAACCGGAGCCTCATCACCGATTCAAAACGTCTGCAGCAGGTACTCAAGAACCTGCTGTCGAATGCTTTCAAGTTTACTGAGAAGGGCGGCGTGCGCCTCTCTGTCTTGGTGGCTGAGGAAGGATGGAGCAATGATCATCCCATCCTGAGCCGGGCGACCGCCGTGGTCGCTTTTGAAGTCGCCGATACCGGCATCGGCATTCCGCAGGAGAAGCAACGCATCATCTTCGAGGCCTTCCAGCAGGCGGATGCAGGAACCAGCCGCAAGTACGGTGGCACAGGGCTGGGACTGGCCATTAGCCGCGAACTCGCCGGTCTGCTCGGCGGAGAGATTCAATTGCGCAGCACGCCCAACCGGGGTAGCACGTTTACTCTTTACCTGCCCCAGGTCTACAGCGGTCCATCTGCCCTGCCAGCGAAATATCCAGAGGGGCAGAACTCGGTAACGAATCACCCGGTTGAGCTCTTAAAGACAGTGCTGGCTGAGCTTCCGGCGGAAGTGATTCCGGACGACCGCGAGAATCTACAGCCTGACGATACCGCGCTGTTGATTGTCGAGGATGATCCGCACTACGCCCGCATTCTGCGCGATCTCTCGCGGGAAAAGGGGTTCAAGGTCCTGCTTGCGACCCGGGGCGCCGAAGCTCTCGCCTTGGCGCGCGAATTTCATCCCACCGCCGTGTCCCTGGATGTATTTCTCCCCGACATGCTTGGCTGGACCGTCCTTAACCACTTGAAACAGGATCCGGCAACGCGCCACATCCCGGTACAGATGTTGACTCTCGATGAGGACAAGGGCCACGGATTGGCGCGGGGAGCCTTTGCGTTCATTACCAAGCCTGTGACACCCGAAGGTCTGGATGCCGCGATTACGCGTATTAAGGATTACTCGGCGCCGCGCCGGAAACGCCTGCTTGTGGTGGAGGATAATCCCGCTGAGCAGTTGAGCATCCGCGAGTTGTTGGGAGATGAAGACATCGACGTCGTCGTCGCCACCACCGGCAGCGAAGCCCTCGCGGCAATCCAGGTGGAACCGTACGATTGCGTAGTGCTCGATCTCCGTCTTCCGGATATGTCCGGATTCGAGGTGCTGGAGCGGCTGCGCGACACATCCGGGCTGAGCGATATGCCGATCGTGGTCTTCACTGGCAAGGAGCTCTCATCAGAAGAGGACACCCGCCTTCATGAATTGGCCCGTAGCGTCGTAGTGAAAGGAGTCGAATCCCCAGAGCGGCTGCTGGATGAGACGGCGCTATTCCTCCACCGCGTGATTGCCGACCTTCCTTCCCAGAAACAAAGTATGCTCGATCGTCTGCATCGTTCCGACGATGCTCTGGTAGGAAAGAAAGTGCTGGTTGTGGATGATGACGTGCGCAACATATTTGCGCTGAGCAGCGTTCTGGAACGCCGCGGAATGACGGTACTGACAGCCGGCACCGGCAAGGCCGCTATCGCAACCCTGGAATCAGTTCCGGACATGTCGATTGTGCTGATGGATATTATGATGCCTGAAATGGATGGCTACGAGACGATGCAGGTGATCCGGCAGAATGCTCTGTTCCGCCGATTGCCCATCATTGCTCTCACCGCCAAGGCGATGAAAGGGGATCGGGAGAAGTGCCTGGAGGCAGGCGCGTCTGAGTATCTGGCGAAACCGGTAAACACCGAGCAATTGCTGTCAACGCTTCGCATGTGGCTTCATCGATAACGCACGCATCCAGTAACCTACGCAAAGGGCCGGAAAGATGAACACAACTGAGAGCGTCAACATCCTGATGGTCGATGACCAGCCCGGCAAGCTGCTCACCTACCAGGCGATATTGCAGGATCTGGGAGAAAACCTGATCTCCGCCACGTCGGGGAGAGAGGCCCTGGAACACCTCCTCAGCCAGGATGTTGCCGTCATTTTGATGGATGTGAGTATGCCCGAACTCGACGGTTTCGAGTTAGCGGACATGATTCGCCAGCATCCGCGCTTTCAAAAGACAGCCATCATTTTCATTTCCGCGGTCCATCTCACGGATATCGATCGCATGAAGGGATACCAGCGCGGGGCGATGGATTACATCTCCGTTCCCGTCGTCCCCGAGCTCTTGCGGGCCAAGGTCAGCGTATTTGCCGACTTGTACCGAAAGACGCGGGAATTGGAACTGCTGAACAGCGAGCTGGAAAAGCGTGTGCTGGCGCGTACGGAACAGTTGCGGGAAAGCGAAGAGCAGGTGCGCAGGCTCAACGTGCAGTTACAGCAGCGCGTGGTGGAACTGGAAACGATCATGAAAGTTCTGCCTGTCGGCGTTTCTATCGCCCATGATCCGCATTGCCGTTTCGTCACCGGGAATGCAGCGCTCAAGGAGCTGCTTGGACTGGAGCACCGGGAAAACCTCTCTCCCCAGAGCTACGAAAATAGCGACGCAAGCTATGAAATTTACCACAACGGTGAGCGTCTTACGTTTGACGAGCTGCCCCTGCAGCGGGCCGCGGCGACGGGTAAGCCGGTGGGCAGGATCGAGCTCGAAATCCACTCCAGAAGCGGCAATGTGCTGCAAACCCTGATGAGCGCGAACCCGCTGTTCTATGATTCAGGGAACGTGCGCGGAGCGGTCGGAGCGCTCATCGATGTAACCGAGCCAAAGCGCATGGAGCAGATATTGAGGCAGCGTGCGGACCTGCTGGATCTCGCTTCGGAAGCGATCATGGTGCGCGACCTGGACGGCACCGTTCAGTTCTGGAATTCGGGAGCGGCTGCGCTGTACGGCTGGACTGCGGATGAGGCTCGAGGCAAGAAACTTCACCAACTGCTGAATACGCAATTTCCCGTGCCCAATGACGAAATAGAATCCTCAATCTCTGAGGGAAAACGATGGGAAGGCAATCTGATCCAACACACCAAAGACGGGCGCGAGATCGTCGTGGCATGCAGAAAAATTCTGCAGCATGATGGAACGAAACCACGCGTCGTGCTGGAGATCTGTCGGGATATCACCGCGAGATTGCAGGCCGAGGAAGCGCTGCGCAATTCAGAGAGACTCGCGGCTATGGGGAGAATGGCGGGTATTGTTGCCCACGAGATCAACAACCCGCTGGAGTCGATCCTTAACCTCTTCTATTTGATCCAGAGACACCCGTCTCTGGATGCGGAGGCGAAACACTATACCAAAATGGCGGAACAGGAACTGTTACGTGTTTCCCACATTACCAAGCAGACGCTGAGTTTTTATCGTGAATCCGCGGAGGCCATTGCTGTCTCCATTCCGGGCTTGCTGGACGACATTCTGGAACTTCAATCGCGTCAATTGCAGGCCAACCGAATCGTCGTCGAACGGCGTTACGGCAGCGGCGACGTGGTGCAGGGATTCCCGATGGAATTGAAGCAGGTATTCCTCAATCTCATCGGCAACGCAATTCAGGCGATGCCACAAGGCGGACGCTTGCGCGTACACATACAGCCGTCCTATCGCGCGGCGACCCAAGCAGCAGGTCTTCGCATCTCCATACTGGATACTGGCTCAGGCATAAAGCCTGAAGACGCGAAGAGACTCTTTGAGCCATTCTTTACCACCAAATCTACCAAGGGGACCGGCTTAGGCCTTTGGATCTGCAAAGGGATCGTGGAAAAGTACGACGGCACCATCGACTTCCGCAGTAGCGGCCATCCCGGCAGAAACGTGACCTGCTTCTCGGTTTTCATTCCAGCTTCGATTCCTGTCGAAAAGCGTTTGCCCCAGTTGACGAACATCGGAGCCGAGAGCTAAAGCATCATCCCCCAACGGCTAAAGTTCTGGCAAAACCCAATAAGAACTGGACCGGTGCCCCACGTTCGCCTCAGCGTACGTGGGCCGAAAAAGACGGGCGAGGCTCACCATAGCTTTTTGCGAATCGGTCAGAAATATCAATCGAAACATATCTCTCGTGGCGTTAGTCCTCCTTAGGCAAAGCAAACGCGATGTAAGACCGATGCACCGGCTGAGCCGTTTGCTGCTCGGGCCCGTCCCTTGGTATATCCGTCTGCTTCGCCGACGCGGCACAGAGAACGATATACTCGCGCCCGTCTATTTCATAGATTGCGGGAACACCTTCAGAAGCAGCGGGAAGGTCCGTTTCCCAAAGCACCTTGCCGTTCTCCTCGTCGTAGGCGCGGAGCTTGCCCTCATCCTTCGTGGCGATGAAGACCAGGCCGCTCGCGGTCACTACAGGTCCATTTCTGGACATCATGATGCCGGTGTCTTTGAGATTTTCCTTTTCGCCCTGGGGAGCGTTTCCCAGCGGCACCTGCCACTTGATTACGCCGCGGTTCAGGTCGTAAGCCGTAATGACTGACCATGGAGGACGGATGATCGAAGGCTGCAGACCGTAACCAGACCAGTAGCGAACCGGCTCGGATGCGCCGCTGGTGGGAGCGGGCGGTGGTTCCGGGCGGGAAGCAATAGGCTCAGGCGCACTCGCAGGATTGCCGAGATACAAGAGAAGATTGTTCAGCAGCCGATCGGTGAGATCGGGAAAAGCGGGCATGTCGTTGAGGCCGTAATTCACCACGCTCTTGATCGTCTCCGCGCCAAAGGTGGAAGGAGCATTCACCAGCGAGGGAATCGCCGGCGGTGCGCCTGCGCGTTCGGGACCATGACACCGCTCACAATAAAAATGGTAAACGGCTTTGCCTTGTACCGCCGGAGCAGCCTGGCTCGGAATTTGCCAAAGGGAGGGCGGCTCGCTGTGCTCATTCTTGAGGATGGCCGGAATATCCATGGACACGACGTACATGGTTCCGTTGCTGGGGTCGGCCGCCGTCATGCCCCAATTGACACCGCCATGGTTACCGGGCATCTCGACCGTGTCCGTGAGCCCAGGAGGTGTGAACAAGCCATGGTTGGCCGCGTTCTCCACCACCTTTTTCCAGCGTGCTCGGTCCGGCGGGCTCAGGATGTAAGGGTTCAGATCGGCCACGGTAAAGGTCTGGCGGGCGAAGGGCGGTGGGGCGGTGGGAAAGGGCTGCGTGGGAGAAGCCTCCTCATCGGGCATGTTGGATGCGGGCACGGCCCGCTCCTCGATGGGCCAGACCGGCTTGCCCGTAGTCCGGTTGAAGACGTAAACAAAACCTTGCTTGGACGCCTGGGCCACGATAGGGATCTCTTTCCCTTGTTGCTGTACGGTCAGCAGTTGCGGAGCGGCCATCGCGTCGTAGTCCCACAGGTCATGATGGATGAGCTGGTAGTACCAGACCAGCTTTCCCGTGTGGGCGTTGAGCGCCAGCAATGAGTCCGCGAATAAGTTGTTCCCCTTGCGATCGGCGCCGTAGAAGTCATAGACCGGAGCTCCGGTAGGGACGTAGACGATTCCCGCTTTTTCGTCGAGGCTCATTTCGCCCCAGCAATTGACGCCGCCGGCCGATTTCCATGCGTCTTTGGGCCAGGTTTCGTAACCGGGTTCTCCAGGATGGGGGATGGTGTGAAAGATCCACGCCATGCGCCCACTGCGCACGTCATAGGCGCGAATATCGCCCGGAGGTGAACCATAGTCCTCTCCGGTAGATGAACCGAGAATGATCAGATCCTCAAAGACGACTCCCGGAGTGCCGGATTGAATCTGGCGCATGGAGCGCGCATCCCGTCCCAGCCCTTCTTTCAGATTGACCGTGCCGCCATTGCCGAAAGAGGTAATTAATTGGCCGTTGGCCGCGTTGATCGCTTCCAGGTTGTTGGCAAAGGAGATCAGCAGACGCCGATCGGAGCCGTCGCTGCTCTGCCAATAGTTAATGCCGCGATGAGCTTCCATGCGCGGCCCCAAATTGCGCGAGCGATAAGTCCACAATTCTTTCCCGGAAACCGCGTCGAGAGCAACGATCGAGGTATTTTTCGCCAGGACGTACATGGTCCGGCCGACAATGATGGGATTGAACGCGTAGGGCCCGGCTCCGCTGTCGTAGGACCAGGCCACCTGCAATCGGTTCACATTCGACCGGTCAATCTGCTGCAGGGCGGAGTAGTGAGAACCATCCGCGTTGCCCAGGTAAGTGCTCCACGTGGTGTGACTCTTTGCGTCCTGCCTCGGGCTGGCCAAGGCCATCAGGCCAAAGAGGACAACCGTGACGGTTGCAATTAAGCCAGGACTCCCGCGACGCCAGGCATGCAGGCGAAAAAACAGGAAGGCTTCTCCCCCGGTTCTAGACCTTGAACGGACCATAAAAGACAAAGGTTCCCTTCCGTGCGGTAGTCACGATCTCAATCCTGCCGTCTTTGTTGATGTCCTTGGCGATGATCTGGGTCCCCACGCCCGAGGCGTTGTGGATGAGGCTGGGAATCCACTCCACCGCTCCTCCGGGTTTGCGCATCAGCTGGAAACGGTAGAGCACCGGCGGATTGTCCACATCGTTCTCATCGTAGATGTATCCATGGGACCACCAGCGTTTCCCGGTGATGATGGAAGGCAATTCGTCGCCGTCGAGTTGCGCGAAGGCCAGGGCATGCAGCTCAGTGAAGGTCACAGATTTGTCCGTCTCCTCCCATGGCTGCCGTTCAGCCAGCGGGGTGGAAGGGGAGCCCATGATCAGGTGCCGCTTCCATGTCATCTCGCCTTGCGTGCTTCGTTGTTGTTCGAACCATGCTAATCCGGGGCCATGGGCATTGAGGCTGGTAATGACATCGGGAACGCCGTCGCCGTTGACGTCGTAGACGATGATGTCGGCGCCCCCGCGCAGTCCAGGCTCTCCTTCGGTCGCGCCGAAGAGCACGGGATGAAATTTCCATAACCCGCTGGCGCCTGCGGGCGGCTGCTCCCACCAGCCGCTGGCGGTGATGATATCCAGGCGTCCGTCGCCGTTGATATCCCCCACGCCCAGGCCGTGCGGTCCCCGCGGCGCTTTCTCCGAAACCGGAAAAAACTGCCACGGCTTGGTTGGATCGGAGGCGTCCGGCTTGGCATAGCCGACCTGGTTGTCCTGGGTCAGGATGAGCTCAGGGTGACCGTCGCCGTCGATGTCGAAAAGCTGCGTGGTTTCCGAAGCAACCGAGGGCACCACGTTGTAGTTGTCCCAGTGGCGAAGTTCCCCGCGCGGATTCACAAACAGATGGGCGGAGAAACTGGGTCTCGGACCAAAACCCATGATCATCAAAACATCCGGCCAGCCGTCGCCCGTGAAGTCGTGAATATGACTGAGGAAGCAGTTGGAGTAATTGCCGTGTTCGCCCACCCCGGCCGGGTTGATGGTGGTGGGTCGGAAGAGCTCCCGCGCGGTGGTGTAATCCGGTCCCACGTAGTAGAAGGGACCGGCCACCACCTCGTCGTAGCCGTCCCGGTTCAGGTCTCCCGCGGCCACCCCCTCGGCGTAAAAGAGGTCGGTCATCTGACGCACGTGTGGGTTGGCGGCATTGTGCGCTAACCCCGCGGCTCTTTGGGTAAGATCGAAGAGCGACAACTCCTTGAAGTGGATGGGCGCGCCGGAGACAAAAAGTGCCACGCTTCCAAACTGGCTTCTGGCATCGAGTGCTTCCGCCACACCTGTCTTGTCCCAGGGACAGGCTGATCCACGCAGCGTGATTTCTACTTGCTGCCAACCATCCGCCGGTGCAGTGATGTGAATGGAAGGATGCGATGGCCACCCTTCCTTGGTGGCTTCCGCATCGTTAATTCCGGCACATGGGATGGGAGCGCACATTCCGGGATAGATCTTGTCTCCGCTCCCCGGTTCTCCGTGCACCGGTGCAGGAATAGGCTTGCGGTCCCTCTCTTTCCCTTCGCCATCGAGTGTGAGCAGAGACATCTCCCCCGCGTGCGCGCCGCTGAGCGCCACGTAGACGCCCATGGTCTGGCCGCCGTTCGACGAAGGATGGGAGAAGCGGGACCAGGCAAGAGGCGCGTTGCGCAGCAACACCCCGGCTTCTCCATCGGCCGGGCGAAAGGCAAAGCGGAGAACGAAGTCTTCGAAGCCGCGCTCTGTTTCGAGCCATCCGCCTCTGGGAGCGTCGCACGATCCAAGCAGCTCTCCGTTTTCCACGCGCCAGTGTGCAGGCCCCTGTATCCGCCATCCGGTCAGGCTGCTTCCATCGAAGAGCGACAGCGGAGCCGAAGCGCTCGTCCCGGCAAGGTTGGCCTGCGCAGCGCTGGTAGACGGAGCGCCTTGCTGCAACCGGGCGGCGGCCTGCGAAAGGGGAACCCACGCTCCTGCGGTCGAGGCGAGAGCGAGGAATTGTCTGCGGCTTGGTTTCATCCCTGGGGTCTCCTCTTCTTACGTGCGCGGAGCGATGACTGCGAAGTAGTCCCCGGGCATATTACTCGGGCTTGAGTATGGTTTGCGACTCGATTTTGGCGAGATCCAGCTGAACGTTGAAACCGGGGCCGGTGGGCAGGCCGATGTGGGCGTTGACCGGAACCAGGGGATTGCTTTCAAAGTGGTAGTAGTGCCGCATCTTGTTCACCAGGTACTCGCCCAGGGGAAAGGTCATGGGCGACTGGCTGCAGATGATGTGCACGGCGGCACGCAGGCTATGGCCATGGGGGATCACGGGCACATCGTGCAGCGAAGCGACCGTGCCGATGCGCACCAGCTCCGACGTGCCGCCACACCACTCTGGATCCGCCTGCACAACGGAGAGCGCGCCCGCCTGCAGGTAACGCTCCACCTCCCACCGGCCGTAGAAGTGCTCTCCGGAGGCGATGGGAATGGTGGTGCTGCGGCGCATGGCAGCAAAGCTCTCGATCTTTTCCGGGTGCGTCGCTTCCTCGATCCAGTGGGGGCGATACTTCTCCACCTGGTGCGCCCATTCCAGCGTGTAGTCCTGGTCCCATCCGCTGTAGGCGTCGAACATGATCTCGCTGTCTTCGCCCAGGGTCTCGCGCAAAATGCGCACCAGTTCGACATTCTTCTGCATGCCCTCGGGCCCGGAGCCCGGGCCGTAGCCCATGAACCACTTCTGGTAGCGGAAGCCTTGCTGCTTGATGGCCAGGGCACGGGTGCGCACCGCCTCTGGTTGGAGCGAGAAGCCGAGACAGCTGGCGTACATCTCGACCGAGGAACGCGTGGGGCCGCCCAGCAGCCGATACACCGGCACGCCGTAGTAACGGCCGCGCACATCCCACAGCGTGTTATCGACCGCGCTGATCCCCATCATGAAGAATCCATCGCGCGAATGGCGGTTGGAGCGATACATCTCGTCCCACAGCGCTTCCCCGGCAAGCGCATCTTTGCCCAGGAGAAAGGGGCGCAGCTCCTGTTCCACCACAATCGCCGCGCTCTTCTCGATCGGGCCGTAGAGACCTTCGATCCCGCCGGCGTGCAGGCGAAGATAGATCGCGCTGGTATGAACCTCTTTCGTGCCCGACGGCTTATCGGTGTAAGGTTCGGGGCGCAGATCGTCGTAGACGTCGAGCGGATTCACTTGCGGCTGCCCGTTGACGCCTGCCTCCTCGGTATATCTGCCATGCAGCTCCATCAGTTCCACGGCTTCAATCTTCAGCGGACCGGCTGCATGGTCGTTGGCGGGAGCAAACGCGGCGGCAAGAGCGCCGGGCCGGGTGGTGGCGAACGCGGTGGCGGCTGCTCCAAGCAGGAAACGGCGACGGCTGGGTGCAGAAAAAGCCGACGGAGAACCAAGGCGAATCGAATCAAACGCGCGTCTCATGTTTCCTTAGGCACGACCTATCCACTCTACCGCCTAACCAATCTCGGCGAACAGATTGCGGCGTCTTCCCAGTCGATATTCATGGGGCAATCCCGCTCACCGGCAACTGTTAGCTGACAGTGATCTCAAAAGAATTGCCCGCTGAACCGCCTAGAATCACGTCATTCTCTCCCGGAGGCGTCTTGATGAATGGCGATTTAGCGAAGCACGGAATCGACCTCAACGTCGAGTTTCCCACCATGAGCGACGAAGGGCTGATTGCTGCGGCGCAATCGGGCCAGGAGTGGGCCTTTGTCGAGCTGTGCACACGAAGCGCGAAACGCGCCTTCAGCACCATCTACAGCGTCACCAAGAATCGTGAGGACGCGGAGGATGCGCTGCAGGATTCCATGCTGCGCGCCTTCCAGCATTTGCGGCAATTTGACGGAAGGTCCAGCTTTGCCACCTGGTTCACCCGGATCGGCATCAACTCAGCGCTCATGATCCTGCGCAAGAAGCGTGTCCGGCCCGAGACACCGATGGATGTATCCGCGGAAGTGGAGTCCTGGCGGCACTGGCAAATTGCCGGCCACGCCACGGACCCGGAGAAGCACTATGCAGCAAGCGAGCGGTCCAGGCACCTGAGACAGGCGATCGGTCAGCTGCCGGGTTCGCTCCGCTCGGTCATCGAGCAGGGTCAGATGAAGGGGCACTCGACCAAGCAGATCGCCGACCATATGGGCATTTCGGTTCCCGCCACGAAATCCCGCCTGGCGCGAGCCAGGGTGGCTCTACGCAAGTCAATGACCTAAGATCCAACCCTCCACGAACACGCCGGCAAATCCTCCCGCCAGAATCATCCGCCACCAAGTGTGATCGTGCCGGTGTCAAATATCTGCCTACAGCTCCTCGTGTAGTGGATGGAACTGATCGCCATTTTCCTGTTCTGGAACGCGCACCATAAGTGGTAGTCAGCGAGATAGGCGCATGTTTGAGCATCGCAAAGGACTTAGGGGGAAAGGGAAATTCTTTCCGGCATTTACAAGTTGGGCTCCTCACACTGAAGCACTATTGGGTTATCGGCGATATCTCTTGTAATGTACCGAATATAGTGACGCGGAGAGTCGGTTCTTGTACGCGGCCATCCGCATCGAACGCAGGCGCACGTGAAAGACGGTTGAACGGTTGAGCCTTCTTGTCGTTGCCTCAGAGGCGGCCACATCGGTTCAGATTTCCGTCGATCGGCAATCATGCCCTTGGAACTCGCTCTACGCTGGGCTGAGGGCTTAGGCAAATCACTTGGCTGCTCGCCTGCACGATCAGAGCCGGGCGCCGCAACCGTGTGGTGGATAAACGCCATGCAACGGGTGACGACTTATGAACTCCGGCGCCGATGAGCTGAATGAGTCGCTAAAGCAGTTACAGGAAGTTTGGCACGTCTCCAACAAGTACAACGCTGCGGCCTGCTGCACCATCTGCAGTGGCGTGGTGCAACACGAGCCTTGGTGCGTCATTGTCAATAAAGACATGGAGTACGCCTTCCTGCTCGCCGTAGACCCCGTGGTCATCACTGAAGGGGACAAGATCACGCTCCATTCCCTCGGCGTGGCATGGCATTCCTGCGCCGGCGAGTGCGCATAAGCCGCAAGAGGATCCGCTTCGATGACTTGCGTCTGGAGCTGCTTTGCCGAAGAGCCGGATTGCATCGCGCGGGCAAAAAAACTTCGCAGCTCCGCTGTTCCCCGGGCTGCTCTTCCGGGCTCCGTAATGACCACTGCGGCATCCTCGTAGAAGCTGAGGACTGCGTCGAGATCCCCTTGAGCAAAAGCGCGATCCAATAATTCCACCGCATGCTTAGGACTGGTGGCGATCATTCTCATTACCTCCTAAAGAGAGTTTGGAACGCTTGTCTGTTCCCCACCCACTCCTTTTCCCTCAACAACGACGGGTGCCCCACATCTCGCTCGTTTTTCGCGAGATGTGGGATACCACCGAAGTTGACCGCTCAGTGCTTCGGGTGAATCAAGAGTCGAGGGGCACCCGTCCTTAGTCAGCGAACCAGCGCCCTCGTCCAATTGCTTTTCGTTCTTCCAGGGCACAGACTCCACCGCGACGTGGACAGGCTGCCCAAGCCACGCTGTTTCAGAGTAGGATGGCTGTCAATATGAAGCGTCGGTGGGGACAGATCCTCCAGGGTTTGCTGGCCATTCTGGTAGTCCTTTACCTCGGGGACTGGGTCACCTTGCGGGTCAGGGCGGGCGCTCATGCATCGAATAGCGTGCAAGTGGAGCAGTTTTTGCGTACGCCGCTGAAGGGCCAGAAAGAGGAATTCGACTACATGGGAACGGTCGCCGAACCATGCGTGCCCGCGCTCTTTCCCCACGCGTCGGAGGCGCCCTGCTGGTGGCTGGAGCGGCATAAAATTAAGTGGGTGTCGCCTTAACCGGCGGTGGTTTGGGGCGGCGGTGAGAGCTGGCCGTGTTTCTGGAACTCGCTAAATTCGCTTCTTTGCTGCTGAGTATTCTTGCCCTGGATGCCGTCTTTCACACCGCCTTTCTGGAGCCCGGGAGCCACCTGGAAGAGCAGTTGCTGCCCGCCTTGCGTATGCTGTTGCTGGCCGCTGCCGTTTCCCTGGTAAGCGGGTACCTCTTTCGCGAAGGGGAAAAACGATCCGGGCAGGGGGCAGTCCGGCACGACGGCAGCGTAGCCGGCTCCTTGCCCATGATGATTTTCTGGTGGGGAAGCGGAGTGATGGCCCTGCTTTTTGGCCTTGCCTGGTTGGTCGAGCGCTACGATCACCTGTGGCGCTGAATGGGGAAATCAAGCTTCGAGACGGCCGCGCACAACTTTCTATGGCTGCCGCCGGGGTGCGCCTCTCACTTCCGGGCCTGATGACAAGCGATGCCGGAAGTTGTTGCTCTGTAAGCGCCAGAAGCGACAATGCTGTAACCCGGATGGAACCGAACGCAGGAGCAGCGCGTATCAGCATGCATGAGTCTGGCCGGCACCCTCGCTTTGCACATCGCGCCAACAGGAGCGCGCAGTGAGCGTTACCAGGACAACTCCGGGAGGCCCTATCCTACAAGCCGAGGAATCCCCGCGGTGAATCTCCCTTCGAACCCGCCACCGGAGAGCGATTCGCGCCGGCAATGGCCGGCTGCGCGGCGGCCCGAGGCGCCGGAGATCGACTGGCCCGCGCTGGTCAGGCGCTGCCTCGACGGCGATCCCATCGCGTGGACCGAACTGGTGGCGGCCCAGCAGCGCCGCGTCTACGCGCTCTGTTACCGCTTCACCGCTTCGTCGCATGACGCAGAGGACCTGACCCAGGATGTTTTCATCAAGCTGTACGGTAACCTGGCCAGCTTTGACGCTGCCAAGGGTAGCTTCCAGACCTGGATCACGACCCTGACGCGGAACCTGCTGGTCGATCATTTCCGCCGTTCCCGCCAGCAGAGGGTGACCGACTCGATGGACGCCGGCTGGGAGCTGGGCAACGACCCCTCTCGCAACGAACCCGTGGTCGACCAGCGCACCACACCCTTCCAACACGCAGTGCGCAACCAGCTGGAACAGATGGTGCAGAACGCCTTAGCCAAGGTGTCGCCGGAGTTGCGCGAAGCAGTTATTCTGCGCGATCTGCAGGATATGGATTACAAAGAGATTGCCGAGGTATTGGCCATTCCCCAGGGAACCGTCAAGTCCCGGATCAGCCGCGGCCGGGCGGAACTAGCGCGGCTGTTAGAACGTACTAAAGGGCAGGTGATGTAAATGTCTGAGCGCGAACAAAACAAGCCGTCCGGCCAGCCAGGCCGGGTCTTACGGTGCGACGAATGGGAAAACCTGATCGCCGATGCGCTGGACGGAACCCTCTCCCCGGCCGATGCGGCCGCCTTTGCCCGCCACCAGGGCGAGTGTGCGCTCTGTACTCAAATGTTCAAAGAAACCCAGCAGGGCAAGGCATGGATGGAGTACCTCGCTGTCGAACCGGAGATCCCGGCGGATCTGCTGCAGAAGGTTCTGGCCCGCACCAGCGGGCGTACCGTCTCGGGGGACGAAGCGGTCGTGGTGCCGGGGGTTCCCCCGCCGGTACACGTAATGCCGCCCCGCTCGGCGTGGCATCGGGTGCTGCCTGTGGCGCGCCATGTGGCCCGCCAGGCATTTGAGCCCAGGCTGATGATGACTGCGGCCATGGCCTTCTTTTCCATCGCGCTGACCCTGAACCTGACCGGAATCAAGTTGACCGAGGTGCGGGCTGCCGACCTTCGCCCCTCGCGGGTGCGCGCTACGCTTACCCGGCAGTACTACTCCACCAACGAGCAGGTGATGAAGTACTACGAGAATCTGCGCCTGGTCTACGAGATGGAGGCCCGGGTACGGGAATTGCGGCGTTCCACGGAAGCGGAGCCCGCTCCCCGTCCGACCTCCAACGAGACCCCCAAGCAGGCACCGCGTGACGGCACCGGCAGCCCCAGCTCGACTGCCCCCAGCGGGGGACAAACTTTGCCTATACCCCAGGGCAGGCGCACGCCCTTGAAGAGCGATGCCGCCCTGCCCACGATGCTGGTGCATGAGGCCCAGCCGCCGCGCTTTCCGGCGCCCCAGGCCGACGCACACCCGGATTTCCGGTACGCTGCACTGGATACGGCCGCGTGTGCGGCTTTCTCTAAGGAAAGCCGCAGGAAGTGCTGCGAAGCCAGAAGCTGCACAGCAAATCCGGGACAGCAGGTGCCGGCCGGTTTTGACCGAAGCGGGAAAAAAGAAAAAGTAAAAAAAGAGGTTTTCAGAGCTTTGCGGTCAACAACTGAAGACCAAGCGGAAAGGAGCTTGGTATGAACTGCGTCAATCATCCTGATGTTGCGGCTGCTGCCTATTGTCAGAACTGTGGAAAGCCACTGTGCACCGGGTGCATGCGCTCGGTGGGAGGCGTGATCTACTGCGAACCCTGTCTGGCGGCTCGCTTGTCTTCTCCAGCCCCGGGCGGCAACGCCTACCCGGATGCCGCTGTGAACGCCTTGCATGCCCATCCCGTCCTGGCCGGCCTCCTGGGTTTCATCCCCGGCGTCGGCGCCATGTACAACGGCCAATACATCAAAGCCCTGGCCCACGTGCTCATCTTCGCGGTGTTCGTCAGCCTTTCCGATAAGAGCTTTGTCTTCGCCTTGCTGCTCGCGGCGTGGATCTTTTATCAGGTCTTTGACGCCGCCCAGACGGCCAAGGCGCGTCGCGACGGATTGCCCCTGCCCAATCCCTTCGGTCTCAACGACCTGGGGACCAAACTGGGCATGGCTCCTACACCAGGGGCCGCGCCGTATGTCGCCGGATTTGCTCCCGGCCCTGCTGCCGGCGGTCCGGCGGTCACCCCGGATCCGGTGACAGGTCAATATCCACCCTCCGCCCCCAGTCAGGGTTTCGTGCAACCACCTCCCTATACCGCGTCCTACGGCGTGCCCCCTCCGCCCCCACCTGGTGCGGGCACGCCTTCCGGCCCAGGCGCTTACCCTCCGCCCCTATATGGCGCGCCGGGCTCCCTCGAATCCGCCGAACACAAGCATCCGGTGGGCGCCGTGGTGCTGATCGTCATCGGAATCGTACTGCTGCTGCAGACGCTGGGGGTGTTTGAAGAGGAGTGGATCAGCCGCGCCTGGCCGCTGGCGATTATCGGTGTCGGCGCCTGGCTGCTTTACCGCAGAACGCGGGATACGCCGAGAGGAGGTTCGCAATGAATGCCTGGCTGTTCGTCCGCCGCCTGCGCGGGCCTGCTTTCCTGATCCTGGTCGGCGTCACCGCCCTGTTGAACCAGTGGGGCGTACTCAGCTTCGGCCGCAGCTGGCCCCTGTACCTGATCCTGGCCGGTATCCTGGGGCTGGCAGAACGGGCAGCGATCGCCGCCGCCCCTCCCCCGGTGCCGCCCCTCTATCCCGGCGCCTACGCGGGTTCCGGCTTGCCCGCGGCTGACCCGCTCAGCGATCCGAACAGGAGGGCGTGATGGCGACCCTGCCCCCTCCCTATTCGCAGCGGGACGCCGCCCGTGCGCAGCGCTACTACCGGCGATCTTTGCGCCGGCCCTCCATCATCGGCCCGCTGGTGCTGATCGTCGTTGGGGTGATCGCGCTGCTGGTCGAAACCAACAAGCTGAACGCCTTTCACCTGTGGGACTGGTATATCCGCTGGTGGCCCCTGCTGCTGATCGGCGTGGGCTTGCTCTCGCTCGGGGAATGGTGGCTGGACGGCCGCCGCGGCAACGTCGGCCGCCGCTCTCACGGCGGCTTGGTGGCGCTGATTATCTGCCTCGCCATCCTCGGCTATGTGGTCAGCCGCACCAGCCACTTTCACAGCATGCACTTCTTCGGTCATGGGGTGGACGAGGACGATGTCTTCTCTCACTTGTTCGGCCAGGAGCATGATGCCGACCATAACCTCAATCGGACCATCCCGGCGGCCGCGTTGGTGGATATCCAGGTGCCCCATGGGGACGTGACCGTCACTCCTTCCGGCGACGATCAGATCCATGTGCAAGCGCACCAGGTGGTGTACGCGTCCAACGACCGCGACGCGCGGCGCAACCTGGAGGCGCTGGCTCCCCAGCTGACCATTAACGGCAAGAACGTAACCCTGCGCGCCGCCGACGGAAACGATGGCCGCGCCGACCTGACCATCGAGATCCCCAACGGCGCTGTGCCCTCGGTCAACGCCGGACATGGCGACGTCACCATCGAGGGCCTGACCGGGGACGCGACCGTGGCCGCGATCCGCGGGGATGTCAAAGTGGACAATCTCACCGGGGGACTCCAGGTCCGCATGAGCAAGGGAGAGTTCAGCGCCCACGCCATCTCCGGAGCCTTGACGCTGCAGGGCCGGCTGGACGATGTCTCCATCTCCGACGTGCAGGGCAACGTCTCCTTGGACGGCGACTTCTTTGGGGATACCGACCTGGCGCATATTGCCGCGCCGGTCCATTTTCATTCCAGCCGCACCGACGTAGAAGTGGCCAGCATCCCCGGAGATCTGGCCATCGACAGCGGCGACCTGCAGCTGAACAACGCCACCGGGCCGGCGCGCATTTCCACCAGCGCCAAGGATGTGGAGTGCACCGGCATTGCCGGCGACCTGCATGTCGAGGATGGAGACGGGGACATCTCGGTGGGCGCGATCGCCCCGCTGGGGGAACTGCAGATTCACAACCGCAACGGCGCTATCCACCTGACCGTACCCCAGGGCGCAGGCTTTCAACTGCAGGCCACGGCCAAGAACGGCAACATCGATTCCAAGCTGGATTTGCCTGTCAGTAGCGCCGGTGAGGGCCAGAGCATAAGCGGCAGGGTGGGTGCCGGCGGTCCCAAAGTCGAGCTGGTGGCCGATCACGGAGACATTGAGATCACCGGGATGGAGCCTCTTCCCCCGGAGCCGCCGACACCACCCGCTCCGCCCACACCACCTCCGCCGCCTGGGGCAAAATCCATGCGCCACCTGCGCCCCTCGAAAAGCGCCAGCGGCGATGGCGAGACGAGCGCGCAGCCCGTCGTTCAGTAGCGCCCTTTCGAGTCTGTGTGAGAACTCACCGATCCCGAATTCAGCCAGACTTGTCCAAATTCGAGGTGGGAGCCCCCGCATTTATGCAGGGGAAGGAGCGCTTTAGCGCTCTGTGAAAGAGTCTCGACTCTGATTGTGCGCTTTAGCGCTGGCAAGGCCAAAGTCTCATGAGTCCCTGCGTAAGAGAACTGCAACAGAGCTCATCCGCTCCCCGAGGCCCAGAGGGCCGACCGCCAAACGTCAGCCCAGCCCGGCAGGGCTGGGATATCCCAAGGATGCAACCCTGAGCGCCATAGGCGCGGCACTCACTCCGCTTCAGCCGTCCCTACGGGCCCGAGTTAGCCTGCGGCGTTCTCACACAGACTCTTCAGTGGCGGGCAGCAAGCCGTTCGGTGATGATGGCTTCGACCCGTTCCACCACCTGGTCCAGCGAGAGGTGGGTGGAATCGATGATCACCGCGTCGGCCGCGGGCTCGAGCGGAGATTCGGCGCGGGTGCGGTCGCGGCGGTCGCGCTCGCGCAACTCCTGCAGCACGGACTCCGCTGCTACGGGTGCATCGGGGCCGTTCTGCTGATAGCGGCGCTGGCCGCGCACCTCGGCCGCCGCATCGAGAAAAATCTTCACCTCGGCGTTGGGGAAGACCTTGGTGCCGATATCTCTCCCTTCCATCACCACTCCACGGTCGGCGCCTAGCTGGCGCTGCATGGAAACCATCCATTGGCGAATGCCCGGGTGGACGCTCACGCGCGACGCGGCGGCGGTCACGTCGGCTTCGCGAATGCGCTTGGTCACGTCGACATCATCCAGGAAAACACGGTTCCCCAGCGCTGCCGGCAGCAGCCGGATGCGCGTCTTCAGGGCCAGCCGGCCGAGCTCTTCGCGGTCATCGACATCGCTATCGGTCTGGATGGCTTTGAGCGCGAAGGCGCGATACATGGCGCCGGTCTCCAGGTTCAGCAGCCCGAAGCGGGCCGCAATGCGCGCTGCGACGGTACTCTTGCCGGCGCCTGCCGGGCCGTCGATGGCGACCACCAGGGGCGGGCTGTGGGGGTCTGTCATGCTTCTGGCTTTTTCCTATCCGGCTTGCGCCCGCGGAAGCTGGGCTTCCCTGGTTTTGCCGAAGAGCCACCGGGCCGCCCCCAGGACTTAGCTGGACGGGATCCAGGCACATAGGGCGGCCGCGGGCCGCGATCGCTGCGTCCTTTTCCGCCACCGCCGGGGCCAGGTTTGCTGCCCGGCCGCGCGTAGCCGGCAGATCGAGGGCGTTCATTGCCGGGTCCCCTGGGATTTGGTCTTGGGCGGGTATCCTGCCCAGCTCCACCCGTAGAAGGTGGCCGGGGGCCACTGGGCCTGGTCCCGGGCCTGACTGCGGGCCTGGATGGTCGCGGGAACGGGCGTCCCGAGCCAGCCCTGGGTTTGTCTGAACTTGGGTTGCCGGGCCGGGAAGCCCCGAATCTGGCAGGCCTGGGACCGCTCGGCCGCCCACCCCGCGGAGGAGGTCCGCTGCGTCGTTGCTCGCCCGGCGCTTGGCCAGCGCCCACTGGGTTAGACCGGTTAGACCGGTAGGGAGCCGGGGGACGATTGGCTCCATAACCGGACGGAGGGCTTGAAGTCCGACCTGGCGAGCGTCCTGGAGCACGGCTGGGCGCCGATCGTGACCTGGTCGGGTCTCCCGGCCCGCGCTCACCACGTGGCGCGCGCGGCGAGAACGCTCGAGTTCCCTCGCTTGTTGAGCCGGTACTCGGCCGGTCGCGGTGCGGTGCGGGGCGAAACGGCGCATCGCTGCGGCCGCCGGCGTGCGGAGGACGGGGAGCGGAGCTGGACTTCCTCCCCGGGAGAGCCCAAGGCTTGGGTCTCTCTCGTTTCTCGGCGCCACTCCACGCGCCCGGTCGATTCGGCCGTGTTCCACCGCGGGTATCCGGCCTTGCTGGGCGCGTACCCGGCGGTGCGGTGCCCGCTCTCGCAAAGGGCCGAGCTTCGCTGCGCGCAGGGGTCGCGGACGGACGCGCAGCCGATGCGGGACGAGGCTTCCCTCCTCCACCGATGCCTTCATCTTTTTGAGCCCAGCGAGCTCCGCCTGCCGGCGGTTTGCCTGATGGCTTCCACGCAGGCCGTCCGGGGGCGC
This sequence comes from uncultured Acidobacteriaceae bacterium, assembly GCA_963743365.1. GTDB lineage: Bacteria > Acidobacteriota > Terriglobia > Terriglobales > Acidobacteriaceae > PALSA-350. Next base: position 78,143 of record CAVUQE010000013.1, read on the forward strand.
CGGGTCTTGCCGGTGGCTTCCATCCCGCATTGGCTGCTGGCCGCACGGTCGCCGGCTTTGCAGCCGGCCCCGCCTCCGGCGGCGGGGCGGATCTCGCCACAGACCCTGGCAGGGGCCCCGGCGCGGGCTTAGGGCGGCGGAAGATGGGAGCGGCCCCGGTAGACGGAGCGGCCATCGAGGCCGCGGGAGAATTTGGGCGAGCCGTCGCCTGGATCTTTCTCGGCCTGGGTCTCTCCACCGGGGTAGACGGGTGGGAAGCTTCCGTCTCCGCAGAGTCAGATGCGGTGCTTGGCGCTGCGAACTCCGGCAAGCCGTTTTCCAGGAAGTGGTAGGTCTGCGCGGCCATGGAGAGGGCGTGGAGCTGGCGCGTGGCGGACAATCCGCGCACCGCTTCCCGCACCCGCGAGCGCGAGGCTACGGGGGAGAGAAAGATCTCGATCTCTTCGCTGGTGGCCGCATACACCGACTGCAGGTACATGGAGACCAGCAGCGACAGCGCGGTTACCTGGGAGGTGGTGCTGCCGGTCTCGAGCGCCCCGCGATGGTGCACGCGCAGCATCTCCCAGCGCGCCGGCTGGCCCACTTCTTCCGCCAACACCGGGCTGATGCGCAGGGCTTGCCAAAGCTCGCACAGGGCGCGCAGCAGCGCGGCTTCGGTGAGCTCACGGCCCAGGGTCTCCCGGGCCTCGGCGGCCGTGAGCGCGCCCTCTTTGTCCAGAACCTTCCATAGCTCCAGCACCAGGGGAGAGACTTTGTGGCCGGAAGATTTTTGCGGCGCATGCTTCCAATCCGGATCGGCGCGCAGGGCAAGAACGTAGGGCAGTGCCTCGCGGTGAGCCAGGAAATCCGGTTGCTCCCCCACCGTGCCCAGCAGATTGAGCGGCACGGCGGTGCCGGCGGCGATCAGGCGCGTCAGCAGGCGCTGTGCCTGCTCGATGGCGGCTGCACCGGGCGTAGCCTGCCGGCTCCCTGTGCAAGCTTCGACGAACGAGGGCGCGGGCGCCGGCAACTGCGCCGCGCGCGGCAGATAAAGGCACAGGGGATGCTGGGCCAGCCAGCTCTCTGCTTCGTCGAGGGTGAGGATAGGGCTTTGCTGTTGGCGCCAGTGCGCCGCCCGTGCTGCCTGGAGTTGCTCTGCTATCAAGAAAGTCTCTTTTCGCGTGGTACTGCGACCGGACCGCACCCCAGGTGGGAGCTATCTCGATCAATCGTAGATACCGCCACAGTCGTGACAAAAGGGGTTCAAAAGCTATCGCAGGATAACCTTAGATCCGATGAAATGCCCGCTGGATATCCTTCCAAGCATACCGCAGGACGATGGGACGGCCATGCGGACAGCTGGTGGGATGCTCGGTTCTGGCCAGCTCCGCCAGCAGCCATTCCATGCGCGCGGGATCGAGTGGCGTGTTCACTTTGATGGCCGCATGGCAGGCGATGGAGGCTGCGATCCGGGTGCGTGCGGCCTCCAGGTTCTCCGCCTGTTCGAGCGAGCCCGCCTGCTCCAGCACCTCGACCACCATGCGCTCCAGTGCGGAGCCTTCGAGCCCGGCCGGCGCCGCCTTGATGGCGATGGTGCGCGGACCGAAAGGCTCCACCTCAAAACCATTGCCCTCGAGCTCGCGGGCAATGGCGGCGAAGGTGACCATCTGCGCCGGCAGCAGATCGATCAGCATGGGCATGAGCAGGCGCTGGCGCTCCACCTGCTGCGCCTGGCGCTGACGCAGCACGCGCTCGAACAGCACGCGCTCATGAGCCACGTGCTGATCGATGATCCACAGCCCCTCCTGATTTACCGCCAGGATGAAGGAATCGCGCAACTGGCCCAGCGGCCGCAACGATGCCAAGCCATGCAGCGAGGGGCTCGCCTCTGCTTCCGCCTCGTCCTCTTGCGCCAGCACAGAGGAACAGCTGGAAGAGCGCACGCCGTTGGCGGCAGCCATGCTGCCTGGCTGTGCGCCGGAGCTTGGCTGCGCGCCGGGCACAATGGCCGCTGCGGGAAAGGGCAGCACGCCAGGAGACGGGGGAACGGCCGGGCCGGTCAGCTGAAAACCATCCGCTTCAAGATCGGGAAGGGGACCAGGCGACCACCCGCCGGAGCTGGGCGTCTCCCACTGGCCGAAGTTGGGCGACACTGAGCTCAGCGGAGAAACCAGCGCCGGCGTGGCCGTGGGATGGGTGGTGAGGGCCTGCAAAAAACCCGCCGCCGGCCGGCCCAGGGTCAGTTGATTGCGGATGGTGTCGCGCACAAAATCGTGCAGCCACGCAGCCTGGCGGAAACGGACTTCGGTCTTGGCCGGGTGGACGTTGACATCCACCTCCTCGGGCGGCATCTCCACAAACAGCAGCACCACGGGGAAAGAGGTGGGCGCAAGAATATTGCGGTACGCCTCGCTCACCGCGTGCATGAGCAGGCGATCGCGCACCAGGCGGCGATTGACAAAGCAGTAGATGGAATTGCGATTGAGTTTTTCCAGCTCCGGCTTGGAGGTGAAGCCGGTGATGCGCAGCCATCCCGGTTCCGGCGCCTGGTAGTCTGCGGGCCGTCTCCAGGGCGGCGGTTCGGGCAGCCCGGCGTGCGCCAACTCAATTTCCGCTGCCAAGGGAAGCAGCTGGTCCAGCGTGTCCTGGCCGAAGATCTGGAAAATGCGCTCTGCCGGCTGGCGTACCGGGGGCGCGACCAGCAGCGCATGGGTGGCGGAGTGCAGCTCAAAGTGTTTGTCCGGGTGGGCGAGCGCGTAATGGGTAACCAGCGCGGTTACGTGTGCCAGCTCGGTGGTTTCCGACTTGAGAAACTTGCGCCGCGCCGGGGTATTGAAGAACAGGTCGCGCACCGTGAGCGTGGTGCCCGGCGGCGCACCCGCCTCTTCGCACAACAGCAGCTTGCCCCCGGCAATTTCCAGGCGTGTGCCGGAGCTCTCCCCGGCGGCGCGGGTCACCATCTCCACCCGCGCGATGGAGGCGATCGAGGGCAGCGCCTCGCCGCGAAAACCCAGGGTGGCAATCGACAGCAGGTCGTCGCTTGAGCGCAGCTTGGAAGTGGCGTGGCGTTCAAAAGCCAGCAGGGCGTCATCACGCACCATGCCGCTGCCGTCGTCGGCGATGCGGATGAGCTTCCGCCCTCCGCCTTCCACCGCGATGACGATACGGTGGGCGCCGGCGTCGAGCGCATTTTCCAGCAGCTCCTTGACCACCGAAGCCGGCCGGTCGACGACCTCCCCGGCAGCAATCTGGTTGGCCACCTGGTCGGAAAGAATGTGGATGCGGCCCATCGAATCGCTACCCTTCGTTACGTTAGCAGGGACTGAGGATTGGGGCGCAGCGCGCCCCGCAGCCTACGATTAGAAAAGAAAGATCGGGAGGGTGCGGCGAAACATTGCCCAAAACCGAACAACACGCCCGGCAGCTTCGTTTAGTCGAAGCTGCCGGGCAATGGACAGCTTAGCGGCCGGAACGCACCCGCCGGGGCAGCGCCTGGCTGGGCCGCTTGGCCTTGGCAAGCCGTTTGCCGCGGGGACGCGCCAGCGCGCCCTCGCGCGCCGAGGTTGCCTCGGAGAGGGTGTCGCCCAGCACATGCAGGCGGAGAAAATTGGTGGAGCCCGACTTGGTCCGGGTGCCGGCGACAATGCCCAGAATCTGACGCGGCTGCACGTGGCCTCCCTCTTCGAGCAGGCGCTCCGCGGTCTCGACCATCTGTTCCGCCGTCGCCAGCTTATTGCACAGGATGGGACAGACCCCCCAGAGCAGGGTCATGCGATGGATCACGCACTGCACACTGCTCAGCCCGAAGATGGGCGATTTGGGGCGGTACTTGGAGAGTTGGCGGGCGGTGGTCCCGGTCTCGGTAAAGACCGCGATGGCGCTGATATCCAGGTCCTCGGCGGCGTGGGCCATCGACTCGCAGATGGTTTCTGCCACCGACAGGCGCACATGCCCCGGTTGGCTCCGTTCGCTGACCCGGGGGAGATCCTGGCTTTCGGTTTCGAGCACGATCTTGGCCATCATCTTGACCGCCTCGACCGGATATTTGCCGGCGGCGGTTTCGGCGGACAGCATCACGGCATCGGTTCCGTCATAGATGGCGTTGGCCACATCGCTGGCCTCGGCACGCGTGGGCCGGGGATTCTCGATCATCGACTCCAGCATTTGCGTGGCCGTGATCACCGGCTTGCGATAATCCCCTGCCCGGCGGATGACATGCTTCTGAATGGCCGGAACCTTCTCCGGCGGCATCTCGACGCCCAGGTCGCCGCGCGCGACCATGACTCCGTCGGCGGCTTCGAGAATGCTTTCCAGGTGCTGGATGGCCTGCGGCTTTTCCAGCTTGGCTATGATCCAGGTCTCCGCACCCATGGAGGCTACGCGCTGCCGGACCAGCCGGATGTCTTCCGCAGTGCGCACAAAGGAGACGGCGATGGCGTCTACCCCGTTGTGCACCGCGAACTCCAAGTCCTCTTCATCCTTGGTCGTCAACGACGGCACACGCACCGGGATGCCGGGCAGGTTGATGCCCTTGTGCTCGCCCAGCATGCCACCGTTGATCACCTCGCACTCCGTGTCCAGGCCGTGAATTGCCAGCACGTGCAGCTCAATCAATCCGTCGGAGAGGAGAATGCGCGCCCCCGGTTCCAGATTTTCCGCCAGCGTAGGAAACGTCGTGGCAATAAGAGTGTTGGTGCCGGCGATATCGCGGGGAGTGATGGTCAGTCGCTGTCCCGCCTTCAGTTGCACCGGGATGCGGTTTTTCAGCCGTCCGGTGCGGATCTTGGGGCCCTGCAAATCCCCCAAAATACAAATCGGCTTTCTTTCTTCGGTCGAAACCTTGCGCACCATTTCGATCAGCTTGAGCTTTTCTGCCTGGGTGCCATGGGAAAAGTTAAGCCGTGCCACATCGAGGCCGGCGCGGACCAGCTCACGGAACACCGGTTCATGGTTACAAGAGGGTCCAAGAGTAGCAACAATCTTGGCCCGGCGCGTTTGCTCCGTGGGAAGGGAATAACTCGGTTCCATCAGGGTAAAACTCATTCGTCCCCCATACTGCGGTCCCGGAGACGCTCGAGCGATATCGTGACAGGGCGCCGGCGGGAAAACGCTTCCTCGAGGAAACTTGCCCGGGAAACGCCCTCTCGCACCGAGGCCACCGTCAGCGTGAAACCGCTCTCGTGGATCTCCAGCATGCTCAATTCTACGCGTAGTCGGGCGGCGGAGGTTTAGGGCCGGTTAACAGCTGAGATCCGAACCCCCGGAGGTACTACTTCCGTCTCCGCCGGCCTCTCTCCCGCGGCCACCAAGGTTTCCTTTCCCGGCGGCCCCTTGCCGTCTTCGGGATGCGCCGGCCGCTGCGGCTTGGGAAAGATATGGGCGTTGAATTCGGCGCCGATCAGCACGCTCACGGTAGAGATGTAGAGCCAGACCAGGGTAGCCACCACCGCTCCCAACGGGCCGTAGACCACCGAGTAGTCGGCGAAGCGGGTCAGATAAAAACCAAAGCCCAGGGTAGCCAGAAACCAGATGATGGCGGCGCCGCACGCTCCCGGCCAGACATACTTCCAGGCCCGCCGCCGGGGAGTGCCGAACTGGTAGACCACGGTCAGCACAAAGATGGTGGTAAACAGGCCGATCGACCAGCGCACGATGCGCCAGATGAAAAGCACGATGGGCCCCAGCACGTGATAACTGTTGTTGATGACCCATTCTTCGATCTGGTGGCCAAAAGCAACCATCACCGTGGCAAAAGCCATGGGCACGAGGCACAGCGGAACCAGGGCCAGCGAAACCAGCCGCTCCACCCAGAAGCTCCACTCCCGCCGCGGCAGATCATAGGCCCGGCGAAAGCCTTCCATCAGCGAATTCATCACGCCCATGGCGGCCACTAAGCCCACCACGACGGCGGAACCGAGCACTTGCTCGGAGCGCACCTTCTGATTCGTGAAATAAGCGTGGAGCAGGCTCATGGTGTCTTCCGGCAGCACATCGGCAAAGGCGGCGCGCATCTCGCCCCGCAGCGTATCCGATTCCGGGGTGAGGGCCAGCAGCGTGGTGAGCACGAGGATGGTGGGAAAAAGACAGAGAATCGCGGAGTAAGCGGCGCCCTTAGCCGTGCCGAAGACGTCGTGCGAGAGCGAAGTCAGCAAGGCGAGGCGAAATTTTTCAAGCCCACGACCCATGCCATCGAAGGTACATGAACCCTAACCCGGGGCCAAGGCGTACTTAGCCCTTCCATTGCAGCAGGAAGGTGGTCACCGAGGCTGAATCCAGATTCCGCATGGACTCGAACTCGCCGTTGCGTTGGCTGTAGACCACTTGGCCGCTGGAATCGAGCACCGCCAGCGCGGGCACGCCTTTGGTCACCGGAACGCCGTACCTGGCGGCGATGGCAAGATTCTCGTCGTAGCGGCCGATGTTGACCGGAACCAGCACGTAGTTGTTCTCCAACAGGTTGCGATTGGCGGGATCGTGGAAGTAGATCTCGAGCACCTGGCAGTCGCCGCACCAGTTGCCGCCGAAATCAAGCAATACGCGCTTCTTTTCCTTGGCCGCTTTAGCCAGGGCAGCGTTAATATCCGCCTCCGCCTGGGCGCCATCGGGATAGATGACAGCCCGGCCCGGCTCCTCAGTAACCGGCGTTTCCTCCGGAGCCTGCCGGCAGCCCGAGACTGCGGCCAGCAGGAGCACCACGGCGGCGATGGCAATCGATCTTGCGGGTGCAGGCATTTGATTTACTCAGCTACTTTCTAGCATGCCATAACTCCGCTCTGGCGAGCTTTGGAAGCGTCCGCAGGGGAAGTTCCGGCAAGCGGCTAAGCCCATGGCTAAGGGGCCAGGGCATAACTGAACGCGAAGCGCCCAAGCTGGATGAGCGCCTTGTCGCCGGGCGGCCAAATACGAAAGGACTCCACCCGGGTAATGGAGAGATTGCGCGTGGCCACCACTTGCCCCACCGGTTTTCCGCTCTGCGCCAGGTAAAACGTAACCTTGAGTGAGTCCTGGCCCCGCACCCAGCCGATGAGGTACTGCCCCGGCGGAAGCAGGAAATCGCCCACCTTGAGCGGTACCTGGGAGACGAAATAGTGGGAGTACTTGCCGTCGGCGGAGTAGCCGGCAGTGATGAGCACCACCCCCGCGATGAAATGGCCTTTGCCGTCGGTGATACCCGACGCGGTGCGGAACTCGGTTTCAATGCGTTCGCTGATCACCGGCGCGCGCGCGGGGATCAACGCCCTCAACTCCTCTTCGCTGGCGTTATGCCAGGGAGAGCTAGCGGCAAACGCCGCGTGGCCACACAGAGCAAAGGCCGCGAGCCATAGGAAAATCCAGGATGGCTTAGCTCCACAGCAGAAACAGGAATGCTCTCCCCGGCGTAGTGAACCCGTTGGGCCTTTTTCATCAAGAAAAAGGCCACCGCGCGGAGTCCAGCGAAGCCACGCATTTCCTGTTTCTGCTTTAGTCAAGATGGACGATCCCCCTCTGCAGCGCGGTGGTCGCAGCCTGGGTGCGATCGGTGACCCCCAGCTTGCTGAGCAGGCTGTTGATGTGGGTCTTCACCGTGGCCTCGGAGATGTTAAGCGCGGAGGCAATCTCTTTGTTGCTGTTCCCGCCCACGATCAATTGCAAGACTTCGGTCTCCCGCGAGGTCAGGGTGGGGGCGCTCATGCGCTCCGCCAGGCGCTCGGCGACCGGAGCCGGAATACGCGATTTGCCGGCATAGACGGTGCGGATGGCATCCATCAATTCTTCGCCGGTCATGCCTTTGAGCAGATAGCCACGGGCGCCCGCTTGCAGGGCGCGGTAAATGTCCTCATCGCCATCGAAGGTGGTGAGCACGATGATGCGCGCCTGGGGAAAATCGATGCGGATGCGGCCAATGGTTTCCACCCCGTTCATCTGCGGCAGACGCAAGTCCATCAACGTGACGTCCGGTTGGTGGACGCGAAACAGCTCGATCGCCTTGCGCCCATCTGAAGCTTCGGCGACGACGGAAAAATCGGACACGCTGCGCAACAACGCCACCAGGCCCTGGCGCACAATGGCGTGGTCCTCAACCACCATGATTCGAATGAGATCGCTCATACTGCCCACGTTTTCTCTACTTTCCTACCAGCGGTGCTTCGACCGAAACGCGCGTGCCCCCGCCGGGAGTGCTTTCCAGCACCAGCGCGGCGTCGATCTCTTCCGCCCGCTCATGCATACCCTTGATACCGTAGTGGCCCTCCGGCCCGCTCAGGCTTGGAGAAGGCTCGAACCCGCGGCCGTCGTCGGCCACCTGGAGAGAAACCCGAGCCGCCTCGTAAATCAGTTGCACGTCGATGCGCGTGGCTGCGGCATGGCGCACGGCGTTAGCGACCGCCTCCTGGCCAATGCGCAGCAGTTCCTCTTCCGTCTTGCGCGTGACCGGGCGGTAGGTCCCCCTCACCTGAAGGTACACCTTGGAGGGAGAGCCGCTGGCAATCCGGTTACAGCTCTGCCGTAGCCGTGCCGGCAGGTCCTCCGCGTCCGCAGTCTGGGAACGCAGATCCCAGATCGAGGTGCGCGCCTCGGCCAGGCTGGCGCGCACCAGCGCGCGCGCCTGGTCCAGCTGCTGCATCGCCGCCTCCCGCGAGCTGGTAAGCAGACGGGCAACCAGCTCCAGCTGCACCGAGATGCCGACAAAGCCCTGGGCCAGGGTGTCGTGAATCTCTCGCGCCAGCCGTCCCCGCTCCGCCAGCACCGCGCCCCACTGCGCTTCCACTTGGAGCACGCGCCAGCGATACACCAGGTACCCCAGCAGCAGCCCGGCAAGCGCCAGCGCGGAATAAAACCACCAGGTCTGGTAGAAGTGGGGCAGCAGGCGCAGAGCGAGAGAAGCCCCGGCGGTATTCCAAACCCCATCGTTGTTGGCCGCCATCACCTGGAAGCGATAGTGGCCCGGGGGCAGATTGGTGTAGAACGCGGAGCGCCGGCTGCCGGCCTCGATCCAGCCATGATCAAAGCCCTGCAGCTGGTAGCGGTACTGCACCTTTTGCGGAGCTACGAAGCTGAGGCCCGCATATTGGAATTCGAGCCGGTTGGCGCCCGGCCGGATGGTGAGTTCCGGATCGAGTCCCCGCATCTGGTCGTCCACCAGAACCTTTTCGATGACCACCGGAGGGGGCACGTGGTTTTCCGGGGCATGCGCCGGATCGATGACACTGACCCCGTCCAGGGTGGCGAACCACAAGCTCCCGTCGGCGAGCTTCCAGGCCGCCGGGTGGCCGCTTCCACTGCACTCGCGAATATTCATGCCGTCGGCCGTGCCGTAAGCGTCGACGGCGATCGCCTGCGGCGGATGGTACTGGTTGAGTTGGCCCAGCGAAACCCGGTAGATCCCGCTTTGCGAGCTCAACCACAGATGGCTGCCGGCGTCCTCGAGGATGCCGTAGATCGTGCCCGGCAGGGCCTTCGAATTCCAGGGAAAGGCTTGAATCGCCGGCTGACTCGCTGTCCCCTGCAGACGGTTGAGACCTCCGCCGTTGGTTCCCAGCCAAAGAGTCCCCTGGGCATCCTGCGCGATCGCGGTCACAGTATTGTTGGAAAGCCCCTGCTGCACGGTGAAATTGGTGAAATCGCTGCCGCGCAGGCGGCTCAGGCCGCCCGAAGTCCCGATCCAAAGGTCGCCCTGAGTGGCCCGGAAAATGGCTCCGATGAAGTCGCTGCCCAGACCGTCCATGCTGGAGTAGCTGGTGAACTTACCCGCGACTAGGTGCGCCAGCCCATGGCGGGTGCCGATCCACAAACTGCCGTCGCGGTCGGAGTAGAGCGAGCGGATGAAGTCGTCGGGCAAGCCCTCGGCCGAGGTGAATCGCTCGATGCGGCCGCCTCGGTGGAGCAGGTTGAGTCCGTTGGGCGTGCCGATCCACAGGTCACCGCCCGCCCCGCCGGCAAGCGAGAGGATGACGTTGCTGGATAAGCCGTCCCCGGTGGTGACGTGGGCGAAGCCGGTGCGGGTGCGGCGGTTCAGCCCCGCCCCGTCGGTGCCGATCCACAGCTCTCCCTGGGCGCTCTCAAAAACACAGCGCACCAGGTTGCCGGAGAGCCCGTCGCTGGTGGTGTAGGTAGTGAACTTCTGATCCCGCAGCAGGTTGAGGCCGCCGGAGTCGGTGCCCACCCACACGTCGCCCTCACGGTCCTCGTAGAGCGACAGGATGCGGTTGACCGCCAACGCCGAACCGGGGACGAAGGACTGCAGCCGGTTGCCCTGAAGCCGGAAAAGCCCGCGCTCGGTGGCGATCCAAAGCACTCCCTGGCGGTCGCGAAAGAGGTGATCCACCCGTTCCGCTTCCTGCCCCTTGTCTCCGGCTCGTTCGGGGTTTTCCAGAGGCACACTGGCGCCGTCCCTGGTCACGTGGACCATGCCGGCGGCTGTCCCTACCCATATGCTGCCGTCCGACTCAGGATCCAGGGCGGTCACCTCGCTCTTACCCCCTGAGTGCGAGAGCAGGACCGGGGTGAGTGTACCGCCGGCGTAGCGTTGCAAACCTTCGCTGCCGCCGAGCCAAAGATTATTTTCGTGGTCGAAGGCAATTGCTTCTACTTCCGCGCCATTAAGCAGGTGCAAGACCAGCCGCGGGGTGCTGGGCCGCGTGTCCAGGGCAAAGACCCCGCTGCTGCCCCCCAACCAAAGCACTCCCTGCGCGTCTTCCGCCAAAGCGTCGCGATTCAGCGGGCTCGCGGGCTGGGTTTGGGCGATGGCAACAAAGTTTTTCCCGTCGAAAAAGGCCGGCCCGGCTGAGGTGATGGCCCAGATCCGGTGGCGGCGGTCCTCATAGCTAAACCAAGTCGTGTCGGCGGGCAAACCCTGGGCGGTGGTGTACGCAGCAAAGGCGCCCCCGCGATAGCTCAGCAGGCCGGCGGCGGTGCTGATCCAGAGAGTGCCGGATCCATCCTGAATCAGGTCGGACACGGCATCGCTCTTGAATTGCGCAGTGTTCTCGGCATCGAAGGTGACAAAGTCGATGCCGTCGAAGCGCACCAGGCCTCCATCGGTGCCCAGCCACAGATAGCCGTCGCGGGTTTGCAGGATGGAATGGATGGTGTTCTGGGGCAGGCCGGAGTCGGTGCGCCACGCCTGGTGGCCATAGTGGTCGAGGGATCGTCCCGGGTCGAGCGCCAGCGCCGCGTGACTGAAGACCAGCAGCAGAGCCCACAACCAGCGCCATGGCCAGGCAGACCGCATCACTCCCTGCTGCCATTCATTGGATTTCCCCATACCGTACAACACCGCAGTGCATTTCGCGCGTCTCTTGTGTGGTTTCAGTATGAACCCAGCGGAAATATCGCCGGGAGCAAAAAAAGGCGCCCTGGGCCCGGATTTCCTGTCTAGCTGCACCAGCCACGTTCGCGTGTGCGGTCCCGGTAAGCCGGGATCGCATGAGCTTCGCCAACGTCACCGAGCTTGACAGGAAATCCGGTCAGAGCGCTTGGAGAATCAGTGTGGAACGATGTACTCCCACACCATAGGTCGCGAGCCTGGGCCGTGTCTTGGACCCAGGGTACGGATTTGTGCTCATCCTTTGGATGGACAGGGGCCTGGCTGGACAGGGGCCGTGGCTTTCCCTGAAGAAGAGCCCGGCCCGCAGCGGTAAAAACGGGCTACAGGGTAGCCGGACCAAGCAGTTCGGTCGTGGGCGCCTCATCGGAGGGTACGGGCGCGAAGGGAGGAACGGCCAAGGGCTTGGTTGTGGGCGTCGTGGACTGCTTGGCGCCGCCGGAAAGGCGTGCGCCGATGCGGCGGGACCGCAACCGGTCGGCCAAATGCTTGGGTACATCGACTGACTTGATCAAACTCATCGGGGCTCCATGGTGTGCCGTGACTGGGTAAGCGTGGGCTCGTCTGGAGCAAAACATCAGGCTATAGGCGAGGTCGAAGAGAGGTGCACTATCCCTAGTGTACTCCCGGCGACGGGATCACGGGCGAGGACGGGGCGCGATCTGCCGGCACTGTCGGGGCGGCTGCTTGCTTCTCCCAAACTGTGGTGGAGGGAGGGTCTCCAGGAGCGCCGCCCACGGCAGTCATGGTTTTTCCGTCGTCGGAGACCGTGTATTCGGACGACTCCACCACGCTCCCATTGAGTTTCTGCACGATGCGAAACTTGTACGGCCCAGTCCGGGTGAGCGCCAGCCGCAGTCCGGTGGGAATGTCCGGCCCATCGACGGCCACTTCCTTGCCGTCGAAATTGGTGACGGCGGTCGCCTTCATGGCGGCAATTTTCAGGATCAGGCCATCTAGACCGGATTCCTGAATCGTCAATTCATTGGGGGAGCTGAGCTTGACCGAAGTGCTTTTCCAGGAACCGATCAGCCCGTCGGTGCCCGCGGTGCGCACATATTCCTCCGTGTCGGTGTACAGATCTCCGTTGGCCTTCACCCCACTGGTGGTGACGGTGAGGTTTTTCCCATCGGAGGAAAGCTTCCAGCTGTCGCTGCTCAGCAGCTTGCCGTCGGTCTTGCGATACTCCGTGGTCCAGGCGTCCGGGCTGGTCTCTCTCCAGATGGCTACGTTGCCACTGGGCACCGCGTAGGGCTTACCGTCCATGCGGAAGGAATAGGTGATTGCGCCGGCGGTCAGCTCGACTGCGTCGCCGGCCGCCGGACCAAACTTGATGGTGTCGCCAGCCAGTTGGCTCTTCTCCTGGTTGAGTTTCCAGGTGCCAACAAAGGGGTTCTGCGCCGCTGCCGTGCCGGCCGCGGCAAGCGAGAGAAGCAGCCAGACCGTGGCCAACAAGCATCGTCCTGATCGCATGGGGGATCTCCTTTGCTCTGCTTTGGGGGCTGATTCCAGAGCGGAAGAGCACGGACACGCTGCGCCTCCGCTCACCACCCCGGAGACAGAGCGCCGTCCATGTCATTAGAGCACTTTTGCTGTTGCATGAGTGTGGATTGACGGTTGTGTAGCGAGGGTGTACCAGATCAGGAAAATGAATTAGTCATCGTCGTCGGGGCGCGGATGACGGCGGGTCGTTAGGGCATGCAGATGCAAATGGCGTTGCAGGTCCGGACCGAACTCGTGCACCAGGTTGCCGACCAGGACTTCGCCCATCTGCTCGTGGCCGAACTGGACTCCCTGCACCAGGGGACTGAACTGGTTGTGAGGATACCAAAAGGTAGAGACCATGCCTGAGCCGTAGGCGCCGGCCAGCTGCGGTACGTCGAGCGTCAGCCGTCCGTCCTGGCGATAGGTGGTGAACGTCATTTTGAGCGCGTGGGCGCTGCGCCGCCACGTGCCCGCGCATTTGCATGCCACGTAACGCGGGTCCAGCCCGGTGACGCCGGCCAGGCCATCGTGAATGACATTGCGCGTGGCCAACTGGCCGTATTCGCTGGCGAAACGCCGCGTGTAACCACTCCCGTCTCCATCCCACTTGGCCGGAGTATGCCGCAGCTGATCGGCCAGTGCGCCGACGGAAACCCCAACAAATGCTCCCGGCGAGGCATAGGACTCGTTCCAGAACAGGGTCAACCGGTCCATGCCGGTCAGCGGCTTGGGTTCCGTCGCTTTGGTTACGGGCGGCTTCGGGAGGCCTTGGCTGATGGCTGGGTCGATCGGCAGCCCCTGCAGCAGAGCCGGATGGCTGGATGCCAGAAACTCCGGAAAAAGCTCAACTCCCCCAGGCATGGTCTCGCTGGCTACCATCACGGTGTCTGCAGGCAGCGTCTGGCCCGCAGGCAGCGCCTGGGCCGTCAGCACCGCTCCTGCGCCCGTGCCGAGCGTCAGGACGAGAACCACCTGGCAGATCTTCATACACCCCCCGTATCCGGGCGAAAGAAACCATGACTGCAGCTGCGCATCCCCTAAGAAACAGGGGCCTCTTGGAGCAGCATCGAAAGCATGGCAGTGGCGGATAGGCACTGGCAAGCAAACATCGCACCCGGGCCCTTACGAAAGCGGCCCGCCGTGGTGCCCAGGGTAGTGACGAATAACACGGAGTGGTCAGATAAGCCGGTTTTTCACTCCCTTATGACGCGGAAGTTACCCCAACCGGTACTGTCCTAACCGGCTGCGGCAAAACTCTCTACGAAGGGCACGGGTTTAGCCGTGCCGTAAAAAAGCCACTTAGCCCCTGAGGTACGTTTTTTGGGGCACGCTGGACACAATTGCCCATGTTTCACAGCCGGTGCTGAAGCCGTGCCCTTCGTTCAATGAGCTTTTTGAAGGGTACGGGCTTCAGCCCGTACGTACGTGATTGATCAAAAGCAGGAACGGCTTTAGTCACCGAGGGATGATCTCTTCCGGAGTCAGCGAGTCTCCCGCAGTCCGCTAGGACCCAACCAGCGCAAAGCGGTCCACGTCCACCAACCCGAAGTCGGTGATCTTTAAGTGGGGAATGACGGGGAGGGGTAGAAAGGCCAAATGCAGGAAGGGCTCCGAGAGCTGACAGCCCATAGCTTGGACGGCAGCGCGCAGGCCGTACAACTTCTGGCCCACGGTCTCAAAGGAGTCCAGGCTCATGAGGCCGGCGAAGGGCAGGGCAAGCTCGGCGAGGACTCGCCCGCCCTGGACGGCAACAAATCCTCCGCCCAGCACCAGCAGGCGGTTGACGGCTACCGCCATATCCTCGTCTCCCGCGCCCACCACGCAGATGTTGTGGCTGTCATGGCCGACCGAGGAGGCAAGCGCGCCCTGGCGGAAACCGAAGCCCTTGACGAAACCGCGGCCGATATTGCCGTTACGGCCGTGGCGCTCGAGCACGCAGATCTTGAGCAGGTCGTGCTCCGGATCTGCATGCCGCATTCCATCGCGATAAGGCAGGTTCGCTTCTAAGCGCTCAGTCAGGATCTTGCCCGGAATGATCCCGATCACCGGGGTTGCGGGGCCGGCTGCGGGGGTACGAAAGGCGTCGGCCGTCACCGGCTGCAGCCGCATGGTGTTTCCCCCTGGGGGCGCCGGCTGCACCCGCCCGGCGAAGGTTTCGGGCGTCACCCGGCCGCCCCGGCGGAAGACGCTATGGATGACGCAACTCTCCAGATCGTCGAGGAGCAGGAAATCAGCCAGAAATCCGGGAGCGATCAACCCCCGGTCCACCAGTCCAAAGCCCCGGGCTGCCGACCAGCTGGCGGTGCGGTAGACCGCGGCCAACGGCGCGCCCAGCGCAATGGCACGGCGCACCAGGTAGTCCAGGTGGCCCTCTTCGCGAATGTCCAGCGGGTTGCGGTCGTCGGTGCAGAAGCCGAGAAAGGGCGAGGCAAACTCGTTGATGAGCGGGGTCAACGCCGCCAGATCTTTCGAAACCGATCCCTCGCGGATCAGCACTTGCATGCCCTTGGCCAGCTTTTCGCGCCCCTCAGCCAGATTTGTGGTCTCGTGACAGTTACGAATACCGCAGGATAAATAAGCATTCAGAGAATGGCCGGAAAGCAAAGGGGCATGGCCGTCGATATGCTGGCCGGCAAACGCGGCCAGCTTCTCCATGCACTCGGGATCTTTATGCAGGACGCCGGGCACGTTCATGAACTCCGCCAGGCCGATCACCTTGGGGTGATGGCGATGCGGAACCAGGTCCGCGGCGGAGAGCCGGGCGCCGGAGGTTTCAAGGTTGGTTGCGGGCACACAGGAGGAGAGCTGCACCCGCAGATCGAGCGCCGTATGTTCTGCGGCGTCCAGAAAATATTGCAATCCCTCCAGGCCCAGAACATTCGAGATTTCATGCGGATCACAGATAGCAGTCGTCACGCCGTGGGGAAGTACGCAGCGGTCGAACTCCAGCGGAGTGACCAGCGTGCTCTCGCAGTGCACATGGCTATCGATGAAGCCAGGCACGGCGAAGCGGCCCTGGGCGTCGATCTCCTCCACGCCGCGGTAGCTGTCCAGGGTGCCCACGATGAGGCTGCCGCAGACAGCGATGTCGCCGGATTGCAATTCACCCGTGACCACGTTCAGGATGCGGGCGTTGCGCACTACCAGGTCGGCGGGCAAGCGGCCCAGCGCCTGATCGATTTGCCGTTCCAGTACTTCTCTCATGTTCAGCCGCAAATCAAAAAACGCCCCGGCGCGCCGGATGCGCGATTCCGTATTATAGGGTGAGCTTTCCCGGCCCCGGTTCCCACGGAGTGTGCCGACGTGCTGCAACCATTGACGGCGCGCAAGGAATGGAAGTTCTTCGCCGTTTTGCCCAAAGCGGATCCTGGTCTGGCCGCGGCCTGGTGGACGGTGCTGCTGCTGCGCGGCATCCTCCCGGCGGCGTTCGCGATTGCCATGGGCGTGCTAGTGGGCGCGGTGCAACAAGGCCATCCCTTGGCTGGACCGCTCGCACTTGCAGGCACGATCTTTGTGCTGTTGCAGGTGCTCAGCCCCATCCATCAGGCAGTGAGCGCCAACCTGGGCGACCGCACCGCGGCCTGGCTCTACGACCGCCTCACCGAGGCCTGCGTGCGCCCGCCAGGCATTGCGCATCTCGAAGATCCGACGCTGACCGGGGACCTTACCGTGGCCCGGGATTTCGACTTGGGGATGACCGGACCGCCGCTTTCCATCTCCATGGACTTTATCGCTACCGGCCTGGTCGAGATAACCGGCGGCCTGGCATCCGCCGTGATCCTCGCGCGCTATGCGTGGTGGGCGCCGCTGCTGCTGGCCGGCGCGTGGCTGGCAACCCATTGGCTGCTGCGGGAGAGCGCCATCTGGCGTGACCGCCAAACAGAGGAAGTGCGCTCCGCGCAGCGTGACGCCGATTACGCCTACCGGCTGGCTGTGGATCCGCCGGCCAGCAAGGAGTTGCGGCTCTTCGGTCTCGCCGGCTGGACCATCGATCGCTTCATTGCCCGGCGCACACGCCTGCACGAGCTGCAGTACGCTGCCACCCGCATGCGCGAGCGACCGGTGATCTGGAGCCTGCTCCTGGTGACTACCGCGAATGTGATCGTGTTCTGGATGCTGGCCAGCGCTGCGGCCCATGGCCGCATTTCGCTGGGGGAAGCCGTGGTCTACGTGCAAAGTGCGATCGGCGTGTCGATGATCGCCTTCGGTGGATTCAGCTGGGCGCTCGATGGATCGGCCGCCCCGGTCGCTGCGGTGCTGCGCTTGGAGCCGGCGATGCGTCCCGCCGGTGCGCTCAGCTCAGGCACTCGCAGCGCGCCGGCAACCGCGCCGGAGATTCGCCTGAGCGATGTCAGCTTCTCTTACCCGGGCGGGGCGCCGGTGCTGGAGCACTTCGATCTCACCATCCCCGCCGGCTCGTCGCTGGCCATCGTTGGCCAGAATGGCGCCGGCAAGACCACCATCGCCAAGCTTCTGTGCCGCTTGTACGATCCCCAGTCCGGGACCATCCACATCGATGGCGTCGATCTGCGCGAGTTCGATCTGGAGTCCTGGCGCACCCGCGTCACCGCGGTCTTCCAGGACTTCCTTCGCCTCGAACTGCCGCTGCGCGAGAACGTGGCCCCGGCAGGCGCGCCCGACGAGGTGGTTCGCTCTGCGCTCGAGGCCGCGGGAGCAGCCAACCTTGCCGCGCTCGATACCGTGCTGGCCCGCGGATACAGCGGTGGCACCGATCTTTCCGGTGGACAGTGGCAGCGTGTCGCGCTCGCCCGGGCGCTCGCTGCCGTCAGCCTCGGCGCCGGTGTCGTGCTCCTCGATGAGCCGACCGCGCAGCTTGACGTCCGTGGGGAAGCAGAGATCTTCGATCGTCTGCTGGCCTCGACCCGGCAGTCGACCACCATCCTGATCTCGCATCGCTTCTCCACTGTCCGCCACGCCGACCAAATCTGCGTGCTGGAACACGGCCGCGTGATCGAGCTGGGCTCGCACGACGAGCTGATGGCCCTGGGCGGCCGCTACCGGACCATGTTCGACCTGCAGGCGCAGCGCTTCCATCTCGTAGAAGAGGAGGGCACGGCGTATGAGTCCCTCGCCTGAGCTGGAGCCACTCCCGCCGCCGCTGTCGTCCATGTGGCGGCTGTGCAAGCTGGGATATCGCCACGAGCCGAGGCTGATGGTGGTGTCGTTCCTGTTGTCGCAGCTGGCAGCGCTGCCCGACGCGCTGCTTGCCTTGTGGCTGGCGCTGCTGGGCAAGGGCTATCTCGAGCACCGAACGGGGTTGATGCAAGGAGCGGCCATTGGCCTCGGCGTGTCGGCCGCCGCCACCTGGTTTCTGCGCACGGTGAGCACCCGGGTGCAACGGCGTTTTCGCGACAAGGTGACCATCGCGCTCGAATCCCACGTGGCGCGGCTGCAGGCCACCGTGGCGACGATCGCCCACCACGAGCGTCCCGAATATCTGGACCGGCTGTCCATGCTGCGCAACCAGGTCTTCGTGCTCGACCACATGTACGTGTCCCTGTTTTCCACGCTGGGGTGGATCTTGCGCCTGGCCGTGACCATGGCGCTGTTGGCGTCCATTCATCCCGCGCTCTTGCTGCTCGCCGTCTTCGCCATCCCGACGATATGGACTTCGACCTGGCGGCCGGAGGTAGAGCGGTCCGCGCAGGAGCGGGGGGCACAAACCGGCCGCCTGGCGCGTCACCTCTTCACCATCGCCACCACTGCGGCGCCGGGCAAGGAAGTGCGCGTGACCGGCATTGGGGAACGCCTGATCGGCGATCGCCGCGCAGCATGGGAGCGTTGGTACGGGCCGGTGGCGGCGGCCCGTTGGGGCTCGGCGTTCTGGCATGCGCTGGGGTGGGCGATCTTCGGGCTGGCCTATGTGGGCGCTGTGGTCTTTGTCTCCTCTTATCTCCGGGCAGCAGCCAGCTCGGTGATCCTGGTGCTGGCTGCAGGTGCCCGGCTCTCTGGCTACATAGGCGCGACCGTGGGCGAGATTGGCTTCCTGCGCGGGTTCTGGATGGACGGTTCCCGGCGGCTGGCATGGCTCGAGGACTACGCCGCCTCCATCGCCGCTTCAGGCGATCTGCCGGTTCCTGCCGTGCTGCAGCAGGGAGTACGGTTTGACCACGTCTCCTTTGCTTACCCGGGCACCTCCCGGGTGGTCTTGGAAGATGTATCGCTATTGCTGCCGGCAGGCGCGGTGGTGGCGGTCGTGGGCGAGAACGGCGCCGGCAAGACGACGCTGGTCAAGCTGTTGGCGAAGATGTACGAGCCGTCCTCGGGCTCGATCCTGGTCGATGATGTGCCGCTGGCGCGCCTTCCCGCCGACGGGTGGCGAGCGCGTCTCGCGGGCGCCTTCCAGGATTTCTTCCGCTTTGAATTCCACGCGATGCAAACGGTAGGCTTGGGCGATCTTCCGCGCTTGGACGACCGGCCGTCGGTATCGGCGGCGGTCGAACGCGCGGGCGCGGGCGACGTGGTGGAACGGCTGAAGTCAGGGCTCGATACGCAGCTCGGCCCTACCTGGCCTGATGGAGTGGAGCTGTCGTTCGGCCAGTGGCAGAAGCTGGCGTTGGCGCGCGGCTTCATGCGCGATCAGCCACTGTTGCTGATCCTGGACGAACCCACGGCCGCGCTCGATGCCGAGACCGAACACGCACTCTTTGAGCGCTATGCTGCTGCGGCCCGAGGGTCTGCCAACGGTGGCCGGGTCACGATCCTGGTCTCGCATCGCTTCTCAACCGTGCGTATGGCCGATCTCATCGCGGTGCTCGATGGGGCCCGGCTGGTGGAGGTGGGCACGCACGATGAGCTGATGGCTAAGAACGGCCAGTACGCGGAGCTGTACAGTATCCAGGCCGCCGCATATCGCTGAAGCAGTTCGCAATTGGTTTAGACCGAACCCGGATTTCCTGTAGAGGTCGGTGGAACTACCGAATTGCATGCGACTTTCCGCTATGAAAGTCGCACATCATTGTTCTGGTCGGCGCTGCTCTGCAGGAAATCCGGAAAGCGATCGGCCCTTTCGTGGTTTTCTCCCAAGGAAAACCACACTTCGCGATCTTTATCAGGCCCCAGTAATTGCGAAACTGCTTTAATCGCTTTCTTTTTCCAATTCCACCACCATCACTTCAATGGGCTTGTCGCCGGCGTTCACGTCGGCATGCATGGTGTTGGGCGGATTCATCGGGAGCCAATAGGCCTTCCCTGTCTCCCAAACGTGTTCTTCGGATTTGCCCTGCTGATCCACGATCTTCATGGTGCCGCCGCTCAAGGCAATGATGACGCGCGGGTGCTCATGCCGGTGCATGGTCAGCGGCGCGTTGGGCATCACCACCGACTTCCACACCTTCACCTCTCCGTTTTCGAATTGCGGGAATCGTTGCGTCTGGGTTGGGCTGCTTTCTGAATGCAGAACCGCAAAGGCTCCCAAGAGCAGGGCAGCCGCGGCAAAGCGACGGAGCAGAAAAATCTTCATATTTCCTCCACGGCTCGGAACTCATACATGTCGCGATACGTGCGGCAAAGATACAGCAGATTTCTTGGAGGAGTAAACTCAGGCTCAGCAGGGCTGCCCATGGCAACGACATTCACCCCAGTGGTGCGCAGGCTTCGCTCCTACCAGCGGCGCATTCGTCAGGCCCGCATGGTGGCCAGGGCGATCAAGTCCAAGCACCATCCGATCCTGGCGCACATCATCCCTATGCGGCGCTGCAATCTCTCCTGCGCTTACTGCAATGAGTACGACAAGGTTTCCGATCCTGTGCCGACCGCCGAGATGCTGCGCCGGATCGAAATCCTGGCCGGCATGGGAACGGGGATTATCACCATCAGCGGCGGGGAGCCTTTGCTCCACCCCGACCTGGATGAGATCATCCGCGCCATTCGCCGTCATGGGGCGATTGCCACCATCATCACCAATGGCTACCTGCTGACCCAGGAACGGATCCAGCGGCTGAACCGCGCCGGGCTAGAACATCTGCAGATCTCGATCGACAACGTGATGCCGGACGAGGTCTCGAAGAAGAGCCTGAAGGTGCTCGACCGCAAGCTCCAATGGCTGGCGGAGTTCGCGCAATTCGATATCAACATCAACTCCGTTCTAGGCGGCGGCATGGCGCATCCTGAAGATGCCCTGACGATTACCCGCCGGGCCCTGGAGTTGGGGTTTGACACGTCGGTGGGCATCATCCACGACCACGACGGCCAGTTGGATCCGTTGAAAGAAAACGAACGCGCCGTCTACGACCAGATCCTCAAGGAACGAAAGCCGGCGTTGTTTACCTTCGCCTACGACAATCTCTTCCACAAGAACCTGGCGCTGGGGCAGCCGAACGACTGGCAGTGCCGTGCGGGAAGCCGCTACCTGTACATCTGTGAGCAGGGGCTGGTGCACTATTGCTCGCAGCAGCGTGGGTATCCCGCGATTCCGCTGGAGAAGTACACGCAAGCCGACCGGGACCGGGAGTACTCAACCAAGAAGCCGTGCGCGCCGTTCTGTACCGTCTCCTGCGTACATCGCGTAGCCATGCTCGACCTGGTGCGTAACCAGCCGCGCGAAGCGTTGACCCGCTTTTTTCCGCCCGCGACCACCGGCGGGCCAGCCCAGCTGCCGGCCGGAATCAAGGTGCTGACCTCGGTCTTCTTGCCCCCTGAAAACGGTCAGCCGCAAAGCCCGGCACGGAAGATGGTCGCCGGCGCCGCCATGAAAATCTTCGGCGTCAAGTAAGGGCCGTCAACGGTCGTTCCGCTGGCAGAACCGATTTGAAACAGGACGGGTGCCCCACGTTCGCCTCAGCGTACCTGGGCCGAAAAAGATGGCGAAGCCCACCAAAGTTTTTACCGTTTCGACAAGCAGGTCCCCTTACGCCCACCCGCAAATAAGCTCAGTCAAAGATACGAATAACAAAACACAAAGACGAGCGACGCAGTTGCCGCGCCCGCCAGCACATCGAGCGCGTAGTGATAGCGTCCTACCACCGCGCCCAGGGAAATCCAGATAGTGATGAAGAGGAAGATCCCCCCCATGATGGGCGCGAAGTGCAGCAATACCAGCGACGTCGCGAACGTAGACGCAACATGCGCGCTGGGGAACGAAATCGCATGGATGCTTCCATGCTTGAGAATCCAGCGGTTGAAGACCCTCGCCTTGCCCGTTTGCGCCGAAACCGGTTGGACGCGAGCAAGATCCCGCGGAGGGTAGGCGGGCACAAACGGAGTAATTGCGTAACAGAGATAGGTCGAGATCAGGACCACCAACCAAAAGGCGGCAGCGTGGTTGCGTTGGCCCACAACATAGAGTGCTAGCAGTCCCAGCGGGACCAGCGGATAACAGAAGAGATAGGCGACTTCCAACACCATGCCGAAGCCGGTGCGCGCGGTGCCGGAAGTCCCCGCCGCTCGCGGCATCAACCAACGGTCAAAAGCCATCAGGTACTCTTCAATGCGGTGGTTCGGAGCCTGGAAGAATTGGCCTGTCTGCCAGTAAGGCACCAGGAAGAGCCCCGCGGTCAGCCAGTCGCGTAAAACGGAGACATACAGTGTCGGCAGAAAACCCGCAGACGCGCGCGCCAGCGACACCACTATCCAAGGGACGAGCGCCAGCAGCGTGATCGTCCAACGACGGCGGGCAGGCAATGGATGACGGGAAAAAAGCGGTTGGATCCAGGCCGCGGCCGCCAGGATGATGGCAAACCCGATCTGGATCCATTCCGAAGTGCGCATCCGCTATTGGCCGGACGCCGCTGTTTTCGCTCCCGTATAGCTCACCCGCCAAATGGTATTCGAGCCGTCGTCGGAGACCAGCAGCGATCCATCTTTGGCCACGGCGATGCCCACCGGACGCCCCCACACCTTCCCGCCGGGGAGAACGAAGCCGGTGAGGAAGTCTTCATACGCTCCCGTGGCCTTGCCACCGTCCATAGGGACGGTGATCACTTCGTAGCCGCCGCGCGGATCCCGGTTCCACGAACCATGCTCGGCAGCAAAGGCCCGGCCGTGATAGGTGGACGGGAATGCGGAGGCCTCATAGAACTGCATCTCGAGCGAAGCGAAGTGGGGATTGAGCAGAACATCGGGTACGATGACCTTGCCCTTCAGGTCCGGACGTTTCCCTTGCTGCCGCGGGTCCTGAATGGAACCCATGTAGTACCAGGGCCAGCCGTAGAAGCCACCCTCCTGCACGTGCGTGATGTAGTCGGGAACCAGGTTGTTGCCCAGCGCGTCCCGTTCGTTGGTGGAGCACCACAGTTCGCCCGTGGTGGGGTGAATGGTTTCTCCCACGCAGTTGCGGATGCCCCACGCGTAGACCTTCTCGAACTTACCTTCGGGCGTGAACTCGAGCACATCCGCGCGGTGAAACTCGGCTGGAGTGGTATCGGAATCGTCGTCGTTGGAATGCGAGCCGACGGACACCAACATGTGCTTTCCGTCCGGGGTGAAAGCGATGTCACGGGTGCGATGGCCGCCCGGGCCGGGCAGCGTGGCCAGGGTCTGCGGCGGTCCGCTCGCCTTCAGGTCGCCATTCTTGTAAGGAAAGCGGACCACGGATTCCATGTTGCCCACGTACACCCATTGCGGGTTAGGGCCGCTGGGGTAGAAATTGATGCCGAACGGCCCTTTGAGGCCGGATGCGAAGACCTCCATCTGGCCTGCTTTGCCGTCGGCGCCGATGCCGCGAAAGACCAGGATCTTTCCCGGGTCGTACTCGGCCAGGAAGATGTCTCCATTGGGCGCCATGCGCATCAGGCGTGGGTTATCCAGGCCCGTGGCAAACTGCTCCACCTTGAACCCAGCCGGTGCCTGGGGCCACACTCCGTCCGGGCGGGGAAAGATCGCGGGTCCGTTGTTTGCCGATGGAGTGGCATAAGGCGCAGGAAGGTCGGCGACGGTGAGCTTGCGCCGAACGCCGGGATGTTCCTTGGTGTAGTCGGTAAAGGCCGCCTGGCCGGTGAGGGTCTGCGCCGCAACGGGCAGCGTGGAAAGCGTGATGGCAGCCAGCAGCGCGCCCGTCGTTACGCAGAAGGAACCAAGGGGAGCGGAGAAATGGGGCAACTTCATGGGGAAATCCTCCAGACGCTCCTTCCAGTTTAGAGCGGATTGGTTTTCATCGCTGGTAGCGGATTCACTCCGCGCGCAAGGTCTGGATCGGATCGAGCGCCGACGCCCTGCGTGCTGGAATAAGCGTCGCCAGCAAGCCGCCCGCGATCAGCACGCAACTGGCTAGCGCGAGGGCCCACGGATCCGTCTCCCGAACACCATAAAGAATGGTGCGCGCACTTCGTCCCACCAGCACCGTGAGGAGAATTCCAGGAATGATTCCGCAGATCAGAATGAAGGCAGTCTGGCGCAAGAACAGCCCGATCACCTGGCCTCGAGTTGCCCCCATCGCGATCCGTATGCCAATTTCCGAGGTACGGCGTACCACTTGGAAAGAGAGCAGCCCATAAAATCCGATTGCCGCCAGGGCGAGCGTCATGACGGCAAAGGTCGTGGTTAGCCGCGCCAACAATTTCTCCGTAGACAACTCATCATTGAACTCAGTATTGAGCGGCACAATTTCCGAAATAGGCAAATCGGGAGCGACAGACTTCAAGCTGCGGCGAATATCGGCCGCGATGTTGGCCGGGGAACCCGTAGCGCTCACCTCGATCGTGCCTGCGGGTGACGCGCCCTGCTCGAGAGAGAAGTAGGCGACTGGCGGTGCAGGAAGACGCAGCCCATCGACATGCGCGTCGCCAACCACGCCAACCACCTGAAATGCGTGATCGCCCGGAGCAGCCTCATAACCGATGAACTGCCCGATCGGATCCTGCTTGCCGAAGAGCCTCTCTGCAAATGCCTGGTTGAGGATCGCCACCGGCTGCGCGTGCGGCCGGTCGGCGTCGCTGAACACTCTTCCTCGCCGGAGCGGAATGCCCATGGTGTGGAAGTAATTGATACTGACATGGTTCTCTTCTCCATGCATCTGCGCGGGCGAAAGATCAGGCTGGCCGGAAACATGGATAGCCGTATTCCATACGCAGCCCGGAACGCGGCACATCTGCATGGCGGCATCGCGAACGAAGGGCAAGGACTTGATACGCTCCAGAATGCGTTGATTCAGGCCGGTGAGATCCTGCTTCTCCAGACCGCCACTCACCAGGTCCAAATGGACCGACAGGACATGCTGGCGGTCGAGCCCGGCATCGAGCGTGCCCAGGTTTAGCAGTGTCTGGGCAAAGAGCGCAGCCATCGAGAGCAACAGCAGCGACAAGCTGACCTGCCCGGTAAGCAGCAATGTCGACCAGCGCAGGTCACGTTTCGCCGAGCCGCCGATGTTGCCCACGCTCGTGCGCAGGGAGGATATAGGACTCCTGCGAGTAATCTGCCAGGCGGGCAGGATGCTGAACGCCATCTGCGCCACCAACAGGAGAACGATCCCCGCCAGGAAATATCTCAAGCCAAAATGAAGATCGACGGGGATGAGCCGTTCCCGTGGAGAGGCCCAGTGCAGTAACAGGGAACTGGCGACCCGGCAGGTGGCTACGGCTAGAATCCCTCCCATTGCGAGCAACACAAGGTCCACGACCACCAACTGGCGTAGAACCCGCCAGCGGCTCGCCCCTAATGCGACCCGAACCCCGATCTCCCGTTGCCGTCCGGAGAGACGCGCCAGCTGAAGGTTTCCCAGGTTGAGACATCCAACCAGGAAGAACATGGCCGACATGCCCATCAGGAGCAGCAAGGGCCGCAGGTATTCCGTGCCCAGCGATCCTTCGCCACCAGCTGCCGAGACCAGCTGCATCTGCGCGTGAAGAATATGCTCGCGCTCCTTGGCATCTTTGGTCGCGTTGCCTATCCGTTGTAAATCCGGCTGCAGCGCTTGTGTCCAGCGGGTCGCCGCGCTGGCCTTTTCTGCATCGGGAATGCGGGCCAGGACCCATAGCCAGAAAACTCCATCCTGATTCCTATAGGGCGATTGCAAATCGATATCGTATCCCGGGCCAAGCGAGTCGAACCAGGTGCCAAAGCGCCCGGAGGATTGGGCCACTAAGGGCAGCCATACGTCGGGGGCAGATCCTTGCACCACTCCGGAGAAGCGCTCCGGAGCGACCCCAACCACCACGATGGGCACGCGATTGAGAACCGCCTTCATTCCGATTACGGAGTCCACCGAACCGAATTTGGTCTGGGCAAAATCATGGCGCAGGATGACCGGCAGCTCGCTTTGGCCAGACGAGTCGTCAGCCGGCGCAAGAAACCTGCCCGAAGCCGGCGATAGGCCTAGAACAGAAAAGAAATCAGTCGAGACAAGCTGCAAGGTGGCTTCTTCCGAGAAGCCGTTCCCAGCCTGAAGGACCCCCTCGCCTACGCCCGAATGGGCAATGATGGGTGTTCCGTTCTGCGATGCCTGCCGCAGGCGCTGATACGCCGGATAGGAGTAGAACCACTGCCCGTCGTAGGGAGACTTTACGAAATGGAGAGCATAGAGTTGCGACGGGTTGGCGACGGGGAGCGGAGCGAAGAGCACTGCCTGCAGAAGCTGGAATACGGCAAGGTTGGCGCCGATGCTGAGAGCTAATGTAACTATGACGGTGATAGAGAATCCGGGCTTCCTGCGTATCTGGCGGAGTGCGTAGCGGACGATCATTCTCAATGAGACCCCATCTCAGTGCTGCATCAAGTATGGTGTCAAGGGCAACGATTCGCAATCCTTGCGGCAAAGACAGCGGAGGGAGGTACCTCGCCGGGAACGATGATCAGCCTGCTTTCTCAACGGCCAGGACGCCGGTAGAATGCTTCCACTTTCATTTGGAGAATTTTTCTTGACGCCAACCAAGGTTATCGTCACCACCGACCCCGGGCAGGATGAGGCGGCGGCCATCATGATGATGCTGGCCGCGCCCGAGTCCTTCGAGATCCTCGGCTTTGTGGCCACCGCCGGCAACATCGGCCTCGAACATACCGCCATCAACACGCTCAAGATCCTGGAGCTGGCGGGGCGCGCGGATATCCCCGTCTTCGCCGGATGTCCCCGGCCGATTTTGAAAGAGCTGGTGATTGCCGACCATGTTCACGGGCCTACCGGCCTCGATGGCCATGATTTGCCCGCGCCCAAGACCAAGGTACAGAAGCAGCATGGGGTGGAATTCATCGTGGAGACGCTGCGCTCCGCCCAGCCGGGCGAGGTGCATATCGTTTCCCTGTCACCCACGACCAATCTCGGGCTGGCCCTGGTGCAAGCGCCCGACATCGCGGCGCGTATCGGCGGCATCGTGATGATGGCGGGCGCTTACTTCGAGTGCGGCAACATCACTCCTTCAGCGGAGTTCAACGTCTATGTCGATCCTGAGGCGGCGGACATCGTGCTCAAGTGCGGCGCGCCCATCACCATGCTGCCGCTCGACGTCACGCACAAGATGCTCAGCACCCGGGAGCGGCTCAACCGCATGCGCTCCGTGGGCACCAAGTGCGCCATAGCCATCGCCGATATGCTGACCTTTTCCGAGGCCTTCGATCTGAAAAAATATGGATGGAACGGCGCGCCTTTGCATGGCCCCTGCGTGCCCGCCTATATGTTGCGTCCCGAGCTGTTTTCCGGAAGGAAGATCAATGTCACCGTGCAATGTGGAGACGGGTTGACCGCCGGGGCATCCGTAGCCGATTGGTGGCAGATCACCGATCGGCCCCGCAACGTGACTTACATTCGAGACGGAAACTCCGATGGCTACTACGACCTTATCTGTGAGCTGTATGCGCGCCTGCCATAAGCCCGGGTGTCGAGAGCGTAAGTAGCAGTTCGTGTAAGGGTGCGGACCCTCGTCGCTTGACTCTGTCCATCCATGTCCACCCATGCAAACGTGTGCCGCCCTCAACTTGGTCATTTCGACCGGAGAGCGTACCCGGATTTCCTCTACGCGGCTCTTACCAACGCCCACGTGTAGCAATTCGTGTTAAGGGCAGGGACCCTCGTCGCTTGCCTCTATCCATCCATGTCCACCCATGCCAAGGTGTGCTGCCGCCCTCAATTTTGTCATCCCGTAGCGAAGCGTAGTGGAGGGACCTGCGGTTCCTTCATCCACTAGCTAAGTTCTCAAGTCATCCCAAGGAGCCGACTCGCCTGTGGCAGTTGAGAAAGAAATGACACCGCAAAATTGCCTTGGATGCGAGGCCCGGAGGGCCGACCGCCAAACGTGAGCCCAGCCCGGGAGGGCTGGGGCTCATCTCGAAGATGATCTGAGCGCCTAAGCGCGGCACTACCCGCTCGTATCCTTGTCATTAGGAACGTACCAGGATTTCCTACCACCGGGCACTCACCGACGGCCATGCATGCGGCTTTCAATATGGAAAGCCGCATGAAGTTCGCCAACGCCATCAAGCTCCACAGGAAATCCGGAGTAGCCGAGGGATCTGCAGTTTCACTCGGCCCGCACGCAAATGCCGACAGTCGATCACTAACCACCCCCCAGCTTGCGCCGAACGTGGACAATGTCTGCACCGGGCGCCATGGTGCAGCGGGTCTGTCCAGGGCCAGCCTGGCGGCCTCACGCAAGGCTTCGAAAGGGCATTGAGGGTGGTTTATTTTCCCGAAGACGCTTGCAGTTCGTAGTCCCTTTTAGCTTCGCCGGAATCGAGCTGGCGCCTCGCCAACACCCGCATCGTGAATAAATAGCCGGCGCCCGTGATCAAGGGCACGATCACTGCGGGAAGAGCGGCCGTCGGCAGCACGTAATAGATGCCGCCCCCCAGAAAGCACCAGAGAATCGCGGTTACATTCACCCCATGCCAGTAGTGATAAACCCCTTTGGGATCAAAAAGCGCAGGCACGTCGATGCGCATGTGCTCGATAAACAGATAGTGGAAGATCAGCACCCCGGCGACCGGTGCGAACAAGTTGCCTAGCGCGGTGGTCAATGGGACCAGCCGTTCCAGAAGCACAGGCAACGCGGATAGTCCAGTGCTGGCGACGCCCACAAAGAGCGTGTTCCAAAAGCGGCCCGGGCCCTCGAACATGTTGGAGAGGGAAAGACCGCCAGTGTATAGGTTCATCACATTGATTGTGCTTTCGTCGAGCGCGATGACCACGAGCAATACAACCATCGTGAGCCAATGCGGGTCCACCACCGCGGCAAGCGAAAAGGGATTCGGTTGCCGTCCCAGTGAGGCGGCGGCTCCATAAGCGCCCAGCGACACCGATAACGCGGTGGCCAGCCCACCAGCCAGCATGGTGCCCCACCACATGTCTTTACGGCTGCGCGTGTAGCGGCAGAAGTCGGCCGCATCGGTAATCATGGTGAGCCAGGACGCGGTCATGCTGTTTAGCCAGACTGCGGCCACCAAATAGGCCCAGCCGTATTGCGCATGAAAATGGACCACCGCGGCAGGCCGGTAATTCGCGCCTGGGCCGTGGGCCAGCACAAAAAAGAGATACAGGATTCCCGCAACTTTGACCGGGAGGCTGAATCGCGAGATCATCTTCAGCCATTGATAACCAACCAGGGCCAGAAGCACCTGCACGCTGGCGAGGATAAGGCCAGTGCGCACTACGGAATAGTGGCGGCCCGTCCACTGGTGAGCAATGGCGACGAAAACCGTCGCTCCCACAATGGTCTGCAACGCGAACCAGTACGCCGACGCGATGGTGCGCATGATGGAGGGCAGCCACTTCGCCCCTCGGATGCCGAAGACCATCCGGCACGCGACCTGCCCCGTGATGCCGTAGTCCACCCCCACGGTGGCCATGACGATGTACGCCGAAAAAGCAATGAGTATGCCCAGCGTGCTGGTGAGAATGGTAGCCCAGAAGGACAGGCCCGAAGCCACAGCCAAGCCGCCGATCAAAATGGTCCCAGGATTGACCAGGAAATTACTGACCAGGAGGAAAAGATCCGGCCAGCGCACTGTCTTGAGCGCCTCTGGAATCGGCTCGATGCCGTAAGCCTCAATGGCCCCAGAGTGGATAACAGTAGCTTCTGTGGGTTCCATTCTGCGTCGCTCCATTCTGCGTCGCTCCATTCTGTATCAATACGTCTCTATATCAATACGGATGGTCATCGACGGTGATGGTCATCGCATGGTTGGTTGTTTCCTAAGGCTCACCACTGAAGATCAGATTCGCATGGCCGCCTTGCTGCCAAGTATAGATCTCCCACAAATTGTCTTCCGGGTCGGTGAAATAGCAGGCATAGGCGTTCCAAGGATAGGCTTGCGGCCCGACTAAGAACGGAACCCCCCGGGCCAATAGCTCCAGATGCATCGCGTGCACCCGCTCGCGGTTTTCTACCTGAACGGCCGCCATGGTGCGCCAGCCGCTCTTCGATGCCATCCCCGGCGGCAGTTGCAGGTGCGTCTGCATATGATCCACCTGCCACAGGGCCAGCGTGACTCCCGCGGTGAAGAAGTCAGCGAACCCAGGGGCCAGACGGCGCAGCTTGAACCCTACCCGATCGCGATAGAACTCGATCGCGCGCTCGAGATCCTGGACCAGCAAACAGAAGTCGCTGATCGAAGAACCCCCGATGCGCGTACCGGCTTCCAGTTCAGCCATGGGTTGGCATGGACGTGCTCACCCCGGCGCGAATGCCTGTGGGCCAACGGCCGGTCACTGTCTTGACGTGGGTGTAGAAGCGGACACCTTCCATCCCATGCACGTTATGGTCGCCAAAGAGCGAGCGCTTCCAGCCGCCGAAGCTGTGGAAGGCCATGGGCACGGGGATAGGGACGTTGATGCCAACCATCCCCACCTTCACCTGGTTGGCGAAGGCGCGCGCGGTGTCTCCGTCGCGGGTGAAGATGCAGACGCCGTTGCCGTACTCGTGGTCGTTGACCAGGTCAAGAGCTTTCTGAAATCCAGGCACCCGCAGCACAGAGAGAACCGGCCCAAAAATCTCCTCACGATAAATGCGCATTTCCGATGTGACGTTATCGAAGAGACAGGGCGCGATAAAAAAGCCGTTGCCTTTCGGCAATGTTTCCTTAGTGCGGGGATCGACGAAGAGTTCCGCGCCCTCTTTCACCCCCAGTTCGATGTAGCCGGCGACTTTGTCGCGGTGTACGCCGGTGATGAGGGGGCCCATCTCGGCGCCGGCTTCGGTGCCATCGGCAACCTTAAGCTTGGCGATGCGCGCTCGCATGCGTGTGAGCAGCGCTTCCGCAGTGCCGTCTCCCACCGCAATGGCCACCGAGATCGCCATGCAGCGCTCGCCCGCCGAACCGAAGGCCGCGCCGGTGAGCGCGTCGGCGGCCTGGTCCATGTCCGCGTCGGGCATCACGACCATATGGTTCTTGGCTCCGCCCAGCGCCTGCACCCGCTTGCCGCTTTGCGTGCCGCGACGGTAGACGTACTCCGCTACTGCCGTGGACCCGACAAAGCTGACCGCTTGGATCCCGGGATGGTCGAGGATTGCATCCACTACCCGCTTGTCGCCGTGGACTACGTTAAACACGCCGTCCGGCAACCCTGCTTCCTTGAGCAGCTCGGCCAGGACGAGAGAGGCCGAAGGATCACGCTCACTGGGCTTGAGAATGAAACAGTTGCCAGTAGCGATGGCGACGGGCAGCATCCACAGCGGAACCATGGCCGGGAAGTTGAAGGGGGTAATGCCGGCGACCACACCCAGCGGCTGCCGGAAAGACCAGCTATCGATGCCGGTGCCCACCTGCTCGGTAAACTCTCCCTTGAGCAAGTGAGGAATGCCGGTGGCGAACTCGACCACTTCGAGGCCCCGCGTTACCTCTCCGCGCGCGTCGTCCAGGACCTTGCCGTGTTCTGAGGTAATGACGGCGGCGAGGCGGTCGGTATTCTTCTCCAGCAAATCGCGAAAACGAAAGAGCACGCGCGCGCGGCGCAGCGGCGGCAGGTTCGACCATTCAGGAAATGCCGCCGTAGCAGCGGCGATGGCCTGTTCCAGCTCCACCGTCCCATCCAGAGGAACGCGGCGCTTCACCTCACCCGTGGCAGGGTTGAAGACGTCGGCAAAGGACTTCGACTGCCCGGCAACGGTCTTGCCGCCAATCCAGTGTGGCACGCTCTCTAATGACTGCGTAGCCTCCGTCTTTTGTTCTGTGGTCGCGATCGTGGCCATGAATGTGTCCTCTCGAGTCTGCTGAATGAGCCTTTTCGATGATAACTCCAATCTTCGCGACGGAACTTGACCGTTCCCCATGGAACTATTGTGTTGATGCTGCATGCGACGGATCGCACGCGCACTGCCAAAGGCTCAGGGAAGAGATCCCGGTTGGGCCTGACGACAAAATGCTTTAGCCTCAAATGCAATGCATCCTTATACCCCGCGAAAGCTCCTGATCGATACCGATACGGCGTCCGATGATGCCGTAGCGCTCATCATGGCGCTCCGTTCGCCGGAAGTAAGTGTGATCGCGATCACGACCGTCGCCGGCAATGCCGACATCGAGCAGGCAACGCAAAATGCCCTCTACACCGCTGAGCTCTGCGGTTCCACGGTTCCTGTCTTCGTCGGAGCAGCCGCCCCGCTTACCCGTCCACTCGAAGATGCCGTCTGGTTCCACGGACACGACGGAGTCGGCGATCACGGCTACAAGCCGGTTGCGTGCACCCCTGCAGCGGGCTTTGCCGTAGACGCCATCGTGCGCACGGTAGAAGCCAATCCAGGCATAGAAATCATTACCCTGGGGCCATTAACCAACCTCGCCCTGGCGCTGCGGCAATGGCCGCAACTGGCGGCTAACGTAAGCCGCTGCGTGGTCATGGGCGGGGCGCCCTGCTGCGAAGGCAACGTCACTCCGGCGGCCGAATTCAATTTCTGGGTGGATCCCGAGGCGGCGCGCGTGGTCCTTCGCTCGCAGCTGCCAATCGAACTCGTCGGCTGGCAGCTCTCGCGCGGCGCAGCAGTCGTGAACGCCGCTGAAACCAAAGAGATCCTCGCGCTGGAAACGAGCTTCGCGCACTTCTCCATCCATTCCAACAGCACCGCAGCCACTGCCTACAAAACGCAGACCGGAGAAGACGGTATCTCTCTGCCCGACCCCATCGCAATGGCCATCCTGCTCGATCCGTCGTTAGCGCTCGTTGCCTCCGACCACTACATGGACGTGCAGGTCGATAGCGGCATCACCCGCGGGATGAGCGTGATCGATCGCCTGGGCGTGGCGACGGATGAAAGAAATCGCGCCGTCTGGGGCGACGTCCTCGCCCAGGGGCGCAAACAAAAAGTCATTTGGGAAATGGACGTTCCCGGATGGAAGCAGGCCCTGCTTCGGGCTCTCCGTTGAGATGGCGATGAACGTCATCTTCGACACCGACCCATCGCCCGATGATGCGGTGGCGTTTCTGGCCGCTCTTGCTTCTCCCCAGGAGTTGCAGGTGCTGGCCATCACCACCGTAGCCGGAAACGTTCCGCTCGAGTTGACCGCGAAGAACGCGCGCAAAACTCTGGAGCTCGCCAAGCGGACCGGCATTCCTGTCTATGCCGGCGCTGCCGCACCCTTGGTACGCCCGCTGGTTACAGCCGAGCATGTGCACGGGCG
The DNA here is from genome assembly GCA_963743365.1 of uncultured Acidobacteriaceae bacterium. Classification (GTDB taxonomy): domain Bacteria; phylum Acidobacteriota; class Terriglobia; order Terriglobales; family Acidobacteriaceae; genus PALSA-350. The sequence continues at coordinate 111,402 of CAVUQE010000013.1, forward strand.
CACCGGTTTCGATGGCTATGACTTGCCGGAGCCGCAAACACCGCTGCAGCCTGGGTTTGCTCCCGAGGCCATCGTCGAAATGGTCATGTCGCGGCCGCCCCAAGACGTGACGCTCTGCTGCCTGGCGCCATTAACCAATGTGGCGTTAGCCATGGCGCGTGAACCGCGACTGGCCACGCATCTGGCGGGCATCGTGCTGATGGGCGGCGCCATGTCTGAGGGCGGCAACATCACCGCGGCGGCGGAGTTCAACTTCTACGTCGACCCCGAGGCCGCGGCCCGCGTCTTCTCCAGCGGCGCGGCCATCACCATGATTCCCCTGGACTGCACTCACCAGGCGCTGATCACCGATGCGCGCCTGGAGATGCTGCGCGCTGCGGGAACATCGGTAGGCACGGCCTTCTATCATTTGTTGGAATGGAACAAGCGCTTCGACCGTGCGAAGTACGGATGGGCCGGCGGTCCGCTGCACGATGCGACCGTCACCGCCTATCTTCTGCAACCGCAATTGTTCGCCGGCCGCCGCGTTCGCGTGGATATCGAATGCCAAAGCCCTCTGACCCTGGGCGCCAGCGTGGTCGATTGGTGGAGCGTGAGCGGAAAGCCCGCCAACGCGCTGGTCTTGCGCAGCATCGATGCCGAAGCCTACTTCCGCTTGATCTTCGGAAGACTGCTGCGACTCTAAAGCTTGCAGAAAAACTCTGGCTCTTGAAGGGTACGGGCTTCAGCCCGTACGTAAGTGATTAAAAGCAGGTCTGGCTTTAGCCACTGAGGGGACGGTTTTCTCCCTCAAACCGACTTTTTCCGCAAGCTGTCTAGTCGACGGTATGAACCGGCTGCAGGCCTGTGGTGCAGAAGAACCCCTTAGAAACGTCCTGTTCCTATGGGCTCTACTAGAGGGAAACCGCTATTGATTCGGAGGTGCCGGCCGATTCGTTTGCGTGCCCGGCTGGGGCAAAGAGCGCAGGGAATTCGGAGCCGTCACCAGTTTTTGCAGCAGCGCCACAGGCAGCGTAGCCGTAACCACCGCGCGGTCATTCTTGTGCTCGACATCCGTGGAGTTCAGCAGGTCGCGTATATCGGCATTGGTCATCGCCGATGGCAGATTGTTTTCCGCCGCCCGGCCGATAGCGACGATGGTATTCAAGGCATCGGACGAGACCGTAGCCGCCAAATTCGTAGGGGCAATCTCTTCGATCCTCAGGTGCAAAGCACCCCCCCAACGCACCGAGCCGATGAACGTGGTGTTAAGCGCAACCGGAAAATGAAATCCCATCAGGCTGATGCCATCGCTCTTGAGCGGCACGGTGATCTTCCCAATCCCCCAGGCCACCGAGAGCAAAGGCACCTCGGCGTAATGATCGGTGAGCAGGGAAGAGCCCGAAAAGGGCAACGCCGAGGTGCGATAGCGGTCGAGCATGGAGTGGATCTGCTCCGGCGTAGGCGTGTTGGAGGCAGCCACCATGTCATACCCAAGCAACGCTACCCTGACCGTCCGGCCGTGGCTCGGGATATCGTAGATCGTGTGTCCGGCATATTCTTCGCTCTGGGCGGCGATCGATCCCAGGTAAGCGCTGAGGCGTTTGCGATCGATGTGACCAACAAAAATCTCCGAGTACGCCACTGCCCCATTCGGACCCAACGGGTTAGGCATGCGATGCAGAGCGAAGGCCACCTCGTCCAGATCGCGTTCGAATTCGAAGCCGGTGGCATCGATAAACGATTGATACTGGGGGTCGTGCGCCACCTGGTGCTGGTCGAAGTGGGTGTAGGCGCGCAGCGGGCGCAGATTGAAATAGAGAATGCAGTCAGATTCCGGAAGAAGCCTCGCGGCTTCGGGCGGGGCTTTGCGGCGCAAGTAAGCAGCCAACGCCACCAGCAGGAGAAGGAGCACAACAATGATGATGGTTGCCTTGGTGCGCCTGGGCATGCGGGGTACGGTTTACCACCCTCATCAGTCGAGGAATGATAGCATCCGGGGCCGCGGCGAACACGCTCCGGCAAATTGCGGAGCCATTCCGCCCTGTGGTAACCTTGGCAATTGTGAACCTGCTGCGAGACCGGTGCCTAGGTCTTGTTTTTAGGGCGGGAAACACGGGTTGTTCGGGCTGGCGTAGCTCAGCTGGTAGAGCATCTGATTTGTAATCAGACGGTCGGGGGTTCAAGTCCCTTCGCCAGCTCCAGAGTTTCGTTTCGCCGGTAAGCATTCTTCCTATGGCTGCAGACAGAAGAGACGGTGCAGGCGCGGCTTTTCATCAAGAAAGCCGCACATCACTACTCACAAGAAAGACACAGTAATAGGAAAAATGCTTTAAGGTCCCGCCGCAATCATTCCACACTGACGGTATTTTTCCTTTGAGCTGGCTGCGCGCGGGAAAGCGTCTGCGGAATGGGGTCGTGTGGATGATCTCCGGCTTCGCAGTGATGTTGTGTCAGATCGGGAGCATTCTCGTCCCGGTCTGCGATTGTGCACAGGTGGCCGAGTGGTTAATGGCAGCAGACTGTAAATCTGCCGCTCCTTGGAGCTACGGAGGTTCGAATCCTCCCCTGTGCACCATGGGTTGGAACGCTGGGGTGTGACATGGACACCGGGCCGCGGTCGCCAAGGCGTAAGTGGATCGCGTTTGGCATGCTGCTAGTCCTGGCAGGTTTTGCAGTAAAAACGATCGACCCCGGCAAGGTACGCTCGGTGGTATTACTGTTGCTGGTTTTTTTCGCGCTGCGGATCGCGCTCACGGCCGCCGCTTCGCGATAGCATGGTTAAGGTTTTAGGGCTGATGTAGCTCAGTCGGTAGAGCACTCCCTTGGTAAGGGAGAGGTCACCGGTTCAATCCCGGTCATCAGCTCCAGAGTTTGTCGTTAAGGTGTAGTCGAACGAGAGCCCACCTCTAACGGAGCTAGGAGGGACCAGCTCCAGACGTGGGTTAAATCAGACGGGCACAGCTTTATAGCGGAAAGAGTCGCGAATAAAGGGCATGGCTTTAACCGCGGCACCAAGGTCAGCCCCACATAGGGGCTTTACAGGTTGCGGGAAAAGTCATGTTTTGTGTCAGGGCACGACTTTAGTCGGGCCGTAAACAATGGGCTGATGAGGGCTTTAGCCCCTGAGGTAAGTTATTTTTGGTCATAATTGGCGGGAGTAACTCAGTGGTAGAGTCACAGCCTTCCAAGCTGTTGGTCGCGGGTTCGATTCCCGTCTCCCGCTCCAAACTATTTTTTATGTGAGTGCCTACAAAATGTTTGTTCAGGCAGTCTTACCGGTTGAGGATGAGTCGCACTTCGCCGCCGTCAGGGCGTCGCTTGAGCCCTTGTTCGCCTCCGGCAATGTCGCCGGGTTTTTGAAGCGGGTGCAGCGATCCAAGCTGCGCGTGCGGGATTTCGAGGGCTTGCTGCGGCGTGGCCTGCTGGGTGCGGCCACCATCGAGGCATACCAGGCGCTCGGCGATTCCGACCGCGGCCAGGCGCGTGAGCTCTACCTTTCCCTGGTGGAGAAAGTCACGCCGGAGCTGCGCGGCAGGTTTTTAAAGGTATATGCCTACTACTGAACTGGCGATTCCCGTTGCACGCGAAAGCACGTATATCGTGGTGTGGGAGTTCCAGGTCAAGGAGGAGTGCCAAGCGGAGTTTGTGGCCGCGTACGGGCCGGACGGGGATTGGGCCCGCCTCTTCCGCCGCTCGCCGGAGTTCCTGGGGGTAGAGTTGGTGGGCAGTGTAGGCAATTCCGCCCGTTTCTTCACCCTTGACCACTGGAGTTCGCCCTCGGGATTGGATGTGTTTCTGGCCAACAACGCGACCGCCTACGACGTTCTGGACCGGCGCTTTACCGGCCTTACCGTGTGGGAGCGGCGTATCGGCGGATTTCCCTGCGAGGCTTAGCGGGCAAATAAGCTCTAGCCGTCCCGAGAGCCGGGCTGAAAGAAATGTATGGTTCCGCTAGAGCCGAGCTGAACGAGGAGCACGGTTCCGCAAGAGCTGAGCTGAACGATGGGCACGGCTTTAGCCGTGCCGTAACCGACGAGTGGATGAGGGCTTTTAGCCCCTGGGGCAACAACCCCTCCCAATTTGTATAGTTTGGGTTTAAGCAGGAGAGAGGGACAAGATGGCGAAGGAGAAGTTTGACCGGTCCAAGCCGCACGTGAACGTGGGGACGATTGGACACATCGATCATGGCAAGACGACGCTGACGGCGGCGATCACCAAGGTATTGTCGAAGCACAATCCGAAGATACAATTTCGTTCGTTTGATTCGATTGACAATGCGCCCGAGGAGCGGGAGCGGGGCATTACGATTGCCACCGCGCACGTGGAGTACGAGACGGCCAACCGTCACTACGCGCACGTGGACTGCCCCGGCCACGCCGACTACATCAAGAACATGATCACCGGCGCGGCGCAGATGGACGGAGCGATCCTGGTAGTCGCGGCGACCGATGGTCCCATGCCCCAAACCAAGGAGCACGTGCTTCTGGCTCGCCAGGTAGGTGTGCCCTACATCGTGGTGTTTCTGAACAAGTGCGATGCGGTGGAAGACGAAGAGCTGACCGACCTGGTGGAAATGGAAGTACGGGAGCTGCTCTCGAAGTACAACTTCCCCGGAGACGATGTGCCGGTCATTCGCGGCTCGGCCCTGGGTGGGTTGAACGGCGAAGCGCAATGGGAAGCCAAGATCGACGAGTTGATGGATGCGGTGGACAAGAACGTACCCTTGCCGGCACGTGCCATCGACCAGCCCTTCCTGATGCCGATTGAAGACATCTTCTCCATCTCCGGCCGCGGCACGGTGGTGACGGGCAGGATCGAGCGGGGCAAGATCAAGGTGGGCGAGGAAGCGGAGATCGTCGGCTTCCGGGAAACCCGCAAGACGGTAGTGACCGGCGTCGAAATGTTCAAAAAGCAGCTGGATGAAGGACTTGCAGGCGACAACGCGGGTCTGCTGCTGCGCGGCATTGCCAAGGAAGACGTGGAGCGCGGCATGGTCCTGGCCAAGCCTGGGTCGATTACGCCGCACACCAAGTTCAAGGGCGAGATCTACGTCCTGAGCAAGGAAGAGGGCGGCCGTCACACGCCGTTCTTCAATGGCTACCGGCCGCAGTTCTACTTCCGCACCACGGACGTGACCGGAACGGCAAAGCTGCCGGAAGGCACAGAAATGGTGATGCCGGGAGACAATGTGCAGCTGGAGATTGAGCTGCACACCCCGGTGGCCATGGAAAAGGGCCTGCGTTTCGCCATCCGCGAGGGTGGCCGCACGGTAGGCGCCGGAACCATCAGCGAAATCATCAAATAATCGCCCCCCAGGTCTCGGTTTTTGGGGCTTGGGGGGGTAGTTCAGAAGGGGCGTTTCCCCGGGTTTTCTCCTGGAAATGGCCCTGGCGCTTTTCAAGGGAAGTAATTTCAGAGGCGTGGATCGCCCGGAATCGGTTAGGATAGACTAATGCGTGAAATAATTACCCTGCAGTGTCCGGAATGCAAAGAGCGCAATTACTCGACCACGAAGAACAAAAAGACGACCACAGGCCGGCTTGAGTTCTCCAAGTTCTGCAATCGCTGCCGCAAGCATACCGCTCACAAAGAAACAAAATAGCCCGGCGTTTGTTGGAAGCAACGACTGATTTTTTTTTGCTGCCTCTGGCTCCTTGGTACGGCTCGCTGTGATACGACATCGGTCAGGATCCCTTCACGACAGTATTATTGTCTGAAGCCCCCTGGTGGCTCGAGAGAGCCCACGAGAAGCTCACGAAGCTATAGCGGAGCGTTGCCGTTTTGGCGTGGCAGAGATGCAGCACTTTGGTTTGAGGGGCGTAAGCTCAACGGTTAAACTGTCGGTCTCCAAAACCGAACTTGGGGGTTCGAATCCCTCCGCCCCTGCCAGTTCGTGAGTGTTCGTGATTACCCCGTGTGGCTAGGCGTGAGCCTGGGGAAGAAGGAAGCATTATGGCGAAGTCAACCACGGTAGTTCGCGATGAGAAGCAGAGTCCACAGCCCGAGAAAGCTGTGACCAAGGCAAGAGTCGCGGACAAGTTGGCGGAACGAGGGCAAGAGAGTCCTGGGCAGGGCAACCAGATCACTGGGATGTACACCAGGACAGTGGATTTTCTGAGAGATGTGCGCAGCGAAATGCGCAAGGTGACCACGCCGTCGCGGGAGGAAGTGCAGACCACGACGACGGTGGTGATTGTGACCGTGTTTGCCTTCGCCGCCTATTTCTATGTCGTGGATGCGGTATTAAGCCGTGTGATCCAATCGCTGTTGCACTGGTTGGGCGGGGTACAGTAAGTGCTGAAAGAGAAATTAGAGAAAACGATGACGGAAGACACCAATCCGGAGACTCCGCCGCTCAACCCTGAGGAAGGGCTCACCCCGTCGGCCAACGAGCGTTTTAAGTGGTACATCATCCACGCGTATTCGGGCTTTGAGCGCAAGGTGAAAGAGTCCATTGAGGGCCGCGTTCAGGCCTTCGGCCTGCAAAACAGGATTGGCCGGGTCATGATTCCGACCGAGCCGGTCACCGAGGTCTTCAACGGAAAAAAGCGTACCGTCGAACGGGTCTTTCTGCCGGGTTACGTGCTGGTGGAGATGGACCTGGATAACGACCTGTGGCACGTGATGAAGAACACGCCCCGGGTAACAGGCTTCCTGGGCACCGGCGACAAGCCGGTCGCGTTGAGCGAGCAGGAAGTCAGCTCGATCCTTTTCCGCACCGATGTCTCCAAAGACAAGCCGCGGATGAAGATCAAGTTCGAGAAGAACGAATCCGTCCGCATCACCGATGGCCCCTTCGCCAATTTCAATGGCGTAGTCGACGAGGTCAACGAGGACCGCGAAACCCTCAAGGTGATGGTCACAATCTTTGGGCGGTCGACACCGGTCGAACTCGAGTTCGGCAAAGTCGAAAAAGTAGTTTAGTGAAAGGTTTAAGAGATGCCTCCAGTTAAGAAAGTACAGACCCAGGTGAAGTTGCAGATTGAAGCGGGCAAGGCGACCCCGGCGCCCCCAGTGGGCCCGGCATTGGGCCAGGCGCAGGTCAACATCATGGAGTTCTGCAAGCAGTTCAATGCGCGCACCCAGAACAAAGAGATGGCCGGCCTGATCATCCCGGTGGTCATCACTGTTTACGTAGACCGCACCTTCACCTTTGTCACCAAGACCCCTCCGGCGGCAGTACTGCTAAAGAAGGCCGCCAATCTGGCCAAAGGCTCAGGCACCCCCAACAAGGACAAAGTGGGCAAAGTGACCGAGAAGCAGGTGCTGGAGATCGCCAAGCAAAAGATGCCCGACCTGAACACGGTCTCCGTGGAATCCGCGGTGAAGAGCATCAAGGGCACCGCGCGCTCCATGGGCATCGAAGTCACCGCTTAGCTGAAAAGCTCCCGACCAAGTCTTCTCATCCCTTCGTCACGGCCGCATAGGCGAGCGCAACCCTCCCCTTTGTCATTCCGGAGCGAAGCCAATTTGGCCACGGCAAGGTGAGGAAGAAGTGGCGCTGCAAAGTCGCCACGGATCCGAGGCCCGGAGGCCGATCACTAAACGTCAGCCCAGCCATTTCGCTATGGCAAGTTAAGGAAGAAATGGCGCTGCAAAGTCGCCACGGATCCGAGGCCCGGAGGGCCGATCGCTAAACGTCAGCCCAGCCCGTAAGGGCTGGGGCCCAATTAAGAAGAATTATCTGAGCGCCGTGGGCGCGGCACTCATGGCCTCCTCCCTCCCGAATTTGAGAGAGAAGAAATTTGTGAGATAATCAAAAATGCGTCTTGAGCAACAATCAGACGCAAGTCAACGGTCGCCAGCTAGCATTCGCGGCCCACACCACGGCGGGACAGCAGCATAGTCCAGGGCGGTGGGAGACAGAGGAAGCATGGCAAAGAAACTCAGCAAAAACATGGCGAAGGTGCGCGCCCAGGTGGAAGACCGGCCGTACTCGCTGCAGGACGCGGTTCCCCTACTCAAAAAAGTGCAGTATGCCAAGTTCGACGAAACCGTCGACCTCACCCTGCGTCTCGGCGTAGACCCCAAGCATGCCGATCAGATGGTGCGTGGAACGGTGGTATTGCCGCACGGATTAGGCAAGACCAAAAAAGTAGCCGTCATCGCCTCCGGCGACCGCCTCCGCGAAGCAGAAGCAGCCGGCGCCGACGTAGTCGGCGGTGAAGACATGGTGGAGAAGATCCAAAAGGAAAGCTGGACGGATTTCGACGCCCTGATTGCCACCCCGGACATGATGAAGTCCGTCGGCCGGCTGGGTAAGGTGCTCGGCCCTCGCGGCCTCATGCCCAATCCCAAGACCGGCACCGTCACCAACGATGTGGCGGCGGCGATTCGCGAAATCAAGGCCGGTAAGGTCGAGTTTCGTACCGACAAGACCGCCCTGGTGCATGTCCCGGTGGGCAAGCTTTCCTTCCCGCCGCAAAAGCTGATTGACAATGCCACCACAGTCATCAACAGCGTAGTCCGGGCCAAGCCGTCAGCGGCAAAGGGCAAGTACATCCGGGGTATCACGCTGAGCTCGACCATGGGGCCCGGCATCCCGCTCAACAGCGAAGTTGCTGAGGCGGCCGCGAAGCCCTAATTCGATTTTTGTACGAATTTTATAAAGTTTTACCTACGCCGGCATCCCCGCGTAGAACCCCTCCCGAGCACGGCGAGGTGGGATAAAAGGCTGGTTTTATGGCACTTACGAAGGCGAAAAAGGCAGTACAGATCGAAAATCTTGCGCACGAGCTGGAAGGCTCGACCAGCGCCATTGTGGGCACCTTTGCCAAGCTCACCGTCTCCCAGGATTATGAGCTGCGCAAGGTGGTTCGGACCGCGGGTGGCCGTTACCGGGTGGTCAAGAACAAGCTCGCAGCACGGGCGTCCAAGGGAACCAAGGTAGAGCAGGCGTTGCAGGGGTTGAAGGGCGTCTCCTCGGTGGCCTATACCAGCGGCGACCCCGTAGTCCTGGCGAAAGCCCTCTCCACCTGGATGCAGGAGAACGCTGAGTTCACCTTCAAGCTGGGCATCGTCGACGGCCACGTCATCACGGTGGAAGAAGTAAAGCAGTTGGCGACGATGCCGTCCAAAGAGACGATCTTCTCCAAGCTGCTCTTCCTCATCAACGCCCCAGCGCAGCGTTTGGTCACTGTCATGAACGCCGCCGGCCGCGATCTCGCGGTAGTGATCAACCAGGCAGTGGAGCAAGGCAAGTTTGCCGCAGCCGCGGTCCCCAGCAAGCCGGCGGCCGCTGAACCAGCGCCAGCCGTAGCCAAACCTGAGCCAGCAGCGCCCGCGGTCGAAGCGAAACCTGAGCCAGCAGCGCCAGTCGCTGAGGCTCCAGCCGCAATAGCGACGCCCGAGGTGGCAGCGCCGGCCGAAGCGGCTCCAGTAGCCGAGGCTCCGGCGGCAGAGGCCCCAGTGGCTGAGACCGTGGCAGCCGAGGCAGAAGCGGCCGGGACCAACGAAGATTCGCAAACGGCAGCCGCCGCCACAGAGCCGCCTGTCGAGGGTTAAGTTGTTGAGTATGAAGGGACGGCCCTTACAGGCTGCAGAAAGCTCAAGCTTTGTATCAGGGCACGACTTTAGTCGGGCCGTAAGGGATTGAGAATACGTTGGGCTTTAGCCCCTGGGTGTTGCTTTTAGCCGCTCAGGGCGGCGGTGCTAGCCCTCAGGAATTTTAGGAACTGCAAAGGGATGCTTGGTCTGGGCATATCGGAAACCTTCGCAGGAGCAGTAAGGGCAGGGCGGCATAAAAGCTTCTGCTAGTAGCAACTAAGTACACGGTGGTGTTACCAAAGTTTTGTTCCAGTGGAGAGAAAAATGGCGGATTTGCAGCAGTTGGAAGATCAGATCGTAAGCTTGAGCCTGTTGGACGCGGCGGCTCTGGTAAAGAAGCTTGAAGAGCGGCTCGGTGTCTCGGCGGCAGCCGCAGCCCCGGTGGCCGTAGCTGGCGGCGGAGGCGGCGCTGCCGTCGCTGCGCCGGTTGAAGAGAAGACCGAGTTCACCGTCATCCTCAAGGATGCCGGTGCCAACAAGATCAATACCATCAAGGCAGTGCGGGAAGTCACCTCCCTCGGCCTCAAGGAAGCCAAAGATCTGGTCGATGGCGCTCCCAAGCCGCTGAAGGAGAACGTCAGCAAGGAAGAAGCCGAGACCGTCCGCAAGAAGTTCGAGGGCGTGGCTACCGTCGAAGTCAAGTAAAAAATCGATTTTGTTCGATTAGCAAGTTGCGTGCCAAAGCAGGACGCGCTATCATTATTTTTAGCGCGTCTCTGCCAGGCATAGCTTGTTACCTGACCGAGCGGTTCTTTGCATGCGATTCTCAGTTAGAGATGGCAATCACTCGTATGCGATCTACTATTCCGGTGCATTCTGCGCCGGCACACACCTACGAAATGGGCGGCGGACATCGTGGTGTGGTGAACGATCTGCTGTAGGGCGGCGCACACGCGGCGTATTGGTATCAGCGGGATTCGAAAATTCTCATCTTGTCAAGTGCACAATTCGGTTGTGACGCTCGTGGGTAGCACTGTCCCCGCGAGCAGTTTGCGTCTCACCGTGCTGCGCCCTTGCCTGCCTGGAAAACCTCCGCTGAAGTCGATCGCGTTAAGACCCCATTTACCGGGGTCCCCGGCAAGCTCGCTTGCTGGGGTGGCTTGCCGTCCAAGGGCCACCGGGCAATTAAAACCTGACGTTCGCTTGTCAGTCAACATTGCCTAGCAAATAAAAGCGCAGTGTGTTCGCCGACACGAGGCGGCAAACACACGCACCGCGCAGCAAAAACGTTTGGGGAACCGCGAGACTCGGCCGGTACCCCGATTTGCATCACCTCGCGTCCCACGAGTCTCAGGAGTGAAGCATGCCGAACGAGCACCGCGCCATTCGTAGCCGTCTCGATTTTTCCAAGATCCCAACCGCTATTCAGATCCCGAACCTGATTGAAGTGCAGCGGCGCTCCTACGAGCGCTTTCTGCAGATGGATAAACTGCCCTCGGAGCGCGAAGATAACGGGCTTCAGTCCGTATTCGTCTCGGTTTTCCCCATCACCGATTTCCGCAATATCTCACAGCTCGACTTTGTGGACTTCTCCATTGGCAACTGGGAGTGCAAGTGCGGTCACCTCAAGGGGCTGCATCACCTGCGTACCGCCTGCGTCAACTGCGGAGCCATGGTGATCACCGATCCCTTCCATCCGGGAGAGGTTCTCTGCCAGAAGTGCGGCACCTATAACAAGAACACCCCCGATTTTTGTAATAAGTGCGGTGATCCAGTCGGTCTGCAGTTGAAGTATGACCAGGCGGAGTGCGAAGAGCGCGGCATGACCTACTCCGCGCCGCTCAAAGTGACCGTTCGCCTCACCATCTACGACAAAGACCCGGAAACGGGCGCGAAATCCATTCGTGACATTAAGGAACAGGAAGTGTTCTTCGGCGACATTCCGCTGATGACACAGAATGGCACCTTCATCGTCAACGGCACCGAGCGCGTGATCGTCAGCCAGTTGCACCGCTCGCCCGGCGTCTTCTTTGAGACGGCCAGCAACCGCACCTACTTCCTGGGCAAGATCATCCCCTACCGCGGTTCCTGGGTGGAGTTCGAGTACGACCAGAAGAACACCCTCTACGTCCGTATCGACCGCAAGCGCAAGTTCCTGGGCACCATCTTCCTGCGCGCCCTGGGTCTGCGCTCGGATGAGGACATCCTCAAGACCTTCTACCTGGCCGACACCATCAACGTAAAGGACGGCAAGCTTTCCTGGCAGATCAGCGAGGATGCGGAGAAGGGAACCCACCTGTTGGGCGCCAAGCCGGCCCACGCAGTCGTGGTCAAGGGCGAAGAGATTGCCCACTCCGGGCGCAAGGTTACGCCCAGCATTCTCAAGGCGCTGCGCAACCACAAGGTCACCTCGGTCGAGATCGAAACCGCGGAGCTGGACGGTGCGATGACGCTGGCCGACGTGGTCGACACCACCACCGGTGAAGTCCTGCTCGAAGCCAATCATGAGCTGACCGCGGACAAACTCCACAAGATTACCGAGAGCGGCGTCACGTCGTTCCAGGTCTTCTTCCCCGACCGCGACGATGTGGGCAACATCATCACCAACACCCTTCGCCGCGACTCGGTGCGCAAGCCTGAGGAAGCGCTGATCGAGATCTACC
>CAVUQE010000014.1:0-306324 GCA_963743365.1 uncultured Acidobacteriaceae bacterium
CGGGCGGGAGGCTATCCGCAGCCAGAGCTGTCCAAATTAGCGCGCAAACGACATTCTAGAGGGCGCAACCACCTTGGCATGAGTGGAGGTGGATGGACAGAGCGTACCCCAGCGGCTAAAGCGGAGTCTTGCATATGGCTGTTCCGGCACGGCTAAACCCGTGCCCTTCGTTGGGCGACTTTTCCGCAACCTGTTCAGCCCGTACGTAAATGGTTGTCAATGGGTTCGGCTTTAGCCGCTGGGAGAACTTCTTTCATAGTGCTTATGGGACTTAAGGCGCACAGTTTCCCCGCGCCCTCACTCGCGGGTACTGGAAACCAGGCTACCAAGGTAATCGCGAGGTAACTTATCACTCTTTTCGCTCACTTTTTGACAAAAAATCACGGAGGTCGCTCGGCAAAGGCGTACCTGGCGCGGGGCAGGAAATCCTCCAAAGCTCTTATCCCACCGATCGCACGGTCGCAGATGGAGTAAAGGCATTCGAAAAAGATCGTATCCGGCCCACGTACGCTGGGGCGAAGATGGGGCACCCGTCCAGGAGATAAGGTCTTGTGTCTTGTGTGGCTTTACGCAGGGGCTAATGCGGCGGCTCCACCCTTGGACGAGCTCTCAATTTTTTTTTGGCCAAAACCCTTAGTCGAATGCCTCCCACGAGCGAATGGCATGCTCAAAGCGCTCCATGTCCACAAGCTTGCCGCGGAACTTGACCCCTTCCAGCTTCAACCGCGCCCTCTGTTCCTGCGCGGCTTCATCGCGAAGCTTGATTTCGCCGCCGGCGCCAAGCACCCGGTGCCACGGCAGATGATCTGGAGGATCGGTGCGCAGCAGCCGAGCGACGGCGCGATGGTACAGCGGATAGCCGGCCGCGGCCGCAACCCGTCCGTAGGTGCTGACCTTTCCCGCCGGAATGGAAAGGATCACGCGACGAAATGCTTCATCGCGCAGTTCGTTTGCCCGGGCGCCATCGCGCAGGATCCTGCGCTTCACCTGCGAAGTCGGGACGGTCGGCATGTCCGCCGGCGCGCGGAAGCGGCTCAATTTGTCCTTGCCTCTCCTCATCGGAAGAGCCGCCGGTCTTTACCTTCCAGGTCCAGCAAGAGAGCCTTGGCTTCGAGGCCGCCCGCGAAGCCGGTAAGCTTGCCGGAAAAGCCAATCACGCGATGGCACGGCACCACGATGGCGATGGGATTTCTCCCGTTCGCCGCACCAACCGCCCGCGTGGCCTTTGGATTTCCCAGCTGATTGGCCAACTGCCCGTAGCTCCGCGTTTCTCCAAATGGAATGGCCAGGAGCGCTTCCCACACCTGGTTTTGGAAAGCGCGTGCCTCTCATGTCCAGCGGAAGCGAGAACGATTGCCGTTTGCCCGCGAAGTACTCTCCCAGCTGGCGCTCTGTCTCGCAAAGCACAGGGTGATTGGCGTCCTCAACAAGTTCCTCTAAGCGGACGCGGCGAGGATTTTCCGTCTCCCAAAGAACGGCCGCGAGGCCTTTGTCGCTGGCCACAAGCTTCAACTTGCCAATCGGAGAATCGGCAAACTTATACCACAGACTCATAGGGCGTTCCCTTCGTTGCTGCAAAGTTCTTCCACAGAGCAGCCGCAGCATAGGCACGCCACGGGCGTACCTGGTTTACGTTCATTTCCGGATGGCGCTTGATCTCCTGCTTCAGTCCGTAGTCGGTTGCGGGAAAGGCATCGTCGTCATCGAAGGCTCGCATGGCGACGTACTCCGCCGACCAGGCGCCCACGCCAGGAAGAGCAAGCAAGGTTCGGCGGAGCTCCCGCGGTTCAGGCTCGCCCACCAGCGGCAAGCCACCATCCGCGGCGAGGGCGGCAATCGCCCGAATCGCATTTCGCCTCATTTCCGACGTGCGCACGCCAGACAGGTCAGCAGTGAGAAGCGCCTTCGGAGTTGGAAAGAGGAATATCTTCTCTCCTGTAACCGGATGCTCCGCTTTCGCCCCGCTGCTTTGCATCAGCTCCCGGATCAGAGTACGCCCAAAGCTGACCGAAACCAGCTGGCCAAGAATGGTTGTGATGAGGGTCTCGAAGCGATCCCAGGTGCGCGCGACACGCAGGCCCGGATACCGCCTCCATAAGTCGCCGAGATGGGGATGCGCGGCCATGTGTTCCGCAACGGCGGCCGGGTCCACATCGAGATCGAACATGCGCCGCACCCGTTGCTCGATCGTGGGTACGGAGTGTCGAGCTGCTCCAACGATCGTTAGCCTCAGCGCGTTTTTTCCCGGCTCATCGTGCGATACGCGAAAGTATCCGATCCTGCCGTCACAGTGAAAGACCCGCTCGTATTGTTGAGCGGTCACATTCTCCAGCTCAGGCAGTTGGTGCGCGCGAAAGATCGACAGCAAAGTCTCGCCATCGAACGGAGGGAGATACTGCAAATGGAGCACGGTCTTTGTGTTGCCGTTCTTCCCAGGAACCGCCCATGCCATTTGCAAAGAACCTTTCGCGACGCTCTCCATGAGATGTCGAGGCATGTGCGGGCGCTTCACCAACTAAATTGGGTTGGCCGGGCGGGTTCCCGCGTTTTTGCTGCGGTTCTAGTGCATTGACGGGATAACATTCGGCCGGCAATCTGCATAGGCTCGATGGTGACCTTCCTGATCCAGCTCAACGCGAGGCGTAGTGGCAATCGGTATTTATTCCTTGAAAGCAGTTTCCCCCGTGTCCTCGCGGCGGCGGCAAGTGGTTGAGCTTCTGATGATAGCCATCGGCATCGTGCAGCCGCTCGCCACTTTTCCTCTGCTTTACGAGCTGTATGTCACGCACGCTCAGGATGTTTCCAGGCAGTCATTCACAACCTGGTGCCTCCTGGTGGTTGCGAGTCTTTTGCTGTTTATATACGGATTGCACAAGCGGAGGCCCGCGATCTATGCCGGGAACGTGGTTGCGCTGGCGGCGAACTTGCTGGTGATGAATGGCATCCTGTTGTATGCCCGTTAGGCGGGCCGGCGGACTACCCTGACCTTCCCGGTTTTTCCTCCGCCACAGAAAAACTGGTCGCCGCCATCGGACTCGAGCCCCGAAATGTAGATGTCTTGAGGCATTTCCAGCTTTTCGAGAACCTCTCCAGTCTGAGGATTGATATGCCTCAGGTCGCTCTCCTCGCCTTCCCAAGTGGCGTGCCAAAGGTCTCCATCTACCCAGGTGACCCCGGTGACAAAGCGATTGGACTCGATGGTACGAAGAATCGCGCCACTCTCCGGATTGATCTGATAGATCTTTCTCCCCCGGTAATTCCCTACCCAGAGCGAGCCCTCGGCCCACGCCAACCCGGAGTCACCGCCGCCGCCGGGCGCCGGAATGGTAGCGAGCACCTGGCCGCTCTCGGGATCGATCTTCTGGATGCGATCCTCCGCGATTTGAAACAGGTACCGGCCGTCAAAGGCGGTTCCTGCATGCGCGGCGACCTCAACCGAGCGCACTGCCTTTCCAGTCGACGGATTGAAGGCGTTCAGCTTGTCTCCGGAAGCAAACCAGACCTGCTGACCGTCATATGTAACTCCGTCGACGCGATTGGCGCCGGGAAAGGGACCATACTCACGAACGATTTCTGCGGTGGATCGTTTCATGCTCCCAGGTTAATCAATCGGCAGCGGCGCGGGGAGTAACAAAATCGTCGTGAATCCTGGGACGGAAGGGGTTATCCAACGGCGAGCCCGGGTGCGGCCAAACGACTGCACTTTTCCTGCTGCCGCAAGCGAGTCCAGGGCTCTCTGCACGGTACGCTGGCTGGTGCCGAGCGCAATCGCCAGAGCTGAACTCGACCACGACTCACCGTCGGCGAGGAAGGCGAGGATGGCCCCATTCTCTTCTTCGACCGGCCGCGCCAACACGATCACCTCGCGCGCGCGCCGAGGCGCCAGCACAAAGCCTTGCTTGGTCGCATGCACCTCAGCCAGCGGCCGAAGCAGGTTGCGAAGACGTCCGATTTCGACGCGCAGCCGCATGCGATGCGATTCATCGACGAATCTGGCTCCGAATGCCCGGGCGAGCAGCTGGTCCCTGGGAACGTCGCCCGGCCATGCCTCGCCCAGCGCGCGGGCAAGCGCGAACAGCACCGGCCGTGTTGTGAGCGAAACCACGGAGCGCAGATCGCGCACCACATTCCTGCAGGCATCCACGATCAGCGCTTTTGACGCCAACAACGCTTCGACGTCTTTAAGCAGGAGCGGCCGATCCTCGTCCCGCTTAACCAGGCGTGCGGCCGGCGTATTGAGAACCTGGTAAGCGCTTTCCACCTCCGCTAATAAAGCGGGGATGCCCGCTTGCCGCGCGGCGCGTTCCGCCCGGGCAAGGGCCGCACTTGCCGCCTTCGTCCGTAAGCGGCGCATCGCGATTCCTGCAACGACCAGTTCGTGGGCGCAGCGCGATGCCGGCGGAAACGGAGCGGGGTCGAGCCCGGCAAGCATCCGCTCCGCCTCGTCCAGGCCTCCAATCAGGAGCAGGCGTCGAATCTCCAGATAGCGGGCATGCGCCGCGTTTAACCAGTCGCCGTGTTCTTCGAGCGTCACACGGGCTGCATCGAGTACTTTCTGGGACCAGCCCAGGTCGCGCGAAGCCAACGCGATCTCAGTCTCGGCGACGATGCACCTCGCTCGCGCCATCGATTCCTTGGCGCCGAAGGCGCGCTGAGCAGATCGGAGCAGCACCTGCGCGCGCTGGAAATCGCCCAGCTGCGCCATGGCGATACCGCGAAGCGCCAGCCCCGGAGCATCGTCGCGTAGCGCTACCAACTTCAATGCGGCCAGGGGATTCCCTGCGGCCAGGGCGCGCGCCGCGGCTGTGATTAGAGAGTCCATAGAAATCCCGCCACATTTGTCACTCTCTGCCCGTTCAAGACCTGCATCATCATTTGTATATGGCCACCATGCACAACAAAAGCCAACATCCAGTTATGAGCAGTTGAGAGGAGGGCATATGTGCCCAGTATGCATCGCAACCACAGCAGCAGTGGTCGCCGGAGCCGGTTCCACAGGCGGAGTTCTGGCGGTCTGCATCGGCAAGTTCAGGAAATTATCCGGAGCGAATGATCCCGATCCATTTCAGAAAGCAAAGGAGAAATAGGATGGCAACCAGCAAAGAGAGAGAGAACGAACACGGGAAAGGGCATCTCCCCGCCAACACGCCTCCGATCCTGTCCCCGCAGGAGTGGGAGGCTGCGCGCGAGCAGCTCCTGGTAAAGGAGAAGGCTTTCACTCGCTCCCGCGACGCGCTGGCCGCGGAACGGCGCCGGATGCCTTGGATGGCCGTGGAGAAGAAGTACGAATTCGACGGCCCCAATGGGAAGGTTAGCCTACTGGATCTGTTCGAAGGCCGGCGGCAGTTGATCGTCTACCGCGCCTTCTTCGAGCCTGGGGTGTTCGGCTGGCCCGACCATGCTTGCCGCGGCTGCTCGCTGGGCGCGGATCAGGTCGCCCACCTGGCCCATCTAAACGCTCGCGATACCACGCTCGCGTACGCCTCGCGCGCCCCACAGAAAGACATCGAGCGCCTAAAGGCACGAATGGGTTGGAAGATGCCGTGGTACACCATCACAGACAGCTTCGACACCGACTTCGGCGTGAACGAGTGGCACGGTCACAACGTGTTCATCCGCGATGGCGACAAGGTGTTTCGCACCTACTTCATCAACAACCGCGCCGACGAGGCCATGGGCAGCACCTGGAGCTACCTCGATATGACGCCCCTCGGCCGTCAGGAGCTTTGGGAGGACTCGCCGGAGGGTTACCCCCAGACCCCGACGTACAAGTGGTGGAACTGGCACGACAACTACGAAGCTGAGGCCTCCCCTGACCCGAAGTGGGTCAAGGTATCCGACGTCGGAGAAGCCGCGTTCCGCAAGCAGGACGCATAGGCGAGAGAAACCAAGGCTTTTTTTAGCCGCTGCAGGGAGGGACGAGCGCTCTCCCTGCAGATTCGATGCGCGTGTCGTTCGCTTGAGCGGCGAGGAACTGATAAAAATATCCGCAAGGCACCGCATCGAACGTGTGCCAACCGCACTCTAACCACCAAGGCGATCAATGAGCCGCTCTTTAGCGGTAGGCGAGGGAAAGGTGTATAGGAGGAGCGATGAAGGCGACACAGGAACTTCATGATGCCGGGCAAAGCTTGTGGCTCGACAACATTACGCGTGACTTACTGGACAACGGAACGCTGAAGCGCTATATCAACGAGCTGTCCGTCACGGGACTAACATCGAACCCAACCATCTTTGAACATGCCATTTCAAAGAGCAAATCTTACGACGCGGAGATTGGCCGTCTTCTGTCAACCGGGCTTTCGGGCGAGGAGTTGTTCTTTGAACTGGCCGTACAGGACCTGACCCGAGCCGCCGACCTCTTTGCCTCCATTCACGAGCGAACCGCAGGCAATGATGGCTTCGTTTCCCTCGAGGTGTCGCCTCTCTTGGCCTATGACACCAAGGGATCGGTAGCGGCAGCAACCAAATTGCACAAGAAAGCAAACCGTCCGAACCTCTTCATCAAAATTCCTGGAACAAAAGAAGGAAATCCAGCGATTGAGGAAGCGATCGCCTCTGGTGTCGCTGTCAACGTCACTCTTCTTTTTTCGCGGGAGCACTATCTGGCGTCAGCCGACGCCTACATGCGCGGGCTCGAACGGCGTATTGCAGCGGGACTCAGCCCGGATGTTCGATCCGTAGCCTCAGTATTTTTGAGTCGATGGGACGGCGCAACGATGGACAAGGTACCCGACCAACTAAAGGATAAGCTTGGCATTGCCATCGGCCAGCGGGTATACAAAGCCTACCGCGATGTCCTTGACTCCGATCGCTGGCAGCGTTTGGCCAACTTTGGCGCTCGGCCCCAGAGACTCCTCTTTGCCAGTACGGGCACGAAGGACCCAAAGGCCTCCGACGTTCTTTACATCTCCGCATTGGCGGCGCCAAACACCATCAACACCATGCCCGAGAAAACTCTTCTGGCTTTCGGTGATCACGGCAAGCTGGTTGGAACTCTTCCCGCGGGACGGAGGAGACTGCGAGAGCGTTCTAGGCAATTTTCAAAAAGCCGGAATCAATCTCGACCAACTAGCGGCAGACCTGCAATCGCAGGGCGCCAAGTCCTTCGATGAATCTTGGCAAAACCTCCTCAATGCGATCAAGTCAAAGGGCAAAGAGTTGCAACCCGTTTCCTGATCAACGCGGTAACCTTGGGCGGACCGGACTCATTGCCCGGGTCGCCCCAAGATCTATTGCTTTTCGTTTGACGAGGGAGCAATCGATCGCCTGCTGAAGCGGAAATCGCAAGCCGCAGATCCCTGGAGGATTGTGTGTTTGCGCTCGAGTGCGATCTCTCCGTTGAAGCCCTCGATGAAGGTCGCGTCGCGACCGCAGGAGAGTATGCTGCCCAGTTCCTCGATGCCCAGGCTGCGGTAGAGTTCTGCATACCTGCACCTGGTCACGTCGAAATTCAGAACGCTGTCGTTCTGATCCAGAATGCGCAGTTGTAAAGCATCGTTTCTGCTCCAGGGCTCGACGGATGTTGCATAGGCTTGCAGATCGTTTTTCCCCAGGCGAGCAGCGAGTTCCTGGCCCTGCCGGCGGGCAATCCCGGTCACGACATTGCGGACCACTTCGAGAACCTCTTGCCGTCCAAACTTATCGCCAAGTGCGTCCACGATAGGAGCTAGAAGACGAGCTTCGATCTCACGCCGCTTCAAGACTCCGATCTCATTCAGTTCCACATCGCTGCTCATCCGGCTTACCTCGCTCAAAAATCGGTATTATGGCGCTCTCAGGGACCCTCACACCAGCTTACCGATAAGCTCTTCAAGCAGCCACGTGTCTTTGCCATTCTGCCAATCCCAGTTCCTGTATGTGATGCACGTCACATAGTCCTGTATCCGCCGTCACATCAATCCGGAGTCGCGCCCTCTACGATTCGATTGTTCATACAAATCGATCATGACCAAGGGTTAACCATGACAGGACCTCAGAAAGCTGTAGAACACGAGCAAGCGGGCACATTCGAAGACCAGAAGCAGTCG
Organism: uncultured Acidobacteriaceae bacterium; assembly: GCA_963743365.1. GTDB lineage: Bacteria > Acidobacteriota > Terriglobia > Terriglobales > Acidobacteriaceae > PALSA-350. The sequence goes on from CAVUQE010000014.1 coordinate 8,031, forward strand.
CAGAATGGCTTTCCCTTCAAGAAAATTGTCTACGTGGGCGATCTCTCCGGAGAACCCTCCTACGGGCTGCGCTACACACAAAAGCTGGTCCATGAACGCCACGCGGAGCTTGTGCTGGTGCACTCGCTCGATCCCGTCGTTTATGCGTTGCCTGGTGCTGAACTCCGTGATGGTACCGCCGAAGCGGAGTTGACGGCCATGGAGCACGACCCTCAGCGTCATGGCGCCAACCATGATTCGCTGGTACAGCGGGAGCAAATTTGCGCCGAGATCCTGGCCGAAGTGAAGCGTCATTCCGCATCCTTGCTCGTCCTTAGCACCGCGGGACAAACAGCCGCAGGCAGAATGGCGCTTGCCACCATGGCGCGGCTTTTGCTCGCGGATACGCCCTGTTCCATTTTGACCATCCCGACCCCGGTAGAGGCGACCGCGTTGCCCCGCTGGATGTGGCAGAACGTGATCGCAGCTACCGACTTTTCTGAAGCCGGCATCGCCGCCCTGGACGTTGCGCAACGTATCGCGGGACGAGGGCTGGTGGTGCTTCACAGCACGCAATGCGGCAAGGAGCAGCAGTGTAGCCACTGCATGACGCGACTTCGACTGCTTGCACCCTTCAACGAGTCGCATACTTTGCCTGTTGAGCATCTGGTGACTTCGGGCGCAGTGACCGCAGCTATCGCTTCCGTGGCGGGGCGAGTACACCCTGACTTGCTGGTACTGGGGGCACCTCCCGTTGCAATCGACAACGGCCACCTGGATAACAGCACTGTCTATCACGCGATCACTGAATCCCACTGCCCAGTGCTCCTGGTTCCGCCCGGGAGTGGCCGTGGTGACGGAACGATCGACAAAACCGTTTACGCCTGGCTGGAAAAAGTCCGGTGCATCGACGGGCAGCCACCTTTCCAGACCAGCAATGGAGTGGAGGCGAATGAAAGCAGCAGGCTGGATGCTGGTGACGAGGGTCACCGACGAAATCTCGCTGGCAAGTGATTATGGCAACAGGGATAATTCCTGGAATCCAGGGCGGCCGCGAAACTACTGCTAACCAGGCCCGGTGGAGGAGACAATGCGTTATGTCATCGCGGTCCTGGCAGTCATCGGCATCGTGGTGTCGTGTCTTGCGCTAACCCAGCACTATGGCGCCCCCCCACAGCCGGTCGATCTGACGCACTCGGTGTGGAACTCCGCATACGTGAATCAAAGCTCTTTTGCCAGTGCCTTCGGGATACCCGTCGCGTTTTTAGGCGTAGTTGGTTACTTGCTACTGGCGGTCCTCGCATTGCTGCGCCGCGTAGTCCTGACGGTCTACTTTGCCGGTATTGGACTTGCCTATGGGTTCTACCTCACAAATATTGAGGCGCACATTTTGCACGTGTGGTGCGTCTATTGCGTTGCGTCGCTGATTCTGATTGTCCTCATCGTATTCCTCGCCTTTGCGTCCTTGATCTTCGATCGCATTGCGGTCACAGCCGGGTAACCATGTGGACCTCCCGTTCGGGCGTCGGAATCAAAATTGACCGTCGCACTGCTGCCGGGGCGACCACTGGGTGTCACAGCATCGCAGCAGCTAAAACATTCAGGTTTAGAGTGGTGCGGGCTCTGTGAAATCGTAACGTGAACGGATGGCGTCTAAAAGGCTTGAAGTGACCTCAGGCAGTTTTCCCGCGAGATACTCTTCTTCCAGCCCCCTTATGGTTTTCGCCAACGGGTAGTCACCAAAGACGTTGGCCAGCCATTTGGAAAAGTCATTGCGACGCAGATGATCCCCTAACTCGGTTGCTGAGCTGTGTTCTACAACTGACACAAATTCGTGCAGAGTTCGAGCCCTCCTTCCCGAGGGTGCCCCATTTCGCCAAAATACGAATTGATCCCGCTCGGGAACAGGAATATCAATATACTTTGCCAAGTGACGTACATGCGGAGTCAGCCTCGGAACTAAGCGACAGCGCCTAATATTGCCCTCCGCCTCAGCTGTCAGTGGTAACACAACTGCTTCACCGACCGCGAGGCCTGCAAACATCTTGGCCCAATCTCTCTCGCTCATGCTATCGCTACAGGAGCGGCACAGAGCTCTCAATGCGGTAATTTCCTGAGGGCCCGATTCCCTGGTCACAACGATCCCTTCCGCGGACTCCAAAATGTGAGGATCAAGCTGAGATGCCCTGTAGGTTATGAGCGTATAACCACCCAGTTTTAAATCAAGTAATTCCACGGCTTCCTGCCCGTGAAGAAGATAGTGAGCTTCGTCTATGACAATGCGGTGTGGCAGTCCCGTGCGCCGCCTAAGAGTTGCCATTCCAACGAGCAGATTACGGACGTATTCGACCTTTTGCTGATGCGGCGTACGAGAAAGGTCTATAACAACGCTGACATCAGCGTGCCGGAGTGATCGGAGCAGTTCCCTAGGGCGCGGTAGCGGATCTGTTCCGCCAAGGACCAAAACTCCCGGAAGGGCCTCAAGAGATGTATAGTCGCCTTCGGGATCAATCACCAGGAGAGTGTATCCATACATAATTAGTTGTTCACAAAGCAGACCGGCAACCCAAGATTTGCCTGATTTGGTGTCGCCGACCAATAGCATGGTTCGACCCCGAACCGCGAGGGCCAAGGGTTTCCCGTCGTCGGTGTACCCAAGCTGCAACTTTCGCCGAGTCTTCACTGGAACGGGGAGCTCCTGTTTCATAGCGAAGGCCTGTAGATAGGCTCCCACGGCTGTCGGGCCGGCGCCCGGAAGAATATAATCGGCTGCTGCTTTCAATGCCTCGCTGCCCCACTCCACGGCTACCCCTACTTCGCATGCTCGCAGCAACTCGTGGTCGTTCTCGGCATCGCCGATCGCTAACGCATTGTGAGGTGACAAACGCAGGATTCTTAGAGCTTCATACAAACCGGTGGCTTTGCTAATTGCCTGGGGCAATACCATGACACGTCCCCTGTTAAAGACGAGTACCAGTGGCAGCTCCAATCTTTGAATGATAGCCAGCAGTCGCGGAGCATCACTTGCATCGGACTCAACGATCGATTGACCGGCCTGGAACGAAATGCCCTCAGCGCGCATAGCGTCAAGGAAGCGTGCCGGCGGTGGACTGCCCAGAACCTTTGAGTAGCCGCTGTCAGTAAACTCAACGACTGCGCCATTTTCCGCAACAACTCCATCGACAAAGTGCAGGTCCCCTGCGACCCGCCTCAAATCCTCCATGATGCGGCCGGTCACAATCAGAACCACGATGTTTTTTGCGCGAAGCAAGCCGATGGCGTCTCTCACGCGATCGTCTAATTTATTGTCCTTGGCAATTGTGCCGTCGTAATCAAGTGCGATCGCTAGCAGCTTCATGATTTTCCAAGCCTCAGGCTGTGCCGAGAAGGATACATCCTCAAAGAGAATCGCACTCATCCCTGTCAAGGACTGTGACGACGCTCACCTGATCCCTGTGGCTGGGGTCACTGGGAATCGATGCGCAACAGACTATTGGACCTCGCACGACTGCGACGCTCTAGCCAGTCCCCACCCGTGGCTCCCGTAGATCGTGAGATGGAAACCGGGTAGGTCTGGCCAGGGGCTCCAGCTGTGATGGCCATCACCGCCTTCCCAGGCGAACTGGGCCACACTTCAAACTGGCAGGTGACGCATATGCTTCGATTGAATGAAAACACGCGCGTGAAACTGATGACAATTCATGGTTTCGCAATGTTGGCTCTGGGGCTTAGCCTCCTTTACGTCCGTGCGACTATGAATAATTTATTGTTCTATGTCCTCGGAGGCGCATTCGCAATGTTGCTCGTAGCGGCATCGCTGCTATTTATCGCAGGCATTGATTGGCTCTGCGCGGCCGGCCTGGGCCGCCGCCAGGTGAGCAGACTTCGCGGTCTTCTCTTCTTGAGTACAGCCGTGGCCGGCTGCGGTGTTTTCTTGATTCTTTATCCCGGGGCAACTATTCGGATGATGTGTTACCTCCTCGCGGTCTATGCCCTTTTGCTGAGTGTGGGGAAATTTGGTCTGGCCAGAGCCTGGACCGGCTCCAAGCGGCAACAGATGGTCATGTACCTCCTGGCGATCATCGCGGTCGCTTTCAGCGCCGCTCTGACCGTATTAGCCGGCCAGGACGACCGGGACGGCCTGGTTGTGGTTGCGGCCTATTCCTTGTTTATGGGCATTCAGATGCTGCTCACGATGTACTTCCTTATGCAGCAGCAAGCAGGAGAGCCCACCGAATCCTCTTCCGCGCTCAATGGAGCCAGCTTATAAGGGCATTTGATCCGGTGTGATTCCGGTCACAGCCAGGCGAGGTTCGAAACACTATCTTGTCCAGTAGTAAGCCGCTCAAAACAAATCGGGGGCGGCCATTCGACAGATCAACGAGAGAGGCACTTATGGCTACCATGAATCCCATCGCTGTTACTTTTGAGCACATACTGGTTCCCACAGATTTCTCTGAAATCTCCCAACTCGCTTTGGAGTATGCCAAAGTCGTAGCCCAGTTAGAGAAGTCGGAGTTGCTGTTGGTTCATGTGACTCCCCCCTTAGCCCTGATCACTCCGCCCGAGGCTGCATGGGTCGACGTGTCGGAGGTCCAATCGCTTCACGAAGCGCAGCTAGAGCAAAGTGTCGCTGCTTTGCGTTCCGAGGGTTTGCGCGCCCAGGCAATCTCAGTTACCGGGCCTCTTTACGATGAGCTTCGTTCGACCGTCAATCAATACAAAGCGGACTTAATCGTCCTGGGAACCCACGGCAAGAAGGGCTTGGAGCGCCTCTTGCTTGGGTCCGATGCCGAAGCTGTCTTGAGGCACGCGCATTGTCCCGTTCTCTCCGTGGGCCCGGCAGTACCGAGTCTCAAAAACAAGCCGTGGCGCATACGCGAGATCATTTGCGCGACGAATCTAACGCCAAGCTCGGCTGAGGTGGTTGCTTATGCGCATAAGCTTGCAGGCCTGTATGAAGCAGAGCTGGTTCTCTTTCACGTGAAGAGCTCAAACGAACCGGAAGAGGACGTGGATTGGGTGTCGTTCGAAGAGGCCTTCCATCGGTATGTCCCGGAAGATCTGGGCAAAGGTTCGTGGCTGCGCACTCGTCTTGCTACGGCCTCTCCGGCTACCAGCATTGTTGATCTCGTTAAGGAGCGTGGCTCCGATCTTATTGTTATGGGCGCTCATCCGACGTCCTCGGCGGCAACACACCTAAGACGCGGAACGGCGGCCAAAGTGATGGCGGAGGCTCCCTGCCCAGTGATGACGATTTCACACGCCTAGATTCCGGGGTTACGGGCGCTCGCGGACGAGCGCCCGCACCCGGAACGCTCATTCGCGGTACCCGGATGACGGGTGCAAAGCGGAGGAGCCTGTCTCCGACCCAGACACATCCCGCTCGATTGCGCCACAGGAGAGGAGTTATGACACAGGTTGAAATAAAGCCGCAGACCAACACTAAAGGATTCATCGCTCCGGACAAGATTCTAGTGGCAACAGATTTGACTGACCTCGACTACCTAATCCCGCATGCCCAAGCGCAGTGTGAAGCGGGCGACGCGTCGCTTGTTCTCTGCCACGTGATTCAACCCGTCGAATCCACATCGCTGGAGGCCGCAGTCGTGTTTATTGCAGATGCTGCCAGGGAAGCTACTCAAAGGCTTCTCGAATCAGCACGCAAGACTCTTGGTGAAGTCGCAGCGATGATGCGCGCCGACGGAATCCATTGCGAAGTTGTGATTCGATACGGTCATCCCCGCGATGTGGTTAAGGAACTCGTCGGCCACGTCCATGCGGGGCGAGTGATTCTCGGTACGCATGGTCGACATAACCTAAAGAAGTTTTTTCTGGGATCGACTGCGCACGAAATTCTGAAAAGCGTCGAGGTTCCGGTTTGGACGGTAGGTCCCCATGCCCGCCCATTTGCTCACGGCCAGCCCTGCAGAATTCTGCATCCAGTCTCCCTGTCCTCCGGATACGAGGAAACTGCTCAGCTAGCCGTGAAACTGGGGGAGTTTTATAAGGCCGAAATCACTCTGTTACACGTCCTGCCTCGCGATGTGCATGCCGACTATACAAGCGAACGTCTTGTGCGCTGGACAACGTTCGAACTTGGACGCCTTATACCCGAAGAAGCCCCACTATGGACAACCGCTACTATAGCCGTCGAAGCCGGTGAGATTGTCGAGCAGATCCTCAGCACAGCGGAGAAGCTTCGAGCTGATTTGATCGTCATGGGCTCAAATCCCGACACAGCCTTTTGGCCTGTTCATGGTGACAACACGGTGTACAACGTGATCGCTGAAGCTACATGTCCCGTGCTTACTCTGCGCCATTCGCTCGCGGGGAGCAGGATACCAGGCTTGGTTGGAAAGGGGGGCGGCGATGATAGTTGAGATTGATGGGGGGTATCAGGTGTTTTCGAAAACTGGAAAAAATTTGGGGGGCCCCTACAAAACACTCGAAGAAGCTAAGGCGCGTCTGCGCCAAGTGGAATACTTCAAACATGTGAAGGGTGCTAAATAGCCGCTAGTCCTTCGACGACACGGAACGAGGGGCCTGAGATGCTCTTTGCTTTTCCTGATTTTCAGCAGCTGGCCTCCGCGTTTCAAGGTATTGCTGGACTTCAAGTGCATGAGTTTTCTATAGCGCGCTATGACAACCGGGAGATGCACGCGGTCATTCCGAGTCATCTCGCTGGTGAGGCGTGTTTCATTCTCGGGTCCATTGCTCCACCGGACGAGCAGTTTATTTCGTTTACCTTGCTCGCCCATACACTTCGGGATCACGGCGCCAGCCAGATCACGGCTATTCTTCCTTACCTTGCCTACGCACGGCAGGACAAGGTCAAGGAGGGTGAGAGCCTGGCGGCAGCTTGGGCCGGTTCCCTGCTTAAAGCCTCGGGCTTTGATCGGATCTTGACGGTCGATCTCCATAGTGAGCGCGATGAGCAGTTATTCCAGGTTCCTCTCATCTCGCTTTCGCCAGCCAGCCTGTTTGCCAAAGAGATGCAGAGCCGCGGTTTAGCCGATGCAACGATCGTGGCGCCAGACCACGGAGCACTGCGGCGATGCCAGGCTGTGAGGGCGGCCGCCGGCCTACCGCCGGTAGACACGCCGTACTTCGAGAAGAAACGTTTGGATCACGGCGTCGTGCACGGTGCCCTGGTAGGAAAGACCTGCTCGAAGGTCATTCTCATCGACGACATGCTGGACACTGGTGGAACACTCATCTCGGCTTGCGAAAAATTGGGAAGCATGGGCGTCGATGAAATATATATCTTCGTCACGCATGGCCTTTTCACTGGAGAAGGTTGGCGGCAGCTATGGTCGCTCAACGTCAAACACATAAGCTGCACCAACACCATTCCGCCGTCAGCTGCAATTTTGGCGGACAACAATATTTCGGTTTTATCGATGGCGCCACAGCTCCGAGAGGCATTCATTGGGCTCGAAACCGGGGTACCATCTTGCGGCCGGTGATCTGAATCACTACGAAATCCCAGAGAACAGATGAATCGCGATGGCAAAGGCTAGAGTGCATTTCTATCCCGGCTGTTCGGGGCCTCCCTGGGATGTCTCAAAATGCTTGGAACCAAAGCCGTTGGCGTACGAAAGCGACTTGCTAACCAACGGAAGTTAGGGACCGATTTCTCATGTCTCCTTCCTCAGCGTTGACAAGATGATGAACTCCCAGCCTGGCAGCCCTCGGCGGCAACGGAACCCTCTTCGAGCGAAAGACCAGCCGTAGCTTGGCGGCCGCATCTCGCACCTTGAATGGTTGGGCTTCAGATCGCGAGACTACGATTACCTTGCCTGCGCCGTCTGTTCGTACTACGTAATGGGGAGCACATGACGCGCAGAGCCAGAGATACCGCATGTGCCGTCGCGAATGAGCCGCCTCAGGTTCCTGAAAGGCGTATAGGGCGCCCGCGCCAAAAAAGCTTGATTGGTTCTCGCACTGCGGATTGATACACCTGCTGGCCATCGGAATCTCCTATGGTGGGTAGCAACCTATCCAAAGTGTAGGGAGGGTCGGCCGTATCCGATGTGATGAGGATCACCCCAAAAAGCAACCTCGCCTACGTGGCTGCCCAGGTCCGACCCTACGAATGACCTCCAACTCAGTTGACTAGAGGAGACGACGCCGTCGTCTCCGAGACGACATCTCGTCTTCGCCTCTCGTCTTGCGATTCTGGTCCACGCTGTTGCTGAAGCGATCATTTCTCCCTTAAGTGTCTTGTTTTCAATCGGATAATCAACTGGCGCGTGGACTCCTCTGACTTTGGTAATCCATTTGCATTATTGGAGAGCAAGGAAGTGAAGACACGTGCTGAAAATCTCGATAAACGACGATACGCCAACGGCAACGCTAAAGATCGAGGGCAAACTGGTCGGTCCGTGGGCCACGGAGTTGGGAAGGACCTGGCAGGATTTGTGGGCTTCGACGAGGCAGATGCCTCTGCGGCTAGACATCAGTGGAGTAACTTTCGCTGACCATCACGGCACGCAAATTCTTGGAGAAATTGTCAGGGAAACGGGCGCGGAGATTTTTTCCGATTCGCCCTTAACTCAATATTTTGCTAATCAGGCCACGAGCGGTGTGGCGCTTGAGCCAGAGGAGATCTAACGATGCAAGCCTCAAACGGACAAACCTCGATCTGTGAAACGTGCAAGCTGAAAGAGAACGGCTTTCTGTGCCACCTCACGGCGGCTGCAGCGAAGGAATTTCAATCCATCAAGATTTCCACGTCCTTTCCGGCTGGCGCCAGGCTGTTCCTGGAGAACGAACCGGCCAAGGGCATTTACCTGCTTTGCTCGGGAAAGGTTAAGCTCTCGGTCAGTTCCAAGGGCGGCAAGACCTTGATCCTGCAACTCGCTCGCCCGGGCGAGATACTAGGCTTAAGCGCGGCAATGTCCGGGATTCCTTACGAGGTCAGCGCCGAGACACTTTATCCCTCACAGGTGGCGTTTATCCGGCGCGAGGACTTCATTTCTTTCATCAGCCGGTTTCCAGAGGCATACCAGGCGGTGATCCGGCAGCTGAATTCACAATATGCCAGCGCCTGCGAACAGTTGCGGACTGTCGGCTTATCCACCAACGCGCATGAAAAGATCGCGCGGCTGTTCTTGCATTGGTCGTCCGACGAAAAGCAGAACTCGCAGCAAACGAGAATCAAAATGCCGTTGACACACGAGCAGATTGCCGAATGTGTCGGATCTACCCGAGAAACGGTTACCCGCACATTAAGCGAGTTCAAGAACAAGCACCTGGTTACGCTCCACGGAACAACCGTAATGATTCCCAACCGTGCAGCGCTGATGGCAATCAGTGGAGACTAACGCAGCGAATGGCCTAAAAGGCGAATGATCCCCCTTCTCTTCTGGGTCTAGGGCTTCGTCTACCCAACCGAAAGAGCAAGAGAAAGGCGCCTCGCATGAAGCCCGACACAGGTCACTCGAAGTACAAGACTGATCCTGCGCGAACGAAGGTATATCTCGTTGGGGGTGGAATCGCTTCGCTCGCCGCTACTGCATTCCTCATCCGGGACGGAGACTTTCCGGGCCATAACATCACGATTCTCGAAGAGCTCGACCGGCTTGGCGGCAGTCTTGATGGGGCCTGGTCGCTGCGAAAAGGATACGTTCTGCGCGGCGGTCGCATGATTGAGAGTAAGTATCTGTGTACATACGACCTGTTCTCGTCGATTCCCACGCTCGATGAAAGCAAGACGGTGACGAAAGAGATCTTCGAGTGGAACGAGACCATGAAGACCTCTTCCCATTCGCGGCTCGTACGTGATGGACAACGGGAAGATGCCCCCGAATTCGGCCTGAGCGAGAAAGATATCCTCACGCTTGAGCGCCTCATGGTGGAACCAGAAGGTATGCTCGGCACGCGCAGCATCGCCGACCAGTTTGACGCTGGGTTCTTCGTGAGCAACTTCTGGTTAATGTGGTGTACCACGTTCGCTTTCCAACCCTGGCACAGCGCGGTGGAGTTCAAACGCTATTTGCTGCGTTTCACACACATGGTCTCGGGTTTTAACCAACTACATGGGATCATGCGTACCGTGTACAACCAATACGACTCGATGGTGAGACCACTTCAAAAGTGGCTCGACGCGCACGGAGTACACGTCGCATTGAATACCCGCGTGACGGACCTTGTTCTGCGCGAGAACGCAGACGGCAAGCGGGTGGAGTGCATCGTCTGCGTACGCCAAGGACATGCCCAGGAAATTACGCTCGGTGCAGATGATCTGGTCATCGTTACATTGGGGTCTATGACCGAAGCCTCGAGCCTCGGTTCGATGGACTCAGCGCCTGTTCTTAAGTCGAAGAGCGACGGCGGTGCCTGGGCATTGTGGGAAAGGATCGCAGCCGGCAGACCGGAATTTGGCCGGCCCTCAAGTTTTGCCGATCATATTGAAGAGTCTAAGTGGGTTTCGTTTACCACTACGTTGTACGAGCCAACTTTCTTCCGACTCGTCCGTGACTTCACCGGCAATGTTCCTGGCGAGGGCGGACTGATCACCCTTGCAAACTCCAGCTGGCTAGCTTCGATTGTGCTGCCCCACCAACCGCACTTTATCGGGCAACCAAAAGACGTGGACGTCTTCTGGGGTTACGGCTTGTTCGTCGACAAACCAGGGGACTTCGTCAAGAAGCCCATGCAGGCATGCACGGGCCGGGAGATCATGACGGAAATCATGGGTCACCTCCATTTCGAAGCAGAAGCTTCGCGCATCCTGGAAAACTCGACATGCATTCCCTGCATGATGCCGTTCATCACCAGTCAGTTTCTCCGCCGGGAGATGGGCGATCGGCCTCAGCCACTACCGAAGGGGTGGACCAACCTGGCCTTCGTTGGACAATTTTGTGAGCTGGCGGACGACGTGGTTTTCACCGTTGAATATTCCATCCGCTCCGCGATGGCCGCGGTGTACGGGCTGCTCCGCTTAAAACGGCAGCCCCCTCCCGTCTACAAGGGTCAGTACAATCCGAAAATGTTATTCCGTGCCTTCGCAACATTGCATGATACGAAATCCCAGCATGAATAAAATCTAAAGTGAACAGAGTCGCCGCACAGCCAATCTCTCCTGGATCTATCTACTCGAGGGCCTAGCACAACGGCACCCTCTAGAGTTGGCGACGTCATGCACCTCAAAATTGAAAACTTGCGCAAACAAATCACTCAGTTGCACAAACTGCTAAAGCAGTTTCCCAGGCAGCCGCTGCCGGAAGATGTCCATCGTTTACGGAGGCAGATACGTACACTGGAAGCCATTGCGGATGCTCTGACCAGCGGCCGCGAACGGAAGGTTCAGAATCTCCTAAAAGCTCTCATCGTAATCGGCAAAGCGGCCGGAAAGGTGCGAGACATGGATGTTCTCGTGGGACTCGCCTGCTCGCTCCCAATCAGCCGTAAGGACGAATGCCTGGTGCAATTGCTCGAGTACCTGGGTGAGCGACGCTTCAAAGCTGCTGCCAAACTTCATGCCACCATTTCCGCCAGGCGAGCAGAAGCATTTCACTCACTGAAGCAATGCTCGAAACTCATCGACAAAAGCTCGATTCATGCAAAGAAGAACGCATCCATGAGCTTGTCCATGAATATCGTAGCCGTCGCGCAAGCTCATGCCCAAGAGCTGAGCAATGGCCCGCGGTTGGATAAGGACAGCCTCCATTCGTTCCGGCTCAAGCTAAAAGAACTCCGCAGTATTCTTCAATTGCTCGCGGGAGCTGACACGAAATTCATTGCTGCTTTAGGCAAGGCAAAGGATGAGATCGGGGCGTGGCATGATTGGGATGAACTGGCAGCCATTAGCGAACGGATAGCCGGGCGCAATCCTGATTGTAGACTTCAGAAGCAGATGAGCCTGATCTCAAATGAAAAGTTAAGGACCGCGGTTGCGGTCGCCAAGGAAGTACGAAAGATAAGCCGCCTAAAGGCGAATAATTAACGCCCTATCACAAGAATAGGGCATATCATTTGATCACCTTAAAACACCGCAGGTTCCTGGGAATAAAGGTAGACAAATGGCTCTCTCCAGAGGTGCGCCCTGGCCACTTTTTCCTGCCAGGGCTTTCATCTAGAGTCTAGTAAAGAGTACGGATATGACAACAAACCTTGATCACACGAACGCTACGGAACATGCGCTCGCACTGTTCAGACAGCTTTTTCTGGCATCGCCAGATGCCATTGTTGTTACAGGCGTTAACGGCCGTATCTCTGCGGTTAATCCGGCTTCGGAACAGCTTTTCGGGTACTCGGAGACGGAGCTGACTGGGAACCTGATCGAAATGCTGATCCCGGATAGGTTTCGCGGTCATCATCCCAAGCAGCGTGACGCGTATGTTGCCGCACCGAGCGCACGTCCCATGGGGACCGGCCTCGAACTCTATGGGCTTCGGAAGGATGGAACCGAGTTTCCGGTCGACATCATGCTTAGCCCGGTCTTATCAAGCGGTGAACGATCGGTTCTGACGGTTATCCGGGATATTACGGACCGCAAACAGGCCGAGACAGCACTTCGCCGGAGTGAGGAGCGGTTTCGCTTGCTGGTGGAAGGCGCCAGTGATTACGCAATCTTCATGCTCGATCCTGAAGGAAGGGTTGCGACCTGGAATTCTGGCGCGGAACGAATCAAGGGCTACCGCGCAGAGGAGATCCTGGGGCAGTATTTCTCCAAATTTTATCCGCAGGCGGACATAGAGCGCGGCAAACCACAGCACGAACTGGAAGTGGCCTCCGCCGAAGGTCGATACGAAGATGAAGGCTGGAGGATCCGTAAAGACGGCTCGTGCTTCTGGGCCAACGTGATCATCACCGCCTTGCGCGGGAAAGACGGTAAGCTCAAAGGATTTTCCAAAGTTACTCGCGACTTCACCGACCGAAAAGGTGCAGAGGAGTCGCTCGTTCTCGAACTCAGCAAAGCAGTGCTGACCAATCCCGACATCCGCCAGATGTTGCACGCAATAGACGCAAGTATTCAGCGGTTGATCCCTCATGACGTGGCAACCATTGCGCTCTATGACGCCCATCACCCCGACCAGCTGCAAATCCAACAGCTATCCACGGGGGACGAGCAGGGCCCGGCTCAGGGAATAATGCTACCCATCGAAGGCACGCCGGAGGGCTGGACCTTCCTCAACCAGGAACTGCTTTTGATGAGCCAGACCGGCGACAAAAAGGCTGGTCAACCAACCCGCCAACTTAGTGCTGGAATCAAGTCGGGTTGCTGGGTTCCTCTTAACAGTCGAGGTGAAATACTAGGCACTCTGTTCATCGGCAGCCGGCGAGAAGCCGCTTTTGACCAGCACCAGGCGGAGACCCTTCTTCAAGCGGCCAGCCAGATCGCCGGAATACTCAAGGTGGACCATAGTTACCGAAGAATTGCCCAGCTAAGCACTAGGCTCAAAGAGGAAAAGCGCTATCTCGAAGAGGAGCTGCGCACCGAGTACAACTTCGAGGAGGTTGTCGGCGAAAGCCATAGCTTGAAAACTGTGCTGAAGCAAGTGGAGACGGTCGCGCCGACTGCCGCAACCGTGCTGATCCTCGGCGAAACCGGGACTGGAAAGGAATTGATCGCGCGGTCCATTCATACCATCAGTCCACGCCGTGACCAGACGTTCGTTAAGTTGAATTGCTCGGCGATTCCTTTCGGGCTATTGGAAAGCGAGCTCTTCGGACATGAAAAGGGCGCTTTCACGGGCGCGATCTCACAGCGCATCGGACGGTTGGAGTTGGCTCATATGGGCACCCTCTTCCTGGATGAGGTTGGAGATCTGCCTCTGGAGTTGCAGCCCAAACTTCTCCGGGCGCTGCAGGAGAAGGAGATCGAGCGCCTTGGCGGCAGAAGAACGATCACGGTCGATGTTCGTCTCATCGCTGCCACGAATCGCGACCTCACCAAGATGGTCAAGTCGGGTGAGTTCCGTAGTGACTTGTACTACCGGCTCAGAGTTTTCCCGATCACGGTTCCACCGCTGCGCGAAAGGTCTACGGACATTCCCTTGCTCGTCAACTACTTCCTAAATAAGCACGCCAAGCGGATGGGCAAGCGCATTGCAATCATTCCGCCGGAAACCATGAGTGCTCTCTGCGCCTGGCGATGGCCCGGCAACGTAAGAGAGCTGGAGAACTTCATTGAGCGGGCCGTGATTCTTACGCCGGGATCCACTCTGCGTGCTCCGTTAGCAGAGTTGGAGATGCCTGAAGAAGAAACGCCAGCTACTGCCGACCCGAACTTTCACGCTGCAGAGCGGGAACACATTCTTCGTGTCTTGAGAGAGACAAAGGGGATGATCGGCGGAAGCGGCGGAGCAGCGGAGAAACTGGGACTCAAGCGGACAACACTGAACTCCAAGCTTAGAAAGCTCGGCATCGAAAGAAGCGACTACGCTTAGCACGTGATGTGGCGGACTACGCCCGGATGGTAAGCACGGGACAGTGGCTGCTGCAGATCACTTGAAAGGCGACACCGGCTTTGAAGTTGTCAAACCAGTGCGAAGTTTTGCGGGTTCCCAGCACGATGAGGTCAGCTTTGAGGCGCTGAGCAAGTAACAGAATGCCATCAGCCGCAACTCCGTGCTCGAGGACGCATTCGGGTTCGCAAAACTCCCGCGCCACGTCCGGAACCAAACTCTGCAGCGCGCCAGTGAACCTGACATTGAGTTCATAATCATCCATTTGATGAATGCCCGCTGGTTCCGGAAGCACATGGCAAAGGTACAGATGGGCGCCGAAATCCTGGGCGAACGATAAGGCAAACACGCATGCCTTGGCGGCCTCAGGAGTAAAGTCCGTGGCATAAACAATCCTCATAAAGCTCACCGGCGGTTTGGGCGGTCGCACACCGGGACCGATGGTGAGGATTGGACACTTGGCTTGATGGATCAGCTGCTCAGCTGTCGATCCAAGCACGAGTCTAGCCAGCCCCTTGTGGCCCCGCGTACCGATCACCAGCAAGGTGGACCTCTCGTATGCGGCGTGTAGGATCTCTGCAGCTGGATCCATCGCTTCGCATAGGACGGTCTGTACGTGTATTCTCTTCGAGGCCAGTTCGCTCTTCAGGCGGGAAAGAGATTCTTCTCCGCTTCTTCGGAAGACATCAATGCTGAGACCGGCGTCGGGCGCGTTGAAGGCTGCGGAAAGATCGATCACGTGCATTGCACGAACCCGTGATTCGTATCGCTCGGCGAGCGCTTGCACATACAACTTCGCAGTTTCGGCGCTCGCAGAAAAGTCTGTGGCAAAGAGAATGTTCTCCAGGCTCACCTCGATTGGATTACTTAGAAAGGTCATACTCCACCTCAGATGATCTTGACCCTATCTCAAACGCCGATCGAGGACCTGTGGCGTACGCCACACCTGGTAGGGCAGGCATCGAGTCTACTGCATATCAATGAGGACGGGCGGAACGGTCATCACTGGACAGGGGGCCTGGTGAATCGTGGCGCTCACTACGCCGTCGGGGCATTCGATCATCTGGTTGCCGCTACGGTGCAGGCCAAACAGAACCAGAGAAGCTTTCGTCGCAGTTGCATGCTTAGCAATCATCTTCTCTGCTCTGCCGTAGAGGACGTTCCAGGTCACCGCGACACCTCGGTCGCGCAGTTTCGCACTCCACTCTCCGCAGCGCTGCTCGTGATGTTTATTCAGCATATCCTTTTGCGTAGGATCAACCACATAGACGAGCTCAAGGTGCGCTCCCATTTTGCGAGCCAAATGGCCGGCAAAACTAAAAATACCGTCAGGCGCCTCGGGCGAGCTCGTAGGACAGAGAATCCGCTCAATAGACGGAGCCTCGCGGTCCCGCAGGAGGGCGTTTGGTCCCACCACAAACACCGGGCAGCGAACTGTTCGAAGCAAATGCTCAGCTGTCGAGCCGAGCCTTACCCGATCGATCGGACCGTAACCGTGCGCTCCCAGAAGAAGAAGGTCGGGCGTGCGTTCAAGGATGAATCCCTCGATGGTGTCGGAGATATGACCAATACGACGAACAGAATCGCTTCCTATACCTTGCAAGCGGAGGTGGTCTTCCACCTCCTGAAGGCCAAATTGAAGGTCACGCTGTGCCATTTCCATCGCCAACGGACCAGCCTCAAGAGAGGTGATGTATTCTGCTGGACTTTGCACGGCGATAAGGTGAATGAACGACCCAAACCGTTTGGACAACATCGCCGCGTACTTCAGCGAAGTGTTTGCCGGCGCGGAGAAATCGTAGGCTACGAGGAGTTCCTTCAAATCGTACTGTACCGCTTCGGCGCACGCAGGAAGTATAGTGTTTTGTTCCATATATCCCCCAAGTCAACCTCGAGCATCGAACATCTTTAACCAGGAAGCGGTGACCGACGTCACGCTGCTAGATCGGCCCTGCACTCGCGACGGTAGATGACCGGGAAGCCGTGACGTCAACCGCATCTGGTAGTTCGGAGACCGATGGTTCTGCCAATGCCGCTCTGAATACCACCCGGATGCGAGATTGCCGCCGGTCTCCGCCTCTCTTCAAGTTGCTTGGAACAAGCAACGGGCTTCCATTCTCATCGGTCCCTACCTTAAAGGCGGAAGAGCAGGCCGGGCATAGCCAGAAGAATTCCGAGCGAAACTGCCGCCCAACACCACTCTCCCATTGATAGACCGAGCCATCTCGGAGATAGCGTAGCTCCCGGTTACATTTGGGGTTGAAACAATGCCCTATCATGAGACCTCTCGTAACCCGCTCGTCGCCGCTTGAGCTCGTACCACTGGTACTCTGCCCGGCAAATCCTTACGTGCCGGTAATCGTCCCGCCGTACAGTTCAGTAAATATCGGGGCGCCATTCGATTTCGCGTAGGACTGCGGTGCGCAATTCCTGATTGGTTGCGACGTGATCCAAGAGGGTGTTCACCTTGGATCTCCCTTTCAAGACAAAGCTTAGACGCTTGGATCCTAATCCTCTGTGATGAACATCACGTGATTCTCAAATCTGGGATCCAGCAGAATGCCGAAATGGAATTCCGGGCTGAGGCAAGGCTGGCCGGTATGTCTCGATACGCCTTGGTTGACGATGTGACATATATCACTGCGGCAATTGCACTATAGGCGATAGAAAGGCTGAGGCTGTTCGATTTGGAGTAGAACGATGGTTTTCAAGGATCGAGAAGATGCCGGCTGCCAATTGGCCAACTGGCTTAATGCTTATGCAAATCGCAAAGATGTGATCGTGCTTGCAATTCCACGGGGCGGTGTTCCCGTTGCCTTTGAAATAGCGCAGCAGCTCCATCTCCCGATGGATATCTTTCTTTCCCGCAAGCTTGGGGTTCCGGGAAGAGAAGAACTCGCGTTCGGGGCGATCGCGGCCGGGGATGGGAGATACCTGGACAGAGAAATGATTCAAGCGCTGGGGATTTCAGAACAGCAGATTGAACACGTCACGGCAAAGGTGAAAGAAACACTCAGCCAGCGTGCCGAGTTCTATCGAGACAACCGGGGGCCGCTGCAGATTGAGAATCGAACAGTCATCCTTGTGGACGACGGGGTTGCGACAGGAGCCAGCATCTGCGCCGCGATCAATGCACTGCAGCAGATGAAGCCGGCCAAGCTTGTAATTGCCGTTCCGGTGGCTCCGCCGGCAACATGCAAATGGTTGAGAAGCCTGGTGGATCAAATCATTTGCATCACTGAACCAGAGCAGTTCTATGCAGTTGGCCAGTTTTACAGGAACTTCTCGCAAGTGGCCGATGAAGAGGTTATTGACTTGCTTCGGCGGGCCTGGCGAGTGCCCTTGCATCCGAGTTCTCCCGGAGACTCCGCCAGGGATGCGAGTAAGCAAGAGGTTTTGATAAAAACCAGTGACGCGGTGCTCCCGGGAACATTAAGTCTTCCCCGGAATGCCAAGGGGATCGTGTTATTTGCCCATGGCAGCGGCAGTAGCCGCCATAGCCCCCGCAATCGACAGGTAGCCGAGGTTTTGCAAGCGCAAGGACTTGGCACCTTGCTCTTTGACTTGCTCTCTAAAGAAGAGGAGCTTCTCGACCAGCAGACAGCGGAGCTTCGTTTCAATATTGGACTGCTGGCGGCACGCTTGGTCGGCGTAACCAAGTGGGTGACACAACAGCCATCAACCAAAGGTCTAGCCATTGGGTATTTTGGCGCCAGCACAGGAGCCGCCGCTGCCCTGGCAGCGGCAGCACAGCTTCGTGATCTGGTCGCGGCTGTTGTCTCTCGCGGAGGTAGGCCTGACCTGGCGGCCGAAGCCTTAGGAGAGGTTCACGCCTCCGTGCTGCTGCTCGTGGGCGGCCTCGACGACAAGGTCGTGAGTCTAAATCGCCAGGCATTGCGGCGATTGCGGTGCCAGAACAAACGGCTGGTTCTCATCCCGGGAGCAACGCATCTTTTTGAAGAACCGGGAACATTGAAAGAGGTGGCGCAAGCCGCTGCGGCGTGGTTTTCTGAATACTTGGCGGCCGATCATTGGACTAAAGAAAGCCGGGTCGGAACGTCCGGCCTACGCTGATGATGCTGCGCGATTGCGGGTAGCGCAACGATCAGGATCATTGTGAAATGAACGTCTTCATATGAATCTCCCTACCCCGCAGACTCTGCGATTACTTGTTAGGGCCAGCAACCTATTGGAAAGTTGGCACGGCTCAGGAAGTAGGAATGTGACCGGGTCACAGCTCAAGAAGATCGACGGGAGCGCCATGCTGATGAGAGAACCGCTGTGCTCCCTGTCACAGACTGGTCATGATTGAAGATTAAGATCAACACATGAGGGAAGGAGCCCGATCATGCCAGGCCAAATTCGAGAAGTCTATGAGGAATTAGGGCAAGTACTGAACCACCCGGAAGCCTTTGGTTTGGGCCCACATGTTCCACACCAGCTGGCCGCCAGGTTGGAGTCAAGCCGCCGGATGTTGCGGCAGGCTATCAAAGAGCAGCGAATGCCACCTGATGAAGATCTTGAGATCGAATTGTCACAGGATGCAGACCGGGATCGTCAGCAAAGGTAGCTTTCAGTCAGTTCAAATGAATAGCGTGGCGTGGTCATCGCCGAGAAGCGGGTTGTGGGCCCACACTAGCAGTTTTGCGGCGAGACGCGGGTGATTCAGGTGTTTGACTAAGGGAATCAAGCGTCTCTGCCAGATGCTGCTCGCGCAGATTATGCCGGGAGGCTGCTGACAGCGCGCTCCGCTATCCATGCGGTATGCCGACACGATCGGATTCCCTTCGCCGCTCGGCCGCCGGTGATGACATCGGGGGAGTAGCGCTTCGGCAAGGATTGGAAATCATTCGGTGAGGGGCGTTAGGCTGGAAACCTCAGTGGCCATCAGTGGAGATTTTTGCAGTCGATAATCGATTTGCCACTTTGACCCGGCTTCCACATCAAGCAATGTCACGCGGGCCAAAGGCTCAGTCATCGCGTTGATGGGGAACAAGCCGCAAAACAGATCGGCCGGCCCTAGCTCGGCCTGAGGATCTTGCAACGCCATAAGTCTTCCACCAACCTGGAGAGCAAGAATGAGTTCGACTGAGTGCCTGGTGTCCGCTGTCCGCCAGCAAGCCTGAGTCACATGGCAAACCGTAGTTTCAATTACATCAGAATTTGCGCCGGCAAATGTGCTGTCGATGTACCTTATTGACGCCTTCAGTTTGTGGTCCTTCTTGTCTTGGCCACTGGATAAGAATTTGAATCGGGCCAAACAAGTTGGAATTGAATCGCTGCCGAGTCGTGGTATTGCCGTAGCTAAGGACTTGATGGGCAACTCTCCAGCCCATGCGGGAAGAACCAGTATCTTGGGACCATGCTGATCCGTCCGGGAACCCTGAGAGGATCTGGTCCTGGCAAGTCTTCGACGACGGATCCAATCAGCCAGAGCAATCAACAACGCCAAGCCTAAACCGAGTAAGATCCAGCCTTGAATAATCATCTGTGTTCTCGACCTAGAGTGAAATTGCCATCGTGAGTTTGTCCACACGTTCTGAAATCGAGGCTAGAGTACAAACTCAAGTTCATGGTGTTCTGTGACGGAGATCACATCACTTCCGACAACGGATCGACGATGCCCATTTTAAACCGAGGGACTTCGCCGCCAACCTTCAGTGACGTTGATCACACCGGTATCGCATAGCATCAGCTAGTCTTTTCCTGATGCACTCGAGCGAGGTCCAGAGCACTATGGCAACTTCTGAGCTCTTCCCTGATTCCCTGCAGGCGGGCATGCGTTCGAACGACCGATCCGCCGTATTCAACGAGTTCATTCAACGTTGCGCGAATCTTCAGCCTATGAACGTTGCAGTGACCTGGCCTAACAGCGATGTTGCTCTGGCCGGAGCGATGGAAGCATTCCAGGCAGGGTTAATCCTGCCCATCCTGGTTGGAGCGGAATTGCAACTGCGCGCGCTTGCCGAGGAGCGCGCTATCGATCTTCGCCCGTTTCGTATCGTGGACGTTAAGGATGAGCAGGAGGCGGCGGTGCGCAGCGTGGAGCTATGCCGTGCCGGGGAAGCAAGCGCCCTGATGAAAGGCGACCTTCACACCGATCTCCTCATGAGCGCGGTGATTGATAAACAGTCAGGACTACGTGGCTTGCGGCGCATGAGTCATATTTTTATTGTCGATGCGCCGCTCTATTCCCGTACCCTGCTGATATCGGACGCGGCCATCAATATTTATCCGACACTCGAAGACAAGGTGGACATTGTTCAGAACGCGATTTGGCTCGGGCATTCCCTGGGAAATCCGCAGCCGCGAGTTGCCATTCTATCGGCAGTCGAGACGGTCAATCCAAAGATCACCTCGACGGTAGATGCGGCGTCCTTGTGCAAGATGGCCGAGCGGGGCCAGATTGCCGGCGGAATCCTTGACGGGCCGCTGGCCTTCGACACGGCCGTGAGCGTGCAGGCTGCGGCGATCAAGAGGCTTAGCTCTCCCGTGGCTGGGGCAGCAGACATATTGATCGTTCCCGATCTGGAGTCAGGAAATATGCTGGCCAAGCAGCTTGAGTATCTCGCAGGCGCACACCTGGCGGGTATTGTGGTCGGCGCCAAAGCGCCCATCATACTTACCAGCCGTGCTGATCCCGCTTGCGCGCGCCTGGCTTCGTGTGCAATTGCAGCCCTCTTTGCCGAGTACGAGAGAAGCGACAGGAAGCCTTCGCCCGTGCATGGGGCAATCACGTGAAAGTCAGCCACTTCGCTGATAACTTTACTAACGCGTGGTTGAGGGGCCTACCCAGTATCTTGAAACTCTTTGCCGGGGAGGAATAGGAGTGGCTACGCACGCAGCGTCGATACTCACGCTTCCTCAGCTTGACCAGCTCATCGCGTCGCTGCATAGCCGCGGATATCAGGTTGTAGGACCAGCCGTACGTGACGGAGCGATCATCTATGACGTGGTGGAGAAGATCTCTGATCTTCCCGTAGGCTGGACCGACGAGCAGGAAGCGGGCCACTACCGGTTGCAACGGCGCAGCGATGAGGCGCTGTTCGGATATGCAGTTGGTCCGCAAAGCTGGAAGAAATACTTGCACCCAGCCGAAGTGCGGCTGATGACGGCTGAGCGCAGCGGGCGGTCCTTTCGCATCCTTAACAACGAGACGCCTGCTCCCAAACAAGCATTTCTAGGTGTTCGAGCTTGCGAGCTGGCGGCCATTGCGGTGCAGGATCGCGTTTTGATGGGCGATCATTACGTCGACCCCATCTATGCGGCACGGCGCGAGGGAAGCTTCATCGTGGCTGTTCAGTGCACGCAAGCTGCGTCGACTTGTTTTTGTACTTCTATGAACACAGGTCCTCGGGCGCAAGGCGGGTACGATCTGGGGGTCACCGAACTGGTGGGACCTGGCCGGCATGAATTTGTGGTCGAGGCAGGCAGTGATGCAGGCAGCGCGGTATTAGCAGAACTAGCACCATCCGCGGCGCCTGACGCTGTCTATGAGGAAGCGGAAGCAGCAGTAGAACGTACCGCTTCCCAGATGCAGCGCCGCATGGACACGAGCGGCATTCGGGAGCTGCTTTACACCAACTTCGATCATCCTCGATGGGACAACGTCGCGGAGCGTTGCCTCACTTGCGCCAATTGCACGATGGTCTGCCCGACCTGCTTCTGCACCACGGTGGAGGATGTGAGCGATGTGACTGGCACACACGCCGAGCGCTGGCGCAAATGGGATTCCTGTTTCACGCAGGACTTCTCTTACATTCATGGCGGCAGTGTCCGCAGCTCTGCGAAATCGCGGTACCGGCAGTGGATGACGCACAAGCTAGCTTCCTGGATCGATCAGTTTGGCAGCTCGGGCTGCGTAGGGTGTGGCCGTTGCATCGCCTGGTGCCCGGTGGGCATTGACATCACAGAGGAGGTGCGCGCCATCCGCGATTCGCCGGCCGCGCCGCAGGAAATCAAGCATGGAAACTCTTGAGCGCATCCTCGCCGAACATCCCTTCTTCGCCGGTCTCGCGGCGCATTACACCGGCCTGCTAGCGGGGTGCGCCTCTAATGTCCGATTTGACGCGGGCGCCTTCATCTTCAAAGAAGGCGAGGAGGCGAACGAATTCTATCTGATCCGGGGCGGCAAAGTAGCCATAGAAGTATTCGCGCCGCAACGCAAACCGATTACGCTGGCAACGGTGGGCGAAGGAGAGATTTTAGGCTGGTCGTGGCTGGTGCCGCCCTATCAGGAGAGGTTTCACGGGCGTGCCGTGGTACCCGTGCGTGCGATTGCTCTGAACGGCAAGTGTCTTCGCACCAAGTGCGAGCAGAACCATGACCTCGGCTACGAAATGCTAAAGCGCTTTGCCGGAAATATGGAACAACGTCTGGACTCGACTCTTTTCCAGTTACTCGATGTCTACG
The DNA here is from genome assembly GCA_963743365.1 of uncultured Acidobacteriaceae bacterium. Taxonomy (GTDB): domain Bacteria; phylum Acidobacteriota; class Terriglobia; order Terriglobales; family Acidobacteriaceae; genus PALSA-350. Next base: position 30,839 of record CAVUQE010000014.1, read on the forward strand.
CGGTGGGACGATGACTGATTTCCCGGCAGCCTGCAGCCAATCGATGCTCCCGCAGCCTTATGCCGTGCAGCAGGTGCTCAAAGAGACCGCCGATACTTTTACCCTGACGCTGGAGCAGCCGAATGGAGTGGATGCCAATGGGTTCCAGCCAGGACAATTCAGCATGGTGTGGGTATTCGGTGTGGGCGAGGTTCCAATCTCCATCAGTGGCGACCCCGCCGACCGTGACCATCTGGTGTACACCGTGCGCTCCGTCGGTGAAGCAACCCAAATGCTGGTGAGCCGGGGAGTGGGAGAAGCCGTTGGCGTACGAGGTCCGTTTGGAAAAGGCTGGCCGGTGAAGGAAGCCGAAGGCCGGGACGTGGTGATTGTCGCAGGCGGAATTGGCCTTGCTCCTCTTCGACCAGTGATCTACGAGGTTCTGCATAACCGCGACAAATATGGGCGGCTGGTGATTCTCTATGGCACGCGCAGCCCCCACGACCGGCTCTATCGTGCGCAACTAACCGCCTGGGCCCGGCAACGCGATACGCAGGTTTTAGTCACGGCGGACTTTGGCGGCCCAAGCTGGAGCGGTCACGTGGGCCCGGTTACCACGTTGTTCAAGTACGCAAAGCTGCAACCGGAACGTTCGGTAGCTTTCACGTGCGGCCCCGAGATCATGATGCGGTTTGTGGCTCGCGATCTGGAAACGCTGGGCCTGGCACGAGAAAACATTTATCTCTCCATGGAACGAAACATGAAGTGCGCACTGGGCTTTTGCGGGCATTGTCAATACGGCCCCCACTTTATCTGCAAGAACGGCCCCATCTTTCCCTATGATGAGATGCGTCCGCTGCTGGGAAAACATGAGCTCTAACGTTAAGCGCAAGCCAAGGATCGGAGTCTTCAAGTTCGCCTCCTGCGACGGCTGTCAGCTGACATTGCTGGAAGCTGAAGACGAGCTGCTGGGAGTAGCGAGAGAGGTTGATATCGCCTATTTCCCCGAGGTCTCGCGTGCCATGCTCAAGGGACCTTATGACATCGGATTGGTGGAAGGCTCCATTACCACTCACCACGATGCCGAGCGGATCCAGGCCGTCAGGCGGCAATGCAAGAAGCTGATCACGATCGGAGCCTGTGCGACGGCAGGCGGCATCCAGGCCCTGCGCAACTGGAAGGATGTGGATGAATTTATTCGCGTCGTGTACGCAACGCCGCAATACATCGGCACGCTGAAGCTTTCCACACCCATCAGCGAACATGTGGCCGTGGATTTCGAACTCCGCGGCTGCCCCATCAACAAGCATCAATTGCTCGAGCTGATCACGGCCCTGCTGGCCGGCCGCAAACCGGGCATTCCGGCATACAGCGTCTGCCTGGAGTGCAAACGCAAAGGCAACGTCTGTATTACGGCAGCCCAAGGCGTCGCGTGCCTGGGACCTGTTACCCACGCTGGTTGCGGCGCGCTGTGCCCGAGTTTCAACCGCGGGTGTTATGGCTGCTACGGACCCATGGAGAGCCCTAACACGGAATCGCTCAGCAATCAGTTTCGTATTCTGGGCCAAACCAACGCGGAGATTACACGCGCCTTTCGTAGCTTCAATGCCTGGGCCTGGCCATTCAGGAAGGCCGGCGAAGAGAGCGAGCGCAAGTGACCCGAGGCAAAACTCGAACGATCAAGGTTGAGACGTTGTCCCGCGTCGAGGGGGAAGGGGCCCTCTACGTCAAACTCAAAGGGGATCAGGTTCAAGACGTAGAACTGAAGATCTACGAACCGCCCCGATTCTTCGAGGCCTTTCTTCGTGGCCGGCACTTCTCCGAACTCCCTGACATCGTGGCGCGCATCTGCGGAATTTGCCCCGTCGCCTATCAGATGAGCGCAGTGCACGCGATCGAGGATGCTCTCGGCATCAACGTCGATCCCTCCGTGCGGCTGCTACGACGGCTGTTCTACTGTGGTGAATGGATTGAGAGCCACGCACTGCATGTGTATATGCTCCACGCGCCGGACTTCCTCGGCTACTCCGACGGCATCGCAATGGCGGGTGACCACAGGGCGATTGTTGAACGCGGGCTACGCCTTAAAAAGGCCGGCAACCGAATCATGACCGTAATGGGCGGCCGGGAAATTCATCCTGTTTCCGCCGCCGTCGGTGGCTTTTACAAAGCCCCCTCCAAGAGCGCACTCGCCGCCCTGGTGGACGACCTCACGTGGGCTTTGGACGCTTCGTTGGACACTGCCCGCTGGGTCTCACGCTTCGAGTTTCCCGATTTCGAGCAGGATTACGAATTCGTTTCGCTGTCGCATGCGGAAGAATATCCGTTCAATGAAGGCCGGATCGTTTCCAACCGCGGGCTGGATATTGAGGCGTCTGCGTATGAGGAGAATTTCACTGAGCAGCAGGTGCAATATTCGAATGCCCTGCACTCCGTCCTGCGAGGCGGTGATTCCTACATGGTCGGCCCCATGGCCCGCTTTAATCTCAACTTCGAAAAGCTGCCGGAAGTGGCCAAACAGGTAGCGCGTGATTGCGGACTGCAGGCGCCCTGCCTCAATCCGTTCCGAAGTATCGTGGTAAGAGCGGTGGAGTTGGTTTTTGCCTGCCACGAGGCGCTGCGCGTGATTCGTGAATATGAGCCTCCTGCTGCATCTCGCATCCAGGCTGTGGCGAGGCCCTCGAGCAGGACAAGCCGCCACAGAGGCGCCCAGGGGCCTGCTTTACCATCGCTATGTGCTCGGTGCGGACGGGCTCATTGCCAACGCCAAGATTGTTCCGCCCACCTCACAGAATCAGAAGAGGATAGAGGACGATCTGCGGCATTTTGTGGGCTCGATTGCAGCCCGGCCGGCGGAAGAGATTACCTGGAAATGTGAGCAGGCGGTACGTAACTATGATCCTTGCATTTCCTGCGCCACACATTTCCTCCGCCTGCGGCTGGAGCGCGATTAGACATGAGCCTTCGTATCATTGGCTGCGGAACCTTTGATCGCGGGGACGACGCGGCAGGCCTGCTTGTGGCACGCCGCCTGCATGCGCTAGGCGTCGAAACTGTAGAGCAAAGCGGCGAAAGTGTCTCTCTGATGGACTGCTGGACCGGCTTTGAGCAGGTCATTCTGGTCGACGCGACTGCCTCAGGTGGAAGACCCGGTCACACTTCGGTATGGAATGCCCAGGTTGGCAAGCTGCCAAAGGATTTCCTGGCCTGTTCCACACATGCTTTCGGTGTGCGCGAAGCTGTGGAGCTGGCACGCGCCATGGAGTGTTTGCCGAAAAGCCTTTCTATTTACGGCATCGAAGGCAAGCAGTTTTCCATTGGTTCGCCCGTGTCGCCGGAGGTCGAGTACGCCGTTGGATTCGTGGCTCAGCAGTTGCTCGAACTGACTCTTAAATGCCGCGTAGGCCATGCCCAGGGAAGCCCCTATCGACTTGCCCGGTAGCCCTGCAACATCTGGATGTAATTGGCTCGTTCAAAGGCCGTCGGATCCGCAATATTGCGTTGACTCAAGCGTCCACGAAGAAGGTCGAGAGTCTCAAGCTCACGCGCGGCAAGCCAGCCCTTGAGGCCATCCAGTAATACTTTCATGTGGGCGACGCCATGCCGCAGCAGCGCAGAGCTGGTCATCACGACGTCGGCGCCGGCGAGCAAATATTTTATGACTTCGGCGGCGCTCTCGACCCCGGTGCTTGCGGCAAGCGATCCGCGGATCCGCCCGGACAGGAGAGCAATCCAAAGCAGTGGCAGGCGGATCTCGGCCGCCGTGCTGAGCTCAAGATTGGGCGACAATGCCAGCCGGGCGAGGTCGATATCCGGCTGGTAAAAACGGTTGAAGAGCACTAGCCCATCGGCACCGGCCTCGACCAGCCGGCAGGCCATGTGGCCCAGGGCACTGAAATATGGGTTCAGCTTGACTGCAACGGGAATCGTCACAGCCTGCTTTACCGCTTGCAAAATGGAGATGTAACGTTGCTCGACCTGGTGGCCGGGCATTTCGAGTTCGGCGGGAATAAAATATATGTTGAGTTCAAGCGCATCAGCACCCGCCTGTTCAATCTCCCGCGCATAGTTAATCCACCCGTGGTCGGTGATGCCGTTGAGGCTGGCCACAATCGGAATATCGACCGCCTCGACCGCATGATGAAGAGTCTCGAGATAGCGCTTCGGATCGGTGCCATAAGAAGCAACGGAAGGAAAATAAGTCAACGCTTCGGAATAGCTGTCGATACCGGTTGTCGCCAGACGATCGATCAGTTGATTCTCGTGTTCAATCTGTTCTTCGAAGATCGAGGGCAACACAACCGCGCCGGCGCCGAGATCTTCCAGCTGCCGGACATTGTCTACATCTCCGGTAAGTGGACAAGCGCCGGCCACGAGCGGGCTCTTTAAACTGAGGCCGAGATAGCGCGTAGTCAGATCCATGTCGACGTCGCTCCTTCAGCGGCCACTTTTAGCGATCTCGAAAGATTTCGCAACTGCCGTCGTTACCTGGGCCGGTGTTGGCCCGTTGCCAAGCTTTGCGAATTCCTCATAGGTGCGATACTTTTCTGTAACGTCGGCTTGCGCCTGACGCAAGAGCTCCCCAGCCTCAGCTGGCCGCGACAAGGCGAGAGACTGGTAGCGTAGCTCGTTATAGGCATATTCCTTGAACGGAATCGTCGGCCGTGCAGAGTCGAGGCGGAATGGACTCTCTCCTACTTTGCGCATTTCGGGATCGTAACGGAAGAGTGGCCAGTAGCCGCTAGCCACGGCCAAATCCTGCTGCTTCATGCCGTATCTCATATCAATGCCATGCGCGATGCAATGGCTATAAGCAAGTATCAAAGAGGGACCTTCATAGGCCTCTGCCTCGCGGAAGGCCTGCAGGGTTTGCTGTGGGTTAGCGCCCATGGCCACCTGGGCCACATAGATATTGCCATAGGCGATGGCCTGCAGAGCGAGGTCTTTACGTGCCACTCGCTTGCCGGCGGCAGCGAACTTGGCGACCGCACCCAGTGGTGTGGCCTTGGAGGCTTGGCCTCCCGTGTTCGAGTAGACCTCCGTGTCCAGCACCAGGACGTTTACGTTGCGGCCGGTCGCCAGTACATGGTCGAGGCCACCATAGCCAATATCGTATGCCCAGCCATCGCCGCCTACAATCCATATGCTCCGCCGAACCAGGTGATCGACGACGGAGAGAAGGTCCCGAGCGGCGTCGTTGCGATCAGCGAGCTTGAGCAGCTTGGTCTTGAGTTCGGCAACACGAATGTGCTGCGCGCGGATCTCGGATTCCTGGACTTGTGGTGCGGTGATGATGTCGTTGACGAATGTTTTGCCTAGCTCAGACGAAAGGGATTTGAGCCGGGCGATAGCCAAGTCGTAGTGCTTATCGGCAGCCAGCCGGAAGCCAAGTCCGAACTCAGCGTTGTCCTCGAAAAGGGAGTTCGACCAGGCAGGGCCGCGGCCCTCCTGATTTTTGCTCCACGGAGTTACAGGCAGATTGCCTCCGTAGATCGAGGAGCAGCCGGTCGCATTCGCAACCATCATCCGGTCGCCGAAGAGCTGGGAGAGAAGCTTGAGGTAGGGCGTCTCACCACAACCCGCGCAGGCGCCGGGAAATTCAAATAACGGCTCAAGAAATTGGACCCCACGCACATTAGCGAAATCCACGCGGGCGCGATCGTTGAACGGAAGGCCTTCGAAGAAAGAGATGTTCGCACGCTCCGCCTTAACCAGAGGCGCTTTCGGCTCAAGGTTAATGGCCTTGATGCCAGGATCGACGGCGCTGAGCACCGGACAGCTTTCCACGCAGAGCCCGCATCCAGTGCAATCCTCTACGTAGAACTGCAAAGTAAAGCGGACATCGGGATATCCGCGAGCGTTGACCGGAGCTGATTTGAAGGTTTGCGGCGCGCCCTGCAGCCGGGACTGATCGTAATACTTGGCGCGAATAACGCTATGGGGACAGACAAAGCTGCACTGACCGCATTGCACGCAAAGGTCTGTTCTCCACACCGGTACTTCGTCAGCGATATTCCGTTTTTCCCACGCGGCCGTACCGGAAGGAAAGGTGCCGTCTACCGGCATCCGGCTCACCGGTATCTGATCGCCTCGGCCCTCGAACATTTTGGCGGTCACCAGAATCACGAACTCGGGCGCGCTCGCGGGTACAGCGGCAGGCCGGTCAAACTGGCTGCCGGCCTCGGCGGGCACCGTAACCTGGTGCAGCCGGGACAAGGTATCGTCAACCGCCTTGAAATTTTGCTGCACCACGGCATCGCCCTTCGCTCCGTAGGTCTTACGAATCGATGCCTTGATCTGGCTAATGGCCTGCTCGCGCGGCAACACGCCAGATAAAGCGAAGAAGCAGGTCTGGAGGACAGTATTGGTATGGCTTTTGAGCCCGACCTCCTGCGCGACCCTGGTTGCGTCGATGACGAAGAATCTGAGCTTCTTGTCGATAATCTGTTGCTGGACTGAACGCGGCAGGTGATCCCAAACTGTATCCGCAGGATAAGGGCTATTGAGAAGGAACGTGGCGCCGGTACCGGCCAGTCTCAACACATCCTGGCGCTCGAGGAAATGGAATTGATGGCAGCCGAGAAAATTGGCAGAGTTAATGAGATAGGGTGAGCGGATCGGCTGCGGTCCAAAACGTAGATGTGAAATTGTCTGGGCGCCTGATTTGTGTGAATCATAGACAAAGTACCCCTGGGCGTAGAGCCCGGCGTCTTCAGCGATGATCTTTACGCTGTTCTTATTCGCGCCCACGGTACCATCCGAACCCAGCCCGTAGAAAACCGCCTGCACGACATCATTCGGTTGGATGGAGTAACTTGCATCGACCTCGAGGCTGCTGTGTGAGACATCATCGTTGATGCCGACGGTGAAGCTGTTTCTGGGGTCTGGTTTTTTCAGTTCGTCGAATACCGCCTTGGCCATTGCTGGGTTGAAGTCTTTCGACGATAGCCCGTAGCGGCCGCCGATAACCCTGGGCATGGTCAAGCGCTGGCTACGCGCCACGGCCTGAGCAAGCGATTCAACGATATCAAGATAGAGCGGTTCGCCGGTAGCTCCAGGCTCCTTGGTTTGTTCAAGGACGGCAATCGCACGGCAGGTTGCGGGCAGGGCGGCGAGAAGATGTGACGCCGAGAAGGGCCGGAAGAGACGCACCTGTAGCACGCCAACTTTCTCGCCGGCCTGCTGTAACGCCACCGCGGTCTGGCGAGCAGTGTCGGCGCCGGTGCCCATGAGGATGACCACACGTTCGGCATCTGGAGAGCCCTGGTAGTCGAAGAGACGGTACTTCCGCCCTGTCAGCGCAGCGAATTCATCCATGGTTGTCTGCACAATGCCAGGGACCCTGGCGTAATAGGGGCTTGCTGCCTCACGTGCCTGAAAAAAGGTATCCGGATTTTGCGCCGTGCCCCGGATAAAGGGGTGCTCAGGGTTGAGGGCACGAGCTCGATGAGCACGCACACCCTCGTCATCGATCATCGCTCGAATCTCGCGGTCGCTGAGCTTGATTACCGTATTGATCTCGTGAGAGGTGCGGAAGCCATCGAAGAAATGGAGGAATGGCACCCTCGAGCGAAGGGTCGCCGCGTGGGCGATGAGCACCGAGTCATGGGCTTCCTGGACCGAGCCCGAAGACAACATGGCAAAGCCGGTCGTCCGCGTGGCCATCACGTCGGAATGGTCGCCGAAGATCGACAGCGCCTGCGTGGCGACTGATCGGGCGGCAATATGAAAGACGGTCGAGGTCAGCTCTCCCGCGATCTTGAACATGTTGGGGATCATCAACAACAGGCCTTGCGACGAGGTGAAGGTTGTGGTGAGCGCGCCGGCCTGGAGTGCACCGTGCACTGCCCCGGCCGCGCCCCCTTCGCTTTGCATTTCCTGCACGACGGGTATGTTGCCCCAGATGTTCGTGATCCCGGAAGACGCCCATTCGTCGGCCAGTTCCGCCATGGTCGACGAGGGCGTGATGGGAAAAATTGCGCACACCTCGCTGACCCGGTAGGCGACATACGCCGCGGCCGTGTTGCCATCCATGGTGGCGGCATTGTTAGCCATTTCGCCCACTTCCCTGCTGTTCCGCTACCATTTCGATGGCGTGGCACGGGCATTGCTCGAAGCAGACGGCGCAACCCGTGCAGTTCGCGTAATGGAACTCATACCGGCGGCCAGGTCCGAGTTTGATGATCGCGTCCTCAGGACAGGCAGCATAACAGTTGTCGCACTCGAAGCAATTACCGCAGGAGAGACAACGCTGTGCCTCATAGCGCGCTTGCTCTTCCGTAAGACCTGCGATCACCTCATCGAACCCGCCCACTCGCTCGGCCGTGCCAAGAGTTTTCTGCGGGTTCGGCTCGGCATCGCTATAAACCGGCAGGTGAAGCATCTTAAAGGTCACAATCGGGTTTTTCGGCGGGGGCTGATAGCGCCCGCCGCGCAGCCATGCATCGATATGTCGCGCGGCATGCTTCCCATGGCCAACCGAGATAGTAACCGTCCGGTCGCCAGGCACCATATCACCGCCTGCAAAAATTCCCGGATGACCGGTCATCATGTCTGGGCCGACCTTTACCACTCCATCCTCTGCAAATTCGATTCCAGGTATCTGGCGGAGAAAGCCGCTATCCGTCTCCTGGCCAAGCGCTAATACGATCGCGTCGGCTTGGAGCGTTTCGAATCGGCCTGTCGGCTGGGGCCGGCCGTTCGCGTCGAGTTCCATCATCTCAACGGTAAGGTTTGGGCCGATGATCTCTTTGATGCTGGTTAGCCATTTAATCTTGACCCCCTCTTCGACGGCCTCATCTGCTTCGAAGTCGCGCGCGGCCATGTGTGCACGATCGCGGCGATAGACGATGAGGGCTTCCTCAGCGCCCAGACGTTTGGCGGTGCGCGCAGCATCCATCGCTGTGTTTCCCCCGCCGTAGATGACGACTCTACGCCCGAGACGCGGAGGCTCTCCTGTGTTTACGTCGCGTAACAGTGAAATGGCGTCGAGTACCCGGCCTGCATCCCGGGCCGGAATATCGATATGCTTGCCCACCCCGGCTCCGATCGCAATGAAGACGGCATCAAAGTTGCCTGACGATTTTTCCCCAAGCACGTCCTCAACCTTATGGTTGGTCCGGATGTTGACGCCCATAGCTTCGATGCGTTGGATTTCCTCCATCAGACTTTGGCGGGGCAATCGGAAGGCCGGGATACCGAAATGCATCAAGCCACCGGGCAGCGGGCCGGCCTCGTGTATCTCGACTTTGTGTCCCATGCGCGCAAGATGGTAAGCGGCTGATAAACCGCTGGGGCCGGCGCCGATCACGAGAACCCGTTTTCCCGTTGGCGCAGCCTCAACCTTTAACGGCCACTTCTCCCTGGCGGCGAGGTCGCCGAGAAAGCGTTCGACAGCATGGATGCTTACCATCGCATCCAGTTCGCTGCGGTTACAACTACTCTCGCAAGGGTGGTAACAAACTCTGCCATGCACAGCGGGCATCGGATTGTCGCGTACCAGTGTTTCCCATGCCTCACGGTACTGGGCCGCTTGGGCCAGATCGAGCCACGCTTGGATGTTCTCTCCAGCTGGGCAAGCGTGGTTGCAGGGCGGCAAGAGATCGAGGTAGACGGGACGCTGATAGCGTACTGGACCAGTCCCCTTATCGTGGGTCAGATCGACGAGCGGCGTCATATCTCCCAGCTTGGCAATCATTGCCACGCCTCCATAGTGTCAGGCTTAGCCAGTATTGAGTGACTATCCTGCGTCAAAAAGTCACGACTCTGTAAGGGACCAACTGTGGTCGACCGGGTCGAGCGAAGCACAGCGACCGCTGATTTCCTTGATGTGGATGCAATAGAATGTGGTGACATCGCGGTCGAAGTCCTGGCGGGTCTGAGCGGCTGCGACTCCGGTTTGCCACCACAATGACCTGGCCTTCTCCAGCATCGACTGGGCCAACTGCCTCCGGTCTGCGTATTCCGGGATGTCGGGATATTCTTCGTAGCGTCCTTGAATGACAACGCTCGCCCATTTGCTATGGCTCAGAACTTCATCGGCTTCTACACTGACCTGAGGATTTAAGCGCATCCACGCGATCTTTTGCCCCATCGTCGCAAAACCATAGAGGTGGCCGTGATCGGAGGCGAAGTATATCGGTGCAATATATGGTTGATTGTCGCGCGCACAGGCAATACGCCCGAATCCCAGCCGAGCCAGCAAACCCTCACATTCCGAACGGCTCATCTCTCTCACCAGCATGGCATTCACTCCTTACCGGGTAACCGAAACACGATCACGCACAGTAGACATCACTGTAAGAAACTGCTCACATGTTTGCATGTGACGCTAATCACAGGAAGAGTCCGCGGCCTGGTCTCATTTCTCGTCAGCCTCCCCAGGCAGAAGTCCGGGACTGGCTCAGCCCGGCATCGATGGGTAGGGATGAGGCTGTGGTCTGTTAATGTGTAAGCTCCATTGTCCGGGCTTAACAGGCTGCGGCAAAAGTCTTGCACGGACAGGAAAGCAATGCCCCAGGGGCTTTTAGTCCCGGTGGTCTGCCTATGCTCCTGCTGGACGCACAACCGTTGCGCACGCGTTTAGCTGACCCCGGCAGCCTCACCATGCGAACGCCACTGGTTATGCTCATCCTGAGTCTGCCGCTGTGGGTCGGAGAGGCCCAAACAGCAACCGCGCCCTATCAGCTTTCCGGCAGCTTTAGCGCACTATCGAACTCCTTCAACGGAGTGCCTGGCTCGCGGCAGCCGCTGCTCGGTTGGAACGGCAATGCCGCCTTCCCCGCATGGCATAATCTCCGCTTCGTCCTCGATTACGCCAACTACCAGGGCACAAACCTGGGATCGCCCCAGCACGCCCACTTCCCCACCGCTGGCGGCCAATATAGCCACCGCATTGGCCGCGAGAGTATCTTCGGCAAGATGCTCTTCGGCGAAGGCTGGCTGAACAAGAATTGGGCGGCCAATGGATTAGCCGGAACGCTTGCGTCTTTCACGGTCTACGCCGGCGGCGGAATCGACACCCCTCTGAGCAAGCACTTCAGCCTGCGCGTCGAGGGCGGCGTGGAGCACACCAATTTCGCTCTCAAAATCAACAGCACCTCCTTATTCCCCTACTACAGAATTCCCGGTCTCCCAAGCAATTTTGGGCGTTTCTCCACGGGCATCGTATGGGCTCCCCGTCTGGCTCGGCCCGCGAGCGCGGTCACGCAGGTATCGACCACGCCGGCGCCGCCGGAATCTGAAATCGCCTTTGAAGAGGCATCGTCGTTCGGCCACTGGGACATCCAGGCAGGCAGTTGGTGGAGCTACCTCCATGTCGCCGGCATCGAGTACGACCGGCACACCTGGGGCAAACTCGTCGGCGCACGCATGGATTACGTTGGCGAGATCCTGCCACTTACCCTCCTACGCCAGCCGGCCCTCGAGGACGAATTTGGCGATCCCTTGAGCCACCACTACACCACGGTACCCGGTCTCGCGGTCACGCCGGTCGGCCTCCGCATGCTCTGGCGCAACGGCAAGGTGTTTAAGCCCTATTTCACCGTCAAGGGCGGCGTGGTCGCATACACCCAGAAGGCCCTCTCGCGCGATGGCGCTTACCTCAATTTCACGCTTCAGACGAGCGCGGGCACAGAGCTTCGTCTCACGCACGCCTGGGGGATTCGTCTCGGCGTGGGCGACTTCCACTTTTCTAACGCCCGCCAAGTGCCCAGCAACCCCGGCATCGACATGATGATGTATACCGTCGGTCTCAGCTACCAACTTCACAGCAGGAGGACGGAGGACTGATCGGTGCCATGCGCTGCGACTGGGGCTCTCCTTTTGTACAAGGCCCTTGGAGACACCCTGCATCGGTGCTGTGACGGATATCACTGCCACCATTGGACCTAATGGTTATGGTAGTTAGGATTTCAGGAGAATACTAAGGTGGTTCCGGAAACGGAAGAGAGCTGAAACGCTCCCGAAGTAAAGCGAGGCGTCACATGGCCAAATGTATGGAAAGCTTCAAGACAATTATGCTCGCCACCGATCTTTCGGACGCATCGTGTGGCGCGTTAAGTTATGCAACCCGCTTGGCCAGCCTTCTATCCGCAAAACTCCTGATCGTCCACGTAGTGGAACCGAATTCCGTTCCAAAGCATGCAGCTCAAAGACAATCTATTTTGTCCGGCTTGATAGACTCCGCTGAAGATGAACTACAAAGAATGGCCATGCCTCTCTACGATAATCTGATACGCCATGCGACGATTGTCCGGCCGGGCCCCATTCGAGAAACGGTTCTGCAGCTGATTGAGGAACGAGAGGTAGATTTGCTGGTTATTGGCACCAGCGGCCAAGGAGTTAAGAATGCAGAACAACTCGGGTCGGTAGCCGAAATGCTTTTGCGAACGATGCCCTGTCCCGTTTTGACTGTTGGCATGCGCGTGAGGCAAGATGCATTTGAAGGCACGCATTTGCGCCGAGCTCTATTTCCGACTGATTTCTCCGAAATTTCCTACACAGCTCTGAGCTATGCCGAATGTCTCACCCATTATATTTCTGGACGCTTGTTGCTTTTGCATGTCGACGAGAACGTGGCCGGTATTGCCACAGGGTCCTTGGCTGAACGCGCACAATTCGAGGCCATGGTAAAAACAATGGACGATGCAGCCATTGTTACGGAATACATCTATCACGGAGGCCCCGCCGTAAATGCCATCGTCACCGTTGCAGCAGAGAAACAGGTAGATTTCATCGTTCTTGGTGTCCACCGAAAAGACCCGTCAGAGAGAGCGAGGCCGCACATAGCTTACGACGTGATTCGGCAAGCAAAATGCCCTGTACTCACTATCTGCCCACTAGCAGGAAAAGAGATTGGGGAGGCCACGCTGCAGAGTACGGCCTCACGTCGAAGCGGTTTTCAGCCCGGCAATGCTTAGCCCTCTTTCCTGATTGCTGCGCAGCGTCATGACACGAGTCCAGCAGAAGCGATGGAAGTTCTGTTTGTGACGGACAATGTTTACCGCTTCGTGCAGGCGGGGAGCGAGATCCCGGGTCTCCTGGGCCGGATGCCGGCAGCGGCTGGCTATCAACCGGCACGCCACTGCCACTTACTGGATGCCAAGATCGGCAAGTTGTTTGGGGTTGGCTTCATCGTCAGCAATCAGGTTATGGCAGGTCGAGCAATCATTGGATATGGATTTCTGTTCTCTTGTGTTGTGACTGCCATCGTGACAACGGAAGCATCCCGGATAGGCATTGTGGCCGAGGTTGTTCGGGTGCGTGCCCCATGTGACTTTCATGAAGGGAAAGACATTTTCACTGTAGATCGCGACCAAGGTCTTCGCAGCTTGATCGACTTGCGTACGTTGCCCGCTCCAGACAGCCGGATATTGAGAGCTATAAAAGGTCTCCAGGCCGGAGGTAATTTTGGCAGCGGCCTCTTCCTGGGATGCGTAGCTGGCCTTGATCAAGGCAAGCCCCTGTTTATGCACGAACGGCAAAGACACGCTCGGCCTGCCTTTCGCCATATCGTTGTTCAATGCATCTTCGGGTGTAGCAAAGGAATGAGCTGGGCGATTGTGGCAGTCGATGCAATCCATGAGACGTTTTCGGCCGGTAACCGGTCCCTTCACGTCCGAAAATTCGGTGGTCGAACCGTCGGCATTCGTTTTACTAACCCAATGAATGGTTTGGTGCTCCGTATCGGTAGCAATGTACTCGATATGGCCCAGATGCGCGCCATGGATGCCGCTCAAGTTGCCGAACTGATCCCGGCCGCCAACGTGTAACAGAACGAGCGTATGCGTCAATGAGTTCTTCTCGTCGTCGCCATAAGAATTCTTGATCAGCAGTTTATCCCCAATAAAAGTGTCCGGATTATGGCAGCCCTGGCAGGTGACCCGCGCAGGAGGGACCTTATCGTCGGCCATGATAGGCCGCGGATAGTCATGGAAAATCACCATGGCGAGCTGCTTAGTGCCGTTCACCTTGGCATGCACGAACCCCGGAATCCCAGCCGCAATATGACAATCCGTGCACGCCACTCCCGAATGAGAGGAAACGGGGTATGCCGCCCACTCCGGGGCCATCACATGACAGGATTGGCCGCAAAACGATGGCTTATCCATGTATGCGACACCGCGATAGCTTGCGGTTCCCACAATAACAAAGTTGATGAAGGTGGCAACCAAGACAAAATCAATGCCGTGGCGAAACCTTGAATCGCGGAGGTCGATCGCCGGAAAGATGGACGGGATTTGTCCAGAGGTCTTGAGCTGCCGCCGGCGTAGAAAAATACCCACCGCGATGAGCACCAGCCCGAGAACAAAAAGCGCGGGGAGTAAGAGGTAGAAAATGATTCCAACGTAGGGGTTCGAGGAGCCACCGTGTCCTAAAAAAGAAACGATCCAATAGCCGATCAGGTTGAAGGCTGCAGCACTGGTGAGCGCGCCCCCGATCAGGCTGATAGGGTTATTTCCATAGAAGAAAAAGGGCCGAAGCCAAGTTTCTCTCAGTCCCCTCGAGTCTGCCATGCAAACCTCTATTTCTTCTGTGTCTCTATTTTTTCTGTAAGGTTCGGATGTAGGCAATGACAGCCGTGATCTGGCTATCGGTGAGCTTACCCGCGTAGGCCGGCATCTTTCCTTTGCCACTCTTGGTTGCGGCAATAAGGTCCGCGTCTGACTTGTTCACCAGGTCCGGCGAGCTGAACGGTATTGCCTTCATGGCTTTTCCCGCCGGGGTGCTTCCGGAACCATCCGCCGCATGACACATGGCGCACTTCGCTTTATAGGTATCTGCTCCGGAGTCTTGCGCAAAAGCTGCTGCACCTGCCGACGCCACTATGACACCAACCACCGCTGCCCTGATTCGGTTCTTCATTTCGTTCCATCTCCTTTTCTATTTGTGTTCACTGGCCCCGATGGGCGTTCAAAACTCATAGTGCATTCCGAGGGTTACGTTATTTGCATGAAAGTTCCGAGGCGCGGTCAGACCGGCGGGCGATATGGTTAGACCGGTCGGAGCACCCCCCAGGGCGGGGGAATTGCAGGCAACGACGGGCGCCGGAGAAGTAGGAGTGGGATTGGAAGTGCTGCAGAATGGCGCGCCGGAAGGACCGCCCTCGCCGTAGCCGTAGAAGTTGTATTCCGCTTTCCAAATCCACGCCTTATCGAACCGCCCACGCGACACTCACAAACGGAGACTGCCACGTAGAGACCAGGGATCCATTTACATCGCGCGCGTCGTTGAAGAACCGGCTACCGCTTACAGAGCTGATGGTATAGCCAATGCTGGAGTGGATCGACTCGACGGGGGAGACACTGAGAGCCACCGTTCCGTACTGCGTAGGAGCAGACATGAAGTCCTTGACTGGCCCGAATTCGTAATAGGTGGTCCCCCTGACGGTTGCGCCAGGGCATGCCGTACCGCTGGGCGATGCAGCGCCAGGAAAAGCAGCGCTGGCTGCAGCGTCGTAGCAGATGTTGGTTGAGGCATACACATCGCTGTAGCCGTAATTGAAATCGAGCCCATAGCGCCCGTTCGGGAACAGCGCTGCCCCTACGCTCACAAGGCGGCTGTGGTCGACATGATCGATCGGGCCGGCGTACGTGACATCGCCTGCTGCGACGGCGCTCTGGTTATTGTTGGTGTTGTTATGCCGCTCCAGGTCATTAAAGACGCCGGATACAGTCGCCCAGGGCCTTGGCCTGTATACGGTATGAATTCGGTAATGCTGCATCTGCCGCGGACTGACCGGGGTGAATGCATTGTCGTTGTAGAGCACCTCGACGGAACCATTGATATCCCAATGATCGCTGGGCCGCAGGGCGGCGTTGAAGATGCCACCGTTTCCATGAATGGTGACTGTTCCGTTCGTAGTCTCGCCCACGGGTAGTGGAGTGTTACGAGGAAAGCCCTGGGCAATCTCTTGCATGCGGTAGCGGTAGGTAAGCGAGAGTGTGGCCCGAGACCAGCCGTCCCAGGTCGCGGTCACGTCGTTGGTCAGGAACTTCTGGCCAAAGAAGGCAGGCAGAGGCAGCACCGTTGGGGCTGCCCTTCAACCGTAACAGTTCCAGGGGTCAACGGACCTGAGTAGTTGATGGTCTCGTTGCCCGGGGTCGTCGGTGTATTGGCGGTAATCCCTTTTGAGATGTTGGCCGTACCCGGCTGCTGAGCATTCGAGATAGTCAATCTGCTCGGAGAAGCGGATTGTCGATGCAGCATCCCAGACGATGCCGTAGTCGATTGCGGTTACCTGCCGCTTTGCGGTCGCATTGCCGGTAAAGGTTGTCGAGCGAATCGTCCCATCCAGGCCCTGGAAATTCTCGTAGTAATTGGCCAGGTTCATATTTGCGCTGGTGTAGCGCACATTGCCGTTCATCGCGATGTTTTTGATGCTTGAGCTTTGAAACCGGAAAATCTCTGTGGGATAGAGAAGGCGCGTCGGCTGCGAGCGCAGGTAGCTGGTAGCGACATCGCACGCCGGATTGATGATGGGAAGCCCGCCCGCGGTCTGCGGCGGCGACAGGATGGTGTAGGTCGTCGCGTTGGTGTACGCACTTCCCATACTTGCCTTATTACAGCTACTAATACCATAGGGTGTGTAACTGTCCCAGCCGCCAGGGGCAGCCAATGATCCGTTCGCCTCCTGCACCAGGAAGTTACTCGCGGCCAGGGTAAGATACGAGTTTATCTTGATGTGGTCGACCACCTCTTCATAGGTCAGCCTGGTGTTCTGCACCGGCTTCCAGTCGATCTCGCCAAAGAAGTCGTCGGTGTTGTTGCGCACATACTCCTCGAACAGCTGAGAATTGGCGCCGATCGATGAAGTGACCGAGTTACCCGGGCTCAGGCCCGGTCCTTGCACAAGATTCTGCGAGTACCCCACCCGATACGTCACTTTCGATAGCGGAAAAATTGTCACGCTTGTGTCCAACATGCGCCGTACCGTGTTGGCCAGGAACGGCGATTGGTTGACCTGAGGTAACGCAAGCGAGCCGGTCGGCGCGTTGGACGGCCCGATAGGAATCGACTGCCCTGAGGGATATTCGGGTTGCCCAGCAGGTCGTAATCGAAGTAGTCACGGTGGCGGCGGAACATTCCCGAGAAGTCATAGAGCTTGCCTTTGGAGAAGTCCAGCCTGGCGAAGTTGTTCGGGTCACCGCCGAACCCGTTGCTGAAGGCACTCAGCGAATCGACCAGCGTATGCTTCGTGCCAGGGAGCGCATGCAGCTCAAAGGTCTCGCCCAGCACGCGGGGCCCGGACTGGATATTGACCAGCGTGTCGTACATCGCCCCGCTGCCTGTGGTGTTGACTATGTGCCCGCCTGCATCGATGGTCTCGTGGAGCGTATACCCATTCGGGGCAACCGGTTGTGTGCCCGTTGTGCAGGAACCATGGGGAAAGGGCCTTGCAATCTGGGCGGCTGCGACGCCGGTGGCCATCAATAAAACACCAATTCCAATGCTGCCGGCGATACGCTGAGCCATTGCGCGAGAGAGCTGCCGACTGTACATCCAAGTAAACCAGCCAGTCTTCTTCACATGAAGCCTCACTTGTAAAAACGCCGCCACATCGAAACCCAAGCCCCGATCCGGGCCGTGCTCCCGGCTATGGCTGGAGAGCGCGGTCATGATTCGTTATTTGAGGAAAGCCTGGTTGAGGTTGGATCCATGGATCCAAGTGTGGCAGTTGGTGCAGGGCGTCAGCTCCGACGATCCAGCACCCATACTGTGAACTGTGCCGGCTGCCACCGGGCTGTGGCACTGATTGCACAACACATTGATATTCGGCATGTTCAGCAGCCGAGCGTTCTGAGAACCATGCGGAGTGTGGCAGCCCATGCACCCTTCCGCCTTGACCGCGGCGTGCTCAAAGACGAAACGGTCCGCGCGTCTCCACATGGCACTTGGTGCAGATCAGGTTCTGGTCGACGGTGGACCTGAGGTTATTTTGTTTGAAAGTGCCATGCACGTCGTGGCAGTCGCTGCAGCTGACCGCGCCTTCGGGCACCGGGTGGTGGAACGGCATAGCGAAGGTGCCCTTCACGTCGGCGTGGCACCCGTAGCAAAGCTGCGGCTGCGGCTAGCCTTGAGCAGGCTCGCTTCCTGGCGCAGAAGCATGCACGCTGTGGCAGCTGGTGCAGCCGACGCGCGGCCTTGGCGTGCGGAGAGCGCTCGAAGTTAGGGTGCGCTCCTGCGTGGCAACCGAGGCATGTGGCATCAATCTGTTTCGCGGATGCCTTGGAGAAACGAAAGATCTTGCTCGCATCTCCGCCCGCATCGACATGGGCTTGTCCCGGCCCATGGCAGCTCTCGCAGGTGACACCTTTACCGCCATGCAGTAATGCCAGCCGGGAATGGGGATTGGAACTGAAATCCTTTGCAATGTCCGCATGACAGGTCATGCAGGTGTCGGAACCCACGTAGCCGGGCGTGGTAGCTGTCGCTGAACCCGCGCTCTGGGGCGCGTTCGCCGATTGCCCAGGCTCGACGGCAGCACTCACCCACAAGCCACTCCAAGGTGTGCATAGCCATGCGACCAGCGCACAGTAAAGGGGCAAACGTCTCATTCAGGTCCCCCAATCAAGGATTCAGACTGCCTGCGGTCATTTGTTGCCGGCCGTTAGAGGATGTAATCGAAATCGACTAGAGCATACAGAACTTTAATCAGAGCATTCTGTGTTCCAGAGGAAATAGCTACCAAAATGGATAGACTGCCGACCTTAGCATGGATTTCTTACTCCGGCGTTTGAAGTAGCGACGATTTCTTTACCACTTTGTGAATCCTTGTCAGACAACTGCAAGAGTATGAAAACCGTTTTCCTCTAAGACAACGCTGCTAACTCCGGCGACGGTGCGGGGCGCGAGATGGTTTCCACCCAACGCGCGATCTCTTCTATCGCCGCTTGCGCCAGCTGTTTCTGGGCAGCTTGCACCGGCGGCGTGAGTGTTGTTCCCCAGTCCGTGGACTCCGGTTGTACGCCCAGCAGAACAACCTCCTTTGGAGCTGCCTCCATCAAAAGGAGCACATTCATCAAATCGGAGAAGCCAAGCAGGTGAACACTTTTTGAAACCGGCAGGCTCATCAATTCCTCCCGCGCAAAGCGAACCAAGGTCCCCGGAGCAGCCCCGACATCCACCGCGTCGAGCGCCAGGAGCTGCGAAATGTCATCGAGCTTGCCGAGGAGATCGAGCCCCATTGTCTCCCCTTCGATGACTCGGACCGTATCCGGCAGCCGGCCATCTTCCACCAGCTTGCGCACAGTCAGCATGCCCACGGCATCGTCGCTGCGCATCAGATTGCCAAGCCCCAATAGTCCGATCCGAGATGGCGCACCTTGCCTCATTGCTTGCTCCGCCCCATGCCGATACGCCGGAAGCTTCTGGAAGAGCGCTGGTTGTCGATCCCGGCGTCTTGCTGCAGCAAACCTCTAGGCACAAATTTCCACCCACTGAAGATGCTCTCCATCAGTCCATTCCTCTGTTCGATGGCTACCAGCACAGCGCTGTAGACGTGGTGAATCAGAAACGCCATGAAGGTAAACATGATCAGATAGTGCGCCAGGCGGATATATTGGATATCCACGATGCGGGGTATCCAGCCGAGAAAGTATGCCAGTATACGGCTGCCGGAGACGACGCTGTAGAGGATCAACCCTGTCAAACACTCCGCGATGAGCAGAAACAGGACGGCAAGATAGGCCATGGCCGCCAATGGATTGTGGCCGACCTCCGGTATGGGTTCGCGGCGGCGAAATGCGTAGAAGCTGGCCATGCTGGCGGCTCCCACCCACTGGCGCCTGGTGAGAGGAACAAACGCCCGCCAATGCGCCCACTTATTCCCGGCAAAGAACCAGTAGAAGCGCAGCAGTAACACCGCGATGAGAATGAATCCACACAACTCGTGGATAAAGCGGACCGTTCCCATAACCCATGCGCGGGAGCTATAGGCTTCGAGGAAAGGGCGGTGCATATAGAAGCCGGTGACGGTGAGAATGATCAGCGAAAGCACCAGGATCCAATGAACGATACGTACCGGCAGCTCCCAGACATACACCGGCAGCAGCTCGTGCTCATCTGCTTGAGCCTTCGCTTCTACGGCGGTGATGTGTGTGGCCATATGCAGAAGCTCCTGTCAGAGGGCCATAGCCATGCGGCTGTAGAGACGCCCTTTTGCCCGGACAACATGTACGGCACAAGCAAGGCAGGGGTCAAATGAGTGCACGGTACGAAGAATCTCGAGCGGCCTTTCCGGATCGCCGATCGGTGTCCCGACCAACGCCGCTTCATAAGCCCCAGGCTGTCCTTGCGCGTCCCGCGGCCCGGCATTCCAGGTCGATGGAGCGATGACCTGGTAATTGACAATCTTCTTATTCTCGATTTCCACCCAGTGACCCAACGAACCGCGCGGCGCCTCGTGAAATCCAAACCCCTGGCAAGACTTCGGCCAGCTATCGGGATTCCATTTGTCCCCGTTGTGGATACGTACATCGCCGTGGCCCATATTGTCCTCAAGCTGCGCTATCCACGTGGAAAGGCGGGTGACCATGATGTCCGCCTCCAGCGCCCGCGCGGCCACGCGGCCCAGCGTAGAAAACAGTGCGGTGGGGGGCGCGTTGAGCTTGGCTAGCGTGCTATCGACCAGACCCTTCACCTGCTCGTCTCCGGAAGCGTAGGCCACCAGTGCTCTTGCCAGAGGACCAACCTCCATGGCTTTGTTGCTGTAGCGTGGAGATTTCAGCCAGGAATATTTCTCGTCGGTCTTGAGGAACTCATAGGGAGGTTTTGGTCCGGAGTACTTAGGATCGGTCGCGCCCTGCGATGGAGGCTTGCTGGCCTGATCTCCACCTGGGTATTCGTACCAGGAACGTGTTACATACTCTGTTACATTCGTAGGCTCGAACGAATGCACCTGGGAAAGATCACGTCCCAGGATGATGCCCCGGCGGAAAAAGAAGCCGCCCGGATCGTGGCCGCTCCCGGTGGCGTAATCACCATAGGTCATGAAATTGCCGAGGCCTTCGCCGTAGTTAAACCAATCTTTATAGAAGCCGGCGATCGCAATCACGTCGGGAAGGTAGACCTGGCGGACGAAGGTCTGGGCGTTCGCGAGCAATTGGTTCATCAGGGTGATGGTCACGGGATTAATCGCCGCTTCGGAGCTGTTGGCGTCGATTGCCGACGCCATACCACCCATTAAATAAGTTTGCGGATGAGGATTTTTGCCTCCCAGCACGGCGTGGATGCGGATGAACTGGCGCTGTAGTTCAAGCGCTTCGAGGTAGTGGGCCACGGCCAGAAGATTGACTTCCGGTGGCAGCCGATATGCCGGGTTTCCCCAATCACCGCTGCTGAAGAGGCTCAACTGGTGACTCCCCACCAGGGTTTTGAGCCGATCCTGGACGGATTTGAAATACACGGTACTCGACTTGGGCCAGTCGGAAATCGATTGCGCCAGTTGCGACGTTTTTGCCGGATCGGCTTTCAAGGCGAGGGTTACATCGACCCAGTCGAGCGCGTGCAAATGGTAAAAGTGAATGATGTGATCCTGCACGTTCTGAGTGGCAGCAATAATGTTGCGCACCAGCTTTGCATTTTCCGGGATCTCCGTGCCCACAGCGTTTTCTACCGCCCGCACCGATGCCAACGCATGCACCGTGGTGCAGACGCCGCAAATACGCTGCGCCCATATCCAGGCCTCACGGGGATCGCGACCGCGCAAGATCAATTCGATGCCGCGGAACATGGTTCCTGAACTCCAGGCTTCCTTCACCTGGTGTCCATCCACTTCAGCCTCGATGCGAAGATGACCTTCGATCCGAGTGACAGGGTCAATTACCAGGCGCGCCACCTATTTTTCCTCCTTGGAATCGGCCTGGTCGCTGGTGGCCGGGCTTTCCTCATCGAGCGGATGCATACGGTTGCGGACCAGATGGCCTACTCCGTGGGCAGCGGTTGCGACGGCGACGGCGCCCACCACGGCCCACCCGATTTCGCCAGCAGTTACGTCTACGCCGAACCCGGCCGGGCGGGGGAGGCGATCATAGAAGGGTGACTTGGTATCCCAGAAGCGGGGCGAGGCACACGCTATGCAGCCATGACCCGACTTAACGGGCCAACTGGTTGCGTCGTTCCAGCGAACTGTAGGGCAGTTGAAGTTGGCTTCCGGACCTTTGCAGCCCATCTTATAAAGGCACCAGCCGTTGCGATGCCCCTCATCGCCCCACTCCTGCACATAACGCCCGGCATCATAGTGAGCCCGGCGCTCGCACTGATCATGAATGATTTGCCCGTAGGCAAAGAGCGGGCGGTTCAAGGGATCGAGCGCCGGCATTTCTCCAAAAGTGAGGTAGTGAACCAGAACCGCCGCGGTATTCGCGGCATTATGCGGGCACCCGGGAAGATTCACGACATTAAGCCCCGGAACCGCGTCCTGCAGTCCCAATGCCCCGGTCGGGTTGGGATTCGAGCGCACCAGGCCGCCATCCCAGGCACAAGCGCCCACGGCAATGTTGACCGCCGCGTTACTGCAGACTTCCCGCGCGATATCGATTGCCGCACGCCCGCCGATGGTGCAGTACACGCCGTCGTCCGCGGTCGGAATCGCGCCTTCGACCACGCAAATATACTTGCCTTTCTCTTCGCGCACCACGCGGCTCAGGGCAGCTTCGGCGGCCTTCCCGTATCCGGCCATGATGGTTTCGTGGTACTCCCAATCGATCGCGTCGAGCACGATATCTTCGACGGTGGGGTGGGTTGAGCGCAACATCGACTCCGTGTTGCCCGCGCAATCCTGAAATTCAAGCCATACCAGAACTGGCTTTTTCTTTTGGGTGAGCGCGGTGGCGATGGTCTGGGCGTAGCTCGAGGGCAGGGCAAGCGTCGTGGCCATCGCCGCACAGAATTCCATAAAGCGCCGACGCGATACCCCGCGCCTTTGACATGTCTCGAGAACAGACCCTTCAATCATGGTTTGTCACACTCCACGCCGCTCCGGATGACAACCAACGCTTAAGCCAAGCCAAGCCTATTTTCTTCAAAATTGCATGTATGTGATCGGTGTCACATCTTCTTAGCCAAGTGACGGGTCCCCGCCCGGCCCACGATGAGTTTTCTGCAGCGTGCGCTCGCAAAGCGCACCGCACAAGTGGAGATCGGATGATCTGATTCGTGTAGCTGACAGGAAACGAGAAGTGAGGAGAAAAGCAGACAGAATCAAAGCAGGACATTGCCTCTTTAGCAAGAATCGTCATCTCTGTTCTTTCGATCGCTGATTTTTCTGGCTTCTAAAGTTTGCACACACCCGCCGTGCCAGGTCTGTTCAATTTTGAACACTCTTGGTTAATTATTCGGCGCTTAGCGTCTCCTGAAGAAGCAACTTCTGGTGCGGAATGCCGAAAGCAGCCCTGGAGCGGCGGCCTTTCCCCCTTTGACCCGTCCATTCGTCCTATCGGCCGGACCTACGCGCATGATCAGGCAATTCCGCGGCGTGCGAAGACAGGAATTCTGATCCCGCCGAGAATAGCGCAGAAGACTGCCGCAACTGCAAATTCACGTGCCAACGTAGACAGTGACAAGGCGTCATCGCTACTCCCCTGCTCGCCAGCACCGTAATGCCCTTCGTTTGCTTGCAACTTCTGCTTACTTCGCCTGGCCGAAGGGCCACAAGAGAACACTCAGGGGGCCGTGGATGACTCGTCATGCAGAATGACATTGAGCAGCGATTTGTGAACCAGGATGCGGCCGTCGTATTCAATAAAACCGAGATTGCGAAATCGATTCATAAAGAAGCTAACGCGGGAACGTGTAGTGCCGATCATCTCCGCCAGAGTTTCCTGCGTGATCTTCGGGAGAAGTGACTGCACTTGCCCCGGTTTGTCGAATTCGGCCATCAACAGCAGAATGCGTGCCAGGCGCTTCTCGCTGGAGTTGAAAAGCTGATCGATGAGATTGGCCTGCGTTCTCATACTACGAGCCAGAAGAAACTCCAGGAACAGATCGGAGAAGGCATGCTCCTCGCGCAGCACGCGAAGCATCTCCGTCCTGTCGATCTTGAGTGCTCTACAGCCGGAAATCGCAGTGGCGGTCGCGGATCGACGGCCAACCGCTCCGGCGATGGACTCCTCACCGATGAACTCACCGGCTGAAAACAGCGCGATCGTAGCCTCTTTGCCGTTTCTTGAAGCTACCGTGAGTTTTGCGCGGCCTGTCTGGAGGTAGAAGATGCAGTCAGCGGGACTTCCTTGCGAAAAAAATGGTTCTTTTGCCCGCAGTCGGACGATCCGCCGTCCTGGTCCAGCATTCGCCAGAAACGAGGCCGGGTCAAATGAAGTGTTCGTTGCCTCGGCCATATAACCGTCCTTTCCCAGGCGCGGCCACTCGCCGGAGCTGTTGGCCTGCGAGTAGCTGACGGCTACCACTATTACTGCCTTGCAAAGCGCTCAAGATCGAGCGGACGGAGAGATGATTCGCGTGATACACGAGGAGCACGCTCCAGCCGGCTCTCAAGACGCTTCGCAAGCGGGTTCGATCGTGAACCGGCTTCGAGGATTTATATGCTGTCGACGGGTCGACGCGCTTCTCTCTCGATTCTCATCAAATGATCAACTACCCCATAACAGATCCTTGTGGTCGAATTGGTTATGGTGTACGAAATTTTCAAGATCGCGGCGGACGCGGGTAGAGCTATCGGAAGCAAGGGTGGGATACCCGAGGGCGCAGGCGAAGGCAATTTTCATATGTTGAGGAATGTGGAGGAGACCGCGAACCTTCTTCTCTACGTTGCCGTCGCTAAAGACGGTCAATACATGGAACCCAATCCCGAGAGACTGGCTCATGAGCCACATGTTCTCCATTACGCAGCCAAGGCCCATGTGGCCCAGGAAATCGCCGTTAGAGCCGGGCGCCCGCTTCCTGGAGTCATAGATACCAATGAGGAGGAGCTGAGTCTCCCCGACCGACCTGCCCAGAAAGGTCAACTGAGAGGTGTAATCGGAGTCGGGTCTCCAGGCCTCGGGAGTTGTCCAGGCCGGCGGAAACGATTCCGCGAGCATCCCGGTCTTCTTAATCTGTAATTCTTCTTTGGAAAATGAGAGCTGATCATAATTCTCGCGCAGAAAGGCCTCTGACATCTCCGCAGGGATCTTCGCGATTGCATCAAGACGTTCCTTCGCGTCGACCAGAAGAATCTCGAAGTTTTGCATATTGTTGGGCGTCGGAGCCCATCTCGCCGCTTCTAGTATCAATTTCAGGTCCTGCTTCTTGACGGGGCGGCCCGGATCAAATGGTTCACGTGTTGAGTGTCTTTCGCGAATCGTCTTCAGAATGTCTGTCATTGTCTTCTCCGCACCCTTTGGAAAAAATTCGTTTCACGTCCCTAACAGAATGATCCGTGTTTAATAGTTTCGCGGTGATCTTCATCACAGGTTTTTTTGGCCACTGCTGCTCGGCTCCCATGGCTCCATTTAAGGTGTGACCTGGATCATTGCATTACTAACCGCTTACTCGAAGGGGCAGGACCGGCTAGAGCATATCTCTCTTAGCTGCTGGGAACTATATGACTTTGGATCCAACCAAAGGCGGCTAAACTGCATCTGGTATATTGGTTGGGTCTCCCTTTGCTCGGGACGGTCACCCTCACACGGCACAAGGATTCAGGAGAGCGCGTGGTGATGCTTTTGCGTAATTGGTTGCGAAATGGCCGTTGCGCTTTTCTGCTCGCACTGGGGCTTCTGATGCTGTCCGCCGCGGTCTTTGGTTGGGGGCTGCAATATAAGCTCTCTCTATACAAAGGCAAGGATTCGATCTCGCATCAGATCCCCGAAGCCAAGCTGCTGTCGCAAAAAGAACGTACCACAGCGAACCAGGCTGTTATTGTTCGTCCCTCCCCGATGGCGGGTTTTCTCCTGTTCCCGGTTTTGATGATCGCGGCTGTTGCGTCCAGTTTGTTCAAGGCGGCAACCCGTTATACTCGCATCGGCAGCTTAGAACGATCACGGCCGCCCCTGCCTGCTTGCCTCCTTGCAATATTCTTCCGCCCTCCCCCTGCACTGATCTAGAGCCGATACACAAAGGAAGCGAGTAGGTTTCCGCATTCGGCATCGATGCCGGGCGCGGAAAGCTCCGTTTGTGCCACCACTCCCGGTCAGCTTCACGGCGGATCGATTCCAGTTGTGCATACAGGTGCGTGTGAACGATATGCGAAAGCGTCTCATTTTTCTGATCGCGGCATGCGCGATCGTAATAGCGGCTGCGATTTTTATCTTCCGTTCCCATCAGCGCCAACCCGTTGAAGCAGCTCCCGGTCCTCCCGCGGCGCAGGTAGCGCTAGTACAGCGGGGATCCATCACTCATATGCTGGGCATGGCCGGTCAGTTCCAGGCCTACCAGGTCGTGGATGTTCATCCCAAAGTGTCCGGCTTCATCCGCCACATCTACGTCGATATCGGCGACCGAGTCCACGAAGGGCAGACGCTTGCGGTTCTTGAGGTGCCGGAATTGCGCGCGCAGTTGGCAGGCACGGTGGCTGGTTTGGCGCGCAGCAAGGACGAGATCACGCAGGCAGAGCACGAGGTGGCGCGCGCAGAAGCAGAATATTCAGCGCTGCATGCCGACAACAACCGTTTGCAACAGGCGGCGAAGGCGCAGCCGGGATTGATCGCGCAACAGGAACTGGACGACGCGCGATCGAAAGACCTGTCGGCGGAGGCGCAGGTGGAGGCGGCAAAATCTGCCCTCGCGGCGGCTCGCGGTGGCTCCGAGGTAGCAAAGGCGGACAACGATCGTGTGCAGGCGCTGGAGAGCTACACCAATGTGATTGCGCCGTTGTCCGGCGTGGTCACCTGGCGCTACGCAGATACGGGAGCGCTGATTCAGTCCGGCCGGGACTCTAACGATCAGGCTCTGCCGATCGTGAAGATTTCAGAGAATGGTCTGCTTCGTTTGCGCATGCCGGTACCGGAAGACGCGGTGAGATACATCAAGAACGGCGATGCGATGCAGATTCGCGTGGATGCGGTGAACCGGTCGTTTACCGGCAAAGTGGTTCGCTTCACCCGCGATGTGAATTTCGAAACGCGAACGATGCAGACGGAAGTCGACGTGGAGAACAAAGATCTCTCCCTCGTTCCTGGCATGTACGCCAACGCGCAACTGGTTCTAGCCCATGTGGAGAACGTTCCGACTATCCCAGTCGAAGCGCTGTCACTGCAGGGAAATCGACGGGTGGTGTATGTGCTCGACAGCGGGAACCACGTGCATGAGCGGGTGGTTCAGATTGGCATCGAGGGCACTAAGCTGGCAGAGATCAAGAGCGGCCTCGAGGAAGGCGAGCGGGTGATTTCAGGCGGACAGGGGAAATACCAGGAGGGGGAAAAAGTCGAGCCCGTGGTAACCAAAGAGCCCAGCAGCGAGACAACGCGGGCGACTGACAGCACGATCGACACCCAGGAAGACGAGGGAGGGCCCCAGTAATGCCGAAGTTTGCGCTTCGCTATCCGTTCTTCATCATCATGGTTTGCCTGGTGGTCCTGCTGGTGGGCGTGGTCAATGCGGCCCGCATGCCGGTGGATTTGTTTCCAACGATTGATATGCCCGT
Organism: uncultured Acidobacteriaceae bacterium; assembly: GCA_963743365.1. GTDB lineage: Bacteria > Acidobacteriota > Terriglobia > Terriglobales > Acidobacteriaceae > PALSA-350. The sequence goes on from CAVUQE010000014.1 coordinate 58,401, forward strand.
GGTAGTGGTGGCGACGTTCTACAGCGGTATGCCCCCGCAACAGATCGAAGCGGACATCACCAACACCTTCGAGCGCTTCTTTACGCTGGGCGCGAACATTGACCATTCCGAATCACGCTCACTGACCGGCGTAAGCCTGATCAAGATCTATTTCAAACCGGGTACGGATCCGAATGCTGCGCTGAGCAACATCGCCAACCTGGCGATGGCCGATCTTCGCCGCCTGCCACCGGGAACGCTGCCACCGGTGGTACTGGGCATGACCGCTTCGAGCCAGCCGGTTTGCCTGGTGAGTCTGCAGGGCAAGGGCTTGAACGAGACCCAACTCAAGGACCTGGCGCAGTTCCAGGTGCGTAACCAGATTTCGAATGTGCAGGGTGCTTCGGTACCGCAACCTTACGGCGGCACGTACCGGCAGATACAGGTGTATGTCGATCCGGTGAAGCTCGAGGCTTATAACCTGAGCCTCAACGATGTGGTGAAGTCGGTGAATAGTTCGAACCTGATTCTGCCTGCCGGCGACGTTCGCATCGGCTCCAAAGACTTCAACATTTACGCCAACAGCCAGTTTCCTGACGCCAAATCCATGAACTCGATGCCGCTGAAGAGCTACGGCAACTCGTCTGTCCTGGTGGCGGACGTGGGGCATGCGGAAGATGCGGGCACGCTGCAGTACAACATCGTGCGCATCAACGGGCAGCGCTCGGTGTACGTTCCAGTCTTCAAGCAAGGCGGAGACAGCAACACGATTACGATCGTCAACGGCATGAAGGCCGCGATCAAACACCTGGTCGACATTCCGGAATCGCTGAAAACAGCGGTGGTATTCGATCAATCTGTGTTTGTGAAGCTGGCGATCAGGAACCTGGTGAAGGAAGCTTCGATCGGATTGGCGCTTACCGGGTTGATGATTCTCATCTTCCTGGGCAGCCCGCGGGCAACGGTCGCGGTGCTGCTTTCGATCCCTCTTTCGGCGTTGGTGTGCCTGCTGCTCACCAATGTGCTGGGAGGCACCGTCAACACGATGCTACTGGGCGGGCTGGCGCTGGCGTTCTCGCGCCTGATCGATGACTCGGTGGTAGTGCTGGAAAATATTTTTCGTTTCATGGAGATGGGAGTATCGCCGCGCGAAGCGGCAGAGAAAGGAGGAATGGAGGTATCGCTGGCGGTGCTGGCGGCTACGTCGACCACTTCTATCGTTTTCTTCCCGGTCACCTTCCTGAGCGGTATCAGCAAATATATCTTCACGCCGCTGGCTCTGGGCGTGGTGTTTTCCATTTTTGCTTCCTATATTTTCGCGATGACGGTGGTGCCGTTGTTTTGCGCCCAGTTTGTGCGCGTCCATCATCCTGGCCGTAACGAAGAGGGTGAGGAAGCACCGGCAAAGATCTCCATGTTCCGGCGGTTCCTGAACCGGTTCAATGAATGGTTCCACCGCCTGCTGGAACGGTATGAGGCGCTGGCCAAGCGGGTGTTGGTGAAGCCCGGCTTGACGACCGTGGTTATCCTCGCCGGGGTGGCTGCCATGCTGCTGATCGCTTATCCGTTCCTGGGGAGGGCTTATTTTCCGCGCACCGACCCGGGCCAGTTTGTGGTCTATGTCAGGATGCCCAGCGGAACACGCATCGAGGTCAGTAACGATTACATTGCCAAGGTGGAAGACATCATCCGGCAGGTAGTCAAGCCGAAGGACATGAGCATGATTGTGTCCAATATCGGTGTGTATCCGGACCTTTCCGCTATTTACACTACCAACGCGTCGATGGACACGGCGTTCGTACAGACCAGCCTGAAGGAAGATCACAGTATCGGAAGTTATGAATACATGAGGCGGGTACGGGAGAGACTGTCCCGCGAAATGCCTGAATTAACTACCTATTTCCTGGCCGGCGGGCTGGTGGACGGCGTGATCAACCAGGGACTTCCCGCGCCTATCGTGGTGCAGATCAGCTCGAATGACATGGAAGGGGCGATGACGGTCGCCCGCAATCTGCAACAGAAGATCAGTCAAATGGCAAATGTCAACGAGGTTTATATTCCACAGGATTTGAATTACCCGGGTCTGGCTCTGAATATCGACCGGGAACGGGCGAGCATGATGGGGCTGTCGGAGCAGGAGGTCGTCGACGACGTCATCACCGCACTCACTTCGGACGGCATGATTGCACCCAGCTACTGGATCGACCCGAAATCCGGCAACAACTACATGGTCACGGTGCAATACAACAACCACTCAATCAACCACATGACGATGGAGGACTTCGAGAATATTCCGCTGCGGGGTAAGCGGCCGCCAGGATACAGCCCACTGCAAGAAGGCCGAGGCGCTTCTCCCGACTCTTCGCAGATGTGGAAGGATTCGCATACCGAAGGTTATACGCCGCTGCGATCGGTTGCCGATATCAAGCAGATCAACACTCCTACGGAAGTGGATCACTACCAGATTCGCAGGGTGATCGACGTGTACGTTTCCACCAAGTCGGAGTCGCTGAAGGGCGTGGGCGAAAAGATCAGGTCGCTGGTTGCGCAAACCACGACGGACCGGAACATGAGGATCACCGTGCGCGGCGCGGTGATGGATATGAACCAATCGTTCAAGGATTTCGGGTTCGGCCTAATCATCGCGGTTCTGCTGGTCTACCTGATCCTGATGGCCCAGTTCGCTTCTTTCATCGATCCGTTCATCATTCTGATGGCGATTCCTCCGGGCATTGCCGGGGTGGTGCTTACCCTGGTGGTCACGGGCAGCACTCTGAACATCATGTCGCTGATGGGCATCATCATGATGACCGGCATTGTGGTGTCGAACAGTATTTTGATCGTTGAGTTTTCTAACCTTCTCCACGAGGAGGGAAAGCCTTTGCTGGAAGCGACGGTCGAGGCGTGCAAGGTACGTTTGCGACCGATCATCATGACTTCCGTCGCGACTTTGCTGGGCATGATTCCGATGGCTCTGGGTGTGGAGGCCGGCAGCGAGCAATATGCCCCGCTGGCCCGGGCGGTGATCGGTGGTTTGGGCGTGTCGCTGGTGGTGACGGTGTTCCTGGTTCCCGCGGTGTACCTAGTGATTCATACGGGGCGAGAGCGCAGAGAGGCAGCCAGACAGCAGACTGCGCAGGAGGCACGGGCATGAGATACGGAGGACTTCTGAGCACCTTGCTTTTGCTTTCCTTACTGGGAACGCATGCGCAGTCGGTGGCGCAACTGCCTAGTGCGCCCGGGCCCAGGCTGGACCTCTATGAACAGGCCAGTAATCCCGCACCTTCGGGCAACAGCTCTCCCACGGATTCGCAGCCGAGGCTCACGCGGACGCAAGCGGAACAGACAGCGCTCAAGAACAATCCGCGTGTCAGCGTCAGCCAGTTACTGGCATTGGCCCAACACCAGGTGGTGCGTGAAGCGCGGTCGGCGGAATTGCCCACGGCTAACGGCGCTATCACCGCGGAGAAAGCGCAGGAAGCAAGCCGTATATCGGCGGGATCGCTCACGGCCTCCCGTCTGTTCACGCATGCCGGAGCGGGGGGTAATTTCACCCAGCTCATTACCGACTTCGGCAGAACACACAATTTAGTGCTGACACAAAAGCTGCAGGAACAGGCGGCCAATGCCAACTCGCTCGCGACCAAGGAAGAGATTGTCCTGGCGGCGGATCAGGCCTTCTACGACGCACTGACCGCTCAGGCCGTGCTTCAAGTGGCGAAGCAAACGGTCAACACCCGGCAGACTACGGAATCCCAGGTCAACCAGATGACCCAGAACAAACTGAAGTCGACCCTTGACCTGTCATTCGCCAATGTCAACCTGTCGCAAGCAAAGCTGCTTCAGCTGGACGCGCAGAATAACGCCGACGCTACCATGGCAACGCTCGATGCCGTTCTCGGCCTCGACCATGAGGTTACTTACCTGCTGGCCGACGACTCAACGCAGAACAGGGTGCCGCCACCGGACTTTAACCCACTCATCCAGACGGCCCTGGCCCAGCGTCCCGACTTGCAGTCGCTCACCTTCGGGCAGCAATCCGCACAAAAGTTCGCCCGCGCTCAATGGGACCAGATGCTCCCTTCTGTCACCGCTGCAGGCACAGCTGGTTCGGTGCCGATCCGTGTGGATCAGTACTATTTGAACAATTGGTGGGGTGCGATTGGGGTCAATGTAAATATCCCCATCTTCAACGGCTTTCTTTACAGCTCAGAAGCAAAGGAGGCAAAATATCGCGCCCAGGCGGATGCGGAACGAACACGCGATCTTCGCGATCGAATCGTGCGCGATGTACGCGCTGCCTGGCTGCAGGCGAATACCGCATATCAAAGAATCAGCGTAACCGCCGAGTTGCTCAAGGAAGCCAACATGGCGCTTCAATTGGCGCAAACGCGCTATCAGCTGGGGCTGAGTTCGATTGTCGAGCTCAGCCAGGCACAGCTGCAGCAGACAAGCGCGGCCATTGACAATACCAATGCTCAATATGAGTACCGGCTAGCGCTTGCCACCCTCAACTACCAGGTAGGTACGACACCATGATGGAAAACTTCAAGCTCCGGGTCATTCCCGTGATAGGTGAAGTACGAATGAAGTGCTGCAGGCACTTAGCACCCACCGGATCAGTGTCGGCTTCACGAGGAGATAAGAGCGATGCCCCTGATGGGTGACAGACCAGAACTTAACCTGAATGCTGTGATCTACGGCACGGATTTTTCAATCTGTTCCCAGAATGCCGGCTTCTACGCGGCTTTTATGGCTAAGCACTTCTCCGCCAAACTGCTGCTGGCGCATGCGTTCACCCTCTCGCAAGCAGCCCTGGAAGTAGAGATCGACGGGTCGCTGGTGAGCCAACAGCGGCAAGACCTGCAGCTTCTTCTATCCCAAAAGGCTTCAGCTTTGGCGTCTAGCCCGATTGAGGCAATTCCAATTCTGCTGGATGGTGACCCGAAGGGGGTCTTACTGCGCCTAGCAGATAAGTACCAGCCTTCCCTGTTAGTTTTGGGAACTCACGGCGGTGGGTGGGTGGAGCAAAAGCTCATCGGCTCAGTAGCCGAAAAAATTCTTCGATCCACGCCATGGCCGACTCTGACTGTTGGCCCCCAGGTAAAGCGACTCACTTCTGGACAGTCGCCGTTTCATCGCATTCTCTACGCCACAGATTTGACTCCCGCGGCAGCCAGGGCGGCCGTGTTTGCGTGCTCGTTTGCGCAGGCCTGGGGGGCGGAAATCGATGTACTCAATGTAATTGAAGAAGGCGCCGTCGATCACCCAGACAGATTGGACGAGATTAGAAAGCAGTTCTACAGTGCTCTCGATGCTGTTGTGCCTGAGGCCGCAAAAGAGTTTTGCGATCCACGGAGTTTCGTCGCGGTCGGCGATGCCCATGAACAGATCCTGCAGCACATAAAGCAGCGATCCACTGACCTTCTAATTCTCGGAATCCGCAAAAGGTCTCATTTGGGGATGGAGACGCGGGGATCCGGAGCTTTTCGGCTGATCGTCAACTCTCAATGTCCAGTTCTTACCATAACTGGGTGAGACCAAGCCGGATTCAAGAATGAGATGAAAAAAGCTAAACAGCAGAAGCAAACCAAGGACCCGCGCCCGTTGCGGTGACGTTAGCAACTTTTGTGGGGCAGGAGCTCTTTACTGCGGTGAGATCATCTATGACAACATCGGAAGCGAAGTTTGCGCAGATCCCAAAGAGTCGGCCTTCCGGTGACTTGCCCACGTATTCCAGCGTTGGGGAACGTCGAAGTTGTTGAAAACCCCCTTTCCGGAGTGCGGGTCCAGGATAATTTGGGTCAATTTAGGTAAGAAGATCTTGCTTTCAAAATCGCGAGCAGGTCTTTCAGTGCGACATCGACGGTTTTCTGCGCCACGATGCACGCGCAGAAGAGGCAATAAAACGTGGTCTGGCTGTCACGATCCTGAAATAGGGCTATCGCTCTGCAACATGTGCATATGGGACCGCCCGCGATTCCTCTAATCGGCTCCAGCATCCCTCAAAGCTATTAGGAATCCACCACTGCGTCGGTGATCCAAGACACACGAGTCACATGCGGGAAGTCGCCGGATGTGGGACAAGGGGCTTGCGCTATCACTCGATACGCCATGCCCATGCGAAAGTTCGCGGTCATCGGCGACGCGGGAAGTGCACCGAGGACAAGCAAGCCCGGTTGCAGAGCTCGGCCTGGGTCTGCTTTACATCCGGGCGACGATGACGATTCCTCTTTTCGACGTTCTCGGAGGCGCTTTCGGGGGCACGGGGATTCAGTGAGACGTATGGGAGAATGACGTCTCCGGAGACAAGGCGGCCGGCTTCCCGCCAGGCGTGGATATGCGGGCCTGGTTCCACCATCCGCCGCCGAGTGCCTGCACCAGCGTCGCCGAGTCTGTATAACGGCTTGCTGCCGACGTTGCCTGATCCAACGCCGTTTGCAACTGCTGGCGTTGCGCATCGAGCAAACCAAGGTGACTGATGCCTCCAGCCTGGTAGCGCTGCGACGCAATTTCATAGGCCGCCTGAGCTTCACCCGCAGCCTCGGTCCGCGCCCGCAACGTCTCAGCGTCGTGCTGAATTGCATAGAGAGCATCCGCGACTTCCTTGAAGGCCTCAAGCACAGTCTGGCGGTAAACGCCGTCCGCTTCGCCGTATGCTGCCTTGGCCTTGCGTCTTTCAGCTTGCAAAGCACCCCCGTTGAAGATGGGTTGTGTCAGTGACGCTCCGACGTTCCAGATATCGCCTCCACTGGTGAAATTTGTTCCGAGGCCCCCGCCGCTTCCCGACAGCAGAATCTGCGGGTAGAGATTTGCAGTGGCAACCCCAACATTCGCACTCGCCTGATGAAGAAGGGCCTCCGCAGCACGGATGTCAGGACGTTGGCTTACCAGGGCAGACGGTAGGCTTAGCGGCACTTCTTCGGGAAGGCGCAAGCTCGCTAACGAGATGCTCACAATTCCGCTATTTGCCGGAGACTTCCCCATCAGCAAAGCTAGCTGGTCATGGACCACGTCCATCTCCAGCTGCAGTGGCGGCAGCATCGCCTCGGTCTGCGCGACGGCCGTTCTCTGGCTACGAACGTCGTAATCCGAAACTCCCCCGGCGCGAAATCGCTGCTCGGTAATTTTCAGCTCTTGTTGCTGCACCCCAAGCAGTTTCCGGGTGATTTCTATCTGCGTTTGCAACTGCGCTTCGCGGATGGCAGCCGATACCACGTTGCCCGCGAGCATCAGACGGGCTCCCTCCAGCTGCCACTCCTGATACTCCCGCTCTGCCCGCAGGCCTTCGATGAGGCGGCGATTCGCGCCGAACAGGTCCAGAGCATAGGAAACAGCCACTGAGCCATTGAGCAATGCGAAGGGTGAAGGATTTGGGAAAGGAATTCCGTAGGCAGAGAGATTAACTTGCTCCCCCTGTACCGCGGCAGCGCCGCTGACCGAGGGGTACTTTGTCGCGCCGCTACGAGCGGTCAGTTCCTCTTCTGCCTCTTTGAGCCGGGCAGTAGCCTGCACGAGGGTGGGGCTGTTTCGTAGCGACTCGCTCACCATACCGTTGAGTTCCGGTGAGTGGAACATCGTCCACCACTGCGCTGGAATTTCGGCTGACGGGTTCAAATGCTGGATATTTCCAGCGAGTCCTGCGCTGCCCACCGTTTCCTTAGGTTGTGGCTGGGGAGTGTACGATGCAACTGCCGGCGCCGCGGGCGAATGGTAATGCGGGCCAACCGTACAGCCTACGGAAGGTCCGATCAGAACCGCGGCCAGGGCTGCAGCCGCCTGCTTGGAAGTCATCGATACATGCATGGCCGGCAATCCTCAATCCAGAGTTCTGCGATAAGTCGCCACGGCAACACCCATGAGCGCCAGCGTGAACACCATCATCGGCCACACGCTGGGCCACGAATCTGACCACCCATTGCCCTTGAGCAGGATGCCGCGAATCAGGCGGTTGAAGTAAGTAAGGGGCAGCAAGTTCCCGATCACTTGCGCCCAGGCGGGCATGCCCTTGAATGGAAACATGAATCCGGAGAGCAGAATGTTGGGGAGAAAGTAAAAGATAGCAAGCTGCACGGCCTGCAGCTGATTCTGCGCCAACGACGAAAATGTAATGCCCACCGTCAGGTTGGCAGCAATGAACAGGAGCGCCGACAGGTATACGGCACCTATATTTCCGAAAAAAGGAACTTGAAATATGAAGCGCGCAGCCAACAGGATGATAGAAGCCTGAATCAATCCGATGCCGATGTAGGGAATCAGCTTTCCCGTCATCACCTCCATCGGCGTGGATGGCATGGCCAGCAGATTCTCCATCGTGCCCCGCTCGCGCTCGCGTGTGATCGCCAACCCGGTCATCATCACCATCGTGAGGGTCAGGACCACGCCCATTAATCCCGGTACAACGTTGTACTGCGTAATATTGTCGGGGTTGTACAACTGGTGCACGTTCACGTCAAAGGGCGCCGGGCTACCCTGGAGCGTGGCCAGGGGTCCAGTCATCTCCCTCTGGATTACAGACTGGACAATACCGTTGACTGCCGCGAGCGCGCTCGCTGTCGCGGTTGGATCGGTGGCGTCTGCTTCGATCAGCAGCGAAGGCCGTTCACGCCGCAGAAGCTGGCGCGTGAATCCCGCCGGAATACTCACCACGAACAACAACCGACCCCGAGCCAGCGCCTCCCTTCCCGCTGCCTCGTTGGGCAGTTCCTCGACGATCTTGAAATACGATGAGTTCTGCATTGCCGCGATGAAGCTTCGTGTGATGTCGCTGTCATCGGCGCTGATGATGGCAGTGTCCAGATGTTTGGGGTTGGTGTTGATGGCGTAGCCGAAAAGGGCCATCTGCAGGATTGGTATTCCCACGATCATCGCGAAGGTGAGGCGGTCGCGCTTGAGCTGAGTGAACTCCTTGAGCACGATGCTCCACCAGCGCACTATTGAAAAGCCATGGTGCCGCCTCATCGCTTGCCCCCGGAGTTCGGTTCCGCCCGACTCATCAGGTGAATGAAGACGTCCTCGAGGCTGGTATCGATCTGCTCAGCACGCCGGCCGCTGGAACCGACGGCCCCTTCCACACTGCGCCGCAACTGGTCAGCGTCTGTTCCGCTCACGTGCAGAACATCCCCGAAGGTAACTGTCTGCTCAACTCCTGGCTGCTGTCGTAATTTTTTCTGCAATTCCGAGAGGCGCTCGCCGTGGATCGCCCATGTAGTTAGGTGTTGGCCGGCAATCACCTCATCGGCGGAGCCCTGGGCCAGCAGAGTTCCTGAGGCGATGTAGGCCAGCTTGTGGCAGCGCACTGCCTCGTCCATGTAGTGCGTGCTCACCAGTACCGAGATCCCCTTCTCAGCGAGAGCCTGAATTTCGTCCCAGAAATCGCGCCTTGCCCGAGGATCGACACCCGCTGTCGGCTCGTCGAGCAGGAGCAGTTCGGGGCCGTGCAGCATGCAGGCCGCCAGAGCCATGCGCTGCTTCCATCCGCCGGACAACTCGCCGGCAAGCTGATGGGCGCGAGCGGTGAGGCCGAGATCTTTCAGGGATTCCCGCACAACATCCTTGCGCGATGGAATCTCATACATCCGCGCGACGAAATCCAGATTTTCTGTAATGGTGAGATCCTCCCAGAAGGAGAACCTCTGCGTCATATAACCGACGTTGCGCTTGATATCTGCACTGTCGTGGAGAATGTCGTATCCCAGGCAGGTTCCCGTGCCGGAGTCCGGTTTCAGAAGCCCACACATCATGCGAATGGTGGTCGTCTTGCCGCTGCCGTTTGGGCCCAGGAAACCGAAAATTTCGCCTCGGCGCACGCGCAGCGAAACGTCTTTCACCACATGCTTGTCGCCGAAGCGCTTGTTGAGGCGCTGCACATCGATGGCATAATCCGGGCTGGATGTGGCCATCATGGAAGTGTGACCTCCACAGGCTGTCCGGGATGCAGATCGGATGCGCTTTGCACGGGCGGCTTGGCGATCACCATGAACACGAGCTTCGAGCGATTTTCGTTGCTGTAGATGACTGGCGGCGTGTATTCGTTTTGAGGGGAGACAAAGGCTATCGTCGCGCCGATGTTGGCGGAGCAGCTGTCACAGTTCACATGAATGCTTTGTCCCACCCGAAGCCGACCCATGACTGATTCGGGGACAAAGAAGCGAATCTCCAGGTTTTCCGGGGGTAGGAGCTCGACAACGGGATTCCCCGCGGCAACCCATTCACCCACGCGATAGAGAGTGTCGAATACCAGGCCTCGCCGTGGTGACGCGATCTCCTTCTGTTGCAATTTCCATGTTGCATCCGCAAGCGAGGCACGATCGGCGGCAACCTGGCTCAACTGTGCCTTGATCTGTTGTTCACGCGCGGGAAGAGCGTCCACTGCCAGGGAGGCTTCCAGCTCTCGCACCTTGGCCGTGTTCGACTCCGCTGCAGCTTGCGCATTGATCAGGTCCGTTTGCGGGATGCCGCCGGCACGGTATTGGCCTTGATCGCTCGCCAGGATTTGGTCGGCCTCCTTCTTCTCTGCCATCGCTTGCATCAACTGCGCCCGGGTAACATCTACTTCGGCGGGACGTTTCCCCTTTTGCAGATCTGCCAGCCTCCACTGAGAAGTTCGCAATAGATGTTCAGCCTGCCTTACCTCATCTGCCTCAGGTTCGGTGTCAAACTCAAACAGCGGATGCCCAGCCTCAATCGTTTCGCCGCGCGTGACCGAAAGAAGGTCAAGCCGGCCACTCTGGGGCGAAGCGACGTAGACGAATTTTCCTTCGATGTAGCCCTGATATGTATTTACCTGCTTGCGGGAACAGCCGATCACCATCAACGTAGCTGCGGCCGCGAGGCTGAAGGGCCTGAAGTTCCCAAGTGTCCGGGCGATCATGATCTTCTCCGTTCTTATCTCTTTCTCGGCAACTTGCCCGTCGGAGTGAGGGAAGCCGGCTGCAAGCCATTGAGCAGCAGACCGGTGATGTGCCGGCATATCGCATCGCTGCCTGGCGTTTTGCGCGCGAAAACTTCTCCCCAAAGACGGACCGTGGCCATGTGCAGCATCACCAGCCCGATAATCGAGAAGACGATCAGTCCCGAATCGAGACTCGGATTGATCCTTTGACTCGCCTGACCGCGCGCGACTGCTTGGCCCAGGAGCTTTATCTTGTCGAACGGCAACTGACGCAACATCCTGTTTCGCAGGAGTCCGCCCTCATTCAAGACCTCTCTCATCCACGTCGACGGGATCCAGGGCATGCGCTCAATCCCCGCTAGCATCCGTTCCACGATTCCGCGAATTAACTCTTCCGGAGCGACGTCCGCTTGGACGGGATTCCACACCGAAGCAATGAGAGGAGCAAGCCGCTCTTCCACGACAACGTCAAGCAATTGTTCGCGGTTCTTGAAGTAGTAGTGCAGCATGGCAGGGGTAAGCCCGGCCCGGTTTGCGATCATGGCAAACGTAGTTGCCGCGATGCCGTGTTGGGCAAACAAATCCGTAGCTGCCGTCAGCAGCAACTCGCGCGCATCGCGTTCGAGGTTTGCAGCGGGCCGGCCAGGACTTGCGGTAGTTTTTTTCGCTATATGCATTAATTAACTAACGTATTAATTAATATTCATGTGAGTTCTCTGTGTCAAGCCATAGTAGATGTTGAGGCCGTGAAGCCCGGACAACGCACTGTGTGGTGGCCGAGTTCATCCATTGCTTGGTGCTCGCACTGTTCATACCGGAATAGGAAGTTCTTCTGTGGAGCGCCAGGCCCACGAACTCTCAACGAGTCCGAGTTGTGGTAAGGCTCTCGATGAGATGGCCGGCGGGAAACTGCTGAGTATCTTAGGATGGGCGAAGGGATCGTTCTGCCACGCTTCGACGTGTCCAAGGCGAGCGCCCGTACCAGCAAGAACGACGAGTGCGAGGAGCTTTCTGTCTCCTTGGACCTTCGGTCAGCAAGAGCCTGGCAGCCCTCGCCGGCTTGAGCTGGACGGGCAATTCACGCGGGGCTTACTTGTTGGAGGGTTTGCAGATATTTGACGATGTCGGCTCTCGAAAGCATTCCGACAACATCCTCACCGAGCATGACAGGCATCTGATTGACTCCGTCCCGCCCCATCTTTTCCATAGCCGTCCATAGCTCAGCATTGGGATCGATCCTGCTTAGCTTGTCAAGGGGCATCATGGCTTGGGTCACAGTCGTCCCCATCCATGAGGGCCGAGGAATCTCTTTCATGTTGTGGAGGGTGAGCAGTCCGACCGTGCGGCCTCCGCGGTCCACCAGGAAGCACCGTCGACCGTGTGCAAGAACCTCCTGGTCTACCAACCTTTGCAATGTAGTGTCTCCCGAGACGTGGGGACCAAGATCTCCCATTGCTTCTGATACCTTGTGGCCAACCAGCAGGCCCTGCACCATTTGCTGCTGGACTTGAGCTCCGGCTGCACTTTCCAGAAACCAGCCGATGAAGGCGGTCCACAATCCATTGACAACGTTTCCTCTCAGGGCCTCCCATACGCCAACAAAAATAAAAAGAAAGCCAAAGAATCGGCCGGTACTTGCTGCGATCAGAGTGGCGCGGCGGAAGTTTTTGACCACTCCCCAAACGATGGCGCGAAAAACGCGGCCTCCATCCAAGGGGAACCCCGGAACGAGGTTGAACAGTCCGAGGATGGCGTTAATGAGGGCGAGATATTTGGCCACAGCTAGGGCTGGCGCAACATTCACGAGCAACGGCTCTAACAAGAAAAAGAATGCCGCGAGTGCAAAACTGGTAAGCGGCCCGACGATCGCAATCAAGAACTCGACCCTGGCGTTCGGAGGCTCGGCTGCAATCTGGGATACGCCGCCAAAGATGAACAGAGTGATGCGGTGTACCGGTATCTTGTAGCGAAGGGCGACCCACGAATGGGCTAGTTCGTGTACAACGATACTGACAAAAAACAGTACGGCCGTCACGGCGCCCATCAGCCAGTATTCGACGCTCGTGGCACCCTTGAATTCCGCCGGATAGTAATTAGCAGCCAAGAGCCAAGTGAGTAGGCCTGCGATCAAAAACCAGGAGTAGTCCAAATCGATGGGTATTCCAAGGACGCGTCCAATCGGGATTGTGTGGCGGAACACAAGTCACCTCTTTTCACAATGAATCGTTGCGACGTATGAAGGCCAGTCGCCTGCCTGGAACGATCGTTCGTCGGTTTCGGCTGCCGGTGTTCAAAGCGGGAATACATGCACCGAAGGAGACCATGCGTCAACATGTTCCTTTGTCGAGGCTCTGCGCCTCAGATTCCATGAAAAGCCCCTTTCTGGAATTTCGCAAGGGGCGGCAGCACGAACTCGAATTATATGACCGAACGGTTGGGAAATATTTACGGTGCTAGTCTGCGCCGTCGAAACGGGGGGCGCGAGAGGCACTAAGCGGACAGCTCATGGAACAGGATGGATGAGCTTGTCTATACTCCGCGCAAGATCGATGATTTCGCCCTCTCCCGTCAACTCAAACTCGACCGGATCGTTCCCAGCGGCCGCGTGGTCCACGGCGTTCTTCAGGTTTAGCAAAGGTTTGACGACCGCTCGCGGAAGCACAAAGCTGATCCAGATGCTCAACAGGAAGGTAATGACAGAAACGATGCTCAGCACCCATTCCGCGTCGTGAAGAAGGTCACGAACCTCCTGATGGTCGCGTTGAACGCGCTTCCAGTTTTCTGCCTCCAACTGCGAAGCGAATCCTAACAAGTGCTGACTGGTCTCTTGCATCTCGGCCGTCAGCAGGCGTAGTGCTGGATTCTCCTGGCCCAGCGTCTTGGAGAGGTCCGCGTCAAAGGATTGAACCTGGCTTTGGAGTTCTTGAACCAGTTGGGCATTTCCTATTCGCCGGGAGCGCCGGAGCAGCTCGTTCAGGTCGGTTTCGTAGGCATTTACAGCTTGTTGAACCCGTTCCGTTGTTGAGCCGCCGCGTTTTTGCAGGAGCGCTACTGCATCTGCAAATTGTTGCTGGTACAGGCGCAGGCTTTGTAAGACATCTTTAGTGCCATCTTGTTCAGCGGGCTGTAGACTCTCGATTTGCGCAACCAACCCTCTGATTTGATCTGCGGCTTGACGATTGTCCTGAAGATCCGCCTGATCGTTCAACAGGAAATAATTGCGCTCGCTGCGCCGCGCTTGCAGCATTTCCACCGAGATCTGTTGTGCGAGTGTCGTTGCGGGCGCATCTTTGTTAACGATGCGGTTGACGATTGCACCCATCTCGAAGAGATAGTAGATCGTCAAGAAAATCACGGGCGCGAGAATGAGACGCACGATGGCGAGGCTGTAGGCTACACGGCGTTTGAGCGAACTGCCCGGCGCTAAAATCTTCAAGGTTTTGCCAATCCTGGTTTGCATCGCTAGCCTCAAAGGTCCTGGAAGGTGCTTACGTCACAGTGGAATTGGTCCGCAGCCGTGGGCAACGGACCTTTCGTTGCAGAACCAACTTTGGTGGTCGCATTTCCTCCAGCAACCTGTGAACCGGATTCATCCGGCTCGATGTCGCGCCCCCGTTGGGTATTCTTCTTCCAGGTGCCCAATCTCGTTCCAGCAGACCAGACAGTGTAGCCGGTCAGATGCGAGTTGCGAAGATGCGGGTTTCCCTTGGAACGCAGCGGGTATTCTGTTCCTGTCGGGATGGAAGATGTCCTCCATAGCGACTTCTTGTTGGAGCGAAACTGGTTCTACCGAGTAGATGAGAGGGCTCTCGCGAACTTGCTCCTTAGTCAGCCACCGCTGAATACAGATTTCTCCAAGCCCGTCGGCAGCAGGCAAGCCAGAAAGAAGGGCGCGACTGCATACGCATTTTACGTATATAATTACGCATTATGCGTAATAACGGCACGCTCGACGCTCTCTTTCCAGCGGTTCGGGCAGGCGTGCTCTCCGCAACCCTGCTTCAACCCGATCAATGGTGGTACATGACCGAATTGGCCCGGCATTTGGAGGTCACTCCTTCGAGTCTTCAGCGCGAACTGGAGTCACTCGTCGCTTCCGGGTTTCTTCTGCGGCGTCAAGATGGGCGGAGGATTTACTTTAAGGCAAACACCGAATCTCCGGTATTCCCGGAACTCAAGGGGCTGGTCGAAAAGACCGTCGGGATTGTTCCAGAGCTCCAAGCTGCAATCGGGAAATTTGGCGGGCGAATCGAACTCGCCTTGCTATATGGATCGATTGGGCGCGGAAAGGAGCACGCCGGCAGCGATATAGACCTGATGGTCGTAGGAACGCTACAGCAGATCGATCTGCTCCCGGTCTTGCGAAAGCTTGAAAACCGCTTTCGCCGCGAGGTGAACGTCACTCTATTTTCCCCGGGGGAGTTCCATCGGAAATTGGCATCGGCGGATCACTTCCTCAGCTCTGTGATGAACGCCAAGACAATTCCGCTGAAGGGTTCGCTGAATGAGCTGGAAGAAACTGCTTCAAAGCAATAGCGTCCATCGACACACGACCAGCCGTCAGGAACTGAGCGACATCCGCCGGCTTGTGGCCCGCGATCTAGCAGACGCGGCGATCCCGGCGCTCTCCGAAGATCGCCGCTTTGCTACGGCCTATAACGCCGCACTTGGGACAGCGAAGATGGCTATCGCTTGTGCTGGATACAGAATCGCAAGCGTGCCTGGCCATCATCGCTTGACATTTGAAGGAGCCAAACTGTCGCTCGGCAAGCAAGCTGAGCTATTGGCTGATTATTTTGACACCTGCCGCCGCAAACGAAGCGAAATTGATTACACCGGCGCGACGATCGCCACCGCAACCGAGGCAGACGAAATCGTCTTCCACGCGAAATCATTTCTCAAAATGGTGGAGGAATGGATCGAGACAACTCACCCTCTGATGAAGGGCTGATCAGGCAAGACCACTCATCATTGATTGGCGTCCCTAAAGTTTGCGAGTTTGAACTCTTTTGCGCGATGCTTGTTGTGGGATTTTGGCTGCAGGCGGTCCATGTACAGATAGATGACTGGCGTTGTGAAGAGGGTAAGCAATTGGCTGACGATCAGTCCGCCGACGATGGTGATCCCCAGCGGCCGCCGGAGTTCCGATCCTGTGCCGGTGCCGAAGGCCAGCGGAAAGGCGCCAAACATCGCCGCCAAGGTGGTCATGATGATCGGACGGAAGCGCAGCATGCAGGCGTGAAGGATCGCATCTCTGGTGCTCATGCCCTCCTCGCGCTCGGTGGCCAGGGCTAAGTCGATCATCATGATGGCATTCTTTATCACCAGGCCGATGAGCAGCACGATGCCGATGATCGAAATGACATTGAGGTCCAAGTGGAAGAGCATGAGCGCCAGCATGGCGCCGACGCTGGCCGGGGGCAGCGTGGAGATGATGGTCAGTGGATGGACCATGCTTTCATACAGCATTCCCAGAATGATAAAGACGGACAGGAGCGCGGTCGTAACCAGAATCGGCTCGGTCGAGAGGGATTGTTGATACGCCCGCAGGGTGCCGGCAAAGAAGCCGCGAAGGGTCTCCGGCATGCCCAGCCGGTTCTGCATTTCCGAGATCTCCTGCGTGGCGTCGCTTAAGGAGACTCCCGGGGCCAGATTGAAGGAGACCGTGACGGAAGGGAACAAACCGGTGTGATTCACGACGATGGGAGTGGTGCTGTCCCGGGCGGTTGTGACCACCTTCAAAGGTAGGGCGCCATTGCTCGACGCGGCCGGGTAGGTGTAGTTGAGGCCGGCGGGTGATTGCCAGAACCGGGGCGCCACTTCCAGCACTACGTAGTACTGATTCAGACGAGTATAGATAATCGATACTTCCGCTTGGCCGAATGCGTCGTAGAGCGCGGTGTCCGTAGCCTGCGAAGTAAGGCCCGTTCTGGCCATCATGGTGCGGTCAAAAGTCAGCTTTTCATCCAGGCCTCCGTTTTGTTGATCCGTGTTCACATCCTGGAAGCCGGGTAGCGTTCGTATGTTTTTCAGAAGGATGGGGCCCCAATGCGAGAGGTCCTGAACATTGTCCGACTGGAGAGTGTATTGATACAGGGCATTAGTCGATCGGCCGCCGATGCGCAGATCCTGCGCCGACTGCAGAAAGACCGCGGCTACAGGAAGTCTGTTCAGTTTTGGGCGGAGCCGGTTGATGACCGCGTCGGCGCCGATTTTGCGCTCGTCGAGCGGCTTGAGGGCGACGTTAATACTACCGCTGTTGCCCTGGCTTACATAGCCTTCCACATTCTGCACCGCAGGATCCTTCCGAATTACTTCGATCACCGACTTCATGGACGCATTCATCATCGGGAAGGAGGCGTCTTGCGGGCCTTGCATCCCGCCTTGCAGCGCTCCCGTATCCTGCCGGGGGAAGAAGCCCTTGGGTATCTTCACGATGATGACGGCGTTGAGCGCGATTACCAACAGCAGAGCCATAAGCATCAAAGCGGAGTTGTCCAGAGCCCAGAGAAGCGAGTGACGGTAGAGCGCCAGCAGTTTGTCGAAGCCTCTCTCGTTCAAGCGAAAGAGCACGCCGTGTTTCTCCTCTCGCCGGTGCTTCATCAGATGGGCGCACATGCTGGGAGTGGCGCTTAGGGAAACCAGCAGCGAGAGGAGGATGGTGATGGAGAGCGTCACCGCGAACTCGCGGAAGAGCCGCCCGACGATACCGCCCATCATCAGCAAGGGTATGAAGACGGCAATCAGCGAGATGCTCATCGTCAAAACCGTGAAGCCGATCTCCTGCGCGCCTTTCATCGCCGCGGCGAAGGGATCCATGCCGTGCTCGACATGGCGCGAGATGTTCTCCATGACCACGATGGCGTCGTCCACCACGAAGCCAGTGGAAATGGTCAGAGCCATGAGCGAAAGGTTATCCAGGCTATAGCCGAGCAGATACATCACCGAGAGGGTGCCGATCAGCGAGACGGGTACGGCGACGCTGGGAATCAGCGTGTCCCGCGCGCTGCGCAGAAAGATGAAAACCACCAGGATCACCAGCAAAACAGAGATCATCAGCGAAAACTGGACGTCCTTGAGTGACGCGAGGATGGTGATGGTGCGGTCGAGAACGACAGTCATGCGAATCCCTTGCGGGATCACTGCCTGAAGAAAGGGAAGCTGCGCGCGGATCCGGTTGTTGGTCTCGATGATGTTGGCGCCGGGCTGGCGGTGGATATGAATGGTAACCGAGGGCTGGTAGTTGAGATAGCCCGCGTTGAAAACGTTGGTGGCGCCGTTGGTGACCTGGGCGGTATCGGAAAGGTGGACGGCGATGCCGTTGTGATAGCCGAGGATCAGTGATTTGTAGAGAGCGGTGTTCCAGATCTGGCCGTTGTCGACGATGTCCGCGGTGGTGAGGCCGTTGGAAATTTGTCCGCGCGCCAACTGGGAGTTCTGCAGGCTCAGCCTGGATTGAACATTCGCCATGGTCAAGCCGTAGCTGTGCAGTTGGGTCGGCGATACGTCCACGCGCACTGCCGGGTAGGACGCTCCGCTCACGAACACTTCCCCCACGCCCTGGATCTGCGAGAGCTTCTGCGCGATGATCGTCGAGGCGGCGTCGTACATTGCCTCTTTGTCGTATTTCGTCGAGGTCAGGGCCATAATCATGATCGAAGAGTCGGCCGGATTGATCAGGCGATAGGTAGGGTTGCTGGGCAGGTTCGCCGGCAGATAGGTGCGCGCCGCGTTGATCGCCGCCTCCACGTCCCGCGCCGCGCCATTGATATCGCGGTCCAAATCGAATTGGATGGTGACGCTGGTTTGCCCGAGCTGGCTCTGCGAGGTCATCTCCGTAATGCCGGCGATGTGGGCGAACTGTCGCTCCAGGGGTGTCGCGACGGAGGAGGCCATGATCTGGGCGCTTGCGCCCGGCAGACTCGCCGACACCGAGATGGTAGGAAAGTCGACCTGGGGCAGAGGAGCGACCGGCAATTGCTTGTAAGCGATGGACCCGGCCAGCGCCACCGCCGCCGTCAGCAGGGTGGTGGCCACCGGCCGCCGGATAAATGGCGCGCTGATGTTCATGCGAGCCCTCGTGGTTGAGATTCTTCGACTCTCTGCGGTTGCGCGAACTCAAGAAGGCGCCCAATGCGACAGGCGGTAGGGAATGCATCAGCCGGGCCAGGATGGAATTGGCGCCGCACAGCCGATCCGATGGTCATGAACGCATACTCCGAAGCTGAGGCCGAGTGGGGAGGCGAAGCTTCAGATCCGGGCCGCAAACCCCAATCGAATGCGCAGGTCCTATCTTTGCGGACGGGGCTTGGATCCAGATATGACTGAGTGTACGTTAAACCTGCCCCAATTCGTTTCCACGGAACTTGAGAGTTCGATCACGGAGATGGGACTGCTCCTGGTTGGCCGGCAAGGAAATATGACAAAGGCGCTCGGTAGCGCCGTATTCATCGCACCTGAACTCGTGATGACAGCAAAGCACGTTGTGACAGCATTCTGGGACGAGTACGGAAACGGGATGCCGGCCTCTGGACAACGACCGCTTAGGGGCCATTTTTGCCTCTATGCCGTTCAATATCCCGGCAGCAATGCGGAGGCAGCACTTTGGCATGCCTCAACCATATGGGGTTCGCGGTTCACAGACATTTCATTTATGTCTGTCTATCCTGTGAACGATCTCGCGAAGCAATACTCCTGGAGCAAGTCCCCCAGGCTAAACTTGCTTCCCCCACCGGTCAATGAACGAGTTGCGGGTTTTGGCTACCCAAGTTCCGTCTCTAAAATTCTGGACTCCGGAGAAATTCGATTGGAGCTTCATGCCACTACAACCTGCGGAATGGTGACGAGGGTCTATCCAGAGTTACGAGATCTGGGAATGCTCAGATTTCCGTGCTTTGAAATCAACGCGTACTTTATTGGCGGAATGAGCGGGGGACCGCTTTTCAATGAGGCGGGAGAAATCTGTGGTCTGATCTGCGCGAGTCAGGACGGTCAACCGATTTCCTACGGCGCAACACTATGGCCTGCCTTCGGGACGCAAATTACCCATCAGGGACCGGGGATGATCTGCAAAGGCCCATATCCGGTGTTCGAGATGGCGACGGTCGGGATCTTACACGCTACCGGTTGGGAACAGATTGCTCCCCGCGTCAAAATCGAAACGGATCCGTTCGGAGAACAACGGCTTCGGCTAGCACAGGAATGAAGAGGATTCCTGAGGGCGACAGCGTTATTAATCTCTAAAGACGCTGGGACTCTTTCCGTATGGCCTCCCGACTAGAGGATAGGGAGTCCCCATGTTGAACCTCACGAGGTGTTCATCCCCGAAAAGCCAGTGATAGAGATTTGAATCGATGTAATCTGGGTGAATTTTAACGCCGCACCCGCCAACCCTATTCATCTCGGTCCGAAGTAGAGCGCGAAGAGAGTTCGCGACGGGCGGAGATCACCGATCTTCGCCGGCAACGAAGGCAGTGAGGCAAGAGGTAAACACGTCCGCGAATTGCAGGCAGCGGTTTAGGTGAGAACTACACGTAAGAACCATGCAAATGCGATTTAATGAAGCGAAGATGTTGGTACCTGATCGCAAGGTAGCGAGGCAGTCGCTAATAAAGCTGTCGCTGGTCCTAACGCTCCCCCCACTTGCGCGCCGTTTGCTTGCTCGTCAGTATTTTGGAGTCGATCACGACCGAGAAGAAATTGTTGGCGTCCCCGACGGGATTTGAACCCGTGTTATCGCCGTGAAAGAACAGCATCAACTCGCAACATTAGAGCACTGCTGAGAATCAGAATGCATCGGAAAGAATCCCAGCAACTTTAACGAACGGACTAACTGCTCCGCAAATGTCCGCGAAAAACCAGGAACCGAAGCGGCCGTCAACACCGCTGAATAAAGATTTCTCGAAAACGCGTCGGCAGCAGGATGACCAGTCAGGAGTCGTAGAGATGCAATTTCACCGCTTAAGATGGCTTGCCTGCTAACAGGGGTTACTGGAGTCTAAACACCGGTCGACGCGGCGGCTGGGGAGCTAGAGATTAGATGAAGCCGGCTTGTTTCTGAAAGTGCCGAAATCGTGTCATATGTGTTAAACAGTTCCAAACCGGAGCGTGGAATGAATCCTCGGATTGTAGGCACTGCGGGGCCGTTGAAGGGGAAAGCCCTGGCACTCACCGATGAGGAGATATCGGTGGGGAGAGACTCGTCGAACAAGCTATGGACTGCGGACTCTGCGATGTCCCGGCGGCATTGCGCGATCGTCCAACAAGAGGACGGCCAGTTTCTTCTGAGCGACCTTGGCGGACGAAACGGTACACGCGTCAATGGAGAAAGGATCGAAAAACACGAGCTGTGTCATCTCGATCAAATCAGCGTCGGTAATTCAACACTGGTCTTTTTGTTGGGTGATGAAGAGGGGGTTGAAGAGCGAAGCCGGCTGGAATTGGACGATACGACAGTAGAAGAAGATGTGGTTGCATCCCTCCGCCCCGAAGACTCAACGTTTCTGCATCTGGAGCGGTCATCAGGGCAACCGAAGGCGGAGCGTTTAGCGGCGGACTTGAGTGTGGTCCTCAAAATCGCCACGCATATCGGCGAGATTCGGGACGAAGGAGGTTTGCAGTGGCAGTTGTTGGGAATGTTGTTCGACGTCGTACCCGCGGAACGGGCGGCGATCCTGTTTTTTGATGACGCCGGGGAAATTGCAAGGAGCGCGGCCTGGGATCGCGTACATGGGCCGGAGGTTCCCGTGCGAGTGAGCCGGACCTTGCTCAAAAAGATCACGGTCGAAAAAACCGCTCTACTATTGGACAACATCAAGCGCAGCTCCCTGTCCATGGCCCCCAGCCTACAGTCTGCCGGAGTAAGGTCCGCGCTGTGTGCTCCCCTGCTTCTCTCCGGAAGGGTATGCGGGGTGATTTACCTCGATACCCGGAGCCCGGAGAATCCCTTTGATAGCGACCATTTGCAGTTGATCACGGCAGTTGCGAGTCTGGTCAGCCTGGCTTGGCAAAATGTTCGGCTGTTGGAGAAATTGCGAGCAGAGAACAAGTACCTGCAGGAAGAAATCAAGTTGAACCACCAACTGGTGGGTGAAAGCCCACGTATGCGTGCGGTATATGAAGTGGTGCGGCGCGTGGCCGCCACGGAATCGACCGTGCTCATCCAGGGCGAAAGCGGGACCGGCAAGGAACTGGTGGCGCGCGCGATTCATGATTCCAGTCCGAGGGCCTCTGGGCCGTTTGTCGCGGTCAACTGTGCGGCGATCACCGAGACCCTGCTGGAAAGTGAACTGTTCGGACATGAGAAAGGCGCTTTCACCGGAGCAGTCGCACAGAAGAAGGGCAAGGTCGAATTAGCCAACGCGGGCACGCTCTTTCTCGACGAGATTGGCGAGTTTGCCGTGGGACTGCAGGCTAAATTGCTGCGTGTGCTGCAGGAACGTGAATTTGAGCGCGTGGGGGGAACGCGGCCCATAAAAATTGATGTGCGATTCGTTGCCGCCACCAACCGCTCCTTGTTGCGGGCGGTCGAAGCCGGGACCTTTCGCCGCGATCTCTACCATCGACTCAATGTGGTGTCGGTGACTTTGCCCTCCCTGCGGGAGCGAGGAGAGGATATTCCCCTGCTGGCGGACTATTTCGTTGGCAAAGCCAGCCGTAAATGCCGTATTCGGCCCAAGCCGATTTCAGCCGAAGCACGCGATTGCCTGCTGAGTTACGACTGGCCCGGCAACGTACGCGAGCTGGAACATGCGATCGAGCGCGCGATGGTCATGGGCGCAACCGACCAGATATTACCCGAGGATCTTCCGGCTGAAATTTTCGAAGTGGTTGCCCTCGCGCCAGACTCGTCACCGAAATATCAAAACGTGGTTAAGGAGCAAAAGAAGCAGCTTGTCCAGAAGGCCATGCAGCAATGTGGCGGAAACTACATCGAAGCAGCAAAGGTGCTGGGGCTACACCCTAAC
Source organism: uncultured Acidobacteriaceae bacterium (assembly GCA_963743365.1). GTDB lineage: Bacteria > Acidobacteriota > Terriglobia > Terriglobales > Acidobacteriaceae > PALSA-350. Next base: position 81,240 of record CAVUQE010000014.1, read on the forward strand.
TCGCTTTTGCGCTTGATTCGCAACCTGGGGCTGAAAGCAGCCGCGTCCGAAGCGCAATGAGGAAAGCCGCCTTTCTGGGGCGGCTTTTGCTTCTTGATGGAATTCTTCTTCGGCGCGGGCAATTTTGGTTTTTACACCTCGGACTGCTACGCAATACGCAGACCGGCTTTTACGCTTGTCTTGGTCTTCATGGCTTTCTCCTTTCTCAGTCTTTAAGGCTTGTTGCTTGCTTTCCTTGCATGTTTGACGGCGGCTGTTACGCGACCCGCATGCCGGCTTTTACATTGGTCTTGGCTTTCATGGCTGCTCCTTTCGCTTTCATCTCTCTCGCTGTTGTCTAGTGCAACCGGCAGACCAAACGAGTACCCAAACTTTCCGGCTCGTGAAAGTGATTGAAAATAAAAGGTCGAGGACTTGGCTCGCTGCAAATGGAGCTCGCTTTGCGGGGTTTCACTAACCGGACGGTTAGTGATGACCCGCCTAACGGTTAGCGGGGATGCGTTGGCAGGCTCGCCGGTACCAAGAGACAAGAAGGATTCGGCAAGGGAAGCCGAAGCGGCAGAACAGCTGGTCCCTCCACACCACCACGACCCTTGTCATGCGGTCGACTATCAGGGCGCGGATTTAGCTTTAGCGGGGCCGCTAGGACTGGCAAAAGGCGTGGCCCTTAAGCCTTGCTTCACATCACGTTTGTTCATCGGGAGGCACGCTAAGTCTTCAACGCCATGCAACAATGGTGGAAACCACAACGAAGACGGCATTAGCCGCTGACAGCTAAGAACGAAAGATGATCGGCCAAACCATCTCCCACTACCGGATCATTGAAAAGCTCGGCGGGGGCGGCATGGGGGTGGTCTACAAGGCCGAGGACACCGAGCTCGGCCGCTTCGTCGCTCTCAAGTTCCTGCCGGATGATGTAGCGCAGGACCCACTGGCGCTGGAGCGCTTCCGCCGCGAGGCACGCGCTTCCTCAGGACTGAACCACCCCAACATCTGCACCATTTACGAAATCGGCAAGGACGGCCCGCAGACCTTCATCGTCATGGAGTACCTCGACGGCGTGACACTGAAGCACTGCATCGGCGAGCGGCCAATGGAGACGGAGACCATTTTGTCGCTGGGGATAGAGATTGCCGATGCACTGGATGCCGCGCATGCAGCGGGGATCATCCATCGTGATATCAAGCCGGCGAACATCTTTGTCACCAGGCGCGGACACGCGAAGCTGCTGGACTTCGGTTTGGCAAAGGTGACGCAGGCGAGGCCAGCACCGGGCAGCGAGCCGAAAGCCATGGGGCAAACGACGGTGGCGATGGAAGAGCATCTGACCAGCCCCGGGGCGACTGTGGGGACGGTGGCTTACATGTCGCCGGAACAGGTGCGCGGCAAGGAACTGGACACGCGGACGGATTTGTTCTCGTTCGGAGCAGTGCTATACGAGATGGCGACGGCTACGCTGCCCTTTCATGGCGAGACTTCCGGCTTGATCTTCAAGGCCATCCTTGACTCCGATCCGCCGCCGGCCATCCGCTTCAATCGCGAGATTCCTCCCAAGCTGGAAGACATCATCGATAAGGCCCTGGAAAAAGATCGCAACCTCCGCTACCAGAACGCTGCCGAGATGCGAAACGATCTTCAACGGCTGAAGCGGGATACAGAGACGGGCCGCGTCCCGGCCGCCAGTTCTGGATCAACACCCGCAGTGCCGGCGAGCGGGACACTGGCGGCTGGGACACAAGCCGGGAGGAGAAACCTCTGGAAGATCGCCATTCCCTCGGTCGCGGTGGTGCTTGCATTGATCGCCGGCGGCCTTTACTACCGTTCCCACCGAGCCAAGCCGCTTACCGACAAAGACACCATCGTTCTAGGCGATTTCGATAACAAGACCGGCGACCCGGTTTTCGACGACACCCTCAAGACCGCGCTCAGTGTCTCCCTCAACCAGTCACCCTTCTTGAACGTGCTGTCCGACAATAAGGTCGGCGCAGCGCTCAAACTGATGAGGCTCCCGCCAGATACCAGACTCACACCCACAGTAGCGCGGGAGCTTTGCCAGCGGGCGGACAGTAAGGCCTACATTACCGGATCCATCGCCGGCCTGGGCAGCCAATACGTGTTGGGTTTGAAAGCAGTCGATTGCCAGAGAGGAGACCTGTTGGCACAGGAGCAGGCATCGGCGGCAAGCAAAGAGAAAGTGCTGAACACTCTGGGCGACGCTGCCTCGAAGCTGCGCAGCGAACTGGGCGAGTCTTTGCCATCGGTGCGGAAATTCGATGTCCCACTTTCCGAATCCACCACATCTTCCCTCGAGGCGCTCAAGGCCTTCAGCATGAGCCGTGCCATGTTCAACCAAAAAGGAAATGTGGCGGCGATCGCTTTCTTAAAACGTGCGATCGAGCTCGATCCCAACTATGCAATTGCATATGCGGCTCTGTCGGAAATCTATTTCAATCTCGCTCAACCTGCGTTGCAGCTCGAATGCGCCACCAGGGCTTACCAGCTGCGCGACCGCGCCAGCGAAAGAGAAAAGCTGAGTATCAGCGTAGGCTATTTTGAGGCCACGGGAGAGATCGAAAAGGAAGCGCAGATACTCGAGCAATGGGGTACTACGTACCCACGCGATGCCCGCCAGGTAAACGCGACCCTGGGCAATACCTACGCCAACATGGGGCAATGGGACAAAGCCCTGGCAAAATATCAGGAAGTTGCACAGATGCAGTTCGACAACGTAAGCGCCTATCTTAATCTGGCACTGGTCTACACTGCTCTGAACCGTCTGCAGGAAGCAAGGTCCACTCTGAATGAGGCGCTCGCGCGCAAATTGGAGGATGGGTCCTTGCGGACACAAATCTACTGTGTCGCCTTCCTGCAGGGAGACGCAGCGCAGATGGCGCAGCAGCTTGGCTGGGCGGCCGGCAAACCCGGCGATGAGGACTTGCTATTGTCCACGCAGTCGGATACGGAGGCGTACTTCGGGCGAATAAGCAAGGCCCGCCAATTCTCGCGGCGAGCCGTGGACTCCGCGGGTCGTGCCGGAGCCAAAGAGACTGCTGCTTTCTGGCAAATCAATGCAGCGCTGCGCGAAGCGGAATTGGGCAATGCTGCCTTGTCCAGGCAAGGAGTGGCGGCTGCTTTGCAGCTGTCTCAAGATCGTGATGTAAAAGTTATGTCCGCGCTCGCCCTGGCCCGTACTGGCGACACGGCAAGAACCGGGGCGCTGGCCGAAGAAGTGGAGAGAAGCAATCCGGCAAATAGCCTGTTAAAGCTCTACTGGCTGCCGACCATCAACGCTGCCATCGAAATCAGCAAGAGCAATCCATCGCAGGCGATTGCGGATTTGGAACCGACCGCGCCGTACGAACTAGGCTTGGCCGGAACGTCCATCAACTACGTGTACCCCGCATACGTGCGCGGGCAAGCGTATCTGTTGGCGAAAAACGGCGCCGCGGCAGCAGCTGAGTTCCAGAAGTTGCTGGATCACAGGGGTATCGTGACCAACTTCGTAACCGGAGCGCTGGCCCATCTTCAACTGGGTCGCGCCGAGGCCATGGCGGGAGATACGGCGAAAGCGAAAGCGGCCTATCAGGAATTCTTCACGCTGTGGAAAGACGCCGACCCCGACGTCCCCATCCTGAAGCAAGCCAAGAGCCGAGTACGCGAAGCTGCAGTAAGAAACAAAAGCCGCCTTTCTGGGGCGGCCTTTTGTTTCTTGATGGAATTCTTCTTTCGGCGCGGGCAATTTTGGTTTTTACGGCTGGGGCGGCTACTGGATACGATAACCGGCTTTTACGCTTGTCTTGGTCTTCATGGCTTTCTCCTTGCTCCATCGAGTCGCGCGTACTGGTTTGTCCTTCTCGTCCATCTCGTTGCTGCGGTCTACACGCCTGGGCGACTGGCAACCCGCATGCCGGCTTTTACGCTGGTCTTGGTCTTCATGGCTTTCTCCTTTCGCTCTCATCTCTCTCGCGGTTGTCTAGTGCAACCTGCAGGCCAAACCCGCGCCAAATCTTCCGGCTCGAGAAAGTGATTGAAAATAAAAGGTCGACGAAGTGGTCGGAAGCAAATGGGATAGCTTGGCAGGGCTTTTACTAACCAGACGGTTAGTGCCGACCCGCCTACCGGTTAGCGCAGCCTGGGGTAGCCGCCAAACAATCAGGGTAGGGGACAGCAGCGAGAGTATCCATCCTGACTGCCATCTGCGGTTGATCCGGAATCTTGGTGTGAAAGGAGTTGCGTCTGAAGCCGCAGGGTAATATTTAGATCGGCATGGCAAGCATGATTGGCCAGACCATCTCGCACTACCGCATCGTCGAGAAACTCGGCGGGGGCGGCATGGGTGTGGTCTATAAGGCGGAAGACACCGAACTCGGCCGGTTCGTGGCTTTGAAGTTCCTGCCCGATGACGTGGCCAAGGACCCGCAATCCCTCGAACGCTTCCGCCGGGAAGCGCGGGCCGCCTCTGCCCTGAACCATCCCAACATCTGCACCATCTACGAGATTGGCAAGAACGGCGATCAGTCGTTCCTGGTGATGGAGTTCCTGGACGGGACGACGCTGAAGCACCGCATCGGCGAGCGGCCGATGGAGGCCGAGACCATTTTGTCGCTGGGAATCGAGATTGCCGACGCACTGGACGCGGCGCACGCAGCGGGAATCATCCACCGCGACATCAAGCCGGCAAACATCTTCGTCACCAAGCGGGGACATGCGAAGATTCTGGATTTCGGGTTGGCGAAGGTGACGCAGCCGCTGCGCCAACCGGGCAGCGAGCCGCAATCGGTGGGGCAAACGACGGTGATGCTAGACGAGCACCTGACCAGCCCGGGCGCTACCGTAGGGACGGTGGCTTACATGTCCCCGGAGCAGGTGCGGGCAAAGGAACTGGATGCGCGCACGGACTTATTCTCCTTCGGGGCGGTGCTGTACGAGATGGCGACCGGCCAACTCCCCTTCCGGGGCGAAAGTTCAGGAGTAATTTTCAGGGAGATTCTCGATGCGTCACCGACTCCCGCGGTCCGCTTGAATCCCGATCTGCCGGTGGAGTTGGAGCGGATTGTTAATCATGCTCTGGAGAAGGATCGGAACCTGCGCTATCAGCATGCGTCAGACATGCGGGCGGAGATGGAGCGTCTTAGCCGCGACTCAGAGACGGCGCGCGTGCGCGCCGCCAGTTCTGGGTCGGTACCCGCGAGGGGGGAAAGCGGGATAAACGCGGCGAAGAGGAATCTCTGGAAGATCGCGGCGCCGGTGGTCATAGCAGGCGCTCTGATTGCGGGCGGACTTTACTATCGTTCTCAACGCACCAAGCCTCTGACCGACAAAGACACGATTGTTCTCGCCGACTTCGACAACAAAACGGGCGACCCGGTTTTCGACGATACGCTCAAAACCGCGCTCGGCGTCTCGCTCAACCAGTCCCCTTTTCTGAATGTGCTCTCCGATAACAAAGTCGCGGCAACGTTGAACCTGATGACGCGCCCACCTGATACCAAGCTCACACCCGATGTTGCCCGCGAGCTTTGTCAGCGGGCGGGCAGCAAAGCATACATTGCAGGGTCGATTGCCAGTCTGGGCAGCCAATACGTGCTGGAGTTGAAAGTAGTAAATTGCCAGAGCGGGGACGTGCTGGCACAGGAACAGGCCACGGCGGCAGGTAAAGAGAAAGTGCTGGACGCTTTGGGCGAGGCAGCATCTAAACTGCGCGGCGAGTTGGGCGAGTCGCTGGCCACGGTGCAGAAATTTGGCGTCCCACTCGCGGAGGCGACCACGACTTCGCTCGAAGCCCTAAAAGCCTACAGCATGGGTAAGGCCATTTGGCACGAAAAAGGAGACGCTCCGGCGATTCCGTTTTTCAAGCGGGCGATTGAACTCGACCCTAACTTCGCCGCGGCATACGCCATGTTGTCCGGGAGGTACGGCGACCTCGGTCAACCGTCTCTGCAGCTGGAATGTGCTACCAAGGCCTACCAGTTGCGCGACCGGGTCAACGAAAGAGAGAAGATAGCGATCTCCGCGGTTTATTTTGCGGCTACGGGAGAAACCGAAAAGCAAGCGCAGACCTACGAACTGTGGGAAGCAAACTATCCACGCGACGCCGCTCAAATTACCGAGAGCTTGGGCAATGTCTACCTCGATATGGGGCAGTGGGACAAAGCTCTCGCGAAATATCAGGAAGGGTTGCGGTTGGAGCCGGATGTCGTCAGCTATACAAATCTGAGTGCAGCGTACTTGTATCTGAACCGGCTGCAGGAAGCGCGGTCCACCGTCGATGAGGCACTCGCACACAAACTGGATGGCGGGGGCCTGCGCGCGAACCTATACCTTCTTGCTTTTCTGCAGGCAGATGCCGCACAGATGGAGAAGCAATTGGCTTGGAGCGCTGGTAAACCCGGAGATGAAGACCTCCTGCTGTCGGCGCAGTCTGATACTGAAGCTTATTACGGGCGGATGAGCAAGGCGCGGGACCTCTCCCGTCGGGCCGTGGACTCGGCCGTCGGTGCCGACTCTAAAGAGACCGCGGCGTTCTGGCAGGTCAATGCAGCCCTGCGCGAGGCAGAGTTGGGCAGCGCTGCTTCCGCTAAGCATGGAGTGACGGCAGCTTTGGCGCTGTCTCCGGGGCGGGATGTGAAGCTGGCAGGGGCCCTCGCGCTGGCCCGCACCGGCGACGTTGTGCGAGCTAAGGAGTTGGCCGACGAACTGGAGAAGAGCTTTCCGACCAATAGCCTGTTAAAGCTTTACTGGCTGCCGACCATCAACGCTGCCATCGAAATCAGCAAGAGCAATTCATCGCAGGCGATTGCGGATTTGGAATCGGCCGTGCCGTACGAACTGGGCGGGGCCGGAACGTCTATCAACTATCTGTACCCCGCATACGTGCGCGGGCAAGCGTATCTGTTGGCGCACAACGGCGCCACGGCAGCGGCGGAGTTCCAGAAGTTGCTGGATCACCGCAGCCTCGTGAATAACTTTGTGACCGGATCGTTGGCACATCTGCAAATCGGCCGCGCCGAGGCCATGGCGGGAGATACGGCCAAAGCGAAAGCGGCCTATCAGGAATTCTTCACGCTGTGGAAAGACGCCGACCCCGACGTCCCCATCCTGAAGCAAGCCAAGGCCGAGTACACGAAGCTGCAATAAGAAACAAAAGCCGCCTTTCTGGGGCGGCTTTTGTTTCTTACTGGAGTCCTTCTTTCGGCGCGGGCAATTTTGGTTTTTACGGCTGGGGCGGCTACGCAATGTGCATACCGGCTTTTACGCTTGTCTTGGTCTTCATGGCTTTCTCCTTTCTCCATCGAGTTGCGCTTGCTGGCCTCTTCGTCAATCTCGTTGCTGCGGTTACATCCTCAGGCTGCCGGCTTTTACAGCGGTCTTGGTCTTCATGGCTTCCTCCTTTCTCCATCGAGTTGCGCTTACTGGCCTCTTCGTCAATCTCGTTGCTGCGGTTACATCCTCAGGCTGCCGGCTTTTACAGCGGTCTTGGTCTTCATGGCTTTCTCCTTCGCTGGTTAATTGCTTAGCTTGTTGCTTGCTTTCCTCGTTTGCCTGGGGCGGCTACGCAATACGCTGACCGGCTTTTACGCTTGTCTTTGCTTTCATGGCTTTCTCCTTTCGCTTTCATCTCTCTCGCGGTTGTCTAATGCAACCTGCAGGCCAAACCCGTGCCAAATTCTCCGGCTCGCGAAAGTGATTGGAAATAAAGGGTCGACGACCTGGTTGAAAGCAAATGGGATAGCTCGGCGGGGGTCGTCACTAACCGGATGGTTAGTGACGACCCGCCTAACGGCTAGCGAGATGCGTTGGCAGCTCCGGAGTCCGCCAACCCAGCACTGCGGCGCTCCTCGCGGTCGTGGTGAGTGCCGGGCCCCCGGCGGGTTTTTACGCTTCAGGTTCCCAGCCCTCCCCGGGCTGGACTCACGTTTGGCGGGCGGGCCCTCCCCCGGGATTTCCTGTGAAACTTGGTGGCTTCGGTGAGCTTTATGCGCCTTTCTTTATGGAAAGACGCACACGCGGTTCTCTCCAGACAACGTGACAGGAAGTCCGGGTCCGGGCCTCAGAATGCCTGCATAGGTTGCTGTCGCTCCTCAACCGAAAACAAATCCCGGTTCGGCGCGTAATTGTTGAACCCGGAAGGAACGCATTTTTTCGAGCGCGGCGTCGCAAAGACAGGCTTCTGGGTTGATCCGGGATCTTGGTCTGAAGGAGTTGCTTCCGAAGCGCAGGGTAATATTTAGATCGTTGAGGCAAGCATGATCGGCCAGACCATCTCGCACTACCGCATCGTCGAGAAACTCGGCGGGGGCGGCATGGGTGTGGTCTATAAGGCCGAGGACACCGAACTCGGCCGCTTTGTTGCTTTGAAGTTCCTGCCAGATGACGTGGCCAAGGATCCGCAAGCACTGGAACGCTTCCGCCGCGAGGCCCGCGCCGCCTCAGCTCTGAACCATCCCAGCATCTGCACCATTTACGAGATCGGCAAAGACGGGAGTCAATCCTTCCTGGTGATGGAGTTTCTGGACGGGATGACGCTGAAGCACCGCATCGGGGAGCGGCCGATGGAGACGGAGGCCATCCTGTCGCTGGGAATCGAGATCGCCGACGCACTGGACGCGGCGCACGCCGAGGGCATCATTCACCGCGACATCAAACCGGCCAACATCTTCGTGACCAAGCGGGGACATGCGAAGCTTTTGGATTTCGGCTTGGCCAAGGTGACGCAGCCGATGCGCGAACCAGGCAGCGAGGCGAAAATCATGGGGCAAACGACGGTGGCGATGGAAGAGCACCTGACCAGCCCCGGGGCGACCGTGGGGACGGTAGCTTACATGTCGCCCGAGCAGGTGCGCGGCAAGGAACTGGATACACGCACGGACTTGTTCTCGTTCGGAGCGGTGCTGTACGAGATGGCAACGGCAACGCTGCCCTTTCACGGCGAGACTTCCGGGCTGATCTTTAAAGCTATCCTGGACTCCGATCCGCCGCCGGCCATTCGCTTCAACCGCGACATCCCGACCAAGCTGGAAGACATCATCAACCGGGCGCTGGAGAAGGACCGCGAGCTGCGTTACCAGAACGCCAATGAGATGCGCGTGGAATTGCAGCGGCTGAAGCGGGATACGGAGACGGGCCGCGTGCCGGCCGCCAGTTCCGGATCAGCACCCGCGGTGCGGGCGAGCGAGACACCAGCCGGGAGGAGAAACCTCTGGAAGAAGATTTCTGTAGCCTCGATTGCAGTGGTGGTTGCATTGATCGCCGGTGGTCTTTACTATCGCTCGCACCGCGCCAAGCTGCTGACCGACAAAGACACCTTGGTTCTCGGCGACTTCGCCAACAGCACGGGCGACCCGGTTTTTGATGACACGCTAAAGACGGCCCTCGGCGTTTCGCTGAGCCAGTCGCCTTTCCTGAACGTGCTATCGGACTCAACCGTGAGCAAGACGCTGAAGCGAATGCAGAAGGCAGCCGACACAAAGCTCACACCCGATGTTGCCAGAGAAGTGTGCCAGCGGGCGAACAGCAAGGCGTACATTGCTGGATCGATTGCCGACCTGGGCAGCCAGTATGTGCTCGGGCTCAAAGTGGTGAGCTGCCAGAGCGGCGACGTGCTGGCGCAGGAGCAGGCGACGGCAGCCGGCAAGGAGAAGGTGTTGGATGCCCTGGGCGCGGCGGCGTCGAAGCTTCGCGGCGAACTGGGCGAGTCGCTGGCAACGGTGCAGAAATTCGATGTTCCGCTCGCAGAGGCAACCACGTCTTCTCTCGAAGCGCTGAAAACTTACAGCATCGCTAAGGCGACCGCGAGTCAGAAAGGAGGCCCCGCAGCGATTCCGTTTTTCAAGAAGGCCACCGAGCTTGACCCCGATTTCGCGGCGGCCTACAACTCGCTGGCATCAGCGTACTTCGGCTTGGGTGAACCGTCTCTGGCGTTGCAGTACGCGACCAAGGCCTACCAATTGCGCGATCGCGTTAACGAAAGGGAGAGGTTGGCAATCTCCGGCATCTATTTTTCAGTCACGGGAGAAGTTGAAAAGCAAGTACAGGCCTACGAACTGTTAGAAGCGAACTACCCGCATGATTATCTTCACACGAACTCGGACATTGCCTATGCCGGGATGGGCCAGTTGGATAAAGCCCTCGCGGAAGCTCAGGAATCGGTGCGGCTGACACCAAACTCCGAAGGCTATGCAAATACCGCAGGGCTCTACCTGGCCCTTAACCGGCTGGAGGACGCAAAGACCACGATCAGCAAGGCATTTGAGCTCAAGCTTGACGGCGGGGCTCTTCGAGCCGCCTCTTATCTACTTGCCTTCTTACAGGGAGATGTCGCGACCATGGAGCGCGATGTGAGCTGGGCAGCAGGCAAACCGGGCGATGAGGATTATCTGCTGTCAGCGCAGTCGGATACGGAAGCGTATTACGGACGAATGACCAAGGCGCGAGACTTTTCCCGCCGGGCCGTGGACTCGGCGGTCCGTGCCGATTCGAAAGAGACTGCAGCGTCCTGGCAGGTCAATGCAGCGCTGCGCGAGGCAGAATTGGGCAATACCGCTCTCGCCAGGCAGGGAGTCGCGACGGCTTTGGCGCTCTCCTCGGGGCGAGATGTGAAAGCTGTGGCCGCGTTCACGCTGGCCCGCATCGGCGAGGCCTCACGGGCCAAGGCACTGGCTGAAGAACTGGAGAAGACTTACCCGAACAATACCCTGCTGAAGGCCTACTGGCTGTCGACCATCAACGCTGCCATCGAAATCAGCAAGGGCAATTCGTCGCAGGCGATTGTGGATTTGGAAGCCGCTGCGCCTTACGAGCTGGGCAATGCCGAAGCGTCGATCAGCTACCTGTACCCCGCGTATGTGCGCGGGCAGGCGTACCTGTTGGCGCACAATGGCTCTGCGGCAGCCGCCGAGTTTCAAAAGTTGCTCGATCACTGGGGCATTGTCTCTAACTTTGTGACAGGACCGCTGGCGCACCTTCAAATCGGTCGCGCCTATGCGATGGCCGGGGATACGGCGAAAGCGAAAGCCGCGTATCAGGACTTCTTCACACTGTGGAAAGACGCCGACCCCGACCTCCCAATCCTGAAGCAAGCCAAAGCCGAGTACGCGAGGCTGCAGTAAGAAACAAAAGCCGCCTTTCTGGGGCGGCCTTTTGTTTCTTACTGGAATTCTTCTTTCGGCGCGGGCAATTTTGGTTTTTACGGCTGGAGCGGCTACGCAATACGCAGACCGGCTTTTACGCTTGTCTTGGTCTTCATGGCTTCCTCCTTTCGCTTTCATCTCTCTCGCTGTTGTCTATTGCAAGCTGCAGACCAAACCCGTGCCAGATTTTCCGGCTCGCAACAGTGATTGAAAATAAAAGGTCGACGACCTGGTTGGAAGCAAATGGGGATGGTTTGGCGGCTGTTTCACTAACCGGATGGTTAACGAAACCCCGCCTAACGGTTAACGAAGATGCGTTGGCAGGCTCCAGATGAACAAACAGCGGCGGCCGGCGCCGGCCCCGAGATCCCCATCCTGAAGCAAGCCAAAGCCGAGTAAGCGAGTTGCAATAGCAGGTCTGAGAGATGTGGTTCGATTTTCCCAACCTGGAGCGCGAGTCAGGTGTTCTCTACCTTTGATTAACCTTTGGGCGGGCTGCGATTAACCGTGGGGTTAGAGGGACTCTGCCGACGACCCGCCTTCCGCTAGCGCGATAGCAACAATCTCCTTTCCTTTCAAGTACTTCCATGGCTCGAAGAATACGTTTCAACCGTGACCAAGCTTTGGTCCATCTTTTGCAATGACTCAAAGCGAAAGGAGGACGCCATGAAAACCAAGAGCAATGTGAAGGCTGGATTTGTCGTTCACACCAAGTAATGTCGCACAACGCAGAACAGGGAGAAGCAACGAAAAGAAGAAAGGAGGGGCTATGAAAACCAAGAGCAATGTGAAGGCTGGACAGCGCGTTCAGTAGCGGCAAAGTGCCAGGCAGATTATGAAATACTCCCACCAGAAATCGAACTGTAAAGCCGCCTGCCAAAGTGGGCGGCTTTCACTTTTCTGGCACGCAGGTTCCAGAGCCCTCGATTGGAACTGAGCGAATCAGCCCCAACAGGACGGGCCCCAAGTGCGGCTCTATGGATGAGCAATCACCATCAAAGCGGGCGCTCGTTTCAGGACGCACTGCAGAGAGCAGCGCAGAGTCTCGGGGTCGAGCGCAGCGAAGCTCTCGTCGAGAATGATCATGGAGGCACGCTGCAGCAGGGTGCGGGCGATGTAGAGACGGCTGCGTTCTCCGTGCGAAAGCTGCCAGCCGGTTTCCCCGACCATCTGCAGAAGTCCGGCAGGCATGCGGTCGAGCAAGTCGCCGAGGCCTAGTTCGCGGCAAATCTCTTCGGCTTCATCCATATCTTTCAGGGTCGGAGGCCAGCCGCGGCCCATGAGCAAATTGAATGCGAAGGTCTCGGTCAGGACGTGGTTCTCGTGGAACTGCGGAGCGGAGACGACACGCCTTCGCCAGCCGTCCGTGCCGATGGTTTGCCAATCGAGCCCCTCCAGCAGAAGAAGACCCGATTGCGGCGTGCGCATGCCGATCAGAAGGGAAGCAAGCGTTGACTTGCCGTCGCCGGAATGACCTTGCAGCAGGATCCGGTCCTGCGGGCGGATGGAGAAGCTGCACTTGCGCAGCACAGGCTCACCGCGGTCCGGGTAACGGAATGTCAGATCCTGGACTTCCACCAGATTGGCGCCCTGAGGCTTCGGCTCCATGCCAGACCCGAGCAACGGGATCCCGACGGGTTCAGGCCGGGCCGCGGCATGAAACAGGGAAGAAACCTGCTTCCATGAAATGGCTGCGTCTTCCAGTTGCCAAAGGCTGGTCGCAACTCGCTTGAACGCGCGATATGCCAACAGGATTCCACCGATGGCGATGGCCAGCTTCTCGGGTGAGTTGGCGCCATACGCAAATGACGGAGCAAGACCGAGCAGGGCCACCACCAGCCATCCGCGAGGCGCAAGCGCGATCAGGCGCACGGCGGACCGGTCCACATTTCTTGAGACCTGGAGATAACGGTTGAGTTCTTCATCCTCGCCATCGTGCCAGTGAGCGTGTGACTCCTGGGCCATGCGGGTACGGTGGCCGACCATGCGCTCGATGAGATCGTGTGTCATGCTGAGGCGAGTGTCGGTCCAGCTCTCGCGGCGCACATAGAAGTCGTAGCCGAGATAGCCAACCAGCATGACCCATGCCACAAGAAGGAGACACAGCGCAGTCCCGGCGCTGCCCCAACTGAGGACGAAGAGCGCGGCTAGCAGCTCGATGGCAGAAATCAAGGCAGAGAAGCCGCCGCTCAGCGCCATGGCTTCGACCGCTTCCGATTCCAGAACGCGGCCGAGAAATTGGCCGACACCCTGCGTGCGGATTTCTTCCGGAGTGAGCCGTAGAGCCCCATAAAGAAGACGGCGCTTTAGCAAAGCCGCTACCCCAATGGAGACGACACCCTGCAACCATGTGCTCAGCAAGCGAAAGGGGACAATGGTCAGCAGAAGCAAAGCCCACGCAATGAGCCACCCACTGTCGAATGTTCCTTCGAGTGCTCCCTTTCCAATCAGCCACCAGGAAAGTATCCACAGCGCATACTCTCCGAGGTACGCTAGAATCAGACCCACAAAACGGGAAGGAATTTTCGCCTGACGCACCTGGTGAGCGAAGCTTGCTCCGGGTGGGATACGTAACTTCCAAAAAGAAGTGACTGTCTTGTTTCGCAGACGTTCGCGGATCAGTGCGGCGCTGGCGCGTTCCCGACGCCCGGGTTTGATTCCGGCGAGTTCGACCAGGGGTTGAACTTCGCGTGCAAGTGGTTCCTCGAAGGATTCGACAAGATTGGACCGAACCCAACTTGCAGAAATCTTTCTGGTGCTCAGATCGGGTGCGAGCACGGATACAGGTTTGCCTTCACCGAGCAGAACAAGAAATCGCGGCTCGCCGTTCCCCGGCATTTCGAGAAGACCCGGACCCACCTGTTGCAACATCTTGTCTACCACGTCGTAGGTCACATCGACGTGTTCGGCTTCCAGGCTGTACCAGGCGGCAAGCTCGTGAATCCATTTCTCAATAATCCATTTATCAGCCGCGCTGTGCGAAAGAGAGCCGGAGGACGAGTCGTTTGGAGTCTGCGCAGCACGCGGCTTCATACCGCTGCGGGCGGCAAGCACCTCCATGGCTTGCGCAAGCCGTGGTGCGGGCCAGGTTGCGGGCAAGGTGAGGGCGTCGGATTCGTGGTTCATGCGCCGGCCTTCCCGGTTGGCTGCAATTGACCGTCCCGCAGATGCAGGTGTTGCCAACCGCTGTTCGACCAGAATTTCTCGCGCACCTCTTCCTCAGCTAACAGCAGTTTGCTGTAGGTCGAGCCAGGGCGCCGGACGAGTTCTTCCGGAGGGCCATCTTCGACGATACGTCCCGAGTCCACCACTAGGACGCGTGGAAAGGATAAGGTTTCGCCAACATCGTGGGTTACACAGAGCAAGGTCGCATCGCTCCAGTGTTGGCGCGCGCGGCTCATAAGATCTGTGCGTTGCTGACGATCGAGACCGCGGAAGGGTTCGTCCAGAATCACGAGGCGGGCGCCACGCCTGTGCAGGGCGCGTCCGAGCCGGACGCGTTGTCCTTCGCCGCCCGAGACCAACCCGCCGTTCTCTCCCAGGTGCGTTTGCAAACCAGCCGGCAGCTTCTTCAAAAGCTCATGCAACTCCGCGGATTTGAGGAGCTCAGGCTCCGGTACGGTTCCAGGCGTGCCGAAGAGGAGATTCTCGAAGAGCGTTCGGTTCCAGAGTTGCACCGCGGGATCAACCCAGGCAGTCTGCACGCGAAGTTTGTTCAAGAGCTCGCCGTTCAGCGGAGCCCCGTCAACCAGGATTCGGCCCGCCTGCCGGGCGATACCAGCCCAACAACAGGCCGAGCAGACTGGATTTACCTGCGCCCGATGGGCCCACGATGGCAACATGACTTCCGGCCGCCAGTTCGAGATCGATCTCTTCCAGCACCATGTGACCGGCGAGACGAACGCTGACGTTCTCAAAGACTGCGCTTACCGCCGTGAAGGTCTCTTCTGCGGGTTTCTTTTTCGTCGCCAGAGCGGCCGCGCCGGTAAGGCCTTCGTCTTGCTGGGCGTCCAGCGGGGCACTCAACGGCTCGAGCAACCGTAGAGTCCGATTGCGGAGCGTGGGATATTGCCATGCAACTTCCGCGATCTCCTGGCCAATGAACGGAAGATTCAGCGTCCAGTAGACGAGGAGCAAAACACTGGCAAAATCGCCGGAGTGCGCGATGTGATTGAGCACAATCCATGCCGCCAGCCCGAAGCCTGAAAAGAAATTCAATGCTTCGACCCCAACCACGAGTCGCTCCACTGAAAATTCGGCTTGGGTCCACTCTGCGAGCTGCACTTCATGGCGGCGGCGAAACGCGTGTTCGGCGCGATGCGCTCGCAATGGCACCAATCCGAGGAATGCGTCCAGGATAATAACAACTGAGGGCGCCCTGGTGATTTTGCACGCGCATGTCACGCTCAGCCAGCGCCGGTTGCATGGCCAGATTGAGGCCAATGGACAGGAGCACCATCACCATGACCAGTGGAGCCGCGCCAGGGTCGAGCCAGATAACGCCGGCCCCCGTGAACAACAGCTCGAAGGTGGAACGCAGCAGCTGTCCTCCAAGTTCGGGAAGAAGCCGAATGTGGTGGATTTGATGGTATCGCCCTGCCATATCGGAGTTAAGCCGGCTGTGAAAATAGCGATCCCCGAGGCGTGGAATCTTCTCCTGGAAGGCGATCCGCAAGCGCGCCTCCAGCTTTCGTCCGATCCGGAGCAGCCCCGAGGCCATGGGGAACTCCAGCATGAGCATTCCCGCCACGAATAGAACGACAGCCCCGATCATCGTCATGCGCTGCACCGGTGCTCCGAGTTTGTGACCAAGGTCCAGCAAGCCACGAAAGAGCAACGCCTCGATCATGACCCCGATACTTGCGGCCAGGAGAGCAATCCCGATGCATGCCGGAGTCAGTGCTCCGTCCGCCTTGAGCAATTGAAGCAGTTGGAAGTAGGGCTTGGTTTGTGGTTCTTCCAGAGCGGCAACGAGCTCTTGAGATATTGCTGGACTCGGATCTTCCGCAGTCACGGGCACGAACTTCCGTCCAGCTTCATGACGGCGTCCGCTGGCGTGCACCAAAACCGCTCCCCGGAAGTGGATTTGCTCGGTGCCATCCTCGGCTGGCGGTGCTTGCTCCACCGACCAGAAATGCGACGGGATCACCGGTTTGGCATGATCAGTGGCCTGCGAATCTTCGCAGAGCTTTTCGACAAGGTTGCTCGCTTCGGAGCCACGCCGCAGACTGCGCGAGAGTACCAGTGCCTCGACTGTCCGAACGGAGGCTTCCAGAGCTAGCTAAGGGCCGCCATCCATTGTCAGCCGCCGCTCTTTCCGTCAGACGCAAGGCTTGGCTGTTGGAGCATCCCAGGTCGGACAGCTTCCGGCGAAGCGGCTTGAGGAATTTTTCCGATGTTGCCCACTCCCTCCAGCTATCAAGAGGAACGAGCTGGGTGTGTACGTGCAAAGTCGACAGCAAATGCTCGCGGCTGAGCCAGCGCCTTCCAGCGGCTGGGTCCATCGCTTGAATAAGTGGCCCGTGCTTTCGCCACACCAGAACAAAATGCGTCATCCCTGTCGGCAGTTCAACGACAGCGATTGCCGGCAAGGCCTTGGTCTCTTCGAGCAGAAGATAATCCGGGGGAACCATGATCTGCTCGGCCTCGAGTCCAAGTTGCACAGCGATCTCCTCCATCGTGTCGATAGAGGTTCCGTCGACATCTGTCTGGCAGGCTTCACGCAATCGCCCATAGCTCACCGGAATGCCGAAACCTTCGAGCAGGCACTTCAGAGATGCCGGGCCGCAATCCGTAGCGGAGGTCTGGACAACTTCGGGAACCAGCCAGCGACGGTGGTTGAGTTTCATGGCAGCTCCAAGGGCTGAGTTTGGGCGACTTCTCGAGAGCTACCGAAACCTTTGCCAACCACGCGGAGGAGAAGCGTGGCTGGAGAAATGCGTTCGACCTCCACTTGCACGGTGCCGGGCAGGCCATGCTGCATGGGAATGCGACTGGCAGAATGGGGATTGACGGCAAGTTCGACGCGAATTCGTTGGTCGCGCACTTCGCTGCCAACGTGAGTGACCGTGGCGTCGATGCTGCCGTATTCGATCCAGGGAAATCCGTCCAGCCGTAAACGAGCGGATTGCCCTGGCTGGACGCGGCCCAGGGCATCGGCGGGTTGGAAGCTGGCGACGATTCGCAAATCCCCGGTCGGTACGACGGCTGCGAGTTTGTCACCTTCTCGCACCACACTGCCCACGTGGACATTGGCGACTTCGCCAAGCCTACCGTTGATTGGGGCACGGATGAGCCGACGGTCCACTTCATCTTCGAGGCGCTCGATCGAAGCTTGGGTCGTCGACCTCGCCGCCGCGCAGGCGGTTGACCTCGCTCTTGAGTCCGTCGAGACGTGCCCGCCGATCTTCTGCGTCAGTAAGCCGTTGTTGTTCCAATTTGCTGACAGCGAGCTGCAGGCTGTCGGCTGCGGCTCGTCTCTCGGCGGCATTCGCCTGCCCTCGTTCAAAGTCCGCCTTCGCGAGCACGCCGCTGGTGTACATCTGGCTGAGGCGTTCCGCTTCCGATTCGGCTAGATGCGCAGCGGCATCTGCTTCCCGGAAGTGGGCACGCGCTTCATCCAGCGACACCAGGGCAGTCTGTTGCTCTTGGGCCGAGGCGCGCTCTTCGGCATCGATCTGATCTTCGAGTGCTTGAATCTGTGGCCCCAGCGCGCCCAGTCTTGTACGTTCTTCCGTCAGTTGCAATTTCTGCATGTCGGCGTCGAGCTCGATGAGAACTTCGCCCGTCTTTACTTCCCGATCGAGTGCCAACGCGCTCGTCACCACGCGGCCACTGTATTGCGATTCGACCGGATGCGCAGCGCGATCCACTTCCAGATCGGCGATCTGGCTGACGGCATAAACCGCCACCCGGGCTCGGAAGAACCATGTAACCCATAGACCCAGCAGGACAGCGGCGATCAGCAATCCCCATGCGCCGGGCTTAAATGTCTCGGACTCCAAGAAGCGCTCTGAGCGAAAAAAAGGACTCGGCATAAATTAATCTCCGGTCACCGCTGACTGGCGGCAACGACATCGCCAAACCTGACCGTCACCACGGCTGAGATGTAAGGCGCGTCACATCTTGGTGCTGAAATAGCTCCTCAGATCGAATCTCGCAGAGCGCTGCTCTGGGCTTGTAAGTTGAAAAGCCGACTTGAAGGGCACGCTCCCCGCAGATCCGTTCTGAATTCTCTTTGGCTACTCTGCCAACCTGGTGCCCGCCGTCACATTCGTCTTGGTTTTCATCACTTTCCCCTTTCGTTTTTAAGTAATGCAAGCCCTGTGCCTAACAGGCTGTGGGTGTCGGCACAGTTTTCATTCCCGGAAGTTATTGAAAATATACGACCATGGGTTAGGGGAAAGTAAACAAAGTATGGTTAGTCGCACTGGTCACTAACCGAACGGCTAGTGATTTCAAACCCGACGGTTAATAGCGAGCAATCGAGACCCCTCCATCGAGACTTACGCAGAAACCTGGCGGCGGGAGTTGCCGGTACCGATGGTACCGGCAAGACACTTTATGGCTGGCAGGCCGGTTATAGACCGGTTTGTTGAGCCTAAGATTTGGTTGTTTGAGATGGAACCTGAGGAGTGTCCGGCAATCCTCTGGCTGGCGAGTTCTCTAGGATGTTGGATATGGCGAAGTGGCAAGCCGATATATCGGCCCAACCAATCGTAAGTTGACTTCGATACCCGGTCGAGCAATTGATCTATGCACAGAAGAGATGAATCACAAGCACATCGAATTTCCTGGACCTTCGGACCGCTTCAAATTCATCTGCAAAACCGAATGAGCGTCATGAGTTATTCCCAGCATCTGCGACTCGACTTCTGCATCGCCGTGGGCCCGAGGATAAAGTCCATTCAGTAGAGATGGCTCGTCATGAATGCGAGCCAGGGTGAGCGTTGCCTCGAGCAGTGCGAACAAATCTTTTGCTTTCGTCTGCGGATCAGCAACCCGAATCGCACCGGCGTCATTCTCAGCGCGTATGGCACGGTTCTCAAGGCAAACGGTGAAAATGTGAAGACGGTGCAGGAACTCTTGCGACGTGCAAAACAGCCTGGTAACGCTGAATCTTTAAGAACAGGCCGTGACGAGAACGAAGCGCCAGCGCAGAGCCGTCTGGTGAACATATTGCTCGGCGATAACTCAAACAGACAGGGCGCCGCTCTTATGGGAACAAACCGGACGTATTAAAGAATCTTTCAAGCCCATAAGCTATTGAATTGATTGGCGTCCCCGACGGGATTTGAACCCGTGTTATCGCCGTGAAAGACCCCTATCAACTCACAACATTAGGGCACTGCTGAGAATCAGAATGCATCGGAACGAATCACAGCAACCCTAACGAACAGCTCAAATGCTCCGCAAGTCCCGCGACATCGTTCGGCTGATGGCGCCTGCTTTGCGCACGCTGAGCACCTGAGCGCGCCATTCTGACTATTGCGCGTATTGCGAGTATTTCGACTATGTGGTAGTTTTGGGAGTATGATGGCCATTGCACCGAAGAAACCGATCCCGCTCCCGAAGTCGGAGCAGCAACAAGTGCGGGACTTGGAGAAGCTGTTGCGCCGAGGCGTTCCTGCCCTGATCAGCCCTGCAGGTGAACGGATCGAACTTCCGGGTACTGTGGTCGAAGTCCTCAGAACGGCAGTGGAGTTCATGGCCCACGGCCAGACCGTCACGCTGATTCCGGATAATCAGGCGATTACGACCCAACGGGCTGCCGACATTCTCGGAATGTCGCGTCCATTCTTCATCAAGCAGCTTGAAGGCGGTTTGATGGCCCATCATCGAGTTGGCAACCAGCGCCGTGTTTATCTTCGTGATGTCTTGGAATTCGCCAGGAAACGCGACAAGGAGCGTCTTGCTGCGCTGGACCTCCTGGCACGCGATGCGTTCGAAGCCGGTTTGTACGAGCGGAATGTATTCCCCGAAGGCGGCACGGACGAGTGAAGAGTGCTCGTTCCGTAGTCCTGGATGCCTGCGTCCTGGTCCCAATGCCCTTGGCTGACACGCTCTTTAGGCTGGCCGCTGGCCCACGTCTCTTTTTGCCGAAATGGTCCGATCAAATCATGGTGGAAGTAACCCGCACTCTTCAGGAGACCTTCGGCCTCTCCGGTCGAATGCTTCGATTAGTTGCGTTCGCTTCGAATAAGTGACACAATCAGGTGAGGTAAAAACTGTGCCTGACACCCTGCTGACCAACACTTTACCCACGCAGACCGAGGCCAAACAGGCCGAGGAAACCAGTCGTGTCCTGTCCTCTCGGCTGCGCTCGAAGACCCCCCTACGACTGCGGGTGGTAGGCGCCCCGGAAGATGAGACGCTCGTCATCCCCGCTTCTGCTGTAAAGATGCTGGTCGGAATCCTCGATGAAATGGGCCGTGGAAACACCGTCACCGTGATTCCCGTTCACGCGGAATTGACCACACAGGAAGCAGCCGACATGCTGAGCATTTCGCGACCCTCTCTCATTCAGTTGCTCGACGAAGGCAAGATGGAATTCAGGAAGATTGGAACGCATCGCCGGGTCCGCTTCGAGTCCGTGATCGCCTACAAGCGGCGGCTCCATGCCGAACGTCTCGCAGCACTCCATGAATTGGCTGCCTACGACCAGGAGATCGGGATCTGATTCGTGGCGACATTCGGGGCCTTCTTCGACGCAAACGTTCTCTATCCTTCCGGATTGCGCAACTTCCTCATGCACCTCGCATTGACAGGCAGTTTCCGTGCACATTGGTCTGCCGATGTTCACGAGGAATGGATGCGCAATCTCCTCAAGAATCGCCCTGACCTCACACGCGAGAAACTGGAACGTACCCGGCACCTGATGGACAAGGCACTACCGGACGCGCTGGTAACTGGATACGAGCCTCTGATCGACTCGGTTGAGCTGCCGGATCGCGACGATCGGCACGTCCTCGCCGCCGCGATTCGTTGCGACGCAAGCGTGATAGTCACCCTCAATCTTGGAGACTTTCCGAGTCAGGCTCTCGGAAAGTTCAGCATCGAAGCGCAGCATCCCGATGATTTTGTTTTGGCGC
This sequence comes from uncultured Acidobacteriaceae bacterium, assembly GCA_963743365.1. Lineage (GTDB taxonomy): Bacteria > Acidobacteriota > Terriglobia > Terriglobales > Acidobacteriaceae > PALSA-350. The sequence goes on from CAVUQE010000014.1 coordinate 102,460, forward strand.
TCTTGGAGACCTTCCCGGACCTGGTAATCGAGGCAGCGCGGAACCATCGCGCCAGTCTCACGAATCCCGTAAAGCCGGCCGACCAGTACCTCGCCGAACTCCACGCCCAGGGTCTAAGTCGGAGCGTGATGGCTCTTCGCGAACTCGTTGCCGGTCGATCTTCCATCATTTAGCGTGAGGCGAGTCTTCTCTTGGAGTAATCGCCCGCGCAAAGCGACACACCATCAGGGGTAGGAGGAGGAATCAATTCCCTGCTCCTTCATTGGCGAAGAGCTACCTCATCCATGGAGAATTTCTCCAACCGCAACTGCGGGAAGGAGGTCATCTATGCAACGAGGAAGCCTGGTGAAGGCAGAGCGAAAGAATGGTCCAGATGTTTGGCAGTTCAGGTGGTCAGAAAAAGGTGGAGATGGGAGGCGTGTCTACCGGAAGCGTGTGATCGGAACGATAGAGCAGTATTCCGACGCCGCTGAGGTTCGGCAGTTGGCGGCCCGAATCATTGCGATGCCAGGTTCCATCAATTCCCGGCCTACACAGGCCGCCATGACGGTTGCAGACCTCTGCAAGCATTTCCAACATCGCGAGCTAGCTCAGAATGATGCGTGGCGCAGTCATTCGACAACAAGAAACTACATCTTCTATTTGAACAAGTGGATCATTCCGCGATGGAAAAACTATCAACTCGCCGAGGTACGAACGGTGGAAGTGGAGGCATGGCTTCGCAGTCTGCTGCTTGCCAGAAGCACTTGCGCGAAGATTCGAAACCTGATGTCTGTTGTTTTCAATCACGCCTGCCGGCATGAATTTTTCGACCGCAATCCTATTTCCTTGGTTCGACAAAGCGCGAAGAGGCGGAAGGCTCCGAACGTCCTCACACCTGCTGAGATCAAATCACTTCTAGATGGTCTCGCTCTTCGAGAGAGAACGCTGGTTCTCCTGGCAGCGTCAACCGGCTTACGACAGAGCGAATTATTCGCCCTCAAGTGGGGCGACATTGACTTCGCTCAGGGCACGATGAACGTAACCCGGGCAATCGCCTACGGTGTGGTGGGCAAATGCAAGACCGAGGCGTCACAGAAGCCGGTGCCAGTCCATCCCATCCTGGCTAACGCGCTCACGCTCTGGAGACAAACCTGCTCCTACGGCAAGCCCGAAGATTGGGTTTTCGCCTCCTGCCAACATCGCGGACGAAAGCCCCTGTGGGGCCAAGCGATATTGCGGAAGTACGTGGTACCAGCCGCTGAAAGGATCGGCATCCAGAGGACAATTGGATGGCACACGTTCCGCCACACGTATTCCACTCTTTTACGAAGTGTCGGTGCTGAATTCAAAGTGATGCAGGAGCTAATGAGGCATTCCTCCCTGCGCTCGACACTCAGCGTCTACACGCAAGCAGTGACGCCGGCCAAGCGTGAAGCTCAGGCAGCAGTTTTGTCGCTCGTCTTCCCTTCGTAGGTCGCAGAAGTTAGTGCTCAATTGCCGGTCCGTCGGTCCTGTGATTCGTAACAGCTTCTCGGCGCTGAAAAGGGTGCAGAAGGGCGCCGATTGGTGTCTCTTTTGCACCTACGAATGGAAGGCGTAACCTGAGCTAAGTTGTTGACTGTGTTTGGCGTCCCCGACGGGATTTGAACCCGTGTTATCGCCGTGAAAGTAATCGGACCATTATCGGACCATGATCGAAAGTGCTCTGGAGCCATTGAACATGGAACCAGCGCTTCAGTCTATCCTCGAATCTCTTCCACCAAGATCCCCACGCTCAAAACTTGAACCGCACCGCGAACTGATCCGGGAACTACGCCGCAAGGGGCGGACATACCGGGAAGTCGCCCAGCTCTTTCAGGAGCGGCTGGGGCTGTATGTCGCGCCCAGCACGCTTCATTCGTTCGTGAAAGTCCGCGCCAAACATCGCAAGCGTACACAGTTCGAACTGCCACCGCTTGAATCAGTGGATGCGCAATCCGCAGGGTTCTACTCCATCGCTGCTCTCAAGACAAAGCCGATTCTTCAGAAGCCGAAATCGGCGCGCTTCGTCTTCCGTGAAAATGAGCCACTGACCTTGACTGCCACTGGGGGTGAGCAATGACGGAATTTTCAAAGCGCGTCGTCTTTACCATGGGCGGCAAAGGTGGCGTCGGCAAAACCGGCGTCGTGGTCGCCCTGGCTGAATGGTTTCAGGCTAACGAGATTCCCGTCACTCTTCTCGACCTCGATACCGAGAACAAGGCGCGTGGATCTCTGAAACACTTTTTCAACGGGACCGTAACCAAAGTCGATGTTCATACCCCGGCGGGTCTGGATGCGTTTGTCGATCATCTCGATGGCGGTACTCCTATCATCCTCGCCGACATGGGAGCTGGTGCCGGCCAGGTTGCCGCGGGCTGGTTCGACTCGATGTATGAGGATGTCGCGGCCACGGGCGTCCGATTCACGGCGGTTGGAATCGTAACGCCGGACCCGGCCAGCGTCGAGAGTGTCCTGGCGTGGGCCAGTCGGCTACAGGATCGAGCGGAATATGTCATCGTCGAGAACGCGACGAGTGCGCTGGCGGATTTCACGTACTGGCGTTCAACGAAACAGGCCAACCAGTTCCGTGAAGCCTTCACGCCAGCCATCTTGCAAATGGAATTTCGCCTGGCAGAACTCGAAAATCCTCTCAGGCAACACGGCATCCAACTCGGCCAGGTCGCAGACCGCAAAACGATGGTCGATGAACTCAAGAGAGCATCGCTCGTGATGCGCGCGCAAAGCTACCGGCGGCGGCTCTTTTCGGAATTCGACCGCGCTCGGGAGGCATTCTTGCCATGAGCCCCGCATCACCAGCACAGAAGCTCGAAATCGATCTGGCGGGAGAGCCGACGATGTTCGACTCTCTCGCTCGGCTTGTTCCGGACGAATTGCAGACTGCATACTATCGTGTCCTCGCCCATACCCGAACGCTCAGCCCGGACGACGAAATGCTGCGTATCCTCGAAGCGATGGGCATTCTGGCGCTGCTCACGCGCCACACGCCGAAGGATATTGCGGACGAACGCGAACGGCTGCAGGAGTTGCTTGAAGCCCACCGGCAACAGTCAGAGCAGGCCCAGCAGAACATGCTGGGCTATGTCCATGAACTGGAGTCGCGCCTCGCCGAACTGCCCGGCGAGATTGAAGCTGGCCTCGATCCGAAGCAAATTTCCAAGATGCTCGGTGAAAGCCTGCGCCAGCACTTTCTCCGTTCGGGCGTGCAAGACACTGTGAGCGCGCTACAGACCACGAGCGCGGCCATGACGGGCGCACAGAAGGAACTCTCCACCGCTCTGCGCACGCTGTCAGATTCGCATGGCGGCGTTGTCGCACAAGTGGAACGCGCAAACAATCGCATCGAGTATTCGCTGGAGGGCCGGGCAAGAACAATGGATACGCTCCTGCACGAGTGGAAGAGCGATCTGTTGCGCATTTGGATTCCCATGGTGGCCGGGGCTTGTATGCTGATCGGGCTGTTCGGTGGCATGGAGATTCAGGGCTGCCGCGACGCGCCTGCGGTTACACCATCGACTACAACGGCGGTGCCAGCAGCTCCGCCTGTGGCTCCTCAAGCCCCGACGAAGACCCCAAAGGCGCCACGAGCGCAAAAGTAAGGCACCAAGAATGAATAGCTTAACTCCCTCGCATTCGCTGCCCCCTTGAGTTGTCAACTCATAGATTGACAACTCATAAACTGACAACTCAAAGGTGTTCAAGCTCACCGAAAATGACGTATATATCAATTTTTACTTGTAAACAGCATTTTATTGATTTATAAATCAATTCATGAAGACACTCCACGAACTCGGAGAAGCGGTGGCATCCGCGAGGCGGGAACTTCGGCTGAAGCAGAAGTCCGTGGCCGAGCAGGCCGGGATCACGCCGGAATCGCTTCTGCGTTTTGAGCGCGGGCAAGTCTCTGAATTCGGCTCTCGGAAACTCCTCGCTGTGCTCGCCGTTCTCGGCATGGAAATCACTTTTGTGAAGACCGGCATGTCTGGCTCGCTCGATGAACTCCGGCGGGAGCGCGGCGGAGCATGAAACTCTCGGTCTACGTGCTCGGTCGTGAGGTGGCCGTTCTGGAATCGGCCGGCGACTTCAAAAGCGTCCTCACCTATTTGCCAAACACAGCCGTCGAGGACTTCGTCTCACTGACGATGCCTGTCCGCACGGAGTCCTGGGTCTGGGACGACCAGCTTCCTCCCATATTTCAGATGAACCTGCCGGAAGGCTATCTGCTACAGGTGCTGCAGGAACAGTTCGGTCCTCACGTCGGCGCCAGCCCACTCGCGCTCTTATCGGTCGTGGGCAGAAACATGGTGGGGCGCATACAGGTGGCCGCAGCCGGTGCGAAGCTGGACGAACCTGCCAAGCCAGTTGAAGTTGCAGACCTGCTGCAGGGCGACAACTCGGAAGAGGCGTTTGCGGAATTGGTGCGACAGCACGCGACCAGCGGCGTCTCCGGCGTGCTGCCGAAGTTTCTCGATGCCCAGGAAGAAACGAAGCAAGAACCAACTGCCACTGGCCGGCGACTCGGCCCGCATCAGAAAGCCACTCTGCTGACTCGCCGGCACATCATCAAAGGCTCTTCCGGAAGGCTGCCGTTCGCGGCTCTGAATGAGTATCTGTGCATGCAGGTATTGGACAAGGTGCTTCCCAGCGCAAAAACAGAAGTGTCACGTGACGGTAATGCTCTCGTTGTTCACCGCTTTGATGTAAACGGCGAAGGACAGCCGTTGTGGGGGATGGAGGATTTCTGTGCTCTGCTCGGCCTCCGTCCTGCGCAGAAGTACGAGACCACATGGGAGCGAATTGCTCGCGCCGTTCGCGATCACGTACCCGGCAATCGCCAGTACGAAACGTTCCAGCATCTGGCAGCAATCCTGCTGCTAACGTACGCGCTACGCAATGCGGACTGTCACGCGAAGAATATCGCTCTCCTGTATAGATCACGTGCGGATGTGCACCTCTCGCCTGCCTACGACTTCCTCACCACGAGCGTGTACGCTGGCTACCAAAACAACCCTCCGGGGATTTCGTTCGGCGGCAAGAAGACGTGGACGCCGGGGAAGAATCTGTCGAAGTTCATCGCCGCAACCTTCGGGATACCTCTTCGCGAGCAATCCGAAATGGTCGAGCGAATCAGCGATTCAGTCGCGGATGTTGTTCCTCTGGTCCGAAGCAAAATGTCAGATCTTCCGGAGTTCAAGGACACGGGCAAACGGATGCTGCTGGCATGGCAAGAGGGTGTAAACGGCCTGCGTGATCGCCGCGTGTATTCCATTGGAGACTGGCCAGCGGACAAAGTCTTCGACGGAATCTCCGATGTGCCACGGCTTGAATCGCCACGATCAGTGGTCGGCCGTTCACCGCTTTTGGCAAAACCGCCTACGCGCTCCCGAAAAACCTCGCGGTAGCTTCTAATGGTTACAATGAAAGTCCAATCCACTTAGATCGCACCGTTGTCTGCTTTAGAGGGCCCATGATCGAATGGTCTGCCTTGATATCGAAGCCGAATCTGCAACTGGCCTGGCAAAGGATCTCTACTGGGCGCAACCTTCAGCACAAACGATTCTTTCGCCATATTTATGGCGGGTATGAGCTTGGATTAAAAGACAATCTCAATCTATTGCATGAGAAGCTGAAAGGCTACTGGCAGGCCACACCGCCGACGCGAATATATCTTCCAAAATCTTCAGGTTTGATGCGCCCAATCACCCTCTTGGCAGTCGAAGATCAGATAGTCCTTCAAGCCTTTGCGAATCTGGTAGCCAGGCATATCGGTCTCAGACGCCGCAAAGTGGAACTCAAGCAAGTCTTCAGCAATTGTCTTGAACATCCTAGCGATACCATTTTCTTCCTTCAGGACTGGCGCAAATCTTATTACCTGTTCCAGAAGCAATTGCAGGCTCATTTGACTGCGGGCTATACATGGATCGCACATTTCGATCTTGCGGCCTTTTACGAAACGATATCTCATCGGGCGCTTCGGAGCCTTCTTGCGCCACGGGGAGGCAGCCACGCTGCTTGGTCACATATAGACGAATGGCTCTGTGTTTGGAGTGCCGGAAAGTCAGGTATTCAAATTGAACACGGGATTCCCCAGGGACCCATAGCATCCGACTTCCTCGTTGAGACCTTTCTCCTTCCGTTGGACGAATCGATGAAGGGTAGACGTGTGAAGTACATCCGCTATGTCGACGACATCCGGGTGCTGGCAAAGACGGAAAAGGAAGCTCGCAAGGGAGCGGTTGCACTTGAATTGCAATGCCGGAAGTGGAGTCTGATACCACAGAGTTCCAAGTTCATTGTGAAGCAAGCGAAAACACTCGAAGACGCGCTCGGAACGCTCCCCAGCATCGTGGAAGCAGCGCGCCCAGGTGAGGACGAACCGACACTGGATACTGCAGATGCTGAGAAAATCATGAAGAATGCTCTTCATGGAAGACCGATGAGGGTGGTCGATAAGACGCGGCTTCGTTACGTACTCTATCGCGCATCCCCCGCTTCAAAGCTGCTTAAGTGGTCACTCGACCTCATGCCTAGACACCCCGAGCACATCGATGCTTTCGTGACCTACATCTCGCAATACACACATTCCAATTTCATCATGGCTCGCATCCACGAAATGCTGCGAGAAGGCGTACTTTACGAATACGTAGAAGGAGAGCTTTGGCGACTGGCGGCTTCGCTTGGCAAGCCCCGCGACCTCAGACAGCTGATGCATGTTTTTAAGAAGCGGAGCAAAGCAACGGGAAGGACTATGCCGCTGGACTGGGGATTGCTCACATTTGCGACGGCGAGCGCTCGTGCAGACATTTATCCGGCCCCGTCTGTTTGAATGTATAGGCAATCAGAGAGGCGACATGAGAAAGGGTTCCCCCCGAGATTACACTGCTGAAATCGGCTGTTCGCAGCAGCCGATTCAGAAATCTCGAATAGGAGAACCCCATGAATGCTATTCACTATATCGGATTCGACGTTCACAAGAAAACCATTGCTTATTGCGTAAAGACCGCAGACGGCCAGATTGTGGAAGAAGGCACACTGCAAGCGCAGCGTATGGAGTTGCGGCGCTGGGCGAAGCGGCGCCAAGTAGCCTGGCAAGGAGCGATGGAAGCCACCCTCTTCAGTGCCTGGATCTACGACACCTTGAAGCCGTACGCTCAGCAATTGTCGATGGGCCATCCGGCCAAGATGAAGGCCATCACGGCGGGCAAGAAGAAGAGCGATTGTCTCGATGCACGTACCATTGCCGACCTGCTGCGGTGCAATCTGTTGCCTGCCTGCTACGTACTGCCGCCGCATTTGCGCGATCTGCGGCGTCTGCTGCGTTATCGAAACCTGGTCGTGCGGCAATCGGTCCGTATGCAGAACAGGATGGCCGGTCTGCTGATGGAAAGCGGCGCTCCGTTCGACAGAGAGCGGCTGCATCGGAAGAAGTACTTCGCCGACCTGATGAAGAGCCTGCGGGAAGTACCGGAATCGGTCAAGGATCTCCTTCGTATGAGTCGCGGTTCTATGGAGATGTTCGAGTCTACGCAGAAACAGTTGATCAAGAGACTGCTTTGCGATCCCGTCCTGGAGCAGCGCCTCGAGCGATTGATGAGCATCGACGGAGTCGGTCCCATCACGGCACTGACATGGGCATTGGAAGTCGCCGATCCACACCGCTTCTCCTCTGTAGCGAATGCAGTCAGCTACTGTGGCTTAACCGCGGCGTTTCGATCCTCTGCGGGCAAACAACAACGGGGTCCAATTTCCAAGCAGCGCAATGCCTGGCTGCAGACGGCACTGATCGAAGCCGCCAAACTGGCGCCGCGCTGGAATCCACAACTGGCAGCACTGCATGCTCAGCAACGAGAGCGCGGCCACGCCAATCGTGCGACCTTACAAGTGGCGCGCAAGCTGGTGGCTTACCTGCTGGCAGTGGACAAGAACGGCCAGCCTTTTCAGGTGCGCACTCCGCCTCCGCGGCCAAAAGCAAAGCCGAGAAAGAGAAAACAGCCAGCAGCTCTGGCGTCAGCCGCTTAGGGGAAAAAATACGGCCGGTTCGGGGCTGCTGGAGTTTTCTCAGGCATGCCGATCTATCGCCCGATGGTCACTCCCAGCTGGTCAACGCAAAGGGGAATCCTCCAAAGAGAATCCCCCTGGTGACACATCGGTTGGATGAGTCGGGTCGAGTATCCCTGGCAGGGTGCTCTCCAGCAGAGCCTGCTTCCGTTTCCTCGACCCACTCAGGCTACCAAAGTTCTTATGTTCAATCTGTCAGCGATCCACCGGCCGGTCCTCGCGTATTTTGTGGCTGTGCACGGGGGCTTCGGCTCCCAATACATCTCACCGTCTGTTTCGAGGCCGGCCGGTTTACTCTAACTCAATCTTCGTGGACGGCGTCTGCTCGGCGTTGTTCCCGCAAATGGATGTCTGGCCACGCTGGCAAAGCGGTGGTCCTGATAAGCGGTCGAGGACAGTCAAAAACCAGAAACCTTTGCTCGCGCGGGGAACCTGTTTCGCCGGGTCAACGGGAATCTCCGTTTCCCCTTGACCATTACCTATCATGGATGCCACAAAACGAATTCTGTCCAGCGACGCCTATGTGCAATCCCTAGTTGTTCCGTTCCTTGCAGACGAGGAATATCGGCACCAAGGCGTGATCGGCAAACTGTTGCGATCCACAGCATCTGAACCTGGCCTGGCAATAATCCCAAGACTATTGGAGAGGGCCTTGTCGCATAAGGCCTTTGGAATCCGGCCAAACAGCCTAGCACCTCAGGTTAGGCATGCTCTCGAAGGTGTCGGGATGCTTAGCACGCCTCGGAAAACGAGATACGACCAAATAGGCAACATCCTGAACACCCGTTATCAAATCAACTACTGGTCCAAGTGGCGCCATCTTTTCGGATCTGAGTATGCACATGCTTTGTCGGTGCTTTTGTCGGGAGAAGCAAAGTTTGCTTCGGATTCTTCGGAGTGGCTATCTTGGCAAGATTCGTTCAATGACGCCATGTTTAGAGCGACACAGCGCCATCTTGCGCGGTTGGGAATGGCCGGGGCGTGCGCTCTGACTAATACCTATGGGGAGCTGATCGACTACGGCAGCTTACTTGACCCGAACAAAATATTTGCGAAAACATTCCCGAATTTGGCTACGCGTCTCCGGGACGCTCACGTGCGGCGTAATCAGCTTCCATCGAGTCATCCTTATGAGAAGAAGACAGCAAAACGCACGCGCTTCCTGACGTCGAGAGAGCGGAACGAAATTGCGAAAAAACTTGCTGATGCCTACCAAGAGATAGTGAACCTACTCGACGGCCACCTGTAACAACAAACGGATGAACCAAGTAGAAGTGAACACAACCGCTACTCTCAGCCACCTCGAACAACGATCGGATAAAGCTGGACCCGGTCCGACTCTGTTCGATTCCTATACGAAGTTCACGGGCTACTTCAGTATCGCTAAGCCGTGAGGCTTAGGGATGGTGTCTTGCTCCACAACAAGCGCAGCGAGCCGGAAATCGAGCGCGGCTTTCTGCGAAGGCGAATGCAGAAACATACCGCCTGGCCTGCTCCAACGGTGAAGCGCGTATAGCGCTTGCAATCGCATTTCGAACAGGGCTACTGTCGGGCTGTGCTCACTATTCGGGCCATGACCGGCGGCGTTGGCTATGCGCAGCGCCATCTCGAACACAGCGACTACTACGATGAACACCGCCGCGTACAGGGTGAGTGGCAAGGCAGTGGTGCGGAACTCCTTGGACTGCGCGGCAAAGTCACCCCGGAACAGTTTGAGGCGGTGCGGGAAGGGTTGCATCCCGAAAGCGGCGAGTTCCTGCGCCCGCGCCATAGCGCGGATCGCGCGAATGCCGAAGGGGGTGAGCAGAGCAAGGCGCGGTCTCTTTACGATCTGACTTTCTCAGCGCCAAAATCGGTTTCCGTGCAGGCAATGGTTGGCGGCGATGAGAGACTGGTCGCCGCCCATGATAAGGCTGTCCGAGAGGCGCTGGCAGAATCCGAAGGCTATGCGGGTTCTCGCGTGCGTTTGAACGGCGCAAATGAGAATCGCACAACTGGCAACTGGGTTGTCGCGGCGTATCGGCATGACACAAGTCGCGAACTCGATCCGCAACTTCACACGCATGCCGTGACCGCAAATCTCACTTACGACGGAGCGGAAGGTCGCTGGAAGGCGTTGCAGGCCTCGGGCCTATACGAGCGTCGGGCATTTCTCACGGAGGTCTACCGGAACGCCCTGGCAAATGAGGTGCGGAATCTTGGCTATGAGATTGAGCCGCGCCGCGATTCCCGTGGCCGCGATCTTGGTTTCGATATTCGCGGTGTATCGGACGAGCTGCTGGAACGGTACAGCCAGCGAAGCGCGCAGCGCGACGCAGCGATTGAAGAATTCAAGGAGCAACGCGGCAGGAAGCCGACAGATAACGAAGTGGCCGTGTTGGTTCGCGAATCGCGTGCCGACAAGCTCACAGAGATTGCCACGGAACAGGTCCGCCAACTACAACAAGCGCGACTCTCACCCGAGGAATCGCGTACTCTGGGTCGAGTGCGCGACGCATCCCTTGAGCAAAGTCACGGCGGTCCGCATGAACTCTCGCCAGCAGTAAGTTCACTACAACACGCAAAGGATCATCTCTTCGAACGCCGCTCTGTTGTCTACGATCACGAGCTGTTGACCGAAGCCCTACGGTATGGTCGCGGCCGTGTCGATCTGGGGCAGCTCCGTGGCGCACTGGAAATCGAAAAATCCGACGGAACCGTCATTCATGCCGGCGACCGGCTGGCCACACATGAGAGTCTTGACCGCGAAAAGCGCATGGTCACCATGGTGAATCGCGGCATCGGCCAATACGGGCGATTAGGCGGTGCGCACGAGTTTGAGCCCGCCGGACATTTGCGTGACGAACAGAGACGCGCTGTCCAACAAATCCTCGACTCGCACGATTTTGCCGTCAATCTGCGTGGGGCCGCTGGCACCGGCAAAACGGCAACGCTCCAGGAACTTGACCGGGGTCTTCGGGAGTCAGGGCGTGAAGTCACAGCGATCGCGCCAACACGCAGCGCGGTGGAGGAACTACAAAAGGTGAGCTTTCGCGACGCCATGACAGTCTCGCGTCTTTTTCAAGACGAAACGGCACAATCAGCGCTGCGCGGCAAGGTGCTGATTGTCGATGAGGCCGGAATGATCTCGCGGCGACAGATGGACAGCATTCTTCGATTGGCTGAGAGCAAGATGGCCCGAGTGCTCTTTTCCGGTGATCGTCGGCAGATTCAGAGTGTCGAGGCATCTGACGCACTGCGCATTCTGGAGCGCGAATCGCAGATGAAGAGCGTCGCCCTGACCGGCGTACAACGTCAGACGCACGCGCAGTATAGAGACGCCATTCAAACCCTGCGCCAGGCTCCCGAACAGGGCTTTGAGAAGCTGGAGCGGCTTGGTGCTGTGCATGAGGTCCCCTTTGTCGAGCGTGCCCGTGCGGTTGCTGATCTCTACCGGGAGATGACCGCCGATCCGTCACGGCGTGTTTTGGTTGTTGCGCCCACGCACGAGGAGATTGGCCGTGTCACTCGCGCGATTCGCAATGACCTTTCTGAGCGCGGTCATCTCGGCCAAAGCGTCACGATAGATCGATACGTCTCATTGCAGTGGACGGAAGCGCAGAAACGTGATCTGGCGAACTACCGTGAGGGGCAGGTGCTGGTAGTGCATCGGGCAGCAAGGGGTATGGAGAAGCACGAGTCGCTCACTGTCAGCCGTGTTGACTCTGGCACGGTGATCGCTCGCAATGCACGTGGCGAGGAGAGAGGCTTCACACCGGCACAGACACGCTCGTTTTCCGTCCATGAGCGGCAATCCATCGACGTGGCTCCGGGCGACCGGCTCATGCTTACGTCCAATCGCCGAGATGCCGGTTTTCGCGCTACGAATGGCGAGCTGGTGACGGTGCGTGGTATCGAGCGGGGACGCATTCAACTTGAGGATGGTCGCACACTGCCGACGAATTATCACCAATTCGATCACGGCTACGCCATTACCGCCCATCGCAGCCAAGGGAAAACGGTGGACGGTGTAATCCTGTCAGCCGATGCCATGAAACAGGAATTGTTCTACGTCGGCGCTTCCCGTGGTCGCAGTGAAATCGCAATCGTTACGAGCGACCGTGAGCAACTGCGCGAATCGCTCGGCATCTCCTCTGCGCGACCGTCTGCCACAGAGTTGGCACGGGAGCAGGCTCATCTATCCCATCCCGCGCACAGCATTCAGCAAGCTCCCGCCCAACAAATCGAACCACCTGTCCCTCGCCACGAAATCAGCATCGCGCATGATATTGGTCTGAGCCTATAGTGGTAGCGACAAGACGTGCTCAACGAACCTGCAGCGCGCAACTGGCGCCGGTAAAAATAATCCTCGCGGCTGAGCAAAGAAGTCAGAATCCGAGCTTGAGCGCAAACTGGATTGAGCGCTGGCCGCCGATCTGGTAGAGCGGATTGAAGTCTACGTCATCGCCGCCGGACACGAGGCTGCTGGCCAGCGTCTCTGCCGTGTAGCCAAACAGAGCGTCGGTGATGTTGTTGTACGGCGGCGCGAAATTTGGATGGTTGAAGAGCTTGGAGAACAGCCTCAGAAATACCCCTTGACTCCGAGCTGCACAATACGGGGCTGCGTTCCCGTCCGGATGCTCGTAATCTGCCCAAAGCTCGTGCTGCTGATGTTAGCGTTCGGCGTTCCAAAAGTGACGCGGTTGGTAAGGTTGAAGGCTTCTCCCCGAACCTCAATCCGGTAGCGATCGGCAAATGCGATGCTCTTCAGGATTGAACCATCAATGTTGAAAAGCGGCTGCGTGAATGTGCTCGGAAGGTTACGGGGAGTATCGCCGAAAGTGAAGGCTGGGATGGTCTGAAATGCTGCCAGGTTTAGCCAATCCTTTGCGGTGGGATGCGGGAGGCGCGGGTTGCCGACCAGATTCGGACGAGAACCACCGTCGGTTGGAGCGTTGGCCGTCACGCTGATCGCGTTGCCGCTCTCTGCCGACAGGATCATGTTTCCTCTCCAACCGCCGACTAAGGCTCGATAGACAAACGCACCGCTTTTGCCTAAGGGCAGGGAATATCCGGCCGCAGTCACAAGCCGTTGCGGCATGCTCGACGTGGACAGAGCTTTTTCCGCCTTCAAATTGCCCCAGTACTGCACAGCGTTGCTTCCACTATCGGCGTATTGGTTCTCGCCATCGCCGAGATTGTTGTCGAGGAACTTGGACCAGGTATAAGAGAGAAGCAGGAAGAAATTCGCGCCGTAGTTATGCTTCACTTCGACCGTTCCCGCCTGGTAGTTGGAGCCGGCCCAGTTGGACAAAGACGTGACCCCAGTGAATTGAGGGGCTTGGGTGATGAGGCTCTGTTCTGGAACGGTCGGCTGAGAAAGCGCTCCCGAGGTGATGATGCCGGCGTAAGGATTTGGTTCCTGTTTGAGCAGAGCGGTTCCCTGGCTCAATTGCGAAGTGGTCAGGTAGTCGTAACTATAGTCGGCCGGCAGTTTCACTCCGTGACTGCCCAGATATCCCAGCTCGATGATGTAGGCGCCAACTTGCCGCTCAACATCAATGCTGTACTGCTCGGCGTATCCGGGAACCAGGCGCCTCGAATTGCCGGCGATAGTCGTACCAAGCCCAGTCAGCGCACCGAGCGTACTGCCGGTGGGCAGCACGATGCCACTCGGAAAAGGATTGCTGAGCGAGCCGGATGGCGTTAGAGCACCGTTGGTTGTGGCCAGATATGCGGTCTGGCTCGAGTATCCCGAGTCGCTCAGGCGGACCCAATCTCCTGTAGTGGGAAGAAAGTAGATTCCGTACGCTGCTTGTGCAACCGTCTTTAGCATGAACTGATAAGAGAGCCCTACGCGAGGCGCGAAATAGTCCCAAAGGTCGGTATCGCGATTGCCCCGTGAGAGACCATTCACACCAGGAAACTGCAAACCGCCGGTGAGGGGAATTCCACTATCCGTGGTCTGCAAGTTGGGATTGTAGTTCGCGATGTTGTTGTGACGAGCCGTGGTAGCTCCCTCGTGATCGTAGCGCAGCCCAACATTGGCGGTAAGGCGCCTAGCGATCTTCCAGTCGTCCTGCACAAACGCGGCGCCATAGCGTGTGGAATACTCATACGGTGAGTATCGCCAGAGCGTGCCGCTCGTCGGATTCCCCAGCATGAAATCCGCAAAATCGTAGCCGTCGGTTGCCGATGAGAGCGGGTTAGGTCCTTTTGTGTAGGTTTGATCGAATGCGAATTGGAGTAGGCCCGACGGCTGAATGCTGTTCCATTGATAGAGCCTCAGCTCCACACCCGTCTTGAGGGAATGCCGGCCTTTGTCCCATGTCAGCGTTCCGCCCGTCGAAAAATCGTTGCCGCGCTGGGTCGCGGTGTCTCCCGGAACCCTCCCGATGCTTGCCGTTGTTGACAAACCGAAATACGGGAAGATCGGGAATTGCTGTTGCGAGTCGAGTGATGCGGGAAAATCAAGCTTCGTAGCGTCGAATCCCGTGCTGACCGGGATGCGATCGATTCCAAAACGATTGAAGCCCGCGCGAACCTCGAAGAGCAAGTCACTGCGAAGCGCATCGGAGTAAGCGAGAATCGCGCTGTCCCGGAGATATTGGGTCGGGCTATTTCCGATCGTTCCAGGATTGCCTGCGCCGTAGTATTGCGGGAAGAGAGCATGGGTTCGGTCCCAAGTGTATCGCGCCGCGAGTTGGCGCGCAGGAGTAAAGTAATGATCAACTCGCAGACCCATGTTATTCGGTATAAGTTGTCGAAGCGCTTCCGAAGAAGTTATTGACGCCCGTATAAGTATTGCCTGGAAGATTTGGCTCGGGGTAATATTTGGCAATCGCCTGAGCCACCGGATTCAGCCGGTATGACGGAATCTTGTTATCTTGAAAAGGCGTTCTGATATAGCTTCCCGGCGAGGCCGGATTGGGCATCGTTGAGAGAGGATCGTAGATGACGATGAGGTTGCCCGATGCGTTGAATGTCTGCGAAAAATCGCCTTGTTTCTGAAGGTCCGTAGGCATCGTATAGAAAGCCTGAGACTGCGTCGCTTCTTTGAATCCCTCCCAGTTATAGAAGAAGAATGTTTTTTTCTGTACGATTGGGCCACCCATCGTGACGCCGTATTGATTCTGAGTTAGAGGTGCGATCGGTTGTCCAGCTTGTTTCGTGAAGTAATTGTTGGCATCTAACACGCTGTTCTGGGTGAAATCCCAGAGATCGCCGTGATATTCCTTTGTACCGCTCCTGGTGATGAAGTTGACCGTACCGCCGCTCGATCTCCCATACTCCGCGTCAGCGTTGTGATTGATAACGACTACCTCGTCTGTTGCATCAGGTGAAGGGATGAACGCGGGGCCGCCGCTGGTCCGATTCTCATCTGCAGTGCCGTCGACCTCGAATGAATTCGACGAAGGCGTTCCTCCTCCGATCTGCACACGGCCATCTGTGCTGGCAGACGGGTCGAAGATTCCAAAGCTGCCAATTGCCCGAACGGCCGGCACCAGATTGACGAGCGCGTCGTCGTTTCTGCCATTCAAGGGAAGATCGACTATCGTGCTTCGTTCAACGACGGTGCTCAGTGAAGTTGTATCGACATCCAGGGCCACAGCTGAAGAGTTCACTTCGACAGTTGTTGCCGCTGCTTCTCCCACCTTCAGTGCAAAACTGAGACGCAAGATCTGCGATTGGTCGAGGTGCACTTGCGTCTGTTCGAGTGATGCAAATCCATTGGAGGAGATCCTAACCGTGTACACGCCTTGTGGCAGGAGTTCGATCGAGTAGATGCCTTCGCTATTCGTCTGTTCATCTCGAGCCACGCCGGTTTGAGTATTTGTCGCCAAAACCGAGGCTTCTTTAATCGCTGCTCCCGACTCGTCAGTGACAATTCCTGTTATGCTTCCGCTCTGCTCCGTTTGGGCGGTCGCCACGTTGCCGGAGACGACCAAGATCAGCAAGGCTGTCATCGGAAGACAGCCCGACCGTAATCTTCTGCTGATCCACAAAGTGGTCAAAGTGGCCCACCCGAGGTTTTGGATTAGTTTCTGTCAGTGCCGCGGACCTTGAATTTGAGACAAACTGACGTTTCTTCACTCTTGCGTGTTCGAGGCGGCTGGAGCGGACACGCGCGACATCCTGGGCCCATTATGCAGCCCATTTGTTACCCTTTCGATACAAGAACGACTGATCATCGCAAAATTTCGCAGAATCGCGACAACGAATCTATTGGACGAAGGTGTCAATCGATACCAAAGTATTGGTTGACGGTTTTAGTCAGGAATATAACGGCCCGAGTTCCACCAAGAACTATCCGGTCGGAGGACGCGAATGGATAGAAGAGTAAGCCTCGTGTCCCAAGACAGATTAGTCAGGCGAATCTGCAGACACTCGAAGACGACCAGTAAGCTGCTCGGAATTCTGTTGGCTGCGATGACCGTCGGGGCCTGCAACTGGTCTTCGCGGGAACCGGTGTTGCTGACACTCTTCCGTCCTGGCTGGTCACAAAACGACCAGAAAGCGGAGCGCCTGCTGAAAGAGTTCACTCAAGAAACTGAAATTCACGTTAAAGATCTTCCAGTTCCAGAAAGTACTCTTGATGCGCTGAATCTGTCACGCAAGCTCATGCAACAGGGGAGTTCTGGCCCCGATGTCCTGGGTCTGGATGTCGTCTGGGCCGGGAGTCTGGAAGGAGATCTGGTCGACCTGGGTCCCTCGTCGAAGGCGGAAATTGCTCAACTGAGGCCCGAATTGATGCCCAGCTACACTGTGGCGGGGAGGCTGGTGGCCATTCCTTATCGCCTTCAAATTGGCGCGCTTGAGTATCGGACCGATCTTCTTCGGGAGTACGGATACGACCATCCGCCAACAACATGGGACGAACTGGAGACGATGGCGATTCGGATACAGAACGGCGAACGCGCCAAGGGGAAAAAGGACTTTTGGGGCTATGTATGGCAAGGCGCGCCCACAGAAGGACTGACCTGTAATGCGCTTGAGTGGCAGTTTGCCGAGGGCGGGGGAAGGATCGTCGAGAGCAACCGTACCATCAGTGTCAATAATCCAGCGACGATTCGGGCATGGCAACGGGCCAAACACTGGATTGGCTGGATTTCGCCGCCGAGCGTCCTCGCGTACCGGGAAACTGATTCGATGAACGTGTTCGATTCGGGAGGGGCCGCTTTTAACCGCGCGTGGGCTGAAATCGCAATCACGCCCACCGGGAGTTCCAGTCTGCTCAGATGGCGGGACTCGCTTGCGGTTGATCGTACCGGCTATGCAAGCCTTCCCGGCGGCCCGGGTGGAAGAGTGGGAACGCTCGGAGGTTCAGGCCTGGCGGTTTCGCAGTCTTCGTCTCATAGTCGAGAAGCGATCGCGCTTGCACTTTTTATGACTCGTGCGCAAGTTCAGTCCGACACTGAAACTAATGATGGTGCAGACACTCAAGCTGGAAGGCCCGAAGTCCACGATCTGCCATCATTCTTGGATCCAGCAGAGCAGAAGGAGAAAATAGGGCTGCACAGGAGTAGCATCATTAGCCGGCCATCCAGCGTAACCGGGCGAGCCTACGAGCAAGTCTCCGCAGCTTATGTCGCGGCAGTGCATTCGGTACTGACCGGGAAAGAGACCGCGCCAGCCGCTGCCGCGGCATTAGAAAAGCAATTGATCCGAATTACCGGTTTTCGTGTGGCATTTGCCAGGCCCGAGAAGTGATTCGCTTAACCTTTAAGAGATCATCCGAATCTGATCGGGTTTATGGTTTATGAACGGGAGCTAGAGTGGAGACCGCCGGAGCACATGGATTCCAGAAGCGATCGCGAAATCGAAATCGGGCTAGGTCTAAAGCTCACCTTCGCTTTGTTGATCGTGCTGATTTTGTGTGGCAATGGCCTCCTCCTCTGGCAATTTCACGTCGCTCGCCTGCAAACAGAGCGTCTAAAGGGTCTTAATCAGGAACTGAACGGAGTTTTGCGACTCCAGGTGAGCCTTCTGTCGGTCCATCAGAGGCTGGACAAGTTGGCGCAGTCCCGCGACGCGGGCGGTCTCGAGAACGAATCCGAACCGTTACGCAAAGCTCTTCTGGAAGAAACGCAAACCGAGATGAGTTCCCTCGCCCATTTGCCTTATGAAACCCACGTAGAACCCGAGTTGCAGCCGACTTTACAAGCGATTGAGATCACCTTGCCAACGCAGTTGGAAGCAATCAAAGGCTTGGCAGCAGCAGGAGACTGGAAGGCTCTTCGACTTCGGCTGGACAATGAGCTGAAGCCGGTCGAGTCTCTTTGCGCTTCCCTTGTCGCAGGGACTGACCAGGAGGTTAGAGTAGACCTTGCGCTCGCAGGTACGGATATGAGGAGAACGCAGCTCAGCATTTTTGTTGTCTTGCAGATGACAATGATTTCCACGTTCTTCTTAGCGGCAGTTCTTGGCGTGGCCATTACAAGGCGCATCATTACACTTCGCGTACATGAGCGTGTTAATGAGCGCCTGCGTATCGCGCGAGAATTGCATGACACGTTGCTCCAGAGCTTTCAGGGTGTCATACTTCAATTTCAAGCGGCGCGCAACATGGTGTCTCGAAAACCCGACGAAGCGGTGCACGCACTTGATGAAGCAATCGCGGCAACGACACAGGCCATTGTCGAGGGCCGCGATGCTATCCACGATTTACGCCCCGACCTGGTCTCTCATCGCGATCTTCCGGAAATGTTGAACACGACCGGGCGGGAACTGGCCAGCGCTCAAAACACGAACGGACCGTCTCCGAGCTTTCGATTGGTGGTTGAAGGTAAACAACGGGAATTGTCTCCGATTCTTCAGGACGAGGTGTATCGGATTACTCGCGAGGTAATTCGGAATGCATTTCGTCACGCCGATGCCAGCCACATTGAAGCGGAGATTCACTACGATGCCAATCAGCTTCGATTGCGTATACGTGACGATGGCAAAGGAATCGCTCCCGAGATCCTTGCAGCGGGTGGCCGCTCAGGGCACTGGGGTATCACTGGGATTCGTGAACGTGCGCAGCGAATTGGGGCGGTCTTGAATTATTGGACCGAAGTGGGAGCCGGCACCGAGGTGGAGCTCAGGATTCCCGCTGCGATAGTATACGAAAGGCACCGAAACGGGCCCATACTCCGGCTGTTCCCCAAGGCAGGTGGCGATGAGCGGCGTTCCTGACATGATTCGAATCCTCGCCGTCGACGACCACCCTCTTCTCCGCAAGGGCATTGCGGCTCTGATAAACGGGGAACCTGACATGAAGCTGGTCGCGGAAGCAGTGAACGGAGACGAAGCTGTCGAGAAGTTCCGATTACACCGTCCTGACGTGACCCTGATGGATCTCCAGATGCCTGGCGTCAACGGGATCGAGGCTCTTAGCCGCATTGTGGGCGAATTTCCTGATGCGCGCGTCATTGTGCTCACGACTTACAAGGGCGATGCCCAGGTGATGCGAGCGCTCCGCGCAGGAGCACGAGCTTATTTATTGAAAGCAAACGTGCATCTGGAGATCCTCGAGGTGATTCGTGCCGTGCATGCTGGACGAAAGAGAATACCTCCGGAGATCGCAAGCGAACTCGCTGAGCACGCGACAGAGGATGAGTTGAGCACGCGGGAGATTGATGTTCTCCAATTAATTGCCGCCGGGAATTCTAATAAGCAGATCGCCGACCGGCTCAACATTGGGGAGGCGACTGCCAAATTCCACGTCGCAAACATTCTCTCCAAATTGAGTGCGGACGACCGAGCCCATGCCGTTGCGATCGGACTCAAGCGCGGAATCATCGAAACTTAGCCCGCCAAAAGGCGGGGCGCCAGCCTAGCCGTTCCGCCGTTTCCAGAAGGCCTGCAAACTCTATAACCTCCCTCTGAGAGGGGAGCCCTTTGCAGCGACTCTTCACGACATTCGCTGACGGCTGGCCGGGCTTCGGGCTCTTCATTCAGCGATTACTCACCGGGATAGCACTGCTCAATGGCGGGTTGGCGCTGTTGAACGAAACCGCGACCTCGCTGTGTGCGCTGCACATTGCTGGAGCAGTCCTGGGAATCTTCATTGTGGCAGGCTTCTTGACCCCCATTGCGGGTGCGCTCGTCGCAGTCATCGAGCTCTGGATCGTCTTGGCTGGCGGCGGGAATGCATGGATGCCAATCACACTCGCGATTCTTGGAGCAACGTTGGCAATGATCGGACCCGGTGCGTGGTCGGTCGATGCCCATCTCTTCGGACGGAAAGTTTTCCCAAGTTAAAACTCCTGGCCAGTCGTAGTTTCCCCGTATTTCGGCGGGGTATCTCAACACCCGATGGAACAGAAGAGAACTAGCCGATTGAGGGTTGTATGAGCATGTGAGGCGGCCCCATAGTGTTGCTGTAATCGGCGCTATTCCCCAGACTCCATTAACGCTGAGTTACAAATCCCCAAACAACATCACCCGGACGAATGATCGAGGGTGTTGCGGAGGCCTATATGGGTTCTATGCTGAAAGGATCTCCTCTAGGAGATGGGAAATGCCTATGCATCGATCAGCGATTCAATTCCGCCGATCTTTCGGAAGTCACACCGGTCGTCTTCGTAGTCGACCCCGACGGTGCGATGCGCGAGTCACTGGAAAGATTAATTCGATGCGAGGGCTGGCATCCTGAAACATTTTCGTCAGCCGAAGAATTCCTCTCCTATCCCGTCGAGCTTGCGCCGGGCTGCATGATCCTCGATGTATGCCTTCCTGGCATGAGCGGTCTCGAACTGCAGAAGCGCGCAACTGCTAAATGCCATCACATCCCAACGGTTTTTCTCAGCTCAAGAGAAGACATACCAACAACAGTCGATGCCATGAAAGCCGGCGCAATTGAATTCCTGTTGAAGCCTTTCCAACCTGAAGGCCTGCTCAGTGCCATCCGGGAAGGCCTCGAAAGGAGCCGCATCGTCATGGCACGAGAGAAACAGAAGGCAGCAATCCAGAAGTGCTACACCTCACTCTCATTGCGCGAGCGGCAGGTCATGGCGCTCGTATCGTCCGGGTTACTGAACAAGGAAGTTGGTTGCGAACTCGGTATCAGCGAAATCACTGTGAAAGCACATCGAGGCCAGGTGATGCGTAAAATGCAGGCCACCTCCCTTGCGGATCTGGTGAAGATGGCAGGAAAGCTCGGCTTGGCCAAAGCCCGTGAAGCTGCGATGCACCGCAATCACGTTGATCGTGTAGCCTGGGCAGCCGGTCAAACAGTCGGAAGCTACGCGCTCGCCCAGTAACTGAATACAGGCTGTACATGGAATACTCTGCAAGAGTGGTCAACGTTTTGAAAGTGTCTCGGGTGCAACTGTGCAAGATGACGTAATTGGCACGCTTCTGCGCGCCGCGCTCGAAGAGACCGGAGCTCAGCGGGGCGCGGTGATTCTTTTGCGTGCCGGCGAACGCCGAGTCGCTGTGGAAGGCTCATGCCGCCAGCAGAAGACAGTTGTTCGCCTTTGCGACGAAGTCGTCGCGGATTCGCTGCTACCGGTCTCTGCGCTTGATTATGTCGAGGACACATGCGAGCCGGTCGTCATCAACGATGAAGCCACACGGGCAAGGTTTGCCGTGGGAGTCCGTGAGCATGAGGCGGCGTCGATCCTTTGCCTGCCGCTGCTCCATCTGGCCAAACCCGTCGGCCTACTCATTCTTCAAAGCGAACTGGCCTCTGGCGTCTTCACGCCCGCGCGAGTCAGAATTCTGAAACTCGTCGCGTCGCTGGCAGCGAGCTCTCTTGTAAATTCGCGCCTCTATGGTGATCTTCAAGAACGGGAGACGAGAATCAGGCGTCTGGTCGATGCCAACATTCTCGGAATATTCATCGTTGATATTCGAGGCCCGATTCTTGAGTCCAACGACGCATATCTTCGTATGTTGGGATATGAGCGAGGAGATCTCATTTCGGGCCGTCTGCGGTGGACGGACCTAACGCCGCCCGAGTGGCACGCCGCCGACAAAATGCGGGTCGAGAGGGTAAAAAGATTAGGACGCGTACTGCCATTCGAGAAGGAGTTTCTACGCAAGGACGGCACACGCGTGCCCGTCCTAATGGGCGTAGCCCGCTTCAAGGAGCCTAGGACCCAGGCTGTCGTCTTCGCGCACGATATGAGCAAACAAAAGCAAGCTGCGGCCATGGCCTTAGAGGCACGCTCGATTGAAGATATGCGCGTTGCACGCAAGTTGCACGACGAGTTGCTGCAAAATTTCCAGGCGATGATGTTCCGGTTTCAAGCGGTGCGCAACTTGATCACCCGGCGTCCTGATGAAGCCGTGCGCTCGCTCGACGCTGCGATCAATGACGGCAAACAAGCGCTGGTCGATAGCCTGAACGCAATCCGCGACTTTCCTTCACGGCCCGTCGCGACCTGATTCTTTAGATACTAGGCGAAGGAAACACTGACATTCCCCGGATATTGGGATTGTGCGCCGAGGCGGAGAGGACGGTGTCAAGGGTCTTGACCGCGAAGCGGCGGCGTCGCCGCCCTTGACACCGCCCGCGCCTCGGCTATGCTGCTGCTATCCGGGGAACGTCAGCGGGATTTGTCCAGTGGAATAGAGGTCCGAAACTAATTTCGTTTTTGTGAGATCGAAAACCCACGAGGACAATGAGTGTCAAAGAAAGACAATGGTGCACTTCTATGCACTTTCTGTACCCAACCGTTCGCTTTTGCTTCGTACGCCGCATCCATGAGAGTGAAAATGCGCCCCAATCCGTGGGTTGACAGTGCTCCTTGGCCCCACACATTGTGGTGCTAAGGAGTGTGCGAACCATGTTCGATTCCCCTCATTCTCCCCTCTCATTCGAACCGCTGCTGGACAGTGATCGGGCAGCAGCCATCATTCGAGTTCACCCCAAAACTCTTCAACGTTACGCACGAAATGGGATCGTTCACGGCGTCCGTGTCGGCAAGTTGTGGCGCTTCCGGGCCTCTGACCTGTTTCAATCCGGTGAAAGAATCAATCCACTCGACGACGACGACAAGGCACAGTAGGCTGAAAGTAGCTATCCGTGCCGTCTCACCACCCTTGATTTGGAGAGGAAATGAGACGTTCACGATTTCAGCAAGGCAGCCTCCGACTTGTGGAGCGCGCCGGGGGCCGGAAGGCGTGGGAGTACCGATGGTACGAAGCCCAGCCCGACGGCACACGTCGCCGCCGCAACTTGGTGCTGGGAACCCTTGAACAGTATCCGAACGAAACCGCCGCACAAAAAGCAGTGGTCGCGCTTCGGGTTGACATCAATGTTGAGAGTCCGCGCGCGAGCCTGGCCCCGATCAGTGTTCAGATACTTATCGATCACTACCGGCAAAAGGAACTCGGTGAGGACTCGAACAAAACCTATGCGACCTGCAGAACGTATGAAGGCTACTTCCGTAAATGGATTTTGCCCCGCTGGGGCGAATACCGTGTGAAGGACGTTCGAGCGGTCGTTGTTGAAGAGTGGTTGCGTTCGCTCAAGCTGTCGAATGGCAGCAAAGCGAAAATGCGAAACATCATGCACGCTGTCTTCAATCACGCGATCCGATGGGAATGGCACGATAAGAATCCCATTACGCACGTGCGCCAAAGTGCGAAGCGGGCCAGGATTCCTTTGGTCCTGAGCATTGAGGAAACCGCAGCTCTGCTCGGCTTGTTGCGCGAGCCGGCGCGGACCGCTGTTTTCCTCGACGTGCTGACTGGCCTGCGTGTGGGAGAGCTGCTGGCCCTGAAATGGAGTGACATCGATTTTGAAAAACTGCAAATCTCGGTCACCCGCTCCATCGTCATGCAGCACCTTGGCGAGTGCAAGACTGAAGCCAGCCGCAAACCGGTGCCGCTCGATCCCCGTCTCGCAGAATCGCTCTACAACTGGCAACTGGCAAGCCCTTATCCTCGAAACGAGGATTGGGTCTTTGCAAGTCCGCACTCGAATGGAAAATTGCCGTACTGGCCCGGCGCATTTTATCGGGCGCATATCCTGCCAGCAGCCAAGAAACTGGGAATCGAGGGAATCGGCTGGCATACCTTCCGTCGCACCTATGCGACATGCCTCAAGGCCAACGGTGAGGATGTCAAGACGGTGCAAGAACTGCTGCGCCATGCAAACAGTCTGGTGACGATGAACCTGTACGCACAGGCCATCACCCAGAACAAACGCGACGCTCAAAGTCGCATTGTGACCATGGTGCTCGACGACAACCGTCTGCGCAAAGCGCAGCCCAGCGAGGGCACTTTTCCTTATCGGACCATAACGGACCTACAAATTTCTGGACGGGATTTGCAAGTAGCTCAATCTATTGGCGTCCCCGACGGGATTTGAACCCGTGTTATCGCCGTGAAAGGGCGGTGTCCTAGGCCGGGCTAGACGACGGGGACGTTTGCTTGGCCCGTAGCCTTCGGGCCGGCCGGAGTCGACCAACCTCAACTCTAGCAACCCGGAAACCACGTGTCAAAAGCCGCACATCCGACCTTGGCCAGCTCACCCCAGACTTTCTTCCGCTCCGCAGTCGCGCTCGTCGCGCTATAAACTGCAGTTTCATGGCCCGCTACAAGTACCTCGATACCCTCGTCCTGATCTTCGTCGTTGTCCTGCTGGTATCGAACCTGGTCGCCCAGAAGGTCTGCCGCCTCGGACCCTTGACCATCAGTGGGGCCGAATTGCTCTTCCCGATTACCTATATCTTTGGCGACGTGTTTACCGAGGTATATGGTTACCAGGCCTCGCGGCGGGCCATCTGGATTGGCTTTTTCGCCTCAGCACTGCTTAGCGCCGCCGGCGCCATGGCCGTCGCCCTTCCCGCCGACCCCGGCTGGCATAACCAACAAGCCTTCGAGACAGTCTTCGGCCTCGTGCCGCGCTTCGTGGCCGCCAGCCTTATCGCTTATTGGACCGGCGAGTTCGCCAACTCCTTCACTCTCGCCAAGCTCAAGATCCTCACCCGCGGCCGTTGGCTGTGGACGCGGACCCTCGGATCCACCATCGTCGGCCAGGCCTTCGATACGTTTCTGGTCATGTTCATCTCGTTTGCGGGGACAGTCTCCCAGCACACGCTAATCCGGTTGATGCTTTCGTCTTACCTGATCAAAGTGGTCTATGAGGGACTGGCTACTCCGCTCACCTATGTGGGCGTGGCGTGGCTGAAACGGCAGGAAGGCGTGGACCCCTTCGATACCCAAACTGACTTCAATCCGTTTTTGCTGCGTGGACTCCCCACGGCGAATGAGATGAAGGCCCCATGAGTGCCTGTTCAGTTGGCCCGAAATGGTGGCCATTCGCAACGTTGCGCTCGCAGCCAATTGAGGATCGCCTTCTTGTCACAAACAATCTGCGGAATCGATTCCCAGCCCTTTTCTGGGGCCGGGTCTGAGGTTTGGCGGGGCGGCCCTCCGGGCTTAGGGAGCGGATGGGTTCTCTTCCGCGGTTCTCACGCAGAACTATAAGGCCTTAGCATTGCCAGCGCTAAAGCGCGTGATCGGAGTCGAGACTCTTTCCCAGAGCGCTAAGGCGCTCCTCCCCCGCCGCACAAATGCGAGGGCTCCCACCACGAATTTGGACGAGTCTGATTCTCAGCCGTCCCTTCGAAGGGACTTGGTCCGATACGCCCTGATAGCTGATTTGTCTTCAGCGAGTGCTGTGGGGGTTGAGGAGAAAGAGCTAATTTGGACAAGGGTTATGCTGATATTTCTGACAGCTGCTTAAGGTATGACAAGTAGACCAGAATCCATGCGCTATATCGAGATCGCAGAGCCGGGCGGACCCGAGATGCTTCGCCTCACGATCGGGCCTGTTCCCCAGCCGGGTGTGGGAGAAGTGCTCGTCCGGGTCGAGGCGGCCGGGGTAAATCGCGCCGATCTGCTGCAGCGGCAGGGACACTATCCACCTCCGCCTGGGGCGTCGCCCGTTTTGGGAATGGAGGTTTCCGGGCACATTGCTCACATCGGCGCCGGCGCCAGCGGCCGCTGGCAAGTTGGCGACCCGGTTTGCGCGCTGCTCGCAGGCGGCGGCTATGCTGAGTATTGCGTGGCGCCGGCAGGCCAGTGCATGGCCGTGCCCGCCGGTATTTCGCTGGGCGACGCGGCAGCGATTCCGGAGGCTGCGATTACCGTGTGGGCGAATGTTTTTGAGCCGCGACGGCTCTTTGCCGGCAACCTCTTCCTGGTACAGGGCGGCTCGAGCGGGATCGGCACTTTTGCTATTCAGATTGCCCGCGCGTTTGGCGCCCGGGTCGCCACCACTGCCGGCACCGACGAAAAGTGCAGTTTTTGCCGCGGTCTCGGCGCGGAGATCGCTGTTAACTACCGCACCCAGGACTGGGCTGCCGAACTGGCCCGGTGGTCCCAGCCGCACGGCATCGATTGCATCCTGGACATGATTGGAGGCGACTACTTCACCAAGCATGTCGGCCTTCTCGCCACACGCGGCCGTTTGGTACACATCGCTTTCTCCCACGGCAGCCAGGTCACGGTCGACCTACGCACCGTGATGACCAAGCGGCTGCTGATTACCGGTTCGACTCTTCGCCCGCGCTCGGTGACAGAGAAGTCTTCGTTGGCCCGAGCGGTGGAGCAGGAACTCTGGCCACTGTTCACAAACGGACAGCTGCGGCCTGTCGTCGATAGGGTTTTTCCTTTGGAACAGGCAGGCGATGCCCACCGGCTGATGGAGTCGGGAAGGCACACAGGAAAGATCGTTCTGAAAATGGACTAGCAAGACTGCGCCGGCGTGGCCACGATAAAATTTCTGAAGCAACCTTCGCGCCACTGTCATCCAACGGGCACTAAAGAAGCCGCTTCCTTTCGCCGTAGGGGAGTAGAGAGAAGCTGGAATTTCCAGCGGGTGCGCCGGTTTGTATCAACCTGAGGCGTTTCCGGCCGGGAAGGTCTGGTAGCGCTACGGCATTCTGAACTCCGAGGACTTACGCTTTGACAAGGCTTCCCGTCTGGACCCAATCGTGCCTGTCCCTGATCGTGCTGGCACTTTCCGCCTGCGCCAAACAGGCGCCCTCCGCACCGCCGATGCAGGCCCTGCCGGTGCAAACCAAAACCATCGCAGCGGCTGCCGTTCCGCAATATGACGAGTATGTTTCCACCATCAAGTCGCGTCGCTCGGCAACCATTAATCCCCAGGTCGACGGCAACCTGGTGAAGATTTATGTGCACTCCGGCGACCGCGTGCGGGCCGGCCAGCTGCTGATGGAAATCGACCCGGCTAAACAGGAGGCAACGGTTTCCTCATCCCGCGCGACTGAACAGCAAAAGCTTGCCGTATTCCAGTACAACCAGATCGAAGTGGAACGGCAACGCAAACTCTTCGAGCAGGGCGTTACCAGCCGGGATGCTTTCGATCAGGCAGAGCAGTCTTACAAGAACTCCCAGGCGGATTACCAGTCCGCGGTCGCGACCACGCTGAGCCAGCAGAAGGAGTTGGGCTACTACCACATCGCGGCCCCCTTCGACGGTATCGTGGGGGATGTCCCGGTGCACCTGGGCGACTATGTCTCGGCAACCACGTTGCTCACCACAGTGGATGAGAACCGCGACCTCGAAGCCTACATCTACATACCCACGGAACGGGTCACGCAGATCCGGAAGGGGTTGCCGGTGGTCATTCTCGACAACCAGGAGAATCTGCTGGAGAACACGGCGATCGACTTTGTCTCACCGCAAGTGGACAACGGCCTACAGGGGATCCTGGCCAAAGCTCCCGTCCACGCCGATCTGGGCAAGCTGCGTAATTTGCAACAGATCAAGGCGCGGGTGGTGTGGACAACGTCATCCATCCCGGTTGTGCCGGTGTTGGCGGTGGTCCGGCTGGGCGGCCAGACATTTGTCTACGTCGCTACCAACCAGGGTGGTAAGTATGTTGCCAAGCAGCGGCCTATCACCGTTGGCGACACGGTAGGCAACGACTACGCCGTTCTGGGCGGCCTGCAAAACGGGGAGAAAGTGATCATATCGGGCACGCAGTTCCTGATCGATGGCGCCCCAGTACAGCCGTTGGGCTAGACATCAAGTAACAGCCTCTGAGCTTCATCGCCTGCTGAGCAGCGCCACGAAGGATGAAGCCGGCAAGGCTGAGGCGGCATAAACAAAGGGAGCGTTCTCGTGGTTGATTTCTTTATCCACCGGCCGGTGTTCGCAACAGTCTGCGCCCTGCTGATCATTCTTGCCGGAGCAGTCTGCATCCCGACGCTGCCCATCTCCTTGTATCCAACATTGGCGCCGCCGCAGGTGACGGTCACCAGCAACTACGTGGGAGCGAATGCGCAGACGGTCGAGTCAGCGGTAACCATTCCGCTGGAACAGCAGATCAATGGTGTGCAGGGCATGCGTTACATCTCCTCCACCAGCTCCAATGACGGAACCAGCGCCATTGTTACGACTTTTCAAACCGGTTACAGCCAGGATATTGCCGCGGTGGACGTACAGAATCGCGTCGCGTCTGCTACCGGGCGGCTACCGGCGGCGGTGAATAACACCGGCATCACGATCACAAAGACCAACAGCAATTTCGTATTCGCCGCTGCCTTCTACTCTCCAGACAGCCGCTATTCCGATCTTTTCATCAGCAACTACCTGGATGTTTATGTAAAGGACGCGCTCAAGCGTATCCCCGGGGTAGGCGATGTTGTGATCTTCGGCGAGCGCCGGTATGCCATGCGTCTGTGGCTCGATCCAGCACGACTGGCGGCTCGAGGCCTGACCAGTTCCGACGTGACTAGTGCGCTTGCAGAGCAGAACGTTGAGATTCCGGCGGGACAGGTGGGGCAGCCGCCTTCGGATGAGAAGCAGAATTACCAGATCCCCGTGCGCGTGATTGGGAGGCTTTCCGAGCCGTCAGAATTTGACAACCTGGTCATAAAATATAGCCCCGGCGGCGTGGTCCAGTTGAAGGATGTTGGTTACGCCGAGCTAGGCGCGGAGACGTATTCCACTGACCTTAACTACAACGGCGCCGACGCGGTCGGTGTCGGCGTGCAACAGTTGAGCAATGCCAATGCGCTGGCGGTTGACCGCGCAGCCAAGGCGGCATTGGACGACCTGTCTAAATCATTTCCTCCGGGCATGAAATACGAGGTGCCTTTCGATACCACGACGGTTATCGGCGATTCCATCCGCGAAGTCGTAGGCACCCTGGGCGAAGCCGTCGTCATCGTCATTATCGTAATTTTTCTCTTTCTGCTTGACTGGCGGGCGACCATCATCCCCGCGATCACCATCCCGGTGTCACTGATCGGAACGTTTGCGTTCATCAAGATTTTTGGCTTTTCGATCAATTCGTTGACCATGTTCGGCATTACGCTGGCGACCGGCCTGGTGGTCGATGATGCCATCGTGGTTATCGAGAACGTGCAGCGCCATATCAACGAGGATCACTCCGATCCGCACACTGCCACCTCCGTTGCCATGGCGGAGGTTACCAGTGCCGTCATCGCTACTTCGCTGGTACTCATTTCTGTATTCGTACCGGTGTCTTTTTTTCCCGGCACCACTGGCATTCTCTACAAACAGTTTTCCCTGACCATCGCTTTCTCTATTGCCATCTCGGCTTTTAACGCTTTGACCTTGTCTCCGTCGCTGGCGGCTATCCTCCTGCGTGGCGAGAAGCATAAGCGCGGCCTGCTGGGGCTGATCGATCGCACGATTGTCTCAAGCACGGTTTTGTATGGCAAAGCGATTCGCCAGGTATTGCGCTTGCGCTATGTGGTACTGGTGCTCTTTGTCTGCGGCCTGGCGGGAACGGTCTATCTTTACCAACACACGCCGACCGCCTTCCTGCCGACAGAAGACCAGAATTACCTGCTTTGCATTGTGCAAACCCCGCCTGGGGCCTCACTCACTTACACCTCTGACGTTGCGCAAAAGGCCGTAGACATCATTCGCAAGGACGATGACGTTTACGGGACTTTTGCTGTCATGGGATTTAGTCTCAGTGGCGGTAGCTCTTCGAACTATGGGCTGATCTTTGTTCCGCTCAAGTCCGTCGACCTGCGCAAGAAAAAGGGCCCGGGGCATTCGGCTGCGGAAATCTATGCTTACCTCGCGCCGAAGTTATTCGGCGTACCGGGGGGCATCGTGGCGATTTTTGAGCCGCCGGCTATTCAGGGGTTGGGTAACTTCGGCGGATTCGCCTTCGAGCTTCAGGATCTGGGCCGTAATACGCTGCAAGATCTGGACCGCGTGGCCCACCAGATCATCGGCGCAAGCCGTCAGGACAATAAGCTGGTCGGCCTGTACACCAGCTACACGGCAAACGATCCTCAGTTGCTGATCACGATTGATCGCGTGAAGGCGGAAGCGCTTGGTGTTCCGATCAGCCAGATCAATTCCGCGCTAAACGTATACATGGGATCGGCGTATGTCAACGACTTCAATTACAACAACCGGTCGTATCGCGTTTACGTGCAGGCCAGACAATCCGCTCGCATGACCCCTGGGGATCTGCGGAAGTTCTATGTGCGTTCCAACGCGGGGCAAATGGTGACGCTCGACAACCTGGTGACGATAGCGCAGCAATCGGGGCCGCAGGTCATTAGCCATTACAATCTCTTCCGGTCGGCGGAAATCGATGGCTCTTCCGCTCCTGGCTACAGTACGGGAGAAGGCTTGGCCAACATGGAAGCTTTGGCCAAGAAGAACATGATCCAGGGAATGAGTTACTCCTGGACCGGTTTGTCGCTGGAGGAGATCGAGGCCGGCGGCAAGGCTGTGCTGATCTTCGGCCTCGGACTGTTGGTGGTTTACCTTACGCTCTCCGCGCAATACGAAAGCTTTGCTCTTCCCTTCATCATCCTGCTGGCTGTGCCCACGGCAGTATTGGGCGCATTGGGGTTGGTCACGCTACGCGGCATGCCGAATGATGTTTACTGTCAGATCGGACTGGTGATGTTGATCGGGCTGTCAGCGAAGAATTCGATTTTGATCGTGGAGTTTGCGGAGCAAATCCGCGGGCAGGGTAAGCCCATCTTCGAAGCCGCTATTGAGGCTGCTGAGCTGCGTCTCCGGCCGATTCTGATGACGTCGTTTGCGTTTATCCTCGGCGTTCTACCGCTCTATTTTGCGACTGGGGCGGGCGCCCTGGGACGGCGTTCTGTAGGCACTACGGTGGTCGGCGGCATGTTGGTGTCGACCATTCTGAATCTGGTCTTTATTCCGGTGCTTTACGTGATTGTGAAATCAGCGCTGGAGTTCCTCGGCCGGAAATCACCTCGGAGCGAGCCGGCAACGGGTCCGGCACAGCTGTAGGGATTGGGGCCTGGGTTTGGTGTCGCGCCTACGGCGCTCGGCTCACGTTCGGGAGTGGTCCCAGCCCTTCCGGGCTGGGCTGACATTTAGCAGACGGCCCTCCGGGCCTGGCATCCATTGCGAGTCGGGACCTCATTGGATAATTGCCTTTCAGCAGGCGCGTGCTCCCGGTTCACCTCGCATTGGCTTTGGTGAATGCCCGTCAACATTCACGTGGAGTTCAGTTCACCCAGGACTGACGTCCTGGGACATTCTCAATCGTCCCCTACGGGACTTGTCTCGGTGGGACTGTACACCCCAGGACTTACGTCCCGGGCTACTCTCAGCCGTTCCCTTCGACAGGCTCAGGGCAGGCTCTTCGGGACTGATCGCGCAACTGCGTGATGTCTGGGACAGTAAATCTCATTTCAGGGCGCTTGCGAGGCCAGGTAGCCGGTGATGGCTACGATGTCGGCGATGGTCAGTTTGGCGACTACGCCTTTCATCATGGGCGCCATTGAACCGTTGCGGGAGCCGTTCTGGAAGTCGATGATCTGCCGGGTCATCTGGCTGGGAGAGCGGCCGGCAATCGATGGAATGTTTCCCGTGCCTTTTAGATTCGCTCCGTGGCACATGGTGCATGCCATCGTCGTTCCGTTGTCCCCCGTGGTTACCAAAAGCTTGCCCCGCTCAAGGCTTCCCTTTGGCACATAGGCGATGAAGCCCGATGTTGGATCGCGGAGTTCGGTCTTCTCCAGGTTTTCTGAGACCTCGATGACACGGTCGCCGATTGGCTCGCTTCCACCGCCATCGATCACGACCATCATGCCTCCCTCAGGCTTGGTCTTGGGCACCTGCTCCACTTCGACGACGCGAATCCAGGGTTTCAGGGGGATGGAGGAGAAATAAGCGGCGGCGGCTTTGACATCCTCGTCAGTAGCCGACTTGGCCAGCTTCACCATGTTGGTTACAGAAAGCATCTCCGGATCAGAGGCTTTGCGCAGTCCATTTTTGAAATCGGCCATCTGCTGAATGATGTACTCCGCAGGGAGGCCGGCCACGCTCGCGTTCTCCGGACGCCCTTGCCCATTCGGCAGATGACAGTGACCGCAGGAATATACATCGGGCCTGCGTCCGTGAGCAACTACCTCGGGCATGGGCGGATGGGCATCCGGATACCAATCAGGAACGAACCAGATGTTGTTGATCTCCGCCTTGGTAAAGCTGGCTTTGCTGCCGGGAAGATGTTCAACTTCCGAGGCGCCGGCCGCGGAAGCGCTTTGTGAAAAGTGACCTGGGTAAGCCCAGATCGGCAGGTTTTCCGGTTGCTGCGCGGTGGTTGCTGTGGCTGCCAGCACAAGGGCCGCCACAGCGGCGTATCCAAATCTCATGGTTGAGGCAGGATAGCAACTATCTCAGCTCAACGCCAACCGATCCTTACGGGTTGCAGACTCCAGCGCCTGGCGGAGCTGTTGGTTTCTGGTAAGCAGTTCGGCAACTAGCCGCTGCAGTCGGGCGTTCTCGATTTCCAGTTCGGACGCCCGTAGGTTCGGTTCAACATATGCAGTCTTCATGCAGCCTCAAATCTTTTGTTCCTCCGGTTGGAATGGCCGACGACCGAAGCATCCACGCATACCCCGGCTGAATTTCTCGCGCTCTTCGGGAGACATCTTCTCCCATCGTTCTCCCATGCGGCTTCGCCAATGCATGTTCCCTCTGCCGCGGAAGCCTCCGCTAAAGAGGATCTTGCTCAGCAACAACAGGCCTACCGCTTGCCAGAAGTTGATCGTGTGCCATCCGAAGATGGAGGGCATGAGCCCATTCCATAGGCCTTTCACGATGAATCCAAATAGTGCAATCGCCGCGGTGACGATTGCCAGTATCTTTACTGCTCTATACAGCCATCTTCCCTTCATCCCGTTCCTCATTTCCTAACTCAATTCCTTACAAACTCGTCGTAGATCAACTGCAGCCGGTCGCGCAGGTAGAGCACGGCGTAACGCTTCCGCGATAGCAACGTATTGACACTCACTCCGCTTTCCGACGCCAGCTCCTTGAAGCTGTAACCTTCCAATTCGTGCTTAACAAAGACCGAGCGTTGTTCTTCCGGCAACTCATCCAGCGCTTCGTCCAGCTCGTCGAGCAGCACGCGATTGGCGTAAGCCGCTTCCGGGCCGCTATCGAGCGAAGGAAGCAGATCGGCTAGCAGAACTGCATCATCCTCCTCTTCGCCATAGGCGGCGTTGCTGAGCGACTCCAGTTTCTTACCGCGAAAGCGGTCGATAATCCGATTCTTCGCGACGCGAAAGAGCCACGCGCTGACCTGCTCGATCGGTTTCAACAAGCGATATGCTTCGACCAGCTCGCTGAAAACATCCTGAAGGATGTCTTCGGTAGCATCGCGATCGAGCACCCGCTTGCGAATGTAGTTGCGCAGGCGCGATCCGTCTTTCTCGATCGCCTGCGCGATGAGCTGGTCCTGTTCGATCGTTATCTGATCCAGACTCGGCATTCCATACGCCTATGGTGAAGACGGGAATAGTGGGGAAATATTGTAAGAAGGCGGGAAAAACTTCGCTTAAAGCAGAAGGGCCCCGCCTGGCGGCGGAGCCCTCTTTTTCCGTACAGGATTGAACCTAGACGTTGAAGGAGGAACCGCAGCCGCAAGTGCTTTTCACCGCAGGGTTATCAAACTTAAAACCAGCCGCCTCAAGGGTCTCGACGTAATCGACCACGCAGCCATTCAGGTACATCAGCGAGGTGGCATCGACAAAGACCTTCAGGTCGTCAAACTTGAAGACCTTGTCCATCATGCCCGCCTGGTTCTCAAAAGACATCGAGTACTGGAACCCGGAGCATCCACCGCCGACCACGCCAATGCGGAGACCGGCCGGCAACGGATCCTGGGTCGCCATGATTTCATGGACCTTAGCCACCGCCTGCGGTGATAGGGTCAGGGGCATGGCTACGGGATTGAGGTTGGTTACTGGTTCAGCGACGCTTGACATTCTGATGATCTCCCTATGCTGCCTGCAGTTACTAGTTTAGACCCGGATACCGGCGGAGGACAAGCCGGAATTCCCTACATAATAGATGCGTTCGAGGCGCCTGAGACTCACGCCTTAGTGGACTGTCACTTTGGGGGCGATCTGGTCGAACTGATGCTCGGTCAGCACTCCAGACGTCACCACGTCATGGGTGGCGGTGTAGGGCCGATGCTGGATAATCTGTCTCGCTTTAACGACGGAGATTCCGGGTAAGGAGGTCAGATCAGCCTCCGACGCGTTATTCAGGTCAACCCGCGCGCTGTCGGCGGGGGTCTTGGTATCCAGACCTTGCTTTACGCCTGCGGCGACATCATTTACTGTCTGTTCGGCGTTGGCCGCAGCCACGCGAGCCTGGGCAAGAGCTTCCTTCGAAGCCTGTTTGGCGTTTTCCGTCGCTTGGGCGGCCTGCTCCTGCAGATGTTGATCCGAGGGGGGCGGGTTATTGCAGGCAGCTAGCAAGGCCAGCCCAACGATTGTTGATATCGCCAAAACGCGCTGTTTCCTTCGGTCGTTCATTTTTTCTTGCTCCTCAAGTGCTTACAGTCTGAGAGGTTCCCAAAGTGAGCCGAGTTGCCGGAATCAACCCAACAAATAAAGAAATCTCTGGGCAACCGACCCTTTTCGGGTCTATATTTTTTAGCCGTAAGCCCCTCCTACCCTCCGAGCCCACCAAATCTGGACCCGCTCGGTATCTGGGACTGATTTAATTCCGGGAGGCAATTATGCACTTTATTCCAGTGTTGTGGATAGCCTGGGGAGTGTTCGCGGCGATTTTGCTGAGTTTACTGCTCTACCGGGGAACGATCACCCGCTATGAAGACGACCAGCTGTTTCTGGACGATATTTCTGAGCGGCAGCACAAGGAAAACGACGCGATCCTGCACAAATTGGCCAAAATTCAACCTTTTCTCAGGGTTTTTACCGGCGTAACGAGCATTTTGACCGCTGCGATCATTGGAATTTACGCCTGGGACGCGATTAAGACGTTCTATATGTAGCGCGACGCCGCCAGGCGAAGGCCGCGGGGCTATAAATGCTGCCCCGCAGCCGCTAGATCTGTGCCCTTTCCAATCATTTCCAGGTAGGCACGAACGGGCGGCGTACAGTGTCGGGGGATCCCTCAGCGGTTAAAGCCGGGCCTGTTTACATCCGCTTACACACGGGCTGAAGCCCGTACCGATCAAAAATAGAGTTTTCCGCGGGCGGAAAAGCCGCAGCTTCAGAAATTCACAGCCTGTTCGTGCCGCTCACCCGGACCACATCTTCAGTCCACCTGCTTGATCGTTCCTTTGGCGGTCACATTGATCTCTACCTGTTTGCTTACCTTGAGCAGGAACTTGCTGGGATTCTTCATTCCCCAAGCTACATAGGGAACCGTAAACTGCGTGGTTGCCGTGACCGCGCCTGAGACGACCTTCACCTTGAGCGGCAACTCCATGGGATGATCGGCTCCGTGGATATTGAAGGTACCGACCCCCACCAAGTCCTGTGTCGCCTCTCCCGCTTCAAACGCACCTTTGATCTGGCTGGGATGGAAAAAGATGGCTGGATAGCGATTGCTTTCCAGCACCTCGTCCTGCATACGCTTGTCGCGGGTTGCGTTTCCACTCTCCCCAGTGGTTGCGTCGACCAGGATCTCCCCTTCGGTGACTCCTGTTGCAGGGTTGAAGAACAACTCGCCACTCTTCAGCTTGAAGGTGCCATGGGTCGTATGCAGGCCGCCGCTCAGGGTCCAATGGATCTCGGTCTGCGCGGGGTCGAGTATTACCTTCAGCCCCTGGCTCTTCCCATGGTTTTGTGGGCGGGCAAGCTGAGCACTGAGAACAATCAGAGTTGCAATTATGCCGCGAACCACGATGCGACGGTTGAATCCCATACGCTCAGGCCGCCTTCCGGGCAGGTACGCCGCAAAACAAGAAATCTGTTAGAGTGCGCTCGCCAAGATGCACGGCAAGCAGACGGGCAAAGAATTGGGGCTGGGCCGAAAAGAAACCCATAGCGCACTCCCGCAACGACGGCCAGCGATCCATCATGAGCATGGCCCTGGACATGTGATGCGGCATCCGCAGGACAGCTGGATGACCGGCTTCATAGATGGCCAAATTATCGACCGCGACGGCTTCGGCCAGCAGCTTAGCCTGACGGAACGAGAGCGCGATGCCCTCTCCGGTGATGGCATCGGCAGAGCCGGAAGCATCGCCGGTGAGCGCCACGTTGCCGGCGGTCACACGACGCAGCTTGCGCGTGCTGGTCAGGGCTCCGCGCACCTTGCTCAACTCGTCTGCCCCTTCAAGATGTGCTCGCAGCAGCGGGAGGCTGGCCAGGACCGCCTCCATTCTGGTTGCTGGTGAGCGGGCGACCGTGGCCACACAGATTTCCTCCGGGCCAACTGGGGTAATGTAGGCCTGGCCCAGCTCGCCCCAGTGCACTTCCACCAACCGGCTCCAGGGCCTCACCCGGTAATGACAGCGGGCGCCAAAGCGGCGGCTGAGAATGTTTCCCTCGCCCAAGCCGATCAGCTGGCGCACACGAGAGGTTTGGCCATCCGCTCCGATCGCGTAGCGGTAGGAGCAAGATTCTCCGTCTAGAGTCCAAGACTGGTTCTGGGCTGCTTGTACCCGACTCCCCCATGCGAGTCTCACGCCCAGTTGCCGGCAGCGCTCCACTAGAAGCGAATGAAGTTGCAAACGGCGGATTCCCATGCCGGTTCCGCGCTCGAAGTGGGCTGCCACGGAGTGGCGCCCGGATAGAAACGCGATGCCGTCGAAGGGGGCGCCGTCCTGAACGGTTACCTGGATCCCGAGAGCGGCCAGATCCTTTTGCGCGTCCGGCATAAGGCCCTCACCGCACGCCTTATCAATGGGTGGACAAAGAGCATCGGCGACGAGAACCTCCAAACCCTTTTGCCGCAAGGCAATAGCTGCTGCAAGACCAGCGGGACCGCCTCCGGCAATCAGTGCATCACAACGGATCAATCTCGGCTCTCCTGTCCTACCACTCCAGCAGCAACATCTCCGAACAAAAACCGGGCCCCATGGCGGCCAGAATGCTTCGCGCACCCGGCGCAGGCCGGCGACGGGTCATCACCTCATCCAGCACTACGAGCACCGAGGCAGACGATAGGTTGCCCACACGCTGCAATGCGTCCCAGGAGAGTTGCAGTTCACCATCATGCAGGCCCAGTGCGTCGGCCACCGCCTCCAGCACTTTAGGGCCACCGGGATGCATGATCCAGGAATCGACCTGGTCCCGGGTCATCCCGTGTTGGGCCAGGAAGGCGTCCACATCCCGTCCCAGATTTTCCCTCACCACGGTCGGCACGTCGGGAGAAAGCACTACCTGGAAACCCTTCTCAGAGATCTTCCAGCCCATCACATCCTCGGTGTCGGGGTAGAAAGAAGAGGCAGTCCCGAGAATTCTCGGGCCCTTGAGTTTGACCTGGTCCCCAGCCACCAGCACCGCAACCGCTCCGTCTCCGAAAAGACCGGTAGCGATGAGGTTGGCGACGGTGAAGTCGTCCCGCTGCCAAGTAAGGGAACATAGCTCAACGGAGAGCAGCACCGCGACCTGGTCGGGATAGGCGCGCACGTAGTCGGCGGCGCGAGTCAGGCCGGCAGCCCCGGCTACGCACCCCAACCCGAAGATGGGGTTGCGTTTGATTTGCGGGCTAAGCCGCATGCGATTGACCAGGCGAGCATCGACCGAGGGACTGGAGACTCCGGTTACAGAGACGAAATAGAGAGCGGCGATCTGCTTGCGATCCACTCCTGCTTTACTGAGAACGCAGTCGATTGCCTGCTCACCCAGGCGCTCAGCGGTTTCGATCCAGACATTGTTGGTTTTTCCCCAGGTATCGAGCGGTGGATATTCCTGCAGGGGAAGGGTGAAGTATCTGCCGGCGACTCCTGTCCGGTAATGCAGCCTCTCCAGAACTGCTGCATTCTCCAGGCCGTCTTCCCACTGGGTTTTTAGTGCTTCGACGACTTCCTCCTGCGGGAAGTAGTGCGGAGGAAAGGCGGTAGCCGTGCTGATTATTTTCATGCGTTGTCGAGAGTATACGTGGACGAAAGTGCATCACGGCTGATCGCCACGAAGTGGTTTGATGGCGGTAAAGTGGCCGAGATCAGTATCGGGCTCGGGGAGAGCAACGGAAACTAAACGTCATCGCCCAGGTACGCCGGCGCGAACCTGGATTTCCTGTTACACAGCGCCAGACAGGACCCGCGTGTGCGGCTTTCATCGAGGAAAGCCGCATGCAGTCAGGAGGAAAGCCGCATGCAGTCAGTCAACGCCCCCAAAATCAACAGGAAATCCAGGGAACCTGAGGCCCCCGTCCTGTTCCACCGCCTGAGGTTGCACATCCCGCATCAGCACAGCCTCAAAGGCGTGTCCTACCAATAGCAATGTGGGCGCTACCGACGGGCGTAGATGGGCCAGCCCGCTTAATCGCGAAGCAGTGTAACCAGCATCCGGACGGGATGCGTGGGTGACTGCCACGCAGGGCATGGACTCAGACAGGCCGCTGCTTAACAAAGAAGCCGCCACTTGCGCGAGGTCTTGGCCCGGCATGTAGACCGCGAGCGTCGCATCCTGGGGGAAGCTGCCGGACCAAAGCTCCGGCTGGGGTATGGTGCGCGCTGCGTGGTGTCCGCTCAAAACAATCAGTTTGGAGGAGAGCCTGCGGTCGGTGAGTGACGCCTCAACAAAAGCCGCGGCTGAGGAGGCCGCGGTGACTCCGGGGACAACTTCAAAGGGTACCCCAGCCTCGCGCAGGGCGTCGATCTCCTCGGCGGCGCGCCCAAAGATCATGGGGTCTCCGGATTTTAGCCTTATTACCGCCATCCCATTGCGTGCCGAAACGATCATCAGGTCATGGATGGCCGCCTGGGTGATCTTCTTCCGGCCGCAACGCTTGCCCACACTAATAATCAAGGCCTGCTTGCCGGCGAGGTTCAGGATCGATTGCGGCACCAGGTCGTCATGCAACACCACCCCGGCCTCGGCCAGCAGGCGCGCGGCTTTGATAGTTAGCAAATCCGGGTCGCCTGGCCCGGCACCCACGAGGTAGACCTTGCCTGCCTCCGCCTTACTCACTGCGGCACCTCTGACTTGGATTCTTTGGCTCGGGCGGCGGCAAAGGCTCGCGCGGGGCAACCCGGCGACCCACAAACCTCGCGATGCGCCAGCTCGTGTAGCAAAGCTTTGCGTTCCGGCCCCACGGGCATCGCCTGTAGGATTTCCCGGCGCAACTGTCCCAGGTCTTCGAGCCACGTGCCTAGATCCGCTGGAAGTTGGGCGTCGATCTCCCGGCGCAAGCGCTGGGCCAGGGCCGGACTCTGGCCCGCCGTCGAAATGGCAATCTGCAGATCGCCCCGCTGCACGACCGAAGCGAAGAAGAAGTCGCACAGGGGCGGATCGTCGGCGGTGTTGCACAGGATCGAGCGGCGCGAAGCTTCTTCGAAGACGGTCTGATTGACGGGTCGGTCGCTGGTTGCGGCAATGATGAGGTGGCAACCGGCGGCGTCCTCGGGCTCAAAGCGGCGCGCCAGCCACTCGATCTCTCCCCTGGAGCTCAACTGCTGCACGCGCGCAACCGCCTGGGGAGCGACCACCCGAATGGATGCTCCGCAGCGCAGAAGGCTTTCCACTTTTTCCAGGCCGATCGGCCCCGCGCCCACCACCAGGCATTGTTTCCCTTCCAGCTTCAGGAACAAGGGAAAGAGACTCACGCTATCACTCAAGGTGTCTACCGCCGATCGGGGCTGGGTCTCTGGGGACAGCCTCAAGGACTGCCCCGGCAAGCTGCTCGCGCAATTGCTCGTCACTGGTGCGGGCGAAATAGGCGCGCAGGTTTTCTCCTGGCTTCCTCACCTGTAAATAGCCACTCAACAGCCGCTCCAACGCGTCCGGCACCTCCGGTGCCAGGCAGCGGTATCCCACTGGCCGAGCAAGCTGCTGATGCAACCCCACTGAACCGCCCACGCAAAAGTAGTACGCATCTTCCAGTTTGCCTTCGTGCTTGATCTTCTTGCCTTCCAACCCGATGTCGGCAATCCAATGCTGCCCGCAGCTGTTGGGGCAGCCAGTCACATGCAGCTTTAGGTGTTGGTCGAAGGCAGGAAGCCGGTCTTCCATTTCGTCGACAATCCAGCGCATGAACCCCTTGGTTTCGGTGATGGCCAGTTTGCAGAACTCGCTGCCGGTGCAGGCAATGGCGCCTCTCCAGAACGAAGAGCCTTCTACGGGCAGGCCGATTGCCTCCAGTTCGCGGGCCAGTTCTTGCGCTTTGCCGGTTGGCACGTTGACGATCACCAGATTCTGCATCACCGTGGTGCGCAACTGACCGGTGCCATAGCGGGTCGCCAAGCCAGCCACGGCGTTCAACTGCGCGGCAGTCATGCGCCCGCGCAACACCGAAAGGCCAACGTAGCAAAGCC
This sequence comes from uncultured Acidobacteriaceae bacterium, assembly GCA_963743365.1. Lineage (GTDB taxonomy): Bacteria > Acidobacteriota > Terriglobia > Terriglobales > Acidobacteriaceae > PALSA-350. The sequence continues at coordinate 143,213 of CAVUQE010000014.1, forward strand.
CTTCCTGCTTCTGGCGATGGATGCCAACGTGATCGCGGTAAATGTCATCCGGAACCGTTTCTTCCACGGCCGGATCAAGCTGGTAGCCCAAGCGACGATTCAATTCGTCCAGAAACGTCTCGGCAGTCCACCCTTCGCGCAGAAAGAGGTGCTTCATTCGCGCCCGGTCGCGACTCTCGCGCAATCCCTGTTGATCGCGAAAGAGTTCGGTGATTTTGCGCACCACGGCGGCGGCCTGGTCCTGTTGGACAAAGGCATTCAGGCGCACGCCCAGATGAGGATCGGCGGAGAGACCGCCCCCTACGCGCAACGAAAACCCCACTTCGCGGCCCATGGCTGTGGTGCGCACAGCAGGGGTCAAGCCAATGTCATTGATCTCCGGATAGGAACACCATACCGAGCAGCCGGTGATCGAGACCTTGAATTTTCGCGGCAGGTTGTAAAGTTCCGGGTTGCCGTTCAGATAGCCAGCCGCTGCCACGGCGAAAGAGGACGCATCCAGAACTTCGTCAGCGTCCAAACCGGCCAGGGGACAGCCGGTCACGTTGCGAACTACATCCCCGCAGGCGCCCTTAGGGGAGAGCCCGGTAGCGTCCAGGCGCTCGATGATCTCAGGAAGACTTTCAATGGTTAGCCAATGCAGTTGGATGGCCTGGCGTACGGTGATATCGACCAGATCGCGGCCGTGCTTGGCGGCGATATCCGCGATCACTTCGAGTTGTTCCGCAGTAGCAATACCGTTGGGCACGCCGATACGCAACATGAAGTACTCGGTCGCTTTGCCTTCCCCGCCTTTGCCGCCAAGTGCTCCGGCCCCGTCGCCCTGGGTGTAGACGCCCCACCATTTGAAATAAGCTGAGGCCCATTCCGGGAGTACCGATTCCCTACCAGCGGCGGCGAAGGCACGGATTTCGTCCATAGCCTCCCAGGGATTCTTTTCCCGTTTTAGCCGCTCCATGCGCTGGGCTTTTGTTTCTTTAACCTCGGCCATCGATACCCTCTTCCAGAATGCCAGCAGAATAGAAAAATGAGCTGAAACGCAAAAACCCGCGTGTCGCTGGTCGCCGACACCCGGGTTTCCGAAGATGCTGATTCGATTGAATGCTCTAAGACGGAACCGTGCGGCGTAATGAGATCACGCAACAACCAGCGCTACGGCGACAGTACAAAGACATACTTCAACCGTAATCCCGCCGGGGACGCAAGTCAATATATACCCGGTTCGTTCAATCGATTGCGCTACTTACCTGGTGCCGGACATCGGCGCCGCGAATCCAGAAAATCACATCCCGGGCGATGTTGGTGGCGTGGTCGGCAATGCGCTCCAGGGCACGCGCGATGATGATGGCATTCAATGCCTGCAGGCTGACCTCCGACTGCTCTTCCATGACCTTCATGAGCGCGCTTCGGGCGACGCGATTCATAAGGTCAATCTCATCGTCCATGACCACAACTGCGTCCGCGGACTGGGCATCGGCATCCAGGAGAGCCTGGATGGCCGACCGAATCATGCGGGAGGCATGTTCGCCCATCGACGCGATGTCCACCGGCAGCTCAACCGCAGGGTACGCCAGCAATTCCTGGGTTCGGATTGCGATGCTCATCGACTGGTCGCCGACGCGCTCCAAATCACCGTTGATCTTGATCACGGCGAGGATGAAGCGCAGGTCGATGGCCATCGGCTGTTCCTGGGCAAGCAGTTCGTAGGCCATCTCGTCCACCTCGCGTTGCGCGGCGTTGATGGCGGTCTCGTTCTCCCGAACATACTGGCACAGCCCGGCATCCCTCTGCAGATAGGCGTCAACAGCGGAGATCACCGCTTGCTGAGAGAGCGCAGCCATGGCCAACAATTTATCTTTAAGCGCGGCAAGCTGCTGCTGAAAGTGGATGCGCGGCAAGATAGCCCCCTTGTACAAAAATTGTGCACCATCGCTCGTGACAGTTTGAAGAAAATGCGGGCTATTTCCCGGCGGTCGATGGCCTAAGTGCTACCTGAAGAGCGTGTAAGGCTCAGCAACCCGTCGAGATAGCCAGGAAAATTCGGGGTCGCGTTGGGGAGGGGTCTGCGGTTTCCCCTCCAGCCTGCAAATTCAGCAGCCCTGGCAAAGCCGCCGTTCGGCTTGGTAGGTCGCCTGGTAAATCTGATCGAAGGATTCTACTGCATACAGAACTGGTTGCATCTCTGAGGTAGAGAACTCCTGGTTGAGAACCTGGTCCACGTCAAAGGGACGGATTTCCGGGCCGCCCTCGACCACGTAGTTCGATTCGCCCTGGGAGGAAATCAGCCCGCTTCCGTAGAGCCGGTAGCCGCCGCGCTGCCGAATGACCCCAAACTCGACCGTGAACCAGAACAGGCGACCCATCTTCTCCAGCGCATCCTTGTCGGTCAAGGCCGCGCAAACCGCGCCATAGTGCTGAAGAAAATCGGCAAATACGGGGTGGGCATGCATGGGAACATGGCCAAAGACGTCATGGAAGATATCCGGTTCGGGGATGTACTCAAGGGATTCCCTGCTCCGCAGCCAGGTGGTGGTCGGGAACTGGCGGGCAGCCAGCATGGCAAAGAAGGCATCTGGAGGAAGAAAGCCGCTCACGGGCGTGGCTCTCCAGCCGCTGCGGGGCCTAAGTCGTTGATTCACATCGGCTAGGTCGGGAATCAAGTCGGTTCTAAGTCCAATTTGGTGAAACCCATCCAGATATTCCTGGCAGGCGTGGGCTTCAATTTGGGGCATGCGGCGGCCCACGAGTTCCGCCCAGGTGGCGTGTTGCTCAGCTGTATACGCCCTCCAGTCTTGCTGGATCAGGTACGGCTCTGCTGCCCCCAGCGTTGCTGAACCGATAGCCATGATGGTTCCTCCCCTACATGATGGTTCCTCCCCTATATGAGACACGTTCTCGGGCATTTCATCTCGGCTGCGCATCCAAATCAGTTGCGGGACCCGATAATGGGGTTGTCCCTGTAGTAATCCTACCTTCCGGGGCCTATCCAAGTACCTCCCCGAAGGTATATCTTTCTTCCGGCCCACATACGGGCGACCCAAGGAGTAACTCGGAATTTATGACGACGCTTACGCACCACGAGCCGCAAACGGCCCAGGACATTCTGCAATTGAACGGTACCGATTATGTCGAGTTTTATGTCGGCAACGCACGCCAAGCCTCCTATTTTTATCGCATGGCTATGGGCTTTAGCCTAGTGGCTTACGCCGGTCCGGAGACGGGCCAGCGCGACCGGGCCTCTTACGTTTTGCAACAGGGGAAAATCCGCATCGTGCTGACCACGCCTTTGCGGCCGGACAACGAAGTAGCGGAGCACATCCGCCTGCACGGCGACGGGGTTCGCGACATCGCACTATGGGTGGATGACGCTCGGCTGGCGTGGAAGGAGACCACGCGGCGGGGAGCGCGCAGTGTCGAGGAACCGCACGAGATCAAGGACGAGCATGGAACCGCCAAGCTAGCTTCCATCGCCATATACGGAGATACCATCCACACGTTTGTGGAGCGCAAGAACTATCAAGGGCCGTTTTTGCCGGGATACGTTCACAAGGCGAAAGACCACCTGGCCCGCCCCACAGGCCTGCTGCACGTCGACCACGTGGTCGGCAACGTAGGCTGGAACGAGATGAACCGCTGGGTAGACTTTTACGCGACGGTGATGGGCTTTTCTCTCTATCAGCACTTCGACGATAAGGACATCTCGACTGAGTACTCCGCACTGATGTCGAAGGTGATGGCAAATGGCAATGGGCGGGTGAAGTTTCCCCTGAATGAGCCTGCGGAGGGGCGGCGCAAGTCGCAGATCGAGGAGTTCCTGGAATTTCACCACGGGCCGGGCGTGCAGCATATTGCCCTTGCCACCAACGACATTTTGCACACCGTGTCCCGCATGCAGGAACAGGGCATGGAGTTCCTTCGCGTGCCCCACTCCTACTACGCGCAGTTGCAGGCACGCACCGGCCGCATCGAGGAGCCGTTGGATGAACTAGAAAGGCTCGGTATCCTCGTGGACCGGGACGACGAGGGATACATGCTGCAGATCTTCAGCCGCCCGGTGGAGGATCGGCCGACCCTCTTCTTTGAGATCATCCAGCGCAAAGGGAGCCGCAGCTTCGGGAAGGGTAACTTCAAAGCTCTCTTCGAAGCCATCGAGCGTGAGCAGGCGGAACGCGGCAATCTTTAACCACTTTGTGTTGGAGATTGCATGAGCGAACTAGACGACGGAAAGCCAGCATCCGGAAAGATGCTGGCTTTCGATCCCGCCGGTAATTCCCCCAGCGATATATACAAGCTGATGATTGGCTCGATCGTGCCGCGGCCGATCGCCCTGGTTTCGAGCGTGGACGAGAATGGCGTCAGGAACCTCGCGCCCTTCAGCTACTTCACAGCGTGCAGCTCGAATCCCCCGGTGGTGGTTTTTTGCCCCATCCTGCGACCGGTTCCACCGATGGCGAAAGATACGCTGCGCAATGTCACGGCAACGCGTGAATTTGTCGTCAACATTGTGTCCGAGGAATTTGCCGACCGGATGAATGCGACCGCGGCCCAGGTGCTGCCGGAGGTGGACGAGTTTGTACTCTCCGGGCTGACCCCGCTGGCAAGTGAGCTGATTAAGCCGGCGCGTGTAGCCGAAAGCCATATCCATATGGAGTGCCGGCTACTGCAGGTGGTGCAGGTGAGCGACCGGCCCGGTGGGGGAAGCCTAGTCCTGGGCGAGGTTTTGCGCTTTCATGTTCGCCAAGACATGGTCAAAGACTTCCGCATCGATCCGGACAAGTTGCGGGCTATCGGGCGCATGGCAGGTTCGACTTACGTACGCACCACGGATCGTTTCGACCTGGAGAGGCCACCCTAGGTCCAGGTATAACGTGGAGGAGAAATGTACTAGGATCGTAGATCGAGGGTCCTATGCGAACTCTGCTTACCGCCGCACTGACGGGGTTACTACTGATGGGATCTGGCGCCAAGCAGACGAACAAGCCTGACATAAAGTTGACGGCTACGGTCGACATGGATGCGCCAGAGCAGCAGCCGATCCTCGTGATTCACATAACGAATGAATCAGGCCATCTGTTGCGCATTCCGGATCCACCGCTGTTGTGCAAGAGCGCGCCAGGCGCGCTTTCGCTGGACGTCAAGTTCATTCCCGAGAATTCCAACCAGTCGCAGCCAGCCACCGATTGCGGCTTAGAGGTAGACGGTCGCGGACTGCCCGACATTCGCGAGCGGTCGAAGAACTGGCTGGCCTTGAAGCCAGGGCAGACATACGAGGCAAGGCGGCCACTGGCCATGGGGGTCGACACCAACGCGCATGGGACCTACGAGTTCCACGTTGTTTACGACGGTCCCAGCGCCACCCCGGAAGACGACGAGAAGTTGAAGAGCGCGGGCATCGCCGCACCCAGCGGACGATTCGAATCGGACAAACTGACCTACAAGATCAACGCGCCGAAATCTTAACCCACCGTATTGATCAGCGTACCGATCCCGGCGATGGTGATGTGAACCTCATCCTGCTGCTGCAGCGTGAATTCATCGGGCGGAACAATGCCGGTCCCGGTCAGCAAGAAGCAGCCGGTTGGAAAGCTATTGTCGCGGTAGAGATATTCGAGCAGGGTGCTGAATTTGCGCTTCAATTCGGTGAGCGCAGTGGAGCCCGAGAAGACAGTCTTGCCGGCGCGCAGGATTTGCATCTGAATTTCGGTGGACGGAGAGATGGGTTCGCCGGCAATCAGGATTCCTGGCCCCAGGGCGCAGCTTCGGTCGTAGACCTTGGCTTGCGGCAAGTACAACGGATTCTCGCCTTCAATATCCCGCGAGCTCATGTCATTACCGATGGTGTAGCCCACGATCTTGCCGGCGGGGTTGGCCAGTAGCGTCAGCTCGGGCTCTGGCACGGACCAAGTGGCATCCCGACGGATGGCAACTTTGCCGAGATGGCCAACGACGCGATTCGGGGTCGCCTTCATAAAAAGCTCAGGACGTTCCGCGACGTATACCCGATCGTAGAAATCCCCGCCGCCCGCGGTCTTTGCCTCCTCCATGCGGGCGTTGCGGCTGCGGTAGTAGGTGACCCCGGAGGCCCACACTTCCTGGCTGCCGATTGGTGGGAGAAGGAGCTTCTCGATCCCGGGGAAGGAGCCGGCGTCCAGCGGCTTTTGGTGCTGCAGAGTCTTGGCCAGATGGGCCTCGAGATCGTCGCGCATGACGAGTTGATCCCAGGACGCGTCCGCGCCTGCATAGAATCGATCCTGCTGCTCGACTATGTAGCCGCTGGCGGTGCGATAAAGCTTCATTCGTGGGTGCTCCTGCTCATGGAGTCTATCGTGCGGGTGATATCGCAGCCAATGCAGTGCGCCTCACTGGATCCCAAATCTGTGAGGGGACGAGACGGGTGCTGCGCCGTACGGCGCTCGGATTATCACGATTGATACCCAGCCCTCCCGGGCTGTGTGAGAACGCCGCAGACTAACTCAGTCCCGTAGGGACGGCTGACGTTTGACCGCCCTCCGGCGTAGCGATCGAAAGCTCATAGCTTTCGAAGAAGACAAAACTGCGCTGCTTTCCCCACAGGCTATGGGAAGGGGTTGTGCGCGCGAAGCTCGGTGACGATTTCTGCTGCGGCGGCGCGGGCACGGTCCCCCTGGTCGGGCGGGAAGGAGATTGCGCCCACCCGGGCGTGCCCTCCGCCCCCATAGCGCTCACAAATTTGTGCCAGGTTGACCATCTGCTCCGGCTTCGCCTTGGTCCACGGATTTGAACCGACCGCAACCTTGGTGCGAAAGCTGGACTTGCTCAGGCCCACACTGTAGGTCGCGTCGGGATGCAGGAAGTAAGGAACGAACTTGTTGTAGCCCTCAAATGGCTGATCGGTAATGTCGAAGTAGAGCGTGCCATCCAGCAGCTCGGTGCGGCCGCCGATAATCTCCAGCGACTTGTGATGTCTCTCGAGCAGCGGCGGCAGAAGCTCGGCGACAAAAGGCTGCTCCAGAACTTCGCCCAGGCTCATAGTCGTGAGCAACGGAATCAGTTTCGGGATAAAAGCCGGATCCTGGCTGGATTCGATCACCATGGTGAGTTTCATGGCCGGCTCAGCCATTTCGACAGCAGCCTTGGGACTTTGGTAGAGAGCGCCGTCCACGATGTCGGCCCAGTGGATCAACTCGGCTACGGGCGCAGGATCAAAGCCGAAGCGGGTTTGCGCGATGTGGGCGATAAAGCTGGTGCAGGAAGTGTAATTGGGATCGTAGAAATGGCGCGTATTGCCGCTCTTCTGCTCTAGAAGAAAATGCTGCTGATCCGCAGGGGTAAGAAAGGCGCTCAGGTGGTGATCAAACCACCAGGTAATGCGCGGCGAAGCGCTGTACTTGAAGTCCACGATTGCATTCTCATCGCCTGTAAAATCAGACTCGTCAAAAAGCGCTCCGGCGCGATGCACCAGCCCGTGAAAATCGTAATGCGCACCTGGGTGGATGCACTCGCGGTGAAAGCGCATGAAGAGCGAAGCGGAGCATGCTCCATCAAAGCACCGGTCGTGATAGAAAACGCGAACCTTCAAACAGTTATGTTCCTCTCTCGGAAACAGGGGAGCGCTCGCCCCGGATTTCCTGTACGCTGCGCTGGACACAACCGCGTGTGCGGCTTTCATTACGGAAAGCCGCATGAACTTCGCCAACGCAAGCCAGCTCCACGGGAAATCCGGGTACTGACGAATGACTAGGATTGCCGCCCACCGCCAACCTGTCAAGCCGCGGGCCGCAGAAAACCCCTTAGCGATGAGACAATGAGCGCAAGATGATGGCCAAGGTCGAGGTGGGCGCCGCTCCGCGGCGGAGATTGCCGCTACTGGCGAGGATAGTCGCCGGCCTGGTAATCAGCCTGTTGATCGTGGCGGCACTGGGGGTCGCCGGGAGCGTCTCCTGGCTGAAGAAGGCCATGCGCGAGCAGTCACCCCAGCTCGACGGCCAACTGCAACTGCCCGGGCTCTCTGCACCGGTCGTGGTGCGCCGTGACGTCCATGGCGTTCCCCACATCCAGGCGGCGAACATGGACGACCTGCTCGAGGCCCAGGGCTTCGTGGTGGCTCAGGACCGCCTCTGGCAGATGGATATGGCCCGGCGTTTCGCTGCCGGCGAGCTGGCCGAACTGCTGGGCTCGAGCGTGGTGGAGCACGATAAGTTGCAACGGGTGTTGCAGATCCGGCCAGCCGCGGAACACCTGACGGCAACCATGCCAGAGGACCAGAAACGCCTTTTCGAAGCGTTTGCCCGAGGGGTAAACGCCTACATCACTGCCCATCAGGACAACCTGCCGGCCGAGTTTCGGCTGCTGGATTACAAGCCCCGACCCTGGCAACCGGTGGACTCGTGGCTGGTGGCCCTGAACATGGTCGCGCGGCTGGATACCCTCTATCCCTGGAAGCTGGAGCGTGCCCAGGTGGAGGCGAAGTTGGCGCCGAACCTGGTCGCGCAACTCTACCCTACGACGACCTGGCGCGACCACCCGCCTACGCAGTCGATGCCCGACCTGACGGCTCCACAGCAAAATATTCCGCAGGTTCCCCTGGACGAGTCGCAATCAAGCCTGCAGGACCTGTTGCGCCTGCGGGAGATTCTCAATCTGGGGTCAGACGCCTGCGACAGCTGCCGGCGCGGCTCCAACGAATGGGCGGTCAGCGGAGCCCATACCGCCAGCGGAAAAGCCATGCTCTCAAATGACATGCACCTGGAGCACTCCATTCCTGACATCTGGCATGAAGAAGACTTGCAGGCGGGCAGTTTCCACGTGTCGGGGGTAACCACCCCGGGCATACCCCTCATCATCGAGGGTCACAACGAACACATTTCCTGGGGTTACACCACGCTCAACGGGGATGTGCAGGACGTCTACGTGGAAAAGACAAACTCCCAGGGCGAGTACTGGACGGCTAAGGGATGGCGTCAGCCAGAGCATGACCGGGAACATATCCACGTGCGCTTCGGCCAGGATGTGCTGCTCGATGTGGAGACCACCGACCACGGCCCGGTGATCACTCCGCTGCTGCCCCACGAGACGCGCATGCTTTCGCTCAAATGGACACTCTATACGACGCCACTGGGCGGTTTGCCGCTGCAAGCCGTGGATGCCGCCAGCAACTGGACGGAGTTCCGCCAGGCTATGAGCCAATGGTGGGGCCCCACCCAGAACATGGCTTACGCCGATGACCAGGGCCATATCGGTTACCAGGCGGTGGGACTATTTCCACTGCGGCCAGCAGGCCTGAGCGGGGTACCGATCGTGGAGACTGGAACCGCGGCCGATAGCGAGCATGAGTGGCAAGGATACATTCCCTTCAACGAACTCCCGAGCGTGCTGGACCCTGACAACGGTATTGTCGCAACCGCCAACTCACGCATTAGCCCCGATGGATACCCCTATCCCCTTGCGCTCAACTGGGATGCACCCTATCGCAATGAGCGCATCTGGAAGTGGCTCTCCAGTCATTCCCACCTAACACCCGCAGATATGCTCACGTTGCAGATGGATACCTACTCCGAAGTGGACCGGGAGCTGGCCCAGCGCTTTGCCTATTCCATTGACCGTGCGACAGCCCCGGACGCGCAATTGCGGCAGGCGGCCGACCTGATGCGCACTTGGGATGGCGTCATCACCAAGGATTCAGTGGCCGCTGAGATTGTGGATGCGGCCAAGCAAGCGCTATGGCCCCTGGTCCTGCAGCCTAAGCTGGGCTCAGACTGGCAGCTTTACGATTGGCAAAGCAAAAACTTTGTGCAGGAAGAGATGGTGGAGAAGGCGCCGCCGGAATGGCTGCCGGCCAAATATAAGAGCTGGGATGACCTGATCGCCGCGGCGGTACATCAAGGCATGATCGACCACCATGCCCCGGCGTCACTGCGGAACTGGACGTACGGGAGCCAGCATGTGATCGATGTGCGACATCCTCTCTACGGGATGCTGCCCTTTTTCCGTAGATGGACCAGCACCGGACCCCACCAGCTGTGGGGAGACGAGACCACACTGAACCACGTGCGCGGACTATTGGGCGCAAGCCAGCGCCTCACGGTGGACTGGAGCAATGTGGACGGCTCGACGGAGAACATTGTGATGGGCGAATCGGGCGATCCACTGAGCCCATACTTTCTGGACCAGTTTCCGTCCTGGTATAGCGGCAAGACGTTTCCCATGCCCTTTACGGAGGCGGCCGTGGCCGCGTCAACCACGCATACCCTGCGACTGGTGCCTTGACGACCACCACCGTATCCGTTCCCGCCGTCCCGCCTAGGATGCCGGCCCTTCTGATCACATGCACGGCATTGATTGCCGCTTGCGTGCTGTTCGTGCGCGGAAATTCCTGCGGGCATGATTTCGACTTTCACCTGCTCTCCTGGATGGAGGTTGCGCGAGCCTGGCATTCAGGCCTCGTCTATCCCCACTGGGTGCAGGATGCGAACTACGGCGCCGGTGAACCGCGGTTGATCTTTTATCCGCCGGCTTCCTGGCTGCTGGGCGCCCTGCTGGGGATGGTGACCTCGTGGCATGCGGCGCCGGTGCTCTTCGTGCTGCTGGCGTTGCTGACCGCCGGTGGCAGCATGTACCTGCTGGCGCGTGAGTGGGCGCCGCCAGAAGGGGCCACGTTTGCCGCCTGCCTGTACGTTGCCAACCCCTATGCGATGTTTGTGGCCTACGAGCGGTCGGCTTTTGGTGAGCTCCTGGCAGCCGCATGGCTTCCCTTGTTGGTGCTCTTCGCACTCCGAAGGAGGGCGTCCGTTGCGCCGCTCGGCCTGTCGGTAGCTGCCCTGTGGCTCACCAATTCGCCCGCAGCCGTGATCGGCAGCTATCTGCTGGCAGTCCTCGCACTGGGAATGTGGATAGCGGAAGGCAAACCGTGGCCTGCTCTGCGGGCCGCTGGTGGAATGGCTTTGGGGCTCGGACTAGCCGCCTTCTATATCGTTCCGGCGGCTTTCGAGCAGCGGTGGGTGCAGATCGAGCGGGCGATTAATCCGGGAATGCGCGTCGAAGACAGCTTCCTGTTCGCGCACACCGCCGATGCCTTTCATGACCAGGTATTGCGCACGGCGTCATGGATCCTGGTCATAGAATTTGCCGGGGCTGGCGTCGCGGCGTACCTGGCGTGGAGAAAACGAGCGGGCGGATCGGCCAGGATTGTTGTCACCGCGATGCTCCCGGTCCTTCTGTTACTGCAATTGCCGGCCAGCGAGGTGCTCTGGGCGCACGCGCCGCACCTGAAGTTTCTGCAGTTTCCCTGGCGTTGGCTGATGGCGCTGAGCGTAGCCGGCTGCACTCTTGCTGGTATGGCCGTCGTCCGCCAGGCAAGATGGCGGATTCTGGTAGCAGGCTTCCTGATCGCTACCATGGGCATCGGCTCCTCTGTGCTCTTCTTTCAGCCCTGCGATGAAGAGGACGCGGTCGTGGCGCAGGTTGCCGGATTCCGCCTGGGACAAGGCACCGAAGGCACGGACGAGTACACGCCCATCGGAGTGGATAATGCCGCGGTGCAGCAGCATCTGCCCCTGGTGCGCGTGCTGCGTTCCGCGCAGGATGACACAGCAGACGACACCGCGGCAGACAATCCCGAGTGGCGAGCCGGCGGCCCGGGCAGCATTCCGGCGCAGGTAGACGCAAGACGAAGGAACGGGGAGTACTGGACGGTGAGCGTCGTAACCCCGGAGACAAGTTATGCGGTGCTGCGTTTGATGGACTATCCGTCATGGCAAGTGACCGTCGATGGGCAATCGGTGAACAGCCGGCCTTCACGGGAAGATGGATTGATGACAGTTCCGCTAAACGCAGGGAGTCATGTGGTGGAAGTGCATTGGGCCCCGACACGAGACGTCGAGGTGGGGCGCGCAATCTCCGCCATCGCACTGTTGGCGCTCGCGGCAGCAGCCATAGCAGAGCGCAAGGCGCGTGTTCACCGTCGCGTATGATTACGAAAATGCAGCAAAATGTGCGCGAGATTCTGGGCAGCGGTGCGGAGCTTATCGATCACGCTCTGGATCGCCTATTGCCCGGTCCGGATCAGGCTCCGGTCTCGATTCACCGCGCAATGCGGCACAGTGTTTTTGCCGGAGGCAAGCGGCTTCGTCCGGTGCTGTGCATGGAAGCCGCGAAAATGATCGCAGGCTCCGCTGAATTTCCAAATGGAGTGGAAGAGCTGGGCGCGGCGATAGAAATGCTGCACACGTATTCGCTGATTCATGATGATTTGCCTGCGCTGGATAATGACGATCTGCGCCGCGGCAAGCCAACCTGCCATGTCGCCTTTGGCGAGGCGATTGCGATCCTTGCCGGGGATGCACTGCAGACGCAGGCCTACGAGGTGCTGGCCGGCTTGCAGTGCCCGGCTCCGCAAACCGTGGAAATCGTGCGCTCAATCGCGCAGGCGACAGGAACCGTCGAGGGCATGATTGGCGGGCAGGTCATGGACCTCGAAGCCGAGGAACACCAGCCAACCCCGGAGCTGGTAGAACGCATCCATCGTGCAAAGACCGGGGCGTTGATTCGCGTCAGCCTGATGGCGGGCGGCGTGTACGCCGGCGGGTCCGCAAGCGACATTGAACGGCTGCGGGAATTTGGACGGAAAGCAGGACTTGCCTTTCAAATCATGGATGATGTGCTGGACGTAACCCAGGATTCTTCCCAACTTGGAAAGACCGCCGGCAAAGATGTCGCCAGCGAGAAAGCCACATGGCCCGCAGTATACGGGGTTGCCCAGAGCATTCAGGATGCGGAGCGGTTGGTGGAAGAGGCGTTTGCGCAGTTAGCGGGGTATGGGGAGCGCGCCGGCCGGCTGAAAGCGGTGGCGCGATACCTGGTGGAACGCAAACACTGAGTCTCACAGGCTTACGTAGCAGGCTGCTAACGGAAGGCACGACTTTACAGGGTGCGGAAAAGTCGATGAAGCTGGAAGGAATCATCCCTCAGCGGCTAAAGCCGGATCTCTTTTGCAAAAATTTACGTACGAGCTGAAGCTCGTACGCTTCAGGAACCGCGGTGTTGCGGAGCGGTGGCCCACCGTAGCAGGCGCAGAGGCGCATGGACAGAATCGAAAAAGCTAATTTGGACATCCTTCGGAGTCTAAGTGGACGGGAGAGTGCAAGCGCAGTGGAAGCGGTGTGCCTTTCCCTGAAAGAACCCCACAAGGGTGGAAAGCCGGGCCTTTAGTGGCGAAGGCTTTTCCGGATCGTTCGGAGAATCCAGGAAGAGAGAGAAAGATGGCCCTCACCGAAGACGATGTCATGACAGCGCTAAGAGATTGCTATGATCCGGAAATCCCGGTCAACATAGTCGACTTGGGGTTGATCTATACGGTCAAGCTGACTCCAGACGCGAATTCCAGACGGGCGTTCCCCCGGCAGCGTGTGGAAGTAGATATGACGATGACCTCGCAAGGCTGCCCTGCCCACGCTTCAATCATCGAACAGGTGCGGAACCGGCTGGCGGGCGTTCCTGAGATTAGCGAGACGGTTGTCAACCTGATATGGGAACCGGCGTGGACACCGGACCGCATCAGCCAAAGGGCCCGCGAGCAATTAGGAATTGGGTAACGTCTAGGCTTGGCGTACGGCTTTTTCGACTACGCTGCGGAGTTTGTCGCCTTGCGCCGTAAGCTCTCCGACAAACTTCTCGAAACGGCCCAGGAGGCTGTGGCCGCTCTCGAGATAATCCGGGAGACTGTTCCAGGTTTTCTTGACACCCTCAGGATCTTCAAGCAACGCGAAGACAGTACCGGCAGCAGCAACAGCTAAACCGGCCTTGCGCTTGCCTGTGGCTAGCAGAACCGCCCCCGTCACCAGAGTCCCCGCGGCCACCGTGCGCACCCAGTTCTTATCCCAGCCGTTGTCCAGAAGCCGGGTTCCCTGCTGCCTCAAGCCTTCGGCTGCGTCTTGAACGCTGGATGCCACTTGCTGCGGAATATGTGTGATCCCCATCGGTGTCTCTCTTTCGCATGAACTGCAGTTTTAGATGCGGAGAAAATGCCTTTAATCAGCTCCCTGTCCCGGCTTCGGTTCCACCCATTGAGGAAACTGCTTAATCGAGATCGAATTCACGCAGAGGGCGACCCTCATCGGGAGTCTCCTTCGCCTTACGCAACGCTTCCTCGAATCGCTTGTCGAACAATTGTTGTTTATTTTTTTCAGCTTCTACTGACTGCCGGAAAATGTCTTCTTTGCGTTCATCCTGCGCGCGCATGGCCTTGGCGGCAGCTTCAAAATCTTCGAAAGTCCGCTTGCGCGGAGCGGGGGTGTGCGAGAGGATCGCCCTGGTCTCGGGGTCGACGCGCAGGATCGCCCCGCAATCGGGACAGGTCACGTCGAACGGCTTGTCGGCTTTGGCCTTCATTGCTGCCAACATTCTAAAACATTTAACCGGGACCTGCCGTAGGAAGGCCAGCTGATGCCGTCCCGTTACAGCCAGATAGCTTTGTGACCGGGGCACTGCTGGCCAGCTTGCTCCACGAGCAGCTCCTGAAGGCCTTCGCCGTAGCGGGACAGGAACCACGCGGCAGCAAGAATACGCTCTTGTGGACGGCGATCGGGGAAAAGATTGAGCGCGATCAGCCCGGCATCGCGGCCAAGCGATTGCTCGCGGCGGAGCTCATAGTTTGCCGCCAGCCTGCGCATGCGGTTCATCTGGTAGCGCATCTTGGAGCTGCTGACATCTGCAGCCCGGCCTAGACCGGGATCGAGAGAGTGCATATAGGTGGCCAGCGCCGAGAGCTCAGTGTCCAAGGCACTTCCAGCCGCGGCGAGTTTGCGCTTGCCCACTACCGAGATCGCCCGCGCGCCGAACCGCTGGGCCAACTCGAGCGGATCCCGCAAGGCGCTCTGAATCACATCGGGTAAGGAAACATCGTGCCGGGCGAGCAGAGCACCGATCGCAGGCTCGATGAGAGTAGCCGACAGACGAGGAAGAATCGGCGTGGTGCGACCCAGGATTCGTTCATAAAGCACCTGCGACTGAGCGAAATATGCGACTTCAGACGGCCCACCTACATAGGCACCCGTGGGCAGGATGGCGTCCTGAAAAACAGGACGCAGGAGAGCGTTGGGGCTAAGCCGCTCGGGTTCTGCATCGAGGATAGCCAACAGTTCTGAGGTGGGATAAGCGTGCCTTGCTGCTTGCCAGCCACCATCCGACGTTCGCCGCAGGGGAACTCTCGCGCCGGAGTCGCGATCGAACAAGAAGAGCAGGCTGGATAGCTGCGGAACCAAAACCTGGGAGTGATAGCCGGCAGCCGCGAGCTGCTGGTCACGATCGGTGATCGCAACTCTCAGCTCATCCGCACGCACAATCGCCTGGCGCAGAACATCGCTGCCCAAAGCATGGAAGCCGCGCGAAGCAGCGTCCACCACCAATAACCCCTGCTGGGCAAAGATTCGGGAAATGAATTGCGCAAAAGCCTGCCCCAGCGTCTGGCCTTCCCGGTAGCAGGCGGCTAGCTGATCAAGCAGCGGCCCGGGACCAAGGATCTCGCCCACCTGGGCTACCAGCTCTTCGAGGTTCTTTCCCAAGACCACGCCGCCGGCCGCCACTCCATGCGCGGATCCAGGCGCCAGACGCAGCGTTTTCAGCTCATGGCGGTCGGGCAGCGTAACGTGACTGGCTTCCGCCAGGTCATGATCTTCGGTCGCCAGCCAGAAGACCGGCACATGCGGGGTGCCGGCGGTGGAGGCGTCTTTTGCTTTGCGAATCGCGGTCGCCGCTTTGAGGATGGTAAAAAGTGGGCCCCCGAAGAGGGTCACCTGCTGGCCGGTCACCACTGCACCCGCGCCGTCACGCAGACGCGCGATGTTTTTGAAGACAGCGTCAGATGCACCGAAGGTGCGGTTCTGCTGTTCCAACAAGTTGCAAAGAGTTGCGCGATGAGCACTGGAGAGTACTCCCGGCTCCGTCATCCACTGGGTGGAATACGCGCTGGCCGGGTAGAAGGGCGCGAGCGCCTCGCGGCGCTCCGTGAAGTCCAGGAACAGCCGGCTAAGGCCGGGCAGAAGCGCGATGGGATAACACTCGGTCTTCACCGCCATCTCCTGTTCCAGAGCCATCCTTTTGCCCCCTGCAGTAGTTTCTCACGACGCTAACCGGAATTCCCTGCGGCCCCGCCCAGCAGCTGCACACCCTGGGCAGGACCCTCAGGCGCCTAGATCGCCATCGAGCGATACACGCCCGCCCACATAGGATGGAACTCTAGGGCCCGAAGATGCAGACGAATTGCCTGTATATCCCCGTGGGCGGCCAAGCTTTTGACGGCAGCCGCGGCGCGGGAAGGCCGGAGCGCCCCCAGCGCACCGATGACCGGATGGTACTTTAAATTATCCAGCAGCGTGACCGGATTTCCTGCACGAGGCGCCAAACAGGTTCGCGTGTGCGGCTTTCAGTGAGGAAAGCCGCATGAACTTCGACAGTGCCAAGAAACTCAACAGGAAATTCCGGTGAAGGAGAGGCATGGCCAAGAAAAAGGCGTCGAGTAAGAGTGCACCCAAGAAGAACAGCAGCAAACACTCCAAAATCGAAGTGGTCTCATCAAAGTTGAGCTATGACGGTCCGCTCTTCCGGGTGTACACCGACGAAATTCTGGAAAATGGCCGGAAAGTGATGCGCGATGTTGTGCGCCACAATGGGTCGGTCGTCATCCTTGCGATCGACGATGGGCAAAGCAAGCGCGATCCCTTGATCGTGCTGGAGCGCCAATACCGTCATGCCGCGAAAGAATATCTGCTGGAGATTCCGGCGGGAAAGCTGGAGGAAGGCGAAGATCCGCTGGCTGGAGCCAAGCGCGAACTGCTGGAAGAAACGGGCTTTAAGGCGGCGCGCTGGCGCAAAATGCTGCGCTACTTTGCCAGCCCCGGCTTTCTGGGTGAGTGGATGCAGGTGTTCATCGCCGAAGGCCTGACTCGGGGAGAGGCCCAGCCGGAGTACGACGAGCAGTTGGAAATAGAGTCGATACCCCTCTCAAAGTTGTTAAGCATGATTGAAGAAGGCAAGGTTCACGACGGTAAAACGCTGATTTCAGTGATGCTTTATGACCGTCTGCGGAAAGAAGAGCAGAAAAAGAACAGAAAATAGGGCACTTGTTGTAAGAGCCTCGCACAACTCAATGGACA
Organism: uncultured Acidobacteriaceae bacterium; assembly: GCA_963743365.1. Classification (GTDB taxonomy): domain Bacteria; phylum Acidobacteriota; class Terriglobia; order Terriglobales; family Acidobacteriaceae; genus PALSA-350. The sequence goes on from CAVUQE010000014.1 coordinate 160,339, forward strand.
TTTTGGGGAAAACCATTCGACCTTGTGATGCGTCTGTAAAGGAGAGCAGTTTGTTCTCCTCATGCTCGATCCGCACTAAGGAAGGTCGACAGGCTAGTGGCTCAACACAAAGGCAAAGTGAAGTGGTTCAATAACGCGAAGGGTTACGGCTTTATCGGCCGCGACGATGGACCCGACGTGTTTGTCCATTACAGCGCGATCCAACTCGATGGATACAAGAGCTTGAAAGAAGGGGACGAGGTGGAATTCGACATCGTTCAAGGACAGAAAGGTCCCCAAGCCGATTCCGTAACTCGAGTTCGAGAAGTAGCCTAACGCCTCACGCCAGAGATACCGCAGGCTCACCTGCATAGCATAGCTGTGAAGAAAAGCGCTTAGCGCGCATCGCACTTTGTGCGCGCAACGCTGCCTGCGGCTGAGATTTGTCTGCCGTGAGCATGGTTTCTTGAAACTTTTTCACTTCTACGCTGTTTGGGCCGTTATGTGAAGCGCGGTTTTTTCCTGAGGAAAAGCCGCGCCCGCAGCAGTTGCCTCGTGTACACCGGAGTGAAAATGTTCTAATCTCCCCTGGGCAACAAGGCACACGGGGATCAAATGGACAACAAATCCATTGCTCAGTTACTCGCTGAAACCGCTGACCTGCTGGAGATTGCGGCGGGAGATCCATTCCGTATCCGCTCCTACCGGCGGGCCGCCGAAGCGGTCGAGAACAGCACCGAACAACTCAGCTCTTTCGTGAACGAGCCCGCCCGGCTGCTTGCCATTCAAGGCATCGGCAAGGGCATGGCGACGAACATCCAGGAAATCGAAACCCGCGGAAGCCTGAAACTGCGCGATGAACTGCTGACCAGGTATCGGCCTACCATGCTGGAGCTGCTGAAGCTACCCGGCATGGGACCGAAGACGGTGGCCCTGCTTTGGGAGGCGTTGCAGGTGAGCGACATCGAACAGCTGCAGGCCGCGATCGACGCGGGCAAGCTGGCGACGCTACCGCGCTTTGGACAAAAGCTGATCGAGAAGTTGTCGCGCGGCATCGCGGAATATCGCAAGAACAGTGGACGCTTTCTGCTTGATGACGCCGAAGCCGCGGCAGAGCGAGTGACCCTCTACCTGGAGCAGTTTCCGGGAATCGAGCAGGTCATGCCGGCTGGGTCTCTGCGGCGGGGACGCGAGACTGTGGGCGATCTGGACCTGCTGGTGACCGGTCCCGCTTGCGCCGAAGAAACGGTTGCCGCCGCCGTCGAATACACGGCCGCGTATCCCCCGATCGCCGAACTGCTGGCCAAAGGACAAAACAAGGTGAGCTTTCGATTGCGCAGCGGACTGCAGGTGGATGTGCGCCTGTTGCCAAAGGCGTCATACGGCGCGGCCCTGCAGTACTTCACGGGGTCGAAAATGCACAATGTCTCGCTGCGCCAACGCGCGCTGAAGCGCGGCTACACCTTGAGCGAGTATGCGCTGGCGCGTTTGGACGACGGCACGGTGGTGGCATCCGCCTCCGAAGAGGAGATCTATGGGGCGCTGGGCCTGGACTTTATTGCACCCGAACTGCGCGAAAACCAGGGGGAGATCGAAGCGGCCGCTGAACATCGGCTACCGCAGCTGATCGAAACCAGTGATCTGCGCGGCGATGTGCATATGCACACGCAGGCCACGGATGGACGAAACACCATCCTTGAGATGGCGGAAGCCGGCATCGCGCGTGGCTACCAGTACATTGCCATCACCGACCATTCGAAGAATCTTGCCATGGTCAACGGACTCGATGACCAGCGCGCGCTCGAACATATGAAACAGATTCGCGAAGTGGATGCGCGCATGGAGGGACGCATACGGGTGCTGACCGGAATTGAAGTCGACATCCTGGGCGATGGAGAAATCGACCTCTCACCCGACGTGTTGGCCCGAATGGACGTGGTGATTGCCAGCGTTCACTCTCTCTTTCAGCAGCCTAAGGAACAAATGACGGAGCGTCTGCTCAAGGCACTGGAGAATCCATACGTCAGAATTTTGGGCCATCTGACGGGGCGATTATTGCTGCGCAGGGATAGTTACGAAATGGATTTGACGGCGGTGCTCAAGCAGGCGGCGAGGCTCGGCGTAGCGGTCGAGCATAACGCCTATCCCGACCGGCTTGACCTGTGCGACATAGACTTGCGCCGGGCGCGGGAGCTGGGATGCAACATTGTGATCAATACCGACTCGCACCACATCAGCCATCTGGACGCAATGCATTATGGAATCCGGCAGCTGAGGCGAGCGTGGCTGACGAAGGCGGATGTTTTGAACACGCGGTCGGTCGAGGACTTTCTGGCGGCATTGCGTCCACGGGGGTAGGACCATCGTCTGTGGTCGGGTGGGGCACGCGGGATGACAAGGTTAAATGCGGTTTCGAACCTTGGCTTTCGTTATTCGGACGGAGAGTTCTGACTTCCGTTACCGGGAAAGGCGCACCGCAGGTCCCTCGGCTTCCTCCGGGATGACAAAGGGGAGATTGCGCTCACCTCAGCAGCCGTTACTGAGGGATGGAGAGACCGGCCTCAGGTTGTCGGTGAAGGGACCTGCGGTTCCCCTTCTTCCCTTAAAAGACGCGCTCGTCGAGAACGGAGCGAAGGTACTTGCCGTAGCCACTTTTCGCGACCCGGAGAATCAGTTTTTCCAGACGTGCGGCGTCGATCCAACCTAAGCGATAGGCGATCTCTTCGGGACAGGCGACCTTGAGTCCCTGCCGTTTCTCGATGGTCTCGATGAAAATGGCTGCCTCAATCAAGGAGTCGTGGGTTCCAGTGTCGAGCCACGCAAAGCCCCGCCCGAGGACTTGGGTACGCAGCTTGCCTTTTTCCAGATACCGGCGATTGACATCGGTAATTTCCAGCTCGCCGCGCGCCGATGGCTTGATCTGGCGGGCTATCTGCGAGGCCTTGCCGTCAAAAAAATAAAGGCCGGTGACCGCGTAGCGGGACTTAGGCTTTTCGGGTTTTTCTTCAATGGATAGCGCGCGGCCCGAGCTGTCGAATTCCACGACTCCGTATCGCTCCGGATCGGAGACTGGATAGGCGAAGACCACAGCGCCATCCTCGACCTTCGCCGCCGCCTGAAGACTCTGGGCAAAATCGTGCCCGTAAAAGATATTGTCCCCAAGGATGAGAGAACACGGCTCGCCACCGATAAAGTCCTCACCAATAATCAGCGCCTGCGCCAAGCCATCCGGAGTTGGCTGCACAGCGTATTGAAAGGACATGCCCCACTGCTCGCCAGAACCCAGGAGCCGTTCGAAGAGCGCCGTGTCCGCGGGCGTAGAGATGATCAGAACTTCGCGAATGCCGGCCAGCATAAGCACCGACAGCGGGTAGTAGATCATCGGCTTGTCGTAGACGGGAAGCAGTTGCTTGGAGACAACGTGGGTGACGGGATAGAGGCGGGTCCCGGAACCGCCGGCGAGGATAATGCCCTTCATCGCCTGGCGCCTCCACGGTGGGCATAATTCTGATCGATCCATTGACGGTAGGCGCCGCTGGTCACCTCTTCCACCCAATCCTGATGCGCGAGATACCACTGCACCGTTCGCCGCAGGCCAGTAGCGAAGGTTTCGGCGGGACGCCAACCTAGCTGGCGTTCGATCTTCGCCGCGTTAATGGCATAGCGCCGGTCGTGACCTGGCCGGTCGGTCACGAAGCTGATCAGGTTGCGGTGAGGCGCATGGGGTGAGTTGGGTAGCAGCTCGTCAAGCAGGCTGCAGAGCAACTGGACTGTATCAAGGTTGGCCTGCTCATTGCGGCCACCGATGTTGTACGTCTCGCCGATCTCACCGCGCTCCAGCACAGCCCGTAGAGCGGAGCAGTGATCGCCCACGTAGAGCCAATCACGCACCTGGCGGCCATCCCCGTATACCGGCAGCGACTTGCCGGCGATGGCATTAGTGATCATCAGGGGCAGAAGCTTCTCCGGAAACTGAAAAGGACCATAGTTGTTGGAGCAATTGGTGGTCACCGCAGGCAGCCCATAGCTATGAACATAGGCGCGCACCAGATGGTCTGAGCCTGCCTTGGAGGCGGCATAGGGACTGTTTGGGGCGTACGCGGTGGTCTCCTCGAAGGGTGGGTCCTGGGGACGAAGTGTGCCGTAAACCTCGTCGGTCGAGACGTGCAGAAAACGAAACTTCTGGCGATCCTGGGCGTCGAGTTTTGCCAGATAAGCTCGGGAGGCTTCGAGCAGCCGGAAGGTGCCGTCAACATTGGTGCGCACAAATGCCTCGGGGCCGGCCAGAGAACGGTCCACGTGGCTCTCAGCCGCGAAGTGCAGGAGGGCGCGCGGTTGGTACCGGTCGAACAATCGGTCGATAAAGGGCTGGTCGCAGATGTCCCCCTGCTCGAAGCTGTAGGCAGGATGCTGCGCAACCGAGGTGAGGTTCTGCAGGTTGCCCGCATAGGTAAGCTTATCGAGGTTGACTAGTGGCGAGCCCACCAGCGCGAGCCAATCCAGAACGAAGTTCGATCCAATGAACCCGGCACCGCCGGTTACGAGAATGGGCGACAGATCGTTAAGCATCACTCACCTCCAGAGCATTTCACTTCTACTCTGCCCAGTTGGGTTAGGCGAAGTGCGACTTTTCTTGAGGAAAAGCCGCGTCGGGGACCGTTGCCGTGCAAACACCAGAAGTGAACATGCTGTAGGCGAAGACGGGCTTTCTGTTGCGTCCCCCTGGATTGTAATGGAGGCCAGAACCCCCAGCCTAATGGGAGCGCGTCGGCAGGCTGGCCCGAAAGTATTCGAGGGACAGCTCGAGGCCTTGGCGAAGAGGGATCTTCGGCTCCCAACCGAGAAGGGTTCTTGCCTTCGTAATGTCGGGGCAGCGCTGCATCGGATCGTCAATGGGCAACGGTTCGTAGCGAATCTTGCTGCGGGAGCCGGTGACGGTCAGAACCTCGCGCGCGCAGTCCTTGATGGTCCACTCCACCGGGTTTCCGATGTTCACGGGAAGATGCTCGTTAGAACGGGAGAGAAGAATGATGCCGGCGATCAAATCAGAGACGTAGCAGAAGCTCCTCGTCTGGAGGCCATCCCCGTAGACGGTGAGATCTTCATCGAGCAGCGCCTGGATCATCAGGTTGGAGATGACACGCCCATCGGTCGGCTGCAAGCGCGGGCCGTAGGTGTTGAAGATGCGCACCATGTGGGTGTCCACGCTGTAGTAGCGGTGGTAGGCCATGATGAGCGCTTCGGAAAATCGCTTGGCCTCGTCGTAGACCGAACGAGGTCCGATGGGGTTGACATGGCCCCAGTAGGTTTCCGCCTGGGGGTGAACCTCCGGGTCGCCGTAGCACTCAGATGTGGAGGCGTGCAGGAAACCGACTTGATATTTGCGCGCCAGGTCCAGGACATTCCTGGTTCCCTGGGAGCCAACGTTTAGTGTTTCCGGTCCGAGCTTTGCGTAGTCAAAAGGGCTGGCCGGTGAAGCGAAGTTGAAGAGGAAATCGACTTTTCCAAGGTCGAATGGCTCACAGATATCCTGTTCGACCAGGGAGAACCGTGGCTCGTTGCTCAGCCCAGCCAGGTTGGCGGGGCGGCCGGTGGAAAGATTATCCACGCCAATGACATGCTTGCCTTCGCCAATCAGTGCGTCGCACAGATGGGATCCAAGGAAGCCGGCGGCGCCGGTGACCAGGACACGATGAGTCGTCAAAATACGGTTCCCCTTGGTCTAGAGTTGATCCGAGTTTAGATTACCCGGGGTATCCGAGCGTTTGTTTAGGGCCAGCGCTTGGTCGAAGCCGATTCGACCGAGGTATGCTGCGAGGGCCTACCTACGCTGAGATAAGTGAAGCCGAGATCCTGCATGACCCAGGGATCGAAGAGGTTGCGCCCGTCGATGACAATGGGATAGCGCAGCGTGTAGCGCAGCCGCTTGAGATCAAGACGGGCAAATTCTACCCAGTCGGTGAGGATCAACAAGGCGTCGGCGTTATCCGCGGCCGCATAGGGATCGTCGGTGTATTGCAGGTTGGCGTGGGGTGGCATTTCCACCTTGGCGCGCTCGATGCCGGCCGGATCATGGGCACAAATCGAGGCCCCCGCATCGAGCAGCATGCGGATGATCTCGAGAGCGGGAGACTCGCGAATATCGTCCGTGCCCCCTTTAAAGGATAGGCCAAGGACGCCGAGGCGCTTTTTGCGCAAGGTCCAGAGCGCGGAGCGAATCTTCTGGAAGAAGCGCTCCTTCTGCAGCTCGTTGATCTTCTCCACTTCCTCGAGCAGGCCAAAGTCGATGCCCAACTGCTGCGCGACGTAGCGGAAGGCCGCGACATCCTTAGGGAAGCATGAGCCTCCGTAGCCGATTCCGGCGCTCAGGAAGCGCTTGCCGATGCGGTTGTCCAGACCCATACCCTTGGCGACGTGCTCTACGTCCGCGTCGACCGCTTCGCAGAGGTTGGCGACCACGTTGATAAAAGAGATCTTCATGGCCAGAAATGCGTTGGAGGCATGCTTGATGAGCTCCGCTGCCTTGGTCGAGGTCTGCAAAAATGGCGGCAGATCGGTGACGTTCCGGTGTCCGGGAACCGCGTCCGAACGCTCGTAGTAGCTGCCGGAGGTGAGCGGCTCGTAGATGGCGGCCAACAGGCGCGCTGCATCTGCGCTATCAGCGCCGAGAACAATCCTGTCGGGATGGAGGAAATCCTTTACTGCGGTACCTTCGCGAAGGAATTCGGGATTTGAAGTGACGTCAAAGAGCGAGCGCGAGACGCCATTCCGTTCGATGGTGCGCCGGATCCAGTCGTTGGTATACACCGGCACCGTGCTCTTCTCCACGATCACTTTGTAGGAGTGAATCGAGCGGGCGATCTCGCTGGCCACTGCGTCTACATAGGACAAATCTGCGTTGCCGGTATCGCTTTGCGGCGTACCGACGGCGATGAAGATGACTTGCGACTCCTGCGTGGCATGGCCAAGGTCGGTAGTGAACTGGACCTGTCCGCTGGCCCGGTGTCTACCGAGCAACTCGGGGAGAAACTCCTCGTGAATAGGCACCACACCCTGGTTAAGCTTATTCACCTTATCTTCGTCGTTGTCGACACATAACACCCGGTGGCCGATTTCGGCAAAGCATGCGGCCGCCACTAAACCTACGTACCCCGAGCCGACTACTGTAATTGCAATGGATTCGCTCATCTTTTTTGGATCCGCCTTAGGCAACGAATGAGTTGATGAAACTACGATCTTTGGGGGAAAGCCATACTCAAATCGTGCAAGATTGATACAAGAACCTGGATAGAGGCTGTCGGGGGAGCGCTCTTCTGGCGGTTTTCTACTCCCCAAAGGCAAATACGTTAAGCCGTCGCCCGGATGCTGTTTCTGCTCTGGGTGGGCGAGTCGGCGGCCTGCGCCTGATTTTTTACTTCTTCCTCATGATATTCCATTTCGGTATTGATGGACCAGACGTTCTCCTTATCCTCTATACCGGCAATAATGTTATCGACCGCCGTCATAGCAGTCAGCATAGAGTGGTCCTGGTTATTGTACTTGTGCATCCCGTTCCGGCCGACAAGGTACAAATTAGGGAAGCGATCGAGGAATGCGCGAATGATGTGGAATCGGTCGTAGGTGCCAAAGTAGGCCGGATAGGTCTTAGGGACGCGCACCACGTGGGCGTCGGTCACGTCGCTAGCCCTCAGAATCCCAATCTTCTCCACTTCCGCAATGGCGAATTTCTTAAGCTCCTCGTCGGGCATTTTCCACAGGGCGTCCGTTTGATAGCAAAAATATTCCAGCCCAATCCAGGTCTTGGCGGGGTCGGCCACCATGTAAGGGCTCCAATTATTGAAGATCTGCAGCCGACCCACCAGCACATCCGGCTCCTGGATATAGATCCAGTTGTCCTTGAGCGGCCCTCCGTCGGCCTCGCGCACCGTCAGTTGGTCGACCAGAAGTCCCACGGTAATAAAGTCGCGATATTGCAGGCCATCGCTTACTTCGCGGACCTCGCGGGGAATCGGGGTGTCCAGGGCATCGATCAGTTCGCGCACCGGCATAGTGGAGAAGACATAGTCCGCCGGAAAGCGCCGCCGTTCGCCGCTATCGCTGACCGCCTCGACCGCGGTGATCTTGTCGCCCTGAACGAAGAGACGGGTGGCGCGCCAGCCGAGAAGTATCTCTCCACCGCGGCTGCGAATCTGGTCGGCGGCGTGTTCCCATAGCTGACCCGGACCATATTTGGGATAGAGAAATTTTTCGATCAGCGAGGTCTCTGTTCCCTTTTGCTGGATCGCCTCGTCCCTGGAGGGGGAGAAGGCCTTCTTAAGAAAATGGAGGACGGCGGTGGTGAGCGACAGTCCCTTGATGCGCTGTGCTCCCCACTCGGCGCTGATCTCCTGGCAGGGCACGCCCCAGACCTTCTCGGTGTAGGACTTGAAAAATGTCAGGTACAGTTGGCGGCCGAAGCGGTTAATCAGGAAATCCTCCAGCGACTTCTCCACCTTGCGCGGAAAAAGCCTGGCCATCAGGTAGCTGAAACCAATTTTCACGGTGCGGATCAACCCGAGTTTGCGCAGCGTGTCCGCAGTCAGTTTGATGGGGTAGTCAAAGAATCTGCGGAGGAAGTAAATGCGGCTCTTGCGGGGGCGGACCAGCATCACCAGATCCGTAGTCTCGGGCGAAAGTCCATGACTGTCGACCTTAAGGGTTCGCTGCTTATTCTGGTGACGCAACGCGTGTTGGGTATCGGCACTCGCCTCGGGCGGCATCAACTCCATCCACCAGTTCATCACTCGATCGGATTTGGAGAAAAAGCGGTGGCCCCCAATGTCGATGCGGTTGCCGTTATGCCTGATGGTACGCGAAATGCCGCCGATCTCGTGGCTGGCCTCGAGCACAATGGGATGCACATCGGAACGGCGAAGAAACTCCAGGGCAGCCGTGAGCCCCGCGGGGCCGGCGCCAATGAGGAGGGCAGTCTTAGGCATGAACACTCCAGATGCTTACGATCGAAGACCACTGGCCCACGACGCGAGGACATTGACGCGAGAACATTTCATCAGCGGCCGCGGGCCATCCACACCACGGTAACAGGAGAGATGCTCGATGGCGCAGCGCACTGGCCGTGGGAGCGACCTGCCCGGCTTCAAGTTCCACTGCACACTCTTAACCGTGGTGAGATTTCCTAACGTATTGAGTGCTCTCCCTGCTATTACCCTGATAGGTTCCTGCCGGTTGTTGCTGCAAGCAAAATGAACCCGTAACTGCTTCCCAAGCCTTTGCCGTGTAAAGCCTACCACGATGAGTCCCCGTTGCGTTCGCTGCTAATTGATGCGGTACCTTGGGCGCTAATTGTTTTCGCTGTTCTGTCGTGAGGCAGCACTGTTTCTCTTCTAGACAGACGAGTAGCTTTTGATTACCCTGAACGTGCATTAGCAGGAATACTGTTGCAAATACACGCATATTGCACTGGCATTCCAAGACCTGCTACGGAGCTTGATTTTCCAGCTTCAATGGTGGGATTTCTCTAATACAGTTCCGGATTGTGATGCAACCACGAGCCGCCCTTTTGGGCATCAGTATGTGTACTAGCGCTGCAACTATTGTTGGATTTGTAACCAGCGAGGTTACTTGGTAGAAACGAGTGGATGCAGCGCATGCTCTATTTGTGTCTGTACTCTGCAAGATGAGATGAAGCCTGAACCAGGGACTGCAATGCGTCATCTCGGCCCTGGAATTCCGGTAGATATCTCCAGACACCGAAGGTATCAACATTTGATTTCACGGGCGGCCAACATGCGACTTCTCTCTAGAGCACTAGTGTTCGCAGTTCTGGTGGCGGGAGCCATACTGCCGAACGCATCTCATGCCCAGGTGGTACCCGCAATCAAGGGCGGCGGAAGTCAAATCAACGTCTATGGGCTGTACACCCTGGTGAAAACCGACTTCAATTCTACAATCGACTACCCGCCGAGCAATCCTCCACCGAGCGACCTCCTCGATGCCAAAGGCTGGAATCAAGGCGCAGCCGGAGGCGCTGATTTCCGTCTGGGCCGGTTCGTGTTTGGTCAGCCTGCGGTGGGGGCTCGCTTCACCTACAGCACGGGCACTTTCGGAAAACAAAGAACGCTTGTATTCGGTCCGGAACTTCACTACATTTATCGCCGGTTTCGCCCCTATGGCGACTTCCTGATCGGCACCGGGAATCTTACCTACAAGAGTGGTCAAACCGACAACAGCATTGTTTACGAGTTCGGCGGTGGTGTGGACTACCACAAGAATCGAACCCTGAATTTTCGTATGGTCGACTTCCAGTATCAGCTTTGGGACCTGGGAAACCACTATTATCCACCGGGATTTATACCCGGAGCGCCCGGCGTTTACATAGACACCAAGCTCAAGCCGTATACTCTGAGCTTTGGAGTAGTCCTCCGGGTAAAGTGAGCCGAGCAGACTCTCGTATAACCGCAGATTTTCCTTTGCGACGCTATGCCTGTCCCCGCCTGCCACGGCACGCCTGAGCGGGCTGGACCTCATGAAGTTTGTCGACGCCGCCATGCTCGAAAGCAATCCGGGGGCAGCGTTGTGGGGGGATGTGCGGTTTTCCTAACGACACCGCTCTGAGCGTGAAGCACCGATGCGTCGAGCAGCCCAATCCGTCGATCCCTACCTAAGGCCTTCGTTCTCCTTGTCGAACCGCATGCGCAGGCTGGCATGGTCCATATGCTGGACGCTCTTATTTCGCACCTCACCCCGGCCTTTTCATTCCTGGCGCGCTTTTCTTCTGCGTTGCTTCGGAGCCACGCTCGGTCCGCATTGTCACTTTTATCCCAGGTCGCGCGTATGGGCTCCCTGGAATCTTCTGTGTGCGGATGGGGTTTCACTGGGCGACGAGGCGGAGATCTATAATCCTTCGCCGGTGTCCTTCGGATCGCACGCCATCGTTTCCCAGCAGGCTTACATTTGCGGGGCTACACACGACTACAACGACCCATCCTTCCCGCTCATTTCTTTCCCCATGAGCCTGGGCTCATACTCCTGGGTGTGTGCCCGTGCTTCGGTATGCCCGGGCGTGAACCTGGGCGAGGGCGCGGTACTGGGCTTGGGTTCGGTAGCCACACATGATCTGGAGCCGTGGACGGTTTACGCTGGAGTTCCGGCACAACCGGTAAAGCAGCGAGCGCCACGCGAGTCTGGCACGCCAGCCACGTAATGAGTTGAACTCCACACCAAGAGCAGGAATGTTTTTGAGCATTTCTCCTGTTACTGTGATGGGGTAAGCTCGATAGCGAACGCGTTTGTCGCTTGCCGGCAGGGATGCGTGAGCGTGCTTGCCGACTTTACTCCAACAGGAGAAATGCTCTTAGCGATGCAGCCTGTCTTGCGAATTCCTTGCCCAGCAACAGCGGGCGCCCCCACCGCTAACGATGTCAACCCCGGGAGGCGCTGGTCGAAATTGGTCCGGCGGGAAACGCTCATAGTTGCAGCGGCCATCGGAATCCTGCACCTCACCATGTGTGTTGCGCCGGCGTACGGACAAGCTCCAGATAGCGGGGGGCTGTCTACACAAAGCCCGGAACCGGTTCAGATCACTCCCGCGATCGGGAACCCCGGGTCAAATGCAACACCGCTAGAGCCGATCTTCCCCCAGGCAAACGCCCCCGCTGGAGCGCCGACAGCGCGCTCGTCGAGATACGCGTCCCCCTCCGGTCCGTCTTCGGGAGCAGGCTTGGGCTATGGACCGATCCGCCCTGGAGATATCGTCGAGGTACAAGTATTCGATGCCCCGGAATACTCGGTAAGAATGCCGGTCTCACCCGCAGGCCAGATCGCGATTCCCTACGCCGGCCTGTTTCACATAGAGGGCATGACCTCGATCGAGGCGGCGCCCGCGATCGCCCGGCTCTTTGTCCAGCAGCAGATTCTGCGCGATCCGCGCGTAATTGTCACGACCGAACAATTTGGCTACAACGTGACCGTGATGGGTGAAGTGAGAAGCCCCGGCATCTATGCCCTGGCTGGCAAGAAGCGCTTGATCGATATGCTCACCCAAGCGGGCGGCGTGAGCGACCGGGCGGGACATGTGATCGAGATCTTCCCCGCCGGCTCGATGAAAAACCCGAAGACCGTCCTATGGGATCCGACGCTGCGGGAAAATGACAATGCCGAAGTTGAGATCAAGACCGGAGAAACCATCCTGGTGAGCCGTTGCGGCGTGGTTTACGTGGGTGGCAACGTAACCAGGCCAGGAGCTTTTCCGCTGTGCGAATCCAATCACACAACGCTCTCCGAAGTCATGGCATTGGCCCAGGGAGCCAAGCCTTCGTCCTGGTCGCAACGTACTCTGTTGCTGAGAACCTCGGACAGCGGGACGCGGGTGGTGCAAAAGGTCAAACTCGAAGACGTATTACGAGGCCGGGCGGTGGACATCACCATGCAACCAGACGACATTCTCTTTATTCCGCCGAGCGCACTCAAATCAGCTTCAAAGACAGCGTTGACGGCTGCCGTGGGATTTGCCACGCAGGCCTACTTCTATACAAGGTAAGGTATGTCTCAAGCAGCGACCGGAGTGGCGCCTTTAGCTGACGGGCTCGCAACAAGAACCCATGGCAGCGAATTCCCGATGAAGTTCAGCGTGGTCACCATCTCCTTCAATCAACGGCAGTATTTGGAGGAAGCTCTCCGTTCGGTGCTGACGCAGGATTACCCGGCAATCGAATACATCGTAGTGGATCCTGGCTCGACGGATGGAAGCCGGAAACTCATCGAAAGCTTTTCGAACCAGTTGGAGCGAGTCATCTTCGAACCCGACCAGGGAGCTGCCGACGGATTGAACAATGGCTTTCAGCATGCTTCCGGTGACATTTTCGGATTTCTAAACTCAGACGATATGCTGCTGCCAGGAGCAATGAGAAGTGTCGCCCAGGCGTTCGCGCAGGACTCCGACTGCGACATCGTGATGGGCAACGGTTTTATCATCGATGCCCAGGGTAGGCGCATTCGACGCATCCGTGCGGCCGGCTTTACCTTGCATCGTTATTTTTACGGGGGCGCCACGTGGCTGCAACAGGCTACGTTTTTTCGGCGTGCGGCCTTTGAGGCCGTAGGCGGGTTCAACGTGAACAATCGTTCCTGCTGGGACGGTGAACTGCTCGTAGAGATGGTACGCAAGGGAGCCAAGGTCAAATATCTGGATCAGGACCTTGCTCTTTTTCGCCTGCACGCAAAGTCGATCACCGGCTCGCGGCGGCACAGTGAAATGATGAAGGCGGATGCGGATCGCATGTTTTCTCTCTCCCGCGGCCGCAGATGGACCGCCTTGGATACGGTGTGGGCTTACCTGTTTCGCATCGAACGAATTCTGACCCATCCGGGGGCGGTTGAATCCGCGATCCGTGCACGCATGCGCCGGAGCTAGTTAACGACGGGTTCATCGAGGAGGGATGGATGACATTAACCGAAGATGCCAGTCGAAGGTATTGCTGGATTTAGCAAAATTAGTGGGGCCGCCCCTACGGGACTGAATTCGAACCGGCGGTTTCACTCAGACTCTAAAGTCCGCCTACGCCACGTCTAAATACGGCACTTCTAAACAGGTTGGGGAAAAACTCGTGCTTTGTGTCAGGGCACGACTTTAAAGCCATGCTCTTCGTTCAGCGGCTGAGGAAAAGTAGGACCTAATTCCCACTCCCACAGCAGGTGCCGCCTCATTTTGATTAAAGCGGTATCGTGTCAAGTGTGCGCCGGACGGGGCATCCGGAGATTTGTTACAGATCCCGCCGATATAGGTTTAGTCACACTGGTTCACTGTGCGAGAAAGATTGGTGAACGGCCCCACGGCACTTTATAATCTGGATTTTAAGGCAGTAAAGGATAAGTAAACCCGGACCGGCTTTGGCGAGGATGGATTTTTCTTACTAAAAAATCCAGTCTGGCAATGTGGCCGCTGGTTACAGTGTTCTGATACTGCCTATAGGGCGGCCCACAGTTATCGTGCTTCACGAAGATTCGCGAGAAAACCCGGCCACTTTCGGGCAGTTGGAGGTTGAGGTTGAAGAACGGCCGACCGTTCTTTCCAGCGGTTTTTCCGCTGCTCCAGCACCGGCCGCCTTCGATTTACCGACTGGGTGAACTTTCAAGCACATGAGTGTCTATCCCCCACCATCGGAACCGGCCGTACTCCCCGAGTATCGCGAACCTAGTACCCCCGAGCGTTCTTTTCTCACGCTCGGGTTGAACGACGGCCAGACCCTGCAGCACTTCCTCCTCATTGGCAGGAAATATATCTGGCTGGTGTTGGTCTGCGCCCTTCTGGGCACAGGCGCGGGGTACATCGAGAATGCCACAAGCCCGTCAGAATATCGCTCCGCGGCAAACATTGAGATTACTCAGGACACTGCCGATCAGTTCCGCATGGATACCGGCGGCGGCTACGACAGCGGATACATCGACGTTGCCAAGCTGGATACGGAGATCGCGATTCTTAAGAGTTCGACCCTGGCGATGGCGACTATCGAGTCACTGCACCTCGATAAGAATAAGGATTTTTTACCGCCGGGTTCCAATTATGCTTTCGATCTATCCAAGATCCGGGACCGTCACGCATTAATCGGGATCTTTGAGGGAGGTCTCGCGGCTGAACGCTATGGTCATACCAACATTCTCGAACTGAGCTTCACAGCCCGCAACCCTCAGCTAGCCGCGGACATTTGTAACACCCTGATTGCCAATTACGTGGAGCACAACTTCAGCCAGAATTACGCCGCTACGCAGCAGGTCTCGGATTGGCTGCAAAGACAACTGGGTGACCTGCGGAAACGGCTGGAGGCAAGCCAGGAACACATGCTGACGGTGCAGAAGGATATTGGGCTGGTTGGCATTGACCAGACGCAAAGCATCGTCCTGTCCCGCCTGGTGGATATCAGCCACGATGTGACAGCGGCTGAATCGCAACGGCTGGTGGCGGAGGCCAAGCTGATTACCATGCAGAGCGCGCCGGTCGATGTGCTGGCGACCCTGAGCGGCGATCCTGTTTTGATGAGCTTGAAGGAACGGATGAGCTCTCTTCAAGCTGAGTATGCAAACCTGAACGCGAAGTACGGCGATAAGAATCCCAGGCTGCTCGAGCTTCGCTCGGAAATGGCTGAAGTCACCGAGGCTACTAAGCGAGAGCAAGGCACGGTGATCGCTCGCGCCCAGGAAGAAGTGAATGCAGCCAAACAAAACCAGGATGCCCTGCAGCGCAGGTTGGACCAGGAGAAGAGTTCGGCCTACATGGGTAACTCCAAGGCCGTCGAATACTCTCTCGCCCGCCGGGAATACGAATCCAACCGCTCGCTCTACGACGGACTGCAACAGCGATTGCAGGAGGCTGGGATCATCGCCGGCCTACACTCGACAAATATCCGGAAAATCGACCCGGCGGATGCTCCGGACTTCCCGAGTTCCCCACGCAAGTCGGTCAACCTGACGCTCGGGTTGCTCAGCGGCCTGGGCATTGGCTTGCTCTTATCCTTCCTGGTGGAAGCTCTAGATACCAATATCAAGACCATCTATGACATTGAAGAGCGTCTTGGCCTGCCTATGCTGGGCGTGGTTCCGCAGGTGGACACCAAGCTGCTCTCCCCAGAGACTTTTGTCAGAGATGCTACCTCTCCCATACCCGGCGCGTGGTCACGGCTGGCTGAAGCGTACCGTTCGCTGCGCACAACCATTCTTCTTTCCCGGGCCGGCACGCCTCCTCAGGTCATTCTGATCAGTAGCGCCAAGCCCTCCGAGGGCAAGACGTCGATCACCACTCTGGAGTCGATCGTGTTTGCACTCAATGGCGCCAGGGTACTGCTGATCGACTCTGACCTGAGACGGCCGTCAGTGCATCTGCGGTTCAGGATCGCCAATAAGGTGGGGCTCACCTCTGTGCTTACTGGCAAGGCCGGGCTGGAAGAAGCGATCGTTCCTGTCGCGGCTCTGCCCGCCCTTCACCTTCTGCCCGCGGGTCCCATTGCACCCATGCCCGCCGAGTTGCTGGGGTCCCTACAGATGCAGAGGTTGGTGGAGGGCTTACGGGCCAACTACGACTTCATCCTGATAGACACCCCCCCGGTTTTGACAGTGACCGACGCGGCGGTACTGGTCTCCGTCAGTGACGGCGTGGTGCTGGTTCTGCGCTACGGACAAGCCACCAGGAACGTGGTCGCACGAGCGAGCGAGATCCTCCTGCGTTCCGGAGCACACCTGCTAGGAGTGGTGTTAAACGCGGTGGATTTGCAATCGTCCGATTACGCCGAGTACTATGGCCGTGCTTATAACGACTATTACCAATCCCGTGTGGATGTCGAAGAGTAGCGTTTGCGAGCAATTGTTGCCACGGGATTCGGCAAGCTCCACTTTCACGAAACAGCCCGCGCTCTGGCCGAAGCCGGAGTAGAAGTCAACTTCCTCACCGGCTGGGTACCCAAGGAAAATCAAACCGCCGTGGTGGAGCTCCTGGGAAAAGTCCTGGGAGAGAGGCACTTGGCTGCGCGCATGGCCGCTCGACAGATTGGGATCCCAGGCGTCTCCGTCACTCCAGTCGCCTGGGTCGAATTTGCCGGGACTTTCATAAAATTGGTCCAACGCACCGGCGTAATTCCTCTCGACCTCGCCTATGGCATGGAATTTCGTCTGGCCGCTTGGGGCAGCCGGAAACATCTGAAGAATGCCGACGTGCTGCTGGTGCGCAGCGGAGCCGGCCAATCCGGGGCCATCCGGAGAGCGCGCGGAAACGGACTGGCGATTGTTACCGATCACTCTATCGCCCATCCAGCCTTTATGCACCGAGCGCTGCGGGAAGAGTTTGCCCGCTTCGGTCTACCCGCCGGCTACGACACGAGAGCGGATTTGTGGAAGCTGGTGCTGCGTGATTGCGCCGATGCTGACCTGCTTCTGGTTAACTCCGACTTCGTAAAGAAAACCTTTGTCGACGAAGGCTACCCTGCGGAAAAGATCCGCGTAGCCTACCTCGGAGTACGGGAAGAGTTCTTCGACCTCAAGCGCGGCTACAGCATCGAAGGACCGGTGAAGATTCTATTCACCGGGAACTTCGATATCCGCAAGGGCGTGCGGATCCTGCTGGAAGCGATTCGCAGTTGCCGCCGGTCTGGGCTCGACCTGCGCCTCGAGTTGATGGGGAATCTGGGCAACGGGGCGTCTTGTCTGCGCGCGGGCGATGACCAGTTCTTTACCCATACCGCCTTTGCTCCTCTCCAGCAGGTCGCCGAGGCCTTCGCCCGTGCAGACCTGTTCGTCTTTCCCACTTTTGCCGAGGGCTCATCGCGCTCTGGAATGGAGGCCGCGGCTGCTGGTCTGCCCATCATCACGACAGAGAATTGCGGCTTGCCGCTAGAGCACGGAAAGAGTGCGATCTATGTACCTGCGAACGATTCTGACGCCTTGGCCGAAGCCATCGCCAAGCTGTCCTCGCAACAAAATCTACGCGAGCAAATAGGCAGAAATGCAACGAGAACGGTAACGGAGCACTATACCTGGCCCCATTACGGAGACCGGGTGGCGGAGTACTTGCAGGAGGCTTGCACTTGCACTGCACGATAGGTTCTGACATCGAACCAGAGGGATAGTTCACCAATCCACCGAAAGCGATTGGGTCCGATGGGCTGCCTAGTGAACTCCAATGTTCATTGGGATCACGGGCCCCCCCAATGGGATGGAAACCCTGTTATACGTAGCATATGCGCAACCCGTTGCGAACATTGCGGGACCTCTTCCATCCGCTGTACCACATGCGCAAGTTCGCTGCAGGTCGATGGTTAATCCGGCGTGCCGATACGCCAACATGGCTCTCCATTCCTGGAATTCGTTTCAAAGTCCGTGGGCGCCTGATCACTCACGGGTTTGCCTTTTCTGCTGCTGGATCCAATGAGCCGGCAGCAGAGGCCCTCGCGATTACTTGTGTTGATTCTCTCGATTTAAAGTCTTTTTGGGACGTGGGCGCCAACATTGGCTTCTACACATGGCTACTCAAATCCTCGTTCCCTACTATGCGCGCAGTCTTGATCGAGGCGTCTCCATCCAATGCCGATCTGGTTAGAAAGACGTTAGAGAGAAACCGGTTCTCAGATGTGGAGTTAATCGCAGCGGGAGCGAGCGATTCCAAGGGCCAGGGTGTGTTGCGCGTCGATTCCGAGGCGGGTGCAACTTCAACGCTCGACGATGCTGCGGAACAGACCTTCGAAGAGCAGCACTGGGGCGTCCCGTCGGAGCGAGTCGCAATTTCGCTTGTTACCATCGACGAGGAACGCTCGCGCCGATCGTGCATCGACTTTATCAAGATTGATGTAGAGGGTCACGAGGCAGCCGTATTGCGTGGTGCAGAGAAAACGATCTCCGCCGATCAGCCGCTGCTCTTTGTCGAATGCTTTCACCCGGATCGCGCCTGCTTAAAGCCTCTAGAGGGGTTGGGATACAAATTTGTCGACGGGGACCGCCTGACGGAAAAGCCAGAGCCTCACACGTCGAATTATTTTGGGTTTCCAACGAGGTTCCACGACGCGATCGACCAGGTTCTGCGGGCTGCCAGTGATCGCCGAGGAAACTGATCTGGGTCAGCCCAGAAAGGTTCGAACCGGGCGTGTTATCCGATTAGTCCCAAGTGGAGTTCGACCGCTTGCAGTAAGGAGCCGGCGACGGCGTCGGCTGTATTTGCGGCAACATCAGCTCCGTACTTCTGACGGTCAGCCTCCCCCTGAATAAAGATGGTCTTCATACCCATTCGCTTTCCGGCTTGGATGTCTGAAAGCGAATCGCCGATAACCACGCTGTTGCGGGCAGCAGCCTGGGGAAAGTCTTTGCATGCTTGCATAAAGAGCCCAATGTCTGGTTTTCGACATTGGCATTGGCCAATGTCGTGAGGACAGTAATAGATCGCGTCCAGCCACGCGCCATGCTCTATCAAATAAGTCCGCAGGTTGCTGTGAATAAGCTCCAATTGCGCATTCGTTAAACGGCCCAATGCGATACCCCGTTGATTAGTGACCAGGATCACGGTCATGCCGGCGCGGTTCATCCTGGCGATCGCCTCCACGGCCCCTGGCAGCCATTGAAATTGTTCCCATCTGGTGACGTAGGCGCCCTCTGGCTGCTTGCGGTTCAATACGCCATCGCGATCGAGAAAGACGTACTGCACCAGGCTGCGATTTATGGTCATTGCTGAACGATATAATTACCGGGGCTACAAGTGTCTGCGTGAGAACTACCCTCTGCAAATTGGGTCCCGTAGGGACAGCCAACCCGGGACCATGTCCTGGATAACTTCCAGCCGCCTACGAGACTGCTCGTTGGCACATGCTAACCCAGGACTTGCATCCTGGGCTACTCTCAGCCGTCCCTTCGGGACTTAATTTGGAGAAGTAGTTTTCGCCCAGACTTCTACATGGCCATCCAGCGCATTACCTTGCTGAGCTTTCGCACCTTTGGCGATTACGTGCTGAAGGCGCCTTTTTTGTTTGAGCTCTTCCGGCTGTATCCGAATGCTGAAATGACCATGGTCACCAACCGTAAGGGCGGAGTGGTCTATCCCCTGGTAGACTCGCGCCTGAAGTTGGCGGTCGTCGACCACGGTGACACAAAACTCCGAGTACTGCGCACGCTCTTCAGTATTCCACGCGCCGATCTGGTCTTCGCACTTGATGACAGCCGCACCACGCTGGTTCTCTCTCTGCTGGTAAGCGGGAAGCGGAAGACAGGATGGGTCCAGGGGATTAGTCTTCTCTACGCAGAGAGCGGCTTTTTTGAATGGAAGAGTGTTTCGCCCTGGCTCTCAGCAGTGGTCAAGTCCGTTTACCGGCCCGGCCGGATTCGCCGCCCGGAAGACAAGCACGACGCAGAAGTGGAGCTCGAACTACTGAATCTGCAGGGAGAGGGCCGGCCGCTTGCATCGTATCGCAGCGATTACGCGTCCCCTCCAGCCATGCGGCGGAACCCACCCTATATCTATTGCGCGGCCGAAGCCGGTTGGCAGGCAAGGCAACTTACCGATCAACAATGGGCGGACATCATCGCTGACCTGCTGCGAGCATTTCCTAAACATACGCTTGTGGTCCACGGCGCAGCAGGCGCAGTGAAGAAATTCGCCTCAGAGGCACGAGTCGTCGCGTACGGCCAAGGGTCGGTCAAGGAGCTCTTTGACAAAGTCTCGGCTGCGGAGCTGGTGATCGCCCCCGATAGTTTTGCGCTGCACCTGGCTTCGTTCTACGATGTGCCGGCAATCGGTTATTTCGGGCCGGCGCATCCGCACCGCTTCCGGCCAACCGGCGCCGGCAGCAGCTGCCTCTTCCACCAGCCGGAGTGTTCGCCCTGCCTGCAACTGCGCGCCAACAGCCCCTGCCGCAAAGGGTTGATTCAATGCAGTTCGCTCGCGGCAATGAGGCCGGCGGAGTTTGTCGCCGCGGCGCAAGCGGCTTTGGTGGCTGGTAGTTGACAATGGATCGTCATGGCCATTATTTCGCTCACGCTTGAATTGCGCATCGAGCAGGCTCACTCGCTGAAAGACCGCCGGCAGGTTGTCCGCAGCCTAAAGGAGAAGCTTCGTCATGGCTTCAATATTTCGGTGGCCGAGTTGGACGAGGCGGTCACCTGGCAGTCCGCAACCATCGGCGTCACAGCGATTTCCAGCTCGCGGGACTACCTTTCCGGCCTGATGCGGCAGGTGGAGAATGCCGCCGTACGCATGGCCAATGACTTGGGCGCCCAGGTGGCCGACTCGTGGTGCACCTTCCTCGAGGAGGAGTCTGAAGATTAGGTTTTTTCTGATAGTCTAAGAGGTTTAGCTAAGGACTATTTCCATGGTGGAACCACGGGCACGAAAGTACCATCGCGATCGCGTCGCAGAAACACTGCGCGAAGAGATCAGCGGCATGATCGTGGGCGAACTCGGTGATCCCCGCATCAGCTTCGCCTATGTCAGTGAGGTGGTGATCAACCCGGGCGGTAAATCCGCGCGGGTCTACATTGCTGTCGATGGCGGCGAAGTGGAGGAAGAGAAGACACGCGAGGCGCTGACTGCAGCCCGCGGCTTTATCCGGCACGAATTACTGGAGCGCATGGGCGTCCGCCACGTTCCCGAGCTGTCGTTTCAGATCGACAAATCCAAGCATCTCAAGTTGCGCATCGACGAGCTGCTTGGGCGCAATAAAAAACCTCAGAAAGCGGACGCAAAAGAGACTCCCCCAAAGCCTCAGGCGGCCGCAACGTCCAAGGAGTAGCAGCAGCACCTGACCGGCTGTCTTGTCATGCAATCCACTCCAGCTATCGACGCGGTGCTCAGCTCTATCGCCAAAGCCAAACACCTTCTGGTGACCGCGCATGCCCGTCCCGATGGAGATGCGATTGGGGGCCTCCTCGCCTGCTGGATGATGCTACAGCGCATGGGCAGGAGGGCCGACATGGCACTGAGCGACCGGGTGCCTTGCATTTACCGGTCACTTCCCTACGCAGCGCAGATTCGGCACTGGAGCCGCGTGGAGGGCGACTACGATACCGTGATCCTGCTGGAATGTGATGGCGTCGAGCGAACCCGCCTGGATGGGCTGGAGAATCGGTTGTTGATCAATATCGATCACCACACCAGTGGCCGTGCTTTTGCCCACGTAAACTGGATCGACAGCAACGCCTGCGCGGTCGCAGAGCTGGTCTACCAGCTCGTGGGCGCGGCCGGCGTTGAGATTACACCGGACATGGCCACCTGCCTCTACACAGCCGTACTTTCCGACACCGGCTCATTCTGCTATGAGGGCACCGACGCAAACACCTTTGAACTCGCGCGCAACCTGGTTCGCCAGGGGGCCAATCCGGTGCTCATCGCGCAGGAGGTTTACTTCTCCAACCCGGCGGCGAAGATACTTTTGCTCGGCGCGGCGCTAGCCAACCTGCAGCACGATGGAGGTCTAGCCTGGCTTTGGGTCACTGAGAACGACATGGATCGCACCGGCGCGGAGGAAGAGGATTGCGAAGGGATCGTCAACTATGCCATCGGCATTCGTGGGATTGAGGTCGCTGTCTTTCTGCGCGAACTACGCGACCATCGCGTCCGCCTCAGCCTGCGCAGCAAGGGACGTGTGAACGTGGCCACCATCGCAGAGGGGTTTGGCGGCGGGGGTCATGAAAATGCCAGCGGTTGCACCCTGGACGGCCCACTGCCGGTGGCCACGGAACGGATTCTCCAATATCTCCGCACCGCGATGGCAGATGCTGCCTCCTTCCTCGCGTGAATGAAGCCTTCGCCCGGTTTTTCGTGGTGCTTCATCCCGCGGGCGGGTCCTCCTCTCGCCCGGCCGATGAATCTGATAGCCTTGTGGCCGTAGTTCAATATAGCGGTTCCCCATTTTGCATTCCTCTTTATAACCGTGGCCTTGCTGCAACCCGTGGAGTCGTGGTCCTACCCCCTGGCAGAATCGATGGTTGAGAAAAAAGCAATGCTGGGAACGCCTCGAGAACTTCATCGGCCGGCCATCGGTCTGAAGACGCTGGAAGATCGTTTTCCCGGACTGCGGGACACTCTGGAGGCCGTCAGCCTTTTCGTTTTTACCCCTTTTTTCCTGTTCTATGGATTGGTGCCGGTCTTTGGGGGAGATGGGCTTGGCCTGGTAGGCGCCGATGAGCCCCGGTATGCGCAAATCGCCCGGGAGATGCTGACTCGCCATGACTATGTCACCCCGGTGCTATGGGGCCATCCCTGGCTGGAGAAGCCCGCTCTCTACTACTGGCGGGCCATGTTTGCCTTCCTCGAGTTTGGGGTGCACGACTGGTCGGCACGCCTTCCCTCGGCCAGTTTTGCTTTCATCCTGGTAGCGCTGATCTACCTGCACCTCCGCCGCTTCCGGCCGGGGAGCCAGCTGGATGCCGCATTAATCACCGCCTCTTGCGCCGGCATCGTCGGCTTCGCGCGTGGCGCCTCAACCGATATGCAGCTGGCCGCGCCTTTTTGCATTGGCATGCTCGGCTGGTACGCCTGGTACGAGACGGACAGGAAGTTCTGGCTCTTCGACCTCTACTTCTTCGTAGGTGTGGCCACACTGGCCAAAGGTCCAGTGGCCCCCGTCATGGCAGTGGCCATTATTTTCACCTTTGCCGCCCTGCGAAGGGAGTGGTCTCTGCTGCGCCGCACCATCTGGACCCCGGGGGTGATTCTCTACTTCGCGATGGTGTTGCCCTGGTATATCGCGGTTCAGCGGCGCAATCCAGATTTTCTGCGCATTTTTTTCCTGGAACACAACCTGGAGCGCTTTGCTACCAACCGCTATATGCATGAGCATCCGTTTTGGTACTACGTTCCCATCATGCTGCTCGCGCTTATGCCTTGGTCGGTCATCGCCATGCGCGCCCTTGCGGAGGCGGTTCAGCAATCGATTGCCGAGTGGCGGGCACGGCTGACCAAACACCATTACGTTGGTCATAGCCGATGGGGCGATGCCTTTCCCGAATTTCTGGTTCTGTGGACGCTTTTTCCGATCGTCATTTTTTCTCTTTCCCACTCCAAGCTGCCGGGCTACATCCTGCCCTCTATCCCGCCGCTCACCATTCTCACCGGCGATTACATCAACCGCATTCGCCAGAAGGGCCTGAACCTATGGCTGCTGCTGCTGCATGCTCTGCTCTCCGCGATCACGATCGTTCTTTTGCTGCTGCTGCCGTGGCATATCACCCATCCAGGGGGGAGACCACCCGTCAGTATTCTGCTGCCGGCGGTTTCCAGCGGCTTGGCTGCCGCACTGCTCATCCTGGTCGTCGTCGCCCGTTTTGGGGTATCGCGGCTGCGCATCGCCACCATGGTCCCGCTGGTCGTCATGCTGTTCTTTATCTTTGGGGTCGGCCCGTTCTTTGGCCTGCCGGCAATCACGGCCACCAAGAAGAACATCCGCTTGCTGGACGCAGCCTACTCTGCCCGGCCGCTGGCTGCCATCATCAGCCAGATTGAGCGGCCTAACGAAGGGGTCGCTGTGTACAAGGTACGGCGCGACGTCGAATATGGCCTTTCTTTTTACCGGAATCACCGGGTCGACAACTATGAACAGGACGGGATTCCTTCCGGGGAGCACATTCTCATCACCCGCGAAGCTTTCGCCGGCCAATTGCACACCCTGCTGGCCGGCCGATCGTACCAACCGCTCTTTTCCTATCCGGCGCAAAATCTCGCAGTTTACCAGGTCTTCGCCAAACCTTAGGTTAGACTCTGGCCTTTCCCAGGACATGGGTTTCCAGGGAATGGCCTTGTGCCGTACACTCCTGTTCAAACGGCGAAGGCTGCGGTGCGCGGGGAAAGGCTCGGACTATGGGCAAGCATAGGGCGGAATGACACCTGCCCTACACCTGGAGATTCTCGACTTACGCCACTTCTCCGCCGGCAATCTGAAGCCGGTGCTGGAGGCGGAAAGCCGCGTTTGGAACGAGCGGCTGCGCTGGGATTTTCAGGCTTCGGCCAACCTGTTGCTGCAATACCTCGACTCCCGCCTTCTGCCGGGCTACGTTGCCATCGAGAACGGCCGCATCTGCGGTTACGTCTTCTGCGTTTACGAGAATGAAAAAGCCCTGGTCGGTGATGTTTTTGCCATGCCGTCGGCAACCAATCCTCAGTCGACTGCGGATGTCGAGCGTTCTCTGCTCGAACATATGATCGAGCTGCTGCAACATTCTCCCGGGGTGGATCGCATCGAATCGCAGCTGCTGCTGCGGCCGCACGGCACCCATGCAGACATCCTGCGTAATGCCGGATTCCAGATCTATGAACGTCTATTTATGGAGCTTGACCTGGATACTGCAAGCTTGCTCGGAGAACCGCCCGAGGGCGTCCTGGACGAATTGGAGTTGCGCGCCTGGCGAGACAGCGATTTTGCCGCAGCCGGCCACCTGATAGCGCACGCCTACGAAGGCCATCTGGACGGCATCATTAACGATCAGTACCGCTCCGTCTCCGGCTCGCTGCGGTTTCTGCATAACATCGTCCGCTTCCCGGGTTGTGGACTGTTCGACGCTTCCGCTTCGCGCGTCCTCGCCTATCGCAATCGCGAAGAGATTGCCGCTCTGCTGCTCTGCTCCCGGGTACGGGAAGATGTGGGCCACGTGACGCAGATCTGCGTCAACCAGCGATATCGGCGTCGCGGGCTCGGCGCATGGCTCTTAGCCGACTGCTCGCGCGCGCTGCGCAGATCCGGTTTTCAGGCGCTCACGCTTACCGTCACCCAGCAAAATTCCGAGGCGGTTGCACTCTATCTCCGTACCGGGTTCGTCACCCGTCAAACCTTTGACGCCCTGGTTTGGGAACGCCGCACGAGGGCCCGGTGATCACTGGAACATCCCCGGAACCACCGCTCCTTGTGTATTCTTGAGTGATGGCGCAAAGAGCAGACGGGGCAAAGAAAACGGCAGATTCGAAGACGAGCCGGTTGGGATATATGGCACTCATTGCCGGCTGGCTTGTCCCCGGGGCAGGCCACCTCATGCTGAAACGGTGGGGCCGTGGGGTTCTGATCCTGGCTTCGATCAGCTGCATGTTTGTGTTGGGCATCATGATGGGCGCCAGGCTCTATGCTCCCAATACCGCCGACCTTCTGGACATGCTGGGTTTTCTGGGTGATTTGGGAGCGGGCCTGCTTTATCTGATTGGCCACGGCTTGGGATTGGGGCAGGCGCCAGTGCAGGTGGTCACGGCCGATTACGGAGCAAAGTTCGTCGTCGTCGCCGGATTGTTGAACCTGATCTCTGCCGTGGACGCGCATAGTATCGCCGTGGGGAGAAAGCCATGAGCATCGCGCCTTCTCATTTCACAACCGTCATTCTGTTTGCCATCTTCGCTTCGATTATTTTCGGCATCACGCAGCGAAGCACGCCCAAGGCCATGGTTCGCTATGGGGCTTACTGCTTTGCGCTGTTTCTGGGAGCCGTGATTGTAGCCAGCTGGGTTATGTACTTCATTCGCCACTAGGCTTCAAAAATGCAAAAGCTATCGTGGGCTGCGCCCGATCATTTTCGGCCCAGGTACGCCTTGGCGAACCCGGGGAACCCGTCCAGATTTATTAGGAGCGTGTGACGATCGAACCTCTAGGGCTAGATGCGGACTAGTTCGGTTTGTATCGGTCCGGTGACGACGGCGCGGCCAGGCTCGGTCAGCATATTTACTTCGCTGCGTACTCCAAATTGCGAGAGGTAGATCCCGGGTTCTACGGAGAAGCAGGTGTAAGGCAGAATCAGACGCTCGTCGTGAGTTTCGAGATTGTCCAGGTTGGCTCCATTACCGTGGGTTTCGGTGGAAATGCTGTGTCCGGTACGGTGGGTGAAGTATTCCCCGAAGCCGGCGCCCTGAATCACACTGCGGGCCGCGTCATCTGCCTGCCAGCCCGCGATCTCCTGGCCGGCGGCAAATGCCTCTCGTACGGTTTTGATTGCCGCATCCCGCGCCTTCGCTACCAGGGAAAAAACCTGTCGTTCGCGGTCGCTGGGCTCGCGGCCAACTACGCCAGTCCAGGTGATGTCATACGTGCAAGTCCCCGGACGGTCCAGGCGTCCCCAAATATCGATAAGGACGAAATCACCTTGCTTGATCGGCCTGGAGGCCGCAGCGGTCGGCTCGTAATGGGAGTCGGAGCTGTTCTCATTCACTGAGACATTTGGCCCATAGCCGTCGGCAATGCCCGCACGCCGCATGGCTTCCTGAAGCCAGCGCATCATTTCGTATTCGTTGACCGAAGCCCCGCTTTTGAGACGCGCGCCTATATGTTCCCAAGCGCCTCGGAGAACACCATCGATCGCCCGCTGGGCCTCGTAGTGGCTGGCAATTTGCTCCGCGGTCAGCACCGCCTCAAAGCGGCTTACCAGGTCAGCGGAGCTGACAATGGTTTTGCCCAGCTCCCGCAGGACTTCGATCGTGCCCGCATCCACCAGCGATACATACATGATGGCGTTGCGCGGCGAGTACTGCATGGCCAGCCGAGTGTATGGCTTGAGCATGGTGCGCAAGCCGCTCTCCAGCTCCTGCCAGGACGAATAAACCTGATCACTTCCGGGCAGTGACGCCAGCTTGCCGCTCTCCACCCGGTGCGTCAGCTTGCGTGGTTCGCCATGAGTTGGAATGAGGTAGTACCAACGCCGGGATACGTGCGAGGACTCGCTAAGGCCGAGAATGCGATAAGCAATCGGGTCGCGGTGATGATGGTCGTAAAAGAGCCAGCCGTCCACCTGCTGATCTCGCAGCGCCCTCTGGATCTGTTCGAGATTCATCTTCACCCGAGAATTTTTTATGGGGTTCCAGGCTCGGATGCCCCACACCCCAAAAGAGATGTGGGGCACTTATTTCTATGGCTACTGAGCGGTCAGCTCAGCGGCTACACGCTCGGTTACAAAGGCCTCGACGGTATCGCCAATCTGAATATCGTTGAAGTTGGCGATGCCCATGCCACACTCCATGCCGTTGGTGACCTCGCGCGCATCGTCCTTGAAACGCTTGAGCGAGGAGAGCTTGCCTTTGAAAACCTGTTCTCCATCGCGCATGAGGCGAACTTCCGCATCGCGCTTGATGGAGCCGTCGACCACGCGGCAACCGGCAATCGTGCCCACTTTGGGGATCCTGAAGATGTTGAGCACCTGGGCACGACCTACGTAGTTCTCCTTGATGGTCGGCTCGAGCAGGCCCAGCATGGCCTTCTTGATCTCGTCCTGCAACTCGTAAATGATCGAGTGCAGCCGGATCTCGACTCCATCCTGCTCTGCCAGATCGGCCGCCTTGCGCTCCGGGCGCACGTTGAAGCCGATAACAATCGCGTTGGAAGCCGATGCCAGCAGAATGTCGCTCTCCGTGATCGCGCCTACACCGGTGTGAAGGACCTTGATGCGCACCTTCTCGGTGGACATCTTCTGCAGCGAGTCGGCCAGTACTTCGACCGATCCCGTCACGTCTCCCTTAAGGATCAGTGGCAGTTCCTTAACCCCAGCCTGCTTGATCTGCTCGGCCAGACCTTCCAACGAAACCCGCGAAGATTTCGCCAGCTGCGACTCGCGCTCCTTCATCTTGCGATATTGCGCGATGCCCTTGGCCTTATCGCGGTCGGCAACGACCAGGACCGTGTCACCCGCGTCCGGCATGCCTTCCAACCCCAGAATTTCCACCGGGGTCGAGGGCACAGCTTCTTGAGTAGCACGGCCGCGATCGTCAAACATGGCGCGCACTTTGCCGAAGGTATTGCCCATGATGAAGCTGTCACCGGCGCGCAAGGTACCGTTCTGGACCAGCACCGTAGCTACGGCGCCGCGTCCGCGGTCGAGTTTGGCTTCGATCACCGTACCAACCGCTGGACGATCGGGACTGGCCTTCAAGTTGCCAAGGTCGGCAACCAGGCAGATCATCTCCAGCAGCAGATCGAGGTTCTGCTTCTTCTTCGCGGAGACGTCCACGAATACCGTGGAACCGCCCCACGCTTCCGGCACCAGCCCACGATCGCCCAATTGCTGCTTGACGCGATCCGGCTGTGCATCCGGTTTATCGATTTTGTTGACGGCAACGATGATGGGTACATTTGCTGCCTTGGCATGGTCCACCGCTTCCAGTGTCTGCGGCATAACGCCATCGTCTGCTGCCACCACGATCACGACGATGTCGGTGACCTTGGCGCCGCGTGCGCGCATGCGGGTGAAGGCCTCGTGACCCGGGGTATCGAGGAAGACGATTTCGCGCCCAAATGCGGGCGAGTCCTTCTTGGCGATACGCACTTTGTAGGCGCCGATGTGCTGCGTGATCCCGCCGGCCTCACCCGAAGCCACATCGGTCTCCCGGATGGCGTCCAGCAGTGAGGTCTTGCCATGATCGACGTGGCCCATGACGGTGACCACGGGCGGCCGCGTCACTTCGATCTCGCTGACATCCTCATCCTTCATGAGGTTTTCGAGGGCCTCGTTGGCCATCTCGTCTTCGAAGGTGATGACCTGAGTGTCGGCCCCGAACTGGGCGGCCACATCCTTGACCAACTCAGCGTCGAGCGATTGGTTGACGGTGACAAAGACGCCGCGCATGAGCAGCGAAGCGATCAGGTCTTTGCCGCGTACTCCCAGTTTTTCTGCCAGGTCCTTTACGCTGATACCTTCTGTCACCGTGATGGTACGGGTGATGGGCACCGGCTCCTGGGGGATCTGCGCTCCGCCAAAACGAGGCGGGGGCGCAAAGCCCTTCATTGGGCCTTCCTTGGTCTTGGGATACTGCTGGCGTCCGCGGCGTTGCTGCGGAGCCGCCCTCTGCGGACGGGGGGCTTCGCCTGGAGGCGGGGTTAGACCACCTGCGCCACCCGCACCGGGGCGGGGCGCACCAAAGCCGGGGCGCGCACCAAAGCCAGGTCGCGGAGCGCCAAAGGCGGGCCGTCCACCGGGGCCAGGAGGGCCACCGGGGCTGGTCCGCGTGGGGTGCATCGGCCTGCGCGCGCCACCAGGACCATCCTGGGTCCGGGGCGGATATCCTGAGCCACCGCCGGGTCCGCCGGAGGGTCCACCGCCGGGCCGGCCACGATCAAAGATCGGCCGTCCGCGCTGAATGGAGCCCCCTGGGGGCTGCGGGGCGCTGGAAGGCGGCGCCGCCTGGGTGACTGGCGGCGGAGGCGGCGCGAGGTACACCGGGCGGGGGCCAGTCTGCGGCATGATGACGCGTCGTGGCGCTGGCGCCGGAGGTGGTGGCGGGGGTGCTATATCCGGGGTTGAAGTTACCGTCTCGATCGAAGCAGACGCTTGCGGGGCCGCCGCAGCGGGGAGCTCGGGAGCACTCGCGACCTGACTGGGCGCGGACGGAGGCACTTGCGGCTTAGGCTGCGTCGGCGGAACGGCCACCACACCTGAATGGGCCGCAACTGTGCGAACCTCCGTGCCTGTGGCCGGGGGTCTGACAGTACCTGGAGCAACTGCTGGCGGACGCACTTCAACACCAGCGACCGGAGGCTTAGCTACGACCGGTCCAGCGGGCGGCTTAGCGGCAATTGCTGGGGCACTTGGCGGAGGGGCTACCACGATCCGCGGTTCCTGCCGGGGTTGGGGAACAATTCTTCGCGGAGCTGGCGGCGGTGGGGCTGGCGGACGTTGTCCTAGGCCACCCAGGTTAGGCCGTGCCTGACCGGGTGCACTCTGGCCGGAGGCACTAGAGGCCGCCGATTGACCGGCCGAGCTCGCGGTTGGCGAAACATTAGATCCCTGGCCGGGCACGGCCGGACGAACAGCGC
This sequence comes from uncultured Acidobacteriaceae bacterium, assembly GCA_963743365.1. Lineage (GTDB taxonomy): Bacteria > Acidobacteriota > Terriglobia > Terriglobales > Acidobacteriaceae > PALSA-350. Next base: position 190,548 of record CAVUQE010000014.1, read on the forward strand.
CCGGTGATGGCAGACCTACATTAGCTGTCGTGCCGGCTCCTACCGGGGCTGAGGCTACCGGATGAGTTGGAGTGGAGGGCCTGGCTGCCTGGGGCTGGGCTGGCGGGGGAACGGAAGGCCGCTGGGCTATGGCCGCAGCTTCATCTTTTCTCTGCTGGATTGCCTTGAGCACATCGCCCGGCTTGGAGACGCGCGACCAGTCGATCTTTTGCTTTGGTTCGGTCTCTACCCTCGCGGCGGCCCCGGCACCGTTCTTCCCGCTACGTTGAAAGTATTGACGTACCCGCTCTGCTTCATCGCCTTCCAACGAGCTGGAGTGTGTCTTCTTTTCAGTCACACCTACAGCTGTCAAGGCGTCAAGAATCGCCCGGCTCTTTACTTCGAGCTCGCGTGCTAAATCGTTAATCCGAACTTTGCTCATCCGTCCCTTTGTGTCCAACCCGCCGCCATTCAGACTCTCATCGCAACCTCACGGCCGTGGTATTGACAGGTATTATTATTATCCTCTGAAAACGTGGAATGTGCGCCACTCAACCACGTGGTTGCGTGCAATTTAAGGCGGTCTTGGCAATTACGCTGGTCCGGGAAAAACCCAGAGGTGTGGTTTTCCTTGCGAGAAAACCACGTCAGCGCCATTCGCTCCGGTCTATGGCGATTGCCAAACCGCCTACACGCCACCTTCGTCTACCTTCGCGTCCTGCCGGGTCTCCTGGCTGGGTTCTTCCACGTTGCCGTCGTCCACCGCCTCCGACCGGGCTATTTCATAATTTGGTGAATGACTGGCAAGTACCTCACTGGTATCTTCGCGGCCGGGAGTTTCCGAAACCCCGCCAATGTCATCCAGATCCGGGCCGGATTCCGTCAATTCTTCCAACCGCATCCGGGCTACGTCGTCGCTGATCCGGCCTGACCCGTCCTCGACGTCTGGCGCTTCCCGCTCCCCTTCCTGATCCAGGGTAAGGGCGTCAATTTCCTCGGCAGCCTGGGCGTCTTCAATCGCCCTAGCCTTGGCTACTTCCGCTTCGTCTGACTTGGCCACTGCTCCCTCCGCGGCGGGACGCTCCTCGCCGGGTTCGTATTCGCCAAAGTAATGCCGTACCGCCAGGCTTATCTTCTCCAGAGTCTTCTCCCCTATGCCGGGAACTTCTTCCAGCTGCTCGGGGGTCATGTCGGCCAGGGCCTCGACCGTGGTGATACCGGCAACCACCAACTTTTGGATGATTTGCTCGCCCAACTCCGTTACCTGTTCGATGGGGGTGGAAGGGCCGCCGCTCATTGCCTGCATCTGCTGCTCGACTTCCTGGCGCTTTTCTTCCTCGCTCTTGATGTCGATCTTCCAGCCTAGCAACTTGGCTGCTAAACGCACATTCTGGCCCTTCTTGCCGATGGCTAGCGAGAGCTGGGAGTCGTCTACGATGACCTCGATCTGCTTCTCTCCCAAGTCGGTGATGCTCACGCGGCTTACTTTGGCCGGCTGCAAGGCCTTTTCGGCAAAGGTGGTGATCTCCTCACTAAACTCGATGATGTCGATCTTCTCGCCGCGCAGCTCGCGAATGATGGACTGCACGCGCATTCCCTTCATTCCTACGCAGGCGCCTACCGGGTCTACGTCCTTATCGCGCGACAACACGGCAATCTTGGTACGCTCCCCGGCTTCGCGGGCGATGGCCCGGATGACCACAGTATTGTCATAGATCTCCGGCACTTCGCTTTGAAAGAGGCTTTGCACCAGCTCGGGAACGGCACGGGAAACGATGACCTGGGGCCCCTTGGCCGCGCGGTCCACCCGCTGCAGCACAACGCGTACGCGCTCGCCGATGGCGAACTGCTCCAGCCGCGATTGCTCGCGCTTAGGCATCCGGGCCTCGGCTTTGCCCAGGTCGAAGATGATGTCCTGCAATTCGATGCGCTTGACCGTGGCGTTCAGCACTTCACCCAGGCGATGCGCATATTCCTTGTAGACGGTATCCCGCTCGGCCTCGCGCACCTTCTGGAAGATGACCTGTTTGGCCATCTGGGCGGCGATGCGCCCCAGCACGTCGGTTGGCTTGTAGTAGCGGATTTCTCCGCCTGTCTCTACTTCAGGCGCCAGGGCCCGGGCATCGTCCAGGGTGATCTGGTTGATCGGATCTTCCAGCTGCTCAGGAGCCTCGACTACGGTCTTATAGACATAGGCCCGAATCTCGCCCGATTCCCGGTCCAGCTCGGCCCGCATATTTTCCTGTGTTTTGTAGTACTTGCGCGTGGCTAGCGCAATCGCGTCTTCCACCGCGGAAACTACGATCTGTGGATCAATTCCCTTGTCCCGGCTCAGGGCCTCAATGCTTTGATAAAGAACACTCGCCATGTTTTCTCTCTTCTACTTGTTCGCTCAAGCTACTAAATATCAGGGGCAAGGTTGGCCTTTTCGATATTGGCAAAGGCAATCTCGACCGTCTGACCCTGGGGCGGCGGACCTTTCTTGCCGCCCTTTTGCTTTTTCGCCGCCAGGTCGAGCACAATTCCCTCCGGCCTCACCTCTGTGAGTTTTCCTAGCCAGTGCCGGTTGCCCGCCACCGGGGTAAAGGTCCGAATTTTCACCGGACTGGCCTGAAAGCGCTCGTAATCTGCCCGCGTCGCCAGCTTGCGGTCCAACCCCGGTGAGGAGACCTCCAGGGTATATTCGCTGCCCGGGACCAGATCCTCAACATCGATCACCGTGCCAAAGTCCCGGCTGAAGCGTTCGCAATCCTCGTGCGTTACCCAAGCCAGCTGATCGAGAGCTATGCCTTCATTTCCCAGGTGCTCCAAGAGGCTTAGTTCGTCGTCCGCCGCGCTCCCGGCTCTGATTTTCTCGTTAGCCTCCCCGGCCCGCCGGGTGCGCTGTTCAGCGTTTTGCTCGATAAAAACGCGTAAAATTCGATGCTTGCTGCCGCCCAGGTATTCGATTTCGACTACGTCCAGCCCGTGCGATGCCGCTACCCGATCCGCCGTGCGACGGATTTGCTCAATGCTCAATGACATAATCGCCGCTTACCCCGGATTTCCTGCTACGCGGCCCTCCCCAACGTCCACGTGTGCGGCTTCCGCTAAGAAAGCCTCACACATGGTCCTCTCTTTGGCCCGCGTACAGGAAATCCGGGCACGCGGCTCCGTCTGATGCAACCTGGCAGGAAATTTGGGTCGAGCCAATCCGCAGGCTGCGCGGCATCCCGGCCAAAAGAAAAGTGGGCTTTCGCCCACTCATTTCTCCGTGTTACTCCGCAGTGCGCTGAAGGCGAAGCCAAAGGACAAATTCGTCTGCTCCTTCAGAATACGCCGTTTTCCAGTCAATTTCAACGGTCGCCAGCCGCGGAGAGACGGCGGCTTTTCCCTCAACAAAGAGGATTTCTCCTTTAGGTTATAGGATTAATAGAAGCTCTTCATTGCAAGGCTTGCATCCAAAGGCGACTTCTTAGATTGTTATTTCTTCTCATCGCCGGAACTTTGACAGATAACCATAGGAAATTCGTACGACACCCCCTTTTATGATCCAGACACCCGTACCGGAAGCTCTTACCTTCGACGACGTCCTCCTCGTACCCGCCTACAGCGACGTTGTGCCCGCACAAGTAAGCACCCAGACCACGCTCACGCGTTCCATTTCCCTGAATACCCCGCTCCTTTCCGCCGCGATGGACACGGTAACCGAGTCGCGTCTGGCTATTGCCATGGCGCAGCAGGGGGGACTTGGGGTCATTCACCGCAATCTTTCGGTCGAACAGCAGGCGAGTGAGGTGGACAAGGTAAAGCGATCAGAAAGTGGAATGATCGTGGACCCGGTCACCATTGAACCGCAACAATTGATTTCCGATGCGCTGGAAGTGATGCGGCGCTACAAGATTTCCGGCGTTCCGGTGACCCAGGGCAAGAAGCTGGTTGGCATTCTCACCAACCGGGACCTGCGCTTTGAAACCCGCACCGACATCCCTATCGGCGACGTGATGACGAAAGAGAATCTCATTACGGTTCCGGTCGGAACCACGCTCGAAGAAGCGGAAAAGATTCTGCATAAGCACCGGGTGGAGAAACTGCTGGTGGTCAATGGCCAATACGAACTTAAGGGCCTGATCACGGTGAAAGACATCCAGAAGAAACTGAAATATCCCAATGCTGCCAAGGACAACCAGGGCCGCCTGCGGGTAGGCGGGGCTATTGGAGCCACGGGAGACTTTCTGGAGCGTGCTGCGGAGTTGGTCCGTTTTCGGGTGGACGTACTCTCTATTGACTCGGCGCATGGCCACTCCTCGCGTGTGCTCGAGGCGGTTCGCTTAGTCAAGAAGCGTTTTCCTGAAGTGGACCTGATGGCCGGCAATGTGGCCACCTACGAGGGGGCCAAAGCGCTAATCGAAGCCGGTGTGGATACAGTAAAGGTAGGTATTGGGCCTGGATCCATCTGCACCACGCGCATGGTGACTGGCGCCGGGATGCCGCAGATTACCGCCATCAGCGAGTGTTACCGGGCGGCTCGTGCTCATAACATTCCCGTGATCGCGGACGGCGGCATCAAGTACTCCGGCGATGTAACCAAGGCGATCGCAGCCGGAGCAAGCGTGGTCATGATCGGCTCATTGTTCGCGGGCGTAGACGAGAGCCCGGGGGAAACAATCCTTTATCAAGGGCGCAGCTTCAAGACCTATCGCGGCATGGGTTCCCTGTCCGCGATGTCACAGGGCTCCGGCGAACGCTACTTCCAGGGAAAAGGCGATCTGGAGGAGAGACCCTCAACGGAGGGTGTCGTAGCCCGCGAACGCAACGGGGAGAACCGGTTGGCAAAGTTCGTACCCGAAGGGATCGAGGGACGCGTGCCCCATCGTGGACCGCTGGAAGCCATGGTCTATCAACTGGTGGGTGGGTTGCGTTCGGGGATGGGCTACGTCGGCTGCAACAGCATCCGGGAATTGCAGGAGAAATCGTGCTTTATCCGCATCTCCAGCGCCGGACTGCGGGAGAGTCACGTGCACGACGTCATCATTACCCGTGAGGCGCCTAACTATCACGTCGAGTAAGTGGCGCCTCAAGTAGCTCGATCCCACCCTGCGGCTCAGAGGTGGTTAGTTCGCCTGTCGGGAAGCTTGCGAGCCACTGAAGAGCAGAGGGCTCACAAGCCCGTCCAAGGATTGAATAAGGTCACACCGGTTGCCGCGACATCCCGCGTATTGCGGGTTACCAAGGTGAGATTATGTTGCATCGCGGTTGCGGCCAATAGTCCATCGATCACAGGCACGTTGATGCCCTTGGCGCTTGCCACGCCGGAAATGTGCCCCCAACGATAGGCGACCTCTTGATCGATGTTTAAAATCCGATCGGAAAAACGCAGCGGCAGATCTTTACCAAGCCAGGCTTCCAGGCTGGTACGGCGAGCGCTACGGGGAAGGAGCACGACCCCTCTACGGATCTCTCCCAAAGTGAGGACACTCAAGTACAACAGTTCCTCATCGGCTGTATCGACCCACGTTGTGACCTTTGGCTCCGGCTTCGGTTTGAGAAGTTCGGAGATGATATTCGTATCCAACAAGAATGCGCTCACAGTTCTATCGCTCGGCCATAATCTGGCTTTCGCTCGAGATCGATGGGCATCTTGGCCAAAGGTGACTCGGCAAAGAATTTGGATAGGCTTTTCGGCTGCCGGGCTCGCCTGGTTAAGCGCTCGAACTCTTCCATCGCAAGGATGACAACAGCTTCCTTGCCCTGTTTGGTTACCACCTGGGGCGCGTGCTCGCGGGCTCTTCGGAATACCTCACTAAATTGGGCCTTCGCCGTCTGCAACTGCCAAGGCTGTGAAGGCATTTCTTGAGTGTAGGGTTCGCGCCCCTTCGAAGTTCTGGATGCCATGGTGTATCTTCCTGACTAGTCAGACTAGATTTACTCTAGCTCGGCAACGGCATCACGTCAATCGCGGCTTTGGCAGGAGATCGCGTACTGCCAAGTCATCGTTGGCGTGGAGCGCGGAGGTGAGCCCACCGCCAGCGTACAATCAAGCGAAAATGGGTTCTTGTCATTGATCGGATTCAGCAAAATTCGGGCCATTGCAATGACGCTGCCGGAAGTGGAGGAGGGACCGCCAGTCCGGGCGGCGCGCCGTGTCGCATCCTTCAAGGTTGCGGGCAAAAGCTTCCTGGGCATGGAAGAGGGATATGTAACCATGACGGTTAGCCTCGCGGAGAAAGAGGCAAAAGCCGTAGCGACCAAACATCCAGATGCCTACGAGGAGATCTGGCGCAATGGAAAAATATTCATGGGCCTTCGTATAGATCTATCCAAAGTCCCTGCCCGTCAGGTTCGTTCATTGATCGAGAAATCGTGGCGCCATAGCGCGCCACGACGCATCGTGGATGAGCACGACAAACGTACCTTGTAGACTTGGATATCCGACCGGCCCCTTATGTGCAATCAAGCCGCGCGATGCGGAAGGCTCCAGTTGGGCCGGATGTAGTGGCATGTGTAGCCATTTGGATATCGTTCCAGATAATCCTGATGTTCGGGCTCGGCCTGCCAAAAGGGACCAGCCGCTTCTACGGTCGTCACCACTTTTCCGGGCCACAATCCTGAGGCATTGACATCGGCGATGGTGTCTTCCGCGGTCCGTTTCTGCTCCTCGCTGGTATAGAAAATCGCCGAGCGATAGCTGGTTCCGCGGTCGTTTCCCTGCCGGTTTAACGTTGTCGGATCATGAATTTGAAAGAAGAATTCCAGCAGCTTGCGATAGCTCATCTGCTGCGGGTCAAAGACGATCTCGATTGCCTCAGCGTGAGTTCCATGATTGCGATAGGTGGCATTACGAACTTCACCGCCGGTATATCCGACGCGCGTCGAGATGACGCCCGGGTAGCGGCGCAACAAGTCCTGCATGCCCCAAAAACAGCCACCGGCCAAGATTGCAGTTTCGTGTGGTGATGACATTTTTATTTCTCCTTCTTGGACTCAAACAGTTTGAGATATTCGCCGTAGCCTTCGCTTTCCAGGTCGTCGACGGGAATGAAACGCAGCGATGCCGAATTGATACAGTAACGCAATCCCCCGGCATCCTTGGGTCCGTCATCAAATACATGACCAAGATGGCTATCAGCGTGGCTCGACCGCACCTCAATGCGGCTCATTCCATAGGTGTTGTCCGGGCGCTCCTCGACATTTTCGGAATCCACGGGTTTGGTGAAACTCGGCCAGCCACAATCGCTATCAAACTTGTCGAAAGATGAGAAGAGCGGCTCGCCAGAAACGATATCCACGTAGAGGCCGGGCGCGTTGTGGTCCCAATATTCGTTCTGAAACGGATGTTCGGTGCCGTTCTGTTGTGTGACCCGAAATTGCTCGCGCGAGAGGCGAGAGAGAGCGTCAGGATCTTTTGCGTACTTGGCCATAAAACATCCTCGTTGATTCGGCCGACCTGCGAAAAGATATTCGATTGCTCCGATCACGGAATGGATGCAAGGGAAATACGAAACGCGGTCAGGATGCGAATATTATGCACTATCCGAACTCCGGCTTGCCCAGCTGAGGAGCCAGGTGTTTTTCGTGGTGACTGCCTGTTTTCGGCTTCATTTCAGTTTGACAAAGAGGGTGTGGCGGCCTTATTTTCCCAATAGACTAATTAGCCACTAGGTGAAATACGTGCCGGATCAGCTTAGTTCGACGTTTGCTGCCCTCTCTGATCCCACGCGACGCGCAATCCTGGCACGCCTTTTGCGCGGTGAACTCACCGTCAAGGAACTCGGCGAGCCGTTTCCGATCACGGCGCCTTCCATGACCAAGCACCTGAAGGTGCTGGAACGCGCGGGCCTGATCACCCGCAGCCGGGATGCACAGAGGAGGCCGTGCATGCTCCGGAGTGCTCCTCTGCGGGAGGTGAGTGAGTGGCTGGAACAATATCGCCGGTCTTGGGAATGCAGCATGAACCGGCTGGACGAATACCTGGGACAGTTAGAAGCAGAGGAGGGACAGAAGCATGCTCGCCGGAAAAAGCGTTGACGTCAGTGTCAGTCTTCCATCGGAGAGGGAAATCGCGTTCACTTGCCGTTTCCAACGGAGCGCAGGGCTGTTATTCGAGGCGTGGACAAACCCGGAACACCTCCGGCATTGGTGGGGCTGCGAGGGATCGAGCATTACCCATTGTGCGATTGATCTCCGGGCCGGCGGTTCCTGGAGCCTTGTCATGCAGATGGCGGACGGATCCGAGCACCCCTTTCATGGCACGTATCGTGAGATCGTGCGCCCGTCTCGGCTGGTGTACACCGAGTGTTATGACATGCCCCAATTTGGCCGTCCTGAATGGTTGACCACGGTGACTTTCGATGAGACGCAGGCAGGAACGCTGCTCACCCACACCATCCGGCACAAGTCGCGCGAAGTTCGGGATGCTCACCTGCAGGCGGGAATGCAAGAAGGTACCGTGCAGACTCTGACTCGTCTGAATGAGCACACTGCGACGGAAGCAGTCACATTGCCTTGGGATGAATGATCGACCACAGCACACCAAACTTGTCGCGGAGTTGCCCGAAACGCGTCGCGAAAAAGGTTTCAGCTATGGGCATGGTGGCCTCGCCGCCGTCGACAAGTGCGTTCCAGGCCTTGTCCGCACTCTCGGTTGAATCGAGAGTGAGATATAGATACGCGCTGCGGACGGGTTGGAAGCGGGCCGGCGGAACATCGTTGCCAATCAGTTCCACACTTCCTAAATTCATGCGCGCATGAACAACCGCATTCTCCATGCCCGGGGGCACGTTGTATTGCGGGGGAAGTTGACTCTGTTTCATCATCGCGGTGATCTTTCCCTGGAGATTCTTCTCATAGAACAGAAACGCTTCTTCGCAGTTTCCGCCAAAGTTCAACTGTGGATAGAGGTGCATAAATTATCATCCCTTCTCTATTAGTTCTGTACGGCTCCCGGCATTCCGACCATCCAGCCCACGCCAAACTTGTCCGTGCACATGCCGAACAGCGGTGACCAGAAGGTCGGCATCAATGGCATCTGCACGTTCCCGCCGTCTTTGAGGGCCTCGAAGATGCGCTTCACTTCGGCCTCATCCTTTGACTCCACTGAGATCTGAAAGCCGCCGATCGGCGTGGAGCGCCCAGGCGGTGCATCGCAGCCCATTAGAAGCCCATCACCCAGGGGAATTGAAGTATGCAACACCTTGTCGTTCCAATCCGGCGGCACCGGCATGCCGGGGGGCGCTTCTCCGTAACTCATGGTGAAGGCGTTCGATGCGCCGAAGACTTTTTTGTAGAACTCAAACGCTGTTGCGCAGTTTCCCTGAAAGTTCAAATGCACATTCATCTTCATGTTTCTCTTCCCTTCCTAATTGTTGCCTTGTTGTCAGGCTGCACTCTCCGTAAATACGCATTAAGGCGGTCGAAGCTCTGTTCCCAGAACCTGCGGTATTCATTTATCCATTCGGCCGCGTTCTTCAACGCCGCCGGATTCAACCGAGCCGGCCTGGTCTGAGCGTCGCGGCCCCGTTCGATGAGGCCGGCCTTCTCGAGCACCTTGAGGTGTTTGGAAATTGCCGGCATCGACATTTCGAACGGACCGGCCAGCTCTGTCACTGAAGTCTCGCCGAGCGCGAGCCGCGCCAGAATCGCGCGCCGGGTCGGATCGGCTAATGCTGCAAACGTCGCATCGAGATTTGTTTCACTCATCGTTTTCCGGCGGATCGAGGTTTGCTTACTTTACCGTTTGGTTATATAACCGACTGGTTAAATATATATTCCGAACGATTGCCGGGTGTCAACTCTTTGCTCAACAAATTTTCTCCGCCCGAAATGAATTAACTATAACGTTGCATTGCTGTACCAACGTAGAACTCGCAGAGCGCGCAGCGTGTTCCACCGGCTGGCCCTGGCGACATCGGTTTCCATCTGCAATGGAATGTATTCGGGATGAAGGAGGTTGAGCGGCCAACGGCCGTTCTGATGGCGGCGCTCCTTCACGGTTTCGATGGCATCGAGCACGCGGCTGTCTGGTTTGACTCCTGCATCGCGCAAATAATCAAGGCCGCGCAAGACGTCGTAGTGCCAAAACGGCGGGAACGAGAAGCGGAGCCAGCGTTTGTTGATGACTTTGCCGGTTCGAAGGGAGCGAAACATGCCGCGCTCAAGGAGATAGCTCTCGGCCCTCTTACGGGCCTTCGTGACTGCCGCCAGTTTGCCCCTTGCCCGTTCGTAGGCGAGCAGCCCTTCAAGCACGCAGAGGGTGGTATGGAAGGAAGAGCGCCGGCTTTTGGGTGCTTCGCAGTTCCAGCCGCCATCTTCGAGCTGCTCACCCAGGAGTTGGTGGGCGAGCAGCTCGTTCGGTTCTTTGAAATACGAGCCGATGCCGAGGATTCTGCCGTTGATGCACGGTTCTGTTTCGCCGTGGAGGAAAGGCCGGTTGTTAAGGCGCTTAAACACGAGCCCCTTGTCGACACGGTCGATCATTTTGCGAGCCTGCTTGCTGGCGGGGTCGAGACCAAGGTCCATCAAGACGACGATCGCGTAAAGGGCAATCAGCATGGCTCGGTCGTCCTTCGGCAATTCGTCTCTCCATCCGCGGGGACCCGCGCCCCAGTGGCCAGCAGGAGATTGGAGGGCGAGAAGCTGGGCGCCCCAGCCTTCGGTTGCGATGCGAGCCCGCTCGGCGGCAATTGCGTCGGGGGTATCACCCGCCAGATCTTTCATGACCTGCCAACGGATGGCCGGGTCAGAATCAAGGAGCCATTTGAGGTGCGCAGGCCGGGGCGTGTAGTCGTGTAGGCGCATGCGTATGTTATAGCAAGCGATGTCCTAGTTTTGACCGGTGTACACGGCGAGGATTTTCCGAGTAGGGAGAACCTCCTGTGCGAAGAGTATGGCTGCGTTGCTGCAGCACAGCGAAACAACTAGTAGACGCGACAGAAGGTGAGCATACGGGTCTTTCTCCTTACTGGGGATCCTGCGACATGATACGTGGGGATGCTGTCACTTCGTTGTCACCCCTTTTTCCTTGGGGCGTGGAAGACGGGATGTGGCACATCGAGATCCATTATCCCACTCAAGCCAAAGGACGGCTTGAATGGGGCACCGAACATTTGTTGCCGGTGTGGCAAACACTATCATGGGGCGGACCTGGGACACCGACTAGTTGGCTCTAGAGTCCTAACTATGACTCCTGTCGTGGGTATACAAACTCACCCAGCGAGTGGCGGCGATTGCTATCGGCATCTGTGGTTGTGTCTTTATGGCACATCTCCCGAAGTTCGGCTCGCCAGACTCTTGCTACTCCGGGCTGGTATAGGCCAGATAGCGAATGATCTTCCAGGTCCCATCATTCTGGCGCTTGAAGATGTCCATACCCGGCTCGAGCGTGCGGACGGTAGCGCTGGACCCGGCATGCGATGAGTCCAGCGTCCAAATCAACCGGACAACAGCAATGTCACCGTAGACCAGGATCTCTCGGAGATCGAGCGTGTAGTGAGAGTGATGAGTCTCGTCACCCAGCAATCGGTGCAGTGCGGTGCAGACGTCGTTGTAGCCTCGATCCTGAAGCTCGCCGAACTTATAGCGCAGATCCTCCGAGAAGATGCCGCATACCTTGTCCGCCTGGCGAGTGTTGTATGCCTGCGTCCAGGCGGCGAGCTCAGCTCGGATAGTCGTGGCTCCGTCCGCCGTGTCGGCCGCGAAGGCGGGCACCAACCACGTGAACAACGCGATGGCTATAGCCGCCAAGGCTGGCGGCGCGTAACCCTTGGGTCGATTTGGCATTTTCCTTGCTTATTGACTCGTCTCACTCTAACGCAAGGGAGCAGAAATTTATTGGGCACCGCCGAACTTTCAACTGGCTTAGGGCGTACTTATGGCGGACCTGTCTCTCGGTGGCATTTATAGCCAGGACTGACGTCCTGGGCTACTCTTAGTAACTCTCAGTCGTCCCTGCGGGACTGATCGCGATTCGCCCGGACAGATGATTTGTTGCCGGGCGGGATTGTCCAAATTGGCCGATCGAAAAGGACCATTATTCGTCGTCGCACAAAGCCGGGACACGATGGACTGCACCCCTAAGCTGAGACACGCCGGGAGCCGAAGAATTCGGTGACACTTCGGCCGGTTTTGTGTTTCGTCATCAATTAGCAGTAGCCGGGCCGTGGGAGTGTGGGAATCCCGGAGGGATTGCCAAGGCCTGTGGGAGCGGTGGGAAACCTGTTTTTGGTTTTCCACCGCTTCCATCAGCGCCGTCACTTCCGCGGGCTTGGCTGGCCTGCTCGAACTCTTCCGGTGTTAGGTATCGTAACGCGGAATGTAGTCTTTGCCGGTTATACACCTGCTCCAGAAACTCACCAATTCGACTGCGTGCGTCTTCTAAATCCCTATAGTTGGCTCCGTGTACTTCCTCCTCTTTGAGCGTTCGCATGAATCGCTCGGCGCGTGCGTTGTCGTATGGGTTGCCGCGTCGGCTCATGCTGATTTGAATCTCATTCTGCTCCAGCAGGTCAGTGTAATCAGTCGATGCATACTGTACGCCGCGATCGGTGTGGTGGATCAGCCCCTCGGCTTTCCAGCTACGCTGGCTGAGTGCCATCTCTAGAGCGCGAACCGCCAGCTCGGCCTGCAACGTACGTGCCAGATCCCAGCCGATAACACGGCGCGAGTAAGCATCCAGAACTACCGCAAGGTAGATGAACTCGTTACGAAGGCGGATGAAGGTAATGTCGGCCACCCACAGCTGGTTCAGCCCCGTTAATTTCACATGTCGGGCTAGGTTCGGGTAAATCGGCAAGGTATGCGCCGAATCAGTCGTAAACACGTACTTCTTCCGGCGCAAGCTAAGCAGGTTGTCTTCTCGCATCAAGCGCAGTACACGCTTGTGATTGACCAAATGGCCCTCACGTCGCAGCAAAGCGGTCAACATTCGATAGCCTCGAAGACGATGATGCGCGACCGCCAACTCTTGCAAACGAGCGCGCAGCAACAAATCGGCCTGTTCTGGCGCAGTCTGCTGCAAATAGCGATAGTAGCCCGCTCGGCTTACCTCGGCTAGCTGGCATTGCTGTACCACGGTCAGTCCTAATCCTTCGAACGAGAGCGAGACCTCGATGCTGCGATAGACTCCTTGCCGCCATCGCTGGTACGATTCGACGTCACTCCCCTGACTTGTTCGAAGGCTCGCTTTAAAAAATCCACCTCCAGCTGCTTGCGGCCTAGCAGCCGTTCCAGTTCAGCAATCCGCAACTCGGCTGGACTGGGCGCTGGCGGCGAAATCGTCTGTGACTTGCTCCCTGGCGGCCGCCCTCTGCGTCGCTCTAGCCCCGCCCTACCTTCTGCCTGAAATTGGTCTCGCCACTGGTAGAGCAACTTCCGCCGAACGCCTAGCTGCTTGGCCAGACCGACGATCGTTGTAGCCTGGGCCATCCGACGCACCGCTTCTTGCTTGAAATCTACGCTGTATTTTCTCGCCTTCTTCTTCATCGGCCTGCTCCATTATGGCCGATAAATGTCACCCATTTTTCCGCGCTCCTCGTGTCTCACTTTTGGGGTGCACTACACGACCTTGGGGAACGGACCGGGCCGGGATTTGCGGGCAGACCAGGGTTTGGCGTTAGACTTTGTAAGCGCCCAGTATTTGGGACCGGACGATAACTGACAGACGGAACGGTGAAAACGTTGAGTGCACCCAGGTTCATCCCAAGCAGCGAAGAATTGAGCAAGCTCAACCGCGACCTGCGGTTTCATCCTTCGACTACCGCGCGTCCCACAGCTCTGACCACGGAGCAGATTGCGGCTTTCAATCGCGACGGCTACCTGGCCGGCATTCGGATCTTCGATGAAGAAGAGATCGCGGACATCCGTAAGTACTTCGATGAGCTGCTGGCCAGGACGCTGGCCGCTGGCGGCGACAGCTACTCGATCAGCACGGCGCATCTCCGCCATGGACGGGTTTACGACCTGCTGACGGATGCTCGTATTGTGGCCCGCATCAAGGACCTGATTGGCGAGAACGTGGTTGGGTGGGGTTCGCATTTCTTTTGCAAAATGCCTGGCGATGGCAAACGGGTCTCATGGCACCAGGATTCGAGCTATTGGCCGTTAACACCGTCGATGGCCGTGACCGCGTGGCTGGCCATCGATGATGCCACGGTCGAGAACGCCTGCATGCGGTTCATTCCCGGTTCGCACCACTTGGGGCACCTGACCTACACGCTGAGCGAAAACGACGAAGCGAATGTTCTGAACCAAACTGTTCCGGGCGCTGAGACGCTGGGACGGCCAGTCGATGATGAACTCAAGGCCGGGGAGATTTCCATCCACAGCGACCTGCTGTTGCATGGATCGGAAGCGAATCAATCGACCAAACGACGGTGTGGGCTCACTCTGCGATATTGCCCGACCGTGGTGAGAGCGGATTTGGGCTGGAACGCGAAGGGGGTCGTTGTGAGCGGGAAAGACGAGTCCGGTCACTGGGCCAATCCGCCGCGGCCGCCGAGTGACTAGCTTTGTCAACGAGCCTTGAGGTATTGCTCGTCGGTGACATGTTCCAGCCAATCGACAACCTTACCGTCGAGTTTTTCCTGGATGGCGATGTGGGTCATGGCCGTCGTCGACGTGGCACCATGCCAGTGCTTCTCACCGGGCGCAAACCAAACGACATCGCCCGGATGAATGTCCTGGATAGGTCCACCTTCCAGTTGCGCCCAACCTGCACCCGCGGTTACGAGCAGCGTCTGACCAAGAGGATGCGTGTGCCAGGCTGTTCGTGCGCCTGGCTCAAAGGTGACGCTTGCGCCGGAAACGAGTGCCGGGTCGGGCGCTTGAAACAATGGATCTATACGGACAGTGCCAGTAAACCAATCGGCAGGTCCTTTGCCGGACGCCTGCATTCCGACTCGTTTGATGTCCATGCTTTTGTCTCCTCTTTTTCGCGCTCCATGGCTTCAAAAGCCTAGCTGGATGGTTTGGTTCTCTCTAGCGCATCACGAAACCGCCGTCGACGGAGATGGATTGGCCGGTAACGTAGCTCGCTGCGGAGCTGCACAACCACAGGACTGCGTCGGCGATTTCTTCGGCTTCGCCCAAGCGGCCCATGGGCACGAATGTCTTTAGCATCCTGTCCAACTCTTCTCCCTGACCTTCCGCTATCATCTTGTCGGACATCGGTGTCTGAATCATTCCTGGGCAAACGTCGTTTACCCGGATGCCGCGGGTTGCGTATTCAAGAGCAGCACTCTTAGTTAAGCCGATCACTCCATGCTTCGCGGCGTGGTAGGTGCCGCGCCGAGCACCGCCAATAAGACCTCCCAACGACGAGCAATTGACGATTGCGCCGCTGCCTTGCTTGCGCATCTGCTGCAATTCGAACTTCATGCAGCTCCAAACGCCACGCAGGTTGATGGCCATGATGCGGTCGTAGTCATCGCGCGGAGAGTCGGCTGTTTCGGCGAGGACATTTTGTACGCCGGCATTATTGTAGGCTGCATCCAGGTGCCCAAACGTGGCGACCGTCCGCTTCACCATCGCTTCTACCTGCCCATCGTCCGATACATCACAGCGGACGGCCAGCGTCTTGTGACCCTTGTCGGCAAGGCGGGTTGCGGCGGACTGCACTTCTTTCTCATTCCAATCAGCCAACACCACGGAGGCACCAGCTTCGGCAAACGCCTTGGCTGTCGCAAGGCCCAGTCCAGAGGCGGCTCCGGTCACGAGTGCAACTTTGTTCTCAAACGAGATGTTCATCTTCTTTCCTCTACAGCCTCAAGCCTACTGGGCCCAGCGACGCGACGCTTTCCTGATCCTGCCGATTGTTTGCACAATCCTGTTTGTCCGGCAGATTTCGTGCACACGATTGGTTGCTTCGGGCTAACCTGTTTTTGGGAGGAGTCAGGACATGCTGAAGCAGCGAAAAAGCGCGAAAGCGCCGGATTTGGCGGTCATAGAGATGCGGCGTGCGCTGGCACAACGCATCAGACTTTTGGCAGCGACTCCGGGAGAACATTCGACGGCGATTCCCGGGTTATCCCTCTATCATCGGACGGCTCCGACCCCTTGTTTTCGGGCTGCCTACGAGCCGGGCTTGAGCATCTTCGTCCAGGGGCGGAAACGCATCCTGCTTGGGGGCACGGAGTACCTATGTGATGGCAGCTCGTTCCTGCTCTCATCCATCGATGTGCCGGCGCAGAGCCAGATCATCGAAGCATCGGAAAAGACTCCGCTGCTGTCGATCTTCCTGCGACTCGACCTGCCGACGGTTCGCGAGGTTCTGAGCCGCGATGATATCCCGGAGGGCCCACGCTCGACCCACCGCCAGGGTCTGGCTGTTGGCGAGACAACGGTTGGGTTGCTGGGCACCGCCATGCGTATGCTCGAGCTTCTCGACACGCCGGAGGACATTCCGTTTCTCAGTACCTTGGCTCACCGCGAGATTCTGTATCGCATACTTCGGACACCGCAGGCGGAACGGCTGCGCGCCATCGCAACAAGCGGCGATCTAGGCCAACGAACGGCGCGCGCAATCTCATGGCTGCGAGAGAACTATGCAAAGCCTTTGCGCATGGAAGAGCTTGCTTCGACGGCGAGGATGGGCGTTTCGACGCTGCATCATCAGTTCCGCGCTCTTACGGCGATGAGTCCACTGCAGTACCAAAAACAATTGCGACTGCAAACCGCGCGACAGAGGATGCTGATGGACGGACTCGACGCTACTACCGCTGCGTATGAAGTGGGCTACGAGAGCGTTAGCCAGTTCAGCCGAGAGTACAGCCGATTCTTCGGACAACCGCCGATCCGAGATGTTAAGGCACTGAAGGATAGCAACACTACTTTGGTCAGCGTCGCCTAAGGGCCCTACTCGTCACGAGGTGTGTATGAAAACAAAACGAATCATCGCGCTTGGGCTCCCGCTGATCGCCTCTTGTCTGCTGTTGGTGATCCGGCGCGGATTTTCTGAGCCGTTGGATGACCGTATGGTGAGGATCGCAGAGCTGGAAATTTATCCCGATCAAGTCGACGCCTACAAGGCGGCGCTAAAAGAAGAGATCGAGGCTTCCATCCGAACAGAGCCGGGCGTGTTGACATTGTTTGCCGTCTCGATCAAGGGTCATCCCGAACAGATTCGACTTTTCGAGACGTACCGCGATGCCGGTTCGTATCAAGCGCATCTGCAGTCTCCCCACTTCAAGAAATACAAGGAAAAGACACAGCAAATGGTGAAGTCGCTCACGCTGCTTGAGACTGAGCCGATCCTGCTTGGCTCAAAATTCAGGTGAGATACAAGCGGGGGCGTTTGGAACCGATTGATAGCGATGGGCCGACGGGTCTGGCGTTTTAAGTTGATACGGAACTGAAGTAGTGACGTTTTAACCCGACAGGGTCCAGCAAGCACCTCCCCAAAAAGCGACATTCGTCACTGCATAGACACTTTCCACATGAAGCCCATGCCGATCACGCTCCCGAGGACGAAGGCCGCCAAAAAGATCCGCGTCTTAAGCCTCTCGTTCGCGACGAACTGGTCATACTTACGATTAAAATCTGCAGAAACCCCAGGTACGCCCAAAACATGTGCCTGGATCGTCAAACGGACGCCCCCGGAACTCGGGTTAAAAAATTCGTTATCCCGCAACCATTGCAGCTTGCCGGACATATATATAAGCAGAACGACTGCACCGGAGGCTTCCTTGCGAGAAATCTCAGCCGGGCCGAAGGCTCCGCGGGTGGTGATTGTCGGCGGAGGGTTTGGCGGCTTCTATGCCGCCCGCGCTTTGGCTAGGGCTCCCGTGCAAGTCACCCTGGTGGATAAACGGAACTATCACCTGTTCCGGCCCATGTTGTACCAGGTGGCTACTGGCCTTCTTTCGGGCGACGAGATCGCTCCGCCCTTGCGCGTGCTCTTCAGCAGGCAGAAAAATGTCGACGTGTTGATGTCGGAAGTGACCGGTATCGACACCAGGAATCGCAGGGTGCTGCTGCCCGACTGCGTCCTGCCGTATGACTATCTGATTTTGGCTACCGGCATCCAGGTAAATTACTTCGGCCATGAAGAGTGGAAGGCGATTGCCCCGGGACTCGAGGCGCTGGAGGTTGCGGACAAGATCCGCAGCAGGATTCTGCGGGCGTTCGAAGAGGCCGAGCAGATGGCTTTGTGCGAGGACGCCGATCGCGTCGCGCTCAAGGAACTGCTCACGTTCGTGCTCGTGGGCGGCGGCACAGTCGGCGTCGAGCTCGCCGGCACCATCGCCGAAATGGCAAAGATGGCGCTGGCTCACGACTTTCGCCACCTTGGTCCGGGTGCGGCCCAGGTCATGCTCTTCGAAGGCACACCACGCATACTCCCGAGCTTTGCCGAGGAGCTTTCGGCGAAGGCGACGCGCCATCTGGAAGAGTTGGGCGTGCTGGTCGTTACCGGTACGAAGGTGGAAAGCGTCGATGCAGAGGGCATTGTGGCCGACGGCAAGCGCATCCGCAGCCGGACAGTGATGTGGACCGCGGGCGTGGCTGCCTCGCCGGCAGCGCGATGGCTGGGCGCGGAAGCGGACAAGTCCGGAAGGGTGAAGGTGAACCCCGACTTGTCAGTTCCGGGACATCCTGAGATCTTTGCCATCGGCGATACTGCGCTGGTAATTGCCAATACCCGGAACTTGCTGGGCTTTAAGAGCGGGACGGCAGTGCAGATGCCTGGGTTGGCGCAGCCTGCCATACAACAAGGCGAGTATGTGGCGGAGGTGATTCGTCGCCACACTAAAGGTAAGGCTGCGCCCGAGCCTTTCTGGTATTGGGATAAGGGCGACCTGGCCGTGGTGGGTCGTACGTTCGCTGTCGCCGATCTGAGATTTTGGAAGTCCGCCGGGCTCCTGGCTTGGTTGTTGTGGGCCGGGGTTCATATCTATTTCCTTATTGGCTTTAGCAATCGGATCTTCGTCATGTTGCGGTGGATGGTGCAGTTTGTCACCCGGCGGCATGGGGTTGGGGCGGTGGCTGCGCAGACGCAGGTTGCCGGGCAGAGGCTGGATAAGGCGGGTTAAGGAGCGCAGGCGCTATAAAGCCTGTCGTATTCTCAATCGGTTTGCGGCCCGACTAAACAGGCTGCGGAAAAAGTCGGGAGGGGCGATCAGAGAAGTGCCCTCAGCGGCTAAAGCCGAACCTATTTACAACCACTTAAGTACGGGCTGAAGCCCGTACCCTTCAAGAACCGGGGCTTTTCTGCACACACAGCAAAGCCCGCGCTTTTGGCGCGGGCTTCGTGAAATTGTCTGCCAGCTTTAGGCGTGACTGCTGCCGTCCCCGTCCGGGGGCTGGTTCTCGGACATGGCCTTATCGATTTCTTCGCGGCGCTTGGCCCTTGCTTCGGCGCGCTTCTGGCGCTTCTCGTCCAGCTCGTGCTCGGAACCGAGGAGCTCGATGAAGGCCTTCTCGGCTCCATCGCCCTTTTGGAAACCGGTGCGTACAATGCGCAGATATCCGCCGGAACGATCTCCGTAACGCGGGGCTACGGTATCAAACAGACGGGAAACTGCTTCCCGAGTCTGCAGATAGGAAAGGGCCAGGCGGCGGGAGTGCAGGTCGCCACGTTTGCCCAAGGTGATCAGCTTTTCTACGTGTGGACGAGCGGCCTTGGCCTTGGTAATGGTCGTCTCTACACGGTCCTCAAGAAGAATAGACGTGACCAGGTTGCGCAGCAGCGCGCGGCGATGGCTGGTGTTGCGTCCTAATTTGTATCCTGCATTGCGGTGGCGCATGGGTTTCTCTTTCTTGCGAAATTTTGCGGTGGCCGGTGAGTTCCTTCACCGGCCACCGCGAACGAACTAGAAGTTTTCCGGCTCCGACTGGAGGGGAATGTCCACTCCATCGAGATCTTCGTCGTCCTCATCCTCTTCGTCGTCATAGCGGTTGTAGCTTGCGGCCAGGGTTGCGGCCGGCAGTACGCTGGTCGGTCCAGGCACCGCGTTGCCGTGCTCGTCGATCTTCATGCCCAACGACAAGCCCATCTGCGCCAGAATCTCCTTGATCTCGTTCAAGGACTTGCGGCCAAAGTTCTTGGTCTTGAGCATCTCGGGCTCGGTCTTCTGCACCAGCTCGCCGATGGTCTGAATGTTGGCGTTCTTCAGGCAGTTGTAGCTGCGCACGCTCAACTCAAGCTCCTCTACGGAGCGGTTGAGGTTCTCGTTGCGCAACTGCATGCGGCCTTCGTCGTGAGCGCTCTCAGCTTCGATCTCTTCCTCGAAGTTGATGAAGATGCTCATGTGGTCCTTGAGCAGTTTGGCCGCCAGGCCGATGGCATCCGCGGGAAGAACGGAGCGATTGGTCCAGACTTCAATGGTTAGCTTGTCGTAGTCGGTGATCTGACCCAGACGAGCGGCGTCCACGGCGTAGTTCACCTTGCGAACGGGCGAGTGCACCGAGTCCACAGGGATGAAGCCGATTCCTAAATCCGAATCGAAGTTCTTGTCGGCTGAGATGTAGCCACGACCGCGCTTGAGGCGCATTTCCATGTCCAGCTTGCCACCCTCGCTGACGGTCGCGATGTAGACATCCTTGTCCAGGATCTCCACGTCTCCGTCGGCTTCGATCATGCCCGAAGTCACCACACCCGGCTGGTCCGCACGCAGATAAAGGGCCTTGGGACCTTCCCCGTTGAGCTTGAAGGGGATCTGCTTGAGGTTCAGGATGATGTCGGTGGCGTCTTCGACGACGCCGGTGATCGATTGGAATTCGTGCAGCACACCTTCGATCTTGACGGCGGTGACAGCCGCGCCTTCAATCGAGGAAAGCAGCGTGCGCCGCAGCGCGTTGCCAATGGTGGTGCCGAAGCCGCGTTCAAAAGGCTGAGCGCTGAACTTGCCGTATTTCTCAGTGAGCGTCTCGGTATCAACTGCAAGACGTTTCGGTTTTTGGAATCCTCTCCAAAGCATATCTGTGGTCCTCTCCATGCAGCGGCGTCGCGAAGCATTCTGCTACGGCCGTGCTTGTTTCTCCTCGTTGATTGAATCTGTACTCTGCTGTTTTCTTACTTGCTGTAAAGTTCGACGATCAGCTGCTCGTTTACGGGCAGATTCACGTCTTCACGCTTAGGCAGCGCCAATACCTTGCCGGACAGATTTGCGTGATCCACCTCAAGCCAACGTGGGGCTACCTGGTGGCTCGCGAACTCTGTCGAGGTTTCGAGCACTGTGAGTTTCTTGCTGCCTTCACGGATCTTGATCTCGTCACCCACACTGACCTGGTATGACGGAATGTTCACCTTGCGGCCATTCACTTCCACATGGCCATGGCGCACGATCTGGCGCGCCTGGCGACGCGAGCTGGCGAAGCCGAGGCGGAAGGCCACGTTGTCCAGACGCCGCTCGAGCTGCTGCAAGAGCAGTTCGCCGGTGACGCCCTGAGCCCGCGAGGCCTTCTCGTAATAGGCGCGGAACTGGCTCTCCAGGGTGAAGTAAATGCGCTTGGCTTTTTGCTTTTCACGCAGCTGGAGACCGTAGCCAACGATTTTGGGCTTGCGGTCACGGCCGTGCTGGCCGGGGGCAAAGTTGCGCTTCTCGATGGGGCATTTTTCCGAGAAGCACTTGGTGCCCTTCAGAAAGAGCTTGGTGCCTTCGCGACGGCAAAGGCGGCAGACTGGTCCGGTATAACGTGCCACGTAGTTCTCCTTAATTCAGAGGCCGACCGGTTTACGGATTAAAATCCTTCGTCCCGGTCCTGCGGTTAAAAGTTCTTACACCCTGCGGCGCTTGGGCGGACGGCAACCATTGTGCGGAATGGGCGTAACGTCGCGGATGGAGCGGACATCGAGTCCCGCTGCAGCCAGAGCGCGTACCGCCGACTCACGGCCGGAGCCCGGACCGCTTACCCGCACATCAACCGAACGCAGACCGTGGTCGCGCGCCTGGTTGGCGGCGTTCATCGCGGCCTGCTGGGCGGCAAAGGGAGTGCCCTTGCGCGATCCACGAAAGCCGAGCGAACCGGAACTCTTCCAGGAAAGGGTGTTGCCCTGGCCGTCGGTGATGGTCACGATGGTGTTGTTGAACGAGGCCTGAACGTATACCAATCCGTAAGGAACGTTCTTGCGCTCGCGCTTCTTGAACTTCTTATTTTTGGCAGCTTTGCCGGCTGCCGGCTTCTGCTCCTGCTTCGCCATTAAGTCTTCGCCGTCGCTTTCTTCTTGCCTGCGATTGTGCCCTTACGCGGTCCCTTGCGGGTGCGCGCGTTGGTGTGGGTGCGCTGGCCGCGAACAGGCAGGTTGCGCCGGTGGCGCAGTCCACGATAGGACTGAATGTCAATCAGCCGCTTGATGTGCATCGAGACGTCTTTGCGCAGATCCCCTTCGATCTCGCCTTCGTTCTCAATCACCTGGCGGATACGGTTTACTTCGTCTTCGCCCAGATCCTGAACTTTCTTGAACGGGTCCACATTGGCCGTCTCCAGGATGCGTAGCGCACGAGGGTTGCCGATACCGAAAATGTAGGTTAGCGCGATTCTTGCCTGCTTGTGGCGGGGTAGATCGACGCCAGCAATACGTGCCATGCTTAATCCTTTTTTACTTCGTTGGCACGGAGTGGCTTCGCCGCTTCGTGCCGGTTACTTGTGAAAGCTACGCGGATACCGCGTCCTGGCGGAACGTCTACCCAGGACTCGGAACCGCTACGGGAGAGGTTCAACGCAAGCCTTTATGGCTAACTAGCCTCTCCGGTGCTTGTCATCGAGGATAAAACCCCCCGGTTAACATTTGCGTGTCCCACTCAAGCCAAAGAACGGCTTGAATGGGGCACCCAGCATTTTTCTACTCCGAGAAAGAAGAAAACCCTCGGTTTAGATTTGTTCGATCCCACATCTCAAAATCGAGATGTGGGGCACCCTTCGATTTGCTACTCCGAAAGAGTTTTAACCTTCCCTCTTTTGTTACGCCGAGGGAGGTTCTCCATCTTTCTTGAGTTGGACGACGAGGAAGGTTGTTGATTCCCTTCTTCGTGGTTCCTGGGCTTAGCCTTGGCGCTGCTTGTGCTTCGAGTTCTCGCAGATCACCCGCACCACACCGCGGCGATGGATGACCTTGCACTTGTCACAAATCTTTTTTACTGATGCCCTTACTTTCATTACTGCTCCTGACTTGTATTCCTACTTGTAGCGGTAAACGATCCGGCCCCGGGTCAGATCGTAAGGACTGAGCTCAACCGCCACCCGGTCGCCAGGGAGAATGCGAATGAAGTTCTTCCGCATGCGTCCCGAAACATGAGCCAGAACCTGATGCTTGTTCTCCAGCTCGACTTTGAACATCGCGTTTGGCAACGTTTCTACTACGGTTGCCATTACCTCAATCGCGTCTTCCTTCGACAAAACCTAATCCCGATCCGCCTGCGATTCGCGTCCCAACAGGCTTTCGTTGCCTACTGCGTCAAAATTACGGCGCCCTCAGCCGTTACCGCGACGGTGTGCTCGAAATGAGCACTCAAGCTTCCATCCTCGGTGACTGCCGTCCAGCCGTCGCTCAGTACCTGCACACCCGGCTTGCCCGCATTCACCATGGGCTCGATCGCCAGGACCATCCCCGCGCGCAGTTTGGTTCCCGCTCCCCGTTGCCCGTAGTTAGGAACCTGGGGATCTTCGTGCATCCGGGTCCCAATCCCGTGGCCCACAAAGTCCCGCACTACACTGAAGCCGTCCGCTTCGACCACTTCCTGCACCGCCGCGCCAATGTCGCCCAATGTCGCCCCGGGGCGCACTACCCCGATAGCGGTTTCGAGCGATGCCTTGGTCACGTCCAACAACCGCTTGGCCTTCGGCGTTACTTCCGATCCCACGGGAACCGTAATCGCGGAGTCACCGTAGTAGCCGTCCAACACCACTCCGCAGTCGATGGAGACAATGTCCCCTTCGCGCAGCACGCTTTCCTTGGAGGGGATGCCGTGAACCACCTGCTCGTTCACCGAAGTGCACAAAACACAGGGGTAGCCGCGATAACCCTTAAAAGCCGAGGTGGCTCCTGATGCCGCAATCTTGCTTTCCGCCGCCATTTCCAGGTCGAGCGTAGTAACGCCGGGCTTGACGAGCGAGCGCACATGCTCCAGCACCTCGCGCACTACCGCTCCGCTGCGCCGCATTTTTTCAATCTCCTGCGGCGTCTTGATCATGATGGCCATCGGCCTGGTAACTCTCTTTCCTTCACTCGAAAACCTCACCAAACCGGCGAAAAACTTCCACACTCCACTGAGACTGCTAATTCTGGGATCTGAGTCGCGCTACCGCGGCCATGATGCCCGCCATTACCTCGCCTGCCGGCTGCTCGCCATCCACTTCCACGAACCGGCTGCTGGCACGATAATGTTCCACCACCGGCGCCGTCAGCGCCGCATAAGTGCGCATCCGCTCATGGAAGACCGCTTCCGTATCATCCGCGCGCTGGACCAGCGGTGTGCCTTCCACATCGCATACCGTGTCTACTTTCGGCGGCTGCAGGTAAACGTTGTAAATGCGCTGGCAGGTTGGACAGTTGCGTCTACCCGTGATACGACGCAACAACTGAGTATAACTTACCCGGATACTAACTGCAATCAGGGGTAGGCCGCCTGCCGGGCCAGCCGCCACGCGCGTGGCATCGAATTGTTGATCGCGCAAGCGCTGATCAAGCCACTCCGCCTGGGCCAGGGTGCGGGGATAGCCATCCAAAATGTAGCCCCGCGCGGTATCGGGCTGGGCCAGCCTCTCGGCAACCATCTGGTTCACCAGATCGTCGGGCACCAACTTGCCCGAGTTCATGATCTGCGTAGCCACCTGGCCGAGGGGGGTTCCGCGATCTCGATGGTCGCGCAGCAGGTCACCGGTCGAGATCTGGGGGATACCCCAGGCGGCCATGATTCCTTTGGCCTGTGTACCCTTGCCCACGCCGGGCGCGCCCATCAGCAGGATGGGCCCGGGAATCACCAGCTTTTCGTCTGCAAAGGGCCCGGCTTGCAGCCCCGCCACCGGCTGACCTACCACGACCGTCTTCCGCGCACCCTTCCACTGCGGGGCGAGAAGCCATCGTAGTGGCGCATGATCAACTGCGACTCCACCTGGTTGATGGTGTCCATGGCTACGCCCACCACGATCAGCAGCGACGTACCGCCAAAGTAGAAGGTGAAGTTCAACCCGTGGGTGACCCACGTGGGCAGCTGTTCGAAGAACCCACCCACCAGCCAAAGATTATTCAGGTGGATGCCGCTGATCAGGATCTGCGGAATCAGGGAGATCACGACCAGATAGATAGCGCCCACCAGGGTAATCCGGGTGAGAACGTCATTAACGAAATCGGAGGTACGCTTGCCAGGCCGGATGCCGGGAATGAAGCCGCCATACTTGCGCATGTTGTCCGCGATGTCATCGGGACGGAAAATGATGGAGATGTAGAAGTAGGCAAAGAAAACGATGAACACTATGTAGAGGAACTCGTACCAGGGTTCGCCCAGGCGCAGACCGTCAAAGATGCGGGTCAGGAAGTTGCTGTTGCGCACGAAGCCGGAGCTGGCAAAGAGCAGCGGGGCGGAGAGAATCGAACTGGCGAAGATGACCGGCATGACGCCACCGGAGTTTACTTTGAGCGGCAGGTGCGTGGATTGACCGCCCATCATGCGCCGGCCAACGATCCGCTTGGCATATTGCACCGGTATGCGCCGCTCACTGCGCTCGACAAAGACGATGAACGCCACAGTGGCGATCATGACCACGATGAGCAGGACTAGGGCCGGAATCGTAAACGATCCCCATGCCTGGGTGCGTGCCTTGTCAATCAGGTCTTGAATGCCGCGGGGGAGGCCAACCACGATGCCGGCAAAAATCAGCAAGCTCATACCGTTGCCAATGCCGCGGTCGGTAATCTGCTCGCCTAGCCACATGATGAAGGCAGTGCCAGTGGTCAGAGTCACCACAGTCATCAAGATGAAGCCGACGCCGGGGTTCAAGACGTAGGAGACGCCGCCGGAGCCGTGGGAGAGGGTAAGGGCAATGGCCAGGGACTGCACGATGCCGAGGACCACGGTGACGTAGCGGGTCCATTGGGTGATTTTGCGCCGTCCCAGCTCCCCTTCCTTCTGCAGCTTGGCCAAGGGTTCGTACACCACGGTCAGCAGCTGGAAGATGATGGAGGCGGTGATGTAGGGCATGATGCCCAGGGCGAAAATGGTCAGACGACGAAGGTTGCCGCCGCTGAAAAGGTCGACCAAGCCGAGCGCGCTGCCCGCCTGCTGATCAAAGAATTGGGCCAGCAGCTTGAGGTTCACGCCAGGAGTTGGTATCTGCGAGCCCAGACGATATACAGCGAGGATGCCTAGCGTGAACAGAACCCGCTTGCGCAGGTCGGGGATGCGGAAGATATTTGCGATCTTCTCAAACATAAAGGTCGATGCCTCAGGGGCTGAAGCCCCCTTTCACCCTGCCGGCTGACGTACGGGCTAAAGCCCATACCCTTCAGGAAAAGCCTATTTTCAAGGGCCAAAGCCCATTCTACTTTCGGCGCGTACGGTCTGGCTAAACAGCCTGCGGAAAACTCGCTTTCCGGAAGGGTACGGTCTTCAGGCCGTACGTAAATGCTTTGCAATGAATCCGGAATTAGCCGCTTAGAGATGATTCCCCTTCGAAGCAGCACTTTTTCCGCAAACTCAGCCCTACGCGACGAGAACGGCCTTACCGCCGGCTTTCTCGATCTTTTCCTGAGCCGACTTGGAAAACTTGTGGGCGTGCACGGTGACCGCCACGGTCAAATCGCCATCGCCGAGCACCTTGACCAAGCCATTACGCTTCTTGAGCAGCCCCTTGGCGGCAAAGGTTTCGAGAGTCAACTCGGTAAGGCCTTCGGCGTGGAGTTCGGCGACGCGGCTCAGGTTCACCACCGAGTACTCAGTGCGGAAGATATTGGTGAAGCCGCGCTTAGGCAAACGGCGATGCAACGGCATCTGTCCACCTTCAAAGCCACGCATCATGTGAGAGCCGGAACGCGAACGCTGTCCCTTGTGGCCTCGGGTAGAAGTTTTGCCCATGCCCGAGCCCATACCGCGCCCGACACGCTTTTTGTTGCTGTTGGCCTGCTTGGGGGCGCGCAAATTAGAAAGATTCTTTGACATTACTATCCTCGCTCAACGCCAGACTGGCTTACCAATCCGACTCGCATTTGTGTCCCTGGGCGGAGTTACTTGACGATCCGCACCAGGTGCGGCACGGTCTTGACCATGCCACGGATGGAGGCGGTATCCTCGCGCTCCACCACTTGATTGAGCCGGGTGAAGCCCAATCCCTTGATTACCCGCTTGTGCTTCTCTGGAGTAGAAATCGCGGAGCGATAGTACTCCAGGCGCATCATCTGTTTGGAAGTCGCTGCCATCAATATAGCTCCTGTACCTGCTTGCCGCGAGCAGCTGCCACTTCGCCGCGATCGCGCAACTGAACCAGGGCGTCGAATGTGGCCTTGACCACGTTGTGCGGATTGGCGGTGCCGAGGCTCTTGGTGAGGACGTTTTGTACCCCGACCGAGGTCATCACCGCCCGCACCGCGCCGCCGGCAATCACGCCTGTTCCCTCCGGCGCCGGCTTCAGCAGCACGTGTCCGGAGCCGAAGCGGCCCAATACCTGGTGAGGTATGGTCGTCTCCGACAGGTTGACGTGCACCAGATTCTTTTTGGCCGCCTCGATGCCCTTACGGATCGCCTGCGGGACTTCCTTGGCCTTGCCCGAGCCAAAGCCAACGACTCCGGCTGCAGGATCCCCGACTACCACCAGCGCCGCGAAGGACATGTTCTTGCCGCCCTTAACGACCTTGGTGACACGATTGATGGACACCACCTGATCCTTCAGGTTGTACTGCCCGGCGTCCAGTTTCCGCTTGAGTATTGCCATGCTCTTGTCCGATCCTTCCGAAAACCGTGAAACCGCTTAAAACTCCAAACCTGCTTCGCGCGCCGCATCGGCCAAAGCCTTGATGCGCCCGTGATAGAGATAGCCGCCGCGATCGAAGACCACCTTTTTGATTCCCTTTTCCAGTGCGCGCTCGGCTACCAGCTTGCCCACTTCCTTGGCCGCGGCCACGTTGCCGCCAGTCTTTATCTTGGCGGAAAGGGTGGAGGCGGAGAGGATGGTTTCGCCCTTGGCGTCGTCGATGACCTGGGCATAAATGTGGTTCAGCGAGCGGTATACGTTCAGCCGCGGGCGCACCGCGGTGCCTTCCATTTTCTGGCGGATGCGAAAGTGCACGCGCTGGCGAATTACGTTTCTCTGTCTGATCGGGAGCATCTGGTTCTTCCTTCCTAAAAGCGGAGCTGCCCTGCAACCCCGTTCGGTATCCTCAACTTCGATTTACTTCGCGCCGGTCTTGCCGACCTTCTTCTTCAAGCGCTCGCCTACATAGCGGACGCCTTTGTTCTTGTACGGATCGGGCTTACGCAGCGAGCGCATGTCGGCGGCCACCTGGCCTACCTTTTGACGATCGATGCCGCTGATGGTCAGCCGGGTCTGCTTGGGATCGATAGCCACTTCGATACCGGTGGGCAGAGGGAACTCGATGGGGTGCGAGAAGCCCAGGGTAAAGACCACGATGCCTTTGCCCTTGAGCTCGGCACGATAGCCAATGCCGACGATATCCAGCTCCTTGGTCCAGCCCTTGGTCACGCCTTCGACGGCGTTCGAAACCAGGGCGCGTGTTAGGCCGTGCAGCGCTGCAAGTTCTTCCTTGTCCCGCACCGCAAACAGGTTCCCGTCCTTGGTTTCGAGCGTGATGCCGGCGGGCACCATGGCAGTCAACTTGCCCTTGGGTCCTTCGACCAGCACCGTGTTGCCCTGCACCTTATATTTCACCGTTGCGGGCAACGGAATTGGTTTCTTGCCTATACGCGACATATGTTTCTAAACCCTTCACGGCTTGCGAGTCGCGGCGGCCGTTTCAGCCACCGTTCCACTGCAGCCACTCAATGCATTACCAGACTTCGCAGAGAATCTCGCCGCCGACGCCTTCGCGCCGCGCCTGGCGGCCGGTCATCACGCCGCGAGGCGTGGTCATGATGCTGATGCCGAGGCCGCTCTGCACGCGCTTGATCTCATCCCGGCCGACATAGACGCGGCAGCCAGGGCGCGAAACGCGCGACAAGTCGCGAATAGCAGCTTCGTTGTTGGCGCCGTACTTAAGGTAGACACGCAGCACTGCGCGGCCATTCTCTTCCGCCGCCTTGTAGTTGGCGATGTAGCCTTCTTCCTTGAGGATGCGGGCAATCTCGGTCTTCAGCTTCGAGGCCGGAACATCCAGCTTCTGGTGGCGCGCACGGATGGAGTTGCGGATGCGCGTCACAAAGTCGGCTACTGGATCGGTTAAACTCATTCTCTCTCCTCCACTCCCCGTTCGCTACGACATGTGAACGCCGCAGAACCAGCGGGAATGTTCTTGTTACATCAAGACCCGGTGTAGGGGTCGATTACTCACCAACTTGACTTGACAACACCGGGGATTTCGCCCCGAAGCGCCAGCTGGCGGAAGCACAAGCGGCATAGACCGAACTTGCGCAGGTAAGCGCGCGGACGGCCGCAGATCTTGCAGCGATTGTGCTGACGGCTGGAAAACTTCGGCTTGCGTGCGTCTTTTACTCGTTTTGCTGTAGTGGACATTCGTCTCTCTTCCTTACGCCGTCTGGCGGAAAGGTATGCCGAACTGCCGAAGCAGGGCACGCGCTTGGTTATCGTCCTTGGCCGTCGTCACAATGGTGACGTTCATGCCCTTCAACTTATCCACGCGGGCGTAGTCGACCTCGGGGAAAATCAGCTGGTCGCGCATACCCAGCGTGTAGTTGCCTCGCCCGTCAAAGCTCTTGGTCGATACACCGCGAAAGTCGCGCACGCGGGGTAGGGCAACCGAGATCAGGCGGTCGAGAAATTCGTACATGATGTCGCCGCGCAGGGTGACCATAGCGCCGATGGGCATGCCTTCGCGCACCTTGAAGGCGGCGATCGACTTCTTGGCCCGCGTAGTCACCGGCTTTTGTCCGGCCACTGAAGCCAGATCAGCCACCAGCGGATCCATGATCTTCACGTTCTGCGTGGCCTCGCCCAGGCCCATATTGAGAACGATCTTCTCCAGGCGAGGCACGGCCATCAGATTGTTGAGGCCCAACTCTTTCTGCAGCGCAGGCCTGATTTCCGTTTGGTACTTCTCTTTGAGTCGCGCGTTTACTTTTGTTGCCATCGATTTGTCTCTTTCCTTTTCACGGTCCCGGAGTGGGCAGAGCCCGTTTACCGTTGCGTGATCAAATTCCCCTTACTTCTTTTTCGGCGCTAATGTCTGGCCGCACTTCTTGCACACCCGAACCTTGGTATCGCCTTCAAACTTGTGACCCACGCGTGTTGGTCCGCAGTTGCCGCATACCAACATCACATTCGAGATCTGGATAGCCGCTTCCTGCTCCGCGATGCCGCCCTTGATGTTGCGCTGCGGATTGGGGTGCACGTGCTTCTTGACCATGCGCACGTGCTCCACCAGCACCCGGTCCTTGTCGCCAAGCACACGCAGCACGCGGCCACGCTTGCCTTTATCGGTGCCGGTAATCACTTCCACCGTGTCGTTGCGCTGTAACTTCAATGCCATAAATTCCTCGCTTCCGATGACCCGGGCTTAAATGACTTCCGGAGCCAGCGACACAATCTTCAAAAACTTTTTCTCTCGCAGTTCGCGGGCGACCGGACCGAAGACGCGCGTCCCCACCGGCTCGCCTGCCTCGTTGATCAGAACCGCGGCGTTCTGGTCAAAGCGGATGTAGGTGCCATCGCGGCGGCGATATTCTTTCCGCGTCCGAACCACGACCGCCTTCACAACTACGCCCTTCTTGACCTGACCATCGGGAGACGCTTCCTTGACGGAGGCAGTAATCACATCGCCCAGGCCTGCCTTTTTTCCGCTCGAGCCACCCAAGGGCAGAATCATCTGCAGCTTGCGCGCGCCGGAATTATCGGCTACGTCCAGCATGGTTCTCATTTGTACTGCCATACGCGTATCTCCTTACGATGTTGCCCTTAGCGCCAAAGCTTAGTTTGTCAGAGGGCATTGAAAAGTATCCCTCAGGGGCTAAAGCCCAATTCTTTTTCAACCCTTTACGGCCCGACTAAAGTCGTGCCCCGATACAAAACATCAGTTTCCACAGCGTGTGAAGCCGCACCTACCAACCCTTTTCACCACTAGACAACCGGCGCTGCGATTTCTTCTGCTTGCGGCAGGGAGGAGCGGCGCACGACTTCTTCCAGCGTCCAGCGCTTCAGCTTACTTAGCGGGCGGCTCTCGCGAATCCTGACCACATCGCCGACGCGGGCTGAGTTCTGCTCGTCGTGGGCGTAGAACTTCTTGTTGAGCTTGATGACACGCTTGTACTTGGGGTGAGTCTTGCGCATCTCCACCTGGACCACGATCGTCTTCTGCATCTTGGTGGAAACGACATTCCCAATCTTTTCGTTGCGCCGTGATTCCGGCTTAGCTGCTGTGGCATCCGACATGGCTTAACGAGCCTCTTTTCTGGCCGGTTTGGCCTTTTTGGTTTTGGCGGCCTTGGCTGGCTTCTCAGTTGCCTCACCTGCCGGCTGCAGGGCAGCGCCGTGCAGACCGAGCGCCCGCTCGCGGGCGATGGTCTTGATACGGGCTACATCTTTGCGCAGATCGCGCAGCTTCTTCACGCCTTCGTTCTGTCCCAGCTTCATCTGGAAGCGCAGGCGAAAGAGCTGCTCAGCAGTCTGCTTTTCCTGCCGTGCCAACTCTTCATCGTTCAAATTGCGAATCTTTTCCGTTTCCATGGCTCTTCTCTTTCGCGTCCGCTACTTGACGACCGCGGTTACCTTGACATCGTGGCGCATGACAAAGCGTGTCTTGAGGGGCAGCTTGTTCGAAGCCAGCCGCATGGCCTCTGCGGCTATTTCGGGGTTGACCCCTTCCATCTCAAAGAGCACCTTGCCGGGGCGGACCACTGCTACCCAGTGATCGGGAGCTCCCTTGCCTTTGCCCATACGGGTTTCGGCAGGCTTCTTGGTGACCGGCTTGTCAGGAAAAAGCCGCAGCCAGATCTTGCCGCCACGCTTGATGAAACGCGTCATGGCCACACGGCTGGCTTCAATCTGCCGGTCCGTGATGTAGCCGCACTCCATCACCTTGAGCCCATAATCCCCGAAGGAGAGCTCGGATCCGCGCCACGCCTTACCCTTCATACGCCCGCGCTGCTGCTTGCGGTACTTAACCTTCTTTGGCATCAACATAAGATTCCGCCTCTAAACCAATTTCCTGCTTTGACCGCCTCAGCGAAGACCCCGCAACGGCTAAAATACTCCGCTGCTGCCTGCCGGCTGCGGCTGACGACGCTTCTGCTCGTAAATGTCACCGCGATAGATCCAGGTCTTAACCCCGATCACGCCGTAGGTGGTACGCGCTTCAGCAAAGCCGTAGTCGATATCCGCGCGCAGGGTGTGCAGCGGAAGCCGCCCCTGCAGATACCATTCCGAACGCGCGATCTCGTTGCCATTCAACCGGCCGGAGACGCGCACCTTGATGCCCTTGCAGCCAAAGCGCAATGCCGAATCGACCGCCTTGCGCATGGCCCGGCGGAAGCCGACCCGCTTCTCCAATTGGAGAGCGATGTTCTCGGCCACCAACTGCGCATCCAGCTCGGGCTTGTTGACCTCGAGGATGTCGATGAAGACGTCGCGGTTGGTGCGCTTCTGCAGATCCGCCTTGAGCTTCTCGATCTCGGCGCCCTTGCGGCCGATGACGATGCCAGGACGCGCGGTGCGGATGATCAGGCGCAGCTTATTGCCGGGACGCTCGATCTCGACCGAGCTCACGCCCGCCGCCTTGAGCTTGTCCTTCAACTCCTCGCGCAGGTGTACATCTTCAATGAGCAACTTGTCGTAGTCGCGCTCGACGAACCAGCGTGACCGCCATGGCTTGTTGACGCCTAGTCGAAAGCCGTAAGGATGAACTTTTTGTCCCATAATTTCCTCGAACCTACTTTGCGGCCTTCTTCGGGCTTTTTGCTGCGCTCTTCTTGGCCACGGTCTTCCTGGCCGCCGCCTTCTTCGCCACACCCTTCAGTGTTCGCTTCTTGGGAGCTGCTGCTTCGGGCCCGGCTGTTTCCACCAGGCCGCCGCGCTTGCGCTCCGCCACCGCGATCACGATGTGCGCCAACCGGCGCTGATAGCGAAAGGCACGCCCCATCGGCGCCGGGCGGATACGCTTCATGCGCGGTCCTTCGTTTGCCAGCGCGGTCTTGACGTAGAGATTGTCTACATCCACATCGAGCTCGCGTTCCTGACTGAGATAGTTGGCGTTCTGGATGGCTGCGCGCAGCACTTTCTCAACCAGCGGCGCAACACCCTTCTTGGTGAAGGCCACCGTCTCCAGTGCTTCGCCCACGCGGCGTCCCTTGATCAGCTCCAGCACCAGGCGAGCTTTCTGCGGCGATACCCGCTGGAACTTCGCTTCGGCCCGGAATTCCTGTGTTTCGAGTTGCATTGGCTTCTTTCCCTTAATCCGCTATTAGCGAGGCTTGGCCGAGGACTCGGCTGCTTTTGCCGAGTGACCCTTAAAGGTCCTGGTAGCGGAGAACTCGCCCAGCTTGTGCCCTACCATGTTTTCCGTCACGTAGACGGGAATGAACTTCTTGCCGTTGTGCACCGCGAGGGTGTGCCCCACCATATCCGGGTGGATGGTCGAGCGGCGCGACCAGGTACGAAGGACCTTTTTGTCATTCGTCGCATTCATCGCTTCGATCTTCACCATCAAGTGTGTGTCGATAAACGGACCCTTTTTCGTCGAACGTGCCATAGCTCTCGATGCTCCTGAACTTCTATTTCTTGGCGCGGCTGACGATGAACGTGTCGGTCCGCTTGTTGTTGCGTGTCTTGTAGCCACGGGTCGGCTGACCCCACGGGGTAACCGGATGACGGCCGCCGGATGTCTTGCCTTCGCCGCCGCCGTGCGGGTGATCGACCGGGTTCATGGATACGCCACGGTTGCTGGGACGAATACCCTTCCAGCGATTGCGTCCGGCCTTGCCGATCGAGACATTTTCGTGATCGGTATTGCCTACCTGTCCCACGGTCGCCATGCAAGCCACCAGCACCCGGCGGGTTTCACCGGAGGGCAGCTTCAGGAGGGCGTAGTCGCCTTCCTTGGCAACCAACTGGGCCGACGCTCCTGCCGAGCGCACCATCTGCGCGCCCTTGCCGGGACGGAGCTCAACGTTGTGCACCGTGGTGCCGGCGGGGATGTTCTTGAGCGGCAACGCATTGCCAATCAGAATGTCCGCCTCGGGCCCGCTCATGATGGTCTGCCCTACCTTCAGCCCGACCGGTTGAATGATGTAGCGCTTCTCACCGTCCAGGTAATGCACCAGCGCGATGCGCGAGGAGCGGTTGGGATCGTATTCGATCGAGGCCACCTTGCCGGGCACACCAAACTTGTCCCGCTTGAAGTCCACCAGGCGCAGCTTCTGCTTATGGCCACCGCCATGGTGACGCATCGTCAGGTCGCCGGAATTGCGGCGGCCTCCGGTGCGCTGCTTGACTGCCAGCAGCGGCTTGTGCGGGCGATTGGTCGTAATGTCGTCGTTTACCAGAGTTGTCTGGAAACGCAGCGTTGGTGTGATCGGTCTGTATGTCTTGATCGGCATCGTTTCGCTCGTACTTCCAAGTAAGACTTCTAAAACAGTTTCAGTTACGGGGTACTACGCTTTACATCGCGTTGACGTAGTCGGGCATCTTCTCGCCCTTCTGCAGGCGAACGTAAGCCTTCTTCCAATCGGCGCGGAAACCGGAGAACTTGCCCCGGCGGCGTTCCTTGCCCAGGAAGTTGGCAGTACGCACGCTCCGTACCTTCACCTTGAACAACGTCTCGACTGCCTGCTTGACCTCAGTCTTCGTCGCATCCGGAGCCACGTCAAAAACCAGCGTGCTCTCCACTTCCTTGACGCCTAAGCCCTTTTCCGTAATGAGGGGGCGCTTGATCACGTTATAAAGAGTCGGCATCAGGCCACCTCCGAACCGGCGGCAAGCTTGCGCCGGGAAACAGTCTTCTTCAACGACTCCTGCAATTGCTCGATCGCAGCGCGGGAGAAAATCGCGCGCTCGTAGCGCAGCAGATCGTAAGGATGAACTTCCTTGGTGAGCACCAACTCAACTCGATGGAGGTTGCGCGAACCGAGCAGCAAAGCGCGGCCTGGTTCCTGGCCACCCTCGACGAGCAAGGTGGTCCGCTTGGCATCGAGCTTGTTCAACGCCGCACGATAAGACTTGGTCTTGGCATCCGCCAACTCGAGGCTCTCGACCACCGTCAGCTTGCCATCGGCCAACTTCGAGGCCAAAGCGGCGCGCAACGCACCGAGCAGCTTCTTGCGGGGGAAAGCGTAGTCATAGCTGCGCGGCTGAGGTCCGTGAACCGTACCGCCGTGCCGCCAGATGGGAGAGCGTACCGAGCCCACACGAGCCCGTCCGGTGCCCTTCTGCTTCCACAACTTCTTGCCTGCGCCGGAGACCAGCTTCTTGTTCTTGGTGGCGGCCGTGCCTTGCCGCATGGCAGCGCGATAGTGCTTCACCGCTTCCCACAGCAGCGCCTCGTTGATCTGGTCAGCCGCGAAAATCTCGTCTGCCAGCTCGAGCGAGCCTACCTTCTGTCCACCGAGATCCACTACATCAATCTGTGCCATATGCAATTCCTTTAGAGGACGAGGTACAGCCGTCCTATTTCTTGCCCTTGCCGCCTGACGGCTTGCCACCGGAAGCCTTCTTCGAGGCCTTCAACGGATCGACCGTACCGCCGCCACCAAAGCCACGACGCTCACGCGGCGGCGCCTTGGATTTGGAAATCAACACGTAGCCATCGCGCGGTCCAGGGATCGCACCCTCGACCATCAAGCAGGTTCTCGTCCAGATCGATGCCGCGAATGCGCAGATTGCGCACCGTAACCCGCTCCGCGCCGAAGTGCCCCGGCATACGCTGGCCGGGAAAAACGCGCGAAGGAAACGACGATGCACCGATCGAGCCCTGCACCTGGAACATGTGACCGTGTGCCTTGGGGCCACCGCCAAAGTGATGGCGGCGAACGACGCCGGCAAAACCGCGGCCCTTGCTGGTTCCGACCACATCGACGTACTTGGCGTCTTCGAAAATATCAACCAGCACTTTGTCGCCCGCCTTCAATGCGGGAGCGGCGTCTTCGCCCTGCGCGGAGCCAGTCACCAGCTCCAGAGGGACTTCGCGCATCAACTTCACTGGCGGAACATTGGTCTTGGCGAAGTGGCCGGCCATCGGCTTGTTCACCTTGCCGCCTTTGACAAATTCGATCAGCCCGATCTGTGCCGCGCTGTAACCGTCGCCGGCCAGCGTCTTCAGCTGGGTCACTACGCAGGGACCCGCCTGCAGGACGGTGACCGGATGAACCTCGCCCCTGTCATCGAACAACTGCGTCATCCCGATTTTCTTGCCCAGAATCCCTGTCACCGACATGGTGCTCTCCTTACTTCTCGAATGCCTTGATCTCGACATCAACGCCGGCCGGAAGATCGAGCTTCATCAGCGCATCGATGGTCTGCTGCGTGGGCTCGAGAATATCGATCAGCCGCTTGTGCGTGCGGATTTCGAAGGCCTCGCGCGATTTCTTGTCGACGTGCGGGGAACGCAGCACGCAGTATTTGTTCTTCACAGTCGGCAGCGGAATGGGACCCGCGACCTGTGCTCCGGTGCGCTTCGCTGTCTCGACGATTTCGCCGGTCGAGGTATCGAGCACGCGATAGTCGTAAGCCTTAAGCCGAATGCGAATTCTTTGTCCTACCATCTCAATTCCCTCTTGCTACGCAACCACTCGTTTCCGCCCTGCCTGCTCGCTAGCCGGCAGGGCGGAAAAGCTTATTTGATGATTTCGCTGATGGTTCCGGCGCCTACCGTGCGACCACCCTCGCGGATGGCGAAACGCAGGCCCTTTTCCATGGCCACCGGGGTGTGCAACTCAATCTCCAGCTGCACATTGTCTCCCGGCATCACCATTTCTGTGCCTTCCGGCAGCTTCGCCGTCCCGGTCACGTCCGTGGTGCGGAAGTAGAACTGTGGCCGGTAGCCATTGAAGAACGGCGTGTGACGGCCGCCCTCTTCCTTGCTCAGGACGTAGATCTCGCCCTTGAACTTGGTGTGCGGCGTAATCGACCCGGGCTTGGCCAGGACCATGCCGCGCTCCACGTCTTCCTTGGCAATGCCGCGCAGCAGCAGACCCGCGTTGTCGCCCGCAAGTCCTTCATCCAGCTGCTTTTTGAACATTTCGACGCCGGTCACTACCGTCTTGCGGGTTTCCCGGAAGCCGACGATCTCCGCTTCCTCGCCCACCTTGATCTTGCCCCGCTCGATCCTGCCCGTCACCACCGTGCCGCGGCCGGAGATGGAGAAGATGTCTTCAATCGGCATCAGGAAGGGCTGGTCGATGGCACGTGCCGGCAAGGGTACGTTCTTGTCCACCGCATCCATCAACTCATCGATCTTGGCTTCCCATTGCGCTTCGCCGTTCAACCCACCCAGGGCCGAGCCGCGAATGACCGGCACATCGTCTCCGGGGAAGTTGTACTTCGAGAGCAGCTCCCGTACTTCCATTTCCACCAGGTCGGTCAGCTCTTCGTCTTCCACCGCATCGCACTTGTTCAGAAACACCACGATGTAGGGCACACCTACCTGGCGAGCCAGGAGCACGTGCTCCTTGGTTTGGGGCATGGGACCATCGGTCGCCGCGACTACCAGGATCGCTCCGTCCATTTGCGCCGCGCCGGTGATCATGTTCTTGATGTAGTCGGCGTGGCCGGGGCAGTCCACGTGCGCGTAGTGACGGTTGGCCGTCTCGTACTCTACGTGCGCGGTGGCAATCGTAATGCCGCGCTCCCGCTCCTCGGGCGCATTGTCAATCGAATCAAACGAACGAAATTGTATCTTCGGATTGTGCTTCGACAATACCTTGGTGATCGCCGCCGTCAGCGTCGTCTTGCCGTGATCGATGTGTCCAATCGTCCCCACGTTCACGTGCGGCTTGGACCGGTCAAACTTCTCCTTCGCCATCTCGTCCCTCTCTCCTGCTTAAATCAACAAACTCTACTCATTCTGAGGAGATTTCCCTCAGGGGCTAAGCGGATACCGCGGGTAAAAGCACCTGTTCTTCCCTCGGTAACCGCAGCTAAAGCCCTCATTTACTCGTCCGATACGGCACGGGTAAACCCGTGCCCTTCGTTTAGCCCTTACGGCTCGCACAAAGGGCGTGCCCTTTGTGCTTACTTGCCCTGGTTGCGGCCAATGATCTCTTCCGACACCGACCGCGGCGCTTCTTCGTAGCGGTTGAAGTGCATCGAGTAATTGGCCCGGCCCTGCGTCGAAGAGCGCATGTGGGTGGCATACCCAAACATCTCACTCAACGGCACATTGGCCTTGATGACTTGCGATCCGGCACGATGCTCCATGCCTTCGATCCGGCCGCGGCGGGAGTTCAGGTCACCAATGATGGTTCCCATATACTCTTCCGGCACTACGACTTCGACCGACATCACCGGCTCCAGCAATACCGGAGTCGCCTTACGGGCGGCTTCCTTGAACGCCATCGATCCGGCAATCTTGAAGGCCATTTCGTTCGAGTCAACATCGTGGTAGCTGCCGTCATAGAGAGTCGCCTTGACGTCGACGATCTCGTAGCCAGCCAGCACACCGCCCTGCAGAGCCTCACGAATGCCCTGCTCGGTCGGCTTGATGTATTCCTTGGGCACCACGCCGCCCTTGATGTCGTTGATAAACTCGAAGCCCTTGCCGGGCTCGTTAGGCTCGACGCGAATCTTTACGTGCCCGTAGTTGCCCGATCCACCGGTCTGGCGAATGTACTTACCTTCCGCCTCGGCCTTCTTGCGAATGGTTTCGCGATAGGCGACCTGCGGCTTACCGACATTGGCCTCGACCTTGTACTCACGCATCATGCGGTCGACGATGATTTCCAGGTGCAACTCGCCCATGCCGCTAATGATGGTCTGGCCGGAGTCAGGATCGGTATGCACCTTGAAGGTGGGATCTTCCTGCGCCAACTTGGCCAGGGCCATGCCCATCTTCTCCTGATCAGCCTTGGTCTTCGGCTCCACCGCCACATGGATGACTGGGGCCGGGAAATCGATCGATTCGAGCACGATCGGCGACTTGTCAGTGCAAATGGTATCGCCCGTTACCAGGTTCTTGAGCCCTACGCAGGCGCAGATATCGCCGGCGTAGATCTCGACAATCTCTTCCCGCTTATTGGCATGCATCTTGAGCAGGCGCCCGATGCGCTCGCTCTTGCCGGTACGCGGATTGAGGACCGTGTCGCCCGTCTTCAGATGGCCGGAGTAAAGCCGGACAAAGATCAGCTGGCCGACAAACGGGTCGGTCATGATCTTGAAGCCGAGCGCGGTCAACGGCTCAGAATCGTCGGCATGGCGAAGGATGACCTCTTCCATGTTGTCCGGATTGTGGCCCTCGATCGGGGGCACATCGAGCGGGCTGGGCAGGTACTCAACTACAGCGTCGAGCAGCGTCTGCACACCCTTGTTCTTGAAAGAACTGCCGCACAGCACGGGGAAGAGCTTCATCCCGATGACTGCGCCGCGCAGCGCCTTGCGCAGCTCGGCCGCCGTGGGCGTTTCGCCCTCGAGAAACTTGTGCAGCATCTCGTCGTCGTTCTCGGCTACAGACTCGACCAACTGCATGCGGAAGGCCTCCGCCTTCTTGAGCAGGTTCGCCGGAATTTCTTCGACGTCGTACTTGGCGCCCATGGTCTCGTCGTGCCACAGGATGGCGCGCATCTCGATCAGATCGATGACGCCCTTGAAGCCGGATTCCTGACCGATGGGAATTTGAATGGCTACCGGGCGGGCGTTCAGCCGCTTGCGGATAGTGTCGATGGCATGCTCGAAGTCGGCGCCCATCTTATCCATTTTGTTGATGAAGCAAATGCGGGGCACACCGTACTTATCCGCCTGCCGCCACACGGTCTCCGATTGCGGCTCTACGCCGTGCACGGCGTCAAAAACGGCAACTGCGCCGTCGAGCACGCGCAGGCTGCGCTCCACCTCCGCGGTAAAGTCCACGTGGCCAGGGGTATCGATGATGTTGATGCGGATATCGCGCCAGGTGCAGGTGGTGGCAGCCGATGTGATGGTAATGCCGCGCTCCTGCTCCTGTTCCATCCAGTCCATCGTCGCCGTGCCTTCGTGCACTTCGCCGATGCGATGGGTAATGCCGGTATAAAACAAAATCCGCTCCGTCGTTGTGGTCTTGCCGGCGTCGATGTGCGCCATGATTCCAATATTCCGGCAACGATCGAGTGGTACTAGACGAGGCACGGTTTTCTCTCACTCTCGCGCGAGATGTAAGACTCGCGATTCTTCCTGCTGCTTTTGTTGCGCCTGTCCCTTACTGGCTGCAGGCCCTGGGTTCTTAACGTTCAACTACCAGCGGTAGTGGGCAAATGCCTTGTTTGCCTCCGCCATGCGATGGACATCTTCCTTTTTCTTCATCGCTGCGCCGCGACCGTTGGCCGCATCCAGCAGTTCGCTGGTCAACTTATCGACCATGCCTTTTTCGCCCCGCGCGCGTCCGTAAGTCACCAGCCAGCGAATGGCCAGCGAGGTACGCCGCTCGGGATTCACTTCGATCGGCACCTGGTAGTTGGCGCCGCCCACGCGACGGGTCTTCACTTCCAGCAGGGGCTTGCAATTCTCGACTGCCTTCTTGAACAGCTTCAAGGCCTCGTCGCCGCCCTTCTGCTCCAGGTTGGTCATCGCCTGGTAGAAGATGCCCTGAGCAGTCGACTTCTTGCCGTCCCACATCATGGAGTTGACAAACTTCGTAACCAGCGACGAGTTGTACACGGGATCGGCGGCCACTTCCCGTTTCGCGATATGTCCTTTTCTCGGCATAAAAACCTTCCTTAACTACTTAGCCCCGCTCTTGGGACGCTTGGCGCCGTACTTCGAACGGCTCTGTTTGCGGTTAGCTACGCCAACTGAATCAAGCGTGCCGCGCACGACGTGATAGCGCACGCCGGGCAGATCCTTCACACGTCCCCCGCGAATCAGAACAATCGAGTGCTCCTGCAGGTTGTGACCGATGCCTGGAATATAGGTCGTGACTTCGACGCCGTTGGTCAGGCGGACGCGCGCGACCTTGCGCAAGGCCGAGTTCGGCTTCTTGGGCGTTTGCGTGTAAACGCGGGTGCAGACGCCGCGCCGCTGTGGCGATCCCTGGAGCGCTGGCGATGCGGTCTTGTACCGCGCCGCGGTGCGGCCTTTTCTCACGAGCTGACTG
Organism: uncultured Acidobacteriaceae bacterium; assembly: GCA_963743365.1. Classification (GTDB taxonomy): domain Bacteria; phylum Acidobacteriota; class Terriglobia; order Terriglobales; family Acidobacteriaceae; genus PALSA-350. The sequence goes on from CAVUQE010000014.1 coordinate 231,826, forward strand.
AATGTAGGCAAACCTTACTCCTTAAAACTTCCGCATTGCGTGGGCGAAAAACGCCCGGACACGAAGAGACCGCCTTCGCCAAAAAACTGCTGCGCCGCACATCGCCGATGCTGCGCCTTACCCGGCGCTCATCGGTGCACGAAGCCGGCTTGCTTCGCGCCTGCTTGCTGCATACCAGACGAGAACTTCGACGGTGGCCGCGCGTTTCTTCTCACATCCAGCTTTGAGCACACGCGCTCACGCGCTATTGCACCCCGTGCCGGATCAGGCACCGGAAAACCGGGCACCGAGAAGAAGCCAGTTCCGTTTCGAAGTTCCGGCCCGCATAGCCTCCCCAGGTGGGAGGTGTCGCAAAGGCCGATGCGATTGTTTCCCCTACATCACGCGAACGTTTGGAAGGGACCCTGATGAATGGGCCGCAAAGTACTGCTGCCTGTCTTAAGCGGGCCTTGCCGGTTAAGGCTCATATTGCTTAGCCTTTACTGCGGCACATCCTTCCAGCACGCACTTTACAGGCTTATGCGGAACCTTTTAAAGATACCAAGCCGCGCCTCCGGCGTCAATGGCGCGGGCCCGAGACAGGGGTCAGATTGCCCCCGGAGCTTAAGGTAAACGGCTACTTTGAAACTACACCCCGACGCGTAAGCAGCAGGTAGGCCAAGCCGCTATAGAGCGCGATATTGACTGCGTAGACGACGAATACCGTAAGCGGGCTGTGAGTATCCTCTTTTAGATTAAATCTGGAATCCGGAACACACGCACCGGTCAAAATTCCCGGTGAGAGCAGCAAAAAAGGAATCGGCGTAGCCAAATGAAGGCGGCCGAGCACCATGACGATGCCGACAAAAGCGCTACCGAGCACGATCGCCGTCCACGCTCGAGTCATAATGCGTGCACTTTACCACGGCACGCGTGAAGGTTGGGTGATCGGACGCCAGTCCATGGGTGTGCTAGCATCCGTCGTGAATGTCTGCGCCTTGTCCCCCCCGACGGCTCTCAACTCTGCGCTTCCGCGTCTGTCTTGGGCTGGCAGCGTTGGCTCTTGCCACCTGCCCCACCGCTTTACTTAGCCAAGGCGCTGCTGGCTCTTCTAAAGCTGTCGATCCTCGTATTGCCAATGTCATCTCCGAACTGGAGAGAACGCGCGACATTCATCAGGCGGCACTTTCCCCGGACGGTCAGCAAATCGCATGGGTGGTCGATGGGGACGGGGGCACCGTGATTCAGATTGCATCCACGGCCGACCCAGCCCACGCCCACCGGCTGACCGCCGGAACCGGGACTTCCTGCCTGGAGGAATATCTGGCCTGGTCTCCGGACAGCAAGCAGCTCGCTTTCACCTCCGACTGCAACGGCAATGCCGGCGGCGCCGTGGACCAGGCGGATGTCTACCTGGCTGCCCCGGGCGCGCCTGGTTCTTCGCCGCGGCGGCTCACCCATCTGCACGGCGGAGTCGCGAGCCTGGCTTTTTCCCCAGACGGCCTGCATATTGCCTGCCTTTATATTGAGGGCGCCACCCGTCCGGCCGGGGCGCTGGCTCCAATGAAGCCGCCCGCCGGCGTGATTGGGGTCGAGGGGCTGGAAATCCAGCGGGTGGCTACGATCGAAACCGCTTCCGGTGAGTTTCGACAAGTCACCCCACCTACGCTGCACGTCTATGAATATGACTGGGCACCGGACTCCGGCCAGCTGGCTTATGTCGCCGCACCCCCGCCCGGGGAAAACAACTGGTGGGTCGCCCAACTCTATACGCAACGGCTGGGCGGCGGCCAGCCGCGCGCAATACTGGACCCGGAACACACGCGAGGCCCGCTGCACGGACTGCAGATCGCGGTCCCCCGCTGGTCGCCGGACGGGCAGGAGATCGCCTTCATCGGTGGCCTGATGAGCGATCAGGGGGCTACCGGTGGCGACATCTATCTGATCTCCGCTGCAGGGGGTGCTGCCAAGGATCTCACCCAGGACTCGGACCAGAGCGCGTCCTGGATTCACTGGCTCAAGCCGACTGAACTGCTGGTCTCCTGGATTAAGTCGGGCCAGGTGGTGATTGGGCAATTGGACACCGTCAATGGAAAGGCAGCGGGTAGCAACCTAGCCATCCCGGCCTCGGTCGGCGACGGACGCCTGGAGAATAGCCTCTCCCTCGGCAATGGCAGGGTGGCGTATGTCAAGAGCTCCTTCTCCGAAGCGCCGGAGGTTTACCTGGGGCAGCTGGGCGAGCCGGCACGTCCGATCACGCACTTCAACGACGCCCGGAAATCTCTCTGGGGCAAATCGGAATCGGTGCAGTGGATCAGCGACGCCTTCCCCGTCCAGGGTTGGTTGCTATACCCGGCCCATTACCAGCCGGGCAGGAAGTACCCGCTCGTTGTCAGCGTGCATGGCGGTCCCTCAAGCGCGGTGCTGCCGAGATGGCCAGACCTGGGTTACAACCCGATTGCCTTCTCCGCGCTGGACTACTTCGTGCTCATGCCGAACCCGCGCGGCAGCTACGGCGAGGGGGAGGCATTTACCCAAGCAAACCGGAAGGATTTCGGCTACGGCGACCTGCGCGACATCCTGGCCGGCGTAGATGCCGTGAGCGCGAAGTTGAGCATCGATCAGCAGCGGATCGGCCTCACCGGGTGGAGTTACGGTGGCTTCATGACCATGTTTGCCGTGACCCAGACACAGCGCTTTCACGCCGCGGTCGCCGGCGCCGGCATCTCCGACTGGAAGAGCTATTACGGGGAAAACTCGATCGACCAATGGATGACTCCCTTCTTCGGCGCCTCGGTATACGACGACCCCGCGGTGTACGCCAAGAGTTCGGCCATCGACTTCATCCGCAGCGTCAAGACGCCGACGCTGGTGGTGGTGGGCGACCGGGACGGGGAGTGTCCCGCCCCGCAGTCGTTTGAGTTCTGGCATGCCTTGCGCGCCGAACACGTGCCCACCCAGCTGGTGGTCTACCCGGATGAGGGCCACCACTTCAACTCGCCCCAACATCGCCGCGATGTGCTGGCGCGGGCCTTGTCGTGGTTTGAGCAATACATGCCGCCAAGCTAGATCCCGACGCCTTGAACCTGCGGCTGCAAGGCTGACCTGTTGCCTCAGGGCTCAGTCCCCTCTACACTTAGGACGTTGACCACACAACTCTGCACGCGGATCGAGGCGGCGGCTACGGTGCCAGCGATCATACGAGGTAAAGCCACGCTCCAGAAGACACTGGAGAGATAGCGTGGCGCGGAGTTGGATTCTGGAACAAGTGCTTAGAGCAGTTTCGCAATTACTGTGGCCTGATAGAGATCGCGCGGCGTGGTTTTCTTTAGGAGAAAACCACGAAGGTGCCGATCACGTCGGTCTACATCAATTGCGAAACTGCTGTAGGCGGGACAGCGATCTCCGATTGCAGTTGCACCACGAGAACGCGCGAGATGTGGCTTTTCGTGACGGAAAGGCCACGCGGAAGGCAGTGGCTCCGGCGTCCAGCTATCGGGGATTCGTTCGAGTAGTTCATCAACCGCCGGGGGCGGCGACACCCGGCGGGGAGGTTTCATGCAGCGGTTTTTGACTTTCGTGGTTTTGTTACTCCTTACCGTTCCTGTGGGTCTTTCCATCCAGGGCTGTGCCAACAAGAACTCGAATTACTGCAACGGATCGGGCTACGGCTATCTGAAGACCCAGCCAGTCTCCATCTCGCTCCAGCCCCAAACCACCGGCTTGTCGGTTGCTTTCTCGCAAACCTCGCAGCTGCAAGCTCCCTCCGCTTTGAACTGCGTTGGCACCGCTGCATCGATAAGCACTTACACCTACGGCACCACGGACCGCACCATCGCCGACGTTTCGCCCACGGGCGCCGTCTGCGGAGGAACCTGGAATCTCCATACACCGGCGGTAGCTGCTTACACCACTTGCATTCCGACTAACAAGACCGGGATCGCGTATATGACGGCCAGCGCCGCGGGATTTACCAGCAACCAGGTGGCGGTCTATTCCCATCCGCCCATCACCAGTCTCTCGGTCTCCGGCCCGACGAACACTACCACCGGCAAGCCGGAGTGTCTTTCGCAGGGCCTCACATCGCAGCTCGACGCTACCGCTTACTACACCAATAGCGCCGGACAGCAGGTGCTTCTTTGCAGCCCGAATATCCTGGCAGACGGAAGCTATGGCCCTAACGACTGCAACAACGTCATCGGCCACTTGACCTACTCGGCGGCCAGCGCGGGCGTGGTCACCATCGATCAGAATGGCGTCGCCACGGCCCAGGCTCCGGGCTCCACCCTGATCACCGGTACCATTGCCCAGACCAGCAGCAACGCCGGCTACTTCTATACCTGCCCGCCGGCGAAGATCGCCCTGAGTGTTGCGTCGACCGGCGCGACCAGTGCCAGCGTGACGCTCAATACACCGCTGGCGCTCACGGCGACGGTGACGGATGTCAACAACAACGTGATCAACGGGCTGGCGCTAAGCTATGTTTCCACCAACCCGGGGAGCATCGCGGTCAGCTCCACCGGCGCGGTGACCGCCGCATTTCCCTCCAACTCGGCGATCACCGCCATCTGCCAGCCGACGACGTGCAACCCTGCGCCGATCAACCAGATGGGAACCCTGGGCACAGGCGTGCCAGCAATCAGCAATTTCGTGCAGATCGCGTCCCCCGGCAAGAACAGCACCTTCATCTGGGTCTCCAGTCCAGGGTCGCCGTACTTCGTGCCCATCGATTTGTCGACTGGGACTATAGGCAACCAGATCAAACTTCCCTACTCGCCGAACTCCATGGTGCTTGATCCCACCGGCACAACTCTTTATTTTGGCAGCTACCACGAGCTGATGACGTATACCGCGTCAACCAATAGCTTGGCTTCGGAGGTGACCAGCATACCCGGCATCGTCCTGGCGGTCTCGCCCACCAACTCCGCCGTGGTAGTGAACGACCAGCTGCGTGGCGTTATCTATCTCTACACGCCGACCACCACAAGCGGAACAGGGACTACTGCGACTACCTCAGGGGGAAGCTATACCTCCATCGCAGGGATCGCCCAAAAAGCCGCCTTCACCGCCGATGGACAGACCGTCTACATTTTGGGCGACGGAGTGCTCTATATACACAACTCCTTTACCGGCTGGTCGACTGAACCGCTGCCTGCGAGCCAAGGTACAACCGGCACCGGGGTTTGCCCGGCGACCAACACCACCAGCCCTATCCCCACCGATCCCACGACCTATCCGCCCAACACGACGGCGAACCCCAACAATACTTTCAACATGTTCTGCTCACCTGATCTGGCCGTGACGATCCCAGCAGCCGCGGTCTTCCTTTCTGGCTCGCCTACCTCCGCCTACGGGCAATGCCCGGAAACCACGGTTAAGCCGGTGGTGAATTACCCTGAAGCCACTACGGTCGCGGTTGCCTCCGACCACGTGGCGTCCACGACCGACGGCAAGCACATCATCGGCGCCACGGCGAATCCGCCGACGCTCACCGATCTTTCGATCACCGTACCGATCGATGCCTGCCCGACTGACGCCAATAGCCAAACCACGGGCATCGTCTTCAACCCTCCCCCGGTAGCGAATCAGGCATCGCTAGCAGCCTACGGCATTACCAACGTCAACCAAGTGGTCGCCGCGACCAACTCGCAGGAGGCTTTTGTTACCTATAGCAGCGCCGCCACGACGCCACCGGCAGGGGGCGCGTTGTTACCGGTCTACAAGCCTTCAGCGACAGCCGGCACGCTGGGAACGCTCGGCAGTGTTGCCCTCACGGGCAATGCATTGGCTCCGGTGGCGGGCATCTTCTCCCCGGACAACACCCTCTTCTTCGCTGGCACCACGGGCGATGATCTGCTGCACGTGATCGACACTACCACCCTGAAAGACACGCAGCAGATCAACCCCAAACTTACGGATATCAATGGCAATCCGCTGCCGGCCGTTTTCCTGGCGGTCAAGCCGCGGCCTACTACTTAGCCAAGAAGGGCACGGGTTCAGCCGTGCCCTTCGTTCTGACGTTTTCCGCAGCCGGTAAAAACCGCTAGGAACAGGCTACGAGGGGGCAGGCGAGGCTTGAGGGACGAGCATTAATTGCCGGTGGGGCAGGAACCAGGTTTTCTGGTTTACTAGTCGCCGGCTAGGGGAATGGGTGAAGGTCCTGAGCTGCAAGCGCCCTCACGCGTCCAGCCGAGGACTTCTGAGATCTGATCGGCCAGCGTCAAGGGATCGAAGGGCTTGGAAAGGATCGCGGCCGCACCCAGTTCATCGAGCTTGCGCCGGTCCTGCCCCTGCACTTTCGCGGTCAGCAAAAGCACAGGTATGTGAGCGGTGTTTCCGTTTTGCTTGAGGATCTGATAGGTCGTCGGACCATCGATGTCGGGCATCATGACATCCAGCAGAATGGCATCCGGCTGCTCCAGCGAAGCGCGCCGTATGCCCTGTGCCCCGGAGGGGGCCAGAATGACCTGCCAGCCGGCAATGGTTTCCAGGCTGAGCGCAGTCACCTCACGGATATCGGCTTCATCATCGATGATCAATATGCGTGGGATCATGCCAGTGCCTGCTCTCGGGTGTTGTTATCACTCTAGGTTCGGTGCTCCGCGGCGTACATAACACTTGCTGTGCATTACCTTGATAACAGGATAGTTAGAAGATTTTTCGCACTATTGAGAAGAATTTTCGCGGGGAGCGGCGAGGGCGTTTGGATCATCGCTGAAGGCGCTCCTGCGGCCAACGATCAAGGCTATTTGCAGCAACGCACAAAGCCAAAAACGAGCTTTCCCCGTGCGCTTCCCACGATCGACAAAAGATCGGGTATGCTAGAGCAGTTTCGCAATGACTGTGGCGTGACAAAGATTGCTAGGTGTGGTTTTCTTTGGGAGAAAACCACAAAAGAGTTCATCGCTTCGGTCTGCACCAATTGCGAAACATGCTCGACCTTGGTAGAAGCGAGGAACAGAATGACCAGATTGCTCAGAGTGTGCATAGGTACGATAACGCTGCCGGCTTTGCTGGCGCTTTCGGCTTCAGCGGCGAGAAACAAGGGTCTTGAAGTGGACTTCAAGACCAGCCAGGGCCAGGACGCGGGAACCGCGACACTCACGCCGGCGGGCAATGGAGTCAAGGTCAAGCTGAACCTGATGAATCTTCCCGAAGGCGAGCATGCGCTGCACGTCCATCAGAACGCGAAATGCGATGGGCCGGATTTCAAGACTGCGGGCGGCCATTTCAATCCCGACAACAAAGAGCATGGAACCAAGAACCCCAAGGGACCTCACGCGGGCGACATGCCCATCAACTTGCAGGTAATGGCGGACGGCACGGACCACCTTTCCTTCGTGACTAACAGCATTTCTCTCAAGAAGGGTGCGAAGAACTCGGTCTTCGCCAACGGGGGCACGGCGTTCGTCATTCACGAGAAAGCGGACGACATGATGACCGACCCCACGGGCAATGCGGGTGCCAGAATCGCTTGCGCGGTCATCACCGCACCCTAGTTCGGGTTTTCGGTAGACTGCAGTCTTCATAAGAGGGACCGACCCGTTTTGTTCCAGACACTGTGACATTTGCAAGCCACGCCGCCAACCGGTCAGCCGGTTGGCAACAACGACTGGATCAAAGTGGCTCCCCCGCGCGAGCGCAGCAGCGCCACCGGCATGGCGATGGTTGGACGCTGGAGGAAATCGTCTTAGCGGGTCAGGAAAGGATCAGCGACGCGAGTGCCGGGCGAGCGGGGGCGCGGCCGTGGCCAGGTATTTGACAATACCCGCTGGCGGCAGGGTGGGCGCCAGGAGTTGACCTTGCACAAAATCGCAACCCAGGGTCCGGAGGCACTCCAACTGGTCGGCGCGCTCCACTCCTTCGCCCACGACCTTCAAGCCAAGACCGTGGGCCAAGGCAACGATGCCCTGCACGATGGTATAAGTCCCGTTTGGTTCCGAGATGCGCTCGACAAAAGAGCAGTCAACTTTGAGCGTGCTGACGGGAAGCTGATGAAGGTGGCTCAGACAGGAGTAGCTGGTGCCGAAGTCGGCCACGGAAAAGTGAACGCCCAAGGCGGCCAGACTGCGCATCTGAGATGCGACCTCGGGGCGGTTGCGCATGACTGTGCTCTCGGTGACGATCAGTTCGAGCAGGCGGGGGTCGAGGCCGAACCGGGTTACGCTGCTGAGCACCCGTGCGGAAAAATCCGAGTGCAAAAACTGCAGCGGCGAGACACAGAAAGACACGCGCAGCGGGGTGAGCTTCTTGCTTTGCCACTCCATGCTCTGGCGGCAAACCTCGTCCAAAACCCAGTCGCCCAAGGGAACGATCAGGCCACGCTCCTCGGCGACGGGCAGGAACCTATCCGCTGCGATCGAGCCCAGTTGGGGATGGTTCATCCGCAAAAGCGCTTCCAGGCCGCATAGATTGCCCACCATGGAGTATTGCGGCTGATAATAGAGCTCCAGTCCCTCACCCTTAAGGGCGTTGCGCATAAATCGTTCCAGTTCGCTCACCTCGCTGGCGGAGGAACTGATCTGCGATGAGACGAGGAGATATTGGCCTCCGCCGGACTGCTTAGCGCGATACATCGCCGCGTCGGCCGAGCGCCGGAGCTGCACGGAGTCGGTTCCATCATCGGGGTAGATGGCAATGCCGATCGATGCCGAGATGTCGAAGGAGTAATCGTCGACCTCGATCGGCTGGTTGATGCTATCGAGCACATTGCGGGCAACCATCAGGGCGCTGCTTTTGTTGGCCAGCTCGCCCAGAATAATCACGAACTCGTCCCCACCTGTACGGGCAAAAGTGTCCACGGCGCGCAGACGGGCAGAGATCCGCGCCACTACCTGCTGCAGGCATAAGTCGCCGGCGGCATGGCCAAAGGAATCGTTGATCTGCTTGAAGCGATCCAGATCCAGGCACAGGAATGCGGCTTGCTGTCCATAACGGGCGGCTTGAGCGAGACTCTGTTGGATTCGATCCTCCAGCAGAAGCCGATTAGGCAACCCGGTGAGCGTGTCGTGGTGTGCCTGGTGAAGCAGCTGCTCATGCAGTTGCTGGCGGTCGGTGACATCCTGTATCAGGACAAAACTGCACGTCCTCCCCAGGTAGTCGATGCGATGGGACGCCATATCCACTTGGATGTAAGAGCCGTCTTTACGGCGGTGGCGCCAGGGACCCGCGAGCTGGCTGGGGTTGGTACCGGAATTATCCCGGACCATCGCCGCGTCTTCGGTCGGCCGCAGGTCGCGCACGGTCAGGCTCTGAAATTCTTCGCGGCTGTAGCCGTAGTGGGCCACCGCGGCGTCGTTGACCTCGAGAATGCGGAGGGTCCCCGATTCCTGCACCCACATGGGATGCGGGTGGGCGGCGAAGAGCAGACGATAGTGTTCCATGGCGCGGGCCGCCGACAGGAACTCGTCCTCCAGCAAAGTGAGGATCATGCCGAAAGCCACGAAATACTTGGGCACATTCCACAGCTCCGCAGGAATCTGCGCGGTTGGGATCAGATAGTGGCAAAGCAGGCCAACTGGAAAGACCGAGGACCACGCAACCAAGCCGATGATAGAGGTTAAGACGCCGGTCGAGGTACGCCGGAAGTCGAACCAATAGAGCGCGGCAAAGGTTAGGAAGATCTCAAAAAGAAGAGCCGAAATGCCTTGATCCGGGGCATGATGCACGAGCGCGGCGACGGTCCAGATTTCGCCCAGCAAAAAAGCCAGGGTGACAACTGCCCAAACCCGGCTGCGGCCGCGGCATAGCTTCCACGCCAGGACGATGCCAGCGCCAGTGGCCAACGTCGCGGCGGTATACAGCGGCCACTCAAGCACGCCGCCGACGACCACATAATTGATATAGAAGAGCGCCGGAAGGCCGACGCCAAGCGCGGCCAAAGCCCTGCTGACTGCGGTCTCGGAGACGGCCGGAACGGAGAAAAGGAAGCACAGCCCGGAAAGAAACAGCGCGCTGAGGCTCACGCTGTCGACCAACATCTGTCTCCCGTCGGTTACAGCGGGAATCAGCAAGGCGGCAAAATGTAGCAGTACGAGGATCCACCCGGCAACCCAGCAGCGTAATCGCGCGGTCGCACGTTTGCGGTAGATCGAGGCGAACAACACCACGAGCAGGCCCAGGATCAGGATGTCGAGCACTTCGTTTTTCATAGACGCGGCAGAGAAAAAGACAAAAAAAACAGTGGGAAGCGCAGACAATCAGCTTTTCCCTGGTGTTCAGTATCGCTCAACTTAGGAAAGACTCAAGGTCACGGAAGTGTGACCGGATGGGGAAGGGTCGTAGGTCCCTCTGCATCCTTTCGCGGAGGCTGTCCCCTGGTTGACGGTGCTTTATCGGCCCTCTACAAGGAAGTTAAAACGCCCGGCTGGGGGGACCGTGCCCTCTGGGGCTAAAGCCGAATTCATCTCAAAGGAGGCAGGTACGGCCTGGAGGCAGGTACGGCCTGAAGGCCGTACTTGCAAGAGAATGAGTTTTCTTCGCAGGATAAAGCTGGAGCGTACACACGCGCCCCCGCCCTGAGACTCTATTTCCCTTGGGCGGGCGTGGCAAACGAAAAGTGGCACATCGAGAGCACGATTCCACTCAAGCCAAAGGACGGCTTACACAGGGCACCCGGCATCTGTTGCCGGCGAAGTTAAGAGTATGAAGCCGCTGGTGGTCCCGGGACCTGCAAGCCGTATGGGGGTTGAAATGCAAAACTGCCTTCTTACGCAATCACCGGCCCTGCGCAGTGCGGCAAGATCTTATATTGCTGAGAGTTTCCTGCAGATTGTTTCAGTTCGTTTGGAAGTGGAGGCTGACAATACGGGAAGACCTGTAGCGACAGACCAGGAATTGGCCTTCCCTAGCCTCTACGATGCGTTTTTCAGTTCGTTTTCGGCGCGCAACCAATCCTGCTCAGGCGAACCTTCCGGCCAGCCTCGCTCAGCCCAATACTTCTCAGCCAAGCGAGCGATCTCCTCGCGCGAGGGTGCGGGGGCTGGCGTCTGCTTCTTTACTGCCGGTTTCCGTTTTTTGGGAGCCCCGTTCGCCGATTCTCCGCTTTTGGTAGCCATTCCTATCTCCTTAATCAACCCATATTGAATCGCCCATTCATTCGTCCAGGGACATATCAATGATACGAAGGAGAGGGAGCAGTTGTCAGCCAATTCGATAGTAACTTCTGCGTTACCTTGGGCTGCATGCTGTTTCGCCAGGTCTCATGGGTTGGCTGGGGTTTGCCGAGTGGAGCTCGCAGGCTCTTCAGGCCCCGGAGGCGGGGGTATCGAAGCGCTCCTGCCGCCGGGATATGGCATTGGATAGTGTGATAGGTGGCTCGGACTGCAGCAGCTGGATACTCCATTCCTTCATCGCCGGCTTGGCCTGCTGCAGCTCCGCCAGGTCTGCTCTCCAGTTTCGGAGATGGACCTTGTTGTCGAGCATACGGATCCAGAAGGCGCGGTATTCGGCCAGGTTGAGCTGCTCGACGTTGGCGAACAGCTCCTCGTCCGCGAGCAGCCATTGCCATAGAAACCGGTCCTGGGACGTTGGCTGGCGGGCAGCGAGCGCCTCATCGGCCAACTCCTCGTCGGTTGGGAAGCCATTCAGGGCATAGCCGAAATCGGAGAAATCGCTCTTTTCCCCGGTCTGCTCCGCAATCCGTTTGAGGGTGCGCACCAAGTTGCGACGCGCCGGCCCACGATACGCCTTCTCCTCAATCAATCCCTTGTAAAGAGCGACTGCCCGGCGAAGGCCGCGGACAAAAAGATCGCTGCGCGAGCCGTTATCGGGGACGTCGTCGGCGAGGTAAAAGCGGCTGCAAAGTAAGGCTTCGACAAAAGTCGCATGCCGCCACTCGGGGTCCACGGAGGTAGCGTGAGCGATGTCCGCAAAAGCCTGCTTGGATAAGGACTCGAGCTGGGGCCTCCCGGCCTTCCGCAGCCAGGACGGTTCCCTGTCTTGGGCTTCCAAGACCTGGTATGCGGCCAACGCGCGATAGGAATACCCTTGCGCAATACGGCGCCGATCCACCGCGTCCGGAAAGCGTGACAACTGTAGGAAAAATTGGTCCAGTCGCGCAAAAGCCGTCCAGGGGTCCGATCGGGTCAAGTGGGCAACCGCGGATAACAACAGACCGTTCAGGTAAACCGCCGCATCGGTCTCCGTGGGAAGATCGCGAAAGGCAAGACGGCCCTGTCCGACATAGGCCAGATGATCGATGTCATCGATAACTGCCAGCGCTCGCGGAGCAAAGGCTGTTCCCTCTTCCTGAAAACCCAAGGGTTGCTCGCCCACCTCCTGCAGCAATCCGGGCAAAGCGCTCCTGGCTTCGCTCTGCGCATCCCGTAGGACTTCCAGCTGGGCCGCGACGGCTTCGACTTCGCCAACGGCCTTGGACTGATCACTGTCCCACGCACGCGCCTGCACGTAGACCTGGATCACAATAAGAGCCGCGATGACTACAAAGACAGCCAGGAACAGCGCCGACGCGATGCGGGTTCGGTGCTGCGCTGCCGCTGCTTCGCGCATAATTTCCTGGGACTGGCGCAATTGGTCGTGAACGGTCGTCAGCTCGGCCTGGAGCTCATCGATAACGATATCGGAGTGCGAAGGGGCAACAGAGGTCTGCGCCGGCGGCGCGGGACTGGGCGCGGCGGCCAGGGTGACCGGTAGCTCCCGCCGCCGGTACACCGGGACGGCCGGGGCAGGCGCGGTATTGGTAGGCTCGGCGGTGGAACCGCCAACCGTTTGGGCTTGGGCGGGTATGCCGATCAGAACATACAGGCAGGCAAGGAAACCAGCACCGAGAAGGCCTAGCGCCAGCACTGTCATCCAACCGTTGGTGTGCGTGCGTCGCGCCCTGCTAACGGGTTCGCTATCCATTCTGCCTCCGGCAGTACCAGCTAAAGCGTTCTCAGAGTTGGTGGAGTGGAGCGACTGTTGCTCTGTTGGCCGTTCCCTTGAAGAACGGCCAACAGAGCGGAAGTGACGCCATCGACGCAACTCGGATAATGCTTTTGAGTATCTGCAACTTCGAGCGGCTAAGCAATCCCACTTCCGCAACAGCGGGAAACTCGAGAGAGATGTTGCCGCTGAGTCCGTTGCCCCGCCGATTGGTGCGCGGCCTCAGTCGAGCTGGCTTGAATATCCGGGACGTCCCCTCACCTCACTGCTGAGGCGGCTCCTGAGGTGAATGACTTTCCATCACCACCGTGATGGGCTGGGAAAGGTTGAAGGTAACGACGCTTTCCGCAGGTATGGAAATATCCTTGTTGCCGGTAAACGCCGCACCCGCAGTGCCGGCGCCAGCTCCGAGCAGGCCGCCAATCAACGCGCCCTTGCCGCCACCAGCGAGCCCACCGATTAGCGCGCCTCCGCCAGCGCCGCCACCAACGAAGCCGGCGGTACGCTTGCCCTTGCCTTTGGACGTCGCTTCATAAGAAGTCGTCGTGACCGAGTAGGTGCCCACGCGGGTAATCGCTACGCCCAAGTCTCCAGCTCCCTTGAACCTCCCCTGCCCTTTGGCGGCAACCACGGTCCCCGTGACCGGGGCACCCGCGCGGATGACCTTAACTCCGTGGACCACCACGGACTGAGCTAGTGTCCCGGTAAACGTGTCGCCCACATTGCTGCTTTTGGCGCTGACCGTCTGTTGCATGCGAACCACGAGCGGGGTACCGGCGGCCACAACATATTTCTGCGGAGGCGGTGGGGGAGGCGGCACGGCAGGAGCCGGCGCAGGAGTCGGCGGTGGCGGGGCCGCGCTTTGTGCGGGAGCGGCCGTCATCGCGGCCGGTGGTGAAGCGGGCGCCGGGGTAGCATCCGGGGCCGCAGGCGGAGGAGGGGCAGCCTGTGCGGTGGTCGCGGGCTCCGCAGCTGGAGCAGTCGGAGCCGGCGTCTTATTGCACCCACCGAGTAGCAGCAACCCAGTCAATCCAATCGAAAGCATGCCCGCAAGAGAGTAAGCCGTCTGCCTCTGCGCGCGGCTGGTGGAATAGCTTGAGCCCAAGAACGCGTGCTTCTTCATGATTCTCTCCCTGAACAAGAAATTTTCTGCACTGCCATGCTAGAGCATTTTCGCTACTACGCCGTTCACCGAGGGCAGCGATGTGCGGTTTCTTTCGCCAAGAATCCGCCCGCTCAGAAGTAGAGATGCATTGGCCCGGGCGCAGGAGCCGAAGGTCCTCCTCCGAAACGGTTTCTTGCAAACTGTTCTATCGGTTGTTGAAGACCCTGGGTCGCTCTCCCGCTCGATCGTGGGATCGATCCCTCGAGATCCCGCAAGCCTAGCCTGTAGATCCTCTTCCCCGATTCGGCGATAAGTGGACGGAGCGTTGAGAACGACTCCAGCTTACACCAACTCGAAATGAACGTCGTCTGCCATAAAGCTCATTGCCGGCAAGCTGGGCAAGTTCCACCGATGCACCCGCAATGGCGGGCAGCCATCACCGCATGGGGATGGCTAGTGATCATGGTTTCGCTGCAGGTTGCGGAGGAGAGCGTGTTTCCGCGCAGTGCCTCCCGGTGTCGTCGGAGCTGTATCAGGAAAGAGGCGCGGCCGGCCCCAGACTCAAGCTTGGGCCTGCTCGAGCCGACGACGCAGGCTGCCGGCGAGTTCGGCCACCAACTCTAATTTGCCGGCAAGTCTTGGAGGCAATTCGGGTTCGGCGAGCGCGAGCTGGGACTGCAGCAGGAGCCCGGTCAGGGTAGATTTCAAATCGTTTTCCAGAACCGAGGCCGCAGCGCGAAGAGCCATGATCTGCTGCTGCTCCCGTCGCCCGATTGCCGCTTGTACCTCGCGCGCCAGTCTCCCCCCCCCGGAGAAGGCGAAGTTGATCTGCACCGGTACAGCCATGCCGAAGCTCTGCCACAACAGCTCGGCGGCTGCGGGATTCGCTTCCGCCAGGCAGTCGTCCACCACCACTACGGAGTAGTCATGGTGGCGTAGCGCGATCAGCCCGGCGCGATGGGTGGGGGCAACGTTCACGGAGCATCCCAGGGTGGCGGCCAGAGACTCGGCGACCCGGGTAGCGTCGGCCATGGGACTAATGATCAGGACACTGTGCTGCACAGCTGATTGCACAACTACCTCCTTTTTGCACAACTATCTCGTTAGGGTTCTAGGGTTAGGGAGAGTGGCCGTTGAGATGGGAAACCACCGCCAGCGGCCGGAGCAGCGGAGTTATGGATTCGTTGGCTTGGTTGCTTAGTTAGCGTGATCTCCGGAGTCGTTTCCCTCAGCGGGGGTAGTGATGCCGTACTCCTTCAGTTTGCGATAGAGCGTGGTTTTGCCGATGCCCAGCAGGCGTGCGGCCAGCAGCTTGTCGCCATTCAGTTTGCGCAGGGTTTCGAGAATGGCTTCCTTCTCCAACTGGGCCAGTGGCAAGACCGGTCCGCGCACGGCGGGGCTAACACTGGGAAGCTCCGCCGCCACCACCAGGGCACGGCGATGCTGCAGATGAAAGTTCTGCAACTGGGTGGGCAGATCGCCCAGGTGCAGTACGGGACCGGAGGAGAGGGTACAGGCGCGATCGATTGAATGCTCCAGCTCACGCACGTTACCCGGCCATTCGTATTCCACCAGAGTTCGCAATGCGTCGTCGCTGAGCGTGTGGGGGACACCGGTTTCGCGTGCCATCCGTTCCAAAAAATGCGAGGCCAGCAGGGGAATGTCCTGTTTGCGCTCACGCAGTGGAGGGATACGCAAGTTGACGACGCTCAGGCGGTAATAAAGATCTTTGCGAAAGCGTCCCTGTTCTACCATTGCCGGCAGATCGCGATTGGTAGCCGCCAGGATACGAACATTGATGTGGATGCGATGGGTCGCGCCCACCGGGCGGACTTCTTTTTCCTGCAGCGCGCGCAGGAGCTTGGCCTGCAAATCGAGTGGCAGCTCGCCAATCTCATCAAGAAAGACGGTGCCACCCTGGGCTGAGGCCAGCAAACCCTCCTTAGCGCGATTGGCGCCGGTGAATGCGCCTTTCACGTAACCGAAGAGCTCACTCTCCATGAGCGTAGGCACCAGGGAACCGCAGTCGACAGGGACAAAGGGACGGTCGGCGTGGGGGCCGTTGCTATGTATGGAACGCGCCACCAGCTCCTTGCCCACGCCGCTTTCGCCCAGGATCAGCACCGGATGCGAGCTTTGCGCCACCTTGGCCAGAATGCGATAGAGCTTGTCCATCTCCGGGCTGCGGCCGATGAGGTTGCCCAAGCCCAGGTTGGAACGCAGGGATTCGCGCAACTGACGGCTGGCGCCCTCGACCGTGCGCCGTTCGACTGTCCGTTCAAGCGCCCGTTCCAGCACCACGGCCAGTTCATCCATGGCGAAAGGCTTGGTCAGGTAATCGGCAGCGCCGGTGCGCATCGCCTCCACTGCCGCAGGCACAGTAGCGTATGCCGTCATGACCACTACCACCAAGCCAGGATTGAGCGCCTTGATCTCGTGTAGTAGCCCCAGGCCTTCGCCCAGCGGCGCGCGCAGATCGAGCAGCAGGACATCCGCACCTTGATCGCATAAGAAGGTACGAGCGGCCGCAATGGTGGAAACGGTCTGCGGTACAAAGCCGAGCTCAGTTGCTATTTCGCAGCACGCCGAACGAATCGCGGCGTCCTCATCGACCACGAGGAGGTGAAGCTTGCCGGTGCGCTCCGCGGGACGCGACATAGTTGCCACAGAAGCTGTTGCTGGAATTGTTATCGCCATTGTACGCAGATTCCTTCCTGGCCGGATAGAAGAACTTCCCTGCCTGCTGTATCGACATTTAGGGCAACTTTCGTCACCTCACCGGGAAACGCTGCGGCGAACGATTGATCAGCGCAGAGGATCTTTTTCTTCTTCTGCGCACCCCACCGATTGCTCGCCAAAGAAAGTGTTCGCACCGCGAAGACAAAACTCATGCGCAAGACCTCCTGACTCAAGACCGCTGCTTCACGCCGGCAAATGCGGTTGTTGATGCAAGTGTTAAAGCATGTTGCATGCCAATGGGGCGGTGGTTGGAGGAAGGAACGCTAAGTTACCGAATAACCACCACTTGCAGTGAATGGGAGGGAAAGGGCTAAGGTGCGTGACCAGCCTTTCCGCGGAGCGGGAGTTCTCAAATGGAACTGCGATCACCGTCTCAGCAGCGGTAACTTGCACGCAATCTATGTGTTAGCGTTATGAGTTTTAAATCGGGAAGAGTCCCGAAACGGGAACGTTCGCCGCGGGGTTTCCTGTTCAGGAACGCCAACCGGAGTCACACCATGCACTCCGGCCCAGCAGTGGTCCCCCAAGGAAAGTTGCCAGGCCCATAGGCCCATGTTAGGAAATCCGTTGGACCGCGGCCGTCCCCGCTCTCATACAATCAGGGGATGAACCCAGTGCAGAAATCCGCGGCGACCATCTCCCGCTCCCCATTCTTCCGTCCCAATGACAGAGCCGCGGGCGCGATGCGTCCGGTACGGCTCACGCCGCATTACACCTCGATGGCGGAGGGTTCGCTGCTGATCGAAGTGGGCCACACCCGGGTTTTGTGTAACGCCACCATCGAAACCGGTGTGCCCGGCTGGTTGAAGAACAGCGGACGGGGATGGGTCACGGCGGAATACGGCATGCTTCCCCGGGCTACGCTCACGCGCACGCCGCGCGAATCGGAGCGCGGTAAGGTAGGCGGGCGCACGCATGAGATCCAGCGGCTTATCGGACGTTCTCTGCGTTCGGTGGTCGACATGCATGCCTTGGGCGAGCGCACGGTGATCCTGGATTGCGATGTGCTGCAAGCCGATGGGGGCACGCGCACCGCCGCCATCACGGGCGCATGCGTGGCCATGGCCATTGCCTTCCACCGCTTGGTAGAGGCGGGAACACTAAAGAAGCTGCCCCTCACCCAGATGGTAGCTGCTACCAGCGTGGGGATCGTCGAGGGAGTGACGCTGCTTGACCTGGCGTATGAAGAGGACTCGCAGGCGGAAGTCGACATGAACGTGGTCATGACCGAGGGCGGCGGATTAGTGGAAGTGCAGGCGACCGCGGAGCGCAACGCATTCCCACGGGAAAAATTATTGGAGATGATGGATCATGCCGAGCGCGGGATCATCGAACTGGTGGAAGCGCAGCGGGCGGCGCTGGCGCAGCCGTAGGCGGTCAAACGTTAACAACCCGGAATGCATTAGAATGAGCCGCGGGAACAACGGCAAAAATTGAGAGGGAATGAGCAATGACAACCACGAAGCTGACAGCTGGAAAACTGGCGGGACTCAAAGCCGTCTCGGACGCACGCGGGGTGATCGCCGCGGCCGCTATGGATCAGCGCGGATCGCTGAAGAAGTCGCTGGCTAAAGAAAAGGGCGTTTCCGACTTGCCGGACTCGGCCCTGGTCGAGTTCAAGGAACTGGTCACCGACGTTCTGACCAAATACGCATCGGCCATTCTGCTCGATCCCGAGTTTGGCTTGCCGGCGTCCAAACTGCGCCACGGCAAGGGCCTGCTGTTGGCTTACGAAAAGACCGGCTATGATGCCGATACGCCGGGGCGACTGCCGGATCTGCTGGACCACTGGTCGGTGCGCAGGCTGAAGGAGGCGGGTGCGGACTGCGTGAAGGTGCTGCTCTACTACACCCCGTTTGAGAAGAGCGATATCAACGATCAAAAGCACGCCTTCATCGAGCGCATCGGCGACGAATGCCGGGCCCACGACATTGCCTTCTTCCTGGAGTTTGTCGGCTATGACGTACACGGCCACAGCGAGAAGTCGTTAGAGTACGCCCTGAAGAAGCCGGAGATTGTTTCCGGCTCGATGTCCGAATTCGGCAAAGCAAAATATCTGATCGATGTTTTGAAGGTAGAGGTTCCGGTGCAGATGGAATTCGTGCAGGGCACCAGGGCCTTCAAGGGTGAATCCGCGTACACCCGCAGCGAGGCTTTGCAGCATTTCAGAGATGCAGCCACGGCCACCCACAAGCCTTTCATCTATCTCTCTGCCGGGGTGAGCAACCCGGTCTTTACCGAGACCCTGGAGTTAGCCGCGGAAAGCGGCACCACGTTTAACGGCGTTCTCTGCGGCCGCGCTACGTGGAAGGACGGCATCGCCATCTATGCCAAGGGCGGCGCCAAGGCGTTTGCCGACTGGCTCAACGACCAGGGCGTGAAGAACATTCAAAACGTCAATAAGAGCCTGGAGTCGGCTCACTCCTGGTTCCCCAAGGTTGGGGTTACGGCAGCAGAGGTGTTAGCGCTGGCGTAGGAGATGTCCGTCAACGAGCCAAAGACGCCAAGCCTCGAGTAGGAGGCTTGGCGTCTTTTTTATTCCCACTCAATCGTCCCCGGCGGCTTGGACGTGATGTCGTACACCACACGGTTGATGCCGCGGACCTCGTTGACAATGCGGCTGGAGATTTTCTTTAGCAAATCGTAGGGCAAGGGAACCCAGTCGGCAGTCATGCCGTCTTCTGAATGCACGGCGCGGATGGCGCAAGTGTAGGCATAAGTGCGCTGATCCCCCATCACCCCGACGCTCTTCACCGGGAGCAGCACGGCGAAGGATTGCCAGATCTGCTGGTAGAGCCCGGCGGCCTTGATCTCGCTGACTACGATGTCATCGGCTTCCTGCAGCAAAGCCACCCGCTCGGGCGTCACCTCGCCCAGGATGCGCACGGCAAGCCCAGGCCCGGGAAAGGGCTGACGCTCCAGGATCTCTGCCGGCATTTCCAAGTCGCGGCCGATGCGCCGGACTTCATCCTTGAACAAATCGCGCAACGGTTCAATGAGCTTCAGCTTCATGGTCGCGGGCAAGCCGCCTACATTGTGATGGCTCTTGATGGTCTGCGAGGGGCCTTTGACCGAAGAAGACTCGATCACGTCGGGATAGAGCGTGCCCTGCACCAGCCAGGCGACGGTGGCGCCGGCCTGCTGTTGTTCGAGTATGCGGACCGCTTCGTCATCAAATACGGAGATGAATTCGCTGCCGATGATCTTGCGTTTCTGCTCCGGGTCGGTGACCCCGGCGAGGCGGGATAGAAAGCGATCGCTCGCATCCACGGCAACCAGGCGTAAGCCGAGCCGGTCACGCATGTTGCGCTGTACCTGGAGGAATTCGTTCTTGCGCAGCACGCCGTTGTTGACGAAAACGCAGGTGAGCCGGTCGCCGATAGCGCGTTCTACCAGCACGGCTGCGACGGAAGAATCCACACCCCCGGAGAGGGCGCAGATGGCGTGGCCGTCTCCCACTTGCTCGCGAATCGCCGCGACGGTCGACTGGATGAACTGTGCCGGCGTCCAGTTGGGCTCGGCATGGCAGATACGGAAGAGGAAGTTGCGCAGCAACTCGGTTCCCCTGGGTGTGTGCCGGACCTCGGGGTGAAATTGCACCGCCCAGATGTTGCGCTCGGGATCGGCGATGCCGGCTACGGCATTGGCAGTGCGCGCAGTGAGGGAAAAGCCAGGAGGCAGTTCCAGGGCCTCATCCCCATGCGACATCCAGACGTCAAGCGATGGGGGCAAGCCGGCAAACAACGGGATTTCCTGGTTGGGCACAATCGACACCTGGGCAGGCCCGTACTCGCGCTTGTCCGCGGGACGCACTTTGCCACCTAAGTGGTGGGTCAGAAATTGCAGGCCATAACAGATACCGAGTATCGGCAATCCCAGGGTGAGCATCTCCGGGTCGGCGGGCGGCGCATCCGCGTCGTAGACGGAGCAGGGACCTCCAGAGAGAATCAGGCCGATGGGATGATGCGATCGGATTTCGGAGACCGAAGCGCTGCAGGGGAGGACTACAGAGAAAACATTCTGCTCTCGAATGCGGCGGGCGATGAGTTGAGTGTATTGGCTGCCAAAATCCAGGATGACGATCGAGGAGGTATCCACGTTCTAGTTTTTCAGCCTTTCCGTGTGGAAGCAAGACCCGTTTTCCTGTACGCAGCACTGGACACGACCGCGTGTGCGGCTTTCTATTAAGGAAAGCCGCGTGAAGTTCGCCAACGCCACCAAACTCGACAGGAAATCCGGGGGAGCGGTGTACAGGGAATCCTGCTGAGTAAACAGCTTTTCTGATGGTTATGATCGGGCCGGGCCGCTCGGATGATACAGCCGCCAGAAATGAACGAAGGCCGCGAGCCTGGCCACCTGAAAAAAATCGCACGCGACCAGATAGAGTAGCGTCACCAATGCCCACCATGCGTAGAGCGCAGTGCCAGTCATATCTGCCTCGAACGGCAGTGGGATCGCCGAAAACACCATCGCCAGCACGATCAGCGCCAGCCGGACAATGCCCAGCACGAGGTTCACTTCGACCAGCTTGGCGGTGAGTGGGCCCAGACGAAGACTACGAGCCAAACTGCGCCAGACGCCGGTGCCCTCTAACATGGCGAGCAATGGGGCTATGGAGAAGATCCAGCTCAGCAGCGCCCAGAGAACGAAAATGCCTAGCGTGAGACAGATGACCCACGCACTCCAGGCCACCAGGTTGGGAGCAGCGCTACTCAAGGTCGCTTCCGCAGCCCAGCCGATGGCGCGGTACCATCCCACGCAGACAGCAACCAGGGCCGAGATGCGCAATAGCTGGAGCAGAATCAGAGTCAAAGGAGCCGGGCGCAGGTTTACGTCGAGACGCCGCAGCAACGCATTGCGGCCGAGCCCGGATGCGATCGCCCAGACGACCATTAACAATGGCCCTAGCCAGAGGGCGGTCCGCAGCAGCAGTGGAGCAAGAGCCGCCGCTGCCGCCGTCAATTGCTGCCCGGTCCCTATGGGGTCGCTGAGCGAAAAGCTGGAGAGACTTTCCGGGCTGAGGGCGACTGCTGCCGCGATGGTTCTGCCCTGCTCATAGAGTAATGCCGCCGCGGGTATACCAAATCCCCAGCGCCAGAGCAGTTCCCATCCCAGCAGGGCGGGTCGCTTCCAACAGTCGGCGCAGATGTGCACCAAAGACTGAGTCCCGCGGATGGTCAGCTTAATTCACCGTTGTTTGCCGGAGAGAAGGTCGCTCTCACTTTGAACCTACTTGACTACGATGCGGATCGGGTTGTTCGCCACAGTGAAATTGGTTCTCACCTTCGCACTCGCTGGAACTACTTGACTACGATGTTGATCAACTTGCCCGGTACTACCACCACCTTGACCACCTGCTTGCCAGCGATGGCTGCCTGCACTTTGGGTTCCGCCAATGCGGCCTGCTGCATGTCTTCGCTTCCGGCGTCGGGCAAGAGCTTGACCACAGCGCGCAACTTGCCATTGACCTGCACCGGCACTTCGAGCTCTTCTTCGCGGGCCAGATCAGGATCAAAGCCCGGCCAGGGCTGACGAAGAAGCGAACCAGTCCCACCGGTTTCACCCCAAAGCTCGGCCGCGAGATAGGGGGCAAAGGGCGCCAACAAGAGGATGAGCGAAGGCATAAGAGTGGCCAGCAGGTCCGCGGAAGCGTCCGCCGGCATCTCTGCCAAGCCCGGCTCAGCAGCGGTAATTTCGTTGACCAGCTCCATCACAGCCGCAATGCAGGTGTTGAAGTGCCAGCGCCCGGCAAAGTCCTGGCTTATTTTGCGTATGGTCTGGTGCAGCTTTCGCAACAGCGCCTGAGCTAATGGAGAGGCGGGCGCAACCGGCGCGCGATTCTGGCCGCGCACTGCATCCCGATAGCGCATGCCCAGCCGGTAAACGCGGCCGAGGAAGCGGCTGATGCCCGCCACCCCGTCCTCCTGCCACTCCAGGTCGCGATCCGGTGGCGCCGCGAAAAGCGCGTACATACGGGTGGCGTCGGCGCCGTAGCGGGCGATCATGTCGTCGGGCGAAACCACGTTGCCCTTGGACTTGGACATCTTGGCGCCATTGCGGATGACCATGCCCTGGGTGAAGAGGCGAGTGGCCGGCTCGTCATTGCCGATCAATCCCAGATCGCGCATCACCTTGGTCCAGAAGCGGGAGTAGATCAAGTGCAGAATTGCGTGCTCTACGCCGCCGATGTACTGATCGATGGGAAACCAGTAGTCGATCTTCTGCCGGCTGAAGGGAGCGGTCGGGTTGTGCGCGTCAGGATACCGGTAGAAGTACCAGGACGAGTCGACGAACGTGTCCATGGTGTCGGTCTCGCGCCGGGCTGGCCCGCCGCACCTGGGACAGGTCGCATTGACGAAGCTGGGAACCCGGCTCAGCGGAGAACCATCCTGCTGGGTGATCTCGATCTGATCCGGAAGCAGCACGGGAAGCTGGTCATCGGGGACAGGCACAATGCCGTCTTTAGGGCAATACAGTACGGGGATCGGCGCACCCCAGTAGCGCTGGCGGCTGACGCCCCAATCCTTGAGCCGGAAGGTGACGGTGGGCTGGCCAAAACCATGTTCCTGGGCGAAGGCCACCATCTTTGCCTGCGCCTCCTGGCAACCAAGCCCGTTGTACTCACCGGAATTCATGAGGAGGCTGTCTTCTTCCACGTAGGGCAACACCGGCTCGTCCGGTTGGCCGGCGGCGGGTGGCTCACCTGTTCGGCGGGGCAACACGACGATGCGCACTTCGAGGCCATACTTGCGGGCAAACTCGTAGTCGCGCTCATCATGCGCGGGCACTGACATGACCGCGCCCGCTCCGTACTCGAGCAGGATGTAGTTGGCCACCCAGATGGGCAGCCGCTCGCCGTTGAAGGGGTTGATGGCATAGCGGCCGGTGAAGACGCCGTGCTTTTCAATGGCCCCAGGATCGCCGGCCTCGCGCGCCTTCTTCTGCTCCTCGACCAGTGTCGCTACCTCGGCGGCGAGGCGTTCGTCTTCCTGGACGAATTGATTGACCAATGGATGCTGCGGAGCAAGCTGCAAGCTGGTGGCGCCGAAGATGGTGTCCAGACGGGTGGTGTACACCGGAATTTTGGTGGCATTCTGGTCAGGCGCAGTGCCGGCAACAAAATCCTCCGCGGCCGCAAGGGTCTCTTTGCCATTGCGGTTTTCGCGCTCAGCCGCAGCCGGATCGAGAACGAACTCGATGGTCGCCCCTTCGCTGCGCCCAATCCAGTTGCGCTGCATGGTGCGCACTTTTTCCGGCCAGCCGGGCAGGTGGTCCAAGCCGTCGAGCAGCTCCTGGGCATAGTTGGTGGTGCGCAGAAACCATTGCTCCAGGTCGCGCTGTTCGACCACCGTATCTTCATGACGCCAGCAGCATCCGTTGATGACCTGCTCGTTGGCCAACACGGTGGCGCACAACGGGCACCAGTTCACCTTGCTCTGCTTGCGAAACGCCAACCCCTTTTCCAACATGCGCAGGAAAAACCACTGCGTCCAGCGGTAGTAGTCAGGGAGGCAGGTGGTAATTTCGGTCTGCCAATCGTAGCTCAGCCCCAGCCGGCGCATCTGGCGGCGCATGTGAGCAATGTTCTTGAGCGTCCACTCGCGGGGCGGAGTGTCGTTCTTGAGCGCCGCGTTTTCCGCCGGGAGGCCAAAGGCATCCCAGCCCATGGGGTGGAGCACGTTATAACCCTGCATCCACATGTAGCGAGCCAAAGCATCGCCGATGGCGTAATTGCGCACGTGGCCCATGTGCAGCTGACCCGAGGGATAGGGCAGCATCTCGAGGACGTAATACTTGGGCCGGCCGCTGCTTTCGGGCTCGGCGCGATAAAGATCCGGTTGCTCATCCCAGAGCTGCTGCCAGCGCACCTCGATCTCCGCCGGATCGTAGCGGACCTCGTGCGCGGCGGCTGTGGCCGGAGGCGAGATGGCGGCCGTCTCGGAGCGGGCGCCGGGGTTATTCTTTGCGTCGGTCGGGGGCATCTTCATTAACGATTGTAACTGGCCACGGCGGGGGAACGCGCGATCAGCGACCGCAGGACGCTGACGTTACGCAGGTCATCGTCTGGTTGATCGACCGGCGTTTCCGCGATGAAGGCGGCGTGCGCAAAGCGCGGGTCGTTGAGCAAGCGGCGGAAGGGCGCGATGCCGATGGTGCCTTCTCCGATATGTTCGTGGCGGTCGAGACGCGAACCACGCGCGGCCTTGGCGTCGTTCGTATGCCAGACGCGGACCGTCTCGAAGCCTAGTAGCTGCTCGATCTGTTGCATCGTCTCCTCATAGCCCTTGGCACTGACAAGATCGTAGCCGGCCACGTGGGTGTGGCAGGTGTCGAGGCAAGCTGCGGTGGAAACAACGGGCCGTAGATGGGCAATGAGCTCAGCTACCTGTTCAAGAGAAGCGCCCAAAGAGAACTCGGCGCCGGCGGTGTTCTCGATCAGGAGGGTGAAGGACGTCTGGGTCCCAGGCAAGCCCATCGAGCGCACGGGCAACGGACTCGACAGCGAGGCGGAGACCCTCCTCGCGGGTGAGGCCTTTCCAGGAGCCGGGATGCAGAACCAGGTAATCGGCGCCGAGGGCCAGAGCGCGCTCAATCTCCCCGCGCAAGGCCTTGACGGAGTTGACCCGCACCGCCTCGAATTGGCTGCAGAGATTGACCAGGTAGCTGGCATGGATGACCAGGGGGGAGCAATTGTAGAGCGAGCGCAGTTCGCTCATGCGGCCGCAGTCTTCGGTTGGGATTATGCTGCCACGCCACATGCGAGGACTGGAGGAGAAGATCTGGAAGGTGTTGGCGCCGATGACGTGGGCACGCTCCGGCGCTCGGCAGACTCCTCCCGCGGTGGGCAGATGAATCCCTACCCTACGAGTGCTGCTGGTTTGTTCGCCATCCTGTCTCAGTGTAGGGCCTCGGTGGACACTCGATGGAATCGGCGCTAATCGCATCGAAGGGCATCCATGGGATCGACCCGTGTGGCTCGCTGGGCAGGCAGCCAGGAAGCGAACAAAGTCATGGTGCTGACGATGGCAATGGAGGTTGCGAGCGTGGCCGTGTCCAGGGAGCCGAGGCCGAAGAGCTGCTGCTTAATGAATCTGGTTGCGGCGAGCGTAAGTGGCAGTCCGAGTCGCAACGCCGATGGACAGCAGCAGCAGCGACTCACGAAGGATCATCCAAAGCACGCTCGGCTGGGGTGCGCCGAGGGCAAAGCGGATGCCAATCTCGTTGGTGCGGCGCACGACGTTGTAGCTCACGACTCCGTACAGGCCAATGGCAGCAAGGAGCAGCGCAAGGAGCGAAAAAATGCCGGTAAGGGTGGAGATGAGCTCGTCGTGAGTCAGCAGGCCGGAAACCTGTTCCTGGATGGTGGTGACATCGAGAAGGGGCAGGTTGGGATCAATGGCCGCGACCGTCGCGCGTAGGCTGGCAATCGTCGTAGCTGGATCGTTCGCGGTGCGCAGCAGGATGGTGTCGGCGAAGCGATCCTCATTCTCGACGGGGGGCGCTGGAGCCGCACTCCCAGGCGATTTCTCGGCGGGCATGAAGGGCTCGATCTGGGCCAGCGGGAGGAAAGTCATCCACACGGGATCCTTGTCGCGGGGATCGCCGGACTTGGTGTCCTTGGCGATGCCGACGATTTGCCAAGGGCCTTTCACGCTGTCGATGCCGAGGGTGAGAGTTCGTCCCAGCGCATCGCCTTTAGGGAAAAAGTGGCGAGCGAGACTTTGGCTGACAACAACAACCTTGGCAGTGGTGGCCGTATCCGCAGGGGTGATGGAACGGCCTGCAAGGATAGGAATGCCAACGGTCTCGAAATATCGGCCCGAGACGCGATTGAGCACCGACATCATGTTTTCTTTTGGGGCTGGCGTGTAGCCGGAAATATCGAAGTTGGAGGCCCAGTTGCCCTCTTGAATCGGCCGGGAGACCGAGAGAGCTACAGAGCGCACCCCGGGAAGCGCGGAGAGCCGCTCGATGAGCTGCTGGTGAAGGGCGGGCGTCTGGCTTGGCCGGTAACCGGCAAGTTGGGCGTTGAATCCAGCGAGCAGCAGATGGTTGCGCTCGAAACCGTAGTCCTGATTCTGCAGGTTGCGCAGGGAATGGAGGAAAAGGCCAGCCCCCACCAGTAGAAGCAGCGAGAGGGTGATCTGGGCGGAGACCAGTATTTTGGGCCAGAGGCGGGAGGCCCTGCCCCCGCTGGCCTGAGTTGTACGGGAGCTGGAACTGAGGGTGCTCGTGGCTCCGGTGCGGGCGGAAGCGAACGCCGGCGCCAAGCCGAAGAGGAGTCCAGTGAGCAGAGAGATAGCCAGAGTGAAGAGCAGAACCGTGACATCCGGAGCGGGACTAAGGGCGATGTAGCTGTTGCTTTGACGGAGGAAGGCGATCAGGGCGCGGGTTGCGGCAAAGGCGATTCCCAAGCCCAGAGCGCCGCCGGCCAGGGACAGCAACAATGTTTCCGTCAGGCTCTGGCGGATAATCCGCCCGCGGCTGGAGCCGAGAGCGAGACGGGTCGCGGTCTCGTGGCGGCGGGTGGCGGCACGGGCAAGCAGGAAGTTGGCCAGGTTGGCACAAGCGATCAGCAGCACCAGACCGACGACGGCCATGAGAATCTGCAAGGAGTCCCCATACTGGCTGCGCAGACGAGAGATACCGCGCGCGGCGGAGATGAGAGGGACGGTGACGCGGTTGATCTCCTGCTGGCGAGCTTGGGATATGGAGACACCTTCATTGGCGCGAATGCCGGCGCGGATCTGCTGATCGAGCCATCGCTGACTCTGCGCGAAGGCGGCCCTGCTGGTTGTTGCCTGGGGACTGAGGCGGCCGAAAAGATGCAGGAAGTAGGGCCCGGACTGCGTAAGGAAGGAGGGTTGCTGGAGAATCACGGGCTGCATGGTGATCGGCACCCAGAGACCGGCCGGTTCAAGTTCCAGCTTGATGCCGTGGAATTGTTCAGGCATGACGCCGATGACGGCGAATGGCGTGCCATTGATGGTGAGTGTTTTTCCCAGGATGGCGGGATCAGCGGAAAGGGACTGCCGCCAGAAGTGATAGCTAAGGACTACGACGGCTCCGCTTTCGGGGGTCGCGTTGTCGGAGGGAGCGATGGTACGGCCAAGAAGGGGTTGGGCGCCGAGAAGACTGAAGTAGTTGCCGGAGACCAGACTCGCAGGGACAAGGATGGCGGGCGTGTTGGAATGCGGAGCTCCCTCGTAGGAGGGTGGGCGCAAGCTAACCTTGGGAGAGACGCTGCTGTAGGAGGCGATGCCCTGGAACGGACCTGGATCGACCTCAAACTGGCGGGCAAAGTACCAAGGGAACAAGCCGTTAAAGCCAAGGTCCACGCCGCCTACGACCCCGCCGCCATTGGACTTGTCGAAGGTGACCAACTGCTGCGGGTCACGCACAGGAAGGTTGCGCAGGAGCACCTGGTGAATCAGCGTGAAGATGGCGGTGTTGCCGCCAATCCCGAGAGCGATGGAGAGGATGGCCACGCCGGTAAAGCCGGGACTCTTGGCAAGAGAGCGCAGGCTAATGCGAATATCCTGCAGCAAACCCTGGAGCGTGGACTCCCAACGCGTCGACCAGACTTGATGCTTGACTGCATTGCGACTGCCGACTTCTACGAGAGCGGCGCGCCGGGCGGCCTCTTCCGTCATGCCGCTGCGCTGTTTATTGGCAACGTAGGCTTCCACGTAGCTTTCCAACTCCTCGTCCAGCTCTGCTTCCACCCGCTCGGCTTGCAGCAAGGCTTTAAGACCATCGATGAAATTGGTTAGCCAACGCATAGCTTTCTCCTTTGAACTGTCATGATTTAGGCCGCTCGAATTACGCCTCGAGGATGCGCGCGATGGCGATGCTTTGTCGCTGCCACTGTTCGGTTTCCTTGCTCAAGGCTTTGCGGCCCTTGCCTGTGAGCTGGTAGTACTTGGCGCGGCGGTTATTCTCGGTGGCACGCCACTCCGATTTCACGCCGCCTGCTCTCTCCATGCGGCTGAGGGCAGGCAGCAGCGAACCTGGGTTCACGCGAAAGACCCCCTGGCTCATCTGCTCTATGCGCAGAGCGACACCGTACCCATGCATGGGCTCAAGGGCCAGTGTTTTCATGATGAGCATCTCTAGTGTTCCCTGGATCAGGTCGCGAGAGCCGGGATCGTGGCTTTGGTCTGACTGTGTGGGCATGGCTGACTGTTACCTCTAGACAATCAAGATGAACATTCTTTCCTCCAGATTGTCAACAGGAGCGGCTGCTGAGATGCCGCCGTTAGCTGGACGGGCTGCTGTATTTGATTACTGCCAGATGCAGTTGTGCGCGTACCTTAAACCCCAGCTTTTCGTATAAACGAAGGGCAGCGTCATTTTGCGTTCTCACGTGCAGAATCGGGGTTTCTCCTCGTCG
This sequence comes from uncultured Acidobacteriaceae bacterium, assembly GCA_963743365.1. Taxonomy (GTDB): domain Bacteria; phylum Acidobacteriota; class Terriglobia; order Terriglobales; family Acidobacteriaceae; genus PALSA-350. The sequence goes on from CAVUQE010000014.1 coordinate 260,928, forward strand.
CATGATGCGGGAGATCAGGGCGGACAATAACGCGTTTCCATACCCTCGTCCGCGGTATTGCGGATGCGTGCACACTGCGCTGATTTCAGTGAACCCGCTGAGGTGAAGCCGCTCTCCTGCCATGGCCACCAAAGATCCGGCATCGTGGATCCCGAGGTAGGCCCCGAGTTCTATCGTTCTGGGGAGAAAGGGACCGGGCTCTGTCAGCTTGGTTAACGCCAACATTTCGGGAACGTCCGCCATTGTCAATTCGCGGAAGATTGGTCGCTCGTCCAAGAGGGCCGGCGTCTCGCAAATCATCTGGTACATCGCTCCGCGGTGTACCATCTCCCAATTGTTAGGGAGGATGGGCTCGGCATCGAGAAATAAGGCGGTGACGGCTCCCGGAAGTATTTCCTCGAGCGCCTGGTAAGCAGCTGGTGATTGATCAATCAAACCGCCGAATGGAGCGATATCCGTGGAGAAACGCTTGGCGAGACCGTTGCCGTGGGCCAACGTGCGTTGTGCCGTGGATAGGGCATGCCAGATGGGATTGTCGAGCATGAGAGTGTCTGACAAGGATGAATCGACAGGCTTCATCAAGAGGTAGATGAGGAAGTACCTTTCAGGATTCGCGAGGTCCGCGTGAAAACCTACCTACGAATTCAGTCCACACCAAGGGGCTGCCTCTCGTTCCCTCACGAACGGCGGGTGTTGGGAGGGAGCGGCACATCGAGAGCCACTATCCCACTCCAGCAAAGTACGGCTTGAATGGGGCACCCACCGGTAGTTGCCGGTATGGCAAAAGCTATGGAGGGCTGCCCTCTGGGGCAGCCGTCGAGGGAATTAGGGGGCATCTTCGGGGGGTGGGTTTTTCAGGATCTTGGAGAGCACGTTGAGGTTGCCGTCGACTTTCGGAGCGTCCAGGCCCAGGATCGCCGCCAGCAGCGGATAGAGATTCACGTTCTCAAAGGGTTCAAGCGTCGAGCCGGGACGAATATCCGGGCCGACGGCGATGAAGAGCGCGCGCATGGACTTCATCGCCCGCGGGTCATAGCCGTGTACGCCCGCTTCCGGCGGCTTATCCGGCGCGCCATTCGCAGGACCGTGGGCGCGAATGGCATAGGGTCCGTTGGCCACGATGATGGGGTCGCCCTCGCGGGGATTGTAGTCGTACTCGAAAGCCGCCGGAACCCGTTTGCGCCGGTAGACGGTGAAGGCATCCGTCTTGATCTTCAACTCCTGATAGGCCTTCTCCGCGGCGGCCTCGGAGTTGGGGTAGAGCAGCCATCCGACGGTAGTGAAGTTCGACAGGTCGGCGTACTTGTCCAGGTCGATCCAGGGTCCCTGCTCCTTCTCCATGCCGTGGTCGGCGACGACAAACAGGTCGACGGGCAACTGCAGGTGGCTAAGCTGCGCCCATAGATCACCTATCAACTGATCGATGTGCTCGACAGCCGCGGCTGTCTGCGGGCTGTCGGGCCCGTATTGATGCCCGGCATGATCGACGTTGGAGTAGTAAAGCGTGATGAAGTGCGGACGCTGCTCGACCGGCATGCGCAGCCACGCAACGACTTGTTCGATCCGTTTGGCATCGGGAAAGTGGTCGTCGAACTTGAGGTAGTAGGTCGGCCGTCCGCCATCAATTTCCGCCTCCGAACCGGGCCAGAAAAAGCACGCACTGCGCATGCCCTGCTTTTCCGCCAGCACCCATAGCGGCGTCCCTCCGTACCAACTGCCGTCGGTGCTGGTGGAAGGATCGCTGTTCGAATAGCGTTTTTTGCGGATTGGATCATAGAAGTTGTTGGCCACGATGCCGTGGTGCTCGGGATAAAGCCCGGTCACCAGCGTGTAGTGGTTGGGAAAGGTCAGCGAGGGATAGGACGGGATCATTCCCTGGCCGGCGATCGCACCCTGTTGGCCCAGCGCCTGCAGATGCTTGGCGCCATATTTTTTGGCGTAGTCGTAGCGGAAGCCGTCCAGCGAAACCAGGACCACGTAAGGCTTGGCTTGCTGTGCGGCGGTATTCGGACCGTGGTCGACAGTAATGACCGAGGCAGAGTTCTGGGCGGCCAGGGACAACGACAGGAAAAAGGGCAGGCAAGCCAGGAGCCGAAGTCGACGCACAGTCACCGTTTAGCCACCCACCGAGCGCAGCCGCTCGGCAGCCGTTTCCGGAGTGATGTCCCTTTGCGGCATACCCAACATTTCAAAGCCCACCATAAATTTGCGCACGGTTGCAGAACGGAGCAACGGCGGGTAGAAGTGACCATGAAAATGCCATTCCGGATGCGCCTCCCCGTCTGTTGGACGCTGATGAAAGCCCATGGTGTAAGGGAAACTGATAGAGAACAGCCGATCATAGCGCATGGTCAACTGCTTCAAGATATCCGCCAGCCCATGTTGCTGCGCGGGGCTGAACGCATCCATGCTCCCCACGTGCGCGCGGCTGAGCACTAGGGTTTCGAAAGGCCAGACCGCCCAAAACGGCACCAGCACAACAAATTCCTGGTTCTCGCACACGATGCGTTGGCACTGCTCCAATTCAATCGTGAGAGTGTCGCAGAGCAGGCAGGAATCGTGCTGCCGGGTATAGGCGCGTTGGTTAGCCAGTTCTGTCAGCGGCTCGTCAGGAATATGCTCGGTGGCCCAGATCTGGCCATGGGGGTGGGGATTGCTAGCGCCCATCATCGCGCCGCGATTTTCGAAGATTTGCACATGGCGGATCTCGGGTCGCGCGCCTAACTCAGTAAACTCCGTCGTCCAGGCTTCCACAACGCGGACGATGTCGGCCACCTCCATGCCTGCCAGGGTCAGGCTGTGGTCGGGGTGGAAACACAAGACGCGGCAGACGCCACGCTCACTCTCTGCGCGCAGCAACCCATGGCCAATCTCCGTTGCCCAGGCAGGCGAGTCGGGCAAAAGCGCAGCGTAGTCATTCACGAAGGCAAAGACACCGGTATATTGCGGATTATGTTGGCCGCCGGCACGCAGGTTGCCGGGGCAGAGATAGCATTCCGGGTCGTAATGCACGGGCGGCTTGGTATCCGTCCGGCTGACCTCGCCCTGCCACGGGCGCTGGGTACGGTGCGGGGAAACCAGGACCCATCGACCACGGAGAGGATCGAAGCGGCGATGGGGAAACTGCATGTTCTGGTCGTTCATGGTTCCTCGAAGAGCGCCGCTACTTGCGCTGTGGACATTTGGCGCAGGTCTGGCCGGTCACGCCCTTACCCTCTTCCACGGTAAAGATCTTATCGACACCGGGCAGGTTCACCTTTTCCTTCAGACCGCTCGGCCAGTGAATCTCCACCGCGGTGACTTTGTCGCTATCGCCCAGGCCAAAGTGTACCCGCTGATCGTTGGAGGAAACAAAGCTGCCGCCGCTGAGCACGTCGCTGCGCTGCCGCAGCCCTCCGGCAGTAAGATAGACCGCCGCGCCCACCGCATCCCTCGGGCTCTTTGCTCCTCCAATCAGGCTCAGCTCCACCCAATGGTGGTGGTCCGGGTCGACATTGCGTAGGAGCGTGGGCGCGCTGTCCATGTTATTGATCACCACGTCGATGCGGCCGTCGTTGAAGAGATCGCCAAAGGCGGCGCCGCGCGCGGGGATAACCAGGGCCAGGCCGGAGCCCTCGACCGCGGGCATCAATTCAAACTTCTTGCCCAGCTGGTTGTGGAACAACAAGGGCCGCTCGGCGTAGGTCGTGCCCCAGTTGTTTTTGTCTACCAGCGGGTAGACGTGGCCATTGGCGATAAACAGGTCTTTCCATCCGTCGTTGTCGTAATCGATGAATTCGGTGGCCCAACCCAGGAAAGGCACGGTCGGCTCAGCCACCCCGGCGGCATAGCTGTCGTCGGTGAAATTGGCATCGCCATCGTTGCGGTAGAGCACATCGTAGTCGTCGGAAAAGGTGGTGTTGAAAAGGCCGAGCCTGCCCGTGTTCTGATAATCACCGACGGCAACCCCCATGGACGCGGTTTCCCGTCCATTCTCGTTGAGCGCATAACCCGAGGCATAGCTGTCATCTTCGAAGGTGCCGTGACCCTTGTTGATGTAGAGGTAGTTCGGGGTGGAATCGTCGGCCACCAGCAGGTCCACTTTGCCGTCGTTATTTAGGTCCGCAAACACCGAAGTGAAACCGTAGTAGCCGTTGGGATCTCCTACGCCGGCCTTTTCGCTAACGTCGGTGAAGGTGCCGTCGCCGTTGTTATGGAAGAGATGGTCGTGCTCTCCCTTGAGTCCGCGCGGACCGCACATCACGTTGACGCCGCGGAACTGGCAGAAGTTCGCGGGCACCGCCTTGCTATCGAGCGCGGGCGGCTTGTCCTGGTCGTAGTGCACGTACCCGGAGACGAACAGATCAAGCTTTCCGTCGCCGTCATAGTCACCAAAGGTCGGCCCGCTTGACCAGTTGCCCAGCTGCACGCCTGCCTTCTCCGCCATATCGGTGAAGGTGCCATCGTGGTTGTTGTGATAGAGGCGATTGTGGCCGAAGTTGGCCACGAATAGATCGGGCCAGCCATCGTTGTCGTAGTCGCCGACGGCAACTCCAAATCCCCAGCGGTCGTTGGTCACCCCGGCCTTGCCCGCCACATCGGTGAACGTTCCGTCGTGATTGTTGTGGAAAAGGGCGGCATGGGGAGAGACCGCCTTGCCTGACAGCGCATCGTAGGTCGAGCCGTTGACCATATATATGTCCAGCCATCCATCCTTGTCGTAGTCCAGCAGCGCCACGCCCGAGCCCGGCGCTTCCAGGATGAAGTGCTTCTGCGGAGTACCCATGGTGTGGTGCCAGACGGTCAGCCCGGCCTTGGCGGCAATATCCTCAAAGATCACGGGACCGGTCTTCACAAAGCCGCCGGCGGTGATGGGGCGCTGCTCTGAGTCAAGCACCGGCGCATAGGTTCCCCCGGTGTTTACACCCATAGCCTGCGGTTGTGTATTTTGCGGGGGCGGGGCCGGCGCAGTGCTTTGGGCCCGGACGTGCCACGGAAGGATCAACAGCCAGAACAACAGCACCATGAAACTACGACAGAACAAGCGGGTCACTCCTTTTGCGTATCAGGCCAAAGCATAAAGGATTTGCAGCTCTCCTGGTTTTTGCGCCCAATCTCCCTTTTTGGCGGCTGCTTATCGCAGCGAAATCAGGCAAGTTAACAAAGGGTGGTTCGACCAAAGTTTATAGTGACAAGGACCCGGAAGTGAGGTCGGCTTGTGAACCTATCGGCGCGCATGAAGAGCCGCGGGCTGCTCAGGGACACTACGCACCTCTCCGTCGGGCAGGGTTTCCGGCTGGTCATTCAGGCGGCATATTTTGTCCTTGTCGCCCGAACGCTAGGCCCGGATGCGTACGGCGCGTTCGTGACCGTGGTGGCGATGGCCGCACTTCTCGGCCCCTTCTCCGGCCTGGGCACACCCAACCTTTTCATCAAGAATGTGCGCTCCGGCAAGCGGGTAGCGGCCGTCTGCTGGGGCAACGGGATCCTGCTCACTGTGCTTTCGGGTGCATTGCTCACCGCGGTGGCGGTTGCGCTGAGCTTTCTTCTGCACTTGAAGACCGCGCCGTTTGCTGTCTTGATGGTTTGTGTCGCAGACCTGGTACTGATGAGAGTCACGGAGTTGGCCGCATTCGGCTTTGCCGCCTCCGACCGGATGAAGCAAACCTCCATCCAGAATGTGGTGGTTAGCCTGATGCGGCTGGCCGGCATCGTGGTGTTGATGGCCACCGGGCGACCGGTGACGTTCGACCGCTGGGTGTTGGTTTACCTGCTCACCACCTTGCTGAGCACGATCTACGCCGCCGCCAAGGGTTCCCAGCTGTGGGGACGCCCAGCCACGGACCTGACGGCATTACGGGAAGACATCGCGGAAGGCGTGTTCTTCAGCATCGCCGGTTCAGCCGCAACGATCTATAACGACATCGACAAAATCATGCTGAGCAAGTTGGCGGACCTGGCGTCCACCGGCGTGTATGCCGCGGCCTATCGCGTAATCGACGTAAGCATGACCCCGATCCGCTCGCTGGCCGCGGCCGCGTACCCGCGCTTTTTCCGCAAGGGGATGGATGGCATGGGCGCCACCTATGCTTATGCTCTGGCACTGATGCGGAAAGCTGCGGTCTACGGCTCGGTTGCGTCTGCCGGAATCTGGCTGTTGGCCCCCGTCTTACCTCACATCCTGGGATCCAAGTACGATGCTGTCGTTCCGGCGGTGCGATGGCTGGCGCTGATTCCCTTCCTGCGCTGTCTCCACTCCTTCCTGGCGGATGCGCTTTCGGGGGCGGGACTGCAACGCACGCGCATGGTGATCCAGGTAGTGGTGGCACTGATGAACATTGCTCTCAACCTGGTTATCTTGCCTCGCTATTCCTGGCGCGGGGCCGCCTGGACGAGTCTGGGTTGTGACGGACTGCTGGTCATGATTTTCTGGTTCACGGCTCTTCACTACCGCAGCCGGAGGATAAGTTGAGTACTGCTGCTGCTAAGCGAAGACAGATCGTTTTTCGCATCTGTAACCGATGCAGATGCATTTGCTTATAAAAGAAAGCTTAGAAATATCGATCTTGGCTATTCTCTTTTGGGCCTACGCGTCCCAAAAAGAGACAATCGCAGTACACGTTCCAGTTTTCCACGCCCGGATTGGCCGCTCGAGCCCAATTAAATCCAGCGCTTGCCGTAAGATCATTCCAGCCCCCACCACCCGCTTCCGTTTACCTTCCGTCTTCCCCTGCAAGGAGCAGGAATTCGTGGTGGGCTGAAGGAATACGCGGCGCTCATTCCTGATAGCCGCAAACGCGACAACATGGCGCAACCGTCTCTTATTTCCGACAGAAACAACGCGAGCTCAAGCGATAATCGTCCACGGTTCGATGGCAACACGCTAGCGAGTGCTTCGAAAGCCGCTTCCACGTTTAGCGACTGCGCTAGGACCACACATCTGGTGATTGGCAACCGGGAACTGCACTCCTGTCTAGGCGAGATTCTCGAGCTTCGCCGGCGTTGTGGCCAGGAAGATGACCTGACCACCGAGCCGCAATACTTCATGGCTGCAAACACCCTGGCAAACAGAAGATGTGCGGCGGTGCTGATTCGCCGGGAGCGGGAATTAGAAGCCTGTGTCCTGTTCTTTGAGCACACCAGGCTGGGCATCGGGCTTGGATTGTTCCGCGGGGGAGATTACATTGGGGAAAGCCTGGTGGCCGGGCCCACAGCACACCGCGTGCACTACGTGCATCTGGCGACCCAGGCATTGCTGAGAAAGCGCCGTATTCACGGTGTAAGCCTCAGCGTCAAGGCTTCTCTTGAGTCCTGCATAGAGGTGATGGGCCCGGCGAGCAACTTCCGCAGATTCAGCGCAACGACGGTACAGCACAAACTGCCGCTGGAGAGCACCTACGAAGGCCTGCTGGCGAGGCTGGGCCCGCGCACGCGGCGTAGCCTTGCCGGCAAGCGACAACAACTGGAGAGAACCGCGGAGGTTCGATTTATATCTAAGCTCGATCCGGATGAGTCCCTCGAAGGGATGTTGGCGTTGGAACGTAATTCGATGCCGCGGCGGATAAGCAAATTTTTCCACGCGCGGTATCGCTTACTGCGCGTGAACGCTGACTTTTTTTCCATGGGCCTGCGCTTACCGGATGGTACATGGTTAAGCATCCTGGCCGGCTGGCGCCGTCATGGCGTGACCTACGTGGACCTGCAGATGAACAACACGCACTACAAAAAGGAATCTCTTTCCGCGGTGATGCGGGCCTTCATGCTGGAGCATGAGATTGGACGCAGACAGCAGCTCATCAACTTTGTTGGCGGATCTTCTTTGCTGCTCCGAAGATACTGCGAGCCGATCGAGCCTTGCACGGACATTTTTATCTGGAAGCCGTGCCTCCGCGCCCGTTTTTTTGAATTGGCTGCTACGCACATGCGATCGGGAAGCGTCTACGAGCGACTGAAGCCCGGCGCCGGGTCCGGTCAATGCTTGGCCGGAATCAACAGCTCCGTTCCCGACGAAAGCTTGTAGGTCTCGGAGAAGTTTCGCTGATTGATTCCCAGGCTCAGACGCCCCCGCGAATCGATATAGAACAAAGGAGCGCCAACGGGGACATCGCTGAAGGTCTTCACAAAAGGAAAATGGTAATCCTTGCCGCCCAGGGTCACCGGGATGGAGTCGCCGAGCGCATAGCCCAGTTTGGCGAAGGTTTCGGCGGGTACGTTCAGCACCAGGTTTCCAAATGGTCCGTCGATTCCCAGCACCTTGCCGTGTAAACCGGCGGCGTCGATGGTGGCCGAGTGAATTTCCAATCGCACCAGCTTAGCTACATCGAGGGACGGACCCGCCGTGGTCCAATCGTCGCCGCGCGCCAAGTGCGCCCCGGCAGGGGAGAAGATATCCCGGCCGTGGAAGGTCGATGAGAGGGCAGCGCCAATCATCCATGCGGGATTGGTGATCTCCCGTGCCGCCACGATGCCGTCACGGTCTGCGACCAGGGTGAGCAGGCCATTATCCGGCAGGACGAAAAACTGGCCCACCTTGGACTGCGCAATGATTGCCTTGCGCTTGCTGCCAACCGTCGGATCCACCACCACCACAAAGACAGCATTCTTGGCGAAGTAAGGCGCTGAACCGGCGAGAAAGCGGGCTCCCTCCGCGATATCGAAAGGCGTGACCTGATGCGTGATATCGATAATGTTTACCCCGGGAGCGACACCCTCCATCACCGCCTTGCAGATTCCCACGGCGTCATCTTTGACGTCGAAGTCAGTCATGAAGCCAATGGTCCGCAAGGGGGCCTGAGCGGTCGCGACCGACAGGGCCGCGACCATCAGGAGAGCGAGAAGAAGGGCAGAGCGGCAGAGCGGAGACGTACGAGGCAAGCGCTAGCGTCCTTACACAGCAATCGAAAACAATCACCAGTGTAAAGGGAGTTTACTTATTTGGCCTTCTTTTCGACGTGTCCTCCAAATTCAAAGCGCATGGCGGAGAGCAGTTTGTCGGCGAAGTCGGCTTCACCGCGCGAGCTGAATCGTTCGTAGAGCGCCGCAGTCAGCACCGGTGCGGGCACGCCTTCGTCGATGGCCGCCTTGATCGTCCAACGACCCTCGCCGGAGTCGGAAACGTGACCGGCAAACTCCGCTAAGGCAGGGCTCTTGGTCAAAGCGGCCGCAGTGAGGTCGAGCAACCAGGAGGAGATCACGCTCCCCCGCCGCCATACCTCCGCCACGTCCGACAGATTGAAGTCAAATTGATAGTCCTGGGGATCGCGGAGCGGCGTGGTTTCCGCATCGATCTCCCCGGTCTTGTGGCCGACATTGGCGTGATGGAGGATGTTGAGTCCCTCGGCATAGGCCGCCATGATGCCGTACTCCATGCCGTTGTGCACCATCTTGACGAAGTGGCCGGCGCCGCTGGGGCCGCAATGCAGGTATCCCTCTTCCGCGGTTCCGCCAATTTTGTCCCGTCCCGGGGTTCGGGGAATATCGCCAACGCCTGGGGCGATGGTTTTGAAAATCGGTTCAAGGTGCTCGACGGCGGCGGTGGGACCGCCGATCATTAGGCAGTAGCCTCGTTCCAGTCCCCAGACGCCGCCGCTGGTGCCAACGTCGACATATTGAATTCCCTTAGGCGCGAGCTGTCCACTGCGACGGATGTCGTCGATGTAGTAGGAATTGCCGCCATCGATCAAAATGTCGCCGGACTCGAGGTGAGGCGCAACCTCGGCAATGGTTTGGTCCACCACGGCGGCGGGAATCATCAGCCAGATGGCGCGCGGCTTGGCGAGCTTGCTTACCATGTCCGCGAGCGAAGAGGCGCCTACAGCTTGTTGCTTTTCGAGATCCTGAACGACCTGCGCCGACCGGTCGTAAACCACAGCGGTGTGACCGTTGTTCAGCAAGCGCTTGACCATGTTGGAGCCCATTCTGCCCAGACCAACCATTCCTAATTGCATCGAATCGCTCCTCTTTCGGTTAAGTGTTTTTCGTCAATCACGCAGCTTTACTTGAGCTTGCGGTAGCGGCGGATAAGGTTGGTAGTGGAAGCATCATGCTTCAGCCCTGCATCATCCGGAGCCTCAATCTCGGCGATGATGTGCTGGGCCAGCACTTTGCCCAACTCGACGCCCCATTGATCGAAGGAGTCGATTTGCCAGACGGTCCCCTGGGTAAAGACCGAGTGCTCGTAGAGAGCGACCAGTTTGCCCAGTGTTTCCGGCGTGAGTTTGTCCGCCAATATGACATTCGATGGGCGGTTGCCCTCAAAGACGCGATGCGGAACCAGCCAATCCGGTGTCCCTTCGGCCTTTACCTGCTCCGGTGTCTTTCCGAAAGCCAAAGCCTCGGCTTGGGCGAAGACGTTGGCCAACAGCATGTCATGGTGCCGTCCAAGCGGATTGAGGGTCTTCTCAAAACCGATAAAGTCACAGGGAATCAGCCTGGTGCCCTGGTGAATCAATTGGTAGAACGAGTGCTGCCCGTTGGTTCCCGGCTCGCCCCAGTAAATCGGGCCGGTGTCGTAGTCGACGCGCTCCCCTTCCAGGGTGACGTGTTTCCCATTGCTTTCCATGGTGAGCTGCTGGAGGTAGGCGGGAAAGCGCTTCAAGTACTGCTCATACGGCAACACTGCCACGGTTTGCGCGCCAAAGAAGTCGTTGTACCAGACGCTAAGCAGCCCCAGGAGGACGGGCAGATTGCTCTCGAAAGGAGCGGTCCGGAAATGCTCGTCCATCTGGTGGAAGCCGTCGAGCATGGCGCGAAAATTTGCCGGGCCGATGGCCAGCATGGTGGAGAGGCCAATGGCGGAGTCCATGGAGTAGCGGCCACCGACCCAATCCCAGAAGCCGAACATGTTGGCGGTATCGATGCCGAATTTCTTGACCTCAGTGCCGTTGGTCGAAACGGCGACAAAATGCTTGGCGACCGCAGCCTCGTCCTTCAGACCCTTGAGAGCCCAATCGCGCGCAGTGTGGGCGTTGGTCATGGTTTCAAGGGTAGTGAAGGTCTTGGAGGAGATGATGAAGAGGGTCTCGGCCGGATCGAGATCGATCACCGCCTCGGCGAAGTCGGTGCCGTCGACGTTGGAGACAAAGCGAAAGACGAGGTTGCGGTCACTGTAGAACTTGAGCGCCTCATAGGCCATCACCGGGCCAAGATCTGACCCTCCGATGCCGATGTTGATCACGTTGCGAATGCGCTTGCCGGTGTGGCCTTTCCAGTCGCCACTGCGGACGCGGTCGGAGAAGGCACCCATTTTATCGAGCACCGTATGAACTTCCGGGACTACATCCTGGCCATCGACAAAGATGGCTTCCCCTTTGGGCGCGCGCAGCGCGACGTGTAGTACTGCCCGCTTTTCGGTGATGTTGATCTTGTCCCCGCGAAACATGGCGTCGATGCGCTCGCGCAGGCCGGATTCCTGGGCTAGCTGGAGGAGGAGCTTGCGCGTTTCGTCGGTGATACGGTTTTTGGAGTAATCGAGAAAAAGACCGGCCGCCTCAAGGGAAAAGCGGGCGGCGCGTCCTGGATCGTCGGAAAACAATGAGCGCAAAGAAACATTGCGAACTTGTTGGTAATGGGTCTCAAGCGCCTTCCAGGCTGCTCGTTGCGTGAGATTTTGAACCTTCACCGCGGTTGCCATTGCTTTACTCCGTTTCTCTGTTTCTCTGATGTAACTCAGCAGGTTTGATGCCCCAGGAGCACTTTGGATCTTCTCATCATGAGATTCTCTCAGACTTGGGGTGGGCTTGGAGGATTGCATCGAGGGGAGCTCGCGGCGGGCGATTAAAATAGGGAGAATTTTGGGGCATCTGACAGTCGTTACGACCGAGACGGAACTGCAGGTCCCTCGGCTGCGACGGGATGACAAAATTGAGGATGGCTGCTTACCGGAAGATTCGTTATTGGGACAGACGGAGCCGCAGGTTAGCCGCAGTGGAATCCCACATCTCGCGAAAAACGAGCGAGATGGGGCACCCCAAGGGTTCTGGGCAAATCCGGAGGTGCTTTGGCCTAGATTGCTGGTCAATGTCGCAAAAGCTGTTGTGGGCTTCCTTCCTACGGGATCTTCCCGAGAGACAGAAATCCCTAGCGGAACTAGCCCACCAGAGCCGTTAAGGAGTCCTTGATGGTGGGGGTTTCCCCGGCCGCGATGGCGTGACGGCGGAGGCTGTGGAATTTTGAAAGGACGCCATTTGCTTTGGCCAGGGCCTCGATCCGCCGCGTGTAGGCCTCCAGTTTGTCTCCGGGAATCGCAAAGACAGCCACGTCGTCGGTGAGTACGTCCAGATAGGCCCGCGCGCCACAGCATCCCAAGCTTAACGCCGCACGGCCGGTATTCATGACCTGGGGAACAATTGCGCAGGCCGGCCGGCCCATGGCGGGAGCGTTCTGGTTTTCCACCTGCTGCGTTGCTTCGGAAAGGATCAGGGTTTGATTCGCGTTTACGAACAGGAGCACCACGTCCGGTGGCAGCGGGGAGTCCGCCAACGGCGCATACACGACGTACTTGGGCTGCGATCCCAGAACCGGAATTAACCCCAGGTCTTCGGACCTCACGTAGTCGAGTTCACCGAAGATCTTGAGAGCATCCATCAAGTCAGTCTGCTGAGCCGGCGAGGTTTGAAGATTGTGAGTGTAAACACCAATGGCACAGAGGCTGTGGTCGGAGGCGGAAGTCGCAAATGCAGTGGCTGCGCCCTCTTCCCAAAACCTGCAACCTGCGGGAGCCCGGCCGGCGTGACTTTTCACACCGACAGGCAAAGAGTCGGCGAAGGAAATCGCAACCGGTGACTGCTTAAGATCAAGCGATGCAGCGAGAGCTGCGGCCAATTGCGAGTCATTTCTTTCCTGGGACATGTGGTCAGCCTTTCGGGTCAGGTTGCACGGCGAAGCCAAGATCAGTGATGAATGCGACGATGGCCTGCTCGGTTATCTGCTGGGGATCGAAGCCGATCGTTACTTTTCCTTCCGGATAGGTCGATTTGCTCGAAGTGATGCCCTTTTGTTGGCCAAGCATGGTGTCGAGACCGGTGGCGCAGGTAATGCAACTGAATCCCTTGACGCGATAAATCACGGTCTTGCTCGCTGCGGCCGACATGCCTTCGATGGGAGCCAGAGTGCCGACACTGGCCATGGTCACTAATTGAAGAAAGCGTCTGCGAAACATCTTCTTGAATCTCCTTATCGGGCACTTGCAGTGCCCGGTTCATATCGCCAGGGAGTCTGGATGCTGGCTTGGTCTGAGAAGCGGGTGTCCGTGTAGTCTTTGAACTCGATCTTCTTGTTCAAGACGCCGGTTTCTATCATCAAATCGCGCACCATATCGAAGTCTGCTTTGCGCGGGGCAAGGGGGCTATAAGTGACCCGGTCCATCGGCTTGGTTAGGGCCCATCGCAGCAATGCAGGTTTTTGGTTGTAGTAGAACCGGCCTACGAAATCAGCGGCGTCTTCTCGGTGGGGCTTGCTCTTATCCAGCCAGAGACCGGAACGGGCAATGCCGTCCACCAGGGTCTGAACAACCTCGGGACGCTTGTCGATCAGGTCCTGGCGCACGACCAGAATGCATGACATGTAGTCCGGCCAATATTCGCGGGCCTGAAAGAGCACTCGTCCAAAGCCAGCCATCTCCGCTTGCGAGGGAAAGGGCTCGCCCATCACAAAGGCATCGATAGCATGCGCGGCCAGGGCGCCGGAAACATCGGGGGGCGCCATCTCCACCATCTTGATCTCGCCGGGCTTGATGCCCCAAACCTTCATGGCGCGAAACAGCAGTAAGCGCTCATCGGAAAAGCGGCTGGGAATAGCGATGGTGCGGCCGCGCATGTCGGCAAAGGTCTTGATGGGGCCGTCCTTGCGGACGACGACCGCACTGCCATAACGGTGCCCCAGGTACACGACCTTGATGGGAACCCCCTGGGAAACGAGAGCAATCGCCAAAGGCGCCACGATGAAGGCGGCCTGCACGCGGTTCGAGATCAGCGCTTCCTTCATCTCTGGAAAACCCTGAAACATCTTGGGCAAAAACATTTCACCCGACAAAGAATACTTGGAGATGTAGTCGGTCACCGGGCAAGTCAGCTGGCAGGTGACGGGAAGGTAGGCAACCGTGATCTTTCGTTGCTCGACCGGTCGATAGTCATTCAGAACAGCGGCCCAATTCACGTTCAGCCACGCATGCAGCCCTGTGATGAAGACTAGCCATCCGACAATGCACAGCGCGATCTTGCTTTTAAGAGTCATCGCGAAATCCCCAGCGAACGGATTTGATTTTTTCCAGCCGGCGGATGCAGGTGTCGAGGATCAAGCCGATCAGGCCAATCAGCAACATGGCCGCCACCACCAGGTCATAACGCTTGCCTGAATTTCGGGAATCGATCACCAAATAGCCAAGACCGGAATCAACCGCGATCATCTCCGCTGCCACCACAACCAACCAGGCGATGCCGAGAGCGATGCGCAAACCCACAATAATTTTGGGCAGTGCCGCAGGAAAGACGACCTTCGTAAGCAGCCGGGCAGGACTGAGGCCGAAGTTTCGTCCAGCAAGGCGGAAGACCGAGGGCACATTCGATACGCCATCGACGCAGGCAACGATGATGGGGAATAGCGCCCCCAGGAAGATGAGCGAGGTAGCGGCGTGGTCGCCCACGCCAAGCAGGATGATCGCGACCGGAATCCAGGCAATGGGGCTGATGGGGCGAAGAATCTGCAGTACGGGGTTCACCACCTGGTTGGCCGCCGGATACCATCCGAGCGTCAATCCCAATGGAATACCGACGACCGCAGCGCCGCCGAAGCCGACGGCTACGCGGCGCAACGAATCGATAATGTCGCGCCACAACACCTGTTTGTGAATCAGCTCAGCAATTGCCTTCTTCACATCGAGGGGCGAAGGAAAGACTTTGGTCGCTGTCCACACGACAGAAAAGTGCCACAGAGCGAGAAGGAGTGTGCAGGCCAGTACGGGCCAAAAGAATTTTTCCCATTTCCGCGGTTCTGCCAGCGAATTCATATGCGGTGTGCCAAACCGATCTGTTGGAAGATGCCGTCGCGCAGTTCCAGGTAACGCGCCGAACTGATGTCGCGGGGATGCGCTATGTCGATTTCCACGATCTGTTGGATAGTGGCGGGGCGAGCACTCATGACTACGACCCGGTCGGCCAGCTGAACCGCCTCATCAATATCGTGAGTCACAAAGATGATCGTCTTACGTTCCGCCTGCCAGATGCGCAGCAGCTCGGCTCGCATGATGAGCCGGGTGATGGAGTCGAGGGCGCCAAACGGTTCATCGAGAAAGAGCATGTCAGGATTGACGGCCAAGGCACGCGCGACCTCGAGCCTCTGCTTCATGCCCCCGGAAAGCGCGGCCGGATAAGCTTTTTCGAAACCCTCCAGGCCAACCATCTTGATGTAGTGGGCAACGCGCTGCTGCCGCTCGGAGCGATCCAGCTTGAAAAGGCCGAAGGCTATATTTCCCTCTACGGTGAGCCAGGGAAAGACACCCCGTTCCTGGAAAACAAAAATCCGACGAGGATCGGGACCTTGCACCACTTGCCCATCGATCTTGATCGCGCCGCTTGTGGGAGAAAGAAAGCCGGCCATGGTGCTTAACAGCGTCGACTTACCGCAACCGGAAGGTCCCAGCAGGCAAACGAATTCCCCCTCGACGACGTCAAGGTTGATGTCATTGAGCACGGGCGTAGTTTCCCCGTCGCGAGTGAACACGGTGTGGATATGGTCGGCCTGCAACTTCAACTTTCCCAACTAATCCTCCGAGTAGCTCCAACGGAGCGACTTTACTTGTTCCAGAGACCGCATACCCATGTCCAACAGCAATCCGATCAGGCCGATGATAACCATTCCGGCGACAACGAGGTCATAGCGATTACCGGCGTTCCGAGCATCGACAATCAGAAAGCCCAGACCCGAGTTCACCGCAATCATCTCCGCCGCAACCACCACCAACCACGCAATCCCAAGTGTGATGCGCATGCCGACCATCAGTTGCGGAATCACGGCGGGAAAAAGAACGCGAGAGACTAAGGCAGCCTGCCCCAGACCAAAGTTGCGGCCTGCGTTGAGAAACACTGCCGGGATACCGCGCACCGCGTTGATGGAGGTCAGGAGCAGGGGGAAGAAGCAACCCAGGAAGATAAGGAAGATCGCCGCGAAGTCGCCGACGCCGAACCAGAGAATGGCGATGGGAATCCAGGCTAACGGCGAGATTGGCCGAAGGATCTGAATCAAGGGATTGAATGCCATCTCTAACCTGCGGTTCCAGCCGATGACGAGCCCCAGAGGCACGGCCAGCACGACGCCCAGCAGGAAGCCCCAGGTAACGCGGAAGAGCGAGGCCACCACATATTTAAATAACAACCCGTGCTGTAAGAGATCACCGATACCCTCAACGACACCCCAAGGCGTCGGCAGGATGTGAATGGGGCGTTGGGTGACCGCGACTTGCCAGAGAAGCAGCAGGACTGCGATGAGCGCGATCGGGCGAAGACGAACGATCAAGCCTTTCGACCTCTTTCTTTCCTGTCTTGCATGCGGTATTCGCAATCGGATTCTAACGCCATAACACCGGAGCTACCTCAATCGAAAGGTTGAGATAGACGCCCACCTTTATCCTGACGAACCGCCTGACACACAGGCAGTATGCTGGCACGCGTACAGTTGCGCGAAAGGATCGAGGTCATTCAGCAGACAGGCACGCTCGATCAGCAATCCCTTGTGGCCGGGAATGACGTAACCGTGATTGGCGGCGGCCTGGCGGGTATGGCTGCGTCGATTCATCTGGCCCGGGCGGGATTGCGGGTCCTTTGTGTCGGCACCTGCGGAATCGAGAACGACACGATTGGCGAGTCGCTGGACTGGTCGGCACCCGGCCTATTGGCAGACCTGGGACTGACCATGACCCGACTGATCGAGGAGAAAATTGCGACTTACAAGCGCCACGTCACCCTGAAACTGGGGGATGGGTGCGACCAAAGCTATCTCCCGGGTGAGTGGTTAGGGCGGCCGCCCTTCAACGTAGAACTGCGTACCCTGCATGTTGACCGGAGTCAACTGAATCGGCACCTGCGAAAAATCGTTCTCAGCTGCGGCGTTACTGTTCTTGAAGATCGCGTCGTTGCGGTGGAAACCAACGGGCGACGGGTAGAGGCGGTTAGCACCCAGCAGGGCAAGAGAATCTCCTCCCCCTGGTTTATCGATGCTTCGGGCTCGGCCTCAAGCTTATTCGCCCGGGCTTTCCACCTGCCAACCTACGAGACAGGTCCGCGCAAAGTAGCCATCTGGGGGTATTTCCCGGTGACCACGCCGGTCGAAGGGACAACCCTCTATGCGGACGGAGTGAAGCCACCCTACATGGAATGGGTTTGGGAAATACCAATCAACCCCGAGACCATCAGCGTGGGATATGTAGCCATGGGGGAAACGATCAAGGTCGCCCGCCAGCAGGGACAAACCGTGGAAGATATCTTCCGGGAGAAGCTAGGCCGGTTCCCCCGCTTCGAATTTTTTTTGCGGGCTGTGCCGGCAATTACCCCATCGGTCACATCGTTCATTTGCCGCATGCATGGCCGGGTCGCCGGACCGAATTGGCTGATCGCTGGAGAAGCCGCGGCGATGGTGGATCCGATGACGGCAAACGGAGTGACCGCAGCACTGAGACATGCCGCGGAAGCCTCTCACCTGCTGATTAAGTCTCGTCACCGAAAGAGCATCCCATGGTTGGGGGCAGCCATGTACAGCCGACGGATTCTCGAGCTGGCAATGTTCTTCAATTATGGGATTGAGAGGGTGATTTACGAGTCGCCGATAAGGAATCGCATCGGCGTCTTGAAAGCGGGCGATGTCTACACGGTGCCAGCGTGGAGCCTTAACGCAGTCTATTCGCGGCTCCGGCCGCGCGGGGTTTTGAAGACACTGCTGTTCTGCTCTCTGTTGAATCTCTCACGCCTGGGAACGTTCCTGTTTTACCGCTTTTGCAAATGGCAGCAACCCTCGCGCCAAGCCGCGGCCTAGCCTCTTCCCTGAAGCTGCGTATCCGGGCGGCTGCCCGAACGCATCTCCACCCCAGGGTTGAGATAAATACCAACCCCGGGGTGGTTGACCACTGGCGTTGATTCATTGATGCTTGCGCCACCGATGTTTGTAAATCCGACAGAGATCCTGTCCCTGACCCTGGAATGCCCGGGTTCGGGCACAGCCTTGCGCTCGCTCACCCGTATTGTGCATAAACGATATGCCGTTCAAGTCCGGTCGTTTTCAAGGCGAAATCTTCTACATAAAAGTTGAGAAATCAATTGCCGTAAAAATTCGGCAACACTTAGGAGGTAGGTGTGCGTCGTTCTATATACTTTTTGATCTTGTTATCAAGCGCGGTTACTTTGCGCGGCCAGACACCGCAATCGGCACCCAGCGGGCACCCCGTGCATTTCTTTGTATATGAACGAGGCCGCGGACTCGGATGGGACTGGTTCAAGGCCCCTCCAGACAACATCTACGGCTACGGCGAATCACTGTTGCGTTTTGGGCTTTCACAGACCATAGACCGCTGGGACTGGAAGGTCGAGATCACGCAAGGAACGATTATTGATGCTCCCAACACCGCCGTCAGTGCATCGACTGCCCAGGGTCAGCTAGGCCTGGGCGCCAGCTATTACGTCAGCGGCGGCAACAATTCTTATCCCGCGGCCGCGTTTCTTAAGCAGGGATACGTTCGTTATGGCTTCGACAACGATAAGAATATTCGTATCGGACGCTTTGAGTTTTTCGATGGACTGGAGACGAAACCAAAGAATCCGACCCTTGCCTGGCTGCAGCCCAACCGGGTGGGGCAGCGGCTGGTGAGCAACTTTGGCTTTACCAACGCGCAGCGTAGTTTCGATGGAATCGATGCTCACTACGGCCAGGGCTCGTGGGATATAACCGCAATGGCTGCACGCTCTGACCAGGGCGTCTTCAACATGAACGGCAATCCTGAATTGAACGTGGATTTGCAGTACCTTGCCTATACAAAATCCGACTGGCAAAACCGCTTCGTTTGGCGTGTGTTTGCAATCGGCTATCACGACGGCCGCACAGGAATTACCAAGACAGACAACCGTCCCCTGGCGGTGCGGCAGGCAGACCATCAAAATATTCGTGTCGGCACCTACGGTGGAGACTTCATGACCGCCATTCCCGCCGGCCCCGGACAATTCGATTTCGTAGGCTGGGGAGCGTTACAAAACGGCCAGTGGGGAGAACAGGACCAGCGCGCGGGCGCTGCCGATATCGAGGGAGGCTATCAGCTTCTGCACGTGGCCAGCACACCGTGGCTGCGCGGCGGTTGGTGGCGTAGCAGCGGAGACAACAATGCCTCAGATAACAAGCACGGCACTTTCTTTGAGCTTTTGCCCACCCCACGCGTCTATGCGCGCATCCCTTTCTACAATCTGATGAACCTCACGGACGAGTTTGTACAGATTATCGACCGTCCAACGTCCAAGTGGGAACTGCGCAGCGACCTGCACTGGCTGCAGCTTACTTCGGGCAAAGACCTCTGGTACCAGGGTGGTGGGGCATTCGATAACAAGGTCTTCGGCATGACCGGACGGCCCAGCGGGGGATTTTCCTCTTTCGCCAGCGATGCCGATATCAGTTCAGACTGGCACGCCAAGCCTTATCTGGACGTCAACGGATATTATGCTTACGTGTGGGGTAAAAGGGTGCCCAGCTTCGTCTATCCGCAAGGCCCCCATGCCCAACTTGCTTATGTCGAGTTGATTTTCCACTGGGACACGCCGCTCAAACACTAAGCGCTCCAGGTTCGGACCGTGGTTGATTGCGCTATCCTTGACCAAGGGTAAGCTGGACAGTCGAGGGCGCGATGCAGGAGCAGTACATTGAGCAGGTAGTCGATCTCACGGAACCAGAGGCAAACCAGCTCTATCGCCTCTCGGTGGAGCAAGCGCGAGAGATAGTATTGAACGGATCTGCGGAAGAAGTGAGCCGCATTGCCGGTTCGTTTGCAATGGTCGCACGCGTCGGTAAGACCGTGAAGCTGGCACGTTCGCTGGACCGGCCCCTGCGCTACTTTCTAGCCAAGCGCCAGGTGGGACCGGTGCTGATCGTCGCGGCACGCATCGATGCAATCTACAACTGGTTGAAAGCGGAAGGACTGGAAGCCCAGTTTCATCCCAGCTACACCAGAATGGTTCCCGCCCATTACGTGGTCGCGGTGCAACTGATCGGCTGCCCCGATCCGGACCCGGTTTACACGCGATTCTTCACCCCATCCCAGGGGGCGATGGGCACCGATCTCAACCAGATTGGCGCAGCCTACATCGGCGCAGTGGCCGCCGAGATCGAGCAGTGGTTGGTCCGCGTGCCGGCACATGAACCCATAGGGGTATGCTTTTCTGGCGGCATCGACAGTGGCAGCGTTTTCCTAACCACCTACCACGTCATGCTCAGGTTGGGCATGACTCCCGCGCGACTCAAAGCCTTCGTGCTCGACCTCGGCGATGGTCCTGATGTCGGCCAGGCTCGCGCGTTTCTCGAGGCTCTCGGCCTGGGATTATTCCTTGAACCGGTCGAAGTGGATGCATCGTCGCTCAATGTCGACGAGACCATCCGGGTGATCGAGGATTACAAAGCGCTCGACGTGCAATCGGCCACCATGGCGATGGCGTTATGCCGGGGAGTGCGGCAGCGCTATCCCGCGTGGCGCTACCTGATCGACGGCGACGGCGGCGACGAGAACCTCAAGGATTATCCCATCGAGCAGAATCCTGAACTCACCATTCGCAGCGTCATCAACAATCCAATGCTGTACCAGGATGGCTGGGGGGTGGGAAAGATCAAACACTCCTTGACTTACAGCGGCGGACTGAGCCGCTCTTACAGCAGGACCTACGCTCCGGCCCACCACTTTGGTTTTCAGGGGTTCAGCCCTTTCACACAACCGCCGGTAATCACGGTCGCGGAAGGCATCCCCTTCATCGATTTGACCAACTACGATGTGGAACGGCTATATCAGCTGAAGGGCGATATCGTAGCGCGCGGAGTGAAGGCACTTACAGGCTTCGATATGCCGGTCTTCCCAAAACGACGCTTCCAGCACGGGGCGGTCTCAGAGACCACGATGCATTCCGCACTACCCTTTCGAGAGGCGGAGTATCGCCAGAAATTTCTCTCTCTGTATCCATGAACGTATATCCGGCCAAAGCGGCGGAACGCGATGCCTGGATACTCAGCCGTCGCCCAGCGCGAGAGATACGCGATCCTTGTCTCCCCTATCAATATTTCGTCGAAGAGGAATGTGCGATTGGCGGGGGCGTGGAACCGGTTGCTACCGTCTTTCTCACCAATCGAGAATGCCCGTTCCATTGTTTGATGTGCGATCTGTGGCGCAATACGCTCAGCGAAACAGTACCGCTCGGGGCTATCCCGGCACAGATGGATCACGCGCTTCTCAAGCTTCCACCAGCGCGGCAGCTCAAGCTCTATAACAGCGGCAGCTTTTTCGATCCTCAGGCAATTCCGCCCGCAGACTACGGCGCCATCGCCCAGCGGGCCAATCGTTTCGAGAGGGTAATCGTAGAGAATCATCCCGCGTTCACCGGCGATGCCTGCCTGCGCTTTCGCGACTTGCTTAGCGGCAAGCTCGAGATCGCTATGGGCCTGGAGACGACGCATCGGGAAGTGCTCGCGGGACTAAACAAACGCATGACGCTCGATCAATTCTCGACCGCGGCAAACTTTCTGCGCCGCAACGGGATCGATCTTCGGGTCTTTATCCTGGTGCAGCCTCCGCTTATGCCGGCAGGGGAAGCGCTTGCCTGGGCTGAACGCTCTTTGACATTTGCCATGGAACTTGGCGCCACGGCCGCGACCCTAATCCCAACGCGGGCGGGAAACGGGGCCATGGAGTCGCTGGGCTTTACGCCTCCATCTTTGGAAACTCTGGAGTCCGCGATGGAATACGGTTTGCGGCTTAAGGCAGGCAGAGTCTTCGCGGATCTGTGGGCACTGCGCGAATCGTGCGCGCACTGCCACGCGCAGCGCGCCGCCCGGCTGCGCCAGATGAATCTCCAGCAGGTCGTGCGGGATAGGATTTCCTGCACTTATTGCGGCGGTGCGAGTTGAAACGCGAGTTTGATCTTGCCATCGTCGGTGCGGGCTTCGGCGGTAGCCTGATGGCGATGATTGCCCATCAGCTTGGTCGATCAGTCATCCTGCTCGAACGCGGCCGGCATCCCCGCATGGTGATCGGAGAATCGACCACGCCGCTCAGCAATCTGCTGCTGGAGAGGCTGAGCACGACCTATGATCTGCCGCGGATTGCTCCGCTGGCAAAATGGGGAAGCTGGCAGCGTGCCCATTCGCAGATCGCATGCGGACTGAAGCGCGGCTTCACCTTCTTTCACCAGCAAGGTCAACTGCTGGTCGCGGCGAGCCCGTACGATGATATCGCCGACACCCATTGGTACCGGGCTGACGTGGATCAATTCCTGGTTAACGAGGCGCAGCGTTTGGGAGTCGAGTACCGCGACAACGTCCAGATCGAGGCGCTGGAATTCGCAGAGGATGGTGCGGCCATCGCCGGCCGCACCGGCGAGGAGACGCTTCAGCTACGTGCCAGGCTTCTGATCGATGCCACGGGCCCGGGGGGTTTTCTGCACCGGAGCTTGCGATTGGAGGAGTCTCCGCTGCCTGGACTCCCTGCTACAGAAAGCTTGTACAGCCACTTCACCGGAGTCACCCGCAGCGAAACCACCGGAGATGAACTTCCCTATCCGTTGGATGACGCCGCGGTGCATCACGTATTTGATGGCGGATGGGTGTGGGTGCTGCGATTCAATAACGGCGTCACCAGTGCCGGGGTTGCCGCGACTCGCCGGGTGGCCGAAGAGTTGGCGCTGAGCGAAGGGGAGCCGGCTTGGCGGAGGCTCTTGCACCGGCTGCCGGAGTTGAAAGCACAATTCAAGCAGGCATCCGCGTGCCAGCCGTTCCGTCACATGCCGGTGATCGCCTTTCGCAGCAGCACCATTGCAGGAAAACGATGGGCGATGCTGCCCTCAGCAGCCGGTTTTGTTGACCCGCTGCTTTCTACTGGATTTGCTCTCACTCTGACGGGGGTAGAACGGCTGGCGCAAATCATCGCTGAGCATCGCGATGCGGCTGACTTGGCGCGGCAACTACAAGGTTATGCCAAGGAAACAGATGACAACCTGTTGGCTGCGAGCCGGCTGATCGGGGCCCTGTACGCGAACATGGGCGACTTTGCCGCTTTCACCTCATTGTCGCTCTTGTATTTCGCTGCGGTCAGCTTTGCTGAAACCGCGCACCGTTTGGGCAAGCCGGAGTTGGCGCCTGGATTCCTGTTGCATCGCCATCCATCGTTCGGGCCGGCTTCGCGGGCTCTGTTGGAACGCGCGTACACGCCGGACGAGGCGTTTGCGGCAGATGTTCAGCGACTCATTGAGCCGTTCAATGTGGGGGGGTTCGGCGATCCTGCGCGTCATAACAGATATTCCGTGCGTGCCGATGACTTGCTCGATACCCGACACAAGCTTGGAGCGAGCCGGGAAGAAATTATGGGCATGCTGGAGAGAGGCGGTTTCTTTGTGCAAGCCTCGGTGAAGGGTTGAGCGGAACCGCAGGTCCCTCCATTCATGCCAAGACAAGCAAAGCTAACGAGATGCCTTCGCTTGCGCACCTCTTGTAAACACGATGGCGTGAACTGCGGTAATTCCCTTTCCTTCTTCTACGGTGATGGCTTGGTCGGGTTGAACGTTTGGTACAACGTCTTTGTGGCCGCTGGGCCATAGGACCGTAAGCCGCATTCTTCTGCTTGGGTCAGGCTCGCCCAATCCGAAGGTTACCGGTAACTCGCTTTGCGACAAATACGCGGAGCCGGTCTTCACCATGCGTAGCAGCTGAAGATGGTTATTGACCTGGAGCGTAAGCTTGGCCCCGATGCCGTCCCGATTAGAGCGCGTACCGATCACCTTCACCCGGAGCATGTCGTTCTGATTGCCATTGTCGTTACGGAGCAGCCGTGCCGGACCATTGGCCTCGGTCATCACCAGGTCGAGATCGCCATCATTGTCGAAGTCCCCGTAAGCGGAGCCCCGTCCTACCACCGGCTTCTCGAGAGCAGGCCCTAATTGCGTCGACATGTTTTCAAACTGACCCTTTCCCCGATTACGAAATACCAGGGCTGGTTCCGCATACTTAAGATGGGGTTGGGTCACGCTGATGTCGTCGGCCACGTGCCCGTTCACCGCTAGTATGTCGAGCAGCCCGTCCAGGTCGTAGTCGAAAAAGAAAGTGCTGAAGGTTAGCGACTGCAAAGACCAGCGGTCGATCCCCGTCGCCTCGGATGCGGACGTATACAAACCGGAACCGTCGGTGCGGTACAGCGCCATGCCCTCATTGGTGAAGTCGCCGATGATCACGCCGGGATGACCCGAGTTCTCATAGTCGCCGTTATCTACTCCCATACCTGCCCGTGTAGCGCCGGCGTCGCTGTAGGCTATACCGGCCTGCACGCCAACATCGGTGAAGGTGCCGTTGTGGTTGTTGCGATAGAGCTTGTTGGGTTGGGTGTCATTGGTGACCAGCAAATCGAGCCAGCCATCATCGTCATAGTCGACCAGCGCAATGCCGAGTGATTTGCTGGTCGCATCGAAAAGACCAGCGCGCTTGGTTACATCCTCGAAGGTTCCGTCGCCTCGATTGTGGTAGAGCCTCGCGCTCTCACCCTGGTAAACCTGGGGCGTGCAATACGATTTGTTCTTTGTGTCGAGTGAACAAAACTGATCTTTCGCCACCGACCAGGTCACGTAGTGCGCCACAAATAAATCCAGCTTGCCATCGTTGTCGTAGTCGAACCATACGGCTCCGCTTGAAAACCCGCTGCCACCCACTCCTGCACGCGTGGTTACATCCGCAAAGCGGCCATGGCCGAGATTGTGAAACAGATGATTGGAACCGACTGCGGTGATGTAGATGTCGTCCTTACCGTCGTTATCATAGTCACCGACGGTGCATCCCATTCCATACATCTCTACGGCCAGCCCAGCTTGTTTGGTGCGATCGGTGAAGGTTCCATCGCCATTGTTGTGGTAGAGCGCAGGATAGGACTTGGATGAGCCGTGACCCGGCCAATCCATGGAGTTTACGAAAAGGATATCCTGTGCGCCGTCGTTGTCGTAGTCCAGGACACAGACCCCACTGCCCATCGTTTCAGGAAGGTATTTCTTTCCAAAAGCACCGTTATGGTGACGAAACGAAATGCCGGACGCGGCGGTGGCATCGACAAAACGTATCGGGCCGGAAGGCCGTTGTGCCGGTGCGCTCGAAATCAGGGTCCCGAGGAAACACAAAATGAGACAACGACGTACGGTACTTTCAGGCATGCGCGACCACGAGACGGGCACGGCGGGAGTCCATCCACATTTCCAGAAGCATGGCCACAGGTCCCACTAGGAACAGCGCGTAGAAAGGGGCGTAGACCGCCTGGTGCAGGCGCAGCACCATTTCAACTGCGGCCACGACAAACACCGTTACGCACTGACCGGTCTTCGAGCGCACGGTAGTTTTAGGATCGGTGATCATGAAAAAAATGAACAGCTGATACATGGGTCCGGTGATGGGAGAAATTTCCGACCGCCAGGGATCGCCCGTGATCCAGCTGCGAAGCAAAGCGAAGGCCAGGAATGACACCACATAGGTCGCACTGATATGAAACCGGTGCAGACGCCAGATGATCGCCGATCCAAGCGTCCAGATCACGATCATCGGCCAGACAAAGTTTCCCCACTGGATGCTCAATCCCGCAACGGTGCCGGAAGCGAGAATGAACATGGCAACAATGCCGAAGTTGGATGGGTTCCAGATGTGCCGATCGTGGACGCGCAGCACGTACTTAGAAGTTATGGAAATCAGCGCGCAAAGGGCGAAGGGCCAGAAGGCGGGAGAACGCACCAGAATGCCAACGCTGATGCCGGTGATGTAGGCACTTGCCAGGTTGGGCCACTTGCCGAAATAAATGCGCGACAGAATCAGCTCGGCGACAATACTGGTGGCAATCGCCAACAGGGTACGACTGTAACTCTCGAGAATGCCGTAGGAGAGCTGACCGACCAGCAGGACGCAGGAGATAAACAAGGGGGAAAGATAGCGGTTGGAATGGTTAAAAAACCGTTTCCACGCCGCCTCATTTCTGACTGGTTGCACGATACCAACGCCGTGACTCATTCCGCCTCCCTGACATTGTAGAGCTTTCCGGCGGCTAGATTCTCGACGGTCTGGACTTTGCCCGAAGGCCAGCGAATGACCGCCTTCTCGATTTGCGGATTCTTTCCCAGCCCGAAATGCAATCGCCGATCGTTCTGCGCCGCAAAGCCACTACCACCCGAGACCTGCTGCACTTGCCGTTGCCCGTTCCAATAAAGAGCAACCTGAGCACCAATCGCACTCCGGTTGCTCTTGGAACCTTCGAGGGAGAATTCGACCCAACCATTCTCCGGGGTCACTGTGTTCTTGTAAATCAACAAGGGGCCACGTTGATTGGCTACCACCACATCGAGTACCCCACGATTCCACAGATCAGCCATCGCCACCGAGCGCCCATCATAGATATCGGTCGCGCCGACAGCCTGGGCAACGTCAATAAACTTTGCCGAGCCATCGTTGATCCAGACTTTCTTCTGCTGATACCCCGAGAGGCTGCGTCCATTGAAAGCAGGCCAATCGGCCGCGTCGCCGATAATTTTACTGTTGCCACCGGCGACCCTGGAGAAGTCATACCAATAACTCCTGGTCCGACTGAGAGAGATGTAGCCGTTGGTGAGATAGAGATCCAGGTAGCCATCGTTATTGAGGTCACCGAACTGCGCGCCGAAGCTCCAGCCTCCCAGTTCCACACCCATATCGCGAGCTAAATTTTCATACTTCAGGGTCGACCCCTCCTGGGGTACCCAGAGATTATTGCCCTGGATCAATACGCCCTCCTGCGAGATATTGGAGACATAAATGGCGTATTTGCCCTGGTTCAGGATGTCTCCATAAGCGACATTCATGCCGCTCTTGGGCGCAAATCCTACTCCGGTTGCCTCGCCAGCCTCGTGAAAGTGTCCGCCGTCATTTAGAAAGAGCTCAGAGACGCCATAGTCGTTGGCAATAAACAGGTCCGGATGTCCGGTGCCGCGCAAATCCGCGGCAGAAGCGGCAAGCGCCCAGCGATTGCTCCGGATACCGACCTTTTCGCTGACCTCTTCAAACTTGCCATTGCCCAGATTATGAAACAAGTACTTCCGGCCACCGTTTTTTGCGTACTCAAAACTCTCCGGCATCATGCGCGTGTTATCCAAATGCCAAAGATCTAGCTTTTCGGAGTAGTACCCGCCAACAAACAGGTCGAGCAGCCCGTCGCCGTCATAGTCAAACCAGACGGCGCTATTTGCATTGATCCAGGGCGGCAAACCGGCGGCATCGCTTACGCGGGTAAAACCGTGGCCCTTGTCGTTATGAAAAAGCTCCGGCTTGCCCCACTTGATCAGAAACAAGTCTTCGTAACCGTCATTGTCATAATCGCCCCAGACTGCTCCCATGGAGACGCCGGTTCCCGCCCGGTTCACATCGGCCAACCCCATCTGTGGGGCAACGTCCTGAAAAGTGCCGTCGTGCATGTTGCGGTAGAGGTGGTTCTGGCTGCCGATGGCGCTATTAGTTGCGTATATATCGGGCCAGCCGTCGCGGTCGAAGTCGACGATGGAGACGGAAGCACCCATCGACGCGACTTCCGGCATGATCCCTTCGAGTTTGGCGTCCAAAGTCGGCGCCTGGTGAACAAAATGAACGCCGGCTTGTTGCGATACTTCCTGCAGATGGAAGCCGTATCGCGCTATCGCCTGGCCCTCATCCAGCTTCGCCTGGGCCTGCTCCCGTCGCGCGGAAACCTGTTTGATAGCAAGGGGGGTGGCCAACATCCCTACAAACAAAATAGCCAGAACAACTCTTGCGGTGATGCCTGCCTTCATTGCGCTGCACCGCTCCTGAGTGCCTGGTCAATCGGTTCTGGGGTTACATAGCGGGTGTGGTAGTTCTGCCAATCCTGTGGATGATGGCGATAGACCCACTCATCTTCAAGCTTGCCTGGGGCTTTGTTGTACTCGCTCTTTGCGTGGTAGGGCAAAGGTTGGACGGTTCGCGAGTTTGAAGAGTTATAGTCTCCGTCCTTAATCCAGCCATCTCCGGCGATCACGTAGTCGCGCACCCATCCGGCAGGCGGCGGAGGCTGCTCGGGAAAACGCAAGGTAATCTCGTCGCCGGCGTTCATGATCACGTAGCGGTCATCGATGCCTGCCAGCAATTCGCGAACATCGCCATAGCGGGTGTAGTAGCCCTCGAGATCACGCCAGATCTGCCGGCTGGCCGCAATCCGGTTGTAATCGGGTAGCTCGGGAGAAGAGGGATTGGCCTGATGGACCACGGAGTATCCCCGGTAATGAAGATCGGCCAGCGACGGATCCAGACGCGTGACCTTGAGCCGCGCATCAGGCAGGCCCTGCGCCCACTCGATGGAATCCCAATAGACCTCGAGATTTGTGCGCAAGCGCAGTTTGTGAGGTGTGCCGGGCAGAAAGACATTCGCCAGATCGATGAGGCAGGTCTTCTTGCGGCCCGCCGGGAAGCCCAGGTTCGCACGGGCGGTGCGCCATCCGCCGTGCCCATCCGGCACTTCGAGACTAAGCGCGCGCGCCTTCTCCCGGCTTCCCTGGCTGATCGCGACGTTTACCGAGGAATCGGTAGGGTGCACCCATCCGTTCGCAATCAGCCACAGAGGCCCACGCGACGGCACATCGTTGCCCAGATCAATCTCCACATAGTGGTCGCGGGTAAGCCCCTGATATTGCCCGCGTCCAAACGTATCCAGGTAGTTGCCATCGAGCTTGCTTACGATTTCGGTAACATCCTGACCTCGATCATCAGTAGCTTTCGCAATGGCGTGGGGAGGCCCAACGGTAGTAAGTGCCAGCTTCACCGGGGGAACGACAAACCGCTCGTCAGTAAAGACCTCGGTGCCGGCCGGATGGTCCACGACCATCAACTTCAGGTAGTCGTAGTAGTAGGTCTCCCATAGCTCACCGGTAATGCGCAGGTCGTAGTAGCCATCGTGGGGCACAAGTTGATCGCGGCTGATTTTGTACCACTCCTCGGTGGCTGCGATTTTGGGGGAGCCAACGGAGTCGATTTGCAGACCGATCGCCGACCCCCATGGCACAGCATCTTTCACAAAGCCGATCTGCTTGCCGTTCCAGGCAAACAGAAAGGGGCATGAGCCCTTGAGTCGCTGCTCGGTCAGCACTTCCTGATCTGCCTTCAGGGCAAACTCAGCGTTCTCCATGCCGTTGGGCCACTGGATTCTTACTACATCGGCGCCGCTCTGCTCTCCTAGACCGAAATGCAATTGCGGAGCAGTGATCGGCTGCTTTTGCAGCATGAGGCCGGAGCGAAGCTCCATCTCTCCGCCAATGCCAAAGGAGTTGATGCGCTGGTCACCCGTTGCCTGCCGCGCTCGCGGACGAAGGATCTGCCACTGATACGTTTTAGTTCCCTGGTTGAGCGCCTGCTGCGCCAGCCCGGCGGCGGAAAGTCCCAGCAGGTCGAGTCTTCCATCGCCGTTGACATCGGCGACGTCAAACACGCGCGCGGAACCCACGGGTTGAGCCAGCGGGCTAAATTTCTGCGCGCCATTGCCCAGCCATACCAAGGCTCCGGGCGAATCCCTAGCACTCGGGACAACCGGAGCGAGCAGCAAATCGACCGCTCCGTTGTTATCCAGATCGGCGGCGTGCAGGCGCACTTCTCCCCCAAACCGGGGCGCGTTCCCGAGCTGCACAACCTTCCAACCCTCGGGATTGGTAATTGCCACCAGGTCACCCGTTTCTTCCAAAGCCACCAGGGCCAGCGTTCCTTGGCCGCTTACATCGGCCACCGTCACTGCTTTCACATGGGGAAGATTATTCGGAAGAGCGAGCTCGTGAAATAAGCCTCCTCTCTGGTTATGAAAGAAATGGAGCGCTCCGGCGCCATCAATCATGGCAGCGTCGGGATTGCCGTCGCTATCCAGGTCGACCCAAGCGAAGCCGCGGACGCCGGAAATCGCAGCAAACGGTCGTATTGGAGTAAACGATCCATCGCCGTTGTTTCTTAGCACGACTGGCGGTCCTTGATGTGTGCCAAGCAGGATGTCCATATCCCCATCGGCCTCCACATCGATCGCCCATGCACCGGTGTAGGGGGCATGCAACAAGGCCGGAGGGAGCTTGGTCTGCGCGGTCACATCGGTAAAAGAGCTTGCGCTGTCCTGGCGGAGGAAACGAATGCCGGCTGATCCAGCCAGCACCAAATCAGATTTGAAGTCGTAGTTGAAGTCGACGGGCAGGATGGACTCAGGCTCGAGAGGCTCATTCGCGGATCCTCCAGGGAACGGAAAGGCCGCACCCGTGGCCAACCTCACATTGTGGCTATTGGCCACGGCGATCACGGGAGGACCTTCCCCGGTCAGCGAAATGGCTTTGATCCATGAGTAGGCTTCTTGTGCAGGGCCTGGATTGGTGACGGCCACAGGCTGAAAGCGGATCGCGGTGTCGGCTGACGGCGGGGTAAAGGTGGGCGAGGGCAGCAGCAGGAAATGGGTGAAGGGGACGGCCTCATTCCCTGCGGCCGGTTGAATCACGCTAAGGCTCTGACGAAAGTCCGGCATGCGCATCAGTGAGTTGCGCAGGAAGGCGATGCGCACGGCGGCCGCTCGCGGATCGGGCCCGGCAGCCGCAGCCTGCAGAGCAGTCCACTGCGGTTGAACTTCCGGCGGCCAAGTCGCGGCGTGGACGCCAATCTGGGTAATGACGGAGTGCAACGTCTGTGCATCGCCACGCTTGGCCGCCACCCGGCCAAGCTCCAATAAGACCGCTGGATTCCCTGGCTGTTGGGCAAGAATCTGCTGCAACAATTGCTGAAATTCGGTCTCGCTGTTGGGGTCGCCCTGGCGCTCAAGTTCCTGCGCCAGCAGATACATCGCACGCAAGCGATGGGGATTGAGCTGCACCGCCCGGCGCAGTTCGACAATAGCCTGCGCCGGATTGCCGCGTTTGCTTTCGAGCACGCCCAACAGGTAGTGAACCTGATCGTTCTTTGGCACCAACTTCTGCGCTCGCTGCAGCCGTTGCGCTGCGACCTCAAAGTTTCCCTGTCGCAATGCGAGCAGGCCCCAGTTTGCCCAGCCTGCCGGTTCTCCCTGGGCCAGTTGCGTGGCCCGCTCGAGGGTGCTGTCAGCGCGCACATCGTCTCCCACCTGCAGCGCCGCAAGGCCCACGTAGAATGCTTTCACTTCGTCCAGGTAAGCCTTGGTCGCCGGTTTGGGCAGCCCGGAAGAGTGGCATCCGCTGAGCACCAACGCCAGAGCGGCTGCCAGTGTCGTGCTGAGCAGCCTGCGCCACCGCTGGTGCGATCTGAACCAGCGTCCATCCTCCCTCGTACGACAGTTTCCACTCCACATCCGGCCGTATACCCGCGAGCAGTTCACCCACGCTAGATTACGTCACCGGCGCACCAGCTTCCTACCGGAACCAGTGGTATTTCCTGTAAGGAGTTGCTTGGGTCAACAAGCATCATGCGAAGCCAAAGGAAACCGCTAAAGTGTCTGCGTGAGAAGTCCACTTACGAACTCAGTCCCGCAGCTGCCTCTGGTTCTCTCACGAAGGACGGGTGCCTGAGCGCTTATCGTAGTTCTCTTTGGATTCCTCAGGCACAGGCCCTACCCCGAATCCTTCTGAACCGGCAGTTCACAGGCAACCTATTAAGCTCTCCGTGCTTCGACGGAGTAAGCCTAACTGAGCACAGGGTCGGTTGTCGTCGTGCATGGGGTTGAACTCAAACTCCACCTTTTGGTGGAGACGCTGAGCAGGAGTGATTCCTTAGGATTGATCCTGATTACTCAAGCAACTGCCTATGGGAACGGTGTGGCCGTCTCCTTCAAGTAAGAGGCGGAGAGTGAGCGCTTCTCTTTGGCGATGGGAAGCAGCGTGGGATAGAACTGAACAAAAGTGGTGTCCACTGCCGCATGTTGTGCGTGGCAGCTGTAGCAGTCGGCGGAGGTTGGGATCGCCTTGGCCGTGTTCTCTCCATTAAAGCCAAAGAACGCCCACTTGCCCGGGAAACGCGCCCCGTCCTTCACGTGGAGCTCAAGTCCCATGACATCGGCCTGAAAGTTGCCGTTCTGATTGATTGAGCCTTTCCCCTGGGCCCCACGCACCTCAAGGACCAGCATCGTCTTGTCCGGCCAGGTACCGGTGGCGACAAAGGCCTTGTACGCTTCGGGATTCACGAAGACGTTGTCGAAGACATGGTGGTCGCCCATCTGCATCGCAGGGTTATAGCTCATGTCGAAGCCGGAGGTCAGGTAAACCCACTCCCGGTAGCCCTGGGGAAGTTTCAGTTCGCCGCCGGTGGTGAATTCCGGAGCACCACTCGCCGCTCCGGATTCGCGGAAAACTGGCGGTGACAGAAACGCTGACGCACTTAGCAGTAAGGCTATCGTTCTACCCATCATGGAGGCAGTATGGCGCTTTCGTCTTCAGAAGGCCAGCCCCTGGTGCTCTCAACGTTTGAGCGTACGATTCTCCGCAGCGGCAATTGCCAGTCGAGCTGGCCGCGTTGGATAAAATGGCAGAGGGAAAGATGAGTTGGGCTAGATGAACGAACGCGCACTTCGCCAGTTGGCGCACGTTCCGCGATTGGCAATTCAAGTCTCCAGCAGCGAGACCGCGCGGGATACAAACCGAACCATCATCCTTGAATTGATTCGCCTTGCCGGGGCGGTCTCTCGCGCCGATCTGGCTCGCCTCTCCGGTTTGCAGAAGAGCACCGTCTCCGCGATCGTAGAAGAACTGCTGCTGACCCGTTGGATTTGCGAAGGAGAGACCGGCTTCAGCAAACACGGCCGAAGGCCCCTGATGCTGGAAGTAAACAATGAATTGGGAGTGGTCATCTTAGACCTCCACCCCGACAACGCCATCGTAGCCGTGTCAGACTTCAGCGGGAACTTTCTGGTGCAGGAGAATGTTCCCATTTCTCCCCAGCCTCAACGGTCGACTATCCAGCTATTGGCTGCCATCAAACGCGTCTCTAGCGCCGAACCCAAGAAAGCGATCCAAGGCGTAGGCATCAGCGTGCCGGGCCGGGTGGATCCTTTGACGGGAAGGCTGGCGTTTGCGCCTAATCTCCGCTGGGGACCGTTCGATATCGGAAAGGCTATTGCCGAGGGAACCGGGCTTCCGGTGGAAATTGAAAACGCTGCGAATCTCATCATTCTCGCTGAGCGTTGGTTCGGGAGCTTATCTGGTGTACAGGATGCGGTGGCTATAAATGTCTCGGAAGGGATCGGAACCGGCATTCTCGCCGGCGGGCACCTTATCTCCGGTTGGAATGGTATGGCGGGCGAATTTGGCCACATGCCAGTCGAATCCGGAGGGCTTCTTTGCGGATGTGGCAACCGCGGATGCTGGGAGACGGTTGCTTCCAACCAAGCTGCCCTGCGCCACTATCGCAAGCTGAAAGGAAAGGTTCCTACTTCCTTCACCTATCGTCACCTGCTGATTGATGCCCAGGATAAAAAGCCCGAGGCAATGGCTGCGCTGCGCTATCAATTCGTACAGATCGCGCGCGGCCTGCAAACGATTCTGGTTGGGCTGTCCCCCGAGATCGTGTTGTTCGCCGGGGATATCGTTGCCGTATGGCCTTACTTCTCCAGCATTCTGACCGAAGAGTTACCGAAAACACTCAACGCGAAGTTGCCTCGTATCATCACCACGGCGGATTGCGGCATGGCCCGTCTACGGGGTGCGTTGGCCCTTGTGTTGCAACAACATTTCAGTCCTGGTACTTCCCGCTCCGTTCCCCGGCGCATAGCAACAAGCTTATAGCGTGGCGGGTTCACTCGCCGGGTTTCCTCAACAGATCACACCGCACTTGCTATCCTCGTAAAGCGCGCGCGTCCGGATGAGGGATGCGGGGGAAGGTTCCAGTAGTTGTGAGCTAGAACGTGAATTTGACGGAGGCCTGCAGAACGCGCGGGCCGCCGACACCGTTGACGTTGCCAACGCCGCTGCCGAGGGTCGAGGTGATCTTACCGAGATTCGATCCAATCGCAGTGGTGGGCAGGCCAAAGGCCGGTGTGTTGGTCATGTTGAATGCGTCGAAACGGGCTTCCAGGTTCGTCTCGCGATAAACCGGGAAGGCCTTGGACAGTGACACATTGTCAGAGACGTACGCCGGCCCGCGAAACTGATTGCGTCCCGAATTGCCGATCACACAAGGAACCGGGTTGGCGGCAGAGTATGCCGTGCATTTCGCCGGTGCAGCGAAGCTCGCTGGGTTAAACCAGGTGGCGGTGCCCGCACCGTTCACGTTGTGAGTGACCTGGAAAGGCGCGACCAAATCGCCCGTCTGCGTGGTGCCAGGGGTCGCGCTGGTGCTGGTAACGGTGAAGGGCAGGCCAGAGACCGCCTGAACGACGGCCGATACACGCCATCCACCTAGGGCATACAGCAAAGGACCCTGGCTGAAGTATTGGTGGCCACGACCGGCAGGGAGGTCATAGATAACGGTCTGCGCGTAGTTCAGCCTGCGGTCAAAGTCCAGGACAGTGTAGTTGCGGTGCGGCGGGCCAGCGTAGAAGAGCAGAGCCCCATCCTGACCACTGGTGACGTAGCCTTGCGCCTTACCCCAGGTAAACGCCGAGTTGAAGGCAAGACCCTTGCTAAAGCGGTGAGTGAGCTGCGCCTGCAGCGACTGGTAGTTGGTGGAGGTGCCGCGGAAGTACTGTGTAACCGCAGCCGTCTTACCGAAGGCCAACTTGAGGGGATCATAGCTTGCGCTCTGACCGTAGATGCTGGGTAGGTTGATATTCTGCGCGACGTCGATCCGAGTGCCATGGTTGGCCACATACGCGATCTGGAAGGAGCTGTCGAAAGGCAGCGCCTGCTCCACGACGGCGTTCCACGAAGAGACGTAGGCGTTCTTGAAGTTGAGCGGGATATAGAGGTTGGCCAGGCCGATGGTGCCGTTGGCGGCACTCTCAGTGAGCGTTCCAGTAGAGCCGAAAGCAACGGTCGGGGTTGCCGGGACACCGGTCGTGAAGTTCACCACGCCACCCGCCGGATTGAGCGCAAAGCCGTAGGTGGGCGTGATGGTGTAGTAGGTGCTGGTCTTGATCGGATAGTTGTAGGCGTAGCTGTTGTCGACGAACGGAACGTAGCTAATACCGAAGCCGCTGCGGATCACGGTATTCGGCGTAGCGCGGTAGGAGACGCCGAGGCGCGGCGCCACGTTGCGATAGTCGGTCTGCATGCCGAGGTTGGAGGGGTTGCCATCTTCGCCGGCGAGCACCAGTTGGTTGTTGGCCGGGTTATAGTTCACAAAGCCACCGGGCAGGCGCGGCGTTGCCGGCGGGTATAACTCGTAGCGCAAGCCGAGATCAATGGTCATCTTCGGCGTGGCCTGCCACTTGTCGGCCACGAAGAAGAAGAGCCAAGTCTGCCGGTAGCAGGGGAAGGTGCTGTTGGTGTCCTGGCCGACCTGATAAGGGACGTCGAAAAGCACGCTGGCGATATCGTTGGCTTGACCGGTCGTGGAGTTGCCCGGCGCGGAGGTCTGGTTTTCGCTGAAGTAGAAGGTTCCTGCCGCGGCGTTGTTGTTACCCTGCAAGAGATCGTCGCGAATGCGGCGGATATCGGCGCCAAACTTCACTGCATGGTTGCCGATCACCTTCGTCCAGTTGTTCGCGAAGTCGATGTTGGACTCAGCCCGCAGCCAGGGCAGCGACTGCGAGTAGCCGATGAGGGGGTCGCCTGTGCCGTTTTCACCGTTGCCGGCGAAGTTGCTGACCTGAAAGGCGACCTGGCCGCTGGTAGTAAGGGTGTTATTGGTGCCGTTAGGGCCGTTTCCCGGGATGCCCAGCGCGCGGGCATCGTTTTTGCCGTAGTCCGTCTGCTCCGCCGAGTTGCGCAGATGGGCAACGCCGACGCGCCCTTCGGTGAACAGGGTGGGCGAGAAGAGGTGGTCGTAATTGAAGCCGGTGCTGTAGGCTGTCGCGGTACCGCTGGCCTCAAAGCCACCACTGCCCGCCGGACCACCTAGGAAAGAGCCGAAGACCGGCGCCTGGTAAGTGTCGATCATCTGATGGCTGAAGCGCCCGCTCAGATGGTCCTTCTCGGTAATCGTGTAGTCGGACTTGACGTCATAGTTCCACATGTCCTTGTGGAAGGGCAGGTTGGCGGAGTAGTTGTTGGTCGTGGTTCCGGCGATGTACTTGGCGTAGTACAGGTTTTTCTGGGGATTGCGCGCGAGCGCGTCCAGATCCTGGAACACCGTGGTGGCCACAGGGCTGATGCCGGGGTTGGAGAGCGGAATGATGTTGCCGGCAAAGGGTGTGCGCCCCTGGCCGCAGTTTGCCGGCGTGGGTCCCCCCTGGCAGTCAACGACGTCTCCGGTGTTGGGATCATAGACCTGGCCGCTGTAGCCGGAGAGGTTCAGGTTGTTGCCCTGCACGTTGTAGTACGGGATGTTGGTGGTGAAGCTGGTTTCTTCGTGGTCGGACACGCGGAGGAAGTCGCCGAAGAAGAAGAGCTTGTCCTTGAGGATCGGTCCGCCGATGGACGCGCCGCTGTAGTTATACACGAGGCGTCCGTTGGGGCCAGTGGCGAAGTAGTTGCGCGCGTTGACACCGTTGTTCTCCATGTTCTGGAAGACCGAACCATGAAAGCTATTGGTTCCGGACTTCAGCGTGAGGTTGACGACCGTACCGACGGCGCGGCCAAATTCGGCCTCGAAATTGTTGGTGGTGATGTCGACGTTCGCGATGGCAGCGGCCGGTAGCACAAGAATGGTGTGAATGCCGGTGCGCTGATCGTCGTCGATACCTTCAATCTGATACAGGTTCACATACGATGACTGGCCGTTCGCGTTCACCGACAGATCATTGTTGGCGTTGAAGAACTGCGAGTTGTTGAAGACGACCGGCGCCATGCCGTTCACTGTGTTGAGCAGCGACTGGACGCTGTTACCGCTGCTTAGCGGCAGGTTGGCAATCTGACGTTGTTCCAGGTTGGTCGAGATATCGGCTCGGTCCGTCTGCAGCAGTGGTGGCGCAGCAGTAACGGTGACGGTCTCCGAGGCGCTGCCGGCGGCCAAGGTCACGTCCACGCGGGCTGTGGTGTTGGTAATGACGGCAATGTTTTCGCGCGTTTCCGTCTTGAAGCCAGGCGCCGCGACCGTCACGGTATAGGTGCCGGAGGGAAGGTTCGGCTGAGTGAAGTTCCCGCTTTCGTTGGTGACAGTGGTATAGGTGGTTTGCTGACCTGTGAGCACAATGGTGACCTGTGCATTCGCCACCGCCGCACCTCCCGGGTCGGTCACGGTGCCGAGAATGGTGCCACTCACGGCTTGCGCATAGAGATGGCTTCCTACCAGTACGAGGCACCCGAACGAGCACAGGGCCCGCCAGATGCCCTTGGGCAGCCCCAGAAGGAAATGTCGTTTGTCATGCATTACAGCCTCCGAATGAAAGCGCTATCTTTTGGATCCCTAGCCCGCAAACTGGGATCATTTTTGTCTTGATGTACGAACCACAAACTAATTCAGCCGGATAGTATCAGGGTCGAGCGAGCAACAGCCAGACGTCAAATTACAAATTTGCAAGATCGACAGGCCCAGAAAGGTTAATAATCGGCCAAATCGACTTGACCAAGCTTGCCCCCTAAAGGGGCCGCTTTCCGCGCGGATAAGCTTACAAGGTTCCCTATGACGTCGGATCGTGGTGCTCCGCGGTAACCTGGTTCTCAGTAGACTTCTTTCCTGTACAGAAGCCGCCGGTGGCTCAAAAATGAGGAAACGTGTAATGGAACTTCCATTGAATCCATCCGAGCCGGTCCGCCCGCGCGGAATTTCGCGGCGGAGATTCCTCGGCCAGGCCGCTGGAACCGCGGCGTTGACGATGGTTTCCGGTCGTAAGATTGCGGCTGCGGTTGGTCAAGCCGGGGGTACTGGGGCATCGCGTGCCGCATTGCTACGCGTGGATGCCAGCAAACCTGTGAACAGCTTCGATCCGGACAAGAGTCTTGGTTCTTCGATGGATGAGCTCTCGGTACCGGTGATCGAGAAGGTTTACACGCCGGAAATGGTTCGGCAATGGCTCTCGGCGGGATGGGGACCGATCACGTATCGCAACCATACAGAGCTCGCCGTCGAGGCGTGGCATTGGAATAGCAATGGAAAGTGGAGCGACGCCGCGCATCAGAGAGGCTACTTTGTCGGAGACGCGGAGCCGACTGCGTTCATTCACGATTCATTTGGATACCCGCTTCCGCATCGCGGCACGACGGCGGACGGCGGCGACTCCGAGGGTTATGGGCGGCTCACGGACGGCGATCCGGCGACGTTTTGGAAGAGCAATCCATACCTCACCAAGGCATTTACCGGCGAAGACGACGCGCTGCATCCGCAATGGATCATCGTGGATTTGCTCGCTCCGCAGCAGATCAATGCCTTGCGTATCGATTGGTGCGAGCCCAGCGCGCGCGTGTATGAAGTGCAATATTGGACCGGCGTTGACCCCATGAATTGGGAGGCGCAGTACGCGCCCACCGAAGGCCTGGGTGTGAGCCAACAGGCCAATGGACGCTGGAACAGTTTTCCCAATGGCATCGTGCACGATGGCAAAGGCGGGACCGAGACGCTGAAGCTCGCTGAACAGCCGATCGCTACGCGCTGGATTCGTGTGGTGATGACCCAATCCTCGAATCAGCCGGGACCACACGGAACCGACGACCTGCGGCATCGAGCCGGCTACGCAATCTACCAGGTTTATGCCGGCATGCTCCGCGACGACGGCACCTTCGTCGATCTTATAAGGCACTCACCGGATGCGACACAGACCCCAACCTACTGCTCCTCGACCGACCCCTACCACTCGGCCCCGGATCTGAACAAGAGCGGCGATCAGACGGGTCTCGACCTTTTCTTCACCAGCGGCATTACCAACAATTTGCCGGCGATGATTCCCGTCGCAGTCCTCTTCAGCACACCTGAAGATGCCGCGAATCAGATTGCGTACTTGAAAGAGCGCGGGTATCCAGTTGCCTGGGTGGAGATGGGAGAAGAATGCGATGGCCAGTACATGCTGCCTGAAGATTACGCGGCGCTCTATATTCAGTTCGCCGACGCAATCCATAAGGTCGCTCCGGAGACAAAGCTAGGCGGCCCCGTATTCCAAGGCATCAATCAGGATGTCTCGGTTTGGCCGGACGCGGAGAACCGTACCTCCTGGTTCGGGAGGTTCTTGGATTACTTAAAGTCTCGCAACCATATTCAGGACCTTGCCTTTGTTTCGTTTGAACATTATCCATTCGATCCGTGCGCGGTGAACTGGGCCGATCTCTATCGCGAACCTGACGTGACGCGAAATTGCCTGGACGCGTTTCGCCAGGATGGCTTGCCCGAAGGCGTGCCTCTCATGAACACTGAGAGCGCGCTGACATACAACCTCTCGAACTACATGACCGACATTTTTTCCGCGTTGTGGCTGGCCGACAGCGTTGGTTCATTTTTCCTGTACGGCGGGTCTGCTTATTATCACTCGCCGATTCAGGCCGAACCTCTTCGGCCGGGCTGCCACGGTGGCTGGGCGACCTATGGCAATTACGTGGCCGGCACGGATCTCCAGATTCGCCAGTTCACTGCCCAATATCACGCCGGCCGCATGATCAACAACGAATGGGTCACTCATCGCAGCGGCATGCATCACCTCTTCCACGTCGAAGGTTCCGTCCATGATCCTGCAGGTCACGCGCTTGTGACTTCCTATGCGGTTCGACGGCCCGATGGCGAGTGGGCGCTTCTGCTGGTGAATAAAGACAGGGATCACCCGCACAAGATTGAGATAGCCTTCGAGGGCGCTGGGGGCCAAACCAGCTTTTTTGACGGCGAGGTGAGCATGGTGACGTTCGGAGGCGAGCAATACGTTTGGCAATCGACCGGCGCGCGATCCCACGCCGAGCCGGACAACCCTCCGGTCGCTTCCACAATCGAGGCAGGAAGAGGCGCCGTAGTAACATTGCCCAAATGTTCTGTCACCGTGCTGCGCGGCAAAGTTCAGGGCTTGGCGTAGGACCTTCTATGTGCCACTCGCCCGATCGTTGCGTGGAAGGAGTGGTTGATGAGCAAGGTAAGAGTGCTGGTGGGTACGCGCAAGGGTGCGTTTGTCCTGACGTCAGACGGCAAACGCGAACAATGGGACGTCAGCGGTCCCTTCTTTGGAGGCTGGGAGATCTACCATCTTAAGGGATCGCCCGCTGACCCTAATCGGCTGTATGCGTCCCAATCAACCGGCTGGTTCGGTCAGCTGATCCAACGCTCTGACGATGGGGGCGAAACCTGGCGGCCGGTGGATAACAAGTTTACCTACGACGGTATCGCAGGCACACACCAGTGGTATGACGGAACCCCGCATCCCTGGGAATTCAAGCGAGTTTGGCATCTCGAGCCATCGCTCACCGATCCGGACACAGTCTACGCAGGGGTCGAAGATGCTGCACTGTTCCGCTCTATCGATGGTGGGCAAACGTGGCGGGAGCTTGCGGGCCTTCGCGGGCACGGCTCGGGCCCCCACTGGCAGCCAGGCGGTGGAGGAATGTGCCTGCACACCATCCTTCTCGATCCCAGCAACCCAGGCCGGATCTACATTGCCA
This sequence comes from uncultured Acidobacteriaceae bacterium, assembly GCA_963743365.1. Taxonomy (GTDB): domain Bacteria; phylum Acidobacteriota; class Terriglobia; order Terriglobales; family Acidobacteriaceae; genus PALSA-350. The sequence continues at coordinate 301,709 of CAVUQE010000014.1, forward strand.
TCTCGTCCGCGGGCGCCTTCCGCACCGATGACGGCGGCGAATCGTGGCGGCCCATCAACCGCGGCTTGAAATCCCAACACATCCCCGACCCGACGGCTGAGGTTGGTCATTGCGTTCATCACATTGCCATGCACCATTCGCGCCCCGGTGTGCTGTTCATGCAAAAGCATTGGGATGTGATGCGCAGCGACGACGCGGGCGAATCGTGGCAGGAGGTTAGCGGGAACCTGCCCACCGATTTCGGGTTCGCCATCGACGTGCACGCGCACCAGCCGGAGACAATCTACGTCGTACCCATCAAGAGCGACTCGGAACACTACCCACCCGACGGAAAGCTGCGTGTGTTTCGTAGCCAAACCGGGGGAAACGAGTGGGAAGCACTCACGAAGGGTCTGCCGCAACACGACTGTTACGTGAACGTCCTGCGAGATGCCATGGCTGTCGACTCGCTCGACACATGCGGCATTTACTTTGGTACGACCGGGGGCCAGGTTTACGGGTCCCCTGACGCTGGGGATAGCTGGGCCCCCCTCGTCCGGGATCTTCCGGCTGTCCTTTCGGTCGAGGTACAGACACTGCCATGATTCGAGTCTTGCTCCCGGCACATCTTCGTACGTTGGCCCAGGTCAACGGCGAGGTGAAGCTGGAGGTGGAGAGCCCGGTCACGCAGCGCACGGTCCTCGACGCGCTCGAGGCCAGCTACCCGATGTTGCGGGGAACGATCCGTGATCACGTCACCCGCCAGCGCAGGCCGTTCCTGAGATTCTTTGCCTGCGCGAAGGATCTTTCCCACGAACCACCGGATGCTCCCCTGCCCGACGCAGTTGTCACCGAGGCCGAACCATTCCTGGTGATCGCGGCGGTTGCGGGTGGCTAGAGCACTTTTCCTAATGGTGTAGACCGGAAAACTGGCACCTGACGCGGCCATTCCGTCAAAGAATGGCCGCACATAACCGACCTCACCGGACCACAGTGTTAGGAAAAATGCTTTAGAGCACCGCGTCGTAGTTCGAAAACACTGCAGGCCCTTTATCCCTCCAGTGCATTTTTTGCCTGCTGATCGAAAATATTGGTATTGAACCAGTTGGGGTAAATCGCAGCTGGTTTGGTCATCTCGTCCAGTCTGCTTGATTCATCCGGGCGCAGCGTCAGGCTGGCGGCGGCCAAATTGTCCTCTAATTGTCCCAGCTTGTTTGCGCCGACCAACACAGACGCAACGGCAGGCCGGGTGAGAAGCCACGCGATCGCAACCTGGGAAGCCGATGCCTTGTGGTTTGCGGCGATCTCTTTCAACACATCGATCAGCGCATAGCCGCGATCGCGATCGAAGGGCAGGATGTCAAAGCCGGTCAGCCTTCCCCCATCGCCTTGCGGATTTTCACGGGAATACTTTCCACTGAGAAAACCGCCGGCCAGCGGACTCCACACCATGATGCCAATCCCGGCATCCAGAGCCAGCGGCACAACCTCGTGCTCGATGTCACGACCCACCAGCGAGTAGTACATCTCCGCGGCCTGGAACTCAGCCCAGCCGTTCATTCTCTGCACGCCCAGCGCTTTGGCTGCCAGCCACGCAGGCCAGTTGGAAAACCCTGCGTAGCGCACTTTGCCCGCGCGCGCCAGATCGTTCAATGCACTCAGCGTCTCTTCCACGGGCGTGTACTTGTCAACCCGGTGGACCAGGTAAACATCCAGATAATCCGTTTTCAGTCGCCTCAGACTTTCTTCCGCGGACGCGATGACATGCTGCCGCGACAGGCCGGTGTGGATCAAGGCGTCTCCGGTGCGGAAGCCAACCTTGGTGGCGATCACTGTGTCTTTCCGTCGAGCCCCCAAAGCCGCGGCCAGCATCTGCTCGGATTGGCCGCCGGTGTACGCGTCGGCGGTGTTAAAAAAGTTCACACCAGCGTCCAACGCTTTGCCAACCATTTCGTCTGCGCCCTTCTGTCCCACCTTGGAGACCGATGCCATTGGACCCTCGGCAGAACCGAAGGTCATCGCTCCCAGGGCCAATTTCGAGACCAGCAGGCCAGTATTTCCCAAACGCGCGTAGAGCATTCGGACGTTCCTCCTCATTCATAGATGCCGGCTAGAAAAAAATCTATGGCTGTCGATTTCGATCCATCTTATTCGACGTTCTAGTAGAGTCAGAAATTCACCCAGAGGAGACACGACCATGCGATTCATGATGCTGATGATCCCCAAAAACTACGAGAAAGCCGAGCCCGGAGCTATGCCCAGCGCCGAGGCCGTGGCGGCAATGATGAAGTACAACGAGTCCCTGCAAAAGGCGGGGGTGTTGCTCGCGCTCGACGGTCTGACACCGCCGTCCATGGGGGCGCGCGTCACGTTTCCCGGCGGCAAAGCGAAGGTTGTCGACGGACCCTTCACCGAAGCGAAGGAGGCCCTCGGCGGTTACTGGATGATCCAGGTGAAGTCAAGAGAGGAAGCCATTGAGTGGGCAACACGCTGCCCCGGCAATGATCACTGCGTCGTCGAGGTGCGCCAGGTGCAGGAGTTTTCTGATTTCCCTGCTGACGTGAGAGAGGCTGCGGCTGGGTTTGAAGATTTGCAGGCGCAGGTTGGGCAGCGCAACACGGCATGAGGCGCTGCCCACGGCGCCTCCGCTTGCACCGCCGGATTGAAGATGGTGTGATGGTTATCTGTGACCATGGCCGGCGACACGCATCGGGCAATTGACGCGGTCTGGAGAATCGAGTCGCCCAGACTCATCGCCGGGCTGACCCGTATGGTGCGCGACGTCGGTGTGGCTGAGGACCTCGCCCACGATGCGCTCGTGGCAGCGCTGGAGCAATGGCCGAAGTCGGGCGTTCCGGATAATCCGGGCGCCTGGCTCATGGCCACCGCCAAGCATCGTGCGATCGACCGCTTCCGGCGAAGCGCACTGCAGGAACGCAAACTCGATGAGTTCGGCCGCGATCTTGCATACAAGGAAATGGCTGTGCCGGACATGACAAGCGCGCTGGACGACGACGTCGGCGATGACCTTCTGCGCCTGGTGTTCATCTCCTGCCATCCAGTGCTCTCCACGGAAGCGCAGGTCGCGCTCACGCTACGCCTCCTGGGAGGCCTGTCGACGGGAGAGATCGCGCGTGCGTTCCTGGTCGCGGAGAGTACGATCGCGCAGCGCATTGTGCGCGCCAAGCGGACCCTCACGGAGGCGCATGTGCCTTTCGAAGTGCCCCGCGGCGCCGAACTCGCCGCTCGTCTTTCGTCTGTTCTGGAGGTTATTTACCTCATCTTCAACGAAGGGTATTCGGCTACCTCGGGTGATGACTGGATAAGGCCTGAACTCTGCGAGGATGCGCTGCGCCTGGGGCGAATCCTGGCCGAGTGCCTTTCGCAGGAGCCCGAGGTTCACGGCCTGGTAGCTCTTATGGAGATTCAATCGTCGCGCTCCAGGGCGCGCGTAGGACCGACAGGCGAGCCAATCCTGCTGCTCGATCAAAACCGCGCGCAGTGGGATCAACTTCTCATCCGTCGTGGTCTCGCCGCACTGCAGCGGGCCGAACAACTGGGCGGCGGCCTTGGGCCGTACGGGATACAGGCTGCAATCGCGGCCTGTCACGCGCGAGCCGTCACCGCGGACGATACGGAGTGGACGCGAATCGTCGCACTCTATGATGCACTTGCGCAGCTCACGCCTTCCCCTATCGTCGAACTGAATCGCGCGGTGGCGGTAGCCATGGCGTTCGGCCCGCAAGCCGGCCTTGAGCTGGTCGACGCACTCAATGATGAACCCGCGCTGAAGAATTACCACCTCTTGCCGAGTGTGCGGGGCAACCTGCTCAGCAAGCTCGGCCGCTTGGGAGAAGCGCGCGCGGAGTTCGAGATCGCGGCGGCGCTCACTCGTAATGCGCGCGAGCGCAACCTGCTCCTGGAGCGCGCCCGGGCATGCGATGCGCCATCCAAACCCGGTTGATGAAGGAAGGTGCTGGTGCGGGCACTCGAGCCTCCCATGCTCAACGCAGAACCGATGGCTTCGCGTATTCGTAGAGAGGCATACCAAAGAAATCCGCGACACGGCCCGTGGGGACGAAGCCATTCTTGCGATAGAAACGAATCGCTCGTTCCAGCGGAGCGGTCGTATCGAGGGTAATTCGCTTGCATCCGCCGGCAAGTAAATCGTCCTCGGCCGTACGAAGCAGCTGTTCAGCAATATCGCGCCCTTGCCATGGAGGGCGAATAGCCATGCCTCGCAGGTGACCCTCTTCTCCTTGCAGGCCGGATGCAATCGTCCCCACGATCTCTCCTTCGCTGGTGATCGCAACATAAAGCTTCATATGAACCATGCGTTCTCGAATCGCTCCCGGGCTCGGAACTGTGTCGTCGAAGGCCCGGGTAGTGTACTGAGAACGAAAGGGCTCAAATGCCGAATTCAGGCATGCGGAGATAGCCTCCGCTTCTTCTATCTGTGCTTCGCGGATGAAGACCATTACGGTGCGGCCGCCGTCAGAATTAGTCCACCATCAACATAATCTCGGTTGACTTGATGACGGCCGTGACCTCGTCTCCTACTTTGATGCCCAGATCCTCAACGCTTTGGCGAGTGATGACACTCTCAATAAGATTTTCACCCACGCGAACCGCCACCT
>CAVUQE010000015.1:0-556134 GCA_963743365.1 uncultured Acidobacteriaceae bacterium
TCGACCCCCCCTCCCGGCACCAATAGGCTTAGCCAAGACATAGGAGCCATCAGGCACGCAGGCGCGCGCTGAGATAACTCGCCAACAGCAGCTTGAACTCACGCACGATCTCTTCGCGCTCGCCTGGGTTGGCTTCGGCGTAAACCGGGTTCATCGCCTTGACCACCTGCACGGTTACATTTGCGATGCGCAATGCGGTTTCCGGCGTAAGCTCCGGGCGCTTCTCACGAAAGAGCGTTGCAAATAATTCGCGCAGGCGATTTCTCGCCGCAGGATCGCGCCGGTAATTCCGCGGCGCGCTCTGTAGCGGGATGTACGCCGGCCGGCTATCCATAAAGTCGGTCATCACGTAGAAGAACCGGTCAACCAGGTCCTTGATGCTGAGACGTGCACCCTGACCTTTCAGCGGCGCCCAGCGCGCTTCCAACTCATCTCCATACTGCTGGCGCAACGCACGCGCAATCGCTTCCTTATTGGGAAAGTATTGATACAGCGCGCCGATGGATGCGCCCGGACGCTCCGCGATTTCAGTCATCGTCGCGGCGTCGTAGCCCACCTCTGCAATGACCGCCGAAGCGGCATCCAAAACCTCGGCGACGCGGCGCTCCCCTCTGCCCTGCTGGGGGATGCGGCGTTTCAACTTTGACAAATCTGAGGGCATCGTCATATTACAGGGAAAGAAACATGAGGAATCCCTCAGATACGGTCGAATCGTTGTCGCATGCGTGGCGAGCGCTGCGGCATCGCAACTTCAAGCTCTTCTTCTTCGGGCAGAGCATCTCGTTGCTGGGTACCTGGATGACGAGGCTGGCAACGAGCTGGCTGGTCTATCGCCTGACGCACTCCGCGCTGTTGCTAGGCGTGGTCGGGTTCTCAGGCCAGATCCTGACTTTTGCGCTGGGTCCCTTCGCCGGTGTCTGGATCGAGCGTCTGAACCGCCGCAAGCTGCTGCTGTGGACACAGGCGGCGGCCGCGATCCAGTCGCTGGCCATGGCCGGGCTAACACTGGCACACATCATCACCATCCCCGAGATCATCGCGCTGAGTGCATTGCAGGGCGTGATCAACTCCTTCGACATACCAGGGCGGCAATCGTTTCTGGTGCAGATGGTGGACGATCGTGCCGACCTGGGAAATGCAATCGCCATCAATTCGTCGATGGCCAATGGTGCACGGCTGATCGGCCCGGCGATCGCGGGCATCGTCATTGCAGCGTCTGGCGAAGGATGGTGCTTCCTCATAGATGGCGTTAGCTACTTCGCGGTGATCGCATCATTGCTCATGATGCGCATTCGGCCGATCGAGATCAAGCACGCGGCGATTAGCAGGCTCGAACAAATGCGTGAAGGTTGGGACTACGTGCGAACGTTTCGTCCCATCCGCACGATTCTTACGTTGTTCGCACTTACCAGCCTGATGGGTTGGCCCTACTCAGTGCTACTGCCCATCTTCGCCGGACAAGTGCTGCATGGCGGCCCGCATACGCTGGGCTGGCTGACGGGTGCTTCCGGGATCGGCGCTCTGACATCCGGAGTTTCGCTTGCTCTACGGAAGTCCGTGGTGGGTCTTACGCGCATGATTCAGATTGCCGCCGCCATCTTCGGCGGTGCGCTGATTCTCTTCGGCCTGTCGCAGACGCTCTGGGTGTCGCTGCTGCTGATGGTGCTTGTCGGCTTCGGCATGCTGCAGACAGCATCGGCCAGCAACACGGTGATCCAGACCCTGGTGCCGGAAGACAAGCGTGGGCGCGTGATGGGGTATTACACGATGGCATTTGTAGGATCGGCGCCGTTTGGCAGCTTGCTGGCCGGCGGTCTCGCCCACTGGGTGGGAGCACCGCATACAGTCATGATTACGGGCTCCTTCTGCCTGGCGGGTTCAATGTGGTTCACCGCCAAACTGCCGAAGGTCCGCGCCGTGATGCGACCGATCTATCAGGAGATGGGCATCCTGCCCGGACCTGAAGTTGACCTCGCAACGGCCGGGCAGGAGCCTGGCTAGCGTCGGGATCTTTCATCATCCAACCGCGCTTTCGCTTGTGCCCGATTTGGACAAGTCTTCCCGCCTTTTGGAGCGGTCATGATCGGGGAGTGCGTTCCATTGCGTGGACATGACATGCCGGCGGCGAGCCGAAGGAGCCAGCCATTTTTCATTGAACGATCGTCCATGTCAGAAGTGGCAGTTCCCTGGATCTGCAACGTCAATCCGACGCACCGCATTTGCCGGAATGAGCTGAACGGCGATGGTTTTTGCCTCGACATCGCCTTCGTTCCGGAGGATGTGTATGTGGTCACCACCGGGATCGACAAATCCCATCCCTGTCTTGTACACATGGGGCTTGCAGTCGGGATCGTGCCCTTCATAATCCGTGACCGTTCCGGCTGTGACGATGATCAAGCTATGCCCTGGATGCGTGTGCCAACCCGTACTTCCGCCAGGTGCCCAGGTATTGCTCTGCACATAGACGTCTGACAATCCATTTGCCTGTTGTTGTGACTGCCAGGCTTGTTCATCCCCGGCCGCGTTCCCGCCGCGTGGAAAGGTACTAGTGACTACAATTTCGCGAAAGTGGCCCAGAGCGAGCGAGGTGCTCTTGTACCCTTCAGCCTCGGTCGCCAGAGCCTTTCCTGAATCATAGAGAGCCGTGGCCGCGATTGTGACGCTAAGCAAGACGAGGCATACCAGTCTCTTTCGCATGTCGGCCCCTTCTCTTAGAGGTCAGTGGGTGCAACTGCAATCCCGGAGAGAACAGGGAGGCGAGACTAAGAAGGACCATGGCCGATCCTTCCTAGAACCGCGCTCCCCCATCCAACTATTTTTATCCTTGACGCTTCGAACTACCCCCGAAAGGGTACGATTCCAGCGCAATCGTCCACTGGTCGTTCATCGACCGGCTTAGCGATGGCCGAACGAGCTCTCTTATATTGGACGCGCCACGCCATGGATGGCCTGCGACCCGAAATGTGTAGTCGCAGGCCCCCCGAACACCAGCGTAATGTTCGCAATCGGGAGCGAGTACTTGACAACATCTCCGCCGGTGACGCAGACCTGCAGCGTGGATGAAGGCGGATTCGTCTCGAAGGGGGCGATGTTTCCATTCCCCGTCAAAAGGCTGACCGTGCCGTTCAACTGAAAGCCCATTTTCGGGGGGGAGGTGGCGTAGGTAGGGCAGCCGGTCATGTTCCAGGTGATCTTAACGTTCGTCAACGCGATGTGGTGGGTGTGAGCGCCTGCACCGCCCTTCGTCGCATCGAGGACACCTGCTGTGGTTCCATAATCTGACATCGTCATATCCGCTGAGAAGTCGGCGGTGCCCCGTTCCGCGTTAACATCCATCGACCATTGCCCGTGCATTTCGTATGGGCTGCCCTTGATGTTCGGATCCAAGGGTGAATAATCGTTGAGCAGGCCGGTGAGGTGCACTGGCTTGCCCTCCTGGGCCAAAGCACAGGTGCTTGAAACCAACAAGAGCAGTGAAAGCCCGCGTACGGCCGAAGCCAAGGTTTTGCTTTTCATGAAAGACCTCCAGTTTGCGATTCGCTTGAGACGCTTAGAAACAATCGGACATCTGTCGGGCGCCTTCAAACAGCAAGGTGCAGCGATACAGGGGTTTTCCCTGGTTTGCCGTCGAATGCCGTCTTTTGCGGTGCCGTTGCAGTGCAGGGGTACAATTTCGTTCTCGGGTTCGTGACGTTTGCGAACCATCCAGGAGAGTGCGATGGGCGAACCACCCCTTCGAACACCGCAATCCGAAGACCGGCTGGATTCGTGGAAGGAAATTGCGGCCTACCTAAAACGCGACGTGACGACGGTTCAGCGCTGGGAGAAGCGGGAGGAGATGCCCGTTCACCGGCACCTGCATGACAGGATGGGCTCGGTCTACGCCTCCAGGGCCGAATTGGACGCCTGGACGCGCAGCCGGAATCTTCCAGCAGCTCAGGAGAATGGGAATGGCGCCGTTGCGCCCCAGCCCCCAGCGCCGCCGCCACTCTCGGCGAGGAGCTCTCCTACCCGGTGGACTTTCGTTTTGCTTCTGGCAACGGCGGTGGGCGTGCTCGCGATTGCCGCAAGCTTCTGGCTTCATAGGACGGAGTACTTCTGGCGAAACCCGATCGCGGACGCACGATTTCAGACGGTCACGGAATTCGACGGATTGGAACAGGCCGCTGCGCTGTCACGCGACGGCCATTTCGTAGCGTTTCTGTCGGACCGGGACGGACCGATGGACGTCTGGCTTACGCAGGCCGGTTCGGGTATCTTCCACAACCTGACTCACGGGAGTGTCTCGGAACTCGTAAATCCATCGATCCGAACTCTGGGGTTCTCGCCCGATGGCTCCCTGGTCACGTTTTGGGTTCGCAAGCCAAATGCCTTGAGCGGCGGCGACATCGGCATCTGGGCGGTGCCTACGTTGGGCGGCGAGCCGAGGCCATACCTTGAAGGCGTGGCCGAGTTCGACTGGTCGCGCGACGGCTCCCGGCTCGCGTATCACACGCCCGGGCCCGGAGACCCCTTGTTCATCTCCAACGGCAGCCGGCAACCGGAGGATAAGCCCATCTTTACTGCGTCTGCCGGGCTTCACAGCCATTTTCCCTTGTGGTCGCCCGACGAGGCATTCATTTACTTCGTCCAGGGCAGGCTCCCGGACAAATTGGATATCTGGCGCATCCGTCCTGCCGGCGGAACTCCGGAGCGGATCACTTCGCACATGGGGCGCGTGAGTTATCCGGTCCTATTGGATCAGCGGACACTGATGTACGTCGCCGGCGATCCGGATGGTTCCGGGCCGTGGCTTTATAGCATGGACGTCGAGCACCGCATTCCCCACCGGCTGACCTCTGGCCTTGACCGGTACACCTCGCTGGCGGCCAGCGTGGACGGTCGCCGCCTGGTTGCCACTCTCGCCACTCCGCGGAGAACACTCTGGCGCTTGCGGCTCGATGATTCCCCCACGGAGGTGTCGGCCCCTGCTCAAATCTCGCTGGCCACGAGCACTGGGTTTTCCCCACGACTGGGTCCAAATTACCTTCTGTATGTTTCTGCGACCGGTACGGGCGAGAGTATCTGGAAGTTCGCCAACGGAACGGCCACGGAGTTGTGGAGTGGTCAGGGGGCGCAAGTCTTTGGCGGCCCGACAATCGCCCCCGATGGACAGAACATCGCGTTCTCCATCCGGCAACACGGGCAAACGCTCTTATACATAATGCAGGCCGACGGCACGAACGCGCGCGTCGTGGCTGATTCGCTCGACCTGCAAGGTGCTCCAGCATGGGCGCCCGACGGCCAATCGATCACCTCGGCGGCCGACGATCACGGCGTCCCACACCTCTTTCGTGTGCCCATCGATGGTCGCTCCCCCGCTTCTTTTCTGCGGGAATATTCGCTCGATCCTGCGTGGGCGCCCGACGGCCGCTTCCTTGTCTACTCCGGACCCGATATCGGCACCACATTTTCTGTGAAAGCCGTCACGGCCGAGGCCGCACCGCATGCCTTGCCGGCTCTAAGCCTCACTCGGGGCGCTCGTCATCTGGCCTTCCTGCCTGGAGGAGAAGCACTCGTGCTCCTGCGAGGAGAGATTCAACATAAGGATCTCTGGCTCATCGACCTCAAGACGGGCGCGCAGCGCCAGTTGACCAACCTCGCTCCCGACTTCGACATTCGCGACTTCGACATCTCCCCGGACGGTCGTGAAGTTGTTCTTGAACGGGTGCAGGAGCGCTCGGACGTGGTCCTGCTGGACCTTCCCCGGCGGTAAGCCAGCAAGCGGTCGCCGTGCTTCTCATATCAGGCCACTCGACCCGGCAGTCAGATGCGCGCAAGCGCGATACTCTCCCGCCGCGGAGCTATACTCCCGAGCATGAAGAAAATCACTGGGGATCAATTGCGGGCAGCCGTAGAGCGGGCTGGTCTGCCGCCCGGAACGTGGGAGAAGATCGAGGCAGCCCTTGCCGCTGAACCTGAGAGCGCCGCCGCGTTTGAAGCGGCCCATGTCAGCTACTATCTTGGGGCTCTCCTCATCATTGGGGCGATGGGATGGTTCGTGACCAGCGCCTGGGACCGCCTTTCAGGCCCGGCGATCGCCGGGATCGCAATTGCGTATGCGCTCCTATTCGGAGCAGCAGGGTTGCGGCTATCACGCTCGGCATCCACCAGAATCCCGGGCGGCTTATTGGTGACAGTTGCTGTTTGCATGACCCCGCTGGCGGTGTACGGCGTCGAACGTGCCCTGGGATGGTGGCCAGCGACGGATCCTGGTTCCTACACCCGCTTCCATCCCCTGATCAATGGGAGCTGGGTCGTGATGGAGATCGCCACAGTGATTGTCTCTGCTGCGGCGCTGACCAGGATTAAGTTCCCGTTTCTCACCGCGCCGGCGGCTTACGCGTTGTGGTTCCTCTCCATGGACGGGACCGCCCTCCTTTTCGGAAAGCGCTGGACCATCCACCAGGAGTGCTGGATCTCGGTGATATTCGGCCTGCTCATGATCACTGCCGGCTACCTCTTGGATGGCGCGCGCGAGTTGGATTTCGCCTTCTGGTTCTATCTCTTTGGCGTGCTCACCTTCAGCGGAGGCCTAACGCTGATGGGCAGTGGCGGCCAGTTTTCAAAGGCCATGTATTGCCTGGTCCACTTGTTCATGATGGTTGTCGCCGTCATTCTCAGGCGTAAGGTGTTCCTTGTTTTCGGAGGTTTCGGCGTGTTCTTCTATCTCGCGAGCGAAGCCGAGACCTACTTCAGAAACTCGCTCGGATTCACCTTCTCGCTGACGTTGATAGGTTTCCTGTTCATCCTGGCGGGCATTGCCTACAAGCGAAACGAGGCCGCTTTGCAGTCATGGCTTTCTCCCTTGATGCCGGGCCGCGTCCGAAGCCGGGCCGCTTAGACTCAATCGGCGCTCTGTTGGCTCATTCATCTCGCAGCGGAGTATGGATGGGGTCTACGGCGGGACTACCTGAGCCGAATGCCTCGCCCCGAAGCCGGGACAGAAGCAAACCGATCAGCGAGCATACAACAATGCTGATGATGGCGTCGGCTGCGAAGCTGCCGCGTACTCCCCCGAAGGAGTACGCCCTGCCGTCCAGGTACAGCATATAAGCAACCGGAACGTTGGTGGCAGCGATCAGAAACGTGAAGGTGGTTGCGGCCAGCGGATTGTTCTCCCCGATCGCCTCAAAGGAAAGCGCAACCGTGCCGGTGTAGGAGATGGCCTGGAAAAGGAATTCGCCCAGGAGGGCAAGCGAGAAGGTCCATGGAGCATGGGGCAGCACCACCAGGCTCAGCGTAAAAAGCCCGCCTAAGATTCCATTGGCGAGATAGAGAAAACGCAGCGGCATGCGTTTCGCAAGAACAGGGAAGAGGACGCAGCCGAGAATGCCGGGAACGATTGCCCCCGCTCCGCCGGCCAAGCTCACCATCCTCGGCGAGGCGCTGAAGTCGTTGCCCACCCCTCCGAGCAGGTTGGTCAACGCGAATGAGCCGCAAGGGGTGATGAAGAGCAGCAGCGTGATCAGCACTTCCCGGCGGCGCAAAAGCGCGAAGATCTCGCGGCTGAACTGGGTGAAGCTCTCGCCGGCTAGCCGCCGGTCCGGACCAGGAGCAGGAATAACCAGGAAGATGGTGGCGGGAAGAAAAACGAGCGCTCCCAGAACTCCTGCCGCAAGCCATAGCGGCAGATGGCGAACTAATTCGCCCCCGACAACCATCGTGAAGCCTGAAGAACAAATGTACGCGAGGTTATACCACGCGCTGAGCTTGTTCTCGTCTGATTTAGGGCAAACTGTCGAAAGCCATCCGCCAAGCGCCGTGGTCGAGAGTATGGCTGCAGCAGAGCCCGCGACCAGCGCGACTTCAAGTACAGCGAGATGATTCAGGTTGATGATCCCGATGAAGACGAGGACGGATGCCAGGGCAGCGAAGGCGGTAGCATACCAACGGCGGCTGAATCGCACGTCGAGCATGGGACCAAATACGACGGCCCAGAAGTTAGGAGATAACGCCATCGCCGTGATCCCGGCGATTCTTGCCTCCGAAACATGGCGGGTTGCCAGCAGCTGGGGTATCGCGAAAAAAGCTATGCCGCCGTAGAGTCCAAAGGAAGCATTCGAGAGCCCCATGAGCCAGACCGGCGGAACAGGGCGATGGGATTTCATGCGAGCCTCCAGGGTCTTTTCATGCTATAGGGCTTCTCCTGGGGTCGCTACCGATCCCCAAGAATCCGCGTGATCGTGTCATTGGCGCCTGCAATCGCCCGCAAGTAGGTAAAGTTGGCCGTTCGGGCTTTGCTTTCCCGCCAAAAGTACACGACGGAACAGAACCCAGCTTTACCGTTTCTGCCAGGCCACGTATCGAAACAACAGGTTACGTCGGTTTATGCAGAGGGCCACCTACATGCACTGAATAGGGGGAGTGAGCGTCCTCCTCCTCCTCTTTCAGGTTCCCTGGACTAAGTCAGCCCATCTGAAGTTCTCCCTACTCTTAGCGAATGACAACCTTAAGGAGGTTGACATATGTTTGCTCGTAACGTCTCGTTTCATCTGAAGTCGAATATGCTTGCTGACTACACCCGGACATTTGACAAGGACATTCTTCCGTTGCTTCGTAAGCAGAACGGCTTTAAGGATGAAATTACATTCTCCGGTCCCGGCGGAATCGATGTGACTGCCATCAGTCTGTGGGACAACAAAGCCAGCGCAGAAACATACAGCGCCAATTCTTATCCCGAAGTGTTGAAGACGATTTCAAGATTCATCGAAGGGACGCCCACGGTTCAGACCTCTGACGTCGTCAACTCGACCTTCCATAAGATCGCCGTTCACGCGTTAGCGTAGAGCTGTCAGCTTTTTCGACACGGGAAGGCGGCTAATCCCGCCTTCTCGGAGTGACTGTTAGAGAGTATCCGAAAGGTGTCTGAACCTGGTTCTTGTGGTCTCGCATAGCCGAAGATTCGCGGAGAGATCTTCAACCGGTCAATACTGGCGCAGTTTCTCCTTGGCAATTCAGATGGGCTGACTTAGTTCAGACCTTAAACGGGTGTCCGCAAGAAATCCTTCCTCGCCTGCTCCAGCCGAGCATCAGGTCTAGGTATGCAACGGCACAAATGGAGTATCTATGAGTTTGCGAAAGGAATGTGATGTCCGCGATCCCCTGCCTAAGCAACCAGGCGTTGAGGGGAGCAAGCGCAACCTGCCCATGCAGTGCGCAAATCCACAATGTTCCAAAGAGTCGCTCTATTTTCGGGAGGGAAGACTCGAATTGTTCGACTTGGAATCGCATGCTGGGGATCAGTTCCGGCCTGACGATGGCGCATTCGCGATAAAGTCCTTACCCAGCAAGTTTTTCTGGCTTTGCGGTGAGTGCGCGAAGACACACATCGTAAAGCGATGGACAAGCTCCGGCCTTGTCCTGGTGCTTCGCAACCAGAACACAGTTGACAGCCGCCCCGATCTGGCCCGCTCGTCCACCGCCGCCGAAACGACGCGGCCACCTCCACAGTTACCGACCGGCCCGCCCACGCCGCCGATGGGCCATCTCTTGACGTCAAGCTGATCCTTGAGTGAGTTCACAGCCGTAAAGTTGCAGTGACCCGCCTTAAGGATCTTGAACGATCCTTCCTTCCAGCGGCACGGCGCAAAGAGACTGCAAATTGGCTACCATAGGAAACGGGATTAGGGTGCGCAATGACCACGACATCGGCACTTCCGGAGACCATGAAGGCAGCGGTCGTGGAGACCGCCGGACCGCCCAACACGCTTCACATCAAGAACGTGCCTCTACCCAGAGTGGCGCGCAGTCACGTAATCATCGCTCTCGAGTATGCCGGGCTTGGCGTGTGGGACGCCGCGCAGCGAGCGGGTTCCTACGGGCCGGTTGAGCCGGGAAAGATCCTGGGCGCCGACGGCAGCGGAACGATTGCTGCTGTTGCGGCTGATGTTAGCAAGTTTAAAGTGGGCGATCGCGTGTACTCCTACAGCTACGGTAACCCGGCTGGAGGGTTTCATGCGGAGTATGTGAGCGTTCCGGCTGACCGGGTGGCGCATCTTCCAGCCCAGCTTGAAATGTCGGTTGCCGGTGCGATGCCCTGCATCGCACTAACCGCTTTATCCGGGCTCGAGCGTTTGAAAGTGAACCGCGGCCAAACCGTATTCGTGTTTGGCGGCAGTGGCGGCGTCGGTTCCATGGCAGTTTGGCTGGCAAGCGTTGCAGGCGCAACGGTCGTCGCCTCGGCACAGCCTGACGCGCAGGAGTACGTTCGCTCCCTTGGAGCGGCACGCACCATCAATCCACATTCCTCGCAGCGGGAGAGCCTCCTGAAGCGCATCGCCCCGGCAGCATTCGATGCTGCTTTTGTCACCTCAAACGGCGATACGCTTCCTGCCTTCCTCTCACACCTGCAAGCAGGGAAGCCGTTCGCTTATCCCAATGGCGTCGAGCCTAAGCCACATTTCAGCGGCCATTCCGCTCTGGCATTTGATGCCGAGATGTCGCATGAAGCCTTCGACCGCCTGAATGCTGCCATTGGTTCGCGAACGATTCCGCTAAGGATCAAGGTGTTTCCCCTGAAAGACGTTGTTGAGGCACACCGCAGGATTGAACGCGGGCACGTCCTGGGAAAGATCGTGCTGCGCATCCGTTCCTGACGATAATCTCGCAGGGGTCACCACCCGTCCTTCGTCATCGTTCAATCGTTCCATCTTGACAATTAAAACGATACCGTTCAGTATCGTTATGAAGACCCTCGAGGCTGGCATGATTACGGTTCAGCACCTGGTAAAGACCTTTGGAGATTTCACCGCCGTCCGCGATATCTCCTTTGAGGTAGCCCAAGGCGAGATCTTCGCCTTCCTGGGACCGAACGGCGCGGGCAAGACCACCACCATCAAAATGCTCACAACCCTTCTGCAGCCCACCAGTGGCAGCATTGAATTGGATGGCCTTAATCCGCGAACTAGTCAGAAGGAAGCGCGAAAGCGCTTCGGCATTGTCTTTCAGGATCCCAGTCTCGATAACGAACAGACCGCTTACGAGAATATGACGCTCCACGGCGTCCTCTATCACGTCCCGCGGCAGTTGCGCGAAACGCGAACCGAGCAGCTGCTCAAACTATTCGAGCTATGGGACCGCCGGGACAGCTATGTAAAAAGCTTCTCCGGAGGCATGAAACGCCGGCTTGAAATTGCCCGGGGCCTGCTGCACACTCCGCGCATCCTCTTCCTGGATGAACCGACGCTCGGGCTTGACCCACAGAGCCGCAACCTGCTCTGGAATCATGTGAAGCATTTGAATGAGACGGAACGGACCACTGTTTTCCTCACCACCCACTACATGGATGAAGCGGAACGGGTGGCCCACCGGATCGCCATTATCGACCACGGCGCGATTGTCGCCCAGGGAACGCCTGCGGAGCTGAAGCAGCAGACCGCAACTGATTCTCTCGAAGGCGCATTTCTCGCGCTGACTGGCTCGACCCTGCGCGATGAGGCTGCAAACTCCGCGGACGCGCTGAGGCAAGTCGCAAAGATGTTTAGGAGATAAATGGGCGCGATATACATCCTCTGGCTCCGCGAATTGAAACGGTATGTGCGCTCGCGCGTGCAGATAGTTGTCTCACTCGGGCAGCCATGCCTTTATCTGCTCGCGTTGGGCTTTGGGCTAGGCCCTGTTTTCCGCCAAGCCGGCCATGGCAGCTACCTGCAATTCATGGCCCCGGGAGTGATCGGGATGACCGTGCTCTTCAGCTCGGTCTTCTCCGGCATCGCCATGCTCTGGGACCGTCAATTCGGATTCCTCAAAGAGACCCTGGTCGCTCCCGTGCCGCGTATCCAGATCATGCTCGGCCGCACACTTGGCGGTGCCACGGTCGCTATCATTCAGGGCTCACTCATTCTGCTCATCTGCCTCATCGCCGGCTTCCGCCCTCACAGTTGGGTGGCCATTCCGGTGGCTTTTCTTTTCGTCATCATGATCGCTGTTGTCTTCGCCGCCCTGGGCACTGCGATCGGATCCGTCATCAAGGACATGCAGGGCTTTCAGCTGGTAATGAACTTCCTGGTCATGCCCATCTTCTTCCTTTCCGGCGCGCTATTCCCGCTGGCGAATCTTCCTGCCTTCATGGCGCTGATCACGCGTATCGACCCTTTGACCTACGGCGTCGATGGCCTTCGCGGCGCATTGATCAACGCATGGCATTTCAACGCCGCCTTCGATCTCGCGATTCTGGGCATGATCGCTGCTGTCTTTGTAAGTGCCGGCGCGTATCTCTTTTCGAAAATCGAAGTGTAGATCTCCCTAACGATGGCAAGACAGAAAAGTGCACGAGCGCACCTTCAGGTCATCGAGTCAGCGGTGACGCTCTTTGCCGAACGCGGCCTTGAGGCCACCAGTATGGACGCAATCGCCAAGGCTTCAGGGGTGAGTAAGGCGACGATCTACCGCCACTGGCCGGACAAGGACTCATTGTGCCTTGAAGTGCTTGCCTACCTGCACGGCCTGGACAAGGAGCCGCCCGTCTTCGACTCCGGCGACTTTCGCGCGGATTTGATAGCGCAGTTGCAGCATGATCCGGCGGCTGAGCGCAAGGTGATGCGAGAACGGATCATGCCGCATCTGATTGCCTACGCTTCGCACAATCGTGTCTTCGGAGATGCCTGGCGCTCCAGGGTGATTGAGCCCGCCCGCAAGGCTCTCGGCAACATGATGGCGCGCGGCAAGCAGCGCGGTATCCTAAAGCCCGATCTAGATCCCGAAGTAGGATTCGCCCTTTTGCTCGGCCCGCTCATTTACCGCAACGTCTTTCTGCGCAAGCTTGGCGCGAAAGGTCCCAAGAACCTTGAAGTAGCAGTCGCCGACTCATTCCTCAGCGCACTTGGCACCAAACAGACCCGAAAATCCAGCAAATGAGACGGTACACGGCTGGCATCATCTTCTACGACACCAAATGGGAGGCCGGCGTAGCATCCGGCTTTAAGATGTGGATAGTGCATTGACCGGAATCCGTCCCATGAACAGCACTCGTCGTCGCTTCTTGCGCAATAGCGCCATCATCGGTGCCGCCGCCTCCACAGCACGTCATCTTGCCATGGCTGCCACGGACGAATCCGCACCCTTTCGTACCCCCTATAAATACCCCAAGCTCGTCCTCTCGGCCAGTGGCCGCAAAGGCGATTTTGACCAGCGCAGCATCGATGACCCAATCGTCTTCTACGCCAACGGATCCTTCCAGATGCTGTACATCGGCTGGGACGGTATCGGCTACCAGACCGGCCTCGCCGCCTCCGCCGATCTCCTCCACTGGACGCGCACTGCGCTCGTAGCGCCACGTGACCCGGCGTCAAAGTACACGAAGTACAACCTCGCTTTGAGCTCCATTCTCCGTGACAAGCAGCTCCGGTCCCGTGGCGAAGCCATCAAGGTCAACGGCAAATACCTCGGTGCCTGGAATGCGTATCCCAGCGCCGGCTACGAAGAAGGCGCAGCGGTCATCGGCCTTGCTACCTCAGACGACCTTCTTCACTGGCAGCTCGGAGACCCCATCCTTACCCCACAAGACGGAGCTCCATGGGAGCATGGCGGCCTATACCGCCCGGACTTGATGCTCGACCATGAGACCTACTACCTCTACTACAACGCCAAGACCGACAACCTTCCACCCAACGAGGGCGGGGGTTGGCGCGAACAGACCGGCGTCGCGACCTCGAGCGATCTCAAGAACTGGGTCCGTTACAAAAAAAATCCCATTCTCCCCAACGGTCCGCGTGGGAGTGCCACTTACCCTGCTGCCAACCCCATCTCCTCCACCAAGCCGCCCACGCCGGACGCCCGCGACAGCCGCTTCGCCTCGAATCCCTTCGTCGTGCAAAATGGACGTGACTACGCCATGTTCTACTACGGCTTCCGGTACCAACGCCCAGGCCGCGCCTGCGAGATGCTCGCCCTCGGCAGCAACCCCTACTCTTTTGTCAAGGTTCCCGGAGTGCTTATCGATACCGGCGCGCCCGGCACCATCGACGAAACCTTTGCCCACAAGCCTTCTGTCGTCACCCACGAAGGGGTTCTCTATCATTTCTACTGCGCGGTAAGCGGCCAGTATCCCAACGAGGTGCGTGGCATCGCTGTAGCCCGTTCCAAGCCCTGGTAGTTTCCAGGATGAAAGAACACGGACGTTATTCGGAACGGAGAGCGACGCAGGGATTGACTTTCATAGCCGCTCGTCCCGGCAGCAACGATGCGACGAGAGCGACCAAAGGCAGGAGCATTGCGACGGCGAGAAAGCTGAACGGATCATGCGGTCCGACGTTGAACAGCAAGCTCTTGAGCAGCTGCGATATTCCGAAGGCGGCACAGACTCCGATGAGCCCGCCCAACACCGCGAGCCGCGCTCCCTCCCAGGTGATGAGCCACAGTATGTCGAGTCTGCCCGCGCCCAGAGCCATGCGCAGGCCAATCTCCTGCGTTCTCTGGGCGGCGGCAAACGAAATGATGCCGTAGAGGCCGATGACCGCGAGCATCAGTCCGGAGGCCGCGAAAAATAAGACCAGCACCGTCACAAACCTTGGGCCTTGCGCCAACTCGTCGACCCGCTCGCGCATGGTTTCAATGGTGAACGGTGTGGTTGCATCGACGGCTGATATCTCCGCGCGCATCCATTGAGATGCTATTTGCGGTGGCAGCGAAGTCTTCACAAGAATGGCGGAGGTCCCGTCCCAATCTTCGGCCCGGTTGCGTCTGAGGCGGTAATATTCGGGCTCGTCTTCACCCGCGAGACCGCCATTCTTCACATTCGCCGCGACGCCTACGACCGTATGCAAGGGTCCAGTGAGTTTCGGTATCTGGATCTGCCGCCCGACCGGGTCTTCTCCGGGAAACAAACGATCCGCAAGCAATTTACTCAAGACGACAAAGTGACTTGGGGAACTGAGCTCTTCTTCGCTGAAACCTTGGCCTTTGAGGATGGGAATATTCAAGGCGCGAAAATACTCTGGAGAAACCCAGCGCCAGGCAACTCGGCCGCCAGTCGGTCCTGAGGGCACTGGTTTCCCTGCGACCGCGATTGCTGCAAAGATGTTGTCCTGATGATTGCCGCCGGGCGGAAGCGTATCGCTTAAGGCGACCACCCCGGCGCCGGGCAGCTGCCGCAAACGCGCTTCGACCTGCTGAAAGAAAGCCATCTGCCGCTCTCGCGAGGGCCAGTTTTTCTGGCCCAAGGTAATGCTTGTGGTCAGAAGGCTCTGCGTCTGTATGCCAAGCGATTGCGATTCAAGATTCAGGAAGCTCCGGCAGAGGAGCATGGCTGCCGCAAGGAGAACCGTACTGATCGATAGTTGCGAAACCACCAGCCATCGCCGCAAAGTAGTTTTTGCGACTGCCGTTGCTGAGCGACCAACGAGCGCCTGTGCACTCGGGCGTTGCCATGCGGATGCGACACCGAAGAAGATTCCGCAGAGGAATGAGACCAAAACGGTGACCAGGATAATGCGTCCATCGAGATGGACAGTTCGGAGAAAGGGAAGGTCTACGGGGGCCATCGCGAGCAAGAAGCGCAACAGCGCTTCCGCAACTGCACATCCCACCGCCGCTCCGGCCGCGGAGAGAACCAATGCCTCGGTCAAGAACTGACGAGTGAGCCGGGCGCCGCTTGCCCCCAGCGCCGAGCGGACTGCCAACTCACGTTCCCGGCTTGCACCGCGGACCAGTAACAAACCAGCGACATTCGCGCATGAGATCAGCAGCACGGCCAGAACAGCCCCGAGTAAGACCCACGCCATCAGACGAACGTCATGCATTTGGCGATCGCGCAGAAAGCGGACTCGGAGGTGGACCTCATTGCGAAACGCAGCAGGAGCCAAACTGAGGGAGTAATTGAACAACGGTTGCAAAGCAGACCTGGCCTGCTCGATAGTCATTCCCGGCTTGAGGCGGGCAAAGGCATACAACACGCTTCCGGACCCCACTTTGCGTTCCTGGGCTTCGTTGAGGGCTTGGGGGATGACCACATCCGCGGCTTCAAGGGTGGGCATCTCAAAATCTGCAGGCAGTACGCCGATCACGCGCGTTTCGCGGCCATCGATGGTGATCGTTTTATCCAGGATGCCCATACTTGCGCCGAAGCGGCGTTTCCATAACCCATAAGAGATGAGAGCAACTCTAGGAGCGTTCGGGCGGTCTTCAGCGGTGGTGAAGTTGCGTCCTAAGACCGGGCTGATGCCGAGTGTTGGCAGGAAAGTCGATTCCACACTGGCGCAGCTCAACCGCAGCGGCTGCTCCTGGGTCAGGTCGCAGGAGTTGGTGCCGATCTCAGATGTCAGCCCACTGAAGGGCGTTTGCTGGTCCCGCCAGTCATAGTAGGAGCCGCCGAGCATGAATTCCTGTTGAATGATCGGCGCCACCAGGCCAACCGAAACCAGGCGATCGGCATGCGCATACGGCAGGCTGCGGAAGAGAATCGGATCCACCACGCTGAAGACGGCGGTCGTTACCCCGATGCCGAGGCCAAGGGTCGCGATGACCGTAGCAGTGAACAGGGGATTGCGCCGAAAACCACGCAATGCATAACGAAGGTCCTGCAGCACGGTCCCCATCCACCATCGAGGATGCTGCTCGTGGCATTGCTCGCGAGTGCGCTCGAAGCCACCGAATTCAATCAACGCCCTGCGGCGTGCCTCATCAGGTGGGATCCCGTTTGCGATCCCTGCCCGGATCGACTCGTCAATGTGGAACTGCAGTTCCGCGTCCAGCTCGCCGCCGCGTCTCCTCGACAGGAGAAAGCGTAAGCGAGTCAGAAACTCATGGATCATGAAGACACCTCTGAAGCGCGCCCAGCACCAGTGCCGCAGCCGCAGATCTGCTTGACAAAAGACTTAATCACCCTCTTGTCGAATGTCAAGGGGAAACTTGTTCTTGTCAGCCTTATGGCTCAATATGCTATGTGCCCGGATAACTGCACCAACAGGAGTAAACTTCGAACGAGGGTTGGCCATGAGAAACCTTCCAGCGCTCTGCGCGACCGTCCTGTTGGTCGGGACTTGTTTTCAGTATTCAACTGCCAAAGGTCAACAGCTACCTTCCAACACTCCGACGATCGAGGTGACGTCGCGCCTGGTCTTTCTGGATGTGACGGTGCTGGACAAGAAAGGCCGCCCGGTGGTCAACGGGCTGACCAAAGACGACTTCACCATCACCGAAGACAAGAGACCGCAATCTATCTTTTCTTTTGAAGCGCCCCAGACCCACACGATCAGTGCGCTTGCCGGTGACGATAATCCGGAAGGGAAGGCGCCCGTGACCATCTTCGTGCTCGATCTGCTGAATTCGAGCTTTGAGGATTTTGCCTTCATCCGCTATTCCGTCCGAAAGTATTTAGCCCCGCAGCCGGCGCTGTTGAGCTCCCCCGCCGAGATGATGGTAATCGGGAACAGATCTCTGGAGCTGATGCAGGGCCCCACCCGAAACAAGGCGGACCTGCTCGACGCCCTCGATCATTTGCCGCCTGTGATCCCATACAAGTGGGCGGCCGTCAGCTTCGACGGGGAGCGTTTTCAGCAATCACTCGACGCACTGCAACAGATCGCGCTCCAGAACAAAGGAGTGCCCGGACGGAAAAACATTGTGTGGGTGGGTCATGGAAGCCCTAGCTTGAGCACCTGGCATCAGCCTCAGCCAATGGTCCACAAAGCCCAGCAATATATGCACGCCACAACCAACATGCTGGTAGATGCCCGCATAACCCTCTTCGTTATTTATCCCGGCTTGAGGGTGGGGCACTTTGTGAACCTGACCGGTAGGTCGCCATTGCCAATCAGTGCGGCGGACGCAGCCGCCAATATTGACAATGACAATCCCTTTGCCGAAGACATCAACTTCGGCGTCTTCGTGAACGAGACCGGGGGCCAGCTCTTCTATAACCGCAACGATGTCGACGCGGAGATGGGGCGATCGCAGCAACTGGGTTCGGAGTATTACACGCTCACTTACCAGCCTCGCGGCGGGGACGAGAACGGAAAATTTCGCCAGATCCGCGTCACCCTGCGCGACCACAATCTGCGCGCCGTGACTAAGACCGGCTACTACGCGGCAGACAAAAGCGCTCCTGTCGATCCTCGCTGGCAGACGAAGCTTAACCTTGCCGAGGCCGCCCGAGCCACGGTTCCTTTTGCTGCGCTGGATCTCAAGGTCTCCGGCATCGTACGGCACCCGGAGAACCGCACGGCCGACATTACCTTGCTTCTGCAATCGAAAGGCATCGACTGGCAGGCAATCGATAACGGAAAGAGCAGCGCCGAGATCACCCTGGCCGCGGCGAGCGTCACGCGTAACCAGAACATTGTGGCTTCCAAGGTGCAGAGACTGTTCCTAACCGCCCCCACGCAGGACCCATCGCATCTGGCCAAACTGGTGACCCATTTGCAGATCACGGTACGAGTCCCGCCCAAGACACGAAGCATTCGCGTGCTGACCGAGACCGCAAATGGAGGCCGGATCGGCGCCGCCGATCTGGATCGCGAAGCCATCCAAGCTGCGCCTGCTTTGCCCGCTCCGGAACCGCAATTGCTTTGCCACCAGCCTTGCCAGGTAAACCCTTCGCGCCCGCCGGCACCATAGGCGTCAGGCGGGTGCCCCCTCGGACTCCTAAATTCTTAGTTGACAAGTCGCTGCGGATCGGCATATTGTCCTAAGCAATTAGGAGACAGGGATGGCGAAGGCGTCGAACAAAGCCGGCTTGACCAAGCTTGAACTCAGGATCATGCAGGTGATCTGGAAGTGCGGCCGCTGCACGGTCAGCGCCGTGCAGGAAGAACTGGAGCCATCCTTGGCCTACACCACGGTGCAAACCATGTTGAACATCCTGGAGCGTAAGGGAAAGCTCAAACGTGAACTGCGGGGCCGCGCCTACATTTACAGCGCAACCATCACCGAGGCCAAGGCGTTGGGTCAAGGGGTTCGAGATCTTATCGACCGCATGTTTGGCGGCTCCAGTGAAGAACTCGTAATGAGCCTTCTCAAGAACGGGCAAATCGACGCCAAAAAGTTGGCGGAACTCACCGATCGATTCAACAGGAAAGCGGGGAAATCATGAGAAACCTCGAGTTCTGGCTTTTGGCCTATCTTCTTAATTCCTTGTGGCAGGTTCCGCTGCTCTTTGCCGCAGGATGGCTTGCGGCGCGGCTGCTCCGTTCGGCCGGCGCTGTGGTTGAGCACCGCATCTGGGTGCTGGTCTTGCTGCTTCAAAGCCTGCTACCAGCCTGCTCCATCTTCCCCTGGGAGTGGTTGCGTACGCTCTCATTTTGGAACTGGCATGCAAGCAGGGCGGGGGATGCACATGTGTCGGTCGTGATGGGTGCGGGAACCGGAATCGATGTGTTTCATCTGCCGGATATGCTGCTTATCGCCATCGCGATCTTGTATGGCGCAGTGAGCACATATTTCGTCGCCAGATTTCTGTGGAGGACCACGACCCTGTCCGCCCTGCGGAGAGAAGCCGTCGCCGTGCTCCTTACGGGGGAAGCAGCCCTTTTCTGGGCGCGATGCTCGAGCAGATTTGCGCTGAACGATGTATCGATTGCGGCCTCGTCCCGAATCTTTTCCCCCGTCACCATGGGGCTGCGCCGAAAGCTTCTCTTGTTGCCCGTTACCATGGTCGACGTATTGCCGGAATTGGATTTCCACACCGTCATTGCGCATGAGTTTGCGCATATGCAGCGAAAAGATTTCATGAAGAACCTGCTGCATGAGTTGCTCTCGCTGCCCGTGACGTACCATCCGCTGCTCTGGCTTACACGCGCGCGCATCATGGAAAGCCGGGAAATCGTTTGCGACCAGATGGCGGCGGCAATGACCGGACGAAATGAATATGCACGATCTCTCTTGCGGCTCGCGTCCCTCATGGTAGCGGGAACGCTGGCCGGCACACCACACACCATCGGAATCTTCGATGCCAACGCGTTTGAAAGGAGACTTATGAACCTCACAGAGAACCACAAAGAGATACGAGGCCTGCGCCGCGTTGCCATGGTGGCTGCTTGTGCTGCATTGGGCCTGGCAACTTGCGGATCGGCGCTGGCGCTGGGCATGCATGTAAATGGGGCCCCAACCACCGATAACAGCAACGCGTCAAAACCACCCAAACAGCTCTCTGTCTCGGCTGACGTGATGGCTGAGAACTTATTGAACAAGGTCATACCTGTATATCCGGCGGAGGCAAAGAAAGCGAGGATTCAAGGAACCGTCGTGCTCGATGCGATGATTGGCAAAGATGGAAAAGTAGAAAACCTCAGAGTGGTTTCCGGTCCGAACCAGCTTCAGCAATCGGCGCTCGACGCCGTGCGGCAATGGAACTACAGACCCTATCTTCTCAATGGGGATCCGATGGAGGTGAAGACGACAGTGAACGTGGTCTACTCGCTCAAGCCGTAGCGTCTTAAAGGCGGGGGGCGAGGGGATTTCATTCGCCCTCCGCGAATTTGTTGTATCACGGCTACACCAAGTCGCTCACCACGCGAAAGCCATAATCAGCATATTTGAACTCCGGCGGAATGCTGGAACGTGCCGAACATCGAGAGATCTTGATCTGGTGCCGCCAGGATCCCCCGCGCGATGCTTTTCGACTGCCCTCCTCCGGCCCCAGCGGATTCCGATCAGGAGAAATCGCGTAGTAGTCGGCTGCGAACCAATCGCTACACCACTCATGAACGTTCTCGCACATCTCAAATAAGCCGTGACCGTTCGGCTCTGATCTTCCGACCGGTTCAGGACCAGTCTGCCACCGAGCATGGTAGCCAGGGCGAGACGTCGGCGGATCATTACCCCAAGGAAAGACCATTCCGTCGGCGCCGCCGCGCGCCGCCCTTTCCCACTCGGCTTCTGTGGGTAGCCGATAATGTAAGCCGGTCATCGCCGACAGCCACGCGCAATAGGCGACGCTGTCGAACCACGAAACAGCCACCACAGGCTGCTCAGGATGACAGAAATTGGCATCACCCCAGTAGGGCGGAGGCATGTTCCCGGTGCCGTCCAGAAACCGCGCGTATTCCCCAACCGTGATTTGCGTTGCCGCCATGGCGAAGGAATCTACCCAGACGCGATGAACCGGCCCTTCCACAGCCTGACCCGCGTCGAACCCCATGGAGAACCAGCCGGCTGCGATGTGAATGCACCGTGGTTTAAAGTGCTCTGGACTCATGGCGGCGGCTGGGAACCTCTGTTCGTACGATGTTAGCTTGTGACATGGGGGAGGCAGCGGTGAAATTCGATTGGACCCAGGGCGCACTTGCCGAAGGACTGCGCCTCTATCGTGGAGGGGAGTTCTTTGCCGCCCATGAGGCGTGGGAGAGCGTGTGGCTGCGAGCGCAGGAACCGGAGAAGATGTTCTTGCAAGGGTTGATCCAGGTCACAGCGGCCTTCCATCATCTCCAGCGTCATAATCCCCAGGGAACCATTCTGTTGCTGCAAGCCGCCCTGGGCCGGTTCGAGCGTTATCCCGAACTCTTCGGGGGCATCTCCGTTACCTCACTATGCAGTGACATTCGCGAATGGTTACAAGCGCTCGAAGTGGGTGCGCCGGAGCCCCAACTTGGTCCCGTGCGAATCCATGTTTAATGATGGAACAAGCGGGCCGAAGCCTGCAAAACGGAAACACGGAATTTTTGGAGAGAGAGCAATTTCATATATCGTTGTGATTGCCTCGCCCAAAGATTTTCAATTTGCATTTGAATGGATCGACATCCCATGTCCGGAACCCGATTTCTTATCCGCGCCATTCGCCTCCTGGCCCCTCTCGTCCTAGCCGGCAATCTCTTCGTTGCCAACTGTTCCGCTGCCGCAGATGATCCGGAAGTGGGTTCGCTAAATAAGCCGGACCGCCTGGAGTGGTTCCGTGATCAGGGGTTCGGCCTCTTCATCCACTGGAGCGTGGACAGTCAGCTTGGCGTGGTCATCAGCCACTCGCTGGTCGGCGCATCTCCCGAATACACTAACCGCTTCTTTGAAGACCTGCCCAAGACTTTTGATCCGCACGATTTCTATCCATTGGATTGGGCTCGACTAGCGCGTCTGGCCGGCGTCCGCTACGTCATGTTCACCACCAAGCATCACTCCGGCTTCGCGATGTTCGACACCAAGACAACTCCCTTCGGCATCATGAATACCCCTTTCCATCGCGATATCACCAAGGAGGTCTTCGACGCCTTCCGTTCGCAAGGGATTGCCGCCGGCGTTTATTATTCGCCCGACGACTTTTGGTGGCTTCACCAAAACGGCAAGACCATCGAGCGCGCGGTTCCCGAGGTCCAGCCCCGCAACAATCCTGGACTGATGAAATACGATCAGACCCAGCTCCGTGAGTTGCTGACACACTACGGCAAAATCGATGCGCTTTTTCTCGATGGGGAAGCTGTCGGCCTGCGCGACCTTGCCTGGAAGCTGGATCCTGACATCATTGTCACCCGCGGAGCTATCAAGACCCCTGAGCTCACCGTTCCGGGAATGCCGATGCCGGGCGCGTGGGAAACCTGCATGACCATGGGCACCGCGTGGCAATACCAGCCGCAGAATGAACACTACAAATCAGGCGGCGAGCTGATTCGCCTGCTGATCGAGACGCGCGCCAAAGGTGGCAACTTCCTGCTCAATGTTGGTCCTAAGCCGAATGGCGAGCTGCCGATAGAAGAAGAAGAGCGCCTGCGCGAAATAGCCCTCTGGATGTTCGTCAACTCCGACGCGATTTATGCTGTGAGGCCCTGGGTCATCACCAATGAAGGTGACATCTGGTTCACCAAGAAGAAAGACGGCCACGCGGTATACGCGATCGTCGAATCGGACAAACCCTGGCCGCGCGCGACCTGGAAGGAATTCACGCTGCATTCGGTTCGCGCGACTCCCAAGACGGAAGTGAGCGTGCTTGGCCAGAACGACCGGGTGGTCGAGTACCATCCTGAAATCAAGCCGCAATCTACCTGGCATCAGGAAAAAGACGGACTTCACGTGCGCGTGATGCAGACCCAACGCCTGCAGGACAACTTCCACTGGCCTAACCCGGCTGTGCTGAAGATTACTAACGCCGAGCCCGCCCTCTCGCCGCCGCACGTGCAGACCACTTCGTCAGCCGCCGAATCATCCGGTCTTCAGGAGACGCTGCGCGGGGAAGTCCTCGATATGGGCGACAGTTCATCACTCCAAGTTGGCTTTGAATACCGTCCGATCATCGGCGAAGACGCCAACTCCCGCTCCGCCGGGTGGATCGCGACGCCAGTACAGACCATCTCCAAACCCGGGCCTTTTACAACCCATATTGACGGCCTCTCCCCGAACGGTAAATATGAGTTTCGCGCCGTCATTCACCATCCACTACTGGCGCTCTACGGCGCGGAGATCGCCATGCAGCGCTAGCATGCTTTCTTGTGGACGACCGCTCAATCAGGCCAATAACCTGCTATACGGTCGAAGCCGAGCGGGATCTGCGGAGAGCGCGCCTTCGTGAAGCAGAGGGCAGTTATTGTGCAACACCAACGGATCCTACCGCTTCGTGATTCAGCCTCGCTGGGTGCGTGCTACCAGCGAACGGCAAGCACAGTACGGGGCACTTTACCTCCGAGATCACCTGCAACACCGTGCTGGTGGCGAAGTCCTTTTCCGCGAGCTCATTTTCGGGTGAGCCGAGCACGACCAGGTCCGCTCCGAATCTCTCTGCATATTCCGCGATCAGTTCGCCCGCTGAACCGGAGGCGACAATGTGCTCAACTGGAACTGTATGCGATTCGTTGAAGGGAGCGAGAAAGCGCAGTCTCTCCCGGTAGTGCAAATCCTCCGTGTCCTGCTCAGCCTGGCGCACATGAAGCAGTACCAACTGCCGCAAGGCTATCTGGTGTGCGCATTGCAGGGCGCGGAGAGATGCGGGAGAAAAGTCCGTGGCCGCGAGTACATGCCGCCAACATCCGGCCCACGGCAAAGATTTCAGCGCATCCGGCGAAATTGTCATGATTGGGCACCGCGACCTGGCCAGCAGTTGTCGGGCGATCGTCCCTAGGGCAACCCGGCCGGCCTCCGTCTTTGCGCGGGTTCCCAATAAAAGCAGCTCCGCATGGTGCGCACTCAGCACCTGCAAAATACGGTCGCAGACGACCCCACTTTCAACGACAGAATGAACCGGAATTCCCAGGGCACTCGTCTCCTCCTCCATCCTCTTCAGTTCCGCGGCCGCCGCAGCATTTGCCCGAATGAGAGAAGGGGCGCCATTCGGAAATGCGTAGGCGAGGGGGTCGATGACATGCACCAATACCAGCGTCGCGTCGTACATACGGGCCATCGCTTGCGCGTAGCGCAACGCCGTGGACGCTAGCTCGGTCAGGTCTAGCGCTACAGCGATCGTTTTGAATTGCAGGGTGCCAGGATTCATAGCATTTTCTCCTCTGGAACTGGATCTGCTTTTTCGCTACCAAAACAATAAGCGAATGAGCCCTTCTTCGACGGTGATCCTCGTCACAGTCGTGCGAGCGAGAGAATATGGCGCCCTCCCAGGAAATGACTTGTGATATCGGTCACAGACGTAAAGCCCATCCTTCGCGATCCTGACAGGTATGAACCCCCGCGTGAGCGCGTTGCCGACGCTGCCGGAGGAAAGAGGTCGACCATGATAACTGCTTTTAGTAGCTCACCACACCAACAGCACGTGAGTTCTCGCTTGGGACCAGTAGGGCTCCGCTTTCAATCTATTCTGCTCGCGACAGATTACTCTTCCGCAAGTGCAACCGCGGTAAAGTTGGCGGGGCGGCTCGCGAAAGAATTTCATGCCCGGCTTTTTGTGCTGCATGCGGTTGAGCCGGACCTCTATGCCAGCAACATGGGAGGCGGTGCAGTTCCAGACCTCCAGCTAATGAATCTGGAGGCTGAGCGCGAGAACCTCCACAAATATGCTGAGCACATTCCCGAGCTGCGCTCCATCAGGCATAAAGAAATAGCATTTCTGGGTTCACCCACTGATGCGATTCAATCGGCTGGCCACGCCAATAACATCGACCTCCTGGTGCTTGGTTCCCACGGCCGCCATGGACTGGCAAAGCTGGCTCTTGGATCCGTTGCCGAATGGGCAATCCGCCGCCTTGACTATCCTGTTCTCGTCGCCGGTCCCATGTGTGTCAAGACCTTCCGCCCGCTCAGGTCCATCGTGCTGGCGACGGACTTCTCTCCTGAAGCTTTGCGTTCGGTTCAATACGCCAGCTCGTTGGCCCATGACTATAACGCTACATTGACGGTAATGAATGTGCTCGCTCGGGCGAGCACCCCGGAGGAGCAGTCACAAAACGAGCTGAAGTCGATGAGACAACTCAGAGAACTATTGCCCAGCGACTGTGAAGAATGGTGTACCTTGCAATATCAGGTAAGAAGCGGCGATATCGCCCCGGCAATTGTTGGCGTCGCGCAAGAAAGCAAAGCGAGTTTGATTGTTCTGGGCGCGCGGCATCGATCCGCCTTGGCAGATCATGCGCCGCGAAACAAACTATCGGCAATCATTCGCAACGCTCGCTGCCCCGTACTCGTAGTCCCGGTCCACCGTTCTTAAACCTATTATCCTGCAAGGAGCACTGCGATGGATTCCATGCATCTGTCCTCGTTTACCCGGCCAAAATCCATTTTGGTAGCTACAGATTTGAATGATTTGGACTTCCTGCTTCCTCTAGCCGCGGATCAGGCCAAAGCAACCGGAGCCATGCTATGGCTGCTCCACGTAATCCCTCCGGATGCATATGTTTCAGTTGAATCCGGTGCCTTCCCTCTCACCAAGAAAGAGAAGGCGTTCCGGGATGCCGAGGCTGCCCTGGACAAAGTTACCAGGGAATTGAAAGCACAAAATCTGGCGTGTGCGTATGAAGTACGCCGCTGGTACCCGGTCGACCGGGTCACCGAGTTCATTCATGAACACGGCATAAAGCGTCTGATTCTTGGAACTTCCAGCAGGGGGAAGTTAGGCAAGCTGCTACTTGGATCCGTGGCGGAGCGGTTGATACGCAGTCTAGATATTCCGGTTTGCACCGTGGGCCCGCATTACAAACCAATGCCACAAAGCAACCCGCGCCGGGTTATCTTTGCCACCTCGTTGCGCCATGAGACCGAGAAGACTTTCCAGTTCGCAGTTGAGGTTGCTGCTGGAATGGCCGCCGAGCTCACGGTGCTTTATGTCCTGGAGCAAGATCGTCTGCACGATGGAGCCTATGCCGAAGCCATGGCCAAGATCGAAGGGATGCTGAAAGGAGCGAATCAAAAGAATCTGGCGGCTTGCATTCGTATTCGCTGTGGCGAGCCGGCAGAAGAGATCGTTTCGGAGTGCTCTACTCGAGGGACTGAGTTGCTAATCCTCGGCGCGCTTCCGGCGTCCTCCATGACCGCAGCCTTTCGCACCGGCGTCGCCTACCGAGTGATAGCACAGGCCCCGTGTCCCACATTCACACTCCGTGCGGGAGCCAAGACAAAGCAACGCCAGAGTGGCCGCGAATCCTCTGCGGTGCAGGGTCTTCCTAGCTGATTTTGACAGGAATTATCGCGTCGAAAACAACGCCACTCCCAAAGCGAGGGTGGCGTTGCTTTCGAAAGGTCTCAAATCCAGGCCTATCACTCAAGCATGGTCATCACTGGGCAAGGAGCCTCGATCAGCACTTTCGCCGCGGTTCCGGGCGACATATGGGTAACCATCGAAGATGCTGGATGAGCGCCCATGACGATGAGATCGCAGCCACGTTCATTGGCTAGGTCAACGATGCTGTTTCCCGGAGCCGTCCTGACTAGCTGCGTACGCAAGCGCATGCAGTGTGCGGGAGCTTGAGGAACGTAGTGGTGGAAGGCTTCTTCAAACGAATCCCAATCTACGTCCGGGCTATCCAAATTCTGCGCATGAAAGAGAATCAGTTCCGCTCCGTGCTGGGCGGCGAGCTTGTGCGCGAACGCGGCCACATGGGCCGAGCGCGGATCGAGCGTTGTGGCACAGACAACTTCGCGTACATGCCACATATTATCTTTCAGTGCGGGCGTTGCTGGGCCCACGAGAAGCACCGGGCAATGGGCCTGCCTCAGGACGGCCTCCGCGTCCGAGCCAAGCAAAAGCCGGTCGTAGCCCTTTCTGCCATGGGTTCCCAATACAATCAGGTCCACCGCGTTCTGCTTGACCGCCGCGAGAAGCTCATCGCAAAGCGCTCCCGTGGGTGAGATGGTTCGTGCTCGATACCCCTCGGACCGCAATGCGGCGCCACTCTGTTCCAGGCGCTCTTCCTCTGCCGACTGGACCTCAGATACATTAACCCAGGCAGCTTCCGGAGGATTGATGAAATTGATCGGTGGATTAACATGAACGAGTAGCAGCTGAGAGTTATCCTGCCTGGCGATCGCTTTGGCATACTCTAGCGCACGTTCTGAGGTTTCAGAGAAATCTGTCGGAACGAGGATCCGTTCAAATGTAACGG
The DNA here is from genome assembly GCA_963743365.1 of uncultured Acidobacteriaceae bacterium. Classification (GTDB taxonomy): domain Bacteria; phylum Acidobacteriota; class Terriglobia; order Terriglobales; family Acidobacteriaceae; genus PALSA-350. The sequence goes on from CAVUQE010000015.1 coordinate 27,438, forward strand.
TGGTGGTATTAATGGTGGCCATAACAACTCCTCTTGCTGAGACCGTCGACCCGCCGGGGTCTCTCAAGCGGATCTAAAGGGCACATTAGCGGATGGGAGAATTACCGGCTGTGACAGCAATCACACTCCCAGATGTTGTGGACGACAGCGGCTGGAGTTGCAGTCCCCAAGTCCCTGCCTTGATGACTCGCTGAGTGCGCATCCTACTGCCGGATGGTCAGCACCGGGCAAAGACTGCTGCTGATTACCTGGAACGCTACGCCGCTCTTGAAATTGTCGAACCAGTGTGATGTGCCGCGCGTTCCCAGCACAATGAGATCGGCGTTCACCCGCTGAGCAAGCAACAGAATACCGTCTGCTGCGAAACCGTGCTCCAGAACACACTCCGGCTCGCACCATTCGCGGGCAACGTCGGGAACCAATCTCTGCAACGCGCTCACAAACTGATCGTTCAGCTCCTGATCGTTCATTTGACCCGGGCCCTCCCGCTCCGGCAGCACATGACACAAATAAAGATGGGCGCCGGAATCCTGGGCAAACGATAAGGCGAAAACACATGCCTTTGCTGCCTCCGGAGAAAAATCAGTCGCGTAGACGATTCTCTGAAAGTTCACCGGTTGTTTCGGCGATGGCACCGCGGGTCCAATGGTAAGAATTGGACATCTGGCCCGGTGAATCAGTTCTTCCGCTGTCGATCCCAGAACAAGCCTGGCCAGGCCTTTGTGACCGCGAGTGCCAATCACCAACAGGTCGATCGACGGGTCCTTCGTCGCTTGCAGGATCTCGCTGGCCGGGTCCGTACCCTCGTACAGAGCAGTCTCGGCGTCTACTCGCTCCGAGTCCAGCTCGCTTTTTAGGCGGTCCAGCGATTCAGCTCCAAATCTGCGGAAGATGTCAATGCTCGCCACTGCATCCGGAGCCTTGAAAGCTGCCGCAAGATCGACAACATGCATCAGGCGAACCCGGGACTGATAGCGCTCTGCAAGGGCGCGCACATACATCTTGGCGGTTTCCGCGCTGGGTGAGAAGTCGGTTGCAAACAGAATGTTATCCAGCGTCACCGCAATCTGATTTCCAATGATTGTCATACTGAGCCTCCCCTCGTCCGAACTCTTCCTGTTGTATCGGCCCCCTTCCCAGAGAAAGAGTAGGGCCGGGCGGGCATCCGATTCTGTGACGGGCGTCACCGTGTGGGTCTTCCGGCTGTCACTTCCTGGATAGCGCAGACGTGGCGATCTCTCGCGCGTACCGCATGGCAATCACGATCAGCGGTGGGCAGGGACGTCCTGACCTGCAATCCAGGCAGCCATTTTGGATGCTCCTGTAGATACAGTTCTGCTTCTCAAGATAGTCGTTTGTCATTCCAGTCAGCTCCTATGCTTATTCTGCATATGGGCCGAAGAACTGGTCTGTGATCGTTGTCACCGTATGGGCTTGCGGTTGCAGCCGCTTCGAAGCTTAGATCAGCACATCTTGATGCCACTTTCCCCGATGTCAGCGAACACCTTCATGAGACCGGTCGTGCCAAGTAGCTGCCGAACCTGTTTGCCAAGATTGATGAGTTCTAAACTGCAGCCCGCCGAACGGGCAGAAACATAAAGACGAACCAGCGTGCCCAGGCCCATGCTGTCTACGCGTGTCAGGTTTGTCAGATCCAGCACGATTCTCTTGGTATCGGGCATCAACTGGCTGACCCTGATATAGAGAACATCGTTTACCCCTGCCACCAACTTGCCGTTGCATTGCACAACCAATGCGTTTCCCGCGCGGACAACGTCAAGCGTAAGGGGACAAACCGTTGCTTTGTCAGACATAAGACCTTGCCTCGATCAAAATTTCCTGAATTCAGGCGGAAACCGATTTTCGCATATCGGGGCAGTGATTGACATCGCGAATCGGCACCAACAAGCAGCTGGTCTCATGGGATCATTGCTTCATGGATGGCCGCCTACCCCTGCCTACCCTGCTGTCGCATGCGTTGGTTGCTTTTACCATCGAGTTCGACAATGAGTTTGAGCACCAAGTGCCGCATCGAACGACGAACCACGGCGCGACCCCTCGCTCGCATCCGGTCCCATGGCTGGTGTCGCGGGTCATGTGGTCGAACTTCATGAGCTTTGTCGATGAAGACGGGACCACCGTTCGTGACCTGCAGCGTCGGCTTGAGATGCCCTCCAAAAACATGCGCGTCTGGTTGACTCGCCTGGGGGAGTGGTGGGGTTACATCGTCATCAAGCCCAACGCAACGGTTATCCCTACTCCTGGAGGCCGAAGGGCCATCGAGACCTGGCGAACGTTGGAGAGCCTCATCGAGAAACGTTGGCGGGAACGCTTTGGCCAGGACGCTATCGACCGCCTTTGCGAAGCGCTGGTCACCATAGTCAGTCAGATTAAAGTTCCGCTGCCCGACAGCCTCCCGATCCTGGGGTACGGGCTTTTCAGCAAGGGGCCGGAAGACGCGCAGAGCGCGTTGGCGGATCCAGCAACGATCAACATTCTTCCCCTGGCTTCACTCCTCTCGAAGGTACTGCTGTCCTTCGCCATTGCGTTCGAGCAGGAGTCGGAGGTGTCCCTAGCCATCAGTGCCAATCTTCTGCGCCTCGCAGATGAGGACGGGGTCGAGGTGAGCGATCTCCCGCGCCTATCCGGTGTCTCGAAAGAGGCGATTGCAATGGCGCTCAGCTTCCTTGGCAAGCGCGGATACGCGGTGATCCAGCCGAAATCGAACGACGGCAGGAAGAGGGTGTTGATGCTTACTCCCAAAGGCCGCAAGGCACAAGACAAATACCGTCAGCTGCTTTCGGCCATTGAGGAGCGTTGGCAGGCACGCTTTGGGAAGCGGGCCATCGGCCGTCTACGGGAGTCGCTTGAGCAACTGGTCATCGGGCCAGCAGAGCAGCAATCCCCGCTTTTTCGTGGATTGGAGCCCTATCCCGAAGGTTGGCGCGCATCGGTCCCCAAGCCTGAGGTTCTTCCCGACTACCCCATGGTCTTACACCGCGGTGGCTTTCCTGACGGCAGTTGACCTCTGGCTATCTCTTTGGGTGTCATGCATCTGATGTATGATGTTTGATGTCAAAGGGGAAGCGATGCGTACTACCCTGACCATTGACGATGATGTCCTCGGTGCAGCTAGGGAAATGGCCGCGGCGCAAAACAGGACGGTGGGCGAAGTTATCTCCTGTCTTGCCCGGCGGGGATTGAATCCGGTCGAACCGCGGCGCCAGACCCGGAATGGAATTCCACTGTTGCCCGCGCGCGCCGGGGCTAAGCGGGTGACATCCGAGCTGGTGCAGAAGTTGCGCGAGGAATTACGCTGAAACGGTTTCTGATCGATATCAATGTTCTCATCGCGTTGATGGATCCGGCCCATGTCCAGCACGACCGCGCCCACGACTGGTTTGCGGCCTCGGGGAGGAAAGCCTGGGCAACGTGTCCGCTCACGGAAAACGGTGTTCTGCGAATTATCGGTCACGCACGTTACCCGAACTCGCCCGGTACGCCAGCGGCGGTTGCGGAGTTGCTGAGAGCTTTGTGTGCGTTGCCTGGCCACGCTTTTTGGCCTGACGACATTACGCTTCTTGATCCAGCGCGTGTGGATGGTAATCGGCTTTTGGATTCCGCGCAGGTTACAGATAGCTATCTGCTGGCGCTAGCGAGCGCGCACGAGGGACAACTTGCCACCTTCGACCAGCGTTTGGTCGCGGATGCGGTTGTGAACGGAGCGCAAGCCCTCCATCTGATTCGCTAACTTCGTGTCCTTCTCTCATGCGTTTGAAACTTCGAATGACGCCCGACGGCGCTCGAGGAAACGGCGAACTGCCGGATCGCGTTCAAGGCCGATAGCTACCTCGTAGGCATGCCGGGCGTCTTCGTATGCGCCTATCTCGGCCAGCAGCTCCGCACGCGCAGCCCAGTAAGGCTGGTACTCGACCAGTCGCGTATCGCAAGTGGGGTCGGGCATGGCCTCGAGGGCAGCCTGCGCGCCCTGTAGCTCCGCCACAACCAGTGCGCGGTTGATGGCCACTACAGGTGAGCCGGTGATAGTCAAGAGCGCGTCGTAGATACGCAAAACCGATTCCCAATTGGCGTGACCGGTAAGGCGGCGATGGACGTGCGCTGACTGGACAGCGGCTTCCAGTTGATAGCGGCCGATTACACCGAATGCTTGCGCGCGAAGAAGCAAGGCTTCTGCTTCATCGATCATCTGCAAGTCCCAGCGAGCAACATCCTGTTCAGCGAGCGGGACATAGTCTCCCTCATCGCTGCGGCGTGCGGGGCGCCGGGCTTCCGCGTGCAGCATCAGGGCGAGCAGGCCGAGCCCTTCCGGCTCCGTAGGCAACAACTCGGTCACTAACCGGGCCAGAAAGAACGCTTCGCCGGTCAGGTTACGTCGCGAACTGTCCGTCCCTGCGGCATCGCTCCACCCCTCTGAGAACGCGGCATAGATGGCCTCAAGCACAGTATCCAGGCGTGCCGGCAATTCTTCGCGCCCAGGAATGCAAAACGGAATTGCGGCCTCGCGGATCTTGCTCTTGGCGCGCACCAGCCTCTTGCCCATGGCTGTCGGAGACATAAGGAACGCCGAGGAGATGGTTGCCGCATCGAGTCCCAGAATGACCTGCAGAATCAAAGGCGCACGAATTGCGGTGTCAATAGCAGGATGCGCGCAGGCAAACATCAGGGCCAGCCGGCGATCGGGAATCTCCGCGAGATCCGCGTCCAGATCTGAGTCCACCACCGCGGGGATACGCTCCATGTCTTCGTCGACAAGGTCGCTACTATGCTGTCGCCGTGCCGCATCGATGAGCTTGCGCCGGGCGACGGTGAGGAGCCATGCTTCCGGATTAGCCGGGCAGCCCTTGCCTGGCCAGTCTGCCAGCGCCGACGCGAAAGCCTCGGAAAGCGCATCCTCAGCGGCGGCTAGGTCATGAGTGCGCGCGGAAAGAAAGGCGACGAGCTTGCCGTAGCTGCGGCGTGCGACTGCTTCCGCCGTGCTGCGTGCCTGCTCCTCGCCTTCGCATTGGTGCATGGATCGTTCTCAGGCCGTAGCGTGTTGCAGGTTTTGCGGCCGGGCGGTCTCTGCCATGGCCCAAATGGGGCGAACCTCGACCACTCCGTGGCCTGCGCCGGGGCAGCGCGCGGCCCACGAGAGTGCAGCATCCAGATCGGGCACGTCGATCAAATAATAGCCGCCCAGCTGCTCTTTCGAATCCACGTAGGGGCCATCCAGCACCTGCGCCTTGCCATTGATATTGCGCACCGTGGTGGCAGTTGCGATTGGCTGCAGACGGTTCGAGCCCTTAAAGACGCCGGCGGCATTCAGTGCTTCACCGTACGCCATGTAAGCGGCCACTGCCTGTTCATGCTCACCCTTCGACATTTTGGCCCAGCCCGCCTCGTCCGCATAGAGCATTAATAGATATTGCATAGAAACCCTCCATCATCGATTTTAGGCGGATGTTGTCATCCGCTACTACCATGACGCGCCGGCCGTAGCGATTTGGACATCTTCCACCAGAGAGCGAAAAATTCTCAGCGCCGAGCGGCGACGCGCTTGCTCACTTCCGCTCTTTCCTTCGCCATGTCCTGCTTCAGCAGCGCTCCATTCTGCACCAGCAGATCGCCGCCCACGTAAACCCGTTCCAGATCCCGCTCCCCGGCAACAAAGACCAGGGAAGCATAAGGGTCGAAGATCGTTCGGAAACGCGTAGGATCGATCACCAGGAAGTCGGCAAACTTCCCCGGCTCCAGGCTGCCTAGGCGGTCAGCCACGCCCAGCACATCCGCACTGCCCATGGTTTGCAGCCGCAGCACATCGTAGGGACTCATGATCGTTGCGTCCTCATACTTGTCGCGGATCGCATAGAGCCCGGTGCGCATATTTTCAAAGGGGTCCGCCAGGTCGGCGCTGGCTTCGCCATCGACGCCCATGCCCACCCGAATGCCGGCCTTCAAATAAGCGGGAATATCCGCCACGCCCGAGGCCAGCCGTCCATTCGATAGCGGGTTCCAGGACATCGCTGCACCGGCCTTAGCGCTCTCCGCGATGATGAAGCTGTTGGTGTGAATGAAGTGGCCGAACATCAGCTGCTTCGAGAGCAACCCGCTATCCATGAACCAGCGGAATTTGCTCTGCTGCTCATACTGTGTCTCCGGTGGCTCCAGGTAGTGCGTCTGGTTAGCTAGATGGAATTCGTCTCCCAGCTGTCTTTCCATTAAGGCCTGTTGATACGTGTTGTTGAACGCAGTGCCGCCATTAATCATCACGGATAGAAAATTGCTCGACTTGGGCTGCTTGCTCGACCATTCCAGGAAGGCCTTGAGGGGCCCCCGCGCCTGCTCAATTCCGTAGCTCGGCTGCACACCCAAGGCGGTGGCCCGGCCCGGCGAAAGGCCGTGGACAAAGCGGATGCCGGAGTCCATCTCCGCAAGAAAATCGTTTCGGTCAAATTCGTCCACGGTTACCGTGGGCGTCGTTCGGTCGCTGGACCACGCTCCGTAGTTGAAGTTATACGCTGCAGTGATGCCATGCTCCAGATGGTCGAGCGCGCCATCCAGGGTGAACCAGTACATGTCTTCCGGGCTGTATTTGGCGGCGGGTTTGTAGAGCGCGTCAATCCATCCCGTCAGCGTCTGGTCCGCACCCAGCCCGCGGAAGGCGCTCTGCCATAAATGGCTATGGGCAGAGATAAATCCTGGAATCACCCAATGGCCGCCCGCATCCAGGCTTTGCTTTGCCTGCAGTCCAGCCGGTGGATCGCCCGCCGCAACCGCCAGCAGCCGGCCATCCTCTCCGACCACCAGGTAGCCCTTCACCGGCTCGCGCTGGCCAGTTGCCATGGTCAGAATGAACGCGTTCTTAACCACCAGCTTGGCCGGCGCCGTAGCCGATGCTTGTCCAAATAGTGGGGATGCGCTGGCCAACGCTGCCAGGAAACAAAATATCCCCAGCGTTGATGCAAGACGGCAGAATTTAGGAGTCATGCGCCATTACTAAATGAGACCGCATCGCAGAACAACAAGAAACTGATCGGCGGGTGCCTCAGTCACGCCGGCTATAAGCTGTCTGAGGGATTATGGGTCAAGGAGGCCAGCCGTGACCATCACCCTTGATATCCGACCGGAGACGCAGGACGAACTTGCCCGACAGGCTGCTGCACGCGGCATGGAACTCGAGGTCTTTGCCGCTAGCCTGCTTGAAAAAGCAGCGCATGATGTCTCAGTCAGACCGGCACCACCGTCAATCGCAAAAGACATGGTCGAGCTGTTTGCTCCCCTTCGAGGCCTCAATCTCGTTTTGAGCGTGACAGAGACACAGGCCGGAAAATCAACCTGTGAAGGGCTAGCTGGTCGACAGCGCTGCTCCGTACTCGGCTGCAGTTGAGCAAGCAGCCAAGCCCACTTTCCTCGACGGGTGCCCCATGTTCGCAGCAGCGTACATGGGCCGAAAAAGACGGGCGCAGCCCTCCAACGCTCTTGCTAATCGGGCAAGAGTAGGTTGCTCAGGCCAGCATCTTCCTCCGTAGAGTAAAAGCATTGGAAAAAACCAATTTCGGCCCAGGTACGCTTTGGCGAACCTGGGGCACCCGTCCAGAACAATAGACGGTGGTTCGAAAGATTAGGTCTGCTGGGTCCCTTCTCCGACCTAATTGGACAAGTCTGCGATAGGTAGCACTCTTCGATCAACAATGGCCACGGACGCGCCTCACATCCACGCTATTATGTAACCTCCAATGACAGCCTCAGCCGACCCAGAGGTAAGCATGGGCTCTCACAACCCGGCGGTGCCCGAGTCTGGCGTTTCGGTCGTCTCCGCCGGCGCGATCGATGAGGTTGAGGGGCTTCCGCGGTTGTTCTTGTTTGGACTGCAACATGTGCTGGTCATGTACGCCGGCACAGTGGCGGTGCCGCTGATTCTCGGCAGCGCGCTCCAATTCACGCCCAAGCAGGTGATTGCGCTGATCAGCGCCGATCTGTTCACCTCTGGCTTGGCAACCTTATTGCAGACGCTGGGCTGGTGGAAGTTTGGAGCGCGTCTTCCTCTCATCCAGGGTTGTTCCTTCATTTGCGTTGCGCCCATGATTTTGATCGGCAGTCACTACGGCATCCCAGCCTTGTATGGCGCCGTGATCAGCTGCGGGGTCTTCACCATACTGGTCGGTCCGTGGTTCAGCCGTATGCTGCGGTTTTTTCCTCCGGTAGTGATTGGCTCAGTGATTACGGTGATCGGGCTGTCGCTGCTCCCGGTAGCCGGTGGATGGCTGGGTGGCGGCGACCCCTCGGCGGCCGACTTCGGCAGCTTCGCCCACGTCGGATTGGGCCTGGCAACGATTGTGCTGATTGTGGCCATCCAGCGCTTCGGCCGAGGGATGATCGCCAACCTCAGCGTATTGCTCGGGCTGATAGGTGGAACCGCACTTGCTGCCCTGGCTGGCCAAGCCAGCTTCAGGCAGCTGCCGGTCACGCCGTGGTTTGCTTTGGCGCATCCGCTGCTTTTCGGTCCACCGCATTTCGTGCTGCTGCCCGCTTTGGTGATGAGCCTCTCCATGCTGGTGGTGATGACCGAGACGACCGGCAATTGTCTCGCGATCGGCGAGATCACCGCCCGCCCGATCGGTCAGGCAACGTTGACGGCGGCCTTCCGCGCAGACGGCCTTTCAACCGTGTTGGGCGGATTCTTTAACAGCTTCCCGTACAACGTGTATTCGCAGAACACTGGTTTGCTTGCGCTCTCAAAAGTGAAGAGCCGCTTTGCCGTAGCGGCGGGGGGTGGCCTGTTGGTCCTGCTGGGATTCCTGCCTAAACTGGCCGCCGTCATCGCAGCTGTTCCCCGGCCGGTCTTAGGCGGCGCATCGATCGTGATGTTTGGCATGACGACTATGGCCGGCATTGAGGAATTGACCCGGGTTCGCTATCAAGGAAACAACAATTCGATCATCGTGGCCGTCTCCGTGAGCATGGGTGTCCTGCCCATTGCGTCGCCCCAACTCTTTGCTCACGCTCCGGATGCGGTGCGCCTCTTCTTGAACAGCGGTATCTTTCTCGCCGCCGCAACCGCGGTGCTTCTCAACCTTTTCTTTTCCTCGAAGACGGAGAACTGAACAGTGGAACAGGTAACCGAGCAGGATTTGGCTTTCCTAAGGCAGGCGATTGAGCTGGCACGCAAGGCGCGCAACGATGGGCGCCACCCCTTCGGCGCGCTGATCGTAAACCAGCTAGGCGAGATGGTAGTTGCCGCACGCAACAATGCAGTACGGCCCAACGGCGATCCGACCCAGCATGCCGAGATGCTGGCCTGTAGCCAGGCTGCCCGGCTGCTGACCGAAGCCGAGCTTGCCAAGTGCACCCTGTACACCAGCACCGAACCCTGCGCTATGTGTGCCGGCGCGATTTACTGGACTGGCATCGGCCGCGTCGTCTTTGCGCTGGCGGAAACCGGCCTGCTGCGCTACACCGGCAGCCATACGGAAAATCCCACCCTCGATCTGCCTTGCCGCGAAGTCTTTTCCCGGGGGCAGAAGCCGATTGCTGTCGCTGGACCACTACTCGAGGACGAAGCGGGCCAGGTGCACGAAGGCTTTTGGGTTTCTTAAAGGTCCATTTACACTGGCTAAATGACTAAGCCGCCCAAGGTTGACCTTGTCGGCGTGGGCCTGAACGCGACAGACACGCTCATTGCCCTCGCAGACTACCCGGAACGGGGTTCCAAAGTTGAATATCGTTCTGTCAACGTGCTGCCTGGGGGCCAGGTCGCAACCGCAGTGGTGGCTTGTCAGCGCTGGGGCATGTCGACGCGCTATGTGGGAATCCTTGGCGATGACTCCGCTGCGACTCTTCACAAAGAGGCCTTTGCCCGCGCAGGCGTGGAGACCGAGATCATCACTGTTACAGGAGGAGCGAGCCCGCAGTCGCTCATACTGGTCGACGGCGGGGGTGAGCGGACTGTGCTTTGCCGGCGCGATGAACGCGTTACCCTGAAACCTGCCCATCTGGATCGCCAATGGATCGTGAACGCGCAAGCCCTGCACGTGGATGGCTACGACACGGAGGCTGCCGCTGTGGCCGCTGGTTGGGCCCGCGCCGCAGGCATACCCGTGATTGCCGATCTGGATGAGGTATATGCAGGTTTGGATAGGCTCCTGGAAAACGTCGACTACCTCATCGTGAGCAGGGATATCCCCTCCAGGCTGACCGGCGAACCCGATCTGGAAATGGCCCTGCGGCTCATGCAACGCCGCTATGGCTGCCGTCTCACCGCCGCAACCCTGGGCCACGACGGCGTCCTGGCTTGGGATGGAAAGCACGCACACCACGCCCCCGCGTATCGCGTTTCGGTGGTCGACACGACCGGCGCGGGAGACATCTTCCATGCCGGCTTCATTTACGGTCTTCTTCAGGATTGGCCCCTCGAACAGCAGCTTGATTTTGGTTGCGCCGCTGCCGCAATGAATTGCATGGCGGTCGGAGCCAGGGGTGGTATCCAACCGGTCGGAATGATCGAAGAGTTCATGAAGACCGGCGTTCGCCACGATCCGATGTATTGCGCTTCGAATTTGGACTGACGCACGCTGCAAAGAGCCGTCGAGCGGGTATCATTCTGGCATCATGAATAGGCGGATTTTACCCGGTAAGTTGTTGCTTGCCTGTGCGTTTGTTGTGTTCGGCTCCCTAAATGCGCGAGCCGCGGCCGCGCCTGCGCCGGTTCCTTTGAACATCGAAGGGCTGGGCAAAGGGACTGTCCCGTTGGGTGGTGATTGGCAATTTCGTTTGGGCGATAACACCAACTGGGCCTCGCCCACGCTGGATGACTCCGGTTGGGAGAGGATCGGTGTAGACAAACCCTGGGGCGACCAGACCCACTTCGGATACACGGGTTTTGCCTGGTACCGTCGTCACGTGAATTTTCTCCCTGTAGCCGGGGCCGAATCGGAGTTGGCACTCCTGCTGCCGCCCATCGACGACGCCTACGAGGTCTACTGGAACGGCACTCTGATCGGCCGGCAGGGAAAGTTGCCGCCACAGCCGTTCTATTACTCGAATCTCCCGGCTCAGATCATTGCGTTGGGCCGGCCAGGAGCCGGCGTGCTTGCCTTCAGAGTGTGGAAGGCGCCGTATGTCTCTTCTGATACTGGCGAAGCCGGAGGCCTGAATGCACCGCCCCTCGTCGGGCCAGCCGATGCCATCGCCACCTACAAAGGCAATCTCAACTATCAGTTCGTCCGAGGGCGGCTGTTCGGCTCCGCAATCCAGGTCATCTATGGGCTGATCGCCATCCTCGGCTTCCTCTCCTGGTTCCGAAACCGCAGGCGACCAGTGCTGCTCTGGATGTCCGTATGGGCTTCCGCTCTTTTGGTCTCAGCCTTTTTGGGCAGCCTCCGCTTGCCCATCACGGCTGCTGTCGCGAACGGCATTAGCCAGCCGCTTCTCTCCTTTGCGGACATCGCGATCTGGTATCTGTTGCTGTATCTGTTGGAGCTTGATCGCCATCCGTTTCTACCCCGATGGACCCGCATTCTGGCGTGCATCTCCATTTTCTGCGGAGCTACCGACGGGGTGCTGAATCTGCTCGACTGGAGCGGGCCTCACGTAAAGCTTCTCCAGATAGGCGACGCCGTACTCACGTTGCCGACCGTGCTGATTGAAGCCTATCCGCTGGTACTGCTTAGCTTTGCCATTGGAAAGCGGCTGGACCGCTCTCGCTGGCTGATGGCTATCCTTGCCGCGCTCACACAGTTAACGCTGGCCTTCCAGAACTTCACAGGCCAGGGCGTCCGCTTCACCCGCTGGACTATCTCCCAAAAGACGGGATCGCCGTTGTTTACCGTAGGCGGTAACCCATTTAATTTGTCCTCGTTGGAATTTACCTTTCTACTGATCTCCATTGTGTATGCGGTTTACCGCTATTCGATCGAGCAGAGTGAGCGCCAAGGCGTACTCGAACAGGAGTTCAAGAGCGCGCAGGAGTTGCAGCAAGTGCTCATCCCGGAGACACTTCCCTCTCTCGATGGCTATGCGGTGACGAGTGCATACCGGCCGGCTCAACAGGTCGGCGGGGATTTCTTTCAACTCATCGCCCAGCCGGATGGCTCGGCCTTACTTGTGTTAGGTGATGTGAGTGGCAAGGGGTTGAAAGCAGCGATGACCGTTGCGCTGATCGTCGGGACCATTCGCACGGTGGCGGATACCGTGGACGATCCTTCGGAAGTTCTTTCTATACTCAACCGCCGCCTGTATGGCCGTTTGAAAGATGGGTTCGTAACCTGCCTGGCATTGCGGCTGGATCCTGATGGAGAGTGCATTCTGGCGAATGCAGGACATCCTCCTGTCTTCCTCAACAAGACCGAACTCAGCTCGCCGGGCGCGCTGCCCCTGGGTCTTGACCCGCTCACCAGGTACGAGAACACAAAGCTTCACCTGGCTATCGGAGATCGGCTCACCCTCTATACCGATGGTCTGCTCGAGGCACGCAATTCCGTCGGCGACATCTTCAGCTTTGAACGCCTGCGGGCGCTGGTGGCTACCCAACCGGATGCCAAGCAAGCTACCGACGCGGCCGTTGCCTTCGGGCAGGACGACGACATTACAGTGATTACCCTCACGCGATTGGCCCCTGGGGTCGAAGCCACCACCTCGCTGATGACTCCGGCGCTGGTGTCCTCCGAAGCCTAGTCTCCGCTTTCCAGCTGCACAAGAATGCAATCCGGGCCGAATCGCAAAACAGGATCAGAGATCAAAACATCATGATTGCACTAAAACGACTCGCGGCATCCATCGTTCCCATCCTCACCCTGTTCTTTCTTGCGCTTGGATGCCACTCCCAAATCGCGCCTACTCCACCCCAGGCCGGCCCTGCTCTGAATGGAGATGCGGTGGCCGCACAGCTGCGTACCATTGCCGCTGCGGGCACACTCGTCGACCTGACATTTCCAAACTTTCCCGATTACAGCCAGCAGGTTCAGGCGCTGTATCAGTCGGTGAACTATGCCCCCGTCTGGGTGCGCAACGGACAAGCGATACCCCAGGCGCTGGCAGTGATTACCGCGTTCCAGAGCAGCCGGCAAAAGGGCCTTAACCCGGAGGACTACGACGCATCGCGTTGGCCTCAGCGCCTCGCCGTGTTGAAGAATTCGCCGTTAGATGCAAACATAGTTGCTCATTTCGATGCGGCGCTTACCGTGAGCGCGATGCGCTACATCTCTGACCTGCACATGGGGCGCGTGAATCCAAAGCAATTCAAAGTCGGCTTCGATGTGGAGCAGAAGAAGTACGATCTGCCACAGTTTCTGACCCAGAAGCTCCTCGTGGCAGGCAACGTGCCGGAGGTGTTGAACGGAGTAGAGCCGCCTTACTACGGATATCAGCGTACCGAGTTGGCCCTGCAAACTTATCTTTCGCTTGCGGATAAGGATCACAGCCCCCCACTGCCCGAGGTGCAAAAGACGCTCGCGCCCGGCGATGCCTATCCGGGGGCGGAGGCACTGGCACAGCGTTTGCAATTAGTCGGTGATCTGCCGCAGGGCCCGGTTACCGACGCCAAGCCCGGAATCTACGAGGGCGCGTTGGTTGATGGGGTCAAGCATTTTCAAGCCCGGCACGGACTGGGAGCGGACGGCAGGCTGGGCAAAGACACGCTGCTTCAGCTGAACACGCCTTTTAGTGTCCGCGTTCAACAGTTGGACGACGCGCTGGAACGATGGAGATGGTTGCCTGCGGACTTTTCGCCTCTACCCGTCGCGGTCAATATCCCCGAGTTTGTCTTACGCGCATTTTCCCCCGATCATCGCATTGCCATGCGCATGAACGTCGTCGTTGGCAAAGCAGTACGCCATGAGACTCCTGTCTTTGCCCAAGACATGAAGTACATCATCTTCCGTCCGTACTGGAATGTTCCCCTCAGCATTGCGCGGGCGGAGATCATACCAGCGCTGCAGAAAGACAGCAGCTATCTGGCTAAGAAAGGTTTTGAAGTAACCGACCAAAGCGGCAAAATCGTTACCAGCGGAGCGGTGAGTGCCGACGTGCTGGCGCAGTTGCGTTCAGGCAAGCTGCTGGTGCGCCAAAGGCCGGGACCGTCGAACTCACTCGGGCTTATCAAGTTCATTTTTCCCAACGAGCACAACGTGTACCTGCACAGCACCCCAGCCCAGTCACTGTTTTCTCAATCCAGACGCGATTTCAGCCATGGATGCATACGGCTGGAGAAACCAGCGGATCTGGCAGCGTGGCTGCTTCGAGACCAGCCCAAATGGACATTGGACGCAGTAAAGGCGGCCATGCAATCGGGCCCCGATAATCAGCAGGTTAACCTGAGCCCGCCAGTCCCGGTGGTGATTATTTATCTGACTGCGGTCGTTGAAGAGAATGGAGAAATCTATTTCTTTAACGACATTTATGGGCACGACCAGACGCTCAACGCGGTATTAGCCAAGGGGCCGCCTTACCCATAAGAAAAAGAAGGGAAGGGCTACCAGCGGCGAACGCGGCCTACGTCCACGTGAACAAAGTTCGACTGCGCGTAATAGCCAACTCCGCCACGACCCAATGACAACGCCGCATCGCGAACCTCCGCACTGGAAACTCCGGGAATGCGAATGTCGATGGCCTTCGCTTCCATGTGCTGGCTATGCTCGGCGACCCCGTGCCCATGTTGCCGAAGGTAGTTATTGCTCCACGGGGTGCGATAACCGCACACAATATCAATTTCCCCGTCAGGGTGTCCCAACTTGATCAGCAGATCGTGCAGCAGATCGAATTCCTTGAGGTCATAATCCTTTACATCGCCAGTGCGATGGTCGCGCAGAAAATGGTCCAGCTGCGCAATGCCATCCGGCTGGTACTGGTTGCCTATCCGATAAACCACATCGATACGTTCGCCGGTGTGCAAGTGATACAGGCGCAGCCGGTAAGAAGGAGGATCCGGTTGGCTGCCAACATTAGCAGCGAAGGATGGAAGCACACCCAGCAATGCAAAGATAATAAGCAGCTTAGCGAAAGCGGAGCCCTTAAGTGCCATGCCTGTTTCACCCTTGGAGATACTCTTGCATTATAACGGGTTACCGCAGGCCGCTGGGCACTGGAGATTTGCAGCTCAAAGGAGCTAGTTTGCGGAATCGATTGAACTTACCCACCGGATTGCCGGGCCGCCGGCGTCGATTTGGATTGCTAACCCAGCTAATCATCCTTCTCGTCTGCGCGGGCGCCTTTCTGCTCCTGGTGACAGCGGTCTTCGCCCCATGGAGCTATTACTTGGGAGGACACTTTCACCCCCTTCCTTATTGGCAAGGATGGGGAAAGGTGAATGTTGCTTCGGCCGGGGGCGAATATCTGCTATTCGCACGCGTCGAGCCGACGTCACGCGGGAGCAAGATGTATCTGTCGACAAACCTTTCTGGCATCGCTTACCTGTGTACTCCGACGGGTGAGCGCTATCGCCTTTCTCTTGGCGGGAGTATGCCACGGCACCTTCCCCTGGATACGCTGGGTCAACCAATTCACCTTTATATGTCAAATGCCCCAGGATGGAAGACGCATTTCATCACCGACCGCAGGCCGTATCTTGATTTCTACGGAAAGTGGGGGGACCGCGAACTGGTGCTGGACGATCACAAGGCTCTTTCCAGAGCGTTTTTGCCCGACGGAACGCTTTATAAGGCGCACGATCCGAATCATCCCGCCGGCAGCGAAATCGCGCACGTGACGCTCCAGGAAGGCAGCTACGATGACTTTGAAGCGGCCTGTCCGCCGCAAGCAAAATGAAGCAGGGTTGCAATGGGCTTCCGGTCGGCTGTAACTTCCGTAGCGTAAGTTCGTCTCATACCGGATGGAGGCTTTTGTATGACCAGTTCCTTGGCGATGCGTAATGTGGTAGCTGCTCTTTTGATGGCCTTTGCGGCTTCTATCGGTTGCAGCGCGGCTGCCAGGACGCCCATACCTCCTCCGGCAACCGATGCGGCGCTCGCCCAGGCTCCGGGAAAGCAGACCGCAGTCTTTGCCGGCGGCTGTTTCTGGGGTACTCAGTCCGTATTTGAGCGTGTCAAAGGGGTGCTCTCTACAACCGCGGGATACTCAGGCGGTACGGCCTTCACCGCGACCTACGACCAGGTGTCCCAGGAGAATACCGGGCACGCGGAGTCGGTTAAGGTCGTCTTCGATCCTTCGCAGATCACCTATGGCCAGCTACTGCGGATCTTCTTTTCCGTAGCCCACGACCCCACTCAGCTAAACCGCCAGGGCCCGGATGTGGGCTCGTCTTACCGTTCGGTAATCTTCTATACCAGCGACGAGCAGCAGAAGATCAGCAAGGCCTACATCGCGCAGCTGGATGCGGCCCACGTCTTTCCCAAACCCATCGTCACCCAGGTTGTTCCCCTGAAGGCCTTTTACGATGCTGAGTCCTATCATCAGGACTACGCGCTGCACAATCCGAACAATCCTTACATCATGGTGTGTGACCGCCCCAAGATCGAAGCCCTGAAGCAGCAGTTCCCAGAACTCTTCAAGGATTACCACGGTAAGTAGTTGCTCGAGTGCTTCTGCGCTTCGCGGGCTTTTGGGCGGCGATGCCCGCAATAATTAATTTCAGCCCTGTTTCAAAATGTTGATCGAAGTTCGAGAACAAATCCCCAGCCTGGAGCGCGAGCGGGAATTTCTCCCCATCGACCCGCTGGCTACGCTGTTGCGGATCGTAGAATTCGTCGCGCTCACCGGGCCGCGGACAGACGGCTTGCTCCTCGATAACGAACCCGACCACGTAGCTGTAGATGGTGGAGAGTGCCGCCATGGAAAGCTTTGGAGAAAATCCTGCGTCGACCAGCGTGCGCAAGGCCGATTCCATGGGCGCGTACAAGGAGTTGTCCGTAAGCCGCGTGCCGCTCACCATCTTGGCTCCGTCGCGATGGAGCAGCAAGAGCTGCCTTAGCCCCTTGCCGTACGCTATCGCCCACTTATCCCACTTCACGCCTGCGCTGATCGGCACCTGCTGAACCCCGGCCCGCAGAACCGCACTCGCCATCTCGTCCAGAAGCTCCTGCTTGTTTTTGAAGTGCCAATAGATAGCCGGCGCCTGCACGTTCAACTTGGACGCCAGCCGGCGTAGCGTCAAACCGTCGAGGCCGGCCTCGTCCAGTAGTTCCAGGGCGGCGGCAATCATGGTTGTCCGGTCCAGGGCCATAGCTGACAAAATCTCCTTAACGATGTTAAGCTACTTAACGTTGTTAAGGAGGTGTCGATGAACGCAGCCGTGGTCCATGCATTCCGTGTCCCGCCCAGTTACACATCTTTTGCCGAACCTGTCGCCGCAGAACGGGAGGTGCTTGTCAACGTCAGTGCCGCCGGACTGCACCCCGTGGTCAAGGCGCTAGCCGAGGGAAGCCACTATGCCAGCAGCGGCATGTTGCCTATGATTCCCGGTGTCGATGGCGTGGGACGGCTAGAAGATGGCACGCGCGTGTATTTCGGCATGGTCCGTCCTCCCTTTGGGACCTTTGCCGAGCACGCAGTAACCGCGCCCTACATGTGCTTACCGATTCCCGAAGCTCTCGATGATGTCACCGTTGCGGCCATCATGAATCCAGGCATGTCTTCATGGGCCGCGCTACTGCGCGCACAGTTTATCGCAGGAGAGAGCGTACTGATTCTTGGCGCGACGGGCGTAGCCGGCCAACTCGCGGTACAGGTCGCAAAGCGTCTTGGGGCCAGGCGAGTTGTCGCCGCCGGCCGCAACCCACGGTTGCTTGAAGAGCTCGAACAGCGCGGCGCGGACGCGATCATTTCGCTGAGCCAAGGACGGGAAACCTTGATTTCTTCGCTGCGCAGCGAATGGATCAAGGACAGGTTCGATATTGTGTTGGACTACGTGTGGGGAAATCCCGCAGAGTGTCTGCTCGAAGCTATCTCGCATAAGGGGAAAGGCTTTGCCGCCTCGCGAATCCGTTTTGTCCAGATAGGCGAGAGCGCGGGCCCAACCATCGCGTTACCGGCGGCCACCCTGCGCAGTGGAGGACTTGAGCTGATCGGCAGCGGTTTCGGCAGTGTGTCGCTGGAGCAGATCTTTGCCGCTGTCGCCAACTTCCTCAAGGAAGCAGAAAAAGAGCCGTTCCAGATCAAAACAACTCCTGCTCCGTTGAGCGAAATTGAAGCTCTTTGGAATTCCGCCCAAAAAGGTGCCCGGCTCGTTTTCCAACCGTAGTTCGCGGTTTACCGTTCGGATCCGCATGTCCCTATTGGCCCTTGCCGAGACGGCGGAAATATTCGGCCACCGCTTCTTCGTATCCGGGCGGCACCGGCGGCTCTTTCGTCGTGCGCACCTGACCCGCCTCATCGCCCGAATCGTGGCGCAGTTGCAACTCCAGTTTGTCGACTCCGCTGAGTACCTCGGTATGAAGCTGCTCCACCATCGCCGGATTGCCCGGGAAGCGCTTCGGGTCAAGGCGCTGCATCTCGCGCACCAGGTCCTGAATTTCCTTGAGCGCCGTGGGGTCATTCTGCGCCAGGTGGTGCAGCTGGCTCAGCTCTTCCAGCCCCTGCCGGTAAGTAGCTTCCGGGTCGGCAGGTACTGGAGAATTATCAGGAGCAGCCCTGCCTGATCTGTCGAAACGGTTGTTCCCCGTATTGATGTTGTTCCAGGCCGTGCCCACCGCTCCGCCGCCGGAGCGCCAATTGCCAACGTCGCCGCTTAAGTTATCCTGGGCGACCTGGTTTCCCCCACGTTGATTCCCGCCACCGTTCTGAGCAATCTGAGCGCCTGGGCCACCGCGGCTGCTCGAACTCCCTTGACGTTGCCCAAACTGTCCATTCTGAGCCGACTGCTGGCCCGGCTGTCCACCCTGCCCCTGCTGCTGACCCGGCTGTCCCTGTTGCTGTCCGCCCTGCCCCTGCTGTTGGCCAGGTTGGCGGCCTAAAGGATTCTGTCCACGCCCCGTTAGAGACTCAATCTGGCTGCGAAACCGTTCGACGTGGTCGAGCGCAGCGGTTTGCTCACCCTGGCCTGGAGACGGTCTGCCCGGGCCGAGCCCTTGTTCCGCCTGGTGTACCTGCTGGCTCAACTGATCGAGACCTTTACTGATGCCCTCCTCGGTTCCATTCGAGTTGGGATTAATTCCACGGCGGAGCCAGTCGGCAGTCCGCTGTACACGGTTCGTCAGGTCGGTCTGGTCCATGCCGCCCAGCGCATCGCGCAATTTCGAAGCCGCTTGCGGCTGCGTCGGCGCCAGCTCACGGGCCGAGTTGCGCATATTCTTCTCCAGCTGAGAAAGATCGTCCGAAAGTTGCTGCCGGTCCTCCGCCAATTTGTTGCGCTGCTGCAGCCTGGCTTGATAGTCAGCCTGGCTGGATGCCTCAGGACGACCAGCCAACCCGCGAACCCGGTCCGCCTGGGCATGCTCTTCCTTGCTCAGACGGTCGGCTTCCCGGGAGAGTGAATCGAGTCTGCCCGTAGCCTGTTGTTGCTGCGTACCGCTCATGAGGCTCGCAGCCTGTCGGAGTTGGTCAGCCGCCTGCCGCGCTGCGTCCGCACCTTGCTGTTGACCCGCGCTGCGCTTCATCTCCTGATCCGCCTCGCGCAGGCGATTCAAGGCCTGGGTCACACGGGGATCGCTCGCCCCTCCATCAGCATTCGATTGAGCTCTCGATCCTCCGGCCCGAGACTGGGAGGACTGCCCACCGGCTGACGATCCACTCGATGAGCCACCAGAGCTCTGCTGTCCCTGTTGTCCTTGCTGGCTTGCCTGACCCTGCTGGCCTTGTTGCCCCTGTTGCTGCTGACCTCCTTGCTGTCCTTGCTGATCATTCTTGGGCTGACTGTTCTGGGCCAGCTGTTCCATCTGCTTCTGCAGCTCTTCAGCCTCACGGCGCAACATCTCTTGCTGCCAGCGCTCTTGCATGGTTTGCGTGCTGTTGCGCTGCTGGGCCAACTCTTCCTGGCGACGGGCCAGGGCATCGAGCTTTTGCAGAGCATCGTCGACAGCTTTGGCGCGCTGATCTGCCGCCGAGCCTGTCTGCGCTGTCTCGTACTGGTTTTTCTCCGTGTCCAGTTCAAGGTCGAAGAGGCTGGCAAGATCACGACCTGCGCCTCCTCCACCGCCGCCACCACCACCGCGCTGCTGCCCGAACGCGACCTCTATCTTGCGGAAGGTCGCCTCAGCACGCAGCAGGTACTGCAGCGCTTTCTGTTCCGCCGGAATCGCGTCGTGCCATTGCATCTGCTTCAGCTTTTCGGACGATGGCGTCATGGCCGCTGCGGCCGCCTGCATGTCATGCCCAAAGCTGTTGAATTCCTCATTCGCCGACGACAAATCCCTGCTATCCATGCGCGCGGCCAATGACAAGGCCTGCTCCTGCAATTTGGTCTGCACTTCGGAGAGGAACTTTCCTGCTTCCGCCGAATCCTTAGGTGTCGTTGCCTTTTCATTCTGGCGCTTCCAGGTCGCTGCGATCAGCTCCTTCTCGCGCTTGGAAATGTCCGTCTGGCTTCCACCCCCACGTCCACCGCCGCCACCTCCACCCATCTGCTGCGATTGCGAAAATTCCCGTTCAAACGGATCCGCCTGGATAAACGACATGTCGGTGCGCGCTTCTGCGTGTCCATCTTTCGCCGTGGCGTACAGGCTGACCACATCTCCGGGAATCAACTTGAAATCTTCCAGGCTCAAAGTCGCCGTACCATCAGCGTTCTTGGCGCCCGGCTTCTGCAACAGGTCGATGGTTTTCTCAGGTCCGCCGTTGACCGAATAGTGAAGGCTCATTTTGTTCAGGCCAAAATCATCCGCGGCCTTCACGCCGACCGTGACTTCTTCAATAGGACTGGCGCGGTAGTCGCCGGTTGGTCGATCGATGGCGATCTGCGGCGGGTTCGCTTTGTCGGTAGCGATGAAGTAGTCCTCCGACAAGCGGACCGGTTGACCCTGATCGAGAGCAGCAACGTGGTAAGCGCCATCCTTTTGCATGAGGATGGAGCCCTTGTACACATTGCCCTCGCCGCCGCTAAGCGTAATCTGCTTTCCATCGTCGAGCGTGAGTTGCCCATTGCGCAAAGGGTGGTCCATCTGCACGGTCAACTCTGCGTTGGTGCCCTCGATCGCGCGCAAGTCGCCCCCGTGCTCCTCTGTAACCTCATGCATCCCCGTCCACTTCGGGTAGTGGTAGGTCACCTTCATTTGCTTGACCGCGGGTAAATCAACCACGCGGACTTTGAAGTGACGCGAGGTCAGATGATCGGCCTGGACGTAGTATTCGACGTTTTCAGGAAGGCCGGCGAAGAGGAACTGGTAGTTCGAGCTTCCAGGAGGCGTAGCTCCATCAGTTTGCGGCTGCATCGTGACCGGCTCCCACACTTGACTGCGCGCGCTCTGGTAGTGCGCAAACAGCCGCACCTTCTCCGGTCTAAGCCCGATCACCTGTGCCGTCACCAGTTGATCGCTGTTGCGCCGCACGGCAACATCACCCGGGGTAACTCGTATGTCGTAAAGAGGAGCAGCTTTCGGCCCGGTCCAGAGCAGCGACGCTCCATAGCCGAGATATCCGGGACCCGCGGCGACAAGCCACGCCAGCACCGCCAGGCACGCGAAACCCGCACCCGCCAGAAAATAAAGGCGATTATTCGGTGCCAGGTTCGCTGGCGGCACGTCTTTGGCTACCGCAAGCGTGTCCGCCGCAAGCAATTCCAGGAAAGGATCGTTTCCCCGTTTTTCCTTGTCATCGAAGGTGAGCAACCGCTGCTGAAATTCAGGGTAAGCGGATTCGGCCATTGCCGCGGCCCGTCCACGCGTAAGACGCCGCATGGGAAGCGCAAGGCCGAAGGCCGCTGCCAGAGCCAGGATCAGCAGTAGCAGCGATCGAGCGCCCGTGAGACCGCGCACCGGAAAAGCGAACGCATTCAGAATGAGAACGAGAAATATGGTTGTGATCAGTGCCGTGGCCATGAGAATGGCCACACCACGCAGCGATACACCCAGACGCAACCGCTGGTGCAATTGCCGGATATAGAGGTTGAGCCTGTCCTGATTGCTCATGCCTCCTCCCTCTGTGTGCCGAGGTAGCGGCTGGCAACGATGGACTCGGCAACCGCCGCCACCAATACAAGCAGCATAACGTACCACCAGACGCTATGGGCGGTATATTTTTCCTGTACGTAACCCACCGTGGTGGGCTCCGGGGACGTAGAACCTTTACCCCAGAGTTGCAACAAATCGTTCGCGATGGGCTGCAGATCGGATTCTCGGGCGTCTGGATTCACGCCAATCAGCGCGGTGTGGCCATTTGCGAAACGGATCTGGTAGAACCCCGCGCGCGTCAACTGGAAAGACTGTGCAGTGGCCGCCTCCGCCAACGACAAAGCGCGATGACCGTCAGGGTCGATGATCTCGACCCCCGCCGACGAGTCGCCCGTTCGGACCGCAGTGGTGCGCAGCGGAACAAACGAATCCACCACCCTGCTGCCGCTGATGCTGTCACTTCCCGCAAGATAGCGCGCGGTGCGATCCACAAACGCTACAAACGCAGGACGGACCGGCAGGTCGTTGGTCAAGTTGTCCAATCCGGAGGCGAGCAGCAGCACGTGGCCCTCTCCAATCTGCTTCTCCATCAGCAGTGGCGTTTGATCTGTCAGCCGAACGATCACGCGCGCACCGTCCGCGTCTACGCCAGCGACGTAATAGATCTTCAGGTCGTTCCATCCCGCGGCATCGTTCATCACTGGATGCGTAAGGTCGGTCTGCCCCACCACGGCATATCCATTGCGCGAGTAAGCGTGCGCCTCTGAGGTGGTTCCACCGAAGATGGGGATGCGCGCATGGTGCGCGGCCGACGTCCCGGTTGCAATCAGGACACTGCCGCCGCCGCGCACGTACCGCGTCAGGGCATTCTCAAAGATCGAAGGCAGCGACACTGCATCGGAGAGCACCACAAATGCGTACTTTGCAGGGTCAACGTCAGCCGACTTCTCGCTATCGATGGATTGCAAAGTGAAGGATGCCTGACTCGCCGCAGCCAACGCCGCGCCAAAATAAAGAGGCGACCGCGTATCGCTGGCCTGGTGCACGAACAACGCCCGCTCCGGATCGGCCCGTTTGACCGAGAACACGCTTACGTCGTCCGCAGGAAAGCCGTCCGCGGAATCGATCTTGACCGCACAACGGTTCAGCCCGTAGGGCACATCGAGCGATGGAAACTCAACCGTAGCCCGGCCATCCGCCGCAACATCCACTTTGCGGGTAGCGACGGTCTTGCCATTGACGACCAGCGAAACCGTTCGCGAGGCAGCGGGAGTTCCATAGCCGGCAATCACCGCCTGTACACGCGATTTTTTCGGATCTTTCGCGTCCGCCAGTTGAGCCGGGGCATTCACACCTTCGACCGTCCAGTTGGGCATGGCGGCAGCACCTACTGGATGCGGAACGACGGTCACATTAGCGGGCAACTCGATGTCAGCGAAGTTCGCCGGCATGCCTGTTTTCTGCATATCGCTGAAGAGGTGCAGCTCCACCGGTGTGTGCACGGTCTCGACCAGGACACGGACTCCGTGTGCAAGCTCACCTAAATTTGCACGCGAATCTCCAGGCTGAATACTCTCCACTGCCGAACGCAGGGCCCCCGCGTCCTGTATCGCCTGAGTCAAAATCGCCAGCCGGCCGCCCAGTGCCATGACTTCGGCGCGCTGCGATCGTGGCCTCGATGCCAGCAACTGCAACGCGGCTTGCTTGGCGTCCGCAAACCGCGACCCAGCCTTCATGCTGAAAGAGTTGTCGACCACCACCAGCAGCAGCTTGTCGCTTGTGCTACTGCTAACCCGCCGGATAAAGGGATTGGCAAACGCGAGTATCAGCAGCAGCAGCAATGCTGTGCGCAGGGAAAACAGCAGCAAATAGCGCAGCCGCCGATGGCGCGTGGAGCTTTGCGTGCCGCGCTCAAAAAACATAAGAGAGCTGAAGGGTTGCGGGGGAACGATGTGGCGGCGCAACAGGTGAATGTAGATGGGCAAGCCAATCGCCGCCAGGGCAGCCAAAAACCATGGATTGAAAAATCCCATCATTGCCCTCCCTGGCGAATAGCGAGGTACTCGCGCAGCGTGGTGTCGAGCGGCTGGTCGGTCACCAGCAGGTGGTAATCCATGCCCGCACCCCGCGTGCGGTCACGCAGTTGCTCCAAATGGTCGTCGATCTTTCTGGTGTACTCCTTGCGCGTGTACTCCGGAATCACTTCCATCCGCTGGTCTGTCTCCAGGTCTACCAGGATGGCCGGCCCACGCAGATCGGGCCGTATCTCTTTCGGATCGAGCACATGAAACAGCACCACCTCATTGCCGTGGTAGCGCAACGGCTCGATCGTACGCACGATGGTGGCGGGGTCTTCATAGAAATCGGAGAACATGATCACAATGCCCCGCCGATGCAGAAGATTCTGGAAGTGAAGCAGTGGCTTATTAAAGTCTGTGCGCGCACGTGGCTGCGCTTGCTCCAGCCCGGCTAACAGCCGGTGCAGCTGACCTTGCCGCGTCGAGGGCCGAATGTAATTGCGCACCTCATCGTCAAAAACGATCAGGCCGGCCGCGTCCCGCTGATTGTGGATGGCGAGATAGAACAGTGAGGCGGCGGCGAAGCGGGCATAATCCATCTTGCTTGGCCTGGCTTTGCTGGATGTGTAATCCATCGAATTGCTGGCGTCGAGCAGGATGGTGAGCTGGCTGTTGGTATCTCCGCGATAGCGCTTCAGGTAGCAGCGCTCGGTGCGCGCAAATAAATTCCAGTCGACATGGCGCAGGTCGTCCCCGGGCGTATAGGCGCGGTACTCAGCGAACTCCGAACTGAAGCCAAAATCCGGCGACCGGTGGAGTCCCGCGACAAAGCCATCCACCACCGTTTTGGCGAGCAAGTCAAGGCTGCTGATACTGGCCAGCACACCGGGATCGAGAAAGCGCTGCAGCATCAGGCCTCCTTCGGTGGCGGCATATGTTCGATCAGGCGGCGGAGAATCTCATCGGCATCCACGCGCTCCGACTCAGCATGAAAATTGAGCAGGATGCGATGACGCAGCACAGGGATGGCAAGCGAGGTGACGTCGTCGTACGTGACGTGGTAGCGGCGGCGCGAGAGCGCACGCGCCTTTGCCGCCAACACAATAAATTGCGCGGCACGAATGCTGCCGCCGTAGTTGACATACTTCTTTACGAAATCGGGTGCATTCTCGTTCTTGTATCTTGTCGCGCGCACCAGGTTGACGACATACTTCGCCACCGGTTCGCCGATCGGCACCATGCGGACCAGTTGCTGAAAGTCGAGCAGCTCCTGCGCAGTGGTCACCGGCTCCACTGTAGCCACCTTGGTCGTCGTTGTAAGGTCCACTACTTTGAGTTCGTCGCTGGCGCTGAGGTAGTCGAGGATGGTGTTGAAGAGAAACCGGTCGAGCTGCGCTTCGGGCAGCGGGTAGGTACCTTCGAGTTCAATCGGGTTCTGCGTTGCCAACACGAAGAAGGGAGCGGGCAGCGGATAAACGTGGCCGCGCACCGTGCAGGAGCGTTCCTGCATAGCTTCGAGCAATGCGGCCTGGGTCTTCGGAGGGGTGCGGTTGATCTCGTCGGCCAGCACGATGTTGCCGAAGATCGGACCGTGGACGAAGGTCCACTTGCGGTGGCCTGTGGTGAGGTCTTCCTCAATAATGTCGGTGCCGGTAATGTCGGAGGGCATCAGGTCCGGCGTGAATTGGATGCGCCGGAACGACAGGCCCAGCGTCTCCGCAATGGTGCGCACCATCAGCGTCTTGGCGGTGCCGGGCAGACCAGTGATCAAGCAATGTCCACCGACAAAGAGCGCAGTAAGAATCTGGTCGAGCACATCTTCCTGGCCGACGATTACCTGTCGCACCTGGGCGAGGATGCCATCACGGACCGCGTAAAACCTTTCGATGCGCTGTTGCAGTTGGGCTGCGTCCTGGCTAAGTTCAGGGATCGTGACCATTGGCTAATTCCTTCCTCTCGGCTTAGTTCGTTTTGGGCGAGTCCTTCTGTTCCGGGTGTTCAATCTCCAACAGCAACTTCTGCGCCGGCCGATACCCTGGTGCGGCTTCCAACGCGGCGAGCACGCTTTCCTCGGCTTTGTCGCGTTGTCCTGACGCGTAATAGGCTTTGGCCAAGCTGTAGTGCGCGCCTGCCTTGTCGAGTGGGTTCAATGCCACCAGGGCGGTATATTCGCGGATCGCTCCCGGGTAGTTCGCTTGCGCAAACCACAAATCACCCAGGTGGCGATGCAGATCCTCATCGTGGACCGGGTAGATATAGTTGATGCGGTCCAGGGTCTCTGCAGCTTCCTTAGGCTGCCCCAACTCTTCCTCGAGCCCGGCTAGCTTTTTCAGAGTAGCGGGATCGTCGCCGCCGACCTTCTCATAAACAGTGAGCGCAGTTTCCGCAGCCTTCTTATCGCCCCTGGCCAGGTATGCCGCGGCGATGAATTCATAAGGGTTGGCATCCCCGACGTATTCCGGATACATTCGCCGAACGGCTTCGCCGTCTTGGATCACGGAGTCATACTGATTCTCTTTAGCCGCCGCTACCAGTTGTTCCAGCGCCTTGCGGGACTGTTCAAAGTTGGCAGCTTGCGCTCCGTATTTCTTGTCGATCCATTGCAAGTATTGTTTATCGAATTCTTCCGGAGAAACGCCAAGATCGTCTTGAATGACCTGGGGCGTGGTTTTGAGTTTTGCATACGAATGGACCATGTCCAGCAGCTTGCC
The DNA here is from genome assembly GCA_963743365.1 of uncultured Acidobacteriaceae bacterium. Classification (GTDB taxonomy): domain Bacteria; phylum Acidobacteriota; class Terriglobia; order Terriglobales; family Acidobacteriaceae; genus PALSA-350. The sequence goes on from CAVUQE010000015.1 coordinate 54,159, forward strand.
CTCGCCCCACTGGCTGTGGATGTAGTCGCAAATGCTTCCCGCCTCAAAGTAAGAGACAACGACCTGCGCCGGATAATCCGGGAAGATGAAGCCTCGGTCCAGCTTCGCCACCGGTAGCAACTTCTTATCCCGGATGGCAACCAGGATCTCCGGCGACACGCGATCACCCCACTCCGGCGATACTTGCGTCTCCTCGTGCACCGCAAGGCCTTCCGTAAACCAGCGTGGCACCCGATGGTTGGTGGCCGTGAGAATGTAGACGTGGCTCATCTCGTGCCACAAAGTGCTGCCCCAGTTGAAGTCACCCGGCTTGCGTGCCGACGGGCTATCCATGGCCACTACTTGACCAAAGGTGACGCCGAGCGCCCCCAGACCGGGCATTCCCATGGTGCGCACAGCAAAGTCCTCGTGGTTGGGATACACCTCAACCTGAACCGGGCCGCTAAGCTTCATCTGATATTTCTTGTTGTAGGTGGCGATGATCCGTTGCAGCTCCGCTTCAAAGTAAGGGTGCAACAGCTCAGCTTCACTCTTACCCAGCCGCAAGATGGTCCCGTTCTCTTTGTAGGTAACGAAATTCTTATAGCTATCCAACAACCGTAGGCTGTTTACCGTTTGAGCATCACGGTAGCCGTTGTTGTAGCACATCTCCAGTTGCTTGAAGGGCTCATCTTCCTGACCAAGCCGCATTAACCCGACACCTAGTTGAGAACGAGCTGGCCAGTACTTGGGATCCGCCTCAATCGCTTTGCGATCGTAGACGATGGCATCTTCAAAGCGGTAGTTGAGCTCGAGATAATGAGCCACATGGGCGTAGCCCTCTGCGTAACCGGGGTTCACTTTCTGTATCTTTCCCAACCACACGTCGGGGGAACGATCCGCCAGCAACTCGATCGCTGCATGAACGGCCATCGCGTTCAGCGCGTCGGGAGACAATCGGAGTGCCTCATCGGCCTCAGCGAGAGCGTGTTCTGTATCCGCGTTTTCCAGCGCGAGATTGGCGGCGAATTCATGTGCCTCTACCAGCTTGGGGTCGAGCACCAGGGCCCTGCTGGCATAATCCGTGGCCTTACCGTCGAATCCGTCTGCGCTGACAATTGCGAGTCCTAAATAGGCTTGCGCATTTTTTGGATCTTTCTGCAGCGCCTCCTGAAATAGGCCCACAGCATCGGTGTTATTGAATCGCTGGTGCAACAGCATCCCCCAGCGAACCTTGTAGAGAGGGTCGCTGTCAGCCGGAGCGGTTGCGATGCGAAATTGCTCGTTTGCCTGGTCATACTGTTCCAGCCCCCAGTAGCCTTCCGCCCGATAGTAGGCAGTATTGCTGTGCACCAGTGACTCAAAACAGGCTTGCGCCTCGGCCTTCTGTCCATGTTTGCGCAGAGTTTGGCAGCTATCCGGCGTCGCGGCCATGCAATGGCTCAGACTCGCGATCACCATCACCAACAAAGCACCGTGTTTTCTTGCCCTGTTCATTTGTCGAGTTCCTGTTGCACTTGCGCCAGTGCCACCAACGCCGTCGTCAACTGCTGCTTATAGTCAGCAGGGTCCATGGCAGCCTTTTGATACTTGAGCGCGTCAATTTTCTGTTCCAGATCTTCTTTCTTCGCCAGCAGCGCCTGCTTTGCGGGATCATTCGCTTGCTTCTGGGCTGCGCCAATCCGCAACACGGGGAAACTTGCCAGCCACATCCCTTCGCTCTTTGACGGCTCGCGGACAGGTTCGTTCCTGCCCGTGTCCTCAAAAATAGGATGCTCCGTTGCCAGTCGCTTTTGCGATTCATAGAAAGCGGCCGTCTTCCGTTGCGCGTAGGTGAATGCCTCCATCGCGCTAATAGAATCGCTCTTATCCACATCAGCGGTAGGATCCTGCAAAGCCTCAACCCAATAGCGCGCAAAAACCGTAGCGTTTTTCTCTGTGCCGTTTTTAGTTGCGGCAATCACCCCGCGTCCCGGTTTTTCGAGGGCGGCCACCGATCCACCACTCGAACTAGTGGTGTTGACGATCAGTTGGCGCCTGGCGGGAATACGATCGCAAAGGCTGGCCAGGTCTTGCGCAGTAATGTCCGGGCCGACCAGGTTGAACTTGTAGTCGTTGCCATCATACGATCCATGCCCGATCAGGATAAGCACGAAATCATCCTCGGGCCGGGCATCGTGGGCAATGGAGGCAAGCGTCTGCGTCAGCTGCGCCTTCGTCGCCTGGCTTCCGGTCAGTGTGTACACATGCGCGCTGTTGCCGGAGTCCTTGAACAATTTATCCAGGTCCTTGGCGTTGGACGTGAATCGCTGCTCGTAATCCGGTTCGCCGCCGAGCCCGGCGACCGTGACGTAATAGACGCTCGCATGCGCGGTGAGAGCCGTCATCAGCAGGCACAGCAGTAGGGCTAGTTTCATACCACCCCCCACTTACGCCGCAACAGCCATTCCGTCGCCATAAGCACCAGCAGCCACAAGAACACCACCGGCATGTTCCATAGCTCCTTGATGTCTCGCACCGAAATGCCCGCATCCGAGTACGAAATCTCATTGGGCAGCCGGCCCAATTCTTCCGGCCTCCAATAGCGGCCGCCCGTTTCTGTCGCTAGCTTTTCCAGCAGCTCGCGGTTCTGCAGCGTATGGAAGTTCTCCGCAACTCCATCGATTCGTTCAAAGGGAAAGGTGTCGCTGCCCAACTCTTCCGATCCTTTTTGCGCGGTGACCTCAGCCAAATAGGAACCGGGTTTGTCCGCAGTCCACGCAGCGTGAAAAACACCCGGATTGTCCGCCGCCGGGGTCATGTCCAACATCACAGAGATACCGTTCGGTCCGATGAGATGCGCAGTCACCTTGGCATCGGGAGCCGGCATGTATTCCTTATCGCGCACGTTGGCCGAAAACTCAATGTGTCCATCATCCATCAGCGTATGATTAGCCGCGGTCACCACCACTTGTCCGGGCGAATCCAGCACTAGCCAGCGCAGCAATTGCTGCCAGAAAAGATCGTGGGCTGGATCACCTAGGGGCTGGCTCATCTGCCAACGCCACGTGCCCGAGGTAGCCATCACCGCCGTGCGCCCGCGCCCGTAATTCTGCGTCACCAGCAGCGGCAGTTTGCGCGCGCCGGCGTTCATCTGGATTAACACGGCGGCTCCGGGCTTGGCCGTGCCGGCGTCCTGGTAATCCATCAGGTAGGTCAGCTTCTTCCAGCGGTCGACGTTCTTTGCCGGATCGTCCATGAGACGCGTGATCGGACTATCCGCCCCGGCAGCCGTAAGTTCGACGGTCGCCGGATCGCGATGGAACGTGCTCCTGCTGCTGGGAAGATACGTCGGCAGCAAATCGACCAGGCTCGAGCCGCCCCATCCTCCGTCCCCAAGCGCGAAGCGTCCCCCAAGGAAGAGCAGTCCGCCGCCGCGGCGGTCAACGAACTCGCGCAGCAATTCCTGTTGCAACGGGGTAAAGTATCCAGCTTCGACTGAACCCAGGATGATGCCCTGGTACTTGAAGAGATCTTCCGGGCGCACGGGAAAGCCATTTGCCAACTCGGTTGGGTCGCTTATCCCTTGCCGGTAAATCTTGTTCTCGGTCGTGCGCAGCATAGAAGCCACTTGCACTATCTTGTCGTCATCCTCGGCCCGGCGGATGAACTTGTATTCCCATCGCGGCTCGCCCTCGACATAGAGAATCCGCCGCTTGTCATCGGTCACGCCCACCAGGCGCGTGACCGCGTTGTTGGCAAGATTCTCCTCGTTGGCCAGCGGCCCAAGCGAGAAACCCAAACTTTTGACCCCGGCATCTCCCGGGCTGAAAAAGACCGTCTCTACCTGGGTCGCACCGTCAGCGCCGAGCGTGATCTCACGGGAATCAAGCGTCTTGTCTCCATCCCGAATCGCCAGAATCGCTTTGCTTCCGGCGTAGCCTCGTTGATGGAAGGTAACGGTTGCGGGAATGCGCGAACCGGCCATCGCGCGGGAGGTCACCCTCACATCATCCAACTCCACATCGTGCGCCGCCTGCTCTTTGCCGAAGCCGACGGTATGGACCGGTAAGCGGCGATTGCGTAGCGCATGGATGGTTTCCAGGTCCAGGTCTCCCGATCCATCTAAGGAGTTTTCTGAGCCGTCGCTGAGCAGCACGATTGCCCCAACCGGCAAATCGGAGGTTTCGGTTACCAGTTGTTTCAGGCTGTCGTTGATGTGCGTGGCGGGAGCGGTGGGCTGTATTTCCGCGGTCGCCGCAGCCCGGGTTACCCGGCTGTCAAGCCGGTAAAGCCGAACCTGAAACTTCTTTTGCAATCCTGCCAGCACACCGTCCTCGAGCGCCTTTTCCGCCGCAGCCTCGCGGGTAACCTTGCCGTCGCTATCGGCAATCGCCATGCTGCGTGAATCATCGAGTACAACGGCGATTACGTTCTGTTGCGACGCCAGCTCGGCCACGGTAATTGCGGGCTGCCAAAGCAATACCAGCACGGTGGCGATGAGCAAAGACTGCAGCGCCCACACCGCGCCGGCTCGCCACTTGCTGATGTGCGGTGCGGCCTGGGGCAGGCGCGACCAGATAAGTAGCCCCAACCCGGCAGTGGACGCGACCATAAGCAGCAGTAGCAACCAGCCCGGCCAGGCGCCAAGCAGCACAAACTGGCCTTTGGAAAACACCGGGATCGGGTACTTGAAGAAAAATTGGAACATGGTCCGAAGTTTCTCGCGGTCGGTCGATCAATCATTTTTCAGAACTGCTGCTCGTGCTATGCGACACGCGGCGAAACCTTCAATGCGTCATGCCGTAAACGATGTAATTTAACGCCACCCGGAAAGCCATCGAAGCGAACGGTTCGGGGTAATCCGGATCATCCGCCCATTCCCAGGCGTCGCCCAGGTGCATGTTGTGACAGATGGCGACCATGATGCGGCCCTTGTCATCGCGAATGGCCCGCCACTTGGGCACGTACCCATCCTTCTCGTATGTCCTCCCGGTCTGTATATATTGCTCCCCGGGGATCTGCATGCGCTCATCCAGATCGTAAAGCACGTGGAAGATCTCGTCCTTGCCTTCCAGGTCTTCGACCGGTCGGTCCGGAAAGACCTCACGCATGCCGTTCATAAAATCTTCCCAATCGGTCGTGCCGTGAAAGTCGTCCACCATCAGGAAGCCGCCCTTCAGCAGGTATTCCCGCAGACGTTTGGCTTCCTCGTCGGTAAACGTCCAGGTTTGAACCTGCACTGCGTAGATCCAGGGATAATTGAAAATCTCGTCCGAATCCAGGTTGACGACTTGCTCAGTAGAACGTGTCTCGATAAGTGTCAGGCGTTTCATCGCCAGCAGAACCTGGCGATCCGCCTTCGGGTAGTCGCGGGACCAGGAATGGCGCCAGCCGTAGCCGCCATAACCTCCGTAACCGCCATAACCGCCCGTGAAGCTGCTGCCTACCGCTGCGTTGTAACTAAGGCGGGACCAGTAAAACTCCGCCTTTACATTGGTCTCCGCATCATCCCCGAAGCCGAAGTCCGCCGTCCGCTGGTAAGCGTAGAGCGCGGAGCACAGCGCCATCCCGACGAGCGCTGCCGAACTGGCTTGCAGGAGCTTCATGAGCGGATTCCTACGGGCGCGTACGTTGAGATTACCAGAATGTCTGGAGCGCTCGTCTGATAGACGCAGCCCAGGACCGAGTAGTTTGTTGCCCCCATGCAAATGTCCTGCAGCCACCTTCGCTTGCGCGCCCTCTTTCCGCGTGAGACGATTTCCTCAGTTCGAGCCGAGGGGGCAGTTTTTTGAAGCGGCGGGACTTCATGAAGATTGGTGGCGCGGCCATAGCCCAAGCGGGAACCGCCAGGTTGCTTGGCCAAGCCGCTCAAATGCAGATGGGCACCTCTGCGCCCACCAATGACACCAGCAAAGCGGATTACACTCTCCGCATAGCTCCCGTCACCGTCGAGCTCACCCCCGATCACATACTCAGCACCACCGGATACAACGACACCTCTCCCGGGCCGGTGCTGCGCATGCGCGAAGGCAAAACCGTAAGCGTGGATGTAATTAACGATACAGATGTACCAGAGTTGGTGCATTGGCACGGCATGTTGATCCCTTCCGATGTCGATGGAGTGGAGGAGCAGGGCACGCCGCCGGTCCCTCCCCGTGGACGGCGCCGCTACCAGTTCACGCCGCGTCCGGCCGGATCGCGCTGGTATCACTCGCACGCCATGGCTGAAGCCGACTTGCATCGCGGCAGCTATACCGGCCAGTTCGGCTTCGTCTACGTTGATGGAGGAAACGATCCCGGGCATTATGATCAGGAGCTTTTTCTCTCGCTGCGCGACTGGGAACCATTCTTCACCAGCAGCATGGAAGATGACGATGATGACGGCCATGGCGGACCCCAGCCCGAAAAGCCGGCCGTGCTGAATACCGATCCCAACGGTCTCGAGGTCAACTCGATGACCTACTCGATCAACGACAAGTCGTTAGGTGCAGGGGAGCCGATTCGGGTAAAGCAGGGCCAGCGGGTGCTGATGCACCTGCTCAATGCCAGCGCGATTGAGAACCGCCGCATTGCCTTGGCCGGTCACCAATTTCAAGTGATTGCGTTGGATGGCAACCCCGTGCCGTCTCCGCAGAAGGTCGATGGAATCCTGATCGGCGCCGGGGAGCGGGTGGATGCAATCGTCGAGATGAACCAGCCGGGAGTATGGATCCTGGGCGCGACCGAGGAGAGAATTCGCAACACCGGCCTGGGCATCATCGTGGAATACGAGAATCAGCATCGCCAGCCGCAATGGGCGCCCCCGCGCACCCCATGGGACTACACCATTTTCGGCAAGATCAGCGCGAATCCTATTCCGCCTGACCAAACCATAGACATGATTTTCGAAAAGATCCCCGGAGGCTCAGGCAAGTTCAACACCTGGCTGGTGAACGGAAAGCCATACCCGCACGACAAGGAGTTTGTCCTAAAGCAGGGAACTCGCTACCGCCTCGTATTTCGCAACCGCACGGATGACGCGCACCCCCTCCATCTGCATCGCCACCAGTTCGAGCTGGTAGAAATGAACGGCACCAAGACCGGCGGCATCATAAAAGACACGGTAGTGGTTCCGTATTATGGCCGCGCTGTGGTCGACTTTGTTGCCGACCAGCCTGGCCTGTCATTATTTCATTGCCACATACAGCAGCATATGGACTACGGCTTCAAAGCGCTGTTTCGCTACGCGTAGAGGCGGATTGAAAACAGGGGGGATCAAGACAGGGACCAGGTTAAAACAGGGACGGGTGCCCCACGTTCGCCCTGGCGCAAGTGGGCCGAAAAAGACGGGCGAAGCCCTCCAGAGCTTTTGCGATATTGACCGACACATCCTGGGGATGGTGACCACGTTCTACCAGGAAATCGGTGGGCTCGTTTGCTGATCCACCACCTGGTAGCCTTCGGGTACAGCAAAGAGCTGCGGATCCGGCTCTGCCGTCTCCAACTCCGTAATCGTAAATGTTTGCGTTCCGATCCGTGGATCAGAGCGAATGGACTGCAGGTTGAATCCCAACCGCGGCGAGTGCCAGAACTCCAACACAATCTGGAAAGGGCGATCGTTCCCTACGACGCCGCTCTTGATAGTGGTTGTCTGCCGGGTGCCAACTGTATCCACGCCCAGTAAATTCTTCGTGCCCAGATCCTCGACCGTTTGCGAGGCGTCCGTGGTTTGAAATGAGTGCGCTGGTGCTTCCTCGCTTTCGAACGCTGCCCACTGCGGCGGACGGTACGGCGTGAGATCGCAGATTTTTTTGAACGTATTGCAGGTGTAGAGCGTGTGATTGTTGGGATCGGCTATTTGGATGAAGTTCATCGACGATTTGACATCGCTTCCTTTGGGGACCAGCATCCACCGTTCTTCATAAATGCGCCCTGCGCTATCGCGCACAATGCGGCGTTTGTTGGCAAGAGTATAAGTGCCGCCGTCCGCCATAGGACGCGCCCACTCCGTCGCTAGAGTGCCGGAAAAAGGTGCGTTAGCCAGCGGCGGAATGACGATGCTTTCTAATACCTCGCGCGTGCCTCCGTCCTGAGACCTCGCCGGTCGCGTCGGCGGCTGCACCTGTTGCTGAGCCATTCCGATTCCGATAGCTGCCGCACAACTGAAGATGATGAGGACGCGCATCTGAACCTTCCCGAGGCTGTGCGCGAGAGTATCTCACCAAAACACCTGATGCAATCCATTACTTAAGCCGCTCCGCCAACAAGTGGTCCGCGACGCGAATGGCGTTGGCAATAATCGTCAGCGAGGGATTGACCGCACTTGCCGAGACGAAGCACGAAGCATCCACAACATAAAGATTATCGAGATCATGGGCCTTGCAATGCACGTCCAGCACGCTCGTCGTAGGATCAGTCCCCATGCGACAAGTGCCGTTCTGATGGCCGACACCCTCCAGCGGGATACGCTTCTTGAAATAGGCGTGCAGCGGGACAGAAGTCGTCGCATGCCCGGCTTGCTTAAGTACGTCGACCCAGCGGTCCTTGAGGCGATTAAACGATTCAACATTGTTCGGCGTGTATGAAAGCTGAATCCGCATGGGGGCCGAATCCGTAACCGGCTCGGACTCGTTGGTGTGGCCAGTGTCCCCGGCGGGATGGGGCCCACCCACACCGGGCTGCCAATTCTCCACCGTTAGCGGCGTCGCGTTGTGCAAGGTGACTCGATTCTCCGGGTCAGGAAGATCTTCCGTCGTAAGCCACCAGGGCACGGCGTGCTGCTTCATCACTTCCAGCAAAAAGCCCGGAGTCAGCGGCGGCGCATCCCCTTTCATCATTTCGTGATGGAAGCTGCCCACCGGCTGCACCTGCCCCAGGGGAAATGGATAAGCAGGGTCAGAGTCCTTGAAATAAAAATCGTTGGTGCCCCAGGTCTTGGTGTAGCTGTCCTCGTTCCCCTTCGGTCCAATCGCAAGCAGGGCATCTGCCTGGTGGTACATAAAGTTCCGTCCAACCTGGTCGGAGCTATTGGCGAGCCCACTAGGATGCTTGTCGTTTGCGGACGCGAGCAGAATCACCGCGGAGTTGATCGCGCCCGCGCACACAGCGAAGATACCGGCGCGATAAGTTGCGGCGTTACCCTCTTTGGATGCAGCGTCCGACCCGGAGTGGATGACCTCAACCGCGGTTACCGCCGTACCGCTGCTATTGGTGAGCAACCGGGTTACGCGGGAACTCGTCATCAGGGTGACGTTAGGCCAATGCATGATCTGCCGGATGCAATTGATGTCCGCATCGGACTTGGCATGGATCAGGCAGGGGTATCCGTCGCAGGTGTCGCAGCGAACGCACTTCGAGGCCAGCGGGTTCGCTTCGTTTCGCTTGAGCCCCAGCGGGATGGGGAAGGTGTGGATACCGAGCTTGCGCACGTCGTCCTCGATGGTCTGCATGCGCGGCTCATTGCTGAACGCGGGATAAGGGTACTTGATGGAATGAAAAGGCTCCGTGGGGTCAAATGATGACCCGTAACCACCGGGGACGGTTGGCGCCGTGCCTAGGTCCCCGTGGACGTGAAAAAGATCCTCCGCGCGGCAATAAAAAGGCTCCATATCGGCATAAGTGATGGGCCACGCAGGGGATATGCCTCCCTGGTGTTGGATGACGCCAAAGTCTTCGGCGCGCATACGGAACATTGCCGCGCCGAATACCTTGGTCTGGCCGCCCACGAAATAAGCCTGTTGCGGGTGGAGCGGCTTGCCGTCCTTATCCTGCCAGGTCTCCTTGGTGTGGTAACGGTTGTCGAGGAAGACAGCGGAGGTATCCCAGTTGAGCTTCTCCTGCGGCATGAACGGGCCGCGCTCCAGGATAAGGATCTTCTTGCCGGCTTGGGCCAGGTGGAGGGCCAACGTTCCACCGCCCGCCCCGGAGCCAATCACAATCGCATCAAATTCGTTTTGCTCGCTCATCTAGAGCACGGTATCAGGTTTACCTGCTCGAAAATACGAATTCATTGCCGTCGGGGTCCTTGAACTTTGCCATCGTCCCCCATATCTCCTTCTTCGGCTCAGCAGCCAGTTCCACTCCCTTGGATTTGAAAATCTTTGCCGTGGCAAAGACATCGTCGCACCAGAAGGTCACCGGTTGGAAACCGCCAATCCTGTTTTCATGACCCTCTGGAGTGAAGAGCGCGAGTGCCGTATCCGCGCCCGGGATGAGAAGTTCAATCCAGCGTCGACCGGGCCCAAAGGGCTGATCGGTTGCCACCTTAAAACCAATCTTCTCGGTATAGAACTTCAACGCAACATCCTGGTTGCGCACCGGAATACTGACAATCTTGACGCCGCGAATCATCTTGCAACCTCCAGGCTTTTGGCAACATAACTTGCGCCTCTCACAGATGCAATCAGGTACTCAATGCTATATTGATGGTCGGTATAGCGATGCTGATGGTGGATGAGTACATCGTTGATGTTTTAATGCGTGACTTGGTCGGACACGATCGCAGGCCGGTAAGCTTTCTCGTGTACTTGTGGCTTGCGGCAGAGCAGCAGCGTCTGGGCAGCGCCGTTACCGTTAGCTATCAGCAACTCGCGGAGTCGGTGGGGATATCGAAGAGCTCGGCGCAAGCAGCAGCGGGCTGGCTTGCCCGGCGTAAACTCCTAACGGTTAGCAAGGCCGGCTCCACAGCGACTCCCAGCTACTCAGTGCAAAGGCCCTGGTTGCCGAGATAAGCAGTCCAGATAAGCGGTCCAAGTAACAAGTTGAGGAGAAGAAGCGCTTGTCTTTCGCCGATTGGTTTTTCTCTGATCTCGAACGCCCCGAGAGTGCTCACGCTCACGGCGACCCGAGCAAACACCCGTGGTGGCGCGTCATGTGCCTCACCGGGGTCGACTACTTTTCTACTCTCGGTTATCAGTCAGGTATAGCCTTTCTCGCTGCCGGTCTCCTGTCGCCGGTCGCCACCTTCGTCCTCGTCCTGGTAACCCTCTTCGCCGCGTTGCCGGTTTACAATCGCGTCGCTGCCGCCAGCCCTTACGGCCAGGGCAGCATTTCGATGCTGGAAAAACTATTCCCCGGGTGGACCGGCAAAGTCTTCGTGCTCGTCCTTCTCGGTTTCGCTACCACCGACTTCATTATTACCATGACGCTTTCCGCCGCCGATGCAGCGGCCCACTTTGTGCACAATCCCTACACTCCTCCTTCCCTGCAGAACCAGATGAGCGTCACTCTCTTCCTGCTCGCCATCCTGGGCGCCATTTTCCTAAAAGGCTTTAAGGAAGCGATTGACATTGCCGTCGTTCTTGTGGGTATCTATCTCGCGCTCAACTTAATCGTCACGCTCGTGGCATTTTTTCATGTGCTCTCCCAACCTCATTTGGTGCTCGACTGGAAAAACGCCATCTTCACTCAACATGGGAGCCTGCTCTCTATCATCGGCATCTCGGCACTGCTCTTTCCTCGCCTGGCCCTCGGTCTTTCGGGCTTTGAGACCGGCGTTGCCGTTATGCCGCTGATCGAGTGCGAAAACCTCGACGTCCGCATAAGGAACACCAGGCGCCTGCTCGCCACCGCCGCCATGATCATGAGCGTCTTCCTCATGGCCACCAGCATTGTCACCACGCTGCTCATCCCTGCGGCCGACTTCAAAGAAGGGGGGCCGGCCAACGGCAGAGCCATGGCCTTCCTGGCCCACCAATATCTGGGCAACGGTTTCGGCACTCTCTACGACGCCAGCACCATCCTTATTCTTGCCTTCGCCGGCGCGTCCGCCATGGCCGGCCTTCTCAACCTCATCCCGCGTTATCTTCCCGGCTTTGGTATGGCGCCCGAGTGGGCCCGAGCCTCGCGTCCGCTCGTCCTCGTCTTCCTATCGGTCGCCTTCATGGTCACCCGTCTCTTTCACGCCAACGTGGATGCGCAGGGTGGGGCCTACGCTACCGGCGTGCTCGTCCTGATCACCTCCGCCTCCTTCGCGGTCACGATTGCCGCGCGGACTATACTCTCGCGCCTCGCTCTCGGCCTCGTTTCCCTCATCTTCATCTACACCACGCTGGTGAATATCTACGAGCGCCCCGAGGGGCTCAAGATCTCCTGCATCTTCATCTTCACCATGGTTTTCTTGTCGCTGGTTTCCCGGGCCTTTCGCTCCACCGAGCTGCGCATCACGGTTCAACTTGATCCGCAGGCCCAAGCCCTTGTTGCCGAAAGCGCAAACAAGACCATCCGGCTCATCGCCTGGAATCCCCGTCACTCCGCAATCAAAGACCGCAAGCAGGCCAAGACGGAGCTGCGCGAACTTCACGGGCTCGTGCACGACGAATCCATCTACTTTATTGAGGTGGAGCGTGGAGACACCTCCGAGTTCACCGAAACGGTTGCCATCCAGGGATCTCGCGAAGGTTCTAATCGTGTGCTCCATGCCAGGAGCCCCGCAATTGCCAACGCCATCGCCGCTCTCCTCATCCAAATGAAGCAAACGACGGGATCCATCCCCCACGTCTACTTTCATTGGGCCGACATTGACCCGATCATCAACCTGACGCGGTTTATCTTCCTGGGCGAAGGGGATACCGCCCCACTGACCCACGAGATCCTGCGCCGCGCCATCAAAGACCCTGCCCAGCGCCCCATCGTCCATGTAAGCTGACTCGCCGTTGCGGTTCGCCGGTCGATAACCCTATTGGATCTGCATACCCATCGAAAAAAGCGGCCGAATTTGTTTACCGCGGAAACTAAATTGGGTAAAACCGCATCGACTGTACTGAGATTCCATTTTGAGTACTGTAAGAAATGACGTTGTGGAAGGCCGGGCCACACAGAGACCGCGAAAGCGCAAAGCCTGGCGATGGGTAATGTGGATCACGCTAATCGCCTTGGCGGTGCTTTTGGTGGTGGGCGAAGTGATGCTGAAAAGAGCGGAGCCGATCCTGAAGGGCCGGGTGATCGAAACCCTGAGCACCCGATTCAATAGCCACGTGGAGTTGGACGACCTTCAGGTTTCGCTGATCAGAGGCTTGGCCGTCTCGGGGAAAGGGTTGCGGATTTTCCCCCCTGATGACGTAGTGGCCGCGGGGGCCAAGGATCCTCTGATTGCGATCCGCCAATTCGAGTTCCATGCCGGATTGATCGGTTTGTTTCTTAAGCCTACCCACGTAGGGGTAGTCCAGGTACAGGGCCTGGTAATCAGCATCCCGCCCAAATCCATGCGGCAACAGGACGCTGCCAAGTCACGGCATCATGGCAAGATCAAGATCATTGTGGACGAGATCGTGTGCGACGACTCTCGACTGGTGATTGGCACCGACAAGCCGAATAAGGATCCCAAGGTATTCGAGCTCAGTCACATCGTGATGCATGACGTGGGCCCGGCTACCCCGTGGCCCTATGATGCGAAGCTGATCAATGCGGTGCCCAAGGGGGAAATTCACGCAGTTGGAACCTTTGGTCCCTGGGATACGGAGACTCCCGGCATCTCGACGGTGACGGGCAAGTACACCTTCCAACATGCTGACTTGAACCCCATCAAGGGAATCGGAGGCATGCTGCACTCTGTGGGTGACTTCACCGGACGGCTCGACCGGATCGAGGTACATGGAACCGCGGATGTGCCGAATTTCTCGCTGGATACCGCGAATCATCCCGTGCCCCTGCATACGCAATTCTCGGCGATTGTTGACGGGACAACGGGCGACACCTATTTGCAACCCGTTGAGGCCAAGCTGGGTGAGTCGGAGTTTTCCTGCAGCGGCGAAGTGGTCAATGTGAAAGGAAAGGGGCACATTATCGACCTGGACGTCCATGTCCCAGCCGGCCGGATACAGGACTTCCTGCAATTGGCCGTCAAGACGCAACCGGTGGTAATGACAGGCGTCCTGGGCATGAAGACCAAGCTGCACATCCCTCCAGGCAAGGAAAGCGTGACCCAAAAGCTGGGGTTAAATGGAGACTTCACGCTCAAGCAAATCCACTTTACCAATCCGCAGTTGCAGGACAAGGTCGACATGCTGAGCCTGCGGGCACAGGGAGACCCGAAGGAAGCCAAGCCCGGGGCAGAAGATGTGAACTCGCACATGACAGGAAAATTCCAAATGGGCGATGGAAAGCTGACCTTGCAGGACTTGGTCTACACCATGCCTGGAGCGACGGTGCAGTTAGCGGGTGTCTACACGCTGGATGGCAAGAAATTCGATTTCGCCGGCAAAGTGAGGACCAAAGCGGAGCTATCGCAGATGGTAGCCTCGCGCTGGAAGAGCTGGGGCCTGAAACTAGTCGATCCCTTCTTTCACAAAGACGGCGCCGGTGCGGTAATTCCCGTCAAAATAACCGGCACAAACACCGCTCCCAAATTCGGCCTGGATCTAGGCCACAAAGACAAAACCCCCCAATAATACTGCTTCGGCTATCTTCTTTCCTCACGAAGGACGGGTGTCATCCGCGAGGAGACCAGGGTTGTTTCTGCTACGTCCACAGACGCTAACGCATCTCACTCCATCTCTGGATAAGGTCCCTTTCCTCCTTGCGCAATGAAGAGATCAATCCGGTCCTCCAACACCTGCAGCGGCACAGAACCCATAGCCAGCACCGTGTCGTGAAACGCGCGGATATTGAACTTGCTCCCCAACGCCGCTTCTGCTTTATGCCGCGCCTTCCAAATAGCCATCTCGCCCAGATAGTACGAGAGCGCTTGGGCCGGCCACGAAATATAGCGGTCCACCTCCGTCTGGATCTCGTGGTCGGAAAGAGCCGTGTTTTCCCGCAGGAACTGCTGCGCCTGCTCGCGCGTCCAGCCCTGGGAGTGAATGCCGGTATCCACTACTAACCGCGCAGCGCGCCACGCCTGGTAGCTCAGCATGCCGAAGGACTCGTACGGTGTGTGATACATCCCCATCTCCGTGCCCAGCCGTTCGCAATACAGCGCCCAGCCCTCGCCGTAGGCATCGATATACACCTGCCGGAAGGCGGGAAGGTTCTTCTGCTCCATGTTGATCGGGATCTGGAAGGCATGTCCTGGCGCCGACTCGTGCAAAGTCAAAGCAGGAAGGCTGTATAGGCCACGTGACGGCAGGTCATACGTATTCACCAGGTAAGTCCCGGGACCACCACGAGCAGAGGTGTAGAACGGGGCCTCCGCGGCGGGAACCGGAAGTATGGCAAAACGCATCCGCGGAAGATAGCCGAAATACTGCGAAGCCTTGCCATCGAATTCTTTGGCGATGAACGCCGCTTGCATCAAAAGCTCTTGCGGCGTTTTGGCATAAAACCTGGGGTCGGTACGCAGGAAGTGCAGGAAAGCAGGGAAGTCGCCCTGAAAGCCGGTCTGCTTCATGGTCGCGACCATCTCACCGTGGATCTTCGCCAGCTCGTCCAATCCGATTTGGTGGATTTGCGCCGGGCTCAGATGGGTGGTCGTATTCTCCAGGATCTTCGACTGGTAATAAGCCTTGCCGTCCGGAAGAGATTCCGCCGCCAGGTTGGTACGTGCGCCAGGAATATATTCCGTTTGTATGAACTTCAACAGCTCCATGTGTGCCGGGATTACGGATTTGCGAATTGCCTCTACGCCCCGTGCCCGCAGCCTGGATTGTTCGTCAGCGGGAATCGACGTCGGCATATCCCTGAACGGCGTGTAGAAGATTACGTCCTCGGGCCTCTTCGCGTTGGTGACCGCGGAGAGTGAAGCGTCACGTCCCATCAACGTCACCTTGGGCGGCGTGAAACCACGCTTGAGGCCGCTGCGCATGTTCGCGATTTGCTCGTGAAAATATCGCGGGATATCGTTCAGCTGCGCAATGTAGTTGGTGTAGTCCCGCTCCGTCTGAAAAGGCTTGAGAGCGGTAACCGTCAGAATCGACCAGAAGGCGGTGTCGGCATTCAAGGGCTTTTCGTACTCGCGAAATTTCTGACGGTTGATCAGGACCTCGATCTGGGCCCGGTAAATGGCGTAGTTTACCTTGTCCGCCGGGCCCAGTGAGTCGGGCTGGATGGCATCCAGCTGTTTCATCACCCCCCGCCAATGTTCCAGCCGGGCTTGTTGTGTCGCTGCATCTACCCGCGGAAGTTGCGGACTGATCTCCTTATGGGCGGCGGTCTGATCCTCGTCCTCCTCCAGGTGTTGCCCTTCGCGCCAGGACCACTCTTGGGTATAGAGAACCTTAAAGCGGTTGTCTGGAGCGGATTTCACCGCATAAGCCGGAAGCGAGACAACCACGATCAGGGCGGAGTAGCCGAGGTTTGGCCACAAAGTTTTCAGGTGCTCAGTCCTTAGGGATGATTTTCGAGAGCGGCTCAGTCATTGTAGATCAGGCCATGAAGCGCAACCAGAAGTACACTCGCACCCGGTAGCACGCCGACCGCGAGAGGCAGGTGCCGGAAGAGCCATCCTGTCAGCACGGCTGACAGAAAGTACGCCGACAACACTGCGGCCTGCATTGCCAGCCGCTTCTCAAACGCGACCTCTTGTCCGGGCGGCTCCTGTTCATCTCTCGCCAGGCGAACCAGGCCGGTCAGCATCGTGGTCCATGTACCGGTGATGTACGTGGTGACGATGCCGGGAATTTTCAACTTCACCATGGCGCTGCTCTGCATACCGATCGCAAGCGCTACCATGCCCAGCAACAGCGCGAGGCTGGGCGAGTGGCTTATGTGCAGGTGAATCCCTATCCAACCAGCCTCCGCGGCCAGCAACAGAAGTGCTTCCAGCGTCAGGGTCCAGGAGATCGTCTTGGACCATACCGTGCCCGGTTGTACGTTGCCGGTCAAAACCGAGCCGATCATCGCGCCCGCTGCATAGCCGCAGAGAGAGATGACCGGATGGAGCCAATCCCCATGAAGCTGAAAGACTGCAAGACCCAGCAGTACTGTGTTGCCGGTCATGTTTGCCACAAAGGCATGACCGAGTCCGAAATAGCTCCACGCATCCGCCGATCCCGCCGAAGCGGCCAGAATGAGCAAACGCACGTCTCGTTCGCCTGAGGCCATTTGTCTTTACCCTCTCCACATGGGAAGGGGGGCCTCGGAAGGTGTGCGCAGCTGTCTTAGCAGCGCGTGATCCGGGCTGTATTGACACACCGGATCGATGGCCTTGGCATCCCCGGTAAGCAGGAATGCCTGGCAGCGGCAGCCCCCAAAGTCCCGCTCCTTGCGCGGACAGGCGAGGCACGTATCTGACATCCAGGAATCCCCTCGGAAGCGGTTAAACGCCGGGGAAGATTGCCAGATCCACGAGAGATCATGGTCACGCACGTTATCGAAGTGCAGATCGGGAATGACCGCGGCTGCGTGGCACGGCATCGCCTGGCCGGCCGGATCGATGAGCATCATCTGCCGTCCCCACCCGCCCACACAAGCCTTAGGAAAACTGCCAAAGTAATCCGGGAAGACGGCTTCAAGGTGGATCTTGCCTTTCAACCGTTCCTTGGCTGCCTCGATGATCGGTAGAGATCGGTCCACCTGGTCCTGCGTCGGCATCAGGAGAGAGCGGTTCTTCAGCGCCCACCCATAGTACTGGACGTGGGCAATTTCCAGCCGGTCGGGAGAGAACTCCTCCGCCAGCGCGATAAATGCTTCCAGCCGATCCAGATTCATGCGGTGGACGACCAAGTTCACCGTGAATGCCAGCGGAAACTTCTTGAGGATGGGAATCAGCGCCAGCTTAAGGGCATGGGCTCGAGTGCCCGCGATGTGGTTAGCGGTGCTCTCGTCCAGGTCTTGAAAGCTTAGTTGCAAATGTTCCAGGCCGGCGTCGACCAGCCCAGCGAGCCTCTCTTCGCTAAGTCCCACGCCGGAGGTGATCATGTTCACGTACAGCCCAGCATCGCGCGCCGTTCTGATCAGCTCAGGTAAGTCCCTGCGGGCCAGCGGTTCGCCCCCGGTGAGATGCACATGCAGAATGCCTAATTGAGCTGCCTGCTGAAAGACTCGTTTCCAGTCGCCTGTAGAAAGCTCCTCTTCCGCCCGTTGCAACTCCAGCGGATTCGAGCAGTAGAGGCAATGCAACGGGCAGCGATGCGTAATCTCGGCGATGAGAGAGAAGGGCTTGGCAGGCGTCGTTGACTGGCTATTAGCTGACATCCGGTTAAACCCGCACGACTCCGCGCTGCTCCATCCGATCCAGCAGGCTGAGGACATCCTGCTGGATATCGTCGCGATCTACGCCTTCGTATTGCTTGAGTAGCTCGTCCACAATGGACGCGACGCTCTGCTTTCCATCCAGGTGCGCGAGGATATCGCGCGCCGGGCCTTGCAGATTCAGGGTTCCCTCCGGAATCAGCATGACCGCTTCCGTCGGATGCAACCGGCAGCCAGGCGCGAGCCGTGGAGTGGCATTCAAGTCCATCTCAGCCTCTTTCCGCCTTGGGAACGAAGCATCCAGGCGGGATGTTGCCGGGAACCACGTAAGCGTAGTCGATTGCGTCGAGCTGCGCCCACAGAATCGCGCATTTCCGTTCCAGTGCCCCGATCACCTGTTCCTGCTCTGCCCGAGTCGCGGCATGGGTAGAGACATAATCCAGGGCGAACGCGGCGTCTTCCGGCGCCTGCGTCAGGCGGCCCTCAAAATAGCTCAAGCCATGAACGAGGTAGGGATAGTGCAGCCGAAGCTGATCCATCCGCAAAGAGATAAGGCTGCGCGAAAACAGCTCGGTCAGTGAAGAGGCGACGGCTATCAGCAAGGGACTGTCGCGCACCAACGCAAGATAGGCATCTACGGCAAAGATCACGCCCGGCAATACGCCGGTGCAGGGAATCACCTGGTCACGTGAGAGACCGGTCGCTTCAGCGAGCTGGATCCATTTCTCTACCCCGCCATAACCACTCTGGTCCCCATCGTGATCGATGATCCGTTTTCTCCACGCCCTGCGAAAAGCCGGATCATCGCTTTTCGCCAGCAGCAGGGAGTCTTTGATCGGGATGCGGCTCTGATAGTAGTAGCGATTGAGCGCCCATGCCTGCAGCTGGCCGCGCGTCAGCTCGCCTGCGTGCATCCGCAGGTGAAAGGGATGGAGATGATGGTACCGGCTTTCCCCTACCGCTTGGAGACGGGCGCGCAGCTCCTCCGGGGAAAGAAGGCCGCCGGCGCTTGCTGTCAGTTGAGTTGCCATCCGTCGTGTCCTATTTTCCAACCCGCATCGCTTACATACTTGTACTCGGGACCTCGGGTATCAAGTACCGGGTTCGTGTTATTGATGTGGATAAAGATGCGTTCCCGCGCGCTTGTGCCGGCCAATAAGGCGATTGTGCCATCCTCACCGCTCATTGGTACATGACCAATAGACCGCGCCAAGGGCGTTCCGGAATGGGTGCGGCTGAGTTCTGCATCGCTCCAAAAGGTGCCATCGACCAGAACTACATCGCAGGAATCATAGATCTTCCGGATGGCGTCCGTGACTTCGGGAAGGGAGGGCGTATAGGCCAAACGTTGGCCATTGTCTTCCAACAATAGACCGAGCGACGCCTGACCCGGCTCGTTTGCGTCAAGCTCATCGGCGCATGAAGCACGCGCATAATACGGAAGAGATCCGGGAAGGGATATGGGAGTACAGGTCACTCGATCACCCAAAGTAAAGGCCTTTCCAGGTTGTATCTCGACCCAGGTTAGCTGGTTGGGTACCCGTTCGAGCATGCGAAAAAAACTGTTCGCTTCCAGCGTCCGGCGGACGACGCCGGTGGAGTAAATCGTAAGCGGTTGAAACTCCCGCAGTAGAAGCAATCCAAGCACCTGGTCGAGATCGGCACTGGTTAGGATGATTCCTTGGATGGGCGTATTGCGTTTGCCGTGTAGAGCTTTGGGCTGGAGTTCCGGGTTTGATTCAATCTGGAATCTGAGATCAGGCGAAGCGTTGATCAGGAACCATTTTTGAGCGTCCGTGGAGAACGCTGCTTGCAATTGCAAGCGAGGCCGCGCAATATCAGGGGAATTTCGGCCAAGATCGCACAGGGTGCAGGCACAGTTCCACTGGGGAAAACCGCCGCCAGCGGCGGTCCCCAGCAGCTTGAAGTTCATTAAGGCCTATTCTGCGGGAGCGTAGCAGTTGATCTCGCAGCCAAGGCTTACTTCTTCAAAATCAGGGCGTGTCCAGACTTTCGTTGTCATTTCAATCTCCCGTGTAATAGTGAGATGCCTTTGTGTTGTCTATTATAGCCGATGTCCCGTCAAGAGCTACTTCACTGGTAACCCGCGCCCACTGTTACCGTCCGAAAGAGTAGGTGACCTTGAACACCCCTGAATCGATGCCCGGATTTTCCGCGACATCGCCGGCGTTGGCCAGATGATGGTAGCGATACTCGAAGCGGCAGGAGCGCGTATGCGTCTGGAACCACTCCACGCCGCCCCCGAATTCGAAGGTGTAGTTGAAGGACGAGCTATTGAATACCGGAATGTCCCGGGGAGATACGGCGAAGCCTCCCAGGCCAGTCACGAAGGGGTGCATGCGTTTTCGCGGGAAGAGACTGAGCTTATAGCCCAGCGGGCTAAAGGCGCTTACATAGGTCGATCGCGTTCCACCCATGTAGGTTGCGGTGCCGGCGTAGATCTCGTTCTGGGTGATGAGAAGCACGTTCAACGGTGTGCTGGTCACCGGCTTGTCCACTGGAACGGGCGAAGTGAAACTGACGACTCCCGAATAGGAAGGCTGTTGTGGAAACTCCAGCTTGATGCCTGTCATCGTAGGATCGGTTACGGACATCAGCGGACGAATCTCGGCGACCCACGCACCCGACAGGTTATTGGCTAGAAAACTCCGTCTTTCCAGGCCAAACCCGATTGCGCTGATTTTGCGCCCGTCGGCATATCCCAGCAGCATGTGACTGGAATCGTTGGAGTACTCGACAAATCCGCTGAAAGCTTTGTGGTTGGAGTAATACCCGCCCACATCCTGTGCCCGGGTCACGGCGCAAGTGGCCGACGCCATCAGCAGGCAGCAACCTGTCTTACGTAACCATCGTTGGGCGTACTTAATTTGCAGCATCCGATCCTTCTCCCGACATGAAACGCGCTTAGACGTAAATGTCCGTAGTTCACGAAATCGCGCGGTGCGGGGGGGAACCGGGCATTCTCCTGTTTTTTGACCCGTACAGAAGTGGACGGTATGGCAATCAATTCCTGAACTTCTCGATCAGCCCTCCGGGGGGAAGGGAACCCATATCGAGAAAATCTCTAAAGTACAGTGGCAGTTCTAATATCGGTTCTGACCAGCTTTTCTTCTAGAGCGCTGCGCCGATTTATCTACCAGGACCGCGGGGCGGTGAGTAACAGATCCTCCCGTACCCACGATTCAAGGCAATCGTAGCATCGAGGGCACACCCTTCTGATCCACGAACCGCGTGACCTGCGGGAAATAGTCACCTAGTTTTTTAAACTTTGGTGTGGTTGTGTCGACCCGGGGTCTTCACTTTTGTTGTAGACGCAGCATCGCGCTGCCGCTAAAGGGGAGGTCCCGGCTACACAGCTTGCGTGAGATCGAGAGGGCGCAGCGCAGTGGAGGGACCTGCGGTGCGCCTTTCCCCCTCGCAACTTCCACGGGGTATGCATCTACCCTATGTCGATCCGCTCCACCGCCCGATACAGAGCACACACCTCTTCCCGGTTGGGAAAAGCCCACCCCTCAAAGTCCTCTTCGCTCATGGTGAACTCCTCCCGCCAAAGCCTGATCAGCCAGGGAAGTTCAGCCAGCATCGACTCCAATTCCGGGTGGATATACACCACGTACACCTCGCGCGGCTGCTCTCTGAGCGAAGTTTGCAGGTTCTGGAAGACCCGCTCCATCACCGGGCGAGTAAACGCATTCCAGATGTAGACGATCAACGGTCCAGGTGGCCAGGAGAACTCGGTGGCATCGCCAGCCATCGAGATCGCCCGCGGTCGAGGAAGACCGTCCTTCCGCTGGGCATAACGCGCAATGTTATCTCTGGCAACGCGATCCAGTTTAGGGGACAGCTCGACGCCAATGATCTCGCGAAATGGATAGTCGGAGGCCAGCAGCAGCGCGCGCCCTTTACCCGATCCCAGATCGATGAAGCCGAAGCGCTGAAAATCCAAATGCAGCTGCTCCAGCATCGCGCGCATGATCGAATGAAACACTGAAGGTGCTACGGCAAAGTATCCATTGTTATAGAGATCGTGCTCATGGCCGGAGGGCAGTTCGTAGATCAGCCCGCTGGTCTCCACGCCGAAGCGCTCATCGAAGGGATGCACCGCGCGAAAGCTGCGGTACTTGCCCTGCTCCATGCGCGGCCACGCGGCCTTTTTCCTCCGGCCCAGTACCCGCCACAACCGCCCGATTTCGTCTCTCATCTGGTTGCGCTTCTAATCCAGTCCCAGCTTCTTCCAGATTTCGTCCACGCGCGCCTTGGTGGCTGCATCCATGGCAATCATTGGCGGCCACGGCCGGGTAAAGCCTTCCGCTTTCCACTTCCGGGTGGCATCAATCCCCATCTTGCTGCCGTAGTTGGGCAGGCGTGAGGCGTGATCGAGCGAGTCGACCGGGCCCAGCGTGAACTGGATGTCCCGCTCGGGATCGATATTGTTGGCTACGCGCAGCGTCACTTCAGCCAGATTCTGAACATCGCAATCCTCGTCCACCACGATCACGCACTTGGTAAACATCGCCTGGCCCAGCGACCAGATGCCGTGCATCACTTTGCGTGCCTGCCCGGCATAGCTCTTGCGGATGGCGACGATCATCAGGTTGTGAAACACGCCTTCCACCGGTAGGTTCACATCCACAATTTCCGGTATGGTCAGCTTCATCAGCGGCAGAAAGATACGTTC
Organism: uncultured Acidobacteriaceae bacterium; assembly: GCA_963743365.1. Classification (GTDB taxonomy): domain Bacteria; phylum Acidobacteriota; class Terriglobia; order Terriglobales; family Acidobacteriaceae; genus PALSA-350. Next base: position 76,864 of record CAVUQE010000015.1, read on the forward strand.
CACCGCTTTGCCCATCCACGCATCTTCCATCGGCGGCTTGCCGACAATGGTCGCGGCATAAACCGGGTTCTTGCGATGCGTAATGCAGGTGATATGAAAAACCGGGTACTCCTCTTCCATGGTGTAGAAGCCGGTGTGATCGCCAAACGGACCTTCCATGCGCAGTTCGTCCAGCTCCACGTAGCCTTCGAGAACGATCTCCGCATGCGCCGGCACTTGGAGATCGACGGTTTCGCAATTGACCAGCTCAACTGCCCGCTGGCGTAGAAATCCTGCAATGACGAACTCCTCCACTTCCGGCGGCGCGGGCACAATGGCAGAGAAGGTGATTGCCGGGTCGGTGCCGATGGCCACCGCTACTTCGAGCCGCCGGTCTTTGGCGTGCGCCAGACCGATCGCGGGCGAAGCAGTCGTAGTACCTCCCGCCGTCTCTGCCATCACTCGCACACGCGCCGCGCTGGCATCGCCGGAAACATCGGCGACAGCCATAGCCCGCAGCCGCTCGCGCAGGTGCTCCGCCGCCACCTTCTGCCGCTGCCAGTGCATGCCTGTGGTTTGTCCGTCGTAGACCTGCATGCGGTACATGCCCACGTTCCGTTTCCCGCTTTTGGGGTCGCGGGTAATTACGCAGGGCAGGGTAATGAAGCGCCCGCCATCCAGTGGCCAGCATTGGAGCACGGGAAAGTCCAGTACGCTGAAATTTTCCCGCAGGATCACCTGCTTACAGGGCGCATCTTTGGCCGCAATGGTGCGGGGAAAGAACCGCCCCACTTCTGCAAGCATGGGAAGCATCTTCAACTTCGCCAAAAGGCCTTCTGGCGATTTGATCTGCAGCAGGCCCTCGATGCGCTCCGCCACGTCATCCAGGCTATCCACATTAAGCGCCATCTTCATGCGCCGCTCGCTGCCGAACTGGTTCATCAGCACCTGGCTGCCCGGATATCCTTTCACCTTCTCGAACAGCAGCGCCGGGCCGCCCGACTTAGACACCCGGTCGGCAATCTCGGCCATCTCGAGAATGGGGTCCACCGGCTCGTGGATGTGCTTGATCTCGCCTGCTTTATCCAGCGCCTTGATCCAACCCCTGAGGTCGTCGTATGCCAATGCCTTCTCCACGCCCCCCAAACCCTGCGGGCGCCTCACCACCATACTATCCGGGAGAAGAGACCAGGCTTAAAACACGAACCAGTCCCGAAGGGATGGCTGAAAGTGCCCAGGACGTCAGTCTTGGGCTACTGTTCGTCTACTCGCCGCGCATCCAGCGGTCCATGAGTGTCTGCGCACACCGTGCGCCACATAAGTGACGAACCTTGGCGGCGTGGGAGAGCATGACATTCCATGGCGTCAATCTCAGCATTGGCTGCTCAGGAGCCTTAGGAATGAGTGCTGCCGGCTCGGTCAACGCCAGCCACCAGTCCTCCGCCTCGCCCCTGGGATTACCGCAGACATCGCAGTGGTAAGTTTCTGTAAACGCCATACAAACATCTCCCGATCTTGTCCGGATCGCATCGCAGGTTTGGGCTCCTGGGCGATACCTCGAAGCAAAGGCAAACTACCACGAGCGTCTCCCAGGGGCCAATCCCCGGAAGTGGTGATCTTGTTTTCGTTCATGCTCCGCCTGGTCCGAGCCGCCACATCCCGGCTCCAGGGATTCCATCGCGGTTCTGGAGCGAAGTACGTCCTGGCCGAATTGTCATCGATCCTTTGCGAAAATTGCCCACCTCAGCCGTGGTTCTCTTTGCAGGCGTATCGACTTCGTTACATCGATCGAGGGAAGGGTGTGGAAACCGAAGTGTTTTGGAGCGGAGGGATCAGGCAATACTTGCCGGCTGATCCTCGTACTGTTCCAAGGGATAGCCAAGCTTTTTCCACTGATCGAAACCCCCGAGCAGCGGACGGACGCGATAGATTCCGTTCTGCCGGAGCTTCATCGCCATCTTGGCCGCCGTGGCTTCGCTGGGGCAGGTGCAGTAGAGGATTACGTCGCGGTCCCGCGGAATCTCCCCGCTGCGCTGCATCAGGGTCTCGGGCGAGAGCCGGATCGCGCCCGGTAGCACTCGGGGGTCGGGCAGGTAGTCGAGTGGATGACGCAAGTCAACAATGTACGGACTCTGGCCGCCGTCCAACATCCGCTTAAGCTCCACCGGATCCAGGCGTGAAGTGCGAACCTGTTGCAAAAAGGCCTGCTGTTTCCACACCCGGTAGCCCAGCAATCCTATGATGGCGAGCAGGAACAATGCGCCCGCGAAATGTTCCATCCAGGAAAGCGCCCCAGGATGGACGCGCAGAACATCGCCAAAGAAGCGCCCGACCATGGTGATCGTCGCCGCCCAGAACAGGGCGCCCGCCAGGTCGTAAGCCAGGAATACGCGATACTTCATCCCGGTTTGGCCGGCGATCGGTGCTGCCACCGTGCCCAGCCCAGGAACAAACTTGGCTACCAACAGAGCTTGCTCGCCGTACTTGGTGAAATAGTCTTCGGTTTTACGGACACAGGTGGACCTCTCAAAAGAGAGCCGGCACACCAGTTTCACCATGGTGCCGCCAAAACGTTTGCCCAACATGTACCAGAGGGTATCGCTGACAAAGCAGCCCGCCACCACGGCAAGCAGAACCAGAGGAAGCGATAGCTTGTGGGTCGCGGTCAAGGTGCCTGCGGCCAGCAACAGGGGTATGCTCGGCACGGGTACGCCGAGCTGCTCCCCCATCACCCAAAGAAAAAGGATGACGTACGCGTAATGTAGGAAAAAATCGTACGCCAACGGCATAACGCGTCTGCCTCTAGTCTTCCCTATAGATGTCGGCAAGCAGGGAAACGGTGCGATGGTAAGTAAGCGTTCTTAACCTAAGCGCGGGCACCCGGAAGCCCCCAAAGCCCCCAGTGCGCCGAAGCCGGGGCGCTTGCCGTCAAGTGTAACCGAACAGGAATGGGTCCTAGTAGACTCAATTTCTTGAGCCCCCATCCCTCTGGTAAGCGACTGCTCTGACAGACGCATTCCACCTTAGTAACGCGATGCAAATCAGCGATTTGTGCCGCCACACCAGGCCCAATAAACCCCGCCTTCCGTACCCGCCAGCGAGCATGCCTGAGCGGCCGCGCCGAATGCCAAGTGGCAGCGAGTAAAATTCCCCAGATAGCAAAAAGTCAGGTTGCCTCTTGAATGGTTTTTCCAGATCGCCGGGTTGGTCTAAATTCCTTCTCGCCCCCATCGCGCTGCTGATGAGCATGCCGTTCCCGGCGGCACTTGCGCAGCAAGGCTCTTCTCGACAGCCGGACCGCGCTGCCGCCCAATGCATAATTAAGGGCTCTGTCCTCGACTCAGCCGGCAAGCCGGTAGCTGACGCCTCGGTGACGCTCGTGAGCAAGGGTGTCCCAGGCGTGGTGGAGGCCAAAACGAGCGCTACTGGTGGCTTCGCGTTTTCGGCCCTTGCGGTCGGGAGTTATACCGTCAGCGCCGAGAAGTCCGGTTTGCGCAGTTCCTCCACCGTCGTCGCTGCCTCCCCAGGCGGGGACCAAACACGGGTCGAACTGGTCCTGGGTGCAAATTCCGCTGGCGCTGCGCCGTCTTCCACCCCGGCCATGGAATTCGCCGATAAGCCAAATTTCACTGTCGCGGGCGTGACCGATTGGACCGCTGTGGGCGGCCATGGATCGGATGCCACCCTGCGCACCAGCGAAGCCCTGGCCCGGGAGACGCTCTCTCTCAAACCCCAAGGCTCGGGCTCCGGCAGTGCAGGCGCGAATGAATCGGAGAGCAAGTTGCGCGCGGCTCTTGCCGCTGCTCCCGGGAGTTTTGAGGCCAACCACCAGTTGGGCGAATTCTATCTCCAGGCCGGGCATTATCGGGAGTCGCTTCCGCTCTTGCAGGCTGCCTACCAGATCGATCCGGCGAACCGTGGCAACGAGTACGATCTGGCCCGGGCCGACGAGGTGACCGGCGCTTTCTCTCAGTCCCGTGACCACATCGAGAAATTGCTGGCGCATCAGGACGATGCCGGCCTGCATCGCCTGTTGGGCGAGCTGGACGAGAAAATGGGCGATCCTTTGGCCGCGGTCCACGAAGATGAGCAGGCCGTCCGTCTCGATCCCAGCGAGCAGAACTATTTCGCCTGGGGCTCGGAGCTATTGCTTCACCGGGCAGTATGGCAAGCTGCGGAAGTTTTCAGGAATGGAAGCAAAGCGTATCCCAGGTCGGCCCGCATGTTAACTGCGCTGGGCACAGCGCTCTTTGCCGGCGCCCTCTACGACCAGGCGGCCGATAGTCTCTGCCAGGCTTCCGACTTGAACCCGGCCGATACTGAGCCCTACATGTTTATGGGCAAAATAGAGATGGCCGCGCCCAAGCCTTTGCCGTGCATTGCGCCCAGACTCGCCCGATTTGTCCAGCAGCAACCTGGCAACTCGCTCGCCAACTACTTTTACGCCATGGCCATCTTGAAACAGCAGCAACCGTCGATGAACCATGAGTCCTTGCAGCAGGTGGAAACCCTGCTCACCAAAGCTGTGGCCATCGACCCTAAATGCGGCGATGCTTACCTCCAGCTCGGCATACTCTCGTCTTCCCAACATAATTCTGAAAAGGCGATTGGCTATTTCACCAAGGCAATCGAGGTGGACCCCCAGCTGGGCGAGGCGCATTATCGGCTTGGCGTGGCCTATGATCGGATGGGATCACCAGAAAAAGCTAAACAGGAATTTCAGCTGCATGACGAGATCGAAAAGCTGCAGGCCGCCGATGTCGAACGCCAGCGACGTGAGGTTAAGCAATTCTCGGTAGTTCTTGAGGGGCAGCCGGCGCCTCCGCCGGCTCACTAAACAAAGAGGAGCCTTCGAATGTTCAAGCTATTGGCCGTGATGTTGCTTCCCGTGTTGACCCTGTCTGCCAGCGACCTGCCTTCCCGAAAATATCTGAATCTGGCCGCAATCAAGACGATGGTTGCCGCGGCGGAAGCAAAAGCCCAGGAGCTGAACGTGCAAGTCACCATCTGTATCGTGGATGAAAGCGGCAACCTCCTCTTTCTGGAAAAGGAAGACGGCGCCTCGCTCAACACCCTGCAGTTTGCCCAGAAGAAAGCCCGGCACGCAGCCGCATATGGCGCCCCTTCAAGAGAAGGAGCCGAAGCCGTCAAGAACGGCCATGTGGAAGACCTCGCATTCCCCAATTTTTTCCCCAACCAGGGAGGCCTGCCTGTTCGCGTGGACGGTCAGCTTCTGGGCGGGATCGCGGCCAGCGGTGCCAAGTCTGAGATTGACGAACAAATTGCGCAGGCGGGAATCGATGCCCTGCTAAAGAAGTAATGGTACGTCCTTTGTGGTAGTCTCCGATTATCCCGGCCGTCGCGTACTCCGAAAGCCGCGGTGTATCATAAACACGAAAAAAAGAGATCGCGCTTTCAAGCGACAGCTTCAAGGTCAACGGCAGCATGCGGGTTCGGCCGGCCCGTTCGTTCACCCTACGTGAAGCGCAGCGCATGAATATCAGGGAAGTAGCCAAGAGAGCCGGAGTTTCCACAGCCACGGTGTCTCGCGTGGTAAACGGCACGGCGCCTGTAGACGCGGGTACGGAAAAGCGTGTCCGGGCGGCGATCCAACGAAGTGGATATTACCCCAACACCCATGCACGCACCCTGGGCACAGGGAAGAGTCATATCTATGGCCTGATCATCTCCGACATTGAGAATCCTTTTTTCCCTGAGCTGGTGAAATGCTTTGAGCGCATGGCGGTAGAGCACGGCCACGAAGTGCTGATTGCCAATACCGACTACCAGGCAGAGCGCATGGAGGTTTGTGTGCGCCGGATGCTCGAGCGCAAGGTGGATGGGGTTGCCATCATGACATCGGAAATGGATCCCGCGCTGATCCAGATGCTGAACGGCCGGGGCATCCCCATCGTTTTCCTGGACACCGGGGCAGTCGCGGACGGAATCAGCAACATCTCGCTCGACTACGACAGCGGCGTCGACCAGGCAATCGACCACTTAACCTCTTTGGGCCACCGCAGGATTGCCTTTGTCAGCGGGCCGGACAATCTCGCCTCTGCCAGAACTCGGCATGAGGCCTTTCTAGCCTCGCTCAAGCGCAAGAATCTCGAGTGCAGCGACAACTACATTCGTCCTGGCAACCATCGCTTCGATGGAGGCTATGCGGCGATGCTGGAGATGTTGAAGCTGCGGGTGTGGCCGACAGCGGTGGTGGCTTCCAATGATCTTACCGCCATCGGAATTATGGGCGCTGTCTATGCGGCAGGGCTGCGTGTGCCACAGGACATTTCGGTGGTAGGCTTCGACGACATCGCGCTCAGCAGCTTTATGCCACCGCCCCTGACGACTATCCGCGTGTCGCGGACAGAAATAGCGGAGTTTGCCTTCAACTCGCTCTATGCCGCAAGCCAGCGCGGAGAGACGCAGGGCGTTACCCACATCGTCCGCGCAGAACTCGTCATTCGCCAATCCACCGCCGCCATTCGGCCGGACAACTAGACTCCTCGGACCACGTCCGGGAAATTCCCAAGAACTTGCGCCTCAAGCCATAACCAGCCGTGGAGTTGCCGCATTCTCCAGGTGGTTAGGGGAAGCCGGGCGCAATGGTTCCGTCCCAAGTTTTGTCCTGGCGGGGCGGAGCGAGAGCCGGTAGATGAGAAAGATCTGTCTGTCCGCCCCTTGGGGCGTGCCAGGGGCGGCGGCCCTGGGTTGAGGTTGGGTTTCAGGAATGCGATGTTTGCATCCCGGCGGCGGCTAAGTCCTTTGTTTCACGAAGGTGCTCAAATTATTATTTTTCCCGCCCCCATAATCTACTTAGGGGAGTGAGGTGGGTTTAAAGCGCACATCTTCGTTCCGCCTGTCGCGGGTCATTGGGTGAAGAAGAATTTCGAGTTAATGGGACTCTTAGTCAAGACGGTATTACAAGTTAGTCTTCTCGTCCAGGGCAGTTAGAAAAAAGATGAGGATGTAGGGTAGGTAAACTACTGGTTTCGCGGGGACAGAGGCGTCACAATATCAGTGCTGGCTAAACGAGCGAATAAATCGGGCTCGGTGTTCAGTAATCCATTGATTGTGCGGAGCCGTTGAATCTCAAAGAGATCCGGTGGGTAGTGGATTGCTTATCTAGATTTGCGTGCGGTCCGAGTAAAACTGCAGGTCCCTCCCTTCCGCTACCCCGGATTTCCTGTTGAGGTTGGTGGCGTTGGCGAACTTCATGCGGCTTTCTTTGCGGAAAGCCGCACACGCCGGCGTCTCTGAGTGCCGCGCAGTAGGAAATCCGGGTACGCTCCAGTTGACGGGATGACAAAGGGGAGGGTGGTGGCACACCTGGCATGAGTGGAGGTGGGTGGACAGATTCGGAAAAGCATATTGGGACAGAGGCGGCACAATATGCATCCGCGGGTGTGGCGCTTCTGGCGTTCATACCCATTTCCGACCTAACGTGTCTTTGATCCCGAAGTAATGCCACTGCCCTCGCGAATGGTGATGATCTGGTTCGCTTTGACCTGGGTAAACTTTTCGATCTTCTGCGTGGTGGGCCATTTCACTTCGATTAAATCCACCGTCTCAACTTTACCCAAGCCGAAGTGAAGCCGCAGATCCGATTGCGACATGACGCTGGTGCCGCTGTGAACCTCATCCATCTGCACATGCTTTCCCGTGATGACCCGCACCCGCGCTCCAATGGCCGTGCGATTGCACTTGGTTCCCACCAGCTTGATCTTGATCCAATTCTGTTTGTTGCCGCCCTCGTTGCGCAGCAATGACGGCAAATCGTTCAGATTCAGAATCAGTACATCCATGTCGCCGTCGTTGTTATAGTCTCCGAACGCGGCGCCGCGGCTGGAGTAATGTTCGCTGATACCGGGACCCATCTCCGACGACACATCTTTGAACCGGCCGTTGCCAAGATTCCTGTAAACCAGTCGCGGGTTCTTGAAAGTCTGATCGAAATTGTATTTGTCGATCTCCGGGTACACGTGCCCGTTGACCTGGATAATGTCTGCCCAGCCGTCGTTGTCGTAGTCGACAAATGCGCAGCCCCACGCCACGTACCGGTTGTTGACCCCCACGCCGGACTCGAACGTGACATCGGTGAAGGTCCCATCACCGTTGTTATGGTACAGGTTGCAAGTGTCGTCGGCGAAATTGGTCTTGAAGATATCGAACCATCCGTCACAGTCATAGTCGGCGACCCCTACACCCATGCCGGCCTGCTCGTGTCCATTGTCGCTGTAGGCGCAGCCGGCCATGACGGCGATATCGGTGAATGTGCCATCGTGGTTGTTTTTGAACAGGATGCTGGGCGCGGAGTCCACCGCGATATAAATGTCGGGCCAACCGTCGTTATCGAAATCGTAAGAGACGGCGGTGATGGAGTATCGCGGGCCCGGCTTGAGAATCCCCGATTTTTCGGAAACATCGGTAAAGGTGCCATCTCCGTTGTTGTGGTAAAGAAGGTTCGTGTCAGCGGGAAGGCCGCGCGGGCCACACATGATGGGAACGCCCTTCCACTGGCAATTGTTCGGACTGCCAGGCGGAGGAATCGTTGCCGGATCCAACTTGAGATAGTTGCAAACGAAGAGATCAAGGTGGCTGTCGCGGTCGTAATCGAGAAACGTACAACCGGCTCCCCAGCGAACCTGCGGCTGGCTCAGCCCGGCCTTCTGCGTGACATCGGTAAACGTGCCGTCTCCGTTGTTATGAAAGAGAATGTTGTGTCCCCAGAAACAGCAAAACAGGTCGTCCCACCCGTCGTTGTCGTAATCGCCTACACAGACTCCCGTCTGCCAACCGGTGCGGCCCAGGCCCGATCGTTCCGTGACATCGGTAAACGTGCCATCGCGGTTGTTCTTGTACAAGTGAGAAGTCGGCGCCTTCCCGGGCGGCCAATGGGAATCGAGCCGATCCCCGTTCGTAAGGTAGATGTCCAGCCATCCGTCGTTGTCGTAGTCAAAAAAAGCCAGTCCGCTTCCCTTGGCCTCAATGATGGACCGTTTGTGATCGATGCCTCCCCACACGTTGGGAATGGTCAGCCCGGCTTGCTGCGCCACATCGACATATTGGACGGGCGACGTGGTGGGACCCGATACTGCAGCTTCGACCAGCGCTGGGTCGCTCCACTTCCACAGAGGAGTGGTGAGAGCGTCTGTCAGCGTGCCGCCGAGCATAAAGAGAGAGGAGCCTAGGAAGCGACGTCGCGGAAAAATCATAGATTGCGATGATTATAGAGACAGGGGCTGGCGTTCATCGGCTTGGCACTTTCGGGAAAGAGTGCGGGACAATGCCCGTGCCCTCTTTGACAGCAATGATCTGATCGATGGGCACGTTGGCCAATTTATCTACCTGCCCGCTGGGCCACGTGATCACGAGCGATTCGATTTTGGCTCGCTTGCCCAGGCCAAAATGAATCCGCGGATCGCTGGCCGACATATAGCTCGTTCCGCCCTCTGCCTGTTTCACCTGAGCAAACCCTTCCGATGTCAATTTCAACGCGGCGCCGGTGCCGTCCCGGTTTGATTTTGTCCCGATCAACAAAACCTCGAGCCAGTGATTGGCATTCCCGCCGTCATTGCGCAAGAGCTCCGGATAATCGCCCCGATTGTTGACGGCGATATCGACGTCACCGTCGTTGTCGAAATCCGCGGTAGCGAGACCACGCCCGGCAACCGGACGAAGGAAGTCGGGGCCGAGTTGAGAGGACGTCATTTCGAAGCGGCCCTGGCCGAGGTTACGGAACATCAGCAGCGGCTCTTTGTAGGAGACCTCGCTGTGGTAAAGGCTCACGTTGTCCAACATGGCGCCATTCAGTTGCAGAATGTCAATCCAGCCATCGTTGTCGTAGTCGAGGAACTTGGCTGCCACTCCGCTAAGCAGCCTCGCCTTGGCGCCGATTCCGGAGCTATACGTGTCATCGGTGAATGTCTTGTCGCCGTTATTGAGGTACAGCCGGTTTAGTTCGAAATCCAGATGAGTAATGTATACGTCCAGCAAGCCGTCGCCGTTTACATCGGCAGCGTCTATGCCCATTCCTGCTTCGTATTTGCCATCTTCACTGACAGCCAGCCCGGATATCAGGGAGACATCCTTGAAGGTACCGTCGTGATTATTCAAAAACAGGAAATTCGGCCAGGTGTCGTTGGCAATCGCAATATCCGGCCAGCCATCGTTATCGAAGTCAGCCAGCACCACTCCCATCCCTTTTGATTCGGGCAAGCCCACTCCCGACTTGTCGCTTACGTCAGTAAAGGTGCCATCGTGGTTGTTATGGTAGAGCTTGGTCTTCTGGCCCTTGTAGTTGCCGGGATTGCAGTAGGAGCGATAACCGGGAGTGCGTTCTCCACACCACAGATTGTTCTTCGGCGACCACTCAATGTAATTGGTGACCACCAGGTCGAGCCACCCGTCCTTGTCGTAGTCAAACCATCCCGCACTGGTTGACCATTCACCCTCATCGGCAAGTCCGGTCTTGGCAGTGACGTCGGTGAAGGTGCCGTCGTGATTATTGCGGTAAAGAATGGCTCGTCCATAGCCGGTTACGTAGAGATCAGGCCAGCCGTCATTGTCGAAGTCTCCCACAGCCACGCCTTGCCCATAATGTCCTTCGCCGCCTACGCCGGCCTTTTCGGTGACGTCAGTAAACGTACCGTCCCCATTGTTGTGATAAAGCGCTGAACGCAAGGGTGCCGGAGGTTTGTAAATGTCGGTGGCGGCAGACTGAACGAAGTAGAGGTCCATGAGCCCATCCTGGTCGTAATCGATCCATCCCACACCGGTGCCCATGGTTTCCAGGTAGTACTTCTGATCGGTTTGCGTGGAGTCCTGCAGAAAGGTGATGCCGGCCGCCTTGCGAATGTCCGTATAGCGAACGGTGATAGGAGCATCGGGCGTTTTTGCGGCCTGTTGGGCCTGGGCCACGCAGGTTGCGGCAACGATGGCAATCACTACGAGAGAAGTCTGCGCCACGTCTCAGAGTGTCCTGTCCGCCAGCGACAGCGCGAGTCCTAGCAGTTGCTGCCGGTTGGCCATGGTCATCGGCTCATTGGCAGCCGGGGAGGTCGCCGGCGCCGTTGCCAGGACCTGTTCAATCCGGTTGATGTCCAGGACGCCGTGTTCGCTGCTGTTCTTGAAACGGTTCAAGACTTCTTTGGCCTTATCGATCTGTCCGGTTTCAAAATAGAAAACACCCAGGGTTGAATAGCTGCCAGGCCATTCCGGAAGCAAATCCACCACCCGCTCGAAATGCCGGCCGGCTTCTGCGGTGTTTCCTTCCAAGGCTGAAACAAGACCCAAGCCCCAGAGAATCTTTCCCGAGCCTGGGATGCGGGCCTGTCCTTGCAACAGTGTCTGCTTTGCGCCGGCGAGGTTATGCTCCCGCAATTGCAGCAGCGCGAGCGCAAGATAGTCCTGATCGTTGTCTGGATTACGGGTGATGGCATCGCGGTAAATCTCTTCAGCGCGGGCGGCGTCACCCAGGTGCGCGTAGATATCTCCCAGCAGAGCCAGGTACGGATCGTCTTTGCGGCCCTGCTCTGAAACCTGCCCGGCGGCATCCAGTGCTTCGGCATACTGACCTTTTCGGAAGTAAGCGTCGGCGATGTTGAATATTACTTCGTCCGAGCCTGGGTTCGCCTGCAATGCATCGCGGAAGTGCTGGATGGCATCGTCATACAGGTGATAATGGGCGAGCAGCACGCCCACTCCATTTTGTGTGCGGTAGTCGCCTGCGCTTAACTTGTCGAGCTGAGCGATGGTGTCTTTCGCTTCCGCAGTCTTTCCGGATTTCAGATAAGCCTCGGCCAGCAAGTACAGATCCTCCGGTTGATCCGGATGCTTGCTGATTTCGTCGTGGAGCTGAGTAATATCGAATTGATTCTGCGCCTGGGGAGCGAGCTTCGAGCGATTGTCCAGGTAGTCGAAAAGGTGCTCGTACGGATATGGACCGGTTGGAGAGTCTTTGGAGAGTGTTTGAAATACCTTTAGATCGCGATCGGCGGCCTCGGTCTGGTGCAGACTTCGTTCCACCATCGCGAGCTTGTAATATCCGGTCGCCGGGGTATGGCTAACCTCCACGTATTTCCTCAGCAGGTCGGCGGCTTCTGCATATTTCTTGCTCCCGATGCGCAGGTTGGCTAGCTCCAACAGCGCAGCGGCAAGGTTCGGATTGGAGCGAAGCGCCTGCTGAAACATCGCTTCGGCTTGTGCGTTGTCTCCCTGCCGCTCCGCTATCAAACCGAGATTAAATAGGCATGCGCTGTTGTGAGGATCGAGCTTGAGACCGTCCTGAAAATATTGTTTCGCTTCGTCGAATCGCCCCAGATGCCGGTAAGAAATGCCAAGGTACACGTACGAGCGCGCTGATGGATCGAGTTTGATCAGTTTCTGGAATTGTTCGATGGCCTTGTCCACCTTGCCTGCCATGAAATAGCTCTCGCCCAGCGCGGCCAGCAGATCGGCGCGCTGTGGGGCGATGGCAAGGCCCGATTCCAGAAGCGGTATCGCATCTTCGTAATAATTCTGAGTCATGCTGACTCGGGCCATCAGAAGAATAACGTCCGTATTCTCGGGCGCAATTTTGTGAGCGCGCACCAGCAGATCGAGTGCGTCCAGTGGGCGCGACTCATTCGAATAGACCTGCGCAAGCAGGTGGAGCGTGTCAGGCGAGTCGGGTTTCAACGTCAGTGCGCGGCTTAGTACGAATTCCGCTTTGGAGTTTTCGCCAGCGCGAAGGTAGGTTTGTCCCAGGTTGTATAGGATCTCGAAGGTGCCCGGCTGCAATGCATCGGCCTTCTCTAGTTCTAACTGAGCAGGTTTGTATTCTCTTTCCGAGGCCAACATGATTCCAAGTGAGAAATGAAGCTGGATATTATCCTTGTTCTGGGCCGAAAGTTCGCTTGCCAGGCGCAGGCCCTCGGCGGTGCGGTTGCTTGCCAGATAGGCATGAATCAAATTGAACTGTGTTGCAACAGTTGCGGGACGCACGCGTTCAAAGTGCGCGATGGCTTCGCCGGGCGATCCCTTGCTCATCAGCAAGAGGCCGAGGTTGTAGTTCGCATCGCGGTTGCCGGGATCAGTCCGCAAAACGGTTCGAAATTCATTCTCGGCCAAATCAGGCTTCTGCTCAGACATATAGACGTTTCCCAGGTTGTTGCGAGTCTTTGCTGAGCCAGGAGCGAGTTTCAAGGCATGCTGGAATGCTTCGACAGCGTTGCTCGAGTCCTTTTCGTCGATGTAGATAAAGCCCAGCATGTTGTAGGCTTCAACGCTGGCAGGATTACGCTGCAGTTCCTCTTGCACCTTACCCTTCGCCTGATCGAATAGGCCCTGCCGGCGCAACTCCTCAGCCTGCTGGAGATTTGGGGAGGGTTTAGAAGACTGTTCTGTTTCCCGGGAGGTAGCGGAATGATGAGGTTGCTGGGCAGCGAGCGTCAGGCTGCAAAGAAGAAGCAGAAAGAGAGTGCCGGCCCGGCATAAGCTCGACGCGGTGGACCGTTCAATCGCGATTCTGGTTGCTAGCTGCATGAATACGCGACTCACCATCCACAGACGCCGTCCCCGAGTGCCCATCAAGGCTGCGATTTTAGCATTTCGAGGGCCTGTTGCGCCCCCTGATGCTGAGGTTGCACCCGCAGCAGTTCCTGCAACACTTCCCTGGCGTGTTGCTTATCATTGTTCAGGGTGTAGACGCGGGCAAGGTTCATATAAGGTTGGTCAAAGTTCGGGGCAACGCGGATGCATGTCTTGAACTGCTCCTCAGCCTGCGCGTAATCCTGTTCTTGGACGAAGAGGACGCCAAGGTTATTCAACGCTTCGGGGTAGCCTGGACGCAGCTCGATGGCTCGCTGCAGATACTGCGAAGCGGGCTGCAACTGACCTTGTTGGGCATGAAGCATTCCGAGACTGTAGTTGACTTCAGGATCGTCAGGTTCAATCGCGAGCGCCTTTTCTAAAAATTCCTGTGCTTTATCAAATGTCCGCTGCCTGCGGTAGATATTTCCCAGGTTCAGCATCGCAGTGGCGTAGCCTGGTCTCAGCAGCAACGACTGCTGAAAATCTTGCACGGCTTCCTCTGCGTTGCCTTCCTGGGCGGCGATCATTCCCAGGTTGTTCCATGCCTCAGGGTAGTTCGGACGCAGCTTCAACGTCTGCTGAAGGTAGTAGCGTGCCTGCTGAAAATCGTTTCTCCTCAGGTTGAGCGTGCCCAGGTTGTAATATCCTTCAGGGTCGTCCGGCTTCGCCGCGATAACCTGTTGAAATGACTCCGCCGCTTGCTCCAGGTAGCCATGCTGAAACATGGCAACCCCATAGGTAAAGTCGTTGCGCAGAAACGCATCCTGGTAGGGCTCTCCGCCGAACGGAAGCGCTTTTCGCCGGCGATCGGCTGCGGTCGCCGGCACTGACTTCACATCTGCAAGCAGGCGTTGGGGATCGATCGAGCCCTGGTACACCTTGACGATCATGCCCTCCCGGTCCAACAGAAAGGAGGTAGGAATGGCAAGATCCCTGCGGCGGTCGAATAAGTAACGGTAAATGATGTTATAAACACCCGCCACATCCTGGGTCGCCAGCAGCACCGGGAAGTCGAGTCCCAGCTGCGCCGTGAACGACTTTGCTTTTTGCGCCTCGCCCACATCATCGACGTTGACCGCCAAAACCTGCACTTGCCGTACAGCCAACGCAGACCGGTGCTGCTGGAGAAGTCTTAGCTGGTCAGCGCAGAGTGGCGCTGCGGTCGCCCAGAAGTTAAGCAGCACGAACCCACCCTGCAAACTTCGCAGTGCGTGCATGTTGCCCGCGAGATCAGGCAGGGAAAACTCCGGCGCCTTTAACGGTTCCATCATCCATGTGTCTACCTGGGAGGGCAGCGGTTCCAACTTCGGCAGTGGCCCCGCCTGTGCCCACGCCGGGTTTGGCGCTGCGAAGGGCTTGGCCACAATCTGCTCCAAGCCCTCCACAATCTCGATCTCGTGGTCGACGGGAATATTTTCGAACTTCTGAGTAAGCCCGCTTGGCCAGCGGACGGTAGCCCGGACCGCGCCTTCCGGCTTGCCCACACCAAAGAAAACTTCTTTGGAATGCTGGGCGAGAAATCCGGATCCGGCCTGCAAATACTTCGTCTGCCGAAGCGCCCCTACCTCAATTGTGATCGCGGTCCCGATGCCATCGCGATTGCTCTTGCGCCCCTGCAAGCGAAACGCGATGGAGGAGCCAAGCTCCTTCATCACGTTGTGCAAAATCCTTAGTTGGGGGGCATTTCGGTTTTTTACGATCACCTCCAGCCGTCCATCACGATCCAGGTCGGCCAGTGCAAAGCAACGGCTGTCCTCGGCGAAATCCAATCCCACTGCGCCCGAAACCTCGCTAAACGTCCCATCGCGGTTGTTCGCGAACATGACATTTCGTTCGTAGCCGCTCCACGAACCGTCGGACCGGATCAATTCATTCAGCGCATTCCATCCGTGTTCGTAAGCCAAGGACGGAGTTGCGTCCGCAGGAGACTTGCCGACCACCTGCCGCCAGAAGAAGCTAGACAAGTCGTTCCGCTGCGGCGCGGAAATGTATCCATTAGCAACGTAGAGGTCTGGGAAACCATCGTGGTCGAAATCCCAGAAGTCCGAGCACCACGACCAGCGGCCCATTTCAACCCCGGCTTGCCGGCTCACATTTTGAAACTTGCCATCCCCTTGATTCCGATACAGGGAGTTGCCGCGTGCGTGCCGCCGGTAGAGCGCGCGAATCTCTTCCGGACTTTTTTCCTGAAAGCGTTTTTGTTGCGCAACCCTTTGCCCCGCGGATGACCACATATTCGCCGCGTAGATATCCTGGTTCCCATCGTTGTCGAAATCAGACCAGGACGCGCTCATACCAGCCCCCACATCATCAACATGGGCCTCGCCGGAAATCGCCGCGAACGTTCCGTCGCCGTTGTTGCGGTACAGATTGGCGCGGCCGAAATCATTGGCCACATACAGATCGGGCGAGCCGTTCGAGTTGGAGTGGCCCCAGGCGCAGGCGAAACTGTAGCGGTCGTTCTCCGCGTCCAGGCGTGCCGCTTTGGTTTTGTCTACAAACGTCCCATTGCCTTCGTTATGGAGCAGAAAATTCGGCGGTCCGTTCCGGGCATCGAAATAGGGCACAGGGTAGTGATACTGATCGAGCCCCAGATAGTAGCTGTACAAGCAGAAGTAAACATCGAGCCGCCCGTCGCCATCGTAGTCCGCTATGGCCGCATGGGTGAACGTTCCCTGAGGGGGCCGCTCAAACTTGAAGGCATCGCGCTTGACCGAGAAGCTCCCATCGCCTTGATTGAGAAACAGCAGAGGGCCGCTGCCGCAAACCACAAGAAGGTCCTGGCGCCCCTTGTTCTCAAAGTCGGCAAATAGGGCGCACGCAGTGTTGTCCAGTACCCCCACGCCAGACTTCCCGGTTACGTCTTCCATCGTCCCATCGCCCCGGTTGCGGTAGAGCCGGTTGGGCAATCCCGCCGGCTGGCAGACATAGAGATCATCGAGGCCGTCATTGTCATAGTCACCAACGGCCACTCCGTTGTTGCCGTAAACGTCTATGCCGCAGGCACCATCCAGAACGGTACGCCAATAGTCGGAGCCACGAAGCATCTGGTTTGTGTACGATTCCACGCGGCCGAGAGCTTGCGAGGTTATGTCAATAAACATCGGCCCATGTGTAACGGTGAGTGTTTCTTCGGTGGCCTCCCACCTCCGGGCTTTCCATCCTTCTGCTGCATCGTGTGACCACTCGGTATGCCATGATCCAACCCGCTCTTGGCGCCGCTCATCGTTCGCCTTGGCGACAATGTCATAGCGGATATCCAGGCGAACGGTCAGCGGGGCGTTGGCGATTTCTTCGATACTGGTAATTTCGAATTCCGCGGTCTCCACCACTGTGACCTGCCCCAGCCAGGCCCGGACCTGCTGCAGAAACAGCTCCCGCCCGGGAACAACCTTGCCATCAAACAATCTCCTCTCGATCGTGATTCCGTTCCCGGCACGCAGCGTGATTTCCTTGGCCGGAACGAGGCGGGAGGCTTCGATCGATGCGTGCAGTGACTTTGCCAGGACGGAGAGGTCGCGCACCGATGCCTTGAGGGCTCGGCCCCACTGCTTGAGAAGTGACTCAACTTCCCAAGCATATTTTTCAGTAACGTAATCATCGGAACCCGGAGCGACAAGACGGAGGACATCTTCCAAAGGGGAGGCTGCCGGATAGTGGGGCGTCAGACGCACATCGGAGAAAGGGAATTCGGCATTCTGGTTCGGGAGGCCCTTCGGGGAAGCGAACAAAAACGAGTATCCACGGAAGGGAGCCGGACGTAGGAGGAGGGGCGCCAACCCCATGCTCTTAAGGACTGCCCGCCGGGAGGGGAACCGGATCTCGTTGTTGTGCCGCGACATCCTTAGGGGTTCCGCCTGGAGCATTCTTACTCTTGGTGAAAACGAAAAGACTGGATGGAACACAGCCGTTCCGCCGATCCCATCCCATCACAGTAACAGTAAAGATGCTCCTGTCGGCAAGGTGTCTGCAATGCTGGCGCCAAGGCCAGATCCAGCCTGAATCACCTCAGCCAAACGCTGCGACTCACCGCTGGATGAAGCGTCATCGCCCAAAAAGAGATGATCTCGACCTTCACTCGGCACGATTTCCACCTTTTGACTGAAACAATCTCAACCTTTTGGTTGACAAATGTCATTTGTCTGGACTAGCTTTCTTTCGGCAACCATGTAACCGGTTACTGGGGCATTGCAGGAAAACGGTTACTGGGCCTTTGTTTAAAACGATTACGCAAACGAGTCAGCGCCCAACAGCGCCAAATGACCGTGGTTTCAAAGACTTGGAGGTTTTTCGGATGGGCTATGATCGCAATTTCTCACGCCGGTTTAAATTCTTTGGCTGCATAACCCTTACGATCTTTTGCTTGCTTCTGATGCCGTGTGCATTTGGCCAGGTCGATGAAGGATCCATTACTGGATTGGTTCAGGATCCCACTGGCGCAGTGGTTCCCAACGCAAAAGTGACACTCTTGAATACCGACCAGGGTTTATCCGTTGTGACCAATACGGACAGTGGCGGTGTTTACACCTTCTCGCCCGTAAGAATCGGGAACTACAGCGTGTCCGCCACTGCTGCTGGCTTCTCTGTGACCACCCAGCAAAATGTGAAGGTGGCAGTGAGTCAGAATGTGCGCGTCAATATTGAGCTTAAGACCGGCGCCGCGACGCAGACCGTTGAGGTGACCGCCGCGCCGCCCGAGATGCAGACCGAGGATGCGTCGGTCGGGCAAGTCGTCGACGAGCGGAGCGTGAATAACCTGCCGCTGAATGGACGCAACTTTACTTTCCTGGCCCAATTGGCCGCAGGCGTAAACACGCCGCAGGCGGACACTCGCGGCAATGCAGCCAATGGAGCCTTCGCAGCCAATGGTTTGCGGCCGGCGCAGAACAACTACCTGCTGGACGGCATTGACAACAATTCCGACAACGTGGACTTCCTGAACGGAACAAATTTTGTTGTTCTGCCCCCGCCCGACGCGATCGCGGAATTCAAGGTCCAGACTTCGGACTTCAGTGCCGAGTTGGGTCGTGCCGCGGGTGCCGTTCTCAACGCTACGGTCAAGTCCGGCACGAACTCAATCCATGGCGCGGCGTGGGAATTTTTCCGCAACGATGTGCTCGATGCAGCGGACTGGTTTGAAGATAACGCCGGATTAAAAAAAGGAGAGCTGCGCTGGAACCAGTTCGGAGCTTCCATCGGCGGCCCCGTCATAAAGAACAAGATTTTCTATTTTGGTGACTATCAAGGTTTCCGGCACGTACAGGGCAACACCCAATCTGGAATTGGGGTGCCGACCGTGTTGCAGCGCAACAGCGGCTACTCCAATCTCTCCGAGTTGGTCTCCGCCAACGCCTCGAGCGCGGCGCGAGCCGATGCCCTGGGACGATTAATACCGGTCGGCACGGTCCTCGACCCCGCAACCACCCGGGCGGTCACGGCGGGCACGGTCGATCCCGTAACCGGCATCGCCGCAACGTCTACTGGCTATGTTCGCGATCCGTTCGGCCTCGGCACGTGTGTAGGGGGGACGATTTCGCTCGCCGCCTGCTCGGGTCTGAATCAAATTCCTGCCGGCCGCATCGATCCCAACGCCGTCAAGCTATTGAATCTTTTCCCACTACCAACCACGGGTGGAGTCAGCTCAAATTATGCCGTCAGTCCCAACCTCTACCAGCACAACAACCAGTTCGATGTGCGGACGGACTTCGATATATCTGACAAAAACCAGGTATTCGCCCGTGCCAGTTATTGGGACAACCCTCAGTTTATTCCGGGGCCCTTTACGGGCATAGCGGACGGCGGCGGCTTCCAGCAGGGTGTCCAGACTGCAAAATCTTTTCAGGGTGTAGCAGCCTATACCCATCTGTTCTCGCCGACCACGGTCAACGTAGCGCGATTGGGGTGGGACCACCTGCACACCTCACGATTCGGACCAGAAGGCTCCACGTACGGAATTCCGGCGCAATACGGAATCCCTGGTATCCCGCAGGTGGATAACAACGGCGGTCTGCCCGCCTTCTCATTCGGTGGGTTGCAGACCTTGGGCGGCAACTCCTTCCTGCCTTCGGACGAAACCACGCAGACGACTCAGGTCGTCGACGACTTCTCCAAGGTTTACGGCGCTCACGGTTTCAAGATGGGCGTTGAATACCAGCATGTAGTGTTCAATACGCTCCAACCCGCCTGGTCGCACGGCCAATTCGACTATGACGGTACCTTTACAGATATTCCCAGCAATAACGGCAGCACCACGGGTATCGCACAATTTATTCTGCCGCCGACAGCGGCGACAGTTCCGAATGGAGTGAATTACTCCGGAGGCTCTGACGATGTCCGCTCCTCCAACATCAACAAGACCTACGACGAAAGAGCCTATTTCGCGACGTACTTCCAGGACGACTGGAAGGTCAGTCCCAAGCTGACTCTCAATCTCGGCTTGCGTTGGGAATACTTTGGGCCTATTAACGAGCAAAATGGCGGCCAAGCCAACTTCGTTCCCAGTTATAACGGGACTCCGACGTTCATCATCCCGGCGACCGGGAAGGACAACAGGGCTTTGTCTTCGACGGCCAATAATCCGACCCTAGCCGGCAACGGCTTTACCGATCTGCTGGCCAAGGATGGAATTGCGCTTTTGTCGACCGACAAGTACGGCAAGGGATTGCTCAAGCCACAATACAATAATTTTGCGCCCCGCTTCGGCTTTGCCTATGAGGTATCCCCGAAGCTGGTGGCGCGCGGTGGTGTGGGTCTCTTCTGGAACGCCTTCGAGAATCAGGGGTACGGACCGAATATCGGTGAGAATTATCCCTTCGTGTACAACTTCAACTACGTCCCCATCGTTCCTACCGGCTCCCCTAGCGGCTTATCTAACGTCGCACCTGTTAGTTACAGCACGCCGTACTCTAGCTGCGCGACCGCAGGTCCGGGTCAAACAGCGACCTTTGAGTCCGGCTTCTCCTGCCATTCATTCACCCCTCTTGACGTGAACGCATCCCAGTTGGGGCTGCAGGGGCTGCAGTTCAATTTCGTAGATCCCAAAACCCTGGCCGCTAACCTCTCTTTCCAGTATGCGATCACTCACTCGATCTCGGCGCAGGTCGCTTATGTACTGACCAAGGCCGACAATCTTCAGATGAACCTTGGCGCCAATAACGTGACCGCACTTCTGCCGTACAACGCCAGTACCACGGGTCCGGTCGGTGGTGGGCCCACGGGTCTGGAGCCGTTTCCGGATTTCGCAGGTGGTTCCACTGGGCGAATGATTGGAGCCAGTGTTTATAACGGCTTGCAAACCAAGCTCGAACAGCAGTTCTCGGGCGGACTGAGTTACCTGCTCACCTACACATTTTCGAGAACCTTTACTGACGCCGGCGACTTGCTGAATGGCGGCAGTCTGAATGGCGCTCGCGCGCCAGACGTGCCCGGCTTTGGTGTCCGTGGAGATTGGTCGCTGGCCTCTTTCAACGTCACCAACGTGTTCCATTTCAGCGGCGGATACCAACTGCCGTTGGGCAAAGACAAGAAATATCTGAGCAACACGGGCAAGCTGGGGAATGGGTTCGTCGGAGGGTGGAGCATAAACTGGATCACTACCCTTCAGGGTGGCCAGCCTCTCTCCCTCGGGTGCCCGACTGGAACGACCGCCGGCACAAGCTGCAACGATGTGACCGTACCCGGGCAGAGCCCCAAGCTCGGAATCAAGGTCAAGCCAAATGCAAACGGCCATTTGACTCCGTATTGGTTGAATAATCCGTTAGCGTTCCAACAGCCTTGCGAACTGGGCAACCCAACGCCGACACCCGCCGGATGCGTACCTGAGGTTGGTTTCGGTGTTCTGGGCGACCGTCCGGGGACGACTACCGGGCCAAGCTACCATCGGTTCGACTTCTCCACATTCAAAATGATTCCCATCAATGAGCGCTTCAGCATGGAGTTCCGGGCTGAGTTCTTCAACATCGTCAACCATCCGAATTTCAATGCTCCGGGCTTCGGTGGCAACGGCGTTGTCTCGATTGCCAACTCAACCAACTTCAACAACACTAACTTCGGCGCCATCGGATCTACCCGCGATGCTCCCAACGCCCCGAGGCAAATACAATTTGCTTTGAAGTTGTATTACTAGGCTAAGATGAAAACACCCCGTAAAGGCCGCTTTCTGCGGCCTTTCGGGGTGTTTCTGCGTAGCTTCGCTCACGCGGTAACAACAAAGGTGGGCTGTGAGCAAAATGTCCTGGTCGCGGGGGATGGTTCTTAATTCTCTTGTGTTTTGTGCGGCGCTCGCGACAGGCCAGGACCATCAAAATCAGACCCAGGCGAACCAGGCGCGCCAGACCGAAGCACCCCAGACCGAAGCGTTAGACCGTCAGTTTCAATCGGCAGTCGCTCAATATGACGCAGGACGGTTTGCCGAGGCCGCGACGCAGCTGGAAGCCCTGTTGCCGTATGCGCCAAGGACCTTTGAGGTTCATGAGCTTTTGGGGCTGGTTTATGCGGCACAGTCTCAGGATGCCAAGGCCGTAGAGCAGCTCCAAATCGCGGTTCGATTGAAGCCGGATTCGGCAGCCGCCAGAACGAATCTGGCAGCCAGTCTCTTCCATTCAGGCAAATCGGGCTTGGCGGAGGGGCAGTTCCGTAAGGCTCTTGAACTGGAACCTCGCGACTACGATGCTAACCACAACCTGGGTGAACTCTACATTCAGTCCAAAAGGCTTGCGGACGCGGTGCCATTGCTGGAAAAGGCGCAGGCGATTCGTCCGTCTTACGACAATGGCTATGATCTTGCGCTCGCCTATTTTCTAACTGGAAAACTTGGTCAGGCCACGCAACTCGTTCAAAATCTCGAACAGATGAAGAACACCGGAGAATTGCATAACCTGCAGGCTCAAATTGATGAAAAGAGCGGAGAGTTTGTGCCCGCGGTGAACGAATATGAAGTCGCCGCACACATGGATCCGAGCGAGGGCAACCTGTTTGACTGGGGGAGCGAGCTGCTTATCCATCGCACGTACGAGCCCGCGATCGAGGTTTTTCAGCAGGCTGCGCAGCGCTATCCCAATTCACCCCGGGTGCTGATCGGGCTGGGGATGGCGCTGTACTCGCGGGGCAAATATGACGAGGCGGTCAAGGCCCTGCTGGCCGCGGCTGACTTGAACCCGGCCGATCCTCGCTGTTATCTGTTTCTCTCCAAGGCCTATTACAGCTCCCCGAATCAGGCGGACGGCGTGATCGAGCGCTTTCGTCGTTTTGCTGAGCTGCAGCCCAACAACGCACTGGCAATTTACTACTACGCGATGAGTTTGTGGAAGGGCAAGCGGGCCGAAGACCCCGGCTTCGATCTGCGGCAAATTGAATCGCTGCTGCAAAAGGTGGTAACGCTCGATCCGGCGTTTCCCGACGCGCATGTGCAGTTGGGCAATCTATATGCTGACCAGCATGAGTACGCGAAGTCTATCCCTGAATACCAGCGAGCGCTGGAATTGAATGCGAATCTTCCTGACGCCCACTACCGCCTCGGCCAGGACTACGTACACACCGGCCAAAAAGATCGTGCCCAGGAAGAATTCGCTGTCTATCAGCGGCTCCGAGCGCAGTACATGGCTGAGGTTGATAAGGAAAGGGCAGAGGTTCAGCAGTTTGTCTATGCAGCCAAGGACGCTCCTTCCAGCAAGCAGTAAGCTGCGATCAAGCTTTGGCTATCAATCCCGAAGGGACGGCTGAAAGGGGCCGGGTTAGTGGATCGCTTGTCGGCATTTGCGTGCGATCCGGGGTAGTGCTGGGCATCCACTAATCCTTCACCCGAACCGTAGGCTCGACCGACAACCCCGGTCGCAACAAGTGATCCTTATCCTCGTTGCGATCCGTCAAATCGATCCGGACCGGGATCCGTTGCACCACCTTCACGTAATTTCCAGTCGCATTTTCCGGCGGAAACAGACTCAACATCGAACCCGTTGCGCCGCCGATCTGCGTCACCTTCCCGTCGTAGTCACGCCCATAAGCATCCACGTGGATTTTGACCGTTTGCCCGGGGCGCATCAACCGCAGTTGCGTCTCCTTGAAGTTAGCCGTGATCCAGATATCGTCAAGCGAAACCAGGGTCATCAAGTTCTGCCCCACGCTGACGTTCTGCATCACTTCCAGGCTCTTCTTGGTGATGATGCCGTTCACCGGCGCAACAATCCTGGTATAGCTAAGGTTCAATTTAGCCTGCGCCAACTCAGCCCGTGCCTGCTCCACCTGTGCCGCGGCCTGGTCTGCCTTGGCCTTTTGAATCTTTATCTGGTCCGGTGCAGTTTGCGCAGTTTTCAACTCCGCCTGCGACTGCACCACCCGGTCGCGGGCAATGCGCACCGCGTCCTCTGCAGCGATCTCGCTGGCCTTCGCGCCCAACAATGCGGCTTTGGCAGCGTCAGCTGTGGCCACCGTGGCGTCGAACTGCTGTTTGGAGATGACATCCTTTTCTACCAGCGGCGTGTACCGCTTCAGATCCAGTTGCGCCTTGATGTTGTTCGCATCCGCTTGCTGGACCTGGGCCTGCGCTGCTTCCAACTGACGCTGCGCCTGCTGCACCGTCGCGTCCGAACTGCGCACGCCGGAGGAGGCCGACTGCAGTGTGGAGCTGGTGTTAATTCCGATGACAGGTACATTTACCCGCGCTGCTTCATAGTTGGCCTCGGCACTCTCCAGGCTGGCTTCATCCTGCTGTACCGCAACTTCAAAGTCCTTGGGGTCGATCTCGGCAATCAAGGTACCGGCCTGGACGTATTGATTCTGATCCACATTGACCTTGATGACTTGTCCGGCAACGCGGGCGCTGATCTGTATCAGGTGACCATCCACCTGTGCGTCGTCGGTGTCTTCGTAATAGGTGGAGTGCCACCAGAAGAGCAGGGCGCCCACGATGAGAACGGCCACTACGCCGATGACGATAAATCGGCGCTGTCCCTTTTTCCGTGGAGGACTGTCCAGATCCTGTTGGTCGTTATTGCCGGCCTCGGGACCCTCTTCGACGGTACTTGCACGGCCTGATTCCGCATTTTGTTCCGCCACTGCTACTTTCCTCCCACGTAATCCTGGTAATTAGTTTGCGCAATGCCCAACGCCCGGGCGAGAGATAGCTTCGCCACATTGTGCTGGTAAAGGCTGGAGACGTACTGGTCATCCGCCTGCGCCATCGATGCCTGCGCTTGCGATACCGCGAGATTGTCGGCCACGCCCGCAGCATAGCGCTGTTGCGCCTCGCTCAGAGCCTCGGTCGCCAATTCTACGTTGCTGCGCGAGACCGCAACTTGCTTGGCGGCTGCCTGTATATCGAGAATGCTGTCACGCACGTCGGCGCTGATCTGGCCGCGCAGGTCGTTCAACTGTGCCTGCTTCTGATCCAGTTGGGCTTGCGCGTTCTGGGCATCGCCTCGTAACTTGTACTCTTCATAGAGCGGTACGCTCGCCGTGCCCAGGACGTCGAAGGTTCCATTCGAATGACCCAGCGTCGGGCCGATCAACCCGTAGTCACCGGAAAAGCTTATCGTCGGGTAGCGTTCGGCCGTGGCCGCGGAACGGGACGCCTTCGCGCTCTCCACCTGCTGCTGCAAAGCCTGCAAATCACGACGGTGGGCTAGCCCTTGCTGCACCGCGGCATTTGGGTCCACGTCATCCAGCGCTTTGAAGGGCGCCTGGTCCGTTAACTCGAAGCTTTGTTCCAGTGGCAACCCAATGGCGCGCGCCAAGGCAATCTTGTCTTTCTCATATTGATTTTGTGCCGTGATCAAGGTCTGCTGTTGCGTCTGGTAATCCACCCGCGCCCGCAGCTCATCCAGCAGGGGAGCCGTGCCCGCCTGGTGGTTGGCCACCGCCTGGTCGAGCGACACCTTCGACGTGTTTACCTGGGCCTGTGCCGATTGCACGCGCGACGCGTCGGCGATGCACAGCAAATACGCATTGCCCACCGTCAGCACCACCATATCCTTGGCATCCTCGATCGAAAGCTTGGATCCCTCGAAGTTATGTTTAGCGGCCATATAGTTTCGCAGTGATGACACGTTCAGCAGGGACCATTGCACCGATCCCCGGATGTCCGTATACCCATACGGCCCGATCACCGCTGGAAAGCCGGGAATGTTGAGCCCTTCTGCACGCAGGTTCGTCTGTTGCACCGATTCTTTTGCTGTAGCATCCACGGTTGGCAGTAATGCCTGCAATTGCTGCAGCCGCTGTGCACTGGCCGAACCTGAGTTTACGCCCGAGAGCACCAGGCCCAGGTTGTATTTCAGCCCCATGCTAATCGCTCGATCGAGCGAAAGCGGAAGAACCCCAGGCACCGGCGCTTGCTTTACGATGCTGCCCTGGTAGGTGTTGCTATTCACTTGCGCCGGCGCCGCCTGAACGGAGGGCGCACTCGAGCTGCTCCCGGACGATCCACTACCCCCAGGCGCCACATACTGGCCCAGCGAGGCGGCCGGGCTCAAGCTGAGGAGGACCAAGAGCGATCGCCACTCCATGCCCCTCCATACACCCCGGTAACGTCTCATCCTTAAGTCAACCTCGGCACGCAACCTGTGGCCCGGAAAACAAACAGCATCCACTTCGATGCGAAACTGCCTGCTGATTATTCAAAAAGAAGGCCCAACGGGGACTGCGAACGCACCGGTACCGGCAGAGAAACCGGGTACGTAAGACGCGGTCACATCCGGCCGCACCAAAATTTCGGCTTGTGGCTTGGATGGCTCAGGCCGGCATGAGCGCTGTACGTGAACTGATCAGGGAGGTGGCCAGCGAGCACAGCGCCTGGCGATACGCGGTCCCAACCTGGTCTCTCCGCCATGCCTGCGCTCCCCTCGCTCCGCTTTGACGAAGGCTCTCGGCGGTCTGCTCACCGTCCTGCCCGGCGACCGCGCGCAACACAAAAATCGCTCGCAAGGCGGGCGCCAGCCGGTTCAGCCATTCCCGCATTCCCGCACGCCCGGCGCCCGAAAACAGCGCCCCAAACTGCTCCCCGGTCAAACCTGCCGCTCCCAGGTCATCGGTTTCAATGCACGAAGCGGCGTCGGCAGGCTCCGCTACTGGTACAGCAAACGCTTCCGGGTACAGCCCCGCCATCCGCTGCACAGCGGTGTGCACCAGCAATGACCGGGCCTCGGCGTAAGCCACGGTGGCCTCGGCACAAGGGTCAGTTTCCACCTTGGCCACGGTTTCCTCTACCAGGGAAACTGCAGCTTGTTCATCCCCCAGCATCAGGGCCGCGATCTGAAAAAGCTGCACCGCCGTATCCTCGGCCATGAGCAGGCTGGCCCCTGGTGCTTGGCTACAATCCTGGTCGATCATGCGCTTCTCCTTGAGAACCGTCGGTCGTTTGATAGTTTGTCATCTTCCATCCTCCCGCAACCCCTCTCCGGGCGTCAAATCCATTGCGCGCCGGCGGCCATTTCCTGCGTAAAATGGCACTTTCATCGCCCCACTCATTTTTCCCTGCCTTTAGTAAGGTAGACAGAGACAACGGGTGTCCCAACCCTCGCTATGGAAATTGTCAGCAAAGATCCGCAGAGTCTCTTTATCGGCCGCGACGAGTCGTGGTTGAGCTTTAATCGCCGTGTCCTCGAAGAAGCCCAGGATCCAAGCAACCCATTGTTGGAAAGGGTTAAATTCCTGGCCATTACCGCCAGTAATCTGGATGAGTTTGTCGAGATTCGCGTGGCCGGCATCATGCAGCGCATTGAAGACGGGTACACCGAACCGGGCTTCGATGGCCTGACCCCCCGGCAGACCCTGGATAACGTGGTACGCGATATGCACACTTTCGTCCGCGATCAGTACCGCTGCTGGACAGAAGACCTGCGTCCGTCGCTTTTCGAGAATGGCATCCGCGTGCTGGAGTGGCGCGATGTCGATGCAGCCGCCCGAGCACATGCCCTTGACTACTATCAGCGTGAAGTCGACCCCCTGTTGACGCCCATCACCATCGACCCCGCCCACCCCTTTCCGCGCGTCTTGAACAAGGCGCTTTGCCTGGCCCTGTTGCTGCGCCGCAAACGCAAGGGCGCCACCGGCGCATTGCTGGGCGTGCTCACCGTGCCACGTGCGTTGCCCCGCCTGGTGCCCCTACCCTCCAGTTCGGGAACTCACGACTTCGTCCTTCTCCACGACCTGATTGAGCACAACGCCGCCGGCATGTACCGCGGCTACGAAATTCTTTCCACTGCCGCCTTCCGCGTAACCCGGAACAGCAACCTGTACTTTCAGGAAGAAGAATCACGAAGTCTTTTGGACAGTGTGCGTTCCGAGCTGCACAATCGCCGCAAAGGCGACGCGGTGCGCCTGGAAATTGAAGAAGGCGCGGACAACGAGATCGTCGACCGCCTGCGCATGAATTTCGAACTCGAGGATTCCCAGGTCTTCCCCACCAACGGACCGGTTAACCTGTCGCGCCTTATGAACCTTTACAGCGACACTCCCCGTCCGGACCTCAAATTCAGAGACTTTATCCCCCGCGAACTACGCCTGAACCGCCGTTCCGAAGATCTTTTCGACGAACTGCGTCATCATGACCTGCTGCTCCACCACCCCTACGATTCCTATGACGCCGTGGTCAACTTCGTGCAGTTGGGTTCGCAGGATCCTCGCGTAGTTTCCATGAAGCAAACGCTCTATCGCACCAGTTCCGACTCTCCCATGTTTCATGCCCTTACCGAGGCGGCTCAGACCAAGGAGGTCACCGTGGTAGTGGAGTTGATGGCCCGTTTCGATGAGGCCTCGAACATCCGCTGGGCGCGCAATCTTGAAGATGCTGGTGTGCAGGTCTTCCACGGCATCGTCGGGCTCAAGACGCATTGCAAACTGGCCATGCTCATTCGCCGCGACCCGGACGGCGTCACCCGCCGCTATGCCCACCTCGGCACCGGTAACTACAACCCCAATACAGCGCGCTTCTACACCGACATCAGCCTGTTGACGGCCGACCCGGAGATCACGGCTAGCGTGCACAGCGTCTTCAATTACCTCACCGCGCACTCTGAATCGGACGATTACGCTCCTCTGCTGGTGGCCCCGCTGACTCTGGCGGAGAGCACCATCCGTATGATCCATCGCGAGGCGGAACATGCTTTAGCCGGCCGTCCCGCGCACATCATCGCCAAAATGAACTCGCTGCTCGAGCAGGCCGTGATTGAAGCGCTCTACGAGGCATCGAAGGCTGGGGTGCAAATCGACCTGATCGTGCGTGGAATCAGCTCCATTCGGCCAGGTCTCCCGGGGATCAGCGAGAACATTCGTGTGCGCTCCGTGGTTGGCCGTTTCCTTGAGCACAGTCGCATCTTTTATTTCGCCAACGGGGGTGAGGACGAAATCTATTGTGGGAGTGCCGACTGGATGCCGCGCAACCTCTTTGAGCGCTGTGAGGTGGTCTTCCCGATAAGGGATGCACAGATTCGCAATCGCATCCGAAACGAGATCCTGGCTGCCTATTTGGCTGACACGGCGAAGTCCCGCATGGAGACCGCCGGCGGGGATTACCCGCGCGTCCGCGCACCCGAGAGTAAGTGTTTCAGCGCCCAGGACTTCTTCATCCGTTTAGCCGAAGGCCGTGACAGCATTGACGGCATTCCCGAACCGGCCTGGGAACCGGAATTGGTAGCCGCCGCTCCACCTCCGGCGCCCGCAGTCGCAGCCAGGCCACATCGCCGCAAAGCAGCCCCGAAGCAGCCCGAGCCCGCCGCCTGACCTTCAATACCCTGATCTTCGGATTCGGGGGGACGGCTCCGTCTAATTCACTCGTGAATTTTCAGGTAAAGTGCCTGCACTGGCACCCGTCCTTGGTGAGGGAGCGAGAGGCGGCAAGCACCCTCCCCGGCGAAGTAAACTAAAGCTTGGCTCGCCCTCTCTCCAACCTTGCAAAATGGTGGCATCTGCTAAGTCTCGATGCGCCCACCGTGGCTGCTCTCTGGTCATGGTTCTTTGCCCGCGCCATGCATCTTCATCTGCCCTTTTTCCAGGCGCCGCTGCTTCTTGCCCTTGGCACCTGGTTGCTCTATGTCGCCGACCGCATTCTCGACGGACTCCGCCCACGCCAAGGCGACTTGCGGGAGCGCCATCACTTTCACGCCCGTCATCGCACCGCCTTTCTGTGGGCGGCTTCGCTCCTGCTCGTGGTCCTCGCCTGGTTTGTCGTTACCCGCATGCGTCCCGAAGCGCTCCGTGACGATTCCTGGATCGGGGTCTTTGCGTTTCTTTATCTCTTCGCTGTTCACCGCAGGGCCAACCACGCCAGTGCACCCTGGCTGCCTAAGGAACTCGCCGTCGCCATCCTCTTTGCCGCCGCCACCGCCGTACCCGCCTGGTCGCGCCTTGGGGCAAGGGACGGAATCGGATTGGGAAAAGAGCAGCTGGCTCCGGCCGTCGCCTTCTTCGCCGTGCTTTGCTGGATCAATTGTGTGAGCATCGAGAAATGGGAAGCCGGCGATCCTCACTCCATCACCCGCTGGGCCAGCCTGCACTTACGTGCAATCGTAACCATGATTGCACTTTTTTCCCTGGCTGCGGCCCTGCTTGCACCCTCACGCGGACTGATGGCGGTATATCTCGCGGCCCTGCTCAGCAGTGGACTGCTGTTTGTACTCGACGCCCGCAGTTCACACTTTTCCCCGCTGCACCTGCGCATCGCCGCCGACGCAGCCCTGCTTACCCCGTTGGCCTTCTTCCCCTTTGCCCGCTGAATACAAGCCGCCCTCGCTACATTAGCCTGGCAGAGTACAAGTGAGATCTCCTGAACATGCCAGCCGTTAATTTCGATCTCATCGCCCGCCCCTATCGGTGGCTCGAATACATGAGCTTTGGGCCCTGGCTCGAGCGCTGCCGTAGCGCCCAACTCGATCGTCTGACCGGGGCCCGGCATGCGCTCTTTTTGGGCGATGGAGATGGACGCTTCCTGGCCCGCCTGCTGGCAGCGAATACGGCCCTCACCGCGGACGTTGTCGACTCCAGCCACTCTATGCTGGACATTCTCGATCGCCGCATTCGACGGTCAGGCTCCCAGGCACGCAGACGCATTTGTCTGCATTACGCCGATGCTCTCCAGTGGAACCCCACCGGAAGCTATGATCTGGTCGTTACCCACTTCTTTCTCGACTGCTTCTATCCTCATCAACTGGAGCAGCTCTTCGATTCTGTGCTTCCGCATCTTAGCCCTGGCGCGCAATGGGTGATCTCGGAGTTCGCCATTCCCCGGAATCCTTTTGCCGCTTATTTCGCCGGTGGCGTCATCGGGCTGCTCTATCGCGCCTTCGGTCTTCTCACCGGCCTTCCTGTCCGCGCCCTGCCGGATTACGCCCCTTTGCTGCTGCGCCGCGGCTTTGTGCCCAGTCACGACCGCCGTTATCTCGCTGGGCTCCTGTGCTCCCAGCTATGGTCGCTCCCCAGCCATTCCGTCGCAAAAATGATCTAGAATGCCGCATGCTCTCCCTGCAATTGCGCGCGCTGTCGCTATTTCCCGCAGCCATCGGATCCTTGCTCCTTGCCCTGCCTGCGTCAGGACAGTCTCAGGTCTCCGCGATCAATTCTCCTGACGGCAAGCCGCTGTCGCAGCGCGTCGTAGCCTACTGGATCGACGCCCAGCTCGACACCAGTGCCAAGACCCTTGACGCGACGGAGATCCTCGAATATCGCAATCCCTCCGACCAGCCCGTTTCTACCATTCCCTTTCACCTCTACCTCAACGCTTTTCGTCCCCAATCCACCTTCGCCAGGGAATCGCATCAGGAGGGCGTCAACCTGTACGGCAACAAGGAGGAGGAGGGCGGCATCGAAATCAAGAGCATCGCGGTCGAGGGCTACGGGGATCTCTCACAGACCATGCGCTTTACTGCCCCTGATGATGGAAATCAAGACGACCACACGGTGATGGAAGTCACCCTCCCCAAACCGCTGGCGCCGGCGGAAGCAATTCGCTTCCACATCGCCTTTCACGACAAGTTCCCACTATCCGCTGCCAGAACCGGATACAAGCGAGATTTCTTCATGGGGGGCCAGTGGTTTCCCAAGGTGGGCGTCCTTTGGCACGGCGCCTGGAACTGTCATCAGTATCACGATGACAGCGAGTTCTTTTCCGACTTCGGCACTTACAACGTCAACCTTAAGCTGCCTGAGAGTTATGTCGTAGGCGCCAGCGGCATCCAGACGGGCGAGGAGCACAACGCAGATGGCACCAAGACGCTCAGCTTTCGGGGCGAAGATATTCACGACTTTGCCTGGGCCGCCTCACCCCACTTTCAGGTCGCCGACGACACCTTGGTCAACAGCCTTGGTTCCGTGAAAATCCATGCCCTGATCCTTGCCTCTCATGCGGATGAGACCGATCGATATATGTCTGTCCTCAAACAAAGCATGCAGAAGTTTGATGAGTGGTATGGGCCCTATCCCTACAAGCAAATCACCTTGATCGATGCCGAGCCGGGCTCCGAGGTGGGAGGGATGGAATATCCCACGCTGATCACAGCCGACGCCCGCTGGTGGGATCCGTCATGGTTGTACTACGGCCTCGAGATCACGGTCGCCCACGAGTTTGGCCACCAGTATTGGTACGGCATGGTCGCCACCAATGAATTCGAAGAACCCTGGCTCGACGAAGGTATCAACAGTTACAGCGAAGACAAAGTAATGGCGTCGATCTTTGGCCGCAATACCTCGGTGCTGAATGCGCGCACCGCGTATGCCAGCGACTCCGAGATCCACCGGCTTTTCTACCTCTCCCGTCCCGACGAAGACCCGATCGTGCGCCAGGCCTGGAAATTTGCCAATGATGCGAGTTACGGCGCGATTGTCTACGGGAAAACCGCCACCGCGCTCAACACACTCGAGGCTGTACTGGGGGAAGATACTCTACGTCAGGCCTTGCGCATCTACTTCCGCCGCTACCGCTTTACCCATCCCACCGGGAACGATTTTGTTGAGACTCTGATGGAGGTATCCGGCCGCAACGACCTGGAGCCTTACCTGGCTCAGGCTATCTACGGCACCGACCTGCTCGACTACTCCGTCGACTCGCTCACCTCCGGTCGCAGCGATTGGTGGGAAGGTATCAATGCAGCGGGGCCGTACCATACGAGTGTGGTGCTGCGCCGCAAGGGCGCCTTCCTCTTTCCCGTCAAACTTGAAGTGGGATTTGAAGACGGTTCGAAAGAACAAGCCACTTGGGACGGCAAAGACCGCTGGACCCGCTTCTCCTGGGACAAGCCCTCGCGGGCGACGTATGCCCAGGTGGACCCGGACGGCAATATCCTGCTGGACGACAATTCGTTCAATAATAGTTACACGTTGCGTTCTGACCGCACGGCGCGTTTTAAATTGACCAACTACTGGGTTTTCACCCAGCAGCTGCTGGCGCAATGGTTATCGTTCCTGGTCTGACCGCAACCTTGAAGGGCATGGCTGAGTGAACACAGCGATCGAATTACAGTCTCTAGATGAGCAACCACCGCGGATCAACCACCCCCTACCCAACATCCTGGTTCAGGGTTTTCGAATCGTCCTGCGCAACTGGCCTCTTGTCGTTTGGGCCTACGCGGTCAATCTCGTTTTTGGCCTGCTCGCCGGCATACCATTCGCCACCGGGCTGGCCCCTTACCTGGATCACAGTCTGGCCGCGCAGAGGATTGCCGGCACCATCGACGTGAGTTATCTCAGCGAACTGTCGGCGCACCTCCACGAGTCCGGCTTTCGCTCCATTGCAATCCACACTGCCGTCTGGCTTAACCTGCTCCAACTCCTTGTGCTCTTCGTTCTCTTTGCGGGCACGACCTTTATCTATGTCTCCGCCGAGCCCCCGCAACTCTCGGTGCTTCTGCGCGGGGGAGTCGCGTACTTCTGGCGCTTTGTGCGGGCCGCGATTCTCGCCGGTTGCGTCGCCGCCGTCATCCTGGGAATTCTGCTCGCCGCGCGTGCCCTGCTGTTGACTTGGGCCGACAAAGTGTATGTCGAGCGCACCATGTTTCTTTACTCCGCGATTAGCGCGGCCGTGGTTCTGCTCGTCGCCTCGCTGGTCCGTCTCTGGTGGGATCTGGTTGAGGTCTACATCGTGCGCAATGTAATGGATGGTGAGCGCAGCGTACGCCACGCCCTGCTGCCCGCCTTGCGCTTGCTGGGGAAGTATTTCTTCCGCACCGTGGGCAGTTTCTTGCTCAGCGGCATGCTGGGCGTCGGCGCACTCGCGCTCTGCCTCCTTGTCTGGAAGCAGTTCGTTCCCGCGCACCAGGTCTGGCTCGCTTGCCTCCTCGCCCAACTTGGTCTCTTACTCCTCCTGGCCAGCCGGTTCTGGCAGCGGGGAATCGAGGCAGCCCTCGTTTTGTCTGCCGATCCGCCCATGGTGGCTACGGAGGAAATTGTCGCGCTGGTGGAAGAAGACGACATGCCGGTTGCGGCTACGTCGGATGCTTTGGTCGGGCTGTCCGAACCCACGCTGCGCGAGCTGGTGCAGAAACTAAGCACCGAGCCCTGGGCTACCCCAGACATTTCACCCTCGGTTCCATCACGCCCATCGGTGGACTCCACACCAGCCGCCGATTCACCGAAGACAGATGAGGAGGTCTCACGATTCGAGCGGCATGCAACAAAATTTCCTTTGGGCGGGGTAAGCCCTGAGAACCAAGGGGAGAAACCCGTCGAAAAGATCGAAGCGCCCGGCGGTCCCGAAAAGCCTCCCCGGACCGGGACCCCGTCATCCTGACCTGGTCGAGGCAACTGGCTGCGGTCCGTAGCACTCACAACCGTAATGGCCTCCACAGGAAATGTTCTGATCTTGGCAGGGTACAGGCATCAGCCCTTACCTAAGTTATTGAAAACAGGCTCGGCTTTAGCCGCCCCGGATCCCGACGTTTTCCCTCGCCCGGGTCCCGACCCTAGCCCCGATCCCGAACCCAACCCGGTGCCTCTCCCACCACCCGATCCGGACCCCGGTTCCCCTCTCGACCCACTCCCAACACCCGCGCCGGTCTACTGAAAAAGCGAGTGCCTTCTCTTACCCCGGGAGAATTGTTACAATTGCGTGAATAAGCTGATCTCCCGCACGCTTTCGTTACCATTGGGCTGACTCGCAGCTGAGACCGGGTCCAGCTGCGGCCCAATGAGAAAGAAATCCCAACCCGATGAACCTTTATGTTCTTAGACATGCGAGCGCGGGAACCCGTCGCGTAGACCCTCTCGTTGATGCCAAACGTCCTCTCGATAAAGAAGGTAAAGAGCAGTGCCTGGTGATCGCCAGGTACCTGAATGCATTGAGGATTCAGTTCGACTTGATCCTCTCCAGCCCGCTCAAGCGTGCATTGCAAACTGCCTCGCTGGTGGGAACGGAGGTAGCTTACGACAGCAAAATCCAAATCACCGACGCCATGTCGCCTTCCGGTACCGTCGCCAGCTTCCAGGCTTTGATTGCACCGCTCTCAGCCTATGAGAACGTGTTGGTGGTAGGCCACAACCCCAACCTGCCCGAGTTCCTCGGTTCGCTCATCTGCTCGCCCAGGCCTGCCGCCATTCGCATGCGTAAGGGCGCGATTGCGCGCGTCGACTGCACCCGCCGGCCGGGACAACTGATGTCTCTCTTGGACCCCAGGATGCTGCGCCAGGTCTATGCCAGCGCGGCAAAGAGTTCGCGGCGAAATACTTCACGGAAATAGTCCGCTTCTTTACGCAACGACCACAGTTCCAGTTCCGCCCCCGTCCGTCCGGGGCTCAGTTCCATCAATACCCGCTTGGGATAAACGTGCAAGGTAACTTTGAGCACGTCGCTGGCACGGTCCTGGTTCAGCGCTAACGCCAGGCGCAATAACACCACAGCTCGCTGTACCCGGGAAAAATCCTCCGGGGGAATATACCGCATGGTCCGGTCCGCCACGTCTGGGCGAGACTTGCCCAGGTAGCGCGCAATGGCCGACATGATCGCCCTTTGCGGCGGAGTGAACCCGAATAGCTCGGAGTTGGCAATGATGTATTGCGCGTGGCGATGGTGGCCCTGATAGTTCATAAACTTGCCCACGTCGCGCATCATGGCCGCCGCTTCCAGCCAGGATTTGTATTCCGGCGGCAATTCGTGCACCGCCTGCAGATCGCGGAAGAGTTGCAGCGCATGCTGGCGTACCGGATCGGCTTGCCTGGGGTCGACTCCATAGCGCTTGCAAGTGACCAGCACACCCTGCCACCGCTCCCGTTCGAACACCTGGTGGGCGGTAGTTTTAGCGTCCTGCTCCGCCAGCATCTGGTCCAGGATGCCGTCTCGCAACCCGAGCTCGGAGTAGATGAACCCGGGCAGGCCAAAACGCTCCAGCAGTTCGGAATACACATGGGCGCCGGCGACCACGATCTCCGACCGCTTCGGCCCAATCCCTGGGATACCGCTGCGCTGGCCGTTGTTCATGCCGGTCAGCTTGGTGGTCAGGCGGCGCACATTCCGCGTCTCCGCCAGCGGCTTGTGTCTTGTCCGCCCGTTCCTACCGGCGTTCTTGCGCATTGCCTGGCTGGCTTGTGCCAAAGCAGCCGCTGTCCCGGAAGTGGCAATCACCAGCGAAACCCGCAGAGTACCGAAACGCCTCTCCGCTTTACGCAGCTCGCGCACGATAAATTGCTTCATCCGTGCAAGCTCTTCTTCCGTCGGCGGATCGCCGGGGAGAAAATCCTTGGTCAAGCGGACCGCTCCCAGGGGCAGGCTCACCGTCTCCTGGATGCGCTTCCGTTCCGAAAGCGTAATCTCGCAACTACCGCCCCCCACGTCAACCAGAAGGCACTTGCCTTGCGTGCCCGGCTCGCCCATCACACCACGATGGATCAGGCGCGCCTCTTCCAGGCCGGAGATAATCTCCACTTCCCAACCAGTTTCGGATTTCACCCACGCCAGAAACGCCTGTGCATTGCGTGCGTCGCGTAGCGCCGAAGTGGCCACCGCGCGCACCTGGTCGGCACTATGCATCTTGACCGTGCGATAGAAACGCTTAAGCGCCACCAGCGTGCTGGCCATGGCTTCCGGAGAGATCACTCCGCTTTCAAAAACGCTCGCTCCGAGCCGCGTCACCTCGCGGTCCTCGTGCAGCACTTTCAGCTGGTGTTGTTGCACTCGCGCGATCTTCAATCGGCAGGAGTTGGAACCAATGTCAATCGCTGCGTACGTCTGCATCTTGGGGGGAGTCTTACCTGGCACAAAGGTTAATGCTGCTGCAATGCAAGATACACCACTTCGTCTTACAGGATCTTTAAGCCGTTCGTTGGTTGGAAAGGATGCGCTGGCCGCCTGGCACCGCTCGGCCGGGTGGCCGTTTACCCGGTGATTCGACGGCCATCCACTCGCCCAATAACCGGCCCCGCATGCTTTGCGTGGTCTTCAGTGCTGCCGCAAAATGGCGCTCGGTTTCGTCTCGGAAGGCTGCCGTCAACTCCGGCGCATCCTGGCCCAGAGCTTCCTGAAGTTCTTCTCCCAGGCAGAGCCAGTCGTGCCACTCGCCGATTGCATCCTGTATCCGTTTAAGCGCTTTGGCCACACTACTCTCGCCTTCTGTACCCGCTTCGGCCAGGTAGCGCGCTTTCTTGGTCGCCTTACGAAAGTCGTGCAGGTTCTCCCCATGCAGTAGCGGCATTGCGTCGGTCGCGCGCACGAATTCCTCCAATGCCGCCGCATCGGCGGTACGCAGAACGCTATGCCTGCCCAGAGGGACACGGGTGATTGCAGTAAAGAGTGTGCCTTGACTTTCCTCCAGCGCTTGCTGCCGCTTCTTGATCTGCTTTTGCATGCCACGCGCCAGATGTTTGCGCTCGCCTTTGAGCCATGCATCAAGCATTTCTGCCTCTTTTATCTCTGCAGGCCGGCTCGCTTCGCCGGCGGGCGCCGTTTCCTGTTCAGGCATCTGTTTGCCAATCCAGTCTTCCAGGAGCTTGCGCTGCACATCCAGATCGCGCACTGGCCCGGCAGCCCGCCGAACCTGCTTGAGTTCACGCAGCCATGCGCGGGCGGGCCTCTCCAATGCATGGCCCGCGGGACCAGCTTCGCGCAGCGTGGCCTCCAGTAATGCCTGCAGGCGGCGCGAGCCGGTTCTCATGCGATGCACTGCGTCCGGGTCAGCGTCCGCGACGCCTTGCGCGACTGCGGCATTGAAAGCGTCAGCCAGGCCCAGAATGCCAGTGGGGCTCGATGGGTCCAGTGCACTCCATGCGGCTTTCCGTGAAGAAAGCCGCACATGCTGCCCTCGACGGGGCTGCGGGCGGGGATTCTGGGCAACCGGCAGCAAGTGACCCAGCGGGTCCTGGAGCGGTTGGCTGCTATCCTGCTGCTTGCGTACGTCGCGTTTAGCAACCATGTCGAATCACTTCGCTCTCTCCCTCGAGGCGCCCCCCGAGAATACCTTTAGCCTCACGCCAGTGCGAGCCTGGACGCTGCTCCTGCTGGTCTTTGCCGCGGTCCACGTGGCGGCGCTCTTCGCCCCTCCTCTGTTGGATGACGCCGACGCCACTCACGCCGTCGCCGCCCAGCACATGGCGCAAAGCGGCGACTGGGTCACGTTGAAGGTGGACGGCATCCGTTATCTGGAAAAGCCGCCGCTGCCCTATTGGTTGGCTGCCGCCGATTACCACCTCTTCGGATACAACGTCTTTGCCA
This sequence comes from uncultured Acidobacteriaceae bacterium, assembly GCA_963743365.1. GTDB lineage: Bacteria > Acidobacteriota > Terriglobia > Terriglobales > Acidobacteriaceae > PALSA-350. The sequence goes on from CAVUQE010000015.1 coordinate 115,034, forward strand.
CCCATCTGCCTCTCACCCTGGCGGTGCTTGGCCTCGCCATTTTGGCTTGGGTATGGGGCCGTCGCGCCTATGGCGATCGCGCCGCGTTCTATGCCGCCCTGAGCATTCTGACCAGCGTGGGAATTTTCCTCTTCACCCGTATCTTCATTCCCGAAGTCTTGCTTACACTCCTGCTGGCCTTTGCTGTCTACAATTTTCTCATTGCCGTCGAAGATGACAAACCACTCCGCCTTTATCTGACTTGGGCTGCTCTCGCGCTGGCCATGCTGGCCAAGGGGCTCGTCGCCCCGGTCTTCTTCGTTGCCGCCGCCGTGCCCTACCTGCTGCTGACTGGCGATTGGCGGCGCTGGCGGCAACTTCACCTGTTCTCGGGTATTCTGCTCTTCCTTGCCATCGCCGCGCCCTGGCACATCCTCGCCGGACTGCGCAATCCCGGCGCAGGTCACCCCGTAGGCAACATTCCTACTCCAGGCAACGTCCACGGCTTCTTCTATTTCTACTTCATCAACGAGCAGGTGCTGCGATTTCTTGGCCGGCGTTATCCCGTCGACTACAACAAACTCCCCTTCGTTCTCTACTGGAGTCTGCACCTGGTGTGGCTCTTTCCCTGGAGCATCTATCTGCCGGCGGTTCTCCGGCAGGCCTGGACCGCCCGCAAACGTTGGTTGCGTGGCGTGCGTCCGGGTCTTTATTCCATTGCTGAGCGCCCCGCTCGCTTCCGCAGCAGGACCAACTGGCTGCTCGCCATTTACGCTGCCTTTATCCTGATCTTCTTCTCCCTTTCCACCAACCAGGAGTACTACACCTATCCCGTCTATTTTCCCCTGCTGTTGCTTACCGCCGGGTCTCTGGCAAGCCTGGAGCGCGAACCTGCTGGAGTGAGTAAGTGGCTTACCGGAGCCCATGCTGCGCTCGCCCTGATCGGCATCGTTGCCGCGGCCGCGCTTGGCTGCGGGCTATGGGCCTCCCGCGCCATCCCCTCCAGCAGTGATATTGGAGCCTTGCTGGCCCATCGCGACGTGGCAGGCTACACGCTTTCCATGTCTCACATATTCGATCTCACCGGGCCGTCTTTCGCCGCGCTCCGTTTGCCCGCGGTGCTGGCAGCGGCTGGTCTTCTGTTGGGCCCTGTGGGCGCCTGGGTGCTCCGCAGGCAGCGGCACCATTTCGAGGCTACGGTGAGTGTCGCCTTCACCTCCGCCGTCTTTCTCATCGCCGCGCATATCGCCCTGGTGCGCTTTGAGCCCATGCTCTCCTCTCACGCCATGGCTGAAACCATCAACCATATCGCCAAGAAGGGGAGCGATGCCACCCTCATCATCTACGGCGATGTGGCCAACGGCTCCTCGCTTCTTTTCTACACGCAACGCCAGGCCCTCCTGGTCAATGGCCGGCTGAGCTCCGTGCTCTGGGGTTCAAATTACCCAGACGCGCCCCACGTGCTGATCAGTGACGCCGACCTGCTTGCCCTGTGGGGAAACGGTCCACGCAGATTTCTCTTTGTCCCAGGAGAAGATCGAGACCACGTAGGCGCCCTGCTAGGAACGCGAGCCTACCTCTTGCAGGAACTCTCCGACAAGGCCCTCTACACCGACCGCCCGCTCTGACAAACTTAAGCCGTAAGAATGGCTTCGGGCTCGCGCTCGGCGGGCTGGGCATCATTCCGCATGAACCCATCCTGCAGCAGGTTATAGACTTCTCCGCGCCATTTCACCTGGTTGCTAACGTAGCTCGCGATCCAATAGCAAAAGCCCAGTAGATCGCGCAGAGGATACAGCAGCGCACTGCGTAAGAGCCTGGGCTCAGCGACCACCAGGCGGCCCACCAACGCGCCCAGAGCCACCCGCGACGCCCAACTCCAAAAGAGCAGGATGGCGCCCAGCAGCGGACGATGGAAGGCCAACGCAACCCCTGCGGCCAGCAATCCGTAAGGCATGCTGAAGGTCAATGCCGTCCCAAAATGTCCCTTAGGGCGGGAAAAGCGCGTGCTTTTCATCCACCGGATCTGGTGCAGCACCGACGGAAGAAACGATGAATTCAGTACGTGATGCTCGATGGTGTGGGTGGACAGGACTACCCGCTGGCCAGTCGCGGAGATCCGGTTTCCCAGCATAAAGTCGTCCGCGTGATACGGTCCCAGGGCGCGAAAGCCCCCGGCCTCATCGAGGGAATCGCGTCGCACCACCATCGTGGGTCCCAGGGCAAACTTCATGCCTTCCAGCATCTCCGCCACCAGTACCCCGGCGGACATCTCGACCGACATTCCAACCGCTTCAAGCTGAGACCAGAAACTGCTGTCGGCCACGCCCCGGTAAAGGCATGTCACCATGCCTACCCGCTCATCGGCGAACGGCGCCATCACTGCCCGCAAGTAATCGGGAGTTACCGAAACATCGCTGTCGCTGATCACGAAAAATCTGTGCGCCGCCACGCTCTGCATGCGCTCCAGCGACCATACTTTGGCGTTGGCATAGGGGGCGCTCCCGCTGCACAGGAACTTGGATCGAATCGCCGGATAACGCGCCGCCACCCGCCGCGCAACCTCCAGGCCCGGGTCTTGCTCGCTGCGAGCGCAAAAAATGACCTCGAACTTCGGATACTCCTGCTCAAAAAAGCTTTGCAGATGAGCTTCGAGGTCGGGTTCGGATCCGTGTAATGGCTTGAGGAGGCTTACGGGTGGGGTAAAGGGAGCGGGTGGCAGCTTACGCCGGCGCGCAGACAGCCGCACGGCGCCGACGGCCACTAAAAGGGCGTACACCGTGGAGGTAAGGATGCCGATGACACTGACTACGAGCAGAAAACTCATCATGCTTTGCAGCTGACTCTGAACTCAAGGTAATTTCCGTACCGCCGGGCCACGCCAAGGAAACGACCCTGCTAACCCTCTTCACAGTATACTTTGGCCCATAAAGCGTGTTGAAAGAAGCATATTCGTTGTCCGCAACAGCGTCTTGAGCCCGGCTGCCCAAGCCAATAGCTCTAGCGCTTACGCGTAACCGCGGCCGGGACCACCATAGGACGTCGCAGGGCCACAATCGCACCCTCGCTGGCCGGCATGCCTTGTTGCATCTTCGTGAGCATCTCTGTCCGCACGTAATCAACGAAATCCTGCATCTGGCGATTCATCTCCTCCATGCGCTCGCGCATCTGCAGAATAATGGCGATCCCTGCGATGTTGACGCCGAGCTCACGCGCCAGGTTGAGAATGAACTCCAGCCTCTCCAGGTCTTCATCGGTGTACAAACGCGTGTTGCCTACGGTGCGCGAGGGCTGTAACAGCCCTTCGCGCTCATAAAGCCGCAGCGTCTGCGGGTGGATCTCATACATCTCGGCGACCGCCGAGATCATGTACGCGCCTTTTGATTTACGCTTGGTGGGCATTTTGTTTCTCGTGCCTCTGCATCAGCTGACTCATACTCCTGCGAAGGTCGCCTCTCTGGGATCATCCGGATTCAGTTTGGCAAACTCCCGCAAAATTTCCTTCGATCGTTCATCCCGGAGCGGTGGCATTACCATCTCCACGGTGACAATCTGGTCGCCGCGCACTCCCTCATGGGTCGCCGACGGAACCCCTTTGCCGCGCATGCGTAGCTTCTGCCCGCTCTGCGTTCCCGGTGGAATCTTCAGCTGGGCGCGCCCGTCGATGGTCGGGACTTCAATCTTGGCTCCAAGGGCGGCTTCCGGTACAGTGACCGGGATCACGATCTGAATATCATCACCCGCTCGTGTGAAGACAGGATGGCTATCGATCTTGATAATCAGGTAAAGATCGCCCGCGGGTCCGCCGTTAATCCCCGCATTCCCCTTGCCCGCCAGCCGTATCCGCTGGCCATCGCGCGTGCCGGCCTTGATCCGCACCTCGACAGTCTCGGTACGCGTGACGGTCCCCTCTCCCTCGCACGTCGCACACTCGGTATCCAGCTTGCCGGTGCCGCCGCAGCGCGGGCAGGCAATCTTGAATTTCATCCGGCCGCCCATCTGGGTTACTTGTCCCGTGCCTTGGCATTCCGGGCACGTACCGCCGCCGGTGGAGGGCTTCCCCTTACAGGTTGGGCAAACTTCCTGCCGCATCACTTGGAGCTTCGCTACTCCGCCGCGGATCGCAGTCCAGAAATCCACCGTGATCTGGTATTCCAGATCGGTTCCTCCCCGCGGCCCTTGTTGCCTCTGTCCCTGAGAGAATACGCCGGAGAAGATGTCCCGGAAGCTGCCCCAGCTAGAGCCGGAGCTGCCCCCTCCAACGCCTGGATCACCCGCATGTCCGGTCGCGTAGTCGGTGAAGTCGAAGCCTCCAAAGTCGGGAACGCCATGCCCTCCGCCTGGCTGTCGTGTTGACCCTCCGCCCGGTCCTCCTCCGGCAAAGCCATAGCCGCCCCGCGCGGCCGCTTCCGCCGCAGCTGGATCAATCTGATCGGAATAGTAACCGAGCGCGTCATAAACTTTGCGCTTCTTCTCATCGCTCAATACGTCGTTGGCTTCCGAGATTTCCTTGAACTTCTCTTCCGCCTTCTTGTCTCCCGGATTTACGTCAGGATGATGCTTCCGGGCGAGCTTGCGGAAGGCCTTGCGGATATCGTCCGTGGTCGCGGTTTTCTTGATTCCAAGAGTCGCGTAATAGTCTTTGGTTGGTGTAGTCGCCATGTCTTAGTTGGTTCGGTTCAATCCAAGCTTCCAAAAATAGTGCCGGGCCGCCATGCGGCGACCCGGGCTTAGTCTTAGTTCCACCACAACCGGGCTTCCACCGGCTCGATTCGCCAAAAGAGATCGGGTTCCACCCGGTTCATCTGGGCGGCGAAGCTCTCCGCTTCCTCGCGAGTATTGAACATGACCTGGTTATAGATCTGTCCGGCTCGCAACTGCTCATATTTCCACATTGTCTCAGTCATATCGCCCTGCCTTCCGCTGCTTGGTACTGAAAAGCATGGAGCGCTCTCAGCGGTTGAGCGCCCCATGCCATGTAATGACTGAGAGCGGCAACGGAGCCTCCGTTGCGTTTCCTTGGTCGTTACTTCTTGTCTGCCACATCCACATACTCGGCGTCGATCACGCCTTCTTCCTTCTTTTCTCCAGCATCCCCAGCGGCGCCGGCTGCGGCGTCACCTGAGGCTGGAGCTCCCGAAGCGTTCGCTTTGTACATGGCCTCGGCCAGCTTGTGCGAAGCCGCGGTCAATTTCTCCCGCGCGGCGTTTAGTTCCGACGCGCTGGACGTGCCCTGCAGCGCCGTACGAGCCTGGGTCAGCGCTGCCTCAACGTCGCTCTTCTCGCTGCCGGAAACCTTATCGCCGTTGTCCTTCAGCATCTTCTCGACGTTGTACGTCATGTTGTCCAGCGAGTTGCGCGCCTCGACCTCTTCGCGCTTCGCCTGGTCCTCGGTGGCGTGCGCATCGGCTTCTTTCGCCATGCGATCCACCTCTTCTTTGCTTAGACCCGAAGAAGAAGTGATGGTGATCTTCTGATCCTTGCCAGTAGCGTTATCCTTCGCAGTTACGTTCAGAATGCCGTTGGCATCGATGTCGAATGTCACCTCAACCTGGGGCACTCCACGCGGAGCCGGAGGAATCCCGCTCAGCTTGAACTTGCCCAACGTGCGGTTCTGCGCTGCCATCGGGCGCTCGCCCTGCAACACATGCACTTCCACTTCCGTCTGGTTATCCGCCGCCGTCGAGAACGTCTCCGTCTTCTTGGTCGGGATGGTCGTGTTGCGCCCAATCATTTTGGTCGCTACTCCGCCCAGAGTTTCAATGGCCAAGGTCAACGGCGTCACATCCAGCAGCAACAGGTCGGTCACTTCGCCGGCCAGTACGCCCGCCTGGACCGCGGCGCCAATGGCCACCACTTCGTCCGGGTTCACACCCTTGTGCGGTTCCTTGCCAAAGAGGTCCTTCACGATTTGCTGGATACGCGGCATGCGTGTCTGTCCGCCCACCAGCACTACTTCGTCAATCTTGCTCGAGTCGATCTGGGCATCGGCCAAAGCCTTCTTGCAGGGCTCGATCGAGCGCTGCAACAGGTCTTCCACCAACTGCTCCAGCTTCGCCCGCGTCAGCTTCTTGACCAGGTGCTTCGGTCCCGTCGCATCCGCCGTGATGAAGGGCAAATTGATCTCCGTCTCGACCGTTGTCGAGAGCTCGATCTTCGCCTTCTCGGCCGCATCCTTCAGGCGCTGCAGGGCCATCTCGTTGCCCTTAGCCCGCAGATCCAGTTGCTCGTCTTTCTTGAACTCATCGATCAACCAATCCACGATGCGCTGGTCGAGGTTGTCGCCGCCCAGGTGGGTGTCACCGTTGGTCGACTTCACCTCAATCACGCCTTCGCCCACTTCGAGCACGGAAACATCAAACGTTCCGCCACCGAAGTCATAGACGATGATTGTTTCGTCCTTCTTCTTATCCAGCCCATAAGCCAACGCCGCCGCAGTGGGCTCGTTGACGATACGCTTCACATCCAGACCGGCAATCTTGCCTGCGTCTTTGGTCGCCTGGCGCTGCGCATCATTGAAGTACGCAGGCACCGTAATGACCGCCTCGGTAACCGTCGTGCCGAGATAATCCTCTGCCGCCTTCTTCAGCTTCTGCAAAATCATTGCCGAAATTTCCGGCGGGGTATATTCCTTGCCCTGCGCCACCACCACCACGTGGTCGCCTTGTGCCTTAACTTTGTAGGGCACCATCTTCATCTCATCGGTCACCTCGTTGGCGCGGCGCCCCATGAAACGCTTGATCGAATAGATCGTGTTCTCCGGGTTGGTGATCGCCTGGCGTTTCGCCACCTGGCCTACCAACCGTTCCCCGCTCTTCGTAAAACCGACGACGGACGGGGTTGTCCGGCCACCCTCTTCGTTGGGTATAACCTTGGGCTCCCCGCCCTCCATCACTGCCACCACTGAGTTCGTAGTGCCTAAATCAATACCGATAATCTTTGCCATCGCTTCGCTGCTCCTGCGTGCACAGTACTCGTGTGCGAGTTTGTGGACCTAGACTCGCACTTGAGTCTATTGTTGTCAAGCTATCTGATGCTTGGGCTCACCAAATAGATTCACTCTGTAGCATTTTGTCGCTAACGAAGGCAAATCTTCGCATATCTGCCTCATTTCCAAACAGATAGCGATGGCCAGCCTATCGGCGGTCGGTGGGTAACCGGCCCTGGCTGCACGGGGTGAAGAGAATTGGCGGAGAAGAGCATGCTCTCTTGGGCTTGCTGAAAGGCGAAACGTCATCCCGAGGAGCGCAGCCGAGGGACCTGCAGTTCCACTTCAGGTCGCAACGAAGCTAAACCCCAAACGCCCTCAAAGCCGTGCAAGCCCTATCGAGCTCCGCCGCCCGCTTGGCAAAGCAGTACCGCAGGAGGTTTTCCCCCCGGCCGCCCTCATAGAACGCCGAACCCGCGACCGCCCCTACCCCGGTGGCGCGAAGCAGGTTGCGAGCCTTGACGCTGGCCAGCTCTCCTTCGATCCGGCTGGCATCGGCCAGCACGTAGTAAGCTCCGGCGGGCACCGCAGGAGTCATACCCGCGGCCGCCAGGGCATCGCAAATCTGGTCTCGCTTCTCCTGGTATTCCGTCGCCAGCCCCTGGTAGAAGCTATCCGGCAGGGCGCGTAGCCCGGCGGCTGCGGCGTACTGGAAAGGCGAGGGAGTGCACACGTATTGCAGATCGTGGAAGTACCCGATGGCAGGCATCCACTTGCTGCTGGCGGCCAGGTACCCCACCCGCCACCCGGTCATGCTGAAGGTCTTTGAAAACCCGTTAATGGTGATCGTCCGTTCCGCCATCCCCGGAATCGTTGCCGGGCTGATGTGCGATTGTCCCTCGTAGATGAAGTATTCGTAGATCTCATCGGTCAGCACGAAAAGATCGTGTTCGATGGCCAAAGCAGCAATTCCTTCAAGTTCAGCGCGGTTGAAAACCTTGCCGCACGGATTGCCCGGGCTATTGATCGCCAGGCCCCGGGTCCGGGGCGTGATTGCCGCGCGCAGACGATCAAAATCGATCTCCCATGTCGTCGGGACAAGTGGCACTACGACGGGCACCGCTCGAATGGATTGCAAAGTGCTGTAGTGGTATCCGTAAAACGGTTCGAAGAGGATCACCTCGTCGCCAGGATCGAACAGCGCCAGGCATGCAGAAGACATGCCGCCGGTCGCTCCCGAGGTAACCAGGACCTCCTTATCCGGATCGACAACCAACCCATTATGGCGTTCGAATTTCTCCGCGATGGCCTGCCGCAACACGGCAATCCCGTCCATACGGGTATAGATGTTGTACCCGTCCCGGATGGCTTGTATGGCGGCTTCTTCCACCACTTCGGGAAGAGGCGTATCGCACACTCCCTGGGCCAGGTTCACGCCTCCGACGGCATCGCACTCCACCGTCATGGAGCGAATTTCCGATTGAATGATGCGGGGAGCGATCTCACTCAGGTGCAGGTGGTTTTCTGTTGTGGCAGGCATGGAAGCATGTCTACCACGAATGGCCGGGACAGTTAAAGAGGGAAGCGCGCAAATCGTCAACCCCGCAGGCTCGTTTCTTCCATCTCCTCCTTGACCGTCTCCTCCCGCACAGTCTGGGCCCGCAGCCCACGCACCTTCTGCCACGCCACTCTGGCCGCGGTTTTGCGATCGGAGAACCGGCAGGGGGAACCGAACGAGATGTCCGCTGCCAGCCCCCGGACGCACAGGGTGCGGAACAGATGGGGCAAAAAGACCATCTCTCCCCAATACGTCACCTGGCTCTCGACTGCGTCTTCAGCCTGGTAGCGAATCGCCGCCGCCGTGACGCTGGCGCCGGTGCGAATCGCGGGTTCGAAGAGCGGCGATCGGAAGGGCAGCACTTCACGCCCGTCCGAGCTGGTTCCTTCAGGAAAAAGCAATACAGCGAACCCGTCACGCAAGGCCTGCTCAATCTGCTGGCCAGCTTGGGAGACCTGCAGGCTGCGGTCGCGGTCCACGAAGATCGTGCCTCCAAAACTAGCTAAGGTACCGAGAAGCGGCCATCGCCGGACCTCGGACTTGGCTACGAAGACGAAGGGGCGGGCCGCCCCGTAAGCCAGTATGTCCAGATACGTCAGGTGGTTGGAGACGGTAAGTCTGGCCCCATCCAGGGCTCCGAAGCTTGCCGGCGCGAGCGAGAGCCGCCTGGCGATGCGGGCACACGAAGCGTGGAGCCATCCAACACGCTCGTTCGTAGAGACTTGGCCAACACGCGCGAGATAGATAAGACCAAATCGCCCCAACACCTCGAGCAGGGAACTGAAGAGAATGATCAGCCGCAAGGCGCCGCGCAACCTTCGCCGCATTTACTCCACCAGGAAGCGGCAGCGCGCCGCCGGCGTGATCTGTTCCAGGTCCAGAAGGGTGAGGAAGTCGATAGTGCCAAAGGCCCGATCCCAGGCCGGCGGCCCGCAAATCCTGGCCCCCACGCCAAGGTAGGTTCTGAGCAGTTTGGGGAGCCGGACCGGTACGGTAGGATCACCCTCGCTTCCGGGCAGGGCATAGGCCACGGTAGGAACGGTAAAGTATTCAGGAGAAACCAGTTGGGACCCAAGTGCCTGGTAGAGACTCCACCCGGCAAGGGGATCCGTCGAGTTTAGGGAAGAGCATCCGATCAGATAGCGCAGTCCGTAGTGTTTTGCATACTGGGCAATGCCCCGCCAAAGAAGGGTCAGCACTTCGCTGGAGCGATGCTGGCGGTCGATCGACGCCCGTCCCAGCTCCAGAACCTGCTCGCGGATGCGCTCGTAGGGAGCAAACTCAAACTCCTGGGCGCTGTAGTACCCAAAGCCTGCCGCTGCGGTGAGCCCGGATTGCATCCGATAAGTGCCCACCACCCGGCCATCCTCCTCGTTTTCCACGATCAAATGATCACAAACCGGGTCAAAGCGGTCGCGATCAAGACCGGTCGAGTAAGAGGAGGACAAACCCTCCCCCATCTCTACATTGAAAACGTTGAAGCGCAGGCGGCAGGCGGCCACACGATCGGTTCCGTCCTTGGCCAGGCGGACCCGGTAACGCCCGAAGCTTCCGCTAACGACTGGGTCGGTATCGCGCCACAATAGGGAAGGCGCGCTGGCCGGCGGAGGTACCAGAATGGAAGCCTGTGCCGCCACCCCGCCGTAAGGCTGTGCGGTCAAGCTGGGAGCCCCAACATAACGATGGTCGGTCATTGCTGCCGCCATCATGAAGCAGTCTTCCGCCGGGAAGTTTAACGCTCCAAGAATTGTGCAAGAACGAAAGATGAATATCCAGTTTTGTCAACCTTGCTGTAACCTTCACCCCAAAGTCCTGGCTCAGTGGCAGCAGTAACTTTTGTCGCGTGCCGGTGTTAATACCTGTGACGGACAGCGCGATTTACCGTCTATGCATTAAAGCCCTGGCCGGCGGATCGGGCGCCCAGCTCGGGCAAGGGGGTTACAAGGAAATGAATTTAATGAGAACAAGTCGTTTGCCATGGCTGCTTTCCGGAGCGCTCGGTGCAAGTCTCTCGCTGGCTCCTGCCTTGGTGGCTCAGCAGCAGGGCGGCGCGACCGCCCAACAGACTCCAACCCCGGGTCAGCAGGGTGACTGGGGTCAGGCGGGGCCGCCACCCGATGCGCAAAACGGACAGATCCCCGCGCCGGATACGGCACAGGATCAGAACCAGGGCGCGGATCAGGGCCCACCCCAATATCCAGGCCAAGCCCAGGACCAGGGACCGTCCCAATATCCCAACCCAGCTCCGCCTCCCCCAGCGAGCGCGGGAGTGGGCTACGGACAGCCTCCACGGCCTGCCTATCAGCCTGGGCAAAACCAGGGGTACAACGGATACCAGGCTCCTCAAGGAGTAGCGCAAACAGCGCCGCCCTCCGGCCCGGTCACGTTGACCAAGGGTATGCTGGTGGCGGTCCGCACCAGTGAACCCCTGGATTCGAAGAAAGTGAAGCCGGGAGACTATTTCCAGGGTACCGTCGCCCAGAGCGTCTATGTCGGCAACGTACTGGCGATCCCGCGCGGTGCCCAAGTCACCGGGCGAGTCGTGGACGTCAAGAAGCCCGGTGAGTTGAAGGGGGGCGCGAGTATCGCGCTCCAGCTGACCACCCTCAACCTGGGTGGCAACTCCTACTCCCTGGCCACCGATGTCTTTGACACCAGCAGTCCCGGCAAGGGCGGTTACACCGCTGGCAACACGGTTGGCGCGACCGCCTTGGGCGCAGCCCTCGGAGCCATTGCCGGCGGCGGCCCAGGTGCCGCGATCGGCGCAGTTGCCGGTGCCGGCGTTGGGTTAGGTGCTTCGGCAGCCACCCCGGGCCCGCGCAGTGTGGTTCCTCCGGAATCGGTGCTTACCTTCCACCTGACCACCCCGGCGACCGTGCAGCCGGTCTCCTATCAGGAGGCCAACCAACTCGAGGCGAGTTCCGCTCCGCCGGCGCGCCGCTATGCTCCTGGACCCGGGCCTTCCGGCTACGGACCTTACGGCTATGCCCCGCCGCCCCCAGGCTACGCGCCTTATCCTTACGCTTATGGCTATCCGTACCCGTATGTCTACGCTTACCCGCGCCCCTACGTGTACGGCTACCCCTACTACGGCCGCTGGAGATAAGCAGCTTCTCGACGACCCTCACCGGCCCCAGAAATGGGGCCGGCTCATTTTGCAGCAAAGGCGAGGCGCAAATGCTGGGTGCCCCATGCAAGCCGTTCTTTTGCTTGAGTGGGATGACGGCTGTCTGTCACGCTACCCAGGACTCACGTCCTGGGCTACTCTCAGCCAGACTTGTCCAAATTCGAGGTGTGTTCCCCCGCATTTATGCGGGGGAACGAGCGCTTTAGCGCTCTGTGAGCAGTCTGAACTCCGATCGAGCGCTTCAGCGCTGGCAATGCCAAAGCCTCATGCGTCCCTGCCCAAGAGAGCCGCAAAATATAACCCATCCGCTCCTAAGGCCCGGAGGGCCGACCGCTAAACGTCAGCCCAGCCCGGCAGGGCTGGGAATATTAATCAATCGACTCTGAGCGCCGTAGGCGCGGCACTCACTCCGCGACCCCCAACCTGATTTCGACGTAACCGGCCGCAGCACCCGATTGTTCAATAAAATCAACGCCACACATTCGAACATTCCGCTAATTTGGACAGCTCTGACTCTCAGCCGTCCCCTTCGACAGGCTCAGGGCAGGATCTCCGGGACTCCAGTTAAAGAGGCTAGTTCTTGCGCCGACACTTCAGCCCGTAAGGAATCGGCCTAAGTAAGGATGTGGCTTTAGAAGCCGCTGAGTGAATACCTACCCCGCCACCTGATCTATACTTACAGAGTCCCTGCAACTCGCTTGAGAAAGCCCTCGCTACCCCATGATCCGTTTCCTGCAAAAAGACAATCGCGTCGTCAAGATCATCTTCATCGTTATCATTGCCGTGGCTGTAGTCACCATGGTCATCACCCTGGTGCCCGGCATCTTTGCCGACGAGGCGACCTCTTCCGATAGCTACGCCACCGTCCACAGCGGAGGCCTCTTTGGCCGCTACTTCGGCACCACCACCACCATCACTACTCCCGAAGTGCAGCAGGTCGCGGAAAGAATTCTGCAGCAAAAGCACTACCCGGACATGGTTCTGCCTTACATCATGCCGCAAGCAGCGCAGGCGCTGATCCAGCGCGAAGTTCTGCTTCAGGAAGCAAATCGTCTCGGCCTGCAGGTCGGTGATGCGGATCTGCGCCGGGCCATGCAAACCGGGCCCTTCGCCCCGGTCCTCTTTCCCGGCGGCCAGTTCATTGGCGAGGATCACTATGCCGACTTCGTGTCGAGCAACTTCCATACCTCCATCCAGGATTTCGAATCGCAGGTCAAGAAGGAGATTGAGATCAACCGCCTGGAGGCCATGGTCACCGGCGGCATCACCGTCTCCGACCAGGAAGTTCGCGACGAATATCGCCAGCAGGCAACAAAGATCAAGTTCGACTACGCAGTGCTGAATGCCGAGGACCTGCGCAAGCAGATCAATCCTACGGATGCCGAGCTGCAGGCCTTCTTCAAGCAAAATGCCGCGCGCTATAAGGACGCCGTGCCCGAGACGCGCAAGCTGGCCTACATCGCCCTCAACCAGACCGACGTACCCAACGGCGCGCCCCCGGTGACCAACGAGCAAGTGGAGCAGTATTACCAGGCGCATCAGAAGGACTACCAGGTGCCCGAGGAAGTCAAGGTACGGCACATCCTGATCAAAGTGGACCCCAAAGCCGACGCCAAGACCGACGCGGCAGCAAAACAAAAAGCTGAAGACCTGCTCAAGCAGATCAAGGCCGGCGCAAACTTTGCCGCGCTCGCCAAGGCCAACTCCGACGACCCAGGCAGCAAGGATGCAGGCGGCGAGTTGGGCATGATTCAACGCGGGGTCACGGTGCCGGCCTTTGAATCAGCGGCCTTCTCACTCCAACCTGGGCAGACCTCCGATGTAATCAAGACCCAGTTCGGCTACCACATCCTGCAGGTGGAAGAGAAGCAGACCGCACACCTGAAACCGTTGGAGGAGGTGAAGGCCCAGATCGTGGCCACCCTGACCCGCCAGCAAGAGGCAGACCAGCAAGCCCGCTACGCCCAGCAATTGGCCACGGAAGCCGCCAAGTCAGGCTTGGCCAAGACCGCGGAAGCGCATCACCTTCAAGTGGTGACCACTGACTATGTGCAGCAGAGCGCAGTGCTCAACGGACTTCCCGACGCATCCAAAATGCTCGGCCTGGCCTTCAGCGCCAAGCCGGGAGCTGCTCCGCAGGTCAGTGGAACCGGCGAAGGCTTCGCGGTATTTCAAGTGGAAGACGTAAAGCCCGCGCATGCGCCGGTATTCGAGGAGTACAAATCGCATCTACTCGACGATTTCCGCGAGCAGCAATTGCCTCAGCTGCTGGCTCGCAAGACCAACGAGCTGGCTGATAAGGCGCACGCCGAAAACAGTCTTGCTCAGGCTGCCAAGGAGGTTGGCGCAACCATCAAGACCAGCGATCTCGTGGCCCGCACCGCACAGGTGCCGGACATCGGCGAGCTGGCCACGGCCGCGCCTGACTTATTCGATCTGAATGTTGGGCAGTTCAGCAAAGCGATCAACACTGAGCACAGCGGCATCGTCGCCAAGATCGATGAAAAGCAGGAGCCGAGCGCAGACGAAATAGCCAAGAACCTGGACGCCACCCGTGACCAGCTTCTAAGCGAAAAGCGGGAGCAGATGTTTGCCGTCTTCGTAACCTCGCTCACCGACCGCTATGAAAAGCAGGGAGGCATCCGCATGAACAAGCGTGCCCAAACCGGCCTACCCCAGGGACTACAAAGTTAGGCATCTGCCCTGAAGCGGAAAGTCCCGAAGCGTCTCTTGTATTCAACCCAGGTACGCCAGGGCGAACTTGGAGGCACCCGTCCAGTTCGATCGGCTTCGGGGGAGCCAGCTAGACACACGCGGCTGAAAATGTCCCAGGACGCAAGTCCTGGGCGACGATCTATTGACTAGAAATAGTCCCAACCCCAACGCAGACCGCTTTCTAAACCTGCGCACCACTCCCTCTCGGGTTACTCTCGGCAAATAGCGGGACAGTTTTAGCTCAGGCCAGCTCTTCCGCAGTCGATAACCTCGCAAGCAACCAGCGCCACCGCTTCGGAATCTTTTCAAACGAAGGCCATGGTTTTTCTCGCCCTCCTACACAGGTACTAAATGGCCCTCGAACGATCCTCCGGACTTCTCCTACACATAACCTCCTTACCCTCGTACGGAGGCATCGGAGACTTCGGGCCCGCTGCGTACGCCTTTGCCGATTTTCTCGCCGCCGCCAAGCAGCGCTTGTGGCAGGTGCTGCCGCTCAGCCCCACCGGCTATGGCAATTCACCCTACGCCGCTCTTTCCGCCTTCGCCGGCAACCCGCTACTGATCAGTCTGGAAAAGCTGGTGGAAGCAGGCTGGATTGCCGGCGACCGCATCGCCGGGCTGCCCGGCCATTCTGGAAACGTCCGCTTTGACGAAGTCGAGCAGCGCAAATGGCCGCTCCTCGTCGAGGCCGCGCGCAACTTTCTCTCCCACCATGATGACCGGCAATGGGCCCGCTTCCAACGCTTCCGCGAGGAAAACGCCTTCTGGCTACCGGACTACGTCCGCTACGGCGTATTGCGCCACAAATTTCATTCCAACTCCTGGTCCTCCTGGCCCAAGGATTACGCCCACCGCGAGCCTAAGGCGCTGCAGCAATTGCAGCAGGAAAACCGCGACGATCTGGAAATCCGCCAAGCCATTCAGTTCGCCTTCGACGAGCAGTGGAAGGCCTTGCGCGCCTACTGCGCCGAGCGCGACATACGCTTCATCGGAGACGTCGCTATTTTCGTGAATTACGACAGTGCCGATGTATGGACCCACCCGGAGATCTTCGAGTTCAACCAGGACCTCACTCCCATTCGCGTTGCTGGAGTGCCGCCCGACTACTTCAGCGAGACCGGCCAGCGCTGGGGCAATCCGATCTACAACTGGAAGGCCCTGGAAGCCCGGGGCTTCGATTGGTGGATCGATCGCATGCGCCGGGCGCACTCACTCTACGACATAATCCGTCTCGATCACTTTCGTGGCTTTGAAGCCTTTTGGGCCATTCCCGCCGAGGATGAGACCGCCATTCACGGCGAGTGGGTCAAGGCCCCGGGAGTCGCCCTCTTTACCGCCCTGCGCGACCAGTTGGGCCCGCTACCCTTGATCGCCGAGGACCTCGGCCTGATCACCCGCGAGGTCGATGCGCTGCGCGAGCAGTTCGATTTACCCGGCATGCGCGTGCTGCAATTCGCCTTCAGCGGCCGCGGCGCCCACAATTATCTGCCCCATCGTTACGTAACCAACACAGTTGTCTATACCGGAACCCATGATAACGACACCACCCTGGGCTGGTGGCGGCACGGCAGCACGGAGCAGGAGAAGCATGCGGTCTACGCCTATCTCAACCCGGCGCCCAACGATGTGGTATGGAGCTTGATTCGCTCCGCCTCCACCTCGGTAGCCGATGTTTGTCTTTTTCCCGTGCAGGACATATTAGTGCTTGGCTCCGAAGCCCGCATGAACACCCCCGCAACCCCGGAAAATAACTGGACCTGGCGCATGGCTCCCGATGCGCTGACCGCCGACCAAGCTAAGGGGCTGGCGCAACTCGCTGAGCTGACCGATCGAGACGGCTGGGTCGAGCCGCCCAAGCCCTAAGCAATAGCTTCCTCCGGGACGCACTCCCGGACCGACAGGTTTTCACGCAGATTCTGCTCCTGCGATCTAAGCTTCCCTGCGCGGCGGAGGTGAATTCAACCTCGTCCAGTAGAGGCTCAGGTGCGTAGTTGCGGCGACGAATTTGTCATAGTCAATGGGCTTGATCACGTAACTATTAGCGTAGTGCTCGTAGGCGCTCATCCGGTCCTTGTCTTCGTTCGACGTAGTAAGAATCACCACCGGAAGATGCTTGGTGCGTTCGTCTGCGCGCATCGCCTTGAGGACTTCCAGGCCGTGGATCTTCGGGATGTTGAGGTCTAGCAGCGTAACCGCCGGCTGGTCGCGCACATCCCGGCCCGCATACTTGCCGCGTGCAAAAAGATAGTCGAGCGCATCCAGGCCATCGCGCGCGCGGACCAATTTATTGTTGACCTTGCCATGTCGTAATGCTCGCACCGCCAGCTCGGCATCATCGTCGTTGTCCTCAACCAGAAGGATGGTCACATCATCGAACACCATCGGGGGTCTCCTGAAACACCACGTCCCCTAGCCTTCGGCCACGGCGGTTGTGGGTGACAATCCAGAGATCGGCGAGAAATGCCGATTACTTGAGTAAGGTTTTGTAACTTTCCGCCCGCTGCGTAACGCCTATACTACGGAATTCTCGCGGTTAGGGCAGTTATCTCGGGTGCCACTTCCTGTTGCTCGTCCGCGGACAAGGTGAAATAAAAAGTCGCCCCATGTTCCGGCTCCGCTTCAGCCCACACTCTGCCTCCGTGTTTCTGAACGATCCGTTGCACCGTGGCCAGGCCTATGCCTGTACCCTCAAACTCGGAGTCAGTATGCAAACGCTGGAATACGCCGAATAGCTTTTGTGCATAATTCATGTCGAAGCCGGCCCCGTTATCGCGCACTCGAATGACCACCGGCGCGCCCCTCTGCTGGATGCTATCGATCTCAATCACGGCCTTCGTCCGCCCGCGGGAGTACTTCAGGGCATTACTCAGCAGGTTTTGCCATACCTGACCGATCAGGATCGGGTCGCACTCGACCTTCGGCAGGTGTCCTACCCGCCATTCCACCTCGCGTCCTTCGTGTTCCGGCTCTACCATCAGAATCATCTGTGCGACCAGCGCATTCAAGTCCGTAAGGCGCAATCGCAAAGACTGCCGGCCCAGCCGCGCATAGCCGAGCAAACCGTCCACCAGCAGTCCCATGCGGATGGTCGCGCCCTCGATACGCTGCAGATGGGCTCTCGCTTCGGGCATCAATTCAGAACCAAAATCCTTAACCAGGATCCTGCAGAAACCACTGACGTGGCGAAGAGGGGCGCGCAGATGATGGGAAACGGAGTACGAAAAAGACTCCAGCTCCTGGTTGGCGGTCTCCAGTTGCGCGGTGCGTTGCGCGATTCTTTTTTCCAGATCCTCATTGAGGCCCCGGATCTCCATCTCATCCGTTTTCCGCTGCGTGATGTCGCGCAGCGCGATCACCCCGCCCCGCACTACCCCTGCCCTGTCTCGTAAAGGGGCGCCGTTGGACTCGATCCAAGCCCCTCGGTCGAGGCCGGGATGGCGGACAAAGATCTCTGCGCTGCTCGCCTCCCCGCCAACCGCACGCAGCAGAGGATTTTTCTCTTTGGGGAAGGGCGTGACCGTGTCCGGCAAATAGGCGCTGTAGTGCGCCATCCAGTCCTCGAGCGACTGGCCAGCCGGGCTTAGGCCAACGATCTTTTCAGCGGCCGGGTTCCAGAGAAGGAACTTTCCCCGCTCATCGGCGGCTACCAGGCCTTCCGTCACGCTATCCAGCACCGATCGGAGCATCACCTTCTGTTCTTCCAATTCGCGCTGCGAACTGACCAATTCGTTGCCTTGCCGGGCCAGTTCCGCGGCTTGCTGAGCTCGGGCTGCTTCCGACCGGACGCGCTCGCTGATATCGCGAATCAACCCCACGAACAGCCGCTGGCCATCGAGCGATAGCTCAGTGATGGTCAGTTCTATGGGAAACACCTGCCCCGTTTTGGTCAGCCCCTCCAATTCGCGGCCAACCCCAATCGCCTTGGTCATGCCGGTCGAGTGGTAGCGGGCCAAATGGCCATCGTGGCTGCTCCGGTTGGGTTCCGGCATCAGCATTTTTACATTGCGTCCCACCAGTTCCTCGGCCTCGTACCCGAAAGTCTTCACCACCGCGGGATTCAGCGAGACGATGATCCCATTGCCATCGATGGTAATGATGCTGTCCAAGACTCCATCCAGGATGGCCTGCAGACGGGCCTCGGTGTTCTTGACCTGGCCCTCAACCTTGATCCGCTTCATCACATCGGCAGCCTGGTCCCGTTGGCTTTGCGAAAGCGTTTCCAGAAATTGCCGGATGCTGGCGGTGATCTTCGGCGCCGCATGAGTGAAAAGGAAGGCGGTGGCGACCGATGCCACAGCGCAAGCCAGCTTGAATGCAACCGAGAGCCGGTACACCGGCCACCAGATGGTCACCACCTCCATGAAGTGAGTCGATGCGCAAGCGGCGATAAAAACTCCGAAAGCAACAAAAACCCAGAGGTATGTCCGGGTCTGAGGTGTGCTGCGCAACTGAGCCACGATCCAAAACAGAGAGGTGAAAATAACCACATAGGAGGCCGCGATCAAGCCATCCATGATGACGTTTGTCCAGATCAGATCAGGCTGGGCTAGATAGCAATAGCGGTGGGGAAGGTAATTGCCGGAAAAAAGAAACGGCAGTGCGCGGGTATGCGTAACGACAACCAGCATGAGAATGCCGATGGTTCCCCAGGCGAATACCTTTCTCACAGGCTGCGCTTCCATCCGATTTTTCCAATTGCGCTATCGGCCGCGCCGGCCCCCGGCTTTAGCAGCCGCGAGAAACTGTCCGGATGGTAGTCACGTACCGGTCAGAAGCGACCCCATGCAGGGCTTGGCCAATCTTCATTGCGCTGTGGCTGTGAGCCTTGGGGCCGCTCTCGTTTCGACGTTGTCTCCCAGGGTGAAATAGAAAGTGGCCCCGTGGTCGGTCTCGGCCTCCGCCCAGATCCTCCCCCCGTGCTTTTGAACGATCCGTTGCACCGTCGCCAAGCCCACGCCGGTGCCTTCAAATTCCGCTTCCGTGTGCATGCGCTGAAATACGCCGAAGAGCTTTTCCGCATACTGCATGTTGAAGCCGGCGCCGTTGTCACGCACGAATATAACCACCGGTTCGCCCGCTTGCTGAATGCTGTCTACCTCGATCACTGCTTTGCTTCGACCACGGGAGTACTTAAGGGCATTGCCCAAGAGATTCTGAAATATCTGCCCTACTAACACTCCATCGCACTCCAGTTCGGGCAGCTGGGCAATGCGCCACTCTACCACCCGGCCTTCCCACTCCGGCTGTAGCACCGAGATTGCCTCAGCGACGATGACATTTAATGCCGTGGGGCGCACCTTCAAGGATTGCCGCCCCAGCTTCGCCAGGCTGAGCAACCCATCCACCAGCATGCCCATGCGTATCACCGCATCGTCGATACGCCGCAAATGATCTTTCGCTTCAGACGCCATCTCCGCGCCAAAATCATTGGTAAGAATTCTCGTGAAACCAGCGATGTGGCGCAGTGGCGCCCGCAGATCATGGGAAACAGAGTACGAAAAAGCCTCCAGCTCATGGTTGGCGGTTTCCAACTGCGCGGTACGCTTGACTATCTTTGCTTCCAGCTCCTCATTGAGGACGCGGATCTCAATTTCATCTGCTTTCTTCTGCGTGGTGTCGCGAAACGCAATCACCCCGCCACGCACGACCCCGTTCCGGTCTCTCAAGGGGGCACCGTTGGCTTCGACCCAGATTCCCTTGCCCTGTCCGCGATCGCGGAAAAATATCTCCGCGCTACTTACCTCTCCTCGAATCGCGCGTAGCAGGGGGTTCTGTTCAGCCGGGAAAAATGTAACCTTATCGGGCAGATAGGCGCCGTAGTGCTTGCCCCATTCCTCGGGGGACAGGTTAGCCGCCCCCGGACCAACAATTCTTTCCGCTGCCGGGTTCCAGAGAATGAACTTTCCCTGCTCGTCGGCGGCCACCAGGCCCTCAACCATGCTGTCCAGCACTGATTGGAGCATGAGCTTTTGGGCTTCCAGGTCTCGCCGGGAACGCGCCAGGTCTTCCGCTTGTCGAGCCAGTTCCGCCTCGCTCCGCCTCCGTTCGGTAATATCGTGCAGCACCGCGACTCCTCCGCGCAGAGTTCCCCGAGCGTGCTTCAGCGGCCGTGCCGTTACTTCGATAAACTTCTCCTCGCCCGGCTCCGGTGGCCGGATCATTAATTCCTCGTGTACCGACTCCCCGCTCAGAGCCCGCACCAGGGGAAGGCGGTCCACCGGGCAGGGCGTGATCGCGTCGGCCAGGTAGACCTGGTAGTGCGGGGTCCATTCTTCGGGGGGCACGTCGGCGGCCCCACGGCCCATCAGCTTGTTCGCGGCATCGTTCCAGATCAGAAAATGACCTGCCGCGTCGGCCGCGATCAGCCCCTCGCCCATGCTCTCCAGGATGAGTTTGAGCATGGAACTCTGCTCCTCAAGATCCTCGCGTGAGCGTGCCAGGTCTTCGGCTTGTTGACCCAATTCGACCGCCAGGCGCGCTAAGTCTTCTTCGGCCTTCTTGCGCTCGCTTATATCTGTATTGGTCCCCAACCAGCGGACCACGCGCCCTTCCGCGTTTCTCACGGGCATGACACGGGTGAGGAACATGCGAAAACTTCCGTCCGCTCCGCGCAGTGGGAATTCCATGTCGAAAGGTGTGCCGTTGGCAATCGCTTCGTTCCATTCCCGCAGCACCTCGGGAAGCACTGCGGGATCATGGATCTTCTCCCAGGTCCATCCCTCCGTCTGCCCCAGCGTTGTGCCCGTGTAGTCATACCAGCGCTGGTTGTACCAGAAGATCGATCCATCCGCCTCCGCCATCCAGGCAAGTTGCTGGATGCCGTTGGCCATGACCTGGAAGCGTTCTTCGCTTTCCCGCAAAGCCACCTGCGCCTGGCGCCGATCTGTGATATCGGAAACGACCCCGCGAACGTGGGTAATTTCGCTTCCGGCATTTTTGTACGCCTGCCCTCTGGCCGCGATCCAGCGCTCCGTTCCGTCCGGCCAGATCGCGCGGTATTCCACGTCGTATTCCGCTTCGCCGGCGAGACAACGCCGCATCGATTCATCGACCAGGATGCGATCCTGGGGATGAAGAGCGGCGCGAAACCCCGCGAAGTTGAATTTCGTGTCCGCGGGCAAGCCGAACAGGGCGAAGGACAACGGAGAGCCATCTAGTTCATCGGTCTCAAGTTTCCACTGCCAGGTGCCCAGGCGACCACCCTCCAAGGCCAGACGCAATCTTTCCTCGCTCTCCCGCAGTGCGTCTTCCGCCCGTTTGCGCTCGGTGATGTCGCGGGCAATTTTAGAAGCGCCAACGATCATGCCATCGCCGTCTCGAATCGGCGAAATGGTCACCGAAACATCAATTTCTGTTCCATCCTTGCGCACTCGCACGGTTTCGAAATGTTCCACGCTTTGGCCTCGCCCGATGCGGGCCAGAATGTCAGCTTCCTCTTCGACTCGCTCCTGCGGCAACAGCATCAATATCGGTTTGCCGATAGCCTCCTCGGCCGTGTAACCAAAAATCCTCTGCGCGCCACGATTCCAGGCGGTGATGATCCCCTCCAGCGTCTTGCTGATAATGGCGTCATCGGATGACTGCACTATGGCGGCCAGCTGATCTCGTATCCGTTCCGTCTGCTTGCGCTCCGTGACATCCCGCAGGATGACGGTGAACATCTTCTTGCCCGCGATTTCTACCTGCGAGATGGAGGCCTCGATCTGAAATTCCTCGCCGTCCGCGCGCACCGCCCACAACGCACCCAACTGACCCATGGCGCGATTCGTGGTGCCCGTCTCCCCGAATTGAGCAACATGAGCAGCATGCGCCGAACGGAGACGCTGCGGAATAAAGCGTTCAATCGTCTGTCCCACTGCCTCTGCGGCGGAACAGCGGAAAGTCGTCGCTGCGGCGGCATTGAATACCACGATGCGCTGCTCGCTATCGATGGTAATGATCGCGTCCATGGCCGAAGCCACGATGCCGCTCATGCGGGCTTGGGCATCAAGCACGGCCTGCTGTGCCTGTACCCGTTCCGACACGTCGCGCAGGATCACCGTGAACAGCTTTTTGCCCCCGGTGACCACTTGCGAGATGGAAGCCTCAATCTGAAATTCCTGACCATCCGCACGCAGTCCCCACAGCACATCCATGGGACCCATGGCTCGATTCGTAACCCCGGTTTCGCTGAACTTACGGATATGCTCAGCGTGGCCAGCATGAAATCGTTGCGGAATGAAACGCGTGATCGGCTGCCCGATCGCTTCTGTCCCCGGGCAGCGGAACATCTTCTCCGCGGCGCGATTGAACAGCACGATGAGATGCTGGTCGTCTACCGTAATGATCGAATCCATGGCCGACGCGATCACCCCCGCCAGGCGGCCCTCGCTCTCGCTCAGTGCTGCCTCGGCCCGCTTGCGGTCGGTGATGTCCCGATTGATCTCCAGAATTGCTGTCGGCGAACCGCGCTCGTCTCGCAGCAACGACCAGCGGCTTGCCACGATCACTTCGGTGCCGTGGCGGGTCCTATGCCGCAACTCGCCTTCCCATTCTCCCTTGCTCGCTATGACCGCCTCGATGGTGGACAGCGGAACGGGAAACGTGGTCTGCAGAAAACTGTGGGTAACCCGGCCCTCAGCTTCCCCTGCAGACCATCCGTACATGTGTTGCGCTCCACGGTTCCAGAACACCACCCGGCTCTCCAGATCGCGCACCAGGATGGCATCGTGAGCCAGGTCCAGCAACGCTGCCTGTTTCTTGAGTTCCTCCTCCGCCTGCTTGCGCGTGGTGATGTCCCGCACCACTTTGGAATAGCCGCTCAGACTTCCGTCGGGCTGGTACACGGGAGTGATGACAGCATGGGCCCAAAACGCCGAGCCGTCCTTGCGCACCCGCCACCCTTCCCCCTCAAAGCGCCCAGTGTCCGCCGCCTCCCTGAGCGAATCCTGCGGACAATTACGCTCCTGGTCGGTTGCGGTGTAGAAGCAGGAGACGTGTTTCCCGATGATCTCCTTCGCGCTGTAGCCCTTGATGCGGGCCGCACCGGAATTCCAGCTGACCACGCGCCCTTCCACGTCGAGCATGTAAACGGCGTAGTCCGTGATGCCGTCCAGCAGCATGCGAAACATCTGTTCGCTGCTGCGCAGCTTCGCCTCCGTCCCCTCGCGCACCGCGACCTCGACCGCGAGCGCTGCCGTGCGCTGCTCCACGCGGCGTTCCAGGCCGGCGTTCAGAGCCTTGACTTGGGCCTGCGCTCTGGCAGTAGCACGAATCTCCCGGCGGACGGCGATTCCGGCGATGGAGAGGAAGATCACGCCCAGGATGGAACCTAATCCGACCGCGGACTCGGCAAAATGCCGTGCGCGCCGTGCGCGCCGGGTACGCTGTTCCAGCAGCCGCGTTTCCTCCATCTCCATCGTTGCGATGGAAGTCCGGACTGCATCCATGAGCTGCCTGCCCCGTTCGAAGGCGGCGGCCTGTAATTGTCCCGAGCTCTTTCGCAGCGCGACCAGGTCTTCAGCCGCTTCCAGCCTGTTTCTTGTTTGCTCCACCAGCACGTCAAGCCGTCGCCCCTGCCCGGGATTGTCGCTAACCAGAACTCGCATCCCCTCCAGGTCCGCCGACACCGCATATTTCCCCGACTGAAAGGGCTCCAGAAATTGCTCCTCTCCCGTCAGGGCAAACCCACGCGTCCCCGTTTCCACGTCGTCCAAATGTCTGAGTGCGAGTTCCAGTGTCCTCGACACGTTATAGGTGTGGGCCACCCAAGCGGCGTCCTCCGCCGATTGCGTCATCATGTGCCAGGAAAGTATGCCTGTCACACTTATGAGAAGCACGGCGACGGCCACGGCGGACTTAACCCACCTTCGTAGATGGGCATCGCTTTCGGGTTGCGCGATCTGGGCGAGCAGCCGTTCCACCTGCTCCTGGTCGAGGTGCAGCGCTTCCTCCACTTTTCTTTGCTCGTCGTCGCTGCGATCGACCACTAAAGCAGTCCAGCCGATGAAGCCCGCCAGCATAGCGCCGGTCACGATGGCCAGCAGGGTCACCTCAACCCAGGTGAAGTGAACCTCGCTAAGCAGGGGCTTCGAGATCAACCAGCCGAGCAGGCCGAGCACCACCAGTGCTGCGGGAAGTGCTGCTCGCAATAACCTTGCACCCCGGCTCTGGCGGGTCAGAAGGCCGCCGATGGCCCAGGTTGGGCGGGAACAAAGCAGCCCGGCGGTCAGCGCAACAAAACCCGCCACTGCGGGCAAAGCGAGAGTGGTGGGAGATACCCGCGGTCCCACGATCAAGCCAAGCAACCCGAAGACGGGTGCGAACGCCGCAGCCAGACAAAGAAGCTGCGCCGGCCACTTCTTTCTCCGGGTGCGCCAGTCGATTCCCAGCAGGGCCACGCCAAGCAGCAGGAAAGCCCCGGCGGCGATCGGGGACATGAGGATACGAAAGGAGGCAACCTGCGGCCCGGGAGGCCGCAGGAGCAATAATCGATTGATTCCGAAGTCGCGCCTGAACAGTTGCTCCATCAGGGTGAGCAACCCGCCGAGACTGACCATGACCGCTGCCGCCCTGGCGGCCAGCTTCCCGCTCGACTTGGACGGCTGCTTTCGTTCTTCCCGGAACAGCCACAAGGAAAACCCCGCCAGCACGAAGCAGGCGGCGGCGTTTGGAGCCATCGGCGTGCCCGCTCCCCAAGTGAGAAGAGCGGCAATGTTGAGCGTCCACCCCACCAGGACAGACAGGCCAACCATCATCGAAAAGATGGCAGCCGCCGCGGCGAATAGGTTCAACCGCTTGACGATGTCAGGGTCGGAACGGTGGATCATTGCGCGCGCGCTCCTGACCACGGGACTCGTCAGCGGAGGATTTCGTTCATTCGGTTTTCCACTACGAATATCGGCTGTAACGCGCGGGGCTTGAATCTGTTGCAGCAAGCTCTTGGCCCATCATTTCGGGGAAACTCCCGCACATCCACAAGCCGGGCTTTCAAGGCGGGCCGGGGTAGGCATTTTGGGAGAGCTGGCCCCCCGGGGCCAGGGAGCGGATGGTTCCTCTTCTCCTGTTCAGCCGTTCCTGCGGAAAGGTTTGTAAGTGGAGTCCTCACGCAGACTCGAGAGGGTTGGGGAACCGATTCAGAAAATGGTTCCGGGCGCCGCAGGCGCGGCACCCAATCCGCTACCCTTCGCTGACAAAAAGAGCCACCGGATACGTAGCAAAGACAGTGTCCAATGCCACCCCGTCTTCCGCCACCGTCACGATTTCATCCGTAAACACATTGCGGTACCGCGTCCCCGGCGTAACCGGCAGCAGAAGCTGATCCTTCCCCCAGGCCTCGCCCAGCGGCAATTGCACCTTGCCCCGCATCAGCGTGCAGGCGAAGCGCGGCAGCACCGCCAAAACGCTTCGCCCAGTCGCCGGGTCGCGGCGCAGAAACGCGATCACATGCTCCCGGCGCTCCCCGGATACATCTAGCGCAACGTACTCACCTCTGCGGAAGAGCGCATGTTCCTCCCGCCGCAACCCAAGCGCGCGATGCATGGTCCACAGCTTCACCCTTCCGTCCGCGAGCTTGTCGAGGACCTCGCGGCAAACCGCGCCCGGGCCCCCCCTATCCGCCAGCTCCAGCAGCGCCTGCAGATACCCCGCGCGCACGTTGTAGTCCACCGGCCGCCGGTTATCCGGGTCGACCAGGGTTAGCTCCCATAGCTCGCTGCCCTGGTAAAAGTCGGGGACCCCGGGAGAAGCGATCTTGAGCACCACCTGGGCCAACGAATTTACCGCGCCAAACAAGCGCAGCTGTGGCAACAACGTTTCCAGCGAGGCAACAAAGGGGTTTTCCTTGCCCTTTGCAGAGGGCATAAGAATCGAATCCAGGAACCCGTGCACCGCGGCTACGTACTCGGGATCGGGATTAATCCAGCTAAGGTTGACTTTGGCTTCGCTCAAAGCCTTCGCCGCGTACTGTTTTAGCCGTTCTACGTAGTGTTCACGATCCTGCCGGCTCTCCATCTGCCACGGCCACGCACCCAAAATCGTTTGATACAGCAGGTATTCCTCGTTGTGATCTGGGGCCGTGCGTCCATCTTCCAGTGTGCGCTTGAATTTGCCATTCATACGTTGCCAGCGGCGTACCGCCGCTGACCAGGGCTGAGGGAGTTCAGAGAGCACGTTGAGCCGGTTGCGCACATCTTCGCTGCGCTTGGTGTCGTGGGTGGACGTCGTCAGCATGGAATCCGGCGAGTGCTTCAGGCGACCCTGGTTGCTCTGGTGCAATGCATCGAGCGAGATGCCAAACGACTTTGCCGATCCACCCACCTCATTCGAGGAAAGAAACCGGGTGTAGACATAGAACGCCGTGTCCTCCACCCCCTTGGCCATCACCGGTCCTGTGAGTTGCTGGAACTTGAGCGCGAAGTAAAGCATCTCCGGGTCCGGCTTCTGTTGCCTGGCCCCCTGAGAGCCGCTCTTAAGCAGCAGCGTCTCGCGCAGAAAATCAAAGGCCGAGGTGTTGATATCCGCGTTCAGACGCTTGGCGCGGGCGATCGCACTCCGCAGGAAGGTCACATCGCGCTCACTGTACTCTCCGCGATCGTCGATGTAGGTCCGATAGACCGGAAAGCTGGCAATCGTCTCCCGGATGACCGTCTCTAGAATGTTGTCGGTGAAATCGCGCGCCCGCCGATTCGAAGCGGCGATACGGCTGAGCAGGTTGGTAAGCACGTAGACTTCGCTGGCCAGCGCCGTCTGCATCACTTGCAGCTTCGATCGATAAATAATCTCGTCCGCGTCGACCGGGTGCCCCAGAACCTGCGCGTAGATCGCGTTGAACCGCTTTTCGTTGGCGCTTTGGATAAAGATGCCATTGGCCAAATACACGAAATCGTAGCCCGACGTTCCACGTACCGGCCACTCCGGCGGCAGGTATTCGCGCGGCTCGAGAATCTTCTCCACCACCGTGTAGCACGGACCCTGGCTCTGCGACCAATCGTACCCGCGCACTGGGTCGAGAATGCTGCGCTCGATGCCGTTGGCGGCGGTCTCCTGCTTCGGCGCCGGGCCCCCGCATTGGCTGGCGAGGTACAAAAGCTGCAGCCGTATGAGGTACTGGCGCGGGTTGAACATACCATCGCAGTGGTCGATACGCAGCCCGGTCACCTGGTGCGAGGCAATCAGCGAACGGATCAGGCAATGCGTCTCGGCGAAGACCGCCGGGTTTTCCATGCGTAGTCCAACCAGGTCGTTCACGTCGAAGAAGCGGCGGTAGTTAATCTCCTCCGCCGAAGTACGCCAGGACGCCAGCCGATAGGGCTGCGCATCCAGCAGCAAGTGCAAGCGGTCGAAGCTGTGCGGATCCCCTTCGATGCCATTGATGGCAGCCAGCGCATCTCGTGTAATGGGCTGCATTTCCGGCGAGCGCAGCGCATCCCGCAACCGCGGCAGCAGTTCGGCCAACTGAGCCCGGCGCGTTTCTCGCAAACTCTCGTCGCTGGTCTCATGCGGTGGAATGTCGCGCAACTGTGTCAGTAATTCGCGCACTACGTCCGGCAGGGGCTCGGCAGGGTTTAGCTGGTCGAAAATGATGGGCAACGTACGCGGCGCCACAGGCATGGTGTGGTCGTAATAGCGAATCAGCGGGCGACCGTCCTCGATCGATACCTGGATATGCTTGGCCTCCAACTCGGCGCCATATTGGTCCCCGAGAATGGGCAGGAGAAGCTTGTTGCGCATCGCCGCCTTGAGCGGCTTCCAATCGATGTCGAAATATTCGGAGTACTGCGAGGCGTGCCCATTCTCCAGCACGTCCTGCCACCAGATGGAGTCGTTGCCCACTCCCATATGGTTTGGGACGATATCCAGCAGAAGACCCAGCCCCTGCCGCTCCAGCTCCGCCGAGAAATCGGCAAAGCCGTCCGCTCCGCCCAGCTCAGGATTGAGACGATCGTGGCGCGTCACGTCATATCCGTGCGTGCTGTTGGGGCGGGCTTCAAAGATGGGCGAGGAGTAGAAGTCCCCAATACCCAGTTGCTTGAGGTAGCCGGCAATGGCCTGGGCGTGGGCAAACGTGAAGTCTTTATGCATTTGCACCCGATAGGTCGAAACCGGAACCCGGGCGTCGGTGTGCAGCACCCGGTCGACGCATTCCTTCATCTCGTTGGAGGCTTCCTGGCGCGGGTTGGCCTTTACCAGGGGCGCCTCAGGCACAGGTATGCTCTCTAACGGCGAATGGCTGGCGATGGACATGCTGCATTGGATGCGCCCTCCGGCGGTCCCGGCTCTTGCTGGCCCAGCCAATTCCATCCGGCCGCTTTACGAATTCGCGCCCAGCACGGAAAATGGAGTAGAGACTCCATTGTAACGAGGAAGAAACATGCCCCTTTCCGGCGAAGCCATCCGAATGATGAACTACATCGACGACATAGCGACCACGCTGCGCCGCATCCTGGCCCTAACCCCCACGCTTTCAGCCGAAGAGCGCAAGCGGGTGGGCGAGTACCTGAAGGCCAGCTCACCCAGCGCCGACGAGGCCATGACCGCCCTGAACCTCAAATAACCCTTTCGCGCGAGAAAGCACGGAAAAACCCACCTCCGGGCCCAAAAGCCCTCAAATAAGGCGGTGAGTGGCACAGCGAATGCCGTGCCACTTGTCTCAAGCGGCTAACGTGCCTGCGCTTGCTTGATCTCGCAGAATTAGTGGGGAGCCCAGGGCTCACTTCCTGGGCTATTTCCAGCGACTTTCAGCCGTCCCTGCCGGACTTGTCCGCGCTGTTGAAATCCCACCCAGGACTGCGGATGGGCCCAGATTTAGCGGTCGGCCCTGCCGGGCCTTCGCGCATTGGAGAACCTGCACTGTCTCTTCTACTCCCACAGATTCTGACGTCCTAGGCTACTTACAGGATGAAAGAAGTTGAGCCGCGACGCCGTGGAGGCTTACGTGAAGCACGGAACGATTGATGCGCCTTGGTCAAGGCCCGGAGGGCCGGGCGCCAAACGTAAGCCCAGTCCGTAAGGGCTGGGTAACTCGGTCCCGATGATCCCGAGCGCCGTAGGCGCGGCACTACGAACGTCGGACTGCGCCCGTTATTTTCGGGTCAGGTACGCTCAGTCCTGT
Organism: uncultured Acidobacteriaceae bacterium; assembly: GCA_963743365.1. Classification (GTDB taxonomy): domain Bacteria; phylum Acidobacteriota; class Terriglobia; order Terriglobales; family Acidobacteriaceae; genus PALSA-350. The sequence continues at coordinate 144,435 of CAVUQE010000015.1, forward strand.
TCCCACGCCTCAATCCGTATCCGGCCGTTTATAAGGCTGCTGCAAATACTTGCGCGCTTCGTTGACCGCTCCCTGCGTGTTGTCGTTCGTCTGCACCGCCTGCCGGTATTCGTTCACCGCCCGATCCCGCTGTCCCGTTACATCAAAAATCTTCCCCAGTGCGATGTGGCTCCAAACCTCGGTCCACTTGGGCTCGTCGTCTCCGCGCAGCGCATCCCGATACGCATTGGCCGCTGCCTGGTAGTTCTTCTGGTTAAACAGGACTTCGCCCACGCGGTAGCTGGCCAGGGAACTGTTCGGATTCGCCGTGAGAGCTTTCTGGTACTCCGCCAGCGCACCCGTCGTGTCACCCTCCGCCACCAGCTGCTGGCCGCGTAAAATCGCAACCCGCACCTGCATATCGGGAGTATTTTTGAGTACCCAATTATCCGGGTCGATCGAAATGTGACGCGGACGGCCGAAGGTGTCCACGACGTATTGCGAGTTGGTGCCCACCACATCCACCCGTTTGACTTCCGTTTTCCCTTCCGTTTCGACCCGCAACTCGACCGGCATATTGAAGAGGTCGAGGTCCTGGCCAATCTCCCCGATGGTGCGGAATCCCTTGTTGTTGCCCAGCCGGTACACGGTGTACTTATCCACGAACGCCGGGGCTCCCGTTCCATCCAGCCATTGCGCGAAGAAAGCGGTGAGCTGCTGTTGCGATTGCTCCTCGGCAACTTTCTCTACGTCTCGCGTGCGCGTGGGTTTGTCGCCGTATTGCGTGATCATGGCGCGCAGGAACTTGGAGAAGTTATCGTCGCCGATCTCCCAACGAAGCATGTGGAAGACCATGGCTCCCTTCTCCAACGTCATGGACTGGAACTGTGTCGAAAAGGGATCCAGGCGTCCTGCCGACGTCAGCGGGATGGTGTCGTACGCGAGCGCGCCGGCGGAGATATCGATGACCGCCGCCTGCAACGCCGTCTGCCCGGCCACGTGCTCCACGTACATCAACTCCCCATAACGCGCCATGCCATTGGTGATCCAGGCGTCATTCAGCGTGGCCGGGCTGACCATGCAGCCCCACCATTGATGCGCCATGGTGTTGGCCAGCAGGCGATAGTTGCTGCGGTCCGCGATCCGGGCGCCCGCGATCGCCGCAATCTCCGGTGCCCAGTAGGCAGGCACGGTGTCGTCCGGTAGTTCAACTACGTTCAGCAGACGGGTCGAAGATTCGCCAAACGTCTCACTGAAGAATTCAAATTCCTTGTTGACGGTTTGCGCATACTCCGGGCCGCTTTGCTTGTGCGCCTCGGTCAGGTACACGCGCAAATTAGGGGCGCCGGCGACCACCATGGGCTCAAGGAACTTGCCCGCGATGATGGTGCCGGGAAAGCTCGGCTTAGTCCAGTTGAAGCTGTATTCCATGCCGCCGGAGACTGGGTGAGGGCTGCCCGTACTGCCGCTGCCCACTACCCGGTAACCGGTAGGCATCTGCACGTGTATCTCTGCGGTAAACCGGTCCGTCATATAACCAACCATGGGGAACCAGCGGCCGGCATACAGCAGGTAAGTGATGGGATCGCCAATCGATGCCACCTTGAGTCCTTCCACTGGACTCTCTTCGCTGCCGCTGAGCGTCCCCTCGTAAACAAACGTGAGGGTAGCGCTTGCTCCCTTCCTCATAGGACTCGGTAGGGCGATGCTGATGGTTGCGTTGGGCCCCCGCTCTCCGTTGAGCGGGTGGTTCTGACCATCCGTCACGCTATCCACCTTGAGCGCGTTGTGTAATTCGAACACTGCGGCACTAATGGTGTCGGTAGCGGTGAAGGTCACCTTTGTCGTGGCTTTCAGGCTGTGGTCGGAAGGATCGAGCTGGGCATTGATCACGTAGCCCGTGATGTTGATCGTGGGCCGCTCAGCCGCGAAGAGATGCGGCGTCACCACCAGCAGCGACAGGATCAGGACTTTGGCGCGGAAACAAAGCTTCATCGGAGTCATTCAACGGGCCATGGTGAAAGCACAGCAGATTGCAGCCGCGGTTGCTGGGCTGCGGGCATCAGTTGCAACGCAATCCGGGCGGCACGCTCAATCGCAGTCTGTTCTGTCCCCCCGGCGCTGCTCAATTTAAGGGCCGCCCCAACGCTCCGCAAGTCTGACTGCATTGTTGCACGAGCGTCCTCGTTTTCGAGCAGGGGGCCCAGCTGCTCCACCACTTTGGATGCGGTGAAATCATGTTGGATCAGCTCTGGCACAATACGGCGTCCGGCGATCAGGTTGACCATGGCCACGTGGGCCACGCGGATGACCCTCTGCGCTACCGCATAGGTGATGCGAGAGACCCGGTAGACCACCACAAAGGGATTGCCGATCAGAGCTGCCTCCACGGTGGCCGTGCCGCTGGCTACGATGCTGGCGCGCGCGTGCAGCAGCACTGCACGCGCATCGTGAACTACCCGGATGGTCGCACCCTTAGCCTGGTTAGCCAAAGCCTGCACTTCTTCATCCTTAAGCGTGGGAGCCACGGGCAGGAGGTATTCGTATTGCGGGCCCAGCAATCGAGCGGCTTCGAACATTGGCGGTAAGTTGGCGTGCAACTCCCTTATGCGGCTTCCAGGCAGCAAACCAACCCAGAATTTTGACGCATCCAGGCCATTTTCGCTAGCAAACGCCTCCCGGGTCACTGTGGGCCGATCAAGATCCGCCAGCGGATGGCCAACAAAATCCGCCGCGATCCCATGGTCGCGGTAGAAGGCCTCTTCGAAGGGAAAGATCACCAGCATCCGGGTGACATTCCGCTTTACCCCTCGGATCCTCCACTTCTTCCACGCCCATATCTGCGGGCTTACGAAGAAAACCACGGGGATATGCAAGCGGCGAAGCTCCGCCGCAAGGCTCAGGTTTACGTCGGGGAAGTCAATCAGGATGGCGATATCCGGCCGTTCCGCCCGCAGACTGGCTTTCAACTTGCGGTATTCGCCATAGATATGGGGCATGTGCAGGATCACCTCGGTGATACCCATTACCGCCACATCTTCGGCGCGCACCACCCGGCGCAGTCCCAGGTTTGCCATCCGTGTGCCGCCCAGTCCAAAAAACTCCGCCTCCGGTGCCAGCCGGCGGATCTCCGTCATCAGCAGCGCGCCGTAGTGCTCGCCACTGGCCTCGCCGGCAGACAGAAAAATCTTCGGGCTTTGGCTTATCGCTGACATGACCAGTAAACCGGAAACCACTTGATCGACGAGTGATAGGCAACCGCTGCTTTCGCTCTAATCCGTTCCAACGGCCAACTTCGCGTCCAGCAACCCATCCGCTGCCCGGGCACTCTGCACTTCCTGATCCTTGTACTGCAGCTGATAGAGCTTCCAATAAATCCCGCGCTGCCCCAGCAGCTCCTGATGCGTCCCCAACTCTCGCAACTGGCCCTTGTGCATCACCAAAATCCTGTCTGCCTGCTGCACCGTAGAAAGTCGATGGGCAACGATGACCGAGGTGCGTCCCTGGACCATGCGTTCCAGCGCCGACCGCACCCGCATTTCCGTATCCGTATCCACGCTCGATGTAGCCTCATCCAACACCAGGATGCGCGGATCGTGTGCCAGCGCCCGCGCGAAATTGATCAACTGCTTCTGTCCCGTGGAAAGACTATTCCCGCGCTCGCGCAGAGGTTCATTGAAACCCTGTGGCAGTGCGCGGATAAAATCGCCCACGTTCACCTCGTCCGCCGCCGCCTTCATCCGCTCGTCGGTGATCCAATCCGAACCCAGCCGGATGTTCTCCGCAATGGTCCCGGTGAAGAGGAAAGGATCCTGCAGCACCACCCCAAATTGGCGTCGCAGTTCGGTCACATCCTGTTCGCGCACGTCTACGCCATTGATCAACACACTGCCGCTCTGGACCTCGTAGAAGCGCATCATCAGCCCGATGATGGTGGTTTTCCCGGCGCCCGTGTGGCCCACGATCGCCGCCGTCTGGTCGGGCTCGATCACGAACGATACGTCTTTCAGAATCCACTCCACGTCCTGCGAGACCGCGGCGATCTGCTCCGCCTCCTCGGCTTGTTGAATGCGCGCCAGTTGCTCTGCATCCAGCTTTTGATAGGTAAACCAGACATGGCGAAACTCGATCCGGCCGGAACCGTCACAGGCACGCGGCGTACCCGGGCTTTGCAACTCCGCGGGCGTATCCAGCAGCTTGAAAACACGTTCGCTGGCCGCCATCGCCGCTTGCAGGATGTTGTATTTTTCGCTCAAGTCCTGAATCGGGCGGAAGAAGCGCTGCGAGTACTGGATAAATGCCACCAGCACACCGATCGTAACTGCATTGCGCAGCACCCCGAACCCGCCCAGCCAGATCACCAGTGCAATCGCCACTGAGCTCAACAACTCCACCGCAGGGTAGTACAAGGCATAGGCCAGGATGGCGTCTTTGAAGGCCACCATGTGCTGCCGGTTGACCTCTTCGAACTCCTCGTAGGAGCGCTGCTCACGGTTGAACAGCTGCACTACGCTCATCCCGCTTACATGCTCCTGGGTGGAGGCGTTAATGCGCGCAATCGCAGAACGGATACGCCGGTAGGAATCGCGCACATGCTTGCGAAAAACCCGGGTCACTACCAGAATCAGCGGCAGCACCCCAAAGGCGATCAGCGCCAGCCACCAGTTCATGCGCAGCATGATGGCGACAATCAGAATCAGAACAAAAACGTCCTCGAAGATGGCAAAGACGCCCGAGGTAAACATCTCGTTCAGCGCGTCCACATCGCTGGTCAGCCGGGTCACCAGGCGCCCCACAGGATTGCGATCAAAGAAGCTGACGTGCATCCTCTGGATGTGGCGGAAGATCTGGCTGCGCATGTCGAACATGACCTTCTGTCCGGTCCACTGCATCAGGTAGGTCTGTACGAACTCCAGCAGGTAGCTGAACACCAGCGTGGCCAGGTAGACGCTCGCAATCTGGGTAACGCCCACCATGGCATTCGAACTGAGCCAGCGGGTCAGTAACGCGGGATGGGGCGCCGGCCGCGCAGTCATGTAGCGATCCACAGCGACTTTGGTCAGGTAGGGGCCGAGCACATCCGAGCCGGCCTTGAGCAGGATCGCCACCAGCGAGATGACGGCCTGTAGCTTGTACGGCCGAAGGTAGGTCAGCAATCTCCCCATCAGCCGGCTGTCATAGGCCTTGCCCACAACGTCGTCGTCGTGCTGCTGGGGTTTCCGGTCCTTCTCCGTCTTTTGCTCGGCCATGGGCAGTTTCATTTTACGTGGATACCCGGAATGCGGTCGTCAAAGGAGGATGTCAGAATAGATAGCAGGACGGTGCTGGCGGCGGATGAATTCTCTAGGTATCTACATCTCGGTCCCTTTTTGCCGCGCCAAATGCACCTATTGCAACTTTGCCTCCGGCGTTTCGTCGGTCAGCGCTCATGAGCAATATGTCGCCCGCGTTTGCAGCGAAATCCGCGCCGCACGTCAACGCCTCGACGAAGCGCTCATTCCCGAGCAGGTCGACAGCATCTACCTGGGAGGAGGCACCCCCAGCGTGCTTTCCCCGGCCCTGCTAGGGGAGCTTGCCCATACCCTGCGCCAGGAGTTCGCGGTTGCACCAGGAGCCGAGATCACCCTCGAATGCGCTCCCGGCCAACTGGACGAGCCCACGCTCGCGGCCATGCTGGAAATGGGCGTAAACCGCCTCAGCTTCGGCGTGCAATCGCTCGTCGATCGCGAGGCGGCTGCCACCGGACGCTTTCACACCCGCGCGGTGGTGCTCAACGACCTCGAACGGGTACGCTCCGCCGGGCTGCGCAATTTGAGTATCGATCTCATCGCCGGCATGCCCCACCAGACTGCGGCCAGTTGGCAGGAGTCGCTCGATGTTTTGGTTGCCACCGGTGTAGAGCACGCGAGTACCTACATGCTGGAGATCGATGAGGATTCCCGCCTTGGTCGCGAGCTGCTGGCCGGCGGTTCCCGCTATCACGCGGGCACTGTGCCCAGCGAAGAGCTAACCGCGGATCTCTACCAAAGCGCAGTGACTTTTCTTGAACAAAACGGCTTGCGGCAATATGAGATCTCAAACTTTGGCCGCACTGGCCGCCAGTCACGCCACAACCTGAAGTATTGGCGGCGTCACCCGTACCTCGGTTTCGGACTGGACGCGCACTCCATGCTTCGCACCCCGCAGGGCTCTGCCTTGCGCTTCAGCAACACCGCGGTCCTGTCCGAATATCTCCGCGGTCCCGAAGCCTCAGAGGAGGTGCGCCGGCTAAGCTCGTCGGAAGAGCTGGAAGAGGCCTGGTTCCTGGGCCTGCGCTTGCATGAAGGAGTCGTCTGGCAGGCTCTGGCAGCGGAGTTTGGCCGTGATCAGGTGGAGATCTTCCTCCCCGTGGTCCGCGAGCTGGGCGATCTGGGTTTGCTCACCGATGAAGCGGGCGTGGTGCGTCTTACCCCTCGCGGAGTGCTCTTTTCCAACGAAGTCTTTGCCCGCTTCCTCGGAGTAAAAGAAGAATTGCAAATTCAATGACCATCGACTTGCGCAGCGACACCGTCACTCGCCCCACCCCTGCCATGCGCGCCGCCATGGCGGAAGCCGAAGTGGGCGATGACGTCTACGGGGAGGACCCCACCGTCAACCGCCTGGAAGCGCGCGCCGCGGAGATCTTTGGCCGTGAGGCTGCGTTGTTTGTCCCTACCGGCACCATGGGCAACCAGATTGCCGTCCGCATGCACACCGAGCACGGCCAGGAGGTTATCTGCGAATCCCGCGGCCACCTCGTTGACTGGGAAATGTCCATGGTCTCAGCCTTCTCCGGGTGCCAGTTGCGCACCGTATTTGCCGATCGCGGGATCCTTACCTGGCCCCTCATCCGGAAAGTCATCTCGCCCGGCCTTCATTTCCGTTCGCGAACCGGCCTGATATCGCTCGAGAACACGCACAATCTGGCCGGGGGAACAGTGATGCCGCTCGAAGTAGCGCAGGAAATCTGGGCCGGAGCCGCCGATGCCGGCTTGCCCGTGCATCTCGATGGTGCCCGCATCTTCAATGCCGCTATCGCGCTGGATACTTCCGTGGACCGTCTGACCAGTGGTTGTGCCTCGGTCATGTTTTGCCTGTCCAAGGGTTTGTGCGCCCCGGTCGGCTCCATGCTGGTGAGTAGCCGTGCCCACATCGAGCGGGCGCGTAATTTTCGTAAGGCGCTTGGCGGCGGAATGCGCCAAGCCGGTGTTCTCGCTGCTGCCGGATTGATTGCCCTCAACGAGATGACCGCCCGGCTGCAGGAGGACCATCACAACGCCCGGCTGCTTGCCGATGCCTTAGCGGAACTTCCCCAGGTGGTTCTCGATCCGTTGCTGGTCCAGACCAATATCCTGATCTTCTCTCTGCGCGGCGACGGAGATGCCAAGGCCTTAGTGAGCGCCCTTGCCCGGCGCGGTGTTCTTGTCTCAACTGTGGGTCCCAATTCGATACGCTTGGTGACCCATCATGATGTGGATCGTGCCGCTTGCGAGAGTGCTGCCGTGATCCTTGCCGAGGAGATACGCAAGAGCAGCTAAAAAGACGTAAATCGCGCCCAAAGATCCCTTTTTGCGGATTTATACTATTTGGATGCCGAAGTATTCGATTGTCGTGCCCTTCCACAACGAGGAAGAGAACGTTACGGCTCTGTACGATCGCCTGAAGGCGGTGATGGAGCAAATTGGCGACAGCTTTGAACTCGTCCTGGTAGACGACGGATCGAGTGACCGCACTTACAAGCTCCTGGAAGAGATTGCAGCCGTCGACAGCCGTGTTCTGGTGGTCAAGCTGAGGCGCAACTTTGGCCAGACTTCTGCGCTGGCCGCAGGCTTCGACCATTCCCAGGGTGACTATATCCTCGCCATGGATGGTGACCTGCAGCACGACCCGTCCGAGATCCCGGAATTTGTCGCCAAGCTTGAAGAGGGGTATGACGTGGTGAGCGGATGGCGCAAGGAGCGCATCGACAACTTCGTCATGCGCCGGGTTCCTTCGCGTTGTGCCAACTGGCTGATGGCCAAGCTTTCCGGCGTCGATATCCACGACTTCGGCACCACCTTCAAGGCCTATCGCCGTGAGGTGATCCACAACATCCCGCTGTATGGCGAGATGCATCGCTTTATCCCCGCGCTGGCCTCCTGGTATGGCGCCAGCATTTGCGAGATCCCCATCCGGAATGTGAACCGCGAGCGGGGCAAGTCCCACTACGGAATCTCGCGCACTGTACGGGTCTTCTTCGACCTGCTGACCATTCGCTTCCTGTTGAAGTACATGACGCGCCCGCTGCATTTCTTCGGCACCTTCGGCGCGCTCGGCATTTTCTTGGGTTCCGGCATTTCGTTGTTTTTGGCAGGTCTAAAGGTCTTTACCCGCCAGGACGTGATGGACACCCATGGACCGCTCTTCGTAGTTGCCGGCGTCTTGATTCTGGCCGGCATTCAGATGCTCGCCATCGGCCTGCTGGGAGAATTGCAAGTGCGGCATTATCACACCGCCTCGCACAGGGCGCCCTACGCTATCGATCGCCTGGTACGCCTCCGCGCCCCAGAAGAGCCAAGCATGCTCCAGGAAGGCTGAGACAAGCCGGGGATGCCGCTGCTCTTTCCCTCGGACACACTTGCCACGAACGCTGGGTGCCCCATGCAAGCCGTACTCTGGCTTGAGTGGGATAATGGCGCTCGACGTGCGAAAATCGTTGATTATAAATAACTTAAGTTAAGGTTCCTGTTTTAGCAGACCCTTATGGCGCTTATAGCGCTTTTAGCGCTCAATTTATTTGGCCAAACCTGAATCAGGAAAACCGGCCTAACGTCCCCCGGAGGGGTCCGGAGACGCAGACACATTCAGGTCCAGGAACGTTTGTGGACTATGCGGCGTGCCGGGCGCGTAGCAGTTGTTATCGGCGGCGTAGGTTGCCGCGCATCGGTTGGCAAACTGCCTGCGCGGCGATTGCGCGTACTGCCAGACCAGCGCGTTCTTAACTCCGCTTGAAGCAGCCGCCAGCGGCTTCTTGGGGAGGACACAACCCGGAGCCGGGGGGCACGCGTCGTTCGCCACCCACAGGGCCAATGGCCGGTTGCCCTCATGGCTCAAAATGTCGCGTGCCGTACTGATCGTGCTCGAACCGTCGGGAACCAGAATGCCGGAACAATAAACGCCCGGCTTATACTGCGACCCGCGGATCGCCTCAACCCACGCGAACAGGTAAGCGCTCTGCTCCGGCAGCAGGCGGCCGCCTTCCTCCTGATCGAGAAAGAGGATGGCCCCGGGGGCAAACCCCTCCTTCTTAGCCGCGGAGATGGCCGACGCGGCGTCGGACCGGCCGAGCGCCGCCGCATCCTTGCCCGTGAGTTGGGCATCCAGCCGTCCATTGAACAGGATCATGAAGCCGAAGCCGTTGGCCTTGAGGATGGCGCGTTTGCCTACCCAGCCATTGCTGTTTTCGCCGGGCGGGTTGTTCAGCCAATAGCCGGCATAGGAAAAACTGCCGTGCAGCGCCGGCAGCAGATTGTCGCCGGGATACTCATTCCTGTCGAAGCCGAAGTAGGTTTTGCCAGCCTGTGAAGTCTGCCCCAAAGCCGCCATCCCGCACACAACCGCCAGGTACAGCAGGGCCGCTCGGGGAAAACGAGGTCTTAGTCTGCGCCGCCGCCGGTCACTGTGGGCGGGGGGGTGGATGTCGGCGCAGCTGCAGGCGTGGGTGTAGATGGGGTGCTCGCTAATTGCCGCGTGGCGGCATGAAGATACTTGGACGGATTAACCGGGGTATCGTGGATCCGGACCTCGTAGTGCAAGTGAGGGCCGGTGCTGTGTCCCGAAGAACCGACATAGCCAAGGATATCGCCGCGGCTGACTTCTTGTCCTTCCGTAACCGCGAAGCCAGAGAGGTGAGCATAAATGGTCTGGATGCCGTGGCCGTGGTCGATTACCACTTCGCGCCCGTAGCCGTTGCCCATGCCAGCTTTCAGAACCGTGCCGTCCGCCGGCGCACGAACCGCCTCGCCCTTGTTGGTGGCGATGTCAATTCCAGTGTGGAATGCCCCTTCCCCATTGAAGGGATCCAGCCGCGAACCGAAGGAGCTGGTTACGATTCCCTGTACCGGCCAATCTGATGGCGCGTTCGCCAGATTCACGGTGCTGAAAGCCGACGGGAAGTGGTGCGAGAAGTCGAGTCCGTGCGTAATCTCGCCCGACATAGCCGAGGAACGCAGTTGCAGAAGCTGATCCAGGGATTGACCGTATTGCTGCTCGCTGATGCCGTCGCCTACGGGACCGCTGGCCGCTGACGCGTGCCGCATAGAGGATTTGAGCAACTTGTTTTGCCGCAGCCCATAAAGCGCGCTTACTTCGCTGGCCAGAGAGCCCAGCGACGCCGCCTGAACATCCTTTTCATGGGCTACCTGCTCCATTTGCAGGTAGTCGTGGCGGATCGTCTCGCGCTCTGTCCGAACCTGGTTAAACCGCGCCGTCTTCAATAACATGCGGCTGTAAGACCCGGCCATGCCGGTAATGGTGAAAAGGCCGATCACTGCCGCTGCAACAAAGATGTAGGCGTAGTGGAGAGGGAATAGGAATCTTGCGCAAATCACCATCTTCCTGTCGGGCTACGAAGATGATGTAGTAGCGTTTGCGCAAATCGCACACTCAAAAAGGGGATATGGCCTTGAACGCACTATCCCTGCCGCAGGTTCCAGCGGGGTGTAGCGAATTCGTACAAGAGCCGAACCTTGACCCTAACAGAGTGAATCTATTGGGTCAAACGCGGAAGTGGTATTACTAACTCGCCATAAGGACTAGTCAGCAGACGCGCAAGGTATGCTGGCGCCATGGCTACCGAGCGAAAGTTAACTCGACCAAAGGCAACCGGCGAGCGTGAACTGATAGCCGGCATTCGCAAACGCGCCGTACAGCTGCGGACGGCCGGGATTCTGCAGCTTGGCATCGGAGATGATTGTGCTGTAATAAGGCCGCGGCGCGGAGAAGAACTGGTCGTAACTACGGACCTTTCGCTCGAAAATGTCCATTTCCGCCGCGCTTGGCATCCACCGCAGAGCGTTGGCCATCGCTGCCTGGCACGCGGCCTGAGCGACTTGGCAGCCATGGGGGCTCGCCCGGAGGCGGCCTTTCTTTCACTTGCTCTACCTGCCGAACTGACCGCACATCAGAAAGGCTCCTCATATGAAAGTTGGATGCAGGCCTTCTTCGATGGGTTGATGGCTTTGGCTGAGCGCTACCGCGTCCCTTTGGCGGGCGGGGATCTGGCCAAGTCACCGCCGGGACTCCGGCATGCCAACGGCTTGGTAGTCGCCGACATCGTTCTGTTGGGCAGCGTGCCTAAAGGGAGGTCGCTGCTGCGCTCCGGTGCTCGCCCCGGGGACCTGATTTATGTGACCGGAGCCCTGGGGGGATCCGCTGCTGAGTTGCTCGCCCTTGGCCGCCGGCCGGCCGCTTTCCGCGGAGAGGACGAGGGAGGCCAAGGCCATCCGCACTTATATCCGGAACCTCGCTTGGCCGCCGGCCGCAAGCTTATGCACGACCGCCTGGCCACCGCTGCCATAGATCTCAGCGATGGACTCTCAACCGACCTTGCTCACCTGTGTGAGGAGAGCGGGCTGGCCGCGGAGATCGACCCCCAATCGCTGCCCGTCGATGCCCGAGCCACCTTGGAACAGGCACTCCACGGCGGAGAAGATTACGAGCTACTCTTCACTGCAGCCCCAAAGACAGCGGTGCCCAGCTCATTGGGCGGAGCGCTGGTGCATGCTATCGGCCGCATGAAGAAACGCGGACGGGGACCGCTGGTGGAGATGCGTCAGGCGGGAAAGAAGCGTACAGCGCTGGTGGCCGGCGGCTGGGAACACTTTCGTTGATAGCATCAGACGTAGACCTATGCCGAACCCAAATCCAAGGGTGCGCTTTGCGCCCTCCCCCACTGGAATGTTGCATGTGGGCAATGCCCGCACCGCTCTCTACAACTGGCTCTTTGCCCGCCACACCGGCGGAGACTTCGTGCTGCGCATCGAAGACACCGATGTGGAGCGGAGCGAGGCGCGCTACGAAACCCAGCTGATCGAGGATCTGCGCTGGCTGGGGCTGGATTGGAGCGAAGGACCACTGGTGGGCGGTCCCTACGCGCCCTACCGGCAAAGTGAGCGCATAGAGATTTATCAGCAGCACACAGAACAGCTGCTGCGGGAAGGTAAAGCCTATCGCTGTTTCTGCACTGCAGAGGAACTGGAACAGCAGCGCCAATTGGCTCTGCAGGAGCACCGCATCCCGATGTATTCAGGCAAATGCCGGGCTTTGCAGGCTGGAGAAGCCGAAACTCGGGCCGCCGCGGGGGAGAGCTTTGCCGTGCGTTTGGCGGTGCCAGACGCCCCCCTGCGCTTCCACGACATCGTGCGCGGCGATGTGGAGTTCGCTAGCGATACGGTGAGTGACTTCATCCTCGTCCGTTCTACCGGCGTGCCGGTCTACAACTACGTCGTGACCATCGACGATGCGCTCATGAAGATCACGCATGTCATCCGCGGCGATGACCATATTTCGAACACGCCCCGGCAAGTCGCCATTTACCAGGCCTTCGGTTGGCAGTTGCCGCAGTTTGCCCACCTTTCGACCATCCTGGGCAGCGATCGCGAGCGGCTGTCCAAGCGTCATGGCGCCACCTCGGTGGCTAGCTTCAGAGAAATGGGAATTCTGCCCCAGGCGCTGGCGAATTATCTCGCCCTGCTCGGCTGGGGCGCCGAGGGGGGAACGCGCGAAACTTTCACCCGCGAAGAGCTGATAACGGAATTCAAGCTGGAGCGAGTCACGCCCTCGCCCGCGGTCTTCGATTGGGACAAGCTGCACTGGCTCAACCGGCATGTCATCAAGCAAACTCCGCTGCCGGAGCTCAGATCGCTCTCCAGGCCCTATTTCGTAGCCCTGCACAGGCTGCCGCCGCTCCCTACTGCGGCTGTCGAGGATTGGTTCGACCGCGTGTTGGAACTGTTTCTTCCTGCGGTGGACCAGCTGCAGCAGCTGCCGGAAAAGGCAGCGGCGCTTTGGAATCCTGCGCCAGTGAATCAGGATGATGCAGCCCTGCTGGCCTCGGAAACAGGAGAGCGCGTGGTGCGTGCTTTTACCGCAAAAATCCTGGCAGAGCCAGGCGCTTTGACCCCTCAGCGCTTCAAGGAGCTGATGAACGAGGTGAAGGCCGAGAGCGGGGTCAAGGGCAAAGACCTCTTTCACCCGGTACGCATCCTCCTGACCGGAGTGCACTCTGGCCCGGAGTTCGACAAACTGATCCCCCTGTTCGAAGACGGCAGCCGACTTGATTTGCCGACGCACGTGTCGAGCGTGCGGGAGCGGGTCGTAGCCTTTCTCGCATCCAGCGCCGGTAGATGATCGATTCCACCTTTGCTCATGTGTGGCAGGCGGAGATTCTTGGCGTCTCGGCCTTTGATCCTCCCCGGGCGGCAATTCGTCTACCCGGCGCAAGTAGAAGAAGTGGAGCGAGGAGCCCTGGAAGTGATGATCCGTCCGCCCAATCAGCGGGGGCAGTTTCTCGCCACCTGCGCCCTGGGTTTCGCCGGCTCCGGCGTGCCCACAGGTGTGTGGGCTTGTCCTGACCCGGCATGGATCTGTATTGCAGCGGGCGGCTACGCTTACCTCATAGACACCCTTAACCCGGCGCGCTGGGAACAGGTGGAGTACCGGCCGGTCACTGAAATTCGCGTCCTCGAAGAGCAAGACCTCCTACTGTTTTCGAGCTTTCATTCGCTGCTCGCATGGGGCCGGGAAGGGAAGGCGTGGCAAACAGGCAGGCTCAGTTGGGATGGTCTGCGCATTACCGGTGTCCGTGACGCAACGCTCTTCGGCCTGGGTTGGGAGATGAGAACAGATAGGGAACTGGAGTTCGAGGTAAATCTCAAGACCGGCGAGCACAAGGGCGGGGGCTATCTGCCATAGAAGCTCAAGCCCGCGTCGCCCTGCTCGAGCACGCGATAGCGCTTCAGCAGCCCGTAGCTCTCCGCGAGCGGTGGTTGCATCTTGCGCCCGTGTTCGGCGATCACGATGCCGTTAGGCGCCAGCATGGAGTCCGCGTGCTGGCCGATGCCAGTAAGGGTGCGGCTATAATCGTCCGCGGCCGCGTACGGCGGATCCAAAAAGACGACCGTGCAGCGTTCTTCCGGTCCGGACCCAGAAAGCCCCCGCAACGCCGCAGAGACGCTGCGAGGGTCAATCTTGAAGCCGGAGCGAATCCCCAGCGCCGCCAGGTTTTCGCGGATTGCGGCTACTGCCTGCGGGGCGTTTTCCACGAAGTAAGCCAGGCGAGCGCCGCGGCTCAGAGCCTCGATGCCGACCGCTCCCGACCCGGCGTAAAGGTCGGCAAAGACAGCGCCCTCAATGCGTGTGGCCAGGATATTGAAAAGGGTCTCGCGCAGGCGATCGCTGGTTGGCCGGGTGGCTAGCCCGCGGGGCGCAATCAGCCGCCGCGAACGGTATGTGCCGGCAATGACCCGCATCGGGTTTGATGGTAAATGAATCCTTTGCTCGAGAATGAATCCGCAGCCTCGCCTGCGGGCGGAGGTTCTACAATGCAGGTAGTAATAAACCGGTAGCAGTAAGGACAGATGCAATGCGTGGATGGTCGTTCCCTTTAGGGCGATGGATGGGCGTGGAGTTGCGCATTCACACCTTCTTCATCCTGCTGCTCGGCATCTGCATGGCCTACACCGAAAGCGCCCATCTCTCGATGTTTCGTGGCATTGGCTTATGGCTGGTCTTGCTGGGTGCGGTGGCTGTGCGCGAAGTGGCGCGCATGATCGTCGCTGCCTACCACGGCTTGCAATTGAGAAATATCCTGCTTCTGCCCATCGGCGGCCTGGTGGCCTACGCCAATGCGGAGAGCGCGGAAAACGCGGGTGCTCCCAAAGTGCAATGGCGCATGGCGATCACCGGGCCGCTCGCAAATCTGAGTTTTGCTGTCGTAGTCGCCATGCTGGTGCTCGGCATGTCGCCCACGATCAATTTGTTAGAACGGCCCTGGATCACGCCCAGTCATCTGATCCGCAGTATCGTGTGGCTTAATGTGTTTCTCGGCGTGTTGAACCTGCTGCCCGCTTATCCCCTGGATGGCGGCCGGGTGGTGCGTGGAGGCGTAGCCCGCGCGCAGGGCAGGGCGCAAGGTTCACGCGTGGCGACTGGACTGGGTCAGATTCTTGCCATGACGGCCATCATCGCCGGTTTGGTGCTGATGAACCCGTGGTTGCTGATGGCGGGCTTTTTTATTCTCATCGGCGCTCAGCTCGAGGATCAGGGTGTTCTCTTCCAGAGCGTGGTGGATACGGTCAACATGCAGGACATTATGCTCACTGAGTTCTCCATGTTGGCCCCGTCGGACACGCTGGAAGATGCGCTCCACAAATCAATTCACAGCTTGCAGGACGATTTTCCGGTGGTGCGCGGCGACAGCCTGGTGGGCATTATCTCCCGCCAGAGCATCCTTTCCGCGCTGCGCAGTGAAGGCAACGGCTATGTGCAGGCGGTGATGTCGCGCAGCTTCCACGTGGCCCAACCGGAGGACTCGTTGGGAACCACGATCAGCCGCTTTGCCGGGCGTGGGCTGTCGCTGGTGCCGGTGACTGAAGGGGAACGCATCGTCGGCATTGTGACCCTGCAGAACCTTATGCACTCCATGAGCCTGTTGGCGGAGAGCCGGAAGCTTCGTCGCCAGAGCCAGGAATAATCGTTGTCGCTCGAGCCCGGCCTTTACCTGGTCGCCACGCCGATTGGCAATCTCGAAGACATCACACTCCGCGCGCTAAGGGTGCTGAAGGAAGTCGACCGCATTGCGTGCGAGGACACACGTCAGACGCAAAAGCTGCTGAACCACTTTGACATCTCCACCTCGACCATCAGTTACCACGAGCACAACGAGCAATCGCGAACGAAGGAGCTGATCGCCCTCTTGCAGCAGGGCGGCCGGGTTGCGGTGGTCAGCGATGCGGGTACACCGGCCTTCTCCGATCCGGGATTGGACTTGGTTCGCGCGGCGGTCGCAGCAGGCGTGCCGGTCATTCCCATTCCCGGAGCGAATGCCGCACTTGCAGCGCTGATCGCCTCCGGGCTGGAGACGGACCGTTTTCTCTATGTGGGATTTCTAGCGGCGAAGCCGGGCATGCGGCGTACTGAGCTGGAAGCGTTGGCCGCTCGTATGCCGGGCCTCACCCTGATCGTCTATGAAGCTCCGCATCGCATTCTGGAGACGTTGGCCGACGTGGAAGCGGTGTGGGGAGAGTCCGTGCGCGTGGTGGTAGCCCGGGAGCTGACAAAACTGCACGAGGAGTTTCTGCGTGGCACCGCGCGAGAAGTCCGGTCAGTGCTGGCGGCCCGCGAGCGAGTACGGGGCGAGATCGTGCTATTGATCGACGCTGCTCCCGTAGCCCAGCCAGTCGCAGGCGTCAGTGTTGTGCAGCAGCTGTCGCAGCTGATGGAGGCCGAGGGTCTGGATGAGAAAGACGCTCTGAAGCGGGTCGCGCGTGAGCGAGGAGTCTCCAAGAGCGAGGTTTACCGGGAATTACAGCGCGAACGCTCCAAAAAATAAATTTTGGAGTGGAGCTAGCTTATCTTCGGGGGCAACTGCCACGCCGGCGTTGGGCGCTCAGCTACCGGCAAATCGCGGCCTTTGACGCGGTCGTACATATAACTGTCGCTGGTTGTGCCCAGGGACTCGTTGTACAGGCTAGGCTCGCCGACGACCTCTCGCAATTCTTCGGCAAAGCGGTGCACCGCCTGAAGCGATTCCGCGGTCGCTGGAACCTCAAGGCGGGTAGACTTCCAGAACTTCTGAAATCCGCGATCAAGCAGCGTGGCCACTTCTCCCCCCACCACGTAGCCCGGCCGTTCCCTCCATCTCACGGCAATGTGCGGAAGCTTCTTGTCCGCGCCCGTGGGCTCCCCCGAGGGGGCCAGGATCGCTCCGGCACCATATTTACGGACCAGAAACTGGTTTGCGACCCCGGGCACGAGTTGAACATCAAATCCGGATGTGCGCAGGGTGCTCAGGACTTCGTCGAAACTCAGGAAGTGGACTTTGGTTCGCATGGCTTGCGACTGACTTCGGATTGCCTCAGTTTTCCAGTGGACGCTACACTAAGTATGCTTCCCTGTAACTTTCGCACACTCGCGCTGCTGGCTGCAACGAGCAGAGCCCGGTGAAAGCAGGGACTTGAACGGGAAAATGCCAATTGAAGCACAAACCGACGTGAGCTCGCCGACCCGGGCCCTGGGCAGTAGCATCCTGGAACGGATAGGGAATACCCCGCTTCTGCGTCTCGATCGCTTGACTGCGCATCTGCCTGGCGTGCTCTTGCTGGGTAAGGCCGAGTGGGCCAACCCGGGCGGCTCAGTCAAGGATCGGGCGGCCTCCTCGATTGTGGCGGCAGCCCAAGCCAAGGGACTGCTGGCGGGTAGGCACTTGCTGGATGCGACCAGCGGAAACACCGGCATTGCCTATGCCATGCTGGGTGCGGCCAGCGGTTTTGGGGTCACGCTGTGCATGCCGTCGAATGTTTCTCCCGAGCGGAAGCGGATTCTCGCCGCATACGGGGCGAACATCGTTTGGACCGATCCGGCGGATGGGTCCGATGGCGCAATTCTGAAGGCGCGCGAGCTGGCGCAGGATAAAAGCCGGTACTATTACGCTGACCAATACGGCAACGACGCCAACTGGCAGGCGCACTACCGCACCACGGCCAACGAGATTTGGGAGCAGACTGATGGACAGATTACTCACTTCGTGGCCGGGCTCGGCACCAGCGGAACGTTCATGGGGACCACCCGCCGTCTGAAGGAGCTGAATCCTGCAATTGAGTGCATTGCCATGCAACCCGATTCACCGTTTCACGGGCTGGAAGGCTTGAAGTATATGGCCACTGCGATCGTGCCTCCGATCTATGATGGCCGCCTGGCAGACCGGCATGTGGAGCAATCGACCGAAGGGGCCTACGAGATGGCCAAACATCTGGGCCGGACAGAGGGCCTGTTGGTGGGTATTTCCGCGGCAGCAGCGGTGGCGGCAAGCCTCAGAATCGGCGAAGAGGTATCGCGTGCCGGCAAGAACGCTATCATTGTCACTATCCTGTGTGATTCGGCGGACAAGTACCTGAGTGAGCGCTTTTGGGAGCAATGATGGCCAGTACGACTGAGAGTGTCGAGCAGAAGAAGCTGATGCTCCGTATCAGCGATACGGTCTATCGCCAGCTGCGCCAACATGGCGAAGAGACGTATCCCCATGAGTGCTGCGGGGTGCTCCTAGGCCACGCGCTCGAGGGTATCAATGAGGTAGAGGCGGCCGTACGTGCGGGCAACACGCGCACCGACTCCGCCCACAACCGCTATCACATCGCTCCCCAGGAACTAGTCAGCATTCA
Organism: uncultured Acidobacteriaceae bacterium; assembly: GCA_963743365.1. Lineage (GTDB taxonomy): Bacteria > Acidobacteriota > Terriglobia > Terriglobales > Acidobacteriaceae > PALSA-350. Next base: position 162,851 of record CAVUQE010000015.1, read on the forward strand.
ACGCAAGGCACGAGCGCGCAGCCTGGACATTGTGGGTTTTTACCACTCGCATCCCGACCATCCCGCGCGCTGGTCATCGACCGATTTCAACGAAGCCCACTGGCTGGGCTGTTCCTACGTCATCACCAGCGTCGAAAAGGGTGTAGCGGCGCAGACCAACTCGTTTCTCCTGGCCGGTACGGGCGAAGACGACAAGCGGTTTGAAGACGAAGCGATCCAGGTCTGCCCTGAACGCTGTTGACCGCCGGCCCCCGTATCACTCTGCGCCACCCACGAAAAAAGAAAGAGAGTGCGACGAATGAAGATTCATATTCCGACACCCCTGCGTCAGTTCGCCGCTAAGCAGGCCACGGTAACGGTTTCGGCGGCGACGGTAGGCCAAGCGCTGGATGAGCTGACCGTCACGCATCCGGAATTGAAGAAGCATCTGTATTCGGAAGAAGGCAAGCTGCGGGCCTTCGTGAACGTTTATCTCAACGACGAAGACATTCGCTACCTGAGCGACAAGGAAAACACGGCGGTCAAAGATAGCGACAGCCTGTCGATTATTCCTTCCATTGCAGGCGGCATATAGAAAATCGAAAGAGGTTCAAGAATGGCGACAATTACCGAAACACCTACGACGGCGGTGCCGTCGCTTAGCAACGAAGAAATCGCGCGCTACTCGCGCCACCTGCTCTTGCCTGAAGTCGGCATAGAGGGACAGCAGAAACTCAAAGCGGCCAAGGTGCTCTGTGTGGGCACCGGCGGTTTGGGTTCGCCCTTGGCCTTCTACCTGGCCGCGGCCGGTGTTGGAACGCTGGGACTGGTCGACTTCGATGTAGTGGACTCGAGCAATCTGCAACGGCAGATCATTCACAGCACCAAAGACGTAGGCCGGTCGAAACTGGACTCGGCTGAAGAGAAGCTGAAGGCCCTGAACCCGTTCATGAAGATCGTGAAGTTCAACACCATGCTGTTAAGCGAAAACGCCATGGAGATCTTCAAGGACTTCGACATCGTGGCCGACGGCACGGATAACTTTCCCACCCGCTACCTGGTGAACGATGCCTGCGTGTTGAGCGGGAAGCCTAACGTGTACGGCTCGATTTTCCGCTTCGAAGGACAGGCCAGCGTTTTTGCCACCGAGCAAGGGCCCTGCTATCGATGCCTCTACCCGGAACCGCCGCCGCCCGGATTGGTCCCTTCCTGTGCGGAAGGCGGCGTGCTCGGGATCCTGCCGGGACTGGTAGGCGTGATCCAGGCGACCGAGGTCATCAAGCTGATTCTGGGACAGGGCGAGCCTTTGATCGGACGTCTGCTTCTGGTCGATTCGCTAAGCATGCGCTTCCGCGAGCTTAAGCTGCGCAAGAACCCGGATTGCCCGGCTTGTGGCACGCATCCAACGGTAACCAAGTTGATTGATTACGAGCAGTTCTGCGGGATCCAGCCGGCGGCAGCGCCTGATGCGCCGCAGGTCAATGGTATCGAGCAAATCTCGGTAACTGCCTTCAAGCAACAGCGCGACGCGGGCAAGGATTACTTTCTGCTCGATGTGCGGGAACCACACGAATACAAAATTGCGGAGATCGGCGGGTACCTCATTCCGCTGGGCGACCTGCCCAAGCGCGTAGGTGAACTGGACCGCAGCCGCGAGATCGTGGCCCATTGCAAGATGGGGGGTCGTAGCCAGAAAGCGGCGGAGTTCCTGCAGCAAGCCGGGTTCAAGGTCAAGAACCTGGCCGGTGGTATTCAAGCCTGGAGCGAGCAGATCGATCCTCGCGTACCCAAATACTAGTCGGAATTCTTTCCCTGCAACCAATGATCCCGAAGCCGCGAAAGCGGCTCGGGATTTCTTTTTGCCCGAAGAGCTGCGGCGTCGGTATACTCCGTTGGTTTGCAGTTTGCACTTTTTTTTGTCGTGCCGTGCTGCCTCTTGGCATCAGGCATGGAGCCCGCATGGACCTCGTTATTATCCGCGTACTATTCATCGTCGTTTTAACCGCGGCCTGTTTTTTTCTCCGCCCCTTTGGGCTGCAGCCTTGGGCCGCGGCTGTTTTGGGCGCCGTCGCCGCCGCCGCTGTCATCGTCTTTGAGCTGCGCGTTCGCGCATTGAGCATCAAGCGGCTCCTGGGCGCGGTGTTGGGCAGCGTGCTGGGCATCGCAGGCGCGGCGCTTTTCGGTATGGTGCTGAGCGGAAGCCTGCCGCCGGGGGGAACCCGGGCCCTGCTCCAGCTCTTTGTGCTCATGCTGATGTCCTACATCGGGTTGATGGTGGGCGCCAGCAAGGGAGACCTGCTGAACTTTACGGGGGGCTTGGCTGAGCTGTTTGCCGGCGAGCGGGCTACGGCCGCCAAGCGCAATCTTAAGATTCTCGACACCAGCGCCATTATCGATGGCCGCATCGCCGATGTGGTTGAGACAGGCTTCCTGGAAGGAACCCTGGTCGTTCCCGAGTTCGTGCTGAGGGAACTGCAGGTTGTAGCCGATTCGTCTGACAGCTCGCGGCGGCAGCGCGGCCGGCGTGGGTTGGATATCCTGCAAAAGATGCAGGCCGATCCATTGCTCACCGTACAAATTGTCGAGGATGACTTTCCCCAGATACGCGAGGTCGACCTGAAGCTGATTGAGCTGGCCAAGAAGATGGCTGCTCCCATCCTGACCAACGATTTCAACCTCAGCAAGGTGGCCCAACTGCACCGCGTGCGGGTCTTGAATCTCAACGATCTCGCCAACTCATTGAAGCCACTGGTGTTGCCCGGCGAAAAAATGAATATCGTGGTGCTGAAAGAGGGCAAGGAATACAACCAGGGAGTGGGTTACCTGGATGACGGAACCATGGTGGTGGTGGATCACGCCCGGCGTATGATTGGCCGCGCCGTCGAAATTACGGTCACCAGCGTATTACAGACCGCATCGGGCAAAATGATTTTCGGCAAGCTGGAGGATCTTGCCCTCAAACCGGAGCAGGTGCGAACCATTAGCGAGCTCTCCAGCTAAAACTGTCAATCTCAAGCGCGGTCAGGCGCATCTTGTTAGAGAAGCCGTCAAGCCGTGCCCGGATTCCTGGGGAGGTCTAATTTCGATTAAATTCTTAGAACCGGCGGGGAAAGCACAGAAACAGATTTGACAGGCTGAATCCGGCGGGTACAATCTTGCCCAGAAGAACAGGTTACACACTCAAATCTCCCAGATGGACACCACCTGCAAACACCCAAAAGTCCGCGTGGTAGCGCGTGAAGAGGACGTTGAATACGTCGAATGTCTGGATTGTGGCCAGGTATTCGACTCCAACGAGTTCCGAGACATGGAAATCGAGGAACAAGTACTGCAGGAGCCTGACGAAGACTAAGTAGCGGGCACAGAGCGATCGTGCGATGCTGGCCACTCTCCTTTGGGGTGACGACCCCGTCCCATGTCTTGCGCCGAGAAGACGGCCGTTGTCCTGATCGGCCCTATTTTGCTGGGCCCCTGCCGGGGCTGACCGCGAGGCGGCCCAAGGAGTTTTGGGGCCCCCTTCAGCCTCGGTTACCGCGGTCAAGCTCCATAAATATTGGTGTCTATGAAGCGATTGCGGAATTTACCCTGTGGGTCGTAGTGTGCCAAAAGCCCTTGGTAGTTCGACAGTTGTGGGTAGAGGGGCTTTATCTGCGAGGGAGACATGGTGAAAAGCTTTCCCCAGTGCGGGCGGGCATGGAAGGGAGCGAGTTTCTCCTCGATCATCGGCAGAACATTCTTGACCGCTGGCCACTCCGGTTTCCAGGTGAAGTGAATCGCCATGGTAGGCCGTTGGTAAGCCGTGCTCATCCAAAGATCGTCTTGCTCGACGGTCCGCACTTCCGAGATAAAGAGATGGGGAGTTATATGGTCTCGAAGTTGTTCGATGGCCAGAATGGCTTCGTATCCGCGCTCCCGGGGGATCAAATACTCTGACTGCAATTCAGCTCCGCTGCTGGGAGTGAAGTTTATGCGGAAGTGAGGCAGCCGATCGTACCACGGACCGGGAACGCCCAGCTGTTCGGTACAACTTTCGGCCGAATGCCCGGGAATCGGGTGGAGCTTCCTCGTCGCCAGGGTTGCCCCCAATAATTCCGGGGCGAAGTGAGTTGCGTTTCCGGCGACCACTCGCCGCTTAACCCATACCTGGCCGATCCTGTGATTCTGCCAGTCGGTGAACAGGCTAACGCTGTAGCCGCCGGCGAAGACTTCCTCCAGGTGGTGCTCCAATTGGTCTATAGACAGGTTTTCGTAAACCACCTGACTCACCTGAAAGGCTGGTTGCACCGCCAGTGTGACCTTAGTGACAATGCCGATCGCGCCCAGGTTCACCACTGACCCCTGGAATCGCTCTCCATCCCGCTCCCGGGAAAGAACCAGAACCTTGCCATCCGCCGTGACCACTTCCAGCCCAGCGACGGCCGTGGCGAGGTTGCCATTCTTGTTGCCCGATCCGTGGGTGGCGGTGGCGATAGCGCCGGGGACCGAAATCTGGGGTAGAGAGGCGAGGTTGTGGAGCGCGTATCCCTGACCGTCAAGATACGGAGCCAACCGGCTATAGGTGACGCCCGCGCCCACGGTAACGGTGCTCGCCTCGCGATTCAGGACCATCTGATCGAGATGTGTCAGTGAGATCTGATTTTCTGTGCTGTCGGCGATCCCATTAAAGGAGTGGCGAGCCCCCAGAGCCCTGAGCTTGCTGCAGCTCTTTACCACCTGCTGCACTTGCTCGACGGTTTGCGGTTGATGCAGCCGGTCGGTGCTGTAGGTGTAATTTCCTGACCAATTGGTGCGTCCGGCGGTTGAGTCGGCCGAGGCCAGGGGTGACAGCATGGTGCCGGCAAGGAAGGCGCCGGAGGTTTTCAAGAATTCCCTCTTATCCATATATACGTCCCGTTTTGACCTATCTCACGCAGCCAACCACGCCCTGTGAAGAGCTGCGCTTGACCTCATGGGAAGGATACAGGAGAGCGAGAAATGCTCCCGCGTTTCTCCAGAAGTCCATCGGTTTAAGTACAGTTAGCTGCCTCAGCTAATAAGATCATGCCTCCGCTACAGCCCCACTGAACAAGCGCTGCACAGTACCCAGGCGACTGCACCCAAAGTAATTCGTCTGGAAGACCTTTTAGGCCGCGCGGATCCCCGAACCTGATCCCTAACTCCCCCGGACGAGTAATAACAATGTGGCACCACGGACGATATCCTCCAGCAGTTGATGGAAATTGATACATCCATTACCGCAGGTGCGCAAGCAAAGCAATCGCGGTGAATTACTGCCTTGTTTGTCAGGTGCTTGTTTCCCAAGTTTCACGCTTGCGAACTAGACCGTACGAATTGGAGTTCTGAACTCATGAGCCAGCCCACCATTGTTGCACTTAGGCCAGGTGTGCCTTCCCGACGGTTTTCCCGTGGCCGATGGATGCCTGTATTGTTAAGCGCCCTCGCGTTGGCGGCCGGTGGGCCCGCCGCATGGGCATCCGCGGCAACCACGACTACGTTGTTTACCACCCCCGATAACCCGTCGAGTGGCGCAGTGATCACCATGACGGCCCAAGTCTCGGCTACGGAGTTTACTGTGGCCGGCGGTACTGTGACATTCACTGATACGTTCAATAGCGTCACCGAAACGCTGGGTACGGTCCAGGTTCAATCGACCAACGGAAATCCTGGCACCGCGATACTGGAAGTTGCGGTCGGCGGAGTTGGGGTTCATCAATTCACCGCTAAATACGGCGGCACTTCGGTTTTCGCGACCAGTTCGTCTTCTCCGCAATCAGTGACTTTTTCGGGTCCCTATTTGACCTCAACCGCGCTCGCGAGCTCTGGTACGGCAGGGAATTACACGCTTACCGGGACCGTGTCCGCGTTCGGTCCGGTGACTCCGACCGGTAGCGTCACCTTTACGGATACAACCTCCAATCTGACTGTAGGCACCGCCACACTCAACACTTCGACGTTGCAGACCGGCTTTACCCCCTACACCCTCTATCCCATCGCGAATATGAACAATGGCCAAACGGGAAGCACGATCGGGCCAGCGATTGGCGACTTCAATGGGGATGGGCGGCCCGACTACGCAGTTCCGACCAACACGGGTCCCATAGTTATTCTGCTGGGCGCCGGCAACGGCACATTTACCAACGGCACAACGATCACCACGACATCTCCCTTCGAGCCAACTTCCGTCGTTGTGGGAGATTTCAACGGTGATGGCAAGCAGGATCTGGCCGTGCTCAGCGCGGCAGGCACGGGCTCAGTCAACATTTACCTTGGCAATGGAAATGGAACCTTTCAGGCAGCCAAGAACTATCCTGTAGCGGCCTCTACGTCCGCATCGAGGCTTCTCGCCGTCGGCGATTTCAACCGTGATGGCATTCAAGATCTGGTAGCCACCAATTCCGGTCTGAATAACGTAGCTGTCATCCTGGGCAATGGCGACGGCTCATTTCAAGCGCCGTCGTATTATCCCGTCGGCAATGATCCATGGAATGTGGTTGTAGGTGACCTGAATCAGGATGGCTTCCTCGATTTGGTTGTGGCTTCGGACGGTAGCAGCTCGGCCAGCGTCCTTCAGGGCAACGGCGACGGTACGTTCAAGGCTTTTACCACCGCCAACACCGGGGCCAGCCAGGTAGGTTCGGTAGCGATTGGCGACTTCAACGGGGATGGATACCCGGACATCGCTACCACCAGTGCGCCAGACAATTCCATCTATATTCTGCTCAACAAGGCGACCGCGACCCCCAGCTTTCAGGCGCCCGTGCAGTACGTGCAGACGGACGGTACCCCGAACCCGGCCCCCTACTACCTGACGATTGGAGATTTCAATCGTGATGGCAATCTCGACATCATCTCGGCCAACAACGGCAATGCAACGGTAGGCATTCTGCTGGGCACGGGCACCGGCACTTTCGGCACGGCGGCTTACTATCCTGTAGGCAGTGGCGACATCTTCGCCAACGTGGGAGATATCAACGGCGATGATCGAGTGGATATAACGGCGGTAACCGGCACCGGCCTAGCCGTGCTGTTGTCGGGTCAGTCAGAGTCGGCTTCCATCTCCAACGTCGCCTTTTATGGGTGCAGTACGCAATCCGTCACCGCCACCTATGGGGGCGATGGGAACTATGGTTCCAGCACCTCATCGGCTTCGACCTTCACCGCCGCGAAGGAAACAACCGCCCTGGCGCTTAGTGCCAACCCGGTTAATGGCGCCACAGGTCAACAGGTCACCCTGGTGGCCACGCTCGCTCCCTACAATTACGGGACGACCACCACGAACGGAGAGACAGTCACCTTTACCAACAATGGAACAATCATCGGCACCGCTCCGCTGGCTAGCGGTGTGGCAACGTTGGTGTACACACCGCCCGGCGGCACCGACAGCTACCAGGCAACCTATCCAGGCGACTGCGGCTTCAATACCAGCTCCAGCAACACTGTGGGCGGTACGACCCTGTTAGCATCCAATCTTCAGTGGGCGACGCCTGCATCAATTACCTATGGCACTCCGTTGAGCGGCACACAGCTGGATGCGACGGATAATAAGAACGGAACCTTCGTCTACACTCCGGCTGCAGGTACGGTTCTTAACGCCGGCGTAAATACACTCTCTGTAACCTTTACTCCGAACAACTCGAATTACGCAGTGGAAACGACGACGGTGCAGCTCACCGTGACCCAGGATCCCACGGTTATTACCTGGCCGACACCCACGCCGATCACCTATGGAACGGCTCTGAGCGGCTTCCAGCTCGATGCCACCTCATCATCCGGTACGGTCTCCGTCCCGCTTTCCAGCTACTACAATGTTTACGGTATCTACTCGCCTGGCTCCACGTACAGCACAGGCGGCTTCGATAATGATGGGAGTTCCTATTCCACTAACTCGATCGGCGCGACAATCGTCTGGAATGGTCTGACCTTCAACATAGGTCCGGCAAATGCGCTAGACGCCGTCGCCAATAAGACGATTAACCTGCCTGCAGGACAATATACAAACTTGTATTTGCTCGGGGCGATGGTGAATAACATCGCAGCAAGTCAGACCTTCACCATAACTTACACCGATAACACAACTACCCAGGTGACCCAGAATATGAGCGATTGGGTCTATGCAGCAGGGTGGCCTGGCGAGTCTGTCGTCAACTGCAACTATGACCGTAACCTGTCCAACGGCACCACTCAGGCAGATTCAGTATGTGTCTATGGATATCAGATAGCCCTTAACTCGGCAAAGACGGTGAAGAGCATCACCCTGCCTGCCACACGGAATATTGTGTTTCTGTCCATGGATCTCACCACTCCTGCGATTCCGGGAACATTTGTTTACAATCCGCCTGCCGGCACGATTGAACCGGTCGGGACGAATACGCTGTCGGTAACCTTCACTCCCACCGACACCACGGACTATTCACCATCCACAGCGACGGTGCAGTTGGTCGTTGATGCTCCTAACAACCCTATCGAAACACCCACGATCCAGTGGCCGACGCCGGCGGCTATTACCTATGGCACGCCGTTGAGCTCCATCCAACTGGATGCGGTGGCCACGGCCCTATCGCGACCGACTCCTGTAGTCCCCCAGAGTCAATTGCAGGTACTTTCAACTTCTACCGACGGTACCGGTTATTTGTTATCGGGATTTGACGGTAATGGGAATACCTATTCCTATAAGAAATTGGGGAATGGGTCAGTGGTTTATGCGGGCACGACGTTTACTCTTGGGCAGCCAACGGTTCCGAACGCCATCACCAACGGAGCGGTCTACACACTTCCGGCGCAGGGCAACTATTCCAGTGTCTACCTGATTGGGGCCGCGACCACGACCGGGCAAACAAACGAGCCCTTCGTCCTCACCTATAACGATGCCAACGGTCCCGTGAGCGAAACCGTGAACATGAGCTCGTGGAGCGCTTCGGCAGGCTATGCGGGCGAAACCATCGTCGCTACCACGCCCTACGCGAACACCCAAGGTGGTGGCGAGGTCTCGGGAACATATGATCTCTACGGATATCAAATTCCTGCCGATCCCACCAGGACGCTGGTGAGCGTCACGCTGCCGAGTACGCGGAATGTAGTGATCATGGCGCTTGGCTTCGGCACCAATACGCAGGCGGTCGTGCCCGGCACTTATGTCTACACTCCTCCCTCCGGCACCGTTCTGCCGGTTGGAACCAACCCGCTGTCGGTAACATTCACGCCAAGCAACACGGCAGCTTATACGACCGTGTCTGCAACCAACTCGATTGTTGTGACGCAGGCGACGCCGATCATCAACTGGCCGACCCCGGCAGCGATTGCGCAAGGTACAGCGCTGAGCGGCACGCAGCTCGATGCCACGGCCACGTTCCAGGGCGCGAGCCTCCCCGGGACCTACAACTACACTGTTTTACCCGCCAATACCCCGGCGTCGGGCGCAGTACTCGCTGCCGGCACGTGGACCTTGCAGGTGGTCTTTACACCCACCAATATCACCGACTTCACCACCGCTACGGCAACGGTACAGATAGTGGTTGGGAGTATAGGCTCGACTGGAATCAGCGGAGCCGCCCTGTTCCCCAGTGGCGACTGCTGCTTCTTTAGCCAACCAACTCCTTATGCCATCACGGTGTCAGGATCCACCGCTGCTCCGACGGGAACCGTGAATGTGGTCTTCAATGGTCAGACGCTGGGGAGCGGTACGCTCACACCCGGATCGGGCGCGACTTCTACTGCGACCCTGAACCTGGTCAGCAGCTACTTCACGCCGGGAAACAACACTGTGACGCTGAACTACCTTGGAGACGACAACTACGTCCCTAACAGCAGTTCGGCAGTGATTCCGCTGCGCAATCCGGCTATCGGGGCAAACCCTGCAACCGTGACCACTGGCAGCAGCACGATCCAGGTGCCCTACGCATTCCCAGTGGCAGGAGCTATCACCTTTAACTTCAACCCGGCAAACGGGGGAATCACCGACTTCAGCAACACAGGCGCTACCACCTGCGCGTCTGGAGTGCAGGAAACCGCCGGCACGGTTTGTATCTTCAGCATTGCCTTCAAGCCAGGCTTGCCCGGCATCCGCAAGGGAGTAGTGCAGGTCAACTTCACTTCCTCCGGAGGTCAGGCCGAGCCTATCCTCTACCTGTTCTTGTCGGGATTGGGTTCCGCGGCGCAGATTTCGCTGGGCAGCGCTACGCAGCAGACGCTCAACTCCAGCCTTAACCAGCCGCAGAGCCTGACGTTTAACCCCGCGGACCTCACGAACTCTACTTTGTACGTGGCCAACAGCAATGCGGGGCAGATTGATACACTCCCCTCATCGGGCGGCGCGTTGACCCAATGGAACGCGGCTAATACCAAGAACCTGGTTTACCCCAGCGACCTGGTCTTTGACGCTTTCGGTGACCTCGTAGTGCCGGACGCCAACGCCGCGATGGTGGTCAGTTTCAACCCTGCATTAGCCGAATCGACGGTGGGTACGGGGACATACACCCTCGGACTTCCCACGGCAGCCAGGATTGACCTTGGTGGCAACATCTATATCGCGGATGCAGGAAGCACCCCGCGCATCATCGAGATTCCTGGGGAAAGTTACGCGCCGTATACTCCCAGCCTGGTGAGCCTCGGCAGTCAGAGCGTAAGCTTCCCGCAAGCGCTCGCTGTCGATAATGCCGGGGCCAATCTTTATGTTGGTGACGGAAATCTCAACCAGATCCTGCAGATCGGTCTCAGCGGTTCCGGTGCTTCGCCGGTAGCCATTGCGCCCTGCGCCGCAAGCGTTACTACCTGCGCGTTAAACTCGCCTGCAGGCATCGCCTTTGACCCTAACGGGGATATGTTCGTTACCGATAGCAACCAACGTGTCCTCATGGTGCCGGCTGCTCATTCGGCCAGCGCCCCCACAATGCAGGTACCGCTAACCGGGCTTAACAACCCCACCGGTATCACGCTGGACGGTTCCGGCAACATCTATGTAAGCGATCTCAACACCAATGTCACTGAATTGCTGGTCAACAAGGGAGCGCTCAAGTTGACCACGCTTAATTCATCGCAAACCACCACACTCACCAACACGGGTAACCTGAATCTGACCATCTCCGCGTTGACGTTCGCCAATGGATCGAGCAGCGCCTTCTCGCAAACCAACACCTGCTCCGGATCCATTGCGCCGGGCGGCAGCTGCACCATCACTGTAACTTACTCCCAAGCGGGCCCTGCGACTGACACGCTTACGATTACGAGCAACGCGTTCTCTGCCAGCGGCGTCACCGTTGCGCTTACCCACAACTAGCAACACAACACAACCTACCGCATTACCGTAACGAGCCGTGCTCCCCGAGCACGGCTCGTTTTTCCTTTTGCGGATGTCTCGTTCGGCGGATCCCCTCAGATAGGTGTTTACCAAGTCGGTTACCGCCGCGGTTACCCGTCGCTAAGTACACACCGGCAGAAACTTAAGTCTCACTAGCAGTTGGTAAGTGGGTCAACAAGTTCTTGTTCCGTACGGGTTTAGAGCCCGTCTTTAAATCCCCCATAAGGGTAATAACAATGTGTCAAAACGGGGGTTATTCTCCAGGCGCTGATGGAAGTTGATGCGATCCATTACCTCAGTGCGTCGCCAGTACGACTGCGATGAATTGCTGCCTGGATAGTCAAGCGGTTGTTTTTGAAAGATCACGCTTGCGAACCCAAATTGCTAATAATCGGAGCCTTGAAAAACCATGAGCCAGTCCCCCATCACCCCAGTTAGACGCCATATCACTTCCAGACAGGTATCTCGTGGTCGGTGGATGCCGGTGCTGTTGAGCGCTCTCGCGTTGGTGGCTGGTGGACCCGCTGCATGGGCAACCGCGGCGACCACGACTACGTTGTTTACCACCCCCGATAACCCATCGAGTGGGGCGGTTATCACCATGACAGCCCAGGTCTCGGCTACGGAGTTTACTGTGGCCGGCGGTACTGTGACGTTCACTGATACTTTCAACGGCGTCACCGAAACGTTGGGTACTGTGCAGGTTCAATCGACCAACGGCAATCCTGGCACGGCGATACTGGAGGTTGAGGTCGGCGGAGTAGGGGCTCATCAATTCACCGCTAACTATGGCGGCACCTCGGTCTTCGCGACCAGTTCGTCTTCTCCGCAGTCGGTGACTTTCTCGGGGCCCTATTTGACCTCGACTGCACTGACAAGCTCTGGCACGGCAGGGAATTACACGCTTACTGGAACTGTGTCCGCGTTCGGTCCGGTGACTCCGACCGGTAGCGTCACCTTTACGGATACAACCTCAAGTTTGACCCTGGGCACGGCCACACTCAACGCCTCGACGTTGCAGACCGGCTTTACCCCCTACACCCTCTATCCCATTGCCAATACGAACAACGGCCAAACCGGAAACACGATCGGACCAGCGATTGGCGACTTCAATGGTGATGGACGGCCCGACTACGCAGTTCCCACCAACACGGGTCCCATAGTTATTCTGCTGGGCACGGGTACCGGCACCTTTACCAACGGCACCACAATTAACACCACATCTCCTTTCACGCCAACTTCTGTTGTTGTGGGAGATTTCAACGGCGATGGCAAGCAGGATCTGGCCGTGCTCAGCGCCGCAGGCGCCGGCTCAGTCAATATCTACCTGGGCAATGGAAACGGAACCTTCCAGGCAGCCAAGAACTATCCCGTAGCGGCCTCTACTTCGGCATCGAGGCTTCTCGCGATCGGCGACTTCAACCGGGATGGCATTCAGGATCTGGTAGCCACCAATTCGGGTTTGAATAACGTAGCAGTCATCCTGGGCAATGGCGATGGCTCATTTCAAGCGCCGTCTTATTATCCCGTCGGCAATGATCCATGGAATGTGGTTGTAGGTGATCTGAACCAGGATGGCTTCCTCGATTTGGTTGTGGCTTCGGACGGTAGTAGCTCGGCCAGCGTCCTTCAGGGCAACGGCGACGGTACGTTCAAGCCATATACCACGGCGAACACCGGAGCCAGCCAAGTTGGTTCCGTAGCGATTGGCGACTTCAACGGGGATGGATTCCCGGATATTGCCACTACCAGTGCACCTGACAGCTCTATCTATATTCTGCTTAACAAAGCAACGACGACGGCGCCCAGCTTCCAAGCGCCCGTGCAATACGTGCAGACGGACGGCACGCCGGCTCCCGGCCCCTACTACCTGACGATTGGAGATTTCAATCGTGATGGCAAGCTGGACATCATCTCGGCCAACAACGGCAATGCCACGGTAGGCATTTTGCTGGGCACGGGCACCGGCACTTTCGGCACGGCGGCTTACTATCCTGTAGGCAGCGGCGACATCTTCGCCAACGTGGGAGATATTAACGGCGACGATCGAGTGGATATAACGGCTGTAACCGGCACCGGCCTAGCCGTGCTGCTGTCGGGTCAGTCAGAGTCGGCTTCCATCTCCAACGTCGCCTTTTATGGATGCAGTACGCAATCTGTCACCGCTACCTACGGCGGCGACGGAAACTACGGAACCAGCACTTCATCGCCTTCGACCTTCACCGCGGGGAAGGAAACAACCGCCCTGGCTCTCAGCGCCAACCCGGCTAATGGTGCTGTTGGCCAACAGGTCATGCTGGTGGCCACACTCGCGCCCTACAATTACGGTTCGACCACGACGAATGGAGAGACAGTCACCTTTACGAACAATGGAACAATCATCGGCACCGCGCCGCTGTCCAGCGGTATCGCAACGCTGGTGTACACACCGCCCGGCGGCACCGACAGCTACCAGGCAGCTTATGCCGGTGACTGCAGCTTCAGTGCCAGCTCCAGCAACAAGGTGGCCGGTACGACCTTGTTAGCCTCCAATCTTACCTGGGCAACACCCGCGCCAATCAGCTACGGCACTGCGTTGAGCGCCACGCAGTTGGATGCCAAGGATAATAAGCGCGGAACCTTTGTCTACAGTCCAGCCGCCGGCACGGTTCTTGCCGCCGGGGTGCATACCCTCTCTGTAACGTTTACTCCGAACAGTCCGCTATACGCAGTGGAGACGACGACGGTACAACTCACCGTGACCCAGGATGCCACGGTTATTACCTGGCCGACACCCACACCGATCACTTACGGTACACCGTTGAGCGGCTTCCAGCTGGATGCAACGGCTTCGACCGGCGTAGTGTCGGTTCCGCTTTCGACCTACTACAACGTATGGGGCATCTATGCGCCAGGCTCGAAATACGGCACCGGCGGGTTCGATAACGATGGGTACTCTTATTCGACTGCTACGCTCGGTTCAACCGTAGTGTGGAACGGGATGACCTTCGACATAGGTCCCCCCAATGTACAAGACGCCGTCTGGGGCGGCACGATTACGCTTCCGGCTGGCAAGTATACGGATCTGTTTATGCTTGGCGCGATGGTCAATAACATCCCGCCGGCTGAGACTTTTACCGTGACTTACACCGACGGTACGAAGACGGTGCTGAATCAGAATATGAGCGATTGGTTCAACGCCGCGGGATGGCCGGGCGAGTCGGTTGTTAACTGCAGTGAGAAGCGCAACTACGAGGACGGTACTTCACAGCCCGACTCGGTGTGCGTTTACGGATACGATATTCAGCTTGACGACACCAAGACGGTGAAGAGCGTCACGCTGCCGAACAACCGGAACATCGTGATGCTGTCCATGGACCTGGCCACACCGCCGGTACCAGGAACATTTGTCTATAATCCGCCGGCTGGTACGATCGAGCCGGTTGGCACAGATACTCTTTCTGTAACCTTCACTCCGACCGACACCACGGATTACACAACAGCCACAGGCACCGTACAGCTGGTGGTGACCAACCCCGTCACGCCCATCGTGACACCGACGATCTCATGGCCGACGCCGGCACCTATCACCTACGGCACGCCTTTGAGCTCCGTCCAACTCAATGCTGTAGCCATGGGCGCGCCGCGGCCCACGCCGGTTATCCCCACCAGTCAGTTGCAGGTGATTGCCACCTCTACCGACGGTACTCAATATAACCAGCCGGGCTTTGACAATGCCGGCGGAACCTACTCGTACAATCAACTGAATAATGGTTCGGTTGTGTTTGCGGGCACGACCTTCACCCTCGGGCAGCCAACAGTTCCGGACGCTATCACCAATGGAGCGGTCTACACCCTACCGGTGCCGGGTAATTATTCCACTCTGTACCTGCTTGGCGCTGCGACCACCACGGGGCAGATAAACCAGCCCTTCGTACTCAATTACTCGACCGGGAACCCGGTGACCCAGACGATCAACATGAGCTCATGGGCTCAATCCGCGGGCTACGCGGGTGAGACGATCGTGGCCACCACGCCGTACAAAAACACCCAGGCCGGCGGAGAGGTAGCAGGGACCTATGATCTCTACGGATATCAAATTCCTGTTGATCCTACCCGCACACTGGTGAGCATCAGCGTTCCCAACAACCGGAATGTAGTCATCGTGGCGCTTGGCTTTGGCACCAATACTTCGGTGGTTGTGCCGGGCACGTATGCCTATACTCCGCCCGCAGGCACAGTGCTGCCGGTGGGAACGGATCCGCTCTCGGTAGTGTTTACGCCAAGCAATCCAGCGGGCTATACCAGCGCGTCCGCGACCAACTCGATTGTGGTCACCAAGGCGACGCCGGTTATCACCTGGCCAACGCCGGCAGCAATTCCGGTCGGGACTGCGTTGAGCAGCACCCAACTCGATGCTACGGCAACGTTCCAGGGTGGGCCTCTCGCCGGCACATATACCTACACCGTGTTACCAGCCAACACGCCGGCGCCGGGTGCAGTACTGGCTGCGGGTACGTGGACCTTGCAGGTGGTCTTCGTGCCTACCGATACCACGGACTTCACCAATGCGACGGCGACAGTGCAGATCGTAGTTGGTACCACGGGTTCTACCGGCGTCGGTGGATCACCCGTGTTTTCCAGCGGCGACTGCTGCTTCTTTAGCCAGCCCACCCCGTACACGGTTACGGTTTCGGGATCGACAGCACCTCCGACCGGCACCGTGAACGTGACCTTCAGTGGTCAGACGCTCGCGACCGGTACGCTCGTACCTGGATCGGGTGCGAGTTCGTCCGTGACCCTTTACCTGAACAGCATCTACTTCGTTCCCGGTAACAACACCGTTACCATCAACTATCTTGGGGATACGAATTACGTCCCGGGCAGTAACTCGGCTGTGATTCCTTTGCGCAATCCGGCGATTGGGGCGGATCCTGCGACGGTCGGTGGGGGCACCAGTACGATTCAAGTGCCCTACGCCTTCCCTGTGGCAGGAGCCATGACCTTCAACTTCAATCCTGGAGGCGGAGCTGCATCCGACTTCAGCAACACCGGCGCGACCACCTGCGTCTCTGGAGCGCAAGAGCCTGCCGGCACGGTTTGCATCCTGAGCATTGCGTTCAAACCGGGCTTGCCTGGCATTCGCAAAGGAGCGGTGCAGATCAACTTCACCTCTTCCGGAGGACAGGCCGAACCTATCCTCTACCTGTTCCTGTCGGGCTTAGGTTCCGCGGCGCAGATTTCGCTGAGCAGCGCCACGCAGCAGATACTGAATTCGAGCCTGAACCAACCGCAGAGCTTGACCTTTAACCCCACGGATCTCACCAACTCTACGCTGTATGTGGCCAACAGCAACGCGGCGCAGATTGATACGCTCCCCTCATCGGGTGGTTCGTTGACCCAATGGAACCCTGCTAACACCAAGAACCTGGTTTATCCCAGCGACCTGGTCTTTGACGCTTTCGGTGATCTCGTCGTGTCGGATGCCAACGCAGCCATGGTGGTCAGCTTCAATCCTGCATTGGCCGAATCGACGGTGAATACGGGGACGTATACACTCGGGCTTCCCACCGCTGCCAGACTCGACTTTGGCGGCAACATCTACATTGCTGATGCAGGCAGCACCCCGCGCATCATTGAGGTTCCCGGGGAGACGTATGCGTCGTATACACCCAGCCTGTTGAGCCTCGGCAGCCAGAGCGTAAGCTTCCCGCAAGCGCTCGCTGTCGATAACGCCGGCGCCAACCTTTATGTCGGCGACGGAAATCTCAATGAGATCCTGCAGGTCGGTCTCAACGGTTCAGGCGCTTCGCCGGTAGCCATTGCGCCCTGCGACTCCACGGTGACCACTTGCGCGCTTAACTCGCCTGCAGGCATTGCCTTTGATCCCTACGGTGATATGTTTGTCACCGATAGCAACCAACGTGTCCTCATGGTTCCGGCAGGGCATTCGGCTACCGCGCCCACTACCCAGGTACCGCTGACGGGGCTTATCAACCCCACCGGCATCACCCTGGACGGTTCCGGCAACATTTACGTGAGCGACCTCAACACCAACGTCGTTAAGCTGCTGGTCAACAAGGGAGCGCTTAAGCTGACCACTCTTAACTCCTCGCAAACCACCAAGATTACCAACACGGGCAACTTGAATCTGACCATCACCGCGTTGACGTTCGCCAATGGATCGAGCAGCGCGTTCTCGCAAACCAACACCTGCTCCGGATCGATTGCGCCGGGCGGTAGCTGCACCATCACCGTTACATACTCCCAGGCGGGACCTGCAACTGACACGCTTACGATTACGAGCAACGCGTTCTCTGCCAGCGGCGTCACGATTGCACTTACCCACAACTAGCAACTGTCACAACCATAGGTTTCCGTCCTTGCCGCGCTCATACGGCAAGGACGGGATACCACGGCCTTGAGCTACACAGCAGCGTCAAAAGAAACCGCGCGCATCTCTTACCATCTCCTCAAGAAGAAGCCGATTCCGCTCCGAATCAGGCATAAAGAGCTCGCCGCAAGGGCTGTTTCACAAGTGGACACGCTACAACTACCGGGGCCTACCCTGGGCCAGGCGTAACCTGCCAGAATGGGCCATGGTAACCAACCTGGCAGCTTCCGAGACGCAGGAGCATACGGCACTGCAACGTTTGCTTGGCCGGGGTAGGATTCTGTCTCTTCTCGTCCTATTTGGAGTGCTGGTCCTGTGTATCGCGTTTTCCTGGACGACGCGGGACGCGATGGCTCACCTGCCTTTCCTCAAAGGCCAAAGGGCACAGCGGGATTCAGGAGCTTCCAGCCAGACCACCATCGTCGACTTGCACCCATGGCAAATTGCGCAGGCATTGGCTCCCCTTGCTGTGAGCAAAGAGGAGGAGGAGTTCGCACGCGAAGCCGAACGCTTGGCCGATCACGAGGTGAACCAGGCTTTTACCGCGTCGTTGCGCCAAGCTAGCGAACAGCACCTTACCCCCAAGGGCGAGGCTCTCGAGCTTTCCCAAAAGGTGGCGCAGCTGCAGGAGACGGCTAAAGAGGATCAGGCTCAGGTGCGGAGTTTGACTTCGGCCTCCGGGAGCGGCGCAAATGCCGGTAACGAAGACGAACTGAAAATTGCCCAGGCACAGCTGGACCTCGATCAGGATGAGCTAAAGGATGCTCAGCAAGACCTGGCGCGGGCATCGGGGGATCAGCGTACACAGATTCAGCAGGAGCTCGCCGCGCACGAGGCCGCGGTAAGCAAGACGAATGCCCAGTCTGGGAGCGACAGCCAGTTGGCTGTTCTCTCTACCCGGAAATATGGCACCCTTGCCGGCCGCATCGGAGCGTGGGACAGCCAACGCAGCCGGCATGAATTGATCGAGCAGGCCAGGCAGCAGGCGCTCGCCGACGCAGCCAGTCTGACCCAGCAGCACAATGCCCTCGAAGCGCAGGCCAACGCCAGCTCGGCAGCAGCGGCCGCTAATCAGTCGAAGGCGGCAGCAGGGAGTGCTTCGCCCGACGCAGCCAAGCTCGCCAACTTGCAGCAGAGGAGGGAACAGCGGCAACTGCTCAGCAACTACGATGACCGTATCCAGACGCAGCAGCAGCTGGCGGGGGTTTACAGCAAGTGGGCAGCCCAGGTGCTGCTGCAACATCGCATTGTGACCCATTTGACCCTGCGGTCACTGGCCACGGTGGTTTTC
Organism: uncultured Acidobacteriaceae bacterium; assembly: GCA_963743365.1. GTDB lineage: Bacteria > Acidobacteriota > Terriglobia > Terriglobales > Acidobacteriaceae > PALSA-350. The sequence continues at coordinate 181,787 of CAVUQE010000015.1, forward strand.
ATTCTGATTTGCGCCATTCTTCTTGAAGCTGTGGGAACAAACCTGTTGGAGCGCCGCAAGCTCGATCGGCGCCGCCTGCAAACCTTGCGCACAATACTGCGCCTCAGCGTGCAGCTGGTGGGCGCCCTGTGTGTCTTGCTGGTCGCGTTCGGCGTACCCACTCAGATCTCGACCATCCTCGGCCTAGCCACCGCCGGGCTCACGGTGGCTCTGCAGAGTTTCATCCTCGCCTTCTTCGGCTGGTTCATCCTGATGGGCAAGAGCGGAATCCGGGTCGGGGACTGGGTGCAGATTAACGGCGTGGCAGGAGAGGTGGTTGAGATTAACCTTTTTCGCACCACTATTCTTGAAAACAGTGACTGGGCTGACAAAGGACATCCGACCGGACGCCGCGCAACCTTTATCAACAACTTCGCTGTCACCGGCCAGTTCTTCAACTTTTCCACGATAGGCCAATGGATGTGGGACGAGATGTCGATCAGCATTCCTGCGTCGGCAGAAACCTATGGCAAGGTGGCACTCATTAACCAGGCGGTTCTGGAAGAGACGCAACAGGATGCCAGGCTTGCCGAGGAGGAGTGGAGGCGCGTTCCCCGTAAGAATGGCCTAAGCCATGTCAGCGCAAGCGCAGCGGTCAATATGCGCCCCGCGGGCTCGGGGGTCGACATCCTGGTACGTTATGTCACGCGGGCGTCAGACCGCCTAGAGGTGCGTAATCGGTTGTATGAGCGCGTGATCGATGTGCTCCACAAGCCCCATGTGGTAATCTCCACGTCCCAACCGTCGAAGCTGACGGCCGCGGTATTAGCGTCCAACGACACCTCGGACCACGATCCAAGAGACAAGCGCGCCAGCATGTATACCTAGAGGCTGGATGGCTGATTATTTTGTTGTCCAACCGCCATCGATAATAAGGTCGCTGCCGGTCATGAAGCCTGCTAAGTCCGAGCAGAGATAACACGCGAGGGCGCCGATCTCTTCCACCTTGCCCCAACGTCCCACCGGCATGTTGGCCAGGAAAATCGCGTTTGTCTCTGGATTGTTAAAAAGAACCGCGTTCATGTCCGTAGCAAACGGGCCCGGGCTGATGGTGTTCACGGTGATGCCCTCTGCAGCCACTTCCAGAGCAAGGGATCGCGTAAGCCCGAGCAGTGCTGCTTTGCCGGAGGAATAGGGTGTGCGTCCGGGCAGCGAGATATGACCCATGATGGACGCCATATTCAAGACGCGGCCGTATCCTGTGCCCTTCATTCCCGGAACGAAGGCGCGGCACATGAGAAAAGTGGAAATCAAACTCGAGTCCACAACGCCGCGGAACTCCTCAAGCGAAAAATCGACCAGGTCTTTGCGGAGATTTGTTCCTGCGTTGTTGATCAGGATTTGGGGATGCCCGAAACGCTCCTGGACGGCCTTCGCCACGCTTGCCACATCCTCTTCTCGTGTCACGTCGGCGGTAAAGAAGGCTGCTGTCCCACCCCGCTCTGCGATCGCATCGCGGACTGACTCGAGCCGCTTGACATCACGCGCCACCAGGGCGACTTGTGCGCCCGCCTCCGAAAGCGCCTTGGCCATTGCCTCGCCGAGCCCACGGCTCGCTCCGGTGACCACCGCCGTCCTGCCAGAAAGATCAATTTTCATAGCCACATCCAAGATCATACCTCTCGCACTGCATGGCTCGTTGCTGGTACCCTGACCGGGCGGATTCCGCCGCGAATCGGGGGCCTGGAGATGAAAGCGAGCCGAACACGGTACAGCATTGTTGCGCTGGCAATCGGGCTAGCCGTCCTCTCCTACGTCCAGCGAGTTGCCATTTCGCAAGCCGCTGGCCCCATCTCCCACGATCTACACCTGAATAAAGCGCAAATGGGCCTGGTCTTCGGCGCCTTTGGCCTTTCCTACGCTTTGTTCGAGATTCCGATTGGCCTGCTGGGCGATAAGATCGGCGTGCGGCGGGTCTTGCTGCAGATCGTTCTGGGCTGGTCGTTTTTTACTGCTGTGACCGGGGCCGCCTGGAGCTTCATCTCGCTCTGGGTTATTCGTTTCCTCTTCGGAGCCGGTGAGGCAGGTTGTTTTCCTATCCTTACCCGCATGCTCAGCATGTGGCTGCCGGCGCGCGAGCGCGTCACTGCCCAGGGTATGCTGTGGGCTTTCGCGCGCTGGGGCGGAGCTTTCACCCCGCCGCTGGTGCTGGCCGCGATCGGGCTGATCGGCTGGAGATATTCGTTCGTTGGCTTCGCTGGCCTGGGGTTAGTGTGGTGTGTCATCTTCTGGTTCTGGTTCAAGGACAATCCCAGGCAGCACACATCCGTGAATGATGCCGAAAGGGAGCTGCTCGAAAGTTCGCGCGTCCTTATGACGCACCATGCCGGGCAGAAGAAGTGGCTATCCTTGCTGCTTACGCCCGAAGTGATGATTCTTTGTCTGCAGTACTTTTGTGTTTCCTTTACCTGGTACTTCTACATCACGTGGCTACCGACGTATTTGCGCGAGGGGCGAGGCCAGACAGCGGGGCATGCGGCGGCTTTGTCGGTGCTGCCGCTGCTCTTCGGTGGTTTCGGTGCGATGCTCACGGGCATTGCGCCGGTGCGCTGGCAGCGGCGCCGAATTGCTTTGTTGGGCCTTCTTTGCACTGCGCTACTGCTTTTCGTCTTCCTCCACACGCAGACAGTATTAATCGCCATGCTGTGTATGGGCGGGGCCAGCCTGTGCAGCGACCTCACCATGCCGATTTCGTGGGACGCCTGCGTTGACATTGGGGGCTCTTACACGGCAACGGTCGCGGCAACAATGAATATGTTGGGCAACCTGGCTGGCTTTGTGATGCCTGTAGTCGGCGGACTGATTCTGCAAAAGACCGCCGGCAATTGGGCGGCGCTGATCCATCTGATGATCGCCTCCGACGTGATTGCAGCCCTATGCTGGCTTTATCTCAACCCCGAGCGGGCAGGCCGCCAGCGCGAACAGGAGCGGGGACTAGAAAGGCTGAATGCCCAGCTCAACACAGAAGGTGCATCGCTTTGAAAAAGAAACCCAACCTGGCTATTGCATGCTGTTTTCTTGGTCTTCTGTTGCTGCTGCCGCTTCTCGCCTTCGCCCTTGCCGATACTGCGGCAGCGGGGAACTGGCCCATGCCCGGCCGCGACCCTGGGGGTACGCGTTACTCCACATTGACGGAAATTACTCCGGCCAACGTGAGCCAGCTGAAGGTGGCGTGGGTGTACCACATGAAGCCACCTGGAAGCAGTACGGCCTTTCATCCGTCGGAGGACCAGCCGCTCGTCATTGGTCCTACGATGTACGTGGTCACTCCTTATAGCAGGGTGGTTGCCCTGGACTCTTCCACCGGGCGCGAACAATGGACGTTTCAAATTCCTGATGGCGATCAGGCTTCCATTCGTGGTGCGGCGTACTGGCCGGGCGGAGAGGGCGCGGGCCCGGCTATCATTTTCGGCACACGTCGCGGCCGCATGTATTCCATCAGCGCCGCGAGCGGCCAGCTAAACCAGGAGTTTGGCGACCATGGCATGGTTGACCTCAAAACACCGGAAGTGATGACGACCGGCAAAGATAAGAGCTATATCCTGCCCAGCCCACCCACCATCTACAAGAACCTGGTGATCACTGGTTCGGGCCCGGGTGAGGGACCGGGCGGCTTGCACGGCGGCCTTGGCCCCGCAGGCGATACCCGCGCCTGGGATGCGCGCACCGGCAAGCTGGTGTGGACTTTTCACTCCGTGCCCCGCCCGGGTGAAGTGGGCCACGACACGTGGGGAGACGACAGCTGGAAAGACCGTTCGGGAGTGAATGTATGGGGCTACATGACGGTCGATGTTGCGCGAGGCATTCTCTATATGCCCTTCGGTGCTCCCAACAACGACCGCGTCGGCGTCGACCGTCCGGGCAATAACCTCTTCGCTAATTCTCTGGTTGCGGTCAACGCAGACACCGGCAAGCTGTTGTGGTATTTCCAGGTGGTTCACCACGACATTTGGGATCTCGACCTGGAAACGCCACCAATACTGTTCGACGTAAAACGTGACGGCAAGACTATTCCGGCGGTCGCTACCGTTAACAAGAATGCATTGATGTTCATCTTCAATCGCGTCACCGGCAAGCCGATCTATGGCATTGAGGAGCGACCTGTTCCTCAGAGCAATGTTCCTGGAGAGAAAACCTCGCCCACCCAGCCCTTCCCCATCGTGACTGAGCCGCTTTCGCAAAACACGCTCAGCCGCGACAACCTCTACCACGACACGCCTGAGCACAAGGCCTGGTGCGAGCAATACGTGGACAGTAACAACATGCTGCTGGGCGAAGGCCCGTATACGCCCACGGCACTCGACCGCTACACGGTTTCATTGCCGGGTACGCAGGGCGGGGTCAACTACTACGGCGGCGCGTTCGATCCCAAGTTGGGTTTGTTTGTCGTGAATGTGAACAACCTGGGCCAGCCAATGCGCATAGTTCGTAACCCAGACGGTAGCTATTCCAACTCCGGGCCGCTCGCCGGCATTGTGCGCTTCTGGAATCCCAATGACCACCTGCCCTGCACGCCGACGCCGTGGGGTCAGTTAGTCGCCGTCAATGTGAATACGGGCAAGGTCGTCTGGCGATCGACACTGGGTGTGACCGACAGTCTGCCTGTCGGCAAGCAGAATACCGGCCGGCCGGGTTTGGGCGGGGCCATCGTCACCGCCAGTGGCTTGACTTTTGTCGGCGCCACCGACGATGCTCGTTTCCGCGCCTTCGACACCAGGACCGGTAGGGAGCTTTGGACGGTGAAACTTCCGGCCTCGGCCGAGTCCACTCCTATTACTTACGCGAACGCGAAGGGCCAGCAGTTTGTCGCTGTAGTGGCTACCGGCGGTTTGGGCATTGGTGCTGCGCTGGCCGGCGACTCTCTTGTGGTCTTCAGCTTATCGGGTGAGAGCACCAGCACGTTGACCGAGGGGCTGCCTAAGCCACAGAGCGCCGCGCCTGCGGTGAACGCCGCTGTACCTTCCACGCAGACTACTTTGCCGCCAGGGCCGGGGCATGATCTTACCGTGAGAGTCTGTTCCGCTTGCCACTCGCCGGACCTAGCCGCCAGCCAACACTTGAGCGCACAGGAGTGGAACAGTCTGGTGCAATCGATGTCGGCACGCGGAGCTGTGGCTACTGACGATGAATTCAATGAGATCACGGACTACTTAGCCAAGTCGTTTCCGCGCATTGCAGCGGCTCCCCAGTAAGCGAAATCAGGCAGTCCAGAGATGACGGCGCCCGCGAGTTTTCGCGGGCGTTTTGCTGCACTCCACATGACCTTGGTTTTGGAAAGACTTTTCTGTGGGTCGGTCACTTGATGGTTAACAAATATTAAAAATCCCCAATAAAAACAATATGTTTAAAAAATGTGTTGACAGTCGTCTTGCGGCAGAGATAGATTGGTGACGGGCACCTCTAACTAGGAGATCAATTTATATGCGTAAACTAATAGTGGCCATACTCTCCCTGTCCTCTTTTATGCTTCACGCTCAGGCAAACACGCCTGCCCAAACCCAGGTCGCCTCCAATGGATCTGCGCCGCAAGTCAAGCGTATTTCGACCGGAGTAATCGCTCCCAAGTTGATCTACAAAGTGGATGTCGTCGCCGATTCAGACGGAACCGCTCGTCTGATCAATGATGACACCAAGGTGGTTGTAGGAATGATCGTCGATAAGACTGGCAGGCCATCTGACCTCAAGATCATCAAGTCGGCTGGTGCGGGAGTGGACGCGAGCGTCCTCGCTGCCGTAAGTCAGTACCGCTTCACGCCTGGCATGGTAAGCAACGAGCCCATTGCCACCCCTCTCAACCTGGAAGTAGTGATACAGACCTCCTACCGGTAAATCACTCCGCGAGGCCAACGGCAAACGAAACGGGCGGATCAAAAAACTCCGCCCGTTTGCTTTTTGTTCTACCTGCAGTTTTTTCCGACCTTAGCGCGGCGCCACTTGGTCTATCCCTCGCTCGCCCCGGCGCAACCAGGATGCTATCATCCGGTTGCTCGGGCCAAATTTCCTATGGGTGTGCACGACCGTCTTCTACGGTATACATCTATAAGAAATTCCGTCTGACTGCGGGCGCGTCGCGAATGAACCGATCTCTTAGAAAATCGGCCACCATGCTCATGGCGTTGCTGGGAGGAATCGCCTACGCCCAGCGAGCGCCGATTTCTCCGCAGCAACCCTGGCAAGGCACGACGAGTCTGCAGTCGCCCCCGCCGCGATCTGGCCCGGCTTTCGCTCCGGACGCAAGCAAAATTTATACTCTGCCCGAACTGGTCAACATCGCGGAACAGAACAATCCGGATACGCGTGTGGCGTGGGAAAACGCCAAGGCACGCGCTGCGGACCTGGGAATCAGCAAATCAACTCTTTATCCGACCGTGGCTGCGGCAGTGCTCGCGCAGACGGATCGCTTTAATCTTTTGTTCGCACCAGCCTACATCCGGCAAACCTTTTTTACGTTCTCTCCCACGCTGGAGTTGGATTACACCATCTTCGATTTCGGCAGGCGGCTGGATGAGATCGCCATCAGCCGGAACAATCTCCTCGCCGCAAACTTTCTGTTCAATGACACGCATCGCAAGGTTATCTTCCAGGTGATGGCGGCGTACTACCATGTGCTGGACAGCAAAGGGCAGGAGGATGCGGCGGAAGCCAACCTCAAGAATGCGCAGACCGTGCAGCAGGCCGCGGAAGCGCGTCTCGATCTTGGCCTGGCAACGCTGCCCGATGTGCTTGAGGCCCGCAGTGCTGCTGCGCAGGCGGACTACGATTTGCAGGCAGCGATCGGAGCGTCTGAGATTGCCCACGGCGATCTCGCCACGGCTCTTGGCATTTCACCTGTCAAGCCATTGCAGGTGGAGAGTATTCAGTCGTTGAACATTCCCCAGGAGATCACGGGCACAGTTGAGGCATCGATCGACAAGGCTCTTGGGCAGCGGCCCGACCTGATGGCGCGTGTCGCGGAGCTGCGCGCTGCTGGTTCCGCAGTGAAGTCAGCCAAGACAGCTTATTTGCCGACTCTTAGTCTCGAAGGCACAGGCGGCATCGCCAAGAGCTATGGCTTGCAGGATCAGTTGCCAGGGGTTTACTCCCCCAACCAGGAGCTCTGGAATGCGCACTTGAGCCTGACCTGGGATTTGTTTGACGGATTCGCACGCGAACAGCGGCTGGCCCGCGCGAAAGCTGAGCAGAAGCAGGCGGCCGCTGAAGTGGATGCGATACGCGATCAGGTGGAAAACCAAGTGTGGTCGGCGTACTCCACTGCGCGCACTGCGCTCCGGCAACAGAAAGCAGCCGCGGCTTTGCTGGAGGCGGCCTCTTCTTCTTACAACGCGGCCCTGCAGTCCTATACCTACGGAGTGCGCAGCCAGATCGATGTGGTCTCGGCGCAGCGTACGCTTGCCGCCGCGCGCACGGCGGATGTGACTGCGCGCACTCAATTGTTGACCGGTGTAGCCGCGTTAGCGTTTCAGACGGGCGACTTGTTGCATACGAAAGGGCCATAAACCAATGTCCCCAAAACTCACCGCGAGCGGGATGGAAAAATTGACGGGAAATTCGCGAACGCCGCTTGGCCGAGGCACGAAGCGGACCGCTGCTGTCGGAGTATCATTCGCGACCCCACTATTGGCTGCCGGATGTTCGCGTGCGCCCTCGTTCAATATCCTGGGATCATTTTTCCCCGCATGGATCGGCTGCGGTATCGCCGGCATCCTGCTTGCCGTAGCCGTCCGCTTATTTTTTCTGCGCATCAAGCTCGAGGAGAAGCTGCTGCTGCCGCTTGTCCTGGTATATCCGTGCTTGACCTTGTTTTTCACCTTCACCCTTTGGCTTTTGTTCTTCAGTTAATCCGGAAGGAGATGCGATGCCTGAAAACGACACAGATGTACAGAGCCAGCGTCTCGGCAGGATTGTCAGCATTGTCATCATTGCAGCCGCCGTGATTACGGGTGCAATGGTGATCATCCGCACCAACGACCACCCGCGTACCGATGATGCGGAGGTATTTGCCAACTTCATCGGCATCGCTCCGCAGGTAGACGGCCCCATCACCGAGCTTGCGGTCGAAGACAACCAATTCCGCAAACAAGGGGAGTTGCTCTTCCAGATCGATCCACGGCCGTATGAATACGCGCTGGAAAAGGCGAGGTCTGATCAGAGCACGCTGGAGGGCCAGATTGTCGACCAACGAAGGACGATCGCCTCCCAGGTGAGCGCAGTAGGTGCTGCCCGGGCGAATACGGATAGCGCCGCCGCAAACGTCGATCGCGCCGCAGCTTCGGTCAACGAAGCCAAGGCAAATGTTGCGGCTGCGCAAGCGGCCCTGGATAGCGCCAACGCCGAACTTGCTTACCAGACCAACAATTTTCATCGCATTGAGCCGCTGCTGGCCAAACAATTCGTCACCGTAGACCAGGTAGACCAGGTGAGAACCGCGGTGACCGCGCGGCAGCAGACAGTGCAGCAACTGCGCTCGCAACTGCTCTTAGCGCAGGCTCAGGTGGTATCCGCGCAGGCCCAGTACGAGCAGACAAAAGCCGCGATGGAGCAAAGCCATGCGCAATTCGATCAATCGCAACACAGCGTGCTGACCCTGGATCCCCTGACCGCGCAGCGCGAGGGCCGCGCCTCGGCGATTCGCACCGCAGAGTACAACCTGAACAACTGCAGGGTGTACGCGCCCTTTGATGCGCGTGTAACCAACATGACCATCTCCCGCGGCGCCTACGCCCATACCGGGCAGCAGGTTTTTACCCTCATCGACACTCGCGTGTGGTGGGCCGTGGCAAACTTCCGCGAGACGCAATTGCACCACATCCATCCGGGAATGCATGCCGACGTGTATGTGCTTTCCCGGCCCTCGGTGCGCTATGACGGCATAGTCGACAGTGTTGGCTTCGGTGTGCGGCCGGACTCCACGTTGGTGGGAACGTTTACGCAGACCGGGTTGCCGGATGTGCAGCGTTCATTGAATTGGGTGCATCTGGCGACACGGTATCCGGTCCGGGTTCGCATTGTTGCCCCGGAGACCGAACCCTTCCGCCTGAGCGAGTCTGCAGTGGTCGTGATCCGTGGAGAGAAATAGCCATGGCGGCCCAGGGCAAGGCGTTGCCCAATGCTATCGATGACGCATGGAATTGGTTTTGGGATTTCCTGAAGAGCGAGCTCACCCCTTATCCGGGAAGGGCCTGGGTCGTAGCCCGGGTCACCATCGCCGCGACACTCGTGATGTGGATCATCATGACGTTTCAGATTCCCAACGGTTTTCTGGGTGTAATTTTCGTTTTATTCCTAAGCCGGGAAAATCCCACGGCGACGCTGATTGCCGGGTTGAAGGGAATCGCAGCTTTCGGGTTGGCCACGATCTACACCTTGATTGGCGCTGCCATGCTGGTCGACGATCCGCTGACCCACTTCCTGGGGGTTGGCATCAGCCTCTTTGTGTCCTTTTTCCTGATCAGTATCATGAACGATTACGGGACGGCGGTAGCCTTTGGCTTCACCGTCGCCGGCGCCATTCCGCTTTGGGATCGAACCACTATTCCCGTAGAGGCCCGGGTCGAGAACACGCTGTGGCTGGGTGGAGTGGTCGCGATAGGGATCGTAGTGGCGATTGTGGTTGAGTATGTTTTCCGCAGCGTTCATCCCACCACTGACCTCACCGAGGGAATCGAGACCCGGCTCCAGACCGTGGAGAATGTCTTGCGCAGCGCAGCGACAGAGCAGCCTCTTGATAGTGTGTCGGAGAAAAGACTTTCGCTTTTCGGAATGGTCGGCACTTCGAGGCTGCGACGGCTCATCATTCGATCGCAATACAGCGCCCATTTCAAGGCGCAGTTGGGCACGGCGGTTTCCCTGGTGGGGCAATTAGTAGACGTGGCTGCGAGTTTTCGGCTCGCTGTTACCGAACACGCGCAACCGGCGCAAGGGGATGCGCGGCACATCGACGCGGCCGACAAGGCCCGCTGCCTGCGTCTGGCGGACGAAATTGAAGTGCTTCGCCACGATCTGGTGCAGAGGCGGTCTCCGGCAAAGATTCAGCGTCCGCAGGAGGAGCCGTCGAAGCTGCCTTTTTTGTCGTCGATGGAGAGAACCGTCGCGCTCATTCCGGAAGCATTTTCGGGGTCTGCCGTTGTCGGAGAGTTCGTTCTGGCGTCTCTGGAAGAAGAGCAACCCACGCACTTTTTTGCCCGTGACGCCTTTTCCAACCCAACTCACGTGCAATTTGCCTTGCGCGGCACGCTCGCATCCATGGCTAGTTACATCATCTACACGGCGGTTGACTGGCCTGGGCTCAGCACTTCGATGGCGACTTGTATCATCACCGCGCTTTCTACCATCGGCTCATCCCGGCAAAAGCAATTTCTGCGGTTTGTAGGGGCATTTATTGGCGGCATTATCTTTGGCTTCGGGGCCCAGATCTTTGTGCTGCCATACCTTGACTCGATTACCGGCTTTACACTCCTGTTCATGGCCGTGACCGCCATCTCCTCCTGGATTGCGACCGCTTCGGCAAGGCTTTCCTATCTCGGCGTGCAGCTTGCCCTGGCCTTTTACCTCATTAATCTACAGGAGTTCACCATTCAGACTTCGCTCTCTATTGCGCGCGACCGTGTCTTCGGTGTCCTGCTAGGTTTGATGTGCATGTGGCTCATCTACGATCGCCTTTGGGTGAAGGATGCGCTTGAGGAAATGCAAACCGTCTTTGCCCGCAATCTGGTGATGTTTGCCGAGTTGGCCGAGCAGCTGCTGGAGAAGGATCAGGTGAAGGCAATCCAGCGAATTCGCCAGTTACGTGATCAGCTCAACGCCGGTTTCCTGGCAGTAAGTGCGCAAGCGGACGCGGTCTTGTTCGAGTTTGGCCCTTCGCGTCAGCGAAAGCTGCAGATCCGCGAAGACGTCCGGCGGTGGCAGCCTTCGATACGCACATTGCTGCAGGTACAAATCACTTCTGCGCAGTATCTCTCGCAGAAGCCGCTCAGTAGTTTGCCTGAGCCCATCGCCCAGGCTGGAGTCGTGTTTGAAAAAGACATTGCCCTGGTAATGCGAGCGATGGCGAGTGAGGTCGTCGGGAAGCCGATCGAGGGCGTCCCGGATGTCCGGCAATCTGCAGCCCGCATGCGGCAGGAAACCGAGCAATACTACGGCGGCCTCCGCGTTCCGGTTCCTGACACAGCTTCCGACATAATGGGGCTGGCCGATCGCCTGGCAACGATCCTTGCTCCCTTGTATGACGATATTCGCGCGACCTTCGCTGTTCAGCCCGATAGACTTGGAGGCGAGGTTCGGCTTGCGCCGGGACAGGCCTGAGGCCCTACGTCTTAGACGTAAAGGGATTGAAAACCTCCACTGCCAAATCTTTGAAGTCACGAACATTGCGCGTGGCGACGATGAAGCCGCGGACCCGTGCTGTGGCTGCAATCATTGCGGCATACTGAGCTCTAACACGATATTCGTGTCCAACAAGTACATCTACGCGGACCCACGAGGTTGGCGGCGTCGTAGTTCACCACGCGCAGGAACCGGAATATCGAACCGGGCCTCGGGTGCTAGCGAGAGTTGCTTGAGCGTAGGACGAGCCGCATGCGTCAGGCGGCGCCACTCGGTGATTGCTACCAGTACGGCAGCTTCGACGCCGTCTCGGGTCACCACCTGCGGCCCATCGCGGAGGCTTGCTTCGAGAAACTCACTGAATCGCGCTTTCGCGTCCTGCATCTGCCAAGCCATGGAAAGAATTCTCTCTGACTAGACATATCACAGGTCAGATAATAATCCAGTCCAGGGCCTCATGGGCTCAGAGGGCGGCCGGTTCAAAACTGATTCTCGGCGGAGTCTGTGTCTAAGAGAACCCAGTAGGAACTGGACGGGTGCCCCACGTTCGCCTCAGCGTACGTGGGCTGAATAAGACGGGCGAAGCCCACCATAGCTTTTTGCGAAATCGATCAGCTAGAAAAAGCAATCGAAACATATCGTTTTCGGCCCACGTACGCTGGGGCGAACGTGGGGCACCCGTCCAGTTCCTACTAGGTTCTCTTAGGACACAGACTCCTTGCGGTAGACACTTTAGCCACTGAGGAATTGCTTTCCTGCGCGGTGCTGAGTTTTTTCCGCAGCCTGCTACGAAATCGTTGCTACGACCCCACGGATTTTCATCGACGATTACCAATAGTAGAACCGCTCGACAAGGATGCCGCGGTTGGCGGCTCTGTGCGATTCAGGGTGTCGTAGAGCGGTTGTGTCTGGCTTAGCTGCGGGCTTTCTTCGGCGACCGAGACGGCGAGAATCCGGATTTTTTCGTTGTCAGGCAAGGTGAGCGTCCGGGCGCCTTCGGGCATCTCGATCGAGTACGCGAAGAGGTAAGAGTATTGGTACGGCTGGTTGAGGCCGTCGGCTGTGTGACGATGGGACGCGTACCAAGCCAGACTGGCGGGCTTAACGTAGCCCGGCTCGAGACCCACGTAATCCTCGGGATAGCGAGGGGATGGTACCCGTTGCTCCCGCTGTTGCTCATCGGGGGGAGGCCACGGAGCGTGATGAGCTGAGATATCCCAATTGCGGTTGTCCTGGTTCTTAAATATGCGGGTGTCCCACTGGCCAATGAATTGGCCCCAATCTTCGATGGTAAGATTTGCAGTCTTGGCGCCGACCCGGAATGGCGCCGTCTGGTCTCCATCCGCGGAAGCAGCCAGAATGTAAACCTGGTTGTAGTGCCCGGCAGGCAGAGGAATTGCTTGACCTTTGGCCACCACCGCATCAGGCACTCCAGTTTTTGCGGGTGCCAACTTGAACTCGACGTCGTGAAAAGCGATGGCAGCAGGAAGCATTTCGGCCGCTAGCGCGTGGCCTTTGCCATCGAAGCCACCACCTGGAGTCCTGGTGTCGTCGTTGGTGGCTGCGGCGAGGTCGTACTTGAGGGCAACAGGCTGCGAACGGATGGCGGTCAGCTTTGCAGCCGGTGGACCGATGCGCAAGGCATAAGTGCGGGGCTGATAGGCCGTGAAGGACGTAACCAGCGCCCCGCCGCTAAGTTCCGCCGGTTGTTGTTGTTCTTCTTTTAGTTCTTGAGCGTTGACTTCGCGAGCGGCTACGACAGGCCCGGCAAACGAGACGCGCACATCTTGAGCTGGATGGCCGTCGAGTTCGACCATGCGGAGAATGATTTCGTCATCGGTTTCCGCTTTCTTGAGAGCCAGCACGCGGATTCTGGAGTTGTTGAGCTGAAGCAGGGAAAAGCTCTTGCCTAGAGATCCGGGATGACTTGTCGCTTGAAAGGCGACGAGCGGATCGCTGAGACGATAGGCCTGCCAATCCGTTTGCGCTTGTTGCCAACTGCCGGCGTGTCCGGCCAGGCCGAATAAGAATTCGTGATGACCCCAGTCCTGGTTTGCCTGGTCGGTGTAGCCTTGCGGACGTCCATTGGTGGGCGGTTGCATTCCGGGCGAGCGAAGAAGCGTCAACCGGATGGTATGGTCATTCGGCTTGTCGGAACCGTTCTTGAATTCAGTCAGGATCGTCGCCCCGAAGGTGCCGCTCTTGTCCGTAAGGTCGATCCAGCGATGGGAGGCGACCTCGAATTGGCGCTCTTGCGCGTTGGGGCGCTCAATGGTGCCCACGTCCCAGTTGTAAGTGGCATCTTCATTCTCTGGACTGAGTGGAAAAGCTGCCTTGAGATTGGCGGCCAGGGTCCGCCAATCGATGGCGTTGCCGAATTCTACCCGGTTGCCCGCATCGCCGGCTGAAAGACGAATCGTCTGCACGTATTTGGAGTTTTCAGCCTGTCGCGTTACTTCCAGGGCTACTCGAACCGGACCCCGCTCAACAATGCGGATCTGCGCCGGGCCGCTTACGTAGGCGCGGGGCGCTGCCTGCTCCTGATCGAAGTCCATATTCCAGGCCGGATATTGCTTGGGCACATCGGTGGAGATGGCCAGCCGGATGGGCGCCGAGAGCAACTCCTTGTTCAGGCTCTTGTCGTAAATGCTGGAGACATCTCCATCATGATTGACCTGCACGCGATAGCGCGCATTTTCGAGCGATGATTCCGTCACTTTAACGGTTTCATTTGCGGTGGCGTTCTGGGCCGGCAATACGCGATACACCGTATATCCCACAGACGGAACCTTGGCCACAAAAAGTACTTTTCCGTCGTCCAGTTGGGCCGGCGTCTCCGTGCCATCGGGGCCATAGACGCGGACAGCTTTTGGAACCCCGCCAGGCAACTCGACCTTGGCTTCGACCACGTCTTCGCGAGCGACGTTGAGCGGGTTATACACCACAACCGGTGTTCCTTTGCCCTGCGTGTCCATGCCGGAGGCGATCGATTCGGTCGCGCTGGTCAGCACGCCGGCGAATTGGTTAGCGGCAATATTGTCGTCATTCCAGGAATACTGATAGGCGCGCGGAGTCGCGGTGCCGGCGGCCAGGTCGTGAAAATGTCCAGCGAGCTCCAACGTCCAGGCATCGTTCAAGCGTTGCTGGGGATATGGCCGTCCGCCCATCCATGCCGCTGCCACCGAGGCTTTCTCTGCATCGTCGGCCAGCAACTCATTCTTGAGGATCATTCGCTTGTGGTAAGCCTCTGATGTCAGCGATCCGGCGGAGTGATTGATCAACTCCAGATCGCCTTTGTATTGAGGCATGCGCGTTGTCATGTCGGGCTTAATGTCGTTGAACATCTGATCGGCTGTTGACTCGATCACATGGACCGGACCCTCGCCTACTCGCACTTCCGGCCCCTGCGGTACAGTGCCCGGTTGATCCTGTTGACCGAATCCGCCGGGCGGGGGGGGCAATACTGTCTCGCTTTTATCAACGATGGCTTCCAACAATCTGACTGTAGATTCCCGGGCGGCACCCCCAACGTCCCCAGTGCCAACATAGTGGTAGTCGGCGAAGACGCCGGTGACTTTACCGTCCAGATCGATACGCTTCACCCAATCCTGTTCCCACTCTCGCGGCCTTTCCAGGCCACGCAGCTGCGCCGGCGTGAGCTTCGCTTTTTGCTCGCTGGTCAATTGCGGCCGTGGCGGAGGTGGGCCGGGGTCCTGGCTCAGATCGGTGTAGACGCTGCTGCCATATCCTCCCGGGTTCAAGGCCGCGATTACACTCTTTCCGTCGGGGCCAATCCATAGGCCGACGTTGAATGGGATCCCTTCGGGCGTGTGTTCGGGTGAATCGGGGCCGCCAATCTTGGGCGCCGGCTGCCAGGCCGCACTAAGCTTCTGGGTGGAGAATCCTTTCAGACCGGCGTGCGCGAGAATGCTGGGCAACGAGGCGGGGAATCCAAAGCAATCGGGCAGCATGAACTCCGTGCTCGCCTTACCAAAATCTTTGCGGTAGTAATCGTTGCCGTACAGGATCTGGCGAAAAATTCCTTCGGCACTGGGGAGGTTCACATCGCCTTCTTCTACCGACGAGCCGGCAGGGAACCAGCGGCCGGCAGCGACATATTGCGTCAGCCTGGCGTAATCGTCGGGGAAGTACTCCTTCATCAGACGGTAACGGTTTGAGCCCGTCCAGTTGAAGACGTAATGCGGGTATTTATCGATGTAGTTGAAGTTCACCCGCATTGTTTTCAGCAGATATTCGCTGATGGTTTGCGGCATTTCCCAGCGCCATTGGGTATCGAGGTGAGCGTATGGCACGACAAACAGGGTGGGGACCTTGGTGATATCGGGGGCCTTCATCGTTTGGCCTTCGAGCGACGGCAGCAACGGGTAGGCGGCAAGAACGGGCAAAAGGCATCCGATCATGGTTCGTAGCCGAACGGACCCTTTCACTGTTACGGGTAAATTGCGAGAACGCATAGCTAAGGTCCGCTTGCCCAGTTCAGTTATGGTTTGTAACATTTGGCGCTCCCCGGTTTTGGCCAACACGATTTCACCAGCCCGGAAATGAGGCCAACCGGGGCTGGACGATTCTCCAAAGTTATTGCATGGGAAGTTATTTCACTAGCCTCCCAGAGTTTGACTGGCCGGCTTGCACAAAAAGTAAAAAGGAACTCCCGTCCAGTGCTTCCTGTGCGAGAGTTCCTTTATGTTCGCAACGCAGCTAAAACTGATAACGCAACCCCACTTGAAGCGTTCGCGGATTGCTGGTGGTCTTGGCGGTCACTTCCCCGAACTGGGCTGAAGTGGGAGTGTAGTTCGGCGACGCCAGGTTGGGATGATTAGGGAAGTTGTAGGCCTCGGCACGGAACTCGAAGCCATTCTCCCTGAAGATGGGGAAGGCCTTGATCATCGCGATATTCCAGTTAACCAGGCCGGGCGCGTAAATATTGTCGCGAATGCCATGCTGAAGATTAAACGTCCCAGCGGGGGGCGGAGTCCAGAGAGGAGTCCCGGCCTGAGTTGTCGTGGCAAACCACTGCGGGCTGCCGGCAGTACCCTTGGAACCGGCGAAATGTCCCAGGTGCCTTACCCCTCCATGCTGCACCCAGAATTGCCCGACGGATCCCGATGGAATACTAGGTGGTTCGCAGTTGAAACTGCCAAACTCTCCGACTCCAGCGTAGTCGTTGGCGACCCCGACGGAGCAGGGAAGGCCGGTTTGCAATTGAGTGTTGCCGCTGATCTCCCATCCACCCGCCACCTTGCCTAACAGGTTGTGCTGTCCCTTGAAGAAGGGAAGTACATAAAGGTAGTTGGCGACGAACACGTGGCGCACATCGAACTCCGAAGGCCCCCAAAGATTCGATGTGTCGTAAGTGTCGGGAACGATCGTATGGTAATTGGAACCGTTGTCCATGTCCTTGGACCAGGTATAGGCAACCCCGAATGTGGTACCGCTGCCGAATTGCCAATTCCAGCCGACTTGCAACGCATTGTAAAACTCGCTAACACCGCTTTGCGCCTGCTGAATGAAGGCGAAACCCTTGTATGGCCGGAGATAGTTAATATTGACGCCTGGATTATTGGTGAGAGAACCCGCTGGCGCCTGGTTGATGTCGAACACATCCCAATTATGCAAACCGCGAGCCCCCACATAAGCGATCGACAACGACGAGTGCCTTCCTGGAAGCTGCTGCTGGAGGGTCACGTTCCAGTTCCACCTTGTCGGCGGCTGCAAGTGGGCATTCATCGTAGTGATCTGGAGAGGAGGTTCTACAGTAGAGTTGAGCGCAGCGCCTGGATTGTCGACCGACACGTTGCTGACGGATACGGTCGGCTGGAATGGAGAGTTGCCGCCCGGGAATATGTTGTCGATGATCCCCTTATACTCAACGAACCTGCCGCCCCCTGCGCGGATGACAGTATTTGGAAATAGCTGATAAGCGATTCCGAGACGTGGCAGGACATCGGTTGTTGTGTGCACGTAGCTTTTCGGCAGGTTCGGGGCAAACAAGCCGTTGCAGGGTTGGCCGGCGCAGGCATTATTTGCCGGATTCGCAGCCGGCACGCGACCGCCTGCGAGGGCAGAGCTTGGGAATTTGCTTCGTCCTGGGATCACGATGCCGTTATAGGGGTTGCCAGTGCCCACAGTTACGAGGCCTGTTTTCGGATTCACTTCCGGAACCGCTGACGGGTTGAATGCAGCGGGATCGAAGTAGACCGCATTCCCCCATTGCGCGCTGTAAGGAATGACCGTGGTGATGCGAAGGCCATAGTCGAGGTTCAGTTTGTGCGTGAGCTGCCAGTTATCCTGGATAAACTCCTCAAACAGCGTTCCGCGCCATTCAGTGAAAGCTTTTGGCCCAATCTCGGTATAGCTGTCTGCCAAGCCCAGCGCCAGGTTGGCTATGCCCGCGCCAGACGTACCGCCGTAGCCGGTCCGGGTGTCAGTGAAAAAGAACGTGCCGTTCTGGTTGCTGGCCCCCCCTGGTACCGTCGAGACGTTGATCTGATCGTTGTCGTTTTCGCCCGCGTAGGAGTAGTAGATGCCGCCCTTGATCGTGTGGTTCGACCATACCTTGGTCAAGCTGTCTGACGCCGCATAAATAATCCCTGAGGAGTGGGACGGATATGGGCCGCCGGCAATACTAGAGAAAGTGGGCAGGCTGGCAGTGGGAATCTTCTGCTCAGAAGCTTTCGCTCCAGGGATAATGTACGGAAAATCGATCCCAAATGATCCCCGATCATAGCCCGCCCCTCCAGGCGCAGCGTCGATGTAGACGTCGTCGATGCTTACGCTGGCATGCGCCTCGTTGATCATGGTCGGGCTGATCGTCCAGACCCAACCCAGGGAGTTCGTTTGGTTGGGGCGCTCGTAAGTGATCGGAACCAGCGGATTGGTCTGATTGTATGGGTTGAGCTCGTAAAACGAGTTATCGGAGCGCCGAAACAAGAGGTGCTGGTTGGCGGTGATCAGGAGATCACCATTGATTTGGCCTTGACGCTGATTTTCGGGGTTGGGGGCCGAACCGGCAAAGTTCTGCGTTCCCTGTTGGTAACCTGGAGTGGGCGCGGGATAGGAGTTTAAGATCCCAATGCCGTTTGGACTCAATTGGGCCTGCGGAATGACGTTGCCGGGGTAAGGCACGCAGGTTGCGGCGCCGTACACGGGGCAGGTGCCGGGCACGTAGAGCTGTTTGCCGCCCGCATAGTAGGGATTACTGGGACTCAGCAATTCACTGAAGTTACCTTGGCGCATCAGCGCGGTGGGCACGGTCATGTTCTCGTGCTGGCAAAGCGGTAGCGAATCCAATCCTCGTTGATGAAGAAGAAGAACCTGTTCCGTAGGCTATCCAGGAAGGGCACCTTGGGCGCCCAGACCGGGCCGCCCACGGAAAATCCAAAGTTGTTGTAAACAAAGGGAGAAGGGAACTGGGTTTGGGAGTTGAGGTTGCGTGACCAAGTGTTGGCGTTCATCGCCGAATTCCGTAGGTACTCGTATGCGCTCCCGTGGAAATTCGTGGTTCCGCTCTTGGTCACAATGTGGACTTGTGCACCCGAAGCACCGCCGTACTCTGCCGAGTAGGCGGCTGTGAGCACCTGCATTTCCTGCACCGAGTCGGGTTTCACGCCGGCGATGATCTCTCCGTCGTCGCGTGTACGAACCGCCGGAGCGCCATCGATCGTGTACAACGTATCCTGCGTGCGCGCGCCGTTGATATTGAAAGAGTCTCCACTGTTGAACGCGAAGTTGAAATCGCCGAGGGTTGCCGAACTAACGGAGCCGGGAAGGAACTGTGTCATGTAGATCGGATTTCGGCCGTTGAGCTCCTGCTTTTGAATCTGCTGTCCCGTGATCTCGCTTTGTACTGCTGGGGATTGGGTCTGTAAGAGCGCCGCGGTGGCCGTTACTTCGACAGTCTGGGTAGCCGCTCCGAGGGTGAGTTTCGCATCGATCGAGATCGTACTGTTCGACGCCAGCACATTGTGTGTGCTCTCGAACTTCTGAAAGCCGGTGGCGTCAGCCGTCATGGTGTACGCCGTAGGCGGCAGATTCGGGACCGCGTAATGGCCTGACGAATCCGTGGTCACCGTACGGCTTTCGCCAGTTCCCTCATTCTTGATAATAACTTTTGCATTGGGCACGACCGCTCCCGACTGGTCGGTGACAAATCCGACGATGGAACCCACGTCATTTTGCGCCAACGCGGTTGCAGAACAGAATATCCAGAAGACAATCGTTAGCGCGGCGAGAGCGTAAGAGATGCATGCGCCGATGCCACCACCCCAAGATCTCGCCGCGGACGACCCGCTGACGATCCACTTTGGTGTGGATACCTTAGTCCAACTTGGTGTGGATTCCTTAGCTGTTGCTGTATGAATAAACTGTGAAACGGCGGAAGGGCGGACATCGATAGCTGGAAGAATTCCGATTGTTGGCATGACAGGCCTCTCAAAAAGACTTCAGTGGCCCAATGTTGGCGCTTCTACAGCGCGATTTGGAAGGGGTCTACCCTGTGTTTACACCGAGTGTTGACGAGTGGCAGGTGTGTGATTTCTACTTCTCCCGGAATGTGTAGCGCAGTTAGAAAATTCCGTAGACTTTCAATAAATTTTGCCAGGACAACAACTTAGCAAGTTTTACCGTTTCTTCTCGTGGATCTGTTAACCTTCCGTGCGTGGACGCTATGAACCAGAGCGACGTCTCACTACCAGATTTCGAGGCGGCTTCAAAAGATGCCGCCGTCAACGGTGATTTGCCAACCGCCTCGGCGTGGAAATCTGTTTCTAATCTGGCCACTGATCCGCGTTGGCAGTTGGCCCAGCGCATCGTCGCGAGCCGCAGCTTTGCCAAGTCGGCCCTGCTGTCCCGTTTCCTTCTCTACGTGTGTGAACGCGAGATTACTGGTAAGACCGGAGAGATCAGCGAACACCAGATTGGTGTACACGTTTTCGGGCGGCGTCCTGGCTACCATCCCGGCGAAGACAATATCGTAAGGAACTATGCGCGACAGCTGCGCAATCGTCTGGACCAATATTTTCTGGAAGAAGGCCGGGAGGAGGAACTACGCCTCACCATACCCCGCGGAAAATACGTTCCGGTCTATTCCGGCAATCACTTTCAGGAGCGCCCGTTGCTGGTGGTAACGGAGCGCGAGACGGATACCGGCAGCGCTTTGGAAACTGTGGCGCCTGCCGCGCCTGCTCTGGTGCCTGTGCAGCCAAGGCGTCGTCTCTGGCTTGTCCCTGGCCTGGCGGCCTTGGTTTTGGTCGCTTGTCTGGTCATTGCCTGGGTGGTTGCGCATCGCGTGTCCACAAATACCACAGATCCGTCGCACCCCTTGTGGGCGCGCCTCTTCGACAAGAACCACCAGACATTGATAGTTCCCTCCGACGATGGAATCGTTATGATCCAAAACTTGACTGGTCATCTAGTTCCGTTGTCGGAATACATCAATCGGGACTATCTGACTCTCAAGAGCCCCTACAACATTGATGAGCAGAACATGCGAGATCTGGACGCGCAGCGTTACACCAATGTTACAGATCTGAATGCGGTGATGAGGTTCTCGCATCTGCCTGAGGCAAATAGCGGCCAGTTTGCTGTGCGTTATTCCCGCGAGCTTCACATGGAGGATCTTAAGGATGCGAACGTCATTCTTTTAGGATCCAGTTTCTCCAACCCGTGGGCTGAGCTGTTCGAGAAAACACTCAATTTTCAATTCGAGTATCAGCCTCATCCCAATGCTTCGCACATCGTAAACAGGCATCCGCAGGGTGGAGAGCTCCCAATCTACGAGAATGATGCAAACGGGCCCTCGCATCGCACCTATGCAGTTATCGGATTTGTTCCCAATCTCAACGACACGGGATGGGTCCTTCTGGCGGAAGGGCTGACGATGGCCGGAACCCAGGCGGCAATCGACACCCTCTTCGACCGGGTCGCGATGCGGCCGCTTCTGGCGCAGTTCAGCAATGCCGACGGCTCCCTTAACTCATTCGAGATATTAATTGAGACCAGGAGCTTTGGTTCGGATTCGCCCCAGGCCAGCGTAGTGGCGACCCGGGTCTACAGAAAGCATTCCTGAAGCTGCCTTGACGGCGACCGGCCGTCGAAATTCACCCGTGTAAGATTCTTACCAGCCGCAACAGCAGCAAGCGGTGTGCCGTGACCATGCGACTTGGAGCCCTAGCCTACTATGCAGCGTCGTGAATTTATCAAATCTGTGATTGCGCTGGGAGGCGGGCTCGCTGCCGGACAAGCCTTCTCCCAGCAGGCGCCTGCGCCTGATGGGGAGGTCAAGCGTGTCCTGGTCATGTACAAGTGTCACTTCGATGCGGGCTTCATTGACACGCAGGCGGCGGTGGTTCGCCGGTACTTCACCGAGTTCTTTCCCCAGGCGATCAAGGTAGCGGAGGAAATGCGCCAGTCTGGAGCTTGCCGCTACGTCTGGACGACCGGGTCGTGGCTGCTCTACGAGTATCTGGAGCAGGCTACGGCTGAGAATCGCCGGCGAATGGAGCATGCCATTTCCGGTGGGGACATTGCCTGGCACGCTCTTCCTTTTAGTTGGCAAACCGAACTGATGGATGCGTCGATGATCTCCGGAAGCGTCGCTCTGTCGAAGTCCCTGGACGGTCGATTTGGACGAACCACGACCGGAGCCAAGATGACCGATGTGCCTGGGCACACGCGGGGGCTTATCGGTCCGTTGGCCGCTCAAGGCGTGAAGTTTCTTGACATTGGCGTGAACGGAGCGAGCACACCGGCCGAGGTGCCCCCGTTGTTTGTGTGGACCGATCTACGAGGAGCGTCGCTGGTGGTTATGTACCACCACGAGTACGGCGCCGTTTCACGAGTGCCAGGTTCGGATCTCGCGGTAGCGATTGTGGTGCGGGATGATAACAGCGGCCCGCACAAACCTGATGAGGTCGTGCAGGTCTGCGCCGATTTGAAACGTCAATTCCCTAATGCGCAAGTGGTCGCCACCAACCTCACTGAGATTGCGAATGCCGTCGACGCTTACCGGGCTAACTTGCCTGTGGTGAAGCAGGAGATCGGGGATACCTGGATCCACGGTATTGCCAGCGATCCTCTTAAGGTCGCAAGGTATCGTGAGGTCGCGCGGCTTCGTCAGGGCTGGATCAAGCAGCGGAGTTTCCAGATTGGCGATGCGACGGATCTGGCACTACTTCGCCATGTTCTTCTTGAGCCCGAGCACACCTGGGGAACCGATACCAAAACCTGGCTCGATTTCGACCACTACACTCCGCACGATCTGGCCGAGATGCTGCACACCAAGAACTACGAAGTGGTGCAGCACAGCTGGGTGGAGAAGCGCCAGGATCTTTTTGATGGAATAGCCACGCTGCCTGCGCCGCTACGTAATCAGGCTCTGGCCTCAGTGCGCCAGCTTGAAGCCAAGCCGCCGCAGTTGTCGCATCCTTCCAGTCATCCGGGCGGCAAGGAAGTGGAGACGGCGCACTTCATACTCGCGCTGGATCCGGGCACGGGAGCGATCATTCGTCTGCGCAATAAAAAATCCGGGCGGGAATGGGCCTCTGCCGATCATCCTCTGGCCCTCTTTTCGTACCAAACGCTTTCCCAGCAGGACTACGCGCGATTCTTTTCCAATTACGTGATCAGCACAGAGGATTGGGCGAAGAAGGATTTCGGTAAACCCAACATTGAGCGTTTTGGAGCGGAAAGCCGTGACTGGTCGCCATCTTTGGCGGAGCTCCAGGTAGAGGAAGATGCGGAGGCACATCATGTGCTTGCACGTCTGGAGATCCGGGATCGTGAAGCACTGAAATCAGGACGAGCTGCCTTCCCCGAAACGATGTATTTGGAACTGCTGCTCCCCAAAGCAGAACCCGTGATCCACCTGAACTTCTACTGGTTTCAGAAGCTCGCCACGCGCATGCCCGAAGCGCTCTGGTTGAGCTTTCATCCGATTGTTCCTAGCCAACAGGGCTGGATGATGGATAAATCTGGTGAGCAGGTGTCGCCCTTTGATGTGGTGTCCGCCGGCAATCGTCATATGCACGCCGTTTCCACGGGGTTTGGCTACAAGGATGAGCAGCAGTCTTTCTTTGTCGAGACGGTGGATTCGCCGCTCATTGCGTTCGGGGAAAAATCGCCGCTAAATTTTTCCCGGGCACAAGCCGATCTTTCCGGCGGTGTTCATTGCAATCTCTTCAACAACGCCTGGGGAACAAACTACATCATGTGGTTCGGCGAAGATATGCGTTTCCGCTTTGTTCTGCGTGCATGACTGTGACGAATGGTTTCGTCCAGGTTGAGGAACGGCACGAAGGGCGAACCACTCAAGAAGTCCGCCACCGAGCCCCGGGTACGACTCCGAGGCTTTGGCGTGAGGGGAAATGGAACCGCAGATCCCTCGGCTTCGCTCGGGACGACGAAGGGGAGGGTGGCGCTCACCTTAACAGCCGTTATCGGGGATCGAGAGAGCCGCAGTGTTTCCGCAGCGGCCCTATGTCGCGCTATGGCGTAGCCGGTGCGTATTGGGCTTCTCCGTTGCCGAAGGACCAGTTTTCCTTTGTCACTTCTACCAGGCTGATGAAGATATCTTCCCGGCGCAGCTTCAGGCTTTCGTGCAGGCCGTCGGCCACGGTTTTATAGAAACGCTGCTTCATCTCCACGGTTCGACCGCTATTCAACGTGATCTGGACGAAGATGCATTCGTCGGATCGGTGAACACCAAGAAATTCCCGGTCAAACTGCAAGCCGAATTGGGGGTGTTCGGTGATGATCTGGAAGAGATCGTCCTTGGGGGCGTTCATCACATCTGTCAACGCGTGGTAGATAATTTGGCCAACCTGTTTGCCGTACTCCAGTGATCTGCCTTCAGCAAGATCGATGCGAACGAGAGGCATGCTGTCTCCTTTGGTAACTACGTAAGTTTTAATAGCAGATCGAATCGCCTTTTTTGTTTTATTCAGCATCGCTAACGCAGCGAAAGCCGACTGTCCCGGAGCGATCATAACTGGGCGCCATTAGCAACAGCTTGCCGTGCTGGTCATTACGATACGCCTGGGGGAAATACCAGATCGAGCCCTGCGGCTGGTAGTAGCTTCCGCCTCTTAGAATGCCGGCCCGCGTATGGTCGTCGACAAATTCGTCTGTCCATTGCCATACGTTGCCCACCATATCCATGACTCCGAAGGAACTCGCGCCAGCGGGGTGCGCATCGACGTTATCCGGCTGCGTCAGCGACCGGCCCTTCACCGGAACCGGGACAGCATTCGCCTCCCAAGCGTCACCCCAGGGATAGGTGCGCGATGGATTGCCGCCTTGCGCTGCATACTGCCATTCCCATTCGTGCGGCAGGCGTTTGCCGGCCCATTTGGCATATGCGCGCGCATCTTCGAGCGAGACCCAGGTCACGGGCTTGTCAGCCCACCCCTGGGGATACCCGCCATCCTTCCAATCGCGTAGAAAGTTTAGGGCGTCGGCCGGCTGGTAATGAGTCGCGTCCATGAATTGTTTGAACTTCGCATTCGTTACCGGATACTTGTCCATGTAGAAGCGCGGGATCGTCATGCGGTGCTCATGAAAGCGGCGCGGCATGTCTTCCCACGGATATTGCACATCGACGCCAATGTCATTGAAGCCTTCGATCTCGATTCCCTGCACTTTGAAAATATAGTCGCCACCGGGAATCGCAATCATGCCTTCGGGGGCGGCCGCCGCCTTGGCCGGCGCGACCGCAATTATCTGCTGGCTCAGAGTCTTCCACTGGTCGGCATACGACGACAGCGGCGCCGCAGTCATCGTCTTCATGCGCGCCATCAGATCCTGCATCTTTGCATCCGGAGCTCCATGGGTGGCGAGCACTGCTGCGAAGCCATGTGCCTCGATGGCGAAGGCCAGGACCGCCTCGCTCCCTTCCTTTTCCGGTGTGAGCTCAACGCCGTGGTAGAGGTCGAAGTAGCGAACGCCGTCCTCCGCGGGAATAGAGATCTCGCGCCCGCCCACGTCATACTCGTTGCGGTTCACGATCGTCCACACGGTCTGGCCGCTCAGCGGCCAGCGGCTGGCGAAGACTCCATAGCGATGGGTTGGGTAGTAGGGCTCCCAGCCAGGGCTGATAAGAAAAGGGGCTACGCCGCGTTCCAGCGTGGCCACACGGCGTGTCGCCTCCCCGTCCCGCTCCGTGATGCCGTTCCAGATGCCCCAGATGTTTTCCCAGCTTTCCCAGCCCACTCCGTTGAAGAAGGCGAACTGCAGGTCATCGGTCTTGTTCCGCGCCCAGCGATGGGAGATGTTGACCATGTGGCGCGTCTCCAGCCACTTGTATTTATCGACCTCGGGAACAAAGGGGAATTGATACTGCCCCCAGGTCATCACGTTCCAGGCCAGAGCCTCGTCGGATGGTCCTCCTTCCGGCTCGAAGGCCAGGGTGTGGCCTACGCGATCGGAGGCCAGCGAAAACGCCAGCGGCACGCCATCCTGGGTATCGCCGTTGACGCCGTCAGCATCGATGGCTTTCATGGTTTCCGCAATGGCCTGCGGCCAGGGCTTGCCGGGATCACGGGTGCCTTGATCCCACATCATCATGGGGAATAGGACGCGCACGCCGCGGCGATGAAAGTCGCTCACCATCTTGCGCACGCCTTCCAGACCGCCCGGCATGGAGCGGATCATGTCGTGCTGGTTGCGGTCATCAATGCCCATGTTGGGGTAGGTCGGCCAGATGAGCACGGCATCGATGCCTCCATAGCGTTTCTCCAGGTCGTCGAGGTAGCGATCCACCGTGTATTTGCCCGCGATGGGGTCGTAGAAATAGCGGTCCTGCACCATCATCTGCGGTTGCATAAAACTCGATTGCGTCCACAGCAGTTGCGGCATCCGGTAGCGGGCATCGTCGTAGCCGATACGGATACGGCGCTCCGCACGCCAGTGGGTAACATCGTTCAACCATTCCTGGTGCGTGGTCTCACTGCATGGCGTGAATCCACCCACCCAAGCGCCCCGCATCGTGAGGCATTCCGGAGACGGGATCTGTTGGCCTTTGGGTTCGTACTTCGTGTCTTGTGCCTCCGCTGCCAGCAACGCGATGGCGAATGCTGCGGCCAGACCGACATCTCTTGTCTTCACCGGTTTCTCCTTATGGGAAGGTTGAGCAGGAATTCAGGGTCTCCTGGCGAAGTTAATCACAAGCGTGACGGAGCAGCAAACAGGGTTTACGCTTTCGCGCAACTTTGCGAGCCAGCTAAGAGGTTCATCGCTTTCGCTCTTCGCAGCCAAGCGCAAGGCGCTCTGCGTGATATCGAATACGATCTCGGAACTCTCAAAGGTCGGTGTTGATATTACTGTCTCCGTGACCTCGAGATCGACGTAGCCAGCCTCGGCTAAGAATTTGCTCAGATCACGCCCGATGCGGGGGTTGCGGATATCTTCGCTCCAGAGTTGAGCGACTTGCCGGGCGACGGGGTGCTGGGCGTTGCCCAGCGAGGAGGCTTCGATGGCGAACGTCCCCCAGTCGGGGTCGGCGCAGACCACCCTGCCGCCCGGCCTCATGGTGCGAAAGATCTCGCTGAGGACAGCTTGCGGCCGCTCCACATGCTGTAGTGTGCGGTCTACCTTGAAGGAGTGGAGAGAGCCGCTAGCGAAAGGCAGCTTCTGGATATCCGCTTGAATAAATTCGACGGCCGGAAAGTCCTCGCTCGCGGCGCGCGCGGATTCAATCAGCGTCAGGCTCGCGTCTACACCGATTGCCCGCCCCCCCGGCCCCACGAACGTAGACAGACGCCGGACATCAAAGCCCAAACCGCAACCAAGATCGGCGACGAGGGAGCCCGGCTGCGGCTTCATCATCTCCAGCATTGTGGTCTTGTATTGCTGAAATTCGGGTAGCCCATCCATGTACGTCAGGCAGCGCGCCATCTTGTCCACGGCGGCGGCGTCGACGTTGCGGAAACCTCGCGCCAGGTAGTCTTCGCCTTGTTCGTTGGCACGCTTCATGCGCTGGAGCCCCTTTATCCGTCTTTCATTTCCTTGGCACGCACAAGCAACTGCTCCATCGTGTTTGGAGGGTCACCCGCCTCGAGCATGGCACGGAAGATGCGATAGGGGTCGGTCCTGGAACCGGACTTACGCAATGTGCGTTCGTCATTCACCCACGAGTAAATGATGACCTTCTCCCTACTGGAGAAGCGATAAAAGAGTCTGTAGCGCTCGTGGAACTTTGCGCGGAACCAGTGCCGGTTGTCCGAACCAAGGGTATTTCCCTGGCGAAACTCAGCTGCACCAGGGTTTCTTGGAATCGTCTCCCGGATGAGACGATGGATGGTGGCCAACAACTTCGCGGCCGGTAGTTCCTTATAGCCGGCGGGATCCTTCGCCGCTAGAGTTTCCACGTGTTCTACCAGTTGCCGAAACTGGTGCTCGAACAAAGGGTGGACATACAGCCTCCAGCCATTTGCGATCATTTACATGGATACTCCATCACCAAGATCTTCGTCGGGCGACACAGAAATGCCTTTCGTCAATTTCTCCGCACGTTTGGCCAGCTTTGTATCCAGCGGCCGGATGTCCTGAGGGGTGCGCGCGATGTCTTGCGCGAGAAAGGCGAGAAACGATGTCATCACGGGATCTGTTGTCTCATGCATCTCGGTTTCCGCCAAAACCAGCATCCGACCCGGAGCAATGACGTGAGCTCTCACTTCGCCGTTGAACTCCGGATGACTTTTGAACAGAGCACCCTCGAAGCGAAATCCAGACGAATTGCCCGTCTTGGTTTGTTTCCCTCGATATTCCGTTGCGGCGGTTCGGCTGGCGACGGCCGGCTTCCTCTTCCTCGGTGTCGGCATTTGTCCCCCCGACATGGATGTTAGCACAATTGTAAGTACGCCGGGGCTGGCCTCAATGGAATGCAGAGGGGAGCGCAGCCGCAATACGGTTCATCAGCAAATCCGGCAAACAGCCCAGGATCACGACGAGGGCGGCGGTCACCCACAAAGCGATCCGAGTGGTCGGCGCCACGCGGATGACTCCGGCGGCCGACTTCGGTTCCGCGACGTAAGCCTGTTTGAGAACTTTCAGATAGTAGTAAAAAGAAACCACGCTCATAGCGAGCGCCAGCAACACCAGCCACAACAAAGCAACGTGGTCCGTTGTGTTCAGAGCTGAAATGAAGACATAGAACTTGCCGAAGAAACCCGCCAGCGGAGGAATCCCGGCCAGAGAGAGCAGGAAGATAAGCAGGCAAAACGCCACGTCTGGGGCGCGCTTACCCAGGCCGGCGAAGTCCGCGATGGTGTCCACCTTTTCGCTCTCCAACGCAGCGAGCACCCCAAACGCACCCACGGTCGCCAAGGCGTACGTGATGACGTAATACACCATTGCCACCAGGCTTTGGCGGCTGTGTGCGACAAGCGCGATCAACATATACCCGGCATGCCCGATTGCAGAATAGGCCAGGAGCCGCCTGACACTGGTTTGCGCTATCGCCGCCAGGTTGCCCCAGAGCATCGATACCACAGCGACCAACGCTATCAAGGGCGCCCATCCCGCGGCGTAACCTCCCCACGCGGCGTTGCCCGCAGTCCCCATCAACCCCACATAGAAGAACACGAACAAGACGATGAAGCTGGCAACTTTTGAACTCGATGCGACCAGCGCGGCGCTCTCTGTCGGCGCCCCCTGATATACCTCGGGAGCCCACATGTGGAAGGGCGCAGCGGCAATCTTGAAGCCCAACCCAGCCACTACCAGGACGATGGCAATCGTCAACAGCGGATCGCCCGGGGAAGCGTTGACTGCGGCGTCGATACCCTCCAGCGCGAGCGAGCCGGAGAGACCGTAAAGCAGGCTGAAGCCGAAGAGCAGGATCCCCGCCGACATGCCGCCAAAAAGAAAATACTTGAGCCCGGCCTCCGCTGATGACCGGCTCTCTTTATCAAACGCGGTAAGGATGTAAAGCGAAAGACTCAGGAACTCAATGCTGATGAAAATGAGCAACAGGTTCTGCGTGCTCACCAGCAGCATCATCGCAGTGGTGGCAAACAAGATCAGTGCACAATACTCACCCACGTGGCTGGTGAAGCGAGCAGAGGCGACCAGGAGAAGAACAAGAATTGCCAGTACGAGGAGGGCAATCTGCACCAACTGCGTCAGCGGATTGACCACCAGCATTCCCGCCGGCAAGCTGCCTTGGCCAGGGAATTTCAACAGCACTCCCAGCGCGATCGCGCATCCGATGCCGGAAGCGACCGCGGCGAAACGGAAGCGGGTCGCAAGCGCAGCCCGGCGCAGGAATCCGAGGTCCAGTATCAGGACAAGTAATCCCGCCAGCGCGACCACGATCTCGGGCGCCGTTAAGCGCAGAAGTTCAGTCATCTCCACGCACCCTGGCGAAGCTGCTCAAAGAGTGGCCCATTGAGGCTGGGCACAATCAGGTCCATCAGCAGCCTGGGATAGAGACCAAGCACAATCGTGCTGGCCAGCAGCAGGTATGCTCCAAACCTTTCGGGCATAGTGATCGGAGGCACCGTTTGTTCCGTAGTCTCCTCGCTGCCGCCAAAGAAAGTAGCCTGCAGCGCGCGCCACGAAAAGGCAATGCCGATCAGGATGCCCAACCCTGCGACGCAGCACATCCATGGAAACGCACGCCAGCTCCCGATCAGCACTTGCAACTCAGCAATAAAGCCGCTGAATCCGGGGAGCCCGACGGAGGCCATGAAGGCCAGGACAAACGTCACTGCAGCAAAGGGAATCAGGCGGGCGAGCGGGATGCGCGACAGTTCCGCCAGGTCACGTGTGTGGGTGCGGTCATAGACCATGCGCCCCACCACCGCAAACAGCAGCCCGGCGATGATGCCGTGGGAAAACATCTGGTAAACGGCGCCGGAAAGGCCAATCTGGTTCAGCGTCATCAGGCCCAGCAAGACAAAGCCCATGTGGCTAACGCTGGAGTAGCCGACGACAAACTTGAGGTCCTTTTGCACCAGGGCGATGGTTGCGCCGTAGACGATGCCGATCAGCGCTAGCACTGCGAAGACTTGCTGCCATGACCCGAATCCGAGCACGTGAAAGCCCCACGGATCTAGTCCGCGGGGAAACAGCATCATCGCTACCCGCAGGCAGGCATAGGCGCCGAGCTTCATCACCACGCCCGCCAACAGCATCGAAGCGGCGGTCGGGGCGGCTGCATGACCGGTGGGTGCCCAGGTATGGAAGGGCCACATGCCCGCAAGTACGGCGAAGCCCACGAAGACCACGGGGAAGGCCCACATCTGAAAATGTACCGGGAACGCGGAGTGCGCCAGCACCTCCAGGTTCAGCGTGCGCTGGCCGGCGACCACGTATGCAGCAGCCATTCCGCCAAGCACCAGCGCACTACCGGCAAAGGAGTAAAGCACCAGCTTCATGGCGGCATATTCCCTGCGCGTCGATCCCCAGATGGCGATCAGAAAATACTTGGGAATGATCGCGATCTCATAAAAAACGAAGAGCTGAAAAAGATCGAAGCTGAGAAAGACTCCATACACGGCGCCAATCAGCACCAGGTAGAGCGCAAAAAAGTCCTTCACCCGACGTTCGATATTCCAGGAGAAGAGTATGCCTGCAACCGCCGCAATCCCGGTCAGCAGAACCAGTGTCAGACTGATGCCATCGGCCGCCAGGTGGTATTCAATGCCTAGTTGTGGGATCCACGGCGTTTTCACAATGGTGATCAGTTGGCCCGATCGATCCTGCAGTACAGCTACGATTGCAATCCCCAGCCCTGCCAGTCCCGTGAGCAGGGCGGTGAGACGGGCAATGGCGGGGCTTCTCGCCGGCGTGAGTGTAACCGCAACTGCCCCAATAAAGGAGAGGTAGATCGTCCAGGCAAGCATGGTTAGTACCTCACCTGCGCGACAAACTGCAATACCGTGCCTTGCAGCATGCCGCTGATCAGTTGGGGGTAGAGCCCAACCACGAACATCAGCACAATAACGGGAGCGAGCATGCACCGTTGGGCCAGTGTCAGGTCCGGCATGCCTACCCAACGTTCACCTAGCGGCCCGGAGAAGACACGCTGCAGCAGAGTGAGTAGGAAAACAGCGGTCATCAGCAGTCCGAGTAACGCCAGCGCTGCCGCCCACCACGTCAGGGGAAAGACTCCTTTAAAGATGAGGAATTCTCCCGGGAAACCGATCAATCCGGGTAAACCCAGCGAGGCGAAGAGAGCGATCCCCATCAGCCCGCTGAAGACCGGCATGGCGCGGCGCAGGCCACCGAAATCGTTCAGGCCGAGCAGGCCGCCGCTGCGCCTTTCGAGCAGCGCCAGAAACCAGAAGAGGGCCGCTGCTATGAGACCGTGGCTGAACAGCTGCAGCATCACCCCGGTGAGCGCCGCAGTCTTCGCGCTCACCAAGTGCGCATCCGCGCCGGTCGAGCCGGCTACGGTCACGATGCCAAGAATGCAGTATCCCAGGTGGTTGATCGAGGAGTGGGCAAAGATTCTTCTCAAGTCCGTTTGTGCCCATGCGGTGAACGCGGGCAATACGACGGTGGCGATCGCCAGCCACAGAAGAATCGTGCGGGCGCGCCACATCTGTTCGGGGAAGATGGGAAGCAGAATTCGGAGGAAGCCGTATACGCCCATCTTCGACAGCGCGCCGGTCAACACCATGGTCGTCTCTGGCGGCGCTTCAGAATAGGCCGAAGGCAACCAACCGTGAAAAGGAACGATCGGCGTTTTGACCGCGAAGCCCAGGAAGGCGCCGCAAAAGAGGAACATGGTGATGTGACCGCTGTCCCATTGATACCAGTGCAGGTTTTGCGCTATGTCGGCGGCGAGCTGGCCGGTCTGCGCCAGCTGAGTCAGCTCGATAAAGTCAAAGCTTCCGCTAGCCAGAAATATGGCCAGGAAAGCCAGCAGCAAAGTGATGCTGCCTACCATGGTGTAGACAAAGAACTGGGTCGCGGCGCGCGCGCGTCCTGAGCCGCCCCAGAGGCGAATCAGGAAGAACGCCGGAATCAGGCTCAGCTCCCAGTACAGGAACCAGTGAAGGAAATTAAGGGCAGTATAAGTGCCGAATAGGCCTGTCTCCAGGAAGAGCAGCAGAGAGAAGTAAAGGGGCCCTTGCTTAGGATTCCGCCACGAGGCCGCGATGGACATGAGCACGACAATCGACGAGACAGCCAGCATCACCAGGCTAAGAGCATCGAGGCCTACGTGATATTGAAGCCCAATCGATGGCTCCCAACCATGCCATTCTTGAAGCTGCATTCCTTGCAATGCCGGTTGGAAAAGGCGCCACAGCACACAGGTATATGCAACCGCCGCAGTGGCGAAGATCGCTGCGACCAGGCGCGCTGCCGAACGGCTGGCTCGTCCCAGCAGAAGTACGGCGAACGCTCCTGCCAAGGGAAGCAGGGTCAGCAGGCTGATGAAAGGGAAGCGGATGGGGTGGAAGCTATTCATCCCCTGTGTCCCAGCAGCAGAAATAGTGCCAGCGCCGCCACCGCGGCACCCAATAACCGCAGATAACTCTGGATGCGTCCATCCTGCAATCGCGCAAGCAGGCGGCCGCCATCGGCCACGCCGTTGCATCCCTCGTCAAAGCCCTTGTTCACGATCCATCGATCGAGGGAGAAGTCGATCCAGCCGAGCCCCTTGGTCAAGCTCGCCACAGCGATTGGGATGCCGCTCCAAACCCATCGATCAAGCCAGTTCGCGATCTTCGCGATCCACCAAGCCAGTCGTTGAAACGTCAGCGCGTAAAGCTGGTCGATGTAGAGGCCCTTGCGCAGCGCGTGAAAGAGCGCCGGCTGCAGCTGCTCCAAAGCATCCGCATCGGCAGCTCGCTTGATCGGCCGGCGCCCATAAACCCACCAGCCCAGCCCTAGTCCGGCGAAGACAAGCAAGGACGAAGCCAGCATCAGCTGGGGCAATCCGTTTTCCATCAGCTGCCCAAAGTCCAAGCCAGCAGGCCTTAGCTCCAGAAAGGCTTGCAACCACGGCCACGCTGGAGTTCCGATGAAGCCCAGCAGGACGGCGAAGATCGCCAGCAGCACCAGCGGTGCGGTCATGGCTGTCGGGCTTTCGTGAGCGGCATCATGGGGATCCGACACCGCAGCCTCCGATGGGGGAACGTGATCCGGCGTTGGATCCTTGCGCCGCTTACCGAAAAAGACATAGCAGACCTGGCGGGTCATATAAAACGCTGTGAGCAACGCACCGATCGAGCCAAGATAAAAGGGAACACGCGAGCCGTTCCACTCATAAGCGGCGTGCAGGATCGCGTCTTTGCTCCAAAACCCGGAGAAGAATAAAGGGAAGCCGCACAACGCCAGGGTGCCCACCGCGTAGGTGGCAAAGGTTACTGGCATCCACTTGCGCAGGCCGCCCATCTCTCGAACGTCCTGCTCTCCCATGCAGCCGTGGATCACCGATCCGGCGCCAAGAAAGAGGAGCGCTTTGAAAAACGCATGGGCAATCAGGTGGAAGACGCCGACCGCAACCCCACCGACGCCGAGCCCGATCATCATGTAGCCGAGTTGCGAGACGGTGGAGTAAGCCAGGATGCGTTTGATGTCGTCCTGGGCTACGGCTACCACAGCGGCAAAGATGGCGGTCAGGGCGCCTACCCAGGCGACCACCTGCAACGCCGCGCTTCCCGGCGCGCTCATCAGGGGATATACGCGTGCTACCAGGTAGACACCCGCCGCGACCATGGTTGCGGCGTGAATCAGGGCGCTGACCGGCGTCGGGCCCTCCATGGCGTCCGGTAGCCAGACATGTAGCGGCAGCTGGCCCGATTTGCCCACCGCTCCGCAGAAGATCAACAACGCAATGCCGGTTGCTTGTGTTGTCAGCAACGACAGCGCGGGGTGCTCCATGCATCCGGCGCCGTGGTCGTAAAAGAGCAACGTGCCTGTTTGCCCGTAGAGCCACACCATGCCCAGCAACAGGCCCAGGTCCCCGATCCGGGTGGTGATGAAGGCTTTCTTGGCGGCTGCAGCGGCTGCAGGCCTCTCATACCAGAAACCGATCAGCAGGTACGAGGTGAGCCCCACCACCTCCCAACACATAAACAGCAGCAGCAGGCTATTGGCGATCAGCAGGCCCAGCATTGCCCCGGCAAAAAGCGATAAGAAGCAGAAGAACCGGGTGAAGTTTTCGTCGTGGTGCATATACGCCACGCTGTAAATGAAAATCAGCAGGCCGACGAAGGTCACCATCACCAGCATGACCGCTGCCAGCGGGTCCAACATCCATCCCAGCTTCACCCATTCCGATCCAAATTGCATCCAGGGAAAGTTGATGAATATCCGTTGCGGATTGCCTAGCAAATGGGCAAAGGCAACCATCGCAAGCACAAAAGAAAGACTGATGGATGTGATCGCGATGCCGGCGGCGAATCTGCGCTGTTCCCGTTTAAGGAGCGCACCTATGCCCGCGGCCAGCAGAGGTAGCACTGGAATCAACCAAAGATAGCGAACGATCCAGACGGAGGAGGCCATGGGCAGACTTACCGCTCCCTCCACTCTGGGCTCTCCGTCTGCTGGCGTGTGGAAATCGTCACCGGCCGTTCCCCGTGAGCTGGCTTAGGTCCGTAGTTTTTGCGTGCCGGTAGACCGCAAGAATGAGCGCTAGGCCGACCGCCGCTTCTGCCGCCGCAACGCCAATCGAGAAGAGCACAAAGATCATGCCTGTCATCGCTTCAGCGTGCGGCCCAAAGCGCCAAAAGGCAACGAAGTTGATGTTGGCGGCATTCAGCATCAGCTCAATACCAACCAGCACGAGGATGGTGTTCCTGCGCGTCAACGCCCCCGCAAGACCCACCGCGAACAACATGGAGGAAACCAGCAAACACGCCGCCAAAGCCGTCATCGCTGGTTCTCCTTCATGGCGACGATCACTGCACCTATAAGCGCTGCGGTGAGCATCAGCCCGATCGCTTCCAGCGGCAACACATAGCTTTCCATGAGGCCAGTTCCCAACTGCCTTATGGTGGCTTTGGGTGCGGGTGCCCCGCCCGAATGGATTGCGAAACTATGCAAGACTGCCCAGGCAAGGACCGCAAACAGGGCCACCGCTACCATCAGGCCGGTAATCGGCCATCGTGCCGCAGACAATGGGGGCGAGTCGCTATCACCACCGCGGGTGAGCAGGATGACAAAGACGATCAACACCGCGATTGCGCCCACGTATACCAGCAACTGCGCGAGACCCAGGAATTGAGCTCCCAAGCAAAGGTAGAGGGCGCCGATTCCGGCAAATGCCACCGCCAGCGCCAGGGCGCAATGCACCAGGCCGCGGAAGAGCATTGCGGCGGACGCGCCCACCAAGGTCACTGCAGCAAGAATCAGGAACGGTACGGTCATTTCCCTCATTCGGCAAAACGATAGGTCCGTTTCGCGATCTTATTTCTGGTCTCGACGCCACGGGCCAACAACACATAAGCAACTGCGATAAACACCACGCTCACCAACCAACGGATCATGCCCTGGGGAAGAAAACGCCACGCCCCGGCCGAAACCACGACCACCAGCGCCATGGGCAACATAAACTTCCAGGCAAAGTTCATCAACTGATCCATGCGCAGGCGGGGCAAGGTGCCGCGCACCCAGATGAACCCGATGATGAGGCCCAGCAGCTTAGCAAAGAACCATATCCAGGAGGGCACCCAGGTCAGAAAAGGCAGGGGAGCCGACCATCCACCCAGAAACAGGGTGATGCCCAGACCGCTGATGGCAAACATGCCCAGGTATTCCCCCAGGAAGAAGAGGGCGAACTTGAAGCCGGAGTACTCAATGTAGTATCCGGCAATGATCTCGGACTCTCCCTCCGGCAGGTCAAAGGGAGAACGATTGGTCTCCGCCGTAGCCGCGATCATAAAGAGGATGAATCCGGCGAAGCCCCACGGCGTAAGCACATACCAGTGGGGGAAAATTCCTGAAAAGCCCGCTTGCTTCTCCACGATCTCCACCGTCGACAGCGAGCCAGCCGCCATGATGACGGCAATGGAAGAGAGAAGCAGCGGCACCTCATAGCTGATCATCTGGGCCACAGCGCGCATGGCGCCGAGCAGGGAATACTTGTTGCGGCTTGACCACCCGGCCATAAATACGGACAGCTCGGAAATGGCTCCAATGGCGAAGAAAAACAAGACTCCTGCATCCAGGTTGGCGGCGATCATGTTCCGGCCGATGGGCAGAACTGCGTAGGGCAGAAAAGCGACCGCTAACAAGACCAGGGGGGCCAGAAAATGAACTGTGTGGTCAGCCGAGGCGGGAACGATGTCTTCCTTGGTCAGCGACTTCACGGCATCCGCCATAGGCTGCAAGATGCCGTAAATTCCCACCCGGTTAGGGCCGTACCGATTCTGAATTCTGCCCAGACCCTTACGTTCCAGAACCGTAGTCAACGCAAACAAGACGGGAAAGATGAGCAGGATGGGAATAATGGTCAGCAGGATCGAGACCGCCGGCCGGATCACTGCCGGTGAGTAGCCCAGGAGCCATTGCTTTAGCAGGACAAAGACCTGGTCCAGCATTATTTGGTCACCGCGGGTTGCTGCTTCTTGGCCTCGGCCTGCGCCTTCTCTTCCGCTCGCCTGGCCTCGACCTCGGCTGCTTCTGTCGGGTGGATAGCCAGGTAGTGCTCATTGGGTCGCGCCAGTTTTTCTTTTGTCCATAAGAGGCCGTCAAAGCGGTCGTCGGTGCTTAGCTCGAATTCGTTATCCATGCGGATGGCGTCGAAGGGGCATACCTCTACGCAGATCTGGCAGCTCATGCAAACTGATACATCGATATCGAAGACCGCGGGATAAAACTGCTGCTTACCGACAAAGTCAGGCTTTTTGTCTTTGCTCTTTTCGATGGTGATGCATCGTGGAGGGCACTCTTTCTCACAAATCTGGCATGCCACGCAGCGCAGGCCTTGTTCCGCGTCCGTGCCATCGTAAATGAGAAAAGGGAAGTTGCGCGCTGCCTCCGATACCGGCAGCCGTTCTTCAGGAAACTGCACCGTTACCAGACGGTCCTTGTCGACAAAGCTGCCGAGAAAGTTCCGCGCGGTTTCCGCTAACCCTTTGACAATCCCTACGCCCAACATAACCTTGTGCCCTCGCTCTGCATACTTAAGGCGCGTTTACAGCTGAGGAAACTCTCTGCACGAAGGGCACGGCTTTAGCCGTGCCAAACTGAGCCGCTGAACGAAGGGCACGGGTTTAGCCGTGCCAAATCGTGCCGCTGCGATTGAGGGCTTTAGCCCCTGAGGTACGCTTTTCCTCACCGGTCGACTTCTCCCATAACGATGTCAATGCTCCCCAGGATCACCACCACATCCGCGATGTTGTGACCGAGGCACATATCCTCAAGCACCGTAAGGTTGATCAGGCTCGGCGGCCGCACCCGGTAACGATACGGATTGGGCGTGCCGTCGCTGATTAAATAGAAACCGAGCTCTCCCTTAGGCGACTCAATCCGCGCGTAGGCTTCGCCCACCTTGGGCCGTAAGCCACGCACCTTGCTCTTAGGATCCATAATCGGCCCCGCAGGGATGTCACGTAGAGCCTGCTCTAGAATCTTGAGCGACTCCCGAATTTCCAGCACCCGCATCATGTAGCGGTCAAAGACGTCTCCATGCTCGCCCAGCGGCACGCGAAATGCGAAGCGGTCGTAAATGCCGTAGTGGTCGACTTTGCGTATGTCGTAATTCACCCCGCTGGCGCGCAGGCCCGGGCCGGTAACGCCCGCATTGATTGCCAGCTCGCGGGGCAGCACGCCCACTCCCTGGGTGCGCGCCATGAGGATTTCATTTCCCGTCAGCAACGCTTCGAACTCATCCAGGAAACCGTTGAACCCGGCCACCAGCTTCGCAGCCTGGTTAAGCCACTCGGCGGAGCAATCTACGCGCACTCCGCCGAAGCGCATGTAGTTGCACATCATGCGCGCGCCGCTCAGGGACTCGAACAGATCCAACACTTTTTCCCGTTCACGAAAGGCATACATCAACGGGGTGCCGCTGGCTCCCATATCCTGCAGCAGAAAGCCTGCCATGCCGGCGTGATTCTGCAGCCTGGTCAGCTCGGAGACGATCACCCGGATATACTCGGCGCGCTCCGGCACCGTAATCCCCGCTAGCGTCTCCACCGCCAGGGCATATCCCCAGTTATTGGTCATGGAGCAGAGATAGTCCAGCCGATCGGTGTAGGGAATGGCGGCCAGGTAGCTGGCTGCCTCGGCGATCTTTTCGTGGTTCCGGTGCAGGTAGCCGAAGACGGGCTTGAGGCGCACAACGCGCTCGCCATCCAGGCGAACATCCATGCGGAAGACGCCGTGGGTCGATGGGTGCTGCGGCCCCATCGAAATTTCCATCAACTCACTCTGTTCGGCCTCGGAGGGCACTACCTGGGTCATCGCTCCCTCAGTATTTCCAAGTCATCGTCGTCGGGCGGAGGAACATAGTCCTTACGCATGGGGTGGTCCGTAAAGCCCTCCCACATGAGGATGCGCCTCAGATCCGGATGCCCGTTAAAGACAATGCCATACAGGTCGAAAGCCTCTCGTTCCTGGAATTCGGCGCTCCTCCAAATTGGAGTTAAAGACGGCAGGGTAACGTCGTCGGTCCGGTTCGTGGTGCGCATCCGCAACACCACCGGCCCTTCTTTCCTGGCTATGGAAAAGAGGTGGTAGACCACTTCCAGGTAGCCCGGAATGGTGGTCTTTCTTGTCTCCTCTATCTCCTTTTCGACGCCATCGACCACTTGCTTAGCCTTGACTTTCTCCGTCTTCTCTCGATCCGGCCAATCCACGGCAGTTACGTTGGAGCAAAAATCGAATTGAAGATCGTCGCGCAGCAGTTTGGCCGCTGCCAGTCCGTGTTGGCGATCGATGAGCAGCGAGTTCTGGGCGGAGGGGCTGCCATTGATGACAATCTCCGCCTGGCAGCCCGGAACGGCCGCCTGTAACCGGCTGCTGATTGCTTCCAATGTCATCCCTGCAGCACCTTCAGTGGATTACGGAAGACCTCGTCGTTCTGCGGTGGCTCGAGTCCGTGCTCACCAAACTCGGGCACCGGAAACTCGCTGGGCAGGTCTTGCTGCAGATGCCTTGGTCTCGATGCTCCTGTAAGGTGTTGGCCACTGATCTTGTCTTGCAAGGTCATGAAGGCATGGATAAGGGCC
The DNA here is from genome assembly GCA_963743365.1 of uncultured Acidobacteriaceae bacterium. GTDB lineage: Bacteria > Acidobacteriota > Terriglobia > Terriglobales > Acidobacteriaceae > PALSA-350. The sequence goes on from CAVUQE010000015.1 coordinate 221,296, forward strand.
TCGGGCCGCGGGGGACAACCGGGAATGTGCACATCGACGGGAATGTAACGGTCGATCCCCTTGAGCACGTTGTACCCGTCGCGAAAGGGTCCGCCGGAAATGGCGCATGCTCCCATGGCGATCACGTATTTCGGTTCCGGCATTTGGTTATAAAGGCGAACCACTTGGGGAGCCATCTTCTTGGTCACGGTACCGGAGACGATCATCAGGTCAGCCTGTCGCGGCGAGGGCCGAAAGACCTCGGCTCCGAAACGAGCCAGATCGTAGCGCGCCATGGTGGTCGCGATCATCTCAATGGCGCAACAGGCCAAGCCAAAGGTGAGCGGCCAAACTGAGTTCTTGCGGCCCCAGTTATACAGCTCTTCGAACGAGGTGGCGAAGATCCCGTGCTTGCTTAATTCGGTCTTTAGATCCTGGTCCATCGAATCCTCATTAGCTCCAAGTCAACACGCCCTTTTGGCAGGCCCAGACCAGGCCCTCCACCAACAAGAGCAGGAAAACGAGCATAGCCAGACATGCTGCCAGAGAAAGACCCGAGAAGGCTGCGGCAAACGGCAGCAGAAAGACCGCCTCCACATCGAAGATTAGAAAAACAATGGCGTACAGATAATAGGAGACGTCCAATTGGACCCAGGCGTCACCCTTGGCCTCGAGTCCGCATTCATAGGTTGCATTCTTCTGTAATCCTGGCTTCGGTGGAGAGACGAGTTTGGCCCACAACCGGGCCAGGGACAGCGGGATGGCTCCAAAGACAACAGCCGCAACGAGAAGCGCGACGATAGTGGCCCAGGGGTGTTCGACCGGAGCTAGCGGAAGACGGTTACCCATTCCTCACCATGGTTGTTGGTTGAAATCGGCGGTAAGCCAAACCCCCTCCGTGGTTTACCGCTAACATTTCGACGTTTCCCAAGAACAATTATTCTCGCAAATTTCGCCCGGTCGGGTGCCGGGTGGTTTGTGTATCGCCGAATCGAGCGATACTTTACTCAACACTCCAGAGTACGCCTTCTTTGCCGGGCTGCATGAGCCGATCCGCCGCCGGGACAGCGGACGAACCATCTTCTCCACCACAGCCGGCTGCGCATCATGCGTGGAATCATAAGATTGGAGCAACCTACCGCTTTTGGGTGATGTCCGTCCCAGAGGACCACAGCGAGCAAAAACAAGGCAGATGCCAGACCACAGGGGCTAGGTGTATTCTTATCCGCGTTCGAAAGATAGCGCCAACAAAAGCGTCCTGATTTTGTTGGATGAAACGAGATCCGGAGGCCCCCCGAAGAATGTCCAGCGCAGACGGAAGCGCACAAAGCTTTTGGGCGGTCGCCTCCCGTAGCCTGGAGATGAATCTATGAGGCAGTCCTTCGCTATCGGTATTGGCGGCGCCGCTGGTCAAGGCGTTGCCACCCCGGGTGACATTTTCGCGAAAATCTTTAGCCGGCGTGGGCTGCACCTGAACGTCTACAACGCCTATCAGTCCATTATTCGCGGCGGCCATACTTTCCTTACTATCCGCACCGGTCCGGACAAGATCACCAACATGGGCGATCGCATCGATTTGCTGATCCCCCTCAACCAGGACACGATGAACCGCCACCTCAGCCTGCTGAGCAGCGGAGGCGCCTGTATCTATAACTCCGACACCATCAAGCCGGGCCAGGCAGCCGAGGGGGTGCAGTTGTGCCCCCTGCCGGTTTCCAAGCTGGCTGATATCAGCCGCAACAAGATCGCCCAGAATACCCTGGCGATCGGCGCCGCCCTCAGCATGACCGGCGTCGGCTTTCAAGCGCTGGAGAGTGTGCTCGCTGAGCAATTCCGCAAGAAGGAACAGGCCGTCATTGACGAGAACGTGAGCCTGGCGCGCGCCGGTTATGACTACGCCACGCAAAACTTTAAAGCCTTCGCCAATCCCCTGCCCATGACCGACAATCGCTACGCCGTACTGGGCGGGAACGCCGCCATGGCCATGGGGGGAGCAGCGGCAGGCGTCAAGTTCTACTGCGCCTATCCCATGAGCCCATCCACCGGCGTGTTGCACTGGATGGCGGAGCACGCCCGCAAAGCCAACATCATGGTCCGCCAGGTGGAAGACGAGATCGGCGTGATCAATATGGCGATCGGCGCCGCGCACGCCGGCGTTCGCGCCATGTGCGCCACTTCCGGAGGCGGCTTTGCCCTGATGAGCGAAGCGCTAGGGCTGTCGGCCCAGGCCGAGATTCCGGTGGTGGTGATTGACTGCCAGCGCGCGGGTCCGTCTACCGGGGTGCCCACCAAGACAGAGCAGGGCGATCTTTGGCAGATGTTGGGGGCGGCCTTTGGGGATTATCCTCGGGTGATTGCCGCTCCGCTGGATATTGGCGATTGCTTCACCCTCATCCCAGAAATCTTCAACATTGCGGACCGCTTCCAGTGTCCCGGAATCGTGCTTTGCGACCTGCTGCTGGCCGAAGGCAGGCTCAGTGTCGAACCCAATCTTCTTGACTTCAACCCGAAGATCGACCGCGGCGAGATGATTACCTCAGCCAATGGCAACGGTCACGGGTCCTATAAGCGCTACCTCATAACCGAGAGCGGCGTCTCGCCCCGCGCTGTTCCCGGAGTGCCCGGCCACACCCACGTTGTTTCGAGCGACGAGCACGATGAAGATGGCGTGCTGATCAGCGACGAATACACCAACACGGTGAAGCGCCGCGCCATGATGGAAAAGCGGATGCGTAAGGTTGCGGGGATTGAAGCCTCGGTCCCGGCGCCCACCATGCAAGGGCCAGCGGATGCCGACGTAACCCTGATCGGCTGGGGATCGACCCAGGGCGTGATCGAGGAAGCACGGGAGTTGCTTGCCGAGCAGGGGATTACGGCCAACCAGCTGCAAATCCGATGGTTGGTGCCGCTGCACGGCGACGCGATTGTTGATTTGTTGAAGCACTCGCGCCGCACCATCATTATTGAAAACAATTTCAGTGGCCAGTTCGCCCGCTACCTGCGCAGCGAAACCAGCTTCGTGGCCAACGGCCATATCCGCAAATACGATGGCGAACCCTTTATGCCGCATCACATCGTGGAAGCAGTCAAAGAACAGCTGAACGGAAGCACGACCCTTTCCGTCCCAACCCACGAGATCATGGTCTAGACCGGTTTCACAATGACTATGGGCTCATCAACGATCGCAAGGTGTGTCCCTGCTCGCCGGGACCACGTAAGTTCTTAGGCTTCGATCTACAACAATTGTGAAACCGGTAAGGAGACTCAACGATGGCAACAGATACAGTAGCTCCAAAACTGACCACCATGGCAGACCTGAAGGGCAAGGTCGATCCGGACTGGTGCCCCGGGTGTGGTGATTTTGGCGTTCTCGCCGCCGTGCAAAAGGCGCTGGTTGAGCTGCAGATCCCGAATCACGAGGTCGCCACCATCAGCGGTATCGGCTGCTCTTCGAACTTTCCCGGGTTTATCAACACCTATGGAATGCATACGCTGCATGGCCGCTCCTTGGCTGTGGCCACCGGCTTCAAGATGGCCAACCACGCCATGACGGTGCTGGTCACCGGCGGCGACGGGGATGGTTTCGGTATCGGTGGCAATCATTTCATGCACACCATGCGGCGCAACGTCGACTTGCTCTACATTGTCATGGACAACCAGATCTACGGCCTGACCACTGGGCAAACCTCACCTACCAGCCGCAAAGGCATGAAGACCAAGAGCATGCCCTTTGGCAACGTCGAGGGGCCGATCAATCCCATTTCCCTGGCTCTATCTGCGGGAGCCACCTTTATCGCGCGTGGTTTCAGTGCGGAGCAGAAGCACCTTACCGAACTGATCAAACAGGGAATTCAGCATAAAGGCTTCTCCTTCATCGATGTCTTCAGCCCTTGTGTGACCTATAACCACGACAACACCTTCCAGTGGTTCCGGCCGCGAGTAAAGAAGCTCGAAGATAATCCGGAGTACGACTCGACCAACTGGATGGCTGCGATGGAGAAGTCGCTCCTGTGGGGCGATGAAATTCCCATAGGCAAATTCTTCGAGCGCACGGACGTGCCGACCCTGAATGAATCAGAACCTGTATTGGCCACGGAACCGCTGGTCAAGCAGAGTTCGCGCATTCCCCCCGAAGTGGCGCGAAGGTTTATAGAAGAGTTGATGTAGCACGGCCCGGCCGCGCAAAAATTGTCAGCACGAAGGGCACGGCTTCAGCCGTGCCGCGCTCGGCTAGCCCTGATGAGGGCTTCTTCATCCCCTGAGGTACGTCTTCCAAACGAAAACAGGATGAGTTCGACCTGCGGTCTTGAAAAGCGTACCTCAGCGGCTAAAGCCGATGAGCGTCTTCTGCCTTTGCGGCACCGCTAAACCCGTGCCCTTCGTGCATAGGTGTAGCCAGATCCGGCCTTAAGCCGTTCTTGCAGCCGAAAACAAAGTCTCACCGCTTAGTTGCGGAGAAGGAACTCCTCGTGGAGTCGGACACATCCTGCAGGTGGCGACTCTCCACAGGCGTATCGCGGCGTCCTGTGACCGTCTTTTCAATCTCAGAGTTCATTTCGCCGCCAATCAGTATGGCTCCGTTGGAGACATAGAGCCACAGCAGGAGCATGACGACGCCATCGAGGTGCCCATAGCTTCGAGCATAGTTGGCGTGATCGAAATAGACGCGGGCGGCGAAAGTAGAGCCAATCCAGAGGACGAGCGCACAAAATGCCCCCGGCGTGCTCCACCGCCATGCACAATCGCGAAGATTGGGCGCGAAGCGGTAGAGCACCGCAAACGAGAAGGAAAGCGTCGCGGCCAGAACCAACCATTCCAGGCAGCGCAGGGCTATTGCACCTCCATGAAACTGCGCCTGAAGGTACGCACTGCAGAAAATCAGCAATACGGCGATGGAACCCGTAATTGCCAGAGAAAGCGTCAGGCCGACAATCGTGATCGTCAATTCCCACCAGGAGCGATTCTCTTCCACCTCGTACGCCTTGTTGAGCCCGTAGATCATTGCCCAGGTACCGTTAAAAGCGGCCCATAACGCTCCGGCACAAACGGAAATAAGCTGCAGGCCCGACCGAGCTCGCTGGTTGATCTCGTCCATCACTTTCTGTAAGAGTTGCGAGGCTTGGTCGGGCAATACCTGGCTAGACATCTCCTGGAGCGCATTCCTCGTGTGATCGCCGAGATGAGGAATCCGTGCACTGACCAGGAAAAAGAGGAGCAGAGACGGAAAGATCGCCAGGAAGTGATAGAAGGCCATTCGACCACCTTGACCAAAAACCTCATCCTGCCAGGATTCACGAACAGTGCGACGAAGCAGGTCGGGTAGCGAGAGCCCCCAAACGTCCAAAGATTGACCATGCGGTTGCGCATCGATGTTGTCGCCCAACGAACTGGTCTTCTATGGTAAATGCAATTCGGCTCCCCGGTCCGCTCAGGCACGCCACGCACACGCATCGCGCCGATGGTGAGAGCGTCGGTCAGCGCATCAGCGCGGTGATACCAGCGTCTTTACGTTCGTTTCTTTCTCGTACAGCAGGCCTTGATAGCCCTTTCCGACTAAATCGTCTAAAGGGATGCGGGCGGTAATCAGTTCCTCACCTTTGAATCTCGGATCGGTCATGAGGCGAATTGTTTCGTCGTAGAGTCCATAACCGCTCATGCTTCCGGTTACGGTCTTCTCGCGAAAGACCAGGTCGGTGAAATCAAGTGGCGCGGGTTTTTCAAACACTCCCATGACGACCAACCGGCCCCGTGTCCGGGTGAGTTTTCCGGCGAGTTGCGCGGTCATCGGCTGCCCGGCACACTCCAGCACAACATCGAAGCCCTGGCCACCGGTAAGCTCGAGCGCGCGTTTCTCCGCATCCTCCTTTGCCGGATCAATGATGTCGGTTGCGCCCAGTCTGACTGCGGTTTCCTTACGCCGCTGGGCAACTTCGACGGCGACAATCCGCTTTGCTCCGCGGAGGGTCGCGGCCAGCAGCGCCATCAAACCGATCGGTCCCGCGCCCACAATCGCAACATTGTCATCAGGACCAATGTTGCCCGCTGAGACAGCGCGCACGGTTGCTGAGAACGGTTCAACGAGCGCGCCCACCTGGTCCGAAATGGAATCCGGCAAGTGATAGCACTGGTACGCGTACAAGTTCAAACTTTCTGACAGTGCTCCTCCCCACCAACTCGTCCCAAGAAACGCAACCTTGTCGCATTGCGCCATGGAGCGGGACCGGCACCAGCGGCATTGTTGACAACCGATGATGGGGCAGGCGACAACGCGATCGCCGACGGCAAAGTTCTGAACACCCTCGCCCACGGCGGTAACCCGCCCCGACATTTCATGCCCGATGAGGACGGGTGCGCGTACCGATGTGAGCGGATGCGGCGCGTGCTGCGGGATGTAGACAGGACCAGCGATGTACTCGTGAAGATCGGTGCCGCAGATGCCGCACCAAGCGACCTCAACCTGAAGCTGTCCAGGCGGGGGTTGGGGTGGATTGGCCACATCCTCAATCCGAACATCCTGCCTGCCGTACCAGACCGCAGCTTTCATGAGCTACTCCATGTGCGCTATGAATCCTACCCCTTGTGGGGCAGACACGTCTGTGAAAACGCAGATGATTCTTTCTCAAGAAACTACGGTCATTCGGCCAAGGCTCGTCACGGGTACCAGGTGATTTGTGCACCTGCGCTGACGTCGCTTTGTTTGTGGGATTCGTAGACCGGAGCTTTCCAGCCTTCGTACTGAATCGCTCCCTGCACTTCAAGGTGCTCGTGGATACGCTTCGTGGCGGAAATCTGGTAGTCATTCTGGGTGGTACCGCCAGGAATGAAGTCTTTGGCCGCCTTTGCGTTTCTGTATGACAACTGTATCTGTTCTTTTGGAGAGAGGTGATAGGTCAGCCACGCCTGGCCGCCTTTCGATTCCCGGCCGATCCAATCTCCCAGGATGAAGCCTTTATTGGTGTAACCCTGTTTTTGAATCTGTTCCCAATAAAGAAACTGGCCACCATTACTCCGGCTTGTTGGAGGGTCCGTGTCTGCAGCCTCTACCCGAAGATCTAGCTGATGAAGCTTAGGAAACTGCGACAGATACAGGCCAGGACGAATACCCGCACGGCGCGGCGCACTGATCGGACTGGTATCGTCGTGTACCAGGGAGTCCGTATACAGCGTTAGCCACTGGCGCAGGTAAGGCAAACGATAAGAAAAATCAAACGTGCCAAAGCGGGCACCGGGATCGCTCCGCGAAAGCTTCTCTGCTGCGGAGACATCCTGGAAACTGAAAAAGCTTTTTAGAAAGCTGCCAATCGTAATCGGGACATGACCCTTTCCACCCCAGATCACCGTGCGCTCGAAGCCAAATTCGAGGTTTTCGGTCGGCTTGAAACTAACCTTCTCCGCATGCACCCACGGGGCGTTTGGATCGGTATGGCCCTGCAGGCTGCCAACAAAGAACTGATAGCGGAATGGCCCTGTAAGACGTGACAGGACAGGAATGCGCAAAGGCTCTCCCCGGTCGATTTGAAAAGCGTAGATGTTCTCGGAGTTATTACTCCAGGCGAAGCTTCCTCCCTGGGCCGGCCCAAGCCAGTGGTCATTTTTCCCGAAGGAGATTTCGTTGTTGAGGAGCAGATAAGACACATTCGCCTCAACCACGCGCACCGGATTTGCCGCCGAGATGGGACCCAAAGGAATCGTGTCCTGCTTTGGATTCGTCGCGAAGGGTATGCCGTCAATCTCTGAAAGCAGCTCAGCAAGCGTAGGCGAATAGCCCGCGGCGGCCGGAGCGTGCTGATACTCGCCGCGCAGGTAGAAAGCGAAACGGCCCGCACTCATTCGGGTACTGAAGCCATTGATGGTATTGAACCCCTGCTGATAAGGGCGGCCATAGTCGTTGACGATGGTCTGGCCGAGATGATAGCTGTCGCGCAACGGCGTGCCCGAGATTCCTCCCAGACGGGTGTAGACGCTCGCGATTTTTGCCTCCGGCCGCGCTGGATCTTTCAGGCTGTCGACATCTGGCTGTAGCTCTCGCTGAAGGGAGTGATAGATACCACAGGCCTCACTATCGTCGGCGGTGTTACTCATTCCGAGTTCTGCCGCTTCGAGCATGTGAACGATGCTCAATCTCGTCCAGGGGCGCATCCCGATATAGGCGATATCGACTTCTCCCAGCGCATGCAGACGATCCATAGCTGGATAGATCCAGCTATCCATGGGAACGTAGGTTGATCCTCTGGCTTGGTCGTATTGGCCACCGCCGGAAAGAAGATTTCCGCAAGCCGTAAATGACTCAGCGAGCGCGGCAGGCAACAGCAGGCCTAATAGGGCGAGGCAAAAGGCCCTCTTAATCATTGCAGTCACCCTAGCGTTCTGTCTGCCGAGTCTGCAGGTTCATAACGGAAAGAGGCTGCAGAGGGGCGCATGCGTCGCACCCTCTGGCGAGCAAACGAGAAGCCACGGGCTCGCCTGCAGTGCTCATCCGCTCCACCAGTAAGCTGATCAGGACGATGGCCCATAGCGGGAGCAACAGGTCAAAGGCTTCGGCTTCGGCCAGGCCGCGCACGACCACAAACAACAAGAGACTGAGCAAGACGATCTTTACCGGCCCTTGAAGTTTGCGGATTTGCCGATAGAGACTGCCGTATATGCCGATCAGCAGACACACGCCGACTATCCCGAAAGCATAGAACTGCGTGAGCAGTTCGTTTTCCGCATGCCTGGCCTCGAACCGGTCGGGCCCAAAAGGAGGAATCACCTTCCACATGGAGTCAAAGCCGTGTCCGATCAGTGGCTGACCCAGTGCTTCGTTGAGGACGTAGGCCCAGATACCGGTGCGCCCCGTGAGCGTCTCTGCCTGGTTTCCGGCGGTGGTGTAGACGTCGTAGTAGGCCTCGAAGAGGCCCCAAAAGGCCAGGATGACCAGGGCGACGGCGACGGTGAGCAGTATCTTTGTCTTCCGGCTTATCGACCTGTCCGCGATGATCAGGAAGCTCTCACTGATCAAGAAGGCTACGATGGTGGTCTTGCTCAAACTACGCAAAAGAGTCAGTGCCAGCAAGAAAATAGCAAAACCCCACCGCCTTGCTTTACGCCGGGTAAGATATTGCGCCAGAAAAATTGCGGTGGCGCAAAGGTTGCCGATCTGGTTGGTATTGAAAAATTCTTCATCCCCAAGCCGAAGATCCGCCTGGCCCGGCATGATCCAAGCGATCACCGCCAGGCAGCAGGTGCTCACCACGAAACCTCTCATCAGGGAATGAGACATCTCCGTCACCGATCCGGAGCGAAGCAGTACGACCACGATGGTCACATCCACAGCCAGCCCACACCAGTAAGCAACCGACGTTGGTAGCGAGACCGTTGCGCTCCAAGCCAGACTGCAAAATGAAAATACGAGGAACGCCAGAACCCAGCGGATACTTGACAACCGCACCATGGAACCGAAGGTGCGTTGCGCATATCCGAGCGAGCGAAAGCAAACCACAAGCAGCATGAGCAGATCTGAGAGAAGACTCAACTCGGCGCCAGCGCGCGGGGTTGTGCCCAGCACGCGCACAGAAAAAAGAATAATGATGATGCGGAAGGAAAAGAAAAAACCGAGGGCAAGCGCGAGCCCGGTTGGTTGCGCCTCTTCGCCACTTATTGCGATTGCAGTCATGATTTCTCGGTAATCAACTTCAATGGGTATACATCTCTGGAACACCCTGGCTCTCGGCCGGAGGAAGATGGCGCAGGAAGACCACGATCGACCAGAGTTCATCGTCATTCAGAACGCCCTTTGAGCCAGGCATTCCGGACGGCCGAATCCCGTAATCGAGGATCCACTTCAGTTGGCCATCCGTATACCGCTGCACGTCAGGAGAAGCAAGCGATGGAATCGGGGGCGAGACGTGCTCTATAAAAGGAACACCCGTGTTCTGGCCATCGTTGCCGTGGCAGGCGACGCAATAATGCGAGAAAGCCTCCTTGCCGTCGGCCAGGGTTTGTGGCGTGTCCGGCAAAGGATTCTTCTGGTCCTTGTTGCCAATGAATATATTGTGCTCAGCGGTGGTTATGATTTTTGTTTCCAGCTTTCCCGGGGGATCGGCCTTACAGCCGAGTGGTCCCACGAGTCCAATAGACACAGTTAAAGTTGCTAGTGCGTAGCGCATCTCTACTCCACAACATGCAGCGTGATTTTCATCGAACCGTGGCCTGAGCCACAGAATACGGAGCACTGGCCGACAAAGTCCCCTGTCTTGTCCGGAGTGAACTGCGCTTGAGCTGTGCCGTGCGCAGGTATCTTCAGGTCAACGGTGAGTTCCTTAATGCGCAGCCCATGCGGCACATCCTGGCTCTTTACCACCAGCACCACCGGCTCGCCTTTCTTCAAAGTGATTTCATCCGGCTCATAAGTAAAGCGGTGGGCGATGAGGTTAATCGTCTTGGGCGCTGCCTGCCCCGCGACTGTGGACGCGGAGAAGGGTTCCATCAGCACCCCACCCAGTAGGATCATCAGCATCAGATTTTTCTTCATTAATCTCTTCCTCAAAGTATTTGGTTGCACGCTTTCATCTCACCTTAGCGAGTTCGATCGGCTGAGTTGTCGTGCGCCGGTTAGTCAATTGTCATCACCTTGTCGCGCCCCTCTCATCGGCACTGCGGAAGCCGCCTGATACGTGCATTCCGCAGATAGCAATCGCTTGAGAGCGAAGACGTCTCTAAATGGAGATGACAATTCGCTGACATTTTGGGGACCCACCTTTGACAACTCAGGTCTCCACTCGCTGATAGCCTCGCCTCATGTCGATTCGGTCCGCCCTGCCTCCTGTCGGTATAGCGGAAGCGAACCGTCCCTCAGCTTCAGCGAGACTTGCCGCCTCGCGCGAAAGCGGCAGCGATGTCGGTTTCGCATGGTTGGTGGTCGAGCGAGTCGCTATCTAGATCCATGGAGACGGATGATGTTATCGATTGAAGAACTCGAATCCGCATGCAATGCCGCTCAGAGGGTAGAGCCTGCCAGGCACCTCGTGGAACCACCAGAATTCCCTTTCCACGCGACGTTTTACCCGCTTGGCTTCCCGGCCGTGATAAGGACCAATTCAGAGGGTGTACTCAAGCACTACGAGGAGATGTGGGGAAAGTTCACCAAGCAGCACGATACAGAGCCACTCCGCGCGGAAGTGCAAGTAGTCGAGAGTGATTCGACAGCGTGTCCTCCGGAGCCGACGCACCGCTACATGCAACCGCTCATGATGTGTATTGCCGATGCGGATAACTACAGCATCGTCGATCTGGAATCCTGTCACACAAAGATTGTCATTTCGCGCTCCGCGCTGCGGCATCGGCTCTACGCGCAGTATTTCATCCTGGGAACGCCCGCTTGTTGCGTTGCGACCCGGTATTCAACCCCGGTGCATGCGGGGTGTGTCGCTCTGGATGGACGAGGAGTGCTGTTGTGCGGCGACTCGGGAGCGGGCAAATCGACCCTGGCGTATGCCTGCGCCCGTGCGGGATGGACCTATGTGAGCGACGACGGAAGTTTTCTGCTGAACGGAGGAACCAAGCGACTAATTACGGGGGACTGCCACAAGGTGCGCTTTCGGCCCTCTGCTGCGGAGCTGTTTCCAGAGATTACAGGTCTCGAGAATACACCGCGCGCGGCGGGCAAACCATCGATCGAACTGCCGACAGCGCACATGGCTCATATTGCCGGCGCGCAAACAACGCGTGTCGACTTCATCGTCTTTTTGAATCGGCGTACCAGTTCCGCCCCCCAGCTTGTGCCGTATCGCAGAGATGTGGCTCGTCACTTCATGCGCCAGACGCTTTACGGACCGGCAGAGTTGCTTGCCGTACAGTACAGAGCGATCGAGCGGCTCCTGACCGCGGAGGTTTTCGAGCTGCGATACACCGACTTGGATTGGGCCGTCGATCGGCTGCGGGTACTGGTGCGGGAGGGGCGCTGATGGAGCTGCTGCTCGATCCGGCGCCGGACGCGACAGTTGTCTCCCTCTGGAAACATCCTGCTGCGTGGCTGCAGGAGAAGAATCTCGGTTCGCAGCTATTGGGTGTTTTTCTCCGCGGCTTTTTTCTTCGACGCCGGATTCTCGATCGACTTTTCCTATTCAACCTGTCCCTGCTCGATCACCGCTTTAATGAGCGGGCCATACGATGGATAGGCAGCGCGATGACGTTGGGCTCAGTAATGGGAACCTAACCGGCTGGCACGCTGCCCAAATAGGGCTGATATTCCTGGCAGGTTTGGCCCTTATTTTCTAGGCCAGCGGGCCCATACGGTTCTGCTAGGTGTGGGGACACGGAGATTCGATCCACATTGGCCCAAATTAAGGATTGAAGAAGTGGAGCAGCTCTTCCTCGTCATGCTTGCTGAGCGAAGCGCGCACGCGCATGTGGCGCACAATGGTGCCGGAGATGCGAGGGGAGAAGCCTTCCGGTGCATTGTGGCAGCGAGAGCAGTTCTGTTCGAAGATGCGTTGCCCGTCATCCTCAAGCTGGGCAACAGTCGCCTTCTTACTTGCAGGCGTAACGGGCGGATGATCCTGCGATATCGCCGGCGGTAGCAAAGGCGCGGCAGTTAGGGCAATCAAGGCGAGCAGTTGTCTATCTTCTGCACGCTGTTGCGTCGCATAGGTGCTTGCAGCCGGCTTTGTATCCGTCTGCGCAGCCTGTGGAACCGCGGGCGTCGCGGCCAGTATGGTCAGGGCAACGAGAAGATGCTTTGCACTCATGGTCATTTGCCTTTCCAGGCCGGGAAGAGGAACCGGTAGACGATTCCTGTCTCCCAAATGTTGTGGTTGCCGGTGGTGGAGAACTGGCGCGCGTAGCTGGTAAGAATTCTGGTATTGTGCGGCAGGTTGTAGTCGAGGCCGAAGTCCGCGCGTTGGGTGTTCACCAGCGGCACGCCATCGCTGATATTGGAGTTGTCGAGCCGGAAGGTTTGCTGCATCCGGAAGAGCGGTTCGAACCGGCCAATCAAGCTGTTGAAGCCTCCGAAGGCCTGCGTACGGTAGTCGAACTCGATCCAATACCCCTGCGCGTGCTGGCCACGATTGAATTCCGAGCGCAAGCGGAAGGCGGTATTCTTCGGTTCCCACCAGAGGTGCGTACCGAAAAAATTCTCATGTGTGCCTTGAAGCAGGCGATTATAAGAGAAGCCCACCTCCAGCCGCTGCTCGGGCAGATAGAGGCTGCCTCGGCCTCCAGCGGAGCGCTCCGAAGTGAACTGCGCATTCGTCGAGGCAGCGGAGAAATAGGCGGCGTAGGCAAGGGAATACTTTCGCCGGGAAATAGCGGAACCGCGAAGCTGCCCACCGACGCCAAGGCCTGTGGACATGAGACCGATATTGGAGCTGATCGGACCGTCCTGGAAATTGCCGATCCAGATGGGTGTTAACCGCTCATTATAAGTTCCGAAGGGCAGCAGAAAGCTGCCGCCAACAACGGTGAGGTGCGGCGAAGCGATGTAATCCCCCTGCAGATAGGTAAGACCCGCGAAGTGGGTGTGATCGTAGCCCGGTTGGGCGCTGTTACCACTGGGAGCCCAAGTCTCAAGCAGGGCTGCCCGCGACTCGACGAGAATATGTTGGCCAATGGGCGCCGCCAGCAAAGGCTCGATGATCGGAGTGTAAGTCGTGTTACCAGTGTTGGTGTTGGTAAGGAAACCTACACCGCCGGACAGAAGAGGCGTGTTCTGCGTGGCTCCGGAAAGCGCAGAACAAAGCAAGGCCAGGACAAAGGCGATGGGCCTCGCTGACCGTGCCATTTTCGAGAGAGGAAACTTCGGGATTGGACGCGGCATAACAGCCACAGTAGCGATATATGCTTTGTGATGTGTCTCGCGATGGTCTGCATTTTGTCAATTGATTGTCACTTGCAGGACGGAGTTCTTCTGCGACAAGGCAATGACAATCGCTTTACGGCGACATGACAATCCACAATCGACGGGCAGATAAAGTCTGGACAGTTGTTCTCCTCCAGGGCATTTCCTATCCGCTTGCAGGGTTGGCGATCCCGAGGTCCAACCAGGCCGGCTTCTATGTCCACACTGCATACGAGTGCATCACCCAAACCCCTGCCTAAGCAATTGCAAGCGCGCGAGGCCGTGCTGCTGATCTTCTGCGAGCCCTTGCCAGAGCAGTATGCACGGTTGTGGCACCTGTCGGACCATGAATGGCAACAACTATTGCACTGGCTGGATACGAGCGGTCTGGCGCTGTATTTCCTCGATCGAGTGCTTGAGTTGCAATTAAACGACCTATTGCCCCGAGCGGTGATGGCTCGCCTGCAGCAGAATTTGATCGACAACACTGAGCGGCTGCGCGGCATGGTCGACGAATCGATCGAAATCCAGCGCGAGTTTCAGAACGCCAACCTTTCCTATGCCAATCTGAAAGGATTTTCGTTTTGGCCGCACTCGGTACCAAAGCTGCAGTTGCGATCGCAGCTTGACCTCGATTTTCTGGTGGCGGAGAACAGCCTTTCTAAAGCGCGGCAGATCCTCGAGCGGAGAGGTTATCGCCTGCGCGTGGTCAGCGGCAGAAGTTGGGAATTCAAAACAGACCAAATGCCTGAAGCTTCCCTGAAAGATCTGTACAAAAATTCGCCTCACCGCTGCGTCGAGTTGCACGTGGAAGCCAACACCAACGATGGCTCTTCATTGCTCGCTCGTACCGTAAAGCGTCGTTTCCACGGCATCTGTATGCCGGCGCTTTCACCGGCCGACCTTCTTCTGGGACAGGGATTGCACCTGTTTAAACATGTGTGCAGCGACTTTTCACGCGCCTCGCACTTGCTTGAGTTTCGCCGCCATGTGCTCGCACACCGCGAAGATGATTCTCTTTGGCGCGAGCTTGAGTGTCTTGCCGAGAACAATCCGCGGGCGAGCGTGGCGCTTGGTGCGGTAACGCTGCTAATCACTCACGTGATGGGGGATTTTGCTCCAGCGTCGCTTATCCGCTGGACGGTCGACCGTCTTCCCGATGCCACGCGGCTTTGGATAGAACTGTATGGCACCCGCTCTGTTTTCGCCAGCTTTCCCGGGACCAAGCTATACCTGCTGCTGCAAAGGGAACTTGTACCTGTGGGCATTCCGGCGAAGCGTACGCTGCGGCGGGCGCTCTTGCCTTTGTGCTTGCCGCTTCCTGTCTCGCCCGCAACTGCGAACGATACGTTCCCCGTGCGCCTCCGAAGATATCGGCTGCAGTTGCATTTCGTTTGTTTTCGCCTGCGCTTTCACGTTGTCGAGGGAACTCGCTATATATGGGAGTTGCTTCGTTGGAGGCAGTACATGAACTCGCGTAGCCGGAGCATCCCGCCGCTCAGCACTTCCCGCTCTTCAACTAACCATTCCTGCGAACAACAAAGGAATGACAATTCACTGACGAACCCATGACACGCCTGCGGGCCAGGTTCCTTAGGTTCAAGTTATAGAAAGAAATACCCATGGATCAATTTTTCACTATCGCCGATTCGGGCAACTTGCTCCCCGGCCACCCTTCGCGGCTGGGTGCACACGGAGCCCGCGTATCGCAGATTGCGGTCTTCGTTTCGGCATCGGTGCTGGCATTCTTGTTCGCCGGGTGGACCCCCGCAAACGGGCAAACTCCGCTTTCGCCTGGTCTGGCGCAGAGCCCAACGCAGCCCGCAGCAAGCGCCGACAACAGCGCAGTGACCACACCGATTCCCGGCAGCGACAAATATGCCGACTCTAACAGCTCTTTAAACGCCGGCAATCTGACGCCGTCGTTCAGTCTCTCCTCCAGCCAGATTATCGACATTCTGCAACAGAACCCTGACCTGGTGCTGGAGCTTAAGTCCCAAGTGGCCGATCGCATGCAGGAGCAGGGCATGCAGATCGATGCCAACGAGATCTCGGACGAGATGCTCTATGACCTGATTGCCGGCAACGCCGGCCTGCGTGCAAACATCACCAGCTTTCTCCGCGCGCGTGGATATGTTACCGACGACGATCTCCAGACCGTGGCATCCGGTATCAATGGTGTGAGCGACGAGACTGGTACAGCGCAGCGCGTTCTCCAGCAGACTGGCGCCATAAGTACACAGAGGGTTCCGGCGGAATCAGGCCTGAATCCGGGTCTCGAGACAGGGCAGTCGCGTTTTGAGTCGAGCGGTCTGCCGGCAACAACGACCCGGTCGGCGAGTTCCACTGGCCAGCGCCAGAACCTCGCAGAGAAACGAGATCAAGCAGAGGTAAACTCATCGACCGACCTGCCGAAAGTGCTCCGGTTGCCCGCACCCTACAACCTGCGATCGATGCGTGATCTTTACACGCAGATTCCAGACCAGACAGCGCATCTCAAGCGCTTCGGCTCTGAGGTCTTCTTGAACCGGGATCTGGTTACGGCGCGCGGTGTATCGCCGCGCGACACTCCGCTGGACATACCTATCGGGCCGGACTACGTAATCGGCCCGGGGGACACGCTCACCATCGACATGTGGGGCAGCGTGACCGTGGCCGTTACCCGCGTGGTTGATCGTAACGGCCGTGTCCTGTTGCCCGAGGCGGGTTCGGTGCAAGTTGCCGGTCTCCCTCTGCAGCAGGCCCAGAGCCTGATCCTAAGCGCGCTCAAACAGCAATATCGTAATGCGCAGGTCGTGGTTAGCGTTACGCATCTACGATCTGTGAGGGTTTACGTAGTCGGCGATGTCCAGCGTCCCGGCGGCTACGACATCAGTTCGTTGGCAACTCCGCTGAGCGCGCTGTATGCGGCGGGTGGTCCTACAGCGGCAGGTTCGCTGCGCACATTGCGTCACTTTCGCGGGCAGCAGTTGGTGGAGGAAGTCGATCTTTATGACTTCCTACTGCACGGAGTTCGCAACGGAAGTTCTCATTTTGAAAGCGGAGACACGCTGCTGGTGCCGCCTGCCGGCCCCGAGGTCGCGGTGTACGGTGCGGTCAAGCGTCCGGCAATCTACGAGGTGAAGGCCGGCGAGACCTCGTTGGCTGCACTCCTCAATGATGCTGGCGGTTACACGGTTGCAGCTTCCCTCGGCCACATTACCATCGAACGCATCGATGCCAACCGTCAGCGCGAGACGGTCACGCTCAATCTTGCTGGTGCTCAAGGCCCACAGGCTGATCGCCAGGCCATCGATGCATTTCAGGTAGAGGATGGGGATCGCGTTCGCGTCGAACCAATCCTGCCCTATAGCGAGCGGGCCGTCTATCTGGAGGGTCATGTCGCGCGCCCGGGCCGCTTACCCTACACCGATGGCATGCGCCTCGGCGATGTGCTGCATAGTTATCGCGACCTACTGCCCGAGCCAGCCGCTCACGGAGAAATTATCCGTTTGGTGCCCCCGGATCTTCATGCTGAGACCATCGACTTTGACGTACCCAACGTGTTGATCGGGAATGGGAACCTCGCGCTTCAGCCATTCGATACCATTCGTGTTTTCGGGCGCTACGAAGTGGATGCGCCCAAAGTCACGGCTCTCGGCGAGGTAGTGCATCCCGGCGCATACCCCCTGTCAAAAGGGATGACTGCGGCCCAGCTGGTGCGCATGGCGGGAGGATTCAAACGCGATGCGCTGCTGGAAAAAGCCGACCTGACGAGCTATGACGTGACCAACGGCAATCGGATCATTGAGAGTCTTGCCATGGTGCCAATTGGCGAGGCTGTCGCCGGAAGAGACGCCAATGCGGACCTTCTGCTCAAGCCGGGCGACATCCTGACCATTCATCAAATCACGGGTTGGAACGATATAGGTGAGTCGATGAACATCGACGGCCAGGTCAAATTTCCCGGGAACTACGGCTTTCATGATGGCGAACGTCTCAGCTCGGTTTTGCGCAGGGCTGGTGGTTTTCTGCCCGCGGCTTATCCCATGGGCGCGGTGCTGGTTCGGGAACAAGTGCGTGAGCTCGAGCAGAAGAGCCGGGATGAGCTCATCCGCCAGATCGAGACCAACTCGGCGGCCGCCCGCCTTTCGCCAAATCTGGCCGGCGGTGACGGTGCTGCTACGTTGCAGCTGATCAAGGCCCAGCAGCAGGAGGCGTTGCAAGACTTGAAGAACCATCCGCCAACCGGCCGCATGGTGATCCACATAACCGCCGATATCGATAGCTGGGCCAATACACAGGCAGATATCGAGCTGCGCCGGGGCGACGTGCTGACAATTCCCAAACAGCCTGGATTTGTCCTCGTGACCGGGCAGGTTTACAACGCGACCGCCCTCACTTTTGCACCAGGCCAAAGTGCGGGCTGGTACCTGAGTCACGCGGGAGGAACAAACTCAACTGCGAATCGCAAAGAGATCTTTATCATTCGCGCCAATGGTTCGGTGATCGGCCGCCGATCCGGCGAGTGGTTCGACGCTAACGTGCTTTCCACCAAACTCAATCCCGGCGATGTGGTCGTGGTTCCTCAGAAAATCATCGGCGCCTCTCTGCTGTGGAGAAATTTGCTAACGACCGCACAGCTAGCCTCGTCCATCGCCATCACTGCCTCGGTGGCAGCTCTGTAGGCAACATGTCGAATACACACAGTTTCACCACCATGATCCCGGCATCCATCGTCACTGCCATCGAGCGCGATGAGCAGACGCCGGAGCACTGGGCTGTCCGTGCTTCGCTGCTTTGGAAACATCGCCGCCTGCTTGCGCGCGTAGCCATGATCGCGTTCCTGGTGAGCCTCAGCCTCGCGTTCCTAATTCCAAAACGCTACAAGTCCAGCGGGAGCATCATGCCGCCCGATCAACAGAGTTCGGGAGCGATCATGCTCGCCGCGCTAGCCCATTCCTCATCGCTGGGCGGCTTGGGCAGCCTTGCCAGTGGTTTGCTGGGCACACACACCTCGACCGCACTCTTCATCAACCTGCTGCACAGTGGGACCGTAAGCGGCCATCTCATTGACCGTTTCCAGCTGCAACATCTGTATGGCAACCGCTATCGCGTCGATACGGCCAAACACCTTGCCCGCCGTACGACCGTCACGGAGGACAAGAAGAGCGGCGTCATCACGGTTGAGGTGGAGGATGAAGATCCCGTGCGGGCTCGCGATATGGCCCAGGCATACCTTGACGAGCTGAACAAATTGGTTACGCAGACCAGCACCTCCGCTGCTCACCGCGAGCGCGTCTTCATCGAAGGGCGCCTCCATTCAGTCGCGGCGGACCTCGAACGCGCACAACTTGACCTGAGCGAATTCTCCAGCAAGAACAGCACCATCGATATCAAGGAGCAGACCCATGCCATGGTCGATGCGGGCGCACGTGTGCAAGGAGAGCTTCTAGTTGCGCAGTCCGGACTTGAATCCTTGCGCCAAATATATGGTGACGGAAATGTCCGCGTCCACGAGACAGAAGCGCGCATCGCGAGTCTGCAGCGCGAACTCAAAAAACTGACGGGGTCGTCTGCCCCTCTCCTTCCCAGCGCCGCTACGGGTGGTAGCACGAAATCTGACACCGAGGACAAGAGCGAGCTCTATCCACCACTGCGCCAGCTTCCACGGCTCGCAGTTCCGTATGCCGATCTTTACCGCCGGGTGCGGGTTCAGGAGACGGTCTACGAACTGCTCACGCAGCAGTACGAGATGGCCCGGATCGACGAGGCCAAAGACGTCCCGGTGGTCAGCGTGATCGACTCTCCCGGAATACCAGAGAAGAAGTCATTTCCTCCTCGATTGTTACTTGCTCTGGCGATGACGTTCTTCGTCTTTGCCGCAACGGCAGCCCTGATCCTCATACGGGACTACTGGTCGAAGATCGATAACGACAATCCAGGAAAAATCTTTGCGCACGAAGTCCTCCTGGCCGTGCGCAGGCGAACGCGGTCGATCGTTGTGCGCCGGGGTGCCGCGTGAGAACGCACCTCAGGAACGCCTGGCAACGGGCCCTAGGGCATATCCGCCCGCTCTCTGTCTACGCCGTTGCCACCCTTTAACCCGATTCAGGAGGTATCGAAACTATGAAGATTCTCATCGCGGCCGCTTCTTTTGCCTCGCAAATCTCCGGGTTGCAGCGCCACGCCTTTAATGTTGTGCGATGCCTCTTGCAATTGCAGGAGCTTTCCGCAGTACATCTTGTGGTGGCGCCATGGCAGCGCACGCTGGTCGAGGAGGCAGGCTTTGATCCCGATCCACGGCTAACTGTTCATATCGCCGAGATGGAGCCGAGCTCGCTCAGCCGGAATCTGTGGTATTACCGGGAGCTGCCCGTCCTGGCCGCTCGCGTGCGCGCAGACGTTGTCCATCTAACCTTCCCCATGCCCGTAGACGGAAAATCGTTTGACTGCCCAACGGTGGTGACGCTGCATGACTTATACCCATATGAGATCCCGCAAAACTTTGGCTTCCCCAAATGCATCTTCAATCGGTTGGTTCTGCAGCAATGCCTCCGCAATGTCGATGCCATCGCCTGCGTATCGGAAATTACTGATGTTCTGCTAAGGCGGTATACACCGGACGCCACGGGACGAAAAACCACCCGCATCTACAACTGTGTCGAGGCGGGCTTGTTCTGTGCCATAGAGTCGCCGATTCCTGGCTGGCAGGGCGAGCCATTCCTGCTTTGTGTTGCACAGCACCGCTGCAACAAGAACATTCCTCTGTTGCTGCGGACTTTCGATCGCCTGTTGCAGCGCAGTGAGATCGATAACAAGACGAAACTTTTGGTCATCGGTATTGGCGGGCCGGAGAGCCGCCGTATCCATCGCCTGGTTTCGCATCTCCGCCTTGACGGAAGAGTTCATTTTCTGGAAGGACTATCCGAGCCCGAGTTGCAGTGGTGCTATGGGCGATGCGAAGCACTGGTCACTCCTTCCATAACCGAAGGCTTTGGCCTGCCGGTCGCTGAGGCGCTACTCGCTGGCTGCCGGGTCGTCTGCTCAGACATACCGGCCTTTCGCGAAGTGGGTGGCGATCACTGTAACTTCGTAGACTTACATGAAGACGCAGAGGGGGCGCTCGCAGAGGCGATTTTGACCACGCTTCGGCAACCGGCGAGGCCGCCGATCTCTCTCCCTCAGTTTTCATCTTCACTTCTTGCCAACCAGTACCTGGGCCTCTATCGCGGGCTCATCGCGTCTGCCGTGCTGTCTCACAACGCCAGGTTCCAAGCTTCTCTCCACGCGGCAACTACAGAAAGGCAATCATTATGAGAGCACTGAGCACCGCACAGGGCCTTCGCGCGCAAGGGTGAACATGGCTGCACGTCGCTCTTTCGCATCGGGCGTTTGCGCAAAAATTCCCGCGGCTTCTCGCGGGGAAGGGCGGACAATCTACAGAGCTCCCTTTCAAAGACTGGTGACCGTCTCCGAAGTGTTAGGAGATTTTGTCACCTGTGCCGGTGGAGTATTTGCGGTCGCCTTCCTTTACCCATCTCTGCACGTGAGCCGGCAGAACCAATATTCGGCCAGCATCGTGGCTGGTTTGATGATGGTGCTTCTGCTCGCAGGAGATGGCGCTTACCGCGGAAGCAGCAGCCTGCTCCAATTTCGAATGACGGAACACGCACTTCGGATCTCCGCTCAGGTACTGCTGCCCCTGCTGCTATGCAGGTTGCTTTTACCTCTGAACATACCCTACACGGCATTCCTTATTGCTTTCATCCTGCTTCCGTTGCTGCTGATCTCTGAGAAGCAGGTACTCTTCGCGACCATGCGGATACTGTACGCCGGAGAGTACGGAGTCGACCGCGTGGTCGTCTATGGAACAGGTGACGCTGCAAGGCGCACGGTATCGACCCTCCTTGATTCCCCCCGATTAGGACTACGTCCGGTAGCCGTTATCGATGACGGCCTCACGGGGAGTGGCGAGTGCCTCTTCGAGATGGGCTATGGCCGTTGTCTCCCGGTTGCAATGCGAAGTGCCCCACTGACCCCAGCGTTGCTGAAGTCCTGCCGGTGCAGGCAGCTGGTCGTAGCCGCCTCCAACCTTTCTCCGGAAAAGCTGACCGCTGCAGCGGACGCCGCGAAGCAAGCTGGAGTGGAGATCGCTCTTCTTCTCGACTCCGTCCTGGAAGAACGGCGGGGCGTGAAATCGATCGACATCGATGGCCTGCTGCTTGGTTGCAGGGTTGACCCGATCACGCCGTTGCGCTATGCAGTGGCTAAGCGCACTGTAGACTTGATCGTGTCGTCTTTTCTTCTCCTGCTGTTGGCGCCTTTATTCCTACTGATCGCGGTGCTGATATGGCTGGACTCGCCCGGACCGGTATTGTTCGTTCAGAAAAGGGTAGGCCGCAATGGAGAATGTTTCGACATGTACAAGTTCCGCTCGATGCATACGACTGCGCCGAGATATGATGCTTCTCCGATCCGATCTTGCGATAACCGAATCACCCCGATCGGAAGGTTCCTCAGGCGGACCAGTCTGGACGAACTGCCACAGCTGATCAACGTCTTCTTGGGTAGTATGTCGCTAGTGGGTCCGCGTCCGGAGATGCCCTTCATTGTGCACCGCTATAACTCCCGGCAACGGCAACGCCTTCAAGTGATTCCGGGGATCACCGGTCTATGGCAACTGAGCGCCGACCGGGCCTTTCCCATCCACGAGAACATCCAGCACGACCTGAATTATATCCAGAACCGTTCCTTCTTTATGGATCTAGCCATTCTGCTCCACACCCCCCTCAGAGCCCTGCGCGGCGGGATCTAGCCCTGAAGACGATAGATGCACCAGCCGATATCGATACTCAGAGGCGCGGAATCGACAAACCTCGTCCTGATCGTCCTCCCTGCGGGATGCCCTAAGTCCGTCCGATTATCGAACACTGTTCCACGAAGGGATGTCCAGACTGTGCAGATTGGCGGACACAGTGACCAGGCAGCTAAGACTCCCTGGGCCCATCTTCGAATTCCCACTTTTCCTCAAATCGCCATCCGCGTTCTTCAACTAACGAACAACGAAGATGTGTCGCTACGTCAGCTCGGCGACCTCATCTCTTTTGACCCTTCGTTCTCCAGCGAGGTGCTCACGGTCGCGAACTCTGCCTTGTACGCCCCGCGCGTGCCCGTCACGAGCATCCTGCAGGCCATCGCGGTTCTGGGCCTTAATCGCCTCAAAGGTGTCTGTCTCACCGTCGGGATCAGGGCCTACCTTGGCAAGTCGCTGAACCGGCCTTCGTTGCGGGCTATTTGGCGCCACAGCCTGGCGTGTGCATTGATAGCGGATCAGCTGGCCCAAGGGGGGTCGATGAGCAGAAACACCGCGTACACCGCCGGCATCCTGCACGATATCGGCCGATTGGTCATGGTGGTGATCCGCCCCGAGACATATGGCGCTTTATTGATGAATCATAGGGGACCTCCCGGCAGCATTCTTCCGCTCGAACGCAGCCTCTTCGGATTTGATCATTGTGAGGCAGGAAGGCATCTCATTGCAGATTGGAAATTGCCTGCGGACTTCGAGGCCATAGTTTCCGAGCATCATTGCCAGGGGCAAAAGCAGGGCTTCTGGGATTTGTCCGCCTTGATCAACGTTAGTTGTAGAATGGCCGATTCCATAGGCTTTGCCGTATTTCCAGGGTGCGAGGTTACACCCTATGCGGATCTGCTGGGCGAACTACCAGAGCGCGAGTGCAAGATGTTATGTACCGACAGGGAAATCCTTGCCTTCGAGGTCTCCAGCAAGATCAACGCCGTAGAGCTGGCTTGAGTTCGCCGGTCGCTTAAACGCTCTAGAAGGATCGTGCCTTGTCACCGGAGAACCAGACCCCCGAACCAATGCTGGACGATGCTCTTCAGCTTCATCAGAAAGGTAGGCTCTGCGAAGCCGGGCGACTCTATCAACGCATCTTGGCAATCAATCCTCGCCATCCGGACTGCCTGCATCTACTCGGGATGATCGCATACCGGGAAGGAGATCTTGAGCGCGCTGCCAATCTGATTCGGGAGGCCATTGCAATCAATAGCAAGGGAACCTCCTACTACGCGAATCTTGGGACCGTTCGCCAGGCACAAGGTAAATGGGAAGAAGCTGAATTACTGTACAGGTTTGCATTGACCCTCAAGCCAGATCTGGCTGAGGTCCACGTGAACCTTGGTAACGTCCTACTGGCTTGCGGAAAGCTTGATGGCAGCGTCGCTTGCTACGAACGGGCGCTGACTCTCTTGCCAACCTGTGCGGAAGCTTACAACGGCTTGGGAAACGTGCGACAGAAGAAGGGCCAGCTCGATGCAGCCATAGCCTGCTATGAACAGGCCCTTGTAATTAAGCCGGACTACGCTGAAGTCTATTACAACCTGGGCGGCGCCTGCCGAGATCAAAACAAGCTGCATGAAGCTGTCACTTGTTACCAGGAAGCGCTGATCATCAATCCTGAATATGCTGAGGCCTATTACAATCTGGGCAACGTTCTCCGTGAACAAGGCAAACTGGCCGACGCATCAGCAAAGTACAAAAGCGCTTTGACACTGCGGCCACATTACGAAAAAGCGGGTTTTGCCGAGGCTCTGATCCAACTGCTTCAGGGGGACTTCGCGACAGGCTGGCATAACTTTGAACGGCGCTGGCATTCGACAGATCACGACACGCCAAAGCGGCCCTATCAGCAACCAGCCTGGGCGGGCGAAAAGTTGTCATCCGGGAGTCTGTTGATTTGGTGCGAACAGGGAATTGGTGACGAGGTTATGTTCGCTGGGCTTATTCCGGATGTGATCCGCACCGGTAACCGTTGCATTTTAGATTGCGACGCTCGGCTCAAAGCTCTATTCTCCCGCTCGTTTCCCGGAGTCAGCGTGGTCCCTGGTTGCGGCCCGGATAATTATCCGGAACTGGAGATCGTTTCACAACTGCCGATCGGCAGTCTGCCAGGATTGTTTCGAAGCGCCAGTGCGGCTTTCGCGGCGACCACTTCGCCCTACCTGATTGCCAATCCAAGCGCAAGGAAGCGCTTGCGTGCTCGGTATGCCGATGGCCGGCGATTGGTAGGGCTGGCGTGGTATACAAAAAACACTGAGACTGGTCGCGCTCGCTCAATCGATCTATCGTTGCTTGCTCCATTGTTTACTCGATCGGGCATTCGATGGCTAAGCCTGCAATATGGAGATCCGGGAAAGTTGCAGAACGAGATAGCGGCGGCAGGGGCGCCCGTTCTCATCGATCGAACCGTCGATCAGCTCTCAAATCTCGATCTCTTCGCCGCGCAGATTACCGCCATGGACCTGGTGATTACAATCGATAATTCCACGGCGCATCTCGCAGGTGCGCTAGGCGTTCCGGTTTGGGTTCTGCTGCCCTTTGCGCCTGACTGGCGCTGGCTCCTGGATCGCGAGGATTGCCTCTGGTATCCCAACATGCACCTCTTCCGGCAAACAGAACCCGGCAACTGGCAATCCGTAGTGGAAAAAGTAAGAAGCTCCTTGTAATCCAACGCACGATGCGGATGGGCAAAAGCACTACGAAGGTCTCAAGCAACTATGTCTTGAATAGGAAGGAAGCGCCGGCAGAAGCGTCGTTAGGGGATTCCGAAGCAGCAGGAACCTGCCGGACGACCTTACCGTTGGTCTTGGCTTTGGGCTTCGACGAGGCGTGGCGATGGTTATGCATGATGGTTGCTGCGGGCGCGTGCCGCATGAGCTTTTGCTGCACCGCGGTAGGCGTTCCTTCTGCGTCCACCCAACTCTTGTAGGAATGGGGAAACGTCTGCCAGCAAACTCCCACCAATCCGAGTTTTTCTGCTGCGGGTCTGAGGTAGCTCTGCTGGATTGGTCCGGACCGATAGCAACGGCCAGTGATGTGTGACGGAAATAGTAGGCCGGTTCCGTGAGTTTTGTTGCGCCACTCCAATAGGCTTTCAACCAAAACAGGGTCCATGGAGATTTGTCCATAAAACCCTGCGGTCTTGATGGTCCCGCCATTGGTAAAGTCCAACTGATCCCACTTGAGTGCGAGCACTTCGGAAACCCGCAGTCCGGAACACATGGCCGTCACGACCATGGTCCTATGCATATCAGAAAGATGTCCGACAAACGCTTGATATTGCTTGATTGTCAGCACCAGAGGCTTTTGCTTTCCCTTGCCGACGGCTTTCACCTTCCCCAATTCGCGTCCGAGGTGCTCATTTTGGGCAATCAATTCGTTGTTCTGAAGCTCTATTGCCGTTACAGCAAGAACCTCCTTTCTGCTCTTACGAATCCGCAGATGGACGAATGTCGCCAGGGCAAGAAGACTCACGGTGAGAAGTCCACGATGCGCCAAAGGAACCCACAAGTATCGAAGCGCGATGCGATGGAAGGGCCAGAACCCCGCGGCAACGTTTAACGACACAGCTATGGTGGTTATACTCCAGAGCAGCCATTTAGAACGCTGGGTGATGCATAGGACGAGAGCGAAAGCGAACAGAACTGATCCGGCAAGCTCCGCGGAAGTCCGGAAATCGAGCGCGGCTGTCAGTACAGCGATCCCCACGATAAATGTTACCAATGGTGTGCGATTCATCCGCCACCGCTACTGCACTGACTATTCGCTGGTCCAGGCAAGCATTCCTTGGCAGGGCCGCCATCGAAGTCCGAGCCCAAACCCATACGTTGCGCTCCCAGCTTAACCACCTCAAAAAGACATTCGTCCGCGCGTAAACACGACGATAAGGCGCTAAAATTCACCCGGAACCCTCCCTCTCTTTATATCGGTGAGAAACTCAAGAGCTTGAGGAACGGTCCTGCTGCAAAACAGGTCAGCACCTGTTTGTTAGCGCCAGTCCGAATGGAGCACTTCTTGGAGGCAGGTTAGTGCGGTCGGCCCGATTGACGATGATGTTTTCAGAAGTCATCTAACGGTAATCGGATGGTGCTGTTTTCTCCAAGATGATCCTGCCTATGCTACGAACGGACCTGGATATCATGCTCTCTCCGATAACGGATAGGCCAGGACTGTTGATTCGCGATCGCCTTCGATATTCGGACGCGACGTTGATCATTCCTCCGCCATTAATACCAGGCCTTCTGTTCTTTGATGGGAGACAAACGAATCTGGACCTGCAAGCGGCTCTTGCCCGCTCCTTGGGAAACGCTGAAATCGGTAATGCGGTTGGACACTTGCTCAAGACGCTCAGTCAAGCGGGCTTTCTTCAGGACGAGACTTACGCCAAGCTTAAGCAAGGCCGTATTTCGGCTATCGCCGAAAGCCCGGTGCGGCAGGCGGCTCATGCGGGATCCGCATATCCCGGGGAAATCGGCCCGCTACGAAATTTGATATGGCAGTATCTCGAGGGAGCGGCTCCCGCTCAGCAGAGAGTAGTGGGGATAGCAGCACCGCATGTCAGCCCGCAATACGGTTGGCAAAGCTACCGGGCTGCCTATAAAGAATTAACCCCAGACTTACAGGACCGCACATTCGTGGTTCTGGGAACCTCCCATTACGGACAACCCGACAAGTTTGGCTTAACGCGAAAGCCCTTCGAAACCCCATTTGGAAAGACAAGAATCGATCAGACCCTTGTGGATGAGTTAGAAGCTCAACCAGCGGCGGTGCCGGAGGACTATTGCTACGCGGTCGAGCATTCGATCGAATTTCAGGTGATCTTTCTGCAGGCCATTTACGGAGCGGATGTACGCATACTTCCGATTCTCTGTGGGCCATTTGGAAGAAGTGTGCGAGCGGGTGGATTTCCAGAAGATGACGAGCATGTTAAGCGCTTTCTTGGGGCGCTGGGTGAGATTGCCGGGCGAGAGAAAGACCGTCTGTTTTGGGTGCTGGGCGTCGATATGGCCCATATGGGTGTGCGCTTCGGGGATAAGTATGCCGCCCGTGCGAACCAGGACAAGATGAACGTGGTGAAGGAACAAGACAAGCTTCGAATCGAGCGAGTGAATGCATCGGATGCGCACGGTTTTTGGGATCTGGTTAAGAGGAATCAAGACGACCTGAAGTGGTGCGGATCATCCCCAATTTATACATTCCTGAAGGCTGTGCCGCAGGCGCGTGGAACACTCGAGCGTTACGAGCAATGGAATATCGATGAAAACAGCGTAGTCACCTTCGCCGGCATCTCTTTTGCCGCTTGATCTGCCTTTAGCGAAATCGTTTTCGGTGACTACAGTAAAGCGCCGCCTCATACCCCACCTTAAGTTGGGCCGTTGCAACTATACGGCTATGAAGTGAATCCCCGGGGACGCCGAAAAGCTAAACAGAAGTTCCCCCAGCTCCGAACTGGAGTACGGGAGAGCATCGAGGAAAGGCCGGGCATGAAAAAGATCGCGAATACCAAAAAGGCATCAACGGACGACATCTATTATGTGAGTGCGGCTGATGTTGCAGACAAGCTCATCGAGCGCATGCAGCGCGGCTTGGATCCCCTCCTGTTTTCCAGCTCCCCATTGGCTCTTATCTCAGTGGGTCCGTGGTGGAGGACTCAAGTGCGGAGAAAGCTTGATTAACGCGCAGTCTTCCTCATCGGCTCGTCCGGCAGTCACATTTACTTTGGTTTTTGCACCGGGTCGGGCAGGGGCGAATCCTCTTCACTGTTGCAGCTTAGCTTCTTTCATCCATTGAGCCTATGGCGGTCGAGAACGTGACCGCCACACAGCCGGCGCATCACTTGGGCTATCTATCCACGACGGCCCACCGTCGACTCTCCACTTTAGAACGCGAGAACATCGGGCGCCGCGCAGGCTTCAGCGCTAGGTTCGAATTCACTTCAACGACTCCGCAGCAAAGACGTCGCTGGGGTGAAGGAGCAGGATTATGCTGCGCGTGCTCCTAACCCACAATGTTCTACCGGATCGAAGTAGTCGCACTGCTCAGGGTTGCGGCGAGAACGACAACATTCCGGTTGTTGGGCAGGGTGATGCTGGCTACGGTCTTGATGGCATTGAGGACAAATTTGTACTCATACAGATAGAAGGTGCGATTGTCCCGCTGTCCCTGGCCGTTATCGCGATAGAGCATGGCCATGGCCTTCGTCTCCCCGGAAAAGGCCTGCGGTGTAAACCAGTCACTCAGGTTCTGGGTGAAGATCGACGATGTCCCATCTGTATAAGTCACTTTGAACACTTGTGCAAGTTGGCTCCCATTCACCCCCGTGGCCAGTAGACTGATACTGGAAAACTGACCCGGTGCGAGCGAAATAGTCTTCGCGCTCACAGCGTCCGGAGCGTTGGCTGGCCCGAAGTAGAACAGAGCCCCGCCGATGGTCTGCTGCGCGCCGATAAGGTTGGCGGAGTAGGCCGTGCTACTGCCGTTCAGTCCTCCATCCAGACCGCCTCCAGCGAAAGGCAAGCCATCCATCACCATGGCGTTGATATTGTAAGCAGGCGAGAGGTTCACCAGGCTGGTGCCGCTCGTTGGAACCATCACCGTGAGAGTAAAGGAAGCGCTACTGCTCAGCGCACCTGAGACCCCTTTAACGGTGATGGGAAAGCTTCCTACGGTCGCCGTACTGCTGGCGGTGAAGGTCACTAAGCTCGTCCCGGTATTGCCCGGAGCCGCGAACGCCGCGGCTACTCCGCTGGGAAGGCCCGGCGCGGACAGCGTTACGCTGCTGCTAAAACCGTTCTGCGCGGTGATCGTTACCATACTGGTTGCAGATGCTCCGCGCGGAAGCCCCAGGGTGGCGGGCAGTAGGGACAACGTGAAATTGGGCGCGGTTATGGTGAGAACGATAGTCGTGGTGCTGCTAAGTGCGCCCGAGGAGCCAGTCACAGTCACCGTAGCCGTTCCCGCAGTAGCTGTGCTGCTCGCGTTGAAGGTGAGGGAGCTCTTACTTGTGGTGCTGGACGGGCTGAATGCCGCTGTCACCCCGCTTGGTAACCCGGAAACACCGAGAGCCACAATGCCGTTGAAACCATTTTGCCCGGCAACACTGATACTACTGCTACCGCTGCGCGCCCGGGGAACGGTGAGGCTGCTGGATGAGGACAAAAGACTGAAGCTGGGCACGACGACGGTCAACGCGATGGTGGTGGTGCCGCTGAGGCCTCCCGAGGTCCCGGTGATGGTAAGCGGGTAGGTGCCGTTCGCAGCTGAGGAGGTCACCGAAAACGTAACTGTGGAGGTCTTAGCAGTGGCTGTCGGGCTGAATGCCGCCGTCACTCCGCTCGGCAACCCGGACACACCGAGAGTTACGCTGCCGCTGAAGCCATTTTCCGCGGTCACGGTAATCGTTGCCGCACCCATGCTTGATCGGCTAAGGCTGAGCTCCGAGGCGGAACTGGACAGTAGGAAAGAAGGCAGACCCGATGTCCCGGTCAAATCGTTGATGAGATGCTGACCCGCCGGTGAACCCCATCCGGTTGCCAGGTCGTACCCGCTGACTGCGGAGAACCCATTGTTGTTCCCGCTTCGAATGTCGTTGAGGTCAGCCGAATAGCTGCTGCTTTTGCCGATGCCGTAGACCAGCGAGTTGAGAAATCCAATGCGCGGCTTTGCATTGGCAGTTGCCTGCTGGTTGGCGAGTGCAATGAACCCCGACCACAACGGGGCCGCGGCACTGGTGCCGCCCACCACCACCGCCTGCCCGTTGCTCTGGATCAGGTACATCTGAACGTCCGCGGTCAGGCCGAGATCCGGAATGTTCCGCATCTTCGTGGAACCGCCATTGGCGGCCATGCTGAGCCCCTGCTGATAACTTGGGATTGTGTAAACGGTGCTGACGCCTCCGCCGCTGCCGGACCACGTAGTCTCGGACTGCCACGGTCCTCCCGCGCCTGAAGTAGTGAGGCTCGTTCCCCCAACCACCGTAAGGTTCGGATCGTCAGCAGGAGTCATGACCCCATTCTTGTAAGCTCCGCTGTCGCCGGACGCTTGCAGAAGCGACTGTCCCTGGGCGATGTACTGCTTGAAAATCTGCTCTGTGGTTGCATTGATGCCGAATCCCCAGGACGAGCTCAGCTGCTGCGCCAGATTGTCGGTCGCCATGCGGTTGAGAACGTCGTTCGGGTTATAACCCTCATAGACCATCACTTTGGAAAGTCCGGGAGCCATGTACGAGGCCATCTCGATGTCGAGGATCACCTCGATGTTTGAGCTGCCAGGTGCGCCGTTGAAGCCATCGAGGAGCACCGTCTGCGTGGGTACAGGCGCCATCCCCGCTTGCGCAGCATTCTTCTGCACGTCGCCCGGGTAGAAGCCGTCAAATTCAAGCAGCCCGACCACCTCGCCGTTACCAGTGAGCGAAACCCCGGGCGCATAGGCGGCGCGGAAGTCCTTGCCGATGAAATATCCCCCCGGACCGCTTCCGGTTACATACGGATCCGCCTTTTCCAGCGGGATCTTCTTGAGGCTCATCGGTTGCGGCAGGACGAAGTTATCCAGCCCGCCAATGTCGAGTACCTTCACTTGAAGATCGAGCGAGGGTTCGCGATCGGGCGCATAGAACCTGCCACGAATCGGGTGGTCATAGACCATCATCTTGACGTGCAGGGCCTTCTCGATCTCAGAAGCTTCACCGGATACGTCCAGCAGGACGCGGTTGGGGTGGGTGCCAGTTACCACCAGACCGTTCTCGTGAGCGAACCGGATCAGCGCCTGATAGTCCTGCTCTGTGGGACCGAATTCGGCCGCGAACTGCTGCGCGCTCAAGTAATGTCTGAATTTCGGGCTCGCCGGGTCCTGGAGTTGTGCCAGCAGAGTATCGAGCTCATCCTGATTCCGCAAAGGCAATCCTATCGCGAGCTGCAGCCGCGTTTCATCCGCCAGGTGATTCAGTACACGCGAGTTGGCCACGGCGTGCGGAACATTTCCCGATAAAACTTGCTGCGCGTTCGCGGCAGCCCCCGCCCAAGAGATCAGCAGGCCCGCCAGGCAAGCTGACGGGAAGGATATGAACCGATGAGACCGCTGTGCCGGATTTGTTCCGAGGGACTTGATCAAGTTAGCCACGTCTTCCTTTGCGCGTTGACCCAAAGGTCTTGCGCGACTATTTCAGATGTTTCCCTATCGGCATTGAGGAAGTTGAGTCTAGGGGGGCGGCGATGTTCTAACAAGGCAATCTAAAGCCTTTAGTTGTAGGCGGGATGGCGACGCGATTGCCGGGCTGCGAATGGAGGGAGTGTGCACTACGCTGTTCTACAACGCACGTAATCTCACCCGGTGCCGAAACGGCAGTGCCGGGGCTTCCGGCTATGGCAGATCCAGGCCGACGTTAGGGCGGGCGCCGGCGCCGGTCAGTAGCAGGTCACGCACCGCGGCATGGATTCGCTCCACTGCCGCACGCCGGTAATTCCATCGCGGGTCTCCATCCGGCTGCTCGACTACCATAGTCGCGTTGGCTTCAAAGAGCAGAATCTCGCCACTCTGATTGAGGGCGAAGTCGATGCCCCCATAGTCGAGTCTCATCACGGCCAGCAGCCGCTCCAGCGCGGCCATTGCTTTCGCCCCCAGTACCCCCGGCATATCGCCCAGGAACTTCGCTTCCTCCTCACGATGCTCGGCACGGTCCCGCATGTCAGCGCTGAAATAGTGAACCTTCCATCGCTTCGAGATCGCCAGGTGCAGCGGATAAAGCCGCCCGCCAACCATCATCACTCTGTACTTACGTACCCATCCATCGGCCCCCCGAGCGTCGAGATACTCAATCGCCGTCACTTCGGCCGCGGCACTCCTGGAGCTACCCAGTTCTGCCAGTCCATCGCCCAGTGCTTCCACCGACTCGACGCGCACGAAATGCTCTCCCCCGTGGAAGCCGGGAGTGCGCAAAAGCAAGGGAAAAGTGAATCCACACCCAGCCAGTGCCTTGGCTCCATCCTGCCCGGCAAGCATTGCATGAGGAAACGTAACCATAACAGGAGCTCTTATTCCTGGGAGCGTTTGCAATCGGCTGGCATTCTCGCAACGGCCGGTAGCGCGTACCGCCGTGGGGTGGTTCAGCACCGGGGCCGAGGTGAAGGCTAGCAGCGACTCGGCCGCCCGCAAGGCCTGCCCGGCGTGGTCGCAGTCGCCAATGCCGTTGATGACCAGGCGATGCAGCGGCAGCGGCGTCTTGATATCGTAGAAGTCCGTGACTACCACATAGGATTGAAAAATACGCTCGTCGACCAGCTTCTCTATGGGTGTGTTGCCGCCGGTGGAGGAAACCAGCAGCAGCACGGGAATGGGTTCTCCGTCGCCCCGGTACGAAGAGGGAAAGAGGGCGTTGGCAGTAAAAGCTTTCTCCTGGTGCAGCCGGGCCCGATCCGCCTCGCCCAGCCGGGTGAGCGCGTAGTACATGCCCCCGTGTGCCTGGGGGAACTCGGGATCGATGGCGAGCGCTTTTTCGTAATGTGATCGGGCCTCCGCGGGATGGTCCGTTTCGAGCAGCACGCTGCCCAGGTTTACCCGCAAAGCAACATCGTCGGGATAGTACTTCACCGCCTCCGCATAAACCATTTGCGCGGCCTTGCGATGCCCCATGCTGACCAGCAGCCCGCCCAAACCAAACAGATTGTGCCGGTGCGCCGGCTGGAGTTCGAGCACTTTGAGATAGTCGCTTCTGGCCTCCAGGTTTCGTCCCAGCTCGGCCAGCAAGGTCGCCCGCTCAAAACGCAGCCCGACGGCATCGTCTCCCTGTAAATCGCTGGCAGGGTCCAGCAGAACATTGAGTGTCTGTATCCTGCTGTCTCGCTCGCGCCATGATTGCCGCTTGGGTTGCTGTGCGGAGCGCAAAGCCCGGCCAGCGGCCAGTGTCGCCGTGATCAAGGTGTCCAGCTCTGCTTGGCTGGTGCGATGGTTCACTATAGCCGCGCGGATCGACAATCGGCCCGCGATCGTCGTTGCCGAGGGAGCGACAGCGCCTGACTCTTGCAGCTGGATAACGATCTGCCGATTGAGCAGGTCGGCAAGCTCGTCCCGATCGAAGCGGTATCGGAAGCAGACGATGTTCAACTCGACTGCCGCCATCAGCTCGAGCTCGATCGAGCCCAGGATGCAGCGTTCCAAATATCGCGCCAGTTCACAGCTGCGCTGGATGAGCGCGCCGATTGCGTGCGTGCCGTAAACCTTGAGTGTGGCCCAGGTTTTAAACGCGCGAAAGCCGCGCGAGAGATCAGGACCCAGGTCGCATGGCCATGGTGAACCAGCAGACATTCCTCGTCGTTCCCGCAGCAGGTAGGCGCAGGAAGAAGCGAATGCCTGCTGCTGCCGCTCGCCGTCGCGCACCAGGACGAAACCTGCGTCGTACGGTACCTGAGCCCACTTGTGGAAGTCGAAGGCCAGCGAATCGGCTCGCTCGATGCCTTTGAGTCGTGGCGCCAAGTCCGGGGCGAGCATGGCCAGCGCACCGTATGCGCCGTCCACGTGGAACCACAGCTGATAGCGTGCGCCAAGCGCGGCCATGCTGTCGAGGTCATCGATGGCGCCGGTGTCTACCGTTCCCGCGGTGCCGACGATTAAAAACGGGGTGAAACCTCGGGCGCGATCCGCGCAGATGGCTTGCTCCAGTGCCGCCAGGTCGATTCGCTGCCGGCTGTCAACCGCTATCAGCCGCAGCGCCTCACTTCCCAGACCTGCGAAATCAAGCGCTCGGCCAACACTTCCGTGCACGGCGACCGAGGCATAGGCGGTCAGCATCGGAGCGCAGGATGCGATGCCATGCCGGCGAACATCGGGGCCCAGACGCGCATCTCGTGCTATCAATACCGCGAGCAAGTTGGCCATGGATGTACCGGTGACAAAGAGACCGCTCGCCGCCGGGGGAAAGTTGAACAGGGAGCGTATCCAGTGGGTCACCTGTTTTTCGACTTCCAGCGGAATCTGGTCGCGGCCGCCGGTGTTAGCGTTCAGCCCTGCGGCCAGCATCTCCGCCAGCATGCCCACCGCAGTTCCGCCTCCCTGTACCCAGCCCAGAAAACCCGGGTGGGCATTGCGTGCTGCGAAGGGCAGAATCGTGGTCATAAATTCTGCGTGGACCTGCGCCAGTGGCGTGGGCTGTAGGGGAAGATCTTCCCGAAAGCGCGCGCGAACCTCGTCCGGAATCACTTGCCAAACGGGGAATTCGCGTATGGTTTCCATGTACCCGAGCATGTCGTCGAGCATCTCGTGGGCTTGCTCGCGAAGGCCGCTCCAATCCTCCGGGTCGAGCGAGCTATTTGCCGCCGGTGCGAGCGTATGCTGGTCTGCCGCGCCGTGGTCGCTCATTTTTTCGCTGGCTTCGTTTTCGCTCAGAGGTGTCTCCCTCTGCGGTACAAGCAATTGGAATGCCATTTGCGCAGGGCTTCCGATAGAGTTCACATTCGAGTCATGTGATTCCAAAATGAGAACTCAAGAGGAAGTAAGAGCTGCCGATAAGCGACGTGTCTGAAGGAATGTAAGCAGGCTTTAGATGCCCGCGTCGCCCTGGACCAACTCAAGTGGAAAGAGCATCTAGCAAGCAATCAGACAATGTGACCAGAGAACCATGTTGACCGGACAATTGAATTGCACTGACTCATCCGCATTTGTGAACCAGCTCTTTGAGGGCGGCCATCCGGCCCTTGCCGGAGGCTTCGATGGAGCCTTCGCGCTTCTCTATACAGAGGCGCTAGGACTTGTCAGCCTTTCGCCAGGAAAAGACTTGCTGGCCACCGACGATTACGGCGGCTCCGACGCCGCATCCAAATTCATCGCGGGCCAGACCGACGCGAGCGGCGACGAGGCATGGCAGAGTCTGCTTTTCGAATACAACCATTTCACTGCACTGCGATTGGGTGCGCGAGAGCGTCAGTTTAACGATCAGGATAACGAACTCGAGCCGCCGGATTACAGCAGCGTGGGTCGAGTGACGTCTCAAAATAAGACAGCGCAGGTCGAACCGGTGCCCGACACTCCCTCCGCTATTCCTCCCGCCGATGGCCAACCAGAAACCGCTGCCGGAACCTTGCACAAGGGCCAGTTGGCTGCTTGGATGGACGCGCACGCACTTACCCGCTCCAGTCACCGCTGTGCGATGTATTGTCGCTTGGGCATGGAGGCCGCAGGGTTAAGCACGCAGGATCGTCCTCTCTCGGGTGACGCCGGAGACTATGGTCCCTTCTTGCTCAGGCATGGGGCACAGGTGGTGGCTAAGGATTCGTACACTCCGCAAGTTGGGGACACAATCGTCTTCGACAAAACCGCGCAACATCCATATGGTCACATCCAAATGTACGATGGCCAGCGGTGGGTCTCCGATTTTATGCAACATGGCTTTTCGCCCTATCGCGATGCGTCCAGTACGCCCCCCTTTACCATTTATCGACTCAGCTGAAGCAAATCTTGGCTATAGTTGTTGCTGATCGGGACGAGATTCACGGGCCTTCGTTCCACGGCGACCGCACGGGGCGGCAGTGTCTTTGAGAAACCCTTTACCCGGGATCACTTGCTAAGAAAAGTTTGTTCGCTTCTCGATTCTCAGCTGTCGCGTCCTTCCCACCCGGCGTTCTCTCGAGTTCCATAGCCAACCTCCCCATGGTGGATCTTCGCTACCCGGATCCATTCCACGGCCGGTTTTCTTCGCGCGAAACTCAATGAGAACTTTCCCGCTGCCGATACAAGGGAAGGAAGGGTCCTGTTCATTTCCGGGCCGATCCGCTACCTCTCGGTCGACTGCAGCCGGGCAGAAGATTTGGTTCGGATGGGATGGATTAAAAATGTTTTCGATCATTGGGATCCTGGTTGTGTTTGGCTGCGTCATCGGTGGTTTCCTCATGGAGAAGGGCAAACTTCCGGTTCTTGTGCAGCCAGCGGAGTTGGTCACCATAGGCGGTGCTGCAATTGGCACAGTATTGACGGCCAATCCAATGTACATCCTGAAAAAATTGGTAGCCGGCCTCTTGGGTGTAATCAAAGGATCCCCGTTTTCCAAACAGAGGTATGTGGACACCCTCAAAATGATGTTCGACCTGTTTGCAAAATCGCGAAAAGAAGGCGCGATCGCCATCGAAAGCGATGTCGAAGATCCGGAAAAGAGCCCCATATTTTCCCGCTACCCGGCGTTTCTTGCGGATCATCACGCACGCGACTTCGTGTGTGACACGATGCGCATGGCGATCACCGGAGGGGTGAACCCGTTTGATGTGGACCAGATGATGGATCTCGATATGGAAGTCCATCATCATTCGGCCAATCAGCCTAACCAATCGTTGAGTAGCGTGGCCGATGCGTTGCCTGGGCTGGGCATCGTTGCTGCGGTGCTTGGGGTGGTGGTGACTATGGGTTCGCTCGGTGGACCACCAGAGGAAATCGGCCATAAGGTGGCTGCCGCCCTGGTTGGAACCTTCCTGGGAATTTTGCTGTGCTACGGAGTATTCGGGCCACTGGCCGCGAATATGTCGAAGATGGTGGAAGAGGAGCACAGTTTTTATTCTGTCCTCCGGGTGGTGATGCTGGCGTTTATCAAGGGTACATCGCCCATCATGGCAGTCGAAATAGGCCGCCGCGCAATTCCCGGGCACGCTCGCCCCAGCTTCGCGGAAGTCGAGAAAGCATGTAGAGAGAAATCCGGCGAGGCCGCGGCCGCGTAGGTCGATCAAATCATGGCAGACGAACAGCCGATCATTATCAAGAAGATAGGAGGCCACGGCGGCCACCACGGGGGCGCCTGGAAGGTGGCCTACGCCGACTTTGTCACCGCCATGATGGCACTCTTCATCGTGCTCTGGCTGATGAACAGCAGCAAACCAGTGCAGGAAGCTGTGGGAGGATACTTTCGCGATCCGCGTGGTGTGGCCCAGAAAAAGGGAACCGCGTCAGGCGGGGCCGGGGAAAAGGCTCCCGTAGTCAAGAAAGAAGACATGGCGAAGCTGAAGGAAGACCTACTCAAAGCCATGGAGAAGCTGGCGGATTTCGAGAAGCTCAAGAAGCAGATTGAGATGACCGTTACTCCGGAAGGTCTAAAGATCGAGTTGATGGAGGATCCCAACGGAACGTTTTTTGAAAACGGTAAGGCACAACCCACCGCAATCATGCAAAACCTGCTGAAGGTACTGTCCGTCGAAGTGGGGAAGTTACCCAACCCGGTTTCGATTGAGGGCCACACGGATTCCAAACCTTTTTCCGATTCCCAGACCTACGGCAATTGGGAGCTATCGACAGACCGCGCAAACGCGGCCAGGCGTCTTATGGAGAACAGCGGTTTACGGTCAAATCAAGTCGTCCAGGTCCGCGGTTACGCCGATCAAAACCTGCGCAAGCCTCTCCAGCCAGAGGATGCTTCGAACCGGAGAGTCACGTTGATCATCGAATATATCAAAACTGAACCGCCAGCCACATTCACCAGCAACGGCTCCTTACCGCCGGCCCAAGCGCTAAATCCTGCTAGCACATCGCCGCCAGCCAGGGTGCCCACGACC
Organism: uncultured Acidobacteriaceae bacterium; assembly: GCA_963743365.1. Classification (GTDB taxonomy): domain Bacteria; phylum Acidobacteriota; class Terriglobia; order Terriglobales; family Acidobacteriaceae; genus PALSA-350. The sequence goes on from CAVUQE010000015.1 coordinate 259,454, forward strand.
GCTGCGAAGGAAGCAAAACCGGAGAAGTAGCACCATGAAAAGATCAAGATCGAACCATTGCGGACCCGCCTCTTTCGTTGCCAATAGCCGCCATAAACTTTATCGTCATCCTGCGTTCCCAGGGCGTTTCAAAGAGGAACAAGAGCCCGACCTGCTGCTTCTCGATATAAGCGACCTGGGCACGCAACTCGAGCACTCCGTTGGCAGGGCGAAGGATGAGTAGCCCACTGCTACCGACGGTAAGGGGATCGTCAAACTCTGCACGAATCCCTGCATCGCTGACATCCCGGCATAACCCACGGAAGGGCGCGCCTTCGATAACGAAATCCACGTGGAATCCGACCGCCATACGAGGTTCGCGATATACAAATCTGCGGATATCGTGCAAGGCTCTCATTCCCGCCGGTCCGGTGCGAATGACGCGGTACCGGCATACAAGTCCAATCGACCCGTCGTATCTATCGGCGCGGAGCCCTCATCTCTTCAGGGAATCGACGTCGACAATAAGTCCCGCACCCGGTCGGCTCTCCCTCTTGAAGCGATTCGTAGCCTTCGGTTCGTATCGATGGATCGCGACCAGTGCGAAAAAATCCAGGTGCAATACATGACGGCAGAGCTCGTACCCCCGAAGATCCCGGCCGGCGATGCGGATCCTGCAAGCCCTTTCGCAACCGTCGGCAACCCACCCCGCGATCCGGCCAAGGCTCCGCGGAGTGAGAAGATCCTGATCGTCGAAGATGACGTTTCTCTGGGCAAATTTCTCAGTCGGGCGCTCAAGCTCAAGCTCTTCTCTGTCGAAGTCGCACTCGACGGCGAGGCCGCCTGGGAAGCCCTGCAGAACTCCAACTACGACCTGGTGATACTTGACCTGAACCTGCCCAGAATTGATGGAATGGAGCTCCTGAGGCGGCTGCGACAGGTCCAGCCCGGGCTCCGCGTGCTGGTGTTGACTGCGCGGAATCGTACCGAGGACCTAGTACTGGCGCTCGAGCAGGGGGCCGACGATTGTCTGATCAAACCATTTTCGTTCCTCGAATTGCAGGCGCGCATCCGCGGTCTACTGCGCCGCGGTCCCTCCCCCGTAACGAGTTCATCAATGGTTGGCGATTTGCGTATCGACCGGGAACAACGCCGTGTGGTGCGTGGCGAGCGCACCATCAATCTGACACCGCGTGAGTTTGCCATTCTGGAGTGCCTGATGGACAACGCCGGCAAAACGGTATCGCGCATGACACTCATGCGCGAAGTATGGAACGTTCCGTTCGATCCCACTACCAACATCGTCGACGTGTACATGAAATATCTACGTGACAAGATCGACATCGAGGGAGAAATGAAATTGGTCCGCACCATTCGGGGCGTGGGCTACACCTTAAGAAATGATTAGCCACACCACATCCCGCGAATCGTCATCGGTGTCGGAAATATTTTGCTCGAACCTGGCCCAGGGCATCCATGCCGCCGCCCAGCCGCTGGCCGTGCTGGTGGCCAGCCTAAGCACAGACCATACAGACCAGATGAACTGCGACGAGCTTCGGGAACTTGCCGCAAGCTCAGCGCTGGAGGTCCACCGGGTGTGTGCGTCGTTCAGCTGCCTGCAGCAGCTGGTCATCACCGAGAGCATCAAGCCTGAACTGTCCCCAACCCCAATCCCCCCTCTGCTCGCATACGCCGCTGACGGAGTTAACCTCTTGTTCCAACAAGACCGGATCGCTCTTAACTCAGTTTTGCCCGATACCTGTCCGCTAGCACTCATCAATCGCACCCGAACTCTCGAGGCTCTATCCAGGGTGCTACGGGTTGTCCATAAGCTATCGGGCCCCCGGGACATGGTCGAATTGATTGCCTCCTCGTCTGCCAATGCGATTCAAATCATAGTGCGCAATTTGCGTCTGTCCGTTGCCGTCATCGACGCGGAAGCGAGCCTCAGTGTAGCCGTCGCCGAAGCCGGCATGCGGAGCCAGCAAGCCGCCCTTTCTGTGAGCCTGCAGCCCTTCACGGTGCGCATCGATCTGCCGATGGCGCCGTTCGCTTAGTAGTACTCGAGTTGTATCGTTGTGAGAATCGTTCGCAGCCGAAAGTAACTTATGAGCACGCCTCCCTTGCCGAAGTCTCGTGTGGACGAGAGCAACACCATTAGCGTGTTACTCGTCAGTCCCAACAGCAGGCTTCGCCTCCAGCTGCGAGAAAAGCTTCGTCAGCCTCGCTGGAATTTGACAGAAGCTGCCAGCGGCGCTGAAGCACTGGAATGTTTGCACGAACTTTTCAGCGAGATTCTTTTGCTGGATCCGCTGCTCCCGGACCTTGAGTCAAGCGAATTCAGTGCCATGGTTCGGGAACAGTTCCCCAGTGTGCAGATTCTCACCGTGAATTCTCATACCGGTCAGCTCATTCTGGGCGCATCCTCGCCCACGACACTTTCCGCTCAGCTGACCGAAGTGCTCTATTGCGGTGGAAATGCACAGCCCAATTTGATTTCGCCGGTTCAGTTGCGTCGCGCGCTGGCAGGCAATGACGGCGCAAGTCGGGGCATTCGCGGTATGGTCGGAGACACAGAACCGATGCAGCGTGTCTATGAGCTGACCAACATGGTTGCTCGACGGGATACGACGGTGCTCGTAACCGGGGAGAGCGGCACTGGAAAAGACCTCATCGCACAGGCGATCCATCTCATCAGTCCGCGCCAGAAACAGCCCCTAGTAGTGATTAATTGTGCTGCCATCCCTGAGCCGCTGCTCGAAGCTGAATTATTCGGCTACGTGAAAGGTTCATTCACCGGTGCTGTGCAATCGCGCATAGGTCGCATCCACGCCGCGCACGGCGGAACTCTCTTCCTGGACGAGATCGGCGACATGCCATTGTCTCTGCAGAGCAAGATACTGCGTTTTCTGGAGCAGGGCGAAGTGCAAAGGATTGGCGGCAACGACAATCTGAAGGTAGATGTTCGCGTCGTGGCCGCTACCAACGCCAACCTCCATGAGCTGGTCAAACAGCACCTGTTCCGCGAGGATTTGTATTATCGCCTGGCGATTTTTCCGATCAAGCTACCGCCTTTGCGCGAGCGCCTGGGAGACGTGGAGAAGCTCGCCCAGGCGTTTCTGGTCAAGTTCTGTCCGGGGGCAACCCTGAGCGCTGGAGCTGTGGAAGCTTTGTGCCGTCATGACTGGCCAGGAAACGTCCGCGAACTGCGAAACGTGGTCGAGCGGGCCAGCATATTTGTCGCCGGTGAACGCGAGATCCTGCCCCAGCACATTCTTCTTTAACACCAAAAGCAATTTTGGCCATCGCCGTGCTATTGAATAGGCAGATGCTGCCGAGTTCTCATCTTGAACCAATGAATGCCTTGCTCGCGGATAACCAGGGTGGGCCGCAAGTCCGCGAGCATGTCGCGAAGGACGAATCTGAGATGCAGGCAAAAAGCGCTGTGCTCCTCACCTCCGCCTTTAGCGAATTCATCTCGGCGTCCTCGCGGCTTGAGAATTCCTATCGCCAGCTGCAAGAGGAGGTGTCCGAGCTTCGTGTGGCGTTGTCGGCGAGGAATGCGGCCCTGAGCACTAGCCTCGCGGAGAACGAACGTATGCGGCTGGATTTGCAGCAGATCGTGGACTCGATGCCTTGCGGGGTATTAGTCCTCGATTGTAAGGGCGAAATATCTATGATCAATCCGGAAAGTGGACGCCTACTGGGACTTGATGGGGCGCATTTCCCCAACGGATCGAAAGCGACTTTGCGGCAGATTTCTGCACTTAGCGGCGTCAATCTCGAATCCTCTTATGAGGATGCGGCCAGCAACGACACCGGACTGGAGTTCTGCGTAAACGAGCCTTCAGGGAAACGTTGGCTCGAGGTTCGTAATCGACCACTTTTCCACCAGTCGGGCCGGCCCGGCAAACCCAACCGGACGATCTTGATTCTGCGCGACATAACCGCTCAGAGACGCGCTGAACAGGAGCGCGTCGCCGCTCGCGAGGCCATGGCCATGGCCGGGATTACGACCATTCTCGCCCACGAAATTAGAAATCCATTAGCCAGCCTGGAGCTATTTGCCGAACTGATTGAGAACGACGCAGATCGTCGCCCGCAGTGGATCTCTAATTTGCGCGTCGGCATACGTACCCTCTCTGGAACGGTCAATAATGTCTTGAGTTTCCATGGTTCCGGAAAGATCAAGCTTGCGCCTGTTTCCTTATCGGCTTTGATTGGGAACGCAGTCCGATTCATTCAACCTCTTGCAAATCAGGCCGCCGTCTCATTGGAATGGCTGGATGATCACCGCCAATATCAGGTACTGGGCAATGAGAGCGCGCTCCAGCAGGTTGTTCTCAATCTGATTTCGAATGCCATTCGTCATACGCCTGCCGGCGGCAGCGTCACTGTTTCGCTTTGGACCGAACCTGTTACCGAAAAGTATGAGCGTCGCGCAGTTGTCGAATTCTCCGATACTGGATGTGGCATTCGGCCTGACCACATTGAACACATTTTCGAACCGGGCTTTAGCGGAAGTGGCGACACCTCCGGGCTGGGGCTCGCGGTTTGCGCCCGGATCATGAAGCAGCACGGCGGTCACATTTGCGCCTCCAACCAAACCCATTGCGGCGCGCGATTCATGCTTTCTCTCCCCCTACTCAAACTAGAAGCCGAATCAGCATGAACAGTATTTCCTTGCACAGCAGAAACTCCTCCGTGCTCGTGGTTGACGACGAGCCCGGTATGCGTACTGCGCTCGAGGCCAATTTCCAACGCCACGGATGGCTTGTAGAAACCGCGACCGGCGTTGGCGACGCCACGCGTGCACTAGCGCACGCAAGCTTCGATCTGGTAGTGAGCGACATCCGCATGCAGGATGGCGATGGATTTGAAGTGATGTGCTCCGTGCTCAAAAACTCGCCTGCCACTGCGGTGATTCTGCTAACCGCGTTTGGCAGTGTTCCTGAAGCGGTAGAGTCGATGCGCAGCGGTGCCTTCGATTATCTGACCAAACCAATCTCGTTTGAACAGCTCCAGGCCGCGGCAGCTCGCGTCATGCAGCGCGTAACCGAGAAAATAACAGCGGACAGAGGGTCCAGGAGAAATGCAACCATTGCAGTCGCCGGAACGGGTATCGTTGGCCGTTCCCCCTTGTTGCTCCAGGCCTTGCAGCGCGCCCGTGCTGCTGCCAGCACCGGCGCCGATGTGCTGATCGAGGCCGAGAGCGGTACCGGCAAGGAGCTGCTGGCGAAGTTTATCCACGAAAGCAGCGACCGGAGCCGCAACGCCTTCGTCGCTGTGAACTGCGCGGCTCTACCGGAGCACTTGCTGGAAAGCGAACTATTCGGGCACACGAAGGGCGCCTTCACCGGAGCCAACATGGCCAAAGCCGGGAAATTCGAACTGGCGGATGGGGGCACGCTGCTGCTCGACGAAATTGGGGAAATGCCGCTCAATCTGCAGCCCAAGCTCCTGCGGGTTCTACAGGAACGGGAGTTCGAGCGACTAGGCGAAACTCGGTCGATCCGTGTCGACATCCGGGTCATTGCCACCACCAACGCTTCCCTCGGCGCGATGGTGGAACAGGGCCGATTCCGTAGCGATTTGTACTATCGGTTGAACGTCATTCCTCTTTCTCTCCCCTGCCTTCGCGAGCGCATCGAAGACATTCCGCCGCTGGCCAGGTACTTTGCCGAAAAATTCGCCAGGGAAACAGACTGCGCGGTGCCGGTGCTTGAGCCCAGCTTCGTTGACAGGTTGCAGGCTCATAGCTGGCCCGGTAACATACGCGAACTGGCCAATTTCATCCGCCGCGTGCTTTCCCTCAACCCGGGTGCCAGCATCGACGCAGCATGTTTTTCCAAGGAGTTTCGGCCCTTGGGAAATAGCGGACCCGCTTCATCCCTCATGCCGGTCCCGGGAACGCCCATATCCGTACTCGAGAAAATGCACTTCGAGAACACCCTCGCTCTGGCGCGCGGCAACCGGACCCACGCCGCGGAAATGTTGGGGATCAGTTTGCGTACGATGCGAAACAGAATCAAGGAATATGGATTGCCCCCAAGGAGATACGCATGACAACCGGCCCACCGATGATGGCGATGTTGGAGAGCTACCTGAAGCTAGCTGCTAGCCGCGAACAGGCGATTTCGGCCAACATGGCCAATATCGACACACCCGGTTACCGCACGCGTGACGTTGACCTCGAGAGCGAGTTCAGCAAGGTTATGCGGGGGACCCTGCGTTCGTCGGAGGAAGGCACAGAGCCCGTGCAACTGACGCCCGTCTTTCACCTGGTTCGAGGTCTGATGGAGCGCCCGGATGGCAATAACGTCAGCCTTGACCACGAGGCGCTCATGCTGGCCAAGACACAATTGCAGTATCAGCTTGCCATCCAGCTGATACAGAATCACTTTCACCAAACACTGAGCGCCATCAACGGAGGAGGTTAATTATGAATCTCTTCGACTCATTATCGATCAGCGGTTCCGCATTGCTGGCTGAAAGGCAACGTTCTGAAGTCATCGCCGCCAACATGGCCAATGCTCAGACGACACACACTGAGGCCGGGGGTCCGTACCGGCGCCGGGAAGTTGTCTTCGAGACACGTGGCGCTTCCTCTTTCCGGCTGGCTCTTGCCAACAGTCGAGAGTCTCAAGGGCCAACCCCCGGCAGTGTGCGTATCTCTGAGGTGGTCGATGATCCATCGCCCGCAGTGATGCGTTATGAACCGGGCCATCCAGACGCCAACAAGGAGGGCTACGTTGCCTATCCAGCCATAAATCCAACCGCGGAGATGGTGGACCTGATGGACTCTGTGCGCGCCTACCAGCTAAACGCTTCCGCGGTCGCCGCTACCAAGCAGATGATCCAGCAGGCGATCGGCATCCTTAAGAGTTAGGGAGACTCAAGAGATGAGCGGTATAGTTACAGGTCTCGGCAGCATCGGCACCATCAGTCCACTCCCTAAATTGCCCTCGCTGCAACCGGCGGAGAGCCAGGGTGGGTTCGGCGCAGTCTTATCAAGTGCACTGCACCATCTGAATCAGCTGAGCGGCGGTGCTGAACAACAGGTTGGTAACTTGCTGAAAGGCGTCGGCGGCGACGTGAGTTCGGTAATGATCGCGGTCGAGAAGGCCGATGTAGCCTTTCAGATGATGATGCAGGTTCGCAATAAGATTGTGAGCGCTTACCAGGACATCGAGAAAATGCAGTTCTAGCAGATTCCCTTCTCAGATTCAGGAAACGCGGCGGGCTTAAGGACTTATGGCGGCCAAGAGCCAAATAGCGGTTACCAAACAAGCAGCGGGCGCAGGCCACGCGATGGACCGCGTGAAGCAGTTCTGGGCAGGCCGCAGCACACAGCAGCGCGTTTATCTTGGTTTGGGCCTTGCTATGACCTTGGGCATTGCGGCGTTTTTTGTGAAGATGATTTCGACACCCGAGTACAAGACACTGATGTCTGGCCTCGAACCAGCAGACGCGCAAGCTGTTACGGCCCAATTGGCAGCAAAAAAGATTCCTTATCTTGTAAGTCCTGACGGCACATCCATCACTGTCCCGGCGGACCAGGTTGATGCCGCACGTCTCGAAGTAGCCTCCCATGATGCGCCTCACAGCGGCCGCATCGGCTTTGAGATTTTTGACAAGGTCTCCTGGGGACAGACTGAGTTCGATGAGAAGGTCAACTATCAGCGGGCGCTCGAAGGCGAACTTGAGCGAACCATACAAACCATGAGCAACGTCAAAAGCGCTCGGGTCCACCTGGTGATGGCGACCGAATCAGTCTTCATGGACCGGGAGCGCGGTGCGAAGGCTTCGGTCACACTCCGGCTTCGGAGTGGAACTCTGTCGCGTGCGGAGATCTCTGAAATTTCACGGTTGGTAGCCGGCGCGGTTGACGAGCTGAAGCCGGCGGATGTTGTGATCATTGACGCGGATTCCAATAAGTCGCTCGGGTTGAGTGGTGGCCCCACTGATCCGGGCGAGGGCATCGAGCAGGAATTAACACGGCGGCTGATCTCGACCCTTGCACCCGTCGTCGGTGCCGACCGCATGCGAGCTTCGGTCAACGTCGAATACGAAACCAGCAGCAGTGAAGAGAGCGAGGAAAAGTACGATCCTGCCGTGAGCGTTACCTTGAATATGCAGCGCTCCGAAGATGTGACGGCCCCGGGTGCAGGCGTTGGTGGAGTGCCTGGAACTTCGAGCAACGTAGCCGCGGCCAAGCCCGTCCCGGCCCCGGCGGCAGGTGCACCCGCTACCCTTGCGCCGTCTACCGAGGCCAAAGAGCCGAGCCAATCATCAAAGACCGAGAGTGCAACGTACGGTGTCAATCGAACAACTCGCCATGTGATTGAACCGGCCGGAAGCATCCGCCGCGTCACCGCTGCCGTGCTGCTCGATGACGCCATCGAACGCAAACAGGAAAAGGGGAAGTGGGTCGAGACTCACCGCAAGAGAAATTCCGAGGAGCTAAAGACCATTAGCGAACTCGCCCAGGCGGCTATCGGATTCAACAGCGCTCGTGGCGACGTGATCAGCGTCCAGAACCTTAGCTTCGACCACCCCGTGGCCGAGGAGATTCCTCCCATCACTTTCATCGATAAGGCCCGGAAGGGAATCAATGACTATTCCTCGATCATCCGTTATGCCGGACTGCTGGTGCTCTTTCTCCTTATCTACCTGCTGATGCTTCGGCCCATCCAGAAGCGCGCGCTCGCAGCTCCGAATCCTATGCTGGCCGCAACTCGAGCAATGGTTGCTGGTGACGCTGAGGCGGTAGCGATAGGTGAAACCGCGGCCAATCTGGCGTTACGTTCCCAGGTTCTCAGAAAGCAACTTGCGGAGTTTGTTAAAGCCGAACCGGAAAGCAGCACCAATGCCGTGCGTGCATGGCTGCGGGAAGAGGCTCAATGACACCGCCGCTCGAAAAACTCACCATCAGCGGTGCGCGAAAGGCGGCAATCCTCTTGACGGTTCTGGGAGAGGATTCCGCCGCGACCGTCTTTCGCAATCTGAACGAGAGTGACTTGCAGCGGGTTGCCGACGAGGTCGCAGGATTGGGAACAGTACCGGTGGAATTGTCGCTGCAGGTTTTTGAGGAGTACCAGAGGCTTACTGAGGCGCAGGATTTCATCATCCAGGGCGGACATGACCTGGCCCGGCGTCTGTTGGTTAAGGCTTTCGGGGAAGATGACGCTGAGGGCATCATGCAGCGCCTGACCAAGGCTCGCGAACTCAATCCCATGGAGTCGTTACAGCGGGCTGATCCGCAGAAACTTGCAAGGTTTCTCGAAGCCGAACATCCTCAAACCATCGCACTTATCCTTGGCCAACTTGGCGATCGACAAGCATCCGCCCTGCTGATGAGCCTTCCCACTGAAATTCGTGCAGAAGCAGTCAAGAGGTTGGCGAACCTACGGCGCTTCTCGCCCGAGATGGCGGCGAAGGTATCAACCGTACTCGCCCAACGGCTAAAGGCGGTCGGAGAGCAGGGTAAGCGCGCGTACTCAGGCTTCCAGAGCGTGGCCGACATCATGAATTGCATCGATTCGACCGTAGCACAGGAGATTCTCGTGGATATTGAAAACGAGGAACCGGCGCTGGCCATCAGCATTCGCGATCTGATGTTCACTTTTGACGATTTTATCCAGGTAGGCGAGGCGCAAGTTCGTGAGCTTACGGGAGCGATTGACAAGAGAGTTTTGGCGACAGCGCTCAAGGGGACCAACGAAGAATTAAAAAACCACTTTTTTCGCACCATGTCGTCAAGGGCCATCGAAATGCTCAAAGAGGATATCGAATCCCTCGGCCCTATGCGTAATAAGGACGTACTGAAAGCGCAGTCTGAAATTGTTGCAATTGCCCGGCAGCTTGAGACCGAGGGAAAGATTGTACTGAAGGGCGAGGCAAATGATGAGTATGTCGTCTGACGCATTAGATAAAAAGGAATTCCTGGTTCCGGTTAAATCGTTCTCATACCGGGATATGGGTGCTCCCGCGTCCTTTCAGGTGAGCGAACTAAAGCAGGCTGGCGCAGAACAGGAACGTGCGCCGTCTGTGGCGGCGGGCGCGTCCGAAAAGGAGGTTAAGGCTCTGCTGAACGCTGCCCGTCTCGAGGCCGTGGCCGAAACCGAGGCCCGTCTCAAGATGGAATATGAAGCGAGGTCAGCGGTGGAGTTGGATAAGATCCGGCAGGCACTCGAGCTCTTTCAGGTGGAACGAAAGGATTATTTTTCCCGCGTTGAGTCCGACGTCGTTCAACTCGCCCTGGCCATCTCTCGCAAGATCCTGCACCGCGAGGCCCAGGTTGACCCCATGTTGGTCGCGGCGTTAGTGCGTGTGGCGATCGATAAGCTGCATGATGGCTCAAGCGTATCCGTGCGCGTCGCGCCGGCCGAAGCGGGGAGGTGGCGCGCGTTTCTGGCCAATCCTCTCAATGGTTCGTCCATTGAAATCGTAGAGGATGCTCATCTGGGCGCCGCGGATTGCGTTCTCGAAACAGAACTGGGATCGGCGAACTTCAGCATCGACGCACAAATGAAAGAGGTTGAGCAGGGGTTCTTCGATCTGCTGGCGCAGAGGCCTGTGATTAAGTGAGTCCTTTCCGGCTGCTCGCTCCCTATTTCGACCGCCTGGATCGAGGTTCGACCCTTCGTTGGCGAGGACGAGTGTTGCAGGTGGTTGGCAACCTGATCGAGTCTGAGGGGCCCTTCTGTTCTATAGGAGAGTCTTGCGAGATCACCAGCGCCATTGGCAAAAAGTACTCCGGCGAAGTGATCGGCTTTCGCGGATCGACCATGCTTTCCATGGCGGTTGAGAATCCTCAGGGCATCCGCTTCGGAGACCGGATCGTTGCGTGGGGAACCCGGTCAACGATTCGGGTTGGGCGTGACCTGCTCGGCCGGGTGATTGACGCTACTGGTGCGCCGCTCGATTCGAAAGGCGAATACCGGGCACAGCGGGCGGTGTGGGTGGATGGGTCGGCGCCGTTGCCCCTTGACCGTGTGCCAATCCGCGAGCCGCTCGGCTGCGGCATCCGTGCTCTCGACGCTTTTGTCACCTCCGGGCGTGGCCAGCGCATCGGGATCTTTGGCGGCAGTGGTGTGGGCAAAAGCACGTTGCTAGGTATGATGGCCCGCGGCACCGGCGCCGACATGACGGTGTTGGCATTGGTGGGCGAACGCGGACGTGAGGTTGGTGAGTTCCTCGAGGTCATCGGCGAAGAGGGTCGAAGGCGAAGCGTGGTGGTCGTTTCTACTTCCGATCAATCTCCTCTGCTGCGATTGCGTGCAGCCCTATCGGCAACCGCAATCGCGGAGTATTTCGCCGCCGCGGGTAAAAACGTGCTGCTGGTGGTCGATTCGCTGACCCGGTTCGCCATGGCGCAACGCGAGATCGGTCTGTCGGCTGGCGAACCGCCAACGGCAAAAGGTTACACCCCCTCAGTGCTCAATATGCTTGCTCGATTGGTAGAGCGGGCAGGCTGCTTCAAGACTGGCAGCATCACCGCGTTTTATACAGTCTTGATGGAAGGCGACGATCAGCAGGATCCGGTCGCTGACACCGTTCGTTCGCTCCTCGACGGGCACGTGATTCTCGACCGTAACCTCGCCATGCGAAATCATTACCCTCCCATTTCCATGCTTGAGAGCCTGAGCCGTTTGATGCCCAGTATTTCTTCCGAAGAGCACATGCAAAAGGCCAAGGCGTTGCGCCTCTTATTGGCTTGCTACAACCGCTCCGAAGACTTGATTCGCATCGGCGCTTATCAGAAAGGCGCTGATCCGATGCTTGATCGGGCCGTAGAAATACTACCCCAGCTGAACGCCTTCCTGCAGCAACGTCCGGATCAGATTATCCCCTTTGCGACAGTTATCAAATCCCTTCTTGAGCTCCCGAGCTGATATGGCGTTTCAGTTTCCACTGGCTACCGTACTTCGCGTGCGCGGGATTATTGAAGAGTGCGAAGAAGCCAAACTGCAAAAAATCCTGTTCGACATCTCAAAAGTATTCGATGAACTCGAACGCGCCGATGCCCAGCTTGCGGAAACAGACGCCTCGCGTCAGGCAGACGTCCTCAAACCGTTTATCGGGCTTCAGGTTCATGCCTCATACGGGGAAGTGAAAGAGCTCAAGCAGCGCAGGAAAGAACTCGCAGCGCAAATTCAGGAACTCGAACAGGCACGTGATCGCCAACTACTCATTTACGAGGCTGCTCGCCGAAATCGCGAAATGCTCACTGATATGCGCGAAAAGAAACGCACTGCCTATGACACCGATATACGAAAACGCGAGCAAAAGGTCCTGGATGACAACTACATTGCCCGGCGCGGCCGCTGCTGACTCGGCGCCCGCTCCAATGCCCTTTCTGAATAAGCTTCAAAGCGTGCTGGCGAGTAATTGTGACGCCCGTCCCATTCCTCATCAGTTTGGTCAACCCGGCAGTCTTTGCCTATGCGTTACCGGCAAACTTTGCCGGGTCGGCTTAAGGGGACGCACGTCGCAAAGCTGGTTTGCGGCCAGGCCATTGACTCTAATGAGCAAAACGCTCCCGAAGGATCGGCCTTGACGAAGATTTTGTTTGGCCCGGCAAATGCTACTGTATCGGCGTGAATGTCGTACCCATGGTCGAAATACTCGATGTGTCCCCCGTGGCAACTCAAGGTGCTTCGCTTGCGCAAGCCTCCGATCGTTACTCGCAGACATTCAACGAATCGTTGCTTGCGGCTTCCAAATCATCTTCGAGTACGAGCGCTGCGAACCAGGGGGGCACAGGTACCGGGGGCCGGCAGAAACCTGCTTCGCAGGATCCGAAACCACCGCCATCTGTCCGAGCCATCCAGTCGGCGGCTTCTCCTCCAATGACCGTGCCGGACCGAGTCCGAGTGGCTCAGCAACCATCGTCAATCAATCCGGCCCTGATCCCGCAGCTTCCCCTCGGCGAGCCTGCTCGTTCTGCCAGTGCTCCGAGGCGCGATGTATTAGCGGCAACGTTTTGGCCGATGGAATCGAAGCCTGCGCAGCCAGTTCTCACTAAATCGGACAGCGTCCCATCGAGACACTCCCGGAAGCAGAACGATTCCGAACAGGCTGCATTGGTATTGCCGGAAATTCCACATGCACTACAGAACGCGACCGATCCTTCGAACGCATTAGGAAATGGAATCCTGAACCCGGTTTCGAGTACGCTCCCCAACCCCGCGAACACAAATGTGTGTGTCCTTGCTAACGCGAATCCGAGTGTACTGTCGGATGCTGTCCAAACACAGGTTCCCAGCGCAGTTTCAAGCCCCGCACCGGGTCCAGTCTCAAACAACGCTTCCAGCGCTATCGAAAATCGGCTTCCAGACGCCATTCCCAGCACCGCCCCAACTGCCGCTCCTGGTGCCGTTCCGAGCGTGATCCCGGATGCTGTCCAAATACAGGTTCCCGGCGCAAGTTCAAGTCCCGTTCCGAGTCCAGCCCCAAACGCCGCTTCCAGGGTTACCGAAAAACGGCTTCCAGACAGCATTTCCAGCACCGCTCCAACTGCCGTTCCTGGTGCGTTTCCGAGCGCGGTCCAGAATCTGATCTCACCTGGGCCTCTCAATACAATTTCAGACGCCTCTTCTAAAGCGGTCCCGTCGCCCGTTCTGCATGACGCCGTGAATCCATCTGCAAAGGACGACGCTGCTCCGAAATCAAGCTCCGTATCATCCAGTCAGACTGATCCGCCGGCGGTAACACCCGATCCAAGCGGGTTGGCGGCAGGTCTCAGTGTTCCGGGCGCCACAGCCGATCAGGTCATTGCACTGATCCAGCCGGAAGTCGGACTGCTAGTTGCCGCTCAGGCCAGTCCATCGAGCGTGAGCCCGGCAGCGGTGGCGAAACCTTCGGTCGTAGCCGTCGCTACTGGCAAGGATGCCGCCGGCAGCAACGCTATCAACGATGCTACAGGATCAAAGCAGCATGCACAGACCGCGCCTGGGCCGACCGCATCGCCGACAGGATCTCAAGGTGCTGCGCAATCTGGCGATCAGAGTCAGGGCAACTCCTCCCAGCAAGGGCAAAGCGCTGATCCGGCCCAGGTCAACTTCGCAAACCATACCATCGCCGCCGTTGACCACGGTCAGAACGCGAGCGTTGTCCCCCCGTTGCAAACTGCTCCAACGCAGCCCGCCGTTGCTGGTCACACCGCGAAGACGGCGGACATACCCACCCCGGCTACCATCGCTTTGCCGCAGGCTGTGCCCGTTATCAACACAGCCAAGCTAATTCAGAGTATGGGCCAGTCCGAGATGCGCGTTGGTATGCGGTCAAACGAGTTTGGCAATATCTCGATCAGTACCTCTGCGACCCGCGACCTGATCTCAGCGCAGATTTCGCTCGATCACGGCGAACTAGCGAGAACGCTTGCCGCACACCTGCCGGAAATGCAGGCAAGATTGGGCGGCAATCAAGCGATGGATGTGCGCATTGATATGAATGGGCAGGCAATGGGGCAGGGCGCCGGAAGATCCCCAGATATGTCAAACGGATCGCCGGACCAAGCACGCGGTGAACAGCAGCAAAAGGGCGGCGCGACATCGAGCCATTCGGCGGACGGTTTTGGCGGACGGGGGAGTTTAGTCGCCGCCGCGGCGTTGCCGTCGGGTGAGGTTAGAATCGACGCCCGCCTCGACATCAGGGTCTAGGTAAAGTTTCGGTACATACGCACCTTTGGAGAAAAAGTCATGCACACGGTATCAGCGAACTACACTTTGCCGACGGTTTTGAACACACACCACCCCGCTGCTACAAATGGCCTTCGAAACCCCGTCAGCAGCAAAGCGAGCCCCGCGGCTACCACGGGAACGACTTCCAGCAGCAGCACAGCCAGCGGCTTGGACAGCACCTTCCTTAACCTTTTGGCGACGGAATTACAAAATCAGGATCCCACGGCACCGGTTGATTCAACCGCAATGGTCGGCCAGATGATCTCACTCAATCAGCTGGACCAACTCATCAGCATTAATCAGGCCGTCACCGGCTCCACGGGCACAGGAACGACAGGGTTGGAACAGCCGGCTGCGAAAACGGCCAGCGATGCTGCGCTCTCCTCGGCCAATGGCGGCGTCGCCAACATGCTTCCACCCTCGGTAGCTGGCGCAGTGGCCAACCAACTGCCGTTCGATCCCAATACGATGATGCCCCTGGGCTCCGGTTATGCCGGCGGGTTTGGGGCACCCATCAACACTGCCATTAACCCGGCGTCTAGCGGCTCTTCCACGACCAACAACAACAACCTCAGGAGGTAAGTAATGAGTACTTTCTCAACACCGCTGTCCGGGCTCACAGCTGCTCAAGGCCAGCTACAATCGGTATCCAATAATCTGGCCAATATCAATACTGATGGCTACAAGGACCAGACGCTAACTTTCGCCGACGTATTTTCACAGACCGGCGTCACCAATGGTAGTGGCGACCCACTGCAAACGGGATCTGGCGTTGCAATTTCTGCAACTAACTCCGATTTCACCGAGGGAAGTTTGGATGTGACGGGCACTGCCTCGAACATGGCCTTGTCTGGCAATGGGTTCTTTGTCACTCAGAGTGCGAGTGGCTTGCCCGATTACACACGCGCCGGCGACTTTTCCACCAACAAAGAGGGACAGATCGTCACACCCGATGGCGAATTGGTGCTGGGATATCCCGCGACTAACGGGGTGGTGGATACCGCGGCGCCTCTAGGGCCGTTACAGGTTGGCACCGGTGTGACAAGCCCCGCAGTGGCGAGCACCACGTTCAACATATCGGCCAATCTTAACGCCAGCTCGGCGGTTGGTGACACGGCGAGCAGTACACTTCCGGTCTACGACTCGACGGGTAGCGCTCATAGCCTGTCTGTCACCTACACCATGACAGGCCCCAATACATGGAGTTATGACGTCACCATTCCTTCAACCGATTTAACACCCGCTCCAGCAGGCGCTGCGACAACAGTCGCCTCGGGCACTCTGAACTTTAGCAGTTCCGGCGTGTTGGTCTCGAGTGAGCCTACCGGCGGCACGGCCACTGTTCCTGCATCGACCGGCATCTCCTTCGCTATTCCACCTGCCGCCGTTCCTCCCGCGGTGGCACCGACCCTTGCCGATGGAGCCGCGCCGATGGCTCTCACTTGGAACCTGGAGACGAACGGAGCCCCGACTATCACCCAGACCGCTACGGCAAGCACCACCAGTGCGACCAGCACCAATGGTTTCCCTAGTGGCACACTCCAAAGCTACGATGTGCAAACAGATGGCACTATCGAGGGCACTTTCTCAAGCGGCCAGACACTTGCTCTGGGACAGGTCGCCGTGGCTTCCTTTGCCAACAGCCAGGGACTTGTCGCTATCGGCGACAGCAATTACAACGCGAGCGCTGCTTCTGGTGCTGCCGTCGTTGGAGTGGCGGGGACTGGCGGCCGGGGTACAGTGATCGGGGGCTCCGTGGAAGAGTCAAACGTTAACATTGCCACGGAGTTCGCAAAGCTGATTGTGGCGCAACAGGCTTACTCGGCAAACGCCAAGACGATTACTACATTTAATCAGGTCTCCCAGGCGACCATCCAAATGCTGCAGTAACCAAGTGCTTCTGCTTTCTTAGCGTTGCATTAAGGACCGGCCGCTCTGCGTCTCCGCGGAGCGGCGGGGCTCCTTCTTCCAGAGCGTTTCTCATATCTGCCTCACGAAGTTACTGCGGTCTCGGCTTTGGCAGTGGCCGCCGGTAAATGAATGGCCGGCGTGGGAAAGATCTTTTCCGCGTCGCAATGCAGCTTTGTCTCGCATTCTGTGCCGTAAAGCTACACCCACCCTATCTTCTTGCAGCAACGGTCCCCCGATTGCTAAATCCCTAGCAAAGGGCCGGCGCGCATGTCTCTGCAGACAGCAATACACGTGCACAATCTTCTGTACTGAGGGTTGTCGCACCGACGTTATGCAAGGAAACGGGACCCACAGGGAAGAGAGATTAATGAAAACATCATCCAAGAGCGCGGTACCTATGATCGAAGCGAAGTCAGCAACGACTCCACATTCGGCGGACCAGCCTCAAGAGCGGGATCCGGGCGAATTTCTGCCTTGGCTCCCCTGCACCCTGGCGTTAGACCTTCCCGTTGTGAACTTTACGGTTGGCGATCTGCTGAGCCTCACCAAAGGCTCCATTGTCGAGACCGCGTACCACCAAAGCAGCGACCTGCCTCTGCGCGTAAACGGACAACTGGTCGGATGGACGGAATTCGAGGTGGTTGGCGAACGCCTCGCCGTACGACTCACAGACCTGTCATGAAAACCCTTCGTTCGAGCAAACCTGATCCCAAGACAGGCGAGGCCTCGCCATCTCCGGTCCTCACCCAAGAAGCGTCATTGAGCACTGTTCGCAGCTATTCAGGCCTACTTTCCCGAGCATGGGGATGGCTACAAACATTGGGCGGAGCCCGATCCAGTACCAGGCGATTGCGCGTGGCGGAGACAGTTTCGCTTGGTGAAAAGCGCTTCGTCGCCGTGGTTCAGGTCGATGGACGTCATTTCCTGTTAGCAGGCGGCCCGTCAAACATCGTGCTGTTGGCGCAATTGGATGCAAAGGATGCCTTTGAAGACGTACTCAAGAACACCCTGACCGATCCCGGGAGGA
The DNA here is from genome assembly GCA_963743365.1 of uncultured Acidobacteriaceae bacterium. Classification (GTDB taxonomy): domain Bacteria; phylum Acidobacteriota; class Terriglobia; order Terriglobales; family Acidobacteriaceae; genus PALSA-350. The sequence goes on from CAVUQE010000015.1 coordinate 277,058, forward strand.
AGCAGATGGCAAGACGTAAGCAGAAGGCAGACTCTTCCCTGCAAGCGCAGGTGAATAGAACCAAAAGCCCGGCAACTCCTCTCCAGCAGATGACCACCGCTCGCAGCCAGCAGCCGGCGAAGCGGACGAGCCGGCAGAACGCCTCCCGGCAACCGCCGGCAACCGCCCCTACGGTCATGCACTTGAATGGTACGGAAAATTTCGGCGATGTACTGCAGAAGACGATGTCTGCCGGCAGGCAGCCGGGAAATCAATCCACGAAGCAGAATTTCAAAGCGACAGCAGAACAGACGGGGTATTACGCGTGAGTAACGCCGTGATCGCGCGAGCGACGCTTTGTATCATGCTTTGCCTGGGGGCGACTTCGGTAGAGGCCGTGGGAGCGCCACGCCGTGCAGGCGGCGAGGAGAGCTTTGGCATTGCACTCTCGCCGTCGGTGCCGATGATCTTAGCCGCCGCACCCATCCAACTGGGCACCGTGCCTTCGAATCCGAACGAATTGCGAATTACCGGGTTAGGCGGAGGGTCGACGCAGTGGACCGTTGTCATCCTCATGACTTTCCTGACCCTCATTCCTTCCATGCTGATCTGCATGACGCCATTCGCAAGGCTGCTGATCGTCTTTCACTTTCTAAGGCAGGCCCTCGGCCTGCAAACTACGCCGTCGAACCAGACCCTTATTGGCTTGTCGGTGATCATGACCTTCTTCCTCATGCAGCCGGTGGCTGATGTTGTTTATCGCGACTCCATCATTCCTTTGCAACAGGGCAAAATTACCGCCATCGACGCAGTCGCCCGCGGGGCCGTACCCATGCGCCAGTTCATGTCGCATTTTGTTAGAGAAAGAGATGTCGCATTGTTCCTCGAGATGGCAAAAGAGCCCCGGCCAGAGAACATCGGCGATGTTTCATTCCGCGTCCTGTTGCCGGCGTACATCCTCTCCGAATTAAAAGCAGGCTTTCAGATTGGCGCCGTACTCTTTTTACCTTTCCTCGTAGTCGACATGGTCGTGGCGTCGATTACAACCTCCGTAGGCATGATGCAGTTGCCGCCCGTGGTCATTTCTACTCCATTGAAGCTGCTGCTATTTCTTATGGTCGACGGCTGGCACCTGCTTATCGGCGCATTGATGAGGAGTTTTAGCTAATGGGCGTCGATCAAGTAGTTCTATTGGCCCGTCTGATGCTGCAGGAAGTGGTGGTTTTGCTTGGGCCGGTTCTTGCTGTTGCCATTCTCGTCAGCCTGGTGGTCAACATTCTGCAGGTGCTGACATCCCTGCAGGACCAGACCCTGTCGCAGGTGCCCCGGTTGCTGGTCACGGGAGCGGCGCTTTTCCTGCTAATGCCCTGGATGTGGCGCCACCTCGCGCACTACACCATCAATTTGTTAACCGACTTTCACCAGGTCCTCCAGTAGTGAACATATCTCTGATTCAGATCTTCGGCGCATTGCTAACTATCGGTGTCCGGCTTACCGGCATTATGCTCTTCGCCCCATTCTTTGGCAGTGCCGCCGTTCCGGCCCGCGTGAAGGCCATGCTGGTAATTCTCTTGACCGCGCTTCTTTATCCGATGCTTTCCAACAAAATACCCGAGATGAGTATCAGCCAGTGGCCAATGATGGTGTTCAGTGAGCTGCTGATCGGTATCGCCATGGGTGTTGCCACCAACATTGTTTTCGACGGAGTGCAGATGGCTGGGCAAGTGTTGAGCGTGCAAATGGGGTATTCGCTGGTAAGTATCCTCGACCCACAAACGCTGGCGGAATCGACGGTAGTGGCCACGTTTCATCAGACGATTGCCATGCTTATCTTTTTGCGTCTCAATGTCCATCTCTGGATTCTCCGCGCTCTCGCACGCAGCTTCGATTATCTTCCTCCCGCCTCAGGCCATTTCCCGGGGGCGTTCGCTAGCGCTGCTCTGCAGGCAGGGGCAGGCGTTTTTACCATCGGGGTCCAGATCGCCGCACCGGTGCTCTCCGCCACCATGTTTGCCGACATCGCGCTCGGTTTGCTGGGCAAGGCATCTCCTCAACTGCCGGTCATGTTACTGGGCCCGGCGGTGAAGAGTGTTCTCGGACTGCTGGTCTTGATTTCGGCGCTCAAATACTGGCCGAATCTGTTTGAGAACTTGTTTCTCCGCTCCATAGTCACGGCCGACCACCTTCTCCACCTGGCTCGGTAGCAGTTCATGCGATAGGAAGATATGGCTGATAGCAGCAAGACAGAACGGGCGACACCAAAGCGAAAAAGTAAGGCGCGAGAAGAGGGCCAGGTAGCCCGTTCGCGCGAACTCCCCGGTGTCTTCGCACTTGCTGGCGTGGCCGGCGCGGCGACGTTCATGGCATCCACTTCAATCACTCATTGGACGACGTTCTACCGTAACGCACTGTATGTTGCCTCCACCGGCAATTTCGACAGCAACGGGCCCCTGTTTTTCTGGAGCTCAGTTGAAGTGATGCGCTGGATCGGTCCCATCTTGCTGGCCGCGCTGATGCTCTCCGTGTTCTCCGGAGTGGCTCAGGGCGGGATCAATTTTGCCCCCGGAGCACTCGCTTTGAAGTTCGACCGATTCAACCCGGTAAGTAAGCTGGGCCAGATCTTCTCTCCCATCGGCCTCAGCCATTTGTTGAAGTCGCTGCTGCCGTTCGGTGCCATTCTTTGGCTGGCCATCAACTCAATTCGCGCCAGCTGGGAAACGATGGTACACGCCTCCAGTCTCGGGTTGAGGGTGTTCGCCGGCTTGGTGGGCTCCATGGTCTTTTCCTTAACCTGGAAGGCTGGGCTGGTCCTCCTGCTTTGGTCCGTCGTCGATTACGTATTCATTCTGATGAAGATGAACAGCGACCTCAAGATGACCAAGCAGGAGGTGCGCGAGGAATACAAGGAATCGGATGGCAACCCAATCATTAAATCTCGTATCCACCGGCTCCGAAGGGCAATGCGCAGAAGACAGGCTTTGAAGGCCGCCGCCACGGCCACCGTAGTTGTAACCAATCCAACTCACTATGCTGTCGCTCTTCGCTATGAAACCGAGATGCCCGCACCGATCGTGGTCGCCAAGGGAATTAACCTGCTGGCAGAAAAAATCAAGCAGCTGGCGCGCGACAGCGGCATCATGCTGGTGGAAGACAGGTCCCTCGCACAGGCTCTATATAAGAGCGTGGAAGTCGGCGATTCGATACCGGCAAAGTTGTACCTTGCAGTAGCCGAGATTCTCGCTCTCGTATTCCGTGCAGAGGCCGAACTCCGCAAGGCAGAAGCGGCGCGGGCCTCAAGGAACGCCTCTGGTCAGAAGACCGAGAATGGTTCATCGATTCCGACCGCTGGGGCGACGCAATGATCGCGCGCCTGATGGCCTTGCTCCGTAGGTCCGGCGATTGGATCGCGCCCATAGCTGCTGTCTCTATGGTCTTTGTGATGCTGGTGCCGCTGCCCAGCTTCATCCTCGATCTGCTACTGACCGTTAGTATCACCGCCTCGGTGCTCGTGCTGCTCACTGCTATTCAGATTCTGCGTCCGGTAGACTTCTCGGTTTTTCCTAGTCTGTTGTTGCTACTCACCCTGCTCCGTCTGTCGCTCGATCTGGCTGGCACACGGCGGATTCTGCTGCATGGCAATGATGGCACCGCGGCTGCCGGCAAGGTGATTGAAGCCTTTGGCCAATTCGTGGTTGGCGGCAATTACATAGTCGGCTTCGTACTCTTCCTGGCCTTGATTGCGATTCAGTTCCTCGTGATCAGTCACGGTGCCGTGCGTACTGCGGAGGTCACGGCCCGCTTTACTCTCGATGCCATGCCGGGCAAGCAAATGGCGATCGATGCCGATTTAAACGCCGGCGTCATCAATGAGCAACAAGCCAAGGCACGCCGCGAGCGAGTGGCCCGCGAGTCGGAGTTCTGCGGCGCGATGGACGGCGCGGCGCGTTTCAGTCAACGCGACTCCTTAGCCACCATTCTGATCATGGCCATTAACATCGTTGCCGGCTTCCTGATCGGGGTGTTTCAACTAGGTGTTCCTTTTGAGGAGGCGTTGAAGACCTACACCATCCTCACTGTCGGGGACGGATTGGTATCCATCCTGCCTTCCTTGCTCGTCTCAGTTGCAGGCGGCATCGTCGTTACCCGGGCGGCATCGAAGGAATCTCTGGGCGTCAATGTAGGCAAGCAGCTCTTCAACAGTCCACGCCTGCTTTGGATTACGGGCGGTGCACTCGCGGCCCTGGGGATGATTCCCGGCCTACCAAAAGTCTCCTTCTTTAGCCTCGCCGCCGTCCTTATGTACGCGGCGTGGAAGATGAAGCCGCAAGTCATAAAAGACGAGATGGAAGCGCTGGATTCTACTTCCAAATCGGCCGTGCCGGGTGGTGCGCCAGCTCCCGCGGCTGATCCCATGGATGCAGTGCTCAAGCTCGACGAACTCATGCTCGAAGTGGGAATGGGCCTGGTGCCTCTGGTCGATGTCAAGCAGGGAGGTCAGCTCCTGGCCCGGGTAAAGTCCATGCGCAAGAACCTCGCCCAGCAGCTCGGTTTTCTGGTTCCTTCCATCCACATTACCGACAACCTCTCCCTGAAGGATCGCGAATATGTGATCTACCTGCGAGGAGTCGAGATCGCGCGCTGGGAGCTTCGCCGCGACTGCCTGCTCGCCATCAGCTCCAATGTCGATGCTCCCGACCTGCCCGGCCAGAATACCCGCGAACCTGCTTTCGATGTGGCCGCAACATGGATTTCTCCGCAAACGCAGGGCCAGGCAATTGCTGCTGGATATGCGGTTGTCGATCCAACATCCGTGCTTGCCGCTCATCTCGCCGAGGTGATCAGGCAGAATGCTCATGACCTTCTTTCGCGGCACGAAACCAGGAGACTCATCGACCGGCTGAGTGAGTCTCACCCTAAGCTGGCCGATGAACTGATTCCTAAGCTCATGAGTCTGGGTGAAGTGCAAAAAATATTACAGCAGCTACTCCGCGAGCAGGTGTCCATCCGTGACATGGGAACCATCCTCGAAACACTGGTCGATGCGGCGTCGTTCAATAAGAATCCCATTGCCTTGGTCGAAGCCGTGCGCCACACGCTCGGTCGGGCACTGATCCGGCCCTTACTAAATGAGCAAGGAGAGCTCAAGGTCGTTACTCTCGACTCGGCGATCGAAGAAGAGTGCACACGCGGATCGAACCTGCAACCAAACCAGGCAAGCTCCACTCCACAACAGCTGACTCTTGCCCGCCGGATACTCGACGGGCTAAGAACCAATTTCGGTAAGGAGATCAACACTGCACCTCCGGTCCTGCTCTGCTCCTCTCCCGGTCGCTACTATCTTCGCCGACTGCTCGAACCGTTCATCCCCAGGGTCGTTGTCATCTCTCCCGGGGAAATTCCACCGTTGACGCCCGTGCAGTCTGTAGGGGTCCTCCATTGAGAGAAGTAGATCGCGATTTACGGAAAGATGAAGGGAAATCTGAAGCAGGATGTAAAGTTTCGAACTCTACAGCAGAAATGAGTATGTGCCTCATCAAGAGAGTGACAAAATGACAAATGCAGAAGTAGCTTACCGTGCTAGCACCAAAGGGATCGAAGAGCGGAACGAACTGGTGTTGCGGGAATTACCGCAGGTCTATTACGTCGCAGCGAGAATACACGAGCGATTGCCTAAACACGTAGATATGGAAGATCTCGTCCAGGCCGGCGTGATCGGGCTGCTCGATGCTTGCCGTAACTACGACGTTGAACAGGATGCGCAATTCTCCACTTTCGCGAAACACCGTATCCGCGGCGCGATCCTGGACAGTTTGCGTAAACAGGATTGGGGATCTCGCACCTTGCGCCGGAAAGGACGCGAGATCGCAAAGTCCGCCGCCAAGCTTGAATCCCAGCTCGGAAGGCACCCCTTCGAAGAAGAGATCGCGGCCGACCTGAAGATGCGTATCGACGAATTGCAAAGCACATTGATGCAGTTGGACGGCCTGTTCCTGGTGGGGCAACTGTCCAATGTAGCCGGCGACAATGAGGAGTCGTTCGATCTGATCGAATCGGCGCCGAGTGCAGGTCGAGACAATCCTTTTGAGCTTTGCCTGGAAGGGGAAATGAAAGCCCATCTGGCCGCAGCTGTATCGCGAATGTCAGAGAGAGAGCAACTGATTCTCTCGTTGTATTACTACGAAGAGTTGACCATGAAGGAGGTCTCGGAAGTTGTGGGTATCGCGGTGTCACGGGTCTCGCAAATCCACGCCGCCGCGATGCTGAAATTGCGAGTCTCACTGGCCCATCTCAGCGAAGCAACACCGGCGCCTACAGGCGGTGTGGCGCGAGTGTCTCAGCGCACCGATCCTCCAACGCACAAGACGCAGCCATGACCACGGCGTCCGGATCGGAGCGAACAATGGCAACCAACAGCGGCGTAGAGACCAAGGCGCGTAGCATTCATTCCTGCAACTTTCGTTATGCGGGCCGCTTGTCGAATGAAAATGCCCGTGCATTGACTTCTCTCCACGAGAAATTTGCTCTTAACGTCACCAATTCGCTTGAAGTCTATCTGGGAACCTCGATTCGCTTGAAAATGCTGTCGCTGGAACAGCTGGCTCTTCGGGACTACATCACGGCCGTAGCGCCCAATACCTACTTGCTGCCCTGCGCGCTTAATGTGATGGAGAGCAATTTCCTTGTGGAGATGGACATCAACCTGATCTTTCCTATCATCGACCTGCTCCTCGGCGGTGCCGGCACTACAGCATTGGATGAGCCACGGGAGCTTACTGAGATCGATGAAGAAATTATGGAGAGCATAACCGCTCTCATCATAAAGGAGGTGGACCGCGCCTGGCGCGTCCTGAACCTGTCGCTGACACCTGGGCATTGCATCAAGCCGGCTCTGGTTACGCAAATCTATCCGGCCAACGAGAAGTTGGTGCTCTTGATGTTCGAGATGACCGTTGGGGCCTCCACCGGATCTTTCAAAATCGTGCTGCCAACTTCCTTTGTGGGCTTTCTCCTGAGGCACCTGAAAGCAGCGCAATCCAAGAAGATATCGAGTCTTCGCCTTCTCCCCAACCCTAGTCTTCGCGAACGGATGCTCGATTGTGACTTTACCGTAGCCGTAGACATTACCCAGATGCGAGTGTTGGTGAAAGACCTGATCGATCTCAAACCGGGAATGATCTTAAAAATGAAGGCACCGGTGAAGAATCCCGGCCGCCTTACCGTAGAAGGGGTCGACATTTTTGAAGCACTGCCAGTTCGCAACGGCAAGCTGAAAGCGGCGCAACTCTCATGCCGATCACAGGAACCGGCAGCGAAGAAGGAATAGCATGACAACCAACGATTTAGCCGAGAAGTCGTACCGGCCTTTTGCGCAAGCCTTCTTTAGTGCTTTGGTGGCGGCCATCAGCGAGGCTAGTGGCTCGTCCTGGCTAGTCGCTGCCGTGCCCGACGCACAATCGGTCGCGGATGAATCCGAGCCGGTCCGCATGAACCTGACGCTCGATGGAGACTTACGAGGGGAATTTCTGCTGGAATTTCGCCGCTCCGATGCGGTCATGCTGGCAGCGAAGTGCCTGCAGCAACCTCCCGGTGAGTTCGCAACAGAACAGTCCGATGCCGTGCTCAAATGTGTCCAAGCGGGAATGATTAAGTTCTGTTCCGCGGTTGCGGAAGAGTACGGCACCTTCACCGGCAAGACCTCTCTCGCTTCCGAACCTGCCTCCGATACCACGAACCTCACTGAAGTTACGGCTGCCGACGATGGTGGCAATCGCATTTCGCTTTTGATCTACCTGAACCCGGCGCTGGTCGAAGCGTTATCCTCCCGGGCAAAGAAGGCTGGCGCGGACGAAACTAATGGGAGCTCGAAAAACGCCGTTAGGGAAAAGGAGGGACAAGCAGACCCGGATCCATTAAACCTGCAGCTCGTTATGGACGTTGAATTAAATGTGACCCTTCGTTTCGGCCAGCGCCAGCTCGCACTGCGCGAAGTGCTCGAATTGACCAGTGGCTCCGTCATCGAACTCGATCGCCAGGTGGAGGAACCGGTCGAGCTCCTTCTGGAAGGCAAGGTAATTGCCAGGGGCGAAGCGGTAGTAATCGATGGCAACTATGGACTTCGCGTGACTGAAGTACCGCAACCGATCTCTGCTCAGGCGATCCGTTGAGGTGCTGGCGGAGTAGATAAACTTATGAAGCTGATCTCCTCGATCGCTATGCCCGCCTGGATGACCGCGGTGAAGGTCATCTCCTCCAGATGCGGAGGTTGTGACAGATCTTTGGCCCTGCGCCATCTCTCTGCGCACAGGGCCGGCATCAGGATGCACGGCTCTTGGTATTGCAGTTCACGGTGTTTCCGGTGGGCTGCTGAGCGCGCGGTCTTGCAACTTCTAAAGCCGGCAACGGAACAGCCGGCTCATGTCTCGCGCATGCCCCTCGGCCTCAATTTGATTAGCCACGGTTTGCTGACAATCGAGCAATTGAAGAAAGCAACCGACGAGCAAAAAGAGGCTGGTGGTGATATCGGCGCTCTCCTCGTTCGTCAGGGCTCCGTCAGCGAGAAGCAGGTAACTGCCGTTCGTGCCTCGGAATGGGGCTGTCCGGTATTTGCCGTACCCAAGCAAGCGATCCCTATTGGAATCAGCCTTCCGACCACCCTTATGCAAATCTATTCCATGATTCCAGTCCATTACGTAGTCAGGACTAATTTACTATTGGTCGGCTTCGTTCATAGTGTCGAGTATGGGCTGCTCTATGCCATCGAACAAATCACCGGATGCGAGACAAAACCCTGTTTCGTAACTCCCAGCGACTTTAAAACACAGATGCAGCAACAACAGAAAGAGCTCGAACAGCTGGGGTTTACCCCGGCCAGGGAGGTTAAGTTCGAAACCATTCAGACTGCCGCGGAGATAGCCGATACTCTGCGCACTTCGGGCCTTGAGATCGAAGCCGAGGAAGCTTTCCTCGGAAAGTGCAAGGAGTACCTGTGGGCAAGGCTGAAGAGTGGGGCGCAAGACATCGACCTTATATTCAGGGCCGGATGAGCAGCCGGGGTCTTTTCTCGAAAAAAAGCAACTTTGGTTGGAAAGATTTTCTCTACCTGCCGATAGAGCCACAGCAGGTAGGAAAGAATGCACAATCAGGCGATCGACAGGGTAACAGATCATAGTTGGATTCCCTCATCTGCGTGGCGTCGTCTCACCGTATCGCCGCAGAAGAAGTTCGAGCGCAGGAAGTCGGATCTCCTGGATGACATACCAGTCATGTCCGCGACGGTTCTCGGCCTGGAAATACTGCTGTATGAGCCTTGCATCGATCTGCGAATGGCTTCCGAGCTGGTTCTGAGCGATGTCGGAGCGACCATCCAGATTTTAAGGCTGATTGGCAGGGAATATGAATTTGCCGCGGAGCACCCCCGCCGGATGGGTGACTGCCTGGCCAGTCTGGACGCTGGTACCTGGTTCGATGCAATTTCCGCGCGAACGTTCGCCTGCGACCGCGAACACGCAGCAACGAGTGCGCTCTGGAATCACTGCCGCCTGGTAGCCCAGTATGCCCAACTGGTTGCTGAATCGCTCGAGGGCATTTCACCGGAGGAAGCCTACCTGGTTGGGTTGCTTCATGAGATCGACGCGATTCCGAAAGTACTGCGTTGGTCCGACGATGGACTTGACGACAGGGAATCTGCCTTCTTATTGGCCATGGAGGGCTCGCTACCCTTGTTCGTACTTTCTGCTATTCAAAGCATGAATGATTCCTGCTCCTCCTCTAGCTGGAAAATCATCCTGACGTCAGCCCACGAACTGGCTGGGGCCAGACCGGACTTCACTCCAACTGCGCACCAGGGCTTCAACTCATCGATCATCAGCCCGCGTTGGGGGAGAAGCGTTCCTATCGTCGCCGATTGCATGTTGGCGCGTTCCTGATGACTCCTTCCGTCTCACCCATTTCTCATTGACTCCTCATGCGCGCCGTTGCTCCCCTGTCTGCCGTTCGTCCTCCCTGCTGAAACAAAGGAGATAAGCCCGTCTAAGCGACATTGGCCTTTCGCGTGCACAGTATCCGCCCGAGGGCATCCCATGAACAGTGGATACTATGCTGCCTGTACCGCGCTGATGGCACGAACCGAAGCCCTCGAGACCATAGCCAATAACCTGGCCAACGTGAGTACGGCGGGATTTCGTGCCAGCCATAACGTTTTCAGTTCACTCTTAGCTACTACTGGCAACTCTCCTCTCTCTGTTCTCAATCAGGACGCCAATGACTACGGAGTATTGAGCGGCACCCGGTTGGACACTTCGCAAGGCGCTCTGGTGAAGACGAGCAACGATCTCGATCTGGCCATAGAAGGACCGGGTTACTTCGCGGTACAGACTGCGGCGGGTCCCGTTTACACGCGAGGAGGAAACTTCCGCGTCTCGCCGGTGGGGCAATTGATCACTGCTGCGGGCGATCCTGTCATGGGTGACAACAACCGCCCCATCACTATCATCGGTGGACCCGTCTCCATTAGCGCGGACGGAACGATCTCCATCAACGGCGCCATCTCAGGACGGATGAAACTGGTCGAATTTGCGCCCACGGTGGGGATAAAGAACGCCGGAGGCACCTACTACGATGCGCCCGCCGCTGCCGCAGTCCCTGCCCAGCAATCTCAGGTGCGTCAGGGAATGCTGGAGAGCTCAAACGTCAACCCCATCACCAGCGTAGTCGAACTAATTACAGCGCAGCGTGAGGTTGAAACGATGCGCCACGTACTCACGATGATCAACGGAGATCTCGATAAGACTGCGGCCCAGGAATTACCACGCACTAACTGACGCATGTGTCGAAATACGTCGGCTTAACAAGTTGTGAAAGGAACCTTACATGTTTCGTGCCCTCTACACGGCCGCCAGCGGGATGACCGCTCAGCAATTGAACCTGGACAACATCGCCAACAATCTCGCCAACTCCAGTACCACCGGGTTCCAGCAGCGTCAGGTAAATTTCACTGACCTTCTGTATCAGAATGAAATCATGCCCGGCGCTGCCGCCACGCAGCAGACCACAGTAGCGGCGGGTCTGCAGATTGGTCTCGGTACGCGGCCCTCCGCAACCGAAATCATCCAGACTCAGGGCGACTTCGCCACCACCGGCAACCCCCTCGATTTGGCCATTCAAGGCCAGGGATTTTTTCAGATCCTCTTGCCTAACGGACAAATAGGGTATACCCGTGACGGTTCCTTTCATCCCGATGCGCAGGGACAGCTGGTCACCGCGGATGGCAACCCGCTGCAACCTGCCGTGACCATCCCGGCCGACGCGGTAAGCGTGACTGTCGGCAGCGACGGAACGGTCAGTGTGACCCAGCCGGGCCAGACCGCAGCCACCCAGGTGGGTGTCATTCAGACGGCGCTGTTTGTCAATCCAGGCGGCCTCAATAGCGCCGGAACTAACATTTATCTGCAGACCACTGCTTCCGGCCAACCAGTGGTAGGAACGCCGGGCGGCGCGGAAGGATTGGGAAGCCTGCAACAGGGAATGTTGGAGCAGTCGAACGTCAGTGTCGTCAATCAGTTCGTGGCCATGATTCTGGCCCAACGATCCTACGAATCAAACTCCCGCGTAGTGAAAGCAGCGGATGAAATGTTGCAGCAGCTTAACCAGCTTTCCACGTAAAAGGAAGGAGCGGGCAGAGAGGATATATGAGCGCCGGATGGTTATCGATTTCGTTGATGGCGGCTATGAGCATACCGGGGTCGGGGCAATCTCAGTTGCAGGATCGCTTTGCGCTGACAACGGCGCAAGTCGCGCGCGCCCTCCGCAATGGGGGGATTCCGGCCACCGACGCGCAGGTGTCTCTTCCTACCCGGGTAGTTGCCACCGAGAGCTCTCCTGCGCTCGATGTCCTGTCAGTCGAGCCGCTCAACAGACAGCCCATGACGGAACATTCCCCCGCCCGCTCGCGGGTCAAGCTGGGCTGCCATCTGCCGGGCAAATGTCTACCCTTCTATGCCATCGTGAGCTCGTTAGAACCTCCGGTCGCGGCCTCTGCCTCCCACGCCTCCGCTACCATCAATTACTCCGCGCCGAAGCCAAACATGGACATCATCATGCGGGCCGGCACGCATGCCACGCTGGTGATGGACGATAACCGCTCCCATATCCAGGTCGCCGTCATAAGCCTCGAAAATGGCATCGCCGGTCACAAGATCCATGTCGCGAGCCCTGACCACAAGCAAGTCTATGTCGGGGAAGTGATCAACGCGAATCTATTGAGAGGGAGTTTCTAATATGCAGCCGCGCGTGATACGTATAAGACGAATTGCCGCTCTCGCCCTACTCGGAGCCTCTTCGCTCTTCGCTTCCCCCTTGGGCCTGCTGAAGCAACATCCGGCCAAGACTCCGGAACAGCTGCGTGCCGAATACATCGCACGATTGCAGCAGCAGTACGTTCCCGCAACCGAGGTGGGCAGCGTGGGCAGTTTATGGACAGCCCGTAGCGTCCTAGGCGACTTCTCCTCTGATTACAAGGCCCTCAACTTGAACGACACCATCACAATTCTTGCTTCCGTCCAGACCACTGCAGCCCAGTCGGGTACGGTCGACAGTGAGCGAAGCTTGACCTCCAGCTCCAGCATCACGGGCGTCCTGGGCAGAACGCCTTCCGCAGTCAACCCTCTGCTGTCGGGGCAATCGTCATCAGTGTTAAAGGGACAGGGATCAACCGCATCCAATACCACCTTTGCCACCAGCCTCACCGGCCAGGTCATTGCCCTGCTTCCCAACGGCAACCTCGTCGTTCAGGCAGAGCGGCAGATTTTCATGAATAATCAGCACGAAAACATAATCGTGCGTGGCATGATCCGGCCCGGCGATATCGGCCCCGCAAACACTGTGCCCTCCTCTGCCCTCAGCAATCTCGAGATTGAGATGAAGGGCAAGGGAATCATCGCAGACGGAGTGCGTCCGCCCAATGCCATCACGAGAGCCCTCCTATGGCTGTTAAATTTTTGAATCGCATGCTGAGCAAACCGAAAATGCAAAAACTGCTCTATCTGTTCGCGGCGATTTGGGGCCTTTCGACGCTTTCCCTTTTTGCCGCCGAAACCGTACACAAAGTACTGCTTCGTGACATAACCCAGATTGAAGGGGTGCGTGACAATCAACTGGTCGGATATGGCCTGGTAGCTGGTCTAAACCGTACTGGCGACACCCAGCAGACGTTTTTTACCGTGCAGACCCTGGCCAATGCACTCACGCGGATGGGTGTACAGATCGCACCTAGCGTTGTGGTCGTAAAAAATATAGCCGCCGTCTTCGTCACCGCCGACCTGCCGCCTTTTGCACGCCCGGGAATGAAGCTCGATGTCACCGTGTCGTCGGTGGGCGACGCCAAAAGCATCGTGGGCGGGGTTCTCCTGCTCACCGCCCTCCGTGCACCCAACGGGCAGGTTTTCGCCGAGGCGCAAGGACCATTGGTCATAGGCGGCTACTCTGAGGGTTCAGCCGGCAATACAAGATCCGTTAACCATCCGACCGTCGGCAGAATTGCCAACGGCGGAATCATCGAACGGGAAGCAGCCGTCGATCTGAGCCGCTTTCGCACCGTCTCTCTGCTGCTGCTCAACTCCGACTTCACCGCTGCACGGGACGTTGCCGACGTGATTAACAAGGAGTTTGGCAAGACCATCGCCACTGCGCTTGACAGCAACCGTGTCGACGTCAACGTTGCCGAAAGTGGCGAGCCTTCTGTGCCTATCCTTATCTCGCGGGTGCAAAACCTCTCCATCAATGCTCGTTCGCCAGCCAAGGTGGTGGTCAACGAACGTACCGGGACCATCGTGATGGGTGGCGACGTGAGGCTTTCGCCGGTTTCCGTCATCCACGGCAGTTTGACTATCGACGTGCAAACCGCAACCGTTGTTTCTCAGCCGCCTCCGTTCTCCGGAGGAGAGACAAAGACAGTTACGGAAACCAAGCTATCAGTAAACGATGCACCCGCACAATCGATCCAGTTGCAAGAGGGGGCGAATGTGGACGAGTTGATTAAAGGATTGCACGCCATCGGCGCCACCGCGCACGACATCATAGCGATCCTTCAGGCCATCAAAGCGGCCGGTGGCCTCGATGCCGATCTGGAGGTGATTTAGTGTCTGATTTCGCGACCTTCCCAGGCATAACCGCTCCCGCCATCTCAACGCTCAACACTGAGGCAGATAAGCTCCTGCGGCATCCCGGCTCGGCGGTGACCGAGAACAGCAAAATCGAGAAGTCGGCGAAAGATTTCGAGTCCATCCTTCTGGGAAGCTGGCTGCAGCAGGCGGAGCAAAGTTTTGGCAGCCTGCCCGGAGGAGACGACGATGGTGACGCAGATGCCGGCAAGGAGCAGTTTCAAGGAATGGCCATGCAGTCGTTGGGCACTTCGATGACCGCGGCAGGCGGCATTGGCATAGCGAAGATGATTTCCCAGCAACTTCATAAGGCGGAAGATCCGCAGGGAGCGGTTGCAACCAGGATTCTCCCGTCTAACACAGAATAGTCAGGCACCATAACTCTACTGTTTTCAAAGCTTCGACGAACGGATTGAAAACTTTATCTGGAAACGCCGATAGCAGTAACGTTGAAGACAGGAGAAGTTGCGATGAAGATTGAAGGCCTCAATCCGGTAGACACCCAATTGCCGATTGACACTGTTGCAGCTCGGGTTGCAAGCAGCGAGCAAGTCAGCACTCAGGGTGCGGCGCAAGACTGGACTTCGTTCCAATCGGATAGCACCTCTGTAAGGGCCTTGACCAACCAGGCGTTGAATTCCTCTGAGGTCCGGCAGGGCACAGTAGATGCACTTCGCCAATCGGTCAATAGTGGTCAATATCAGGTGGATGCCGGCAAGATTGCAGCAGCCATCAGCGAGAGCGGTGAAGAGTAAAACAGGAATGGCAGTAGGAACGTGCTTGGGCCGGTGCCAGAGTTTCGTATAGAAAGCCTTATGAATGAATGAAAATACAATCCAGACCCACGACCAGCTCGCCGCTGCTTACTTGCTGCAGTTGCAGACGCTGGCGTTCGAGATTTCCGTGGCCATGGATGCTATCGCCGCCAATGCGTTAACCAGCTTTCAAGAAAGTGTCGCCAAGCAGGAAATGCTTTGCGGCGTACTGGCAAACATGGCGAACTCCATCAGTAAGCGCGTCAGGTCGTCCGAGCAGCCGCTGCTTTTGAACGATAGTTCAGTCGAACCAAAGATTCGGGCTACGAGCGAAGCGATCCGCCAGCTGAATTTGCAGTATGCCGCGTTGCTCCGGCACTCCGGCCGCTCCATTGCCATTCTCGCATCGCTGTGCAGAACCCATACAGGTCAATTCCAGGAGGCTCGTGGGTCCAGGTCGAAGCGTCAGACCTGGTCTTGCGAGATGTAATCTATGTCCTCTTTGAGCAGCGCACTCAACACAGCCGTACAATCTCTGGGCGCTGACACAGGTGCTCTGCAGGTAACCAACAACAACATTGCCAACGCGAACACACCCGGTTACACGCGGCAGGTGCCCGTTTTTCAGGAGGCGGCGCCTACCGAAGAAGGTGACTCCAGCGTGGGCAACGGTGTTGTCCTCGAGGGCTTTCAGAGCGTCCGCGACCAGCTGGTCACATCGCAGATCCAACAGGAAACCCAGGCCCAGGGAAGTGCCAATGCCCAACTGGCATCGTTGCAGCAGATACAGCCCACCTTTACCACCTCAACGCAAGACATCGGGACGCAAATGTCGGCCCTATTTGCGAGTATTTCCAGTCTTTCGACAGACCCCACCAGCTCTGCTTCGCGCGAGGCAGTCCTCGCAGCCGGGCAAAATCTGGCCCAGGCTTTCAATCAAACTTCCGCCGCGTTGACCGCACAGCAGACAGGCCTCAATACCCAGGTCACCCAGGATGTAAGCCAGATCAACCAAATTACCCAGCAAATTGCGGCTTTGAATCCCCAGATTGCCCAGCTTACGGCCAGCGGCCAGAATAGTGGGACACTTCAAGATCAGCAGAACCAGTTGGTCCTGAGTCTCTCGGCGCTGACTAATGTCTCTGTAACCCAGACCCCGAATGGCGAGACGCTATCTACTGGAAATGGAACTCCCCTTGTTGAGGGTTCGCAGAGCTTTGCGTTGCATACCGCCACCGGCAGCAATGGCATGCAGCAGGTGCTGGACCAGAACGGCGACAATATCACGGCATCGGTGACCAGTGGCGATCTGGGCGGAAGCATTCAGACGAGAGATCAGACGATCCCTGGCCTTCTGACTTCGCTGGACACGTTGGCCAATCAATTCGGTACTGCCTTTAATTCGGCGCAGGCAAAGGGCTTCGATCAAAACGGTAAACCGGGCGGTAACTTCTTCACCATTCCGTCGACGATTGCAGGGTCGGCGGCTGACATCAGCATGGCCATCACGGACCCCGCTAAGATCGCCGCGAGTTCGGACGGCACCGCCGGGAGCAACGGCAACCTGGCCAATTTCAGCGCCGTGCAGACAACCGCGCTTCCCGCCGGCCAGACTCCCGGTGACACCTATGCCGGCCTGGTCTTCAAGGTGGGCAGCCTTGCCTCCAACGCGACCGCTGAATCGACTGCCACCGCCGCCAGTCTGTTGCAGCTCAACGACCAGCTTAGCTCGGTGTCCGGAGTATCGATTGACGAGGAATCTACCAATCTAATCACTTATCAGACGGCCTATGAGGCCGCCGCTCGAGTGGTCACGACCATTCAAGCGATGTTCGCCGTGACCATGGCCATGGGAACAGCAGCGGCGGAATAAATAAATTAGGCGCGGCGAACGAACGCGTAAAGGGTGGTCACTATGAGAGTTGCGAATATGGTTCCCGATATGGAATACGACTTGCAGCAGAGCCAGCAATCTCTTGCGCAAGCATTGCAGCAGGTGACCACCGGCTTGCGGGTCAACCAACCCTCCGATGATCCCTCGGCCGCAGCCAACATGACGATCTCTCTCGCATCTTCGGCTGACGTAGACCAGTACACCGCAAACATAAGCTCTGTGACTGCTCAGATGCAGACAGCGGATGCATCCTTCAGTGCGATCGTGTCCTCGTTGAATTCAGCCGTAACACTGGGCACATCGGGCGCCAGCTCCACCGCTTCTACGGCCAACAAGCAAGCCATCGTCAGCCAGCTAGAGGGTATCTTGACTAGCGTCGTCGCCCAGGGCAACGCCTCTTACCAGGGAGCCTATCTCTTTGCCGGATCGGCCAGCAATTCCGCGCCCCTGGTGCCCGCCTCCACAACTTACACCTCGTTGACTGGTACGACGGCCGCTCCCCTCAGTGCAACTACGCCGCTGACTGCCGGTTCGGTCACGAGCATCAGCGACGCGTCGACTGGTAACACTTTTGTCTTTACCGCAACCGCCGGCGACACCGTCTCCCAACTTTCCACGGCTGTTGCCAATGCGGTCGCCGCCGGCACGCTCTCCGCCAGCACCACCGTGAGCATCAATTCCACCGGCCAACTGGCAATCAGCTCGAATACAGGCCTCGTGGCCACCTCGAATGATCCTGTTCTCGGCGCATTGAACGCCGTTCCTACTACAGAAGTCGCAAATGCATACGCTTACGTCGGAAACAGCACGGTAAACAGCGTGCCGGTGGGTGATTCACTGAGCATCCCGACGAACGTTCCTGGTGCGCAATTGTTTACTTCAGGGGCCAACGTCATCGGCTCACTGAACGGTCTCATCACCGCACTGCAGAGCGGAACCACCGCGCAAATCCAAACCGCGACCACCACCCTATCCACGTCATTGGCCGGTGTTAGCCAGCAACGCGTTCCGCTCGACAACAGTATCAGCCAGCTGAGCTCTCAAGAGAGCTACCTGAGCCAGGAAACACTGACACTGACCACTCAGCAGACTGCGCTGGTCGGAGCCAACCTGTCGACTTCAGCGACCAATCTCGCCCAGGCGGAGACCACCAACAACGCTGTCCTCGCTGCTGCCGCGAAAGTACTGCCTCAGACCCTGCTCAATTACCTCTCACAGGGATAATCGTGAGCTCCGGGCTCCCCCCTGCCTCCAGTGGAGACTCGAAAGGGTGGCCGGGCGGTCATGGCCAGCTAGCCCGGATTTGTGATACTTTCTGCCCATTCACGTCGACCGCGCTCTCAATTCCTCTGAATGGGCGGCAGAGAATCCACTCCAGTTCAGAAAAAATCGAAATCCTCTAAAAAAAAACACCTGAAATGGCTTTGGCGTTGAAATGATTGTCCGCGATGGTCGATAAGTTGTTTGTCCAAGACGACCTCCCTCTCGACGGAACCGGAGCCTCAAACCAGGCCCGCAAAAATGCCGAGTGCAGGCGCCAATTGGCAATCCAAAGGAGCTTAACACCATGGCAATAACCGTCCTGAACAACATCTCTGATTTAACTGCGGAAAATGCATTGTCCAACACTCAGGCCAGCCTGCAAAAGACCCTGACGCAACTCTCGACCGGCCTGAAGATCAACTCCGGCGCCGACGACCCTGCGGGTTTGTCGATTGCAAACGGAATGACGGCGAACATTGCCGCTCTCACGCAGTCACAGCAGAACGCCAGCAACGGCGTTGGTAAGTTGCAGACCGCCGATGGCGCCCTGTCGCAGGTCACCACACTGCTAAACCAAGCCGTCACCATCGCTACGGAAGGTTCTAGCAGCGGTATTACCGGGAGCCAGTCCACAGCTCTGAACACCGAATTTCAGTCGATCCTTTCCGAAATCAACCAGATCGGCCAGACCACCAACTTCAACGGCCAGAACGTCTTTGCCGGCAATACGGGGACCGCTTTTGACACCACGGGCGGAACCTTAGCCAATAAGCTGACCACCGCTTCTACGCTGGCGGCGAATTCGGTGACCACCATCCAAGACAACACCACAGGTCAATCATTTAGCTACACTGCTAACGCGGCTGGCACGAGCACAATCGCCAACTTGAACACGGCGATTGCGGCTGCAGTCACTGCAGGCACCTTCACCGCTGCGGCCTTCTCCGTCGGCACCGGCGTTCAGGGGACTGTAGGCGCTACAACGGCCGACACCAACAACCTCAACTTTGCATCCGGCGCCGGCGACTCCCTTACCCTGAGCACTACAGACAACACCACGCTGGCGTCCCTTTCTGCTACAACGGGCGCCGCTGACACCAATACCGTGTTCATCAGCGATGGCAGCACTGCCAATAGTGCGGCGAACACCCAGATCAACACCAGCATTAACGCCCTTAGTGCGACCACATTAGGCCTAAGTACCGCTGGCGTTAATCAAAACTTAAGTAGTGCAGCTGCTTCACAGGCGGCGCTGACGGCGATCAATGCCGCCATCACCAATGTCTCCGCACAGCGCGGCACCATCGGTGCTTCGGTCAACCGGCTCAACGCGGCAACCACCGTTATGAGCGACCAGGTCACCAATCTGCAAAGCGCGGTCAACAGTCTGCAGAATGCCGACATCGGCACTACGGTGGCCAACATGACCCAGTACAACGTTCTGGAGTCGACCGGTATGGCGGCTCTGCAGCAGGCAAACCAGGCCCAGCAGGCAGTTTTAAAACTGGTCCAGTAAGCCAATCCAGCAAGCAGCGCAACACGGGGTGGCGCCGCAAGGTTCCACCTCTGCTTCATCCTTCATCGGCTGATGCTTTTGATTTGTCTTCGATTAGTTCTGCAGCAACTTAAGGTTCCCCACCGATGGCGCGGCTCCAGGCGTCGGCGTGTGCGAGAAGCCCTTCCCCGGGAAACGTTAGGTAACAGTCATGAGTTCAGTATCCGCAGTCAACACGCTACTAAATGGAACCACCACCAACACCCCTGCGATCAATATCAGTTCGATCCTGGCTGCAACCAGCGGCAACACGGCGGCCCTCGATGTCACCGCTGCGGTCGCGGCAGCTATTTACGCGGACCGAGCCCCGGAGCGGGTGTGGGAAGCTGATCAGACCACACTCGCCAGCCAGACTACTGCTCTGACGGCAATTCAGACCGCGACCACGTCGGTCACAACGGATCTTGCATCGCTGAATAGCCTAACCGGGCCCTTGGCAGCGCGAACAGTCACATCCTCCAGCAGTGACGTCACCGCGACCGCGGCTACCGGCACCCTCGCCGGCGACCACACAGTTGTGGTCAATAGCCTGGCGGCCACAGGAGCATGGTATTCAGACCTCGAGACCAGCCCTACGGCGACTCTGCCGTCTTCGTCCATAACGATTAACACCACGGCGGGCCTTTCCGCAACCATCGCAACAGGGAGTGGGGCCGCAGGCGATACCCTGAACGATCTCGCCACTGCTATCAACGCAGACGATCTCGGCGTGACCGCTTCTGTCGTGAGCGATTCGACCGGTTCCCGGCTTGCGGTGATCGCCAACAACTCCGGCACTGCGGCCGATTTCTCGATATCCGAGCCCTACACGTCTTGGACGGCTCCCGAGCTTCCCTCCGGCGATACGCTGGGCGCCAACAGCATTACCATGACGAGCGCGACTACTCCAGCAACCACCGCAACCATCGCCACTACTTCCGGTGAAACCTACACCCAATTGGCTGCCGCCATCAACGCCGTCACACCTGGTCTTGGCGTTACCGCAACCGCAACCACCGATTCCAGCGGCAACCAATACCTGACGATCACCAGCAACGACGGCACCACCCCCTTCACCATCAATGAGCCCAGTGCGGACGATACAACCTTTGCCTTCACCCAGGCTACCGCGGGAGCCAATGCCAGCCTGACCGTCGACGGCGTCCCCATCAGTAGCGCGAGCAACACCGTCACCGGAGCGATCAGTGGGGTCACCTTAAGCCTGTTGGGTGCGGCTCCCGGAGTACCCGTTGATCTAACAGTAGCGTCCGATGCCTCACAAGTTTCGACCGCGATTAACCAGTTTGTCACCGATTACAACACGGCCATAGGCCTGGTGAATACGCAGTTCACCATCGGTAGCTCGGGGACAGAGGGGGTGCTTGCCTCCGATACCACCGTCCTCAATCTACAGAGCAGCCTTGAGCAGGCGCTCAACTATCAGGCTACGCCCGCCGCGGGAACCACCACCACTGTGACAAGCCTCAACGATCTGGGCATCACCCAGAACACGGACGGCACACTGAGCGTCGATTCCACTACCCTGGACAACGCGCTCACCAATAATCCCGTCGATGTGCAGAATTTTTTTGAGGGGCCTGCTTTAAACGGCTTTGCCAATTCGATGACCAACGCGTTGACTACCTATACGGATCCCGCTGACGGCGCCTTTACCGTAGACTTGGCTGGCATCAGCGCCACAAATGCCGGCCTTACTTCGCAAATCAACAGTTTTGAGGCAAATTACATCGCCAACCAGCAAACAGTTCTTACTGCCGAGTACAGCTCTGCTGAGGTCGCGCTGCAGCAGCTACCCCAGGAGATGGCAAATATTCAGGCGGAACTGGGTAATAACTCGAACAACAATTCCTCTGGGTAATACCGGGAGCAAAAACTTATGAAGCTAAGTGAAACAGAACTGTCTTATCGCAAATCGGCCATTGAGGGCGCGAGCATGATCGGTTTGATGATCGCACTTTTCGACACATTGGTTGGCGATCTACGCCGGGCCGCCTACGCCCTGCGCAAGGGCGACATCGAAACGCGATGCAGAGAGTTGAACCACGCTACGCTGGTACTCGGCCAGTTGAACGAGTGGATCGATCCTGAGAACGGCGGAGAGTCTGCCCGGACCCTATCCAGATTTTACGCATATCTGCGAGCAAAGATGATGGAGGCCGCTGTAACCCAGTCAGCCAAGCTGCTCGAGACCCAGATAGACATGATCTCGCATGTAAGAAGCGCCTGGCAGAAGCTTGATGTTGGACCGGTGGAGACTCCGGCAAAGCCAGCCGAAAACCTGGCCCAGCAACCGGCTATGTCCTCTACCCCTGCCCACGAGACTAAGGTCGAAAGAATTCCATTTTCCCAATCGGGTTGATCTTGCATTCTGGATTCTAGATCCGCAGGGGAGTAACGACGGTTTCGTCGGTGTGTTCCGTGCCTTTCCACTCGGCGATTTCAGCTCATATGAAGTCGATTTGCAGCAGCTTCTGCCGAAGGTGCACCAGATGTCCGCGGAGCTTGGTAATAACTCAATAACACCACAAGGGGTGATTCATGAGCAAAACAGAAATGTCCTACAAACTATCGGCCATTGAGACCGCGAGTTCAATTGGTCTGATGGTCGTCCTGTTTGATACCTTGGCCGGTGATTTGCGCCGTGCGGTCGCCGCCCTAAACAAAAATGACATAGAAGCCCGCTGCAAGGAATTGAATCACGCAACGCTGGTCATTGGACAGCTGGACAGCTGGGTCGACTTGGAAAAAGGTGGAGAGTCGGCGCGGAATCTGGCCGGATTTTATGCATATCTACGCGCAAAGATGATGGAGGCGGCAGTAAGTCAATCGGCCAAGCCGCTCGAAGCGCCGATTGAAATGATCCTGCGAGTGAGAACTGCCTGGCACAAGCTGGATGTCGCTCCCAAGCAGGAAACGGAAAAAACGATTTCAAACCCGGTACCTACTTCTACCGCTGGCTTATCCGGGAAAAAACAGGAAAGAACTCGTTTCTCTCAATCCCGCTGATAGCGAGATCAGCAGCGAAGTGTAGATTCGGGCGACCGGCGCGGGGACGCGCCGGCCACGTCTCCCTTGAGTGCCCCTTGGGGCTCCTTCGAGTTCCCGAACCGTGTGCTTGCGAAAGTCACTAGCGAGGCGCCGTCGGTCCTCAGGTATCTCAGCGAGGCGAGTGATGAAGGCATTGGTGGTTGACAGTTCGAACACCATGAGATCCGTCCTGCATCGCATACTCTCCATGCGCGGCTTCGAGGTGACTGAAGCAGACAATTGTCACCAGGCTATAGATATTCTCCGTCAAATGGGCCCCGCGGACCTGGTTCTGGTTGATTGGATTGTTAACGAAATCGACGGCTTGGAGTTCGTAACTCGTTTGCGTCATGAGTCGGTCGAATCCACCAGGGTCGTTATGCTGGCGACGGCCGAGCCAGGTACGCGAGAACTCCACGGAGCACTCATGGCTGGCGCCGATGGTTATCTGGTAAAGCCGTTTACCGGGCCGCAAATCGACGCGGAACTGGCACAGGTCGGCCTCACCTGGCGATGATCACTGCCTCGAATGTTGCTTGATAGCTAACGGCATTCCTTCCCGCCGTGTCCACCGCAAACTAACCGCCGCGGCGAGCCCATGTCCGCTCCCAATTTGCCCGATCCCAGCTCTTCCCCATAACTACCACCATCGTGGGTTTGTCCCTCCCCTATGTGAGCTATACCGTTAGTTGAAAGAAGACACACTCTTGCCGATAGTAAGTCTATAAGAATGTGGTAGATGTTGGCTCCGAGCCGAAGTAAGCTTCCGCTCAAGTCGCCGGCAGGCTATTGCAGCAGGAGTGTACCCAATGATCGGTCGCAGAGTGTGCCTGTTTCCCGAAGATAACTTCGGCCCCCCAACTGCCCGCACGGAGTCATCGATCTCTTGCGTATCCGCCCATTCCGCGAGGAGGCATCGTCGTGGATAAGAGCACGTTGGGTGGAATTGGTCTTGCCGTTGCTGGAATCACTGTTGGTTTATACCTGGACGGCGGTAAGGTAGCACAACTGTTGCAGCCCACCGCAGCCTTGATTGTTTTTGGAGGCACGATTGGCGCCGTGATGGTGCAGTTTCCCCTTTTCGTTGTCAAGCAGGCTGTCGGGCAGTTGAAGGCGATCTTTATCGGTAGAGAGGATCCCGCCGCGCGGCTGATCGAAGACCTGACGCGCTACTCCGTGAGGGCCCGCCGGAATGGTCTGATGTCTCTCGATGCAGAACTGGAGTTGATTCAGGATCCCTTCCTGAGAAAGGCCATGACCCTTGCTGTGGACGGCACCCATTCCCCCGAACTCCGGCAGAGAATGGAGTTCGAGATGGACAGTGAGGCCGACAGGGAGGACCTGATACCACAGGTCTATGAAGCTGCCGCCGGCTTTGCCCCGACCATCGGCATTATCGGCGCCGTTATCGGTCTCATTCAAGTAATGCAACGGTTAGCCAACATTAATGAAGTCGGGAAGGGAATCGCGGTCGCCTTTGTGGCAACCGTCTATGGAGTGGGATCCGCGAACATCTTCTTTCTTCCTTGCGCAGGAAGGGTCAAGATTCTGATGCGCAGACGGCAGGTGCTCCGCGAATTGATGCTCGACGGGGTGATCTGCATGGTAGAGAAGGTCAACCCGAGGGTTTTCGAATCCAAGTTTGCTACCTACCTCGGGGGCCCTGCCGCAGCGCAAAGAGTCGCGAAACTGGTAGCCAAATGAGAACCCGCAGGAGACGTGAGGAACACCCCAATCACGAGCGCTGGCTGGTTTCCTATGCGGATTTCATGACCCTGCTCTTCGCCCTCTTTGTCGTATTGTTCGCTTCCTCTCATCATGACAAAAAGGCGATTCAGAGTGTATCCAAAGCTGTGAGAAATGGGTTTGAGGAGTTGGGAGCTTTTTCCAGCAGCGATAGCGCGGCTGATAATTCGCGGGTGTTGGGTCCGAGCAGTACCGGCGAAGCGAGACCGAGCACAGTACCAGCGAACGCGGGCATCGATATGATCGAATTGCAAAGGAAGCTCCACAAGGCGCTGGGCAAAGAGATCGAGCGCCAAGAGGTTGTGTTGCGCATGACCCCTGAGGGTTTCGTCATCAGCCTTCACGAACTGGGATTCTTCGACAGCGGTCAAGCACAGCTTATGCCGGGAGCGGGAGATAAAATCAAGCGGATCGCGGAAGTGCTGATGCAGTACGGTCTCGATATGCGAGTAGAAGGGCATACCGATGATGTGCCGATTCACAATGCGCAGTTCGCCTCCAACTGGGATCTGTCGACCGCGCGTGCCATGGCAGTGGCGATGATGTTGCTCAATGAGTCCGGTGTTGATCCCAAGCGGATGTCCATCGCAGGCTACGCGCAGTACCATCCCGCCGCGGGAAACGATACACCGGAAGGCCGCAGAGCTAACCGGCGAGTAGATATTGTGGTTGTATCTACAGCAACTCCAACTCCGGAGAAATCTCCTGGCCCGCTCGCCGCAGCACAGCAACCTGCGAACCAGCCATGAACTCTAATCCAGATGCCGCAGCGGTCGACAGTGTAGTGCTGACTGGGTGATAGCAGAGAACAACCCATGTGATATCCCGGGCGTGTATCAAATGGATGGGTTGATGTGCTGCCCAGACACAAATTGGTTATCTTTCGCAGCGCCTCTCTCGAACACTGCACGAGAATGGCACAGTGATTGCCGCAATTCTGCTGGAAATCCACTAGGAGCTTCTCGTGACACAGCGGCCAAAAGGAGCAGGCAGACGCCGCGGACGTAACCATCTCTGCCCTTGCGGCAGTGGGATTAGGGTATGTACGGTGCTGCGGCCGGCCCGGCCAAGCTCTCATAGGCCAACTGGGGCCGTCCCCTGCGAACAAGACACGGCGCCTTCCCGCGCGAGATATTCTCCCGTTAGGCCTGATGCAAAGTGTTTCCTGCCTTTAATAGCGCTTCGAAGTAGTATGAGGTGCTGTCCTGTACAAATGCCTCGGGATAGATCAATCCCTGGGAGTCTCCTCCGTGCTCATGATATCTGCAGAGTTCGAGCGCCCTCCCCAGGCCTTTCGTCGACCCCAGCAACGCCTCCTGTATTCGGGAGTCAATTGAAATCAGGCTCACCAGCTGTTTCATAGGAATATTCAACATCCGATCCATCATGGAGAGCATGCCCAGCATGTACAGTTCGGCAGGGTCCTCTCGTAACATGAGAGCGAGAGACTCACAAAAACATGCTCGCTCGATGGCTTGCTGGGTATCTTCGTCGGCCGCCGAGCGGGCCAGTTTACTGGCGAGGACTACAGTCACCAGCCTGCGAAAGGCGTCTTTGCCCACCGCATGCAAGGCTTCCTGAATTGTCGATATCCGGTGTCGAAATCCGTAGGCGGCGGAATTGGCGACCCGAAGCAAGCGGTAGCACAGGGACGGCTCCATCAAGAGCAGGCGTTCAACCTTCCTGTCATCCATTTCGGACTCAGTCAATGCAGCGAACAGTTGCAGGTAGACGGACTGAACGGCCGAGATTTGAGCCTCGGCGATTATCTCCGGCCGGGAATGGAAATAACCTTGAAACAAGGTGTTACCTTCCGCTTGCGCTATCCGCACATCTGCCAGGGTTTCGACCTTTTCCGCCAGAAAGGTTGCTTTCTTATCTCGAAACATCTTGTATGTTTCTTGCCTCGTGGCAGGATCAGAAGTGCGAAAGTCCACCTTAACGTAGTCTGCTATCTCGACCAACGGCCCTTTGTCATCCTGTGGAATAAAGTGATCTAACGCGAGCCGGAACCCGGAATGTTTGAGCGCTTTGCACGCTCTCACAAGCTCGGCATCAGCAGTAAAATTCTCCGAAATCTCGAGAACCACCGTCCGGCTGGGCAGCAACTTCACGCTCATATTGACCAGCGCATTGCGGGTACATTTGATGAAAAGCTTCTTAGATGATGAGCAGGCGACCATCGATAAGCAGCTGTCGATTATCTGATTTGTGGCGTCTTCGGCATCCCCGGAGAATGCGTTTACTCTGCTGGCACGGAACAGTAATTCGTATCCATAAAGGTACATTTTCTGGTCGAGGATGGCCTGTCTGCCGAGGAACCGGTGCTTGTCGCTTGTTGACGAAAGCATGAAATCTAACCCTGCCTCTACTTCTATATCCCCTGCCGGAGCCCGCCTAATCCACCTTAGCCCCGAAGTCCTTGCAAGGTATTACCCGCGGCTATCAAGGCTCGAAAATAATACGTCGAACTGTCCGGTACCATCTCATCGGGATGCGGCAACCCCTGGGAATCCCCTCCGCGCTCCTCGTATTCGCAGAGCGTTAACGCTCTGCCCATCCCTTGCCCAGACCCGAGCAGCGCTTCCTGGATTCGCGGGTCAATCGAGATGAGCTCCACCAGTTGCGTCATGGGGATATTCAACATCCGATCCATCATGGAGAGCATGCCGAGCATATACAGCTCGGCCGCGTTTTCATTGAGTATTGGGGCTAGAGACTCACAAAGGAAGGCTCGCTCCAGTGCCTGTTCCGCGTCCCTGTCCCCTTTCGAGGAAGACAAGTTGCTGGCGAGAACGACGGTCACGAGCTTACGAAATGCATCCTCACCAACCGTGTTCAGAGCTGCCTGAATCGTAGATATCCGATGGCGAAGACCATAGATGGCGGAATTGGCAAGTCGAAGCAGACGGTAGCAGAGAGACGGCTCCATCAGGAGGTATCCTTCGATCTTCTTCGTGTTCATCGGGCTATCAGCCAGTGCGGCAAAAAGCTGCAGATAAACGGTCTTGGTAGCGGATATTTGCGCCTCGGCAATAATCTCCGGCCGAGCATGAAAATAACCTTGAAATAGCCTGTTACCTTCCGCTTGGGCGGCTCGCACCTCGGCCAACGTTTCGACTTTCTCTGCCAGAAAGATAGTCTTTTTTCCAAACATCTTGTAGATCTTCTGCCTCTCGGCAGCATCAGAAGCACGAAAGTCCACCTTGACGTAATCTACGATCTCGACCAACTCACCTTTGTCTTCGTAGGGAGAAAAGTCATCCAGAGCCAGGCGAAAACCGGTCTGCTTAAGGTGTTTGCATGCCTTGACAAGTTCCACGTCAGCGGGGACGGTTTCCAAAATCTCGAGAACCACGGTTCGGCTGGGCAGCAACATTACGCTCATGTTGACGAGCGCATCGCGTGTACAGTTGATAAAAAGATTTTGGCAGGAAGAGCAGGCAATCATCGATAGGCAGCTGTCGATGATCTGATTTGTGGCATCTTCAACATCTCCACTGAAGGCGTTCTCTGTTCCAGATCGAAACAGCAATTCGTATCCATAGAGGTCCATCTTCTCGTCGAAGATAGCTTGTCGACCGATAAACCTTTGTGTATTTGAAATTGCTACAGACATAACCATTTACCAATCGCTGGTATGAAACGAAAAGAAAATGCCGTGCCAACACGTTTCGTCAAATTGGCGCCGACTGGGCAAATATGGTGAACTTACCACCCTGGTAACCGTCGACCAGAACATTGAAATAACTCCTGTGGTCTGGCTTTTTCAAGACCTTCCCCGGAGTGCCATCGATGAGAATTGGATCTGCCACCATCTTGATGAAGACCGCACGGCCTTCGTTGGTAATCACGGCCGACGCAATGTTCAGCACTTCGTGAATCGCGTCGCGCAGAAGTTCTTCCACCGGGCTCGCCGCAAGATGCTCCTTTACCGAGGAATCCGGCAGGCCCACCAGCACTCCCGCGAGCGAGCCAAGCAGCGCCAGGTCGGACTTGACGACGATCGCGGTCTCATGGGGAAAAACTGTGTAAATGCCATACATTTGCTTGATCTTCGTTTCCGGCGCGACGGTTGTCTGGGCGAAGGTCACTTTGCGACCGATCAATTCGCTAAAGAGCTTTGACAGCGCATAGGGCGTCGGCTCTGACATGGCCTAGCACTTGCCCAGAATTGGGGACAACGCCTCTTGCATGGTTTCCGGGCTAAAGGGCTTGGTGATCAGGAAGCTTGCTCCCGATTTCATTGCCAACTCTTTGATCGCAGCCGAGGCTTCTGAGGTGATGAAGCCGAACGGCACCTTGTTTGCCGAGGCCCTCACCTGCACCAGGAAGTCGATACCTGACATCTCAGGCATGTTCCAGTCGGAAAGAATGAGCTTCGGTTGTTCCTCTCGCAGCTTTTCCAGCGCCTGGGCTCCATTTTCCGCTTCGCCCACGACTAGTCCACGAAAACCAGCCTGCCGAATCGCTCGCTGGACGATCCCGCGCATCGTCTTGCTATCGTCCACTAGAAGAATATCCATGTCGCCGCCTGTCCACCTGGAAGAACGTGTCGTCGAGGTTTCTATCGGCATATTGCGGCCGTTCTGTCAGGGTTAAGGTTCAAATTAAATCAAGCCCGTTCAATGCGAGACAGGGCAAAGTGTTAATGAACGTCGTTCAATTGAGTACTCCGTTTCCCGCGAGTCTTCTCGGAGCGACGGCCAGCAGTGTGATCCAGAACGGTCCTTCGGCGCTCTCAAACCCAAGCCTGTCCTGGACTTCGGACCCACAAATCCGCACCCCGTAGTCGCTGCCATCGGTCACCGAGGGCATCGACAGCGTCAGACCCGTCGTCACGGCACTTTTCATATTTCCGCCGATCATGTTCGCCAATTCACCCAGGACGTCGCGCACGTCATCGTTCACCGCTTCGGGGGGATCCATGGAAAGAAACCGCCCGGCGAATCGGCAAGCCTGCCAGCGGTTACACTCGAATAGCAAAGCCCCGTTCCATTCCCCCGACAGGTGAACTGCGGATGTCAACTGATCATTGGACGGGGACCAAGGTATCTGGCTTGGGAACACTTCAAGGTTCATCATTGTGACGAACACTGACTCCACAATTTGCGCCACCATCTCT
Organism: uncultured Acidobacteriaceae bacterium; assembly: GCA_963743365.1. Classification (GTDB taxonomy): domain Bacteria; phylum Acidobacteriota; class Terriglobia; order Terriglobales; family Acidobacteriaceae; genus PALSA-350. The sequence goes on from CAVUQE010000015.1 coordinate 306,558, forward strand.
GCACTTACTTGAGTTAGCACCGGATCCCTTTCATCGGGCGACGTAGACGGTTACGTTTCCCACGGTCTGTCGCTCAAAACGGTCCTCAAGGCTGAAGGCCGTTTCGGCTCCGCCTAGCAGCAGCCAGCCGCCTCGAAATAACGTGCTGTGGATCTCTTTCATGATGCTTCGCTTCGTCACGTTGTCAAAATAGATCATCACGTTACGGCAAAAGACTAGATCAAAAGGCCCAAGAGTGCGCATCCCTTTGCGTAAGTCAATCGTCTCAAATCGAACCATTCGGCGCACCGCGTCATTTAACTGCCACTCCAGGCCGGACCGGCGAAAATATTTCACTAACAGTGCCGCCGGCAGTCCACGATTCACCTCGATCTGCTGATAAATGCCAGACCGGGCACGTTCCACCACCTTCTCGGAGAAGTCGGTACCGAGAACTTGAATGTTCCATTCCTGTAACCCCTCCTCCAGTAGAAGCATTGCCAGGGTATAAGCTTCCTGTCCCGTGGATGACGCAGCCGACCAGAAGCGCAAGGTCCGGGTATCCCGCTTCTCCTGCTTCAGTCTGGGCAACAAAACCGTCCGTATTGCATCGTACTGGGCGGGATCACGGAAGAAGTAGGTCTCGTTGGTAGTCATGGCCTCCACCACCTGGTGGGCCAACTCGATATCACGCGTGGCGCGCAGCAGCACGCACAAGTCGTTGATTGAGGCGAGGCCGTGTTGCTTGACGATCGGTGCGAGGCGGCTTTCAAACAAGTAATGCTTGTTATCCTCGAGCACGATGCCCACCTGCGTATGGACGTGCTCCTGGAGGAAGCGATAGTTCTCCGGGAGGATCTCCGCGCTTAATGTCCGGCTCGCCATGCGGTCTCTCTTAGTTCCTGCCCGTAATGCTAAGAATCTCAGGCACAACTTCATCCAGCGGAAGCACCCGGTCGGCAAGGCCGGCATTCGCCACCGCACCGGGCATACCCCAAACGACGCTCGACGCTTCATCCTGTACCAGGACCCTGGCCCCGCGTGCCTTCAGAAGCCTCGTAGCATGCAAACCATCCTGTCCCATACCAGTCAGAACGACAGCCAGCACCGCGCCGCCATATAACTCCGCCGCCGAAGCAAACAGCGCATCGACCGCGGGACGACAGGAGTTCTGTCGTGGCGACTGATCCAGACACACACGGATGACGCCTCCGCCCGAGGCCACCTTCATGTGGAAATCTCCCGGAGCAATCAAAATCTTTCCCGCGTCAACCAGATCACCTTCGCTTGCTTCCTCGACCTTTAACTGGCAGGTGGCATTCAGGCGCTCGGCGAGCAATCGGGTAAAGAGAGGTGGCATATGCTGTACCAGTAGAATCGGCAACGGAAAGCTCGCGGGGAAGGATGGCAGAATCGCGCCTAGCGCGGTAGGCCCTCCGGTGGAAACTCCAATCACGACCACTTTGGGCCGCAACTTCAAACCTTGCGCGATCGGCCTGGCCCCTGCCACTGGCGCGGCTGATACATATGCCTGCACTAGCGGAGCTGCGGCCGCGCTTTGTCCAGCTACGCGGAAGAACTGCTTGATTTTCGGGATCATTTCGTCCCGTAGACGGGCCATCGAGCGATCAAGCGATCCTTCGTTCGAAACCTTGGCCACGTAGTCGTCGGCCCCCAGAGTCAGAGCCTCCAGGGTTACGGCGGCGCCACGCTCGGTGAGCGTGCTGAACATAATGACCCTCAATTGCGGATACTCGCGTCGAATACGCCGCAACATTTCCAGGCCGTTCATGTCGGGCATCTCGATGTCCAACGTGATCACGTCAGGATTGAACTGCGGAATGCGTTGTAGACCGATCGCGCCGTTCGAGGCAGTGCCCACCACCTCAATCATTGGATCCTGCTCCAGCGCCTGCGTGACCAGCCGGCGGATGACCACTGAGTCGTCTACCACCATCACACGGATCCGGTCACCTTGTTGGAGCGAACGCCGGTTCACTACGGCCATGTCTACTCGCCTGCCACGGGAAAAATCCCAACCAGCTCCAGCTTTTCCTTGAGGATGTCCTTCGTAAACGGCTTCATCACATACTCATTGGCGCCCGCCTCTAGGGCGGATACGATGTGGTCCACCTCGGTTTCGGTAGTCACCATAATCACCTTCAGCGAAGCAAGCTCCGGGATCTGACGCAAATGCTTAACCAGATCCAGGCCATTCATCTCTGGCATATTCCAATCCGCCAAAACCAAACTGACAGCAGCCTTCTCGGATTCGATCACTTTGAGCGCATCCTTTCCATTAACCGCCTCGCAGACCTCGTAACCCAGTTCGCGCAAGATCCTGCCCAGGATCATTCGAATTGTTTTGGAATCGTCGACAATAAGTGCTTTGCGCATCATGCATGCACCGTTGTTGCTGGGCCTGACCCGTTGATGGCGTTAGAAGGTGAACTTGGCGACGGTTCCTTGCAGCCTGGCCGCCATCTCACTTAGTTGCAAAGAGGCCGTCATGGTATCGTTGGCTCCCTGGGTGGTATTCCTCGCCGCCGTGGCCACACCGCCGATGTTCTTGGCGATATCGTTGACTCCCTGGGCAGCTTCATTTACGCTGCGGCCGATCTCATTGGTGGTTGCCGTCTGTTCTTCCACTGCCGAAGCAATGCTGTTGGAAATGTCATTGATCTGGTTGATGATGGTGGTGATCTCCTCGATCGCCGTCACTGCTCCCTTGGTGACACCCTGGATGGCCTCGATCTTCTGGCTGATCTCTTCTGTCGCTTTGGCCGTCTGCTTAGCCAGTTCCTTGACTTCGTTGGCCACCACGGCAAACCCTTTGCCGGCTTCTCCGGCGCGTGCCGCTTCGATGGTTGCGTTCAGCGCCAGCAGGTTGGTCTGCTGCGCGATCGAAGTAATGACCTTGATCACGTTGCCGATTTCACGGCTGGATTCCCCCAGGTTCTTCATCGTTTCGTTGGTGGCCGATGCCACAGTGACGGCATTTCTGGCTACCCGGGCGGAGTCGTTGGCATTTTTCGAGATCTCGCGAATCGACGCTTGCATTTGTTCCGAGGCGGAAGCAACCAAGGCGACGTTCTTTGAGACCTCTTCACTGGCCGCTGAGACCACGTTGGCCTGCACCGCGGTCTCCTCCGCGTTGCCCGCCATCTGCTGGCTCACTGCGGTAAGTTCTTCTGAAGAAGAGGCCAGCGTGCTGGCATTTTCCGCCGTCGTCTTGAGCGGCTCTACGATGATGTCCAGCGTCTGGTTGAAGCCCTCCACGATCTTGCGGTAGGCTCCCTGGTGCCTGCCCGGGTCGGAGCGCACCCCCAGCTGGCCTTCTCGCGCAGCGTGGCTCATCGACTGGCCATCCGTCACCAGGGCTTCGATGTTGGTCTTTAATAGGACTAGCCATCCATGAATCTGATCCTGTTCGGAAGCCTTGCTCATGGCCGCCGTCATGTCGCCGTTGGCCATTTTGGTTACAAATGCCACTAGATCAGTCAACCACTCCTGTACACCGTTCACCGAATTCTTCATCCGCTCGTGGTCGCCCTTGCACGCAATCTCGACTTTCTCCTGCAAGTTGCCCCCGCGGATCAGCGTGAGGATTCGATTGCCCTCTCCAATCGGCAACAGGATGGCGTCCAACATCTCGTTCACACCGCTTACAATTCCGCCGTAGGCGCCTTGGAACTGCTCCGGCTTACCGCGTTCAGAGAGGCGGCCATCTCGGGACGCCGCGGTGAGTCGGCTCAGCTCTGTTTGCAGTCCTTGTACTGCTGTGGCTACGTGGTTGACCGCCTGCTTCATCTTCTCGTGATCGCCCTTGTAGGTCTCCGTAATCAGCTCATCGATCTTGCCTGCGCTGATCTGTGCCAGGATGCGGTTGCCTTCGCCGATAGGCACCAGGATGGTGTCCAGCATCTCGTTGACGCCTTCAATTACTTTTCGGCTATTGCCCTCGAAGAGCTCGGTCCTCCCCCGGTCGCTAAGGCGGCCGTCGCGCGATGCTTCCACCAAACGAAGGATCTCTTGCTCAAGTTGATCATCCCCATGCGTCGCCGACGCGACCGCTGTTGGAAGATCCAATACGGCAGTGGCCGCCAAGGACTTACCGTTATGGCCGGAAGATGCCGGACGGGCTCGTCTCGTCATTTCTCGTGCTCCTTTACGTTTCTTCCGCGTTGCTGCGCCGTTCCAATTTTGGCTCCCCACCTTGGATCTCTGGAGCTGAGCTCCGATCCGGTCAGAAGGTGAACTTGGCAACGGCTGCTTGCAGCCTGGCCGCCATCTCACTTAGTTGCAAAGAGGCCGTCTTGGTATCGTTGGCTCCCTGGGTGGTGTTCCTCGCCGCCGTGGCCACACCGCCGATGTTCTTGGCGATATCGTTGACTCCCTGGGCAGCTTCATTTACGCTGCGGCCGATCTCGTTGGTGGTTGCGGTCTGTTCTTCTACTGCCGAAGCGATGCTGTTGGAAATGTCATTGATCTGGTTGATGATGGTGCCAATTTCCTCGATCGCCGTCACCGCGCCCTTGGTGACACCCTGGATGGCCTCGATCTTCTGGCTGATCTCTTCTGTCGCTTTGGCCGTCTGCTTAGCCAGTTCCTTGACTTCGTTGGCCACCACGGCAAAGCCTTTGCCCGCTTCCCCGGCGCGTGCTGCCTCGATGGTGGCGTTCAGTGCCAGCAGGTTGGTCTGCTGCGCGATCGAAGTAATGACTTTGATCACGTTGCCGATTTCGCGGCTGGATTCCCCCAGCTTCTTCATCGTTTCGTTGGTGGCCGATGCCACGCTGACAGCGTTTCTGGCTATCCGGGCGGAGTCGTTGGCATTTTTCGAGATCTCGCGAATCGACGCCTGCATTTGTTCCGAGGCGGAAGCAACCGAGGCGACATTCTTTGAGACCTCTTCACTGGCCGCTGAGACCACGTTGGCCTGCACCGCGGTCTCCTCCGCGTTGCCCGCCATCTGCTGGCTCACTGCGGTAAGTTCCTCTGAAGAAGAGGCCAGCGTGCTGGCATTTTCCGCCGTCGTCTTGAGCGGCTCAACGATGATGTCCAGCGTCTGGTTGAAGCCCTCCACGATCTTGCGATAGGCTCCCTGGTGCCTGCCCGGGTCGGAGCGCACTCCCAGCTGGCCTTCCTGCGCAGCATTGGATAGCTCAATAGTGTCGTCCGTCAGACTCTTCAGGTTCTCTCGAACCAGCTCGATCGAACCGGCTAGTACTCCGTTGTCCGTTCCTTGCTCAGTGCTGCGAAAGATGCTGTTGTCCAGATCCCCGGCCGCCAGAGCGCCGGCCTGCTCGACGATCAAGTTGACGGCTGCCTTCAACTGATCAATATGCTCAGTCTTATCCGCTCCGGGGGCGGTACGAATGTTTGCGAGACTTAGTCCCATCGTCTCGAAGGTAGTCATCAGAAACGCTTCCGCGATGGCCTGCATGTCGTAATTAAAAACCTTGAAGATAGCCTGCTCCGCGCTCGCGATCTGTTCGGCATCTTGAAAGGCCTCTCGCAGGTGCATACTCGTCAATCGCTGGAACTCGACGTAGGAGCCGATGTACCACTTGAAGGGAATGTTGATCTTGTCGTGGAGTGCGCCAACCTTGAGCCGCCGCTCGAAATAGCCCACGCCCCAGTGTTCCTCAGCGCCTTCAAAGATCTGAGCGAAATAGCTGGTCTGGACGCGCTCCAGGGTCTGTCGGAATTGGCTGATGGAAATGCCGGTCCCCTGGGCGTATGCTTCGAAGAATCGCCGCGTGGGGCCGAATTCAAATTGCCAGTCGTAGAACTCCTTGGCGATCTGAGGCGCGATCGATCGCGCCCAGGAAATCAACCCGGTCAGCACTCCCCGTTCCTCCTCGCCCAGGCGGATGAATTTCCGCCGCGTCTCCAGGTTCGATTCGTCGATGCCGAAGTTTTGCGTGCAGCTGGGCAACGCTCCGGAGGGTTCCCGGCGATTTCCCGCTCCCCCCGCCGGCGCTCCGCGCGTAGGAAAGCGTACCGGCGGTTCCAGAGCAGCGCCCCCGTGCTTTCTATCGCCTTCTTGTCGCGGTTGCGAGCCCACCTTGGGCTGTGCCATATCCTCGTCTCCTTCTAGGTTCTTCGCTTCCAAGCACTCGTTCACTTCTCTTTTGTCGATGGGTTGGCCGCCCCGTTGGAGTTCCCAGCCACGGTGATTTCCGCGGTGCGCTCTGCATCCAGTACCAACAGCAACCGGCCCTTCAGCTTGTAAATACCGCGGATGAGCTCTCTCGCCGCGGGGTCGAGGTTCTCCGGCGGCTGTTCGTAGGTTGCAGGGTCCATCTCCAGCACATCCCCGATTTCGTCGACCAGCAGACTGACAGCGCCGTCTGTGGTGCGCACCACGATGTTCATCGGCGACTTGTCCTCCGCGCGTGGCGGCAATCGAAGCCGTCGCCGCATATCAATGGCGGTTACGATTTGCCCGCGTAAGTTGATCAGACCTTCGATCACCCCCGGCGCTTGCGGGACTGGGGTCATTTGCTGGAAGCGCAACACTTCCTGCACGTTGAGTACATCCACGCCAAAGAATAGGTCGCCCACGAAAAAAGTCGAGAATTGCCCGCTCGCTTCGTTCGCTTCCGATTTCGGCATCGCCGAGTCAGTAGACACGGTTCATCTCTCCGCTCCCGTCAGCAGCGGTGCAGCAAAGGAAGCCACCGGTGAGACCAGCCTGGCTACAGATTCAAGCACCAGCACGCGATCGTACTTCGGCTGACAATCTTCAAAGCCCGCGGCCCGTGCAGCGGAGGCCTGCACCTGCTCCGCCGACCCAGCCAATACTACGACTGGAATCTTGTCCCACTCTGCCCGCAGGCGCATGGCGGCGAGCAGAGCGGAACCGCCCCCGGGGCGGTAGCTCGAGCGCCGTCAATACCAGGTTCACCACGTGCTGCTCCAAGTGCGCTATCGCCTGATCCAGATTCGCTGCCTCGAGCACCACATAGGACGCCATGTCCAGACCGCTACGAACCATGGCGCGCGAGAATACCGAGGCGTCGGCGAGCAGGATCGTTTGTCCACCCGCATGTCCGTTGCTGCCCTCAAACCAATTTCTCCCCGCCGACCGAATGACCGAGTTGAGATCAAGAAAATCCGTGACCTGCTTGCCCACCACAGCAGAACCGAGAAGGCCGTTGCGCTCCGATCCCTGTCGCACCGTCACCGCATCTTCGGTCACATCCAGGATCTCGTCCACGACCATGCCCACGCTACTGTTACCGTCGTTGAAAACCACCACCTGCACAGGATCGGTCAGCTCGCCCTGGTCGGTAGCGTTTGGCTCAAGCACTGTCCGCAGAGACACCAACGGAAGAATCCGGTCGCGATACTGCACCACTTGTCCACCGCTGGCATGTTCGATGGCCGACTGCGGGAATTCCTCCAGCCTGGCGACCAGGGAAAGCGGGACCGCGAGGCGGGCAAAGGAACCAGCTCGAAACAGTAACAGTCGCTGTTGCGATGCGTCGGCATGCGCCTTCTGCTGCCCGGCGCCGCGCGCCTGTTCAAGGAATTCGGCTAACACTCCGGAACGCTGGCCGATGCCCAGCACATCGAGGATCAGAGCTACCCGGCCATCGCCCATGATCGTGGCGCCGGCATAGAGCGTGAGCCCCTTCAATTGCTTGCCCAACGGTTTGACTACGATCTCCTGGGTGTCGTTGATGCCGTCGACCACCAGTCCGAACTGCCGGTCTTCCGCCTGCAGCACCACCATGCTGACGGCCTCGTCATGGTCGGCTGATTTCAGCCCCAGCACCTGGTTCAAATAGGCAATGGGCAAAAGGCTCCCGCGCCGGCGATATACCGGCGTTCCATGCACATACTCAATGTGCTTGCCAGACGCATCACTCTCCAGCCGGATCAGCTCCAGCAGACTGACTTGAGGAATGACGAATCGTTCGCCGCCGCTGGTGATCACCAGGCCGGGAATGATCGCCAGCGTGAGCGGGATCCTGATCTTGACCGTGGCGCCTTCGCCCAGGCGGCTGAAGATATCGACCACGCCGCCGATCTTCTCGATGTGGGATTTCACCACATCCATGCCGACCCCGCGGCCGGAGACGTTGGTCACGGTTTGCGCGGTCGAGAATCCGGGCTGGAAGATCAGGCTCAGCGCCTCGCGATCGCTCAGCTTCTCCGCCTGCTCGGGCCGCAACAGGCCGTTCTCGAGCGCCTTCTGTTTGACCCGCGCGACGTCAATCCCCGCCCCGTCGTCGCCGATTTCGATGTTGACCTGGCCGCCTTCGTGATAGGCGCGAAGGGTCAGCGTCCCTTGGGGTGATTTGCCCGCGCGGACCCTGACCTCCGGCGGTTCGATGCCGTGGTCGCACGAATTGCGGACCAGGTGCATCAGCGGGTCCTTGATGGCCTCGATGATGGTCCGGTCGAGTTCCGTCTCCGCTCCGTCCATCTGCAGGCGGATCTGCTTGCCCAGGGTCGTGGCCATATCGCGCACCACGCGCGGCAGCTTGTTCCACACCATCCCGATCGGTTGCATGCGCGTCTTCATGACGCCCTCCTGCAACTCGGTGGTAATCAGGTTCAGCCGCTGTGAGGTCGCGTTGAGCGCGGGATCCTCGCGCTCGATGTTGAATTGCAGAATCTGGTTGCGGGTGAGCACCAGTTCTCCCACCAGATCCATGAGTTTGTCCAGCAGCCCGACGCCGACCCGGATGTTTGCATCCACCGCGGCCGAGGACCGCGTGACATCTTCTTCTTTGCCGCCTTCCTTCTTTCTCCCTCGCTCCTCCTCTTTCTCCGGTGATCCATCCTCCGGCAGGTAAGAGGAGGTTTTTTCGACCACGGGTTCCGTTACCGGCCCGGGCGGCTGTACTGGCGCCGGACGGTTCGGGCGCGGATTGTGTCTCCTCGCCGGCTGTCAATTGCGCCGCGATGCGCAGGCGTTCCGTCAGGTCCTCAAAGCGCTCCGCACCTTCCTTCCCGCTGGTTTCAATCGCAGCCAGCACTTTTCGCGTTGCGTCCACCGTCTCCAGAATCAGAGACACCAGGGCCGGGGTGAGCTCCCGTTGGCCATCTCGCAACTGACTTAAGAGGGTTTCGGCCTGGTGCGTGATCGCTTCCAGAATCGAAAATGCCAGGAAGCCGCACGCTCCCTTGATGGTGTGAATGGTGCGAAAAATGCTCCCCAGCAGATCCGCATCGTGCGGGTGTTTCTCCAGTTCGACCAGATCCTGATCCAGGCGCGAGAGGTTTTCGTGACTCTCGACCAGAAATTCACGAATCGTTTCCTGATCTTCCGTGCTCGTGTTATCCATAATTCCTTCCGACTCCGCGGGGCCGCATCGCTCTCAGCCACGTGGGCAGAAGTTATGGCGACTTAGGGTCGATCTTTTACTCCGGTGACTGCCGCTCATGGGAGTTCAGCGATGTCGCCATGGCTGGAGGCAGACCTCGGCCTTCCTTGAGCCGTTTAAGACTATGCAGCTTAGTCGCAGACATAAAAATACCGATCCCGCCAGCAGTGTTCCTCGCGGAGCAGGTATCATCGGACATTTTCGATTTGTTCAGTGAATCGCAGTGCTCGGAAATCAGATCGATTCCGATCGATCCAGCACCTCTGCTGGCCCGGCAAGCTCTGTCCGTTGCATCGGCGCGCGAATAATGGAGTTGAACTTGTGTTCAATTTCGCGTCAGAACGAATGGTGAACAGTCGCGCACGGTAACACCACCGCTTCTGGCGCTGGCGATGAGCAAATCGACCTTTTCACTGTCTATCTTTTCTGGATTTCGCTCAGCCGCCCTCACGGGATTCGAAAATTTGCCGATTGAAAGTGCATGCAAGTGCTTTCCGAGCGAGCAGGGCACAGTGCCGTCGTGTGTGGATGCTTTGCACGTTCGCTGGCTCGGTTTTCTGGCCTCACGCTAACCTGGCCGAACCCATCAGACGCGCCAACCACCCTTCCCATCGAGATCATGGGACCAGAGGGGTCGGTGGCCGCGGTCACCATGAGACTTCCGCAAGCCTCCGCAAGCGCAAGTCAGTTCGCTATGGTTGCAAATACATGGGTTGGAATACCCAGACCTGGCGAGTTTGCGGGTGAATGATGGGGCCGTGGGTTTCGCTGAACAATGGCGACGGCTACCGTGCTGCAGCCGGGGCTCAGCTATGGGGGCATCGGCGGAGCGTTCGCAACCCTGAAGATGACCGTGCCGATGGCACCCGGTTCGGTGGTGCAGGGAGTGAACCGGATCGAGTTCCGCTTCAATCGGACCAATGGCGTGGTGAGCGGGTTTCGCGTGTTGGCGTTCAACCTGTTGAACGCGAATGGTGAGCGCCTGTTGCCGCCGGAGGCGTTTTTGCAGGAGGATCCGGAGCGTTGGGTCGCGCCGATGGCCGGGCAAAAGGACATCGCGGAGGGTGAGCGACTGTGGCGGAGCGCGCCCCTGCGAGCGAGCAGCCTGAGCGGGGCGCCGGCCATCCGGGCACACTGCGGCGACTGTCATGCCCGGGATGGACAGGACCTGAAGTACTTCAATTATTCGAACCTGTCGATCGTGGCGCGGTCGCAGTTTCATGGCCTTTCCGAGCGCGAAGGCAAGCAGATTGCGAGTTATATCCGCTCCCTGGAAATGCCGCACCCCGGGCGCCCCTGGAATCCTCCGTATCAGCCGGGGCCGGGAATGCAGACGCGAGCCGCGGCGGAGTTGGCCGCCGGAGCGGGGCTGGATTGGGTGCTGGATGACGATAGCAAGACACTTCGCAGCTTGTTCCAGGGCACGATGCCCCGGCAGTACCGGCGGCCGTATTTGCGCCCGACGGCGAGCTGAAGCTGCGAGAGATTCCAATCGCGCTCCAGATGCCGGACTGGAACCACTGGCTGCCGCAGGTGCATCCGCTCGATGCCTGGGGGGACAGATTCGCCAACAGCGAGTTTAACCGGATGTATGCGGCACTGAACGCGGGTCGGAGCGCGGAATCTCCCGGCGATGCGGCGAGCTTCTTTGCCAAGTGGCTAAAAGCCCGGTCCAGGTTCCTGGATCCCCCCAAGACCGCCGATGCGGCGCGATGGTCGCCTGAGCTGACGCAATCACTCTACGCGACGCTGCTGTGGCAACTGGTGAAGACGTGGGAGATTTCGCATATCCACGGGCTCGAAGGGGCCGGCGGCAATATCGTCTGGAGCAACGTAGTGGCGGCCGATACGGCTCCGGCGACGGTAAACATTCCGGATAGTGCGAACGGCATGGGCGGGAGCGGACTGACGAATGAGTACTTCAACAATGCCTGGTACGAACTGCAGATGCTGTTGAACGACGGAGGGCATCAACACCATGGGCGAGGACCGGTGGATTGGGTTTACGTGGCTGGACATGAGCGGGAACTGGAACGATGGAGCGGAATGCCTGAGCCCGGGAGGGTGCTGGTGACGGTGATCGCGGCGATGCAGTCGACTGGCCAGGAGATTGGGCCGCAGGACAAGGCAAGGGGCTGGCAGCCGGACCAGACGATCGATCCCAGGATGATGGTCGCTCCGGAGTGGAGGGAGACCTTCGCCGGGCTTCCGCCGGCGGAGCGGCGGGCGATTACGCAGGCATGGTTGAGCGCTTGGCTGGAGAAGTGCACAAGCTATCCGGTGGCGACGTACTTTCATCTGGCTCAACTGCCCGGCAGCTACGAACCACCGAAGGATCTGCGTGCGATCTCGGGGGGCAAAGTATGGGAGTCGGCATCGAGCTTCCGCGCGGCGGGAGTGGACGGGAAGCTCGTCGACCGGTTGGAACTGTGGGGAAGCCAGTACATGTCGGTGTCGTCGCTGTTTCAATATTGACGTGCAAGCCATCCATGGCAAAGGCGCTGCGGCCGGTATCTACAGGGTGGCGATTTTCTTAGCCAATTCTGTGGCCTTGGCGGGATCCATGATCGCACGGCCGCCGAGTTCAAAGCAGCCCGCCAGCTCTTTGAGGTGGGCGGTAGTCAGGGCCGCACTGTCGATTTTGAGGAACAATTTGCATTGCCGGGCGAGAAATTGTTCTGCCGCCGGCCCCAGGTAGGGCTTGCTCACAGCCAACACTTTGTTGGTGACGTCGCTCATCCTTGGCCCTACTCCCCCGTCGGCCAGCGTTTGAGGCCTCAGCCTCCATTTGAAAAAATCTCACCGCGACCACCATGCGTGCAAAAGAGTCGGCAAGATCACCGATTTCATCGTCTGAAAAGCGGCGTACGGAGATTTGCAGATTTCCCATGCTGACGTTTTCCGCTACCTCCTTCAGGTGTTCTACCGGCAGCAGGATGGCCCTGGACAACACGACGCTCATTGCAAGAGCAATCACCAGGCCCAAGAGCGAGACTCCAAGGACCACAGGCACCGAGCGTTTGCTGACGCGTTCTATGTTTTCCTGGGACGACTGGCTGGAATCGCGACCGGCCATCTCGCCATCCTCGGCGGTCTCGTTCAAGTGGCCGGCGGCTGCTTCGTAGGCGGCGATATCGTTTGCGCCGCCCACCCCATTCTTCTCCACTCCCTGGGCCACGGTTTCGACGGCGCTGGCGTAGTTGGTCGCCGCGGCGGAGATCAGTTGAAACTTCGCCCGCTTTTCTTCCGTGGGGGCAATGCGCACGCCCCGCTTGGCCAGCGACACGATCTCGTGGATTTCGAATTCGGCCTCATCCAGGTAGGTCTCACGCGCTTTGTCTGCGCCCAGTTGCTTGAACTCGGCGAGATAGCTCTTGATCTTGCGCTGAGCCTCCAGATTGTGCACCTGGATCTCGAGCGAAATCGAGTCCAGCCGGTCGCCGACGCGGGCAGTTTCGAGCGCGCTGGTGCGCAAGCTGAGCACCGAGTAGACTCCGATGGCTGCGACGACTCCCATCAAAAACAAGACGGCGGTGAAGCCTCCTACTAATTTGTTCTTGATCGTTGGTCTCATATGGCTCCTTTGTTGATTGCACTCAGCTAGAGCGGATAACCTGGTTGACCCAGCGCCTTGCCCTCGACGCGGACGACTTTTATCGACGCTCCCATCGCCGGCAGCGAGTTTGCTTCGATGACTGCCAACCCGCCAGCGGACCCGCTCACCGATTTGCCCGCAGCCGCGTCGGAGTCCACGGTTTGAATGGCCATCGGGTCATCGCCGCGAAATTCCGCGCTGATAATGTAGCGATGGTATTCCGCGACCGACAGGCGAACGATGGTGGAGAGAACGCATTGGAAGTCTTTGGTGGAGGGATCGCGGGCAACGAGGGCAACGTTTTTACCATTCTGCCAGGCGCGCACATCGCCCAGGATGAGCTTTCGCAGCTGGGCCATGGAGAGGCTTTCTACGGGGTTTGCCTTGTTCACAATGACAGCCAGGCCGCCGGGCACGCACTGTGCGTGCGCGCAGCCACCGAACATCAAAAACAACATCGCGATGTGCAAGCCGTGCTTTGCCATGTCCGTTGGAATCCCCCTCGACCAAGGTTCAAAAAGTGAAAGCAACCTGCGCGTTCAACCCATTTCCCGCCATGCGTGTGCTTTGGTAAAGATGGTTGTATTGCAGTTTGAACGCAGCATATTCGGCGAAATCGATTCTGAGTCCAACCGACGGACCGTAATAGGTTCCTTCAAGCAGATTCAAAGGATCGCCCAGGTGATCGCGCACGTATTGATAACGGAAGTACGGCTTGTAGATACCGAACTTGCGGGCAGCCTGGATATAGCTCATCGGGCTACGGAACGGCGCGATGATTCCGTCTTGTTTGTTAGTCAGCAAGACCGCTTCGTTCATGAATTCCCAGTTGGGCGAAAAATAAACGACATAGGCGCTCTCGATGTTCTGTGTCACTCCGGACTCTCCCGGGGGATAGAGCCGATCGTGATACCACGATCCGCCGATCTGCAGCCCCGGGACCATTTCCGGTCGGATGTACGCGGCAACGTTCGTCGCCTTGGCATTCCGGTCAGAGACAAAATTCTGCACTGACTCGATCGCGGGGTTGTTGGTGTTGGAAGTGAGGCCATTGCCCACCTCGGCGACATAGTGGAGCCCCAGCTTGCTGGTGTGTGGAACGGCTCCGGTCACGTTGACGCCCACCATGTGCACTGGCAGGATGCCGCCGCTGTCTTCAAACAGGTACATGATGGGGCGCCCCTCGGCGGTGGAAAACCACACCCCGTGATGGTAGGCAGTGTTGTAGTACCCGATGGAGGTGTGGAAGCGGCCGGCGGTAGCGGCAAAGTAGGGGTTCGCCTTATAGGTGAGCTGATACCGTTCTATGTCGACTCCGAAGTAATTGGTATCGTCCGGCCCAAGGACGACCTCCGCCAGAAAGCTCAGGCGTTCGGACAGCTTGGAGGTGATGAACAGATCAAACTCGCCCGCCTGAAAGCTGGTATGGGGCGGTGTGACCGGGCTCCCGCAGGTTCCGCATCCATTGTCGATGATGGGAAAAACCAGAGGATTTGCAATCGATCCGACGCCGAAGTTGAAGTCGAAGAATCCTCTGAACTTGATCACCGGCCCACCGGGAATCGACATGCTGTGGCCGCCCATGTCGACATCTGCCGCTTGGGCTACTGGAGCCTCCTGGGGGGCCGGAGCAGCGGACGCCTCTGCTGCTGGCGCGGCTGCGGGTGCGGGTGCCGGGACCACTGGGGGCATGGCTGCGGCGCCAGGCGGAGGAGCGGGAGTCTCCCCCGGCGTGGCCGGTTGCGCGGCCTTTAATTTAGCTACCTGCGCTTCCAGTTCCTTCAAGCGCGCGTCCTGCGCCTTAAGGAGCTCCAGCAGCTGCGCCGTAGTTTCGGGTGAGGCATCCGAGGCCGTCGCTACAGTCTGCTGCGCGCCCGCCGATTCCAAACCGACTAACATCAGAACAAAGAAAAAAACAGAGACTCTGATTAGCCACATTGCTCTCGCATCCCTTTTCGACCGCCACGTTAACTGCTGACAGTTATCGGCGATTGCATAACGAGGTTTAGGGGAGTCTGCGGAGCCGGGTTATTCTCAGTAAACGTAGAGATGGCTTGTCCATGCAGAGGACGGCGGCGAAGAGTGATACAAACCGATGCCAGCGGATCTAAAACGGTTCTTCTATTTCAATAGGCTGCACACACGCCATCATGGGGAGGGCGGCGTAGCGGAAATTTGGGGACGCCCACTCGCCAACGCATAGCGCTCATGTTCCACCGAGCCGGTGCAGCAGCGCGTTTGGAATACGACCCAGTGCCAGCACCTGATCGGCAGCGCCGAGCAGGATGGCTTCACGGGGCATACCGAAAACTACGCAGGTTGCTTCATCCTGGGCGATGGTAAAAGCGTGCGCCTCTTTCATCTCCAGCAAGCCTTTCGCCCCGTCCGCACCCATCCCGGTGAGCAGCACGCCCACCGCGTTCTTGCCCAACTGCCGCGCGCAGGAAGAGAACAGCACGTCCACGGATGGCAGATGGCGATTGACGCGCTCGCCGCGATAGACCCGCACAGCATATTCCATGCCGCGGCGCACGACCTCCATTTGGTGGCCGCCGGGCGCCAGCAAAGCGTGGCCGGGAAGGATGCGATCGCCATCCCGGGCCTCCTGCACACGAATCCGGCAGAGCGAGTTTAAGCGCTCCGCAAATGGCCGCGTGAACGCCTCCGGCATATGCTGCACCATGACCATGCCGGGAAAGTCGGCCGGCAGCGGGCTAAGCAGATCTTTGAGCGCCTCGGTGCCGCCAGTCGAGGCACCGATGGCCACCACCTTGTGGGTCGCTGAGAAATGGTAGCCGGACGGTAATGTGGCCGCGGTTGTCTGCTGCGGGTTGGGTCCATGTACCCTCGCTTTGGCCGCAGCCTTGACCTTGGCAATAATGTCGCTGGTCTGCTCAAGCGTTCCGTTGGAAACATCGAGTTTCGGTTTCGCAATATAATCGACTGCCCCCAGGCTCAAGGCCCTAAGAGTGGTCTCCGCCCCGCGTTCAGTGAGTGACGAAATCATGACCACAGGCATGGGATGGCCGCGCATCAGCTTTTCGAGAAAGGTTAGCCCATCCATCCTCGGCATCTCGATGTCCAGTGTCAGCACATCGGGATGGAGAGACTTGATTTTGTCCCGGGCAACAAACGGATCGCCCGCTGTCCCAATCACCTCCAGCTCTGGATCCGAACTGAGGATTTGCGTCAGCAGTTGACGCATCAGCGACGAATCATCAACGATGAGTACTTTATAAGGTGGAGGCATCTGCACGGCCGTTCATGATCGCGTTGATCAGCGACTCCGGAGCTTCGCCGATGAATCTAACTCAGGGTCCTCTTCAGGCACTTAATCTTCGCTGTCCGCGCACTTGTTCGCCATTGTCACCACTATTGAACTCTCTGACCAGCAACATTAGGCCGCCCGACTGCTGCGACAGCGACTGGGATGTTTCGGCAAGTTTTTCCGTCTGGAGTGAGTTGGTCTGCGTAACCCGGTCTATTTGCGCCATGGCCGTGTTCACCTGTTCCACCCCAGCGCTTTGCTCGGCAGACGCGGTCGCGATCTGGCTCACCATCTGGCCCATATCCTTGACCGTCTTAACGATGTCGGCGAGAGACTGCCCGGAACGATCGACTAGCCGGGTTCCATTCTCCAGCTTGGTCATTGAGTCCTGGATAAGGCCCTTAATCTCCCTTGACGCTTCACTCGTGCGCTGGGCGAGACTGCGGACCTCGCTAGCCACGACGGCGAAGCCGCGGCCATCCTCTCCGGCGCGCGCAGCTTCCACCGCGGCATTGACGGCCAGCAGATTGGTTTGGAATGCAATCTCGTTGATGGTCGAAATGATGTCGGAAATCTTTGCCGAAGCGGCATTGATCCCGCCCATAGCCGTGATCGCCTCGGAGACTACCAGGCCGGCCTGTTCAGCCGCATGCTCGCTCGATGTCGCCAGCTGCTTGGCTGCAGCGGCCATCTCTGCGCTCTGCCGCACCGTGGCAGTGATCTCCTCCAGGCTGGCCGCGGTCCGCTCCAGACTGGCGGCCTGGTTCACAGCACCGTCGGCGATCGCCCGTGACGAAGTGGCCAATTCCCCTGATGCGTCCGTCATCCCCTCGATGCCTACCTCGGCTTGCGCAATCATGGAACGCATGGCGCTGACGTGTTGTTGCAACTCGGCTCGAATGTTGGCAGCGTCGGAAGTCTTGCTGTTCAACACGGCGCCGAGGTAGCATAGCGCGATGGATTCAGCAACCACGTAGGCGGCGTGCACGAAGACCATCCCGAGATTCGGCTTGCCGAAGACCCAGACCGGATAGTGGGCCGCCTGCAGATAGTTAAATAGCAAGTGATGTACCGCGATAACAGTCGCCGCCCCGACGATGACGCGCCAGTCCTGGTAAATGAGCAGCAACGCCAGCAAAACGAATACCCCAAAGTGCAGCTCAATCACCCCGTGGGACTGGTCGATGTTCAGACCACAAAAAACCATCACCGCAGCACCTACGATCATCCGGGTAAATAGCGCGCCGGGCGCACTCAACATGAATAGGATGGGCACCAGTGCTGCGGGAATCCCGGCCAGCAACACCAGATTCCAGCTTCCATACCACGGTGCCAGACCGATCGAAAATAACAGCAGCCAGAAAAACACGGCGACGAAAAACCGATTCGCCACCACAATATGGGGTAGCACTGCCTCATCGACGATATCCATGTAAACCTCAACGCAGTCGGGATTTGGCGGTCCGACAGCCTACGCTAGTCTTATCGGCGGTCAAGGGGGGCCAATTACCCCAGCTCGGGTCCGAGCCGGGTATTTGCGTCCGCGCCCGTAGAGGAAGAGACGAGCGATCGACAATAAGCATCCTCTACGGTGACGCATATGTACCGTCCCGGGCCTTTAGAATAAGGTGACCTCCCCGCCCGAACCCGTTTTGGCGAAGCTGCAACCGTAATCGTCCTCCGCGCTTAGGATCTTGGGCAGACGGGAGCCGTCGACGGTGTGAACCGTCGTCCTGCCGGTATCCGTCCTGAAATTGACCTGGACCGGACGAGTACCGCCCAGACGCTCGGCGACCAACGGAATCCTCTCCGTGGCAAGAAAGTTGCGGATAAAGGCTGCATTCTGCTCCCCGATGGTCGGCGATTGAAGAGTGGCGACCACGTTTCCCGCCCCAAATACCTTGGCCACCAGTCTTCGCCGGTCTCCGCCCTCGTTCATGATCGCGTTGATCAACAACTCCATGGCATGGACTCCGCAACGCGAAGGGCGATCGTCACCGTCGCACCTTCCTGGAAGCAGGATGTGGTTCATTCCACCGATACACGCGACGGGGTCACGAAGACATACGGCCACGCACGAACCCAGAAGGGTTTGCAGCAGCAGCGGTGTGGCGCTGGCCACGATCTCTCCTATGTAAATGCGCCGCCTCTGTTCGGGCAGCAGGCGAGGCTCAATCGTCACATATGTTCGCGCCGGCCGCTGCTCTCCCGTGCGGCTGGTCATCGCCGTGGACGGCGCCGCCGCTCGGGCCCCGTATAGGGGGGTCGCTTCTGAGCTCGCAATTGATAGACAGTATTTTTCAACGCCTCCACCGAGTCATTCAGCCAGGGCACATGCTCAGAGTGACCCAAAATGAGATACCCCCGCGGTTTCAGGTAGTGCAGCATCTTGCGTAAGAAGACCTCCTGAGTCTCTCGAGTGAAGTAGATGAGCGCGTTGCGGAAGAAGATCGCGTCAAACAAACCTTCGATTGCCCACTGCGCATCCATAAGATTGAGACGTTGAAATTTGACCAGCTGGGCCACTTCCTTTTTCACCCGCACGCGCCCGCGCATGTCTCCCTTGCCGCGCAGAAAGTACTTGGTCTGCAAAGCTGCGGGAACGTCCTCCAAGAATTCCTGATCATAAATGCCTTCAGCAGCAGTGGCCAGCACGACGGTATCAATGTCGGAAGCAACCACCTCCACTTGCCAGCCACCGGGCGGAGACAGCGCCTTGCCCAGGCTCGGAGAAACCAATCCCGGCGCCTGGACGGTCTTCAACGCATCGAGTATCGAGATCGCGATGGAATATGGTTCTTCGCCGGTAGAGCACGCCGCGCTCCATATGCGAATGCTGCGCGCGCGCCCTAACTCCGCCCCGGCCTGCAGCTGCGGCACCAGCGTCTGGGCGAGAAAATCGAAGTGGTGCATTTCGCGAAAGAAGGAGGTCTTGTTGGTGGTAACGCAGTTGATGATTTCGCTTAGCTCTTTCCCCCCGTCCTTGACTGTCTCGACATACGCGGCGTAGGCGGCGAAATCCTTCATGCCATGATGACGCAGGCGGCGCGAGAGGCGGGCAGCCAGCATGGCTTGCTTCCCGTCGCGCAGCCAGATACCCGTTTGGCGATGAATCAATTCGCGAAAGGTTTTGAACTCGCGCATGTCCATCCCTGTCAGGGAGGCGTCGAGCGCATGCATGATCAATGCTCCACTGAGGAATTACTCCAGTCGCTCCATTACGTATCAGCGGCTGGTTGCGCTTTAGTCCGCCTGGGGAACGGTCAGCTCTATATCGCTCAGCAGCTTCTCCAGGTTAAGCGCCACGGCGAGATGCTCGCGGGTCTGAAAGACACCATCAATGAAACGCGTATCGATGGCCGACCCAAAATCCGGAGCCGCGCGCATCGCATCCTGCGCGACTTGCAAGACATCGGAGACCGCATCGACCAGCAGTCCGACCATTTTGTCTCCAACCATGGCAATCACAATTACGGTGAACTTGTTGTATTCAATAGGAGCCAGGCGAAACTTCATGCGCAGATCGACCACCGGCAGCACCGTTCCGCGCAAGTTCATCACGCCCCTGACATGGGCAGGTACATTAGGAATCGGAGTGACGGGTGCATACCCGCGAATCTCTTGAATCTTGAACAGCTCAAGCCCATACTCCTGCTCATCGAGAAGAAAGGTGAGGAACTGGCTGGAGGCCTGAGCCTGGTGTTTCACCAATGCTTTCATGACTATTTCCTTTCCCCGACCGAACCACTCCCGGCTCGGATCGAGTGCCTAGAATTCTTCAAAGCTGGCATCCTCGGATCTGGCTGCGGGGCCGCCTGCCAGGACGCCAGAGTGAGCCAGTTGCCTACGTCCGTTCGGAGCAGAAGCCTCAGACTTGTCCCTCACCCGGCTCGCAGACACAGCCGGTCGCCGCGCCGCGCCTGCCACAGGGTGATGGCCCTGGGATGCGGGCTGACGGCCACGGCCGGCGCGTGATGATTCGCCGCGGTTCCCCAAGTCGAAGGTGCCGACCAGTTGCAGCAGCCGCACTGACTGTTCGGAAAGCGCCTGCGCCGTCGAGGACAACTCCGCGTTCTGCGCCGAGTTGGATTGCGTCACCTGGTCCATCTGGGTCATCGCGCTGTTTACCTGATCGATGCCGGTGCTCTGCTCCCCGGCGGCGGCAGCGATCTCGCCGACAATGTCGGTCACCCGCTTTACCGAGCCCACGATCCCTTGTAACGTCGCCCCCGAGCGATTGACCAGTTCGGAGCCCTTCTCCACTTTCTCCAGCGAGTCCTGGATCAGACCCTTGATTTCTTTGGCCGCCTCCGCGCTGCGTTGCGCCAGGCTACGCACTTCGGTCGCCACCACCGCAAAGCCCCGGCCCTCCTCTCCGGCGCGCGCTGCCTCCACCGCTGCATTCACTGCCAGCAGATTGGTTTGGAAGGCGATCTCGTTGATGGTGGAGATAATGTCCGAGATCTTTGCCGAAGCAGTGTTGATTTCCGCCATGGCGGCGATGGCGCTGGAAACAACTTCCTGCCCTTGTTCGGCGGACTCGCGCGAGCCGGTCGCCAGTTGGCTGGCCTGCCTGGCATTGTCGGCGCTTTGCCGGACAGTCGCGGTAATCTGCTCCAGGCTGGCTGAAGTCTGTTCCAGGCTCGAGGCCTGCTTTTGTGCGCCACTGGCAATCTCTACCGCCGACGCGGCTAGTTGTTGCGAAGAAGAAGTTGCGATAGCTGCCGTTTCGGCGACCTCCAAGAGCGTGGCCCGGAGCTTTTCCAAAGCCTCGTTCAGAGCCTGGGCCATTTGCCCCACCTCGTCAGTGGAGTCCACCTTCAGGGAAGCTGTCAGGTCTCCTTTGGCCACCTGTAGCAACGCTGCGGCTGCCAACTCCAGTGGTACGGCGATCTGTCGCCTCAGCTCGCGCGTGGTAAATGTGGCGAATCCGAGCGCCACGACAAAAAGAATGATGGTCAGCAGGCGTTGCCGCTTGGTGGCGTCGCCAACCGCACTCAACTCGGCAACCAGATCTTTACTGCTCAGGGTGGTATTCAGGTCCTGGAGCGATTGCGCCAGCTTGGCGCTTTCCTCCGCCAGGCTCTTGATGGCCTGGGGGTCAGCCGCGTCCGGCTTTTCGACCATCGTGGTGTAGGTTGTCTTGGAGCGCGAGTAAACACTGTTGAACTGGTCCTGCAAGGCAGAGACCTGTTGCGCCAGCTCCGGATTGTACGCAACCTTGGCGAGCACGATTTGTAACTTCGAGGTCACCGTCTGCGCGTCCTGATCCGCGATCCCAAGGGTCTTTGTGTCCTGCAGCAGGACGGCATCCTTGTAATCCTTGGTCAACTTCTGAAATCCCGCCTGGGCCTCCTGGCCGGCAAGAGCGGCAGGGAAGAGGGAGTCGGCCGCGATCCGCAGGTGGTGCTGGATGGTGCCGCCGGTCCACTGGACAAGGCCCACGAAGAGGAGGTAGCCAAACGCCAGGCCGCCGATGCTGAGCAACAATTTCGAGCCGATGCCAAGATTCTTCATGCTCTAACCTTCCCACTGCGTGTTACTTCGATCCGCCAGGAAACGTAGGCTGACAGCGCTCCAACGACCCGGTGCAATCCTCCATCGCTTCTCCGATTGCGCAAGCTCGCGCCGACGCTGTCACTGGACCTCGAGTACCTTGACGCCTTCGTGGGGCGTGGCCTTGTCGACGTAGCCAATGGCGCCCGGGTTATGGGCGACAAACGCCGCCACCGCGGCATCGTCCTCCAGGCTCTTGGGCATGCTGGCCTGGCCGGAAAAGACCAGGCTGCGCCACCCGGCGCGGAAGGCGCTATCCCCCTTACCGATGTATGCCTTGAGAAACGCTTCGTTCGCCGGCCCGTCTTTGAGTAGGACGGGCACCACCTTGCTACCGTCTTTGAGAGAAGTGGCGCTGCCGGTAAAGACGTCGCGCAAATCGTCCTTGCTGATTCCGCTCGCTTTTACGCTGGGGTTGGCGATGACGATCACCTGGGCCCGGGCGCTCGCCGCCAGGATCGTCGCCGCGAACGCCAAGACGGAAGAGAGAATTAGCTTTTTCATGGATAGCTCTCCTCGGCTAGAAGCTGACGCCGATCTTCAGGACAGTGAGTTTGGTATTAGGCTTGAGGCCGTTCGGATTGAGGTCCATGTCATAGCCGTTTGTGGTGCCGTCGATAAAGTGCTGCTCTGCCTTGGCGTAAAAATACTGATTGAAGTCGTAACGGCCGGAGATAACCCAGTCTTTTTGGTAGCGCGCCGGCCCGAGCGGCGCCTGGTGATCGGTGTCCTGGCTGTCGTAAACGCCGGCGGTCAGCTTGTCGGTCAACTTATAGGTGGCCATCGCATACCAATTGCGGTCGTCGGCGCGCACCGCGGAGTTTGCCAGGCCAGGGAATTGGAGCAGTTCGTTGTTCCAGTTCCGTTCATACTCAAAGGCCACCATGATTTTGTTTTTCTCGTAGATCCCAAAATAGTTTGGCTGGCTGTTGGCGCTGAGGGTCATCGTCCCAGTGAGCGCGCCTTGGGTCGCTGTAGCGCTCCACTGGTTGTCCTTAAGGTCGGAGGCGCCGACCATCAGCCCCGGCAAGGGCGTTCTCCAGTGGATGGCCGCGCCCCAGAGCGACCCCTTGATCCCGTCGTTCGGGAGATTGATTCCAGACTGTACCTGGTCCACAAACAAGCCGTCATTGGGGCCGTATAATCCCTCTCCGCCCCAGCCGCGGTACTCGATTTTGCCGAGTTTCCGGCTGAGCTTGAACGTGCCGTAGACAACCCCTCCGTAGTGCGTCAGGAAGGAGCTGCGGCTAAGAATGGGATAGATGCTCTGCGGCAGGAGCGACCAGATATAGGAAGGGTCGATGTCCTGAATTTCGTTAAACAGCCCCCACGGGGTCTTGACCTCTCCAAAGCGAACACCGAAGCGGTCGTCGACCTTGTAGTCGCCCTCAGCCCAGTCGAGCGTGATCGAATCGCCATAGTTGCCGAGCAGGAAGTAGCGGCCCTGGACGGCAATGCGCAGCTTCGGTATTGGCTGGGCACTGATATTGACCACCGCATCGGTCCAGGCCGCGCTGCCGTCGCTGGTATCGGCGGTGAAGATATTATTGTTCGTGGTGTACAGGAAGCCTTGCGTGGCATAGCCGTGGATCTGGATGTTCAGATCATCGAGGCTTTGGGCAAACCCGTGAGCACCGCCCCCCAACGCCAATGCCATTGCTCCGGCAAGAATCCTCTTCATTCAGATTTCTCCTTTTACCCGCCAAGGAGTTGGCGGGTGGGGACACGAGAGAGACACAGCCGACCCTGGAGGCTGTAGGAAACCAATGCGCTTTGTGAGCTTTTAAAGAATGTCTCTCTCGGTCCTTATCGGCTGCCGCTAAGCAACAATGAGCCTCCCGGCCGGCAGGATGCGGTTGCTAGGCGAAGGAATGGCAGGGTGAAGAGGACAGATGAAACCGTAGCAGTTTCGGACAGCGGCGCAGTGCAGGATGAGCATCGCCTGCCGCGAATTGCGAGGGTCTGCCGGCGAGAAATGCCGGCAGCCTTCGCTATGCGGAAACTAAAATTCCTCGAAGCTCTCGTTCTCGGGATTGCCTACGGCGCTGGCGACGAGGACCGCGGATTGGGTGTGCGGTGTTCTCCGGTCGGCGGCGGAAGATATGGACTTGCCTGCGAAGACGCGCGTCGCCGCCCTGACGGGACGGCGTCGCGCTTGCCCCAATTGCCGAGGGCTCTGAGACAAAGGCCGGTGGCCGCTCACTGCGCGCGCTTGCTCGCCATCCCCACCCAGTTGGAATCGGCCAACAAGTTGCATCAGCCGCGCTGCCTGCCCGGCAAACGATTGCGCAGTCGCCGCGAGTTGCTCGGTCTGGGCGGAATTGGATTGCGTCACCTGATCCATCTGGGTGATCGCAGTGTTCACCTGCTCAACTCCGGTGCTCTGTTCCGACGATGCAGCGGCAATTTCGCCCACGATGTCGGTCACCCGCTTCACCGAGCCGACGATGCCTTGTAACGTCGCCCCCGAACGATTGACCAGCTCGGAGCCCTTCTCCACTTTCTCCAGCGAGTCCTGGATAAGGCCTTTGATTTCTTTGGCCGCTTCGGCGCTGCGCTGTGCCAGGCTGCGCACTTCCGTCGCTACCACCGCGAATCCGCGGCCTTCCTCGCCGGCGCGTGCCGCTTCGACTGCGGCGTTCACCGCCAACAGGTTGGTTTGGAACGCAATTTCGTTGATGGTGGAAATGATGTCGGAGATCTTTGCCGAAGCGGTATTAATCTCAGTCATAGCGGCAATTGCACTGGAAACGACTTCCTGGCCTTGTTCGGCGGACTCGCGGGAACCGGTGGTCAGCTGGCTGGCCTGCCGGGCATTGTCCGCGGTTTGCCGGACAGCGGCCGTAATCTCCTCCAGGCTGGCCGAGGTTTGCTCCAGGCTGGCCGCTTGCTCCTGCGCGCCACTGGCGATTGCCTGCGCCGAAGCCGCCAGCTCCTGGGAAGAGGAATTCGAGGTCGCGGCGCTCTCAGCAATCTCGAGCAAGGTAGCCCTCAGTTTCTCCACGGCCGTATTCAAGGAAACAGCCATCCGCCCCACTTCATCGTTGTTCCGCACCTCGACGGACGCTGTCAGATCGCCGGCGGCTAATTGCTCCAGCGCGTCCACAGCAAGGCCCAGAGGGATGGAGAACCCGCGGGCGATGAAGATACCGGTCAGGACGCCAAGCAGCATCGCAACTGCCGCCGCGGCGAGCAAAACGGACCGAGTGGTATGGAAGGCCTGATTATTGGCCTGAAATTTTTCTCTTCCCTTTGCTTCCTTGAGCGCACGGGCGTGGTCAGCTGCGTCGTCGAGAGTTTGGCCGACAGCAGTGATCGCGGTGAGCGCAGTCTTTGCCCCCTCAAGGTCGTTGGCTTCGACCCGTCCATATAGGTCGTGGTAGGACTTTTCATAGGCGGGCAGTGTTTTGCGGATGATGGCAGTGAGATCTTTACCCTCCTGCGAATAAAAAGACCCTGCCGCTACGTCCAGGTTCGAATGGATGGCGAGGAAATCCGACAGCATGGCCTTCTTGTCGGAAGCAACTGCCTCGGGATCCCCCACGTGCAAGATCGCATCCCTCGCCTGCCGACCCAAAGACATGCGGGCAATGCTAATGTTGGCGGCCTCGATGGAGCCCATCATGTCGTCTTGGTAGAGCACCTGCAGGCGGTCGTTTGCAGCGCTTAGGTTGACGATCGAGAGATAGCTGATGGCTGCAATGAGAACGATCAGAGCACCGAAGCCGAGCAACAACTTGGGAGTTGCATTGAGATTCTTAAACCAATTCATGTACAGCTCCTCCTCTTTCACCTGGCAGCGGGACTCGCGAATCCGGCTAGAATTCCTCGAAGCTCGCGTCCTCCCTACTGGACGCAGAGCCTCCCACCAGAACAGCCGGCTCCGCGTGGTGTCTTTGTCGATTGGTTGGAGAATAGATCGGCTGGCCCAGGGTGGCGCGGGGACGAGCCACCCCGGCGGGCCATGTTTGCGTTCCACTAAATCGCCACGAGCCCTGGGCCTGCGCCTTGTGGCCAAGTTCTAAACGCGCCTGCTCGTGGCGATTCCTCAGCTTGAATTTGCCCACCAGTTGCGCCAGCCGCGCCGACTGGTCGGCGAACGATTGCGCAGTCGCGGAAAGTTCTTCGGTTTGCGCGGAATTGGATTGGATCACACGGTCCATCTGCGCGACCGACGTATTCAGCTGGTCGACCCCGGTGCTCTGCTCCGAGGCCGCGGCCGCGATCTCGCCTACGATGGCGGCGATAAAAACCATCAGGACGCCAAAGCTGAGCAACAGCCTGGCGGCCGCGTTGAGATTCCTAAACCCGTCCACGTGCGGATGCTCCCCTCTCCGCCGCTGGGGCTAAGGCTGCTTGAACCGCCAGAGCGGAAGATCCGCCGCGCTTTGTCTTCCTGGCTTGGCGCCCAAGCGAAAACAGGTTCAACCCGGCCAGTGCGCCGACATCGATGATGGGCGCAACGTGACCGTCCCCCAGGATGGTCGCGCCCATCAACCCCTCGATTTTGCGCAGATTTTTCTCCAGGCTCTTGACCACCACCTGTTGCTGTCCCAGCAGTTCATCCACCAGCAGGCCAATCTTCTTGCGGCCCGCTTCGACCACCACCACCAGGCGCCGGTCCTCTATCGGTTCAACACAGGAATCGGCGCTTGGCATCGCGCCCGGGTCGACAGTCTCCAACTGCACTCCCAGAAAGCGGCAGAGACGCAGCACAGGAATCGATTCTTCGCGGATCACGATGACCTCACCCTGTTCGGCCACGCGTACGATCTTGCCCCTACCCGGCACCGCCTCCACCACCGCCAGCAGAGGCAGTACCAGCGTGCGGTCGGCGACCCGCACCAGCAAACCTTCCAGGATTGCCAAGGTCAGCGGGAGTTCGATCGACACCGTCGATCCCCTCCCCAGTTCGCTCGCCAGGGACACCGTCCCGTTGAGTTGCTGCACGTTGCGCCTGACTACATCCATCCCCACGCCGCGCCCGGAGAGATCCGTCACTTCCTCGCGGGTGGAAAATCCGGGCGCGAAGATGAGCATCCTGAGCTGATCGTCGCTGAGGTCCGCTTCCTCCTCGATCAAACCCCGGTCCACGGCTTTGGCCCGCACCCGGGCCGTGTCGATACCGGCGCCGTCGTCGGATATCTCGATCACGATCCTTCCCGAACGATGAAACGCTCGCATGTCGATCAAACCCTCCGCCGGTTTATTAGCTGCCAAGCGCACCTCAGCCGATTCGATGCCATGGTCGGCGGCGTTGCGAATCAAGTGGGTCAGCGGGTCGCCCAGCAACTCCAGCATGCTCTTGTCGATTTCGGTTTCTTCGCCCTCCGTCTCCAGGCGGATTTGCTTGCCGGTGGACTGCGCGATGTCGTACACCACACGCGCATATCTTTGAAACAGCGTGCCCACCGGCATCATGCGCACCGCCATCACGCGTTCGTGCAGCTCCCGGGTGCTCCGTTCCATGGCGGCCACCGCCTCGCGCAGTTTGGGCAGGCAGGACGGTTCGAAGTCCTCGACCATTTGCGCCGTCATCACTTGGGCAATCACCAACTCGCCCACCAGGTCGATCAGCCGGTCGACTTTTTCCGTCGCCACCCGGATGGAACTGGACTCTGCGCCGGCAGCAGTTTTTTTCGCCGCCCTCCGCTCTTCTGCTTTCCTCCGTTCTTCCAGTTTTCTGCGCTCGTCCAGGGAACTGCGCTCCCCTGGTTCCAACGCTTCGGGAACCGCGGCGGGAACGACATCGAGGATGCGACCCTCCACCGCGGGACGATGAAGCGCCAAGCCCTTCTCCGTCTGCTGGGCTTGATCGACGCGCTGGATCGTAACCTCTGCCAGATGCTCTACGAATTCGAATACCTCGCGCAATTCTTCTTCGGGAGATGAGCTGGCTAGCTCGACGGTCCAGCGGAGATAACATTGCGCGGGGTCAAGCTGCGCCAACGGCGGCAGGTCCTCGGCATGCAGCTGGCAAACGCTCACCGTTCCCAGTGCGGCCAGATTGCGCAGCAGCGTAATGGGATTGGTACCGCTCGAGAACATTTCCCGGTGGGGCCGGAACTCCACCCGGTAGAAGTTCAGTTCCCGGCCCGGGACGTCGTCCACTGGCCCTTGCGGAGAAGCGACCCGTCTGCTCGCCGTCTGCTCGATGGGCGCTTCCGCTGACCCGGCCTCGCCTTCACACAAGCTCTCGATCTGCTCCGCCAGCTCCGCCGCTCCATCGGGCATGCCGGCCTCCTCGCCGCCCTCGAGCATGGCGCGCAACACATCCACGGATTGCAATAGCAGGCTGATGACTTCGCTCGTGGCGGGCATCTCCAACGACCGCAAGCGATCGAGCAGACTTTCCAAACCGTGGGTGAAGCGCACCAGATGGGTCAGTCCGAACGAGCCCGCGCCCCCTTTGATGGAATGCGCCGAGCGAAAGATCGCGTTCAGGGTCTCAACATCGTCCGGGGCCGAGCGGAGAGCGAGCAACCCCGCTTCCATGGATTCCACATGTTCAGCGCTTTCCTGCAGGAACGTCTGGCGAAATTGGCTGAGGTCGATTTTCATGGTGATTGCGTTTTCAAAAATGCCGTGCGGTTTTGCGGGTAGCTATGTGCAGGCGCTCTTCCCCCCGACAAGCAAAGACCACGCGCCACGGACCCCATTTCTTCGCCGGCGCCTGCGAAGACTGCAGCTGCTTGGCCCACTCCATTCGTGAAAACGCCTCACGGCAACACTTTGGCCACGGTCTGAAGCAGCTTTTCCGGATCGAAGGGCTTCACGATCCAGCCCGTGGCGCCCGCAGCCTTGCCCTGCTCCTTCTTTCCCACCAGGCCTTCGGTGGTCAGCATCAGGATCGGCTTGGTTTTCATGGCTGGCTGCGAGCGCAGATTCTGAATCAGGGTGATGCCATCCATGACCGGCATATTCAGGTCGGTGATCACCAGATCGACAGTGGCGCCTTTCAGCTTGTCAAGCGCATCCTGGCCGTGCTCAGCTTCGATCACTTCAAATCCACCTTCGCGCAAGGTGAAACCGACCATCTGCCGCATGGAGACCGAATCGTCGACAATCAGAACTTTTTTCAACTTTCAACTCCTCAAGACCGCGGCCCTTGGTCCCGGCGCACGATCAAAACAATTCCACATCTCCAGCCGTAGCTTCCGCTTCGCGCAGCCCGGCGACTTCGCGTTCTTCGTGCATGGTGTAGGCGCTGAAGCCCTCATCGGCTGGGGCCGCGCCGGGGGCCACCTTACCGACGTGCGTTTCCAGACGCCCCGAGAGTGTGTCCAGGTCCGCGACCACATGGCCGATGCGCTGGCTGATACGATCCTGGAATTGAAGGCCGCGCACTGCGGCACCGATATCGGTCGCCAATAGTGCTCCCTCGTCAGTCATTCCGGTCAGCATTTCCGCCATCTCGCTATGCGCCTCCTGCAGATCGCGCAGCGCAACATCCACTTCCAGGCGGCATTGCTCCACCCGTTCGCTATCCTTTTCGTTCATGCGCCGCAGATCCTGGAGCGTCGATTCGGCGAGGGCGCGCAAGTTGAGCGCTAGTTCCCCTACCTGGGCAGTGACTGCCCGCGACTTCACCGTCGCCGCGGCCAATTCCACCGCAACCACGGCGAAACCCATCCCTGCGCTGCCCGCATGCGCCGCTTCGATGCGCGCATTGAAGGCCAGCATCCGATTGCTGTTGGTAATCTGGTCCAACTGGCTTAAAGCGTCGCTGATCTGTTGCGAAGCCCTGTCCATGTCCTCGATCCGCTCGATGGCGCGGCGAGAAATATCGCCCGCCTCAACGGTGGTATTCATGATCTTGACCAGGGTGCCGCTGCAAGCCTCGATCAGGCCTTCGAAGGACCGCTTGCCGGAGGCCGATTGCTCATCGTTGCTGAGAAAGCCCGTCGCCCGCGCCACCGTCGCCCGCGCTCGCGCTGCGATTCCCTGAAAGCTGTCGCATACCCCAACCACCGATTCCTCGATCTGCTTCGAGGTCTGTCTCAGTTGCTCGCTCATCCTGCCCAGCTGCGGCAGATAGCGGGCGATTTCCGCGTCCAGGTCGGGGCGGATCTCCGCCGCGGGGCTGGCTTGGATCTCGCCCACAGCCCGGCTCAGGCTTCCGCGCAGAGTTTCAGGCCTTGCCATTCACACCTCACGCTCAGGAGAGATGTTCTCCCGTCCCCCGGCATACTCGAACCATCGCGATAAGGCCAGAGAGGTATTTGCCAGACGCAACCCTTGGCCCCGCTTCTTTCGCTCTGCCGCCAGCGCCAGCAGTATCTGGAGCGCGCTCGCGTCCAGGTGGTCGACGGCCTGGAGACTGACAGTCAGATTGCCGTCCGTGCCCGCAGCCGATAGGGCGATGGCGCGGAATTCCTGCGCCGGCAGCCAGTCTCCGTCGCGAGTAACGTTAATGACCATTTCCGTTACAGATTGGCCCGGGTTCTCACTTTGCAGGTGCTTTCTCTTCAAGCTCATTCTCCGCAGTCCCGAACCCGGTTCCGATGCCCAGCGTTGGCCCCGGTTGCCCGCCGGACCACGTGAGACCCTCGAAAGAGGTCTTGTCGTGCCAATCAGGCGCTGTCGGGTTTATCGGCGACCTGCCTCAAACATTCATCACGGGATATCAGGGACGGTTGGCAAGGAAACGAAGAGCTGCATCCTCTTCTGGGCGAGCAAGACCTGGCGGGTGAACGGGAAGAAAGATTATTTGCTGCGGATGCGCGTGCCGGCGAGGAAATTACGGAAGCGCGCAGCGTCCTCGCGCTGCGCTTCAATGAGAAGTTTCTGGCGCTTGAGGTGGCCGGGGTGTTCCAGTGAGGCGGCGACGAACTCGTCCTGCTGGGCGTCGGCTTCCAGACGCAGGGCTTTGGCTCGCAAAGCGTCGTAGAAACGGACGCTAATCTCGTACGGTTCCTTCTTGAGCTCGGTATGCGTCATCGTGATTTTGCGAATATCTTTCGTTGCAGGCTAAAGTTCTTTCTCACTTTGCCGATAGTACCGATAAGCGGTGAGTGCGGACAGATTACAGATAGGACTTCCGGAAGTTCCTATACGAGTGATCTAAAGTTACGAGTGACGGTTACAGAGTCGTCCCTCCGGACAGTCCCGTTACCCCCTTGAGCGTAAGAAACAATTGCAGTCGAGAACTGTAAGCATCAGCGCTCACCAGAAGAGCCTCGCATCGATAGGTGACATCGATAGCGAGGTCTCGCGGAGTTTTCGGAGACCCGGATTGGGCTTACGATTTCTGCGCGGCTAGAGCATTTTTGCTAATGGTGTAAACCAGGAAACTGAACTCGACGCGGCCGTTCCGCCAAAACCGCGGTCCCCGGGGCACGCGGTCTTTGCGTCTCCGGGGTGGAAAGAATGCCCGCACATAACTGATCCCACCGGACCACAGCATTAGCAAAAATGCTTTAGTGGAAGCTATCGCCGGCCAGACTTGTCCAAATTAACTTTTTTTCGATCGGCCGATTTGGACAGCACTCGTTGAAACAAGTCAGCTACCAAGGCAGAATCGCGATCAGTCCGGCAGAGCCTGCCCTGCGCTTGTCGAAGGGGAACGGCTGAGAGTCATACTTGTCCAAATTCGAGGTGTGAGCCCCCGCATTTATGCGGGGGAACGAGCGCTTTAGCGCTCTGTGAGCAGTCTCGACTCCGATCGAGCGCTTCAGCGCTGGCAATGCCAAAGCCTCATGAGTCCCTGCCCAAGAGAGCCGCAAAATATAACCCATCCGCTCCTAAGGCCCGGAGGGCCGACCGCTAAACGTCAGCCCAGCCCGGCAGGGCTGGGAATATTAATCAATCGACTCTGAGCGCCGGAGGCGCGGCACTCACTCCGCGACCCCCAACCTGATTTCAACATAACCGGCCGCAGCACCCGATTGTTCAATAAAATCAACGCCACACATTCGAACATTCCGCTAATTTGGACAGCTCTGATCGCCGGCCGCATCTGGGCCGTGCAAATGATCGACGTTCTGGTTGCAGGGGCAACTGTGGTGGGCCCACCAGGACTTGAACCTGGAACCAACGGATTATGAGTTCCCTAGATTCTCGTCCACGTGCGTCCACCGCGTTCTATCTTGTTGATTTTTATCGCGAGGCTTGTCCATGCAGTACTGGACAGTCCAACGAGACACATCCGTGTTCCCACCAAATTTCCCACCAAGAACGCTTGTTAAGCTTTAGAGGGTCTCGTACTGAGTGACTCAAGCAGGGTTAAGTTACGAATGAGAGCCGTCACGCCTCGAACAGACCTGGCAAAATGTCGGTGCTGACTTCTGCAAATATTGCAGGATCTCAGAGCGCCGCTTCCGAATTCCTGCGGCTTGTCGATCAAGCTTCTCGAGCATCACGTCGGGATTCAGATGATATTGATGAACTAGAAAATCGTCGGCTGAGAGGGCTGTCAGGTTATATGCAGATAGCGCTTCGGCGGGAAAATGGCGAAGGTTGTCGGTTACGATAGTGTCAGCGTGGGACTGGATTGCCAGTGCCACGACGTGGCGGTCGTCGGGGTCGGGAAAGCCCTGGATGCCATCGACCATGCCCGCGGGAACTGCAACAAGTGCCTCAGGGAACGCCGCACACATCTTCTGAATACGGCGGTCTGCTTGGCTGTCCGAGTACCCAAAATTTTGCCCCGTCAAGCCTTGTCGAACTTCGTTTAAGATCTCTAAACTCCACACGACACGAAAGAACGAAGGCTCCTCCGCGGAACGAAGCAAAGTATCACATAACGGCATTGGGAGAAGTACACATGCGTCCGCCACGACACAAAATTCATTGTCGGAAGTGAGGATCATCTAACCCTCTCGAATAAAGACCATCCTCGTATTCCGCGAGGGCCAAATCGTCCAGCTGCTTCCTTCGACTCGCATCCCTATTACTTTTGAACGCAAGCACATCCCGGGCGTAAAGCCGTCGATGTGTTCCGACCATATGGTAGGGAATTTTATTCTTTTCGATCTCCTGGATGAGGAACATCCTCGAGACGCCAAGTATCTTCGCCGCCTCCACGGTGGTGAGCGTCGCTTCACTCTGGAGGATCGTTACCGACTTTCCGTCCTTCAGGTCGGCTAGGAGCTGGCACAGAAACGAATAGAGATTACCTGGCAGGACTTGCGTTTTCCCGTCGGGCCCTACAAGCTTCGCTTCTGCCGCGCGTAGCTTTGAATACAAATCATGGATATCCCTTTGATCCTGCTCAGCAATGGAAATTCCTGTCATTTCCGCGGCCAGATCCTCTTCCCGCTCCATAAAACACCCCTCCGCGTGCACAATTAGCCGCCTTCTTTCGCCCCGAGTGCACTCGCAGCCATTAAAACCCATATTCGCCTCAGCCGCCATAATCAATTCCTTCGCCATATTTACAATATAAACCATATGTGCTATAAACGCTACATCTGATACATCTGATCTGGTCTGATGTTCGGAGGGGGAGCCATGGTTTTCTTAATCGCGTATGACTTGCGTTCGCCTAACGACACTCCGGAGGACTACGAGCGTGTGATTGGCCGCATTAAAACGAAATTCAATTGGTGCCATCTTGAAAAATCTGTGTGGCTGGTGGAGTCCGCCTTAAACGCCACAGAGATCCGCGAACTGATACAGCCTTTTGTCCACTCGATGGACGCACTGTTCGTTGCCCGGCTTCAAGGAAATTGGTCAAGCTGGTCGCTCGGAAACGAGCGGAATACCTGGCTGCGCAACTGCGCCTTTTAGAAACTATGCATTGTTCGCCAGGCAAAAGTAGCCGGGCGAATAGAGAGGTGTGATGGCAATCGACTGCACGAGTCCCGTAACGAAACTCGGAGACTTCATTCATTGCATAAGCGAGACGCGCAAGGCATGGGGACTGCCGAAGCACAAAGAGCTCTGGTTTCGCGGCGAGAGCAAGGATTTCGAGGACACGACCCTGCGTCCTGAGTTGTATCGCCCGGCGAGGGGCGACAACGGGAAACTGCTCCCCTTGAAACCGATCCGCAAACTCCTAGTTATCGAAAACGACTTGCACGATGAGTTCATGAGAAATGCTGTTGAGCATGAGAAGGACTGTAGCGAAGAGTGGGACTGGGATTCCTACTTTCTGATGCAGCATCACGAGGGGCCCACGCGCCTGCTCGACTGGTCGGACGGAGCGTTGATCGCTCTTCACTTCGCGCTGCGCAACAAGAGTAACGACAATCATTGTGCCCGCGTATACGTCCTCGAACCGTACCGCCTGAACGAAAAACTCAAAGCCCTGCCGGATATGAAGCTGGCCGAAGACGCGTGGAAGACGTATGTCGAAAAACATCCCAACGAAGGCTACGAACCCAGCGCCTGGGACAGCTCCTATTTGCCGGTGTCGGAAGAAGACTTCGAAGAGGTGCCTGTCCCCCGACCGCCTATGGTGCTGGACTTCCCGCACATCACTCGCCGGATCGCCGCACAGCGTAGCCGGTTTATCGTGTTGGGCACGGAACCGAACTGGATGCAGGACGAATTGAGGAGGACGGACTCAACCATCAGGCTCATCACCATTGCCGCCGACGCTCGCGCGCAACTTCGCCAAGACCTCAGAGACTGCGGGGTCACCGAGTCTGTAATCTTCCCGGACCTCGACGGCCTTGGACGCGAGATGAAGCAGTTGTGGGAAGACCGCCGGGTAGCGCCCGAAGAGAATGCTTAGAGGCATGATGGTTCGATCAAAGGAGCGCTCGCTCTGCTTCTGGTGCGACCGGGAATTCGACCATCTCACGGACGATCACATCGTGCCGCAATCGCTTGGTGGAACAAAGGATTTTACAATTCAATCATGTGAGTCGTGCCAGACAAGGCTTTCAAAGGCCGAACATGAGGTCGCCCGCAAGTCGGTCCTCGCCTTTCACGCGCTAGCTTCCCCGGTCAAACCGCGTCATCCGAATCGGCCGACGAGCGGTCAGCTTCGGCCTAACTATTTGCTGGTGAAACATCCCCTAGGCGGATATAGCGAGTCACTGCTTTCAGCTGGCGAAAAGATGCGTTCGCTGGCTTATTTCGAAGTTAAGGTCATGCCGGGAGAGCAGATTGAGGCCCGAGTGCGAGGCGCCACGGCCGCTGAGGCCCAACTGCTTCTTGAACTCTACCGCAAGGCTTTTCAGAAAACAGCGGGTCCTGAATCAGCTGGTATGCGAGTTCACCGCGAATCTGGAACTTGATCTAGAGACGGCGGCGGATCCGGAATTTTGGCTGCGGGTCGTCCTGTTGCCCGGCAACCGCTTGATGATTCGAGCCCGAGATCCCAAAGAACTAATTCGGTTTGCAAATGCCTTCACGAATATCGCATTAAGCAATTACCAAGTCGACGCGTCAAAATGGACCGACTAGGTTCAAATCACAGGAGGAACACCTCATAGAATCTCGCTTTTGTATGATCCACAATGCGTGCGCCGTGTGGCTGCGAAGATCGGATACGCGCTCTTTCGCGCATTGACGAACCGCAGGTTGGAAACCAGAGACGACGAGCGAATGCGCCACTACATCCTTGGGACGATGGCATCTCCAGACGAACCAGTGTCGATTTCGCCGTTTCCTGAAACGTCTACCACTTCCGACGCCCCTCACTACATCGTGCTCTCTCCGGAACACGATAGCAGCGCGGCCATAGTCAGCCTGTATGGATTTAGTTTCCGCGTCGAGCTGGGCCCAACAGCCGTCCTGCGTCGACCAGTGGTTGTGATTTGCAAGATCGATGGATCCGGAATGCGGATCGGCTCAGAATCGGACATCCCAGCTCTCCGGGCGCTGGAAACAGCAACGTTTTCGCAGCCCTGGCTACTGCCTGCACCGGCCGATGAAAAGAAGTCCCCTTATTTGACTCCGACCTAACGCCGCTAAAAGGTTAGCTCGGCCAAACTCCACTCCCGCCAGGTTCCCAGCTCGCAACCGAAAGCATTTGACACACTCGCTCCGGATGGTTCATAAACATAGCGCGGCCCGCAGGTGCTAGGAACACCCACGAGCCGCTAACCAAATCGCCCAAAGGAGGGGCAATTATGGCTACCTTTCAAAGTAGCAGTCCATCCGCTTTTTCCCGTCAATTTCCCTTTTACCCGCGCCAAGAAGGGCACCCTGGGGGCAGCTCTTTTTCCGCATACCTGCTTTTCCCTGGCGCGGCCCAACGCTTCATAGATCTGAAGTCTTTCAATGGAACCCCGCCAGGCTCGACGCAGGCTAGGTATGTCCAACCTAATACCCTGAAAGGCTATCAACGGCACGCCAAAAGCCTGGCGCTCTTCTTCTCGCAAATGACCCTGGGAGAAATCCACTGGACGCACATGCGGGAATATCAACATGCACGCATTGCGGGCGATCCACCCTTTATTCGCGCCCGCCGACCACACGAGGAACCGGGCCCCTGCCCCTGCAAGCCGGCGCAGGTTAATCAGGAGCTGTCCCTTTTGAAGCGCCTTAAAAAGTACGCCTCATGCTGGACCATCGAGGACGATCGCTTCTATACCGAGCTCCAGGAGGACGAGGACGACGTCCAGGGAAAGCCCCAAATCCCTGGCCCGAGAGTCCCGCCAACAGCACCGTTGGCGGAGCTCGCCCATACCTGCAGGTACTCATAAGGGAGCTGATTCAGATCTGCCGGATCCGACCTCGATTCTGGTGGAACGATAAGGCGGGCCACGACGGGTCGTGGCAAATCGATCTTGATTCTGAAGGCTCGCCCATCAGCAACCTGCCCGCTCTCATCGTGCTCGAACTTCTAGTCGTGATCGCCGACAAGGACGGCTTTGCAATATGCTGCAATTGCCATCGGAGTTATATCCCAGATAGGCGTCCCGATCCGACGAGAAGAAATTACTGCAAACCCTGCGGCAGGAAGGTCGCGGTACGTGACGCCCTGAGAGACCTTCGAGCACGCGAGCGCGAGCGGAAACAAAAGGAAAAAGGAGCAAAGGAGTACGAGCATGTCAAAGCGCAGAGGTAACTCAGAGGGCAGCATCTATCAAGCCAAGGATGGCCGATGGCGCGGTGAAATCTCGCTCGGCTATAAGCCTGATGGCAAACCACGCCGCAAGATCGTTTACGGAGTTACACGAGGAGAAGTCTCCGAAGAGCTGAAGAAGCTTTTGCGAAACCAGCAACTCGGGTACGACTTGAAGCCGGCCAGGACAACAGTGAAAGCCTTCCTCGAGAACTGGATCGTCGAGGTGGCGACTCCTAAGTTGAAGCCGGCAACGATCCAGAGTTACACCTGGCTGATCCGGGACCACATCAGTCCATCGATCGGAAACAAATTGCTGGAGGCGCTCACGCCGCGAGACATTCAGACCTGCGTGAATCAAATGCTTGCGAAGGATCTTAGTCCGCGTTCCGCGATGCACGCGCTTGCTACGCTCCGCTCCGCCCTCGGAACGGCCACGAAATGGCAGCTCGTGCATCGGAACGCCGCGGCCCTCGTCGATGCACCGCGGTTCCGACAATACAAAGCGCAGACTCTCACAACCGACCAGGCCAGGGCTCTCGTAAGTGCAACAGCAGGGAATCGGTTGAGTGCGCTCTACACGGTCGCCCTGGCAATCGGCCTTCGCTTAGGAGAGGCTCTCGCTCTAAGTTGGGATGATGTGGACCTGGAAAATCGGCGCCTTCGTATACGGCGGAGCTTGCAGCGGATCGGCGGCAAGCTTCAGTTTATTGAGACAAAGAGCGAGCATTCAAATCGAAGCTTAAGGCTGCCCGACGTCTGCGTATCGAGCCTTCTGCGACACGCTGCATTGCAGTCTGAAGAGCGGATGCTCGCCGGCTCGAAGTGGATCGAGAGTGGCCTATGCTTCACGTCAAAGTTTGGCACACCACTGGACGGCCCAAACGTGACGCATCAATTTCAAAAACTGCTCGCGGTTTCAGGCCTTCCGAAGATGCGATTTCACGATCTGCGGCATTGCGCCGCGGTGCTGCTGATCTCGCAGGGAGTTCACCCGAGAACAGTGATGGAGATTCTCGGCCATAGTCAGATTGCGATCACGATGAACCTGTACGGCCATACTTTGCCGGAGCTTCACGATGATGCGGCCGACAAAATGGACGCTCTTTTCTCAACTCCCACCAAAATCTCCCACCAAGCGCGGCCGCCGAGGGTTGTCTGATG
Organism: uncultured Acidobacteriaceae bacterium; assembly: GCA_963743365.1. Lineage (GTDB taxonomy): Bacteria > Acidobacteriota > Terriglobia > Terriglobales > Acidobacteriaceae > PALSA-350. The sequence goes on from CAVUQE010000015.1 coordinate 344,426, forward strand.
TGTAAGTTGTTGATTTGCCTGGTGGGCCCACCAGGACTTGAACCTGGAACCAACGGATTATGAGTCCGCTGCTCTAACCAATTGAGCTATAGGCCCTTCAAAACCCTCGTCTGTGCCCAGATGCCAGAACAGTTCGCCACGGTAAACCGGACGCAGCAGTCTGCAAGATGGTTACCCTGCCTGAGTCTACAGTTTCACCGATCTTTCCTCCAAATTGTCTCACCTCGGCGGCGGTTGAATGCCTTGCGCCTTGAGTGCGCGGGCGCCGCTCACTCGCATCGGAGAGCTACAGTCGGCTCGACCCGCAAAGCCCGCTGTGAAGGGACGAGGGCAGCCAGGAGAGCGACCGCTACAAATAGGAGCGAGACTCCGCCGAACGAGAGACCGTCGATGGTATGGACACCGTACAGGACGTGGCGGAGCAAGTACGCTACACCAGCGGCAAGCACCACCCCAGCGGACAAGCCCGCAAATACCGGACGGGTGCTTTCACTCAGAATGAGACCCAGGATGTCACGCTTCTTTGCGCCCAGAGCCACCCGAATGCCGACTTCGCGCGTGCGCAGGACAACAATGTAGCTGACCGTGCCGTAGATACCGATCGCGGCCAGCAACAGCCCCAGTATGCCGGTGATGGTAGCGATGGCCGCCGCCAGCGTGGAGGCGAGAAAAGGTTCTGTTGCGCGCAGCATCTGTTCCAACGTGGCGAACCGCGCGGCGAGGTTAGGATCCACAGAGGCCATCACCGGACCAAGAGCGCTAACCAACTGCGCCGGGTCGGAACGAGTGCGCACCAGGATCGGATAATTCTGTAGATAACGATCGGAGAGTGGAAGATAAATCTGCGCCGAGTCGCTGCCATCGAGCAGGACGCCCCGCGTATCGCGAGCGACGCCGATGACGCGCCAGGCGAGGCCATCCGGCAGGGGTTCGCCGATGCCATGAACGAGGCCGCTGGTGCCAAGCCGAAGAGTATGGCCAACGGGGTTTTCTCCGGGCCATAACTTATTGGCCGCCGACTCACTTACAACGATGGACGGTTCCGCCTGGCTGGCCTCAGCGGTGAAGCCGTGCCCGAGAAGCAGCGGAATCCCGAGAGCGTGGAAATAGTTGGGCTGAATCCATGTGTAGTAGAGATACGCCTTCATGTTCCGGGACGAGGGCGCCTCGCCGTTCAGCGAGACCGCGGCAGAACGAAGCCCGCCGTCGTCTGGCGCGCGCGCCGTCGTTACATCCGTCACGCCGGGCAACGCGGCAAGGCGGGTGCGGAGATCGCGGATGAGGGCATCCTTGTGGTCCGGCGTATACTCTGCGCTCTCAGGAAATTGCAGCCCAAGATCCATGACATGCGCATCGTCATAGCCGGTGTCCATCCAGAGCGCACGAATGGCACTGTGGATGAGTGTGCTGCCGGCAATGACCAGCACGGCAGAAACGGCGACCTGGGTGGCGATGAGGAAGTTGCGCAGATGGCGGCTGCGAATAGGCGATGTGGCGGCATTCGCCTTAAGCGCAGAGGAAACGGCCCAGCGAGAACTTTCCCATGCAGGCGCGAGCCCAAAAAGAACGCCGGCGAAGACGGAAATGAGGAATACGAACGAAAATATCCGGAGGTCAGGAGTGACGTGAAAAATAACCGTGCCGTACTGATCGGGGAAGGCATCCGCGATCAGTACCACCGCCGCCTGGAGGAACGCCCAGCTGAATAAGAACGCGAAGACACCTGCGATCAGCCCCAGCAGGGAGCTCTCCGTGAGCAATTGGCGAACGAGGCGCGTCCGGCTGGCGCCAAGGGAGAGGCGCATGGAAAGTTCATTCTGGCGTGAGGCAGCGCGGGCCAGTTGCAGGCTGGCAACATTGGCGCAGGCCACCACCAGCACCATTCCAACGGCGGCCATGACGAACAAAAGGCTTGTCCTCACGCCATGGTTCTGCTCAATGGGAATCGTGAAGGGCGAGCCGGGCCAGACCATTGCGCTCAACGGCTGCGCGAGGTCGGAACCAGGTTGGTGAAGAGTGCGGAGGTGATCGGCGACCAGCGACATTTCTGCCTGCGCTTCGCGCATGCCGGCGCCGGGAGCGAGACGCGCGAAGAGATGGCAGCAGCCCTCTTCGCGCGCCCACAACCAGTTATCGCCAGGATGAACAAGGGGTTCAAGGCTAATCGGAAGCCAGAAGTCGGGCGCTGCTATGAAAGTTCCCACAAAGTTGTGAGGCGTCACTCCGATAATCGTGAACGCCGCGCCATTGAGCCGGACTGCTTTACCCAGAATGGTGGGATCACCCTTAAATCGCTTTTGCCAGTAGTTCTCGCTGATCAGGACCGATGGCGAGGCAGCGAGTTCCGCCTTGTCTGCTGAACCGAACGTTCGCCCACGTAAAGCCTCCACTCCCAGAACTGAGAAGTAGTTTTCTGAGACCACCAGTGTCATTGCGGTTTCGCTGTTGCCGATCTGAGGCAGCAGTAGAAGAAGCTTTCCGATCAGCGAGCCACCTCCATCATTGTGATGAAGAGCAACGCCGCCCGGCACTGAGACGGTAAGGTACTGGGGTTGGCTAACGGCAATAACGCCGCTGAACGAACGAACATGGTCTCGGTATATCTCATAATCGGGGTAGCTGAATGAAGGTTCGGTCGCGCCCGTATGTTCGATGAGCGCTAAATTGACCATCGACGCGGGATCGTGGGCATCGAGCTTCCGCTCGAAAAAAGCCCGGTACGCGGTGAAAGCCGCGGTGTTCAGGCCAATGCCAACCGCCAGAGCAAATACTGCGACCGCCGTGAATCCGGCATTGCGGAGCAGCATCCGGCAGGCGAAGCGCAGATCCTGCATCACGGTTTGGGGAAAGGTCATCAGGTCGATCTCGCGCATCTGCTCCAGCCATACTGCAGGATTGCCAAAACGGACCCGGGCGGAGTGTCGCGCTTCAGCATGCGGCATGCCTTGTTCAACATTCTGCCGCTCGCGCATCGAAAGGTGAAACTGCAGCTCTTCCTTGAAATCACGATCTAGTTCTTCTTTCCGGAAAAGCGCACGCAAGCGGCGGATCCATGCCATAGCAAATCCTCTAGACGGTTGCCTCGCTGAACTCCAGCACAAGGGCAATCGCGTTCGTAATCTTCCGCCAGTGTTCGCGCTCGGCCCCTAACCGGCGCCGCCCTGAGTTGGTGAGGCGGTAAAAACGGGCGCGCCGGTTATTTTCGCTGCGGCCCCATTCCGCTGAGATCCAGCCCTCCTGCTCCATGCGATGAAGGGCCGGATAGAGGGATCCCTCCTCAACGCGTAGAACTTCAGCCGAGACACGCTCTATGTGCAGAGTGATTGCCCAGCCGTGCTTCGGGCCGGCCTCCAGCGCTTTCAGCACCAGCAGATCCAGCGCGCCCTGGAGATTGTCACTCTTCGTTCTGACCATTCTGGAATCTCCCATAGCTGTCTATGGAAGACTGCGCCTTCTCTTGAGCTTTGTCAATCCAAATGCCACGACGAAAAATTCCGGAGCGGTTCACTGCCCACTTTTCGAGGGGCGCTTTAGTAATCATTCCATCGCCGCCCTGCATCAGCAGCTCTCCGCGTGCTTTTCTTCTTCACGATCCGGAATTTTGCATCCTATACTCCGAAAGCGCGTGCGTGGAGGAGGCAATCATGAAAGGAGACACGATGATGAAAAGAATCTTGTTTTGGGGAACGCTGATAGCTGGAGCAACGGCTGCATATCTGATGTATCGTCGCGGCGAATCGCTGGGTACGATTGCGACGCAAACCGTGACCAATCCGGTGGGGTCGTTGGTGACTGAACTGAAGACAGCTTCCAGCTAGCCCAACACCCGTATCCTCCGCTCCACCTCCCCACAGGCTCTAAAAACGCGGCAGAGCGCCAGATGTCAAGAGACCTTCAAGCCACCGTGCGGCTCTGAACTCCAGGCGCAGGCAGGATTGACAACCCTCCCGCTCAGGTCTGCGCGAACGACTTGAGCGACAACTTCCACGGCGAGCGCGAGCACAGCGAGACTGCTATGTCGGCGATGCATATCATTGCGGAGGGGTGCTCGTGGTTGTTTTACCGGAGGCAGGAGCCTGCGTCTTTTGAAAATTCTTGCGAATTTTCTGGCTGTCGTCGATGTCCGCCAAATCCGCCTTCTCCTTGGCTGTCTTCGGCCTGGCGATCCGGGCTAGCGCCGGATTGAAGACACGCGGGTCGGTCGGCAACGCGATATAGGGTGTAAGGTTCGGCTCCGTGGTAAACATGTCACCAAGGTCCGCGGCCAATGCGTCTTCCAGGTTGAGTGATCCCAGGCCGAGCAACTCGTAGATCGTTCGCTGAATGCTGCCCATGCTGCTGTGGAGATGCGAGATGTAGCCGATGCGAACGTAAGGGCTCATCACCAGCAAAATACTGCGGTGAGCGTCCACATGGTCCACACCGCTTTGCGGATCGTCTTCCGTGACAAAGATCGCGGTGTCTTTCCAGATGTCGCTGTGCGAGAGAGCATCGACGATCTGCCCCAACGCAAGATCGTTGTCGGCCACGTAGGATTCGAGCAGCGGATATCCGTCGCCTGGCCGCACACCAGCAGTGTGGTCGTTGCCCAGGCGCATGACGATCATCGCCGGAACCTCGCCCGTTGCCTGCCGTGCCCCGAAGTCCTTGAGGAACTCTTTGCTTCGGACGATGTCGGGTATACCCATGTTCGCGGTGGCAAAGTTCCGATCGGTTGCCGCAAAAACGGGTTGCGGTACAGGAGCGTTCAGGAACAACCGTTGTCCTTCCGGTTCGGAACCGGCCATCTCGTCCATGCCTTCCACTTCCAGTGACTCGCCGTAGTTCAGCACTTTAAGTCCACCGTTGCTGACATGCTCCCACAGCGAACCGAACTCAGGTTCGTCCTCCGGCATGGGGCCATCGGTGGCCCCGCCCAGGGCCCGACGCCCGGGTGCTTCGCTAAAGGGATTGCCATGCCTGCGCCCACCATAAGTGGATGGCCAAGCCATCGCCATCCATGGAGTGGGTGCGATACCGAGCGCCCAGCGATGACCGTCCACCGAAACGTCGCTGTCGGTGAAGTAGTGATCGCTGGTCGAGAATCGCGCGGCCATGGCATGAGCGTTTGGAGTCACGTGAAGGTCCTGCATTGCGGGATTGCCTTTCACATGACCATGCATGCCGTAGCGCGCCACCGTTGGGTCTCCGTCCGCTCCTTCCAGGTCGCCGAAGACATCATCGAATGTCCGGTTCTCGCGAATGATGAGGAACACATGTTTCAAGTGGGGCAGAGTGCCGTGCTCCGTGCGCGCGGCCATGTTATCCTGCACCACAATCTTCGTCTCCTCCGCGGGATGTTCTGCAACTGAGGTAGGGATAACCGAGATGCTGCCTAGCTCGAGCTCCCCGATATAGGCCCCATGCAGCGCCGGGTTGAATTTGCCTCCCGCGTTGGGGCCGCTGCCCTTGCCTTTGGAGTTGGCTACATAAATCATGGCCCCGTCCGGCGAAACCAGCACGGCCGAAGGACTCCATCCCACGGGCACGTGTCCCAGCACTTCCTTGCTCGCCGTGTCAATCACGGCCAGCGCATTGATGCCGGCTTCGGTTACATACAACCGGTTCGCCGTGAGGGCGAGCCCACTCGGCATGACGCCGCGCAGAGCGTTACCCTCGCGATCCTGAAACTCAGGTCCAGCAAAAGGGCTAAGAGGAATCTGCGTCTTGAGAGAACGCCCGTCAGCGTCGACTACAGCCACAGCATCCTCATGCGCCAGCGCGACATACACCTCTTGATCATTCGCCACCAGGCCTGAGGGAGCCGCGCCGCCGACAACATGAGTATTCCCGGACGCGATCGGTGCCCCCAGCCGCAGCGTGGCGACACGCCGCGCCCGCTTCAGGTCGCTTACCTCGTAGGTCCACAATGAGCTTCCCCTGGCGTCATTGGCGTCCCCCAAGCCGGGAATACTCCGGCCCTCGACGGTTGCTCCGTCCCGCGCCGCCTGCGATGGATAGCCGAAAGGAGGAAAGTGCAAGCCACTGTGCAGCCGGTCCGCGTTGTCTGCGCCAGGGATTGTCTTGTACTCAAACAGTCCCGAGTTGGCGATATACAGGTGCCCTCCATCGGGACTCAAGCAAAGCGCAATCGGGTTGACCCCGGTTGCGAGGTTAGCGATCCTCGTCCTGGTCGCCGTATCGATCGCCACCACGCGCCAGTTCGCCTGGTCGATCACATACAACGTTTTTCCCCTGGCGGAGAGCACGAGCGCCGCAGCAAAGCTCTCTCTGTAGATGTGGCCATTCAGGTTGATGCGCGCGATCCTATGCCAATCCCGGGTGGACAGCACTTCAACCGAGCCGCTGTCGCCGGTCGCAACATAGAGTAATTTTCCGTCCGGAGAGTAAGCCACGCCGGCATAGACTTCGACACTGGGCACGCTTAGAAATCCGCGAGGAATCTGCGTCACCTTCGGGTCCGCGCCGGCGGGCTCACGAATCACATTCAGCGCAAAGGGAAATCCCAGTGATGGCGCGATCAATTGCTGGCCGTCCGGACGAATCGCCAGCGAAAAAGGAAAGGGATCAACAGTGATCCAACCGCCCGTAGGAGTGATCCGCCGTCCGTTGGGAATCGTGGTCACTTGTGCCTGCGCAGTTAGAAACGCCAGGACCAAGAGCAGGCAGAGAAAGGGGAAACGATCGTTCGTGGCCTTCAAAGCAAACCGTCCATAAAGAAATGTGCTGATTGAACGCTTCTTCCATATCACTTCCTCGTGGCAGCCGGCACTGTCTGGTGAATCTCCCGCCCTACCAGTTCGTACTGGTCCGACGCGAGGTAATCGACGTGAGCGGCGATGGCCGCGCGCCAGCGCACACGGGCCGCAGCCAGTGAGCCGAAGTTGTAATCGTGAAACCAGCCATTGCAACTGAGTTGTGCTTTGGTAGCGCCGTCGAGGGTATAGAACCGTATCCAAAGACCATTCGTGTGAGCTCGCTCTACCAGAGCGCGCAGCCGGGTCATCTTCGCCGGTGTCCACTCTCCGGCGTTAGGCTGTCCACCGGCCTCAACCACTTTCCACGGATTGTTCCACCAGCGCCGGTAGTTCGTGGCTTTCACCGGATCGATTACCTCGGGCGCCGCGGAAGCCTCTTTTCCTTCGCTATGAATAGCCCCGAAGAGTAGCACGCGATCACCAGTCTGCAACTGATCGTAGAAAACGGTTTGCTGTTCGTCGGCTTCGCCCGTCAGTACCAGGATCGGCTTCACGTCCAACGGTTGCACATCCTCTTCCCCTGCGCCTTTCACTGCCGTAGTCAGCCAAGGTTGATATTTCCGTAGCAGCGCCAGCACGGCCGCCAGGTGCTCCGGCTTGTTGTCTTTGAAATCCAGGTTGAGAGTAATGATCGGCCAATCTCCATGGTTACCGTCCCGCAGCGCCTTCTCTACAATGGGTCGAACCCGCTTAAAGAAGTACTCGTCCATGGTGGGCTCCGTCCCGTAGGTCGGTTCCCCATGCGTCACGACAGACCAGCTGCGCCCGGTCTTGGGATCGGTATGCCAGGCTAGATCCTGCTCAATGGCCAGTGGAGTGCCTGCAGAAAGCGCGCGATCGATGCGGTCCCCCCACCATTCAAAGTAGGGATAGCAGTTATGCGCATCCATCACTGTGCGCGACCCGGGAGCCGGCTGCTGGGCGCCTAACGAAGACCAGCAAACCGCAACTACCAGCAGCACCCTGATCGTCCGCGAAACGTCAAACGTTTGCATCGTGGAGTCCTTTATTCCTGCGGAAAATTAATGTAGAGCGGGCTGCTAATCAACTCGTTGGCGCCACTCGAGTCGCGTACCTCCAGGCGTAGCCAATGCCGTCCGGCGGTAGCAGGGAACTTGGCCGTGATGTTGGATTCGGCCCCGTCTACAGGCAACGGTGGCGTGGACTCCTCACCGTCCAGCAGCAGGTGAACCATTGATCCCTTGGCGGCAATCGTATGAATGTGCACCGAAATCGTCGCCCCGGCCGCGGCATCAAGGGTTCCACCCATCTTTGCAGAGACTCCGCCCGCGTCGGCCGCGAAGTCCAGCATCTTATCCCGCGAAGCCGTCAAATCGACAAAGGTGCGGCCGGCGCGAATACCATCGAGGATCGACGCCACCGACAGCTCATCAGCTTCGACGCCAGTGGTAGGCCAACCGATGGCCCCCGCCTCTCCGGAGGGCGTTGTCGCATTGTGATTGTCGCTACCGCCGACCGCCGCCAGGCGATGTCCTGCACGCAGTTGCGAGTCCCAATACTTCGCACTGGAAAACATGATGTCACCGTAGTTGATCACTTCTACGGCGCTAAACAGGCTCATGTCCGTATCGGACGCCGGCGTCCAGCGGCAGCCCATGCATACCTCTCCTCCAGGCGCCTCCGCGTGGTTGACCGAAGCGATGCCGCCCTTGGAGCGTGCCTCGCGCAGAACAGCGTTCAGATCGAGGCCGCCTTTGCTTATGCGCCAATCCATGAATTGTGTAACCCCGAAGACATTGAAATGCCCATGAAACGTCGTCATCTCGCGTCCCGGAATCAGCAGCAGATGATCGAAGAACGGCTGCAACTCGCGCATCTGATCATACTGCGAGTCCGTGTTGTGGTCGGTGATGGCGATAAAGTCCAGGCTGCGCGCTGCCGCTGCCTGCACGGTGAGAAACAGGGGGCATGGCACCCGGCGGCCGCTTTGGCTCTTGCAGCTGCCATCGCTATGCGCAGTGTGCATGTGGAGATCGCCACGATACCAGCGCCTGCCAACCGCGAGCGGGCGCGCCGTGAAACTAGAATCTTCCGCGCGCGAGTTGAAGCGTATCTCCGCCCTGTACTGCGAGACAACCTTGGGACGCATGTTCGGCACGGAGATCAACAGTCGCCATTGCCCGGCCGGGATTGCTCCCGGAAGATACGATGGCGTCGCGTCCGTCTCGCTGATGGTGAAGTGGCTCTTGTTCCCGCCGCTTGCACCACGAAATCGCTCCGGGTCGGCGATGCCGAGGTCAAGAGTCGCGCGCTGATCTTTGCCCGTGTATTGAAAGTCGACGCTGATCCGGTGGATGCCGGCAGGCACCGTGAAGGGAACTTCGAAGTAGGTCTGGTTTTGCTCGCCGTTTACATTGCCGGTTAGCACCAGGTCTGCCGGCGTGCCTTCGCTTAGCTGCTGAGCAACCGCCCAGGCTGCAAGCGCGAGAACCAGAAGAACGAAGTACGAACGCCATCGCTTCATGAAGTTCAAAACAACTCCATCTCCTGGCCAAAATTGTAACCGGCAAGATGCGGGATTGCCTTTTGCCGCACCACCAACAAATGCGCGCTGCTCCATTCAGGCCCAGGTTTGCTTTGAGTCATGCCCCAGGACGTCAGTCCTGGGTGAACCCGGACCGCACGCCAATGCCGACGAGCGATCACCCACCCAGTTCCATCCAACTCAATGGATCACCGCACCAAACCCGATCTGACCAGCCACCTCCTCTTCAGCCACCTCCTAGAAGTCCAGCCGCAAGGCGAACTGCATAACCCGCGGATCACCCGAAAGCGAGGTGATCTGTGCCGCGGCACCCGTGCTCACATCGCCGCTCGGCGCCGCAAACAGCGGGTGATTGAGAACGTTGAAGACCTCCCAGCGAAACTCGGCCCGCAAACTCTCCACGATGGGCACATCCTTGATCAGGGCAGCGTCGAAAACATCTGTAGCGGGCGAGTTGAGCGAATTGCGGGTTCCGTTACCAACCACCCCATTGCCGGCGTCAGCAAAGGCATCCGTCAGGCCCGAGCTGTACGGGCTGCACCCGCTCGTGCCACTCGAGTAGAACCAGCAGGACGGCTTATGGATGTAATGCACATTGCCAGCTTTGTTGGGAACAGCGGTCGCGTAGCCATAAGGATCCAGCAGGCTACTTTCGCTGCCCCAGGTCGCGGTGAAGGGTACTCCACTATAAAACGTGTACACCCCGGAAGTCCGCCAATTGCCCAGCACATACGATAAGGGACCGGAGTTCAACATGCTCTTTCCTTTTCCGAAGGGCAGCTCATAGACATAACTGACTGCAACCCGCTGCGGCGTGTTGAATTCGCTCGGCCCATACCACGAACTCTCGTTGCGGCCATTCGGCGGCCCCCCAGGGTTGTTCTCCAACTCCTCAGGTGTATTGTCCAGGCTGCGCGAGTAGGTGTAAGCAGCCCGCACCATGAAGCCGTTGGACATCTGATGCGTCAGGCTTGCTTGCAGCCCGTTGTAATTCCCGTACCCGATCGGCGCCGTGTATTCCACCTGGCCGAAGTTGGGGTAGGGAACAGTCGAGGTGACAACATTGTTGACGATGAGCGGCTGGTTGAAGTCGTAGATCAGGTTGTTGTGGGTCGACTTGGTACCCACATAGTCCACCTCGCCCAGCCACTTCCCGCCCAGGTCCCTCTGCACTCCGAGGCTCCACTGTTGCACCATCGGTTCCTTTTTCTCTGGATCGACGGACCGAATATGAAACGCCTGCAGGGCGTTAAAGTTGATGGTGGAAGGATCGAGGAAGTTCGCAGGAAATCCAACTTCCGGCTGCAGTACTGGAACGGTGGTGCTCGAAGGCGTCTTATTCACCAGGAAGGGAGGATTCAGGGCCAGCTGGTTTTCGCTGCCAATGCGTTCCAGCAGGGTGTAGTAAATTCCGTACCCGGTGCGTACTACGGTTTTCGGATTTACCGCATACGATATGCCGATGCGCGGACCGAAATTAGTCGTACTGGGGTTCACCAGCGAGCGATTGCCCAGAGATCCGGAGCTAGCAAACTCGAGCGAGCCCGCGCCCGCAGGGTTAAAGTTCGCCAGGTCATTTGCTCCCTCGTAGGGAGGGGTTGAGAAGTCATAGCGCAGGCCCAGGTTCAGAGTAAGATTCGGCGTCACCTTCCAATCGTCCTCCACAAACCCGGCAGCCATCCACAGGCGCTGATCGACGAAAAATACATTGGTCAACTGTGTATAGTAAGGAGCCCCGAACAGCCCATCTGCATAATCCGTGATGCCGGAGGGGTTTCCGAGTCCGGAGAATACGCCGGAAAACGAAAGGTCTCCACGCGTGCCCGGCTCGTCCTGAAAAATGTTGCGCATAGGCATGAACAGGTTGACGCCGAACTTGAAGCTATGCGGCCCCTTGGTCCAGGAGAGCGTGTCGTCGAATTGGTAGATCATCGGCACTTGCGACTTGGGCAGAAAGTCAGGCGAGCCAAGATAGGTGTGGTTGTTAAAAGCGGTCAGCGAAACCCCGCCGCCGATGGCTGGATTGCTGGGAATGCCGGGAACAAATTGACCCGCGGTCTGTGGCAGATCGAATGGCTGCTGTTGCCCATACGATGTATCACGCACCCAACCGAACCGGAAATCGTTAAGGATATTAGGACCAAAGATGTGCGTCCATCCCAACACGAAGCTCGCGCCCTTCAGGAACTGGTTACCCCAGGCCGAGGTGCCTGTGCCATCGGCCAAGCCACCAAAGTATCCGGGTATCTGGCGCGTCCGGTTGAAGTAGTTGAAGCGGCCGAAGATCGTGTTGTCTTGCGACGGCGTCCAATCCACGCGCCCGTCGTAGCTGGAATTGAAGTCGGTCGCCGCGCCCGTGCGGGCAAAATTGTTGAACTCCGGATAAGTAGCTCCGCCTTGCTTGTCGTTGGGCTCGGGGAAGAGTGCGATCAGCTTCGCCACCGCGGTGTCGATCTTGGCCGTCGGATCGCTCACAAAATTGTTGTTGACCAATGGCTTGCAGTTGGTCGCCGTGTAGGGCGCGGAGCAGGTCGAAAGGTTGTAGACCGTCGCATACGTGGGCACGCCGGCAATTGCCGCGGCAGCTGCGCTGAAGTCGCCGATGCGCTCATTGTCCAGCGGCACAGTCGATATGCGCGAAAGCCCTTGCTTGATGCGCGTCCCTTCGTAGTTGAAAAATCCGAAGATGCGGTCGCGCTTGATCGGCCCGCCGAAGCTGCCGCCGTACTGATTTTGGTTATTCTCTGGCTTTACGTTAGTCGTCTGCTTGGTAAAGTAATCGAACGAGTCGAAGTACTGGTTGCGCAAATATTCGTAGGCGGCTCCGTGAATGTTATTTGAACCGCTGCGTGTGTTCACCGAGACCACCGCGCCCGGCGCCCGGCCGTATTCAGAAGAGTAGGGACTCGTGATCACATTGAATTGAGAAATAACGTCGACCGAGGGGTGCGTAGCCTCAGTGCTCAGTTCCTGTACGTTTTCTGAGAAGGTATTGTTGTCGATTCCATCCAGGATAAAGTTGTTCTGAAGCGAGTGAACGCCGTTTACGTTGAAATCGCCCGTGCGCCCGGCTGAGGTTGCTCCGCTCTGGTTGGTGTAACGGCTGATCTGCACACCCGGCACAACCCGCAACAGGTCATCCCAGTTGCGCAAGTAAAGTGGCGTTTCTTCAATCACATCGTTCGTCACCAGCATGCCGATCGAAGCATCATCGCGTTGTAGTTCGGTTCCAATGGCATCCACTTGAACCGTCTGATCAGCTGCGCCGACGGTCAAATGCAGGTCAAGGCGTACACGCTCACCAACACCGACGCTCACTTGCTCCTCGATCCGCGAAAAGCCATTTGCCGTTGTGCTAAGGCTGTAGTTGCCGATGGGTAGATCTGACAGCGAGTACGCGCCATCGCCCAGACTCTTGCCTGTACGGCTGTAGCCAGTATCAGCAGACGTGACAGTCAATTCCGCGCCGGCGATAGCCGCCCCGCTCGGATCGAGAACCAGCCCGCTCAGCGAACCGGTGTTGACCTGGGCCTGGAGTACAGCCGCACTGAACAGGAGAGACAGGATGGCGCAACCAACGGCAATACTAACCCTGCGCCGCGGGAAACCGGCGATTATCTGACGAGACCTTCCTTTTGTATGCATGATGGCGCTCCAGGAAAATTTGTGCCGTGTATCTACGGGATGTGCTGCGGACGCGATGACTAATCGCTTATACCGACGACTGTAACCAAGCCATCCCGAGGTCTTGTCAATGACCGTTAAAAGTATGGTTAAAACCATTCGTGGAGATCTTGGGAAGAGGCTAATAGCTTAGTGATACGTCACCGTGCCGTGTGTCATGCGTGTGTAGAGATGGGGTCAACACCAATCGGCAGCACTCAGCAGCCACTAGTCAGAGTGCGCAGTCCACACCGGCGAGAAACCACGGCCCAGCACGGCGAAATGCTGTAGTCGAAACCCGGATCTCCCAGGTTTGCGGGTGGGGATCAATCCTTCGCTGTGCAGCATTGCAGAACCAGGATTGAGGAATACATCTACAACATCTTCTCTTGCTCTCGGTTAAAGACTCGTTTATTAATGGATAATCTGGTTGTGACCGTATAGACAGAAATGCTGGTGATTTGTACGAACTGAGTTCCTGCATCCGGTCCTTAGCAACTACGAACCATTCCGCCAACGACAGAGCGGAAGCCCACGGTACCGGTTAATTCTTTGGAGGTACTACGCATGCGCCCCATTCGCCCACTGCTGGCATTCGTGTGTCTTGCGATCGGCTACTGCAATCTATCCTGGTCGCAGGCCTCCTTCTCCTCTCTGCGAGGTACGATTACTGACCCCTCCGGTGCGGTGATTCCTGGCGCCACGGTGACCATCGTCAACAAGGCTACCAGTCTGCAGTCCACGCAAACCGCGAACGGGAGCGGCGAATATCAGTTCCAGCAGATCGTGCCCGGCACGTACGTCATCTCCGCCAACGGCTCTGGTTTCAGCTCCCAGTCGAAGCAGGCCGACCTTCTGGTGAACCAGCCGGCAACGATTAACTTCAAATTGAGCGTCCAGTCCACAGCCGTTACGGTCGACGTCAGCTCCGAAGCGGAGACCCTGAACACAACGGACGCATCCATCGGAAACGCTGTCAATAACGCGACCATTCAGGCGCTCCCCATGGAGGGGCGGAATGTCACCGATCTGCTGAGCCTGCAACCCGGCGTTTTATACCTTGGACGGCAAACCACTGAACAGCAGGATCAGGACAGCCGCAGCGGCTCGGTCGCCGGCGCGCGTTCGGACCAGACCAACGTAACCCTGGATGGTCTGGACGATAACGACCAGCAAAACGGCTATGCCTTCACAGGGGTTCTAAGGTCAACCCTGGATTCCACGGAGGAATTCCGCGTCACCACTACCAGTTCAAACGCGGATGCCGGACGCAGTTCAGGGGCACAGGTCACGCTGGTGACCAAGTCCGGAACCAACCAATTCCACGGCGCCGCCTACGAATACAACCGCAACAGCCTCGGATACGCGAACGACTGGTTCAACAAGCAGGGCGAGTTGCAATCGGGCGAGCCCAACAAGCCAGGCAAGCTCATCCGCAATACCTTCGGTGGCTCCCTTGGCGGCCCGGTTAAGAAAGATAAGCTTTTCTTTTTCTTCAACTATGAAGGACAGCGTACCGCGGAAAATTCGCAGCAGACTCGGGTAGTGCCCAGCGCCGGATACCGGTCAGGAAATATCACTTACCAATACTGTGTCAATCCCAATGATCCCACTTGCGCGCAGACCTCGACCAACACCCTGAGCTCTGCGCAAATCGCCACCCTCGATAACCCTTGTCTGGCTAATGGAGTTTGCACCACACCTGGCCCCAACGCCGCCGTCGAGGCATTATTCCAGCAGTACCCGTTGCCCAACGGAGCCACCGAGGGCGACGGCTATAACCTTCTGTCTTATACCTTCGCCTCGCCCTATCCCGGCTCCCTGAACACCAGCATTCTCAAGCTCGACTACGCCATCAACGAAAAACACCACCTCTTCGTGCGCGGAAATCTGCAGAAGGATACACAGTCCGGCGTCGAAGATTTCCCCGGAGATCCGCCATCCTCGCGCCTTGAGGACAACAGCAAGGGAATCGCGGCGGGAGAGACCTGGTCGATTACTCCTCATATAGTGAATGATGTTCGCTATGGCCTCATACGACAGGGATACAGCAACCGCGGTACCGGCCAGGGAGACTACACGTTCTTCCGCTTCATCAACGACTCGGCTACCGATCCCGCTTACGCGACCCGCAGCTCCGTGGTCACCGTGCCGGTCAACAATGTTGTCGATAACCTCACCTGGACGAAGGGCAGCCATACGCTGGGATTTGGCGGCAACTGGCGGCTGATCCACAATAACCGTGGATCGGATGCAAACTCCTACAACTCGGCGACCACCAATCCCTACTGGTATTACGGAAGCCCTCCCGATCCATCGACGTTAGGGGTTCAGCCTGTGTCCAGCGGCTTCGAGAACTCCTACGAGATCGCCTATGGAAACCTGATAGGCGGCATCCCCGAAGCAACCAACGTCTCCAACTATCAAGTGAATTCGGGAGGGGCGACCGGTAGCCTGTTTCCCGACGGTACTTTCATCAATCGGCACTTCAAGGCAAATGAGTTTGAATGGTACGTTCAAGATTCATGGAGAGCACAACCGAACCTGACCATCACCTTCGGCCTTCGCCACACCATCCTCCAGACCCCCTACGAGGAGAATGGACAACAGATCTCGCCGACCATAGATACCGATGCATGGTACAAGCAGCGAAACGCAGCCGCGCTTCAGGGACAGGTCTACGAACCGCTTCTCCAATTCGCTCCCAGCGGCCCTGCAAATCACGCTCCTGGGCTTTGGTCCAAGCAAAAAGCTAATTTTGCCCCTCGCCTCGCCATCGCCTACGCCCCAAACGAAAAGACTTCCATCCGGGCTGGCTTTGGCATGTACTTCGATCACTACGGCGAAGGCATCGTCAACACCTTCGATCAGTTCGGCTCCTTCGGTTTAAGCACCAGCATCTCCAACCCAGCGGGTGTATATACAACAGAAAATGCCCCCCGCTTCACGGGTGTCCACGACGTCACTTCCAGCGGTTGCGCGCAACCAGCGTCGGTTACTTATCCCTATACTGCGCCAAGCGACTCCTTCTGCGGCTTCGCCATCACCTGGGGCGCCGATAACAAACTGAAAACGCCATACGCAGAAGCCATGGACTTTTCCGTTCAGCGCGAAGTGCGCGGGGGGTTCACCCTGGAGTTCGCTTACGTTGGGCGGCTGGGTCGACACTTGCTTCAGGCGATTGACCTGGCAGAGCCGGTCGACTTCGCTGATCCTCAGGGAGGGGGCGATTACTTTACCAACGGAGCCAAGCTTTCCGCACTGGCGGATGCTAACGGCGACAATGCGCAGGCATCCGTGCCGGCTATTCCCTACTTCGAGGACCTCTTTCCCCAACTTGCCAACTACGACTATCTCGGAGAAAGTGCTACGCAGGCTATTTATACCGACGAGTGGGCCCCTGCCCGCGATAGCTATGGCGAGACCACCGCTCTGGCCGACCTCGACTACTTCTGCAATTACACGTGCCCCCAGGGAACAAGATTCTGGCAGTCCCAATTTTCGTCGCTGTATGCCTGGGATTCCATCGGCATGAGTTATTACAATGCCGGCCAGATCACGCTCCGCCATCCCTTCAGTCACGGACTGCAGGCAGACTTCAGCTATACCCTGTCGAAGTCGATCGACTTGGGTTCCGATACCGAACGCGCCAGCGAGATCAGTAACAATGGCTCTTTCAGTAACATTATCAACACCTGGAATCCTTCCCTGAATCGCGGTATTTCCGATTTCGATACCAAGCATCTGATCACGTTTGACTGGGTCTATCGCTTGCCGTTTGGCACCGGGCAGATGTTTGCCAACACATCGAATCGGATAATCGATGAGGTGATCGGAGGTTGGCAATGGTCAGGAGTAAACCGCTGGACAAGCGGCTTGCCGTTCACCATCAGCGCGCCCGGCTGGGCCACCGACTGGCAGATTGAAAGCTTCAGCGTCGAGACGGCGCCGGTGAAGTTACGCAGGCACCTTGACCAGAACGGGGCGCCCCAGGTGTTTGACAATCCGACCGCTCTCAACAATGGAGTAACCAATGGTTCGCCGATTCGGCTGCCCTACCCGGGTGAAGCGGGACAACGCAATAATTTCCGCGGAGATGGGTATTTCGACATCGACTCGGGTTTGGCTAAGACGTTCAAGATCACGGAAAGTCAGGGTCTCAAGTTCGCCTGGGAGGTGTTTAACGTCACCAACTCCGCCCGCTTTGATGTCAACCCAACCAATTCTCTCGGCGTTACGTTAACGACGGGAAATCTGGGCAATTATGCGGCAACCTACACCAAGCCGCGCGTGATGCAGTTCTCCTTGCGCTACGACTTCTAGCGGACCGGTGGCCCTGGTCAATTCTCCTCCGCCGCCACCGGCGTTTGCCCTATCGCCGCTTTGCTCCCATCGCCACGATCAGGTATCATCGCGCGGTCTGCCCGCTCGCGGATGCGGCGCCGAGTCAGCGTCGACTCGTGAGCGGGAACACTTGCTTTCGCGAGCAGTTGCGACGGTAAGCGGGCGAACACAAAAGGGGAAGACCAAGATGGCAGAAGCAAATTGCGATATCGGATTGATTGGATTGGCGGTGATGGGCCAAAACCTGGTGTTGAACATGAACGACCACGGTTATAAGGTCGCTGTCTTCAACCGCACCGTATCCAAGGTGGACGATTTTATCGAGAACGAGGCCAACGGAACGCACGTGGTCGGGGCGCACTCGGTCGAGGAGATGTGTGGGCTGCTGAAGAAGCCTCGGCGCGTGATGATCATGGTGAAGGCCGGCGAGGTGGTCGATCAGACCATCGAGCAAGTGCTTCCTTACCTGGAAAAGGGCGACATCCTCATCGACGGCGGCAACTCGTTGTACACCGACTCCACCCGGCGCACCAAAGACCTCGCGGCCAAAGGAATTCTGTTTATCGGGACCGGCGTCTCCGGCGGCGAAGAGGGTGCACGCTTCGGCCCGTCGATTATGCCGGGAGGCAATAAAGAAGCATGGCCCCACGTGAAGGAAATTTTCCAGGCCATCGCCGCCAAGGTCGAAGACGGAACTCCATGCTGCGACTGGGTTGGAGAAGACGGAGCTGGTCATTACGTCAAGATGGTGCACAACGGCATCGAATACGGCGACATGCAATTGATCGGCGAGGCCTACCAGTTGCTGAAGGATGGTCTCGGGCTCACCGCCGATGAACTGGCCGAAGTCTTTGCCGAGTGGAATAAAGGCGAGCTGGATAGCTTTCTGATCGATATCTCGGCCACCATCTTCGCCAAGAAAGATGACGATGGACAGCCGATGGTGGACAAGATCCTCGATGCCGCGGGACAGAAAGGCACCGGCAAATGGACCGCGATCTCAGCTCTCGACCTGGGACAGCCGGTCACCTTGATTGGAGAGAGTGTCTTTGCCCGCTGTCTGTCTGCCTTGAAGACTGAGCGCGTTGCAGCGGCCAAGGTGCTGAAGGGACCACGCAAGCGCAAAGTAGTGACTGGCAAGAAGGAGTTCATCGAGGAAGTGCGCCTCGCGCTCTACTGCTCCAAGATCGTGAGCTATGCGCAGGGTTACATGTTGCTCCGCGCGGCAGAGAAGGATCAGGGCTGGAACTTGAACATGGGCGGAGTGGCGTTGATGTGGCGCGGCGGTTGCATCATCCGCAGCATCTTTCTGGGCGACATCAAGGCGGCTTTTGACCGCGACCCGAAGCTGCAGAATTTGCTGCTGGACAAATTCTTCTCAACCGCAATGAACAAGTATCATCCGTCGTGGCGGAGGGCGATCATCTACGGGACCAGGATCGGCGTGCCCATGCCGGCATTTTCAACCGCGTTAGCGTTCTACGACGGTTATCGCACCGCGCGGCTACCCGCAAATCTACTGCAGGCGCAACGGGATTTCTTTGGCGCGCACACCTATGAGCGTGTGGATAAGCCCCGCGGCGAGTTTTTCCATACCAACTGGACCGGCCGGGGAGGCCGGGTGTCCTCCTCAACCTACAACGCCTAACCTGAAAACGCTGGTTTCGAAGGGTACGGCCTTCAGGCCTGAAGGGTACGGGCTTCAGTCCGTACGTAACCAGTTGTAAATAGGTTCGGCTTTAGCCGCTGAGGGGACTCCCCATCCCCTCCCGGCTTTCTCCGCAACAGGCCGTAGGTAAATCAAAAGTTCACTACTCAGTGGGGTGCAGGCGGCGCCTGCTGCGACTGTTGACCGGCAGCCGGTTGGCCGTTCGGTTGCGGCTGTCCATTATTGTTGGTTACATCCTGCCCCTGGAAAATCAGCTTGACCGTCGATCGAAATTGCTTGTAGTCGGTGTAGCGCACAATCTGACGAATGCGCACATCCTGGCTCATGTACCCATTCCCGCCCGAAAAATGAAGCTCGGCATCAGCCTTGGTGTACACCGGGAACCAGTACTTGCCATCCACCTGCTCGCGGTAAGTGGTGAAGGGAGGAGAAAGATCCTCATGCCCCTTGCGCATGTCGTCGGGAACATTCTTCGCGCTGGTGATCACAATCTGCAGATCCTTCTGGTCCACCCAGATACGTCCCTTTAAATAACGCTTGCCCTTCTCCATCACCTTCGGCGCTACATCAAAAACGTAGCAGTTTACCTCGTCCACCTTCTGTCGCCCCACGTAGGTCAGGTTGTATTGCCCCACATCTTCAGTGGTTAAAACAAACGGCAGACGCTGCTCAATATCCGACACATCGGCCGGGCTCATCTGAATGCGTTCCAGTGTATTTTGTGGCGCAAAGGTCACGTGCTCCGACTTGCGCCCCTGGCTGTCGAAGGTGATCTGCACCACTTGCCGGTATTCGCCATCCACCTTGCCGTCATCGTTGATGGTCTGAATGCGGACATCCCGCTGGTAGGTGTAGTTGTCTAGGGCGCGGCGGAACTCGCTTTCCTTGGCCGCAAACTCCTTAACAATCTGGTCGGGCGGCGTGGCGGGCGCGCTGGTGTCGATGGGGCCATAGCCCGAGTCGGGCCGGTCTGTGGACTGAGCCAGGAGTGCCGGAATGGGTGCAAGCGCCAATAAAATCAGAAACTTAACCAAGCCTTTACCCATGCCCTCAGCCTCCCGTCCCATCGACCGGACATACCTCTATTATGCGCTTCGATGGCCCCGGATTTCTCGCGCACTTTGTGCCTTCGACTGACTGCAATGCGGTTTTCCTTAAGGAAAGCCGCACAGGCGGCCATTTCCGGTGCAGCGTACGGGAAATCCGGGGTTTGCGCTCTTTGTAATAGACGTAAGCTGGCCCGCGAGCGGCTACGCGTGGCCTTCGCCTAGCGCTACACGGAGTCGTCCATGAGCTTTTTCCAGCCGTTGCTCAGCCTCCTTGCGCTTGACTCCCAACTGCTGCATCACGATCGCCACCCGCACCGCCCCCGCCTCGTCCAGCAGTGTCTCGGCCCGGCCCTCGTCCACCCCGGTGGCCGCCGCGATGATTCGTATGGCCCGGTTCCTCAGCTTTTCATTGGTGGGCTGCACGTTCACCATCAAGTTGCCGTAGACCATGCCCGTGCGGATCATCGCCCCGGTGCTCAACATATTCAGTACCAGTTTCGTGGCTGTGCCGGCGCGCATGCGGGTGGACCCGGTAATCACCTCCGGCCCCACGGCCGGGGTGATGGCGATCTGCGCCCGGCACTCCACTTCGGAGCCCGGAACGCAGCTCAGCCCTATAGTGAGTGCGCCTAGTTGGTTGGCGTAAAGCATGCCCCCCAACACATAGGGTGTGCGTCCGCTGGCGGCGATTCCCACCAGAGCGTCCCCGGCCCGCAAGTCCTGGGCCTTCAGGTCTTCCGCGCCCTGCCTCGCATCGTCTTCCGCCCCTTCGATCGAATGCCGCAGGGCATAGTCGCCGCCGGCAATCAGGCCCACCACCAGCCCGGGATCTACATTGAAGGTCGGCGGGCACTCCGAGGCATCCAGCACGCCGAGCCGGCCGGAAGTACCCGCGCCCGTATAGAAAAGTCGCCCGCCTTTCTCTAGTCGCTCCGCGATGCCATCGACCGCCTGCGCAATCCGCGGCAGCTCGGCGTGGACCGCGTCGGCTACCGAGCGATCCGCGGCGTTGATCACCTCCAGCATCTCGAGCGTAGGAAGCTGGTCAATGCGGGCCGTATCCGGATGGCGCGCCTCGGTTAACAAGTGCTCAAACTTCATGATTTACCCACCATTGTTGGGATACCTTTTGAGTCTGAGTCTAACTGAGGGATGCTACGCTGTGCCCTGAGCCACGGAGGATCGAAGGCGCCTTGGATTCCAACTCGACAGCCAACCCGGAATTGCCTCGTCACCCGAGGTTGAGCCAGATTCTCGAAAAGAATTGGCAGGCCGAGATGGTCGGCTATTACACCTATCGAGCCCTTGCCCAGCGCGAGCCGGAACCGGGTCGTAAGCAAACGCTCGAAAGTATGGCCCTTGCGGAAAAGGAGCACGCCGCACTCTGGGCCGCCCGCTTGCGTGAACTAGGGGAGCCGGAACCGGTGTACCGGGGTAGCATGGCCGGCGACGCCGACAGCCTCAAGACTCGCGTCGGCGGCGACGACCTGGCCTTGCGCCGCCTGGAAATCGATGAGAGCCGCGACATTGCCAAGTACAGCCAGCAGCTCAAGGCGCTCGGCGATGCGCCCAGCTTGGCCATACTGAAACGGGTCATTGAAGACGAAGAGGATCACTATCGCGAGCTCAGCGGTCTGATCAGAAAGCAGAAGCCTCTGGGTGGAGTTCGCGCGCCGTCCAATCCACAAGCCCTTCTGGACCAGATGCTGGCCAAGCGGAACAAGGGCCGCGCACATACAGCCGGCTGGATCGGAGATGCCATATACGGAGTCAACGATGGACTGGGCTCCATTTTTGGAATCGTCTCCGGGGTCTCAGGCGCGACGTTGGGCAACAGCAAGTGGGTCCTGCTCTCCGGCCTCGCCGGCATGATCGCTAGCGCGCTCTCCATGGGGTCGGGCGCTTACCTCGCCTCCAAGAGCGAGCGTGAGATCTACCAGGCCGAGCTTGCTCGCGAGCGCGAGGCCATCGCCATGAACGGCGCTGAGGCCCGCGAGCTGCTCTCGCTCTACTACCAGGTCAAGGGCCTTCCCCAGCCGGACGCCGATCACATGGTCGAGCACATCGCCAGCGATCCCGAACAGATGTTGCGCGCGCTCGCTGCCGAACGGCTCAATGCGACCGAAGAAGCGCTCAGCAACCCACTCACCTCGGCAATCTCGGGCGCGCTTTCGACGGCGGCCGGAGCGTTCATCCCCATCGTGCCGTTTTTCTTCCTCAGCGGTTACAGCGCCGTCATCGTCTCGGCCGTTGTGTCGCTGCTAGCCCATTTCGCCGTAGGCGCTGCCAAATCACTAGTCACCGTGCGCTCCTGGTGGAGCAGCGGCTTCGAGATGACCTTTGTAGGTGCGGTGGAAGGCGTAGTGACCTATGTAATCGGCCTGGGCCTGGGCCGTCTCGGCGCATAAGCACGGGCTTTGCAGTCTGCGGAAAAACTCGCTACGAAGGGCACAGCTTCACAGCTAGCGGAAAACACTTAATGAAGAGCACGACCCTACAGCTTGCGGAAAAACCCAGGTTCTTGAAGGGTACGGGCTTCAGCCCGTACTAACTGGTTGTAAATAGGTTCGGCTTTAGCCGCTGGGGGGACTTCTCTGATCGCCCCCGCCGGCTTTTTCGCCAGCCTGTTTAGTCGGGCCGCACAAAGGACCTCTATGAGGGGCTTTTTAAGCCCCTGCTATGGCGCAAACTGCTGGTTCGGGGGCAACAGCTAAGGCCCTGAAGGAAAAAACCTTCTCCGTACGAAGGGCACGGGTTCAGCCGTGCCACACAGACCTCCCGCTTTTGAGGGCTTTAGCCCCTGAGGTACGGTTTTTCGAGATAATGTAAGCCGCCGAGAAGGATTGAAAAGCGTACCCCAGGGGCTGAAGCGCTCATCAGTTCGAACCGTTGTGGCACGGCTGAAGCCGTGCTCTTCGTACGCCTTTTCGCCAGTTCTCACGCAGACTCTAAAGCCCCTGAGGCATTACCCTCCTGCTCGCTGCGGAAATCCTTCGCACTCCTTCAAACGCGGAAGGTGTCCGCCCGCCAGGATTGGATAGACGCTTTTATCTGCTTGTTGGTCAAGCCTTCGCTTAACGCGCGCATAGCAAGTGCCGGCAGCTCCGCATCCGACGCAAAACGCAGCGCGATCAGTTGCGGTTCCGTAAGCTCTGCGATGCGCGATCTGGCCGCTTCGGGCAGCAGCATGGACAACCGCATCCGCTCCTCCAGCCGGATCACCCGGTCCTGGGCTTTCAGAGCGTAACTCCTGGCTTTTCCGGCGGTCAAAAACAATCCGATGGCCAGTAGGAGCCACAATACAGAGTCCAGTCCAGGATGCCGGACTACGCAGATGATGCTCAAGATGACCGCAATGATCAATAACGGCGCTAGAAAGAAATGGAAAAGCGGGTCCAGCCTGGCGTGGTTTGCATAGGACTGCGGCGTGGCGCTTGCCATCGGAAAGCCTCCTTCGGGAACACTCCATCATCCATTTTCCGGGGCATTCGCGCCAGCCCGCCTTGTAATGATGACGAGATGCTCAAGCCACTGGCTCCGGGCAAGGGAAGTGGCCTATAGTAAATCGTCGTACTGGAGAGACTATGCTCAACGCCTTCCGCGTCCTGCTGCTTGCTGCCTTCCTCATACCCTCTGCGCTCGTCGCGCAATCCAGTACATTGGCCGCCACTCCACCCATGGGCTGGAATAGCTGGAATTTATTCGCAGGCAAGGTTACGGATAAGGATGTCCGCGATGCGGCGGATGCCATGGTCTCCTCCGGCATGAAGGACGCCGGATACATTTACGTCAATATTGACGATACCTGGCAGGGCGATCGGGATGCCCAGGGAAACATCCGGGCTAACAGCAAATTTCCTGACATGAAAGCGCTTGCTGACTACGTCCACTCCAAGGGACTGAAGATCGGCATCTACTCTTCCCCCGGTCCCACCACCTGCGCCAGGTACGAAGGCAGCTATCAGCACGAAGCGCAGGATGCGAAGACATATGCGGCCTGGGGCATCGACTACCTCAAGTACGATCTTTGCGGCTTTCGCAAGATCATGACCCAGGAGGCTCCTAACGATCCTGCGAAAGCCACGCAGATGATGAAGGACGCCTACGAAAAAATGCATAAGGCGCTGCTGGCAACAGGACGCCCCATCGTTTACAGCTTCTGCCAGTATGGGTGGGACGCAGTGTGGGAATGGGGACCTGGTCTGGGAGCGAACTTGTGGCGCACCACGGGAGATATCAACCCCACCTGGGATCGCATGACGTTGATTGGCTTCTCTCAAGCTGGCCTGGCTAAGTATGCCGGTCCCGGCCACTGGAACGATCCCGACATGTTGGAGGTGGGCAACGGCAAGCTTACGCTGGATGAAAACCGCACCCACATGAGCCTTTGGGTTCTGCTTGCCGCGCCATTGCTGGCCGGCAACGATCTCTCCAAAATGCCGCCCGAGACGGCCGCGATCCTAACCAATAAAGAAGTGATCGCCATCGATCAGGATCCTTTAGGCAAGCAAGGTGATCGTGTCTCCGCGGTGGGCCCGGTGGAGATCTGGGCTAAGCCACTCAAGGGCGGAGATAAAGCGATTGGGCTCTTCAATCGCGACGACACGCCGCTCCCCGTGACATTGAAGTTGAGCGACGTAGGTTTTTCCAGTGCAAAAGCGCGCGACATCTGGGCAGCCAAGGACCTCGGAAAAATCCAAGGCAGCTACACCGTAACCGTACCCCGCCACGGAGTAGTTCTTCTGCGCCTCACAAAGTGAGAGCGCATGCGTCCTGCCGACTTGGTTTCACACGGGTCTGGCTCTCGTTCCCTGACGAAGGACGGGTGCCCCACATCTCGCTCGTTTTTCGCGAGATGTGGGATACCGCTACTCTTTCCTTCTGATTCCCGATTTATCCAATGTACTCCGCGGTCAACATCCACTCCGCTTGCTTGGAAGAACAACACCCCCGCCGATTAGCTCGCAGCCGCCAAATAAACCGTAAACCACTCCTTGTCGTCGCTCCATTGCTGTCGCAGCTTGAATCCTGCCCGCGTCAGCAAAGCCAGCACCCGCTGGTCGGTAAATTTGTAGCTGTTCTCGGTGTGGATGGTCTCGCCGCGGTTAAATCGCACCTCCAGATCCAGCGGCCGCACCGTGACCTTCTGCGATAGCACGCTCTCCAGGTGCATCTCGATCCGTGACTGTTGCTCATTCCACCGCGCCTGGTGGCGAAAAAGGTAAGGATTGAAGTTTGCGTCCAGCTCGCGATTGATGCGAACCAACACATTCTTATTGAACCTGGCGGTAACTCCAGCGGCATCGTCATACGCGGCGAGCAGCATCTCGGTGTCTTTCACCATATCGGTTCCCAGCAGCAGGCCGTCTCCCGGCGACAACTGGGCACGCACACCGCGCAGCACATCGACGGCATCCGCCGGCGAAAAATTTCCAATGCTCGATCCGATATACAAGACCAAGCGTCTTCCCGCGCGGTCTATTCCAGCTGCGTTGTTCTGCCGCATGCCTTCTGTATAATCCGCGACGATCGGTTCCACCGTCACCGCCGGCATCTGCGCTTCCAGCCGCGTTCGCGCTTCCTCGAGAGCCGTTTCCGACACATCGATCGGGTAGTAGATCACAGTTCCCTGGTGAGCAACGGCCGCATCGAGCAGCAAGCCTGTCTTGGTAGCCGTTCCCGCGCCCAGCTCGATGATCGATAGATCGCGTCCTCCGGCGGCTGCCGCAACAATCTCCGCCGCGTGCTTTGCCAGGATTTGCCTCTCCGTCCGGGTAACGTAATACTCCGGTAGCTCGGTGATTGCTTCGAACAGGCGAGATCCGGCCTCGTCATAAAACAACCACGGTGACAGTGTCTTAGGGCTCTCGGTGAGCCCGTTCAAAACTTCCATGGCAATTGGACTGGAAGCAATCGCCGGCAACTTCGGTAACGAGATAGCAGACATGGGATCTCCGTGCGCTTCTGATTAGATGTTCGCCAAACGAATGCCGGAAAACTGCCAGCGGGTCGCAGGAGAAAAGAAATTACGGTAGGTGGCACGGATATGGGAGGCCGGCGTGACTGCTGATCCACCGCGCAGCACCATCTGGCTGGACATAAATTTCCCGTTGTACTCGCCGAGCGCACCCGGTATAGCGCGGAACCCGGGATACCCGATGTACGGACTCGCGGTCCACTCCCAGACATCCCCAAACATCTGCGCCGGACCCTTCGCGGGGCCCTCGCCCAGCGCTATCGGGTGCAGCATTCCGTCTTCAAGCAAGTTCCCCGTGATCGGCAATGCTTGCGCCGCGACCTCCCACTCGGCTTCCGTGGGGAGCCGCTTGCCCAGCCAGTTGGCAAATGCATCGGCTTCGAAGTAGCTCACGTGGCAGACCGGGGTTTGCATTAATTCCGTGAGCGGCAGTTCGCCGTACATGGTGTACACCTGCCAGACGCCGTCTTGCTGGCGCCAATAGAGAGGGGCTTTCCAGCCCTCGGCTTTGACAGTGTCCCAACCCGCCGAGAGCCAAAGCTCAGATCTCTGGTAGCCCCCATCCTCAATAAAATCCAGATACTCCCTGCAGGAAACCAACCTCGAGGCCAGCTCAAAAGGACGCAGGTATTCAGGATGTTGGGGTAACTCATTGTCAAAAGCAAAGCCATCCCCGGCGAACCCAATATCCAATACGCCACCCCGGTAGGGAATCCATTCCGGTTTGCTCAGCGGAGGCGCGCTGAATGCGGCTGGTTCATTGCTGTAAGGCGGGCGAAGAGGGTTAGTCCACAAAGCGTGCTTTATGTCGTAAGCCAGTAGTTCCTGATGCTGCTGCTCGTGGTGCAGCCCCAGCACCACCCTCCGCGTCACTTCCTCAGGCGGATTGGAGGCTAACAGGCGTCGGATCCCATCCTGCACATCCCGGCGGTAGTCGAAGATCGTCTCCACCGGTGGTCGTGAGAAGGAGGCGCGCAGCTTTTTCTCCGGCTGGTCGGAAACCGAGTTGTAGTAGCTGTTGAAAAGCCAGCGGAAGTCTGGATCGAACTCCCGGTAGCCCGGGAGGAACTCGCGTAGCAGAAATGTCTCAAAAAACCAGGTGGTGTGGGCCAGGTGCCACTTGACTGGGCTGGCCTCGGCGCACGACTGCACCATCATGTCCTCGGGCGACAGGGGAATACAAAGCTGCTCGCTCTGGCGCCGAACTCTTGAAAACTCTTCGAAGAGACGGGGTGTCTTCTCCGTCGTTGCACTGGATGGCGTCATAGATACCGTTTCCCCCTCTACTTAGAGACCGAAAGCAGCTTGATGTTGCCTAATTTTTTTGCCTTCGGTGTAAACGCCCCGTTTGTCTTTTGCCTGAGCTTCAATGGACGCTCAGCAGCCGGGCCAGAAGATAAGCCGCTGCGGCCGCCAGTCCGCCGATTAGCACGGTCTGCACCGCGCTGCGCAGGGTGCCGGCCCCGGTAAGCCTCCCTTTGACCCCACCAAAAAGCAGCAATGCCGCCAGGGTGATCGCCACCGAGGCGCTGAGCGCCGTGGGCAAACTGTACCCCACCATGTAGGGGGCTAGCGGTACCAGCCCCCCTACAACATAAGAGAGCGCGATGGTGATCGCGCTCCGGCTGGCCCGGTTCCGCTGTGGCTCTTCCAGGCCCAGCTCGAAGCGCATCATAAAGTCCACCCATGCCTGGGGCCTGCGCTTCAACGCTTCCAGAACCGGCCTGCTCTCGCTTCTCTCCACCCCGTACTGCTCAAAGATCTCGTAGATCTCTTCTTCTTCGTCGCGAGTCCGCTCGACGATCTCGCGCTCCTCGCGCAGCCGCTCGCTGGCATAGTGCTGGGCATCGCCTTGGGCAGCAAGAAATCCGCCCAGGCCCATGGCAATCGATCCGGCCGCTATTTCGGCCAATCCGGCCAGCACCACCACGTGGGAGGAGTTCACCGCCCCGGAGAGTCCCGCCGCCAGGGCAAACGGAACCGTCAAACCGTCCGACATCCCGATTACTACATCACGCACCAGCGCAGTCGACTCAAAATGTCGTTCCACGTGCGCCGGCGGAGCGTGCGGAGTGGGGGTTGGGAGGAACTCGGTCGGCATCACGGCAGTGTACCTCAGTGCAACCGCACGACAACGGATGGGTGACACTCTGCGTCCTTAGATATACCGCTGCCGTCCAATGGAGCGACGGCCAGGATGGTTTTTGGGCCAATGGATGAAACGTACGGCAAGACTGATGGTTTTGGCCTTAGGGGCAGCGATGGCAGTTTCAGCCGTCGCCCATGCCCAGCAAGACAGCGGAATGGGTCCGCCCGACGCTGGCGACGGTATGGGCCAAGCGTTTGGCAAGGGAAACGGAGTTCGTGGCTCCGTGACCGCCGTCGCAGCCGACAGCTTCACCATCCACACCGACGAGGGGGACACCTACAAGATTTTCTACAGCCCCAATACCCGCCTGATGAAGGATCGGCAGCCGATTGAAGCCGCCGATATCCACGTTGGGGATATGTTGATGGCGGGCGGCCTGGTGGATGCCAAGGCCAAAACCGTGGGCGCGGTTTTGCTCTACGACATCGATGCCCAGGAAGTCCGCAAAGCCCGCGCCAGTTTCGGCAAGACCTGGGTGATGGGAAAAGTGACCGCAGTGCATGAGCTTAGGATCACTATCGAGCGAGCCGGCGACAAGCAGACCCAGGTTGTGGCGGTAGACGAAAACACATCCTTTCGCAAGCGCAGAGAAGACGTGACCCTGGCCGACGTAAAGGTGGGAGACACGATCAGCGCCGATGGAGCACTCCATGCGGACACATTTGTGGCCGCCAACCTGCGGATCATGAGTCCAGATGCCGGGCATCCGCACGGCTCCGGCCCCCGACCGCCGCCAGCTTCCGCGGTGCCCAGCCATTGATTTCCGCTTCCGGGGATGAATCTGCCCCCGAAGGGTCAGTGCCATAGGAGAACCTTTAGGAACTGGACGGGTGCCCCAGGTTCGCCGGAGCGTACCTGGGCCGAAAACGACGGGCGAAGCCCTACGAATAAAAAGCTAATTGGGCAACGACCGTTGCGGAATACGTCTTGACTCGAGGAAGGTCTAAGCTGTGTGGATAAGAACAGGAAATAAAGCCTGATGCGGCGCGCCTACCTCGTCTGCTGCCTATTGAGTGGCTCTCTCATTGCGTCCGCGGGGGCGCAATCTCCCCCTGCAGCCGGGCCGGCGGCGATTCCGCCTCCGAGCAGCCCATCTAGCCCATCGACGCCTGCACCGGCGACCATCGCGGGCGGCCAGGTGCACGGAACGGTAAAGGCCGGCAACATCCCCCTGCCAGGGGTGAGCATCGTTGCCACCAATACCCTTACTGGTCAACGCTACGCCACCATCACGGACATTAACGGCAACTACTCGATGACCATTCCCACGAATGGCCGTTATGTGCTCAAGACAGAACTCGCAGCCTTCGCTCCGGAGACGAAATCCGTTCTTCTTAAGCCCACAGGAACCACCCCACTTAAGCAACAAGCCGATTTCGCCCTGACCCTGGCTTCGCGAATCCCGCCGGAGAGCCCGCAGGAGAACGTGGCGCGGAATCCCGGTCAAGGGGTTCCAGGTCAAGCGTTCGGTCAGGGTGGCGGCCGGCAAGCGGGCACGATTCGTCGCAATAATGCCGCCGGCGCCCAAAGTCTGGCTTTGCTTGCCCAACTCGCCGGCACTGAGGATGCAGGGGTGAGCAGCGGCGCCACCGGTGCAGCCCTGCCTTCCATGGCCAATAATACGGATTTCTCCTCCGAGTCGGTCGCCGTCACCGGCCAGGCGGGAACGACCAATCCCTTCGCCGGCGTGGATATGGAACAACTACGCCAGAACGCGGAAATGGATCCATCTCTCGGTGGCCAAGGTGGTCTCGGCCAAGGAGGACCCGGGGGCCCCGGAGGTGGCGGCCCTGGCGGAGGTGGACCAGGCGGTGGCGGAGGAGGTGGTTTTGGTGGTGGGGGAGGTTTTGGCGGCGGAGGGCGTGGAGGTGGCGGCGGCCGCGGAGGCGGGGGTGGTGGCCGCGGTTTCGGCGGCGGCGGATTCGGCAACTTCCGCAACTTCAAGCCCAATCAGCCTCACGGCGCTTTCTACTGGACAGGCGGAAACAGCGCGTTGAACGCCACGCCTTTCCCTGTCAGGGGGGAGCAGGAGTTGCAGCCCAGCTACGCACAAAATCAGTTTGGGCTCACGTTCATGGGCCAACCCTATATTCCCAAGGTGATCGAACACGACACCAAAGACGTCCTCTTCTTTAACGTCACCGGAGCACGCTCGTCTTCCCCCTTCAGCCAATACGCGAGCGTGCCCACGGCTGCTGAGCGCGAGGGGAATTTATCTGGCCTCACGACCCAGGAAGGCGCCCCAATCACGATCTATGATCCGTTGACGGGCCTGCCCTTCCCCAACAACATCATTCCGTCAGAGCGAATTGTGAGCCAGGCAACTGCGCTGCTCAGCTACATTCCGCTTCCCAATCCCAACCTGCCGGGCCAGTTCCAGAATTACCAGCGGCTTACTTCCTCCCAATCCAACACCACCCGCGTTGGCGTACGTTTTCTTCACAGCTTCGGCCCTACCACCGGGGGGTCACCCATCGGCGGCCTGATTCGGCAATACATGGGACAGGGCGGCTCCGCCTTACGTCAGAGCATGAACGCGAATTTCAACTACAGCCACGCGGCGGCGGACGAACTGGATATCTTTCCCCAACTCGGCGGCAAGCAGCAGTCTCATCAATATTCGCTGGCGCTCGGCTATTCCATTGGCAAAGGCAGGTTGACCACGAATCTCGGTCTCAACTGGAACCGTAGCCATACCCAGCTTTCGAACTATTTCACTGACAACACGGATATCGCCAGCCAGATAGGCATCAGCGGGCTACCCGAAAACGCTCGTCTCTACGGTCTGCCGAACGTCACCCTGAACCAGTTCACCAGCTTCACAGAACAACAGCCAAACTTTCAGACCAACCAGACCATTGCCGCTTCCGACTCCACCTCCTGGATTCACAAGAAACACAACATCCGTTTTGGCGGCGACTTTCGCCGTGTTCATAACGACCTCTTCGGCAATACCGGCAATGTCACCGGGACCTTTACCTTCACCGGCCTATACACAGAGAAGCCCGGCACCAGCGCCACCACACCCGGAGGCACCGCTACCACCGGCTCTTCGCTAGCCGACCTGCTGCTCGGTATGCCGCAGCAGACTTCGCTGCAGGCGCCTAACCAGGAGTCTTATTTACGACAGAACGCATGGGATGCCTATGCCCAGGACAGCTGGCGAGCCTTGGCCAACCTGACCCTGCTCTTCGGCCTGCGCTACGAGTATTTCTCTCCTTATTCGGAGAAGTACGATCGCCTCTCAACCCTGGATACCGGCAACAACTTTGCTTCCGTGCAGACGGTTCTCTCTGGAGGCATCGGAGCTTACACAGGAAAATATCCGCGCGACCTGGTCTATCCCGAACACAACAACTTCTCTCCTCGCATCGGAATCGCCGTGCGGGCCGCAAAAGACACCGTGGTGCGCGCCGGATATGGCATCAACTACGCCGTTGGACAATACGGGAAATTTATCCAGGACTTTGCCTTCCAGCCGCCCTATGCCAACGTTCAGACCAATGAGGCCACCACCGGAGCGAACATAAGCCTGGCCAATGGCTTTCCTACGCCCGAGGAAGAGCAGGAGGGCAACTACGCAGTCAATAAGTACTATCGGCTCCCCTATGTCCAGGTATGGAACATCAATGTGCAGCGCACCCTTCCCCTGGGCATAGTGCTCAACATCGGTTACAACGGCTCCAAGGGGACCCGGCTGGACATTGTGGATGCGCCCGGCCGCTCGGCTACCGAATCCCTCAGCGGAGTTCTCTATGACTATGAAGACTCGGTCGCTTTCTCTAATTACAACGCACTGACGTTTAGCGCGCGCAAGCGCTTGCAGCGCGGAATTGCCATGGGAGCGACCTACACCTATAGCCATTCCATCGACAATGCCAGCTCGATTGGAGGCAGTGGTGGGACAGGGACGACGGTGGCGCAAAACTGGCAGAATCTGCTGGCCGAAGAATCGAATTCGAGCTTCGATGTACGCAATAACCTGACCGGCAACTTCCTCTACGAATTGCCCTTCGGCCCCGACGCACACTGGCTGAATACCGGCTGGGTGGCGCATTCGCTTAACGGAATTTCTGTTTCCGGCACTTTTACCCTGGCCAGCGGAGAAGCGCTGACGCCGCATTATGAGGCGGCTGTTGCTGATGTGGCGCGCGGCAGCACTGGTTCCCTTCGTCCAGACCGGGTTCCTGGCGTTTCCCTTACCGCCGGCGGCGGCTCACTTGAAAACTGGTTCAATAAGAGCGCCTTTGCCACGCCCGCAAACACCTACGGCACCGCTTCCCGGTACTCGATCCCCGGCCCGGGCACGGTCTCGGTCAATGGATCGCTCTCCAAGACGGTGCGCTTCTCCGAAACCCGTACCTTCGAGATGCGCGCGACTGCCAGCAACATCTTCAACACCGTCCAATACTCAGGCGTCGACTCCACCCTGGGATCGGGAACCTACGGCCAGGTGACTGCCGCCGCGGGCATGCGTCAATTCACCTTCCTGGGCCGGTTCCGGTTCTAGGAGGGAAGAGGGAATTCTGATGAACGTGAAAGGTCGATTGCGCAGTTTCATTGCCCTGCTGGGCTCGGCGGTCGTTGCTGCCGCGCCGGTCACTGCGCAGCAGAATGTCTCGCCCGACGCATCGCAAACGGATACGCAAACCGCCTACACGCTCAAGGTCAACAGCGACCTGGTGCTCACCAACGTCGTGGTGCGCGATAAAAAGACGGGAGAGGTGGTGCGCGGTCTCACCGCCAACGATTTTCAAGTTCAGGAGAATGGCAAGCCGCAAAAGATCATCAGCTTCGATTTCCAGAGTGTCGATCAAGCCACGCCTCTGAATGAGGCCACGATAAACGGCAAAGCCCCCAACAACATCATGGGCAGCATGAACCGCGCCGCCACTTCCACCCAATTGCGCAACCATCGCCTGATCGTGATGTTCTTCGACATCACCTCCATGCAGCCCGAAGACCTGGAGCGGGCCCAGGACGCCGCCCGCAACTACATCAATAAACAGATGCACCCAGCGGACCTGGTTTCCGTCGTCTCCCTTGATCAGTCGTTGTCACTGGATCAGGATTTCACCGCCAATAAGCAACAGCTGTTGAACGCTGTCAACGCCTACTCCGGAACCCAGGGCTCGGGATTTCAGTCGGGAGCCACCAGCACTACCAACCAGGTCGAAGACACCACTGCCTTTACTCCCGACGAGCAGGAGTACAACGACGTAAATACCGACCGCGAGCTCTTCGCCTTCGAAGACATTGCCCACTCGCTGGCCTACATTAATGAAAAGAAATCTCTGCTCTATTTCTCCGGAGGCATTCAGCGCGACGGTATTGAGAACCAGGCTTCGCTTCACGCGGCCATCAATGCTTCGGTGCGCGCGAATATGTCCATCTATTCCGTGGACGCGCGTGGACTGGAGGCGATCTCCCCGCTGGGCGATGCCTCCACCGGCAGCCTGCGCGGCACCAGCGGCTACAACGGCGCGGCGCTGCAGAACAACCTCGATTCCAACTTCAATACCCAGGAAGTGATGGCCACGCTCTCCTCCGATACAGGGGGCAAGGCCTTCTTCGATTCCAACGACTTCTCTCCTGCCTTTCAGCGTATTCAGCAGGACACTTCCGCGTACTACGTGATCGGCTTCCGTTCCACCGACACGGTGAAAGACGGCCGCTACCGCAGGCTCACCATCAAGATCAACCGCCCCAACGTCAAGCTTGAATACCGGCCCGGCTATTACGCTCCGGCCGACTACCGTCATGCCAACAAGGATGAGCGCGAGCGCCAATTGCAGGAGCAGTTAAACAGCGACCTGCCTGCCACCGACGTCGAGGTTTATCTGCAGGCTTACTACTTCCGCAGTGACACTGGTGCCGGAGCGCCCCGCTTTGACGTGCCTGTATCTTTGATCGTGCCCGGTTCGCAGATTCCCTTCGTCAAGGGAGGAGATCGCAGCAAGGCCACGCTCGATATCATTGGCGAACTTAAGAACACGGCCGGGCAGGATATGGCCGAGATTCGCCAGACGGTCAAGCTGGCCATTGATGATTCGCAGCAGGTCTCGCGCAAGAACATCCAGTACACGACCAACTTCAGTCTGCCCTTGGGCAAATATCATCTCAAGTTTGTGGTCCGCGAAAATCAAACCGGCCGCATGGGCTCGTTCGAGACCGATATCAATCTGCCTGACCTGAAGAAGTTTCCCCTCAAGCTCAGCTCCGTCGTGCTTTCCAGCCAGCGGGTTGCCGCTTCCAAGAAGGACGATAACAATCCGCTCTCCAACGGCGGCTTCACCTGGGTCCCGAATGTGGTCCATGTCTTCCGCACCGATCAGCACCTCTACATGCTCTATGAGGTCTACGACCCCGCGTCGACGCAGGCCGCGCGGTGCGCCAGGCGGGCGGACGCCAAACCTGCGCAGCCAAGGCCGGCATGCAGGTGCTGACCAGTATCGAATTCCTCCAGGGCACCACCAAGGTCTTCGAGACGCCGCTCGTGGAGGCCAACAGTCTGAATGTGCCCGGGCGTGGTGCGGTAGCGTTTGCCTTCGACATCCCGTTGGACAAACTGAACGCCGGACTGTACATCTGCCAGGTCAACGTCATCGACGATACTGGGGGTAGCTTCAGCTTTCCCCGCCAGGCACTGCTGGTCCGCGCCGCCGCGGCCGCACCGCCCGCCGTTCCAGCTCCATCTACTCCTCCGGCCCCCGCTCCTTCCTCAGGTGGCGCTATTTCAGGCGGCGCCCGCGCGCCGTCCATGTAAATTCAAATCATTTCTACAGGCGGCGCATCTTATCCGCGGAGGTGGGCGATGAAGGCAGTACTGCTGCATGGCTATGGGGGCGTCGACCAACTCGTTTACGAGGAGGTCCCAATCCCGATCGCTGGCGCCGGCGAAGTGCTGGTGAAACTCTCTTCCGCCAGCATTAATCCCATCGACTACAAGATACGGCGCGGAGACATGAAAGCCATCATTCCCCTTCAGCTCCCTGCCATTCTCGGCTATGACTTGGCAGGCCAGGTGGTAGCTCTGGGCGAGGGTGTTACCACCGTAGAAGTGAATGCCCTGGTGATGGCGGTGGCCGACCATACATACGCGGAGTATGTCACTTGCAAGGCAAAAGACCTGGCGCATATGCCGGACGGCCTCAACCCTGCCGAGGCCGGTGTTTTGCCCCTGGTGCTGGAGACCGGCTCGCAATTGATTGAGTTAGGAGTACATCCACGCTCTGGTGAGAGGTTGCTGATTACCGGTGCGCTGGGTGGCGTGGGGCGTACCGCGGTCCACGTTGCCAAAAAACATGGAGCCCACGTACTAGCCGGGGTGCGCGCCAGCCAACGGGTGGAGGCGGAGAAGCTTGGCGCAGACGAGGTAGTCGCTGTGGACGAGGATCTGGGTGGCCTGAAGGACCTGGACGCGGTCGCAGATACCGTCGGACACGAATTAATCGATCGGCTCATCCCTCACATCAGAAAAAACGGAGTGCTGGCTACCGTCGTCGGCAAACCGAAATCAGCGGATGGGCGCGACCTCCAGGTTCAGGAGGTTTGGGCGGTCCCGGACCCGCATCGCCTGGAAGAGCTTGCCCAGGAGATAGCAAGCGGCGAGTTTGTCATTCCGATCGCTAAGCGATTTACGCTTGCGGAGATTCGTAAGGCCCATGAGGTGGCCGAAAAAGGAGCGGGAGGGAAAGTTTTGCTGACCCCATGAACTCCGGCCTAATCACTTGGCGAGCCCACGTCGGATGAACTCCGGTATGGGCAATGCCGGCATCCCGAGTTACAGCATGTCCCTCGCTTCAAGTGATATTGTGCGGTAAACACGAGATAGGGACCTTCGTAGTAGTAATCCCCTGGCTCAAGCCCTGGCACTTCCGGAGCGAACTTGTCTTCATCCCGCATCCCTTCATTCTCGCAGGCCTTCGGCCCCCTAACCACGGCCTATGATTCTGGACGGGTGCCCCATGTTCGCACCAGCGTACATGGGCCGAAGATGGCTTCTTCAAATGCTTTTGCTCTATGTACAAAGGATGTTCGTCTGAGCAGCCGTCTTTGCCTGCATGGTTAAGAGCGTTGGAGGGGCTACGCCCCGTCTTTTTCAACCCATGTACGCTGCTGCGAACATGGGTCACCCGTCCAGGGAAGTGGGCTGGGTTGCGCGGGACAACTTAGCGCGCCGTCTGCGCCAGCTTGATCGCGCCTACCAGTTCGGCGAGGCGAGTTGGATCCACATCGCTGACCGCGACTCCTTCGAGCTCGTTCGTACTGAACTCCATCACATGAAATCCCGCGTGTTCGGCCAACTCATCAGCTCCCGCTGGGCCCGGTTTCTCCAGGAGAAAAACGGACACGCGATGCTTGCCAACGCTGTAAAGCAGCTGCGCCACTGGCTGGTTGCGAAGGTAAGTCAGGTTCGCGCCATCGAGCACGGTATCTCGCGGCAGGCCCTCCGGCAGGTTAAAACTGAACGGCAGTTTGCCCTGAAACCATGGCTTGACCGTGTGTCTATCAGTGGAAACCACCTGTGGCGGTAAGCTGCCGGCAAGCGTGGCGACGTGCTGATCGAAGACCTCGGTCACTAGCGCGGCATGCTCGGCGGAGGAGATCTCCGCCTTGCGCGCGGTGCGTTGGACCATGAGTGTGCTCGCGGAGACGAGCAAAAGCACCGCCGCAGCGACCCAGCCCCACGCAAATCGCCACTGCTCCGGATACCTATGGCCGGTACTCCTCCCTCGATCCTCCAATCGCCATGAAGCCAACCGCGTTAAACGCTCCTGCAATTGCGGCGGTGGCGTATATCGTTGCCCAGCCTTTGCCGTAGCGGACTTAAGCAAGCTCTGGTAAAGGGCATGAGAGGTGCATGCGGGGCAACCACCGAGATGCTCGTTGGCCACGGCGAGCTGATCCGCGGAGAGCTCGCCGTCGGCAAGCCCATTCAGCAAGAAGGGAGATAGATGGTCGCTCATGCGCGGAACTCCCTCGGTGTCACGTTCACCTGCAGCTCTCCGCGCAGCGCGGTTCGGGCACGTGCGATGCGTGACATGACCGTGCCAATCGGGATCTCGAGGACAGTGGCGATCTCCCGGTACTTCATCTCTTCTACATCACAGAGCAGAATTACTTCCAGCAGTGGCGGCGGCAGCTTTTCCATGGCAGCGTGGAGCGCAGCGCGGTCGCTCAAACGGATAAGATTCCTCTCCGGAGTTTCCCGGTCGATCGCACCCTCGGGATAAAGAGCCGTTCCCGATTCATTCCGTTGGTCGTCTAATTCGTCCTCGAGTGCGACCGTGCGCGTGGCGGCGAGGCCAGCGCGTGACGTCAGATAAGTGTTTCTGAGAATGCGGAAGATCCACGCCCTGAAGTTGCTCCCCCGCTCGAAGGTGGAGAATCCGCGAAGGGCCTTTAGAAATGTCTCCTGCACCAGATCCTCTGCATCGGTAGGGTTGCGGGAAAGCCAGAAGGCGACATTGTAGAGCGAGGGAAGCAGAGGCAGCGCCAGGTCCTCAAACGCATTCGTTTGCGGGCCGCTTTCGCGAGCCGCTCGCTTCCACGGCAACAGCGTCATCTGGTGCCCACTTTTCCTTCTTGTCTCCAAAGATGAGAACCGGTGGCCGGCAAATTTATTCCCGGAATTAGCTGCGCCCCCGGTTGCCTTGCCCCAGCATCTTATCTCCTGACACTAGAATGTCCTCATGGGAATCTTTACAACGGACGGCCAGGGCTTCAAGCAGTTCCTTGAGCTGGGTACTGCATTCCTGCTATCTGCCGCGATAGGACTTGAACGTGAAGTTCGGCACAAGAGCGCGGGACTTCGCACCTATACCTTAGTTGGAACCACAGCCGCTCTCTTTCTCCTCGTTTCCAAGTATGGCTTTATGGATGTCCTGGCCAAAGAGCTGGTCGTGCTCGACCCCTCGCGTGTCGCCGCTCAGATTGTCACTGGCATCGGTTTTATTGGCGCGGGGCTGATCTTTGTCCAGGGGGATCGGGTCAAGGGACTTACCACTGCTGCGACCGTTTGGCTGGTGACTGCCGTAGGAATGGCCTGCGGCGCCGGCCTTCTCCTGCTCGCACTCGCTGTGACCTTAGCCTACTTCGTGGTAGCTTTTGTCTTTCCACTGGTGCTGCGTCTTCTTCCCGCTGGCCAGGCGACCGAGGTCGAACATGACTAGAGTAGGAACCATCGAGATGCTTTACAGAGTGGACTGGGCGTCGGCCGGCGTCGAATGAAGAAGCAACGATACAGTGAAAAAAAGCGTACCCGGGAGCAAGCGGAGAAGCGAGCGCATAACGAAGGTTCTCACAGCCCAGAGTGTCTGAGGCGGAATCCTTAGGGCGTCCTCAGACACGTTTACTGAGACTTGTCCAAATTGGCTTTTCCAAATCTGTCCATCCACCTCCACCCATGCCAAGGTGTGCCGCCGCCCTCAACTTTGTTATCCCGACTGAAGCTACCCCGGATTTCTCAATCGCGGTACCGCGATTGAAGAAATCCGGGGTAGCGCAGGGGAGAGACCTGCAGTTTCACTCGGGCCGCACGCAAATCTCGACAAGCGAGCGTAAGGTTCCCACGCAGCCTTTACGTCCCAGTGTCGAGGTGAAAGGTCTTGTCGTAAGGCACCACAGGGTACCCCTTCGCTTTCCACGCGGCGAGGCCGCCTTTGAGAAACTTGACCTTCTTTACATCGATATTCGGCGCCAGGGTCTGCGCCTTTGCGGCGATGGCGCGACTCGTCTTATCGCTGGGGCAGGTGCAGTAGACAACCAGCTCTTTATCCGACGGTATCAGGGAGGGATTCGCTTCCGCGTCCTGGGGAGAAATCCTCTGTGCTCCTGCGATGATCTCCGAGTCCGCCAACAAGTCCAGCGGCTGACGAACATCCAGGATCAGGATTTCGTGGTTCGCAACGATGAGGTCGTGGAGCGCTTCGGGTGTGATGCTCAGGCGCTCGAACGCGCGCCGCGCCTTGATTCTTCGGAACCATATCACCGCCAACACACCCCAGATGGCGATTGCAACAATGGTCAGGATGAGGTTCATCGATCGGCCTCCCTCTTGCATAAAGGATAGTGCTGTTTAGATTAGCAAGCGGGGCTAAATGATTCGAGACTCTTACCAGGGTCAGTACGCCGTTGCCGCCAAGCCGGGTTCTTCCACCCTTACGGCGCCGCCAAGGAATGTGACTGTCTTACCCGGAACAGCGGCCGGCCGTTCGCCCGGAACCACGATCCCGGCCAGGTTTAGCGGATCGGTGGCAGCTACCGTGACCGCCTCCTCCGCGTTCCCTTTAAGGCGGGATTCGCGCAGGGAAGCCACCGCCTCCGGCACAGCGAATTGCTCGCCGCCAAAGCCATTGACGAATCGCCCTCCGCGCACGCTTCCCCGAGCCTCCAGCCGGCGGAACATACCCACCAGCTCACGCCAGCGAGGTATGGTTGTCTCGCGTTCCAGCAGGTCGCGGAAGACCACTCCGTAACGCCGCAAAAGCATCCAGCAAGCGGATTCAACCTCGGCCTCACGCCGCTCCGCCTGGGCTCCTACACTTTCAACCGCTCCGGCAGCCGGGTTAAGCAAACTCCATCGCCCCACCGTGTTGCGTGTCCGACGCACACTCTGGATCGCCTTGCGCCGGGGGTCAATCAGCACTCGCAAACTATCGAAGCCATCAGCAGTCACCAGGCCGGCTGCCACCAGCTCCCACAAGGCGCGGTTCACCTGCTCGGCCGGGGCCCCCAACCCGCGCACCAAGTCGCCGGCAAAGACTGCTCCATATTGCGACAGATGGGCCCGCGCCTGCCAGGCCAATTCGCTCAGGCAGGCCTGGAGAGCGGGCTCGGGAATCGCGCGCTCCGCCAGGCACCGATCCATCCATAGCGCCTCCTCGCGCAGGAAGAAGGTGACCGGCGCCATGCTGGTGGGCACCACGCGCTTGGGGGCAGCGAAGTCGCCCAGCGTCGAGAATG
The DNA here is from genome assembly GCA_963743365.1 of uncultured Acidobacteriaceae bacterium. Classification (GTDB taxonomy): domain Bacteria; phylum Acidobacteriota; class Terriglobia; order Terriglobales; family Acidobacteriaceae; genus PALSA-350. Next base: position 384,508 of record CAVUQE010000015.1, read on the forward strand.
CCGGGTGGGGGGAGATTCGTCCCCAGCCCACCACGCCCTCCAGGCACAAAGTATCGAGCCATCGTGGATCGTAGCCGGCGACGCGTTGGGGCAGGAGCGTCCGCTCCCATTCGATGGCCGGCGCCTCGAAGCCCTCGAGCAGGCGCAACGCTTCCAGTACGCCCGCCTCTCCGCTCAGCTGTGCCCGGGGCACCACCTTCTGCCAGCGCATCAACCACTGCAAATAGACTGCGGGCGTAACCGGCTCGATCTGTTTGCGCAGCCCGGCCAGCGTCCTCTTATGGATGCGCTGCAGCAGCCGGCGCTCGCACCATTCCACATCCTCGTCGTCAGCGGCCTGGCTGCTTCCTTCGAAGACACCGCGCAGGATAGTGCCCTGCATCTCCATCACCAGCATGGCCGCCCAAATGGCCGCCGGCTCCATCCCCAGCCGCACGCCCAGGATCCGCGAAGTGACCGGGCCGAGCAGCGCCATCCATCCCTGCACGGCTTTGCGAACCACATCGCCGAAAACCAATTCTTTGGCTTCCGGAGGGCAGGGAATTGACCGCTCGAAGGAGACTTCCGGCCACAAAAGCCGCAAGTGCTGCCCTCTTTCCGCCGCTACCAAATACTGATGTCCCGCGTGTTCAGCCACCGTAGCCCTGCCTTGGGCCGCAAGCCGCTCAAAGAACACAGGCCAGTGGAGCGCCCCCGCGCAGGATTGAATCTCCACCGGCACCACGATCAGCGAACACAGCAGGTCATGCAGCTCGTGCTCATCGCGCACGTCGGGCCAGCATTCATCGCGCAACTCGGCAATCGCCGCGGGGTCGAGCCGGCCGGCTTCGCCCAGCAGCTTCTCGGGAACCATTCCGCGCATGCTTACGGCGCGGGCACGGCGCTCTTCGAGCGGCGCATCGTCGAGGAAGGCATAGGGATTGGCGTTGAGCAGCTCATGGGCAAAGGCAGATGGCGTTGCGCTGTCGACTGCAAGACAGCGAATCGCCCCGGTTCTTATCCCCGCCAGCAGCCCGATCAACCCTTCCAGGTCCATCGCCTCGGTCAGCACGTCTTTCATCACTTCCTGGATGAGCGGGTGCTCCGGTATTTGGATATCGCCTTCGATGTTCTCCTGGCAGGCAGCCACCTGGGGGAATACGCTGGCCAGCAGGTCATCGGAGCGGGTCCGCTGCACTTGGGGCGCGATGCGCTTGCCGTTATAAAACCGTAACAGTTGCAGACTACGTCCCGCGTCCCAGCGCCAGCGCGCGCGGAAGATGGGGGAATCGAGCGAGGCCTGCTCCAGCAGGCCGGTCACCGTCTGCTCGGTAAGAAAATCGAAAACGTCGCCCAGCGGGAAGCTATGCTGCTCGGCCAACGAAATGTTGAGCCCGTTATCAGTGGCCGCTGCCTGCAACTCGAAGTTGAATCCCCGGCAAAAGCGCTTCCTTAGCGCCAGGCCCCATGCCTTGTTGATACGGCCGCCGAAAGGCGCATGCAGAATCAATTGCATCCCGCCGCCCTCATCGAAGAAGCGCTCGGCAATGATGGTGTCGAGTGTGGGCACGGCTCCCAGCACAGCGCGCCCGGCGACGATGTAGCCAATCATTTGTTCCGCGCCCGCATCATCCACGCAGCATTCCTGCTTGAGCCAGGCCACGGTTTCCGCCACCTCGGGATTCGATTGGCTGATGTAGCCCGGCAGCACATTGCCGGTCCGCGCGCTGATCTCCTGGCGCAAGGTGGAGACGAAGCGCGAGAGCTCGAGCGTCCGCTGCGGAGCTTCGCCACGCCAGAAAGGCACATTGGGCGGCTGCCCGTGCGCATCCTCCACCAGCACCCGCCCGGCACTCTCCACGCGCTGGATGCGCCAGCTGGTATTGCCCAGCAGAATGATGTCTCCGGCTGACGACTCGACCGCAAAGTCTTCGTCCAGTGTGGCGATCTGCACTCCTTCCGGCTGCACGATGACAGAAAAGAGCGCGGTGTCGGGAATGGTGCCGCCATTGGAAACAGCGATAGTCCGCGCGCCCCGCCGGGACTGCATGCGCCCATTCACCCGGTCGCGCAGCAGGTACGATCCGTAACGCCCGCGGCTGGCTTCGATCCCTTCTGCCAGCAGGCAAAGGATCTCGTCGTATTCCTTGCGCGTGAGTTGGCTGTAGGGATGGGCGCGGCGCAGAACCTCAAAGAGGGCATCCTCCTCCCACGGCTCAGCCGCGCAGGCCGCGACAATCTGCTGCATCAGCACATCGATCGGGCACTTGGGAATCTCCAGCCGGTCGAGTACCCCCGCGCGCATGGCACGGATAAGCGCCGCGCCCTCCACCAGGTCGTCACGCGTGGTGGCGAAGAAGCGCCCTTTGGGAATGGCCCCGCGCCAATGCCCGGCGCGGCCCACGCGCTGCATGGCGGCGCCGATGGCGCGCGGGGAGCTTACCAGGCAAACCAGGTCGATGCTGCCGATATCGATGCCCAGCTCCAAGGAAGCCGTGGCCACCAGGAGCCGAATCTCACCGTTCTTGAGTTTGCGCTCCGCTTCGAAGCGGAGTTTTCTGGAAAGACTGCCGTGGTGCGCGGCGACGTTCTCCGCGCCCAGCCGCTCGGCCAGGCAGAAGGCCATCCGCTCCACCATGCGCCGCGTGTTGACGAAGACCAGCGTCGACCGGTGTTGCAAGGCCAACTCCGTCATGCGGTCGTAGATGTTGTCCCAGATCGCATTGGTCGCGACCGCCCCTAGTTCGTCGCCTGGAACCTCAATGCTCAGGTCCAGTGCCCGGTGTTGGCCCACCTGCACGATCTCCACTTCCGGCCCGCGCCGTCCTCCTAAGAACTTGGCCACCAGCTCGATCGGGTTCTGGGTGGCCGACAGCCCGATGCGTAGCGGAGCCTGCGATCGTCCGCTGATCAGGCTCCCCGGGCTCAGCCGGTTTTCTCCGCGGACCAGCGCATCCAGTCGCTCCAGCGTAAGCGTGAGATGGGCTCCTCGCTTGTCATCGGCAACAGCATGGATCTCGTCGACGATCACGGTCTCGACCGCGCAGAGATTATTGCGGCTCTTCTCCGCGGTCAGCAGGATATAAAGCGACTCTGGCGTGGTCACGAGAATATGCGGCGGCCGCTTCAGCATCGCCCGGCGCTCCGCGGGCAGGGTATCGCCGGTGCGCACTGCGGTACGGATAGGAGCGCACAGGTAGCCACGTTCCAGGGCGAGTTGTTGGATCTCCCGTAGTGGCTGCTCCAGGTTTTTCTGCACATCGTTGCTCAGCGCTTTGAGAGGGGAAACATAGACCACCGCGGTGGTGGGCGCGAGCGAACCGTCGATCGACTGGCGGATCAGTTTGTCGATACAGATGAGGAAGGCGGCCAGCGTTTTGCCCGAGCCGGTCGGAGCCGAGATGAGCGTCGGTTTGCCGGCGAGGATGGGTGGCCACCCCAACTCCTGGGGAGAAGTGGGTGTACCAAACTTGGCCGTGAACCACTCCTGCACCACAGGATGTGCCCAAGCCAACGCATGGGCATGATCGACGTCAAGAAGCGTGGCTTGCACCGGGGGCATTCATCCATTTTAGGCCCAGCATTTGGGTCGAATGGCACACAGACTCGAAGGCTCTCTGCCATAGCAGAAGCGGATAGGGGTGTAATGCGAACAGCCCCGAAGAGCCTGCCCTGAGCCTGTCGAAGGGGACGGCTGAGAGTCAGACTTGTCCAAATTCGGGGTGGGAGCCCCCGCATTTATGCGGGGGAACGAGCGCTTTAGCGCTGGCAATGCCAAGCCTCATGAGTCCCTGCGTAAGAGAGCCGCAAAAGAGAGCTCCATCCGCTCCCAAGGCCCGGAGGGCCGCCCACAGTCCTGGAATCAGTTCACGAGAGGGAGCCACTCCCGGACGTAGTTACTATCTGGATGCGCCAGCCCACCGCGAACCGGCGCTGCAACTCATAGGAAGCCGTGCTTCTTGTTGGCGTGCCAGTTCGACTCTTCCTTCTTCAGCGGAGGAGGAGTCGTTTTTCCCCAGAAGGTGTGGTTCCAGGTCACCGCCTGCAGTCCATCGTGGCTGGACTGAAGGACCATCGGCGGATCGGTGGGTTTGCCTTCTACCTCGTCAAATTTGATCGTGACCTGGCCTCCCGTATCGGCCCAATGTCCAAAGGTCGTGACAGCGCCTTTGCCAAGATCCTGGGTCACGGTAGCCGATCCATCCGGACCCAGGCTGATGCTGAACGCGGGCCCGGCGGGGGAACTCGGATCGGGTGAGTCAGGCGCTTCCGAACTGTAGATGCCGGCATACTTTGAGGAGGCAAATGCGGGAGCTGCAACCAGAGCCAATACAATCGCGGCGCCGGCTACTACAAGTTTCAGGTGGGAAAATCTGGCGGTTCTCATAACGTTCTCATCATTGCGCTAGGCAGAGGTGAAGGCAAGATGCAGTGAGAAAACGAAAGTTGTATGAATAGTGCTATGGATTTCACTGCTGTTGAACGCGCCCGCCGTGTCCGCCTGATTCTTTTTGACGTGGACGGCGTTCTCACCGATGGCAAGATATGGACACTGCCCCTTGGCTCGACGGAGAAAACCTTCGAACCCAAAGGCTTCCACGCTCATGACGGCATAGGCATCTCGCTCGCCCGCATCGGCGGCATCCACTGCGGCGTAATCACCAAGCGCACCTCGGAAGCAGTTGCCCAGCGCGCTCGCGCCTTGCGCATGGATTACGTCTATATGGGACAGAACTACAAGATTCAAGCGGTACGCGAGATCATGCAAAAAGGATCGTTTACGCTCGACCAGATCGCCTACGTGGGGGATGACGTGATCGACCTGCCCGTAATGCGCATTTGCGGGCTGGCGGTTGCGGTGGCTAACGCTCGCGACCAGGTCAAGGCCGCGGCTCACTACGTGACCCCGAACGCCGGCGGCCAGGGAGCCGGACGGGATGCGATCGATTTCGTTCTTCAGGCCCACGGCATACTCGATCAGTGCATCGAGGAGTATCTGGATGAGCGTAGCGCACCCCCCGGCCAGTAGGGGGCATGACAGCCGGCTGGCGTATGCTATCTCTTTGGGTCGAAAGCTGAAATTTCGGACTTTTTCACTTCTTTGAGGCGCAGGAGCGTGGGCAACTTGATGTGCATCCGCAGGTCCCTTTCTTTTCTGGTTCTTTTCCTTCTTATCGCAGGGCTCAGTCACCGGGCCACAGCCCAGACATTGAAGAACTTTGAAGCCGCAGCCAGTATCTTCGGGCAATTCACCGGAACAGCGAATGGCAACGGTATCCAGGACAGTCCAACTGACTCAATGGGTGGATTAGCAACTGTCCGGCAGTCTTTCCATCCCTGGTTGGGCTACGAGGTCAATTACAGCTATACCCGCTTTAGCGAGAGGTACAACACGATCCCTTTCGGAGTGCAGAACAACCTGCACGAGGTTTCCGGAGCCTATCTGGTGCAAGGACCGACGATTCCGATTCTCGGCCTTCAGCCTTTTGGCGCCATCGGCTTCGGCGCCCTCATCTTTCTACCCACCACCGTAGGCGGGCAAAAATACAGCCAGCAAACCCGTGTACCGCTGCTGTATGAGGTCGGTGTCAACTACCCGATCCTCACCTCGCACCTCGGGCTGCGGTTCCAGTATCGAGGTCTGAACTACAAGACTCCGGATTTCAATGCGGCCCTGCTGACTACCGGAACCAGACGGACAACCTCTGAACCGAGTGTGGGTGCCTACTTCCGGTTCTGACCTCGACCAGGAGAAGAATTAAATGATGAGTCGAACCACGCTGCCGGCCAGGATGTTCTTCGTGGCGTTGAGCACCGCGTTGTGCGCGCAGCCGTTATTGGCCAAATCGGATGCCAAGCAGTGGGTCGGTACGTGGGCCTCTGCTCCTCTGCTGAACGCTCATGCCAAGCCTGCAGACCAGCTCATCCCACCTGGCGCAACCGGCGTCACTTTGCGTGAGGTTGTCCACGTGAGTATGGGCGGAGAGATGGTGCGGGTGCGCTTTTCCAATCTGTACGGCACCGATCCGCTGGTGATTGGCGCGGTACAGATCGCACAGACCCTCAAAGGCGCGGCGGTCGTGGCCGGCTCTGGCAAGCCGCTCACCTTTCACGGGCAGCCTTCGGTTTCTATACCCCCCGGCGCCCTGGTTGTCAGCGATGGTGTCCCATTCAAGTTTGCTCCCCTTTCCGACTTGACCGTCAGCTTCTATCTGCCCAGCCCGTCGGGGCCGATTACCGAGCATCAACTCGGCAATGCAACCAGCTATCACGCGCCCGGCAATGTAGTCGCCAACGACACGCTGGAGACAACCACCACGTTAACTAGTTGGGAATACCTCAACGGAATCGATACCCTTGCTTCGGCCGATGCGGGGGCCGTGATCACGATCGGCGATTCGATTACGGATGGCGCCAGATCGACCATTGACACCAATCAGCGGTGGCCCGACGAGTTGGCGCGACGCCTGCAGGCCGACCCCAAGTATCGCCACCTGGCGGTATTGAACGAAGGCATCAGCGGAAACAAACTCCTGCTGGATGGGGCCGGGCCCAATGCGCTGGCGCGTTTCGATCGCGATGTGATTGCCCAGAGCGGAGCAAAATACCTCCTCATACTGGAAGGCATCAATGATATTGGCCGCCTGCACACCAATCCCGATGGCGCCACGGCCGCCGATCTTATCTTTGCTCTCGATCAGATGGTCCTGCGTGCGCACACCCATGGCATCGCAGTGATCGGCTGCACACTGACGCCGTATCATGGCGCCGGCTACTACACCGAGAACGGCGAAGCGATCCGCAAGGCTGTGAACGATTGGATTCGCACCAGCGGCACCTTCGATGGCGTCGTCGACTTCGAGGCCGCCGTCCGGGATCCGAACCATCCCGATACCTACCTGCCGGCCGACGATCCTGGCGATCACCTCCATCCCAATGACGCGGGCTATAAGGTGATGGGCGACGCCATCGACCTGAAGCTCTTCACCGTGAAGCCAAAGCAGCCCTAGCGCGCGGAAGCCCTCGTGACCTCCGTTATCGACCCGGTAGCAGTGTTCATCGAAGTGGCTTGCGTGCCCCGGCAGTCGTATCACGGGTCGGGCACACTCGAGCATGCCGAGCGCATGCTTGCACGCTTCCCCCAGGTAGCCACGGCTAATGTTTTTACCGCCGCCATCCTGGCCGACGATGCTGCCGTGCGCGCTTTCCTTGCCCGCGACCCCAAGGCTGCGACTGCAACCGGAGGTCCACATGGTTGGGACGCGCTGACCCACCTTTGTTTTTCACGTTATCTGCGTCTGGACCGTCAGCGCTCGGAGGCATTCGTGCGCACCGCTCGCGCTCTCCTGGATGCGGGAGCAAGCGCCAGAACGGGCTGGTACGAGATGATTGACCACCCCAATCCTCGTCCCACATTCGAAAGCGCAATCTATGGGGCCGCCGGCATTGCACGGCATCTGGAACTGACACGCCTGCTGCTCGAATATGGAGCCGATCCGAATGATGAGGAGACTCCGTACCACGTACCGGAGGGATACGACAATGCAGTGATGAAGGCTCTGCTGGAAAGCGGGACGCTGAACCAGGTGAGTCTCACCACCATGTTGCTGCGCAAGACCGATTGGCATGATGCCGACGGGCTCAAGCTCGTACTGGATCACGGCGCCAATCCCAATGCGATGACGAGATTTGGCGACAATGCACTGCACCACGCTCTCCGCCGTGACAATCGAATCCCCATCATCGAACGGTTGCTCGATCACGGCGCTCATCCAGCGCTCCAAAATGAACGCGATGGCAGATCTGCCACGGTCATGGCGGCACATCGTGGACGCGGCGACGTGCTCGCCTTATTCGAAAAGCGAGGACTGGCGATTGACCTTCATGGCGTCGACCGCTTGATCGCAGCCTGTGCCGGCGATGACCGCGAAGCTATCCTCGCGCTCTCCGCCGGCGAACCGGCCCTCGTGACCGAACTAATTGCGCAGGGAGGCACGCTGCTGGCCGAGTTTGCCGGAGTGGGCAACGTTGCCGGGATGCGCAACCTGCTCGACCTCGGAGTAGCTCCGGACTCGCTCTACGCGGAGGGCGATCCCTTTTTCGACATCGCAAAGAAAAGTACCGCCCTGCACGCGGCCGCCTGGCGCGCCTGGCCAGCTGCCGTAGACGAACTAATTGCCCGCGGAGCGCCGGTGGATGTTCTCGACGCAAAGGGCCGCACACCATTGGTTCTTGCCGTCAAGGCGTGTGTCGACTCCTACTGGAAAGATCGTCGTTCGCCCGATTCAGTCGCAGCGTTGCTTCGGGCGGGTGCATCCCCGCGGAACATCAAGGTGCCCACAGGGTACGACGCCATAGACGCACTGCTCACCAATCCTCCAAACCGTTAGCAGTTTCGCAATGGGTTGTTGACCGGAGGAGTCATGGGCCTTTGGCCCACCCAAGGGGAATGAAAATCGCGGATATCCTGCCCTGTCCCTCCCTATAACGGCTGCTGCGGGGAGCGCTACCCTCCCCTTGGTCATCCCGAGCAGCCGACTTGCCTGTGGCAAGTTAAGGGAGCAATGACCCTGCCTCCTGCGCCGGCAACGAAGGTTGGGGTGCCCCATTCAAGCCCCGTCTTTGGGCTTGAGTGGGATACGCAGCACTCAACGCCCCAGTTTCTGGTTTGTCATTAGGAGCAGCCGACTTGCCTGTGGCAGTTGAGAAAGAAATGACACCGCAAAATCGCCATGGATGCGAGGCCCGGAGGGCCGACCGCCAAACGTGAGCCCAGCCCGGAAGGGCTGGGGCTCACGTCCAATCATGATCTGAGCGCCGTAGGCGCGGCACTAAACCTAAGCCACTCGCATCTTTGTCATTAGGAGCAGCCGACTTGCCTGTGGCAGTTGAGAAAGAAATGACACCGCAAAATCGCCATGGATGCGAGGCCCGGAGGGCCGACCGCTAAACGTCAGCCCAGCCCGGAAGGGCTGGGACACAGATTGTGTGACCGCCGAGCACCGTAGGTGCGGCACCCGTCTCCTCCCACGACAAATCTGGGATCGAATGGCAAGCCTGGTGCCGCACCTACGGCGCTCGCACCTGTGTCATTAGGATCGGACTCCGGATGTCCTACAAATCCTCCTCTTGAATCTTCGCCGTTCCCGAGTTCATCCAAAGAACAAACAAAAACTCCGGAGAGTAAATGACATGGCCGCTTTTTGCGCATGCTGTGGAGCAGAGATTAAATTGAAAGCCGAAGCGTGTTCTGTTTGCGGAACCCCACGTCACGGCATGTTGCCGCCGGATCTGCGGCCGCCGCTGGATAAGGGCGCGAACACCTCGCAAGATGACGTTGGCGGCGAACGCAAGCCGCGTAGGCCGCGCCTGTAAAAACCGCAAGCGCAATTCCTAATCCCGTTATCAATCGAACAAGTGTGCGACCCGGCCGGTGCTGGCGTGCGCCCACGATGTGTTAGAAACCCAACCGAGCGACAGAACCAGAGCACCGCATCCGGTCATGATCCACCAGATCGGGTGCGTTGCCTGGGTAAAATCCAAACCCTTTGCGTGGCTAGCGGCGACGACCGTGCCCGCTACCGCCACCCCCAGCGCTGCTCCCACCTGCCGGCCGGTAGATGCGATCGCAGCCGCTACTCCGGCTTGTGACAAGGGCATGCCGGCAACAGCGTTGTTGGTGATCGCCGGGTTGACCATGCCAAGGGCTAGTCCAAACAACGCGTAGGCCAACAGCAAAAAGGCAAGAGGAGTATCGATACTCAGCCGGGTGAGCATCAACGTGCTCAGCAGGAAAGCCGCGCCTGCGGCCAGCAGCGAAGGACGTGTGCCGTAACGGCCCACCAGCCGGCCGGAGAACGGTGCGCTCACCATCATCATGACCGCCAGGGGTAGCGTGCAAAGACCGGTATCAAAGGCCGAGAATCCGCGTGCCTGTTGCAGGTACAGCGCATTCAAAAAAAGAAAGCCGGCAAATGAGGCGAAGGCGCAGAGTGCCAGCAGCGTCGCGCTGCTGAACGGTATGCTGCGAAAGAAACGTACGTCCAGCAAGGGATCATTACGCCGCGGCTCGTAGAAGAAGAAAAGCGCCACGGCTGCGGCTGACGTAGCAAACAAGCCGACGATCGTTACGGATGTCCATCCGGTGTGCGGTCCCTCAATCACCGCCGACGTCAACGATGCCAGGCCGGCAAACACCAGCAGTTGTCCGACCGGATCGAACGCCCGTGCACGCGGCGCTTTCGATTCCGGCACGAACCTCGCAGCCAGCGCCACCGCTGCAAGGCCAATGGGCAGGTTGATCCAGAAGATGGACCGCCAGCCGACCGCCTGCGTCAACGCGCCTCCAATCAAAGGGCCAATCGCCAACGAAACACCGGCCACAGCTCCCCATACACCCACGGCGTGTGCCCGGGCCTTAGGCTCCGGGAAAGCGTTGGCGATGATGGAGAGAGCTACCGGGTTGAGCATGGACGCGCCCAGACCCTGAAGCGCACGGAAACCGATAAGCTGGTTGATGCTCTGCGCCATACTGCATAGCAGCGATCCCGCGGTAAACAGAACCAGGCCAATTTGAAAAACACGCCTCCGCCCAAAACGGTCTGACAGGGAGCCCGAGAGCATGAGCAGGGTAGCAACCACGAGCGTATACGCGTCGAGGATCCATTGCAGTCCCGAGAGCGTGGCGTGGAGATCTTGTTGAATCGCCGGCAAGGCCACGTTCACGATGGTGACGTCCATGCCCACGATCAACAGGCTCATGCAGCATATGGCCAGGATCAGATTGGGGTGAGACGATCCGGGTGCGCGGCCAACTGCTGTTACCGTATTGCCCCCGGCGGAGGCGCTTGTTGGTGTGTTCGCTATTGGCAATATGTCTCCAACCAACAGATGCGGTCAACGCGCCAAAAACTTCAAAAAGTTCTTGTCCCGGACCTCACTCAACTCCCAGCACCTTCACGATCACTCGTTTGGGCCGCTGCCCATCAAACTCCGCATAGAACACCCTCTGCCAGGTTCCCAGGTCGAGTTTGCCTTTGGTCACCGGCAGCGTGCTTTCGTGGTGCAGCAGTAGTGCCTTCAGGTGGGCGTCGCCATTATCCTCACCGGTCCGGTGATGCTTGTAGTCCGGCCGTACCGGCGCAAGCTCCTCCAGCCACTTGCTGATGTCCTCGATCAGCCCGTCCTCCAGATCGTTCACGTAGATGGCGGCGGTAATGTGCATCGGCGAAACAAAGCATAGTCCGTCCTTCACCCCGCTCTTCCGCACCGCCTCTTCCACCTGGTCGGTGATGTGAACCATCTCCTTGCGCTTCCTGGTTTCGAAAACAAGGTATTCCGTATAGCTCTTCATTTCAGGGGCTTCTCCTCGGCTTTTGGATGCTGGATCTTTTTGGATCCTGCTGCATAAGCAGGCAAAAATGGTCAGGCTCCAGCCTTCGTTAACAATAACTGAACACAATACCCCTTCCGTGTCAGGATCGACGGCCGATATTGGGACGATCGGTGTCCATGCCAGAATTTTGGGTACCGTGGCGGTGAGGCTCCCGCTAAAAGGTAACGTCGAGACGCAACACGTCACATTGACTGTGCTATTTGCCTCAAGGATAATCATGCTATTCGGCCACAGTTAAGCCGCTTTGGGGGTTCCCTCTTGAAATCTGCCTATGTGAACGGTATTCGTAAATTGTCCGATTTGAAGCGAGGCCAGATTGTCCGCCTGGCCGGCTCTGGCGCTGCCGTGGTTGAAGAGATTTGGACCCTGGGAAACAGCTATTACGCTCGCTTCCGGTGTCAGGACGGCTTAGTCGTTCAACTCACCGAGGCTGAAGAAGCCATGATTGGCACACTGACAAAGGTGAGTGCGGTTCGATCTCTTTAAAAAATACTGGTAGCAGCGCTCCGGGCCTCCAACTCAGCCAACGCCCATTCACCGCGAGAAGCGGCGCTTGCGGCTGTTCGCCTGCCTGCTTCCTTTCCCGGCCTCTGCAGCGTGGCAGATGGTTACCTAAAGGGTACTAAAGTTACATCCTATTCGATTACTCCCTCCACTCGGCCCCCGCTCGAAGCTCCTCTTCACGATCGCCCCTGGCACCAGGACCCCGCCCGGCTATACACAAATGGAATTTGAAACGAGCCGCTGAGGGACACGGTTCCATGCCTATTAGTATATGGATACGGTTACCGTTACATTATCGCCGGCCGGCGGATAACGTCAGCCGTGTTGGAGGGGATCCTGGTGGGATTCGGGAAAGAACCGCTGTCGAGGCCATCCATCCTGCCTCTCATTTGCCTGCCTCTCATTTGTCTGACGCTGGCGGCTCTTTTCCATCCTCTGTGCAGGGCCGAGCCACTGTTTCCACTGACCGTGCAGCTCGACTGGATTGAGAATGCCCAATTTGCAGGCCTCCTGGTCGCAAAAGAAAAGGGCTGGTACGCGCAGCAAGGCCTCGACGTCACCATAGAACCGGTGAACCGAACGACGCTCGACACCGTGGGACCCGTCGTCAAGGGGCGCAACGTAATCGGGTGCGCCGACGGTATGGTGCTCCTGCAGGCTCGCCAGGCAGGTCAACCGATCCAGGCGTTCGCAGCTACGTTACAGGCTTCTCCGTTAGGCATCATCACTCTCCGCAGCAGCCGTCTCACCCAGGTTAAGGATCTCGCCGGAAAGACAATCGGTCTCCACGCCTACGACCTTCCCCAGTTGGAGATCATGCTCAAAGCCAACGGCCTTTCCCTTCCTCAAGTCAAAATAAAAAAAATAGGAGATGACATCACCTCGCTGGCTGCCGGCCAGATCGATGCCCAGGTCGTTTACCTTATCGATGAGAAGGTAGCTCTTGAAGAGAAGGGCATTCAACTGAACGTCTTTCCCGGCTACGCCAACAACTACAGCACCTACTCCCAGGTCTATTTCGCGCGCAGTGATTTCTTGCGGGCTCACCCCGAAATTCTGGCCAAATTCCTGCTGGCCACCAACCGCGGCTGGCAGGAGGCCTTTGCCCATCCAGACGAAACCGCGGCTATGCTTGTCTCCAGGTATCTCCCCGGGAAAGACCTGAATTACCAGGTTCGCTCGCTGATGGAAATAAGCCACTTTGCTACCATCGAATCGTCTCAGCTTGGGCAAATGCGTCTGGCTACATGGCGGAAAAGCTGCGCCCTGTTTCATCTCGATCCTGCGCTCGCGGACCAACTCGCAAATTTTTCGGTTTTGCACGCTCTATACGCGAAAGAAGACCGGCCTTGAATCAAACGGCCAACTCGTTGGGAATCCCTCTCATCGCGCTGACTCAAGATACCTGGCTCGCGGCGTGGCCCACCCGTGTAAAGGATTTTGCGGCTTTCGTTTCGGCTACGCGATACGACGCTACCGGCAACATGCTGACCCTGGGAAAGGATGACTACGATTGGCTTCCCCATGGTTACACTTGGGAGTCACCCGGTTTTGCCCAGACCGAGGATCATCCCGTAGTCGGAGTTAGTTATCACGACGCCCTCGAATTTTGCGCCTGGCTCACTGCACGAGAGCGGGCTTCAGCAAAGATGGATGGCCGTCAAAGCTACGGTCTCCCCACCGATCTTGAGTGGAGCATGGCCGTCGGACTCGGCGAGGAAAAGGGCGCGTCTCCCGAAGCGCGTCTCTATCACAGCGCAGGAACGTATCCGTGGGGACCTGGATGGCCTCCGCCCGCGAACTTCGGCAATTATGCCGGCGCTGAGTCTCGCATCGATATGCCTTCGTGGTGGGGAGTTGTCCCCGGCGGCTATCAAGACCCGTTTCCCCGCACCTCTCCGGTGGCCAGCTTCGCTCCCAATGCACTTGGATTTTATGATCTCTCCGGCAACGTTTGGGAATGGTGTGCGGACGCCTATTGCCCCGGAAGCTTGGCCAAAATTATCCGAGGCGGCTCCTGGGGAAGCGATCGGCCCGCCTACCTGCAAGCGGCGAATCGAAACCCCAAGTTTCCGGATAGCCGCAACGACGAGACGGGCTTTCGCATCGCGCTGCGCTCGGTTTGAAACGCGATGACGACAAAGGCCGTGAATAAACCGCATGCAGTTCCCAAGGGAAGTGCTCTGCGGAGAAATTATCTCTCGGCATTGGAGAATGTGGCGCAAGCCGTGGGCACGATGGGGCCGGCCGCGACCCTCGGAACCGTGATCCCGCTGCTCATCGCGAAAACCGGAAACGGCACCTGGCTTCTGTTCCTGGGAATTCTTGGCGTTTTTCTCTTCATCTCCATCAACATCAATGTCTTCGCGTCCAGGTTCGCCTCGGCGGGTTCTCTCAGCAGCTATGCGGAAATAGGGCTTGGCCGGTGGACCGGTGTTGTCACCGGCTGGTCCTATATCGTGGCCATGACATTTATCGTGACCAGCTCGGTTGTAGCCTGTGCCTACTATCTCGGCATGGTCATGGCCCACTTCACCAATCACCCCATCGCCAAGGCAGGTTCCATCCTGCTTACGTTGCTGGTGGTTGTGCTGGCGTGGCTGCCGTCTTACCGCGATATCAAGCTTTCCACCAACGTCATGCTCTGCACCGAGGCGATATCGGTCGGGGTCATTGTATTGATCCTGGTTCTTGCCATGTCACGGAATGTCCACGGTATCGATCAAGCACAGCTGCACCTCGCAGGCACCCGCTCTCCGCAGATCAAGCTGGGCCTTGTCCTGGCCTTCATGATGCTGGCGGGCTTCGAGAGCTCGACCACTTTGAGCGAGGAGGCCCAATCTGCTACGCGCACCATTCCACGGGTCATGATCCTCTGTCTTTTGCTTTTAGGTCTGCTTTTCATGGCCAGCATCTACTCCATCACCGCGCTTTCTCATGATCGAAATCTCGGTCTCGATCAAACCAACGCCCCGCTTGATCTGATTGCCCGTTCCATTGATCTACCTGCACTCGGCTGGATTAGTTCTCTGGGCGTGGCTCTGAGCTGCTTCGGTTGCGCTTTAGGAGGATTGAACGCAGGCGCGAGAGTCATCTTCTCCATGGCACGCGAGCGCTTATTCGCCCCGTTTTTTGCCAGGATCCATCCTGTGAATGGGACCCCTTCCCGCGCCATTTTTGTGATTGGATTGGTTGCGCTGGTCGTCCCTGTCCTTCTCATCACAAGCGGGGTGGCAATGGCAAACGCGATGGACTATCTGATGCAAATCGCTTCCTTCGGATTTTTGGGCGGCTATTTCTCCGTCTGCGTGGCGGCGCCCTTCTATCTTGCGCGCCACCACACCTTGACGCTGATACAACTCCTTGCCGCCGTGATCACGCTTCTGGTCATGGGTGCGGTTCTGTTCTTGAGCCTGATCCCGATTCCAGACGCGCCCTGGCGCTACCTTCCATATTGTTTTGCCACGTTGCTTCTTTTGGGAACGCTCAGCTCCGTCTATTTCCGGGGAAAAATCAAGACCTGACTTCTGGGGATTGTATAAAGGAACTAGGTCTGCTTACACCTCATGATCATTTCCCGAAGGCAATTCACCCTAAGCTCCCTCGCCCTCCTGGCCGTATCGTCTGGAGATGCGCACGCCCGTCCCACGTCAACGCGAGTTCTCATCGTGGATGGCATCAACAATCATGACTGGGCCACGGCGACGCACGCCATCGCTGAGATCTTGACCGCAACCAACCTGTTTTCAGTCGAGGTATCCACCACCCCGCCGCGGGGAGCCTCGCAGGATGCCTGGAACTCCTGGAACCCCGATTTCTCCCGTTACGACGTCATCGTTAACAACTTCAATGGGGGGCATCTGGCAGATGGAATTGAGTGGCCTGCCGCCGTTCAGGAATCCCTGGAGAAGTTCGTCACAGGAGGGGGCGGCCTGGTGGTTTACCACGCAGCCAACAACGCCTTCCTGCATTGGAAGGCCTACAACGAGATGATTGGGCTGGGTTGGCGTTCGCCGTCGTTTGGGCGTGGGCTGGCCGTAGCCGACAATGACGAAATCATCGTCATTCCCCAAGGAACAGGGTTGGAACCCGGTCATCCTCCACGGTTGGACTTTCAAATTCACGTGCGCGATACCCACCATCCAATTACTGCCGGGATGCCCAGGGTGTGGATGCATCCTTCCGAACAGCTCACCCACGGCCAGCATGGGCCCGCGGAGGGCCTGACGATTCTTACCTACGCCCATTCGCCGGTGTCGCACCAGAACGAACCGATGGACTGGGTGCGTAACTACGGAAAAGGCCGTGTCTACACTACGATGCTTGGCCATACCTGGGCCGGCGAGCCCAATCCCAATCTTGACTGCGTGGGCTTTCAAACACTGCTGGCGCGCGGTGTTCAATGGGCTGCAACAGGCACTGTGACGATCCCTATCCCTCCGAACTTTCCCGGCCCGGAAAAGATCTCACTGCGCAAGCTCACCTGAGAGCAACCGGGCCTGATCAGCCGTCCCTCGTAAAGAGCTTTTCCGCAGCCTGCTAGAGCATTTTTGCTAATGGTGTAGACCAGGAAGCCGAACCCAACGCGGCCATTCCGCCGAAGAATGGCCGCACATAACTGATCCCACCGGACCACAGTATTAGCAAAAATGCGTTACCCGTGATCCGGCAGACGTTTTCCCCTGGAAATCAGGTTGACGGGGATGGTCGAAATCCGATATAGTCGGATTCCGATATGAAATCCGAGACTACCAAGAACGCTCCGCTTTCATCCGCAACCCTGCATATCCTTTTGGCGCTGGCCGGTGGTGATTTGCACGGCTACGGAATTATTAAGGAAGTCGCACGCAATTCGGACGGCCACTATACGCTGGGGCCAGGCACGTTGTACGACAACCTCAAGAAGTTAATGGACGCTGGTTTGGTCTCGGATGCCCCACCATCTCACCCACCGAAACGCAAGTCTGCCTCTACGAAAGAAGACGATCGGCGTTTTTATTCGCTCACCAGGGAAGGGAAGGATGCGCTGGCTGCAGAGGTGGATCGGTTACAAACCGTCGTTAGCCAGGCCAGACTGCGCCTTCGGGAAGCAAGGGTAGGAAGAGCATGAAAAGAATGGTCTCTCGTTACGCCTATCGTCTGCTGCTCCGCCTTCATCCCGTCCCTTTTCAAGACGAATTTGGCGACGAGATGTTGTGGATCTTCGAGGAGGAACGTCAACAGGGCACAGTCGTCCCCCTGCTGATCGATGGAGCAATCTCTCTGCTACGCCAGCGATGCCGGGTACAAAACGATCCCGGCCAGTTATCCATTACTTCCGGAACGATCATTACCGGTCCAGGAATCGGCCCGGTTCGCCTCCTGCAGGCGGGAATGATGTTTTCCCTGATGTTCTTCTCCCTGATTCAGCTTTTAAGTCACCCCAACCTGCTCACCGTCTCGGTGCAATGGTCCGACCGTGTGCCTTGCTATACCCTCACGTTTCAAGCGCCATCGCACGCTGAGGTTGTTCTCCAGCCCACGCCGTAGGGACTTTGAAGCCTGAGGCTATCCATGTTCGAGGTTCGCAATCTCTATAAACGCTACCTCGGCATTCCCGCTCTGGACCATGTAAGCTTCGTTGCCCGCCCGGGAGAGGTAACGGGCTACCTCGGTGCAAATGGTTCCGGAAAATCAACCACCATGAAGCTGGCCACGGGATTGATTGAGCCCACCTCGGGAGAAATCCTTTTCGACGGGCGGCCCATCAAGCAAGATCCCATGGCCTATCGGCTGCGGATTGGCTATGTCCCGGAAGAGCCTCACCTCTATACCCACTTGAGCGGCCTGGAGTACCTGGTGATGGTCGCCCAGTTGAGGGACATGGACCGGGATTCCGCAAACCAACGCATCCATGGCCTTCTCCGCCTCTTCGCAATGCATGGTGATCGCGACGTGGCGATCTCCTCGTACTCAAAAGGCATGCGGCAAAAGATTCTCCTCATCGCAGCCCTCATGCACAATCCCGATCTCATCCTGCTGGATGAACCGTTCTCCGGCCTCGATGTGGGTTCATCGCTCATCTTGCGCAGCCTGATTAAAGAATTGGCAGCTCGCGGCAAGATCGTGCTCTTCAGTTCGCACGAACTGGAAACTGTGGAACGCGTCTGTTCTCACATCGTCATTTTGCATCGCGGCAAAGTGGTCGCAGACGACTCCATCGAGCGCTTGAGAGTCTTAATGGCCGTACCCACCCTGGAAGAAATATTTTCTCAGCTCGCTGTTGAAACCGATTCGGATGCTATCTCTCGAGAGATAGCGGACTTGATCCATGCATAGCCACTGGGCCCAGAGAAAACTTCAGTTCCGTACTCTCTATCGCGTCTTCCTTCTCCGGGTCGTCGACCTTGATCTGCTTTCGTCCGATGCCGACCCGGCCAAACTGATCGGGCAGTTTGCTGTCATCTTCTGCACCTTCAGTTTTCTGCTCTCCATTCCGATTCTGCTCATGAATGGGGACGCCCTGCCATTAACCACCGCATGGATGTTCGAACATTTTTTTATTGAAACGTCGATGACCGTGGCCGGGCTCATCGCCATACTCAACTGGGACGCGGCCTTTCCCGATCGACGGGATCTCCTGGTGCTGGCACCACTGCCCGTCAGGAAGAGCACGTTGTTTCTGGCTAAGCTTGCCGCTCTTTTCGCTGCACCCGCTCTCGCGGTGCTTGCGCTGAACATCTTTACCGGCCTTATATGGCCTTTGCTCTTTAGATCCAGCAACAGCGGGTTTCTCGGCATGCTGAGAGCTTTGCCGGCCTATTGGATCACTATCTCCGCCGCGGCCGCCTTCTTTGTATTCACCATCCTCACCCTACAGGGCCTGGCCGCGAATCTGCTTCCACGTCAGCTTTTCCTTGGTGTCTCCGCAGTCTTGCCGGCTGCTGCCATGTGCACCTTGCTAAGCGTGTACCTCCTTGAGCCATCGCTGGAATCGCCGGCGGCGCTTACTGCTCCGCAGAATCAACACCTGCTTGAGTGGCTTCCTTCCTACTGGTTCCTGGCTCTCTTCAACCAGCTCAATGGATCGATGCATCCCGCGCTGGCTCCCCTGGCCATACGCGCTTGGATCGGCCTGGGCGTCTCCGCGCTCGGAACGTGCGCGGTATTGCTGTTGTGCTATTTCCGGTTGATGCCGAAGATCGTCGAGCAACCCGACATCCTCCCCCAGAAGCGATGGTTTGCGTGGCCGCCCCGTTTCGCCAGCCCGCTCACCCAGGCTCTCACTCTCTTCAGCATGCGAACTCTTCTGAGAAGCCGTCAGCATCGTATGATTTTCAGTTTCTATTTGGGACTGGGAATCACCATCGTCATCGGTTACGTGAACATCACCCGCGCAGGAATATTATCCGCTGGAGCCACCGTCAGCGACTCATTCCTGTTTGCCAGCATGCTGATGATGATCCTCGTCGTGCTGGCGTTACGCGTGGTAGCTTCGATTCCCATCTCGCTGCAGGCGAACTGGATCATTCGCATCACGCAAGTGCGACCGGCTCGGGATTACCAGAAAGGTGTTCGCTTTTCGTGGCTGGCATTGGCCGTTTCTCCTGTCTTGCTGGTGATCGCCGCCTGCCTTCTGGTGTATCCGTGGCGCCCCGTTGTGGGACATTTCGCGGTGATGTTAGGGCTAGGAATTCTTCTCGTCGAACTGTGCCTGTACACCTTTCCCAAGATACCCTTCACCTGTTCTTATCTCCCCGGCAAAGCGCAAATTCATCTTGTCTTCTGGGGCGGCCTGATGTTCTTCCTACGCTTATTAAGCAAAACGGCCGGGCTCGAGGGGCGCCTGCTGAATCGCCCGTTTGGTCGACTGATGATGATTCTGGCCCTTGCTTCCGCGGCGCTCGGTATGCACTACCTCAGCGAATTTCGTGCGGCGTCGCTAGAAAATCTGTTGTTTGAAGAGGAGTATCCTGCCGGCATCACCACATTAAAGCTGAGTTGAGGCGTCCTCATTCGGAAAAGATGGTCTCGATGGGCAGAGCAAAAAGCTTGGACAGTTTGAATGCCAGCGGCAGGCTGGGATCAAACCTGCCGGTCTCAATCGCATTGACCGACTGCCGGGACACTCCGAGCTTCTCGGCAAGATCGGCTTGGCTCCAGTTCCTTTCGGCACGGAGCATGCGTAGGGAGTTCTTCACCTGTAGCTCCGCTGCAGCAGCCGAAAGGCGATCCCCGTAGAAGCGAAGAACAGGTCCGCGTTCAATATGGTAAGCGGAAACGGGCGCGGATCAACGCTCATCAAGACCCCGGCAATAGCATCCCCAGCCATGGTGATGGCAAAGCCCCAGAGCAGCGACCGCACAACCAGCGCGCGGATGAACTCATCCGGCTCGGCTTTCAGATAACGAGCGGCCACCCACACGGCAAGCAACACCGGCAGCACAGCCAGCGCCGAAAGTACGCCCAGCAGGAGAGGAGAAGGATGCGCATGGTGCGCGGCAAGCTGCGAGAGCCCTGGAAATATGTCGACCAGCGGGTTGGCAAGGTTTGGCGTTGTGAGGTTGGTTACTACCGTGAGCAGCATGACGCTTCCCATCAGCTGTGTCGAGCGGCGTTGCAGTGGGGTCAGATTCTTAGAGCAAAGTGACATAAAGACGGCTCCCTCGCATGACAAGCAAACTTTACATCGGGATTTTGGCTTATGTCAAGTATGCTTGTCATTAAAATTTGTAGCGATTTGACCAGCCAACGGCGCCATAGCGGCCGTGGCAATCGTGAAGTGGTCCATCGAGAACGTTATCCCACTCAAGCCAAAGGAAGGCTTGAATGGGGCACCCAGCATTTGCAGTTGGCGTGTCGATGACGAAATCGGAGCTTCCTTTAAGCTTCGTCTCGACAACAACACGGTTACAAAAGCAGCCGGAGTTGCTCAAAGATTCTATGAATGTCATCCTCAAGAGATGAAGCGAGAACGATTATTAAGTGTGATTTCGGGATTGGTGCTGGCCTGTTGTGTGTCGGTTGCAGCGCAGGAATTAGGACCTTGGCGTGCGGCGAACTCGCCGGCCGAGTCCATCACCGGCGACGTGGCATTTGGTGAGATCAAGATAGCGATCAACTTTTCCAGCTTTCCCATCGCCCGCATACGCGATCTCGAGCCGGGCGAGGTGAGCGCGGTCTTTGATGTAGACAGCAGTGCCGGTGGACGCGGCAGTCTTTACCGCCTGAGCATCCCGGCGTCAAAAAAATTCCTGCACAAAAATTCCATTTGTGGTTCCGAGGATACCCAGTGGGTTGCCGCATTCGTCGCCGGGCGCAATTTGCACCTTGCCTTCTTCTCTGGAGAAAAAATGCCGGTGTTCAAGCCCGAGGTGCTGGCCAACTCAACCGACTTGTGCGGCACGTTTCTCTATGCCCGTTGACTCAGCGTTCTTGCTAGGCAGCTATCTCTTGATTTCGACGGCCACCGCCTCAAAAGGCTGGTCGCTAAGGTTCTGCTCCGTATGTTCGATGGGCGTGCCCCAAGCGACGTCACCCGCCTTGTGTTCCACCGTCGCTACCTTGCCCGTAGAATCTTTGGTGCGAAAATTCTGGTCGGTGAGAAAGACGGTTACGCGGTCGGTCGCATGCGCGTGCATGGGAGCTACTCCGTGGGGCGGGATCTTGACTCTTAGAACGCGCACCTGGGGGTTCTCAAATTCCAGCTTGTAATGGCCGGGATCTACCTTGAGCGGATCGAGGTCGCTGGTGATCGCCTTGTCCGTCCCTGGGGTCTTCAATTCGATCTCGATGATGTCGAAATCATGATCGAGGACTTGCGGCGAGTGCATCCCGCTTGGCGGGCTCCACACCACCTGACCCGCCTTCCAATCGAAGACCGCCGGTTTCCTCCCGTCCTGATATTCGAATCGCTGCCGGCCGGACTGGAGGTAGATCATCACCCGGTTCATCTCATGCTGGTGGAACTTTCCCACCACTTGATTTTTCTCGAACGCCCGGGCCACCTTCACCTCATTATTGTCGAGCAGCACCGCTGAAGGAGCCGTCGGGATCGAGGCCAAAACAGCGCCCAATAAAAGCAGTGCGGGATGCAGCGTCATTTGCATGAGCCGGAGCATAGCTCATCGTTTGTTGAAGAGCAAATTGCCAAATCCCTCGCTCTTCGCCTTCGATTTATTGTTCCCGCAG
This sequence comes from uncultured Acidobacteriaceae bacterium, assembly GCA_963743365.1. GTDB lineage: Bacteria > Acidobacteriota > Terriglobia > Terriglobales > Acidobacteriaceae > PALSA-350. The sequence continues at coordinate 406,556 of CAVUQE010000015.1, forward strand.
TAGTAACAAAGGATCCGCAGACAGCGCCCGCTGCGCCGGAATCCACGTGGCGGCCAGACCCAGCATCAGCATGGCGAGTACGACACCGGCCAGCACCAACGGATCGCGGGGAGTCGCCTGATACACAATCAATGACAGCACTCTCGTCGCCATAATCCCCAGAAGAAGACCTGCGACGGAACCGATCGCCAGCAACCGCGAGGCCCTCCCCAGCGCCGCCCGCAACACTTCCTTACGCTGCGCCCCCAAGGCTATGCGGATCCCAAGTTCCCGCAGCCGCTTGCTCACCGAGTAGGAAGCCATGCCGAAGATGCCGGTGGCCGCCAGCATCGCGCCCAGCAGGCCCAGCACCCCAAGCGAGATCATCGCCACGCGTGAGGCAAACAATGCGCTGTCCAGCTGTCTGTTCCATGTCCTCACGCTAACCGGCAGTCCGTCGTCCAGGTTTCGCAGCGTGTGCCGCACGGCGGCGGCCAATCGTTGCGGGTCGCCATTCGAGCGCACGATCAGCCAGGTCTCGCTGGACGGCGACTGCAGGATAGGCATAAATGCGGCCGGCTCCGGATCTTCGGTGATGGTTTTGTATTTGCCGTCTTCCACCATACCCACTACTTGTATGCGTGTTCCGTCCATTAACTTGAAATACGAGCCCACTGCTCCTGTCTCTGAGCCCAAGACCTTGCGTGCAAATTCACGGTTCACGATGGCCACGCGCGGCGCATTCTTGTCGTCATGCCAGGTGAAGGCTCTTCCTGCCAGCAATGCAGACCCGGCTGCATGAAAATATCCTGGCGATATATTTTGCATTCCGGCTTCTGCAGCTTCATTCGAAATAGTCAGGTCGACGGTACTGTCTTTGAAGACAGCGTCGTCGTTCCAATTCAGGCTCAGCGGCAGGCGGTCGACCAGGCCCACACCCGTAACCCCCGGAATGCTCTCCAGTGCATCGAGTATGCGCCGCTGCATTGCAGGCACACGCTCGCGGCTATATCCGGCCATGACCAGGTCAGTGCTCGCCACCACAGCGTTGTGCGGATCGAAACCGAAATTGCTGTGCAGCGAGCGCACCATGCCCCGCACCGCAACCAATGAAGAAGTCACCAGCACCGCGCAGACCGCGATCTGCAAAACGAGCAGGAAGTCACGCACCGTAACCCGCTGACCAACCGCGCCAGTGGTGCCCGATTTGACGATTTGATACGGATCAGCTCGCATCACCTGCCGCGCTGGAACGATGCCGAAGAGCAATCCACTCGCCAAGGCGAGAAATAAACTCACTCCATACACCTTCGCATCCGGGTGTACCGGTATATTGATCGGAATGTCTGTGAGTGGCTGCCAGGCGCTGAGCCAGCGCAGCAACGCCACCCCGCCCAACACTCCGGCTGTGCCTCCCACCATCGAAACCAGTACAGCCTCTGTCAACAGTTGCCGAAGAATGCGTTTGCGGCTCGATCCGAGCGCAAGACGAAGAGCAATCTCCTTGGAACGGTCCGCGGCCCGGGAAGCAAACAAGCTGCCCAGGTTGGCGCAGGCAGCAAGTAAAATCAAGCCCGCGAGCAACATCAGCCCGGTAACGAATGCGCGCACCGGACGGCCCAGCATATTGCCGAGGAGCCCCGGCCGTACCAGCGAGAAGCTCGCTTGCCCCTCTACCTTGGGATACGTCTTCCCCAGGTAGGCCGCGATCGAGTTCAGATCGGAAACAGCCTGGGCAGGAGTCACGCCCGCTTTCAACCGTCCCACCAGCCAGGTACCGCGGGAATCGCGAGCCTCTAGATCGCTTTCCCCTGCCACCTGTTGATCGTTTACGATCGGCACCCAGAAATCTGGACGAAAGTACAACTCGGTGCCACGAAACTGTGGTGGCGCCACGCCGAGGATCGTGTAGGGATGTTTGTTCAATTGAACGGAGCGGCCAACCACGCCGCGGTCGCCCTTGAAGTGGCTCTGCCAATAGGCATAACCCAGCACTATATAGGGGGCGCTATTCGGGCCACGCTCATCGGTGCTATGAAAGAAGCGCCCGAGATAAGGCTGAACACCGAGTACATCGAAGTAGTTTCCGCTCGCCTCGTAGAGCCAGACGGGAGACGGACTGCCGCCTGTGTCCAGGCCGGCCGTATCGATGTCGTATGCGATCAACCCGTCAAAGCTCCGGTTCCGGTCTCGGAGATCGCGATAGTCGGGATACGATTGCATCGGGGAACTGTCCTGATCCCCACTGCGTTGGTCCCGTTCGATCATAAAGAGCTTCTGCGCCTGCGGCAGATCGAGGGGCCGCAGAATCAGCGCATTCATCACCCCAAATACCACCGCGTTGGCCCCGATGCCAAGGGCCAGTGTCGACACCGCTACCGCGGTAAAGTTGGGCGATTTGCGTAGCATGCGGGCGGCGTAGCGCAGGTCCTGCAAGAGGGTCTCGAAGAATTGGCCGCCGGATGCTTCATAGCTCTCCTCCTTGTATCGCACATAGCCGCCGAATTCTATCCGCGCGCGGCGTTCGGCCTCTGCGTGGTCGATGCCTGAACGTTCAAGATCATCTGCCCGGTGCTGAATGTGAGACCGAAGTTCCTCCTCCACATCGCTATCAAACGTAGAGCGATGGAAGTGGGAAGCGACAAGAGAGCGAAGAAAGGAGAGTAGCCTCATATTTCCTCCGGTTGCGCTGCCAGCGCGGTGGCCATGGCCGCGGTGAGACGATTCCAGCCTGCGGTTTCTTCGCCGAATCGCTTACGGCCGGAAGCAGTGAGTTCGTAGAATTTGGCGCGGCGATTATTGTCCGATGTGCCCCAACTCGACTTCAGAAATCCGCCGCGCACCAGGCGGAACAACGCCGGATAGAGGGCTCCCTGTTCAATCAGCAACGCTTGGCCAGAAATCTGCTCGATGCGCAGAAGGATGCCGTACCCGTGGAGCGCGCCGAGGGAAACCGCCTTCAAAATAAGCAGGTCGAGAGTGCCTGGAAGAAGCTGAGCTTGCTCTTTCACTCATCCTCCTAAGATGATTAGGAGAATAGGCCGAGCTCTCCTAAGTTGTCAAGGAGAGCTGAGATCGGGCCGGGCGATTCGATTGCCTTGGATACCCCAGCGATATGCGAATCAATCGAGATGCGTTTCAAAGAGAATCGTGTTGGTTCCCGTGTGATGGTTCTTGCTCTCCTGCTGGCTTGCTGGCTGCCGGCCCGTCGCGCAGCGAATAAATGGTTGGCGCTGCAGCGATCATGCGAACCTAAACGCCAGGTCACCTGCCAACCCAAAGTAACCTCCGAAACCATAACCGTCGATTGGAGAAAACAATCTTTGCGTCTGGAACCGATTCTGCAACGCGCCGTACCGTGTAAGCAGTTGATATCGGCACAGCTTGCGGCTCTCGCGGCCTCTCGCTGGTCGGCAGTTGTCGGTAGTTTCGGCCTAAGCGCGAGCGAAGGACAGTTTAACCGCTGTCCGGTGCCACACCCGATCCCTGTCTCAAATCAAGGAATACAAGATTCTCGAAAGACGCAGGTCCCCCGGACAGGTGGCCCATGTTCGCCCCCTTCAGTACGAGTACGCTGAGGCCAGCCGGGGCACCCATCCAATTACGTCGAACGTGGTTGGGTATCCAATCATTTCGGACAGCATCCCGCCGCGGCGGGATTTTTTATTGTCCCCACCGTGCATTCAATCGCAAGGAAAGTAGCCCCTAGCTTCTCTCAAATTTTTTCTCTCAAACCAAAGGAGCCACAATGCCCAAAAATAACGTCAACGATCCCATCACCGATAAGGAAATAGCCTTTGCCCGCCTGATCCTCTCTGGCGCCATGACCGACCGTCAAGCCGCCGAAGCCGTCGGCCTCAACCCCGACTCCGCCGCCTACACCAAATCCAAACCACGTGTCCTCGCCTACATGCTCGAGCACCGCGTCGCCGTCGAGCAACAGCTCGTCCAGCAGGACGTCAACCTGTCCCGGCGTGCCGTGGAAGAACAGAGCCACCCGAGCCCCGACCGCCAACAAGTACTTGACCGCCTCTGGGAAATCGCTAAGCTCAGCCCCGAAATGACCCGAGGCAGCGTTACCGGACAGGTCAAGGCCCTCTCCATCATCGTGGCCATGGAAAACTTCATCCCCAACCGCCTCGCCGCCTTTGCGGAAAAGAAATCCACCGCTGCCCCCACTCCGCAAATCTATGCCCCCGAGGCCGCCGGCCCCAGCCAGTCCACCTCCGCCAACCCCTCTACCACCGCGAAAACCCCCGTACCTTATGTCCCCCTGTTCAATTCTGTTCCAGACCTGGGAGTGGATTTTTCGACAAAAAAGACCCCCCTTAATCCCTTTGTCCGTCCTCGCTAAGCTGCTAATCCGCAAAAAAGACCCAAAAATATCGAATTTTATAAATAACTGAACAGGGCTGCTGGAAAAACTCACTGGACAAACGGCTGGGCTTAACACTTCTCCGCATGACCGGAGCAATACTATTCGTATCGGATAGCCGTCATTGGTTCAATCCGTGCCGCTCGCAATGCCGGTAGAAGAGTAGCTGCAGCAGCAATTGCGGTGAGTGCGCCTAAAGAGGCTGCCAATACCCACGGCTCGCGTGGTGACGTGTCATAGAGGAAGCTGGCCAGTGTGCGCGACGCGAGAAGGGCCACGAGCAGTCCTGCCACCGAACCGACCGCCGCGATCACTGCGTTCTCCCTGAACACCATCGCCATCACTCTGGCGCGCTGTGCTCCGAGTGCCATGCGGATGCCGATTTCGCTCGTTCGCCGCGCCGTTGAATAGGCAACCGTTCCATAGAGGCCAATGCCGGTCACGAGCAACGCACACCCGGCAAAGAAGATAGACAGGACCGCCATCATCCCCTCAGCGGCGATCGATCCACTCACCACATCGTTCATCGTCGTGACTACCGGCGCAGGGATGGTCGGAGCCAGCCGTGATGCCAACTGGCGGGCAATCCCTGCCAGCGGCGCTTGTCCGCCCATCCTAACCACCGCACTCAGCGATGGCTTCTCCTGTGGGTCTTGCATGATCGGCACGTAGGCGTTCGGAGGCGCGGATTCACGCAGATCCTGATACTTCGTATCGCCCACGACAGCCACTACCTGATACGAGGTTTGGTCCCAACCATTGATCACCTGTTGTCCCAATGCGTCGCGGCCGGGAAAGAGCAGCTTCGCCGCCGACCGGTTCAGGATCATCTTCAGTCCCGAAGCCTTGGTATCGTTCCAGTCGAATTCACGCCCCTGGTAAAGCGGAATGCGCATCGTCCCAAAGTAATTTGGCGCCACGCTATTCATGTTGAGAGTGTGGCGGCTTTCACCCGGCCCGGAGTACAGCCCCGTCCAATGACGGTGAGAAAGGGGCACGACAAATTGAAAACTCACACTCTCGACACCCGGTTGATGGCTCAGTCCCTCGCCCAACTGCTGATAAACCCGTATCAGCGCATCGCCTGTCAGTGGCTGCTTGTCCATTCTGAACGCGATATTGAAGAGTCCCCTGGGATCGAATCCTATTCCTGAGTGGAAGAGTCGCACCAGGCTCGTTGCCAACAGCCCCGCGCCGACCACCAGCGTCATCGCCACCGCGACCTCCGATGCCAGCAGCGCAGGAGTCAGAATTTTATGAAGCGCCTGCCCTGCGTGCCGTCCATCCTTGATGTGGTCGCTCAGATTACCCGAGGTGGCCTGCAGAGCTGGAATGAGTCCAATCAGCAGCGTCGAAACGATAGCAATGATCACGGCGAATCCGAACACCCTGAGATCGAGCGAGGTGTCGATCTGGCCATTTTGTATAAAGGTATTGCTGCGCAAAATAAGCGCGGCCAGTGCACGGCTCACGATCGACGCCGCCATCATTCCGCTGATCGTTCCCAGGAACGCAATCAAGAGGCTGTCTGTAAGGAGTTGCTGAATCAGCCGCCGCCGGGTGGCGCCCATCGCCAGGCGTGTTGCCAACTCCCGTTGCCGAGTTGCCCCGCGCGCCATCAGCAGGCTCGCCAGATTCAGGCATCCCAGCAGCAGGACTCCTCCGCACATGGCGAACATGGCGATGAGCGGCTTACGGAACACGGAGCGGACATATGCATATCCACGCGATCCGGGCTCGGCCACGAAATGCAAATGGGATTTTTCTGCCTCCGCAATGTAGCTCGCATCGTCAGCAGTCTGGCGCAGGATCGGGCCGGACACTGCGCGCAACCCTGCATTCGTTTGGTCGAGGCTTATGCCGGGTCGGAGGCGCGCAACGACAGTGATCCACCACGCATGAATTCCAGCGGAGATATGGTCTCTCGGTGCGTCAGTAATGGGGTCCGCCGACAGCGGCACGAATATCATGGGCCTTTGCGTCGGATCTGCTCCAATAAACCGCTTAGGCATCACCCCAACCACCGTGAATGGTGTGTTGGCGATAACCATCTTGCGCCCGATGATGTTCGCTGCGCGGTTGAACCAGTTGTTCCAAAAATCTTCGCTGATGACAACCGCGAGCCCTGCCGGACTGCCTCCCGGCTGGTCGTCCTGCGGAGTCAGGTAGCGCCCCAACAACGGAGGTGTTTCCAGCGCCTGAAAGAATTGCCCGCTCACCAGCACTCCCTGTATATTTTCATTGCCGGAGCGGCCCCCCACCTGAAACGTCTCGCCGTTGTAGGCAAAGACATTCGCGAACAGGTCGTGCCTTTGCTCCAGGCCGCGGAAAAACGGCGTGCAAAAAGCGTAGTTGGGCTCGGGGCCATTCTCATCGATGCGCAGGACAACCAGCTGTTCGGCGTGAGGCACAGGGAGCGGCCTAAGCAGCAACCCGTTGATCAACGAGAAGACGGCCGTGTTCGCTCCCACACCAACAGCCAGCGTTAGAATTGCGACCGCGGTAAACCCCGGGGACTTCGCCAGCAGCCGCGCTGAAAATCCAAGATCGCGAAGAAAATTTTCCAGAGTCTTAAACTGCCATAGCTCGTGGAGCCTCTCCTGCCAGCGGCTTGCGTTGCCGAAGGTCCGTCGTGTCGCCAAATCGACTTCGCGTTGTGGAACCCCCTGCCGCAACAACTTCTCGCGCAACAGCCCCTGGTGAAACTCCAGCTCCTCCGCCATCTCGCGATCCATGCGCCGTTTGTGAAAGAGGGCCCACAACCGTTTTACAAACTCATGAACACTCGGAATCATAAATTCCTCACGAAGCTTGCATCACAAAAGCAACTGCCGCCGAAAGCCGCGTCCAGCGCTGCGATTCTGCACTCAGCCGCCTCTTGCCCTCAGCTGTCAGCCGATAGAACTTCGCACGCCGATTGTTATCGGAAAGCCCCCACTCTGCCTTTAGCACTCCTCGCAACTCCAGCCGGTGCAGCGCCGGGTAGAGAGCCCCTTCCTCCACCTTCAATACTTGCTGTGAGGTCTGATGGATCCACTCCGCCACTGCGTACCCGTGCAAGGGCCCGCGTATCAATGCCTTCAAAATCAGCATCTCCAGCGTGCCCTGAATTAGTTCTCCGGTTTCACTTCTGTCTTCCATAAGCGTCTTAGGGTAAGAAGCTACTAATCTGCCGGCGGATTGTCAAGCGTATCGGATTTTGCTGTGGCTCAGATCTGTCCAAAAGGTGGGTGGGAGCCCCCGCATTTATGCGGGGGGAGGAGCGCTTTAGCGCTCTGTGAAAGAGTCTCGACTCCGATCACGCGCTTTAGCGCTGGCAAGGCTAAACCCTCGTTAGTCCCTGCATGAGAGAACCACAGAACCATTCGCTCCCTAGGCCCACCAGGGCGACTATGGAAGGGTGAGATTGAGTGCGTGAAAGTCCTCGATGCCGGCGTCTTCTATCAATAAAGGCGAGTCATCGGGAGCAAGGCCAAACCAGTAGCCGATGAGAAATGGTGCGGCGTGGAAGTTCTTCAAGTCCACGACTTCTTCAACTTTGTGCGTGGCGACAGAGACGCGAAAGACCTGGTCTCCGCCTGGCAAGTGGTTCAGAAAAAAAATGGAGTCTCCCTTATGCGACCAGGTTGGGTAACCGATGGAGGCCTTTGCGAGCTTGGTCCACGCGTGGGTGCCGAAGTTGTAGACGAACAGTTCGGTTCCGTCGTTTGACATGGCCGCAAGACGATCGCCGGCCGGCGACCAGCGTGGTGACCACAGGCCCTCTGATCCGGGGATGACGGTGACTTTGCGCGTGCGCAAATCAAGCAAGCGAATGGCATTCACGCTGGCTGCGTCTTTTTCCGATACCGCCTGGCCTCCAAACGCCAGCGAATTTCCATCCGGTGACCAGGAGGGATCGGCCTGATCGCGTTGGTCCGGTATGAGTTGCTGTGCGGAGCCGCCCTGCGCGCTCACCATATAGAGTTGCCACGGTTTGCCCGGCAACTGGCCCATAAACGCTATCTGGCTTCCGTCGGGCGACCAGCGTGGCATGTACGCCAGTAGAGGAGGATAGGTTAGTTGCGATCGTTCGCTGCCGTCGGGCCGGCTCCGCCATAAACTCCCATCGGGATAGCTCATGTAGGCAATCCATTTTCCGTCCCGGGAAAAGTCCACTCCCGTTCCTTGAATCCCCGGCGGCGCACCCGGAAAGAGCGGGCGGAACTCGCCGGCTTTTTCGTCGAAGCGCACCAGCTGCCCGCGCGGTTGGATGGTCCGGACAAAGATTTGATTTCCATCTGTGCTGGGCAACGGAGCAAACGTGCTGGTGGGGCCAGAGGTCAACTGGACCGGCGAGCGGTTCACTCTCTGGAAGAGGCTGCTCGCTTCGCGCATGGCCCAGATATCGGCTACTCCTCCACGCGACGACTGAAAGACAAAATACCGTCCATCCGGCGTCCAGCTGCCGCAACACTCCGCCGGCGGAGTATTCCAGCCCGTCAGCAATGGATGGAGGCCGCTTCCGTCCTTCGCGATTTCCCAAATCGCGGAGCCGTTGGCGCCGTTAACCGTGAAACGCAACCGGCTTCCATTGCGAGACCAGCGCGGCCACGAGGCCGTTCCGGCCGAGGTGACCAGCCGGTGAGCTTCAGATCCGTCGCCTTTGGCGATGTAAAGATCGTCTCCCGACGTATACGCCAACATCTCTCCATCGGAAGACCACGATGCATCGGTTGCGAGCACATTGCCCAATCGGCGCGCAGCGCCACCCAGAACGGGCAGAGTCCAGGCGGCGTTTCCCTCCGGCACGAAGCTCTTATTCAATACCAGCAGCTGGGAACGATCGCGTGAGATGTCGACGGGAAATATATCGTCCACGGACTCGTGTATGGGGACGATCTCTCCTCCAGCAATAGAAACCTGAAAGAGCTGTCCACCTTCGGAAAAGTAGAGCCTCGCGCCATCCGTGGCCGCTCCCGATTTTTCCTGCCCGTCCGTCGTGACCTGTAACGAGCTGACCACTCTAGGCGGAGGCAGCACCGGCCTCATCACAAACGCGAGCGCAGTCAAGCCAGCGATGATGCAGATGCCGAAGCCAATCCATCGAACGCGATGAGCAGCTGGGATGGATTTCCCTCTTGCCACGGTGGAGCGCGCTGCCGTTGGTCGCATCGCGCCCGTTGGCGAATTTGCGGTTGCGCTCGCAAAGGCCGCGGTCGCAGCGCTCAAACGTTCCGACTGGAGGTCACGCTTCAATCGCTTCAGATCGCTTTTTAACTCAGCCGCACTCTGGGCCCGTAGGTCGCGATCCTTCTCCAGTGCCTTATTGATCATTGCTTCTAATGCGAGTGGCGCGGACGGATTCAGACTGGTGATGGGCTCGGGGCTGTCGTGCAGAAGCGCGGCAAAAATCTGGGCCGGTGAATCGCCATCAAAAGGCACTCGGCCTGTCGCCATTTCGTAGAGCACGACGCCCAGGCTGAATAGGTCGCTTCGCGCATCGATACGTCTTCCACAAGCCTGTTCCGGCGACATGTATTCTGCCGTGCCTAGAGCAATGCCGGGGCTGGTCAGGCGACTGGTATCGAATGGCAGCGTTGGCTTGTCCGGAAAGCGTACCGCTCCTGGACTGGCGGCCTCTCCCGCAGCCTGCGTCTCCTGCGTTGTACCGATCGACTTTGCCAGGCCAAAATCCAGAACTTTTGCCTGTCCACGCGACGTGATGAAGATGTTCGCTGGTTTTATATCCCGGTGGATAATGCCCCCCTGATGCGCCGCATCCAGAGCATCTGCTATATGGATAGCCAATTCCAGAAGATCGTCCGTTTCCATGGGGCCGGCGAGAAGGCGCTGCCGAAGGGTCTCTCCTTCGAGATACTCCATCGCAATAAACGGCTGCTGGCCGAACTCTCCCACCTCATGAATGATGCAGATGTTGGGATGGTTGAGGGCTGAGGCGGCCCGGGCCTCGCGCCGGAAACGCTCGAAAGCCTGAGGGTCTTCCGCCAGTTCCTGAGGTAAGAACTTGAGCGCGACCATACGGCCGAGGCTGAGGTCCTCGGCCTTGTACACTACTCCCATTCCCCCACTGCCCAGCTTGTCCAGAATGCGATAGTGCGAAACCGTGGTCCCGATCATCCCGCTAATAGCTTATCTGCCATGGCTGCTGGATGATAGGCGTCTGCGCGGGGACGAGTCAAGAAAGTAGCCTGTTAATCTACCAGGACACACGCTTGAGGAATGAATGGTCCCAGAGACGAATCACGCCGGGAAACCGCACCCCAGCAGACTGCTTTTGACACTCGACCTGGCGGGGACCTTTGTCTTTGCCCTTGAGGGCGCACTCGCGGCGGTCGAGGGCGATCTCGATTTGCTCGGCCTGATGGTGTTGTCGTTCGCTACCGCGCTTGGCGGTGGAATTATCCGCGACCTTCTCATCGGCGCGATTCCTCCAGGTTCGATTCGCGACTGGCGTTTGGGGTCGGTTGCATTCCTTGGCGGCGCCATCGTCTTTCTGTTCCACCATTTCGTCCGGCAAATTCCAAATCCGCTGATTCTCAGCCTCGACGCTGCCGGTCTGGCCTTATTCGCCGTTTCTGGAGCAGGCAAGGCACTCGCCTATGACATCCACCCTTTTATCGCGGTCCTCATGGGCGGCATTACTGGTGTAGGAGGCGGTACGGTAAGAGATGTGCTGCTGGCCCAGGTTCCTACTGTTCTTCGCTCCGACGTATACGCATCCGCGGCTTTGGCGGGTGCGGCAGTCATGGTGGTTGCCATTCGCATGAAGCTTCCAAAACCCCTCGCCGCGGTTTCAGGAGCGATTGTCTGTTTCACGCTGCGGATCATCAGTGTGCAGCACCATTGGAATCTCCCTCACGTGCACGTTCAATAGAGCGGGCAATTCCAATGCGGCTATTCGTACTTTAACGCGATCATGGGATCGACGCGCGAGGCGCGGCGGGCTGGAAGATAGCACGCGAAAACAGAAACGCCCACCAACAACAGCGAGACAGTCATGAAGGTCAACGGATCGTTCGTCCGCACCCCGTAGAGCAAACGCGAAAAGCTCGACAGCAGCCGGGTAAGCAGCAGAGCGCCGATTGCGCCAATCAGAAGGCCGGCAAGCGCCAGCCGCAGACCCTGTCCGATAACCATCCGCAACACATCCTGCCGTGCTGCACCGAGCGCCATGCGAATGCCAATCTCCTGTACACGCAGAGTCACTGAATAGGAAATCACGCCATAGATTCCAACCGACGACAGCACCAGCGCCAATACCCCAAACGCCGCCAGCAGAATCATGGGCAGCCGCTGTGACGCCATGGAGTCTGAAGCAATCTGTTGCATGGTTTGAATGTCATAGACCGGCTGGTCTTTAGCCGTTCCGTATACAACCTTCGTGATCGCCGGCATCATGATTCCAACATCGAGCTGCGTGCGAACAGCTACTGATAAAGATCTGGCAAACGCCGGCACCCATTGATCGGGAAGTTGATAGAAGGAAATATAGATCTGGCTTGGGTTGTAGGTGCCGGGGTCGTCGAGCCCCCAGTGCCTCACGTGGCCCACAACCCCAACCACGCGTGCAGTGCGCCAATGCGCAACAGTGATGGTTTGACCTACTGGATCTTTGTCTGGGAAATAGGTGTGCGCAAGTACACTGTCGATGACCACAACCGGATCTGATTCGACGGTGTCTGCCGCGGTGAAAAAGCGGCCGCGAAGGAGCGGAATTTGCATCGTTTGAAGGTATTCCGGACCGGTTTCGAAGTAGAGCGCATGTGGAGCATCCTGCATGGAGGTGGACTGCTGCGCACCAATCCAGAAGGGGCCGCCGTTGTCCTGCTCACTCAGCGGCACGATATTGGTGAAGTCCGCCGCCTGTACCCCGGGAATCTCTCGTATGCGCTCGAGTAACTGGCGATAGGCAAGGCGCGTGCTCGATGGCGTCCCCGTCAGCGAAGGCGAAAGCCCTACTTTGAAGGTAATCACATGCTGTGGATGAAAGCCCGGATCGACGTTCCACAGATGGCGGATCGTGCGCACCAACAGACCGGCGCCTACCAACAAGACCAACGTCAGGGCCACCTGGGTGATCACCAGTGCGCTTTGACCGCGGCCATGGGCTCGCGTGGAACCGCGATCTCCCGTCTTGAGCGAAGCTTGCAGGTCGACGCGCGAGCTCCTGAGTGCGGGTGCGAGACCGAAAACAATCCCAACCGCCAGTGAAATGCAGAACGCGAAAAACAGGACAGGAAGATGCACGCCGATGCTCTCGGCACGGGGCAGGCTCTCCGGCATTGTCGCAAGCGCCAGGCTGATTCCCACTTTTGCCAGGCCCAGGCCGAGCACTCCGCCGCCGAGCGCTAGGAGCACGCTTTCTGTCATCAATTGCCGCACCATGCGCGCACGGCTCGCCCCCAGCGCCGCGCGAACGGCAAACTCTCGTGCCCTTGCGGCTGAGCGAGCAAGCAAGAGATTGGCGACATTCGTACAGGCAATCAGTAGGACGATCCCCACCGCTCCCAATAGCAAAAGAAGGGTGGCGCCTGTGTCGCCAACGATCATCTGCTTTAGCGGTACGATATCGATCCCCAGGTTTCGATCCGCGGTGGGATAGAGACGGTCGAGATTTTCCTGGACGGCGGCCATCTCGGCTTCGGCCTGACCGATGCTCACCCCAGGACGCAAGCGCGCAATTCCGTTAATTCCATGGATGGTGCGATCGTTATAGTACAGAGGCTCACCCTGCCCCAGCGACGTATAAATATCTGAGTTGACCCAGAAACGGAATCCCGGAGGGAGAACGCCTATGACCGTGAAATCGATCCCGTCCAGGATCACGGATTTGCCGAGCGCCCGCGGACTCGATGCAAATCGATCCTTCCACAATCGATCGCTGATAATGGCGGCGGGCGCTGCGTGCGGGTGGTCTTCCGATGGAGAGAAATCACGTCCCAGGATTGGCTTCACGCCTAGGGTGGCGAAGAAGCCGGAGGAGACTTCCGTCCCATTCAGGTGCTCGGATGTTCCGGGGCCGGTCAAATCATAATCACGCCAGTCAAACGCAGCCATCTGTTCGAAGGAGCGAGCATTGCGCTGCCAATCCTGAAAGTCAGGGTATGTGATCGACAACTGTTTAACACTCGGACGGCTCTCGCTCACCATGACGAGCCGGTCTGGCTGCGGGTAAGCCAGCGGAGCCAGAACAACACTTTCCACCACACTGAAGATGGCTGTGTTGGCGCCGATGCCGAGGGCCAGGGTTGCTACGGCGACCATCGCAAATCCCGGATTCTTGCGCAGCGTCCGAGCGCCGAAGCGTACGTCCTGGAGTAGTTGCTCGAGCCAATCCATAGAGTGCTCAGTGTCCTGTCATGATCTGCACGGACTTGATGATGTCTACTAAGTGTGAATCGATAAAGCTGAGTTGGGGCGGCGTGAGCACCTGGATATTATCCACGACCCCAGGCGAAACCACCGCCACATCCGTCTCGAAGAGGTAGCAATTGGCCCCTGCGTAGGTGGCATAAAGATTCCCGGAAATGGACTGTGACATGCCTGCACTTTCCGTCTTGTACACAGAGAAGGAGCGCTCTCCGAACGTGACCGGTAGGCCCTCGGGCGAGCCCGAAACGGATTTAGCAGTAGCCTTGCACGCGGCCGCGCTAGCCGCCGGAACAGCTGCGTAGACGATGCCGACGCCTTCCAGATTCGTTCGCCCGTAGGGGCCTACCAACTGCTTCCGAGGGAACCCGCCTTCACTGTATCCAAATCCTGCGATCGGCTTGACCGCATCGGACTGGGTCAGTGCGGGTGGATGGTTGGCAAACTGCGTCGTGGCCTGCCAGACCGCAGGATAGCGGAACGATACGCCATGCTGCGGGTCGTTGTATGTCCCATTCATCGTCCAAACCTGTGCCAAAGTGAGAAGCTTCGCAGGCTTGGAAGGAGTTTGCCCGGGCCCTTGGGCAGACGGCTGAGCGACGGGTATTAGCGCCATTGAGGCCAGCAAGCAGAACCTGGAGCATGAAGGATTCTCCTCCGTTTGCCAGCCTACACCACAGTCAGTGGATACCCACGAGGGCGAGGCTTGGCGATCGCCGGGAACCAGCGGCCGGCTGCTCTCGTACAGCAAAGTAGGCCTGACGCCATAGGAGGTATGAATGCTGACGGATTTGCGCGATGCGCTTCGACAACTGCGGAAGGCGCCGGGGTTTACCGCCCTGGCAGCGCTGCTGGCATCGGTCATCCCGGCCAGGCGTGCGGCCAGCGTCGAGCCAATGGTAGCGCTGCGGAACGAGTAATGAACTCGCACACCACGGCCGGTTAACCGCAGTTACTCGGCCCTCAGGGCTTGTATTGGGTCCGTGGACGCGGCGCGACGAGCAGGAACCAAGCAGGCCAGCAACGCTGCGATCAGCAGGAGAAACGCCGCCGCGCCGAAAACAGAGAAGTCCATCGTGCCCACACCATACAGCATGCTCTGCATGGCGCGGCCTGTCAGATATGCGCCGATCAGGCCGAGGACCGATCCGACCAAGCACAGGGTTAGTCCTTCTTTGAGGATCAACGTAACCACGCGAGAACGGGTAGCACCCAGCGACACACGGATGGCCATTTCCTGCGAACGTTGAGCGACAGAGAACGCCATCACGCCATAGATCCCAACCGACGCCAGCACAAGAGCAACCATGGCGAAGCAAATGAATAGGAGCATCGCAAACCGATCGTTGGCGAACATCTCGTCGCGCACCTCATCCATGGTGCGCACTTCGGTCAGCGCCATCTGCGGGTCCACGGCATGCACTGCAGCCGCAATGCTCTTGGTCATCGATGCGGGATCTTCCGCAGTGCGGACGGCTATGCTTGCGCTATCCCAGGGGATCTGCCAGAAAGGGATATCGATTTCCGCATCATCCCGGCGCGGTCCAAAGCTGCGCACGGTGTGGTAGACGCCGACAATCTGCCACTCGACGGCAGGGCCAAGCTTGGTGATACCGGGGATGAATTGCTGCATCACCAACCGTTGCCGCAGCGGATCGGCGCCTTTCAGAAAGTGGCGGACGAAGTCCTCATTCACCATCGCCACCTTCGTGCTCGTGGCGTTGTCCTGTTCAGTGAATGCGCGGCCTTTCACTAGCCGCACTCCAAACGTCCGGAAATAATCGGGCGTAATCTGCTGTACAACCGCGCCTGTTCGCTGCGCCGGGCCTGAAGCTTGGCCCGCGATCGTGAACGGCATGTTGAACCCCGGAACATCCAACGGCATTCCTGACATGACGGTGGCGTGAGAAACGCCTGGAACGGAGCTGATGCCTTCGAGAATCCGGTGGTAATAACTGACGATCCGCTCCGGCTCCTTCGAGCGCGTCTCCGGAGCGACCATTACGAAGGTCAGAATATGATCGGTCTGGAGGCCGAGATCGACCTGAACCAGATTCCAAAAGCTGCGGATCACCAATCCCGCTCCGGCCAGCAACGTCAGCGCAAGAGCGAACTCGCTGATCACCAGGAGCCGGCGTAATCGATGGCGGTCCACCCCGGTTCCCGTCCGACCTCCTTCTTTCATTGCTTCGCAGGGATCGATCCGCGAGGCAAACCATGCCGGAGCGCAGCCCGACAGGATTCCCGCAGCAGTGGCGATGGCCAAGGTAAAGACAAGGACAGGCAGGTTCAACTGCAAATCCGCCTGAGGCGGAAGAGTGTGCGCGGGCATCACGGCGATCAGCCCTTTGAGCATGGCATAGCCGGTCGCGACTCCGAGCAAAGCTCCCGCAAACGCCAGCAGCAGGCTTTCCGTTAGAAACTGAGCAAAAATGGCTGCCCGCGAGCCACCCAGCGCGCTGCGCACCGCAACCTCCTTTCGCCGTGTGCTGCCACTCGCTAACAGCAGGTTGGCCACGTTCACACAAGCGATCAGAAGGACCAGGGCGACCGCGCCCAGCAACAGCCAGAGCGTCGACTTGCGATCATCGGGAACGGAAGCGCTTTTGAGCGGTTCCACGGTTACGCTCCATCCCTGGCTGGATTTGGGATAGGCCTGTGCAATACGCTTTGCAATTACATTTATCTCCGTCTGTGACTGGCGAATGCTGATTCCAGGTTTGAGGCGCCCGATGACGTTGATCCAGTGATAGTCATGGTTGAGTTGCTCAGAGGTGAAGACAAGCGGCACGGAGATGAGCGCGCCTTGATCGCGTGCATGGGGCGAGAGTACGCCCACCACTGTATAAGGCTCTCCATCGAGATCGATCGCGGTGTTGAGAATCTTCGGGTCAGCGCCGAGCCGCTTCCACATCTTGTAAGTCAGAATCACGACGCGGTCTTTGCCCGCCACACCCTCTTCAGGAAGAAAATTGCGGCCGAGGAAAAACCGCTCTCCCATCATGCGATAGAAGCCTGTGGTAACGTGGCCGGCGGCGACATTTTCAGGCTCCCCTTGAGTAGCGATGTTGAAGCCGCCTCCCGTCCATGCACTCATATCCTGGAAGACCGTGCTTTGCTCTTTCCAGTCAAGAAAGTCTCCGGCCGTAACCCAGTCACGGTGGCCTTGAAATGTCGACTGGATCGTCACCAATTGTTCAGGGTGGGGATATGGCAGAGGGGCCAGAAAGAGAGCGTAGTCGATGGTGAACATCGCTGTATTCGCGCCGATGCCCAATGCCAGCGTGAGCAGTACCGTGAGGCTCAGCGCGGGATGCTTGAGCAGCATGCGCAAGCCGAAACGCAAACTCCGGCTGGCATATTGCAGACTCAGAATCGAACGATTACCCGACGTCGAGTTTGGACGTACCGTGATCGTCATTTACTGGCACCTACTCGTACCGCAGCGCTTCTGTTGGTTTGGTGGAAGCCGTACGTCGCGCGGCCAACACGCAGGCTATCAGAGCGCAGATGGCTAACAGCGCACTTGCTTCAGGAAGGTAAAGGGCTGCAGGCCCACGGCTGTCCATCCAGGTTCTCAGCAGGTGGCCGGCCAGGATGTCTGCAACACTCCCAACCGTTAGGCCCACCCCAACGCTAAGAGCCGCGGCCCGCGCGGCAATCCAGAGAATGTGACGGCGAGAGGCTCCCAATGCTAATCGGACGCCGAATTCCATGGTTCTCTGCGCCACACTGTAGGAGACGACACTGAATAATCCGGCCAGGGCAAGCAGTAAAGCCATCGTGGAAAAGACGCCGAACAGAACAGAAAATAACCGTTGCTTGCTCCATTGAGCATCGCGGTCAATGGCTTCCTGGAGGTCGTAGGCGTCATTGGCAACCTGCTGATCCGACGAAACCGACGCAACGGCTGCACGGATAGAATGCAGAAGCGACAAGGGCTCGCCTTGGGTGCGAATATCAAACTGGGCATAAGGCGCAATCAAGGTCGTATAGGGCACGTAGATCGCGGGCAGCACCGGCATATCCACTCCGTTGTTGCGCGCATCGCTGACCACGCCGATAATTTCCCGCCAGCCGGTGCTGTTGGGGGACGTAGCGACGAGCGAGCCCACTGGCTTCAGCCCGGGGATGCGAATCTGGTGGCCAATGGCGTTTACACCGGGCCAATAACGTCGTGCGAAGCTCTCATTGACGACAGCCACCGAGTCGCCGCTCATATTTTCCGCCTGGTCCCAGATTCTGCCGCTAAGCAGCCCAATCCTCAGCGTAGAAAAGTATCGTGGGCTTATGCCATAAATCCGAGCTTGTTGTTGTTCCGATGCTTCTCCCAGGGCTTCGAAGGCCTCATCGCGACCGAAATTGGGCGGAGTCGCATCGGTGGCCACGGCCACCGAGAGGACGCCAGGAACGTAGGCAATCTTCTGCCGAACCTGCTCGATGAAGGCCACCCGGTCTGCGCGGGATTGAATGCGGTTCCAATCTTCAGGGTTTTCCCAATGCATGACGATGCCCACCTGCATTACGTTCTTGGGATCGTAGCCCAGAGGAGCTCTCATCAGATGGAGAAATGCGCCCATTGCTGTTCCGGCGGTGGCCATCAGGAGCAGCGTTAAGGCAATCTGTCCCGCGATGAGAATGTGAATTCTCCGATTGTTGCCGCGGCTCGCGATCCTCTGCGGGCTCGATTGCATGGGATGTGCCAGGTCACGACGAGATAAGCGCAGCGCAGGAGCGAGGCCGCACAGGATCCCGGATACCAGGGCCAGGCCGACGGAAAACCCGAGGATCGGGGAGTTGATGCGAATGAAAGATTCGGAAGGAAAGGATCCGGGAGATAGCGCGAACGGCAATTTCGCGAGCCACCAGGAGGCGGCAACACCGAGCACCGCCCCACTGAAAGAAATGACGAGCGATTCTACGAGGAGTTGACGAATGATCCTTGAGCGGCTGGCGCCGAGGGCACTGCGCAAGGCTAATTCATGCCGGCGCGCGGCCCCGCGGGCAAGCAGCAGGATGGAGCAATTCACGCAGCCGATGATGAGTAAAAGGGACACCCCCGCCAGCAGCAACGCCAGCGTGCGGCCTGTGTTTTTCTCAAACGGGACGACAATCGGCTGCAACTGCAAGTGAAACTGCTTTGGGTAATGCTCAGGAAATTCCTTGGCGAACTGGTGAACGATGGCGCCGAGTTCGGCATCGGCCGAAGCAGTGCTGACACCGGCTTTCAATTTGATCCAGGGGGTGTAGGGCCATTGCATGGGAGGGTTCGTGGTGTCGTGCAACAGGCTCCGCGGAAGATAAATATCGCCCACCCCGAATGTGTCGTTGAAAGCGAAACTGCGCGGCATCACGCCAACGATGGTGTAGTTCGCGTGATCGAGTTGAAGGGTGCGGCCAATCACCTCGGGATCGCCATGAAAATGACGCTGCCAAAAGCGAAAGTTCAGCACCACAATCGGCTGGCCGCCGCCCTGCGCATCGGTAGGCTGAATCCCGCGCCCGAGAAGAGCGGGAACACCAAAGAAACTGTCAGCGTTCTCGGTAAGGTAAATCGCGGCGACATCTTCCGGAAGCTCGTTCCCGGTGATTTCCAGGTTGACATTGCGGAAGCCAAGCAAGCTCTCGATCGATTTCGCCTGACGGAGTGTTTGGAACTGCGGTTTGGTCATGGCGAACCATCGCGGCTGCTGCGGGTTCAGCTCATTGATAACCACGGGATTCATGATCCGGTCGGAATCCGCATACGGAAAGGGATGGAGGAGCACCGCATAGATCAGGCTGAACATGGCTGTCGTCGCGCCAATGCCGAGCGCGAGCGACAGGATAGCGACAGCCGAGAACGACGGTTGTTTCCAGATGGAACGCAGGCCAAAACGCAAATCATTGCCAATTTCGTCGAAGAGACGAAGCCCGATGGCCTCACGGTATCTCTCGTTTTGCGTTTCTATCTTGCCAAGTTCCAGGCGTGCTCTGCGTTGTGCGTCTTCTCCCGCAACTCCGCTCCGGATTAGATCTTCGGTATATGCGTCTAGATGGAAACGGAGTTCTGTCTCCACCTCTTCGTGGACTTGGTTCCTGTGGGTAATGGCGTACCACCAGCTCCGGATCAGCGCCAGAAGGTTCATGATTCCTCCGGAGACAACCTGAGAATGCTTGCCACAACGCCGGCCATCTCCGCTTCTCTCCTAGTTGAGAAAGGAGAGTACACCCGCGCCTCCTTTCCGGTCAAGGAGAGCCCTTATGTGGCTGCCCACACCTGGTGGCGAAGGAGGGAAAGAAGCAAATCGATCACGGCGCAATTCATGGGCAAAGGGTAGCACCGCCGCCGCTGTCCGGAGTGTTCCAGGCCTCGATGATTGTTCGGCATTGCCAACGCATTGTCTGCCATGTAATGAACGCAGTACGATAAGCTTCCTTGCGCAGCAAGCTTGGAGGTCGATGTGAAAAATCAAGGTGTGCAAACGGTAGCGCGTTGGGCCAGGCAAGCAGCGACAATATCAGTACTCATTGGGACACTTCAGTGGTGCTGCTGCCTTGCCCTTTATGCGACTGCATCGAAACCGGTCCCCTGTTCAGCGCCGGCCTACCGGCAGTTCGATTTCTGGCTCGGCGAGTGGGACGTCTTTGAGGAAGGTGGCTCGAAACCGGAAGCCCAGGCAAGCATAACCAGCATCCAAAACGGCTGTGGCCTGCGAGAACAGTATGAAGGCGAAAATGGTTCCAGCGGAGAAAGCTTGAGCATGTACGATCCGTCCCCGGCTGAATGGCAGCAGACCTGGATAAGCAATCGTGGCCAGGTTGTCTTCATTCATGGAACCTTGCAGGGAGACGCCATGACCCTGAGCGGCACAGACGACAGTAGCGGCGGCCACCGGCTTGTGCGCGGCGTGTGGAAACCAGAAAGCGCGGGAGTGCGGGAGACCGCAGAGAGATCATCGGATGGCGGCAAGACGTGGACGCCGTGGTTCGATCTGTCCTTTCGTAAGCGGCCCCCGATCGCCCGCCAGGACAACGGGGGCCCGGATGAGGACCGCAGAGCTGTCTCTGCAATGGATACGGAGTTTCAGGCATCCGTTAAGAACAACGATGTAGAGGGCATGCGCCGTATTCTGGGAGACGACTACATCCTGGTTACGAGTTCGGGAAAAACGCAAACAAAGACGGACCTTCTCAACGAAGCAAGAGAAGGCAAGACAACCTATGAACGTCAGGAAGACACCAACCAAACCGTACGGCTGTGGGGCGATACCGCGGTGGTTACCGCAAAACTTTGGGCGAAGGGCATCGACGGACAGAGGCCCTTTGACGTGACCTTGTGGTTTAGTGATACCTACGTGAAGACCCCTGCGGGATGGAAATATGTCTTCGGGCAAGCCGCGTGTCACCTGCCACCGGCACCCTGAGTGAGCCAGGTAGTAACAGAGCACTACGATGACCCAGAATATTTACGATGTCCAGGAGTTCTTCGAAGGCTATAGCCGGCTCAGCCGATCGATTCAAGGTCTGGCGGGGGCGGTGGAATGGCCGGCGATGCGGGCGTTACTTCCTGACCTGCGTGGCCTGCGGGTTGTGGACCTGGGCTGTGGTTTCGGATGGTTCTGCCGCTGGGCTCGCGAGCAAGGGGCTGCCTCCGTACTCGGGCTCGATGTATCCGAAAAGATGTTGACACAGGCCAGGGCCGCGATGCTGGATGCCGGGGTAACCTACACCAGATCAGATCTGGAAGTCCTCGAATTGCCGCCAGCGTCCGTTGATCTTGCCTATAGCTCCCTCGCACTGCATTACATCGAGAATCTGGATCGGCTGCTGGCGACAGTCCACCAGGCACTCGTTCCCGGTGGTCAACTGGTCTTTTCGGTCGAGCATCCGATTTATACGGCGTCCACGAATCCAGGCTGGCTAATCGATGCAAGCGGCCGCAAAAGATGGCCTATCGATAGCTACAGCGTGGAAGGCCCCCGCACGACGGAGTGGCTTATGAAAGGCGTCATCAAGCAGCATCGTAAGATTGGGACCACTCTGAATCTGCTCATCCGACTCGGCTTCACGATCTGCCATGTCGAAGAATGGGGGCCGACGGCCAAGCAAATCGACATCAGGCCGGAATTGGCCGAGGAACGCGAGCGGCCGATGTTTCTACTGGTGACGGCCCGGCGGTAGCTTGCGAGCAACTCACAACGTTGCCCCGGAGGACGCTTTCTCCTTTTCGTACCCGACGCATTCGTGAATGAGCCCTAGGAAATATAACGAATGTGAAAGCCGGTCTCAGCCTCATTGGCGATCTTCACCAGCTCAAGCGCGTTTTCAGGCACAGCGGTCTCTGTGGCCGGTTCTTTGGCAAACTGTACTCCGTAAACATGGCCGTTCTCATCGTCATGGACACTTTTGATTATCCCGGTCTCGCCGGTCTCAATTACCTTGACGATGTCATCGTGTGCAAATTTTCTAGATGGGCTCATGGCCATGAAGTGTAGCAGTATCAAGCGGGGTTTGCCGGAATGACACTCTGTCAACCTCCGCCAAGGTAGCTGCCGTAAGTGATAAAAACAACCGCGATGACCAACGCTGCGAAGGAGCTAAGTAAGGCCAGGTGAGTACTACGGCGACAGCCTTTCCACTCTTTCAAGAAAACTCCCACGAAGGCGCTAAAAAGGACCAGCATCGACATGTGCAGAGCCCAGCTGGTGAACCGGTACAGTCCCATGTAAGTGTGTGCCATGCCATAAAAAAAGAACTGCCCATACCACAGTAAGCCCGTAACTACGGCAAGCGCGAAATTCGCCGCCAGAAAGTTGCGCGCCGGACCGTCGGCAAAAGAGATATATTCGCGCAGCGAGCCGTGCTTCCAGTGAAGGTATAGACAAAAGATCGCCGTGCTGACGAAAGCTCCTCCGCAGGCGAAGATGAGAATGACATTACCCTGAAATTTTCCCGCGCCATATCTTGCCGCGACATCTGCGATTGGCTGCCCCGACGCCAACGCCAAACCGAAGACCGCAGAAAGCAGACCGGCGACAATGGCGAAAAGCAAACCCTTCGCCAGGCCAGGACGCTCCGCAACAGTTACGGTTAGCGATGCCGCCTGATCCGTGTCACGCAGCTTTCCAGCGATTCCCGAGGCAAAGATGCCAACCGTTGCGATCGCAATCCCCGAGAAAACCCAAACGCTTCCCCTCTGTTGCAACAGACCGCCAAGTTGGCTGGCCAACAGCGGAGGCAGGAGCGTCCCAAGGATGCAGGAAATTCCGATCGAGAGGGCGTACGTCATGGAGAACCCAAGGTAGCGGATCGCTACTCCAAAAGCTGTTCCCCCCACTCCATAGCACAAGCCGAGCAAAAATGAGCGCACCATGGCGTCGTGCGGAGAGTCGCGAAGCACCGAGCGAAGGTGCGGTGTTGTCAAGACTGCGACCACGACGGGCAAGATCACCCAACATACCGCCGCCTGAGCCATCCAATAGGTCTGCCAAGACCACGACTTTGTCTTCTTCTGCGGGGTGTAGCACAGCGCGGAGCTGAACGCGCCGATGCTGTGCAGGCCCGCGCCGAGAATTGGGTTCGTCATGCCTACAGCTTAACCGCTCGGCTGGTTCTTAAGCTGATTCCTCTAGACATGCAATGGTTTTCGCCAGACGCGGTCGTCGTCGACGCGGTCCCCTAGCCTGAAGGTGCAATGTCCCACTTCGGAGAAACCATGACGGGCGTAGAAACGCTTTGCGCGTTCATTGTGATCGAAGACGGTCAAATAGATTTCAGGTGCCCCTTCAGCGCGCGCTGTATCAATCGCCCAGCCGATAAGTTCCTCTGCAACTCCTCGTCCGTGCCATGGTTTAAGAACGTAGATCTGTTGCAACTCCATTGCGCCCGATTGCGGCGCCGGGGCGGGGGCTACCAAGGGAGAGAGTTTGGCGTAGCCGATCGGCAGGTTGGCGATGGCTGCGACCCGCCACCGAATGGCAGGATCGGCGAGATCGCGCTCCATCTTGCCACGCGGCCCATAGGCTTCCTCCAGAAATTGGGCGAATGGAGCCGGATCATAGAAGTGCGCAAAGGCGTCGGAGAACGCCTGACGCGCCATCGAGCCGAGGGCTGAGGCATATCCTTGGGTAGGGCTAAAGAACTGAATCGTCTCGTTCATTACTGTCTTCAGTTACCACAAGTCTCCCCTCGATTACTCAAGATCTGTAGCGGCGCCCGCGGAAGCCAGTATGCTCTTTTCAAGCCGCGATTCTCCAGGAACTCTTTCATCGATTCTTTCGGGGGAGGGACTTTATGAAATGGAACACGAAGGATCGCGGCTCACACTTCTTCTATTCCGCTGGCAACTAGCATTTTCAGAAATGGCGCGGTACCCCGAAACGAAACGGGAAGGGATCTGCAGAGCCCTGCCTGGTGGTTAAATTCCATCCCGCGCCTCCATCCATCGCGTCTCCGCATCAGGTCACACGGGCTATTCCTGGCCGGCAACTACCGGCTTCGAATTGGCTTCGCTGAATCCCATGCTGCAGCAATCATAAAGCACAGACGCTTTCATGTTTTGCCTCCAGGCATCGCCAGGATTATCGGCAATCCGATAATAATGCTGGCTTGATCTCTACGTGGAGGCGATGGGGAGCACTTTCTCCATTCCGGTGAGCCTGAACAATTCCTGAACACGCGGGTTCACGCCTGTAATGCTTAGTTGAATCCCTTTGGTCGCGTAGTTCAGATGGCCGGCGACGAAGTCGGCATGGAAGTGGGTCAGGAAGACGTGCCGGATCTGAAGACCGAATTGCTCGGCGTCGGCCAGGTACTGCTGAATGTCGCGCTGAGGGTCGACGATGATCGCGGTCGAACTGGCCTCGTCTCCAAGCAGATAAGACGCGTGGGCCAGGCACCCCAGGTAGTACTGTTTCAGAATCATCTATCCTCCCTTGGTCTAGAGGGTTCCCCTCATGGTGCGATGAATCGCTCTTTCTGATTGTCAGTCCGGCGCGGGAAATCTGCTCAGCAAGCCCCTCACCTCGAGCAGGTTGTCTTTGAGCACATACCCACATGCGCCCGCATGCCGCGCGCTTTCACGCATGGCGGCATCGTCATAGTCAGAAACAAGAACAATCCGCGCTGCCGGATCCATTGCCCTGATCTGCCTGCATGCTGCAATCCCATCCAGGTCCTTCATGCCGATGTCCATAATCACGAGATCTGGACGGCTGGCCGCATAGCCGTCGCGAGTTTGCAGTAATGCCTGGATCGAGTTTTGGGGAAGCCCGTCTTCCGTCGTCCAGGGCAAAAAGCGATACGGTAGTTGAGCCGGAGAAGCGATCACTAGAAAAAGCGATAGGGCCGCGAACAACGCTGTTCGGCGCGCGAGTCTTCGAAAGGTGCGGCACATACGCTTCGCTTTCTCTTTCAGCCTATGCGGGATTACACACCCTGCATTGAGCGCAGGCGGGCTTTTCCATTTAGCTTGGATTCGATTTTACCTAAGCATCAGGAGAGATGGCTGGTAAGGGTGAGAGTCCGGTGGCGCGCAAGTCCTGTCCGGTTGTCCGTCCGATGGGATTAGAGGCAGACACGCATGAATGGCTGGACATGACGAGCACGAAGCTCAGCAGCGGCATTCTGATACCCATGACTGTGGTCAGGATATATGCTTCGTGAGTAAAAAGCGGTAACTTCCCACCCTAGCCTCCTCGAGTAGGAGCGGGTAGATCCGGTTGAATGCTTTTGCTGTCCAAACGCTAATTTGCGGCGATTAAGCGAATGCGATTGCTCGGACCCAGCCAGTTGATGAAGCTCGATCGTGCAACTGGGCCGTTGCCGCTCCGAGCTTCGCGTTTGTAGGTTATGCTTCGATCCATGAATCACACTCGGAATCAGACGGCGCTTGTTCGGTTGCTCGTTGCTGTCTGTCTTGCTTTCACGTCTATTGTGGCTTCTGCGCAGGCGCGCCAAGCTGAGCCGCCTCTTCACACCAGGGGCCATGACATTCTCGATACGGCAGGGCATCGAGTGCGGCTGACTTCAGTCAATTGGTACGGCTTCGATCAGCAGGACTTTGTCGCTGGAGGCCTCGACCATGCTCCGCTGGCCGCCATTGTGAAAGAAATTGCCGGCCTGGGCGTGAACTCCGTGCGCCTGCCCTGGGCCAATGAGACGCTGGAGAGTAACCCCCTGGTGCCGGACTATGCGGTGAAAGCAAACCCACAGTTCAAGGGCAAACACGCTATGGAGGTGATGGACGCGGTCGTGAGCGCGCTGGCTGACGCCCATATCATGGTGATCCTCGATAACCACGTGAGCAGAGCGGATTGGTGCTGCAATGATTCCGATGGCAATGGACTTTGGTACAACGCTGAATATCCAGAGTCCCAGTGGCTTATGGATTGGCAGACGATTGTCCGTCGCTACAAGAGCCAGCGCTGGGTTGTGGGCGCAGACCTGCGCAACGAACTCCGTAACCACGCCACTTGGGGAGGAACGGATCCCAAGCTTGACTGGCATGCCGCGGCAGAACGCGGAGGCAACGCAGTGCTCGCCGCGAATCCTCTGTTGCTAATCATGGTGGAAGGTCCGGAGTACTCGACCAACTTCCTCGGATTCGACAAACTTCCGGTGAAACTGAACTTCGCTGGCCGGCTGGTCTATTCGCCTCACGCATACAACATTGCCAATCATCGGTTTTCGAGCTACGAGGAGTTGAAGCAGGCCTATGACGCACGCGCCGGATTTCTGCTGCATAGCGAACCCGGCGTTCCCCTGTGGGTAGGCGAGTTTGGCACCTGCCAAACACTAGACTGCGGCGCCAACTCGGATTGGTTTGTAATGTATATCCGCTACATGAAAGAGAATGAACTTGGCTGGAGCTATTGGGCGCTGAACGGCACACAGTCGAGCGGGGCCAGCCGCACGTACGATTCCATTGAAGACTACGGGTTGCTGTCGCCTGATTATCAGCACATCGCAGCCCCCAAGCTCGTGGAGCTGTTGCAGACGATCCAGAACTGAGAGTTCATCGAAAAGGCGCGCCGTTACCGGCGTGGCTCAATGTTCGTAGCTCTAGTTGGTATTTTCTGTGCGTCCGCCTCCACTTATGCCTAGGTGTGCCGCCGCCCTTAGACAAAGTTAAGAGCGCCGGCCTACCTCAGCCTCGGTGGAGAGGGATGGACAGAGTCGAAAAAGCGATTTTCGGCGAGACGTGCTAACAGCGTCATCCAGCAGCCCGCTGCTCCGGCAACTCTGGACTTGGTGCTAGTGCACGTCGGCGTCGAAGGTGCCCGTCTCTACAGTGTTGGCGTGCTTCATCTGAATGAAGATGCGATAGCGGCCCGGCGAGGGGAAACCGTAAGGGAATTCGACCACCGGCGGGATGTTTTCTGCTGTGGCAGTCGCAGCCATGTCCATGCCGGCCATCGAGCCGTTATTTGCCATCTCATCGGAACCGCCATTGGCGAGCGACATGGCTTGCATGGAAGCAGAGCCCTCCGGATGCGTGTGGGCAAATACCGTGCCGTCCGTTTTCACGAACGCTGCGTGGCCGGCCATCCCCAGGTAGGGCCGCACATCCTTAGCCGGCTGGCCGGCTGGGTCGAGCAGGCGGAAGCGAAAGCTGTAGCCGGTATTGGCGGTGAGTTCGGCGGGGCGGTCCCAAACCATGGTGTAGCCGTCGGGCAGCTTATAAGCCGCTCCCAACTCACCCTGCGACAGCGGCGGCGGCGCGCCCGAGGCGTCTTCTGACGACAGCGGAGAGGGCGGCAGGTTCGGCGGCACGATCAACTCCGCGGTCAGGGTTTCCGGGAAGCCGTTGGCATGAACAATGTCTGCATAAAGCCGGTAGGTGCCCGCAGGCATGGAGGGCAGGGTCATCCGCAAGTCGCCGGGCGAGACCAGCGATGGGTGCAAGTGGAAGACGGCGTCCATCTCCGGCTGTCGAATGGCATACAAGTGCATCAGGTGGCCGTGATCAGGCAGCAGGTCGTTGTTGGAGCGCGCACGGAAGGTGTGCCGATCGTCGGTGTCGTAGTTGCCTATCTTCAGGTCAAGAGTATTGCCCTGAAGCACAGGGCTCAGGCTCAGCGGATGGTAAATGTCGCCGGCATAGGCAGCCGCTTCGACGTTCCACCACTTGTAACCGCCGTAGACAACCAAGGCCGTGACCGCCAGGGTGATCAGGCCGGCGACAAGTGCCCGGCGGTGGGCGGATGGGCCACCCACCACACCGGGGCTTAGACGCGATTGACCAACAGCGGCAGCAACGATGCCTACGATTCCGATCATCAGCAGGACGCCAAGCAGCGCGAGACCGATGCCCAGCGGCCGCTGCATGGGCAAAATGGAAAGCGGCATCGCGGGCACGGGAACGCTCGCGCTCGTCTTGCCGGCAGTGCCATCGATATCAAAGTGCACTTCCCACGAGCCTGGAGCCATCAGCCAAAGCGAGCCGGTGAAGAAGGCCGGGTCGTCCGTAGAGGGCTTCATGGCGTCAGAGCTGGGCGGGTGTTTTGAGGCCTCGCCGGTCAGCGGGGTCGGAGTGATGCGGATGGAGCGAACCGGCGCGCCGGAGCTTCGGACTTCAATGGTGGCCACGCCCGGAATTACGTTGGGCGTCCGAATGGTAACGAAGAGCTTGTACCTTCCCGCATTCACCTGCTCGTAGACATCCTTGCTGCCAATGTGCGCGTGCGCCGGCAGAGCCAGAGCAAGAGAAAGCAGCAAGGTAAATAGGGGGCGCCACAACTTCATCGCTGCACACCACGCATCCAGCGGCCGAACAGGAGCCCTAGCCAAGCGGAGATGGAAGCATAGACAACGGCTCGCAAGAGCCCGGCGTAGAGAACCAACCCTTGATCGGGATGAAACCACCGGCGCAAGCGATCGAAGCCGTCGGGGCGCGAATTGTACTGGAAATAAATGGTGCCGAAGAAGCGGTTCTTGCTGGCGTCAGAAAGCAGGAACTTGGCAAAGTTCCATTCGACGGCCGTGAGGACGGCGATAAAGAGTAGGCCGGAAACCAGGGCAATCTGCCACGGTTTCCAGCTCTTCGCCCGTTGCCACAGCAGATCGAGCGCCAGCGCCGGGACCACGATGAGGATAGGGAACTTTGCTGGAACGAGATGCGTCACTGGATAGAACACCGGCCCGAGCTTGGGCTGAGCGGGGAAAAGTGGAAGGATCAGGATCTCGGCAATGACGAATACGGTATAAACGGCAGCCGTCGAAGTCGCGGCCCAAGGTGATCTCGAGGCCTGCGAGAGAAAAGCAAAGAAGAAGGGCAGACCGATCCCCATGGCGATGTAGGCAGCCGCCTGGTGCAATTCCACGTCCCAGGTGTACTCCTGCAGAAAGAACATCTGGCCCAGGATCGCGAGGCCCCCAACATAAAGAAAGAGCAGTTGGAGGCGTTTGAAAGCGGCTGCATCTGTGTCGGCGGCGCGATTCATGGCCGCGAGAATCAGGAACATGACGCCGGTCGAAATGCCGCGCAGGCCGAGGATGAGCAACGCATGAGGCGGACTGACAATCTTGACGTCCAGGCCATAAGCGTTATGCCACCAGTTATCGAAGGGAGCCGAGGTGAGCATGGCAACGCCTCCCCAGCCGGCGAGGAAGACGCCCAGCGGGGCGCGCAGTCCGAAAACGCTGACCGACGCGGGCGTGAGCTCAGAGTCCGGGAAAAAAGTGCACTCGACCACCAGCCACGCGCAGATGATGGCGGCGAGCACAGCGCAGGCTTGGATGGCCATGTGGGCCGGGGTCCAAAAAGTATCGCGGCCGATGGACCGGTGCCAGGAGACGTCCCAGGCTCCCCCGATGGAGGAGGAAGTGATAGCCAGCACGCCGGCCCAGATATACCAGGGCACGGTGGCGCGGGACTCGAGAACGGCCGGGTAATTGCCGGCGGTGGACATGCTTCCTCCAATTCAGAAGTGCACAAGGCCATGATACGACCCTCCACATCGCCGAGTTCCCTCGGCGTTTTGACACATTGTTTCCTTATTGATATTGTTCCCAGCGTGAAGGTGCTTTCTCTTGTGGCACACATTTGCCTCGGTTTGGCAGCTTCCGGGCTGACCGCGGCCGCGTTCCAAGCCCACGCCCAATCCACCGGCGCTCCGGAATGGCCGACTGGCAGTTTCGATCAGCAACGCGACGGGTGGCAGAGAAACGAAACCAAAATCACCGTCGACAACGCCAAAAATCTCCGCCTGCTTTGGAAGCTGAAGACTGACAACAAGGCGATGGGGATGCAGTCGTTTCGCGAGCCGGTCATTGTGGCGGGCGTGAATGCGGCCAGCGGGCCCAAAACGCTGGCCATACTTGCGGGCTCCTCCGACGATGTCTATGCAGTTGATGCCGCGAGTGGCACGCTGGTCTGGGAGAAGCACCTTAAATGGTCGTCGGTCAAACCTGAAGAGCCGGGGCAGGGCGCGGGCTTTATTTGCAATAACGCGTTGACCGCCACGCCGGTGGTCACTCCCGCCGGATCTGCGCAACGCTTTGTGTATGTGCTCACCAACGATGGCTATCTGCACACCATGGATCTAGCGACGGGCGACGAACCGGACGCACCCATCCAGATGATGCCCGCGCCTTACGGCAAAGCCTACGGCTTGAACCTGGTGAACAACGTGGTCTACACGGTGAGCGGGCAGGGTTGCCATGGAGTTCCCAATGAGCTGTATGCGGTCGACCTGGGGACCAAAAAGGCCTTTCATTCCACGCCACCACAGGGTGGAATCTTCGGCACTGCCGGTCCCGCGATCGGCAACGACGGAACCATCTATTTCGAGACCGGAGACGGCGCTTACGACGTCGCCGCCGGCAAGCTATCGACCACGGTGCAGGCCTATACTGAGTCCAACGATAGCTTAACGCTCAAGGACTACTACACCCCCAGCAACCACGAGTGGCTGACCAAACGAGACCTGGATATGAACACCACGCCCGTGGTTTTCCCCTACCAGGGACGGGATCTGCTGGTTGGCTCGGGCAAGGAAGGCCGCTACTTCCTGATGGACAGCAAATCGCTGGGCGGAGCGAACCACGAGACTCCGCTTTATCGCAGCCCGCTGCTTTCCAACAAGAACGTGAATTTTCAGACCGAAGGCACCTGGGGTAGTTTTGCCAGTTGGGAGAGCCCGGATGGCACCCGCTGGGTGCTGGCGCCCATTGGCGGCCCGGTGGCCGTGGACTTTCCCGTTTCCTACGGCCCAACGCCAAATGGCGGCATCATCGCGCTCAAGTTGAAAGACACCGCCGGAAAGATGGAGTTGACTCCGGCGTGGCTTTCACGTGACATGATGACCGCCGAGCCTCCGGTCGTCGCGAATGGCGTCGTCTTTGTGCTCGCGGCGGGTGAGTTCACCGCCCAGGCAGACGATGTCCTGGGCGGCCTGTTCAGCTACGAATCGCGGATCAAGCATTCCATTCCAGCCAAGCTCTACGCCCTCGATGCGATGACTGGGAAGGAGCTTTACTCCAGCGGAGACCAGGTGGCTTCGTTCTTGCATCAAGCCGGCATCGCCGTTGCTGGGGGCCGGGTAATCTTTGGCACCTTCGACGGGACCATTTACTGCTTTGGCCTGGAGTAAAACTCCATGAGAACTCGGGGACGATAGATTGATGCGTAGATTGCTTGCCATGCCTATGACCCTTGGTTTTGCAGGCGCCATGTTGGTGTCAGGTGTGGCTCACGCGCAAGGCACCCCGCGTGGGTTCTGGACCGTGCCCGACGCCACCCCGGCGCATAGCGGTTGGCAGAAGGCGGAGACGCAGATCACCACCGAGACTGTGGGCAAAAATTTCCAGTTCCTTTGGAAGCTCAAGCTGGGAAGCGGCTCCACGAAAGCATCCTCATTCAGCGAGCCCATTCTCTTTCCCGGCCTCATTACCGGGAAAGGCTTCAAAGACCTCGCGCTCTGGGCCGACGCGAACACCTTGTACGCTGTCGATTCCGAACTGGGAGAACTGGTTTGGCAGAAGGACTTCAAGATCGCGCGCCAGGCATGCGGTGGTTCGAACATCCAGGTGGTCGCCGAAGCGCCACAGCCTATTCATTTTGGCGGGGCCAGGCCGGCTACTCCTCGACCGGCGACCCCTCCTCCTCGTAGTGAACCGCTCGCTCCTTCTGAGCGTCGCCTGGGCGCTCCTGCAGGAGGGGGATATTTCGGGTTGAGGGGAGTTTATGTTCTGACTGGCGATGGATACTTTCACGAACAGATCATGGCCACCGGGCTCGACTTCGCGCCGCCGGTGAAGTTTTTCCCCACGCCGGGTGGTAGTTCCTTCGGGCTGAACATCAACGACAAGTTCGTCTACACCGCAGCAGGCTCCGGTTGCAAAAATGTTGCCAATGCGATTTGGTCCATCGACTTGAACACGACGGACTACACCGTGAGCAGCTATAAGGGCCAAAAACTGAGCCTGGCTGGTTTGGCCGGGCCAGCCGTCGGCCGCGACGGCACCGCGTATATCACCACAGGGAGCGGGGCGGACGATCCTGCTGCGGGACTCTATGCCAACAGCGTGGTGGCGCTCAACCAAAAAGACCTGAAGGTGAAGGACTGGTATACCCCTGCCGATGCCGCGAAGAGCAAGACACTCGCCGCAAGCCCGGTAGTCTTCACCATGAAGGATAAGGAGCTGATTGCCGCTCCCGGCAAAGACGGAAGTCTGGTTTTACTCGACAGCGCATCATTAGGTGGATCCGATCATCACACTGCCCTCGCGCAGACGGACCCTGTGGCCAAGCCGGCAAAACGCGGCGCCTGGGAGAGCCTGGCCACCTGGCAGGACAAAGTCGGCGCCACCTGGGTGTTTGCGTCGATTGCCGGACCGGTGTTGCCGGATGCGAAATTTGCCACCACCAACGGAAGCGCGCCGCATGGCAGCATCGTGGCATTCAAGGTGGAAGAGAAAGACGGGCATCCGCTGCTGACTCCCACTTGGATCTCTCGCGATCTCAAGAATCCGGCGCCCCCGGCGATTGCCAACGGAGTGGTGTTTGCTCTCGATGGAGGTAATGCCTCCGCCCATGCCACGCTCTACGCTCTCGATGCCGCTACGGGCAAAGAACTGTACTCGAGCGGAGACGCCATCGGAACCTATACGCACCTGGCCGGCATGTCTGTTGGCGACGGTCACGTGTTCTTCACCACCCACGACAACACGCTCTACTCCTTCGGCATTCCGCTGGAGCACTAGTAGTCGCGAGATAAAGGGAAGTCAATGCCGACCAGAGCCCAGATAAAAGAAGCCATCGACACCGGCGCAGGCATATTGCGATTGCAGCCCTGCTGGGTGCCGCGATCGTTCATGATCCCCGGACGCAGGTTGAAGCTGCACCCGGACGATCTCTACGCCTTCGGCGGGCATCGCGGGGGTATCAACGAACGCTGGTTTTCCTCAACCACCAAGGCATCGAATGGACCGGACACACTGCCCGACGAGGGGCTGAGCTACGTTCGGCCCAAAAGCGGTGGCAAATTTCTGCTCAAAGAGGCGGTTGAGGTTGCCGGAGACCTGTTGCTGGGCGCCGACGTGATGGAGCGCGAAGGCGGATGGAACCTGCTGTGCAAGTTTTTTGACAACATGGGCCCTATTCCGCACCACATGCACCAGAGCGACGCCTTCGCCAAGCTCGTGGGCCACAAGGGAAAGCCGGAAGCCTATTACTTCCCTCCGCAATACAACCAGATACAGAATAATTTTCCCCACACATATATGGGCCTGGAGCCGGGTACGACCAAAGAAGACATCCGGCGCTGCCTGGAAAAATGGAATCAGGGCGATAACGGAATTATTTTTCACGCCCGTGCCTATCGCCTGGAGCCCGGCGCAGGATGGCAAATCAACCCCGGCGTCTTGCACGCTCCGGGATCGCTGGTGACCTACGAGCCTCAGGTAAACAGCGATGTCTTTGCCATGTTCCAGTCGGAGGTGGAAGGACGCATCGTGGGTTGGGATTTGCTTACCAAGGACGTCCCCGAGGAGCATAAGAAGGACCTCGATTTCCTGATCAGCATGCTCGATTGGGAGGCTAATGTGAATCCCCGGTTCGCGGAGAGCAACAAGACCTTCCCGCGCCCGGTGAACGCGGTCGAATCGATGAATGCCGAGGGCTACGTCGAGAAGTGGATTACGTATGGCACACCTTACTACTCGGCCAAGGAATTGACCATCCTGCCCAAACGCAGCGCAACTGTCGTGGATAGCGCGGCCTACGGGGTGATTGTGACTCAGGGCTACGGGACGATGAGCGGTCAGGCGCTGTCCACTCCCTCCATGATTCGTTTTGGGCAGACGACGGAGGACGAGGTATTCGTCACTGCGGATGTTGCTAAGGCAGGGGTACGCATCGAGAACCCCAGCGCATCTGATCCGCTGGTGATGCTCAAGCATTTCGGGCCCGGCAATCCGGATGCAAAAACGCTGATCAAGAAATAAGCCAGGGAATCATGAGCACACCCAGTCAGCACAAACACCCGGCAATTCACAACGCCATGTGGCCAGGCCTGGTAGGCAAGGGACCGGATTCGGAACCATTCATCGATCTTGAAACCATGTTGGACCTGACTGCGAAAGCGGAGGTTGACGGCGTCCGTTTCGATGGAGTCGATCTGTTTTTGTCGTTGCCGCACACCAGCATTGACTCCACCGATGACGAGTTGAAGCAGCTTGTAGACAGTATTGCGAGGCGCAATCTTGTGGTTGGCTCCGTAGTTGCGCCCGTGTGGCCGCCGACAGGCGGCGGCTCTGCCATGGGTTCTGAGCAGGAGCGGAAGGCCTTTCTCACCCAGGTGAAAAAGGCTTGCGTCATTGCGAGGAAACTGCGCGAACTTGGCATTCGCCGCTACGGAGTGATTCGCATTGATTCCGCTGCCTCTCCGGCGGAGTGGGACAAGGATCCTGCGGGCAGCACCAAGCTCATCGCCCAGACCTTTCGTGAGGCTTGCGCGATCGCTGAAGGCTACGGGGAGCGGCTCGCCGCCGAGGGAGAAATCTGTTGGGGCGGCATGCATAGCTGGAAGCGGATGGTCGAGTTGCTCGAGATGGTGAACCGGCCCAAGACCCTAGGCTTTCAAGCGGACATGGCGCATTCGCTCCTGTACACACTGGGGTACAACGCCGAGGAAGACCGTCTGCTGCCGGAGAATTTTGACTGGTCGCAGAAGGATGTCCTGATGGAGGCTCTGGGCAAAGTGACCCATGCTCTGCGGCCGTGGACAATTGACTTTCATGTGGCCCAGAACGACGGCACGGTGAGCGGCTCGGGTTCGCACGATTTGACCGGACGCCACTGTGTAGTCGGTGATCCGAACGGCAAAATGGACATTATCGCCGTCGCTGGTCTCTGGATGCGCGATGAAACAGGCACGCCGACCCGCGCCTATGAGCACATTTGCTGGGATGGTTGTATGTTTCCCAATGCAACCATGATGTCCCCGAAGACCTGGAAAGACATCCTGGGAACGCTGATCGCCGTGCGCAACGCCCACGGCTGGGATTAAAGGCCTATGGCACGGAAGAATCTGAATGTTGGCCTGGTTGGATATGGCTTGATGGGGCGCGCGCATTCCAACGCTTTCCTGCAGGCGCCACGCTTTTTCGACGTACCCTATCAACCTGTACTCAAGGCCGTTTGCGCGCGCAACGCGGAGCGTGTGAAAGGGTTCGCGGAAAATTGGGGCTACCAATCCGTGGAGACCGATTGGCGCTCCCTGGTCGAGCGGAAAGATATAGACCTGATCGATATTGCCAGCCCTAACAATACCCACGCCGAGATTGCCATTGCCGCCGCTAAGGCGGGCAAGATGGTGATGTGCGAGAAGCCGCTGGGACGCAGCGGGGCGGAAGCGAAAGCCATGACCGAGGCAGTTGAGGCCGCCAACGTGCCCAACATGGTTTGGTACAACTATCGCCGCGTGCCGGCGGTCACTCTGCTGAAGCAGCTGCTTGAGGAAGGGCGCTTCGGGCGTATCTTCCACTACCGCTCGAATTTCCTGCAGGACTGGACCATCTCGAGCGAGTTGCCGCAGGGCGGTGAAGGCCTATGGCGCCTGGACGTTTCTGTCGCAGGCAGCGGCGTCACCGGTGACTTGTTGGCCCATAACATCGACATGGCCTTGTGGCTGAACGGGCCCATCGTGGAAGTAACGGCCATGACGGAAACGTTCATCAAAGAACGCAAACACAACCTTACCGGTAAAGTTGAGCCGGTGGGGATTGATGATGCGTCTGCATTCCTATGCCGCTTTGCCAACGGCTCGATGGCCATCTTTGAGGCTACGCGGTATGCTCGCGGTCACAAGGCTCTATTTAGCCTGGAACTGAATGGTGAGAAGGCCTCTGCCGGTTGGAATCTCCATGACCTGCACCGGCTGGAGTATTTCGATCATCGCGATGAAGGCCGGCTGCGGGGATGGAAGAGCGTGCACATCAGCGACGGCGATCAACCCTACATAAAGAATTGGTGGATACCCGGGGTGCAAATCGGCTGGGAGCATACGTTCATTCACCAGGTAGCGGATTTTCTTCAGGGGGCCGGCAAAGGGGAAAAGGTGGCGCCTACGTTCGCGGACGGCACGGCCACGGATTACGTAACCGACGCAGTACTTAAATCGGCAAAGACCAGGCAATGGGAGAAGGTTGTTGGAGTGTGAGGAGGAAGTATGGCACCCGGATCTGTGAGACCGCCCGTCGTGGCTTTGATCTGTCTCTTAATGATGTATCCACTTCCCGCATACCAGGTCGCTGCCCAGCAAGCTCCGGCCCATCGTGCTTTCCCCGGCTTCTCGCAACCGGAACCGATGGACTTCAACGATCACACTGGATTTCACGCAGATTTTTGACGGCAAGACTTTGAACGGGTGGGATGGGTCCCCGGAAATATGGCATGTGGAGGATGGCGCCCTGGTGGCCGAATCGAGCCCCGAGCATCCTTCGGGTACGACGAATATTATCTGGCGCGGAGGCCAGCCGGCCAACTTCGATCTAAGAGTGGAGATGAAGCTCGAGGGCACGGGCGCCAATGGGGGAATCCAATACCGCAGTCAGAACGTTCCCCCCACACCGCAGCAGCTGCGGAACCCGTTGGCGCAGAAATTTGCCAAGTGGAATATGAAGGGCTACCAGGCCGATTTCGATTACAGCAATAAGTACACCGGCCAGCTCTACGAGCAGTCCAGCCCGCGCGGGATTGTCGCATGGCGAGGCCAGATGGTTGAGACCAATCAAGGCAGGAAGCCGCGTCTGCTGGCTACGTTGGGGAGTTCTGATGATCTCAAAGCGTTTATCAAGATAGGCGATTGGAATCAGTTCGAGGTGATTGCCGATGGAAACACGTTGATCCATATGGTGAATGGACATGTGATGGCGATTCTGGTCGACAATGATCCTACGTTCAGCCAGTCCAAAGGGCTGATTGGCTTTGAGATCGAGGGCCCCGGAGTGGTGAAGATTTCGCACCGCAACGTGTGGTTGAAAACATTGCCTTAGACGGGCTGCGGAAAATTTTACTGCACGAAGGGCACGGGTTTAGCCGTGCCGCACGTGGTATGTGATAGGAGAGGGCTTTAGCCTCTGAGGTATGGTTTTCCAAGTGGCTTTGGCAAACTTCATGCGGCTTTCTTTGCGCAAAGCCGCACGTGCAGGCGTCGGCGGGTGCCGCGTGGTAGGAAATCCGAGTATGCTCCGAGAGTCAAAGCGAAAGAATAGTGGTATCCCACATCTCGCGAAAAAACGAGCGAGATGTGGGGCACCCGTCCTCCGTGAGTGAAGGAGAGCAAGACCTCAGGGGCTAAAGCCCTCGTAGCTGCAGCTTAGTACGGCACGGCTAAAGCCATGCCCTTCGTGCAGTGAGTTTTTCAGCCGGATGTTAGAGGTGGGTGTTTACTGTGTCTGCGACGACATTTAAAGGCCGCCAAGCGGTGGCGATTGAAAATGACCATCTGCGCGTCACCGTCTTGCGAGAGGGTGGCCACATCGCCGAGATTTTTGACAAGCTGGCCGGCGTAAATCCTCTCTGGGTCCCTCCTTGGCCTTCGATTGAGCCTTCCAGCTATCAACTCAGCAAGCATCCGGAGTATGGATCGGACTCAGAAGCCAAGCTTCTCGCGGGCATCATGGGCCACAACCTGTGCCTGGATTTTTTCGGTGGACCGTCGGAGGAAGAAGCTGCCTCCGGGTTGACCGTGCATGGAGAGGGTTCCGTAGTCCCGTATGAGATCACTGAACGCGACGGAAACCTTGTATCAAAGGCACACCTTCCGCTGGCCCAAATTAATTTCGAGCGCTCCATCGAATTGCACGATCGCTCTCTGAAGATTCGGGAATCTGTGGAGAATCTTGCCGCGTGGGATCGCCCGATCGGATGGACGGAGCATGTTACCTTGGGCCCGCCTTTTATTGCAGCGGGAACAACGCAGCTGCGGGCGTCCGTAACTCGGTCCAAGGTCTCTGAGATTGATTTCGGAGCCAATATGCATCTCAAGCAGGCTGCGGAGTTCGATTGGCCTATGGCCCCTCTTTCCGCGGGAGGCGTCGCCGACTTGCGCACACTGAGCGCAGCGCCAGCCTCGAGCGAATACACCTCACACCTCGGCGATCGACGACGCAAGGACGAATTCTTTGTTGCCTTTTCACCCAAGTTCCGCCTGGCGCTCGCCTACATCTGGAAACGCGAGGATTTTCCGTGGTTAGGGATGTGGCAGGAAAACTGTAGCCGCGACACCCCGCCCTGGAACGGCCGGACCATCACCCTGGGCCTGGAGTTCGGGGTTTCTCCCGTGCCCGAATCACGCCGTGAAATGGTAGAACGCGGCCGGTTGTTCGATGTCCCCGGTTACCGCTGGATTTCTGCTAATGGAAGATTGGAAGCGGAGTACTGGGCCGTAACGCAAAGTGCTGATCAGATTCCGGAATCGATCGTGTGGCCGTTGTGAACGGTTAGAAAGCCAGGCGATCCTTTTTGGCGTCGAGCTTTTTGGCATCTACGTTGGGGACCTTCTTGAGGTCGTCGAGGGACTTGAAGTCGCCGTTCTTCTTGCGATAGTCAATGATGGCCTCTGCCTCAGTCGTTGAGAGCCCTAGTCCACTCTCCAGTTCGGCTGCTGTGGCTTGGTTCACATGGATGATGGCTACCGCGGGAAAATTCTTTTCCAGGTAGTTCAGGATCTCGGTAAATTCCTCGTCGGAGCCGGTAGCGCCGTATCCCGCCATCTTGGTTATGGTGTCTTCCCAGCCGGCGCGGTCTTGCCCGTTCGCGATTACGTTATCCGGGGAGTGACACTTGCTGCATATGCGAACCAGGGTGTCTTTTCCCGGGCCCGCCGGCAATTCGGGATATTGCGGGTGTTCCGCCGCAGGCGGGGGAGCCGCTTGCTGCGCGTAAGACGCCATTCCAGCGCAGCATAAAAACATTCCGCAGACCACAGCGTTTATCAGAGCGTTTGCATCCCGTTTCACGAGTACTCCTGTGACTGCCGCTCCAGTATATTCTGTTGCGCACGAGGATGGTTAGGGGGCCACGCCCAAGGCGGAGTAGAGCTCTTGCGGTTTGTAGACGACGCCGTTTTTTACAACCAGCGCTGTTTTTCTTATGTTGCTGATGTCCGCGACTGGATCGCCGCTTACCAGTGTCAGGTCGGCGAGTTTGCCGGGTTCAATCGAACCCAGGTCGTGGTCCAGCTTCATGATGCGGGCGGCGTTGAGTGTAGCGTCCTGCAAGACTTTGTTGGCGGGGATTCCGGCCTGCACGTCCAGCTCGAGCTCACGGTGGAGAGCGAAGCCGGCCATCGTGTCGGTTCCATCTTCCATCGGGATTCCGGCTCGATACATCATGCCGATCAGTTCCATCATTCTGGTAAACGACTGCTGATATCGCTGCGCCATGCCCGGAGGCGGCGTAAGTCCACTGGAGAGCAAACTGCGCCGCACCTGGGGTGGAAGACGTTCCGCGATAGGCTGGTACCCGAGCGGTATCTTTCCGGGCGGCGTGGTCATCATCTCTTCGAAGATGCTCAGAGTCGGATCAAGCACCGTGTGATGATCCTGCAGCAGTTTGATGAAGGACTGCACTTGCGGCGAAGTGAGGTCCAGATCGGCGCCACGCTTGGCCACTTCGGTAAGGCGCGCGGTGGTGTTGGTATTCTTCACGTCGGGCATGAAGTTGAGCATCAGGAAATTGGCGTGCTGAATTTCGTCATAGCCCAGATCGACACATTGCGCAGCGGTCATCTCTGCCGGAATATGCCCGCTGACACGCAGGCCCAGCTTGTGTGCCTCATGGATGATGGCCGGCACGAGGTCCGGCCTCACGGAACTGTAAATCTTGATCTGGACATAGCCCAGGCGGGCGTAATTATCTACGGCGGCGCGCGCCTGATCTTCCGTGGAGACCAAGACCTTGGTCGGTCCCTGGTACGGTCCGGGCCCATCAATGACTCCGGCGAGAACAATGCGGGTCCCGATCTCCTGGCCGTTTTCAATGCGCTTGCGGCGGGCCAGCAGGGTGTCGATATCATTTGCCAGGTCGCGGACTGTGGTGACGCCGGCCGCCAGGTTCAGCAAGCCATCGTTATCCCCAACGTGGGCGTGCATGTCCCACAGGCCGGGCAGTAATGTCTTACCCGTGCCATCGATTACCTCTGCTCCGGGAGGTGCGGAGACTTGGTGAGAAGGGCCGACGCTGAGAATGTGATTGCCGGAGGTCACGACCGTACGGTCTTTCAAGATCGCTGCAGACTGCGCATCGAAGAGGTTTACATGGGTGAACAGCGATGCCGCCGGGGGCCGGATGGCTCAGCTTGCTCACCAGCGCGAGACTGCGCGCATGGACGGCGTTATCCTGTGCGGCCTGCAACGGCTTGAATGCTTCCTCCCAGCCTTCGGGGATAACGGTTTGCCAGGGATCCACGTAGGCGAAGAAGCCGTGGCGATCATCGAGCCAAACGTAGGTTGGGGCGAAGTCCAGGCCGGTGATGGCGTAGAGAGTGACACTCTTTTTACGACCGGGTATTTCCAAGTTCAGCCCAGCAACGCGGTGGACTGTTGCTTCACCGTCCGGGAGCAAAGAGATTTTTCCAGCGTTGGCCAGCGCTGCTTGCGCCAGGATACCCAGCTCCGCCGGTGCGCCGTTGATGGAAAAATATATGGCTGGCGCAGTCAGTTGCTTCTCGCCTTCCTCGACGCTGCTCTTCCAGCGGGCCGCACCAGAGGTGAGCGCGTAGCTTTCGTTCACGTTCGACTTCAAGTAGTCGTTGCCGTGAACGCTCTCTTCGATGGGAAGTCCTCTTGCGTTCAGCTTGAGAACGCTGGTGGTTTGCGGTCCGCGCCCGCGGTCGTTGAACTGAAAGAAGATGTGCAGCTGTCCGTCCGGCGCGGTCCAAATCGCCTGCTGCCCGGCACGATTTCCCATGATCAGCACAGAGAAGCGATCAGCCGTGGCGGGAACCTCCGCCGGCAACGCAGGCACCGCGCTCTGTGTTTGCGCCCGGCAGCTAAGCAGGAGCAGAAGGTTCACCAGGGTGAGCCGGGTAAGAGCGCGCGGTAAAAAATGATTGCCCCGCATGATAGTTCTCCTGTTTAGGTGGTTCCCCAGATTTCCCCGCAGACGCGTTGGAAGTTTGCGCCCAACACTTTTTCAATTACGGATGAGGGCTGGCCTCGACGGGCCAGTTCTGTGGCGATGATCTCCATGTGATCCGGTCCATTCAGATCGGGTACATAGGGAAAACGGTCCTCACCTGGCGCGCCGATGCCGAGTTTCTTGCGCTGAGCGATGTCAGCGTCGAAGTCGGCCTTCTGCGCGGCGGTCAGGACCGTCTCCTGAATAGAGCCGTCGGAGCCGATGCCGACGTGATCGCTGCCGCATACATCGATGGCGTGCACCAGGTGATTGAGCACGTGCTGGCGTGTGGGCACTGTCGGTGAGGCAACCAGGTAGGGCATGAGATAAACGCCGAAATATCCCCCGCGATCAGCCAGCGCCCTAAGAATCTCGTCGGGTTTGTTGCGGGGATGGGCATAGAGGGCGGCGCATCCGGAGTGTGAGATCAGCACCGGCTTGGCGGACGCGGCGATGGCTTCGGAAGTGGTCCGATATCCGCTATGGCTCAGGTCGACGGCCACTCCGATCTCATTCATCTTCTTCACCGCCGCGACGCCGGCTCTGCTCAGCCCAGCATTGCCCGGCTCCAGGCAGCCATCG
The DNA here is from genome assembly GCA_963743365.1 of uncultured Acidobacteriaceae bacterium. Lineage (GTDB taxonomy): Bacteria > Acidobacteriota > Terriglobia > Terriglobales > Acidobacteriaceae > PALSA-350. The sequence goes on from CAVUQE010000015.1 coordinate 448,474, forward strand.
CCAAAAGCCGTGCGCACGTTGTAGGTGAGCTGCATGATGCGTACTCCGAGATTGCGGAACACCTCAATGCGCTCGGGCTTCTCTTCAAGAAACGCGGTGTACTGGAAGCCGGGGATGATGCCGAGCTTGTTCTCTCGCTTGGCACGCGCGATATCCGAGTATCTGCGAATGATGGTGAAGGCGTCTGGATATTTCTCTACTAACGCGTCGAGCCAGGCAAGCGTGTTGATCGTGCCCTCGAAGGTCGTATCCGAGACCGTGTAGTTGACGGCGGTGATTCCCGATAGCTGAACCGCGGCAACTAACGCCGGGCTGGGAGCGGTTACCTGGTCCAGGAATGGCGAACACAGCGAATCGATAACGATCGCACGGCGGTAGAGCGTCGCGGTATCCGGGGAAGCACTCGCGTGCGGGCCGCGCAACATGTGCGGAGCCAGCACTGCGAACTTGATAAGAGAAAGTTGAAATTCCCTGCGGTTCAAGACCGTTCCTCGTTCGCTCGAATAAGCTGCCTCTGCTCTCGCCACTCGTCCGCGGTAATCTCCCATATCTCGGTGAGCAATTTGCCCGAGACATATTCCCGCTCCTCGGTGGCGGTCACGCGCATTCCGGTCTTCTCGGAGATGCGCCGCGATGCGATATTCACCACGGCCTTAGGTACCCTCAACACGCTGAAACCGAGAGCGTCAAAGCAATAATCATTGACAGCGATGGCCGCCTCCGTCATCAGGCCCTGGCCGTGCCACGGGAGTCCCAGCCAGAACCCGCGAGTGGCGTGCCCATCTTTGGAGATCAGTCCGATGGATCCGATATGTTCCTCCGGTGATTCCCGTAGTCGCAAGGTCCAGTGCCATTGCTCACCGCGCTCGACCGCGGGCAGCGCGACGTTGCGATAGTAGGTGATTGCACCATCAGGTGGATAGGGCCACGGAATCTGTTTGTTCAGGAACTTGACCATTTCCCATTGGGGAAAGAGTTGCTGGGTCCGCTCGGCATCGGCGAGCTGCAGCGGTTGGAGCAAGAGCCTCTTGGTCTGGAGGGTGGCGATCACAGTCACCAAGATAACAACCGACGCCAGCTTGTATCGAGCCTTAAACTTGGTTTTAGGGGAGTTATTGATGGCGATGGGTTAAGATTCGCCTTGCATCGAAAGAGTAAAGCCAGACATCTGATAAGACCATGAGGCGGCCCCGCAAAGACGTGGATCTTCCCGAAGAGCAGTTTCACGCGATTTGCCGCGCGCTGGCTGATCCTCGCCGCTTCGCCATTTTGCAACAGGTGGCGGCTGCGGATGGACTCGCCTGCAGCTCATTGCAGGAACACGAGGTTATTAGCCCGGCGACGATCTCGCATCATCTCAAGGAGCTACACGAGGCCGGACTAGTGGACATGAAACGTGAGGGGCGGGGCTCTAATCTGTTTCTTTGCCGGCCCGTCTTCGAAGCCTACCTGAAGCGGCTGTCCTCTCTGTAGAGTCTGCGTGGACTGATTGTGAAAGCCCAGCACTGCGTCCTGGGCTACTCTCAGCCGTCCCCTTCGACAAGCTCAGGGCAGGTTCTTCGGGACTGATCGCGCAACTCCGTGATAGCTGATTTACTCTGAATCCAATTACAAATAGGCGACATCTATTCGATGTCTGTCGAACTATTCGACAGGGATCATAGCGAGGTGGAGAGATGGGAAAGCTGGCTGGTAAGGTGGCGGTGGTTACGGGCGCATCGAAGGGCATTGGCGCGGGCATAGCACAGGAGCTTGCGGCGCAGGGTGCGTCGGTGGTGGTGAACTATGCTTCGAGCAAAGAGGGGGCCGACAAGGTCGTCGCCGGCATCACCAAGGCTGGCGGTAAGGCGATCGCGGTGGGTGGCAGCGTAGCAAAGGGCGAGGAGATCGATAAGCTCTTCGCGGAAACAAAGAAGGCCTTCGGCAGAGTAGACATCCTGGTGAATAATGCAGGGGTCTACGCGTTTGCGCCGCTGGAACAAATTACAGCAGAAGACATTGCACGCATGTACGACACCAACGTGAAAGGGCTGCTTCTGGCTACCAAGGCCGGCGTCGCGCTCTTTCCCAAAGAGGGGGGCAGCGTGATCAACATCGGCTCAGTTGCCAGCGAACAGACGCCGCCGATGTCGGTGGTGTACAGCGGCACTAAGGGTGCGGTGGATGTGATTACGCGGGTGCTGGCGAAGGAGCTAGGCCCAAAGAATATCCGCGTGAACGCGGTGAACCCTGGCCCGGTCGCTACCGAGGGCTTTAAGTCGTCGGGTGTTGAAGGAAGCGATTTCGAAAAGCAGATGGTGCAAAGCACGCCCCTCGGCCGGGTCGGCACTCCGGAAGACATCGCTACCGTTGTGGCCTTTCTGGCCTCTGACGATGCGCGTTGGATCACCGGTTCGTTGCTTCAGGCCGCAGGCGGCATGCGCTAAAGCATTTCCACTAAGCGAAAATGCTTTAAGCCTGAGCTGCGGCAGCAGCTGCCTTGCGAGCGATGAGACCGAAGCCCTTGTCGCGTGCCAGGTGTTCCAGCGAGGCCAGCTGCTGCTGTGCCGTGGTCTTGCGCCCGGAGCGAATTTCCAAATCGGCCGCAGTGACCATGGCTTCTAACTCTACGCCCTGGAGTCCGTGCGCGCGAGCTTCTTTGGCAACCTGTTCCAACCGCGGTTTGGCTGTGTCGGGATGACCAGAGGCCAGCAAAACGCGCGCTAATTGCAGCTCATACTCAAGGTGGACCAGCAAGTTCTGGCTCTTTGCTGCAAGATCCTGCGATGATTCGAGTTCGGCCCGCGCTTCTTCTTTCTCGCCCTGGGCCAGCAAAGCTCGGGCTAAAGCGGTGGAGGCCGCGAGTTCATCGTCGGCTTGCCGCTCCAGATGGAACTGTTGCTTCCACTGCCGCAGAGGTTTCTCCACCTCGGCCGCGTGTCCTTCTTCTATCGAAACCTGTGCCAGCCCAACCTGCGTCTCCATGGCCAGCTGCTTCTCGCCTACCTGGTTGCGCAGGGCCAATGACTTCTCGTACGACACACGAGCCGCTGCCAGTTCGCCGCGGTCAACGAGAACATCCCCTTGGCTGCAGAAGACATAGGCGATCGCGGATTTATCGCCGGCCTGCTCGGCTGTGGCCATGGCTTGCTGATAGGTGGTCTCCGCGAGCTGCAGATTCCCTGCTTGGCGTGATAGGTCTCCGAGATTGTTGAGACTGAGCGCTACACCCTCTTTGTCTTCGATTGCCTGGTAAGGGGGAATGGAACCTTGCAGCAAGTCTCTGGCTTGGTTGAGTTCTCCTGTTACCAGGAGCGCGGCACCCAGATTGCTCATGGCTGCTCCAACGCCGTCTAAATTCCCAACTTCCCGGAACTCCTTGATGGCCGCGCGAAACATCTCTTTTGAACGGGCCACGTCACCCCGTTGGTAGTAGAGCCCGGCGAGGTCGGTCGACATCATCGCCGCGGCATTGCGATCTCCGGCTGCCTCAGCGCTTTTCCTGGCGAGCTCGCAGTCGCCGGCGGCTTCATCCATGGAGACACCCAGGCCAACACTCTGTTCGCACAGAAATCCGTAGGTTCGGGCAACGAGGACAGGGCGTTCCTGGGCGCGGCCTTTTTCGATTGCGGATTTGGCAGCAGCGCGCGCCTTGGTCAGATCCTGGCCAATCCACGCGGAGGCCTCCGTCATATCGATGCGCGCGTCGTCGCCCGCCGGCGCGGGCAGGCGGCGAAGGGTTGCAAGGGTCTGCAGAGCAGCGGCCGGTTGAAAGCCGATCTGCGAGGTAGCCAAGAGGAGGCCATAGTCAAGACTGTCAGGAAATAGCTGGAAAAGTGTGCGATAGGCCTCCACCGTCTTGGCTGAGTCGCCCATCGCGCGCCAGTACTGGCCTTCGATTAGAAATCGATCCTCCTCTGGTAGATCCTGGGAGAGTTCCCGTGCCCGCTGCGCCTCCGCACGCGCTTTGGTTTGATAGCCCAGGTGCCACCAGGCTTCGGACAATGCCGAGTGCGCGAGGGGGAACTCGCTGTCAGCGGCTACTGCCTTAAGCAGCAAGTCGCGCGCGCCAAGAAAGTCGAAGGCCCAAAGCTTGGCACGGCCCCCTACATACAAGCGTGCGCTCACTTCATTGGAAGGAAGCGCGACCCGCGCCTGGTTGGCGTCTCCCAGGGAATTGGCGGTGAGGCCCAGACGATGGCGAAGGCGGGCGCCCGCCTGGGCCGCCAGAGCGAAGAGGTCATTCCGGTCACCTGTGATTGCCTCTTCGGCGATGGTTTCTCCGTCAGCAGTATCCTGCACGCGCAGATCGAGCCGGATACGCGTTTCGCCCTTGCCGGGCAATGGGGTGTAGGAGCCGAGCACGACAACATCCGCTCCCGGGTTCTGCCGCAGGCGCTCAAGGGTACCCTTGGCCAGGGTCCCTTCTACGGTGGGCGGCAAGTCGTGCTTGACCCTGGCAACATCCTCCGCGGAAACCATGCGCAAATCACCACGCGTGCCCAACTCCGTGTCCAACATCTCGGAGAAGACGGGGGAGAGCCAATCGTCCTCGTGGCGGCCGGGCAAATTACGGAATCCCAGCACCGCTACCGAGCGGCGCAACCTTACCGGCGGAGCTGCACTGGCTTGAGGCGATGGGGACACCACGGGAGGCTTGGGATAGAACCGGAAGTACAATCCCGCGGACAGCAGGACCAATGCGAAGCCTGCCGCCAGCCAGTAAATGTTTCGTTGGGCAAAAGCGGGTTTTGCTGCGACCGGTGGGCTGTTGGCCGGAATGGGCATTGGTGTTGGGTGAACTGGCTGCGATGGGGGCTCAATCGCTGCGGGCTCTCCCCGGGCCTCAACGATTATCGGCGCGACGAATCGATATCCACGGCGCGGGATTGTCTCTACGTATTGGGGTGCGTCGGCGTTGTCGTTAAGCGACTCACGCACCTTGCGGATAGCGACCCCAAGGCTGTTGTCAAATTCGACGAAGGTATTTTGTGGCCACAGATGTTGCCGCAGTTCCTCGCGGGTGACGACTTCACCTGGCCTTTCCACCAACATAAGTAAAAGCCGGTAGGGAAGATCCTGGAGCCGCACGCGTATCCCGTGGCGCGCGAGCGTGCCTTCTCCGGGATCCAGATCGAAGGGACCAAAGCGATAGCGGGTCAATTTAGGTGACGACTCCGGCATACCTTCTCTAGAGACAAACCCCTTAGCACGGCTAAGGGCCATTGTAGTCAGTTAATGAAAGGGTACAAGTGACTCCAGGTAAATGACTTTGCGGTTAATGGAGACTTAAACACGAGTTCTGTTGACCAGCCCGCCATTTTCCCGCAGAGTCGCGGGGAAATGCAGCCACGACTGCATTCCTGGCAAGGAGACGGAGTGCGTAAGGACCTTTTATTGCGGACGGCAGTCATCGCGGCTTGCCTGCTGGTGGTTAGCGGGTGCCGGCAAAAGCGCAGCGGCGACGAGACTAGCCTGGGCAATCCCAAGGCGTGGCCTGGCTTCGCTTCGGTTCCCGGACCGGTGCTGGTCGGGCACCCTCTCAAACTGAGTGAGATGACCGAGACTGAGCGGCGATGGGGGATGGCGCCCAAGCGCGGCGACGGCATTGTCTACCAGGACGACATCATCCTCATGGAGCACGGCGACCAGGCGATTCGCTCCTTCGCTGCGAATGGCTTGTCGTGGAACTTCGATGCCAATGCTCCGCAGGTAAATGAAATCCAACCCGGCAAGATTGTCTTTGCCACGGGGCGCGCAGTCGGCAGGGTGCTCGCGGTCCAGCGCAATGGAGACCAAGTGTCCGCCATCCTGGGGCCGGTGCAGCTCACCGACCTGGTGAAGCAAGGCAAGTTCATGTACGACCAGCCGCTGGACCTGAACTCGGCGATTGCCATTGCCGCGCCCGACTACCCAGGGGCGGTCAATTCAACAGCCATGCAGAACCGCACTCCGGGAGCCCAGTCCTCCATCCAGGGCGGTTCGGGTACGTGGCATGTCGCGGAGTACTACGTGGTCTCGGATACGGGCAAATGGACGCCGATGAAGACGGTCACGGGCTCGGGCGCGCGTGTGCGTAAACCAACCTTGGTGCGGAGTGGATTTCATCCCCCAAACCGGTTACGGCCGATGCAGGCCGGGCCAAACTTGGGCAACGTAGGCAATTTGGGCAATCTCAACAATTTCAATCCTGGCCCGATTCCGACGCCGCAGATTCCGATGATTCCGCTCAATGGTCTGCAGGCAACGCCCTGCGCTGATTGCGGAGGCCTGGGACTGAAGATGTACCAGGAAAAAGACGGCCTGCGCGTCTGGGTTACGGTCGTCTTCCATCTCATCCATCCGCATGTCGTCTTTTGTGCCTCGATCGACAATGGCAGCATTGAAGCCAATCTTCAGCTGGCGGGAGGCGCGGGCGTCACGGCAACGCTCGATGCCGCGTCCAGTCAGGAATTCACTGGGGGCAACATCAAGGAGGTCGGCCTCATCCCCCTGGATATCACTGTTCCGATCGGCGGCATTTTCCTTCCTTTGCAGATCGACCTGAGCCAGTCGATCGATCTGGAGAGCGCCTTCAGCGCCAAGACTTCGCGTCTGCACGGCGCAGGGGGCATCGACCTGACGGGAGAAATCGCGGCCGACTACCACAAGGGGGCCTGGGAGATTACCCCACCCTCAGGCCAGATAAAGCAAAACCTTGCCGGCATGGTCACGGGGATTTCGGTAGGGATCAACTCGCTGGTATTCGCTATCAGCCAGAGGCTCATGGTGGGCGTGGGCGTTTTGAGTTTTGCCACAGGGCCCTATGTAGACCTGATTTCGTCGGTCACCTCGCTGAAGGGGTCGTCGATTGGCACGACGCTGTTGAGCCGGACACCTATATGCGCCCAGGGAACCTTCAACATGAGTCTTGGCGCTGGAATCGGCTACAGCATGCCGAGGGTGGTGGCAAGTGTACTCAACACGGTGCTCGGTTGGTTTGGGGTAAAACCGGTTCCTCCGTGGGGAAGTATCGTTGCGCTTCCACACAGGAAAACCTTGATCGATCACAGGGATGAGATACCGGATGGCTGTTCAGGAAAGTAGGCCGATGCTGATCATCGATGCGGGTTGCCGAGTGCAATCGGGCACAAGGCGTTCTCGAACCGCGTGGTCCAGGTCGTACGGGGAGACGAAGCGGTGAGCTTTTGCACCAAATGCGGGCAGAAGTTGGAAGTGGGTTCCAAGTTCTGCACGAGTTGTGGCGCGCCGGTTGCAGCGACTGGGCAGCCTGGGGCGCCGGCGGCCGTGCAGCCACCCGCCGCGCCCCCGCAAGCGTTCGCGCCGGTTAAGAAGCGTAGCGGTGTGGCGTTGCTGCTGATCGTTCTCGGAGTGCTCGGGCTTTTAGCCGTGATCGGCATCGGTGGGGTGGTCTACGTCGGCTACATGGTTAAGGAAAAGGTGACAAGTGTCGCACAGTCTGTCGCGCATCCCGCTCCAAATCCGGGCGAAAACAAAGCTGCATCGCCCGGGGCAAGTAACAGCGACGACGGGAACAAAGACGTGTCGGCGATTTTGGGCAACCTCGGCAGCATGCTGGGAGGCGGAGACGATGACGGCGATCCAGTGGAAAGCATCTCGGCCAAGGACCCTGTGATCCCGTGTACCCCAGCGCCCTTTCCTGCGCAGACCGCGGCACGAATTCCCTTGCAGGCGGCCACGACCGTTACGACCGCATGGGGGATAAAAAACGGCGATGTGGAAGGCCGCATGTCGATTGTTTCCGTTGGACCCACCTCTGTTTCTATGAGATCGGTCAGCGAAGCTTACAAGGACGACGATGGCCATGATTGGAAAAGCTCAGGCTCCCCACACACGGTCTGCAATGGAGATTTTGCGACGGCCGACACTTTTGCCACTGTCACTGGTTTAAATATGCCTGAAATTGTCCATGGTCTAACCCGGCTCAGGCTGTCGGACAAATCCTTCCAGGAAGTAAAGTCCGCGGGCAAGACCTACCTCGTTTATTGGGACGTTCTTTCGAACGGTGACAGCGTCAAGCCGACCCATAGCGGCGGCGTGCTCACCCGGGTGGAAGCGCAGGACGTTTCTTATCCCATGATCGTGAACGATCAACGAGTCAATCTCCCCGCGGTACACCTCACGGGGATCTCGGACCCGGTAGGAAAGGATCCCACGCCGAAAAAGGATCGCACTTTCCACTCCGCGGTCGACATGTATGTGATCGACGACCCACTGGATCCGCTGGTTCTGATGTTCAAGTTCACAGATCCACATGCGCACGCGGGAAAGTTCAGGGTCGAAGTCACCAAGATCGACTACAGTGTTCCGCACCCGGTAAATCTAGTCGAGAAACAACTCGCCGAACAGAAACGCGCCGTGACCTGGGGAATCTACTTCGACTTCAACAAAGACACGATCAAGCCGGAATCCGCGCCAGTGCTGAAACAGATCGTGCAGGCGATGACGGACAACCCGGACTGGAAGCTTACGGTGGAAGGGAACACCGACAATATTGGCGGTGACGCCTACAACCTCGATCTTTCGAAACGCCGAGCCGCGGCAGTCAAGCAAGCGCTGGTGACGCAGTATCACATTGCCGCGGATCGTCTATCCACGAATGGATTTGGTGCGTCGCACCCCATAGAAACGAACGACACTCTCGAAGGACGTGCGCGCAACCGGCGTGTAGAGTTGACGCGTGAGTAAACGGGCAACTCGTCTGCCAGCAAATGAACGAGAGGGATAGAACTACCGTGAAGGAGAAAGACAATGGCTAAGTTCTGCGGTAACTGTGGTTCGGCATTGAATGATACGGCGGTCTTTTGCGGAGGATGTGGAACGAAAGTGCCGACTGCATCGCCTGCGGCATCTGCACCGACACAGGCGGCCTGGGCGCCGATACCCTCGTCCTCTGATCTGAAGCCGACGGTATCAGCACCGGATACTGCCTTTAGCCCTGTGGCCGGCTTTACGCCAGTGGGGTCGACGTTTCCTCCGGTTGCGTCGACTGAGGCGGGGGCGTTCACGCCAGTGCAAGGGGATTTCGCTCCCGTGCCACCAACACCTGGTCCGGCGCAAACCACACCGCTACAAACGGCCTGGGCGCCGGTACCCTCATCCTCTGAGCCGGCGCCAGCGATAGCAACACCAGATACCGCCTTTAGCCCCGTGCCGGCTAGCTTTGCGCCAGTAGGGTCGACGTTGCCTACGGCCGCCCCGACGCCTACACCAACTGGGGCGTTCACGCCGGTGCAAGGGGGCTTTGCTCCTGTGCCGCTGACACCTGCTCCGGCGCAAACTTATACGCCGGCACAACCCGCCTATGCGCCCATAGCGGCAAGTTACACACCAACACCGGGGGTTACCACGCCGGGGAATGCATACCCAACCGCTGGTCCCAAAAAATCAAACACTGTGCTGAAGGTTGTCGTCGCGTTGGTGTTGCTCCTGTTTGTCGGAGGCGCGCTTACGCTGGCCGGCCTTTGGTACGCGGCACAAAAGATCAATGCAAAGGCTCACGCTGCTGCGGCAAGGGCGTTGGCCGGCAATGGACCGGGGAGTGCCGGAATGAACGAGTTCTTGAAGGGCGTTTCTGACCTCAAGGGAGATTCCGGCGGTGATGCTAGTCCAGGGGGATTTAAAGGAGATCCTTGCCGTTTCCTGAGCAAAGAGGAAGTCAGCCAGGCCGTGGGAATACAGGTGATTCGCGTCGAAGCGAAGGACGGGGGTTGCAGCTATATTGCCAAGGGGGATCCGGCGGACGTGACCTCGAAGCACATGTCCTCCATGGTCGGTGGGCTGTCAGGAGCCGATGCCAAGACGCAGAAGACCATTCAGAAGATGGCAGGCGCTTTCTTTGCGCAACAGGAAGCAAATGACAAGTCGCTTTCGGCGGCGGCTGCTACTGGGGAATTTCCTGTGCTTGGTGTCAGCTTCACCACAGGCAACGCACAGGCGGAGATGAAGATGAACCGGGGCGCGTTCAATCACATCACCGGGGGCGGGGGGACGGCATCCAGCAGCGGCAGCGGCGATTTAGATGGTATCGGCGATGAGGCCTATCTCGCGGGTGGAAGCATGATTATCTTTCGCAAAGGCAATTCGGTGGCTCACTTTACCTATATCAGCTGCCCGTGCAACACAGACAATATCAAGCCGCTGGCCAAGCTGGTGGCAAGCCGGATGTGAGTGTTCTGATCTCAGTTACAGAAAGGACCAGTTATGAGCTTTTGTCAGTCGTGCGGAGGCGCTTTAGCCGATGGCACAACATTTTGTTCCACCTGTTCCGGGAGGGCGCAAGCCATGGCCGCGCCGCCGGTTGCGAATTCCGGCCTTCAGGCCAATACAGCCGGCGCACTGGCTTATCTTGCCGGCATCATCACCGGCATTATCTTCCTGGTGGTTGATCCGTACAAGAGCGATCGTTTCGTTCGCTTCCATGCCTTCCAGTCGATCTTTTTCAACGTTGCGTGGATTGCGCTCTGGATCGCTTGGATGATCGCAGGGCTGGTGTTGAGCGCGGTCACCAAGGGGCTTTTCTTTTTCCTTCAGCTGCCCATCGATTTGTTGCTTATGGCCGGCGGGTTTGTGTTGTGGGCGTTTCTTATGTTCAGCGCATATCAGGGCAAGATGACGAAACTACCCATAATCGGCGCGCTGGCGGCAAAGCAGGCGGGCGTTTAGTGCGCGCGTGTGAGAAACGCTGGCTTTTGGAGCGGACGAGAGGGACGCCCAGGACTTACGTCCTGGGAAATTTTCAGCCGTCCCTGCGGGACTTTTCGTTCGGGTCGGACTTGACCCAGGACTTACGTCCTGGGCTACTCTCAGCCGTCCCTTCGGGACTGGTCACGACACGACGTGATCACTGGTTGGGGAACCGGGGCCGTCCTGGGGGTGGAGCAAACGCATTTGAAGAAAACCATTTTCGGCCCAGGTACGCTTTGGCGAACCTGGGGCACCCGTCCAAAACCATGGACCGTAGTTAGGGAACCAAGGTCACTGCGGAACTTAGTTGAAATGGGCTCTCGCACAGCCTCATTTCGGTAGTAGTTATATCCAAACTTTTGCGGGTTTTAGCCTTGCCGGAATCGCTCCGTCCAGGATTGAGCCCCGTCACGTTTGAACACCTACGCCATAGATGCAGTAACAGTTACTTAAGGAGATCGCAATGAAGACACCATGGTCAGTCCTTCTCGCCGGCAGCTTGCTGCTACAACCTCTCGCTTTTGCTGATGTCAGCTACCAGGAGACCACCCGGGTAACGGGCGGCTCCATGATGGGGATGGTTAAAATGGCGGGCGCTTTCAGCTCACAAGCCAAGCAGGCCCTCGCGCCTACAACCTCGACGGTCATGATCCATGGTAGCCGCATGGTACGGTCCGATCCACATAGTACGGAGATCATCGATCTTGATGATCAGACGATCACGATGATCGATCACGATAAGCGCACCTACTCGGTGATGACATTCCAGGAAATGGAGAAGGCGATGGCCGATGCCGCTGCCAAGGCGAAAGGAGCAAAGCCCACTCCTGCAGGCGGCTCTCAAATGAGCTTCAACGCTCACATTTCCAACAGCGGAGCCACTCGCCAGCTGGACGGGCAGACCGCCAACGAGGTATTGCTCACCATCACCATGACGCCAAACACAGGCGATGCCAACGCGAAAGGAGGCATGGCCGCGACGAGCGAAATGTGGCTGATCAAGGACGCTCCGGGCATGCCCGAGATGCGCAGCTTTAACGAACGCATGGCGAAGGAGCTCAAGGTTGATATGGCTGCCTCGGCGATGAATTCCCTGATAGCTGCTGAACCGGGAGGCACCCAGGCATTAGAGGAGCTCAGGAAGGAGTCCGGCAAGGTGAGTGGACTTCCAGTGTTGCAGGTGACACGCGTGGGTATGACGGTCGATGGACAGCCACTGGCCGCTCCTTCGGTCGCACCTTTGCCGCAAAGCCAAAGCCAGGACCAGGGGTCAACGGCTGGCGCTGTGGGCAAAGAGGTGGCGACGGGCACAGCGACACAGGAAGCAGGGAGCCAGATATCTCGCCTGGGCACATTCGGACGCGCGCTGGGCGGCTCCAGCATGGGTGCTCTGATGCACCACGCTCCGTCGACCTCGACGCCGAGCCAGGCAGCCAACACCGACCCAGCCACCGCGGGGGTGATGTTGGAAAGTCAAACGGAGACCTCCGGCTTTTCGGTGGCTCCAGTCGATACCAGCAGCTTTCAAATTCCAGCGGGATACAAGGCGGTCACTTCTCCGCTGGAGCATAAGTGAGAAGGATGTAAAGGGCCCAGGCAAAGGCTTTTTCATGGTGACACGCAGACCCCCAGCGGCTGCACCAACGCTTAAATAGAACCCACCGACAACAAGGAGAGCAATTATGAAACTGTTACTGAAGTCAATGTGTCTCACGGCTGTAGTCTGCGCTGCGAGCCTTGCACTCGCGGTCGACACACCCTTTGCCGGTACGTGGAAATTGAACTTGGAGAAAAGCAAGCTCGTAGGCGATACGGTCACGTTTACTCCTGCCGGGGAACGGATGCGGATCACCGCCGGTGGAGAATCCTACGAGTTTAAAACGGATGGCAGCGAGAACAAAACACGATTCGGAACGGCGGCGTGGAAGAAGTTGGACGCTCAGACCTGGGAGGAAACAGACATGGTGAAGGGAAGACTTGACGCAAAGGTCACCTGGACGCTCTCCGGCGACGGCAAGACGCTCACTGCGCGGGAGACCGGTGACAAACCGGGAGGTGGAAACTTCGATGACACGTCTACCTATGTGCGTACCGCAGGGACGCACGGTTTGGCAGGGACCTGGAAGGACAAGGAGTACAAGGGCAGTTCGCCGAGTCTGCTGGTGATCAGTGACGCGGAGAATGGTTTGAGCTTCGAGGAGCCTGACTTCAAGATGAAGGCAAGCGGGGCGTTCGACGGTAAGCCGGGAAATGTCGAAGGTCCAACGATCCCATCAGGCGCCTCATTCTTCCTAACCAAGGTGAGTGCTCGCAGCTTTAAGATGACGCGGACACAAAGCGGGAAGCCGTTTGACCAGTCCACCTGGACAGTGTCGTCGAACGGCAAGTTACTAAACGTAGTGGGCCGGACGGCGGGAACTACCGACCCACCTACCACCGCTGTATATGAGAAGCAGTAACGGATTGCGGCCACACCGTGACTAATCGGCCGGGAGAGGCTCCTTCCCCTCGGTTCGTCTGGCGAAGCTGGAGGCGGGATAAACGCGCCCGATGGCAACTTTCAAATTTCCGTGGGATAGAAGGCGGTCATTTCTCCGCTGGAGCATAAGTCGAGGATTGTGGCGCTCCCCCGCCACAAATCATAGGGTGGCCCCATATCTGGGGGATGTGGGGCACTCCATGATTCGCATTCTGCTACACTCTCCGCCGGGAAGCACATCCAGTTAAGATGTGTCCACCCGAGGAAGTGAGCGATGAACTTTTGCACGAAATGCGGTAGTCCTCGTGTGGCTGGAAGTAACTTCTGCACGGTTTGCGGCGCGGCCCACCCACCCGCCGAACCATTGCCTCAGCCGAGCCCTGCGATGCCAGCGCCTGCCGCACAGCCGGCCTATACGCCCGTTCCCGCGGCCTATGCACCGGTCAATGCTCCGGCTCCTGGTCCTCCTCTTGGTCCCAAAAAATCGAACACACTGCTCAAGGTGATCATCGCAGTATTCGTGATCCTTTTTATCGGAGTAGGACTTACCGTCGCTGGACTGTACTGGGCGGCGCAAAAGGTGAAAGAAAAGGTCCATTCTGTGACTTCACAGGTACTGACCGGCGTGCCGCCGTCGGCCAATGCTCCATCGAGCCCAAGTGGGCCGCCACCCCCGCCCGCTCCATCTTCCTTTCCCGGCTGGAGTCCGAGTGCTGTTTCGACGCCGAATAGTACTAACCCGGCTCCAGCGAAGACAGGCATGTTGGTGGTTACGGCCATTGCGAGCCCGCGCGGCGATTACGAATCAATGAAGCAGATTGTCAGCATGGACGACAGCGGAATCACCCTCTCCTACCGCGCGGAAGGTTCTAAGGCCGCGGCGCCGGGCCAGAGTAACGCGGTGTCAGTCGAGCGTTTGGTGCTGGCTCGAGATCTGGATACGGCCCACGATTACGCTGAGGTTTTCAATAGCACAGCGCCTCGATCTTTCCCGGGTACTACGGCGATTACCGCTTCCCGGGAGGTGCTCGCGGAGCTCAAGCAGAAGGGCTCTACCGCGTTTAGTTTTCGTCCGCAGGGGCTCGCAGGTGCCCTTGGTTCGCTGATGGGTACATTTTCCGCCCTCGCCGGAACGGACACGAAGAACGTGGGCGGCGTCGACCTCGGCAAGTTGGGGAAGCAGGTGTGCAGCCTGCAAAGAGAAGGGAATGGCTTGTACGCATTTCCGGTTCTGTTGAATGCGCAACCGGTGAAGCTGCCTGCCCTGCGCGCCACCTGCACGACCGATGATGGCCGTGCGGACTTCTACATTCTCGATCAGCCTGACTATCCTCTGATGCTCGCCTGGAAGCTGGGAGAAGGTTCGCAGCTGCAGGTGATCAAGATCACCTATCCGCCGGCGCCGGCATCGCCAAAGAGCAGTCAGCCTGCGCCGCCGAGCGCGATTGAGCAGCAGCTGAAAGAGAAGAAGAAGGTCGACATTTACGGTATCTACTTCGATTTTGCCAGTGACCAGCTCAAGCCCGAATCGACTCCGGTACTGGAAGAGATTGCCGGCGTGCTCAAGGACAACCCGGACTGGAAGCTTACGGTGAGCGGCCATACGGACAACGTGGGCGGAGATGCCTACAATCTTGATCTCTCAAAACGCCGCGCCGCGGCGGTGAAGCAGGCCCTGGTTACGCAATATCAGGTTGCACCCGAGCGCCTTTCGACCGATGGCTTTGGCGCCTCGCGGCCTGTCGATACCAACGACACGCTGGCCGGCCGTGCGCGCAATCGTCGTGTGGAGCTGACGCGGGAATAGATTTTGCCTTGCCGTGCTCTCCTTCGGGCTGCATGATAGTTGCGTGCAAGAACTGAGTGCAGGTACGCTACTTGGCCACTATCGGGTGGTTCGTCCGCTCGGCCAGGGTGGAATGGGTGTTGTCTACGAGGCCGAGGACCAGAAGCTGGGCCGTTCTGTGGCCATTAAACTTCTCCCCGAGGCCACACGCCGGGACCCTGCAGCGCTGGAGCGTTTCTGGCGTGAAGCACGCACTGCGTCTTCTCTCAACCATCCCGGCATCTGCACCATCTACGAGCTGAACGAAAGTGGTAATCAGCCCTTCATCGTCATGGAGCTGTTGGAAGGTCAGAGCCTCGATAAGGCCCATTTCCGCCGGCCTATGCCGTATCCCAAGTTACTGGACTTTGGGGTGCAGGCGGCAGACGCGCTGGACGCGGCGCATCGCAAGGGGATTCTGCATCGCGACATCAAGCCGGGCAACATTTTCCTGTCACCATCCGGGCAGGTGAAGATCCTGGATTTCGGCCTGGCGAAACTGGAAGGTGCACAAACGTCGCCCAACGGCGCAAACGGGGACAAGGCAAACGACACCTTGGCGGGGCCCTTGCCTCAAGATCTGCTCACCAGTCCAGGAGCGGCGGTGGGCACCATTGCCTACATGTCTCCGGAGCAGGCGCGGGGGGAAACCCTGGATGCGCGCAGTGACGTCTTTTCGCTCGGCGTGGTGTTGTATGAGCTGGCGACTGGGCAACATCCGTTCAGCGGTTCCACCACTGCGGTGACCTTCGATCGCATTCTCAACTACGCCCCGACAGCGCCGATTTCTCTCAATTCTGAGCTGCCGGTGGAGTTGGAAGAGATCCTTAACAAGACACTAGAGAAGGACCGTGAGCTGCGCTGCCAGTCGGCAGCAGAGCTGCGCGCCGACCTGAAACGACTGCAGCGCAAGAGTAGCGGCGGATCTTCGGCCAAGCCTTCCGGCATGGCCGGTGGCGCCAGTGTTGGCTTTAGTCCGAGCAGCTCGGGGAGCGGCCGCGTGCCCCCACCGCGAGCTCCTTCTAGCGGCAGCGCAAACGGAGCTTCGGATGCTCTGGCTCCAGGCTCGAGCCCAGGCAGTGCTCCTGGGATTACTCCCGCACCAGCAAAGAAATCGCCGGTGCTGGCCATTGCATTGGGCGCTTTGGTGCTGCTGGCCGCCGCCGGCTTTGCTGCCTGGCGTTTTTGGCCCCGGGCGGTGCCGTTTACTTCGATTTCTTTGAGCCAGATCACCAATACGGGAACGCTGGAAGACGTTGCTCTCTCCGGCGATGGCAAATTCCTGGCCGAAGTGAAGAACGGCGCCGGCCAGCGCACGCTTTGGATCCGGAATATTGCGACCAACACGGACACGCAGATACTGGCTCCATTCCCCAGCGATTATGTCGGGCTCAGTTTCTCGCCCGACGCCAACTACCTCTATTTCGTGCGCGGCACGGCCGAGAACACAGCCATACGTTCTCTTTTCCTGATGCCGACCTTTGGCGGGACGCCGCGGCAACTCATCCACGATATCGACAGTGCTCCAAGCTTGGCGCCCGATGGTTCTCGTTTCGTCTACCTGCGTTGGACCCCAGGCCAAAATGACCACTATTCCGAAATTCACATCGCGGATAAAGACGGTGCGAACGATCAGGTGATCTATACCTCCAACGGCATGGCCCTGGCTCCAGCCTGGTCGCCGCAGGCGAACCAGATTGCATGGATAGAACAGGAGGCACCGGGGGAGTCTGTGATCCACGTCTTCGATCTCAGTTCGAAGAAGAAATCCACCATCGCGCAGCCGGAGGGCAGTATGTACGGCCCCAACCGGTCGGGTTCTAACCTGGAGTGGCTGCCTGACGGCAAGCATCTGCTGGTTCTTTATGCGAAGGCGCATTCCGACCGTGGGCAAATTGGCATAGTTGGCTTGCCGGCCGGGGATTTCCATACGGTAACCAACGATGTGAATGCATATAGTCAGCTTGCCGTGTCGGCCGATGGAAAGACGCTGGCGACCGTGCTGACCAACCAGGACTCAGGTCTCGCTTACTACAAAGGGGACGGCGGGGCGATGATGTCGAGTACGCCCCTACGGATCACTCCGAGTACAGTGGCCTGGACGGATGAGGACCACTTGCTGTTGATGACGCGCAGCGCCGGCGTCAGCAAAGTAGAACGCGCCAGCGGAAATCTGCAGCCGATCGATACCGGCGATATAGATGCCGGCTATTACATAACCAGCTGCCGCAATGGGACTGTGCTCTTTACAGGGATTCCGAAGGGTGGACCGGAGACGCGCCTATTCCGCATGAACGGAGACGGAAGCGGAATCGCTCAGATCACGAAGGCCGGCATTGCGCGCATGCCCTATTGCGGGCCGGATAGCCAGACTGCCTACTTCACGCTGCGGCAGTCTGGGGCCGCCGCGGCTTCGACCTTCTGGTCTGTGCCGGTTTCGGGGGGAACGCCCCATCAGGAACTGAAAGCGTTATCCGATGGCCGCTTCTTCGTCGTTTCCCGCGACGCAAAGTTGGCTGGGGTTGAATCAATAGGGACCGGCGACGACTTCACCGCGCTCATTGCCGACATCCATTCCGGTCAAGTGATGCATAAGCTTCCGCTGGATATGAGCGCGCTGGGCATGATCAGTTTCAGTCCAGATGGGAAGGCCCTTGTTCGCAAGGTCGTTTCCAATGGTGGCAATGCCTTGCAGTACCAGCCGATCGACGGTTCGCCGCCGCATTTGTTGCTGGGTTCTACGCCCGAGGATCTGACTGCTTTTGCCTGGTCACCGTCGGGGAACCTGCTGGCAGTGTTGCAACTGCGCCGGAGCTCAGATGTGGTGGTGATAAACGATCTCACCGGCAAGCAGCCGCACTAATCGAAGACCCCGGAGACCGGGCTTGTGAGGTGTTACTTGGCAGAGACGCCAAGGGCGGCAAGGCTCGTGGCGGCATCCGGGTCCACGGATAGAACCGCGTCCATTTGGGTTAGCTTCAGCAGAGCGGCCACTCGATCGCCGACGCCGCATAGTCGCAGCTTCCCTCCGCCGCGCAGCAGCAGCCCATTGGTATGCACCAGCGTTCCCAACCCAGCGCTATCTATGTAGGGGACCGCAGTTAGGTCCAGCACCATCCGGGAGACTCCCTCTTCTACCAGGCCCTGTATTTGACCATCGGCCATTTTCAAATTCGTGCCCAGGGTCAGGCTGCCTACCAAGGTAACGACCGCCGTGTCTGCGTGGATACGCTCGATGGTGGTCTGTAGGGTCATGCGCAAACTCTATCACGGCCCCGGTCGCGTTCATCGCGGGGCATGCGTTTCGTCCTTGCCGCGTTGCGCCTGCCGCTGCATGATGGTTGGGTGCAAGAACTGACTGCCGGTACACTGCGGGGCCACTACAAGATCGTCCGCCGCCTGGGCCAGGGCGGAATGGGCGTGGTCTATGAGGCTGAAGATCAGAAGCTGGGACGGTCCGTCGCTATCAAGCTGCTGCCCGAAGCGACTCGTCAGGATCCGGCGGCGCTGGAACGCTTTTGGCGGGAAGCGCGTACCGCTTCCTCGCTGAACCATCCCGGTATCTGCACCATTCACGAGCTGAACGAAAGCGGCGATCAGCCTTTCATCGTGATGGAACTGCTGGAAGGGCAGAGCCTGGACAAACTTTACTACCGGCGGCCGATGGCGTACCCCAAGTTGCTCGACGTGGGAGTGCAGGTGGCCGATGCGCTGGATGCGGCGCATCGCAAGGGCATCCTGCACCGCGACATCAAGCCGGGCAATATCTTCTTGTCGCCCTCAGGGCAGGTAAAGATTCTGGACTTCGGCTTGGCCAAACTCGAAGACGGATATGCCACCGCAGGCGCGCGGACAGACGCCACTCAGGCGGGGGACGATTTGCTGACCAGTCCGGGGTCGGCGGTGGGCACCATAGCCTACATGTCGCCAGAGCAGGCGCGGGGCGAAACCCTGGATGCACGCAGCGATGTTTTTTCGCTGGGTGTGGTTCTGTATGAGCTGTCGACGGGGCAACATCCCTTTAGCGGCGCGACGACGGCGGTTACCTTCGATCGCATTCTTAACTACGCTCCTACGGCGCCGGTCACGCTCAATCCTGAGCTGCCGCCGGAATTGGAGGAGACGCTCAACAAGACGCTCGACAAGGACCGGGAGCTACGCCTGCAATCGGCAGCCGAGCTGCGGGCCGAACTGAAGCGATTGCAGCGCAAGAGCAGCGGCGGCGCCACCGCACGGCCGGTTGCTGCAGGTGGTGTGAGCGCTAGCTCCCCGGCAAGCGCGGGTGGGCCGGGTTCCAGTCCGAGCGGGGCGGGGAGCGGTAGCACTCCGCCACCGTCCGGTCCTTCGAGTGCAAGCGCAACCGGAGCGGGTGGCTCCGGTTCTGTGCCTGCAGGTTCTGCTCAGCATGCGCCGGCGGGCTTTGTTTCCGCAGCTGCGGTGGTACCTGCTCCTGCGAAGAAATCGCGCGCTTTGCCGATAGCACTCATTGTTATCGCGCTACTGGCAGTCGCGGGATTCGCGGCCTGGCGGTTGTGGCCGCGGCCGGTGCCGTTTACGACGGTGTCGCTGAGCCAGATTACGAATACGGGGACGCTGGAGAGGATCGCTCTATCCGGCGACGGCAAGTTCCTGGCCGAGATCAAGAACGACAACGGCCAGCGGACGCTGTGGGTGCGCAATATCGCGACCAATACGGATACGCAGATCCTGACTGCGTTCCCCAACGAGTATGTCGGCTTGAATTTCTCGCCGGATGCAAACTACCTCTACTTCACGCGGGGAACCGCCGAAAATGTCGCCCTGCACTCCCTTTATGAGATGCCTGTGTTTGGCGGCACGCCGCACCAGCTCATCCACGATGTAGACAGCGCCGCCAGTCTGTCGCCGGACGGCAACCACTTCGTCTATCTACGCTGGACGCCGGATCACAAGGACCACTTTTCCGAGGTCCACATTGCCGACAAGGACGGTGGCGACGACCAGATACTCTACACCTCCGGCAACCAGGTGCAGGCCCCGGTGTGGTCGCCGCTGGGCAACCAGATTGCGTGGGTCGAATTGACCAGCCCTCGCGATACGGCCGTCAAAGTCTTCGACATCGCTTCGAAAAGGGCGATAACTCTTGCCCAGCCCAGCGGCATGATCTATGACGCTAACTTCGGCGGCTATACCAACGTGGCATGGTTGCCTGACGGCAGGCATCTGCTTGTCTTGTATTCCAAGGCGCATTCCGACCGTGGGCAAATCGGCATTGTTGGCGTTCCTGACGGCGCCTTCCATACCCTGACGAACGATGTGAACGCCTATAGCCAGCTGGCCATCTCAGCCGACGGCAAGACGATGGCAACCGTCCTCACCAACGTGGACTCTAATGTCGCCTACTTCAAAGGAGATGGCGGCGCCATGATATCGAGTACACCGCTGCGCATCACTCCCACCTCATTGGCCTGGGCGGACGAAGATCACTTGTGGCTGATCACACGGGGTACGGGCATCAGCAAATTGGATCGCGCGTCGGGAAGCCTACAGCCGATCGATACCGGCACTCTGGATATCGGTTCGTTCATAAACACTTGTCCGGACGGCCATGTTCTGTTTATCGCAATCCCCAAGGGCGGAGGGGAGTCGCGCCTGTTCCGCATGGATGGAGATGGGAGCGGCATTACTCAAGTGACCACGTCGGGCATTGCGCGCGGCCCTTATTGTGCCCCGGACAGCCAGACGGTTTATTTCACTATCCGGCCCAGCATGAATATCCCCGCGGTTTCTCTCTGGTCTGTGCCGATTTCAGGAGGAACTCCCAGGAAAGAGCTCGAAGTCGAGAGCTTCGGCTCCCTCGCGCTCACCCGTGACACCAAGTCTGCTATGTCGCTGTTCAACAAAAACCTACTCTACTTTCTTCAGATTTGGGATGTTTCGACCCACCAGATGTTGCATCAGCTTCCTTGGGATACGAGCGACCTGCAGGGTACTTTCCCCAGCTTTTCTCCCGATGGGAAAGCAGCGGTTGTGACCGTTGTCTCCAAGGGAAGCAATGCGCTTGAGTACCAGCCGATCGATGGTTCGCCCACGCATCTGCTCACAGACCCTACGCACGAGGTGCAATCGGGTTTTGCCTGGTCGCCGTCAGCCAGCAAGCTGGCCGTGTTACAGTCGCGGAGTAGCTCCGATGTGGTCTTGATTACCGATCTGGCGGGGAAGCAGCCGCATTAAGTCATAATGACTGTATTGAATCGTCGACGCTGGTTTCGTGATCCACTTTTCCTGTTGGCTCTAGCTGCCGGCCTTATCGCCTTCGTGGTGCAATCCGGGGAGTTGGGCAGCGCTGACACTACCCATCGCCTGCAAACTGCGCATTCCTTTTGGACTAGGGAACCGGAGGTGTTTCCTAACGAATTTCCCGAATTTGGTGTGCATGGCCGAGGTGGGAAGCTGCAGAGCTGGTATAGCATCGGCCAGTCGCTGCTGTTGTTGCCCGCGGATGTGGTTGGCACTTATGTTGCACGGCTCCCCATCTTTGCCAACTACGACGACACAGATCCCAGCGTGCGCGACATCATCGTCAGCTACAGCGTCAACATCCTGGTGACAGTGTTAACGGCGCTAGTTTGTTTCAGATTCCTACGGCAGTTCAATTTCGGAATTACCCAGTCGGTGGTGGGCGTTCTGGCCCTGCTGCTCGCGACTACACATCTCCATTACACCCAGAACATGATGGAGAACAACTACATCTTCCTGTTGACGATGACAGGGTTCTCCTATCAATACGAATGGTTGCGCACTGGCTCCCGGCGGGCTCTGTTGCTCGGCTCCGGCGCGTTCGGCCTCAATCTGTTGACCCGCTTGCCGACGGGCTTGGATCTGCTGTCGGGAGGGTTGTTTCTGCTGCTGGTGCTTTGGTTTGAGGGAGTGCGGGGCAGGCTTCTTTGGGAACGTTGCCGTAGCTACATCGCGACCGCTCTGCCGGTCTATTTGTTTTTTGGTTTGCTCGACCGCCTTTATCAGGTCTACCGCTTTGGATTTAAATCAGTTTTTGTTACCTACATCACGATCATTGGCCGCGAAACCAGGATGCGCAATCCTTCGCTGCCTCCGAACTATCCTTTCGAAACTCCCTGGCATGTCGGGTTCTTCGGGGCGCTCTTCACGCCGGAGAAGTCGATCTTTCTCTTTGACCCTTTGATCGTGCTGATGATTCTGCTTTGCATTGTGGCCTGGAAACGATTCAGCCCGGATGTGAAGGCGTACGCCATCATGAGTTGTCCTCTGCTGTTGGCGTACCTTAGTTTTTATGCTCGATATACGGTGTGGAGCGGTGACTTCGCGTGGGGCGATCGTTACGTCTCGACAGCCGTCGAGTTGGCATCGCTGCTCGCGGTTCCTCTACTCTTGCGTCATCGCGCCGAGTTGGCAAAGCCGGTGTGGTTCATTGGATTGGGGCTGTTGGCAATCAGCACCGTGATTCAATTGATGTCCCTGGCCTTCTGGCTGCCGCTGGAGATCTACCAGATGGAAACGCTTGGCCATCCGACCTTCGTAATTCTCCTGCGCATGAAGAACATCGTTGCTTTCGCGCTGGGAAAGATGGACGCCTGGGGTTTGAACAACCACGCCATGACCGAGGATCCGTGGGACTACGCCCACATCACGGAATGGAATTTTCTGCCCTTCGTTTTGCGGCGGGTCGGGGTTGCGCCTATGTGGGTAGTACATATTGCGTTTGTGGTGTGGTATGCAGCATTGGCCGCGTTGGCGGCCACCTTGTGGCAGATCCGCAGGGTGCTTGGACGGTTGGGTCAGGGGACGTCGCTAGCGTCCTGAAGCAGCTCCCAACGCTGCAGTGCGATGGGGACATTGCCGTTGTTCCAGACAAAGTTGTTGAACTGCAGAATGGAAAAATCTTTGCCCTGGGTGCGGCGGGCATCGGAGAGGAGCTGCGTAATCTGGAGCTTTCCGATCTGGTACGAGATTCCCTGGCCTGGCGTGCTGGCGAAAGCGGACGCTTCGCTGAGCGCGGTTGCCCGGTCCATGGGAACGGTCCGCGCGAGGTAATCAGCACCTTGCTGCAGGGTGAACTCGCCCAAGGCCAGTTTGACGTCAACCTCCACGCGCAGTGCGCGTAGCCGCATGAAGCTGTAGATGGTCGCGCGGGTATGCGGATTGTCGTCGAAAAAACCGGCCTGCAACATCATCTCTTCGGCGTAGAAGCCGAGGCCTTCATTGGCGCCGGAGTCGTAGTAGTGGCGCCGGATGGGATCGGGGTTGTGCCAGCCTAGACAGAGCTGGAAGTAGTGCCCCGGCACGCCTTCATGAACGAGGATGGGCCGCGGATCGTGTGCCTGGGAAAGCTTGAAAAAGCCCAGGTCCGGGCCGGGCACATGAATATAGCTGGTCCCATCCTGATCGAGGCGCGAAGGGCCGGTGAGGTCGTCGTTTTCGCCCATGTCCTCAAAGGGTTCCAGGTAAGCCGGCAGCTGCAAGTTGCGGTAGTGCTTCATCCACGGCGGCACGCTCAGGATTTTCTGGTCGACGAGGAAGGCGCGGACTTTTTCTTCGTCGATCTTTTCGGCTTTCATCTGTGCTGCCGCGCTGGGAAAGAAGGGCGCGGGTGGAAGGCCGGCAAGACGAGCCTGCTGGTAGGTTTCGAAGGCGACCGCTCTGCTCCACTCCTGGTGGCTCATCGCCAGCAACTGCTCGGGCGTGTAAGGAAGCAGCGCTACCTTGCTCAGGAAGAATATGTAGTTGTCGCGTCCAATGGCGGTGTCTTTGCGTGCCGTGGGCAATTTGGCCGTGAGCCACTCGCGATACTGCGTGAGCGCTGTTGCCGCGGCGGGCGTGGCCTGCTGCAGCACCTGGTTGTTGGCTGCCGTGAGTTGCGGTGCGAGTGCCTTCTCTGTGCGTTGTAAGCGCTCGGCAACTTGGTCAAGAGAGTCGATAGCCAGCTGCACAAAAGGCTGGCGTAGATCGGTCAGGTTCTCCTGGGCGGCCTGAAGCGTGGCTGGGATCTGCTTAACGCGGGCGACGATTTCCTGCTGTCGTTCTGCGGAGAACGGTGGCGGCGGCAAGAGAAGAATGAAGACCGAGCCTATCGTCTGGTCTACGTAGAACTGCGGGTTGCGCTTCCAGCTCTGTTCGATGGATAGCTCCCAGCGTACCCGGGCCACTGCTGAGCCGAGGAGCCGGTAGTCCACCTGGTCGTGAATCGGTGTTTGCGCCGAGGGGGCGAGCGCTTTCCATCGCTGCTCAAAAACATCGAGCTGCTGCAGATGCTGGGTGATGGTCCGCGGCGACCAATCGACAACCAAGCCGGCGGGGCGTTCGATGCGCGGGATGTCGTCGTCACTGAAGGGCTGCTCCTGCGCTCTCCATTGCCAGAAGCTGTCGCTTAGCTCGGCCAGGCTGTCGGCGCGCGCAAAGACGCATTGGGCAAACAGCAAAGACAGAACGGCTAGATAGCGCAAGAATGACAAGAGAGGCTCCTTGGTTGATAGGGGCAGTGTATCCGAGGAGCGCCTTCGTGCCTTCCGGCTCTGGTGCTTTGTTTTACGGCCCGACTAAAGTCGTGCCCTGATACAAAGCACCGGAGCCGTGACTACCGGAACGTTCGAGGAGGCTAATCTGGACAATTACCTTCAACCGTCCCTAACGGGATTCTATTGATCGAGTGCGGGTGTACCCACGTGTGGTTTGACAGAAGTTGGCTGGTCCCTTAGCGTTTGGCATTGGTCGGGACGAATAGAACTGAGGTCGATATGGAAACACTTAAGGGACGGACTGCGCTGGTTACCGGCGCTTCGCGTGGGCTGGGTGCGGGGATTGCTTTGGAACTGGCCGCCAGAGGGGCGAAGGTGGCGGTCAATTATTTCGCCAAGCGAGACCGCGCCGAGCAACTGTGCGCACAGATTAAGCAGCAGGGCGGGGAAGCCACGGCCTACTACGCCGATGTGCGCCTGGAAGGAGACGTTGCGCGGATGATCCAGGCAATCCATGAGACCTATCAACAGGTCGATATCGCCGTGATCAATGCCACTGGTCCCCAACCCTTCCTGACCATTGAAGAGCAGACCTGGGAACGATACCTGGACCAACTGGAGTTTTTTCTGAAGTCTCCGCTGCTTGTTCTGCAGCAAGTTGTCGCCGGCATGAAAAGCCGGGGCTTCGGGAGAATCATACAAATCGGAAGTGAAGTTTTCGAGATCGGCAATCCGATGTTCGCCCACTACGTCGCGGCCAAGGCCGCACAGCTAGGACAAACGCGATCCTGGGCCCGCGAACTTGGTCCAAACGGCATCACGGTGAACTTGGTCGCTCCAGGCTGGATTCCTACCGAACGCCATTTGGGCTCTACCCAGGCGGAGATCCATTCCTACACCGAGAGGGTTCCGATGAAGCATATGGGTACTCCCGAAGACGTAGCGAATACGGTCGCGTTCCTGGCCAGCGATGCGGGCAGATTCATTACCGGTCAGAAGATCTCGGTGAACGGGGGTAATACCGTCGAGTAGCCTCAGCCCATGGTGTGTAGCGTGGGACTGACGATCAACGAAGCCTCGGTCGCTGCCTGGACCTCGGCGACAGAAACGCCAGGAGCGATCTCATCGAGCACCAGGCCGTCCGGCGTGACGGTGATCCAGGCCAGCTCGGTGGCGATGGAATCGACCACACCCACACCGGTTAGCGGCAACCGGCAAGCGTTGAGGATTTTAGGGCGGCCATCGCGCGTAGTGTGCTCCATGGCCACGATGACACGCTGTGCGCTGGCCACGAGGTCCATCGCGCCTCCCATGCCTTTGACCATCTTGCCGGGAATAATCCAGTTGGCGAGGCTCCCGTGGACATCGACCTCCATGGCGCCCAGGATGCTGAGGTCGATGTGGCCGCCGCGGATCATGGCGAAGGCATCAGCGCTGGAAAAGAAGGATGTTCCGGGCAGCACCGAGACCGTCTCCTTGCCGGCGTTGATCAGATCGGGGTCCACCTCCTCTTCCAGAGGGTAGGGCCCGATTCCCAACATGCCGTTCTCCGATTGCAGAACCACTTCAACGCCGGGTGGAACATGGTTGGCGACCAACGTGGGCATGCCGATACCAAGGTTCACGTAGAAGCCATCGCGGAGCTCTTTCGCGACCCGCTTGACGATGCGATTACGCTTCTCAATCTCCTGCATTGGGTTTCCTCACGGTCCGGCGCTCGATTCGCTTCTCGCAAGAGATGCACTGGAAAATGCGTTTGACGTAGATGCCCGGAGTCACAATGGCGTCGGGATCCAATTCTCCTGGTTCTACCAGCTCTTCCACCTCGGCGATGGTGATGCGCGCGGCCGTGGCCATCATGGGGTTGAAATTGCGAGCTGTCCGGCGGTAGATCAGGTTGCCCTGCCGGTCTCCCTTCCAGGCCTTTACCAGGGCGAAGTCTGCTTTGAGCGCCGTCTCCAGGACGTAGTCGCGCCCGTCAAAAGTGCGCTGCTCTTTGCCCTCGGCGACCAGCGTACCAACACCGGTAGGAGTGTAGAAGGCGGGAATGCCCGCCCCGCCGGCACGGATCCGCTCCGCTAGGGTGCCCTGCGGGACCAACGATACCTTCAGGGTGCCGGCGATCACCTGCTTTTCCAGCAGCATGTTTTCGCCCACGTAGCTGCCGGTGTGGGAGGCGATCATACCCGCCTCCAAGAGCAGGCCGAGGCCGAAGCCGTCGACGCCCATATTATTTGAGATGGTGTGCAGGCCGGTCACTCCTCGGCGCACCAGGGCGGCAATGGCGTTTTCAGGAATGCCGCAAAGCCCAAATCCCCCCAACATTACGGTTGCGCCCGGGGGAATGTCGGCAACGGCTGCATCAGCGGTGGGGAAAACTCTATTCATAGCTGCACGGCGAGTCTACCCAATCCACCACAAAAATGTCTCGCCGAGCCAAGCCTGGCCTCAACCATTTAAGCGGTTTCGCAATTACTGTGGTCGGTTAAGGTTCGCGAGGAGTGGTTTTCTTTGGGAGAAAACCACGACGAGCGCTTTGGCTTCGGTCTACACCAATTGCGAAACCGCTGTAGGATTTAGCTTGTCACGAAGGGAACCACGTGGGTACTGAACATCAAGGCTCACCGGGAGCGCGCTTCCGGTCCGCGGTCAAGCAGGAGCATCCTTTACAGGCGATCGGCGCCATCAACGCCTACACGGCGCGTATGGCGCAGGCTACGGGCTTCCGCGCGCTCTACCTTTCAGGCGGAGGAGTGGCAGCCAACTCGCTTGGCATGCCGGATCTGGGTATCAGCACCATGGAAGATGTGCTGATCGACGCCCGGCGAATTACCGACGTCACCAGCCTGCCGCTTCTGGTTGACGTTGACACGGGGTGGGGAGGGGCCTTCAATATTGGCCGCACCATCCGCTCGATGGAACGTGCTGGAGTGGCCGCAGTCCATATCGAAGACCAGGTTGGCACCAAGCGCTGTGGCCATCGGCCGGGGAAGGAAGTGGTTCCTGCGGAGGAGATGGTCGATCGCATCAAGGCCGCAGTCGACGCCCGCAGTGATCAGGACTTCGTAATCATGGCTCGTACTGACGCACTGGCTGGGGAAGGCCTGGCGGCTGCGCTCGATCGCTGTGCTGCGTATGTTGCCGCGGGCGCGGACATGATCTTTGCCGAGGCGGTCACGGATCTAGCCATGTATCCGCGCTTTAAGGAGAGGCTGGGCGTGCCCATTCTGGCCAACATCACAGAGTTCGGTCAGACCCCGCTCTACACTACGCAGCAGCTGGGCGCTGCCGGAGTGGACATCGTATTGTTTTGCTGCTCCGCTTACCGGGCGATGAATGCCGCGGCACTCAAGGTGTACCATGCCATCCGGACAGAAGGTACGCAGAGCAATGTACTCAGCCTGATGCAGACTCGCGCCGAGCTGTACGAGTTTCTCGGCTACTATGCCTACGAGCAAAAGCTCGACCAGCTCTTTGAGGCAAACAAGCGCAGTTGAACCCTGGGAGAAGCGATCAATCATGGCCACCACTGTTGACCCGCAGCAAACAGCTTTTAAACCGAAGAAATCGGTTGCCCTCTCCGGAACGCCGGCCGGCAATACGGCCCTGTGCACGGTAGGGCGAACGGGCAACGACCTGCACTATCGTGGATATGACATCGCCGACCTGGCGGCCCACTGCGAGTTTGAAGAGGTGGCCTACCTGTTGCTGCGGGGCAAGCTACCCAACGCCACCGAGTTGACGGCGTACAAGCAGAAGCTGAAGCGGCTTCGTGGGCTGCCGGCCAATGTATGCATGGTACTGGAACAGCTGCCCGCCGCGACCCACCCCATGGATGTGCTGCGCACCGGTGTCTCTGCCCTGGGCTGCACGCTGCCGGAAAAGGATGACCATAACCCCGCCGGCGCTATCGAGTGCGCCGATGTGTTGCTGGCCACCATTGGGTCGATGCTGCTGTACTGGCATCACTTCAGCCGCAACGGACGGAACATCGATGTCGAGTCGGGACAGGAGACGCTGGCCGGGCACTTTCTCGAGTTGCTTCATGGCGAGGCCCCGAGCAAGCAGTGGATTCGCGCCATGCAGGTTTCGCTCGTCCTTTATGCAGAGCATGAGTTCAATGCTTCCACCTTTACGGCGCGCGTGATTGCCGGCACCGGCTCGGATATCTATTCCTGCATCACCGGGGCGATCGGCGCGCTACGCGGGCCCAAGCACGGCGGTGCGAATGAAGTTGCGCTGGAGATTCAGCAGCGCTACGCCTCTCCCGATGAGGCCGAGCGCGATATACGCGGCCGCCTGGAAAAGAAGGAAGTGGTTATCGGCTTTGGTCATCCGGTCTACACGGTCAGCGATCCGCGCAATGCCATCATCAAGAAGATCGCGCTCGAGCTGGCTCAATCCACCGGCGACTTTGCCATGTATCGCATCGCGGAGCGGCTCGAATCCGTGATGTGGGAGGCCAAGCGCATGTTCCCCAACCTGGATTGGTTCAGTGCCGTCTCCTACTACCTGATGGGCATACCCACAGCGATGTTCACGCCGCTCTTCGTGCTGGCCCGTACCTCCGGTTGGAGCGCTCATATTCTCGAGCAGCGCGCCGATGGCAAGATCATCCGCCCGGCAGCCAACTACACGGGACCTGAAGATCTTCCATTTGTTCCCATTGCAAAACGAGCCTAGGGATTTCTCCCGGAGATAAGAATGTCCGTGCATGCCACAGGGGAGCGTCCCCCGTATGACCAGGTTCTGGTCGATATAGCCGATTACGTTTCCAGTTACACCATCGAGAGCGAACTTGCTTACGTCACCGCGCGCAACTGCCTGATCGACACCTTGGGCTGTGGCCTTGAGGCGCTTGAATATCCTGCATGCACCAAGCTGCTGGGGCCGGTGGTGCCAGGAACCATTGTGCCCAATGGCGCCAAAGTTCCCGGCACGGCGTTCCAGCTGGACCCGGTCCAGGCCGCCTTCAATATCGGCGCCATGATTCGCTGGCTGGATTTCAACGACACTTGGCTGGCCGCTGAATGGGGCCATCCATCGGACAACCTGGGTGGAATCCTCGCCGTCGCCGACTGGCTCTCTCGCACTTTCGTTGCCGGCGGTAAGGCTCCCCTGACGATGCGTGCGGTGCTTACGGCAATGATCAAGGCACACGAGATTCAGGGCTGCCTCGCACTTGAGAATTCGTTCAACAAGGTTGGCCTCGACCACGTGGTGTTAGTCAAAGTGGCTTCAACCGCCGTTGTGGCCCAGATGCTCGGACTTACCCGCAGCCAGATTCTCGATGCGCTATCGCTGGCCTGGGTCGATGGCCAGAGCCTGCGAACGTATCGCCATGCGCCGAATACTGGCTCACGCAAGAGCTGGGCGGCCGGCGATGCCACCAGCCGCGCCGTTCGCCTGGCTCTCATGGTGCGTGCCGGAGAGATGGGCTATCCTTCGGTGCTGACAGCGAAGGGCTGGGGATTTTACGATGTGCTCTTTCGCGGCCGGCCCTTCACGTTCCAGCGGCCCTACGGATCTTACGTGATGGAGAATGTTCTCTTCAAAATCAGTTATCCGGCTGAGTTCCATGCCCAGACCGCGGTTGAGGCAGCCATGGCGCTGCGCGCTAAGCTGGTCGCTGCCGGCAAGTCTGCGGAGGACATCAAATCCATCGAACTGCGCACCCATGAGGCCTGCTTGCGCATTATCGACAAGAAGGGGCCGCTCAATAATCCTGCCGACCGCGACCATTGTGTCCAGTACATGGTTGCCGTTCCGCTGATCGTTGGGCATCTCACGGCTTCGGATTATGAGGATTCCTTTGCCCTCGACCCGCGCATCGACGCTTTGCGGGAGAAGATGCGCTGCAGCGAAGAGCCTGCCTTCACAGCTGACTACCACGATCCGGAAAAGCGCTCGATTGCCAATTCACTCACTCTGACTCTTCGTGACGACAGCACGTTCACAGAGACGGTCGAGTATCCCCTGGGCCACCGGCGCCGCAGAAGGGAGGGCATCCCTCTGCTCGAAGCGAAGTTCCGCACCAACCTCAGCCGCCGGTTCGGGCCGCCGCAGCAGCAGGCGATCCTTGAGGTCTCGCTCGACCAGCAAGCGCTCGAGCGCATGCCGGTGCAGGAGTACGTGGATCTGTATGCGGTGTGAGTGCTGATGTTAGAGGAGCCTGCGATCGTAGAGGAAGGGCACGAGCCGACGGTGGCGGACCATTCTCGCCGCATCCGCGTGTAATGGATTGAGCAGGACGTTGTTCTCCTGCGGGACTAGCACCGAAGGGATAAGCATGATCGCACCCCTAGCTTCCGCAATGAAACGGTCACCTACTTTCCTAAGTGATGCCGGTGCGGGATATTCTTTCCAATTCTCGGGGAGTGCCGGGGTGGGTGTAATCGAAACATCGTTTGGGATCTCAAGCGTTGCGATGACGAGGTCGTCTGGCATGAGCGCCAATTCGATATGTGCCCGATATTCGAGAATAGCGAGAGAGCGGTGTGTTGCTGCGTAGCAAAGGCGGGTGCCGATGCTTGACCAGCGACCCCCAAAGAGAAAGGATCCTTCCCCATCAAACGGATTCTTGCCGGCAAATTTCCGGCGAGCAAGCCGGTAAACCTCCACCTAACTCACACCGCCGTACGCGATGCGGCCTAAAATCTGCTCCACCCGACGCATGCCAATCTCGGTCTCCAGCGCTCTCAGCGGGGTTTGGTTGCCGAGAACCTCATTCGTTTGTCTGAGCCAATTCTGAGCCTTCTTGCGGTCGCCGATCGCTTCCTCGGCCAGGGCCAAAATTGCGGCCAGACGATAAACCCGATCGGAATCTCCCGGGGCCATCCGGTTGCGGCGTTCCAGCATGCGCATCAGTGTGCTTTTGGGGATGGCAAGGGTGCCCGCCAACTCCATGACGGTGAAGTTCCAGTTGTCGCGGAAGTTAGCCAGGACCGAAACCGGAAGGCCTTCGCGAAGCAGCCGTTCCATTTCGCTTTCTGAGCGGACCTTCACGCCGACTGCCTCTTTACCGCCCAACTGTTCAAAGACCTGGTCGACGGATGCCTGCATCATTTTCTCAATTGTCCCAAGTGAGACTATTTATAGTCCCACTTGGGGCGGTTGGCAAGGCACCACAGTAGGGTGACTATAATCCCGGAATGCCCATTAGCCGAAGAGCCTTCGTCTCTGGAATGTTGGCCACTCCATTGGCAGGCGCGTACTCGTTGTATGCCGCAACTGCTGCTCCGATGATGATCACTCGGGTGGAGACGGTTTACTGGAAGTCTCCGGAAGATGCTCCTTTTAGGCCGAATTGGACATGGCTAAAGATCGATACCGATGCCGGGATCTCCGGCATAGGAGAGACCTATCCACGAAATGCGGTAGAAGCTGCGATGGTGCATACCATCGCCCCTTCACTGATTGGCCGAGACCCCCGGGATATCGAACGAATTTGGGCCGATCTTTACCGGTCTTTCGATTTCCAGATTGCCGGGGGCACAGAGATGCGAGTGCTGAGTGCGCTGGATCTGTCCTTGTGGGATTTGCTGGGAAAATCGTTGAACGCGCCGGTCTACCGGCTGATCGGGGGCAAAGCGAATCCCCAGATCCGCTTGTACAACACCTGTTTCCCCTATAAGTACGATTTCAATCTCGAGCCGGACAAGATCATGCGCGAGCTGATCGATACGCGCGGCATTAAAGGCATCAAGATATGGCCCTTCGATGGCGCTGCCTTGCGCAACAGAAACGAGTACATTACCTGGAAGGATATCGACGAGGCTCTCATTCCGGTTAAGAAGCTACGTGACGGCTTCGGCGATGAGATCGAGATAGCGATTGAGTTTCATGGGCAATGGAATCTGACTTCCGCTATTCGCATTGCCCATGCGCTTGAACCGTATAAGCCTATGTGGCTGGAGGATATGCTGATGCCGGGTAACTTCGATCAATATCACCAGCTCGCGATCGCAACCTCTTTACCGCTGACAGTCGGCGAACGGATGGCAGGCAAGATGCAGTTCGAGCGCCTGCTGGAGTCGCGGACGCCCAAGTATGTGATGTTCGATGTCACCTGGTGCGGCGGTTTGACGGAGGCGCGCAAAATCGCTGCCCTCGCCGACGCCCAGGAGTTGCCGATTGCTCCCCACACGGCAGGAGGGCCGCTGTTGTTCTATGCGTCGACCCATCTCACGACTGCGTCGCCCAATGTGTGGATCCAGGAAAGTTGCCAGAGATACTATGAGCACGACTGGCCTCTGATGCTGGAAAATCCGATCCTTCCGAAGGACGGCGCCGTGCAGGTTCCGGAAGAGCCCGGATTCGGCATGCGGATCAAACCAGAAGCCTGGAACCATCCGGCTTCTGTTCACCAAGTTACGGGCCACGCTTAATGTTGACTATTCGGAGGAGAAACGTGGGCCGAGCTGCCACTGCGCTACTTATCTTCACGCTTACCTGTACTCTCACGGGGCAGCAGGCTAGCCCTCCAGTGGCCGGCTTTACTGCTCAGAGTGAGCCGGGCGAAGCCAGCCTGGAACAACGCTTCAAAGCATTGCCCGATCCTCAGCGGATGCGGGCCAACATGGAGAGGCTCAGCGCCCGTCCCCATCATGTCGGTTCGCCCTACGACAAAGAAAATGCCGAATGGATCCTCTCGCAATATAAGCAGTGGGGATGGGACGCTCACATCGAGGAATTTCAAGTTCTCTTTCCGACGCCGAAATTGCGGCTGTTGGAGATGGTCGCGCCCACCCAGTTCACCGCCAAGCTGGAAGAGCCTGCGGTGGATGTCGATCCAACCTCGAAGCAGAAGGATGAACAGCTACCCACGTATAACGCCTACTCTCCCGACGGGGATGTGACCGCGCCCCTGGTTTATGTGAACTACGGCCTGGTTTCCGACTACGAGGAGCTTGCCCGTCACGGCGTCTCCGTCAAAGGGGCCATCGTTATTGCTCGCTATGGAGAATCCTGGCGGGGCATTAAGCCTAAGCTTGCCGCGGAGCACGGCGCCATTGGCTGCATCATTTATTCCGACCCTGCCGATGACGGTTACAACGAGCAAGTAGTCTTTCCCAAGGGGCCCATGCGTCCGCCGGAGGGGGTACAACGGGGCAGTGTGCTGGACGCTCCACTGTACCCGGGAGATCCGCTCACTCCCGGAGTGGGGGCAACGAAAGAGGCCAAGCGGCTCAAGCTCGAAGATGCCCAATCGATTGCCAAGGTTCCCGTGCTTCCCATCTCGTATGCTGACGCGCAACCGCTGCTTGCCGCCCTCGATGGGCCGGTCGCGCCTGCGAATTGGCGTGGAGCACTGCCGATTACCTATCACTTAGGACCCGGTCCGGCCAAGGTTCATTTGAAGCTGGCCTTCAACTGGGACCTGAAACCCGTTTACGACGTGATCGCGACCATGCGCGGAGTGGAAGAGCCCGGCCTTTGGGTGCTGCGTGGCAACCACCACGATGCGTGGGTGAACGGCGCGGATGATCCGGTCTCCGGTCAGGTGGTATTGCTGGAGGAGGCGCGTGCGCTTGGCGAACTTGCCAATCAGGGATGGAAACCGAAACGCACGATTATCTATGCCTCGTGGGATGGTGAAGAGCCCATGCTCCTCGGTTCCACGGAGTGGGTGGAAGAGCACGCGGACGAGCTGCGGCAGCATGCCGCCGTGTACATCAACAGCGATGCCAATGAGCGGGGCTATCTTGATGTGGAGGGATCGCATGCCTTGCAGTCGTTTATGAACGGCGTTGCCAGGGATGTGGAAGATCCTGAATCGAAGGTTTCCGTCTTCAAGCGTCAGCAGGCTTATCTTCTGCTGCATGGCACGCCGGCACAGCGCACGGAAGCGCGGGCCGGCGGCAACCTGAGCATCGGCGCGCTGGGTTCGGGATCGGACTTCAGCTCATTTATTGACCATGTCGGCGTGGCCACGATCAATCTTGGATTCGGGGGAGAAGATCCTTCGGGCAACTATCACTCGATCTATGACGACTTCTACTGGTATACGCATTTCTCCGACTCCGACTTCGTCTATGGCCGCGCGCTCGCGCAGACCGCGGGCCTGGCTGTCCTACGCATGGCTGACGCCGACGTCATGCCCTACGAATTTGAGGGCCTCTCGCAAACTGTTGCGCAATACATCGGCGAAGTGAAAGCGCTGCTCGAGAGCCGTCGCAAGGAGGCGGAAGAGATCAAGCAGAATCTGAACGATGGTGTATACCGGGCGACGAACGATCCGCGAAACCCCACCGTCGCGCCGCCAGCGGAGGAGATTCCGCCATACCTCAACTTCGCGCCGCTCGATAATGCAGCCACTGCTCTCAGCCAGGCGGCCGCGCATTACAACAAGGGAATTGCTGGTATTCAGGGCAAGCCTTTGCCGCAGGATCGGCTGAATACGCTGAATCAGAATCTTGCGCTGGCGGAGAGGAAGCTTATCAGTGCGCAAGGTCTGCCACGTCGGCCGTGGATGCAGCACGTGCTCTACGCCCCTGGTTGGTACACCGGCTACAGCGCCAAGACGTTGCCCGGAGTGAGAGAAGCCATTGAGGAGGGCCGCTACGCGGAAGCAGATCAGCAAATTGCGCAGGCCGCCCGCGCGCTCCAGGATGAGGCCGCCTGGATCGAGCAGTTAGCCAAGGAGGCTGCCGCACCTTAGCTTCTTCATCAGACCAATTGCTGGTCGCGCATGATTCGCCGGGTATAGGTCAAGTCTCTGCGCATGGCTGCAATCAATTCCTGCTTCGGAATCGTGAGGGTCTTGTTGCCGTTCTCAGCGCCCCCAAGCCCGGAATACTCAAAATGGAGTTGCACCGGCCCAGAGAAGCCATTTGCCTTGACGATGGCAAAGAAGCCCGCGAAATTCACCATGCCTTCGCCCATGGGGCACCAGTGCGGAACCCAGGCATTTTCAATTCCGAGCGACTTGTCAAACGGATCGTGGTGGATATTCTTCCCTTTATTTTGCTGCCAGGTAAAGTCCTTGAGAGCGATGCCGCGCATCTGATTCTTGACCAGGCGAGAACTCGCAATCCAACCACCATATCCGCCTTCGACAGTCGCGTGGCCGATGTCGTAGTTGACGCCAATCCATCGTGGATCGAGGCCTTGGAAGATTGTCCAAAGATCCCAGATAGGAGCGCCCACGAGTCCCGGTCCGGAGTGGGTGTGGTACATGCCGCAAATCTGGTGTTCCTGGTTCAGCTCCGCAAGTGCCTTCGCCTGCGGCTTTAATTCGTCAAGCCTTTCGCCGATGCCTTGATCTGCCGGGTAGGTTAATCCACCCCAGCGATATTGACGGATGCCCAACTGGCTGGCTGTTTTCAACATGGCTTCGGCGTGGGGTGTTTGCACGCTGGTGATCTCTGTCGAGATCATGGGAACCGTAAGGCCGGCCCGGCGAACTGCCTCAACCGCGGCTGGAAGATCTGCCTCCACGCGTTCAGGTAAAACGTGGCCACCGGCGCGCACCGTCAGGTCAACGCCATCGAATCCAATGTCTCTTGCGATGGCAGCCGCCTCGGCAACGCTGGTCCACTGCAAGTGCTTGGAGAAGACACAAATCTTCAGCTTCGCCGGCGCACTGTCCGTGGGTTGGACCGTGTCTTCGGCGAGCGCACGGAAAGCTCCGGACATTGCAGCACCGACCAGCAACGTGCGGCGCGACATCTTGGTTGGTTCAGAATCGCTCATCATGTCAAGTCCTCTTGGAAACAGCGCGTCAGCAGCAGAGGTGTATAAAACATATGGAGTATTATCACTATCCAAATTACATGGCAACGGCGGGGTAAAGAATGCTTGTTTCTTTAAGCGGCCAGGTGGTCGTGATTGTTGGTGCTTCGAGTGGTACCGGCCGTGCGGCGGCGATGCTCTTCGCGCGCGAGGGGGCGACGGTCGTGGCCGCTGCGCGCCGGGAAGACCGGTTGCAATCTCTGAAGGAGGAACTGGCCAAGGAACAACGCGATATTACAGTACGTAGAGCTGACGCGTCCAAGGTCGAAGACATGCAGCAGCTGGCGCAGGAAGCGCTGGCGAAATTCGGAAGAATCGATATCCTGGTCTTCGCGAGCGGGACCAATACCAAGGATCGGGCGATGGAGCGCCTCACGCCGGAAATTTGGAACTCGCTCATCGATACAAATCTCAATGGAGCCTTCTACGCCACGCATGCAATTTTGCCCTCCATGCGTAAAGCGGGTTCCGGCCATCTGATCTACATCTCGTCGATCAGCGGACTATTGGCCGACGTGTCCGGCGCTGCCTATCAAGCATCCAAGCGCGGAGTTGTCGCCTTGGCCCATGCGATTCGCATGGAAGAGAAACAGAACGGAATCAGAACGTGCGTCATCTGTCCTGGTCTCATCAATACCGAATTGCTGGACAAGAGGCCGGTGAAGCCGCCGCCTGAAGTGCTGGCGAAGGCTTTGCAGGCGGAGGATGTCGCGGACGTGATTTTATTTGTCGCGAAATTACCCGCCCATGCTTCGGTGCCTGAGATGCAGGTGCTGCCGACTTTTCAGTAACCTCTTTTAGAAAAGGGCGCGCATGGATTTGCAGGGAAAGGTTTGTTTGGTTACCGGCGGTACAAGCGGTATTGGGGCCGCCACCGCGCTCACTCTTGCACGCAAAGGCGCTCACATCGCCATCGTTGCCCGAAGGGCTGTGCCGATACCAGAGGATCTTCTCTCGGCCGTTGGCCGGCACGGCACCCAGGCGCGTTTGCTCGAAGCAGACGTCGCTGATCCTGAGGCTTGCCGTAAAAGTGTCGAGCAGGTAATCAAAGGCTTGGGCCGCCTCGATGTGCTCGTACACTCTGCGGGTGGGCCTGTGCCGGGAAGCATTTATGCAATCACGGATGAGAGCTGGATGAACGCCTTCGCGGTTCATGTGCACTCCATCTTTCACCTAACCCGGGCTGCCGCGCCGCATATGGCGCAGCAGGGCGGGGGAGCGATCATTCTGCTGGGATCAGCCGCCGGTCTCCGCGGTTGCCTGGGGGCGGCCGCCTATGGCGTGGTGAAGGGTGCTTTGCCACAGTTCGCCCGCGTGCTCGCACGTGAACTTGCCGAGCAGCGCATTCGTGTCAACTGCATCTCTCCGGGTGTCATCCGCACCCCCTTTCATGATTCTCTGTCGCCTGAACAGGCGAAGAACAACATCGAGAATCGCATCCCTTTACACAAAGAAGGCAAGCCGGAGGATGTCGCGGAGCTGATCACTAGCGTGATTGAAAATGATTTCATCACCGGCGAGAACATGGTGATTGATGGGGGAATGACCATGCGCATTGTCTAACGCAGTTTCGCAATTACTGGGGCCTGCTAGAGATCGCGAAGTGTGGTTTTCTCTGGCAGAAAACCACCAAGAGACCGATCACTTCGACCGACACCAATTGCGAAACTACTCTAAGACAATGCCGGTGCGGATTTCTTCGGTTTTCGGCAGCGTCCATACCAGCCATGCGGAGATCAATGGAATGATTCCGAAAAGTACGAACGTCGGCTGAAAGGAGTATCGCTGCACCAGCCAGCCTGTCACCAGGCTGAAGATCATGCCTCCGAAGCCCGCGCCCATACTGGCGAAGCCCCAGATGGAGGCCACCGCTCCTTTGGGAAATACATCTCCAGGAACGGCGAGCAGGTTTGCAAGTGCGCCAGTGTAACCGAAGGTTGCCACCGATATCAGCGCGATGCACCCGGCAGCGCTCTTGCTTTCGCCCACGAAGACGGCAGAGGTCATCAACAGAGAAAAGATAAGAATGGCGAGGCGGCGTGTGGTGGCTGTTGTTCGGCCTAACCGCAGCAGCGCGGTGAATACGACGCCTCCTGCCAGATTGCCGATGGCAGCGGTGAGGAAGGGTATCCAGGCCGTCTCGCCAATCCGCTTCATGGAGAAGCCGTGGACAACCTTCAAGTATTGTGGGACCCAGAAAATGTAAAAGTACCAGGCAGGATCGCTGAAGACCTTGGATAGAGTGAACTGCCAAAGAAACTTTGATCGCAATAGGGCCTTTAGCGGGAGACGGTCTGTTGCGGCTGGCTGGCCCACGGCCTTCACGCCTGGATAAAAGCGGAGCCACGCCGCCAACCAGATGAAGCCGAGAAAACCCACGGAAAGAAAGGCTGTCCTCCATCCGGCAGTCAGCAGGATCAAGGCGAGCAATGGAGGTGCAAGAATCGCTCCCACGGATGAGCCGCTGTTGAAGACACCGGAAGCGAGTGACCGCTCTTCCGCGGGAAACCACTCCGCGACCAGCTTCACGCCGGCCGGATAGTTGCCCGCTTCCCCCATGCCGAGCAGGAAGCGGAAGATGCCCAGGCTGAGGGCTCCGGTGGAGAGCGCACAGAGCGTCTCCGCCGCCGACCACCAGGCAATCGTTAATGCATAGCCGGCCTTGGTTCCCAGGCGGTCCAGCAGCCGGCCGGAGACGCCATTCGCCACCGTGTAAGCGAGCATGAACGCGGAAACGATGTAGGAATAACGTTCTGCAGAGATGTGGAATTTTTCGAGTAGTACGGGCGCCATCACCGACAAGGTTTGCCGGTCGAGGTAATTGATGACTGTCGCAAAAAACGCAAAACTCAGAACCAGCCACTTGGTTTGGTCTCTGGCGATGGGTTTCTGCATCGCTTGCAGTTTTACCGCACGTCCCTGCCTACCGTCCAATGGAGCTGCTGCTTACTCCGCTCGTAGCGCCTCCGTTGGGTTTACAGAAGCCGCTTTCCTGGCGGGAAGCAGCGCCGCACCAAGAACGATGAGAAGAGTGAGCGCTGTTGCAGCGAGGAAACTCACGGGGTCGAGAGCGTTTAGACCGTAGACTTGCGTGCGCAGTAGGCGGGAGACGGCAAAGCATAGGGGTAACCCCACGGCAAAACCAGCGAGCGCTATCCATAGACTCTCGCGCAGAACCATTCCCAGTACCGTCGCTCGAGTAGCTCCCACCGCCATGCGCACACCGATCTCTCCTCTCCTACGCTGCACGCGATAGGCGAGCGTTCCATAGAGGCCGGTGGCTACCAGGAAAGCGGCTAACAGGCCAAAGCCCACGGTAAGGCGCGAAAACAGCCGGGGTGTGAGGTAAGACTCTTCGAACTGCGCGGCCTGGGTCATGGGCTTTTGCAGCGGCATATTGGGGTCCAACTCGCGCGCGGCGCGCTGCATTGCGGGCAATAGTGCTGTCGGGGAACCCAGGGCGCGCACCTCGACTGTGAGTTCTCCGGTCATGCCACGCTGGGCGAGTGCATAGAAGACCATGGGCACGGGATCTTGATCCACTCGAGCGTATTTACTATCCTTAACCACGCCTACGATCTCCGAGCCTGGATGATCGTCGATCCGGTGCCCTAACGCGCCGTGTTTGAGGAAGCGCCTCACGAACTCCTCATTCACCACGACGACGCCAGGCCTGTCCACTGTGTCGGCGTCGGTAAAGCCGCGGCCTTGCAGCAACGGGATGCCCATGGTCTGAAAGAATCCAGGGCTGACATCGTTGTAGTGGGTCTCCATGCGCGAGCCGGATGTCTCGCGCGGCTCGACGCCGTCCAAGGTAAAGCCTTCGGTGGCTGTCCAACCCAAGCCCGGCCTGCTGCGCACCAGCGATGCGGCCTGCACGCCAGGGACCGCTTGGATGCGGTCAAGCAGACGGCGGTAGAAGAGGACTGCCTGCGTATCGCTGGAAATATTTTGCGGCGTAACGTCGAAGACCAATAAGCTTTGCGCCTGTATCCCGAGGTCTTGCCGCTCGTAGTTCAAGAGGCTGCGCACGGTGAGCGACGAGGCCGCCAGTAGTGCGAGGCACATGGCGATTTGCAACGCCATGGCCGCGTTGCCGCCGCGGACACGCCCGCGGCTTTGGCTCATGCTTTGGTTGTTGCTCTTCAGTTCCTGTTCGATGGCGATGTGCATGGTGCCGCGCAGGGGAATAAGCGAGAAGGCAAGAGCCGACACGGACGCGATGGCGACAGTAAAAAACAGCACATGCCGGTCCGGTGCAAGTCCAACATCGATCCGAGCCCATGCTGCTAAAACCCGCGTTGCTGCCTCGGCCAGCGCCCAACCCAGCACGCCCCCTGCGCTTACCAGCAACACACTTTCGGTAAGCAGTTGCCGAAAGACGCGCGAGGCTTGCGCGCCTACAGCCATGCGCACCGCGAACTCACGCTGACGGACGCTGTTCCTGGCTATGACCAGCAGCGCCACGTTGGTGCATGCGATCAGAAGCACCAGCCCGACCAGGGCCATCATAATTTCGAGCGACGTTCGATAGTGGTCGGCGGCGCCGGGAATTCCACGGAGAGGGTCAAAGCCGAGATGGGCGGGCCAGCGCTTGGGATCGAGCGTGCCGAGACCCTCGCTGGCTGCCTGCCAGAAGGTGGGTTGCAACAAACCCTGCGCCTGGTGAGGCGTTATGCCGGGATGTAGCCGCGCCAGCATTGGTATATCCCACCATTTCGGAGATCCAAGCCTCGCAGCATCGGTCGCGGGCTCTCCCCAGGCGTTGAGTTCCGGACGGGTCTGCAAGGGAATCCAAAAATCCATGGCCCCGCTGTAGCTGACTCCGAGGAAAGAGGGCGCTGTTACGCCAACGATGGTGAAGGGCACGCCCTTGATATAGAGTGTCTTGCCGAGTGCGTCCGGTGCGAGGGCGAACGCCTCCTGCCAGAAGCGATAGCTGATGACAGTTACCTGGCTATGCTCGCGCTCCTCCGCTTCAGTCAACCCCCTACCCAGCGCCATCGGAACGCCCAAACCGGAGAAGTAGTTTCCGCTGACTTCCTCGCCGGCTTTCTCCGTGGGGGTGTCGCCCAGGCGAACTGGAATCTTGCCGTAACCCAGCGGAATGTGCGCGATCAGATCAGCTAAGACATTCGTGTTTTGCCGTAGGGCCTGGAAGACGGGATAGGAAAAGGATGTATTGCCGTGACCTGTACCCTGCGTGTTCGGGGGCTGTGTGCCGCCGTTGATCAGCAGAACAGTGTAAAGCTCCTGCGGATCGCGGACGGGAAGCATTTTCAGCAGCGTGGCGTTCAATGCGCTGAATATTGCCGTGTTGGCGCCGATGCCGAGCGCGAGGGTCAAGATTGCGGTTGCGGTAAAACCGGGAGCGCGACCCAGTTGTCGAAGGGCAATGCGGAAATCCTGAACGAGCTCGGCCATTTTCAAGCCTCTTTTTCAGAGGTAACTATAAAAGACTCTGGAGAAGGTCCGGACCTCGATGGAACAAAGCCGAAAAAAGCTAATTCGGGACGAGACTCATTTTGCATAACCCATGCCGGCCAGCACTCCTCGCATATAGGCGAAGCTGGCGATTACGCCCGGCATTGGATCATCACCGTGAACCTCATATTCCAGATCGACAAAGCCTTTGTACTTTGTCGCGATCAGGGTTTCGAAGATGCGCCGCATGGGCATTGCGCCCTCGCCAACGGCTACCTGGCTGTCCTTGGCCGTGAAATCAGTAAGGTCCTTGGTATGCATATTGAACAGCCGCGGCCCCACCTGCTTGATGGCGTCAACGACATCGGTGCCGGCCCGCACCGTGTGCCCTATATCGATGCAGCATCCCATCCGCGGATCCATATTCCTGACGGCCTTCAGCACGTCTAACGGCGAATGCCACAACTTATCTTCCGGCCCGTGGTTGTGGATCGCGAACCGGATGTCATACTCCTTCACAAATTTCTCAATCCGGGGAAGAGTAGCGGGGGCCGGGTCGCCGGCGACAATCACCGAGACACCCGCCCTTTTCGCGTACTCGAATTTGCTCCGGATGTCGTCATCTTCGTCCTTAGTAAAGTAAACCGTCCCGACCGCATGCAACTGAATCCCTGCGGCATGGTAATCGTCGAGCGCTTTCGCCTCTTCCGCCGGATCCATCGGGAGATGGTCCTTGACGTCCTTCGCATTCAGCGCTAGCACGTTGAGCTGCTTCATAAAGCCGATCAATTGCGCGCGATCAAAATTGCGAAATGTATAGCTGCACAACCCCAAATTGACCGGCGATGCGGCGTCGTGCGTGGGCGCTGCGAGGGCTGCTGGCGGCACAGCACTCGATGTTGCATAGGCAGCCGCGGCAAGCGCGCCGGAGCGAACAAAATTACGACGGGACAGGACATTTTTCATAAGTGAATCGGTCCTAGATGTGCGGAGCCCAGCCCTTCTCATACTCTCGGCCCCACATCTTCATGGCTTCGGGGTCGCCTTTGATCTTTCCGTCTTGCTCATCGAGCAGTAATTCGCGATTGACCTCCCAGGCGATGTTCGAGAGCTGCAGAATGGTCACGGAGACGTTTCCAACAGCAATCGGAGCATTCAGCTTTTCTCCCGACCGGATGCCGGCGATGAAGTTTGCGAAGTGGGCATCCGTCATTGAATCGCGGCCAATCAAATCAGAAGACGATGTTTTGTCCCC
Organism: uncultured Acidobacteriaceae bacterium; assembly: GCA_963743365.1. Classification (GTDB taxonomy): domain Bacteria; phylum Acidobacteriota; class Terriglobia; order Terriglobales; family Acidobacteriaceae; genus PALSA-350. Next base: position 491,349 of record CAVUQE010000015.1, read on the forward strand.
GGTCTTCTGTTCGCTGGTCTTATTGCCCTTGAGATCGTAAATCTCGTAGCCATCGCGATCCACAACAACCGTGCCCGTGGTGCCCATAATAGCCGCGCCGCGATCGCGATTGTAAAACTTCATACCCTGGCAGCTCTTACCTTCCCACGAAAGCATCTTGTCCTTGTAGTCGAAGCTGGTCACCAGGGTGTCATAGAACTGCCAATCATCTTTGAACTGGTATCTTCCTCCGGTTGCGGTAACCCGCTGCGGATAGTCGACATCGAGCGCCCAGCGGCACACATCGACTTCGTGGGTACCATTGTTGAGCGCCTCGCCGGTGCCATAGATTCTGAACCAGTGCCAGTTATAGGGCTGCACATTGTCGGTATAGGGTCTGCGCGGCGCCGGGCCCTGCCACAGGTCCCAGTCAAGTTGGGGCGGTATGGGCGCCGACTTGCCATAGCCAATCGACTTTCGCGTATTGCTGTACCAGGCTTTGGCGTAGTAGGCCCGGCCAATGAGGCCGTCGTGAATCTTGGCGACAATCTCGATGGTATGGGGCGATGAGCGCTGTTGGGTGCCCATTTGCACCAGCTTGCCGTATTTCTTTTGCGCCTCCACCAGCAGGGCGCCTTCGGCCGGGTTGTGACTGCAGGGCTTTTCTACGTAGACATGCTTGCCCGCCTGCAACCCGTCGATGGCCATCGGAGTGTGCCAGTGGTCGGGGGAAGCAATGCTGATGGCGTCTACGTCCTTCTGGTCGAGAACCTTGCGAAAATCCTTCTCGGCCGTGGGCGCTGACCCCATCTCCTTCAGCGTAGCGGCAGCAAACTTATTGAGGATATTGCTGTCTACGTCGCAAACATGAGTGATGCAGGCGGCCTTTTCGTTGGCCTTCAGTGCCGATAAGTGGGCATAACCGCGACTGTTGAGGCCAATGACGGCGAAGTTAAGGCGACTGTTGGAACCAAGAATCTGACCATAGCTTTTGGCGTTGGCCCGGATAGCCAACCCGGCAGCCCCTACCGCAAGTGCATCGAGAAACTCACGTCGATTGACCATTGTTCAACCCTCGTACAAAGAGTGATTTTGATCTTATACCCGCATCGTTGCAGCCGTCGCCCGTCCTTTCCAAAGACGTTGGTTTGGCCGGTTGGGCCGCATTTGGAGGTTTCTCTTACCGCGCGTTCTGCGTTCTTTCTGCGCAGGCGAGGAAGCTAAGGAATATCAATAGTTTAAGGGGCCATCCGGAGGGTCTTCGATGCCGGCTTGGATGCGCCGAACAATCCTCGTTTGACAGTCGCTAGCAGCGAAGACTAGCGTTAAAGGTCCGACCTTTCGCTGGGGAGTTTCTGCCGCTTGGCCCGGATCATAGCCTCGTTGAATCCGACGTTTTTTCGTTGGGCTGGCTCATTGGTAATGGGCACGGCCTTGCTTGCCACCACCGCGGGTTGCAAAGGCAAGCCCTCTGGCTCCGCTTCATCGCAGCAACATCTTGACTTCAACCAGGATGTCCAGCCGATCCTGGCCAGCAACTGTTTTAGTTGCCACGGTCCCGATCCGGAGATGCGGAAAGCCAACCTGAGGCTCGACCTGGAAGAGTCGGCCTTCAAGAAGCGCCCAGGGAAGCCGGATGCCATTGTGCCCGGTCATCCTGAAAAAAGCGAATTGATTCGCAGGATTGAATCCAAGGACCCGCACTACCTTATGCCGCAGACTTCGCTGGGCGAAGCGAAGCCGATGAAGCCTCAGGATATTGCCATCCTTAAAGAATGGGTGGCGGAAGGTGCGCACTACCGGCCGCATTGGGCGTTTGAAAAGCCGGTACGTGCTGCCGTGCCTCAGGTGAGGGTGGCAGGTTGGGCACAAAATCCGATCGATGCCTTCGTTCTGAATCGCGTCAATAAGGAAGGCTTGCATCCTTCTCCGGAGGCGGATAAGCATACCCTCATTCGCCGCGTGACCCTCGACCTCACCGGGTTGCTGCCAACCCCGGAAGAGGTCAATGCTTTTGTCGCGGACAATTCGCCGCAGGCCTATGAGCATCTAGTCGACCGCCTGCTGGCCAGTCCAGCTTTTGGCGAACAGCGAGCGCGTTACTGGCTCGACTATGCACGCTATGCCGATACCTACGGCTTGCACTACGACAATAACCGTTATATCTGGGCCTATCGGGACTATCTGATCAAGTCGTTCAACACCAACAAACCTTTCGATCAGTTTGCCAAAGAGCAAATCGCCGGGGATCTACTGCCTCCGCGCAATCTTGACCAGGTCATCGCCAGCGGGTACATCCGCTCCGGAGTAAGCAGCAATGAAGGCGGGACTATTCCCGAAGAGCTGCGAGTCAATATTGCAAGGGAGCGGACTGAGGCCTTCGGGGCAACGTTCATGGGCCTGACGGTGGGCTGTGCGGTTTGCCACGATCACAAGTACGATCCCACGACGCAGAAAGATTTTTATCAGCTGAGCGCCTTTTTCAACAATATCGATGAACAGCCATTTAATGGCGATAAGCCGAATTGGGCGCCGGTCGTCCACATTCCGAAGCCGCAAAATGTGGCAGCGTACAACCAGCTGATGGCGAAGCGGGCAGACCTTCTCCAACAGCTCGATGCAGGACGTTTAAAAGAACGTGATTTGGTTCAGCGCTGGCTGGTTTCGAAACAGAACCCGGCGCAGCCGGTCTCGACGGAAGAATTGCGGCTTCGCTTGCGGCTGGATGAAGGCGGCGGCGAGGTGTTGAAGAACAGCGCGCCCAATGCCAATCCGAAGACGTTTCCCATCGGCAAATTCAAGCCGCAGTGGGGAGAGACCACCTGGCTGTGGCCGGATTTCCGCATGGACACCAGCACGCGGGTCGTGCTGGGGCAGACCGGGGACTTTGAATGGAACCAGCCGTTTTCCAGCGGTGGTTGGTTCATGCTGCGCTCGGCTCCGAATTTTACTTCGTCGAGCGTGTCCGGCGTGTTGGTCTCGAAGATGGATGCGACCCAGCATAATCGCGGGTGGGACCTGACGGCAGAGAAGGGAATCATCAGCGTGGAATTGGCCGACCAGGCGCCGAAGGAAGAACCGGTTCCCGATAAGCCTAAAAAGGGCGCCCCCAAGAAGAAGGAAGTGGCAAAGACCGAAGCGCCGAAGGAGCCCAAGGATCGAACGCCGATGCGGGGCATCAAGGTCGCGACCGTCGCGCCTCTGCCGACGGATGGTCACTGGGATTACCTCTTCTTTACCTATGACGGATCAGGCAAGGCGGCGGGGGTCAAGATCTACATTGATGGAGCCCCTGTTGCCACAAAAACCGTCTCTGACACGCTTGGCCGCAATAGCATCCGCACAACGGCGCCTCTGCAGCTGGGGAGGGAATCACCGGACGAGCAACCGGCCCGCGACACGCGTTATCAGGATTTCCGCGTCTATGCGCGGGCACTGAACGCAGACGAAGCCAAGAGACTTCCGTTTGAAGACTACGTTGCGGAAATCACCAGCAAGCCCGTAGGCCAGTGGGATGAGGATCAATGGCATGCGGTGAGCGAGTTTTATTTCACCAACGTCGATGAGAACTCGAAGGCCATCCGCGGCCAGCTGAAGCAAATGGATGCCGAGCTGGATAAACTTTCCCAGGGCGGCGATATTTCGCTTGTCGCTGTCGAGCGGCCTTCGCTCGCCTATGCCGATGTTTTGAACCGTGGCATCTACACGGCGCGCAAAGAGAGAGTGGAGGCCAATACGCCGCATTTTCTCCCGCCTCTGCCTGCCGGGATGCCGCACAATCGCCTGGCGCTGGCGGATTGGACGGTAAGTCCGGAGAATCCTTTGACGGCGCGGGTGACGGTCAATCGCATGTGGAATGAGCTTTTCGGCACCGGCCTGGTCGAGACCACAGAGGACTTCGGCATCATGGGCCAGCGCCCATCTCATCCCCAGCTGCTCGACTGGCTGGCAGTGGAATTCCGCGAGAGCGGATGGGACATGAAGCATATGTACAAGCTCATGGTGATGTCCACCACCTACCGCCAGAGTGCGAAATCGTACCCCGACCAATTAGCCCGCGATCCCAAGAATCTTCTTCTGGCCCATGGGCCGCGCTTCCGCATGGATGCGGAGATGCTTCGTGATATCGCTCTCGAGTCCAGCGGATTGCTGGTGAACAAGATCGGCGGTCCGAGCGTGAAGCCATATCAGCCCGACAATGTTTGGGAGTCGGTTGGGTATCCCACCAGTGACACGACCCATTACAAACAGGACCATGGAGACGCACTCTACCGCCGCAGCCTCTACACCTACTGGAAGCGGATGGCGATGCCGCCGGACATGGATGCCTTCGACGCCCCAACGCGCGACACGGCTTGTACGCGGCGGCAACGAACCGATACTCCGCTGCAGGCATTGGTAACCATGAACGATGAGCAATGGGTGGAAGCGTCGCGTGCCCTTGCCCAACGCCTCATTGAACAGGGCGGTAAGCAGCCGGATCAGCGAATCAAGTATCTCAGCGACCTGGTGCTTTCTCACGACCCATCGCCGCAGATGGAATCTGTATTGCAACAATCTCTGAGCCAGATGGAGCAGCACTACACGGCCGATCCCGCTGCAGCGCGTGATCTGGTTGCAGTTGGGGAAAAGCCTCGCGATTCCGCAATTCCGCCGCCTGAGCTCGCAGCATGGACCATGGTGGTCAGCGAGGTACTGAACCTGGACGAGACTTTGAATAAATAGGAGAAACAAGGTGAAGCAACATCCACTGTGCACCGATCCTGATAACGGTCCAACCATCATGGACCTTCCCATCGCGGAAGGTCTGAAGGCGGAGTGGGCCGAACTCGAGACCCGCCGGCACTTCTTAGGCAAGGCAGGGAAGGTGCTTGGTTGGGCAGCGCTCGCCAGCCTGTTCGGTGACCGGGTCCTCACCGGTGACGCGCGGGCTGCCAATGTCGCTGTTCCGCCTTCTCCGCAAAGCCTCAGGCTGCCCAATTTTGCTCCCAAGGCCAAGCGAGCGATCTACCTCTTTATGTCCGGCGGTCCACCGCAGATGGACCTGCTGGATTACAAGCCGAACCTGGCCCAGCTCTACGACAAAGACATACCCGACTCGGTCCGCGGGGCGCAGCAGCTCACCGGCATGACTGCAGGGCAGGCGCGCTTTCCCATAGCGCCTTCCCACTGGGCATTCAAACAATACGGCAAGTCGGGCGCATGGGTGAGCGATCTGATGCCGTATACGGCGCGCATGGTGGACGACCTTACCATCATCAAGTCAACCAACACCGACGCCATCAATCACGAACCGGCCATCATGCTTCTGAACACGGGAAACATGAACGCGGGCAAACCGTGTCTCGGAGCGTGGCTCTCCTACGGGCTGGGCAGCATGAACGACAACCTGCCCACCTTCATGGTGTTGCTGAGCAAGTTGAATGCAAAGGAAAATAACCAGCCGGTATCTTCACGGTTGTGGAGCAGCGGTTTTCTCTCGTCCGAGTACGCGGGCGTCGGGTTGCGTTCCGCGGGCGATCCCGTTCTGTACTTGAGCAACCCCAAGGGGGTGAACGGCGATGTCCGGCGCAAGATGCTCGACGCGGTAAACGAGATCAATCACCAGACCTATCAGGAGCTGGGAGACCCGGAAACGAATTCGCGTATTTCTGAGTACGAGATGGCATACCGGATGCAGACCTCTGTGCCTGAACTGCATTGATACGAGTAAAGAGCCTCAATCCACCTGGGATCTCTACGGCCCTGACGCCAAGGAGCCGGGAACCTTTGCCTACAATTGCCTCATGGCCCGTCGCATGGCAGAGCGTGGGGTGCGCTATACCCAGATCTATAAGCGCGGGTGGGATGTGCACGCGAATGTTACTGGCATATTGCCTGTTCTGTGCCAGGAGACCGACCGCGGAGCCCACGCGCTGATCACCGATCTTAAGCAACGTGGTCTGTTGGACGATACGCTCGTGATCTGGGGCGGGGAATTCGGGCGGACAGTCTATAGCCAGGGCGGTCTGTCGCCGGATAACTACGGCCGCGACCACCATCCCCGGTGCTTTACCACCTGGATGGCGGGCGGAGGCGTGAGGCCGGGTATCACCTATGGCGAGACTGATGAATACAGTTACAACGTGGTGAGAGATCCAGTGCCGGTGCGGGACTTCAATGCCACCATCCTGCACTGCCTGGGTATTGACCACAACAAGCTGACTTATAAATTTCAGGGACTAGATCAGAAGTTGACCGGCACCACTCCCGCCGCTGTGGTCGACGGTCTGCTCGCTTGATGAACAAAGGCCTCGGCATTGCGACTTGGTAAGTTTTTTCCGAATGGCCAGGCGATCAAGCCGGTGTGGGTTGCGTCGCTGCTGGCTAGCGTCTTATTGTTGCTGCTGCCATCGATCTTCCGGCTGGACGGAAAGACGCATGCGGACTGGCAGCAGTTCCTGGGGCGATTCCATCCCCTGGTCGTGCATCTTCCCATCGGACTGATCCTGCTTGTCCCCGTGCTTGAGATTGCCGGAAGAGCACGCCCTGCGTTGCTGGAAGCAGCTTCTTTCGTTTTGTCGTTGAGCGTTTTCAGTTGCCTGGTGGCCTTGACCCTGGGCTACCTACTCGCTTACGGGAGCGGCGACGCGGGCGGGGGCGTAGCGCGCCACATGTGGGGCGGCATTACGCTGACCATCGCTGTGTTGGGCTGCGTGCTGCTTCGCGGGGCATCCGGGAGCTTGCGTGCCGGATATCCGTGGATGCTGGGGTGTGTGCTGCTTCTGCTGGCATGGACGGCTCACCAGGGTGGCTCGCTCACCCATGGAAGCAACTATCTGACCGAGTATCTTCCGGGACCACTGAAGCGTTTGGGCACGGTTCAGGCCAAGACATTTGCTTATCCCGACTCGTTTTATGCCAAACACATCTACCCGATCTTCGATGCCAACTGCGTTGCCTGCCACGGAGAGGGGAAGGTCAAAGCAAATCTTCGCCTTGACTCCTACGACCGCTTGATGAGGGGTGGAGAGGATGGCGCCGTGGTCATCCCAGGCGACCCGGCAAGAAGCACTTTGTTCAAGCGCATCACCCTCCCGCCGGACGATAAGAAGTTCATGCCCTCCGAAGGCAAGCCACCATTGAAGGCGGAGGAAATTGCCTGGATCAAGGCCTGGATCGCCCAGGGAGCGTCTCCCGAACTAAAGAACCTTGCCGGGATCACGGTGCGCGAGGAGGAGCCGCCTCCGCCGCCGGTGGCTGACTACAGCGGAATGATGCCGCAAATCTCGCAGGCAGCCAAGGCTATCGGGGTTACACTTGTGCCGGTGTCAAAGAACCTGAGAGACGGTCTTATTTTGAATACCATCGATGCCGGAACGAAGTTTGGCGATGCGCAACTCGCAGGCCTGGAGAAATATGCGCCTTATATCGTAGAGGTGGAACTAGGACGCACGTCAGTGACCGATGCCTGCTTTGCTACGTTGGCGAAGTTTAGTCAACTGCGCGCGATCCACCTGGAGGGAACCGCCGTTACTGGAGCGGGTTTGGCACAGCTGACGCAGCTGCCACAGCTGCGCTATCTCAACCTGAGCGGGACGCAGGTGACGCAGGCAGCGGTCGCTCCACTTTCTTCTATGAAGAACCTGCGGCATCTTTATCTCTACAACACACCGGCTCAGCCTGCGTTAACGGTGGCAGATGGGCAGTCCACTGCGAGGAAAGAACCATGAAACGTCGTGATTTTTGTGCCATAACATCCGTAGCCGCGCTGGGCAGCTTGCTTGGTTCGCAAGCGCACGCGGATACCACATCAGAGGAGCGTCCTTTGGACTCATTACAGCTTCAGACCGGAAATGGCGAATGGACCTATCACGTGGTTTCAAGCTGGGGGCAATTGCCCCAGGGAGAAGCCTTCGGCGGAACCCACGGCGGCATTGCCACCGACAAAGCGGGACGTCTCTATGTCAGCACGCAGAGCACGACCGGCGTGCTGGTGTATGACCGCGACGGCAAATTGCTGAAGACCATTGCCAATGAATATCCAGAGGTGCATTCGCTGGTCTACGCCGTTGAGAACGGCGAGGAGTATTTCTACGCCACGGTGCAGAAGGGCACGCCCAAAGAGAACTGGCTCTTCGTCAAGATGAAGACCGATGGAACCGTGGTGCAGAAGATCACAGCACCGCCTGAGGCGGGCTTTCACGCGCCCAATGAATGGCGCCTGACCGCAGCGTTGCCGGGACCGGACGGCTCCATCTACATTGCCAACGGATATGGAGACTCACGCATCTTCAAGTTCGACAAGGCCGGCAATTACAAGGCGGCTTATTCCGGGAAGGGAACCGCAGATGGTTTGTGCAACTGCAGCCACGGGATGGCCGTGGACATGCGTTACGGGCAGCCACTGCTGTTGGTGTGCGACCGCGAAAACCGGAGGCTCACCCATTACGACTTCGATGGCAAGTTTGTAAGCAATGTGACTCTGCACCTGCGTCGTCCCTGCCAGATAAGTTTTTGGGGTGACTACGCCGTTATCTCGGAGTTGGAGGGGCGCGTCACCATTCTCGACAAGGACAATGTGCCTGTTGCCTTCCTGGGGGACAATCCGCACCATGACCAGTGGGCCAACTACAAGTTACCTCCGGGCGACATCGCTCTCGTCAACTTCAGCGCGGCCCACGGATGCTTTGTCGACCAGGATGCCAACATCTACGTATCGGATTGGAATCAGTCCGGGCGCGTGACCAAGCTGGCGCGGGTGAAAGCCTAGAACATTAGCGCAACCGGCGGTCCGGTTCAATAATTCGGAGCTGAGTAGACGCGAATGCGCGTCCAGAAAGTTCCGTTATCCCAGTTGATGCGGTTGCCATCGGGAGTGACGGTTCCCACGATGCTGTTCCCATCCCAGTTGGTCGTCAGTTGCCGTTTTCCGGTGAACTGGCCGCTCGCATGGTCACCTGATTCGTTGCTCAACTGCAGACTGCTGCCACGCTGACGGATGGAGCAGGACTGGCCGCGGTTTCCTTGCGCATACCAGGTCCCGGTCAGGTTTAGCCGCCCGCCTCCCCCCGTATTACACCGCGCCCAGAACGTACCGTTCGACCAATTAATCTTGCTGCCATCCTGGCTGAGCGTTCCGGTTACGAATTCCCATCCCGGCGCAACAATGGCGTTCTGCCCCTGGTATTGCCCGGGGGAGGTATTACCGCTCTCATTGGTCAAGGTAAGAAAGGCGCCGTTATCGGCGATGGAGGCCTGCTTTGTTGGATCCCCCTGGGCACACCAGGCGCCGGTGAATGCAGCGGCCTGCGGATTGGGCGGAAACTGGGCAACTGCATCTTTCACGCAGAAGATAAGACTGATTGCGAAAACTGCAGCGAAACTTCTGCCCTGTCTCATGGGTTTCTCTCCTGTAACGAATCAGTCCTCTGGACCACAAAAGGGTACATGAGAAATGATCGCTGTGGAAAAGCGGGTGGAAACACTCTTGAGCCGGCCCTCCCAGAGCTTGGAATTCGCTTCTAAGAAAACATCCGGAGTACTCGTACTTTGCAGCCGGGAGCTACGCCTGACGGATCTGCCCTATCTTCAGTGCAGTTACGGCGAAAAATCAGGGAAGTCTAATTCGTATGGGCCTCGCGTCGCTCGCATCGGTACACGGAGACTATTACCATTGTGGTGTGGACAGTTTGATCGTTCGAATGGGCCAATCAAGAGAAGGACGGTAATGCGATGACTCTCAAACCAACGGACATGCTGGAGATTCAATCGGCAATCGATGAGTACGAGAGAAAGTTTCCCGGCCGCCGGGCTCCGTCGGCGGAGGTGGCGCTGGCTTGGCGCCTGGGTAAGCGGGAGGCGGCGAGGATCCTCGGATCACGGGAGGAAGAGAAACTCGCAACCACGAAGGCTGAGGAATTTGCTGAGCCAGAATTCGCACAGCAAGAGTGCAGCCGGCTGGCGTGGGCCTGGGAGCGGATTACGCTTCAATGGCAAATATGGACTGCTCCCAAGGAAGACGATTCCGAGTTCGACTCAGGCTTGCTGCCTTGGGTCAAGGGCGTGCTGTTGGTAGGTTGGTGGGGTGTAGTTGCAGTGGCGGTCGCCTCGATCTTTTTCTTTGGAGCCTTTGTTGGCGGTCTTAAATGACCTCAAGGCAGGTTTTGTGGCGATCAGGCTGCGCGCTTGTTTTCGCCGGAAGCCTGTTGGGGGCGCTTTACGCACAGCGTCCGTTTCGTGAGTACCCCTCGGTGGAATACGGAGAATCCATGCCGCTGCCTGGGGACTGGCGGCGGCCGGCCGAGTGGGCCTTTGCCCGTTTGATGTATCCCCCTGGCCCCCTGGACGGCTACCGGGGCAGATTCGATGGCGACTGGCGGCAGGGGCTCTCGCTTTGGACACAGGACTATCCGCGCGCGGACCGGGCATTTGCGCAGGCGGTCAGGCGTCTGACACGCGTGGATGCTCGCTCGGTGGAAGAAGCAGTGAACCTCGACGATGGCGACGAGGTCTATAACTGGCCTTGGCTCTACGCCGTCCAGGTAGGGGAGTGGGGCCTGACGGCGGCCCAAGCAAAGAAGCTTCGCGATTATCTGCTGCGCGGCGGCTTTTTCATGGCCGACGATTTTCACGGTCACGAAGAACAGGCCTACTTCGAACAAACCATGAAGATGGTCTTTCCCGAACGGCCCATTGTTGATATCCCCAACAACGACCCAATTTTCCACACCGTCTTCGACATAGACGATCGTTATCGCATCACCGGCTGGGAGCACTTGGCTACTGGATACAAGAAGGACGGCATTGTTGCACGCTGGCAGGGCATTTATGACGATAAAGGCCGCGTGATGGTGGCCATTTCCCTGAATTCGGACATTGGGGACTCCTGGGAATGGTCCGACACGCCGGAATATCCCCTGAAATTCTCCGACCTTGGCATGCGACTAGGCGTGAACTACGTCGTTTATGCGATGACGCACTGATCCGGTACTGGATGTAGTTACTACAATTCACCGTTCTGTTACTCAAGAGCAATGGCGTATTTCTCTGGACCGGTTATTCTCGTCATCAAGCGGCGATTCTCCGCGGGACATTTCATCGATTCTTTCGGGGGAGGGACTCGATGAGGTGGAACAAGGAGAATTGCCGCTCTTACTTTAGTAACCCTACCTTTGGCTTCGCTCTCCTAAAGCAACCTGGCGATTGAACTCCGCAGATTGGTTTTTTGCCACGCTAAGGGGTTGCCAACGATCCCGCGCGAAATGCTTGGCCAGCATCACGATCTGGCCCACATGAAGCGAGTAGTGCCCCACCTGGCGGTTGACGGCCTGCATCACCGAGTGGGCTTCTCCGCGGATCGTCACTGTGCGTGCAAGGTCAGCATCCGAGAGCGGCTCAAGGGCCGCCAAGAGCCGAGCCCAACCATCTTCCCATGCATCCATGAGCGCCTTACGAGTCGCCGGTGGATCAACAAATTCGCGATCGCGGTCGCGGTTCGGCTTCTCTCCATCCGTGGTAAGAAAATCGGTCCAGCGGGAGCGCATGTTGCCTGACATGTGCTTCACGATCGTCGCGATCGAATTTGCTTCCGGATCAAGTGTGGCCAGGAGTTGTTCGTCGGTGACCTGCCCCATCGCACCTTCGGCAAGGCGCTTGTGCTGACGGAATAAAGCCAGGGAATCCTCTATGTACGAAGTCGTGAATTGGAGCGCCATTTGCCTAGTCTAATCGGAGCGCATGTGCGTCGTTCGTCAAATGCACGATGGGTCAGATTGACGTCCTCGAACACCGGAGGCAACTTCTGGCCAAGCAATGGAGCCGCCGGAAGAATAGCCGAGGCAACACGGACTCCATTGATCAGAACGAAATGGAACAGCTCCTGAAACATGGCTATCTCCTTATCTCCCGCCGCACTTCCGTTGTTAGGACGGAATCGCCGCCAAGCGAAAGATAGCCATGGATTCAAAAAGCAGATTGCAGAAAATTGCTGTCTCTGTGCACCAATGATCGCCGTTTGCGGAAGCGGGCGCTCCTTGCGGCTTCGAGTCCTAGACAGCCTTGATATCTATACGCTTTCTGCCGAAGACGTGGGCGTCGATGGACCAGGCGCCAGGTCCGAGCAGTGCAAGGCTGACGCTAAGGACTGCCAGCAGAATATGAGCCGCATTGCCACCTGCAGGCGAAAAAGCCATCAATAGCTCGATAAGGACTGCAATGCTTCCTGTGACCGGTGTCCAAAGGCCACAGAGCAAGGAGATCCCTACGCAGACAAGGGCAACGCGCACTCCGAAATTCAGCGATTGAGGAATGACCCAGAGCAGCGGAATTCTCTCAATGATGAGAGTAGCCCCAACCGCGAGACGCAACAGGAGTAGACCCGCTCCCGGCCTCCCGTTGGGAAAAGTGGAAAATAGACGCTGCAAGACACGACCTCTCTATAGACGGTATCTGCGCTTTTTGAAAGAAGAATGACCAGAGAGAGGGAGTAAAGAGCGACCCTTTGGGGGGACCGCTGCTCACAGTTCGATGATTCCGCGCTTCAGTCCGAGCATGACCGCGTGGGTTCGGTCACTCGCGCCCAGTTTGGAAAGGATACTTTTAACATGCCCCTTCACCGTATGCTCCGCAATGGAGAGCTTATCGGCAATGAATTTGTTGGAGTTTCCGCCGCCGATCAATGCCAGTACCTCGACTTCCCGCGCGGTTAAGGAATCGTCTCCGGCATGGTCTGCCAGGTCATAAGCGACCTCGGATTGAACATGCTTGCGCCCGGTGTGCACTGCCCGGATCGTCTCCAGGAGATCCTTTCGCACCATACTCTTCAATATGTAAGCGCGAGCTCCGGCCTTGAGTGCGCGGTGAGCGAGGACGTCGCCGCCATAGGTCGTTAGCACAATCACGCGCGCATCGGGAAATTCGCCGCGAATGGCGATAATCGCATCGATGCCGCTCATATCCGGCATTTGTAAGTCCATCAAGGTGATGTTGGGGCGGGTGGTCCGGAAGATTTCGATGGCCTCACGTCCCGACGAAGCCTCTCCCACCATGGTCATATCAGGCTGGGTCTCGATGAGCATCACCACTCCCGCGCGGAGAAGTGGATGATCATCCACGCACAGAATGCGAATTGGCTGGGAATCCGTGCTCATGAACGGGGCGTCCCCTTTCTACCTGCGAAGCGAAATTTGCCGGACATGGAAGGCCCACCGTAGGCAATCGAGCCCGGTATGGTCAACTCTACCTCAGTACCGGCTCCGCCTTCGCTCCACACTTCCATTTTGCCGCCAAAGTTCTTAGCCCGCTCGCGCATGCCGGGTATCCCCCAATGTCCTGCACGACTGCCGCGAAAGAGTACTTTTGGATCGATGCCGGTGCCATCATCCCGGATGCGCAATACAAAGCGTAGATCCGCGTACGTAATTTCGGCTTCTATATTGTGAGCGTGAGCATGGCTATATGCGTTGCGCAATGCCTCACGCGCGAAGCGATAGACTTCGTCGCGCAGAATTGGATCAAGGTTACGTGGCTTGCCCTCTACCAGGACACGAAAGTTTACAGAACTATTTTGCACAGCAAGTTCCTTCGCCGCAACTGCCAGCGCTTCTGACAGATCGTCATGAACGGCGGATGTGGAGCGCAAATCCTGCACTGCGTTCCGAGCCTCGGCGAGCGCCTGATCGCCCTGGTCGAGAACACTATCGAGTGCACGCTTCGCGTCCTGAGGTCGCTCCGGCAGCATGTTTTGTGCAGCCTGGAGATGGAAGAGCAATCCCTGGAAGCCCTGCAACAATGAGTCATGGAGTTCGCGAGCAATGCGCGTGCGCTCGCCGATACGTTCTTCTACTCGCATGTCAAACTGCCTTGAGATCTGGTACAGGCGCAGGCGATACAACAGCCATGTTACGCATGCAAGAGCAAGTATAGACGACAACTGAAACCACCAGGACTGCCAAAATGCCGGCTCGATACGGAAGGATACGACCGCTTCTGAACCATTCCACAGGCCGTAGCTGTTGGACGCTACCACACGAAACCGGTACGTTCCCGGTCCGAGATTTGTGTAGATGGCCCGGCGTGACGACACGGGTTCACTCCAGCTCTGGTCAAAACCGTCCATACGATACCGAAAGCGAACACGATCGGGCACAGCGAAGCTCAGGCCGGTGTAATCGATGGAGATGCGTCGATGGGATGGAGGTACATGAACTGTAGGCTCCATCGCAACAGGATTGCCATCCACCGAGACGGTCTCGACATGCGCAATTGCCGGCACCGCCTCTCCATCGTCGCGACTTGGAACGACGACGGAAAGACCTCGATTCATGGAAAGCCAGATGTTCCCATGTTGATCTGTGGCAACCGACCGATCGCGTCTTACCCCTTCGGTTCCGTGCAGGCCATCCGGGAGACCATATTCGCGAATATCTTCATCGTGCAGAACGCCGCGCAGAAGGGCTGCCCGGCTGACCCTTAATACATGGTTTAAGGTAACCACCCATAACGATCCCTTATGGTCTTCGGCGATGCCGAGGATTGATTCGCGCAGTGGCTGACGAGCGCCGCTCGCATACACGCGACCTGCTTTGAGGTACGCCAGCCCGCTGGTAGTACCGATCCATAGGATGGCCGCCGAATCTTGCAGGATGCAACTCACGTCATTCGCAGGCAAGCCATCCCTGGTTGCATATGTTCGCCAATGGTCCTTCACGTGCTCGCTCAACCCGCCCGACGTGGCAAACCACATCGTGCCGTCGGGAGCATCCGCGATCGAAGCGATAGAGTTGGCACCTAACCCATCTGCCACAGTAAAGGTTGTGATCTTCCCATCCTTGAGCCGGCTGACGCCGCCGCTTAGGGTTCCCGCCCACACGGTTCCATCGCCGCTTCGATGAACTGTGTAGACACTGTTTTGTGCCAGCCCATCTCGCTCGGTGTAAGTCTTGGCAATGATCCTCCCGCCAAGGTTGCGGAGGTTGGTCAGCCCACCCTGCTGTCTGCCAATCCAGAGTTCATCCGGGCTCCCCGTGATGGAATAGACCACATCCTGGTTGAGGAGATCGCTCCTTACACTGCCTACCTGTCCGCCGCGCATCCAGCTCAGTCCGCCTTCGATAGGCCCAAACCATAACCGGTCTTGCTGGTCTATGTAGATCGGGCCGCTACTTTCAGAAGTGTTGCCAGGGACCGTATAGGTTACGAATGGGCTGTCGCGCAGACACTCAACGCCGCGTGGAGTACCAACCCATAGGTTTCCTTCGCGATCTTCAAAAAGCGCTGGGATTGTTCCCTGGTCCTCATTGTTGAGTCCTTTCGCAGAAACTCCATCAGCGCTTACCCTTACCAATCCGCTCGCGGTGCCAACCCATAGGTTCGAGTCACTATCACGGATCATGGTAAGAATCTGGCTCTGACGAAGTGACGGTGGAACCTCTTCCAAAGTGACTCCGTTCCAACGTGCAATGCCTTTGTCGGTTCCGATCCACAGCTCCCCCTTCTCTCCCGGTAGGAGGCAGTTGATCTTGACATCGGGGAGTTTTATTCCGCTTGGGTAAACCTGCCCTTTGCTCAGGTAAAAGAGGCCTTTATCGCGTGTTCCCAGCCAGGTGATGCCGTCTGGTGTCTCGGCCGTCGAGATGACCGCTGAGTTGGGTTCAGCGAAACGATGCGTCGCTACACCCGTGGCCCAACTGAGACGGCTGGAAAGGTTGTCACTGGTAGCGGCTGTTGAGCTTGTCGAATCGGCCGATGGAGTGAGACTTTGATATTTCCCCGCGTGGTAACGGAGAGGCCCATAGGCAAGCGAAAACAGAAGAGCGGTACCGTCTCTTTGCCGGCCCACCGAAGTGATTCCGAACTCCGCTTCTTCGCGGCCTAGTTCAAATTTCCCGTCGCGGTAGCGTAAGACCTTCGTATTCTGCAAAAGTATCCACAACGTGCCTTCTCCGTCTACTAGCAACTCCTGAACCGCACCGATGGAGAAGGTTGTGGGACTAGCCTGCTGCCATACGCGGAAATCCAAGCCATCGAAACGGATCAAGCCTTTGTCGGTCCCAATCCAGAGATAGCCATCCCTGGTCTGGGTAATAGCGGTCACCAACCCACCCGGAAATCCGCGATCAGTGCCCCACTGGTCGCGCATATATTGCGACATCGATCGGCTTGGGTCGAGGGCGCAGGCCCGGTGGACAGAGCAAATAGAAGCCAGCCCGGCAATCAAACTACAAATGAAGACTAGCTGCCGCGGCACATGTCTCCTGTCACGGGAGGTATTGGAATTTTTCAATGACCACTTCATTTTCGTGTTGCAACGGACTTTTGTCGCTGGCCACGACGTAGAACAGAAATTGAAACTTCTCCTGGCCCGGCGTAGGCACACCGGAAGTAAAAACATGCTCAGAAACAACCGGCGCGCCGGTATGAAGAGAGGGGCCGCGCACGGTCTTAAAACTTGCGCGCCCATCTTCCCAGTGAAGCGAGTGGGTTAGAGTACCGGCAGGCGCGGTGAACGGAGCCAGATTGCCGGGAATATAAAAAGGTTGAACGCCAAACTGAGCATTGTTCCTGTTGCTTGCATCACCCCATCGACTCATCTCGATGTCCAGTTCGCGGAAATGCTGTTCTCCTCCCCAATCATCGAATGTATTCAGACTTAGAACTGCCGCGGGTTCTAGATGAGAAGTGTCATCGACTGTGACGATATAAGTCCCATATCCCAGGCTTCGTGAAATCCCCATTTCCGCGCACGACCAGCGGTCTCCTCGTTTCTTCATGCGAAGGTGTAGCGCTCCGTTCGCATCTGTCCACGCGTTATCGCCATAGTAGAGATTGTTCAGGCCGCCACGATCGCTTGCGATTGTGCGCACATTCCAATCGTATCCGCTGAATTTGAGCGGTTTTGTGGGAGCCAGCTGGACAACGCCCGTACCCTTCACCGTCTCAACCATGGCTACGGCACCCCCTGGTGTGGGGGTCACGTCCATGGTTGGTGGCGGCTCATAGCCAGGATCGACCAGCAGCGCCGCGTACTCAAACCCAAGGTGTGTTGGGGTGCCCCAGGTATGGTCTGGCTGGATGGAAATGAACGGTTTGTCGGGCCATGGCTGGACCCACCAGGGTCCCGATCTGGCATAGACGACGATCCGCTGTCCGGGACTCGCACCCTCTACGCGCCCCGCGATGAAGTCCGTTCTTTCCCGGCCCCCTTGGGCCGCTGGCGGGATCCTGGTGAACTCAATCGCCGGACCGTGAGGTGATTTCTGCGAGCGACAACCGCCCATGAGCGCAACGAGAAGCAGAACAAGAGTTCCTGTCCAAACCGAACGACACCCGTCGGCGATCGGATAGAAACCGCGGCGTTCGCCAACTGTGAAGGGGTAGCTGTTCACCAAGTGTCCTATCGTTCCCCGTACATTTCGGCTACAGCCCGGTTGTACAGGGGGGCCGGGAGCGTCGTGTCAACTGCGAGCCATGACGCATCCAAGCTGCGCGTGGCACACCCCGAAAGACTTTGTTCGCAGATACCCAAACATTACCACGCCCCGGTAGCAGAAAGGCATGGCTTGTCTCCAGACCTGACCAGGCTTTAGATGCTCTGGCCAGCTGTTGGTTTCGCTGCCTCGGCCGAGAGGCCAGGACGCAAAGCTACAATGAGGAGACCTGCCGGAGTTATGCATCCGTGACGACCGTTTTTCAGAAGACAAAGAGCGGAGAAAATGGCGATTCCGCCTCTCCCCGCATCTTCTATGGCTGGTGGATTGTGATCGCGGCATTCCTCAACCTTTTTTTCGCGGTGGGTATCATCTTTTACGGTTTCCCGGTTTTCTATCCCGCGTTTGTGGCCTCTCTAGGCTTCACGCGAGCTCAGGTCACGCAAGGGTTTTTGCTCGGCTTTCTCGTGGTCGGACTACCTTTCGGTCTGCTGGCCGGCGCGTTGATCGATCGAATCGGCGCCCGTTGGGTGATTCTCTCCGGGGTGGGCTTTATCGGATTGCCGCTGATCTTGATGAACTGGATGACCAGATTTTGGCAGTACGAATTGCTCTGCGTTGCAGAAGTGCTGGGCTACACGCTGGCGGGACCGATTGCCAACCAGGTTCTTATCTCGCGTTGGTTTCGCGCGCGGCGCGGCCGGGCGATGGGCTACGCGTACTTGGGCCTTGGCCTGGGCGGGGTTGTTTCTCCTCCACTCGCCAATTTTCTTATTCGGGATTTTGGATGGCGCCACGCCTTGGGAATTACCGGAGCGCTCATCCTGTTTGTGCTCTTTCCAGTCGGATTCTGGATTACACGCTCGGTTCCCGCTGAGATGGGTCTCATGCCGGATGGGGTTTTACCGGCATTCACCGAGAATGGCGATTCGGCTGGTTCCAGCGGAATCTCGGCTGCGGTTCGCACCGCCAACTTCTGGCTCATCTTAATTGGCGCCGCACTCGTTATCGGCGCGATCAACGCTGTGATTCAACATTTCGTTCTGTTCATGAAAGACCAAGGGTATTCGACAACAGCCGCTACCCGCTTCTTGTCGATTCTGCTCGCATCGAGTCTAGGTGGCCGTGTGGTAGTAGGCTATTTTGCCGACCGCTTTAAAAAGAAGAACACCATGGCGCTGTTCTATCTGCTGATCGGCGGGGCGATCCCATTATTGTGTATCGCGCGCCAGCCCTCCGCGGCCTTGGCGTTCACCGTGGTTTTCGGCTTTGCCATGGGGGCCGATTACATGTTGATTCCATTGGTGACGGCAGAATGTTTTGGAGTCGCTTCGTTAGGCAAGCTATTGGCCTTGATCATCATGGGATATTCCATCGGACAATGGATCGCGCCGTGGATCGCCGGAAGGGTTTTTGATGCCTTTCATGGCTACAGCCTGGCATGGGCCATCCTGAGCGTAGCGGGCTTACTGGGTGCGGTTGCGATCTATGCAATTTCTGTTCGGACTAGGCCGGGGAATGTGAGCACATCGAATTGACAAATTTCTTGGGCGTAGACTAATTTCGACTTAAATAGAACAGGTTCTACCAGGAAGAACACCGTGTCTGAAGATGGCGAGTTATCGCTCGCGAAACTAAATCCTGAAGAAAGTTCTCTCCAGCGTGAGCTCCTCTCCAGGCGAGAGGTGGCGCGGAGACTTCTCGGAGTGACTGGAGCATGGTCATTGGGCGGATTGCATCCCGTCTGGGGTCATCTCTTGAGCGAGACCCCTCTTCTTTGCCACGGTGATATCGACTTGGGCAGTCCGAATTGGAAGCCACTGTTTCTGGCGCCCGAACAGAATGAGGCGCTGCAATCCATCTCAGAAGCGATCGTTCCCGGATCCACAGATGCGCTCGTCAATCGCTTTATTGACTTGTTGCTAAGCGTGGAAACTCCCGCACGTCAGCAAAAATTTCTCGCATCTCTTTCTGCCCTGCAGGCGGAGGGAGATCGGCAGTTCGGTAAATCTCTTCAGGGACTTTCCATGCTCCAGCGAAATTCCCTGCTGACTGTTGTTTCCACTTCTCCGGAAAACAGCACAACTCGTGAATCCTTTGAAGATCTCAAAGAGTGGATTGCCGGTGCGTACTATTCTTCTGAAACGGGAATGAAGGAGCTTGGTTGGACGCCCAATCGCTTTTTCCCCAGCTTCCCCGGATGCGCGCATGGGGAAGAGCACCAATCATGAATCTTCCCGCCAATCACTCCAAGCAACTCTACGACGCGCTCATCGTGGGTTCGGGCGCATCCGGCGGGTGGGCCGCGAAACGATTGGCCGAAGCAGGGCTAAAAGTGGCATTGGTGGAAGCCGGGCACCCGCAGTCGTCCAGGAATTTCTCCGAGCACACCCCCAAATTCGAATTGAAGTATCGCAATATGGCGCCGGAAATCATGCGCAAGACGCGCCCGATTCAATCCAAGCTTTACGCCGCCAGCGAGTACAACTACGACTGGTTCTGCAGTGACATCGACGAGCCCTATACCACGCCCCCCGACAAACCTTACAACTGGCTCGGCCGAACGCGCATGGTTGGGGGCCGCACAAACGTTTGGGGCCGCCTCAGCCTGCGCTTTAGCGACTGGGACCTGAAAGCCGCTTCTCACGATGGGTACGGTGAAGACTGGCCGCTAAGCTACAAGGACCTCGCTCCGTACTACGACCTGGTGGAGAGATACATCGGCGTCACCGGTATGGCCGAAGGCCTGGAAGGGCTTCCAGACGGGCAATTCCAGCCGCCGATGCCGCTTACCTGCCAGGAAACCATTTTCAGGAATCGCGTAAAGCAAAAGTTCGGCCGCACGGTCACACTCGGCCGTTCGGCCAACCTCACTCGGCCGCAAAATGGCCGGAGTGCCTGTCACTATTGCGGCCCGTGCGAACGCGGGTGCATGACCCATTCGTACTTCAATTCGTCCTTTACAACGGTTGCTGATGCTATGCAATCGGGGAACTGCGCGCTGATAACGGATGCTATGGTGCACAAGGTGTTGATGGACCCGGACGGGGGCCGGGCACGTGGTGTTTTATATATCGACCGGAAGACTAAGCAGGAGCGAGAGGTCTACGGACGCGTGGTCATTCTGTGCGCCCAGGCGCAAGAGTCGGTTCGCATCCTGTTAAATTCGGAAACGCCGCAATATCCAGGTGGCCTTGGCAATTCCAGCGGCGTGCTTGGCCACTACTTCATCTCACATCCTGCGATGGCCGGTGGAGCGGGGGAATTTCCGGCGATGGGTTCGACGCCCTCCATGGGAGGACCTGTGAGGCCGGTGGGCATTTACATCGCGCGCTTTCGCAACGTCAAGAACCAGCCGGCCTCCAAGAATTTCCTGCGAGGTTACGGATATGAAGGGTACTCCAGTACGCAGTTCAACTGGCAGGCCCCTGGGTACGGCGAAGCGTACAAGAAGGCGCTGCATGAGCCGCAAGTTACGCTCCGCATGACGGGCTATGCTGAAATGCTGCCGCGCTGGGATAACTTTGTGGAGATTGATCGCACCGTGAACGACGCCTACGGAATCCCCGTGCTGAAGATTCATATGTCGAATGGTGAAAACGAAGCGGCGATGCTAAAAGAAATCGGGGAATCGGCAGTCGAGATGCTGGAGGCGGCGGGAGCCAAGAATATTCGCATGCATGCGATGCCGAAAGTGCCCTATTGGGCTGCGCATGAGGCAGGTATGGCGCGCATGGGCAACGATCCAAAGAAATCCGTGCTGAATCAATTTCAACAAACGCACGATGTTAAGAATCTCTTTGTGATGGATGCGTCGAGTTTTACTTCCAATCCGTGCCAGAATCCTACATTGACGATTATGGCCTTGTGCGTTCGTTCTTGTGACTACCTCATGGACGAGTTAAAACGAGGCCAGGTTTGAAGAGCGACATCATCCTCGATGAAAACCAGCTGGAAGAGCGCCTGACGCTGCCCTCCGAACGGGATGTCGCCGCTGCATCTCAGCTGGAGGGTGACGTAATTATTCTCGGCGCAGGCGGAAAAATGGGACCCAGCCTGGCTGTGCGCATCGGCCGGGCGATTCAGACAAGTGGGCTGAAGCATAAGGTCATCGCCGTCGTGCGCAAAGACAGGGATGGGCTTTTTCGGAGACTTTCGGACCGCGTTGAGGTTGTTGAAACCGACCTGCTCCATCCCCATGGCTTCGATAATCTGCCGGATGCGCCGAACGTGGTCTTCATGGTCGGCCGTAAATTTGGATCTGTGGGGGATCTGCCTCTCACCTGGGCCACCAATGCTTGGGTAGCGGGCCTGGCCGCGCAGCGGTTCAAACATTCAAGGATAGTTGCGTTCTCCACCGGAAACGTCTATCCGTTTGTTTCCGTGGATAGTCCGGGCGCCAACGAACATACGACCGTTGCTCCGGTAGGTGAGTATGCTCAATCAACTCTTGCCAGGGAGCGTATCTTCGAATATTTCTCGAACATCCACCGAACACCGGTTTTGCTGTTCCGCCTCAACTACGCAATTGATCTACGCTATGGCGTTCTGCTCGACATCTGCGAGAAGGTCGTTTGCGGAGAGCCAATCGACTTAACAACAGGCTTCGTGAATGTCATCTGGCAGGGTGATGCCAACTCCTATTGTCTTCGCTCGTTTGCTCTCTGTGATTCGCCCGCGCAGGTTCTGAATGTTACGGGTCAGAAGATTCTTTCCGTTCGCGCTGTTGCGGAGAGATTCGGTCATCGCTTCGGCAAGAAGCCAAACTTCACCGGAACGGAAGCGAAGAGCGCTCTGCTCAGCGATGCATCTCGATGCGCGGAACTGCTGGGGGCGCCCGATATCACCGAGGAGCGACTGATCGAGATGACAGCCGATTGGTTCGCCGCTGGAGGGGTGACACTTGGAAAACCCACCAAGTTTGAGAGACGCGATGGCAACTTCTAGGATCGCAACCGCATTACTTGCCGCCGTGACTTTAGTCGCATCCTACGCTGTTTTCGTGTGGCCGGCACACGCCTACAGCGACTCGCGAAAGGCAGGCTTGTCCATTCAAGACGACTTCAACTCAGGCAGCTTGAATGCGTGGGAGAGACCCTACCCAGAAGACTGGGAAATTCTCAGCGAGGGAAGCCTTCATTATCTCCATATGAAACGCTCCCGGCCGCCCGGTGTTCCTCGCCGCCCCCTGCAGTTTGCACGGTTGAAAGGCGTAAAGGCCGGTAGTTTTACTCTTAACGTGAAGGTGCGCCGCGAAGGCGGTTCGATGATTATCGTTTTCAACTATGTGGACACGCTTCACTTCTACTATGTTCACCTGTCTGAAAATCCTGGTACTGAAATAGCCGTCCACAACGGCATATTCATCGTTGACGGGGCCGACCGCCGGCGGATCGCCGGGTTGGATGCCTCTGCGGCGTTGCCGGACCGCGCCTGGCACGACGTACGAGTCGTTCGCAATGTGAGTTCAGGTTCCATTCAAGTCTTTGTGGACCAGCAAGCGACGCCACGATTCTCGGTAATAGACCACACCTTCACAAGTGGCCAAATTGGACTTGGTTCCTTTGACGAAACCGGCGACTTTGCTGACTTCCGCCTGGATTCAACTGATGCGCAGCGTTCTACTGCCAGGGCCTTCCCCTGAGGTTCGCAACGATGTTAGCCGACAAGCTCTGTCCGATTTCGTTGGACGCAAACTGGATTTCCCGGGCCCTGCTTTTGTCAAAGGAGGCGGGGTGGAACCAAAACGCGGCCGACTGGGCAGTCTTTCTGAGGCATGGTACGGTGCTTGGATTCTCCATGGGTGATCGGCTGCTGGCAACTGCCGCGGCGCTCCCCTATGGCAACCACTTCGGATGGATTTCTATGGTGGTGGTCAACGCCGAATGGCGCCACCAAGGCCTTGCCACCCGGCTCGTCGCAGCCTGCACATCGCTCTTGCGTGATGCGGGCCGAGCGGCTCTTCTGGATGCATCACCGGCCGGGACGGCCATCTACGCAGCACTCGGCTTCGTGCCTCTGACCAAAATGGAACGGTGGGAAGGTCACGGCGGCGGTGAGGGCATGGCAGCGGCCGCTTCGCCGAACCTGGTGCTCGACCAATGGGCGTTTGGGGCTGACCGAAGCTTCTTGTTTCAGGATTTCCTGTCGCGTACCGGCAGTCTCGCCTTCAGTTCTCCGCACGGCTTCGCGATCTTGCGCTACGGTTCATCAGCCTGCCAAATAGGCCCCATCGTCGCCCCACCCTCGGAGGCGCATGCGATGGTTACGGATGCAATCCGAGCAGCTTCAGGTCGCGTTGTGGTGGATGTGCTGGAAGCAGGGAGCGTGCTCATTCCGACGCTCACCGCGCATGGCTTTCGCCTCCAGCGCCCCTTCACTCGCATGGCTCTTGGCGTGGCGGCGCTGCCCGGTGATCCAGCACAAATGCTGGCGGCCGCCGGACCGGAATTCGGCTGAGTAGCCGGCACATGAGTGACTGCTAAACTGACACCGGAACCCAACGAAAATGGCCGCAAAGAACCATATAGACCTGGTCGTCAACACCATGGGCGTTCTCGAGGCTCTGGCCAATAGCGAATATGGCAAACCACTCAAGGAGATCGCCGAAGAAGTTGGCCTGGTAAAGAGTTCTGCATTTCGCATCCTGTTCACCTTGAAACAGGCCGGCTACGTGGAACAACCCGAGACGAATGGAGTCTACCGGCTCACGCTCAAAACCGCAGCCCTGTCGCGGCGTAACGCCAAACGCTTGGGACTAGCGACCGTCGCGCGGCCTCACCTCACAAGCCTTCGCGAGAAACTCGATGAATCGGTGGCCCTGGCAGAGCGTCAAGATGAGGCCGTCATTCTTATTGATGTCCTCGAGACCTCGCATCCTCTTCGGCTGACCTTCCATATCGGAGATGACTGCCCGATACACGCAACGGCACTCGGTAAAGCGGTCGCTGCATTCCTCTCTCCGGAGGATCTTGCGAGGTTTCTGGCTAAGTCAAAACTCGCCCAGTACACGGAAAAGACCTATACCAAGATGCGCGACCTGAAGGCGGACCTGGAGCGCACGCATAAGACGGGGTATTCCTTCAACGATGAGGAGACCGTAGTAGGCGCCTTCATCGTTGGTGCTCCCACCTTCGACTCCCAGTCGGCAGTCTGTGGATCCGTCAGCGTCAACATCCCCACAGCCCGGTGCTCGGCGGCGCGGAAGAAGCTGCTGATTGCTTCGGTGGTCGATGCCGGCAAGCAAATTTCGGCTGACTTGGCGGGCATTGGCTTCGTTCGCTAGACAACCTTCACTTCCGAAGCGAAGAAGTGCACGTCTATGACAGCCAACGATCCAGATTTTCTCGAACGAACAGGTCGTCGACCAAATGCGGATACGCCGCTGTCACGCGATCGAGATCCTCCGCCTGGCCCGGCGACAGATCTTCCGCTGGATCCAAGCACCACCGGCCAGCCAGAAGCCCCTGTCTTCGCAGAATCTCGTTGACGCCTGCGATGCAGCCATGGAAACGATGGGCAACGTCGAAGAGCGCCGCATTCATATCCGTCACTTCGGCGTTTCGCAGGAACCACTTCGCATGGATCTGCCCCCCCGATTCCACAACCTGATGGAGTTCTCGCTGCAACTCCACCGCGCGGGCCGTCCACACCGCCCAATGTCCAAGCAAACCGCCGGCGAACCGAAGCGTTTGTTCGCCAAATTGGTACCTGGAGAGCAGGTCCAGCACAATGTGGTCGTCATTGCCCGTGTAGAGAGCAATCTCGCCTGCGCGGCCGGATGCTGCTACCCCACGCAGAACATCCTGGGTTGCATAGCGATCGAAGGGAGCAATCTTGATCCCAATCACGCTTTCGATCTCGGCGAACGAGCGCCAAAACTCAAACGGAAGAGACTGGCCGCCAACAGCCGGTTGAAGATAAAAGCCAATGACGGGAATGATCTCTCCAACCGCGCGCACGTGGGCGATCAATTCTTCTACGGATGCTCCGGCCAATGCACTCAGGCTTACGAGCGCCGCATGGTAGTGAAGATTGCGGGCGATTGTGGCCTCCCGTATTGCCTGCGCTGTTTTCCCGCAGACACCGGCAATACGAATCACATCGCGCCGAAGCAGCTCTTCAGCCGCCAAAGTGAGCACGGGCTCATATAAACCGATCTTGGGGTCGCGGATCTGAAACTGGGTTGTGTGCACACCCACCGCGATGCCCCCGGCCCCCGCCGCGAGATAGTACCTTGTGATTGCACGTTGACGCCGCTCGTCCAGCTTGCGCTTCCCGGTGAGCGCCAGCGGGTGGGCCGGAATGGCCGCACCTGCCTTGAAAGCATCCTGCCAATGGAACTCAGTCAAAATCGCCTCAGCGAAACGCACGCCTGTTCGGTAATAGAATGCATTCTACTTTATCAACTACTGGCGTTTTAGCAGATCCACGTTACCAAGTATCCTGCGTACCTTTTTAGGAGAGATAGAGAGACGCTCGGCCACGCGAGAAACCTTTCTGCCTTCTCTGATCCATACTTTAGGTATCACCAGCTCCGCAAATTCTTCGGTAACCTCCTGAAAGGTTTTCTCTCCCGTGATCCCTTCAGACCAGGCTCGCAACAACTCATCGACTCCCGTTGCCCTGATAATTCTGCCCTTCAACACAATCAGTTCTTTCGACAAGTGGTCAAGATCGTCCTTTCCCAGCAGCTCGCCGGCCAGCGCTGCGAAAGTCTTCGCCGTTTCCCAATCCTGGAAAAATTCATTGGCAGCTACCGAACTTCGGGCGATGTAGGCCCCGGCGAGCAAGCGATTATTCTGCGTAAGCTTGGCGAGAGCAATCGCATCTTCGGAATACGTTCGGGCAAGGTGACCATGCAGGGATAGATCCGCCGACTCGCCGACCTGCTCTTCCACGCGCTCGTTCTGAACCGTAGCCTGAAGAATGCGCGATCGGGCCATTAAGATGTGATCCTGCCGCTCTTCCCCCAGACGGTAGGCTTTGGCCGCCTCACCCTCTGCTCGATCGATATCGCCGCTATCCAAGTGGAGATGACCGGCATTCACCAGAACAGACCCGGTCCCGGAGTGATGATGCTGACGAGAGTAAATATCACCTGCCCGGCCAAGAAGAGCCAAGGCATCCTGGCAGATTTCCAGGTATCGGGCATGATCGGCCCCTCTCGCCTTACCGGACTTCGATCGATGCAGTAAGTCAAGTGCGATCAATCGCTTAACGTAAGCAGCATTAACGAGCGCGCGGGCCAGGTTGGGGTGGTCGGGGACGGCGCTTGTGTAGATGGCAACGGCTTTCTCAAAGTGCCCAAGGGCTTTCGTGTATTCACCCGACCGCCGTACAAACCGTCCCCTGGCGGACTCAATGTTCCCCAGCGACAGAGCATGCCCAGTTGATTTCAGTTCGTTCTCTGCCAAATCCAGCAGGCGCATAGCCTCCCGCCGTTCGCCGCGCTGAAACAGAAGCCAGCTTTCGTGGATGTTGGTGACGGCAACAAGCTTAGACGCCTTCATTTCGCGCGCCAGCCTCTTCGCTTCCCGGATATGGTGCAGAGCGGGCACGTATTCTCCTTGCCTGCGGTGCGCCCGGCACTTCCAGAAGTGCGCCACCACCACGAGATACGGGTCCATAATCGTGGGCTCGGTCTGCAGTACAAAATTGAAGATGGATGTTGCCTGAGCATCTTCAGCAAGAAAAGCCAAATGCCCTTCGACCATTCTGAGATATAGGTAATCGCAGATGGGCATCCGCCCTCGCGGTACGTCAGCGAACCGTGCAGCGATGCGGTTGAGATAGTCGACACTGCGAAAACCCAGATCGACCCACTGTGCAATGCAGAGCAGATAGGCTGCGGCATGGGGGTCCTTCGGCTGCAGAGCCTCCAGCTCTTTCTCGGCGCGGGCCAGCAACTGGAAGCCGTCTGCGATGCGCCTGTCCACAAGCGCCGCATTCAGTTTGTCCAATAAACCCTGAGAAAGTGTCATGATCCATCGTATTTCAGCAGAGACATTCTGGACATGCAAATACAATGTTCAGTCATACGAATCGCCTTTTGCTGCCCGATAAAGGCGCCAAATCTCCGCTTTTATCAATAAAATTCCAAATTTTACTCATCCACTAACACGTCCAATGAGGACACGTCCGAATCGGACTACCTCGGTTTGTTTTGTGCAAATCCGCCCGGTACTGTGGTTTCAGGTCAACCGCAAATTCCTCTCGGCCCGGTTGACCTCCTTCCCCAAGTCGATACAAATCCAGTTCGCGAGGTAAAGCAGTGATGGAAGCATTGTCAGGAGATGCGTCTCTTTCGGCGGCGTCCGGCCCCTCGGCGTTGTTCGCGCTCAACAACTCAATCTTGCTTGCACGGCGTCTCATGGAAATAGGCGCGCAGGCTACGAATTGTTACGGGCACTTGCAGACGGCCGAAAGCGCTGACCGCTCTCCGGGCACATTGCTCTCCATCGCCGAGACGGTGCAAAGATTGATTGCTGCACGAGAAGCTGCAAACCTGCTCGAACACTCTCTGCAGGTGATCGCTTGTACAGAAGCACGTAACGCGGCGGCTTTAGAAGACGACGACGATGTGCGCGACAGAAGATTCCTGAGCGGGATGAAGACCGGGGACAACTCCTATGTTTATTGTGGAGGTCTCGATGCGGCCATTTCTCGCGCGCTGGTGTTTGCCCGGTATGCGGAAGTAGTTTGCTTGCGCAGCCACAGTACCGATCTTGCAGAAGCGGCACATTTCGCGTCTGAGGTGCAGTCTTCGTTTCCGGGCAAGAAGCTGGGCTTCGGTTACATGCCGGCGCCGGACGGAGTCCGCTGGAACGAGCTCGACCATCGTGCTTTCGCTGCGCGACTGCGCCAGATCGGATACGACTTTTACTTCGTAACGCAGTTCGGGCAAACCACCTTTCCCCATGCTCCGGCGTCGGGTGCCTGGGTGCTCATCGATGACGCTGTGAGAACCCAATCGATGGACGATGAGACCCTGCCGCCTCTCACTGCCCACAGGATGCGTTTTCCCTTGGGGAGCCCCCATTCTGTCAGTCACCGTGCGACGTTTGAAAGATCACGGCGCAGGGTCACATCAGCAGGGAAGAACTTCTGAACCCTCCGCGGGGACGGCCTCAGCGGGGCGTGTCGACGGTCTAAAACTCTCGCAACTTCCAAATACACGCACGGGGAGAGCATTCGATGATTACGACCTTTCAGCAACATATCCTGCAACAACAGCGTGAAGTGCCATATGCTTCAGGGGACTTTTCCTGGCTTCTCTCAGGAATCACGCTTGCCGCGAAAATGATTGAGGCCAAGATCCGTTGCGCGGGACTGTGCAACATCGTGGGCACAGCCGGGCAAACCAATGTGCAGGGCGAGACCCAGCAAAAGCTTGACGTTTATGCCAATGAAGCGCTGCTGCATTGTCTTGGGGTCCGCGACTCGGTCGCGACCTTGATCTCAGAAGAGAACGACGAGCCAGTCACTTTTGGCAGGGAACCGGACACCGGAAAATATGTAATTGTCTTTGATCCCCTTGACGGATCCTCCAATATCGATGTGAACGTGAACGTCGGCACAATTTTCTCCATCTATCGGCGCAAAGGCGACTGTTCTCCAGCCGGCGTCGAATCCGTCTTGCAGCCTGGGACTTGTCAACTTGCAGCCGGCTACGTCCTGTATGGCCCTTCTACCGTCCTCGTGTACACCGCTGGCCGCGGAGTCTTCGGGTTTACGCTTGATCCGACGATTGGAGCCTTTGTCTTGAGCCATGAACAGATGAAGATGCCGGCCAAGGGCAAATACTATTCATGCAACGAAGCCAACATCGACCTCTTTCCGGAGCATTATCGCGCTTACATTCACGCGCTGCGGTCGCCCGAAGCAGGAGCGGCATATAGTTCGCGCTACATTGGTTCCTTGGTCGCCGATTTCCACCGAACGCTCTTGAAGGGCGGTGTGTTTCTGTATCCCCCAACGGAAAGTCACCCTGGTGGCAAATTACGGCTGCTCTACGAGGCGAACCCGCTGGCATTGATCGCGGAACAGGCGGGGGGAATCGCCACCAGCGGCGAAGAGCGGATTCTCAACATAGTCCCGAAAGCCATACACCAGAGAACACCGCTGGTGATCGGCGGGCGGTCGGAAGTAGAAGCGTTTTCGGCGCACGTACCGGCTCGCAGCCTTTCAGCTGTTTGAGGTAATTTCCAATGCTTCCGGGGGCGCACGCGGGTCCAGTTTTCCTGCGAACCTCGACCAGCCCCTTTGAAGTGAGAACCTTGATAGCCTCGCGAATGGCTGTCCGACTGACATGAAGTGACGCCCCTAACCCCGCCTCTGTCGGCAGCACCTCGCCGGGTGCGATCTTGCCGCTCAAGATGCTCATCCCTAGATACTCAGCAATCTGGCCATGCAGGCTGGTCTTGTTTCCGGCGTCGCCAATGCGGCTCTTCTGGCAATTACGCTGCTCACGAATCGATTATAGGGATGCGCGTCGCGTTACTTGGAGTAGTCGTTGCGCACCACGGCGCCGCCCTTCATGACGAACCGCACGTGCTCCAGTTGCTTGACATCTTCCAGCACATTCCCGTCCACGGCAATGATGTCTGCAAATTTGCCCGGCTCGATGGCGCCAATCTGATCTGCCCACCCCATCAGATCAGCCGCATTAATGGTTGCGGATTGAATCGCTTGCAAAGGAGACATCCCGTAGCGCGTCATCCATTCGAACTCGATCGCCTGGGTACCATGTGGAAATGGGCCCGCGTCGGTGCCAAAAGCAATTTTCACTCCCGCCGCAAGAGCTTTCTTGAAGCTGACCTCGTGGATTGCCATGCGGCTGGTCTTTCCTCCAGACATGGCGAGGTCCGCCTTCTCCAGCGCGCAACAGTAAACGTAGAGTGTGGGCACAAGATAAATTCCTTTGGCTACCATCTTGCGAATGGCATCGTCATCCAGTTGGATTCCATGCTCGATCGAGGCCACGCCCGCATCGATGCAGTAGTGAAGTCCCGGCCCATCGTAAGCATGGCATGCAACCTTGATACCCTTCAGTCGAGCTTCATCCACAATGGCTCCCATTTCCTCGCGGCTGAAGTCGGCGACGCTGACCT
Source organism: uncultured Acidobacteriaceae bacterium (assembly GCA_963743365.1). Taxonomy (GTDB): domain Bacteria; phylum Acidobacteriota; class Terriglobia; order Terriglobales; family Acidobacteriaceae; genus PALSA-350. The sequence continues at coordinate 521,848 of CAVUQE010000015.1, forward strand.
CTGTTCCGTCCGGCAGGAAGCTATACCGATCCGTTCCGTAAACCTTGATCAGATCCGCACCATAATTAAACTGTTCGCGGACGGCTTTGCGTGCCTCGAACGGACTATCGATCGTTTGTACGCCAACGGGAACAGTGACCTCCGGCGAATAGCCTTCGAGGCCATAGCCGCCGGTGGTGGAAATACCTCGCGTGGCGACCTTGAGCCGTGGACCAGGAATCAGCCCCTGGTTGATCGCGTTGCGCACATCGACGTCGCTGTACATGGCGCCTTCGGTTTCGACGTCGCGCATCGCTGTGAAGCCGGCTTCAAGATCGCGCTTCACGTTCAGAGTCGCGAGGATCGTCCGGTATTGCCAGGATTGCTTGAGCAGAATGTCGTCATAGTGCGAGTCGTCTGTGTCCGTGAGCATGATGTGCGTGTGGCAATCGATCAGCCCAGGCAGCACGGTGGCGCGGGTTAAATCGATGGCCGCTGCGCCTGCCGGAATCTGCACCTCACGGCTGCCGGCGATGCGCTCGATGCGGTCCCCGCGTATGACAATCACTTGATCGGTGAGCAGCTTCCCGGAACGAACATCCAGCAGCTTGCCCGCGCGAATGTAGGTTACGGCTGCTACTTCTGCCGCTCTGACGTTGGCAACCACGACTGCCGCGCCAACGATCGCTAAAAACAGAGTTCCCGCAAATAGACGCATCTTTCCCCTCAATTTCCAGTTGATTGTCCTGAAGACCTAAGATAACGGAACCGGGAGACTGGTCAACAGCTTAAACGAGACCAGGGGACCACTCCAAAGTCCATCGTCATAAATGTTTCCCGATCATCAGCACGCGAACGCGCCGCCCTTCGGCACCAACCGTGGACGCTTGCGGTTATCGATGTGGCGCACTTTCCAGTAGACGCGTTGCTCCCGCGGGGAGCCTATGTGCCCGAATTCAGAATTCGTCCGGCGATACTAAGCGACGGAGTTGAGCAAACCGCAGCTTCCGATTCCGTGAGCAAAGAACCTTCGGCAAAGGAGGCCTCGTTGCCGTTGGAGATCCCCTCTATCTCCGCCGTCCAATCGGATGTGACGCCTGATGACCAACCGCCGATCATAGGCACAAAAACGCCCGGAAAACCTTCCCGCAAGCTCTCGGTCTTCGTCGCGCTCACGGCTCTTCTCGTCGGTGGTGTTGCTGCCTTAGGCATTTGGAAAAGCAAATCACAGAGCAAAGTTCCCCAGATCTGGGATGGATTTCTGCACTCGAAAGTCCCCGTTCTCATGTGCTTGGGAGCGCATAACATCCATGTGTCCAACGTAGTGGCGCCTTCGGGTACGGACAATTTTTCCGATATGGTTTTACGCCGGCAGGTAATACCCATCGATGACGCCACGGTCATCACCTCCATGGCGAGTGTATTGGGGAAAAAGGGCATTCCGTTTCGGATTGCCGGAGCTGAGCAGACTTCACTGAAGGGGCGAACTCGAGGCGCGGAGCTACCCAGTGTTTATCTAACCCCAAACCTCACGGGCGACGTCAACCACCAGCTGTAGCTTTGCCCACTGCTCTTCTTCGGTCAGCAAGTTGCCCTCCATAGTAGAGGCAAATCCACATTGAGGACTGATGGCGAGCTGCTCCAGCGGGAGAAACCGGGCTGCCTCATGGATCCGCTTGAGCAGATCTTCTTTGCTTTCCAATTCGGGTCGCTTGCTGCTGACCAGTCCAAGCACCACGACTTTTCCCTTTGGCACAAGGCGTAGAGGCTCGAAGGTGCCGGAGCGCTCATCATCGTATTCAAGGAGAAAGCGATCGACCGCTAGTTCGTGGAAGAGACGTTCGGCGATGGCATCGTAGCCCCCCTTCGCGTACCAGTGACTGCGGTTGTTGCCGCGGCAGAGATGGATGGCGAGAGTGACGCCGGCGGGGCGAGCGGCCCCAAAGCAGGCGTTGTCGGCCTGCAGAGAGGCGGTCAGCATCTGCGCCGGGTCGACGCGCAGTTCGTGCTCCATCCACGCAGTCCACTTGGGATCGAGATAGTAGCTGTAGCGCGGCGCATCGATCTGCAGACAGGAGATGCCGCTGGTGGCCAGCGTGCTGATGTCTTCGGCCATGATGGCCGTGATGGCGCTGAGCAAGGCGTACGGGTCAGGGTAGATCGCGTCCGTGACGCCGTATTTGAACGAGATGGCCGGAAATTGCGTCGCGCTGGGCAGAGTAATTTTGATGGGTCCGGGAGCGTGTCCTTTCAGGAAGGGCAGTTCCCGCCCGGTAAGTGGCTGGCGCTGTTTGAGCGTGGATGTGACGATGCCATTGATGTGGCTGACTGCTGCTGTGGAGCGTGCCTTCTCGTCATTGTCGTTCCATTGACGCGGTACAGCGTCACCGAAGTCGAAGCCTTCCACGGCATCGGTGAAATCGCTCATGAAGTTGGTGCGGCGCAGTTCGCCGTCGGTAAAGATGTCGAGCCCAATCTCTTTCTGACGCTGGAGAATCCGCAGAACTTGCCGGTTCTCGAGGGCCTCGAGTTCTGGGGGAGCGATGTGTGAGGTGCGGGCCCGGAGCAGTTCCGCCGGGCGGAGGAAGCTGCCGACATGATCGGCGCGAACGGGATAGGTCATATGCAGTTCTTCCACATAGTCGATGGTTCAGTGAGGATCAGATGAGTATGCCGCGCAGCGTTCGGGCGCCTTTCTGCAAAGTGGGGAGGCAGTGTTGCATGAGTGTGCCCCGATCGACACGCGATATGTGAGTTCCAACATTGATGGCTGCGACTACCCGGTTTCCGCGCGTGAAAACCGGGACGGCAATGGAGCGCAAGCCGGCTTCTAGCTCCTCGTCTACGATGGCATAACAGTCCTTTCTTACCTGTAAAATCGCCTTCCTTATTTGCGGGATGCGAGTGATAGTTTTGGGTGTATGGGCCCGAGGCCTGAGATCGCGCAAGTATGCCGCAAGTTCCTCATCGGGGAGCGCGGCGAGCAGAACCCTTCCCATCGATGTGCAATAGGCCGGCAGGCGGCTGCCGACGGAGAGCCCGGCGGCGAGTATACGGCTGGCCGCGGACCGGGCGACGTACACAATCTGACCGCCGTCGAGCATGCTCATCGAGGACGACTCGTGCAGTTCTTCAGAGATCTGTTCCAGGACGGGCTGGGCGGCCTCCACCACGGATGAGGACGAGAGGTAAGAGAAGCCGAGGCGGAGGACCTGCGTCCTGAGTCGGTAAACCTGGCGGCTCCGCTCAACGTAGCCGAGAAGTTCGAGAGTGAGCAGGATGCGGCGGATCGAAGCGCGGGAGAGACCTGTGGATTGAGAGATTTCGACGATGCTGCGGCCGTCGTGATGGCCTTCGAAGCTTTCGATGACGCGAAGCCCGCGAGCGAGGGAGAGGACGAAGTCGGGGTTTCCCGCCTGGGAGGCGAACTTGTCGGTGGAGGCCGCGGGTACAGCGGCAGGTGCGGATAGAACCGAGTTCATCGGCACTCGTTCCAGGCTCTTTCGGGAGGGTTCCCACTCTGGTGAGCGATTATCGCACATCTTGTACAAGACTGTCCGTCTGCGTAATAATGCGGCGGTCGGTGAAAGGGGGGGCGGATGGCGGATTGGCTCACGTTAGCCGAGGCGATCGATGCCCATGTGCACGACGGCGACAGCGTTGCCTTGGAGGGGTTTACCCACCTCATTCCCTTTGCGGCCGGCCACGAGATCATCCGCCAGGGCCGGCGGAACTTGTCCCTCGTCCGCATGACACCAGATGTCATCTATGACCAACTGATCGGGGCGGGTTGCGCAGGGAAGCTGACGTTCTCGTGGGGCGGAAACCCTGGAGTTGGTTCCCTACACCGTTTTCGTGATGCCGTGGAGAATGGCTGGCCTGGTCCGCTCGAGATCGAAGAGCGGAGCCATAGCGATCTAGCCAACGCTTATGTCGCGGGTGCCGCGAACTTGCCGTTTGCTGCTTTGCGTGGGTACGCGGGATCGGACTTTGCAAAGGTCAACGACCGAATAAGGAGCATTACGTGCCCCTTCACGGGAGAGGTGCTCGCGGCCACGCCGTCGGTGCGGCCCGATGTAACCGTGATCCACGCCCAAAAGGCGGACTGGAAGGGCAACGTGCTTTTGTGGGGAATCCTGGGAGTGCAGAAGGAGGCAGTGCTGGCCGCCAAACGGGCGATTGTTACGGTGGAGGAGCGCGTGCGCTCACTGGATGCGCCGCCGAACGCCTGCATCCTGCCCGGTTGGGTGGTGACGGCTGTGTGTGAGGTGCCGCGGGGGGCGACTCCGTCCTACGCGCATGGGTATTACGAGCGTGACAACGCGTTCTATCGAGCCTGGGACGAGATTTCCCGTAATCGGGAGCGCTTCACCGCGTGGGTGGAGAAACGCATCCGCAACACACAGAGCTTTGCCGAGTACCTCAGGCTGCAGAACGACTCAAACGTGCGGGCGTTGTGCCCGTGAACGCTCTATATTCTGACGACGAAATGATGACGGTGGCTGCGGCGCGCATGCTGCGCAATGGTGCCGTGTGCTTTGTGGGGATCGGGCTGCCGTCCACCGCGGCAAATCTCGCACGGCTGACCCACGCGCCAGATGTGGTGTTGATCTACGAGTCGGGGCCAATCGGCGCGAAGCCACCGGTGCTGCCGCTGTCGATTGGGGACGGCAATCTGGCCGAGACGGCAGACACCGTGGTGTCCACGCCGGAGATCTTCCGCTACTGGCTGCAGGGCGGGCGCGTCGATGTGGGATTTCTCGGCGCTGCGCAACTAGATCGCTTCGCGAACATCAATACGACCGTGGTGGGCTCTTACACGAAACCGAAGGTGCGGTTGCCGGGGGCGGGCGGCGCGCCGGAGATCAGTTCCTCGGCCAATGAGGTTCTGATCATCATGAAGCACTCGAAGCGCGCGCTTGTGGACAAGGTCGATTTTGTTACATCGGTCGGATTTCTTACCGGAGGGGATGCGCGCGAGAAGCTAGGCCTGCCGGGGAAGGGACCGGCGGCGGTGATTACCAATCTGTGCATTCTTCGGCCCAATCCCCAATCACGGGAGTTGGAGGTTGTGAGCATGCATCCGGGAGTGGATCGAGCGACGATCAAGGAGAGTACCGGGTGGAAGGTTCGATTCTCAGAACAGTGCGGAGAGACAGAAGCTCCGGGAACGGCTGAGCTTGAGGTGCTTCGCGAACTTAGGGCACGGACTGCGGTGGCTCACGGCGTGCTGGGAGACGAGGCGTGAGGCAGGTGTTCCTGTGCGATGCGGTGCGCACGCCGATTGGCCGCTATGGAGGCGCGCTGGCGCAGGTTCGGGCGGATGATCTGGCTGCGATCCCGATTCGCGAGTTGTTGCAGCGCAACCCCGGCGTCGATTGGAGTGCCATGGATGAAGTGATTCTGGGATGCGCCAACCAAGCCGGTGAAGACAACAGGAATGTGGCACGCATGGCTTCGCTGCTGGCAGGCCTTCCGGAGAGTGTTCCGGGAACGACCATGAACCGGCTTTGCGGATCGGGCATGGATGCAGTGGGTACGGCGGCGCGTGCCATCGCCTGCGGAGAGGCAGAGTTCATCCTTGCGGGTGGGGTGGAGTCGATGTCGCGCGCGCCCTTCGTAATGGGCAAGGCGGAGTCGGCGTTTCAACGGTCGGCGGAGATCTTCGACACTACCATCGGATGGCGGTTTGTTAATTCCCGGATGCGAGAGAAATACGGTACGGACTCCATGCCGGAGACGGCGGAAAACGTGGCCCGCGAATGCTCGGTGGAACGAGCCGATCAGGACGCGTTTGCGTGGCGCAGCCAGATGCGTGCGGCTCGGGCAATGGAGTGCGGATTCTTTGCGGAAGAAATCGTTCCCGTGGAGACGCCGGGCAAAAAGGAGAGAACAGTCGTGGCGCAGGACGAGCACCCCCGGCCAGATACTACGCTGGAAAGACTGGCTGCTCTCAAAGCAATGTTTCCGGGCGGCACCGTGACCGCAGGGAATGCTTCGGGTGTGAACGACGGGGCGGCCGCGATGATTGTTGCCTCAGAAGAAGCAGCCGTTCGATACGGACTGCGTCCGCGTGCAGGGATTCTGGGTATGGCGACCGCCGGTGTGCCTCCACGGATGATGGGCATTGGGCCCGTGCCGGCGACCCGGAAGCTGCTCACACGCCTGGGGAAGTCCATTGCTGACTTCGATTGGATTCAGTTGAACGAGGCGTTCGCGAGCCAATCGCTTGCTTGCCTGCGGCAATTGGGTTTGCCCGATGATGCCGAGCATGTCAACGCGATGGGTGGTGCGATTGCCCTGGGACATCCGCTAGGCATGAGCGGCGCACGGCTGGTGATGACGGCCGCGCATCAGTTGGAGAAGTTGGGCGGAAAGCTCGCGTTGGCATCGATGTGTATCGGGGTGGGCCAGGGCATTTCGCTGGCAATGGAGCGCGTTTGAGGAGAGAAAATGAGTGACCCGTCCATCGTGAAACTGGCGGTACCAGGTACGCAGCCTGCGTATCATTTTCCTCCTTACGTCTCGTCGATTGCGCGTTCGCCGCGCATGCCGCTGGTTCTATTGCCAGAGACGCCGACAGAGAGGACGGGACCGGTATTTGGGCATGATTTCGTTCGCGAGCAGGATAACGACCTGACGGCGCAGCACGCGGGCGATCCGATCGGTGAACGGATCCTCGTGCATGGCCGTGTGCTCGATGAAGACGGCAGGCCCGTACGCGGAGCCCTGGTTGAAGTGTGGCAGGCCAATGCGTCGGGCCGCTATCAGCACAAGGTGGATACGCACGACGCACCGCTCGATCCGAACTTCACTGGCGCGGGGCGTACGTTAACCGACGAACACGGGCACTACTGGTTCAAGACGGTGAAGCCGGGCTCCTATCCTTGGGGCAACCACTACAACGCGTGGCGGCCGGCGCACATCCATTTTTCGCTTTTCGGAGCTGGCATTCTTTCGCGGCTTGTAACCCAGATGTATTTTCCGGGAGACCCGTTGCAGCCGCTTGATCCGATCTTTAACAGCATTTCCGATGCGACGGCGAGAGAGCGTCTGGTTTCGCGGCTCGATATGGACCGGTCAGAACCCAATTACATGCTGGCGTACGCCTGGGATGTTGTGCTGCGGGGAAGAGGCGACACACCGTTTGAGGAGAGGCGTCGATGAGCGGTTACGCATCTATCACAGCCGGTTCACAGACGGTTGGGCCCTACTTCCGGATCGGGCTTGAATACCTGATCGAGCGAACTCCGGCGCTAACGCTCGACACGCACGGAACGATCGAGATCAGCGGCCGGGTTTTGGACCGTGATGGCGTGCCGGTACCGGACGCGATGATCGAGTTTTGGACTGCGGCAAAGGGTGCAGATAAAGCCGGTGGTGACGCGGAGGCGATTATCTTTCCCGCAGGATTCAGGCGCGCGCCGACGGACGGTGACGGAAGGTTTTCCGTGGTGATGAAGCGCCCCACAACAGTACGGTTGGATGATAAGCGCGTACAGGCGCCCCACATGCTGGTTCTGGTGTTTGCACGCGGGCTCATGCGACACCTGATCTCACGTGTGTATTTCGGCGACGAGCGCGCCAATGAGGGCGATCCGGTCCTTATTTCGATTTCCGAAGAGCGGCGCGCTACGTTGATCGCTCAGCCGCAGGAAGGTCGAGCGAACGTGTACACGTGGGACATCATCCTGCAGGGAACCGGCGAGACGGTCTTCTTTGCATGGTAGCGGGGCCGGGTCTGTTCGCATGATCACTGACGGAATAAACTCGTTTCTTTTCTCGACGCCGGAGATGACGCGTGTGTTTTCTCCAACGGGGCAGTTGCGCGCCATGACTCGCTTCGAGTGGGCGCTTAGCTGCGCGCTCGAAAGTAACGGGCGAGCGGAAGCGGGTTCGGGCGCGGTGTTGGAGCAGTTCCTCAAAGCTGACTTTGTCGACATAGGAGTTCTGTTGCTTGAGGCGAAGGATGCCGGAAACGTCGCCATTCCCTTTGTCCGGCAGCTTACCGGGGCGGTAATGGCGCGGAGCGAAGCTGCTGCGCGATCGGTTCACCTGGGGGCGACCAGTCAGGATGTTCTCGACACTGCGCTGGTGTTGCAGATGCGGGAGGCTTTCGATCTGCTGGAGGCACCGCTGACACGTCTGGAGGAAGCCTTGCTGGGCCAGGTGAGAAGGCATAGAGACACGGTGATGCTAGGGAGAACGTGGCTGCAGCCTGGTCCACCGACCACGCTCGGTTTGAAGCTGGCGGCAATTCTGGCTGCGTTACGGCGCGATCGGGAACGCATCCGTGCAGAAGCGAAGCGAGTGCTAGTGATGCAGTTTGGAGGGGCCGTGGGCACATTGGCTTCCCTGGGAACGGCGGGAGGTTCGATTTCGGCGGAGCTTGCGCGGCTTCTCGATCTTGCTGAGCCCGAGCTGCCCTGGCATACGCAGCGAGACCGCCTGGTTGCGATCGTGCAGGCGCTTGCCATTCTGACCGGGACGCTGGCGAAGTTTGGCAGGGATGTTGCGCTGTTAATGCAGGCCGAGGTGGGTGAGGTATCGGAAGGCGCCGGTGAGGGACGTGGCGGCTCGTCGACCATGCCGCACAAGCATAATCCAGTGGCGAGCGCAGCGCTGATTGCGATCCATGCGAAGATGCCGGGCCTGACGGCTACATTGCTGCACGCCATGCCGCAGGAACATGAGCGCGGGCTGGGAGTGTGGCAGCCGGAATGGGATACCGTGCCTGAGGCCTTTTGTTTGGCATCGGCTTCCGTCGCGTATGCGATCGAGATTGCGGAAGGGCTGAAGGTGGATGCGGGACGCATGCACGCGAACATGGAGGCGACGTTGGGATTGCCGATGTCGGAGGCAGTGAGTGTGGCTCTTGCGCCCTGGATGGGACGGGTTGCGGCACACGATCTTCTTCGCAGGGCTGCGGATCAGGCGCTGACGGAAAATCGCCGCTTGTGCGATGTATTGAAACAGCTGCCTGAGGTGAAGGCGCACCTGAGCGATACGGAGATCGATGAGCTATTCGATGCACGCAATTACCTCGGCAGTGCGCAGCGTTTCATTGCACGAGTTCTAGGGGACCATCATGCCAACGACTGAGAGCGACGGTGCGCGCCTGCGCTATGAGGTGAGCGGAAGGCCCGGTGCGAATCTCCTCGTGCTTGCCAATTCGCTGGGATCGAATCTGCACATGTGGGACAAGGTGCTCCCGGCCTTCGAGAGCAGGTACCGGGTACTGCGCTACGACATGCGCGGTCACGGTGAAAGCAGCGTTTCGTCCGAACCATTCACGATCGAGCAATTGGGAAGCGATGTGCTGCGGCTGCTGGATGAGGTGGAGGTGGACCGAGCGAGTGTGTGTGGACTGTCGCTGGGAGGGGTCGTGGCTCTCTGGCTTGGGATTCATGCGCCGGAGCGTTTGCATCGGTTGATCTTTGCCAACACGGCGGCGCGCATCGGAAGCCAGGAGATGTGGGAGCAAAGGATCGCGACGGTGCGCGACACGGGCATGTCTCCGCTGGCTGTGGCGACGCTCGAGAGATGGTTTACGCCAACGTATCGTGCGCACCATCCAGAGGAGATGGAGCAGATCCGCGCCATGATCGCAGCCACCGATCCCCGCGGCTATGTGGCTTGTTGTGCGGCGTTGCGCGATGCCGATCTTCGCGATCAAATCGGGGCGATAGAAGCAGCGAGCCTGGTGATCACCGGGACGCACGATCCGGCAACGCCTCCCAGCGATGGGCGTGCGCTGCATGCAGCCCTGCGGAAGTCTCGCTACGTGGAGTTGGATGCTTCCCACCTCTCGGCGTGGGAGTGTGCGGAGGAGTTCGCCGGAGCCGTAGTGCAACATCTAGCCGAAGGGGAGGAAATCGATGGATGAACGAGAACGGCACGAGGCGGGCATGCAGGTGCGACGGAGCGTGCTGGGAGATGCGCATGTGGATCGTGCTGAGGCAGCGAAGAGCGATCTGGATGCGGAGTTTCAGGATCTGATTACGCGCTATGCGTGGGGAGAGATCTGGACGCGTCCGGGCCTGGCGCGGCATACGCGCAGCCTGCTGACCATTGGCCTGATGGTCGCACTGAACCGCGGCGAAGAGTTGCGTCTGCACATGCGTGCGGCCGCGAACAACGGAGTCACCGCAGAAGAGATTCGCGAGGTCCTTCTGCATTGCGCGATCTATTGCGGAGTTCCCGCTGCGAATTCGGCATTCCACGCGGCCCGGGAGATCCTGAACGAGCGCCCGGTGAGGTGATTGGCGAAAGCATGGCGCGGTTCGAGACACAGGTCGGCATTGTGGGAGCGGGTCCGGCCGGACTGATGCTCTCGCATCTGCTGCACCTCAAAGGGATCCACTCCATTGTGCTGGAAGCAAAGTCACGCGCCTATTGCGAGGAGCGAGTGCGGGCCGGGGTCCTCGAGCACACCAGCGTGCAGATGTTGCGCCAAGCCGGTGTGGGCGAACGGCTCGAACGCGAGGGACTTCGCCATGAAGGAATCGACCTTGGACTGCATGGAGTGCGGCACCGAATTCCGTTTGTGGAACTCACCGGCAAGTGGGTGACGGTTTATGGCCAGCAGGAGGTCGTCAAGGATCTGATCGAGCGGCGACTTGCGGATGGCGGCGATCTGCGTTTCGAGTGCGGAGACGTGTCGCTGGAAGGAATCGCGATCGGAGAGACCACGCATCCACGTGAACCGGGACGGACATATGGATGAGATCCGCTGCGAGTACATCGCAGGTTGCGATGGGTTCCACGGTATTTGCCGCGGCGTATTCCCCGAAGGCGCACTGAGCATCTACGAGCGCGCGTATCCCTTTGCCTGGCTGGGCATCCTGGCGGAGGCGGCGCCGTCGCGGGAAGAGCTGGTCTATATGCACCATCCGCGAGGGTTCGCGCTGTACAGCATGCGCTCGCCGCGCATCACGCGGCTCTATCTGCAGTGCGCCCCGGATGAGGATATCGCGCAGTGGAGCGATGACCGGATCTGGAGCGAATTGCAAACTCGCCTGAGTTGCACCGATGGGTGGGGGCCGACCGAGGGCCGCATTCTGCAAAAGGGCGTGACCGGAATGCGGAGCTTTGTGGCCGAGCCGCTGCAATTCGGCCGGCTTGTTTCTTGCCGGAGATGCAGCGCATATCGTGCCGCCTACCGGTGCGAAGGGAATGAACCTTGCGTTTGCCGACGTGTACTATCTGGCCGAAGCGCTGGGAAAGTTTTATTGCGATGGAGATGGGCGAAGGCTGGAAAGCTACTCGGAGACTTGCCTGCGACGGATCTGGAAGGCGCAGCGCTTCTCGTGGTGGATGACGTCGCTGCTGCACCGGTTCGAGAACGAGTCTGCATTCGACCGCAAGCGTCAGCTAGCGGAGTTGGAGTACGTGATGACCTCGCGGGCGGCCGCTACTTCGCTGGCGGAAAACTATGTGGGGCTTCCGCTCGAGGCGTAGGCGGGAGTGGATTGAACGCGGGGTCAGAGAGAGGAAGAAGCAATGACGAGCTACGAGGGACGTTGGACTACAGTGCGGGTGGAGGTGGAAGAAGGCATCGGCTGGGTGATATTGAACCGGCCGGAGAAGCGCAACGCGATGAGTCCCACGCTCAACCGCGAAATGCGCGCTGTGCTCGAGACTTTGGAACTGGATGGCGAAGTGAAGGTGCTGGTGCTGACCGGGGCAGGGGAGTCGTGGACCGCGGGCATGGATCTCAAGGAGTATTTCCGCGAAGTGGACCAGGCGCCGGAGATCATGCAGGAGAGGGTGCGGCGCGATGCCTCCACGTGGCAATGGAAGTTGCTACGGATGTACTCGAAGCCGACCATCGCGATGGTGAACGGATGGTGCTTCGGCGGCGGATTCTCGCCGCTCGTGGCGTGCGACTTGGCGATCGCTGCGGAAACCGCGGTGTTTGGACTGTCTGAGATCAACTGGGGTATTCCGCCGGGCAACCTGGTGAGTAAGGCGCTCGCGGACACAGTGGGACAGCGAAAGGCGCTCGAGTACATCATGACCGGCGAGACGTTCACAGGAACGCAGGCAGCGGAGATGGGGCTGGTGAACCGTGCTGTTCCTCTGGCGCAGCTTCGTGACGAAACGATTGCACTGGCCCGTAAGCTGGCGTCGAAAAACCCGGTGGTCCTGCGCGCGGCCAAGCACGGCTTCAAGCGTTGCCGCGAACTCACATGGGAGCAGAGCGAGGACTATCTCTACGCAAAGCTGGATCAGGCGCAGTTGCGTGACCCTGAACATGGCCGCGAAAAGGGGTTGAAGCAGTTTCTGGACGAAAAGAGCATCAAGCCGGGGTTGGAGAGTTATCGGCGTTGAACTGCGGAGCGGGAGACAGGTCTTGATCGATCTAGAAGGGTACCCGTGTGGATTTTAACCGCCTGCTGCGACCGCGCTCTATCGCGCTAATCGGTGCTTCTGCGACCCCTGGTTCTCTGGGGGAATGTGTTCTCGACAATCTGGAGAAATCCGGGTACGCAGGGGAGCTTCACCTGGTGAACCCGAAGCGGCCGGTGATTCGAGGCCGCGCGTCGCTGGGCTCCATCGAGGAACTACCGGAGGGAATTGATTGTGCAGTGCTGGCGATCCCCAGCGGCGCCGTTCTTGCCGCGGCGCGTGCCTGCGCGCAAAGGGAAATAGGCAGCCTCATCGTATTCTCGGCCGGCTTTGCCGAGGCCGGCGAGGAGGGACGAGAGGCGCAACGCGAGCTGGCGCGAATTGCCGCGGAGCACGGGATGCTACTCGAGGGGCCGAACTGTCTGGGTATGGTGAACTACGTCGATCGCATCCCGCTGACGTTTGTTGCAACTTCGATGCAACCTGGCACGCATGCATCGGGGGCGGCGATTGTCTCGCAGAGCGGGGCGCTGGCTGCAGTGATTGCGGTGAACATGCGCCGCCACAGGATTCCGCTGACGTATTCGGTCTCTACCGGAAACGAGGCTGCGAGCCGCGTGGAGGACTTTCTCGAACATCTCATCCGCGATGAGACAACCCGCGTCTTTGTCCTTGTGGTGGAACAGTTCCGGTGGCCGAGGCGGTTTTTGGAACTGGCGCGGAGAGCACGCGCATCCGGCAAGTTTATTGTTTTGCTGCACCCGGGCCGGAGCAAGGCGGCTCAGGCGTCGGCGGCCACGCATACGGGCGCGCTTGCGGGCAACTACGCGGTGATGCACGCGCTTGTGACCGGTGCCGGAGTTATCCACGTGGAGAGCATGGAAGAGCTGGTCGACGTTTCACAGATACTGGTGCGCTGCCCCGAGTTGCCAGCAGGCGGACCGGCGATCTTCACCGAGTCCGGTGCATTCAAAGCGCTGGCCCTGGACCTGTGCGAGCAGGTGAGCCTCAGGCTTCCAACTCTTTCAGCGGCTGCGGAGCGCGCGCTGCGTCAGGCCTTGCCTGCGTTCATTCCACCCTCGAATCCGCTGGACCTTACGGCGCAGGGGCTAGTGGATCCAGGCCTGTATCGGCGCACCCTGCCCGCAGTTCTGGAGGACGATGGCTTTGGAAGTGTTCTGCTCGGAATCATCCTGACGGACCCGGGGACGACCGCTATCAAGCTGCCGCCGATACTCGACGCAATCCGCGCGCTCCGGCCGCGCAAGCCGATGATTTTTGCAGCCCTGGACGAAGGGGCGCCGTTCGAATTCGCAGAGCTGGACCATCTGCGCGAGCTAGGCGTTGCCTGCTTCCCATCGCCGGAGCGAGCCATTCGAGCGTTGGCCTATGTAACCTGGCTTGCATCGCAGGACGGCTTGGAACGCGTGCCCCAGGAAGAGAACGGGAGAGTACTCGATTTGCCTCCAGGAGTTTTGCCTGAATACAAGAGCAAGCGATTGCTGGCGGACTACGGAATCACGATCCCGGAAGGACGGCTTGCCAGGTCCAGCGACGAAGCTATAAGTTTTGCGCGCGAGATGGGATTTCCGGTGGCGTTGAAGGCGCAGGCAGCCGTCCTGCCGCACAAATCCGATGCAGGCGGCGTGCTGCTCGGAATGGAGTCGGAAGAAGCGGTTGCCGAGGCGTGGTCTGTGCTGCAGAGCAATATCGGGCGCTCGAGTCCGGGTTTAGTGCTGGATGGCGTGCTGGTGGAACGCATGGGCGACAAGGGCCTGGAGCTGATTGTAGGTGCGCGCAATGACCAGGACTGGGGAACGGTTTTGCTGGTGGGCTCCGGCGGGGTGCTTGCGGAGGTCATTGAGGACGTGCAAATCCTGGCGGCTGATCTTCCACCCGTAGCGTTTCAAGAGGCATTGCACATCCTACGCTGCGGCGCGTTGCTGCGCGGCTTTCGCGGCACTCCGGAGCTCGATGTGGCGGCGGTGGCCGAGGTGTTGTGTCGGCTGGCTCAGCTGGCACGAGCGAATCCTGAGATCGTCGAGGTCGAGATTAATCCGCTCGTAGTTTACCCAAAAGGGTGCGGCACTCTTGCACTAGACGCACTGATCTGCGTGGCTAAGTCTCGTGGAGGGAAACGAACATGAAGGAAACGCTGCTCCTGATCGGCGGAGAGTGGGTGCCCGCGGCCTCCGCATCCGATGACGTCCGGTTCTTTTATCGACTGAATCCCATCGGCGATCAACCTGTTACCAGAGCTGCAGCGGGCGGCGTCACCGATGTGGAGGCGGCGGTGAAGGCAGCCGCCGAAGCTTTCCCGGTATGGGCGGCAACAGGGCCAGGGAAGCGCCGCGACCTGCTGCTACGTGCCGCGGATGTCCTGACGGCGCACCAACGCGAATTTATCGAAAGCATGATTGCTGAAACGGGTGCGACGGAAGGATGGGCGGCTTTCAATGTTGCATTTGGCGCTTCCGTACTGCGCGAAGCTGCCGCGATGACGACCCAGGTGACTGGAGAGATTATTCCCAGCGACGTCCCCGACAATCTCGCCATGGCTATTCGCCAGCCCCTGGGTGTGTGCCTAGGCATTGCGCCCTGGAACGCGCCCGTCATCCTCGGCGTTCGGGCAATCGCCATGCCGCTGGCTTGTGGAAACACGGTCATCTTCAAGGCGGCGGAGGCATGCCCCGCGGTGCATTGCTTAATCGGGACGGTTTTTCAGGAGGCGGGGTTTCCCGGCGGAGTTTTGAACATCCTGACCAATGATCCCAGTGATGCCGCGCAGGTGGTCGGTGCATTGATCGATCATCCCGTTGTGCGGCACATCAATTTCACCGGTTCCACGCGCGTAGGACGGATGATCGCAGAGCGCGCGGCGCGACACTTGAAACCGGTTCTGCTCGAACTGGGAGGCAAGGCTCCTCTCATAGTGCTGGATGATGCTGATCTCGACGCAGCGGTCGATGCTGCAGCATTCGGCGCGTTTATGAACCAGGGGCAGATCTGCATGTCTACGGAGCGGATCGTTGTGGATGAACGCGTGGCGGACGACTTCGTGGCCCGACTTTCTGCGAAGGCTGCAGGGCTGCCGCTCAAGGATCCGGCCCTGGGGCCCACGGTCCTGGGTGCGGTGGTCGATAGGCAGTCCGCGGATAAGATCTTCGCATTGATAGAGAATGCGGTGGAGAAGGGAGCGCGCCTGTGCGCCGGCGGTAAGCGAGACCGCACGCTCATGCAAGCGACAGTGCTGGACCGCGTGACCTCGGCGATGCAGATCTACGCTGAAGAGTCTTTTGGACCGGTGGTGACAGTGGTCCGGGTGAAGAGCGATGAAGAGGCTCTTCGTATTGCAAACGATACCGAGTATGGATTGTCGGCAGCGATCTTCAGCCGGGATATCGCTCGCGCGTGGAACCTGGCTCGGCGTGTGGAGAGTGGAATCTGCCACATTAACGGGCCCACGGTGCACGATGAGCCACAGATGCCATTTGGGGGAGTCAAGGCATCGGGTTATGGCCGCTTCGGTGGTAAGGCCGCAATAGAAGAGTTCACTATGCTTCGCTGGATTACCGTTCAGACGGGCGCCCGCCATTACCCGTTCTAGTGTCCTGATTCCGAACGTCCCGCAAGGGCTCGCTGCGTAACAGACTCTCTGCCAACTGCGAACGTTCGCTTCAGCCTCATTCCGGGCACTATGAAATTGGCGAGAGATCGCAATAATGCCGGTTAGTTCATCTGGAACGAACCGTCTTGTTCAAGCAGATCCAGCAATGCTGGACGAGGCTCCGAGATCAACTGCTCACCCGCGTGGGCGATACAGAGGATTGTCTCTCCCTCCGGAGAGTATTGCGGCCAGGTCAAAAAGCCAGGTGGAGAAGGAGAACTATTGCGGGCGAAGGCGATCCAACGACTCTGCATCTGCCGCGAGACGGACAAGTCTTCCGGGTTATCCCGCATCTCGCCAGAAAGAGTTCCAAAGACGTAAGGGATCTCGGCGGTGTGAATGGCTCCGGGCAAAGTGCCACGTTGTGAAGCCGATACGTAACAGAAATAGTATCTAAAAACTGGCACCTGATATTGTGCAGCCGCTCTGGCGATGATCCGAGTATTCATGGTCGCAAAGCGGTCGGTACCGATCTGTGCCGCCCGCAGGTCGTCGTTGCCCGTGCCATAGCCATCGGTTAACGTACGCGCCCGCTCCCAAAGGTCGCCTATTTTCTGGGGTACGGTCTCATACCAGGCGGGTCCAAAAAAACCTGCTTCGAAGCTATTGGTTCCGATAAGCATAGGCACTCTTGCGAAGGCGCCTTGCCGGAAGGCCTCCGTCATCTTCATAGGAACGACGACTCCATCGATATAAGGCATCGTCAGCGAGCGAGGGAGAGCAATCTGCAACAGCATGGCGGCCGGCACGGACCGCAGCCCCGCCGCACTCGCGTGAGGAATCGATAGCCCATCCATCGCCGCTGCCATCTGCTCTGCGACAGCGTTGCGCGAGACCTCGGGCAAATCCAAAGCGCCGGATTGGATGATGGCTTTCGCAAACAGACCTCGGGCGGCAGGAGCGGCCGTCAGGTAGCCAACGGAAGCGCCGCCCGCCGACTCACCAAAAGCTGTGACGTTGTCAGGATCGCCGCCAAAAGCCGCGATGTTTCGCTGCACCCAACCGAGCGCTGCGATTTGATCAAGCAGGCCGAAGTTCGCAGATGGCTCTTCGAGTGCCGGGTGTGGAAAGACCCCGAAGATGCCCAGGCGGTAGTTCACCGTGACCACCATGACCCCGTGGCTGGCGAGAGAGCTTCCGTCATACTGCTCGAGAGAAGTGCCGCCGATACGAAATGCGCCGCCGTGAAACCAAACCATAACAGGCAACGGCCCGCCTTCGCGCTGCGTCGGCCGCCAGATATTGAGCGTAAGACAATCCTCACTCATGGGCCTGTCGACCAGGCACGACTCTGGCGCGCGGGGCGCTCGCGGTTGCAGACACGCCGGCCCGAACTGAGTGGCCTGGCGAACGCCGGTCCAATCCGATGCTGGTTGCGGCGCTTTCCAACGCAGCTCACCTATCGGAGCCGCCGCGTAGGGAATGCCCAGAAAACACTCCGCAGGTCCATTACGCACTCCGATGACCGTGCCATGAGTCGTTGTGACGGAAGGCTGTGACATGGCTTGGACTCTCCCCGCGGAAGTATAGTGCGCTACGCCAACCCCGGGCAGGATCCCAGGCGTCCGAAAGCTTCCTGACGTAAGTCCGGCACTGCGTCGGGATGGCTACTGCAATCCACGGCTTCAGATTGTCCTTGCCGTGCCGGTACCCGGAGGTACCAGAAAAACCATAGATACCAGAGCAACAGTACAGCTGTAAAGCGCCCGCCCCTGGACATTTTGCGAAAAGCCGGCTTCGTGAAGCGGTTAACAGGGCCGGAAATAAGAACAGGCTTTACAAATGGTTTTTGTCTCTGCTATCAATTGTCTGCGTCGCGGTACCATGCGGTACCATCCATGAACCGATCTTCCGGTTCACCTGTACCGTCGCCGCATGACTCGAAACCGGCTCTGCAGGAAAGCCTGGCAAGCAGAACGCGACCATGGGAATCAGAATCGCACTCACGTGCATGCAAAAGGTAGACAATGAACCATAATCAACTACCCGGAAATCAGGCGCCATACAAACTGGATGCGGGCGAGGGCCTGCGCTACGCCTTTGGGGGCCATCTCGCCACCGTCATCGCTCGTCATGAAGACCTCGGTATCTCGATGGCCGGAGCAATCCTCACCGGCGCGAAGGGCGCCACCTTTCCCGTACATCGGCATGCACGCACGCATGAAGCGTTTATCGTGGTGGAGGGCGTGGTGTCGCTCATCCTGGGTAAACAGACTTTCCAGCTCTTTCCCGGCGATTACGTGAACATCCCCCCCGGTACGCCTCACGGTTGGACATATCTCGACCACCACGGGAAGCTGTATGGCTGGACCTTCGCCGGCAATGCCAATCAAATCTACGAGCGGATAGGCGAACCATTCGCAGCCAAGGTGTACCGGGAGTCGACCGAAGAACCTGATTGGGGCATGCTGGATGCTGCCGTGGATACAAAAGTGATCGATGACCACAGCTCTGGCCCCGCGTACGCAGAGAAACTCAACACCCTGCCGGAAGGCAATGTCCCTTACGTGCTCGCGGCCGGGGAAGGTGAACGTCTGCTGGCGGCCGATCAACTGTTTACATTTCTAGGGGACCAGCGGCATAGCGGCGGGGTGTTCATGACCATCATGAATGAGGGTGCCATGGGGGACGCGATTCCTCCGCACTATCATGAGCACGTTACGGAAACGTTCTTCTGTATCACCGGTGCTCTGAAGATGTTCGTTGACGGTGAACATATCACCCTATACCCCGGAGACTATGTGCACGTGCCTCCTAAGGCGGTCCACTCCTATCAAATCGTCAGAAATGACACACGGTTTCTTGGGTATCTGAGTCCCGGGTTTTTCGATTCGTTCTTTCGCTACCTTGGGGTGCCCTACCATGGGCATATCTACCCGCCCGTGCCTCCTCCCTTCGATTTCAGCCGGGTTCTCCAACACCTTGGGGAACTCGATCTGAAACTGGTGGGAAAGCCCGGCGCACCTCCGCCTCAAGGCAGGGGCTAGGCGCGCTGGTTACTACGCTGGCCCGCGTGAGGTGTGCGCACCTTCCCGCACTGCCGCCCGGGCGCCGGCCTATGATGAGTGTTGGCCTCAATCGAGAACTTCATTTGCTATGGAGAGATAAGTGCGGAAAGCCACAGCTAAGCAGGAACCCCATAAGCAGCGCATCCTAGATGCTGCTTCAGACGTGTTTCTGGAGTGTGGATTCGAGCAGACGAGCACGGCGGAGATTGCACAGCGAGCAAAGGTTTCGAAACGGGAACTGTACCTCCACTTCGCCGACAAGCGCGCTCTTCTCGCCGCCGTCATCACGGAACTACAAAACTCCATGCAGTCCCGGATGGACGTCCGCTGGTCGTCGAATGAAGACATGGAAATAGTTCTTCGCAAATCAGCGGCAGCGATTCACGACTTCATCCTCTCGGAGCGCTTCGGCAAGCTGGTGCGCATCGTCGCAGCCGAGTCCTATCATGATCCAGCGGTGGCTAAACAGTTCTTCGCGTTGGGGCCGATGGCGGGCAGGAAGGCAACCGCCAGATACTTGAAAGCGCAGATGGAGGAAGGCAGGCTGCGTAAGGCCGATCCCATCAAAGCGGCCGATGATTTCCTTGACCTCGTCGTGGGGGCGCAGCTCATGACCGCCGTCATCCTGGGCCAGGTGGACCCTGCCGCGCGCAAGCGCGATCATATCCACCACTCAGTGGAAGTCTTCTTGATGATCTATGCGACCTCCAAGACACGAAAGGCAGCACGGCCGGCAACGCGGACGCGTTCAAAGATGTGAGCCAAGGGGTCAACTGGCGCTTGAGAATGTTCGTCAGTTGACAGAGCAATGGTACCGTGCGGTACCATGTACCTCGCGGTGATGTTGGCTGCACCTGCCAAGCTTCGCACTAGCCCGGTAATGACAAGGGGAGACATGAGACTGGCCAGTTTCCAGAACGCCGGTGTAGATACCTGGGGAATCGTCGAAGACGAAGAGGTCTTCGATGTTGGGTCTGTGTTGCGAGCCCGTTTTCCAGACCTGAAATCCCTCATCCGGGCCGCGGCATACGAGACCGCAGCTGAAGCCAGGAGATCGGCTTCTCGCTTGCCCTTAGCCGCGCTGCATTGGCTGCCGGTAATCCCGAATCCTGACAAAATCCTGTGTGTGGGGCTTAATTACGAGAAGCATCGTAAAGAAACCGGCCGTGCTGAAGTCACCCATCCCACCACATTCGCTCGATTTGCGAACTCGCAAACCGCACATAAAAAAAATATCCTTCGTCCCAGGGTTTCCAATAACCTGGATTTCGAGGGCGAATTGGCTCTCGTGGTCGGGAAGGCCGGCCGATACATACCGCGCACCGAAGCACTGGATTACGTCGCTGGATACGCCTGCTACAACGACGGCAGCCTACGCGACTGGCAGTACCATACTCACCAGTTCACGCCGGGTAAGAACTTTCCCGAGACGGGCGCGTTCGGACCCTGGATGATGACGCCGGATGAGCTGGGTCCGCTGGAGGGTCGCCGCATCCGCACGCGCCTGAACGACGAGGTTGTCCAGGACGCGTTGTTGGGAGAAATGATCTTCGACGTACCCACGATCCTGGAATACTGTTCCTCGTTCACCCGCTTGGAATGTGGCGACGTCATTGCAACGGGAACCCCGGGCGGGGTCGGCGTCAAGCGCACACCTCCCTTGTGGATGAAACCCGGCGATGTGGTGGAAGTGGAGATCGAGGGGCTGGGCACCCTGCGGAACGGTATCGCACAAGAGTCCTGAAGAAACGGTTGGGGCTCGAGTGCAGACTTATCCGGCACGGCCGTAGGTTCAAAAATGGCGATCGCTATCCATTATCACGTTGTGCCGGCCAAGTTTCCGGGAGCGTACGCGAGTGTCGCCGGCTGGCCGTTTATGGAGGCTGCCGGTGCCTGCCATTTCTCAACCTCCCCGAGGTTCAATCATGAGCCGCTTTCCCGTAGCTGACATCCGGAGTGTCGATCTCGGTACGCCGGATTTAGCCAAGTCCGTGCAGTTTTACACCACAGCCTGGGGCCTCGAAGTGGCTGCACGTCAAGGCTCTTCGGTTTATCTGCGGGCCACGGGCCGGGATCATCATGTGCTAGCGTTGCATCCGCATCCGACTGCGGAGATATTCTCCGTGACGTTCCGTGCCGCTTCCGCTGAAGATCTGGAATGGTTGCTGTCGTCCGTTCAGGCTGCGAGAGGTCAAGTCTTGCGCCCCCTGGCACCGAACCACGGCCCGGACGGCGGGCAGGCGGCTACGGTGAAGACTCCGGAAGGCTACGTGTTTCGCCTTATCAGCGGTGACACAATGCATGCTTCGGCCGGTACGCGGAAGGGTTTCCCTCTCCGTCTTTCCCACGTCAACCTGAACTGCGTCGATGTGGACGCAACCCGGAGCTTTTTTGAAACCGCGCTCGGTTTCTGCCTGACCGATCGTTCCAAAGTGATGGCTTTCCTGCGCTGCAATAGCGATCACCACGCTGTAGTGCTGGCCGATTCGGGGGTCAACGGCCTCAACCACGTTGCATTCATGATGCCCGACTTCGATTCGGTTATGAGAGGCGCGGGGCGCATGATTGATCATGGCTACTCCATCGGCTGGGGAGTGGGACGGCACGGGCCCGGAGACAACATCTTCGCCTACTTCGTGGATCCAGACGGCTTCGTGATCGAACAGACAGCAGAGGTCCTTCAGGTCGATGACAGTTACATACCTCGCGGTCCAGAGCAGTGGGCCTGGCCCAAGGGAAGGACCGATCAGTGGGGGATCGCGCCGCCGAAATCTGACCGTGTCAAGCAGGCTCAGTTGGCCATTCGTTTCGCCACTTTCGGAGCCAACGCAGTCTAAAGCGGTCAGCCGAGTAGCGGACGCAACGGTGGCTCGCACGACGCGAAGGTCATTTCATGGAACGCACAACAGTACAACGCGAAGGAAATCAATCGTCGGAATACGACGTGGTCATCGTAGGTTTTGGGCCGTCCGGAGCGGTTGCTGCTTGTTGGCTTGGTCAGGCTGGGATCCGTACCCTGGTGATCGATAAGAGGCGATCGATCTGGGAGATACCTCGTGCGATCGCGATCGACCACGAAATCCTGCGCGTATTCCAAAACATCGGTGCGGTAGAGAAGATCTTGCCCTACACGGCGCCTTTTCCCGCCTCAGAGCACTTCGGCGCAAAGGGCCAACTCATCCGGCGCATCGATGCGGTGCCGCCACCCTATCCACTCGGGTACGTTCCGACGATGGTGTTCACCCAGCCGCCGGTGGAAGCTGTACTGCGCGCGCGGGCGGCCGAGCATCCAAGCGTAACTGTAGAGCTTGGACTGGAGGCATTTGCTCTTACGCAAACAGCGCAGCAGGTCGCCCTGCAACTCAGAAGCAATGATGGCCAGGTACGCTCTGTTACTGCTTCTTATGTGATCGCGTGCGACGGCGCTTCGAGCCCGATTCGCCAACTCCTCGATCTGAAACTGGATGACCTCGGGTTCGACGAACCGTGGATGGTCATCGATGTCCGGGTGAATGAGGCCGGCCTGTCGAAACTACCCACGACGGCCGCGCAATACTGTGACCCTGCACGGCCCACAACCTTCATCATCGGACCGGGCAATCATCGCCGGTGGGAGATCATGCTGCTTCCCAACGAGAACCCTCTCGAGATGGAAAGCGAGAGCAATGTCTGGCGGTTGCTTTCTCCCTGGCTCACCCCGCAGGATGGTGAACTATGGCGCGCCAGCAGCTACCGCTTTCACGCATTGGTTGCGGCACAATGGAGTAAGGGGCGGGTATTCCTTGCGGGAGATGCCGCTCACCAGCAGCCGCCGTTTATCGGCCAGGGTATGTGCCAGGGCATCCGCGACGTAAGCAACCTGGCGTGGAAGATGGAAACAGTTCTGGCGGGCCAGGCCGATAATAGTCTCCTGGACACCTATGGCGAGGAGCGCAGCCGCCATGTGCACACTCTCACGGCGCGCATCAAGGCGATTGGCCACCACATCTGTGAACGTGACCCCGAGGCGGCGCGGCGCCGGGACGAATCGCTCCTGGAACAGGGTGGTGGAAAGCCGCCCACGGTCACGCGCCAGGAGATTGTGCCGCCCCTCGAAGCGGGACTGTTGTCGGATGGACCGCATCCCGCAAACGGAACGCTCTTTCCTCAGCCGTGGATCGTATCCGCCCGGGAAGTGAGGCGCATGGATCAGGTGGTCGGACACGGATGGCGTCTGGTGTTAGATGGCCGGAGGGTAACTGAACCAGTGGAGGTTTCCCACTCGCATGTTGCGTCGACCGTCATCGGCGGACGAGGTCTACAGGAAAAGGATGAAATTATGGCTATGTGGTTCGAACGCCAGAACTGCGTGGCTGCTGTCGTCCGGCCCGATCATTACGTCTACGGGGTAATGGAAAGGGTCGAAGATATCAGTCCAACTCTTGCGGCGCTGCAAAGGCGGATAGCAGGGCACCGCCAGCAGTAGCTCAACTATCAGCTTCATTCTCAGCTGCCTTGCTCTTCCAATTGTCGGGGGACCAAGCCCCTCAGTCCGGACAGCATTCTGGAGAACAGCATTCGCCCCGCATTGGCGCGGATTGGAGTTGTTGGAAAGCAAATTGGCTGGCACAGCTTCCGTCATTCGCTCGCGACGAATTTGCGAACAAGAAAGTCGTTGAGATGATGCTACCAAGGGAAATGAAGACGTTTCAGCACCCTTCCGCACCGCGACGGAATGAGAGACTCCACGCTAGTGTCGGGTAACTGATTTATATTGAAGGTGTTAGGGTGGTGGACCTGATCGGGATCGAACCGATGACCTCTTCCATGCCATTCTGGATAACATCTGTTGAATCAATGACATAATGGGGTATTTAGGGGATCAAAAAGGCACGCATAGAGCATTGCGCTTAAGAAAAAGTGCCCCGATTGTGCCCTCGTTTTCTATGCATCTTTCCCGGTAAGAGATCGGGAATAGATGCCCCGGGGCAAGTCCTCACCCCCTAACCGCGCTCAGGCCGGACTGGCATCTGTTCTGACCGCAACACTCTCGGAGTATGAACGTGAAGATCTTGGGTGCGGTTCTCTTTGTTCTGTTCTGCAAGTGGTTGATCGGTGGACTGATCGGGATCGAGGCGTGACCTCTTCTGCACCATTCTAGAAGTAGGAACGCCCTTCTCGATACTTAGCCGGGTAATCGTTAGCCTTGATCGGAAATGCCTCGGGGCAGGATGCTGAGGGGTAGGCTGCATGTGGCCGATTGATCAGGGGGCACCTCAAGACTAGTAATTTTGCCAGTTTGCGCCCTTTCCGCACGGGGATAACCTGAGGCAGGGGGCGGGCCCGGCAAGTTGAAAATAACGTCCAATGTGGAGTGTGCTCACAGACTCATGGGGTGGCCGAATTGAGCCCCACGAGCAGAATACTCGGCTTGGGTTCGACCTCAAGGAGCCAATAACACCTCTAGTTGAGAGAAAGCCGTCTTTCCAAGAGGTCTCGTATCTTTCCCGCTGGGAGGCTCATTGGTGAATCCGGGATCTCGCTCGAGGTTTGGCCCTTCCCGGCTTGGCCTCCCTGAGCTCAAACTATTGACAGACGACCAGTTAATGGTCCAGCTGCAGGCCGGCGTCAACGACGCTCTTGCGGTCCTGTTTGAGCGCTATCATCGTCTCGTCTTCAGCATCGCGCTAAAAATTGTCCGGGACAGAGGCGAGGCCGAAGATGTTACCCAAAACGTCTTCCTCGAAATTTACAGCTCGGTGGCACAATTCGACCCTAGCAAAGGCACACTCAAAGTGTGGTTGCTGCAGTATGCGTATCATCGCGCTTTCAATTGGAAGGGTTACCTGAATAGGAGGAATTTTTACAATCAGGAAGACCTGGAAGAGCTGGATCCTGTGTTCCATGGTGGGTTCTTCACCGCCGGAAAATACGCTCCTGCAGAATTGCAAAGACTGATGCAACAGGGGTTGGCGTCACTGGGGGCGCCTCAGAAACGGGTGATTGAGTTGGCCAACTACGAAGGGCTTTCCATGAAAGAGATTGCCAGCAAGACCGGAGATTCGCTATCGAACGTCCGGCACCACTATTACCGAGGACTTCAGAAACTGCGTTCGTTTATCACGCAACCGCGGGGACAAGCAAAAATACTAGCTGATGAGTGACCATTCACAGTACGAGGAATTGGCTGCCCTGGCGGCCGGCGGGTACCTCGCTGACGACGAACTAAGGGAATTCCAGCGGCATGCGGAGAGCTGCGCCGAATGCAGGAACGCCGTCTCACAGTTCGGCGAACTCGTCCATTTCGGTTTACCGCTAGTCCAGGGCCGCCCCAGGCAATCCATAAGCATGATCACGAGCCGTCCTAATCCCGGTGCTACACAACGGTTTATCCGAAGGGCCTCGTCCGAAGGTATTCAGTTCTCGCCCGATGTCCAAAAGCCGAAATCCTCCCACGGATTTCTGAAATTCGCCGTGGTCGCCGTGGGGCTGGCAGCCGTACTCATTGCGTTTGTTTACGTAGGGCGCCTCCCCGGTCACGCTCCTCTCCAGGGTGATAAGCAGATTGCAACGCAGGCACAACAGCAGCTCGAGCAGCTCGCACGGCAGAATTCTGCCCTCGAAACAACGGTATCGCAGCTGGAACATACTCTCGCAGAGCAGCAGCATGAGACCGAAGGTTTGCGTGCTCAACTCGCAACCGAAGATGCGGCAGCAACCAGCACTCACCACGATAATCAACAAGCGCTCGCAGCCGCGGCTATCGCAGCCTCCAGCAACGCCCTATCGCTCGAGCAAGCCGAAGCAAAACAGAAGGCATTGGAAAAGGAGCTAGCCGATGCCTCAACGGAACTCACCCGGCTGAATCAGGCGCGCGCTTCTGATCAGGCCGAGCTGGTGGCACAGCAAGTCCAGGTCAACGAGCTGTCGCAACAGCTGAAAACAGCCACCTCTAATATCGAGATGGAGCGTCAACTCGCGAGTGCCGGCAAAGACGTTCGCGACCTGATGGGCGCCCGCCAGTTGCATGTCGTCGACGTTCGCGATACCGATCCCAATGGAAAGGCGGGCAAAGCGTTCGGCCGCGTATTTCTGACAGAAGGCAAGTCGCTTATCTTTTATGCGTTCGACCTTAGCGACGCAAAAAGGATCAACGCGAAGCAGACCTTCCAGGTGTGGGGACAGCAGGAGGGCAAGACCAGTTCCCTGCGCAGCCTGGGCTTCTTATATGTGGATGACAAGGCACAACGCCGTTGGGCGCTGAAGACAGAAGATCCGGCTGCCGTCAAGGAAATCAACTCAGTATTTGTAACCGTGGAGCCGGAGGGGGGCGCGAAGAAGCCCAGTAGTCAACGACTCCTTTATGCCTATCTTGGCGAAGCCAATCATCCGTAACTTCGACTGACGGGCCAAGATTTCTTTCTGTCCGGGAGCACGACGGCCATGGTCCGTCCCATCGTATTGGTCGTCATCGCTCTATGCTTTGTGCCTGCTCTGCTGTTGGCGCAAAGTGACACTGCGACAGTCTCCGGACTGGTGACGGACAGCAATGAAGCCGTGCTGGTGGGTGCGCAAGTGCGCGCGACCAATGTTGATGCCGGCACCAGCTCAACCGCCCTGACCAACCGGGACGGAGTGTATGTTCTCCGCGATCTTCGCCCCGGGGAGTACCGGCTGACCGTCGACAATGACGGATTTCAGCAGATCGTTCTCGTCGGTCTGACCCTCAGCGCGCAAGACGCAGTGGGTCGCAATTTCACCATGCAGGTCGGATCCATCATCCAGTCCGTCACCCTTACCGCTTCGGGCGAGAAGGTGAACATCTCTCCCGCCGTCGGCACCGTGGTCAACCAGCAATTTGTGCAGAATCTGCCGCTCAATGGCCGCAGCTTCCAATCGCTCATCGGCCTTACGCCTGGGGTGGTCTTCGTCCCCGACACCGGCGCAGGTGCTGGCGAGTTCAGCATCAACGGTCAACGTGCAAATTCAAACTACTTCACCGTAGACGGCGTCAGCGCAAACTTCGGTACGACGAATTATTTCGCTCCGCCAACGGTGGGCGGTACCAGTCCCGCCCTGACAGTAGCCGGGGGCACCAACGGCTTACTCTCGGTAGACGCCATGCAGGAGTTTCGTGTCCAGACCTCTACCTATGCGCCGGAAAATGGGCGCAGTCCCGAACAGATCTCGATCGTCACCCGCTCGGGTACCAATCAGCTTCACGGTACAGCGTACGACTATCTGCGCAATAATTTTCTCGACGCTCGCAACTACTTCGACCAGCCTCCCCTTCCCAAGCCGGCTCTGCGCCAGAACGACTTTGGTGGGACCGTCGGAGGTCCCATCCTCAGGGACCGTACTTTTTTCTTCTTCTCCTATGAGGCCTTGCGGCTGCTGCTTCCGCAGACCGCCATCGGCACCTTCTATACCGCGGCAGCGCGGCGGAACGTCGCGCCCGCTTATCAACCCTTGATGGCTGCCATGCCATTGCCCGACGGCCCGGTAAACTCTGACGGCCTTACCGCCCCGCTCACCGTGGGCTACTCCGACCCTACCTCTCTCAATGCCACCAGCCTGCGCATCGACCACACCATCAATCACCGTCTGAACCTCTTCGCCCGATACAATCACGCACCCTCGACGTCATCGGTTCGCCTGTGGTCGGAGGAGCAAAACTATACCGACCAGTCCGACTCAGCCACCGTGGGCGCAACCTTCGTTTGGACCTCGGGCATAACGGATGACTTCAGGGCTAACTGGAGCCGGAACACCGGCGGTCAGATTACTGTCCTCGATGGCTTCCACGGCGCCGTACCTCCGCCGGACTCCGCGATGTACCCATCGGGCTACAGCAGCAAGACGGGCGAGTTCCTATTTATCCCTCCTCTCCCTCTTGACACGGATGCCGAAGTGAGAAATGGTCCACTGGATGCGAACGTCGAGAAGCAATTCAACTTCATAGACAACTTTTCCCTTACAGCCCGAGCGCATCAGCTCAAATTTGGAGCAGACTTTCGACATCTCAATCCAACCACCAACGGCAATCAGTATGGTCTTGATATTGAGGCGAACAGCTACGCTAGTCTGCAGGCCGGCACCGTCGATTCCGTCTTCACTATCAGCGGAACTCCAATCACGGCTGCAATTAACAACTACTCGTTCTTCGTTCAGGACATCTGGAAGGTCTCCCTGCGTCTGACGCTGACCTATGGCCTGCGCTGGGAGATTAACACTCCGATGCGCTCCGTCACTCCCGGAAAACCCCTCTATGCTGCAACAGGAGTTTTTGACTCCGCCCCATTCGGCCTGGCGCCCGCGGGTACACCGCTCTGGCACACACGCTTCGACAATTTCGCCCCGCGGTTCGGTGCTACCTTCCAGATCGCTCCGCAAACTGTGCTTCGAGGAGGATTTGGCCGTTACTACGACCTCGGGTACGGCGGCAACATCGTCGGAACCATGGTCTTTTTCCCATACTCTGCTGCGAACCTGGTCTTCGGACCCATCCCATTCGACTTTACCAACGCCGCATTTCAGGCCCCGCCCTTTACCTTTACACCCAGTAGCAACACTGCATATGTCAATGCGATCGATCCCAACTTGAAGGTCCCGTTCACCTACGAATGGAACGCGGCCATCCAGCGCGGCTTGGGCGCTAACCAATCGATCTCGGCAACCTATGTAGGCGCCCACGGAGACAATCTGGTGCGTGGGGACAGTGTCATATCGCCTGTAGGCTACGAAATCCTGACGACCCGCAACGCCGATTGGTCCAACTACAATGCACTGCAACTGCAATTTCAGCGCCGCATGGCAGGCGGTCTTCAGGCTCTCGCGTCCTATACCTTCGGAAAGTCCACCGATACCAACTCGGATGATACCGATGGGGACGATTCGAAGACGACTCTGAGCGCCATCAACGTCGCAGGAGACCTTGGCCCATCGGACTTTGATGTGCGGCACTCCTTCACGGCAGCGGTCTCCTGGCAGATACCGTCGTTCCACTGGGAGCGGCCGAGCGGTGCTCTGCTGCGGAATTGGCAGGCAGATGGCATCGTTCGCATCAGCTCAGCCGCACCTTACCGGGCCTTTATCCACTCACGGCCCAATATCGTGCCGGGAGTGCCCTTTTATCTCCCCGCCCCCGGCGAGCCTGGCGGCAGAACGCTGAACCCGGCCGCTTTTACGCCAGTACCGCTGGGCCAGGAGGGGAACCTCCCGCGCAACTTCTTTCGTGGATTCCCCATCGACCAGACCGATCTTTCGCTGTGGCGCCAGTTTCATCTCACCGAGCGCACGAGTCTCTTCCTTGGGGCGGAGTACTTCAACCTCTTCAACCATCCGATGTTTGCCGTGGACGAATTCACCGGTTTTGGGCCGCCTACCGAAACACTCGACCGGAGCAGCTTGGCTTGTTGAATCCGCTCTACCAGATCGGCGGTCCGCGATCGGGTCAGCTCACCATCAAAGTCCTATTTTGATTTTTTTCAAAATTAAGCTTTAGCTTGGGACAATTGCCTCCCAAGCTGGCATACCTACATAGAATCGCCTCGACACAAATCGCTCTACCGCCGGGAGCCGACTTGCCGGCGATGGTGCCGCACTATCTGAAATCTTAGCCGCCGGACGGAACAGCGAATGACCCTCGTTTCCAGCGTAAGCGCGATGACGGATGTAGAAGCAAGGGATCGCGACCTTCGTCAGGCCCTGGAGCAGGCAGAAGAGGCGCGATTGGATTTGGCCCAACGTCTGGTTAACGCTCAAGAAGCGGAGTGCAGACGAGTCGGACAGGAGCTTCACGATTGCATCGGCCACTCCCTGGCAATACTCACTATAGATTTCGAAAGGACCATGCAGTCTCTGACGGACCGATCTCCTGAAAGCCGTGCGCGATTGGCTCATCTTAGTGACAAACTCAAGGACCTTTGCCACGATGTTGCCAATCTGTCACGTCGGCTCCACTCGTCAACGCTGGAGTTCCTGGGTCTTGCGATCGCCGTGAATGCCTTAGGCCGGGAATTTTCGGAACAATACGAGATACAAGCGCGCTGCGAGTGCTCCGGCGTCCCTGACAACGTGCCTCTCGACGTGTCCCTCTGCCTCTATCGTGTGATGCAGGAAGCGCTACACAATATCGCGAAACATAGTCAGGCTACAAAGATCACTATTGAACTGGATGGGACCTCTGATTTCCTTTGCCTTGCTATCTCTGACAATGGAGTGGGCTTTGTTCAGAACAGCGCCGGCAGACGGCCCGGCCTTGGATTGATCAGTATGCGTGAAAGACTCCACCTGATCGGTGGAAGATTCATGATCACAGCCAAGCCAGCTTTGGCACACGGATCGAAGCCGTCGTCTCCTTGACCAAAACAGTCCCGTTAATTGTCCAGTAAGAGCCGTATCGTCAGCACCGCAAGCAGACTAATGGGCCAAATTCAAGTCGCTTTTCAGGAGATCGCCAATGAGAGAACAAAAACCATCTGCCCGCATCCTAATAGCCGATGATCACCGGCTATTAGCGGACGCATGCAAGAGCCTGCTGGAGCCTGAGTTTCAGGTGGTTGGCATAGTCACCGACGGACGCGGTTTGATCCGTTCCCGCAGTCGAGCTCAAGCCCGACATCATCATCCTGGATATCTACATGCCGCAACTAAATGGCCTGGATGCAGCCACGCAAATAAAACGCAAACTGCCCAGGATTAAGTTGGTATTCCTAACCATGACCATGGCAGCCGAAGTAGCGGCTGAGGCATTCCGGCGTGGCGCTTCTGCCTTTGTCCTCAAACAGTCAGCCGGCGATGAGCTCTTGCTTGCTGTCCGTAAGGTTAAGGAAGGGTTATCGTACCTCTCTCCGTTGCTTGCCAAAGAGACGGTGTCGTTCCTTCAACGTGAACAAAAAGATTTCGGCGAGGACAAACGTATCACCCCAAGGCAAAGCGAGGTCCTGCAACTACTGGCGGAGGGAATGTCGATGAAAGAGGTGGCAAATGTCATCGACACGACACCCGGCACGGTTGCATTTCACAAATATCGCATGATGGAAACGTTGAATTTAAAAACCAACGCGGCGCTCCTTGAATATGCAATCAAGCGCAACATGACGCCGGTCTAAGTTGTTTCTTGTGTCCTGGATGTTTTTCTGCGCGGCTAACTAGTAGTTTTCCCAGTAGCCGCGACAGGCCCCAGTAAGTAATCTTTGGTGCGAGATCTACTCAATGCGAGGGCTGTCAAAATGATCACGTCTAGGCGAATGTTAAGTATCTTTCTCGGAAACGTATCTCTTAACGAAAGCCTCGGCGCCGCGCTGGTCGCCGGACAAGTCGCCCTGCTCCTGATGCTGGCCTCGAATTCCCCAGCATCGGCGCAGAGTGATCCGTCGCCGGATTACATACATTCCTCACAACCTCCGCTGCTTACCTACCAGGAACTGGTGGCCCTGGGTGAACAGGAAACGGTCGATCCTGCGCTGGCCGCCAAAATGCAGACCTTGCTGACAACTCCCTTCGTCAACAATGAAGCCTATTTCAACGGAACAAAACCTCTTCGGCCTGATATTAAAGGTATGGGCCCCTGCTTGCGTCTTGTGGAGTGGAACATCGAAAGAGGAATTGAACTTGACGCCATTAAGCTCTTCATGACCGATAAGCAAGGCTTCCTGGCTAAAGCGCACAGCACGGTTGCCACCGATAAAAACAATGGCAAGGTAAACGACGAAGAGCTCAGTGCACAGATTGATCGAGATTCAGTCGGCCGACGTGTTGGTGTTGAATGAGGTCGACTGGGGCATGAAACGAAGCGACTACCAGGCCGTAGTGAAAGAGCTTGCCGAAACCCTCAAGATGAATTGGGCCTATGGAGTTGAGTTCATCGAGGTTGATCCAAAGGTGTTAGGCACCCAGTCGTTCGCAAACGTAAAGAACGAAGCCGAGCGAAAGGAGTTGGAGGACCTGTTCAGTGTCGACAAAGACCGCGTTCTTGGCCTGCATGGCACCGCTATTCTCTCGCGCTATCCGCTTCGGGATGTGAAGCTCGTGCCCTTTAAATATCAGGCTTACGATTGGTACAACGAGGAAAAGAAATATGGGAAGGTAGAGGCCGGGAAACGCAAGGGTGCAAGCCTCCTCTTCGGAGAAGAAATCGTCCGCGAGGTACGCCGCGGAGGCCGCACTAACCTCATCGCCACCATCGATGTACCTGAACTTCCTGAGAAGAAGGTCACCATCGTGGCCGCCCATCTTGAGAACCGCACCACCCCGAAGGGCCGAACCAAGCAGGCAGAAGAACTTCTCGACCTGATTCGCCCGATTCGCAATCCGGTGATCGTTGCCGGCGATATGAATACCACGGGAGCAAGGGCTCGGTCACCAGCATAAAATCGGCAGCGCTGAAAAAGCTGAACAGTCCTTCGTTTTGGGCCACCAAGGGCATCAAGTACGCCACCGGAGTAGGTTTCGGTATGGACATGGCTACCTTTGCCTTTAAGACGACGAAGTTCCAAGGCGATCCTACTCCTCGGGCGTCCCCATACTAGCGGCTAATCCCGAACAGGGATTCTTCAAGGACCTGGACAAGTTCCGTTTCGACGATGGTAGCCAGCTCGATTATCGCGGTGATGCCGGACTCTCGTTGACCGGGCGTGACGGAACCTTAGGCAATTCCAACGAGCGAGCCAGCAAAGGGTTTGTCACAACCTTTTCCTTGCCCCGTACCCTCGGAGATAAGGGAAAATTCAAACTCGACTGGATATTCGTAAAAGCATATCTCAAAGAGGATCCTAAGTCGGCCGACTCCTATCGCTTTGCGCCTACCTTTGCCCAGACCATGGATGACGCAAACCAGGCGTTAGATGAGCCCCTATCGGACCATTCCGCAATCACCGTAGTTCTACCGCTCGTGCGACCGGCTTCGCCGGGGCCAGCGCTATGAGGGTCGGCCTAATGTAGCAGCCTTTTCGGTTTGACCAGAAGCTCGAGAACGCCACGATCAGGAACCATACATCATGTGGAAGAAAATCTTGAGATTCAGGCCGCTCCTCGTTCTTTTGATTCTGACGTTGTATTGTCTAATCCTTTTCCGCAACCTGGATGAGGGAAAACGGCGTTCCCTACAACTGCGGGACGATACCGATGCAGCCGACCATGTCGCCATGTCCGTGCTCGTAACCGGGGTCAATCCGGCGACGCAGGAACTGACAGTGCAGATAGCTCTTCGCCCTCAAGGAGGGCTGGCACTCGATGAGGTAACTCCAGCGGTCGATTTACGCCTTCTGACCAACAACGTCCGAAGCCAACAGGAATTTGACTTTCCCAAAGGCAAGCGCATGAATCGGATCGAAGCTGTCTTTCCTCTAAATGGGGAACTGAACAGGTATCCGTTGGACCGCTACAGCACTACGTTGTGGTTGCTGATGACCACGCCTTCGCCGAAGGTACGACCACACGCTGCAAAAACTCCCAGTGACTCCACCCTTGCCGAAGGTACTGGAATTCCCGAAACCACCGAGGCCGAAGCGCCCCAGGGCGATCATCTCGCGGTCGGCGCAACTGAATTGCAGCAGAGCATCATGGTTCCGCTCACCATCGCTTTGTCGGCGTCCACCCCAGGAATCAAATTCAAAGGAAACGTTTCTCGTCAAAGCAGTCTTAAGGTCACGGGTATCGAACTCCAGCTTAGACGGGCCGACAATGTGATCGCTGTCTCCATCCTTCTCATGATGTTGATGATTGGTCTGGCCATGAGCCTGCTGGGCATGGTGTTCAAGGATATGTCGAGCGGGTCAAAAGTTGATCTCGTTCCGCTATCCATATGCATCTCTTTGATTTTTGGCCTGCCGGCATTGCGCAATGTCCAGCCTGGTGTTCCACCGGTGGAGCGTTTGGTGACTATCTCTCCTTCATCTGGGCAGAAATTATTGTGGGAACGTCGGCCATCATACTCATCTGGACCTGGTTGCTGCGCTCCGCCAAACGCTTGTACTCCGGCGATTATTAGCGTGGTTTGGAAAACAAATGTAGTCCCCACGGTGGCAACTCGAGCCTGCCTTCCAATAACGAATACTGATCCGCTCTAGTATTTTTGACAGCTTGCGATTTGCTTGATCTGGGTAATCGTGGAGCAAGGAGAATTACTCATGTTAGGTCGAGCTGGTCTTCTGCGCTTCGGCGTCTTACCGGCAGTAACAACGTCCACGCTCTCGGTCGCGGCACAGGATGCTCCGGTTGCCCCAGCGGCAAAAGCCTCTGCCGCTTCAGCAACGCCGGCCGCCAGTGACACAGCTGCGCTAGCCAAGGCGACGCAGAACC
>CAVUQE010000016.1:0-127262 GCA_963743365.1 uncultured Acidobacteriaceae bacterium
GGCTTCGTTCAAAACGAAGGCCTGGCCCACGAGTTGGCGGCGCGATACTATTTGGCGCGCGGCCTCGAAACAGCCGGCCACGCTCATCTCCGCAGCGCGCGCAACTGCTACGCCCATTGGGGCGCTCACGGAAAAGTAAAGCAACTCGACGAACGCTATCCACGCCTGCGCGAGGAGCGAACTCCCGGTTCCGCAGCCGCGATGGGCGCACAAGCGGGACAGTTGGACGTCGAAACCGTAGTCAAGGCCTCGCAGGCGATTTCCAGTGAGATGGTCCTTCCCAGGCTGATCGAGAAGCTCGTACGAATCGCCATGGAACATGCCGGGGCTGAGCGGGGCTTGCTCATCCTGCTTCGAGGCGGCGATTTGTTTATCGAGGCGGAGGCTGTCACGCGCCTCGGCGGGGTCGAAGTTGCCGTTCGACAGACAACTGTGGCGCCGTCGGATCTTCCCCTTTCCGCGCTGCATTATGTGATCCGGACCCAAGAGCACCTGCTACTCGATGATGCTTCTTCCGAAAAAATCTATGCGCAGGATGAATATGTGCGACTGAAGCGCTCAAGGTCGGTCCTGTGCCTGCCAATCGTTCATCAAGCGAAGCTTGTCAGCGTGCTTTATCTCGAGAATAACCTCGCGCCATTCGTCTTCACGCCGAACCGGGTTACCACCCTGCAGTTGCTGGCATCGCAAGCGGCTATATCACTGGAGAACGCCACCCTCTATTCCGATCTGCAACTCCAAGTTGGGATATTGCAGCATCTTCCTGTATCCGCCTGGACACTCAAGCCTGATGGAACACCGGATTTCGTAAATCAGGTTTGGCTTGAGTTCGCTGGCCGAAACCCCTGACTTTGTCCGCTCCCATCCCGAAGCCTGGATGTCCGCGGTTCACCCTGATGATCGGGAGATAGCAGCCAAGAGGTTTTGGGAGGGTGTGCATTCGGGACAGGGCTTTGCCTTCGAAACCCGGTCTCTACGCTCTCAGGACGGGACCTATCGCTGGCATCTCCAGCAAGCCGCGGCCTTGCGTGACGCAGAAGGGAAAGCGCTCAAATTCGTCGGTACAACCACCGACATTGACGAGCAGAAGCGGGCTGAAGACGCGTTTCGCCAGGCGCAGGGAGATCTCGCACGCATCAATCGGGTGACAACCATGGGAGAGTTAGCGGCGTCCCTGGCACATGAAATCAAACAGCCGATCAGTGGCGCGATCACCAACGTCAGCACCTGCCTGCGAAAGCTCGGACGCGATGAACCCAACCTCGACGAGGTGCGCGCAGGCATCACCAGAATAGGAAGAGATGTAAAACGGGCTGCCGAGATTGTCGACAGAATCCGTTCACAATTCGAGAAGGGCGCCCTGGATCAACAGATCATTGATTTAAGCGAGATCATTACAGAAACCGTCACCCTCCTTCGCGACCAGGCAGTGCGATACGGCGTGTCGGTTCGGACGGAACTGGCAAGCGATCTACCTCACATCTTCGGGGATCGTGTGCAGTTGCAACAGGTCATGATGAATCTGATCGTCAATAGCATCGAAGCGATGAAGGATGTAGATGGGATACGAGAGATAGCCATCCAATCGCAACGAGCTGAGAAGGAGCAGATTCTTGTTTCATTCAGTGATACCGGTATAGGGCTTCCGCCGGAGATCGTGGAACAGATTTTCGATCCGTTTTTTACCACCAAACCCAACGGCACCGGCATGGGGCTTCGT
This sequence comes from uncultured Acidobacteriaceae bacterium, assembly GCA_963743365.1. Classification (GTDB taxonomy): domain Bacteria; phylum Acidobacteriota; class Terriglobia; order Terriglobales; family Acidobacteriaceae; genus PALSA-350. The sequence goes on from CAVUQE010000016.1 coordinate 1,721, forward strand.
ATCAGCCGATCAATCATCGAGGCTCATCGGGGCCGATTGTGGGCCGTCAGTTCCCCAGGGCGCGGCGCGACTTTTCATTTGAATTTGCCCGTTGAGATTCCGGGCGATGAAAATGTCCAGATTGCAGGCAGATAAGGGAGACTCCTATGGCGAAGGCACAGACTCATCAGATGGCGTGCTAAAAGGCGAAACGTGCATACAGTTCAATCTGACGGCCGGTGCCTGCTGTGCTTAATATCTGGCCGACGTTCGCGGCCAAATTGCCGGCCGCGTCCTTGAAAATGGCGTCCCCGTTACCGCCCAGGGAAAGCGCGCTTTGTGTATTACTCGGAACATCAAAATTCGGATGGTTGAACACGTTATAAGCTTCCACCCCAACCGTGATCCTCTCTCGCTCTGTGATCGCAAAATCTTTGTGCATCGCCGGGTCGAATTGCGCAAACCCTGGCCCCCGCAGCATGTTTCGTCCGGCATTGCCAAACTGACCGGCAGGCGGTACCGCGAAAGCACCTGGATTAAACCAGCACGACGGAGTGCCCACGCGGGCCCCATTCGGACAGATGCCGGCGTAAGGATTGCCGACAAGGTTTGGACGCTCTGGAATAATCAACGATTGTATATCGGCATTGTCGAAGTCGAGCATTGGGGTAAATGGGGCGCCGCTATGAACGCTGGCAATAGCCGAGACCTGCCAACCACCGGCGAGGCGTCCGCGTCCAGGCAACTGGTAAGCGACATTTGCCACGAAATTGTGCCGAATGTCGAACTCTGACGGGCCTCGGCTTCCCTTGCGATCGAAGATGTTTTGAGATCCGGGAGGATCATTCACAGATTCCACGGACAGATCCACCGAAGCATCGTCCACGGAGTGGGCAAACGTGTACGAGGCCTGCCAAAAAAGATTATGTCCATTGCGCCCCGAAACCGAGGCTTGAAAAGAATTATAGAAAGATTGGCTGTCGGTCAAAATCGTTAGCACAGGTGAATTCAGGTTGGGATTGTACCGATGGCCGAGGGCCGGCTCGAAAGGATTCCCTTCCGCGCTGCGAGTGAGATGATTGCCGCGAGCTCCGAAATACCCCGCTTTGAGGATCGTGCCCGGTACAACCTCTCGTTCCAGGTTGAGGTTATATTGCATCGCATATGGGAACTTCGGATGATAGGCAACTGAAATGGGATCGAGCACTTGAGTGGCAACAGCGTTCTGCGGGTCAAGGAACTCAGGAAGCACAAAGGACTCCATTTCGAAGAATGGGGGAAGAAAGCGGTCGGCGCCATACATGATCACTGAAAGATTGTCTCGATAAATGCCGAATGCGCTCCGGAGCAAGGTTTTGCCGTCGCCGAAGACGTCCCACGCAAAGCCTGCCTGGGGAGACAGTAGATCCAGCGGTGTCCCGGCAAAGACCTTGCCGACGGTTGGCGCGGAATCCGTCGCCAGGTTCCGAATAGCCGAAAGACGCCCGGACGCCTCGGTTGGATTGGAATAGAAATCGTAGCGGAGGCCGGCATTTAGAGCTAGCCGGCTGTTCACGCGCACCAAGTCCTGGGCAAAACCAGACGCGATCCTCTGACGGTATCCCCGCTCGGAATCAGCGTTTGAGGGATTAGCCCCAACGTAAGACACGGGCAAACCTTTCAGGAAGAATTCGAGAGCCGGGCTGTTGCTGAATGCCTGATAGCCTAAGGGAGCCAGATCCTCAAAGGTATACAGTCCGCTGACAGTGAAATCCAGCGTCCCATTACTTTGGAGCCTTCGGAACTCGGCGCCGAAGTTCAGGGTGTGACGTCCAATGGTATGCGAAAGTTGGTCCCGAACCTGATAAACGGTCGAAGCATCGACCACAGGAAATGTCGCGCTGTTCCCCAAGAGGCTCATACCGGTAATATCGATCGTTCCCATCGGCACGCCAGGGAGCAAAGAAAGAGACAGGCCCGGATGGGTATTATCGATTGACGTGGACGCGGTAGTGCGATTGATTCCGAATCCCAGTTCATTGATCCAATCGTTGCCGAGAGTGCTCTGGTCCTGAATTGCAAAGTACTGGTTGCGACCTTGATGGAAGGCTGGGAAGCCAGGATCGTAAGTTCCCGGTGGAGTCCCGACGTAAGGAACCTGAGAGAAACTGTCATCTACGGTGTAGCGTGCGAAAAGCGAATGTATGTTGGACAAGTTGTGGTCGACGCGAACCATACCGTGGTCCTCACGGGTGGTGCCTTTGTTAGCCGTGATCAGTTCGCCCGTTCCATCGCCATTGTCTGGTCCGTTTGAAGGGGGCACCAGATTGAGAAACGGTTGTACCAAAGGGTTGATCGGAATAGCGACGCATCCGCTTGGAGTTGCGCTGCTGCAGGCGGTGGGATTACCAGCGGGAGGCAGCAGCCCTTGATGCGCCAGGGCGTCTGGTGCCGTCGCAATTGCCGTAGATGCCTGCACTTCTCGAAAGCCTTCATAGTTGACAAAGAAGAACGTGCGGTCACGTTTTAGTGGCCCTCCGACTCCAGCGCCGAACTGATTGCGGACGAACGGAGGGATCGGATTCGCGGACAAATCGAAGTAGTTCTTGGCGTCCAGCGACGCATCCCGATGCAATTCCCACAAGGATCCGTGAAACTGGTTGGTCCCCGACTTGGTTGTCATGTCGATGACGGCAAGACCATGGCCACCGTAACCCACGTTGAAGGTTTGGGTCAAAACATTGACTTCCTCCAATTCATTCAGACCGAGAAAAAAACCGGAAGCACCGGCGGGCGAAAAACCGAAAACCGGATCTGTCGCATCCATACCGTCGATCAGAACGTTTGTCATACTCGGACGCGTCCCGCTAATCGACACTTGCCCAACCTTGCCGTTGGAAAGCAACGACGGAGCACTGTTAGGGTTAGGAACCACTCCAGGTACCAGCGCAACCGCACTAAACAGATCCTGATTATTGAGAGGCAGTTTCGTCAGGCTTTGCTCTCCCACGAGTCCGCTGACAGTTGAGCTCGTACTGTCGATGCCGCTGGCGTTCGCGTTGACCGTTACCTGCTGCCGTAGGTCGCCTACGATTAGTGAGAAGTTGATGACCGATTCGGAGGCCGAAACGAGCGCAACACCTTCGCGAATCTGTGTCTGGAATCCCTGATCTTCCGCGCGGATGGTGTAGGTTCCCGGTGGCAGGCCGGAGAAATGATACATGCCTGCGGCGTCAGTGACGGTGCTTCGCTCCAATCCGGTGCCTTGGTTGGCGATTACAATTCGACCTCGAACAATAACAGCGCCGCTCTTATCGGTAATCGTGCCGGAAAGGGTCGCAAGCTGGGATTGCGACCACGCCCACTTTGGGAGCAAGGCAAGTGACAGAACGAAGAGTAAGCGCACCCTCGAACTGAACAAGCGCCCAAAAGTGCCAATATCCACAGAGCGTCGACCCGGAAAAAAAGAATGGTTAGGCGCGGCCGTCATGCTCGACGGGACTCTCCTGCTGAAATTTCATTAGTTCGGGCCCCCGCTACTTCAAGCAACATATTCTCAAACAGTGCAGACCGCCAATTGGACTTTGGTATCGGTTCCACTGAATGAAACGCATACGGGATCGGGCCTCAGCTTCCCGTTCGCCTGTAGAAGCCTATAACGGCCGGCTGGCCGCAGCCAACCAGTCTTGGGGCGACGATGAGAAAAACCAATACCGAAGTATTGGTGGCAATCGCGCGGCACAACTGCCGTGGTATGGTTGCGTCAACTGGTTGCCTGGAAGAGACCCTATCAGCCGCGTTGCTTATGTGCGCCTCGGACAAAAATGGATTACGCAGGGTCCAAGCACATCGATTTCCTTAGACAACGCTAATCCCTCGGATATGTTTTTCGACGTTTTCCGTGACTTTTGCTTAGGTATGGCGTGAGAGTTTCTTGATGAAAGCCCAATTGCTGATTTCGGTAGTCGACGATGACCAGTCAGTTCGCGAGTCATTGCCGGAACTGTTGAACGAGTTGGGATTTGACGCGCAGACATTCTCGTCGGCACGAGAATTTCTGGCCTCCGATGCTCCCTTGCGTTCGAACTGCCTGGTCCTCGACGTCGGAATGCCAGTGATGTCCGGACCCGAACTCTTCCGCGAACTTCGCCGCCGAAACCTGAATATTCCGGTTGTCTTCATTACCGCTCGCAAGGACGAAGTCGTACGATCGCGATTGCTTGATGACGGAGCAGTCGAATGTTTGTTCAAACCCTTCAGCGATACTGCCTTGTTGCAGGCATTGGACAAGGCCGTCGGCGGCGAATAAATGCTCGGGCGCACGTAGCAGGTGATTACAATGACAAGAACAAGCTGGACTTGCTGTGGAGAGGGAGCTTTCTTCGTGCCAGATACATTACCGATTGTCTTCGTTGTCGATGACGATATCTCGGTCCGGGAATCGCTTGAATTCCTGATTCAGGACGAAGGATGGCATGTAGCAACATTCACTTCAGCGGAAGAATTCCTCAATCGTCCACGGGAGTTCATCCCAAGCTGCTTGGTCCTCGATATTTCGATGCCGGGCTTGAATGGGCTGGAACTACAGAAGCGACTCTCGGTGGAACGGCCTGAGATGCCGATTATTTTCCTCACCGGTCACGGCGACATTCCAAAGACGGTACAAGCTATCAAGGCCGGGGCAGTAGAGTTTTTGACGAAACCCTTCAGTGACAGCACACTTCTCTCTGCTATTCGTGGAGCCATTGACCGGAGCAAAGCATTGATCGGTCGCGATGCTGAGCTTCGCGCGCTCAAAGCGCGGTATGCTCGTTTGACCTCTCGCGAACGAGAGGTGTTGGCTTTGGTTGTCGTCGGAAAGGCTAATAAGGAGGTCGGTAATGAGTTGGGCATAAGTGAGGTCACTGTGAAAGCGCATCGCGGAAGCATGATGCAGAAGATGGGAGCCGGTTCTTTGGCGGAACTGGTGAACCAGGCCGCACGTCTTCGTTTGCCGCGGCCCAAATGGAAACCCTAGAGCGCGGTCGTATCCAAAGACCCGCCTGAAAACCAGATTGTTCCGCAATTCCTGCATTTGTTCCAGACCATGGCGAAGCTCCCCATAGGCCTCACAAGCCGGATTCAGTCCTACGATCTCTTGCGGGTTGTCAAAGGGCACATTATCGCCAACGCACTCATTGAAAAGTGACTCGGTCTGTTCCGGCCGTTGATAATTATGTCCAATTTTCCCGTGAGGCGGCGAACTGTTATTTGGAGCACAGGGCTTCCATTACATCGACGCGGTCAGCCTCAGCCGTGGGCACCAGCGAAGCGACAACGGCAACTGTCAGCAACAGCGCGGAGATAGCCACAGGCGGCCGCCCGCCATCTTCACTTCCTGAAATAGCTACCGGCTAAACGTGCCACCAAAGCCAAATGCTTCGCCAGCGAGAACCGATAACGACAAGGCCGTCATTATTCTGGTCGTCGAGCGCGTTGAATCGCGGCCGACGATGATCGAGCACCAAGTGCCGAAAAATATCCGGGAGAGATAATGCGCCGTTGGGCTGATCATATATAGCGTCATCGAACACCACCGCTACTAAAGTATCTCCACGACCATCGTCTAATAGATTTGCCTCCGCCTTTCTGGCTTAATGCAAGAACGGAACGTGTTGTAACTCATCGGCGGCGCGTAATCAATCTCTTAACTAACGAGCCACGCCATGATCGCACGACGCACACTTCAGTATCGATCAACATGTCGCCCAAGGGTGCGATCGGAAGCTGTTACGACATGGGAACTTGAAGTGGAGGATCTTATGGCCGCACAACCGCCTCAAGAGCTCTTCGAGCAGGCTGCTCGAGGCGCTATCTCTACAGTGCAATACTTGACGAGTTCGCCCTTTGACAGCCCGCTGCACGGAGACCCGTGTCAGTCATCCGAGGAAGGTTTGCAAGAACAATTGCGGAGGTTGCAGCAATGCGTTTGCGAGCTTCTCATCAAGAACCAACAGCTCAGAATGTTGTTGGAGTCAGCAAATCAATCACCTAGCCAAGGATCCTCCCGGCTAAATGCCTCCAGAGCGTTCGAAGAGATCAACCATAGAAGGGGTCAGTCATGAATCTACCTATGCCAGCGGTACACAGTGTCGATACTGAATATAGCCAAACTGAGACGAGCGATTGATACTGGGTACGAAGGCATTGCTGTCCTATTGACATCTATAGTTCCGTGCGCGAGCAGACCGATGGTTGAGTGGCGGTCGTCGACGGAGACTTCGATGTGGGAAACAATCTCAGCTCCTTAACGAAGAGCTACGCTCGGCATTCAGATCGTCACGCTGATCATGAAATCGGGAGATAGACATGACTTCATCCCCAAAAGGCACAGCGCTCATCACAAACGCCTCCTCCGGTGTTGGCACTGTCGACCACGCCGATCGCTTTTCGTACCGAGGTATTGTCATCTCACCTATCGACCGGAAACAGCAATTTAGATGGTTGATCTGCTCCATCGCGACGAGTCTTCTCGCGGTCTTGCCTGCTACCACTCAGCGGAGCGGGATTTCTGGAACCACGCAGGACATAGTCAGAAGACGTAGCGGGAATCGGAAGGGGAGGCACCCGAGGGCCCATTTCCTGTTGCTTCTCATTGGATCCAGCTTATTGGCCTACGGCCAAAGCGGCAATGTAAGCACTGTACCCACCGATCAACCGAGTCCACCAGCTCAAGGGCCACCTTCGCCTATCAGGGACGGCCAGCCTGACGAACTCAAACAGGAACTCGATGCGGACGCAATCGCATTGTCGAAGATACCCGCCGACCCACTTATACAACCGGATCCCGTAGCTCCGATCTTGCGGCCAATCAACATGCTCGTAGATTACAGTATTCACTCTCTACGGTTGAAGTTTGGTGCGACTTATACCGTCCTCAACCAGTATGCAACCATAACACCGGACGGGGTCCGGCACGATCAACCCAGCGGACGCCTCGATTTCACCGGCGCGTGGACTGTGTACGATCATGAAAACACTGCGGGATCCATCAGCCTGCTCATTCGTTCCGGAACGAACATTGGCATGAGCCAGCAATTCAACCTGAGCGATCAACTCGGCTCGGGGCTCTATCTCAACTGCCTCCAGGGTGGAGGCCCGCAGGAACCAATCACTGTGAACATCCTGTATTGGCGGCAGGATTTCCTCAGCAAAAGGCTTTCCTTTTATGTGGGCAAGATACACCCTAACGAATACGTGACCCTCAGCATGTTCAACAACGACGAACGTTCACAGTTTTTAAATGGGGCAAATGACGGTAATCTTTCCGTTGCCTCGGACGGGACATACGCCGGTGGCGGCGCGGTTGAGTTCCAGGCTACCCAGCATGTTTTCGTCCACGCTCTCGCCGTCGATACGGAGGGCGCACAGCAGAGGAATATCGAAACGCTGGTCGATCGAAAATATGCGGAAGGCCTTGAATTAGGCTGGTCCTCAGGTTCACTTGGTGAAAAGTATCGGCTTTATCGCGCGGGTATGTGGCGAGACGATACTAAGGATCGCGGGAGCGGATATGGCGGTGGTTTTGAGTTCGACCATGAATTGTCTGATGGTTGGACGCCATTCGGAAGATTTGCCTTCGCCACCAAGACCGGAACGGCCATTAAAGATGAATACGGACTCGGGCTGGCTCAGGTTCATCCATTCGGACGCCGGGGAGACATGTTCGGCGCCGCATTCAATTACAGTGAACCGAACGTCCCTGCTAAGCACCATGAGAGCGTGTTTGAGTCGTTTTATCGCCTGCGTCTGACGCAAAGTGTCGAGGTTGGGCCGGATGTAGAGGTTTCCATCCATCCCACCTACGCAACCAGGGCTTACACAACGACTCTTCTCAGCGCGAGAATGCGAATTATCTTCTAAGGGCCGAGATCTTCTAATCCGAGGTCGTTTTCCTCGAGAAGAGGCAGTTGTCCTGATACCGACACGCCGGAATTTGAGGTGAAGAAGGATGGGAACGCAGCAAGTTACTACCAGATCTGACGAGGTCCAGAGCATCCCGGGCGCTCCGGCGACACCGAATTACTCACGGCCCCTGGCCATCGTTACGACCTTGTTCTTCATGTGGGGGTTTCTGACCTGCTTGAATGACATTCTAGTACCACACGTGAAGTCGATCTTTCTTGAACATTTCAAGGCGCCAGAAGACATCGTATAGCATCGCAAAGTTCCCGCACGACCAATACGCGACCATCGTTAACAACTAGCAAGCTGTTGAATAGAGGCTAGTTAGGAAAAATCGAGAAAAGTCTCCAGAATAGCGAGCTTATCTGTAGGTCCGTATAAGTGGTTGATTCTAAATGGTGGCCAGAGACGGGATCGAACCGCCGACGCCGGCCTTTTCAGGGCCGCGCTCTACCACTGAGCTATCTGGCCTCGGAGAATCCAAGGACGCTGCTTCCGCTTAGGTCGTTTCTGAGTCTGCAGCTTCAGGCGGACGCCCGGCCAGGTCAGGTCAGCAACTGCGCACAAGCAACAAACGTCAGTATAGCAATCACTTCGCTGTCCGCAAACTTGGCATCCGCAGGCACATGCCGTACCCTGCCGACGGCGTGTCGTACACTGGACCCTCATCCCGATTTTCTGTAGAGCTTGTGGTGTTGGCGAACCCATGCGGCTTCCCTTAATGAATGCCGCACACGCAGCCATGGATGGAGCCACGTACAGGAAATCAGGGTCGCAGTCACAATCTAAATGCACCGGTGGCCTTCGCGCTCTATGTCCCGACGTCCTGCTCCAATTTGCCGGGCCCTCCATACCTCCGCCTCCGCTCTGCTGCTCTGCCTGGCGCCGGCCGCCATTGCTCAGCCCCAACCCGTCGCCCAAAATGGCGAAGCGCGTGCCTCTCGCGCCTTCGAGCAGGCTCGCCGGCAAGGGCCGCTTGCTCTATACGCCTTCTTGCACGATATGCCCAAGGGCGCCGACCTCCACACGCATCTGGCGGGAGCGGTTTATGCGGAAAGCTTCATCCGCCAGGCAGCGGAAGATAATCTCTGTGTCAACTCCAAGAACCTCACGCTTTATAAAACCACGGCCACAACGCGCAGTCTGCCCCCGCAGCCGGTCTGTGGGGAAGAGGGCCAACGCGCCTCCGACGCACTCACTCACCAACAGCTCTACGACCAGCTGATCAACGTGTTCTCCATGCGGACATTTGTTCCCACCACCGGGGAGTCGGGGCACGACCACTTTTTCGCATCCTTCGACCACTTCTTAGCAGTAGAAGATCCCAAGCATGTAGGGGAGTGGGTCGATGAGCTCGCCAGTCGAGCCGCAGCGCAAAACGAGCAGTACCTTGAAATCATGAATACGCCCAACTTCCGGCCGGCTACCGCGGCTCTGGCCGAGAACCTGGGGCCAATTGACCTGCAGACGGACTTCGCCCACCTGCGCCAGCAGTTGCTCGACGCGGGCCTGTCGAAATTCCTGCCCGAGCAGCGTGCCGAGTTCGATGAAGGCGAGCGCCGCCGCCGTGAGCTGGAGCATTGCGGCTCAACGGGAGCAACGCCGGCCTGCAATCTCCAGGTCCGCTTCCTCTACCAAGTGCTGCGCGCCTTGTCTCCGCAAGACGTCTTCGTGCAACTGGTCTGTGGCTTCGAGCTCGCCTCCACCGATCCTCTGATCGTGGGCATCAACATGGTGCAGCCGGAAGATGGTCGCGTCGCCATGGCCAACTATCAAATGCAAATGAGGATGGTCCACGCGCTCCACGCCCTCTATCCACGCGTTCATATCACCCTGCATGCCGGCGAACTCGCTCCCGGAATGGTGCCGCCGGATGGAGTGCGCTTTCACATCCGCTCCGCGGTCGAGGAGGCAGATGCCGAACGCATTGGCCACGGAGTGGACGTGATGTACGAGGATCACCCTTACGATCTGCTCAAGCGGATGGCCACCAATCGGGTAATGGTCGAGATAAACCTCACCAGCAATGACGTCATCCTCAACATCAAGGGCGCTGACCACCCCTTGCCCACGTACCGCCTGTATCATGTGCCGGTCGCGCTCTCCACCGATGATGAGGGCGTTTCCCGCATCAACCTTACTCATGAGTATGTCCGCGCCGCGCTGACCTACCCGCTCACTTACAGCGATTTTAAGCAGATGGTGCGGACCGCGCTGGAACACAGCTTCCTCGCTGGCGACAGTCTTTGGGAGCAACCCGGTCCATGGGAAAGCTACACCCACGCGCGCGCCGCCTGCCGCACTCAGCTCGGCCGCGAACAGGCTACCGGAGGATGCGCCTCGCTGCTCCAGGCCAGCGATAAAGCGCGCCAGCAGTTTGAGCTGGAACGCCGCTTCCAGGTTTTTGAAAATTCACATTAGGCTCCCTTCAAACGAAGGAAACATCTTCACAGGCTGCGGAAAATTGACGCTTTGTATCAGGGCACGGCTTCAGAGGCTGCGAAAAGACACTTCAGTGTCTGCGTGAGAACTTTGCCGACAAACTCAGTCCCGCAGGGACGGCTGAGAATATCCCAGGATGTAATCCTGGGCGTCTCCTCAATTTCTGCGAGATCCAGCAACCCCAGGACTGGCGTCTTAGAACTCACTGAACGAAGGGCACGGCTTCAGCCGTGCCATGTAGATCCGCTGCCGATGAGGGCTTTGGCCCCTGAGGTACGTTTCTATCCTCTTATCTTGCCCATTTACACTGCAGAGGCAGCGCATGCGCATTGTCCTCTCCAGCTTCGGCACTCTTGGTGATATTCATCCACTGATAGCCCTGGCGCTCGAGTTGCGGCAGCGAGGCCACGTGCCGGTTCTGGCGGTTCCCGAACTCTTTCGTCCCAAAATCACTTCGCTGGGCCTGGAATTTGCTCCCGTCGGCCCCATCCTCGATCCGGAAGACAACCAGCTCGTGGCCATGCTGATGGACATTCGCAAGGGAACGGAACGCACCTTGCGCGAGATCCTCTTTCCCGCCATTCGCCAAAGCTATCGGGAGCTGCTCACGGTGGTCCAGGCTAAGGGCGGGGCCGATCTGCTGCTTGCCGGAGAGCTCGTCTACCAGGCCCCCATAGTGGCCGAGGTCACCGGGATCCCGTGGGCCTCGCATGTGCTCGCGCCGCTCTCTTTTTTCTCCCGTTATGATGCGCCGGTGCTGCCGCCTTACCCCATGCTGGCGCGTCTCCAACCTGCGCTGCCCGGGATGGGCAGGGTGATCGCCCGCTTCGCACGCTGGGTAACACGCAGCTGGCCGGAGCCCATCTATCAGTTGCGTGCCGAGCTGGGCTTGGGCCGTGGCCCCGATCCCATCTTCGAGGCCAAGCATTCTCCTTACCTGGTGTTAGCGATGTTCTCGCCCCTGCTGGGCGAGCCGCAACCGGACTGGCCCGCTTCCACCAAGGTGACCGGGTTTGTCTTTTACGATGGCGGCGCGGGCCAACGTGATCTACCCGCTGACGTTGAGAGTTTCCTGCAACAGGGACCGCCGCCACTCGTTTTTACCCTGGGCTCGGCAGCCGTTCTGGACGCCGGCGACTTTTACCAACAGAGCGCGTTGGCTGCCGAATTGATCGGCCAGCGTGCCGTGCTCCTGGTGGGAAGCGATCCGCGCAATATTCCCCAGCAGACTCCGCAAAACGTGTGCGTGGCCAACTACGCGCCTTATTCCAGTCTCTTTCCGCGAGCCTCGGTGATTATCCACCAAGGCGGTGTGGGCACAACCGCGCAGGCGCTGATCTCCGGCAAACCCATGCTGGTAATGCCCTACAGCCATGATCAGCCGGACAATGCGCGCCGTGTCCGCCGCCTGGGCGTGGCGCGGGTGATTCGCCGAAAGCGTTATACAGCGGAACTTGCCGCCCGGAAGATCACACTGCTCTTGGAGAAGACCGCGATGCGGCGCCGGGCGGCCACCATCGGCGAGCGGTTGCGCCGTGAAGATGGATTGAAAGCTGCCTGTGATGCGCTAGAAGACCTGGGTAAGGGCCGTACCCACGCTCCGAAGCCCTGAACACACTAACGTATCGGAGCCAGTCCCGAAGGGACCGCTGACAGCCCAGGACGTAGTCCCCGATCCGCGATCATGCGCATTTAGAATGCTGTGAATATGCCTGAAGATATCGCGCTACGGCTTCTCGCCGGCGCCCTGCCACAACTCGAAGCCTCATTTCGCGATCTGCCGCCACAGCTCGCGCCGGCGCCCCCCATCGGCGACATGGCTGCGGTGCTGAGCCAGGTGGCGGAAAGAATGGCTGACAACTACCCCTACTTCCATCCTCTTTATGCCGGGCAGATGCTCAAGCCCCCGCACCCGTTGGCCCGCGCCGCCTACGCGCTCGCCATGGCGATCAACCCCAACAACCATGCGCTCGATGGCGGACGCGCCAGCTCGCGTATGGAGGTGGAAGCGGTTCGCGAGATTGCCCGCATGTTTGCCTGGACAGATCATCTGGGACATCTAACCAGCGGCGGAACCTTCGCCAACCTCGAGGCACTCTGGATCGCCGGTCAGCTTGCTCCCGGCAAGCGCATCGTCGCTTCGGAGCAGGCGCACTACACGCATGCGCGCATCAGCGCCGTCCTCGGGCTGCCCTTCACCAGCGTGGCGACTGACCGCGCCGGCCGTATGGATTTAGCAGCACTCGAGTCCACACTGTGCCAGGGAGACGTCGGTACAGTGGTGGTCACGCTGGGCACAACCGCTACCGGGGCCGTCGATCCGCTGCATCGCGTGCTTGAGCTGCGTGGCACGTCTCCATTTCGCATTCATGTCGACGCTGCCTACGGCGGATACTTCAAGCTCGTCTCGACCCTCGGCGAAGAGGCAACGCGGGCCTTCGCGTGCGTGGCCCAGGCCGACTCCATTGTGGTCGATCCTCACAAGCATGGGCTGCAACCGTACGGATGCGGCTGCATCCTTTTTCGCGATCCCGCCGTAGGCCGCTTCTATAAACATGATTCGCCTTATACCTATTTCACTTCGCAGGATTTGCATTTGGGCGAGATCAGCCTGGAGTGTTCGCGCGCCGGCGCTTCAGCCGTAGCGTTGTGGGCAACTCAGCAGTTATTGCCGCTCATCTCAAACGGTGAGTTTGCTAGTGGGTTGCGTAGTAGTCGCGAGGCGGCAGTGCTCTTGCATCAGAAAATCTGCGCGGATGACAGGTTCCTCTCTCCCTTCGCACCCGAGCTTGACATTCTGGTGTGGGCGGTGCGCGCCGATACCGTCGCCGCATCATCCCGCTTGGCACAAGAAATCTTCACCACTGCCGCTCGCCGGGATCTTCATCTCGCGCTCGCTCAGCTACCCAGCAGATTTTTTCCTTCCGGCTCGTGGGCCGACCAACACCAACAAAGCAGCGTTACCTGCTTGCGTTCCGTTCTGATGAAGCCGGAACATCTGCAGTGGGTTGATGGAATCTGGAGCAGATTGAGCCACGCAACGGGTGAAGCGCTGGCAATGCCTCCTACAGGCCATACCGGTTCAACTGTGGCTGGATGAAAGAACCGATCTGCGAGTGTTCACGCCCTGAACAGGAAAATGTTGGAAATGTGCTCCCACAGAAGCACTAGATGGCTTGACGGAAGTGTCACTCCGATTCGTGATAAAAGCCGGGCGGTCGATGGTTAGAATAAGAGTACTGCGGTCAAACATGAAATTTCGTCGAGGTTGACGGGCAAGAGTTCGCGAAGGCTCGCGCGCCAAGCGTGTAGCTGGAGCATCACCGGCGGTGCCGGCTAACAGGAGATAAGCAGGATGCACTTTTCGAACCAGCAACGCGATTTTTCTTCGATGTCTCTCTCCGAGCGAGGGGGCATAGTTGCGTACTTTTCGATGGAAATCGCCATCGCGCCCGACATGCCCACCTATAGCGGCGGGTTGGGTGTGCTTGCCGGAGACACCATGCGGTCCGCAGCCGATCTGGGCCTGGGGCTATGCGCCGTCACTCTGCTCCATCGCAAGGGATACTTCCAGCAACATCTCGATGCACAGGGAATTCAGACCGCCGCGGATCAACCCTGGCCACTGGAAAAATTTCTCGTGCTCGAAGATGCCGTGGTCGAGGTAACCATCGAGGATCGTCCCGTGATGGTCCGGGCATGGCGCTACGATCTCGAGGGAGTCACCGGGCACACCATCCCGATCTACTTGCTGGATACGGATCTGCCCGAGAACGATACACGCGATCGAATGCTTACCGATCACCTCTATGGTGGCGATACTGATTACCGCCTACGCCAGGAGGCCGTTTTGGGAATCGGTGGCGTGCGCATTCTGGCTGCCCTGAATTACGACGTGAATGTGTACCACATGAATGAAGGTCATGCGGCGCTGTTGACGGTCGGCTTGATGGAACTCCAGTTGGACGGCGATATGAGCCGGGTCATTGAGGAACGGGATACGCAGGCCGTGCGCAACCGTTGTGTGTTTACCACCCACACTCCAGTTCCCGCGGGACACGACCGCTTCACCATGGACCAGACCTACAGGATCCTCGGCCCGGAAGTCGCGAACCTGCTCGAGCGCATGGGCGGCTGTCACGACGGCATGCTCAACATGACCTATGTGGCGCTGGCCTCATCGCGCTTTGTGAACGGCGTCGCCATGCAGCACGGCAAGATTTCCCGCGAGATGTTCCCCGACTATTCGATCGATGCCATCACCAACGGGGTACACGCGGCCACCTGGACCGCTGCCCCCATTCAGGCGATCTTCGATCGCAACGTTCCGCGCTGGCGCAAAGACAATTTCCAGTTTCGCTACGTGATCGACATTCCGCTGCGCGAGATTGAGAAGGCGCACGCACAGTCCAAGCGCATCCTCATCGACGAGGTCGAAAAGAGGACTGGTATTACGCTGCGTAGCAACGTCTTCACCATCGGCTTTGCCCGTCGCGTAGCCACCTACAAACGAGCGGACCTGCTTCTATCCGATCCCGAGCGCCTGGTGCACTGTGCGGAGAAATTCCGCGGCATGCAGATTCTCTTCAGCGGTAAAGCTCATCCCCATGACGAACCAGGGCAGAAGTTGATCCGGCAGATCTTTGAGGTGGCTGCCAAGCTGGAGTCGGATGCGCTCAAAATCGTTTACCTGGAAAATTATGAATGGAGGCTCGCGTCGATGCTCACCGCGGGGGTCGATCTGTGGCTGAATACGCCGCGCCGTCCATTCGAGGCATCGGGCACCAGCGGTATGAAGGCGGCGCTCAATGGCGTCCCCAGCCTCAGCGTTCTTGATGGTTGGTGGGTCGAGGGCTGGATCGAAGGGGTGACGGGCTGGGCTATTCCCGACAGCGACAACCAGGATCTTGAGGTCGCAAGCCTTTATGACCGGCTCGAGTCGACCATCCTTCCTCTTTACTATGGCGATCCGGAGCAGTGGCGCGCCGTCATGCGTTCCACGATCGCGCTCAACGGCTCATTCTTCAATACCCATCGCATGCTTCAGGAGTACATCTCGAACGCCTACTACCCGGACAAGGACGCCATCGTTTCCAACGTACTGGAGCCTGCTCTCGCCAAATAAACATCTCGTCGCGACGTTGTGACGAGCTCAAAAGACTCATCCGGGCCGGACAAGCTTAGCTGCTTGTCCGGCTCCTCTTTTGCAACGGCGTGGACCGCACAGCTTATGAATCAAATTGCCTGCGTTCTACATCGGAAACTGTGTGTCGGAAGATTCAATCCCTACCAAAGAGGCCGGATTCAGCGGCCCTTGATGCCAAAGAGCACCGTGACATGCCTCTGACTGCCGGTTTGATCGCACAAAACGTATAATTTGAGTGTGGCTGCAAATTTGCTCTAGACAAAAAATGCCCTGCAGAGGGTACAGCAAAAGCCTCGGTTCCGTAAAAAGACGCTCGCAAACTATTCGCCGATTCTTCCGCTCGAGCCTGGCTGGCTCGTTAGCGCCGGAGATTCACCCCCTCTCCCCACGGTCGTCGAGACTCCGGAGAGAACGTCCCTAGGAGTGAGCTAGCAAATGTGGATTGTTCGTCTTGCGTTACGGCGGCCCTACACCTTCGCCGTCTTTGCGCTTTTACTGCTGATTATCGGCCCGCTCTCCATTCTGAATACCCCAACCGACATTTTCCCCAATATCGACATTCCTGTCGTCAGCATCGTCTGGCAATACCAGGGCCTGTCTGCCCCGGATATGGCCAGCCGCATCGTTACACTTACCGAACGCACGCTGACCACTACGGTCGACAATATCGACCATATCGAGTCGCAATCCCTGGTGGGCGTTGCGGTGGTGAAGGTTTACTTCCAACCCAAGGTCACGATTGCCACCGCCATTGCGCAGATCACGGCCGTGTCGCAGACGCAGTTGCGCCAGCTGCCAGCAGGGACGACGCCTCCCTTGATCATCACCTACACGGCATCGAGTGTGCCCATTCTGCAACTCGGCCTCTCCGGTGAGGGCCTTTCCGAACAGCAACTCAACGACTACGGCCTGAATTTCATCCGCACGCAGTTCGCCACCATCGAGGGTGCTGAAAGCCCCTATCCCTACGGCGGCAAACAGCGGCAGATTCAGGTAGATCTCGATCTTAAGGCGCTGCAGGCCCGAGGACTTTCCCCCAGCGATGTAGTCAATGCCATCGCCGTGCAAAATCTGATTTTGCCTTCCGGAACCGTGAAGGTCGGCTCGTTCGAGTACCAGCTGGCAACCAATAGCGCGCCCTCCACGATCGCGGGCCTGAACGATCTTCCGATCAAGAGCGTGAATGGAGCCATCGTCTATATGCACGACGTGGCTCATGTGCGTGACGGGTTCCCGCCGCAAACCAATATTGTGCGCGTTGATGGCCAGCGCGCCAGCCTGATGAGTGTGCTGAAGAACGGCAATGTTTCCACCCTGGACGTCATCTCCAGGATCCGGCAGATGCTGCCGATTATCGCGCAGCAGCTGCCGCCGCAACTGCGCATAACGCCGCTCGCGGATCAATCAATATTTGTGCGCGGAGCCATCACCGGCGTAGTGCGCGAGGGTATCATTGCCGGCTGTCTCACCGGCCTTATGATCCTGGTCTTTCTCGGCAGCTGGCGCAGTACCCTCATCATCGCGGTATCTATTCCTCTTTCCATCCTTGTCTCCTTGATCGTGTTGGGGGCGCTGGGCGAAACCATCAACATCATGACCCTCGGTGGTTTGGCGCTGGCCGTTGGCATCCTGGTCGATGACGCCACGGTAGAGATTGAGAACATCAATCGCAATCTTGAAGAAGGGAAAGAAGTAGAGCAGGCAATCCTCGATGGCGCCGCACAGATTGCCATTCCGGCCTTTGTCTCGACCTTATCGATTTGCATCGTCTTTGTGCCCATGTTCTTCATGGGCGGCGTGGCCAAGTTCTTGTTTGTGCCTTTAGCTGAAGCCGTGATCTTCGCCATGCTGGCTTCTTATTTTCTCTCCCGCACCGTGGTGCCGACCATGGCCAAGTACCTTCTTCAGGAACATGATGCGGCCGCCGAAAAGCAGAAGCAGCAGAGCCGCAATCCCCTGGTTCGGGCCCAACTGGCCTTCGAGTATAGATTTGAGCAGGTGCGTGTTTTCTATTTCCGCGTCTTGCAGCTCGCCATCGCCCACAGCACGATTTTTCTTATCCTCTTCTTCGTCTTTTCCATAGGCTCGTTTGCGCTGCTATATCCATGGTTGGGCCAGGATTTCTTCCCTTCGGTAGACTCGGGTCAGTTTAAGCTCCACATACGCGCTCAGACCGGTACGCGCATCGAAGACACGGCGCTCCTGTGCGACCGAATCGACCATGCCATTCGCCGGGAGATTCCCAAGAGCGAGCTCGTCAGTATTATCGACAATATCGGGATTCCCTATTCCGGTTTAAATCTCTCCTACACCAGCACCGGTGTGGTGAGCGCAGCGGATGCGGATATCACCGTCGCCTTAGCCGAAAAGCACCATCCCACCGATCACTACGTGCAGGACCTGCGCGCCAAGCTGGGAGTCGAGTTCCCAGGCGTCATCTTTTACAGCTTGCCCGTGGATATGGTGACACAGATTCTCAATTTTGGATTGCCGGCTCCCATCGATATCCAGGTAATCGGCCAGAACTTGCAAGGCAATCGCGAATTCATCGACCGGCTGCTCAGGGATATCATCTACGTACCGGGCACGGCGGACTTGCACATCCAGCAGCCTTTCAATAATCCGCATTTTTTTGTCGATGTGAATCGTTCCAAGGCGCAGGACATCGGATTGACGCAACGGGATGTCACCGGCAGCCTGCTGGCTGCCACCAGCGGCAGCTATCAGACCAGCCCTACCTTCTGGCTTGATCCAAGGAACGGTGTCAGTTACAACATCAACGCGCAATCTCCGCAATATGATTTGCAGTCCATGATCGACCTGGAAAATATCCCACTGACCACCAGCAGCGCAGGAGCCTCGGTCATTCCCAACCCCAATCTTTCGGTAGGCGCATCGAGCCTTACCCCGATCGGGACGGGTGCCGCTTCCTCCACCGCGGAGGGAGTCCAACCCATCCAGATCTTAGGGAATGTGGCCACGCTCGTGCGCGGACAAGAGCCGGCCACCATCAGCCATTACAACATCGCTCCAGTTCTCGACATTTACGGCAATGTGGTCAACAGTGACCTGCGTAGCGTGTCAGACAAAATCTCTTTGATCATCGAACAGCACCGCAAAGAGCTGCCCCGTGGCTCGCAAATTGTGTTACGCGGTCAGGTGCAGACGATGAACTCCTCATTCATCGGGCTGACCAGCGGTCTTGCCTTTTCTATCTTGCTGGTCTACCTGCTCATCGTGGTCAATTTCCAGTCGTGGCTCGATCCTTTTATGATCATCGCCGCCCTGCCCGCCGCGTTGAGCGGCATCGTGTGGATGTTGTTCATCACCGGAACGCACATCAGCGTTCCCGCGCTCACCGGTTCCATCATGACCATGGGCGTGGCTACTGCCAATTCCATTCTCGTCATCAGCTTCGCCCGTGAGCAGATGGAAGAAAACGCTGGGGACGCCCATGCCGCCGCGTTGAGTGCCGGATACACCCGTTTCCGTCCCGTGCTGATGACCGCATTGGCCATGATCATCGGCATGGTGCCCATGGCGCTCGGTCTGGGTGACGGCGGCGAACAAAATGCGCCGCTGGGCCGTTCGGTGATTGGCGGCCTGTTGTTCGCAACCTTGGCCACGTTATTCTTTGTGCCGACACTCTTTAGTGTGATCCATGGGTGGCTTGGGAAGCGCGGCCAGAGCGCCTCAGAGCGAGCCGGCGTGACCGATCTGGAAGATTAAAGACAACATCGGAGAAAGAGCGAAGAGATGAATCAGGAAAAAAGAGACGAGCGGCCGCAACCGGTTAGGGAGGGACATGGCGGGCCCCCCGACGCGCCGCCCCTTTCGGGCCGCGTCGCCGCGATCATGATCGTGGTTCTCCTGGTGCTGGCCGTGCTGTTGGCGGTCGGCGGGATCGTGCCCCGGGTGCGCGCTCGCACCGAGCTTAAAAACCAGACCGACGCCCTCGCCGCCCCCAATGTGATCGCGAACCCGCCGCAGCAGGGCAAAATCGGGCAGGAGATCACCTTGCCCGGCAACGTCTATGCCTACAGCGATGCTTCGCTTTATGCCCGTACCGACGGCTATCTCAGCAAGTGGTACTTCGACATTGGCGCGCATGTCCGGCAGGGCCAGCTGCTGGCCGTGATCAGCACGCCAGAAGTGGATAAGCAACTGCTTCAGGCACGCGCGGACTTGGCCACAGCGGAAGCCAATGCGGGACTGGCAAAAATCAACTCGGGCCGTTACCAGGGATTGCTGACGCAAAACGCCGTCTCCAAACAAGACACCGACACCTTCGTCAGCCAGGCGGAATCCACCAGCTCGACCGTCAAGTCTGCGCAAGCAAATGTTCAGCGCCTGGAACAGCTGCAATCGTTTGAAAAGATCTATGCACCCTTTAGTGGAGTGGTTACGGCCCGCAACGTCGATGTGGGACAGCTGATCAATGCAGGCGCCGGCACCCTGATGTTCCGCCTCTCGGCCATCAATGTCTTGCGTGTATACGTCAATGTTCCGCAGATTGATTCCCAGTCTGCGGTTCCTGGCACCACGGCCACTCTCACCCTCTCCGAATTTCCCGGACAGACATTTACCGGCAAGCTGGTGCGCACGGCGCGGGCTATCGATCCTGCTTCCCGCACGCTATTGGTCGAAATCGACGTCGACAATAAGGATGGCAAGCTCATGCCCGGGGCCTTTACCGAAGTTCATATGAACGTGCATGAGGGCGTCGCGCCGATGATTATCCCCGTCTCCGCGCTTATCTTTCGCAACCAGGGCTTGCAAGTGGGTACGGTGGTGAAGGGATCCAACGGCGATGAGGCCAAGCTGCTTCAAGTAACTCTAGGCCAGGATGATGGATCTACCGTGCAGGTGATTCATGGGCTCAATGCTGACTCCCAGGTGATCCAGAATCCACCGGATTCTTTGATCGACGGGGAACCGGTGCACGTCGTTAAACCGGGCAAAGACGGGGGCGCGTAAGAATGAAGGACCGCACTACCCATTTGAGTCCCGCCCATTGGAACTGGACTTCCCGCAGGGCATCGCTGGTTCTTTCCGGGGCTGCGTTGTTGCTTTCCGGTTGCACCGTGGGCCCCAACTATCAACGGCCCTCTGCCCCTACCGCGCCAGCTTTCAAAGAAACCGCCGCGCCTGTACCGCCGCCCAACCTACCGGGTGGGGGATGGAAGCAAGTAAGCCCGAACGATAGCGCGCTCCGTCCCAATTGGTGGGAGATTTATCAGGATCCGCAACT
The DNA here is from genome assembly GCA_963743365.1 of uncultured Acidobacteriaceae bacterium. Classification (GTDB taxonomy): domain Bacteria; phylum Acidobacteriota; class Terriglobia; order Terriglobales; family Acidobacteriaceae; genus PALSA-350. The sequence goes on from CAVUQE010000016.1 coordinate 22,462, forward strand.
GGATAAGCTCGAGCAGCAGGTTGCGGTTTCAAACCAGACGCTCAAAGCCTCCTATGAGCAGTACATGCAAGCCCGGGCGGCCGTCCAGTACTATCGTTCCCAGTACTATCCCACCGTTCAGGTCGGCCCATCGGCGACTCGCGAGCGCCAGTCGAGCAACCGGCCCTTGTATGTCCCCGGAAGCAAGAGCACCTACAACGATCTGTTTCTCCAGGGTGAGGTCAGCTGGGAGCCGGACCTCTGGGGCAACATCCGCAGGGCGGTGGAATCACAGAAGGCTACGGTTCAAGCCACTGCGGCCGACCTGGCAAATGTCGAGTTGAGCGTCCGCTCGGAATTGGCGACTGATTATTTTGAAATGCGCGGCCTGGACACTCAGCAGCGCCTGCTCGATAACACGGTGGTTCAATATCAGCAGTACCTGCAGCTGACTCAGGTACGCTTCAAGGGCGGAGTGGCCACTGACTCCGACGTTGCGCTGGCGCAAACACAAGTGGATCAGACCCGCGCTCAGGCCATCGATGTCGGCGTTGCGCGGGCCCAGTACGAACATGCCATCGCAACGCTCACCGGTGTCCCCGCGTCGAGTTTTGGTCTTCCGCCCGCGCCCCTCGACCTGCAATTGCCGCAGGTACCGGTGGGTGTGCCTTCGCAACTGCTGGAGCGTCGTCCGGATGTTGCCGGGGCAGAGCGGCGCGCCGATGCGGCCAATGCCCAGATAGGGATTGCGATTGCAGCCTACTACCCCACGATTAATCTGACCGGTACAGGCGGTTTTGAAAGCAAGGCTCCGACTACTTTGATCCAGGGTCCAAGCGCACTCTGGTCGCTGGGCGGCTCGGCAGTTGAGTTGCTATTCGACGCCGGTCGCCGTCATGCCATCACCGAAGAGGCCCGGGATGTTTATGAGCAAAACGTTGCTAACTACCGGCAGACGGTGCTTCAGGCCTTCCAGGAGGTCGAGGACAATCTTTCCAGCCTGCGGATTCTGAATAGCGAATCCGTGGCGCAGCAGCGCGCGGTTGACTCCGCGCAGCGGTCGCTCCTCGTTTCAACCAACCGCTATAGAGGCGGGGTCACCACTTATCTTGAAGTGATTACGGCCCAGACCACACAGCTGGCCAACGAGCGCACAGCTGCGGATATCACCACCCGTGAGTTTGCCGCCAGTGTGCTACTCATCAAAGCACTGGGCGGCGGTTGGGACACCACCAAGTTGCCCACCCCATAGGATGCTGAGAGTTCTCGCTACATCGCTAACAAATGCTGGGTGCCCCATTCAAGCTGTACTTTGGCTTGAGTGGGATAATGGCTCCCGATGGGCCACCTCCCATTTGCCAGAGAATCTAAGGGGAAAAAAATCTGCTATCCTGCACATTCCCCCCCAGCCCTGCCAGTACGTCATGACTGCGAATTGGAATTTGGCAGTGATCCCGTCGTGAAAACCTGCTCCGCCTGCCCAGCAGAAATACGATAGATCACGAATTCCCGATCGCGGCTGCTGCGTAGTTCGAAAACCAGGTCTCCCCGATTGTCGGCCTTCGCATCCACCGCATCGACCAGCCGCATCTTCGGTGTCTGGTCGAGGTGATCGTCATCGGTCACGGACTTGAACAGCACCTTAGGCACGCCGTTGAAATCCGGCTGAGCGATCAGGGTGACATATTTGGTCTTCCCCGCGTGATCCGTCGTCTCTCCGGAGAAAACCAACGTCGCGCCTCCGCTGTAAGTCAGCTCGTAGGCCTTGAAGCGCTCGTTGGTAAAAACCAGCTTCGCGGGGGCGGGCGGCGTGGCGGCCGCCTTACGCCGCTGCGCGGCTGTGGTCGCAGTGTGCGTCGTGTGCGTGGTGGTTGCCGTGTGCGCTTTTACCGCGGGCTTCGCCGGCTGGGCGGCCGCGATGGCGTTGCTGGCCGCGATCTCCATGGCCGTCTGCATCTTCGCGGCGTCTGCCGGATCAGCCCACAGATACACGAAAGGATGCACTTCGCGATCGCTGGCATCGGAAACCGCAATCATTTGCTCCAGGCCGGAGGGAACGCCGGTGAGCTGGGCCGGTTGAAAGTCGTCCTTCATGCTCTGCTGGCCGTGGATCAGTTTCGGCCGGTCCGGGTCGGCGCCCGCGATGGCCGTCTCTGGAGCTGCACTATCCCCACTGCTGGCGCTGCTGGTGCTGGAGGTCGAATCGGACGAGTCCGACCGCCTGCGCAGGGTAGGACGATCAGGATCACCGGCGGGTGGATTGCTCGAAGTCTTACTGCTTGAGGAAGACGAGCTTGATCCAGCGGAACTGTCCTGGCTTCCGCTGCCGTCCTTCCTGACGAGGTGGGGATGGCCGTCCCCCGCATCACCACCTACCACCTGGGGGGTGAGTCTGCCTTGCTTTGGTTTTGCCCGCTTTGGCGCGGTCGTCATTGGCTTCCACGCACCATAGCCAAACCAATAACCGTCCACATCCTGTGCGTTGTTTATGTCAAAAAGTCCCTTGGTAACGCCAGCATCCTGCAGCACATACTCCGTTCCCGGCTGCAGCGCCAGCGGCTCCGGCTTGGCCAGGTAGAGCCCTCCCGGCTGATACTGTTCGCCATCGAAGACAGAGATCGGGATGATGCGGCTGGCCTTCGGCTTCCCCATCTCGCCGGTCCACTCGAGAACAGCGATAGCGCGCACCGTAGACGCAGCTTTCTTGGTGTTCTCCAGGCGTCCGTACTGCGCCCAGGTCGGCATGGCCAGCGCAAGCAACAAGACAAGGGAGCGGTTCTTGAAGCTCCTCATCGTGGAATAATCTCGTTGAGGGTGCTCACGCTCGTCTGCGTCGCGCCACTGCATCTCGTTTTTTGGAAGGATCTTTCTCATGGAAGTGAACGACAAAGTTGCTGACTTCACCTTGCAGACCGAAGAAGACAAGACCGTGCATCTGAAGGATTTCGCCGGCAAACCGGTGGTGCTTTTCTTCTATCCCAAGGCCGATACTCCCGGCTGCACGATCGAAGCATGCGGCTTTCGTGACGTATTCAAAAAGATACAGCAGGCCGGAGCCGTTGTTCTCGGTATCTCGCGCGACACGCCTAAGGCGCAGAAAAAATTCAAAGAGAAGTACGACTTGCCCTACACCCTCCTTGCAGATGTAGACGAAGTAGTTTGCAAACAGTTTGGCGTCCTCAAGGAAAAGAATATGTATGGCAAGAAAGTGATAGGGATCGAGCGGACCACCTTCCTCATCGGTCCGGACCGCAAATTGCTTAAGATCTTCCCCAAAGTAAAGCCGGAAGGCCATGCAGAAGAGGTTCTTGCAGCCGTCAAAGCCGCAAATGCCTGATATTCCGGCCTGCGCCAAGGCGACGCTCGTTCCCCGGAAGTTCTACCTCGGTCCTCCCGACGTGGTCGCGCGGAAGTTGCTGGGAAAGCTGCTGGTGAGACCTGGAGAGGGGCTGGTTGGCCGCATTGTCGAAGTCGAGGCTTACTTTGGCGAGGCGGACCCCGCGTCCCACTCCTTCCCCGGCAAGACAGCGAGAAACGCCGTGCTCTTCGGACCGCCGGGCCATGCCTACGTTTACTTCATCTACGGCATGTATTTTTGCCTGAACGTCTCCTGCGAACCGGAGGGGCAAGCCGGCGGCGTGCTGTTCCGCGCGCTGGAGCCCATCTGCGGCCTGGAGGCTATGGCCCTGGGCCGCGGCGTGGCTGTTCCAGTCCGGGCCGGCAAAATAGCCACCTTGACCTCCGGCCCCGGCCGCCTGTGTCAGGCCTTTCGGATCACACGGGAGCGGGACAACGGCGCCGATTTTACCTCGCCAAAATCAAATCTGCAGATTCAGGATGATGGCTTTGTGGCCAAGAAAGTCCTGGTTACGCCGCGGATAGGTATCACCAAGGACGCCGAACGACCAGCCCGCTTCCTGCTCGCCGGCAACTCCTTTGTATCCGGCCGAAAAGTCTAAGCTCTACGCTTCCGGTAAAGTCGCGGGCGGAAGGAAGTACTGCTTGCCCTGGATCGGCTCGGAGAGTCGCTTGAGCAGCAGTGCCAGGTCCCGGGGACGGTTCACGAAGTCGATCTCCGATGTGTCGACCACCAGCAGATCGCTAGCCGTGTAGTGAAAGAAGAAGTGCTCATAGGCCTTCGCCACCTGCTCGATATAAGCGTCGCTGATGGCTTGCTCCTGGCTTATGCCTTTTCGCCGCAAGCGCTGCTTCAGCACCTCCGGCGAAGCGTGCAAATAAATCACCAGGTCAGGGGTGGGTACCTCGCTCCGAAAGATCTGGTAAAAGCGGTTGTAGAGTTCCAGCTCTGCATCCGTTAAGTTGATGTAAGCGAAGACCTTGTCCTTCTCGAAGAGGTAGTCGGCCACCATGGGGGGCGGCTCGCTGCCGGCCAGGTCTTTGGCCGCTTGTCGCATCTGGTCGTACCGCTCCACCAGGAACCACATCTGGGTAGCGAGAGCCATCCCGCTCAGCTCCTGGTAGAAGCGATCGAGAAAAGGATTATTCTCCGGCTCCACAATGCGGAGCGCCTGCAGCTTCTCTGCCAGAATCCGGGCCAACGTCGACTTGCCGACGCGAATCGGCCCCTCGATGGCGATGAATCTGGGCGTCTCAAACAACTCTGCCATGACGATGCCCTTCGTAAGCGAAGAAAAGCCGAACATACCACGAGCCGGTGAGTGCCGCCACCCTGCATTTACACTCTGGAAGCATGCTTACGAAGCTGGTCTCTGCGGGTCTGATATCCGGGCTTACGGCTGGAGGCTATGCCTATGCCGCGAGATGGCCTACCTCGCAGCTCTTCGGTCACACCATTGTCGCCGGCTCCGATATTCAGCAAGTCGCGCTCACCTTCGACGACGGCCCTAATGATCCCTACACTCAGCAATTGCTCGATTTGCTGGATTACCACCAGGTGCGCGCAACCTTCTTCCTGATTGGCAGCTTCGTGCGCCGCCGCCCTGATATTGCCCGGGCGATACAACAGCGCGGTCATCTGCTGGGGAACCATACGATGACCCATCCCTCGTTGCTCTGGCAGCGGCCCAAGCGCGTCCGGGAGGAGCTAGCGGTTTGCAACGCTGCCATCGAGGATGCGACCGGCGAAGTAGTGAAATGGTTTCGACCGCCTTTCGGCTCTCGTCGCCCGGATGTGCTGCGTACGGCGGAAGAACTTGGCCTCACACCAGTTATGTGGAACGTAACTGCTCACGATTGGGATGCCACCGACTCCGAAGCGCTGACGGCACGGATCCAAAGTGCCATTCAACGCAACCACCGTCTGCATCGGAGCAGCAACATCCTCCTCCACGACGGCGGTCACAGAGAAATGGGAACCGACCGCTCCATCACCCTTACCGCGACGTGGCTTCTGCTCGAAGCCTGGGCCGGCACCGGCTTGCGAACCGTCACCGTCGATGCCTGGGGATAGGGCTAATGAAACCCGCCGGCCCCACCCTCTGGACGGGTGCCCCACGTTCGCCCAAGCGTACGTGGGTTGAAAACGACGGGCGAAGCCCCACAATCGATTTAACTTGAACTCGAAAGCAGCCGTTCAGGGGAAAGCTTGCTGCTCGATAAACTTAATTCCGTGCAGCAAGCATCGACGCAAACGCCCTCCGAGCGGCCTCAACTGTAAATTCAATGTCCGCGCCCGTGTGAGCCGTACTGAGAAACGCCGCCTCGAATTGCGAGGGAGGAAGCCACACACCCTGATCCAGCATCGCCCGCTGAAAGCGCCCAAAAGCTTCCGTGTCCGATGCCGCCGCAGTCGCAAAGTCAGTGACCGGCGCCCCAGTAAAGAACCAGGTGACCATAGAACCCACACGGTTAGTTTCCACAACGATTCCCGCATCCCGTGCCGCTCCGGCAACCCCCTTAGCCACCGCCGCAGTTTCTTTTTCCAGCCCGGCATACACCTCCGCCGCATGGTCCGCGAGGTAGCGCAGCGTAGCAATCCCGGCAGCCATCGCCAGCGGGTTACCGCTCAGCGTTCCCGCCTGGTAGACCGGACCGAGCGGCGCCAACAGATCCATCATCCTGGCTTTACCGCCAAAAGCCGCGCAGGGTAGCCCCCCGCCGATGATCTTTCCCAGGCAGGTGAGGTCAGGGTCGATACCAAAGACCTCCTGAGCTCCCCCCAGCGCCAGGCGGAAACCGGTCATGACCTCGTCAAAGATCAGCAAGCTTCCCCTCTCGCCGGTAATACTCCGTAAACCCTCCAGATACCCAGGGGCGGGAGGCACGCAGCCCATATTCCCCACCACCGGTTCCACAATCACACACGCAATCTGGTCCTGATGTTTGGCGAAAGCCTCCTCCACCGCGGCCAGGTCATTAAACGGAAGCGCCAGGGTCCAGTGGGCAATCTCTTCCGGAACGCCTGCCGAGCCAGGCAGGCCGAACGTGGCCAGGCCCGAACCAGCTTTGACCAGAAGTCCATCCGAGTGACCGTGATAGCAGCCCTCAAACTTGATCACGTATTTTCGAGCGGTAAACGCCCGCGCCACGCGGATGGCAGACATCGTCGCTTCCGTCCCCGAGCTGACGAAGCGTAATTTTTCGATGGAGGGCATGGCCGTCACCACCAGCTCCGCAAGATCGGCTTCAGACGCGGTCGACGCCCCGAAGCTGGCGCTCCGTTCCGCTGCCCGTTGGATCGCCTCTACCACCAGCGGATGAGCATGGCCCAGGATCATCGGCCCCCAGGACCCAAAGTAGTCCAGGTAGCGATTGCCGTCCGCATCCCACAGGTAAGCTCCCTCGGCTCGCACCAGGAACGGCGGATCTCCCCCGACCGCGCGGAAGGCGCGCACCGGCGAATTAACGCCTCCCGGCAAGTAGCGCTCTGCACGCCGCTGCAATTCTCTGGATCGACTTAGTTCTCGGTGCAAAAGCAGTCCCCTTTCGCTTCAGTATAGGGGAATGTGCAGACCTGCCTGGGCCCGCGGGCGATGGTAAACTGACAGTTCTCGGGGATACATTTCCAACCAATCCAAACGCGCCAGCCTCTCGGCCGGTATCCCACGTGAAATTGGAAAAGCCTTGCCAGATGCGACGCGCAAATCCGCCAAAGCCCCCGCCACCTATGCCTCGGCGGGTGTGGATCTCTCAGAAGGGGACCGTACCAAGCAGCGCATCAAGTACCTTGCACAAAAGACCTTCACCAAGCAGGTGCTGGGCGATATTGGCGGATTCGGCGGCCTCTTCCGGCTGGACATCGCAAAATACGCCGACCCGATCCTGGTTTCAAGCGCAGATGGAGTAGGCACCAAGCTAAAAGTAGCGTTTGCCTTGGGTATGCATCACACCGTCGGCGCCGACCTCGTCAACCACTGCGTCAACGACATTGCGGTGCAGGGCGCGACGCCCCTTTTCTTTCTCGACTATCTGGCGACCGGACAGTTAGATGGAGAAGTGGCCCAGACAGTGGTAAGCGGTTTAGCCGAAGCCTGCCGCGCCAACGGCTGCGCCCTCATCGGGGGCGAGACGGCACAGATGCCCGGCTTCTATGCCGATGGAGAGTACGATCTGGCCGGCTTTATCGTCGGAGCCGTCGACAAGGAAAAACTAATCACCGGCAGCCAGATTCAAGTCGGCGACGTGCTCATCGGTTTTCCTTCCACCGGCTTGCATACCAACGGCTACTCCCTGGCCCGTAAGCTCTTTTTTGAAGTGGCTGGCTACGCGCCGAACCAATACATCAACGACTTAAAAGACAAGGCCGGCGCGGCCCTGATGAAGGTGCACCGCAGCTACCTGGCGGTGATTAAAAAGCTTACCGCCGCCGACCTGGTGGTGGGCATGGCCCACATCACCGGCGGTGGGATTACAGAAAACCTGCCCCGCATATTACCCAAGAACATCTCCGCGGTTGTTGAGACCACCTCCTGGACGCCGCCTCCCATCTTTACCCACTTGCAACAGCTGGGCACCGTCGAGCAGGATGAGATGCTGCGTACCTTCAACATGGGTATCGGGCTGATTGCCGCGGTGCCGGCGGACAGGTTCAGGCGGGCCAAATCGATGCTTGACCGGGCAGGAGAGAAGTTCTGCGTCATCGGCCGCACGGTCAAGGGAGACCGCAAGGTCATCTACACATGACCCCGGGGAGCGAGGGCTCGCCCCGGATCCATCGCCTGGGGATCCTGCTTTCTGGCCGGGGATCGAATTTTCTTGCCATCGCTGAAGCCATCGCTCAAGGGCGGTTGGAGCAAGCCGAGATCGCGGTAGTGATCTCGAACCGCGGCAACGCGCCCGGCATCGCGGCCGCCCGCGGCCTGGGATTCGCCACCCAGGTGGTCGAGGCACGGGGACGGCAACGCGCCGAACACGATGCCGAGATCGTTGCCGGCCTGCAGGCGCATCAGGTTGATCTGGTCTGTCTCGCCGGCTACATGCGCCTGCTGTCAGCGGAGTTTGTGCGCGCCTTCCCACAGCGCATCCTCAACATCCATCCTTCGCTTCTGCCGGCCTTTCCCGGCCTCGACGCGCAAAGCCAGGCTCTCGCCTGTGGGGTGACCGTATCCGGATGCACCGTGCACTTCGTTGACGAAGAGTTGGACCACGGCGTCATCGTGTTGCAGAAGACAGTTCCAGTCCTGCCGGAAGACGACGAGCCCACGCTCGCCGCACGCATTCTCGCCCAGGAGCATGTGGCCTACACCGAGGCCATTGCCCGCGTGCTTTCTGGCAAGTATTGCATCGCCGGGCGGCGCTATATCCCGATCAGACAGAAACCGAGTGAGCTTCACCCAGAGTGAGTTTGGCCGTCATCTTTCTTCTGTCCGCGGAAGAACGTCACGGTAACGGTATCGCCTGCCTGGTGGTGGTCCATGATCTCGGAAATATCCTGCGGACTGGTCACCCCGTCATCGTCAATCGCAACGATCAGGTCGCCGCCCAGATAAATCGGCGTGTTGCCCAGGTAGGCTTGCTGATTGCCGCCTCGTAACCCAGCACGCTCGGCAGCTCCGCCGGGAATGACCTTCTGTATCAGCACGCCGTAATCGGCCGGCAATCCAATTTGCTCTGCGAGATCAGGCCCGATGGCCAGCGATGCGATGCCCAGCGAAGGCCGGCGCACGCGGCCGTACTTGGAGTAATCCGACAGCACCGCCTTGATGGTGTCCACCGGAATGGCGAAGCCAATTCCCGAACTCTGTTCTGCTCCACCAGTGGCGATCAAGGTATTCATGCCAATGACTTCACCGCGCGAGTTGAGCAGCGGGCCACCGGAGTTGCCGGGATTGATCGCCGCATCGGTCTGCAAAGCGTTTTCGATAGTCGCACCCTGCGGTTCCCGCACCGACCGAATGGAACTGATGATCCCCGTCGTCATGGTGCCGTTCAGCCCGAAGGGATTGCCAATAGCGTAGACATTTTGCCCTACCTGCAGGTCACGCGATTCGGAAAGCACAGCCGGGGTAAGGTTGGGGGCATTGATCTGCAGCAATGCAAGATCATGCGCCTTGTCCTGCAGAACGACCTGCGCCGAGTACTTGTGCTTGTCGCTAAGTGTTACCTCCACCTTCTGCGCATTTTCGATCACGTGGTAGTTGGTGAGGATGCGGCCGTCTTTGCTGAGGATGAACCCTGAGCCCTGACCCGACTGAGGCACCACTCCGTAAAAAAAGTCGAAGGCCAGTGCGGAGGAAGTGACGTTTACGACCGAAGGTAACGTCCGCTTGTAGACCGCAATGCGATTGCTTTCCTCAGCCGTATACGCCGGCTGGGCGTCGGCCACGGTAAGCTGCATCGGAGGCTCGTGCCAGACTTTTGCCAGTGGGAGACTGTTCACCCCCCTGAAGTTGCTGTACGAGGTCAGGTAGACGAACGTGCCTACCAGCAAGACAATCAAAATGATCGAGCGAATCTTCATAGCTAGCTAACTTCTATTAGATCATTTCCGCTTTTTACTGCGCGGCATGCGCGAGCTCCCGGTAGATCTCCTCCACCCTCCTGCGTGTCTCCTCAAGAGAACCCGAATTGTCGATGACATACTCGCAGCGGCGGGCTTTTTCCTGGTCGGGGATTTGCATCGCCATCCGCGCGCGAGCGTCCTTAGCAAGCGTCTCTCGCCGGCTCTCGCGCCCGTCGTTGCCCATCATGCGCGCGACAAAGCGAGCAATCTTCATCTCGTCGGGCACGGTGACAAGAATCAGCCGGTCGAATCGCTGCAGCCATCCTGGCGCTGTCCCCCACTTTTCCACTTCGAAGATGAGCGCGGATTCCACGATGGCGACGCGCTTCCGATCGGCGGCGAAGACGCCCCGCATCCACTCCTCTTCCGCAGCGATCACCGCGGGATGCACGATGCGGTTGAGCTTGTCGGCTTGATTGTGCTGAAAGGCCAGCTCGGCCAGCGCTTTGCGATCGAGCGAACCATCGCCCCGCACCACACCCCGCCCGAATGCCTGGACGATCGCCGCATAGACCGGCTCTCCGGGCTGCATAAGCTCCCGCCCCAACTGATCTGCGGAAATCACCGCTGCGCCCAGTTCCTGAAAGATGCTGGCTACAGTGCTCTTACCGCTGCCCAGACCGCCTGTCAATCCGACGCGCAGCATCCAACCGTCCTAAACTGGCAGTCCGCGCCGCAGCTTGGCCGCACGCACGGTGTTTGCCATCAGCATGGCGATGGTCAGAGGCCCAATGCCGCCGGGCACCGGTGTGTACGCGCCCGCCACTGCGAATGCGTGGGGATCCACATCGCCCACAATCGTGGAGCCCTTCTGCAGGAACGATTCCTCGCGGCGAGCATTGCCAGCGAAGAATCGTTCAAACTCTGCCCGGTCGGTAACCCGGTTGATGCCCGCGTCCAGAATCGTTGCGCCCGGCTTCACCATGGACGACGTCACTAATCCCGGCTTCCCGATCGCGACCACGAGGATGTCTGCCCGCTGAGTGAATGAGCCCAGATCGCGCGTCCTGGAATGGCACACGGTGACCGTCGCATTCTCCGCCAGCAGAAGAATTGCGGTGGGTTTGCCCACAATGTCGCTGCGCCCAACCACCACCGCGTTCTGGCCCGCTATCTGTATACGGCTGCGCTTTAGAATCTCGACGATCCCCGCTGCCGTGCACGGAGGCAGCGCCGGTTGACCGGTCTGCAAGCGGCCCACATTGACCGGATGAAAGCCATCCACATCCTTATCAGGACTCACCGCTTCGAGCAGTGTCTTGGCATGAACGTGCGACGGCAAAGGCAGTTGAATCAGGATGCCGTCGATATCCTCACGAGCATTCAGATCCCCGATCAATGCCAGCATCTCTTCCGTGGTGACCGTCTCCGGCGGCGTAATCAGCTCGCTGAAAAGACCCAGCGCCTCGCAGGTTTTCACTTTGCTGCGCACATAAATCTCTGAGGCCGGAACATGTCCAACCAGCACCGCCGCCAGCCCGGGCCGTATGCCCTGGAGCGCTAGCCGCTCTACTTCGGCCCTCACTTCCGCCTTGATTTCAGCGGCGATCGCGGTTCCATCCAGAACTCTAGCCATGCACCATCCTTGCCATCCCTGCTCATGGTAAATGGCGCGGCGGCCTGACGAGTTCGTTGACGAACGCGAGGCCGCTAGCCCGGGACTCATCTAAACTCTGAGCAGCGCCTATGCTTTCCCAGACTCTGCTTGAAATCCTGGTTTGCCCCGTGTGCCATCACTCGCTTAACGTCGGTCCCGACAGCGCCTCCCATGCATGGCTGCATTGCAACGGTTGCGGCCGCTACTACCCGGTTGAGGACGGCATTCCGGTGATGCTCGAGGATCGCGCAACGGCCCAACCTCCACCGGCATAAAGTCAGGCGCTTTTCTCTGCTTACCAGTCGTTCAAAAAGCAGTCTATTTCTACATAGAGCCTGATGAGGAGAGTGCGAAAAGGAAAGCGAATCCAGCCCTGGTCCCCGCATCCGGGGAGGATCGGTGGGCACGCAATACAGTTACCGGCGGACCAATGCAGTTACCGTTGGACTCGCCAGTTTTGGAACCGCTTTCCCAGAAACGATGCGTTGCATGGAAATGTGTTATTCGCCCGCATTGCGTCCTCGCCAAATGATTCCAACGTCCGATACATCCAGCAGAGCAGTACAGCATCAAATGAGCAGGTTGTGGGCATAAATGCTCCGGCGGTTTGCACTGTTCAAGCGACGTAACCTGGCTCTCGCAACAAAATCATGCCGTCGCGGGTTCACAAAGATAGCAGTAGACACGAAACTGGTTAGTTTCTGCCTCAGATTTGCTGCACGGCGCACTTAAGCAGCGGTCGATGGCAAGTGATGTAGATCGTGCCTGGGTCTCAAAGTAACAACAGATGAGAGAGGAAACTACAATGCCTGCAAATACCAAGATCGAGAAATTTTCCGCGCGCGAGCTGCTGAATCTGCGAAACGAGCTCCTGCAATCGGGCATCGATTCATGGCAGGCTGCGGAAGTCCTCAGCGGCTTTCTCACCGGACGCGGATATGGCGTGAGCGCTCCCGCAGCTCGCAATGCCATCACGCGCCTGGAAGAGATGGGCTGCAATCTCGATTGCATGCAGGCAGAGCTGGAAAATCTCGCCTTCGTCATGTAACTCCTCCGGCGCCGGGCCCCCCGACCGGCGCCGGAGTTTCCGTACTACCAATCCCTCCCCCGCGCACCCTCCCTCATTCATCCAAACGGCCCACTAGAACCAGTCGGGTGTTTCCACGTTCGCCTCGCGGCCCACGTGGGTTGAACACAGGGTGAAGCCAACCAAAGCTTTTAGGACGAGCCCCAAGGGCGCCCTCCGGTCAGCATACGAGCTAAACACCCGTGCCCTTCATTCAGGGCCGTGGAAGCTGTATGGTTACATACGGCGGGTAACTTCCAGAGGTGAGGGACTACTGTGCACGAGTTAAATCGTAGAAGCTTTCTAAAAGTGGCAGGCGCCGCGGCAACCGCGGAGACGTTGCTCGGGTCGAGAACCCATTTGCTGGCCGAAGTTCAAGAACCGGCCCCACCGGTTGCGGCTAATGATCATATTCAGATCGCGCTGATTGGCGCCGGTGGTCAGGGTCAGGGAGATACAAAGGTTGCGTTGCAGGTTCCTGGCGTGAAGCTCGTTGCCGTCTCGGATTGCTACGACGGCCGGCTCGAGCATAGCAAGGAGCTCTGGGGCAATGACATCTTTACGACTCGCGACTACAGCCAGGTTCTGGAGCGCAAAGACATCGATGCCGTCATCATCGGCACGCCCGACCATTGGCACAAGCAAGTCGCCGTGGACGCCATGAAAGCCGGCAAGGATGTCTATTGTGAGAAACCGATGATTCATCTCTATGCCGACGGGCCGCAGATGATCGAGACCGCACGCGCAACCAACCGGATCATCCAGGTAGGAAGCCAGCGTGTGAGCTCTGTGATTTACGCCAAGGCCAAAGAGCTGCTAGCCTCAGGCGCCATCGGAAAACTGAATATGGTGTCCGCGCATTGGGATCGCAACTCGTCTATCGGGGCCTGGAATTACACTGTGCCTCTCGATGCCTCGACCGAAACTTGTGATTGGCCACGCTTTCTGGGCACCGCGCCCAAGATTCCCTATAACGCCGAGCACTTTTTCCAGTGGCGCAAATGGAAGGCCTATGGAAGCGGTGTGGCGGGCGATCTTTTCGTCCATCTCTTTAGCGGAACGCACTTCATAACCGGCTCAAACGGGCCCACCCGCGCCATGGCAACCGGCGGCATCCGGTTCTGGAATGACGGACGGGACGTGCCCGACCTGTTGCTGGGTCTTTTTGATTATCCGCAGGGCTACAATCTGAGCCTGCGTGTGAACTTTGAGGATGGAGGCGATGAAAACGAAGGCCTGACTTTCACTGGCTCGGAAGGCACCATGGAGATAGCCGGCAACAGCGTGATCGTAAGCCGCACGCCGCGCGAGAAGGAGCCAGGATTGATGATTGGCACCTTCACCGATGCCATGCAAGCGCGCATTCTTGAACAGTACCGGCAAAAGTATCCGCGCACCCATCCCATGGGAGAGCCGCAGGTGGGCTATGAGAAATATGTGGCCGCGGCTGGCTACAGCGACAGCTATGACCACTTCAGAAATTTCTTCTCCGCCGTGCGCACGCGCCAACCCGTCGTCGAAGATGCCGTGTTTGGCTTCCGTGCGGCGGGAGCGGCCCTGCTCAGCAACCTCAGCTACGAACAAGGCAAGATTATCCATTGGGATCCCGAAGCCATGAAGCTGGTGTAGACTTCGCCCATGAACCTCCGCCCCCTTCTTCCATTGTTCATGGTTTGCATGACGGGGTTTGCTCAATCGGCGCCCCGTGCCCGCGCCCTCGGCGTGCCATTCGACGGCAACCCCGGCCCTCTGGATGCAATCACCGATGTCAAAGGGGTAGAGGTAGGCGACACAACGCTGATCCGCGGCGAAGGCAAGCTGGTCGTGGGCCAGGGTCCGGTACGCACCGGTGTGACCGTAATCTTCCCGCGGGGCCGAGCCGACGCCGAGCCGGTGTATGCCGGCTGGTTCTCGCAAAACGGAAACGGCGAAATGACGGGCACCACCTGGGTGGAAGAATCGGGCTTCCTCGAAGGCCCCGTCGCCATTACCAATACGCACTCGGTTGGTTTGGTGCGCGATTCGGTAATCGCGTGGTCGGTGCAGACCGGACGGCTTGCCCAGCAACCGTGGTCCCTTCCCGTGGTGGCCGAAACATGGGATGGCTACTTGAACGACATCAACGGCTTCCATGTGCAGCAGTCGGACGTCTTCTCCGCGATCAACTCCGCCCAGGGCGGCCCTGTTCCCGAGGGCAACGTAGGCGGAGGCACGGGGATGGTTTGCTACGGTTTCAAAGGTGGGGACGGAACCGCCTCCCGTGTGCTTTCCTCTGAAGCCGGCGGTTATACGGTCGGTGTTCTGGTGCAATGCAACTGCGGAAGGCGCCCGCAGCTCACCATCGCCGGCGTGCCCGTTGGTAAGCTCATTCCCGCGCCCCCGAGCAAGGCAATGCTGGACCCCGAAGTGAGGGGTGATGTCGGTTCCATCATCATTGTGGTGGCCACCGATGCTCCGCTGTTGCCCACGCAACTGAAGAGGCTGGCGCGCCGCGCGACCATGGGCTTGGCCCGGACCGGCTCCAGTTCCGGCAATTCCTCCGGCGACATCTTCATTGCCTTCTCCACCGCCAATCGCGGCGCCAACAAAGAACCGGGTCCGAACCCCGTGCTGACGGTTTCCAACGAACGCATCAGTCCCTTGTTTCAGGCCACGGTCGAAGCCACTGAGGAGGCGATTGTGAACGCCATGGTTGCTGCCCAAACCATGACCGGTGTGGATGGCCACACCATCGAAGCCCTGCCCCATGACAAATTAACCGAACTCATGAAGCGTTCACCCCAAGCCAACCTCAAGTAGCCAGACTCACCATGAAGCGCGCAGCCCTCGGCTTTCAAATGCATTCCGGCTGGGGAGTGCTGGTGGCTGTTTCCGGGGCTCCTCAAGCAATCGAAATGCTAGCCCGGCGGCGCATCATAACCGCGGATCCCGAGATGCCCGGTGCCATCCAGCCCTATCACTATGCAATGAACCTCAAACTCCCTGAGAAGCACATTGCAGACTGTGCCGTGGCCTCAACTCGTTTAGCTGCCGCGGCCATCGCTGAGTTGGTCGCGGAATTGAATGCGAGCCATTACCGTGTCGTAGGCGCCGCGGTCTTGTTAGCCTCGGGCCGCTCCCTGCCGCCGCTTGACAAGATCCTTGCTGCTCACCCGCTAATCCACACCGCAGAAGGCGAATTCTTCCGCCACACCGTCACGCAAGCCTGCGAAGATTTGCAGATTCCCGTCACCGCCACCAAACAGCGAGACCTCGATGAGCGGGCCAAGGCCACATTCGGCAAGCGAGCGACCGCGGTCCATTCCACTATCGAAAACCTCGGAAAGACGATCGGACCACCCTGGACCAAGGACCACAAAACGGCAGCACTTGCCGCGGCACTGCTCCTATCACCACGTTGACGCAAGCTGATGAAAAATCGGCTGTGCTTCAAACCCTGCGGAAAACTCGCCGAACGGCCACGGCTTCACAGGCTTCGCAAACACTCATGTTTTGTATCAGGGCACGACTTTAGTCGGGCCGCACACAAGGCACCTGATGAGGGCTTTAGCCCCTGAGAAGACTCTTTCCATCCCCTCCCAGTAACAAATGCTGGGTGCCCCATTCAAGCCGTCCTTTGGCTTGAGTGGGATAAAGGCTTTCGATGTTCCACTCCCGCTAGCCACGCGCGCATAAAGAAAATAAACATGCTGCAAAATCGCCCGAGCTGGTTGGACAATCCCGCCGAACAGGCCGTAAAGTCTGCGTGTGATCAGAAGCACCACTCTTATCCCACTCATCGCTAGCGCCCAGAGCTACGGGCCGCGCACGGCGGTCGTGGACGCGCAGGGAGCCTTCACTTACAACGATCTGTTGGACGCGTCTTTCCGGGTCGCAGCCGCGCTGCTTGCCGGCCGCGACGACCTCCGGGAAGAGCGGGTCGCGTTTCTAGTCACGCCAGGCTTTCCATGGGTAGCGATTCAGTGGGGCATCTGGCGAGCCGGTGGCATTGCCGTTCCACTACCGCTTAACTCCACCGGCCCTGAGTTGGAATACCTGATCGACGACACCGGGGCATCGGTATTGGTCTTCGACACTGCAGCAGCCCCGCTTCTGGAGCCAATCGCAGCCTCCCGCGCTCTACGCGCGTTTCCGTACGACCAGCTTCCCATTTGCCCATCGCGTCCATTGCCCGAGATCTCCACCGACCGCCGCGCCATGATTCTCTACACCAGCGGCACGACCAGTAAGCCGAAGGGCGTGGTCACGACCCACTTCAACGTTGCGGCGCAAATCCAGAGCCTGGTGGAAGCCTGGGAATGGTCAGCGAGCGATCGCATCCTGCTTTGCCTGCCGCTGCACCACGTCCACGGAATCATCAACGTTGTTGGCTGTGCGCTATGGTCGGGCGCCACCTGCGAGATGTTGCCGCGGTTCGACGCTAGTGCCGTGTGGGATCGTATCGCCGGCGGAGAGTCAACTCTATTCATGGCGGTGCCGACGATTTACACCAGGCTCATCGCCGCCTGGGATGCAGCCTTACCTGCGCGCCGCCGGGAGCTAAGCCAAGCGTGTCCGAACCTCCGTTTGATGGTCTCCGGCTCAGCAGCGCTGCCGGTGAGCACGCTCCAACGATGGCAGGAAATCAGTGGTCACACGCTCCTCGAGCGCTATGGGATGACCGAGATCGGCATGGCATTGTCGAACCCGTTGCGCGGTGAACGCGTGCCGGGAAGCGTAGGGACGCCGCTACCCGGCGTCGAAGTGCGCCTGGCCGATGAGCATGGAACTCTCGTTGCCCCGGGCTCGCCGGGTGGGATCGAAGTCCGCGGTCCAGCAGTCTTCGCGGAGTACTGGGCCAGACCAGACGCCACACAGGATGCCTTTCGTGATGGCTGGTTTATCACCGGTGATACTGCGGTTGTCGAGAACGGTGTCTACCGCATCCTAGGTCGAACGAACATCGACATCCTCAAGACCGGCGGCCACAAAGTATCCGCTCTGGAGATCGAAGAGGCGCTGCGTCAGCATCCCTCAGTGGCTGAGTGTGGAGTGGTGGGAATACCCGATGCGGAATGGGGGGAGCGCATTGCTGCGGCGTTAGTCTTGAAACACGGAGAAGTCCTCGATCTGCAATCCCTTCGCGCCTGGGCTAGAGAGTTGTTAACGGTTCACAAACTGCCTTCGCGGCTCCTGGTGCTCGATGCGCTCCCGCGCAATGCCATGGGAAAAGTAATGAAACCCGCCCTGGCAGCGCTATTTCAAACCTCAGGCACTGGCCCCGTAGTTTGAGACTTACGCGACGGCCGGTCTGTCTTGATATAGCTTTGGTTGGTAGCACCGAGGTGAAGAACATCCATGAGCGATTTTTCCCGTCGCGACTTCATTCTTACAGGGAGCGCTGCGCTGACCTCCTACCTGGCAAAGGCAGAAAGAACTTCCACCACACTCACCGCTGGCGAAGTAGTCGACCGCATCCGCAAGCAAGTGGGAATTCCCTGGCGGGCACAAACCGTCGATCAAATCGTTGCCGGGAGTGAGAGCACGCCGGTGCATGGGATCGCAACCACCATGATGGCGACGCTGGACGTCGTGGAGCGTGCTGCCGCCGCGGGCAAGAACATGATTGTTACCCATGAAACGCCCTTTTACCTCCACCAGGATCACACCGAGGACATCAAAGACGACCCGACCTTGAAGTACAAATTGGACTTCATCCGCAAGAACGACATGGCCATTTTCCATTTCCACGATCACTGGCATGCTCGCAAGCCCGACGGGATCGCTACCGGAATGATGATGCAGCTTGGCTGGGAGAAATATGTCGATTCAGACAATCCGAAGCAATTTACTTTTCCCGGAATCCCTCTAGCCCACTTCTCCAAGGAGATGCAGTCGAAGCTGAAAGATCGCACGATGAGAGTTGTTGGCGACCCGCGAATGCCGGTCAAGCGAGTGCTTGTAAGTTGGGGCTTCGTGAGCAGAATGCCGGGCATTCCCTTTTTTGCCCGTCCGGATGTCGACGTATTCATTGCCGGGGAAACACGCGAGTGGGAACTGGTGGAGTACGTGCGCGACAGCATAACCGCAGGAAACAAGAAAGCGCTCATCCTGCTGGGGCACGTGGTCTCCGAGCAAGGCGGCATGATCTACTGTGCCGACTGGCTGCGGTCATTCATTTCCGAGGTTCCGATCGAGTTTGTGCCCACCAAGGAACCCTTTTGGACCCCCGATCATCCCGTTGAGATATGAGTGAAATCTTCCACCGCAGCGCTAAGCAAGATATTTCTTTAACGGTTCCCAATAGTGCGCGTGCCATCCCCACTCTAAGTGGTCGAACTCGCCCTCAGGAAAGCCTTTGTGGTCCAAAGCTATGAGCGTTCCGGAACTCCGGAGTTTGAGTTGAAACTCAACGATCGAGTAGATGCCGGGGTCCCAGTGGGAAGGGCGCCACGCCTGGACAATGCGCTGGTTGGGGACCAACTCGATCGTTCGTCCAACAATTTGTCCTCCGAACATAGAAAAGGCTCCGCCTGCTTTGGGGTCGATCTCGGCCGGCATACCGCTGAATGTCGCGAACTGCTTGGCGTCTAGAAGCACCTCATAGATTCGCTGTGGAGTCGACTTCACTTCGATATCTTCATGCAGGGCTGTGCGCGTCTTATTGGCCGCAGTTGCCGGTTTCTCCTGCATCGCTTGCGGCGGATTCTCCGCCAAGGACGGGTAACCCGCGGCTACACCGCAAGAAATGATAGCAATCGCCTGCCGTCTCGTCGGCCTATGCGCCACGGCAGGCGGGTTCATCCCTTTTTCCATTGCATCCTCCTGAGACTCGTCGAGCTTTGTGCCCAGTCGGGTTCACATTTGCAAACCGTCAATGCATGGGACCACGCGATCAAATTATGTTCAAGATCATATTTTGCTGGACCAGAGCAGATGGCTCGCGCAATACTTCCCCACACCGGCAACCAGGAGGGCTCATGCCTTATCCCAGAGGGCACCGCACCGAGGTAAAAGAGAAGATTATCCAGAGCGCCCGCAGGCTGTTCAACCGGCACGGCTTCGACAGTGTCTCGCTCGATCAGATCATGTCCGGGGCAGGCCTCACGCGCGGGGGATTCTATAGCTATTTTCGTAGCAAAAGCGATCTCTATGCCGAAGTATTAGCGTGCTTCTTCACCGACCCTAAATGGAAGAGCCGTTGGGAAGGGGTGAAAGTAGATCTGGCATCGAAAGACGTAGGGACCCAGGTGATACGCGCCTACCTATCTCGCCAGCATTTTGAGGATGTAGAAAATTCTTGCCCCATGGTAGCGTTACCGAGCGATGTGACACGCAGCGGCGAAAGCGCAAAACTTGCCTTCGAAACCGTCTTCAGCGCTATGGTCAGCGTGTTAGAGCGCAGCCTGGTGCAGAGCCGAGCCCGTAACACCAGGGCACAAGCCATAGCAGCTTTATGCATTGGTGGGATGGTTGTGGCTCGAGCCATGCACGATCGCGCCCATGCCGATAAATTGCGGGACGATTGCATGTCCGTCGCACTTGAGCTTGGGGGCTGGAAAAAGACGGGCAATCGTTTGAATGAAGAGAAGGCCCCGCCGGCGACTCTTTCAGCCACTAGCTAATTCCTTATGGAAGCGCGACCCCACCCTTTGTCATCCCGAGCAGTCAACTTGCCTGTGGCGGTTGAGAAAGAAATGACACCGCAAAATCGCCATGGATGCTAGGCCCGGAGGGCCGTCCGCCAAACGTGAGCCAGCCCGGAAGGGCTGGGGGTTAATCCCGAAGAAGATCTGAGCGCCGTAGGCGCGGCACTAAACCTGGCTGCTCCCACCCTTTGTCATCCCGTCGAAGCCGAGGGACCTGCGGTGCGCCTTTCCTGAACGCAACTGCCTAGTGAAGCGACCTCAATGATCGCGCCAGAGCATAGCCGAAATCCTACCCTCGTCCTGAAACGTCCGCAGCACATCATCCAAACTTGTAATCACGACATTGTTAACCACTAGCTCGTAGACCAGCTGTCTTCCCCCTTTGGTGGTGATATAACCCCCGAAAGCCTGCCCCTTAAGCACCAGCCCCGCCTCGTTGCCTTCAACGAACGTCCCCGTCTTAGCCGTCACCTGCCCAGTCGCGCCCGTGAGCGTGGGGTCGGACTTGAAATCCGTGACGAATCCCAATGATCCATCCACGCCCAGTTTGGGCAAATCATTGAAGAATGTAGGGAACGACGACTTGCCTTTCATATCGATCAGCATTCTGGTGACTGCCCGGTTCGTCGCCGTAGTAAGCCCACCTCCGCTGCCATCGACAAAGTGAATTTCATCGGCCGTTATCGCGTAATTTGCGGTCAGGTTCTTCTGTTCCACTTTGAGTGCATCGGTCATGTTATCGACCCCCTGGGTAAGCCCATAGAGAACCAGGCTGGTATCCGCCCCGATGTTATAGCTCACTTTCAAAATCAGTTTCGCGGTCTCCGAGTAGGGCACCCCTTGCAACTCCGCGAGTTTTTCCTTAGGCATGTACGAGTTTTTGGCCGGAAGCAGCTGCACCGGGTTCTCAGCGACAGGAACTGCATGGACCATAACACCAGCTGCCTTAAGCGCCTCGATGAACACCGTGCGCGCATAATTCGAAGGCTGTGTGATGCGGAACGCCTGTACTAATGGGTACTTATTGGTGAGTGGCGGAACAAAATCGACTGGAATTTGCCCCGCAATAGCTGCATTGCAGCCGGGTTTGCCGATGCACTCGGGCGCGACCGGCTTTAAGCTCAGCGTCGCCTGCGAATGCGCCGCGCTGGTAACCAGGTTGTTCTCGACCCCGAGTGCGGCCGACACTGGACGCCACTCCACCGAGGCGGATTTGCCCGGGGTCGTTGGCCGGATGCTCAGATCGACAAGATCGCCATTGACGAAAATAGGCCTAACGTCGAACTGGCCTCTGAAATCAAAAGGCTGAAAAAGCCGATCATCGATGACAACATCGCCGGTAACCTCCTTTACCCCTGACCTCGCCACTTGCTTCGCTAACTCGATATACCCGGCCAGCGGGTTAGTTTTGGTCAGGCTAGCGTTTCCCAGGCTGTCAGCCTCGTTATGGTCGAAATCGGTGAGTGCGATAGTGCCGTCAGGGTTGGTTCGCCCACCCATCGTCAGGTCGCCGGACGCGACCAGGACCAGATCGCCTTGCAGCACGCCGGCGCCATTCAACTCCCCGTGACGGTAGACCGGTGTGTTGTATCGGTGATCAGGACCCACTTGGTTCAACAGTTCGCCCACAGAAAAAATCTTGCGTACCGACCCAATGTAGAAATGGCAATTCGGTTGCAGATCGATCACCTCCTTGCCGGTGCCGAGATCCACGATGCGAAGCCCCCAACTTGCGTTCTTGTAGGCGGGTTTGTTGAACACCGCCTTGATGTCGGCTGGAACGTTCGCGGAGTTGTCGCCGCAATCATCCTTCGTCTGCGCCATCCCCCAGAAGGCGGATAAGAAAAAAGCGCAGAATATAGAAAAGCGAATCTCCCGTCCGTGCATCATCGGTGATGTTCCTCTCACTTTTAGCTTCGGCCCTTTACTATATCTCCTTACCGTTTCCACCAGGCCAACTTCGGCATCCTAACTAAGACTTCCAAAATGAGTTCGGAAAATTTTCGCCCATGATCAACGATCTTTGGTACAAGAACGCCATCATTTACTGCCTTTCGATCGCCACCTACCTGGATTCAGATGGCGACGGAATTGGCGACTTTCAAGGACTCATGAGCCGCCTCGATTACCTGCAGGGTATCGGTGCGACGGCGCTGTGGCTGATGCCCTTTCAGCCGTCACCGGGCCGAGATGACGGCTACGATGTTGCCGACTATTACGGGGTAGATCCTCGCTTCGGCACACTAGGCGACTTCGTGGAGTTCACCAAGGGATGTAGCCAACGGGGACTGCGCGTAATGATCGACTTGGTGGTCAATCACACATCCGACCAGCATCCCTGGTTCCAGGAGGCACGCCGAGATCCAGAATCCAAATATCGCGATTGGTATGTGTGGTCGAAAAAGAAACCAAAGAACGCCGCCTCAGGGGTCGTATTTCCCGGCGTGCAGAAAAGCACCTGGACCTACGACGAGGTCGCCAAGGCATACTACTTTCATCGCTTCTACGATTTTCAACCGGATCTTAATACTGCCAACCCTGAAGTCCAGGCGGAGATCCTCAAGATTATGGGGTTCTGGTTGCAGCTGGGTGTTTGCGGTTTCCGGATGGACGCTGTTCCTTTTGTGATTTCCTCAAAGGGAGCCAAGGTCACTAAACCCGAGGAAGACTACGAAATGCTGCGCACCTTCAGCCAGTTTTTAAGCTGGCGGGAAGGAGACGCGATCATCCTCGGCGAAGCCAATGTCCTGCCGGATACAGACATGCGCTATTTCGGGAGCGCCGGCGAGCGCATGCAGATGATGTTCAATTTCGAGGCCAATCAACATCTTTTTCTGGCCATGGCCACCTCGGATAGCCGGCCCCTGAAAAAGGCTCTGCAATCCACAAAGCAACGGCCCGCGACTGCGCAGTGGGGTCAGTTTCTTCGTAATCATGACGAGCTCGATCTTGGTCGCCTCGACGTCAAGGAACGAAACGCTGTTTTCGCGGCGTTCGGTCCCGATCCCGATATGCAGCTATACAACCGTGGCATTCGGCGCCGCCTGGCGCCCATGCTGGAGGGCGATCGCAGGCGGTTGGAACTTGCCTACAGTCTGATGATGACCCTGCCCGGCACTCCCGTGATCCGCTATGGAGACGAGATCGGGATGGGCGACGACCTCAAACTGCCGGAACGTAACTGCGCCCGAACGCCAATGCAGTGGTCTACGGAGCCGAATGCAGGCTTCACCAAAAGCGACAAGCCAATCATGCCGGTGATCAGCTCCGGCCCCTACGGTTTCGAGCACGTCAACGTCGCTGCCCAGCGCCGCGATCCTGATTCATTGCTGGATTGGATGGAGCGCATCATTCGCATGCGCAAGGAAGTGCCCGAGATAGGCTGGGGCGATTTTTCTTTCATCTCCGCGCAGGCTAGTGAAGTCCTCATCATGCGCTATGACTGGCGCAATAACTCGGTGCTTTTTGTTCATAATCTTAGTTCTGTGCCTCGAGAGGTGACCTTTTCGGTCAACAGTGGCCAACAGCAAGCCTGTACGCTGATCAATCTTCTTGCGGAAAACCACAGTCAGCCGCTGGCCGGTGACAAACACCGCATCCTGCTCGAACCCTATGGTTACCGATGGTACCGTGTTTGCGGTCTCGATTACTTGCTCAATCGTAGCCCGATGTGAGGTGGCCCCTGCGTATCTCCGCCGCCTTTAGTTTGAATACGTTCCAAATTCCTGCAAAGAAATTGGACAGCAGACCCAACGTTCGGGCGAAAGGCGCATCACACTAACCAGCAGAAGCTTAGGGAATAGAAGGCCTCTGCACGGAGAGTCGAGATTTCTTATGAAAAACATGTTGGCTGCTTCATTGATTGGTATAAGTCTGGTTTGCGTTGCTCCGGCAAAAGGGGCAGACATGTCCAAGTTGGACGCACGAATCGATGCGGCCCACGATGTTCTGCACGAGTTAATGAATACTCCCGACAAAGGCATACCCTTCGATATCGCGGCGAAAGCTCATTGCATCGCAGTTATCCCGGGATACAAGAAAGGTGCCTTCCTGGTGGGCGCGCAGTATGGGCAGGGCGTAGCGACATGCCGGACTGCGACCGGGTGGAGCGCACCCGTTTTCATCCAGTTGACCGGAGCGAGTTTCGGGTTCCAGGCGGGTGGCGAATCCACCGACCTCGTGCTGGTTGGCGTCAACCGCCGGAGTCTCGATGATCTACTTAAGGATAAAGTCAAGCTCGGTGGCGACATTGCTGCTGCGGCCGGCCCGGTAGGCCGTGACTCGCAAGCTTCCACCACAGAACTTGCAAATGCCGAATTCCTCACCTACTCGCGCAGCAAAGGACTGTTCGCTGGGGTCGACCTGACAGGCGACGAGGTTCACCAGAACACAGCAGATACCCAAGCCTATTACGGCAAGGACATTCCTTATAAGACCATACTGAGTGGTGCGGTTCCCACGCCCCCATCGGCGCATCATTTCGTCGCCACTGTGAATGAAATGTTTCGCAGGGGGCGGACTGACACCGCAAAGCGTTAAAGCGGCGTAACGTTGCGACCCAGAATTCCAGATTTTCCGGTCGAGAGGGGCAGGGGTAGCTCCTTTCGACCATTTTATTTACGCTCAAGAAATCTTTACACTGAGCCCGTTGCGCCCGCACTTGCCAAAGGTTGTTGCAAAGATGCGTTGGGAGATGCCACGCTGACCTGCAGAATCATTTGAGCCAGTGTCGTGCAAACCAGGTTTTGCTCTCCCCCGCTAATCTCGAGCGCGGCTTTAACCGGGTCTTCCGGGTAATTCCATAGCCCAATAATGACTTTCAGCTTTGGATGCTGCATCCGCAGTCTTCTATAAATACTGCGGGCGTGCGAGACGGCGTACGGCGGTAGTGCAGATAAACAAACGATTTCCGGTTCCGCGTTTGCCGCCTCTGCCAACATTCGATCCACACTTCCAATCGGGATCGCCATCGCCGAGAAACCGGCTCGATCCAGCAATTGCGCCAACATGATGCCGACCACCTCATCAGCATCGTCGCGGACAGGAAGGCAGGAAATCTTCTTGGAAACTGGGTCCGCGATCCCTGGAATAGACCCGAGCGTTGCTAATGGACCCTCGTGTGCGCTTGAACCGACGGCCCTGGGCTGGTCTATCCTGAGGCTAAATTCTTCCACCAGGTCTTTTGTCGTTTGAGTAATGAAGTCGACAGTCGAATCGTCGAGCGCATTACGGTGACGATCTTGTTCAGCCAGGTTAAGTGCAGGAATTAACACCGTGTCATAAAGGTCTTCAAGCGAGTTTTCCTTCAGATGCGCCTCCAGTACCTGGCTCGCTTCGCGCTGATCGTTAGCCAGCAAGCGCTGGTAATAGTGAGCTCCCGGTTGCATGACCGGCTGGTCTCCCAGTAGCACCGTCAAGAATTGAAGACTGGGCACGTACGCGCCCAACACCACCAGGCAGACGGTTAGGGGCACAGAGAGGATGAGCCCGATCGGTCCCCATATGAGGGCCCAGAAAATCGCGGCCACCAAAATCGCAAGTGAAGACAACCCGGTATGCTTGCCGTAAACCTGTGGCTCCAGAAAATTCGCTGTGCATACCTCCAGGAAAAAGAAGATAGCCATGATCAACAGGGTCTTCGTCCATCCATTGAAGACGGCCAAAGATAACGCGGTGGGAAGGAAAGCACCAATGGGCGCGCCGATGTAAGGGATAAACCGCAAAACCCCAGCCAATGCGCCCCACAACAGGGCGTGAGGCATCGCAATGAAGTGCAGAGCAACAAAGACGATCAGACCGAAACCCATATTGACCAGCGCCTGCAAGGACAGATATCGGCTGACCCGCTGGCTGGTGTCATCCATAGCCTGCGTCATGAGGTGCAGATGTCCTTGGCCGCTCAGCCGAATAAGGCGATTGCGCAGGTCCTCCCTCTGCAACAACATGAAGAAGGTGAAGACTGTAATCAAAATGACAGAAACGACCACCCCCAGCACACCGCTGAGCGCGTCTAACCTGCCTTGACTGCCCCCAACCTCTCGTACGGAGACAGGGTGAGTGGGTGACCCTAGATCTAACGCGCCGGCATGTCTCTGATCTGTAGTGAAGCCTGAGCTCCAATCGCTAATCTGCTTGCTTAGATCGTCCAGTTCTCTTTGCGCCCGGTTGAAGCTCGTTGTTTTCGGCTGTTGGAACGATTGAATCTTCTCCTGGATGTTTGTTGTATAGGAGGGAAGCGCATCCGTGACCTGAACCAACTGCATGAAAACGGTCCAACCGGCGGAGCCCAAAATCGCCCCTGCCGCAAGCATGACGGTCGCGATAGCCAATGTCCTGGGGAGCCGGGCTCTTTCCAACCATGTGACCACGGGAGCGAGCACGAAAGTCAGAAGCATGGCGAGGGCCAGCGGCAAGATCACTGTTTTCGCAAGATAGAGCACAGTGATCAGGACCACCGTCACTACCACCGCTAACAGCTGCGAGAGTGTTCGAGATGAGTTCGAGCGGATCATGGCCATGCTGACAATGGAACATGCTATACCATAAGGACTTTTCGCCCTACAGCTAGAACCATGAACCGGGGCCCGCATGTTATCTTGCGGAAAATCAAGCAAATGTGCAAAAACCCACTTTGAACCAGAGCGCATAAGGTTCAAAGTGGGGTTAAATGAGGCCGTGATGCACGCCGCGATCCAATAAACTATCGCCGGTGAGTGCCGGTCTTTTTCAGGGTCTTGGCGCCGTTTCCTAAGTGCCTCGCGCCTACCGGCGTCGAGTCAAACTTGGATGTTTTCTCCGAGTCCGGAGTGGGTTCAGTTGGCGTTGTGTCCAGCCCTGCTCCCTCAAAAATAGGTGAATCCACCGCCTCGAGTTCCGCCGCATCTAGAATCGACGCAACAGAGTCCTTTTCGCCCTCTTCCCCAACACCAGTCGAATCGTTGAAGAACTGGTCCACCAGGCTGGGCGTGGGAGCAATCAGTCCAATTGAGAATTGTGGTTTGCCCATAGTATCCAGAGCCGCGGTGAAGGCGCGCATATGAGTGATCTCCCGCGTCATAAGAAACTGCAGTGCTTCTTTGCTGCCCACGTCATCGGTGAAATTGATCAGGCGCTCATAAACAATCTTTGCTCGCGCTTCAGCCGCGATGTTGCTGCGCAAGTCTACGGAAAGATCTCCAGTGATTTTCAGATAATCGCCCGTCCAGGCATCGCCCATGGAATTAACCAGAGAAACGCCGCCTCCCCCTGCGATCGACACCAGCGGATCCGCCTCAGCTGCGGCCCGGTCGAACTTCATCGGCTTCAAATGCATTCGAATCAGCGCCCCAACCACTTCCAGATGGCTGAGTTCTTCGGTGCCGATATCCATAAGAAGATCCTTACGCGCGGCATCTTCGCAGTTAAACCCTTGAATGGAATATTGCATCGCTGCTGCTAGTTCTCCATTGGCTCCACCAAATTGCTCCAACAGCATATTTCCGAAGCGCGGATCCGGCTCGCCGACGTTTACGGTATACATCAGTTTCTTGACATGGTGATACATCGATTGGGTACTCCCTTTGAGTGAGAAGGTGCGCTAGTTGAGGCTTACGCGAGACTCCGCATTAGGTTGAACAGATGCGGTTGCCAATAGGCGTGTTGCCAAAAAAGCAAATTGCTTTCCTATCTCAGAAAAGTGTGCCGCTATGTCGCGCTCGGACGCTGCATCTCGCATCTATGAAACGGAGGGCAGAATGTATCGCCTGCAGGGGCAACACATGAGTGTAGATAGTTTGCAGGAGCTGTTTTTGGATGAACTAAAGGATCTGTATTCCGCAGAGAAGCAGATCACGAAAGCACTGCCAAAGATGGCGAAGGGCGCCACGTCGCCAAAACTAAAAGATGCTTTTCAGAGCCACCTGGAAGAAACCAATGGCCAGATTGAACGCCTGGAAACAATCTTCGAAATGCTAAAGAAAAAGGGCACGGGCAAAACCTGCGAAGGGATGAAGGGTGTTCTCTCCGAGGGCGCTGAGGTTTTGGAAGAAACGGACAAAGGAGATCTTCGCGACTCCGGTCTAATAACAGCTGCTCAGCGAGTGGAACATTATGAGATGGCAGGTTACGGAGGGGTTCGAGAATACGCCAGGCTGCTCGGCCAAAAACAGATCGTGGCTCTTCTGGATGCGACCTTGAAAGAGGAAGAGGCTGCTGACAGGAAGTTGACGTTGATTGCGAAAGAGGTGAACGCAGCTGCGTTGAATGGTCCTGAAGTCGAAGAGGAAGACTACTAGCTCTCTGCCTGAAGGCGGCAAAAAAGTAAGGTAAGGAGACACATCATGACACCAGGGAATGCTGCGGTCTTTGGCATCTTCGCAAGCAGGGCGAGCGCGGAGGCAGCTGTCGATCAGTTGACAGCTGCCGGGTTTTCAACTCAAGACGTTTCGTTCCTCATGTCTGGTATGGACGGATCGAATGAGGCGGCGACGGAACGAAACACAAAAGCGGATGCAAGCGCCGGGGTTGCCGTGGGAGGGGTCGTTGGAGGAACCCTGGGCCTTCTGGCGGGTATTGGAGCCGTAGCGATACCGGGTGCCGGGCCGCTCATTGCTGCCGGTCCCATCGTGGCAAGTCTCGCCGGCTTGGGCGTTGGTGGAGCTGTCGGTGGCTTAGTGGGAGCACTGGTCGGCTTAGGTATCCCCGAGTATGAGGCGAAGCTTTACGATGGCCGGGTAATGGAAGGGGAAGTACTATTGTCGATCCACTGTGTTCGCTGTGAGGAGGTTTCCGACGCAAGAGCCATCCTCACAACGGTTGGAGCGGTGGATATTGCTTCTTTTGGGGAAGAATCCATCGACGGGGATGCCATCCATAACGGAACCGAGCTTGCGACGAACACGCCGAAGTATGACGGGATTGCAGATAAGGTGGAAGCGCTCCAATAATGTGAGAGAGTGAGTCGCGATACCGACTCCCTCGTCCGAATCCGTTAGGCCGCCCGCGACTAGTTTAGATTTTCCTGGTCCAGCAAGTGCTGAAACTCCGGCGTCGTTCTTAGCGTGGCGAAATCCTTGTCCTCATCGAGACGTTTGCGGTCCTTAAAGCCCTCGTCCATCGCCTTGCGAAGATAGGTGAGTGCCTGTTCTTGTTTTCCTACCCTGGCATAGGTCGCTGCGACGAAGTAGTTCATCGCAATCCGTTGTTCACGGGAGCTCCCGGCTTCTATCATTGCCGCCTGATTAGGTGCAAATACCTTGTCATCCATCTCGAAGGCCTTGCGATACGCTTTCATGCCCTGCTTGTATTTCGCCTCGGCGAAATAAGCGGTCCCGAGATTACAAAAGATGACCGCGCTTTCCGAACTGTGTTTCAACGCCTTCTTATAAAAGTGCTCCGCGTCACGAAAATCATGTTGGCCGTAATACACGGCGGCGAGGTTATTGGAAGCTGCGGCAAAGCGAGGATTGATCGACAGCGCCGTCTGGTAAGCCCTGCGTGCCTGCTCCAACGCGAACATATGGTGGTAGGCCATGCCGATGCTGTTCCAGACCGTGGCAGATTTTAGATTGCCTTCTTGATACGCGATGATCGCAGCCGCATACTCTCCACGGGCCATCAAAATGTCCGCCTTCTCCTCAGCGGGAAGTGGATCTAAAGAGAGCGCCCTGCGTTCTGGAGCGGCAGCAGGAGCAGACGTTTGCTTAGGCGGGTTAACCGGGTTCTGGGCCGAAGGTGTTTGGGACACCTCTCCGAACATTCGAATACTGGCTGACGCGAGAATGGCAAACGCGAACCAGCGTTTCACGCGAAAGGTCGGAAGACTGGGAATCTCACCCATCGCTCGCCTCCTCTAAGGACACCTTTCTGATTGCGGCGATGCAATCAGACACTTGCGTGTTTTATTCTCCTCCCAATTCCGGCAGGGGGCAATATCCACTCTGGGTGAAATCTCGATAACCAATCGGTGGTTTGCCGGGGTTGCTTGGCTACCCGGCAGGTCACAGGATAGTGTCTAACTCGATAACGGCCGATGATCCCCTATATCTCAAACTGTCATATCGCTGTAACAAGATTGCGATATTCCCTTCTCATGACCATCCGGCAAACCTGGGAAGGAAGCAGCATGCGAAGTTTTCTCGAAGCTCTGCGCATCCAGCGGTGGGACGACCACCGCTACTACCATCACAGCCGCATTAATCAGTCGCTCCACCTGCTCAGTGCCATTAGCTTTCTTACCGCGTACGGCCTCATCTTCAAGAATCCCGCGGCTTCGGCGCTGATTGGCTGGCTGGTGGCCATGGTAAGCCGGCAAGCCGGACACTTCTTCTTCGAGCCCAGGGGTTACGATGAGGTAAACCATGCCACCCATGAGCACAAGGAGGACATTAAGGTCGGCTACAATCTTCGCCGCAAGATCGTCCTGCTGACGATCTGGGCGCTCTCGCCGGCACTCCTGTGGCTAAGTCCAACGTTGTTTGGGATTTTCCCCGCCTACGCCGATCGCGCTACCTTCCTCCAGCACGTCGGCCAGATCTGGCTCCTGGTCGGTTTTGGCGCCCTACTCTTCCGCACCCTCCAACTGTTCTTCATCAGGGACGTCCAGACCGGCCTGGTTTGGATGACCAAAATCCTCACCGATCCGTTTCATGACTTCATGCTCTACTATCGAGCGCCGTTTTACCTGATGGGCGGTCAGCTGATTGATCCCATGGACGATGTAGACGAGTCCGAAGCATTTCTAGCAGTACGCGACGCCTAATGGCTTTGTCGGTGAGCGCCTCGTTCCGCCACCACCAGCCATCCTGCTGCATTTGCCGCGCCGCCGATAAGAAGCGATCGGCGACCGCGGCGAAGTCTTCATCGCTGTAATTCAGGCTGAAGATAAGCCGGCCCGTTCCCACCCAACTCAGAGCCAGGTTTTCGGCGCGCAGATAATACTGAAACATCCAGTGGTAGCGCGAAGGTTCCAAGTAGCAGACTGTCCATACCGAGGACAGATTAGCTACCCGAACCCCGACGCCCGCTTCGCGCAGACGCTCATTGAGCCGGGCCGCCCGGCCGTCCCACACCGCATCGAGCTCGCGATAGCAGGCCAGGATCTCTGGCGTGTCCAGGCGCTCAAGAAACTCGAACATCGCCCCCATCACGTACGGGTGGGAATTGAAGGTACCGCGCGCAAAGCAGACATCCGCCGGCCTGTCTTCCCGAAACCGCTTCATCAGGTCGGCACGCCCGCACACCACGCCGATCGGCAAACCGCCGGCTACTGTTTTTCCGTAGGTCACCATGTCGGCGCGGACCCCGAAATATTCCTGCGCACCCCCACGGGCCAGCCGAAACCCCAGGAACACCTCATCGAAAATCAACACAATACCGCGCTCCGAACACACCTGGCGTAGCTGCTGCAGCCATCTTGTGTAGGCCCCGCGGTCATAACTGGGGCGTGGGCCGCCGTCCAGCAGGGTCGAATCCGACGCCGCGCCTGCATTGGGGTGCAGCGCCTGCACCGGATTGACTAGCACGCATGCGATGTCATGCCGGTTCCGCAGCACGCGCAGGCTTCGCTCATCCATATCCTTGAGCGTGAGCGTATCGCGCTCGGTCACCGGATTGCCGACTCCCGGTTGCACCTCACCCCACCAACCGTGGTAAGCGCCGCAGAAGCGGACAAGGTAGCGGCGCCTGCTGTGGTAGCGGGCCAGGCGCACGGCCTGCATCACCGCTTCAGTTCCCGACATGTGGAAGGAGACCTCGTCGAGCCCCGAGATCGCGCGAAGACGGTGCACGTTCTCCGCGGTCACTGGGTGGTAAGCGCCGAGCACGGGGCCCAGGTCGCGGACCCGCGCGCTGCCCCGTTCGATGCATTCCTTGTAAAAGTCATAGCCAAAGACATTTACGCCGTATGAGCCGGTCAGGTCGTAGCGCCGGTTGCCGTCCAGATCCGTCGTAGTCGCGCCGCTGGAGGAGAGGACGAACGATCCGCTGTTAAGGTGCCGGCGGACGAAATGGCTGAACTGGAATGGTACGCGGTAGCGCGCCGTGAACTGTAGGTCGGAGATCTCATCCTGGACCTCGTCAGTCTGGCGCGCGGTATTGGCGAAGCGTTGCGCATAGAGTCCGGCCAGGCGCCTGAAGGCCGCCTGCCGCTGCTCGCCGATCTCCTCCGGGGCATCGTCGGCTCGGAAGAACTGGGCCTCGTCGTATTCGTAATACGGTACGAAACGGGCCAGCAGCCGCCCCAGCTGGGCATGGCCGGCTAGCGAGCGGTGCTTGGCGCGGGAGAGCTGCAGGCGCAGCAGCAACCGGCGGGTGACAAACAGCAGTACGCTCAAGCCGAGCAGCCACTCGAAGATGGTTATCGTCACGCAAACCCTCTACGGCACTGTAGTCCAGGCGAGTGACAATAAGATGACTTTTCGGGTCCGGATTTAGGAGGGCTTAGCCGATGGCAAGAATGCCAACTGCGATCCTCCACGTTCCACTTCATAGACCTCTTCCCCCCGAAAGAGTCTATGAAGGAGTTCGCGGAGAATCGCGGCCGGCAACATGAAACTGGACCGCAGACAAGTATTGCAGGTGTTTCCTGACCGTCGAGACCCAGCCCATCTATCAAACATGGAGATAGTGGTGGTGATCCTCCCAACGTTACAAGCTTTTTGCTAAAACTCCTTAAGCGGAAAAGGCTTCTTCTTGGGCGGTACGGCTTTCAGCCGAAGGGTACGGGCTAAAGAGTCTGCGTGAGAACAAAAGACCCGCAGATTCCAGAGGGCCGACCGCCAAACGTCAGCCCAGCCCGTAAGGGCTGGGATAGTATCCATGCGATGACGAGCACCGTAGGTGCGGCACCCGTCTCGTCCGATCATATTCAGGATCGCTGAGTACGCATGGTGCCGCGCCGATGGCGCTCAGGAATCTCCTCTGGATCGAAACCCAGCCCTTGCGGGCTGGGCTGACGTTTGGCGGTCGGCCCTCTGGGGCTTGGCGATCGGAGGAATCTGCCGTTTCTCCTGGTTCTCACGCAGGGGCTAAAGAGTCTGCATGAAAAACTGGCGAAAGGATCCGTACGAAGGGCACGGGTTCAGCCGTGCCGAAGAGGCCATGCTTTCTGATCGGCTTCAGCCGCTGGGGTACGGTTTTTCGAACCAATGTCAGCCGCCAAGAAGGACTGAAAAGCGTACCCCAGACTCTAAAGCCCGTCGCATTCTCAATCGTTTACGGCCCGGCTATAAAGCCCGTACGAAAGTGAAGTTAAACAGGTCGGCTTTGGCCGCTGAGGGGGCTCAATTCATCCCCCTCCCGGACCTTTTTCGCAGCATGTTCGGCTGGCATAAGTTCCTGCCTCAAAGGTTCTTATGCTTGAGCAACATGGAAACAATCGATATGGGGGCGTCGAACAAATCGGTGATCTCATAGCTGAGAATAAACATGGTCCCAGCGAAAATTCCCGGGTAAGACTGCCACGCTCTCTCCGTCCACCGCCACACGAAATTACAATAAGCCGGGATGTTGGCGCCCGCGGCGAAGGCTACCCCTAACACTGCCCCCATCAGTACATCCGTGGGCCAGTGCCAGCCCAAATAAACGCGCGGGCCCATAATAAGCAGAACAACGTAGCTGAGTGCTATGACGCCCAGGCGGCGGGAAGCAAAGAACACGCCGACCGCCAACGCCATAAAGAGGACTGCGTGGTCACTGGGAAAAGAACTCCACCCGTAAAGCCTTTCCGTGGACATCCCATGGGGCGTTTGGAAGTGCAGGGCAATGGTTCGAAAAGGCCTTTCGCGAAAGGGAAGAATCTTAGCCAGAACCCGGGCAGCCACCACTCCCGCGATCGCAAGCGGTATCGTCGCGACAAGCTTGGCGCGGTTCTCCTTGAGACTACGTCGCTTTTCGAAGAACGCCGCCCAGCACAGAAAAACAATGGGGGCTCCTTTGAGTAGATTGCGGTTCACAAGGAGCAACATCGTCGAATCAAATCGCGGCCAGCGGTTTACGTATTGATTCAGGTGGGATTCGATGGCGAAGTCGAATGCGTTTTGCCACCCCTGATGGACCCCAAAAACCGGGCCAATGCCGTGTCTAACTCCGAATACACCGGCACAAACCGTGAGCAGGCAAATGGAGGCGGAGAGCAAGACAATTCGATACCTTGAGAGTGAATCGGACGAAGGATAGAGGTCTGATGCCCTTAGCATCTACGGGTTCCCCGTTCTTGCATAGGAATTGTGGGGGACCTGTCGGAGATTTAAACATCAATCTGCACAAAAAGCAGTATAGAAATTGACCTTCTATTCACAAATAACAAGCCGCTCACGCCGGGAACGTCAAATTTAAGCCCTCTGTACAAAAATTAACCCTAAATGGACGCCCCCCAGGCGGTCTTTCCTGCACCCAACAAGCGCTGGGTGCCCATTCAAGCCGTACTTTGGCTTGAGTGGGATAATGGCTCTCGATGAGCCACCTTCGGCTCGCCAACCTGGCCTCGCTAGCTCACGTTCAGGATCATGTCAGAGGAAGCGCCCGGCTCCTGCGGCGTTTTGTAGAGCCCACCGCTAACCTGGGCGGGGAAAACGAAGTGATCTTTGAGATGTGGGATGTGTTCGAGAAAGATGACTTCATGATCGAGAGCAACATGATTGAAGAGCACCAGGTGCTGGTGTAACTGCCCCATATCCCCTACGTGGGGCACGATTGGCAGACCCATTTTCTTTGCCATCAGGCTAACCGTGAGAAACTCGCTGACGCCTCCGAGCCTGGTGCAATCCGCCTGGACGAAATGTATACCTCCGTAGCGAAGAAAGTTCTTGAACAGGACCCGATTGGGTATGTGCTCGCCCGCCGCGATTTTTACCGGTGCGATCTCGCGCGCCAGAACCACATGCGCGTACACATCATCCGGGTGCGTGGGCTCTTCTATCCACAACGGCTTGAACTGCACCAGTTCTCGGCACATGCGGCTTGCGTCCGCTAGGTTCCAATGCTGGTTGGCATCAAACATCAAAATGCCAACCTCGCCGACCAAGTCCCTTAGCATCGCAGCACGGCGCAGGTCGCGCGATTCATCCGCCGATCCAACCTTCAGCTTGAAGGCGCGAAAGCCACCGTCGATTGCCCGCTTGGTAAGTTCGCGAACCTTTGCGTCGTCATAAGATATCCACCCGACGGAGGTATCGTAGCCTGGATACCCACTCTGGATGATTTCCTCCCGAAGCTTGCGAGTGGCAACCTGTGCGCGCAAAATCGCCAGCGCGTCCTGCTCGCTCAATACGTCCTCAACGTAGCTAAGGTCCAGCACTGCGACGATTTCTTCCGGGGTCAAATCGAGCAGCAGTTTCCACAAAGGAACTGCGCGGCTCTTAGCCCACAGATCGAAGCACGCATTCGTAATGGAAGCGAGTGCGAGGTGAACGACTCCCTTATGAGGTCCAAGCCAGCGCAGGCACGGATCGTCTGCGAGCCGGCGGAAGAACCTTCCGAAGTTCGACATCAACTCGTTGATCTCCAGCCCGGCAAGCGGCTTCGCCAGCAAATCGATAGCTTCGCAAACCAGCCGGTTTCCATCGCCCAGGGTAAGCGCAATCCCGGTCCCGGAAATCTGGCCATCGCTGGCCAACCGTGTTATGGCCATGCAGTATTCAGTGCTGGTATGAACAGAGTCGGTTCCAGCGCCCTCAGGGAGTGCAAAGCGCGCGTCGACGCTTGAAACGGATTGAATCACACAGCTCTTCATCTCGCGCCGCTATCTCCTGAAACCCAGCTCTGCTCCGCCACTCACTGGCAGGATGCAACCAGTGATGAACCGGGCTTTGTAAGAAAGTAGGAAAACTGCGGCATCCGCGATCACGTCCCCGTGCGGGCATGGTCCGAGCAAGTGCATGTCATCGAGATACTTGCGGATATTTCCCGGGTCCGGTTGCTCACCGCACCACCTCTCAAGCATCGGTGTCCATACTCCTGCGGGGCACACCGCGTTCACGCGAATTCCGTGGCTGGCGTAATCAGCCGCCATGGCCTTGGCCAGCGAAATCATCGCTCCCTTGGTGGCGACATAAGCCGCATGGTTCGCTTGTCCAACTACCCCCGCCATGCTGGCGGTTAGCAGGATGGATCCCTTGCTCGCGGCCAGGGCTTCGAATGCAAACTTGGTCGTCCAGAACACAGACTTCACGTTCACCCGTTGTAAATCGTCCCATTCCTGCTCGCTGGTTTCGTGGAGGGGTTTCGAAGGGCTGGCAATTCCCGCATTGTTGTGCACTGCGTCAATGCGTCCAAACCGCGCCAACACCGCGCCAATGGCAACCCGAGTTGCCTCGCCATCCGAGACATCGGCATGGAACGCAGCGCTGTCCCCGCCCGCATCCGATGCGGTGCGTCGAGCCGTCTCCAGATCACGGTCGAGAATGGCGACCGTGGCTCCTTCGCGCGCATAGGCAAGCGCGCACTCGCGGCCGATTCCATCACCACCGCCGGTCAACACAATGATCTTGCCCGGGAGATCAGCCGGCGTGTGAGATACGTTTGTCCCAGTTGTCATATGCAGTCTTTGAGAATCGTTCCATAGCCTTCTTTACATATTGCTCTGCGATCTCGCCCTCGCCTTCGCGCAAGAGATCGATGATCCGTTGATGCGCTTCCAGATCCTTGTCCCAGGCCGATGTTTCCTGTCCGCTTGCAGACACACGCATGCGCACAAAGGCGAAGAATGGAAGCAGGATGCGCCGGGCGTGCTGCATAACGTGGGGATTGCCTGAGAGTTCGCAGAGTTCGAGATGGAAGAGCAAATCGCAATCGAGCAGGCCCGCGCAGTTCCCCGCGCTTGCTGATTCCCGCATCACGTCCATCGTGGCCTGCAGCCCATTCAAATTCGGTCGTGCTTCTGCTGCAAGGCGCGCCGCCAGACCCTCCACAGCGCCCCGCAGTTGGTAGATGTGAACCACATCGCTTTCGCTCAGATGGATGACCCGCGCGCTACGACCGGAAGCCTTGGAAACAAACCCCGCGTGGGCCAGAATATTGACCGCTTCCCGTATGGAGGCTTGTGCAACGCCAAACTTGGCCGCCCAGGTAGCTTCGACAATACGCATTCCTGGTCGCAGCGATCCGTTTAGAATCTCCGCGCGCAACTGTTCCGCGAGGCTGTGTTTAAGTAGTCCGCTGTCGGCATTTAATGAGATGTCAGGCATCAACAAGCGCTCAGATCACGAAATCCGATGCTACTTTTCGCCATAATGATCCGTCAAGGACATATTTAAGCGCTCACATGCAGCCTGCCCCGATTTGCTTTTTTCGGTTCTGTCCTCCACCTCTACCCGGGCAAAACACTCACACAACTAGGCACTCGCCAACGGAGGCCGACAGTCCAAATTTTGCTTTTTTGAGCGGCTGACTTGGACAATACACACCGAAACCTAGTCGGCTACTAGGGCAGAATCGCGATCAGTCCCGAAGGGACGGCTGAGAGTCAGACTTGTCCAAATTCGAGGTGTGAGCCCCCGCATTTATGCGGAGGAACGAGCGCTTTAGCGCTCTGTGAGCAGTCTCGACTCCGATCGAGCGCTTCAGCGCTGGCAATGCCAAAGCCTCATGCGTCCCTGCCCAAGAGAGCCGCAAAATATAACCCATCCGCTCCTAAGGCCCGGAGGGCCGACCGCTAAACGTCAGCCCAGCCCGGCAGGGCTGGGAATATTAATCAATCGACTCTGAGCGCCGTAGGCGCGGCACTCACTCCGCGACCCCCAACCTGATTTCGACATAACCGGCCGCAGCACCCGATTGTTCAATAAAATCAACGCCACACATTCGAACATTCCGGCAATTTGGACAGCTAGATCAACCCCAATTCCTATTTTGCTCCCTGAGACGGGGAAGGCTCATCCACCACCACCACCCGGTCTCCCCGAACATTCTTCAATGTCTGCATCGCTCCACTAGGCCAGCGAATCTCGACAGACTGCGCCACCGCATCGCCCCCTAGTCCGAAGTGAGCCCGCTTGTCGCTCGATGACAGGTAGCTGCCGGCCGTGGATACGGTAACAAATTGATTTCCCTTCGACGTACTCACCTTGATCTCCGCGCCAATACCATCGCGGTTGCTCTTGTGTCCTACTAGCTTGATCCCCAGCCAGTGGTTGACCGTCTGCAGCTCATTGCGCAAGAGATAGGCGGGGCCATCGTTGGTCGTAATCACTACGTCCATATGGCCATCGTTCCAGATATCGCCCGCTGCCAGCCCGCGCCCCGCCCACGCTTCATGAAAAACCTCGCCCGATGCTGCCGATACATCCACCAGGCTCTTGCCGTTGTTGTTATGCATCAACAGCGGCGGTTCCTTGTAGCGCAAATTGGGAAAGGTCAACTGGATGTTGTCCATGTCGTGGCCCTGGGCAACGATCAGGTCCTTCCATCCGTCGTTGTCATAGTCGAGGAATGCAAGGCCCCACCCCGAATGGAGCAGCGTCGCCGCGGCCACGCCGCTCAAATTGCTTGAGTACGTAAAGCTGCCATCGCCGTTGTTCTGGTAAAGCGCGTACTTCTGGTTGGCGAGATCGGAGACGATCAGATCTGGAAGGCTATCGTTGTTGTAGTCAGAAAAATCGACGCCCATACCTGCATACGTGCGTCCCTCCCCATCCACTGCAACCTCCTGCAGCAGGCCAACCTCCTCAAACGTCCCGTTGCCTCGGTTATGGTAGAGAAACTCCACCATCGAATCGTTGGCGATAAAGATATCCGTGTGGCCATCCCGGTCGTAATCCGCAATCCCAATCCCCAGCCCCTTGCCGGGCTTGTCCAGTCCGACCTTCGCGGCAACCTCTGTAAAGTGGCCGTTGCCATCATTGTGATAAACCAGCGGAGCGATCGGTTGAAACAGGTCAGGATGGCAATACATGCGAAATCCGTCGCGGTGCTCACCGCACCAGACATCGCTAAAGTCCCATTTCAGATATCGCAGCACAACCAGGTCAAGCCGCCCATCGTTGTCTAAGTCGACCCACGCCGCGGAAGTAGACCACCCGCTACCGCCGGTACCGGACGCCTCAGTCACGTCGGTAAAGGTGCCGTTGCCGTTGTTGTGGTAAAGATGATTGCCGCCGTATCCGGTCACGTAGAGGTCTTCGTAACCGTCATTGTCGTAGTCGCCTGCCGCCACCCCCATGTCATAGCCCGCGCCGGCCAGGCCCGCCTTCTCGGTCACATCTTCAAAGGTTCCATCTGGCTTTTGATGGTAGAGGCGATTCCAGTCTTTGGGTCCGGCCTTCTGCGGGATCGTGCCCGGGGCGGTCGGATCGGTCAACGGCGCGCCGTTCGCGAGAAAAATATCCAGCCGCCCATCGTTGTCGTAATCAAACAGGGCAACGCCCGAACCCATGGTCTCGATCAGGTACTTTTTCGCCGTGTGGTACGCCTGGCCCTCGAAATGGACTCCGCTCGCCGTCGTGACATCGACGAACTTGCCTGGTTTCTGAATAGCTGCGGAGGGGGAGCCGCTTTGCCCCATCGTAGTCCAGCCGCCAAGCAGGATAGCCGCAAAGCCCAATGTTAGGAGCCGCGACGAACCCCTAACTAAGGCGCCAGCCCTGGCACTCATTGCGCCTTGTTTTCTGCCTGGAGAAGGTGCAGCGCCTTGGCAACGTCCTGATCTCCTGGTGACAGCTTCTGTGCTTCAAGCAGTTCTCTTCGCCCATTTGTGTAATCACCGGAGTGACAATAGATCAGGCCCAGATCCTTGTGGAGCTGGGGCAGCGCGCTACAGTTTCCGCATACCTGCAGAGCTTCCTTGAGATGCGCAATCGCTTGCGGCCAGTCGTGCGCGTCGGCCGATGTCAAGGCAAAGTTTCCCAACGTTTGCGCGCGATCCATGATGTGCTGCTGCGCTTGCAGCGCCTGGAACCGGGCCTGTAGGCGCTTTGCCTCCTCGGGGTCCGACTTCATCAGCAGCCGCGCAAGACTGAAGATAGCCTCGTTGTAGGTAGGACGGATCTCAATCGCTTTGCGCCACTGCGCAATGGCCCCCGCCTCATCGCCTTTGCGTACCAGCTCCTGCCCCAGCATGAACCGTGCCTCCGCGTTATCCGGCTTTGCGGCAAGTGCCTGCTCAAATTCATGGATCGCTTCATCGGTGTTGCCCGCCTGCCTGGAAATCATACCCAGCAGATACCAGGCGTCGGCCGCATTGGGATCAAGACGGGTGGCCGCTTCCAACTCCGGTTTTGCCTCCGCATTGTGCTGCAGATCGAGCAGAACGCGACCCTTGTTGTAGTGCGCCACCGCGTTGTTGGGATCAAGTCGGATAGCCTCGGAAAATTCCGCCAGCGCGCCGTTCATGTCAAACAGATCCGCCAGCGCAAATCCCAGGTTCAAATGCGCTCCCGCTGACTTTGGATCCAGTTCCGTCACCTTGCGAAAAATGGGCAACGCCTCACTGCCCCGGTTCAGACGCACCAGAACCATCGCGTATGCGCTCAGCGCCCCAGGGTTCTTTGGCTCGAACTGCACCGCACTGCCGAGTGCCTGCACTGCTTCGGAATACCGCGATTCGCTAGCCAGAATCAAACCCAGATTTGCAAACGCCTGTCCGTACTGAGGATTATTCTCCGTGGCCTTGCGGAACAACTGCTCCGCTTCGCTGTTTTTGCCCGCTCTGCCATAGAGCACACCCAGGTTGTTTTGCGCTTCGGCATATTGCGGGTCGAGCGAGATTGCCGTCTTGAACTGCTCTTCTGCATTTGCACTCTGGCCCGCCTGCAGCTCGAGAAAGCCCAGCTGATTGTGAACCGGAGCCAGCTTCGCGTCCAACTTCATCGCCTTCTCTAAAGCATCGCGTTCTCCGGAATAGTCGCCCAGCTTGTCCAGCGCAAGTGCCAGGTTGTAGTAGGTGTGGGCATTGTTCGGATCGTTCGCCAGCGCCTCCCGGTAAAGAGTGACCGCCTTTTGTGCATCCCCGGACT
Source organism: uncultured Acidobacteriaceae bacterium (assembly GCA_963743365.1). Lineage (GTDB taxonomy): Bacteria > Acidobacteriota > Terriglobia > Terriglobales > Acidobacteriaceae > PALSA-350. Next base: position 63,581 of record CAVUQE010000016.1, read on the forward strand.
GCAGATCCTCACCTGCTTGATTGGCCGTGACGCCTGCAACATCCTGCTTTACGTCTTCTGCCTTTTTCTGCTGCAAGGCTTTCAATTCCTCGCGCGCCTGGTCCGGCTGTCCCATCGAGCGAAGAACGGATGCCAATTGAAAGCGTGCCTCGCTGGAGCTGGGATCCAGTGCAAGCGCTTTTTCCAACTCAACCCGCGCTTCGGCGAGCTTGCCCTGTCGAGCGAGCACGAAGCCCAGGTGATAGCGCGCCTCCGCATGCTTCGGATTTAACGCCACGGCCTGGCGCAAAACCTTCTCAGCATCGGCATAATTGCCCACGCCTCGTTCAACCACCCCGTCGAAATACAACGCTTCGAAATCGTGCGGATGGTGCTTGAGATAATCCCGGATGACGGGCGCAGCTTTCTCGTATTGCGCGATCACGCACAGGGCCTTCACATACGAGAGGCGAGCTTCATCGTCGCTTGGATCGAGGCGCAACGCTTCCTCGAATTCCTGAGATGCCTCCGCGAATCGCTTCTGCTGCGTGTAGACAATCCCCAGATCCATGTGAGCTTTGGCATAAGAGGGGTGCTCTTTGACAATCGCGGAGAGTGTTTGCAGGGCCTCATTCGTATTGCCATTCTTCGAATAAGCGACAGCCAGATTCAGCTGCAGTACTTCATTGGCGGGCGCGTTCTTTAGTTCAGAGATTGCCGCCGTATACCTGCCTTGCGCAATCAGCGCTTTCGTCAATCCATCCAGCGCGGGTACCGATCGCGGGTCCTGTTTTAGAATTGTCCTGAACGCATCGATCGCCGCGTCTTGTTGATTCACCGCGCTCAGCGACATTCCCAGGGGCAGTAGAATCTTGGCCGTGCCCGGCTTTAGTTTCGATGCGATCTGCAGTTCATGCGCCGCGCGCTGGGGATTCCCGCTGCTGAGCAACGCGACCCCCAGGTCGTAATGACCATCCCACATATCCGGCGCAAGACGAATTGCGGACTCGAAAGCCGAAATGGCACACGAGAATTGGTGATGGCTGGCAAAGTAGGCTCCGAGCGCATCGAAAGCGCCCGGTGAAGGGTTTGAGGCGATCACGTGCTCAAGGTCGGCAGGTCCCTTGCAGGAAGAAACCTCCTGCGCAGCAAGGCTCAGTGGGAACGCGCAAAATGCGGCCAGCACGCCTCGTAAAAACACCCGCTTCACCATCGCGGGCAATAGCCTTGGTTCACCCGGGCGCCGTTCAGATTGTGATTCCCCGATTGAAAATGAAAGGGCCTGTGTGTGATCGCTCATGTTTGTTCGAGATCATTCTATCGGTCCGCCCTGTCAGGTGTCTGGAGGAAACTCGCCCGGTGCTACAATCCGCCAAAGATGACGAAGCGTTTCCTCACGCCTGCGTGGCCTTTTGCCCTTTTCCTCCGCTTCTCGATCTTCTTTATCCTCTCCGGGGCGGTACTTGGTCACGCTCAAATGGGCGTGGCAACAGGCAACGGCGTTGCCACGCCCGCCAAACCACTGCCTCCCGGGATGAAGCCGCCCATCGTGCGATATGAAGACATTGCCTCGCAGGCCGGCGTGACCGGCGTAAATGTCTCCGGCGCACCGCAGAACAAGCAATACATCGTTGAGACCACCGGAAATGGAGTCGCCATCCTCGACTACGACAACGATGGATTGCCGGATATTCTCCTGGTCAACGGCGATCGCTTCCAGCAAGGCGGGACCCCTCCGACGCCCGTGCTTTATCACAACCTGGGCGGCCTGAAATTTGAAGATGTCACCCGCAAGGCCGGCCTGACCCATACCGGCTGGGGACAGGGAGTATGCGCAGGAGACATCGACAACGACGGAAACGTAGATATCTTCATTACCCAGTGGGGGCAAAATGTCCTCTATCGAAATCAAGGCAACGGTACTTTTCGCGATGAGACGCAGGCCAGGGGATTGTCCTCGTCGCCGACCCGTTGGAGTTCCGGATGCGCGTTTCTGGACTTCAATCGGGATGGCTTTCTTGACCTCGTTGTTGCCCATTACCTTGAGTTTGATCCCGCCCGAACCCCGCATCCCGGAGAAAGGTCGCAGTGCGAATGGAAAGGCCTGCCGGTCATCTGCGGTCCTCGAGGTCTGCCGGCGGAAACTATCTCCCTTTATCAGAATGACGGCCACGGTCACTTCACCGATGTCTCGACTCCCATGCATATCACCACCCCCAAGGACTATTACTGTTTCACTCCGCTGGTTGCGGACTTCGACAACGATGGCTGGCCCGATATCTATGTGGCCTGTGATTCCACTGCAAGTCTGTACTTCCATAATCTGGGGCACGGTAAGGGCTTCGAGGAGATGGGCGTTCTAGCCGGTGTTGCTTACAACGAAGATGGGCGTGAGCAAGCCGGCATGGGAGTTACGGATGCCGACTTCAGTCACGACGGGCGGCTCGATATCTTCAAGACCAACTTCGCCGACGACACCCATACCCTCTATCGTAACCAAGGCAATAACAATTTCATCGATGCGACCATTGATAGTGGGCTCGCGGTAAACACCAGGTACCTGGGATGGGGAACAGCCGCTTTGGATATCGATAACGATGGATGGAAAGATTTGATCCTGGCCAACGGGCACGTATATCCCGAAGTGGACACAGGACACACAGGAGAAAAATTCAAGCAGGGACGGCTGCTCTACTGGAACCGCGGAGACGGACAGTTCTTCGATCTCTCTCCGCAAGCCGGAAGCGGCATCACCGCCGCCCATTCATCGCGCGGGCTGGCGATCGGAGACCTGGACAACGATGGCAACGAAGAAATTCTAATTGTCAACATGGGAGAGGCGCCCACGTTGCTCAAGAACCTCGCCCCTCAGGCCGGGCATTCCATTCTGATACGTGCATTAACCTCCAACCGCGACGCAATCGGGGCACGGATCACCGTGACTGCGGGAGGGCTCAAGCAGATCGATGAAGTACGCAGCGGCGGCTCCTATATCTCACAAAGCGATTTCCGCTTGCACTTCGGCCTTGGCAAAGCCACTTCAGCCAATCTGTCGATCCGCTGGCTCGATGGCAAAACCGAGAATTTCTCCGAGGTTGCCGCTGGACAGATCGTAACCATCCAGGAGGGCAAAGGCATCATCAAAAAACAACCCTTCACTTCTGCGGCTCTTGTTCCCTGACGAACGACGGGTGCCCACATCTCGCTCGTCTTTCGCGAGAGGTGGGATACCACCGCCTTTCCCCTGGCTCTCGAATTCACCCGTCCAGGGGTTAGGGCCTTGTGTGGCTTGAGCAGCCTTCACAAGCAATCCCACCGCGTTACTGTAACAGTTGAAAATGCTCTATTTGCTAAAGGCGTCGACGTCCTCTACCGCCCGCTATTTTCTCAGTGTGGAAGCCCGAACCACCAGCGTCGGTTCAAGAATGATGGTTCGAGCGCGCGGCGTTTGTTTCGATTCGATCAGGCTGAGCACCAGTTCGGCAGCGCGCTGGCCGATCATCTGGCTGTGTTGATCGATGCTCGAAAGCGGAACCCGAAGCCAGTCATTGTTGGGTAAATTACTGCAGCCGATGAGAGCAATGTCTTCCGGAATCCTCAGGCCCGCTTCGAAAATGGTGCTCATCGCTCCAATCGCCAGCGGATCGTTGAAGCAAAATACCCCGTCGGGTTTCGGGTCTCGCTGCAGCAGAAGCCGCATGGCCTTCGCGCCCTGAGAAGTGGTATCGGTATCCGTGTGATCTGACTGCACCACGTAGTCTTCTGAATAGGGAATTCCATACTGCAGCAGCGCCCGCCGATAGCCTTCGATTCTACCGGCGCCGGTGCTGTTCTCCCGCCCCCGGATGTGCGCCACACGGCGGCAGCCGATATTAATCAGGTGTTCTGTCGCCAGCCAGCCGACTTTTTCATCATTGATACCAACGAAGTTGGCCGCCAGGCCGTTCAGATCACGATCGATGAGCACGTACGGTTGACCCTTGCTGTCCATTCGCTGGAACTGCTCGAGATTGGCTCCTGAGGACGCGACCACCAGGGCATCCAGGCGCCTTGCCAGCAGCCGCGACATTTCCTCTCGCTCGAGCTCCGGATCCTCCTCCGACGAAGACACGATCAACGAATACCCTTTGGCCCGAATTTCGTTGGAAAAGGATCTGGCAATCTGTGCAAAGAACGGGTGAAGCAGACTGGGAGCGACTAGACCAATCAGGTAGCTGCGTCCCGTAACCAGGCTGCGGGCGAGCGTATTCGGCTGGTAATCGAGTTCTTTGACCCGCTCCAAAACCCGCCGCCGGGTCTCCTCGCCGATATCAGGATGCTCCCGCAAGACCTTCGAGACAGTCGCCTGCGAGATGCCCAGATCCTTCGCTATGTCTTTCATTCGAATCGTCATTGCAAAGAATCCCGACCCTGTTTTCCCCTTGGCGCTTCCCCATCGAATGCAGGCTGTCGACTTTTGCGTCCCCCCCGATTGACAGGGCGGATTGCCCGACAAGAGTACACTAACTCGCGAACTCAACCGCTAACTATAGCGAATTCGTAGATCCAACGGCAACGAAAGGAAGAGTGATCGCCCCCGAGGGGGGGTGAGATGCGCTTGGCAGGGGGGGCTCAACTGAAGGGTGGAGGCGAAGCTCCTCCGGGAGGCTGACTTTTTCTCTTGACAAGCCTTAGTGGGATTCGTTAAAAGTTGGGTCGCCTCCCCGGAGTATACGTAAAAGTAACGGTATAAGTAAAAATCGCAAGTGTCGGATCCGAGGGCCTTGCACCGGTCGGCGTTAATTACGAACCCTTTGTAGAGAGGTCAGACATGCGAGAACTACGTTTCGCCCGCCAGGGCGGGTGTTCACTCCTCGGCCTACGTACAGCAGGTCTCCTTACCGTTCTCCTCCTGCTCCTTGCGAGCTCGGCGAGCGCCCAGGTCTCAACCGCTTCCGTAAATGGCGTGGTCCGCGACCCCAAAGGGGCAGTGATTCCGGGCGCGACTATCGTCCTGTCCAGCGTGGATACCTCGGTTCAGCACACATCCGTGTCCAACGGTGCCGGCGAGTACGTTTTCCTCAACATTACGCCGGGCAGCTATACGCTATCCGCCACGGCCCAGGGATTTAATCCCCAGAAGGTTGACGCGTTCGTTCTTGCGGTCAGTCAGATCGCGACCGTTGACTTCAACCTTACGGTTGGAACCCAGACCCAAGTGGTGACAGTCCAGGGGACGGCGGCGCAGCTGGACGTAACCAGCGCCGCCCTCGGTACAGTCATTGCGACCAAACAGGTCAATGATCTCCCTCTCGACGGCCGCAACTTCACCACGTTGCTTTCGCTCACTCCCGGTGTCGTGCCCATCATGACCGGGCAGAGCGGGGGAATGCAAAACAGCGGCGGCTTTGGCGCTGCCGTCGCCATTGGTTCGGACTACTCCTTCCCCTCCATCAATGGGCAGACCAACCGCAGCGACTTCTTTCTCATGGACGGATTGTATGACTACAGCGCGATCGAGAGCACTTACGCCATTGCGCCGATCATCGATGCCATCCAGGAATTCAAGGTGGTTTCACACACCGACGACGCGGAATACGGCTCCGTGCTGGGTGGCGTTGTGAACGTAGTTACCAAGACCGGCACCAACAATCTTCATGGCGCGGGCTGGGAATATCTCCGCAATACCGTCTTCGACGCACGGAACTACTTCCTGCCTACGACGTCACCCAAGGCCGCTTTCCATCAGAACCAGTTTGGTGGGGACATAGGCGGTCCGGTCATGATTCCGAAGCTTTACAACGGCAGGAACAAGACCTTCTTCTTCGGCGCCTATCAGGGTTTCCGGTACTCAAAGACAGAGGACAGCGATCTGCTGGTGCCTACTGCGGCGGAGTTGGCCGGCAACGAGGCCGATAATCACCAACCGCAAATCTATAACCCCTATGCCACAACGGTAACCCCCACCGGCTTCACCCGTCCGGCATTTCCAGGCAACCAGATTCCCGCTGCCCTGATTAATCAACAAATGGTTGCTTACGCAAAGTTTGTCTTCCCCGCGGCCGGCCCTTTTTTCGGAACCCCCAACAGCAGTGGTGCCTACCCGGCCAACGCCATCGACACCACCCCATTGACGCAAGTCCAGAATGAGTTCGATGTCCGCGGAGACCAGACCTTCGGGGCGAAGGACTCGGCATGGTTCCGCTACAGTTTCATCAATAGCACCGTGAACTCATCGGGTGGTCTTCCCAATCTGCTTACGCATCATCCCATCCAGGCCCGCAACTGGGGAGGCAGCTACGTCCACGTCTTCAGCCCAACGCAGATTGTGCAGGGGCAGTTTTCGCACACTACTGTCTTGGATAACAGCACTACGTTCTTTACCGCCTCAACTGCGAATATCATCTCCGCCGTTGGATTCGCTGACGGATTTACCAGCGGCTTTGCCGGCTTAAATGGCGGTTCTTTGCTCGCATCACCCGGCATCAGCGGGTTGGCGAACGGCGGTGAGAGCGTCGACGACACGCCCAAGGCGACGGACAGCTACGAGTTTGCCGGGACCTATACCCGCATCATGGGGAACCACGAAGTTAAGTTTGGCATGTCATGGGATACCGCTAACTTTGCCAGCCCGCTGTCCCAGCTTTCCCTGGCCTTTACTGCTCCGCAAACTGCTGCTCCTCAGCTTCCGAATGTAGCCACGGGCGACCCACTATCTTCCTTTCTCTTGAACGTTCCCTCCGGTGCGAATCGCCGTAACGTGGATGAGCTGGAAAGACCCGGCGGCCTGCTGAGCGCCTTCCTGCAGGACACCTGGAAGGCCACGCCTCGCCTCACCTTGAATTTTGGGCTACGCTACGATTACCCCTTCCTGCCGGCGTATGGAACCAATGCGACCATCGGCAAGCAAGGTGGGATTGAAACCGGCGACATGGATTTCGGAAACGGCACTTTCATCGTGCAGGTGCTGCCCCCCCCGTGCACCGTTCGCGGTTATGCGCCCTGCATCCCGGGCAATGGAACCCTGCCCGCTCATGTCGTGGTAAGCCCCAACCGGAAAATCACCCATAACACCCACACCAACTACGGGCCGCGGTTTGGCTTCGCCTTCAAAGCAAGTGACAAAACAGTCGTCCATGGCGCCTTCGGCATCGTCTTCGATGACTGGGCGGCAGTTACCCAGATGGCCCAGAACTTCGAGGGCGCGTGGCCTGATATCGGTCAGCAGATTCTGCCTTCCACTGCGAACGTTCCCACCACCGCCGTGCCCACACCGAACATAACCGCCCAGGATCCCTTTGGCGGCAGCGGCGGAGGCGGACTCTTCCCGCCCGCCACGCCATTCACCAACAACCAGTGGTTCTTCGACCCGCACATCAAGAACCCCTACTCTGAGCAGTACAACTTTGGCGTGCAGCAACAGTTGAGCCCCTCCATGGCCTTGCGGATGGATTACGTCGGCTCCTCGTCCCATCGCACCAACGTGGGCGGCCAATACAACACCGCTCTCACACCGGGTCCAGGCGATACCCAACCAAGGGCGCTTTATCCCTACAGCGTTCCAACCTTCTATGACCGTAGCGTCGGCACTGGCAATTACAACGCACTTCAGGTGCAACTCGACAAGCGCTACAACAATGGCTTCACTTACCAGATAGCCTATACGTGGGCCAAATCGGAGACAGAAGACGACGGCTGGTTCGGCGTCGAAGGCACAGTGGTGCAGAATCCGTACGATCCCGGAGCTTCCCGCGGGTTGTCCGGAACCAATCTCCCCCATGTGTTCACTGCCAACGGTCTCTATGAACTCCCGATCGGCAAAGGCAAGAGCTTTTCCACCGGCAGCAGCATTGGCGACTACATCTTGGGCAATTGGCAACTCAACAGTATCTTCACCTTCCGCAACGGGCAGCCTTACACCATCATCGACAGCGCGGATATCGCCAACATCGGAAACACGGGCTACGAATTCGCCAACCTGGTGGGCAACCCCAAAGCTTCAAATAAGACGAAGCAGGAGTGGTTCAACACAGCAGCCTATGCGATTCCTGCCCAATACACCTACGGAGATGGTGGCCGCAATACGCAGCAATATCAAAGATGGATCAATCTCGACATGTCTGTCATTCGATCGTTCCCAATCAAAGAACAGTTTCATTTCGAATTTCGTGCAGAAGCCTTTAATATCGCTAACCATCCGATCTTTGGTGAGCCGGGCAACGATCTCAACAGCCCGAGTACCTTCGGATCGGTCCAAACCAATCAAGCAAACCTGAACCGAATATTACAGGTGAGTGGCAAGTTGGTTTTCTGAGCGATGGGCCGGAGCAACCACTACCGGCCCATCAGCAGTTTTTCCCACCAAATCGTCATCCTAAGCGGAGCGCCTCAGAGATTTATCGCGTGACACGGTGCTTGCGGCGCGGAGTCGAAGGACCTCGGCGGTGCTTGGCTTACCCATACCGCTCGGAGCTTTTCAACCACCGAAGCCCGAGCACGAGAGCATTTTCACTATTGGTGTAGGCAGGTAATTGTTCTCTTTACTACACTTGCCAGTACCGGTTGAAGTGGAAATGCTCTAACGGCTTGAGGAAAACTTGCAACGCTACAACATCGGGAACTGTTCATCCCGCACGAGCGCCGCTCTCCGCTGGTTCGTGCTCATGTTTCTCGTTGCGTTCCTCCCCAACACCCACGCACAGCAAGCAGCATCGGACTCGCAAGAGTTAGAGCTAGGCGTCCTCATTGTCACCCGGGCCGAAGACGCCGCTGCGATCCTCAAGCAGCTCAAAGCAGGCGCGGACTTCGGAGTATTGGCCAGGGAAAAATCCATCGACACAACGGCGGCCCAAGGCGGATATCTGGGGCGATTGAGTCTATCAAGTCTCCGGCCTGAGTTAGCAGATGCCGTACGCGGAATCACTGCCGGGCAATACACAGACGTAGTCCCCATGCCTCCAGCGGGCTTCGCTATCCTTACGATTTTTCCCACCGCCCCCCGCCCACCCGACCTTGGTCCCCAGCGAATCCGTTCCCTGCTCGATTCCGGAGCCATAGTCGGTGACCTCAACGCCTCCGGCATGATCAATGCGGAATCAGCCTTGCTCGACTATCCCAAGCCCGACGGCTGGAACGGCGATCTGCACCAGCTCTGCGAGGTCCGCAAGGGATCGTATGCCTGGGCCGTGGATCGCCAGGCGAAGTTTCTGGCCGCGGCCGACGCAGATCCGGACAAAGTCTCTGCCTCCGACCGCTTCTACGGCCACGGATCCCTGGCTCAGCTCAAGGCATACGTGGGAGACATGGACAGCGCGATCCGCGAATGGACGATTCAATACCAGATTGCGCAAGCCAGCCTCCCCGATGCGGTGAACTACACGCAGGAGACCCTGGGAGTCGCCTACCTGCACAAGTCCGAGATGGAGAACGGCATCTATCGCGATTCAACCACCCAGGACATCTTTCCCCCAGTACACCCTGGCGCTCACTACGCCAAGCAAGAAGATTCAAAGCTCGCCGTTCAGTATCTTCTGCAATGCCTGGAGGGTGCGCCGAACAACCAGGCAGTGCGGTGGCTATTGAACCTGGCGTATATGACGCTCGGCGAATACCCGGACAAAGTTCCACCAAAGTATCTGATCCCCTTGAGTGTCTTCGCGTCGAAGGAGAACGTGGGCCGCTTTACCGATGTCGCTCCCGCCGCCGGATTAAACGTCATTGCCGGAGCGGGCGGTTTGGTCGTCGACGACTTCGACAACGATGGCCGCCTCGATGTCGTCACGTCGAGCCAGGATATGTGCGACCCCATGCACTACTTCCACAACAACGGAGACGGAACCTTTACCGACCGCACCACCCAGGCGGGACTCGCAAACCAGTTGGGCGGACTCAACATGGTCGCTGCCGACTACAACAACGATGGCTGCATGGATCTGCTCGTCCTGCGCGGCGGCTGGGAATTACCCATGAAGAAATCTCTGCTGCGCAACAACTGCGATGGAACCTTCACCGACGTCACAAACGAGAGCGGCTTGGGAGCAACCATCACCCAATCGCAAACCGCAGTCTTTGCCGACTTCGACAACGACGGCTATCTCGACCTATTCATCGGCAACGAGAACACTCCCAGCCAACTCTTCCGCAACAAAGGAGACGGCACCTTCGAAGATATCTCGCATGCCGCCGGCGTGGATCAAACCGCATTCACCAAGGGAGTGGCCGCGGCCGATTACGACAACGATGGATATGTCGACCTCTACGTGTCCAATACCGCGGGGGCAAATTTTCTCTACCACAACAACCGGAACCTTACGTTTACCGAGATCGCCAAACAAGCGGGCGTACAAACGCCCTACTACAGCTTCGCTACCTGGTTTTTCGACTACGACAACGATGGCTGGCCCGATCTCTTCGTAAATGACTACCTCCCCTCGGTCGACGAGGTCATGCGTAGCTATCTCGATCTTCCCCATCAAGCAGAGACGCTCAAGCTCTTCCGCAATCTGCACAACGGCGCCTTCGAGGATGTGACCGCGCAGGTAGGTCTGGACAAAGTCTTCATGCCCATGGGCGCAAACTTCGGCGACGTAGACAACGATGGCTTTCTCGATATCTATCTCGGTATGGGCACTCCGTCCTTTGCCTCGCTGGTGCCCCACGTCCTCCTGCGCAACAAAGACGGCAAGAGCTTCGTCGATATCACGGCCTCATCCGGAACGGGCGAATTGCATAAGGGGCATGGAGTAGTCTTCGCCGATCTGGAGCGAACGGGCCATGAAGACATCCTTGCCCAGACAGGTGGCGCCGTGCCCGCCGACAAGCACGCGATGCGTGTCTTCCAGAATCCCGGCAATGACAATGACTGGATCAACATCCGTCTGACCGGTGTGAAGAGCAACCGGTCAGCGGTAGGGGCGCAGATCAAGATCACGGTTGAGAATGACGGTCATCCTGCCCGGTCCATCTACCGTACGGTGGGCGACACGGGCTCCTTCGGTGTTAACCCATTGGAGCAACACATCGGCCTCGGCCACGGCGCACGAATCCTCACCGTCGATATTTGGTGGCCTGCGACCAATACCAGGCAGCAATTTACTCATGTAGGAAAGAACCAATTCATTGCCATCCAGGAATTTGCAAAGGACTTCACCAAGCTCAGGCGCCAGACCGCTCGTTTGGGAGAAAATAAGGTAGCCGTGGCGAAGTGATTCGTGGAGGTGAGCCCACCGATGAAGGTTGCGGCAATTCTATTATCGGTAGCCTTGTTAGCAGGCTCTCGGGCCCTGGCTCTCGACGAGCATCCCGTAAGAGGGCTCGTGCTCACGGTGGACGTGCAGAACCGCTCGCTCGTGGTGTCCTGCGATAGCATCCCTGGCTACATGGACGCTATGGAGATGCCCTTCGCCGTGCAGGACTCCAAAACGTTGGCGGCCTTGAAGCCCGGGATGACTGTTCGCTTCACCATGGTCGAACGTGCGCATGTCATCTACGCAGAGAATATCCATGCAGGTTCGGCAGCAAACTTCGAACCAGAACCGGTAGAGGCCGGTGAGCTTTCCGCGTTGCATCGCGCAATGGATCCATCGACCATCGCCCGCATCGTAACTGTGGGCCAACACGTGCCAGACTTCGCCCTAACCGATCAGGCCCAGGCGAAAGTCCATCTCTCTCAACTGGAAGGTAAAGTTGTCGCGCTCACCTTTGGTTACTCGCGCTGTCCCAACCCGAACTATTGCTTGCGGCTCTCCAATAACCTGTCCACCGTTGAAAAGCGTTTTCACGACCGCGCCGGACGCGATCTGGTTTTGTTAACAATCATGATCGATCCTGACCATGATCAGGGCGCCACCTTAGTCCAATACGCCGGCGTCTTCAAAGCCAATGCGGAGGACTGGCATTTTCTCACCGGCCCGCTGCCCGAGATAAAGCAAGTCGCCGCCATGTTCGGCATGAACTTCTGGAGCGACGAAGGTTTGCTCACCCACACGCTGCATACCGTCGTCATCGATCGCCAGGGCCGCCTGGCCAGCAACATAGAGGGCAACCAGTTCACCGCCCAACAACTAGGAGATCTGGTGCAGACCGTAATGAACCGCCCCCAATGACTTAGCATGCCGCAGCCGGTAGCTCTCAAGCTTGTCCAAAATTTGTGGTGGCCCCCCCGTTTATGCCGGGAGAGGAGCCAAATTTGTGGTGGGAGCCCCCGCATTTATGCGGGGGGAGGAGCGCTTTAGCGCTCTGTAAAGGAGTCTCAACTCTGATCGCGCGCTTTAGCGCTGGCAATGTCAAACCCTCATTCTCCCGGTGAGAGAACCGCTGAAGAGAACTCGTCAGCTCTTTAAGCCCGGAGGCAAGCCAGGAACAGTCCCGTTAGGGACGGCTGAGAATATCCCAGGATGGAATCCTGGGCATCTGCAGGGCCTGCCCAAACGATAGCCCAGCCCGGAAAGGGCTGGGCACTGTTGCAGAATGAGCCGAGTGCCGTAGGTGCGGCACCAGCTCTTCTACCCCTGAGTATTCAGCACCAGCACCGTAGCGATGGGATCCAGCGCCTTTGCGGGCAACTGAATATCCACGCCGCTACCCGTCTTAGTCACCTTAAGCGGCTTATGCATTGGATCCGCCAGCAAATAGGCTCCGGTAACTGTCCGCGGGACGCTTTCAAGATGAAAGCTGCCATTCGGCCACGTGAAAAGCTCAATGTAGATCTTGTCAGCGGTTGTGGTAGAGCGCCAATTCCAGCTGGGGATGAACTTAGGCTTGCCCTCCTTGTCCTTCTCTGTGGTGCTGAAGCTGCCTGCCTCAGGTCCAAAAAGAGTCGGTTGCGTGCCGTAGATCGCTGCGCCGTTCACCGCCAGCCACTTGCCCATCTGGTGAAGCCGCTCGACCTCCGGTGGAGGCACAACCCCCTTTGAGTCCGGCCCGATATTGAGAAGATAATTTCCACCCTTGCTGGCGATGTCGATGAGGTTCCGCAACAGCGTCTCGGTGGATTTGAAATTAGTGTCATAGGACTTGTAGCCCCATGTGTCGTTCATGGTCATGCAGGCCTCCCAGTCGCGTCCGGGATAGCCCTTCGCTGGGATGTACTGCTCCGGTGTATCGGTGTCGCCTTTGTAGCCTCCACCAAGCCGGTTGTTCCAGATCAGGTTCGGATACTTGTTGAGCAGCGTGACGATCTCTCCGGCCAGCGCAGGGGTCATATCCGGGGTCGGCGTGTCGAACCAGATCACGACAGGAAAGTCGCCGTAGTTGGTCAGCAGCTCCTTCAACTGAGGTATGGCCTTGACGTGGAGGTAAGTAGCAAAGTCGCCGTCCTGCGCGGGGTCCCAGTGATGCGAGGGGAGGTCATGATTGCCGGTCTTGTAAGCCGCACCGCCGGGTGCTGTCCAGTCCTGATCCTGCGAGTAGTAGAAGCCGAGCTTCATGCCTTGCTTGCGGCACTCCTCGGCCAGCTCGCGGATAGGATCCCGATGAAAGGGCGTGGCGTCGACGATGTTAAAAGGATTCGCTTTGGAGTCGAACATGGCGAAGCCGTCGTGATGTTTGGCGGTAATGACGATGTATTTCATCCCCGCGGACTTGGCCAGCGCCACGATGTCATGCGCGTTGAAGCCCGTGGGATTGAATTTGGCCGCGAGCGCCTTGTAGTCGGCCACGGGAATAGAGGCGTCGTTCATGATCCATTCGCCAAGGCCCGGGATATGCTTGCCATTCCACGTCCCTGCCGGGATGGAGTAAAGACCCCAATGGATGAACATGCCGAAGCGTGCTGCCCTCCACCAGGCCATGCGTGCGTCACGCTGCGCGGGCGTCTCGGTATCCTGGATCGCGGCCACGGGATGATCTGATGAAACGGCGATGTGCTCGCCTACGACTTGGGCGAATGAGGGCAATACGCTGGAGGCAAGGAGCGTGGCGGCAATGGTGATAGAACGGCAGGCTGATTTCAAGACATATCCTCAAGGTAAGTGATGGCACAGAGATTCTATGTGAAAACACTTGTTACTGATGCAACTTAATAACTCGAGACCGCGGCGTTCAGACCATGGACGTTCAGAAAATGACTCTGAACATCAAATCTGATTGCAGTAGTTCAACCCTCTTCATTCCCACGCTTTTCCCAGTGCGCGCACGCGGTCTTCGCAAACCGCTCCATCGCCCTGCTCACATACTGCCGCGTAATGTCACCCTCACCTTCGCGGATCAGATCGATGATCCGTTGATGAGCTTCCACGTCTTTACTCCACAAAGAAGTCTCCTGATGACTGGCAGCTACTCGCATGCGAACGAAGGCAAAAAACGGCAGCAGTACGCGGCGGGCATGCTCCAGCAAAAACGTATTGCCGGCGGCCTCACACAGTTGCAGATGAAATTGGAGATCACAATCCAGCAGGGCTTCGCGATGGCCCGCGGTCGCGGCCTCGCGCATTCCGTCAACCGCAAACTGCAGTGGGGAAAGGTCTGGCTGTATGGATGCCGCCAGGCTGGCCGCCAGTCCTTCGAGTGCTCCACGAAGCTGATAAAGCTGTAATACGTCCTGATGGCTGAGGTGGACAACCCTGGCGCTTCGGCCGGATTGCTTGGTAACAAAACCCTCCTGGGCCAGGATATTGATCGCTTCGCGGATCGAGGCTTGGGCCACACCAAATTTCGCCGCCCAGGTACCCTCGACAATCCGCCCGCCCGGCCGGAGCGCACCATTCATGATTTCCGTGCGCAGCAAATCAGCAATGTTCTGTTTGAGAAGACGTTCCGTCGAAGCAGTAATTGAGGTCGCCATTTAAGCGCTCGAATGGAAGCTTTGAACATAATATACCCTGCCCCCAGCTGCCGCTTACCCTCCTGGCGCATGGACGCTAAAGGTAACCGCACACGGCCCCCGAGAGCTCGCCCCAAGTGACCATCTGAGCGCTTGCGGCCGATGCCCAATGGAGGAACCTGGCCGTCTCCTTTCTGTCCCTCCGGTCGGACGGCTCCTAACAAAGGTCGCAGCCCTCCCCTTGTCATCCCGACCGGAGCGCAGCGGAGCGGAGGGACCTGCTGTGCGCCTTTCCCCCTCTCAACTAGTAAGGCTCACGGGCTTAGGCTAAACCCAAAACACTGGATTTAGACGTGCCGGATCGATCACGTCCGAGCACCGAGAACGGCGGGGGCGAAGCCGCCACGTCGACTCGTCGAATTCCTGCAAGTCGGCTCTTGGATGACAAAAGCGTAGGGACGCTGTCCTTGGTGAGCGCTCATCGTACATGGTCGAGATAAATGTAGCCCGGTGCCAGCGGGTACCAATCGGAAGCTTTTCACCAACCCCAAGACCCCTATCGTTTGACACGAAATTCCACCGGCCGCTATCATGGCCTCCCATATGAGCGCTTATCCCGCAAGTCGCCGTGAATTTCTCAGGCTTGCTCTGGCTGGTTCCTGCCTCCCTTTTCTGCCCCGCCCAGCATGGGCAGAAGCCCTTGTCTACGACCGGACAACTTGGTATCGCAATGCCAAGTTCGGCATGTTCATCCACTGGGGCCCGTATTCGCAAGCCAGCGTGGAAGCCTCATGGCCCATCATGGTCCCCAAGCCGGGAGGGATTACCGAGGCCGACTATCGCGCCCTGGCCAAAACCTTCAATCCGGTAAAGTTCGATCCCCAGGCGTTTGTCGATCTGGCGCGATCGGCAGGGCAAGAGTACATGGTGTTTACAACCAAACATCACGACGGCTTTTGCATGTTCGATTCCGCCTATACCGACTACAAGATCACCAATACCCCTTACGGCAAAGACATCGTTGCCCAGCTCGCAAAAGCCTGCGATGACGATGGCATGCCTTTCGGCACCTACTATTCGCCGCCCGACATGCATCATCCCGACTTCCGTGACACAACCAAGCCCGCCAAAGATAACTGGAACGGGGAACCGGAGCGGCCGGAGTGGCCGATCTATCTCCAGTACATGCAATTGCAACTGACCGAGTTACTCACCCGTTATGGTCCGATCGCGATCGTCTGGTTCGACGGCCTCCACAATCAGCGGAAATACGACGGTCCGCGCGTGATCGAAATGATCCGCGAATTGCAGCCCGCTACCCTCGTCAATGACCGCATCGGCGTGCCTGCCGATTACGAGACGCCGGAGCAGTTCATTCCCACGGCGATTCCCACCAAAGGTGTGGTGCTCACAGGTATTGACCCGAAAGTTTCCGAGAAGCTAAAGAATACAGTTCCGCGCCCGGAAGACTTCCGCTTGTGGGAAACCTGCATGACCATCAACAACACCTGGGCCTATAACAAGAACGATCACGATTACAAATCCGAGCAAACCCTGATCAGGGCGCTGGTGGAAGTAGCCAGCCGTGGGGGTAATTTCCTTTTGAATGTGGGACCTCAGCCAGACGGTCAGATCCAGCCGGAATTCCAGCAAAGGCTGCGTGCTATTGGAGACTGGCTCACGCTGAACGGCGACTCGATATACGGAACCACGTATGGCCCAGTGCAGGGAGTTGCGGGTTTGCGGACTACGGCCAAGAGCAAGTCCATCTATCTGCACCTGTTCGACTGGGCTCCGCCCACCTGCGAAATTGCCGGCATCGACGCAAGAGTCCTGTCCGCCCACCTGCTGGCGAATGGCAGAATGTTGACCACTCGACAGACCGAAGGAAAACTGCAGATCGACATCCCGCAGCAAGCGCCAGACGCGAACGTCAGCGTCATCGAGGTCAAGACCTTCTAGCGGCGATCAACAACCGGTCCACAGCGGTGCTAACGCCAGATCGACTTCAAGAAGAGCTCCCTTGGCGCTCGAAACCGCATGTCCCCAACGTTTCCCCATGTGAATTCGATCTCATCCGCCTCCCCCGGCACGGGTGCGAGACTCGCGAAAACCACATGGCCGGCAGGAATCGTTACCGTTACCAAGCGCTCTATGGAATAGGCAACGAGCTCGCTTGTAACTTCGCATCGCACGGGAGTTCCAGGCTCGGTTGCGGCTTTTTGTTTTGACCCCGCCTCTGAAGGAGTGCCTCCGGTGCGAAGTCGGGCAATTTTTTCCGCCACCGCCTGGCTTATAAAGTGATTGAGTGAGATGCCGTCTCGGGCCGCCAGAACCTTGGCCCGATCTTTCAGTGAAGTCGCAAGGCGAAGAGGGAAGCTGATACGTGGTTTCTCGTCATCACTCACGGGTCAAGTCTCGCTCCTGACCGGGGCGCGGCTTTGGGGACCATCCAAAGACAGTCAGGCAATCGGTTCCCATCGGCACCGCATACTCTCCCATGTGTAATAGTGAAAGTGGGTAGCGAGACGTTACAGGCTCCCTCAGCGCTGGCGGGCAGGCTGTGGCCGAGACTCGTGCGACTCCATGGCCGGCACGACCAACGATGCGTAGAACTGAAGGGGTCAAGTCAACGGGATGGCCTGAGGTTGGGAAGCTCGTTCACACCCAGATTTCCTACATCGCGGCAGCATTTGCCTGTGGTCCGAGGGAAACTGCAGGTCCCCTACGCTGCCTCAGATTTCCTGTCCAGCTTCATCTCACTCGCGACCTTAGTGCGGCTTCCTACGGAAAGCCGCATACCTGGCCTTGGATGCTGACAAACCGAGTGATTATTCTGAGGTGGCTAGTGGGTTAGTGAATGGTGGGCGAGGCGGGGCTTGAACCCACAACCCCCGGCTTAGAAGGCCGGTGCTCTATCCAATTGAGCTACTCGCCCGTTTCTGCAATTGTATCGCCACCAGGCGCTGGGTCTAATCACGCCAACTGAACATCCATCATGATGACCGCAAGCGCGGCATCGAAAGCCTGGGTCCATCGATGATCCGCGCGCTGCGCTGTCGCACCGCAGCCCTCGACAAACCACGTCACCCCAAAACCCGGGACCCCGTCAACCTCCGCGCGCCGTAAGACAAGTTCCACCCGCGCCGAGCTCACCGGTATGGCGCGCAGTCTTTCGGTTACCGCGCGCAGCCATTGCTCCTGCTTGTCGAAGCACCCTGGCGACTCGAAATCGCGGGGCAGCAGGTCGATATACGAGCCAGCACCATAAGTCCGTCTCTCCCGGTTCCGCATCCATCTCATACGGATCGAAAGGATCGTCGCCATGTTCGGGGCTGCTGGTCCATGCATCGCACTTCGCAGTCCAGAGCTGCGAATCGACGCCGTTCAGCAGAAGCAATCCTGACCGCAACACCGGTTTCCCACCGAGCCTCTTCAATCTCGTCGATCAAATCGGGATCTATGCGCAAATCGACGAACCTGCACTCGGGTTCATCGCCGGACGCGGCCCAGGGAACGGTGATCACCGGGTCAGAACTGGCAAGCGCAACAGACCAATCCGCTTCCATCAGGGACTCGTCACCGACAGCAGAAAATCCAGCAGGATCTTCTCCGCCCAATAGCCGTCGTAATCGACCGCCGGCGCCAGGAATGCGCAATGGCCTCCATGCGCCGTCTCCACTAGCCGAACGTGCGGATTGCCCAGCAAAGCGGCCCGGGTCGATGGCAACATCCTGATGAAGGGATCATCAAGGGCATGCACAATCAGTGCCGGTACGACAATTTGCCCCGCCCAATGGGAACTGGACGCACGGTCATAATAGTCGTCCGCACCACGGAACCCGGAGTAGCGGGCAGTGATCTGGTCGTCGAACTGCCGCAGCGACGCAATCCTCTCCAGCCCCTTGGTCGAATAGATGGCAGGAAAGAGTTCCGCCTTGCGCCGAAAACGCCGCCGCAACCCAACCAGAAACTTCCATTCGTAGACCCGGTTGGAGACGTTATGCAGCGCATCCGCGGAGGCAGCTAGATCCATCACCGGAGAAACCCCAACCACCGCCTTCAGATATTGCGGCGCGGCTGCGCCGAGCTCACCCGCCAGCTTCAAAACCAGGTTGCCGCCCATGGAATACCCGATCAGCGCAAAGGCCCTGAGGCCTTTCTCGGCGGCGAGTGTCCGCATCACCGCCGCGACATCGCCCGAAAGCCCGGAATGATACAGCGTCGGTGACAGATCCTCGGTTCCCCCGCAGTTGCGCATGTTCATGCGAACAACGTTGCAACCCGCAGCCCACGCCCGTGCTGAATTCCCCAGCATATATTGCGAGCGCGTCGATCCTTCCAGACCGTGCACCAACAGCACGGTGGGTCTCTCGCCGGCATTTGCCTGCCAGTGGCAGTGGCAAAGCACATAGCTTGCACCGTTTGAGCGGACATCCATTTGCGCCTGCTGCAGGCGGTTCGCGGCCCCCGAGCCGGACGCGTGGGAATCGTCATTCGTTGTGCTGGCTTCGCCCGCGTCCACCTGGATGATATGTGCCGCGGGCTCAGGTAAGATATACTGCCGGGGCAGGAAGTTCCCCACCAACGTTTGCAGGTGCCCGTTGCGCAGAAATCGCCGGGGAAGAAACTCTTCCACTGGCGTGCCCGCAAACTTGCTTGCGGCTTCAGCGAGTAGGTCGCTCGTATCCCTCACGGTCTTCGCAGCCTTGCCAACAGAGAAGCCGCCTGCAACGCGCCTTTGGGCGTGTCCTCGTGCTTGATATACGCGAAAACATCTCCCCGCGTGGCCTTGTCCGCGAGCAGCTTCTCGATCTGCTGCAAGTCATCCGGTCCGTATTCGCTCTTGCGCAGCCGGTAGCAGCAGAATGGCGCGGTAATGACGTCCGGTGTCTGTAGTTCGTCGCTCTCCGCTACGCACAGCGCCGCTTGGTGCTGCCGTAGCAGCTCGAAGATTTCGTCTGCAAACCACGACGCGTGGCGGAATTCGAAGGCGACGCGGAGTGTGGCTGCGCCCTCTGGCGCCGCTTCTTTGAGGAAGCTCGCAAGCCTCGCCCGGTCTGCTTTGAGATTCGGAGGCAACTGGAATAGAACCACGCCCATGCGTCCGGTGCGGATCACCGGTAGCAGCGCCGAGTAAAAGGCAGTGAGCGCGTCGCTGCACTCTTTCAGCCGCTTGATATGAGTAATCCGCTGCGGTGCTTTGAACGAGAAGCGAAAGTCCGCCTTGGTCTGCGCCAACCACCCATCGACCGTCGCTGCGGAGGGCAAATGGCGGAAGGTGTAGTTCACCTCGACGGAGTTAAGCTGCGTCGCGTAGTACTCCAGCATCTTCTTAGCCGTCGTTTTGGGAGGGTAGAATCCCGGTTTCCAGGTCGGATAGGCCCAGCCCGAGCAACCGAGCCAGACAGCGAATGTGGAAGAAGAGGATTGGGTGGTCACGTCGGCGCTTTCCACCTGGAACCTATCTCCGCCAGTGCAAGCTTCCCGGAACAGCAGGAAAGAATCGAGAGCAATTTAGGCTGGAGACGGCTGCGACTGGGGCGGCTAGTGGGGGTCGAACCCACGACATCCGGAGCCACAGTCCGGCGTTCTGCCACTGAACTATAGCCGCCATATAGACTTAGATTGTAACATCCGGGTTCGCGCCCGACGCGGCTCGGATGGGCCTTCCATGCCCTCGACAGATCGCGTTTTTGCCTATGCCCAGCAGTCGTCAACCCGAGATTCTGCTTCCCCGAAAGTCCGGGCCCGCGCCTCGTTTCCAGAAGGCGAGTGGCCTCTTCGCGGATGAAAATCTGGATTTCCTGTCGCACATCCTCGACGAATGGTTTCGCGTACCGGGCACCTCCATCCGCTTCGGACTGGACGGTATCATCGGACTCGTCCCCGGGCTGGGAGACATTATCGGTGGCCTTGCTTCTACGATCATCGTTGTAGCCGCCTGGGTACGGGGCGTGCCCTACATCACGCTGGTCAGAATGGTGGTCAACATCGGCATCGAGGTCCTGCTAGGCACCGTTCCGCTTCTGGGCGACGCCTTCGATATCGCATGGAAGGCGAACCGTCGCAACTATGCGCTGATCATGCGCCATCTGGAACAACCGCGGCGGCAAACGTGGCGGGACTGGGTCTTCCTGCTGCTGATTGCCGGCACCTTGAGCGCCATCTTTCTCGCCCCCATCTTCCTCATCCTTTGGTTTCTGGAGTGGCTCGCCCACCATGCCTGAGAGACGCTGGTTGCGGTACAATCCGAGAATCGGGGCGTAGCGTAGCCTGGTAGCGCATCTGCTTTGGGAGCAGAGGGTCGGGGGTTCGAATCCCTCCGCCCCGACCATCCAATCAATTGGTTACAGAGCCGCCCGTTCCCTGAATTGTCCTGGTGGAAGTTGGGGATCCTGTCGGCTAGATTCAGACTTATCCCAATTAGCATTTCGGCTCTGTCCATCCACCTCCACCCAAGTTAAGGTCGGCCACCGCTCTTAAATTTGTCATCCCGAGGAGCCGACTCGCCTGTGGCAGTTGAGAAAGAAATGACACCACAAAATCGCCATGGATGCGAGGCCCGGAGGGCCGACCGCCAAACGTGAGCCCAGCCCGGAAGGGCTGGGGCTCACGTCCAATCATGATCTGAGCGCCGTAGGCGCGGCACTAAACCTAAGCCACTCGCATCTTTGTCATTAGGAGCGAACTCCGGAAATCCGACCGGAGCGGAGGGATCAGCAGTTTCACTTTCGGGACAAGCGACATTCGTGGCCTTCTACCTGCTCGACGGCGAACAAGAGCTGATTCGCATGCTGAATTAAGCCAATCGCACCGCGTCCAAATCATGTCTTGAGAGAGGTAAAAGAGAGGCCCAAGGCAGAGAAGAAAGCAAGGTAACGCTGGCACGTCGCCGAGTGGTTGTTGCGAATCCCGGAAGATGAACTCAACCGGTGGGAGATCGACAAACTCGAGCGCAAGCAAATATATCCGCAACCCGCCGAATCCGCCAGTGGAAATTCACAACAGCGAAATCTCCGCAAAATGCGCCCGACTCACCCTCTTGCCCATCGCTCTGGGAACGGGGAGCTGATCCCACCAGCGTAATATGTACCAGTCAAAAAAAGCACTCCAAATGCAGCATCGAGTCAGCTGGAACACTATGAAGCCATTCTTTCGTCGCGCAAGGTCGTTCGCTTTCCTTCCAATTCTTCTTCTCCTTTATGCCCATCCAATGCTGGCGCAAGACTCGCCCGTCTCCTCCGGGCGCGAGCGGCTTTCTCTCGACCGCGGGTGGTTATTCCACGAAGGCGACATTCCCTTTCCCGTAGTCATCGGGCATCAGGCTTCTTATGACAACGCCAAGGCTGGCAGCTCCTCCGGCGCCGCGTCACCGGAATACGACGATTCATCGTGGAAGCAAGTGGACCTGCCCCACGATTGGGCGGTCGAGCAGCCCTTCGATCCCAAAGCCAACATCTCCCAGGGATATCGCGCGCGCGGGATGGGCTGGTACCGAAAGTATTTCCGCCTCGATCCGGCGGATCGCGGCAAGCACCTGGAAGTACAACTCGACGCGGTCTCCACTCATTGCACGGTTTGGATTAACGGCGTCTTATCGGCACGCAACTGGACGGGTTACACATCCATTTATATCGACATCACGCCCATCGCGCGCTACGGAAGAGAAGTGAATACGATCGCGGTGCAAGTGGATGCCAACCCGCAGGAAGGCTGGTGGTATGAGGGGGCGGGCCTTTACCGCCATGCCTGGCTGGTGAAGCGAAATCCGGTTCATATCGAGACCGACGGAGTCTTCGCCAACCCGGTTCGCAACGCTGATGGCAATTGGTCGATACCGATCGAGGCCACACTCTACAGCAGCGACAAAACCGCGGTCCCGGTTGAAGTGGAATCCACCCTGATCGACCCATCAGGCAAAGCCTTGCTCAGTGGCCACACGCAAGTCACCGTTGCGCCGCTCAACGAGGCAGTCGCGAAGTTCGCGCTCGCAGTGGAATCACCCAAACTCTGGTCGGTCGATGAGCCCACGCTGTACTCCGTCCGCACCGTGGTGAAGCGTGATGGAGCGGTGGTCGATGAAGTAATCACCCGCGCGGGTTTTCGCACCATCCGCTTCGACCCCAACCTCGGATTTTTTCTGAATGACAAGCCGCTCAAGCTGCTGGGAACCGCCAACCACCAGGATCACGCCGGAGTGGGCGTTGCAGTCCCCGACGCCCTTTGGGATTTCCGCATTCGCCGATTGAAGGAAATGGGTTCTAACGCCTATCGAGCCGCGCACAATGCGCCGGCAGCGGAGTTTCTCGACGCATGCGATCGTCTGGGAATGCTGGTCATGGATGAGAACCGGAATTTCGGAGCCTCTCCCGAGCACCTGAAGCAACTCACTTGGGAAATCCGCCGCGATCGCAATCATCCCAGCATTATTTTGTGGTCGGTCTTCAATGAAGAACCCTCGCAGGGGACTGAGATGGGCTACGAGCTGGTGCGCCGCATGAGCGCCGCCGTCAAGGACCTGGATACTACCAGGCCGGTTACCGCCGCGCAGAGTAATTCCGTGTTGAACCCGGTGAACGCTTCGCAGGCTGCGGACGTGGTCGGTTTTAACTATATCTATCGCGACTTCGACCGCTATCACCAGCTGAATCCTGACAAACCAGTCTTCAGTTCGGAAGACACTTCCACCGTCATGACGCGCGACGAATATGTGACCGACCGAAAGCAGTGCCTGCTCGATTCTTATGATGATCAGGTAATGCCCTGGGGGCTATCGCACCGCGATGCGTGGAAGCAGGTGGCAACGCGGCCCTTTGTCGCTGGCACCATGGTATGGACGGGATTTGATTATCGCGGCGAGCCGCAGCCGCTTGTGTGGCCGGCCGCCGGCTCCTCCTTCGGCATCATGGATCTGTGCGGATTTCCCAAGGCCGCCTACTACATTCACCAGGCGCAGTGGATTCACGATCGTCCCCTAGTGCACATCGTTCCCCATTGGAACTGGGCGGGAAGCGAAGGCAAGCCCATCAAGGTGATGGTGACTTCAAACCTTGAGAAAGTGGAGTTGCGGCTGAACGGAAAACCAGTCGGCGAGAAAGCCGTCGACAAATATGAGATGGCCACCTTCGAGGTGCCCTATCAACCTGGCAAGCTGGAAGCGTTGGCCAGCAGCGGCGGCAAAGAGGTTGCGCGCTTTGCCGTGGAGACAACCGGCCCACCAGCGGCCGTGCGGCTCGTTCCCGATCGCCCCACGCTGGCAGGAGATGGAGACGACGCGCAGCCGGTCACGGTAGAGGTCGTCGATGCGCAAGGCCGGGTGGTCCCCACGGCGCGCCCACTGGTGAAGTTCACGCTAAATGGCCCCGGCGCCATCATTGGCCTGAACAACGGCGACCCTACCAACCATGAACCAGAAAAAGGAACTCAGCATACCGTTTTCCACGGCCTGGCGCAGGTGATTGTGCAGAGCGGATTGGGAGGGCAGGGAAAATTGACACTGACCGCCGCCAGCGAAGGGCTCGCCACCGGCGAGACCGTAATTGCCGTCACCCCCACACCACCGCGTCCATCCGTGCCCGTGATTCCAAATCCACCCCTCGTTGTCCTCAATTGGATAAGGTCACCGGTCACGGCGGAGCGTCTCGATCCCAACCAGCCAAGCGTAACCAGCGCGATGAACAGTTGGGACAACATTCACCCCGGCTTTTTGACGCCATTCCACGATGGCCGTTTCGCCATTTATCGCGCCAACTTCACCCCGCGAGCCGCTACGCAAAAAACCGGCGGTCAACTGCTCCTGCGCGACGTAACAGGCAAGGCGCAAGTATGGATCGATGGAAAGCTTGACGCCGAGAAGACAGACTCAGCAAAGGGAGACATAACGGCCGCATTCCCCGCCGCCAACGGAGAAAGAACCGTCAGCGTAGTGATCGAGGCATCCGCCCCAGATCAGCCGGCCGGCCTCGGCGGCCTCGTGACGGTGGAATAAATCCAGCGGTTGCCGGGCGTCCTCCCGTTCTCACGCAGACTCGGCTAGGAGGGCAATTTCACCCGTTTTTTTAATCGGGATTACCGATTTTTCTCCCCACTTCAGCCCACGCAATCGGGCGTGCCCGCATCCAAACAAACGGAATGGACGAACCCTCTCATTCCGAGCCGGGCGTTCGGGGGAACGCCCGGCTTATTGTTGCCTTCGCCTGCCCGGCAAAGCGCCTACTCCCAGCTCTGCCTCTGCGGCAAGCATGCCCGCCACCTTCGCCCGGCGAATTCGCTCCCGCAATTGCGCGGTGACCGCTCGATGGCAACGCAGGCAGAGAGTGCGGATGTTATCCAGGTCGCATTCCCCTCCACCTTCTGTCACCGGCAAAATGTGATCCGCATCCCACAGGCTCTTGCGCATCCGCGCATTGAATCCCCAGTGTCGCATCAAGTCCGCGCGCCTATCAGCGCGCGCTCGTTTCAACCTGCGATGTTCCTTGATCGTGTCCAGACCGCAATGGGCGCAAACCCCGCGGTCACGCTTAAAAATCTGCTCGCGTAAATATCCCGGCTGAGACCGCAACTTCCATTCGTGTACGCAGTATTCCGAACAGAAGGTAAATCGGCGTGCCGGCACTTCCAGCGAGCACCACCGGCACAAGCCACGCCCGTTGGGCCCACGCGGAATATTCTTGCGGTCGACCCAACCGCCGGGCATCGTTCGAGCCGTGCTCATATCCTTGTTTTTAAACGTTCGGGCACCCTCGCCGTAAGTGCCTCGGCAGGCGACTCCGGATTTCCTGCACGGGGCGTCAGCAAGAACCGCGTGTGACAGGAAATCCGGACAGGAGACCCTATAATTTCAAAATGCGTTTGGAGAATCGGATATGCACGCAGCCCTGGTAGAAGATTTCAAATCTCCCCCTCGCTACCGCGAAATCGCTCCGCCAGTGCCGATGCAGGGAGAAGTCCTGCTCAAAGTTCGGGCCGCCGCCCTGAGCAATCTGGTACGTGGTCAAGCGAGCGGATCGCACTACAGCAGCGGGACCATACTTCCGTTCACGCCCGGAAACGATGGGGTCGGCATCGCAGAAGGCGGTGCGCGTGTCTACTTTATCTCTCCCCGCGCGCCGTTCGGCTCCATGGCTGAATACACTGTGGTTCCTCAAGCCATGACGATTCCGCTGTCTCCGGATATCGATGATGCCGTCGCAGCCGCACTTGGAAATCCAGGGCTGGCGACCTGGGGCTCCCTCCTCGGCAGGGCGAAGTTCCAGCCCGGCGAAGTGGTGATGATCAACGGAGCCACCGGGATCGCCGGCAAACAGGCTATCCAAGTCGCAAAATATTTGGGTGCGTCGAGGATCATCGCTACTGGTCGAGGCGATCAAGAAGCGCTGGCCGGATTGGTCGCCCTGGGTGCGACCGAGACCATCTCCCTGAGCCAACCGCATGAGGATCTGTTGCGAAGTTTCCGCTCGGCACTCCACGAATCCGGCGTGCAGGTGGTGCTCGACTTCCTGTGGGGTCCTTCGGCCGAAGCCATTCTGGCCGCGGCGGCCGGTCACGGAAATCCGGAAGGCGAGCCGCGCATCCGTTTCGTGCAGATAGGATCGATTAGCGGGAGCACGATTGAGTTGCCCGCCGGACTGCTGCGCAGTTCCGGAGTGGAGCTGCTTGGCAGCGGCCTGGGCAGCCTCTCCTCACAGGCCATTCTGCAGTCGCTGACTACGATGTTTGCCGCCGAATCCAAGAGGCGGTTCGCGATAGACATTGACCAGGTACCTTTGAGCAAAGTGGAAGAGGCCTGGACTCGCAAGGAAGGAAACAGAATCGTGTTTATCCCTTAGCCCGAGTTATCCGGGGCACGCATTCTTCCACTGGGAACGGTCCGTCGGCGAATACTTCGGCATGATAGCCCTTCGATCCCACCAACTGCGCCAGGGGGCTGCGCACGTCTTCACCACTTTTCAGTCTGTGGATGACGGAGCCGAAGTCATATCGCGGCAGCCACCCCAGCTCGTTTCTCGCTCGCTCATTCACATAGACCCGGTCGATACTCGGGAACATCTTCCAGTCCCGCCGCTCATATTCGGCCTCATACTCCGGGACTCGCCGGCGCACCACCCCAGGCGCGTCGGTCCGCAGCTGCGCAAGGTCGCTGGCACAAAAGGGAGTCGTTGCACTGATGATGTATTTGCGGAACCCGATCTCCGCGGCGTGCTTTGCCGCTAACAGGTGAGCGCTCACCACATCTTCAATATCCACTCGCCGGTAAAGGAATTCGTTGGTCTTCGCATTTGCGTCGCAGTAGCTGTTCCGAACCTGCGGGTTGTCATCCTCCTCAGGAAAGAACCGCGATGTTCGCAGCACGATGCAGCCAAGGCCTTGGTTGCGATGGAATAACTCACACAGGTCTTCGGCTGCCGCCTTGGTTACGCCGTAAATATTCTTGGGAACAGGTGTGACGTCTTCCGTGATCCACGCTGCAGGAGCCTCTTCAGGCGGCACCAGCGCATCGCCAAAAACGCTGGTGGTGCTGGTGTAGACAAAAGACTCGACACCCGTGGCCACGGCTTCTTCCAGGAGATTGAGGGTGCCGGTAACGTTAGTGTCGACAAAATCCTGCCGTCGATGAGTAGCAACATGCGGCTTATGCAGTGTCGCGGCGTGAAGCACCACTTGAACCCCGCTCATGCAGCGTCGCACAAAGGAGCGATCTGCAATCGAGCCGACGCAAGTGGTAAAGGGCGAAGCGAGGATGTCGAGTCCAACCACCTCGTATTCCAAATCCAGCAAGCTTCGCCCCAGCGCTTCCCCTAGGTGCCCGGCACTTCCAGTAACCAATACCTTCATGATCGTGTCATCTCACTTCGCAGCCTGCGATCCGGATTTCCTGTACGCTGCTCTGGACGTGTCTGCGTATGCGGCTTTCTTCACGGAAAGCCGCAGGAGGCTCATTGATTCCACCAAGCCCCACAGGAAATCCGGGAAAAAGCCTCTTTTCATACTAGAACCCTGAGGAGTAGAATTCGGCGCCTCACCGGATTTCCTGTTTGGTGTCCGTGGCGCGGGCGAGTTCCATGCGGCTTTCCTTAACGAAAGCCGCACAACCCGGCAGCGTCCAGTGTAGCGAGGCAGGAAATCCGGTCACCGGATTTCCTGTTTGGTGTCTGTGGCGCGGGCGAGTTCCATGCGGCTTTCCTTAATGAAAGCCGCACAACCCGGCAGCGTCTAGTGTAGCGAGGCAGGAAATCCGGTCACCGGGATGCCCGGTTTTAAGGAGCCTCTCCCGGTCCATCGCGATCGAGGTCGATCGTCCGGAGGCGGACTATGAAGATGCGCGAAAAGCAGATTTTCCTTGCGGCACTGGCCATGGCCCTTTCCATGATTGTTGGCGGCTGTGAGCGCCACGACAAATCTGAACACTACTTTCTCATCGCCACCAACATCAATCTGAGTTATTGGCAGTCGGCACACGAAGGATTCACCAGGGCCGCCGCGCTGTATGGCGTTACAGAAGACATGCGCGGGCCCGATACCTTCAATCCTGCTATCGAAGTGGATGAGTTTCGCGCCGCAGTCGCCAGGAAGCCCGCGGGCATCCTGGTATCCGTCTCCGATCCAAAATTGATGGGCCCTGAGATCAACAAAGCAATAGCCGCCGGCATTCCCGTCATCACCATCGACTCCGACGCTCCAGACAGCCAGCGGCTTTACTTCATCGGGACCAATAACCTCGAAGCGGGGCGCTTGGGCGGCCAATTCGTGGCCTCGCAATTGAACGGCAAAGGCAATGTCGTCTTCTTCTCCATGCCCGGCCAGCCCAATCTTGAGGAGCGGCTCAAAGGCTACAAGGATATATTTGCCAACTATCCCGGAATAAAGATTGTCGAGGTCTTTGACATCAAGGGACAGTCAACTGCGGCGATGGATAAGGCGCAGGAATACCTCGCGCGCACCGGCGCGGCGAAAATAAATGCCTACATCTGCCTGGAAGCTTCCGCAGGCAAAGATGTAGGCGAAGCCTTCAAACGCGCCAAGCCGCAAGATGCCATGGTGATGGCCATGGACGTCGACCAGCCCACACTTGAGCTGGTCAAAGACGGCACGATCCAGGCCACCATTTCGCAGAAACCCTTTACCATGGCCTTCCTTGGTCTCAAGGCACTGGATGACCTTCATCACTATCCACTCAAGCCCCTGGCCCGCGACTATGGCTCGGATGCGCAATCGCCCATCCCAGCCTTCGTCGACACCGGCGTTTCCCTGGTCGATAAGACCAATGTCGACAAGTTCCTGACTCCGGCAGCAAAAACGCCCTAGCAGGCTGCGGAAAGACGTAGGCAAATGCTGGGGGTGCCCCATTTGCCCCGATTTCCTGCGGAGGGTTGTGGCGTTGATACATTCCATGCGCCTTTCCTTAATGAAAGGCGCAGACGCGGACCTCTCTGGCACAGCGTGGCAGGAAATCGGGGTCAAGCCGTTCTTGGCTTGAGTGGGATAATAACCCTCGATGTGTCGCTTCTCGTTTGCCATGTCCGCCTAAGGGAAATGAGGAATTCTGCAGAAGGGCACCGGATTCCGCAGCCCCCTGGATCCCTCTGTTGGGGGATAAGTGGCTATCGTACCGCCCCCTATGCGGAGGCCAATGCCTGGTCTTCCCCTTTCGGGGGATGACGCACGCCGAAAAAACTGTCTATAGCTTGGTATGCCTTGCGGTGAGATTGGGCTGAGGAGACTATGGACTTAGGATACGGAAAAGGAAGATTGGTGCCGACTGGCAAGCGCGGACCCGTCACTTATGTGAGTTACAAAATCGGCCACCAACTAGTGGAAACAACCAATTCGAATGGCTCCTTCCTGAGACAGAAAGCCATCGTTCACTCGATTGATGCTGAAGTCGGCCAGCAAATTGCCTTGGGTGACTACGACCTGCTTGTCGGGGAAGAAATCGTCCGCTTGAAGCACATCTCCGGCGATCCCGAGTGGCTCGTACTTTCCTCCAATGTATCTGCGATCTGTGTTTAGGGAACCGGATCTTGCTTTGTCTCGGCGCGTAATCCAGAATCCAGGGGTATGACAGAATGGAACCCCTCCGAATACGCTCGGATTTCCGCGCTTCAAGCGGCCATGGCCGAAGAAGTCCTTTCGTTGTTGGACCTTGAAGGCGCCGAACGGATTCTCGACATCGGTTGTGGAAACGGCAAGACAACCACGGAGATTGCCGCCCGCGTTCCCCAGGGCGCAGTCGTCGGTGTGGATGCCTCGGCGGGCATGGTTGCCTTCGCAGCGGCCCATAGCGACCCGGCGCTTCACAATCTACAGTTTGCTGTCGCGGATGCGCGGCATTTGCCCTACCAGCACGAGTTCGATCTCGTGGTCTCGTTTAACGCACTGCACTGGATTCCGGAGCAGGCCCAGGCCCTCCAATCCATCCGCTCCGCCGTAAAGCCCAACGGCCGGATACAGCTGCGCCTGGTCCCGAAAGGTAAGAGGAAAAGCCTGGAAGACACCATCGAAGAAACCCGTCTCTCCCCTCGCTGGATCGGCTACTTCAAGACCTTTCACGATCCTTATCTCCACCTGACGGTCGAACAGTACGTGGATTTGGCCGAGCGGAACGGTTTTCAGGTCTGCCGAACCCATAGCGAGGCCAAAGCGTGGGACTTTCAATCGCGCTCAGCTTTCCTGGCCTTTGGCTCCGTGACTTTTGTTGAGTGGACCCAGCATCTGCCGGAAGCCGAGCGTCTCGCCTTTGTCAGCGATGTCCTGGATCGCTACCAACCAGTAGCCGCCGACGCTCCGGGCGAGGAGAATCTCTTCCGCTTTTACCAGATGGACATCACGCTCGCCCCGCGTTAGAAGCGTCGTGCATCAGCTCCATAACGGGAATGTTTAGTGGTATCAAACAAGTTCTCGCGTTCACAGAGTAGAAGGTGCTAACATCCCTGTCGTTAAGCTGGCGCGCAGGAAGCTGGCCGGGAAAGCTCCCCCTTTCCCTATTTAACTGAAGACAACCAAAGTCCCCTGCCGGAATTGAAGAGGAGGCGGACATGCGAATCACTTCTGGAATCAGCACCGCAGCTCTAATGGCATGGATGCTCGTCGGATTATCGTCACCAGCGCAGGAGCCGGTCGCGCCCGCGAATGCAGCGCCCAGCGATAGCGCAAGCGCTCCCGATAACGCCAGTTCCCAACCTCCAGCTCCCAGCCATTCCAAAATCCGCATTGTTCGCCTGAGCGAGGTCAAGGGCCAGGTGCAACTTGACCGTCAAACCGGCAAGGGATTTGAAGGTGCGATGGCGAATCTCCCGGTGGTGGAAGGAGAAAGGCTCAAGACCGGCGATGGCGTCGCTGAGGTTGAGTTCGAAGACAACAGCACCGTCCGCGTGGCACAGAACTCCCTGGTCGAATTTCCCCGCCTCGAGCTGCTCCCCACCGGCGCCAAGGCATCCTCTATCAATGTGGTGCAGGGCATGGTCTATGTGAGCCTGGTGAACACCAAGGGCAACGAGTTCACCGTGAACGTCGGCCAGAACAAGATCAACCTGCCGCCCGACAGTCACATCCGCCTGCAGCTGACAGCGGACCAGGCAAGCCTCGCGGTCTTGCACGGAGAAGCGCAGCTTCAGGAACCCTCCGGCATCAGCACCGTTGGTAAAGACAAAACGATGAGCTTTAGCTTGGCAGGTCAAAGCCAACCCGTCATTGCCAAGAACGTCGCCGAGGAACCGCTAGACGCCTGGGACAAAAATGCCTCGCAGTACCACAAGAACTTTGCCAACGCGAGCTCGTATGGGAACTCTCCCTACTCCTACGGCATCAACGACATGAATTACTACGGAAGCTTCGTCTCCGGATGTGGCGGATCAATGTGGCGACCATACTTTACCAGCGCGAGCTGGAGCCCATATGGGAGCGGCGCATGGGCCTACTATCCGAGTGCTGGCTATTCCTGGGTCTCCCCGTACCCGTGGGGCTGGACACCCTACCATTACGGTAGCTGGGCCTTCTGTCAGGGTCTAGGTTGGGGTTGGCAGCCGGGCGGCGCCTGGATGGGACTGGCAAACAATTCGTTTGTCTCCTCACCTGCCGCTGGCGGATCGCATCCTCTTCCCCATCCACCGGCCCGTCCTCCGTCACCTGCTGAAGCAACCCTTGTCCCAGTCAACCTGAAGGCCATGCCCGCGTCGAGTCTTACCGAGCATGACAAGTTTGTCTTCCGCAACGATTCTGCCGGCTTCGGTGTTCCCCGTGGCACTCTAGGCAAACTCAACAGCTTCTCCAATCAAACGGCCCAGCACGGGATGGCGAGCACGAACGTCTATTACGCTGGCGCCCCACGAGGAGAGGCTGAGCGGGGCAGTGGATCCTACTCGGCATCCAGCGGGTCGCCCAGTATGGCGTCGAGCCCCTCCCGCTCCAGCGGTATGCAAAGCGGCATGCAAAGTGCATCCGGGATGGGCGGTTCGCACGCATCCGCACCCGCCGGCGGAGGCGGAGGAAGACACTAACCAAAGCGCATCATTATGGTGTGTGGGTTTTAACCGTCTTTAGCGAAACCCAATAGGAACTGGGCTAATCACGGTTGCTGCAAATTGCTGGGGCTTCGCCGGTCTTTTTCGGCCCGGATACGCCAGCACTCGCTCAACAAAAAGCGATAAACGCATATACAGACCAGTCCCTTCGGGACTGATCGCCACCTTTCCCGCTAGCTGTCGCTGACCTGTTTCCGCGAAAGCTGTCCGAATCAACCAATCGCAAAACTAATTGGTTCAAATCGCTTAGCGAAAAAGCCCAACCCGGACCAATTGCCTAGGAGGCGAGAGTCGGCGCAAGAACTCCACTAGCAACTCAGTCCCGCAGGAGTCTGTGTCTTAGCAGAACTCAAAAGAAGTGCAGATCTAGATCTATCTCCTTCGTCGAGGCCCGGAGGGCCGGAACCAAACGTGAGCCCAGCCCGTGAGGGCTGGGTACCAATGATGACGATGGCGAGCGCCGTAGGCGCGGCACTCCTACATCAACACAACCCTTGGAGCCGCGTTCTGGCACGCGCGGATAGGCTCCTCCTGCTATGACACACTCTCCGAAGGGACGGCTGAAGGTATCCCAGGACTACATCCAGGACGCAGTCCTGGGTGTCTCGGCAAAAATGACAAGTCCCGCCAGGGACGGCTGAGAATAACCCAGGACGATTAGTCCTGGGGCACGCTAAACCGCGAACAAACGCTGACAGGCACGCGTCAGAACCAACCTAGGCCCCCCGGCTCAAGGAACCTCCGCCAAAAACGTGGAAGCAGGCAGCGGAACTCCATTGTAGAGATTGGCGTCAGTAAAGCCCTGCCAGGCATAACGCACCTGCGCTGGCTCCGCGACCTCAGGAGCAGCCACGACCACCGACGTGCCCTGCACTGAAGCAGTCGCCGGGACGAAGTGCCCATCGGCGCCCGCGACCTCGAACCCCAGTACAGCAGCCCCGCTGCTATGCAGGCCCTCCGCGTGATCGAACCAGACGCGGAGAGACCCACCTTCCCGCGTGGTCTGGCGATACAGCGGACCACTGAACGGAAGATTCGCTTCTCCGTAAGCCAGGGCGCGAGCAGCCAAGGCAAGCCGTGCGCCCACCGTTTGCTTATCCGGCGGGTGCACATTGTCGCGCTGTCCCACGTCCAGGGTGACGGCCATGCCGGTATTGATTACGTGCAGGGTGCGCCGCTGGCTATCGCGAATCAGTCCCCAATTTTCTTTCGGCGACTCGAAACTCGAGATCTGGACAAAGAGAAACGGAAGGTTCCCTTGGTGCCACTGCCGTCGCCAGTCAGCAATGAGCGTAGGTAGCAATTTCGCGTAAAGGCTCGCGCGATCGGGAGCGCTGTCCGTTTCCCCCTGATACCAGAGGAAGCCCTTGATCGTGTAGGGGGTGAACGGCGCAACCATACCGTTATAGAGCGCTGCCGGGATCCACGACGAAGGGTCGGGATGCCATGGGTGAGAAGGCGCGGGCAGGTGCTGGGCGGCAGCCTCCGCGTCGGCGCGTTTCTCCGCGGACTCTACGAGCTCCATGTGCGTCTGCATGTCGGCGAATTGGGCGCGCGCGGCAAACGCGGGCATAAGAGAAGCGTCGGCGGAGAGGGAATCGAGACTGATCCAGGAATCGATCGGCGTGCCTCCCCAGGATGAGTCGATAATCCCAATGGGGATATGTTCTCGCCGGTTGATTTCGCGGGCGAAGAAGTAGGCGACAGCAGAAAAATCTTTCGCCGTGCCCGGGGTGCATAGCTGCCAGGCCGCGGAGATGCCGTCCACAGGAGAATCGGACGATTTGCGCTCCATGAGCAGCAGGCGGACCTGCGGCAGGTCAGCCTGGGCAATCTCCTGCGCGCCATTGGTTATGTGGGCCGTTGGAAATCCGGCAAGCGGCATCTCCATGTTCGACTGGCCGGAGGCAAACCAAACATCGCCCACCAGCAGATCAGACCGGGTAAGCTCAGAGCTGCCGCGAACCGTGAGGCTGAAAGGACCGCCTGCCGGCTCGGGCATGAGCCAAGCCTCCCACTGGCCCAGGTGACTCGCCGTGGTTGCAACCGATTGGTCATGGAAATGGATGGCGATCTTCTCCTCCGGCGAGGCTTCCCCCCACAGATGGATGGGCGCATCGCGTTGCAGAACCGCGTGATCGCTAATCACGCTGGCAAGTCGAACTTCCGCCTCCAGGGGTGTAACTACCAGGCAGATCTTAGCCAGGGTGAAGATAGCGAGGGTATAGAAACTAAGCTTCATGGTGCGTGGCTCCTTAGGTAACGGACTTGCTTGCCAAGTTAACCGGCCATTGCTATTTCGCGGTGGAAACCTCTATCTCAGAAATAAGTCCAGGGCATTACAACTTGTATTGTGCAGAATGCCTCTCATTAGACTAGGATAGGGCGGTATCTGAGTGTCCTTGCTTCTCCCCCGGGAACATCATTCCACTGCAGGATAAAAGGAAGGAACTATGTTCGGTTTCATTTGGTGGATTATCGTAGGTCTGATTGCAGGTTGGCTCACAGGAAAACTCATGAGCGGCGGAGGCTATGGCCCCCTGATGGACATCGTTGTCGGCATCTTGGGGGCATTGGCAGGTGGCTTCATTATGTCGCACCTGGGCTTTGCCGGCTCTGGCGGCCTAATTTATACCATCATCGTCGCCGTCATCGGTGCCGTGATACTTACCCTACTACTCCGCCTGGTCACTCGCGGACGCGTTCGGTCAATTTGATTACCGCCAACCACTAACCCAAAAAACGTATTCCAAACAACGAGCCTGCCCCACAAGGAGCAGGCTCGTGGCGTTCCGCCTTCGATGGGCATACAACTCAATGGGGCAAATCACAGACAACCTGCCACTCTGTCCATCCAACTCTCAGCCCCGACCGAAGCAACCACCCTACCCTTTGTCATCCCGGGGAACTGACTTGCGAATGGCAAGTTGAGAAAGAAATGACAGTGCGATTTGCTCATGGATGCGAGGCCCGGAGGGCCGATCGCCAAACGTGAGCCCAGCCCGGAAGGGCTGGGGCTCGATCGCGAAGATGATCCGAGCACCGTAGGTGCGGCACCAAAACCTGAGCCCGCCCGCATCTTTGTCATTAGGAGCGAACTCCGGATTTCCTACTAAGCTGCGCTAATCAACGGCCACGTATTCGGCTTTCTCTAAGGAAAGCCGCA
The DNA here is from genome assembly GCA_963743365.1 of uncultured Acidobacteriaceae bacterium. Lineage (GTDB taxonomy): Bacteria > Acidobacteriota > Terriglobia > Terriglobales > Acidobacteriaceae > PALSA-350. The sequence continues at coordinate 98,988 of CAVUQE010000016.1, forward strand.
CGCGGTCTATTGACACCACAAAGATTGACGGGAAATCCGGAGGAAGCCGAGGGACCTGCAGTGCGCCTTTCCCCGCACCAAACGCCCGGTGCCCCACACCAAAGTACGGTTAACAAATAGAATGCTCAGGGGAAACAAAGATGATGCTTTGCAAGGGAAAATTAGCGGCCCTCACCGTCCTCGCCGCGATCACCGCATTCGCCGGCGGCCAGACGGTCGCGGACAAAATTCCGGTCACCTACTACAAGCTGCCCAACGGCCTGAAGGTCGTCCTCTCCCAGGACGACTCCGCTCCCATCGTAGCTGTGGGCGTCTACTACCAGATCGGTTTCCGCATCGAGCCTCGTGACCGCACCGGATTCGCCCACCTCTTTGAGCACATGATGTTCCAGGGTTCGAAGAATCTAGGAAAAATGCAGTTTGTCCGCCTGATTCAGAACAACGGCGGCGTTCTTAACGGCTCGACCCGCTTCGACTTCACCAACTATTACGAAGTCCTCCCGGCGAACACCCTGCAGACCGTACTCTGGGCTGAGGCCGACCGCATGCGCGGGCTCGACATCACCGAAGCAAATCTCACCAACCAGAAAGGCGTTGTCAGCAATGAAGTAAAGGTCAACGTCCTCAACCGGCCCTACGGTGGTTTCCCCTGGCTTGACATGCCTCAGTATGCGAATACTAACTGGTATAACGCCCACAATTTCTACGGCGACCTGAAGGATATCGAAGCGGCCACACTGGACGACGTACAGCACTTCTTCGCAACCTACTACGTACCCAACAATGCAGCGCTTGTCGTGGTAGGCGACTTCAAAATCGACCAGGCGAAGGCGTGGGTACAGCAATACTTCGGCAACATACCCGCGGGTAAGGTTCCACCGCTGCCTGACTTATCCGAACCCGAGCAGACAGCGGAGAAGCACGCCACAAAAACCGACAAACTGGCGCGCAAACCGGCATTGGCCTTTTCTTATCACATGCCCGAGCGGCGCACTAAAGACTGGTATGCCATGGGCCTCCTCAACCAGATCCTGCTGCAGGGCGACGACAGTATGCTGGTCCAGGAGATCGTCAAGAAACGCGGATATGCGAGTGCCGTCGATGGCGGCGTCAATCAACTGGGCAATCTTTACGACTATCGCGGACCCATGCTCTTCACCGCAAGTTTGATCCACGATGACAGCGTCACTTCGCCGCAAATCATGAGCGCGGTCGACGGAGTCATGCAGCGGGTCATCGACCAACCAGTGGACGCTGCCACCCTGCGCCGCGCGCAAACCAAGCTCATCTCTGACCTTTACGATCAGGAAGGAAACCTGGGACTTGGCAAGGTGGACCTGTTGGCCTGCTTTGCTCTCTTCGATGATGATCCCGAGGAGATAAACACGCTGGTGGAAAACTTTAAAAAGCTCACCCCCGAAGACCTGCAAGCCGCAGCAAAGCGGTACCTGCGGCCGCAGAACCGGACGATACTCGAAATCGCGGTTGCCCCCAAGCCCGCCGCCACAGCGGCTCCAGGAGGTCGATAATGGCTGCCCGCTTATTTGCTTTCACCTTCTGTGCCGCCCTTTCCGTCATTCCGGCGGCAGCCCAACAGCCGCAAAAGGAGCAGCCCCCCGCCGCAGCCCCGGCGAGCTCCTTCCATCTCGCGCAAAGAACGCATTACGTGTTGGGCAACGGAGTCCAGGTGAATCTGTTGCAGTTCGGCTCTGTGCCCAAGGTCACCATCTTGATCGAGGAGGCGGCGGGAAAGGTCAATGAGGATCCGCAGCACGTCGATCTTTCGTCAATCACGGCAGAACTGATGGCCGAAGGTACCTCGACCCATAGCGGAGAAGAGGTGGCGCGTCTGGCTGGCGACATGGGCTCCCAGCTCTCCATCCATGCCGAAACCTACCAATCCGAATTCTCCATGGATGTTCTCAATCAAAATGCAGCGGACGCGATCGCCCTTCTTGCTGACGTGATCCAGCACCCTGCCTTTCCGGAAAAGGACTTGGAGCGGCTCCGTGCCGACCACCTTCGCTCCCGCGCGACTTCGCTGGCTAACCCTTCCTTCCTTGCCCGCCAGAAATTCGCCCAGGTGATGTATGGCGACCAGCCGTATGGCCGGTTGCTCCCGACCGAGTCCATGTTGAAGAGTTATACCCTGGCCGACGTGCGCAGCTTCTACGCGGCCAATTACGGCGCCCAACGCACCTCCATCTACGTCGTCGGCCGCTTCGATGAGAAAGCCGTAAAGAAGGCCATCGAAGCATCGTTCGCTGGGTGGTCTAAAGGACCGGCGGTGCAGATGCCGGTGCAGACCGCCGCGGAAGGAGCACATTTCGCTTTCGTCGATCAGCCTGGCGCAGCGCAAAGCAACGTCATCTTTGGTCTTCCGGTCGCGGATGTGAAATCTCCCGACACCACCCCGCTCGACGTCATGAATTCCTTGCTCGGGGGCTCCTTTGGCTCGCGCATCACGGCCAACATTCGTGAGCAGAAGGGCTACACGTATTCTCCCCGCAGTTCCCTCTCGCAAGGCTATGGAACAAACATTTGGGCAGAAAACGCTGCCATCACCACCACAGCCACAGGTCCGGCCATTCAGGAAATTGTGAAAGAGATCAAGCTGTTGCAGAGTGCTCCGCCTACCGTGGCCGAACTCGAGCGGCATTCAGCGCTATGAGGATGGCGTCTTCATCCTGCGAAACTCGTCCCGTCTGGGCATTCTCGCCAACCTCACCTTCGTCGACTTCCACCACTTAAGTGACGAATATCTAACTGGCTACGTGCAGCGGGTAAACGCCGTAACCCCCGAGCAGGTGCAAGCCATGGCAGCGAAATATCTGCACCCCAGCGCAATGACACTCGTAGTCGTTGGAGATCCGGCAATAGCAAAGCCCCAACTCTCCGACTTTGCCTCGCCGGCCAAGTAGTGTGTCGGGTACCCCCACTGGGGCCCGAGAAGGCTCTTCTCCTCACCCGCTTTAGTCGTGCAATAAGCGATGGACGGGCGTATCGTACTGCAGCCAGAAAGCTCAGTCCCACAATGGTTCTTGCCACACCGGCAACAATTGGAACCGGGTGCCCCAGGTTGCCAAGGTTTACCGTGCGGAAAACGTATGTGGCGTTAGATACACTCCATGCGCTTCCATTTTTGAAAGGCGCAGCACGCGGATCTCTCAGATGGCACGAGCGTGGCCCAGGACATCTGGGTCAAGCCGTCCTTTGGCTTGAGTGGGATAATGGCTCTCGCCTCAGGGAAAAGGATTTCTCACGCGGGCACTCAGCCCCTGAATGCCCGGGCGCAGAAGAGCCCGATAAATGCGAGATGACTTCCATCGTACGGATCGACCACGCGAAAACCTTCCGTTCTCGCCCTCCTCGCCTTTGCCTGCCTTCTGAAAGGCCAGGCTCTCCAACCCAACGCTCCACGACTCGAAAACTGCAAACCACCCTCCACCACCGAACCCTGGCGCGACCGTCAACAAACGCCCGAATGCAGAACCCTCGAGCTCATCCACGCCATGAGCCCCGAGGAGAAAATCAACCACATCCTCGAAAGACCAAAGCCCGATCACTTCGCAATCCCTCCCCTGAACCCCGCAGACGGCCCCAATGGCTACGCGAAAGGTCCGATCCCAGGTCCACCGCCCCCCTCCGCGCTAGGGGTCACAGCCTTCCCCAACGAGATAGCTCTGGCAGCAACCTGGGATCGCAACCGCGCCTCAGACTTCGGCCAAGCCCTCGCAGAAGAGTGGCGAGGAAAAGGAAGTTCAGAAATCGTCGGACCCACCCTGAACATCATGCGCACCTGGCACTGGGGCCGCTCCGCAGAGACCTTCGGAGAAGATCCATTCCTGAACGGACAACTGGTAGCCGCCGAGGTATCGGCGATCCAAAAAGAACATGTCATCGCGATGGTCAAGCACTTTGCCGGCAACAACCAGGATGCGGATCGCGTCGGGCACTTTCCCGGCTTCACCGGCATCAACGAGATCATTTCTGATCGCGCGCTCCACGAGATTTATTATCCCGGCTTTCGACAGGCGATCCAGGCAGCAGGCGCTGCAGCCGCCATGTGCGCCTACAACCAGATCAACGGCGTCTTTGCCTGCAACAACGAGAAAGTCCTGGGCCAACTCCCGCAGTGGGGTTTCATCGGTGCCATCACGCCGGACGCAGTCTTCGCGCTGCACGATCCGCTGCTCGCCCTCAAGGCAGGTGTAACCTTCATCGGCCCCGAAAAGCTGCTGCAACAAATGGTCGCCCACGGACAATTGACCGAACCAGCCATCGACCGCATGTTGTATGACATTCTTTTCCCAATCTTCAATCTGGGCATCTACGACGAGCCTGCTCCCGGAAAACCCACCGCGCTCGTATCTACCAGCGAGCACGTGTCTCTGTCGAAGAGCATCATCGAAGAGAGTGCGGTCCTGCTCAAGAACAAGGATCACCTGCTGCCCATCTCTGCCCAAAAAGTAAAGAGCATCGCCATCATCGGCGTTGCCGCCGGGCCCCAGGCCGTCATCGGAGAAGAAGGCCCCACCGTCTATGTGGAGAAGTTGAGCGTGCCTGCGGAAGCCCTGGAGGCGCGCGCCGGCTCCGCCATGAAAGTCTCCTACCACGGTGTAGGCGTCGGCATCCGGCCGCTGCCTATTCTCGACGGAGATGTCCTCACCCCATCCTCTGGCTCAGGACACGGCCTCACCGCCACCTATTACCGCAGCGGAAATTTGACCGGCGACCCGGCCGTAACCCGCATCGACGCGAGCGTTGACATTCACGCTCTCCCGGCGCCGGAGTTGGGCCAAGCAACGTTCTCCTTTGGCCCACCTAAGTTGTCGTGGTCGGCGCGCTGGACGGGCACCCTTACTCCGCCATCCTCCGGCGACTACCTGTTCTCGCTCGACGGAGCCGGAACGGCAAGCCTGAAGATCGATGAAAAAACAGTGGTCCAGTTGCAGAAGGTAAATTTCCGCTCGACCGCCTTCGGTACCGCGCACCTCACCGCGGGCACGCCGGTAAAGATCGTCCTCGAGCACTCGAATGACTATGCGTTGCTTGGCAGCGCCCTTCATTTGGGCTGGTATCCTCCTCATCCGGACGAGATGGCTGCAGCGATGCAGGCTGCGAAATCCGCAGACGTCGCCATCGTCTTTGCTGCGGAGCAGCTCGGGGAAGGAATGGACAAGACATCCTTGCCTCTGCCCGGAAATCAAGATGCATTGATCGCGTCCGTGGCAGCGCAAAATCCACATACCGTCGTGGTGCTCAATACCTCCACCCCCGTAGCCATGCCATGGCTGGATAAAGTGGATGCGGTTCTCGAAGCCTGGTATCCCGGCCAGGAAAGCGGAGCCGGTATCGCATCCGTGCTCTTTGGAGACGCCGATCCAGCCGGCCGTTTGCCCATGACCTTCCCCGCATCTCCCGATCAGGGTCCGGGCGCCGATGCAGAGTCCTACCCAGGCATTAACGGAATAGCAGACTATAAAGAGGGAATTCTCGTTGGCTACCGTTGGTACGATCAACACCAACAGACGCCCCTATTTCCCTTCGGCTTCGGTCTCTCCTATACCAACTTCCAATACAGCAACTTAAGTGTGAAACGCGTCGCCGATTCCGTGTCCGTCACCGTCACGGTCAAAAACGCCGGAAACCGTAAAGGATCCGATGTCGCGCAACTCTATGTGGCCGAGCCTAAGTGTGCCCAAGAGCCGCCTTCACAACTGAAGGGATTTGAAAAAGTGGTTTTGAGTCCTGGCGACACGAAAACAATCAACCTCCAAATACCCCTGGCGAGCCTTCCCAGCTGGAGCGAGAAGGAGAATGATTGGAAGCTCTGCAAAGGGAAGTACGTATTCAAGCTGGGTCCATCTTCCAGCACAACTGTTCTTAGCTCCGCCATCGTGCTCGGCGAATAGCGACAGAAACCAGGTCCCTCAAGCAGTAGAATCGGAGGGTTGCGATGGACACCCTGGCAGTTCTGCCACGGATCGATCCACGACAAGGAGAAGACATGCGTATTTCTAATTGGTCAGTGATCGGCTTGCTCACCATAGCGATAGCGAGCAGCTCAGCACAAATGCGAGATTACAAAGATTCCTACACCCCTGCGGATGCGGGCAAAACCATGGCGCCTGCCAAGGCATTGGATGTCATGTTGAGCCAGCTCGAGACGCAAGTACTGGCTGTGGCGGAAGCGATGCCCGCGGACAAATACAGCTTCGCGCCCACGGCAGCAACCTTCGCTCCCGGCAGCCCGGCCAAGTTTGCAACCGTTCGCACCTTTGCCGAGCAGCTGACGCACATTGCCGGCGCGAATTATCACTTCTACAGTCAGGTGAGCGGAGCAAAAACACCAGCAGCGGCCAACCAGGTGCGCGACCTGAAAACCAAAGATGAAATTCTGCCGGCTCTCAAGCAGAGCTTTGCCTATAGTCACGCCCAGATCATGACCATCACGCCCCAGAATGCTTTTACCGGCATTGAGGGACTTGACGGATTCCACACACCAGCCACATTAGCCGCCTTCGCCGTGGCCCACGGTTACGACCACTACGGGCAAATGGTGGAGTATCTACGAATGAACGGTGTGGTTCCACCGGGCAGTAAATAGACAAGAAGGGCCGGTCTGCCGCGCCGGCCGCAAACGCTGGGTTTCCATGGCGTCTACGCCCTTCGCGATATCCGCATCCAATGCCTAAGGAGATTCGTGAATGAAAGGTCTTACTTGGGTAATCGCGGGTGTAGGTGTCGCTTTCGCGGCATACATTGTGCTCAACCAGCCTGGTCCGCAGTATGCGACCGGAGACGATGATGTAGAGTATGCTGCTGACCGAACCGCTCTATGGGGATCGAAACAGCGTTTGTCCGGCACCGGAGGACGTCTCGCCGGTAGGCTTAAAGAGGGGCTCGGTAGAGCAACTGGAAACGACCAATTAACAGGTGAAGGAGCCGCCGATCAGTTAGCCGGAGCCGTCAAAGATACGGCCGGTAAGGTAGCACAAGCGGCAGGTCAAACCCTTCACGATCTAAACCGTTAACACGGCATCTCAATCTCGATCCCAGCACCTGTGTGCTCCCGCAGTCGGGAGCACCACATCCCATCGCAGTTCAGCAAATCAGACTTCGGATATGCCGACACATCCTAGCCTGCAAGAGCACATCCGGGTCGTCTTGAAGCACGAGGAAGAGTGACTCCATGTCTTCCGAATGAGAATAATCTAGCGCTTCTCTGGGGGATCAGGCGGGATGCCGGGACCCTCTTCGTCCATGGCCTCGACCACGCTGTCGTCGGTATTCGGGCGTCCATCGCGAACGCTTTGCGCCCCCAGAGAGTTCTTACTGCCAGCAGGCGCATTGCGATCGATCTTGCTATTCTGGGCCTCGGATTCGGGCATTTTGCCCGGTTTTTCCTGATTCACGGCCATACCGCCTCCCTCTTCTACCGCAGAAACATAAGATGCCCAAAACCGTCGGAGCGCAATCCAAACCTTTCCTGTTCCTGCGTCTGTCCGTCCCCCGCGCCCATGTCAAGGTGAGCGGACCCGGAGTTCTCAGACTACTGCGTCGCATCCATCATCGAAATGCGAGGGACGCTGATCCATCTTCGCGCTTGCAATCACCGCATATCGTGCAGAAGCACCGCTTCCGACGTGGGCGCCTCCAGAATAAGTCCAAGCTTCTTGCCATCCGGGGATGGCCGAATCCAATTCACCGTCCTCCCGGGCAGGCTTGCCACCTTTACCGGAGCTGCTCCCTCCAGTGGTTGCCGCCAGATCGTCGCATCCGCACCTTTCTCCGTGACGTAGAAGATGCTCTTGTTGTCGGCTGAAAACGCGAAGCGCTTAAAATCGTCAAAATCACGCGTGGCGAAGCTGCGAACCGTTTGCAGAGAATCGAGCGAAACAATCTGCAGCGGCGCACCTTTCTCAACCGCGGCAGTCGCCAGCAATTTGCCATCCGAAGAGACGTCAAAATATATACGCCCTTGTGCTACCTTCTGCGCAGCTCCGCCCCGCAGGGGCTGCCGCATCAGAATCGCTTTCTCTTCGGCGGCGTCGGCGTAGAACAACCACTCCCCATCCGCCGTGCACTCGGGAAATGAATCCATCGGTCCCTTTGTCACCTGCGTTAATCCGCTGCCATCGAGGTGGAGCTTGTAGACATGACGAATATCCCCTTGGAGAGCAGCGCCGACAAGAACCATCGTGTCCCGCCCACAGGAAGACGGCTGGCCGAACAAAAATCCATTCTTCACATTCACCGCGGTCGTCTCATGTTTGAGAAGATTGATGACCCTAAGATTCCCGGCGCCGTTGGCCACAATTGTGTCGTTATCCAGCCAGCTGAACCACACCAGTTCGCCGGTTTGATCTTCCTCGAGCGAACCTCCCAGGGGGAGTTCTGCGAATCTCGCATTCAAGTTGTTTTGCGTGGTCGCGATCGTCCTGGCATCGGCCGTGAGACTGATGCCTGAATAGACATTCAAGTCGTTGGTGATCTCTCGCGTCTTTCCCGAGGGATACGAAAGAAAACCGACCGGGGCAACGTCGACCTTTTCCCACTCGGTGGTGAAGAGACCTTTCCCGTTTGGCATCCACTGCATGTCATTCGGGTATCCGCCCAGCGCCGCGGAAGATGCTATGGTGCGTGTCGATCCCGAGCCGAAATCAAGGCTCTCGATATTGCCAAGCGCGTCCTCCAGAACAGCAAATCTCCCGCTCGGAGAACAAACGGTCAGCAGTGGAAATGGCTTTTTCCTGTTCGCCAGAACCTGCTGGTCACTGCCGTCCGCGTTCGCGCTGAGAAATTGGTACGAGCCGGCGCTGAGGTCCTTGCGATAGAAACATACCCTCTGCCCCCCATCGATGAAGGCGAGAGGGAAATCTATACCCGCAATCACCCGGGTGAGCTGACCGCCGAGAACCGGTATCCGGTACTCATCCCACCGATTCGGTTTGGGCTCACCCAGCGCATCGATCCGGAAATAGATATAGTTGCCATCCGGAGAAAACGTGACGCGCTCATATTTATAAGCCGGATCCTGCACAATCGTTCGCTGGCTGTTCGTCGGAATGTGGTGAAGCAACAAGGACTGCGTACCCGTCTCGTCACTCAACACGGCCGCCAGGTAGATACCGTCCGGCGAGATGGCGATGCTCGCTACGTGTTTGCTGTCGATCACTCTTTCCAGCGAGTAGTGCGCAAACGGCGCCGGCCCACGATCCGCCACGAAGTAGTACGTGGCGATAGAAGCCGCAACCATCGCAACCAGTCCGATCGACCAGGCCACAGCCTTTCGCCGCCGCCGCTGCTGCGGCCCTGCGATGGCGCTAGGCGATGAAATACCCGATTCCGACAAAGCTTCCAGCGCAAACGCCAGGTCCGACGAGGACTGGAAACGTCGTTCGGCGTTCTTCTCCAGGCAACGCTGCACAACGCGCTGCAGCCCGGGAGGCGTGTTGCGCGCAATTTGCGAAACGCTGGGTGGATCTTCATGCAGGATGGCCGTCATCGTCTCCGCTGACGTCGAATGCTGAAACGCGCGCTTGCCGGTCAACATCTCATACAGCACGGCTCCAAAGGCGAAGATATCGGCCCTATGGTCGACCAGCTGCCCTCGCACCATTTCTGGAGACATGTAGCCGGCCGTGCCCATCCTCGATCCAGGATCGGTTTCGAAAGTCTGCGTCGGCGCGCTCTCCTCCTTGTCTGCTTGCGGCTGCGTCAATTTCGCCAGGCCGAAGTCCAGAATCTTGACTCGGCCTTCTCTGGTGACGAATAGGTTCTCAGGTTTCAGGTCCCGGTGAACGATGCCTTTGTCGTGCGCTGCCGCCAGGCCATGAGCAATCTGAACGCCCAGGTCGATCGCCTTGCGAAGCGACATGGGGCCATGCCTTAGTTGCTGTCGTAGAGTCTCTCCCACCAGTAGCTCAGAAACCAGGTAGGGCGCTCCATCGAAGACGCCGAATCGATAAACCGCAAGGATATTTGGATGGTTCAGCGCTGCGGCCGCCTGTGCTTCCTGCTCGAAGCGCCAAAGCCGGTCCGGGTCTTTCGCCAGAAAAGACGGAAGAACCTTAATCGCGACCTCTCGCTTCAAGACCGGGTCGCGGGCACGATAAACCTCGCCCATCCCACCCGCGCCCAACAGGCCCAAAACTTCATACCCATCAACGTTCGCGCCTGCGGCCAGTGCCATTTGAGGCGGATTATACCTGCACGCCGCAGCCGGTGACAGAACCCCAATGCACGGCCGCGACGGAGTTGGTTCTTGAAGGGTACGGGCTTTAGCCCGTACGTCGATGGCTGGAAACAGGTCCGGCTTTAGCCGCTGAGGGTTTCCCCTCGTGCGAGAACCGTTGGCCTGGAAATGAGTCCAACAAACAGGCATCGGCAACAAACGCTGGGTGCCCCTTTGCCCCGATTTCCTGCGGAGGGTTGTGGCGTTAAACACTCCATGCGCCTTTCCTTAGTGAAAGGCGCAGACGCGGACCTCTCTGGCACAGCGTGGCAGGAAATCGGGGTCAAGCCGTACTTTGGCTTGAGTGGGATACTGCCTGCGTCCCTACTCCGGACCCTGTGTATCCAACGGAGCGCCGGTCAACACGCGATAGCAATTAATGGCAACGATGCGTTCCTGGCCGGGAGACGTAGGAGCAACTTCATGGGGCAGAATCCCGCCCAACAAAATCATGCTGTGCCCGCGATCGAGCGGGACCGATACGCCCGCGCCCCTCCCCGCCGCGCGAACCGTGGATAATGGCTCGCGAATGAAATCGGGATAGACCACCAACTCGCCTGCTGGGCAATCCATCTTGCACCTCGTAAGCGACGTGATGACGGCGATGTCGCACTGCTCTACATCCCTATGAATGGCGAGAAAGTCTCCAGTCTGGTCGTAAAACGAATAAGTCCCACTTCCCGACGCGGAAACGCCAAGCCCGCATACGCTGGCCAGCGTCTCGGCCATTTGTTGGCAACCGTGCAGCCCCCAATGAAGATCGCGGCCAGGGCCTGACAGATAGGCCCGTGCCGGAAAGCCGCCCCGGCCCTCCGTTCCGTCCGAATCGGTCACCAGCATTCGTTGCGCCTCGAGCCGCACTTCCTCCGCCTCTGCTCGCATCTCCTGCAGCGTCGCTTCGTCGAAAAATCCGCGAACCACGAGATATCCGCCCGCAGCAAACAGGCGAGATTGCAAAACCTCTGCCGGCGGGTCGAATTGCCAATCGAGAGCAGTCTCGGGATGAAGCAGTTCAGTCGTCATCTGCGGAAAAGAGGCGGCCTGAGTCGCGGTTCAATCGGGCCGTTTGATCGGCGGCACCAGCGGCGTACGGTTCGGTTCTCGCACTGGCGGGCGCAACGGAGTACGATTCGGCTCTTGTAACGGCGGCACCAGCGGCGAGCGGTTTGGGTCTCGCACCGGCGGCCTCAGCGGAGTGCGATTCGGCTCTTGCAGCGGCGGTGTGAGTGGCGGCACAGTGGGTCGTTGTATCGGCGGCACCAGTGGCGGCACAGTCGGCCGGTGCGCCGGCGGTTCACTTGCGTGCGTGACGGGCGCTTGGATCTGTGGAACCGGTTCGATGGGATGACTAGGCGAGGACATCGGATCAATCTCCGTTTACGAGGGCCGGAAAAACTGTACGCGATTCTGGGGTGAACCCGGCGGCGTGGCCATTATATCCGGATCCTGGAAATTTCAAACTGTCTCGATTCCGTCGCCGGCAGTACCACTCGACAAGGAATCCTGCCAGGAGCACAAGCCGATATCCAACTGCGGATCGCAGCTTGTTCCGGCTAACAACCTCCTCTACACTGGCCCGGTGCAGGTAGTGTTCAGCTGTGAAAATACAACCTACATGTGGTGGCAAGCGGAGTTCCTCCACTTCACCTACATGCAAGCCGGCATGCAGGCGGACCTGACCGCCCTGGTCGCTGCCACGGAGGAACCGGAGTTCCAATTCGCCTGCAACACTGTCCGCGTCGCAAACTACAAAGATGCCGTTCCTAGCGCCGACCTTCTTGTCCTGAACAAGCCGGGTGGCATAGCGGAGTGGGCTGCGCTCGACGGGCCTCGAGAGGAAACGGTCCTCATCGTCGACCCTGACTCCATGTTTGTCCGCCCGGTCGTCGATCCCGGCCCATTGACAGCGGGCCACGCTTACTCCGAAGAGCACGACTACATGTGTGTCGACATCCCAGGCAACCGCACCGTGATCGACCGCCACTGCAGACAGGAAGTGCGTGCCCGGGTGCAGCCAGTGGGCATCTACATCCTAATCAATCGAGGCTGCCTTGCTGAGTTGGCCCATTGCTGGCTTCAGAAATCGATTGAGATCGCGGCCGATCCTGTCTGCCGGGAAGCCCTCAGTGGCACAGGCTGGCTGAGTGATATGTGGGGATACGCAATTGCCGCCGCGGAACTGGGAATTCATCATGAACTGAGGGGCTTTTCTCAGGTTACCGGCTCTGATTCTCTAGAGAAACCCATCACCCACTATTGTTTTCCCTTAATGCAAAACCGTGATGACTACTGGACGCGGGATACTCAGAAACCAATCTTGTGGAGTAAATGGACCTACCAGCCATGGGAAAATCCGCCGGATTTCTTGGACATCACGGTCGAAGGCGCTTTATTGCTCGAGCGCCTGCGTGAATTCGTGATCAAGCAAAATCAAGACCAGATGGTACTCGAGACTAGACGGGACTGACCAACCGCATCCCTTGACAAGGTATGGTCGAGCATCTACCATCGCCTCAACATTGAGGGTAGATCGTCTTCTATGGCGAAGCAGACACAACAGCAACAGCGCAGCGGCCTTCTCCAAGGCACCCTTGACATGCTTATCTTGAGGACGCTTCTTTATGGTCCGGCTCACGGTCACCAGATCGGCAAGCACATTCAGCGAACCACGAATGAATTTCTCCAGATGCAGCACGGTTCACTCTATCCAGCGCTGCACCGTCTGGAGCAAAGAGGCTGGGTCGTTTCCAAATGGGAGACTGCGCCCGACCGCAATCGGGAGTTTAAATACTACCGCTTGACTGACAAAGGCAAGAAGCAGCTCGTCGTCGAGGAATCCCAATGGAAGCAGATGGCCGAAGCCGTAGCGCGCGTGATGTGGCCTGCCGCGGAGGAGAGCTGAGATGCCATGGTGGAGGCTCACGAAAAAAAATGCGGATCTTGAGCGAGAGCTGCAGTCCGATCTTGAGTTAGAAGAAGAAGAACAGCGGGAGCGTGGATTGTCATCGAGAGATGCGCGCGATGCGGCCGTGTGGGCTTTTGGCAATCCCACGCTGATTCGCGAGCAGACGCATGCAACCTGGTCCTGGAGCTGGCTCGAATCCTTCTTCGGCGATCTGAAATACGGACTTCGAGGGATGCGTCGCAATGCGGGTTCCACCATATTTGCGATTCTCATTGCCGGCCTCGGGATCGGCGGTGCCTCCACAGTATTCAGCGTAGTCAACGCGCTGCTGTTGCGTCCGCTGCCGTTTCGCGATCCGGGTCAACTGGTATGGATTTCCAACGGAGAAAACTACAGCACCCAAACCGAACACTATGCGGACCTGCGCGACCAGAATCAGTCCTTCTCTGATCTAGCCGGCTGGTCTGGAACCTACAGTTCGGGCGACAGGGAATTGACCGGGACCGGCGAGCCCGAGCGCCTTACCAGCGTACCGGTTACCGGGAACTTCTTCTCCTTGCTGGGAGTGGAGCCCACCATCGGACGATCGTTTACCAGGGAAGAGACCGAAGGCAAGTACTCCGCTCCGCCCGCCATGCTGTTGAGTTACAGCTTTTGGCGCAGGCGTTTTCACTCCGACCCGGCAGTGGTGGGACAGAAGGTCACTTTGGACAATCAGCCGGTGATGGTCGTCGGTGTCCTCCCCGCGTCGTTCGATTTCGCCGGCATCTTTGCCCCCGGCACCCTCATCGATATCTTTGTTCCCTGGCCACTAAAGGACGATACGAAACCCCACGGAAACACGATGTCCATCATCGGAAGGTTGAAGCCAGGGGTTTCTGTGCAGAGCGCGCAGGCTGAGTTAACCGTCCTGGCGAAACGACTCGAGAACCAACATCCGGATCGGAATCCGGTCTTCCCCAGGCTGGTTCCGCTGGAACGGCACGTAAGTGGGCAAGTGCGTCCAGCACTCGTGGTGCTCATGTGCGCAGTCGTTGTCGTCATGTTGATTGTCTGCGCCAATCTTTCCCATCTGCAGTTGGCGCGCATGGGGACGCGGCAAAAGGAAATGGCGGTGCGATCGGCGTTAGGAGCAGGGCGTTATCGCTTGCTGCGGCAAGTGCTCACCGAGAGCATAACCCTGTCCTGTTGCGGAGCCGCGCTGGGTCTGCTCCTGGCCGTGGCCGGCACGCGCGGGCTGGCGCATCTTAGCGCGTTCAACCTTCCTCTTCTGGCCAGCGTTCGCGTCGATGGCAGCACGCTGGCCTTCACCTTGTTGGCAGCGGTCGCGTCGGGCGTGCTCTTTGGCTTGGCGCCCGCGCTGCAGATCACGGCCCAAAACCTCCGCGAAGGGCTACAAGACGCAAGCCGCGAGTCGAGTGGCAGCACCCGGCATGGCTGGTTCGGCAATGGACTGGTCGTCTCCCAGTACGCCCTCGCCTGCGTGCTCCTGGTGGGCGCGGCCCTGCTCATGCAAAGTTTTCTGCGCGTGCTGGACGTGAATCTGGGGTTTCGACCGGAGCACGCAGCCTCGTTGAGAATCGATCCAGGTTTTAAGATCTCAAGCCCGGCGCAAGAAAACTCATTTATCGACGATGCATTGCATCGTGTCCGGTCCGTCCCCGGCATTGTGGCCGCCGGGATAAGCGATGTGCTACCGCTCGACGGCGACAGGGGCTGGCAAGTCGGGGCCCAGGGACAGGTTTACGACAAGGACCATCATCCGGAAGCATTTATTCGCATCGTGAGCGATGGATACTTCGAGGCCCTTGGCATCGCCTTGAAGTCGGGCAGAGCATTCACCGAGAGCGATCGAGCCTCGAGCGAACCCGTGGTGATCGTGAATGAAACCTTGGCACGCACTTTGTGGCCCGGACAGAACGCAGTCGGACAAATGGTGACCCAGGATGGGGGAAGGAAAGTCGTCGGTGTGGTTGCCGACGTCCATCACGGTGGACCGGAGCGCTCAGGTGGCTCTGAAATGTATCTGCCCATGCGCCAAACCGGGGACTTCGCCGCGATGCGGCTGGTGGTGCGAACCGCACTACCGCCGGATAGCCTGGCGGCCGGCATTCGAACGGCGTTACGGCCGCTCGATCCGAATCTCCCGGTCACCGAGTTTCAAACGCTGCAGGAGTTGGTCGACAAGGTGGTATCGCCCCGGCGCTTTCTGGTGATGCTGCTCTCAGGCTTTGCCGGCTTCGCCCTGTTGCTGGCATCGCTCGGGATCTACGCGCTGATCTCCTATTCTGTAAATGAGCGCACCAAAGAAATTGGTATCCGGATGGCGTTGGGAGCGAACTCCGGAGTAGTCCTGCGCGGGGTTCTTGCAACCACGCTGCGGTTGGCTCTCGCCGGCGTGGCACTGGGCACGCTCGCTTCGTTTGTATTAAGTAAGTGGCTCGCGTCCCTGCTCTTTGGAACAACCCCGACCAACCCGGCGGTCTTCTCGGGCGTAGCATTGCTCCTCTGCGCCGTCGCCTTGGCTGCCGCGTACCTTCCCGCCCGACGAGCCTCCCGCATCGAACCCTTGCAGGCCTTGCGAACAGAATGAAATTCGTTGTTCGTCCATTCGAAAGCTAGTGCGAAAAAACTTATGTTTTGTATCCTTGCAAGCTTGCGGAAAAACTCTGATGTCGAAGGGTACGAGCTTCAGCTCGTACGTAAATGGTTGCAAACCGGTTCGGCTTTAGCCGCTGAGGGAATTCATTTTCATTCCTCCCGAGCTTTCTGTCAGGCACCACTTCCATGCTGCGGAACACCTCATGTTTTAAATCAGGGCACGACTTTAGTCGGGCCGTTAACGAATTAAAGAGAATTGGGCTTTTAGCCCCTGATGAGTTGCTTTCCCGCCGCCCCTCGAACCGCCGCAAAGCGTATATCCCCTCTGTCCCCTGGCCGCACCGTGCGCTGCTAGAATCGGGTACCAGGAAAGAGCTTGCATTTCACCGCCCTAGTCGGCTGGCAGGAAGGAAACGATTGAGCCAAGACGAAAATTTTGACGTCTGCGTCATCGGCTCCGGCGCCGCCGGCGGCGTCATGGCCAAGGAACTCTGCGAAGGCGGCGCTAAAGTCGTTATGTTGGAAGCGGGACGCGGAGTCCCTCTGCCCGAGTTGCTCTCCCACAAGTGGCCCTACGAGTTGCCCTTCCGCGGATTCCGAGGTGAGAAGCAAGTCCCCTTCTATCAAGGCGACGTTGCAAAATCTATCGCCTATGCCGATTCCGATCACGTCTCCGTAGACCGCGTGCGCGCTCTTGGGGGAAGAACCCTGCACTGGAACGCCGTTACCTTGCGCTACGCCCCAAGAGACTTCAAAGAGTGGTCGTTGCAGGGCATCGAGGAAGACTGGCCGCTGAGCTACGAGGAACTGGAACCCTATTACGATCGCATCGAACAGATCATCGGCGTTTGCGGCAACGATGATCACCTCGAAATCCTGCCTGCGGGAAAAAATTATCTGCCCCCGATCCCGTGGCGCTGCAGCGAACACGTCATGAAGCGGGCCACGAACGCAATGGGCATCCCCCTCATCGCGGTGCGCAAGGCCGTCCTCACCCGCCCTTACGATCAGCGTCCGCCCTGCCATTATTGCGGCCACTGCATGGATGGATGCGACGTCGCATCCATCTTCAGCACTCCCGATTGCATGTTGCCTAAAGCTCGGGCCACCGGCAATTTCACTCTGCGCCAGAACGCCCTCGCACGCGAGGTCTTGATCGACCGCGAAGGCCTGGCGAGCGCGGTCTCCTTCATCGACACCGAGACGCGCACCGAACAGCAGGTCAAGGCCAGGATCGTTGTCGTCTGCTGCGCCACTGTGGAATCCGCCCGGCTTCTGCTCAATTCACGCTCGCCCAAATATCCCGCGGGGCTGGCCAATTCTAACGGCGTCGTCGGGCATCATCTCAACGGTCACCTGAATGAGTCGGTCAGCATTTATCTGGAAGAGCTTGAAGGCCAAAAGCCATCCAACCAGGATGGCGCTACCGATCACGTCTACGTACCTCGTTACAATCAGCTGTTTGGCAAGACCGACTACGTCGGCGGTTGGGGCTTTCAAGTCAACTATTCGACCTACATGTTCCCGCACCAGGCCACCAGGCTGCCAGGTTATGGAGCCGCTTTTAAGCAGCAGGTGCGAAAAATGCAGCCCGGATATTTGTCTTTTGGCAGCTGGGGCAAGGTCACATCCGATTACCGGAACTACGTGTCGGTCGATCCCGCCCGTCTGGACGCCCATGGCATTCCGACCCCAGTCGTGCATTTTCGCTTCAGCGAAAATGATCATGCTTTGTGGCGCGCCTCCAAGCAGAGCATCCTGGACGTCTGCTCCCACATGAAAGGCCCGGTCTTCCCCAGTTTCGGCGCGGCTCCCACCGGCTTTGCCAGCCACGAAGTAGGAACCATTCGCATGGGAAAAAATCCCCGCACCTCCGTGCTCAACAGCTACTGCCAGGCACGGGACGTAAAAAACCTTTTCGTCACTGACGGCAGCTGCTTCACCACCTCCAGCGAAAAAAATCCCACCCTCACCATCATGGCCCTGTCTTTGCGCGCCGCTGACTACATAAAGGAGCAACGAAAAAGAGGCGAACTCTAGCATGCTAAGTAATCAAAAACAAGTCCTGCTTTAGCTCTTTGGTATCGCCTTCGATTTCCGCAACTCGCCACACCGGCAAAAAATGCTGGGTGCCCCATTTGCCCCGATTTCCTGCGGAGGCTTGTGGCGTTGATACACTCCCTGCGCCTTTCCTTAATGAAAGGCGCACACGCGGACCTCTCTGGCACAGCGTGGCAGGAAATCGGGGTCAAGCCGTCCTTTGGCTTGAGTGGGATAACGGCTGTCGATGTGCAAAAGAGGAGTTCTCACGCACCCTTCCCATCCCTGCTACGATTTGTAAGGCTCAGAGGAAAACATGGAACGGCGAGCAGTCCTAAAAATAGTCGCCCTCACCGCGCTATCGCAAAAGCTGAACGCACTCCCGGGCGTAACCATGAGCCACATGCAAGCAGCTCCTGCTGCGCCCGCGACCCCATACACATTGCAGTTCTTCACCGAGGAAGAAAGCCACCTCCTCGACCAGCTCATGGAACTGATTATCCCGGCCGACGAACATTCTCCAGGCGCCCACGAAGCCAAGACCAATCTTTTTGCCGACCTTATGGTCGCTACCAGCGACAACACCATCAAGAAGCAATGGCATGACGGCATCCGCCTGATGCGCGAGGAAGCCAAGGCTTCATCCCTGGACGAGGCACTTCACCGGTCCGCGGCCAACGAAGAAAATCCGGCAACCGATCTGGAACGATTCTTCGTGCTGCTGAAGCAGATGACCGTCAACGGCTACTACACTTCTACGATAGGCATACATAAAGACATGGAATACGTCGGCAACGCGTACCTCGGCGCCTTCCCGGAATGTACTCATCCCGATCATCAAGAAGGATGAACTGTGCAGCCCGGTTGAACGTAACGCCACCGTTTTTGCCTATGTTATAGTTTGAGCGAATTCCCGGAGAGGGGCATAGCCCGGATGGGCGAAACGCCTTTAGACGTGTCGGACTACGCCGCGCTCGTTGGCAAGGATCTGGCCCAGCCTGAACAATTCAATTACGACGTCACGCGTGACGGTATCCGTCACTTCGCCTACTGCATTCCCGATCCCAATGCTCTCTACCTTGACCACGAATACGCCGCGACGACCCGTTGGTGCGGCATCATTGCCCCGCCGGGTTATCTCTATGCCCACGGCTCACCCGCCTGGCTAGGTAAGATGCCAGGCATACGGGATGCCGCCGGCAAGGAATTGGAAGGCAGCGACAACGCCACCGAGGCTTGGGAATTCTTTCGCCCCGTGCGTCCCGGCGATACGGTCTTCTCTCATGGCAGGATTGCAGGCATCGATCCCAAGAAATCGCGCAAACTCGGCGATGCCGTTCTCGTCAATGAAGAAATGCGCTTCACCAACCAGAGGGGGGAGCTCGTTGCCCGATT
Source organism: uncultured Acidobacteriaceae bacterium (assembly GCA_963743365.1). Classification (GTDB taxonomy): domain Bacteria; phylum Acidobacteriota; class Terriglobia; order Terriglobales; family Acidobacteriaceae; genus PALSA-350. Next base: position 118,169 of record CAVUQE010000016.1, read on the forward strand.
GAACTCCTTCACCTTCCGCTTCGATGCCGGGCGCGTTGCCGATGCAGGCACCATTGCGCAGACCTATCCGCCACTTGAGCCGGGTCAATACACGCGCAATGTTCCCACGCCGCCGCTCCTGCCGGGGACCTTCCCCACGCCCACGCGCCGCTACGACAAACCACGCTACTTCGAAGACATCGCAGAGCAGGAAGAGCTTCCACCGTGGGAACTTGGACCCTTGATGGCTTTTGATATCGGGCGGTTCAATGCCGTCACCATCGGCACCGGCTTCGACCGCATCGGCCGCGACGGCCATGTCCCCGATGCGTTCGCGCCCGGCGTCCTCCGCACCCAATGGTTCGGAGCCATGCTCACGCGCTGGGCCGGCCCCAACGCATTCGTTACCAGGATCGCTCAGCGCAATGAAGAATGGGTGCTGATTGGCTTCAAGATCATTTGCAGTGGGCGCGTCACGCGCAAATCCATCGTGGACGGCCGCTATCTTGTCGATCTCGAAATCGCCTGCCACAGCGAACTAGGATTTCGCACCAACAGCGGAACCGCCCAGGTTGAATTCGAAAGCCGGGAAAGTCGGCGGGCCTGACGAGTGGCCACTCCTACCGAATTCGTTAGTAACAACTGGACCCCGCGTCTCACTCCCGCAGGTTGGGAAGCAATCGCCAATCCGCGCCGCATCGCTTTGGTCGGCGCGAGCGGACGTGAGAGCAGCGTGAGCTTTACCAGTCGTTTTCTGCAAACCAACCATGAGCTCGGCTTTACCGGAGATATTTTTCTCATCAATCCAACGCGCTCCGAAATCATGGGCCGCAAGTGCTGGCCCAATCTTGCCGCCTTACCCCAGCCCGCTGACATGGTGGCCATCAATCTTCCCGACGAAAAAGTGCTGGCCGCCGTCGAGGAAGCAATCGCGCACGGCGCCCGCGCCCTCATGATTCATTCCGGAGGCTTCCTCGAACGCGGCTCGGCTGGCGCCCAACGCCAACTGCAGCTTCAGCGCCTCTGCGCCGACGCGTGCATTCCAGCGCTCGGGCCGAACTGTCTCGGCTTTCTCAGTTTCACCAATCGCGTGTCGATTTCCAGCTTTAAAATCTCCGCCGGCAGCACCGCGGGCTCGGTCGCCGCGATCAGCCAAAGCGGCTCGGTTGCCTCGCTATTGCAGGCCATCGCGGGCCGCCACGGGCTTTCCTTCCTGGCCTCCACCGGCAACGAAGCGGTCACCAGCGTCGAGGACCTGATCGCCTATGCGATTGACGATCCAGCCACCCGGCTGATCGTGGCCTTCGTCGAACAGTTCCGCAATCCCCCCGCGTTGTTTGCTCTGGCGGAACGCGCCCACGCAGCCGGAAAGCCGGTCATCCTACTCAAAGCCGGACTAACCCAGGAGGGTGGCGCAGTCTCGCGCGGGCATACCGGCGCGATGGTCGGGTCGGGGGCCGTCTATCGCGCAGGCGCTAAGCCAGGCGAATTTCATCCTCGTCGACGACTTCGACGAGCTGGCGCAGACCGTGGAACTGGCAGCATCGTGGTCTATCCGCCCGTCGTCGTTCCGCATCGGCATGTTGGGGACTTCGGGCGGTGAACTCAGCACCGTAACCGATCAGTGTGTCGAGCACGGTCTGGCCTTGTCCGCGCTCTCGCCGGAAACGCTGACCGCTCTGCAAGGCATCCTACATCTCCCAGCGGACGTGTGGCCGCGTAATCCCGTCGATGTCGGCATTGGCTTCAATGTTCCCGGCAGCTACCAGGACCGCATGCGCCACGCCATCCGCGCCGTTGCCGCCGACCCTTCCGTGGACATCGTCGCCCTGCTCCAGGGTTTTCATCGCGATAGCTCCGACCTCGCCTATTCATTCAACCGCGAAATGCTGGGCGCCGCCGCCAAAGAAGTGCCGCAGATCAAAAAGCCCATACTGGTGATGGCAACGCGGTCGGGTTCCGTCGATGATGAGGTGATGGCGGAAGTCAGGGCCGCAAACATTCCTGCGCTCGAAGGCAGTCGCGAAGCCTTGCGAGCCATCCATCACCTCGCCACCTACGCGCAGCGGCTCGCAAGCAAACACGCCCGCACGCATTCACCAATTTCGCTCCGGCAGGACGACGTTGTTTCTCCCATCCTCACCGGATCAGCTACCGCAATTGGGCAAGCGGATCTCTTTCCATATCTGGCCGCTGTAGGATTGCCGGCCCCGCCCATGCGCCGTGTTGCCAACAAAGTGGAAGCCGAGCACGCGGCCCGTGATCTCGGACCACCCGTGGTCATGAAAATCGACACCGACCGCGTCGTCCACAAGAGCGACGTAGGCGGAGTTGCGCTCGGCGTGACACCAGAATTAGCCGCGCAGACCTACGACCGCCTCCTGGCCTGTCTCGACCCGCCGCTAGGAACCCTTCCCGGCGAAGGAGTAGTCGTGACTCCGCAAATCGAGAGCGGCATCGAGCTCTTTGTCGGCGTCAAGCCAGACGAAAGCTTCGGCTTCGTAGTCGTCTTCGGTCTTGGCGGACGGTTCCTCGAGATTCTCGATCGCAGCGCGATGCTTGTGCCGCCCTTCGATCACGCCGACGCGCTTGATCTGATAGAACGCAGCGGCGTTCGTCCGCTGCTGGACGGCTTTCGCGGTGGCCCCAAGGCAAACTTCGATCAACTAGCGCAGTGCATCGTGCGTGTCGGCCAACTAGCCGCGGCCATCGGCGACCGGCTCGAAGTTCTCGAGTTGAACCCCATCATCGTCAACGCCCGGCACCCCGGCGGCGTCATCGCCGACGCCCGCCTTCTGCTCTTCCCAGGAGTGAAATGACCCATCTCACCCTTCCACCAACCAATCAAAAGGCAAAATCAAAGGGCGCCCCAGGTCTTGCCATGGATGCGAGGCCCGGAGGGCCGTCCGCCAAACGTGAGCCCAGCCCGGAAGGGCTGGGAATATATTCCGGGTATGACCTGAGCGCCGTAGGCGCGGCACGAAACCTGGACCCGCTCGCACCTGTGTCGTTAGGAGGGCCACGACCATGAGCTCTTCATCCCTCATTCACTGCCACACAGCGGAATCCGTCGCCACGCTGACCATAGCGCGACCTCACAAGCTCAACGCGCTGACCGACGACGTGATGAAGGAACTCGTCGCGGTCCTCGATCCTATCGCAACTGACGAATCCATCCGCGTCGTCGTCCTGACTGGCGAAGGCCGAGCCTTCTCCGCTGGCTTCGATGTGAGCATCGACAAGGACAAGCCCGAGCGAACCCCCGCCGGCTGGGCCGATCATTTCCACCTGGCCTATTCCGGACTCGAACGTCTTTGGTCGCTTCCCCAGCCGGTGGTCGCCAAAATCCGTGGCGCCTGCCTGGGCGGCGGCCTTGCCTTGAGTCTCGCCTGCGATCTGGCCTATGCCAGCGAAGATGCCTTCTTTGGCGAGCCGGAAGTGAAGTTCGGCGGCAGCACCATGTCCCCCATTCTGGCCTGGGCTTTGTCTCCGCGCCACTTCAAAGAACTGTTGCTCACAGGCCGCCGTCTCGATGCGAAACAAGCCGAAGCATGGGGATTGATCAACGAGGCGGTAAGCGCCGAGTCGCTCGATGCGCGTGTCGACCAGGTGGTGCGACACATGTGCCTCCTGCCGCCCGGCACACTCACCCGAAACAAGACCCTCCTGAATCGCTTTTACGAAGTCATGGGCTATACCACCCTGCTCGATATTTCCCAGGACCGCTCCATCATGGGTCTCAGTGCGGCGCCTGCCAATGAGTTCACGCGCATTGCCAAAGAGCAGGGCGTCTCCGCTGCGCTGGCCTGGCAAAAAAAGCGCTTTGCCGAAGTAGGAGCATTTGTATCATGACTGGCCCCGGCAAAATAAAGGCAGCAGGACGCTTCGCAGCATGGCTCCTGAGTGCAATCGTGCTGGTATCTTTTTGGCAGTGGTACACCACCAAATTCAATGTCTCGCCCGCCATCTTTCCCAGTCCTCTCCAGGTTTGGCAATCCCTAAGGGCGAACCTCGGCGATGGCACCCTCCTGAAAGATCTCGTAGTGACTCTGCGTGAAGTTATGATCGGCTTCTTTGGCGGCAGCCTCGTGGGCTTCTTCCTCGCCCTCGTCATCTCTGAATTTCGTCCCGTGCGCACCATCGTCTATCCGTATGTGATCGGTCTTCAATCCGTGCCCAAAACCGCGCTAGCACCCATGTTTTTGATATGGTTTGGTTTTGGCATTGAGTCGAAGGTGGCGCTGGTCGTATCCACTGTCTTCTTTCCTGTTCTCATCAACACCCTGTCAGGCCTCGAGCGCACCGATCCCGATCAACTCGACATGCTGCGTGCTTACTGCGGGCGGCGCTGGCGTATTTTCATGCGTGTCAAGCTGCCCAGCGCTTTGCCCGCTTTATTTGCCGGCCTCGAGCTGGCCATCGTGCTGGCCATCATCGCTGCGGTGGTGTCTGAGTTCCTCGGTGCAGTAGGCGGCCTTGGTTACCGCATCCTAACCTACAACACCGATCTGGACATGGCCGGCGAATTCGCCGCGCTGGCTGTGTTATCACTCACAGGGTTCGTATTGCACGGCATCATTCGTCTCGTCGGTCAGCGCCTGGTCTTCTGGGGACATCATCCTGACGGGGCACGCGGCGCCTGAGGTGGAGCACATCATGTCTTTATGGGAAAGCGAGGTCGCTCTGTATTCAAATCGCTCATCACGCCGAGCCTTCTTGAGTCGCTTCGGCATACTCGCTGCATCCTATGGCTTTGCCAAAGCTGCACCCCTGCTGGCTGAGAACGCGCCGCCGAGAAAAATCACCTATGCCGTCGCCACCGCCGATCTGAATGTCGGCTATCCCTACGCAACCCTCCCCAAGGCCCTGGGCTATTACCAACAGGAGGGCCTCGACGTTGAGATCGTGCCCGGCCAATCGTCCGCGGCCGTCGCGCAATTGCTTCTCTCTGGTCGGGCTGATGTGGGCTTGGCGCAGCCGGACCCGGTCGTAATTCAGCGCGTCAAGCTCAAAATCCCTCTCATCTCCTTCTACGCTGTCTGCCGCCGTTCCACTAATCGCATTGTTGTCAACCCCAATTCGCCCATCCAATCGGTCCGCGATCTCAAAGGTAAAAGGGTCGGTGTGAATGATCTGGGAAGCGGCAGCGCGACTTACCTGCGGGCCGCCCTCAAACAGGCCGGCATGAGCTTGAGCGATGTGCAACTGCTCAGTGTCGGTTATGGAACGCCATCCTTTGAAGCCCTGAAGAACAAAAGCGTGGACGCGGAAGTCACCTTCACCGGAGGCATCGCGCGCCAGCAGATTGCCGGCTACGCAGTGCGCATTCTGCCCGTCCCACCTTCTGAAATGGACCAATACAGTTACAATTTATTTGCCACACAATCCTTCCTCTCCAAAAACTCCGACGTCATCGTCAAGCTGGGGCGCGCCACAGCAAAGGCCACTGTTTTTCTCAAGACCAACCCCGAGGCCGCCGTCCGTGCCTTCTGGAAGCAATATCCCGATCGTGCGCCAAAAGACCGGAACGATCCAAAGGCGCTCGCCACCGATCTCGCCATCATCAAGGCACAGATAGCCGACATGGGGGCGGACCAACTCCCGGTAGATTTTCCCTGGGGCAGTCAGCAGGCGGCGATCTTTGAAAAGATCGAGAACTACCTGGTCAATGCCGGCCAAATTTCCGCCCCCATCGCTCCAACCGACTTGTTCACCAACGCGTTTGCGGCCCAGTACAATCAGTTCGACCATTCCCTGGTCGTCAACCAGGCGCGAAACTGGAAATAACGTGACCACGAGCCCCATCCGCTCTTCGTCCTCCGAAGGCATCACCTTTGTTGATGTCGGGCGCCACTTTGAAACCCGCGATGGCCAGCAACTCAACGCATTGGCGGGGGTCCACCTCGACATCAAGCCGGGTGAATTCGTCTCCTTGTTGGGCCCGAGCGGCTGCGGCAAAACGACTTTGATGCGGATGGTAGCCGGCCTGCTAGCTCCTAGCTCGGGCAAGGTCCTGGTGGGTGGTGTCGAAGTGCGCGAGCCCCGGCCAGACGTCGGCCTGGTATTCCAGCAGGCATTGCTGCTGCCCTGGCTCTCGGTGATGCGTAACGTGCTGCTGCCCGTGGATGTGCAGGGACGCCCGATTTCCGACTATCAGGATCGTGCGCGCGAACTCATTCGCATGGTAGGCCTCGGCGATTTCGAGAAGCGCTTACCCAATGAACTTTCCGGTGGAATGCAGCAGCGTGTCGCGCTCGCGCGGGCCCTGGTGCACGATCCAAAAATCCTCCTGATGGACGAGCCCTTTGCCGCCTTGGATGCCATGACGCGGGAGACCATGAACATCGAGCTTCAGCGCATCTGGTCCGCGCAGCACAAAACCGTGCTATTTGTAACCCACGGCATTACAGAATCGGTCTTCCTAAGTGACCGCGTAGTGATCCTGACACCGCGTCCCGGCCGTGTTGCCGCGATCATCGACATTCCCTTCGCCCGTCCCCGCTCCGCCCAGCTCCTCGGCACCGCGGAATTCGCCGCAATGGCAGCAAAAATTCGCAGCGTGTTTGATATTTCAGGTCCAACCCTACCGTCAGAAAGGAGTCGTCTGGATGCCTGAAACACGGGACAACTACAAGTATTTCCAGCCGATCCCTACCCGCTGGAAGGACAACGATGTCTACGGCCATGTCAACAACGTTGAGTACTATAGCTACTTCGACACCGTCATCAGCACATATCTGATCAAAGAGGGAGGCCTGGAGTTTCTCGCCGGCCCGGTCATCGGCATATGCGCCGAGTCCCACTGCCGGTTTCTACGCGAGCTCACATTTCCTGAGACAGTCGAGGCAGGCCTGCGTGTCGAGCATATAGGTCGATCGAGCGTGCGTTACGGAATAGGTCTGTTTCGCAGTGAGGGCAGCTTGGCGGCAGAGGGTTGGTTCGTGCACGTGTTTGTAGATCGTGTAACACGGCGGCCAACTCCGCTGCCAACTCCACTGCGCGCAGCCCTTGAGCTGCTCCTCAGTTCAACGAAGCACGACTAAGCAGCCAAGAAGTTCGTCACCAGGGGGTACACGCTTGACGGCATCGAGGAAGGTTGAGGGGGGCGCTCAACTCTTCCCCGATCGGTTGTTACTCCATGTAGTTGCGTATCGGTGCGAACGTTCCTCACTCGCCGGTTCGCGTGCCCTCGCCAAATTGCAGCGTGGCGTTGTGCAGCGCGATTGAGGTTAAGAACGTCTTGTTGTCCTTGAAATCTGTCAATTCAGATTCGACATCGTTTCGTCCTTCGACGACACGTGCCGGAACGGTTTTGGACCAGTTGCCGCGAGTGAACGTTACCTGCGCATTTGTATCCGGTCCAGTCCACACGACCTTGTAGGTTCCCTTGGGCAGTTCGGTGGTTCCTACCGTTAGGTTGTTGTCGATTACGACGTTGGCGGAGTTTTTGGGGGCGGCGTTCGCAGCGAATGGAAGGATGGCGAGGATGAAGGTAAAGCCCAGGACTCGTTTCGTCATGTTCAATCTCCTTAACCTGCTTCCGCTCTTTGAGGCTTAAGAAGCATTCGCTTAATTAGAAACGTGCCACTCCGTTCTTAATCTTAATAATTGTTAAGCTCGCGTTTCCCTCGCCGAACCCGAATTGCGCAAACCGATGTCACGGAAAATTAGCCGCCCAGATGCAAGGCGGAGCTGCGCCTCGTTACGGGATCTGCTCTAGGGAGATGGGCTTATCCAGGCTTTTAGCCACCAATTTCTCTTGAGAGGGTAGAAGGGGCAACACGACTCGTACCTTGAGGCCCGGCCTTGCGTTTTCGGCTGTGATGGTCCCTTGATGGACCTGTACCGCACGCATCGCGATCGACAGCCCAAGCCCGATCCCACCGCTGTTGGTATCGCGCGCTTGTTCTACGCGAAAGAATGGCTTGAATATCTGAGCCAGCAGTTCTTCAGCAACACCCGGCCCATAATCGCGAATTTCCACGATCGAGGTATCGGCAGTTTCCGCCAACCTCACTTCTACAGCTGAGTGGGATGGTGAATAGCGAATCGCGTTTCGCAGCACATTGGCGACAGCGCGGCGCAGGAGCTCCGGGTCTCCCCAAAGTGGCCGCTCCAGCTGCCCGCCCACCTGAAGGCTGCATTCCCGCACTTCCGCGTCAAGCCGTTCCTCGCTGACGATGTCGTTCACCACTTGCTCGAGATCTACAGATTCAAATTTTCGGGCTTCCGGATCGCCCTCCGCCCGCGTGATTTCCACGAGCTCAGACACCATGAACGTAATTCGGTCTACGTCACGCTCAATACGATCCAGGGCCGGACCCTGATCTGGGGAACTCCTTGCGAGCCTCACGGCAAACTTGAGCCGCGCGAGCGGCGATCGAAGCTCATGCGAGATGTCAGCCAGCAGTCGCCGCTCGCTGGTGAGCAAATGCTGCAAGCGTTCAGCTGTGTCATTGAAGGCCCGCCCCAGGTAGCCAATCTCGTCGCGACGGTAGGTATGCCAGCGGGCAGAGAGGTCGCCGCGGCCAAATCGCTCCACCGTTGCCGTTAGATTGCGGATCGGCGACACCAGCCAGACGGCCGCAGCCCAGCAGAGAATGCCCGTAGCTCCGATGACCAGCAGGTAGTACGGAAAAAACACCCAAGGCTGATGCCGGTTGGGTGGGAGGGCGATAAACCAGTACGCGCCATCCGCCGCTCTGCGGCTGATTACCAGCTTGCCTGCGCGGCGTTGGCGCCCTTCTGTCGCTCCAGACCTGGGGATCAGGTTCGATAGATCCTGGCCGGAAACAACATCGACACCCGCGGAATTGAGGAGATAGTGGGAGCCACCAAAGACCCGGTCTGCAAGCTGCATAAAGGCCGAGACAGCGGCTGGGCCGCCACGGTCCAATGCCTTCCGCGCCTCTTCCAACTGTAGTTCGTCGGTTCGTTCGAAGGTCCGATAAAAAGTGTCGCGCTCAATGTGCCCCGAAATGGCAAGAAACGCCACCAGGGACAACGTCAACGTTCCTGTCAAGGCCAGCAGGATTGCAACGTAGAGAGATCTCATAGAGTGCCTCTGTTCCGCGATTCTCCGAATCGCTTGCACCTCATCGTATGGCCTGCGGCA
>CAVUQE010000017.1:0-104185 GCA_963743365.1 uncultured Acidobacteriaceae bacterium
TCGATATGAACTGGTGTCCGGAAGTGTGGGCACTGGACAACCTCGAGGCGAAAGCCCAACTTCCGGGTGGGCGGCGATCCGTAAGTGATCGCGTCCATGATTGTCTCACTCCGCCGGCAACAGTCGAATAAAAGCCAGGTACCACTCGAAACCAGAGCTGTCCAAATTAGCGGAATGTTCGAATGTGTGGCGTTGATTTTGTTGAACAATCGGGTGCTGCGGCCGGTTACGTCGAAATCAGGTTGGGGGTCGCGGAGTGAGTGCCGCGCCTCCGGCGCTCAGAGTCGATTGATTAATATTCCCAGCCCTGCCGGGCTGGGCTGACGTTTAGCGGTCGGCCCTCCGGGCCTTAGGAGCGGATGGGTTATATTTTGCGGCTCTGTTGGGCAGGGACGCATGAGGCTTTGGCATTGCCAGCGCTGAAGCGCTCGATCGGAGTCGAGACTGCTCACAGAGCGCTAAAGCGCTCGTTCCCCCGCATACATGCAAACGGGGGCTCACACCTCGAATTTGGACAAGTATGACTCTCAGCCGTCCCCTTCGACAAGCTCAGGGCAGGCTCTGCCGGACTGATCGCGATTCTGCCTTGGTAGCTGACTTGTTTCAACGAGTGCTGTCCAAATCGGCCGATCGAAAAAAAGTTAATTTGGACAACTCTGGCTCGAAACAGGTCATGAAGGTCATTGGGATGGCAACAACTTGTAAAGACAAGTCTCGAGCACTGCCAAAGATCATTCGGAGTGGAGTGTAGTGATCGGATCGAGGCGCATGGCGCGCAGCGCAGGGACGTAACTGGCGGCGATGGCGACGGCGGTGAGCACGGCGGTTACGCCGGCGAAGGTGGAGAGATCGTAGGGCGAGACACCGTAAAGCAGGCCGGCCATGAGATGAGAAACAATAAGCGCGCCAACCAGGCCTACGCCGGCGCCGGCGGCGGCCAGAGTGAGGCCCTGGCGTAAAACCATCTTGAGGATATCGCGCCTTTGCGCGCCCAGCGCGAGGCGAATGGCGATCTCGCGCGATTGCTCATTGACCAGGAAGGAGATGGTGCCGTAGATTCCCAGGCTCGCGAGCAGCAGGGCAGTTGCGGCAAACAGCGCCACCATTTCCATGGAGAACCGCCGCACAGAAAGCGAAGAGGAGAGAACGTCGTCCAAGGTCTCCGCGCGGAAGACGGGAAGCTCCGGATCGACGGCCTGGATTTGTGTGCGCACCTGCGCGGAGATGGCGGCGGGATCGACCTGTCCACGCAGGTAGAACGCAAGAAACTTGAAGGGGCGCTGGTAGATGTCGAGGTACATCTGCGGAATGCCGGCGTCCGCGAGCGATTCTGTGCGTGCATCGGCAATGACGCCGACGATGGTGGTCCAGTCCGGCCTGGCACGGCCCAAACGGCCCAACAAATGGACTCGCTTGCCGACCGGATCCTCGCCCTTCCCATCTTTGCCTGGCCAGTAGGTGCGGGCCGCGGCCTGGTTGATGACTGCGATCAAGGGCGTAGCTTCAAGGTCCTGGTCGACGAAGAGGCGTCCACGCAAGAGAGTCATGCCCAGCAGGTGGAAGTATTCCGGCGAGACGATCAATGTATCGATCAGCGGAGGCTGGCTGCTTTGCACTTCCTGGCCTTCGCGAACCAATGGAATCATTCTGCGATCGTTCTGGCCATGGCCAAGGGGAATGGCCGCCTGATCACTGACGGCGGTTTCTTCCACGCCCGGAATCGTCCGGTTGCGGCGCAGAACTTCGCGCAGCAACACGGCTTCCTGCGTGGCGGTGCGGTAAATGTCGGTTTTGGGATCGTTAGGATTCGGCAGCGAGGTCTCGATTGCCACGACTCGAGTGGGATTGAAGCCGAGTTGCACCTTGAACAAGTCCCAGAAGCTGCGCAGCAGAAGGCCGGCGGCGACCATCAGCACCAGGGAGAGGGCTAATTCACCAATCACCAGAACATGGCGCAGGCGCGAGCGCTGCCGGGAACCGTTGGAGCCACGACCTTCCTGCCGGAGCGTCGCCGTCAAATCAAGGCGGCTTGTGAGCCACGCGGGGGCAAGCCCGAAGATGGTTCCGGCGGCGACAGAGACGACGATGGCAAACGCCAGCACGCCCCAGCTGATGGATATGTCATTGAGGCGCGGCAGGCTTTCGGGAACAAATTGCAGCAGGAATTTCCGGGCGCAGAAGAGAACCGCGAAACCGGTGATGCCGCCAAGCACGAAGAGCAACAAGCTCTCGGTGAGGAGCTGACGAATGAGGCGCGTTCTTGCGGCTCCCAATGCCTGGCGAACCGCCATCTCGCGTCCTCGCGCGCTGGCGCGAGCAAGCAGCAGATTGGCGACGTTGACGCAGCTGATCAGCAGGACCAGGCCCACCGCGCCGAACAGCAGAATGAGCGATTGGCGAACGTTGCCGACAAGAGTCTCGGCCAGGGGAGTGAGGTGGAGAGTCCACGCGCCTTGCGACGGATAATCCGCCGGATATTGCTTCTTCAACGATGCAACCAGGGCATCGAGGCGCCCCTGCGCGGCCTCAGGCGAGAGACCAGGCTGAAGGCGCGCGATGGTCTCGAAGGGCAAACGCGTGCCGCGCATCGGCGGCGGGGCGGGGTCGTCGGAAAATCCGCCCGCCGCCCACAATTCGGTACCGCGCTGCTCGCTGGTTTGGCCCTGGTCGCGAAAGCTGGCGGGCATGACGCCGACAACATGAGCGGGATCGTTGTCAAGGCGCAGAGTCTTGCCGAGAATGTGCGGGTCGGCGCCAAATGCGCGCTTCCAGAGCCCATCGCTGATGACGACTTCGTTGTTGAAGCCGGGTGTGGCGTCGTGCGGATCGAAGGTGCGGCCCAACTGCGCGTCGACGCCGAGCACCGCGAAGTAGCTCGGTGAGACCGACTTTGAGGCGATGCTCGCGGGCTGGGCGCTGCCGGTGAGATTGTTGGTGCCGAAAAAGGATAGGGACACATATTGGAAGATTCCCGAGTTCTGAAGGTCTCTCAACTCAGGGATGGAGAGGCCGACGTCGTGCGCGCCCACGCCGGGAAGGTTGGCTTCAATTCGCACCAGTTCGCTGGGGTGGGGGTAGGGCAAAGGATGCAGCAGGGTTGCGTCGATGACGCTGTAGATGGCGGTGGTGGCTCCGACGCCGAGGGCCATGGTGGCGATGGCAATCAGGGAAAATCCGGGAGACCGGTGCAGCATTCGAAACGCATAGCGGATATCGAACAGAAGATTCTCAGCAAGCGGAAGACCCTGCTCGGCGTGGTGTTGCTCGCGTATGGCCTGGGCCGCACCAAGCTTCAGTGCGGCCTGCCTGCGCGCCTCGACGGGCGGCATGCCGGCACGCAGGTTCTCTTCAGTTTGCAGGGCGAGATGCTCGGCCATCTCTTCACGGAGGCGCTGGTCGGCGCGCCTTCCGGTGGCGAAGTTCGAGAGGCGAATGAAAAAGCGGCGCAGGAATCTCATGGCAGATCCTCGGCTTTGACCTCAAAGAAGCGCGCGATGATAGCCGCGGTCTGATTCCAATCGCGGGTCTCCGCCTGCAGCTGTTTGCGGCCGGTCGCGGTAAGGCGATAGAAGCGGGCGCGGCGGTTGTTCTCCGATGCGCCCCATTGCGAAACGATGGAGCCCTCATGCTCAAGCTTGAGCAGCAGGGGATAGAGCGTGCCCTGGTTGAGAGCCAGAAGGTCTCCGCTGATCTGCTCAATGCGTCGGGCGATGCCGTAGCCGTGCTGCGGGCCCAGAACATCGAGGGTTTTGAGGACCATCAGCGCAAGCGTTCCTTGCAAAACGTCGGGTTTTTCCTTCATGGAGGGACCAACCTTTAGGTTTCCTACAGGAAGGATGGCATGGTTCCTTTTGGAAAGCAACAGGAAATTTTGCGCGATCTTTCGACGTCAAGTGCCAGAAGAGCTGTCAGGAAACTGCCGGGAGACTGTTTATTGAGGGCGGCGTAGTTGTGATTACTAATGAAAAGCCGGACTCTGGCCGGCGAGGACCCAAGGCGCTCCCGGCGGCGTTTTTTCAAGTTGTCGAGACCGCTCAATCAAGAGGACGCACCGGGCGCACCCTACTTACACGAACGCTGATGTTTTGCGGGTGGGCGGCGGATGCACGGGTGGAGGGCCGGTGCAAGGCCAAGCAGGGCTGCCGTGGTAAGACAGCGCTGGTGTGAATTTTTGGTTCCGCAGTAGTACGGTTTTTGGGCCTTGCCAGGGCGAGAAAAAATAATTTTGGGAGCTTAATGCCTTTATCTGGCAGGGATGCGTGTTGCCAGGCCGGATAGCCCATAAAGCCAGATCACGAGCGAGACTATGCAGGCGAGAGTTGTCATCGACACAGTGGCCGCTACCATCATTTCCTCGCAGCGATACTCGCCCGCAAGAATGTAGGCTGTCTTGGCCGTGGGCACTGCGGCGCAGATGACGGCCGCAATGGTGTAGAGGGGATCGAGCCCCAGGGACACACTCAATCCGTACACGATCACAGGCATGATGACGAGCTTGACGGCGGTGAGCAGCGAAGCTCGCCCAATGTTGGCGCGCAATCCATCGATCGACAGCCCCAGTCCGATGGCGAACAGAGCACAAGGCGTGAGCGCGTCTGCCAAGATGCCGAAGTAAGCGCTGACTGGCCCGGGCATGCGGAGACCGAGGACCGACCAAAGCATGCCGATCAGGGTTGACAGGACCATCGGATTGAGCACGACATGCTTAACTGTGACCATGGGGGGCGTGCGCGAGCCATGCGCATCCCGCTGATCAAGTTCGAGCAGGATCACGGCGACCGGAAACATCACAACGGCCACAAATACTGTGGCGATTGCCGCCGGCAACACGGCGCGCGGGCCATAGATCGCCTGCAGGACGGGTAAAGCCACGAAGCCGGTATTGGTCATCGATGCCGCCATGCCATGCATCGTTCGGCTTGCGAGACTTCGGGAAGCATGAATGCTCATGATGGCGAATACGAGGATGAAGCAAAGGAGGGAGCCACCACCAAAGGCAACAAGAAAGCGCCAATTGATCAGCGAATGGCTTGGCTCTTGTGCAATGGTAACGATCAGCAATGCCGGCATTGCGATGTTATAGGCGAAGTGAATCAGTGCGTCAGACAATGCCCGCGACAGATAGCCGGTGTAGCCAACGATCCAGCCACTTACGATCACCGCAAATACAGGTAGGATAAGGTCAGCGATCCGCACCGGGCATGTCTCAGATGAGCTCTCTAACAGTTGCATGGAGAGTAAGGCGTAGTCAATGCCATCAGGAGTTGAGCTCTATTCGTCCCTTGCCTTGGTTATGAAATTTCCCGGGCCAGGGAACCGCTGAAGAGGGGGCATTTTTCTCTTCGTGAGGAGGCACTCGGGGCCAGCGCTGAACAGCCGTCTGTCCGACAGCCGACTCTATATAATATGTGCATGATTGCAGGGAGGTTTCAAAATGCCCCCGCGTCTTTTCGTCTTCTCTCTTTTTTTCTGCATGGTTGGTGCGCTGAGTGCCCAGACGGCAGGAGATGCCGTTACGCCCGAATTCCCTGTAGACAGCGAGCTTTACGCGCTTATGACGGATCACCTGGGAACAGACACGGGGCCCGAGAGCATCTGTGGCATCGGATCGGTGATCGGTCGTCCATTCGTCGCGACGCGAGTATTAACCTCCTTGGAGAAGGACACAGCAGAAAGCCTGGAAGCTCCCCATACCTACGTAATTGCGAGGGACCGTTTCGGCAGGGTTCGTTGCGAGATAGGGTATATCGAGCCGGACTTCGAGCCGGTACATAAGCGAGTGAAACTTGGGACCTATGTCTATGAGCCGGTAGGGCAGACGCATACCGCGATGTATCCGGAAAGTTTTCACAGCGCTTTTGTGATTCCCTTCACGCTGATGGATCCAATTTTTGCGAAGGGTTCCCCGATATTTTCTTTTTGCGTGCTTGCGGCCGCGGAAGATGCCCACTGCCTTAGAAAGTTTCGGGAGTCATGGAGAGACAGGGTGGTCAGTTCCGCAGAACTGGGGAATCACAGTGTCGATGGGCTAGATGCGAACGGATATACGGCTGTCCTCGAATCCGGTGATGAGCACGGGACGAAAGAGTTGCTAAGCACTCTGGAAGAATGGGTCAGCATGGACGACAGGCTACTTCTTCGCGCGAGCCATCGAAATGGGGAATCGTTTACGCGTACTTTAGCGGTCACAAATCTCCGGTTTGAGGAGCCGCCTGCTTCGCTGTTTGAAGTCCCGCAGGGCAGTCTTGTTCATCGGGTATCTTTGCTTCCGCAGCAACTGCTGGAGCAAAAGCCGTTCTAATCCCCCAATCTTCCTGCAAAGGTCTCGTTTTCGGTATGTTCGCGTTGCCGGACGGCCACGGGCCCGGAAAGCGCGTTTCGGTGACTCAAGATTTTCCGGCGTAGTCTCCGTATTCCCAGTCATACGGCACGCCGGTTTCGCCGAGCAGAAACCTCACCAGCTCAGCAAATCCAGCCTCGGCGCGCACGTCGTTGCTGAGAATCACCGCGCAGCGCTGGCCCTTCTCCAGGCAAACCATGGTGTTGGCGGTGTGGTCGTCGTGGCCGCCTTTGAAGAAGCCCGGGCCCTGGGGCCCGCGAAACACCACTACACCGAGCCCTGCATACAAATCCTTGCGCTGCTGCTGCGGTGGCAGCTCGGCGCTCAGCACCGGAAACTGGTGCGGCACGGTAATGTGCACCTGTGGGCGGACCATTTCCGCACGAGCAGCGGCGCTGAGGCCGTCGCCGCGCACCAGCGCCGCAGTGAACTTGCTGAAGTCCGAGATGGTCGTATCCATGGATCCCGCCGCACGCACCCTACCGCTTCGGTGATGCTCCACCACCTTGCCCTGGTCGTTCCATCCATCCGCGAGGTCTGACGCGAGGTCCGGACGAAATACCACGCTGGTCCGCGTCATGCCCAGACGCTTGAAGTTAGCATCCATCAGGTCACCCACATCCACGCCCAGTCCCTGCGAGGTGCGCCCATGCTCAATGACAAATTGCAGTAGTACGATGCCCTCGCCGGAGTAGCTGAATCGCGTCCCGGGGTCAAAGTGAATGTGAAGCTTGAAGTCCGGCTCCATGAACCAGAAGTTGTTGAAGCCGGTGGAATGCGTGAGGCACATCCGCGGCGTGATCTTCTTCCATCGCGGATCGTCGGCCAAATCCTGGTAGCGGCCATACTTCTTCACAATCGCGGGATCGCTTCCGTAGCTGGGCAGCGGCTGGTCCAGGTCATCGGCAATGGGCGTATCGAGCTTTAGCTTGCCCTGGTCGACAAGCTGCATCACGTTGTACGCAAATACCGCCTTGGTGAGCGATGCACCATACATGACCGTATTTGTCTGCAGTGGGTCGCCTTTTGCATCGCGCACTCCGTAGGCCTGCAGATACTTGACCTGGCCGTGGTCGATCAGTGCGATGCCGATGCCCTGGGCGTGCGTTGAGGCCATGACTTTTGCCACTTCGCTATCGATAGCCTGCCCACCCGGCATCGACTGCGCCAGTGCCGCGAACGGCAACGTCAGAGCCAGTAGTGCCAGATATGCAATCCGCGTCTTCGGACCTCGTTTTGTTGTTGCTTTCATCTTTTGCCGGAAGGTGCCTGAGGTTAAAGCGAGTGACAGACCATTATCCTATGTCTGCGGCAGCAGTAACCAAACTAGAACTTATCGGTAAGAGGGGCTAACCTCAAATATAAAGTCGCCCGGGAGGTCCCGAACTCCCAAAAAGTCGTTTTCGGTAACGAGCCAGAGAGGGGATCCCCACCCAGGTAATTGAACACGCTTGTCGGTTGTTGCCAAAAGGTTCACCGCCGGGCGCTCTGTAAAGCTTTCATTCCTGGAAGGGAAGGCGGCTCCGTTTCACGTGCCAAACGCAAATGATTTTTAGGTATGAGGGAGGGACGGAAGTAGCCCCGACGAAATCGGGCAAAGCCATTGTGCAAGTTGACCTTGTTGCCACCCGTCCGCGGCCCTCGTCCCCGCCTCTCAACGGCTCAATGTCGTGAGACGGTCTCACACCGCAGGCATTTGTTTCGGGGGTATTTCAGTCTCGTCCCCAAAACTTCCCCGTCCCCTTAATTCCCGCGGGGGTCTGGATGGCTTGCGGCTATCGCTGTGCCCGTGGCGCACCCATCGGCATTACAATAGAGGCAGGAAAACTCGAAATGGCGAAGCTTGCAAACAAAAAGCAGATTTTGGACGACGCTGGATATCGATATGACTTTGACAGAAGTCTCTACTTCCACCGAAAAGCCAAGAAGGCGTTCAGTGTTGAGTTCATAGACGACAAGGCTGAGGGTGAGCTTAAGAAGCGTATCGCCCAGAAAAACGATGGGCGAGAGTGGCTCTTTTTCTTCAATAATCCTCCATCGGAAACAGTGAAGCGCGAGTTAGAGGAGTCGCTTGGATAATGCCCAACCGGACAGTTGAAGATCTCCTGCGTGAGCAGTATTTTGATCTGCTCCCCGAGATTCGTAAGGTGATTGAACGTCTGGAGTCCGAAGTTAGATTTCACCTGCTGTCGGTTCGTACAGATTTAGACAAATTCGAGATTATTGAGGTTAGAGCGCGCGTTAAGCAATGTGAAAGTGCACTTGATTCGCTAAGACGCAGGCAAGAACGAGCTTTTCGCAGCCTGTAACGCGGCTCTCCTCAGCGCATAGGCAATTTGCTAAAAGAGGAAATCGAAAT
Source organism: uncultured Acidobacteriaceae bacterium (assembly GCA_963743365.1). Classification (GTDB taxonomy): domain Bacteria; phylum Acidobacteriota; class Terriglobia; order Terriglobales; family Acidobacteriaceae; genus PALSA-350. Next base: position 8,700 of record CAVUQE010000017.1, read on the forward strand.
CCACCAGCGCGTGGGTCCCGTAGTTGCCGAAAAAAGTTCCGTATTGTGGGTCAGCGATGTTGTTATGCACCTGCAACGGGTTGTCGTGGTCGGTAACATTTCGCACTGTCAAGGAGAGACGAACGGCATGCTGCGCATTAATGCTGATGTCTTTTGCGATGCGCGCATCGGCAGAGAGGTATTCCGGATACCGAGGCTGTGGCGCTGTCGAAGCCAGGGCAACATAGTTCTGCAGTTGATCGACGGGCTGCCAGGTGAAGCCATTACGGTATTCAACATGAGGCGAAATATGCATTCGCCAAGGAAGATTGGAAGTTCCCCAGATGAGCAGGCGATTCGGCATCTCCCCCGCCGTACTCGCGACGATCTGGGAACGAACCACGGGGAAAGGGAAGTCGCCCAGATAGGTTGAAGCGTCCGTGATATCTCCACGGGCAAACTGGTGCACGTAGGAGACAAAGAAATCACGTTCCTTATGAGCGCCTAACCTGGCCGTGAATTCGAGCTGCCGCCTTTGCATCTCGCCCGAACCGGAGAGCACAAGCGCGTTTCCCTCCGCAGCGACCTGGGGAGACAGCGTCAGCTGGTTTTGCGCCTCCGCCTGGAGGTAGCGGACACGAAGCGCCAGAGATTCATTGATCGAATGCTCGGTTTCCAGGTTCCAGGCAAACGTGTAAGGCGCGAAGTTGCCGTCGCGGTCCTGTTGATGGAGGAAGGGATTTTTCGATTCCGCAGACTGGCTGATGATGTTCAGGTAGAGCAGCGGTCCGCTGACAATGTTTCCCATGCCGTCATAGTTGGTGACAATCTGTTGCGGATACTTGTTGAAGGCATAGGTATCCAGCGGCACCGAGTCGTAGAAGAGCCCCAGCCCCCCACGCACGACAATTGCACTGCTGGCGGTTGGGGTCCATGCGAACCCCCAGCGAGGAGCTACCCGAGTGGTGTAAGTCAGAGATTGCGTTTCGATGCGAATGCCCGTATCCGTGGCAAAATTCCGGTTGATGATCCAATGGTCCTGCGCATAGGTTGCAGGCTCGAAATCTGCCAGGCTAAAGGCGCCGCTTCCGGTGTAGGTGATGGTCTGCAGCAGATTGCCCGCGGCATCCACAAGATTTACGTTGCGGTCCAGCACCTGCCCTGAATCGTTCGCATGCGCGAGCACTGTACCCAACTGCACGGTGTGCTTGCCGTGCAGATCCAAAGGAGCCGAAGTCCACGTTTCCAGCCACTGGAAGCGAGTGGCTTCGCGGCTTTGCTGGCCAAAGTAAGTGCCTGAATTTCCGATTGGCGATAGAACCATGGCTTCTCCCGCTTGCGCCCCTGCAGTTTGTCCCTGGACGCTGGTGTCATCGCGGGTTCCGGCAAATGTGGAGGTGAGCAGCCCGCCGCGCAGGGCGTAGCGATCGCTGATCGTCCCGGTATCCTCCTGGTAGCCTGCATTCGGTGTCACCGGCTCCGGGTCAAAGTAATTCAAATTCACGTAATGGGCTGTGTGCGGTGCGAAGTGCAGGGTGGCCGTGACACTATTGTTCGCGCCGACCGGTGCGTCGAATTGACTGAAGGAGTTGAATGCATTGGAACGGGTTTCGTTCACAGGGAAGGGCAGGGTACGCACTTCCGCCTTATCGATGAGGTACTCAGAACCCTCAGCCAGGTAAAGATGATCCGGGACCAGAGGCCCGCTGAAGTTCAGACGAGGTGACGCATCACGAAGCCCCACGAGATGTCCGCTACGGATGCGGAAGTCAGGCAGCGGATCATTCAGGCTGTACTCCCATTTATCCCCGCCGGGGCGCGTATCCGCGCTTACCACCCCTGCTGTAAAGTTCCCATACTGCGCCAAGTAAGGCGACTGCATGACTTTGAGTAAGTCCACGCTGTCGACGGGAACGCCGAGGCCGAAGTCTCCCGTTGCCGGGTCATTCACGTTGACTGCGTTGATGAGCAGGCTGCTATGTACCTCATCCACTCCCGAGACCTGCACCCGGCCGTCGGGTGTCCGGATAACGCCGGGTACGAGCGGTAGTGTGTCAATCACTGTGCTCGGTCGAAGTGGAGAAGATTTGGCGCTCCCCACAGGCAAAGTGGTCTCACTGCTGGAAGCCTCGGCAAGCGGGTTCTGGCTGTTGCTGCCCTGGACCGTTACACTCTGCTGCACAGTAGGGGCGGGGATCAGAGTGATCTTGAGAACCGGCGTTTCGCCCATTGCAAAATCCTGCACCGCAACAAGAAATCCCGGCAGACTCGCGCTCACGCGCAGCCGGGCGAAGTCCGCACAGCCTTCCAACGTACCGCGCCCTTGGGCGTCGGTAACCGTGCTGCAGACTACTTTGGGATCTGGAGTTGTCTTATGACCCTCAATGATGGCGCCGGCCAAGGGTTGGCCGTCCTGGTTTATCGCCTCCACCTGGATGGAAGCTGATTGGGCCCGAAGCGGGGCTGCAGACGACACAATTGCGATCGTCAGGATCAGCGTTACACCGATGAGGCGCGGGAAAGGGGCACGGTAGGCGATAGTTGGTACGTCTAAGGGCAATCGGCCTCCCTCGCGGGTTCCTTTGTTTGATTATCCACGAGGGTTTGCGATTCGAAATGTATCGCCTTTGAAACGGATTCCAGGTGCGGCGGGTGCTGCTTTAGACGCTGCTTCGCAAATTAGCGTTAGCAGACCTCTTTCACAGCGATTTCAACCTCGCCGCGCCGGAAACCCAGGACAGACGGGAATGACATGGAACACCCTAGATCATTCCGTCCAGACGCCGGTAGCTCGCTTCCATTCCGCTCTCCATGCCTGACGCAAGCATCGTTGCTCGGGTGTGCTCGTCGGGTAGCGTCATCCGTAGTGTCATCAATGTGCCTTCACCGTCTCTATCTAATCTTGTCTCGACGTGGTTGTCCGGCGTCGGGTCGGGTAGGTGCATCCTCTCGACATGCACAATCCTGCTGTAAGGATTCAGTTCGAGGTATTCCCCGGTCAAATGGAATCCGCGCCCTTTGCCATTCGTCCATTCGTAGCGGATTTTGCCTCCAGGCCTGGCTTCGCTGATGCAAACCGGCATGCTCCACCCTTCAGGACCAAGAAGCCATTTCTTTATCAACTCCGGCTCGGTATGTGCGCGATATACTGCCTCCGGCGGCGCCGCAAAACGCCTTGTCACAATCAGGTGGGTATCGCCTTCTGTCTTCATCGTCATCTTGCTCATCGCAGTTGTCCTTTCTTCTTGTGGATACCGGCTAGCACTTCGTCTAACCGGTCGTAGTTTTTCTCGAGCGCGGTGCGCAGCATTGCGAGCCATTGATCCATCTCCTCGATGCCCTTGGCTGCGAGGCGTCGAGGGCGCTTTGTGCCTTCCACCCGGCGGACGACCAGCCCTGCGTCTTCAAGCACCTTGAGGTGTTGCGAAATCGCCGGTTGCGTAATCTCGAATGGATCCGCCAACTCATTGACGGTAGCCTCCCCTTTCGAGAGCCGTACAAGGATCGCCCGGCGCGTCGGATCGGCGAGCGCTGCGAACTTGGCATTGAGGTCATTCATAGATATACTCTTATATAAGCATACACTTATTGTACAGCAGATTTTTTGGGGGGAACGAGTTCGCACCGGTCGAGCCGGTTAGCCGAAGGAGTTGCGGGAAAAGAAGCCGGTGACAGACGCGGAGAGTGTGTCGGAGATAGGTTTTTGACTGTTTAGAATCAACAACCTACAAAATATCCGGTTTTAGGTAAATTATTGATATTAGGTCACTTATACAATTACAAATTCTTATCTCCGACCCCGAGTTCTGCCCCACGGGGTCGGGCGGAGCGGCGTCTTAGGCTACTACTTGGGATCTGGGTCAGGCTCTCCTAGCTCAATGAGATGTTTCCGCACGGCTTCCTTATTTCGTCTTGCAGCATGATATTGCGCAACTAGTTCCCTGACATAATCGGTATCGAGCAAGCGAACCCCTGAAGGTGAAAGCATCAAATATCCTTCCTCGGTCGTGATCGAAGACGACTTGGATATTTCCACGCAAGCGGTCTCCAGAACATCCAAAGCTTCCTTGGCGTCCCAAAAGTCTCTGTACGCCCTCTTAAGAACCGCATCCCGGTCCTCTTGCCACATATGACCGCACTGTTCTCCATATGGTTCTGGGACAGACTTGAAAGGCCATCCGAGTTCCATACTGCCGTCGGCTTCAGAGCGAGGGACCGCAACGGTCATTCTGGGGGACAGAACTCCGTCACCCAAAGTGTGTCAGTCCGGTGCTGAAGTGCAATACATCGTTGAAAAGCGGGATCTCTTAATACAAGGTCCCAGGGCAGATAAAGTTAACTACCAAACCGTTGACAAAACGGCCAAGTGGAGCCCGATCCTGAAAGGCAGAACGTCGCCCTTGGAATCGATTTTTGTTTCTGTGCAACTTATTGCTATTACAGAATAAAACAGTGGTCCTTCGAAACGGAAACATATTTTCGGGACGGGTTGCGCTACAAACGCGGAGAACCCGCTTTGGGGGCACGATTCGGTCTTTGAAGATCTGGCCCGTTTCGCGCTTCCTACAGACCTATTGCGGTCGCTGGGCTGATAGGTCTGCCAATGACGACTGGGCAACAATCAGAACGCATTCGACAAGCGCCTCCAGAGTTTCGCTTGTAACGTGCTCATGGCGGCAACCGTTAATCTCGATAGACCAATCGGGTACTTCGTCGTTGTACCACAGATTAATCCTGATCTCCTGCTCGATAGCAGTGCGTTCGCAACTCACAATACAGCGGTCTTGATAAGTGGCGTCCCGTGAGTTCAAGCGTTCGGAAACTCCTGAGAGGCTGGACCGGATCGTCTTCGGCAGGCAAACAGGCTCCGCCGGCTCGGCCCGCCGCAGGTCCCGATAAACCGCCATAGCAGTGCGCAGTTCCTCGGGAATCTGAATGTCATTGACCACGGTCTGAATTGCCCGCTCAAGAGCTGTCATACGCATGACGTTTCGTTGCTCGGTCATGAGCTTCTCGCCTCGCTGTGGGATTGCCTGTCTCAGTTTGGTCCCGTGATGCGACCGGTTTGCAGATTACCCGGATGGATCTCATCATTCCGCGGTTCGTCCGGGCTCCTAACCCCTTATATTGTGTAACTACGTTTGATCGTTTTGCTGCGAGTACGACGACCACTATACAACGAACGAAATAACCAAATCATCATTAATTGCAGTTTATCTTTCGGCCATTGAGGTGAGCAGCCGTTGTCTCGACGCGCTTAGCGCTTCCTCCTGACGGTTCCGCCCGGAGACGTTTCGGGAGTACGGGAGACGAAACCCCTGCTGTTCTGCGGTAAAAGGGAGCCCGTTCCAGCCTTGCTTTGCGTGAAGGTTTCGGAAGAACTGGGGTGGAGACGGGAAGTTTACCTGATGCTCTGGAAAGCACGCACCAAAATAGGTTGGCAAACGTTTGAACGTCCCGTCTGGAAAGTCCGAGATATACGAATAGGGGCAGGCGAATACGGGAAGAGCGAGATGCGCGTACACCATCGTTACCTGCCCCAGGTTTTGCCCCTGCGCTATACTGTCGCTTCCCCCCTAGCAAGCCCACCCGGTCTTGGAGCGGCCAGACAATGCGTCCCCATTCTTCTAGCTGCAATTTTGCGGCGCCTATTGCTCTTTTCTGCATGTTGTTCATTCTTGGATGCGGAGGTTCCGGTTCGAGCAGCAGCAAGGTCAGCAGCAGCACTCCCCCGCCTGCTCCCACCTTCACGCTGAGTGCCGGCGCTCCCAAGGTCAGCCTTTCCGCCGGAGGATCGCCAGTAACCGTCTCTCTCGCGATCACAGGCAGCGCAGGTTTCGCCGGCACGGTTCAGGTGGTTGCAACGGGAGTGCCCGCAGGCGTTACCGTCTCACCCGTTTCCATCTCCGGTGCTCCTAACGGGACCGCATCTGTCTCCATCACGGCGTCTTCCTCTACCGCGCCGGGAACCTATACCCTGACTTTCACGGCAACAGATTCTACCCAGCAGACGCAAAGCGTGACGGTTTCATTGACCATCGCGGCTGCCGCCGCGCCGCCGCCGCCGTCACCCAGCTACTCCCTGAGCATTACCGGGCCGCCTCAATTGCCGCAGGGCGGGACGGCCACTGCTACTTTGACGGCCACCTATGTTGGAGGCTTTGATGGCTCTGTATCGGTAGCGCCCGTGTTCCTTCCCACTGGCGTATCCATCACCTCAGGACCCATTGTATTCACGGCGCAGAACCTTTCGCAGACGGTAACTTTCGCTGCGTCGAGTTCTACGGTGACCGCCACTTACCCGATAGTGTTTACCGGCACTGGAGGAGACGTGCCTGCGCAGACGGTCTCCTTTTCTTTGACAGTAATTCCTCCTCCCCCTCTGCCATCGGGTTATGTCTACATCACTACGCCGGCAGGCATCAATGCGTATGCTTCTCCCGGTCAGGGGGCACCGCTAAGTATCATCCCGGGCTCCCCCTTCCAGGTGACCGGCAGCTTGATCGGGAGTGCAGGCGTCCCAAACTACGACGTAGCTGGTGGTTCGCCACAATATCTCGTCAGCTACGACGCAACCAACCTTTACACCTATTTGATAGGATCTAACGGAGCCATCGGGCCGCAAGTGTCGACCATCAGCACGCAAGCTTATAGCGGCAACGCGTGCGGTGCTCCGATCAATGCAGCGACTTCAGGACAGCTTGTTTACGTGGGACTGGGAAGTGCGACAGCGCCTTCGTGCTATGCCAACCAGACGTTCAATGTCTCAAATACAGGCCTGCTGACGTTTCTCGGAAGCACGGAACTCGACCAGCCGGTTACCGTCACCCCACCTGTATTCACGGGGTGGTCTTCTCTTACCTCTTATGCCTATGGACTGGAGAGCCCGCTTGCCGGCGCTTGCGAGGATGAGTTAGCCGGATACACTCTGGAGAGTAACGGTACATTAAATTTCGGCAGCAACGTCATAACATCGCTTCCGACACCACAGCAAGGATGGACTTATGCCACTAGGGGTCCGATTGCCGCAGTAGGCGCCCAGGATGGGCTAGTGGCACTCGCCATGTACCAGGAAAACGGGCCGTGCGGCACGGTACAGCCTGCACAGCTTGCCATCTTCAACCTTGACAATGCTGGAAACCTTATTTCTCAAATACCTGCCCCGGCGCCCTTTGAAGGGACAGTTCCCCCGCAGAGCTATGAGAACATGCCTACATTGACAGGCACCCCTGGTTCGATGGCCTTTGCATTAAACGGCACCTTCACCTCACCCCTGGCCGTTGGGGGTACAGGCGGGTTGCAAGTATACGTGGAAACGCTTTGGGAATTTAATACCCAGGTTATCCCGGAAGGTCCTGCCGTCTTATCAACAAGCCTGCTTTCGACTCCTATTACACAAGTGGCCTGGGATTTAAACAATCTTTACGCTTTTAATGGTCAACAGCTGTTTGTGTTCTACTCCACAACGAATTTACCAGGCGAGGTTCCCAATGCTCTGAGTACGGGAGCTCCGTTTGCAATCAGCGGGTCAAACATGGTTGTCGTCCCCATCGGCGGCCCACAGTAAGAAGTTGGGGTAAAGGGAAGGGACGGAAGTCCGAATTGTCCAAATTCGCGGTGGGAGCCACCCGCATTTATGCGGGGGAACGAGCGCTTTAGCGCTCTGTGAAAAAGTTTCAACGCTGACCGCGTGCTTTAGTGCTGGCCATGCCTCATGAGTCCCTGCATAAGAAAACCGCAAAAGAGAGCCCATCCGCTCCCAAAGCCCGGAGCGGCCGTCCGCCAAACGTAAGCCCAGCCCGGAAGAGTCTGTGAGAACCGGAAGAGAAACCGCAGGTCCCCTTCGACTTCGCTCAGGGCAGGCTCTCCACTACGTTGCGCTCCGGTCGGGATGACAATTCTGTTGTACCCGCAAAACGTTCAGTGAAATGGTATGATGTAGCCATCATGATGTCACGAACCCAGATCACACTCGAAAGCGAAGTGCAGCGGCGCGCGCGCAAGCGAGCGAGCGAACTTGGCGTATCTCTGGCGGAATACGTCCGGCGCCTTGTGGCACGTGATCTGGCTCGTCCTGAAACCGCCACCGCGGTAGATCGCATTTTCGATCTCGGCAGTTCCGGCGGGGCGCATATCGCGATGGACAAGGATTCCATGATCGCCGAGGCCTTCCAGGCGAAACGCAGAAAGACGCAACGTCGGTAATTTTCCTCTAACCGTACCCTATCCATGACCCTGTTCGTTGACACATCGATCTGGTATGCCGCGGCAGATTCGTCCGATCGCAGCAATGCGCGCGCCAAAGCTATCCTCAAGTCCGGGGGGCCATTGGTCACTTCGGATCACATCCTGGTAGAGACCTGGACGCTGCTCCATCACAAAGTTAAACGCAGCGCCGCCGATCGATTTTGGGATGGCATGAGAAGCGGGGTGGCGGTCATTGAGGCTGTCGGTTTGGCAGATCTTGAGGTTGCCTGGGAAATCGGGAACGACTGGCGTGACCAGGATTTCTCCATCGTTGATCGCACTAGCTTCGCTGTGATGCGCCGACTCGGCGTTGACGATGTCGCATCACTCGACGAGCACTTCTCCGTGTTCCGCTTCGGTCCCAGGCGCCGCCAATCCTTCAACGTAGTTCGATAAATGGTTCGTGGACAATGTTTCGTGGACGGACCAGTCGAAGTCTAGCTGCCGCCCGAAGGTTTCGGCGACGAAGTTTCCGTGACAGAACAACCACCGAGACGCGCCGGGGAAACTTGGGGACTGTTCACTAGCCGTGAAGCAATAGTAACTAGCGTGTAGCTCCCGGTGCCGCAACTAATGGCACTCGCAGACCACGACCGTCAGATCGTCAGTCTGCGTCGAAGCCCAATGCTGCACCGTGGAGAGAATCAGATCCGCCAGCTCTTCCACGGTCCTGCCCGCGCTCGTGGCGAGCAACTCACCTAGCCGCTCGTAACCGAACTCTTCTTCAGCGCCATTCGCGGCCTCAACCACTCCATCGGTGTACAGCAGCAGACGGTCCCCTTGGCGCAAAGTTTGTTTGGTCGAGCGGTAGGCCGCCGAGGAGAAGACTCCCAGCACCAGACCGTTTTCTTCGATCGAAGAGACTTGGCCATGCCGCAGCAGAAGCATCGGCGGATGCCCCGCAGCGGCATAGCAAAGCTCGCCCCGCTGCGCATCGAGGTAGACGTAGGCTGCAGTGACAAACTGACCCTGGGTGCTTCCGCACAGCGCCTCATTCACTCCGGCCAGCAATCGCTCCGGACTCGCCGCGTGATGCCGCTGCGCGGTGGTCGCGATCTTCACCATCGAGGCGATCAGTGCTGCTGGTACTCCATGGCCGGAGACATCCGCAATTAACAACCCAGCGCTGGCGCCGCCGGTCGAGAGAAAATCGTAGAAGTCGCCGGCCACCGCAGTCATGGGGACATAGCGCGCGGCCACGGTAAAGTGCTGTGACACGGGGAAGCTGGTGGGCAGAATCGAAAGTTGAATGCGCTTCGCCACCTCCAGTTCCTGATGCAGCGAGGCCAACTCGTGGTCGCGATCGAGCGCCCGCTTGGCCGCAACGTAGCCCAGGCAGCACAAGAAAAGACCAAAGCCATAGGGCGCCTCCAGGGTTCGACTGCCCAGAAGGTTGCGCGTGTTTCCCCAAAGCACAAAGCCGACAAAGATGAGCAACCCGGCGCGAAACACAACTACATCTCTGCCTGCGCCCCTTTGCCGAAACACCAGGATGACGAGGGGAAGGGAGCCGGCAATCACCAGGCCGCTGTTCATGTTGTAGAGCAGCCTCAACGGAGCCCCGGTAAAAGCCGCCGCAATCAGGGCCATCTCGAGCACGCAGACGGTGTAGGCAATCACACGGCCGGCACGGCCGAGCAATCCTGCTTCCTGGAAGAACAGGAAGGCCGGGACGGCCACGAAAAAATCCATCGCGGCGTCGAACCGCGCGCGGAAGAGGGATCGGGGCTCCAGAAGCGCGAACGCGCTGGATTGCAGCCACAGCCGTTCACCGTACAGAATGGCAAACCAGGCAAAGAACGAGAGCAGCCGATCGAACCTGCGCCGGATGAGCAGGAACCCAACCACCACCAGGCCCACCGTGACCGAGGCCGCGCCAATAAACAGGCGCGGCTCTGCCCGGTGAAAGGCATGGATAACGTCGGTGGCGCTTATCTGCATGCCTGAGGATAATACGTCGACGCATTAGCCCACGGCCTGTCCGCCTTCATCGCCTCTCGTTATTCGTATCGCAGCGCGACCATCGGATCCACCCGTGCTGCTCTCCTCGCCGGAATCCAACATGCCAGTACACCGGTTGCCAGCAACAACAAAACCGTGCTCGCCAAGGTCGGTGGATCATAAGGTTTCACTCCCGGCCACAACGCTGACTCGACGGCTCGTCCCAGCGCCAGGCTAACCAGCAGTCCAACCGCAACGCCGGCCAGGATCAACCGCAAGCCCCCGATGATAACCAGACGAAGCACGTTGGCGCGTTCCGCACCCAGAGCCATACGGATTCCGATCTCATGCGTCCTCTGCGCCGTCGTGTACGCCAACACGCTGTACACGCCCACGGTGACAAGAATCAAGCCCACACACGCGAAAATGATCATCAGCAACAAGGCGAAGCGAGGGCCCGCGTACAATCCCTTGCTGATGGCATGCTCCAATGCGTCCGGATACATGAGCGCCACACCTGGATCGCTCGCCCATACTGCTTGCTGCACCTCATTCATCAGTGCCATCGGCGTTTGTGCCGACCGAACCACCAAGAGTTGCATCCCCGATGCTGTAACGGTGTACGGTACCCACACCTGCGGTGCAATAGGAGCCTGCAGGCCACCCCTGCCATAGCCCGGCGCACCCTGATTGGTGACGTTAGCCACCACTCCCACGATTTCGAACCAGGGCTCGCGCTGCGAACCGGCAACGCTCTCGAGCCCCACGAGCTTGACTCGACGTCCAATCGGGTCTTCTCCGGAAAGATACGTCGACACAAACTTCCGGTTGACCACTGCTACTTTTCTCGCATCGTTGATTTCCGCTTCTGTAAACCCACGTCCCGTCGCAAACGGAATACGCAGCACGCGAAAGTACGCCTCGCTGACGTTTTGCACCTGCGCATGCCATGCCTCCGCGGGCGATTTCCCGGAGACCTCGATCTTGTTGTCCAGGCCGCTCTCGGGTGGCACTGCGTTCGATTCCGCCGCATCCATCACCCCCGGGATCGCCTTGACACGTTCCAGCACCGGCCGGAAAAATGTGCTCACCTGCTCCGCCGTCTTGTAGCGATCCGGCGGCAACAGCAGGAACGTCTTGAAGACGTGATCTGATTGCAAACCCAGGTTCACTTGGCGTAGCGCCACAAAACTGTGCATCAAAAGCCCCGCGCCTATCAGCAGCGCCAATGACACCGCCACTTCCATCACTACCGCTGCATCGCGCATGCGCGCCGTTCGAAATCCGCCGATCACACCCCTTCCCATATCTCGCAGAGGATCGTTCAGATCGCGGCGGGCGGCCTGCAGGGCAGGCATCAGGCCGAAAATCAGTGGAGTCAATACCGCCAACACCAACGTGAAAGCCAGCACCTGTGGGTTTAGTGCGATCACAGATTCTGCCGGAATCAAATCTACCGGCATGGTGGCGACAATCAACTTCAGTCCGCCCCAGGCAATCACTACGCCTAGCGCCGCTCCACCCATGGCCAATACCAGGCTCTCAACCAGCAGAAGCCGCACCAGTCTCGCTCTGCCGGCTCCCAGCACTGCGCGCAGCGCGAACTCCTTTCCTCGCGCGGTGGCGCGCGCCAGCATCAGATTCGCCACGTTGACACAGCCGATCAGCAACAGTAATCCGACGGCCACCAAAACGGTGTACAGCGTGGACTGAAAGTGCCCCGCAATCGAGTGACCCATCTGCTCAACGAACACCTGGAAATGAGCGGGATAGTCCTGCGGGCGGAGTTTCGCCAGGCGGTCCGCGACCGCAGTCAGATCTTCTCCAGCTTGCGCCATCGAGACGCCGGGCTTTAACCGCGCCAGCACGAACCAGCGCTCGGGCAATCCAGCGAAGCCCGGGGTGATTCCAGGATGTGGGATCGAGGGAATCCAGAGATCGGCGTCATACCAGCCGAAGCGTGGGGGCATGATTCCGACCAACGTTCGCGCCGTTCCATTCAGCACGAAAATCTTGTTCAATACTCCTGGATCGCTGTTGAAGCGGGTTTTCCAGGTCTTATAACGCATCACGAAGACGGGCGATGCTCCCGGCTTGTAGTCTGCAGGTTGTAGTACCCGGCCATACAATGCCGGCATGCCGAAAAATTCAAATGAGCCCGGCGTCATGCCGGCTCCGTAAAGCCATTCGACGCCTGCTCCACGTTTGTAAAGCACGGGATCGTCGGAGGTGCCGATTACGCTCTCGAAGGAATGGTTCTGCCTGGCAAACTCCAGCAGCTCATCCGAACTGAATCCTTGCCGCCCCTCGTCGGGAGTCTGTGTGCTGCCATGAACGCGCGGAAATACGATGTGTCCGGCATCCTTATAAGGAAATGGCTCCAGCAGCACGTTGTCGACGACGCTGAAAATCGCTGTGCTGGCTCCGATGCCAAGCCCAAGCGTGATGATCGCCACGGCGGCGAAGCCGGGATTGCGCCTGAATTGGCGAACTGCATAGCGCAGGTCTTGCCAGAGGTTCGGGAAGAAGTTGGGCCCACTTTTTGCCGGCGCCGTTGCTCCTTGCCGCGCCTCGCGCACCACCCCGAGTCGCCCTTGCGCCTGCAGGTCCTCGTAATTCAGCTCCATCAGTACATTGCGGCGCGCGTCGTCGTCCGTCGCGCCGCCCGAGACTAACTCGAGGTAACGGTCCTCCAGGTGCTGCGACAATTCCTCGATGATATCGCTCTCGCGCGTTGAGTCCAGCTTGAGAGACGACAGCCGCCGGGCAATTTCCCCTCTCCAGTCAGGCATGTTCTGCCTCCGTAATCCGGTTGACTGCCTCCACAAATGCCTGCCACCCACGGCGCTGCGAGGCCAGAACTTTTTGGCCCTCGGATGTCAGGCGGTAATAACGCCGGCGGCGCTGGCCGCTCTTTTCCACCCATCGGCCCTGAATCCACCCACGTTTCTCCAGGCGATAAAGCAATGGGTACAGAGAAGCGACATAGAAGCGGACAGCCCCGCCGGAGCGTTGCTCGATGAGTTTGGAAATCTCGTAACCGTGTCGAGGCCGGGCCTCGACCAGAGAAAGGATCAAAAGCTCCGCACTGACCTTCTTCCACTCGACTTCTGGCGTCATGGCTTTTCCCCACATATGGCGTATCCATATAATGGCGGCACGGGATACCAAAGTCAACTGCAAGCGACTGGATGCCAGTTCTAATCCACGAGCCGTCTGTTTCCGTTGAAACATGCACTTCCGCAGCGCGAAGCGGCCGTGCCGATCCATGGCGGTGCACGGATGCAAGCTCTCCTCCGGCACCGTAAGCAATTAGGCAGCGCATTCCTTCCTGGGTTAGTATCCGATCATCAACGATGGTGGATGATCCAGGAGGCGTCCAAAGAGGAGCTTTACTTCAGGACTCTTCTGGTCGCGCTCTTCGTTTTCTTTGTCGGCGGTGCTTCCGACCTTCCTCCCGTTCCGCGCTGACCAGCCGAAGTCTAGCTGCCGGCCAACATACAACCTTGAAAACGATCGGCGGGAAGAACAGTCATGATCAAGACACGACGCGACGCATTGGCCACGCTAGGTATCATGGGGTTGGCCTCGGCCGTGCCGCAACTGATCAAGCGTGCACACGCATCAGCACCCGGCGGCGCCGTGTCGACGCGTACTGGTGTTGACGGCTTCGAGAGGACATTCAGCGCAGCCGGCGTGAACTCCCATCGCCTCGAGTGGTGGCGCGCCGCCAAGTTGGGCATGTTTGTTCACTGGGATCCCTCCAGCCTGGCCGGCACGGAAATCAGCTGGTCGCGAAAAGGATCCAAGCCCCTGGATATCACCGGCGATCCGGCCGGCTATGTCGAAGATCCCGTCTACGACCATCTCTACCAGAAGTTCAATCCAGTCGATTTTGACGCGAACCAATGGGTGCAGATCGCTCGCAGAGGGGGAGCCAGATATATCGTGATTACTGCCAAGCATCACGATGGCTTCTGCATGTGGAATACGAAGTTCACCAGCTACAACATTATGAACACGCCCTTCAAAAGGGATGTCATCAAGGAAATCTCCGAAGCTTGTCATCGCGCGGATATGCGCTTCGGCATCTATTATTCCCCAAGAGATTGGCATCACCCCGACTACGGCATAGGTGACAACAAGAAATATGTCACATATATGAACGGAGAAATCCGGGAACTCCTTAGCAATTATGGAAAGGTCGACATTATCTGGTTTGACAGCTATGGCAAAGGGAATCTCGTCGATTTCTGGAACGTCGGATCGACCTTCTCTCTGATCAAGTCGCTCCAACCTGATATTTTGATCAACAACCGGCTCACTGTACTTGCGGATTACGATAAACAGCCCGAGCCGTATGTGGGAGATTTTGATACTCCTGAACAGCGCATTGGTGCATTCCAAACGTCAAGGGCCTGGGAATCCTGCATGTCCATCGTAAAGACGAAAGACGGAGGAGGGTGGTCTTATCGTCCTGACGGAACGGTGCGCTCTTACCAGGAGTGTATGACCGCGCTTCTAAGCTGTGTGACCGGTGACGGGAACCTTCTTATGGACGTTGGGCCCAATCCGTTGGGACAGATACCAGATGATCAGGCGCAGCGTTTATCGCAAATGGGGAGCTGGCTCCAGCAATACGGAAGGTCCATCTACAACACCCGCGGAGGTCCCCTGGTTTCCGGGACTTGGGGAGGCTCAACCTATCGTCTCAATACGGTATATCTTCATCTGTTTCCGGTTACCACGGGAACGCTCCATCTGCCCCCTCTGGAGAACAAGGTCGTTCGATCTCAGGTCCTGACAGAAGGACGCGCAACGGTTAGCCAGACCGATGGAGGCCTTGACGTCAGGGTCGATGCACATGCTGAAAACGCTCCGGAGATGATCATTGAACTGACCGTAGATCACCCAATTGCTCAAGGTGAGGCGATGTGATCGCTGCCCTATTCTGCGTTCCCGTATGGAACAGCCGTGACTTCAATTACGCACGGTAGCATTACGGAAAACTGAGGATGGATTGTCGGCAGCCTCTTTATGCCATTGCGCGACCTGGCGCAAACCCTGCGCCAGCGTATTGACCACGGCCGTGGGCCTGCCGCTGCCGAACCGCTCTGTGGTGAGGTCCTGGGCCCGGTCGGGGTCTTCGCTGTGATTCCAAAGGCCGATAACAATGCGGTTTTGCGGAAGGTGTGACCGGACACGCTGGCAGATTGCGCGCGTTTGGGAAAAGGCGAAGGGCGGCAGCGCTGAGATAAAGATGACGGTGTTGGGTTCGAGGGCCAGCGAGTCAAGAATCTCATCGGAGACTGAGGCCGGAAGGTAAAGCGTCTGGTTGGAGGCCCGTTCCATCAGTTGGACCAGCATGTGCGTGGTCAGTTCGTCGGCTTGATCGGTTCCGGAGATGCAGACCACAGCAAAATCTTCTTGCACACCGAAGAGCGGAGCGAAGAGTGCGGACTCTCGCGGTCTCTTTCTGCTGATAGTCCGTGAGTTCAGCGACGAGCTCGCCGATACAAAGGAAGCAGAAGTTGCAGCAGGCGCCGTCTAAGACGCCCTGGTGCCGGTCTTGTTCTACCAGGCCGAGCGCAGGGATCACCACGGAATCATAAAGTTCGACCAGGGGTTTGCCTTCGAGGAAGTGGTGGGCGACGGCCCGCGCTTCCCGCTGGTCCATGGCCAGCAGGCGCTCGTAAAAGAGGGCTTCGGGGGAAAGTTCCGCATCGGCGCCGAGCAGGGCGTGCAGGAACGACATCCGCGGAACGTGGCGGCCGAGCACGACGATGCACACGGTAAGTGGGGTGGACAAGATCAGCCCTGGCCATCCCCACAGCAGCGTCCAGAAGATAGCCATGGTGAGCAAGGCAAGGGAAGAGATGCCGGTGCGCGACCGGAAGACCCAGGGTTCGACAATGTTGGTGGTCGTGAGCTCAAGCGCGAGAAAGAAGCAGATGAGGAACAACGGCGGACCCCAGGAGGACGCGACGGCGACGCAAACCACCAGCGGCAGCGCAACGCCGATAGCGGTGCCGGCGTAGGGGACCATGCGAAGAAGCCCGGCGAACACACCCCAGAAGGTCGCATTGGGTACCCCGATCAGGAAGAGGCCAAGCCCGAAGAGGGCGCCATAGGCTGCATTGACTGTGACTTGGAAGAAAAGGTATTGGCTGATGCGGCTTGCGGCATCCTGCAGGGCCTGGTTCATGAGCCTGATCCGGCTCATGCCGGCTAAAAGGAGGATGCGGCGGCGGAGGTCCTCGCGCTCCATCAGGAGATAGATGGTGAAAATGATGACCACCCCGAAGGTGCCAATGGGGCGCAGCAAGCGCGTCAGGAGCTCGACGCCAGCTTGGAGTTGGCCTCGATCGGTGTCCACAATGCGAACCGCTTGCACCTGTGCGACTGGTTGCTGTGCCCCGCTACTGCCGTTGCCGGCGTTGGTAGCGAAGTCTCCGCTAATGTCCTCGACTGCGGTGAAAGCGCTTTCCAGGGACTGCTCGGCGGGAAAGTGGAGCGAGGCCATCTTCTTTTGGATGGTGAGATGGTAGGCGGGCAGGTCGCGGGCGACGTTGAGTAGTTGGCGGGCCACGACGTATCCCATTCCACAGATGATCGTGAATGCGAGTACGCCGGTGATTCCGACGGCCAGGACACGAGGGGCCCGTCTGGCCTCGAGGAAGCTGACCGCAGGGGCCAATAAAAATGCCAGCAGAAGCGCGAAGGCAAAGAGGACAAGAAGATCGCGGGCGAAGAAGAGGATGAGGACCGCGACCGCAAGCACCAACAAGGGTCCGGCTGTGGAAACCTCTTTGCTCCGAGCAAGAGACATGCGACCTGGCGAAGCCCTGAAGGATGGTTAGTCTTGCCGTTCAGAATACATCATGAACGGAGTTTCGTGGAACAAACGGAGCTGGAGTGACGAAAACGTAATCACCGGTGTTCGCCGGCTGTCCGTTATTTAAAGTGGGCTGTAATTCGTCCCGAAACGTTGCCGATTAGAGGTCCCTATCTCAATCTCGCCAACCATACAAAGTAACTCGTTTCTCATGAAACCAATGATTTTTAGACAGATATTCGCAACTGTAATAGTGCCGCAGCATGATATCTCCCACAAGCACTGGGCTCCCGCACCCTTAGTTCGCTTACTTAGCTTAGTTCGCACATTTTCTGCACGGCTGCGCAGGCCACCACCCAAACGTGCCTATCCGGAAGACGGTGTGTAGGAGCCCACACCAAACCTTAGCCCCTGGACGGGTGCCCCAGGTTCGCCAAGGCGTACCTGGGCTGAAAAAGACAGGGCGCAGCTCTTCAAAAGCTCTCACTCCACCGATTACACCCTCGTGGATGAAGTAAAAGTATTCGAAAAAGATCCTATCCTGCCCATGTACGCGCCCGTCCAGAGGCTAGGGTCTTCGAGCCGCGAGTTGGTCTGACAGCACGAACCAGTCCCGAACGCATGGCTGAGAGTATTGCTGAAAATATCCCAGGACATTAGAGTCTGTGTGGGAACAGAGCTGTCCAAATTAGCGGATTGTTCGAATGTGTGGCGTTGATTTTATTGAACAATCGGGTGCTGCGGCCGGTTATGTCGAAATCAGGTTGGGGGTAGCGGAGTGAGTGCCGCGCCTCCGGCGCTCAGAGTCGATTGATTAATATTCCCAGCGCTGCCGGGCTGGGCTGGCGTTTAGCGGTCGGCCCTCCGGGCCTTGGGAGCGGATGGGTTATATTTTGCGGCTCTTAGGCAGGGACTCATGAGGCTTTGGCATTGCCGGCGCTAAAGCGCTCGTTCCCCCGCATACATGCAAACGGGGGCTCCCACCTCGAATTTGGACAAGTAGACTCTCAGCTATCCCCTTCGACAAGCTCAGGGCATGCTCTTCAGGACTGAATTTGTCTGTGACGTTCTCACACAGACTCATCAGTCCTGGGCTTCAGACTGCGTGGCCAGCGATTGTGGGTTATCACGCAGACCCGGAACCGCTCCGGATCTATTACGACGATGATCCGCCACCACTTGTCCCCAGCACCTAAGGCGAATGCACCCGTGTCCTTAGAAGAAGTTCCACTGGGAAAAACTACTGGGTCATGAAACTGCGCCATGCGTTAGCCGGTAAAAACCCTGTTCAGGGTAACGAACAGCAGTTCCATGTGATAGAGGCAAAAGAGTATAGTGCGAAACGTACCTCCATAGGGCATCAGCCGCGTCCGGTGGAGGAGGGCCGATGATTTCCCCCCAATTATCCCGGCCGGGAGACAATTCGTATGTTTCGACTGGACGCTGACAAGCGAGTCCACTTCTGTGACGGTGTCAGCCGGCGGGACTTTTTGCACGCAGGATCGCTGGGCTTCCTCGGGCTGACCATGCCCCACTTTTTCCGTCTCAAGGCGATGGGTGCGGTGCAGCCCAGCAAGGACGTGAACTGTATCCATTTGATGTTAGTGGGCGGGCCCAGCCAGCTCGATACCTGGGATATGAAGCCCGACGCGCCGGCCTCCATCCGCGGGCCGTTCAAGCCCATCAAGACCAACGTCTCCGGAATCGAGATTTCGGAAATCTTTCCCCGCATGGCGACCCATGCCGATAAATTCGCACTGCTGCGTTCGGCGTACCATACCGCGGCTGCAGTGCACGATACCGGTTGCCAGATGATGCAGACGGGAAGACTCTTCCAGGGTGGCTTGGAGTCACCCAACTACGGGTCCGTGCTCAGGTTTGAAAAGGGCGCGAAGGGCGACATGCCTCCCAACGTCTTGCTCCCTTACACCATTGGCCAGCTGGGCGGAAACCTGCCTCACGGCGATACCGCCGGCTTCCTGGGCAAAGCCTACGATCCCTTCGTCTTAAACGCCGACCCCGCCGATCCTAACTTCAAGGTGCCGGATCTGCTGCCGCCCGATTACATCTCCGCCGTGCGCGTGGATCGCCGTCGAAGCTGGCGCGAAATGATTGACCAGTCCGTAGCCTACTTCGAAGAGAGCAACCAGGACTCCAAGTTGATGGATGCAACCTTCAATCAGGCCTACACCTTGATGACATCCACCAAGGCGCGCGAGGCCTTTGATTTAACCCAGGAGCCGGAAGACGTCCGCAAGCGTTACGGCATGAACCGCTTCGGTCAGGGATGCCTGCTGGCCCGGCGGCTGGTGGAGCGGGGAGTGCGCTTTGTCACCCTCAACATGTTCGAGACCGTCTTTAACGAAATTACATGGGATATCCACGGCTCCGCTCCCTTCAGCCCCATCAGCTGCTACAGCGACCTGGTCGGCCCCATGTTTGACAACGGTTACAGCTCCCTGCTCGAAGACTTGAGCAAGACCGGCTTGCTCGACACCACGATGGTGTTGGCCACGGGTGAATTCGGGCGCACCCCGCGCATCAATCCCGCCGGCGGACGCGATCACTGGCCGCAGTGCTGGACCGTGGTGATGGCGGGAGGCGGAATCAAGGGTGGACAGGTCGTCGGCTCCTCGGACGCAATCGGCGCCGCGCCCAAAGATCAACCCGTCATGCCCGCCAACATCGCGGCCACCATTTATAAGTGCCTGGGTGTTCCCATCGACACCATATTGAAGACACCGCAGGGGCGCGAAGTGCGGGTGGTGGACCACGGCTTTGAACCGATCAATGACTTGCTGATATGAAGAGACCTAACACGCTTCCGGTGATTGCTCTGGTGGGCGCCTTTGCTCTCCTCGGCGCCGTGATGTTCCTGGCTGAGACGCCCTCTCCAGTCTCCGCCCAGAGTCAGGCCAGTGGCGCTGTCCATGCTCAAGCGGTAACGGCCTCGAAGGCGGTGGCCGGCAAGGCCTCCATCGCTGCGGCAGCCCATCCCAGGCCATCCTTGGCCGGGCTGACCAAGATCGAGATCCTGCCCGCCTCGATCTCGATCATGGGACCGCGCTACAACCAGCGGCTGCTGGTCGAAGGAACCTTTGCCGACGGACATCAGGAAGAGCTTACCCCACAGGCCACCTTAGCCATATCCAATCCCAAGGTCGCGACCATCGACAGCGACAATTTCGCCCTTCCCCAGGGTGACGGGCAAGCGACCATCACCGCTACACTCCAGGGCCATCGAGCCAATGCAACTGTAACCGTCAAAGACTTCGCGGTGGCAACCACCTGGAGTTTTCGCAACGATGTGCTCCCGGTCATGACCAAGATGGGCTGTAACTCCGGGCCCTGTCATGGCGCGGCGGCGGGCAAGAACGGCTTCAAGCTGACCCTCCGCGGCTACGACCCTGAGGTGGATTACTACACCCTCACCCACCAGGCACTGGCGCGGCGCACGGAAATGATGGAGCCGTCGCGCAGCCTGATCCTTTTAAAGCCGACCCTTACCATCCCCCACGGCGGCGGAAGGCGATTTCCGGTGAACTCGCCGGAGTTCAAAGTGCTTGCCGGATGGATTGCCCAGGCGATGCCGGCGCCCACCGACGCCGACGCGCGGGTTACGAAAATCGAAGTGTTGCCTGGGGAGGCTTCTCTACGCTCTGGCGCCCAGCAGCAACTACTGGTCACGGCATACTTCTCTGACGGCCATACGGCGGATGTAACCCGCTGGGCTAAATATGACAGCGGCGACGAGGGCGTGGCCACAGTCGACAATAACGGCCGCGTCACCATGCACAGCAACGGCGAAGCTCCGGTAACGGTGTGGTACCAGAGCCACGTCACCTTTGCCCGGCTGCGTATTCCTTTTCCCTGGAAATTAGAAGACGCGGTCTTCCTGAAGGCGGCCCGCCACAACTATATAGATGATGCAGTCCTCAAGCACCTGCAGGTGCTGCACATCCCGCCCTCGCCCCCAGCGGACGACGCCGAATTTTTGCGCCGCGCCTACCTGGATGCGGCCGGCATCCTCCCCCGTCCCGCGGAAGTCGAGCAATTCCTCAAAGACTCCTCGCCGGAGAAGCGAAGCCGCCTCATCGATGACCTGATGAAGCGCCCCGAGTTCGTGGATTATTGGGCCTACAAGTGGTCCGACTTGCTGCTGGTTTCAAGCAACCACCTTTCTAACGAGGAGATGTGGAGCTACTACAACTGGATTCGTAACAGTGTCGCGAGCGATAAGCCGTGGAACCAGTTCGCCACCGAGCTGGTCACGGCCACCGGCAACACGCTCCAGAACGGCGCCGCCAACTACTGGTTGATCCACCGCGATCCGCTGGATATCTCCGAAAACATGGCGCAGGCTTTCCTGGGCATCAACATCACCTGCGCCCATTGCCACAATCACCCTCTGGCCAAGTGGACCCAGAAGGACTACTACGGCATGGCCAACCTTTTCGCGCGGGTGCGGCTGAAGACGTACGCGCCCAGCGGCGCTCGTCCCGCGGTCGGTCCGCTCTTCAACGATGTCACGGTCTATTCCGCGCAGACCGGCGAATTCAGCGACGATCGCTTCATGATGGTGCTGCCTCCCAAGCCGCTGGATGCCAAGCAGCTTGCCAGCGAAGCCCCGGGCGATACCCGCCTCTATTTCTCCACCTGGCTTACCTCGCCCCAAAACCCGTTCTTCGCCCGCAACATCGTCAACCGGATATGGCGCAACTTTATGGGCCGGGGCCTGGTTGAGCCGGTAGACGACATGCGCGACACCAACCCGGCCACCAACGACGCGTTGCTCAATGCGCTGGTTAAGGACTTTGTCGCCCACAACTACGATGTGAATTACCTGATCCGCACAATCATGCAGTCGGCGACCTACCAGGCTTCTTCCACGCCTCTCAAGGAAAACGCCGACGATGACAAGTATGGATCGCACTATGTCATCAAGCGTCTCCCTGCCGAGGTGATGCTGGATGCCTACTCCCAAGTGACCCAGGTTCCGGAGAAGTTCGATGGGTATGCCACGGGAATGCGGGCGCTGCAGCTGCCGGACACCGCGGTTACTTCTTACTTCCTCACCGCTTTTGGCCGCCCCCTGCGGCAGCAAACCAGGGAGAGCGAGCGCACCTCGGTGCCCACCATCACCCAGGCGCTCCATATCATTAATGGAGACACATTGAACAACAAGCTGCGCGATCCGAACAACTCGGTCGACATGATGATTCGCCTCGGGTTCTCGGATGAGCAGATTCTCGACTATCTCTATCTGGCTTCCTTGAGCCGCTACCCGAAGGCCTCGGAGCGGTCAGCCTTGACCGCAGCCCTGGCATCCGCGGAGCAACAGAAGACCCCAGGGGTAGATGATCCGCGTCAGGCTGCGCTGCGCGACATGACCTGGTCTCTGCTGACCAGCCAGGAGTTCATGTTCAACCACTAATATGCGACTTGCCCCGTGGAATTACCGGCCCCTGATGAACGCTGTCCTTCTCTTGAGCATTCTCGGAAGCGCATCCTGCGCGATGGCCGCGGAGACACCGGGCTTCGATGCGCAGATCGCTCCTATCCTGCAGAAGAATTGCCTGGCATGCCACTCCAGCACCGCGCGGATGGGTGGCCTGGTCATGGAGAACTATGACAGCCTGATCAAGGGCGGAGCGCACGGGGCGCCGATCGTTCCGGGCAATGCGGACGGAAGCCGCATTATCCAGATGCTGGAAGGGAAGACCGCTCCACGGATGCCCTTCGGCGCCGACCCGCTTCCCGCTGCTGACATTGCCGCCATTAAGGCATGGATCAATGCCGGCGCCGCCGGCCCGGCCGCGGGCGCCAGCAGCAAAACTCTCGCGCCCGTTGGGCTCCCTGAGATTCGGCCCGTAGTTCCGGTGGCGTCGCCCGTGTCCTCTCTGAAGTTTTCTCCTGATGGAAAACTCCTTGCTGTGGGCGGCTATCGTGAGGTGCGCCTCATCGATCCCTCGACCGGCAAAGAGGTGGCCACGCTTTCCGGTCATGCCGACTACGTGCGTTCCATCGCCTTCAGTCCGGACGGGAAAATGCTCGCGGCAGCCGGCGGCCCTCCGCAGCGCTCGGGCGAGATCAAGATATGGGATCTGCAATTGCATCAGCTCCTCCAAACCATGCAGGGCCACAAGGATTGCATCTACTCCATCGCCTGGAGCCCGGACGGGAAGATGATTGCCTCCGGCAGCTACGACAAGATGGTGAAGCTGTGGGATGTCGCCTCCGGTAAAGAGCTCAAGAACCTTCAGGATCATATTGACGCGGTCTTCGCTGTGGCCTTCAGTCCCGATGGCAAGCACCTTGCCTCAGCATCGCAGGATCGCACCGTGAAGATATGGGACGTGGCTACCGGCAAACGTCTATACACATTGGGCGACGCGCTCGACGGTCTCAATGGCATTGCTTATTCACCATCTGGCGACATGGTCTCCGCCGCCGGTTACGATAAGACCGTCTACATCTGGAAGGTGGGGGACACGGAGGGCGCGCTCAAGCAGTCGTTGATCGCAGACGAGGAGAGCATCCTGGCTTTGGTCTGGTCGCCCGATGGCCAAACCATCATCACCTCGTCGTCTGATGGTTCCATACGATTTCGCGACGCCAAGACGCTCGACCCACTAAGGGTCATCGATCACCAGCCGGAATGGGTGCAGGCACTGGCCATCAGCCCGGACGGCAAATGGCTGGCGGCCGGCCGTTTTAACGGCACGCTGAGCCTCTACGACGTGAAGAATGACAAAGTACCAGCAGGGGAGTGGACGGTCTTTGCGCCGCGCCAGCCCGCTGCCGAAGAGGAAAAAAAGCAGGTTGCGAGCCAGTAAAGACTCTCATCACCTGCGCGAGGTGCCAAGTGAAAAGAAAGATCCTGCTTTGCGTCTCATTGCTCGCCTTGACCACACCGGCCGTTTTGCCGCTGCGCGCCGAGGAGCCAATCATCCCCCCAAGCCTTTCGAAAATCTGGCCGGTTGGCATGGAGCGCGGAAGCACGGCCACCTTTACCCTCGACGGCCGTAATCTCTCCGGCGCCAAGGCAGTGATCTTCGATGCCCCGGGCATCACCGCGAAGATCTCCCAGATCACTGACCTCCCCGAAGAAAAGGCCACTGGAAAGTTTTCCACGGTAGCCGCGGTGCCGCTCGCCCAAAAACAGTCGGCTTTGCTGGAAATCACCGTGGCCAAAGACGTTCCGCCGGATGTGTACCGTTTCCGCGTGCAGACGCCATTGGGCACAACCAACATGGTTCCCGTGGCCATTGGATCGCTCCCTGAAGTGAAGAAAAACGAAAACTCAGGAAACTCCGCGCTGTCACAACCGGTGACCTTGCCCGCAACCATGGTGGGCACGATTACTGCGCCGGGAGACAGAGATCGTTACGAATTCGATGGCAAAGCCGGGGAGGATGTGGTCTTTGAGGTCGTCGCTTCCAAGGTTGGGTCCAGGCTCGAATCGCTGCTCACCCTTAGCGACAGCTCAGGCAAGCTTCTGGCTGAAGGCGGAAGACATGACAACAGCCCGGACGCGACGCTGACCTATCGCCTGCCCCAGGATGGAAAATATATCCTCGCCATCTCAGACCGCGAGGGAAGCGGAGGAAAGGACGATTACTATCGCGTAGACGCCGGCGCGTTGCCCTACATTACCAGTTACTTTCCGCTTGGCGTGCGTTCGGGCGAGACCACGGCGGTCGCCGTACAGGGCGTCAATCTGGGAGGCATCCGCGAACTGAAGATCGATGCGCCGAAGCAGGAAGCTGGCCGGAAGACTATGCCTATCACGCTCAAGGAGAATGCAGCGCTCCCGCTGAACAAGGTGAGGCTCGTGGTGGGCAACTTGCCCGAGATTACGGAGCAGGAACCGAACAACTCGCTCGCTCAAGCAGAGGAGGTATCCTTCCCCGTTACCATTAACGGGCATATCAGCGGCGGGGCCAAGCCGGGGGAACCCAACGATGAAGACTATTTTCGCTTTCACGCCGCCAAAGGGCAACAGCTGACGATTGATGTGGAGGCCGCGAGAGTGGGCTCTCCGCTGGACTCGGTGATCGAGGTTCTCGATGCACAAGGCAATGCGATTCCGCGTGCAACCATTCGCTGTTTGAACCAGACCACCACCACCCTGAGCGATCGGGATTCTCGTACCACCGGCGTCCGGCTGACTTCCACCACCGGATTTCACGTGAACGATTACCTGATGATCGGAGACGAGCTCAATCAGCTGGACTACATCTCCGATCAGCCCGATGCTGACGTTGACTTGAAGGGAATCAATGGCCTGCGGTTGGCCTTTCTGGGCACATCCCCGGTTGTGCATGCCGTGAACACGCCGGTCTACCGCGCGCAGATTCTACCTCCCGACGCCGAATTCCCGCCCAACGGATTGCCCGTCTTCCATCTGACCTGGCGCAACGATGACGGCGGCCCTGGATACGCCGCGGACTCGCGCATCGACTTCGTAGCCCCTGCCGACGGGCAGTATTTCCTGCACCTCAAAGATGTACGCGGTATGGGCGGACCAGACTTCGCCTATCGCCTTTCCATTCGCGAAACCGTTCCCGACTATCAACTCGCCGCCACTCCCCAGAATCCCAATATCCCCAAGGGAGGAAGAGTGCCCTTGACGGTTTCAGTCGATCGCCTACAAGGTTATGAGGGACCGGTCGAGATTGAGGTGAAAGGTCTGCCCGCCGGCGTCACCGCCGGTCCGGCGAAGATCTCTGCGGGAGAGGATTCAACCGTGGTCGTGCTCTCGGCCTCTGCGGACGCTTCTGCCGACGCACCGCCGGGTACGATGGAAATTGTGGGCCACGCGACCATCAACGGCCGTGACGTTGCCCGTTCGGCGAACGTGAACGCCATGCTTGATGCGGACGCGCGTCCGAAGCAATCCCTGCAGCTCGCCACTATTATTCCGCCACCGGATGTGGTGGTAACCACGGAGACGCGAGAGCTCTCCCTTGAACCGGGCCAGCAGGTGACGGTGACCCTGCACGTTGCGCGTCAAAATGGATACAAGGGCCGCGTGCCCTGCTATGTCAAGAACCTTCCCCACGGAGTGCAGGTGGTGAATATTGGACTGAACGGCGTGCTGGTGACCGAAACGCAAACCAGCCGCACCTTCACGTTGCGGGCGGAGGACTGGGCCAAGCCAATCGAGCAGCCAATCTATGTCGTGGCCGAAGTCGAGTCGGATTCTTCGACCAACCACGCCTCGCCTCCGCTGGAACTGAAGGTTACGGAGCACAAGCAAGCAGCGAGCACCGCCGACTCTCCAGCTGCAGGCGTAAACTAGGTCCGTTCAGACGATTGCGGCCACTCGGACGGGGCGCAATCTTCCACGTTAATCGTCCACGAATCCTAGCAGCCTGCGGAAAAACTAAGTTTTCTATCAGGACAAGACTTTACAGGCTGCGGAAAAACTCTCTACGAAGGGCACGGCTTCAGCCATGCCCTTCGTCAAGTGAGTTTTTTTCGCTGGCCTTCCAGTATCCTCCTATCATGATCGAGGACGTTGGGTGGAAGATTAGGCCTTGTAAGGTTCTCAAAATATGATGGCGGAGATTCAAATTCCTCCGGTCATGAAAATTGGCGCCGGGGCTTTTTCCGAGGTGGCACTCATTCTTGGCAGCCTGAAATGCAGCCGCCCCTTGATTGTGACGGATGCTTTTCTCGTGAGTTCCGGCCTTGCAGCAAAGTTGCAGGATCAAATCGTCCAAGCCGGGATCGCGTGCGAAGTTTTCTCCGACACTGTTCCGGACCCAACTACGGATGCGGTCGATCGGGGTTTGAGCGCCTTTCGTGAAGGTAGGCACGATAGTCTGGTGAGTCTTGGCGGCGGAAGTCCGATCGATACCGCCAAAGCAATCGGCCTGCTGGTGGCAAATGGAGGTCACCCCAGGGACTACAAAGTTCCGAACCCAATTCCCAAGGCCGGACCTCCGCACATTGCCATTCCCACCACCGCAGGAACGGGTTCAGAGGTAACCCGCTTTGCGGTCATCTCCGATTCGATAAGCCAGGAGAAGATGCTGATCTCCGGCAGCGCGCTGATTCCTTCAGCTGCTGTTGTCGACTACGAACTAACCATGTCCATGCCGCGCCGGCTGACCGCGGACACGGGCACCGACTCCCTCACCCATGCAATTGAGTCCTATGTGAGCCGCAAAGCCAACCGCTTTACCGATGCTCTTGCGCTCTCGGCGATGAAAACCATCTGGACCGAACTGCCCACGGCATTTCGCCGCCCTGAAGACCGCGCAGCGCGCGAAGGCATGATGCTGGCCGCCACTCTTGCCGGGATTGCTTTTTCCAATGCGAGTGTGGCCCTGGTTCACGGCATGAGCCGTCCCATCGGGCTCTTCTTCCATGTCCCCCACGGCCTCTCCAACGCGATGTTGTTGCCTGCAGTCACGCGGTTCTCAGCCGGATCCGCGCCCGGGCGATATGCCGATTGCGCGCGCACCATGGGGATCGCAACCCAGGATGACTCCGACTCTGTCGCGGTGAACAAGCTGGTGGAAAGCTTGTTTCGCCGGAATGAGGAGCTGGAAGTCCCCTCGCCCAAGAGCTTCGGAATTCCCGAGGGACGATACATGGAGGTCATCCCGACCATGACCGCACAGGCACTCGCTTCCGGCTCACCACAAAATAATCCGCGGATTCCATCTGCGGCTGAAATCGACCAGCTCTACCGCGAAATCTGGAGTTAACACTTGCAGGGGTCCTCAAGAGTTGTTGAACGCAATGCGGCACACTGAACGGCGAGATGCTAATTTGATTCCTTGAGGACGAACCCTTGGACACATGGAACCGGCGTAAGTTTGTACAACTTTCCACTGGTGCTCTGCTGACTGCTGCCAACCCCAGGCTCTTGGGAAACACACAGTCGCCTTCGATTTCGAGCCCTGATGGGTTTGTGCGCGTCAGTGGCCCGAACTATTCATGGGAGTATTCCCAGGCTGACGATAAATTCAGTCTGCGTGACTCCAGGAATCGACTCATCGTCAGTGGCATTCTTCAGCCTGCCGTCGTCGTCGCGCCGGCCCAGAACCCGTCGCTCAGGCAGTGTGCTCGAGGCCGGGCAACCGGGCATCACATTGAGGCAGGCCGGGTGACGTTTGAGTACGAGGGAGTAAACGGCTCTGCTCGCCTGTCGGTCCCGTGGCGTTTTGATGAGCATGGCATCTGGAGCGATCCCATTGTTTACCAGGCGACCTCGACAGAGGAAATAGTTAGTCTGCATTACTTCAGCGAAGTGAGCGGTACGAATCCGATCCCATCGCTTCATTCGTCGTACTGGGTCGTGCCCGGTATTAGCGAAGGCTCAGCGATCAGTCCCATCGTGCAGGACAATATCCATCTTGACGAAAGCGTCTGGCTAGGTCGCGGCAGCTTCATTCCAGGCCTTAACCAACAGTGGGGACTTCCGGTCCACTATTTCTGCGGATTCAGCGTCGATCCGTCCCACGGAATGCGGAATATGTTTACCGAAGGAAGATCCGACGCGTTCGTCTGCGGACTGGCAGACCTGCCGGGCGGCGATTTGTTCTTGCAACTGTACGAAGGAAAATCCAGTTTGTGGATCGATTATCGAAGTGATCTCTGGAAGCACCTTCACGGTCCCGGACATTTGTCGCTTGGCGCGTCTCTATTTTGGTCGGTCGCCCCTGATTATTACCAGGCAATTGGCGCCTACTATAACGGATTAGTTCAGGCGGGGATTATCCACCGGCACCGAAGCTCAGCACAGAAGACAGCGATTACCCTTACGCCGGAATTCTGTACCTGGGGCTCGCAGCTTGACCGGAATAAGGCCGGGGATCATCTGGACGATGCGTTTCTGAACGGAATCTACGCGGACCTCAAAGCCTCCGGCATGAAGGCGGGCACCTTTTCCATCGATGACAAATGGGAAGAGGCCTACGGGAATCTAGAGCACTCGACCACCAGACTTCCACACTTCGAACAATTTCTCGACCAATTGCGTGCCGACGGCTACCGGATCGGCTTGTGGGCAGCGCTCATGCGCTGTGAACGGCCAGCAGATATCGGTCTAACCGAAGACAACATGTTGAAGCAGCCGGACGGAAAGCCGTACCTGGCTGGCAATTTTGATGGCGCCCACTACTATATCCTCGACTTTACCCAGCCAGAGGTAGCGAAGGTTCTCAGCGATCTGGTGCGCAAGTTCATTCGCAGGTACAAGCCCGACTTGTTCAAGTTCGACTTCGGATATGAGCTGCCCGCCATGGGCATTGCAGCTCCAAAAGACAAGAACTGGACGGGGGAACGGTTGATGTGGAAGGGGCTTGAAGTGGTCATCAAGGCGATGCGCGAGGAGAAGCCCGACCTGGTCGTAATGTACTACCAGTTGTCTCCTCTCTTTCTCGACTATTTTGACTTGCATAGCACCGACGACATGTTTCTGGCCGCCGGGGAATATGACCTGGAAGCCAACCGGCGTATCTACTTCAGCAGCCTGCTGGGACCGCTGGGAATTCCCACCTACGGTTCGTCGGGCTACGACTGGGCGAGCGCCCCGCATATATGGTTCGATTCGGCCGCAGTGGGCACGATCGGTTCGCTGAATGACTTCAAAGCCGACGAGGAAACGGAAGGCGCCACGCCTGAGCTGGTCGCCAAATACAATGGAGTGGCGAAGGTACTACGGTCCACGGCCACCTTTGAGATTTTACCGCTCGGCACTGTCTCTGAAGCGCCGACGTATGGAGCGCACGCGCGCTCGTGGGCCAGAACAGAAGGTGGCGAACTGGTTCTGCTCGCGTTCAGGCCTCCTATGCCCGGGGAGGAGAATCCTCTCATGTCGCAGGCAACGGACTCCCGCGTAAAGGATGTTGTCCAGTGCACCGCGCCGGTGATCATCGCTTCGCAGGACAGGAAGGGCATAACCCGAAGCAGCAAACTGGCGGTTGTGTCTTATAGCGGCGGCCAGATCTCCCTTCGCCGCGAAGAGGGAACGAAAGCCTATATGCTAAGTCACTATTTCGGAGGCGCCGTCACGCAAAGCGACGCGCCTATCGAAGGTGGCCGGCTCAAAATCATGGCGGAGGATCGCAACTCGGCAGGGAAGCCACTGGAGTGGATCGAAATTAGCATCTCCTAGCTCGATCGGCAGCTCAGGGCGCAGTTTCCCTGATGGTGAGGACTTGGTCTGCATTCACTTTAGTGAGCACCTGTCTTATTCCACTCGGCCACAAGAGTTCGATCACGTCGATGACCGAACTCTCTCCCAGACCGAAATGCACCCGTTTATCGCTTGAGGAGCTGTAGCCAACGGCAGTGGTTGCGTGGTTGTACTGGACCCTATGACCGGTGGTGATTCTGATCCTGGTCCCCAGCCCATCACGATTCGATTTTGTCCCAATCAGCTTGAGGATGATCCAGTGATTATGGTTGGCTGAGCGATTCATGAGTAACTGAGGCGGACCATTCAAAACGGTAACGACAATATCGATCTTGCCATCGTTATTGAAGTCACCAAAAGCGGCTCCACGATGCGCGGCCGGCAACGAAACACCGGGTCCCGCTATGGCGCTCAGATCTTCGAAGGTGAGATCACCCTTGTTGCGAAATACTGCATTCGGAAGAGCATACGGTCTGTGCTCTACCTCCATTGCATTATCGAGAATTTCGGAATTGGCGGTGAACAGGTCTTTGTATCCGTCGTTGTCAAAATCGAATGCACCGGTTCCCCAGCCAGTCATGCGGCTGGTAAAGGCCGCCAGTTTGGAGTGGACCGTAACGTCTTCAAACTGACTGGCGCCCAGGTTTCTGTAGAGCGGAAACGTGTCACCAAACATTGCCGTGTGGAAGATATCCGGCCTGCCGTCATTATCAAGATCGCGGAAGTCGGCGCCCATCCCAGCCACCGTCTTGCCGCTGTCGGTGAACGCTGCACCGGCCACCATCGCCACGTCGGTAAAGGTGCCATTCCCATTATTGTGGAGCAAGTAATTCGGAAAGGTGTCATTCGATACGAAAATATCTGTTCGTCCGTCGTTATCGTAATCCGCAAAAGCGACGCCCATGCCCTTGCCAACGTAGCGGGAAATATGCGATGGCTCCGAGACGTCGGTAAACGTCCCATCTCCGTTGTTGCGATAGAGAATGTTCGGCGTTCCTTGAAAATCGTTGGGCGAACAGTAGGTTGGTACCGCTTCCACGTGGCAATGGTTTGCCGTCTTGACGTTGTAGTCGAGGTAGTTCACGACAAACAGATCAAGAAGACCGTCGTTGTTGTAGTCAAACCATCCAGCCGTGACTGCCCAGGCTTTGCCGAGACCAGGAACCGTACCGGCGACACCGGCTTTCGCCGTCACGTCGGTAAAGGTTCCATTCCCGTTATTGTGGAGTAGCTGGTTCCCGTTTACGCCGGCAATGTACAAATCTACGAAGCCATCGTTGTCATAGTCGCCGGCTGCTACTCCCATCGAATAGCCTATGCCCGCGATCCCTGCCTGCTCCGTAACATCCGTAAAAGTCCCGTCGCCGTTATTCCGAAAAAGCCGGTTGTAATAACCCGGGCCGCTCTTCTCAAGGGAAGGTATGTCGGCGCCATTGGTAAAGAAAATATCCAGCAGCCCGTCATTGTTGTAATCGAATACGGCAACTCCCCCAGCCATGGTCTCGATGGAGTACCGCTCAGGGCTCACGCTGTTCTTAAGTACGAAGCTGATTTTGGAAGCATCAATCTGGTTGTCGAATTCAATTGCGGGCGAGGGCGAATGTTGCGCGGCTTTGGCTGGAGGAAGCCGCGGGACCTGGGCCGCGGACTCGAGCAGAGCGAAAAGAGTGCACAGCCCGGCAACCGCGAAGCTAGTCCAACCAAAGTGCAGCCGGCAGCTACTTGGCATCGGTGGCCTGCTGGTGCAGCTTCTGAAATTCATCGAGGGCTTGGCGAAATTGTTCTTCGTCGCCGGTCTTGCGGTAAGCGAACGCCAGGCGATAATAATATTCCTCTTTGTTGGGGTCCAGCGATATGGCCTTCTTCAAGACCCGAATCTCCTCGGCGTATTTCCCTTGTTCCCCATACACCATGCCTAATTGGAAATAGGCTTGAGGCAGTTTTGGGTTCAGGCGAATCGCCTCCTGAAGGGACTCAGAGAAATGTGGAGGCATCGCGTCTTTGGCATTCGACCATCTGCCGGACTGGACCATGGTGTAGTCAAAAAGGATCAAACCATCATTGGGGTATCTTTTGCGCAGGGAAGCGAGCAGCGGGAGGATTTTAGGCACCAGGGCCGGCGGGACAATTTCTGTATCCGCGAGTAACTCCATCGGATGCGGGTCCGACGGGTTCAACTCTTCCGCTTCACAGAGATGCTGGGCGCCCTCGAGGGACTTTCCATCAGCGTATAAAACGACTCCCAGGGCTACATGAAGTTTTACTGATTGCGGGTACTTCTGCACTCCATAGCGAAGAATCGTAATCGCAGGATTGTGGTCGAGATGGAACAAGGACATTCCAAAATCGAAGACGTTTGTCTCGCTGGGATCCATCGTCGCCGCTTTTTGGTACTCGATCGCTGCAGCTCTATCATTTTTCTCGCCGGCTTCGGCTTTGCCAAGCAGGTTGTGGATCCCTGCTTGATCCTGCTGCTGCATCAGAGTCGTCAATAGGGTCTTCGCAGTCTCAAATTGGCCTGCATTGATTTCGGCCTCGGCCAGGTCGCGTCCATTTTCGTAGCTCGGACACCGGGCGTACACATCGAGTAAGAGCTCAACTGCGCGGGCAAAGTTTCCTGCTTCGATAGAGCGGCGTGCTGCCGCTTGCTTTATCCCGCAGTCGGTTCCGGTGCTCGGCGGGACCGTAACGCGCGGGACGAAGGATGCATTGGATTGATAAGAAAACAAAGGTACAGCTGTTCCCAGCAGCGTCGAGAGGAATGCGGCTTTAGCTAACGATAGTCTTCTCACAGCGCGGCCGGATTCCTCCACAACAAGTCTTCGCGCGAACACGATTCGCAGACGTTGCCGCATAGATAAACCCTGCGGTCGCCTGGAGACCCTCCTGATGATAACCAATCACCGCGACACTCCTATGCATGGCATGGCTGCAAATGGCGTACATAAAGTGGTCAATCGCAACACAGACAGTCGTATTCCGCGCGTGCTACTTTCCTTCCACTGGATTCCAGCTACGAACTGCCGAGCCAAGCTCAAGAAATTAGGAGCGATAGCTGGGATCGACATGATCTTCCAGGGAGTCATACGCCACACACAGCACTCCAGGTATTTCGTTGCAGGTTGTCACAGCAGATCGTGGGCCCAGAAGGCGCTGCGTAAGCACAGCGATAAAAAAAAACGAAAGCCACTGATTGTAAATGGGTTGCGCGATTAATCGAAGCGCAACTACTTTCTTGGAGGAGCGCGATGAAAACCCTTAGGCAGGCCAACTTCCTATCTCTGCTCGTTTGCACCTTGGTGCTGGCAACGTCGGTTTCACGCCTTTCTGCTCAGATCGCCACCGGGCGAATCACCGGCAGGGTGACAGACTCGACCGGCGCCGTGGTTGCGGGCGCTACCGTGTCCCTCACCAGCGACACAACAAGTGTGGTTCAGACAGTCCGCACCGGTGGGAGCGGCGATTATGTTTTCGAAGCCGTGAATCCGGGCTCCTACACACTGAAAGTTGTGGCTCCCGGGTTTGCGCCGTACACCCAACAAGGCATTCAAGCACACATTCAGGACAACCTGACCATCGACGTCAAGCTGGTTGTGGGAACGG
Source organism: uncultured Acidobacteriaceae bacterium (assembly GCA_963743365.1). Taxonomy (GTDB): domain Bacteria; phylum Acidobacteriota; class Terriglobia; order Terriglobales; family Acidobacteriaceae; genus PALSA-350. Next base: position 42,461 of record CAVUQE010000017.1, read on the forward strand.
TTGGTCAGCAAGTCTCCGTCAGTGCGGCAGCCACGCCATTGCTGCAGGAAGAAGATGCATCGGTTGGGCAGACGATTGACGAGGCGCGGGTCGACAACATGCCGTTGCAGAGCCGCGACTGGACGACCCTGGGATTGTTGTCTGCCGGCGCCAGCACCACCGGCGGTTCCAGCAACGCCGAGTTCAACGTGAATGGCGGGGATTGGACGCAGAACGACTTCCGCCTCGATGGAATCGACGACAACGTAGAGGTTTATGGCGGTGGGGATATCCAGGGAGCCAGCGGCAACAACGGATACACGCAATTCGTACCGCCGCCGGATGCTATCCAGGAATTCAAACTGCAGTCGAGCAACTTCAGCGCGGAATTTGGCCATTCCGCGGGTGCGATCGTGAATGCCGCCCTCAAGTCGGGCACCAACGGCCTGCACGGGGATCTTTGGGAATATGTTCGCAATACGGTTTTCAACGCCAACGACTACTTCGCAAACCAAACGAATACACCGCGTCCCGCCTATCATCAGAACCAGTTCGGCGGCACGGTGGGCGGTCCTGTGCTTATCCCCAAGATCTATAACGGCAAGAACAAGACCTTCTTCTTTTTCGACTATCAGGGCACCAGGATCGATACGCCGTCGTCCAGTACCTCCAGTGTCCCAAGTCTCGGGATGCACAGCAGCAACTTCACCAATTTCCAGGATTTCTTCAGTCTGGTGAGCGGCACGAAAACCGACGCGCTCGGCCGGGTATATCCATTGGCAACAATGCTGGACCCAGCGACCACCCGCATGGTGGCGGCCGGTGCGACCGATCCGGTGTCTGGCCTGGCCAACACGAGCAGCAGCGCCATTTACGTCCGCGACCCGTTCTTCGCCAACGGCAGCGTCGCCGGGATCACGAACTTTACCGGCTACACCCAATACCTGAACATCCTTCCTCAGTCACGCATCGATCCCAACGCGGTGAAGCTGCTCAGTTTATATCCCAATCCAACGCCCGGCCGGACAAGTTTCCCCAACTACTACCAGTTTGCCGCCGGGACTAACAACATCAATCAGTACGATGTCCGGATTGACGAGAACATCAGCACTAAGGACATCATCTTTGGGGTGTTCAATCGCAGCAACGAAACGGTATATGCGCCCCCTTATCTTCCAGGGTACGCAGAGGGTCAGAACTACGGCGACGGAGACGAAGAGGGTCCCCGGTATGGAATTGTCCTGGGATACACGCATGTCTTTACGCCTACATTGACCAATGAATTCCACATTGGATTCCTCCACACCATTGAAAGGCTTAACGGGGTATACGGCGATACGCCGGGGATCCCGGAGCAATTTGGAATTCCGGGTGTGCCGCAGACTCCGGGGAATGGCGGCCTGCCGCCCATCAATATCGCCGGCCTTACAGGCATGGGAGTAGCCGGCTGGATGCCCACTCTTAATACCATCCGCACCCTGGAGATTATGGACAATGTGACCAAAATCTACGGCTCGCAGACTCTCAAGACCGGATACCAAATTGATGATTATTACGCTCCCATTATCCAGCCTACCTTTGGAAAGGGAAGCTTTACCTATACTGGCCAATTTTCCGACATTCCTAACCAGAGTTCAGGCTACATGGGAATGAGTGACCTCCTCCTGGTGCCCACTGCAGCAACCGTGCCTGGCGGAATCAACAACGTCGGCGGCCTGCAAACTTATGGACTTTCCAACTATGCGCAAGTGAGTGACCAGCGCTATTACATGGGGGCCTACTTTCAGGACGATTGGAAAGCTACCCCCAGGCTCACGCTCAACCTCGGCCTGCGTTGGGACCATTACACCCCTTATCAGGACATCTATGGCAGGCAGGCCAACTTCGTTCAGACGGGGGGAGGAGCCGGAAATTCGGGAACCTATTACGTTGCCCAAAAGGGATGTAATTCAACGCCGATGTCCAACTCGTTCCAAGCGCTGGCCGCTTCCTACAATATTGCCATCGACTGCACCTCGAACAAAGCGACGGGAAACGCTGACAATTTTAACTTTGCTCCCCGCCTCGGCTTCGCATTTCGCATCACTCCCACCATAGTGGTGCGCGGCGGCTACGGCATTACCTATGGAGCGCTGAACAACGTTGGATTCGGTAATAACATCGGGAATAACTATCCGTTCTCCTATACGGTTAATTTCTACGCAGTGAATTCTCAAACCCCGCTGGCGGTACCCACAGGGCAAACGGCCGTTCTGGAAAATGCCTTGGTTGCCCAGAATCTCGAGAACCCCTTGAACGTGCCCGGGGCAGGACTCACTCTCTATGGAAGGCAATATAACTTCCACACACCGTATCAGCAGACAACGAACCTGACTCTCCAGGATCAGTTCACCTCGCATGATGCAGTCTCTCTCGCATATGTAGGCACCCTGGGTAGGCATCTAGACAGTGTAAGTTCTCAGAATGCACCGTCCGCTATTATGCCGCCGGGAACAAATCAATACGATCCCACAGTCACTGGTCACATCCCGTTTCCCAGTTTCGCTGCGAATGCCACCATGCAGAGCGCAGAAAGTATCGCCAACTATAATTCTATGCAGGTAGTGTATGAACACCAGATCAGCGCTGGGCTAACCGTTCTGGCAAACTACACATTGGGCAAGTGCATGACGGACGAGCGCTCGTTCGAAGGGCAGGTGTACGCGCCGAGCTACAGAGCGGAATGGCTGCCCGGCTTTGGCAAAGAGGCCGATTACGCGGTCTGCAGCTCCGATACACGGCAGGTCATTCATGCTTCGGGAACCTATTACCTGCCTTTTGGCAGGAAGCAGGCTTTCCTGAACACTGTCAACCCGGTGGTGGATGCAGCCATCGGCGGATGGGTGACAAACTTCATCTACTCGCACCAGACCGGACAACCTTTTCCTATGAGCTGTCCAATCGCAACCACGGCGGATTTCGGATGCTTTCCTGATGTTGTTGCGGGACAGAACGTCTACGCCGGCGCGCGCAAAGTTACCCAGTGGCTCAATCCAGCCGCATTCGCAAATCCCCCCGCCGCAACGCAGATTGGGCAGACTGATTACTCGCCACTCGGGGGTAATCCGTACCCGGCACGAGGTCCCGGTTTTTACGATCTCGATATGTCGCTCTTTAAGCAGTTCCCGATTCACGAGAGCGTAAAACTGCAGTTTCGGGCGGAGGCTTTTAACCTTCCCAATTCGCATAATTGGGCAAACCCATCTTCAAACCTTAACTTCCTGAACCCTTCAGGCTTCAGCGCGATCACTTCCTCGCGCAACAATCCGCGCATTCTGCAGCTTGCGTTGAAGCTGTACTACTAAACCAAGCACCGGCGGGGATGTTCTTCCTTGATTTCACCAAGGAGGATATCCCCGACCCCAGCACGGATGGTCTTAGTCTCTGTCCATCGAAGCACCAGCCCCGCCTGCAGAATCATTGGACCGGATGCGCCCATAGAGAACTTCGGTCACCGACTTTAGGAGGCGCGGGACGTGCGACGTCGTGAGCTACTAAAAGGTCTCGTCATCACCAGTGCTCCCTTGCTTTCCGGTCCAGGAAAAATCCTGGCTTCCCTGGATGCGCGGGCGGGTACACCAGAATCCCAAACACCAGATCTGGATGAGCTGGCTGGAGATTGGATCTCGGGCGGTATCCTTGAAAACCTACCTTCAGTTTCCAATTTTCATGGAAGCTTGCAGACGTCCAGAAACGTTCTGGGCATTGAAAATTTCACTGTGCCGCCGTTGGCCCAAGGGTCCGAACTTGCCGGGCTAACCCTGGACGGAGAGGACGTGCCGGCACAAGACTTCCGATGGTACCCCTATCAGCTGCTGCGTCGAACGCGCGTCCAGAACCTGCAGATTGTAACCACGGTCCGGATGCCCTTTGAGGAGTCAGGCATTCTCTTCTCCGTAGAAGTTACCAACCTGGGAAGGGAAGCCCGCACAGCCAGGCTTGCGGTCAACCTGCAAGCGGCGATTCGTCACTATCCTCTGAAGTGGACATGGGATACGCCCAGGCCAAGGCGGGAGGATCTATCCGACTTCAGCACCAGCACAGTTGGTTCGGGGTCCGGACGGATCTTCCTCAACCAGGACAGTCGAAGCAGTGCCAAAGCCATCCTGATTTTTCTTCAGGAGCCAGTTAAAGTTTCAGGGAAAACACACAGTGCTGGCTGGACTTATCACCTTGGGCCGGGCGAACGTTTTCGTATCGAGTTTGTCATGGCTGCGGGCACAGATCTCGACCTGGTGACCAAACAGGCCGCAAGCTGGAGAGAGAAGTTTGCTGAGACGTGGGAAGCAGCAAGAGATCTTTGGAAGCATCGCTTCGGGCAGGTGTTTACTCCGGAGAATGGACATTTCTCGGGCAATCTTCCAACCCTGGTCACCGGCGACGCCAAGGTGCGCAGGATGTACTACGCCAGCATCCTAAGCCTGCTGTGCCTGGAACGAACCAACTTCGGCCCGAGGTTTGCCGCGCGTATTTGTGACCGCTTCACCCCGGTGGGCCACCACCCTGGTCTACTTTTGGGACACGAGTTTCTTTGCCACCGTGTGGGCGCTGCTCGATCCTGCCGCCATGAAAGAGCAACTCAAGCTGTTCCTGGACAGCGACATTCATTCTTGTTACGCGGTAGATTTCCATTCCTTGCAAACCGTCGGACCATGGTATTCGGCGAATGACTACTCAGTGTTCAGGTTGATGACCACTTACGTCTACGTCACGCGCGACTGGGAATTCCTGGATGAGCCGCTGCGCAACGGACAAACCGTGATAGATACTCTCGAAGGCCTGGCGCTGCACTGGCGAACGCTGACCAAGCCAGGCAGTCTCCTGGCAAACTACGGCGATGCCTCCAATCTTCTCGAAACTGTGCCCACCTATGTGGGATACGTTCCCGCAATGAACTCGGCCAACGTTTGGATGCTGCGGGGCATGGCGAAATTAAGAAGCAAGAGGGGTGAAGCTGCGCGAAGTGTTCAGCTGGGGAAGGAAGCGGACGCCCTGGCCGCTGAGGTCCTGGGTCTTTACGTCGACCATGAAGGTTTTTGGGCATGCCGCCTGACTGACGGGAAGAAAGTGGAAGTGCGGCATTGCATCGACTTCTTCACCTTGATCGATTGCATGCAAAGCGACTTGGGGCAACGCCGCATCGGTGAGATGGTGCAGTTTGTGAATACGGAGCTGTGGACTCCCCACTGGTTGAGAGCTCTTTCCTTACGTGACGCCGCGGCTTCAGTAGCTACGCGCGCCGACCATGGGTCGACGGGTTCCTACGACGCATGGCCGGCCTTGACCGCAGAGGCCATCTTCAGGGTCGGGAGGGAACCGGAGGCGATGGAGAGGTTACGAAGCCTGGAGCCGGCCACTCGGGAGGGCCCCTTCGGCCAGTCGCACTATGTTGCAACCGAACAATATCCAGTACGCAAAGCGCTCTCCTTCGGACAGGATTATTTTGCTAGTGCGTCCGGAGCCTTTGCGGAAATCATTCTGCGCACAATTTGTGGGTTTGCGCCGGACGTAGACGACCAATGGCAGTGGTCGCCACCACGGGTACCAGGATTCGCAGGCCGGCTTAGGAATCTTCGGTATGAGGGCAAGCTCCTGTCCGCATCCATCGATCCCCGTTAGCGGAAGTTAACACCGCCGATTCCCTAGCCGGGCGAAAATCGTCCCTAGCGAAAGAGCTCCGGCACTCCTCCGGGGCCGATCCATTGCATGCCCTGTGCCTGAACGCTCACCACGCCGGCCTTAGCGAATGTCGCGTTCACCTGGTGCGCTTGCCGCAGATTAAGGTGCACACGGCTGACGACATCCTCCGCCGTCTGAATACCGATCACGCCGCCACCATCACGGGTGGCTTTGCAATTCCAGGTAACCAGTTCTCCGTTGGTTCGTTCGATGACATAGGCGGCGGTTAGCACCACCTCAGCCATGGCAATAAAAATTTCGTGCACATCGTTGCAGCAGCACCAGCCTGAAGTCCATCCGTTGCCGAAGACCGGTTCGTGGTCGGGGTAATGGAAAGAAGCGATCATCGGCACATACTGTTCGCCGATGATTGCATCCACTCGCTTGCCTTCCCGGGGATAATTCGCGTCCGGGACCAACATTGTGACTTCGCGATAGGGATCGGGCACAAAGGCCCAGCGCAGCTGGCCGGTTCTGCTGTCGATCACTTGCGCACAACTGCCCATGATGTTCATGGTCTTTCGCAGCCATTCCTCCTCACCGGTTAACAGATACTGATACCAAAGCGCAGGAATCAACCAGGCGCTCCAGCCGTGAGGGGAGTCCATCATGTTGCGAGATTTTCCCATCAACACATCGTACTGAGCCTCCCAGAAGCGCAGCGTCGCGCCGTTCATGCGCGAGTCGGGGATGAGCAACTGTTCCAGGCAACGATGGCCTGACAACATCAATCTGGCGGCATCGGCATACTTGCGGCGCTTTTCGGTGTCTTTCTGCAGCAATGCAAACAACCCGAGCTGCAAGGCGGCGCAGCTGATCATGCCGTCCTCAAAGGTGTTGTCCCCTTCGGTGGTGAGGTTGTCTTTCATCCTCACCAGGAAATCCATCGCCTTTTCCGCGGAGGCATAATGGCGATCGTAGGCTGTCCCGAATTGCGCGTCCTTCGCGGCCATTCCTTTCTCCACAGCCATCACCGTCATCACCGACTTCACGGGATAGGCGACCGTAGTGTAGTTGCTATAGTTGCCATCAGGTTCCTGCCGGGAAACAGCGTAGTCGGCAAAACCGCTGGCCAGATCGAGCCAATAGGGATCCTGATCCGACATGTAACGGTAGGCGAGAAGGCCGGCCATCTGAGCTGTGTTGATGAGCAGCCGCTGTTTGATGATGTTCGTGGGTCGTTTCGTTTTGAGATCCCACTGCAGACTCAGGATCTCCTTGAGGCGCTTATCGGTCTGCGCATCCACCGACGGATCGGGCAGATAAAGCCGCGCCAAAGCGTCGGTTTCCAGCCCCAGCCACTGCTCCAGATGACTGGACGCGTATTGCTTGTTGACGAGAGTGTCCTCGCGCGCACGGCGCATATACCAGGACCAGGGCTGTCGCACGGAGACGTAGGCTTCACTAATGTGGCCGTCACTCTGGGCCACAGTCAGCTTGTATAGGCCAGGGCCGCTCTGGGGCGTAAGCGTGCTCACAAACCTGCCGCCGGAAGCCGAATGCACCGGCAACGGCGTGGCGCTGCCATCTTCCGCGCTGACCGTCACAGTGATGGGCTTGGACGCCCAGAACGTGAGCCTGCTGCTTTCGCCGCTACCCAGGGTGTAGCGATCCGCGTCGATCATCGGCGCCGAAAGGGAGCCTGCCAACAATGGCTTGATCTCTTCGAGCGATGCTGCCGGTTGGAGATAAATCGTCCAGGTCCGTTCTTCGCCCGGCTGAAGCGAGACGAGATGCTGTGGATGACGCTGCGGCAAGGGCAAGGCATGCATCAGATCGAGGCTGCAGGTGTAGATGAGGTGACCGCCGTCACCCCAGCTCGAGAGCTCATAATTCATGGAGTAAGATGCCACGGGGTCGGGTGAGCCGACGGTCATGATCCGCCCGTAGGGAGTCATGAGGTATCCCCAGAAATGTGTTTTTTCGCAGCGCAGCAAAGTGGGGAAGTAGCTATAGTTCCATCTTGGATAGGACAGCATCTCGCTGTCGATACCGAGCACCAGGCTGGCAGCCTTTGGGGCGTAGCCGGTGCGCCCTTCATTCTTCAGCCCGGCGATGATTGCCAACCGATTCCCCTCGAGCTTGTACTGCAGGGAATGGCGAACGCTATCAATCGTGCCGGCGAAGCTGGGCGCGGAACCTTCGACCCTTTGCATTTTCACATCGGCCCATGATGGCCCAGCGAACGTCCCATGGCGAAAGGGCACCGCCTCCCATTGGCTACGGTTCTTTACCTCCATCGCGCGAATCGTTCCGTCGTCGCCCAGATTGACCCGCATGCCGGTACTGGCCAGGGTCCAGCCGGTAGCAGCTTCAGCGCCCGGAGCTGGTGCTTGGGCTGCGAGCAATTTGTTCGAAGGCCATGAGCCCGTGACCATCGCGCTCATAACCTTGGCAACAAAATCGCGCCTGTTCATTCTGCTGCCACACGCCGGTTTACTTCGTGCTGAACAGCATCCATATCCTGGTGCAACACCTTGCCATGATCGACTCTCAGCTCGCCTCCCACGAAGACTTCATCGATATCGCGCTCGCTGGTCACCAGCACCAGGTTGGCGTAAGGATTCTCGAGCACAGCGCCTAGCCTGGTTGGATTGATCACCACAAAATCGCCAAACTTGCCGGGTTCAAGGCTGCCCAGCTTGTCTTTTACGCCAAGTACATCCGCACTGCCCATGGTATGAAGCCATAACACCTGGTAGGGACTCATCACAGTCGCATCTTCGTACTTGTCGCGGATAGCGTACAAGCCGGTGCGCATATTTTCAAAAGGGTCCGCCATGTCGGCGCTGGCTTCTCCATCGATGCCCATACCTACGCGAATTCCCATCTTGAGGTATTTCGGAATATCGGCAACGCCTGAGGCCATGCGACCGTTTGAAAGCGGATTCCAGGTCACTGCGACGTCATTCTTTGCGGTCTGCTGCAGGATGTAGGCGTCGGTGTGGATGAAATGGCCGAAGATCAATTGCTTTGAGAGCATGCCGCTGTCGATAAACCAGCGAAACTTGGCCCGCTCTTCCGACTGCGTGAGTGCCTCCGGCGGTTCCAGGTAGTGGGTCTGGTTCATTAGGTGGAACTCATCCATGAGCGCCTTTTCCATCACCGCTTGTTGGTAGGTATTGTTGAAGGCTGTGGCGCCGTCGATCATCACACTCAGGAACGTAGATGGTCGCGGCTGCGCCGCGGTCCAATCGAGAAACGCTTTGAGCCGCTGGCGTGCCTGGCTGATGCCGTAACCGGGAGCGACCCACCCGGGCTCATAGCCGTGAACGAAGCGAATGTTCGACTTCAGCTCGGCGCGAAATTGGGCCTCATCGAACTCGTTGTCGTTGCCCTTTCCGTTGGTTCTGCTGTAGTTGAAGTCGTAGGCGGTAGTCACGCCGCGTTGCAGATGATCGAGCGAACCAAGCAGGCAGAACCAGTAAAGATCTTCAGGACTGGCTTTGATCGCGCGTTTCAGGTACAGATCGTCGATCCAATTGGTTAAGGTGTCGTCCGCGGCGATCCCGTGGTACGCCGCCTGCCAAAGGTGGCTATGCGCCGAAATGAAACCAGGAATAATCCAATCCCCATGCGCATCGAATACTTGCGCCGCAGTCAGGTTGGCGGGCGGATCTCCTGCGGCAATCGTGGTGATGGTTCCATCGTCGGCAATGACTAGATAACCCATAAAGGGATCGTGCTGTTGGGTAGCCATGGTAAAGAGGCGGGCATTCTTTACCAGCAATTTGCCCGAGGCGCCGAAGAGCGAACACGGAGAACAGAAGGCAAGGGCGAGCAGCAGCGCGAGAACGTGACGAGAACGCTGCGGCAGAGGCGAATTCATTTTCGAGCACGAGCTCCGTTCATTGGTGGATAACCCACGATCCGGGCAACGATCCGCATCCAACTGGCCACCATGCATGTCAGCCGGCAACCTGTTTCATGTCCGCCCTTGCATTCTCGTAGGTAGTGCTGTAGCCAAGTAACCGCGGGTCGGGCTCAACGCCCTGATTTTGGCAGGCCAGGCGATACACCTCGGGCCACCAATTCCAATGTTCTGTGAGACCGTCTTCTTTCCATTTGCTCCAATCGACCAGGATCTTGGACCACGCTTTGTCGCCATAGGCGATCGTTTCCGCTTGGGAACCAAACTCCGAAACGATCCATTTTCGGCCAATCCTGGCATGCAAAACTTCATCTGCCCAGTCGTAGTCTTGAATCATGGCTGCAAGCGGGTTGGCGGAGTCGACCGCAACCTGCCATTCGTATTGCTTGCCGGTCTTCTTCGGCATAAGCCCCTGCTCGATGGTGTAGAGCACCGCGTGCCGCTCCTTTGCAGTGAGCATCGTGTTCATCCCCAGAGACCAGGTGAAATTGAGCGGGATGTTCGACCAGTCGATCCCCATCGAAACAAACCCGATCTCGCCCATCATAGCGTGGCGTGCCTCGTCCCATAGCTGGCGCGTCATGTCACGGTAGTACTCCCAGGGCTTGTCACTGGTTTCAGTCAGGATGCTGGCCATCATTTCGGGCACATCGATCTCACGCATCCGCTTGAAGTAGAGCATGATGGTCTTGGGAAAGGGAGGGATGTCCGCATCGAAAATCATCGCCTCGGCGTTGACCCCCATGTTGTACGGATCCTTGAAGCGTTCGTCGCGCTTCGGGATAGGGTCGTATTTGTAGGGAACCGTAGAGTAGTGCCGGGCGACGGTTTCTCCCGTCGGTTCCTTCGTTCCGTCGAGGTCACCTGCGGCGGCCAACATGCGGTCCAGGATGGCGAGCCATTCTTGAAGCTCCGCGCGCGTTTCCTCTTTTACCAGGCAAGCCACTGCTTCGGCGCCATAGTCTTGCACGTCCTGTATTTCCACCAGAGTCAGACGGCAGATGCGATAGGTAGGATGATCAAAAAGCCGATTCGTGTCCGCCACGAGCGTCTCTAGCGCGCGGATAAGCGCCGGCATTGCCCGTTCGTACAATCCCAATAGCAATGCTTCCGTGCTGGGTGTCGCCAATATTTCATCGAAGAACAGGTCGAGCGAAGCATCTGGAGATGTTTCCAATCCATACGGAGGTTGCCGCATTTCACGGACGCGAGCGGCAAACTCACCAACATGCTCGGCGCAGTAGTGTGCGTGCAGGCTGAACGCCATCTTCAACTCGTAGATCGGCGTGCTTGTAATACGCGACACGAAGATCCGGTGGAGGTTCTTTAAAGACCAATGCAGCCGTTTCAATCGGGCAACGGATTGAGTGACGGTCAGACCGGTCGTGGCAGCTTCGCTCATCGTCTGCAGGCCCACCAGAGGCGGTAACCCAGCGAAACCCGAATAAGAATCTACTGGAATTCGTGCCGGATGCTGTGAGGTCTCGGCCTGTGTCATGGTTCTCACCTCTTACCAAAGGCTATCGATTCGGCCTTCATGAGATTTTGTGGCCAGCTTCTCATAAGACTAGCCTTGCAAGGCAAGTGTGTCCTCTCATTGATTGACCACTATGGGTACGAGATTGGCACTATTTTTGCCGAAATGTTTGATTTTTTGTTAAATCAGTTACACTATCCGCGTGAAACCCTATTTCGAGAAGGTCGCATCCGGGCCCTCTTCTTTCCGTGCATTTGAGCGGAACGATCCGGAGTTTCCTTTCTACTGGCACTACCATCCAGAGTACGAGTTGACGTTAATCACCGAAAGCCAGGGCCAACGCCTGGTGGGCGATGGCATTGCCGACTATGGCCCCGGGGATCTGGTACTGATCGGCCCAAACGTCCCCCATAGTTGGCGCTCTGGCCCTGTGAAATCGAGTGTGGTAGAGACTCATCGCGCGGTGGTTGTACAGTTTCGCTACGACTTTCTCGGGGAGCATTTCTTCGAGCTTAAGGAGATGGAAGGGGTCGCTCATCTTTTGCGCCGTTCATCGAGTGGTCTTGCCTTCGGTCATACGGAGATGGGACGCAAGGTTTCCAAATACCTTGCCAGGCTTCCACAGTTGTCGCCGGCAAAACGATTGGTGATGTTACTCTCTGTGCTCTCCGATCTGGCGCGGGAGGGTGACGCGCGGATTTTGTCCACGTTGAAGGTAAAGCCGATTTGCCGCGTTGCCGACCAGCAACGAATCGATGCGATCTGCCTCTACTTAAATGAGAATTTCAGCGAAGAGATCGACTTCGCAAAGCTCTCGGCGCGCTTTCACATGGATCAGGCTTCCTTATGCCGCTTCTTCAAGCGGGCCGCCGGACGTACCATGACCGCCTATGTGAACGAGCTCCGGGTTGGAGCTGCCGCGCAACTCCTAATCGATACGGACGAGAGCATTCTGGAGATCGGCTTCCGGGTCGGCTTCGGTAACTATTCGAATTTCAATCGCCAGTTCAAACGGATAAAGGGCTTTGGCCCTCGGACACTTCGCCGGCAATTCTCGTCAGAGCCATCGGTGGAGGATCCGTTCACAGGAAGAGCACCTGCGTTGCCTCTAACGCATTTTTGCTAATACTGTGGTCCCGTGGGATCAGTTATGTGCGGCCATTCTTCGGCGGAATGGCCGCATCGAACAACTCAGCTAGGTAGCACCGGCGAGCGGAGAGCCCGCGATGGGAAGCATCGAGGGCCCCAAACCACGGAAGGGAAGTGGATATGGGGCCCTCGACGTCGAGTTATGCTGCGATCATGCCGTGCGGATCGAGCACGAACTTTTTCGCCGCCCCTTTATCGAAGTCCTTGTAGCCCTGGACCGCCTGATCCAGGGTCACAACAGTGACGTTGACGGCCTTGGCGATTTTGATCTTGTCGTGCAGGATCGCCATCATGAGTTGCCGGTTGTACTTCATGACCGGACATTGGCCGGTGGTGAAGACATGGGATTTTGCCCATCCCAGGCCGATGCGGATGCTGAGGTTTCCCGTCTGGGCGCTCTTGTCCAACGCGCCCGGATCTTCGGTCACGTACAGTCCGGGAATGCCCAGGGCTCCGCCCGCGCGGCAAACCTGCATCAGCGAATTCAGCACCGTTGCAGGGATTTCCGTCTTGGCGTCGTGACCATGACCACGGGCTTCGAAGCCGACGCAATCCACCGCGCAGTCCACTTCTGGAACCTTGAGGATCTGTGCAATCTGATCGCCGACCGAGGCGTCCTTGGAGACGTCTACAGTTTCGCAGCCGAAACTCCTGGCTTGCGCCAACCGCTCCGGAACCAGGTCGCCTACAATCACGACCGCGGCGCCCAGTAACTGGCAGGCTGCTGCGCAGGCCAGACCGACCGGTCCAGCCCCGGCAACATAAACCGTCGCTCCGGGACCAACGCCCGCACTGACGGCGCCGTGATAGCCCGTCGGCAGAATGTCAGATAGGCAAGTCAGGTCGCGGATCTTCGCCATCGCCTGTGCCTTGTCGGGAAATTTCAGCAAGTTGAAATCGGCATAAGGAACCATGACATAGTCGGCCTGGCCACCCACCCAGCCGCCCATGTCCACGTAGCCGTAGGCTGCGCCTGGCCGCGCCGGATTCACATTCAAGCAAACGCCGGTGGCACGCTCCTTACAGTTCCGGCAGCGGCCGCAGGCAATGTTAAACGGCACCGAAACCAGATCCCCGACCTTGATAAACTCGACGTCCCGGCCGGCCTCGATCACTTCGCCGGTGATCTCGTGACCCAGGATGAGTCCTTTGGGCGCGGTGGTGCGGCCCCGGACCATGTGCTGGTCGCTGCCGCAGATGTTGGTGGAAACGATCTTGAGAATGACGCCGTGTTCGCATTTGCGATTCCCGAGCGCTAATTTCGGGAAGTCGATGCTGTGAATCTCCACGACCCCGGGGCCCATATACGCTACTCCACGATTGCTTGCCATGTGTGTAATCTCCTTGGATTTTCTTGCTGGGTTTGATTTTCGTCCGGCACGCGCGTTCGTTTTTTGACGCTGGTTCTTGCGTTGTTTGCGGGACTGAAAATGTGGTCAGGATTTTTCTATTTTCGCTGCGGCTGCGAATATACGCGCACTGTCCGGCAAGTTCAAGTGAGCCGCGCATACAGCCCTGCTGAGGAGTCGTCATGCAGGAGGCAGGCCAGAGCGCGTGACGACCAACGACGATCCACATCATGTTCTTATGGATGAGCAGTTCGCGAAGACAGCTGTCTCCGTTGCCCGGAGATAGGCAGGTAAGCTGCTGGAGTCACAGAGACGAACGAAGGAGCGGGGAGGTCTTCTGCGCGATAAAAACCGCCCCGCCGTCGGCAGGCGGCTTAACCCTTCGGCGTCAGGTGAAATAGGCCGCCTGTCGTGGAATCCTCAATCATCCACAGCGAGCCATCGGGAGCGACCTCCACGTCGCGGATGCGGTGACCGACAGCCCAGCGTTCGGCGGGCGTGGCCCCACCCTTACCGTCGAAGGTAATGCGGGTGATCGACTCGCTCCCCAAGCCGCTCGCGAGGGCAGAGCCGTTCCACTGTGGGAACATTGCGCCGTGATAGAACATGAGGTTGCCGGGGGCGATGACCGGCACCCAGTAGATGACCGGCTTGGTCAAGTCAGGTCGCGTGTCGGGACTGGGGATCGGCACGCCATTGTAGTTGACCCCATAAGAGACCAGCGGCCAGCCATAGTTCTTGCCGGGCTCGATCAGGTTCAACTCATCGCCGCCCCTGGGGCCATGCTCAAGCTCCCACAACCGCCCGTCAGGCGCGAAGGCCAGGCCGTAGGGCGTACGGAGACCTGTGCTCCAGGTTTCCTCCGGCGTCAGGTTCGGTCCGGGGAAGGTATAAGTTCTCACCACCGGAGCAGTCTTCGCAGCTTCAGTATCCTTCGGTGGATCAATCACGGGCACGCTGGCCGCGCCTATCTTCCCGGCCATCGGATTGCCCCGCGCGGGCTTGCCATCCAACGTCAGGCGCAGGATCTTGCCCAGCGGCTGGTTAGGATCCTGGGCCGACGTCATGCGCTGCCGGTCGCCAACAGTCAGGAACAAATATTTGCCATCCGGGGAAAAAGCGATTGCTGCACCGAACTGTCCGCCATTGCCCCTCTCGCCGTCGCGCCAGATCACCTTGAGATCTTCGAGGCTCGCCGAATCCGGGCCCAACACCAGCTTGGCTTTGGCAAGGGCCAGGCTCGAACCGCCGTCGCCCGGTTCCGAATAGGTGAGGTAGACACTGTGATCCTTGGCGTAGTGCGGGGAGAGAAAGACACCCAGCATGCCGCCTTGTCCCTTGTGAAGAACAGCCGGCACATTCGCTACTGGGGTCTTGGCTCCCTGCTGAGTGACCAACTGCATACCGCCCACCTTCTCGGTGATCAACATGCGACCGTCGGGCAGGAAGGCAATCCGCCAGGGCAGATCGAGCGTCGCAACCTGGACCATGTTGAAAGGCAGACCAGGCTCGGGCTTCTGCTCGCCTGCATTGATCTGCGCATCTGCGTGGGTTGCCGCCAGAGCCAGAAATAGCCCTGCGATCACTAACTGTTTCATCCGTTTTCCCTTTATCTCGATTGATTGGTCCGGCGTTGGCAAACCGTAATCCCACTAAACTTGTGAACAGGCTAGGGGACGCAGCACGAGGCTGGTTATGTTTGATACCGTTGGCGGATCTAAGTTGAACCTTGGATCGGCGGAGAGCTTCTTCCAACCAGGATCGGCGGAGAACTTTTCCCAGTCTGCCTCAAGCGCGGCGATATCAGGAAAGCTGAGCATGTAGGTAAGGTTCGGCATATTGGGTCCGACGAGTGTGTCGGCGTAAAAGACTCCCGCAGCCCCGGCCTTGGCGAAAAAGCCGAACTCGCCGTTATGAAACATCTCCACCTTCCGGACGTGATCCATGTTGGTCGGCGATTGATACACGCGGAGTTGATAGATGCGTTTTTCCTTGGTTGCGGCGGAGGCCGGCGGAGTGACTTTGGGGTAGCCCGGAAATGCGCGCAATAGGGAACTCTCGATGCGGATGTACGGCGGCGAGGCGGCAGGAGCATCCCAGAACGGCGCAGCCGCTTTCTGAAAGACATCGTCCTTTGCCAACTCCAGGTCAGCGGTCACTAATGTCTCCAGCTTCGAACTCGGCATCAGCAGGTAATAGGAGGGGGTATCTGGCCCGAAATAAATAGAGAACGCACCGACTGGCCCAATGCCGAGCCGGTTGAGTGCCGGAATGAAAGCATCGGCAAAAAAAGCATTCGTGAGCTTTACGCCCGGCCCGTTCGCCAGATGGTACCGGCGTAGATCGATGTACTGCGGCGCAGAGTTGTCGGCGGTAGAGCTTTCCTGGGCAGATAAATCAGCCGCGGTAGCAAGCGAGAGGGCAGAAGCAGCGAGCGAGCCAGAAAGAAAATTGCGACGATCCATGAAGTCTCCTTGCAGTTGGAAAACTTTAGTCTGAACAGTTGCGTGGTGACCCCAACAACCTTCTTCGCCTGGCTTTGGGCAAGGAGGGTCGTCAGTGAGCCGCGGCAGTCAAGGGGTAGTGCCTTTTCCGTTATGCTTTCGCTGGCCAAAAACTGTACTGTACCGTACAGTACAGCATGGGGCGGTCTGATTGCAAACTCTGGAGAGCCCGTAATGCGGAGTATGTGAGGAAATAGGCCGCATAAATGTTGCTGGTACAGGGGATTCAGCGTCGGACTGCATGAAATATTTTTACCTGCATCCAGGACGGAAAGAGAGATGAATGCCTAACAAGCGATCGCGAGCGGAGGTTCGAAACGGCAAGCTGCAAAAAGTCGCAGCGGACTTGTTTCTGAAACGCGGCTATGAGGGTGTCACCATCGACAAGATTGTCGAGCTGGCTGGCGGCTCGAAGAGTACGGTCTACAGCGAGTTCGGGGGGAAGTGCGGGCTGTTCATCCGCAGTATCGAAAACCTGTGCCGCGAGGCCAATAAACCGCTGTCGAAGATTGACTACACAGGATTGAACCTGGAAGCGAGCCTGAAGAAGCTCTCTCTTCAGATCCTGAAGCTCATCACCGCAAAACGGTCCGTGGAACTGCACCGTCTCGCAATCGGAGAGGCCCTGAACTGTCCTGAGGTAGGTGAGGTATGGTACACGCACGGTCCCGCCAAAACAGCTTCGTTCATACGATCGCTGCTGGAAAGCCGGTGCGAAGAGCTGCCAAAGACAACGATTCCGATGGAGCGCATCGCGGTGATCCTGCACGACTCTTTGACGGGAGACATCCTCTACCGCCGGTTGGCGGGAGTCGGTAAGCATGAAAACGATGCTGAGCTCGAAGAATTGGCTTGCGCCGCAGTCGATCTCATTTTCGGGACAGCTCGCAAGTCCACCATGGCTCGAGATCACGGTGCTGCCGACTCTCATAAAAGACGGACCATCGACTCCCCGCGCCAACTGTAAGATTTTTCGCCCTGGCGCGTCAGCGTTCATAGACGAGCGGGCCATCCGCTCAAAGGGAGAAACGACGATGGAACAGAAGAACGAAAAAGCCAGTTGTTGTGCGGGGTGCGCTTGTGCTCCAGGTGCATGCGCCTGCGGAGAAGGTGCGTGTGGGTGTGGGCCGGCCTGCACTTGTGTCCCTTGCACCTGTCCCTCTCGAATGCAATTGCTAAATCAGTTAGAATCCACGCTTCGGCAGCGCGCGCGACCGGGTCGCGCTGCCGCAACGATGGTTCCAGGGGCAACCCCTTGTCTAAATTGAGCAGCGCTCAAGAAACTATGGCTGACTTGGCGAAGATGCACGCCAGGTTCCTGCAATTTCTGCGTGGCAGGGTGGGCGATTTGGCAACGGCTGAGGACATCCTGCAGGCGGCCTACGTCAAAGCCATTCAGCACGGCGGCGAACTGCGGGAGACGGAGAGCGCGGTTGCCTGGTTCTATCGAATCTTGAGAAACGCGCTCACGGACTACTACAGGCGCAATGCGGCGCGAACTAAAGCTATGGATGAGTGGCTTGCCACCTGGAAGGAGGAGTACGAGCCGGAACTGGTGGCTGAGACTTGTGCATGCATTCAGGAAGTTATCCAGAACTTGAAGCCCGAGTACCGTGCTGCAATAGAGCAGGTTGATCTGGGCGGAGAATCCGTGGACTCCTTTGCCAAGGCCCAGAGCATGACCCCCAATCATGCGTCCGTCCGGCTCCATCGTGCCAGGAAGGCGGTTGCGAAAAAATTGACGGCAGTGTGCGGCACATGCGCCATGCACAACTGTATCGATTGCACTTGTAAGCACGGCTCCAAGCAAGGATGTAAGACTTAGTCCCAACAGGATAGCGGCGCAGAATTTCCGGAAGCCTGCGCGCTACGCCACAACACGCGATCCACCGTGGCTTACCCACCTCGACTTGCTCGTAGTCCACGGTCTTGCCTGACTTGCTAGCCGACAATGCCTAACCTTTCCCTGCGTGCGCTCCCACGGCCGATCAGCGTGGACAAAGGTCTGTCCGGCAACCTTTACAAAACTTGACTTAGCTTTACCAATCTTTATCGCACGCTCTGCGGCTCGCTGCTGAAATCGAATCATCGCGTAAGCAATTGGGCCATTGTTTATTGGCCTATCGATCTCGCTGCGCGTGGAGGAGCTTCCATGAATCTCAGAACTCTGCGTGATCGCATCGTCTCATCAACACTTGCCCTAGGCGTGGTTGGGATCCTCGTTGGGTTGGGCGCGCAATCAGTTTCAGCCCAATCCATGAATGCAACGATGCCATTTTCCTTTTGTGTGAACGACCAAGCGTACCCAATAGGAGAATACCGGCTCACCCTCATATCCCCGTGGCTTCTTTCCATTCGCAATTTGAATGGTGGAGGTGAGCTCCTGTTCCAGGGGCACCCTGGAGTAGGAGCCTCACAAGTTCCGGCTAGTGATCCAGTGCGGCCGGCGGATGGTGTTATCTTTACTACCTTCCAGGGGGTTAGACAGCTCAAAGCAGTTCGTGAAGCCGGCTTAGGTGTGACCTTCGAGCTAGCTGAGCAGGGAAGCTGCCTCCCTGGGGGATCAACGATCCTAGATCGAAATATGTCAGCCCAATAACGCGAACAGGTTGCTCACCAGGTCGGCCTCAGGGCTCTGCCTTATCGCAGAGCCCTGGGGCGTTGGATACTGTCAAAGTTTCCAAATACTTCTCCGTTTTCAACTGCCCCGTTCCCGTGCACGGCGTGCCCTCTTGTTCCCCATCGCTTCATAAGCATGGTTTTTAGGCAAGCCGATTCGCGAGGCTGGCTGAGTGCATCATACCCAGAGGCACGCGAACGCAACGAGGAGGGTAGTCCCTATGACAGAGCAGGACAAAAAGCGCAGAGAGGCGGAACAGCACGTCACAGACGAGCTGGCGAACCAGGCTAAGGAAGAACCTGGAAGTGCGGGGGAAGCCGAATCGAAGGAAAGACGCGCTCAAGCGGAAAAGGAACTTCAACACGCCAGGTAACAGGGCCGAGGCCTGCGGAGTCTCTTTGTGGCTCAAGGAGAAATCCCCTCTCGTTGTGCGGGGTGGTGCAACGGGCCACGTCGGGCATGAAAGAATCTTCCCATGGCGATCTCCACGGCTCCCTCATTGAGCGAAACCGCAAAAAGAGGTATGAGCGGCTTCGTTCGCGTGCGTGGCGCGCGCGAGCACAACCTGAAAAACGTTGATCTCGAAATTCCACGCGACGCGCTGGTGGTCTTTACGGGGGTCTCCGGTTCCGGCAAGTCTTCGCTGGCTTTCGGTACTCTTTATGCCGAAGCACAGAGACGGTATCTCGAATCCGTCTCGCCGTACGCGAGACGCCTGTTTCACCAGATGGCGGTGCCCGAAGTAGATTCCATCGAGGGTTTACCGCCGGCGGTGGCGCTGCAGCAGCAACGTGGCTCGCCTACCACTCGATCGTCGGTCGGCAGCGTTACTACTCTCTCCAACCTGGTTCGGATGCTGTACTCACGGGCGGGAGATTATCCGCCCCATCAGACGATGTTGTATGCCGAGTCCTTTTCGTCGAATACGCCGGAAGGAGCTTGCCCGAAGTGTCATGGACTGGGGCGGATCTACGAGGTGACAGAGCAGTCTATGGTTCCCGACCCCTCGCTCACCATTCGGGAGCGAGCCATTGCCGCGTGGCCAACCGCTTGGCAGGGCCAGAATCAGCGCGATATTTTAACGTCACTCGGCTACGACGTAGATCGTCCATGGCGTGAACTCCCCAAGAAGGACCGCGATTGGATTCTGTTTACTGATGAGCAGCCCGTGGTGCCGGTCTACGCTGGATTTACACCCGCGGAAACGCGGGCGGCGATTCGACGCAAGACGGAGCCGAGTTACCAGGGTACATTTACCAGTGCCAGGCGGCACGTACTGCACACGTTCGCGACGACCCAGAGCCCGCTGATGAAGAAGCGGGTCTCGCAATACATGCTGAGCACGGAGTGTCCCGTGTGCCATGGCAAGCGTCTGCGGCCGGAATCGCTGTCAGTAAAATTTGCCGGCTTCGATATAGCGGATATCTCCCGCCTGCCATTGAAACAGTTAGCGGCCATTCTGCTTCCTTTTGCCAACAGAGCTGCAGTCAGCACGGCGAAGGCTGAACATCCTGAGAAGCTGATCGTGGTGCAGCGCATCGCCGCCGACCTGGTCGCCCGGCTAAAAGTCCTTCTGGATCTCGGGCTGGGATATCTCACGATGGAGCGCAGTACGCCCACACTTTCGCCCGGGGAGCTGCAGCGCTTGCGCCTCGCTACCCAGGTCCACTCCAATCTATTTGGAGTGGTCTATGTACTCGATGAACCCTCCGCGGGTTTACATCCAGCAGACACTGAAGCACTGCTGGTGGCGTTTGAGCGGCTGCGCGCGGCGGGCAACTCGCTTTTCGTGGTGGAGCATGATCTTGACGTGATCCGTCACGCGGACTGGATCGTCGATGTTGGTCCAGCCGCCGGGGAAAGCGGCGGCCAAATCCTCTACAGCGGCCCTCCAGACGGCTTGGAGCAGGTAGAGGCGTCAGAGACCCGGCGTTATCTGTTCGGGCATCGGACTGCTAACCGCAGGACGCCGCGCAACCCAAGAGGTTGGCTGAGCCTGAAGGGCGTTACCCGCAACAATCTCAACCAGGTGGATGTTGCGTTTCCTCTGGGCGTCTTCACGACGGTCACCGGCGTTTCGGGTTCAGGCAAGTCCAGCCTGGTGAGCCAGGCTTTGGTCGAATTGGTGGCGCAGCAGCTAGGCGATCCGCTTCTCTTTGCGGACGAAGAAGTGGAAAGCCTTGAGGCGGAGCCTTTCACTGTCACCGGGGGAAGGATCATAGGCGGAATGCAGGGCATCAAGCGGTTGGTACGAGTCGACCAGACGCCAATCGGGCGAACGCCGCGCTCTAATCTGGCTACTTATACAGGCTTGTTCGACCATGTGCGCACACTCTTCGCCGAAACAAAGATGGCGCGTGCGCGACGGTATGACGCCGGCCGATTTTCCTTTAACGTCGCCAAAGGTCGGTGCCCGACATGCAAAGGAGAAGGCTTCGTCTGCGTCGAGCTCCTCTTCTTGCCCAGCGTCTATGCGCCATGCCAGACCTGCCAGGGAACCCGCTACAATCCCAAAACTCTCGAGATACAATTCCGCGGAAAGAATATCGCCGAAGTGCTGGCGCTCACGGTTGATGCCGCCTGGGAGTTTTTCGCGGGCGAGCAACAGTTGCGTCGGTCTATCGAGGTACTCCGGGAGGTCGGCCTCGGCTATTTGCGACTGGGACAGCCTGCCACCGAACTCTCGGGCGGCGAGGCGCAGCGGATCAAACTGGCAACCGAGCTACAGCGAGTCCAGCGAGGAGCAACCCTTTACGTCCTCGATGAGCCGACGACCGGACTGCACGCCGCCGATGTAGACAAGCTGATGGCGCAACTCGATGCGTTGGTTGCGTCGGGGAACACGGTCATTGTCGTTGAGCATGACATGCGCGTTGTTGCCGGAAGCGACTGGGTTATGGATATCGGCCCAAACGCGGGGGACGAAGGCGGACGAGTGGTCGCTTCCGGAACCCCCGCCGATATTGCCGCCACCCCGGCAAGCCGAACAGCTAGCTACTTGATGCCATTCCTTGCATGATGCTGGCGCCGGTTTCCGGTCACGGCTAGGGCTGCCATCAATCGGCTACTGTCAAGGTTGCCAAATACTGCCGGCGCAACAGCTCGTTGCTGGCCAACAGTTCCGCGACTAATCGCTGCAGGCGCGCATTTTCCCTCTCCAGGTAGGCAGCCCGGCCCGACTCGTCGCTGGTAATCGCCTGATGATCCAAGACAGAACCCTCCTCTTCTCCGTTTTCAACTGCCCCGTTCCCGTGCACGACGTGTCCCTCTTTTTCCCAATCATTTCCGGTAGGTGCGTCTTGCGCACAAAAAGGAGAGAGCCCCTTTGCGAGTATTGCCAAAGGGGCCCATCGACCTTGAGCGTTCTGGGTCGAACCTACTCGCCAATCGTTGTGGTGTTCTCGGGCTTCTGCTTCGGCTGCGGATCCAGGTTCGGCGTAGCGAACGTATCATACTGGATCGTCCGCAGCACGTGGCCCGATCCGGCTACATCAAAGGTCAGGCCGACCCGGGGATGATCACCGTTGGCTGCAGGCATCATGAGCCACGTCATCGACTCGCTTGGGTTCCCGATTTTGCGCAGCGTTACCATCGACCGTGTCCAGTCGACAGCGACGGTGTAGGATCCCGCTTCATAAGCATGGTTTTTGGCCACAAAGCTGAAAGGCACCTTCACCGTTTTCTGTTCGGCTGCAAAAGCGGCGGTGGTGCAAAGGGCGGCGGATAAAAGAACCAGGTTCCTGAAGCGCATTAGCATGGGGTTTTCCTCCGAGAACCACGCTAACTCCGCACCACCTCCTCAGGTGTCAAATTGCTGTCGAGTTTTCGTCTAAATTTTGTTTACCGGCGCGTTTCAATAGGGAATCCGAGTTGCTTGCGGATTTGCGAGATGTTGGATAAGGCAGTCAGTGTGAAACACCGTTAATGCTTCATCACTCCGGCAATCTGCTGGCGAGTCTTTCTCTCTGCCGCCTGCCGCTCGGGTTCGCTCAAATTCTCCAACAGCCGGAGCGCCCGTTCTGTCAGTTTTACGCCCTCATCCCGCGCTCCCCGCCGCATGGCAGTCCCCGCCGCCGTGCACAGTGCCTGGGCCGCGCGCGCCCACTCGGCCGCCGCCTCGAAGTGCATGGCCAATTCGCTGGAGACATCCATTTCACGCCCGGCAAACAGCTTCTCCAGCTTCTCCGCCACTCGTAGATGCCGCCTGGCGCGGCGGGCTGGAGACTGCCTGGCCCGCAGCACCTCGCGATACAACCCATGGGCAAACACATAAAAGGCGGACCGCGTCCCGTCCGGCAATTCATCGTGCCCCGCCGGATGGAGGAAATGCAGCCGGCGCGTCAGCTTCTCATACTGATCTTCGATCTCCTCCAGATCGCCATCCAACGCCGCCGCGGCTGCCCACGCAGGGAAAATTACACCGATCAGGCTCGCAGCTTCGAGCAGTCGCTGGTCGGCCGGCTCCAGCCGGTCAATCTGCATCTCGATCATCTCGGAAAGCGCCAAAGGCACCCCCAGGTCGATTTCCGACAGCGCCGAGCGCAACTGCCAAACGCCGGCGTCCTGCCGCATGAAACCTTGCGCAATGAGATGCTCAAGCATGGCAATCATGAACAGGGGATTGCCCTCGCAATGCTGGTGGACGAAGCTGGCCAGCCCCTTGGGGAGCCTCTCCTGTTTGGACTCCTGGGCTTTCAATTCCAGCACCAGGTATTCCCGCACGGCGTCCCTTTCAAGCGGACCCAGGGACACATCCGTGCACAGCTTGTGTGTAACCAGATCCTGCTTGAGCCGCTTGAGGGGATGTTGACCGGCACTCACCTCCGCCGGCCTGTAAGACGTCAGCAGCATCAACCTGGCGGCCTGGCGGCGCCGCGCCAGCGCCGAAATCAAATCCAGCGTCGAGAGGTCTGCCCAGTGCAGGTCCTCGAAGACGAAGATCAGTGTTTCCTCAGAAGCCATGGCTTCTATGGCATCGCATATCTCGTTCAACATCCGGTCGCCGCGCACCGGAGCTGCAGTTGACGCCGAACGATCGCTTTGCAGAGCAGCCAGCTGCGTATACCAGCTCGGAGCTTTCTGCTGCATCAGGTGCGCGTGTTTCTCATTCGGCGAGCAGAGCTGTCCCAGGGCTTCGATCACCGGATAATAAGCTTCCTTGCCGGCGAAGCCTTCCACACATTGTCCGCGCGCTATGCACAGCTGCTCTTCGCTACACCGTTGCCGGCAGAACAGGTCGATCAACGCCGTTTTTCCAATGCCGGTTTCCCCGGTGATGAAGATCGTCTGCCGCTCGCCCTGGGTGGCATGCCGTAGCAGCCCGTGGAGTCGCTCGATCTCCTGCCGCCGCCCTACGATGTGACCAGGCTGGAAGTCAGGTTGCAGGTCACGCTGCGGCCGAGGACTGTGAGACGCCCGCCCGCCGTCGTCTTCGACCGTCGCCAGGAACCAGTAGCCGCGGCCCGGAACAGTCCGGATAAACCGTGGGCTTTCAACGCTGTCCGCCAGCACCTTGCGCAGTTCAAGCACATAGGTGCGCAATACCTGCGGCTGCACATACGTCTCAGGCCACAGTTTCTCCAGCAACTCATCGTACGTCACCAGCCTCTGCGGGTTCTCGACAAGGTAACGCAACACGGCAAACGGCTTCGGAGTCAGGCCGACCCGCGTGCCGTTTTGCCACAGGCATTCGTTCCTGGTGTCAAGTTGAAAGCAACCGAATTGCTTCATTGCATTTCAGGATGGATAAAACTGCTGTTTGGGCTCTGAAAGTTAGAGCTGTTGAGGGCCGGCTACCCGCCCATCTCATTCCCCGCGCTCATCGGAGTATACGACAAGCGTGTCCCTGAGATCCTCTCCCGCGGAACCTTCAGGCCCGGGCCGAGTGAACGGCCGCGGCCAGCTCTGTGAGCAGTCCATGGGTCTCGTTCCAGTCGATGCAGGCATCGGTAATGCTCTGCCCATACACCAGTGGCTTGCCCGGCACCAACGTCTGGGCGCCCGCAACCAGATTGCTCTCCAGCATCACGCCCACGATGCGGCGGTCTCCCGCGGCAATCTGGGCAGCGACATTGCGGCAGACCAGGCCTTGACGGGTGTGATCCTTGTTGCTATTGGCGTGGCTGCAGTCGATCATGATGCGCGGCGCGACGCCGGCTTTTTCCATCTGCTCTGCCGTTTGGGCCACGGCGGCAGCGTCGTAATTCGTTGTCTGCCTGCCGCCGCGCAGGATGATGTGACAGTCCGGATTGCCCGCCGTAAAAAGAATTGCCGACTGCCCTGTCTTCGAGTGCCCGAGGAAGGTATGTGGATGTCCCGCGGAGACAATCGCTTCAATCGCAATTTGCACGTTGCCTGAGGTCCCGTTCTTGAAGCCGACCGGGCATGAGAGCCCGGATGCGAGCTGCCGATGCACTTGGCTTTCCGTCGTGCGCGCGCCAATCGCTCCCCAACTCACCAGCGAGGCCACATATTGCGGTGAAATCATGTCCAGGAACTCGGTCCCGGCGGGAACACCCATCTCCGCGAGATCAAGCAGCAGGTGTCGCGCCAGCCGCAGTCCCTCGTTGATGCGAAAGGTCCCGTCGAGATGCGGATCGTTGATGAGCCCCTTCCAGCCGAGCGTGGTGCGCGGTTTCTCAAAATAGACCCGCATGACAATACGAAGCTCTTTTGAGAACTCGGCAATGGCGCTCTTGAGCAGGCCCGCATATTCTCGCGCCGCCGTGGTGTCGTGAATGGAGCAGGGACCGACGACCACCAGCAGGCGGGGATCGCTGCCTTTCAGAATATTGACAATCTCGTTCCTCGCTTCAAAAACGGTCGAGGAAGCCCGCTCAGTCGCCGGCAGCTCTTCTTCTAGAAAAACGGGAGGAAGGACAACTTTGGTGGATTGAATACGAAGATCATCAGTGGGAAAGAACATGGGCTTGCTCTTAATTTAGCAGCCTTCGCTGTCTCTATGCCCTTTAGGACCTGCAACATGCGAAACGCAGGTCCTGACCGCAGGTCTCAACCGGAGGGCGGGAAACCCGGAGACGCGCCTATCCTGGTTCGGTCTTAGACCTCCTGGCGCAGGTTTGCGCGCAGCGTGAGCGACCCGTCATCGTTCAGCTTCTGGTGGCAAGCCCAGCGCACGGGGTAGCGCATCCCCTTCACCTCAATTTCCGCTCTCAGTTTCAACCCTTTCCAATCGCTGACGTCCGCAAGCACAAACTGTGCCTGCCGAATCTTGCCCGGTAACGGGTAACCGGCGTCCAGGCAGCCGCTCTTCAGCACTTTTCCGTCCGGGTTCTCAACCGTTACCCTCAATACGCCCGGCACACCCGCGATACCGTCATTTGCGAAACCGATAATCAGCCCCACGTAGCTACCTTGCTTGTAGCTCCAGATGAAAGACGGCCTCACCCTGTAACCGATGCGCCGGCTGATCCGGTCGAATGCTGCCGGATAGGCCTGGTAGTAGGTCATCAGGTTCTTGGCGTTAATCTGGTGAAAGTTCCATAACGACCAATAATTCGCCCCAACATCCATCACATGGGCGATCATGTTCTCCGCCGGAGAGATCCCTTCAAACGCCGCGCGAGGGTCGGGAGGTTTCCCCGGAATCCCCTGCTCGAGCAATGCCGCGATCCAGGGTGGGCGATTGCTGAGGGCCTCAATCTGCTCGTTCTCAATAAAGATGGTATCGCTGCGAATCCAATTGTTGCTGCGAACGGTGCGGTCTAACAGTTCGGAGTTACCCACGCGGCTAAAGTCCGGTTGCGTATTGGTAAGTAGGGGAGTCTTGGAAAAATGCTCGAGCTGGACTTCGAGCATATGGCTCCAAGTGCGCTCCGCAGTCAGGTAGTCAGGAAACGGATTGTTGGCAAATGGCCAGGTGTGGCCTTCACCCCAAAAGCCATACATGAAGGTGTCCATAAACTCGATCTGCGGATTGCCATCAAATTCCGCTCCCAATTGGCCAACCAGTTCCTTGAATGCCTGCTGAAAAAAGGGGTCGTCATACCGCGGCTGATAACGCGCATGCGGGTTCTGCAAGTATCTTTTCGCCTCGGCCGCATTTTCCTGATCGCTAAGCACCAGATCGACTTTCGGCACTTTGTCCAGGACGAAATCCGGCAGAGCCGCTGCGTGGGTATAGTCTGGAGCGCACATCTGCACGCGGAATCCAACCCGCTTATTGTGGGTCTTCGCCAATGCAAAAACCTGCTTCACGTAATCGGGCAGCTCGAGCCGGCCGGGCCGCGGCTGTACTTCGCGCCAGGTAGGACGGATGTAGAGCTGCTCGCCCAGCGGAAATTGAACCAGCTCTTCGATCGCCTGCGGAATATTGTCCGACTTGATTTCCTCCGTGCCCATGTCTGCCGTGATGTAGGTAACAAGGCCCTTGCCATAGTTCGGCACGACCTCTTCTGAAGGAGTCGTCGTCATCACCACATCGTCCGTGGGAATGAGGGCATCCGGAGGGTATTGAGGGAAGGGACCCTGATTGAGGCGATCGTTCACCACCGGACCCGAACCGAAATCGTAGTTGGACCAGTTGTGGGCGGCAACTTTCCCCTGCGCCTTCCCGATTCCCAGTTCCGCGGCAACAGCAACAGCGACAGTACTCTTTAGAAAATCTCTACGCTGCATCAAAGGATCTCCTCGTCATCGGCTCGAACACCAGGCCAGGGCAAAGCTGCAGGGATTTAGGCAGACTCTATCTCCCTTCGGGGTCAATCGGACCATCGAACTGTTACCATTTGTATCGTTTCATTACGATTTTTAGCACAAGACAACGGGTGTTTGTCTCGGCAAATATAAAATTGGGCAGACAAAACCGTCGGCGGGGCATACAGATAGCCTGTCGGAAGCTTCTTGGTTGTGGCAGGGATCATTTTTCTACTTCAAGCTCAAAATCATTTGACTTTCAAAACCTTTCCTTGTATTACGAATGCTTGCGGTCAAATCCATCGGCCTTGTCAAGTTTGCATCCGAGCTTCTGATTTGGAAATGTGTCTCTTCGGAGTTTCTTTATAGGGTCCGAAGGAACTGCACGGGTGCCCCAAGTTCGCCAAAGCGTACCTGGGCCGAAAACGATGGGGGCGAAGCCCCCCACGATTGCTTTTGCTTGAACGCGAGCAGGAAAGCGAGACCCAGGGGCTAAAGCCCGACGTATCATCAACCGTTTACGGCCCGACTAAAGTCGTGCCCTGATACAAAACGTGAGTTCTTCCGCAGCCTGTAAGAGCCCCTCGGCAACTGTTGTTCCGCAGACTGCTATGTTTCGAACCAGGAGAACGCTTTGCGACTTGACCGGAACGTCCTTCGATCGCTGCCGCCCATAAAACCATGGATTGTTCTCGCCGCTGTGTTGACGTCTTATTTGCTCCCAGCAGCCGCGCAAACCGCCAAACCTCAGATTCAGGGCGCGAATCTCCGCGTTGAATTCGACAATCATCTGCGTAGCCGGGTCATCGCCCGCTTCGACAATAAGGAGACGGTATTAGGCCCGTTCACCGCCTCTGAGACGGTGACCACGACTGGCAAAGTCTGGAGCGAATTCGTCCTCATCTCGCAGAAACAAGCGCCTATAAAAGACGCATTTGGAGAAGGGAAGCGGCTCACCATCCAAGGAAAGGCGGGAGCGCTCAAAAAATCCGTCTCCGTCACCGTATACGACAGCTTTCCCACGATGGCGTTCTTCGATGTCCAGTACACCAACACGGGAACCAGCGCCCTCGCGGTCAAGAGTTGGACGAACAACGCGTACACGATCGATGCGCAACCCGGTCAAGGGCAGCCCCCCTTCTGGTCTTACCAGAGTGGCTCCTACGAGAAACGTCCGAACTGGGTCTTACCGCTGCACACCAATTTTCAGCAGGAGAATTATCAGGGCATGAATGCCAGCGACTACGGCGGCGGCACGCCGGTTGTCGACGTCTGGCGGCGTGACGTTGGCATGGCCGTAGGACACGTCGAGACACGGCCGAAGCTGGTCTCGCTCCCCGTATCCATGCCCGATCCCGCACACGCCAGGATCTCTGTACTTTTTGCCAAAGAAATCTCCTTAAGCCCCGGTGAAGGTTTTCACACCTTTCGCACTTTCGTTGCCGTCCACCAGGGAGATTACTTTCGCGCGCTCACCGACTACCGCCGCTTCATGATGAAGCAGGGATTTCAAATGGCCGCCGCTCCCACCGATGGCTTCGGGGCCATCTGGTGCGCTTGGGGATATGGCCGATCGGTGCAGCCCAAGCAGGTTTACGACACCCTTCCGACAGCAAAGCGATTGGGATTTAAGTGGGTCACCCTCGACGACGGCTGGCAAAACAACGTGGGCGATTGGGCCCTCGATCCAAAGAAGTTCCCCAACGGAGACGCCGACATGAAAGCCCTGGTGGACCGCATTCACCAGGAAGGATTCAAGGCTCAGCTTTGGTGGTCACCGATGAGCGCCGTGCCCAACTCGGAGCTGCTCCGCGATCATCCCGACTACGCGTTGCTGAACCGTGACGGCTCCAGAAGAAAAGTCTCCTGGTGGAATTCCTACTATCTCTGCCCAGCGGACCGCCGCGTTGTCGAGTATCACAAGGCATTGGTGCGGAAGATCCTGGTGGATTGGGGATTCGACGGGCTGAAGCTCGACGGCCAGGACATGAATGGCGTTCCCGCCTGCTATAACCCGGCTCATCATCACGCGCAACCGGAGGACTCGGTCGAAGGTCTGCCCGATTTCTTCCGCGCCATTTACGACACGGCACAATCGGTAAAGCCGGGCGCGCTGGTGGAATTCTGCCCCTGCGGCACTGGGTATTCCTTCTTCACCATGCCCCACTTCAACATGTCGGTAGCCTCTGATCCCGAAAGCTCTTTCCAGGTTCGTTCCAAGGCGAAGACCTTGAAAGCCCTGATGGGCGATAACGTCCCTTTCTTCGGCGATCACGTTGAACTCAGCGATGGCGGCAACGACTTTGCCTCCACAATCGGCGTCGGCGGGGTGGTGGGAACGCAGTTCGTTCTGCCGTCCGAGGTGCAAAAGAAGAGCAGATCCGTTCTCACTCCGGAGCGGGAGAAGGACTTCGAAAAGTGGCTTGCCATCTATCGCGAAAAGATGTTGTCCAGAGGACAATATCTCGGGCAGCTCTATGACATCGGCTTCGATCTGCCCGAGACCCATGTAATCCGCAAAGACCAGACCATGTACTACGCCTTTTATGCCAAGCAGTGGAAGGGAACAGTCGAACTGCGCGGTCTCCAGGATCGCAACTACAGTGTTGTGGACTACGTCACAGGAAAAAGCCTGGGCACGGTGGCAGGACACAATGCACATCTGCCAGTGGAGTTCGAAAGAAATCTGCTGCTCGAAGTAAAGCCGCAATAAACCGCGATTTTTTCGATCGATTTTGCAAAACGGAGAGGGCAAAACAATTCCTGTATTCCGTGACGGAAGCCCACGGAAAATTGACAGGATCGCAGGACGACTCTAGTGTTCCTTTGGCGATCTATTTCCACGATGAGACCACACCGAATCTTTCGCAGGCTGACCGGGCAATTTCTCATGATCCTCAGAGAATCGCTCGCTGCTCTCCTTCTTATCGGCCCTACGCTGACACTGCAGGCACAGACCGCGCCCGCAACGCCAAATCCCTCCCCTGGCGTTGTGGCCGGCATTCCCGTTAATTATGACGAGGCTAAAGTAGGAAGCTATACATTGCCCGATGCTCTGAAGCTCAACAACGGAAAACCCGTGCGCAACGCGCGCACCTGGTATGCCAAGCGTCGCCCGGAGATCGTTGCCATGTTCGAGACCCAGCAATATGGTCGAGCGCCTGGCAGGCCTGCGGATGAGAGCTTCGAAGTGGTCGACCCGGGAACACTAGCGCTCAACGGTAAAGCGATTCGCAAGCAGGTGACCATCTATCTCAACAAGGAAAAGACCGGCCCCGCCATCCATCTGCTCATTTATCTACCCGCCGCAGCCAGCAAGCCCGTGCCCATGTTTTTCAGTATTAATTTCGGCGCCGTGCAAAACGCGGTGGAGGATCCCGGAATCAAGCCCGAGACCGTCTGGGATCCCAAGACCAACACCCGGATAAGCCCACCGCAAGGCCGCAATTTCGGCCGTATTGACGTGGCGGACCTGCTCGATGCCGGCTTTGGCGTGGCCACCTACTACTACGGTGACATCGATCCCGACTATCCTGCCGGCTTTGCCAATGGCATTCGCGCGCGTTACCTCAAGCCCGGAAAGACGGATCGAGCGCCGGATGATTGGGGCTCGATTGCCGCCTGGGCGTGGGGCATGAGCCGGGTCGAAGATTACTTCGAAACCGACAAGAGCATCGACGCCCAGCGCGTCGTGATCCACGGGGTCTCTCGCCTGGGAAAGACCGTGATGTGGGCCGGAGCGCACGACCAGCGCTTCGCAGCGGTCATCGCGAGTTGTTCCGGCGAGGGCGGAGCTGCGCTCAGTCATCGCGATTATGGCGAGACCATCGCGCACCTCACTGCGCCTACGCGGTTTCCGTATCAGTTTTCGGCCAACTATGCGCATTACGCGGGCTTTCCAGACAAGGCGCCCATGGACGCTAATCTCCTGATCGCGTTGATTGCTCCCCGCCCTCTGTTGTTGCAAACCGGCAGTACCGACTACTGGTCCGACCCCAAGGGCGAATTTCTGGCCGCGGTTGCTGCCGGCGAGGTCTATAAGCTACTGGGCAAAGAAGATCTGGGCACCACCGTTTGGCCCGCGGCCGGCCAACCCATCTTTCATGACCTCAGCTATTACATGCATGAAGGCGGCCACGGCATGGTGGCTTCGGACTGGAAAATCTACATCGAGTTTCTTCAGAAGACTTTCCCATCCCACGCAAGCAATTAGTTACGGGCTGGGCCCTCAGGACTGGGGCGGGTGGTTGGCTGGGGAAGATGGTTGCGCAGCAGGCTGAGAAGCGCTGGGCAGAGCGTTCTTACGAGCCAGCTTCTCGGCTTCTTTTCGCCGGTGGTGGCGCACGATGTCGGGCCAGAATTCGATGACTTCGGAGCCGATGATTCCTTGGGCAGTCACTGAGAGTCCCCGCGTAATCGTACCCCCGACCGTTCGGTCGGGTGCCGGATAGTAGACGTTGGAGACCGCGGCGCCCATCAGATTTCCCACGAAGTTTGCGTAGTTCGGCCCCCACGTTCCGCTATCTCGCTTGCACCACACGGTACCGCTTGCTGCCCAAAGAGCACGCCGGGTGTAACTGCCGGTGCCCTTCTGGTAGTAGCGCGGATCCTCGCGTAGCGCGCTGGCCAACACAGCGTTACCAAAGAAATTGCCGATGAAGTAATCCCCGTATGAGCCGCCAAATCGCTTGGCGTACCCTTGCACGCCCTGCCCCCACTCGGGGAAGCTGTTCTGTGCCTGGTTCGTGCCGGCAAGAACCGCTGCCAGCAGAAAGGGCCATGGATCGAACGCGCTTTTGAAAAAGAGCTGAAATTTCTGCCCTGTACTCAGGGGAACTGCCTCTTGATTGGCGGTGGTATTAAAGGTGGCCACCACCGCCCAAACCCGCTGGTGCTCTTCCTGCTCCAACTGCTCCTGCGCCTTTTTCCGCTGCTCTTCCGGCGTGAGCGGCGGCGGTTTGCTGGGAGTGGGTGAAGTCTGTGAATCGGATTGGCCTGCCGCCGCCGGAGCGTCAGGTTGTGACGATGTTTGTGGCGCCGCTACAGACGGGGCGTCCGGCAAGTTTAGCGCGGTATCCGCCCCATCAGCCCTGACCATCGGCTCTGCAACAAGCAGGGCTAACCCAAGGGATGCGGTCCAAAACCATCGATGTATTGCCATATCGACTGTCCCAATCCTGCGCCGGTCGTTTGCGCAAGCAAACTTCCCCATCCAAAGAAAGATGCACGGGATGGCCGCTGGGATTTGGAAATAATAATGGAAAAAACGGGCCGGCCATCGAGCGCATTCCCCAGGGATAAGCCGGAAATCGTGAGAGTATTGTTCGCATGAACGCGTGGCATCTGGCTCCCGCGGCTGCTCGGGCAACCTTGATCTACTTGGGATCGAAACGGTTTGTTCTTCTCTTGATAGAGGTTTTCTGCGGGATTGCGGCATTGCGTGCCTATCGCGTGCCTCAAGGCAAGAGACGGGCTGCAATGCGCAGTCAGTGGATGTTAGCGATTCGCGACGCCTTCATCGTCACCTTCTCCATCGGCGTCGCTGTCTTCGGATATGAACTGATGTGGAACCAACCGAACCAAAGCCGGCTTCGAAACATGGAGGATTCGCGCTCGAATCCTTTAGCTCTGTTCGATCGAGTTTCAACTGGTTTTCCGCTTGGCTCAACCGGTGGGTTTCTCCACAATGATCGCCGGCCCATCTGTGTCGAGGTTCATCTGCCTCATGATTTCCGGGGTGGGAGCTATACGTTACCTTTCAAACCAGTGCCGCCTTCGCCGCCGGCCCTTTACAACAACGGCTCTCCCCAGCGCGAAGGCATTGACTATACCGTTTCTGACAGCACCATCATAGTCAACCTCCACCCGACATCCAAAGACTCCCTGTCGGTCTGGTACACCACGAACGATCGAATTCCCAGGATGCTGCCGTAACGCATACACATCGAGTAGGGCCCACTAAGGAACAGGACGGGCCCCCGGTTCGCCTTTGCTGAGTCTTCGCAAATCAGGCTTTCAATCGTTACCCGCGGTTCCAGGGCATGCCTTTGCGCTGCGTATCGCACGAAACAAACCTGTGATATCCGCTTCGAACTGGGGAAGAAGACTCGCGGCACGGCTCACGTCTTTGGAACGCCCTGTCTCTTCAATTTCGGAAGCCCTTTGCGATATCGCTGGAATCCCCAGATAACCAAGCTCTCCCTTCAGCGTGTGTGCAGTTGTCTCTACTCTTTCGGCTTGCCCCTGTGCCACGGCAAGACGTAAGGCCTCCAGATGTTTCGGAGCCTGCTCGAGAAAGATGTCCATGACTTCCTGAAGAAGCGTCTCATCTCCACCGAGCTGCTCCAGGGTTTTGGACATATCCCAAGACACTTCGCCAATTTCCAATATCTCCCTACTGCGATGATCGAGGCTGGTGTCGCGCTCCGGCGTGATATGGAGCGCAGCTAAGATGGCCGCCGTCACCTCCTCAAGATTGATGGGCTTGGTAACATACCCATCCATGCCTGCCGCAATGCAGCGCGCACGGTCTCCCTTCATGGCATGTGCGGTCATGGCGATGATTGGTATGTGCCGATGCCGATGCGTCGATTTCTCAAGCGCGCGAATGCTTTTCGTGGCCAGGATGCCGTCCATCTCCGGCATTTGAACGTCCATGAGCACCACGTCAAAGGTATCTTGTTCAAGCAGATCAAGGGCCTCCCGGCCATTATTGGCGATGACTGGAGTATGGCCCAGCTTCGCTAAAAGCCGTGAAGCAACCGCCTGGTTGACACGATTGTCCTCGGCCAACAAAATACGAAACGCTCTGCTATTTGATGTGGGTTGGCGGGGCAACATTTGGGGAGAGGCCGGGGGAGCGGGCCGTCCCACCTCCAAGCGCACCAGGAAGAAGAAACGTGAGCCTCTTCCGATCTCACTCTCCAGCCAGATGCGTCCCCCCATCATCGAAGCCAAACGGGCAGATATGGTAAGGCCAAGGCCTGTGCCTCCATATTTACGCGTCGTTGAGGAGTCCGCTTGAGTGAAAGGCGAGAAAATCGACTCCTGCTGTTGCGCCGGGATTCCGATTCCCGTGTCTGACACCGTAAAACGAAGGGTAAGTTCGTTCTGCTGCTTACTCTCAAGTTCGACTGCCAGAGCCACTTCACCAGTGTCGGTGAACTTGATCGCGTTGCTCACCAGGTTCAGGATAATCTGTCGCAGCCGGCCAGCATCGCCGCGCAATACCTCCGGTAGAATAGGTGCAATCTCACAAACCAATGCCAAACCTTTTTCGATCGCTTGCGGAGCAAACATCGCTAAAGCATCGTCCACGCAAGCGCGAAGATTGAAATCGATCGCCTCCAGGGTGATTTTTCCTGCTTCGATCTTCGAAAAATCGAGGATATCGTTTACCACCGCGAGCAATGAATCTGCCGACTGTTTGATTGTTTCCAGGCAATCGCGCTGATCCGAAGTGAGATCCGTGTCCAGCACAATGTTGGTCATGCCGATAACGCCGTTGAGCGGCGTGCGAATCTCGTGACTCATGTTCGCGAGGAATTCACTCTTTGCCCGATTCGCTGCTGCCGCGGCTTCTTCTGCAAGCTGGCGCTCAATAACCTCCGCCTGGAGGTTTCTGGTTCGCTCCTCGACGATCTTGCCCAGACGGTTTCGCTCCACAACCCTTCCCAACACTGTGCCGATCTGCGCCATCACTTGCAGGAAGAACGCGTCCGGGGCCTGCGCCGTATCGGAAAAGAACTCCAGAACGGCTGTAACGTCATCGCCCGCTACTACCGGAAAGGCGAAGGCCGCTCTCAGACCTCCCAGGCGCGCGGATTCGGCTCTGGGGAAATTGGTGTCCTTGGAAAGATCGAGAATCAACGACGGCTTTCCAGTGGAGAGCACCCGCCCAGGCAAGCCAATATCAGGATCGAACGTCGCAGCTTCCGAGGCAATATAGAAGGCTCGCGTGCGCTCCGTTTCCGTGCCATACCAGATGCCGGTGGAGAATAATCGCTTTCCCTGGTCGACAGGCCTCACAACGTAAGCGTGGCCCAATGTCCAACCGGTAGTCTGGCAGATCTTCGCCAGCGCAAATCGCATTGCATCGTCTACACCGGTGGACTCATTGGCAACGACGGCAATCGCACCCAGCAGTTCAATCTGCACCTTCTTCTCGTACAGATCCCGCAAGCCGCGTTCGGCGATGGCCTCGGATTCGAGCCGCGCCCTGCGATCACGTTCCGCGCGACGTTTCAACTTCTGAATCTCTTCCTCGAAATCCTCCGCGGCCGTTCGCACGGCTCAATGACTCCGGTCGGACGAAAAAGAGATGTGGCAGAGACAGCTTTTATCTCCTCTGTGCATGCATTCGTGATGCTCGAAGACTACCGTCTCGCCGTAGTGCGTGGCCGCACCCTCGATAAATCCCTGGGCCAGGGCACACAATCGTCGCGGCGAAAGATAGCCCATCATGAGACCGCCCTCGGGCGTATCGCGAAACTCAAATGTGGGCACATCCGCCCCCGGATAGATCTTTCGCACCTCGGGATGAATGATACTGTTCACACTCAAGACGAAAGGACGGGTGGAAGCCTGCGAGCTGAAGAATCCAGGATAACGATCGAACAGTAACGGGATCGCCTGCTGGCCAAACCAGCGTAGTACTTCGAACGGGGTCAGGCCGAGCATCCTTGCCGCTGCCCCGACCAGGTCGTGAACCTGCTCGTCCGGGTAGCTACCCAACGAGGTATAGGAGCCATCCAGCCCAGCGGCGCTCAGTAGCTGGTCCCATGTGTCTTCACCATGATTCCGGATCACCACATCTTCCAGCAGATTGAATATGATGCCCTTCATACACTCCGGATGTCCAGACGCGCCACTTAGAACGCCTATCGGCAATCCGAAGATGTTCCTTTAGCCCTGGCCAAATCCCCCAAGTTTATGAAGACGATGTAGGCGCCTTTGAAAAGTGCTCAACCTGCCCGCCTCTGTGAATTAGAATGGCCCGTCGAGAAACGTGTGATCCTTACGCGACTCACAGGTCTTCCCGCAAAACCACTATGAAAACCATCGTACAAATCTCGCTTGACTTCACCTCTATCCAGAAAGCTCTCGAAATCGCACGGCTCGCCGTTCGTGCGGGAGTCGACTGGTTGGAGGCCGGCACTCCCCTCATCATCTCCGAAGGAATGAACAGCATTCGTACTTTGCGTGCTGAGTTTCCCGGCGTTCCCATCGTGGCTGATCTCAAGGCCATGGATGGCGGCGGCTTCGAGGCTCAGCTGGCAGCAAGTGCAGGAGCCACCCATGTCGTGGTGATGGAACGCGCTCACCCGGAGACCATCAAAGCCATGGTGCACGCCGCAAAGGATCTCGGCGTAAAGGTCATGGGCGACAATCTGGGTGCCGAGGACAGGGTGGTGGCGGCAAAAAGGCTGGAAGATCTAGGCTGCGATTTTGTCATCCACCATATCGGCTACGATGAACGCCGCGGGCTCGCGGCGATGGGTAAGCCATATCCCAGCCCGCTCGATCAATTGCGAGAAGTCGTTGCGGCGGTGAAGGTGCCGGTCCAGGCGGTCGGCGGTCTTTCTGTTGAACAGGCAATCCGTACTCCCGCACTAGGAGCGCGCCTGGTGGTTCTGGGCGCTCCCCTCATTGGCGGTGAGGTAAGCAATCTCGAAGATCAGCTCCGTCTGATTTGCGGCCAGGTTCATGCCTATCAGCCCTAGTGGGCCATTCCGAGGAGCCGTTTTTAAAAGAAAGGACGATCCACGAAGCCCACTTCTATCTTAGGATTCACGCCATTGGCGGCATCGCACGCTAAGGGGGCTGCGCTGATAAACTCGATCCAATTCGGTGAGGCGCTATGCTCGTTCCTGATTCGATGCTCGGGCACCGCCGGTGGTGCCTGTACGTGAACCAACATCGGAGAGCGGGATGAAACCTAACGTCTATATCACGCCGGAAGTGATGGTCGCCCGCATGAAGAGGCGCGCGGGTATTAGAAGCCTTAAAAGGGCGGACGTGCTGGAAATTGCCAGAACCATCGTGGATGAAGCGCAGCTCCATTCTGAGACAATCGCCATTTTGCAAAGGACAGCAAGCCGCCTGGAAGAAGTAAAAGCGTGGTACCTGGCGGATGAGATACGCGATCTTATCGAAAAGATCCGCAACGCGGAGCAAGCCCGCTCCTGACCAAAGACGACAGTGCTCCGGTTAGTGCTGCGTGCTGTTCGCGGCGGGTAGGACGGTTGTAGTGACAGTCATCAGGTGGTAGTTGCTGTAATTCGCAAGGAAGCTCCACTTGAAGCGCCCCCCATCGAGGGACGATGACTTCGAGGAGATGGTCTTGGGTAGCCAGAACTGCTTGCCGTCCATCATCACTCGCGCATAGTCGATGGACCAGGACCAGTCGACCGGGTGCCCGGAACCCGCTTCATCATGATGGGGGCGGTGCTGCTCGAGACGAACGATCTGCATGGAGGATGGATCGATGAAGACACGGCCCGTGGTCGGTTCAGGCGCGGGACATTCGACGCCCGCGGGGAGAGGCGACTTGAGGGCATATTCAAGAACGCGGACGTCGGCGTGGAGAAACAAGATGGAATCGCCGGGTTTGCGGCGCATGTTGGGGAGCAGGCGGTACTCATAGCAGTCTTTGAACTGCGGGGCAAGTACATTGGGAGCCCGGCTAAACGCCCCGATCAGGATGGCAGGCCCGGTCAGGGACTGGCCTTTGGTGGCCTCATGATGGTCGACATATTTGACCTCCCGAGACTCCACCAGGTCGGCGGTTTTCCCATCGGTGCTGACGCGTTTGAGTCGAAAAATGGACTCGATGGTGGATTCGATGGTGGAATCCATCTCGCTGGCGTGGACACTCTGCTTCGATAGAGGGTCATAGGGTCTGGTAACGCTGGAGACCACATGCTCATCGGCGAAGACGTTGGGGATGGAGGATAGGTATCCAAGGACGTTGGCCCACACGCGGAGGAGAAACTGGCTGGTGGCCGGATCGGAAGCCGGCGGCGTGACCGGTTGCTGGATGGGAGTTTGTAATGGCGAAGTTTGCGACGGCAAGGATGGGGGAAGGGAACTCGCTTGCGCCTCGGGGGCTGGGATCACAGCTTGCGGGGAATGAGGCGGCGTCGCAGAGGCTTCCGGCGTTGCAGCAATGACCACTGGGATATCTACGTTGCGGGACAAGGCGGCCAGACGCTGCTCAGAATCGGTCACCACCTCGCGTATCCGATAGCTGCCAGGCTTCAGTTGAAAGGCCATGTCAATATTCATCCCGGTCTTGAGAAACTCCGGCAACTGTTCATCCGTAACATCTACGGTTGCGTGCCGCTGCTGGGCAGTCATTAGATTCTCTTTTTGATCGAATACGCCAAAAACAAAGGTCAACGTATCGAGGTTATGGCCCCCTTCCTTGCGAAGATCGAGCGATTTGGGGTCCGCGTGGGATACCAGGGACAGCTCGTGTGTTTCTCCCTGCCCCTGTGAGATCGTAGTATCCAAAACAATCGGAAACTGTGCGATTGCCGTTTTAGAAAGCAGCGCTTCGCGAAGCTGCTCCTGTTCTTGCCCGGCAGCGCTGGAAGCTTCTACTTCTTCGGCTTCCGCCTTTGCCTCCGCTTCATTCCTGGGCGCGAAGTAGCTACGGCGAGCCTGTATGCTGTACCCCTTCTCCGCCAGCTTGACCTTCAACGGATGAAGTTTGCCGTCCGCTTTAAGGTCCTTGGGAGCGAAGGCCAGGATATAGGCGCCGGGAGAACCTGCCAACCGCCCAAATCCGCCCTTCATGTCGTTGTTGTTGTGAAAGAATTCGCCGCCGGTGCCCTCCGCAACCTGTGCCAATACATCCCCTGCGAGAACCTCCCTGTTTTGGTCCATGCGATGCATAGCTCCACTGGCCGTTCCATTTGACGCCGGGTTATATAACAGGGATGCGTCCATCTGGCGTGCGATGACCGCCAGCCCTCTTGGGTCGAGCGAATTGATGACCACCTGTAAGCGCAGCGCATGGTCGATGATCCGCTCTACTTGAAACTGGTTGTCGTCCTGCAACAGGAAGCCGGGGGAACCCAAGATCACGGTTCGCTGGCCGGGCATCTGCGCCGTGTACTTCACCACTTCATCGAGTTGCTGCAGGTTGGAGCGCGCAAGTACTTCGGCCTGGCCAGCAACCTTGGTCGCTTGACCCAGAAAGAATTCCTTAATGGCAAGCGGATGAAACGATGGCAAGCAGTTGCGCTGTAATGCCTCCTGGTACGCCAACCCCCATGCTTCATTCATGGCGATAATGGGCTCCGGTGGGCCAGACAAAGGCTCCGGCGCCTTGGTTCTCGTCATTTCCAGCGCCTGATAATCGGAAAGGTCCGGGCAATCATGGCCAGGGGCGGGAGCGCGTCCACTGGCCCGAAGCCTGGATA
Source organism: uncultured Acidobacteriaceae bacterium (assembly GCA_963743365.1). Taxonomy (GTDB): domain Bacteria; phylum Acidobacteriota; class Terriglobia; order Terriglobales; family Acidobacteriaceae; genus PALSA-350. Next base: position 82,211 of record CAVUQE010000017.1, read on the forward strand.
GGGCTTCATGGATCTGCTTCGGGTCGGAGGTAAAGTCCGAAAGCATCGCCCCGGAAGTAAAGATGGCTACACGGTCCGCCGGTTGCAGACTGGCAGCAAGGTAGTCATCGGCAGCCTTGCGTACCTGGACCAAGTCGTTATCGGAGGTGTACTGGTCGTCGAAGTAGAGAGCCAGAAACCGTCCCGGCAATGCGGAGGAAAGAGTTGCGCGCGCTTGTTCCGGCTTACGCGCGGCCACCGGAGGCGACGGTGGCTCAACTGCAGACTCCACTTCAAATTGCGCGATCGCCTGCTCCTTGCCGGAATCGAAGAGCTTGAAGTCCTGCTTGCGCAGGCCCTTGACCGGCTGACCCTGCGCGTCCCGCACGACGACCCGCACCACCACCAGGTTAGTGGTTACCTTTAACCGGGTTGCGGGCAGGTTGCTTGCGGTGGTGTCTGTCTGGACTTGGGCTCTCGCCGGCTTAAGGGGAAATATAAAGATCGCGAACAACGTCGCTGCGATCGCAAGAGATGGGCCGAGGCGAATCCTGAGGCTGAGCATGGACTCCACCCCGAAGGGCAAAGTCTAGCATTCTGCAGCAGTGCCCGGCAATGCTGGGTACGCCGTGGGGGATCCCTATTCGAGATCCCCCACGGCAAGCGTCAAACCGCAGACGCAGTGCCTCGCATGAAGTGGAAGACGATGGAAATTACAGCCAGTATCAGCAAAATGTGAATGAAAAACGCGGTGACGTGGAACACGAAGAAGCCTCCGAGCCACAGCAGCAGCAACACCAATCCAAGTCCTAGAAACATAGGTCGCCTCTTTCTACCGTTCGATCGTTTGATGCACTTCGGGTCTGAGATCCGATTCGACTAACTGCAGGCCATCGGGGACGTGGCCGCATCGGGTGGCTCCTGCGGTTGGGGAAGAGCGATATAACCGCCGGCAGGCCCGTACTTCGGAAAGTTAGGTGCCCGCAACTTAAGAAACGTTGCCTTCTTAGAGCAAATTAAGCGCGCCGGTACGGCGCTGCCGGGGATCACATATCCGCAGGGCTTGTGGGCAATAAGTCGTGGAAGTAGCACGGCCTGGGCTGTTAGCCTATTTCACGCCCTTGCTGGGATCCCATACTCCTTCGAGCTTGCGGACGTAAAGAATCTGGCCAATGTGGTACGCGTTGTGTGCTCCCACGTGGGCGACGAGGGAGGCATTCTCGGCCAGCTTCTTGTCATCCGCTGTTTCAACCGCCTTTTCCCAATCGCTCATCACCTGGTTAAGCTTTTTCACCAGGTCGTCCCATTGTGCAGCAGTGAAATTGTCGAAGGTCTCGTTGTTGTTTCCGTCAAAGGGAGCGGGCTTCTCACCTTTAAAGCGGGTCAGCGCGCGGTCATCCCAATACCAGAGATGGTAGGCCAGCTGGCCGACGGAGTGGTTGCCTTTTCCTGGGCTCCATTTGGCCTGTTCTGCGGTGAGGCCCGCGACCGCAACGCTTGCCGGGACGAACCAATCCTCCTCGTTGTGAGTGGTGCGCAGCTGTTCCAGCAGTACGCCGCGAAGCGTAGTAGGCGGCTTTTTGTTTTGGGCTGAGGCGGCAAACGGTACAGCAAGCAGTAAAAGGAAAGCCAGTCTTTTCATCGGTAGGGACCTCGCTCGGCGATATGTGGGGGAAGTATACCGGCGAAAGAATACTACGTGGTAAGAGTGGTAAGGCCTGCTGGGGGCGAAATGGGCAGTTGTGGTCACAATGCCTGGCTTACCTTCTACGAAGGTCTTCGTTGACAGCTACGAAGGACTTCGTATATGGTTCCTCCATGAAGATCAGGCGAAGCAATTTACCCAAGCCGACCGAGGGGGAACTGGAGTTGCTGCGGGCGTTGTGGGTCAAAGGCTCGGCTACCGTCCGCGAGCTTCATGAGGCAGTAAGCCAGGAACGCGCGCTAGGCTACACCACGGTGTTGAAGCTGCTGCAGATCATGACTGAAAAGGGGCTGGTGCAGAGAACCGAGGTTGGTAGAGCCCATGTCTACCGTGCCACGGCAAGCCAGGAAGAGACGCAGAGCCAGCTCTTAAGAGATCTGAGTGAGCGTTTGTTTTCCGGCTCCGCCACTCAGCTTGCCATGCACGCATTGACCATGGAGCCCGCCAGCAACGACGAGTTAAAGGAAATTCGCAAGCTAATCGAGCGCAAGCAGGAGAAACGATGAATCATCATTTGGAGTCTCTAGGCTGGACGCTGTTGCATTTCTGCTGGCAGGCGGCAGCGATCGCGCTTGTCTATTGGGTCACCGATACTGTGCTGTCGAAGGCGCGCAGTCAGACCCGCTATCTTTTGGCGCTGGCGACCATGCTTCTGATGCTGGGCAGCGCGCTGGCAACGTTTGCTTACGAGGAGACGCGGGGCGACTCCGGCCAGTCATATTCACAGGCACCCTTTTCGTCCCCGGCGATGATGACGATCGGGTCGGACATCTCAAGTGACCTTGCGCCGTTGGCGGGACACAGGACGGCCGGCGCTACACCCCAGCCTTTGCCGCTGTATCTGTCGCGATTCTTGCCCTGGCTCGACGTCGCGTGGTTGCTGGGTGTGGCGTGCCTTTCCACGCGAACCATCGGCGGGTGGTGGCTGATTCAGCGGCTGCGCCGGAGCGCGCTGGTGGAGGCTCCTGAAGCGGTGTACGCAAACTTTGTCGGGCTCCGCGAAAGGCTTGGGATTACCCAGCCGGTCAGTCTTTATATCTCCCAACACATTCAAGGGCCGCTCGCAATCGGAATTGTGCGGTCGTTGGTCATACTGCCTGCGTCTGCGCTCATGGCTCTGAGCCCCGAGCAGTTGGAGTCGGTGTTAGCCCATGAGCTGGCGCACGTGCGTCGCGCCGATTATCTCTGGAACCTGATTCAGACGATGGTCGAAACCCTGTTCTTCTTTCATCCCGCCGTGTGGTGGCTTGGAGGCAGGTTGCGTCAGCAGCGCGAGCTTTGCTGCGATGATGTGGCGGTCCAATCCTGCGCAGATCCGTTGGTGTATGCGACCGCGCTGCTGCGTCTGGAGGAGCGGCGCACTCAGCGGCTCACGCTGGCCATGGCTCTGGATGGGCATAGGCCATGGTCCGGTCTCGGCCTGCGGATTGCGCGCATTCTCGGTGAAACAAACGGCGAGAAGAGCCCGCGTGAACTCGTCCCCATACCGCTGGCTGCGATTTGTGCCGTGTTTCTGCTCCTGCTGCTGCCCATGCCTCATCTCTTTGCAGGATTGCGGAAAAACGTGCAGGCGCAAATTGCGCCGCCCGTGGTCTCTGCTCCGGCGGCAGTGGATCTTCCTGCCCCAGTGATATCGAGCAACGTACACGAGGGTCCTACTGCATCCCCGGTTCTCCCCAAGGTCCAGGTCGCGCTAGCCCCGGCTGCTGGGAACGACGGTGCCGCTGCCATTGCAACCGAGGCTGGTCAAGGGGCTGGTAAGGGCACAGGAGAAGGAGTGGGATATGGCGCTGGCGATGGTTCAGGAAGCTCCGGCGGAAATGCGGAGCAGACCGCGACCGTCAATGCCCCGGCACACAAGGCTGACTATATCGATGCCATGCGCGCAGCCGGCTACGACGTTGATATCGACAAATATATCGCCATGAAGGTGCAGGGCATCACTCCCGAATATGCGCAGGCGATGGCCAATGTGGGCTTCGGTAAGCCCTCCGCTGATGATCTGATCGCTATGAAAGTCCAGGGCGTTACGCCGGAGTATGTGTCGGGGCTGCGTGCGGCGGGCCTGCAGCCAAGCAGCATCGGTGATCTGGTCTCATACCGCATCTTCAAAGTTACGCCCGAGTTTGTCGCCGCGATGAAGGCCGCCGGCTTCGACTCGATTCCGCCGCAAAAGCTGGTGGCACTGCGTGTTCAGCACGTGACCCCCGAATACGCCCGGACGGTGAAACAGCAATATCCGAACGTTACTCTCGATCAGTTGGTTCAGCTTCGCATTTTCCATATTGACGATGCATTTATTGCCGATGCTAAGCGTCACGGCTTTAATTCGCTATCAATCGAGCAACTGGTGAAACTACGCATCTCTGGCGTGATGGGGGATTCGGGCGCGGAGGGAAAATGAAAAAGACAGGTTGGATCGTTCTTTCAGTATTTATCGCAGCCTTCACCTGCCTGTTTCTGCAGGCGGAGGAGCAGCTTCGAACGCTTACCGGATCGTGCAGCATCACCGCCACTGCAAATGAGACCGAGGCAGATCTGCGCCTGGAGCGCAGTGGGTGCGAAGGTAATAGAGACTGTTCTTCCAGCCAAACTCAGGAACCGCTGAGCGCGTTTTCCGGCTTTGCCCTCGCGGATTTGCAGCGTGAAGGCGCGCATTTGGACGCGAGGATCCGCGCCGAAGCCGGCACCCTCACCTGCTCCGGCGTCGTACATGACGGCAGAATGAGTGGCGCTTTCTCATTCGTGCCCGATCCGGTGTTTGTCGACCGCATGCTGCACCTGGGATTTCGTGATCTTGAAGCGGAGAAGCTGCAGGCGTACACGCTCTTTGATATAGGGATTGCCTGGGTTCACTCGTTGCAGACTGCGGGCGTGAGCGGCCTTGATTCCGGGAACCTGATTGCGCTGCGCATTTTCCACGTAGATTCAGACTACATCCGTAGCCTGAATGCGCTCGGCTATGCAACTCCGGATGCGGGCAAGTTGATAGCCTTACGCGTGCAGCACGTCAATCCGGAAGAAGTGAAACAGATTCGTGCTATGGGCTACCAACCAACGCTCGATGAGCTAATCCAAATGCGCATTTTCAAGGTCACCCCGGATTTCATCCATCGCATGCAAGCCAGGGGATTTAACGACCTCACCATCAGCAAGCTGGTTCAGATTCGCATCTTCCAGTTAGCAGACTAGGGCCGTTCTCGCAGGAATTCTAACCTTTAAGCAGGGTAGTTACATACGCGGGGGTCAGTGGAATTCTGCGCGCGTGAACTCCGGTTGCATCGAAAAAAGCAGCAGCGACCGCCGGCGTACATACCGCATTGGCGGCTTCAGAGCCCCCGCCGAATCCTTTGTCGTCGCGTGAAATCTGCACCACCTTGATCTCTGGCATCTCCGCCATCGTCAGGATCTTGTAGCGGCTCCAACTGGTACTGGTTATTTTTCCCGTGTCGAAGGTGACTTCCTCTTTGAGCGCTTCACTGACGCCCATCACAACGCCACTCTTCATGCAGCGTTCCAGTTGCCGCGGGTTGATGACTTTGCCGCAGTCCACACCAATGGTGAACTTTGTCACCTGTATCGCGGCCGTATCCGGAGTCACCGTGACTTCGGCAATTCCCATCCAGTACGAGTTCTGGCGGACCATGATGGATACTCCGCGGCCGGTGACGGGCTCGGCTCCAGTACGGCGCACGCCGGGGTGAGGAGAAGGACGTGGCTCCCATGCGGCTGCCTTGGCCGTGGCATGGATGATGTCGATGAGGCGCTGGTCGGTGGTGTGCAGGAGCCGGAACTGAATAGGATCGATACCTGCGCACGATGCCGCCTCGTTGATCAGCGACTCGAGCGCGAAGTTCTGCTGCCGCTGTCCGGGTGTGCGCATGATAAGCCCGCGCAATCCGGGCGACTGCGAATCTGCTCCCAGGTTCGGCATCCCATACACCTGCTCCTGCCGGCATGGAATCTTGTCATACGGCCACTCTGTGGCAATCCAATTGCCCGGCTTGGGCTGGCTGCAAGGCATTCCGGCAAGAAGAGCTCCAACAATCCGCGCGTCATTCGATTGCGCGGAGTAGAAGGCGCTGCGCAAAGCGGTCACGCAGCCATGGTCGTCAAGGCCGCAGCTTATATCCTCCACCCAGCCGGGCGAGGACGCCGACCAGGCCAGGTCTTCCTGCAAGGTCCACTGCACCCGCACAGGCCTCCCCGTCAACTGCGAGAGGATCGCAGCGTCCCCCTCGGCGCCGTCGCCTCCGAAGGTGGTGCGTCCAAACTGGCCGGCGTGGTCCAGCCAGCGGACGACTACTTTTTCGACTGGTGTGCTCAGCGTATTGGCAATCTGCGCCCGCAAGCCTTGCGAGTTTGCGGAATGCGTCCACACCGTGGCTGTGCCATCGCTCCGCACATCGGCCACCGCAACAAAGGGACCAATGGGAGCATGTTTGATGTATGGCTGTTCGTAGGTCGCCGAAAGCGTCTTGGACGCACGCGCGAGTGCCGCAGTGACATCGGCTGCATTCCCCTTGCTTTCCGATGGAGCACCCCACTTGTTATCGCGCAGTGTCTGGGTCAGATGTTCGCTGCCCGGCAGGCCCGACCATTCAGTCCACTTGTTACTGGAAGCAACCGATCGGGTGGCGCTCACTGCTTCCCATTCATTGGGAGAGAGCACAGCGACCAGGTTCTTTTTGGTGATTACCTGCGCGTTGGGGAAGCGCGTCTTGTCCACCGCGCCTACGGAAATCAACGTCGAGCCCAGCGTTGGGGGGCGGACCATGCGCGCGTGAAGCATCCCGGGCAAAGTGACATCGCAGCTCCACTGCGTCTTGCCCGTGACCTTGGCGGGAATGCCCGGCATAGGGTGTGACTTGCCGACCACTTTGTACTGGCTTATAGGCTTCGTCGGCGGGTCGCCCAGCACCGTCAGACCGTCCAATCCTGCGATCCCGTTCCACGACGTTGGGTCGACCTTTGGCGGCGCGCCAGAAACTGGAATCTTCAGATCGAACTGTTGGTTCTGAACGAGTTCTCCGTAGCGGATACTCTTTCCGCCTCCCGACACAACACCATCTGTAACCGTGAGTGTAGCGACGGGGACGCGGAGCTTTTCTGCGGCTAGCCCCAGCAGCGCCTGGTAGGTATAGGCGCCCACTTTGCGCAGATTCACTGCTCCATAAAGAAAGCCGGCGGAGTAGCCGCCATCCGGCGTCTTATCCGTGTCGCCCATGATGAGCGTGATGGCGTCTGCCTGGACGTTCAATTCCTCGGCGATAACTTGAGCATAATAAGCGCTCATGCCGGTGCCGATCTCGGTGCGGCCGGTGCGCACAACAATGGTATTGTCCTGTCGAATCTCGAGCCACGAAGCTAATTGCCTGGTTGCAGGCTTAGATTGGAGCTCCGCAGCGAGCGTAGAGAACCCGGGAAACGTGAACGACACCATGAGGGCGCCGCCCATCTTGACGAAGCCGCGTCGTGTGAGCCTCGGCACAGGGCTGGAGCCGGCGGGGTGATCAGGCTTCACTAGCATGGGTTCAAGCACTCATGGTTTTGGAAGCCAGCTGCACGGCTTCGATGATGGCCGCATACGTGCCGCAGCGGCAGAGATGTGGGGAGGGGGGCTTATTGGTAAAGGCATCTTTGATCTGCGCCACGGTAGGATTGGGATTCTTCTGCAGCAGTTCCACTGCGGCGATGATCATTCCGCTCTGGCAGTAGCCGCATTGCGGCACCTGCTCGTCGATCCATGCCTGTTGTACGGGATGTAATGTCTTGGCAGCGTCGGTTTCGCTCAAGCCCTTTTTCTCGGCCCACACCAGGGCCAGCCCCTCGATCGTCGTTACCTTCTTCCCAACGGCGGAGGAAAGGGGTGCGATGCACGAGCGGACCTCAGCTCCATCGACCAGCACGGCGCACGCGCCACACTGCGCCATCCCGCAGCCCATGCGCGGCCCGGACAACTTCAGTTCATTACGCAGCACGTACAGCAAAGGAGTGTCTGGCGAAGCGGAGACGAAATGCTGAGTTCCGTTTACGGATAAGGCTAGTTTGTCCGCCATCTTTTCCGCTCCTTCATGGCCTCACCACGCCATGCCATCGCAACCAGGTACCATGCAGGCCAACTCAAAGCCCAATTGGGAATCCACGAACCTTTGCTTGTCCATGTGGGAAGGGTGAGCAGCGTGATGCTCGCGGCCAGGATAAGTGCCGGTCCCAATTTAATCTGGGCAATTTGCAGGCCGCGGCAAACTCCCCAGATCGCGGGCAGCAAAAAGAGAAGCAGGCAGAACCGCGATAGCGACTCCACGCGGAACCTTGCCAGGCAAAACACACAGGGGGCAAATGACAAAATGGCACTAACGCGCACAGTTCTCCGCGATATCGACCCCATGACAAATCCGCCAGTCCAGGACCAGGCGATCAAGAGGAAGAGATTGCACAGCAGCAACGTAAAGCCTGGGCCCACCGTGAGTCCAGTCGCCTTGAAGATGGTTGGGTGGATCAGTCGTTGATACCTCTGGCTCACAGAGAGGGAGTACCCCATCAGCAGCAGGCTTCCTGGCAAAGCCATTCCGAACGATGCAAGCCACGGCCGCCAATCTCTCCAAAGCGCCAGTTGCCGCCGGACTGCCAGGCCGAATACATCCAGCAACCCACGCAGGCCACTCTCGCCGGCTTCCCGCAAATCACCCAGCACAGCTTCGCGTTCGTCACCTTGCAGCAGTCGAGCAGCAACCTCCACGAATGACCAGCTGATCTCTGTCATGAGGCACTCCCTGTCCGGTTAGCCACCCACGAAGCACCGCGGCTTACCCGAATCACCACATCGTAGAACTCCTTCGCCGCTTTGACGCCTTTAGGCGTTACGCGAACCATGCGCTTGGCGCGGCCGCCTCGTTCCGCGGTCGCCTCGCCCATCCAGGTGGTGAGCAGGCCTTTTTTCTCCAGACGCTCAATCGTCGTGTAGAGCGCACCGATCGAGCATTTTCGGCCGGTTGTATGCTCAATCTCTTCTCGAATGGCAGCTCCATAAGCCTTGTCGCCAAGTCCGGCAGCCGCGGTGATCATCAGGTACTCAAATTCGCCAAGCATGATTTGAATTACATTGTGATTCTAATCCGTGATCCTGTCAAGTATTGCCTCACCACCCAGCACTGGATTTGCCCACTGACCGGGGATACCGCTCTTTTCCTCTGGCTTTCGATTCATCCGATACACTTAACGATCGACATTGGTGCCCCACATCTCGCGAAAAACTAGCGAGATGTGGGGCACCCGTCCCTTTGTTGGGGAACAGGAGGTGCCGGTCCTTTTCGAACAGGGCCAAAGTACCTCGATGGAAGCTTTTTGGAGGCCGCAATGATTCCCAGGATCCTGTCAGCACTGCTCCTTCTTTCCCTGGCCAGCCCGACGTGGGCGCAGAACCTCGATCTCCTGATTCGTAACGGCTCCGTTCTCGATGGCTCCGGCTCTCCAGCCAAGCAAGTGGATATTGGCATTCGCGGGGACAGAGTCGTTCTCATTGGAAAAGACCTGAGGCAAAAAGCCAGTCGCATCATTGAAGCGCACGGTCTGATCGTCGCGCCTGGATTTATTGATCCCCACACGCACACCTTTGATGACCTCTCCAACCCGGCGACCAGGCGCAACGATGCCTACCTGATGCAAGGCGTGACGACCGTAGCCACCGGTAACGACGGAAGCAGTCCAATAAAAATAGGCGATGCGTTGCACAAGTGGGCACAGCAGGGCATTGGCACCAACGCCGCCTTGTTCATCGGCCAGGGCTCCGTACGCGAGGCTGTCATGGGTATGTCGGATGCAAAGCCCACCGCCGCACAAATAGATTCCATGAAGGCGCTGGTGGATCGGGGCATGAAAGAAGGAGCAATCGGTATGTCCACCGGCCTGTACTATGCGCCGGGCAGCTATTCGAGCACCGAGGAAGTAATCTCCCTGGCCAAGGTCGCAGCAGCGGACGGTGGCATCTACGACACGCATATGCGGGATGAGAGCACCTACAACATCGGGCTCTTGGGTGCAGTGCGCGAAACCATCAGGATCGGCAGGGAAGCGCACATGCCCGTCATGATTTCCCACATCAAAGCGCTGGGCCGAGACGTGTGGGGGCAGAGCCCGCAAGTGATTGCATTAATCGATTCCGCACGGGCCGAAGGCGTGCGGGTGACGGCAAGTCAATACCCCTACGATGCCTCGGGAACGAGCGTAGAAGCTTCGCTGGTACCGCGCTGGGCGGAGGTTGGCGGCTCATCCGCATTGTTGCAGCGGATCAGTGATCCTGCGGTGAGGCCCCGCCTGATGGCTGAGATGCAGAAGAATCTGGACCGTCGCGGCGGCCCGGAGTCTCTGCTCATGACTGCGTCGCCTGACAAAGAGTTCGTCGGCAAAACCCTGGCCAAGATCGCGAAGGAACGCGGCACTTCGCCGATTGAAGCAGCCTTGATCATCATTCAAAAAGGCGGCGCGGACGTTGCCTCCTTCAATATGAAGCAGAGCGACATCAAAAATTTCATGCGTCAGGATTGGGTGATGACCTGCTCGGATGGCAGCACTGGCCACCCGCGGAAGTATGGAACCTTCCCGGAAAAGCTGCGCAAGTATGTTTTCGACGAGCATGTCATCACGCTGCCCTTTGCCATCCGCTCCAGCACTTCGTTGCCGGCGGAAACACTCGGCCTGAAAGACCGCGGTCTTCTCAAGGTTGGCTATTTCGCCGACGTAGTGGTATTTGATCCCAAGACCATCCGCGCCCGGTCGACCTATCAACAACCGAAGCTTCTGGCAACCGGAGTGGTGTATCTGCTCGTAAATGGGCAACTCGCCATTGATGGGGGAGAGCTTACCAATGCCCACGCAGGGCGTCCACTTCCGCACGGGGTCCCGGCAAAGCTTTGAGGTTGTTGTATTCGCCGGGCGGGGTGACGAGAGGCCGCCCGGCTGCCGAAATCGTCTTGCCAACATGATTACCGCAACTTCAGAAGCGGTTTTGCCGGCAGATCGATTGGAACGGCTAGGGAATCGTCTTGCCTGTTGTGGCTCTTACCGCGTCGCTCAGCTGGGTAAAGGAGTAGCTTCCCCAAGGGCCCATGGCGTACTTCTTCTTCAGATACTCCTGAGCGTTTGTACGGTTTTTGGGGTTGGGTTTAAAGCCGCCGTTCCGCAACCAGCGCAGGTAGCCAATACTGCGGATCTGAGTCCTAAGACAGTCGTTCCAGTCCTCGTTGCTGTTGATCCCATAGGGAGTTTCGGCGAAGGCGTGGTCTTTCATGGTCTGGCAAATTTTGCCGGCAGTTGATGTAAGCGGCTGATTGCTCCATACGAAGCCCTTGGCAATGAAATCATAGTCATACCGGTTTGTTGTGTTCTCAAGCGGGTTGTGAACTGAGCTCGGAAGTGCTGAAGACCGGCTCAGTGGGGCTCCCTGTGTTTGACCAGCCGCAGATAGCGTACACAGCAAAACGAGCCCGGCGATCATGCCCGGAGTGAATATTGTTTTCAATGGACTGTCCTCCCTTTAGTTTGAAATTGAATCGAGCAGCGGAGATGCCTGTCGTTGCCAATCCGCACCCCATCAGTTGTCGCTGGTGAAGCCCTCGGGGCGGACTTGATCTTTCTCACCAGGACGGTGCCTGCCTCTCTGCCCCACTACCACAGAAAATGAAACAGAAGCAGCATCATTTTCCGGGATGATAGTGCATCTTTCGTGTCAGAGTAACGAAAAAACACGCGCATCTCCGCTCGGAGGAACCAGAGAAGTTGACTGCCGGAGACCGTGCAAGACTTCCATCCGGTGCGGCAAGTTATTTGCCTTGATGGACTTCTGCCATTTTGGTTGTTTCCAATGCTGTGCCGCCGATTGCTTCACCGGGTTCCTGCGTAGTACACACCTCCTGCGATGAGCAGGCAACCCCGGGTCGATACCACTCTGAAAGCCAGATCAGGTCTGCGGATACGGGGCAGCCGAAACCGCGAAGATTACAAATAAATGCCACAGGCACTGCCTCTTTTGGTGCAGCCAGGAGAGCGGCCTCGTCCCCTAGGATCATAGGACGGTCGTCAGCATTCCTTCCCCGGGAAAACCACTATGAGAGCGATTGCTTTGCTGTTTTCAGTTCTGATGGTGGGCGCCGCGTCCGGCGAAGCGAAGGTTGCCTGTAAATTACCGATGTACATGCAAGCACCCCAAGGCCCGGGTGACGCTACAGCTACGGATACAGTGAACTTGTTTATTTACGGCCTCAAATCAGCGGTGAGGCAACACCAGGGTTGCGTCGTGGACAAGATGAGCGATGCCCAACTGGACCTCTACTTCACAACCGTAAAGCTCGTCAATGCCGAGGGACGCAGCGACGCTTCCGTGGTAGCAGTGGCGCTGGCTGTACCGCTGAACGGGGTCCCAGTCTATATGGATCACTACGTGCTCATTCTCCGTGAAGCGGACAGCATCGACGGCCAAGTGAATGGGTTGCTCGAAAGCATCGGTGAGACCCTGAATAGGCATGCCTCACCCGGTCAATGACCGGCGCTTGACACCCACTAAAACTCCTCCAGCATATTTGGAAGGGCATCGCATCGGCGATGCCACGGTGGAAGCCCCCGCATTCATGCGGGGGAGCTTGGCTTTCAAGCCGAGCGAGATATGGGGCACCCGTCCGTTCTGAGGGAACTCAGGAGGGCTTTAAAGTCCCATTTGATTGAGTGCGACTCTCTGCGCAACGCTGAAGCAGGGGGCCCACCGGGCAGAAAAGGATCGATTGGGCGGGTCCAGATTGTAAACGCACATGGCGGAGGCCAGGGTACACTGCTCAGGTGGCGCCGGTTGCCACGGAGGAGTGTTATGGCTCATAAGATAAGCCGCCGGTTTTTCGCGCTCTGCCTGGGACTCATGGTGCTGACGGTATCCGCCCACGGACAGGACTATAAGCCCTTGCTCGGCAAGTGGAACATGACATCGGAAAGCACCGAGGACCCGGTCAAATGGACCCTGACTCTCCAGGAGACTGAAGGAAAATTGACCGGCTCCCTGAGCGTCGGTGAAGGGGAACAACCCGCGAAAGATATAACCTTCGTCGACGGCGTTTTGAAATTCCAGGCGCCTTACCAGGGCTCTTACTACGACATCGAGCTCAAAGCCACCGCGGACAAGCTGGACGGCACGTGGGATGGGGGCGGAGATTCCGGGAAAACATACGGTACAAAGAACTGAGAGGGCACACTCAGTGCGCCGTGCTGCGCTTCCCGCGGCGCGCAGGTGACTCACTCGCTGCGCAAAGCCTGCTGGGGATCCAACCGCGCGGCACGGGAAGCGGGTAGCCACACGGCCAGCAGAGCCACTACGCTTAAGACAATTGGCACGGTTACGAATACCAAGGGATCCCAGGATTTGACGCCGTACAGGAAGCTGGCAAGGAAGCGCGTGAGCCCAAACCCCGCGCTGATGCCCACAATGATACCCGCCAAAGCCAAACGCATGCCGTGCCAAACCACCAGGTTCCGAATGCGGGCGCGATCAGCCCCGAGCGCCATGCGAATGCCCATTTCCTGGGTGCGCTGCTGCACCGAATACGCCATGAGACCGTAGATGCCAATCGCAGCGAGCAGCATCGCCGAGCCTCCGAAGATGCTCAACAGCAGCATGTTGAAATCCTCGCGTGCAGTAGACTGCACCATCACCTGCTCCATAGGCCGAACGCGGCCGACGGGGAATCCACCGCTTGCCTGGCGCAGCTGCTCGCTGATGGCGGCAATGTACTGATGTGGATCGCCGTGGGTGCGGACCAGCCACGCCATGGGGCTGATGCCCGCAAAGAGGTTAGTCATGCCGTCGGTGACCTGGGCCAGGGGGACGATCATGAGCGGAGCCGGATCGACGTTAAGCTCGTTCACGCGCGTGTCGCCCACAATGCCGATGATTTGGCGTGCGGGTTCATCGAACTGCGGGCCGTGGCCTTTACTAATCTCAATCAGCTGACCGATAGGATCCTGATTAGGCCAGTATTTCCTGGCCATAGCCTGGTTGATGATGATCACGCCGGGTGCGCCTGCGGCATCGCGGTCGCTGAAGTCGCGGCCCCGGATGATGGGAATTTTGAAAACATCAAAGTAGCCAGGCGATGCGCTGATCCAGCCCGCGCCCCCGGTGAACTCATTCTTGCCCAGTGGACGCCCAACAATGTTGAAGGGCAACTTGTAGCCGGCTTCTAGCGGCAGGCTGCAGGCAAAGGCAGAGCCCTCCACACCAGGGATGGCGTTGAGGCGCTCGCGGCCATCGCGTGAGAACTGGGCGACTCCGGCGGTCTTTTGGTAGCGGTTGCCGATGAGCGACATCTCCAGGGTGAGCACGTTGTGACCGTTGAAGCCTGGATTGACGTGGCGCAGAGCGATGAACGTACGGATGAGGAGCGCGGCGCCAATAAGAAGCACCAGCGCAAGCGAAACTTCGCTGATGACCAATAACGAACGGGCCTTGCTTTCACGGAAGCCGGTACCGGACCGGTTGCTGCCCTCCTTCAGAGTGGAGTTGAGGTCGGGACGCGAGGCGCCGAGAGCAGGAAAGAGCCCGAAGAGGATGCCGGTCAACAGCGAGATGCCGAGGCTGAAGGTGAGGACACGCCAGTCGATGCCGACCGCGGCTCCGTGTTCGCCGATGCGGGGAATATCTCCAGGGCTGACCGCCAGCAGCGCCCGTACGCCGCCGAATCCAAGGATAAGGCCGAGAACTCCGCCGATCATGGAGAGGACAATACTCTCGGTGAGCAATTGGCGGATGATCCGTGCTCGGCCCGCCCCCATGGCGGCGCGGATGGCGAACTCGCGCTTACGGCCAGTAGCCCGGACAAGCAGAAGATTGGCAACATTCGCGCAGGCGATCAGCAGGACCAACCCAACCGCTCCGAGGAGGACGAGCAGGGAAGAGCGCGCACCGGCGACCACGTGGTCGCGCAGAAGCTGAGCGCCAAATGTTCCTCTGGGGTCCAGGGCGGCCACCGCGTCGGGGTAGCGGCGGCGGAACTGAGCCGCGGCAATCTTGAGCTGGGCATTTGCCTGATCCAGTGTGACGCCCGGCTTGAGACGCCCCGCAACCAGGAAGTAGTGACCCTGGTTCGTGGTGTTGGGATCGAACTGGAAGGGAAGCCAGACGTCAGCTGCAGGATCCGTCACAAACGATTTCCCGGTGACGCCGACGATGGTGTAGGACTCGTCGCCTAGCGAAATGGAGGTGCCGGTGATATTAGGACTACCGCCGAACTTGCGTTGCCACAAACCGTAGCTGATAACCACGACCTTGCCGCCATTGGGGCTGTCTTCCTGCTGGTTGAAGGTGCGGCCAAGCATAACCGGCGCCCCGAAGAGCGCGAAGTAGTCTCTGGAAACGTGGATACCATGAACCAGTTCGGGCACGGCGCCGGTGAGATTAAAGCCGGGACCGGCGTCATCGTAGGCAGCGACGTCCTGGAAAACGCTGGTCTGATCCTTCCAGTTGAAGAAATTTGTGGGCGAAGCAAACTGACTGGACCCATCGGGATCAATGTTAAGGAATTGCACCAGCCGGTCCGGCTCGGGATAATCAAGCGGCTTGAGCAGCACGGTGTTGACGACGGTAAAGATGGCAGTGTTCGCTCCGATGCCCAGCGCCAGTGCCGCAATGGCGGTAATGGTAAACGCCGGATTGGCGATCAACATGCGCAGGGAATATTTGAGGTCGTCGAAGAAATCACCCATACTTCCGCCATCTTACAGCGGAGTATCGAGTGCTCTCCAGGCGCTTTGAGCTGGCGGATCAGGCAGGGGATAGCAGCGGTGGCGCTCCGAAGCCATTCAAGTTTTCTTAACCCGCCACCTGGGTGGCTGGTTAGAATCGAGTGCATGATGCGCCAGTCTGTCGCCCTGCTTAGTTTGTTCGCCTTGACTGCAAATGCAGCGGAAGCAGTTTACCCATTGCGCGGGTACACCTCCGCCAGCTCCGCGAAAGAAGTTCAATGGGAGCAGAAGTTCAGGCAAATCCCTGACACAGCTGACTTGAGAGAGAACATGCAACGGCTCTCCGCACGGCCTCATCACGTAGGCTCCCCTTATGACAAGGCCAACGCGGAATGGATTCTTGCCCAACTGAAGTCCTATGGTCTCGACGCGCAGATCGAGACGTTTGATGCGTTGTTTCCCACTCCTCAACTGCGATCACTGCAACTGCTGGGTTCCAGCCCCTTTACCGCAAAGCTCGAAGAGCCCACGCTGGCTGTTGATCCAACCTCGGGCCAAAAGAGCGAGCAGCTGCCAACCTACAACGCCTACTCCACCGACGGCGATGTTACAGCGCCGTTGGTCTATGTAAACTATGGCGCTCCAGACGACTACGAACAACTGGAGCGTCTGGGTATCTCGGTGAAGGGCGCTATCGTGATCGCACGCTATGGCGAAACATGGCGTGGGATCAAGCCCAAGGTTGCCGCCGAACATGGCGCCGTCGGCTGCCTCATTTATTCCGACCCGCAGCAGGACGGCTACTTCCAAGGCGATCCCTACCCCGAAGGAGCTATGCGGCCGCCGGAAGGCGCACAGCGGGGCAGCGTTATGGATATGCCCGTCTATCCCGGCGATCCGCAAACACCTGGTGTCGGCGCAGTGCCCGGAGCAAAAAAGATCCCGCTCAGCGAAGTAAAGACCATCACCAAGATTCCGGTGATGCCTATCTCTTACGCGGATGCCGTGCCCTTCCTCAAGTCACTGAATGGCGCCCTGGTTCCGGAGTCGTGGCGCGGCGGCCTGCCGATGACCTACCACGTTGGTCCCAGCACCGCGAAGGCACACCTGGTGCTGAAGTTTAACTGGGACCGCAAGCCACTCTACGATGTGGTTGCGCGCATTCCCGGCTCCAAATATCCAGACCAATGGGTTTTGCGGGGTAACCACCACGATGCGTGGGTCAACGGTGCGGGAGATCCCGTCTCCGGAACCAGCCCCGAGCTTGAAGAGGCGCGTTCTCTCGGAGAGCTGCTGAAACAAGGATGGAAGCCCGAGCGCACGATTATCTATTGCTTCTGGGATGGGGAAGAACCGGCCCTGCTTGGCTCGACGGAGTGGGCGGAGACCCATGCCGCTGAGCTTCAGCAACACGCGGTTGCCTACTTCAACTCGGACGGAAACGGACGAGGCTACTTCCACGCCCAGGGTTCGCATTCGCTTGAGAACTTCGTGAACGGCGTTACCAAGGACATTGTCGATCCTGAAACAAAAATGCCGGTATGGAAGCGTGAGCGGCTGGTTGCGATCTCTCGGGCAAATGCTGAGGCGCGGACGGAACTGAGGTCTCGTACCGATCTTCGCATTGGGGCTCTGGGCTCCGGGTCCGACTATACAGTCTTTATCGATCACCTGGGGATCGCGAGCGTCAATCTCGGCTACGGCGGCGAGGATGAATCAGATGGCCAGTATCACTCAATCTATGACGATTTTTACTGGTACACCCATTTTCAGGACACCGACTTCGTCTATGGCCGCGCACTCGCACAAACCGCCGGCACCATGGTGATGCGGATGGCCGATGCCGATGTGATTCCATACCAGTTCGCTAACCTGGCAGAAACGGTTCACGGGTATGTCACGGACCTTAAGAAACTGGCTTCGACCACGCGCGACAAAGCTAAGGAGGAGAATACCGAAATTAGCGAAGACGTTTATAAAGCGCTCTATGATCCAAAGAAGCAGTTCGTTCCGCCCACCACGCAGCCGCTTCCACCCTATTTCAACTTCGCACCACTTGACCAAGCCTCCGACGATCTCACGCGGGCGGCGGACGAGTACGAGAAAGCTGTTACCGCTGCTGGAGATAATTTGTCACCGGCAGTTAATGAACAACTGGTCCAGACAGAGCGCATGCTGATTGACCCGGCCGGGCTGCCCAATCGACCCTGGTTCGAAAATCTTATCTATGCCCCCGGCTTTTACACTGGGCTACGGTGTAAAGACGATGCCGGGAGTTCGCGAAGCGATTGAGCAGAAGCAGTGGTCCTCCGTTGACCCGCAAATTGAACGGGTTGCCAGCGCCCTTGAGAGGGAGGCTTCGCTGCTCGAGAAAGTGACCAAGTCCGTCCAGGGAAAGTAATTAGGGGGAAGGAATTACAGTGTGTCGGAGAAATGATTTTTTGCGTGCATGAACCGCAATATGCAGCCCAAGATCCATCTTTCGGCTACAACATGTAGTGTGCAAAATTCTATCTCCGACCTGGCCTCCCGCTTCGTAGGCGGAATGTTCTGATTGAATCGGAACAGATGTGGCCGCTGCACCGGACTGCCAACCGGCAGCCCGCGTTCGCTCGCGAACCGGACCGTGGCTTTCACGTCCGCGGTTCCTGCCGCTTCGACGATTGCTGCCGGCGGGCGTCCGCCGCCGGCGTGAATTCCATCCACAGGCTTCAGCAGGTATAAAAGATAGTGCAAGCGTCTTCGGATGCGGCTCGGGACCGTTCTCAAGCATCACAATCAAACTGGGAATTGGAGGACCTCGTGGGACGGTCGTTCATCTTGTGCCTAATCCTATCGGTGTTGTCCGGAACCCTCCTTGTTCCCAGGGTCCATGCGGAGACCGGCGTGCAAGCTTCGTCCGCGCAATCGCCCATTGGCAGGTGGCTGACCATCGACGACATCACCGGCAAGGCTAAGTCGGTGGTAGCTATCTGGGAGGAAAACGGCAAGTTGTATGGACGCGTCCAGAAGTTGTTGAACCCGGATCCCCATGATCCAAACCCCACCTGCGATGACTGTGAGGGCGAGCTGAAGGGGAAGCCGGTGATTGGACTGCGGATCCTCTGGGATCTTCAGAAGGACGGCGATGCATGGTCCGGAGGGACGATACTCGACCCGTCGAACGGAAAGACCTACAAATGCCTGATCTCGATAGAAGACGGCGGCGCCAAGCTAAGGTGCGTGGGTTCATCGGCCTCTCCGTGCTGGGCCGCACGCAGTATTGGCGCCGCGAATAAGGTCATCCCGATTGAAGCGATTTCCGGGGAAACGACTCTAGCGCTGGGATCTTTCTCCGGGAAGGGGAACAACTGGCGCATCGCGGCTCTTTTCGTTGGTCAGGCGCCGCCAGAGGATGCGCAACGTAGCGAGCGTTGGACCGAGATCAGAGCACCGACTACGCCTCCGATTTCGCCTCCCGAAAGCACTGCCAGGATCTGTACCAGGGGCGAGATCTCCAGCGAGTTGCCCATGATGTGCGGGGCGTTGACGTAGTCCTGTACCAGTCGCCAGATGCCAAGAAAGATCACCAGCCATATCAGGTGCGGAAAACTCGTCAGGACCGCGATCACGAAGACGATGAGCGCGGCAATCGCCGGGCCTACCACGGGAACAAACTCGAACATTCCCGCGAGAGGACCGAGAATGAGAGCGTACCGCAGGTGCAGAATGCTCAGCACCACCGTGTACGCCACCAGGGTGAGGGATGCCAGCGTGAGCTGGGCCCGGATATAGCTGCCGAGCATCACATTTACATCGCTGACGATCCCGCGGATCGTCTTCTTTTCCTCTGGGGCGCGCCCCAAAGCGACAAGGTTCTCGCCGATCGATCGGCCATCTTTGAGGAAGAAGATGCCGAGGATGGGGATGAGAATCAGCCACCAGATGTGTTGCGCCGGTTCCGCCAGCTTCTGGCCGATAGCCCGGCCATAGCGAAGGATGTCGTCTTTATGCGCTATGAAGAAGTTCTGGATCTGGGCTTGTCGGGCTTCACTCCATCCGTGCGCTCTGGCCCACCTGGAAGAGCAAGCTCGCCGGAGCCCGCCTGGTCCAGCAGCGAGGGAAGGCTGGTCGCGAGCGCGGTGCCTTCAGCGGCGATCTTCGGGCCAACCAGAAAGCCCAGGCCAACCAGAAGAGCGATCAAAACGAGATAAACCGCACCAATGGCCTGAATCCGGCCTCTGAAAGGCTTTTCCAAAACGGGCGACCAGCGGAGCGGCGAGTATGCGAGTAAGACCGCAAACAGGAAGAGCGCGAGCGTTTCTCGCGCGGCGTGTAGAAAAGCCAATCCCAGGGCAAAGATGATGACCGTACACAGGATTCGGGCGGTCTTCGGGTCCCAAATCTTATTTAGCATGTCTCATCTTAGAGCCTAGGATCCTCTGCCCGGTTGCCCAGCCCCATTCCGGAATTGCGATTAGGATATATCCCATGCGATTACCAGTCACGGTGCTCTCGACGTTCGCGCTCTTGGCACTCACGGTGTCCGCGTCCACGCCAACAGGACCGAATAGTGAGGAGATCAAGTTGCACTGCGCTCCAGATCCAACCATTTCATGCCTACGGACCCTGGGTGGAAGCCCACTTTGAAGAAGCTATCGTCCGTCAAAGACAGCGATCATCATCACGGATATGTGGGATCAGCACTGGTGCAAGGGGGCCACGCACAGGGTAGGGCTCGATCGCCGAGAAGATGGAACCTCTGCTGCAAGTAGCCCGCGCGGCCGGCATCCTGATCATTCATGCGCCCTCCGAGACGATGGACTTCTATAGCAACGCGCCGGGCAGGCTGCTTGCAGAGACGCGTCCTCGCACCACCCCTCCTCCGGACTCTACCTTCTCCGATGCCCCCCTCCCCGATTCGACGACAGCGATGAGGGTTGCGATACTCCCGGAGACAAGCCCCACAAGGCCTGGAGCCGTGAAACCGCGGCCCTTACCATCGCACCGGGGGATGTGATCTCCGACAAGGGAGATGAGATATACAACGTCCTTAAGAACATTACATCGACACCGTGTTGTTCTATGGGGGTGCACGCCAACATGTGCATCCTCAACCGGGCTTTGGCGTGCGCCAGTTATCGAAGCGGGGACTGCGCTGCGTGTTGGTGCGCGATCTCACCGACGCTATGTATAACCCGGCGTTGAGACCCTTCTCGTCTCGCACGCAGCCGGCACGGAACTGGTGATCGAGCATATCGAGAAGTACTGGGCGCCCACCATAACCAGTGATGTATTAACGCGAGCGCTCAGAGGCGATGCCCCTCAAGGCTCCCAGGAAAAGGGAGAATAATAGATCCTCTATCCGGCGGGATTTGTGCCGACGGGCCGTCCGGCCCATGTACGGACGACTGCACATGCCGCGTGGCGAGGAGTCACCTCCGGCAGACCTGACGGTTTATTTCCATGCCCCCGCAGGCCCAATAGGCAGCTGCAAAAAAAACCATAAGGATCGCAAAAATCATTAATGCGAAAAGTGAAGGCAACCAGTTCATAGCCATACAGCATACTGCTCCGGTGAACAATTTGGGACTGACTTGAAGACAATTAGTTGGCTCGCTTTAGCCAGCCTTGCTTAGCGCCTGGCGTACGCCCGAAAGAAGATTAGACTTCCTGTAACTACCACTTTCTGGTCACCGTCTGCTTCGGGGGGAGCCTACCGTCTTGAGCGCGGTTCTCCGGCAGTCGCGGTTTGAGCCGGAGCCTCGCATACTCATTTTCTTAGGAGAGGCAAATGACCAGAAAAAATTTCGTCCTCGGCGGAGCCCTCAGTGCAGCCATGTTCGCCGGAGGCTTCGCCATCGCCCAGCTCCCGGCCAAACAACATTTCCGCTGAGATCCAAATCTGGCCGCTGCTCAGCGGCTGTCGACACAGGCCTACGAGCCGCATCCGCAAGCCCAGCAAGCCAATGAGTTTGATATGGACGGGCACGCAGCCAAAGCCAAGGAACGGCTGGAACTCAGGTGAATGAGCAGCTTCGCATCGCGCAGTCAACTACGCCAACCACAACCACAAGTAAGCACTGTTTCCCTCAGCGGCGGGGGACGTCATTTCCTACAGCCCCGACGTCTCCCAGCCCGAACAAATCGGATACGAGCAGCTTGAAGAAGTCATAACTTTCGTTGTCGATCTGGCTTCCTAGCTCGGAAAAGGCCGCAAAGTGTCGGGATGGGTGAGCGCACTGCCGGGTACACGGGCGGCGGGTTATACGCCGCCTGGAAGTTCAGTGCCAGCGCCAGATTCTGGATCTCATTCGAGGCGTCTCGAGGGGTAAGTGGCTAAAGTTATACTGCTATTCGATCAGCTTCAGCACCGAGGTGTGATCGTAAGTGCGGAATTGATCCTGGTGTGGCGGGCGTGCCGGCGCTGAACGGCGATACCACGACCGCAGGCACACGGCATCCCAGCAGCGCGTTTCCATTGACAAGATCCGTATCGACGTCATTGGCCGCAATCACTCGCGGGGAAACGACGGTGTCGAAGCTGCCCCACTCATCGCGATTAATAACCAGCACGGTATTCTGCCAGT